>NZ_CM176935.1:0-4998223 GCF_058145115.1 Cytobacillus sp. C11.1 | reverse complement strand
TGTTTCAATATACCACTATTCCGCAGTAGCTCAGTGGTAGAGCATTCGGCTGTTAACCGAACGGTCGTAGGTTCGAATCCTACCTGCGGAGCCATATGGAGAGCTGTCCGAGTGGCCGAAGGAGCACGATTGGAAATCGTGTATACGCTAACCGCGTATCAAGGGTTCAAATCCCTTGCTCTCCGCCATTATAAATATCATATTGGCCCCTTGGTCAAGCGGTTAAGACACCGCCCTTTCACGGCGGTAACACGGGTTCGAATCCCGTAGGGGTCACCATTTTGGAGGATTAGCTCAGCTGGGAGAGCATCTGCCTTACAAGCAGAGGGTCGGCGGTTCGATCCCGTCATCCTCCACCATATAACATTATCGCGGGGTGGAGCAGTCCGGTAGCTCGTCGGGCTCATAACCCGAAGGTCGCAGGTTCAAATCCTGCCCCCGCAATCTGGTCCGGTAGTTCAGTTGGTTAGAATGCCTGCCTGTCACGCAGGAGGTCGCGGGTTCGAGTCCCGTCCGGACCGCCATTTTTATTAGTAATTTAGTTAAAAAAATATGGCTCAGTAGCTCAGTCGGTAGAGCAAAGGACTGAAAATCCTTGTGTCGGCGGTTCGATTCCGTCCTGAGCCACCTTTATAAGCCGGTTTAGCTCAATTGGTAGAGCAACTGACTTGTAATCAGTAGGTTGGGGGTTCAAGTCCTCTAGCCGGCACCATTTTCTTATAAAGTAATATACTTATAAGGTTAATAAATATAGCGGAGGGGTAGCGAAGTGGCTAAACGCGGCGGACTGTAAATCCGCTCCTTCGGGTTCGGCAGTTCGAATCTGCCCCCCTCCACCATTTAATAGGGGTATAGTTTAATGGTAAAACGAAGGTCTCCAAAACCTTTGATGTGGGTTCGATTCCTACTACCCCTGCCAATATTATAATGGCGGCTGTGGCGAAGTGGTTAACGCATCGGATTGTGGCTCCGACACTCGTGGGTTCGATTCCCATCAGTCGCCCCATAATATTTTAAAGTGATTAAACAAGCAGCAAACTCATATATATGTAACATGAAATTATCAATGGGCTATAGCCAAGCGGTAAGGCACCGGACTTTGACTCCGTCACTCGCAGGTTCGAATCCTGCTAGCCCAGCCATTTTGCGGAAGTAGTTCAGTGGTAGAACATCACCTTGCCAAGGTGGGGGTCGCGGGTTCGAATCCCGTCTTCCGCTCCAGATGAACTTTAAACTTTATGGCGGCATAGCCAAGTGGTAAGGCAGAGGTCTGCAAAACCTTTACCACCGGTTCGAATCCGGTTGCCGCCTCCACAAATTTAAATCTTGAAACGCTGATATACGCCGGGGTGGCGGAACTGGCAGACGCACAGGACTTAAAATCCTGCGGTAGGTGACTACCGTACCGGTTCGATTCCGGTCCTCGGCACCACAAGATTTTCTACATTTTAATATGCCGGTGTGGCGGAATTGGCAGACGCGCACGACTCAAAATCGTGTTCCTTCTGGAGTGTCGGTTCGACCCCGACCACCGGTATCATGAAAAAACGGTTTTCCTTAATGGAAAACCGTTTTTTTTGTGCTATTTAATTTTTTATAATGGAAGAAAATTAGATAGTCTATAATCGATGATAATTTTAGAGGTGTTTTTACCAAGTTATTAAAATGGATGTACTTGCATTAGATTCTGAACAGTTCGGAAGGTGGTTTCGAATGGGTTCTGAGTGGTTCGGAACCCTTAGTTATTTAAGGAATAACAATGAAATTAAATGATTCCTATACTTGTCCTAGTATAAGGGCTGCTGCTGCATGAAGTAAACAAGGTATCTCGATTCAGAGGACGGGAAGAGAAAGGGAACGAAAGGGCTTCAATCGTGTCCGCACTCAGCAAAATGGATGAGAAAGGGAACGAAAGAGCGGCAATCGTGCCCGTACTCAGCAAAGTGGGAAGTCCAGCCACTTGTCAAACTGCTTTTCCCCATCAAAACCTTTTTCTAAGTTAAGATTTTCTAAGTTAAGATAATGACTATAATCCTTTGAATTCAAATGCATTCGTCCACTTAAATATCGAAGCATCATCAATTCATCTGTTTCATAACGGGGCTTTAAAAACATAATTCACATCCTTTGTTCAAGTTAGATTTATTTTATGAGATACACCCTAAATTTACAAGACAAAGCTCTCACCCCGATGAGAGCTTTTCCCATATCTAAAACAGAAGTCAAAATATTGCACTATTTTGGTCAATTAAGTCACCCATATATGCAAACGTTTTCAAATATAATATAGGAAAGCGTTTGCAAGAGCAGAGGGGGCGGTGAAAAGGATTGGAGACAAAGATTCAGATTGAAGAACCAGTTATTCAATCAGAGGTAAGAACAGTATCCAGGAAAAAGACGAAGTTAAAGGGGATTTTAACATATGGGGCTTTTGTGGGGCCGGCGTTGTTATTTTTCCTTCTGATTCAAATTATTCCTTTTTCAATGGGGATTTATTATTCCTTTACTTCCTGGAATGGTGTAAGTTCTGTAGTTGAATGGGTAGGACTTGAAAATTATCTTAAGATTTTTAAGAATGATCCCAAGTTCTTTGATTCATTTATTTTTACAACAAAGTTTATGCTTGCTTCGGTTATTATTAGTAATTTAATAGGATTTGGACTGGCTTTATTATTAAATGCAGCATTGAAGTCGCGGAATTTATTGCGGACTGTTTTCTTTATTCCGAATGTCATTGGCGGTTTATTGCTCGGTTTCATTTGGCAGTTTATTTTTGTAAAGGGGTTTGCTGCAATTGGAAACCTTACTGAGCTTTCAATTTTTAAGCTGCCTTGGCTCGGTGATGAGACCACTGCCTTTTGGGGAATTGTGATTGTGTTTGCCTGGCAGATCAGCGGTTATATGATGGTCATTTATATTGCGGCTCTTCAGGGGGTTGATCAAAATCTCTTAGAGGCAGCGAGGATAGACGGAGCATCAAATTGGACACTGCTGACCAAAATCATCATCCCGCTTATTTTGCCGGCATTTACAATCTGTTTCTTCTTAACTATTTCGATGGCATTTAAAATATTTGACCTGAATATTTCGCTTACTGGCGGAGGTCCATTTAATTCAACACAATCAGTTGCGATTAACATCTACCAGGAAGCATTCCAAAATAACCGGTACGGCCTGGGCACAGCGAAATCAATTTTATTCTTCCTGGTTGTTGCGATCTTTACAACTGTCCAGGTTATGATGACGAAAAAGAGGGAGGTTGAGGCATAATGAACCCAAAATACACGAAGTATACGTTTCTTCTTGAAATGATCGGAATTGTATTAGGTGTTATTTTCCTCATTCCTTTCTACTTCGTTCTCGTTAATTCCGTAAAAGGCTTCGCTGATATTCTGATCGATGCGGCGGCTTGGCCAAAAGAATTTCTTTTTTCAAATTACGTAAAGGTATGGGATATTATTAATTTTCCGCAGGCCTTCTGGAATTCGCTTATAATTACGGTAATCAGCAATATCGGCCTTGTTGTCATTAGCTCAATGGCTGCCTGGAAAATGGTTCGGACTCCGGGGAAACTCAGCAAAATTCTGTTTGTATTCTTTGTGTCTGCTATGGTCATTCCGTTTCAGACGGTTATGATTCCGCTGATGAAGCTGGGCGGTGCATTAAATCTGACAAATAGTATTCCGGGATTAATCATTATGTATTTTGGCTTTGGTGTCCCGTTATCTTTATTTCTTTATCACGGATTTATAAAAACAGTTCCCATTGAAATTGAAGAATCAGCAAAGATTGACGGCTGCAGCCAATTTGGTGTCTTCTGGAGGATTGTTTTTCCGCTCTTAAAGCCAATTACGGTAACAGTCGTGATATTAAATACATTGTGGATTTGGAATGATTACTTATTGCCGCTGCTTGTGCTGCAGGATGCAGAACTTCGTACGATCCCATTGGCAACAAGCTCATTCTTTGCACAATACACGAAGCAGTGGGATATGGGGCTGGCCGCTCTTGTAATGGGCATTACACCGGTTATTATTTTCTTCTTGTTTCTGCAGAAGCATATTATTAAAGGCATTGCTTCAGGTTCTATTAAGTAGTTGTAGAGATTTTTGCCGCTAAACACGAATCGGTAAAAATTTATATAAAAATTATTCAGGGGGGAAACAAATATGAAACGCTTTGCTCTTCTATTGCTGTCATTGATTTTGGCGGCAGGCATTATTGCAGGCTGTTCTTCTTCAAGCTCTTCAGGGGACGAAAAGGCAAAGGGTGATTCAAAAAATGAGGATGAGGTTGTAACACTGAATATGTTCCAATTTAAAGTTGAAATTGCCGAACAGCTTCAGGAAATGATTACTGAGTTTGAAAAAGAACATCCAAATATTAAAGTTAAGCTTGAGACTGTTGGCGGCGGAGCAGACTATAGTGCAGCTTTAAAAGCGAAATTTGCTTCGGGCGAACATCCTGATATTTTTAACAATGGAGGATTTAAAGAGCTGGAACTCTGGAAAGAGCATCTTGCTGATCTTTCAAATGAGCCATGGGCAGAGCACGTGCTTCCAATCGGAAAAGTGCCAATGACAGATACAGATGGCAAGCTTTACGGTATGCCGGTAAACCTTGAAGGTTATGGATTTATTTATAATAAAGATTTATTTGAAGAAGCGGGAATTAAAGAGCCTCCTAACACGATTTCCGAGCTTAAGGATGCAGCTAAGAAACTAGAAGATAAAGGGATTACGCCTTTCTCTGCCGGCTATGGCGAATGGTGGGTAATCGGGCAGCACTTATTAAATATTCCATTTGCACAGCAGGAAGATCCGGTTGCTTATATCGAAGGTTTATATAGCGGATCTGAAAAGATTACGGGCAATGACAAATTTAAAGAATTTAAAGAAGTAATGGATACAGAAATCAACTTCGGAAATGACAACCCATTAACTACTGATTACAATACGCAAGTTACATTATTTGCTTCAGGTAAAACGGCAATGCTGCAGCAAGGAAACTGGACAGAGAATATGATTACTGAAATTAATCCTGATATTAATATGGGCTTCCTGCCGATTCCATTAAGCGATGATGAAGCAGCAGCGGACCGTTTGCCTGTTGGAGTTCCTAATAACTGGGTACTTAATAAAAATTCAGAGCATCTTGAAGAAGCAAAACTATTCCTTGATTGGATGGTATCATCTGAAACAGGAAAACGTTATATCACAGAAGAATTTGCCTTCATTCCTGCCTTCGACAATATTGAGCCTAACGGTTTAGGACCACTTGGCCAATCCATTCTTGAATATTCGAAGGAGGATAAAACGATTCCTTGGACTTGGTTCAGATGGCCTGATGGGGCTAACAAAGAGTTTGCCGCAACCATCCAGGAATATGCTGCAGGTAAAATTGATTATGATACTGTTCTGGAGAGGTTCCAGGCTTCATGGGATAACCTGAAATAACTTGGTTTTAATAAAAAGGCTCTGTTAAAGGTTAATGTTGTTTTTTAGCACCCTGTTGATTGGAGCGGAAGGCACGAGACTCCTGCGGGAGTGCGGATCAAAGGGAGACCCCACAGGAGCAAAGCGACGAGGAGCGTCGGACCGCCCGCGGAAAGGGAGTGCCTGCAGCGGAAATCAACAGGCCAATTTAACAGAGCCAATAAAAAAAGAAAGCATGTCTGCTGCAGATATGCTTTCTATTGTATCTATTACTAAAAAAACATATCTGTCTGATACAGTTCCCTTTATACTATTGTAAAGACAACAAAGCAGCGGGGGATGTAAATGTTTAAGGGGAGCATTAGAAATAAATTGATTATTCTGTTGCTGATTGCAACAATTGTGCCATTTGGGGCATCTATTGTGATCACGTATTTCCATACGACAGAATCGCTGAAAAATCAGGCCATTAAGGAAAATAGCAATTTATTGTACCAGGGAAAGGTGAACCTTGAAAGCTACATAAATGAACTGAACGGATTAACGCTATCTCTTTATAATAATCCGGGTTTTATTAATTTTATAAGAGATCCCCAGAAAGAAAACAATTATCAGGCTGTAGATGCAACAAGAAATGTGATTTCAACCATTCTGTATGCAGAAGAAAATATAAAACGAGTAAATATTGCTGTAGCAAAGGAAGATCGGCTCATTACTGCTTCCAAGCGTTCTACTGTTATCTTTTCAAGAAAGCTGACGAACATTAATCAGGAGTATTATGTAAAGGCAAAAGACAGCCCAAGCAATATGTATCTTGAACCTATTCATAAGATTAAGGAACCGGAGGATAAAAAGCCTAAAAATGTCATCACCCTCCACCGTTCACTGACCAATATCCCATCAGATGAAGTCCTGGCTTACATTTCGCTGGAATTTTCACCGGACCAAATCAATAATATTAGCCGCAACCTTTATACTAAAGGAAATGAGGAATTTTATATTGTATCACAAGAAGGAGAATTGATATACCGCTCCAATGATGATAGTGAGGGGGGAGCCAATAAGCCTAAATGGATTGATTGGGTAATAAAGACGGACAAAGAAAAAGGAACAGTTGAATGGAAAGAAGGTTCATTCAACGGTGTTATGGTTTACGATCAACTGTCAAAAAATTCTGGCGGCTGGTACCTCGTAAAGAGAGTTCCGTATACAACCTTATATGAAAGTGCCTTTAGTGTAGCCAAAATCAATATTATGTTTGGAGCCGTTGGGCTTCTTCTCGTCATTCTTGCTACATTATTTATCTCTTTTAAAATAACTTCTCCGATCAGAGTACTTCTTCAATATATTGAACAGGTAGAAAAGGGCAATCTGAAGGTCCATTTTAAATCTATTGGAAACGATGAGATTGGTTATCTCGGTGACCGGTTTAAACACATGATCGATAAAATTAATGATTTGATTAACCGGGAGTATAAATTGCAATTGGAAAATAAAACGAATCAGCTAAAGGTTTTGCAGTCTCAGGTGAATCCGCACTTTTTATATAACGCACTGCAGTCAATCGGCACTGCTGCCTTAAAAAATCAGGTTCCACAGATTTATTCGTCAGTTACCCACCTATCTAAAATCATGAGATATAGCATGAATATGGAAGAAGATATGGTACCGCTTTTAAAAGAGATTGAGCATACCAAAGCTTATCTTCTGCTCCAAAAAGAGCGGTTTGGAGATCAGCTGCAATTCTCCTTTGAGCTTGATGAAGAGGCTATGAAGATTCCGGTACCTAAAATGATTCTGCAGCCAATTGTTGAAAATTACTTCAAGCATGGCTTTGATTCGCGGGAAAAATCAGGTGAGATAAAAATTGCCTGCAGGCAGGATGAGTTTTTTCTGGATATTTTTGTGAGTGATAATGGGATAGGTGTTTCAGAAACCAGGCTTGATGAAATCCACAGAAACCTTATGAATGATCGGATAGGACAAAAGGGTGAGGAAACGAATATTGGCTTGAAAAATGTGTATGTCCGCTTAAAGCTGTATTATGGCGACCGTGCATTTCTTCAGATAAAGAACCTCGAGCAAGGTGGACTTATAGTTTCTATTAAACTTCCAAAATGGATGGAAGGTGGTCTAGATGAAAGCGATTATCGTGGATGATGAAAAGCATGTACGTGAAGGGTTAATGCTTTTAGCAGAGTGGGAGCGTTTTGGCATTAAAACAATCATAGAAGCAGTGGATGGAAATGAGGCCGTGAAGCTCATTAGCGAGCATCGACCGGAAATTATTTTTACAGATATGAGAATGCCGAAAAGAGATGGAATCAGTCTTTTAAAATGGATCCATTCTTCGGAAATTCCCAGCAAGACCATTGTAGTCAGCGGATATGATGATTTTGAATACATGAGAAACGCCATCTGCTATAAAAGCTTTGATTACATCCTAAAGCCAATCGATCCAGAGGTTTTAAACGAAACATTGGAGAGAGCTGTTACGGAATGGAACCAGCAAAGTTGTCCGGGAATACCTCAGGCGGTGCAATACGGAGAAAAGAATGTCATGCAGCAAATAGAAGAATTTTTGCTGGAAAGCTACAACAAAGATTTTACTCTTCAGGAAATTGCGGATCGTTTTTATTTAAGCAGAGAGTATATTTCAAGAAAGTTTAAACAGGAGTACCAGGCTACCATCACCGATTTTATAACAAATATCCGCATGGAAAAGGCGAAAGACTTATTGCAGAATCCAAAGCTTAAAATCTATGAAGTTGCTTTTCAAGTCGGCTATCAGGATGAAAAATATTTTAGCAAGGTGTTTAAAAAGACAGCAGGAATTTCGCCGAATGAATATAGAAGCTCACTTGTTTGATAACAGAAGGAGGAGTAACCATGGTTAACGTGTTAGTTTGGAATGAGAACCGCCATGAGAAGAAGGATGAAAAGGTAAGAGCCGTGTATCCGGATGGAATTCACGGTGCGATTGCCGGCTTTTTAAAAAATGACGGATATAAGCTTAGTACTGCAACATTGGATGAGCCCGAGCATGGAATTACTGACGATGTTTTAAAGGAAACTGACGTAATGATTTGGTGGGGCCATCTCGCCCATGGGGAAGTGGAAGATTCCATCGTTGAAAAGGTGAAACAACGAGTGCTTGAAGGAATGGGGCTGGTTGTTCTTCATTCAGGGCATTTCTCAAAAATCTTTAAAACGTTAATGGGAACCTCTTGTGACTTAAAGTGGAGGGAAGCAGATGAAAAGGAACGGATTTGGATTGTCGACCCGAGCCACCCGATTGCTGCAGGATTGGGAGAGTATATTGAGCTTGAACGAGAAGAAATGTACGGGGAGCATTTTGATATTCCTGCTCCTGATGAACTTGTAATGGTAAGCTGGTTTGAAGGCGGTGAGGTCTTCAGGAGCGGATGTACATATAAAAGGGGTAAGGGAAAGATATTTTATTTCCGCCCAGGGCATGAAACGTACCCAACTTATTATCATAAGGACATTCAGCAAGTCATTAGAAACGCTGTTCAGTGGGCTAAGCCTGCCGGTCTTCCGACACCGGTTTATGGAAACGCAAAACCATTGGAGAAAATCAGTGCGAAGTGTGAAGGAGTGAAGAAATAAGATGGAAAAAATCAGAATAGGGATTATTGGCTGCGGAAGTATTGCGAAGCATCGCCATATGCCTGAATATCATGCAAACAGCGGGACAGTCATTGCGGCGGTTTGTGACATTGCAGAAGAACGAGCACAGGGGTTTGCTGAATTATACCAGGCAAAAGGGTACACCGACTATAAAGAATTGCTTGCTGATGCTGATGTGGATGCTGTCAGCGTGTGTACCCCGAATTATCTGCATGCTCCGATTTCAGTTGCGGCACTTAATGCAGGGAAACATGTTTTATGCGAAAAACCAATGGCTACCTCAAAGGAAGAGGCGTTGGAAATGATTGAAGCAGCCCATAAAAATGAAAAAAAACTAATGATTGCACACAACCAGCGGTTCGTACCTTCACATAAAAAGGCAAAAGAACTAATTGAAAGAGGCGAAGCCGGAAAAATCTACAGCTTCCGGACAGCTTTTGGCCATGGCGGCCCTGAGGGATGGAGTGCGGATGGCAAAGATAGCTGGTTTTTCAAAAAGAATCAGGCTTTCATTGGCGCAATGGGTGACCTTGGGGTTCATAAAACGGATTTGCTTCGCTATGTACTTGGAGAAGAGTTTGCTGAGGTCGGAGCCTTTGTGGAAACGAGTGCAAAGAAAAATGCCGATGTAGATGACACTGCTGCATGTGTATTGAAAACAGAAAGCGGTGTAATTGGCACTTTGGCGGCAAGCTGGTCCTATGTTTCCAAGGAAGACAACTCAACGGTCATTTATGGAGAAAAAGCGATTTTAAGATTAGAAGATGACCCAATAAATTCTCTTATTGTGCAATATGCGAACGGTGAAACTGTAAAGTATGAGCTTGGCGGAATCCAGACAAATGACGAAGGCGGCCAAAAGGAGATCAGGAGTAATCGACCATTTTGTGGATTGTATTGTAAATGATCAAGAACCTGCCATTCCAGGTTCAGAAGGAATGAAATCGCTTGAGGTTATTCTTGCTGCCCTAGAATCCAGCGAGACCAAACAAATCGTCAAAGTTAATTGAGGTGCACTCATGAGGAAATTGCGGATAGGGATCATCGGAGCTGGCGGTATTGCCCAATCCAGGCACATTCCTGCCTTTTTGAAATTTTCTGACATCATAACTATTACGGCTGTATGCGATGTGAATAAAGAAACAGCAAAAAGAGCTGCAAGCCAATTCGGCATTGAAAAGTCTTTTACAAATTATAAGGACATGTTCAGTGAAACAGATGCAGTGGTCATTTGTACTCCGAATAAGTTTCACTCTGAGATTACAGTTGCTGCACTGGAAGCTGGACAGCATGTACTTTGTGAAAAGCCGATGGCAATGTCATCAGAAGAATGCGAAAAAATGGTTGAAGCTAGGAACATGTCCGGAAAGATCCTGGCTATTGCTTATCATTACCGATTTATGAAAGAAGCACAAGCCTCTAAAAAGCTCATTCTTGCACATGAAATTGGCCGGCCATTTGTTGCGAGGGCAAGGGCTATGAGAAGACGGAAGGTGCCGGGCTGGGGTGTTTTTACGAACAAGGAACTGCAGGGTGGCGGAAGTTTGATTGATTATGGGTGCCATCTTTTGGATCTCTCGCTTTGGCTAATGGGAAATCCTGCAGAAACAGAAGTAATAGGGTCAGCTTATAATACGTTAAGCAAAATGCCTGACCAGGTCAATCTATGGGGCAGCTTTGACCATAAAACCTTTAATGTTGATGACCATGTGACAGCCTACATAAAATTTAAAAATGGTGCATCTCTGATTTTTGAAACCTCCTGGTCAGCCAATATTGAAAGCGATGAAGAAAGTGTCAGCCTTTCAGGAGAGCATGGAGGAATCGATGTGTTTCCATTCAGGATGAACCAATCCAAGCATGGGATGCTCCTCAACACCCTCCCAGAATGGCTGCCTGGGGAGGGAGACTACTCTCTGGCACAAACGCAGAATTTTATTAATGCCTGTATGGGCAGGGAAGAGTTTACAGTTAAAGCTGAAGAAGCTTTACAGACAACAAGAATAATCGATGCAATCTATAAAAGCAGTGGAAAAAGAGAAAAATTTTAAGAAGCAGGAGGGGACACTTGTGAAGCTGGGTGTATTTACAGTTTTATTTGCGGAAAAAAACTTTGAGGATATGCTTGATCATGTGAAGGCCGCGGGTCTGAAAACAGTTGAAATCGGAACGGGTGCTTATCCCGGAAATGCTCATTGCAATCTGCAGGAGCTTTTGAAAAGTGAAGTCCTTCGTCAAGATTATTTGGAAAAGGTTACGTCCAGAGGACTGGAAATCAGCGCATTCAGCTGCCATGGCAATCCTATTTCACCTGATAAAGCTTTTGCAGAGGAATCAGACAGAGTGTTATATGATACCATCAAACTGGCAAGCTTGATGAATGTTCCGGTTGTAAATTGTTTTTCCGGAACAGCAGGTGATGGGGAAGATGCCAAGCATCCGAATTGGCCTGTTGCACCATGGCCGAATGAATATGGAGAGGTATTAAAATGGCAATGGGAAGAAAAGCTCATTCCTTACTGGAAAAAAGCCGGCCGGTTTGCCAAGGAGCATAATGTTAAAATTGGGCTGGAGCTCCACGGCGGTTTTCTTGTGCATACACCTTATACGCTTTTGAAATTAAGGGAAGAAACCTGTGAGGCAATCGGGGCTAATCTGGACCCTAGCCACTTATGGTGGCAGGGAATCGATCCTGTTGCAGCCATAAAAATATTGGGGAAAGAAAATGCTATCCACCACTTCCACGCAAAGGACACCTATATTGACCGTGAAAATGTAAATATGTATGGCTTAACGGATATGCAGCCATATGGCAATGTGCAGACAAGAGCGTGGACATTCCGGTCAGTAGGATGCGGACACAGCCTTCAGGAATGGTCAGATATGATGAGTGCTTTACGGACCTTTGGCTATGATTATGCTGTAAGCATTGAACATGAAGATCCGCTTATGTCGATTGAAGAAGGATTTACACGGGCAGTTATGAATTTACAATCGATCTTAATAGAAGAGCAGCCGGCTTCCATGTGGTGGGTGTAAACATTTTTTGATGGCTGGGGAGGAAATTAAAAAACCTCTCCGGCGCTTTTTTCGACAAATTTCTCGATTAGGGTTGACCCTTTCTGGTGAATTTAGTACAATTAAATAGTTGATTCGACAAAGTGCTTAAACTTAATACAATGCGGGTGTAGTTTAGTGGTAAAACCTCAGCCTTCCAAGCTGATGATGAGGGTTCGATTCCCTTCACCCGCTCCATACATAGCCAACGCAGTGTTTCGTTCGAAAAGAACGAGGTATTGCGTTTTTTCAATTTTGGCTATTATCCGGTACCAGGTACCACCCGAATTTTGTCGAAATAAAAGGGTGCTTTTAGCACCCGATTATCTTAAAGTTCCCTTCGCCCCCATGGACTTGTGTGTACATGTTCATCAATGATTCAACCATTTTCTCAGCTTGCCCGGTTTCAAGTGAATGGCGCAAATAGACGATTTGGACGGCATTTTTTGTTTGTTCTGTCACTGCTGTTCTTTCAGAGTCGACGAATGGGCTCCCAAAGGGACCCGCTGCATCTTCACTAATAATTAAATTGGTCAGTGAATTGGGTCTCCCATTTAAACCGTTATATTCTTCGCCATCTTTGCCAAGCCTGATAGATAAATTACCAGTAAGCTTGTCTGCATCATAAACGCCAATCGGAATTTGATATTCCAATGAGAAGAAGTTGTTAATATCTATAGAGCTATTGACTGGCTGCAGATAATTCTGCTTTTTTATTCTTCGGTACAATGCTTCAGCAGAATGGCGGTAGCGGTTAGGATCCTTTCCGGCTGTCTTGAAGATCTGTCTCCATTCTTTAATGCCCTCCAGATCCGTGACGTTTTTTTCCTCTAAATCAAAATAGATAGATTCCTGGAACAGCTGGAGACGGCCTTTTACCATTTGCGGAGATTGTCCGACTTCTATATTTGTATATGTAATAATACCGATTTTAAAATGCGGAAATAGTCCGCACAACTCAGGAGAAATTGTAATTTCCAAGCATTCCACCTCCAAATTTACTTTAAAATAGTTTATCATAATAAGCGATGTTCCTATAAACAATGACCTTTTAAATATATAAATTTCCATAGAAGGGGGGTTTTAATATGGACTTTGCTCAATTGAAACAGGAAGTAATTGAGTATAGTAAAACAATCGGGATTGATAAAATCGGTTTTACATCGGCGAGCACTTTCGGTGAGATGAAAAACAGGCTAATTCGCCAGCAGGAGCTTCAGTATCAATCAGGATTTGAAGAGCCTGATATTGAGAAGAGGGTGAATCCGGGGCTTTTGGTGGACAAGCCTAGATCGATTATCTCGATTGCACTTGCCTATCCTTCAAAAATGAAAGTAAGAGTTGTCAGCAAAAAAGGTGAGAGAAGAGGGATCTTTTGCCGGGCTTCGTGGGGCAAAGACTACCACCATGTACTGAGAGACCGCCTCCAAAAGCTTGAAGAATTTATTCAAGCACGGGTTCCTGAATCGATCTGCAAATCAATGGTAGATACAGGTGAGCTGGTGGATAGAGCAGTTGCACAGCGAGCTGGCATTGGGTGGAGCGGGAAAAACTGTTCCATTATTACACCAGAATTTGGTTCGTATGTTTACCTGGGAGAAATGATTACGAACCTTCCGTTTGAACCTGACGAGCCAATGGAGGATAGATGCGGCAGCTGTAATAAATGTGTCGAGGTGTGCCCGACGGGGGCTTTAATCCAAGGTGGGCAGCTAGATGCACAGAAGTGTATTGCTTTCTTAACGCAAACGAAAGGCTTTCTTCCCGAGCCTTATAGAGAGAAGCTGGGGAACAGGCTTTATGGCTGTGATACCTGCCAAACGGTTTGCCCTGAAAATAAAGGCAAGGACTTTCATTTTCATGAAGAAATGGAGCCCGATCCGGAAGTTGCCAAACCGCTTTTAAGACCGCTGCTTTTCATCAGTAACCGTGAATTCAAAGAAAAGTTCGGACCTGTTTCAGGCTCCTGGAGAGGGAAGAAGCCAATACAGCGAAATGCAATTATTGCTTTGGCCCATTATAAAGATGAAACAGCAATCGGTGACTTGATTAGTGTTATGACATCCGACCCGCGGCCAGTAATCAGGGGAACGGCTGCCTGGGCACTGGGGAAAATCGGCGGTGAAGAATCTCTTTCCGCCCTGGAACTAGCTTTACAGCAGGAAAAAGATGAAGAAGTTCTTGAAGAAATCGAAAAAGGCTTAAGCTATATCGGACAATGATGAGGGGGTTTTTTACCTCCTCTTTTTTGTGTTTTTACCTTGGAATAGCTATGCGCAGAGAAATTCTATTATACGCAGAGAAAATATTTTATATGCAGACAAAATGGTTCTATGTGCAGAGGAAATTTTTATGTGCAAAGAATCTGCTAAAGACTGATAGAAAAGCAATTTTATTAGTAAAATACTGTTTATTTAAGCAAAAATTTAAGCAAGGTCCATTCACCGCCTTCATATGTATTGAGTATGAGAGGAGTGAGATGCGTGAGAGACCAGCTTCAGGAACTTTTAGTTAAAAGAGTGCAGCAATGCGTTTCCCATTCAAGGAATTCAATTCATACTTGCCCTAAAATTGTAAAGAAGAAGGAATCTTTGTCTGGACGCTCAGGGGAAATCGTTAAAGCCCAGGCCACTGGGAAAGTTAAAAGAGTTGGCGAGGAAAAGGATGAAGTTAAGCGGGTTGAATACAATGTCCACTTCAAATACTTAATTAAACATAAGGGCATGCTCTATATGGAAGAGGAAATTGAAGAACGCATAGCTGACTTTTATAAAGGAGTTTTAGTCGAGGATAAGGAGATAAATCCTTTTGAAGATATCCGGGTCGAAGAAGAGCAATTAACCTGCGGAAATGAAGAGGAAGAAGAGAGACTGGAATATAAATATGATCGGATGAAAGCCGTGCAATATGCAGAAAAATGGTGGAACAGCTATAATCCCGCATATAAAAAATTCGAGGTGGATTGCACCAATTATATTTCCCAGTGCCTTCATGTAGGCGGTGGTCCTATGAGGGGTTATCCAAACCGTGGAAAAGGGTGGTGGATGAGGAGCGAAAACTGGAGCTTCAGCTGGTCGGTAGCCAATTCGATGAGATTGTATCTTCCGGGTTCGAGTGCTGGGTTAAGGGCAAAAGAGGTCTCCAGTCCGGATCAGCTCTTATTGGGAGATGTCATTTGCTATGATTTTCAGGGAGACGGGCGGTTTGACCATACGACCATTGTAACGGGAAAAGATGCTGTAGGGATGCCCCTTGTCAATGCCCATACTTATAACAGCAGGATGCGTTATTGGGCTTATGAAGACTCAACTGCATACACACCCAACATAAAGTACAAATTTTTCACTATCACCGATGACAGGTAATTTGTCAGAGGAATTCAAAGTGATATAATTGCATGAGAGTATAATTTAGAGGTGAAAAACGTGGCATTGCATGTAGTATTATACCAGCCGGAAATTCCGGCTAACACAGGAAATATTGCCCGTACTTGTGCGGCAACTGATACAACATTGCATTTGATCCGCCCGCTAGGCTTTTCCACTGATGATAAAATGCTGAAGCGTGCCGGATTGGATTATTGGCAGTATGTAAATATTATGTATCATGATTCACTTGATGACTTCTATCAAAGCAGTGAAGGCGGTGAATACTTCTATTTAACGAAGTACGGCACCAAGCCGCATTCCACATTTGATTATAGTAATGTGGAAAAAGATTATTATTTTATTTTTGGCAAAGAGACGACTGGCCTTCCAAAGGAAGTTATTGAAAGCAATAAAGACCGTGCATTAAGAATTCCGATGAACGACAATGTCCGTTCACTGAACTTATCAAACACAGCAGCCATTCTTATCTATGAAGCGCTGCGCCAGCAGGAATATTTACATCTAAAATAGAGCTGTCCGAGGCCTGAATTCTGTCAGGCCTTTTCCTTTGGAGAAAACTCTCTTTTCTGGGTAAAATGAAAATGACAAATGGAAAGGATGAGAAGTAATGAATGAAGTTACCAATTTGCTTAAGGACCATCGTTCAGTACGGCATTTTGAGGATAAATCTTTAACTAGGGAACAGATTGAAACCATCGTGCTGTCTGCCCAGGCTGCTTCCACTTCAAGCTTTGTACAAGCCTATTCGATAATTGGGGTTACGGATAAAGAAAAGAAAGCAAAGCTGGCGGAACTCGCCAACAATCAAAGCTATGTTGCCGAAAATGGACACTTCTTTGTTTTTTGTGCAGATTTGCATCGCCATGAGGTAATTGGCCAGATGGAAAACAAAGATGTGATTCCATCAATCGAAAGCACGGAGAAGTTTATGGTTGCTGTAATAGATGCAGCATTGGCTGCTCAGAATGCTGCTATTGCTGCTGAATCTATGGGGCTGGGGATTTGCTATATTGGCGGTATCAGAAATAACCTTGAGGGTGTGGCCGATCTTTTAAAAACACCTGAGCGCGTCATTCCGCTATTTGGCTTGGCTGTAGGCTATCCTTCTAAAAAGAATGAAAAAAAGCCAAGGCTTCCTCTTCAGCACATTTATCATGAAAATGAATACAAGCAGGATGAAGAAGACTACCGTAAGGAACTGGAAGAATATAATAGAATAATTTCCGAGTATTATGATGAACGGACAGGCGGAAGAAGGACGGACACCTGGACCGCCCAAATTGGCGGCATGATGGAAAAACAGACTAGAATGTATATGAAGGATTTTGTTCAAGGGAAGAAAATGGATTTAAGGTAAAATATAAACCATAGAAAAAAGCTGCTGATAATCAGCAGCTTATTTGTTGTTTACGCCTGGCTTGTCGTCATATCCAGCAGTGAAGATAGCAGCAAGGAAAGCAACCATTACACCGATAATAATAATTGTACCCATGTATATGTAATCCTCCTTTAACGTATATGTTAATAGGCAAGCATAAAGCGAAACTTCCATAAGAGGAAATGCATTTCCCTTTCTTATGATTAGTTTAGCCAATCGGGCCTATACGGTCAATCAATCTTCTTAAAATTATAGAAAGGAGTTTTACTGACCGTTAATCTGCATAAATATATAAGCTTATTATAGCCCAAAAAAGGATTGGTGTGAATGAAAAGTGTGGAGTTTTTTTAACAGCTTGACTGCTGCTGTATATTTTAAAAAAATCGAAGGACCGGCTCCCTCCTACACCTCCCCCATAAAAAGAACAAACTAAACTCTCAACAGATTTACGCATGTTCATTTGCCCAAGCGCATAGAGTATATTAATCGTCTCTGATAATGCGACAGGGGGAGGTCCTTATGGATATTCTAAAAAAAATTGAGATGTATCGACATGAAGAGGAAAAGCTTAAATGGGAAGGGACTTTTGGAGAGTATTTAGAAATTATTAAAGAGAAGCCATGGGTTGCCCAGTCAGCACATTCACGGGTATATAACATGATAAAAGATGCCGGTGTAGAAGAAGTGAAGGGGCAAAAACGATATCAGTTTTTCAGCAATCAGCTTTTTGGCCTTGAAGAAGCACTTGAAAGACTCGTGGAGGAATATTTCCATCCGGCTGCCAAGCGCCTGGATGTCCGAAAAAGGATACTTTTACTAATGGGACCGGTCAGCGGCGGTAAATCAACATTAGTGACAATGTTAAAAAGAGGTTTGGAGCAATATTCCCATTCTGATAGGGGAGCGGTCTATGCTATAAAGGGATGCCCTATGCATGAGATCCGCTTCATTTAATCCCGCATCATCTCCGCAAGGACTTTCATGATGAATATGGAATCAGAATTGAAGGGAACTTATCGCCATTGAATAGTATGCGTCTCGAACAGGAGTATGGCGGCCGCATAGAGGATGTTTTGATTGAAAGAATTATTTTCTCTGAGGACCGCAGGGTAGGCATTGGAACTTTCAGCCCTTCGGATCCAAAATCTCAGGATATTGCCGATTTAACTGGCAGTATTGACTTTTCAACCATTGCTGAATATGGATCAGAATCTGATCCTCGAGCATATCGCTTCGATGGGGAGCTGAACAAGGCAAACCGCGGTATGATGGAATTTCAGGAAATGCTGAAATGCGATGAGAAATTCTTGTGGCATTTATTATCTCTAACACAGGAAGGTAATTTTAAAGCAGGGCGTTTTGCCTTAATTTCAGCTGATGAGCTTATTGTAGCGCACACGAATGAAACGGAGTACCGTTCGTTTATTTCAAATAAGAAAAATGAAGCTCTGCATTCCAGGATAATCGTCATGCCGGTTCCTTATAATCTAAAAGTTTCAGAGGAAGAAAAGATTTACGATAAAATGATTCGCGAAAGTGATGTTGCCAATGTGCATATCGCTCCGCATACTTTGAGAGTTGCAGCGATGTTTACAATCTTAACCCGGATGAAGGATCCGAAAAAAGGCGATATTGATTTAGTGAAGAAGATGCGATTGTATGATGGAGAAAGCGTAGAAGGCTATAACAGAGCGGACGTGGAGGAATTGAAAAAAGAGCATTCGGATGAAGGCATGAGCGGTATTGATCCGCGTTATGTTATTAACCGAATCTCGTCTACGATCATCCGCAAAAATATTACCAGTATTAATGCGCTTGATGTATTGCGTTCCCTTAAGGAAGGATTGGATCAGCACCCATCCATCACTCCTGAACTTAAAGAAAGATACTTGAACTTTATTTCCCTTGCCCGAAAAGAGTATGATGATATTGCCAAAAAAGAAGTCCAGAAAGCTTTTGTCTACTCTTATGAAGAATCTGCGAAAACCCTTATGGAAAACTATCTGGATAATGTTGAGGCATACTGTAATAAAGCGAAGCTGCGCGATCCATTAACAGGCGAGGAAATCTCACCGGATGAAAAGCTTATGCGTTCCATCGAGGAGCAAATTGGAATTTCGGAAAATGCGAAAAAGGCGTTCAGAGAGGAAATCCTTATCCGAATTTCCGCTTATGCAAGAAAAGGAAAACGGTTTGATTATAATTCACATGATCGTCTTCGTGAAGCCATCCAGAAGAAGCTGTTTGCAGACCTGAAGGATGTAGTAAAGATTACAACATCCTCCAAAACACCTGATGAGCAGCAGCTGAAGAAAGTTAATGAGGTTGTAGCAAGATTAATTGATGAGCATGGTTATAACTCAACATCTGCAAATGAATTACTGCGTTATGTTGGAAGCTTGCTGAATCGATAATTTTTAAAAAGCCTGGCAATGCGCCAGGCTTTTTTATGCAGAAAGCATATTTGGTGGAATTTGCAAATAAATCTAAGAATCTGCAAATAGGGAAATCTGCAAATAAAAAGATGCATTCTGCAAATAAGTATTAATGACAGTTCGCTTGAGTGTATAAAAGAGTGCCATAACGGTCAAAGAAGTCTTAATTCAGATAAAAAAGCAGGTCAACTTGTAAAAACTGCTGTAAAAGCTGCCAAAAGAACGACTTTTTCTTCAAAACCCCAAATAAAAAAGAGGCTGCAGCGCCTCCTAATCATTCTTCTTCAGCTTTTTCTATGGAAGTTTCTCGTTTCTCCTGACATTCGGGACAAACTGGCTTGTTTTCAATATAAGCAGCCCGATCATATAGGGATAATTCTCCGCACCAACCACAGCAAAGGAATTCACTCAATTAGGTCCCCTCCTTTGGTTAAATCATATTTTAACTTGGCCTTTTTTATGACCGAAAGCAAGGGGAAGTTTAAAGAAGCCTGATGGAGGGAATAAGACTACCAGAGGTGATATTCATGAAGAAAAAAGAATTGGACAAAGATTATACACCGAGAAACAGCTCAATGGCAGAGAATGTTGAAGAGATGAAGAATCTGGGCAATCAGATGGAAAACCTGCGCACCAATAAAGAATTAAAGGAAGATTATGATAAATACCCAGACCCTATACAAAATAAAAAGAAAGATAAAGACCTCCGCTAAAAAAGCGGAGGTTTTCTTATTGTAAAAAAAACAGCACTTCACTAAAGGAACTAACCTATTTATAAAAAGGGCTTGTCCAAAAGAGGTTACTAATGTCTTATTGTCAAAATTATTTGTAAATTATTTTGTCTTCTTGCATAAGATAGAGTAATAAACATTTCTTTTGCTGGAGCCTAAAAGGGTTTTGGACGCTGCCAGTATGGCAGGGAAATGAGTCTTGGATTGCAGGCAGACTGCAGATTTAGGGATGATGTATCTTTTTGACACTCGCGATATTGTATGTTGGAAGGCTGGAATGTGTGAAAAATTAAATTATTAAAGGAGGGGTTTAAATGACGAATGTCAATAACCATCAGTTTGTGATCTCCCAAGAAGATTGGTCCCTCCATCGCAAAGGCCATGATGACCAGCAGCGTCATCAGGATAAAGTTCAAGAAGCAATCCGCAACAATTTGCCTGATTTAATAACGGAAGAGAACATTGTAATGTCGAATGGGCGGGAAGTAGTAAAAATACCAATTCGTTCATTGGACGAATACAAAATCCGTTATAACTATGATAAAAACAAACATGTCGGCCAAGGCGATGGAGAAAGCCAGATTGGAGATGTAGTGGCACGCGATGGTTCCGGCAGCCAAAAAGGACCCGGAAAAGGGCAGGGAGCAGGCGACCAGGCAGGCGAGGATTATTTCGAAGCGGAAGTTTCTTTAATGGAAATTGAAGAAGCACTTTTTAAACAGCTGGAATTGCCTAATTTGAAGAAAAAAGAGCAGGATGAAAACCTGGTGGAAAACATTGAATTTAACGATATCCGGAAAACAGGTCTTATGGGCAATATTGATAAGAAACGAACAATGATGTCCGCATTTAAAAGAAATGCGATGAGCGGGAAGGCAGCATTCCACCCCATTTATAAGGAAGATCTGAAGTTCAAAACATGGAATGAAATTGTAAAGCCCGATTCAAAAGCAGTTGTTCTTGCTATGATGGATACGAGCGGAAGTATGGGGATATGGGAAAAGTATATGGCCAGAAGCTTTTTCTTCTGGATGACCCGATTCCTGAGAACCAAGTATGAAACGGTAGAAATTGAGTTTATTGCCCACCATACGGAAGCAAAGGTGGTCTCAGAGGAGGACTTCTTCTCCAAGGGGGAAAGCGGCGGAACGATTTGCTCATCTGCGTACCGAAAAGCGCTTGAACTTATTGATGCAAAATATAACCCGCTAAAGTATAATATTTATCCGTTCCATTTCTCTGACGGTGATAACCTGACCTCTGACAATGCCCGTTGTGTTAAGCTTGTGGAAGACCTGATGAAAGTGTCCAATATGTTTGGATACGGTGAGGTCAACCAGTATAACCGCCACTCGACCCTAATGTCCGCGTATAAAAACATCAAAAATGACGATTTCCGATATTATATCCTTAAGCAAAAAGCAGATGTATTCCACGCTATGAAGAGCTTTTTCAAACAGGAAGATGAAAAGAAGATGTATGCGTAAAAAAGAGGGGGAAACCTCTCTTTTTATTATTTTCGCAGAAAAAAGACCCCTAATCGAGGTCATAAAAAATGTGTCCATATGGCATTGAAAAAGACTCCTAGTCTGCCAAGGAAAATACCTGCAAATGCTAAGCCAGCAGGAGAATTCTATTTTTGCCGCCCCCTGGATCGATGAATATACCCATTATCGAGATATATTAGGGTGAAAAACTATTTACGGCCTGTCTCTGTTTAATCGGCCATCTGCGTTCATTTCAGCACTGGTCTTAATATCTACTTCTTCATGCTTTACTTTTTCGGTGATTGTCTCAGTATCCTGGACCTTTCTTTTCCCAATCACGATCTCCTCCGTCACCACTGGTTTTTTTTCCACATGGAGAATTTCTTCTTTCAGCGGCACACGGATGGTTTCTTCTTCATCTATGGGTTTTTGGGCGTCTGCGGTTGTGTTTGCCGGTTTACTCCGCTTAAGAAAAGCTTCTTCATGTGAGACAGGAACATCCACGTTTTGCTGTTCCTCGATAACTTTTTTGGTAACCTCCACATCACCTGATTTTTCAGCCAGTTTTTTAATATCCAGTTGCTCTTCTTTTATCTCAAGCATCTCTTCACGGGCCGAGGCACTTTCCCGGTAGGCTTCAGCTCGTTCCTCTGTCTGCGCCTGACTTTCATTTTGGGCAGCGGGATATGTGCCATAGTGGTCGACAATTAAGACATATTTTCCATCAAAAACCATGCTGGCATACTTATCCAAGTCATGCTCATCAAATCTTGTTCCGTCTTTTTTATCAGGATCTATTCCCGAACTCGTTGCGGGGTCTTCTCCCATAAATAGAGCTTTTACGGAGTCAAGGAAGCGCTGGTTGCCCAGTTCCTGGGATCCGACAATTTTTAGGTTTACACCATAATTGTCTGCAAAGCTTTCAAGATTTGCTCCATCTTTTGAAACAATAACCAGGTTTTCTTTCTGGTACCCGTTGGACTCTGCTCTTTCAATTGCATCTTTGAGCTCATGCTGTGTATCATAACCGCCGATTAATATATTTTTCTTCATATTTTCTCACTCCTATAGTCTTGTTTTTTTCTGACTTTCCCGGAAGAGCGTCTCGGGAAACTCTATTAATAGATTAGGGAGCAAGGACGATACGAAAAATATTAATTTAGGCGGCTAAGCGAGAGCCTGAGCAGGCATGGTTTCCTGCATGAAACTATTTTTCCATGCAAGTAAAATATAAACGAATCCCGAATATTTAACAGGTACAAGCCGTATGAATTAATAAATCTAGGTGAATACAGTATGATAGTGATATCACTCTATTATCTGGAACTTGCTGCTGGAGGTGGATATATGGAGATTGAGAAGCTGGCTAAAAAGCTGAAAGTCCGAACCCCTGTTATATTAGGGAGTGAGCGGTTTTCGAAATTTGCCATTTTGCTTCCGCTGGTTGAAATGAATGATGAAATTCATGTTCTGTTTGAAGTGCGTTCGCTTAAAATGAGGAGGCAGCCTGGTGAGGTATGTTTTCCGGGAGGAAGAATTGATCCTGGCGACAGGGATGAAGAACATACTGCTGTCCGTGAGACATCAGAGGAACTGGGGATTAGCGAAGACAGCATCACAGATATCTCCCCGTTGGATTACATGATTTCTTTTGGGCAAATCATATATCCTTATGCAGGCATTATTAAAAACCCCGGCCAAATTGTGCCTAATCCTGCGGAAGTGGAAGAGATCTTTACTGTGCCGCTTTTGTTTCTCAAGGAAGTTAAGCCCGAAACTTACCATGTGAATTTTAAGGTAGAGCCTGAAGAGAATTTTCCTTTCGACTTAATTGTTGGAGGCGAGAATTATAATTGGCAAACACGGAAGATAGAAGAGGTATTTTACTATTTTGAGGACAAAGTCATTTGGGGACTCACAGCAAGGATTCTTAAGCATTTCCTTGAAATCATTTGCGAAACCCCCAGTGAGAATAATTAAAAGTGAAAGCGTTTTATGAAAACTATTTTTAAAAAAGTGGTTGACGCGGCTCATTTAAATGTTTATGATTTATCTTATTAATTTAAATACTTTAAAAACTTCTTATCAAGAGAGGCGGAGGGACTGACCCTATGAAGCCTCGGCAACCAGCATATATTTGCCCGGTGCCAAATTCAGAGGAAATTTAATTTCCGAAGATGAGAAGGCGGAATGAATGGTACGTTAATTCAAACCCCTTCTTGTCTGTTATGGGCAGAAGGGGTTTTTTATGTTGATAAAGGCACATTATTAAAGCAGGGGGAATGCAATTATGTCAGCTATATCAGTAGGGCTTTTGGGATTTGGCACAGTAGGAAAAGGTGTTTATGAAACAATAAACAAACATCAGGGACGGCTTAAAGCAATACTTGGAAAAGAAGTGAAAGTCACTGCCATTCTTGTAAAGAATGTAGATAAGCATGCTTTACCTGAAAAGGACGTACTTCTGACTGATGATTTTCAAAAAATTATTGATCTTCCAAAGCTTGATGTAGTGATTGATGCGATTGTTGGGAAGGAGCCGGGCTATACATATTTACGTCAGGCTATTACAAGAGGCTGCCATGTGATAACAGCAAATAAAGAAATGTTTGCGCATCATGGTTGTGAATTAAAAGTGCTGGCAAAAAAGCATAATGTCTCATTGGGCTTTGAAGCAACGGTAGGAGGCGGGATTCCCATTATCCAGACTCTCAAACAGCTGCTTAATGCCAATAAAATTGAGAGGATTGAAGGCATCCTAAATGGCACCTCCAATTTTATTCTAACAAGTATGCGTGAAGAGAAGCTTTCATTTGAAGCGGCGTTAAAAATCGCCCAGGAAAAAGGGTACGCAGAAGCGATCCTGAAAACGACATCGAAGGATACGATGCTTTTTATAAAGCGGTCGTCCTGAGTGAACTTGTATTCGGGAAAGCGCCGGAGTGGGAGAAATCAATAAGGATAGGCATTACCGATATTTCAATCGAGCAAATCAATATTGCTTCTTCTTTGGGCTTAAGGTTTAAGCATGTGGCTTCTCTTGAGAAGGAAAAAAGTGCAGTCCAATGTACAGTAAAGCCTGTATTGGTTGGAGAGTCCCATCCTTTGTACAGGGTTGAAGGGGTACAAAACGCGGTTTCAATTGATGCAGATATAGTAGGGAATATAAGCCTCCAAGGGCCTGGAGCGGGAATGTTTCCAACAGCGAGTGCCATCGTAGAGGACTTAATTCATCTTGGTACAAATGATTTCCCAGCTGTCTTTGAAGAACTTAATGCTGAAGGGATTGAAGCGGGCTTGCCTGTTTGGGCATTGTTCGGTAAAGCGGACAAAGCAGAATTGCCTGAAGACTTTGATATCCTTGGAAGAGTTTCAGCGGATGCGGTGATTGTAAAGGCCTCAGAGGAAGCTGTAGCTTCATTGGACGATAACACTGCAGTTGCTTATCAAATACTTGGAGATCATGGCTTTGCTGAAATTCGGGCAGAATTGCAGCCAGTATAAGAAGTGAAGTCCATAAAAAAACAAACAGGAGGAGCAGCTTATGGGCTGCCCCTCCTGCATTATACTTATAGAGATGGTGGATGTTATGCCTGCTGATTTTTTAATAAAGACTGATTTAGTCCGGAGTATAGATCCTTCACATGAACCGTCACTATCTTAGCGCCAATCTGGACATGGACCATATTATCAAAAACAGCTGTTACCAGGCCGTTTAATGACACATTCGTACCAATATTTAAATCCTTATCAGCAACCTTCACGTTCTTCTTATCTGCCATTGTAACACCATCCCATTCCATTTTATTAAGAATCATTCATACAAAGAATATTGCCTTTTTATAGTAAAATAAACGCTCAAATGAAAAAAGTCCAGTAAAAAAGCCTGTTTTTTTATCGACAAATTCCATTGGGTACCAGGTACCTGTCGAATTTTCTTTAACGGAAGACAGATGATGGCACATCAAACTGGTTCCATAGGAAGATGGTAAATAGGATGGACAGGATCCAGGCTGCTACGGGCCGTTTGTGGTGAACTATAAGAATGGTAAACATGATTGTGTTAAAAAAGATAGACCACTTTAAGCTCCATCCATTAGAGTATTTAATCAGGTTTAATTTAATGTCAATGATTTCATTAACAGTATAGAGGAGAACCCAGCCTGCAATGTAAAGGATCTTCTTAAATAAGCTGCGGTTTTTGGGGAATCTGTATAAAAAAATGAGAATGGTGGCTGGGTATTTAACGGCCATGATGGAAAAAGTGACATGAGTGTTGGTCAGGCGGACTTGCTCATCAATTCCCTGTGGATTATATCTCCACATTGGGTAGTGGTCAGATAGCAAATATAAATAAAGAAAGTCCCCCAAGATGAAGAAAAGCAGAGAGGGATAATAATTTCTCCAGTTTCTCCAATCTCCCCATTTCCATAAAGCAAAAAATCATACAAAAGCATAGAGCGCATTCAATCGATTCATCCCCTTACCAGTGCACAAACCTGTCCATTCCTATATTATCCAATAGAAATGAATTTTAAAAAAATAACTTAGGTCCTTAGTTTGTTTTTTCAGTGATTTTCCTTAAATCCCAAATTGGTCCTAACTTACAGGAATGAATTTGCAAGGAAAGGGGTATGGATACTTCATAAATATAGCTTACAAAAAGGATGATATACTGCACATGAATATGCCTCTTGCCATAGGGCTAATTTTTCTTGTCCTATTTATTACTGCTCTTATCGGGATAAAGATTCTAAGGATACCTGATATTGTTATTTATATTATTTTAGGAGCCGGCATCGGCTTTTCCGGATATTTCCAGGATACAAAGGTAATTGAGGTTGCTGGGGAGATAGGTCTAATCCTGCTATTCTTCCTGCTTGGAATGAAATTCTCTGTTCGTGAATTAAGAAAAAATGGGAATAAAGTTTGGAAACCAGGTCTTTTGGATGTCCTGCTTGGTGTGGGAGTGACAACGGCAATTGCCTATATTTCTGGTCAAAACTTATTTGTATCGCTGTTAATCGGAGGAATTGTATATGCTACAAGCTCCTCTATTACGGTCAAGCTTCTGGAAAGCAAAAATCGCCTTGACAATAAGGATTCCGAATATATACTTTCCCTTTTAATTTTTGAGGATCTAGTTGCGCCAATCCTCGTGACAGTTTTAATTGGCTTAAGCGGAGAAAGCTTTTCATTTGTAGATTTTCTTTTAATCTTTCTAAAAGTAGCCCTCTTAGCCGGGATTGCTATATGGATGAGCAGAATTGTTCTTCATAAAGCCCAGCATTGGATGAAAAAGGTTGCGAATGAAGATTCGTTTTTAATTTTAGTATTGGGAGTAGCGATTACCTATGGAGGCTTCGCTGTATTCCTTGGGCTTTCAGAGGTAATTGGCGCTTTTCTAGCTGGAATCATGCTTGCCGGTACGGTCGTAAAGGACAAAGTGGAAGAAGTCGTTTTTCCAGTCAGAAACCTCTTTCTTCCATTTTTCTTCCTTAACTTTGGTCTTTCACTGGAGTTTAAAGAAGATGTACCGTCAATTGGGCTCCTGGCTGTTATCGTCTTATGGTCAATCATCCATAAACTGGCTGTGGGTTATTTTGGAGGACAATGGTATGGATTATCTAAAACGGATTCCCTCAAGTCGGGATTTTCACTAGCCTCAAGGGGTGAATTCTCTGTTATTATTGCAGGATTGGCAACAGGAGGACTAAAGGTATTTGCTGGTGCTTATATCTTAATTGCTGCCTTAATCGGTATGCTGCTGTTCCAACTGGCCCCCCGTATTCAGTCATGGCTGAGTAGAAAACAGGAGAAACAAGCATAAAACCGGAAAAAGTGCCCCTTCGCTAATGAAATAGGAGCGGCTCTTCCGGTTTATTTTTATCATCTTTTAATGAAATATGAAGTTCTTTTTTCTTATTTACAGCAGCATAAAATACATCCTCAAGATTTTTAATCTGCTTTTTTAATAATTCCCGCTTAAGCCACTCTTCGCTAATGTTTTCCCGCCGCATGATATTTCTATAAAGAATACCGTCCACAATGATGGGGAGCTCCCAGCTGCTTTCCGTAATAGGAGAAGAAAAATGCTCTACCCGGTTTTCTCACGCAGCATCCGCAGCACATTGTCAATTGAATATTTAATGGTTTCCATATTCTTGACAAGAAACTGCCCTTTGTAAATGACGATAGTTGGCTCAAATGTGACCAATTTCCCAAACTTTCTATTTTTAATCTTCAAATAGGAAACAAGCATTTGCAGTGAGGCAATGCCAATCACTGCGAACATGGTGAAGAGGTGATTAACCTTTGGTTCTGCTATGTCGGCGCCAACAACAGATCCCAGGGTTAGGATAACTAAAAAATCAAAGACGGGCAGCTCGCCTATGGATCTTTTTCCCATAATTAATGTGACAGCTAATAATAATGGCAAGATCGTATAGATCCTTCCAAGGACCTTCATTAAATCAATAAATGCATCCATGACAGCACCCCATAAAACTATCTTTATCAGACATTGTTGCTTTAGTTTTTCTTTTTTACACAGGGAGTTTTATGAAAATGATGAAATTATTGAAAAAGTTCTTCAGCGATTGGGTAATTAACCCCTCTTTCTATGCCGTGATACGAAAGGATTGCCGGTAATCCAAAATCTCCAAGGATAATCCTTAGCTTCACCGGAGTTGTCGATCCCAATCCTTTTTCCGCATGAGATATCCTGTGGGGTGGTTCCTTTTGCAATCAGAAGAGGAGGCTCGGTAAAGCTGCTGCCATAGTCTCCCATGGTAATTCCTAGAGCTTTCGTCAATTTTCCAGGTCCATTTGTGAGATTCTTGGGGATGTCTATGTTTCTCCTTTGTTTCATAAGTTCAATCCCATCAACGGGCTGGACTGCCCTAATTAAAATGGCTTCAGGCTTTTCAATGGGGCCACTGACGACATTCACCAAACAGTGAGTATGCATGACATATGTATAGGCAACTCCAGCCTCGCTGAACATTATTTCAGTCCGCTTTGTTCTCCGGTTTCCAAAGCTGTGTGCTGCCCGGTCTTCCGGCCCCATATATGCCTCTGTTTCAACGATATAGCCTGAAGTAAGTCCTTCTCCTGTTTCTTTTATTAAAAGGCAGCCCAAGAGAGCTTCAGCCAATCTTAGTGTGGACTGCTGAAAGAAATCTTTTGGAAGTGGAATATATGGAATATTGTTTTTAAGGTGTTTATCGGTCATGAATATCTCTCCAAATTCGTTTTTCTCTGGAAGAATGAAACGGTGAAAAAGCCTTTGTGTGCAAAGGGTAATCTTTGCATCGAATCTATTTTTTGATAGAGTGCAGCTTAATATGCTGCATCCCTTTTTCTTATGCTATTACCCTGTGCCATTTTTTCATAATCATACAAATGTAAGGTGAAGACTTTTGTTAAGTTAAATAGCCTGAAGTATAATAGCAAAAGCAAATACATAACAGGATGTGTAATGACATGAATAAAAAAATGGGGTTTATCGGATGCGGGAAAATGGCACAGGCTATCATTGGCGGAATTATAAAATCTAAATTGGTCATTCCAGGGCAGATTATAGCCACTGCAAATACGAAGGAGACACTCGCTGATGTTAAAGATAGGCTGTGCATTGAGATAAGCCTTACCAATAAACATGCAGCAGTTGAGGCGGATATTTTATTTCTGGCTGTAAAGCCTGATCTTCATATTGAAGTAATTAATGAAATCAAAGATAGTATTAAGCCGGGTGCAATCATTATAACAATTGCTGCAGGCATCAGCATGGACTATTTGGAAAGAGCTTTTGGCCAAAAGATAAAGGCGATTCGCTCCATGCCAAACACACCATCGATGGTTGGAGAAGGAATGAGTGCGATTGCGGCGAATAAATTAGTATCCGCAGAGGATCTTGAAGTGGTTATACAGATTTTCTCAAGCATAGGAAGAGTAGAAGTGATGGATGAAAAAATGATGGATGCAATTCCGGCAATCAGCGGCTCCTCGCCAGCCTATGTTTACATGTTTATTGAAGCTTTGGCTGATGGGGGTGTAAGGGCGGGGCTGCCTAGGGAACAATCCTATCAGCTGGCCGCGCAGGCTGTTTTGGGGGCTGCTAAAATGGTACTGGAAACGGGGAAACATCCCGCAGAATTAAAGGACCAGGTTTGCACTCCAGGCGGGGCAACGATTGAAGCAATAGCCAAACTGGAGAAGAAGGGATTCCGTGCGGCTGTCCTGTCTGCAATGGAAGAATGTTACGTTAAAACAAAGGCTCTCTCGGATAATAGGAAATAGAAAGAGGATTAGAATGTTAGATATACGTCCCGAAAAACCAAGTGAATTTGAGAATATTTGGAGATAAACAATTTGGCATTTGGCGAGGAAAACGAAGGGAAGCTTGTTAGTCTGATACGAGCATCCCCACATTTTATCCCGACACTATCCATTATTGCGGAGAAAGATGGGGAACTATCAGGGCATATTTTATTTAGTGAGGTAATGATTGAGACTTCACAGGGAACCACTATAAACACAATTGGACTCGCTCCGATGGCAGTAAAGCCTGATTTTCAAAATCAGGGTATAGGCTCAGCTTTAGTAATTGCAGGCCTTGAAAGGTGCAAAGAACTTGGATACGGCCATGTTGTTGTCTTAGGCCATCCGGAATTCTATCCCAGGTTCGGATTTGAGCCGTCTGTAAAATTTGGTATAAAGCCGCCATTTCCTGTCCCTGAGAATGTCTTTATGGCTCTCGAGTTAACAGAAGGGTCACTAAGTGGTATAGAGGGAGCGGTTAGATATCCCCCGGCATTTAATGAAGTTTCTTAGGATTTACTATGCAGTAGACTCAAAAACCCGGCACGAATTACATGCCGGGTTTCTTTAAGTCATGAGCGGAAGGCGAATGGTGAATTGGGTGCCTTTATTCACTTTACTTTCAGCCTTTATTGTACCGTCCATACTTTCAATAATTCTGTAAACTACCATCATTCCGAGACCTGTCCCTTTTCCTTCTTTTGTTGAAAAATATGGCTCACCGAGTCTTTTAAGCTGTTCAGAATTCATGCCTAATCCTGTATCAGCTATTTGGAGAATCAGTTTCTTTTCCTTTTCGTTCGTGGTGATATGCAAGATGCCACCATCGGGCATTGCTTCTATGCTGTTTTTAAAGAGATTGAGCAAACACTGCTGAAATTTTGCTGAATCCCCTTTTATGTATAATTGCCCCTGCAGGCTTTCAATCACTTCTACTGAATAATGATTGGCGTATGGGGTGATTAAATCAATAGCCTTCCGAACTTCTACTTGTACTGATAGCTTCACCATTTCGTTTAGATGGGGTTTGGCAAATGTTAAGTAATCGCTGATTATACTCTCTGCCCGGTCCAGTTCCTCTAAAGCTGTTTCCAGGTAGTAAGCACGTTTAGCTTCATTGATAGCAGGGTCCTTTAAAAGCTGTAAAAAACCGCGGGTTACTGTCATGGGGTTCCTGACTTCGTGGCTGATGCTTGCGGCAAGCTGGGAGACCACCTCCATTTTTTCATTTTTCATTAAAGCCGTATCCAAATGGTAGTTTTCAATAATCAGTTCGGCGGTGTAAGCAATCATAAGCGTACCAATTGTTTGAGTAATAAAAAAGAGCAGCATAAAGGATATATCGATCTTAAAATTTAAGACAACTTCAGGGATTAGAAGAGAAATCACTGAAAAAACAGCAGACAAAGATGTCACCATTATTAGTTTTTCCGCCAGCATAAGCTTTCGGTAGCGCTTAGACAGCAGAAATGCAGAAAATGTAACCATAGCCATGATGATGATTGTATTAACAATACCCATACCGCCGAATGGCAGCCGCACGCCCATAACGAGAATAAACAATAATAAACTAAGCTTTGGCCCGCCGTATAATCCGCCAAGGAGTACAGGAATTAATCTAAGATCAAAAATAAATTGTCCGCCTATATTTATGGAGAACAGCATACATAATATTGCCGCGACTGATACCAATATAAAAATTAGTATTTTTTGATATTTAACAAACAATGAGTTCAGCCTGTCTACCACGATAAGCTGGAAAAATAATAAAACCATAAATAAAAGAAGGAGGTTAAGCAGTAAATCCTTCATTGTAATAACCCTTCCTTTTCGATAGGAATTGTACATTTGCCGTAGCTTTGTACCTATTTTATCGGAATTGCAGCGAATCGACTATTCACAATCATAGACAAATTTCGACAATGTTTCATCTTTTCGATTTAATCTTTGTTTTATTAATGAGATAAGATGGAAGAAGAGTCTGACGACATTAAAAATAAAGGTACTTTTCTAAAAGCTTGTTGTTTTTAAACTTGTTGTTTTTGAATAGAACAAAGTTTGCGAAAACAGCCAAAATAAAAGAACCTTCTTCTTTCCTGCAGAATATAATTAAAAGGCCAGCAAATGAAGAAAAAAATACCTTTTAATCCCGACTTGACGCATAGGAATACGTGTATTATAGTTAGTCATTATAAAAATAATAACTTTTTAGGGGGATCATATCCAATGACTACAGGTCTTTTGGTTTTAAATATTGCTATTATGCTATTGCTTATATCCGGCTTGTTTTATATGCAAAAAAAGCATATTTCGTTTTCAAAGCGGGTGTTTACTGCATTGGGATTAGGAATTTTGTTTGGTTTTGCACTTCAGCTAATCTATGGTGCAGGATCAGAAATTATTGCAAATTCGGCTGACTGGTTTAATTTAGTCGGCGGAGGTTATGTTAAATTTCTGCAGATGATTGTTATGCCGCTAGTTTTCATTTCCATTCTGGCAGCTTTTACGAAACTTAAATTAACGAATAATATCGGGAAAATCAGTGTGCTTATTCTTGGATTGCTGGTGGGTACAACAGCAGTTGCTGCAGCTGTCGGGATTGCAACCGCTGTTGGGTTCGATTTGGAGGCAGTCCAAATAAGCGGAGGCGATGCTGAGACAGCCCGCGGAGAACAGCTTGAAGAAAAATTTCAGGGAATTGAAGGAAGAACCTTCCCGCAGCAAATGTTGGATTTACTTCCGGCCAACCCTTTTCTTGATTTTACAGGGGCGCGTCCAACATCCACGATCTCTGTGGTCATCTTTGCAGCCTTTTTAGGAATTGCGTATATAGGTGCCAGAAGGAAAGCACCGGAGCAAGCAGAGCTTTTCGCAAAAATCGTAGATGCTTTCTATGCCATTATCATGCGTGTGGTTACAATAATTTTGCGCTTAACTCCGTATGGTGTTCTGGCGATTATGACTAAAACTGTCGCAATGAGTGACTTTGACTCTATTTTGAATTTGGGTAAATTTGTTGTAGCCTCTTATGTTGCGCTTGGAATCATGTTCCTGATTCACCTGCTGCTTTTGACTATGAGTGGCTTAAACCCTATAACTTATATGAAAAAGGCATTTCCGGTATTAACCTTCGCCTTTACTTCAAGAACAAGCGCAGGTGCATTGCCTTTAAATATTAAAACCCAAAAATCTTTGGGTGTTCCTGAAGGGGTTGCCAATTTTGCAGGTTCATTCGGACTTTCCATCGGACAAAACGGATGTGCGGGCATTTATCCGGCTATGCTGGCTGTTATGATTGCACCGACGGTTGGAATTAATCCACTGTCACCAGGATTTATTTTCACTGTCATTCTCATCGTAGCCATTAGCTCCTTTGGTGTGGCAGGTGTCGGCGGCGGTGCAACATTCGCAGCGATTCTTGTATTGTCTGCATTAGACCTTCCTATAGCACTTGCCGGCTTACTGATCTCGATTGAACCGTTAATCGACATGGGCCGTACAGCCGTAAACGTAAGCGGATCGATGACATCTGGAATCCTTACCAGCCGAATTACCGGTGAAATCGACGGAAATATTTATAGCGATATGAATAATAAAATAGAAGCGGAAGCATAAAGAAAAAACGACAGGTACCTGGTACCTGTCGTTTTTTCTTTTAACGCGGTTCGGATTTTTTAATGACCGTTAAAGATGTCATGGCCCCTACAAACATAATAGTGATAAAGGAATAAAGGAATTTTTCCATTCCGACAATCTTTAATCCGCTTAAAATGACTATTCCGTCAATCGCGAAAATTAATGCTCCAATATTGATAGGTATAAGCTTTGTCATCAGCTGGGCCAGTAAATCCGTTCCCCCGGTGCTTGTTTCATAGCGGAGCATAAGCCCAATCCCGAAACCAACCAGGCATCCTCCTATAATGGCGCTTGGAAGCACAGCGAGATCAAAATGGCCGTGCAAATACGAAAGAAGATCAATGGTAAGCGATGAAATGAGGAGGCCGTGAAGACTATAATAAAAATATTTTTTCTCGTAAAACCAAGCAAGAACATATAAGGGAATGCTTAAAACAATCATACTCAAACCTGTGGGCAGCTCGTAATAGTAATGGAGAATCAGCCCGATGCCAATAATGCCGCCATCGAGCAAATGGTGTGGCACCAGGAACCCATTAATGCCAATGCCCAATAAAAAACTTCCTAATAAAATCGCAATCAGCTTTTCGAAAATAAGCCATCACCCTAACTTGTCCTATCTTTATTATTAGACTATGATGCAATGCAGGCAAAATAGAAGTGGTGGAGTCTTACAAATTACCAAAAAAAGCTTGCCCAAAGAGGACAAGCTTTTTTAAATATTGGAGCGCATGAATTAATGAGGCAAAAACGCAAGCTGGTAAAAGAATAACACTGCGAATAAATACACAAGCGGATGGACTTCACGCCATTTTCCTTTTACTACTTTCATTAGCGGATAGGCGATAAACCCAAGCGCAATTCCTGTAGCGATGCTTGATGTCAGTGGCATGCTTAAAATAATAAGGAATGCCGGGAATGCTTCGTCAAGTTCATTCCAGCGAATGTGGGAGATGCTTCCCATCATCAGGCTTCCAACGATAATCAAAGCAGGTGCCGTGATAGCTGCAAGTCCAGATACAGCACCGACTAAAGGGCCAAAGAAAGCTGAAAGAAGGAATAAGCCTGCTACAGTCAAAGTAGTTAATCCGGTTCTTCCGCCGGCAGAAACCCCTGTAGAGGATTCAATATAAGCAGAAGTCGGGCTCGTACCAAACATGGCGCCAACAGAAGTAGCAATAGAATCCGATAACAAGGCTTCACGTGCTCTAGGCATCGTTTTGCCTTTCATTAAACCAGCCTGTTGGGCAACTCCAATCATTGTCCCTGTCGTATCAAAAATGGTTACAAGGAGGAATGAGAAAACAACTGCATACAAACTATGCTGGATAACATCCCCTATGGCATCAAACGGATTTAAAATAATGATTCCATCCGGAAGAGTTGGGAGTGATACAAAACCCTGATCAAAAGAAAGATGCCCGGTAAAATACGCAACCAACCCAGTAATGATCATTCCGAAAAACAGAGCCCCATTAATGCCGAGAGTCATTAATATTAATGTAGCAGCAAGTCCGACCAAAGCGAGAATGGCTTGAGGGGAATGAAGGTCGCCAAGCGCTACAAGATTAGTTGGATGGCTTGTAATCAGCCCGGTTAGACGCAAACCGATAAAGGCTATAAATAATCCAATTCCGGCTGTAATTCCGTGCTTTAAATTATCCGGAATCGCGATTATTAATTTTTCCCGGAAAGGAGTGAGCGACAAGATAATAAAAATAATACCCGCAATAAATACAGCAGAAAAAGCTGTCATATAATCAATATTCCCATGCGTGCCAACTACTGAGTAGGCAAAGTAAGCATTCAGGCCCATTCCTGGTGCAATGGCAATTGGATAGTTGGCAAATAAAGCCATCCAAAGAGTGCCGACAACAGTCGCAATAATGGTCGCTGAAAATACTTGTTCAAATGGAACACCGGCATCAGATAAAATAACAGGATTTACAACGACTATATAAACCATTGTTAAAAAGGTTGTGATCCCAGCGAGAACCTCGGTCTTCACATTTGTTTGATTTTCTTTTAATTTGAACATATAAAGTCCTCCATAAAGTAAAGCTTCTTTTACATGTATTGCAAGTCGGAAACACGAACGTTAAAAAGCACAACTTATATAATATTCGTTTTTGTACTGTATTTCAAGTGCTTAATTACTATTATTTATTTATAGAGCTTTATTCATTCCTCAGCAGCTATAAGGATGTCTTCCTATAGAGCGCCATATCTTCCCAATACGGCGATTTAGTCTTATAGAAATGAACTGGAAATTCACCTAAATATTTTTTTCATAATAGGTTGATTAATAAGGAAGAAAGCTTATACACTAGTGACAAAACGACAAGGAAATGAGGTTGGCTTATGTTTGCTAATCTGAAATTACGGAGCCTGGATCAGCAGGCTGAATATATGACAAGAGCCCTTGTGCAAATGATGAGCTATAACCATACAGATGGAGAAAGGGAAAAGGCTGGATTACTCGAAGACATCCTCCGCTCTTTCCCTTATTTTGAGCAGCATAAGGATCATGTATGGACTCAGGATATACCGGGGGATGATCTGGGAAGAAAAAATGTTTTTGCTTTTCTTAGCGGTAGTTCCGGAAGCAGGAAAACCCTTATCTATCTGTCGCATCTGGATACAGTCGGAACTGAAGACTTTGGGCCGCTCCAGGATATTGCCCATGATCCGGATGCATTACGCCATTACTTCCTGCAATATGATGCCGATCCGGAGGTGCAGCAGGACGCAATATCTGATGACTGGCTTTTTGGCCGCGGTTCGCTGGATATGCAAAGCGGAATAGCTGTCCATCTTGCCAATCTGCTTTACTTTTCAGAACACCGGGAGGAATTGGACGGGAATTTGCTGGTTATGTTCAATGCCGATGAAGAGGGAGAGCATAGGGGAAGCAGAGCTGCTCTTGGAGAATTGCTATCCCTTAAAAATACCCGGGATCTAGAATATGTGGCAGCTATAAACAACGATTTTATTTCCCCATTATATGATGGAGACCAAACCAAATATATTTATACAGGTACAGCAGGAAAGGTGCTGCCCTGCTTTTCCGTTTTTGGAAGAGAAGCCCATGCGGGGGAAAGTCTTGCTGGTATTGACCCGACTCTAATTGCAGCGGAATTGACTGCACGGATAAGCCAAAATTTTCAGCTCACTGAAAAGCTTGAGGGAGAGCTGGTTCTTCCTCCAAGCTGTCTTTATCTGCGAGATGATAAGAAGCGTTATGATGTGCAGACTGCAGTCGGCTGCCGGCTTTACTTCAATTATTTTGTATATGAAAAGCCACTGAAGCAATTATCCAAAGAGCTAAAGATGATTGCAGAAGATGCGAGCATAGCGGTGGAAAACCGCCTTGAAGCTGCATTTAAGGATTTTAGGCGTGCAAACGAACTTCCGGAAAGGCAGCTGGACTGGTACACGGAAGTCACAACCTTGGACGATTTTTTTAAGTACCTTGAAGAAAAAGGAATCGATACCGCTAAAATTATGGAAGGCGCTCTAAAGCAAGGCGCATTAAGAGAAACCGATGCCCGAATCATAGCGTTTGATATAGTAGAAGCACTCCACCAGTCTGATCCGGAAAAGAAACCGAGAATAATCCTCTTCTATGGCACACCTTTTTTGCCTGCTAACACGATTAATACGAGCACGGAAAAAGGCATATTTTTGAAACAGAGCCTAAAGGCAGTGCTGGAAGAAGAAACAAAGAATTCCGGTGAAGTATTTAAGATTCGCAAATATTTTCCATACTTATCTGATGGAAGTTTTTTATCCTTCCGCGGTTCGGACGAGGATATCCAATCTCTTAAAAAGAACTTTCCTGCATTAAAAATCCTTTTTCCAATCCCGCTAAGAGATATGAGAGATTTAAATATTCCAGTAATCAATCTTGGTGTCTACGGGAAGGCAGGACATAAGTGGACTGAACGAGTTTATAAACCATATACTTTTAACATTTTGCCTGAACTTATTAGAAAGCTGACAAAGAAAATTCTTTAAAAAAAGCTCTCTTCTATAGGCTGTTTTATCATAGATTGTTGTTTTTGCTTATTAATTCAGCCCGTTGATTTCCGCTGCGGGCACGCAGCGAACCCACAGGGAGGAACAAGAGCCTCCTCGGCTTCACCTGCGGGTTCTCCCGCTCCCTCTCCTCCCGCAGGACATTGAATATGCTTCCTTGAATTAGACCGCACGAAGAAAATCGGATGCATTTTCGAGGATCAAGTGCCCTCCGCTCCAATCAACTCAGTGAATTAAACGGAGTCGAAAGCAGCCTAATATAAAGAGCTGAGAAGCAGATAATGTTTCTCGGCTCTTTTGCTAATAAAGGAAACTTGAAAAGGAAATCAGCGTCTAATCTAAGGAAACTAAATCTACAGACGGAGTGATAGAATGATTAAAGCAGTTATATTTGATTTTGACGGCACCATCGTAGATACAGAGTCTTTATGGTTTGAGGTGTTTAAAGCTGTTCTGTCCGAAGACTATGGATTTGAACTCAGGCTGGAGGAGTTTGCGAAGTGCATTGGCACCACGGATGATATCCTTTTTGATTATCTTGACAGCATGTATGGAATTTCCATCGACCGCAATTCGGTAAAGGAGAAAACCGAAAGAGTCTTTCATAGTCAAAGAGATATACTGACTTTAAGAGAAGGGGTTCAGGAGCTTATTGAAAAGTTTGCTGAAAGAGGTCTTCAGCTGGGAGTCGCATCTAGTTCAGGAAGAGAGTGGGTACTTCATTACCTAAAGGAGTTTGGGATTGAAGGTCATTTTCCCGTTATTAAAACAAAAGAGGATGTTGAAAAGGTAAAACCGGATCCAGCCCTGTACATAAAGGCACTAGAAGAAATGGGTGTAAAGCCTGAAGAAGCTATTGCTATTGAAGATTCGGCCAACGGATCAATCGCTGCCATAAAGGCGGGAATGTCCTGTGTAGCAGTGCCGAATGATGTCACGGATTTTCTTGCTTTTCATGAAAAGGTTTTGCGATATAAAACTTTTACAGAAGCGTCTTTTGAAGAGCTGATAAAATAACAAGGCAGGGGAAAGAACCCCTGCTTCATTATATCCTCTTAACAGAAATGGCATTCCGCATTTTGTGGAGTGCTTTTTTGCCTTCTTCTTTTCTTGCCATCATGACGTTTACATAAAGGGCGTCAATAATACTTAGCTGGGCAATCCGGGAAGAAAGAGCTTCCGAGCGGTAATCTGTTTCCTCAGCCACTGTATAAAGCGAGATATCCACCTTTTGACTTAGCGGTGATTTGGCAAAGTTCGTTATGGCGATAGTCTTCACTTTATTTTCCTTGGCGACATTTAGCACCTGGATGACATCCTTTGTTGTTCCGGAGTGTGAAATAAAGACAGCAACATCATCCTCATTTAGCTGCGAGGCGGACATTAATTGCATATGGGAATCGCTGTTCGCCAACACAGTAATTCCGGTCCTGATAAATTTGTGGTAAGCATCCATGGCAATGATGCTTGAGCCGCCGCTCCCGAAAAATTCCACTTTATTGGCATTCAATATCATTTCCACTGCCTCCTCAAAAGCCCCACCGCCAAGGATCTGCAGGGTATCCTCAAGGGTCTTAATATTGGAGCGGAACACCTTCTCAGAAACAGTCAACACCTCATCATCTTCATTAATGGTTTCATGGATGTCTTTGATTGGCGTTACAATTTCAGATGCCAGTGCTATTTTAAGAGCTTGATAGCCTTTAAATCCAATTCGCTTGCAAAAACGAAACACTGTTGAGTCAGCAATGCCAAGATCATCTGCAAGCTGGTTGATCGAGCTGTGCACTATTTCTTCAGGGTGTTCGAGTATATAATCCGCAATCTTTTTTTCTTTATCGCTGAATTTTGCATAATGAGTTTTAATTCGGGCAAAACAATACAAATTGTCATGAACCATATGGGCAGCTCCCTAGAATAAATTTTATGAAATAATTTTCGTTAGTAAAGATCCGTCATTATTAAAGTGTTAATAAGAATGTACTGATGCGAAGCTGAAAATTCAGTAAAGCGCTTTCTAAAATCTAATTCTATTATAAAAGAAAAATATTTTTTTGAAAACGATTGCAAATAGAAAAATATTTTGTATAATTAAATCACAAACGAAAAAAATTTTCTTCATCCAGGAGGCTTTTATGCAAGTAGGAATGATTGGTCTTGGAAAAATGGGATATAACTTATCCCTAAATTTAAAGGATCATGGGCATGAAGTAGTAGCTTTTGATAAAGACAGCAGTTTAAGCGAAAAGATTTCCGCTGATGGCATTCAGGGAGTTTCATCAGTCAGAGAATTGGTCAGCAGCCTTTCAAAGCCGCGTGTCTTGTGGCTGATGGTACCTGCTGGCGATATTACTGAGGCAGTTATTGAGGAGACTTCTGCTCTGCTTGATGAGGGAGATATCCTGATTGACGGTGGAAACTCCAATTATAAAGAAACATTGCGCCGGGCGGAAATGCTGCAGCCAAAAGGAATTTATTTCTTTGACTGCGGAACAAGCGGCGGCATGGAAGGCGCACGCAATGGTGCCTGCACCATGATTGGCGGAGATGCAGAAGTATTCAAAACGATTGAGCCGATCTTTAAGGATATTACCATTGAAAATGGTTATTTATATGCTGGAAGAGCTGGAAGCGGCCATTTTCTAAAAATGGTACATAACGGAATCGAGTATGGTATGATGCAGGCCATTGCTGAAGGTTTTGAAATCCTTGAAAAAAGTCCGTTTGATTATGATTATGAAAAAGTCGCCAAAGTCTGGAATAACGGTTCTGTCATTCGCTCATGGTTAATGGAATTAACAGAGAATGCTTTTTCAAAGGATGCAAAGCTTGATGGCTTAAAAGGCGTTATGCATTCATCCGGTGAAGGAAAATGGACAGTTGAAACTGCGCTGGATCTGCAAACAGCTGCTCCGGTTATTGCGATGTCCCTAATGATGCGCTACCGCTCACTGGAAGAAGACACTTTCTCAGGTAAGGTAGTAGCTGCCCTAAGAAATGAATTTGGCGGGCATGCAGTAGAAAAAAAATAATCTAAGGGGACTGGGAGACCCGCCTGAAAGAGGCTGGTTTTCCAGGACTCCGCTAAATAAAAGCTTCAAACTCTATTATTGCACAAAATGAAAACGCTTTAACTATCTAAGGGGGAAATAAAATGTCAGGCTCAATGTTGATTTTAGTAGCGATGGCTGGTATCTTTACGCTATTGTTCCTAGTTATGAAAACAAAGCTTCATGCTTTTGTAGCTTTGCTGCTTGTGAGTTTGCTAGTTGGTATTGCTGCAGGAATGCCGCTAGGCGATGTTATACAGTCTGTACAAAATGGAATGGGCGGTACGCTTGGTTTCGTAGCAGTTGTCGTGGGTCTTGGTGCCATGTTTGGCCGTATGCTAGAAGTTTCTGGCGGTGCTGAAAGACTTGCACAGACAATGATTAAGAAATTCGGTGAGGACAAGGCACAATGGGCGCTAGGTATTACAGGTTTTATCGTAGCAATCCCAGTTTTCTTTGATGTTGGTTTCATTATTCTTGTACCGATTGTTTATGGACTGGCAAAGAAAACAGGTAAGTCATTGCTTTACTATGGTATTCCGCTTTTGGCCGGTTTGGCTGTCACACATAGCTTCATTCCGCCGACTCCAGGACCGATTGCGGTTGCTGATTTAATTGGTGCAGATCTTGGCTGGGTTATCTTATTTGGTGTTATAGCCGGTATTCCTTCAATGATTATTGCTGGTCCTTTATTTGGAAGATATATCGCGAAAAAAATTCATGTAACTGTTCCAGAATACATGCAAATTGAAGAAAAAGAGTATGATAAAGAGCTTCCAAGCTTTGGACTTATTGCGAGCATCATCTTTATTCCGCTTGTTCTTATTCTAGTAAACACAGTATCTGGTGTTCTATTGGATGAAGGCAATGCGCTAAGGTCATTCTTTACATTTATGGGACATCCTTTTGTTGCTTTGACAATTGCTACATTATTGGCGTTCTATAGCCTGGGAACAAAAAGAGGCTATTCTCGCCAGGAAGTACAAGATATTGCAACAAAGTCTTTAGAGCCAGCTGGAATCATTATTCTTGTGACAGGTGCCGGCGGTGTGTTCAAACAGGTTTTAATTGATTCAGGTGTTGGACAGGTATTGGGAGATATGATGGCTGCTTCTGCGCTGCCTCCAATTTTACTGGCATTTTTAATTGCCACTTTCGTTCGTGTTGCACAAGGTTCAGCGACAGTAGCGATGGTTACAGCTGCAGGCCTGATTGCACCGCTGATTGAAACGATGGGACTCGAAGGGCCAGTACTTGGGCTAATTGTTATCTCAATTGCTGCTGGAGCAACGATTTTCTCTCACGTTAATGACTCAGGCTTCTGGCTTGTAAACCGTTACTTTGGCCTTGACGTAAAAGATACGCTGAAATCATGGACTGTAATGGAATCATTAATTGCCGTAGTCGGTTTTGCGACAGTATTTATACTTGGCTTCTTTATTGCCTAAAATATAATGTTGAGAAGGAAGGGGCGACTTAATATAGAGCTGCTTCCTTCTTCTATTATATATAATAGGAAGATTGCTGCTAAAACTAACAGTTGTCTAGCTTTTCTTTATGAAAGGAGATTATTCATCATGGCTGCTACTAAATACGTAATAGGTACTGATATAGGTACAACAAGCACAAAATCGGTTTTATTTGATCATAAAGGGCAGGTCCTTGGAAAGTTTACAATCGGTTATCCGTTACATACACCTAATCCTTCCACGGCAGAACAGGAACCAGATGAGATTTTTCAGGCTGTCATTGGAACCATTAAAGGATGCATGAAGGAGGCTAAAGTCAGCCCGGAGGAAGTTACTTGTGTGTCCTTCAGCTCAGCAATGCACAGTGTTATTGCTGTTGACTCAGAAGGACGGCCATTGACCAACAGCATTACTTGGGCGGATAACCGCAGTGCAAAATGGGCAGACAAGATTAAACAGGAAATGAATGGCCATGATATATACTTAAGGACCGGTACTCCGATTCATCCAATGTCGCCTCTTTCAAAGCTTGTTTGGCTGAAAAATGAACAGGAGGATGTCTTCCAGCGAGCTTATAAATTTATTTCCATTAAAGAGTATGTTTTTTACAAGTTGTTTGGTGAGTATATTGTTGATTATTCAATTGCATCGGCAACGGGAATGTTTAACTTAGAAAAGCTTGATTGGGACCAAGGAGCTTTGGAAGTTGCAGGGATTTCAAATGAAAAACTTTCAAAGCCTGTTCCCACTACCTTTTCTGTAAAAGGTATGAAGGAAGAATACAGCAGGCTCTTAGGGCTGGATAAGGATACGCCATTTATTGCGGGTGCCAGCGACGGTGTTCTTTCCAACCTGGGTGTTAATGCAATTGACCCAGGAGTTGTTGCAGTTACGATTGGAACAAGCGGTGCGATTCGTGCTGTGACTGATAAGCCCGTAACCGATCCGAAAGGCAGGATTTTCTGTTATGCCCTTACAGAAAAGCACTGGGTAATTGGAGGGCCGGTAAATAATGGAGGCATGCTTTTCCGCTGGGTGCGCGATGAATTTGCTGCTTCGGAAGTTGAAACAGCCAAGCGGCTCGGAATCGATCCTTATGATGTCCTTACTAAAATTGCTTCCGGCGTTGCACCGGGCTCTGACGGCCTAATTTTCCATCCGTATATGACCGGAGAGCGTGCGCCTTTATGGAATGCAAATGCAAGAGGATCTTTCTTCGGCTTAAGCCTTCACCATAAAAAAGAGCATATGATCCGCTCTGTGCTTGAAGGGGTTATTTATAATTTGTATACAGTTTTGCTTGCTTTGGAGGAGCTTACAGGTGAACCAAAGAGGATCCAGGCAACCGGCGGATTTGCGAGGTCAGAGCTGTGGCGCCAGATGATGGCCGATATTTTCAACCAGGAAGTTGTGGTTCCGGAAAGTTATGAAAGCTCATGCTTGGGAGCAGCAATTCTTGGGTTATACGCTTTAGGTGAGGTTGATGACCTGAATGTGGTCTCAGAAATGGTTGGTGCAACCTATAGCCATCAGCCAAAAGAAGAGAGTGCGAAAGTGTATCGGGAGCTTATGCCGATTTATATCCGGTTATCCCGTCTCTTTGAAAATGAATATAAAAGCATAGCTGATTTTCAAAGAAAATATCTGGGATAAAAGAAGGGAGCCTGCTGTTTTAGCACGGCTCCTTTTTATGTCTTTAGCCTTTAAGCCGCCCGACAAAATCGTTTAACTGCTCCAGTGAAATCAGATTATCATTACATTTTTGACTGTCCTGGCAGATGTAATTTCCCCTTTTTGTATATGTTCCTAATTGAGATCCTTTCGTTTCGGACAGAAACATGCCGATCTCTTCAAACTTATTACAGATAGCACAGATTCCCTTTTTGCTTACAGGTCTAAAAGTTCCATGAAGACCTGACAATTTATCATTTTGCTGGCTGATTATATACTTCCTGTTTGTGCCATTATCATTCCAGCCCAAGTAGCTGATTTCCCGGAAATCGATATCTTCGAGTACGGGCATTTTTAATTTTTTCGCCTTAGGGAACAGCTTTTTAATGGATTGGTCAGTTATAGGCTTAAAAGGAATGACATATCCTTTTATTTCGGCAAGAATTGCTTCTGCCTGTTCTCTTTCTTTTATTTCAATGATCGGATTTAGGAGCCGTTTTTGATCTTCGTTAAGTTCTCCAAAAAGGTCAAAAATCTTGTCTGCAGAAAGAGATTTCAGTGCATTTAACACCCCTGTATCATTTACTGACGCATGGCCGTTAATCAGGACCTGTGCCTGTGATTTAATAAAATTGTATTGATCATTTCTGATGAAAGCTTCCATTATCAATCACTCCTATATATGCAGCACCGAACATATCTCTTTCACTTTAAAAGGTTTTCCTAAAATTGTAAATGTATAAATCGATTAGGAAATGAAATCGGCATATGAAAAAGCACTGAAATTCTTCAGTGCTTAAAGTACTCTATCTCTTATAAACAATCTTTTTAATGGTTTCAATGGATAGGTAATATTCCTCTGATAATTGGCTGATGGTTTTACCGTTCTTGAAAGCATGTTTAATCGAACGATTTCTTTCATCCAAAGCTTTTCTTGCTCCGGATCGAGAACCCCATTTACGGTGGGCCTTTTCGGGCCTTGGAATATAAATAGCTTCACCCTGTACATATTTTTGGATTTCCGCGATTAGGTTTTCAGGTAAAACGGCATTTGCCTTTACATAACTCATTTCTGCCAGCTCCTTATTATTTTTGTATCTAAAAATCAATAAGGTGCAAAGCCGATATCAGAAATGGCATAAGCTTGAATTGGCGATGTAGTTCAATAAATTACCACCTCATGCAAAGTATCGCCAGCAATATCAGGCTTTGCATGAGACGCTGCAGTATCAGGCAATTCAAACACAATTGCCATCTCTATCACCTCCTAAAAAGTAGATTTTCCTACATTATAAAATAAACTATATACCAATGTATATCACAGTTGAAGTTCGACAAAATTCGGGTGGTACCAGGTACCCATAATTAATTTGCTTGCCCAATGCAGAGTTTTCTGATAATATGTTTTTCTGCCCACGCGTACGCTCATATATTTTTCTCCATTGCGGCTAAAAAAATAAAGGAAGGAGAAACATATGCCATCTGAACATGAGCACCCCGATTTTCAACAGGAGATTCAGCGGCTGGAATTTACGAAACGTTATATTGACGTGGTGATTAAGACATCCGAATCCAGCAAAGACAAGTTTCAGGAGAACATGAAAGAAGCTTTTGAAGACGTTGATTGGCTTGAATCCAGTTTGAGTTATTCTTCTTTATTAACGAATGCCCGCTTTTTTGAAATGTCTAAGGATGAATTAACCCAATTGAAAAAGGCCAGAAAAAAGCCTTATTTTGCAAGGATTGATTTTCTCCGGGAAGACCTTAATGAAAAAGAAATATTATATATAGGAAAAACCTCTTTATATTCCCGTGAAAATCAAGAGCAGATTATTGTTGACTGGCGGTCTCCAATTGCCAATCTATACTATGAAGGCAGGCTTGGAGAGGTTCAGTATAATTCTTTTGAAGAAAGCTTTCATGGTCACCTTTCATTAAAGCGCCAATTTATGATTGAAAACGGGGTTCTTGATGAAATCCGTGATATTGATTTAACCACAACAGATGAACTGCTACAGGAATCTCTGTCAAAAAGCTCAAGCAACCGCCTCACAGAAATTATCTCGACGATTCAGGAAGAACAGAACAAAATTATCCGCGCTGATTTAAATAACCCGATTATTGTGCAGGGAGCAGCAGGAAGCGGAAAAACAACGATTGCTCTGCACAGGATAAGCTACTTCATTTATCAGTACAAAGAAAATTTCGCCCCGGAGCAGCTTATGATTCTTGCACCCAGCAGGCTCTTTATTGATTATATTTCAGAAGCACTCCCGGAACTTGGGGTAGAAAGAGTCCGCCAGACAACCTATCAGGAATATGTGCAGGCTTGCCTGGGGGAGGAACTCGTGCTGGCTGAGGATAACAAATTGGTGAGGCTTCTTGAAAGTAAGGACACTCAAGAAACACAGCTTGCTGCCTGGGCCTCCTCCATCAAAGGATCGCCTCTCTTTCAAATCGTTCTTAGCAATTACTTAAAGGATATTTATAAGAGTTTTTACCCTAAAGAGGATTTTACCGTAGATAAGTTCCGGCTGTTCAGCCATAAAAAATTCATCCAGCTTTTTAAGGATGATTATCAGTATCTTCCCCTTTATAGAAGGTTGGATAAGCTAAAAGCAGTACTTCAGAATGACCTGGCAAAGAAAAAGAAGAACATCATTAAAAAAATTGAAACCTATTATGATGAACGGATTGAACGGGCTCTATACAGAGGGAAAGATCCGGAAAAAAGAAGGCAATATGTTTCAGAGGCCCTTGATAAAAAAGCAGACAGGCTTGAAGAAATAAAGAAGAGCATAAGAACCGCTGTGCCAAAATATATGAAGCAATTTACGAAAAAAAGCCTGATCCGATATTATAAGGAGCTATTTGCGGACGCAGATCGCCTATCAAAGATGTCTGGAGGGAAACTTTCGGAAGAAGAAGCAGGCTTGCTTTGCGAGTATAATCAGAAATTATTCAAGAAAAAGGTTTATGAGAGAGAAGACCTTGCTTTAATGCTTTATTTACAGGAAAACCTTTTTGGCGTCCCTAAAGAGCTCCGGGCAAAAAATATAGTTATAGATGAGGCGCAGGACTACAGCTTTATGGAGCTTCTTTCTCTAAAAAAAGCGCTGGATACTGATATGTTTACACTTGTCGGGGATCTGGCACAGGGAATCCACTCATACAGGGGACTAGCAAGCTGGGAGCAAGTACTTGATTATATTTTTCCCCGCGCAACCTATACCGAACTCCAGAAAAGCTATCGTACGACAGTTGAAATTATGGAAAAAGCAAATGACTTGTTAAAGCTGCTTCCCTATTCATTTCCGGAAGTAGAACCAGTTGTCCGCCATGGGAAAAGCCCTGAGTTTATAAAAAGAAAAGATGGTCAAGATCTTGTAAAGCAGCTTGAAAACCAGGTAACTTCATTAAAGGAAGAAGATTATAAAACATTTGCGGTGATCGGAAAAACGATGAAGGATTGCAGGATTCTTCACTCTCTTTTTGAAAAACATGGAGAGCTGCCTTTTAAGCTGCTGCAGGAGCAGGAAAGCATTCCGAAGGATGAAATTGTTATCGTGCCCTCCTATTTGGCCAAAGGGCTGGAATTTGATGCGGTCATGGTTCTGTCGATTGAAGAGAAATTCTCGAGAGAATCTGAGCTGGATATAAAACTTCTTTATGTTGCTATGACACGGCCGCTGCACCGATTGTATTTTTATGGGATGGAAGAGGACAATTTCATATTAGGATAATGATCTAAAATAGCGGCTGTCCATTTTGAGCAGCCGCTGTTTTTTGTGTTAAAAAGAATTTAAAAAATATATAAAAAATTCACTGTCCTTTGTTTAGGACATTTTTTCATCGGGAAGAACATCCATACAAACTAAAAAAATGGCAATAAGATGCAGCAGAAAAACGAGGATTAGAAATGCTACGAATAAATAATCCCGGCATCTGCCGTTTATATAGATAGGCGATTGCTTCCCTCAGGCAATCGCTTTATTATTTGTGAAAAGTCTTAATATTAGGTCCTTAGTTTAAGCAAATGCTACAATGAGGAATAAAGCATTGAAGGAGTTGATCCATGATATGAAGGATATCTACAGTACTTTAACTTTGCATAATGGGGTGGAGATGCCCCAATTTGGCCTGGGTGTGTATAAAGTGGAGGAAGGTCAGCAGGTTGAAGAGACCGTAAAAAATGCCATTCATTTAGGCTACAGACTGATTGATACTGCCGCTTTTTACGAAAATGAAGAAGGGGTAGGAAGAGCAATCAAGGAAAGTGGTGTGCCGAGGGAAGAGCTTTTTATTACAACAAAGGTGTGGAATACAGATCAGGGTTATGAACAGACTCTAGCTGCGTTTGAACAAAGCTTAAAAAAGCTGGATATGGAATACATAGATTTATACTTGATCCATTGGCCGGTTAAGGGAAAATACCTTGATACATGGAAAGCTCTTGAAAAGCTATACCAGAACGGAAAAGTAAAAGCCATTGGTGTAAGCAATTTTCAAATCCATCATCTAAAATACCTTATGGAAAACTCAGCTGAAAAGCCTGTAGTTAATCAAGTAGAACTTCATCCGCGGTTATCACAGGAGGAACTGAAGGCATTTTGTGATGAACACAACATTAAAGTAGAGGCTTGGTCTCCGATTGCCAGAGGAAGGATATTGGATGATTCAGTGATTAAGGAAATTGGGGTCAAACACGGTAAGTCAGCGGCCCAGGTCATCCTAAGATGGCACCTTCAAAACGGCATTATCATTATTCCAAAATCAGTCCATGAGGAGAGGCTTAAGGAAAACGCTGATCTTTTTGATTTTGAATTAAGCTTGGATGAGATGAATCGAATGAATCAATTAAATATAAACGAAAGATACGGGCCAGATCCTGATACATTTTAACAATGTGCAAACACAGTCAGTAAAGCATCCTTAGGGGTGCTTTTTTTATTTATCTTTTGATACAAAAGAATAGATTTAAAAAAAATGGTTTTAGAAATGGAATGATGGGTAATTTAATTGTACAAGCAGATAAGATCACCAAAAGCTGCGCAGCTACTGAATGAAAGTCTTAATCTGAACAAAAACTAATTTTAAAAACTAACAAGGAGTGATTTTTAATGATGAGCTTTTTATGGGCATTAATTATAGGTGGTATCATTGGTTGGTTAGCAGGTATGATCGTAGGAAGAGATATTCCAGGCGGAATTATCGGTAACATTATTGCAGGTTTCATTGGTGCTTGGTTAGGTTCATTAATTCTTGGTGATTGGGGTCCAGTTGTAGCGGACTTTGCTATTATTCCTGCTTTAATTGGTGCTATCTTGCTTGTATTCATCGTAAGCTTTGTTATGAAAGCTATGCGTAAATCTCATGACTAATAGGAAATTAAATGAAAGAAGTCCCCGAGTGGGACTTCTTTTTTTGATATCCTTTTGAGAGATTTCTCATCAAATTACTGTTAAAATTGGTTCATCAAAATGCATAAGGATCAATCCCTTTGAAAATCTCGGGGTGATCTAGGAAAGGCGCATGGCAGACAATCGATTCCCCGGAAAAAGGATGGGGGATTTCGAGCTTGACCGCATGCAGCGCTTGACGGGGGAAAACGGGTTTCCCTCCATATAATAAATCTCCTGCGAGCGGATAGCCAAGATGGCTTAAATGGACACGGATTTGATGTGTTCTTCCGGTATCTAGCCGGCACTTGATAAGGGAAAGATCTTGTCGGGAATACGTTTCTATTAATTCAAAATGTGTTACGGCCGGCTGCCCTTTGGGAGAAATTCTTCTTCTGGTAGGATGGTGCCTGTCACGGCCAATCGATTCACGGATCGTCCCTTTTTTTTGTTGAAGCGTTCCTTGTACCATTGCCAAGTAAGTACGCTTAATCGCTCTTTCCTCAAGCTTTTTATCTAAGATTGCTCCAGCCAAGGAATGCTTTGCAAAGAGAACAGCTCCAGTCGTATCCCGGTCCAATCGGTGGACATGTTTAACACTTCTGCTTTCACCCTGGATCTGAAGATGAAAGGCTGCCGCATTGGCAAGTGTATTACTTTGCCCAGGGGAATTAGGATGTGTATCCATTCCAGCCGGTTTATTTAGTATCAGCAAATGGTCATCCTCATATAGGACATCAACATCCAGATAAGAAGGAACAACTCCGAAATTTTCTTCCTGAAATAAATGCAATCTTAGCCTATCGCCCGTAAGCAAAGGCTTTGTCCAGTTTGCCGGCTCTTCATTGATCAAAACCTGCTTTTCCATTCTCATGTTATGAGTTTGCTTCTTAGGCGCGGACCAAACGGTGCGGAAAATAAGTTCCACTGTGTAGCCTTCCCAATCAGGGGGAACCAAAAGTTCACACCATTCACCAAACCTTTGTATTTTTACCATAAATTACTCCTTACACTACTTGAATAATCCAGCTTTTTGCACATATAAATTAATTACAATAATATTTTAGCCCTTTAAACTTGCTGATAAAAGGGTTATGGTCAGAAAAATATTATTGTAATAATCAAAAACCTACTTCCGTTTTGCTAAAAATGGGGGTAATATAGAACTTTAGGACTATTTTGGCGCAAACAACAGTATGCCAACTATTTCCGTAGGAGGAAAATTTGTCAACAAATACCTTCTGCATGGGTATAATTACCACCCTAAAGGGCTTTCAGAATATGATATTCTTAAGTATATATTACGGACTGATTACAAGGATTACAAAGGTGGGTTATCAGTGAAGGTTGTATTTGCATCAACTCCTGATCAGGAACAAAAAATAATGGAGCTAATTGAAAAATTCTATTCAAATGTGTTTCCTCTTTATTTCACGGATGATGACATAAGAGAATTTGAGCAGCAGAAGATTTTACATACTTCTACAAGACACTTTGAGTATTTTGGAACTTTAAAGGAGGCTTATCAGGTAATTTCAGGACTGCAAACGCTAATGGCTATTTTGGAATCCCCCCGGCAGGAGGATAAATATGAAGCCATTTTCGTAAAGAATGTGCAAATCCTTAAAGAATTTGGCCTGTCTTTCCCATTTGACTACAGTCATTTCTGCAGTGAAAGAATGCCAAGGAATGGTTTATTCAGCGTATACGCCAAAGCCGCAAATGAAATATTGGTATAAGAAAAACGCCTGCAGCCCAGGCGTTTTTTCTTGTCTTATTTTGTATTTTCATTAAACCACTGTTCAAATACGGCTTTTTCCTGATAGCCCGTAATCCTGTTTACTTCTTTGCCATCCTTATATTGTACGATTGTTGGAGTTTCGGTAATTTTATAATGATCCCAGCCGTCTTCAAATTCAAGCAAATTGAATTGAACAAGATCGATATCCATATCCTCTGCAAGCGGAGCCACTATAGGAGTTGTTCTCTGGCAGTGCGGGCATGTGGGGCTATGGAAATAAACGGTTACATCTTTCTTGTTATCTAATTTTTCTTCAAGTTCCCCTGGCAGGATGATATTTTGGTAGTTCGGATCGTCAAGCTGAGCTACCGTTTCAGGATGAAGGGTTTCCTTGCCATATGGATTATCCTCTGAAACCTTTTCTTCATTTTGCATTTTGGTTAGAATTCCTACAGCTGCAAATAATGCAATGATCACAGCGAGAAAGATAATGACTTTTTTCATTTTATGCCTCCTCCTTTGAGTTCTTCCAGACAAGATAACTGCAAATAAATATAATAATGAAAGCTGTTAAAGCCAAAAAGGGAATTGTAATAAATCCAAACCAGTTTATGTATTGGCCTGTACATGGAACCCTTCCGCATGTTGCAGCATGATCTGCCATAAATGATATTTTTTGAATGGAATAATGGTAGATGGAAGTGCCTGCTCCCACTGCTGATAAAACCATCGTATAAAGGCAGATACGAAAATCCTTCTTTATGACAGCCATTCCAAGTATAACAGCAAAAGGATACATTATAATCCTTTGATACCAGCAAAGCTCACAGGGCTCATACTGCCTAATTTCCGAGAAATACAGGCTGCCGAACATTGCCAGTATGGATACTGCCCAAGCAGTAAACAGCAAAGTTTCCCGCTGGTCTTTTTGTTTTTTCTCCATATAGTGATCTCCTTAAGGTATATGTACTCTAAAAATTATAAAGCTAATGGCCATGCATGTAAATCAACTTGTGCAGGCCTTATTTGGATATGGCTAATTTAATCAGCAAAAAATAATTCAATGCACTTTACTGAAAAAGGAAGAGATCAATCGTCTCTATAGAAATATATATGAAGGAAAATACGTAAGATAAGAGGTGAGCAAGCACCTGAAATGGAATCGTGTCATCCTCGCCTTTAGGAAGGAAACGGGACGATACAGATGGCTTACGGACAATGAAATTTCAGAGGGCGTTATGAATGCTGTAAAAAAGGGAAAGGAACTGTATATCACTGGAGGGGTTGAACCTTGGGATCAGCGTCCAGGATGAAATACTTAATACTTACCAAAAGGAGTGCACCACCATTGACAAAGCTGGATTTGACGAAGTTTGAGAAAAAAATGATTATCCGGAATACCCGGCATACAGATATTGATCATATCATTTCCCTTCAGGAGGCTTGTTTTCCTGGAATGGACCCATGGAAACGCGAGCATTTAGAAAGCCATCTTGAAATTTTTCCAGAGGGCCAGTTTGTAGCAGAATATGACGGAGAAATCATTGGCTCCTGTTCGAGCCTGATTATTAATTTTGATGAATATGATGACCGCCATTCCTGGGATGATGTGACAGATAAAGGGTACATAACAAACCATAATCCGGAAGGCTATAATCTATATGGAATTGAGGTAATGGTCCATCCGGATTACAGAAGGATGAAAATCGGCCATCGCCTATATGAGGAAAGGAAGGAACTAGTAAGAGCATTAAATTTAAAAAGCATCATAATCGGCGGGCGTATTCCTAATTTTCACAAATATGCAAATGAGATGAGTCCAAGGGAATATGTAAATGAAGTATCCCTCCATAAAATTTATGACCCTGTTTTATCCTTCCAGCTGCTGAATGGATTCACCTTGATGAGGATTAATCCAAATTATTTGCCTGATGATGTGCAGTCAAATAAGTATGCCACTTTGATGGAATGGAATAACGTGGACTACCGGCCAATGACAAAACGGTTTTATAAAACGAGCTACCCTGTACGGATTTGTGTGGTGCAGTATTTGATGAGGCAGATTAATTCCTTTGATGAATTTGCACACCAGGTAGAGTATTTCACTGATGTAGCTTCGGATGCCGGATCGGATTTTGCGGTATTTCCGGAGATTTTCACAACCCAGCTCATGTCCTTTTTGGATGAGCGTTCGCCGAGCCTGGCAGTCCGTAAGCTGACTGAGTATACAGAGCAGTATATCGAGTTATTTACGGATTTGGCTGTCAGGTATAATATTAATATTATCGGGGGCTCGCATTTCGTAAAAGAGGATGATGATGAGATTTATAACATTGCTTATCTGTTCCGCCGCGATGGAACGATCGAAAAGCAATACAAGCTCCATATCACTCCAAACGAGCGGAAATGGTGGGGGATAAGCCGAGGTGACGAAGTGAAGGTATTCGACACCGATTGCGGAAAAATAGCCATTCAAATTTGCTATGATATTGAATTTCCAGAGCTTGCAAGAATTGCGACAGATAAAGGAGCAAAAATCATTTTTACGCCTTTTTGTACAGAAGACCGCCAAGGCTACTTACGGGTCCGATACTGTGCACAGGCGCGCGCGGTAGAAAATCAAATTTACACCGTTATATCCGGGACTGTCGGCAATTTGCCGCAAACGGAGAACATGGATATTCAGTATGCTCAGTCAGGGATTTTTGCTCCTTCAGATTTCGAATTCGCAAGAGATGGTGTAGTAGGTGAAACCAATCCTAATATTGAAATGGTGCTGATCGGGGATGTAGATCTTGAAATTCTAAGGCGCCAAAGGCAAGATGGCACGGTCCGCCAATTAAAGGACCGCCGCCATGATATTTACAGCATTAAATATAAGAAGTAACATAGAAGAGAAGCGGCAAAAGCAAGGGACTTTAGCTGCTTTTCTTATCTTTTAGAGAACTTTCCTAACATCAATACATAAATACTGTAAAGCGTGAAATTTGTCAAAATATCACGGATGTTTTTGAAAGGAAAATCAATTTTTAAATCGAAAAGGTAGTAGAAGGCAGATCTGGGAGGTCAAACAATGGAATGGAAAACAGCTGCAGAACGATGGATTAAACATGAGAATTTGGACAGCGCATTAATGAAACAGCTGCGAAGCCTGCAGGGGGATGAAAAACTCCTTGAAGAGGCATTTTATAAAGGGCTTGAATTTGGTACTGGCGGTATGCGCGGCGAAATTGGGCCGGGAACCAACCGAATGAATTTATATACGGTCCGAAAAGCATCTGCGGGGCTGGCCGCTTACATAGAAGATAAAGGCTTGGAAGCAAAGAACAGGGGGGTAGCGATTGCATATGATTCCCGCCATATGTCTCCAGAGTTCGCCATGGAGGCAGCCAAAACCCTTGCTTCAAGGGGAATTCAGACATATGTGTTTGAGGAATTGCGCCCTACTCCAGAATTATCCTTTGCAGTTCGATATTTGCATGCCTACGCTGGCATTGTCATTACAGCAAGCCATAATCCTCCTGAATATAATGGATATAAGGTTTATGGTTCTGACGGTGCACAGCTTCCGCCTGCGGAAGCGGATGTGGTCATCAGTAAAGTAAATGAAATAGAAAATGAATTGATGATCGAAGTAATGGATGAGGGAGCGCTGAAGGAAAAAGGGCTGATCACTATGATTGGCACTGCGGTAGATCGAGCTTATCAAAAGCAGCTCCTCACAATATCCGAGAACCCTTCCATTGGTGAAGAAACGGATTTGAACATTGTTTTCACTCCGCTTCATGGAACAGCCAACAAGCCTGTAAGAGAGGCTTTATCAGCATTAAATTATAAAAATGTACAAGTCGTTAAAGAACAGGAGCTTCCGGATCCGGAATTTTCAACGGTAAAAAGCCCCAACCCAGAGGAGAAATCAGCATTTGAGCTGGCTATGAGGGATGGAAAAAAAACAGATGCTGATATTTTAATTGCAACAGATCCTGATGCAGACCGACTTGGCATTGCTGCGAAGAACAAAGATGGAGATTATGTGCTTTTGACAGGAAATCAGACAGGTGCCCTGCTGCTGCACTATATTTTGTTGCAGAAAAAGGAAAAGAACAGCCTCCCTGCCAATGGAATCATGCTTAAAACCATTGTTACCTCAGAATTTGGACGCAAGGTTGCCTCGTCTTTTGGGGTTGAAACCATTGATGTTCTGACTGGGTTTAAATTTATTGCGGAGAAAATCAAGGAATATGAAGAGTCAGGTGAATATACATTCCTGTTTGGATATGAAGAAAGCTATGGCTATCTAATCGGTGACTTTGCCAGAGATAAGGATGCGGTTCAGGCAGCACTGCTTGCAGCCGAGATGGCGGCTTTTTATAAAAAGAAAGGCATGTCGCTTTATGATGCACTTCTCAATCTTTTTGAAGAGTATGGATATTTCCTTGAAGGGCTGCGCTCACTCACCTTAAAAGGGATTGAAGGAGCAGAACAGATTCAGCAGACTCTTGCTTCCTTCCGTGCAAATCCTCTGAAAGAGCTTGAAGGGATTAAGGTTCAGGCTGTTGAAGATTATTTAACCGGAATAAGGACGGAAGTAGATGAGGCTGAAAAAAATATCGATCTTCCAAAATCAAATGTCATTAAATATTTCTTTGAAGATGGTACATGGATCTGCCTAAGACCATCAGGAACTGAACCAAAGATTAAGTTTTATTTTGGCATTAACGCTGCTTCCCTGAAAGAAAGCACGCAAAAACTGCAATCGGTTGAAAAAGCTTTTATGGAAATTGTAGAAGAAAGAATGGGTAATTCATCGCTTGCAAAATAATTAGTTAACATAATAAACATCCAGAAACGCATAATGCTGAAAGGAAGATATGATGTTAAAAGGACAAGTTGCAATCGTAACAGGTGCTTCAAGAGGAATCGGAAAAGAGATTGCCATTAAGCTGGCCGAGCAGGGGATGAAGCTTGCAGTAATCGGAAGCTCAGAGGATATCCATAAATCTGCTGCTGATATAAAAGGACAAGGGTTTGCCGATGTGCTGCCGATACAGGCGGACATATCAATTGAAGCCCAAGTAAAGGAAGCTGTCGAAAGGACACTTCAGGAATACAAACAAATTGATCTGCTAGTAAACAATGCAGGTGTAGGCTTTTTTAAACAGGTTGATGAAACCACTCTTGAAGAATGGAAAAAAGTCTTCGAAGTCAATGTTCAGGGAGTATTCCTTGGCAGTAAATCTGTTCTGCCTCACATGAAAGAACAGAAATCCGGTACGATTATTACCATTTCTTCAGATGTGGCCCGATATACGATCCCAAATGGATCAGCCTATACTGCAACAAAATATGCTGTTCAAGGCTTTTCGGGTTCTTTGGCTCAGGAGGTAAGGGAATACGGTATCCGTGTCGGGACCATAAACCCTGGCATGGTAGATACGTATTTTGCGGAATCCGAGCAGGGGCTTGAAGAGAAAAAGGATTGGCTGAAGGTTGAGGATATTGCAAATGCCGTTATTTATATGGCTTCTGCGCCTAAGCATATGATGATTGATGAAATCGTTCTTCATCCATTTGTCCAGGACTATCCAATCGCATAACATACTGCACCGTAGAGGCTCCCTCTGCGGTGTTTTTTTGCACTGTTAAACTTGCCTGTTGATTTCCGCTCCAATCAACAGGGTGGCAAATCAACGATCTGTTTTAAGATTTATTGATGAAGCTACAACTTTAGTCGTAATAAACTTCCTTCCAATTGCCAAGGAAGGGGAGGAAAAAAAGTTATATAATATAAGAACATATTCAATCAGTCAAAAGGGGGATAAGGGTGGTAGGGGAAAAGAGACAATCTGAAATCAGAATCTTAAAAGAAATTGCAGAACTTTTAAATGAAGGAACCGAAATTGATGCCCTGCTAAAAGAGGTACTTCAAAAATTGCTTCATATTACCGGCCTTGAAACCGGCTGGGTGTTTCTTATTGATGAACAAGGTGAATTCCGTCTTGCTGCAGAGGAAAAATTGCCCCCGGCTCTTTCGAGGGATAGCTTCAAACCAATGTGCAAAGGAGACTGCTGGTGTATCGACCGGTATAATGACGGCAGATTAAATAAGGCTTCCAACATTATTGAATGCAAAAGGATAGAAGATGCAATTGCCGAGCAAAGAAATGATACAAACGGGCTTACCCATCATGCTTCTGTTCCTCTTAGAGCGGGTGATGAAAAGTTTGGAATCCTTAATATTGGCTCACCCGATAAAACACATTTTGAGCCCGAGGAGCTAGCTTTGTTGGAATCCATTGCTTTTCAAATAGGAACTGCTCTAAAAAGAATTAAACTCACGCAGCTTGAGCAGGAAACAGCCCTTGCAGGAGAAAGGAACAGGCTGGCTCGAGACCTCCATGATTCAGTCAATCAGCTTCTGTTTTCCCTTAGCTTAACAGCAAGGGGAGGAGCCGAGATGGCTAGGGATCCCGAAGTAAAGGAGACCTTCTCCTATATGCAGGACCTTGCCCAGGAAGCTTTGAGCGAGATGAGGGCGCTAATATGGCAGCTGAAACCGCGTGGACTTGAAAATGGCATTATCTGTGCCATGCAGGGTTACAGCCAAATGCTGGGCCTCAAGCTTACATCAAAAGTTAACGGTGTCATTTCCCTGCCTGGAAAAGTAGAAGAAACACTTTGGCGAATTGGACAGGAAGCATTGGCCAATTGCAAAAAACACTCGGGTCAGTCAACAGCAGAGGTAACGCTGACAGTGGAAGATGAAAAAGTAATGATGGTAATTTCCGATTGTGGCAGGGGGTTTCATTACAGCTGGAACAACGAAATTCCCTCTCTTGGCCTGAAAAGCATGAAAAACCGCGCTGAAGCATTAAATGGGACTTTTATGTTAGACACAGGACATGATAAAGGAACTAAAATCGAAATTATGATTCCAATTAAAAAGGGAGGGAATTAGATGGCCATTCGGGTCTTAATTGCTGACGATCATCATGTAGTAAGGAGAGGACTAGTTTTTTTCCTGAAAACACAGCCGGAAATAGAAATTGCCGGCGAGGCAAAAAACGGCCGTGAAGCAGTGGAATTGATTAAAAGAAATAAGCCTGATGTCGTATTAATGGATTTAGATATGCCTGAGATGAATGGGATAGAAGCGACACGGGAGATTAAAAAGAATTATCCCGATGTAAAAATCCTGATCCTTACAAGCTTTTCAGACCAGGATCATGTCATCCCGGCTATTGAAGCAGGAGCTTCGGGTTATCAGCTTAAGGACATTGAGCCTGATGGCCTTGTTGAGACTATTATGCAGCTTATGAAAGGGGAAAATCAGCTGCATCCGAAAGCAACGTCCCATTTGCTCACACATTTAACGAATAAAAACAGTACAGAAAGAAAACCGATTGAAGAGCTGACCAAAAGGGAGTTGGAGGTTTTGGGGGAAATTGCTAAAGGAAAAAGCAATAAAGAAATTGCTGCATCTCTTTATATAACAGAAAAAACAGTGAAAACCCATGTCTCGAATCTTCTATCCAAACTGGAGCTGGCAGACAGAACGCAAGCAGCTCTATACGCAGTACGAAACGGCCTCGCAGCTGGGAATAATTGACCGAGTCTCATCCTAAAGTCTTACAAAACACTTACTGGATTAGTCCTAAAGTAAGCTTGAAAACTCATTCATACTGACGATGTTAAAAACGCCATGTCTCTATATACTAATAGCAGATAGTAAATTAAAGGAGAGTTTATAATGAAGCTTATAATTATTAACGGCAGTCCAAGACAAAAGGGCAGAACAGGAATTGCCTCACGTTATATAGCACGAAAATATAATGCAGAGCTTATTGATTTAAGCCTGGGAGAAATTCCTTTATATAATGGAACCGAGGAACAATATCAGCTTCCTGCGGTTAAAAAGCTGCGCCAGCTGATTGCGGACTCGGACGGAGTCATTTTAGCTTCCCCTGAATATCATAGTGCCATGAGCGGTGCGTTAAAAAATGCACTTGATTTTCTGGGAAGCGAGCAATTTGCCCATAAACCAGTCGGTTTGCTCGTTGTAGCAGGCGGTGGAAAAGGCGGTATAAATGCACTTACCAATATGAGGATTGCCGGCAGGGGCGTATATGCCAATGTCATTCCTAAGCAGCTGGTACTTGATCCCCACTGTTTTGATTATGAAAATGACGGCCTGTATGAAGAGCCGGCTAAGCTGGTCGAAGGACTCATACAGGAGCTTCAGGTATATATGAAAGCCTATAAACAAATTAAACAGGAAATAAACAACTAAACAACAAAAACGAAAACACGGATCATGACGATCCGTGTTTTTTATTGGTGGAATTCATTTGATTTAGGTTTTAAGTTATTTCATAAAAAGAAGCGTCTGGCAGCTGTTCTTCCGATAATTCGTTGGCATGGTCGATGTATCTTAACAAAGAATATAAATGTTTCTCAATAACGGAATAGTCTTTTTCAAAATTGTAGGCATGAAGAAAGTGTTCAATTTTCTTCGAAAGGAACTGATCTTCTGTTCTGACCATCAATATTAACAAGTTATCCCATTCCGATCGGTGCGTATAGTATAACGCACGATCATAATCCACTTTATTCATTTGTCCTTGCCTCCTCTTTCAGGAGATGATTTTAGTTTGCGATGAAGATGATATTTCTTCCGCAGTAAATCTTGGACTTGTTGATTTAAAGAGGTTTTCATCTTTTACCTGTATAAAGAATTTCGTTTTATCTCAATAAAAGCATACATAAAAATATGGACCAGGCGAAAAATAATCTTAATGGCAAAAGAATGGAGGCTAACATGAAAAAGTTCTTATCAATTCTTATGATGTTATGCATATTGACTGGAGGAAGCTCATTGGCAGGAGCTGTTCAAAAGCCTGATTATGAGAAATATGGACGTATCGCCATCACGGTAGTAAAGGAAGATTACCCAGGAGAAGAAGTGGTGGATTACCAATATGGCGGAAGGCAGAAAGTATCTGAAACAGATGTAACGGATACCTTTACTTTCACAGTAAAAGAAAATGGCAAGCCGGTAACCGTGCTGGTAAAAGTAACCCATAGCCTTGAAAGTAATAAACTGGTCAGCTTAACAGCAGAGAGAAAATTACAGCAGTAAGCTCAATTATAATGATTAACACTTTTAGGTATTGCCTTTCGAAAAAAAGCATTGCTCTTCGTCTAAGATTGTGAAAAATACTGTAAACCTGACCTTTACGTTTATTATCCGCTGCAGCTATTTGTAGCGGTTTTTACTTTTGATGGAAATAAGAAGCGGTTTTGCTTTATAAAAGGTTATCACAAAATCATTAATCCCCCATTTTGTTCATAGATTATGTTAAGGACTAAAAGGGGGAGTGGCAATGCGCGAAGACGATAATAAATCACTGGAATATGCCATTCAGGAAATTACTGAAATTGCTAATGGCTTTGGCTTGGATTATTACCCTATGCGATATGAGATATGTCCTGCGGAAATTATTTATACTTTTGGCGCTTATGGAATGCCGACAAGATTTTCACATTGGAGTTTTGGAAAACAGTTTCATAAAATGAAGCTGCATTATGATCTGGGATTATCAAAAATTTATGAGCTGGTAATCAATTCTAATCCTTGTTACGCCTTTTTGCTAGATTCCAACTCGCTCATCCAGAACAAATTAATTGTCGCTCACGTTTTAGCACATTGTGATTTCTTTAAAAATAATGTCCGCTTCCAAAACACCAAGCGTGACATGGTGGAGAGTATGGCAGCAACTGCTGAGAGAATCAGGCAATATGAAATTGAGTTTGGAAAGAAAGAAGTAGAAACCTTTCTGGATGCAGTGCTCGCTATTGAAGAGCATATCGATCCATCGCTAATGAGGCCAAAGCTGGCCTGGAATATGGAAGATGAAAATGAAAGCAGCGGTGATACTGTAGCACCAAGTCCATATGATGATTTATGGGGTCTCGATGAACGAAATAATAAACGTGAGCCTAAAAAGAAGAAAAAAAAGTTCCCTCCAAAACCGGAAAAGGATTTGCTTTTGTTCATAGAGAGCTACAGCAGGGAGCTTACCGATTGGCAGCGGGACATCCTAACCATGATGCGGGAGGAAATGCTCTATTTTTGGCCGCAGCTCGAAACAAAAATCATGAACGAAGGCTGGGCTTCGTATTGGCATCAGCGGATTTTGCGAGAAATGGATTTGACATCTGCAGAAGCGCTTGAATTTGCTAAACTGAACGCAGGGGTTGTACAGCCTTCAAAAACCGGAATTAATCCATATTATCTTGGCCTTAAAATTTTCGAGGATATTGAAGAAAGATACGACAACCCAACAGAAGAAATGAAAAGACGCGGTGTAGAGCCGGGATCGGGCCGAGAGAAGATGTTCGAGGTCCGTGAAATTGAGTCTGATATTTCCTTTTTACGGAATTACTTAACAAAGGACCTTGTAATGAGGGAAGATATGTATCTATTCCAAAAGCAGGGCAAGGATTATAAAGTTGTTGATAAGCAGTGGGAGCATGTCCGCGATCAGCTTGTCAGCATGCGCGTAAACGGGGGCTTCCCATACCTGACTGTCAATGACGGCGATTATATGAAAAATGGAGAACTATACTTAAAGCATTGGTTTGAGGGCGTTGAGCTCGATCTGAAATATCTTGAAAAGGTCCTCCCTTACGTGCACCAGCTATGGGGCCGCAGTGTCCATATGGAAACAATCGTTGAAGGCAAAAACATGCTCTTCACATATGATGGAAAGAGTATTCACAGGAAGTATCTGTAAGTATCTATCTGAGGGAAACCGCGAATCACACATGTTGTGATTCGTTTTTTCTATTGGCTAAGTTAAATTTGCCTTGCGCTTCTGGCACGCGCCTTCTGCTTCCGCTCCCATCAACAGGGCACTAAATCAACATTGAGATTTAACACGCCTTCTATTAAAAAAGGAGATAGGTTTGAAAGAACTATTCATTAGTATAATTTTATTTTCATTCTGGCCAAGTTGAGGTAAATTATTATCAGGTACAAATGTTATAGAGATACCTCTCAGGACGGAGATGAAAACATGGAGCAGGGAAAAGTACAAGAGTTATTAAGCAGCTCAATTTTGGAAAAAACAGAAGAGCTGGCACAGGAGATGCTGGATTCCTTAATGGTCCATTTTGAAAATGAGCTTTCTAAAGAGGAAGCCAGAGATAATGCGTTACAGACATTCTCTCATTTAGTGACGATTGTCGGCAAAGGATTGATTGATGATAAAGTATGGGACAAGGCTGAAACATGGGGAGAAGAAGTAGGGTATATATCTGTTCAAACAGGCGGATATTCGGCGGTACGATTAAAAGTACTACACTATATAAAGATGTGATAACAACCTTTATCTTAACGAAGGCAGAAGAAATGAAATTGCCAGCCACTTCGTTGATTGAGGTAATATCCAGAGTGGACAGAATTATCACCATTACTACATACGGTTTTACAAACGCATTTATAAAACATGCGGAAGAGCTAATAAAAGAATCACAAAGCCAGTACCTGAAAATTTCTGTACCGATTGTCCCGATATCTAATAATATAGCGATTTTGCCGCTTATTGGCGAAATTGATGAAGTTCGGTCAGGAATTTTAATTGAAGAGGCCTTGTCTGTCAGTGTTAAGCAGAGGTATGCACACCTCATTTTAGATGTATCGGGTGTGTATATGGCAACACCATTGGTGATCGAAACCCTTCAAAAGCTTGTTAAGAGCCTAAAATTACTCGGTGTATCTCCTCTTGTAACCGGAATCAGGCCAGAGCTAAGCAAATCATTTGTTGAAAGTGGAGTAAGACTTGATGAAATACCGATATACACGAACTTAAAACAGGCTATAGACCATTTAACGCAATAATATAGCCAGAAGAAAAAACTGTTCAGGCGGAATGAACAGTTTTTTGTTTTCCCTATATTAAATAAAAAATAAATCCTGATATTGTCGACATTGTGATGACTGAAGCAATAAAGGCGATCACAAGCTGTTTGCGGAAAATGGATTTTAAAAGAATGACCTCCGGAAGACTTGCACCGGCTGAGCTGATCATCATAGCCATGACAGGGCCAAGAGCCATTCCTTTTAAGATAAGAATTTGGGAAATCGGAATCATACTTGATAAACGGATATAAAGTGGAATTCCGGCAATCGATGCAACAGGTATTAGCCACCACGCATCATGTCCAAACCATTTTGCTATAAAATCATCCGGTACAAGCCCGTGTATACCTGCTCCTATAGCGGCACCAATGAGGAGGTATGGATACACACTTTTCATAAGGCTTAAAGTTTCCTGCCATGCGAAGGACCAGTTGAATTTGTGCTGTTTTTCCTGATGTCCTGTCATGATTACATTTTTTACATACTGCTGATAGCCTAGCTTCTCCAAAGAGAATCCAATGATAAAAGAAAAAACGGTAGTAATCACAGTGTATATAATTGCAACCTTCCAGCCCATGACAACACCCATTATCGTTAATATTGTCGGGTCTAATACAGGGGAAGCAAAAAGAAAGATCATGACAATTGAAAAGGGAATCTTGTTTTTTAGCATGTTGACCACAACAGGAATAGTGGAGCAGGAGCAGAAAGGTGTAATAAATGCAAAAGCAATTGCTGCTGCACTGGCCAGAAACTTGTTCCTGCCGGTTAACTTCTTCTCAATTTTTTCATAAGGGATATATCCTTGCAGCAGGCTTATGGCAAATGAAATACCGACAAATAATATTGTAAGCTCCAGCGTAATCCATAAAAAGCTTTTTAGAAACTCCATCATATTTATCCTCCTTATTATGCTTCACGTATAACGGTGCAGCACTTCCTCTCTTTTAAGAGATTAGAATTTAAGCCTTTAACCGGCTCTTTTGAAAATTTCCCTAAGTGATGCGATTTTTTCTCCAGTTCTTTCTGTTTCAATTGGGCATTTAGGAAGTGTTCTTGAATAAAGATGAAATCTTCTCCTTTTTATCAAAAAAAATTGATTTATATATCAAAAAAAATTGATATAAAGTCTAAATTTAGGACCTAACAGCAGCTAGGTCTAAATAAGCAGCATAACTCCGGAGATAGCAAGTGATTAATTTCCTCTTGATTAATTCGATAATAGCTCCATGTTCCTTTTGTCTCTTTTAGAATTAATCCTGCATCAAGAAGAATCTTTAGGTGATAGCTCAGTTTGGACTGCGGCATTTCAATAAGTTCGCTTAAATCGCAAACGCAGCTGGATTCCTGTTTGCACAGCAGATTCAAAATGTGGAGGCGTTTTTGATCGGCAAGTGCTTTAAATTTCGCTTCATATTTAGAAAAAGTTTCATCCAGTGAAGTAGTATCCTTTAAAGGAATGATATTGTCCATGGTGTATCCTCCTTAAATCAAATTCCTTTGATACATTGTATTATACTTCCAATAGTGGCAATGTGCAACTAAATATATCAAAAAAAATTGATTTATTTTTATGAAAGAGGGACTGAATAAAAACATTTATTAATTTTTAATTGCGTATATAAGAATATACTTATATAATGATGAGGAATTAATATTTTTGATACTTATGATTATATTGAAGAAATTAAGGAAGAGGTGATTTTGTTTTGATTGCTGATCAAACTTTGGATATTGAACGTGCTGCTGGCATTTTAAAGCTGCTTGGCGATAAGACCCGTTTGTCGATGATGAGAATTCTTTCAGAGCATGATTGCTGTGTATGCGAGTTCACTGAAATTTTCCAGATGAGCCAGCCTGCTATCAGCCAGCATTTAAGAAAGCTCAGGGATGTTGGCCTGGTAAAAGAGAGCAGAAGAGGGCAGTGGATCATTTATGCGCTGAACGAGAGCCATGAGTATTATTCATTTGTAAAAATGCTGCTTGATGCTTTACCAAGCCAGGAAGAGAAGCTTAAAGAGTTAGAAAGACAGGGAAAACGAATTTCTTGTGAATAGAGGAGGATAAGGTTTGACATCAGTCATATTGGCATCCATTATATTCCTTGCTACTTTGACATTAGTCATATGGCAGCCAAAAGGACTTGGTATTGGCTGGTCGGCTGTCGGCGGAGCGATTGTGGCCCTGATAGCCGGAGTCGTGTCCTTTCAGGATGTAATCGATGTAACAGGAATTGTATGGAACGCCACATTAACATTTGTAGCATTAATAATTATTTCACTTATTTTAGACGAAATCGGATTTTTCGAATGGTCGGCTTTACATATGGCCCGATATGCAGGGGGCAATGGACTTCGCATGTTCCTGCTTGTTACCCTCCTGGGTGCAATAGTGGCCGCATTCTTTGCGAATGATGGAGCCGCTCTTATTTTAACGCCAATTGTCCTGGCGATGGTCAGAGCTTTGAAGTTTAAAGATACAATGATTCTTCCATTTATTATGGCGAGTGGATTTATTGCAGATACGACTTCCCTGCCGCTGGTAGTCAGCAACCTTGTTAACATTGTTTCCGCTGACTATTTTAATATCGGCTTTGCCGAGTATGCATCAAGAATGATTGTGCCGAATTTCTTCAGTTTAGGTGCCAGTATTCTTGTCCTGTATTTATTTTTCAGAAAAAGCATACCCAAAAAGTATGATATGGCCCAATTGAAACGTCCTGTTGAAGCTATTAAGGATGAAAGAATGTTCAAACTGTCATGGTTAGTGCTGGCAGTGCTTTTAATCGGCTACTTTGCGAGTGAGTTTTTGGAAATACCCGTTTCCTTTATTGCCGGTGCCATTGCGATCTTATTTTTGCTTATCGCAAGAAGAAGCCCTGCAGTTCATACCTCTGCCGTTATAAAGGGAGCTCCATGGGCAATCGTATTTTTCTCAATCGGCATGTATGTTGTGGTATATGGCCTCCGCAATGTTGGATTGACATCCGTTCTTGCCGATGTCATCCAGGCTGTGGCCGACCAGGGCTTATTTGCAGCAACCATTGGCATGGGATTCATTGCAGCAATTTTATCATCCTTTATGAACAATATGCCCACTGTAATGATTGACGCTTTAGCGATAGCAGACACAAACACAAGCGGTCCTATACGGGAAGCTTTGATTTATGCAAATGTTATTGGTTCTGACCTGGGTCCTAAAATTACGCCAATTGGTTCACTTGCTACCCTTTTATGGCTGCATGTACTTAATACCAAGGGGGTAAAAATTACTTGGGGTTATTATTTTAAAGTGGGTATTATTTTAACAATTCCTACTTTATTCATTACCTTAACAGGCTTATATATATGGCTGTTGATTATATCTTGATAAATGATGGAAGTTAAATTATCAAGAATTAACATAATGAAACAGCTATCTTCTACAGCAATACAATTAAATTGAATCCAAGGAGAGATGATTATGATGGAAAACAAAAAAACAATCTATTTCTTATGTACAGGCAATTCATGCAGAAGCCAAATGGCGGAAGGTTGGGCAAAAAAACATTTGGGAGACCAGTGGGAAGTAAAAAGTGCAGGTCTTGAAGCTCATGGCCTGAACCCAAACGCTGTAAAAGCTATGAAGGAAGCAGGCATTGATATTTCAAATCAGACTTCTGATACAATTGATCCTAAAATTTTAAATAACGCAGATTTGGTTGTTACGCTTTGCGGACATGCGGCAGATCATTGCCCTGTCACGCCTCCGCATGTTAAACGTGTTCACTGGGGATTCGATGACCCTGCGAGAGCTGAAGGAACTGAAGAGGAGAAATGGGCATTTTTCCAGCGTGTTCGTGATGAAATCGGCGAACGAATCCAGAAGTTTAAAGAAACAGGCGAGTAAAACTGCCATAAAGTTAATACAAGCCGGGGCTTTTCCCGGCTATTTTCATAAAGGAGAGGATAACATGGCGAAATTAGAAATCTTTGATCCGGCATTATGCTGTGCGACAGGCGTTTGCGGACCAAGCGTGGACCCGGAACTGGCAAGAGTGGCGTCCGCATTATTTATTCTTGAAGGCAAAGGCTTTTCTATAAAAAGATACAATCTGGGAAATGAGCCAGATGTCTATGTTAATAATCCAATTGTCAGCAAGCTTTTAAATGAAAAGGGGCCTGATGTGCTGCCGCTGATTCTTCTTGACGGGAGAGCTGTTAAGGAAGGCAGTTACCCAACAAATGAGGAGCTGGCTTCATGGTTTGGCGTTAACGCATCTATATTGGAGGCAAAAAAATCATCTAATAGCTTGTTATAAGAGGGAAGGTTTTAAAATGTTAAAACGATTCGATCCTGCAGAAATTGTCATGACTCCTTTTATGTTTTTTACGGGGAAGGGAGGAGTAGGCAAAACATCGACCGCAAGTGCGCTGGCTATTACACTGGCTGATCAGGGCAAGAAGGTGCTGATTGTATCGACTGACCCTGCTTCCAATCTTCAGGATGTTTTCAAAACGGAATTGACGAATAAAATCAGCGCTGTTCCAGATGTCAATGAACTATATGCCTGTAATCTTGATCCTGAAGAGGCAGCAAGAGCCTATAGAGAAAGGACCATCGGGCCATATCGGGGCAAGCTTCCTGAAAGTGTAGTTCAAACAATGGAGGAACAGCTTTCTGGTGCCTGCACAGTTGAAATCGCTGCCTTCGATGAGTTTACAAACTTATTGGCAAATCCCGAAATTCATGAAGCGTATGATCATATTATTTTTGACACTGCTCCAACAGGCCACACACTTCGTTTGCTTCAGCTTCCAGCAGCCTGGACGGACTTTTTAAATGAGAGCACACACGGGGCAAGCTGTCTGGGACCGCTTTCGGGATTGAGTGCAAAAAAAGATCTTTATGCAAAATCTCTGGCAGCGCTATCAGATGGGGAAAAGACAACTCTGATTCTCGTATCACGTCCGGAGGCGTCTGCATTAGCGGAAGCAGATCGCGCCTCAAAGGAATTGGGCGAGACAGGAATCAAAAGCCAGATTGTGTTAATTAACGGTATCCTTCAAAATGAATTAGAAGGTGATACCATTTCCGAAGCGTTTTATAGAAAGCAGCAAAAAGCCCTTTCTGCCATGCCGGCTAATTTGGCAGAACTCCCCCTATACGCGGTTCCTTTAATCGCTGGGTCCTTGACCGGCCCGCAATCATTAAGGAAACTATTTACTAAAAACCAGTCTGAGTCTGGAATCGCCCAGGAAAAGGACCGAATTGAAATTCCTTCTCTTCAGGCGGTACTAGATGATTTACACGAGAGCAACAAAAATGTTATTTTTACAATGGGGAAAGGCGGAGTTGGAAAAACAACTGCAGCTTCGGCTATTGCTGTCGGACTTGCAGAGAAGGGCAAACGTGTCCATTTGACAACAACAGATCCAGCTGCACATTTAACCCATATATTTGGCAATGAGCATAGCTTTGGCAATTTAACAATTAGCAGCATCGATCCAAAGGATGAAGTGGAAAAATACCGTAAAGAGGTACTGGGCAGGGTATCAGAAAAGCTTGATGAAGAAGCGATCGCATATATCAAAGAGGATCTTGAATCCCCGTGCACAGAAGAAATTGCCGTGTTCAGAGCTTTTGCAGAGGTAGTGGCGAGGGCTAAAGAAGAAGTGGTAGTTATTGATACGGCCCCAACCGGACATACCCTGCTTCTGCTGGATGCAGCTCATTCTTATCATAAAGAGTTGGAGAGGTCCACTGGTGAAGTTCCTGAAAGTGTAAAAGAGCTGCTGCCTAAATTGAGGAACACTAAAGAAACAGAGGTTGTAATTGTTACACTTCCAGAAGCAACCCCTGTATTTGAAGCTGCGAGGCTCCAGGAGGATTTAAAAAGGGCAGATATATCGCCTAAATGGTGGGTCATAAATCAAAGTTTCTATGCTGCGGATACCGAAGACCCCATTTTGCGTGGTAAGGCCGCTTATGAAAAAGAATGGATTCTTAAGGTTAAGAATGAACTGGCTAAGGACCTTGCAGTTATTCCATGGTTAGAGGACGAGCAAATTGGCTATAGCGAATTACTGAAAATATACAAGAAGAAAGGATGAACGACTTGAAAATTACGGACGGAGCCCGTGACCTGCTGAAGCAAGTGCTTCAGGAGAAAAATACGGGTGGTATTAGAGTTTATTTTGCAGGCTATGGCTGAGGAGGCCCACAGATTGGACTGGCTCTGGATGAGCCGGAAGCAGATGACATAACAGAAACCATCAATGAAATCCAGGTTGCCTTTGACCCGGAAATCAAATCTTACACAGAAGGCATGACTCTTGAGCATGATCAACAAAGAGAAGGTCTTGTCCTGCTAGGTAATGAAAGTGATTGCTGCTAAACAGCAAGCAAAAGACACCTCATTTTTTGGGGTGTCTTTTTATTATAGGTTGTGTTAAATTGTTTGATTAAAAAAATTTGATTTATAGGTTGACAATATACCTTTGGGGGTATAATATATGTATTGTATTTAAAATATACATTCAGAGGAGATTATAATGCTATATATTTTACTAACTTTGTTGTTACTTATAATCCCGTTGTTCAAAAGGTATTACCCTGTGAAAAACATACCATGTTATAGTTTGGAAAAGTGCAGTCCCAAAGAAGATACTGTCCTGCTGGACGTCAGGGATTATAATGATTCCTGCCACTGTGAAATACCTGGGGCGATCGAATCTTCCGATTCCATATATAAATAGGCACATTAAAGAAATACCCCATAACCAAATCCATTTGGTTGCTTCCAGCCCATTAGAAAAAAATGTGGGAATAAGGATGCTTCGCAAAAAGGGTTTTAAAATAGTCGGTTTTTCAATGCCAGAATGCCATTGTGTAAAATAAAGGCTTATCGTTGTTTTTTTAGCACCCCGTTGTGAAGGCACGAGACTCCTGCGGGAATGCGGATTAAAGGGAGGCCCCGCAGGAGCGAAGCGACGAGGAGCGTCGGACCGCCCGCGGAAAGGGAGTGCCTGCAGTGGAAATCAACAGGCAAATTTAACAGAGCCAAAATAAAAATAAATGGGGTGAATATTGTGTTATACCATGCAAAAACTCAAAATCGAATCAAAAGGGCGGAGGGGCAGCTAAGAGGCATTTTGAAAATGATGGAGGAAGAAAAAGATTGCAAATCTGTCATTACCCAGCTAACAGCATCCCGGTCAGCGATTGATAAAGCAATTGCAGTTATCGTCAGTTCAAATCTTGAACAATGTATTCTCGAAAGCACTGAAAAGGGAACTGAGAATTCCAGCATGATTGAAGAGGCTGTCAACTTACTTGTTAAAAGCAGATAAAAGGTAGTTGACTTCCTTTTTTTATTAAGTTACAATATACCCTGTGAGGTATAATGATGATTGATTAACACTATATTAATACTTACAATCACACAAATTCGGAGGTAAACAAATGACTATTGTAAATGGAATTATTATCGCCCTGCTTATTATTCTTCTAGCTCAGAAGCTGATCCCGGTAAAGGGCATAAAGCAGATGACAACTGCTCAGCTGAAGAATGAATTAAAGGACAAAAACAAGCAATACATTGATGTAAGGACACCTGCAGAATTTAAAGGCTTCCATGTTCCAGGGTTTGTTAACATGCCTCTTCATCAGCTTCACCAGAAAATGGGGCAGCTATCAAAGGACAAAGAAGTAGTTGTTATTTGTCAAAGCGGAATGAGAAGCAGCAAAGCAAGCAAAATACTAAAAAAAGCGGGTTTTAAAAACATTACAAACATCAAAGGCGGAGTAAGCGCCTGGAGATAACGGGGAGGATATAAAATGAAAACAATGACTGTTAAAGAAGTAGAACACAAACTAGCTGCCGGAGAGAAATTAGATATCATTGATGTTCGTGAAGTGGATGAAGTAAAAGAAGGAAAGATACCTTCAGCTATCCATATTCCGCTTGGATTAATTGAATTCCGTATGCATGAGCTGGATAAGAATAAAGAATATGTTTTGGTGTGCCGATCAGGCAACCGCAGCGGATTAGCTGCTCGCTTTCTTGAAGACCAGGGTTTTAGTGTAATTAACATGCTTGGCGGTATGATGAACTGGGATGGCCCTACAGAATAATCGGGCAAAGCCATTTGACTATTTGGCAATATTTTTTTAAATTAAAATATACCAATGGGGGTAATAATTATGAAGGAAATGACTGCAAAACAAGTTGCTGAGTTTGTAATTGAGAAAAAGGACTTGTTCATTCTGGATGTTAGAAATGAAAGTGATTATAAGGACTGGAAAATTGAAGGGGAAAAAGTAGAATCCATTAATATTCCATATTTTGATTTAATTGACGGAGTAGAACCTGCTCTTGAAAAACTTCCAAACGATAAGCAAATTCTTGTTGTTTGTGCAAAAGAGGGATCTTCAAAATTTGTAGCTGAATCTTTGGAGGAAGCTGGAATCTCTAACGTTTCATATCTTCAAGGGGGTATGAAATCCTGGAGCGAATACTTATATAAAGCAGAAGTATATCGTGATGAAAACGTAAAGGTATACCAATTCATCCGTGTCGGAAAAGGATGTCTCTCCTATATGGTTGTATCCGGAAAAGAAGCCCTGGTGGTTGATCCATCCAGATTTACTGGAGTATACGAAGAAGAAGCAGCAAAAGCTGGGATTAAAATCACTCATATTGTAGATTCCCATTTACACGCTGACCATATTTCAGGCGGTAAAGAACTATCAGAACGCACAGGGGCTAAATACTACCTAATGCGAAGTGAAGGAGCTATTTTCGACTTCAACGCATTGGAAGAGCATGATGAAATCGTTTATGAAGATGTAAAGCTGGAAGTACTTGCAGTTAAAACACCTGGTCATACACCAGGCAGCGTATCATTTTTTGTGAACGATAAGCTATTGTTCTCTGGAGATACAATCTTTGTAGGGGGACTTGGACGCCCAGACCTGGGAGGAAAAGTTGCCGAATGGGCACAGGACTTATTTAACACAGTCTATGAAAAAGTTGCAGCGATTGCTGATGATGTAATTGTTCTTCCTGGACATTATGCAGATTTGGATGATGAAATGAACGAAGCAGGCTTTATTGGAGACCTATTAGGAAATATCCGATCACGAAACGAACTTATGCAGAACAAAAATAAGGAAGAATTCGTAGATATGGTTATATCGAATGCTAATACTGAAACTCCTCCAAACTTTGAGGAAATTGTAGCGATTAACCGTGGTGTCATTAAGGCTGAAGCAGAAAAGCAGCAAGAACTGGAGATCGGTCCTAACCGCTGTGTGCTTCACCATACACATTAATTTTGAAATCCTAGGGGAGAATGTTTCTCCCCTTTATCAAAGGCTTTGTTAACTAGTTAATGATTTTAATACTTGTTGGTTGAAGCGTGTGGCGGGAGATCCTCGAAAAGGATTGGCATCTTCGCCAGGAGTTTATTCAAAGATGCTTGTTCAGTGTCCTTCGGGAGAAGCGGATCGAAACTCAGCAGGCGTATAACGCAGAGAAGCTCTCATGCGTCCGTGGTTCGCTGAGTGCCTGGAAGGGAAATCAACAAAGATCATATATAATTAAAAGGAAAAGCCTTGTTGACAGATCATCTAATATAAGATATTATATACCCTGTAAGGTATTAATACGATATAAGGTATTAACACTATTATCACAGTAAAAATAAAATATACAAATATTTTTTTGATTAAATATATACCTATTAGGGTAAAGGGAGGAAGAAGAACAAATGGAAAAGAAAAAAACAACGATTGTTCTTTTCAGTGGGGACTATGACAAAGTAATGGCGGCTTATATTATTGCAAATGGTGCTGCTGCTTACGATCACGAGGTAACGATTTTTCACACTTTTTGGGGATTAAATGCTTTAAGAAAAGATGAACCAATTCAAGTGAATAAATCGTTTATGGAGAAAATGTTTGGCAAAATGATGCCAAGAGGACCTGAAAAAATGGGCCTATCAAAAATGAATATGGCTGGAATGGGTCCTAAAATGATTAAAGATATCATGAAAAAACACAACACAATGCCAGTAAGCGACCTTATTGAAATGGCAAAAGAACAGGACGTTAAGCTTGTAGCTTGCCAAATGACTGTTGACCTTCTCGGCTTTAAGCAAGATGAAATTATTGATGGCGTTGAATTTGCCGGTGTTGCTGCGTACTTAGCTGATGCAGAAGATGGCAATGTCAACTTATTCATATAATCAAATTTCGCAAATATGATAGGGGGATTTTTTGAATGGAAGCATTAAAAACAAATTTTACAGTTGACGCGAAAGGCCTTGCATGCCCAATGCCGATTGTAAAAACAAAAAAAGCGATTAATGACTTAAATCCTGGAGAAGTACTTGAGGTTCTTGCAACAGATAAAGGATCAAAGGCTGATATCCAGGCATGGGCTAAAAGCTCAGGCCACCAGTACCTTGGAACAATTGAAGAAGGAGATGTGCTTAAGCATTATATCCGAAAAGCAAGTGCAAATGAAGAGCGCGATGCTGCAAATTTTGAGACTGTTGCTTCAAATGAAGAGCTTCAAACAGAGCTTGACTCAAATTCAGATATTGTCATTCTTGATGTAAGGGAACCAGCTGAATTTGCATTCGGCCATATTCCGAACGCTGTTTCAATTCCTTTCGGCGAACTGGAAGAGCGCATCGGCGAACTTAACAAAGATAAGAAGACATACGTTGTATGCCGTACAGGAAGCCGCAGTGATATGGCGTCACAGACATTAGCCGAAAAAGGCTTCACAAACGTAATTAATGTTTTACCTGGAATGTCTGAGTGGAATGGACCAACTGAAACAAAAGTTAACTAAAAAATTTTAACTGAAATGATACGGTAGGAGGTATAAAGATGGCGAAAGCAATGACAGCTAAAGAAGTAACGAAAAAAGTTTTCAATAATGAAGAACTTTTCATCCTTGATGTCCGCAATGAAAGTGACTTTAACGATTGGAAAATCGAAGGTAAAAACTTCGAATATTTAAATGTTCCTTACTTCGATCTTCTTGATGGAGTAGAACCTATTCTTGATAAAATTCCAGCGGATAAAGAGCTTTTAGTAGTGTGTGCAAAAGAAGGATCTTCCGTAATGGTTGCAGACATGCTTGAAGAAGCAGGACGTGAAGCCTCTTACCTTCAAGGCGGAATGAAATCTTGGAGTGAGCATCTTGAGCCTGTTAAAGTAGGCGATTTGAAGGATGGCGGAGAAATGTATCAATTCGTCCGCATCGGCAAGGGCTGCCTATCTTACATGGTTATTTCCAACGGTGAAGCTGCAATCGTTGATGCAACTAGAATGACTAATGTATTTACTGATTTTGCTGCTGAAAAGAATGCAGAAATCAAGCATGTCTTTGATACACACCTGCATGCTGACCATATTTCCGGCGGAAGAAAAATTGCTGAAAAAACAGGTGCTTCATACTGGCTTCCTCCTAAGGATGCCGTGGAAGTAACATTTGAATATAACCGCCTTGAAGATGGAAACGAGGTAATGATTGGTTCCACAAAGATTAGCATTCAGGCTGTTTATTCACCAGGCCATACAATCGGTTCAACATCTTTTGTAGTTGATGATCAATACCTTCTATCAGGTGATATCCTGTTCATCGATTCAATTGGACGTCCTGACTTGGCGGGTAAAGCTGGTGACTGGGCTGGAGATTTAAGGGAAACACTTTACAAGCGTTATAAAGAGCTATCAGGAGAATTAATTGTTATGCCTGCACACTTCATGATCATTGATGAGTTAAATGAAGATGGCAGTGTATCTGAAAAGCTTGGGACTTTATTTGCTAAAAACCACGGATTAAACATTAAAGATGAAGGCGAGTTCAGAAAATTGGTTTCTGAAAACCTTCCTCCTCAGCCGAATGCTTATCAGGAAATCCGTGAAACAAATATGGGAAAAATCAGCCCGGATGAAGAGAAACAGCGTGAAATGGAAATCGGACCAAACCGCTGTGCGGTAAGATAACTTTTTTGAATTGGATTTTGCTTTAACTTTAATACTAACTATTAAAAATCGGAGGAATGAAATCATGAATGTAACAAAAGTATTAGATGCAAAAGGTCTAGCTTGCCCAATGCCAATCGTAAAAACAAAGAAAGCAATCGGTGAAATCGAATCAGGCCAAGTGCTTGAAATTCATACAACTGACAAAGGTGCAGTTAAAGATTTAGCTGCCTGGACAGAATCAACTGGCCATGAACTTTTAAAGCATGAGGACGATAATGGAGTTCTAAAGTTCTGGGTTAAAAAAGGCTAATATAATGAAATGATAAAAGGGAGTTGTTACTCCCTTTTTGATTTAAAGGAGGGAACAGCCACATGGATTTTACCTTTTTAATCGTTATCTTTTTAATTGGTTTCATCGGCTCTTATATTTCCGGTATGGTCGGAATCGGCGGTTCAATTATTAAGTATCCTATGCTTTTATACATTCCACCATTATTTGGTTTAGCGTCATTTTCCGCCCATGAAGTATCGGGAATCAGTGCTGTACAGGTGTTCTTTGCTACTATTGGGGGCGTTTGGGCCTACAGAAAAGGCGGCTATTTAAATAAAACACTTATCATATATATGGGTTCTGCTATATTAATTGGTAGTTTGATCGGAAGCTACGGTTCACGTTTCATGTCTGAAGGTGGCATTAACCTGGTGTACGGAGTATTGGCTTTGATCGCTGCTGTCATGATGTTCGTACCGAAAAAGGGTTTGGACGATATACCATTGGATCAGGTAAAGTTCAATAAATGGCTTGCAGCTTTCTTTGCTCTGGTGGTCGGAGTTGGAGCTGGTATTGTCGGTGCTGCAGGAGCATTCCTGCTTGTTCCAATCATGCTTGTTGTGTTAAAAATCCCTACAAGGATGACCATTGCAACATCATTGGCGATTACATTTATTTCTTCAATTGGCTCAACAGTAGGCAAGGTTGCAACTGGCCAGGTTGATTACATCCCAGCTGCCATCATGATCGTGGCAAGCTTAATTGCATCTCCACTAGGTGCAAATGCGGGAAAGAAAGTAAATACAAAAATCCTGCAGATTATCTTGGCTGTGCTTATCCTAGGTACATCTATTAAGATCTGGATGGATATTCTATAATAAAAAAGGGGTCAGCGTTTGCTGTCCCCTTTTTGAGTTTAACTTGAGATAAAAAGGAAAATATAAAGCTATACTCTAATCCGGGGAGAGTTGTTTCAAATGGAAGAAACAAAGGAGTCAAAATACATACAGCAGCACTTGGCAAACGAACGTACTTTTTTGGCTTGGGTTCGTACGTCTATAGCTGTAATCGGCATAGGGGTTCTGGCATCTACACTGCATTTTAATAACATACAGAGGGTAAATGAATTTGCTGACAGGATTGCGGTGGCATTAAGCCTATTCTCGCTGGTTACTGGACTTACCATCCTATTATATGCAACCATGAATTATTTTCGGGTTCGCAAAAGAATTAATACGCAAACCTACACTTCATCAAGGTCTCTAATCTATTTAATAACTATCATCATCTTTTTGATATTCATTCTGTTGTTAACCTATTTATTTGTCATATTAATTTAATAGCCGGGCGGCTGGGCCGCCTACGCATCCACCAGATATGATAGTTAATCAAACTGATTAACGACGATAATAAGATCCAACCACCAAATATGGTAGTTAATCAAACTGGTTAAGACGATAATTAGATCCAAACACCCATATGGTAGTGTAGTTAATCGAACGGATTAACGACGAGTGTATAGCGGACTTCTCATTTAACGCCGCATAACCAATTCAAAACGAAGCAAATCCTCCGCACAAGGGCGCAACAATACCCGAAGCGGTGCGGGGACGAAGTGTAAAACACATCCTCCCGTGTCGATATTTATTTCTACTTATCAAATCCATCTGAACCCATAAAAAAAGTCATCCTTAGTGGATGGCTTTCTTTTTAAACCTACCGCCTCTTACCTCAGCGATATCAGCTACAGCCAAAAACGCATTGGGGTCGATTTCTTCGACAATGGCTTTTAGTTTTGCTTCTTCCAGTCTGGTTATTACGCAAAATATTACCTTTTTATCGTCGCCTGTATAGGCTCCCTCGCCATTTAAATAGGTAACTCCTCTTCCGAGCCGGGCAAGAATTGCTTCGCCGATAACTTTGTGCTTTTCACTAATAATCCAGGCAGATTTGGACTCATCAAGTCCTCGTATGACAACATCAATTGTTTTAAAAGCAATGAAATAAGCAAGGATGGAATACATGGCACGATTCCAGCCGAAAACAAATCCAGCTGTTCCAAAAATAAAGATATTGAAGAACATGATGATTTCCCCAACAGAGAAGGGGAGTTTTTTGTTGACAAGAATGGCCAGAATTTCTGTTCCATCCAATGATCCCCCGTATCTGATAACCATGCCGACCCCTATTCCAAGGACAATTCCGCCAAATACCGTCGCCAATAGCAAGTCTTCTGTAAATACAGGGACGTCATGCAAAAGGAGTGTAGTAGCGGATAAAACCGCGATGCCCAATAAGGTGGATAACGCAAAGGTTTTTCCTATTTGCTTGTAGCCAATATAGAAGAAAGGAATATTTAAGACGAAGATGAACCAGCCGAGTTTCCAGCCGGATAAATGTGAAAGGATAATGGAGATGCCAACGATCCCGCCATCCAGAATCTTATTTGGCACCAGGAATTCTTCAATCCCGACCCCCATAAGAATTGCCCCTAATATGATAAAGATGATCCTTTTGGCTAGCTTGGCTTTCGTTAATCCTTTATGTAGGTTTTGTTCAACAGCAGGTTCTAATGAAACATTCATAAATGACCCCCAATTATGTTATTTTAGAAAAATTTTTACGTCGCCGCATATTAAAAAGTATGTAAATAGTGGTTATTTGAAGAGCCGGTGTTTTTTCTAATCCTTTATAAAAAGTATGATAGCTTGTGCCAATTTAGGCCTTCTTAAAATTACCTATTGAACAGGTTAAAATTTTTAGTCGTGCAATTTAAATATAATTATAACATTTCATGGATTAATTTGGTTGAATCCAAACTGCCTCTATAGTTATGAATATGCTTATAAGTATAATTTCTTCATTTCTTGGAAAAATACATGCGAGGTGGTTAAATGTATAGGTGGATTATTATCTTGCTGGCATTATTGCTATCCTTAAATTTTTCACCAGCTGCGTCTGCAAAAGATAGTATCAAAGACGATCTTGAATGTGTAAGGAAGCAGGAATTTCGCACAAAGGAATTCAACGAACAGGTAACGAGTGATGTGTTTGCAAGTTTCGGACATAAATATGATGAAATAATTGATCAGAGCATGTATATGAATATGATTGACCTGATGAAGTATACAGTTCTTTCTGCCGGTGAAGATGCACATTTGGAGAGTTTAAAGAAGCAAATGAGCGGCGCTTCAATTGGAGAAAAAAGGCTTTACTTTTTTCATGGGAATCCTGATGAGGCATACATCTTTTATAAAGACCTTAAAAACGGTAATAATATGGTCCATTTAAAGAAGGAGCAAGTAGGCTGGAAAGTACAGGAAAGGGTCGTGAAAAAAGGGAAGAGGATACCCTTCAAACGTGAAAAATGCGAAGACGATTATTTTATGAAAAGGATGTTTAATAATTTATATCAAAAATAGAAAAAGGTGCCCCAGATCAATCTGGCGGCACCTTTCCATTTCAGGGATTAGCAGCAAGTTTTGGCTTCCTTGCAGCAATCTGTATCTTTTTTATTATCTGCTTCCTTGATTTCAATTTGGCAGCATTCCTTGCCATCCTTTGTGACAGATAGGAATTTAAAGACATTCAACATGAATTCACCTCCTTCCAGCAAAAAACGAAACTAACAGGTTTCACATGGAATGCAACTACAGCCTGATAATTCCTGTTTGGTGGGCGTTTGGCGGGCAGGTTTATCTTTCAGAGGTGGAGAGAACTTCCAAGCATCTCTGGCTATCCTTTCAATTTCCTTTTGTTTAAGCTCTGCGACCATAAAGTCTTCAAATCGAAACATAAATTCCAACTCCTTAATCAATAAAATTTGTTTTATTAATCAAAAAAAATTGATTTTTAGTGTAAAATAAACAGTGGTGTGTAATTAAATTTGATGTATGTTTTAAATCAAAATGTTTTGATATTTGTATTATAGTTCCATTAATTCCAAAATGCAACTTAAAAATCAAAAAAAATTGATAAATATTTTTTCTGCGAAAAATGATTATGAACCCTATCCGAGGGGAAAAGACTTCTTACAAGGCTTAGGTTAGAGAAGGGAGGATGTAAAAATGAATAAGGTGATCAAATATGGCAAGAAACTCGGGAAGGAGTTCAAAAATGATCGGGCAACCGGGCTTGCAGCTGAACAAGCCTATTACTATATGCTCTCCATTTTTCCTTTGTTAATCTTGCTTATTTCCATTGTTCCATATCTTTCTTTAGATCCCCAAAAAGCATTATCTTATTTGCAGGCAGTGATGCCGGCAGATTCATATAGTGTAATTGAGGACAATGTAATAAATATTATAACGAAGCCCAATGGCGGGCTGCTGACTTTTGGTATTATCGGTACATTATGGTCGGCCTCTAACGGTATGCAGGCATTTATAAGAGCTATGAATGATGCTTTTGATGTTAAAGAAACAAGGTCGTTTATTAAATCAAGACTCATATCTATTGGTTTGACAATAGGATTGATTGTAGCAGTTATCATTGCAATGGTTTTGCCGGTTTTCGGAAAACTGATTATGAATTTTGTGGAGAATTTTATTCATATACCAAACGGCATGCAAATCCTTATTACGGTTTTAAGATGGGTAATTGCATTTGCCATCATGGTATCTGTTTTAGCCATCCTTTACAAGGTGGCTCCAAATAAGCATTACCCGTTTAAACATGTTATCCCTGGTGCACTGGCTGCAACAGTAATGTGGCTGATGATATCACTTGGATTATCTTTTTACGTAAGCAACTTTGGAAATTATTCCGCAACTTATGGAAGTTTGGGCGGGGTAATTGTTATGATGCTATGGTTCTTTTTGACAGGTCTTGCTCTTGTTATTGGCGGAGAAATCAGTGCTATTTACCATAGGCATAAGACGAAAAAGCCTGACGATAATAAGAAGGATATTGATAAAGATAATAGCAGTGGTAAATTGGATGCAGAGGCTTATAGTACTCTTTCAATAAAGTAACACAAAAAACGAGGGGTTAGCCCCTCGTTTTATTTGATTTGGTGGATGAATGGTATTTTAATATTCCACCATTTTTTGAATTTTTTCGGTGTTTCTTTTACAGCTGATACAGTATTATGAAATGTTTGTTTCTTATAATCAATATCCTTCTGGATCTCTTGTTGTGTTGATGTCAGCTCATCAACTCCACTTTTTATTTGATCAGCTTTTAGCTGCATGACAGTGCTTATCGCTGTCAGTTTTTCAATTGCCGGCTTGGCATCCTTGTAGGTTTTAAATGCGTAGATGCCGAGAAATACCAATGATGCGACAATAAGTATCAGGCTTGCATAAACAATGTACATAGTGATCCACCTCCTTATGTTGCTTTTTTAGTGTTTACCCTTTTTCCGAAAAAAGTAACATCGGGATCTCTTTTATAAAGCATAGGAATAAGGAGAATTCTCAGAATAAATTAAAGAATTGACCTCCATATATGAGTTTGCTAGAATAATCATCATTATATTAATATATTATAAGATTAGCTCGGGTGTCATAAATTCGGTTCTCTGCGCTTTTCTTATTACCTGTATATGTTCAGAAATAGGGTCTGAACGTTTCTACCAGGCTGCCGTAAATAGCTTGACTACAGGGGATGTAGCCTGTTTTTTATTTACATGCTATTTTCTTCTGTATTCTTTATGGGCAGCTTCGCATATTGCGGAGCTTTTTTTTTGGTTATTTAGAAGAAGGAGGGAGATTGTGTGTCATCATTTTTTCAGTTTTATGAAAGAGGAACATCATTCAAGCAGGAGACAATTGCGGGTTTAACCACCTTTTTGTCAATGGCTTATATATTAATTGTAAATCCTATTATTCTCAGCCAGGCTGGAATGGATAAGGGGGCAGTTTTTACTGCCACAGCATTGTCAGCTATTATAGGCTCTCTTCTAATTGGCCTGCTGGCCAACTATCCGATCGGAATTGCGCCAAGTATGGGCCTGAATTCCTTTTTCACCTTTTCTGTTTGCATCGGGATGGGCATCCCATGGCAAACAGCACTAACGGGTGTATTTGTTTCCGGAATTTTATTTGTGATTTTAAGTTTATTAAAGATAAGGGAAAAAATTATTAACATCATCCCAAAGGATTTAAAGCATGCAATTGCTGGCGGAATCGGCTTTTTTATCGCTTTTATCGGTTTGAAAAATGCCGGTCTGATTGTCGGCAATGAAGCCACGTTTGTTTCGATAGGCGATATTAAATCACCAGTTACACTACTCGCTGTCTTTTGTTTTATATTAAGCATTGTTTTAATGATCAGAGGCGTTAAAGGTGCTCTATTTTATGGAATGGTCATCTCTGCTGCTATCGGGATGCTTATGGATCTAATTGATAAGCCAGAAAAAATAATTGGTGCGATCCCAAGTCTTGAGCCAACTTTTGGAGAAGTGTTTTTGCATATTGATCAAATCTTTACTGCAGAGATGCTTGCCGTCATATTTACTTTCTTATTTGTAGCCTTTTTTGATACAGCTGGAGCATTGATTGCGATTGCCAGCCAGGCAGGGCTTATGAAAAATAATGAAATTCCAAATGCGGGGAAAGCACTGCTGGCGGATTCAAGTGCAACTGTAGTCGGTTCTGTATTGGGTACTTCTACCACTGCATCAATGATAGAATCAAGCTCAGGAATTGCGGCTGGAGGAAGAACCGGCTTTACCTCTGTGATTATCTCAGCTTGTTTTACAGTTGCGTTGTTTTTCTCCCCATTGCTGAGTGTAATTACAGCGGAGGTAACTTCACCGGCACTGATTATAGTAGGTGCATTAATGGCAATGGAGGTTAAGCATATTGATTGGGGCAAACTTGAAATAGCCATTCCGGCGTTTGTAACTATCCTGATGATGCCTCTAACATTTAGTGTAGCAACAGGAATCGCCTTGGGATTCATTCTTTACCCTATTACAATGCTGGCACTCCGTAAGCCAAAAGAGATTCATCCCATTATGTACGGACTTTGTATTGCCTTTATGGGCTATTTTGTTTATCTGGCATAAAATGAAGGCTGCCTGTTCATTCAGGCAGTCTTTTTTTGTTTGGCTCTGTTAATGCTTATTTTTTTTTTCAACCTCCAGCGGAAAATAGCAGGCAAATTTAACAGACCCTTTTGTTTTATTTTATGTAATTAGTCTAAATATAAAAGAAAGGCAGTAAAAAACATTGAACAATAGAACAATGTCATACATAATATATATGAGCATATATTCATATAAAAGGGGTGCAGAGGATGGGACACGGACATGGACATTCACATGATCACCATCATACAGGCAATAAAAAAGCTTTAATGTGGGCATTTTTTCTGATCGCTTCCTTTATGGTTGTGGAGGTAATAGGCGGTATTCTGACCAATAGCCTTGCGCTCCTATCGGATGCAGGACATATGCTGAGTGACGCAGCCGCACTGGGTTTAAGCTTTTTAGCCATAAAAATGGGGGAAAAGAAGGCTACAAGTTCGAAAACATTTGGATATAAAAGGTTTGAAATCATTGCAGCATCTATTAACGGAATAACACTTCTCCTGATTTCCTTTTATATTTTCTATGAAGCGTATCATCGTATTCTTGAGCCGCCGGCTGTTCAAAGCTTGGGAATGCTTGTTATCTCATCTATTGGCCTGCTAGTGAATATTGCTGCAGCCTTTATATTAATGAGAGGGGATAAGGATCACAACTTGAATGTCAGGAGCGCATTTTTGCATGTTCTGGGAGATTTGCTTGGTTCTGTTGGGGCCATTGCGGCTGCGCTTTTGATTTACTTCTTTGGCTGGGGTATTGCAGATCCGATTGCAAGTGTGATTGTGGCTATTCTGATTTTAATTAGCGGCTGGAGAGTTGTAAAGGAATCATTCCATATTTTAATGGAGGGGACTCCTTCCCATTTGGATCCTGAAGATATAAAAAAGAAGCTTCTTCAAGTTAAACATGTCAAGGGTGTCCATGATCTTCATATTTGGACGATTACATCGGGTTTCCCTTCTCTGAGCTGCCACCTTGTTATTGAACATACTGGAGGCCATGATGCTGTCCTTCATGAAGCGCAGTCTGTGCTTCATGACGAATACGGCGTTGAGCACAGTACTATACAGGTAGAGGGAGAGAAAGAAGGCTGTCCCGGCCATAGTGAGAGCTGCAATTAATGCTGCAGGTGACCGGACAGCTAATCAGGAATGCTGGGCATGTTCGATAGCCTGCTTTAATAAACTGATGACATGTTCATCGTCATGACTGTAAAAAAGAGTAGTTCCTTCACGGCGGAACTTTACCAGTCTAAGGTTTTTCAAAAAACGGAGCTGGTGTGATACAGTTGACTGCAAAAGGGAGAGTTTTTCTGCTATTTCATTTACCGAATACTCCCCGTGAAATAATAAATGCAAAATGCGCAGTCTGGTTGGATCAGATAAGGCTTTGAAAGTCTGGGAAACCATAAATAATGTTTCTTCATCTAAGCCGTCAGGGGACGGAAGCGGGTTTTCATCCCTCATAGTTAACACCTCCAATTAAATTATAATCCTGAATAAAAAAAAACAAAACCGCAGAGAAGGGGCCTCTGCGGTTTATTGCTGTAAAATAAGCTTACTCTCCCTTTTTAATATCTTCTTGGATTTTATCAACAAGTTTTCTCATTTCAGTATGGATTTGTTCTTTTTCAATATTTAGTTCTTTTTTTATCTCATGAAAAGACTTTCCCTGTTCCTTCATTTTTATTATCTCGTCTAAATCCTTGTTGGCCGCCTTAGCCATGGCTGAACCGGAAACGAGGAATCGTAAAGGTATTCCTTTATCAAGATAACCGTGTAATTCTTGAGCTGTCTTTCCTGAAAACTCTGAGACGTTTTTAAGGACAATGTCTTTATTTTTTTCAAGGAACTTATCCATGTGATGATGGTTTTTCTTAATTTTATTTAAATCAACTCCATAATGCTGGGCCGTTTTCTCCCAGGAGGAGCCATTCTTTTTATAAAAAGCTAATACCTCTTCAACCTTTTGATTTGAAAATTTGGCAATATGGGCTGCTATATAAATTTCTTTTTTCGGATACCCTTTCTCTTGCAGGCTTTTTAAAAGGGACTCATCAATAATGCGGTGAGTATGTTCGCCTTTTTGCTCTTGATTTGGTGTTTTGTCTTTTGGCAGCGTTTCTGCGTTCACTGAAAAGGCTGATCCAATTAAAAGAAAGCAAAAAGCCAATACTGTTAATAATCTTTTTTTCATGGTGTTAACACTCCTTTTCGAAATAATGCTTCGTTAATAGCATGTCCCAAGATATAGTGAAACCATGAATATATTTTCTAAAGAAAAAACCTAAAGGGACAGAGATATTCATTGAAAAAAAACATTAATTTCGATTTAATTTAAGGGAAGAAGATGTTCCGGGATGGTGTCGAAAATGAAAATTCTTGTTGTGGAAGATAACCAAAGTGTCTGTTCAATGCTTGAGATGTTTTTTATGAAAGAAGGGTATCAGGGAGTTTTTGTCCATGATGGCCAAGAAGGCTTTGTGCGGTTTAATAAAGAGAAATGGGATCTCATAATTGTGGACTGGATGCTTCCCATTATGGATGGTGTGACTCTATGCCGAAAAATCAGGGAGTTGAGCAAGGTGCCAATTATTATGCTCACGGCCAAGGATAGTGAATCCGATCAGGTTTTAGGGCTCGAAATGGGAGCTGATGATTATGTAACAAAGCCATTTAGCCCCCTAACGCTAATGGCAAGAATTAAAGCTGTCACAAGACGGTTTCAGGCCGAAACGGCTTCAGGAGAAGACAGCCAAACTATTTCCAGTGAATTTTTCAAAATCAGCAAAGAATCGAGAGAGGCGTATTATAATGGCCAGCTTCTCAGTAATCTGACACCTAAAGAGTTTGACTTGTTATATTATATGGTTAAACACCCAAAGCAGGTTTTCACAAGGGAACAGCTGCTTGATAGCGTCTGGGGATATCAGTTTTACGGGGATGAGCGGACAGTTGATGTACATATAAAACGTCTCAGGAAAAAGATAGGAACGGCAGAGCAGCCATATATCCATACAGTTTGGGGAGTTGGCTATAAATTTGATGAAACGGCAGCGGATGATGAAAATTAAATATTTTTATCAGCTGCTGATCAGCCACGTCAGTATTTTAATTTTGGCGTTCCTGTTATTAAGCCTGCTTTTCTCCCAGTTTGTTGAGAATTATATTTTCGAAAATAAAGTGGATGAATTAAATTCCTATGGAGAACGGATTTTAACAGATTTAACTGTCAGGATCGAAGGTAACGAGCAATTTTTAACTGAATACAGCCAGCTGCTGGACGCAAGAAATATTAAATATATTCTTTTTGACAATAAAGGCAGAGTCTTGTATCCGGAGTTAAAATCAGATCCGATGATTCAGCTGACGAATGATGAATGGGAGGAAATCTCAAAAGGGAAAAGAGTATCTGTCAAGCATGATATAAAACGTTTTGATCAGGAAGTAACTTTGGTTGCCCTTCCTTATATGCAGGGAGGCAGGCTCATTGGCGGCGTGCTGCTTTTATCGCCCATCACCGGCGCAATGGAAGTGGTAAGTCAGCTAAACAGATTTTTATTATATACCATCATTATTTCATTAACAGCTACTATTTTATTAAGCCTTGTTCTTTCCAAAAACCTGATCAAAAGGATTACGGATCTCCGGAATGCCGCCTCCATGATTTCTTCCGGGAATTATAATGTAAATGTCCCATATACATATAAGGATGAAATCGGTGATCTGGCCAAGGATTTTAATGAAATGGCAGCCAAACTAAAGAAATCAAATGAAGAAATTAAGCGGCTGGAAAATAGAAGAAGAAAGTTTATTGCCGACGTGTCGCATGAGCTGCGGACACCCCTCACTACAATCAGCGGATTGGCTGAAGGGATTAAGGATGGATTGATCCCGGAGGAGGATAAAGCCAAAGGAATGGTACTGATCGATCGGGAGGCAAAAAGGCTTATTCGGCTTGTAAATGAAAATCTTGATTATGAGAAAATCAGATCGAATCAGCTGCAGTTAAATAAAATGGATATTAATCTGATGGAAGCCCTTGAAATTGTAAAGGAACAACTTGAAATTCAGGCAGAGGAAAAAGGAAATAGGATTTATATAGAAGCTGATGAAGAAATTTCTGTTTATGCAGATTATGACCGTCTCATCCAAATTCTTGTCAATATTGTCAAGAACAGTATCCAATTTACGGAAAGTGGCAGCGTATTTTTAAGGGGGAACGAGAGCCCTGATGAAACCATTATTGAAATTGAAGATACGGGCATCGGGATTGACCCGAAGGAAATTGAATCCATCTGGCTGCGATTTTACAAGGCTGATTTATCCAGAACCAATCATTCTTTCGGTGAATTCGGCATTGGGCTTTCAATTGTTAAGCAGCTTGTCCAGCTCCATGAGGGAAAAATAATGGTGAGCAGTGAAAGAGAGAAGGGAACAAAATTTACGATTAGGATTCCGAGAGCGCAGGGCTAAATGGTGCAGCCGGCCTTTTGTGCATACAAAGAGCTATGTGTAGCCGAATTCCTTCGTACCCGTGGATGAAGAAAAGAGGAGAGAACGGGAACGTGGGCATCGGATTCTACCAAAGCACACAAAGAAACTCTATTAGCTTGCCTTTTCGTGAATAGGTAAGTGGACCATTAAAAAAAGGAACAGCTCCCAGAGGGCTGTTCCTTTACTAATATTTTATGACATGACCTGGGTCTCCGTTAAGGGCAATTTTTGCGCCGGAGCAGTTTCTGTTTCAGGAACTGCTGTTACCTCAATGTACTTAATATGGTGTTCCTCCATATCAAGGATTTTAAAGAGGTACTTTTCATGCTGGATTGTATCGCCCTGTTTAGCTTCATAATTTTCAGTCAGGATCCATCCGCCGATTGTGTCGACATCTTCATCATTGATATCAGTTCCAAGAAGGTCATTGACCTCGCTGACAAGAACTTTTGAATCAATAATATAGTGGCCCTCTTTTGTGTTTCGGACCATTGGCACTTCATCCATATCAAATTCATCACGGATTTCCCCGACAATTTCTTCAATAATATCCTCTACAGTTACGAGACCTGAAGTTCCGCCATACTCATCCATCAAAATAGCCATGTGGATTCGGTCCTTCTGCATTTTTAGAAGCAGTTCATGGATCGGAATGCTGTCAATGACTCTGATAATCGGACGTATATATGCTTCAAGTGTGCTTGAAGATAACTCTCGGTTCATGATCAGGTCTGTCATGACTTCTTTAATATTGACCATGCCGATAATATGGTCCTTATCTCCGTCTATAATTGGATAACGTGTGAATTTTTCTTCCTGAACGATTTGAAGAAAGTTTTCCAGTGTATCATCTTTAGAGAGTGAGACAATTTCTGTGCGCGGAACCATAATTTCTTTCGCGATACGATTGTCAAACTCGAAAATTTTATTTACATACTTAAACTCAGATTGGTTGATTTCGCCGCTTTCATAGCTCTCAGATAAAATAATGCGAAGTTCTTCTTCCGAATGGGCCAATTCGTGTTCAGAAGCGGGCTTTAGTCCAAACATGCTGGTTAAAAGACGGGCAGAGCCATTCAACGCCCAGATAATCGGATACATAATCCGGTAAAACCAAATTAAAGGACGCGATGTTAAAAGGGTAACGGCTTCAGCTTTTTGAATAGCCAGCGTCTTAGGAGCCAATTCGCCAACAACCACGTGAAGGAAGGTAATAAAAGCAAACGCGATGCTGAATGAAACGACTTGGGCAATCGAACCTGGTAAGTCGAACTGGTTAATCACAGGCCGAAGCAGATGTTCAATCGTCGGTTCACCAAGCCAGCCAAGGCCAAGGGCGGTTATCGTGATTCCAAGCTGGCAGGCTGAAAGGTATTCATCCAGGTTTGAAATTACTTTCTTGGCAGCAATTGCATTTTTATTGCCTTCTTCTATTAATTGATCAATTCTTGAACTTCGTATCTTTACGATGGCAAATTCCGAAGTTACGAAAAAAGCCGTTAAAGCAATTAAAATGGCTATAAAAACCAAGTTTAATATGTCCAAATAAGTTCCCCATATCCCGCTAGAAACGGGCAGGGTGTCACCTCCTGATAATGTGAAAATGGGATTAGCTTGTCAGGCTGGAAAGGGAACGGAGCAATGCAATGCTTTCAACTGTCAGCTTCTTGGAAAGGCCATCCTTCTGTTCTTCATCCAGTGTATTAATTAGCGGCATGAGAACGGATATTTCCTGGTGAAGCTGCTTCATTTGCAGTGTGACTGCGTCAATGTGCTTTTCAACATCCCCTGTACGTATCTCCCTTTTCGTCTTCATTTCTAGTTTTCTTTTAATCTCTTCAAGCGGAAGATGCAGTTTTTTGCATTCTTCAATAAATCTTAAATCAGACAGTACATCTTCAGAATATATTCGGTAGTTCGATTTTGAGCGTTTCGCTTTTATAAGGCCAATGCTAGTATAATAGTCAATTGTTCTTTTAGATACATTAGCAATACTTGCTAATTCGCCGATACGATAGTAAGCCCCATCATATCACCTCTGCTTTTGGTTACTTATATCTCACCAGAGTACCGCTCCGTATAGAGATATAGTTAGAATTAATTATACTTTAGCCCAAACCATACAGTCAAACGTAGCAGTTTGGAAAAAAGGGTTACTTTTATTTTATGAGAAAATGAGTAAAATATGAAATAAAAACATTCGGAAAAATTAAAAAATGCTTTCACCTTAAGTTCCAGGAGAAAAATATCAGACCCTGGAACCTATGCAAAAGCAGCTGTTAAGTTTTTATGACTTCGATATACGATATATGGTGGCCTTCTATTTCTTGAATAATAAATTTGTAGCCCTCTTCTTCCACAAAGTCCCCCTGAACAAGATCATATTTTTGAGTCAGGATCCAGCCTCCAATTGTATCTACATCCTCTTCGCTAAGATTAGTGCCAAGGAGGTCATTTGCCTCCGAAATCAACAGCTTTGCATCCAGGATAAAATGGCCTTCATCCATTTTCTGTACAAGCGGGAGTTCGTCTGTGTCAAATTCGTCACGAATTTCACCAACTATTTCTTCAAGGATGTCCTCAACTGTGACCAATCCGGCTGTTCCGCCATATTCATCCAGGAGAATAGCCATATGTGATCGATCTTTTTGCATTTTTAAAAGTAAATCATGAATGGGAATGGTTTCAATAACCCTTATAACAGGCTTAATATACTGCAACAATGGTTTTTCGCCTTCACATTGTTTCCTTACACAATCTGTTAATATTTCTTTGACATTAATAATGCCCAATATATTATCCTTATCACCCGAAGTGATGGGATATCTGGTATATCGCTCATCCAATATGACGTCCAGTATTTCCGATAAAGTGGATTCCTCGGGAAGACTGACAATCTCGGTTCTTGGAACCATGATTTCTTTTGCTACCCGGTTATCAAACTCAAAAATCCGGTCAACATATTGAAACTCTGAAGGGTTGATTTCACCGCTCTTTAAGCTTTCGGATAAAATGATGCGAAGTTCTTCTTCGGAATGGGCCATTTCATGTTCGGACACAGGCTTAAGTCCGAAAAGCCCAGTGACAATCCTTGCTGAACCATTTAGTATCCAAATAAAGGGATACATAATTCGATAAAACCATATTAATGGCTTTGAGAAAGTTATCGTTATAGCCTCTGCTTTTTGAATGGCAAAAGTTTTCGGCGCAAGCTCTCCAATTACCACATGCAGAAAAGTCACAACAGCAAACGCAATAACAAAAGAAAGAATATGGGTAATGGATGCCTGCAGGTTCAAGCTTTCAAAAACAGGCCGCAGCAGCCTTTCAATGGTGGGCTCTCCCAGCCAGCCAAGGCCCAGTGCTGTAATCGTTATTCCAAGCTGGCAGGCAGATAAATATTCTTCCAGATTGCTGATGACCCGTTTCGCTGAATGAGCTTTGGCGTTTCCTTCAGCAATCAGCTGATCAATCCGTGAAGTACGAACCTTTACAATGGCAAATTCAGAAGCAACAAAAAAGGCAGTTAAAGCGATTAAGAAGAATAATAACAATACGTTAAGGATAGTCATATTAAATCCTTACATGATATGTAAGGGCCTGCACCTCCTTTATAATGTACTTTTCCCTTTATTCATGGATTTTACAAATAGATACGCTTAAAAAGCTTTGTTTACCATGAAACTACCCTTATATAGGAGAAAGATAACAATAGAAGGGGCAAAAAGCTAAAAGATGTCACAAGAATTTCTTGACAAACTGAATTTGAGGAAGAGCACTCTAATGCTGTTATTTCCAGCCTTGTGATAATAGTGATTCCTTTGCCGGGAAGGCATTTGCAGAGCTTTTTGAGAGTTACAAAAAAAGGCGGTTATATATTATTTTGATAAGTTTGCACCTGAGAAGTGGAAACTGCCGCTAATAAAAATGCTTATCAGACCTTTGTTTTCTTTTTTGAGCAAGATATTGGGCTGAAAGGTAACGAAACCAAGAGAGGTGGTGTTTAACATTGTGTGGGATGAGCCTGTAATGTTCAATGGGTATGTATCGGAAAATAAAGAAAGTTGCAAGAACCATCATGAAAAAGAAGCCTGCAGAGAGGCTTCCTTAATTAAAAATTCCATTCTCTTGCAAGCATTCCGTACACAGCAAGGTCATGATATCGATTATAAAGAAGCTCCCCATCTCGGATAATTCCTTCTTGTTTAAACCCGAGCCTTTCAGGAATCGCCCTGCTTTTCAAATTTCTAACTCCACAGCGAATTTCGACCCTGTTTAATTTTAAATCAATAAAAGCGTGATTAACCATGGCCTGTACACTGCGCGTCATGATTCCCTTTCCTTCAAAGCCTTTAGCCAGATAATACCCGATGCTAGTCTGCCCGTTGTGCCAGTCAATCTGATGATACCCAATTGAGCCTGCAAGCCGGCCCCGATAACGGATGCCAGCGTTAAAGCCATTGTTATCAGCAAATTGTTTCAGCCACATTGGAATAATGGAGTGATACTGGACTGGCGATGCCATGTTATCCACCCAGGGCAGCCACTCCCTTAAATGCTTGCGGTTGCTATCGACTAGATTGAAAAGATCTTCGGAGTGGTGTAGCTGAAACAATTGCAATTCAATATCCTTATCTACTTTTAAGGAAAACACAGGCAACTCTCCTTCTTTTTTTATTTTTGCTCTGTTAAATTTCCTGTTTGATATTGGCACCCTGTTGATTGGAAAAGAAGCGCAGATCCTCGAAAATGCATGCGCATTTCCTTAGTGCGGTGTTGATTCAAGGATGCTGATTCAACGTCCAGCAGGAGAATCGAGTCCAAGGGGAGACCCCGCAGTCCATAGGCGCCGTTGGGGCTCCCGACCGCCATTGGTTCGCTTGAGTGCCCTGGAGTGGAAGCCAATAGGCAAGTTTAACAGAATCTTTTATTTAAATAGTTCTATAATAATAGGAAATTTTAAAATAATACATAGATTTTTAGGAAAATAATAAAAAACTTATTCTTCCAGAGAATTGTGAGTTTCAAGAAGAAATTATCCGGGTATAATTCCTGAAAATATTTTGTCTTAAATAATATTTTTTTAAATTATATTAACGGAGGTATATCCTATGAAGCTCACAACAAAAATTATTCTGGGCTTAATTTTGGGTGCCATAACAGGCTTGGTGTTAAATATGGCAGCACCTGAATTATTTACAACAGCAGATACATGGCTATTTGGCCCTCTTGGTAAGATATTCATCAATTTAATCAGCATGCTTGTTGTACCGATTGTATTATTCTCAATCATTCTGGGTGTAGCAGGTTTGGGCGATCCGAAAAAACTTGGCCGAATTGGTGCTAAAACAATTGCCTATTTCCTTTCCACGACAGCGATTGCCATTATTATCGGGATTTCACTCGCTTTAGTCATTAAGCCTGGTGAAATGGGGAAATTTGATACTTCCGGGGCAGAATTCAAGTCTGAAGAAGCACCGCCTGTCAGTGAGACATTATTGAATATTATTCCAGTAAACCCTTTTGAGGCATTAACTTCTGGAAATATGCTCCAGGTTATTGCTTTTGCTATATTTGTTGGTTTTGCTCTTACTGCATTAGGCGAGAAAACAAAAGGCATCCTAAATCTGGTTGAGCAAGGAAACGAAATTATGATGTTCCTGGTTAGCATTGTGATGAAATTTGCTCCATACGGAACCTTTGGGCTGATTGCCTCTGCAATTGGCAGCCAGGGGCTGGATGCTATAAAGGCAATGGGCATTTATATGCTTGTTGTTGTGGGAGCATTATTTTTCCATGCTATTGTCACCTATGGATCAGCAGTATATTTTCTGGGAGGCAGAAACCCTATTTCTTTCTTTAAAGGATTTGCTCCTGCCATGGGAGTGGGCTTTAGTACTTCAAGCAGTAATGCGACTCTTCCAATTTCGATGGAAACTGCCCAAAAAAATCTCAAAGTTCCCGAATCGGTCAGCAGCTTTGTGCAGCCTCTTGGGGCAACGATTAATATGGATGGAACCGCCATTATGCAAGGGGTTGCCACCATTTTTATTGCCCAGGTGTACAACACAGATTTAACGATTGGGCAATTGGCAGCGGTTGTTCTCACTGCTGTATTGGCAAGCATTGGAACAGCAGGTGTTCCGGGTGTAGGCTTGATTATGCTGGCCATGGTTCTCCAATCTGTTAACCTTCCTGTGGAGGGGATTGGCTTGATTCTCGGAATTGACCGTTTGCTGGACATGATCCGTACTTCTGTTAACATAACTGGTGACGCTTCATGTGCAGTTGTAGTGGCAGAAACGGAAAGAAAGCGGACCCTCAAGCTTTCTGCCGGAAAAAAGAAAAAGTCCTACAAAACCTCCATAAATGAAATATAAAATAAAGGCTGACTCCTAATTAAGGAAGTCAGCCCTTTGTTATTTAATCAGCTTTTTGTTCAATAATCGGCAGGAGTATGCTGAACACAGTCCGATCGGGGTTAGAGTCACATGTAAGTTTACCTTGATGTTTTTCAATTATTTCCCTGCAAACAAATAATCCAAGTCCGGTTCCAAGAGTTTTTGTCGTTACAAATGGCTCGAATATGGAAGAAACAAGATGGTCGGGAATACTCGGACCGTTGTTAGCGATATCAAGTTTAATTTGCCTGTTTCCCGTTAACTTGCTTTTAATTTCAATTACAGGATCGCTTCGGTATTGGGTTAGGACATCGATTGCATTAAAAATGATATTAATTAATACCTGGCGGATTTCATCTGCATAGCCTTTCAGGTAAATTTCCTGCTTTAAGTCCTGCAAAATTTTGACCTTCCCGTCCAAAATGCTTGGGTACAAAAAAATCAGCACTTCTTCTATTAATTCATTTAAGGAAAAAGTGATTTTTTCCTTTCCAATCAATTCCTTTTTGGAAAGAAGCAAAAATTGTGATATTCGAAAGTTCAATTGTTCCAGTTCATTTGAAATGATGTCCAAATATTTCATATTTGGATGTTCGGATTTCAGCAGCTGGATAAAACCCTGTACGGAAGTAAGCGGGTTTCTGAATTCATGGATAAAGCTCGATGTCATTTGCCCCAGCAGAGTTAATCTGTCCTTATGGGTAGAATCGATAAATTGGGTTTTTTCTTTGATAATCTGGTCTTTAGCATCCGTATATCTTGAAACTGCATGATATAAAAATTTATCAAAGCAATAACTGATTTTTTCATGATATTCCTGCAGTTCATGGTAGCTAATATCGGCATGGTTCAAAAATTTTTGAACGATTGAACGGCCGATGTTCACATTGTGAACAAAGTCTCCAATGTTTATTTCAGCTTTAACACGCTGTTCGGCAACAGAGTATGCGAGCTGCTGAATATATATTTCCAGATCATTCTCATTCCTTAGCAGGAACTGGATAACAAGATTGAACATCGCATCGCCGTTGTCTCGAATCTGTTCTTTATATGGATCATCGTCTGTGATGAGAACTTTATTCTTCCATTCACTCAAAATGGTTTCTCTCTCGCTAAGCAATAGTTCCAATACGACATCATTTGTTTCGATTGCCATTTTTACCTCCACTCTTTCACAAAAAAACAGTCTATTCCATAGATTTCGCTAGAATGCGGCAAAATCCTTTGTGAATTTTATGGAAAATTAAAGCAGCCTTTATAATTTCAGCTCTAACTTTCCAGTTGTGCTACAAAGAACTCCTGCTCTTCTATATGCCATACAGCTAAAGGGAATGAGCATATAAAGTAAATGAAAAAACTGACATAAACTGCTGAGCAAAACAGCAGTTTATTTTATTTGAAATTTTGCCACTATTTCTTTTATAATAAGATAATCAGGTGTAAATTTACACCATAAATGAAAAGGAATGAAGCTGCATTGACAAGAGATGAAATTATATTAAAGGTATCTGATAAAATCCGCTTAATCCGTACGGAAGCAGGCTATACACAAGATAAGATGGCAGAAATAATTGGAGTTTCAAAGAAGACCCTTGTACAAATTGAAAAAGGGAGAGCAGAAGCAGGCTGGTCAACTGTTGTCGCTGTTTGTGCTTTGTTCCGGGAAACTGAAACAGTCAGATTTCTTTTTGGAAATGAACCGCTTGAGGTTTTGGAAACGGTTGCCAGAGAGGGGATCGATTATAGGAAGGAAAAGACGCTTGGAGGTAAAATCTGGTGGCGTGAACTAAAGAGAAGCAATGGTTTAATTCTTCAGCAGAATATAATCAGCCAGCATTACCGGATCATTGACCAGGATCATTTCCGCATCTACAGCAGTTTTGATGAAGCTTCCTCGAAAGAACGGTTTGAAGAATTGTCTGCAGAAAATGGTGGCCTTTTGGGCTAATAGTATAGTTTCGGAGGGGTGAAGATGGCTCCAAACATCGCGCTTTTCCTCATTTACCCGCTTTCGGCAATTGTGATTGCCGCAACTTTTAAAATTGTGTTTCGCGGCTCTAGCAAGGCTAATGGCTGGATCATTCTCTTAATATATATCCTTTCCAATTTAGGAATCTATCTGTTTGTGGAGGGAGCCTTTGCAAAAGGGCCGCTTATTAAGGAATTACTCAAGCTTGGACTGTTTACAGACTTAAAGTTCCGGCAATGGATAGATATATTTTTGGTGCCTAATACATTCACCTTTCTATACATAGGCATAAGCTTTTTATTTCTTTGGGGATATGACAGAATTCAAGCTGAAGCGCGTAAAATACGGATGAAGCATGACAGATTATCTCACAGCAAAAAAGAAGCACTATAGGACCGTTTCATAAAAGAAGCAACCTTTATCAGGCTGCCTCTTTTATTGAAATGGCTAATCTGTATTAAAGCCTCTTCGGATTTTCCTTATCTTTGGCAATCAGCACCGGACATGGAGCGTTTCGTGCGATCTTGGCACTTGTGCTTCCAAGAAACATTCTTTTAATTCCCCCTTTACCGGAGTTCCCGACAATAATCAAATCTGCATCTTCCACAGCAGCATAGTCACAAATGCTATCGGCAGGGCTTCCTTCGAGAACATCATACTTGGCATTAATATTGTACGGTTCAATTGATTCCCTTGCGTTGTAAAAAGCTTTGTCGACACTGTGTGTAACTTTTGCATGTGTGGTGATATTTGATTCATCGTGGTATACTGGCAGCGGAGGAATCTGAATCCCTTCAAGCAAATAGCCGTTCGTTCGAACCGGCTCTACGACCTTTTCATTACTAACAGGAATATTTTCAATTTTTTCTTCAAAAACCTGGGCAACCAGCAATTGGGCATTATGATTTTCTTTCACTAAGCTAATAGCTAAATTTAAAGCTTTCTTGCTTCCTTCTGTATCATCATAACCAACTACGATTCGGTTAAACTGTAAACTCATTATCGATCATCCTTTCGTGAGGAATAAAAATGAAGTTACCTATTGTATATATACCCGCCTGCACAAAAAACAATCTTCACACAGTCAGACCGGAATCCGCATATTATTTTAAAGCCCCCAAAAAAACCAGGGGAGCCGCGAAAATTATTAGTAATACTTTGAATTGGTGCAGGAGTATCAGAAATAAAAGCGAAATTTACTGTACAACTATAGCATTGGAATAAGGAAAGCATTCGATCTCTTCGATTGCTTTTTTTTATGAAAGTTCTACTTTTTTCAACAAAGTTGTGTAATAGCTGTTTTTTTGGGGTAAGTGTATATGTCAGGCATATTTCTGTTTACCGATTTGGGAATAAAATACTATATGAAAACTTTATCTTTGCAGTTATCCTGAAATCCGTATAGACTGATAGCTGCCTAATTAGGCAAGGTTCAAATTTGGATCAAAAAACTGGGATTCGCTTCCATACATATGAACCCAGTAAAAGCTTTATAGTAAGAGAAATTGGAGGACTTATGAGCAAGAAAACTTCATTTATTAACAGATTTCAATCAACATGGCAAAAGCTCCACTTAACGCAAGTATCTATATTACTGGCATCCACATTGGTTTTAGCATTCCTTAGCTTCGTTTATTTTTCATACAAAGATGCAGATATAAGTGCTCTTGAAGCCGGATTGGCGCAGTCTACAATCATTTATGACGCTGATGGAGAAATCGCCAGTAAAATTTCGGCAAATAAAAACGAGGGAGTTTCGATTGACCAAGTTCCGGATCATATGAAAAATGCTGTCATTGCCATTGAAGATCACCGTTTTTATGAACATGGAGGAATTGATTTAAAGGGAATAGGCAGAGCATTTTTCACTAACATGAAGGCTGGGGAGATCGTTGAGGGTGGAAGCACGCTTACCCAGCAGCTGACTAAAAATGCCCTTCTGTCGTCTGAGAAAACCTACAAGCGAAAATTGGAAGAATTCTTTCTAGCGCTGGAAATTGAAAAGGAATATAGCAAAGATGAAATTTTACAAATGTATCTTAACCAGGTTTATTTTGGAGAAGGGGCTTGGGGCATTAAGCGGGCTGCTATGAAATACTATGCAAAAGATGTTCAGGACCTGACTGTAAGCGAAGCAGCGTTGCTTGCAGGGTTGGTAAAGGCTCCTTCAGCAATTAATCCATATCAAAGTGAAGAGAAGGCAATTGAACGAAGAAACTTAGTTCTGGATCGAATGAAGGAACACAACTTCATTTCTGAAAAGGAATGGGAAATAGCGAAGAATGAAAAGCTTGTTTTTGATGACAGCGGCGGTGATCCTTTAAAGGGGAAATTCCCTTATTATGTAGATGTTGTGCTGGAGGAAGCTATAGAGAAATATGATCTTTCACTCGATGAGCTGCTTAGCGACGGTTATCAAATCTACACTGAATTGGATCAGGAGATGCAAAGAAGTGTAGAAGAAACTTATAATAATGATGCCCTATTCCCTCAAGGTACTGGCGATCAATTGGTGCAGAGCGGAGCCATCCTGCTTGATCCTCAAAATGGCAGCATCCGTGCTCTTGCTGGCGGCAGGGGTGAGCATACTCTTTTAGGCCATAACCGTGCAGTTCATGCGGTAGGACAGCCTGGATCAACCATGAAGCCAATCGTACCTTATACAGCTGCCCTGGAAATGGGATGGAATATAGAAGACGAGCTAAAAGATGAAAAAATGACTTTTGGAAAAGATTATGAGCCAAACAACTATAATGGGCAATTCCGCGGGAATGTTCCAATGTATGAAGCTGTCAAGGACTCTTTAAATGTTCCTGCAGTGTGGCTCCTTAATGAGATAGGTATGGAAAAAGGGGTAGATGCTGCAAAGCGATTTGGAATACCTGATGAAGCCATAAACCGGAATCTCGCGCTTGCGCTGGGAGGCACGAGTGAGAATGTCTCACCATTAACAATGGCTCGGGCGTACGCTGTCTTTGCAAATGGCGGTCAAAGGCCGGAAGCTCACGCCATTACCAAAATAGTAGATAAAGAGGGCGAGACAGTTGCAGAATGGAAAGGAAAGAATACAAGAGTTATATCTAAGGAAGTAGCTGATAAAGTTACGACCATGCTGCTGGGAGTTGTCCAGCATGGTACCGGTAAGGCTGCTCAAATTCCCGGGAGAGAAGTAGCAGGAAAAACAGGCAGCACACAAATGACAATAGAAGGAATAGACGGGGTTAAAGACCAATGGTTTGTCGGGTATACACCACAGCTTGTTGGTGCAGTTTGGGTAGGGCATGATAAAACAGATGCAAATAACTACCTTACTACATCCAGCAGTGAGGGAACAGCGCCAATATTCCGGGAAATTATGTCAGGAGCCCTTAAGAATCAGGAACCTGAGTCATTTAATGTTCCTCAAGTTGCTGCACTTATGGAGCAAAGACAAAGGGAGCAGCAAAGAAAAGCTTGGGAGGAAAACATTAAAAAGGAAGCAGAGAAGATAAAAGAAAAAATTGAAAAAGAAAAAGAAAAATGGAAAAAGAAATGGAATAAAGAGAAAGAAAAGGGTAAAGGAAAAGATAAAGAAAAGAAGAATGATTAATAGTATGAATCTTCAGAGTACGGTTGAAAAGCTGTACTCTTTTTTATAACCATTGGGAGGTCATACAAAATGGCACAAAAGTTCTATGATGAATTGGCAGGAGAATATCACTTTATTTTTAAAGACTGGGATCATTCCATAGATCGACAGGGGGACGTTTTTGCAAGGCTGTTAACCGCAGAAGGTGTGAAGGATTCTTCCCGTATTTTGGATTGCTCATGTGGTATTGGTACACAGACATTGGGACTTGCTAAAAAAGGATACAAAATAAGCGCCTCGGATATTAGCAGCAAATCGATTGAACGTGCGAAGAGTGAAGCTAAATTGAGAAACCTGAATATCCCATTTGTTCAGGCTGATATGCGGGCATTGTCATCTGTTTTCTCCGATCCGTTCCAGGTTATTCTTTCAATAGATAATGCCCTGCCGCATCTGTTGACTGAAGAGGAGTGTGCATCGGCATTTTCAGAGATTTATCGTCTTCTTAAACCGGAGGGAATCTTTCTTTATTCCATCCGGGATTACGATGAAATTCTTAAAACTAAGCCAGCTTCCACTTTGCCAGCGCAAAGGCATAATACGATAACATTTCAGCTTTGGCAGTGGCATAAAGAAAGTAATATTTATGATTTAAAGCATTTTACCATGCTGCAAAAGGAAGGTGAATGGACAGTATCCGAGAGGGTTTCACAGTACCGTGCCTATAAAAGGCATGAGCTGGATGAACTAGCAATAAAAGCGGGGTTTAAGCGTGTAAAATGGCTCTTTCCGAGAGCAACAGGATTCTATCAGCCGATTGCAATTGCCTATAAATAAAATAAAAAAAAGGCCTGGAGTCCAGACCTTTTTAACAGTTATATATGAATTAGAATAACCAGCTAATTAAAGCGCCGATTACAACAATAGCTCCAACAACCATAAAAATAGTGCGTATCATTCAAATTCACCCCGTTCCATTTCAGATAAACAATTTGTATAGTTTATATAGTTAGTTAGATTTGAATTGTTTCGGAAGAATTGATGAAGCGTTTTTCTGTCATGCGCAGCACTGAAATATGGCTTGTACACATATCCTTAATCTTTTCAAGGTGGTCCTGCACTTCATTTCCTTCTACAATAATTTTTAGTGTCGTTTGCGGTTTAACAGTCAGCAGAAATGAAACCAATTTGGACAAGTTTGAGGCATCTACAGCTTTATGCTTGCTGTATAAATATGTAGTGCCTTTAAATTGTTTTGATGCCTGATAGATTTCCAGCATTTTCTTCATTGTAAATTTATTTTGTACAAGAACGTTGGTAGAAATAATTTCTTTCATTTTTAAAATCTCCTTTTAAAAGTTTTTATATTAATCGATTAATAGGTGATGTCGTTTGTACTAGGAATTTACCCAGGGGGGAGAAAAGGTAAACCACACATCAACAAAGTGTGAATAATTACCTGTTCTTTTTCCAATTAACGGTATAGATGGCAAGGGTTGCACTGGAAGGCGGTCAATAGATAAGATAGTAGTAGCAGTTGATATTTAGAAGGGAGAAATCATGCTAACTCTCATAAAAAATGCAGAAGTTTATGCTCCTAAATATTTAGGGAAAAAAGATCTTTTAATCGTTAATGAAAAAATCGGTTTTATTCAAGATTCCATACAAAAACCCGAGGGCTTCGTTGATATCGAAGTAGTTGAAGCAGAAGGAAAGATTGCGGTTCCAGGTTTTATTGATTCCCATGTCCATATTATCGGAGGAGGCGGGGAAGGCAGCTATAAAACACGGACTCCCGAGATACAGCTGACAGATGCTACCTTATCAGGCATCACTACTCTGGTAGGGGTTATCGGGACAGACGGAACAACGAGGGCGATGGCTAGCCTAGTTGCGAAAGCAAGAGGTCTGGAGGAAGAAGGCATTACCTGCTATGTACAGACCGGCTCTTACCAGGTCCCAGTAAAGACACTGACAGGCAAGATTGAGGATGATCTTATCTTGGTTGATAAAATTATTGGGGTTGGGGAAATAGCTATTGCTGATCATCGTTCATCGCAGCCAACAGTTGAAGAAATGTCCAAAATTGCCTCTGCAGCACGGATCGGCGGCATGCTCTCCGGCAAATCTGGAATCGTGAATGTCCATGTTGGAGACAGTTATGATCACTTGAAACTCATTGAAGAAGTAGTGGAAAAAACGGATATTCCAATCAAGCAATTTTATCCAACGCATATTAACCGCAATCCTCATTTATTTGAAGAGGGCATTCGCTTTGCCAAAAAAGGCGGCTTTGTCGACTTTACGACAAGCAGCATTCCGAAGTTTTTTGAGGAAGGGGAGGTTAAATGCAGCGTTGGCTTCAAAAGGATGCTTGATGAGGGAGTACCAATTTCGCAAATTACTTTTACCTCTGATGGACAAGCCAGTCTGCCGGACTTTAATGAACATGGAGAGTTAATCGGGCTTCAAATCGGCAAAGTCTCCACACTTTATAATGAAGTCCGGGATGCAATTTTAAATGAGGGTGTATCCATTGAAGATGCAATATCTGTTATTACTAAAAACCCGGCTTCCATTTTAAAGCTTCATCGCAAGGGATCAGTAGAGGCAGGAAAGGATTCAGACCTGGTGCTATTAAATAAAGACGATCTGTCAATCCATTCTGTATTTGCCCTCGGCAGGAAAATGGCTGAGAATGGAGAAGCGCTTGTTAAAGGGACATTTGAATAAAAACGAGAGGGCTTGGACTGTAAAGGTTCAAGCTTTTTTATAAGGTTTCGGTTTGGCCGGTAAAAAACGTGGAGTCGGCTTGGCCCCCTAATTTCGGACACATACTCGACTTTTCTTGTCTATTCACAGTTTTTTATTTTTTCTATCCTTCTTCACTTTTTGCATAATAGATGATTGCACTCAAGCGTCAAGCCCACTACGCTTGACCCTTTCGCTTCATCATCTATGAGCGGTTTAAGTGAAGAAGGAGCACCTTTGCGATGCTATAAGCTAATCGCCATTTCTTCTGTATTTCCTAGCTCTTTATATAAATCATGAAACTCAAGAGGGGCCCTGTAATTCAAACTCCCATGAAATCTTCGCAAATTGTAAAACTCCATAAATTCATCTATCCGAAAATAGGCCTCCTCAAAGCACTCAAAAGTATACCTACGGTAACACTCCCGTTCAATCACACTGTGAAATGATTCAATGAATGCATTTAAGTTAGGAGATTTAGGTGGGATTCTTTCATGGTATATCTTGTTTTCCGCACAAAACTCCCCGAAGTGATAACTGACAAATTGAGGGCCATTATCGGTTCTTATAATGATACTATATTCATCTTTTTCGTTAGATTTATAAACCTGCCGAGTCTTTAATGCCTCTTTAAGCATGTTTGTAATATCTTTTGCTTGGCACTTTGAACCTCGATAATATCCAACGATACTCCGGTCAAATACATCAATGGCACTAGCCAGAAAAAAGAACCTTCCACTCTTCTCAATGGATCCGTACTTAATGTCTAGCTGCCATAGTTGATTAGGCTGCGTGATCATATGCTGTTTAGCCATTCTTCTGGGGAATTTTGATTGAGCAATTCGTTTCGGTAATAGAATATCTAACTTCGCACATAACCGGTAAACCTTCTTTTTATCAATCACAAGGTTATGTTGTTTTTGAAGGTAATGAGTCAGCTTCTTATACCCGTAAATTCCTTCTTCTCCTTCGATGGCTTCCATCAAAAATTCTTCTATCTGCTCGTCTGGAATTTTTTCTCCTGTGTTTGTCAAAGAATACCCCGGAAAAGGTCTTCCTCTTTTGACATCTGTAGATGTCTTTTCCTTATTCTGCTCGTAATAGTACATGGATCGAGAAACCTCCAATGCTTTCATCGCCCTATTAATAGGGAAGCCTTCAGATACCCAAAGCTCAACCTCTGCCAAACGCTCCTGTACGGTCACTCTCTTTTTTTTAATAAATTCTTTAACATAGCTACTTCAAGTTCTTTTTCTCCAAGAAGCTTCATGGCTTGTTCGTATTTTTCCATTAACTCATCCTTAGAAGGATCTTCAGAAAGCCTCACTGTACCTTCATTATCCATCAAGTCCTGAACTTCATCTTCATAGGTTCTCATCCAGGCTCTTAAAGTTTCTCTTGAAATACCTGCTTTACGGGCAATGGAAGAAATGTTCCCTGTCTCTATAGCCATCCGAACATATTTCTTCTTAACATCTTCAATAATATCAATTCTTTGTTTGGGCATTTGGACACTCCTTTCCTCATAGAATCCTTACCTCTAGTTTACTTTTTCCAGTAGGTTCGTGTCCAAATGATTAAGGGGTCCTAAAAGGAGTTGACGATATTTTTGATAAAGTTGATGATTTATTGGCTTAGTTGATGATATATAGCCGCAGTTGAGGATATTTCTCCTAAAGTTGATGATAAAGTCCTTTCCCGCTGGTAAAATAGATCAGTTTGAATAGCAAAACCTTACACAATCTTTAATAATGATGTAAATCTCACAAAAATCATATAATTAAGCTATTCATAGTATTGTTTAAGCCTTATCAGTCTCCAGGAGGAGATGGATACCATCAGAAGCCGCTTATGCAATGGTTTTTCCTGAGATAAAATATAGCTATAAAACAGGGGAACTGAGGTAAAAGCAGATGAAGAAATTTAAAGAAATTTTTCAGAATGCAAATTATGTTAAATTGTTTTTTGCTAATTTTACTTCACAGATGGGCAGTACGATCGGTCTTACAGCATTTATGTTTTTTCTTCTTGATCGCTTTTCAGAGCAGCCATTTTATGCAACTTTAACGGAGCTGATGTTTTCGGTGCCGACATTGACTGTATTTTTCCTTGTCGGTGTGTTTGCGGACAGGATGGACCGCCAGAAAATAGCTTATTACTGTGACTGGATCAGCGCTTTTCTATCTATTGTACTGTTTATGACCATTATTATCGGCTGGATGCCGCTCGTTTTTGCGATATTATTTTTAAGGAGTGCGGTTCAGAAATTCTTCTTCCCAGCTGAGCATGCAATGATACAAGGTATATTAAAGAGTGAAGATTATACAACCGCTGCTGGATTGAACCAGGTGGTCATGAGCCTTTTTATGCTGTTTGGCAATGGCATTGGTATTCTTGTATACTGGACTGTCGGCGTTTACGGTGCCATTCTTGCTGATACTCTTACTTTCATTGTAAGTGCATTGCTAGTAAAATCCTGCCGCATTCCCGAGGAAGTAAGACTGCCAAATGGGGTCCATAAGCTTAAAGACCTTAATATCCCCCTTGTCTTCAAGGATTTTAAGCTTGGGATGAAATATATTTTACAGCACAAACTATTATCTGCTTTGCTTGTTGGCTTTTTTGTGTTTGGGATAGTAAATGGCGGCTTTTCTGTGATGCCGATTTTTATGCTGAAATATAAGCTGGAGCCGCAAAGCTACGAAGAATATTCTATTTTGCTGGGAGTTATATTTGGGGTTGGCGTGCTGATTGGCAGCTTTGTTGCCTCTCTGCTCACTCAGAAGTTCAAGCTTTATCAGCTTATTATTGCCGGATTATTAATATCAAGCAGCTTTATTATAGCTGCCTCATTCACGGAAAATACGTTTTTCTTTCTTTCATTATTATTTGCTGCAGCGTTTGGTTTGCCTTTAGTAAATATCGCTTTAGGGGGTTGGATGCCAAGTATTGTTGATCCCAAAATGATGGGAAGGGTTCAGGGATGGATCAGCCCATTAATGATGTTTTCCCAATCCATAACACTCGGCTTCATTGCTGTGAGCTTCCCATCCTTACTTAAAGTAGAGATGCTTTACTGGATGGTTGGCGGCTGCTTATCGCTCGTAGGTGTGTTTTACAGCCTGGTTTTGCCAAAGTTAACAAAAAAAACCGAAAAAAATATAAAAACGCATTCTTTAGAACAAACTGGTACAGTATAATGAATTATCAGATAAAAAGTCCCTATATTTGGGGCTTTTTATGTTTAAAAAAATATTTTTTAAACTTAATGAACGAATTCATCTCTTGAGCGTCTTATGAGTGAAATAAACAGTAAACAATGGGATGATGGGGAAGAGAGGATAGAAGCTGATGGAGGAGAAAGACCTTATTATAAGTGCCAAACGAGGAGATCAGCTCGCTTTTGCCATGCTTTTTAAAAATAACTATCCCTTTCTGGTTAAGTACTTAATCAAAATTACGATGAATCCTGATACAGCAGAAGAGTTTGCTCAGGAAACGATGGCCAAATGCGTTGAAAAAATCAGTATGTATAATGGTAAAGCAAAATTTTCCTCTTGGCTGATTTCGATTGCGACCAATTTATATATTGATCAGCAGCGAAAGTCTAAAAGAGAGAGAAATTGGAAACAGCAGGAAGAAGCATTCAGGAGGATGAAATGGCAGCTTGAAAGCCGAAATGAGGAATGGAATGATGCCTTATCAGCCCTTGGAAAGCTTAAAGAAGATATCCGAATCCCAATTATACTGAAACATTATTACGGCTATTCTTATGAGGAAATAGGAGAGATGATGAAAATATCATCTGGCACTGTTAAGTCAAGAGTGCATAACGGGATTATGGCTGTAAGAGAGGAGTTGAAACTTCATGAAGAACCGAAAAGTGCTGCCGCTCGAACACGAACATCAAGATGAAAATGTTTTGGAAGCAATAAAGGAGATAGAGGACGGATTGGATTTGCTTGAAAATATTGTCCCGGTGTACACACCTGATGTGCAATTCTTTGAACAATTAGTTTTGGACCAAAGACAAATCATGAAAAAGAAATTCATGAGGGATTTGGCCATCTTTATAGTTGTTGCGCTCCTTGTTGTAAGTTCAGTTTTATTCATGCTATACCAGCTTCCGATTGCCTTTTTTGTTTTGCAGGGAATTGTCACTGTTTTTATTATTGCTTATAGTACAGTCAGCTTTGTTAAGCAGGTGAATGGTACATGAATAACGAAGAAATCTCCCTTCCTTTACTGATCGTTGTCGGGATCATTTTAATTGCACAAAGCACCTTTTTATTTTTGGATGCAAGAAAGCATGGGCATAATTATTGGCTATGGGGAATAATCGGCTTGATTCAGGCACCAATGCCGACGCTGTTTTATTTGATTTTTGTTAGAAAGATTTGGCAGAAAAAAGATAAGTATTGAGGGATGGAAGGATGAAAAGATTAAAGCAGATGCTCCTGCTTACAGCTACAGGCGGCCAGCTTCTAGGCGTTATCATGCTATTCATTAATATTAAAGCAGCAATTATGTTTTATATATTATATGCAATTATGATTTTTGCCATATTTATTGTACTGCTGGTTGAGAGAAAGAAGGAAAAAGAGGAGGATGACGGGAATGATTATCGTAACTACTGATATTGTACATGGAAAAGAAATTAAAGAAATAAAAGGATTTGTAAGAGGCAGTACTGTACAGACCAAACATATCGGGAAAGATTTATTGGCCGGGTTAAAAACAATTATAGGCGGAGAAATTGGCGAGTATACAGAAATGATGGATGAAGCAAGGCAAAAGGCTATTGGCAGAATGGTGGAGGATGCCAGGGCAAAAGGGGCAAATGCAATCATTGGCATGCGCCTGCAAACTTCGGCAGTCATGCAAAATGCTGCCGAGATTATCGCCTATGGAACAGCAGCAGTTGTTGAAGAATAAGGGGGAAACTAACCAGCTGAATTTGCTGGTTTTTTTAATGTAAATGTATTTAACAATTAATTGGAAAAAGATGCTGATTGGGTTTTGGATTTGAAAAAGAGGGAAGTTATTTGTAGGATAATTTTTTTTGGAAAAAAAAACTTGAAAATAGACTAGTGAATATTATGTGATTTTCAAAGCTTTTTTTAGTGAAATCCTTTACAATAAAGTGAAACTTCATTTATTTTAATTACTTAGATCAAATGACGCTGGAAAGAGGTTAGGAGTTTTATATGCTATATTACCGCACCTATGTGAAAGACGAGTCTTTGCCCTGGGTAACCTTTGTGCATGGCGCAGGAGGTAGCTCAGCTATTTGGTATAAACAAATGAGAGAATATAAAAAGCATTTTAATGTACTGCTGGTAGATTTGCGCGGTCATGGGCAGTCTGGCAGAGGAACTTGGGAAGAAGGGGATCATTTCTCAGAGGTGTCCCGGGAAATTATTGATGTGCTGGATCATTTGCGTATCGAGGAATCCCATTTTGTCGGTATTTCTTTGGGAACTATTGTGATTCAAACAATTGCCCAGGACCATCCTGCAAGAGTTGCATCTATGATTCTTGGCGGTGCCATTACGGAATTGAATTGGCGGACAAGATTTTTGATTGCGATAGCTAATATGACAAAGTATATGCTGCCTTATATGCTTCTTTACCGTTTGTTTGCCTGGATCATTATGCCAAAGAAGAATCATCTTGAATCAAGGCACGCATTTGTAAAGCAGGCAGCGAAAATGTGCCAAAAGGAATTTATAAACTGGCTCTCTCTGACCAAGTCGGTGAATCCTTACCTTGAAAAATTGCAATCGAACATTTTGCATATACCTACTCTTTTCATTATGGGGCAGGAGGACCACCTGTTTATTAAGTCTGTTAAAACGATCACCCAAAAAGCAAAAACGGTTACATTTAAGGTAATCAAAGGTGCGGGGCACGTCTGCAATATTGATGAACCAGACTTATTTAATCAAATTACAATTGATTTTATCAATAGACAAAAACGAAGATTGGCTTCATAAAAGATCCTTAATAAATAGGGATCTTTTTTGAATACAGAAAATTTTTAAGAATGGGAAAAAAGCCGATTGACTTTTGAGAAAAGCGATGATAATCTTACCAATATGGAAAATAATGAAAAGGAGGGGTACAAAATGATCTTAATCCATCATCTTCAGAAAAAAGCTGAATACACAAAAATTGTAACCTCTCCTATGAATAAAATAAAAATGTAAGTAGGTATTTTCTGCACTTTTTTAGGGAGCTCAGGTTACGAATCGTAACGTGGGCTCTGTTGTCTTTTAAGACATATCGCATGCCGCGGTATGTCTTTTTTTGTCTTTTGATTCAGCTTGAGGCGCGGTCGATCCTGAAGCGGAAATCAACCACTCCTCACTACTTGATTAAAAAGCAACAAATTTTTGCGAATACATCCTAACAAAATCCCAAAGAGCTTTATTATAGCTTTTGGACAAAATTTCAGAAGGTTTTACCAGTAGGAACTGCAGGCAATGCCTGTTTCCATATACTTTTGCTTGAAAGAGAGCGCCGCTGTTGAACAGCGGAAAAACAAACTTAGGAGGAGATTTACATGATTACAGTAAGAGTGGAAAGAAAAGCAGTTTTGCCAGAGGATCTTGATGGAGGCTAGTAAAGGATCTGGTATTGGCTAAGGGAAGAAGCGGATTGAATTAGACATTTAATCCGTGAACTTCCTGCCGGAAAGGGGAGAGAACTTTGATTTCAATTTTAGGGAAATTAAGCTGGTTTTTTAAAGAAAACTGGAAAAGATATACTTTAGCAATCACCCTGTTAATCATTGTCGGCATCCTGGATGTGATGCCGCCGAGGCTAGTAGGAATGGCGATTGACGATATTCACCTTGGTGCATTGGACAGTGCAAAAATTATGGAATATCTGGGTTTACTGGCATTAATCACTGTAGTGTCCTACGCCATTACGTATATTTGGATGTATCAGCTCTTTGGCGGGGCATTTCTGGTAGAAAGAAAGCTGCGGACACAGTTTATGGGCCATTTGCTGAAAATGACTCCAACATTTTTTGAGAAGAATCGTACAGGTGACTTAATGGCCAGGGCGACAAATGATTTAAAAGCCATTTCGGTCACAGCCGGATTTGGGATACTCACACTCGTGGATTCCAGTGTTTTTATGCTGACGATTCTGTTTACTATGGGGTTTTTAGTGAGCTGGAAATTAACTTTTGCAGCCATTTTGCCTCTGCCTATTATGGCTTATTTGATAAAGGTATACGGCAAGAAGATTCATACCCGATTTATGAGTGCTCAGGATGCATTTGGAGATCTGAATGACCGGGTCCTTGAATCGGTTTCGGGAGTAAGGGTTGTGCGCGCTTATGTACAGGAAAGGGCCGATCAGCAGCGCTTCCATAATCTTACCGAGGATGTTTATAAGAAAAATATTCAAGTGGCCAAAATAGACTCTCTGTTTGAGCCAACCATCAAAGTCATTGTCGGTCTAAGCTATCTTATTGGGCTTGGATACGGGGCTTATCTTGTTTTCCATCAATCCATTACATTGGGACAGCTTGTTTCTTTCAATGTATATTTAGGAATGCTGATTTGGCCGATGTTTGCAATCGGAGAATTAATAAATGTTATGCAAAGAGGAAGCGCCTCACTCGATCGGGTACAGGAAACTTTATCTGCAAAACAGGATATAAAAAATCCTGAAACACCTTCCGTTGTTGAAACACCTAATAGTGTTTCTTTTGCAGATGTACACTTCCAATATCCTTCATCCAAAGCAGCAAACCTGAAAGGGATACAATTGCATATTGAGCGCGGGGAAACGCTGGGAATTGTCGGAAAAACAGGCAGCGGGAAAACCACTTTTATTAAACAGCTGCTGAGAGAGTATCCTGCGGGAACCGGTACGCTTGCAATTGAAAATGTACCGATTGAAGATCAGGAACTTGAGAGAACAAGAGGCTGGATCGGTTATGTCCCTCAGGATCACGTTCTTTTTTCAAGAACCATACGTGAAAACATCCTTTTTGGAAGAATGGATGCGACTGAAGAAGAGATGCAAAAGGCCATTGATTTGGCGGCATTCCGCAAAGACCTGGAGATGCTTCCAGAAGGGCTCAAGACGCTAATTGGCGAAAAAGGGGTTGCTTTATCAGGAGGTCAAAAACAACGGATTTCCATTGCTCGTGCACTTGTAAAAGATCCGGAAATACTCATACTGGATGACTCGCTGTCAGCAGTTGATGCAAAAACAGAGAAAAACATCATCAATAATATTCGATCTGAACGAAAGAATAGAACAACGATTATCACAACCCACCGGATGTCGGCTGTCCAGCATGCCGATCATATTATCGTCCTTGATGAAGGTGAAATTGTTGAAGAAGGTTCACATGAAGAATTGATGAACATGAATGGCTGGTACAAGGAACAATTTGAAAGGCAGCAGACCCAGGCTGCCGCTGAAGAGGAGGTGCTTTCATGACAACAGGGAAGCGATTATTCCACTATGCACTCCATTATAAAAAAATGATTATTGCTGCGTTGCTGATGCTAACAGTAGCTGTTGCTGCTGATCTCGCAGGGCCATTTATCGCGAAGAAAATGATTGATGATCATATCCTTGGCATTGAATCTGTCTGGTACCAGACTCAGGGGGATAAAGAGGCAGTGCCGTACGATGGCCACTTTTATAAAAAAGAACAAAATATCTCCAATGGAGAGAAAAGAATCGATCAGGCCCGCATCCTCCAGGTGGGCAGCCAATTTATTTTTGTAAATGGCGAAGTTACTATTGATGGGAACAGAACCTTTAAAGACGGCACACTGGTAATAGAAAAGGGCGGTCAAACAGAAGCGTACGAAGGAAAGGTACTGACCAGTGACGAATTAATGCAATTTTACAGGCCGGAGATTCCGAAGATTTTTAAGCTGCTGGCCTTTTACTTTGGTATGCTGGTTATAGCTGCATTCTTTCAGTATGGGCAGCGCTTTTATCTCCAGAAGTCGGCAAACAGGATTATTCAAAAAATGCGGAAGGATGTATTTGGACAGATCCAAAGGCTTCCAATCGGTTATTTTGATAATTTGCCGGCCGGCAAGGTGGTCGCCAGAATTACCAACGATACGGAAGCAATTCGCGAATTATACGTAACCGTATTGGCCACTTTCTTTACAAGCGCCATTTATATTTTTGGTATTTATATCGCTTTATTTATTCTGAATGCCAAGCTTGCGGCGATCTGTTTAATCCTGCTGCCGATTCTTTACGTATGGACGGTAGTGTACCGTAAATATGCATCCAAATACAATCACGTCATCCGATCCAGGGTGAGTGATATTAACGGAATGATTAACGAATCGATTCAGGGAATGAACATCATCCAGGCATTCAGCCGGGAAAAAGATACGCAAAAGGCCTTTGAGAAGCTGAATACAGAGCATTATACGTATCAAAATAAACTTCTAAGCTTGAATTCGCTGACCTCCCATAATTTAACCGCAGTGTTAAGGAATATAGTATTCGTAGCATTTATATGGTACTTTGGGGGGAATCCTTAAATGCATCATCAGTAATTTCACTTGGAATGCTATACGCTTTTGTCGATTATATTAACCGTCTATTCCAGCCGGTACAGGGTATTGTGAATCAGTTAGCCAATTTGGAGCAGGCGCTTGTAGCCGGAGATAGGGTGTTTAGTCTGCTTGATGAAGAAGGTATTGATGTAAGCGATAAGCAAATCCCGCGCTATAAAGGAAATGTTACATTCGACCATGTGCATTTCGGTTATAAAGAGAATGAATATGTTTTGAAGGATATCAACTTTGATGCAAAGCACGGGGAAACAGTGGCGCTGGTCGGCCATACCGGTTCAGGAAAAAGCTCAATCATGAATTTGCTGTTCCGTTTTTATGATTCCCAGGAAGGAAGAATCATGATTGACGGCATGGATATTAGGGAAGTTCCAAGGCAGGAGCTTCGCAAGCATATGGGGATCGTCCTGCAGGATCCATTCCTGTTTACGGGGACCATCGCTTCAAACGTCAGCCTGGATGATCCCAATATCTCGCGTGAGACTGTGGAAAAGGCTCTTAAGGATGTTGGGGCAGATAAAATTTTTAAGCATCTTGAGAAAGGCTATGACGAACCCGTTATTGAAAAAGGCAGCACACTATCCAGCGGGCAAAGGCAGCTCATTTCCTTTGCGCGGGCATTGGCTTTTGACCCGGCGATTTTGATACTGGATGAAGCAACCTCAAGTATTGATACAGAAACGGAAATGATCATACAGGAAGCAATGAATGTGCTGAAAAAGGGAAGAACGACCTTTATCATCGCCCACCGTCTGTCAACAATCCGCAACGCTGATCAAATCCTTGTTCTCGACCGGGGAAAAATCGTTGAAAAAGGAAACCACGATGAATTAATGAGGCAGAACGGAAAGTATTATCAAATGTATCAGCTCCAGCAGGGATCGACCCTAGCTGGGTAAAGGGGAAAGCGCCGAATGGCGCTTTCTTTTTATATTTTTTGGCCAAAATATGGATTTGGAAAAGTGCATAATTAGCAAAAAAATATTGCGAAACAATTCTTAGCTGAATGATTAAATATTTATATATACGCGAAAAACTCAATATAACGCGGTAAATTGTTTTTACCAGTGAAATGAATTTTTATTAGCTTTTGCACAATAAAAGCGTTTTCATGTTCATAAAAATTTCACATCACAGACACAGAATAGTACCGATTTATATGATCCGAATCAGCTCTTCCATGATAGCTTTAAATTATCATATTGTCTGGAGGGATGAACGTGGAGGAATTTTCTATTACATTGGTGATAGCAAGTATTATGGTACTTGGTTACTTTATTGGTTATACGATTGTAAAAGCATAGCTGCCGGCTGCTTCAGCCAGGCAGTTTTTTTATCGCAGTCTAAGGGGCAGTAAGATCCCAATTCAAGACTAAGAGGAATCAATGGAGAATATGTGGGGGTCAAACTGCCCGTAAAGGCCCGATTGGTTCAACTAACAATCAGCAGGGATAAGGCCCCCTGCTGATTTAAGTTTCTTTATGGCTAAATTCTCATTCGATTCAAATTTTATCATTAAAGTTTGAAATTCAGGGAAAAGAATATATATGAACTATAGTGATAATTTTAGGAGGTATGAAGTTTGGCTGATTTTCGAATCGAAAAGGATACGCTAGGTGAAGTAAAGGTTCCGGCTGATAAATATTGGGGAGCTCAAACGCAGCGGAGCAAGGATAATTTTAAGATAGGGATTGAAAAAATGCCGATGGAAGTGGTTTATGCTTTTGCAAGGCTAAAAAAGGCAGCTGCCGTTGTTAATAATAAGCTCGGCAAGCTTCCTAATGAGAAAAAAGAAGCCATCACAAAAGCATGTGACGAAATTCTTGAACATAAATTTGATAGCCATTTTCCTTTGGCAGTCTGGCAGACAGGGAGCGGAACGCAATCAAATATGAATGTAAATGAGGTTGTGGCTAAAAGGGCAAATGAGTTAATCGGCGAACAAGGTCACTCTGACATGAAAATTCACCCCAATGATGATGTCAATATGTCTCAAAGTTCGAATGATACATTCCCGACAGCCATGCACATAGCTGCTTATACGGAAGTAGAGGAAAAGCTTATACCTTCATTGAAAAAATTAAAAGAGACAATCAAAACGAAAGAAGAAGCCTATAAAAATATCGTGAAAATAGGCAGAACCCATTTACAGGATGCAACTCCGCTTACATTGGGACAAGAAATAAGCGGATGGCGTGCAATGCTTGATAAAAATGAAAAAATGCTGGAGGAGTCCAGAAAATACCTTCTGGATATGGCAATTGGCGGTACGGCAGTAGGAACAGGCATCAATGCAGATAAGTCATTTGGGGATAAAATGGCAAAGGAAATTTCCAATCTTACAGGCTATCCTTTCCGCTCTTCTGAAAATAAATTCCAGGCACTGACCAGCCATAATGAAGTTGTCCATGTCCATGGTGCATTAAAAGCCCTTGCCGCTGATCTTATGAAGATTGCCAACGATGTACGATGGCTGGCAAGCGGTCCGCGAAGCGGGATAGGAGAACTATCAATTCCTGCTAATGAACCTGGAAGTTCTATAATGCCGGGAAAGGTAAATCCTACCCAAAGTGAAGCCCTTACCATGGTGGTATGCCAGGTTTTTGGAAATGATGCATCAATCGGTTTTGCTGCAAGCCAGGGGAATTTCGAATTAAACGTATTTAAGCCAGTTATCATTTATAATCTCCTTCAAAGCATCAGAATTCTAGCAGATGGAATGGCTTCATTCAATGAAAAATGCATGGCAGGACTGGAAGCTAATGAAGAAGTAATTCATGGCCACGTAGAAAGGTCACTAATGCTGGTAACTGCTCTTAATCCCCATATTGGATATGAAAAAGCGGCTGAAATAGCCAAACTTGCTTTTAAGGAAAATACAACATTGAAACAAGCTGCATTAAAAACGGGCTACATTACTGAAGAGCAATATGATGAATGGGTTATTCCCGAGAAGATGGTGTAAAAGTAAAAGGCCCCCCTTAGGGGGGGCCAAGCCAAATTTATTCAATTGTTATCTTGCTTTTATTAGAAAGAACCGCCGCCAAGCTGTTGTTCAGCCATTTGTACAAGGCGTTTTGTGATTTCTCCACCAACAGATCCGTTAGCGCGAGAAGTTGTTTCTGCTCCAAGGTTTACGCCAAATTCAGTTGCAATTTCGTACTTCATTTGGTCAAGTGCTTGTGATACTCCTGGTACTAATAATTGGTTTGAGGAATTGCTTCTGCTAGATGATTGGTTGTTCATGTGATTTCCTCCTCATAAAATTTTGTTGGATTTTGGTTGGGTTAGCTGGAATTGCACCAGCGCAAGGATTAATCCTGCTCCACTGCCTGGCTTAACCCATCGGTTAAGGTGAGTGGCGGCTTGTTGCCGCTGTGTTTACTCTCTATTATGTTTGATTTATAAAAGTTTATGCTTTTATAAAATCGGGAATTTTTTCCTGAAAGACTTGCTGATTAGCAACTTACATAACACAGTCAAAACAAACAAACGATAAGAAATAAACTTAAAAAAAAGCTCTGTGAAATTTGCCTGTTGATTTCAGCAGGAGGCACTCCCTTTCCGCGGGATTAGTGCTTTCCGCTCCAATCAACAGGGTGCTAAAAACAACAATAAGCTTAACAGAGCAAAAAAAAGAAAGTGAGAGGTTTTGGAAATGGCTATTTGCCCTGTTTGTAATGGGTTTGAAAAACTCGAAGCAACCTGCAGTTCTTGTGGAAAGAATATGGAGGATAGCGGAAGGGTAATGGATTTTTACGACGATTACAGTGCCTATATGCCGATTGACCAAATGAAGCTGGAAGATGGCTATCCGCATGACTACCAAAAAGAGGAATGTCCTCATCTTTTAAAATGCCCAACATGCGGCCATGATACAGTGAAGTTTATTAAAGAATAGACATGGAGTCTGCGAGCCAATAAAGAGGTTGCTAAAAGTATTTAAAACATGGAAAAACCCCGTCTGGCAGACGGGGTTTTCTAAAATTACGCTCTGTTAAAATTGCCTTTTGATTTTCCGCTTTATCTTTTATTCTTTTGTTGAGCGGATTCTGCTTTCAGTATTGGCGTCAAAGAAGTGAGCCTTGTTCATATCAAATGCTAAATCAAGGTTTTGCCCTGGTTTAATATCTGTACGGGAATCAACACGGGCAACAAAATCTTGGCCTTCAATGCTAGAGTAAATCATTGTTTCAGCACCAGTCAGTTCGGAAACGTCGATGCGGGCATTGATTTTTGAACCTGTGGAAGCATCAATAAAGACAGGCTCGTCATGAATATCTTCTGGGCGAATGCCTAGAATGATATCTTTGCCTACATAGCCTTGTTCGCGAAGTACCTTCATTTTGCCTTCTGGAACGGCTACTTGTGTTTGGCCGACAACAAATTTGCCATCCTCAAGCTTCCCGTTAAAGAAGTTCATAGCAGGCGAGCCAATAAAACCGCCGACAAATACGTTTTCTGGCTTTTCATATACTTCTTTTGGCGCACCAACCTGCTGGATAATGCCATCTTTCATAACAACCAGGCGAGTTGCCATTGTCATGGCTTCTGTCTGGTCATGTGTCACATAGATGGTTGTTGTTTGCAGACGCTGGTGAAGCTTGGCAATCTCTGCACGCATTTGCACGCGAAGTTTTGCATCAAGATTTGATAAAGGTTCATCCATAAGGAAGACTTTTGCGTCTCGGACAATGGCACGGCCTAAAGCTACACGCTGGCGCTGACCGCCTGATAATGCCTTAGGTTTGCGGTCAAGATATGGTTCAAGGCCAAGGATTTTAGCTGCTTCCTTTACACGGCGATCGATTTCGTCCTTTGGAAATTTGCGGAGCTTAAGTCCGAAGGCCATGTTGTCATATACGGACATATGCGGGTAAAGTGCATAATTCTGGAACACCATCGCAATATCACGATCCTTGGGCGGTACATCGTTAACACGCTTTTCATTGATATAAAAGTCGCCTTTTGAAATTTCCTCTAGGCCTGCAATCATACGAAGTGTCGTAGATTTACCGCAGCCTGAAGGGCCGACAAATACAATAAATTCTTTATCCTGGATATGAAGGTTGAAATTTTCTACTGCAGTTACTTTATTGTCATAAATTTTGTATATATTATCTAATTTTAATTCAGCCATTAAGATAACCTCCCAGTATTTTTGCTTACATTCAGTTTAAAGGGATTAGGGATTTTTCCATATGGCTAAACTGCACAAAAATCCTGTAGGCGGTTTTATGCAATGTGTTCAAATTCAGTGCTGTTCATACAGCAGACAAGCCAGGTATACCGTCACGGAGCTGTTAAAGTCTTTTAATTGAATGCCTGTTTTCTCCGTGAACTTGTCTAATCTGTATTGCAGTGTGTTTCGGTGAAGATACAATTTTTTTGCTGTTAAGGATACATTGGAACTATGCTGCAGAAATATCTTAATGGTATTTAACAGTTCTGGATCCTCTTTAAGAAAAGACAGACGGGCTAGCAGGCTTCCTTTTAAAAAAATGTCCAGGTTTGCCGCAACTAGAGATGGGAATGTTTTCTCGAATGAAAACACCCTTTCTGAAGGCAGCAAGGATGAGGCAAGTTCAAAAAATTGAATTTCTTCTTTTAAATGATTGGGAAAATCATCCCCTGGCTTATTCGGAACACCAATATAAAAATATGTCTTTACAAAAAAATCGCTCTCCAAAGCATTTGAAATGGCATAGAAATCGTCTTCTGCCAGAGGCTCTTCAAATTCTTCAACAATCACGCCTTTTGATGGTTGATTCCATAAAACAATTATGTCCTTCTCAAAAAAACCTTTAAAAGCAGCCTCCATATCTTCGCGTACCCAGTCGCCTTCGGCCGTTTTAAATTGAATAAGCCTGTATGGAAATCCCGGGCGATTTTGGGTACACTCCCATTAGAAAATAAAAAGTCAAACCAGGATTGTGCAGCAGGATTATGATGGAGAGAAACGTCATGAAAATCAAATAAAGTTTTTAAAATCTCTAGGCTTTCCTCTGAAATATCTTTTGCAGGTATGCCAAGCCATTCTCCGGTTTCCTGATAATAAAACCAGTATGTGTTTGAAAAAAAGTGGAAATCAGGCTTTACTTCCATTAGTATAGAGCTAGGATATTTGCCATGTATTTTTTTTAACATATTTTTATCCTTTAATTTGATAAATTTTTGTGTTTCTTATATTATAGCAGTTATAATTTAAGTAAAAAACTTTCGTGTAAACAGTCTTAGATTTTATAAATGGGTAAAGAAAGTTAAGGGGTGAGAATATGGAGTACACACCAGAGATGAAAAATCGCTTGAAAAGGCTTGAAGGACAAGTACGGGGCGTAATCCGTATGATGGAAGAAGAAAAGCATTGCAAGGATGTTGTAACGCAATTATCCGCAGTCCGCTCAGCGGTTGACCGTGCCATGGGATATATCGTAGCAAAGAATCTTGAAACTTGTATCCGGGATGCAAATACGGAAGGCAAGAATGCTGAAGATGCAATCCAGGAAGCAGTTAACATGATTGTAAAGAGCAGATAGTAATAGTCTGTCTATAAAACATAAGAGGCACCTGAACGGTTATTCGTTCAAGGTGCCTTTTTGCGGTTCAATCCGCTTTATATGGCGGTTCTTCCTTGTGGAGTTCCCTAGCCTGTTCGATATTAACTTCATCGCCGCGCCCATGCACGGATCCGCCTGATAAACCTTCGTTGATGATTCTGTCAATGTCTACATATGCTTTATCCCGGCCCTCATAACCCAAATCATCTGCCGCCTGCGGGTTCTTATCTTTGTCCATCGTTTTCCGCTCCTTTTTATAAAATTAATGCTGTAGCGGTTATTTTTCCAAGATCGGCAAGAAATAATACGGAGGATTCAGCGGTTTAGCCTGCTGACTGTTTACTGATCATAAACATGGAATAACATTAATTCGTGGATTTGCGATTTGAGATCTTCCGCCTGACTTCCTGGTTTCCCGGATGTCCATTCGATTTTTCCATCAGGATGGTAAATGCCCGCTATCTTTTGTTTTTGGAAATAGCAGGAGAATGTCCATCCCGGCAGTTGCTTATTTTCATACAACGGTTTGAATTGAAAGTGTGTTAACAATTGGCTAATGCCCCCCCTGGCTATCATTTTTAAAATTCCCGTTTATAGTCCAAGTAAAAGGGAATTGAATAGATGTAGAAACATTTTAACATTAAAAGGAGGCAAAATTGATGAAAAGGAACAATAAATTCATGATGTCAGCCATGGCACTTGGAGCAGCCTATTTAATGAGAAACCCGGAAGCCCGCCAGAAGCTTAAAGATCAATTTCAGTCATTTTCCGGTACTTCCTCCAAGAGAAATAAGGTAAAAACAACTAAAAGACCTATAACTACTTAATCATATTGTGTTTTGCGATTGACAGCACGTTGTGAAAAGTCAATTCTGGGTACACCATCGAATATTGCTTAAAATCGCATAAAAATAGCCGTTCACCTAACTGGTGTACGGCTATTTTTATTATCGACTTCGATTCTTTTCTGTCTTAAAATCCAGCCATATGGAAAAATATCCGGGTGAGTTCTTGGATTCTCTTCGATTCAATAGAAGGTTCATCAAAGCTCATGGGCTTTGCATTTAATTCATAAATAAAATACTTGCCTTTATTAGATAATCCTGCATCCATTGAAAATTCTCTGTAGCAGCCAAATTCCTTTTTTAAGAGCCTTCCAGCCTCTGACACTGCCATATTAATAAATTCATCATGTTCCTTTGTCCGCACCTTTTCATACGGAATCACTATGCCGCCATTGGGGATATGGGTAGTGATCTCCTGGTCCTGAGCCTGGCGAATGCCAATACCCGTAACCCGATATTCGCCTCTGATGAAATGAGCCAGAATCCTAAAATCAAAGCGTTTGCCGTCAAGCAGGGCAGGGCTAATCGCTTTCTGTGCCAAATAAGCTTTGCCTGTAAGCGTTACTTTCCATTCGTTCCAAAAGCTTTCAAAAGCTTTGTAAGAATATGAATCCTTAAGCCCTGATATTATCAGCCTTTTCCCATCCGAATCGCTTAAACGATAAATTCCTTTTCCTTTTGCTCCCTGTGCGGGCTTTAGGTAAATGTCTCTGTACTTCCCGATAAAATTCTTCAGTACCGATTCATCAGTTATGAGGATTGTATCCGGTATATATCTTTGCAGATGAGGATGAGCCATAAAAAGCTGGCAAACCTCATATTTATCGAGAAACCCGGGATTGAAAAACGGAATATTATGTTTCTTAAAAAAATCGCAGGCTTCATTATAAGAATCGGTTTGTTCATGCTTCCGGAACGGCACTCTGTTATATACAAGATGAGGTAGAGGGCAGCAAGCCTGAATCCATTTGTCTTGATCGGGCAAAAAAATATAACCGTTCAAGAAATTTTTTTCAATGTCTTCTGCTGTAAAGACAAACGAAATTCCTTTGTTTTGCAGGATTTCTTTTTGCAGGGCTTTAAATAACGGGCCATTGCCAGCTAGAGTGTTATCCTTTCCTTTGCAAGTCAGGATGCCAATAACCGGGCCTGCATTTTGATTTTGGCCTGATAATGAAAAGGAAAGGGGTCTAAGTTCTGTTTCCGGATCTGGTGACTTTAAAGGGAGAAGATTGCTGCCTAGGGTGGCTCCAGAATGACTGGACCACTCTTTGCTGGCCCAGTCATAAAAGACCCTCATCTGAAAACTTCCTCGGGTTTAGTAATGGACGCCTCAGCAAGGAAAACAGCAAATGACAGTGATAGCTTCCGGGTAAGAAGGTCAAATTCACGGAGCTGCGGGTGTTTAAATATAGATCTTCCCGGCTTGGAGTTTGCTTCGAAAAGCCATACATTCCCTTTGCGGTCCAAACCAAAATCAAATCCAATTTCGCCTATAATCCCTTCCATATTCCGTTCAAGAGCTTTGCTTATTTTTAGTGCTGCGGCAGTCAGCTTTTTCAATGCCTCTTCCTTTTCTTCAAAGGCTTCAAAAACTTCATCCAAGGTCTTGATAACCCCGCCGCTTTTTACATGGGTCGTAACACTGCCTGGACCAGCAATCTTTGCAGCCGTAGCGGTAATCTTCCATTCTCCATTTTCATCTTTATTGGTATGAATGCGGAAATCAATTGGGCGCTGATCATAGCGCAATAAATGGATCCCCTGCTGAATAATCATCCGGCTTAAATTTCTGCCTGCGAATACATTGCGCATTAAACTTTCAAGGCTATTATACTTTCTTAGCCGGTTTTCGTCCCGGTCCCTGTATCGGCAATAATAATTTCCTTCCGTCTTATCATAAATGATTTGATGGATACCTAGCCCAAGGCTGCCATTAATCGGCTTTAAAAAAACATGGCCATAATCGGAAAGCATCCTTTCGATTATGGAAAAAGAAGAAAAAGGATGGGTTTCAGGCAAGTATGCGCTGATTGATTCCTCATTTTGGAGCCTTTCGTATACATCCAATTTATTAAAGAAGCCCGGATTATACCAGGGAATCAAATATTCTTTCTGGAGGCGGTCACGTACAGCCTTTAGTTCGTTCTTTCTTTCGCTTTTTCTGTTGGGGAGTCTGTCGTAAACAACATTTGGAAAAGGGATTTCATAGGTTTCCCAGCCGTCCTGATGATAAAAAAGACCTTGGATGGTCCCTTGTTCCCAGTTAATGTGGTGCTCGCCGAATAAAAACGGAATGGCTCCCACTGTTTTCTTGACTGATAAAAGTTTGGCGAAAAACAAGGTTCTATCGCCAATTGGCCTTAATGGAAAAGAGGTAAAACCGGATGTGAAAATCCCGACGAGCGGGCCAATATACAGTGTTTCATGATTGGTGAAAGCGTGCAAGGGAATCGTTAAATCAGGAAACCTAAGAGCTTCTGCTACGTCTTTGCTTATTATAATCGAGTTCTTCTTCGTTTTATGGAGTAAGAAAGCAGCATCGGCCGATTGGGTGCCGAATGCCAGTTTGGTTAAATGGGTATGGAGGTTTAGCTCATTCGGGATATAAACAGTTTTAGACGGGGAGTCCAAAATTTCAATTTGATACTGTTTTCGCATGATCCTGTCTCCTTTCATTTTGAATGCTGGCTGCAAGGTGCTTCGCGTAAAGGAGGGGAGCGTTATATAATTCTTCATTTTTTTCAGGGTGGATGTTTAGTATCGTTTTTCTCCCCGGTTTGGAATTAATATCGAGAACCCATATTGAACCGTCAGTTCCAACCCCTATATCTATTCCCATCTCAAACAATGGCGGCAGTTTATCCTCCAGGGCAGCAGGAAGTGTATTAATAATTTCATTTAGCTCTTCACAAATATAATTTCGCATTGGAGAAGGAAAGGCAGCAATCCATTCATTAAAGGAGATATTTGTTCCGCCTGCGCTTAAATTGGAAATGATGCCCCCATTTTTCCCTGTTCGGATTCCCCGGCCTATTTCCTTCCAAGTGCCTTTTGAATCCTTTTGCAATAATATCCTTACATCAAAAGGCTGGCTTTCTTTATTTGATAGGTTCACATAAGGCTGTATGAGGTATTGCCGGGTTGATGTCAGCCTGTTCAGCCAAGCAATTGCCTTTTGGGGCTTTTCGAAGCAATGGGAAATCTGTCCATCCTTCTTATCAGTCTTAACCAGAATATTTTTACCGGTTTTTTCAATATAATAGATACCCTGTCCCTGAGACCCGCTCGCCGGCTTAAGAATAAGGGGCTGATCATGGCGCAATTTTTCAAAGAACTTTTCAGAACTTAAAAAGGGGTCAGTTTTAAGCAGATAAGGTGAAATGCTTGAATGGGAAAGGAGTTCATATAATTCAAGCTTATTAGGCAAACCGTAGCCAATAAAATGGATATCTTCTCTCGCTTTCAGCCAGTTGACAATGGACATACACTGCTTTGAATGGGAATCCTCTCCATAAAAACAGCGGTCATACAGGATTTCAGGAGCTGAAAAGACCTTTTGCTCCCATTCGGCTGAACTTGGATTAAAGAAGTCGCCGCTGATTTTTTCGGATATGGGATTTATATCAGAAGGAACAAAACGGAAGCAGTTAATGCCGTATGCATTAGCCCTTTTTGCCATTTCCAAAAAGTAAGATTTTTCATTTCGTTTATTTAATGTCATGATTCCGAATGAAAGCATTCTAGTAATCCTCCTTTGGGGGTATGCCTGAAAAGGATAAGGCCGCGGCATATTCGATGAGCGCCTTTGCAGATGGCCTTATTCTATTATCACTATCTTCAAAGTTTTTCGAGGGCTTTGAATTAACCTCAATGATCCATAGCTTTCCATTTTTATCAACGCCTATATCAATGCCAAGCTCACCTATCAGCCCATCGCATTTTTGGCTGATTATGGAGGCTGTTTCGACCGCAAGTTCTTTCATCAACGCAAGCTGCTGGATGGCTGTTCTGGGATCTGACAGTATCGAAAAAATTTTTAGCGGCTTCATAATTTCTCCGCCCCTCGCGATGTTGGAAACAAATTGCTGCTCAGCTGAAATTCTTGCTACTGCGGAAGTGGCTTTCCATGTATCCTGAAAATTTTTATGGCAGAGAACACGGAAATCAAGCTGCCTGTTTTTATAGGTTTGCAGGGGGATTGCCTGCTGGGCTAAAAAGTTTTTATTCTTTTGCTGCTGCTTAAACCAATGGGTAAAGCGGGTATAGTTCTCGAACAGCAGCGTTTCTTCCCTGCGGTTTCCAGATGATAATTCTGCGAGGATTTCTTCTCCATTTAAGGTTATTCTGATTATGTTCCGGCCCTGGCTTCCGTGGATCGGCTTTATATAAAGGGACTTGTGTTTATTTAGCAGCTCTTTTACTGAATATTCATTTGCGATAACCGTATCGGGCAGATATGGCTTCATATGTTCTTCAGAATATAGCAGATTGTGAACTTCTGTTTTGGATAAAAAACGGTCGTTAAATAGGGGGATAAAAAGGCTTCTTATGCTGTTTTTAAATGTTTGGAAGAAAGTGCTGGCTTCAAGCGCCCTGGAGTGAACCCGGTTGTAAATGACGCCTGGAAGCGGTACCTCACTTCTTATCCACTGGCCCGCTTGAAGGTAATAACCCTGCAATTTGCCTTCTTCGAAATCTTTAAAGTGGAACACATAAAAAAGGCCGCCCATATTTGACACAACCTCATTCAGTTCTTCGCAAAAAGCATGAATGGAGCGGAAGTCTGGTTCTGCCCCCTTATCATTCAAATCTGTCATAAGACCGACAACAGGCCCGAGGGTAATGGAATGATCTTTTTTGGAATAGCTCGCAATAAAATCGAGCTCCTGGATAGGAAGACAGCATTCCTGAAACAGCCAATCACTGAAAAAAAGCTCATCCTTGGTAATGCTTGCTCCTTCAATGGTAATCTGTATGGATCTCCTCCCGATGTGCAGAACATGGGGAATATGCAAGTCTATATTCCAGTAATGAATAAGAGAATGGCTAATTTGAATCTGATGCTGATTTTCTTGAAACATTTTTACCGGAACAATCGTAATAGGCAATAAAGAAACTGACATGATCATTCCTCATTTGCTCGTCTTTATGTGTGCGCGTATAATGAAAAAATAGGCAAAAGCTGATACGGTATCGTATGTAAAAGGTTGAAAATTGGTGCAATGGCGGAGCGGGGGAATATTTTCTGCCTGGCGCTTCCGCTTTTCTAAATTTGTGCATGGAAGGTAGATGTAAATGCAAATCGCAATCACAATTATCATTATGATTATAATTGGGGCTATCATTGGGGGTTTTACCAATTCCCTGGCCATTAAAATGCTGTTCAGGCCTTATAAGCCACTTTATATTAAAAATTGGAGAGTTCCATTCACCCCGGGGCTGATTCCGAAGCGAAGGGACGAGCTGGCCGCACAAATGGGGAAAATGGTAACTGATCATTTGCTGACACCCGAAAGCATCCAACGAAAATTTTTAAATGAAGGCTTTCAAAAGGATATGACCGGCCTTGTCCAAAAGGAACTGGAGAATCTTCTGAATACTGATAAGACACCAGCCGAACTGCTTGCGGTTCTTGGAATGGAGGATGCTCAGCAAAAAGCTGAGGATAAGTTGAATCAGTTTGTTGAAGAGAAATATGAAAACTTAATGGTGAAATACCGGACTAAACCACTTAGAGAAGTTGTTTCACCGGAAATCATCCAAAAAGTAGATGCGAAGCTTCCTATCATTTCTTCTTATATTCTTGAAAAAGGAGTCGACTATTTTTCCAGCATTGAAGGAAAAATGCGCATCCAAAGAATGGCTGATGACTTTGTCCGTGAGCGAAGCGGAATGCTGAGCAATATGCTGCAAATGTTCATGGGAAACATCAATCTAGCGGATAAAATCCAGCCGGAAATTGTCAGGTTTTTAAAAAATGAAGGAACAGCAGACCTAATCACCACAATATTGAAAAAAGAATGGAATAAGGTGCTTGACTGGGAAGCAGAGCGGATTGAAGAGCAGTTTGAAAAAGAAAAGCTCGTTAATATGATCAAAGGATTTGTACAAAAAGTGGTTAAGCTTGATGTAATCTTCATGACGCCTTTATCTAAGCTGACGGACTCTTATAGGACAAAAGTAATTGAAGAGATAGCGCCGAAAAGTGTTGAACTGCTTGGCGGCTGGCTTTCCCGCCGTATCGATGTTCTCATGGAGCGTCTGCACCTAGCGGAAATTGTCCGTCAGCAGGTGGAAACTTTCTCAGTTGAACGACTTGAAGAAATGGTTCTTTCCATTACAAGAAGCGAACTGAAAATGATTACCTATCTAGGCGCATTGCTTGGCGGGGTTATCGGGCTTTTCCAGGGGATTCTGGTTATTTTCATAAATTAAGGCTGTTTTCGTAAAGTTTGTTTCTTTTTGAAGGCAAACGTATTTTTACCAACTGAGTTGATTATAGCGCAGGGCACTTGATCCTCGAAAATGCATCCGCATTTTCTTCGTGCGATGTTTACTCAAGGGTGTTTATTCAATGCCCTCGGGAAGAGAGGGAAGTGCGAGACCCCACAGGCGAAGCCGAGGAGGCTCGCAACCCTCCCCGCGGGTTCGCTGAGTGCTCGCAGCGGAAACCAACGGGCAGAATTCATAAACAAAAACAACAATCTATAAGAAAAGAGACCTAATAAAAAAGGTATGGCCTCGCGTTTACTGTCATAGTTTGTTATAGTGGAGTAGATGTTCAAAGTACGGGAAATAGTATGTGTTTATTATTCTCCTTTTTGAACGAGAACCGGAAGGAGTGTTTACAAATGGCAGTAAATTTACATGATTCAGCCTATGAATTAGAGAAAGCCGTGCGTGAAAGCGATGAATACAAGGCTTTAAAACAAGCATACGATAATGTGAATGCAGATCCCTCTGCAAAAACAATGTTTGAAAACTTCCGCAATATCCAAATGGAACTTCAGCAAAAGCAAATGATGGGTCAGGATATTACGCAGGAAGAAGTGGAACAGGCACAAAAAACAGTAGCTCTTGTACAGCAGCATGAGCAAATTTCAAAGCTTATGGAAGCTGAACAGCGCATGAGCATGATGGTAGCTGAAATGAACAAAATCATCATGAAGCCACTTGAAGAGCTATACGGTGCTGTAGAATAAATAGCTGGATTAGAACTCCCGGTAATGGAACTGGGAGTTTTTTCATTTAGGCTGTTATCCAATTTTTTCAGACAAATCTTATCCAACGGCATTACTCTGTAATAAAGGTACTTTGAATTGGGTACCTTTATGATAGACGTTGGAAATAGGAAAGAGGGAGAAAAATGGGAAAAGCAGTTTTTCTCGACCGGGACGGTGTCTTAAATGAGGTTTTATCTGACAGGGTTAAATTTGTAAACAAGCCGGAACAGTTATTTTTGCTTGAAGGCGCAGCTGAAGCAGTTGCAGAATTGACAAAAGCAGGTTATGAGATTTTTGTCGTGACCAATCAGGGCGGCGTCGGACTGGGCTACTTAAAAGAAAAAGAATTGAAGAGAATCCATGATAGGCTGCAGGAGCTAATTGCAGAAAAAGGCGGCCATATTAAGGAAGTAGCTTATTGTCCGCATAAACCAAAAGCGGGTTGCGGATGCCGGAAGCCAAATGCAGGTATGCTGCTGGATCTTGCAGAAAGATATAATCTTGATCTTGCCAGCAGCATTATGGTTGGCGATCACGAGCGAGATATTGAAGCAGGTAAGAAGGCAGGCTGTAAAACAGTTTTCATTGGTTCAGACCCGACAAAAGCAGATATACAGGCTAATTCACTGTTTGAGGCAGTAGAAGATATTGTGGAAATGCTTAATTAAGAAAAATAAAAGCCGCTTCGCAGATTGCTGTAAGCGGCGTTTTATTTTTCGATAATTGCCTAAAAATTAGCGTGCTCCGCCAAGCTGTTGTTCAGCCATTTGGACAAGGCGCTTTGTGATTTCCCCGCCTACTGATCCATTTGCTCTTGAAGATGTTTCCGGGCCAAGGTTCACACCGAATTCTGTTGCGATTTCATACTTCATTTGATCAATTGCCTGACTGACTCCTGATACTAAAAGCTGATTAGAATTGTTGCTTCTTGCCATGTAAATCATCTCCTTTGGTGTAGTTTTCTTGATTGTTACAATCATAGCTTAAGAAGGGCAATAAAAATTTATTCATAGGTCCAGTTGGTAATTAAAGGTATTTTTACTGCTGACAAGTTTGTTATACTTTTTCATAGGGAGCATACCGCATATAAAATCAACATATCCCCTCACAGCTCACCGTTATACAGCTGCAAATAGCCAAGCTTCCAGGAGGTGTATGCACTTAATAGAACTGCTGCCACCATAATAACGGAAAATGCCAGGTCTTTCCATGAAACTGTGATTTTATGATAGAATTGCCTGTTCTTATCGCCGGTGAAACCTTTCGATTCCATTGCCATGGCTGTTCTTTCTGCTTTGCGGATGGCCCCGGCAAGCAGAGGGACTGCATACCTTTTAAGCTCAGCTAATTTTTCGGAAAAAGACCTTGCTTTACCCACCCCCCTTATCCGGTGAGCACTTCTGATAATCTCAAATTCTTCTTTTATTAATGGCAAAAATCGATAGCCAGCCATAATGGCATATGCAAGCTTCGGTGAAAGCCGGCATTGCTGCATTAAACTGAGCAGAAACTCTGTTGGCTTTGTGGTTAAAATAAACAAAAGGGACAGCGACGTAAAGCTTAACACGCGCAGCCCAAGTGAGAGGGCACGCTGAAAGCCTTCCTCAGTTAACGTTAAGATGCCCCAAGCCCATAGGATGGTTTCTCCTTGATCTATCCTTGAAAAAAGAATAGCTGACCAGATGTAAATGAACGCCATAAACAAGAAAGGCGAGAATAACAACAGCCACTTCTTAATTGACACCCTTCCAAGTAAGAGGGTAGCACTCGCTGTTATTATCAGGGTGAGCAAGGGTGTGAGCGGATCAAAAAAGATAGATAAAATTAGTACGCAAATCACTACAGTGAGCGCTTTTATACTGGGATTAATGTCATGTAAGAGCATAATATCCACTCCCCGTACGGATATCGTTCTTGAACTTTTCAAAGTATGGAAGCTGAAGGGAGGCCTGCTTCATAATTTCCTGTTTGTTCCATAGGTCATCTGGCGTTCCATCATAAATTATTTCTCCATCTGAAAGAATAATCACTTTATGGGCATAGGACTGGATTAGATCCATATCATGGGTGATCATAATGACGGATCCTCCGTCATATATCTTCTCCTCTAAAAGAGCCATAAGTTCACGTGCAGTATTGGCATCCTGTCCAAATGTAGGCTCATCAAGCAGCAGCAAATCTTGATTATTCACAAGCATGGTTGCAACACTTAGCCGCCGTTTTTGCCCTTGGCTTAAGGAAAAAGGGTGAAGGTATGCCTGCTTATGTAAACGAACCTGCTTCAGTATAGTTTTGGCTGTTTCATTTATTTCCGCTTCTTCCATCTCCATGACTTTTAGGCTGAATACAATTTCTTCAAACACAGAATCTGTAATAAACTGATGTTCCGGATTCTGGAAAATGTAGCCCATTTTCTGCCTCAATTCATTCTCCTTCCATTTGGAGAGAGTACGTCCAAGAAAGGAAATCTCCCCGGAGGAACCCAAATTTAATCTGGAGAGAAGTCTGGAAAGTGTGGTTTTACCGGATCCGTTCGGGCCTGCTATTGCAATAAATTCCCCCTTTTTAACAGAAAAGCTAATATCTTTTAACAGTTCATTTCCGCCTTTGCTAAAAGAAAGTCTTTGGACTTCAAGAATACTTTGATCCGCTGTGCCAGTTAAAACATTTTTCTTTTTTTCAAAAAGTCGAACTGCTGAATCAGGGTCTGCTAATCCATTAATTAGTTCATTTTGATTTAGCGGAAGGGCGGACCCGGAGTATAATCCGGCTTTCTTTGCTATAAGGCCAGCTCTTACTGTGCTCGGCAGCCAGATTCCTTCTGACTGAAGCTCCTCTGCATAATCAGTAAAGCAGGCATCCGGCTTGCCATTAAATAAAATTTCGCCCCCTCGGTTTAAAACCAGACAGCGATCAATTTGATCAATCCAATCATCCAGTTTGTGTTCAATGATCAGCAGTGTAAGAGAAAGTTCAGTTCTAAGCTTCTTGATTATGCTGGCAAGCTCGCTGCTTGAGGCAGGATCCAAATTTGCTGTCGGTTCATCAAGAATCAGGATCTCCGGTTCCAATGCCAAAACACATGCCAAAGCCAGCTTTTGTTTTTGCCCTCCTGAGAGGGTGTGAATCATAGCATGTTTATATGGGAGAAGATTGACAAGTTCAAGTGCATGATCAATCTTTGGCCCAATATCCTCAGGAGGAATATTCATATTTTCCAGTCCAAACGCCAGTTCATCCTCGACGGTTACCATGCAAAACTGGCTTTCAGGATCCTGAAATACCATTCCAATGCTTTTATTAATCTCACCAGGCCTGAATGAACTCAGCAATTTTCCCTTAAAAGAGGCCCATCCTTCAAGATGGCCATCTACAGCCTCCGGGTACAATTTATTTAGGCAAAGTGCAAGTGTACTTTTTCCGCAGCCGCTGGGCCCGAGAATAAGAACTGCCTCCTCAGGATAAAGGTTTAAATTCACATCATTAAAAACAGGATTTTTCTCTTCTTCATGCCGAAAAGTAAGCAGCTTTGTCTTTAGAATAGCCTCGTTACGCTGTAATTCCATTGTCCGGTTTTCCCCTTTTCCGTTCCTTGCCGATCGGGAAGCTGCTCAATGCACCTGTTTTTGCTAGACTTTCACTCAGCCATTTTCCGAGTAAACCTGCCAGTAAAGCGCCACTTGCTAGCCGGACGAAAAACATGGCTGTCACATAACCTGGTGAAAGTGCAGCATAGCCTGAGATAAAGTAACCCCATATAAAACTTGTGACAGATGAGCCCATACCTGCAGTGATTAAAACCCAAGTCCGGTAATTACTCCATTTTGTAGCCGCAAAAACAGCTTCTGCCCCAATTCCTTGTATCATTCCAGAAAGGATAAGGCGCGGGCCGACAGCATTGCCAATCATGATCTCAACCGTTGCGGCAATGGTTTCCGATAAAAAGGCAGCCCCGGGCTTTCTGATAATATAGGCAGCGATAATCGAAACGATAAACCAGATTCCAAAGATAATATCATAGCCAATCAAGCCGAACAACCCATAAAGTACGTTTCCGAATTGAAGAAAAACGAGATAAACCACCGCAAACACAACAGCCAAAACAGAAAGGACGATCACTTCACGAAGCTTCCATTTTTCAAGCATATTATTCAGCCCCCTTATGGGAAGGGCTGTTCGCAGACATATTAACTGTCATAACAATATGCGTGGAATCACTTTTTTTACATCCCTCGAATGCTTCTTCAAGCGTTTTAAAAACAGCATGTGCATCTCCATCAAGTCTTGAAGCATAATGGACACCTTTTGAAAATGTGCCCTGTGATTTCGCCAGCTCTACCTGGTCCATTATGACATCCATGTATGTAGGGATCCCCATTGGATAAAGAGCAAATTGGGCGGCAACTTTCTGAAGGAAACTTGCCGACTTTTCCTTATTCGCTCTCTCTTCATTTTCAGCAAGGTAAGCATCACCTGCCGTATCTCCAGGACAGCCGTTTGAAAAAGTGCCATAGAAAACAACATGGTCGCCATGCTTGGCTGCTTCCAGGTAAATGGCTTTTACAACATCAAAGACATGAATGGAACGGCCGCGCACACATGTGCTGACATCATCAGTTTCCATCCATACCTTGCTTGTGTCCACTTCATTCAGTGCCGATAAAATAATATCCACAAACCGGTCAGACATAGGATAAATAGAAAATCTGCACCCTGTAATCTCGCTTGTTCCACATAAAAAATTTTCTTGCATACTGTCATTCCTCCTAATTTTTTATACTGTTAATCTTGCCTGTTGATTTCCTCCCCAGGCACTCAGCGAACCGCAGGCGGTCGGGAAGCATCCTCGGCGCATAGTGCCTGTGTGATCTCCCTATGACTCGCTTCTCCCGCTGTAATCCGTGCCTTCCGCTCCAATCAACAAGGGGCTGAAATCAACATTTAGCTTTAACACAGCCTGAAAAATAAAAAACTGCATTTCCATGAGGAAATGCAGTTGAATGTTATCAATACATAAAAAATGATAGCCGTCCACCTGCACTTCCCCACGCTGGTATTATCCAGATCGGGTCATAAGGGTCAGAACGGAATGTTCTTCTCAGCCAAAAGCTCCCCTAGTGCAAACTTGATATGCAGTTTTTATTTGACTCCATCTTAATACGCGAACATTGAATTGTAAATGGATAATTTATAATTCTTTGAATTAAAAAGTCTCTCAAATTGAAATAGTCAGGCCAATTCCTACAAGCTAAAGAAAAATGTTTGCATTGTCCATGTCATGTTCTAATCAATTGCATTTCTTCATAAAAGTGTAATAGGACAATTTTACACCGAGAATAGGGGGCAAAGTAGATGATATACCGAATGCTTGCTTTAAATATTGATGGAACACTTCTCCAATCAAATGGAAGACTTCATAAATCCACTAAAGAAGCGATTGAATATGTACAGCAAAAAGGAATTTATGTAACGCTTGTAACGTCAAGGAGCTTTCCTTCTGCAAAGAAAGTGGCGAAAGCACTGAAAATTAATTCTTTGCTGGTCACACACAGAGGGGCTTATATTGCAGCCTCTCAGGAAAAACCAATTTTTGTAAAACGCATACAGGAAGATGAGACGTTTGAAATCGTGCGCCTGCTTGAAGGCTTTACATGCCAAATCAGGCTGGTGCACGAAAAATATTCCCTGGCTAACAAAACAAAACTAAATTCCAATATGCTTGCTAAAACAGTATTTACTACAGGTGATCCCATCTTTTACTCACAGCAATTTGTAGATTCATTGAGCGATACCATTTTGGATGAACCTGTCACACCTCCAAAAATCGAAGTCTACTTTGAAGATAAAGAGGACCTGCAAGATGCTCATGCTTCTATTAAAGGCATGTTTCAAAACATCGACATCATAAAACTGAATGACTTTCGCATGGATATTGTTCCGGCAGGAGTATCCAAGGTGAACGGATTGCTTTATTTGGGAGAACATCTGGGAATCTCAAGAAACCAAATGGTCGTTATTGGCGACTCTATAGATGATCTGGAAATGATTGAAGCAGCCGGCCTCGGTGTGGCAATGGGGAATGCCCCGGCGGAAGTGAAAAAAGCTGCAGACTGGCTAACCCGATCCAATAACCAAAACGGAGTCAGCTATATGGTCAAAGAGCACTTCCGCAAGCAGCATCCGATCGAATTCCTGAGGAAAATGAATCTTTTAAAATAAAGAAAACAAAAGAGAGTCGATTATGCTAATCGGCTCTCTTTTTAGATGTGAAAACCAACGCATATAATTGGGAAATTGACGCAAGCAAGGGCGATAGGGACGCAATGCAGGCTGATGTGGAAATATGACGAAAAAAGGAGAGAACGACGCAAAGACTCGTGAAAATAACGAAAAAAAGTGCCAGGAGGACGCAAGCCCATTTGGGCACGAAGCAGTAGAGGCAGGACCCAAAAGCAGGATTCCGGCTTAAATATATGCTAAAAACAATTTACCAATCTATTAGGAATCTTTTACCCTATATTGACCTCCTTTACCTGTTTCTGTACACTTAAAGAAGTTTGTCAGCAACAAAGAAAATCTACTTTTTAGCTGCCGTTAGCGAACAGAATGATGGCAGTTTTCATTATATTCTTTTTAAAAAGGTGATCGCTTTGAAAATTTCGATATTAGGTATACAGGATGAACGGTTTCATCGGCCGCTTCGCCTAATTGGAAATCTATTTTTCGAGGAGTGCGAAGTGGTTTTAGGAGAAGCTTCAGAAGCTGATTTAACGATTGGTTTTCGCCTGGAACAAGGTGCGAGCTTTAAGGCACAAGCAGAACTGGCCGACAAAGAAGGCGAAAAAAGGCTGGCTGTTTTTGAAAAAGCATTCGTGCCTGCTAAAACGGAGAAAGAGAATTTCAAACAAGTGAAAAATGCTGTTTCACATGTATATTTGACTGTTCTGCAGGACTGGACAGGCATCACGCAAAAGTGGGGGATTTTAACAGGGGTCCGCCCTACGAAACTTCTCCATCGCGCAATGCAAAACAAGACGCCGCAGCATGAAGTCCATCAGCAGCTGAAGGAAGAGTATTTGATTACGGACGAAAAAATTCAGCTTATGCAGAATATCGTGGATAGGCAGCTGGCTGTTGTTCCGGATTTATATAAGCTCCAAAATGAGGTCAGCATTTATATTGGAATTCCTTTTTGTCCGACAAAGTGTGCTTATTGCACGTTCCCGGCATACGCCATTAACGGCAGACAGGGGTCTGTGAACTCCTTCCTTGGCGGTCTGCATTATGAGATGCGCAAAATTGGCGAATGGCTGAAAGAAAATGATGTTAAAATTACGACTGTTTATTATGGCGGCGGGACACCAACAAGCATTACTGCGGAAGAAATGGATTTGCTTTATGAAGAAATGTACACGTCTTTCCCTGATGTAAAAAACATCCGTGAGGTAACAGTGGAAGCCGGCCGTCCAGATACAATTACACCTGAAAAACTGGAAGTGCTGAAGAAATGGAATATTGACCGCATCAGCATCAATCCGCAGTCTTATATTCAGGAAACGCTGAAGGCAATCGGCCGTCATCATACAGTGGAAGAAACAGTTGATAAATTTCACCTTGCCCGCAATATGGGGATGAACAATATTAATATGGATTTAATTATCGGTCTTCCTGGGGAAGGTGTATCCGAGTTTTCCCATACTCTGAATGAAACGGAAAAACTGATGCCGGAATCTTTAACTGTCCATACATTATCTTTTAAACGTGCATCGGAAATGACGAAAAATAAGCAAAAATATAAGGTTGCCGATCGGGAAGAAATCGAAAGAATGATGAAGATGGCGGAAAATTGGACGAACGAGCATAACTATAAACCCTATTACTTGTACCGCCAGAAAAATATTCTCGGCAATCTTGAAAATGTCGGCTATGCACTTCCAAACCAGGAGAGCATCTATAATATTATGATCATGGAAGAACTGCAAACAATCATTGGCCTTGGATGTGGAGCCTCAAGCAAATTCATTGATCCACAAACAGGAAAAATAACTCATTTTGCCAATCCGAAAGACCCGAAGTCATATAATGACAGCTTCGAGCATTATGCTGACGAGAAATTGAAAATATTAAATGAACTGTTTAATAAAAAACAAAAATCCCTGGCTGAATAGGCGGGGATTTTTTTGTGCTTACTTTTAGAAAATTTTGATAAAAATTAAAGGACTTTATCTTAAATAAATAGAATGAAAGAAATAGGTATAACTGTTTATAAGCTTATATAAAATGAAAGCGTTTACAAAAAGGGGGATTAGGAATGATGATGCAAACGCCTTTGACTATGACGCAGATGATTAAGAGGGCAGAACAGTATTTTCCAAAGAAAATGGTCGTATCCAGAACGTCCAGCGGAATTCAAAGATTTACATATAAAGAAATTGCAGAACGAACCCGTAAGCTCGCAGAAAGCCTGCAGAAGTTAGGGGTTGATAAAGGAGATAAGGTCGGAACGCTAGCCTGGAATCATCATCGCCATCTTGAGGCTTATTTTGCGATCCCATGCAGTGGAGCCGTCCTCCATACAATTAATATCCGCCTGTCGCCTCAGCATATTTCCTATATCATTAATCATGCTGAAGATAAGGTGCTGCTAATCGATCCCGACATTGTTCCGCTAATCGAGAAGGTAAAAGATGAACTCAAGACCGTCAAGGCATTTATTATTATGACCGACGACAAAGAATTGCCGGAAACATCGCTCTCCCCTGTTTACCATTATGAAAAATTGGTTGAAGAAGCAAGCGGAGAATATGAATTTCCTGATGATTTGGATGAAAATTCAGCTGCAGGGATGTGCTATACCTCTGCTACAACCGGCAATCCAAAGGGTGTCGTATATTCACATCGAGGGATTGTCCTCCACAGTATGGCACTGGGAATGGCCGATAGCGCAGCTGTTAGCGAGAAGGATATAGCACTTCCGGTTGTCCCAATGTTCCATGTAAATGCATGGGGGCTGCCATTTGCTGCTGTTTGGTTCGGGACGACACTTGTACTGCCGGGCCCTTACTTTACTCCAAAGCTGCTGGCTGAGCTCATCCAGTCGGAAAAAGTAACCATTACAGCCGGGGTGCCGACAATCTGGCTGGGCCTTTTAAAAGAGCTGGATGAAAACGAGTATGATATGAGTTCGCTCCGTTCGGTGCTTTGCGGCGGATCTGCAGCTCCGAAAGGTATGATTAAAGCGTTTGAGCAAAAACATAAAATTCCTTTCATGCATGCCTATGGAATGACTGAAACCAGTCCGCTTGTTGTCATTTCGACTCTAAAAAGCTATCAGGAAGAGCTTTCTGCGGAGGAACAGCTTTATATTAAAGCCAAGCAGGGCATCCTTGTTCCAGGTCTGGAGATGAAGGTTGTCGGCAAGGATGGGGAAGCCGCTTGGGATGGAAAGGAAATGGGCGAGCTTGCGATAAGAGGCCCCTGGATTGCTTCCGAATATTACAAGGATGAACGGACAAATGAAGCGTTCCGCGATGGCTGGCTGTATACGGGTGATGTCGTGACAATTGATGAAGAAGGGTTTATGAAAATTGTTGACAGAACGAAGGACTTGATCAAGAGTGGAGGAGAATGGATATCCTCTGTAGATATAGAGAATACCTTAATGGCACACGAAGCAGTATTCGAAGCAGCAGTTGTTGCTGTGCCTCATAAGCAATGGCAGGAACGGCCGGTGGCGTGTGTTGTCTTAAAAGAACCTTTTAAAGGCAAGACAACGAAAGAAGAATTATATGAATTTCTTAAACCGCAATTTGCGAAGTGGTGGCTTCCGGATGATATTTTGTTCCTTGAGGAGATGCCAAAGACTTCTGTTGGAAAATTTCTAAAGATGGCATTAAGGGATCAAGTTCAAAAAAAATATACAGGAAATACACAGTAATACACAGTAATACACTAATAAAGGGCAGCATCCTTATTTTAGGTGCTGCCTTTTATCTATGAAAATAAATGACAAAATTTAAAATCTTTAGACATAATGCTTTTTAAATATAATAATACTCTTTATAATAAAAGAAGCGAAGAAAAGGAGGGGAAGGATTTTGGCAATAGATTTTGTAACTGATACTGTCAATCTGCAAATCGATGGGCGTGTTGCAGCCGTTGAGATGAACAGGCCGGAATCATTAAATGCATTAAATATTGAAATGCTAAAGGGTTTATTGGCGATAATGAAGGAAGTAAGCCATATGGATGAGGTCGACATAGTTGTCTTAAAAGGCAACGGCCGTGCATTTTCCTCAGGTGGAGATATTAAAACGATGCTTCTGGAAGCAAATGAAAGCGATTTCTCTTCGGTTATGGATTGTATTAATGAGCTGGTTGTAACTCTTTACAGTATGCCGAAGCTGACCATCAGTGCAGTTACGGGGGCAGCAGCCGGCCTTGGCTTCAGCCTTGCATTAGCAACAGATTATATATTGGCAGAGAAATCCAGCAAACTGGCTATGAATTTTATTGGAATAGGATTAATTCCGGATGGAGGCTCTCACTTCTTCCTCCAGCAGCGTATTGGCGAGGATAAAGCCAAGCAATTAATATGGGAAGGAAAGGCACTTTCTGCGGATGAAGCGCTGCAGATAGGTCTTATTCATGAAGTGGCTGAAGACGAATTACGCACCGCTGTTGAATCGAAGCTAAGCAAATGGCTTAACAGCCCAACAGAAGCCATGATCAAGACGAAGAAAATCCTTGCAGATAAAAACCGTCCTCTTTTGTTAAAAGTGCTGGAGCTTGAAAAACTCGGTCAGCATAAGATGAGACAAACGGAGGATCATCAGGAAGGCATCCAGGCATTTATTGAAAAAAGGAAACCTGTCTTTAAAGGAAAGTAAATAGATTTTAAAGAAAGGCTCTGTTAAAGCTCATTGTTGTTTTTGAAATCCTGTTGATTGGAGTGGAAGGCACTAATCCCGCGAAAATGCATTCGCATTTCCTTACGACGAGGTGTTTATACAAGGAAGCTTATTCAAAGTCCTGCGGGAGTAGCGCTCCAAGTGAGATCCCGCAGGCGCAGAGCGTCGAGGAGGCTCCCGGTAGCCCCGCTGTTCGCTGAGTGCCTCGTGCTGAAATCAACAGCCAAATTTAATAGAGCCAAAAGGAAAAGCAAAGGGCCAGAGCCCTTTGCTTTTTTATCTATGAAACAATATAAGTTTTCCTGCTGGTGAAGTGCAGCGGTGAGTTTTTTCATCCAAGCCCTTTTCCTTGAGCATTTTTTCTCCGAGACCCTTTGCGTCATCATCATTAGCTGCCTGGAAGGACTCCTCCAAAATCTTTTCCCCGTCCTGCTCAAATGCAGTAAGTTTGTATGTTTTCATCGTGATTCCCCCTCTTTATTATAAAATTCAGATAGTTACTATTATTCTTGCATAATTTTTGTGAATGTGCAAAAGAAATTTATAAGCCAGAGCCTCGTCGGGCTGAAATGGGCTGAAAGGCACTAATCGAGTTGAATAGTTCCCGTCGGAGGAGGAAAACCGAGCTGAAAGGCACTAACCGGAGTCAATAGTTCCCATTGAAGCAGAAAAACAAGCTAAAGGCCTTAATTTAAAACGAATCTTGCCTATACGGAAGAAAAATCTAATACTTAATATTTTTTTATGGAAAATTGAACCTTTTTCGCCTTTTGTCCGTATTACAAGTTAGGCAAAGGAGGAGTTAGAAAATGGCATTGCAGCTTGAACATGTTACAAAGCGTTTTGGCCAGTTTACGGCTGTTGATAATTTGTCTCTGTCGATACCCGAGAGTGAGATGTTTGGATTTCTTGGGGCAAACGGAGCAGGTAAGACGACAACGTTTCGGATGATTCTGGGATTGCTGGATCCTAGCGGAGGGAAGATTACTTGGAACGGAAAGCGGATTGATTATTCAACAAGTCCGCTGATTGGCTACCTTCCTGAAGAAAGAGGGTTGTATCCGAAGCTTAAGGTAAAGGACCAGATTGTATATCTTGCAAAGCTTAGAGGAATGAACAAGCAGGATTCTTTAAAAGAATTAGCCTATTGGCTAGAGCGCTTTAAAGTACCTGAAAATGCAAATAAAAAAGTGGATGAGCTCTCAAAAGGAAATCAGCAGAAGATCCAATTTATTACGGCTGTTATTCATAAGCCGAAGCTTTTGATTTTGGATGAACCGTTCAGCGGGCTTGACCCTGTTAATGTGGAGCAGCTGAAGGAAGCGGTTTTGGAACTAAAAGACAATGGTACGACGATTGTTTTTTCTTCTCATCGGATGGAACATGTGGAAGAGCTTTGCGAGCATTTATGTATTATGCAGAAAGGCAGGCCTGTCGTACATGGCTCTCTTAAGGAAATTAAACGCTCCTTTGGAAAGAAGAATCTTGTGATCCACGCTGATTATGATTTAAGCTTTTTGGCCAATAGCCCTGGTGTAACTAAGGCCAGGAAGACTGCAGAAGGAATACATTTACAGATACCAGGAGAAGAAGCGGCTGAGGGAATATTTAGGGAGATTGCTGAGAGGGGCTTTGTCCGAAAATTTATGCTGGAGGAGCCATCCCTGAATGACATTTTCATAGAAAAGGCAGGTGCTTCCTATGAATAATTTTATGACTATCCTTCTTCATACCTATCTTAGCAAGCTGAAAACCAAATCATTTATTATTACGACCGTTATTACTGTGCTGATTGTGGTAGGCCTTGCGAATCTATCCGGTATTATTGACTTTTTTAATAAAGAAAATGAAGAAAAAATCGCAGTTATGGACCAGACCGGTGTGCTGTTTAGTTCATTGGAAGAGCAAATGAAGGTCATAAACAAGGACATCATCCTAGAAGCTTACAAAGGCACAGAAGCAGGAGGAGAAGAAGCTGTCAAAGAGGGCGAATTCAAGGGTTTGCTGCTGCTGTCTTTTAACAAGGAAAATCTCCCCGAAGCAACCTATAAAGCAAGAAGCATTGCTGATTCTGCCGTTCCTTCCGAATTGCAGAGTGGACTGCAGCAGCTAAAAACCCAGCTGGCCGCTACGCAAATCAATCTTAGTCCTGAGGAGCTGGGGAAATTATATGAACCTATTGCTTTTAACCAAATAGCCCTGGAGGAAAATGCTAAAACTGAGGAAGAACTGAACCAGGCGAGAGGTCTGGTTTACGTCCTGTTATTTGTCATCTATTTTGCTGTTATCATGTATGCAAATATGATTGCCATGGAAGTAGCGACTGAAAAATCCTCCCGGGTGATGGAAATTCTAATTTCCAGTGTGTCGCCGATCAAGCAGATGTTTGCCAAAATACTGGGCATCGGGCTGCTCAGCCTGACACAGATGGCATTGATTTTACTGGTAGGTTATTATTCAATTAAACAAAATCTCGATTCAATGGAAGGCGGCTTTTTTGAATTTTTCGGATTTGGGGATATTCCTGCCTCTACAATCGCCTATGCACTTATCTTTTTCTTGCTTGGATATTTTCTTTATGCGACTTTGGCGGCTTTTCTTGGCTCGCTTGTCAGCAGGATAGAAGATATCCAGCAGATGATTACACCGATGACGATGATGGTTGTTGCGGGCTTCATGATTGCCATGTTCGGTTTGAACCAGCCGGATGCACCCTTCGTGACGATCACATCATATATTCCATTCTTTACGCCAATGCTTATGTTCATGAGGGTTGGAATGCTGTCATTGCCTGCATGGGAGCCTTTGCTAGGTATTCTTATTCTTCTGGTGACCATTACTATACTGGCTGTGTTTGGCGCAAGAGTATATAGGGGCGGCGTATTGATGTACGGAAAATCCAACTCTTTTAAAGATATTAAAAAAGCCATTCAGCTAACCAAAAATGAATAATAAAGGGAAAAGCTCCGTTCTAAGCGGAGCTTTTTTCATGGCTGAAAGTTTTTAAGCAAACAATGCCTTTAATCCTTCGAATGCAAAGTAAACGCCAAATCCGATCAGGGATAAACCTGAGAGAATGGAGATGAGAATAATACCTTTCGATGTCAGGAACTTGCGGAAGCCTGTTGTCAGGCCTGCTACAAAAAGATCCCAGAGCATTAGTCCGATAAAAATCATCGTACTGTACAAAAAGAGTTCTGCTTTCCCGTAAGCAGCTGCTGTTTTTGCCAGAACAGATCCGTAAATGCCCAGCCAGAACAGGATAGAAAGTGGACTTGAAACGGACATTATGAAGCCAGAGAAAAAGCACTTGAACAATGAATCTTTACTGCGGACGTAGTTAATGGATATCTTATTGGCATTAATAATGCTCTCAAATCCTGTATATAAGAGAATAAATCCCCCGAATAGCCACAGAAAGATCTGTACGATTGGGGTGTCCAAAAAGTGCACAAGTCCGAGGTATACAATCAGCATATAAAAGGCGTCCGCAAACATGGAGCCTACCCCTACAATCCAGGCATGCCAAAACCCGTTTTTAATGCCTTTTTCCAGTCTGACTGCGTTAACCGGCCCTATTGGGGCTGCTAAAGACAGTCCAAGAAAAACATAACTTAGATAAATTCCAATTCCCAATAATGACCACTCCGCCCATTTATTTTTCCGCAGGCTATATTTTCAGCCCTTGGAAAGAGTACTTGTACATTTTTATGCACAAGCCTCCATGGTTAAAACCGGATAGGGTTTTTCACGAAAACTTTTTAGGAAAAAAAGAAGTTTATTAACTATTTGCGATAGGAACGTGCATTCGCTTTTTGGATGAGTTAAAATGAAAGAAAAGGAATGAAAGGAAGTTCATATGAAGAGGGTAACGTTTATTCATGCTGCTGATCTGCATCTGGATAGTCCGATGGCTGGGTTGAAGAGTTTGCCTCAAGCTATTTTTAAAAAGCTCCAGGAAAGCACGTTTGCCGCATTTTCCAAAATTGTTGATGCAGCTATTATCAATGCGGTGGATTTTGTTATTCTGGCTGGGGATTTGTTTGATGGGGAAGACCGGAGCATTAGGGCGCAGACCCGCTTTCGCAAAGAGATGGAACGTCTGGCTGAGAGAGGGATTTCTGTTTTTGCGGTTCATGGAAACCATGATCATAGGGAGGGACAATGGGTCCATATGCCAATGCCCGATAATGTCCGAATATTTTCGCATGATGTTGAAGTGATGAAACATACAGTTGAAAATGGCACCTCTGTCCATTTATATGGTTTCAGCTATCCCAGGAGACATGTGCTGGAGCGGATGATTGACCGTTACACAAGAATGGATGGAGCCGACCTGCATATCGGGATCCTTCATGGCCATTTTGAAGGCAGCAGTGAGCATGACAAATATGCTCCATTCCGTTTAAAGGATTTGCTTGAAAAAAACTTTGATTATTGGGCGCTCGGCCATATACATAAACGGGAAATATTAAACGAACAGCCTCCAGTGATTTATCCTGGCAATACACAGGGACGAAACCGGAAAGAAACTGGTCTGAAAGGATGCTATTTGGTTGAATTGACTGAAACGGGTGCAAAGACAGAGTTCCTGGAAGCGTCGGCTGTAATATGGGAAGAAGCGAGAATGAATGCTTCAAATGCTGATTCTTTTCATGATCTATTTGAAATGTGTAAAAGACTGATTGAAGATAAGAGGCAGAACACGAAGGGGACAATAGTTAGTCTGACATTAAACAATGTCAGACTTTCCAGCCACGAAATGAAAAGTATCGCAAATGGTGAACTGCTTGACGCCTTGCAGGAGGAAGAAACAGTAGAGGAATCGTTCGTGTGGGTTTCCAATCTTGCTGTAAATGAAAAAAGAATATGGAGTAAAGAAAAACTGGTACAGGAATCCGATTTTTTCAGCGAGCTTTTTAAAACAGCAGAGCAAGCTGCAGACGTTTGCGAAAGTATTCTCCCTTTGTATGGGCACCCGCTTGCAAGAAAATATTTGGAAGATCTTCATGAGGAAGAAAAGCGCAGGATTGCCGGGGAGGCAGAGGTCCTGCTTGTGGATCTTTTATACAAAGAGCACGCTTAAAACGCAGTATACAATGAAGGAGGTGCGGATATGAAAATTACCGATATACATATTTATGGGTACGGAAAGTTAACGGATTTCAGCCTATCCGATATTCAATCTCTTCAAGTGATTTATGGTGAGAACGAAGCTGGGAAATCCACCATCATGTCTTTTATTCATAGCATTCTTTTTGGCTTTCCGACTAGGCTTCAGACAGAGTTAAGGTATGAGCCAAAGGAAGGCGCAAAGTTTGGCGGGAGGCTTACAGCGGTGTTTCCTGGAGAGGGGAAGGCTATTATCGAGCGGGTAAAGGGAAAGGCTGCAGGAGATGTTAGCGTTATTCTTCAAGATGGTACAAGGGGAGGAGAAGAGCTTTTAAGCGAGCTTCTTCACCATGTTGATAAGTCCCTCTTTCAATCCATTTTTTCCTTTAACATCCATGGTTTGCAAAATATAAACCAAATGAAGGGCGAAGATTTGGGACGATATTTATTTTCAGCAGGTTCATTGGGGACTGACCAGCTGGTAACAGCGGAAAATACGCTCCAAAAAGAATTGGAAAGCCGCTTTAAGCCAAACGGAAAAAAGCCGAGTTTGAACGTAAAGTTAAACGAATTGAAACAGCTGCATCAGAATCTGAAAAAAGCGGAAAGGCAAAATGAACAGTATTGGACTTTACTACATGAAAAAGAAACGCTTGAAAAGCACATAACAAGGATTCAGGATGACCAGCAGTATATACAGCAGAAGCTGTATCACTTAAAGGAATGGCAGGAGCTTTTTCCGCTGATTACAGAGGAAAGAGAGCTAAGAAGAGAAAGGGAACAATTTAAAGACATTTCATTCCCTGTTGATGGCATGGCGAAGATTGAAAAGCTTGAAAGTTTAATTCAGCCGCTGGAGGGGCGTAAAGCAAGTCTAGAGGCCAGGATAGGCACCCTTAGACAGGAGCTGGAGAAGAATAAGCCTGATTATGATCTGCTGGAGAATGAGCCGCAAATACATGCAGCAATTGAGGGAATTCCATTATTGGAAAAGCTTAGGCAAGAGGAAAGCGAATTATCATTAAAGCTTGCAAACATTTCAGAGGAAATTTTGATCCTTCAGGAAAAGCTTCATCTTCAAATTGATGAAACACAGCTGGAAGAAATAGACACCAGTGTGTTCATGAAAGAAAAGGTAAATAAAGCTCAAATGCGCCATAATCGCTTGCTTACAAAAAAGTCGGAACTGGACGAGCGCTTTAACGATGAAAGGTCAGCATTGGAGGACATCGAAAGCAAGTTGGACGGGGTGAAAGATCAGCTCTTAACGGAAACGGAACGGGCAGCTATTAAGGAAAAATTGAGCCTTTCAGCAGACAGGAATCTTCTTGAAAAAGAACTGGAGGATACACAGGAAAGGCTTTTTTTCCTCCAAAAAGCTGAAGAAAAAGAACGGAAAAATAGTTCTGAAAAAAGAAAGCAGGAAAAAGCTCAGCTTTTTGTTTTTGGAATTCTTTTTGCTGTCTTGTTCGGATGGGGATTGTGGAGCCAAACGTGGGTTCTTGCATTTGCAGGTTTGATAGGAATAGCCTATTGTGGCTTCATGGTTAACAAAAAGCATGTGCAGGAAAATCATAACTTTATAAAAGATGAAATAATGGCTCTTGCTGAAAAAGAGAGCGCACTAAAGGATAAATTGAAACAGCCTCCAATTCAGCATGCAGCTAAATTGGAGGCACTGCTTCAAGAAGACAGCGAATTGCAAAGCCTGCTCCGTCAATATAAGTTTCAGCTTGTGCAGGCCAATGAGAAATATGAAAAAGTCATTGGATATTTTGAAGAATGGGAAAAGGAATATGCTGATGTGGACAAAGAAATGATTGGACTTGGGAATTTGCTATTCCTTCCTGCTGATATTTCCAAATCCCATTTGCCTGAGGCTTTTAGCCTTATTGAGCAGCTAAAGGCGCTCTACAGGGAGAAGAATTATGTAATGGAAAGAAAAACTGCAGCAGCTCAGGGAATCCAAGAGAAGCTAATCAACTTTCAGCGCCTAAAAGAACTTTTGGAGGAGCAGCAGGGCAGTGTCCAAGAAGTCGCTTACCAATTAAGAAAAAGAATGAAGGAAGAAACAGAGAAACATATTAAGCTGGCAGAAAGAAAAGCCAAGCTTCATGAGCTGGAGGATGAATATAGCACAGTACTTGCTGAACTTCAACATTTCAATAAAGAATATGATCAGCAGCTGGCACTTGCGGGAACAGAAACAGCTGAAGATTATCTTGAAATAGGTGTAGCCGCACAGAAATTAGCAGAGCTTGATGAACAAATTAAACAAATTCGTAAACAAATAAATATGCACTCCTTCTCACAGGATGAAATTGATAAATTTATGAATGTGGAAAATCCAGAAATGGCCATTCATAATCTTACTGACGAATTAAACAAGCTTCGTGATAGCATCCCTTCTCTGCAAAGCAGCCTGGCAGAAATAAAGTATGAGATTCAGCTGCTTGAAGAGGGAGGGACTTATACAGAACTGCTTCACACATTTGCTTTATTAAAAGCTGAATTTGAGGAAGAGGCCAGAGAATGGGCCAAGTATGCAGCTGCGAAGGATATTTTGGAAAAAACGATTAGCAGCTTTAAAAATGAACGTTTGCCTAAAATGCTTGAAAAGGCAGAAGAATATCTTTCTTATTTAACAAATGGGAACTATGTCCGCATTTATCCTAAAGAGGAAGGGCACGGGTTTCTTATAGAAAGCAAGGAAGGCGCAACTTTTGAAGCAAAAGAGCTGAGCCAGGCAACTGCGGAACAGATATATGTTTCCTTTAGGCTCGCGCTGGCAATTACTATTTACGGAAAATATCCTTTCCCGATCATTATCGATGACAGCTTTGTAAATTTCGATCATATCCGGACTGAGAAAATGATCAGCTTGTTAAAAAATCTTCCAGACCGGCAAATTTTATTTTTTACCTGTCATAAACATCTGCTTCCATATTTTCCGGAAGAACAAATAAAGTCGGTTACGAAGGAAAAGCTGCCTGTTCGAATATGACAGGCAGCTTTTTATATTTATGCTCTGTTATACTTGCCTGTTGATTTCCGTTCCAGCTACTCAGCGAACAGCGGGCGGTCCGACGCTCCTCGGCGCTTAGCACCTGTGTGGTCTCCCTTTGACTCCTTCTCCCGCTGGACTTTGAATAAGCTTCCTTGTATAAACACCTCGTCGTAAGGAAATGCGACTGCATTTTCGCGGGATTAGTGCCTTCCGCTCCAATCAACAGGGTGCTAAAATCAACATTCAGGTTTAACACAGCCTATATTTAAGAGAAGGAAGAAAATCTAACAAAAAGTTAAAAAGTATGTAAGGAAACCTTACACATTTCATGTTTTTTCTGATTTTATCCTTTATGCTGATAAAAAGCAGTCAGGAAGGAGAATAAAAGTTGCCATGGCCCATTCAAATATTTATACTTGCTGTTTTTCTTCTTGCAGGGAATTTTGTTGTTGCCGTCTTTCATATTCCGCTCCCCGGCAGTGTAGTGGGTATGATCATGCTATTAGCCCTTTTGGTAAAAGGTCTAGTTAAGCTGGATTGGATAGAGAGGATAGCAGTCTTTCAAATCAAACACATGACCCTATTGTTTATCCCCTTTATAATTGGATTGTTTTTATCTCCCAATTTCATTCCTTTACTGGATTTTCATTTTATTCTAGTACTGATTATAAGCAGCTTCTGCTGTCTATTGGGAACAGCGTACTCTGTTCAATGGGTTGAAAAAATAAGGAGGAGGAGTAAAAAATGAGTTCAATTTTATTCAGCAGTATAGGCTGCATAACGATGACTCTTGGCAGTTATATCGCGAGCTTGCAATCTTCAGAAAGTTTAAGAAAAGCTGGCTCAATCCCCTGTACACTGGAACAGCCCTTCTGATCATAATTCTCCTTTTATTTAATATCCCTCTTGCTGAATATCAAAAAGGCAGCAGTTTATTTGAGCTGCTTTTGCAGTTGTCCATCGTCTCTTTTGCAGTACCATTATATAAAGAATGGCCACTAATGAGGAAACATTTTAAGAAGATATTATCGGGTGTGTTTTTTGGAACCTTTTTAGGTATATTTGCAGTTTATCTGATGTCCCACGCTTTTCATTTTAGCGAGGAAATCAAGGCGTCTCTCATTCCGCGCTCCGTAACGCTGCCTGTTGCCTTAACCGTTTCAGATGGCCTTGGAGGTACCGCTGCCTTTACTGTTTTTTTTGTTCTTTTTTCAGGCCTGTTCTCTGTCATGTTAGGACCCAGGCTTTTGCAATTGCTTGGAATTAAAAGCAAAGCTGCAAAAGGCCTTGCGATGGGCACCTCCGCTCAAATGCTGGGCGCCAATCGGTCGCTCCTGTGGGGAAAGGAAGAAGGGGCAATGGGATGCATAGCAATGACGACATCCGCGATTTTGCTGTCTTTATTGATTCCAGTCTTTTTGCTTTTACTGTAATAAAATATCAAAAAATAGAAAGCCTATTCATCCAATGATGAATGGGCTTTTTATGCTGGATAAAGCAATAAGCGCAGTCAGACCGTTAGAATGGTAAATGATTAGTTTAGTAGGGGAACAGGTCTGTATGGTATACTAGGTTAATAGAATTGCGTGTTTGAAAAGGAGGACAAAAAGCCTGATTGGTATTTTTCCCGGCCTTTTTAAACAACCTCTTGAAGGGAGCGTAGGTGCACGTATGTCAAAAGGAATTGTTTATTACGAAGTAGGAGAACAAATTGAGCTTTTTTTACTGATTAAAAGTGCAGCTAAAGGGATTGCCAGTAATGGAAAGCCATTCCTGACACTTATTTTCCAGGATCAAAGTGGAGAAATTGAAGCGAAGCTTTGGGATGTTTCAGATGATGATGCGAAGAATTATAGCCCTGAAACGATTGTTAAGGTGGCAGGGGACATCCTGAATTATCGTGGCCGCAATCAGCTTAGAATCCGCCAAATTCGGCCGGCGTCCCCGGCAGACCCGGTAAAACTGGCAGATTTCCTCGAAACAGCGCCATTAAGTACTGATGAAATGATGAGTAAAATTACACAATATATATTTGAAATGAAAAACCCCAATATCCAAAGAATCACTCGCCATTTATTGAAGAAACACCAAAATGATTTCCTTGAATATCCGGCCGCTACCAAGAATCATCATGAGTTCGTATCTGGCCTTGCGTATCACGTTGTATCCATGCTTGATTTGGCGAAAGCAATTGCCGGGCTGTATCCAAGCCTGGATAAAGATCTATTATACGCCGGAGTCATATTGCATGACTTAGGGAAGATAACGGAACTGTCTGGACCGATATCAACATCCTATACGGTAGAAGGAAATCTACTGGGTCATATTACCATTATGATTAATGAAATTGGCAAGGCAGCTGAGGAACTGGGCATCAATGGTGAAGAAATCATGATTCTGCAGCACCTGGTTCTCTCCCATCACGGCAAAGCTGAATGGGGCAGTCCGAAGCCGCCTCTTATTAAGGAAGCAGAAATGCTTCATTACATCGATAATATTGATGCGAAAATGAATATGCTGGACAGGGCTCTTGAGAGAGTGAAACCGGGAGAATTTACTGAACGAGTATTTCCTCTCGACAATCGTTCATTCTATAAGCCTACTTTTCATAACTAAAATAAGCCGCCTTTCCCATTTGGGAGGGGTGTTTTTTTGTTTCCTCCCAACATATTTTTTTAGTACAAGCATACATATCTTTAATAACTGGATAAACATTTTGATAGAAAGAGGGGAAAAATAATGATTCCATTATGGGTATATTTTGTAGCAGCCGGGATCGTTGCAAGTGCATATATGGCTGTCAAGACAGGCAGGGAAGAGAAACAGGTAGAACACGACAGCATTGAACGTGAAGGCGAGATTTATATGAAACGTCTTGAAAGGGAAAAAGAAGAGCGAAAGACTTCCCAGCAATCTGCAGGGTGAAATAAAATTTACAGCTACCGTATTTTTCCTCATCTATGGCATCCATAAACTGACAAATAGATCAATAAAAAACAAAAACGGGTCTCCTAAGGAAGGCCCGTTTTTTAAAGGAATTTATTTTTCTTCAGTTCCTGCTTCAGCTTCAGGTTCTTCAAGGATGCCTTTAAGCTCTTTATCTTTAATGTCTACATCAGCAGCCTTTAATTCGCGCTCCATCGCCTGCTGAATCTTCTCACCGTCAAGCTTGGACACTTTAACTTGGTATTCCATTTCTTCCTTCATTTCTTCAAATGACTTTTTCTCTTTTTTCTCTGTTACTTGTATGATGTGGAACCCATGTTCAGACTTTACTGGATCGCTAATTTCGTTCACATTTAGTGCATAAGCTGCTTCTTCGAATTCAGGTACCATCTTGCCAGGGCCAAACCAGCCTAAATCGCCGCCATTAGCAGCAGAGCCTGGGTCTTTTGAATATTCTGTTGCCAAATCTTCAAATTTTCCGCCCTCTTCAAGCTTTTTCTTTACTTCCTTGGCTGTCTTTTCATCTTCGACAAGGATATGACGGGCCTTTACTTCAGGCTTGTAGTTATCGTAATATTCTTTGACTTCTTCTTCTGTTGCTTCAATATCTTTAATGGCTGCTTTTTCCTGCATTAAGCCAGTTTTGAATGTTTCCCTTATATCTTCTTCGTCTTTATATCCATATTGCATTAGTGCCATTTCAAAGTTAGCGCCAAGCTGCTGCTTTAATTCATCTACTTTCTCATTTAATTCCTCATCTGTTACTTCGTATTTATCAGAAAGAACCTTTTCATAAATGAGCTCTTGAAGAGCCTGTTCCCCGTATTTTTCCTTCATCGCTTCATAAAGCTCGTCCTTTGTAATGTTTCCGCTCTTTGTTTCAACGACTACATCACCAGACTCATCACCAGCATTGTTGCATGCGCTTAGCCCGATTACTCCGGCTGCAATGGAGAGGGATATCATCCATTTCTTCATGTTGAACACTCCTAATTTTTTTTTCAAAGCCCCATTAAACTTGTCTGTTGATTTCCGCTCCAGATACTGGCGACTTCGTCCCAATCAACAGGGTGCCATAACCAGAAATGCACTTTAACAGAACTTTTTTCAATTTAATCACAATCCCTACTATACCATAAATGTAAAAAATAACAAAAGCAGAAAGGCGGTATAAAAATCATCTTAGTGGATGTTTATCCAACGTGATTTTTAGAAAATCTGGGTATTTGCCCATCCCATTACGTCCTTTTGTACATATGATACATGGAAACCCTCTGATGGGAGGTTTCAAGCAGCCTGAAAAAGTCGGGTTAGCCGGGATAAAAGCCTATCCGACCACAGAGGCGAATGAGTAGGATATGGTAGCAACCTGAAGGGGAGGTGTTATCATGGGTGCTGGATGCGGCGGAGGTTTCGCGTTAATCGTTGTATTGTTCATTTTATTAATCATCGTTGGCGCAGCGTGGCTGTAAATCTAAGAGGGCATAGGGCTGGTTAATTGGGCCCTGTGCCGGAATTCGAAAGGAGGCAATCATATGTCTGGAGGACACGGATGCGGCGGAGGTTTTGCCTTAATTGTCGTGTTATTCATTTTGTTAATCATTATTGGAGCATCTTGGCTGTACTAAGATTTTGATGCTTAATAATAAAAGTATATAAAAAGCGGCGGAAAAATTCCGCCGCTTTTGCTATGCATACAAGATTTCAACAAAGGAAGATATAAGCAGTATGGTAATAAGAATGTTAATCGTTCTAAATACTTTAGGCTGCCGTTCCTCAGGAATCTCTTTTTGGAGACAAAGTGAATTTGTCATCTTGTTAATATAAAATAATATAAAAACGGCAAAAATAATAAAAATGGAGAATCATCCAAGATTCCCTCCTTGGGCAGTCATTTAGTAGCTTTTTATGTTTTGTCTGTTATTTACAATAACAAAATTCACAAAAAAAAGATAGTATAAAAGATTGCCTAAGAAGAAAGGCAATGTTATGTAAAAGGTATCCTTTTTCAGGATACCTGCTATCATCCTATAAAGTTATTGATGTGTAAGCAGCAGAATCTCAAATCCGTCTTCGTTTTCTTCAATATATGAATGATTTGGTGCAGTAAGCACATTTTTGGCACAAACCATATCGGAAAAGGAAATTCCAGCATGAAATGCAAACAAGATAACTAAATAATGAACATAATTCGGAAAAATAAAGCATGCAGCTAACAGTAAGCTGTTAATGATCAAAGTCGGCGCCATAATAGCAGTCAGGAAAAGCCATTTTGAAATAGGTTCAGTAATCCTTATATATATAACTGGCAAAATGCCATATCTAAATGATACGCGCTTTTTAACAATTTTCCCTAGATGGGCAATAGGCAAATAATGTAGCAGTTTATGCAATGGATACATAAACCATAAGCCTGCCACAAAGAAAATAAAATAATTATCGTAAAAGGTTTCTGGCACAAATAAGTATGTTGCAGGAACATAAGTAAAAATAAACGTAGCCAGCATGGTTAAGGAAGACAATATAAAAAGTCTTTGCGATCCATATTGCTTCGTGAAGTTAATCGTCTTCCAGCAATTCATCATATCAAATACCTCCAAAAGGAGAAATTAGTATTCTTTCAAACTCACTAAGATACTTTACGATGAATATAGAAAAAAATCAATAGGGAAATTTAAAGCATTTTGTCGAATAAAATCTTTTTTATTTTAGGGGAATCGGATTATATAAAAGAGGGGGAGTATAAGGAGAATGTGAAAAAGTGAGCAAACGGAACCAAGACGGAAAGCGAATGTGATTCATCCGCTTTGTAAGGGTTTACATACTATTTTATAAGGTAAGGAACTATTCTATTTCTATACAAGTTCCTTTTCAGCTGTTTCTTTTTTCTTTAATTTACCTTCTTCTTCATCGAATTGATTTTCAAGATTAGCGAAGGACTTTTCAAAGATTTCCATAAAGTCATCACCGTAAATATTGCGGACAATAGCCATGATTTCAATGATATCAGGGAACTTTCCGTACAGCTCCCTCAATGGCATCGCACCGGAGAATACGGCATTTTTTTCAGGTGAATAAGTTTCCATTAGGCTTAATAACACCTTTTCTCCCTCTTCAGTCAATTTGATATAAGTATTTCTTTTATCGCTTTCTTTCTTTGAAAATTGGAGAAAACCGCGTTCCTCAAGTTTTTTGGAGAAATTGAATGCAGTTGAAACGTGCATGACACCAAACTTTGCAACATCCGAAATAGAAGCCCCGTTCAAATGATAGGCAATCCATAAAATATGATGTTCGTTAATATTCAAGTCATAAGGCTTAATCCATTGCTGCCAGTCCTTCTCAATCGACTTCCAAAGGGCTTTGCTCAGTTGTGCAATTCTTTGGCTGAAAATCATTGCTTCCTTCATTGAAATTGGTTTATCCGTCATTCAGTAATTCACCTACTTTGTAAAATTAATAAGAAAGCTTTCATTTCTGGACGATAGTCCAGCTGTACTATTGCTTTTCTTATTATCATTATGCCAATAAAACAAAAATTAATAAAGATATAAATTTACAAAATTTTTAGAAATATCTTCTCGCATTTCTGTAAAAGGCTCTACGACAAGGATTATAGCAACTTTTGATATAAAATAAAAAATGAAGCATTTTTATAATATATTGGTTTTCGGTTAAAAATTAAAAAATCCTTCTTTTTAACCAAATAAAAAGAAGGACTTTTTGGAAAATTATTTATTTGAATTTAAGTTTGTTTCAAGCTCGCGGATGGCTGCTTCAATTTCCTGTAATTCACGCTGCAGTTCATGCTGATGGGGGCGAATCTCATTTTTCCAATTATTAATGGAAAGTTTAATGTCTTTTGAGAATTCTTTAAATGCAGATTTTCCTTCCTTAGATGCAATGGAAGCAGAGTTTTTTATATCCATTATTTCAGCCTTAAGCTCTGTTAATTGATTTTTTAGAGTGTATTTGCTGTCTTTTAAATATTGCCTTGCTTCTCTTCCTGAAGCAGGTGCTGTTAAAAGAGTGGAAATGCCGGCAGCAGCACCGCCAACTAAGAACCCAAGCAATAAAGATTTGGCTTTCATAAACTTCACCTCAAAATGTTGATTATATTTCTATTTTACTACATTATTCCTTTTTCTAAAGCTAAAAATTAAGCTATTTAAATTTGCCTGCTGATTTCGCTCAAAGCGCCCGGCAAACTGATGGCGCGTCTGATGCTCCTCGTCTCCTTGTACCCTTCCGCTCCAATCAACAAGTGCAAAATCACCATTGAGCTTTGACACAGCAAAAATTAAAGGAGCATTCCTCTATCTATATCACAAAAGCAGGCAGGGTAAACCATATCCTCTCATAGCTGGCCAGAAACAGGCATACAATTCACTAAGGGATACTTACAGCATGGTGTTTGAAGGGAGGAGATCGGTTGTCGGGAGCGGCGGCTGGCTTATTTGCATTAAGTGTGGTGTTGTTTTTGGGGGGAATCCATTTTTTGCTTTCAATAAAAAAACCGGGAGTCTATCCACCGAAATATGTTCTTAAAAAAAGAGCCGCTGCTTTAGCGGCAGGGGGGGCACTCTTATTCCTGATTGGCCTGATTTTGGGTAGTTTTCAATAAGTAAAATATAGAAAAGCCCGCAGTCTGCGGGCTTTATATTTTTATATTATATTATTGACTGATAGGCTGCTGCGTCAGCTTTGTTCTGCTTGCTATTGATTGGGCAACCGGGTAAAGAATTACCATAGCCACTGTATTAACGGCAGCGGCCGGTAATACGACTGCTGCGAATAATGCTGCGAATGGCCCAGGAAGTCCGACAATCAGGAATGCTGATGTTAAAAACACGACCCCTGAAACAATTGTTCCGACTGCAGTTAGAACAGCTGCACTGACAATGGACTTGCTGAATTTCGTTAATGCTAAAAACAAAGCAAAAAATGTGAATGCTGTGACTGGCTTATCAATAATATTAGGTAATAATCCGCCAGGGAAGGTTGTAGTTAGGCCGGAAATTAAGCCAGTTACCAATCCCAAAAGCAAAACACTTTTTCTGTCAGGAAAAAGGATAATTCCCAAAAACATCATTGTAAGCATCATATCGGGTTTCATTCCCAGGAAAAATCCAGGAACTACAGCATGCAGTACTGCTCCCATCCCAACTAATAGGGAAAGGGCCACCAAATTCTTTGTATTCATTTCTCATCTCTCCTCTGCTATTCTAAAGCTCTTAAAAATTGTTCCTCCTGCAGTGCACTCATTGCCTGCAGCGAAAAACGTTAACTCATTATAACATATATTATTTGAATGAAAAGTGTTAATATCTTTTAATTTTTGTTTTTGAAGGCTTTCATAAAATCAGCAAGCCTTTGGACATGTTCTGCCGGAACAGCGTTGTAGATGGAAGCGCGGCAGCCTCCAATAGAACGGTGGCCGCCAAGTCCGACGAATCCAGCTTCTTTTGCTTGATGCAAGAAGTTTTTTGAAGCCTCTTCGCTGTGCAGGTTAAAAGTGACATTCATAATGGACCTGCTGTCTTTAAGAGCATGCCCCAGGTAAAAGCCTTCACTTTCATCTATTACATCATAGAGGATTTTTGCTTTCTCATCATTTATTCTCTCGATCTCCTGAAGGCCGCCTTCCCTGTCCGCCCATTCCAGCACTAAAGCAAGCAAGTAAATTGCCAGGGTAGGGGGTGTGTTATATAGGGAGTTGTTATTGGCATAAGTATTATAATTCAGCATGGATGGCAATTCTTCAGATGATTTTTCCAAAAGTTCTTTGCGGATAATCACTACCGTAACACCTGAAGGTCCAAGATTTTTCTGGGCACCAGCATAAATTAAATCAAAATTGCTTGTATCTAATGGCCTGCTTAGAATATCGCTGGACATGTCTGCAATCAATGGTGTTTTCTCATTTGAAGGAAATGAATGCCATTGTGTACCATAAATTGTATTGTTGCTTGTGATGTGAAGGTAAGCTGCATTTTCCAGACTTGCATCTTCATTATATTTCGGAATAAAACGATATTTCTGATCCTTGCTTGAAGCTGCGATAAAGGTTTTGCCGATTTTGTTTGCTTCTTTTAACGCCTTTTCCGACCATGATCCGCTTAAAACATAATGGGCTGTCTGGCCTTCATTAAGCAAATTCATTGGAACCATTGAAAACTGGAGACTAGCTCCGCCCTGGATAAACAACACCTCATAGTCATCAGGGATGGATAATAATTTCTTTAGCAGTAAGATTGCTTTATCATGAACAGATTGATATTCCTTGCTTCTATGGCTAAGTTCCATAATTGCCATTCCTGTACCATTGAAATTAAGCCAATTTTTTTCTGCTTCCTTTAAAACCGCTTCTGGCAATGCTGCAGGTCCTGCATTAAAATTTAGTGCACGGTTCATGTTTCTCCCTCCAAATTCAAGTGAAAATATTATCTTTTACTATAACGCTGTGAAGAAATAAAGATATTTTATATGTTATCAAAATTTATTGTTTTGTACAGAGAAAATAATGAACATTTAGAAAATTAATTAGGAGGTCATGCATATTATTTAAGGGGTGGTTAACAGCAAAAAAGCTTTCCTGTGTGAACAGGAAAGCCAGAGTGCTAAAGATGTTTTTTTATGCCTTCTGAAATTTCTTGAAGGTTGGATGCAGTATATTCTGATTGGTGGGACTTCCAGACAACTCCCAACCCGTCTCCCTCGCCATAGCGGGGAATAAGATGCGAATGAAAATGGAAAACGGTTTGCCCTGCAAGTTCGCCGTTGTTATTAATCAAATTTAAACCCACCGGATCAAACTCAGCTTTTATGGCTTTTGCAATTTTTGGAACAGCTTCAAAATAATTTCGAGCTGTTTCCGGATCCATTTCATATAAATTTTCTTTATGTACTTTTGGGATTACAAGTGTATGACCCTTTGTGACCTGGCTAATATCCAGGAACGCCATCACATGTTCGTTTTCATAAACTTTGGCTGCGGGGATTTCACCGCCGATGATTTTGCAGAAAATACAATCGCTCATTTAAACATCTCCAATCTTCATTTAGCCATTTTACACGATTTTACCATATTCACCAAAAAACGATAAAGTGAAACTTCCAACAGTTTAGTTTTTGTCTGCAAGTCTTTCTTTTAGAAAAGAGCCTTGATAAATAATAAATAAAGGCAGGATCCGCAAGGGAATCCTGCCTTCGTGAAGGGGAAGCTTCTATTTGACGTTTCTACTTCAGGAAATTCTCTTTGACAAACACCTCATTTTTAATGAATTGTGTTTATTTCTAGAGAAAATCGATCTTTGTTCAATCGGACCATCCCCTTATTTCTTTATATGTTTCTCAACGTATAAAGCCTGGATGATAGTCTTTAACAAACACCTCATTTAAAAAATGACTTAGTGACCACTTACGGGTAAAGCGATCAAGTGTTTAAGATCTGCTGGTTTTTCACACTGTTGTGCAATGCAACCATCCCCTTGTTAGGAACGTTTGAAGCTTATACTGAAAGGAAACTGTCTGCGACAGACACCTCATTTCGAGTTTTGATCATTCGATGGAATCAAATGACTTGTTTCCCCTTCATAAATTAGAATGCCCGCTTTGGGTTTTTATATGTAAAAGAATTTAAAGATTTTTTACCAAACTGGACAACTCGCTTTGGCTTTTTTTACAATGGTCTTACATAGCATAAGGGAAGGACGTTGAGAATGGCTCTTTTGGAGATAAGGAATGTAACAGGCGGCTATACTAGAAACCCGGTTCTGAAGGACGTTTCCTTTGAAGTGGGGGAAAATGAAATAGTAGGCCTGATCGGCTTGAACGGTGCAGGCAAGAGTACGACCATAAAGCATGTAATTGGCTTGATGGAACCGCATGAAGGCCGGATCACGATAAATGGCATGAAGTTTCTCGAGGATAAAGAAGGCTATCGCAAACAATTCACCTTTGTACCTGAAACGCCTATTCTATATGATGAATTAACACTGGAGGAGCATATGAGGATTACAGCAATGGCCTACGGTGTTCCGGAAGCGGAATATAAAAAAAGACAAGAAAAGCTTCTGAAGGAATTTCGTATGGAAAAGAGACTGAAGTGGTTTCCCGCTCATTTTTCAAAAGGGATGAAGCAGAAGGTAATGATTATGTGCGCTTTTCTTGTCCAGCCTTCTTTATATATAGTGGATGAGCCTTTCGTAGGGCTTGATCCGCTTGGAATCCAGTCGTTGCTTGACCTCATGAAGAAGATGAAAGAGAGCGGTGCAGGCATTCTTATGTCTACACATATCCTTGCCACCGCAGAAAGATATTGTGACCGCTTTGTTATATTACATGAAGGAAAAGTAAGGGCAAAAGGCACATTAGCAGAACTGCAGCAGCAATTTGCCATGCCGGGAGCGACTCTTGACGATTTATATATTCAGCTCACAAAGGAAGAAGACTATGTTTGATGAAAAACGATTGTGGAAAGAGCGGTTTGGAAGGACAAGCAAAGAGCTTTCCCGCTACCTTCGATATATTTTTAATGGCCATATGGTCATTGTCATGGTTTTCCTGCTGGGCACAGCCGCATATTATTATCAGGAATGGCTAAAGACTCTGCCGGAGCATTTTCCCGCTTCCGCAGTGATGGCGGTTATTCTTGCTATTTTACTTACATACAGTCCGATCTATACGTTTCTTTCAGAAGCGGATAAGGTGTTCCTTTTGCCGCTTGAAGACCGGCTTTCAGGGTATTTTAAACGTTCGATGGTTGTCAGCTTTATGGTGCATGCCTACTTGCTTATCATGGGACTTGGGATTTTTATGCCAATGTATGCCCGTGTCAATGAAGGGGATTTTCAAGCCTTTTTGCCGCTTTTAGCGATTATTTTGGCCTTAAAAGCAGTTAATCTCCTTATCCGGTGGAAAATTCAATATTATGTTGAAACCAACGTTCATTTATTGGATACCTTTGTCCGTTATGCGGTCAATGCGGCATTTCTTTATCTGCTGTTCTCAGGTGCAAATCCGATATTTATTCTGGCGGTCGGAGCCCTGCTCATCATACTGTATTGGTACTTCAGCACGAAGTCAAAAGGTATGGGACTAAAATGGGAGTTCTTAATTGACCAGGAGGAAAAAAGAATGACTTCTTTTTACCGGCTGGCCAATATGTTTACAGATGTCCCTAAGCTCAGGGATCAGATAAAGAGACGAAAATGGCTCGATTGGCTGCTCACAAGCATTCCTTTTAGGCAGGAAGAGACTTTCAAAAACCTGTTTGTAAGGACATTTCTCCGGTCGGGTGATTATTTAGGCCTGTATATTCGTTTAACAATTATCGGCGGTGCAGCGATTTACGTTATTTCGTTTGGGATAGGCCAAGTTCTGCTGGTTTTGCTTTTTATGTATTTAACAGGCTTTCAGCTCTTGCCGCTTTGGAACCACTATCAAAATAAATTATGGGTGAACCTGTATCCCGTTCAAGGAAAGCTTAAAGAGAAATCCTTTAAACAATTGCTGTCAGGCATTTTATATTTGCAGTCCTTCTTACTATCAATAGCTGTTATGGCAAAGGGAGATTGGGCGGCTTCACTTTTAACTTTAGCCGCAGGTATTGTTTTTGCCTATGTGTATACCCATATGTATATCCAAAAGCGTTTGCAATAAGCCAGGATGGAATAAATTGAAACTATTTTCCGGTGATATGCGTATTAATATCAATCCTGACAAAAGGAAGGTATGCCATGAAACAGTATGAATTAAAAGCATATCAGGAAATTGAGGAATGGAAGAGGCAAATAAACAAACGCTCCAGACTGCTAAATCGCCTCTCAAAAAAAGCGCAAACCAAGGTAAATAGCCTTATACCAGAAAAAGCACATCAAATCATCACAGATAGCATTAAAAATATGGTGAAGGCAACTCTGATAGGATCAAACGCAACCACAAGGAAAAAACAAGCTTCCAGCAGCAAATTGGCCGACATGGATGAAATGCTGAATCAAAAGATTGCTGCTTTCCGCAAAACGGCTGCTGTAGAGGGAGCCGGTACAGGAGCGGGAGGGATCCTCTTTGGCTTGGCTGATTTTCCTCTCCTGTTAAGCATTAAAATGAAATTCCTTTTTGAGGCCGCTGCCATCTATGGCTATGATACAGATGAGTATGAGGAACGGCTCTTCATCCTGCATATCTTTCAGCTCGCGTTTTCAAGTGATGATAAAAGGAAGGACACCCTTAAGCTGATTGAAGAGTGGGATGACCGCAAAGAGGGATTGACAGAATTGGACTGGAAAGAATTTCAGCAGGAATACCGCGATTATATCGACTTTGTTAAGATGCTTCAGCTTGTGCCAGGAATAGGAGCTGCAGTTGGGGCATACGCGAACTACAACTTGCTTGATCATCTGGGTGAAACAGCAAAAAATGTCTACCGCCTTCGAATATTAAAAACAGCTCCAAGGCCTGATTAGGCTTGGGGCTGTTTCTTTATGTGGGGAGATAATGTGCCGTTCCCTGAAGTTATTGAGTCGCTATTGACGATCAATACGTTGTCCCGGCAATTAAATGCTTCAATTGCGTTGTGGGAAAGAAATTGTATCGTCATCGGATACACTTGTGTTGATAAGATTGGACAGGATGTGTCCCAGAAATTAATTATATCAAAAAGAATAAAGAAGCTGGCCGATTATAAACCGGCCAGCTTATTCAAATCTTAAAACCTCTTACTGTCCTACTTCAACTGAATCTTTGCTTCCCTGGAAGCTGTGATAATTTAAAGCAGCTGCACCGAGCGTTTTTGCAGCAATTAGCATGGCTTTTTCATCGATATCAAATTTTGGATGATGGTGCGGGTAATTCTCAGGTGTGTTTTCTGGTTTGGCTCCAGTAAAGAAGAAAGTTCCTTTTACATGCTGCAGATAATAAGCGAAATCCTCTCCGCCCATTTCAGGATCTGTTTCTTCTATACAATTGACATCATTAATTTTCTCAGCACAGTCCACTAAATATTCTGTTTCAGCTTTATGATTTACGACAGCAGGGTAGCCTCTGTGATAATTGTATTCATAAGAACTGTCAGCTGTATAGCATGTTCCTTTTACAACGCGCTCAATTTCTTCCTCAATATTTGTTCTCACTTCTTCATTAAATGTGCGAACTGTTCCGATTAATTTAGCTCTATTGGCAATAACATTAAACGCGTTATCAGAAACAAATGAGCCAATTGTCACTACCGCTGAATCAATTGGATTTACTTTTCTGCTAACGATGTGCTGGAGATTAACAACAAGCTGTGAAGCTGTTACGATCGCATCCTTCGTTTTATGGGGCTGTGCTCCGTGGCCGCCTTTCCCTTGGACGGTAATTTCAAATCGGTCTGCTGCCGCCATAAATGGACCTACGCGGTATTGGACTTTTCCTGTTGGCTCTGATGCCCATAAGTGGGTTCCAAAGATGGCGTCAACTCCATCCAGGCATCCATCTTTAATCATAGAAATAGCCCCGCCTGGTGCATACTCCTCTGCATGCTGGTGAATCATTACATATGTACCTTCTAATTCTTCACGCATTTCATGAAGCGCTTTTGCCAGGACAAGCAATGTTGCCGTATGACCGTCATGGCCGCAGGCGTGCATGACCCCCGGTACCAAAGATTTATATGGTACATCCTTTTCATCCTGTATAGGGAGTGCATCAAAGTCAGCCCGTAAAGCGATTGTTTTGCCGGGTTTTTTGCCATAGACCTTAGCTACTACTCCATTTCCGCCGATATGCCCGCGGACTTCAATACCCAAATTCTCATAATAGGATTTAATGTAATGGGCGGTTTTTTCTTCCTTGAAAGATACCTCTGGATGCTGATGAAGAAAACGGCGGATGGATACCATCTCATCGTAATAGTTTTCTAATTTTTTAAATAAATTCTCGGACATGATTCTCTCTCCCATCTGATTTAATTTTTCCATTATTATAACATTCTTTATTAAGATAAAGAGGAATTTATCGTAATCAGTAAATTTTACATAATAAAAGATAAAAAAGAATGATAATATAGATTAAGGTATATTATGGAAGGAGTTAGCAAGATTGGAAATGAGTAGGTCTAAGTGGGCATATTTTTTTCTTTCTGCATCAGCAGCTATTTTTCTTTATTTTTTATATGCCGTCAAAAGCGGGGAAATATTAAGCTTTGATAGCTATCTTTCATCTTTCTTTACAGGCATATTAAAAGAAGGCTCATATTTTTTTTTGAATTTATGGATCGTCTAGGAAATAAGACTGGTGTGGGAATCGTTACTTTGGTTTTTTTAGTTTGGCTTTGGGTTAAACATAAAAACTATGCAGCCATGGCAGCCCTCGTTTTTGCGGTTGCAATTGGGAATGAGGCAAACAAATGGCTCAAAGATGTGATTGGCAGGCCTCGCCCGGACGAGGAGCATCTGGTAAATGTGGCAAGCCTTAGCTTCCCGAGCGGGCATGCTATGATTGGGATGATCCTTTATACGTTTATCGGATATATAATAATAAAAGAGCTAAAGTCCGCTAAAGCAAAATGGATTACAGGTATTTTGGCCGGGATTTGGATATTCCTGATGGGAATAAGCCGCGTCATTATGAAGGTGCACTATCCTTCTGATATTGCAGCAGGCTTTGCCGCCGGCTTCATATGGGTCTTCCTCTCGATTGTTTTATATGAAGAATTGAGGGCAATGTTCACTAAAAAGGCATATGAAAAGAGACTATCCTGATGATAGTCTCTTTAATGTCTTAGGGCACTTTTATATCAGGAACATGGCTACAATGGTAGTCACAACTAAACCAATAGTGACTGGAAGCAGGTTTCTGCGTGCAAGCTCAAAGGCGTCTACATTACAAATGGCTGCGGCAGGGATGAGCGCCCATGGGACAAGTGTACCGCCACCCACAATAGACATATTGTTATTTTACTGATACAATCACTATTTCTCTGGAGTGCCCAGTGCCTCTTTTATATTCTTCTTCAGTATCTATGACAAGTTGAGAAAATATAGTGGTCATCATTTCTTTACGTTCATGCTCATTGGCGTATGGCCAAAGAGACTCAATATTTTCTGTTAAATATTCAATATCATTATCATTGCTCTTATTGTTCTGTTTAATGTTCCGCAGCTGGCTCGAAAGATCTTTCTCTTTCTCTCTTAAGGTTGCCGTAACAGAAATCAATTCATCTATATCAATTATGTCATTTTCATACATAGTTTTTTGTTTTGCCATTAGCTTTTCTAAAGCCTTCAACTCAGTTTCAATTTCCGTAACCTTCTCAGTTGAGTAATCAGATACACTGGTTGATCCGTAGATTGTGCCAACTAAATCATCAAATATGCTGAAAACTTTCATTACAAGGTTTTCTTCAAGAATTATGTGGCTGGTACAGCTTTTCCCGGATTTCTTTCCTGAACACCTGTAAGTTTTCCTTCCAGCGCTTTTATGCCCAGACATGGAATGTCCACAGCGTCCACACTTTAGGATAGAGGAAAAATAATAATTACTTGTTTCTCTTTTTCCTCCACCAGTTTTGCGCTTCTCTAACAGGGATTGTAGCTCCCAAAACTCTTCGCGAGGTATAATCCTTTCATGTTGACCTTCGTACAATTTAAACTCTTTTACAGCCTTTTTAGAAGGTTTTCCAGAATCATTAAATGTTAGGTAGCCTGCATAAACGGGATTGTTGGCAATATCTCTAACAGTATCAACATGCCAGCTGCTGCCTTTTCGTGTAGAGTAACCTATTTCGGTGAGTTGTTTAGCGATAGTGTAGAAGCCTAAACGCTTAGACATATCGAAGATTTTCTTTACTACCGGGGATTCTTCTTCATTGATAACCAAGTTTTTATTGACTATTTTATATCCATAGGGAGGAGATCCGCCTTTCCATCTACCCATTTTGGTTTTCTTTTCCATACCCAGGCGTACACGTTCAGCTAGGTTTTCACGTTCCCATTGGGCAATGGCGGCAACTAAAGTAATGAACAGCCTGCCCATTGCGTTAGTTGTGTCATAAACCTCAGTAGCGCTCTTGAACATGCAATTATAGCTGTCTAAGGTTTTTAATATGTCATAAAGATCAATTACAGACCTGGTTAAACGGTCAAGCCGGTAGACCAATAAGACGTCAATGTCTCCTTGCTTAATTCTATCCATCATTTTAGAAAAGTTCGGACGGTTTAAGTCTTTGGCTGAGTAACCATCATCAACATAAGACTCAGCAACTTCCCAGCCTTGAGATTTGCAATAAGCCTCTAGTTTCTCGATTTGTGCAGCAATTGAATAACCATGCTTTGCTTGTTCTTCGGTAGATACCCTCACGTATATAATACTTTTCATAATCTAGGTCTCCTTAAGAACGTTCCTTTTTGTCTTTGCAAAAGATGTTTAAGGGGTTAAGGTGAATAATTATATTTTCGTGATAAATATAATCACCGTATTTTTCAACATAACGATCTAATGTTTCTTGTAAAAATTCCTCAGTGACATTTAGAAACTCAGCAACTTCAAAACGATTCTTACAGCCGTGTTTATATGCATCAATGAAACAAGTTAAAGGGATAAGTTCTTTATAAGCCCAGGACCTTGCAACTTTTTCTTGTTTTCGATTATTAACTTTAGTCTGATCCAAGATGTTTCCAACAGTTAAAAAGTGATGGCCAAGTTCTTCTGCAAGTATGCAGCCTTTTTCCACTGTACTAAGTTTATTGTCAATTGCTATTTTTCCGTTTCTATATAAACCTTTAAAGCCATATTGAAGATCCTTTTCGAATACCGGCACATTGGAGTACCTTCTAAGCAGATTATCGTAATGCATCGGGATCTCCCTCACTTATTTTTCTTCATCTTGGAAAATAAAATCTATGTATTTTAAGACGTCTTTCATTTTCTCATCTGTAATTTCTTTACCTTCCAGGTGAGCAGCTATAGTATCAATTGCTTTATTTCTCTTCTTCTCTTGTTCAGGCAGATCTTCTTCTTTTCCCATTATGTACTCAGGTGAAGCATCAAAAAAATCTGCTAATACGCGGACAATATCCATTTTTGGTTCAGATAAGTTATTTTCGTATCTTGAAATCATACTTTTACTAATTTTAGTTTCATACTTTTCATTAACTTGTTTAACTAACTGATCAATACTTAATTTTCTGGATGTCCTTAAATTTTTAAGAATTGCTCCAAATGAATACATAACTTTGTTTTGCTCCTCTTCAATATTATTCTTATCTAATATATTAAATGATTAGTTCCTATAATGCAATAAAAACATAAAAAATGTTCCTAAAAAGGAATAAAATTCATTGACTTATAAAAAATGTTAACTTATACTGAAAATGTTCCTAAAAAGGAACTGGTAAGGAGGTGAAAAAATGGCACATATTAGGGAAAAGACTTCTCGCAGACATACGCCTTACAGAAAGATTAAAGCCTTCTTAGTTGAAAACAACATATCTCAGAAGGAACTCGGGACCTTGATTAACAAGAGTCAGAGCGCGGTTAACCAGAAACTAAATGGTACAGGGGGTGACTTTTCATTGCAGGAAGCTCGAATGTTAGCAGAGCACTTTAATATTCCACGTGCTTATTTTTTTGAAATTAGTGTTCCTAAAAAGGAACGATATTAATAGATTTGTCCGGCTGTCCCAGCTGCATAAAGTGAAACGAGGTGATCTCCATGATGGTTAATGACTTTGAAATTACAGAAGAAAAAGTGCTGAAACTTAAACCAATTATAGAGAGAATCTTGTCTCGGAAATACGGGAAGGAAATCACATTTACAAACTTAACTGTTGGAATGATTACGGTTGAGTCAAAGGATGCTTAAACAATGGAATCGTCGAAACTGGTTGGACTAAATATTTTGAAGTGATCTGCCAGGCTGAATAAGCCTTATCTTTTTAGCCGTGTTGCAGTTTTTGGTGAACGAAAGTTTGCATGAAAGATTAATAGTTGAATAGGAGGAAACAAATGGGAATTGCGATGTTTGGAATTGCCTTTATCGTAATGATGTTCGCTGGTATGGCTATTGGTTGGTTATGGGGATTTGTTGAGTAATAAAAGGGAGGTGAATAGGAATGGAAAATGTAGCAGATCACCCAATTGAAGATGTATTCGGAGATGAGATTTGTTCAAATGATGTTTACTTCATTTTTGGAAACGACCCGGTGCTCGAAGGAAATTTAAAAGCGTACCTAATCAATATCCAGAAGGTATATTGCTACCGTGCAATATAAAAAAGACCAACTGCTGCAACAGTAGGTCTCAGAAAAAGTATAACTAAGCATCTTCAGTTTATGGGAAGTTTTACAAAAAATCAACTGGAGGTTAGAAAATGCCTTATTTCGATAGTAAAGATCGGACAGTTTATAGTCCACAAACAGAGAAACTGGAACCATTTTATAAACTTCTTGAGCAATATCATCAAGCAATCGGTGGAAGCAACCTGTTTGATGATCTTGTTGAAACATATGAGTATTTGGATTTTGTACTTAAAGAGAAAAAGGAGGAATTTAATAATGAACCAGCTACAAAAAATTGAACTTATGGAAGTTGAAGATGTAACGTCCCTATCTCCGGAGAAAGCAAAGTTTGAAATCACAGATAAAAACAGCCTTAACTGGGCCTTCCGCAAAGTATCTGCATTAAAAGCTCAGGAAAAAGAAATTAAGCAGTTGGCAGATGCAGAGCGTGAAAGAATCTCTGATTGGGAGCGCGGTGAACTTTCCACAATATCTAACAGTCTATCATTCTTTGAAACTATGGTTTCTGCTTATCATGCTAAACAGCTTGAAGAGGATCCGAAAGCTAAAACCATCAGCACTCCATATGGTAAGTCAAAATCCAGAAAATCTAAGGAAGCTCCAGAGAAAGAAAATGAGGAAGCGATCCTGCAGCATGTTATTGAAAATGGCATGGATGATTACATTAAGACAAGCATAAAATGGGCTGACCTTAAGAAGGCAGTTAAGATTGTGGAAATTGCCGGTGAAAAGGTTGTTGTGGACGAAAACGGGCAGCTGGTGCCTGGAATGGCAGTAAAGCCAGAGTCCATTTCCTTTAGCTTGGAAGTATAAAAGGGGTGAATTAATTGGATCTTACAAACGGTGCAGATATCACAAAAAGTGATAAAGCGAAAATCATCATATATTCCAAGCCAGGTAATGGCAAAACAACAGTTGCTGGATTGTAAGCCGGGAAAACATTGGTTCTTGATATCGATGGAACCAGTCAGGTCTTATCAGGTTATAAAAATGTAGATGTAGCAAGAATTGATGGTGATGATCCTCATAACAGTATTTTAAAGTTTTTCGCTATCGCAAAAGCAAACATTGGTAAATATGACAATGTATTTATCGATAATTTAACGCATTACCAAAAACTATGGCTGCTTAAGAAAGGTGAAAATACTAAAAGTGGCATGCCTGAATTAAAGGATTATGCACTGCTAGATAACCATCTTTTGAAATTAGTAGAAACATTCAACACCCTAGATACAAATATTATTTTCACAGCTTGGGAAACAACAAGGACCATTACTCACGATGATGGCCAGCAATATACACAATTCATTCCAGACATTCGGGATAAGATTGTAAACCACATCATGGGAATTGTTCATGTAGTCGGTCAATTAGTAAAAAAAGCAGATGGTACAAGGGGATTTGTTTTAGAAGGAAATCAAAGTATCTTTGCCAAGAACCATCTGGACCAGCGTAAAGGCTGTATTCAAGAAGAAATATTAGTGTCATCCACAAATTAAAAACCAGGGGGAAATAAACAATGTCATTCTTTAAATTTGATGAAGAAAATGCAAGCACAGGATTTGAATTAGTCGCGGAAGGTAAATATGAAGCTGTGGTTCTAAATGCAGAAGCAGGTAAAACGCAAGCTGGTAAGCCAAAGCTAACTGTAGACTTTGAGATTCGTAGTGATGTGCCGCAAAATCATCAGGGGGCAAAAATCCAATTTAACACATTCACATTTGAACATGAAGTAGCTGTAAGGATCGTCAACTCCTTATTAAAAGCTTGTGGGTTCCCAAACAACCATTCTTTCAGCTCTGCTGAGGATATGGCCAAGCAGCTTATCAATAAAAACATAAAAATCACTGTTAAGCATGAAGAGTATGAAAAAGTGGTTGATGGAGAAAAGCAAAAGCGCACAGCTGCTAAAGCAAAATATTATGATGTGTCAGATGTAAATCCCATTTCCCAAGGTGGAGCAATACACATCGGCGATGATGATCTGCCGTTTTAATTAACTGAATAGAGAAGTTGGTTTTGCCCAGCTTCTCTTTTTTATACCCAAATTAGGTAAATAAAGCTTCAATGGAGGGCGAAATGAAAGAAAATCCATACAATTTCAACGAAATCCCAGCTGAATTAAAAGCCCTTCCTCAATGGATTTTGTGGAAATCGGAAACGCGGAATAATAGGACAACAAAAGTACCTTATCAAGTAAATGGTGAAATGGCCCAGGCAAACAATAGACGTACCTGGTCGACATTTGCAACGGCAGTCAAATTCTATTTAGAAGGCGACTATGACGGCATAGGTTTCGTATTTAGCAGACAGGATAACTACATCGGGATTGATATTGATAAGTGTGTTGTGGACGGAAAAACAAATGCTTTTGCTACTGAGATTATTGACACATTGGATAGTTATACAGAGTTTTCTCCATCTGGAAATGGGATCCATATCATCATTAAAGGGGGCCTTCCACAATCTGTTTTAGGGACCGGACGGAAAAACACTAAGCATGGATTAGAAATTTATTCTTATGGCCGGTACTTCAGCTTTACCGGCAATCGTGAAAATTCAAATGATGTATACGATCGGACAGACGAGCTGGCAGAAGTTTTCGAGCAATATTTTGATGCCAGCGACATTCAGGGCCGTGTGAATTTAGCAGAGTTTGAAAAAGATGAAATCAAAATTTCAAATGATGCTCTTTGGGAAAGAATGTTTCGCAGTAAAAACGGTGATGAAATTCGCTCATTGTTTAACGGCAACTTAATCAAAAATGATCACTCTGCAAGTGATCTGGCTTTATGTAACCACCTTGCATTCTGGACGGGTAAATCTTCAACTCGAATGGATACCATGTTTCGGGAATCAGGGCTTATGCGTGATAAATGGGATGTTATTCATTTCAGAGATACAAATGAAACATACGGAGAAAGAACAATTGCAACTGCCATATCTTCCACTTCTACAACGATTTTAGACAACAAAGAGCAATTCAAAGAATTCACCTTTGATTTCCGTACGGGAGATGTAGAAGAAGTTGCGGAGGATAAGCCCAAGAAAAAATTTAGATTAACAGAGCTCGGAAATGCAGAACGGATCGCTCATGAATATGGCCATGTTATTAAATACGTAAGTGATATGGGCTGGCTGATATGGGACGGTAAACGGTGGAAGCTGGACACCAAGAAAGAAATCGAACGGATCACTGCAAAGGTGCTCCGGAGCCTCTATAAGTCAGAGGATGAAGCTGAAACGAAATGGGCCAGGATGTGTGAGCGCCGGAATATTCGGATGAATAGCATTAAGGACCTTATGCCGTTGGTTCCAGGTGAACGTGAAGACTTTGACCGGCATAAATATTTGTTCAATGTTGACAATGGCATCGTTGATTTGAAAACAGGAAAGTTGCAGCCACATGATCGTGATCTCGGCCTAACTAAAATCACCAATATTGCATTTGATGAAAATGCGAAATGTCCTGAATGGAATAATTTCTTAGACCAAATATTCCAGGGTGATAAAGAGTTGGTCGAATACATGCAGCGTTTGATTGGCTATTCTCTCACTGGAGAAATCACAGAACAAATCATGGTCTTTCTGATTGGTGGGGGATCCAATGGTAAATCAACCTTCATTAATACGATTAAAGACCTTATGGGCGAATACGGGAAGCAAGCTAAATCAGATACATTCATCAAGAAAAAAGAAACTGGCGCCAATAATGATATTGCCAGATTAGTAGGATCTCGTTTCGTTTCTGCAATCGAAAGTGAAGATGGGGAGCAATTGTCTGAAGCCTTCGTTAAGCAAATAACAGGTGGTGAGCCGGTGCTGGCCCGTTTCCTAAGACAAGAATATTTTGAGTTCATTCCAGAATTTAAAGTGTTCTTCACCACTAACCATAAGCCCGTTATCAAAGGGGTGGACGAAGGGATCTGGCGCCGGATTCGATTAATTCCATTCAATCTGCAGCTACCCAAAGAAAAGCGCGATAAGAAGCTCCCTGAAAAGTTAAGCCTGGAAATGCCCGGCATCTTAAATTGGGCGATAGAGGGTTGCATGAAGTGGCAGCAGTCAGGGTTGAATGATCCGGCAAGTGTTATGAAAGCGACTGGAGATTATAAAGAAGAAATGGATATACTCGGTCCGTTTATGTTTGAATGTTGCTTCAAAAGAGATGATGTCCAAATCGAAGCCAAAGAATTGTATGAAGTTTACTCCAATTGGTGTTTCAAGAATGGAGAGCATCAGCTAAAAAATCGAGCGTTTTATAGAATTTTAGAATCCCAGGGTTTAAAGAGGGAACGAGGCAACAGAAATAAGTATTTCATCAAAGGTGTTACTTTAATAGAACGGAATAATACTTTTTTTCAGCAAAAGTTACTAGAAAACGATGAAAATAGCGAAAGTGTTACTAAAAGTAACACATTTATATTCTCTTAAAACCCTTATGTACCAAGGGTTCAAGATACTTTTTATACTGTTTTTGTTACTTTTGTTACTAAAAATATATATAAACAAAAAAATAAATATATATATAAGTACTTATTAGGAGCGTTAATAGCCAAAATAGGTAACAAAAGTAACAGGGGTAGCTCAAGGCCATGGGGTTGTAAGGCTGAAGGATGTTACTAAAAAGTAACCATGCTAATTTTGGGGTGTTTTCAGTAACACTTTTAGTAGTTTTTGATAACAGAGGTGATAGATTTGCAAGTTTTAATGATACTCAGTCAAATTTGGAAATCAGGTGCAAATATCTATCTTGATACTGATGATCGGGTTGCAATAAAAAATCAAAATTTAATTCCAGTAGAAGTTATGCAATCAGCTGAACAGCATTTCCAATCAATTGACGTTTGGTTTAAATCATGGAAGGGTGCCAGTCCAGAGAAAATCACACTCATGAAAATGGTACATAACATCTGCGGCTGGCAAAGTAATGGAAAATTACAAGATTGGTTATGCGCTGAAGAGACTTCTTTCACATTATTTAATGATTGGATGATTGCACTAACTAATAACGGCTGGAAAGACATCTATGAGGATTACCGGCAATTTGAAAATGAAGAATCTCAAGCAATGGCACATGAATTGTATCTACGTGCTGTTACATTTGCGAAGAAGAAGGTGTAAATAATGATCTCCTATCATTACTCAGATACGGATTTAAATAAAATCCTTAAAACGCTCACAATCGTTGTTGATACTCGCGAACAGGTAAACGGCCATATCCTTGATTATTTACGCCAGAAGGATATACCGATAAAAATTCAAAAATTAGATACCGGTGATTATGGCTGCATGATTCCGAAGAATAAGGAATTGGGGATAACCCGGGACATATTTTTAAAAAGCCGGGTAGAACGGAAAGCCCACATGGATGAAATAACAGGGAATCTCCAGAAGGACACTCAGACAGCTTTTGAAAATGAATTAATCCGATCCAAGGACATTCACTTCACTTTAATTGTGGAGGATCTCCATGGATATGAAAAAATGCTCAAGGGTGAATATCGGTCAAAGTATAATCCATTGGCATTGCTGGGCAGGCTCAATACATTCAAAGCAAAATACAATTTCGAAATCGTTTATTTAGATCAAAAATACTCTGGCAATTGGATATATCATCATTTCTATTACCAGGCAAAACATTATCTAAGGACAGGTGCTTTCTAAACCTAACCTGAAAGTGAGGATAAGTTGTGAATAAATTATCTGAAATCAAAGCTGATATCAAAAGAGGCCGGTTACGTTTGGCCAGTATCAATTGGCTTGTAACGGAGCTTGAAAATCAGAAACAAATTAATGCTGAACTTAAGCAAAAGTCGCGCTTTAAAAACTATATGGAAATGGCGAAAGAAAATCTTGCGTTGGAAGAGGCTTTAAAACGGTCCCGGGCTCAAAGGGATCATTACAAGCAGGAATTAGAAAAAATCCAAAAGTCCTATGAAGCATTGTAGGTGATGATATAGGAATAGCTGGACCAATTAATCAAAAGAATTTTCGAAGTGAAAAGAAGAAATTTGTCCTTGGTCAATTAGTTGAATTAGGTGTTAAAGAGTCGCAGCAAGGTATTCCCATCGATGAAATAGATTATGAAGAACTAAAGTATGAATTGCTCCTAGCTTCTTTCAGAGTAATTGAAACTGAAAAAGATGAAAATAGGTGGTTTTGAATGGGGAAGAAACTAAATCCGGTGCTCCAGAAGGCGAGAGAAGAATCCTATAACAAAGGTTTCACAAAGGGCTTTGAAATGGCTCAGGATAACGCAACAATTCTTTTTGCATCAAAGTTCGAGGGCTTAGAAAAAGTCCCTGGTATTGGTCCTAAGCTAATGGAGAAGATCGTGAATCATTTTGGAAGAGAGTATTTTGAGGTGGTACAAAGTGAGAAATCTTGATGATCATTTAAAAAATAATGCATTGCTTGCAATCGAAAAGGAACGCTTCCGGCAAAATGCAATTTGGGGAAGGCAAAGACATCCATACGGGAAATGGCTAGGAATATTAACAGAAGAATTTGGTGAAGTTGGTCAGGCGATAAATAGAATCCATTTTCTGGATGGTGCAAAAGAAACGGATTCAGATAATCTTTACGAAGAATTAATTCATTTAGCAGCTGTAGCAGTAGCCATTGCAGAACAAGTTGAAGAAGAAAGGGAGATTAATAATGTCTAAAGTACAACTTAACCAAAAGGAACAACATGACGCAGATACACGTCAGGAAGCAGAGGAAATTGTTTCAGCTGCTAAAGAAAACGATAATCTTCAAATGCATTAAATCACTGAGAAATATAACAAGTACGGTCAGTATTTCTTAATCGATTTAACTTTCGCCTATCAAACTCCTAAAGAAGTTATGGAGAGTCGTCCACAGAATGAGAGTGTACCAGAAGGGCAAATGAGCATTGAGGAACATGAAGGTATCAAGTATTCTGTGGACGGAAATGGAACGGTGAATGTTTCAGATGGTGAGGATAAAGAGCAGTCAAACATCCAAAGGGTTAAATAATGGCTAATAAAACTAAACAAAAAAGGCGGTTGGGCAAATCTCTTGCCCGCCGTCGTAAAGAAAGGTTAGCCAGGGCTTGGAGGAATATTTTCGTTAAGGCTGGGGTTCTGAAAGATTGAAACAGTTAGATTTATTCTCCTTCGCCCTGGAAGATCAAATCATCGATCTAAAACAGGGTGAGGAGATGGAGTTTTTCAGAGGGAAAGAAAAGTTGCTAATCCGGAAACATGAAAAATACAAGAGCGTTTGTTTTTATCAGACAGCCGGATTTTCTGGTTACGCTCTTCACCTTAATGAAAGGTCTGCATTAGATATGTTGGTTTCCAAAATAAACAGATGGCTGGATGGCCGGGATTGGAACGAAATAATCAATTAGGAGGAAAAAGATGCTTTACTTATATGATCCCAGGACAAACATTCTGACGGAAACTACATATAAGTACGTTGAGTCAATATCTGGTGTTACAAAGAGCAGCTTGCATACCATGAAATTCCATAAGCGTAAGTTAAAGAAAATCAATTGTTACTTAGTTGATGAATCAATCACTATTGGACAACGGAAAGAGTGGTATGTAAAAGAAAAATATCACATGGAAGCTTGGAAAGAAATTGAGGGATCGGATGGGAAATTTCTAATATCAAGTTACGGACGTGTCCAGCGTGTTTATAAAAATCATTCCTCTTTTATTCTTCCATTCCTTCATAAAAAACATTTAATGGTGAAAGTATGGTTCAAAGGGAAATATCAGCAAGTGAAAACAGGCCATTTAGTTGCTTGTCATTTTATGGAAAAGCCAAGTCCAGGAGAAGTTCTTCATCATAAAAACGGAATTGTCACCGATGATTTTGTCGGGAACTTAGAATATATCAGCAAAGAGGATTTGGGAAGGAAAACTGCTCATAAATCAAAAGCAAGACCTGTGATGAAAATTGATCCTGAAACACTTGATGTATTAGAGGAATATCGATCATCAAGAGAAGCTAGCAGACAAAATTATCGGTCGTATCAATCAGTTTTGGACAATTGTAATAAGAAAACTAAAACAAGCGCTGGAATGCTCTTCATGTGGGCTGATGAGTATGAAGAATTGTCAGAGGCTTATTGAATTCTCGACACAAAAAGCGAATTAAATAATTATTGAATAGGGTATATCCCCTTTCCAGGTAAGTTTTTAATAATTTCAATCCTGTCAACTGCCAACTCAGGTGGATAACTAAGCATTTGATTTTGAAATTTACCAAGATGTGCTTTTACAATTTGACCAATTTTCAAATTGTTGACAGCTTCTTTAGGTAGAATACAAAATATTCCTTTTCCATTTTCAGCCTTTTCCAAGAGTTCTTTTTTGGAAGAAGTTTTTGCCTCTCGAATAGATGTATCTTTTAGAACTAGTATTTTGTAATAATCCTTGGGTGGGTTGTAATAATCTGATCGAAAGGTTTCTATATATCCGATCACCCCATCATATTGAAGGGAATCACTGCTTTCACTTTGCTTATCATGTGAAATAGTGACATTGTTTTTTGTTTGAGTTTTAACTGAAGAACTATTATCGTTGCATCCAACTAGAGAAAAAGTTACTAAAAAAATAATGAAGGTATTAATAATTTTCATTCTTAAAACCTCCTTGGAGACAAGCTTTATACTTTAGCATATTTTAATAAGTACAAATTTAGACATATTTTAATTGAAATTACTGAACAGTACGAAGAAAGAACGATAAGGGGAAATGAGAAATGTCAAAAATTATAGAAAGTACAGAACAACAAGATTATAAGGAACAGCTTAAAGCTTTCATGAAATCATTTAATCCAAAGCCAAGCTTGGAAACTATAGAAAAACTAAAACAACAATACCTTGCTGCAAGACAAAAATAAAAAGCCAGGATCACTCCTGACTATGCCCACTTCTATTTTAACATGGGAGGGATCCAAAGGTGGGAAAACAATTATCTTTGCTGCTTCCAGAAATTGATCGAGAAGCTACTCAAGAGAATGTGGAAAGAGAAATCACAAAATATCGCCTGTATTGTTTTAGTGTTCCAGAAGAAAGACTACCAAAAGTGACCGCAACCTATTCACTTGTTCCTCCATCTAACACCAATGGATTCCATTCATCTACAGAAAATATAGCGATTGAACGTGCTGAGGAACAAAGAAAAAAAGAATCATACATCGAATATTTCCGTAGGGCAGTAAATAGGCTGCCGCCGCGGGAAAGACAAGCTTTCATCATGAAATACCTTGGTGAAGAAGAGTTATTTGATTATGAAGTTTATAACCAACTGGGTATGAGTGAAGCTTATTATCATAAGAAATTTAAACCGCGTATTTTCTATAACATGGCATTTGCTTTGAGAGTTGAAATTTACAAGAAAAAGGAGGGAGAATAATGGGTTACTCAAAAGCAGAGCAAGAAACAGTGCTGGCATTCGATGGCGACAAGAATTTGTGGAAGGTGTACTCAACAGTACCGAAGCATATACGTAAATTACAATCCCTTGGAGAGATGAAAGTAATTGAAGAGGAAAATGGCAAACCAATATGTGTTCAAGGTGAATTGTCTGAGAAACAAGTTTCAAAAGAAAAAAGAGCGTATATTATCGGAAGAAACCAAAGAGAAATTACGTCTAAACGGATTAGCCTTGGCTGAAAAAAGAAAGCAAGTTTTCTAATTTAATTATTGGAAAACAGAAACAGTACCGAAACCAGACAGATATTGAACCGGAAGTAAATCGAGCATTAGGTTTTTACCGTGCTATTATGGTATTAACGAAATATATTAAGACGGCGCTTAGGTTGGAAGTGTCGTCTTTTTATGTAAAAAGAAGGAATCTCTTCTTGGTCCGAAGAAATATAGGACGAAAGGAGAGCGAACATGAATTTTGAAACTAAATACTTAATACGCTGGGGGATACCTGGATGGATAATGGTAATGGTTCTTTTTCCATACTTTATAGTAATATATTTCGATTTTTTAACTAAGCATGTTTCAACTTCCTCTGATCTTTTGGCTATAGGTGCTGTGCTGACAGTTTTGGGTGTACCTTTAGGATATTTGTTAAATCAGATTCACCACTCGTTATTTTGGGTGCTGCCAAGAATAATAAACAGGAAGTGGGATAAATATTTTGATCAAGAATTACTTATAGATGAATATTTTTCAACTAATGGTAATAATGAAGAGAAGGCGCGTTACCGGTATTTATTATCAAGGAAACACGAACTTGGAGGTATTACCGTAAGTTTAGGTATATCCGAATTAGTTATTTTAATTACTAACTTGCTTGCAGATAACATACACTTTTGGACATGGTGGTACTTCATAATTGTACATGCTCTATTTTCAATCATATTTTTAAGTAGATTATATTCAAGTGAGAACATCGATAAATACCATTTTCATTATTTAAATAAGGTTAGACCAGGAAGGCGCTTCTGAAAAAAGAGGTGCTTTTTTTAATGGGGAAGAGGGTGATTAATAATGAAGTTCGTTGATCATTTATCCAAAGAATAGATTCAGCAGTTTAATCAACTGCGTAGGTTTGCAGATAATCAGAGAGAAAAGCCTAAGCCGAATAACAAGCAGGAAAGACTTTATAAGAGAGAGTGGGGAGAAGTTTTGGGGAAATCGGGACACCAATAAATAAAAAGGGGGGGCTTTCGGGAGAAAATAATGTAAATTGTAAGGTTATAACTCTATGAAAATAATGTATAATTATTTTCAAGAGATGTGACTATTAAAGGAGTAGTAAGGACTAATGGAAAAGAAAACAGATCGAGCTTTATTGAAAAAATTAGGAAATATTCTATCGTGGTTCGGTAAAAACTGGTTTAAGTCATTAAATGGACTAATACTTCTGAGTTTATTTGTTCTATTCTTATTAAGTTTTATATATGATAAAAATATAACTATCCAAACAATGAATTCATGGGTAAGTTTAATTTTAGGTATTGTTGCAACTATATTAAGTATAATTTCAACTGTTGTTAGTTTTTATAACTTAGAAAGAACAAATGAGATCAATGAAGATAATATAAAAACTATGCAGAAACTTGAAGAAAATATTCAGGGGAATTATAGATCTACAGAAAAGCAAATTGAATTTATTGATCAAATAAGTAAGGAATTGAATAAGACGTTAAAACAAACAATGTTAAATAATAGTAAAACTTCTGCATTATTATTAACAGTAAAAAATGAATTGGGAGAATTACCTACAAAGACAGCAAAAGAAGTTGAATCATCTCTTCAGAAAAAACTAACAATAAAACATGTGGATATAGAAGATAAAAGTGATGATATTGAAGATTTTGACCTTCCTTTTTAAATCGAATAAGAGATATGGTGAAAAGCAATGGAAAAATTAAATGCAAATATAATTTTATGTGAAGAAGTTGATGAGGTTTCAGGATCATTTATTAATATTTTTGATAAGGTAAAATACAATTCGGATTCCGTAAATTTCAATGTTGTGGTACTTACCAATTCGTTTGGGAAGATATCAAAATTATTACATGTAGTAATTATAAAAAAAATAGAGGGAAAAAAGGGGAGAGCTTTAAAACTAGGTGAAATAACAATTGATCAAAAGGAAAAATCAATTGAAGAGCAATCAAATGTTTTTGTGGTTGAGGATAGCCATTTTGATAAAGGAAATTACCAAATAAGAATATACTCGACAAGCCTGGATAGCGATGAGTTTGATTCTTTAGGTGAAGTAATTAAAAATGGGAATTTAGAATCGATTTCACGATTTAAAGTAGAATAAATGATTTTCTTTGCATCCTAAGGGGTGCTTTTTATTTTGGAGAAAGAAGATTGGATGGAAAGGAATCTTATAAAGAAAAACAGTGCCTAGCTTGTAATAGTTGTGTTAGAAGCAGGCACCAATATTTATTTGTTAATCTGAAATTTATTTAATAAAGAATCTAGCTCTTGACTGCATTTAATTGTTTCCTTATTTAATAGCCCATTTGAATTGGCTAATCTAATCATCTCATTTCTTTTTCTGACGATTGATAAGAAAAGATATTCTCTTTTTTCATGCATATTATTTTGTAACATTTTTCACCCTTCTTTAATGCTTTGATTCTTTAATCCAACAAACACAAACACTATTATGCGAAATTTTTACAATGAGATAAATAGTTTCGACAAAACTTGTCAAAAAAAGTAATCATGAGGTTAGTAATAATGGAATATAAAACTCGGCAGCAAAAACGTAAGTTCTATGATAGTGGTGACTGGAAACAACTTCGTGAAGTAATTCAGAAGCGTGACAACTATGAATGCCAGGAATGTAAACGGCAAGGCCGAGTCATGATCGATACAAATGAATACAGTGAGCGTGCCAAGCGTAAGAAGATCCAGCTTGTCGTTCACCATATCAAGGAGCTCGAGTATAATCCGGACTTAGCTCTTGAAGAAGACAACCTTGAAACAATCTGTGTGGACTGTCATAACAAAGAACACGGAAGAGTATTCGAATGGAAACCAAATAAGTGGGAACATGATGAACGATGGTGAAAAGATTTTTTATAAGACACCCCCGGTCAAAAATTTCAACGATTTTTTAATTGCTGGGCACCGGGGGTGGGGGTCGATTTTCGAAATTTATCGCGCGTGTGTGCGTGAGGGGAGGGGGGGTACCCATGAATGTCTAAGAAATACAGTATAAAAACCCAGGATGAATTGATTGCTGCTGAAATTGAAAAGTGGAATTCAACGCTGAGTAAGCTGCCAGCAAATAAGAAGGAGGCGGCTGCCGTTCTTGTAGAGCGCGTTGCCTTTATGACAGTGACCTTGCGGATCCTGGAAGAGGACATTAAAGCGAAAGGGCCGACATACAAATTTGTGAATGGCTCTCAAAAGATGCATGTGGAGAACCCCTCCCAGAAGTCTTATAACACCATGATCAACCGGTACACTGCTGCTTGTGATAAACTGCTCGCTATGGTACCGAATGCCCCAGTTGATTTGACTAATGTTCAGGCCAAAAAACAGCGCTCGGCAGATGATTTGCTATGATTCAAAATAAATATGTTGATGAATACATTAAGCTCTGGAAGACAGGCAAAATTGAGCTGAATAAAGAGCGAATAATGCTTATTTGCTACTTAGAAAAATATATCCTGACAAGAAATGATTTGTATTTCGATGAAGAAATGCATGAAAACTATATATCTTTTACTGAGAAGTGGTACTTCCCTCTGGAACCGTTTCAAAAGTTCTTCACAGCGTTTGTTTTTCTTTTGTACAAAGAAGACGACGCTATTTTTTATGAACAATTTCTTTTGTTGATGGCAAGAGGAGCTGGAAAGAATGGTCTCATTTCTTCTCTCTCACACTTCTTTATAAGCCCGTTGCATGGTATTGATCGCTACAACGTCTCCATCGTGGCCAACAACGAGAAACAAGCCAAGACCTCATTCAAGGAAATTTACGATACCATCGGATCTAAGGATGTCCTGGAGGATATGTTTTATCGAACCAAAGTAGAAATAATGAGTTACGATACGAAAAGCATTGTTCAGTTCCATACCTCCAATGCAGGAACGAAGGACGGTTTACGTGATGGTTGTGTAATTTATGATGAGATTCATTCCTACGCTACCTTTGATACAGTCAATGTTTTCTCCTCTGGTCTCGGTAAGGTGCCGAATTCAAGGGAATTCTTTATCGGTACAGATGGATATGTCCGGGATGGGTTTTTAGATAAGACAAAAGAAAGGGCACTAGCGATTTTAGAAGGAAGGGAACTGGAAGATCCGTTATTCCCTTTTATTTGCAAAATCGATGATCGAGCCGAGGCTGATCAGCCAGATAAATGGGGGAAGGCAAACCCAATGTTCGAGGGAGAACTAAGCACCTATGCAAAGGGTCTCCTAAGGAAAATAAAAACACAGCATCGGCAGCTTAAGACAAACCCTTCAAGCCGTATGGAGTTCATGACCAAACGAATGAACTTCCCTGAGGTGGATCTTGAAAAATCAGTTGCTACTTGGGAAGAAATATGGAAAACAGGATATGAAACAGGTCCGAATGAAGTTAAACAAGTTTTAAGGAAGATACCTGATTTAAAACATAGACAATGTATTGGTGGCTTGGACTATGCCAGGATCAAAGACTTTGCTGCTGTAGGACTCTTATTCAAAGTAGGAGAGGATTACATTTGGAAGACTCATTCGTTTGTGAGGAAAGGCTTTTTGGATTCGGTGAAGCTGGAAGCTCCTATAATGGATTGGGAGGAGAAGGGCCTGCTAACGATTGTGGAGGGCCCAGTAATAGAAATCCATCATATTGTAAATTGGTTCATAGTCATGAGAGAGCAATACGGGCTAACTAAAATTGTTGCCGATACTTTCCGCCTTGATTTAGTTAAAGCAGCACTCGAGGCAGAAGGTTTTGAAATTGAATATATTCGGAATCCAAAAGCGATTCATTCCCTCCTTGCTCCCCGGGTGGAAACGATATTTGCCAAACATAATTTAATTTTTGGGGACAACCCCTTAATGAGATGGTATACAAATAATGTTTATGTCAAAACAAAACCAGATGGAAACAAAGAGTATTTAAAGAAAGATGAATTTAAGCGTAAAACGGATGGATTTCAGGCATTTATTCATGCTTTGTGGAGGGCTGATGAATTGCTGGAGCAAGAAGTAGATTTTTATCTGGATGCTATTAGCTTTTAAGGAGGTGATTACTATTGGATTCCTGGACGTGATTTTTAAACGGAATAGTGAACTGGGGTTTATGTTTGATGTGGAGCTGGTACAAGACACAGCAAAGCGTCTACATATGAAGCGGTTAGCAATTGATACTTGTGCATCCTTTTTGGCCAGGACAATAAGCCAGTCAGAATTCCGAATAAGGCAAGGTAATAGTTTTGAAAAAGACGAACTGTATTATCGCCTGAATATCAGACCAAATAAAAATATGACTGCCAGTACCTTCTGGCAAACCGTTATCTCCAAACTTATTTATGATAATGAGTGTTTGATCATCCAGTCGGATGATGATGATTTACTTATTGCGGATGATTTCCAGAGGAATGCTTACGCTGTTTTGGAAGATACATTCTCAAAGGTAAAAATTAAAGAGTACGAGTTTAAGAGGACTTTTAGGCAAAATGAAGTTCTGCATTTACGATACAGTAATGAGAAATTGGCTCCCTTAATCGATGGATTATTTGCGGATTACGGTGAGTTGTTTGGCAGGATCTTAAGTTCTCAGAAACGGAAAAACCAAATCCGCGGCACTGTGGATATGGATATGATTGGTGCAAAGACTCAAGAACAAGTAACAAAACTTCAAGAATTTATCGATAACATGTATAAATCTATTGGAGAGAAAGATATCGCCATAGTTCCACAACAAAAAGGAATCAAGTATGAAGAAAAATATAACGGTGCCTCCAATGGTCCAAGTGTGGATGAAGTTAATAAGGTGACTAATGGTTTTTTAGAACAGGTAGCAATGGCAATAGGTATTCCAGTTAGCCTGCTTCATGGTGATATGGCCGATGTGGAGAAGCAAACTAAGAATTATATGATGTATACGGTTAGTCCCCTTCTTAAAAAAATATCGGATGAAGGCAATAGCAAGTTCTTTACTAAACAGGAATACCTGGAGGGTAAGAAATTAGAAATTAAAAGTATTTCTTTTCAAAGTCTGTTTGATCTTGCGAATAGCATTGATAAGCTTATTTCCTCTGGCGCCTTCACTGGCAACGAAATTAGAAGGGAGGCAGGCTATGAGCCATCGGATGATTCAAACTTGGATAAACACTTCATCACGAAAAACTATACTGAAATGCAGAGCCCTGAAGGAGGTGAGAATGAAGAATGAAGCAGATGAAACGTAAATTTGGTTTTAAAAATCAAAAGTATAATGAGCAGTTGGCAAGTATTCCACATAATTTTGCCGTGACACACGATGAGGAAAATGGAGTAAGCGAACTGACCCTTTATGGTGACATTGGTGAATCGTGGTGGTGGGAATCTACTTCTGCATCTGATGTTGACAGTGCCTTGAAAGCAGCGGGAAGTAACGATTTAATTATCAATCTAAACTCTCCAGGTGGTAGTGCCTTCGATGGGATTGCTATTTATAATCGATTAAAAGCCCATAAAGGAAAAGTCACAATTAATGTAGATGGTTGGGCATGTTCTGCTGCTTCAATCATAGCTATGGCAGCTGATGAATTAATTATGGGTGCCGGTGCAATGATGATGATCCATGAAGCTTCCACAATTGTATGGGGAAGTAAAACACTCATGAGAAAAGAAGCGGATATGCTTGAGAAGTTAGAAGACGGCATAATTGATATTTACATGACTCGAGCGAACGTTGAGCGTGAAGAAATTCGCAGTATGGTCAATGAAGAAACATGGTTCAGTGCAAATGAAGCAGTCGGAATTGGCTTTGCCACTACTACTGCAACAACTGTGAAAGAAAATGAAGACGATCAATTAGCTCAGATGAAAGTTCAAATGCAAGCATTACAAGATGAATTAAATCAAATTAAAAATCAACAAAAAGAGCCTGAACAGAAACCTGCTGCAGTTGCAAAAGGTAATCTGAGCAAGCTCTTTTTAAATTTAAAATAACTAGGGGGCAAACCTAATGACAATCCAATTCAATCGATCAGAATTATTTAACGATGCAAAGGCAAATCTTACTGCAGTTTTAGCAAACACTGAAGCAACAGAGCAAGAACAAACTAAAGCTTTTCAGTCGTTTTTCGATGCGCTGCAAGCTGAGGTGGTAAACACTGTCCGTTCACAGGTTAATGATGAAATGCTAGATCGCTCCATTCTTCAACAGCGCGGGCAAAACGTTCTGACGTCTGAAGAAATGAAATTCTTCAATGCAGTTGTAATCGACGGAGGATTTAAGGATGACTCTATCCTACCGGTAACTACCCAAGAGCGTGTGTTTGAGGATTTAGTGGCAGAACACCCTCTCTTTGAAGCAATCGGACTGCAAATCTCGGAGCGGTTACTCGCTGGATTACTTCAGATCCAACAAAAGCTTATGCTTGGGGTAATCTATTTGGAGATACTAAAGGTCAGGTTAATGCTGCCTTCGGAGAAGAAAGCTTCACACAATTAAAGCTGACAGCTTTTGCTGCCATTCCGAACGATATGCTTGAACTTGGCCCTGTATGGATGGAGCGTTATGTACGGACCTTGCTGGTGGAAAGTTACTCTGTAGGTTTGGAGTTTGGTCTTGTAAATGGTGGCGGGCCAGCTGCAAGCCAACCTGTCGGCCTTTTAAAAGATGTGGACACGGGCACTGGAGCTGTTACAAACAAAGTTTCTTCCGGTACATTAACTTTTGCGCCATCTGATAAAGGGGAGATTGTTGCTGGCGAACTCTATAACGTTGTGAAGGCTCTTTCCACAGATGCTGATGGGGAATCTGTTAAAGTCAGTAACAAAGTGGTTATGGTAGTCAATCCTGTGGATGCAATCGGAGTACAAGCCCGTAATACAATTCAGACAGCTAACGGTCAGTGGGTAATGGCATTGCCATATAATATTCAAGTAGTAGAGTCAGAAGAAGTGCCTGTTGGACAAGCGGCATTCTTCGTAAAAGGTCGCTACCTTGCAGGTCTTGCCGGTGGATACAAGCTTAAAAAGTTTGATCAGACACTAGCTATTGAAGATGCTACCCTGTACACAATCAAGCAGTTTGCAAATGGAAAGCCAAAGGACAATAAGGCTGCATTAGTCTACACCTTGGATATTCAATTCCCAGCTCCTGCTCCAACAGTCTAATTATCTAAAAGGAGGTAACTAATAATGCCATATAAAGTGATTAATAGCTTTTATGATAAAGAGGACGATAACACTCTTTATAAAGTCGGCGATGATTTCCCAAGGGAAGGTGCCAAAGCCAATAGGAAACGTTTAGAGGAGCTTTCAAAGGAGAATCCTCAACATAAAAAGGCTTTTATTGAAAAGGTCGAAGTAAAAGAGGAGTGATGTAAGTGAAAATCTCTCCTGAGGTATTAAAGCAATTCAAGGATAGGATGCATTTAGGGGATCGAAGAGGATGAGAACCTGATTCGCATCCTTTCTTCTTCAAATAAGGCACTAATCAGATCGTGTGGGATTTATGACATAAACACCGATGAAACGTTCAAGGAGCTAGTCTTTGAGCGTTCTCGGTATGTCTATAACGATGCACTGGAGTTTTTTAATGATAATTTTTTAAGTGAGATTAATAGTCTTGGCATTGATAAAGCACTTGAAGACATTGTGTTAGAGGATGATTCCGATGCAACCATTTAAATACCGGAGCCGGTTAAACTCAGGGTTGTTCCGTAACCGTATTACATTTCTTCAGTCTACTTCAACAGAAGATGAGCTTGGACAAAAAGAGATTGTATTGGGTCAATATAAAAGTGCTTGGGCAATGATTAAAACAGTCAAAGGTTCAGAATATGTAGCTGCAGCATCTGATCAAGCTGAGGTGACTTATCGTTTTGTAATTCATTACATTCCAGGGATTAGCAAGAATATGAGGATTGATTTTAATGGTCGTATTTTTGATATTATTGAGCCTCCAATAAATGATGATGAACTGGATGCAACCTTGACTATTCTTGCAAGGGAGCGTTTGTAATGGCGGGCGTTGATAATCTCACCAATGAAATAATGAGGCAATTGCGAATGTATGAACAAGGTGTGCGAGAAAAGGTTGAAACCTCTAAGGAAGAGGTTTCTAAGGAACTGGTCTCTCAGCTTAAGAAGCATCCTTCTCCAAAGCTAACCGGTGATTATCGAAAAGGATGGAAGCCAAAGCGGGTAGGGAATAAGTTTATCATCCACAATGCCACTGAATACCGTCTTACTCATTTGCTTGAGAATGGCCATGCAAAAGTTGGAGGTGGCAGGGTTGAGGGTATACCTCATATCCGGCCAGCAGAGCAGGAGGCCATTGCTGAGTTTTTGAGGAAGATAGAAAGGGCGATTGACGGATGACACTTATAGAGTTAAGACAAATACTTGATTTGACTGGTCTGCCAGTTACTTATTCGCATTGGACAGCTACTGAAAATAATCATGTGCCGGCACCTCCATATATTTGTTATCTTGTGGACAGCGATCCTAATTTCATTGCCGATAACAAGGTCTATACCAAAATCAGTGACGTAAATATCGAGCTTTATACAACTAAAAAAGATTTAGCAGCTGAAGCTACCTTAGAAAAAGTCTTGGATGACCATAAGATCCCTTATGAATCCTCCGAGACTTTTATTGATTCCGAAAAATTATTTCAAAAATTTTATGAAGTGAGGTTGATCTAAATGCCAGAAAACAAAGTTACCTTTGGTCTTGAAAATGTTCATTATGCTACTTATACGGATGCTGCTGGAGTAATTACTTATGATACACCAATTCCAATCCAAGGCGGTGTGGAGATTTCTCTTCAACCACGTGGAGAACTCTCAGAGTTTTATGCTGATAATGTTGCCTATTATGTGGCCAATAGTAACCAGGGGTATGACGGTACATTGAACATTGCAACTGTTCCTGAGCAATTTGCTATCGATGCTTTAGGGGAAGAAAAAGATACTACTGATGGAGTAATCACTGAAATTGCCGATGCAAAGCAAAAGCCTTTTGCCTTGTTGTTCCAATTTGAAGGTGATGTTAAAGCGGTTCGCCATGTTTTGTATAATTGCACAGCAAATCGTCCGTCCATCTCCTCTTCTACAAAAACCAACACCACTGAACCAAATACGAATGAATTAACTTTTGTCGCAAGCCCAGCCATTATTGAGGGCAAGAAAATGGTTAAAACAAAAACAGGTACTGCTACACCTGCTGCCGTTTATGATGCATGGTTCTCAGCTGTTTATAAAAAGACTCCAGCAGTCTAAGAGGTGATTTAATTGGAAAGAACAATCGTTATTGATGGTCAAGAAGTAAGGCTTAAAAGCACAGGTGCCACTGTACTCCGATATAAAGCGCAATTTCAGCGGGATTTCTTTTCTGATCTTTTTAGGCTTGTAAAAGGTGGAAAGGCAAAGGAAAATGGCACCATTGATGTAGACTTAATTGAAAACATTGATTTTGAGTTTTTCTACAATTTCATTTGGGTGTTGGCCAAACAGGCAAACAAGGATATTCCGGACGTCATGACCTGGCTGGATGAATTTGATTCATTCCCGATCATAGATCTAGTACCGGAAATACAAGATTTACTCTACAAAACTATTCAATCTAAAAAAAAATAGAAAACACAGAAGGAACGGGTCAAGGAGACACAATCTCCACTGACACGTTCCTTGTTTTATGTCGTCAAGTTGGGTTATCTCTCGATGATCTTAAAGAAATGCCAATTGGCATGTGTCTGGACTACATTGCCGAGTATGTTGAGATGAATAAGCCATCCAAGAATAAAAAGCGGAAAGCAAACCAAAAAGACTTTGATTCTTTCTAAAGTGAGGTGAGAATATGGCAAGTGGAGGCAGAATTAAAGGAATTACAGTTGAAATTGGCGGGGATACGGTCGGGCTTCAGAATGCTCTTAGGGATGTAAATAATCGGACCAAAGAGGTCCAACAGGAATTAAAAGATGTTGAGCGCCTTCTTAAATTTGATCCTAACAATGTTGAGCTCCTTGCGCAGAGGCAGCAGTTATTGACTGATGCTATTCAATCTACATCTGAAAAACTTAATCAGCTACGACAAGCTGAAGCTAAGGTGCAAGCTCAATTTGAACGTGGTGAAATATCACAGGAACAATACCGCGGTTTCCGTAGGGAACTACAGCAGACTGAACAGCAAATGGCAGGATTTCAACAGGCATTGCAGGATATGCAAACAGAGCAAGAGCAGGTAGGGCAGCGAACAAGGCAAATGAGTGCTTTGTTTGAAGCCACTGGAACATCTGTAGAGGATTATGCGAATGTCATAGGCCAAAGATTAGTCAGGGCAATTCAGAACGGCACAGCGACCAGCAGGGACCTTGAATATGCTTTCCAACGAATTGGCCGGCAGGCAATTGGAGCAGGAGGAGATATTGAACAATTAAGAACTTCCCTTGCATCCGTTGATAGCGGAAACTCCATTCAAAATATCCGTCGTGATTTACAGCAACTACAATCGGAAGCTGAAGAGGCTGCTGAATCTGTGGAAGGCATTGGAGACAGTCTGGAAAGAGTAGCCGGTGCCCTTGTAGCTGGTGGTGGAATTGCAGGTGCAATTGAACAGGCTCTTAATACATCATCCATTGATACAAAAATAGAAATTTCTATGGAGATTCCTGAGTCTTCGATAGAAGCTGTAAAATCATCTGTCCGAGAAGTGACGGCTTCTATTGGTGATGAAGAGGCAGCGCTTGAAGGTGTACGTCGCCAATGGGCTCTTAATAAGGATGCTTCTGACGAAACGAATGAGGCTATCATAAGAGGCGCGACAACCATAACAAAAGCCTATGGAGACATTGATTTTACTGAATTAATACAAGAAACAAATGAAATTTCTGCAGCCTTAAAAATAACAGATGAACAAGCTTTAGGACTTACAAATTCCTTGTTAAAAATGGGATTCCCTCCCGATCAACTCGATATTATCGCTGAATATGGAACACAACTTCAACGTGCCGGTTATTCAGCAGAAGAAATACAAGCCATAATGATGGCTGGGGTCCAAACAGATTCCTGGAATATCGATGTCCTACTTGACGGATTAAAGGAAGGTCGGATTGTTCTTGCAGAGTTTGGTGCTGGTGTAGACGAAGCCACAGCGGAATTATTAAAGGGTACAGGTATTTCTACTAAGCAATTGCAGGAATGGGGAAAATCTGTGGCAGCGGGTGGAGAAGTCGGATCTAAAGCCATGATTGAAGTCGCCAAAGCTTTGGAAGGTGTCGATGATGAGACTTCAAGAAATCTCGTTGGTGTAAAGCTTTTTGGTACTTTATATGAAGAGCATGGCATCAATTTAACACAAACTCTAATCAATGCTCAAGAAGCCACAGTTGATTTGGGAGAAGGTATTAATGATCTTGCTAAATCTACAGAAGGTGTAAAAAGTGACCCAGCAGTAAAATTTGCCCAAGCAATGCAGGATGTTAAAACTGCAGCAGAACCTACATTAGCAATAATTGCTGATATTATTTCTAAAATTGCAGGGTGGATTTCTGAAAATCCTAAATTAGCAGCAACGATAGCATCTGTTGCTACAGGATTAGGGATAGTAATAGGAGCTATAATGGCTTTGGCTCCCATAATATTTACTCTACAAGCTGGAGTAGCTTCCCTAGGTATAGGAATGGCTCCATTAATAGGAATAATTGCAGGAATAGCAGTTGGAATTCCTGCTCTTATAGCTGCAGGGGTAGCTCTATATCAAAACTGGAAAACCATAGAAAAAACTGCATCCACTGCGTTTGGTAGTATAAAAACCACTATTTATGATGCCTTAAGCTCTATACAAGAAACATTCGCCCAAGTTAGTGTTGCTGTAAGTAATTTTGCGGGGCCAATAGTGGATATGGTAATTTCTTCGTTTAGTAATTTAGGCTCATCCATTATGGCAATATTGAATGGAGATTTTGCTCAACTAGGTGAGTTTTTCAAAATGATTCTTCCCACATTAATCGGTATTATGGTTGGTGGTATACCTGGTCTAATCATTTCAGCATCGCGCTTCCTTCCTGCAATTGCTGAGGGGATGGAAAGTAATAAAGGTGTATTAATCGAAACTATAAATGGTGTAGTTGCAAGTATTATTGAATTTTTAGAAGTCGGCCTTCCACAACTTATCGGAGCTGGATTAACTATTGTACTAAATTTAATTGAAGGGATTATCAGTGCGCTACCATCTGTAATAGAAGCAGGAGTAAGCTTGATTCTATCGTTAATTCAGGGGATTGGTGAAGCTTTACCCCTTATCATCGAGTTATCTATTCAGATTATAACTTCATTAGTAACTACCATAGCCCAATCTTTGCCACAGGTAATTGAGGCGGGAATAGGCATATTAAATGCGGTTATAGAAGGTATAACATCCATTCTGCCACTATTGATTGGCGCGGCGCTTCTTCTCATAACTTCAATTGTGAAAACCTTGATTGAAGATTACCTAAAATAATTTCTGCTGGGGTTGAAATATTAACCGCCTTGATAAAGGGAATAGCAAGTATTCTTCCTTCTTTGATCAAAACTGCGATTAATTTGATTGTTACAATTGTTAAAACCCTAGCCGAAAATTTACCAAAAATCATATCTGCTGGTGTTCAGGTCCTAGAAGCTTTAATTGATGGGATCATAAAGATTTTACCAACATTAATCCAAACAGCAATAAATTTGGTCATTCAAATAGCTAAGGCAATTATTGATAATCTACCCACAATTCTTAGTGCAGGAAAAGACATTTTGCTTGCATTGATCGATGGTATCATTTCAATTGTTTTCACCTTGCTTACTACAATCACAAAAGATGTTGTAGATCCGATCATCAATAAATTTGAGGATATCGATTTACTCCAAATAGGTAAAGACATCATTCAAGGCTTAATTGATGGTGTAGGAAGCAAAGCATCAGCTGTTTATACAAAAATTGCTGAAATTGCTAACAATATTAAGGATAAATTCACTGGATTGTTTGATATTAATTCTCCTTCAAGAGTATTCAGAGGTTACGGCATCAATCTGAATGAGGGACTAATCCAAGGTATTCAGGCAACTTCTACAAAGCTAAATAAAGCTGTGGAAAATGTTTATGGCAGCATTTCAAATAGTGCTCAAAGAATGATGGGTGGATCAGGGAACGGCTCTTCTGTAACAAGTACCATTGATCAATCCAAGAAAATGTATAATACCATCCACATCAGCACCACTACAGACAGTACAAGAAGCACAGAAAGAATGCTAAGGAGAATGGCATATGAATTCTAAAGGATGGTGATCGAATGATAATTAATAATATGACAATTACCAACAGTCGTGGCGATTCGATTACATTCGGTCGCCATTTTCGTTTATCTGAGGACTTTGCTTTAAGTGGCTTGACGGCATCAGTTAACTATTCAGAGAGCACCAGTGTTGGTTCCAATTATCAAAATACAGTCTTAAATAATAAGGACTTTGAGGTCCCGTTTTTTATATATAAAAGCGTCTCAGATGCCTGGTGGATTGAGGAAAAAAGGAATCAGGCATACAGGGTGTTTAATCCAAAGGCTAATCCTTTTCGGATAGATATTCAGACAAAGGCAGGCGAAGAGTATTATCTTAATGCGAACCTGGAGGGAGCTCCTTCATTTCTTACTGGTTTTGAAAATGATAACCAGAATTGGCTCAAGGGTTTATTACAGTTCTCCGCCAATGATCCATTCTTTTATGCTAAACACGCAGAAAAGGTAGATATCGCTTTATGGCAAGGCGCATTTGAATTCCCTTTAGAAATACCTGAAGATACCGGAATCGAAATGGGGTACCGTTCACAATCGTTAATAGTAAATGTGCTAAATGAAGGTCAGGAAAGCACAGGGATGATCATCAGATTTAAAGCGCTTGGAACTCTCCTTAATCCTTTCCTTATCAATGTTAATACCTATGATTCTTTAAAGATTAATACAACTATGCAAGCGGGAGATATAATTGAGATTTCCACTTATAAGCGGAGAAAAAGGGTTAAGTTATTCAGGAATGGACAGGAGATCGACTTGTTTAACGCTCTGGACTTAACAAGCGTGTTCCTGCAGCTGGACATTGGAGATAACCTTTTCCGTTATGATGCGGAGGAGGGAATTGATAATTTGGAAGTTTCGATGACATTCACACCAAGATTGCTGGGGGTGTAGCATGGAGTTTTATATTTTTGATTTGAACCTTAATCGTTTAGGGATTATCGATGATTTTAAAGAAGTGGAAATCCAGCTGAGCTATGACTCCCTTAGCGTCCTCTATATGACTGTGGATGGATCAAGCGGAGCAATGGAATTGTTGCTGCCAGACAGAATCATAACCAAAACAACTGATTTATCAAAAGGATACCTAATAAAAACAAGAGAGTACCGGGATGAAAAATCAACAGAGCTACAGATCATTGCTCCGTCCTTAAATTTCCTACTTAATGATCGGCTGGTACTTGGCCAGCAGGAATTCACAGGAACCATTGAGAATGTCATGAAGTCATTCGTCCAGGTAAATGCAGTTGCCCCCTCAAATCCGAATAGGATTATTCCTAATTTGGCAATATCCGCAAGTAGGGGTATTCCGATAGAGACCACTGAAGGTGCTGTAAACAGTCCTTTATGTGATTACCTATATGAACTTTGCAAAAAGCATGATGTTTCCTTTGATATATTACTGGATCATCAAAACAAGAAATTTGTTTTTGACGTTTGGCAGGGCGCAGACAGATCCACTGAGGAAACTATAAATCCTAATGTTATTTTCTCCAAGGAATTTGATAATGTCCTAAAACAACATTATTCGGAGAGTGTCGGGGATTTTAAAACGACGGCACTTGTACTTGGGGAAGAATCTGAGACCGGTCAAACTAGTATTACAGTGAATGATAACCTATCTGGATTTGATCGGAAAGAGATTCTTGTTGAAGCCACAGATGTCAAAAAATCATACACCAATGATAATGGCCAGAGTATTACATTAACGGATGCAGAATATCAGAAGCTTTTAGAGGAGAAGGGGAAAAATACTCTTTCGGAAAATGGCACCATTCGAACTTTTGAAAGTGATGTGGATGGAGAGGCAAATTTTATTCACGGTGAAGATTACTTCATGGGGGATAAGGTTAGCGTCCGTAATGATGAATTAGGAATTATCCTCCACACCCGGATCATCTCGGTAGTGGAAAAAGAGAATAAGCAAGGATTTTCGATGCAGTTGAACTTTGGCAGCAACATTCCTAGTTTCATTGAGAAAGTGAAAAAGGCGGTGAAAAAGTAATGGCAGAACAATCCTCTTTTTTTAATAGTGTCCAGGTAAATGGTGTTGGCGATAGGCGATATAAAGCTGAAGACTTTGCCAGATACTTTAACAAGTTTATTAAAAACGGGTATTTTCCTGAAACGGAAACCAGTTTGAAACTGGTAGAAAATGAGGGGATGTCCACAATCTTAAAAAACGGTGTGGCCTATATCAATGGATATATGTACGAAAATACATCTGATCTTATTGTAAATCACGATATAGCGGATGGTGTCTTAAATCGTATTGATCGCATTGTGATCCAGCTGAATTATCAGGACAGAATGATAAGAGCTGTGGTGAAAAAAGGGGTACCTGCTTCATCTCCGGTTGCACCAGAACTGCAGCGGGATGCGGATATCTATGAATTAGGAATTGCAGATGTTTATATTGGAGTCGGGGTTACAGCAATAGTTCAATCGAATATAACTGATACCCGTGGGAATTCGGCCTTATGTGGAACAGTTAATAATCTATTCGCAATGCAGAACGTTGATGCGGCTGCTGTAATCGTCAACGATCCCAACAATAACTTTGATTCTAGCAACCTAGAGTCAGTGTTAGATGAATTAAAACGTCCATTGAATATTTATCGTTCTAACCTGGATGGAACAAATAATGTTTACACTACAGTTGAATGGAAGCGGTCAAATGGCACACTGTATAAAAAAAGTGTATTGTCTGATGTCGTTAACACCAATTACACAAAACAAACAATAGACTATTATGCTACCGATGGGTTAACGATCATTAAAACGGAGACCTTCACCCTAATCTACGATGCTAATGGGAACATTCAAAACGAGGTGAAGCAGTAATGCCTCATATTCCAGAACACTTTAATTCGTTACTTCCATCTGACCGATTAATGGCCCATAACATAGGACTTAAACAAGAAATTATGGGACTGTTTACACAGTACAATAAAACACAAACATCCTATAGGGTCAATGAATCAATGCGGTGGAGTTATGCAGAGGCTAACGCCAGACCAATTAAAGATTTCTGTTTTGATTTAAAGAATAATCTAATGTTTTTCGTAACAGATCAGCATGTGTATTGCCTGGGGCTTAAAACAGGCTCGCTTATTTGGAAGCAGTCATTTACCACTGGTGATAAGATTGCTTGTTCGCCCAAAAATAAATGGATATATGTTGCGGATAGTACAAATTTCAGATTAAAACGCTATGACTATAACTTTTCGTTTATTAATGAAGTTTCATATGGTAATTCTCGTGTTTGCAATAAGCCTGTAGTTGATGATCGCTATGATTTAGTTATCCTAACCTGGTCTGGATATTCAGGAACATTGATGATAAGAGTCAAAACAGTTTCTACAGCTTTAACTGCTATTTCAACATTTAGCGATTCAGCATCTTACAGTAAAGTTGCACTTTCGAAAAGTAATAAAATTTACTTTGTGATAGAGGGGACATTAAGGTATGTCAGCAATAACAACCTAGCTGCCTATACTACTATAGCAAGTGTAAATGCATCAACTGGAAGAGATATTACTTTCACTGTTGAAGATGATTACGCCTATGTTTCAGGTTACTCCAACTTTGGGAACCCTTTGTCTTCTTATTACCTCTATAAGATTGATTTAGTAAATAAAACAATTGTTTGGACTAAATCAATTGACTCAACAGAAACAGGCCAAACTAACAATAAATTCTTCACAACACATGATCTAAATTATGTGTATTATTTTATCGAACCACAGACTTCAACTGATGGAATTGAAAAAGCCATAAAAGTGGTAAATAAAAGTGATGGTAGTATTGCTAAAAACCTACCGTTAAATCCAGACGGATTTTTTACCGATTCCTTTATCGCTATATGGCATACTTATGACTCTATAAAATGAGGTGGATACTATGATTTATATTCAAGTTGGCGAAAATAGTCAGGTAACTTTTCAACATTATTTTCCCTTTGACGAAAAATTAGGAATGGGAAAAACAAAAGCTGAACTTGAAGCTGGTGGTTTTTTTGCGGAAAGCATTCCTGAGCCAGAAGTTATAAGCGGTAAAAGTGCTGTTCTAAAGTGGAGTGGGACTGAACTTTTCTATGAATACGTAGATATTCTACCTACTCAAGAAGAAGAAATGGCTGCTTTAAAAGCTGAGTTGAAAGCAACACAGGAAGCATTAGATTTTCTAATTATGAATGGAGGACTATAAAATGGCAGGATATTTAGCAATGAGAATTGAAGCTGGTAAATTGGATTATAAAGCAGTAATAACCCTGTATCCTCAGTTTAAACCAGATATTGATGAAGTACTGATTAATGACGGACATCAAGATTTAATTGTTGAAATTTAATAAAAAGCAAAACACCATATCAGGTGTTTTTTTTATGTCTAAAAACATACGGAGAAAGTGCAAAAGGGGGGCAATGGACATTGGAGGAGATGGATGTGCCACAAAGATTAGACAACCATGAGGAAAGGATTCAAAGCCTGGAGGCTTATAGAATCCAACAAGAAAAAATAAACTCCGAAATAAGCAGGAAGTTATCAGAAACAGAAAATACAGTTTTGAAAGAATCGGGTAAGCAGCAGGAAATGACCCAAAAGCTTCTGGATCATGTGCTCAAAAGTAAATCCTTTGCTCAGGAACAATTTTGGAAAATGGCAGGCATTTTAGCGGGCTCCGGAGGCCTGCTTTATTTATTGTTTGAAGCATTCGTAAAAAAACCTTAGGAGTGATATGAAATGGAAACAGTAATAATTTTAGCAACAATTATTTTACCCATCGTTCTGGCATTTGTGGAATTAGTTAAACGAACATTTGATATTCCAAAGAATCTTTTGCCTTTGATTGCTTTAGTTGTCGGTTTGTTAATCGGTGCAGCTGCATCTCCTTTTACAGACCTCGAACTTATTCTCAGGTTGTGGGCAGGGGCGTTTGCCGGCTTAGCTGCAACGGGTCTCTTTGAATTAGGTGTCAATAGACCAGGTACTACTAAGTGAGCTGCCCATCTGGGCGGTTTTTCTTATGGAAGGAGAGGTTTTAATTGCTTAAAGTAATGGTTGATCCCGGGCATGGTGGTATTGATCCGGGTGCGGTAGGAAATGGACTCCTTGAAAAAGTATTGACACTCAAAATCTCCAAGCGAATCGACGCCATGCTTTTAGAATATGAAAATGTTCTTGTTAAACTCACCAGGAAGACTGATAAAACACTAACACTTAATCAGCGGACGGATATGGCAAATGAATGGGCAGCTGATTTCCTGTTATCGGTCCATATCAATGCCTTCAATGGTAAATCGAATGGATATGAGGATTTTATCTATCCTGGCAATGGTGGTGCGACGACTGCTCATCAGAATGTTATCCACGAAGAAATTATGAAACAAGTGGATTTTGAGGACCGTGGAAAGAAACAAGGTAATTTGCACATGCTCAGGGAAAGCGATATGCCAGCTATATTAACGGAGAATGGCTTTATCGATAACCCTAATGATGCAGCTAAGTTAAAACAATCAGCATATATTGATAGGATTGCTCGCGGGCATGTAAATGGGATAGTTAAAGCATTTGGATTAAAACTAAAGATAACATCAGCTAGAGTGAAAGAGGAGGTGGAAGATATTATGGCTCAACCTTTTAGACCTACCAGTGCAGCCATTAATAATTCAGTAGCAGTTGTTTTAAAGCGTTTTGAACAAAAGGATCCTGCACTTGCAAAAGTGTGGAGGGAAAAGTTTTTAAAAGGTGATATGACTATACCCGATGCAGTTGGTTTGCTGTATGTTGCAGTGGAACGAGGGTATATTCAAGGCATACCGAAGGATTGAGTATTTTATTTTTTAATTGTAAGTAGTTTGGAAAATAAATAACTATTTTTGTAAATTGGTAGAAAACAAATTTTTCCTCCTTTATAATTGAATGGAAAAATAAAGGAGGGGGAACATATTGAGGAAAATATTTAGTGTGTTTTTTGCTACAATCTTGCTGTTGACTGGAGTATTTCAAACAGCCAGCGCACAGGGCTTTAAAGATTTAAATTCTGAACACCGTTTTTATCAGGAGATCACTTATTTAACTGACAAATCAATTATAAGTGGATTTCATGATAATACATTTAGGCCTGATATTACAGTTACAAGAGCCCAGGCTGCAATCATGATAGGCCGAGCTTTAGGTCTAAATGAAGAACCGAGGGATACGAAATTTAAAGATGTTAAAGCCGGTGTTACTGCTTCTGGTTACATTGATAAAGCAGTACAAATGGGGATCATTTCTGGTTTTCCAGACAACACATTTAGACCGGATAATCCCGTCACTCGCGGACAAATGGCAATCTTCCTAGCTAGGGCATTTAATCTTGTAGAAGAAGCAGAGTCTGATTTTTCAGATGTGACACCTAATATGTCTGCTTATGTTTACATAAAGAGAATTATAGCTGATGGAATTACAGCCGGATACCCAGACGGAACGTTTAGGCCAGATACAAGTTTACAAAGGTCTGGTTTTTCAGCGTTCCTTGCCAGAGCATTAGATGACCAGTTTAAAGTAACGCTCCCTAGCCCTGAAATGGAAACTCATTTTATTGATGTTGGTCAGGGTGACAGTATTTTAATCAAAACTCCAAATGGTAAGAATATTTTAATAGACGGAGGAAAAAAATCTAGTGACCTTCGAGTGCCTCTTTACCTTATGGAAGCAGGTGTGTCGCAGGTTGATCTCCTGGTTGCAACTCATCCTGATGCGGACCACATTGGAGGACTAGTCGATGTTCTTAAGATGCTGCCGGTAAAGGAAGTTTTGGATAGTGGTGCTTCTCACACCTCACAAACTTATTTGGAGTATTTATCATTAATCGATGAGAAAAATATCCCTTTTAAAGTAGCCAATGATGGAGAGTTTATCGAGCTGGATTCTTCCTTGAAAATACAGGTTTTAAATACCTATGATGAAGGGGAAGACAGTAACGAAGGTTCGGTTGTATTAAAAGTCTCCTATAACGACATTGACTTTTTGCTTACAGGTGACGCAGATATTCAGGCAGAACAAGAAATGGTCGAAAAATATAATGTAGAGGCAGAGTTGCTTAAAGTAGGCCATCATGGTTCGGATACTTCTTCATCCCTGTCATTCCTGCAGGAAGTATCACCTGAAGCCTCGATACTCTCTTATGGTGAAGGAAATCAATATGGTCATCCTTATTCTGTAGTAGTCGATAGATTATTATCTGTCGGATCTCAAGTTTACTCAACAGCTACTTCCAGCCATATCGTTGTTGATACCGATGGAAATACCTTTGAAGTACATGGTACATCGGATTCTAATCCAGGTGACCCGCAGGATCCACCTGCGAATGTTAGCCTTGTTGATGTAGATTTAGATAATGAGATTGTTACGATTAATAATAATGATACTGTCGATGTGCCAATGACAGGGTGGAAACTTGTCAGTGTTGAAGGAAACCAAACATATCATTTCCCTGATGGGTATACCTTAAGGGCAGGAGCCACAGTGTATGTTACATCTGGAACAAATGCAAAGGATCAGCCACCGTCTTATTTAAAGTGGACCGGGTCATATATATGGAACAATAGTGGAGATGCAGCGGAGCTATATAATGCAGAAGGTGTGAAGGTAAGTGAAATCAAGTAAGTATACTCTTGACCGTTTTGAAGGAGATTTAGCAGTCTTATTGTTAAGAGATGATGAATCTGTAGAAAAGGTTATTCCTAAGAGTAAACTTGGAAAGAAATTTCATGAAGGCGATATTCTTTTAGTTACCTTTGATGAAAATCAACAAGTTCTAAAGGTACAGTTTTTAGAAGAAGAAACCATGGAATATCGACAAAAAGTAAAAGAATTACTGAGTAAACTAAAGAGAAAGTAATAAAGAATAGCCCTTCTCAATGAGAGGGGCTATCTCATATGCTGTTTATCGTACAAAATCACCAGTTTTTTCTAATTTATAGCACTTTATCTTTTTTCTTTTGTAAAAATTGACGCAAATCATTAAGGTATTTATCACCGCCCGTTTTTATTTCTTTGAAATTTGTGCTTATTGAACCAAAAGGATTGCCATTAACGAACCTAGTTGTAACATTTTTTTCCGGAATATAGAGAATCCAATTTTCACCATCATTGTTAGCACCTATACCCAGTCTTGAAATACCAAATTTGTTTAATATAAAAAAGCTCACTATACCATTTACGTCTTGGTTAAAACATCGCTGAAATGCACTTAGTAAAGGAATTGTATAAAGTCCATCTATTGTTGGAGGATCAATTTCTTTCCGCGCTTGGTCATGGGCTTTTCGAAATTCATCCTGTTCTTCTTCCCCCATTCCTATCAAATGAAGACCGACCGACTTAGGTTGGGGAATAAACGTATTAGAATCAACTTCATATACATTCCATTTCCCTTTTTTAATAAAAATCAAGAAAGAAGTATCCTTGCCGTTAAAATTCTCCTGTAACTTGTTACTGATATCTAGTGCAACATTAAAGATATTTTTATTGGTGTCTATATTATTTTTATTAAATGCTTCAATAGCTAAATTAGCTTTATAGTAATCTCCTGCATATGCAATTACCAAAAAGTCATTTACAATTACTACTTTATTTGCCTGATCTGTATAAGAAGTAGGTTTTCCATCATCTGAAGCAAAATTAACCCTACTATCACAAGCTAAGTAAACCGTATCATTAGTAAGGATAGAGCTTGTAACAACCGCCGAAATTAATGTCATAATTATCACCTCATATAAACAATAATAAAATATTAGTTCAAGGTGCTCAAAAATCAATCTTAATAAACTTAGTTTAATGAGAAATTAAATGCCCTTCTCAATCGAGAGGGGCGTTAATTTCAGTGCATTATTACATGATTAAATTGGCTAAACCACCTTTGGTTCCTCATGACAATATCCTCAAATTTCCCTCGATCTTCAATCTCACCTGGCGGCAGATAGTTACAATCTGCATGTATGATCCCCTTAAAGGTACCATCCATTACTACATCTACGCCCATCTTAAATTCTTCCATACAAACATGACAATGTGGATTTATATTATTTTTGGTCTTCAATTTTATCCCTCCCTTCAGCTAAATAATTCAGCTAATAGGAGAAAAGTCCTTGTGTCTAATTTGTGAATAATAAACAGCCTTCATTTATCCTGCAATGTTTGATATATTATCTTCTGGGGTGACAACATGGAATACGATTACGATAATATTGAACTAAATAAAATCTATACCTATAATGAATTACCTGATAAGCAAGCTGGGCGCTGTGACAATTGCGGAAACTCACATTTTAAATCCAAAGTTGGCGATGGTGAATTCCTTAGAGAGTGTAGTAATTGTGGAATGAAAAAGTCGATTTAATTATTGGCTTTTTCTTTTGATTTATATCGCTTATAAAGATAGTACTCCATTAACTCCTGCACTTTATTCCGGATCCGTGGGTTAAAGTAGTTGTGCTGTTCTTCAAACCCTTTGTAGATGAATAAAAACATTGTAAAAGCATCATCGCGGGCAATCTGCTCAACCTTCATCTGGCCCTGCCTTATAGCATTCCTTGTTTCTTTTAAATCCCTCTGAACAGCCTTAATGGTTTCCTCAATTAAGTGCAGATAAGGTTCCTTAAGTTTAAAGCCTGCTTTATCGATAATGATTCGATCACGTTCAAGAATGGTTAGCAGCATAGGAAGATAAATTGCTTGTTCTATAATATCGCGGTCTTTCTCTGGAATCCTTGTCATAATTAAACCCTCTCAACAGCCGTGATTTCTTCAATCATGATTTTTCTTTTCCCTTCCTCAGAATTAAAAAGGATGTATTTCATTAGCATATCCACTTTATCAACTATTCCGGTTATAGCCTGGAAAAAACCATCCTGCCAGATCGTTACCTTAATGGGAATGGTATAGTTCAGTGAGTCCATAACAACAAATCCAATCTCCTCAAGTTCCTGTTCATCCAGCTGCGGCTTCTTTTGTTTATTTTCATCATAGGTTATTTGTTTTAGCAATTTTAAATGCTCAGGCATAAAGAATGCGCCTTGCCATTTCATTTTTCCGCGATCACGAATCATTTCCTGTCAGCTCCTTATACTATAAATTATACAAACATTCGTTCGGAAATCAACTTGAAGTCGAACTATTGTTCGTATATTATTATGTCAAAAGGAGCTGGAAATGATGAATTGCTTGTTTAAATACTCAATGGAAAGTAAATTACCGATTGATTTAATCTATATAAATGATGCTGGAGAACTCACACATAGGTCAGTAATTATTAGAAAAATAACTGTGGAAGGCATCCTGACATTTGATATTGGTAAACAGCAGCTTAGATTGTTTAAACGAGCAAACATCTTATCTGCAGCCAAACAACGTAGAAAAAGAGGGGTTAATTATGCGTGATTTAACCAGGAGACAAAAAGAAACTTTAGGAGTGATAAATCAATATGTGAATGCACATAATTACCCGCCAGCATATCGTGATATAGCTGCAATGTTAGGATTGAAATCACCATCCACAGTGAGGGGCCTTCTTCATAAATTAAAGGATAAAGGATATATCAGCTGGGAGCCAACACAGCCAAGAACGCTGCGCATAATAAAACCGCCTCTTAATTGAGACGGTTTAATTTTTTATTCAGTTTCCCTCTTGAATAAGTAATTTACTTCGGTTGCAGAACCTCCAATTACTTGGGAATATACACTAACACATTCCCAGCCCTCTTGCCCTAATTTATTTAATTCTTCGTCTGGCGAACTCTTATCTTTTGATTTAAATAAACCCCCTGCTTTTCCAAAAGAAACAGTTTTGTATTCAAAATTTTTCATCTTATTTTTTCATCCTCCTGTAATTTATATAGGTCATCTACCTTTACGTTTAGTAATGCTGCAAGTTTCAATGCTTGTGGAATCGATGGGTATGTTTTGCCAGTGCACCAATTCGATAATGTGTTCTGAGATATACCGAATATCTTACAGATCTCTGGCCGGTTGTAAGGAGATTGTTTAATCCATGAACCTATTAAGACGATTACCATATTTATCACCCATTATATGTATTCGATACAAGCTAATTGAATCCTTTCATAAATTACTTGTGATAATTACAAAGAAATTTAGGATAGACAGGCAAGTTTCTAGTTGTTTGCCCATACAATGAACTATACACGGTAACTACACAGTAGAATATGAATTTCTAAAAGAATGCTGCAGCATTTGATATTTGTTTTCTACACAGATTCATCCATGTATATCTAATGCATTTGTACAACGAAAAAGGCTAAAAGAACAGCAAAAAGAAAATCTGTTAAGAGGGAGGCGAAGCCAGAAGACCTGAAGGGGGAGCGCGAGGGGGTTCGTGAATTTTCAAAAAACTTTTAGGAGGAAAAAATGATGTTATTTGAACCGATGTTCTTTATTGCAGGTGCAGCCACTATTGCAGTGACCTGTCTGGAGAAAACACTTGAATCTTTTGGTTATCATGCCTTGGGGAATACACTTAAAATCTTACTGCCAATAGCTGGAATTGTAGCTGGCGTGTATTTTCTTGAAACAAACGCTATTTTGGGGTGGTTAAGATGAAATTTAAAAGCGAATGGGAAAAACTCAAAGTGAGAAAGAAACTTATTGATGCCTTTAAATCCGGGAAAATCCACTTAACCTATAAGACAGAGGATAATGAACGACTAATCTTCCCAAAAATCCACTCAGTAGACCTTGCCAAAGAATCCACTACCATCACATTCACTTTACCCAACGGATTAAACCCGGAACTTTTAGAAAAGAATTTCTTTGCCTTCCAGCAGCATTTTGGAAATGGGATAGAACTTGAAGGCGAATATAAAAAGTTTTTACTTAAGATCTATAACGCCTCAACGTCTTCTGAATTGATTTACATCTATAAAGACATTAAAGAAACCATAGATTCTTTTCAACTGGGAGTCATCTGTGGAAAGAACCGGCAAGGGGAGTATGTGGCCTTTGATTTATTGAAACAACCACACATCTTAATCGCAGGGGAAACCGGATCAGGGAAATCCACTCAGCTACGGTCCATATTAACCACAATGATCCTTAGTAAGCGTCCAGAAGAATTGGAATTGTATTTAGGCGACTGTAAGAAATCAGAGTTTCACATATTCCGGAAGGTTGAGCATGTGCAATCCGTTCACAGCAGTCCCCGAGATATTCAAAAGATGCTATTCCATATCAAAAAGGAGCTGGATGAACGAAGTGATCTAACAGAGACATTTGAAGTCAGTCATGTGGATGAACTGCCGGCTGAACACAAACGGCCATACTTGGTTGTATGTATCGATGAATTTGTAATGCTGAGGAAAGATGAAAAGATCATGGATATTTTAACGGAAATAGCAGCGATTGGGAGAACTCTTGGCGTGATTCTTATCCTCTCAATGCAACGCCCTAATGCAAAGGTGCTCGATACGACAATACGCGCTAATTTGACCGTAAGCATGGGTTTTAAATTAAGGGATGCCATGGAATCTAAAATAGTTAATACACCTAATGCACATAAGATTGAAACCAGTGGCAGGTTCATTATGAATAGTGACAAATTATATGAGATCCAGGCGCCATATCTCACTATGGAAAATGCAAAAAAATTGCTTAATCCTTTTATGGTAGCTAAGGGTCCTGTAAAAGAGGTCAAAGAGGGATCCTCCACAAATCACTGAAAAGGATGTGTTTAATGATGTTAACTAATCGAGATAAAGCCATCATAAAGAACCTGGCACGTTTCAGAGTAATGGATAGGGATTCAATAGCTGAGCTTCATTTCTCTAATCTTAAAAGGCCGCATTTAGCAGCTAATAATGTCCTGTTAAGACTTCTGCGGGATGGTCAAATCCAACGCTCAACAAAATACACTCCTTATCTATATTTTGGCTCTGAGGTGCAAATAAAAAAGAACTCTCAGAAGATAGGCCATTTCCTGGCTATCCTAAATACTTATAAAGAGATTCGGCAGCACGGCAAGATAGAATCATTCCTGGTGGAGCCCAAGTATGGAAAGAAAGGTGGAGTGGAATCTGATGTATATATGTACTTCCGGCAGACTCCATTTTTTATTGAAGTACAAAACAGTATATACTCACAAAAGCAAATGGAGGAAAAAATGGAAAGGTATATTGATCTCTTTCATAGTGGATTTATGGCAGCTCCCTTTCCACATGTATTGATTTTGTCTGAGCAAAGGTATGCACTGGATGCTGAATACCCATTTAAGGTGTTCCAGGCAGAATCATTTTCTGGATTTGTAAACAGTCTAAAATCATTAACATACGAGAATAAAAAGGATATAAGTCACGGTGTGAAAATAAGGATAGGTTAGTAGGGAAATAAAATGTCTATTGTGTGTTTTAGTGTACCTCCGCCGACCCAAATTGCGGCTACCTGGCCGAGAGCGGTTAGTGTGGCTGCGCCAGTGCCAATGGCAGTTGCAAATAGATTGGCGATGGAACCTGCAAGCGAAATGCCAGAGAAACCAGATCCATCAAGGCCGGTAATGGCACCAACTGCTGTCAAGGTGATCGCACCGACTTCCTTGCTTAATGGTACTACAGATGCAAGCCCGACACCCAGATCATTGACGATTCCGTGAGAGCCTTTTGGCAGATGATCTCCAATCATTTGAGTAAATCCTGAATCCCCTAAATAGAAAAAAGCTGCAATTGGAATGACGGGGCCAAATACCCTGAATCCAAACTGAAAGCCTTCGATTAAGTAACTTGTTGTTTTTTCGAGCCCTTTATTTCTATGGGCTGCAAGTGTAATGATTAGCAGGATAAAGATTGAAGTCCCCCCTATTAAAGCTGTTGCATCTCCGCCTTGCAGGTCCAGTACAAACATGGCTGCCAAGTCTGCCGCAAATAAAATAGGAATTAATATGGCAAAAATCCGTTTCTGAATAAGAGAAAGCAATTGTTTTTGGCTGACGTCTGTCTGAAGCTCGTTTGGTGAGTCTTTGGTTAGGCCAGTAGCAGCTGTCAATTTCCCGCTTTTCATATCTCTCTTAATTAAATAGAAAGCTGTAATCGTCGTAACAGCCCCCATGACGATTACAAGCGGAATACTCGCTGAAATAACATCCCCCACAGGCAGTCCGGCTGCATCTGCAGTTAGCTTCGGAGCAGCCTGGATAATGAAATCGCCCGATAGAGCAATCCCGTGTCCAAATAGGTTCATAGCCATTGCGACTCCAAGTGCAGGCAGTCCTACCCGAATCGCTACAGGAAGGAGAACTGCTCCCATTAGCGCCACGGCAGGTGATGGCCAAAAAAACCATGAAATAACCATCATAAGGATTCCTATTGTCCAATAGGCCAGTGAAGGTGTCCTGATAAACCTGGCAAAAGGTGAAATCATTACATCATTGATGCCGGTTGTGGTCAGCGTCCGGCTCATTGCCACTATAACTGAAATGACCAGTATAGTAGAAAGAAGTTCTGTAATGGCAAATATGAAACTTGTAAAAATACTGCTGACCGAACTGCTTAAAGAGCCTGTTGCTGTGATGGCAATTAAAAAGATCCCTGCAATACAAACGAGTGTTGTGTCTCTTCTCATGACCATGAAGCCAATGATAAACAGAATGAAAAGAACGTATATCCAATGAATAGCTGTTAATTCTACTCCCATCCTTTTTTCCTCCTTCCATAATTCCTTGAGAGAAGCGCCGCTCTGGGCGAATCACCCGGTTCGGAATGTAATACAGAATATGATGGAAAGGGAAAGTTGTGATATGTATTGAATCAGTCTGGAGGCGGAGGCAGAAACACCCCGGGGAATGTTTCAATGAACTGGATGATTGATAGAATAATAAAGTAGTAACAGTTTGAGAGGAAATAATATAGGTTTCAGCGAATATTAGAATAGGAGAATAGAAGGAAGGGAACGCCAGTGAGATACAGGTCAGTCAATCAAATACTCTTCGCGGTAAGCTTATCGGCAATCGGAGTTTTGCTTCTCCTCATGAATATCGGTGTCATTTCCTTGGAAATAAAAGAGGTATTTGTCGTAATTTATCCTTTCATTATGTTTATTTTTGGTGCCCATTCCCTGCTGTCTGCTATCTTCAAGAAAAATTGCAGCAGAATGTTTCCAGGTTTTTTTCTGACTGTCTTTTCTTTTCTGTTGATCCTGGATCGCCTGGAAGTGATTGAGTTCGGATTTATGGACTTATGGAAGCTTTGGCCGCTGCTTCTTGTTTTTATAGGAATTACGATTTTATTGAAAAAGGATCGCTTTAAGGTTCATTTCGAACAGGATTTTCCTGCAGACATTCATGAAAAAAGCAGAGATCAGGCCGAAAGGAAAATCATTCATATCTCAAAATCCGAAAGCCCTCAGCCGCTAAAAAATATTAGAGGATTTTCTATTGGTGATGTTGACTTTAAACAGCCAAACTGGGCTCTGGAGCCTATGGATCTATATACCATGATCGGCGATTATTTCATTGATTTCAGCAAGGCGTTCATCCCTGAAAAGGAAACACCAGTCATTGTACGGGGGTGGATTGGAGATGTAAAAATGATTATCCCTGAAAATATTCCGGTAATGATTCAATCCACAATCAATATTGGAGATATCCGGATTTTTGACCAAAAAACCGGTGATATAAACAGGAGCCTTCACTATAAGTCGCCAGGTTATGATGAAGCATCAAGAAAGCTAAAAATAGCTGTTCAAGTAAAAATAGGATCCATACGGATCGATAAAGTTTAGAGGTAATATCATGAAAAAAACCGGAATCAGATATTGGTTTGTACAAAGCTTTATCATGATGGCGATTATTAGTTCATTGATTTTTTTTGTCGGTCTTCAGGTTTATTTATTCTATAATCCCGATGCACCTCTGACTATAGAAAGCACATTCTGGCTATTTTTGTATGCATTATCCATTTTATTGCTTACCGGTGCATATTTCGGGCTAAAGGGCAGCTACTTAATCAAAGGGCGGCTAGGGGATATTTTATTATATGTTTCCACATTAAGAAGCGGAAAATATACAGACATAATGGAATCATATGAAAAAGATGAAATAGGCTTAATATCAGATGAACTTAATCAGCTGGCAGAAAATATTCAGGAGCAGGTATTTTCCATGCAAAGGCTGGCTGATGAAAAATCCGTACTGGCACAAACAGCCCACTCTGCCGCTGTAATGGAGGAGAGACAGCGTTTGGCGAGGGACCTCCATGATGTGGTAAGCCAGCAGCTTTTTGCTTTAAGCATGATGTCTTCAGCTGCACTTAGGGTTTTTGACCTCGACAGTGACAAAGCTAGGGAGCAGTTAAATGAAATATCGGAGATCGCTGCCAAAGCCCAGGGAGAAATGAGAGCACTCCTCCTTCACTTAAGGCCAATCCAGCTCAGTGATGACAGGCTTTGTGATGGAATTATTAAGTTAATTCAGGAATTAAAGGCTAAGACTAATATTGATTTCCAGGCAAGCATTGATGAAATTGAAAATCTTTCGAAAGCAGCTGAAGAGCATTTGTTTCGAATTGTTCAGGAGGCGTTATCAAATGTTCTCCGCCATGCTGATGCAGGGAGAATCAAAGTAACCTTAACAGAGGAAGAAGAGTTTGTTTATCTTTTTATTGCAGATAACGGAAAGGGCTTTAATCCTCATAAAGAGAGGATCGCCTCCTATGGGCTGAAAACAATGAGAGAACGCTGTGAGGAAGTTGGAGGTATATTTAAAATCCGTTCCAAGGAGAATGAAGGTACCTATATAGATATCAGAATTCCAGCAAAGGGGAGGGGTTAAGGTGATTCGAGTTGCTGTTGTTGATGATCATGAGATGGTGAGAAAAGGGATTATTTCCTATTTGGCAACTGAGGCAGGAATAAAGGTTATTGGGGAAGCTTGCAGCGGAAAGGAAGCTGTACATCTGGTTTTAAAAGAAAGGCCGGAAATAGTCCTTATGGATCTGCTAATGGAAAACGGAAACGGAATTGAAGCAACCAGGGAGATTCTAAAAAGTCACCCAGACTGCAGATCATCATCATTACAAGCTACTACGATGATGAGCAGGTTTTTCCTGCCATCAAAGCGGGTGCATTCAGCTACATGCTTAAAACAGCAAATGCCTTAGACGTGGTCGCTGCCATTAAGAAAGCTGCACAAGGGGAGCCTGTTATAGAATCAAAAGTAGCAAATAAGATGGTTAGCCGTTTCCGTGCGCAGGAGAAAAAACCGCATGATGATTTGACTGAACGGGAGTTTGACGTTCTCATGTGCATTGGAGAAGGGATGACAAACCAGGAAATCAGTGATGAACTATTTATTGGCATTAAAACGGTTAAAACGCATGTCAGCAACATCTTGAGCAAATTGGGCGTGTCTGACCGGACTCAGGCAGCCGTATATGCCAACCGAAATGGAATTATAAAAGCAGGCGTAAAAAAGGATGAGCGGGTATAGCTCATCCTTTTTTATGCACTGTTAGTTGTCCTTTTTGGGGATATAATATTTTGTCACATACGAAGGGCTTGAGAATATTTGCGGCTGCTTGTCAATGCCGCTTTCAGTCCCGCGATTTTCATGTGCTTTTTCGTATGCTTTGGAGCTCTGCCAGTCTCTAAAGGACTTCTCATCTTTCCACAGGGTCAGGATGATATACGTGTTCGATTCAAGCGGCCGCAGTACCCGGATTGCTGCAAATCCTGGTTCATTTTCTATTAGTCCTGCCCTGTTTTTAAAGCGGTGCTCAAAAAGAGGCCTGCCTTCATCTGTAACAGGAATATTATTCAGGACAGCAAAGCCTGCAGGGGCAAAGACTCCTGAAGAATCAATTACTTCATAGGAACGCGGCTCTTTAAAAAGGGTTGCGCCTGATGTTTCGTGAATTAATACGGCATTGTCAGGATTCTGCATTGTTACCATTGTTTCATTTGGATGCTTGTCTTCAATCTTCTTCAGATAATTATAAGTTCCGCTAGTCATATATAAGTTCATTTCTTTCACCTCGCATGTTTTTTACCCATTATATGCAGATGGGCAATGCAATTTAAAAATTTTTTAATTTTAAACTTCCAATCTTCTAATTATTTCCCTTATATCAATAGTAAAAACGTCAATTTTTTGACATTTGGCCTGCAAATCTATACAAGAACAGTGAAAAAAGGATATATTCATTAAGGGACACTAGCGTGTTTCTAAATTGTCGCAGTCTAACGGGCAGTTGGACTCCCACTTTATGAATCCGAGGAATCGCAGGAGGATAGGTGGGATTCAAACTGCCCGTAAAGGCCGATTGGTTCAACTATCAATCAGAGGAGGAAAACCCCCTCTTATTGAAGTTTCACTTTATGTACATATATATTACAATAATATGCAGACAAGTCTTGAAAGGTGGATAAAATTTAATGACTAAATCATTTAACGATACATTCCTGAGGGCGGCTAAAGGTGAGAAGACTGAACATGTCCCTGTATGGTATATGCGCCAGGCAGGCCGTTCACAGCCTGAATACAGAGCAATTAAAGAAAAGTATTCCCTTTTTGAAATTACACATCAGCCTGAGCTTTGTGCTTATGTGACTAGATTGCCGGTTGAACAATATAACAATGACGCTGCTATTCTTTATAAAGATATTATGTCACCGCTTCCTGCTATTGGTGTGGACGTGGAAATAAAGTCAGGCATTGGCCCTGTGATCTCTAACCCGGTCCGTTCCCTGGCTGACGTGGAAAAGTTAGGAGAAATTCATCCTGAAGAGGACGTGCCATATGTACTGGATACCATTAAGCTTCTTACACAAGAGCAGTTAACTGTACCTTTAATCGGATTTGCAGGCGCTCCATTCACTCTTGCCAGCTATATGATTGAAGGCGGTCCTTCAAAAAACTATAACAAAACTAAAGCTTTTATGTATGCTGAACCCAAAGCATGGTTTGCTTTAATGGATAAGCTTGGAGAAATGACGATTACGTATGTAAAATCCCAAGTCAATGCAGGGGCAAAAGCTATCCAGATTTTCGATTCGTGGGTAGGCGCATTGAATGTTGAGGATTATCGTTATTTTATCAAGCCGGTTATGAATCGTATTTTCTCTGCATTAAAGGAAGAAAATGTACCGCTTATCATGTTCGGTGTTGGCGCAAGCCATCTGGCAATGGAGTGGCATGATCTGCCGCTGGATGTAGTAGGGCTGGACTGGCGCCTGCCTATTCAGGAGGCAAGAGCGAAGGGAATAACCAAAACTGTACAAGGAAACTTGGATCCAGCTATATTGCTTGCTCCTTGGGAAGTTATCGAGGAAAAAGCCAAAGCCATTTTGGACCAGGGGATGGCACAGCCAGGCTATATCTTTAATCTGGGGCACGGGGTTTTCCCTGAAGTAAACCCTGATACATTGAGAAAGCTAACAGCATTTATCCATGAGTACTCTTCATCAAAACTGAGCAAGTAGCCCTTTTTCACTAGAAACTGGCAGTCTGCAGGAAAGGAAGCTGCATACCGGATTAGCACTTTACATGAGCATTAGTTTTGGTAATCCGGCTGTTTTTTGGCACAATAAGGGACTAGAGACAGAAAAAAATAGAGGTGGATAACATGGGTAAAAAGACATTGGGTTTACTTGTAATGGCTTATGGAACTCCTTATAAGGAAGAAGACCTGGAACGTTACTATACACACATTCGCAGAGGAAGAAAGCCTTCTGAAGAAATGCTAGAAGATCTGCGAAGCAGATATGAAGCGATCGGCGGAATATCCCCGCTTGCAGAAATTACGAAAGAACAGGCTGAAAAGCTTGAACAGCATTTAAATGAAATTCAGGATAAATATGAATTTAAAATGTACCTTGGCTTGAAGCATATTGAGCCTTTCGTGGAAGATGCAGTTAAAAAAATGCATGAGGATGGGATCGAAGAGGCCGTCAACATTGTCCTTGCCCCCCACTTTTCTACCTTTAGCGTGAAGTCCTATAATGGAAGAGCAAAAGAGGAAGCAGAAAAGCTCGGAGGCCCTGATATAAAGTCTGTTGAAAGCTGGTATAAAGAGCCTAAGTTCATTAAATACTGGGCTGATCGGGTGAAAGAGACATTTGATAAGATGCCTTCCGAGGAAAAGAATTCCGCAGTGTTAATCGTTTCTGCCCATAGCTTGCCGGAAAAGATTCTTCAATCAGGGGATCCGTATCCGCATCAGCTGCAGGAAACAGCTAATATGATTGCTGAGCAGGCTGGAGTCAGCGACTATGCTGTTGGCTGGCAAAGTGCAGGAAACACGCCTGAACCATGGCTCGGCCCTGATGTTCAGGATTTGACGAGAGAATTATATGAGAAGAAGAGATATAAGGCATTTGTCTACACACCTGTTGGCTTTGTTTCAGACCATTTGGAAGTACTTTACGACAACGATTATGAATGCAGAGTCGTTACAGATGAACTTGGTGTAAGCTATTACCGTCCTGAAATGCCGAATTCCAAGCCTGAATTTATTGATGCAATGTCAGATGCCATTTTTAGATTGCTGAATGGGAGCAAGTAAAAATTAAGTAAAGAAGGCGATTTACCGTGCAGGGAGAAAGACAGAAGGTTGTTATTATCGGCGGGGGAATTACCGGGTTAACTGCAGCGTATTATTTGCAGAAAAAAGCCAAAGAGAAAGGTATGCTCTTGGATGTAAAGCTTGTGGAAGCTTCCCATCGTCTTGGCGGCAAGATTCAAACGATAAAAAGAGACGGTTATGTTATTGAAAGAGGCCCGGATTCATTTCTGGCCCGCAAGCAAAGTGCATCCAGGCTTGCAAAAGAAGCTGGCATGGAGAAAGAGCTTATCAGGAATACATCAGGAAAATCCTATGTGCTTGTGAGGGAGCGGCTTTATCCAATGCCGGGCGGGTCTATTATGGGTATTCCAACTCAAATCGCTCCTTTTGTCACAACCGGATTATTCTCGCCTGCTGCAAAGGCAAGAGCAGCAGCTGACTTTGTACTTCCTCGTTCCAACCCTGCACAGGATCAGTCGCTTGGCCAATTTTTCCGCAGAAGGCTTGGGGACGAAGTAGTTGAAAACTTGATTGAGCCGCTTCTATCCGGCATTTATGCAGGAGACATAGACCAATTAAGCTTAATGTCAACGTTTCCGCAATTTTACCAAGTGGAGCAGAAATATAGAAGCCTGATTTTGGGAATGAAAAAGGCTACAGGATCACAACAGAAAAAAGCAGGAAGCCCCAAGAAAAAAGAGGGGATGTTCCTCACGTTTAAATCTGGGCTGCAATCGCTTGTAGATGCAATTGAAAACAAGCTGGAGCCTGGCTCTGTACTTAAGGGATATCGTGTGGAATCTATCGGTAAAAATGGCAGCGGATATACAATTGCTGTCAATGGGGGAGAAGAGCTGCAGGCAGATAGTATTGTTATGGCTGCTCCACACCAGACGTTACACTCAATATTTTCTCGCTGGGGACTATTTGATCAATTAAAAGAAATGCCGTCCACTTCTGTAGCAACTGTAGCTCTTGCTTTTCCTGAAGAAGCCATTGCAAAGGATATTGACGGTACTGGATTTGTCGTCTCGAGGAATAGCGATTACACGATTACAGCATGTACATGGACACACAAAAAATGGCCCCATTCCACGCCAAAAGGAAAGGTGCTGCTGCGCTGTTACGTAGGAAGAGCGGGTGACGAGGCCGTTGTGGATTTATCAGACGATCAAATTGTTAAAATTGTGCTCGATGATTTAAACAAAACTATGAATATCACAATGAACCCCGATTTTGCATACGTAACAAGGTGGAAAGATTCGATGCCCCAATATACTGTGGGACATAAAGAGCGGATTGAAAGTGTTAAAAACCAGGCTAAAGAAAAGTTGCCGGGTGTTTTTCTGGCTGGTAGCTCCTATGACGGATTAGGGGTGCCTGATTGTATTGACCAGGGAGAAGCCGCAGTCGAAAGTGTTCTAGATTATTTATATAGCACCGAGAAAGAAGCTGTCCATTCGTGACAGCTTTTCTTTTGGAATTGGGCAACAGCATGGGTTGCTTTTTTATAATGAAGTATGTTAAATTACTATTTGAACAAAGTGACCATATTGTTCATTTGGTCATATTACATGAGGTGAAGAAATGCCAATCGATCGGAAACAGCAAATTCTAGAAGCAGCCACAAAATCTTTTTCCTTGTTTGGCTATAAAGCAACAACAATGGATCAGGTTGCAAAGCTTGCGAATGTGGGAAAAGGAACAATTTATACTTTCTTTAAAAATAAGGAAGAGCTTTTCGATGAAATTATCCATTCACTTATTACGGAGATGAAGGCTGCTGCTGATGAGGCAATTGATCCATCCCTTTCTTTTCATGAAAATGTTCACCGGGGTCTATATAAGATATTGGAGTTTCGCTTAAAACATCAGCTTACCATTAAGCTTTTCCAGGAAGAAAAGGAAATGGGAACGCCTGCCGTAATGGAAGTTATAGGACAATTGGAGGATGCTATTTTAAATTACTTGAAGGAAAAGGTTACACAGGCTATCGGAAAAGGTGAAATCCGGGAGTGTGATCCAGAGCTGACTGCGTTTGTTATGTTAAAAGTTTATATTGCGCTGATTTTTGATTGGGAACAGCGCCACAAACCTTTGGAGAAAGAAAAAATAGCCTTGCTTTTTGAACAATATATCATGAAGGGATTATCTAACTAGATAATCCTCTATTTTTTGAGTGTATTGACCAAATGAATAATTTAGTCAAATAGTTAATTGGAGGGGTACACCATGAAAAGCAGTCTTTTTAAAAAAGAGTTATCAGCGGTAGTAAAAGATAAAAAGCTCTTAATTCCGATCATTGCCGTTTTGTTTATCCCAATTTTATATAGCGGCATGTTTCTTTGGGCATTCTGGGATCCATATGATCATTTGGAGGATTTGCCAGTTGCGATTGTAAATGAAGATGCGGGTGCATATTTTGAAGATAAAGAACTGAAGCTTGGCAATGAACTTGTGGATAAGCTGAAGGAAAGTAAGGACTTTGACTTTAAATTTGTTAATAAAGAAGAAGGCTATAAAAATCTCGAAAATCAGAAGTATTATATGCTTGTTGAAATTCCGGAGGACTTCTCTGAAAATGCTACTACCTTATTAAATGATCGGCCGCAAAAAATGAAGCTGATTTATGTGCCCAATGAAAGCTATAACTTTTTATCAGCACAAATAGGGGGTACAGCAGTTGATAAAATTAAAGAGTCTCTTTCTGAAAAAGTCACAGAGACCTATGCAGAAACCATGTTTGAAAAAATGGGAGAGCTTTCTGATGGATTGGAGCAGGCCAGTGAAGGAGCGAATAAAATCAGTGAAGGAGCAGCCGAGTTAAAAGCCGGTTCACTTACATTGCAAGAAAAATTAGCTCTTTTAGCAGACAAGTCACTAAAATTTCAGGGAGGCCTCAGCAGTGCTTCCGAAGGATCACAGGAAATAGCCGCTGGTGCAAGGTCCCTATCTGATGGACTGGTGCAGCTTGAAGAAGGGCAAATTAAACTGAAAGATGCTTCAACCAAATTAGAGTCGGGAAGTGAAGAACTTTCTTCGGGAATATCCCAGGTGAAAGATGGGATGTTCACCATCAATGAAAAATTCCCAGGGTTGATTTCCGGAACTGAACAGCTTCAAAATGGAGCAATAACACTATCTTCTTCATTGGAGCGATGGCAATTCGAAGCACAGAATCTTAGTGCAGGGGCTGCACAGCTCGAGCAGAACCTGCAAGCAGTCATTTCAAAGCTTCCTGAAGACTCTGCGGAAAAAGCTGAGCTGACAGCTGTTTTGGATCAGCTTAAAACAGGTTCTGTACAGCTTGCACAGTCTGCAGGCCAGATATCGGCTGGCGGAGCGGAAATTTCCCAAAAGGCAGGACAGCTTAATGAAGGACAAAAACAGCTTCAGCAAGGAATAAATCAGCTGACAGAAGGTAGTGCAAAGCTGGAAACCGGTTCGCAGGAGCTCGTGAAAGGCCACCAGGACTTCCAGGCAGGCATGGATATGTTCGGCCGAAAATTTGCAGAGGCAAGGGAAGGTGCAGGCCAGCTAGCTGACGGGACGGCTGAATTATCCGGTGGACTTGCCCAATTATCCCAAGGATCCCTCGCTTTTGCAGGCGGAGCAAAGCAGCTTGAAGACGGAGCAGTTAAAATGGCTGAGGGAAACTTTGAAATTTATGAAGGGTCTTCAGAATTAGCTGGAAAACTCGCCGAAGGTGCAGAGCAGTCATCTTCGGCAAATGCGAATGATGAAACATTTAATATGCTGGCCAAACCTGTAAAAGTGGATAATGAAAAAATTAATGAGGTCCCAAACTACGGTACAGGATTTGCTCCTTATTTCTTATCTCTTGGTCTATTTGTAGGGGCATTATTGCTGTCTATTGTGTTTCCAATGAGGGAGCCTGCGGAGATACCCCGTTCAGGCGTGAGCTGGTTTTTAGGAAAGTTCCTTATCCTATGCGGAGCAGGGATCATTCAAGCTGTAATTGCAGCATTAATCCTGCTAGGTGGGCTTGGACTTGAAGTGCAAAGTGTACCATTATTTATTTTATACACGATCATAACAAGTCTGACGTATATATCTCTTATTCAATTCCTGGTGACAGTGTTCGGAGATCCAGGCCGTTTTGCAGCGATTATTATACTAATCTTGCAATTAACAACCAGTGCTGGTACATTCCCGCTCGAACTCATCCCAAATGCGTTACAGCCAATTAATGCCTATTTGCCGATGACTTATTCAGTTTCTGGATTTAAAGCAGTAATTTCTAGCGGCAACTTCGACTTTTTGCAGGAAAATGCTGTGATTCTATTATTATTCACTGCACTGTTTATTGCCGGTACATTTATCTACTTCACTGCTATGTATAAAAGGAGATTTGCCGCTGTAATAGAACAGTTGGATTAAAACAAGAACAAAGCCAGCCTATACCGGGCTGGCTTTTAGTATAGTAACCTATAAATCTGTCATTCCCATGCACTTATCACATTTGTTACCGTAGCACTCATGCTGCTCTTCAATTGATTTTCCACACTCTGAACATTGTTTTGCCGGTAAATTTCTAAAGAATTCCATAATGTTTTGAATCATGTTGAAGCCTCCCAATAATTTGTTTTTTTGTTCTAAATAGTTTGATTATTTAATGATATTGTATTATAACAGATTAATTTTGTCAACGGCTGTTTCAATACAATTTTAAAAAAGTGAAAAAATAGGCATAATCGAGTATATTGGACTTAGGAAAATGAGAGCTCATTTAGGCGTAGAAGCTTTGCCTGCTTTGATCCCTGAACCTTAATAATTTTCTAACTCGGGCGCAATGCGCTCTCTTGGAAAAGATTTTACATTTGAAAAATTGATTATTGTCTAGCTCCAGGCGCCATCGGCTCGAGGTCATTTCGTCGAAATGCAGGCGCCTTGCGCTTTTCTAATAAGGAGGAATAGTGATGAAGTTAACAGTAATCGGCGGCTGGGGCGGTTATCCTAAAGCTGATGGGGCAAGCTCAGGCTATTTACTGGAGCATGAAGGATTTCATCTGCTGATTGACTGCGGCAGCGGGGTACTGGCAAAAATGCAGAATTTTATCCAGCCGGAAGATCTGGACGCAGTGATCATTTCACATTATCATCCAGACCATATAGCCGATATTGGGGTTCTGCAGCATGCCAGGCTGATCCAGGGATTTTTGGGCAAAAAAACAGACACACTTCCCATCTATGGACATGCTTTGGATCAGCCGGAATTTGCCAAGCTTACATACAAAGCCATTACCCAGGGAGTGGCCTATAATCCTGAGGATGTTCTGTCAGCAGGGCCATTCAAAATTTGGTTTTTAAAAACAAATCATCCGGTTCCATGCTATGCCATGAGAATTGAAGCAGGTGGAAAAACGCTAATATATACTGCTGATACTTCCTATAAAGAAGAATTGGAAATATTTAGTGATAAAGCAGATTTGCTCGTTTGCGAATGCAATTTTTATGGGCATCAAAATGGAAAAAACGCAGGACATATGACAAGCTTGGATGCTGGAACATTAGCCAGCAAAGCGAATGTTAAGAATTTACTCCTGACTCATTTGCCTCATTATGGTGAGCTTCAGAAGCTGAAGGATGAGGCCGCAAGTAAATATAATGGCCCTATATCAATAGCTGAGTATCAATTGTCACACACTTTTTAAGGAGTGAAAAAGTATGTTATTTATAGACAACCAGGGGATAACGGATCCAAGAATAAATCTTGCAATTGAGGAATATGCGCTGAAAAACCTTGATATTAATGAAACCTATTTGCTGTTTTACATTAATGAACCATCTATTATCATCGGAAAAAACCAGAATACCATTGAGGAAATTAATACAGAGTATGTAGAAAGCAACGGAATCCACGTAGTTCGGCGGTTATCAGGCGGGGGTGCCGTGTATCATGATTTAGGGAACTTAAACTTCAGCTTTATTACAAAAGATGATGGCGAGAGCTTCCACAATTTTTTAAAGTTTACCGAGCCCGTTATTAATGCTCTAAAGAAACTTGGTGTTAATGCCGACCTGAGCGGACGAAATGACCTGACGGCAGAAGGCAGAAAAATCTCCGGAAACGCCCAATTTTCTACTAAGGGCAGAATGTTCAGCCACGGCACACTCTTGTTTGACTCGGAAATTGAAAGCGTGGTTTCCGCATTAAAGGTAAAAAAGGATAAAATCGAATCAAAAGGCATTAAATCCATCCGAAGCCGGGTCGCTAACATTTCGGAGTTTTTGGATAAAAAAATAACAATCGAAGAGTTCCGTTCAATGCTTCTTAAAAATATATTCGAAGATTTGGATGAAGTCCCTGAATACAAGCTGACAGATGAAGATTGGGAAAAAGTTCACCAGCTCTCCAAAGAACGATATCAAAATTGGGAATGGAATTATGGTAAGTCACCTAAATTTGATCTCCAGCATTCCCACCGCTTCCCAGTTGGGCAAATTGATATCAGGCTAAATGTGACAAAAGGGAAAATTGAAGACTGCAAAATTTACGGCGATTTCTTTGGAGTGGGCGATGTAAGCGATATTGAAAACAAGCTGACAGGAATCCGCTATGAAAAAACAGAAATTGAAAAAACGCTGGAAGAAGTCGACATCAAACATTACTTCGGCAATGTAACAAAAGAAGAATTCATCAATCTTGTGTACTAATTCAGAAACCGGCATCCTGCCGGTTTTTCTATGCTTGTATAAAGTTAGACAGTTAGGTGATTCAAGCTGCTAAAAGAAATTGTAAACAATTTGCTTTACTACTTGAATACAAAAATTTCTTTCAATATAATAAATTTAGAAAATTTTTTAAATAATAGTGAATGACTATTCATTCACTAAAGGGGATGTGAAGATGAATTTAACTCAGCAGCTGCATGAAACTGCGAAAAAGATGGGAAATAAAACCGCCTATTATTTTATGGATCAATCTAGTACATATGCAGAGCTTGATGGTGCTGTAACGAAATTCGCAGATGGACTCTCAAAATTGGGAGTGAAGAAGGGGGACCATGTTGCCTTATTATTGGGAAACTCGCCTCATTTCGTAATCGGTCTGCATGGTGCACTGCGCCTTGGGGCTACTGTCATTCCGATTAACCCGATTTATACACCGGATGAGATTGGCTATATTGTCAATAATGCCGATGTTAAAGCAGTGGTCACACTTGATTTATTAGTGCCACTGGTTGAAAAAATGCATAAGGCTCTTCCAAAGGTAGAGAATTACATCATTTGTGAAACCCCGCAGGGAAAGGCTTCTGACTTGGATGTGACGGCTTTATCTGTTTATCCAAAAATGAAATCGTTTACACAGCTCGTAACTTCTGGTGATTTAGGATTTCAGGGGCCTGAGCTTGGGGAAGATGAAACAGCTATAATCCTGTACACATCAGGTACTACAGGAAAACCAAAAGGTGCCATGCTTTCCCACAAAAACTTATACAGCAATGCGAAGGATGTCAGTGATTATCTGCATATGAACGAAGAGGATAGAGTTATTACCACTTTGCCAATGTTCCATGTCTTTTGTTTAACGGTTGCTTTAAATGCACCGCTGATGAATGGGGCTACTATTCTCATAGACCCTAAGTTCAGCCCTAAAGAAATCTTCAGACTGGCCAAGAAATTTGAACCTACCGTTTTTGCAGGAGTACCAACTATGTACAACTTCCTCCTTCAACATGAGGACGGGAACCCGGAGGACTTAAAGTCATTACGCCTTTGCATATCAGGGGGGGCTGCTATGCCGGTTGCGCTTCTGCACGGTTTTGAGAAAAAATTCAATGTTATGATTTCTGAAGGGTATGGCCTTTCTGAAGCATCTCCGGTTACTTGTTTCAATCCGCTCGACAAGCCGAGGAAAGCAGGATCGATTGGCCAATCAATCGTAAATGTTGAAAATAAAGTAGTAAATGAGCTTGGAGAAGAGGTTCCTGTAGGAGAAGTAGGAGAACTCGTTGTTCGCGGGCCTAATGTAATGAAGGGATATTACAAGCAGCCAGAGGAAACAGCCGCAGCCATCCGTGACGGCTGGCTTTATACCGGAGATTTAGCGAAAGTCGATGAAGAAGGCTATTTTTACATCGTTGACCGCAAAAAGGATCTTATATTGGTTGGAGGGTACAATGTTTATCCAAGAGAGGTAGAAGAGGTGCTTTACAGCCATGATGACGTTGTTGAAGTAGCCGTATTGGGGGTGCCGGATCCAAACCTTGGTGAAGCAGTAAGATGCTATGTTGTTTCGAAAAATCCGCAGCTCACTGAAGATCAGCTTATGGCATACTGTGCTGAACATTTAGCTAAATACAAAGTGCCTGCCTCTATTGAATTCCTGGAAGAACTGCCGAAAAATACAACTGGAAAAATATTGCGAAGAGCATTGAAGAAACAAGTACTTCAGACAAAATAAAAAGCAAGGGCAGACCTCATCTCTACGTCTGCCCTTTTTTCTTTTCGCTGGTTTCGCAAAGTTTGGTGCTTTCGAATCAATTTTAATCACTGAGTTGATTGGAGCGGAAGGCGCTAATCCCGCGAAAATACTATCGCATTTTCTTACGACGAGGTGTCCATTCGAGGAAGCTTATTCAACGTCCTACGGGAGTAGCTTTCCAAGGGAGAACCCGCAGACTCGGGAGCGTCGAGGAGGCTCCCGGTAGCCCCGTGGTTCGCTGAGTGCCTTATGCTGAAATCAACGGGCAGAGTTCTTATGCAAAAACAACAATCTTTACGAAAAGAACCTTTCTTTTTTAATTGAAAGGGTTTTCATGAGATTTATAGAATAGAAATATGTAGCAATGCAAATGGAGGAGAGATGTACATATGAGTTCTATCGCAGTTGAATTTAAAGAACATATTGCGGTCGTAACAATTAACCGCCCTGATGCGCTGAATGCCTTTAATTATGAAACATTAGCAGAGCTTCAGGAGTCTGCTGAAAAATTGCGCACCAATCCTAACGTGCGTGTGGTTATTTTTACAGGAGCCGGTGAAAAAGCTTTTAGTGTTGGTGCTGATTTAAAAGAGCGCAGAACTTTAACAGATGAACAAGTCCGCAGGAATATCTATAAAATAGGAGAGGTATTCTCTTTAATCGATCAGCTCCCGCAGCCAACAATCGCAGCAATAAACGGATTTGCCTTTGGGGGTGGAATGGAATTGGCTTTATCATGCGATTTCCGTATAGCAGTCTCGGGAACTTCCATGGGGCTTACAGAAACTAGCCTTGCTATTATTCCGGGAGCAGGAGGTACCCAAAGGCTGCCGAGATTAATCGGCCAGGCAAAAGCGCTTGAATTAATCTTAACGGCTAAAAGGCTTACTTCTGAGGAAGCGTTTGAGTATGGAGTACTTACAAAAGTAACGGATAGAGATAATCTGTTAAATGAATGCCTTGAATTTGCACGTGGAATGCTTGCTAACGGACCGCTGGCACTGCAGCAGGCAAAGTTTGCAGTTAAACAGGGAATGGGTGTTGACCTTCAAACTGGGTTGCAAATTGAGAGAAAAGCCTACGAAGTCATTATTCCGACAGAAGATAGAGTAGAGGCTCTAGAAGCTTTTGCTGAAAAAAGAAAACCAGATTTTAAAGGGAAATAGGTTGGCAGCAGAAAAACACGGCAGAATTTGCCGTGTTTTTTCTATTAAATTATTAAATTTTTAGAAAATAGTAAAAAAGGTCTTGAATAATGAGTGTCTTAACTATATAATTTAGTGAATAAAAGCATAAAAGCATAAAAGTGTTGAAGTGAAGAGAGATAGAGAATAAGAGGGGGATCATCTAAAATGCTTGAAAAATTAAAATCTTTTAAACCTATAGCTGCGGCAGGTGTTCTGGGAGCGGTGCTTCTTAGCGGGTGCGGCAGTGAAAGTACTAATGGAGGCAGCAGCTCTTCAGATAGCAATAAAGAAGATTCATATAAGGTGGGGGTGACCCAGATTGTTGAACACCCTTCATTGGATGCCGCACTCGAGGGCTTTAAGAAAGCATTGGAAGAGGAAGGACTCGAAGTAAGCTATGATGTACAGATCGCCCAGGGCGACCAAAATAACAACCAGTCGATTGCGAATAATTTTGCGGGTGACGGAGTGGATTTGATTTTTGCCAATTCCACGCCAAGTGCATTGAGTGCTCTTAATGCAACAAAGGATATACCTATTGTGTTTACTTCAGTAACGGATCCAGTAGGGGCTCAATTGGTCAAATCTATGGAAGCTCCGGACGGAAATATAACAGGTACAACCGATACTCATCCTGATGCCATTCCAAACATGGTTAAATTTATCGATGAACAGTTTGATGCTGGCACTGTGGGCGTTATCTATAATTCTGGAGAACAAAACTCAGAGGTGCAGATTGAAAAGATGAAGGAAACTCTGTCAAGCACAGATATGAAGCTTGCTGAAGCAACCGTTTCCAATTCATCAGAAGTAAAACAGGCGGCCGAGTCACTTGTAGGCAAAGCGGATGTAATCTACATCATTACCGATAATACAGTCGTTTCTGCTTTGGAATCAGTTATTCAGGTTTCAAACGACAATGACATACCTTTATTCGTAGGGGAGCTTGACTCTGTAAAACGCGGAGGATTTGCAGCTTATGGGTTTGACTATGAGGATATTGGTTATGAAGCAGGGGCAATGGCTGCGCAAATTTTAAAAGAAGGAAAAAAGCCATCCGAACTTCCGGTTCAATATCCTCAGAATTTAAAGCTGGTTATCAATAAAAAAGCGGCTGAAGAGATGGGGATTGAACTGAAGGACGAATGGAACGACCTTGCTGAGTTTGTGGAGTAACAACAGCAAATAATTAGGGCTTAAGCTTTTCTAATAGATAATAAAATCTTTGAACATCGAGAACTGTCTAGCTCCAGCACCTACCCCCTCGAGGTCACAAGCCAATCCTCCCAAAAAGGCAAAGAACGCCTTTCCGTGAGGCTCGTCTTGTGCTTTCGGGGGTGGGCAAGGCGCTTGCGCTTTTCTAATAGAAAGGAAGATTACTATGCCAACAGCCATCTTTGGTTCCATCGAGGCGGGAGCGATATATGCCTTGATGGCGCTGGGCGTTTACCTATCATTCAGAATATTGGATTTTCCTGACCTGACGGTTGATGGAAGCTTTGTCACAGGTGCATCTGTAGCAGCTGTCATGATTGTAGGAGGATTTAATCCGTTTTTGGCTACAATAACAGCCATGCTGGCGGGTTTTGCAGCAGGCTGCTTAACCGGGCTGCTTCATACAAAGGGAAAAATCAATGCGCTTTTATCAGGAATTTTAATGATGATCGCATTGTACTCTATTAATCTCCGGATAATGGGCAAGTCCAATGTGCCTCTTTTGTCAGAGGAGACTGCTATGACGAAGCTTACAGAATTCTGGCAGGGACTTGGGGTTGATCAGGCTATCCAGAGCATGACGGCTGCACTGGGAATGAGCTTTATACCGAAAACCTGGGGTATTCTTATCTTGATGCTTATTCTAGCACTTGCTGTAAAAGTACTGATTGACCTATTCTTAAAGACAGATGTCGGTTTGGCGATTCGAGCGACAGGTGATAATGAAACGATGATCCGCAGCTTTTCGGCCGACACAGATCTTCTTAAGATTTTTGGATTGGCCATTTCAAATGCGCTGGTTGCTTTTTCGGGAGCACTAGTGGCGCAGTATAACGGGTTCAGTGACGTCGGCATGGGAATTGGCATGATCATTATCGGTCTTGCATCCGTTATTATCGGAGAAGCTATTTTTGGTGCAAAAACAATTGTAAGGGCTACCCTGGCCGTAATCGGCGGAGCCATTTTATATCGGATTATTGTAACGCTGGCATTAAGGGTTGAATTCCTGGAAACAGGAGATATGAAGTTGATTACAGCAGTAATCGTTATTAGTGCACTTATCCTTCCAAAGCTTATTCAGCAGCAAAAGGAAAAGCAAAGAAAGCGTCGGAGGCTAATGCAAGCAAAAAAAAATCAGGCATCTAATGCTTACGGGAAAAGTGGTGAACAGCTTGCTGCAATTAAATCAGATTCATAAAGTGTTTAATGAAGGAACACCTGATGAAAAAATCGCTTTGCACCGTATTGACCTGAAATTAAAGCCAGGCGACTTTATGACCGTTATCGGCAGCAATGGGGCGGGAAAATCAACTCTTATGAACATGATTTCAGGAAAATTGATTCCTGATATGGGGGATGTTTTGATTGATGGTTCCGATGTTACCCTTGTAAAGGAGCATAAAAGATCCAAGCTAATTGGGCGGGTTTTTCAGGATCCTATGGCAGGTACGGCTCCATCCATGACGATAGAGGAAAATCTGGCCATTGCATACTCCAGGACAATGACACGCGGTTTACGCAAAGGCGTTTCTAAAAAAAGACGTGAATTTTTCCAGGAGAAGCTTGAAATGCTGCACCTTGGACTGGAGAATAGGCTTTCAGCCAAAGTCGGGCTATTATCAGGCGGTGAGCGGCAGGCCTTATCCTTATTGATGGCTACTTTTACGGAACCGAAAATTCTGCTGTTGGATGAGCATACAGCTGCATTGGATCCGGCACGTGCAGAACTGATTACTAATCTTACAAAAGAAATTGTTGAAACTTACAAACTCACAACCTTAATGGTAACGCATAATATGCAGCAGGCACTCGACCTCGGGAACAGGCTGATCATGATGGACAAAGGCCAGATCATCTTTGAAACCAATGAAGAACAAAAACAAAATCTGAGTGTGGAAAAATTGCTGGAGGAATTCCAGAAAATCCGCGGCGAAAAAATGAGCAGTGACAAAGCTGTATTGATTTAAATAGCAGACCGGACAGGGCGTAATGCCTGGTCCGGTTTGTTTAGTTGGAAAAGACAGTGTTTGTGCGATAGAGGTCCACAATGAAACTAATATTTATCTGAATGTTAATGGGGGCAGAAAATTGTCACACCCAAGATGAACTGTGCCAAATGTAAGATGAATTTTTTAAGATGCTGGATAAACTTTCAATCTTGTAAGATAAAAAGAATTCGATGCCGGATAAATGCTTAATGCTGTAAGATAAAATGGAAAATATGCTGGATAAATGGAATAAGCCCAGAAAAAAGCATACCGCCTTTCAGCGATATGCCAATAATTTTATGGATAATACATTACTGCCTGATACCGGATCAATTCTTTGCCGATATTTTTATAAGTATGGGCTTTATTTGCAAGGAATTTAACGGAGTTGCCTGTACGGACTGTAATCCGCTGGTCGCCGATTACCAATTCAAGTGTGCCTGACATGACGGTGATATATTCTTCAACACCTTCATTATGCTTATCAGATGTATGCTGGCAGCCTGGCTCAATTTCTACAGTAAAGATCTCAAATTTCTTGCGCGGGTCAAACGGGAAAACGGGATATACCCTGTAATTACCCATGCTTTCCATAATCGGAGTAATCGTTTGTAATTCTATAAAATGCACATCAGAGGACTCCTCATTAATAAGAGAGGAAAATGAGACTTGGAGACCGCTGGCGATTTTCCAAAGGGTAGTGACAGTTGGATTGGATTCTCCCCGTTCAATTTGCCCAAGCATTGCTTTGCTGACACCAGTCAATTCTGCAGTGGCATCAAGGCTGTATCCTCTTGTTTTTCGAATATTCCTCAGGTTTTCCCCAATACTTTTTTGAATATTCTCCATTATATCCTCCAAAATCATTGTGTAATATAACGCACGAATGTATAATATGTTATATTAAATTGTCGTACTTTATATTATGTCTATTATAGTATATTTTCAGAACCTATTATTATATTTTTTGGGCGGTGAACGAATTGGCAGAAATTGCAGTCAACAAGCCTGCTACTGAGTACAGGAAAGGATTCCAGTCAGGGATCAGCATCGCGATTGGGTATGCCCCGGTTGCCTTGACATTTGGGCTGCTGGCAAAAACAACCGGGCTTTCAATTGGCGAAACAGTATTAATGAGCTTTCTCGTGTTTGCCGGTGCAGCGCAATATATATCGCTGAGCCTCCTTTCATTGGGAACAGGAATTTTTGAAATTATTCTGACGACCTTTATAGTGAATATCAGGCATTTTTTGATGTCCACTTCCCTTAACGAAAAATGGGAGGACGACCAGATAGCGAATAAAGCTATCCTATCCTTTGGAATTACTGACGAAACCTTTTCAGTTGCTGCAGTCCGCGATGAAAAGGTAACTAGCGGATATATGCTTGGACTTATCTCTATTTCTTACTCCAGCTGGGTGGTCTGCTCGGGGCTTGGGCACCTGATTGGGGCGAGTCTTCCGCAAACCCTGCAGGAAAGTATGTCCGTTGCGCTATATGCCATGTTTGTTGGCCTCCTTGTTCCTTCAATGAAAAAAAGTGCTAAGGTAGTATTCCTTGCTGCACTGGCCGCATGCTTTAATATTATTTTTACTTTGACCAATGCTTTATCAACAGGCTGGGCAATCGTATTGGCAACACTTTTATCTGCTGTAATTATTGAATTGATTGAAATGGTGAAAAACAAGCAAAGGGGGCAGGAGCATGAGTAGCCAAATGGTATGGATGATAGCTGGCATGGCATTAGTTACCTATATTCCGAGACTCTTGCCTTTCGTGCTATTCAAAGGCAAAGAACTGCCGGGCTTTGTTCAGGGAGTCTTAAAAAATGTTCCCTATGCCACATTAGGGGCACTTATTTTTCCTGGAATCTTATTTATAAATGAGGATATTTGGTTCGGGCTGCTGGGCGCTTGTGCCGCTTTTATTGCCGCCTTTTTAGGAGCGAATGTCATTGTAGTCGTTTTAGGATCTATTGCTGTTTTATCTGTATATTCGTTCCTGATTTAGATATGATAATGATAGATTGTGCATTAAACCGGTTCAGCATAGAGCCGGTTTTTTCTTTAGAAAATTATTTTGCGGAAATGATTTTAAACGAGCTATAGACATAAGACTTAAAGCTGCAAAAATATCGTTTGGCCGGTATTTTATAAGGCCGGTAGATCCTAATGATCAGCCGGTAAATTCATTTTCACCTGCTGATCCGGAGTCGGAAAACTGCATTTGGCCGATAAACATCGCTCATTGGATGAAAAATCATGGCAGCGGCCTTGATGTAATATTTGGAAACAGCGGCAGGGAGCACCAGCCCTAATCATTGAATGAATGTCCAACTAAAAGTTCTAATTACAGATTTTTATACTAAACTAATTATAGAATGGTTGTACCAAAAGGGGGGAATCGGATGGCAAGAAAATTAGGCTTTTACGGCGCGTTAGCCTTTTGCTTATACGGCTTATTTTTTTATTGGTATTTATTTTACTTTGCGGATAACAGTCTGCCGTTTGAATATGAAGGCTCAAGGGCAGACCCTGCAACATTCCTGAACGGCAGGGAACTGATGCTTAGTGAGGAATATTCAAAAATAAGAAATTTACTGTTTTTCATCTCCACACCCTTTGAATGGATTTTCTATTTATTCATTCTTCTATTTGGTTTGTCAAAGGCTTTTAAAAAATGGGCGGAGCAATCAACACCATATAAGTTTCTGCAAACAGCCATTTATCTTATTTGGCTTTCATTCTTTGCGTTTATAGCCACGATGCCATTAAGCTACATCAGTTTTTCATTATCGAAAACCTATAATATCTCGACTCAAAGCTTTAGCGGGTGGATGAAGGATGAGCTCATTGATTTTTGGGTTAATTATGGAACGATGGTCCTTATTGTATCGGTTTTATATTGGCTGATTAATAAGAGCAAGAGAAGATGGTGGCTTTACGCATGGCTTCTATCTATTCCCTTCACCTTATTTATGATGTTTTTGCAGCCTGTTGTCATTGACCCTCTTTATAATGATTTTTACCCTTTAAAAAATAAAGAACTCGAAACCAAAATACTTGAACTCGCGAATCAGGCCGATATCCCGGCTGAACATGTTTTTGAGGTCGATATGGCTGAAAAAACAAATGCGCTGAACGCCTATGTAACAGGAATCGGCTCTAATTCCAGGATTGTACTTTGGGACACAACACTGAATAAATTAAATGAAGACCAAATTTTGTTTATTATGGCACATGAAATGGCCCATTATGTCGAAAAGCACATCTATATCGGAATCGGAGGCTACTTGCTGCTGTCCCTCCTGGGCCTTTACCTGACCGCTAAATTAATGGAAAAGGCAATTGATAAATGGGGAAGGGCCCTTAAAATTCCTGCTGTAAATGATATAAGGTCCTTGCCATTATTCTTAATGATTCTTTCAATGCTTTTGTTCATTTCCAGCCCGTTGACCAATTTGGTTTCGCGATACCAGGAAACAAGGGCTGATCGTTATGCGATTGAAATGACCGAGGATTCGGATGCTGCTATCGAAACATTTCAGGAGCTGACAAGGGCAGGCTTGAGCCAGGTGAACCCGCCTCTACTTGTGAAAGTATTCCGATATGGACATCCAACCATGCTGGAACGGATTTCTATGCTGGAGGAGTTTGAAATTAAACAGAAACAGAAGGAGAGAGAGCAGGCTCAATAAGGGATGCCCATACTATTATATTGGCTGTGTTAAAGCTAATTGTTGTTTTTAGCACCCTGTTGATTGGAGCGGAAGGCACGAGATCCTCGAAAATGCATTCGCATTTCCTTCGTGCGGTGTTTTTACAAGGAAGCTTATTCAGAGTCCAGCGGGAGAAGCGAGTCAAAGCGAGTCAAAGGGAGACTCCATAGGCGCTAAGAGCCGGGGAGCGTCGGACCGCCCGCTGTTCGCTAAGTGCCTGAAGCGGAAATCACCAGGCAAGTTTAACAGAGACATTCTATTAAGAAGATAAAAGCAGGCCCATTGGGTCTGCTTTTTAGATCTTATTATATGTATGTATGCTTCCGTCCTTAAAAACAGGTATTTCATTATTAAAATAAATACCTGCTCCATCATCAATTCCATAACCAATTGAAGCACCAGTCCTTTTCATAGCCGCCTTTAAATTTTCCCTTTCGTTCCATTTTGTAAAATGGACACTGATAGCACAATCACTGATCAATCCGAGCCCATCAAGAAAAAGATGCTGCTTTTTCGGCGTGTCAACTGGAGGGATTATACAATGCTCCGGGCATATTAAAGCCCCTGCCGAAAAGCCTGCTACGGGGATACCTTCCCAATACATCTTCCTGATGCATTCACCAAGTCCTGTTTCCGCTATATAGCTCCTGTATTTTTCTGTTTCGCCGCCGCCAATTATGATTCCGGAGCAGGAGAGCAGTTCCTCAAAAAGTGAAGCTGACGGAGAAGAGGACAGCGGAAGATAGGTGAAATCTTTAACTCCGTATTGCTTTAAAGGCCTTGTATACTTGTCCATATAGTTTATCCAGCCTTCCCTTTCCAAAAAGAGTACTGCTACTTTGCTTGTAGAAACAGAAGAAAGCCCTGCAAATTTTCTTCCTGAAATTTCTCCGAAAGGCGGGTTGCCGCCCATTAAAAATAAATGCCTGTCACTCATGAGTCATTCTCCTAACTGTAAAAATAAAATCCCCCGCTTTTGGCGGGGGGCAACTTTAATTTGCTAAGTACCGAAACGTTTGGAAAGTTCCCTGTACTGATTTGATAAATGGATAAATGCCGGCTTGTTTCCTTCGTCAATGGCTGCGTCCACTTTTTTCATTAATTTTTCTTTTTCTGTGTTCAGCAGGATCTCAGAAATCAGCATGTCAATGTAAAGGTCAAGAACAAAGGACTCTTTCTGCTGCTTGCGCTTCATGGCGCTCGCTTTCATTAATTCGGTGTATGATTTTTCCTTCATGGAAATCACCCCTGATGCTTTTTAATATTATATGGAATTCCTTCTGAATATTCAACTAAGTTTTTTAAATTTTTAGAAAATATTTTCGTGGATGTCGAAAATGTGAATAATTTAGCAACTATTATCGAAAATTAGTAATTTTTAGATTAATTGGTGTTATTATGAAAAAGCGGCGGTATACAAGAAAAGGAGATGAAAAAATGAGAAGCCCAAATACTCAGCTAATCGAAGAATATGAAATCAATCCAAATACGATGATTATCAAGCCTCTCCCTTATGGCCTTAAGGTTTATTCACAAATTTGGGAGCTTGATGAAGAATTGACTTCCCCATTTAAACCCATCGAAATTATTAAAAAAAGCTGCAGGTTTTTCGGTTCAAGCTATGAAGGCAGAAAAGAGGGAACGCGACAATTGACCGGAATAACCCACAAGGCTCCGATTACAATTGACCCCACAAACTTCATTTATTTTTTCCCAACAACCTCTCCAAGCAATCCTGAATGCATTTGGATCGCACAGGAGCATATTCTCTATTACAAGCGGACTGATGACGGAAATACCGAGGCGGTTTTCAAAAATAAGCAAAGTTTTATTCTTCCAGTGTCTTATAATACTTTTAATAACCAGCTGCTGAGGACAGCATTGCTAAAAACAACTCTAATAAGCAGGATAGAAGAATCAGAGAGAAAGGCAATATACTTTTTAAATGGTTCCAGAAGTTTGAATGCTTCGGAGAGAGCGGGAGCTTATGGTGCAAGAAGGGATTAGGGATAGCAGGATAAGCGAGAAGCATGCATGTTTTCATGCTTCTGTTTTTCCGTGTATATTACAATATTAAAAGCAGGCTCTTCCCATTACAAATTTATCGAACTAATTTGCTTTTAGGTTTTTGCCAGTTCCGGCCACATGCCTTTTAAACAGATAATATACCATTAGCTCCTGAACTTTGTTGCGGATGCGGGGATTAAAGTAATTATGATGCTCCTCGTAGCCTTTATAAAGAAACATGAACATGGTAAACGCGTCATCTCGTTTAATTTCATGAACCTTGAGCTGGTTTTTGTTCATATAGCGTTTGACTTCTGACAGTTCATTTTGTATGACTTTCAGGGTTTCTTCAACTAAATCCAGATAAGGCTGTTTTAGTTTGAATGGGCTTTTATTAATAACAATCAGATCACGGTTTAAAATGGTTAATACCATTGGCAAATAGATAGCCTGTTCCATTACGTTACGGTCTTCCTCAGGAATTCTCGTCATAATCTTTCTACTCCCTTAATCAAAAGTTGCCTGCTATTACACGAGCTTGCAAGTTTCATCCAAATAATCTTTTTAGAACAAATGTTCTTATTTAATTTTACAAAGGAAAGCTTCTCCTTGCAAGAGCCTTTATTTGTCGAATCAGTTGAAAGCAGCTGCTATCCTCATCATTTCCATTTCGCAAAAAAAGTTTCACCTATTTGCAGAATGAGAAGGGATTTTATTTCCAATGTCGAAATAAGTAGAACAGCATAGTTAGGAAGGATGAAAGAAATGACACAAAAGAGAACAATACAACCCGAAGATTTATGAGTTAAAGTCGGTTGCCGACCCGCAGTTATCCTCAGATGGCTCCGATTTGGTATATGTTGAAACGAAAATGTTAGAAGATAAAAATACATATAGCTCGAATTTATTCTATATTAATACCGGTGAAAAGAATAAACCGGTCCAATGGACGTATGGTGAACATAAAAATCATTCACCTCGCTGGTCTCCAGATGGACAAACGCTTGCATTCGTATCCGATAGGAGCGGCAATCCGCAGATTTATATTATGAACATAACAGGCGGTGAAGCGCGCCAGGTGACCCAAAGCACAAATGGCGCTTCCAATCCAATTTGGTCACCGGACGGAAAGAAGCTTGCTTTTAATGTTTCTTTGAAGCCAGATGAAGAAGCGGGGAAAGCGGAAAAACAGGAAAAGCAAGATGAGAAGCCGGTTCCGCTTGAAATTAATAAAATGAAACACAAATCCGATGCTCAGGGATTTTGGAGTGGAAGATACAGCCAAGTGGCAGCTGTAGATATAGAGACTGGCATGATTGAACAGCTAACTTCAGGTGAGCATGACTATCAGGTGCAAAGCTGGTCCCCGGATGGAAAATCAGTGGCTGTAACGGCTGATTTAAGCGAAGAAAAAGATTTTTCTTTCGTAAGCGATGTTTATCTCGTCAATCCTGAAACAAAAGAAATGAAAAAGGTGACGAACGGCAAAGGTTATTTTGGTAATGCAACATGGTCACCAGATGGAAAATATCTGGGTATGTTCGGACACGAAAGAGAATATGAAAATGCCACACATACAAAGGTATGGATTTACGGTCTTGAAACTGAAAACATACAGTGCCTGACTGCGGATTCTGATATTTTGGCAGGGGATTATGCAATCGGAGATTTCCAGCAGGGTGTAGTGACACCGGGAATTCTTTGGGCAGAGGACAGCAGGAGTTTTTATTTCCTGGCCACGGACAATGGCAATACAGTTGTTTATTATGGCTCTTTGGAGGGCGAATTGTACCCGGCGCTGCTGGATCAGCAGCATGTGTATGGTTTGACTACCGGCGGAAACATCAACCAGGCAGTCGTAGCCATCAGCAAGCCTGCATATCCCGGCGATTTATTTTTGCTGAACGTTCCAACGGGAGAATTAGAACAGCTGACATATGTGAATGAAGAGTTTTTGGGCAAGGTGGAGCTTGCAGATGCAGAGCCGATTCAGTTTAAATCTTCAGATGATTGGGATCTGCATGGCTGGATCATGAAGCCACTCCATCTGCAGGACGGCGACAAAGCTCCGCTTGTAGTGGAAATCCACGGCGGACCTCATGCGATGTATGCCAATTCCTATTTCCACGAATTTCAATGCCTTACTGCAAAAGGCTATGCCGTATTATTTATTAACCCAAGAGGAAGCCATGGATACGGCCAGCAGTTTGTTGACGCTGTAAGGGGAGATTACGGCGGCAAAGATTATGAAGATATTATGGATGCAGTCGATTACGCGCTGGAAAACTATGTTTTTATTGATAAAGACCGGCTTGGCGTGACAGGCGGAAGCTATGGGGGCTTTATGACCAACTGGATTATTGGACATACAAACCGCTTCAAGGCAGCAGTCACTCAGCGCTCCATCTCCAACTGGATCAGCTTTTACGGGGTAAGTGATATCGGCTATTATTTTACGGACTGGCAAATTAAAAGTGATTTGAACGATATTGATAAGCTATGGAGACATTCTCCGCTTGCCTACGTGAATGAAATGGTTACACCATTGCTGATACTTCATAGTGAAAAAGATTACCGCTGTCCGATTGAACAGGCAGAGCAATTATTCATTGCTTTAAAGCATCGCAAAAAAACAGCTAAATTTGTCCGTTTCCCTGAATCGAACCATGAACTTTCAAGAAGCGGGAAGCCTAACCTAAGAATCAGCCGCCTCAACTATATTGCTGGCTGGTTCGATCAATACCTATAAAAGAATTGCCGCAGGCCTTCGGGATTGCGGTTTTTTAGTTTGATTTGTGAAATAATTGGAATAGGAAACATATAAAAATCAACGGAAAAATGGATATATCAGTGAATTTTTCAATTTATCAACGAAAAACCTGCATATATCAACGAAAAAGCCGATATATCAACGAAATTAAATTTTTTCTGCCAAACCGCCCCAAAGGTTTCAGATTATCAAAATAAATTGCAAAGAAAGTAATTCATCTGCAAATTATAAGGGTATACAGGATATACCAGTGCCGATATCGAAACTTTTTAACAAGAACATCAGTCAAATATATTTGAAGGTTTGTTTAGCATATCTTCAAAGCCCGGCCTGCCAAACCAGCGGGACTATCATTTTGTTTTATAGAAAGGACTTACTTTTATGAGATCTGAAAGACATGAATATAAAAAGCAGAAAAAGAAGAGGAAATGGAAATCGTTACTCTTAATTCTGTTTCTGTTGTTTGCCGGCACACTTGCTTATTCTTATTTCCAATTCAAGCAGGGGGTTTCCCAATCAAAAGGTGAGGCCAATATAGAGACAGAAGAATTTGAGTTTAATGGAGAAAAGGATCAGTACGGTGGAACGAATATATTGATACTAGGAAGTGACGCCAGGGGGGAAGAAAAATCAAGGGCAGATACAATTATGGTAGCCCAATATCATCCTGATAAGGGCACATATAAACTTCTTTCCTTTATGAGGGATATGTATGTAGACATCCCGGGCCACGGACAAAATAGGATAAATGCAGCACTAGCATATGGCGGGCCAGAGCTATTAAGGCAAACGCTGAAGGAAAACTTTGATTTAGATACTCAATATTATTCTATTGTGGATTTTGAGGGCTTTGTCCATTTAATTGATGAGGCTTTCCCAAGAGGAGTAGAAATTGACGTTGAAAAAAGAATGTCCGCCAATATTGGGGTTACTCTGGAACCCGGTCTGCAGCGCCTGGATGGAGAGCATCTTCTCGGTTATGTAAGATTCAGGCAGGATGCAGTGGGTGATTTTGGAAGAGTAGAGCGCCAGCAGAAAGTGATGAAGGAAGTTGCCAGCCAGTTCACCAGCTTCCAAACCATTACAAAGCTGCCGAAACTGATAGGGGTTGTAACACCTTTCGTAAATACTAATATGGATACAGGAGACATGCTTTATATTGGGAAAGACTTTATTTCTAAAGATAGCAGGAATGTGGAAACTCTCCGTGTTCCTGTTGATGGCACATTTGAAAATCAGAGGATCAATGGGGCTGCTGTACTTGCGATTAATCTGGAGGAAAACAAAGCAGCTATTCATGAATTTCTCTCAAAATAATAGAAAGAGCCGGGAGTTCGATTCACTCTTTTTTTGCTGATTAGGTGTACAATAAAAGGGTAAGTGGTAAAAATAGAAGAAATTGCCCTTTTTAAAAATGGGGATTTGCGTTCCGACTTATAAAAAGCTGCTCGCCGCATATGTACAAGGAGATACTAAATGGATTTTGAACTGTTCAAAGATTGGTTTACATTGGAAAATATAATGGATCTAATTCAGGAATATCGCTCTTTTGGCCCCCTCCCAGGCATCCTGCTGCCTTTGCTTGAAGCGTTTCTGCCGTTTCTGCCGCTGTTTTTATTTGTTATGGCAAACGCAAGCGCATTCGGCCTCTGGCTTGGTTTCTTGTATTCCTGGATAGGTGCTGTAGCGGGAGCCCTAATTGTTTTCTTGCTGATCCGCAAATACGGACAGAAAAGAATACTGCGGGTTTTGAAAAAGCATCAAAAGGTGCAAAAGCTGATGAGCTGGGTGGAAAAGCATGGGTTCGGCCCATTGTTCATTTTACTTTGCTTTCCGTTTACTCCATCTGCTGTTGTAAATATCGTGGCAGGCCTTTCAAACATCAGCATTGCTCAATATATGCTGGCTGTCCTGACAGGCAAAATGGTTATGATTTTTACAATTAGCTTTGTTGGCTATGACATAAGGTCTTTAGTGACACAGCCAATTCGGTCAGCCATTGTTGCGCTGGTTATTTTTATTCTTTGGTATGTCGGCAAAATCATTGAAATAAAAATGAATATGAGCGTAGAAAAAGATCGCACTGATAAAGAATAGCGATTCTAGAAAGCATTGGGGGAGATGCAGTGTGAAGGAAGAATTGAAAAAAGAAGGGGCAGAATGGATAAAGGCTTTTGCTATCGGCATTATTATCTTTGCTTTTATAAGGACTTTTTTCTTCTCCAATTATGTGGTGGAAGGTGAATCCATGATGCCAACACTTCAGGATGGGAATAAGCTAATTGTTAATAAAATCGGCTATCAGGCCAGTGATTTGGATCGTTTTGACGTCATTGTATTTCATCATAATGATAAAGAGGACTTTGTAAAAAGAGTTATTGGGCTCCCAGGAGATAAAATAGAATACCGCAATGATAAACTGTATATCAATGGCAAAAAAGTGGATGAGCCATATTTGGAAAAATACCGGAAAGATGCAATTGGCGGCAGGCTAACAGGCGATTTCACTCTTCGAGAAATGACAGGCACGGAAACAGTTCCGGAGGGTCAGCTGTTTGTGATGGGGGATAACCGCCTTGGAAGCTGGGACAGCCGCCACTTTGGGTTTATCTCAGCGGAGCAGGTTGTTGGAAAAGTGAATCTGCGTTACTGGCCGCTTGATGAAATGGACGCTTCTTTTTAAATTAGCTATTAAATTTCATTGTGATTTTGAACTATGATGATTTGGGAGCGGAAATCCACAGGCAAGATGAACAGAGCCTAAATTTATGTAAAAGCTGCTGCAAAAGGACTCGATAAAATTCGAGTCCTTTTTTATAATGCTTAGATTCTGAAAATAACTAGTACGGTCCTAAGAACAACAATTTTTAGATAACATGCAAATTAGGATTCTCCCTATATTCAGGCTCACAATTAACACAAACATTTTCATCATAATCAGTCATATTGACATCTTCCCGGTTATATTGAATTCCGCACAGGGAGCAGGCAACCATTTCGTCTTCCTCTATTTCTTCTGGTGAGACCGGTATAGGATCATTAATTTTAATCGGTTCAACTGTAATTCCGCGCGTATTGGCCATTTCTGTATTTAAATATTCCCTGGCGGATTCTTCGCTTTCCCAAAAGCCCAGATCCCATAACAATTCCTGGGCATCTCCGTTTTGAGCCATTAAGCCATAAACAACTTTCATCATGATTGCTCCTTTCAATTTGCCGTCATTTGTTTTATATTTCTTAGCCTTTTTTAGCGGCTATTAAACCGATTTAAAAAATTACCATTATCCGTTGGTGGTGTAACTCATTTGTAACAGCCTTTTTTTATGATGGGTTTAAAGCTAAATGGCTTCGTTTTGGGACCGTGATTGGAGCGTAATGGGCAGGGCGTGGTGTTAGTTCAGGGATTTGGTCATTCCTAAACAAATGGCTGAAGAAATTATCGAAGACATAGGAGAAAATGCAAGCTTTGTCGAATTAAAAGATTGCGGACATTCGCCGCCGATCGATGATATAGATCAGCTGTTTGGTGTGATGTCAGAATTTTTGAATTATAACGGGGGGTGCAACAGATGAGGCTTAAAGGGAAAACAGCCATTATAACCGGAGCCGCCAACGGTATTGGCTTTGCAGCTGCAGAAAGGTTTGCCAGTGAAGGAGCTTCGGTAGCTATGGCGGATTATAATGCTGACCTTGGACAACCAAGAGCACAGGTGCTAAAAGATAAAGGATTCAACGTAGAATTTTTTCAGGTAAATGTGGCAGACAGGCAAAGCATTGACGAAATGGTTGAAGCCGTAAAAGAGACATTTGGAAGAATTGATATTTTAGTAAATAATGCAGGAATTACAAGAGATGGGATGCTATCGAAACTATCTGCTGAAGATTTTCAGGCAGTTTTGGATGTCAACCTTTCTGGTGTATTTCACTGCACTCAAGCAGTCCTTCCGGCAATGGTGGAGCAGGGAGGCGGAAAAATTATCAATACTTCATCTGTTTCCGGAGTCTATGGAAATATCGGACAAACAAACTACGCAGCAGCAAAAGCTGGGGTAGTCGGCATGACTAAGACATGGGCAAAGGAATTGGGGAGAAAAGGAATCAACGTGAATGCAGTTGCTCCTGGATTTATTGCAACCGGTATGACAGCAAAGGTTCCAGAAAAGGTTATAGGGCAAATGAAAGGAATGGTCCCGCTTGGCAGGCTTGGAAATCCTGAAGACATTGCCAGCGCATATTTGTTCCTTGCTTCCGATGAATCAGATTATGTTAATGGAACGGTCCTTCATGTAGATGGCGGAATAATGATGTAACGAACGGTTTCGAGCGGATGCTCGGAACTGTGGCTGAGGAAAATAAACGAGGTGAAAAAGGATGAGAAGTGTAGTAATAACATCAGCTGTCAGGACACCGGTCGGAACATTTGGCGGAGCCTTTAAGGATCTCTTCCGACTGATATAATTGTTCCGGCTTTAAAAAAAGCAGCGGAGAGAAGCGGACTGCAAAGCAATGAGGTGGATGAGGTCATTTTAGGCCATTGCATCCAGCGCACGGATGAGCCAAATACGGCAAGAACAGCTGCTTTGCTTGCAGGCTTTGATGATACGACAACCGGGTTCACTGTACAAAGACAATGTGCTTCAGGTATGCAGGCGATTATTTCTGCTGCGCTGCAAATTCAGTCGGGCATGTCAGATATCGTCATTGCAGGCGGAGTTGAAGCAATGAGCTCCAGCCCTTATACATTAAAGCAGCATCGCTGGGGAGCCCGCATGCAGCATGGGCAAGTAACAGATACAGTGTGGGAGATTTTGGAGGATCCGATCCATCATATTATGATGGGGGAGACTGCTGAAAACCTGGCAGAAATCCATGGCATCACAAGAGAAGAACAGGATGAAATTGCTTTGCTGAGCCATCAAAGAGCTTTGAATGCAATTGAAAACGGTTACTTTGACTCGCAAATCGTTCCAATTACAGTGAAAAACCGGAAAGGGGAAGTAATTGTTACAAAGGATGAAAACCCCCGCAGTGATTTAACTGCCAATAAACTAAGCGGTTTGAAGCCTGTATTCAGAAAGGGTGGATCCGTTACGGCAGGGAATTCATCCAGCCTAAATGATGGCGGAGCGGCGCTTGTTCTAATGCCTGAAGAGCTGGCGCTGGAAAAAGGCTTAAAGCCGCTAGCGAAAATCGTTGGCTTCTCAGTAGCAGGAGTAGATCCAAAAGTCATGGGAAGAGGGCCGGTTCCGGCTGTTAAAAAAGGACTTGCAAACCTAGAATGGTCACTTGAGGATGCAGACTTGATTGAAGTTAATGAAGCTTTTGCAGCACAATACCTCGCAGTTGAAAAGGAACTTGGCTTGAATCGCGACAAAGTCAATGTAAACGGCAGCGGAATCAGCCTGGGTCATCCAATCGGCTGCACTGGTGCCCGCCTTGTCGTTAGCCTTGTCCACGAATTGAAAAGAAGAGGCGGACAAAAAGGGATTGCATCCTTGTGTGTCGGCGGCGGCATGGGTGCTGCAGTTTTTGTGGAAACATACGAATAAAGGGTTCCTTAGGGGACTCTTTTCTTTTTGAGCGGACGCTCAAATTTAGTGGCAGGAATTCTCAGAAGGCGGTTCCAATCCGCCTCTGAACTGGAGAAAATCGGAGAGAAGGGGGACGAAAGAGAACCAATCGTGCCCCTGAGCTGGAGAAATCGGAGAGAAGGGGACCGAAAGAGTTCCAATTGTGGTCGGCATTCTTCATCATATACAGGGGAAAAAGCAGCTGAGTCATGCTTGCAGATAGGCAAACCAGCATTTCTTGGGAAAATAAAACGGGATATCCGCGAAATTCGATATTTGGTTCGCAAGAGCCTTTAGCCGGTGAAAAAAGATACAAAATTTAAAAATAGGAGTGGAATCATGAAAAGCCCTGTAAAAAATCAGGTTGGCGCCATTTTTATCCATGTAAAAGATATGAACAGAGCAATCGATTTCTATTCGCAATTGCTCGGGCATCCGAAAAAAGATACAGCTCATGAAGGCACGATTTATGATTTGCCGGTAACAGGCGGTTCTGGCATTATTCTCGATGCCAATAAAGGAGTCGTTGCCAAGCAGGATGCAAAGCCGCTTTTCTTTTTCGATACGAATGATATTTACCAATCTTATGACTACGTCAAATCTATAAATGCAGAAATTTTTAGCGGGATTGAGGAGCATGGGGATATTTCCTTTTTTAATTTCCGGGATAGTGAAGGCAATCTGCTGATGATTTGCGAGGATAAAAGAAAAATCCAATGATAACCGGACCGAAAAATCCCGCCATACTTCCAGTCTGGCGGGGTTTTTCTGCGTCTATAATTTTGTTGTACCTCCCTTTTTCACATTGGTTCATCTTGTATGAAGTAGAGATTGTTGTGGGGCGGGAATTTGGCTGACTGGAGATAGAGCGGGGCTGAAACCAGATACCTTAGGGTCGTGTGTCCAAGGAAGGTTACGGCTTAACTGAAGCCTTGTCTAATAAATTAAAAATACTTGGAAACACCAATTAATCCAGTAAAAGAAGGATTCAATCACTTAATACAGAAATTATTGTTCCGGGGGTGATGGAATGCTCAGCGGAAATATATTATCCGGAAAAGATATAGCATTGGGAGCTTTTAATGAGGGAGATATTAAAAAGATCATCCAGTGGTATACAGATGAAAAAATAATGCGCAACCTGGATGCGCTGCCGGTAAAACCTAAGCAGGAAACAGAAATTAAAAATTGGATGGACGAATCTTCACAAGATACTTTCAGGTTTGCTATTCGGTTAAAAAATACAAATGAACTTATCGGCTATGCAGAGTTAAACGGTATTCTATGGCCGCACCGAACCGCCTGGATCACCATTGCTATTGCAGCTGAATCTAAATGGGGGAAAGGTTATGGAAAAGAAGCCATGCAATGCCTTATTCGTTATGCTTTCATGGAATTGAATCTCCATAGGCTGCAGCTTACTGTATTTTCATATAATAATAGAGCCGTGTCCCTGTATGAAGGCCTTGGGTTCCAAAGGGAAGGCAGATTCAGAGATTTTCTTGAACGTGATGGAAGCAGGCATGATATGTTTTTATACGGGCTGCTTCGGCCGGAATGGAAAGAATAAAAGTAGCGCGGTCAAGTCCCGCGCTTTTCTTATTTATTCTGACTGTGGCCTAAGATTAATTTCTTTTGATAGAAAATAACTAAGTACCATATTCAAAAGGAAAAAGGCTAGCAGCAGCTGCAGCACATACTCATATTGAAGGACCATCACAACAGGCGAAGCAAGGCTGGCTCCAGTTAAAAGGATAAATGAATAGAGCGAAAGTGCTTTTGCCCGATCCGAGCCTGCAATCATGCCAATGAGTGTAATGACTGTTGGAACAAGCAGGGAGATGGAGGCTACAAATAGTATGGAAAAGGCCATTAAAGCGGGTGTACTGCTAAATACAGCCATATTAATAATGCTGCAAATGCCCAGTAACAAACCCAGCTTCATGGTTGCGTAAATGCCAATTCGGTCGATTAACTTGCCTGTGAAAAGAGACAGGACTGCCCCGATTAATCCAACCGCTCTTAATATAAATAAATCTTCTCTGGTACCCTGGAAAAACCTGCCTATCGCTTCGTATAAAGCTACAAAAGAAAACAGTAAAGTAAATGTAATGGCGTAACATTTTAACAGGCTGCTGTTTTTTATAAGATTTTTCATAGTCTGAATAACGGAAACTCTTGATTTGGCTGGCGGTTGAGTCCCAGGCAATATTTTGTACGACATAAGAAAGAGCACAAAATAACAAATGGCAAAGAAATAAAAAGCATAGCTCCACTGAAAATAAAAAGTGATTGTTGAGCTGATGAGTTGTCCCAGTATACCGGCAATGAGAAATCCTGTATTGATAAATACGAGCAGCAGGGTACGTTTCTTTGGCGGAAAAAGGTCAAAGGAATAAGCAAAAGCAACAGGTGCGAAGCTGCCAAGTGTCAGCCCCTGAATCAACCTGAATATATAAAGCGCCTCAACATTTGTTGAAAGCCCCACAGCAAAAGTGGACAATGATGAGGCGAGCAAACCGATAGTGATTATTTTTCGCCTGCCGAAAGTATCAGAAGCAGGGCCAAAGTACAGCAATCCGGCTGCATAAAAAAAGGCAAAAAGACTGCCTCCTCCGACAATATAATTTTCATTCACGTTAAATGTATCAGCTATATCCCCGTAAATAGGAATAAGCGTATAAATATTGCTGGCAACAAAAATGCCTGTTACTGTCAAAATAATGGAGGTTGCCAGCAGAATTGGTTTTGAGACCATTGATATCACCTGCCACCATAACCTATGCAGGATAGCCTGTATATGAAAGTTGTTCATTTCCACATTTTTGAAAGACCCCATATGAAAAATTGAACAGCTAATATGATAAAATAATTTTAGAGAATATAGATATAAACATAATGACTGCTAGGCAGGAAGCTTTAGGCAGTTGGCCTGGAAGCCTCTGCGTAATCTATTAATTAAGAATCTGAATTTCGATAACTGTATAGCTTCAGCGCCTGACTACTCGAGGTGTCGGGCGCTTCTGCTTTTCTTTTAAGGAGGAAAAACATGACCGTACGTTTATTGATAGGCCGTTCAGGAAGCGGCAAAACGGAGTACTGCCTGAATGAAATCCGCGATGAACTGCGGTTCAGCCCGGATGGCGATCCGATTATCTATTTAGTTCCGGAACAGATGACGTTTCTATCAGAATATAAATTAATTACAACACCAGGTTTAAATGGAATGGTTCGAAGCCAGGTGTATTCTTTTACGCGCCTTGCCTGGAGGATTCTTCAGGAAACTGGAGGCATGAGCAGATACCATCTTAATAGCGTTGGCATCAGTATGCTGATCCGCAAAATCATAGAAGATAAAAAGGATGAGCTGAAGCTTTTCCAGCGGGCCGCTGATAAGAATGGATTTATCCAGCAAATCGAACAGATGATGACAGAATTTAAACGTTATTGTGTCAATCCTGATGAGCTGGCAGAGCGGCAGAATCAGCTTTCAGCTGGCGGGGAATCGAACAAAGCGCTGCAGGATAAGCTTCATGATCTTGAATTAATCTATAAAAATTTTGAAGAATCCCTTTCCGGTAAATATACAGATTCTGAAGATTATTTCCGTTTGCTTTCGGAAAAAGCCTCGCGATCACAGTATCTAAAAAATGCAGAAGTTTATATAGATGGCTTTTATAGCTTTACACCGCAGGAATATATGATCGTTGAGCAGCTGATGAAGCTGTGCAAAAAGGTAACCATTACACTCACACTTGATCGTCCATTTAAGCAAAGCGCTCCTGATGAGCTTCATTTATTCAGGATGTCGGGTGAAAACTATCAAACGATTTTTGAAATGGCTTCGCGGAATGGGCTGGATGTCGAAGAGATCAAGCTTACTGAGCAAAAAAGATGGAATACGCCTTCCCTGAGGCATCTTGAAGCCAATTTTGACAGCAGGCCGGCTGCTGCTTTTTTAGGAGATTCCGACATTCATATTGGACAGGCTGTAAATAGAAGAGCCGAAATTGAAGGAATCGCAAGAAAAATAAACCAGCTTATTCGCATTGAAGGATACAGGTACAGAGATATTGCGGTTTTGGCTAGAAACGGACAGGATTATCATGACATGATTGAAACCGTGTTTCATGACTATGATATTCCTTATTTCATCGACCAAAAAAGGACGATGCTGAATCACCCTCTAGTGGAATTAATTCGCTCGACCTTGGAGATCATCAATGGGAACTGGCGTTATGAACCGATCTTTAGAGCGGTTAAGACTGAGCTGATCTTTCCGTCAAAGTTAAATCCATCCCGTCTGCGCGAGCAGATGGATAGGCTTGAAAATTATGTCCTTGCCTATGGCATCCAAGGGGATAAGTGGACGAGGAAGAGAAGGTGGATTTACAGGAGGATTAGGGGACTGGAGTTTGAAGCAGTTGCCCAGACAGATGCAGAAAAGAAAATCGAAGATGAATTAAACGATCTGCGGGAAATGATTACCGGCCCGATTTTAAGGCTAACCCGCCGCCTTAAAAAAGCTGATAATGGCCGTAAATATTGTGAAGCCATGTTCTTATATCTTGAGGAACTTGAAGTCCCATTAAAGCTGGAACAGTGGAAAACGGCTGAAGAGGAAAAAGGGAACCTTGTTAAGTCAAGGGAACATGGACAGGCTTGGAATGCCATAATGGAGCTTCTGGATCAATATGTAGAAATGCTGGGTGAAGAAGATGTCACTCTCAAGCGATTTGCTTCAATTCTTGATGCTGGAATGGAGTCACTGCGCTTTACACTTGTTCCGCCTGCTATCGATCAGGTAATGGCAGCGGACTTGGAAAGATCCCGATTAACTGACATTAAAGCGGCTTTTGTCATTGGGCTCAACGAAGGAGTACTCCCTGTCAAATTCACGGAGGATGGTGTGCTGGCGGATGAAGACAGGGAAAAGCTGCATGCAAATGGCATGAAACTTGCTCCAGGAAGCCGAACTCGCCTTCTGGATGAGGAATTTTTAGCTTATAAAGCCTTTGTCACACCGTCAGAAAGATTATTTATCAGCTACCCGCTGGCAAATGAAGAAGGCAAAGCGCTCATGCCGTCTCCTTTTATTAAAAGAATGGAAGATTTATTCCCTGAATCCAGTCAGCATGCCTTTATGGCCGATCCTGCAGATTTGCCGGAAGCTGAACAGCTTGAATATGCGGATAACCTTAATACGGCACTTTCTTATCTGACATCACAGCTGCAGCTGAAGAAGCGAAACTATCCGATTTATGATTTGTGGTGGGATGTTTATAATATCTATTTAAAAAATGAGCAATGGAGAAGGCCGGCATTAAAGGTTCTTTCCAGCCTGAATTATGAAAATCGCACACAGCAGCTAGGTGAGAACATAAGCAAAGAGCTGTATGGCGACCATATCCAGGCAAGTGTATCCAGAATGGAGTTATTCCACAGCTGCCCGTTTTCCCACTTTGCCCAGCACGGCCTAAGGCTGAGGGAAAGGCAGGTATACCGTCTGGAGGCTCCGGATATTGGAGATTTATTCCATGCTGCATTAAAATATATTGCTGAAACGGTTATGACTCAAAAGCTATCATGGACGGATATGACCAGAGAACAGTGTGAAATTCTCGCAAAAGAAGCAGTCGAAATGCTTGCCCCTAAATTGCAAAATGAGATTCTCTTAAGCTCAAACAGGCATCACTATATTAAGAGAAAACTTGAACAAATCATCAGCAGAGCATCATTCGTAATCAGTGAGCATGCCAAATCAAGCGGATTCTCTCCAGTAGGGCTTGAACTCGGATTTGGCCCGAAAGGAGAATTGCCTTCGCTCGTTTTCCCGCTTAAAAATGGGTCGAAAATGGAGCTTGTCGGCAGAATTGACAGGGTAGATAAAGCCCAGGATGCAAATGGAACGTTTTTACGGGTTATTGACTATAAGTCGAGCTCCAAAGACTTGAATGTCAGCGAAGTCTACTATGGCATCGCCCTGCAAATGCTTACCTACCTGGATATTATTATTGCCCATTCCAATGCCTTGATCGGTACGGAAGCAGATCCAGCGGGAGTTCTGTATTTCCATGTCCATAACCCAATTGTAAGCACATCAAAAATGCTGACATTGGAGGATATAGAACAAGAACTCTATAAAAAGTTCAAGATGAATGGACTGATGCTGGGGGATGAAAATGTCATCCGGTTAATGGACCAGACGCTGGAAACAGGAGATTCATCGATTATTTCCGCCGGCTTCAAGAAGGACGGGACCATTTCAAAGCGGTCCAAGGTCGCCAATAAGCAGGAGTTTGACTATTTACGGCGTTATGTGAGGAAGATGTATACAAGTACCGGCAACCGCATAACAGAAGGAACTGTCGATATTGCCCCTTATAAAATGAAGGAAAAAACGCCTTGCACTTTTTGTGCTTATAAATCAGTTTGTCAGTTTGATGAATCGCTTGAAACAAATGATTTCAGGCTGTTTGTCCCCAAGCCAAAAGAAGACGTTATAGAAACGATCAAGAAGGAGGTGGAGGAAGATGAAAATGACCATTCCGCCTAAGCCGGAAGACGCAACTTGGACAGATGATCAATGGAAAGCGATTATGGCAAAAGGCCAGGATATCCTGGTTGCAGCAGCAGCAGGATCCGGAAAAACAGCTGTTCTTGTTGAAAGGATCATCAATAAAATTATCGCAGCAAAAGATCCTATCAATGTCGATGAATTGCTGGTTGTAACCTTTACGAATGCATCCGCAGCCGAGATGAGGCACCGGATCGGCGAGGCTCTTGAAAAAGCCATCAATGCGGATCCAACGTCCGTCCACCTCAGAAAACAGGTGAGTTTATTAAATAAAGCTTCCATCTCCACCTTGCACTCATTTTGTTTGGAGATGATCCGGAAATATTATTATATGACTGATATTGACCCGGGCTTTCGGATCGCTGATGAAACGGAAGCCCAGCTGTTAAGGGATGAAGTTCTCGAGGATCTTTTCGAAGAGGAGTACGGCAAGGAGGGAAATGAGGCTTTCTTCGCTCTTGTAGATACTTTTACGAATGACAGAAGTGATACAGCCCTACAGGATATTATCCGGGACTTATACGATTTCGCCCGTTCTAATCCTTCTCCAAATCAATATCTCGACTCAATTGTTGAGATGTATAATGTGGATGGAACTGCAAGTCTTGAACAGCTGCCGTTTGTCCGTTCCCTCTTGAACGATGTTGATCTGCAGCTGAAGGGAGCCAAGCAGCTGCTTGAGTATTGCCTTGAACTGACCAGGCTGCCGGGCGGACCGGCTCCGAGGGCTGAAAACTTTATCGCAGATTTGCATGTTGTTAATACTCTTATTGGAGCTAAAGAAGATTCATGGTCGACTCTTTATGAAGCCATGCAATCATGGTCCTTCGGGAGAGCAAAGACGTGTAAAGGCGATGACTATGATCCGGTTTTAGTAGAAAAAGCTAAAAAGCTGAGGGATCAAGCAAAGAAGATTATATCTGATCTTCAGGAAGAGTTATTTGGACGCCGACCGGAAAGTTTTATTAGGGATATGGCGGAAATGAAACCCCATATTGAAACACTGGTTTCTTTAGTAAAGGATTTTTCCATCCGATTTGGCCAGGTGAAAACGGAAAAGGGCCTTGTTGATTTTGCTGACCTAGAGCATTATTGCCTAGAAATTCTTTCTTTACAAGGTGAAAATAGCCGTCTGTTGCCATCAGAGGCTGCTCTTGCATGCAGAAACCAGTTTAAAGAAGTTCTGGTCGATGAGTATCAAGATACCAACATGGTGCAGGAAGCCATCTTGCAATTAGTAACGGCTGATTCAGAAGAAAACGGAAACCTATTTATGGTAGGAGATGTGAAGCAGTCCATCTATCGTTTCCGCCTGGCAGAACCCAATTTATTTTTGGGCAAGTATACCTGTTTTGACCAAAACGGAGCAGGAACAGGGCTCAGGATCGATTTGGCACGCAATTTCAGAAGCCGTAAGGAAGTGCTTCATGGCACCAACTATATTTTTAAACAAATAATGGGTGTTGCTGTTGGTGAAATTGATTATGATGAAGCTGCTGAACTGGTAAAGGGAGCTCCTTATTCAGAGGATCAGGGGCATCCAGTAGAACTGGCTATTATCGATTTGGAAGGAAACGAGCAGGATGAAACGCAGCCCGAAGATCTGCAAGATGATTTCGACAGCGCCGAGCTGGCACAATCACAGCTAGAAGCAAGGTATATGGCTGCTAAAATTAAAGAAATTATTGGGGGGCGGAAAGAAGTTTACAATCCGAAAACCCAATCCGGGCGTCCTGCCATGTACCGGGATATCGTGATCTTGCTTCGATCCATGACATGGGCACCGCAAATTATGGAAGAATTCAAGCAGCAGGGAATTCCTGTCTATGCCAATCTTTCAAGCGGTTATTTTGAAGCCACGGAAGTCGCGATTATGATGTCCCTTCTTAAAGTCATCGATAATCCTTATCAGGACATTCCGCTTGCTTCTGTTCTAAGATCTCCAATTTTAGGGTTAACAGAGGAAGAACTAGCTCAAATCCGGATCCATAACAAAAGAGGCTCTTTTTACGAAGCAATGACTTCCTTCTGCCGGATTGAACCAAACCTTGAAACAGGTGAATTGTATGAAAAAGTCCGCCCGTTCTTTGAGCAGCTTAAGGAATGGCGTGTTATGGCACGCCAGGGTTCACTTTCCGAACTAATCTGGCATCTCTACAGAGAGACCCGTTTCTATGATTTCGTTGGCGGCATGCCGGGCGGAAAACAGCGGCAGGCGAATCTTCGCGCTTTATATGACAGGGCCAGACAGTATGAGGCAACTTCCTTCAGGGGATTGTACCGCTTCCTGAGATTCATTGAGCGGATGCGGGATAGAGGCGATGACCTTGGTGCTGCCCGTGCTTTAGGTGAACAGGAAGACGTTGTGCGCCTAATGACCATCCACAGCAGCAAAGGACTGGAATTTCCATTCGTTTTCATAGCCGGACTTGCCCGAAATTTTAATACGATGGATTTGAAAAAGCCATACATGCTGGACAAGGAATTTGGGTTTGCTGCTAAGTATGTGAATGCTGAAAAAAGAATTTCTTATCCATCACTTCCGCAAATAGCTTTTAAACGGAAAAAGAAGATGGAAATGCTTGCGGAGGAAATGCGCGTTTTATATGTTGCCTTAACCCGGGCTAAAGAAAAGCTATACCTGGTTTCCTCTGTAAAAAGTGCTGAAAAGAAACTGAGCCAGTGGCTGCAGGCCGCTGAACATAAAGATTGGCTTTTAAATGAGTTCGACCGTGCCTCTGCAAACAGCTATTTGGACTGGATCGGTCCATCCCTTGTCAGACATAAGAATTGTGAAACATTGCGAGGGGAAGCGGCAGCAGTGAGCCCTCTGGTCTCATCAGATATTCTTGAACATCCTTCATGCTGGGACATTACGATTATGAAAAGCGGGGACGCAGCCATCTTGTCTTCAGAAAAAGAAGAAAGTGAAGAAGATTTACTTCAATTGGTTTATGAAGGCAAGCAGGTTCCTGCAGAATCGGATTATAAGGAAAAAATACAGGAACAACTCTCATGGAAATATACCTACAAGCAGGCTGCCCAGCATCGCTCGAAACAATCCGTTTCAGAAGTAAAGCGGCAGCGGGAAATATTCTCAGATGAAGATAGCGGCACTGAATTAATCCGTAAAATAAATAAGCCGATGTTAAGCCGGCCTCGTTTTATGCAGGAAAAAGCACTTTCGCCAGCAGAACGGGGAACGGCCATGCATGCAGTGATGCAGCATATCGATTTCAGCCGGCCGGCAACAGAAGAATCTGTCTCTGCCAAGATGGATGAGATGGTTTGTAACGAGTTGTTGACGGCAGATCAGCGGGAAAGCATCGATTCGCAGCTGATTGTGCAGTTTTTTGAAAGTGAACTTGGACAAAGAATGGTTCAGGCAGCATCAACCAGAAGAGAGATCCCATTCAGTTTATCGTTCCCTGCCCGCGAAATTTATCCAAACTGGCAAGGAGAAGACGAGCCAGTTTTAATCCAGGGAATTGTGGACTGTGTATTTGAAGATGAACAGGGCTTAGTGCTCCTTGACTATAAAACAGACGGTATCACCGGAAGATTTAAAGGCGGCTTTGCCGAAGCAAAACCAGTTCTTGAAAATAGATATAAAGTGCAAATGGACATGTACACAAGAGCGCTTGAACAAATTTTAAAAAGGGAAGTCAATGAAAGATACTTATTTTTCTTTGACGGTGCCCATTCTATTAAGTTAGAGAAATAGGAAAAACCGGCAGACTATGATCCTGCCGGTTTTTTTGTATAAGGCTGTTTTCGCAAAGTTTGTTGCTTACAAACTAGTTTTAATTACTGAGTTGATTGGAGGGGAAGGCACTTGATCCTCGAAAATGCATTCGCATTTTCTTACGACGAGGTGCTTATTCGAGGAAGCTTATTCAATGTCCTGCGGGAAGAGAGGGAGCGGGAGACCCCGCAGGCTTGAAGCGCCGAGGAGCTCTGTTCCTCCCCGCGGGTTCGCTGCGTGACTGGAGCGGAAATCAGCGGGCAAGCTTTATAGTCCAAAAACAACAATCTATACGAAAAGAGCCTTGAATAAAGGTGAGGTCACCCCGCACGCACTCATCAGGCATCTCTTTATCCCACAAAAAGTAGGGTATTCTAAAATAAAAAAGGAGGCTTTCCGATGGGGAAGAAGAGGAAGGAAATCGGAACATGTGAATTGTGTTTACGGGAGGATGTGGAGATAACTGTACATCATTTAACGCCTAAAGAAATGGGCGGAACGTTCCTGCCTACCGCAAATTTATGTATCCCCTGCCACAAGCAGATTCATGCTTTATATACAAATGTTGAGCTCGCAGCAAGGCTGTACAAAATCGAGTTAATGCTGCAGGACGATAAAATCGGAAAGTATCTGAAGTGGATCAAAAAACAGCCGTCTTCTAAGTTAACGAAAGCCAGAAAGTCGAATGAAAGAAAGTTAAAAGGACGATAGCACGCCGGCTATCGTCCAAATCCTGTTCCATGAAATCAAATATATTAGTTATTCCCGACGGTTGGCTGGTCAATTAGGCTGGTATCCAGCACATTGCTGGCATTAAGGCCATTATTAGTAATGATAAATCCGCCGGTGTTCAACGCTCCCTGTCCAGAGGTTGATTTGGAATTGCTTTTTGGGGAAATAAACAGTGAGTCACCAAACTGTACAACTCCTCCTCCGACATTTATGATTTGTACCGGTCCAATTATAGCTGGCATGAAAAACATCCTTTTTAAATTTTATATAATGTGTGTCTTATGCCCCTCCAGAATGATTGTTGCTTTTTGGATAAAGCTGGCGGATGTGTTTGACACGAGTCTCCATAGAGATATGTTTACTGCTGCCAATATGGATAATGGAAGATGAAGAAACACCGATGACATCGATGTTTTTCACTTTTATAACTGGGTTTAGCTGTGTTGTCTGGATTGATATTTCTTCTTCAATTGGCAGGAGGGGAATAGGTTCGCTGAATATCGGATAAACAGAATAATTCCCTTCCCGGGCGTTAAAAAACTCTGCTTCCCGCTGTACGGCAATAGCCCTGGAGAAACCCTGGATATAGGAGGAATCTCCAATCTCAAAGATAGAAGAAAATGCAATGGTATCAATGTTAATTTTATCGACTGCTGATGTTCGCTGAAGCATATTCCTTACTCCGGTGTCAGCGGAACAAAAGGTCCCACGATAAGTGATTCTGCAGGTGTATCAAAAGTAGCGGCAAGCTGGATCGTCTCTGTATCTCCTACCATAAGAACTGATGAGCTGGATACACCCAGCACCCTAATGGTTCCTACACATACATCTCTGTTATATACTTGGAAATTCATTCTTTTTTCATTCCTTTCATATTCTCAGGCAAATGGGAGATAAAAGCATTGACCCCGTTTTGAATTTCCTTTTTAAGGCTTTCAATGACTTCAGCATTTTCATTAGGAATTTCCTGTTGTCCTCTGCTTGAATCTTGCTGCTGTTTGATATAAAAATCAATTCTGTTCGGCAGCTGCTTTTTGATGTCCTCTTTGATAAACGCAATATAAGAATCGTCTACAGATACATTTAACTTTTGCTGCACATTTGAGACTACTTCCGGCAGCTCACTTTCTAAATATTGATAGATGGCATCTTCAATTTCCATTGTTCTTTTCATGTGGTTTTTTGGCGAAACAGGTGCTTTGATGTTTTTGTTATCAACGGCAAAATCTTCAATGTTTTGCAGCTCGGAAGGATTAAGTCCAATGTTTAAGGTTCCTTCAAGAGACTCCACCTTTAGCTGGTCAAATTTATATTCAATTCGGTCCACCTGCATAGGGGGGCGGCTTTTAAGAGCCTCAGTTTCTCTCTGAAGCTTTTTGACCGTTGCTTCCAGGCTGCGGATTCTTCTTTCCTGAGCCTCTACGAAAGCGTGCAACTGCTGAAGATAGGTAGAAAATTGCTGGTTCATGCGCACCACCTCGCTTTTAATTTATCAATCCCTATGGTTGGGTTGTGCCCCCCAAGGGAACCGCAGGCGTAGTTAATAAAGAGTCTGATTGAACCGATGGAAAGGAAACCTCTGCTTCCGGAGCCGGTTCTGTAAACCCTCCTGTATTATACAAATAGGAAGCTGGCTTGATTATGCCTGCACTTCCAATCTGCATAACGGAAGAGTTTGTGATTCCGCCAATTTTTATAAAATTGATATGAATCGATTGCTGTATATAAAAATTCATGCTATCACCCATTTTTAAGCATTAAAATAGTTGCCTTGGTCAACGCCATCTGAATCAAATGTATTCGTTGAGCTCCGATTATTATAAACATTCAGCCCGTCACCTGTGTTAAAAGAACCAGCGCCAGAAAATGTTTTGGCATTCGATACAGGCATGATTTTATATACATCCCCAATATTAAAAACTGCGCTGCTCCCGATGGATATAACCTGTGCGACTCCCACAATAGCTGGCATATATAACACCCTTTTAAATTATTTCTTGTATATCGTATGTGCCTAAAAGCTGATTGTGATTAATTAGCCCAAATATCCGAAGCACCATCTTAAATAGGAGCCATCCTGAGCAAGATTTTAATTGATAGCATAAAATGTTATATAACAGACAAAAATCCTGTGAAACTGTCTCATTTTATGTGATAATATAAAAATAAATACAGAATTAACAAAATATTCAGTGAGGTGTTTTGAGATGAATGTTCCTTTGATTTTGACTCAGTTTTTAGATCGCGCTGTTTCTCTTTATGGTTCCAAAGAAGCGATATTTGCAGATGACAGAGCTTTTACATACGAAGAATTGAACATCAGGGTCAACAGGCTTTCTCATGGTTTGAAAGCGCTTGAAGTTCAAAAAGGGGATAGGATAGCTTATCTTGCACCCAATTCAGTTGAAATGCTTGAAGGATTTTACGGAGTTTTTCAGCTGGGGGCGATTATGGTTCCTTTAAATATTCGTCTAAAGCCAGATGATTATCTGTTTATATTAAACCATAGTGAATCTAAAATCCTGTTTGTCGACCAGGAGCTTTATCACCTTATTCTTCCAGTAAAAGATCAGCTGAAGACAGTCGAAAAAATAATCGTTCATTATAAGGATGAAGCGACAGATGAAACGGATTATAATTTATGGCTGGAAAGCCAAAGCAATGAGCCATATGACAGGGAAATCCTTGATGAAAACGATGTATGCAGCCTTTTATATACGAGCGGGACAACGGGCAATCCGAAGGGCGTAATGCTCACACACCGCAATAATTACTTGCATGCTTTGACAACTATGCATCATCTGCGAGTCCAGGATCAGGACGTACTGCTTCATGTATTGCCGATGTTCCATGTAAATGGATGGGGCTCTCCGTTTTATTATACGGCAAATGGCGCTTCCCAGGTATGCATGAGAAAAGCCACTCCTGAGAAGATTTTTGCAGCCTTGCAAAAGCATAAGGTATCTGTAATGCATATGGCACCAACTGTACTGAATTCTCTCATGCAATATTATGAACAGCACGTTCCCAATGTGGACCAGGATGTTAGGGTGGTGATTGCCGGTTCGGCACCCCCGCCAGCTTTCGTGACAAGAGTAGAGAAAGAGCTTGGCTGGGAGTTTATTCAGGTCTACGGTATGACCGAATCATCTCCATTAAGCACCGTATCGACTGTCCGTTCCCATCTGAAAGAATTGCCGCTTAATCAGCAATATCGGATGAAAGCAAAGGCAGGCCATCAGATGATAGGCTGTGAAGTAAAGGTATTAAATGAGCAAGGAGAAGAGGTTGCTCAAGATGGCAAAGAAATTGGTGAGGTTGTAGTCCGAAGCAATGGAGTAATGAAGGGCTACTGGAAAAATGAAGAGGCTACAATGGGAGCTATACGTAATGGCTGGCTTCATACAGGAGATATGGCTAATGTCGATGAATATGGCAATATTGACATTGTTGACCGCAAAAAGGATATCATCATCAGCGGAGGGGAAAATATCTCTTCTATTGAAATTGAAGGCGCCCTGTACGAGCTTCCAGCCATCCTTGAAGCTGCTGTAATTGCTGTACCTCATGAAAAATGGGGGGAAACTCCGCATGCTTTTGTTGTGTTGCGAAGCGGCAAAACATTGACAGAGCGAGATGTCATTGGATTTACCAGGGAAAAACTTGCCCATTTTAAAGCCGTAACCGGGGTTACATTTGTGGAGGAGCTGCCGAAAACCGCTTCAGGAAAAATTCAAAAAATACATCTCCGCAACGAATATTGGGAATCCCGAGGAAAAACAGGGCGGTTTGTTAATTAACCGATAGGGGCCTGCAGCCAATGCTGCGGTCTCTTTTTTTACTGGACAATTACAATGGAGCTCTCTATCATTAAGATTATATTTCGGTTTCCAAAAAAAGGAGGCGCTTTATGCACAAGCCAGTTAGCCCAGTCCTGGAGAAGGACCGGATCGTTTCATTGGATATTATAAGAGGCTTTGCTATCCTGGGAATTTTTTTAGTGAATATGCTGTCATTCCACTCCCCATTTTTATATCTTGATCCATTTGAATGGTGGAGCAGCCCTGCTGATAAAAGTACATATGTTTTTATTGATATCTTCGTACAGGCAAGTTTTTATCCATTATTCTCTATGTTATTCGGGTATGGTTTAGTCATATTAAGAGAAAGGGCAATTGCCAAAGGACTGCCTTTCGGAGGGATCGCAGCAAGAAGGATGTCATTGCTGCTGCTAATAGGCATTTTTCATGCTTTTCTTATTTGGCATGGAGATATCCTCATTAACTATGCAATATTTGGCTTTATCTTCTTGCTTTTTATAAAATTGAGCGGAAAGAATATGCTCTTGACCGGAATTCTGCTCTACATTATCCCTAACCTATTATTCGCTCTTTTATTTTTCATGACTGTTATGTTTGTCCCTGCCGAAGAGCTTTCTATCTATGACCCTGCAGCAGCGGAAGCATCTTTGCAAGTTTACCAAAATGGGAGTATCGCAGAAATTGCGGCTCAGAGGATTGAGGACTGGTTATTAGTTAATAACCTGGCTTCATTGCCAATCATGTTTGCTTCCATTTTCCCGCTATTTTTAATAGGGGGAGGTGCGGCCAAGTTAAAGTGGCTTGAAGAACCCGAGAAGGTTCACGGATTTTTAAGGAAGCTGATGATTGGAACCCTGGCTGGTGGCGTGTTCTTTAAATTGCTCCCATATTTGACTGAAGGCAACCTGGCGGTGGATTTTCTGCAGGACATCTTTGGCGGGCCGCTGTTAGCGATTGGGTATGGTGTAGCAATTGCCTCGGCCATTAAAAACGGCACAGTACTAAAAGTGGTATTGCCGCTGTCTTATGTCGGCAAATTATCACTCTCAAACTATCTTTTGCAATCCATTATTTCCACGTTGATTTTTTATAGCTATGGATTGGGCTTTTATGGTAATATTTCCGCTATAAGCGGGACTATACTAGTCATTTTTATCTTCGCCATTCAAGTAATGGCCAGCCGCTATTGGGTTTCCCGTTATTACTATGGTCCGGCTGAATGGCTTTGGAGGAGCTTTACTTACTTAAAACTGCCAAAATGGAGGCGCGGGGCATGATGAGAAGAATTCTAATCATCGGGGCTGGGGGAGCTGGCAAATCGACTTTAGCTGGAAGCTAGCGAAACTAGAAAACAAACACGTATTGCATTTTCAAACTCCTGCAGAAACGAACGAATTTCTTAAAGACTTATAGATTGGGAGGTTACCTAAAGGGGTCCCTTTTGAATAATAAACGCAAATAGTCTCGTAAATCTGAAAATTTATATTATACTTATAATGTGATAAATAAAATGAGGTGATGAGATGAAGTTTGTTACAGCAAAAGATAGCAGCGGCAGTTTTGTCGGGCTTATTGATGAGTCAAGCACAAAGGTACTGCCTCTTGGCGCTGCTATAGAAAAAATGGAGGGGAAGAGTGATTTACCCGCCTCTTTAAAAGAATGCATTGGATTAGGGGAAGCATTCATTGAAAAAGTTCATAAATTAACTGATTGGGTAAGCAGCAGCTCTGAAAGGGAGGAATTATATCTGCCGCTTGATTCTGTTACATTGCAGGCGCCGATTCCACGCCCGGATAAAAATATCTTTTGTGTAGGGAAAAACTATGCGGAGCATGCCATTGAAATGGGAAGCAAAGAGGATATTCCCGAGCATATTATGGTATTTACAAAAGCGCCTACAACTGTCATTGGCCCGGATGAAGCGGTACTTAACCATAAAGATGTAACCTCCCAGCTTGATTATGAGGGTGAGCTAGCTGTTATTATCGGGAAAACAGGACGTGCCATTCCAAAAGAAGAAGCATTGGATTACATATTTGGCTACACAATCATTAATGATGTAACTGGAAGAGATCTGCAATCCCGTCATAAGCAGTTTTTTATCGGAAAAAGCTTGGATACAACCTGTCCAATGGGACCATGGGTTGTCCATTCATCCGCAGTGGAAAATCCTAACAAGCTGGATATTCAAACAACGGTAAACGGGGAAGTGAGACAAAGTTCGAATACGGAAAACTTTATATTCCCAATCGAAGAAATTATCACTGTATTATCTAAAGGGATGACCCTCGAGCCGGGTGATATTATTGCTACCGGCACGCCTGCCGGAGTCGGCAAAGGATTTAAGCCGCCTCGTTTTCTGCAGGCGGGAGATACAGTGGAAATTACAGTTGAACAAATAGGTTCTTTAACAAATTCAATAGAAAAATAATGTCTTGGCCTATGCAAATAGCTGCATAGGCTTTTTTTAATGTGAAAGTTCGTTTAAGCAAGGGAAAGTGAGCTTTTTCAACGAATGCTGATCATATATCAACGAAAATGTCAATTTATCAATCAAAATTGGCAGGATATCAACGAATCGCTTTTTCCGTCCGTACACCCACCGAACATTAGAAATGTCTATGACTAATCTCACTATCCGCCATAAAAATTTCACAAAATATGTTTGTATTGTGCTCTTCCCGCACCATTATTTTAGGATTTTCGATTTCAATATGATATGATTGTATCGAATTTTACAATAGGAGGCACTGGAATGATACATGCCCACATTACGACATGGTTTTTAGCACTAGTCCTATTTATCGTTGCCCTTGTCATGCATAAAAGCGGCAAACACAAAGGTTTAAAAGTAGTTCACATGATTTTAAGGCTGTTTTATTTGCTGATCATTGGGACAGGCGTATGGATTCTAAGCACCCTTAACAACATTGATATGCTATATGTTTTAAAGTCATTGGTTGGTTTATGGGTTATCGCTATGTTTGAAATGATCATTATTCGTACTGTAAAAGGAAAGAAAACGTCTATTTTATGGATCCAGTTCATTATTGCGCTAATTCTGGTTCTTTATTTAGGTTTTGTTCAATTGCCTTTAACATTTATGACGTAAATACGAATAATTTTGAAAAAAGCTGCTGAAAAGGCAGCTTTTTCTAATTTTGTCATGTAATGTCTGCCCCAAATATGGTATTTTAAAAAAGATAAGAACTATAATTTGACAGTTGTTCCAGTCTAAGGGCCTGCTGCTCAACGTTTGAAGCCAGTGGGCTTCTCTCTTTCTTTTTAGGAATGACATTACTATGATGGTGGGTTTTTATGGCTAAAACAATAACATATCTATATGAGAATACTAACCAGCTGAATAGTTTCATAGATAAAAACGAATTGGATGAATACCCGAATCTGCTTGTACAGGTTTTTACAGGGATAATAAAGGAAGAATTTATTGAGAATCTGCAAAAGGAATTGGTCAACCGGCTTCCTTTTGCTGCAATTGCCGGCTGTTCTACTTCTGGTGAAATCTACGAAGGCCGCATTACTGAAAATCAAACAGTCATCACTTTTACGGCTTTTGAAAAAACAGAGTTAAAATCGTTTCTTCTGCAGCAAAAGGATTTTAAAGATAGTTATGAGATGGGGAAAGCTCTGGCACAGGAGCTTGCTATTTTCAATACAAAAGCTTTAATTCTATTTCCGGCAGGCTTTAATGTTGACTCTTCTTCATTGGTTGAGGGGATATATGAAACAAATGCTGAAATGGTTATTGCTGGCGGAATCGCAGGGGATAATGGATTATTTCAGGAAGGGTTTGCTTTTACGCAAGAAGGGCTTACTCAAAATGGGCTTGCTGCAATAGCGCTGCAGAGCGGCCATCTTTCAGCACATTCATTTGCAAACTACCAATGGCAGGAAATCGGAAAAAGTTTTACGGTTACAAAGGCTTCCGGGTCTACCATCTATTCAATCGACCATAAGACACCTTTGCAAATATTAAAGCATTATCTAGGAGAAGCTTTCATAAAAGAATTGCCTAAATCAGGCACAGAATTCCCATTCCTCTTAACGTATCGTGGGGAGAAAGTATCAGTTTTTATCATTAAAATGCTTGAAAATGGGGCAATCAAGGTTAACCGGATGGTGAAAGAAGGAGATAATCTTACCTTCGCATATGCCAATCTTGAAGAAATTATTGAACGGTCTTTGCAGGAGTTGAAGAGACTGGGGAAAGAATCTGCAGAATCAATCTTTATCTATAATTGTATGGCCCGCAAACAGTTTGCAAGAGATTTCACCGAAAAGGAACTGGCTATGTTCCAGGGGATTGCTCCTGCAAATGGGTTCTTTTCTTATGGAGAAATCGCTTCACGAAAAGGCGATTATCCAAAGATTGTTGGACATTCCCTTACCTACCTTTCCTTATCAGAAAATTTGGCTAGGTCCAAGAAAACTGCCGCCGATACATACATTTATGAGAAGCCAGCCCAATTTAAAACGATATCTTCTCTAACACACTTAATGCATGCCGCCCAGGATGACATAGAGGTTCTAAACAGCAGCCTGAAGATTTCGGAACAATATTATAAATCATTATTTGATAATAATGCTGATTTTGTTTATTCAACAGACATGAAAGGAAATTTCACAAGTGTTAATCCGGCATTTGAAAAAACCTTTGGATACAGCAGCGGTGAAATACTGGGAAAATCAGCTCTTGGCTATGTGAGAAATGAAGATATTCCGCGGGTGAGAATGCATTTTTACCGGGCGATAAGAGGAAAAGAGCAATATTACAATGTTTATATAGATTCAAAGTCAGGAGAGACAAGCCTCTTTCAGCTGAAAAATATCCCAATCACAGTGAATGGGGAATGTGTAGGCATTTACGGAATCGGCAGAAATATTACTGAGCAGAAAAAGATAGAAGATAAAATTACAGAGCTTGCTTACTTCGACCAGGACACCGGGCTGCCAAATAGAATGAAATTTACAGAGCAGCTGGATGTTCTTTTGAAGAGAGCGAAAAAGAAAAGGAAAATGCTCTCAGTTCTTTCGATTGATATTGACCGCTTTAAGATCATTAATGATAGCCTTGGCCATTTTGCAGGTGACATGGTTTTAAAGGAAATTTCGGAAAGAATTGAAAAGGTATTGCCTTCTGGTTCCTATTTGGGCCGGTTCAGCGGTGATAAATTTACACTGATATTATCAAGAGATATTTCAATAGATAGAGTCATGAAAACGTCTAAAAAGATATTAGATGAAATATCGAAGCCGTTATTCCAAGCAAATCAGGAATTTATTGTCACAGCGAGCATAGGTGTCAGCTTATATCCCGGCGATGGGCTGGACGAGCATACTTTGCTTAAAAATGCAGATGTAGCAACCAATCGTTCCAAGCAGCAGGGCGGCAACAGGATAACCTTTTTCTCAATGGAAATGAACGAGCAGGCCATGGTCAGGCTTGAACTTGAAAGCTATTTAAGAAAGGCTTTGCAAAAAGAAGAATTTTATTTATGCTACCAGCCTTTAATCGATCTTGAATCAGGAAATCTATACGGAAGCGAAGCCCTGATCCGTTGGAATCATCCCAAACTGGGCCTTGTTTCACCTGGGGAATTCATTCCGCTGGCTGAGGAAACAGGCCTCATAGAGGAAATTGGCAGCTGGGTTTTGCGGACAGCATGCAAGCAAAATAAACGGTGGCAAACGCTTGGCTATGACTCACTTTCAATATCAGTCAATGTGTCCGCATACCAGTTTCAGCAGCCAGGCTTCCTGAACGAGGTAAAAAAAGCATTGGGGCTGTCGGGTTTGGAACCGCAGTATTTAACATTAGAATTAACTGAGAGTACCATGCTCAGAAATGTAGAATACAGCATACAGGTCATGCAAGCACTGCAGGCAATAGGCGTTAAGGTTTCTATAGATGATTTTGGCACAGGCTATTCTTCCTTGAGCTATCTTAAAGATCTTCCTATCAATACATTAAAGATTGATAGATCTTTTATAAACAATTTGCGATTAAACACATCCGATATTGCCATTGTGAAAGCGATCATAACGATGGGACATGGTCTCGCCGTTAAAGTGGTGGCAGAAGGAGTGGAAACAAAGGAGCAGATAGAGTTATTAAAAGAATTGAAGTGCCATTATGCGCAGGGGTTTTATATTCATAAACCGCTTATGACAGCCGAATTTGAAGAAGGCTTATCCAAAAAAGTACAGACGTACAGCTAAGCAGGGACAACACCAATTGCCGCTTGATGAGGGAGAAAACATGTCAGGGGCTTTGGATTCTGATTATATTAATTGCAATCATTTTATTAGTGTTTTTGTTGTCCAGACTGTTACCAAACGGGAGATCATCCTATATTTGCGCAAAAAGAAATGATTGAAGCATTAAAAACAGGGAAGCTTGATGAGAAAGCTGACCGTGATTAAAAATACAGCAGTCTGCCGACTAATGGCAGACTGCTGCTTTTTTATGAAGAAATTTTTTCAATCACCATTCTTTTGCCGCTGTTTAATGTAAATTCAAAGCGGTCACTCATTTTTTCATAATAGCAAAAATGGTGCTGTACATTGCAGATATGGTCCTGATTATCAAAAACGATAAAATTCACTCCGCTTTTGCGATCTTTATCATTAAAGAAAGCTAATTGATTATAGCAATAAATGCAGTCATACACTGAAAACTGCATAGAATTTAAGGTTGTTACAAATTGGTAAAATGCATCATCATTTATTTCCTCCAGTAATCTCTCCAGTGAAAAAACAAGATGCTTGCGTATTCGGACAGAATCCTGATCCTTTAAGTGGAAAACTTCGTCGGCCAGAGCAATCTTGCCATCCTCGAACAAGATTCCTTTTTTCCAGCGCTTGAAGCGAAATACTTCTAACTCCTGGTGGAGGAATTCATCTAACAATGATGCTTCATCTGTTTCGTGATCGAAAAAAACCCATTGATCATTGATAAGCTCTACAGTGCCTTCTGTAAACGCACGGGATTGATATTCAATAAGCTTAGTTCGCTGCTGTCTATTCATAAAAAACCTCCATTAACTTCCTCAACTTCTTTTTAGACAGTTTAGGCGATTTTTATAACCGCTATAAGTGGACAATTAACTTTTTTCTAGGCCGTGCATACAATAACATCATGCAAAATGTGCCCAAACGATTCCGCTTAGAAAGGATGATGTTAAAATGTGTGGAATTACAGGCTGGGTCGATTTCCAAAAGGACCTGAGAAAAGAAACGGCTAAAATTGTAAAAATGACCGATACGTTGGCTAAGCGCGGTCCGGATGACACGAATGTCTGGACAGATATTCATGCGGGCTTCGGCCATAAAAGGTTAATCGTTGTAGACCCTGCTGGCGGAAAACAGCCAATGACAAGGGAAAAACAAAATAGCCGCTATACCATTTGTTATAATGGCGAGCTTTATAATACAGAAGATATTCGTAAAGAACTCCTTATAAAAGGATATTCGTTCAAGGGCCATTCTGACACAGAGGTTTTACTGACTTCTTACATGGAATGGGGCGAAGACTGCCTGAAATATCTCAATGGCATTTTTGCTTTCGCTGTATGGGATGAAAGGAAGGAACAATTGTTCATTGGCAGAGACCGGCTTGGGGTAAAACCATTATTTTATAAAGAAACAAAAAAGGGGATCATTTTTGGATCAGAACTAAAAGCCATTTTGGCCCATCCGGATGTTAAGGCTGAGCTTGATAGGGAAGGGCTGGCGGAAGTTTTCGGATTAGGACCGTCAAGATCCCCTGGTTCAGGAGTATTCAGAGGTATAGATGAATTAAGGCCTGCACATGCTTTATCTTTTTCAAAAAATGGGCTGAAGGTTTGGCGTTATTGGAATGTTAAAAGCAGCCAGCATGAGGATAGCCTTGAAGAAACTGCAGAAAAAGTTCGCCACTTATTTACGGATGCAGTAACGAGGCAGCTCGTATCGGATGTACCGCTTTGCACGTTCCTTTCAGGTGGTGTCGATTCAAGTGCGATCACTGCCATTGCTGCCAAAACCTATGAGAATGAGGGAAAAGGGCAGCTGCACACCTATTCCATAGATTACGAGGGAAATGATGTTTTCTTCAAGGCGAATGAGTTTCAGCCCAACTCGGATGGTGCGTTTATCCATAAGATGTCCCAAGCCTTTAATACCAAACATAACAGCTGTATCATTTCCCAGCAGCAGCTGGCAGAGGACCTAATGGAATCAGTGCATGTCAGAGACCTTCCCGGTATGGCAGACGTTGATTCTTCCCTTCTATGGTTTTGCCGGGAGATAAAGAAGGACTTTGTGGTAAGCTTATCCGGTGAGTGCGCTGACGAAATATTTGGAGGTTATCCGTGGTTCCACAGACAGGAGGATCTTCAGCGTAAGGGGTTTCCATGGATGAGGTCGCTGGAAGCTAGGCACGGCCTATTAAAGGAGAAGTGGCAGAGCAAATTAAAAATTCAAGATTACGCCATGGAAAAATACATTCAGGCAATCTCGGAAACTCCAAAACTCGACGGAGAAAGTGAAGAGGATGCAAGCCGTAGAGAGCTTTTCTATATTAATATGATTTACTTTATGACAACATTATTGGATCGGAAGGACAGAATGAGTATGGGTGCAAGCCTTGAAGTAAGGGTCCCATTTGCTGACCACCGCCTTGTAGAGTATGTATGGAATATACCATGGGAGATGAAAATGCACGGCAACCGTGAAAAGGGTATTCTGCGTAAAGCACTTGAAGGCATATTGCCTAATGAAGTTTTATATAGAAAAAAGAGCCCTTATCCAAAAACGCATAATCCGGAATATACCAACGCAGTTCAAAAAATGCTCAATGGGTATCTGGAAGACCGATCATCCGCACTTTATGAGTTTTTTGACCACGGCCAGCTGAAGAAAATAATTGAATCGGGCGGAGAAGCATTCCAGGAGCCATGGTTTGGCCAGCTCATGACTGGTCCCCAGCTGCTTGCGCATCTTGCACAAATTCATGTCTGGTTTAAAGATTATAATATTAATATTATAGAATGAGAATAGCGGAGGCGATATTGCCCATAGATCAAGCATGGTGGACTGAGACCCACACGACTCGGTCATTCAGACACAGGACGATAGCGATAGCGATGTTGATTTATAACGCGGAAACGCGAACGTTCTTGCTACTCGCCTTAGTAGTACCCCTGTGCTTCGTCGTAGACAGGGTGAGGGAAGCACGTCGAGTCCATAAGGGGCCAGACCTGGAAGTTATCGCAGTTTCAATGTTATCCTTTCTGAAATTAGAAAAAGCGGCAGTTTAAATTGCCGCTTTTTCTTATTGCCTTATTATGATTTAAACTGCTTTGGATGCCACAAAGGATTTGTTAATCCATACTTTAGACTTCCAGCGCCATAGCATGAGCAATCCCCTGAGCCATTCATCAGCAATAAAAGCAATCCAGATGCCTGCAAGCCCCATGCCAAAATGGATTCCCAGAAGATAGGATAGTGTCACACTTACTCCCCACATGGACAGAATGCCCATATAAACCGGAAATTTTACGTCACCTGCAGCACGCAATGAGTTAATGACGACCAAATTAAATGATCTGCCAGGTTCTAGGATGATGGTTAATAGAATCAGCACACTGCCAACTTTAATAATATGGGCATTTGACGTAAAAATTCCCATCAGTTCTTCAGAGAAAGCGGCAAAAAGCACAGCTGTAGCAAATGAAATCATAATGGCCAGGCGCAGGCTTTTTAGGCACCTGTGATAGGCAGCATTATAATCCTTGGCACCAACCATATGCCCGATTAAAATTTGAGTCCCCTGGCTTATGGCAACACTAAAAAGAAAAATGAACATCATAATGTTCTGAGCATACACTTTAGCTGTCAGTGCTTCTGTACCTAAGGCAGCAATAAAAATGGTTATGACCATCTGCGACCCGTTATAGGATAAATGTTCCCCAGCGGAGGGAATCCCAATTTTTAAAAGGTTTTTTATGTGTTCTTTTGGAAAACGGAATAGCATTCCAAAAGGGAGTGCATTTTCTGTGCGCTTAAGTAAAACGGCTACAGCGGCTGCAAATCCAATTAATCGGCTGACAACCGTAGATATGGCAACCCCTTCAACACCCAATACTGGAAAACCGAAAGGCCCAAAGATAAAAAAGTAGTTTCCGATTACATTTAAAATGTTCATGCCAATAGTGATGTACATAACATCCCTTGTAAATCCGTAGCTTCTGATAATCGCGCCGATTGTCATGATCAGAGCTTGAACAAAGGATAGGCTGCCAACAATGACCAGGTAGGAATTCGCTTCATTTAAAAGTTCCTCCGGCAGGTCCATCATTCGCAGCAATGGCTTGCTTAAAATAAATAAAAGGATACTTAAGAGGATTCCGAAAACAAGGTTGGCACCCAAAGATACGACTGATATTTCTGCTGCTATTTTATTATTTTTTGCTCCAAGGTTTTGGGCAATCAAAATTGATGTACCTGTAGCTACGAAGCCGAACATGACAATAACAAGGGAAAGGATCTGGTTGGAAACACCGACAGCTGCGACAGATTCATCCGAATATTGCGATAGCATAAGAGTGTCTGCATTCCCCATTAGCATATGGAGCAAAATTTCTATAAATATGGGCCATGTTAAAGCAAATAATGTAAGTTTTTTGTGGTTCCTAGTCATCTCTATTCTCCCAGTGTGTAAAGTTGATATATTTTTCATGCCTTGATAAGGGAATGCAGACATTCTAAAACGAAAAAAGAAAAGTCTTAAGGATTTGCACTTAAGAACTTTTCTTAACAGATTCTAATATACTTCTAAATCGGAAATCAACAGCGTGTTTAAAGAACCATTAATTTTAAGAAGGGAATGACAAAATATCAAATCCAAAGCCATGCAGCTTTACTTTTAAGCTGGACGCTTCTGCAGCAAACTCTTCCCCTGAAAGCAAGTTTGTGATTTTAACGCCCTTCATATTATATGGCAGTGTAAATTCAGCTTTTTCAGCTAAAGGATTAGCCAGTACAACGATTGTTTTTGAGTCATTGTATTTTTGGTAGGCAACAAGATCACTGCCTGTATGGATAAACTCAAATTGTCCTTCATTGGCCAGCAATTTTTCTTCGCGGCGCAGTTTGATCAGCTGTTGAATATGGGAGAAAAGTTCACGGTCCTGCTTATTTTCATCCCACTCCATGCATTTTCTGCACCCTGGGTCCATTTCGCCGCTCAACCCTATCTCATCACCATAATAAAGGCAAGGAGAGCCCATAAAGGTAAATAAAATCGTATATATAAGCTTAACCCTGTCTTTATCTCCTTCACATTCCGTCAGAATTCTTGGTGTATCATGGCTTCCGACAAGATTGAATGCAGCTTCATAAACATTAGCCGGATAGCGGTGAATTTCAGCTGTCATATTATTGGCGAATTCATTGCCATTTATGGTTTTCTTCGCTATCAGGTTCAGCAGATTGGTTGTAAAAGGGTAATTCATGACTGCATCAAATTGATCCCCGCGCAGCCAAGGCATGGAGTTGTGCCAGATTTCACCTAAAATATAAAGATCAGGTTTAATGGCTTTTACGGCTTGCCTGAATACACGCCAAAACTGGTGGTCAACTTCGTTAGCTACATCAAGCCTCCAGCCGTCAATATTAAACTCTTCAATCCAGTATTTGGCCACTTTAAGCAAGTATTCTTTTACATCCGGATTTTTTGTATTCAGCTTTGGCATTTGTGCCACAAAAGCGAAGGTTTCATAATTAGGGTATTCTCCACCCTTTAAAGGGAAGCTGTGCGGATGAAACCAATCCTTGTACTTTGATTTTTCCCCGTTCTCAAGCACATCCTGAAAGGGCGGGAAGTAGTATCCGCTATGATTGAAAACGGCATCAAGCATAACGCGAATGTTTCTTTTATGGCACTCTTCTACAAGTCGTTTGAGAGTTTCCTTTGTCCCGAACTGGGGATCAATTTCGAGATAATCGATTGTATCATATTTATGGTTGGAAAAGGCTTTAAAAACAGGAGTGAAATAAATACCTGTAATGCCAAGTTCCTGTAGATAATCCAAATGTTCAATTATTCCCTCAAAATCGCCGCCAAAAAAATTAGTGGGAGAAGGCGGGGTACTGCCCCAAGGGAGAGCTGCTTCTGGATCATTTTCAGGATTTCCGTTTGCAAACCTTTCCGGGAAAATTTGATACCAAACAGTATCCTTCACCCATGAAGGGGCTTTGAAGACCTCTTCAGCATGAAGATAGGGAAAGTTGAAATAATAACCGGAATCAGCTGGAGGTAGAGCGTAAAAGCCCTTTTCAGTTAAAATCAATTCTTCTTCTCCTGACTTTAACTTAAAGCCGTACCTTGATCTTCTATAAGGTGGTTCAATAAAGACATGCCAATAATCATGAATCCCATCTGTACCTGACTTTAACATATCTGTTTCTTCAAACTGCCATTTTCCATCAGACCAGTAATATTGGTCACCGTGTATTAAAGTTACTTCTGCAACGTCATCTTTTTTGGTTTGTATTCTAATATGTAGAGTTTTTTCATTATATGGATAGACATAGTGATCAGAAGGATAGTGGATGATAGCTGCTTTTTCCATTCTTATTCCCCTTTCAAAAAGTGCAATCGCTTGCATTATAACATATGGATGAAATGAAAATATAGAATAAGAAAGAATATACCTCTTAATTTTTATAAATTTGAACACAATAAAATTTATAAAAAAGTAGTTGTAAAAGCCCAAAAACCTTGTATAATAAAAATTAGAAATTGTGCAATCGTTTTCATAGAGTGAATTCAATAGATTTCGCTCAAAAAAAGAGATTAGGTGAAAGCGCAAAATTTTTTAAAGAGAAATAAAAGCGTTTACAGTTTTGTGCAAACGGTTGTACGTTTTGTATTAAGCAACAGATATATTAGGAGGGGGCAATACCATGAAAAAGTCATTATCTTTCTTTTTGATGCTGATTTTAGTAATCGGAATGCTGGCAGCTTGTGGTCCTCAGCGTGAGGCACAGCCAGAAAACACAGGAGAAAAAGATAACGGCAATACAAGCGAAAACCAGGCTGAAGAGCCAAAACCAGAAAAATTAGTAGTTTGGGAAGATACAGATAAAGGTGTAGCATTAAAGCCTGCAATTGAATCTTTTGAAAAAGAATATGGCATTAAAGTAGAATTTAAGGAATTGGGTATGGCTGATAAGATCCGTGACCAGTTAAGGCTGGACGGACCTGCCGGAAATGCTCCAGACGTTGTAACTCTTCCGCATGATCAAATCGGCCAGGTTGTAACTGAAGGCTTACTTCAAGAAATTAGCGTAGAAGATAGTGTTCTTGATACTTTCACAGACTCATCAATTACTGCACAAATGTTCGATGGAAAGCTTTACGGTCTTCCAAAAGCAACCGAAACACCTGTATTTATCTACAACAAAGCATTAATGGATAAAGCTCCTGAAACAATGGATGAGTTATACACTCAAGCTAAGGAATTAACTACTGGCGAACAGTATGGATTCTTGGCACTATTCGATAACTTCTATTTCGCACATGGACCAATCGCTGGTATGGGCGGATATGTATTCAAAGAAAACGAGGGTGCATTAGACCGTGAAGATGTTGGATTAAACAACGATGGTGCTGTAGAAGGTGCCGAATTTATTCAGAAGTGGTATAGCGAAGGTTTATTCCCTAAAGGAATTATCGGGGAAAGCGGCGGTGCTGCAATGGACGGCTTGTTCAACGAAGGTAATGCAGCATCCGTTATGAATGGACCATGGGCATTGCAAGGCATGAAAGATGCAGGAATTGACGTTGGTGTAGCGGTTATGCCAAAGCTTCCAAACGGTGAACCTGTTAAAACTTTCATGGGTGTGAAAGGCTGGCACGTAACTGCCTTCACTAAAAACCCTTACTGGGCAACTAAATTAGTTGAACATATCACAAACGAAGAAAATGCAAAAATCCGATTTGAGACAACTCAGGAAATTCCTCCAGTAAAAGCTCTAATTGAGGATCCTGTTATTGCAGATAACGAAGCTGCAAAAGCTGTTGCAGAACAATCTCAATACGCAGTTCCAATGCCTAACATTCCTGAAATGGCTGAAGTATGGGGACCAATGGCTTCTGCACTTCAAACAATTGCTACAGGAAAAGCTGAACCAAAAGCAGCTCTTGATGATGCAGTAAAAACAATCAAAACAAATATTGAAACAAATCACCCTGCCAAGTAATAACTTGACAGACTAAGGGCGGTACCTCTCCGGAGGTATTGCCCATCATTTTTATAGTTTGACAAAATGGTATGAATGCGGCAGAAGCCGTTTTAATATTCCTTTCTAGAGCAACCGTTTGCACAAATTAAACATCAATGATTAACAATTACATGAATTATAATAATAAAGAATAATAAATTCTTTCTCCTATAAAGAAAGGGGAGGCCGGACAAAAATGGATGTCACTAAAACATCAACCAACCATGGAAGAAATGCTGCACTTTTATCCATCTTACCTGGATTCGGGCAGTTTTATAATAAACAATTCCTAAAGGGTGCTATCTTCTTAATTCTAACGGTATCTTTCTTTGCAGCTTTTTACGATACGCTGAATTGGGGTTTTTGGGGTCTTATCACTCTAGGTGAAATACCAGTTCTCGATCATTCCATCTTTTTGCTTATTGATGGAATTATTGCACTTATTGTTACAGCTTTGGGGCTTATCATTTATGCTTTCATTATCTATGATGCCTATAATAACGGAAAAAAACGTGACGCGGGGCTAATCCTGAATAGCGTAAGGGAACAGTACCATAACCTGTTGGACAATGGTTTTCCATACTTAATGATATCACCGGGGTTCTTTCTATTAGTATTCGTTGTTATTTTTCCGATTTTATTCGTAGTCTTGCTTGCATTCACCAACTACGATTTATATCATTCACCACCTGCCAAACTTGTCGATTGGGTTGGAATTCAAAACTTTATTGATATTTTTAAATTGGATTTATGGAGAAAAACTTTCTTTGGCGTAATGGGCTGGACAATTGTCTGGACATTCGTTGCAACCACTCTTCAGGTGGCATTGGGAATCTTCCTTGCAATCTTGGTTAATCAGAAGGATCTTAAAGGAAAGGCGATTATCCGTACGGTGTTCATCCTTCCTTGGGCAGTACCTGCTTTTATTTCTATCCTAATTTTCTCGGGTATGTTTAATGAAACCTTCGGAGTTATTAATAAAACCATCCTTGATTCGATTGGTATTGGCTCTATCCCATGGATGACAGAAGAGAACTGGACAAGGTTAGCTTTGATATTTATCCAATCATGGCTGGGATTCCCATTCATTTTTGCCATGACAACTGGAGTTCTCCAATCCATTCCGGATGAGCTTTACGAGGCAGCAACGGTTGATGGTGCTTCCATAATGCAAAAATTTACTAAGATTACTTTACCGCTTGTCCTTTTTGCAACAGCACCGATTATCATCACGCAATATACTTTTAACTTTAACAACTTTAACGTAATCTTCTTGTTTAATGGAGGAGGCCCTGCTATCCCGGGACAAAATGCCGGCGGTTCGGACATTCTCATCTCCTGGATCTATAAACTGACAATGACATCTGCCCAATATGGAAAGGCAGCTGCAGTCACTATGATTCTATCGCTTATAGTTGTAACTGTGGCTCTGTGGCAGTTTAAACGAACAAGATCATTCCAAGAAGAGGATTTGATGTAGCTATGAGTATGAAAAAAAATAAAATAATCCGGCTAACTGCTTCGTATTTAATCATTGCTTTTATGAGCTTTATTGTCATTTATCCGCTTCTTTGGGTAGTGGGTTCTTCCTTGAATCCGGGACAAAGTTTATCGGGATCCACGATGTTTCCTGAGAACCCGACTTTGGACCATTACAAATATCTTTTCGATCTGGAAAAATCCAATTATGTTCATTGGTACTGGAATTCATTGAAGATAAGCACACTTACAATGATCCTGACTGTTATCACAGTGTCATTAACAGCCTATTCTTTTTCACGGTACCGTTTTGTGGGAAGAAAAAATGGCTTGCTTACATTCTTAATACTGCAAATGATTCCTAACTTTGCAGCATTAATTGCTATTTTCGTTTTAGCAACAAGAACAGGATTAATTGATACACATCTTGGATTAATCCTTGTATATGTAGGCGGGCAGATTCCGATGAATACTTGGTTAATGAAGGGATACCTTGATACGATACCAAAAGAGCTCGATGAGTCTGCAAAAATGGATGGAGCAAGCCATTTGCGTGTGTTTTGGCAGATCGTCATGCCACTGGCAAAGCCAATTGTGGCGGTAGTGGCATTATTCTCATTCATTGCCCCATTCGGTGACTTTATTTTAGCCAGAATTTTATTAAGAACAGACGAGAAATTCACGATGGCTGTTGGACTATACGAAATGGTTGCGAAACAGTTTGGAAATGAATTTACCAAATTTGCTGCAGGATCTGTTCTGATTGCCATCCCGATTGCGGCTCTGTTCCTGATGTTCCAGAAATACTTTGTTTCAGGTTTGACTGCAGGGGGAACGAAAGGCTAATCTTAAAGGGCTGAAACTTTTACAAGCCTTTTGGCAGTCGTAATACTTGGATGATAAACAAGTGCTTCTGCCATGCAGTGTCTTGAAAAATGAAGGAGGAGCGGCGATGAAAAAAGGAATCATAACCTTCATCTTAATCCCGTTTCTTCTTTTTTATGCCCTGCCGGCAGGAGCAGCTGAAAAAGAAGAGCGAAAATGGCAAGATGAAACAATTTATTTCTTAATGGTTGATCGTTTTAGCAACGGTGATCCAAACAATGATTTTAAGGTAGATGTCAAAGATCCCAAGGCCTATCATGGCGGAGATTTTAAGGGTGTTATAGAACGCCTGGACTACATTAAAGATATGGGGTTTACTGCAATTTGGCTGACTCCCGTGTTTGATAATGAAGAAAAAGGTTACCACGGTTACTGGATTAAAGATCTTTATAATACAGAAGAGCATTTTGGGACAATGGATGAATTCAAACAGCTTGTTCAGGAAGCCCATAAGAGGGATATGAAAGTGATTTTGGATTTCGTCGTTAACCATGTCGGCTATAATCATGAATGGGTTAACGATCCTGAGAAAAACGATTGGTTCCATGAAAAGCAGGATATTGCCAATTGGACAAACCAAACTGAGATTGAAAATGGCTGGATTTATGGGCTGCCTGATTTAAAGCAGGAAAATCCGGAAGTGAAGAACTATTTAATCGATGCGGCAAAATGGTGGATAGAAGAGACGGATGTTGATGGTTACCGCCTGGATACCGTCAAGCATGTGCCTAAAACTTTCTGGACCGAGTTCGCCAATGGTGTTAAAAGCGTCAAAGAAGATGTTTATCTGCTAGGTGAAGTTTGGTCCGATGATCCAAAGTATATTGCTGAATATGAGAAAACAGGCATAGACGGTTTTGTTGATTATCCTTTGAATGACCATTTAAGAACAGCTTTTGCGGAACCTGATAAATCTTTGAGCTGGCTTTTTACAAGCTGGGATAGAAATAAAGCTTTCTATGAAAATCCACATTTGATGGGAACCTTCATGGATAACCACGATACGGTTAGATTTACGCGTGATGCCATATCGAAGAACCATCATCCAGGGCCAAGATGGAAGCTGGCTTTAACCTATATGTATACAGTTCCGGGGATTCCGATTGTTTATTATGGTAGCGAAATCGCGCTTGACGGCGGCGAGGATCCAGATAACCGAAGACTGATGGATTTCCGTACAGATAAAGAGCTGATCGACTATATAGCGAAGCTCGGCGAAGTAAGGCAGATGCTTCCTTCATTAACAAGGGGAGATATGGAGCTTTTGGAAGAGAAGGATGGCATGGCTGTATATAAACGGACTTACAAAGATGAAACAGCTGTCATTGCCATCAATAATTCAACCAAATCTCAAAAAGTTGTTCTTGATTCATCTCAGGTAGAGGAAGGAAAAGAACTTCGCGGATTAATAGGGGATGACCTTATCAGCAGCGAGGATGGGAACTACAATCTAATCATTGACCGTGAACAGGCAGAGGTATATATTTTAGCCGAGAAATCGGGCTTGAACATTCCCTTGATAGCTGCTTTAGCGGCAGTATATACAGCCTTCATGATTTTTATCTTCCTTTTATGGAAACGTTCCAAAAGGAAGAAGGCAGAGTAGATAGATGGCAATGCCTTTGTAAGTACGTCATTCTTTGTGATGGTGCTGCAATTATATTAGCCCTTCTTCCCCAAGCTTGTTACCAGGAGCTTCCTGTTTAAAAAAGGAAAGAAAAATTATACTGTTTTGATTATACTATAAATAACAGAGACCTCACGGAGAGGGTGATTATATTGGCAGTCACAATTAAAGATGTTGCAAAGATGGCTAAGGTAGCGCCTTCGACTGTTTCCAGAGTTATTGCAAACAATCCCCGCATTAGCGAGAAAACGAAGCAAAAAGTCAGAGAGGCAATGGAACAATTGGGCTATCATCCTAATTTTATTGCCCGCAGTCTTGCAAGCCAGTCAACGCGTGCTATTGGCCTCATTATGCCAAGTTCAACAGATGTAGTTTTTCAAAACCCATTTTTTCCAACTGTTCTAAGAGGTCTGAGCGAGGGTGCACATGAGAGGCATTATGCTCTCCATATGACAACTGGAAAAACGGATGATGAAATATATGATGGTGTAATCCAAATGGTACAGGGCGGACGAGTGGATGGAGTGATTCTCCTTTACTCAAAAGTGGAAGATAAAGTCCTTTCCTTCCTAAAGGAGAGAGATTTTCCTTTTGTCGTTATTGGGAAACCCTTTTCTAATGAGGAAGAAATCACGTACGTGGATAATAATAACTTCCGTGCCGCTAAGGAAGTAACCGAATACTTAATCAGGCTGGGGCATAAGCAGATTGCATTTGTCGGAGGAAGCTTGAACCTAACTGTAACCGTTGAACGTTTGCTTGGTTATGAAAAAGCGTTAAGAGAAACTGATATTGAATTGGTTAATGAATATATAGTCCATGAGGAATTTTTAAAAGAAGGCGGACAGGAGGCTGTCAGAGGGCTCATATCCCTGGAAAAGCCTCCTACAGCACTGGTGGTTGCCGACGATTTAATGGCGCTTGGTGTATTGAATACATTGGATGAACTAGGAATCAAGGTTCCGGAAGATATGTCAATCATCAGCTTTAATAATGTCCTGCTGGCTGAGATGTCCAGACCACCATTAACCTCAGTTGATATCAATATTTTCGATCTCGGCTTTGAATCTGCAAGAAGTCTTATTTACAGAATTGAAAATCCGCGCGAACCTGTTAAAAGAATTATTATTCCGCATGAAATCGTAAAACGCTGTTCATGCAGCAGTCCAAATCCGGAAAAACCGTTATTATTGTCATAAAGGAAGGGAAGCCAATGTGGCTTCCCATTTTGCTTTACTATCCATTTACGATGGTGCCGCCATTTACATGAATCATTTGGCCGCTCACATAAGAGGAATCGTCACTTGCAAGGTATACATAAGCTGGAGCTAGCTCGTATGGCTGGCCAGCTCTGCCCATTGGTGAATTTGCTCCAAATTTTGATACTTTTTCCGCTGAGAAAGTAGATGGGATAAGCGGTGTCCATATTGGGCCGGGAGCTACTCCGTTAACACGGATTCCTTGGCCTGCCAGTGATTTTGCCAATGAACGTGTAAAGGAAACAATTGCGCCTTTTGTAGATGAATAGTCTATTAGCTGTTCGTTTCCTTCGTATGCCGTAATGGAAGCAGTATTAATAATGGAGCTTCCTTGTTTAAGATGCGGCAGGACAGCTTTTGTTAGATGGAAGAAAGAAAAGATATTTGTTCTAAAAGTCTTTTCCAGCTGCTCGGCTGTGATGTCCAGCAGGCTTTTTTGCGGATGCTGCTCTGCTGCATTATTAACGAGGACATCAATCCTTCCAAATTTATCTAATGTTTTATTGACAATATCTTTACAGAAGGTTTCACTTCCGATATCACCGGAAATCAGCAGGCATTCCTGGCCTTCAGCTTGAATGGCTGCTTTGGTTTTTTCTGCATCTTCATGTTCATCCAAGTAGACTATGGCAATGTTGGCGCCTTCTTTAGCAAAGTAAATGGCGGCCGATTTTCCAATACCGCTGTCTCCACCTGTAATTAAGGCTATCTTACCTTTTAATTTATCAGAACCCTTGTAATTGGGATCAACAGATTGTGGCTCAGGCTGCATCGGATTTTCTGTGCCAGGCTGATGATCCTGATGCTGCGGCGGAAATTCCTTAGGGTTGTTTTGACTGTTAGACATTATTGCATCCCTCCAAACGATTGATATTAGGTAATTTCCATTTTATTATGGAGAAAAAACATGGAAATTATTTGCATTGACCCATATAATAAGGTCAAAAATAGCTGGGGGAGAATAGCCATGCAAATAAGATCAGCTAAGAAAACAGATGCAGCAGCCATTCTGGCGCATTGCAAAAAAGCCTTTGGGGAAACTGACTTTTTAATGACCGAGCCTGGTGAATTTAATTTAACTCTTGGAGAAGAGGAAGCATGGATTGAACAAAGTCATCAATCTGGAGATTTGATTTTAGTAGCGGAGATAGACGAAGAAGTGATTGGGATGCTTAACTTTAAACGCTCGAAAAATAAGAAGGTGCGCCACCTTGGTTATTTTGGGATTACGATTCAGGAAAAATACTGCAATCAAGGACTGGGCGGCAGGTTGATGAACCAGTTTCTGAAGTGGGCAGAAGAAGAGCCTGGTCTGGAAAAAGTTTGCCTTGAAGTCTTTTCCTATAACGAACGCGCTATACACTTATACAAAAAATTAGGATTTCTAGAGGAAGGCCGAAAGATTAAGCATATTAAGAGATCAGATGGAACCTATGCAGATGAACTGATAATGTATAAATTTGTAAAGGAAGTTGATGAATAAGGTATGTGTATAGCCTAGTTGATGAAAGGTTTCATACTTGACGATAAAAAGGAAAGTTGATGATATATCGGCTTAGCTGATGAAAATATGCTTAGGTTGATGATAAACAGTGTTAAGAGGTTAAAATTCACGTGCAAAAGGGCAGACTGGACGTAAAAAGAGTTTGCAGACGCAAATCCAGATGCTAACGACGCATAAAATAGAGGTAATGACGCAAATAAAGTTGGTAACGATGCAAAAAGAATTCGTATACAATCCACTAAAAATAAGGCTGTTTTCGTAAAGTTTGTTGCTTTTTGAAGGCAAATGTATTTTAACCAACTGAGTTGATTGTAGCGGAGGGCACTTGATCCTCGAAAATGCATTCGCATTTTCTTCGTGCGGTGTCTATTCAAGGAAGTTTATTCAATGTCCTGCGGGAAGAGAGGGAAGTGCGAGACCCCACAGGCGAAGCCGAGGAGGCTATCATCGCTCCCCGCGGAAAGCAAGTGCCCGTAGCGGAAATCAACGGGCACAATTCATAAACAAAACAACAATCTATGAGGAAAGAGGCGAAAATAAAGACACAAAAGGAGTGCATCACCATTACGGCTCAACACCCCTTTCCAATTACTTATTTAAAATGGCATAAGTCTTATAACCTCCAGTAAGGTTTTTTACCCTAAATCCATTTTGCTGCAGAATCCTTGATGCAAGATAACCCCTTAGGCCAACCTGGCAGTTGATATGAATCGTTTTATCTTGAGGAAGCTCAGCAAGTCTTTCCCTTAATTGATCAAGCTCAATATTAACTGCGCCTTCGATATGGCCATTTTTAAACTCTTTCACTGTCCGGACATCCAGTAAGTAGCCGCCTTCTCTGAGGATCTCGTCAATTTCATCCCATTGTACGGTTTCAATCATTCCATCAACAATATTGGACGCCACGTATCCTGCCATATTTACCGGGTCTTTTGCAGAAGAGAATGGTGGGGCATATGCCAATTCAAGCTCCTGTAAATCATGGACAGTCAAGCCGCCTTTGATGGCAGTTGCGATGACATCAATTCTTTTATCTGCTCCATCCTCCCCGACTGCCTGGGCTCCAAAAATCTTTCCTGTTTCTTTATCAAAAAGAAGCTTTATCGATATTTGGGAAGCACCAGGATAGTAGCCTGCATGTGAAAGCAGATGAATATGGACAGCTTCATATTTTATACCCAATCTTCTTAATGTTTTTTCGTTATTGCCTGTTAGGGAAGCAGTCAAATCAAAGATTTTTACAATTGATGTGCCCATGGTCCCTGGATATTTGATATGTTTGCCATTAATGCTATGAGCTACTATATGTGCCTGGCGGTTTGCAGGCCATGCAAGCGGAATCATGGTAGGTGTTCCGTTCACATAATCTTTTACTTCGATTGCATCCCCGAGTGCGTAGATAGACGGATCAGATGTTTGCAGGTATTCATTTACCCTAATTCCGCCTCTGTCTCCAAGCTCCAGGCCAGCAGCTTTCGCAAGGGTGTTTTCTGGAGATACACCAATAGCAAGGATAATAAGATCACTTTCAAGCACATCGCCGCTTTCGAGCACAACCTGCTGTCCATTTTGCTGTACTTTTTCGATTCCGTTGTTAAGGACAAGATTAATCCCTTTTTCAACTAAATGATTTTGCACAATGCCTGCCATTTCAGGATCCAGAGGTCCCATAACTTGTGGAGACTTTTCTACAATCGTAACAGTAAGGCCTGCCTCTTTTAAATTCTCTGCCATTTCCAATCCGATAAATCCTCCGCCAATTACCACGGCTGTTTGTGGCGACATTTCTTCTGCGAAACCTTTGATTTTATCCATGTCAGGAATATTTCTTAAAGTAAATACATTGCTGCTTTTTAATCCTTCAATTGGAGGAACAATTGGCTTTGCTCCAGGTGATAAAATAAGAAAATCATAAGTTTCAGAGTATTCCTGGCCAGTCTGCACGTTTTTAGCAGTGATTTTCTTTTGTTCACGGTCAATGGAAGTTACCTCTGTAAAATTGCGAATATCGATGTTGTAACGCTGTTTCATGCCTTCAACTGTTTGAACCAATAATTTGGATCTTTCTTTAATAACTTCACCAATATAGTAAGGTAGTCCGCAGTTCGCAAAGGAAATAAACTCTCCTCTTTCAAACATAATAATTTCTGCATCTTCATCTAAACGGCGCATTTTAGCTGCTGTTGTAGCTCCCCCTGCAACTCCGCCAACAATAATAATTTTCTTACCCATTATATAATCATCCTCCATCGGTTTTATGTTTTATTAATACCCCTAAAGGTATAATAGGTGATAATGTACCACTGTGACCGCAGTAAATGTGAAGAAATAATGAACTCTAATAAATAGGGGGTTGATTAAGGGGGAAATTAAAAAGAGGCGGTTTATGAACCGCCTCTTTGTGAACATAGCAAAGAAAAGCATTCCTAACAAAAAAAGCTACGAATTCAGCGAATATAACCATCAATTGTGCTAACAACAAAGATCACAATCTGCGAATAAACTCAATAAACCAGCGAATAAAACATCTGCACTCCGGCAGATAAAAGCCAAACCCAGGCTATGGTAACTAAAGCAGTCAGGAAAGTATATAAAAGAGGTCGGGATAATAATGAAGATCGAAGCTGCGGGAGCAGGTGCAAACCAAATGTTAGTAGAAACAGTAAAAGAGGGGAGATATCAAACAGGGATTCAGTATGGGATCCATCCAAGGCATTTGAAATCAAGCTTATAAAAAAGTAAAGGAAGGTAGCAGCATGAGTAAAACAGGCAAAGAGAAACAGATATCTTGCATATTTGTTAATAAGCATTTTTAGGCCGCCTTTTCATCATAAATTCCTATATTATATGTATGAAGCTGGCTGCTTGCTTATTAACGAAGAAAAAGCAAACGGAATTAATCCGTTTGCTTATGAGAATTTAGCGATAATTTACGAATTGGACATCAACAGTCAAATCAGCATCTCTTACAGCTGCAATAATCTTCTGGAGATCGTCACGGTTTTTACCAGTAACGCGGACCTGGTCATCCTGAACCTGGCTCTTCACTTTTACACCGCTGTTCTTAATAAGGGTATTGATTTTTTTCGCATTCTCTTTATCAATTCCTTGAACAAGCTTGGCTCTCTGACGGACATTTCCGCCTGAGGCTCCTTCAACCTTGCCGTAATCGAGGTTTTTCACTGGAATTCCTCTTTTAATCAATTTGCCCAATAAAACATCCTTGAGCTGTTCAAGCTTGAATTCATCATCCGAAACAAGGACAAGCTCTTCGTTATCCAGCTTTATGTCACTTTTGCTTCCTTTAAAGTCATAGCGTGTGGAAATTTCCTTCATAGCGATATTAATGGCATTTGTCACTTCTGAAAAATCAACTTTGGATACAATATCAAATGAGCTTTCTTTAGACATGGCAGCCTCCTTGGACATACAAATTTCATTCGAAAAGAAGTTTCACTTTGCCGCGTTTTAACTGTCCATAAAACTGATGATTCAAGAAGTATAAAGGACAGTAAAAACCCGACGACGGACAGGACGTCCTAGTCAGGCAAAGCCACAGGATGTGGCGACCTGAGCGTGATAAGTTCAACTAACTTTTTGAAGGAAAAGCACCTTCAAAAAGAAGTTTCACTTTACCGCGTTTTAACTGTCCGTAAAACTGATGATTCAAGAGGTATAACGGACAGTAAAAACCCGATAAGTTCAACTAACTTTTTGAAGGAAAAGCACCTTCAAAAAGAAGTTTCACTTTACGTCCTTATTATAGTAAAATATAGCAGTTCAAACAACTTTAGGAGTTATAAGATCTTTAAAGGGAAAGATTTAATATAATGAATATTTGATGTTTACAGTGAAAAAGTGAATTATTTTCAATAAAAGGAGGAAACAGAAATGGCATTAGAGGAATACTTGGGCCGTACAGCCAAGCTGACTGTATCAAGAGAGGCGGCATTTGGCTATTTTTTAACTGATGGAGAAGAAGAGGACGTCCTGCTTCATCAAAATGAAACAGAAGAGAAGCTGGAAGAGGGACAGGAGGTTGAGGCGTTCCTTTATGTTGATTCACAGGGGAGAATCGCTGCGACAACGAATATTCCAGAAGTTCAGGTTGGAACATATGGTTGGGCGGAAGTGAACGATGTAAAGCCGGGCATTGGAGTTTTTATCAATATTGGTGTTCAAAAGGATATGCTCCTGGGAGAAGAAGATCTTCCAGTACATGAAGCTGTCTGGCCCAAAGTGGGGGACACTTTGTACATTACTCTACGAGTGAATAAGAATAACCGTATTTACGTAAAAATGGCTACCGATCCGGTTATAAGTGAAATCGCTGTTAAAGCAGCAAGAAGTGATTTTAATAAAAATATACATGGGCATATATACAGAACGGCTAAAGTCGGAAGCTGGATTTATACAGCAGAAGGCTTTAAGGGATTTATCCATGAATCCCAGCGGAAAAGGGAGCCGCGCCTAGGTGAAAAAGTCGAAGGTCGGATCGTGGATGTAAAGGAAGACGGAACAGTGAATGTTTCTCTCATTCCAAGAAAGCATGAAGTGCTTGATGAGGATTCAGAAAAGATTCTATCCTATTTGGAAAGCCGAAATGGTGCTATGCCGTTGGGCGATAAGAGTGACCCGGAAGATATTCAAGAACGTTTTCAGTTGAGCAAGGCTTCGTTTAAAAGGGCTTTAGGGCGTCTTATGAAGGAAGGTAAGGTATATCAGGAGGAAGGCTGGACATATCTTAAGAAAAACGGACAAGCCTAAGCTTGCCCGTTTTGTATTATAGATGGTCTGTCTTTTTGGAATACTGGTTTTTTCCGGCTTTTCGATTCTTCTCGCGCATCATATTTTTTTCGTGGCGAAGCGCGTTATTGTCTTTTGCTTTTTTATCATTATCAGAAGTATGCGGCATACTAAAAATACTCCTTTCCAATCTGTAAGGTTTATTCTTCAGCATGATGGAAACTGAAGTACAATCTTATTGTCTGTCAGAATGGATTGGAGTATGTACGAATCAAATGAGGGTGTGCCTACAATTGATTTTGAAAGAAAATAGCTATTGAACCTGGTCCGGTATGGGATCCAATGGCAGCGCCAATTGATGAGATATAGACTTCTTTTGCGTTTAGCTCGTCTATAATTAGTGTTTTCATTTCAAGAGCAGTTTCTTCATCGTCGGCATGGCTAATGCCGACAGTTTGATTTTCAAACGAGGCTCCTCTTTCTTTCATCAGCTCAATGATCCGGCGAAAAAGCTTTTTCTTTCCGCGCAGCTTTTCGATCGGAACCAGTTTGCCATCTTCGACATTTAAAAGAGGCTTAATGTTCAGTAGTCCGCCCAAAAATGCGGAAGCTTTCGAAACACGGCCGCCTTTTGCCAAATACTCCAGGTCGTTGACTGTGAATAAACTCTCCAAGTGCTGGCAGCGGAATTCGATATCCTTTTGAATTTCTTCCTTTGTAGCGCCTGATTGCATTTTTTTCACAGCAGCCTTTACGATCAGTCCGTAACCTAGTGATGCAGCCTTGGAATCTATGACGGTTAAATTGAAACCGGGATATTTCTCTTTCACTTGTTCAAGGATCATAACAGCTGTTTGGTATGTACCCGAAAGCTCGGAGGAAAAAGCGATATAAATGCCATCTTCATTCTTTTCCGCCATTTCGGTGAACGTTTTTTCAAAATGAAGCGGAGATACTTGGGAGGTCTTAGGAACCTGGCCTTCGCGTATAGCGTTATAGACTTTTTTTGGTTCGATCGTTACTAAATCTTCATACTCTGTATCGAATAAATGAACTTTTAATGGAAAAAGTGTGACGCCGTTTTCTTTATAAAAACTTATCGGCAAATCACACGCGCTGTCAGCCAAAATTTTTACTGACATTCTCTTTCACCTGCTTTCAAACTGTATGAGTTAAGTTTATAGAAATCAGCAAGAAAAAACAATGAATTGTGTTGGGATTGCCCATTTTTGGGTAAAGAATTAATAAGGTGAATATAGGGGGTTTATAATGGTTTGGTTAGAGACTAAGAAGGTATTTGTTGTATTAATTGGAGCGGTTTTAAATGCAATCGCCATGAATTTCTTCCTGATACCTGCAAATGTGTATGCAAGCGGATTTACAGGTGTAGCGCAGCTGCTTTCAAGCATTTTGGGCAGTTTTGCCTCAACAGGTATTTTGCTCTTCATTTTGAATATACCTGTTACGATATTAGCTTGGAAAAAAGTCGGAAGGTCGTTTACTGTCTACAGTTTTCTTAGCGTATTTTTAATGTCATTTTTTTTGGAAGTTATCCCTGTTATCCATGTTTCTAAAGATATTTTGCTTAATGCCGTTTTTGGAGGGGCTATAGCAGCTGTAGGAGTAGGGATGACACTAAAGTGGGGGGCGTCTACAGGCGGGATGGACATTATTGCTATGGTATTGTCCCGCATGAAAGATAAACCGGTTGGTACATATTTTTTCACGCTTAACGCCATCATTATAATAACAGCAGGATTTTTGTATGGCTGGGAAAAAGCGTTGTATACCCTTGTGACCCTTTATGCCTCAACAAGGGTAATTGATGCTATCCATACAAGACATGAAAAGTTAACAGCACTAATTATTACTAAAAAATCCGATGAGATGAAAAAGGCGATTCATGATAAGCTTGTCCGCGGGATAACAACAATCCCCGCAAAGGGTGCTTTCACCAACGAAAGCAAAGAAATGATGATGATTGTTATTACACGTTATGAATTATATGACCTTGAGAGAATTATAAAAGATGTAGATCCAAGTGCTTTTACCAATATAGTGCAAACAGCTGGTGTTTATGGTTTCTTCCGCAGGGATTAAATGACTGGAGGGATGCAGATGCTGCGTCTATTGGCATCTATGGCTATTTTTGTTCTTACTGTACATTTACAAAGCACTGAAGCGGCTGGCAATCAAAAGCCGTATGAATTTGAGGTTATTCCATATGCAGCACCGGAAACATTGGAAATGGAAGTGGTTCTGAGAAATACCGCGAGTTACCCTTTGGACTTTGAATTTCCAACTTCACAAAAATATGAAATAAGCATTAACGATGAAAATGGCAATGAAGTATACATTTATTCTAAAGACAAGGCTTTTCTGCAGGTTTTGCAGACTCTTACTTTAAATCCTGATGAGAGCATGATTTGGAAGGAACAATGGAATTATGCTCATGAGGGCAAGAGGGTCTCCGAAGGGGAATATCATGTAAATGCAATTTTGTTGGCCAGAAAATTAAATGGAGAAATGTTAGTTGCGAAAGAAACGGCCGAAGCCTCTGTATATATACCGGGAGAAAATCCTGCATTTCGCCAGACAAAAGTCAGTGGTGAAAAGGGTAAATATATAGTTACCGGAGAAGCTCGCCCTGTAAGCGGGAAGCTCTGCTATACGGTTGAAGACGGGCATAATGAACTAATTACTGAACAGCCTCTAAAAACAAATACAAAAAATTGGGAGCCCTTCAAGATTGATGTGAGCATTCCTGCAGATAAACTTCCAGAGAGTGGTTCTGTCGTTCTGCATTTGTATGAAAGAAGCAAAAGAGACGGCAGCATTATCCATTCATTCCCGGTATTATTGGAAAAAAGAAGCTGACAGCCATAATGGTGTCAGCTTCTTTTTATTAACGATTTTGCGGATCGTATTGCTCCAGCTCCTGCTGCATCTCACTTAGCTGCTCCTGTTCAGCTGCAGTGGAATTCGCAAACGCGGAACTTAATGCATTTTTCGCTCGGGATACAGTTTCTTGGCCTGCAGAATCAGCATTTTTTGCTAAGTCTACGTATTTTCTGGCTTCCTGAAATAATCTGTTTCCCATATTATATTCCTCCGAGGGATGATTCCTTCACATTAGCCAATTTTTGGGCTTCTGCCTCCGCATAGGTCATGTGGTACGGGATACGTTCATCATGCTTACTAACAGTGTCAACACCCTGTTGAACGAAGCGTTTTGATTTATTACGTTTACCCATTCGAATCCCCTCCGTGAAAGAAGTTTGAAACAGCCTTGCTGCTTCATCCTTTAGTATGCTCTAAAGGATTGATTTCAAAAGGGGATTTAATGGCCGAGTTTCTAATTAATTCTTATGCAGTTATAGCGCTTTTAAATTTAATAAATCATTTAAATAAACACCGATACCATCTTCTTCATTGGATAACGTGGTTTCGTTGGCAATATTCTTTACCTGGTCAATGGCATTTCCCATCGCTATGCCGTAGCCTGCATACTCTAGCATTTCCAGATCATTATCTTCATCGCCGAAAGCAATAATCCGCTCGGGCGGGATCTGGAAATAGTCAGATGCTTTTTGTAAACCGACAGCTTTATTAAGGCCGGATTTAACGATTTCAATAACATGCCATGGAGCCGCCCAGCGTCTATGGTCAATCACTTCTGCATGGACTTCGGATAAGTGGCTTCTAATGGATTTTACATGTTCTTCGTCTGTGTGGATTAGCATGCTGGTCGGATTATCATTGAGATAATTACGCAGGTCACCAGTGGTGATATTGGGATCTCCAAATCCAAAAATATCCAATAACTTTTCATCATGATAGTGCAAGTAAACATCATCAATGACTTCCGCAACGATATTATGGATGGTATAGCTGTTAACGGCTTCAACAATCTCCTTCGCAACGCTCATTTGCAGGGGCGTATGGTAAATTCCCCAATTGCGGTCATTAGGATGATGTATATAGGCACCATTGAAATTTACGATTGGTGAAGTAAGCCCCATTTCCCGATAGTAAATCTCACTGGAGCGGAACGGCCTTCCAGTAGCAATCATGACTTCATGTCCTTGTTCACGTGCCTTTTGAATAATCATTTTTGTTTTTGATGATATGGTTTTATCATCTTTTAATAAAGTGCCATCCAGGTCTAGTGCAATTAAATGTTTTTCTGCCATAATATTTCCTTTTATTATCTTGATTTTACATAATAAGAAAGTATATTGACTCTGAACTTGAAAAACTGGTTTACTCCAAGCGCTTTATGCTGCTCTTCTTATAAGTGTAAAGGTTTGTGAAAAAAAAAGTCCACATGTTAAACTGAAAATATAGAAAGAATTTACAAACGAGTCAAGCTTCAGCTTTTACAAACATTATATATATATGTTACCAATATTATATTATTTTTGTAAAAAAATTGCCTAAATATTAAAGACGCAGTAATATACATGCAGTTATTACTATTAGGGGACATTGTTTGGGAGGAAGAGCTTTGGTTATTATAGAAAATAAGTACATTAAGGAGATTCCTGTGCTGGACTTGGCCAGACAGGAGTTAAGAAAGGCTCAACTGCCTGTTATCATTTTTGTCCATGGCTTTACAAGTGCAAAAGAACATAACCTTCATTACGCCTATTTGCTTGCAGAAAAAGGTTTTCGGGTAGTGCTGCCGGATACATTGTATCACGGAGAAAGGGCAGCCGGTTTGTCAGGCAATGATTTAAATTTCAAGTTATGGGATATTGTCCTCAATACTATTGCTGAATTGAAGATCATTAAGGAAGCATATTTAGATGAAAAGCTTGTTGATCCTGAAAGAATAGGTCTTGTTGGAACATCCATGGGCGGCATTGTTACATTAGGAGCATTGACGCAATATGACTGGGTCAAAGCTGCAGTCAGCCTTATGGGAATGCCATACTATGAAAAGTTTGCCCAATGGCAGCTGGATGAACTCCCAAAAAATAATATTGAAATTCCGATGAATGAGGATGAAGTTACTGATCTGCTGAAAACCCTAAGAGTGCAGGATTTAAGCCTGCAGCCTGAAAAACTGGGAGGAAGGCCGCTGATGTTCTGGCATGGTAAAAAGGATTCAGTTGTTCCATTTACCTATACATATCATTTTTATGAAAGCATACAGCCCCTATACAACGATGCACCTGAAAAACTTCGATTTATTACAGATGAGAAAGCAGGACATAAAGTAAGCAGAGAAGGGTTACTTGAAACAGTAAAGTGGTTTGACACACACCTATAACCAACTTTTTTTCAATTCGTTTAAATATTTGTTATGATAAACTAAAGTACAAAAAGAAGGAGTGCTGCAAAATGGATCAGGATTTAAAAGATAGCATCATGGGTGCACTTGAACTTGTAGTAGACCCTGAGCTTGGCATTGATATTGTTAACTTGGGCTTAGTATATGATGTAAAGATGGAAGAGGAAGGCAAGGCGGTTATCGATATGACCCTTACTTCGATGGGCTGTCCTTTGGCTGGAACGATTGTAGAGCAGGTTAAGTCCGCTTTGACAGATATCCCTGAAGTTAAGGATACAGAAGTGAATATTGTCTGGAATCCGCCTTGGTCAAAAGACAGAATGTCACGCTATGCCAAGATTGCACTTGGCGTACAATAAAAGAAACTCTCCACAAAAACAGCAGGCTGATGCCTTGCTGTTTTTTTGATGAAAGAAAGCTTTAAATTCTCCTTCCTGATCCTTAATGGTTTGGAGCATGCAGCGTTAACGATCTATCCGTTCGCAGTTCCAGTCTTGGACTTTAAAATATAGAATTAGCGACCGTAATTGGTTAACGGCAGCAAGTATAGTCGTTAATCAACAGGAATAGCGACGATAATCAGCTAGTGACTTCAATTTTCGTCGTTAAACACGAGGAATAACACCCATAATTGGTTAACGGCAGCAAGTATGGTCGTTAATCAACAGGAATAGCGACGATAATCAGTTGTAGGCTACGGTCGCTAAACAACAAAATTAACTCCGATCTTATGCTTTAGGTGTTTATCAACAGAAACGAATTTAGCCGGTAACGTTCTTCCAGGAGTACATCCCAATTTTCTGGCTCAGCCTTGTCACATCCCTGTCAAATTTCCCGAAAAGAACGTATATTTGTGAGAAAGTTCACTTATTAAAGCTTGTAATTACCCTATAATAACGATGCAAAGACAAAATATTGTTCAATTTTAATGGCTTTTTTTAGAATAGGCTGCCTGAAAAAGAGGCTGCTAAGGAGGCATCTATTATGGGATTCAGTAGAGATTTTAATAAAGACCCTTTTATTGTGATATGGGAATTAACAAGAGCTTGCCAGTTAAAATGCCTGCATTGCCGCGCGGAAGCTCAATACAGAAGAGATCCGAGAGAACTCTCCTTTGAAGAAGGAAAAGCATTGATCGATCAAATATATGAAATGAATAACCCTATGCTTGTATTCACCGGTGGAGATCCTTTAATGAGACAGGATGTATTCGAAATTGCGGAATATGCAGTGAAAAAAGGTGTCCGGGTTTCCATGACACCGAGTGCAACTCCAAATGTGACAAAGGAAGCAATTGAAAAAGCCAAAGAAGTAGGGTTATCTCGCTGGGCTTTCAGTCTCGATGGCCCTAATGCAGAAATTCATGATCATTTCCGTGGTACATCAGGTTCCTTTGATTTAACGATTGAAAGGATAAAATATTTGCATGAACTGGAGATTCCAGTCCAAATCAATACGGTTATTTCCCGATATAATATTGATTACCTGGAGGAAATGGCCAAGGTTGTAGAGGAATTGAAATGTGTTCTTTGGAGTGTATTTTTCCTTGTTCCGACAGGTCGGGGACAGGAAAAAGATATGATTTCTCCAGTTGAACATGAAAAGGTATTTACCTGGCTCTATGATTTGAGTAAAAGAGTGCGATTTGACATAAAAACAACTGCTGCACAGCATTATCGCCGCGTGGTAATTCAGCAAAAAATGAAGGAAGCAAAAGCCCAAAACGAAGATATTCAATATCTCGATGCACTCACACAGCAAGGCTTGACTGGTTCGATTGATGGTTTGGGCAGGGCGCCAAAAGGAGTAAACGACGGCAATGGATTTGTTTTCATTTCGCATATAGGCGATGTTTACCCGAGCGGACTTCTTCCTGTTAAAGCCGGCAATGTGAGGGAACAGCCTCTTGCCGAAATTTATAGAGAATCTCCAATTTTTAAAGATCTTAGAAATCCTGATAAATATAAAGGGAAATGCGGACAATGCGAGTTCCGTTATGTTTGTGGAGGCTCCAGGTCACGAGCATATGCCATGACTGGAGATTATTTGGAAAGTGAACCGTTCTGTGTGTATATTCCAAAAGCACTTAGGAAGAAAGTGAAAATCACATAAGAAAAAATAAAAAGAGTGCAGCTTAAGTTCTGCACTCTTATTCAATGCTGCAGTATATGGCCGGACAATTTTCACATCCAATTTCATTCTTTAAATATTGCAGATTCTTAACGACTATTTTTCCATCTAAACTGGTAATGATATCGTCTCTTTTTAACTCACTTAAAATCCGATTCGTACTTTCCCGTGAAGTACCGCAAAAATTGCCCAGCTCCTGGTTTGTGAGGGGAAGGTCAATCAGGATTCCTTCGTCCACCTTGGATCCGTAGCTGTTGGTCATCCTAATAAGGGTGGAATATAGGGCGCCTTTTTTTCCGTTCAGGACAAGATCCCTGAATTTTGTCTGTGTTTTGCGGAAATGGTCACTCATCCATTTCATAAATTCAAAAGCCAGGCTGCTGTTTTTAAAAATTTCTCTTTCCAGCACATCCTTTTTAATAACAGCGATTTCACCCGCTTCAAGAACTAAAGCGTTTAACATATATTTAGGGGAGCTCGTAAAAAGAGTCAGTTCACCAATTATTTCATTTTCCCCGCATATTCTAAAGGTAAGCTCTCTTCCATCTGCGGTTATCTTGCTGATTTGAATTTTACCGGACAGAATGATAAAGAGTTCATCAGCATCCATTCCTTCCTGAAAAATATATGAGCCTTTTTTTGTTTGGATTTGCCGGTCAGCGAAATGTAGAAGCTCCTTAATTTCAATGGAATGGGTTGGTTTTATAGGTGTCTGTGTCATGCTAATCCTCCTTTTATAAAAAAATCTTTCTGTCTTTTTCCACAATAATACCATCTAAATAGTGAAAACATACCTGTTGTTTGTGTCTTAATTGTGGCATTTTTTTCTGTTTTTAAAAACGAAGGTTTATCTAGCCGTTGCAACATCAAAAAAATTTATTTCACCTGTTAACATTGGGAAAGTTTTATGTTCTAATAGTAAAAGCCCTGAATTTGAGGTGTTAGGTTATTTCTGTTATTTTAAGGGAAAGGTTAAAATATATATAAATTTAAGTATGAAGCATAATAGACTTTAAATAGATGGAAAAATAAAGGAAGTCACTCTTTATATGGAGTTGAACGCAATGGCTAAAACAATCATAAAGGACCAATTAAATAGGCCTTTGAGGGACCTGCGCATATCTGTAATTGACCGCTGTAATTTCCGCTGTCAATATTGTATGCCGGCTGACATTTTCGGGCCTGATTTTGCTTTTCTCCCTAAAAGCGAGCTGCTTAGTTATGAAGAGATTGAACGGCTTGCCAAAATCTTCGTAAGCCTTGGAGTAGAAAAAATCCGATTAACAGGCGGAGAACCCTTGATGAGAAAAGACTTGCCCAAACTAGTAAAAATGCTATCGAACATTGAGGAGCTGAACGATATTGGGCTCACTACTAATGGTGTATTGCTCCCCAAACATGCTAAGGATCTGAAGGAAGCGGGACTAAAAAGGGTAAATATCAGCCTGGATAGCTTGGATGATGAACTGTTTGGAAAAATTAATGGACGCAATGTGGGTGTCAAACCCGTACTAAAAGGGATTGAGGCAGCAAAGGAAGCTGGGCTTGGCGTTAAACTAAATATGGTCGTAAAAAAAGGGCTTAACGATTCGGAAATTGTTCCAATGGCCAAGTTTTGCAAAGAAAACGGATTACAGCTCCGTTTTATTGAATATATGGATGTCGGAAGCACAAACGGCTGGAAAATGGACGAAGTTGTCACCAAAAAAGAAATCTATGAAATTTTAAAGGAACATTATTTATTAGAACCAGTAGATCCTGATTACTTTGGAGAAGTTGCCAAGCGCTACCGATATAAGGGCACAGATGTTGATGTTGGATTTATTACCTCTGTCTCAGAATCCTTCTGTTCAAGCTGTACACGTTCTAGGCTTTCAGCAAATGGGCAAATCTTTACCTGTCTCTTTAATGGAGAAGGACACGATTTAAAGGAGTTTATGAGAAAAGGCGCTAACGATGAAGAAATTACCGAGCGTATTGTTAACATTTGGAACGGCAGAAAAGACAGATATTCCGATGAACGGACGGAAGAAACGATAGCCAACCGGAAAAAGATTGAAATGTCCTATATAGGCGGATGAATTATAATTGAAAAGGCCGGCTCTGCAAAATCAGGTTTTATAATCATAGCAGAGCCGATTTTTATTATTAGGCTATGTTAAAGTTATTATTGGCAAGGCGTACGAAGCAAATAAAAAATCTGCAGCTGAACGTTCTGCAGATTTTTTATTTGCATTAAATATACCGAGGGAACAGAATGTTATTTTCCAGGTGAACATGCATAAAAGTCTGTCCTTCCAGGTCTTCCAAGCGTTTATATACTAGGCGGTAAGATCCGCAGGCATCTGCAGGCGGTGCAAAATCAGATGTAATATCCCGCAATTCTTTTAAAATTGCGCCAGCATGGTCATGTTCTTTTTCAAGCTCTTGTATATAGCTAATCATTTCTTCGCGATTTTCAAGTGCAGGATCCTCGAGCTTTAGAAGCAATGGAAAAACAGTCTCTTCCTCCTTTGCAGTATGTTCAAGCAGCTCCTTTTTAAGTTCAAAAAATAATTCGTGTACTTTTAACAGCTCCTCATGCCCTCCGCCGTGTACTCTTGCAACCTTTGTAACATACGGACTTAATAGTGTAAGCTCTTCCTCAAGCGGTCGATGGTATTGATTGATGACATGTTCAATAATATCTTCAGAAGTACTTTCAGTCCAAACTTTTAAATCCTCTTTTTGGTTTTCTTTTTGAATTACCTCGTTTAATTCATTCAAAAGCACTTGGATATCTGCAGATTGTTCAACAGCTGCTCGAAGTAATGGAATATTTCCGCCACAGCAGAAATCAATGCGATGGCGCTTAAACACATCGCTTGTCTTCGGGAATTCATTTACAATATCTTTTACGAGACGATCCTCTGAAAGTAGCATGGTCATTGATTGTTCCTCCTTTAATCTTATGAACTATATCTATAGAATAAAGGAAGATGAGAGGCAGTTTGGTGATGGGCATCACACTTGAAGGCTTTTTTAAATTTTTTTTACTGTAAAAGCATACAGGTAAAGAAAGCCTCCATGTGTGTGATATTTGTCATGCAGGGCCATTTCATGTACGTTTATAATAAAAGCTAAGTTACTGCTTATTGTTGGTTTTGGCACCTGTTGAATGGAGTGGAGGGGCGAGATTTTCGTATGTACATTCGCATCGTATTCATTGATGCTGATCCAATGTTCAGCAGAAGGTGCGCGTAAAGGGGAGACCCCACAGGCGTGATTGCGCTGAGGAGAGTCGGACCGCCCGGGGAAAAAGATAGTCCCTAGAGCTGAAATCAACAGGTAAGTAAAGCAGGGTCATAGTAAATGAAGCAGAAAAAGGGCACTTCCAGGCTTTTTGAGAAATTCGTAATACATAGGAGTGATAGAATGTTGGAAAAAAGAACTCCCATTCCGGTCGGAGAAGCAGTTGAAAAAATAATGGCTTATCAAAAAAGCGGAAATATAGAGTATGTCTCCATTAATAATAGCTTTGGTCGCTTCCTTGCAGAGGATTTAAAGGCAACCAACGATGTCCCGCATTTCGATCGATCGCCATATGATGGGTTTGCGGTACGGTCAGCAGATACAAAGGAAGCCTCAACGGAAAATCCAGTTGAATTTGAAGTAGTGGACCATATTGGTGCGGGTCACGTTACTTCCAAACAAGTGGGCGCTTATCAGGCTGTAAGAATTATGACAGGTGCGCAAATGCCTGAAGAATGTGATGCCGTTGTCATGCTGGAATTGGCAAAAGCATATGAAAGAGACGGGAAACATTATATGTCCATCAAGCGGGTTTATAATCCTGGAGATAATGTTTCCTTTAAGGGAGAAGATGCCAAGGAAGGAGAATCCTTGGTCAGAAAAGGCACAAGGATAAATCCCGGCATTCAGGCTATTCTTGCAACATTTGGTTATGCTGAAGTCCCTGTTGCCAAAAAGCCTGTCATTGGGCTGTTTGCTACAGGTACGGAGCTTTTAGAGGTATATGAGCCATTGGAGCCGGGAAAGATCAGGAACAGCAATGCTCACATGATTTCGGCACAAATAGACAGAGCGGGAGCAGAAGTTATTTATTTCGGCAAGCTGCCTGATGAATTTGATACCTGCTTCAATGCTGTTAAAGAAGCATTGGATAAAGTCGATATGCTGATGACAACAGGCGGTGTGTCAGTGGGAGATTTTGATTATCTTCCGGGCATTTATGAAAAGCTTCAGGCAGAGGTCCTTTTTAATAAGGTTGCAATGCGCCCGGGAAGTGTTACGACAGTTGCCCAATATAGAGGCAAGCTTCTGTTTGGACTTTCAGGCAACCCTTCTGCCTGCTATGTTGGCTTTGAACTCTTTGCAAGGCCAATCATACGCAAAATGGTATTTGCTGAGAAGGCACATTTAAGGAAAGAAAAAGCTGAGCTTGTAGCGGATTTTCCAAAAGCAAATCCCTTTACACGGTTTGTCAGAACGGCACTAAATTATTCTAATGGAAGGCTTGTAGCTGCTCCAAGTGGAGTGGATAAATCAAATATTGTCATGAGCCTTGCCGGTGCTAATTCATTAATGATCCTGCCAGGCGGTACAAGAGGCTATGGCAAAGGGGATGAAGTAGAAGTCTTATTGCTGGAGGACCATGAAGGAAGCGAATGGCCATGGTAAAGGAGCCTGTTATTTTTCAGGTCTCCGGCTATCAAAACAGCGGGAAAACTACCCTTGTAAACACATTAATCTCCGGCTTGAAAAAAGCGGGCGCTTCAGTTATAACCATTAAGCATCATGGGCACGGAGGAAAACCCGAAGTTCCAGGCGGAAAGGATGCCAGCAAACACATTGAATCAGGTGCGGCTGCTTCCCTAGTTGAAGGGGGAGGGAGGCTTCTTATCCAGGCAGAGAAAAAAAGCTGGAGCCTCGAGGAACAAATCGGCATTGCTTCACAGCTTCACCCGGATATAATCATTATTGAGGGGCATAAGCAGGCTCCATTTCCAAAGGTGCTCCTTTTAAGGGATGCAGATGATCAGCACTTGCTTCAGCAATTAACAAATATCCAAGCCGTGTTTTACTGGAATGAAGAAGGGAAGAGTCTGGAGAATGGGGGACTGCATGTTCCATTTTTCAGTATCCATGACCTTGAAGGCCCTGATTATCTCATTAATTATCTGGGGAGCAGATTAAAGAGCAGACCTTAATAATATTTAACCCTCCGGTGTAACTGCCAGAGGGTTTTTGAACGTTCTGTGGCAGAGGGGCCAGAGTGATAAGCCTCACTTAATTTTAAGGGAAAAAGTTATATAGTATAGGCAGAAAGCAACGGGGAGGAAGAACAAATGAAATTATTTTTGCCGAAACAGCATGGAGCTTGGGCAATGCTGATCCTGCCTTTTTGGCTGGGAGCGGCAGCGTCAGAGATTGTTTGGTCCCATATTCCCTTTTTTTTAGGGTGGACTTTATTATATTTGGCTACTTATCCATCCCTTCTTTTGTTTAAAAGAAAAAAAATGGCCTATTATGCAAAATGGACAGCTATTTATATGGTGCCAGCCATATTGCTGCTGCTAGTTCCATTAACGGCAAGACAATCTATCATTCTATTTGGATTTCTCATGGTTCCCTTCTTTATCATAAATGCATATTATTCATCAAAAAATCAGGATAGAGCGCTAGGAAATGACTTTAGTGCAATTTTTGCATTTTCAATAGCAGGACTGGCGAGCAGCTATCTGCCCAATGGAGAAATTACAGCGCTTTCCTTGACAGTTTTTGCAGCCTCTATCTTATTTTTTGCAGGCAGCACCTTTTATGTGAAATCAATGATTCGGGAAAAGAAAAACCTTTACTTCAGGTGGATTTCGTGGATTTATCATGCGGCAGTCCCGCTTGTTTGGCTGATGATGGGTGAATGGATTATAGCAGTCTCGTTTCTTCCGAGCTTATACAGATCTATCGCATTTTATGGAAAGTCTTTTTCTCCTAAAAAAATTGGCATCTTTGAGATCGCAAATGCGGCCATTTTCTTTGTCCTGATATTAATAGCGATTAACTAAAAAGAGCCGGTCTGATTAGACCGGCTTTTCTATTCGATATTGCAAATATCAACAGGACAGTTTTCACATTCAATTTCCATTTTCAAATAATCCAGGTCAAGGATAGTTATTATTCCCTTATTAATAGAAATGGCTCCTGTTTTCCGCAATTCGCTTAAAAGGCGATTTACTACTTCTCTGGAAGTTCCGCAAAAATTGGCCAGCTCCTGATTCGTAAGTGCCACATCTATTACAATTCCTTCTCGGGATCTAGCCCCATAACTATTGGAGAGACGAATCAAAGTGGAATACAGGGCACCTTTTTTTCCGTGCAAGATCAAATCCCTGAATTTCGTCTGGGTTTTCCGATGCTGAAGGCTCATCCACTTCATAAGCTCCAAGGCCAGCTTATTATCCTTGCTTAATTGATCCTCAAGTGCCTCTTTGTATATAACGGCAGCTTCACCGCTTTCCGTTACTTTAGCATTTAACATATATTTGGGCGAGGAAGAAAACAAAGATAACTCGCCAACCAAATCTCCTTCTGTACACATACGGACTGTTAATTCGCGACCATCCGGAATAATTTTGCCTACCTGCACTTTCCCGCTCAAGATGATATACAGCTCTTTGGCCTCTGACCCTTCATGAAACAAGAAACTGCCCTTTTCAATTTTTACTTTATGGTGAACGGCCAGCAATAATCCTTTTAGCTCTGCTGATATCCCTGTCATTGGCTGCATGCTAAAACCACCTTTTCCCTAAATCATGTCCGTGGGAAAACGAACTTAGTCCGGATAAGTAAACACAAGTATCGGAACTTACTTTTGATTTAAAGGGAAAAATGTAGTGCAGTCAACCTTTTCACGAATAAAATTGAAATCAGTATTTTAAGAATGTTTAAAACTTCGGGAAAATAGGTTGCAATTTTTTACTGCAGTTTCTATAATAAGAGGAACATAAATTTATAAATATGTATAGTATTGATTAAATATACATTGTATCAAGGAAGGGAGCAATTATGAACGTTTCAATTATCGGAACAACCGGATATGGAGGTGCGGAATTGCTCCGCATCCTGCAGCACCATCCTGAATTCAACATAAAATCAATCCATTCAACGAAGGAAGACCTCCCCATTTGGAATGAATATCCGCATTTATACGGAATCATGGACAAAGCTTTACAAAAAATTGATCCCGATCAAATTGCAGAGCAATCAGAAATTGTCTTTCTGGCTACACCCTCAGGGATATCAGGAAAACTGGCAGAAGAATTCTCGGGGAAGGGTATTAAGGTAATTGACCTTTCAGGTGACCTAAGAATTCCTGCAGATGAATATCTTGAGTGGTATAAACACGAGCCTGCTAACGAAATCCTTGTTGAAAAAGCTGTATATGGGCTTTCAGAATGGCATCATAATGAAATAGCTGCGGCTGAATTAATTTCCAATCCCGGCTGTTACCCAACATCGACACTGTTAAGTCTGGCCCCGATTGTAAAAGAAAACTTGATAGACCCAACAGGTATTATTGTGGACGCCAAATCCGGGGTATCTGGGGCAGGAAGGTCACTTTCAAGAACTTCAAGCTATGCGGAAGCAAATGAAAATTTGCGTGTGTATAAGGTAAACCAGCATCAGCATACACCGGAAATCGAACAGCAGCTCATGAAGTGGAATGCCGGAATAAAACCCATTACCTTCACCACCCATCTCCTCCCAATTACAAGAGGAATCATGACAACTAGCTATGTACAATTAACAAAAGAATATACTACTTCACAGATTCTTGAGCTATTCCAGTCAGTCTACGAGAAACATCCATTCATACGCATACGGCCGGAAAATACTTTTCCTTCTGTAAAAGAAGTGGCAGGCTCCAATTATTGTGATATAGGTGTACATGTCGATTCGCGGACAGGAAGGTTAACAATAGTTTCAGTGATTGATAATTTAATGAAGGGCGCAGCAGGGCAGGCTGTCCAAAATGCCAATATTATGAGCGGGCTGGATGAAGCAGCAGGCCTTGGATTTGTTCCGCTCTATCCATAAGGAGGAATAGCAAATGCCAACATTATCACAAACTGCAGAAATAACAGAACTATCCTCAGGAAGCATCATTACACCAAAGGGCTTCACTGCAGCGGGCGTACATGCAGGGCTTCGATATTCAAAAAAAGATTTGGGGATTATTTTGAGTGAAACTCCGGCACATTGTGCGGCCGTTTATACAACAAGCCATTTTCAGGCTGCCCCGCTAAAAGTGACACAGGAAAGCATTGCTTCGGAAGGTCTTCTCCAGGCAGTCATCGTTAACAGTGCATGTGCCAATGCATGTACGGGGGAACAAGGGCTAAAGGATGCCTATCAAATGAGAAATTCTGCTGCAGGCAAGTTCAATTTAAAGGAGCAGCATGTAGCGGTAGCCTCAACAGGTGTTATTGGTGAGTATATGCAAATGGATAAAATTGAAGCGGGCATTCAGATACTGGAACCTGGCAGCGAAACGGTTCATTCAGAAGACTTTCAAACAGCAATTTTAACGACTGATTTAGTGATGAAAAAGTGCTGTTATGCGGCAGTCATCGATGGAAAAACGGTCACAATGGGCGGTTCCGCAAAAGGATCGGGGATGATACATCCGAATATGGCGACCATGCTCGCATTTATTACGACTGATGCAAACATAGAAAGCAGTCATTTGCAGACAGCTTTAAAGCAGGTTACTGATCGGACGTTCAATCAGATTACTGTTGATGGAGATACATCAACCAATGATATGGTGCTAGTAATGGCCAATGGAAAAAGCGATACAGATAAGCTTTCCCCGGATCATCCTGATTGGGATATATTCTTGCAGATGCTTGCAAAAACAAGTGAAAGCCTTGCCAAGCAGATAGCAAAGGATGGAGAAGGAGCGACAAAGCTAATCGAAGTTGAGGTATCAGGAACAGAGACTGACGAAGACGCAAGGATGGTTGCCAAACAGATTGTCGGCTCCAACCTGGTCAAAACGGCAATTTATGGAGCGGATGCAAACTGGGGCAGGATTATAGGCGCCATCGGGCAGAGTCCGGCAAATATTAATCCGTTTTCAGTCGATATCGCTATCGGCCCAATCATAATGCTAAAAAATAATGAACCTCAGGCATTCTCAGAGGAAGAAGCAAAAAAATACTTAACAAGTCCTACTGTACAAATTTCGGTTGACCTCCATCAGGGTGAAGGAAAAGGAAAGGCATGGGGCTGCGATCTATCCTATGATTATGTCAAAATTAATGCAAGCTATCGTACTTAGGAGGTTGCCAATTGAAGAGTATAGTCATTAAGTGCGGCGGGAGTGTCATGGAAGAATTGGGAGATTCATTTTTTAAGAGTCTGTCAGAACTGAAGAATCAGGGATATCAGCTTGTTTTTGTACATGGAGGAGGTCCTGCCATCAACAAAGTGCTGGAGCTCTATCAGGTGCCCCATGAATTTGTAAATGGTCTAAGGAAAACGACTTCAGAAGTAATGGAAGTTGCAGAAATGGTATTGGCTGGCTATTCAAACCGCAAGCTAACCGCCATGCTCGAAAAGCACGGATTTAAGGCATTAGGTGTAAATGGAAGCGATGGAGGATTATTTAAAGGGGAGTTTTTGGATCAGGAGAAGCTGGGTCTGGTTGGAGAAATTACGAGTGTTAATCGCTCCATTCTTGAAGTGTTATTCAGTGAAGACCTATTGCCAGTCATAACACCTATTGCTGCCGCAGAAGATGGTACAAAGCTGAATGTTAATGCCGACTATGCAGCGGCCGCAGTTGCCAGCGCCATTCATGCTGAACATTGTATCTTTGTAACAGATGTAAAGGGAATCTTCATTGACGGCAAGCTTTCCCCTCATTTGGATACAGAAGAAATTGAACAGCATATAAAAGATGAAAAAATCACAGGCGGGATGATTCCAAAGGTAACTTCGGCAATGAAGGCAATCAGCAAAGGCTTAAATAGTGTAATGATCGTATCAGGCAAGGATAAGTTTTATGAAAATGGCAGTTGGGTCGGTACGAATGTTTCTGCCAAAATGGAGGTTTTCAAATGAGTTATCTATTCCCGACATATGGCCGGTGGGAAGTGGAGCCGGAATCAGCAGAAGGAAGTTATTTAATCGATAAAACCGGAAAACGTTATTTAGATTTCACCTCGGGGATTGGGGTTTGCAATTTAGGGCATCGTCCACCTGCAGTACAAGAAGCAATCAGCACCCAGTTGAATAAATTCTGGCACGTCTCGAATTTGTTTATACAGGAAAAGCAGGAAATTGCCGCAAAATATCTATCAGAAGCATCTGGCATGGATTATGTTTTCTTTGCCAATAGCGGAGCTGAAGCAAATGAAGCAGCAATCAAGCTCGCAAGAAAAGCAACAGGGCGACAAAAGCTCATCACTTTCCAGCAGTCTTTTCATGGAAGAACCTTTGCAACCATGGCTGCTACAGGCCAGGATAAAATTAAAAAAGGGTACGGATCCATGCTCGAGACATTTAAATATGTTCCCTTTAATGATTTTAGCGCTTTAAAAGCTGAGATAGATGGAGAAACAGCTGCTGTTATGCTTGAAATTGTCCAGGGGGAAGGCGGCATTCATATAGCTGCGCAGGAGTTCCTTGAGAAAACTGAACAGCTATGCAAAGAAAACGGGGCACTCTTAATTGTTGATGAAATTCAGACAGGTATAGGCAGAACAGGAAAGGCTTTTGCATTCCAGCATTTTAATCTGGATCCTGATATCATAACTTCAGCCAAAGGGCTGGGTAGTGGGTTGCCAATCGGTGCAGTGATTGGGAAGAAAAAATTAGAAGAAGTTTTTGGACCAGGCAGCCACGGCTCAACATTCGGGGGTAATCCGATCAGCATTGCAGCCGCTATTGCTACACTGAAAACCGTTTTTGAGGAAGAATTTTTAAAGGATGTGCAGGAAAAGAGCGTCTATCTGTCTAATAAATTGACAGAACTGCTTGAACCGATCCCAGCGGTGAAGGAAGTACGCCAGCTTGGAATGATGATTGGCATTGAAACAGATGTAAATCTTCCATCCTTGTTAAAGGAGTTAAGGGAAAAGGGGTTGCTGGCCTTGCCAGCAGGGGAAAATGTATTGCGCTTGCTGCCTCCTCTGACTGCAACAGCAGCAGAAATAAATGAAGCGGCCGAAACTCTTAAATCCACACTATTGGAATACTCTAAATCAGCTGTGTAGGCTGTATTATTTTTCATCCAATTGCATAAAAATTAATAAGTTCATATAAATATACAGACAACTTCGAGGTGTTGATAATGGAAGGTTACCTTCATTTAAAAAGCGGCCATTCTTATAAGGGCCAGTGGCTGACAAATCAGCCTGAAAAGGATATAGAGGGAGAAATCGTATTTTTTACAGGGATGACAGGCTACCAGGAAGTTTTGACAGATCCTTCATATAAAGACCAAATTATAGTTTTTACGTATCCTTTGATCGGAAATTATGGGATCAATGAATCAGATTTTGAGAGCAAGAAACCTCATGTGGCCGGGGTTATTGTCTATGAAGGAAGCAAAAGCCCTTCCCATTATAAATCAGCCTATACATTGGAGGAATATTTGCAAAAATGGAACATCCCCTTAATGGGGCATATGGATACAAGGGCTATCGTAAAGAAAATCCGTGCAGAAGGCAGTATGCCTGCAAAAATGACCTTAAATGAGAGTGCAGGAGCCGAGTCATTTCTACTCCATAAAGATGAAAAGGTTTGTAAAGTTTCTTCAGAAGTGATTGAGATTCATGGTGAAGGAAAGAACCATGTAGTGGTAATTGATTTTGGAGCAAAGAAATCAATTGTAGACTCTTTACTAAAAAGATCCTGCAAGGTCACATCTGTTCCTTTTAACACAAAAATGGAAGAAATAAAAAAATTAAACCCTGATGGAGTAGTGCTTTCCAATGGGCCAGGGGATCCAAAGGAACTAATAGGCATATTGCCGGAAGTGAAAAAAATACTGGAGCAGTATCCGACATTGGGTATCTGTCTAGGACATCAGCTGGCAGCATTGGCTTTTGGCGGAAATACTAAAAAGCTGTCATTCGGCCACAGGGGAGCAAATCACCCGGTTGCAGATATGAAAAAGGGCACTGTTTTTATGTCCTCACAAAACCATAGCTATGTGGTGGATGAAGAAAGCTTAAAAGCTACAGGCTTTAAAACACGATATGTAAATCTGCACGACCAGTCAGTTGAAGGGCTAATGCATCAAATGCTGCCAATCCAGACTGTCCAATTCCATCCGGAAGCCCATCCGGGACCGGCAGACGGAGATTATATTTTTGATGAATTCATGATCATGATAAAAGCCGAGAATAGGAGAGTTTTTGCTTATGCCTAAAGACACCAGTATCCAATCCATTTTAGTGATCGGCTCAGGCCCGATTGTTATAGGCCAGGCCGCAGAATTTGATTACGCAGGCACACAGGCATGTGCGGCTTTAAAAGAAGAAGGCTATAAGGTTATCCTCGTCAATAATAATCCGGCCACCATTATGTCTGACAAGGCTTTTGCAGATAAAATTTATTTTGAGCCGCTGACTGCTGATAGCCTTGAAAAGATAATCAGCAAAGAACGTCCCGATGGGCTGCTTGCCACTCTGGGAGGTCAGACCGGCCTTAATTTGGCTTTTCAGCTGAGTGAAGCAGGCGTTCTGGAGCGTTATGGAGTGAAGCTTTTGGGTAGCAGCATTGAATCAATTAAGAAAGGCGAAGATCGTGAAGCATTTCGAAAATTGATGAATGAACTTAATGAGCCTGTTCCTGAAAGCATCATTGTCCATGAAATTGAAGATGCCATTCAGTTTGCCCGTGAAATAGGATTTCCAATTATTATCCGCCCTGCTTACACTCTTGGGGGAACAGGGGGCGGCATAGCCGAGGACTTTGATGAATTAACTTCCCTGGTGGAGAGCGGCTTAAAAGAAAGTGCCATTAATCAATGCCTGATCGAAAAGAGCATCGCGGGCTTTAAGGAAGTTGAGTACGAGGTAATGCGTGATTCAAAGAATACATGCATCACTATTTGTAATATGGAGAATATCGATCCTGTCGGGGTCCACACAGGTGATTCAATTGTAGTCGCCCCATCGCAGACCTTAACGGATGATGAATATCAGATGCTTAGGTCAGCTTCTATAAAGATTATATCTGAGCTTGGAATTATTGGCGGGTGCAATATTCAATTTGCTTTAGATCCTAACAGTAAAAATTATTATTTGATTGAAGTAAATCCTAGGGTTAGCCGCTCATCGGCTCTCGCTTCCAAAGCAACAGGCTATCCAATTGCCAGAATGGCTGCAAAGCTGGCGGTAGGGTATAACTTATCCGAAATTATCAACCCGGTTACAGGTGACACATTTGCAAGCTTTGAGCCTGCTCTCGATTATGTCATTGTAAAATTCCCAAAATGGGCTTTTGATAAATTCCCGTCTGCAGACCGCAAGCTGGGTACTCAAATGAAAGCAACCGGGGAAGTAATGGGTATCGACCGTAATTTGGAGAGGGCTTTAATGAAGGCAGTTCATTCACTTGAAGGAAAAGGCATTGACCTCAAGAATCCCGCATTATCCGCTAAAACAAACGAAACTCTTGAAGAATTGCTAAAAAAACAAACGGATGAGAGATTCTTTATTTTGATGGAATTAATTCGGAGAGATTATTCTTTGGAGGTATTGCATAACATCACCAAAATAGATTATTTTTACCTGAATTTATTCCAGGGGCTTGTGAAATTCGAAAATAACATTGCTGCTTTAACATTTGAGGAAGCAACAAAAGAAGAACTCCAGATTTTTAAGGAAAAAGGGTTCAGTGATAAATATTTGGCAATGGAATGGAAAACATCTGAGCAAGCGGTCAGGAATAAACGCAAAGACTTGGCTATTCTGCCTGCATACAAAATGGTCGATACATGCGCTGCTGAATTCGAAGCGCATTCCAATTATTATTACTCAAGCTATTATGGTGAAAATGAACAAGTAAAAACTGATAAAAGGAAGGTTCTTATTATCGGAAGCGGTCCAATCCGGATTGGTCAGGGCATTGAATTTGATTATTGTTCCGTCCAAGGAGTGTTTGCTTTGAAAGAAGCTGGTGTTGAAACGATCATGATCAATAACAACCCTGAAACGGTCAGCACCGATTATACAACTGCTGACAGACTTTATTTTGAGCCATTAATACTTGAAGACATTTTAAATGTTATCGAAGCAGAGGGAATAACAGAAGTAATTGTCCAGATGGGTGGACAGACAGCGCTGAATCTGGCAGCAGAAATGGAAGCATGCGGCCTGACCTTGCTTGGAACTAACTCGAAAACAATAGATGCATTAGAAGACCGCAAGCTTTTTTATAAGCTTCTGGATGATTTGGAAATTCCACGTCTTGAAGGTGATGTCGTCTATTCTGAAAACCAGCTATATGAAGCTGTTGAGAAAATTGGTTTTCCTATTTTAGTCCGCCCTTCATATGTAATCGGCGGCAAGGGAATGGAGCGCATTGGATCAGTTTCTGAATTGGAAAGCTATTTAACCAAAGGGGATGTCCCTTATCCGATTCTCATCGACCAATTTATGCATGCTTCAGAAGCTGAATTGGATTTAGCAGCTGATGGAAATTATATTTGTGTACCGGCCATTATGGAGCATATTGAAAAAACGGGAGTTCATTCGGGAGATAGCATGTCAGTTCTTCCTCCCCAGAATTTATCAGAAAATGTACAGAAGAAAATGCTCTCGTATGCAAAATCAATTGTTCAAAAGCTTCAATACAAGGGGCTCATGAATATCCAGTATATCGTTGATGGAGAAGACGTGTATATTCTTGAAGTAAACCCGCGGGCAAGCCGTACCGTTCCTGTTATCAGCAAAGTCACAGGTGTTCAGCTGGTACAAATTGCGACAAAAATATTGCTTGGGAAATATTTATTGTCGAAGGATGAAATACCTGTCACTGAGAACCTTCCATTTGTTTGTGTTAAATATCCGGTATTCTCAAATTACGCTTTGAAAGGGTTGGATTCCAAAGTCGGCCCTGAGATGAAATCAACTGGAGAGGGTATATCCCTTGCACCAAGCTATAAAGAAGCCATAAGGAAATCCTTCCATACAGGATTAAAAAACACCTTGAACAGGAAAGTAGTTGTAGCAGCAGATTTGAATCCTGATGAGCTTTCCGATTATTTGGAAGAAGCAAAAGTCGAGGCTGTTTACTTAAAAGAAAACGAAGATAAATGGGATATTAAGGAAACGCTTGCTTTATATAATCCTAATCAGCAGGAAAAAGATAGAAGAATGAGGGAAATGGCCACTAAAAACAGGATTTTAACCTTTACTGAAAAAGAAACCCTAATTGCACTCCTGAAATCAATGTCAGTTGAGGAGTGGGATGTTCAATCAATCGAGGATTGGCATCAAGCAAAAAGCAACAACAATTCAGCATCTCTAATAAAGGAAGTGAGCGTATTATGATATCAATTCAGGCGGCCGATAAGAGACTTAATATAAAAGGAAAGGATTTTTTAACTCTTGCCGATTTTTCGTCTGAGGAAATTAAGGGCCTTTTAGAAAAAGCAAAGAAATTAAAAGATGCACATTTGCAGGGGGAAACATCTTCCGCTCTTAAAGGCAAAATTCTCGGAATGATCTCGAAAAATCATCAACCCGCACGAGAGTTTCGTTTGAAGCAGGCATGATTCAGCTAGGAGGCCATGCCCTTTACCTTAATAGCCAGGATTTGCAGCTGGGTAGAGGAGAGAGCATTGCGGATACTGCCAAAGTACTGTCGCAGTACGTTGATGCAATTATGATACGTACTTTCTCGCATGAAAAAATTAAGGAACTCTCCTATCATGCGACCATTCCAGTCATTAACGGCCTGACAGACCTATACCACCCATGCCAGGCATTAGCTGATCTTTTAACCATTCAGGAGAAGAAAGGAACTTTGGAAGGTCAAAGTCTTGTATATGTCGGTGATGGCAACAATGTAGCGCATTCACTGATGATTGCTTCTGCTAAAATGGGCGTTAATATCACGATTGCATGTCCGGAAGGCTACGAACCAGACCCATCAGTTCTAAAGATATCAAAAGAATTTGCGGCACAAAGCGGTTCTGAAGTTAAGGTATCCCATAGTGCAGAGGAAGCAGTTAAAAATGCGGATGCGATTTATACAGATGTCTGGACGAGTATGGGACAGGAAGCCGAAAATGAGCAAAGGCTTAAAGATTTTGCACAATACCAGGTTAATGAATATCTTGTCCAAAAAGCTAAAAAAGATTACGTCTTTTTACACTGCCTGCCTGCTCATCGCGGTGAGGAAGTCACATCAGGAGTCATTGATGGCAGCAACTCTGAAGTCTTCCAACAGGCAGGAAACCGGCTCCATGTACAAAAAGCGGTTCTTTCAGAAATTTTATAATAAGAAAGCCATCTCCAGCTGGAGATGGCTTTTGCATATTAAGACAGAAAATAAACAAGTGGCCCTACAATAAAACAGTAAATGGCAAAATATTTCAGATTCCCTTTAGCCATAATGTTCATAAACCACTTCAGGGAGAAGTAGGAAGCAATAAGAGATGCAAAAAAGGCAAGTGTATATGGTAAGGCATAGTCAGCTAAATTAGGGTCTTTAATAATATCGTTAAAGCCCAGAATCATACCGCCGACACTTACGGGTATATACAGCAGGAAAGAAAATCGTAAAGCTGTTTCCTGTTTCATCCCAAGACCCATTGCCGCAACGATTGTTGCGCCAGAGCGGCTGATGCCCGGTATTAGGGCAACTGCCTGGGCAAGCCCTACGATAATCGCATCTTTCACCGATAATTCAGCATCATTCTTGCGGCCCTTCATATTACGGATTAGCCACAGCGCAAGACCGGTAACAATAAGTGTGATGCCTACAGTTTTAATGCTTGCGAGATTCTCATCAATAAAATCTTCAAATAATATTCCAATTACACCTGCAGGTATCGTTCCAATAATTAAGTAAATAATAAATCGAAAGTCAGCTTCCGCCCGTTTATCTTTCGTCGTAATATAAGAAAGCCCATTGCGTATCAGCCTCATAATATCTTCGCGATAGATAATTAGAACAGCAAATAGTGAAGCCGTATTTACGAGCAAAGCGAAACTCATGCCTTTAATTTCAAGCCCGAAAAAATACTCAGCAATCTCCAAGTGTCCACTTGAAGAAATCGGGATTGGCTCGGTAAAACCTTGAAATAGTCCTAAAAATAAATATTTCAGCAATAAGAAAAAATCTTCCACTTATAAATCCTCCAACTATGAAATCTCATACCTTCTCATTTAACTATAACAAGCACGAATGTGTAAAGTAATAACAGGCCTATTGCAAAAATAAGGAAAATAAATTCTTATTAGGAAAGCCAATGCCAATAGTTACCCACATGAGGAAACCTTGAGTGGAAATAATAAAAAATGATTTAAGATTAAAGGAGGTATTTGCATGGGGCAAAATAGACAATTTAAGCCAGGGCAAAAAGCGCCGAACAATGGAATTTATATTGAAATCGGTGAAACAGGAAGCAACGTCAATAACCCTCAAATGCTTAAATTAAGAGCCGGAGACCAATTTCCTGAGGCTTCGAACCATAACCGCGTCTGGACATATAAAAGAAAGCCTTAAATCTGATTAGCCATTAGCAAATTGGGGAAAAAGCATAAGAAACTTCAGGAGCCATCCCATTTGTGGATGGCTTTCACTTTTCGGCAAATCGCTTTCGCTGTTCGCCTCCTTCCAACCTAAATTTCCGATCAGGACAAGTCACACCTTGCCACATCTCACTTCATGGAGGCTAAAAGTATTGTTAACCATCTTAAAGCATTTGACTGCAGAAAACTTTACATATGCAGAAATTGGATTATAATAAAAGTAAAGGTCAAAGAAGGTCAAAAAGGAGGTCTTGTAATGGATCTAAATCGAATGACAGAGCGGATGCAGGAAGGATTGATGAATGCACAGTCAATTGCCACAAGGGAACATCATCAGGAAGTGGATGAAGCGCATTTATTCCTGGCCTTTATGAATCAGGAGGATAACCTGATTAAATCGATCCTGTCTAAATTACAGATTCCTGCTGAATCTTTCATTAATAAAATGCGTGAAGTTTTACGGAAAAAACCCCAAGTGTCAGGTTCAGGAGCTGAACAAGGCAAGCTGTATATTACCGGTAAACTGCAGCGCCTCCTGGCAGAAGCGGAAAGATTCATGAAGGAATATGAAGACGAATACATGTCTGTAGAACATGTTTTTATAGCATCAGCTGCAGAAGCAGACTCGGACGCTGCAGCAATCTTAAAATCATATGGTATCAATAAAGAAAAAGTGGAGAATGCCATTAAGGAAATCAGGGGGAATCAAAGAGTGACATCTCAAAATCCGGAATCCACATATGAAGCACTGAAAAAATACGGAAGAGACCTTGTTGCAGAGGTTAAAGAGGGAAAGGTTGACCCGGTTATCGGCAGGGACAGTGAAATCCGACATGTGATTCGCATCCTTTCAAGGAAAACCAAGAACAACCCTGTTCTCATCGGTGAACCAGGTGTAGGTAAAACAGCTTTAGTAGAAGGTCTAGCACAGCGGATTGTCCGCAGGGATGTTCCAGAGGGCTTAAAGGACAAAACCATTTTTGCATTAGATATGAGTGCCCTGATTGCCGGCGCAAAGTTCAGGGGCGAATTTGAGGAAAGATTGAAGGCTGTTCTGAATGAAGTGAAAAAAAGCGAAGGCAGAATCCTCCTTTTTATCGATGAACTGCATACAATTGTGGGAGCAGGTAAAACAGAAGGAGCCATGGATGCAGGGAATATGCTAAAGCCAATGCTTGCGAGAGGAGAGCTGCATTGCATTGGTGCGACAACACTTGAAGAGCACAGGAAATATATTGAAAAGGATCCGGCACTTGAACGTCGCTTTCAGCAGGTATTAGTAAAGGAGCCGGATGTAGAAGATACCATCTCCATTTTAAGGGGTCTAAAAGAGCGTTTTGAAATACATCATGGGGTCAATATTCACGATAGAGCCCTGGTAGCTGCCTCAACTTTATCCGATCGCTATATTACAGACCGCTTTTTGCCGGATAAAGCGATTGATTTAGTTGATGAGGCATGTGCTATGATCAGAACGGAAATCGATTCCATGCCTTCTGAATTAGATGAAGTAACAAGGCGAGTAATGCAGCTGGAAATTGAGGAAGCTGCATTAAGGAAAGAAAATGATGAAGCAAGCAAAGCAAGGCTTTCTGTTCTCCAGAAGGAGCTTGCAGAATTAAAAGATATGGCCAACAGCATGAAAGCAAAATGGCAGCTTGAAAAGGAAGGCATTCAGAAAGTGCAGGAAAAGCGGGAACAGCTAGAGAAAATGCGCCGAGAACTGGAAGAAGCAGAAAATAATTACGATTTAAATAAGGCTGCCGAACTACGCCACGGAAAAATCCCTTCTCTGGAAAAAGAGCTAAGGAACCTGGAAAGTGCTGTTAATGAAAATCAAGGTGAGAGGCTTTTAAGAGAGGAAGTTACTGAAGAAGAAATTGCTGGCATTGTCGCAAGATGGACAGGCATTCCAGTTGCAAAGCTTGTAGAAGGAGAAAGGGAAAAACTTCTGCGGCTCGAAAGCATTTTACACGAAAGAGTAATTGGCCAGGATGAAGCTGTCCAGCTTGTTTCTGACGCAGTTTTAAGAGCCAGGGCAGGTATAAAGGATCCCAATCGTCCGATTGGTTCATTTATTTTCCTGGGACCGACCGGAGTAGGGAAAACAGAGCTCGCTAAAGCCCTGGCCCAATCACTGTTTGATAGTGAAGAGCAAATTATTCGGATCGACATGTCCGAATATATGGAAAAACATGCTGTTTCAAGATTGATTGGGGCACCTCCGGGGTATGTAGGATATGAGGAAGGCGGACAGCTTACAGAGGCAGTCCGAAGAAAGCCTTATTCTGTTATCCTGCTGGATGAAATTGAGAAGGCCCATCCGGAAGTATTTAATATCCTGCTTCAAATGCTCGATGATGGACGGATCACAGATTCGCAGGGAAGGACAGTAGACTTTAAAAATACTGTCATTATCATGACTTCCAATATCGGTTCTCATTTTCTGCTGGAACGATCAGAGAGAGAAGAAATAAATGAAGAAACCAGAAGCAAAGTAATGGGGAATTTGCGCAGCCATTTCCGCCCTGAATTCTTAAACAGAGTGGACGAAATTATCTTGTTTAAGCCTTTGGCGCTGAATGAAATAAAAGAAATTGTTTCTAAATTAGTAACTGAGCTCAAATCAAGATTATCGGACAAGCATATTAAGCTTAGTATAAATGAGAACGCAAAGGAATATATTGCAGAAAACGGATTCGATCCTGTCTATGGAGCAAGGCCGCTGAAGCGTTTTATACAGAGAAATGTAGAAACAGCCCTGGCAAGAAAAATAATAGCAGGACAAATCCAGGACCATGGTGAAGTTGTTATTTCTGCTGACAGCGGAAAAATAGAGCTCATGATAAAATAAATCCGGCTAAATTAAAAGAATCATCCTGACAGCAGTCAGGATGACTCTTTTAAAGTCTGATAATCTCTTGCAGAATTGCCTCTGATTAGTGAAGTCCTTCTTTCCCAGCTTGCCCCTCAGGAATAATAGAAGCAACAACAAAAATTAGGATAGATGTTCCTACTGCCAGGATGCTGCCGGTTACAAAATCATAATGCGCTCCAAGCATCGAAGAAACCACGTACGTTAACATTTGAACAAGAAGGAAAGTCCAGAAAAATGTCCAAAAGAATTTCATCCATTTCACCTCTAACATAATTAAATCCCTTTTCATATTAGCATAAGCTGTTCAATAAATAAATTGGTTTTTACAACATACACACGTACTTTTCGGTGGATAAGCCTATCCAGAGGAAAACGAAAATAAAAAAGGCTCTTTTCTAAAAGATTGTTGCAGGAAGCCATGCAAGATGTTGAACTTGTCTAAAACTGGGCAAATCTCCCTTTCATTTTATTTATACATACATACATTATTATGAACAAACTGTAAAGGAGTTTTACTATGGAAAGCCGGAACTTTCAATTGGATACCGAATGGTGCATGATTCATTACCCAGATAAACCAAGTGGTTTCGGAATTCTGATTATTGGGGATGATAGGCACTTTGTTGATGAGAACAGCAGCTTTTGGACACAAAATGAAGGGAAGCATTCATTAATCAGGAAACTGAGGGAACAAGGCTATACCATTTTTTATTCCAACCTCTACGGGAAAAACTGGGGCAGCGATAAAGCAGTCGATAAAGCTAAATGTTTATACGAGCATATAGTCCGAACAGAAATTATTAATGAAAAAATCCACATTATCGCTGAAGGTATGGGATCTCTGGTTGCTCTAAAATTAATCCATGCAATGGACCAAATGATACGTTCAGCGGTACTAATCAATCCGATAGTGTCATTAAAGCACCATTTAGAACAGGAAAAGGAGCATAAATTCTTTTATAAAAAACTTTTAAAAGAGCTTGCATTTTCTTATGAAATTGAGACTGGAAAAATAGCTGACGTACTAAGCAGCCATGAAGAAAATCTCACAGAAGGACTTAAAGTCCCTGTTAGAATCATTCAAATTCTTTCAGGTGGAAGAGCATATAAGCAATCAGACTATTTGAAAAAAAGGTCTGTAAAATGGGAAAATGAAAATGCCCCCATAACTGTTTTTTATATGCTTCCGGACAAAAAACAGCGGATTTCTACTCAGATGACGAGCTTCTTTAGAAAATATGAAAAGGACCTATAGCAGCGGCCTATGTACTGCTAAGAAATAAATACAATCCCTCAAGCATAGGATACATTGAGTATGCTTTGAGGAGGATTAAAGATGGACAGGGCAGTAATATTAGGTACATTTGAATACGTTGGATTCAGCCTGTGTAAATTTCTGCTTGATCAGGGCTGTATGATAGATGGAATCCATATTAATAAAGGGGAGGAAGAACCTTATCTAAACGAGAAGCGTTTGGAAATTGGACGTAATGCGAATTTCTATGAAATGAACTACTCTGAATGGCTGGAAACTAAAAAGGAAATACAGGAAGATTCAGTACTCTTTATTGATTTTTATGATTTCTATATAAAGAATAATCTTTTCTCTTTAAGAGAAAATGAGCTTATAGAGAAATATTTTATTAATAATTTGAATGAATTGAAAAAATACCGTTCGAAAATTGTGTTTTTATTCCCGCTTCAGTGGCTGAAGGATATAAACCGGGCACACAGCCGCTGTGAAACAGCGATTGAGCTTCTTAAGAAAAATAACATTGTTGTACATTCTTTTTATCTGCCTGCGGTTTATGGTCCCTGGCAGCCGGAGGAATTTATCTTTCATCAGGTTTTAGCTGATCGAAAACGGGCTGTATTAAGTAACCGGGAATGGAATCATGATGCTATTTTTATAGATGATCTCATTCATTCCATAATGGAGGAAGCAGATCAATTGCAAGGGGGATCCTATTTATTAAAAAGCAGCATCCCGGGTCATTGGCAAAAATGTGCCGAATATCTATCACTGGAATATAGCAAAAATCACAGATACGATGACTTGGGAAAAGGTAAAATAATAGAGAAAACTGTGAAGAATTCAGTAAATTACTCAGAGGGCCTGGAGAAGCAAAGGAGACATTTAAATACCTTATTGAACAGGAATGGTAATGAATAAGAAAAAAATCATTCCAATTAACATATAGACAAGGTAGAATTAAAATAGTTTGGTAAAATAAACCGGACTTACCATCATGTATGAAGTGAAAGCGGAAAGCAGCTTTTACAGAGAGGCGGAGAAAAAGGAGATGCATAAGACATTTAAGAAATTTGGGATCCTTCTTTTGTGCCTTCTTTTATTGGTCTCCTGCGGACAAGCAATGTCCACGGGAAAACTTGAGAAAGCTGGATTATTAGTACCCGATACAGTGAACGACCAGGTATGGGGAACCAAAGGCTATAAAGGAATGTTAAAGATTCAATCCCAATATAATGTAGAGGTTTTTTATAAAGAAGGCATGAACTCCGAGATGGTCGTAGAAAGGGCTGTCAAAGAGTTTGACCAAAAAGGTGTAAATCTGATTTTTGGCCATGGCAATGAATACGTGGAATACTTTAATAATATCTCAAAAAAATACCCACATATCCATTTTGTCAGTTTTAATGGAAACGCCAAAAATGACAATACCACCAGCTTGAATTTTGAAGCCTATGCGATGGGATTTTTCGGGGGCATGGTAGCTGGCCATGTGACCAAAACAGAAACTGTTGGCGTACTTGCGGCATTTGAATGGCAGCCAGAAGTAGAAGGATTCTATGAAGGTGCCAATCATGCTAATAAAAATGTTAACGTAGAAATCCAATATGTCGGGAACTGGGACAATGACCAAAAGGCTATTAAACTGCTCGATAAGCTCATTTCCAAAGACACTGATGTTGTCTATCCTGCCGGTGATGGGTATAATGTTCCTGTTATCGAAAAACTAAAAGAAAAAGGACTGTATGCCATCGGCTTTATATCCGATCAGTCCGACCTGGGCGAATCGGTCGTCCTAACAAGCACAGTACAGCATGTTGATGTTTTGTATGAATTAGTGGCAGAAAAATTCAACAAAGATGAATTGGATTCGGGAAATCTTTCCTTTGATTTTCAAGATGAAGTCATCTCACTAGGAAAGTTCAGCCCCATTGTAGACGAGGATTTCAAAAAGGAATTAAATGCTGCCATTGAAGAATACAAAAAGACAGGCAAACTGCCAAATGAATAAAAAACAGAACGATACATAGGAGGTACCACCAGATGCAGCCAAACGATAAAACAATGGAATTCATGCAAATCGCCATGAAATACATGCCTGAGGCCAAGCAACAACTGGACGAAGCAGGCATCGAACTTTCCATGGAAATGATCCAGCCATTCATGAACCTCTTCACCAAAGTTATGAATGAAGCCTACGAAATGGGCAAAACAGACGCACTGAAGGAAAATGAGTAAATTGAGGAACCAGCCTATGGGGGCTGGTTTCTTTTGTTGTGGTGAGGTGTTATAAGAAAGTGTGTGGAGCCGCTGTTAGTGAAAAAATAGCCCGTGCGTAGTCAAACTGAAACCGCGCGAAAAAGAGAGCGGCGAATTACCCTTACAAGAAAAGATGGAAAGTGACGTAGTTAAAAATGAGGAAAGGTTTCAAGAAATACTCATATACAAGCAATAACCGATTACTTCTTCCTTATCAACACACAAATACAAATAAGAAATGCCGGGACTTCTTAAAATCTTAACTCCGGACATATGACAAATCGGTCACCAAAGTCTATGAACCTTACCTTTGATGAACCTGCAAAATTAGAATCTGCTCCAGCGATATTCCCAACCTAAAAAGATGAAGAGTTCCCTCTTCATCCACTCAACTTATTTCTTCCAAAACTGTTCAAGGAACGGGCTAGCTTTTTTCAGCAGCGGCTTTAGCTGACTGGCTGATGTCATGAGTGTGTCTATGTTGTTCATAAGTTCCTCATAATTAATGTTGTTAAGTAAATGATTTACCTTGCCGTTTAAACTGTCATCTTCTTGAGGGCGTCGGCTTCCGCCAAACAGCCAGTCATCGTTTTGATGCCTGCTTCTTCTTTCAGGTTCTTTTTCAAAATCTTCTTCACCCTGCTTTTCTTCCTCCAGGTGCCTGTTTCTTCTCGCATTTGGTCCGAACAAGAATTGCGTAAACGGGTCTGTATCTTGTTCATCTTCGTCTTTGATATTGTATTCCTCATCTTGCATATGCGATCCTCCTCCTTTCAGATGCCTATATAACAACATATGAAGGAAGCTTCTGTTGCGTATGGACATTTGTGGAGAAGATAAAGGGCAGTGTTTAAAAGTGTTGCGTTTTTATAACTATTTTTGATAAAATTAGTACCAAGTCATAATAATTGATAATAATATATATGAAATATGAACGAATGTGCTTTGTAAATAATATGGGGAAAACAGAAAGGAAGTGGGGCTCCATGAATGCAGGAATTATTGGGAGTGGAAGATATCTGCCTGAAAAAGTGGTGACAAATGCTGACTTGGAGAAAATCGTAGATACTTCGGATGAATGGATTCGGACAAGGACTGGAATTGAAGAAAGAAGAATTGCGGATGATAACATGGATACATCAGACATGGCTTATGAATCAGCAAGGAATGCCTTGGATAACGCGGGGATTGCTGCTGAGGATTTAGATATGATTCTGGTCGCAACGGTTACTCCTGATAACCCGTTTCCTTCTGTTGCCTGCATGTTACAAGAACGTCTGGGAGCAGTCAAGGCAGCTGCAATGGATGTTAGTGCTGCGTGTGCAGGATTCATGTATGGTATCATAACAGGTAAACAGTTTATTGAAACAGGCACATATAAACATGTATTAGTAGTAGGTGTAGAAAAATTATCAAAAATTACTGATTGGAATGACCGGAACACAGCTGTTTTATTTGGTGACGGAGCAGGCGCTGTTGTGCTGGCCCCAGTTTCTGATGGAAGGGGCATTCTTTCGTTTGAACTGGGTGCAGATGGAACCGGAGCAAAGCATCTTTACCAGGATGAACATATCATTATGAACGGACGCGAAGTATTTAAATTTGCAGTCCGCCAAATGGGTGAAAGCTGTATTAATGTACTGGATAAAGCAGGGCTTTCAAAAGAGGATGTGGATTTTCTTATTCCGCACCAGGCAAATATCCGAATCATGGAAGCGTCCAGGCAAAGGCTTGAACTCCCAGTTGAAAAAATGTCAAAAACAATTCATAAATATGGCAATACTTCAGCATCTTCCATTCCAATTGCGTTAGTTGAAGAGCTTGAAGCAGGCAAAATTAAAAATGATGATCTGCTTGTAATGGTTGGTTTTGGCGGGGGATTAACATGGGGCGCCATTGCCATGCGCTGGGGAAGATAAAGAAAGCAATAGTAAATATTAATAAAACCATTTGATGATATTCTAAAAGGAGCTGCAATCATAATGGATAAGAGAAGAGTTGTCGTTACAGGCATCGGTGCTGTAACACCACTTGGAAATAATACAGAAACGACATGGAACAATATTAAATCAGGGGTATCCGGAGTAGGGCCGCTAACAAGATTAAATGCTGAAGAGTATCCAGCTAAAGTGGCTGCGGAAGTCAAGGATTTCAATCCTGAAGAGTATATGGACAAAAAAGATGCCAGAAAGATGGACCGCTTTACACATTATGCTGTGGCGTCTTCATTGATGGCGGTAAAAGATGCCAATCTTCAGATTACTGATGAAAATGCACATCGTATTGGTGTGTGGATCGGATCCGGCATCGGAGGAATGGAAACATTTGAAAATCAGTATGAGACATTTTTGAAACGCGGATACAGAAGGGTGAGCCCGTTTTTTGTTCCAATGATGATTCCGGATATGGCCACTGGCCAGGTCTCCATTTACCTCGGAGCAAAAGGATTTAACTCATGTACCGTTACGGCATGTGCAACAGGAACAAACTCCATTGGCGATGCATTTAAGGTCATTCAGCGGGGGGATGCTGATGCGATGGTCACTGGCGGAGCGGAAGCGCCAATCACGAAAATGTCTGTGGCAGGGTTCTGTGCAAATACGGCTCTATCCACTAATCCAGATCCGAAAACGGCCAGCCGTCCATTCGATCAAAATCGGGACGGATTTGTCATCGGTGAGGGAGCAGGCGTTGTCGTACTTGAGGAATTGGAGCATGCACTTGCACGCGGAGCTAAAATCTATGCTGAAATTATAGGATATGGAGCAACTGGAGATGCCTATCACATCACCGCTCCGGCACCAGGCGGAGAAGGCGGAGCACGAGCGATGAAAATGGCAATCGAAGACGGCGGTTTAAAACCAGAGGATATCGATTATATTAATGCTCATGGAACGAGCACGGATTATAATGACAAATTTGAAACATTGGCAATTAAAGAGGTGTTTGGCGAGCATGCCTACAAATTGGCGATAAGCTCGACTAAGTCGATGACAGGCCACCTGCTTGGAGCAGCGGGCGGAATTGAAGCCATTTTTACAGTGCTGGCAATGAATGAAGGAATATTGCCTCCTACTATTAATCTTGAAACACCGGATCCTGAATGTGATCTTGATTATGTACCAAACAAATCTAGGGAAAAAGAAATAAAGGCTGCAATTAGCAATTCATTAGGATTTGGCGGCCATAATGCAACAATAGTTTTTAAAAAATATGAGTAATTGAAGAAGCTGACTCAAAAGGTCGTTAATGACGGCCTAAATGAGTCAGCTTTTTATTTTGCAGAAATATATTTAGTCATCTATTTGTATATCTTTTTTGTATGCCAGCAAAGAACTAAAGTTCACTAACCTACATAAAATTTTAAGAGGTTATCTGAAATTAGGGGGTGGAAAAATGGGGTAGTCAGAACAGATAAATGGCTTAAAGAAAGCTTTAACAATCCGAATGATATTTGTGAAAAGCTGCTGGAATCCTTCAATGAAACGAATTCAAGAAAAATATATCAATACTTAAAAAGTTTCGGAATGTATAAGCCTGACCGGAGCAGCAAGAATACGTTAAGGGAATTAAGAGAAAAAGACGCATGGCGCCTTTCTGAAAAGATATATTTAAAATATAAGCACAAATGGGCAGGACCGGAAATTGATGTATACATTTTTCCGGCAGCAGCCGGAGGACTATTTTCAAGAAGGGCAGGGAAATCAGGGGTATCATTTAAAAACATGCTATTTCTATTTTTGACTCCCGAATTAGATGAAAAGGAATTGGAGGCCCTATTCGTTCATGAATACCACCATTCTTGCCGGATTAACAGCCAGAGAAAGAGCTTGGAAGAATACACTTTGCTTGATTCCATTATCCTGGAAGGTTTGGCTGAGCATTCTGTTGAAATGAATGTCGGTAAAGAGTATAGAGGAAAATGGTGCACTTTATATTCAAAAGAAGAGATTAGGCATCTATGGGAAAAAGTACTCAAAAGTCAGTTAAAGGTGAGAAAAGAGGAGAGGGTTCATCAGAAATTATTGTATGGTGAAAATCCCTACCCAGAATTGCTGGGATATGCAGTCGGATATGAAATTATTAGAGAGTACAGAGAGAAAAAAAGTTTTTCTACAAAACTTTCTTTTATTGCGCCATCCGAATATTTTGTAAAGCCAACTTTATTTAAACTGGATATATAAACGCTTTAAAGCCCTAAAGAGAGGGCTTTTTTTCTACTTTAAAAAAATGAATCTTAACAAATTTTAAAAAAATCTTGCAATTGTAATAACTTTGTAATAATATTTTAGACAAATAGAACGAATTAACAGAATAATTCGAAAAGGTAAGAGGTGTCCTATGAGCGCTAAATCCCATTCACATAATGACACACCTTTGCTAGAGGTGAAGAATTTAGAAACAGCTTTTTCTATAGATGGTACATATTACAATGCTGTTGATAACGTTTCTTTCCGTGTTAAGCCTAGGCAAATAGTCGGAATCGTAGGAGAGTCCGGCTGTGGTAAATCTGTAATGAGTCTTTCAGTCATGCAGCTTTTGCCGAAAGGAATAGGAAAAATCCGCAATGGAGAAATTTTATTTGATGGTGTTCACCTGGAGAATATGACAGATTCAGAGATTAATAAGATTAGGGGAAAGGATATCGCAATGATATTCCAGGAGCCCATGACTTCATTAAATCCAGTTTTCTCTATCGGCTTTCAGTTGCAGGAAGTATTATTCAACCATATGAAAATATCAAAAAAAGAAGCTCGACTTAAAAGTATTGCACTTTTAAAAAGTGTAGGAATTTCAAGGCCTGAAAAGATTGTTGATGAATATCCGCACCAGCTTTCAGGTGGTATGAGGCAAAGGGTAATGATCGCCATTGCAATTGCTTGCCAGCCAAAGCTGCTTATCGCTGATGAACCGACTACAGCGCTGGATGTTACTGTACAAGCCCAAATTTTGGAGCTTTTAAAAGAGATCCAGGAAGTCAATGATATGTCAGTTATTTTGATAACTCACGACCTGGGTGTGGTTGCCGAGATGTGCGATGAAGTAATCGTTATGTATGCAGGTAAAATTGCAGAGCGGACAGATGTCGATTCTTTATTCCATAATCCGAAACATCCATATACCCAGCTATTAATGGGAGCCATTCCAAAAATGGATGAAGAAGTTGAAACACTTAGCACAATCAAAGGAATTGTACCTTCATTGAAAAATATGCCTAAAACTGGGTGCAAATTTGCGGCGCGCTGCCCGAAGGCAATGCCGGAATGCTTAACTGTTACACCTCAATTGGCAGAAAACGAAGAAGGACATGAGGTTGCCTGCCTCCTTTACGAAACTAGCCGCCCTATAACAGAGGTGAACGCATAATGAGTACAGATGTAAAAAACACTGATGTCTTAAAAAAGGATAAAAGCAACAACGAATTGCTTCTAGAGATAAAAAATCTTAAAACGTACTACCCGATAAAAGGTGGAATTCTCAGAAGGACAGTGGCAGTCGTTAAGGCGGTTGATGATGTTTCTTTTGAAATAAGAAAAGGGGAAACGCTTGGTCTTGTAGGTGAATCAGGCTGCGGAAAATCTACAACAGGCAGAACAATCCTCCGGCTGCTTGAACCTACTGAAGGGCAAATCATTTTTGATGGACAGGATATTACGAACGTCAGAGGAACAAGTTTAAGGAAAATACGACAGGACTTTCAAATGGTTTTCCAGGATCCTTATGCATCCTTAAACCCAATGATGATGGTTGGGCATCTGGTGTCTGAACCGATCAGAAACTATAACAGTAAATCGGAAAAAGAACTGAAGCCAGAAGTATTGGACTTGCTTGCAAAAGTCGGCCTTCCTGAAGACGCTTATTATAAATATCCACATGAATTTTCTGGCGGTCAAAGACAGCGAATCGGAATTGCAAGGGCATTGGCTTTAAGGCCAAAACTAATTATTGCCGATGAGCCTGTTTCAGCCCTGGATGTATCTGTCCAGTCTCAGGTATTAAATCTGTTAAAAGAGCTTCAAGATGAATTTGATCTTACTTTTTTGTTTATTGCCCATGATTTAAGCGTTGTTAAACATATGAGTGACCGGATTGGTGTTATGTACCTGGGCGGTCTGGTTGAAGTTGCAGAGAAAGACAGCATTTATGCAGAACCTCTTCATCCGTATACTCAAGCGCTTATATCTGCGATCCCTGAGCCGGATCGCGCAAAAAGAAAGAAAGAATCATTTTAGAGGGTGATGTTCCAAGCCCGATCGATCCTCCAAAAGGATGCACATTCCATCCGCGCTGTGCGCATGCAATGCCAGAGTGCCAGAGCGTAAAGCCGGAATTAAAGGAGGTGAAGCCTGGGCATAGAGTCGCTTGTCACTTATATAAATAAGGCTTTGTCAAAAAATATTTTTCGGGGGGAAAACAATGAAGAAATCAGCATTTTGGCTTCTTTCAGTTCTTCTGATCATGTCTGTATTCCTTGCAGCGTGTTCAGGCGGCGGAGAGAAAGCTAACACTGAAAAAGAACCTAAAGACGGTACTGATGGAGAAAAAACAGAAGCCACAGAAGGCGGAACAGTAACATTCGGTTATACACAGCCATTCAAAGGCGTTCTCTCTTTTGCTTATTATGAAGGGGAAGATGATGCAAACGCCCTTCAGTTCATGCATGAAGCATTGCTTAAAACAAATGATGAGCTTCAGCCTGAACCCAATTTGGCTGACTATGAGCTTTCTGAAGACAAGACTAAGTTAACTTTCAAGATTAAGCAGGGTGTAAAATGGCATGATGGCGAAGAGCTGACTGCAGAGGATATGGAATATGCCTGGTACTTAATTGCTGATCCAACTTACGAAGGTGCGCGTTTCGCTAACGTAGCAATGATCAAAGGTGCTCAAGAGTACAAAGATGGAAAAGCTGACACAATCGAAGGTATCAAAGTAGTTGATGATTATACAATCGAAGTAACAGTGACTGAGCCATCTGTTAACTTATTGGATAACATTTGGGTTTATCCTGAGCCAAAGCATTATTACGGTGATATTTCTTCTAAAGAGCTTCCAGACTCGGACCAAATCCGTAAAGCTCCAATTGGTGTAGGTCCTTTTAAAGTGAAAAACATCGTACCTGGTGAAATGATCGAATTTGAGCGTTTTGATGATTACTGGCAAGGTCCTGCTAAATTGGATGGCGTTGTTTACAAAATCATTGATGGATCTCTTGCACAAGGTTTAGTGCAAAATGGAGAAATCGATGTTATTGAGGCACCAAAAGATCAGTGGGAAGCTATAAAGGCTCTTGATAATGTAAATCCTGTAGAAGCGGATGCAATGTCTTACAGCTACATTGGATTCGACTGGGGTCACTATGACACTAAAAAAGGTGTAGTAGTTTCTGATAACAAGAAGTTCCAAAACAAAAACCTTCGCCATGCAATGGCGCATGCTATTGACCGTCAAGCATTCATCGATGGTTTTGCAAACGGCTTAGGAAAGCCTTTAAATACTCCATTCCCGTCAGTATCATGGGCGAAAATTGATGATTCGGAAATCAATCCATATGAGTATGACGTAGAGAAAGCAAAGAAATTACTTGACGAAGCAGGCTTTGTTGATAAAGACGGCGACGGCTTCCGTGAAGATCCAGAAGGAAAGCCATTCACAATCAATTTTGATGCAATGGCTGGAGCTGAAACTTCAGAAGCGCGTGCTCAATTCATTCTTCAATCTTGGCAGGAAGTTGGCTTAAATGCCAAGCTTAACGGCGGTTCTTTAAAGGACTTCAACTTATTCTATGACTCTATTGAAGCAGATGATCCATCTGTTGAAACATTCATGGGTGCATGGGGACTTGCTGCAGATCCGGATCCATCTGGTATCTGGTTATCAACTGACAAGTGGAACATGTGGAGATGGTACAGCGAAGAGTCTGATGCTTTAATTAAGAAAGGTGTAACATTCCCTGAAGACTCTAGCAAAGATGTAACTGAACACCGTCAGGAAATCTACAACGAATGGCAAAAGCTTGTTAACGATGAATTGCCAATCATCTTCTTTGAACAGCGTATTGATCCATGGGCTATCAACAAGCGTGTTGGCGGAGTTAAAGTAACTCCATTTGGAACAGATGAGTTCCACAAGTGGCACATTGTAGAGTAATACGATAAGGAAACTGCATCATTGGGGGGGTATTCCCCCAATGATTGCCAGTTTAACCAACGAATAAATTTTTGTTTGGTAAGGGGAATGGAAAATGCTACAGTACACAATTCGACGACTCATAGGTATGATTCCAATAATTTTCCTTATCTCAGTAGTGGTATTTTCTTTGGCTAAGTTAATGCCTGGAGATGCACTATCTGGAAAAATAGACCCTCTAAATTCAGATCCGGAGTACATTGAAGAAATGCGGGATAAGATGGGATTAAATGATCCTATTCCTGTACAGTATGTTCGCTGGATGAGTGGAGTGGTTCAAGGGGATTTTGGAGATTCATTTGTTCATAAGCGCCCGGTTATGGAACTAATCGGAGATCGTTTGCCGAACACAATTATTTTAGGAATAGCAGCTCTTTTAATAACTTATATATTGGCTTTTCTTATGGGAAGATACTCTGGGCGTTTTGCCTATAGCGTTGGAGATTATTTAGTATCGGCATTTAATTATCTTGCACTAGCAATACCAAGCTTTGTTGCAGCTTTAGTTGCGATTTATGTTTTTGCCATAAATCTAGGATGGGTTCCTGCCAGTGGAAGTATTGGCAGCGGGGTAGAACCAGGTACATTAGAATATTATTTAAGTAAAGCAAAACATACAGTATTGCCGGCTCTTGTATTGGGCGCCATGGCTACAGCCGCCTATACACAATTTTTGAGAAATGATATGATCGAAAGCTCTCGCAAAGATTATGTTCGTACTGCAAGAGCTAAAGGTACGAAGGAATCTGCGATTTATAATAAGCACATTCTAAGAAATTCAATCATACCTATTGTTACATTGCTTGGATTCGATATTGCCAACCTATTTGGAGGGGCAATCATTACCGAAACCATCTTCACATACCCTGGCATCGGCTATTTATTCGTAGAGTCAGTTAACGCACGTGATTATTCTGTTATGATGGCCATCGCCATGATGTTGACCATTTTAACACTAATTGGAAATCTAATTGCAGATTTACTTTATGGTTTAGTAGATCCGCGTATTCGTTTAAGTTAGGTAGGTGAGAGAATGGAACCTTCAATTTCACAGCAAACTTCGTCCGGTTTAGCAGAACCTGTTAAACCGCCGAAGAGTCAATCACCATGGGCTCTCGCCCGCCGCAAGTTTTTGCGCAATAAAATAGCTATGATCAGTTTAGCCTTTTTGCTGATTGTCTGTGCAATGTCCATATTGGCTGAGCCGCTAACTATGCCGGTAGAGGAAACAGCTAAGATCAATTTAACACAAATGAGCAAAGAACCATCTGCCGAGCACTTTTTCGGTACTGATAAGTCTGGGCGGGATGTATTTGCACGTACTTTGCACGGCGGAAAAACTTCACTCTTACTTGCATTTTCAATCACCATCTCTGTCATTACCATTGGTACTCTTGTAGGTGCCACTGCAGGATATTTTGGCGGTTGGGTCGATAATGCCCTAATGAGATTCACAGACTTTATGATGAACTTTCCGTTCCTTCTATTTGTAATCGTATTAAAGTCAATTTTTATTGAGTCAAGTACCGGAACCCTCATATTTGTAATCAGTGTTCTCAGCTGGACCGGTACAGCCCGTCTGGTACGAAGCAAGGTTATGGCTGAGAAGGAAAATGAATACATTATGAGTGCAGTCTCAATCGGCTGTTCAGCACCTAAGACAATCTTTAAGCATTTATTGCCAAACGTAATGTCTACCATAATTGTTCAGGCAACGATTACATTGGCTGCAATGATTGTGGCTGAGACAGGACTAAGCTTCTTGGGGTTCGGTGTCCCAATCAATATTCCAACCTGGGGTAATATGCTTCAGGAAGCGAGAAGCCCAGATGTATTAACAAGCAAATGGTGGATTTGGATTCCGCCGGCAGCCATTTTAACTTTCACTATTCTTTCTATCAACTTTATTGGTGAAGGATTAAAGGATGCTTTCAATCCTAAGTCAAACCGTTAATTAAAGCAAAAAACGCCATGAATGTGGCGTTTTTTTGTTGTTTATAAAAGATATTCAAGCCTGGATAATTGTCTTGTACCACTGAGTAAGGCTTCGTTAAAAGAATCATGCCTGAATAATGGATTTTCTTTTCGATGGAGCCTCAGCCTTCTTTCCAGTGACATGGGTGGCCAAATCGTTTCTGTTTTTCGGATAGCTTGTACATAACCGATCATGTTCTTTCATATATATGAATAAAAGTATACGGCAAGGAGTGGGTTCATGGCAGCTTTAATAAAAATTAGAGCTCACAGATCAGTGATACGGAATGCTATTTAGAGCCTTTTTGCTATTGACCGGTTTCGGAATTGCAGTCTCTGGAGGTGTCAGCGTTATAGCATATTTAAATTTGCTTGCTACGGGACATGCCTTTAAGGAATATTTACTTTTTATTTCTTCCCGTCCAGAATGTTATCTGCTTCCTGCAGGAATGTTAATCATTTGGATAAGTATTTATTTTCCCTTTGACAGTGCTAAAGGATAAAAAATGGATTCTGAATGTAATTAAGGAATAAATTTACTGCACACTGCCCATACTGAGTGACAAACAGTTTGTTGAAGTGGGGGTTTAAAAATGTTATATCTTCATGATGTTTGGGTGAACTGGTTTGAAGGGGAAGAAAATGGATACAATGTGTGCCATTTTCACGAATGGAGAAAAGATGATGGCGTAGAGTTGCTTGACCAGGTACCGTTATTAAAGATTGACCAGATTCTGTTTAATTACATTGAAAATGATCTTTCGGAGCTGCCACAACAACTGCTTGATGACATCTATCAAAAGGCTTACTTAAGGAAAAATCATGAGAGAATTCAATTGGATTACTGCTTTGTTGTATCAGATGGGACAGGCATCCTGGCTGTAGACACAATAGGCTACAACATTCCAATTAGAAAGAGCAGACTGATTCCTCGCCAGGAACAGCTTGCTTATGAAATGCTGGATAATCAAGAGGCGATAAACTACTCATTTAATGACCAAACAGCACTAAAGGATTTCCATATTCTTTCACCAGCACCTGATCTTATGACAGGTCTTACAAGAAAAGAAAGGCAGCTAAAACAATTGCTTTTTATGGCTCTTGATCAGCTGCACTCTTCAAAGAATGATGCTGAAGTCCGCTACTGGTATACCGAATGGAGTCCGGAACGATATTCAAAAATCCAGTCATTGAATTTCGAAGAGGCATGGTATGAACTGTACGAGGAAAGTAAATACGGCTGGTCAAGCAAGCACGAACAATTTTGTGAGAATTTGATTAAGGGGCAGCCATTTTTTGAAAAGTTATGGGAAATGGAGCATGGTCCAAAGGTGAATTAGGGTTAAAAATAAACAAAAAAACAGCCAAACGGCTGTTTTTTATTTTCTTTTCCGGCCTAGTCCCATGGCATTTTCCATTTTCCCGACCATTTTATTAGCGACTTTACGCGCTTTTTCAGCACCATGATCAAGTACTTCATCAAGTTCTTGGGATTCCATTAGTTCATAATATTTATCCTGGATTGGCTTAATCGTATTAATAACAACTTCTGCAAGTCCAGCTTTGAAATCGCCATATCCCTTGCCTTCGTAATCCTTTTCAATATCTGCTACAGGTTTACCCGAGAGAATAGAAAATATGGAAAGAAGGTTGGATACGCCCGGCTTATTTTCCTTGTCATATTTTACAATACCCTCTGAATCCGTTACTGCACTTTTGATTTTCTTTTCAATTTGTTTAGGATCATCCAATAAGGCAATAAACGATTTCTTATTAGGGTCGGATTTGCTCATTTTTTTTAAAGGATCCTGAAGTGACATTACACGCGCGCCAACTTTGGCGATTCTCACATCTGGAATAGTAAAAATGTCATTGTATTTTTTATTAAATCTTTCTGCCAAATCGCGGGTCAATTCCAAGTGCTGTTTTTGATCTTCTCCCACAGGAACTAAATCAGTACTGTATAAAAGGATATCTGCAGCCATAAGTGGAGGATAGGTAAGCAATCCTGCGGAGACTGCCTCCTTTCCTTCAGATTTATCTTTAAATTGTGTCATGCGCTCAAGCTCTCCTATATAGGAAACGCATTGCATCATCCATCCAGCTTGGGCGTGTGCCGGAACCTCTGATTGAATGAACAGAGTTGATTTTTCAGGATCGATTCCTACTGCCAAGTATAAGGCAGCAAGGCTGCGGATGTTCTTTCTTAATTCGAGCCTGTCTTGCGGAACGGTTATCGCATGCTGATCGACAATACAAAAATAACAGTTGTATTCATTTTGCAATTCTACAAATTGCTTCATGGCACCAATGTAATTTCCGAGGGTAATCGTTCCGCTCGGCTGGATGCCGGAAAAGATTGTTTTCATAGGTTTTCCTCCTTTATTTGGCTGAAAAAAGCGCTATTACTTCAGGCTGAACAGACTTGGGTATATTGGAAGTATTTACATTTTATGCTTAAAATAAGCACAAAAAAGACCATCCATCCCTAATAAAAATAGGGACGAATGGTCCGCGTTGCCACCCTAATTACTCACAATGAGTCACTCTGTCCTATGCATGTATTCTGCATACATCCCCGATAACGAGAGGACACGCCTGAATAAAATCAGAAGGCTCAAAAGTCCATTCAATTTTACCGGGTTTCCTGTTTTCACCAGCCACAGGCTCTCTGAGCACCCTAAGTAAATTTACTACTCTTTTTTCATTGCCGATTTCAATTAAATTTTATTGTTATTATATAATAAAATATACTAATGAGATTCAAAAATCAAGTAAATAAATGGGAGTTAATCAGGCATTGGAGACAGTTTTCCATTCGGGGAAATTGGAAAAAATAGGTTTGATTCCTGCTTTGATAACGCAAAAAATGATAAATTAAAAAATTTTTTTAAAATCTTAAAAATCTTAATTTATAAGACATTTAAGCTATAAATAAAATGCTAGATTGTCTTGAAGCCGAGAAAGCTACTTGCAATAAGTTTTTAAACTATTTATAATAAACGTAACAAACATATTCTTTACGAATTTGTAACATTTTAAAACAAAACTATATCACTCCAGGTAGCGAGAGTATGGTACATAATGAGTAAGTTTATAGCTTACATATTAAAGATTTCTTTCTTTTAGGCTGAATTGTCAGAATAAAGGGATAATCTATCTTTAAGAGAATATAAACTTGCTTTTTTTGTTGCCTTCTAAATAGTCAGCAAATTTTTGCAAATTAAATTAACAGACTATTTAAGCAATATATCTGGGGCGTACAATTGTGTTTTAAAATAGGGACATCCCGTAAAGGTATTGTTTGAGGAAATTATATAGGGGGTTAAAACCGTGAACAAAAGATTATCGATCTTTTTTAGCATGCTGCTAGTGCTAAGCATGTTCCTTGCTGCGTGCAGCGGCGGCGGAGACAATGCTTCTGACGGCGGCGACAAAGGCGGCGACGACGGCGGAAAGTCAGATGTGCCGCAGGAGTTAAGAGTTAATATTAATACTGAACCACCATCTTTAAACCCAGGATTAGCAGAAGATGCTACATCTGGTACTGTACTTCGCCAAGTCCTTGAAGGATTAACTCGTATTGGTCAAGACGGCAAGCCTGAAAATGCAATGGCTGAAGATGTACAGGTTTCTGAAGATGGAAAGACTTACACTTTCAAAATCCGTGATGCTAAATGGTCAAATGGCGACCCTGTAACTGCAAACGATTTTGTTTATGCTTGGAAATGGGCGCTTGATCCAGCAAACAATTCAACATATGCATACCAGCTTTACTACATCGAAGGTGCTGAAGCAGCTAACACTGGTGAAGGTTCACTTGATGCTGTAGGTGTTAAAGCAGTCGATGACAAAACTCTTGAAGTTAAATTAGTAAACCCAACTCCATATTTCTTGGAATTAACAGCTTTCTATACTTATTTACCAGTTAACAGCAAAATTGCCGAAGCTAATCCAGAATGGGCAACTGATGCTGGTGAAAACTATACAACAAATGGACCTTTCCATTTAACTGAATGGTCACACAGTGACAAAATTGTCCTTGAGAAGAGCGAAACTTACTGGGATGCTGAAACAGTTAAGCTAGACACTATCGAAATGATCATGATCAATGATCCAAACACTGAATTATCAATGTTTGACAATGGCGAATTAGATTGGGCTGGAGCTCCAACTGGTGCCCTTCCAACTGACGCTATGCAGGCTCTTAAAGATGAAGGGCGCTTAACAACACAGCCAATCGCTGGTATCTATAACTACAAGTTCAACACAACTGTTGAGCCATTCAACAACGTTAACATCCGTAAAGCATTTGCACATGCAATCAACCGTCAGGAAATCATTGACAACATCCTTCAGGGTGAACAGCTTCCAGCAATGGCAATTGTTCCTCCATCAATGTTTGAAGAAAACGAGAAGGGTTATTTCCCTGACAATGACGTAGAAAAAGCAAAAGAATTCTTGCAAAAAGGTTTAGAAGAGCTTGGTTATAAAGATGCTTCTGAACTTCCTGCTGTAACACTTTCTTATAACACATCTGAAGCACACCAAAAGATTGCACAGGCAATCCAGGATATGTGGAAGCAAAATCTTGGTGTTGAAGTAACGCTTGATAACGCCGAGTGGAATGTATTCCTTGATAAAGTTAACCAAATGGATTACCAGGTAGCTCGTATGGGCTGGTTGGGTGACTTTAACGATGCAATGAACTTCCTAGAAATGTATCGTGACGCTGATGGCGGAAATAACAATACTGGCTGGGAAAGCAAAGAGTTCCAGGATCTGCTTGCTAAATCTGCGACAGAAACTGACGCTGATGCTCGCCAGCAATTATTGAAAGATGCAGAAGCAATCTTCATGGAAGATATGCCTGTAGCGCCAATCTACTTCTACACTAATAACTGGGTACAAGCTGAAAACTTAAAAGACGTTGTAGTATCCGGTCTAGGTGATGTCCAGTACAAGTGGGCATACTTTGAATAAGAATAGCTAACTTGACGAAAGGTATATGGGATATTAAATCCCATATACCTTCGTTTCTGATTAAGGCATTGTAATAATTTGGAGGTGTTTGACAATGGCGAAATATATTGGAAAACGCTTACTGTATATGATCCTATCCTTGTGGATGATTGTATCAGCAACGTTTTTCTTCATGCGCATTGCACCCGGAAACCCTTTTGCATCAGAGAAAAAACTCCCTCCCGAAATTGAAGCTAACCTGAATGCCCACTTTGGCTTAGACAAGCCATGGTATGCACAATATTGGGAGTACCTAGTAAGAATTGTCAATTGGGATTTCGGCCCATCATTTAAATATAAAAGCCAAACTGTTAATGACCTAATTAATGAAGGCTTTCCCGTTTCATTTTTACTTGGTATGGAAGCAATTTTTATCGCTGTTGCAATTGGTGTGCTTTTAGGAATCATTGCGGCATTAAAGCATAATAGATGGCCGGATTATACAGCAATGATTATTGCTGTTTTAGGTATCTCTGTGCCTTCCTTTATAATGGCATCTTTCCTGCAATATTTCCTCGCTATTAAAATGGGTATCTTCCCGGTAGCACGTTGGGAAACATTCATGCACAGTGTTCTGCCAGCCTTGGCACTAGCCTCAACACCGATGGCTTTCATTGCGCGATTAACACGTTCAAGCATGCTGGAGGTTTTGGCAAACGATTATATTAAAACAGCAAAATCTAAAGGATTAAGCAGTGGAGTAATTACAGTTAAACATACAGTCCGTAATGCACTATTACCAGTTGTAACATATATGGGACCGTTGACTGCAGGCATTTTAACAGGAAGCTTCGTAATTGAAAAAATCTTTGGTATTCCCGGACTGGGTGCACACTTTGTAACGAGTATCAATAACCGTGATTATACGGTAATTATGGGTGTTACAGTTTTCTACAGTATTCTGTTGCTTGTATCTATTCTCCTTGTTGACATTGCATACGGAATCATCGACCCACGCATCAAACTTGCTGGCGGGAAGAAAGGAGAGTAATTATGCAGATTTCGAAAGATAAGTTTAAACTAGTCGGAACGCAGCTTAGTGAAGCTGAAAAAATTTCAAAACCGAGTCTTTCATTTTGGAAGGATGTATTTATCCGATTTCGAAAAAACAAGCTCGCTTTGTTTGGGTTAGTACTATTAGGTTTGCTAATCTTCATGGCGATCTTGGACCATATATGACTCCATATGATTATGCATCAAATGACCTCGGAAATAAGAACCAGCCTCCTTCATCTGAACATTGGTTTGGTACAGACGACCTCGGACGTGATGTGTTTGCGCGTACATGGGAGGGTGCAAGAATATCAATCTTTATCGGTGTTGCTGCAGCGTTGATTGATTTAATTATTGGTGTAATCTGGGGCGGAATCGCTGGATATAAAGGCGGGCGTACTGATGAATTAATGATGCGTTTTGCCGATATTCTTTACGGTGTCCCTTATCTTCTATTAGTTATTTTGTTAATGGTTGTTCTTGGACAGGGTTTAACTACTATGATCATAGCGATGTCAATCACAGGCTGGATCAACATGTCCCGTATTGTCCGTGGACAGGTATTATCACTAAAGAGTCAGGAATATGTTCTGGCAGCGAAAACGCTTGGTGCCAATACTAATAGAATTATGAGCAAACATTTAATTCCAAACTCAATGGGACCGATTCTGGTTACCATGACATTAACTGTCCCTTCTGCAATATTCACTGAAGCATTCTTAAGCTTCCTGGGGCTTGGATTGACTCCGCCGCTTGCCAGCTGGGGTACAATGGCCAATGATGGTCTTCCGGCGATGCGTTATTATCCATGGCGTTTATTTTTCCCTGCTACGTTTATCTGTCTAACAATCTTCGCTTTCAACGTAGTTGGCGATGGATTACGTGATGCTTTAGATCCAAGAATGCGGAAATAAAGGAGTGAGAATATGGAAAAATTACTTGAAGTCAAAAATTTAGAAGTCTCATTCCAAACATATGGAGGTACAGTAAAAGCAGTCCGCGGTGTCAGCTTTGACCTTCATAAGGGAGAGACGCTTGCCATCGTTGGTGAATCAGGGTCAGGAAAAAGTGTTACGTCCCAATCAATTATGAAGCTAATACCTATGCCGCCAGGCCAGATTTCCGGGGGCCAGATTTTATTAAACGGTGATGATATAGTACCTAAAACCGAAAAACAAATGGAAAAAATCCGTGGGAAAGAAATAAGTATGATTTTCCAGGATCCTATGACATCCTTAAACCCGACAATGAAAATAGGGAACCAGATAACGGAAGGCTTAATAAAGCACCAAAATATGTCCAAGCAGGATGCAAAGAATAGAGCGGTTGAACTTCTTCGCTTAGTTGGTATTCCGATGCCTGAAAAAAGGGTAAACCAATATCCTCATGAATTCTCAGGCGGTATGAGACAGCGTGCCATGATCGCAATTGCTCTTGCTGCTAATCCAAAGCTTTTAATCGCCGATGAGCCAACAACAGCGCTTGACGTTACAATTCAGGCACAAATTCTTGAACTGATGAAGGATCTACAGAGCAAAATGGATACATCCATCATTTTCATCACCCATGATCTTGGAGTTGTAGCCAATGTTGCAGATAGAGTCGCTGTAATGTACGCTGGACAAATTGTTGAGATGGGTACTGTTGATGAAATATTCTATGACCCGCGCCATCCATATACATGGGGCCTTCTAGCTTCCATGCCAAGTGTGGATAGTGATGATTCAGCTGAATTAGCTGCCATTCCTGGTACTCCTCCGGATTTAACAAATCCTCCAAAAGGAGACGCGTTTGCAGCAAGAAATAGTTATGCACTAGCAATTGATTTTGAAGAAGAACCGCCAATGTTCCAGATTTCAGAAACTCATTTTGCAAAAACATGGCTTCTTCATCCGGATGCTCCCAATGTTGAGCCGCCTGAAGCTGTAAAGAAACGTATGCGCCAATTATCCTCCACATTTGAAAAACCAGTATTAGTGAAGGAGGGTAAATAATCATGGCAGAAAAATTACTTGAAATTAAAAACTTGAAACAGCACTTTAATGTTGGACGCCCGAATATGGTAAAAGCAGTTGATGGTATTACTTTTGATATCTACAAAGGTGAAACTCTTGGCCTTGTAGGTGAATCAGGATGCGGAAAATCAACAACTGGACGTACCATAATCAGATTATATGATGCAACTGATGGCCAGGTTCTCTTTGAAGGTGAAGATGTACATGGCAAAAAGTCTGCAAAAGAACTAAAAAAGTTTAATCGTAAAATGCAGATGATCTTTCAGGATCCTTACGCATCTTTAAACCCTCGTATGACGGTTGCTGATATCATTGCAGAAGGCATTGATATTCATGGTCTGGCTAAGGATAAGAAAGCGCGCATGGAGAGAGTCTATGAGCTTTTAGAAACGGTTGGTTTAAACAAAGAGCATGCTAACCGTTATCCTCATGAGTTCTCTGGCGGACAAAGACAGCGTATCGGTATTGCCCGTGCACTAGCTGTTGATCCAGACTTTATCATTGCTGATGAGCCAATTTCAGCCTTGGACGTTTCAATCCAGGCCCAGGTTGTAAACTTGATGAAGAAGCTTCAGCGGGAAAAAGGATTAACTTACTTATTTATCGCCCATGATTTATCAATGGTTAAGTATATTAGTGACAGAATTGGGGTTATGTACTTTGGAAAGCTGGTAGAATTAGCACCAGCAGATGATCTGTATAACAATCCAATGCACCCATATACCCAATCACTATTATCAGCGATTCCGCTGCCGGATCCTGAAACGGAACGGACACGCAGAAGAAAATCCTATGATCCTTCTGTACACAATTATACTGAAGGTGAACAGCTGGAGATGCGAGAAATTACACCAGGACATTTTGTTTACTGCTCTGAAAAAGAGTATCAGCAATTAAAAGCCCAATATGCAAAGTAATGAAAAACGATCTCATACTGAGATCGTTTTTTACATCCTGGAAAAGTTATAATTAATAAACTTAATGCCAAACCCTTTCAATGCGAAAGGATATACCAAGATGTAAAATTGATCTGCAGACATTTCGAGAGTGAAAATATGTCTTTAACACTTTTATTCGCTAATGTAATTTGCTTTAGTATATAATACAACATTTTGAAGAATATTACTATTAGAATTTTCGATTAATTATATTTTTCCGTAAAATTGCTTAATTAAACATTCTTTTTAAAAGATGAATTATTTTCTATAAAGATGAATTATTTTCTATAAAAAGGTTTAAAGATTAAGAGGAAAAGATACATATAAGAAAGAGGCACAAGTTTTTAAGATTCATCATAGCACAGGTTTTGAAATAACCTTATAATGAAAGTAACGCTAAGGACGTCTGCAAGGAAGAGGGGGCATAACATTTGCAAAAGACAAAGAGGATAGCTGCATCCTTGTTGGTTATGGCAGGTATTTCATTTACGGCAGGTACCGGTGAAGCAAAAGAACAAGAATTTTTGGAAATAGGAAAGCAGCCTCAGCGAGCACATATTTCGCTTTTGAAAGAACTCCCTGAGAAAGTTAGCCGTTTTCAATTTGATTCCGGCTATGTTTTTCAATATCCAGATGCTGTAAGAGGGGTTTATGTAACAGGGCATTCAGCAGGTGGAGAAAGGTTCAATAAGCTTTTAAGTTTAATGGATAAGACTGAATTAAATGCTATGGTAATAGATATTAAGGATGATTGGGGAAACTTGACTTATATCCCGGAAGAGAACTCCCCATACAGTGGCATAGGGAAGCCCTACATAAAAGATACAAAGAGATCCTGAAAGCGATGGAAGAAAAGCAAGTTTACCCGATCGCAAGGGTGGTTGTTTTCAAAGATTCCGTACTTGCCAATAAGAAGCCTGAGTTGACATTCAAAGAAGGAGATAAGGTATGGAAAAACGGCAGAGGAGAGTCTTTTGTCAATCCATTCCTGAAAGAGGTCTGGGATTATAATGTAGGAATAGCTATTGAAGCAGCTAAAATGGGTTTCCAGGAAATACAGTTTGATTATGTCCGTTTCCCGGAAGGATTTGAACATAGAGATACATCTTTGTCATATGGTCTGGGGGAATATAAAGATTTGGAAATGGAAAATGTCCAAAAACGTGTGAAAGCAGTTACTGATTTTGTTGCATATGCAAAGGAACAGTTAGAGCCATATGGAGTAAAGGTTTCAGTTGATATTTTTGGCTATACCGCAACCTTGCCGGAAGCCCCTGGAATTGGCCAAAATTTTACTAAGATCTCAGAACATGTAGATGTAATTTCTTCGATGATTTATCCGAGCCATTGGACTTCTTACTTTGGAATAGCTAAACCTGATTTAGAACCATACAAACTGGTGGCAGAATATGCAAAGCTTGAGAAAAAGAAGTTGAGTGAGCTTGAAAAACCACCTATTTCCAGACCATGGCTTCAGGACTTTACGGCTTCTTACTTAGGATCGGGTAACTACAAGAATTACGGAAAGGCCGAAGTCGAAGCCCAAATTAAAGCTTTAAACGAACAAGGTATAAATGAATTCCTCTTATGGAATGCAGGTAATACGTATACGCAAAATGTGGATTACACACCATAGAAAAAGAGGCTGAAGAAATCAGCCTCTTTTTCTATTAACCGTTTAATCTTAAATCTGGCTTGAGTGTTAAGACCATATATGCTTTATGTTTATCTTTTTATTTGACACCATTTTTGTATGCGGTATCATAGTATATGGGCATATCGGAGTTTACTTTTTCTTTCCGCCTACGCTTTTCCATCCAGTCTGTACTTTTGCAGATTGATCCACGAATTGGGATTTATTTTTACCGCCAAAAAACTTTTCTCCAATACCATTAGTAAGTACACCTAATAAGGCAGTAAATCCAATTATGAGCAAAGCAACAATTGTTAAGTCTGTTATGTAACCAATCATGATAAACCTCCATCTTTCTTTTCACAGTTTCCTGTGATTATTTATAAAACATCCCCTATCCTTATTTTATTCGAAATTTTCTTGTATTAAAAGGGGGAAATCCACAAATACTTAATCTGACAGGATGTATCCTAATTAAGGAAGGGCTCTGTAAAATGGGGCTGCTGATTCCGCTCCAGACACATAGCGGGCGTGGGGCGTGCGATGAGCTTCCTCACTGCATGAAGTAAATGCGAATGCAGTTCCAAGGATTGGGAGACTCACTCCAATCAGCTTAGTGGATAAATTAGCAAAAAGCTTTAACAGAGCATTAAGAAAATCCTTTCTAACAGCACTTCTATGGAAAAGAAAGCTGGGAGCTTATCATGCTGGAATAAATACTTGCGCCACCAAACCTAAGGTTTGGGAAGCAGAAAAGGAGCAGATCCATGCATTGGTATGAAAAATTGAATCAGTATTTCCCTATAGAGGAAATGAAATCGAAAGATCATATGGAAACACTTTTAAAGGAACGTTCGGACATTTATCATAAGGATGAAGGCCCACACCATGTCCTAATGTATGTAGAGCTCGACAATTTTGTTTTTATTGATTATTTATTTGTATCAAAAGACGCCCGTGGCCAAGGGCTGGGCCATAAATTGCTTGAAAAGCTAAAAGTAAAGGGAAAGCCTATAATTTTAGAAGTTGAGCCAGTTGATTATGAAGATACCGATACAGAAAAACGTTTGCGTTTTTATAAAAGAGAAGGGTTTGAACATGCCCAATCAATTGGTTACAGCCGGAGATCGCTTGCAACAAATGAAATTAACTCAATGGAAATTCTCTATTGGTCCCCAGGGAATGAAAGTGAAGAAATGATTTATGAAGCAATGAAAAAAACATATGAAATGATTCACACCTATAGGGACACGCATTTTTATGGCCAATCTTATCAGCCAGTCGAAGAAGTTCTAACTTTTGAAGAAGATAAAAATGGCCAGGATGTTTTGGAGGATTTATAAGTAAAGCAATAAAAGCACATAGTCATCTGATGGAAAAACACAGCCACTTTTGGAAATGGCTGTGTTTTCATTTTCATTAATTAATTGAGAATAAAAAAATAATTGTTATAGGTTTAATCGAGCTAAATATGGGTAATTAATAAGAGATTGGAAAATATAAATTTTTTATTTCTACATAATTTTCCTTGAATCTGCAAGCTGATGGATTCTTTCAGAAATAAAATAGGAAAATTAAATAAAAAATGAAACTTTTTGCTCGCTGGTTCGTCTTATATAATAGATTTGATTCTTAAATAGGTTTGTTTAATTTATGTATAAGACTTTTATCATATTTATAAAAAGTTATACCAAATAGATTTTGTTTGTTGTATAATAAATAATATAAATTACTTGATTAAAGTTATTTTAATTTAGATAGCTCTAAATATATGTAATTAAACAAATATTAATCTAGATAATGGATTTATATATGTCTAAATTTAAGGAGTGTGAATTTGTAAAATGGTCACATTATACACTTCACCAAGTTGTACATCTTGCAGAAAAGCCAAATCATGGTTAGAAGAACATGAAATTAGTTATAAAGAAAGAAATATCTTTTCCGAACCGCTTTCGATTGACGAAATTAAAGAAATCCTTCGAATGACAGAAGATGGAACAGATGAAATTATTTCTACTCGCTCCAAGACATTCCAAAAGCTTGATGTGAACCTTGAAACAATGCCTTTACAAGATTTGTTCGAGCTTATTAAAGAAAACCCTGGACTTCTTCGCCGTCCAATCATCATTGACGAAAAACGTCTGCAGGTTGGATATAATGAAGATGAAATCAGACGTTTCCTGCCGAGAAAGGTTCGAACTTACCAGCTGCGTGAAGCACAGCGCATGGTTAACTAATTTTAATATCTGGACTTCTTTCTGCTTGCAGAAAGGGGTCTTTTTTATTATCATGTGAAAAATAACAAGGAAAATGGATATAATAATAGAATATATAAAAAACCATAGATGTTATTTCATTATTGGCATATGCTAAAAAATGCATTAATTTCAGCCTATTGTAATAGGCATATAACGGTTTTATTAAAGATATGACTTTTTAATTCCCTTTATTCTTATTTTGTCATAAAATGAAAGTACAAGGTACAAAATACACTTTACCTTCTTTTAAATGGGGATTAACCAATTGATTTATGGGTAAATGGATAACACACATGACTGCTGGGGGTATTTGTCCCTTCAATCATAGCCAGAAGGGAGAGTTGCTGCATGGAAATCGAACGTATTAATGATCATACAGTTAAATTTTACATTTCTTATCTTGATATAGAAGAAAGAGGCTTTGACCGTGAAGAGATTTGGTACAATCGTGAACGGAGTGAAGAACTCTTTTGGGAAATGATGGATGAGGTCCATCAGGAGGAAGAATTTCTTGTGGAAGGTCCGCTTTGGATACAGGTTCAGGCTTTGGATAAAGGCTTGGAGGTCTTGGTTACAAAGGCTCAGCTTTCCAAGGATGGGCAAAAATTTGAACTTCCTGTTCCTGATGAAAAAGTGAAAGACTTGCCTGTTGATGAACATATAGAGGAAATGCTTGATCATCACTTCCGCAAATCAGATGATGACTCAGGATACGAGGGTGATCTGGAATTTCTTTTAACTTTTAAAGATTTTGAGGATATTATATCTTTATCAAAAAGAACCAATCTAGATTCCATAAACACGAAGTTATATTCCTTTGAAGGGAAGTACTATTTATTCGCAGAGTTTCCGGAAGATCTCTTTGAAGAAGATGACATAGATAACATGCTAAGCATTCTCCTCGAATATGGGCAAGAAACAAGCACGACGATACACCGTATTATAGAGTACGGAAAGTTGATTATTGAAGAAAATGTCTTCGCACACTTAAGAAAGCATTTTAAATAATTCAAACCGATTTCATTTTTGGAATCGGTTTTTTTAATTTGGCTGTTTTCGTAAAATTTGTTGTTTAAACTCTGTTTATCCACCGAGTTGATTGAAACGGAAGGCGTGAGATCCTTTCGAAAATGCAAGAAAGCCTTTTGATGGAATCATTACAATAGGCAAGGTTATTCGATTTTAATTTAAAAAGGTGAATTTATTTTTAATGAGTAGAGAGGATTTTGGGAGCAAAATGGAGAAATTGCAATGTTAGGAAAGGAGTTGATTATTTGTTAGTTGCAAACACAGAAGGAGGAGAACGAGTAAATTTATTTGAAAAGCATAATCTCCTGACGTTAAGAGAACTTAGGATACGGAAAGCATTTTTTTGTCCTGAATGCAGCGAAGAGGTTGTCTTGAAAATTGGGACAAAGCGCATTCCCCATTTTAGCCACAAAAAGGGATCGGAATGTCCAGAAAGCTATGAAAGGGAGTCGGATTATCATATTAACGGCAAACTTCTTTTATTTGGCTGGCTGAAAGAAAAAGGGCTAAATCCGGTTCTTGAACCTTATTATCCCAACATATCTCAAAGACCGGATATTGGCGTCAAGTATGGAGGAGCAGATTATGCTATTGAGTATCAGTGTTCAATCATTTCTGAGGCATTGTTTACAAAACGTTCAGAGGCGTACATTAAATCGGGTATCATTCCTATATGGATACTGGCAGGAAAAAATTTAAGGCGAATAGGAAAAAGTAAAATATCTTTATCTGGTTTCCACTATTTATTTCTTCGCAAAACAGCTTCAGGCAATTGGGTAATTCCTTCTTTTTGTCCTATCAATAAGTCTTTCATCAATATTCATCAGATTATTCCATTTACAGTAAGAAACACTTTTGCAAACCTTGAAATAAAGGCATTGAGTCAAGCCAGCTTGGAAATATTATTTAAACCACCTCGTCTCCACAGCAATCTAAATCAATATGAGTGGCAAAGGGTGATTCGGCAAGCGAAAAATGGTCTTCCCCAAACCCCAGGAGCTTTCCGCAATAAATTTTTGCAAGAGTTATATTCCCGCTCACTAAATTCTTCTCTACTGCCTCCTGAGATTGGCCTCCCGGTTTTTCACGCACCCTATATTGAAACATCCCCTTTACAGTGGCAAAGTTATTTACATATAGATGTACTCATGAAGGATGATGTTTTTTCTATGGAAAGAATGATTTCATGCTTTCAGAACAGGGTATGGAAAAGTGATATTAAAATCAGAAAACTTCCTCTCGTATACAGTGGCGAGGCTGTTCTTGCCGTGAAAGAATATGCAGAGCTGCTTGTTAACTTAAGGTTCCTTGTAAGAGCAGGAAAAGATCTTACAGAAGAGCTGCTCCATATCCAGCATTTGAAAATCAATCCTCGCTGCTTCAGCGGGAAACAGATTTTTACCGGGATAAAGGAACTATCATAGTGGAAAGTATAAAGGAAGGCTTTTATGTTAAATAAGAGTTAATGAAAATATCTTATTTAACATAAAATAATTGAGCAATGAGCAATAAATACCAATAAAAGAAGGATTTTTTCACTGTAAAGAGAAGATACAGTAATGGTGATTTAGAAATTGGGACTTTTGAATGGAGGATGAAGATGACAAATGAATCGACTGTAAAAAAACTTCCTGCAAGAAATGAAATTGCAGCAGAAGATACTTGGCGTCTTGAAGATGTTTTTTCCACTGATGATGAATGGGATAAGGAATATAAAGAAGTTGAGAAACTAATACCACAAGCAGGCACTTATCGGGGCAAGCTTGGTGAAAGCGCAGAGACCTTATATGAAGCACTGCAGTTCCAGGACCATTTGCTATCACGCCTTGGCAAGCTGTATACATATGCCCATATGCGTTATGACCAGGATACGACAAATTCCTTTTACCAGGGCATGGATGACAGGATAAAAAATCTATACTCGGAAGCTGCCAGTACATTGGCTTATATTGTGCCAGAACTGCTTGCGGTTGATGAACAAAAGATTGGCGGTTTTCTAGAAGAAAAGAAAGAACTACAGCTATATAAACATTCCCTTGAGGAAATTAATCTTCAAAGGCCGCATGTATTATCTGCTGAGCAGGAGGCGCTTCTGGCTCAGGCATCTGAAGTCCTTGGGGCTTCAAGCAATACATTTGGCATGCTGAATAATGCCGATTTGGAGTTTCCGTCCATAAATGATGAAAATGGGGAGGAAGTTGAAATAACCCATGGGCGCTTTATCCGCTTTCTTGAAAGCGATGATCAGCGCGTCCGCCACGATGCCTTTAAAGCTGTTTACAATACTTACGGAAAGTTCCGCAATACGTTTGCAAGCACCTTGAGCGGCAATGTTAAGAAAGACAATTTCAACGCCAAGATCCGAAACTATGATTCTGCACGCCATGCAGCATTAGCAGCCAATAATATACCTGAAAGTGTTTATGAAAATTTAGTGAATACCGTCAACAATAATCTACATCTTTTGCATCGCTATGTGAAACTGCGGAAGAAGGTTTTAGGCGTTGATGAGCTTCATATGTATGATTTATACACCCCGCTGGTTAAAGAAGTAAAAATGGAGATACCCTATAATGAAGCAAAGGATTTAATTCTAAAAGGTTTAAAACCGCTCGGCGAGGATTATTTAAGCATCTTAAAAGAGGGGTTCGACAATCGTTGGGTGGATGTCCATGAGAATAAAGGCAAAAGAAGCGGTGCCTATTCTTCCGGAACGTATGGAACCAATCCATATATCCTTATGAACTGGCAGGACAATGTGAATAATTTGTTTACCCTAGCCCATGAGTTTGGACATTCCGTACACAGTTACTACACTCGCAAACACCAGCCATATCCTTATGGAAACTACTCAATCTTTGTGGCTGAGGTTGCTTCTACCTGTAATGAAGCACTTTTGAATGACTATTTGCTGAAAACCATTGATGATGATAAGAAACGTTTATATTTGCTGAACCATTATCTTGAAGGCTTTAGAGGAACTGTTTTCCGCCAGACAATGTTTGCGGAGTTTGAGCATCTGATCCACACAAAGGCACAAAGTAATGAAGCTTTGACAGCAGATTCACTAACAAAAGCATATTATGAGCTGAACAAGAAATATTTTGGGGAAGAAGACATTGTCATTGATGAAGAAATTGGTCTTGAATGGTCAAGAATTCCACATTTCTATTACAATTATTATGTATATCAATATGCTACCGGCTTTAGTGCTGCTACAGCGTTAAGCAAACAAATCCTTGATGAAGGCCAGCCTGCAGTCGACAGGTATATTGAGTTCCTAAAGTCCGGAAGCTCGGATTATCCGATTGAAGTTCTGAAAAAAGCTGGAGTTGATATGACAAGCAGCAAGCCAATTGAAGATGCATGCAAAGTTTTTGAAGAAAAGCTGAACGAAATGGAAAGCCTGCTTGCATAATTTAAAAGGGACCAGAAATTCTGGTCCCTTTTTGGTGTGGTTAGAAGCCCTTAAACCGCTTGCGGTCATTCAGATATAATAAAAGGATCAGCAGGGATACAAATAATAGGGGAGAGGTAATGAAAATAGGGAAGAGCTTCATTAAACCAAAAATATTTAAAATAAAGGAGAGCAAAATGAGGACAAGCATGACGAAAATCGGCAGTTTTTTCATTTAGTTCTCCTCCTTATCTTATTGTATTCATAGATTAAATAATCACCGCAGAAGTGCTTTTTGTATAATCTTATGCGATTGTCCGATCTATCATGACTTGATTATGACAATATTGTGAAAAAGGACACAATCTTATTGTTTTGCTTGTTTTTTTCATGGTATATTACAGGTGTGAAGTTGATCACAAGCAAACATATACCCCTTTGTTTGGTCGTGAAAAATTTCTCCCATCCCCTTTGTTCGTATAAATAATCCGAAAAAAGCCGTGCTCGTAATCTGCATGGTTTTTTTCATGAGATAAACCATGAGCTTTTGTGCTTTTAAGAATAGAAAAAGCTGTGCACTCAGCACAGCTTTTTTGCTAACCTATATATTTCCAAAACTTCCCATACTTAGCCGGAATATGTTCAACTACTTGCTTTAGCTGCAGCTTCTTCATTTCCCGGTTTACTTCGCTATCTGACATATCGTATACAACTGAGATTTCCTTGCTTGCTACAAGTTTAAAATATTTTAAGAAATATTCAAGCGGTGGAAGAGGAGATCGTTCTGGCTTTGCAGGCAGCATCTCTTCCAGAATCTGCTCATAAATCTCATAAGGATAATAACCGGTAACCTTGATTCCTTCATCTTCAATATTTTCGTTGAAGAACACAAGGGTAGGGATTTCCTGGACGTCCATTTCAGCAGTAATTTTTAAGTCACATTGAAAAGCTTTTGCTGCACTGTCTGAATGAATATCAGACACAAACTCTACTACATCAAGACCGACATCTTTTGCACATTCCTTTAGTACCTCAAAGTTGGAGACATTCTGTTTCTCAAGAAACAAAACCTCCTGAAGCTTCCGTAAAAATTTGATCCCCGCTTTTCTGCCCTGCAATTCAGCTGCTTTAATCGCAACCGATGCAAGGTGGGGAGAGGAAATTGGATTCTCGAACCAGACGCTTCCATCACAAGACATTCCGGAGCGGCTTGCTGTTTTTTCCCACAAATCCGCAATATTTTCGTAATTTTGCCTTTTTCCCATATTCAAGGTTGCCAAACGGCCGCTTAATACATGTTTGATTGAAAAATAGCGGCCATACTCAATCAGCAGCTTTTTAACGATTGGTTCCAGTGCCCAGCATTCAGGACAAAGGGGATCGACAAACATATATACTTCAATTGGCTTTTTCTCACTGCCGTGGCAATGTGGGGATACCTGCTTTTTTTCATATGATTCCCGCTTGTTCACGAGCCTTCACCTTTCACATCGTTTTCAGGTGTATTAATCATATGCTGTGCCGTAAGAACAAGCCTTGCAAAAAAGTCCTCCCGTAAAGGACCCTCTAGCCCAATTTCATCCATTGCACTATCCATGCAGGAAAGCCAAGCCCGGGCCCGGGTTTCCGTTATTGGGAAAGGAATGTGCCTGGCACGCAGCATTGGATGCCCATGTTCTGAAGTATATAATGGAGGCCCCCCTAAATATTGGGTCATGAACTGTTTTTGTTTTCTGGCTGTCTCTGTCAGGTCATCTGGAAAAATAGGAACGAGATCAGGGTGTTGTCCTACGCGCTGGTAAAAAGCGTCTATAAGCTGGTGGAGCTTTTCCTCGCCAATAGCGTCGAAGGGAGTGTGCATTTTCTCGGCCATATTTAAAACTCCTTTTATGAGTTAGTTCATTAAATTAAAATCTTCCTATTTAATATTGGATGATGTTATCTGTTTATATTCTATCAATGAGGCATTTATATCTCAAACAAATAGCTTACAGCAGAACTTCAGCTCCGGAAATGACCTCGTTATGTCACTTAATCTTTCTTTTAGTATGAGTTAACAGCATAGCATCAATCCGGGTGAAAGATAAAACATTAGCCTAACGAGGACATAGCAAAAGCCGCCTGGCTAAAAAACAGGCGGCTTTGTTCTACAATTTTCAAGCTATAAAAGATGCGGTTATCTTTTTTATGTAGTTCAGTGTCTCCTTAAAAGGGGGAACACCGCCGTACTTATCTACATTTCCAGGACCTGCATTATAGGCGGCAAGTGCCAATTCAATATTATCCCCATACCTGTCCATCATTTGGCGAAGATATTTTACCCCGCCAAATATGTTTTCCGCAGGGTCAAATATGTTTTTTACGCCAAGGCCCCTGGCGGTTTCGGGCATAAGCTGCATCAGGCCTGAAGCACCTGCCTGGCTAACGGCATTTGGATTATAATTTGATTCTTGTTTGATAACAGATTTAATTAAATGAGCAGGCACATTATACATGTCTGATGCTTTTTGAATCAAATCATCGAAATCTCCAGTTGGCAATCCGGCAATTTTTGTAAGCTTAACCGGCGGCAGGGCAGGAGCATTCAAACGATTATGATCAGTTAGATTGAAGTAAGGCTCCAGGGAAGCAATGGTGCCAAGGCCCTCAGTAACTTGGAATGGGGCAGACTGGTAACTAGCCGATACAAGACCTGTTAAAAGCTGTTGAAACAAAGGGATTGAGTTGTGATTTTGCTTTACATGGTTAAAGCCTTGAAGAGCCTGCAATTCAAGCATGATTTTCATTTGATCTACATTCATAGTAAAGCTCCTTGGCAAAAGGAAAATTCTTTATTGTGATTCCTTTTGCTGTCTATATTTTTCATTATAGAAACGCTTAATTTTATTTTCGGTTTTCCTGACAGGAATGTTTAGCTGTTTAAGCAGATTTAGAAAAATGGCTTCGCCCTCTTCTCTTTTGCCCACTTCATATTCTATCTCAAAATCTTCCTTGTTTAAATAGCGGCTGTGATCTAAAACAGCTAGTCCGTTCAAATATTTTTTTTCTGCCCGGGTGGTTGAGAGTGAGCCGAAGTATTGAAAATTATCAGGATCTACACCCATTTCCTCGATCGCTTTTTTTATTTGTTCAAAAGGAATTTCTCCTGTTTCTAATATCTGCTGGATCTCATGCTCTGTAAGGTTTTCGTTCGTTTCCAATAGTCCTTCCGGGTGGGGCTGCTTTAGCGTCATTTCAAATGAATCATTTTTCCTTCTAATTCTTAGAGCGCTGCCATGAGATTTTAATGAAAAGTCAGGTGTATCAAAGTAATGGTTAACCTGTTCGGTAAAATCTTGTTCATTAATCCCCAAAAACTTCATTAATGTTAAAAATTCATCTTTTGTGATCATGTTTTTAAATTCAATCTCAATATTTTTAGACAAGCTTAACACCTCAATTAAAAGCTATTTCTTTTATTATCTCTTTCATAAAGCAAGACTTCAATCTTTGAGATTTTTCAAGCTCCTGTGATAAAGTGAAACTCAATCAGTGGGGAAATTTTTTCATTCCCCACTGATTGTTAGTTGAACCAATCGGGCATTTACGGGCAGTTAGTCCCGGATTCATCTTTGAGAAATGCAAGGCAAATAAGTGGGACTTTTACTGCCCGTTAATCTGCGATAAAGTGAAACTCAATCAGTGGGGAAATTTTTTCATTCCCCACTGATTGTTAGTTGAACCAATCGGGCATTTACGGGCAGTTAGTCCCGGATTCATCTTTGAGAAATGCAAGGCAAATAAGTGGGACTTTTACTGCCCGTTAATCTGCGATAAAGTGAAACTCAATCAGTGGGGAAATTTTTTCATTCCCCACTGATTGTTAGTTGAACCAATCGGGCATTTACGGGCAGTTAGTCCCGGATTCATCTTTGAGAAATGCAAGGCAAATAAGTGGGACTTTTACTGCCCGTTAATCTGCGATAAAGTGAAACTCAATCAGTGGGGAAATTTTTCATTCCCCACTGATTGTTAGTTGAACCAATCGGGCCTTTACGGGCAGTTAGTCCCGTGATTCATCTTTTAGAAATGCAAGGCAAATAAGTGGGACTTTTACTGCCCGTTAATCTGCGATAAAATAGGAAATGACTATGGAGGTAGAAAAATGAAACAAAAACTAACAGTTGCAAAAACAGAAATGAAAGAAAATGTGTTATTTTTAGAGGTAGAGGATGGATCTGTATCAGGTTTGAAAGCAACAGAGCAAATTCTTGCTGATTCTGACAATCTGTCATTTATTTACATAGCGGATAATAACGAAGATTATACATATATTTCCCTTCCTGAATCTGTATGGCCGGAGCTAAAAATTGCTTACGATGGCCGTTTGCCTGTCTATGTAACAGATCAGCGTGATCAGCTGCTGCTTGAAGGCTTCCATGAGGAATTAGGAGATTTGATAGAAAATATTAGGGGCAACAGCAACTACGGCGAGGAAATGGTTGCAAAAGTGGAGAGCGCATTTTAGAGAATATTCAACTGGATAATCGTCAAGCTCAGGCGCAATCGGCTCAAGGTCTTAAGTTGGGGCTAGTTCTGGCTCCCAGGGACCGAGTTCATAAACCAATAGGCGGGCGCCTTGCGTTTTTATTAAAGGGATAAAGAGGCAGATATATTTTTTAAAGAAACCGTGTGCCTGGATGTCTAGTGTGCTTTTCCAGGCTCCCGCTCTCTTTTACTTCGGATGTGGTGGTGTTGCAGGTGAAGCATTGGGATTTATTTTTGGCCCCATATAAACAGGCGGTCGAAGAATTAAAAGTTAAGTTAAAAGGGATGAGAAGCCAATTTGAAATGGATTCTTCTCATTCGCCGATTGAATTTGTTACCGGAAGGGTAAAGCCTATAGCAAGTATATTAGATAAAGCGAATCAAAAAGGGATCCCCCTTGATAAATTGGAATCCGAGATGCAGGATATTGCCGGTGTCAGGATGATGTGCCAATTTGTCGATGATATAAAAAGGGTTGTTGAACTATTAAGACAGAGAAACGACTTTGAAATTGTGGAAGAAAGGGATTATATCTCTCATAAAAAAGCAAGTGGCTACCGCTCTTACCATGTGGTAATATGCTATCCGGTCCAGACGATCAAAGGAGAGAAAAAAATTCTCGCTGAAATTCAGATTAGAACGCTGGCAATGAATTTCTGGGCTACAGTTGAACATTCCCTAAATTATAAATATAAGGGGCAGTTTCCTGAAGACATTCAGATGAGGCTGCAAAGGGCAGCAGAGGCAGCTTTCAGGCTCGATGAAGAAATGTCTCTGATCCGGGGAGAAATCCAGGATGCGCAGGCGTTTTTTACAAGAAAAAAGGAAAAGCAGCAAAAGGAAGATAACTAAGCGAATATTTATTTCTAAGGCTCTAGTAAAGTGCATTGCCTATTTTGGCACCCTGTTGATTGGAGCGGAAGGCGTGAGACTCCTCGAAAATGCATACGCATTTACTTCGTGCGGTGTTTATTCAAGGAAGCTTATTCAAAGTCCTGCGGGATTGCGGTTAAAGGGAGACCCCACAGGCTAAATGTGAGGAGGATCCCGGATCGCCCGCGGTTCGCTGAGTGCCTGGAGCGGAAAGAAACAGGCAAGTTTAACAGAGCTATTACTAAAAGAGGAGCTTGGATACGATGAAATTTGCCATTACCTCAAAAGGAGATTCAAAATCAAATACACTCATGCACAAAATGAGAACCTATTTATTGGACTTCGAGCTGACATATGACGAAGAACAGCCTGATATTGTCATATCGGTAGGCGGGGATGGCACTTTGCTCTATGCCTTTCACCGATATAGCAGCCGTCTTGATAAAACTGCGTTTGTGGGGATTCATACGGGCCATTTGGGATTTTATGCAGACTGGGTGCCGGAGGAAATCGAAAAGCTTGTGATTGCAATTGCCAAGACTCCTTATCAAGTGATTGAATACCCGCTGCTTGAGGTGATCATTCGCTACCAGCATGGCGGGAAAGAAACACGCTATTTGGCACTGAATGAATCAACAGTTAAAGCGGTTGAGGGAACTCTTGTGATGGATGTAGAGATTCGCGGACAGCACTTTGAGCGTTTCCGCGGGGACGGACTTTGTGTATCGACTCCATCTGGCAGTACAGCATATAACAAAGCATTGGGAGGGGCTATCCTTCACCCTTCGCTGCCTGCCATCCAGCTAGCTGAAATGGCGTCAATCAATAATAAAGTGTTCCGTACAGTCGGTTCTCCGCTAGTACTTCCGGCTCATCATACTTGTATGCTCAAGCCCGTAAATGAACCGGATTTTCAAATTACGATTGACCATCTGACTCTTCTTCATAAAGATGTAAAATCGATTCAGTTCAGGGTGGCAGATGAGAGATCCGGTTTGCCAGATTCAGGCCATTTCCATTTTGGAAGAGAGTCCACGACTCCTTTGTTGCGGATTAAACAGCTAAAATGAATCTTGTTTGGGAAAGTCTAATAGAACAGGAGCACAAAGAGTCATGGCGCATTTTCAATTGCAATGGGTAATTTCCGCCCGGCATTCAGGAAAAATGATCAGGGAATTCCTTAAAGAAAATGATATTTCAAAGACAGCACTTACGGATATTAAATTTGCAGGAGGTTTTATTACTGTGAATGATACCGAAGTGACTGTCCGTTATGAACTTAAAGAAGGAGATGTGCTTAAGGTTGGTTTTCCGGAGGAAATACCGAGCGAGGGGATGAAAGGCGAAGACTTGCCCCTGGACATTCTTTATGAGGATAGCTATGTCCTTGTTGTGAATAAACCAGCTGGTATGAGCACGATTCCTTCCAGAGAGCATCCGTCAGGCAGTTTGGCAAATCGCCTGATCGGATACTATCAGCGAATAGGGTTAATGTCTACCACACATATTGTAACACGGCTGGACAGGGATACTTCTGGCATCGTACTGATCGCAAAACACAGGCATGTCCACCATTTGTTCAGCCAGCAGCACCGATCACGGGAGATACACAGAATGTATGAAGCATTTGCAGAGGGGACCATCAGACAGGATACCGGTACTATAGAGATGCCGATAGCGAGAAAGAAGGACAGCATTATAGAACGGGAAGTCAGTGAAGAAGGGCAATATGCTTGCACTCATTATAAGGTTATCAGCCGAAAAAAAGGGTTTACTCATCTGCGGCTGAAATTGGAAACTGGGAGAACCCATCAAATCAGGGTCCATCTTTCCTGGCTGGGACATCCCTTGGTGGGAGATGAACTGTATGGAGGAAGGAGGGACTTCCTCAACCGCCAGGCACTTCATTGCTCCAGTCTTTCCTTTTTTCATCCGTTTTTGCAAAAGACTTTATCGTTTGAAGTACCTCCCCCAGAAGATATGGGTTGCCTATTATAAAAAAGCCGGTTTCCGGCTTTTTCTTTTTAAATCATAATATATTTATAGTGCTCTAAATTTTTCCTCAACTAAAGGCATGCTTGATGGAACAGACAGTATGTCCATTTCAGGATATCTGAGGGCGGTTAATTTATTGCCAAATACGACCCCTGTATCGATGTTATAAGTATTTTTGATTTTCCTGACTTCTTTTACCGGAGTATGCCCATATACAATGGCAGCCTTTCCTTCATATTGCTTTGCCCAATCCAGCCTAACCGGTGTCCCGTCAGGGTTCTTTTCTCCGGTAATATCTCCGTATAGAACGAATGTTTTAACTTTGGAAGAATGCTTGCCGATATAATCCTCCCTTATCCCGGCATGGGCAATGACAAGTCTTTTGTTGTCTAGTACATGGTATAAAGGTGCTTTTTCATACAGCTCCATGAACTTTCGCCTAATTTCCGTTCTTCTCTTCGAATCAAGTTCTTCATATTCAGCTACAGTCGTCTCCAACCCGTGGGTAATTTGAACCTTGTTCCCCAAAAAGTAACGGTATAATTTATTGCAATGATTTCCTGGCACGTAGAAAGCCAGATCATTTGCTGCAAGATTATATACTGCATCAATGACTGTAAGGGATTCTGGTCCCCGATCTGTTAAATCACCTACAAATGCCAGTCTCCTCCCATTTGAATGAACCGGATATCCGCTGCTCCAGTCGTAATTCATTTTCAGGGTAAGCTCTTTAAATTCGGCAAAACAGCCGTGAATATCGCCAATAATATCTAGTTTCATCCTGGCACTCCTTTGCTTAATCTACTGTTATGTTATCAATATTCCTTTTTATTATCCGGGTTTGCAAATTTTAAGCTTGCTGCGGGGCCTCGGTGATTTTTTGTTTGTGGAAAGGGAACTTTAAGGTTAATAAACAAAGAGTCGACCCTTATTTTTACCAGATGGATGTTCATAGACGACAAAAAAACAAAGATTTGCTAGTATAGTGAGGTACGTTTTTCAATAACTATGAAAGGGGGTAATTCATTATGGCAGAACATGCAGAAGAAAGAGATACGCATATCAATAGAGATCTTTTAATCCAATCTTTACAAAATGAAGAAATTGACATTTTCAGGAATGAATTTCTTGAATTGCATCCTTATGATCAGGCTTCATTTTTTAAAGATCTGGATGAGGACATCAGAACAAAAATTTATCTTTATCTCTCTCCGGAAGAAATGGCTTCCCTTTTTGAAAATCTGGAAATTGATGAAGAAGAATATAAAGACGTTCTTGCTGAGATGAACCCCAATTATGCAGCAGACATGCTTTCGCAAATGTATGCGGATGATGCTGTCGATGTATTAAATGAACTTGATAAAGACCAGGTTGTCAGCTATTTGACCATCATGGACGATGAATCGGCAAAGGAAATTAAAGATTTGCTTCATTACGAAGAATATACAGCAGGAAGCATCATGACGACGGAATTTGTCTCCCTGTCAGCAAATCAGACCGTCCGATCAGCCATGTATATTCTTAAAAATGAAGCGCCCAGGGCCGAGACGATTTATTATGTGTATGTCGTTGATGAGGAAAGAAAGCTTATTGGGGTTATCTCTTTAAGAGATTTGATTGTCAGCGATGATGATACGATGATCTCTGAAATTACAAACGACAGGGTTGTATCAGTGTCCGTAGGTGAAGATCAGGAAGATGTAGCAAGAAAGATTAAGGACTATAATTTCCTGGCTGTCCCTGTTGTGGATTTTCAGAATCATTTATTGGGAATTATAACAGTAGATGACGTCATGGACGTTATGGATGAAGAAGCATCTGATGATTACTCAAAACTTGCGGCTGTTTCTGATATGGATAATATCGACAGAAACCCGGTCTCCGCTGCACGCAAAAGACTGCCGTGGCTTATCATATTGCTGTTTTTGGGAATGTTAACTGCAAGCCTGATCGGAAGATTCGAAGATACCCTGGATCAAGTTGCAATTCTTGCTGTTTTTATCCCGCTGATAGCGGGAATGGCAGGGAATACAGGTACCCAGGCATTGGCTGTAGCTGTCAGAGGTATTGCGACAGGCGATTTGGAAAAAGAAAATAAAATGAAGCTTATCATAAGAGAAGCAGGGACAGGTTTGATCACCGGAGGAACCTGCGGTGTTCTGGTAACGTTGGTTATTTATTTATGGCAAGGAAATTTCTTTCTGGGCATTTTAGTTGGTATTTCTATTTTATTTACACTAATTGTTGCAACCTTAGCCGGTGCCCTTATTCCTTTATTCATGCACAGGATGAACATCGATCCAGCTGTGGCTTCAGGGCCATTTATTACAACAATTAATGATATCATCAGCATTCTTATTTATTTTGGAATGGCTACATTATTTATGAGTTATTTAACAGGTTAAGGGGGTTTTTCTATGGAACATGGAGCATCGGTTACATCACTCGTAATTGTCATTTTAGCTGCTTTTATTACGCCCATTTTGCTACACCGGTTAAAGATTAATTTTATTCCAGTAGTAGTTGCGGAAATTCTTGTCGGTTTGATAATAGGGAAAAGCGGATTTGATATTGTCCATGAAGATATGTGGCTTGAAACACTTTCAACATTGGGCTTTATATTTCTTATGTTTTTAAGCGGACTGGAAATTGACTTTACCGCCTTTTCATCGAAAAAGAAACGTGAAAAACTTCCAAATGGAAAACTTGAACCAAATTCGTTTATGGTAGCGTCAATCATTTTTATAGGCATTTTCCTTGTTTCATTGGGATTATCTTATTTATTTGTCCTTGCAGGCTTCATTGATAACGCCTTTTTGATGACACTAATCATCTCCACCATATCCCTTGGTGTCGTAGTTCCGACTTTAAAGGAAGCCCATATAATGAAGACTGGCATCGGCCAAATTATTTTATTAATTGCGGTTATCGCCGATTTGGCAACGATGATTTTACTTGCTGTTTTTGTTTCCTTGAATGATGGAGGAGAAGGAAATACTTGGCTGCTTCTTGTCTTATTTGCCGTAGGTGTTTTATTGTATTTTGCTGGCAAGCGGTTTAAAAACCTCAAATTTATTGAAGCATTGTCAACAGGTACTGTTCAAATCGGAACGAGGGCTGTCTTTGCTCTCATTATTTTCCTTGTTGCACTTTCAGAAACAGTCGGAGCAGAGAATATTTTAGGTGCGTTCCTGGCAGGTGTGCTCGTATCACTGCTTGCACCTAACCAGGAAATGATTCATAAGCTGGACTCGTTCGGTTATGGATTTCTCATACCGATTTTCTTTGTAATGGTTGGAGTGGATCTTAATGTCTGGACTTTGTTCGGCGATCCCAAAATGCTTATGCTTATTCCACTTCTGCTGATTGCCTTACTTCTTTCTAAGATTTTGCCAGTTTATCTTTTAAAAAGATGGTATGATATGAAGACGGTAATTGCTTCAGGCTTTCTGTTAACCTCCACCTTATCGCTTGTGATTGCTGCTGCAACAATTGGGGAAAGGATGGGCGTAATTACGGCAGAAATGAGCGGCACGCTGATTCTGGTGGCTGTAATCACAAGCGTCTTTACACCGGTTGTTTTTAAAAAGCTCTTTCCTCAGGAAGCTGCAGAGGAGAAGAAGCTCAAGGTTTCCTTCATTGGAGCTAACCAAATGACTATGCCGATCTATAGTGAGCTTAAATCCTCTTTATATGAACCTGCTCTTTATCACAAGAAGCAGGAAAAGTCGGAAAAACAAATTGCAGACTCTTTATTTGATATTATTGAAATAGAAGATTTCGATATGGAGGCACTTGAGAAAACAGATGCTTTTGATTCGGATATCGTTGTTATTTCTACAGGCGACGAAGAGACCAATGCGACACTATCCATTGCTTTTAAAGAAAAAGGCGTGGAGCGAGTCATTTGCCGCATGGAAAGCCCTGATATGGAAGAAACCCTTCGTGAGCATGATGTAGAACTATTTTCTACGATACTCTCTGCCAAGGCGCTTCTGCGGGCATTAATTGAATCACCAAGTGTAGTTAATATTTTAACAAATCAGGATACTGCATTATATGAAATCCGCTTATTAAACGAGCAGTTTGAAGGCATGATGCTCAGAAGATTCCCTTTTACAGGGGATGTCATTTTCGTACGGATTTTCAGGGGGAAGGATTCAATCGTGCCTCATGGGGATACCGAACTTCATGTCAATGACCGATTGATTGTTACAGGTTCTAAAGAATATGTTGATGAATTAAAACGAGAGCTAGAATTTTGTGAATGGTGTTAAGAAGCGTAAGGTATGATATAAATTACCTGAGATCGTTGAATGCAGCATCAAACGTTATATAATCCTGCTTGCCACAAGCAGGATTTTTTTCATGTTTCCAACACCGCTATAGGCTTTTCTTTTTTAAAAAATTCATGTACAATTAGCACTAGGTACTAATAACTTGTAATAAATATTTCAGGAGGCCTATAAAATGACTCTTTCTTTAAATGGAAAAACGTTCGTAGTAATGGGAGTTGCCAATAAAAGAAGTATTGCCTGGGGGATTGCCCAATCTCTTCACAATGCTGGTGCAAGGCTGATTTTTACATATGCTGGAGAAAGGCTTGAAAAAAGTGTACGTGAACTTGCTGAATCGCTGGAAGATGCCAATTCACTCGTATTGCCTTGCGATGTAACAAGTGACGAAGATATTGCAAAATGCTTCAGCACAATTAAGGAAGAAGCAGGCGTAATCCATGGAATTGCACACTGCATCGCCTTTGCCCATAAGGAAGAACTTCAGGGTGAGTATATGAACACAACAAGGGACGGATTCCTTCTTGCGCATAATATCAGCTCTTATTCCCTGACGGCTATCGCGAAGGAAGCAAGAGGGTTAATGACAGAAGGAGGAAGCATTGTCACCCTTACCTATCTGGGCGGTGAAAAGGTTGTAAAAAATTATAACGTTATGGGAGTGGCAAAAGCATCCCTTGATGCAAGTGTCAAATACCTTGCTAATGATCTTGGAAAAGACGGTATTCGTGTAAACTCCATTTCAGCCGGACCAATCAGAACTCTTTCTGCTAAAGGAATCAGCGAATTTAATTTAATTCTAAAGGAAATCGAAGAACGTGCACCGCTTCGTAAAACTACTACGCCTGAAGAGGTTGGAGACACTGCGTTATTCCTGTTCAGCAGCCTGTCACGCGGAATTACAGGAGAAAATATCCACGTTGATTCTGGTTATCATATTCTTTAAATTATGAGGCTGACTCAAATGGTTGTTGAACTACAATTTTTTTGAGTCAGTTTTTTGTTTTATGACATTAAGGACAATTATTTTTCACCTTAGTGTATGTGCTGATATTGATTCTTGCATCCTGTTGATTGGAGCGGAAGGGGCGAGACTCCTGCGGGAGAAGCGAGTCAACGGGAGACCCCGCAGGTGCGAATGCACCGAGGAGGCTCCCGGATCGCCCGCGGAAAGCGAGCCCCTGGAGTGGAAATCAACAGGCCAATTTTATAAAGCTATTGTCTTGGAAGAAAGAGGGTGCCCAAAGCCTATACTTTTTGGACACCCTCTTTTTTATTGTCCACGCAGAAACGAAAGCCCATTTTCTGCATACATATAATAAGATGAAAGATTATGATTGCGGAGGTGGACGATAGTGGCAGAGAAAAAAGAAAAGCAACCCCTATTTTATATTCAGCAGCCAAATTTTCAATTTCCGGAAACTAAAATGCAAACTGTTTATTCCAGCAGAAAAGCAGAATCGGAAAATAAAAACAAGCAATTGGAGACAGGGTCGGAACTTCATGATCATACCACTATAGAAAAACAAAAAAACAAGATTGAGAATGCGGCGGTTGAGAAAGTCGCGGACCAGGAGAAAGTGCAGGAAGCCATAGAAGAATTTGAAGCAAGCCGGGAAGAAAAAAAGAAGCACCCTCTTTTGCTTTTACAACAGAAAAAAGGAAGCCATCTTTTAAACGGGTGAAGGGCTTTAAGGAAATGGACACGGCTGAACGTTTGGATTACTTAATTGATTTTCCAAAACAGCTTCCCCCAATTCCTTGCATTTTCGAAACCGACGAGAAAGCAATTAGAGGATTTTTGGCAACTAAAGATAAAGAATGGATAGAAATTAAACTTTTTGATGAATCAATTGAAAAAATTAGCATTCAATCATTAAAGGAAGTAAAAATGATTGGCTTAAGAAGATAATCTTCCCACAAAAAGAGCCAGCCGTATGGTGCGGCTGGCCACTTTTAATTAGTCTTCACAAACATCAAGGTCTACATCGGCAATACATTGAACAGCGCAGAAGCAGCTTAGATCAACTGTAACACAATCGTCAGTCGCTAAGAAGTAGTCTACTTCACAAACTTTCTTCAAATCAATGCAGCAGTCATCAGCAAGATTAACTACCTTGTCACGACCTTCTTTCCTATTTACCGGAAGAAGGACACGAAGCACTGCACAGCAGTTATCAAATACTTCTTCTACTCTGAAGAAGATGGAAACACATGCACAGTCATCTCCTTTAAAGAAAGCATGGAACGGTGATCCATCAGCTGTTTTTAGTGTGAACACGCGAGTATCCGGACGCTTATGGCGACGTTTGCTTGAAGGTGATATAGCTCCCAGCGGCTCCAGGAAACAGTTTGAAGGGCATTCGCACACATCTTCTGCATTATCTTGAATATCTTTTATAGCACGAACTACTTCACATACACAGCTTTTGCCTTTGAAGTCGTCTTTTTTTCCACAACCCATTTTTGATTTCCTCCTTGTTTGTTTCTTGTGGTCTACACTAATAACATATTGCCGGGGTGCCCTATGGGTTACGGACAAACGCCTTGTTTTACTAAAAAATAGGCTCTTTTTTTATAATTGGAGGTGAAAAGGTGGATATAACACCTATGGAATTGCTGATCCTCTCTCTTGCAAGCTTTCGGCTGACCAGGCTGATTGTGTTTGATAAAATTACTGAATTTATTAGGAAACCATTCCTGGAGGAAGTAGAAGAAAAAGGTGAAGATGGTGAAACTGAAATATATATAGTCATAAAAAACGGAAGGGCCCGGGGTTTTTTCGGTGAACTTTTGAGCTGTTTTTGGTGTACGGGCGTATGGAGTGCCATCTTTATATGTGCATCATATGCTTTTCTCAGGGAATGGGCTGTTCCGGGATTGCTAGTGCTCGCTGTGGCGGGGCTTGCAGCAATCATTGAAACGGTGCTTCAAAAGTGGATCGATGAATAGAAAGGTATTTATTGCCTAGGCATTTGATTTACACAAGCATGGTGGCTCAGCATAAAATATTCAGAGGGAAAATATTTGAAAATGGAGGGCCTTCCCATGATGAAGAATGAAAATGAGCAAGCGGACACAAAATCCAGGCCTCTAAAAAAGAAAAAGAAAAAAGGCTGTGGATGCGGGAAAAAGTCGAAGAAAAAATAAAAATAAAGCCGGCAGGTTTCCGGCTTTATTTTTTTGTGGGCGATTGGAAAAATTAGGATTATCAATAGTTTTCATAAATTCGCACCTTTTCGAGGACAATATAACTAAAGTTTCTACATAGGAAGGGAATTATATGAAAAAAAGACACTTATGGCTATCGGCAGCCTTACTCTTCGCAATAACTGGATGCAGCGGAGATGGAGAAGTGACAGAAAGCGATTTGGCACTTCTCAAGACGACCAACCCTCCGCCTACTTTAATTGAAAAAAATACAAAAAAGAATTTGGACTTGGTTGCAAGTATTGAGCATGATATCGAATCCATGGAAGAGCTGTATGATGTGGCTGTTGTGAAAGGGGATGGCGACACACTTGTGGCATACAAAGTCAAACACCTGAAGCGGTTTCACATGAAAAAGATTGAAAAGAAGATGAATAAGATGCTGGAGGAAAAATATCCTGACGAGAACTTTACCGTCTCGAGTGACTATAAGATTTTCATTGAGGCAGTAGAGCTCCAGGAAAAAATGAAAATCCGGATTTCTCTGATAAAAAAGCAAAAAAGAAGCTTGATAAAATTATTAAATTAAAAAATGAAATGACATAGAAAGGGGCATGGGCAATGAGTAAAAAAAATTCCAACAAGACACCGGAGCAGCAGCAATATGAACAGCTGGAACAAAAGCATGAACTGCAGCGCCCCGTCATAAAAAATTGTATCCGTGCTTTCTGGGTAGGAGGCCTAATTTGTGCAATCGGACAGGCTATAACGTATTTCTATATTTATTTTTTTAACTTTACAGAGCAAACAGCCGGAAATCCGACGGTAGCTACAATGATTTTCCTTTCCATGCTGCTCACTGGCTTTGGCGTCTATGACCGCCTTGGCCAATTTGGGGGTGCCGGGAGTGCTGTTCCTGTAACAGGGTTTGGGAATGCAGTCATTTCCGCAGCAATTGAGCATCGTACAGAGGGATTTGTACTGGGTGTCGGGGGAAACATGTTCAAGCTTGCCGGCTCCGTCATTCTTTTTGGGGTATTCTCGGCTTTTGTAGTAGCTCTCATTAAAACGCTATTAGGGATATGGGGGGTTATTTAATGCTAAAAGGAAAACAATCCTGGATTTTTCAAAACCGCCCTGTAATTGCTGCTACTGGTGTTTCCGGTGGTCCTTTTGAAGCTAATGGCAATCTTGCGGAGGATTTTGACGTTCTGCACGACGACCTATGGATGGGGGAGGACTCCTATGAAAAAGCTCATCGTGTGCTTATGGAAGAAGCTGGGCAAACTGCTTTGCAAAAAGCAAACAGGCAAAAGGAAGATATTCAGTTTTATATTGCAGGCGATTTAATTAATCAAATAACTCCATCAAGCTTAAGCGCAAGGACCATACAGATTCCTTATTTCGGGATTTTTGGTGCTTGCTCTACTTCTATGGAAGGATTGGCGCTAGCATCCTTTATTGTCAATTATCAAGGGGCTGACTACATTTTGACAGGTGCATCCAGTCATAACGCAGCTGTAGAAAAGCAATTCCGGTATCCGACCGAATATGGCGGGCAGAAGCCGCCAACAGCCCAATGGACTATTACTGGTGCAGGAGCAGCCCTTGTTACTTCTAAAGTATCTGGCAAGAACATGCCTGTCACTACTTCAGCCACTGTTGGAAAAGTAATCGATATGGGTCTCACGGATCCTTTTAATATGGGAGGAGCAATGGCTCCGGCAGCTGCAGATACGATTACAGCTCATTTCAGGGATATGCAGCTTGATCCGTCTTATTATGATTTGATTGTAACTGGAGATTTGGGAAGAATTGGCCAGGAAACCGCTTATGAATTGCTGTCTAATAACGGCCTGAACATAGAAAGAGAGAAATTCAAGGATTGCGGGTTAATGATTTATAAAGAAGATCAGCCTGTTCAGTCAGGCGGAAGCGGAGCAGGGTGCTCAGCTACGGTATTGTATGGACATTTATTAAATCAAATGAAACAGGGAGTATATAAGAGAATACTTGTAGTTGCCACAGGAGCGCTTTTATCACCATTGACATTTCAGCAGAATGAGAGCATTCCTTGCATTGCCCATGCAGTTTCAATCGAAATGGATTAAAGGAGGGTTTTTGTATGTTGCCAATGTTTTTCTGGGCTTTTGTTATAGGGGGGCTTATTTGCGTATTCGGCCAGATATTATTTGATGTATTTAAATTAACACCTGGTCATACATTGAGCTTATTAGTTGTAATAGGAGCGGTTCTTGATGGAATAGGTCTTTATGAACCACTAGCTGACTTTGCAGGGGCAGGAGCAACAATACCGATTACAAGCTTTGGCAATTCCCTGGTGCATGGCGCCATGCAGGAAGCTGACCAGCACGGCCTTGTCGGTGTTTTGACAGGAATGTTTGAGGTAACCAGCTCCGGTATATCCGCTGCCATTATATTCGGCTTTATCGGCGCACTTATTTTTAAACCAAAAGGCTAATGGCGAAGGACGTTGGTAACGGATGGAAGAAAGTAAACAAAATCTAAAGGTACTGCAAGTGATGATTAAGGAGATGGAATGGGCGTTAAGTGAAAAGGCCATGGCTTCATCAGATGATAAAGCACAGCGTATTTTCCATCAGGGGATGATTACAGCTTCAGATATAAATGGTTTCTTATCCAAGCGCATAAGAGAACTTAATCGTTCATTTCATTATTAGGGGCAACTACAATGACGGAAATACTTGCAGCAGTTGTACGTTCATCATTTATTATCCTGGGACTCTTTTTCATCACGAAATTATTAGGAAAAAAGCAGCTCTCCAAGCTATCCTTTTTCGAATATATTGTTGGCATCACTGTAGGCGATATCGCAGGAACACTTTCTATGGATCCTGAACTAAGCTTAAGGGATGGAATAACTGCCTTATTGATTTGGGCATTTGTGCCATTATTTATCAGCATTTTGTCATTAAAAAGCAAGCCCTTTCGAGATTTTGTTGAAGGGAAGCCAACAACTTTTATTGAAAAAGGAAAAATACTGGAAGATAATTTAAGAAAAGAAAAGTTCAGTGCAGACGAATTGATGGAACAGTTAAGAAAAAAAGATATTTTTCGGGTTGCCGATGTGGAATTTGCTTCTTTGGATTCGAATGGCGAATTAAATATAATATTAAAAAAAGCCAAACAGCCGCTGACTGCAGGAGACTTATTTGACCACTTTCCAGAAGCGGGCGTACCACATGCTGTCATTATGGATGGGACCATTTACTACGACGCTTTGAAAAATGCGGGAGTTAGCAGGGAATGGCTGAGCATAGAATTGGCAAAAAGACAAGTAGAGCCAGAAAATGTCTTTTTTGCTCAAATTGATGAGCAAGGCCAGCTTAAAATTGATCTTTATAATGACTCATTAAAGATACCTGAGATAAAGCAGGACGAGCATCTTTTAATCTTAATGAAAAAAATTCATTCTGAACTTGAATGGAACTCAATGACTGCACAAGAACCTGTTTTAAAAACTGCTTATAAGGACTACGCAAGGCGCATAGACGAATTAATAACAAAGGCCAAGCCTTATTTTAGTCTGATGGACTAAAATGCAAGAGTTGCTTAGGGGCTTGCCTATACACCTACTGGTTAATATACATATCTTGTATTGAGTAAAAACAAAGTGAGGTGATAGGCATGGGCTTCGGTTATTGCGGCTATGGTTATGGCGGATATGGCGGGGGATACGGCGGAAACACTTTTGTTTTAATTGTCGTGTTATTCATCTTGTTAATTATTGTTGGTGCGAGTTTCTACAACTAAGATTTTTTATTTTGAGAGCGGCTGACCTAATGCCATAGTCATGGTTGGGTCGGCTTTTCTTTATTTCACCTTTTTTGCCCTCCTTCATACAATATAAAGTAGTTTAAGAAGGAGCGTGAAAAGCAGCATGGATAATAATTTCTTTAAAAACCTTGAAAAGAAAACAGGCGTAAATATGAAGGATGTATTTGAGCTGGCCGGTTCTTTGCAGAATGCAAACTTTAAAGATGAAAAGACAGTAAGAAATGTTATTAAGAGGGTTTCCAAAATTGCGAATAAGCCCGTTTCAAAAGATATGGAAGATAAAATCGTGAAATCAATTGTTGCTGACGGCAAGCAGCTTGACTTTAATACCATTTCACAGATGATGAACAAAAAATAAAGAATATAAAAGGACCTGGCAATTATCGGCCAGGTCCGTCTGCTTTTCTAAAACTTTCACGTGTGCTGCTTCTTGTAATAGGAGCAAGGAACCGAGAGGGGTAGGCTTTTCGTCCACGCCTTTTTTCAGGTACTGAAATATATAAGTCTTTTTTCGCCCTAGTTACAGCTACATACATCAGTCTGCGCTCTTCCTCCAACGGAGCGGAATCCCCTGACCGGTATGCTTCAAGAGCATGATCATGCGGAAGGCTTCCTTCTACAGCCCCGACAACATACACCACATTATACTCAAGGCCTTTTGCACGGTGGATCGTACTTAAAGTAATGGCGTTGTTATAACTTTTGCTGAGTTGCTTGATTTCTTTATTCATAGCTTTCATATGCTCAGTATGCTCCAAAAACTCGGCAAGAGAGTTAAAATTGCGCGCGGCAACCTTCAAGTCCTTCAGATCATCAGATCCCTTTTCCATCTTATTGCCTTCATTGCCCCGTTTTTTTATAAAATCCTGAAATCCGAGTTCTTTTTCAACCATTTCAATTGCAGTTAAGGGAATAAGCCCTGAAAGTGATCTGATTACGGGAATCACCTTTTTTAATTTGCTTTCCTGAAAAGCAAAGCCTGTTTTTATATGGCTAAGACATTCGAGCAGCGAACAATCCTTTAAAATACTCTCTGCTTTTATATCCTGCAAAGCCGTCTGCTTAACAAAGAGGGAAGGCAATATATCTTTAATTGCATTTTGATCCTCTTCATTTATAGAAAGCTTCAAAAAAGACAGCATGCTTCTGACAATGAAACGATCATAAAATGACTCGGCATCCTGATCTAGTTTAAAAGGGAGGCTTGAATTTGCCAGTCTCTCGAAAACAGCTCTGCTGCCGGCGTGCGTCCGGAATAACACCGCAAAATCTTGTGGTTCATAGCCTTTTTCGATTTTATCCTGAATGTCTGTTAGGATTATGGTTGCTTCCTCTTCTTCATCATACGGAAAAAATAAGAAGGGCTGCTGATTACTGGAATATTGGGCATTCATGCTTTTTGCCCGCCTTTGTTTATTAAGGGAAATAATTTGGTTGGCTGCTGAGACTATCTCATGTGCCGAGCGATAATTTTGATTTAATGTAATGACCTTTGCTTCGGGAAAATCTTTTTCAAAATCGAGAAGATATTGCGGGTCACTGCCTCTGAAAGCATAGATAGACTGATCGTCATCGCCGACTGCACATACATTTTTTGTTTGTGCAGAGAGCATTTTCATTAGTTCATATTGAACTTTATTAATATCCTGGAACTCATCGATCAAGAAATATTGAAATCGGTTTTGATATTGTCCGAGAATAGCGGGATGATTTTTAAAAAGGGTATAACAGCCTGTTAGCATGTCATCAAAATCAAATAATCCTTTTCTCTCCTTTGCTTGTTCATATCTTTTATATAGAATTGCGGTTTGTTCCTCCCAGTCATTTTCAGGTTGAATCTTCTCTGGCATGATAAGTGAGTTTTTCCAATAACTGATTTGCTGTAGGGCCAGGTCATAGGCAAATTCTTTTTCGTCCAATTTCAAATCTTTGCAAGCCTCTTTAATAATCTGCTCCCGCTGCCATTCTCTGTTCAGCAGCTTGCCTGAAGACCATTTTTCAGGGGAATGGAAGGAGAGGATCCGGTAAAACAAACTATGGAATGTACCTGATATTACCTGCTTTACTTTTCTGGAATCCATTCCGGGATAATCAAGCAGCCGTTCTTTCATTTCGGCAGCAGCCTTTGCAGTAAATGTGACGAGCATAATCGACTTCGGGTCGATCTTTTTTTCCCGCAGCATAAAAGCCGTCCTCGTAGTTAAAACTCTGGTTTTTCCGCTTCCTGCTCCAGCAAGGACAAGTAAGGGCCCCTGGATATGTGATACAGCAGCAGCCTGCCGCTCATCCAAAAAAACTCCTGATTGGGATAGCGCCTGCAAGTACTCATCCGGAAAGCTATGTTTCTGAGTGTTGTCTTTAGTGTAAGGAGGGATGTTTTTAACAGGCTGAGCTTTTTTAAAGGTTGATTCGGCATTTTTAACTGCAGTGGAAGCAATAGCCCTTGATACTGGAATCTGGAAACCGTTTCTTTCGATAAATTCTTTCGATTCAGCTTGTACAGTTTCAGAATCGGAATCCTGTTCTGCATCCTGGCACATTTTGCTATTATGCTGAATATGATAAAAATGAGGTTCCTTGCTGATGCCTAAATACAAACGGACTGAAGCCCCGCACTCCGGACAAAACAATTTCCCTTTTTTGCCCTCTTGATATATATGCTGAAAGCTTTCTCTATTTAACTTTTGAAGATTTAATACTTTATTATGTAAAAGTGCCGTTTTCATAAAAATACCCCGCTTAAAGCAGTCATTTGGACGATTGATTTTGTACGTCCATCCATAATGATGCAGAATTGCCTTTGTCACGTAAAAGAATAAGACAAAGTTTATCATATCAAAACACATAAGGATTCTAAAGTCCTTTAATGTTTAATTTTCTTTGAAAACGGGTACATAAATGCGAATTACATAACGTATTTCTTTAATAAGAGTTTGAATGGAGAGGGGGAGCAATCATGGGCTATATCCTGCCTTTGACATATTACCAATATAATCAGTACGCTGAAAGAGAAATTGGCAATAAGTATGATCCGTTTCGTTTTGTACCTGTTACCCGAATAGCTGCACAATCTAATTCAAAAGACTTCAGTCAAGAACTTGCTCCTGATATTCAAAAAAAATTAACCAAAACAAAAGCTTATCAGCGTTCTGAAAACATAAACAGTACAAATAGAAAAAAAGCAGAACAAACGTATGGCGAGCTGACTGGAAAAGGCCGTCACTTTAGTGAATGTATATAATAGAAAAAAGAAGGAGAGGCTTAGTACGTTTGCACGTGCAAAGCCTCTCCTTCTTTCCATTCCGCATATAAAACCTTCTTTATAGTTGCAGCTCCGTTCGCTTTTATTTCATTATTAAGCCTGATTTCGTCCCATCCAATGCTTTTAAGATTATCCCATACCACTTCTCCATCCAGAATGACTGTAACTGGAAGTTCGACCGAGTTAAACGGTAAGTTCAAATCCTGTAAAGTAGGCGATGCATACACTGGTTTTTTTATAGCACTAATAGTTCCGTCCGTTTCCAGGATAGCATATTCGCATTCACGGATGGAAAATACGTCCTTTGAACGGAGAAGATGCTGCAGCTGGTTTAAATCCAAGTGGTTTTTTTTTAATTCTTCATAGACAATTTGCCCCTTTTTAATAACGATAGAGGGTTCACCCTCAAGAAATTTGCGTGCACGTTTAAACTTTTGGGTAAGAGTTTCTGTTGCATAAATTAAAATTCCCCATACTGCTACTGCAAAGAAAATTTCAAGAATACCAATTTCTTCATCATAAAGTGCATTCCCCACCAGTTCTCCCAATACAATCGCAGATATAAAATCAAAAGGAGTAATCTGGGTGATTTGTGTTTTTCCCAAGACTTTTGCCATTACAAATAAAAAGATGTAGCCAATTACCAGTACACTGGCGATATGTAAATATTCCATCCAAACCACTCCTTTAAAGCTGCATCTGGAATAGTGTTTGCAGAAAGATGAAAAATTATTGCACAACAAAAAACTCCTGCCATCCAAGGCAGGAGCTAGTCCATCAAACTAATTTTTTCATCGTGCGGTGCGGGATCCCTGCATCCATAAATTCTTCCGAGATTACCTCATAGCCCAATTTTTCATAAAAAGGAATGGCTTGTGTTTGGGCGTTTAATTTTAGAGCAGGGAGTCCCTGTTCTTTTGCGTATTCTTCAATTTTCTTCATGATCGCTTTTCCAGAACCGCTTTTCCGGTTCTTTTGCAGTACGCAAATTCTTTCTACTTTGCCAACCCCATCTACAGTACGGAAACGGCCTGCACCTGCTGGCTTTCCATTATCATATAGCACAAAATGGGCTGCTTCATCCTCATACTGGTCAATTTCCTCTTCTTCAGGAACATTTTGCTCGTGAATAAATACTAGTTTGCGTACAGAAAATGCATCCTGTAATTCTTGTTCAGTTGAGACGATTTTTACTTCCACTTTTGATTATTCCTTTCCTAGTCGAAATGTTTCATATACAGTCCAAGAGCCATTTTCCAGTTGATAAAGAAGGTGAAAACGATCTACTACTTCTTCGTGATTAACAGGCTGCATTCTTAAAGATCCATAAACATCAGAATGCTCATCATTGGAAAGTTTTTGACCAATTGTAATATGAGGGACAAAATTATACTCAGGACCCTCTGCAGCAATATTATCATTCAATTCCCGGTGAAGTTCTTCCAGCTGGGAGGTAGGCTCAATCTTAAAATAAATGACATTGTTAACCGGCTGAAAAGAGCTGATTTTCGAAGCATTTATTTGAAAAGGCTGGTGTTTATTGGCTATACCGTGCAAAGTTTCAGTTAGTTCTTTAATCTCTTCTTCCGATGCTTCAAACCCGGATCTTAACGTGACATGTGGGGGGATTAATGCATAATGCGGATCATACCGCTTTCGATAAGAGTTGGCTAAATCTTGCAATTTTTTTGAAGGGAAAATAACAATACCGTATTTCGTGCTCATACAACAACCTCCATGTTTATTTTTGTTTAATAACTGGCAGGATTACATGAGATAATATAAACCTTGTAGTTGAACTATTATAGCAAATTTTCTAAATTCATTATATAATTATACCTTTTTTAAAAAGAAAAAACAGTGCCCATCCATGTATTCTTTTCGTCACAGCTTAATAATAGTCCTTTTCGCTTATAAAAAAGGTCAAAACATTAATTTAAGTGCTCTTTTCAAATCTGGCTGCCAGTATGTCCATGTGTGGTCTCCATCAAATTCATCATAAAAGTATGGAAAACGTTTTTCTTCAATTAGTTTTGAAAGTTCCCGATTTGGAGTGAGGAAGTCTTTTTCCGAGCCTTCGGTTGTTTTTACAGCTGTCTCTTCTTTTCCAATGACATGATAGATATTAAGAAGATGTGGCTGGTTGAATTCTTTCACAGCCTCCATAACTGATTCGTTTACAAAAGGGGACTGTAGAATTAACCGTCCAAATGTATTGGGGTATTGAATCGCTGCCATTAACGATACAGTAGCAGCAAGGGAGTCCCCCATCAGCGTCCGGCCCATTCCCATTTGGTAAGTGGGGAATTCCCGGTCAAGGAACGGAACCAATTCATGTGCAAGAAAGCGGATATAAGCATTATTCTGGACTCCGTCAGGATGATATTTGTTCCATCTATCTTTAACGTCTTGATATGGAACGCCGACAATGATCAGGTTTTCAATTTCCTTTTCGCTTAAGAGTTCGTCTGCGATACGGCCTGCTCTTCCAAGCTGAAAATAATCTTTTCCATCCTGAGCAATGGCAACGGTATATTTATATAAAGGTGAATAGGAAGCCGGCAAATAAATGAGCAGGCTAATCTCTTCTCCCAGCTCTTTGCTGTCTATCTTAATATCCTTAATTGATCCTCTTGGAAAATCCATGTTATCTATTCCTCCGTTTGCATGTATGTAAGGCTTTTCATCAAGATTTTATCATATATATATAGGATTTGCTTTTTACAAGTTTTCTGAATGCGGCTGGTCTGTAATAATATGGTTGTAAATGCAAAAAAGATGCCAGCAAATTCTAAAAGATAAGCGGATAGATGCATAACCTTCGGAGGATACGGAAGACGTATACTGATTTATAAATAGAAGAAGGTATCATTTGACAATCAGGATATCCTTTAGATAGTATATAGTACGAGAAACTGTAATTTTATAAAGGGGGAACTATAATGAAAAAGAAAAGTTTTCTTCTCGCAACAGTTTTACTGTTAGCGCTTTCGATGGTGCTTGCAGCATGCGGTGGCGGCACTGATGAAGGCAATGGCGACGGTGGCGAAGGCGAAGGCGCTGAAAAGCCGAAATTTATGAGCATCGTAACTGGTGGAACGGGCGGTACATACTATCCGCTAGGCGGATCGTTCGCTGAGATTATTTCTGATGCTACTGGCATTGATACAAATGCTGAAGTTTCAGGTGCATCTGCAGAGAACATGAACACTTTGAAAGATGGAAATGCTGAAATAGCTTTCTCTCAAACGGATATTGCTTCCTATGCTAAAGAAGGAAAATTAATGTTTGAAGGAGCAGCTGTTGATAATGTAAGTGCAATTGGAACACTTTATCCTGAAACCATCCAGATTGTGACAACAGCAAAGGCAGGCATTAAGACTGTTGAAGACTTAAAAGGCAAAAAAGTTTCCATTGGTGCTCCTGGTTCAGGAACTGCTGCGAATGCAGAGCAAATTCTTGAAGTCCATGGAATCACTTTAGATGATATCGAAAAACAGGATCTCTCTTTCGATGAATCTACTGCAGGCATCCAGGATGGCACAATTGACGCTGCTTTCGTTACAGCAGGAACTCCAACTGGTGCGGTAGAAGGCCTTTCTGCAACCGAGGATGTTGTCATTGTTCCAATTGAACAAGGCAAAATTGATGAACTGATCGAAAAGTATCCATATTACGTTCAGGATGAAGTTCCAGCTGGAACTTACAAGCTTGCTGAAGCTGCTCCAACAGTAGCTGTTCAGGCAATGCTTGTTGTGTCTAACGACCTTTCTGAGGAAGTTGTGTATGATGTAACAAAGGCTATTTTCGAAAATCTTGATAAAGTAACTCACGCAAAAGGCAAAATGATTAAAGCAGAAAATGCTGTTAAAGGCACGGGAATCGAACTGCACCCTGGTGCTAAAAAGTACTTTGACGAATTAGGCCTAAAAGCTGAGTAATCTGGACAAAACATAATTTAAACGCTTAAAAACTTGGCCGGCTGTAAAACCTAATAAGGTTTTTACGCCGGTCAATTAACTTTTAAAATGTTTTTCCAATCAAATGTAAAGACTGGTTATTATAACTATTATTTTAGGTGGGGTTTTATATGAAATTTAAGAAGCCAGGGAAGGCAAAACTGATCCTGGCATTCCTCAGCCTCACATCCATCGCAATTATGCTTTTCATTCCTATGAAGCAGGCTATTGTTTTTGAATATCAGAACAAAGGAGACGTGCTTGCTTATCTCCCAATTAAAGAGGACGGATCTTTTAAAATTAAGTACACTCATTCCATTCACCTTTCAGATGTTGTTGAAAGCTACAATATAACTGAAAAAGGCCATATTAAGCTATATGAGCTTATGTATGAGGATTTTGCGATTGGAATGCCTGAAAATGCTTCAAATGGAGAAATATTTGAACAAAAGGACGGCAAATATTATATTAAGAATATGAATCGGGTTTTTCCTTCATTTGATCTCCGGCTAGGAGAGGTTAGAGCAAATCATACAGTAATTAATGGAGGAAAAGAGTATCCGCTTTCAGACTATATAGAACCCGGAACCTGGGTGCGTATAAAAGCTAAAAAATTAAACTTAATTGAGACTTTGAAAGGAGTGAATATCCTTGGACAATAAAGTGGAAACGTTATCTCTGGAGGAACAGCAGAAACTGCTGGAAAAGTATGATCCTGAGGCTGGTACAAGGAAACTCAGAGGCATTATGGGCTGGATTGTCTTTATTGGCCTTTTATCATTCTCGCTATTCCATTTATATACTGGGATTTTCGGAATGCTTACAGCCCAGCTGCAGCGTTCGATCCACTTGGGGTTTGCATTGGCTCTGATCTTCCTGTTATTTCCGGCAAGGAAAAAAGACAGGGGGCGAAAACATAAAGTTGCCTGGTATGATATTATTCTAGCCATTCTTGGTATCGTTGTAGGGGCATATTGGCCGCTGTTTATTGATGAAATCGTTATGAGGGCCGGGCGTCTGACAGAGATTGATTTTTATGTTGGCTTACTTGCAGTTCTTTTAGTACTTGAAGCAACAAGGCGGGCAGTTGGATTGCCTATAACAATTATTGCGGTAATATTCCTCGCATATGCGATTTATGGCCCATATATGCCAGCATTTCTGGCACACCGCGGGCTGGATCTAGAAAGACTTGTACAAACAATGTTCTTCACAACTGAAGGGATCCTGGGTACTCCTTTAGGCGTATCTGCTACCTTTATATTCCTATTCCTGTTATTTGGATCATTCCTTGTAAAAACAGGTGTTGGACAATACTTTAATGATTTGGCTGTTTCCATTGCAGGGAAGAGAACAGGCGGACCAGCAAAGGTTGCAATTTTCTCAAGTGCCCTTCAGGGAACAATCAGCGGAAGCTCTGTAGCAAACGTTGTAACTTCGGGCTCATTTACCATTCCAATGATGAAAAAGCTTGGCTATAAGAAGGAGTTCGCAGGTGCGGTTGAAGCGACCGCTTCGACAGGCGGGCAGATCATGCCTCCAATCATGGGTGCTGCCGCATTCCTTATGGTCGAGTTCATTGGCGGAGGCATTACGTATTGGGATATTGCCAAAGCTGCAGCTATCCCTGCCCTGCTTTACTTCGCTGGTGTTTGGATTATGACTCACTTTGAAGCAAAACGTGTAGGACTAAGAGGATTAAAAGATGAAGAAATGCCAAACCGCAAAGAAGTACTAAAAAAGATATACTTGCTTCTTCCTATATTGGCCGTAATCATTTTGCTTATGTCAGGTATGAGCGTTATCCGGGCTGCTCTTTGGTCAATTGTTATAACAGTTGCTGTGAGCATGATTAGCAAAGAGACACGTATTGGATTTAAAGATGCTATTGATGCGTTAGTCGATGGTGCACGTACTGCATTGGGCGTTGCAGCTGCTACAGCTGCAGCGGGTATAATTGTAGGAGTAGTTGTTAAGACAGGACTTGGATTAAAAATGGCAAATGGCCTGCTTGACCTTTCTGGCGGGTTGTTAATTCCAACCTTAATGCTGACAATGGTTGCAGCCATTATACTTGGAATGGGTTCGCCAACAACAGCTAACTATGTTATAACCTCTACTATAGCCGCTCCTGCGATTATTTTATTAGGTGTTCCTGATTTATCTGCACACTTATTTGTATTCTATTTCGGTATTGTGGCTGATGTTACACCTCCAGTTGCTCTTGCTGCATTTGCAGCTGCTGGAGTATCAGGCGGAGATCCGATTAAAACGGGGGTAACAGCGTCCAAACTTGCTATTGGGGCATTTATTATTCCATATATGTTCGTCCTATCTCCTGAGTTATTGATGATTGATACCACCTGGTATTATTTAATCTGGGTAGTATTTACTGCCTTGACTGGTATGATGGCAATTGGTGCCGGGGTTATCGGGTACTGGATGCGAAAATTGAATTTTCTTGAAAGGCTCCTTGGAATTGCAGGGGGACTATTGCTTATCTATCCAGAAGGCGTAACTGATATAATCGGATTGGGAATTTTCATTTTGCTGATTGTGTTGCAAATGGTCTTTAAACGAGAGGATAAGGAGAAGACGCAAACAGCTTAACAAAAAAAGGAAGGATGCTCCCCTGGGGATCCTTCCTTTTTATTTTCTCTGTAAAGAACCATTTTGAATGGAACAGACTAGAAAAAAAGTAGCATCTTGCTATCTAGAGGTTTGTTGGTGAAATTGTACGAGGGAGGAAGGCATAATAAAAAGCCGTATTTCGCATTGAAATACAGGCTCTAGTTAATAGAGAGAAGCTTTAATTAACTAATCTGTCGTGTTTTCTTTTCTGGCAGAATGGACATAATATGGTTTAAATTAAAAATTCGCATTTGCTTTCTATATAAGCAGTAAGCCAAAATAGTGCTGCCGCGCAGTTCTTTAATTAAAATTTTTCTTTGTGTAAATGAATTCCGTTTGGAGAGATAGATGATTTCCACAGGCTTTCTCTCTTCCATTGCTCGATAAAGAATTCCTTTCATATAAATCCCTCCTTACTTATATTTGCATTATATACGAACGAATGTTCTTTTTCAAGTATAAACAGAAAGTATGTTCGCATAAAAAAAGACTTCACAACTTTGAAGTCTTTTTAAATAACTGTTTTCTAAAAGTTTGTTGTTTTTGAATAGAAACAAACATTGATAAATAGGTTGGTTGATTGGAGCGTAAGGTGCGAGATCCTCGTTTTCGTAAACTGCCTTTTAAATAATTTTTAGTCCTTTATCTTTCAAGAGGTTTAGAAACACTGTGCCATATTGGATTGTATAGCCTAAAAAGATGGCGACGAATAAAGTGCCTAATCCCACCGGGCCGCCTAACAGGAAACCAATAGCCAAAGCCAAGGATTCATTTAGGATACGGGCGTTTTTAATGCTAATATTCAACCTTTTAGCTGTTGCGATCATTAAACCATCAATTGGTCCGCTAAATATTTTTGGACGGATATAAATGGCAACGCCAAATCCAAGTAATAAAACACCCGAAAAGAAGGAGAGGATTTGAACAGGAAAAAGTGTAATAGCAGTGCTGTTAAATACAAGTTCCAGCCAAAGATCGATTCCAAGACTTGCTAATAAAGTACCTATAAAGGATTTAAATTGTGGCTTTTCCCAGGAGAGCAGTGCGTTGAAAAATATTAGGGAAGTAGTAACCAGAAATGACCATGTTCCGATTGTCAGACCGAACTTTTTAAAAAGGCCAACATAGACGGTATCCCAAGCACCTGCACCAAGACCGGATAAAATAATTAATGAGACACCCAAAGTGAGTATTAAATAACCTGCAATGATTTGAATGATTGTTATATGTTTTATCATGATGTAGCCTCCCCAATACATATTACCGTATTTAAATAATTTCTCAAGGGGAGGAAGATGAAAAGAGGAAGGTAATTTTATCATATAAAAAGAACAGCCACCCAAAAAGGGAAGCTGCTCCGAGGCTTAGACCTTGATATCGATTTTGGCGCTTTTCTTTAATTCTTCAACATGCTTAACCAGTATTTCTTGCTGTTTTTGCTGTTCAAGCTGCTGCTTGATCTGTGGCTTTACTTCTTCCAGTTTAGGGGGCTCTTGGCCTTCAGCGCCCCCCTGGCTTGCATACTCATCATAAAACTTCTGGATCTCGGCGTCTGTAACCTCTTCAGGCTTAATTTCGCCATCGATATACTTAGTGTATTTAATGTTGTTGGCAATTTCTTTCTCTAAGGAGTCTGGATTAAGACCAGCCTGCTTCATGGCTGTTTCGAATTCTTTATCGTCTTTAAATTGTCCTTTTGTTTCTTCAAGCTGCTTTTTTACTTCTTCATCAGAAGCTTTATAGCCTTTTTTGTCCGCTTCCTGGAGAAGAAGAGTCTGGCCAACTAAGCTATCAAGCGTTTGCTCCTTGATTTGCTCTGCAGCTTCTTTAGTAGTAGGATCTTGTCCCATTTGCTGAAACATCATTTGGGATGATGTAAGAACGCTATTATACTCCCGGCCAAGAATTTCCTGGTCATTTACAATTGCAACTGTTTTATCTTCCTCAAGCTTTTGTTCTTCCATTTTCTTTTGCATTTCTTCCATTTGCTTTTGCTGATCCTGCTGATCGGTTTCAGCCGTTTCAGCCGTTTTGGCCTTATCATCTTTTTCTGCGCTCTTGCCTTCTTCATCTGCACCGCAAGCTGCTAACACTGCAGAAAGTAATACTAGTAAAAAGGGATACATTAGTTTTTTCATTAAATTTTCTCCTTCCGTAACCCTGAAATATTTGATTCATCTAACAAAAGAATCATATAGAGGGCATTATAAAGCATATTTTCTTAAAAAGATACATTACAGACTTAAATCAAAAAAATGTAATGTGAATGTAATCTATTTTCAAACTATTAATCTTTTATTTATGGAATGAATATGGCTATTGACTTTTATGTGAAAAAAGTTTATATTTGATATTGTCCTCACTAGAGGAAAATAAAATAAGGATTCCGTAGCTCAGCTGGGAGAGCGCTACCTTGACAGGGTAGAGGTCGCTGGTTCGAACCCAGTCGGAATCATCGGTAAAGGTCCTTGGAAATCTATGATAGCAGGGACTTTTTTATTTTTCGCTGGTACACTGAAAATAAAAGCTAAGGGTGCATTTACCCCACAATGGAAGCCTGAATCCTGTTAAGGGTTCAGGCTTTATTACCTTAGCTTACTTCCGCAATTATCCCCTTTTCATCATCAAGCAAAAGATTGATTCCGGCAAAAGGGTCTTTGCTTGTATATTCATCTAGCCAATAGCGAAGAGCTTCGATCAGATTTGCTGTAATTAGAACTTGTTTTCTCCCGCTTGTATAAGCTTCTGCAGAAAAACCATACTCATCATACATTAATTCAACTTCTACCTCCTCAGGATGTATTTGTTTTTTGCGGGATATATAAATGCAAATAGCATTAATAATATCCTGTTCGGAAATGATTAACTTCTCCATGTTGAAGCTTCCTCTTTTCGCTTTTTATTCTTGTAGTATCCGTAGAGAGTTCGAATAATAGAAAATAAAAAGTAAATCGCTAACAAATTAACCATCAAGCCAAATATAGATCCCAACATACCCATGTTTGCGAATAAGCTGCCAAAGAGCAGCCCGGCAAGTCCGCCGACCATAAGGCCTTTCATTAATTTGCCGGAAGTAAATTCGCCTTTTGGATTTGTTGATTTATTTGTAGTTACGGTGTTTTCTTTTTTCTTTTGGAGAAAGGAAGAGTTCGTGTGTGTATTATTGTTGTTCATTTTAAAGCTTTTCTTACCTGATTTATATCCTTTGGCTTCTACTGATAGTGTATGATCCTGGAAGACTATATTCCCAGCTGGAGATAAAATAAGAGCTGCTGAAAGTAATGCTGCAAGTATCTTTTTCATATTTACTCCTCCATGAAAGTTTACTAGTTTTGAATGGATTCTAATTTACCCCGTGTGGTGGATCTTTAAGCTTTTAAATTGTGATTCTCCTCCTTCTATAGAAAATAAAAAGACCTTTACCAAAAGTCTGGTAAAGGTCTTGAAAGGTATATTTTTATCCCTTTACCATTAATGGCAAAGGTCTCGCAAACAACGTAAAGTTGCCAGTCAGGCCGGTGATGTTTCCATCACGTAATGACGACATAACTGTCAGCTACTCCCCTTTGGAGTACTATTGGCTCATTTTTGAGCACAGCTGAAAACCCATCAGCTGTAACTTTATAATACTATAATTTAATCTATATAGTCAACTTTCCTGCGAAAATCATAGCGAATGTTTTACCAAATGGGTGATAGGGAAACGTTAAAATAGGAAAATTCACAAAATAAATTTTATTAAAAAACTATGCTATAATTATAGTGAAATTACAAGAGTTAGGGGATATTTCTATGTTGAAAGATCTATTTATAGGCCTCTCCCAAAACGAATTTCTGAATACTGCGGCAAAGAAATATGGATTGAAATTAGGGGCGCAGAGTGTTGTTGCGGGAACGAATTTAGAAGAAGCGATCCACAGCATTAAAGAGCTTAACGCACATGGAATCTCTTGTACTGTCGATAACCTCGGAGAGTTTGTATATAAGAAGGAAGAGGCGACAGAAGCGAAAAAACAAATACTTGGTGTAATTGAAGCTATTCATGAAAATCAAGTAGATGCACATATTTCTCTAAAGCCATCACAATTGGGCCTTGATATTGATTACTCTTTCTGTCTTGACAACGTAAGAGAGATCGTGGATAGAGCCAGCCGCTATGGCATTTTTGTGAATATGGATATGGAAGACTCCAAACGTCTGCAGCCTTCCTTTGATATACTCGATGAACTGTCGAAGGAATATGATAATGTCGGAACGGTTATCCAGGCATACTTCTTCGGTGCTGAGGTTGATATCAAAAAATATCAAGACTTCCGCCTTCGTATTGTGAAAGGTGCATACAAAGAGCCCGAAGAAATTGCTTATCAGGAAAAAAGCGAAATTGACGCAAACTTTATTAAACTTATAGAATGGCATTTGCTGAATGGGAAATTTACTTCCATTGCCACCCATGACCATAAAGTTATTAATCATGTAAAGGAATTTGTAAGGGCTAACAATATCCCGAAAGAAAAGTTTGAGTTTCAAATGCTATATGGATTCCGAAAGGATATGCAGTTAAAGCTTGCGAGCGAAGCCTATAATTTCTGTACGTATGTTCCTTTCGGGAACGACTGGTATGGCTACTTTATGCGCCGCCTTGCAGAAAGGCCGCAAAACCTAAACCTTATCGCCAAGCAAGTATTCAACAAGAAAACAAATACAATGCTGGGTGTGGCAGCAGGTGCATTTTTATTGGGAAGATTGACAAAGCAGCGTAAAAATAAATAATTTACAAAACCTCCCTTGATGAAAAGGGAGGTTTTTAATAATTTAAAAACATATTTTACCAAATTAAAAAGGGAATATCCTGATCGAACCCGAATTCTAATTAGGTGATTTATTTGTAAAGAGGAAAGAGGAGTATGCATGAATTTACAATTAAGGCCTGTAACAGAGGAAAATTTTTTTGACATCATTAACCTCAAATCTGAGGAGGAGCAGGAAAAGAAATTTCAGATTTTCGAAAGAATGGTAGGATCCAACGCATTTTTTATCGCATTGGCTGCAGTCAATGGATGGACTTGCAAAGCAATATATGATTGTGATACGTTAATCGGCTTTGCTACCCATGGCCTGGATAAAGAACATAACCGCTATGAACTCGTCAGCATTATGCTAGGGCATCAGTTTCAGGGAAAAGGCTACGGAACCCCGTCGATTAACCTGGTAATAAAGGAAATGAAAAAAATTTATGGTTGTGATGAAATCTATTTATCGGTTATCAAAGAGAATGAGCCAGCCATTAGAGTATATGAAAAAGCTGGCTTTGAACCAACGGGTGAAATTTTTCAGGCGTTTCATCCTGAACCTGTCTACCGGCTTAAGATTTAAGAAAAACCCTGACTGAATGTCAGGGCTTTGTTTTAGGTTGAAATTTCGGTTTCATCCCCGTAATGGTAAGAAATGACAGGCTAATTTGTATTCGCATTGAGATGGTAGTTCCGGTAATTGAAGAAGAGAAGTTGAGTCGGCACAAATGGGAGGACGACGCAAAGCTCGATGAATTCGACGCAGTCACTTCAGATGAACGCAGAAAAATCCTGGATTAGGCATAAAAGGTAGGTATAATGCAAACCCATCCGCTTTAAAGAACATAAAATAAAGGCCATATGCCTTTATATAAAAATATGCAAAAATACAAACCCAAAAAATACAAACGCCATCGAATAATGAAATTTTCGTCTATTGCCAGTCGATTTCAGCCTGCGCAATAAACCGCTGAATAAGAGAACAGTCAGAACGATTAATGTGACCATTCCGCTTGCTGTTTTTGTTTGCCAAAATCTTCAAAAAGGGCAGTTATCATAATCGCAGCGTGTCCAATTATTAGAAGTGAAGCTGTGACAGCAATAGCAACGTGATATTTCATCATTCTTTTGGATATCTTCGCAAGGGTTATTTTTATTTTCCTTATCTTGCTTTTTCGGATAAGGAGGAATATGAAATACATATTCAAGTTTATTAAAAATAAAATAAAAGCAGCCTGTGCCAGTACTTTCCCCAATAAGATTTTGTTTGAATCATACCCCTGATACCAGCTCCAAAGCATAATCAAAAGAACTGTAAAAATATTAATGCCCAGCCATCTGACAATCATTTGGTACCTCCAGCCTTTTTAACTACTATATCATTTTTTAAATGTAAGCAGTTAAAGGGACCCTTTGTTTCATTGAGTATTATTTATGTATAAAAATAAATTTTTTTATTTAAAAATACATTTTTTCCTTGCAAAAGAAGTATTTCATCCTTTAATATTTTGTAAAGAAGGATTTCCTTCGAGGAAAAATAGGTCTTATAGATTAATAGCAATTAAAATATAATTTAGAATAGTAGAAAATCTTCTTGTGGGAGAAGTATTTAATGCTTTATACTTTGCATAAGAAGTTTTTCCTGCACTATTCAAGAGGAGATAGCATGAACACCAAAACATTAAGCCAAATGATTAAAGCGAGCTATTCCTCACTCTCTCCTGGTCAGAAAAAAGCAGCTGAATTTTTTATGGAGCATGCTGATGAAGCAGTGCTTTTAACAGCATTTCAGATCGGAAGGAAAGTGGGAGTCAGTGAAACAACCGTGATCCGGCTCGCATATGCTCTGGGATTCAGCGGCTATTCCCAAATGCAGGATTTGGTCAGAAAAGACTGGCTTGCCGGTAAACAGCACACAGCGGGCGAACAGCATTCGTCATCAGAGACTGATGATGAAGAAAATTTGTTTAGGAGAGTAATTGATCAAGAGAGGAAAATACTTCGGCAATTGCTTGATCAGGTTAATGAAGATGAGATCTGGAAAGCGATTGAAGCTGTAATTCAGGCAGACAGGGTTTATATAGGAGGTTTTGGCTGTTCTTTTGCGGCCGCATACTGGTTTTATTACACGCTTAAGCAGCTAAGGGGAAATGTGTTTATTTCAGGTCCAAACGGTTTTTTGCCTGAGGATGTGTGCGATTTAACAGAGCATGCCGCAGCTGTAATTTTTTCTTTTCCACGATATCGCAGGGATTCTTTTAAACTGGCTTCTTATGCTGAAAAACAGGGTTCCCGGATCATTGCCATTACAGACCGCCAGCTATCGCCTGTGGGGCAAATGGCTTCAGTCACACTTACTACCGACGAAAATATGGATTCAGGCCATCACTCCATAGCATCAGTTGTAAGTTTGCTTGAAGTGATTATCGCAGGAATACAAGAACAAGACCATGAAAGAATTACAAAAAGGCAGCAAAAACTTGAAATTCTGTATGCTGAAAAAGAATTATTTCTTGAGTAGTGATGAACAAAGGGGAATTAAAGAGAAAATTAAAGGGGGTACATACGAATGAGCAGTCTTTCTAAGAAAATGCCAGAAAGTGAACAAGTACAGCTGAAATCGTATGCGACAGGAGACTATCTGAAATTTTTAATCCCGTCTTTAGTGGGAATATTGTTATTTATGGTGCCAATCAGCGATGGGGAAGGCATTACCATTCCCGTAGCATATTTGGCAGGCCAGATAGGAGCTTTATTGGGTGATTCCGTTTATGCCATCACCGTCATTGTTATCAGCCTATCTGTAATTGGATCATTAATCGCTACAGTATTTAAGCCTTCATTTATATTGAATAGCCCTTTTCTAGATAAACTATTCAATGTCAGCAAATTTTGGCTTGCAGCCCGATTCCTTGGAATGGTATTTGCTATAATAACTTTGTTTGAATTGGGCCTTGAACCGATTTATTCTGAAAATACCGGCGGGTTATTAATCTATGATTTAATTCCGATTCTCTTTACGACCTTTCTTTTGGCCGGTTTATTATTGCCTTTGCTTTTAAACTTTGGATTGCTAGAATTCTTTGGTGCTTTGCTTATTAAAGTGATGAGGCCTGTCTTCACGCTACCGGGCCGTTCATCTCTTGATTGTCTGGCTTCCTGGGTAGGAGACGGTACAATTGGTGTCCTTCTGACCACCAAGCAATACGAAGACGGTTATTATACGAAGCGTGAAGCCGCAGTGGTTGCTACCACTTTCTCAGTTGTTTCTATTACTTTTACTATTGTTATCATTCAATACATGAACTTAGAGCAATATTTCCTTCATTATTATTTTACGATTATTCTTGCGGGACTTGCGGCTGCTATTATCATGCCTCGTATTCCTCCGCTATCGAGAAAAGCGAACACGGGATATGAAGGTACAGTACTTAAAGAGGAAACTTCCATTCCTGCCAATGTATCCGCAGTAAATTGGGGCATTAATAATGCGGTTAAAAAAGCGCAGACCAATAAAGGTGCGGCGGCAGTGGTCAAGGAAGGTTTCCAGAATGTCCTTGATATGTGGCTGGGTGTATTGCCGATTGTTATGGCAATTGGTACGGTGGCGTTGGTTATTGCAGAATATACACCTGCTTTCGCAATTCTTGGAAAACCATTTGAGCCAATCCTTGCTCTGATGCAAATTCCGGAAGCGGCAGAAGCAGCCCAAACAATGGTAGTAGGATTTGCAGATATGTTCCTGCCAGCAGTTATTGGAAGCGGAATTGAAAGTGAATTGACAAGATTTGTAATTGCTTGTGTATCTGTCACACAGCTTGTTTATATGTCTGAAATGGGTGGACTGCTGCTTGGTTCAAAGCTTCCAGTCAGCATTAAAGACTTAGTTCTTATTTTCTTGCTGCGTACAATCATTACGCTGCCAATCGTAGTGGTTATTGCACACATCATATTTTAATGAGAAATGGGATTATCTTTGCAATGGAGAAACCACTAGACTCAGCCGGGGGGAGGATTTGAAGAAAGAGTTATTATCATCACTGTCAATCAGGAGCCTTCATACGGTTGAAGAATTGGAAGCTGTATATCAGCTGGAAACACGCATTTGGAGCGTAGAAGATGCAGTGCCAGTAAATCATACTGTGGCAACAGTCAAAAATGGCGGATTCGTATTAGGGGCCTTTTTTAAAGAAGCCTTAATCGGGTTTCAGTACAGCTTTCCTGGATTTGATGGAAATAAGGTCTACTTATGTTCTCATAGTCTTGGGATTCATGCCGACTACCGCTCTTTTGGAATTGGAGAAAAGCTGAAAGTAGCCCAAAGAGAAACAGCCCTGGAAAAAGGGTATGAACTCATTTCCTGGACGTACGATCCACTGGAAACAGTAAATGCCAATTTAAATCTTCATAAACTTGGTGCGGTGTGTACGCGATATATAGAAAATGCCTATGGAGAAATGTCAGATCAAATGAATGCGGGAGTTCCAACTGACCGCTTTTTAGTGGAGTGGCGAATAAAAGAACAAGCAACAAATTGGAGCAAAAAAACTTTTGAATCGCCGATCGTCATAGAAACCCGTTCTGAAAACGGTCACTCCGTTCCACTAAAAACAGACTTGTCTCATGGCAGCGAAAAGCTTCTCGTACCCGTACCAGGGAATTTTCAGGACATCAAGAGAGAGAATTTTTCACTTGCATTAAAATGGAGAGAAAGTACAAAAGACGTTTTTATCCATTATATAAACGAAGGCTGGATTGTAACTGATTTAGTCAAAGATCCAAACAGGGAAAATCAATACTTATATCTCTTAGAAAAAGAAAATGTTTTCCGCTAGGTTGAAAAGAAGTTAAAATACTATACTCTCCAACTTAACGCTTCCAGGTGATACAGCACAATCCATTAGAAACAGGATATCATCGAACCTGAAGGCACATGGAGAACGGTTATATTATCGTTCCTGAGAAATCGGGTATTGGTTTTGAAAAACTATCATTAGAATAGTAGAAAATGTTACTCTTTTTAGCAGGATATTTTTAAAGCAATAAAAACTATACAGCAATAAGGGAGAGAGACAGTTCATCGTTTTGATGGACTGTTTTTTTTGGGGGGTGGTATAATAACTGCTCAAATGACTCGTCTGACTTCTATTTCCTCATCCTCTTTGTGACCCATGTCACCGAAATTTTGTCTGATTTTTGTTAATATAGTGACAAATTTGAAAACATTTGCAAGAGGGGTGCATGGATTGAGGGTAAAGGGTTTGGCTTTCATAACAATTATTTTGACATACATCTTAATCGTATTTGGCGGCTATGTGGCATCTTCCGAGTCTGGTATGGGCTGCGGGCCAGAGTGGCCTTTATGTAATGGGCTGGTAATACCAATTCTTGAAGGGGATACTTTAATTGAATTTGCTCATCGGGTAATTGGCGCAATACTCGGGGGTATTTCTGTTGTGCTATTTCTTAAAATAAAACAATCAAGACCTGACCAGGAACTAAAATCGGCTTCCTGGGGATTAATGATTCTTCTCATTCTTCAAATTCTTTTAGGAGCAGTAGTCGTTCTGCTTGATTTACCGGCCATTGTTGTTTCCATTCATCTGATCATTGCTATGCTTTTCCTGGCAAACCTTATATGGATTTGGGGAAAAGTCGGTCTCGGGAATGGAAATCAGCTTTCGCCGGGTAAAAACAGAACGAATAGAGCGGTATCATCCCATCTAAATGTTATTTTATTGCTATTGGTGCTGACTTTATTTCTGGGTGCATATATAAAGCATCAAGCATTTGGATTGGCATGCGGCTGGCTCGATTGCGGTAATGGGTTTATTCCTTTATCCATACCGGGGATGTTCCAAACAGGCCACAGGCTGCTAGCTGGTGTTTTGGCATTTTACATATTTATTCTTACATATATATCTTTTAAGAAAAATTGGAGTGCTGGTTTGCAAAATAGGCTAATGGCAGCTTCATTGATTGTGATGGGCCAAATACTCATCGGCATAATCACCATCATCAGTTACATTGAAGTTTCATGGGCCGTCCTCCACCTGGCGCTAGGTACTGCACTTTTTGCTTTTGTTTTTGAAACGAGGGTATATGCGTCTTCTGTGAAAGGCGTGGAAACTACCCTGAAAGCAGTAAAAAGCAATCATCAATACTTAGATTAATTAAGTGTCTCTCTGCTTCTGCAGAGGGATTTTTTTACAGAAAAGGCCGAATAAAGAGAATGAAGAGTTGTCGAGCTTTTTAAGGAAACATTAAAGTCTCATCGATAGAGGCTGGCAGAAAAATATTTAAATATTTACATTATACCTAACCAGGTATAAAATAGATTATAAATGAGCTTTAACATGACTCTTTTAGTAGGGGGACTGAATATGCTTGAAGAAAAAAAGAATAATGCTGCAGATTGTAAAACTGGAACCTGAGGCATTAGCAGACCCTCCTCTCAGGTTGAGGGGAAAAAAGCAAAATCACTGCCTCCAATATGACCAGGCACCTACGTATGGCTCCTGGTAGGAGCTATTTATTTATTATATAAGCTTTTTACTTAAAGAGGCCGTCTTATGACGAGCCTTTTTTTTAATGCTTGGCTCTGTTAAAGCTTATTGTTGTTTTTAGCACCCTGTTGATTGGAGCGGAAGGCACGAGATACTCGAACACGCAATCGCATTTCCTTCGTGCGTTGTTTATACAGGGAAGCTTATTCAAAGTCCTGCGGGAGTGCGGATCAAAGGGAGAACCCGCAGGAGCAAAGCGACGAGGTGCGTCGGACCGCCTGCGGTCAGGCTAGCCAAATGCTTACAAATAGAATGCAGGTTACTTTTGCATATCCCTTTTTGTTATTTCACTGCGAATATCAGTATCCTTTGAGAATTCAGTATCCTGCTTTTTGTTATTTGGATATTTGTTTTTTCTTTCGCGATTGTCATTTTTGTTTGTCATGGTCAAAACCTCCTTTTCTCTGCTTTATTTTGCTGCGTGGGGGAACCGTTTATTCGCAGTTTTTAATTTGCAGGAAAATATATATAAATTTATGAACTTAGCGAATAAGTCGTTGAAACCGGCGAGGAAATCACTAAAACTTACGAGTAAAACAGGGGAATTAACGAACAAACTTGTAAATTAGCGAATAAACCACTGATTTTAACGAATAAAATCATTTTTTTAACGGAATCACCTGCTAAAAGAAACCCAGGCAAGAAAACTTAATCCGAAAAAACTGAGTGATTCTAAAAGCCGGCCCTGGTTAGGGCCGGCTAAGCTAAAGAAGCCGTTTTTTAAAGATTTTGCTGGTTTCTTAGCTGCTGTTCTGCCATGGCGACAAGACGTTTTGTCATTTCTCCCCCGACAGAACCGTTTGCTCGTGCGGTCGTATCAGCACCAAGCTGAACACCAAACTCATTGGCAATTTCTTGCTTCATTTGATCCAATACATTTTCTGCACCGGGCACCAAAAGTTTGTTTCTTGCCATGATACATCACTCCCGACGATTTTTTGAGCAAATACATGCTCGTTTTTAACTTAACCGATTAATGAAAGGCAGATACCATTTTAAATTTGCCAATAATTTTGCATCAAAAGATAATTAACATGTAAGGTTTTATAACATAAAATTTAGAAAATTATAAAAAACGCATTGACATATTGGTAAATTAGGATAAAATAAGATTAAATTAAGTGATGTAAGGAAATGTAACATATATATATTAATATTACTTACATCATTAACTGAGGGAGGAAATAAAATTGGATGCCACGTTTTTAATGAACAGTTTATGGGTAATGTTAGGAGCCATTTTAGTTATCTTCATGTTAGGCGGATTTATTATGCTTGAGGCTGGTTCCACAAGAATGAAGAATGCCGGCCATATTGCAGGCAAAACCATTTTTACTTTCGGGCTTGCTTCACTTGTGTTTTGGGCTGTAGGGTTTGGATTCATATTTGGTGATAATGCCAACTTTTTAGTCGGACTTTCAAATTTCTTCTACTCGGGTGCTGAGCTTGAAGGGATGGGGTTATCTTCTCCTGTATTCTTCGTTTTTCAGCTGGCGTTTGCCGGCATTGCCATCACGATCGCGCTAGGCGGATTTGCCGAACGTGCAAAATTATCCGTTTACCTCATTTTTACTATATTGTTTTCCGCAATTGTTTACCCGGTTGTTGCACATTGGATCTGGGGCGGCGGGTGGCTTGCAGAGCATGGCAAGCAGGATTTCGCCGGTTCTACAGTTGTTCACTTAACAGGTGCTATGGCAGCGCTGGCTGCCACTATTTTGCTAAAACCGCGTATTGGAAAATTCAATAAAGATGGTTCAGCAAACAACATATATGGACATAACCAAGTTTATACTGCATTGGGCGTACTGATTCTTTGGGTCGGCTGGTTTGGATTTAACGCCGGCAGCACCTTATCGGTTGAAGATGGCTTCTTTGGATTTGTAGCATTGAACACAAACCTGGCTGCCGGAGCTGGAGCTGTAGCTGCATTGATTATTTCCTGGATGGTAATGGGCAAATCAGATGTACCGACCATGCTTAATGGGGCTTTGGCAGGCTTGGTTGCCATTACTGCTTCTTGTGCTTTTGTTGATACATGGGCATCAGTTGTAATTGGGCTTGTGGCTGGAATCCTTGTGTTCTATAGTGTCAGGTTCTTTGAAAAGAGAAAAATCGACGATCCTATTTATGCTTTGTCGGTCCATGGTGCAGCAGGAATTTGGGGAACTTTATCTACAGGATTCTTTGCAACACCGGAGCTGGCCACAGTTGGAAAGCCAGGGTTATTTTACGGAGGCGGTTTTGAACAGCTGGGCGTACAATTTATGGGGGTAGCAGTTTCCGGACTTTATGCTTTTGCTGTATCTTTCATTATTCTGGCAGTCGCCAAGAAGTTAATGGGAGGACTTCGTGTAACAGAGGAAGAAGAAATAATGGGATTGGATTTAAGTGAACATGGCAGCTACGGATACCCGGAAGTATTCATGGCTGAAGAAAACAAAAGGTTAAGCTCGTAAACCTTCAAAATACGGGCTTCCTTAAAGGAAGTGTCCGGATGACTTGCGGAAATAAATCTTATCAATCCCTGAAAAAATGGAAAGATGAACAAATCTTGAATTTTCGGTCTGATGCTTATGCGCTGAATGAGTTTCATGATCGTGTTATGAAAACAGTTTTTGAGATAGCTTTGGATCGAATGAATAATGAAAAATTACCCTCATGGAAGTTCGCCTGGTTCGCTACGGGAAGCGGGGGAGAAAGGAACAAGGATTTTTAAGCGACCAGGACCATGGGCTGATATATGAAGCGGAAGATCCTGAGGCTGCAACATACTTTTTGAAGCTGGGCAAGGAGATAGCAGAAGGACTTGAGACAGTTGGATACCCCTACTGCGAAGGAAAGGTAATGAGTTCCAACCCGATATGGTGCAGGGATTTAGTGGAGTGGAAGGAACAGATATCAGATTGGATGGAAGAAGGAAACTTGCAAACAATGAGAAATCTGCATATTTTCTACGATAGCCGAGCGCTGGCTGGTGAAAATGAATATATTGGAGAATTAAAATCACTCATTCATAATCGTATTAACCATGATCCCAATCTGCTGAGCCGGCTGATGGAAACGAGTAGGCATATGAAAAATGCGGTTGGTCCGATTGGCCAGCTTCTTCCGGAGGAAAAAGGAACCCATCAAGGTAAGCTGGATCTCAAATACACCGCATTTATCCCTTATGTAAATGCGGTTCGGCTTCTATCTATCAAAGAAGGGATATTTGAAACGTCAACGATTGCCAGGCTGGAAAAGCTTCAAGATATGAAAGACTATGGTGCAGTAATGAACAGATACCAAAACAATTTTGCCACTTTATTAAAATGGCGGCTTCTGACCTATAAACAAACTGATACCTACGATGATACCCACTTCCTGCAATTAAAAAGCTTAACGAAGGGGGAGAGAAATGAATTAAAAAGTATTTTAAGGGATGGAAAAAAGCTTCATCAATTTGTGATAAGGACCGTTGAAAAGGGTGTAGTGTAATGGGATTCGATCCTTTTGTACAATTTGTCAGAGGAATTCAAGGGAAGCTTCATTCCAATATGTTTGGGGGCTTGAATGGACAGAACGCCCAGCATATGGCGTTTATCAGGCAAATGCAAAGGGAGCTGGAAAATGCCGATTCAATGGCCATACCCATCAGAAAGTTAAATGTTGTTGTGTTTGATATCGAGACAACAGGGTTTTATCCGGATAAAGGTGATCAAATCATTTCCATTGGAGCAGTTAAAATAATCGGAGGGGAAATTTGCGACAAAGATTGTTTTTATTCCCTCGTGCAATATGATAAACCGCTTCCTCCAGAAATAAAGGAACTAACCGGGCTATCTGAGAATCAGTTAGTTGAAGCACCTTCCCTAGCGGATGTTTTGATCAGATTTTTTGAATTTGTTAAGGATATGCCGCTTGTTGCCCATCATGCAAATCATGAAAAAAGCTTTATGCGCCACAGTTGCTGGAAGTTGTACCGCACTCCTTTTAAGCATAAAATATTGGATACGTCCTTCCTTTACAGGGTGGCAGAACCTGATCAGGCTCTTTTTAAATTAGAGGAACTGTGCGAATATAATGGCATTCCCGTGATTGGCCGCCATCATGCGCTCGGGGATGCGAAGCTTACCGCGCAGCTATGGTGTATATTGAGTGAAAAAGTGCAGAATTCAGGCTGTGCAAATTTAAAGGACATTTATGAGCGTCTGGCAAAACTTAGTTGAATTCTTTAAAGGTCAGTTCTGAACTTAACGTTCAGGCTGATCTTTTTTTATGTGGCATAAAATGCTGAAAAAATTCTTAAACTATATTGACCAGTTTGGTCAAGGAGAATATAATGAAATTGCAGTTGACCAATTCGGTCAAAACTAAAGTGAAGGAGACAAAGAATGTTTTCCAAGTTTTTAAGTTTGGATCCGGAGAAACAGGATCGGATCATAAATGCGGCAACAAAAGTATTTGCAAAAAAAGGCTACCGTAATGCCTCAACAAACGAAATTGTCAAAGAAGCTGACATATCCAAGGGATTGTTATTTCATTATTTTAATAATAAAAAAGATATGTATTTATTTTTGTATGATCACTTGATGGAGGTGTTTTCTGAAAAGATTTCGGAAAAATTGGATTGGTCAGAAAAGGATATCTTCATTAAGCTGCGTCAAATCACATTAATTAAATTTGAGTTATTTGATGTATATCCTGAAATATTAAATTTTTTTAAAGCGGCCTACATGGAAGAGGCTGAGGAAGTGAAAGGCGAACTTGAACGCAGAAATAAAGAAATGCTGTCCAAAAGCTATGAGAAGTTTTTTTCGGATATCGACACATCTCTATTTAAAGAAGGTATTGATATTAAAAGAGCAGTAAATATCATCTATTGGACGATTGAAGGTTTTGGCAATCAGCAGCAGGATCAAGTGATTTCTGCGAAATTGGAGCAAATTGATATTGATAAAATAATGGACGAAATGGATGTGTATCTTGAGCTGTTAAAAAGGTCTCTTTACAAAGATAAGTAGCCGGTACTTGAATTTTTACTCGGTTAAACTTGCCTGTTGATTTACGCTCCAGGAGCTCAGCGAACTGAGAGCAGTCCCGGCGCATTAGCGCCTGCGGGGTCTCCCTTTAACACGCTCCTCTCGCTGGACGTGTTTCAAGCATCTCCGACTTAACACCACACAGGTATTGCGAATGCATTTTCGAGGATCTCGCGCCTTCTTCTCTAATTAGCAGGGTGCCAAAATTAAAAATGAGCTTTAACACCGAATTTTTATAAATGAGGAGGCTGTACCATGAGTGTAATTGAAATCAGCAATCTGACTAAAACCTATGGGAAAGCAAGAGGGATCCATAATATTAGTTTTACAGTGGAAGAAGGGGAAATTTTTGGTTTTATCGGTCCGAATGGAGCGGGAAAATCGACCACGATACGTACACTGCTGGGACTCATTTATCCTACTGGCGGCAGTGCAAAGATTTTCGGAAAAGATTGTATTAAATATGGACCTGAGATAAAAAAGGATATTGGTTATTTGCCGTCTGAGGTTTTTTATTATGACAATATGAAGGTTCTTGATTTGTTAAAATACTCTGCGAGCTTTTATAAAAAGGACTGCAGCAAACGAATTCACGAACTTGCAGAGATTTTGAATCTGGACCTTTCTAAAAAGATTGATGATTTGTCTCTGGGCAACCGGAAAAAGGTAGGGATCATCCAAGGACTCCTTCATGAACCTAAACTGATTATCCTGGATGAACCGACGAGCGGATTGGATCCCCTTATGCAGCAAAAATTCTTTGATTTGTTAAAAGAAGAAAATAAAAAAGGTGCCACTATCCTTTTTTCATCTCACATCTTAAGTGAGGTGCAAAGATTGTGTGACCGGGTTGCCATTATTAAGGAAGGCAAAATCGCTAAGCTGGAAAAGATCAGCACCCTGAAAGAGAGTACGTACAAAAAATTTAAAATCGAAACAGCTGCCCCCATTGACAGGGAATATTTTCAAATGGAAGGTGTTAATGACCTGGAGGCAGATGAGAGGACGGCAGTCTTTTTATTTAAGGGGAATGTGAATTCCGTGATGAAGAAAATTGCTGGAATTAATATCGTGAATATTTGGATTGATGAACCTGACCTGGAGGAGATTTTCATGCATTATTACGAAAAGGAGGACTAATAGGTTATGAATATATTTATACATGAATGGAAGTCCTGCAGAAAATCAACGCTAATCTGGTCACTTTCATTGGCTGGCTTAACCATCCTTCTCTTTTCAATGTTTCCTGCTGTTGCAAGAGATGCCGAGGAATTTAAGAGTGTGCTTCAAGGTTTTCCGGAACCTGTCCGAAAAGCAATCGGTCTGGAAATTGATAGTATTGCTACTTTGCTGGGATTCTATTCTTATGTGTTTTTGTATGTATCCCTTTGTGGGGCTATACAGGCTATGAATCTTGGAACCTCTCTATTAACAAAAGAAATTCATGAAAAAACAGCAGATTTTCTATTAACCAAACCTATAACACGGAAACAAGTTCTAACTTCCAAACTGTTGGCTGCAGTTGTCTCATTAATCATAACAAATATCTTTTTTATAACGGCTGCAACTATGATGGCTTCTATAGTTAAGACTGGAAGTTACAGTATGTCTGCTTTTGTTCTGATTTCTGCTTCTTTATTTTTGCTGCAGCTTATTTTTCTGGCTATTGGGATTCTTGTGTCGGTCATTGTTCCGCGTATTAAATCGGTTCTTTCTGTTTCACTGGGAACGGTTTTTGGATTCTTCATGGTTGGAATCTTTGGTTCGGCCGCAGGTGATGAAGCAATGCGCTATATTACGCCTTTTAAATATTTTGATCCAGCCTATATCGTTGAAAATTCAGGCTATGAACCGGTATTTCTAACTTTGGGGGCGGTCATTATTCTGGCATCAATTTCGGCTGTTTACTATATTTATTCAAAAAGGGATATTGCAATCTAATAGCGAAGGGAGGTGCTTGCTATGAATTTATTTTTCAGGGAACTAATAGCCAACCGTAAATCCTTGATTCTTTGGTGTATGGGTATTTTGTTGATGGTTGCAGGCGGTATGAGTAAATATGGGGGAATTTCTTCGTCCGGTGAGTCGATGAATGAATTAATGGAAGCCATGCCCAAGGCACTGCAGGCGATTATGGGGACTGGGTCGCTTGATATCTCTACTGCAGGAGGATATTACGGTGTGCTTTTTTTGTATTTGATGGTAATGGCGGCAATCCACGCCGGTATGCTGGGGTCGACTATTGTCTCAAAGGAAGAACGGGAAAAAACAGCTGAATTTTTACTTGTCAAACCTATTTCAAGAAACAAGGTCATTACATGGAAGTTAATAGCTGCGCTAGTGAATGTTTTGCTATTCAATATCGTCACTTTCGTTTCTTCTGCAGCAGCGGTAGAGTATTATAACGATGGGAAAAGCTTGAATGGAGACATTGCGCTTTTGCTGGCAGGAATGTTTATCCTCCAGTTGATTTTCCTCTTTCTGGGGTCTGCAATTGCATCTGCCACCAGGAAACCAAAAACAGCTGCATCGCTATCAACGGCGGTTCTAATGGGTAGCTTTCTGTTATCCATTATGATTGACATTAGTACGTCCATTGGTTTTCTGAAGTACCTGACACCTTTTAAATACTTTGAAGCAAAACAGGTTATGTTCGGCGGAGGATTGGAAGGAGTTTTCCTGATTTTATCTGCAGCATTAATTTTAATTTTTTTATTCGCAACCTATAAGTTTTATAAAGAAAAGGATATGGCAGTTTAAAAAAGAAGCATGGATTCCGGTCCATGCTTCTTTTTTAGCATTAAAACTCTCCATCGAATGGAGTGAAAGGAATATTAAGCCTATTTTCTACAGCTCTTAGTCTTTGATTTAATCTGTTGAGCCTGCGTGTGTGGCGGTCAACAGTCTGATTTAGCATCCGTACTTGATCGGTTAAGTTAGTTAGCTGCCTGTTTAAACGTGTAATTTCTCTCGATTGTTCCTGATTTTGCCTCTCCAGAGCCGTTACCCTTCTTTCAAGCTGAGGTGGCTGTCTGTCAGACTCATATTGTTCAAATTGCTGAAGCTCCGGTGTGAAGTGGCCTGAAGGCTGAGGAAGATAACCTTGATAATAGCCATATGGATACATTTGGGCATTCTCCTTTTTTTTAAAATGCTAAAGCTCCATATAAACTATGCCAAAATGGGCGGAGAGGCACGGCAAAAGCCTATTCTGAATTTTGCTGCCATTTATTTTTCTCATAGATTGTTGTTTTTACTACAAACTTTGCCCGTTGATTAAACTTAGTTAGCAGTGAGAAGCATCAAACTTTACGAAAAGAGCATTTTTTATATTGATGGCCTTTAAAAAGTGTGCATAATATCTATTGTATCTTGTTCAGCAACTAATTTAGTAAAATAACCAGCTAATGCAACCTCTAGCATTAGTCTTTTACTAGTATCCTTAATAAAGTCTCTGCCTAGAATCTCCTCTAGTTTCTCAAGACGATGGTATAACGTTTGCCGAACAATAAATAATCGGCTAGCTGTTTCTTTCTTATTCCCTAAACATTGTAAATAGATATATAAAGTAAAAAGCAAGTTACGATCATTTTTTCGGTCATACTCAATGAGGGGCATTAGATACTCGTTAATCCAATTAAGTAAATCGTTTTCCTCAATTGAGGTCAGGAGCTTTTCAGTATGAAGTTCTTCGTATATAACAGAGTTACTGCTCTTAAAATTTCGAGTATAATCAAGAGCTTTTTTTAATGTAGTGATACTTGATTGGATTAATGTAATACTTCGGACCTGGGCGCCCAAAATAAATTTATAATTATTAGATGGTGTCTGTATAGTACTGAAAACCCGGTTTTTGAAGGTTAATCCGTTTTGGGATTCATCAAACCATAGAATTAAATGACCTGGGATATCACTTAAATAACTATGAATAAACGATAACTGATTTTTCTTTGCCTTTAAGTATAAACGAGCCCTATCCATTTTAAAATTACCCAAAATAAGTGCAGAGTAGACAGGTAAATCTGCATAGTGTTTGAACAACTCTTTCTTTGTTTCTTCCAATTGTTCATATTTTGATCCATTCCATAAATTTTGCAGGCAAAAAAGGAATTGCTTTTCAGGAGTTGGGAAATGCAGTAAATCATACACTTTCCTGGTTATATCTATAAATCGGACTTGTCTTTCAAACACGATAATTGGAAAATCAGCGTCTTCTGCCATATGGATAATCGCCTCAGGTAAGTTATCTATGTATGTGTGCAGTTCGATGCAAATACCGGCTGCTCCTCTAAGAATTAATTCTTTTACGAATTTTACTCCTGTTTTTGGATGCTGTGACCACCCGATACCGGTTGTCAAAATCAATTCTCCTCCATTTATCAACGTTCCAACTTCAGTTACTTCTAAAATATGTGCCCATTTCACCTTACGGTTTATACCTTTTTTTCCTGCAAGAACTTTATAACCATTAAAACAAGTAAAGTTAAATAATTCTGAAATAGTCAAGGTGTGATTTGATGGCAAGTCGTTCTCCTCCTTTGGACACTTTGTAAAATCAATTAACTTAATTATACATAAGTTGTCTAATGAGTCAGAATGGATTTCATATTAAAATTAATATTATAAATATTCTGCATTTTATTTTAGCAAACTTTTAGGTAATAGTGAGAGAAAAGTAGTTAAGGAAAGGGCAATTCATGAAGTAAATTCCTACAAAAAGCTAATACGGTAAAAGTGATAGCTATGATTATAAGGAGGTATAAATTTGGATCAGATAAAGAGTGCATTTGAAAGGGATCGAAATTATATATGGCATGCCATGAACCGTTACTCACCTGAATCGAAACCTTTAATTATCGAAAGGGCTGATGGCGTTTTTGTCGAAGATATAGAAGGTGAGAGATATTTAGACGCTATGAGTGGACTCTGGTGTGTGAATTCAGGTTATGGGAGGACCGAATTTGCAGATGCGGCAGCAGAACAATTAAGTAAGATGGCATATTTTCCTATGTCTCATAGCCACATGCCTGCTATAAAATTAGCGGAAAAATTAAACGATTGGCTTGAAGGAGAGTATATTATTTTCTTTTCGAATAGCGGATCTGAAGCTAATGAAACTGCCTTTAAAATAGCCCGCCAATATCACGAACAGAATGGTCAATCAGGACGATTCAAAGTCATTTCCCGTTACAGGTCCTATCACGGGAACACAATGGGCGCTCTCTCAGCAACCGGTCAGGCACAAAGAAAATATAAATATGAACCACTTGCAGCAGGGTTCATCCATACTGTTCCCCCAGATTGTTATCACTGCCCGGTTAATAATAATCCTGAGAATTGCCATATAGAATGTGCAGGACTCTTAGAAAAAACTATTAATTGGGAAATGAGCGAAACAGTTGCAGCGGTAATCATGGAACCTTATATCACAGGAGGCGGAGTACTGATTCAGCAAGACGGGTACCTGAAAAAGGTTGAAAAAGCCTGCAAAAAAAGCGGTGCCCTGCTGATTATGGACGAAGTAATTTGCGGTTTTGGAAGGACGGGAAAAAAATTCGGGTTTATGCATGAAGGAATCCGGCCGGATATAATTACAATGGCAAAGGGCATTACAAGCGGCTACCTTCCTTTAGCTGCAACTGCAGTACGAAAAGAAATTTTCGATACTTTTAAAGGAAGTGAACAGTATGACCATTTTCGCCATGTTAATACGTTTGGCGGTAATCCCGCTGCCTGTGCTTTAGCATTAAGGAATCTGGAGGTTATGGAAGACGAGAGATTAATAGAAAGGTCAAATTCAATGGGCGAGCAGCTAATGTATTTAATGAAAGAGATGTTGTCTCATTCTAACGTTGGTGATATTCGTCAAAAAGGACTTTTGATGGGAATTGAGTTAGTTGAAGATAAAATTACTAGAGAGCCTCTTAATACAGGGAAAGTTAATCAAATCATTGCATCATGTAAAAGTTTCGGCGTGCTCATTGGTAAAAATGGAGACACCGTCGCAGGATTTAATAATGTGCTCACAATTGCTCCTCCATTAACAATTAGCGCCAATCAATTGCAGCTTTTGACAGATGTTGTCAAGAAATCCATCAATAAAGTGTGCATGGGGTAAAACTCAAAAGGGGGGAAAGGGATGAAGTATGAGATTGATCAAAAAGATCCACGGTTTAAAATTTCGCATAGGGAAGCTTGGATTGGTATTATCCTGGTAACCATTAATTTCATATGGTGGTTTGGCTTTGCATATGGAATGGGATCGAAATCCGTAGAGAGTTATTCTTATGTTTGGGGTTTGCCAGCATGGTTCTTCTATAGTTGTGTCGCAGGATTTGCAGTAATGGTTATTTTAGTTATACTTGCTGTAAAATTTTTATTCAAAGAGGTACCCTTTGAGGATGAAGGGGGCAACTCGTAATGAATTGGGAAGTGATGATTCCGCTTATCATTTTTTTAATCGTGATTTTCTTTATTGGCTTCTGGGCCAGTAAACAATTGAAAAATACCAATACTTTCCTTGAGGAATATTTTCTTGGAGGGAGGCAGCTCGGCGGGTTTATCTTGGCGATGACAATGATAGCCACATATGGAAGTGCCAGTAGTTTTATTGGTGGGCCGGGGGTTGCCTATAATCAGGGGCTTGGTTGGGTATTGCTCTCAATGGCACAAGTGGCAACTGGCTATTTTGTTTTAATGGTTTTAGGGAAAAAATTTGCGATTGTTGCCAGGAAATACAACGCTGTAACATTAATTGACTTTCTTAAAGAGCGCTATCAAAGCAAATGGGTGGTATTGCTTTCAGCCCTTAGCATAATCATATTTTTATTCTCTGCCATGGCTGCACAATGGGTAGGGGGAGCAAGATTAATAGAGTCATTGACAGGCCTGTCATACACTGCTGCCTTGTTTCTTTTTGCAGCATCAGTAATGGTTTATGTAATTATTGGAGGATTTAGGGCTGTAGCACTTACGGATACAGTACAGGGAGTTGTAATGTTCTTCGGTACACTCATCCTGCTAGTTGCAACTGTTATAGCGGGTGGAGGCCTATCCAATATCATCTCGGATCTGTCTGCTGAAAACCCAAATTTAATAACACCTTTTGGCCATGATGGAAGTTTGACGCCTCTATATGTTTCTTCCTTCTGGATTTTAGTAGGTGTAGGGGTAGTAGGGCTGCCGCAGGTAACAGTAAGGGCAATGTCTTATAAAGATTCAAAAGCGATGCACAAGGCTCTGATTATCGGAACAATTGTTGTTGGGTTCATTATGCTAGGAATGCATTTGATCGGTGTCTTCGCCAGGCCAATTCTGCCGGGAATCAATGTCGGTGACAAAGTGATGCCTATGATTGCGATGGAAGTTTTGCCAGCATGGCTGGCTGGTATAGTTTTAGCAGCTCCTATGGCAGCAATTATGTCAACGGTCGACTCACTTTTATTAATTGTAAGTTCAGCAGTAGTTAAAGATGTTTATCTTAATTATATAAAGCCAGATGCCACCGATAATAACATAAAAAATATAAGTCTTACTGTGACGACTGTGTTGGGCGTATTAGTCTTTTTGATGGCCCTTAGTCCTCCTGATCTATTAATATGGCTGAATCTCTTTTCTTTTGGCGGTCTTGAAGCAGCTTTCATTTGGCCAGTTGTTCTTGGTTTGTATTGGAATACCGGCAATAAGTTTGGTGCAGTCACTTCGATGATCCTGGGTGTTGGTTCCTATATACTTTTCCATACTTATTATCCAAACGCATTTGGAATGCATACAGTAGTTTTGCCAATTCTTATTTCATTAATAGGATTTATTACAGTAAGTTTAGCCACCAATCATAGTTTTAACAAGCCTTCGGACGGTAAATTGCATACTGATGGCAAGGAAGGAGTTTTTTAAATGATCAAAACAAATGAAAGGCAAGAGCGGCTGAAAAGGGATGGACAAGAAGTCGTGGAATTAACAAAGAATTTGGTAAAGATTCCGAGTGTTTACCGACCTGGGGTAGAGGGAGCAAATGAAGAAAAGGTAGCACAGTTTACAGCTGACTATTTGAAGGGGCTAGGAATCGAAGTCCATATAGAAGAAGTAGAGCCCGGAAGACCAAATGTCATTGGGATTATAGACTCTGGAAGACCAGGAAAGACATTATTGTTTGAAGGACATACAGATGTTGTAACAGAAGGTGACCGTGATGCCTGGACACATGATCCCTTTAGCGCAGAAATAATCAATGGAAGAATGTATGGAAGAGGTACAAATGATACAAAGGGAAATCTGGCTTGTATGATCACTGCTGTTCATTCACTTCTAAGAGATAATGAGGAATGGAATGGAAAAATCATACTTTGTATTCCGTGTGATGAAGAAGGTATGATGATCGGCATAAAGAATTTTATAAAACGGGGATGGGCGGATAATGTAGATGGGGCAATCATTTGTGAACCAGAAGAAAATCAGGTGTGCATTACACAAAAAGGTGCTATGCGTGCAGTTGTAAATGTATTTGGGAAAATGGCCCACGGAGCAATCCCTTTAAGTGGCGTTAATCCCAACACGAGAATGGCGAAACTAATCTGTGAACTGGACCGGCTGGAACAGAAAGAGAAAGAAAGGTTGGGGAATCATCCAATGCTGGGCTGGCCAAGTATCACTCCAACCATTTTGCAAGCGCCAGTCAAAGGCGATGCTCAAATTAATGTCATACCAGATCAGTGCATGACAACGTTAGATATAAGGACAGTACCCGGTCAGGACCACAGTGAGCTGAAAAGAGAGGTTAGAGATATAATTAATCGATTATCCGAGCAGGATCCGGATTTTAAGGCCGAATTTGAAGTAATAGAAGACCGTCCATGGACTGAAACTGATATGGAAAATGCGATAGTAAAGGCAACAGCAAAAGCGGTATTCAAGGTTACCGGGAAAGAACCTGTTTATAATGGAGTTCCAGGAGCTACAGACGGTACTTTTCTCCATGTTGCGGGAGTTCCGATTGTGACAATTGGAGCTGGTGACCGAGAAGTTCCCCATCAAATTGATGAGTATGTGGATATTGAGGAACTTGCAGAGACCACAGAGATTTTTCGGACAGCAGCATTATTGTTCTTAAATAATGGGGAAGAAGAATAGAAACATGCAAAATAGCTATCCTAAATATACAAAAAAGCTTATGGATTCTTAGGGGGATTTTCAGATAAAACATGTCCCAAAAGCACATCTTTTGGGACATGTTTTTATATGGAAAAGTTCTTTGTAAAACCATATAAATGTTATTTTATGGTGAATTTTAAGGAGAAGAATATTACTCTTACAATAAAAGAATATCGACTAATACCTAAATATCCAAAACCAATTCTCGAAGGTGTTCCTGTAAGCAGCTGAAAGTGGTGGCAATTCGAAGGGCGGAATAATAGGGAATTGGAAGCTTATTACCTAAATTTCATAATTTGATATGATAGCGCCTAATTTCGAGGGGCATTCCAGCCTACATAAACGGGGGAACACCTTTGCTGATTTCTGAAACAAGAGAGGAGAGGGATTGCAGCTGCTGCTCATCCAGGTCAAATGCATTTTTGATCTTGTTTTCAAGGTCCGCTGTGACTCTTCTTTTGCCTACCTCAACTAGAGCGATTAAAGAAAAGCTGCAGCTGACAATTCTTGCAAAGTCACGCTGTGTCATATTATAGCTTTTCCGGATCAGCTTAATAATTTCTTTATCCATCACAAATCATCCTCTAAAAAATTGTACCCATTATTTATGGGCCGTTCTGTTGTATGAATGAAGTCTCTTTAGCTATAAAATTAGCATTTGGTTAGGGCTTTGTCAAAGTAATTTATTGAAAGTGGAAATGAGGTTTAATAGAAGTAGAAGTGGTATAGTTTATCTACTTAGAGGAGCAGAATAGGTAACGCATAAGGAAGGGAGAGTTACCTCATGAATATACTCTGGGATTTTGATGGAACTTTGTTTGATACGTATCCGGCCTATACGGCTATTGTAAAAGAGGTTATGGGTAACACGAATATGCCGGATAACGAGATATTTGCCCAATTAAAAATTTCTTTTACAGATGCCTTTCAGTACTTCCAGCTTTCAGATGGACAAATTAAGACGATCCGAAAACAGGCAAGGAGCCTTAAGCCTAAGGATTTAAAGCCTTTTCCGCATTTGGAGGATGTGCTTAAGCTGGCAGATAAAAATGTCATTATGACACATAAGGAACGGGAGGATGTTGCAGCCATTCTTGCTTATCATAAGCTAGACGGTTACTTCACGGATATGGTTGCAGGTGATGATGGATATCCTCGAAAGCCCCATCCCGCTTCCTACGAATTTCTGCATAAAAAGCATAGGATAGATTTAGCAGTCGGCGATAGGGAAATTGATATACTGCCGGCTAAAAGCCTTGGAATTAAGACCTGTCTTTTTCAAAATACGGCACCAGGTGCGAATTTTTATCTGGAAAACTATAAAGATTTTATGAGAATCGTAAAATAAAAACGCCAGCACGGTTTTGCCGGGCTGACGTTTCTTTTATTTATTGTATGTGATTTTATAACTCAAGTGACTTCGGAGAATTTTCCTTTGAATTTACAAGCCTTATTTGTTGAGGCTTAATTTCTAAAACTACGTAGTTTGGATCATTCGTTCCGTCAAATAAGGGTTTGTAAGCAACAAACTTTACGAAAACAGCCATTATTTTTAACAGTAGACAGAGTGCCAATTCTGCTGTTTTCCAAAACATTTCATATTTTATCTTTCAATTCTTGGTGATTCATATGATCACACCATTCTCACGATCTTGTTCCATCATCGTATTTATCGCCAAATAGTTTCTTCTTTTCAATCGTTTCAAAATCCGCTTTGTACTTTTCCTCTGTTGATGAACTGCTCTTTATTTTTGAGCCGTTTTTTTCCTCCTCTTTTTCCAGGTTGAGGTCTTCTACCGGAAGCGGGTCAACATTTTTTTCGCTCTCGAATTTATCAAATAAGCTTTCTTTTTCAGTTTTATATTGTTCCGGTCTATCCATTTTTCCATTCTGCAATTTTTTATCTGCCATGTAAGTAATCCTCCTTATTTCCGATTCTCTTCCTGAGGTTTTTCGGGCTCTCTTTGGGGCTCAATATCTTTGTTGTGTTTTTTCTTTTGTTCTTGCTCTATAGAATCATTTTCTGCAGGTCTTTTTTTATCAGCCATCAATTATAACCTCCTTTAGGTAGTTAGTATTCATTACCCGCAGCAGGATAAGTGAAACGTTGCTGAACACGTTCTCAGGCGGAGTTTATAGGTATCTCTTGAAAATAAAAAGAATCAAATTTATTTAAGGTTAGTAAGAAATCTTTATTCCGAATGATTCTACTGCTTAAGGAGAGACTATTTAGTAATCTGCATTAGTTGGTGAATAATATGTTTAAAAAGAAAAATCAGATTGCCGATATTAAATCTCTTTTTAAAAAAGAGATTGGACATACCATGGATGCTGTATTTCAGGATTTGGAAATAGAAGGGCAAAAGGTGCTTCTCGTATATTTGAGCAGCATTTGTGATACGGAAAAAATTCAAAATGATCTTGTAAAGCCTTTTTTTGAAATAAGCCAAACAGACCAGTTTGCCCAATATCTTCAATCATTGAATGGAGTAAAAGAATATGCTGAGTTTGATCAGGCTTTAAAGGAAGTGATGAGAGGAAGTGTGCTCATACTGTTTGTGCATTCTGCCTATACTGTTAACTTCAAAAATTATATTAGCCAGGGAGTTCAGGATGCCTCCGTTGAAACTACGATTCAGGGACCGCAAACTGCCCTTAGTGAGGATTTGGGCACCAATTTAAATATTATCAGGCATCGTTACCATCAACCCAGTTTGACTGTCGAAAAAAATGAAATTGGATCTGTATCTGGTTTAGAGATGCATTTGCTTTATGATGCCAAAAAAGTGGACCCGGAAGTACTTGGTAATCTTAAGGAGAAAATAGAAGAGATAAAGTATTCCAACGAGATTATCCAATCCGCTGGTGAATTTCATCGATTATTGACGCCAAATAAAAGATCTTTATTTCCTGTTTTTATGATAACAGAACGTACAGACCGGATTGCTTTGAATCTATCACAAGGAAAAATCGTCCTTTTGATGGAGGGCTCGCCCTTTGCTTTAATTCTTCCGGCTGTGTTCTATGATTTTATGAGTTCGATGGAGGATTTTTACCAGCCCTATTGGGTGGGGAAATTTTTGCACGGGCTCCGCTATTTTGGTTTATTAATCAGCCTTATTTTGCCGGGTTTGTATGTGGCCCTTGCTTCTTATAACCCGGAAGTATTTCAGATTCAGCTTGCGTTGGGGATTGCAGGGAGCCGATCTTCTGTCCCCTATCCTACCTATCTGGAAGTATTGTTTATGCTTTTAATGATGGAGCTTTTAACAGAGGCATCCATAAGGCTTCCTAAAACGATTGGTTCAACAGCCACTACTGTGGGCGGGCTCATTTTAGGACAGGCAGCAACTGAAGCGGGGCTTGTGTCTAATATTATGATTATTCTTGTATCGGCCGTGGCCATTTCAAATTTCGTTATTCCAATTAACGAAATGAGCTTCTCTATGCGTATTGTAAAATACCTGATTCTTTTTATTAGCACCTTAACGGGCATGATTGGGCTAATAGTAGGTCTAATGGGATTAGTGGTATATTTGGTCAGTCTTGATAGTTTCGGCCATCCATACTTAAGGGTGTTTTTAGGGGAAAGCAAAGATGGAAAGCAAGGAGCAGCAAAATGAAAAATAGGTACTTATACTATTTAATCATTTTAAATATGCTTGCGAACTTGATTGTCTTTGTACCGCGTATCTTAATAGATGAGCGGCGCGATGGAGCTGTAATGGCTTTGATTTTAGCCCTTCCGCTCGGAATAGCAGTAATCTTTCTTTTTATAGGAGCTCTTTCGAAGTTTCCTGGAAAAGGGCTGCCGGAAATCTTAAAGGAATCTTTTTTGCCTGTATGGATGGGAAAAGGAATCTTGATTTGTTTTTCGATGATTTGGATTACATCAGGTGTAATATCGCTGATCGCTTTTACTCATATTACGGAAAGGTTCATTAACCCTGATATGCAGGGGTGGCAAATTGGCCTCCTTTTTATTGTGTTTGTATCTCTTGCTGCCTTACTAAAGACCAAGAAAGTATTATTTTTGCTTGAGATTGTACTAATTTTGAACGGGCCGCTGGCTATTTTCCTCGTTTTGAAAATCTATTTATCAGGATCTATCGACTGGCAGGAAGTACGTGAAGGGACCACTTATATTTTTGAAATGGCTAATTGGAAATCTCTTTCAGCAGCAACCTATTTATTTTCCGGCTATGCGAACATGGTTATTTTTAATCGCATGTTTAAGAAAAGGATTGGACGGCATCACTTATGGCTGTTCATTCCTGCAGGTGCGGGAATGCTGATCACTACATACTTTGTCCCGATTGGCATATATGGTTTTGATGCCGTTGGAGAGATTGAGTATCCTTGGCTTACAAGCGCAGATGCTATTAGAATGGAATTCGGATTTGTGGAGAGGGTATTTTTTATTTTTCTCCTCATGTATATTGGCATCTCCCTTATTAATGTGATTGTTCACTGGCATGTCGGACAGCAGCTTATCATTGGCGCATTTCCAGGGAAGAAAAGGAAAAACAAGCGTATAACCCTTGAACATATATTGCTCGGGTTTTTTTCAGGCATGTACTTTTTTCTTTTATTCTACTTAAATGAAACGGAATCCTATAAGTTAGCAGAGTGGTGGATGAAAATAAGAATGCCCGGGGAGTATTTAATGGTCATCCTTCTGATTATTGTGGCCTGGAGGAAAAAATAATGAGAAAAGTTATGTGGATCATGCTTGCTTCTATTACAATTATCGGGATGGCCGGCTGCGGTTTCAAGGACATCGATAACCGTTTTTTTGTGGTATCAATGGGAGTAGGAAAAGCAGAAGCAGAGGATCAAATTAAAGTGGTTGTGAAGCTTGCGATACCTTCCGGTGAGACAAGAGCGGATGAAAGCAATTTTATCATTATTTCAGAAGACTCGGAGACGATATCGGATGCCATTCGGATTATTAAATCCAGGGTGGATAAGGAATTGGACTTCGGCCATTTGAAAGCCATTATTTTTGATGAAGAGCTCCTTGATCAAAATGTTGAGAAAGAATTGGACTGGTTTTTAAGGAGGCGTGATGTTCAAATGATTGCATGGGTTGCAGCAGGGAGACCATCTGCTGAAGAAGTCTTAAAGATAAAACCCAAGTCAGAGCGTCTGCCCTCCAATACGATTTTTCTGGCTTTTGATTTAAAAGGGTCTGAGTCTCCTTATACGATTGCCAAATATCTATTTGAATTTTACAGGGAAAATAAGAGCAGAGGAATTAGTGCAGTTATGCCAGTAATTGAAGCAAAGGGGGATCTTCTTGAAATAAATTCTTCTCTTATATTAGATGACTATAAAAAGTCGGCTTTCCTGGACAGAGAGGAAACGAAACTGCTGAATCTCCTTAAAAATGGCCTGGAGAGTCCCCAGTTTAAAGTAAAACAGGAAAATGAAATTTTCGTTGTAAGTGCCAAAAAGGCAAAGACTGCTTTTAAGCTCAGAACACCTCAGGGAAAGGACCCAGTTATGGATATCTCTATTAAAGTGAGCGGTCTTATAGAGGAGGCCCATACCAATTTAAATGATCAAAACCTCGAAAAATATAATGAAGCCCTGGAAAAGGAAATAGAAGCTGACACCCTTGCTCTACTAAAAAAGCTGCAGGATCAAGGGGCAGACCCAATTGGTTTTGGACTGCGCTATCGGGGTTCGCATTTTCAAAATGATTCTGAATGGCAGGAATGGCAGGAAATATATCAAAGGCTTCAATTTAAAGTAAAAGTTAGTGCTGATATTCAAGGGACAGGGCTGATTGAATAGAAGGGGTAACTAAGATAAATAAAAAGAGCTTTTAGTCCCGTAACTTGGTAAATAACTTTATATTTTCGATTAACTTTTTAAAAATAAGGTAAATGATTGTAAAATAATGGATTACAACCTTTTAAATGCCAGCAGATTTTGTATGATTAACACTGTAATATATTTTAAGCAGCCAAGGAGGAAAAAAATGAAAAAATGGTTATTAGCTTTGATGGCAGCTCTAATGATTACAGGTCTGGCAACAGGGTGCAGCAATGAAGAAGAAATGGACGAGACAAACACAGAGGAAAATGAAGATGCAGGAACAGAAGAAGGAACAGAAGAAGGAACAGAAGAAGGAACAGAAGAGGAAACCGAGTAAATCTGCAATTGTATGAATTGAAAAAGTGCACCTTTTTTTTCAGGTGCACTTTCAATTTGATTAAGCAGCTTTTAAATTCGCTTCATCTTTACTTGTTTGTTTATTTTTTACAATTTGGTAAACATACCAGCCTGCTACAGCTAGTGTAATAACCGATCCGATGATCATGGACAACTGATAACCCATCTGAAAGCCCTCTGGCGCATAAAAGATGTAAGTAGAAACAACGCCTGTCATAAACATAGCTGGTACGCCGCAAATCCAATGAAACTTCTTGTTTCTCAAAAGGTACATCGCACCTGTCCAAAGCATAACCGTAGCAACAACCTGGTTTGTCCATCCTACATATCTCCATAAGAAAGAGTAATCAATTGTAGAAAGGTATAAAGTCGGAATTGCGACAGGCAGGGTAGTTAAGATAACCTTCCACTTGCCTTCCATGTTCATGAAGGAGGAAAGTAAGTCTGTCAGCATCATTCTAGAAGAACGGAGAGCTGTGTCGCCTGTTGTAATCGGGAGAATGATAACGCCTAATATTGCCAGGATTCCACCTAGTGTACCAAGCAGGCTTTTGGAAATTTCATTGACCGCTCCAGCTGGACCGCCGGCTGCCAGTGCCTCCTGAAGTCCTCCTGTACCTCCGAAAAAGGTCATTCCCGCTGCGGCCCAAATGAGTGCGATAACGCCTTCCGCGATCATGGCGCCATAGAAGACCTTTCTTCCATCGCTCTCTTTCTTTAACGTTCTGGCCACAATTGGGCTTTGTGTCGAGTGAAATCCTGAAATGGCTCCGCATGAAATCGTAACCATTAATAATGGCCAGATCGGAAGCTCCCCGGGATGGAAATTAGCCAGTGTCACATTAGGAATCGACTTTCCGCTGAAAAGCAATGCAATGGCAATTGATACAGCCATAAAGATTAGAATGGCTCCAAAAAGTGGATAAGATCTTACCGATAATACGATTTACAGGCAAAACGGCAGCCAGTAAAAAATAAGTAAAAATGGCAAGCAGCGAGGCCATAAAGCTTAAGGGCGTTAAGCTGGAAATTAGCTGTGCAGGACCCGCGGTAAACGCCGCAGCAACTAATATCATTAATACTAGGGAAATAATATTTATTGTCGTTTTAGCAGCCTTGCCCAAATATCTGCCAACAAGGCTTGGATATTGCTCACCTTTGTGCCTCAATGAAAGCATCCCTGAAAAATAATCATGAACTGCGCCTGCAAAAATGGAACCTGCCACAATCCAGATAAATGCTACAGGTCCGTATAAAGCTCCCATAATTGCACCAAAAATTGGACCAAGTCCAGCAATATTCAATAATTGAATTAAACTTCCTTTCCACCAGCTCATCGGAACATAATCCATTCCGTCATTTTCTGTATATGCCGGTGTTGGGCTACTGTCATTTATTCCAAAAATTCGCTCTACCACCTTTGAGTAAACTGCATACCCCGCCAAAAGCAAGACAATTGAGCCTAAAAATGTCACCATGCTAACATGCCTCCTGTTGTATAAAATGTCTCCATACAAAGTATCTGAAACTTGAGAATATGTTGAATATTGTACTAGCAAAACAGATTGAAAAGCAAGGTGTTTTCAGAAAAAAGATATTTTACAAAAATAAAAACGCTTTCAAATTAAAATATGCTAGTACACATGTCTAACCGGATTTGGGAAAAGATACAGGAAAAGGAAAGAAAGGGAGACAGAAGGCACAATGGCTGGAGGAACCGCCTCAAACAAAAGATAGAAACAAGCATATAATTATTCAGCTCAGGGCTAAACCAATTTTGGTGGAACCCTCCTTTAAAAGAATCCATAAGCTACTATAAGTTCTTTTGAAGGGGGGAAAACGATGATTGTCCTTTCGAATAATCAGAATAAACCTGGGATTGCCCGCTTTTTCGGAATTCAGCGTGAAATATATTTTGCCCTGGAGAACAGTCCTGAGATTCATCAATATGATTCGATGCATGAATTGCTGTTCGATATCCTCTTAAGGGAGAATATCATCAAAGCAGCAAGGCAGCTGCATGCAAGTCCCATTGAATTTGCACCCTTTGCCACATCCCGTTTTAATCCGCGCATTTGGAGAAGAACAAAATATGGATATCTTCTTAATCCTTCGGTAATGCCGTCCGATGCCATCATGGATGTGTTTACTAACGGCAGGGAATATGCTTTTGAATGTACAACAGCTATTGTGCTGATTTTTTATAAAGCAGTATTGGATTCCATTTCTGTCAGCCGTTTCAACACCCTTTTCCAGGGCCTTCTTGTATGGGACTGGAATTATGATCACGATCTGTCTATCATTACAAAAAAAGGAAGAAACTTTATCCCTGGTGATGTGGTTTATTTTTATAACCCTGATTATGACCACCCTGTTTGGATGGGAGAGAATACTGTGTATCTGGGCGGGGGTATGTTCTATGGAAATGGGATTGGAATGGAAACAGAAGCGGGAATGATAAGGGCCCTAAACACATTAAGAAAAATAGGTGCGACAAGAGATGCCTATCTGATTTCCCAGCACAGCAGATTAAATGTAAAATATTTATCCCAGTTTGCAAAGCGGCCTTTATCCATAGCGTAAATATATGGATAAACAATAATTTCAATAGGGTGAATCGCTTATTTTTTAAAGCCGTTCACCCATATTTATCCTTAAGCCTAGGATGTTTTAACGATTTTGCACTCCTCCGTTATTTCTCTCTATTATGAGGGCATATTTCCTGTAAAAGAGGGAAAATAAAAGATAACGATTCTAGACTTATACACAGAAAATCTGAAGTTTAAACATAAAAGGAGACAGAAATATGAGATTATCCCAGGTTATTAAATGCCTAAAGGATAGCGGGGAGATGGATTTATTTACGAATGATCCGGAAATTACAGAGATTGAAATGGACTCACGCCATGTGGGGAAAGGGAGCTTGTTTGTAGCGATCAAAGGGTTCCAGGCTGACGGCCATTCATTTATCGAACAAGCAGTCCATAATGGCGCAGCTGCTGTAGTAGGGGAAGAGGATCTGCAATTAGATATTCCATATATAAGAGTGGCAGACAGCAGGACAAGTTTGGGAAAGCTTGCAAGCTGTTTTTATGGCCACCCATCAAGAGAACATAAAATAGTAGGCATTACAGGAACAAATGGCAAAACAACCACCTCATATATACTAAAGCACATATTGGAGACTGCCGGCCGGACATGCTCTTTGCTTGGGACTGTTTCATATGTGATTAATAATGAAGTGTACAAGCCCACGAATACAACGCCGGACGCTTTACAGATCCAAAAAATGCTAAGCAAAAGCATGGATGAATTTGTTGTGATGGAAATTTCCTCTCATGCACTTGAACAATCTAGAACTGAAGGCCTGGAAATTGACTATGGGCTTTTTACAAATCTTGCACATGACCACCTTGATTATCATAAAAATATGGACAGTTATTTTAATGATAAGAAAAAGATTTTTTCCCTTTTAAAAGCTGAGGGAAAAGCTGTTGTTAATCTTTATAATTCATGGGGAGAAAAAATGGCAGAAGACCTGAAGATAGAGAAAGTCCCATTAATTATGCTTGGAAATGATAAGTGCTGTTCCATTGAGGACGTACAGTTGAATGGCCAAACAGTTTTCACTTTAAAAATGGATGATAGACGTTATAAAATCAAATTTCCTCTCCCTGGTTACCATAATGTCTATAATGCCGCTATGGCTTTCTTAACGGGCATGGATATGGGGATTGAATCCGATGAGATGATTAAAGCCCTTGCGTCTTTTCCAGGAATACCTGGACGATTTGAAACGATTACACATCCAACCGGCGCAAAATTTGTTGTTGATTATGCCCATACGAAGGATGCGTTTGAGTACTGTCTGGAAACAGCAAGGCAGCAGGGAGCTGAAAGAATTTTTCATATTTACGGCTTCCGCGGGGGCAGGGACCAATCCAAGCGGGAAGAAATGATTAAGGTTTCAGCAAGATACAGCAGCCAATTTTATTTAACTGCTGATGATTTAAACGATGAAACAGAGGAAAAGATGATCAGTGATTTGCATAGGCTGAATGAACAATTCGGAAACGGCAAGGGACAGGTCATTGCCGACCGGACATTGGCCATTCAAAAAGCATGGCAGCAAGCGAAAAAGAATGATTGGATCTTTATCACAGGTAAAGGGCCGGAATCTTATAAAAAACCGTTTAAGCTTGCGGCGGAAAGCGACTTGGAGACACTTAAGCTTTTACAGGATTCGGGGAGGCAGCAAGGAGTTATATGAACAAAGGAGCAGGCCTTTAGGTCTGCTCCTTTGTTTTATTCAATAAGATCCAAATAGTCAGCAACAATTCCATCCAAAGGATAATGCTTTAATTTCTCAGCTTCTCTTTTCGATCTGACAGTCCAGGATACTGCCTTCATGCCATTTGAATGGATGAGATTGATCACACGCTTATTTACCACAGTCCACTTTGGATTTACATAACTCGCAAATTTCGCTAACTTTTTAATTCCAATTTTGTCGGGCGGATAATTAATCAGGATGCCGACCGGCACTTCAGGGAGCAGCTCATGAAATTTTTCCATGGACTGGGTTTCAAATGATTGAACGATAATATGATCTCCTCCTTTGAGATGAAGGCTGCGTTTCTTTAGTTCCTTTGCTATAAGTTCCTCAATTCCCGGGTATATTGATGGCTTTTTCAATTCAATTAATAACCCTACCTGATCGGCATATGCATCCAAAACCTCTTCAAACGAGGGAATGGAAGCACCGCGGTATTTTTGAGAAAACCAGCTTCCTGCATCCATCTTCCTCAGCTCATCAAAGGTATAATCTGAGACCTTCCCTTTATGGTCGGTTGTACGGTCTACCAGCGTATCATGAATTACGACAAGTTTTCCATCCTTGCTCAATTGGACATCTATTTCAAGATAGTCCGCACCCATTTCAAGTGCACGGTCATATGAAGGGAAAGTATTTTCAGGACAATACCCGGCTGCACCCCGATGACCAATTTTTTTAATTTTATGAGTAGAGCTGGCAATTTTTTTTATGCCGAAAAATGAGATAACTGTTGCCAAAGCTGTAAAAAAAGCATTTTTCATTACCTTCACAGTCATTTCTCCTCGCAATTTTTTGCTCATCTTAAAGGATACGAAAACAACTTGTCAAATATTCGTCTCTCTAAAATAGATTCTTCGTGTAATTGAATCCTTTGGCCTGATACTTTTTAAGCAGGTAGTTATTTGGGCGTAGTTCTATTGATATGAAATAAATAGAATGGCTTATTGATGTTTTCTGAATATTTTAAATATACTTAACATACAGCACGTGAGACGGAAATCTTACAAATTGAGAGGAGAGAAGGAATGAAGAAAAAAAGAGTTTTGGGAGCAGCCTTGCTTAGTATGACAATGGGATTATCTATGTTTTCAGCCGGTGCATTTGGTCAGTCCCCGGAGGCAAAGGAGGATTACCGTGTTTGGATTCAGGGCCCTTCCGCTGAAAAAAACAAACTGAAAACCCAATATGAAGCCAGGTGGGACTTTGGCGAAACAGGCTTTACAACCAATGTGAACAGCAAGCAATATCAAGCATTGCTAAAAAATAAAAATCTAAAAATCCAGCTTGTTCCGGAACATACAATCGATGCCAAACCAGGAACTGGGACTGAAGCAGCTCCATCTGATGAAACACCGTGGGGAATTGAAGCGATTTATAATGACAGCAGCATCCAGGCCACTTCCGGCGGAAATGGCATAAAAGTGGCAGTCCTTGATACAGGTGTATATACCGGGCATGCCGATTTGGCGGGAAGCGACGAGCAATGCAAGGATTTCACACAAAGAAAGAACCCGCTTGTAAACGGCTCCTGCAATGATAAGAATGGCCATGGAACACATGTGGCGGGTACGGTGCTCGCACATGGCGGAGCGAATGGCCAGGGTGTTTATGGCGTTGCACCGGATGCAGACCTTTGGGCTTATAAGGTATTGAATGACCGCGGATCAGGCTATTCGGATGATATTGCCGGTGCTATCAGGCATGCTGCTGACGAAGCAGAACGGACAGGTTCGAAGGTAATCATATCAATGTCGCTGGGATCCAGCAGTAAAGATTCCATGATTGCAAGCGCCGTTGACTATGCTTACGGCAAAGGTGTCCTGGTCGTAGCCGCAGCAGGAAACAGTGGTCCTGGCAGCAATACAATTGGCTATCCGGGGGCACTGACAAATGCGATTGCAGTAGCCGCGCTCGAAGATGTTCAGGTAAACGGTACATACCGGGTGGCGGATTTCTCTTCACGGGGCAACCCTCTTACAGATGGCGACTATGTCATCCAGGAACGGGATGTGGAAGTCTCTGCTCCAGGACGTGCCATCGAATCAACCTGGTATAACGGATCCTATAATACGATCAGCGGAACTTCTATGGCTACTCCACACGTTTCCGGGCTTGCTGCAAAAATCTGGGCATCCAATACTAATATGAGCAACACTCAGCTTCGCACTGAACTCCAAAACCGTGCAAAGTTAAACGATATAAAAGGCGGAAGCGGTGCTGCAGCAGGTGATGACTATGCATCAGGATTTGGCTTCCCGAAGGTAAAATAAAACCTTAGTATTTAGCCGGCTGACCCTCATCTCATAGGATAGCCGGTTTTTTTCTTTGGCAGGAGCTTTGAAGCCCTCATAAATCTGTCATAGCTGAAAATCCTGTCTTTAAATCAATCAGAGCTATACATAAAAAATTGGTTAATAAATTTAAGCTATATGTAAAATAAAATCCGCAAATCAAAGCTCAAAACTCGTGTGCACATACAAATCTGCCACACGTCAAGGTGGATCACACAAAATATTCATTTCGCAAAAACGCTCTTTAAGATAGTGAAAAATGCAGATTTTCTCCTGAGTGTGATGCTCCTCACTTCAAAATGCCTCTTGAGTTTTTATAATGAGAATAAATCTCATTAATAATCCAAATGGAGGTATCAGATTATGAGCTCTCTGCTTAAAGATAAGGTTTTCGAAGCATTAGAAGAGGTTATCGACCCTGAACTTGGAATAGATATTGTAAACCTCGGCTTAATTTATGAAGTGAAAATTGAAGAAGACAATGCGCAAATTGTTATGACGATGACTTCTATGGGCTGTCCGCTGGCAGGGCAAATCATGGCAGGCGTGAAAGCAAGTATCCTGGAGAATATAGAAGAAATCAACACAGTTGATGTGGATATTGTCTGGAGTCCGCCATGGACGAAAGAAAGAATGTCCCGGTACGCACAGCTTGCTTTAGGAGTTCACATCTAATAATTTAAAAAGGAAGAAGGGAGCTTTCCTCCTCTTTTTTTTACTCTATCGGGCAATAACCCATTCCCATTCTGGAAAATTGCATATGATTTAGTGGGTGTTTTTATCATAATTCCACTTGAGGAGGATAAAAGAATGAATCATATGCCACCAGAGTTTATGCATACAGATCAAAGAATCAGGCCGTTCGGGTTTGGAAGGCCAGGTTTCGGATTTGGCAGGCCATTTGGCTTTGGATTTGGAGGACCGTTCGTTGGAGGATTGCTGGGAGGGCTAGCCCTTGGTGCCTTGGCAAGTCCATTTTACTACCCGCCATATCCATATTACTATCCACCATATCCATATTATCCATATGGAGGGTATTACTACTAAATTGCTAAAAAAGCTCTGCCTCTTTTTTTAGGCAGAGCTTTTATTTTAAGTTCGTTATTCCCATTCCTCATAAACAATAATACCACCAGTCAGGTCCAGTGTATTTCTTTCCCCTTTGTAAAAAAGCTTTCCTTCTTCTTTTACAATCAGATTTTCATATGTAAAGACGCTTTTTCCAGAAGGAAGCTGAATGACGATTTTCTGTCCAAGGTCCTTCTTTGGCGCTTCAATGGTTATAAGGCTTTGGGAATAAAAATAAAGTGCTGTAAAGAGTGTGAATAAACTGCCCAATAGGATAATTGACACCATCAAAAAATTACTTCTTGGCTTTTCTATGTGAAGATCAGATCTTGTCATATTCCCTATCCCTCCGCTAATTAAATATATATCTCTATTCCACCAATTCTCAGCATTTAATCCTATAAAATTGGTTTTTTTATCCCTGAATAAGTTATGCAGGAGGGGAAAAGAAAATGACAAAAATGGGCTAAAAGATAGACAAGCTATATAAAACACAAATTTGGAGTTCTTACTAGAAGCTATTATATATGCATAGATATTCCAGAAAAATGAAACATTTTAAAGTCATCACACGTATATAAATTATCCCAGTAATAGAATTAACAGGAAAAGGGGGATGGCGTTTAACATCTTTAAAGCGATGCAGGAAAGAATGCGGTTTGCCGCCAATAAAACATATGGATAAGGATGCTTGCCTATGGAATTAATCGGATGGCCTATTCAAACCATTTATCTCTACACACTTATTTTTTCAGGAATTTTAATTATTTTGTATATCTTTTTTGGCGATATGGCCGAGGGGATTGGCGAGGCAACGAGCTTTCTAAATCCGGTGCTGATCCTTGCCTTTATCACGTTTACTTCAGCTGCAGGTTATATTTTGGAAATGCTGACTTCCCTTAGTAGCCTGGTTATCATTATGATAGGAATCGCGATTGCTTTGATTTTGGACACACTGCTTAATGTTTTTGTCCTGGTTCCTTTGTCTTCAGCTGAGGAATCTCTTGTCTATACGGAGGAATCATTAAGGGGAAGGGTAGGTTCTGTTTTAATTCCCATACCAGAAAACGGTTTCGGCGAAGTTATGATTGAGAATATTAGCGGAAGAATATCGAAACCGGCTGAAAGCTATGAAAATACTTTTATTGCAGAAGGAAAAAAAGTACTGATTGTCGATGTGAACAATGGGGTCATACAAGTTATGGAACATGAACAATTATAGATAGGAGGAAACAAAATGATAATGGTGGGGATCATTGTCGGCATTGCCGCGTTTTTTTTGATAGCATTATTGGGTGTATTCATCACAAAGTACCGGACAGCTGGACCGGATGAAGCTTTAATTGTAACAGGCAGCTACTTGGGCAGCAAAAATGTCCATATTGATGAATCGGGTAACAAAATAAAAATAATCAGGGGAGGAGGAGCCTTTGTCCTGCCTGTATTCCAGCAGGCAGAGCCGTTAAGTCTGCTATCAAGCAAACTGGAGGTAACAACTCCGGAGGTATATACCGAGCAGGGAGTTCCAGTTATGGCTGACGGAACAGCGATTATTAAAATAGGCGGAAGCATCGGAGAAATTGCCACCGCCGCAGAACAATTCCTCGGCAAGTCAAAAGAAGACCGCGAGAATGAAGCGAAGGAAGTTCTCGAAGGCCATTTAAGATCAATTCTTGGTTCTATGACCGTAGAAGAAATATACAAGAACCGCGATAAATTTTCCCAGGAGGTCCAGAGGGTTGCTTCACAGGATTTGGCCAAGATGGGTCTGATTATTGTTTCTTTTACGATTAAGGATGTCCGTGATAAAAATGGCTATCTGGATTCACTTGGAAGGCCAAGAATTGCCCAGGTTAAACGGGATGCCGATATTGCAACTGCAGAAGCTGAAAAGGAAACCCGGATTAAGCGGGCTGAAGCGGATAAAGATGCAAAAAAAGCCGAGCTTGAAAGAGCAACGGAAATAGCAGAAGCAGAGAAAGAAAATCAAATGAAAATGGCTGACTATAGAAGGGACCAGGACATCGCCAAGGCTCGTGCCGATCAAGCGTATGATCTGGAAACTGCCCGTGCCAAGCAGGAAGTAACTGAGCATGAAATGCAAATCCGTATCATTGAGCGCCAAAAACAAATCGAGCTTGAAGAAAAAGAAATTTTAAGAAGAGAACGACAGTATGATTCCGAAGTAAAGAAAAAGGCTGACGCGGATCGATACGCAGTTGAACAGGCAGCTGAGGCAGAAAAGAAGAAACAAATTGCAGAAGCCGATGCCAACCAGTATCGAATCGAATCGCAGGCCAGAGCTGAAGCTGAACGTGTAAGGGCAGATGGTTTAGCGAAGGCGGATTCCGAGCGTGCACAAGGTGAAACAGAAGCAGAAATCATCCGTCTCAAAGGTCTTGCAGAGGCAGAAGCCAAACGGAAAATTGCCGAAGCATTTGAACAGTATGGGCAGGCAGCGATTATGGATATGGTCATCAAAATGCTTCCAGAATATGCGAAACAGCTTGCGAGCCCATTAACTAATATTGATAAAATTACGGTCGTCGATACGGGCAGTGACGGAAAAAATGGCGGTGCCAACAAGGTGACCGGCTATGCTACCAATCTGATGTCCACCATGCAGGAAAGCCTGAAAGCTTCATCTGGAATAGATGTTAAGGAACTTCTGCAGAACTTTTCAGGCAAAGGGAACGTCCGCCAAAGTCTTGACCAGCTGACAGAAGAATTAACAGTTAGTAATCACGTAGCAACTAAAGCAAAAAAAACAGATGAAAAATAATGAATATGCCTATTTTTTCTTAAAGAGTAGATTAAAAAAGCTGTTATATCAAGGACAAAAAGAAGCCTCTCCTGGAGAGGCTTCTTTTTGCCGGGTAAAAACTGTGTATTCGTCTATCGCACAAATTGGGTGAATTGAATAGGATATATTGAATCAAACAAAGGAGGTAATTGACTATGTCAGACGGATGCGGATACGGCGGAGGTTTCGCCCTTCTAGTTGTATTGTTTATTTTGCTCATTATCATCGGTGCTTCTTGGGGTTACGGTGGATACGGATATTAAAAAATATCAGAGACAGATTTTCCTGGTAAAGGAGGGGAGTTTATGTACGGCTATGGATACGGCGGATGCGGCTACCCTGTAGGTGGAGCTGGATATGGCTGCGGCTTTGCATTAATCGTTGTTCTATTTATCCTGCTTATTATCGTAGGCGCTGCTTGCTTTAAGTGGTAATAGAGTAAAAGAAAAGCAGGGTCTGCCTGCTTTTCTTTTATTTAGGGATACATATTTTGGGGCTGGGGAGTGAGGGCTGCATAAAGGTTCAGCTTGCGCGTATAGGAGGAAAAACCGAGCTTGAAAGCATGGACCCGCGCACAAAATGGGTAGAACCGCGAGTTCCCGATCAGGTATCATTCCAGCTCTTAAATTTCTAACCAGCCTCCCATCTGTGTTTCCAACCACTCAAATTGGGGAAATGAATAACATCTAATTCTAAATGGGAGGTTGGCTGACATGGCTGAGTTTAAAACGCAGGATCGAGAAAATACGATGCGAGAGATTTATTCCATATTAGAGGGCGGACTGCAGCGTGATATGCATCAAAAGGAGTATAAACTAGTGTCAGAGTGGGTTAGCGGATTTAATCAGGAAGAGCGTGCAACTGTCTTAAATATGCTTAAAGAACTGACTAACAAGCATATCCGTATTGACTAATCAACCCTGGAAGCTGAACGGCCACACATGTTCACAACCTTGTAAAAAGCCTATTGACAAAAATAGCCACTTAAATTTATACTACAATCAAATAGTTTGAAAGGGATGATTCAGGGGCATGAAGTTCTAATCTTATTTTTTCTGGTATCTTTTTAAATTTTAAAAAGCTTAACCCGGAGAACATAGGATTAGTGTGCCCTTTTTTAATCACCCCTTTTATCGGTATAAAGGATAATCTTTATGGTTATTGGCGGATTAATGTTTGTTTAGGCGCGTTTTTTTATGTTTGCACCATTCTAAAGATGGGTGCACAATCCTCTCCGGGTATCGGGGAGGTTTTTTTATGGGTGAAAATAAGCGTTTAAACACGGATAAGCACAATAGAAATTTGCATTTGCCTGTTCTTAAGGCGAGAGGAATAGAAAAATTGTATGCTGATAAAACAGTGTTTTCCAATCTGAAATTTGATATCTTTCAGCGGGATCGTATCGGCCTTGTTGGTTTGAATGGAACTGGAAAAACCACTTTGGCCAATATCTTATTCGGAAGCATCGAGGCGGATAAAGGGTCAATCGAGCGGATGAAAGAACCATTCAGAATCGGTTACCTTCATCAATCAGCAGACTATTCGGTCGGTGAGTTTCAGGAATTTGAAACGATTCTGGATAAAGACATGCTTTATCAGGCGAGCAAGCTGGGTTTGTCGAAAATCCAGGAGTGGGGGCAGGAAAGGCTTAAATCATTGAGCGGCGGTGAAAGGCTGAAACTGTCTTTAGCAAAGATTTGGACTTCCAAGCCAGATATGCTGATTTTGGATGAACCGACCAACCATTTGGATATAAAGGGGATTGAATGGCTTATAAACCAAATCCACGCCTTCAGCGGGCCTGTTCTGCTGATATCACATGACCGCTATTTTCTTGATGAGACAGCACAGCAAATCTTTGAACTGCAGAATGGCACTCTTTCTATTTACGACGGAAATTACACTTCATATCGAGAACAAAAAGAGAAGAATTATGAAGATCAGCTTCATCAATACAACACGCAGCAGCGGGATATTGAGCGAATTGAAAACCAAATGGCCAACTTGAAAAAATGGTCTGAGAAAGCCCACCGGGAATCAACGAAAGGCGGAAGCCCCTCGGAAAATAGGCAAATTGGCTTTAAGGAATATAACCGTGTAAAGGCAAAGAGAATGGACCAGCAGATTAAATCCAAAATGAAGAGACTTGAGCAGGAGCTTGAAAAGAACAAAATCGACAAACCAGAAGGAGAGGCAAAAGTACATTTTCAATTTGACTCCTCTGGGAAAAGAGGAAAGAGGATTATTGAAGCGAAAAACTTATCGAAAAGATTCGGAGACAGAGTCCTTTTCAAGGATAGCCACTTTTATATAAAACATGGTGAAAAAATCGGTATTCTAGGAGGAAATGGGGCAGGTAAAACTACTTTTATCCGAATGCTCCTGAATGAAATTCCGGTATCTGAGGGAGAGCTTTGGAGAAGTGACACTATAAAGATTGCCTACTTAAGCCAGGATGTAAGTGATCTTCCTTTGGCAAAGAATGCGGTTGAAGCCCTTAATCTTACAGACCGTGAAACCATATTCAGGGCAAGGACTCTTTTAGCAAATTTGGGATTGAAAGAAGCGAAGATCAACCAGCCCATTGAGAACCTGAGCATGGGGGAACGCATAAGAATCAAGCTCACAGATATGCTTTTAAGAGAGTATGATGTCCTCATCTTGGATGAACCGACGAATCATTTGGATTTGCCAAGCAGGGAGCAGTTTGAAAAGACGCTGAAGGATTTTACAGGTACACTTATTATCATTTCGCATGATCGATATTTTATGGAGAAGTTAAGCAGCAAAATGCTTGTCTTTGAAAATAATAGAATCGCAAGGTATGAAATGGGGCTTAGGGAATTTGGTACAAAATCAAAGAAGGCCACCCTCCTTGAAAATGGAGATAACAGGAAAGAAGAAATGATGGTTATTGAAAATCGGATTACCGCAATACTGGGAGAGCTGAGCCTGCTTTCTCCAGGAGAACCTAAATATTTGGAGCTTGATCAAAAATTTAAAGAATTACTGAAGGAAAAGAAAGAGCTGACAGATTTATAATTCGAAAAGGCAGGCCCAAATGAAGCTGGGCCAGCCTTTTTTTTAATTGCCTTTATTCTTCTTCTTTTTCTCGTTAATCCAAAGCTTTCCGTCAGCAGTCTTTCTTGTTTCATTGCCGTAATCATCCGTTGCTTTCACTTCAATTTCTGCTCCAGGCGCCTTTACATTCGATGTGGCTGTGTAGTAGCCGACATAATGGCCAGGAGATTCTTCCTTCATTGGAAGATCGATAGCGTTAGTCAGCTGTGCATTGGTTAACGGCATTCTGATGGCAAAGACAGCCGTTAATCCTGGTTCGCTGTCAAATTCAATTTTTACAGATTCACCCTTCTTAATTTCTTTGTCTTCTGAAGGCAGAAGATTTCCAATCTCTGGGGCAGTGTATTTAGCATCAATGGTGACTGTTTTTTCCTCAGTATTTTCCGCTTTATCCTTTGCTGTAACGGTGATGACATTTTCACCTTCATCCAATAGGATGCGGAGAGAATATTTGCCGTCTGCAACCTGTGCAGTTTGGCCATTTACTTTAACCCAGTCAAGGTTTTCATCCGAAACATTTCCTTCAACTGTCACTGTTTCTTTGTTTGTTTTTGTTTCATCAGCAGGACTTGTAATGGCCAATTCCGGTTTAGTCTGATCAAATATTACTTTTAAAGGCTCGGAAGCATCCGTTGAACCAGCTTCAGTCGATGCTTTGGCAGTAAGGATATTTTCTCCTTCAGCTAGTGAAATTTCCGCTGAGAATGTCCCTTCATCTGTTGTTTCTGCTGAAGAGATTCCCTCTCCGTTATTGAATATATTGACAGTTGTTGTTGGAGCGGAGGTACCTTCAATAGTAGCGGTGTCCTGGTTTGTGAACGTTCCGTCAGCAGGAGAGGTGATCACAGGTGCAGTTACTTCATAGTTCACGGTTGCTCGAATCATATAGTTACCTTCATCCTCAGGTGAAGGTGACCATGCTCCGCCAACCATTTGCCAGCTGCGTCCTGCATTGTCGCCGTCTTCATCTGTTCCTAGTCCTGGCTCGTTTGGATTTGGTGCTGATTGGATATACACCATGTAGAAGTCCCCGTTTACCAGGATGCCTTCCTCACTTAGGTCAACATGTGTCCATTCTCCGTTTCTTAACGCAGCGGCGTCAAATGGACCTGCGAGCTTTTTGCCAGGTGTGCCATCTGGACCGCTTGCATCATAGACTTCCACCTTGAAATCAGTACCGCCTGGATTTGGCCAGGATGTATCCCAGAAACGGAATAATCCGCCGGTTACCATCGCACGATCATGGCCCGAAGCCAGGGACATTTTAACAGCCCAGCCATTGCCGGCATCATAGAATGCTCGTGCATTTTCAGCTGTTCCGTCGTCATAGCCAATTTCACCTGGATACCCAATAAATGGCTTTAGGACAATGTTAAGTTCCTCTGAAGATTCGCCCTCAATTGTAATACTTTGCTCTTTGCTATAGAAGGAAGGAGCCATCGTTTTTAATGTATATGTGCCTTCAAAGGCTGTAACCGTATATTCTCCGTTTTCATTTGTGGTGACAGGCTGAACGGCAGCATCTTCTATTAGCAGAAGAGTGGCACCCGCTACAGGTTCGCCAGTGACTTCATTCGTAACTACACCGGTTACTGTTCCCTTTGGAATTTCTTCTAAAATAAAGTTTGCAGTAACTTCACCGTCTTGAGGAATATTAACGCTTTGAGTCTGTGAACGGAATCCGTAAGCTTCTGCCTGAACAGTGAATTCCCCTGAAGCGTGAACGAAATCATATGATCCATCCTGCGGGGTGGTAAACACAGATCTGCCTGATTCCAGTACGCTTACTTCTGCATTTAAAGGTAAAACGGAAGGGGCAGGCTGCTGCTGATTAGCTTCATCCTTTGCAGGAGCGTTCTTTTTAGGAGCAATTTTGTCAGGGTTCACTGCTTCTTTCTTTAGTTCAGCTGAAGCTTCTTCCTTCTCAACGCCCAGCTGAGCTTTGCCGGCTGGTTCGATCGATGCGTCAGATAACTGGACATCATCCAGGTACCATCCTTGCTTTAACACAGAACCATCTGTAGTGACATTGAAGGCTACATAGATTCTTTGTCCTGCATAAGCACTTAAATCCACTTCTCCATCAATCCATTCTGCTGTAGTGCCATTGACTCTAAGAACCTGTTCCCAGTTCTCCATATCTGTTGAAACAAAGACATGGCCATAATCATAACGGTTCTCAAGCTCATGCCATTGTTTGAATTGAAGATAGGCATTGCCCTCCGGCAAGTCAATCGGCGGCATTTGCAGGTTCATATTGGCTCTGTTCGCATAAGTTCCGGCAAGGTTTGTTGCATATACTTTCTCGCCTGAAGCTGCATTTCCAGGACCGGAAGCAGGCACACCCCATTCCCAGCTGTTTTCAGGACCATATGAAGTCCACCCTACAGGCTGCGATTCAAAATCCTGAGAGTAGCCGATGCTGATGCCCGGTCTAACAGCTACTTCATATGAATCTGTTTCGGTTAGATTTCCGCCGAAATCAATTACTTTCCACTTATATGTCACCGAAGGCTCAGCAATATCTGAACCAGGAATAATTGCCTGGTATGTGCCATCTTTATAGTCTCCAGCTGTTCGTTCGGCCTCAACTGTTCCCCAGCTGCCGTCAGCTTTTAAGTATTCAAGATCCACTCTTGTGACGCTTACATTATCTGTTGCAGATAAATCCAGTACAAGATCCATTCCTGCATATGTTTCCTGAGGTGCTTCATGATTGACTTCAGGAGCTTCAGTGTCGTCTCCCTCTTTAGCTACCTGCCCTTTAATTTTACCAAGGCCAGTCAGGACGGAAGAAACAGCATCAAAAGCATTGACTAAGCCATATCCAAAGCCGTTGTTTGGAGTCTCAGGATAAGTACCATTTGTTAACGGAGTAGAGGTAGTTAATAAAATTTCCTCCATCTCTTCAACAGTCAGACTTGAATCAACTTGGCGCAGCAATGCAGCAACCGCAGAAACGTGCGGGCCTGCCATGGATGTTCCGTTCCAGCCCCCTTCATATCCGCTGCCAGGGACAGAGGAACGAATGTTGACTCCAGGTGCAGATACATCAGGCTTAATTTCTTCGTATGGAGATGGTCCCTGCAGTGAGAAGCTTGCTAAACCATTGTTAATATCAGTCGCACCAGTTGCGAATGATTCTGGGTAGTTAGCTGGTGTTGCAACAGATCCCGGTCCTCCCGGATTAAATAATGTTGTGTTGCCCGCAGAAAACTCAGGGAAAATTTCAGCTGCACGCCATGCCTGCACCATAGGGCGATACCATTCATCAAGCCCGGGTCCGCCGCCCCATGAGTTGTTGACAACGTCTGGCGCCTTTTCCGGATGAGGATTCCCTTCAGCATCTTTCGGAGCTAAAATCCATTCGCCAGCTTCCAGCAGGTCTACGTCAGTTCCACCGGATGCAGTGAATGCTTTTACTGCAATCCATTTTGCACCGGGAGCGACTCCAACCTGATTGGCGCCGTTTGGTTCCGAACCAACCATAGTACCAGTTACATGGGTTCCGTGTCCTTGATCATCATAGGGAGCTGTTTGCCCGGCAGTAGCATCGAACCAGTTGTATTCATGAGATGGAGAATCCGGTTCTGCTGCATTATAGCCGCGGTATTTTTCTTTTAATGCCGGATGGTTCCACTGAACGCCTGTATCAATGGAAGCAACGACAGTACCCGAACCGTCGATACCCATTTCCCAGACGGCAGGAGCGCCAACACGGTCAATATTCCACTCTACAGAGTTTGTTTCTGCTTGCGTCTGGAGAGCTTTCTCCGCTTCTTTTATTGGCTTATGAAGCTGTCTTGTCTCGTTTGGAAGAATTTTTTCTACTTCAGGGAATGTCGCAATTTGTTCCATTACATCCTTTGAAGATGTAACAGCCATGGCATTGACAATGTAGAAGGATTGAACATTTTTCGCCTTGCCGGTTTTTTCCTGCTTTTGAAGGAAATCCGTGACATGACCTTGAGTTTCTATAGCTGTGGATCGTAGTGAGGATAGGACTGCAGATCGTTTCATGTACTTTGACTTGGAGGCAGTTAGCTTTTGTGATTTTGCCTCTTTTTCAGCCTTCTTGGCTGCTTCGGCTGTATCAGCTTGTTCTTTAAACTTGATTAAGTATGTTACTTTATCCTCTTTATCGAATTGTTTCATCAATGAGCTGTTTATTTTATTTTTTGCTGTCTCAAGTGAAGCCTTCTTAACTGATGTATGAGGGGAGCTCTTGCTTTCAGCAGATCCCATGCCTGGTAACATCAGCGGTAGAATTAAAAATGCTGTCAACATAATATAGAGGAACTTGTTTAAAGCGATTCTTTTTCTTTTTTTCAAAAAATTACCTCCTCATTTGGTTTAATCAAATATTCGGAAAGACAACTCTTTGACTCAGAAAACAATCACCCCCATAAGGTAATGACGGAAATGGGAAAACTTTCCTACACAAGTACTTTAGCGAATTAATAAGGGGGAAGGTTGTCGAAAGAAAAAGAAAAATGCAGGGGTTTTGTAAAATAGAGAGAAGGTTGCAGGACCGGCAAAAAGTTACAGTCCAAAAGCTCCAATTATTATAAGCGCTGAGTGGAGTAAAGGAACCATTTAAAAAAATACATTTAGAATTTGATAAATTACTTGGAAAAAATAAGGAAATGGGGGGAGGCAGTATTTTTTGTGAATGGTAAAATGAATAAAAAGAGGGGCGGCCAGGATTAGCTTACCATTTAGCATGAAGGGGATTTAAGCCAAAAATAATTAAAAATATAGGCAAGATGCAGTGTAACTTCTACGATATTTTCTTATTTTTGCTCCTTATCGAAATGTTTCAGTCCATTAATCTTGTTTTGCGTTTTAATCGAAAAATGAAGCAATATGACTAAAGAATAATTGAAAAATAGGTATATTGATTAAAGTTTGCATTTTATGACATAAATGCAGATGTACCAATAAGAGAGGCCTGGAACCTCTGCTTGAAAATTGGAAAAATAGTGTTTCTTTTTTTCATCTGATTCGTCTAATAATATGCGAGGGGGCGCCACTAATGGAGAGAATTTCCGCAGAAGCATTTGAAGAAATGTACAATGAATATAGCGATCGTATTTATGGATACATATTTCTTCTCGTAAATGATAAAGAGGTTGCAGAAGATTTAACCCAGGATACCTTTATTAAAGCCTTTAAATATATGAACCAATTTAATGGGGAGTCTCAAATCTTTACATGGCTTGTACGGATATCCAGAAATGTTGCCATTGATTATTTGCGCAAGAAAAACAGGTTTAAATTTTTTTCTATTGAGAAATTCCAATTGCCTTCAGATCAAGAAACTCCCACGGAAATTATTATTAAGGGAGAAAAAGCAGCACTCTTATATGAAGCAATCCGTCATTTGAAATTAAGCTATCAAGAAGTGCTAATTTTAAGAAAAATAAAGGAGTTTTCCATTAAGGAAACATCCGAAATTTTGAATTGGAATGAGAATAAAGTAAAAATCACCACTTCCCGTGCACTCGCCGCGCTAAAAAAAGAACTTGAGAAAAGGGGGGAGATCCATGAAGAACTCATCCGGATTCGATAATTCATTCAGTGAATTAAACCGGATCCCACGGCCGCAAAAACAAAAACAAGAGAGCTTCCGAAAAATAATCAACGAAATAGAAAGAAAACCAGCTGTGAAGAGATACATCTTCCCACGCTTTCTAACTGCTGCCGCTGCATTGGCTGCCTGTGTCCTTTTTGCTTTCATCATTTATTCTGAGGTTGACATGACACATGGCAATAATAGCGAATCCATGGAAGGAATAGGCAATAGTATTATTATCCAGACAGCTATTTCTTTATCGGAATCAGAAAAGACTTTTTCAGCAGGCCGAACTGATTCAGCAAAATCAGCGATTGTACAAGATGAAAAATGGGCAAATACAGTGAGAAATGCTATTGACTCAGCAAAGCCGGCAGATGCAGTCCTCTCATCCAAACCGCTGTATGATGTACAAATCATGTTAAAAGGCAAAGAGCCGCTCAAACTTAAAATCTGGGAAGAGGATGGCGAAGTATTTATCAGACCAATGGCAAGCGAAGAGATGTACAAAGTTTCATCTGAAAAAAGCGGCCTTTTCCTCCAATACTTAAAAGCCATATCTGAAAGCCTTCAAATGACTCCTTAATCTGACTCCAATAAGGAGTCTTTTTTTGTCTTGAATTCCTATATCTTGACAAATTCCGAGAAAAATTTCAAAAAAATGTTTAAAACCTGAATGTCAGGGGTACTTCTATCCTTGTTGATAAATTATTTTAATATCTGGCCAGAATAATTCCTTTGCGCAAAGGTATAGGCAGTTTCTTAAAAACAAAAGATATAAATCTCATAGGGGGAGCATCATGAAAAAAGGAATTATCTTTATTATTTCAGCAATCCTGCTTTTAGGGACCTTGGCGGGATGCTCTGGGGAAGAGAGTGCACAGGCAGAAAAAACAAAAGACGGCAAGGTGATCGTTGATTTTTGGAGTTTCTGGGGTTCTGAAACAAGAAGACCTATTATCGAAAAAATAATAGATGATTTTAACCAGTCACAGGATGAGATTTTTGTAAAGCATACATATTTGCCATGGGGCGATATATGGACTAAAAACCTTGCATCCGTTGCTGCCGGGAACCCGGCGGATGTTATTATCAATGATATCAATTCGGTAGCACAACGTGCGGAAAATGAGCAGGTTGAAGATTTAAGCAAGTATATGGATGACTCATTTAAAGACCAATTCTATCCGCATTTATGGGAAACAGTCATGTATGAGGACAAGCCTTACGCTGTTCCATTTAACACAGATACGAGATTGCTATTTTATAATAAAGACGCATTTAAAGAAGCGGGGCTTGATCCTGAAAATCCGCCTGCAACGTGGGCAGAGCTTGAGGAATATGCTGAAAAGCTTGATATTAAAGACGGCAGCCGCTATGAACGTGTAGGCTTTTATCCGCTTTGGGGCAGCATTGGTGCTGCAAGCTGGATGACAAGTGCGGACGGCGGTAAAGGATTTATTAAAGATGGAGAATTATATATCAATACTCCTGAAAAGAAAGAAGCTCTTGAATGGCTTCTAGGCTGGAAGGAACGGCTTGGTGAAAAAACTGTCCAATCCTTCGAAGCTGAGTTTGGCAGTGAACAATCAAATCCGTTCATCGCAGGCAAAGTAGCGATGTGGATCGATGTCGGTACATTCTATACGCAGATCCGTGATTATGGGAAAGATATGAATTTCGGCGTTGCCCCGATTCCTGCTTATGAAGAAGGGGCAGGCAACTGGAGCGATGGCGGCGGTTTCGTGGCAGAAGTTCCAAAAGGCGCCAAGCATCCTGAGGAAGCAATGAAATTTATTGAGTATTTAACAGGTCCGGAAGCACAGAAGTACTGGGCAATGGAAAACTTTGATAACGTCGCAAACATTGAAGCGGCAGAAGCTGCGGTGGAAGAGCTACAAGGTGATGATAGATATGTTTATGAAGCTTCCGTGAAAAACCTTGAACAAACACAATTGTTCCCGGTTCCGGTTGAGTACCCGGATTATCAAAGCCGGATCAATCCGCATATAGACAATGTGCTGTTAGGGAAAACCACACCTGAAAAAGCGCTTGAAGAAGCAGAAAAAGATGTAGAAAAACTGAAAAGAAAGTAAAGGAAAGAGAGAAGGGACCGTCCTTCTCTCTTTAAAATACAACAAAAAGAGGGGTGTATGGGGTTGAAATCTTATGATACAACGATAGCACGCCGCGGGACGGACATTGCAGGCGAAAAAGAGAAAAAGAAAACGGCTGGCAAGCGGCTGTCCCGCCAAACAAGGGAGAATATTTTTGGCTATCTATTCATCAGTCCGTGGATTATTGGTTTCTTGGGACTGACGCTTGGTCCGCTTTTATTTTCTTTATTTGCAAGTTTTACAGACTATAATATTACTTCAAAAATGAATTTTATCGGCCTTGATAATTTTAAAAGAATGTTTACAATTGATGACCTTTTTAAAACTTCTTTATGGAATACTCTTTATTATGTATTATTTTCAGTTCCGCTTACAACTGCAGGAGCCATCTTCCTGTCGGTTCTGTTAAATCAGAAGATAAAAGGGATGAAGTTTTTCCGTACCCTTTATTATTTACCGGCAATCCTCTCCGGTGTTGCAGTTTATTTTTTGTGGATGCAGCTGTTGAGTCCTTCGACAGGACTTGTAAATACTTTTCTTGGATGGTTTGGCATTGAGGGTCCCGCCTGGCTGTTCGATCCGGAATGGACGAAGCCTGCATTGCTCCTGATGAAAATGTGGAGTGTTGGAGGAGGAATGCTTCTCTACCTTGCAAGTTTACAGGGAGTGTCTTCCTCCATGTATGAAGCTGCCGAACTTGATGGGGCAGGTGCGATGCAAAAATTCTTTTATATTACACTGCCAATGATTTCACCGATCATCTTTTTTGATGTGCTTACAAGTACGATTGGTTCATTCCAAATCTTCCAGGAAGCTTACGTTATGACAGAAAACGGAAGCGGTGGACCAGGAAACTCACTATTATTTTATAACCTTCATATGTGGAATAATGCATTTGAAGTATTTGACATGGGATATGCATCCGCGATGGCATGGCTTCTCTTTATAGTAGTCATGATTCTGACCGTAATCAATATGAAGCTGGGCAAAAAATGGGTACATTACGAGGGGGGAGACAATAAATGAGAACGGCTGCCGCACCAAAGGTTTATGAAACGAAAAAGTTTAAAGAGAAAGTTAAGCAGACTATTGTTTTTACCGTATTATTAGCAGGAAGTGTTTTGATCCTTTCGCCGCTATGGTGGATGATTTCAACCTCCTTAAAATCTCCCGCCGAGATTGCCCAGTATCCGCCTACTTTTATACCAAGTGAATTTCATTTTTCTAATTATGCGGAAGCCTGGAAGACTGCTCCGTTTACACGCTGGGCAATGAATACTTTCATTATTGCTTTTTGCGGAATGGTTGGCAGTGTGCTGGTTAACTCATTAGTTGCCTATGCGTTTGCAAAAATCCGTTTTAAAGGAAGAAATTCGTTATTTGTGGTTGTTTTGTCAACGATGCTGATTCCCGGTTTTGTTACGATGGTTCCGCAATATATCTTATTTTCCAAGCTTGGCTGGGTAAATACATATTTGCCGCTAATCGTTCCTGCCTTTTTGGGAAGTGCTTTTTTCATTTTCCTTTTGCGCCAGTTCATGATGACCATACCGAATGAACTGATTGAAGCAGCAGTGCTCGATGGAGCAAACCATTTACAAATCTGGTGGCATATCATGCTTCCGCTTACGAAGCCTGCTCTCATTACAGTAGCCATTTTCTCATTTAATGGTGCATGGAATGACCTGCTCGGGCCATTGTTTTATTTAAATGATGAAAGTTTATACACCCTGCAAATCGGACTTCAAACATTTAAAGGTACAGTGCAAACCCAATGGCATTACTTAATGGCCATGTCAGTAATGGTATTGCTTCCAGTTGTGCTGTTATTCTTCTTCTTTCAAAAGTACTTTATTGAAGGTTCTAACATAGCATCAGGTACAAAGGGATAGAAAAATTGGCTAAGCTGCTGCTTAGCCGATTTTTTATTGTATGGGGCAGTAGGTTCTCCATTCTCCTTCAACGCAAACTCTGTGGCGTGGAACATAGCATTCAGCCATGACGGCATCTGCATTTAAGCCGTTTGCAGCCAGTTGAAAAGAGACAGAAGCTTCAGATTCCTTGTCAGCCGGAGCACAAGAGTAACCGCCGCGCCATTCATATTTTGTACAGTAGTAGCAGAGTTCACCTGCAGCTCTATTTTCATCAGAAGAGACCTCTTTATATGTCGATGCATCCTCAAGCATCTGTTTCTTTTTTACTTCCACTTCAGCCAGATACTCTTTAAACATGCTGTCTTCAGAAACATCTATTTTGCTTTCTTCACCTGTCGCCAGGTCTTTTACATAAAAGGCCTTATCGTCCATAAGCCTGCTATAGTCGACAAGGCGGGCTTTCAATCCGCTGCCGTCAAACTCGTAAGAAAAGGATAAAAGGGAGGAGAAATTTACAATTGCATCATCATTCAGAAAAAATTTTTCTTCATTGTATTCCATTTCATATTGGACAGACCATCCGTACTGGCTGCCACTCACATCTATAAGAGGCTTTGGCTGCACGGGAGCATCTGTTAGGAAGTAAGTTTTAAATTCCTTATACTCTTCAGTCTTCTTTACTTTCTTTATAAATTTTTTTTCGCCTAAATCTTCAGCACCGCTTTTGGGCTGTGCAAATACATTGCCAGAGAAAGCTAGTAAAATAGTCAAAAGCACGAAAATATACTTTTTCAAATTCATACCCCCTAAAAGTATCGTCCAATATAAGAATAACCCAAATTTCCAAAATAAGGAATGGTGCGAAATGATTATATTTATCTAGTTTATCGAGACTATTCTGATACTTTGTAAGCCGAGAGTTTATCAGCAGTTAGGGCTCAACCGGAAATAAAAGAGGTGCTATTATTATTCCGACTAAAGCAGCAAATCGGATAAGAAGCAGCATCAAAGGGATTAAAGATGGCCATTGAACAAGATATCCATTACAGATAGAAGAAGAGACATAAAAACGGCCATTTGATTTTAAATGGCCGTACAGTCAAAAGGTTTTCCCGGTTTGTAAGCAGAAAAATGAAATCATATATTATAGAAGCTTTTGGTATTTTTGAAAAGCTGTTTATAAACACTTTCTAAAGGTTCTTTTTTAATATCTGCCAAGGTTTTGATGGAATGCTGCAACATCGCAGGATGGGTAGTTTGGCTTTTGAATGGCCCTTCAAATGGCCATGGACCATCCGTTTCTGCCATCATCCTTTTCAGCGGATAATTACAGACAAGATTCTGAATTTCTTTTTCATAGACGATATCTGGAGTAAAGGATATGTAAAACCCGTTTGAAATTAACCTGCTGACTGTTGCCTGGTCACCTTTAAACCAATGAAAGTGGGCCTTTTGAACAGAATGCTTTTCTAATAGATTGCATACAATTGGTGCATCATCATATACAGCGTGAAGGGCAATGGGTTTATTCCATCGTTTAGCCAGTTTAATAAATTCTTCGAGCAGAACTAAATAACCTTCAATCTGAAAGGTGTCTCTAGCATGCTCTTTCCTCAAATAGTAGGGCAGCCCGACCTCTCCCACAGCTGTCATTTGATCTATATGAGTCTCCATCCACATAAAGAGATCTGAAAGATCCTGATCGTTTGGCAAGTCTTGTTCAGGATGAAAACCGAAGGCAGGTTTTATATTAGGATATTCGTTTGAAAGCAAGAGATTCCGTTTGCAGGACTCCAAATCAAACGAAACCGTAATCACTGATAGCTGGAATGGTGAATCTTTAAAGATTTCTTTTATTTCTTCATCACTATATTTATCAAGATGAATATGGGCATCAATTAATTTATCCAAAATATTCACCCTCTAATGGTTTTTTAAGGCCGTATGTATTTCTCTTTTGCATGCAAGGAATTTTTCATCGAGCAGAAGCTCTCCTCTCCTAGGCCGGGAAAAGGGCATATTAAATTCATGAACCACCTTAGCAGGCTTGCTGCTGAGAACTAATATACGGTCGGAAAGATAAATGGCTTCTTCTATATTATGTGTAACAAATAGGATGGTCGGCTTATGTTCACTCCATATATCAAGCAGCCATTTTTGCATATCGTGGCGGGTCAGTTCATCCAATGCCGAAAAAGGTTCATCCAGCAGGATCACAGGCTGCGGGCTTAAGAGTGCCCGAATAAAAGCTGCTCTTTGCTTCATGCCCCCAGAAAGCTCATGAGGATAGGCATTCTTATAGTCTGAGAGACCTGCTTTATGAAGCATATCCCTGGCTGTATCAGGATCTGAATTCCCTTTAAGCTCCTGTCCAAGGAGGACATTTTGGAGAATTGTTCTCCATGGCATTAAGGAGGGTGTTTGAGGCATGTAGCTGATAGACCCTCGTTTGCCGTTGATTTTCTCACCACTCAGCTGAATCGTACCCTCATCTGGCAAAAGTAAACCGCCAATCAGGTTAAAAATGGTGCTTTTTCCGCTCCCGGATGGACCCAGGATCGAGACAAATTCGCCATCGTTTATATGAAAGCTCAGATTGCTAAGAACCAGATTTGAATCAAAGCTTTTAGTTAAATGCTCAAGGGATAATTGTATCATTTTCTAGCACCCTCCTGTGTTTTCCATTTGACCAGCAAGCGCTCTGCCAAAAGAATAGCTCCAAAAAACAGCAAGCTGAGCACCATGATGGCAAATATGGCTACAAATACACGGTCCGTCCTAAACGACGAGGAGGCGAGTGTCATATACACGCCTATACCGGCCTTTGCGCCTAGCCATTCTGATATTACAGCCCCCATGACACTGTAGGTTGCAGAAATTTTCAGGCCGGAAAATAAAGAAGGAAGTGAGTATGGAAGCTCCAATTTCCAAAACAGCTGTCCTTTGCTTGCTCCTGCCATTAGCATATAGTGCTTAAGTTCTCGGGGTGTTTGCCTGAAGCCATCCAAAGCGGCAACTGTAATCGGGAAAAAGCAAACCAGTGTGATGACGATCAGTTTTGGAAGGATGCCGAATCCAAACCACACTACCAGCAAAGGGGCCAGAACAATGATTGGTACATTTTGCGATAGGATGAGGAGCGGGTAAATCGACTCCCTTAAAAAAGGCAATAAGTGCAGCAATACGGCTGTAAGCAAGCCGATTCCCGTACCAATCGCAAACCCCAATAAAGATAGCATGACAGTGGATTGAAGATGAAGGAGAAAGCCGTCCCATCCGGCAACCGCTTCCTGAAAAATATCAGTCGGCGGCGGCAGCAGCCATGCAGGGACTTCAGCCAGCATGATTGCCAGCTCCCACAGAATGAATAAAAGGAGGAGAACCGCAGCGGGTCTCCATCCTTTCATTAAAACATTTTTCATGGACGGTATTTCTCCGTTAAATCATTCATTTCAATTCCAGTTGGCTGATATAGGATCTTCACCTGTGAAATAACATTGCTGCTTCCTTTTTCAATCATTTTAGTATTCATATCTGCGATGATTTTCAATAAATGTTCCAGATCGCCTTCCATTGTTGTTTCCAGGGGGTGAACCTCATATTTAACCCCCGATTCCTGTATTACGCTGATGGCTTCGTCAACATATGGTATAACATTTTCCCCATTTTTTGTTTTCGGTATGATTTGAATACTTACAAGTGCGTTTGCCATTTCATTAACTCTCCTTATTCCGGCAGGAAGTCATTTGTAAAAGCTTTGCCGGCATCTAATTCTTTATCTAAAAGGCCATTTTCATGCATCCACTCTGCATAGTTTTCCCAAACTTCAAGCTTTTGTTCACCCCATCTGGCTGCATCGTCCTGATAACGGGGAGAAAGCCATTCCTGACTCTTTTTAACCAGTTCGCTATCAAGGTCTGGAGCGTTCTCGAGAAGAATATCAGCTGCTTCATCAGGGTTTTCAATAGCATATTCATAGCCTTTGGATGCCGCTTTGACAAAAGCTTTTACGGTATCCGGATTATTTTGTATCATTTTCTCATTGGTAGCCAATACAGGTGTGTAATAGTCCAGTTTTTCCGAGTAGTCAGTCAGGTAGACCATATTAATCTTTTCCCCTCGAAGCTCGGCTTCTACACCTGTCCAGCCATAATAAATCCATGCAAAATCTATATCTCTCTTAACAGCCGTAAAAAAATCAGCGTCCCCCATGTTGACAATCGACACTTTCTCAACATCTGCATTCTCTGTTATCATCAATGACTCGATTACTGATTTTTCAACCGGCGCTCCCCAGCCACCATAAGTTTTCCCTTCAAAATCCTTTGGTGTTTTAATATTTTTATCTGCTGGGGAAGCAAAGCCGGATGTATTATGCTGAATAACAGCAGCGATCGATACGAGCGGAACACCCTGTACCCGGGCTTCCGTGATGCTTTCCTGATAGCTGACACCGAAATCCGCCTTACCCGATGCCGTCAGCTGGTCTGCACCAGCTTCTCCAGGCATAATGATTTCCACGTCAAGTCCTTCCTCTTCAAAATAGCCTTTGTCCTTAGCTGCGTATAAGCCTGTATGATTGGTATTTGGTGTCCAGTCCAGAACGACAGTGACCTTTTTTAATTCTTCCTTGTCCTTTTCTCCGTTTCCCGGCTGTGTTTCTTGCTCATTCCCGGCACAGCCGGCGAGCATTAGGACAGTACAAACAGCTGCCATCCATCTTTTCATCATTAACCCTCCTGTTTGCTTTATGTAGTGTTTTCCGGAAAGATAATTATAGCTTGCCCTGAAAAAATAAAAACGCCCCGGCATAAATACCAGAGCGCATATAACAAACATTTTTATGTTTAAGAATATGTTCCCTACGCTGGTATGAGCCAGATCAGGTTCAAAGGGTCAACATCTTATGATGAAGTCTCAACCGGCTATACCGGTTCCCCTACAATTCTTGCTATTCAATTTTAGACAAACAATCTGCAAAAATAAATACCTTCATGAGGCGTTCTATTCTAAAGCTTCTATGACTTTCCTTCACTATTATAACAAAAGGTATAAAAATGGACAGCAAAAAGTTTATAGTTCGTCGGCAAACTTTTTATTATCTGCCTTTCCAAAGCTTCGCAAAAAACAAGCGGTTCTGTATAATCCGGCAGTTTCAAGTATTTTTATTCCATTTCAATCGACCGGCTTTCCTTCCAGATTTTAAACTTTTCAAGCTCTCCTGTAATTTGACTTACAGCAAATCCAAGCACCGCTGCATCATCAATGATTCCCATTCCTGCTAAAAAATCGGGTACAAGGTCCACTGGTGAAACGAAGTATAAGATTGAAGCGATAATAAATAGGATCGATTTTTTTGAAATGTGCTTGTAATCTCCTTTGGACCAGGATTTAACCAAGTCAATCAAAAGCTGAAATTTTTCCCATATATCACTTAATGAAGATTTATTCTGATTAGCTTTTGTTGTCGCTTTGCTCAGCAATCCTCTTGTTTTTACAGGATCTTCCACATATCTCTTAGCTCTAGAAGAGAACCTTTTAAAGCCTTCCCGGTAATCTTTTGTTTCCGTCTCTGGCATTGCAATCACTCCTATATTGATAAATGGCGTAAACACATATAATCTATTATTTACCGCATACATAGGAAGACATAAACATTTTATCCTTTGAAAAAGATGGAAACAGCATTTTATTGGAAAGATATATTTAGGAGATGATAACTATGCTTGAAAAATGGCTGAAAGAATCAAAGTATACCGTTATTTTAACTGGAGCAGGTATGTCCACGGAGAGCGGTCTGCCTGATTTCAGGTCTGCTAATAATGGAATGTGGAAAAAGAAGGATCCTGGGAAAATAGCCAGTACAGAAGCTTTAAATCATAATGTAAATGAGTTTATTGAATTTTATCGGCACAGGGTCACAGGCTTAAAAGAATGTAAGCCTCATAAAGGGCACTATATTCTCGCAAATTGGGAAAAAAGGGGCATTCTCCAAAGTATCATTACCCAGAATGTAGATGGATTCCATGGGCTGGCCGGCAGCCGCAATATATCTGAGCTTCACGGGAACTTGCAAACGCTGCACTGCCAGGAATGTAAAAAAGAATATCCGAGTGAGGAATACCTGCATGACCATTATCATTGTACATGCGGGGGAATGCTTCGCCCTTCAATCGTCCTATTTGGCGAAATGCTTCCTGAGCTGGCACTGGATTTTGCGGCAGAGGAATCAGAGAAGTCTGAGCTTTTTATTGTGCTTGGTTCATCCTTGACCGTTACTCCGGCCAACCAGTTCCCGTTAATAGCCAAACAAAACGGTGCAAAGCTCGTAATTGTTAATATGGAGCCTACGGATTTTGATTTGTATGCAGATGAAGTTATCCATAACCGGAAAATTGGAGAGGTGCTAGAAGAACTAGATAGAGTTATCTAAGTCTAAAAAGTAAAACTCCGGCTATGCTTTTTTCATTGTTTCTACTATAATGGACAGTGAACCTTGATATTGCCTATTGTCTTTTCGAATAATCCTCATGCGATTCGATATAGAAGGAGTGAATAGAATGTTAACAAACATTGGAATCCCGGGTTTAATCCTGATTTTGGTCCTGGCTCTTATTATTTTTGGGCCAAAGAAGCTGCCTGAAATAGGGAAAGCTTTTGGAGAAACCTTAAAGGAATTTAAAAAGTCTACTCGTGAATTAACAAATGATGATGACGATGATAAAAAGAAAGAGCAGCTCAAATAAGAATGAAAGCCGGCTTCAGACCATTTAGGTCTGGCAGCCGGCTTTTTTGTTGTTTCAAAGCTTTTCTCGGGTATATATCAAATGGAAAGTAACGGCAAAGAAAAAATAGTTGACGAAACATGTATATACAAGATAAAATGAAAGCGTAAACAGATCATGTATATACAAGTTGTTTTTCAATAGTCTGAATAACGTCTTGCATTATCCAAGAAAATGGATAGATATGTAGTGAACGAGAAGAATATAGAAGAACCTTACAGCTGTTTTTTCAGAAGAATGAAAACGGTAACAGGAGGAGAGAGAAGAATGAGTGCAAATAAACAGTCAGCCGAGCAAATAGTAGAAGCAATTGGCGGCAAAGAGAATATCGCAGCTGCCACTCATTGTGTGACACGGTTACGATTTGCGTTAAAAGATGAAGGAAAAGTCGATAAGGAAAAACTCGAAAATATAGATGTTGTAAAAGGCTCGTTTTCCTCCAACGGTCAGTTCCAGGTTGTCATTGGACAAGGGCTCGTTGATAAAGTTTATAAAGAAATGACAGAAGCAACAGGTATTGGGGAATCTTCAAAAGAAGAAACAAAAAGTGCAGCTGCCGAGAACTTGAATCCATTGCAGCGCGGCATTAAAACGCTGGCGGATATCTTTATTCCAATCTTGCCTGCCATCGTAACAGCAGGTTTGTTAATGGGTATAAACAATATTATGACAGCGCCTGATATTTTCTTTGATGATCAGTCGTTTGTTGAGGTTTATACGAACTGGGCTGATTTGGCGAGCATCATTAATTTGATTGCCAATACAGCATTCGTATTTCTGCCAGGCTTGATTGGCTGGAGTGCTGTAAATCGATTTGGCGGAAGCCCGCTCTTAGGTATGGTATTAGGTTTAATGCTTGTTCACCCGGATCTTTTAAATGCCTGGGGCTATGGTGCGGCAGAGCAAATTCCTAAATGGAACCTATTCGGACTTGAAGTAGAAAAGGTAGGCTATCAGGGCCAAGTGCTGCCAGTATTATTTGCTTCATATGTGCTTGCGAAGATTGAAGTGTTTTTACGAAAAAGAATTCCGGATGCATTTCAGCTATTGACAGTTGCTCCAATTGCTTTATTGGTTACAGGTTTCCTATCATTTATTGCTATTGGACCTATCACATTTACAATCGGAAGCTGGATTACAAATGGTGTTGTTGGAATCTTTGATGCTGTTCCAGCCCTTGGCGGCCTAATATACGGAGGATTATACGCTCCGCTGGTTATTACGGGTATGCATCATACATTCCTTGCGGTCGACTTACAGTTAATTGGCAGCATCGGCGGTACATTTTTATGGCCAATGGTTGCCCTATCCAATATCGCACAGGGGTCAGCGGCATTAGCCATGATGCTGTTAAGTAAAGGAAACGAAAAGTTAAAGGGCCTTGCACTCACTTCATCAATTTCAGCATACTTGGGTGTAACGGAACCGGCAATGTTTGGGGTTAACCTTCGATTTAAATATCCGTTTTTTGCAGCTATTATCGGTTCTGCGATTGCCGGTATATTCATCACAATCAACGGAGTTAAAGCACCATCAATCGGTGTAGGCGGTTTGCCGGCATTCTTCTCTATTTTTGCGGAAAACTGGGGAGCTTTCTTCATTGGAATGGGAATTGCACTAGTCGTACCGTTCGTTCTGACAATGATCTTTTCAAAATTTAAAAAAGCTGAATAAATCTTTGATACCATGGAATATTTTTGATTCCATGGTATCGCCATTTTTTTAGTGTACCACTGGAAATTATAAAAATATCGGGGGTGTCAAATGAAGAAGCAATGGTGGAAGGAAAGTGTAGTTTACCAAATCTATCCGCGCAGCTTCATGGATAGCAATGGCGATGGAATAGGAGATCTTCAGGGAATCATTTCGAGGCTTGATTACTTAAAGGAGCTAGGAATTGATGTTGTATGGCTTTCGCCGGTTTATAAATCACCCAATGATGATAATGGCTATGATATTAGCGATTATCAGGGGATTATGAGTGAATTTGGAACAATGGAAGATTGGGAAGAACTTCTAGAACAGATGCATAAGAGGGGCATTAAGCTCATTATGGATTTGGTTGTAAACCATAGTTCTGACGAGCATATTTGGTTTGCTGAAGCCAGTAAATCGAAAGACAATCCATACAGGGATTACTACATATGGCGGCAAGGCCAGAACGGAGAAGAGCCCAATAACTGGGGCAGCAACTTTGGCGGCTCGGCCTGGGAGTTTGATGAGAATACCGGCGAATACTATTTGCATCTATTTTCGAAAAAACAGCCGGATTTGAATTGGGAAAATCCAAAACTAAGGAATGAAATTTATGACATGATGACATGGTGGCTTGAAAAAGGCATTGATGGATTCAGAATGGATGTCATTAACTTCATATCCAAAGTGGACGGCCTGCCTAATGATAAACCAAAGCCTGGCAAGAAATTTGCTTCAGGCAGCAAGTATTACCGTAATGGACCAAGAATCCATGAATATTTGCAGGAAATGAATAAAAAAGCTTTATCCCATTATGATGTGATGACTGTGGGTGAAATGCCGGGCGTTACGCCCGAATGGGCCAGGCAGTATACAGGCGAAGACCGGAACGAATTAAATATGGTCTTCCAATTTGAACATGTCAGCCTCGATAACGGGCCAAATGGCAAATGGGATCTGATGCCTCTTAATTTACAGGACTTAAAGGCTAATCTTACCAAATGGCAAAATGAACTGGATGAGGTTGGCTGGAACAGCCTTTATTTTAATAACCATGATCAGCCGCGCTCCGTTTCAAGATTCGGCAACGACAGCAAGTACCGGGAAAAGTCTGCTAAGATGCTTGCCACTCTGCTTCACATGATGAAGGGGACTCCCTATATTTATCAAGGGGAAGAAATAGGCATGACAAATGTCCGGTTTGAAAGCATTGATGAATACAAAGATATTGAAACTCTCCATTTTTATAAAGAAGCGCTCAATGATGGCTGGTCTGAACAGGAGGCCATGGAAAGCATCTATGCAAAAGGGCGTGACAACGCTCGTACACCGATGCAATGGGATTCGTCAAAGCATGGCGGATTTACTGAAGGCGCTCCCTGGATAAAAGTGAATCTAAATTATAAACATATTAATGCAGCACAGGCGCTGAAAGATCCAGACTCTGTTTTTCATTATTATAAAAAACTAATTGAACTCCGAAAGCAATATGACATCATTGTATACGGCAAATATAACTTAATCCTGGAGGATCATCCGGAAGTTTATGCATATACAAGATCTCTTGGTGATCAAACACTTCTAGTAGTATGCAACTTCTATGATGGGAATCCTGAAGTTGTCATCCCGGCGGGTTTACTGGAAAGCGAGCATAAGTTGCTTATTGGGAATTATGAAGGCTTTCAGGGGACCGGGAAGATTAGCCTGCGGCCATATGAGGCCCAGGTGCTACTTTTTTTTAAATAAGAAGAGATAAAAAATACTAAAAACAGGTGTGATTCAAATGAAACAACCTTGGTGGAAAAAAGCAGTTGTATATCAAATTTATCCGAAAAGTTTTAACGACACAACAGGCAATGGGGTGGGGGATATTCCTGGCATCATCGCCAAACTGGATTACTTAAAGGAATTGGGTGTTGACGTCGTTTGGCTCACACCGATTTATAAGTCTCCGCAGCGTGATAATGGCTATGATATTAGCGATTATTTCAGCATCCACGAAGAATATGGAACGATGGAAGACTTCGATAAGCTACTGGAAGAGGCACATAGCCGTAATATTAAAATAATTATGGACATTGTTGTCAACCACACTTCAACAGAGCATGAATGGTTCCAGGAAGCAAAAAAATCAAAAGACAACCCGTACAGGGATTTTTATATTTGGAAGGACCCAAAAGCTGATGGAACTGAACCAACAAACTGGGAATCCAAATTTGGCGGAAATGCATGGGAATATGATGAAACAACAGAACAATACTACTTGCATCTCTTTGACGTCACCCAGGCAGATTTAAATTGGGAAAATGAAGAGCTTCGACGCAAAGTCTATGACATGATGAAGTTCTGGTTTGATAAAGGGGTTGATGGTTTTAGGCTTGATGTAATCAACCTGATTTCCAAGGACCAGCGCTTTCCGGATGATGACGGGGCTATACCGCCAGGCGATGGCAGAAGGTTTTATACAGATGGACCGCGTGCCCATGAATTCATGCACGAAATGAACCAGAAAGTATTCTCTAAATATGACAGCATGACGGTTGGCGAAATGTCCTCCACAACAATCGACCATTGCATCAAATACTCAAATCCTGAGCGTGAAGAATTAAGTATGACATTTAATTTCCATCATTTAAAAGTGGATTATCCTAATGGCGAGAAATGGGCTTTGGCGGACTTTGATTTCGGGGCATTGAAACAGATTTTGTCCAAGTGGCAAGCTGAAATGCATAATGGTGGCGGATGGAATGCACTGTTCTGGTGCAACCATGATCAGCCCCGTGTTGTCTCAAGATATGGAGATGATCAGAAATATCACCGTGAATCTGCGAAAATGCTGGCAACCACAATCCACATGATGCAGGGAACTCCTTACATTTATCAGGGAGAAGAGTTTGGCATGACCAACCCTGGATTTGGCAGCATTGAAGAGTACCGTGATGTAGAATCATTGAACATTTATAATATTCTTCGAGAAAAGGGGCTGTCTGACAAGGAGATTATCGAGATTTTAAAAAGCAAATCCCGTGATAACTCCCGTACGCCTGTCCAATGGGATACAACTGAAAATGCTGGCTTTACAGAAGGAACGCCGTGGATCAATGTAGCTTCCAATTACACGGAAATCAATGCGGAAAATGCAATAAAAGACCAGGATTCTGTTTTTTATCATTATAAAAAACTGATCCAGCTCCGAAAGCAATATGACATTATCACTTCCGGAGATTATGAATTAATTTCCGAGGAGCACCCAGATGTATTTGCCTATATTCGTAACGGTGAAAATGAGAAGCTCCTTGTGATAAATAATTTTTATGGTAAAGAAACCTCATTTAAAATACCGGGTGCAGTTAATTTAGAAGGATACAATTCAGAAATATTGCTATCCAATTACGAGGGTTCACCTTCGGCAGCAAAAGAAATCAATTTGCGTCCATATGAATCAGTGATTTACTACTTGAAAAAATAAATGGAAAAATCCTCCTGCAGATGAGGCTGCAGGAGGATTTTTGTTATGGAAAGGCACTTATAAACGAAATTATTGATATATCAACGAAAACGGTGCTTACCAACGAAAAGCTTTAATATATCAACGAAAAATTGAATATATCAACGAATTCATTTTTAAAGCAAAATGCCACGCCCTGAAGCAATTTAAAACAGCATGCCGGCAATCGCGGCACTTAGCATGGATGCGAGGGCTCCGGCTGCAACAGCTTTAAGCCCAAGGCGTGCAATGTCCTGTCTGCGATTAGGAGCTAATCCTCCAAGTCCGCCGAGCAGGATTCCCAATGAAGAGATATTGGCAAATCCGCAAAGGGCAAAGCTGATAATTGCCACAGTTTTGTCAGATAAATTTGGAATCTCCGGTGCAAAAGCGGAGTAAGCAACAAATTCATTCAAAATTAATTTTTGCCCGATAAAGTTTCCTGCCTGAACGGCTTCTTCCCATGGGACCCCGATCGCAAATGCAAGCGGAGAAAAAATATAGCCGAGAATGGTTTCAAGGGTCAAACCGCCAAATCCAAACAATCCGCCAACCCAGCCTAGCAGCCCGTTAATTAAGGCTACCAGAGCAATAAATGCCAGCAGCATTGCACCAATATTCAAAGCAAGTTCCAAGCCGACACTGGCTCCTTTTGCCGCTGCGTCAATAACATTGGCGGAGTCGCTGTCCACTTCCATATCGAACTCCTTTGGTTCTTCTTTTTCTTCTGTTTCCGGAAGCATTATTTTTGCCAAAATTAATCCCGCTGGAGCAGCCATAAAGCTAGCTGCAAGCAAATATTCCAGTGGCACTCCAAGCAGGGAGTAACCAATCAGAACTGAACCGGCAACAGATGCAAGGCCACCGGTCATGACAGCAAATAACTCTGATTTCGTCATATTTGCGATGTAAGGGCGTACGACGAGCGGGGCCTCCGTTTGCCCTACAAAAATGTTCGCTGCAGCTGACATGGATTCAGCCTTTCTGGTCCCTAGAAGCCAAGAAAGTGCGCCACCCAAAATCTTAATGAAAAACTGCATGATCCTTAAATAATAAAGGACTGAGATTAATGAGGAAAAAAAGATAACGACCGGCAGAACCTGAAAGGCAAACACAAATGCAATTCCTGACTCCTCTGTAAACAGGCCGCCAAATAAGAAGTTAATTCCCTGATTGGCATAATTTATAATGTCATTTACTTTCATAGTCAGCCAGTTCAATGCATTTTTGCCGGCTTCCCACTTTAATACCAGGAAGGCAAAAATCAGTTGTATCGCAAGCCCGCCGGCAACAGTCCGCAAATTGATTGCCTTTTTATTGTTCGAAAGCAGGAATGCGATACCCAAAACGACAATGATGCCGAAAATTCCCCAAAGAAAATTCATTTTAACACCTCTTATACTATGTAGTATTTCTTGCACAAGACTGGACGGATTGAGTCAGCAGTACTCCTATTCCCAAAAAACTCCTCCTTGAAGCTTAATAGTTGTATTATGTGCAAAAGGTGCAAAATCATGAAAAATAAAATAATGCTTATATAGTGACTATTAAACAGGAACTATAACATACAAAAAAAGATGAGCCCTATGACTCATCACTTAGTATTTTTCTCGATATATTCAAATAAAAAAGACTGACCGTTTCTGTAAAAACGGGGATCATAAATGCCAAGCCGTTCATCATCATCAACAAGAACGACAAACGGGGACCATTCATAAAGGGTTTTAGCTTCAGGCCGCTGCGAGAACAATTTGTCCAAGTTGGCGGTTTCGTTTGATTGAAGTACGTACTGTTTTTCTTTTTCTTGAAACAAATTATCCTTATATATGATAACTTCATCATCTTTTTTTGTAATGACTGAATAAGTCCATGGAACAAAACCAGCAGACAAGGCTACTTGATCGTATTGGCCATCATATTGTTTATAGAGTAAGAAGCCTTGCGTGCTTTGGACAATTACATGCAGAAGGATGAATGCCCACGCCATTTTGTAATAGTAAGGTGATTTTAGCTTATTTCTTTTTGTAAAGATAAAGGCTGTTCCAATTATGATCCAAATGACTAAATCGACAATTGGAATTGTGCCAAACGTAATCCGCATATTTGAAAAAGGCTCCAAATAGCCAGTACCCCAAGCATTGAACAAATCACTGGTATTATGTATGAAAACGGCTAGCAAACCAAGCAGGAAAAGCTTTTTATCCTTTACTTTGAAAAGCAAAAGGGATAAAAGGAAAAATAATAATGCCCAAATGGGAGTCAGGAAAACGGAATGGGTAATCCCCCTGTGCCACATTTGATAAAGCCCCTCAGTATCCCAGAGACGTGAAATAACATCTATATCAGGAATTTGGCTGGCACCGACAGCAGTCAGCAAGTAAGCCCTTTTATGATTTTTGTCCAAGTCTTTTTTATCCACTGCACCGTAAAGGCTCAGGCCGAATAATGTATGTGTAATCGTATCCATGATTCCGCCTCCTTTGCTATCATATTTGTTTTAATTATTATAATCCTGAAAATGGAATATAAAAAGAAATAAGCAAATCTTAAATGCATTGCAAACTTTACTCTCGCGCGATAGAATTGAAGGTATTGCAATAATTAACATGGATTTACCCAATCATTGCTTTATAACAAATTTTCATATAAGTAAGAGAGGAACTAATATGTCCAAAAATTTTAAAGATGAAGTTTTATCCCGCCGCACTTTTGCGATTATCTCCCACCCGGATGCCGGGAAAACGACGCTGACTGAAAAACTTCTGTTATTCGGCGGCGCCATTCGGGATGCAGGTACGGTAAAAGGTAAAAAGACAGGCAAATATGCGACAAGTGACTGGATGGAAATCGAAAAGCAGCGTGGAATTTCGGTTACCTCCAGTGTGATGCAGTTTGAATATGAAGGTGCCCGTGTTAATATCCTGGATACCCCTGGCCACCAGGATTTCAGTGAAGATACGTATCGGACATTGACTGCTGTTGACAGCGCAGTCATGATAATTGATTCTGCTAAAGGAATTGAGGAGCAGACGCTCAAGCTGTTCAAAGTCTGCCGTATGAGAGGTATTCCAATCTTTACATTTATGAATAAGTTGGACCGCCAGGGGAAGCCGCCCTTGGAATTGTTAGCTGAATTGGAAGAAGTAATGGGGATTGAGTCATATCCTATGAACTGGCCAATTGGGATGGGAAAAGAATTCCTTGGCATTTATGACCGATTTAACAACCGAATTGAACAATTCCGTGTTGACGAAGCGGACCGCTTTGTCACCTTGAACGAAGAAGGTGAAATAGAGGGGGATCATTCCTTAAAGGACTCGGGCCTGTATGATCAAACTCTCGAAGAGATTATGCTTTTAAATGAAGCGGGCAATGAATTTTCCAGAGAGCGCATTGCTAACGGGGAATTGACACCTGTATTTTTCGGAAGTGCCCTGACCAACTTTGGTGTACAGACGTTTTTGGAATCATACCTTCAATTTGCACCGCCGCCTCAGCCGCGGAATTCAACAGCAGGTGAAATTGATCCGCTATCAGAAGAGTTTTCCGGCTTCATATTTAAGATTCAGGCAAATATGAACCCTGCACATCGCGACAGGATTGCATTTTTAAGAATCTGCTCCGGGCAATTTGAGCGCGGTATGGCAGTCACTATTCCAAGGATCGGAAAATCCATCAAGCTAGCACAGTCCACACAATTTATGGCGGATGACAGAAGCACCGTGGATTCGGCTGTAAGCGGAGATATTATCGGAATTTATGACCCGGGAACATATCAGATCGGGGATACCTTAACAGTCGGGAAAAATAACTTCCAATATGAACGCCTTCCGCAGTTTACACCGGAACTCTTTGTTAAAGTAACTGCAAAGAATGTTATGAAGCAAAAACACTTCCATAAAGGCATACAGCAGCTGGTGCAAGAAGGCGCAATTCAGCTCTTCAAAACTGTAAAAATGGAAGAATACCTATTGGGAGCAGTAGGACAGCTGCAATTCGAAGTGTTTGAGCACCGCATGAAAAATGAATACAACACAGAAGTGTATATGGAAAGACTCGGCTCAAAAATTGCACGCTGGGTAGAAGGCGATGACGTAAACGAAAATCTCTCCAGTGCAAGAAGCCTGCTTGTCAACGACCGCTATGACAAAAAAGTCTTCCTATTTGAAAATGACTTTGCACTAAGATGGTTCCAAGAAAAAAATCCGGATGTCAAATTATATAATCCAATGGATTCACAATAAGAAAGCGGTCCCTGAGGGGGCCCTTTTTTACTTTGAGTCCGGATTGGATGGGGAAATAAGAGAGGTAGAGATAGCAAAGCGGGTGCGTCAAGAAGCTGAAATCGCGCACTCCCAGAACGCCCTGGCGCGAACGAAAGAAAGCCGCGCACAAAAGGAGCCTCCCCGCATAAAACCCATTCAATTCCTGTATATTCCTCTATCAGTACACTTGACATTGCCTCAAATAGATAATATATTATTAACACATATGCTTTAACGCTAAAAAGCGTTTAAGTTTGAAAGTCGCATACTCAAATAAAAGAAAATAAATCTTGTCCGCAGATCAGTAGATTAATTGCCGGCAGCAAATAGAGACTGGATGTGAGCTGGAAATCCAGGCAGCAATTGGTTGAATTACAACTGCATTGAAAAGGACAAAGCTTTTTAAAGAGGATAAGCTGTATTTTAGGGCTTATCAATTAGGGTGGTACCGCGGAGCTCCTTCGTCCCTATAGGCGAGAGGGCTCTTTTTGTTTGCTTAAACTTAAAGTTATGCATAGGAGGAATACATCATGCACCAAGATCAAGCAGCATTGCGTTTGAAGCCGTTGGAGGCACTAATTGTTACTTTAATTATTTTGGGCGGCATCAGTTATTCTATTATTTTTGCAGGAGCAGTACCGCATATTCCGGTAGTTTTGGCGATTATGGGGTTATTTGCTTTTGGGTTATTAAAAGGGGTATCCGTGAAAGAGCTCGAGAAGGGGCTAATTGATGGAGCCAAGTCCGGGCTTGGAGCGATTTTCATCTTTTTCTTCATTGGAATGCTAATCAGCAGCTGGATGGCGAGCGGAACCATTCCTACTTTTATATACATGGCTCTTGAAGCTGTTAATGGTAAGTTCTTTTATGCAATTGTATTTGCCGTAGCATCTGTGATTGGCATGAGTATCGGAAGCTCGCTGACAACAGCGGCTACATTGGGCGTTGCTTTTATGGGCGTCAGCACAGCTTTAGGACTTTCAGAAGCTATTACCGCAGGAGCTGTTATTTCCGGAGCGTTTTTTGGGGATAAAATGTCGCCTTTATCTGATACAACCAATCTGGCATCATCAACTGTAAAGGTGGACTTATTTGACCACATTAAAAATATGGCATGGACGACAGTGCCTGCTTTCGCTATTTCTCTCGTACTTTTCGCTGTATTGTCACCAGGTGAGGCTGCGTCGGATTTTACAAAAATTTCTCAGCTGAAAGAAACTTTGCTGGATCAGGGGCTGGTTCACTGGTACTCTCTGTTGCCATTTGCCATCCTGACTGTTATGGCTATTAAAAAAATATCAGCAATCATCACACTTTCAGCTGGAATTTTATCTGCACTGCTAATAGCAGCTTTCGTACAAAATAGCTTTGGAGTTCAAAAAGTAATGTCATTGCTTTTTTCAGGGTATGTATCCGAGAGCGGTTCAGAAGAAGTCGATTCATTATTATCAAGGGGCGGAATGGAAAGTATGTTTTTTTCTATATCACTTGTATTGCTTGCTCTTTCTATGGGTGGATTATTCTTTAAGCTAGGTATTTTACCAGCCTTGCTGGAGGGAATCAAAGCCATGTTGAATCGTGTGCCTGCCCTGATTGCTTCTGCAGCCGGAACAGCAATCGGAATTAACTTCTTGCTTGGCGAGCAGTATCTTTCTATTCTTTTGACAGGCAATGCCTTCCGGGAGCCATTTGAAAAAGCAGGCCTGCATACTAAGAATCTATCCAGAATTCTTGAAGATGCGGGGACTGTGGTTAATCCTTTGGTGCCATGGAGTGTTTGCGGTGTTTTCCTTACAGGTGTTTTAGGGGTGGAGACAGCTGCCTATCTTCCGTTTGCATTCTTTTGTTTGCTAAGCCCCATCATTACTTTAATTTATGGGTTGGCTGGTATAAAAATAACTAAAGCCAATTAAAAAGCAGCTGCTTAAAGCTGCTTTTTTTAATTTCCAAAGAGGGAATGGTGTGTCACTTTTTTGACACATTTCAGAGCACACTCATTGCTTGCATCGTGTTAATAGCTCTTATATAGTTAAAATGGGATTATCCGTAAATTTGTTTTCCATTATGTAAATCGTAAAAATCAAAATTTTACTAAACATTATCCGTACAGGCAGCGGGTACTGTCATTTAGCTAGTGCCAACGAAAGGAGCAGCATGAGTGCGTATAAGTGATTTTTCTATAAGAAGGCCAATATTTACATTGGTATCGATGTTTTTAGTACTTATTTTAGGGGTTGTCTCCCTTTTAAATATTCCATTAAAACTCATACCTGATATCAATCCGCCAGTTGGTGTTGTTGTTACTTCCTACCCGGGGGCAAGCCCTGAAGAGGTTGTTGAAAAAGTAACGAAGCCATTGGAAGAAAACTTGGCTACATTGCCGGGAATTAAAACGCTGACCTCCACCTCGCAGGAAAGCGCCAATTTTATCTTAATGCAGTTTTCATGGACAACGGATATTGATGAAATCCAAAGTGAGGTCATCCAAAGGCTGGATCAAACACAACTTCCGGAAGATGCAGATGATCCGCGGTTTATGAAATTTGATCCATCACAGTTTCCTATTATTCAATTATCTTTGAGTGCAGATGAAGATTCCCAGACTTTAAGAAAACTTGCTGAGGAACTGAACCTGGAATTGACGAAGGTTGAAGGTGTAGCCAGTGTCAATATGTCAGGTACAGCCATTAAAGAAGTCCGCGTGGAGCTTGACCAGGAAAAATTAAGGGATTACAAACTAAGCCAGGCTGATGTTGTTGATGTTATTCAGTCAAATAATGTTTCAATGCCAGGTGATCCGGTATTAACAGAAGGTAAAGAGCTGACCACAAGAATTATCAGCAGTTTAGATTCACTTGATACTTTGAAGGAACTTACTGTTACTGTTAATCCTGCAACTGGTGATAAAGTGAGTCTGCAGGATATAGCGGAGGTACAATTAACCAATCAGGATGATAGAACGATTACGCGCACAAATCAGTCTCCATCTGTTTTATTAAGTGTTCTTCAGCAATCTGATGCAAATACAGCAGAAGTTTCAGAAGAGTTTATTAAGAAACTGGATGATCTTTTGGAGCAGGAACAATATGAAGGCATTGAATCTGAAGTCCTTTTTGACCAGGGAGATTACATCAATTTGGCAATCGGGAATATTTCCAACTCGCTGCTTCTTGGCGGACTTTTTGCCATGATTGTGCTCTTTTTCTTTTTGAAAAATGTTAAGAGTCCGCTGATCATTGGCATTTCTATTCCTTATTCAGTCATTTTTACGTTTGTCCTAATGTACTTTTCAGATTTCACATTAAATATTATGACATTAGGCGGTTTGGCGCTTGGAATTGGAATGCTTGTTGATAACGCAATCGTGGTTATCGAAAATATTTACCGCCATTTATCTATGGGAAAGGATCCGAAAACGGCCGCAAGCGATGGCGCGAAAGAAGTTGGCTCTGCAATCACTGCTTCTACTTTGACTACAGTTGCCGTGTTCCTTCCTGTTGTCTTTATAACAGGAATCATTGGTGAATTGTTTACAGAATTTGCTCTGACGATTTCCTTTAGCCTCTTTGCTTCTTTAGTAGTGGCTCTAACGGTTGTTCCTATGCTTGCCAGCCGTTTACTTAAAGCGCCTAAAACAAATCTTGAAGCTAAAAGGCAGGAATCCGGCTTAATGCGTTTACTTGAAAGATCCATCAAATGGTCATTGCGGAACCGAGCTGTGGTTATTGCGATTACAATGTTGCTCTTGGCAGCAGGAAGCTTTGGATTAACGACAGTCGGAACGCAGTTTCTTCCTAATACGGATGAAGGATTTTTTACTGTCCGTATGGAACTTGAAAATGGAACAGCTTTATCGGAAACAGAGAAAGTCATTGCTGCCTTAGAGGAAGAACTAAAGGATGAAGATGAGGTTGATACGTATGTCAGCCTGATTGGAACCACACAGGAAGGTTCCTTCCGCGGCTCTACAAATGCCAATATTGCGGAGCTCTATATTAAAATGAAAGAATTGGATGAACGCGAAAGATCGACATTTGAATTTGTTGACGATGTGAAAAAGGATTTGGAAAAAGCAGCATCTAAAGTAAATGAAAGTGCAGACCTCTCATTCAATATGCAGTCCTCATCAGGCACTGCACCAAATACTTTAACCTTTAGTGTGAGGGATACGAATCCAAATCGCTTAAATGAGAATGTAGACAAAATATATAATGCCTTAAAAGACCTTGACGATGTTACAGAATTGACTACTGATCTTATGGATACCGTTGAGGAAATCCAAATAACGGTGGACCGGGAAAAGGCACTGGAGCAAGGTTTGGCTCCTGCTCAAATCGCCATGGCCGTAAATGATGTGACGCGCGGCAATCGTGCAACACAAATGATAGATGATGAAACCAATATTTATGGCGTATTTGTTGAATATGATAAAGAAATAACACAGGATATCGATAACCTGAAGACATTGCTCATTAAAAAACCAGATGGCAATTATGTTGCTTTAGATGAAGTAACGAATATTGAGCGGGGAGAAGGGCCGGTCAATATCCAGAGGATCAACCAGCAGGATGCTGTCCAATTCACGTTGAAATATAAATCATCGACAAATATGGGGGCCATATCAAAAGAGGTGGACAAAGAAATAGCCGATCTCGAATTGACTGAGGAAACAGAAGTTGTATTTAGCGGGGACCGGGAATTGCTTGAATCCTCTATTGATGATATGGCACTGGCTTTTATTCTGGCAATCGTATTTATTTACCTTGTTATGGCAGCCCAGTTTGAGTCATTGAAGTATCCGTTTGTGATTATGTTTACTGTTCCACTTATGATTATTGGTGTGGCCGTTGCTCTGACAGCAACTCGCACACCAATTAGCTTAACGGCCATCATTGGGATTATTGTACTTGCAGGTATTGTAGTCAATAATGCGATTGTAATTGTAGATTATATAAATCAAAAGAAAGAAAACGGCCTTAAGACCTATGATGCCATTGTTGTATCAGTGAAAGACCGGGCAAGGCCAATCCTTATGACAGCTTTAACGACTATTCTTGGTTTGGTCCCTCTTGCCTTGGGAATTGGTGAAGGAACAGAAATCAACCAGCCTATGGGCATCACTGTCATAGGCGGTTTAATCAGCAGTACCTTCCTTACATTGTTTGTCATACCAGTTGTATACAGCTTCTTTGACAAAGATACAAGACGATTAAATAAAATGTATGCGACACCTGAAGGCCATTTAGTGCCGGCGTATTTGCTTGAAGAGAGGGTGGACCGGGAAGAACGGCTAGAAAGAGATACAGAAGAGGAGAGCAAACAGCTTCCTGCTGCTGAGACTCGGCCATACAGCAGAAACGATATGGCGGCTATGCTAGAAGAACTATTGAAAATTGTAAAAGAGGAAGAAAAAGAACAAAAAAATCAGGATCGGGAGGAAGAATCCAGATAATAACAAGACCCCTTTCATTTGAAAGGGGCTTTTTTTTTGAAGCAGTTTGTGACCGGTAAATCAACCCAATAGTCCGGTATATACATGAATTATCCGGTAAAATAACACCTCATTTGTTACTAGCTACTACATGAATGATTTTTCTTTATAATGGCATAATACTTGTCAATACGCTTTTAGGAAAATAATTGGAAATAACACAGATAATTGGCTTATAAACAGAGCACAATAATACTATCGACTTGTAGCTGGTGATAAATGAATGAAAAAACTCAGTAAACTAGAAGCGGTTTTATGGAGCATTGCCTTGCCCGGTTTTAGCCAATTATTAATTGGGCAGCTTTGGAAAGGAACATTATTTGTCGCGCTTGAATTTATCATAAATGTTTACAGTCATTTTAATTCCGCCATTATGTACAGTTTTATGTGGGAAATTGAAAAGGCTGAACATGTACTTAATTATCAATGGCTTATGTTTTATCCGTGTCTGTATATGTTTGCGATGTGGGATGCTTACCGAAGTGCAATGCCTGAAAAAGAACAATTATCTTTTCTTCCATTTGTGTTCGGTGCTTATTTTGTAACTGTAGGCCTAATGTACTCAACCAAGCTTACCATCTTTGGAATACGTTTTGGACCAGTCTTTCTGCCTATGCTTTTTGTTATACCAGGTTTATTAACAGGGTTTATCATTAGGTGGATTCTTTTAAAATGGAGGAAGGATCCTGTCCAAAATTAAGGCTGCAAGGCCAATCCTGATTAAGGGCTTTAACACACCAATCACAAGAGGTGCTGTTAAAGCCTTTTTTTGGCTCTGTTAATTTGCCAATTGATTTCCGCTCCAGCTGCTGAAGCGCGGGCGGCGACTCTCCTCGGTGCACCCGCGCCTTACGGTCCAGTCAACTAGGTGCCAAATCAACAATGAGCTTTAACAAATCATATTTTAAAAAATAAAAATTTTTAACACCCCCACAAACCCCCCTCCCGCTTCCGTACACTTGTAATGAATAAAGCGGGCCGCTTAAAAAAATCATGAGGTGAAAGACATTGAAATTTTTATCCAATAAAGAAATGAATAAAATCGCTAAGAGTACACTGGCATTAGTAATTGCAGGTACCTTCACATTCTCAACAACAAGTGCGTTTGCAAATGAAAATAATAATGACACTGTTCTTGAGACAGTTGAATTAAATAGCGAAACTTCAGCAGAAGCTGAGGTTACGACTGAAACTGAAACTGACGCAGTTGAAGCAGTTGAAAATGCAGAAGGGCAGCTTGAAGAGATTGAAGCTGAAACTCCATCCCTATTGCCTGGCAGCTTCTTTTACTTTGCGAAACTTGCATTGGAAAAAATTAAGCTTGCCCTTACTTTTGATGAAGTAAAAGAAGCTAAGTTACTCGCTACATATGCTGCAGAGCGTCTGGCAGAAGCAGAAGCCCTTTTTGCTGAAGGCAAGGAAGAAGAAGCTCTTGAAGCAATTGAAACAGCATTAGAACATATAGAAAATGCAGATAACATTGTTGATGATGAGAAAGAGTCAGACAGCGAAGAACCAAAATCAGACGATGAAAATAAAGAAGACGGGGCAACTGACGAAGACGAAGCAGTTGAAGAAGACGAAACTGCTGATGAAGATGAAACAGTTGAAGAAGACGTTGCAGTTGAAGAAGACGTGGCTGTAGATGAAGACGTAGTTGCAGAAGAAGATTCTGTGGAAGAGGTTAAAGAACTTCTTGCTCAAAATATCTTATCACTTGAAAAAAATCTAGCTAAATTCAAAGAAAAAGCTGGAGACGAAAACGAGCAGGCTGAAGGTGAAACTCATCCGCGAATTGCTGCAATGGAAAAAAATATTGAAAAGTTCCGTACAAAACTTGCAGCTAAGTTAGCAAAATTGGAAGAAGAATCTGCAGGCAGTGACGAATCTGATGAAGAAGTAACGGAAGAAGAGCTGGTAACAGTTGAAGACCCAGCAACAGATGATGTTGCAGCTAAGACTGAAACAGAAGAGACAGTAACTGAAGATGAAGAAACTGCAGTCGTTGCTCCAGTGAAAGTTACAAAAGAAGAAAAAGACGCTGCCAAGGCTGCAAAGAAACAAGCTCATGAAGCTGCAAAAGCTGAAGAAGCTGCGAAGAGAGAAGCAGCCAAGCAAGCACGCGAAGCAGCTAAAAAAGCGGCTAAAGAGCAACAAGCTAAAAAAGTTCAAGCAAAACAAGATGAAGCAAAGAGCAATGGCGACAAAGGGAAAGAAAAAGCAGTAGAAGCTAAGGGCCAAGGAAAAGAGAACAAAGGAAACAACTAATAAAAGCATGGAAAAAATGGAAAAGAAAGCACATGGAGGCTTTCTTTTCCTTATCCTATAGCCACCCTTAAAAAAACAGTCTGGACATCGTATGATATAATGTGTTTTGAAAAGAGGTGGGGCTAATGCTAAGTTTATTGTTCATGGCGAAAAAGCGCAAAAGAACGCTGGAAGAAACGGTAGAGTTAATACAGCAGGGGGATACGACATTACATAATGAGCTAATCGAGTCATATAAGCCGTTTATTGCTAAAACAGTTTCATCGGTTTGCAAGAGATATATTCATGAATCTGATGATGAATTTAGCATTGGCCTCATTGCTTTTAATGAGGCGATCCAAAAATACAGTCCGGATAAGGGCAGTTCACTGATCAGTTTTTCGGAAGTGCTGATTAAAAGGCGGGTGATTGATTATATCCGCAAGCAATCCAAATATCAGAACCTGAGTTTTAATGGGGGGGCAAATTTGGATGAAGACGAAACAGCAGGTTCAACGATTGAAGATGAATTGTCAATTGAGGACTTTAGGAAGAAAACGGATGAGGAGCTCAGAAGAGAAGAAATCCTCCAGTTTACACAAATTCTTCAGCAATTTGATCTTACCTTCAGCGACCTGATTGAGCAGTCGCCAAAACATGCTGATGCACGGAAAAATGCAATGGCTGTTGCCAAGATTCTAGTTGAAAATGATGAACTTAAAACGATCCTTCTGGAAAAGAAAAGGCTTCCGATTAAGCAGTTGGAAAGCTATGTATCGCTTAGCAGAAAGACAATAGAGAGAAACAGAAAGTACATAATTGCCATTTCACTTATATTAGCTGGTGATTATGTTTATTTAAAGGATTATATCAAAGGGGTGTTGGAAACGTGAAAACAGGTATTATTATGGAGATTAACGAACGTTTTTTAACGCTGTTAACCCCGGAAGGAGAATTTCTGCGTGCTCGTAAACAGGATCGGGCATACGTAATTGGACAGGAAATTGATTTCTTCCCAATCGAACAAAAAAGCGGAAAAAAGTCATCATCTCTATCTATTTTTAACGTATTTAGAGGTAAAGCCGTGTTTGCAGCAGCTTTTGCGCTCATGTTAGCAGTCGTTTCTTTTCTGCCGTTTTTTCAAAGCAATGAAGTTTATGCATACATGTCGATTGACGTAAATCCGAGCATTGAATTGGGGGTCAATGAGAAGTATCAGGTAATCGAGCTCGTGCCATACAATGAAGATGGGGAGCGCATTGTCCAAAAGATTCAGGACTGGAAAAAGGAAGACATCCAGTCTGTTACAGACAAGATCCTCTATCAATTAAAGGAACAGGGTTACTTGGGGGACAATAAAGAGATTGTTATTGCAGCCGTTTATGCAGAAGAGAAAATAGAAGCGGATGACCGCATGCAGGCAGAGTTAACAGAAATAAAAGAGGCTGCACAAAAAGAACAGCTAGAAGTTACTCTCTTTGAAGCAAGTGAAGAAGAAAGAAAATCGGCAATTGAAAAAGGGCTGACAACGGGCTTATATAAAGAAAATAAATTAAAGGCAGATAGTAAGAAGCAATCAGAAAAAGAAAAACCGGCTTCTGCAAGTCAGTCAAAAGAGACAGACAGCATCTCTAATGATAGTAAGAAACCTGCTGAGATTCCGCCTGGCCAATTAAAGAAGGAAAAACCTGCAGTAAATCATGGAAAGCTGAATGAAAAGAAAGAAAAGACAGCAGCTCCTGGGCAGATAAAGAAAGATCAGAAGCAGGAAGTCAAACAAAATTCCAGCGAGAATAATTATGGGAAGAATTATAAAGAGCATAAGACTAATGTAAACAGTGAAAATGGAAATAACGAAAAAAAAAATAAAAAAAACGAACGATCCCGAAATAACGGAACTCAATCCAACGATAAACATATTAATGGAAATAATGGGAACGGGAATAACCCAAAAAGATAATGACAGTAAAAAAGTAAAGTCCGGAATTCTCCGGACTTTTTTCCATTTATATGAAGTTTTATTGATTGTTTTGGCCGGACAATTGAGCCTGAGCTTGCTGAACAAGTCTCTTTGTTATTTCTCCGCCGACAGATCCGTTTGCCCGGGATACTGTATCAGAGCCTAATTGAACACCAAATTCCTGGGCAATTTCATATTTTACCTGGTCCATGTATTGTTCAATTCCAGGAACTAATAGTTTATTGCTGCTTCTTGCCATCGTATTCAACTCCTTTTTATTGGTCTACAGAGTTTTCTATTCCCTCTGTATTTGTAGTATGAATAAAAAGGGAAGTTTCATAAGTGGTAATATTTCGGCATAAATGACTTTTCTATTTTTCGCCAGCCGCTTCTAATAGAAGATCAGCTATATGGATCGCATTAACCTTGCCGGTTAGCCCTTCACGTTCAATCCCAAGCTTCATTTGTAAAAGACAGCCAGGATTTGCGGTAACAATGGCTGCAGCCTTTGCTGATTTTGCATGTACCATTTTATGATCAAGTATTTGCATAGACATCTCAGATTCGACAATATTATAAATGCCAGCAGAACCGCAGCATCTGTCAGAATCCTTCATCTCTGTAAACTCAATCCCGCTGATTGCCTTTAGCAGGGTGCGGGGAGCTTTGGCGGTCTTCATAACGTTCCGCAGATGGCAAGAATCCTGATAAGTAATTACCTGGCTTGGGAGTTCAAGCTTTACATTCTTCTGAAAGTCTAGTTCATAAAGAACCTCGCTTATATCCTTTAGCTTTGCTGAAAAATTTCTAGCCTTGTCTGCCCACTGCGGGTCATCCTGGAGAAGGTGTCCATAATCAATAAGGAAAGCCCCGCAGCCGCCAGCATTAGTTATAATATAATCCACATCCAGCTTTTCAAAAGCTTCGATATTCCGTTTTGCGAGCTCTTTAGCGGATTGCTTTTCACCGCTATGTCCATGAAGCGCTCCGCAGCACGCCTGATCTTCCGGGATAATAATTTCACAGCCAGCGAGCTGAAGAAGCCTCAATGTTGCATTATTGGTTTCCAAAAACATAGTATCCATCAAACAGCCGGAAAAAAAAGCGGCTGTCTTTTTTGGAACACCTGAGGCTGAAAAATAGGAAGGCCTATTTTTCATTTCTGTCATTGTAGGAACTTCAGGCAACACTTTTTCCATCGTCGCGAGATTTTCCGGCAGCCATTTTAGCATTCCCGTTTTTCTCGCGAATGATTGGAGCCCTGACCGCTGATAGAAACCCAAAAGCCCGGCAGCCGCCCGCATCCGGTTCTGATGGGGGAAAAGCTCATTGAAAACCAGATTTCGGACTGCTTTTGCGGGGAGTGAGTGTTTTTTATTCTGATTAATAATATCTCTGGCTTCCTCCAGCAGATGGCCATATTTCACACCGGATGGGCATACAGGTTCACAGGCGCGGCAGCCAAGACAAAGGTCAAGTGAACGCTCAACATCTTGATCAGGTTCAATCAGTCCATCCGCTACAGCTTTCATCAGAGCAATCCGGCCTCTCGGGGAATGTGTCTCTTTAAAACCCGACTCAACATAAGTAGGGCAGGAGGGAAGGCAAAAACCGCAGCGCATACAATTTAATAGCTCATCCTCATTCATGCGGTTCTTAAATTCTTCCATAATGATTGTTTGTTCTTGTGTCTTCGTCATTTTGTAACCACCACCCGTTTTCTGCTATCCTTGGCAAATACCTTGCCGGGATTCAAGATATTATTGGGGTCAAGGGCAGCCTTAACAGCCTTCATCGCTGCAATTCCTTCTTGGCCAAGTTTGAGTTCAAGATAAGGTGCTTTCATCACGCCTACTCCATGTTCACCTGTTATCGTACCGCCAAGTTCAATAGCTTTGATGAAAATCTCTTCAAATGCTTTTTCTACTCGCTCCATTTCGTCGTGATCTCTGGCATCTGCTGGGCAGGTAGGATGCAGGTTCCCATCGCCTGCGTGTCCGAAAGTGCAGATAGAAAGGCTATATTTATCTGAGATTTCATTTATGGCTTTAACCATTTTGGCGATTTCCGATCTTGGGACTGTCGCATCTTCGAGAATCGTTGTCGGTTTTAAGCGGGCTAGGGCTGATAAAGCAGCCCGGCGTGCAGTTCTCAACGCTTCAGCTTCCAATTCGGATTGGGCCACTTGGACTGAAACAGCTCCTTGCTCCTTGCAGATTTTAGCCATTTTCTGCATATCTCTTTCTACAACCTCCAAAGGACCGTCCTGTTCAATGAGTAGGACTGCTTGAACGTCTGTTGGCAACCCAATTTGAGCAAAGTCCTCAACTACTTTTAATGTAGGCTGATCTAAAAATTCCAATGTTGCCGGAATCATTTTTTGTGAAATGATCTTAGATACTGACTTGGCCGCAGCCTCTAACTCCTGATATAGTGCCAGCATGGTTTTTTTTGTTTCAGGCAACGGTATTAATTTTAAGGTTGCTTCCGTAATAATTCCCAGAGTCCCTTCAGAACCAACTAATAAGCGGGTGAAATCATAGCCTGCCACATCCTTTGCAAGCTTTCCGCCTGTTTTGATGGTGTCTCCATTAGCCAGCACAGCCTCAAGCCCAATCACATAATCCCTGGTTACCCCATATTTTAAGCCGCGCAGCCCGCCTGAATTTTCGTTGATGTTTCCGCCGATCGTGCTAATTTTCATTGAACTCGGGTCAGGAGGATAAAAAAGCCCTCTTGCTTCTACCTGGTTAATCATATCCAAGGTAATAGCACCTGGCTGCACGGTTACAGTGAGGTTCTCTTCATCTATTTCAAGAACTCTGTTCATATGCCTAAAAAGGAGAACAATTCCCCCCTCAGTTGGACAAGTTCCTGCACAAAGGTTGGTGCCAGACCCCCTAGGCACAATGGGTATGCTGCTGCTGTTGCAAATTTTTACGATCTCAGCAATTTCCTGAGCATTGCGAGGACTTATGACAGCATCAGGCATTGCTTGAAAGTTCGGCGTCGCATCATATGAATAAACCAGCCGGCCTGCTTTTGAGTCGTCATAGTTTTCAATCCCAACAATGGCTGTTAATCTTTCTTTAATCTGTCTTTCAATCATTTAATTATCTCTCCCTTTAGTTTTTATACGCCCGGAGTTACTAAGTCTCTATATATAATTCAGTATAAAAAAAGCAGGGAACCCCTGCTACGGATAAATATATGAAAAATGACACAGATGTCAGCTGTTTTTTGTACCTTCCTCTAAAAGTCTTATAGCTAGATACAATTTTATTAAATCATTAAGATCTGATGTATTTAACCCTGATAACTCATTGATTTTCTTAAGCCTATAGTGAAGTGTATTAATATGTATGTGGAGCGCCTTAGCTGTATTTTTCAAGGAGTGATTTTGTTTAAATAATTCCTGAAGTGTTAACAGTAAATCCTGTTCAGTCATTATAGATCCAACCGTTCTATCAATAAAATCATTTTTTGTTTCTGCTGAAAGTTCCTCAAATATCATTTCCATTGTCAAATCTTCGTCGAATATTATATTATCCCGGTCTTTTGCTATTTTTAAGGCCCTTTCTGCTTGCCTGAATGCATCCGGCAATTTTGAAGGGGACATCGGTTTACCGGTGCCTATGCAAACCTGTACAGATAGCAGGCTCTCTAAAAAACGATGAAAGCGAATGACTTTATCCTTTGAAGAGAGATTATTGTTAGAAATAGAGATTCCAGATAATAAAACAATTCTGTCATTTCCCCAGCGAATGATTAAATCCTGCTCGCTGGCTTCATCCCAAGACAGGATCGAATTCCAGAGGTCCCTATGCATCAATAAAGGATTTTGCTTAAATTCAGCAATGGAAACTTGCCTATTTATAGAAAGGTTAATTTTAAGCAAATGTGCGCGTTCTCTAAAAGAGGGATCCCATTCTTTCGATTGAAGCCAGTCAAACATAAAGCCTTCCAGCGCTCTGGCCTGCCAATCCAGCTGCTCTGCATAATAGCTTTCGCTTATAAATAACTCTGTCATTTTACGGATGATCTCCCCGAATGGAGAAATCTTATCGGGATCCCCGGTAATTCCGATGACTCCAGCAGTTTCTCCCTTAAAAAAGATCGGAAGGTTAATGCCCGCTTTTACTCCCTGCAGTCTTGATTGGTCATCCTTTTTGATAATCATCTTATCTTTATTATTCGCCGTAATGAATGCACCCTCGTGAAAGGTGCCGATTCTGCTTGGGTCCGTACCTGCAATGATCACTCCCGATGTATTGGCAACAATAATATCTTCATGAAGAAATTTGCGTACTTCAGCAATAATTTTCTCAGCAAGATCAGGCAATAACATGTAATACCTCCTGATTTATTTTGTTTCTATTATATAAAAATAAAAAACTTCCTGCGAAATATCTTATATCCCTTTAAAAAACAGGGTATATTCATTATGATAAGGGTTAGGAAAAATTTCGAAAGGGACAGGTACAATATGTGGAAAGACTTTAGACTCTGGCTGGATAAACTAACACCTGCCCAAGTAATATCAGGATATTATTTATTGGCAGTCTCTGTATCAGTTCTTTTATTAAGAATACCTGGTGTACATAAACCAGGTGTGGAAATTGCGTTTATCGACACAGTTTTTACTGCAGTCAGCGCGGTAAGTGTAACAGGCCTGACTGTGGTTAATATTTCAGAAACATATAGCGTTTTCGGCTATTTTGTTATCATGTTTATTTTGCAGTTTGGCGGAATAGGAATTATGGCCTTGGGCACCTTTTTTTGGCTTTTGCTTGGCCGGAAAATCGGATTGCGGGGCCGGCGCCTAATTATGGTGGATCATAATCAGTATGCATTATCAGGACTCGTTAACTTAATTAGGGAAATAATAAAAATCATTCTAGTGATCGAGGCGCTGGGAGCTCTAATTTTAGGCTTCCATTTTCTAAAATATTATTCCACGTGGGAGGAAGCCTTTCTCCATGCTTTATTTGCCTCTGTAAGTGCAACAACCAACGGAGGGATGGATATTACAGGTGCATCTCTGCAGCCTTATGCTGGCGATTACTTTGTCCAGCTCATTCATATCATTTTAATTACATTAGGGGCGATCGGCTTCCCGGTTCTTATTGAAACAAAGGCTTATTTGTTCAGAAATAAATGGGATAATGAACAGCCGTTCCGTTTTTCCTTATTTGCTAAACTGACAACTGTTACGTATGCTGTTCTTTTAGTAATAGGTACTGTTATCCTGCTTTTGTTTGAATACGGCCATTACTTTAAAAATATGAGCTGGCATAAAAGCTTTTTTTACGCATTTTTTCAATCAGCCACAACAAGGAGCGGCGGTCTTGCCACCATGGATGTCAGTGAGTTTACCATGCCAACGCTTTTGGTAATGAGTATTTTGATGTTTATCGGAGCGTCTCCAAGCTCGGTTGGAGGAGGAATCAGAACGACTACATTTGCAGTAAATATTCTGTTCATTTACCATTTTGCCAAGGGGAATCGTGATATTAAAGTTTTTAAGCGGGAAATTCACGAGGACGATATTCTTAAATCGCTGGCAATCACCTTGCTTGCAGTAGGGATGTGCTTTATCTCTGTTGTGACTCTCAGCATTACTGAACAAGAACATCATATTGTAGAGATAATATTTGAGGTTTGTTCTGCCTTCGGAACAACAGGCTTATCAATGGGGATAACCCCAGAATTATCGAATATCGGAAAATGCATTATTATGGCATTAATGTTTATCGGAAGGATAGGGTTGACTTCATTCTTATATATTATTGGCGGGAAAGAAAAGCAGCCTAATTTTCACTATCCAAAAGAACGAGTTATTATTGGCTAAAAAAAGCAGCCCGGAAGAGGTTTTCCGGAATGCTTTTACATTTATTGTCTTAATCAGTTCCGCGGCTGACATCCTTTGTCGGGTGCATGAAAGGATACCCCTGAGGAGGTTTCTTGCTTTCAAGCAATTCTTTGTTTTCAGTTGTGTTCCAGCCAATATCATTGGTCGGATGAACCCATTCATCGCCAGCCATTACTGCAGGATCTGTTTCATCGCTCCATTTTTCCAGGGGCGAGTTGTCTGAGGAGTAAAAGCTGTCCCCGATCGTAACGCCGAACGAGTTCTCAAACGGCGGCTGCAGCTCCATTCCAGTATCCTTAAAGCTTGGTGCCTCAATTTGGTGTGGAAGTGTCTCATCAATACCGATGTTCTTCTTGTTTTTACTGTTCTTATTTGTCAAAGCGGTTCATTCCTTTTTTACTTATTTTTTACTGAGTGTGTTATTTTATTAATTTTTTTCAGCAGTAAAATAAGGAAACTGAATCAAGGAATGAAACCCGTTTTTTTACGGAAAATAAAAAAGTAAATTTTTCATTTCAGGAGGAGATTAGGATGGCTAAACGCAAAGCTGAATATAATGCGGTTGAGAAATATAGCAAAACACCTAAGAAAAACGTGCAGGAATCGGAATTTTCGGCGGAATTCAGTCAGGGTGAAGACCCAATGAAAAATGCAAACCGCAACTCCAAACATGGGAGAGAGGGAAGATCCTAGTGGAGAAAAAGGAGCAAAAGGACGCCAAGCAAAGCGATTCTTCCAATGTTGAATTTGGCATGGAGTTTGGTGATATAAATGCAAATAAATTATATGAACTGCCATTTATGAACCGGGATAAAAATAAGAAAAAAAATGATGATAAATGCTAAAAAACCGGCTAAGAGGCCGGTTTTTTGCTGATCTTATAACATGGCTATGCAGGAACTATAAATTAAGAGATCCAGAAAAGATGGACACCTTTTCTGAACTCGAATCAAAATAGGCAAGAAGGGCCGTTTCTAGCCTTTCGATTTTTCCTTCAACTAAATATTTCTCTATATCAAAAGAAAATTTTTCGAGCAATGTGTGTTTGTATATTTCCTTTTCGTTCAGCTTTAGGCTGGAGAAATTCTCTCCAAGCTGTGCTGGGTGTTCGAGCAAATGCTGATAAATCTTTGATCTATCTGCTCTTGCAAAGCTTGCCTGCCACCATGGCTTCCGAGGCTTGTACTTTTGCTTGGAAATATAATCATACTTCATTAGGCCCTCAACAATATCCAAGTCCGCGATGTGGATGGATTGCAGGAATTCAAAGAGGCGCCTGAAAAGATCCTCGAGCTGATGCCCGATTCTGGACCATCCTTTTAGCTCCCAATAGCTGCCGAACTCCTGGAAGAAATCGAAAGGCGTTGGGAAAACTCTTGTGACCAAATATTCGATGGTGGCATCCATCCTGTGGTCATTCCAGTATTTCTCCAGTACATCCTCAACCTGTTTAATACGGATAATGTCATCAAAAGATAGAACATTATTCCCCAGTATTTCATATGGTGAATGGTCCATATAGATATATTGATGGTCCTCGGCCCTTAGTCTTAGCCCTGTGCCCCGCAGCATTTTTAAAAATCCAAGCTGAAGCTCTTCAGGACGCATCGCAAATACATCATTGAATGTTTTCTTGAAGGAATGATAATCTTCCTCTGGCAAACCGGCAATCAAATCAAGATGCTGATCAATTTTTCCTCCGTCTTTAACCATTGTAACCGTCCTGCAAAGCTTATCAAAGTTTTGCTTTCTCATTACAAGTTCATTTGTATAGTCGTTTGTTGACTGTACGCCAATTTCAAAACGGAACAGTCCTGGAGGAGCTTCCTTATTTAAAAACTCAATCACTTCCGGCCGCATGATATCGGCTGTGATTTCAAACTGAAATACCGTTCCGGGCAGATGCTCATCAATCAGAAACTGGAACATTTCCAAAGCATAGCTGCGGCTTATATTGAAAGTCCGGTCGACAAATTTAATGGTTTTCGCGCCGTTTTTCATTAAATATCTGATGTCTTCCTTAATCTTTTCTCTGTCAAAATAGCGAACACCAACTTCAATAGAGGAAAGGCAGAACTGGCAGCTGAAGGGACAGCCTCGGCTTGTTTCTATATAAGTAACGCGTTTTGATAGGTGTGGAATATCTTCTTCAAAGCGGAATGGAGAAGGAAGCTCACGCACATCCAACTTGTTTCGCTGCGGATTAATGTGCACATGGCCATTTTTTCTGAAAGCGAGGCCATGCACGTTGTCCATATTCATGCCGCCATCCAACTCTGTTAATAGTTGCTTAAAAGTTTGTTCACCCTCGCCAATAACGATGTAATCGAACTCTTTAACATTCTCCATCCATTCGGCAACATCATAAGTCACCTCAGGCCCTCCTGCAACAATATGAATGGAAGGGTCAATCTTTTTAATCATTTTAATAACCTTGATCGTTTCTTCAATATTCCAGATATAACAGCTGAATCCGATCACAGCCGGCTTTTTGCGGATAAGATCTGTAACAATATTCATGACAGGGTCTTTTATGGTATACTCAGCCATTTCCACATTAAAATCTGGTTCTGCAAATGCTTTTAAATAACGTATGGCTATATTTGTATGAATATATTTGGCATTCAGCGTACTTGCAATTACTTTCATCTATTTTAAACTCCCTTAACTTAAACATCATATTATTGTATCATATTTTTGCCGGAATAAAAGGAAGTAAAACATTGTCAGTTCAAATGCAGTACCAAGAATGAAATGATTTAATAGAGACATTTTTCCTGAGAAAAACAAAAGCACTTGGCTCCGCCTTCGCCAAGCGCGATGATAGCCCCGCATGCTATCCCCACTACAAATAAGATAGCATGCAAGTTTTATAATAGTGATAAAAGCATGTAAAGATCTATTTAACTATTGTAAAAATGAAGGATGAAAAAACGCCAATCCTTGTAAAGGTTGGCGTTTTCTAATTAGCGTCCCAGGCGAGATTCGAACTCACGACCTACAGCTTAGGAGGCGGTCTTTCTAAAAAGGAACTACTTTGAAGAACTTGGACAAACCCTTGTTATATTAACGTTTTTTGACTGTGAACCTGATTGAGGTGGTTTGAATTTGCGGCTTTATGATAAGTTTCGACCCCAATTCGACCCCATTTATCTCTAATTTAATTCTTCGCATGTGAGGTGTGAAACAGTTAACCTTATTAGCATCAACTCGTATAAATTGCTCAAGTTCTCCAAGCCACTTTTTTTCAATTCCAGTTCTTTCACTAACGAACACGTTGGATGAATCACACAAAAAAAGAGTGACGATTTTAGCCTCTCTACAAAAGCACTTTAAAATGTTTATTCAAAGGTAATTAGGAGAATTCGTGATTATGTGATACACTTTGTTTACCATTTGATTTACTGTTTTCATGTGCCCTACTCATTCGTGAGTGGGGTTCCTTGCATTTTGAGATAAATAAAAAACAGACTCTATAAAGAGCCTGCTTAAGTTTGGTTTTACTATTAAGCTTTACGCACGTTAGCTGCTTGAGCTCCACGTTGACCTTGCTCAACATCGAAAGTCACAGCTTGACCTTCTTCTAAAGATTTGTAACCTTCGCCTTGAATAGCTGAGAAATGAACGAATACGTCTTCTCCACCCTCACGTTCGATGAATCCGAAGCCTTTTTCGCTGTTAAACCATTTTACTTTACCATTTTCCATTTTTGTTGCCTCCTAGTGTGTAAAAACACACATTGTGTTACTATCCTTGCTCTCAGTGATCATCGAGACGAAAAGTTTTACTAATACTATCCTTTACACCGAACAAAAATAATTCATATATATATTAACATTTTTCACAAGTATTTGCAAGAAGACATAAAGACGACCATTTTTGCCACCATAACTGCCCCTTTAGTTAAGTGTAAGAGAAAAAGACTGCCTTGGACCGGCAGTCGTCTTTTTATTTTCAGCCCTAAGCTTTATTTTCGAAGATAGTGTCAAAGTGGCTTGCTGCTGTTTTATCGGCTTCTTCTAATACGTGACCGTAAATGTTCATAGTGGTAGAAATATCAGCGTGCCCTAAACGTTCACTAATTACTTTTGCATGTACTCCTTCATTTATAAGAAGGGTTGCTGAAGTATGCCTAAGATCGTGAAAGCGAATATGTTTAAAGTCATGTTTTTTGGTAAATCTGCGCCACCATTGGCCGATACTGTCCGGACGGATTGATTTGCCAAATTCATTTCCAAAGATGAAGAAGTGATCAGGCCATTCCCAAAGGTCTCGTACTTTCCATTTATCCTGTCGGCTAGTTAGCTCTAGTTTCTTTAACATATCAAGTAATTTTTCTGGAACACTAACTGTGCGGTCTTTTCCTGTTTTGGTTCCTTTTATCTGTACGCCTTTACCTTTTATCTCTGTAATAGCCTGTTCAATTCGGATGGTTCCTTTTTCAAAGTCAACATGTTTCCACTCAAGTCCAGCGATTTCACCTTCTCTGGCTCCAGTCGAAACAGCCAGGAGGATAAGTGTTTTCCAAAACAGGGGCTTATCATCAAGCAGTTGCATTAACTGGCTTAATTCTTCCTTCGAATAAACCTCTGTTTTTTTCGATTTTCCATTAGGCGGTTTCGCTCCAATAGCGGGGTTTTCTTTAATTAACTTCCAACTATATGCACATGAGAGGACATTATTAAAGACTTTATAGCAGTTCAGCACAGAAGAAGCTGAAAGCTTCCCGTTTTTCCCGTCAAGGCGCTGACCGTTCTTTTTAAGATCATTGATAAAATTAACTACATGAATAGTTTTGATGTCTTCCAGTTTAAAATGTCCATACTTCGGAAGAATTCGATTTTGTAAGATACTGATGTAATTTTGCAGAGTATCAGGTGAGAGTGTATCTTTTGCATGTTTTTCTAGCCATTGAGGAAAAAAGGCATTTAGGGTATTTTATCCTCAGCTTTAAAATATTCACCTGTTAATATTTCAGCCTCAAATAAGGTGAGTAGCTTTTTAGCTTCTTTCATATTTTTAGCTTTTACAGTTCTTCTTTTCTCTAATGGTGTTCCTTTTTCGTCATAACCTAAAATTACTGTTAAACGATAGCTACCATTTCCGCGATTTTCAACATTAGCCATTTGTTAACCTCCTATAGGAATGTATGTTCTGTTATTGGTTAAAAAGAAAAGCCCAAAAGGGCATATAATTTATTTAATTAAATTTAAGAAAGCACTCTCGGTTAAGATATTTATGCTTATTCCTTCCTTAATGAGGGAGTTTAGCTTAACAAGAAATTCTCTTCATATAATTGTTGTATTGTTATAAAATTACAATTAACAGGGAGGAGTTTAGATGGATAGCTTGGAAATCGTAAGAAAATTCTATGATGAAACAATAAACTACGAATGGCAACGACTAGATAGACACAAAGTAGAGTTTGAACTTAGTAAACGTTACATAAAACGTTATGTTAAACCAAATACCAGCGTGTTGGACCTCGGTGGAGGACCAGGTAAGTATTCACTTTATCTTGCTCAGCAGGGTTGCGATGTGACATTAGCAGACCTTTCACAAAAGAATATAGAATTTGCGTTAAATAAGGCTAAGGAACTTAATCTCCCTCTTACCGGCGTTTGTGTAGATGGTCGTGATTTATCTACCATTGATGATGGTCAATTCGATCATGTTCTGTGTATGGGACCGATGTATCATTTGAAAGATAAACATGACAGAGTAAAACTTATAAAGGAATGCCTGAAAAAATTAAAGCCGAATGGAACTATTTTTGTAGCTTTTGTTTCTTCCTATTCATTTGTATGGGATTATCTAATACGTAACCCTGAATTGATAATGAACGAGGAAAGGAAATTAGAACTGAATGTAATGACGATGTGAATTTTATCAGGCAGGGGTTTACAGATAATTTTTTTATCCGTCCAAAAGACGTACTTCCTTTTTTTGAACAATTTAGCCTAGAAAAAATGCACTTGCTTAATTGCGAAAGTTTTTTATATTTGCGTGAAGCAGAATTACTTAAACAATCACCCGAAGTGGTATCTGCCTGGTTAGACTTTGCAGAGCAGGTATGTGAGAGAGAAGATATGTTAAGTTTTGCAGAACATATAATGTATATTGGTAAAAAAATAGAAGGGTCGATGCGTTAACAAGGCATCGACTTTCCTAATTCAGCACGAAGGAGTTTGTGAAGCAATGTACTTACGCTAACGGGTAGCGATTGCTGAACAAGGCAGTCGCTTTTTGTGTTATTTGCGCAGGAAGGTTTTATAAAGAATAATAATATTAAGGTTAGTAGAGGTTTCAGAATATACGCGGAAAATCAACCTTCCCTTTATTGGTAATCCGACACGATTCCTATTGTTTTTGCTTTTTCTGATCTTTAAAGAAAAAGTAATTGACACTGAAAATAAGTTTATGATATTATTAAAATTTGATAAAAAATAATATATATGTTAAGGTTAAGAAGGTTACCATATATGGAGGTGGATTATTTGTTTCAAATTGGCGATAACATTGTTTATCCAATGCACGGAGTAGGTATAATTAAAGCCATAGAAGAAAAGGAAATCTCAGGGGAAAAACAACAGTATTATGTCATAAAAATGTTAATCGGTAATATGCAAGTCATGATTCCTACGGGTAAAATATTGAGTTCAAGTATACGCCCTGTTACTGACATAATTGCATTAAAACACATCATAAACATTTTTCATCATGGAGAATCAGATAGATTACTGCCGTGGAAACAAAGGTATAAAGTGAATACGGACAAAATAAAAACGGGTAAAATACAAGAATGTACTGAAGTTGTACGTGATTTAATGCGTATGAAGAAAGAAAAAGCACTTAATTCAAGCGAAAAAAAAATGTTAGATAACGCACATGAATTTTTGATTAGTGAACTGGGATTAATTAAAGGGATTACTGAAAATCAAATAAAAAGTTTCTGTTAAGGTTAATTTAAGAAAATGTATTACATTTCCCGAGAATATCCTGAATTTTTTGGGAATATGTTTATTATTAAAAGTAAATCTTTTCAAAGACATTCAACTTCTCCAACTCACCTTTAGACCATTAACCTCTTTTGTTATTTCTACAATCTAATCCATTTTTATTATTTAAATTTCTTTTACGAACGTTTGAAGTTTCATCAAATAACTCGATAAAATAGTCACTTGATTTTTGCAATCCTGATTCACACTGGCACGGACAAGGAGCCGTTAGGATGAAAGAGAGGTAGGGCTTTCATTGTTTTAGGTATACAATATATTATTTAAGTCATTATTTCTAGAAGAAAAAACAATCAATCTCACCTCTATCTTTAAGAATTTTTTACATCTACTGAGACAGTGAATAGTAATTGTTTATCTTCTTTACGTAAAAGAGAAAAACGAATTGGTAACACCATATGTCAACTACAAAAATGGTTTCCAGACCAGGAAACCATTTTTTATTTTATTTACATAACAATAGTAAAGATTACTGGTGATGGTTTTAAATCCTTTGATGAAGGGCAACGCGTAAAATTTGATATTCTAAAAGGACAACGTGGCCCTCAAGCAGAAAACGTTTCTAAAATTTAATTAATCTCCTACCCCTTTGTAAATATGAACTCTGATCATAGGGGGGGACCAAGCATAATCACCGCTTTGTACTTGAGTATACTTTTGTCATTTCCTTTTACTTCAATGTTTTCCCCGAATAATGGGACGAGGGGACAGGTCCCTTGTCCCATGAGACTACTTGTCCAATACTCTATCCCTAGCAACTTTTCTCGAACGAGTAAGTTGCCATCTAGAAGAACAAAGGAACCACCCACTCTCCACAAGAAAATACTATAAAAAGGTCCCGTATTAATAGATCCAATAGTAGCTTTTTCTTGTTCCTGTTAAAGGAGATATTATTGATGACCCAGATTTTGATGCAAGATTTCATAATGGATATGAGGTTGTAAGATTGGGATGGCTGCGGCGATCCCTTTTTTATTGCGCTAACGAAGCAGAATAGTTGAAAAACAAAAGTACATAAATATTACAAACAAATAAGACGGGTGAAAGGAATTTAAATAATAGGAGTTCTTATAGGAGAATATGCCTTTTGTGTATAAATATAAGATGAAGGGAGGGATAAATTTATGTATGAGGCAAAAGGTTTTCAAAGTACAGACTTCGCAGAACTTATTCGGTAGTTAATGATTTTCTTGGCTCATTAGAGGAAGGAAAGCTGATAGATGTTAAATACAATGCTGTTCCTCTTGCTGTAAGCATGCACACAGAATATGGAGTGAATCCTGATACAAAATATACGGCAAAGATTATCATAAAGAGATAGTGAGCTCAATGGATTTTTCTGCATCTTGACATTTCTTACAAAAAATGTTATGATTAAAAAGAATTATTTTTGTTCGGTGTAAAGGATTTGTAACTTTTCATCTTGATGATCACTGAGAGCAGGGATAGTATTACATTGTGTGTGTTTACACGCTAGGAGGCAATACAAATGGAAAATGGTAATGTAAAATGGTTTAATGGCGAAAAAGGCTTCGGATTCATCGAACGTGAAGGTGGAGACGATGTATTCGTTCATTTCTCAGCGATTCAAGGCGAAGGTTACAAAACTTTAGAAGAAGGTCAAGCAGTGACTTTTGATGTGGAGCAAGGTCAACGTGGACCTCAAGCTTCAAACGTACGTAAAGCTTCTTAATTTTACAAAACAGGGAAGGCAGGCTCTTTTATGGGAGTCTGCTTTTCTTTTTTCTGTGAAACAAAGAACCCCCACTCGTAAAGGAGTAGGGGAATAAAGATTGTGATGAATTGCACTTAAAGTAACGGGTGAATAAGAAATCAAAATGAGCACAAGTAATAGATGTTGAAGAATTGTTGACGAAAACGGTCAACAACGGTCCGTTTTAAATCTAAAGGAACAATCTTCATTCCTTCTGAAGCCTTGATATGTAAGGGATTTTCCATAATAACTTTATTGCTTCCGTGACTGTTTGCCACTTTGACAGGGTAGAGGTCGCTGGTTCGAACCCAGTCGGAATCAGGTGTCACCACTAATTATAAATGTGCTCAAACAAGTCGGAATAGCGGTAAAAATCACTAATAAAAATCATTCCGACCCCAATCCGACCCCAAACTTGGAATTCTAAGGTTAATGACTAAACAAATTGAATAAAATAAAAAGCGCGAAGCCCTTGATATACATGGGGTTCGCGCTTTTCTTTAGTGACGTCCCAGGCGAGATTCGAACTCACGACCTACAGCTTAGGAGGCTGTCGCTCTATCCAGCTGAGCTACTGAGACATGGTAGTATCTTCTATTCCTGTTTTTCTTTTGTCAGTTGTTTCAAGGACGTGCATGGCTCGGAACAAAGCTGCATCGGAGGTAACTCCGCAATGTTTTAGCCTAGTTGAGCTGGTGGAAGGATCAAATGAACTTATCTGACACATTTACTTATTATAATGCCTTAATCAGTTTTGGTCAATGGGTATGCAAAAAGAAAGAATCGGCCACTTTATAATGGCCGATTCGTTTTTAGTTTGTGAGCTTTTTACGATAAAATCGGGCATATGCTCTTGTTCTATCTTTCAGCTTCTTAAGCTGAGAGGTCTTAAGTTCAATTATGGGCTGAGCAAATGATGTAATCAGCTTGCTTGATAGAAGTAGAGTAAGCAATAACGAAATACCTGCGAGCAGCAGGAAGGTTTCCGGTTTGTTAAAGTAGTTTTGTACATCGCTTTCCCTGAATACACGGACAAAGAAACCGTGCAGCAGGTAGACATAAAGTGTATTCTTCCCCAGGTTTGTAAAGAAGTACTGTTTCTGGGGAACGATTGAGTAAAAGCTAAATACCATGATTAAGCTAAGGATATAGAATCCCAGTCTGGTAAATACAGCTCCAATAGAAGCTGCGCCCATTTCTGTATATGGCTTTGACCCAAGGAGCCATTTATAATCAATATCCGGATAAAAGTAGAATCCGGTAAAGACAACTGCAAATACAAATAAGGCACTAATTCTGAACTTTGGTTTAATCAGGGCATAGAAGTGCTCTTTCTTTAAATAATACCCTAGTAAAAATAATGGAAAGAAAACAAAAGTCCTTGATAAACTTAAATAGTTTGAGATCCAGTCGGCATAACCGACAGCAAGGCCAATCAGCAGAGCGGCTGTCAATGAATAAACTGCTTTATGCTTGGCAAAGAAAAGGAGCATAATGTTCCAGCAGAACATGCTGATCAGAAACCATAATGACCAATGCGGGTTGAACGGATCCATCTCAAACGTTCCTTTATTATATAAAAAGTAATAGAAAACTGAATAAATTACCTGAAATATGATATACGGCAAAATTAACTTTTTTGCAATCTTCTTTATATATCCTTTTTTATAGAATCCTTTTGCAAAAAAACCTGAAACTAATATAAATGCCGGCATATGAAAGGTGTAAATGACCTTATATAAGGTGTAAATCGTTTCATTATCCTCAATAAAAGAGCGGAGCAAATGTCCGAATACGACAAAGAAAATTAAAATAAACTTAGCATTGTCGAAATAATAATCACGTTGTTTCATAAATCCTCCTCTATTAAAGACCCCCAAAAAACTCTCTATTTCTTTACCCACTTTAACATGAAGTAAACTGCTTTTCTCGTGTAAAAAGAAGGTGAAGTTTACAAATAAAGTAAATTAGAAACCGCTTATCCAAACTGTTATATCACAATATGTATTCTGTTATATAATTGTGAAAGCGGATTCGGCTCATATATTATAACGTTTCCTTTGAATTTCTCAATTCTGTTTCAAATTTTTTCTGTGAAATATAACATTTGTCACAGATAAATGGAAATAGTTCTTTTAGAATTGCCTTAGGGGATAACTTTACGGTGTTTTAAAACCGTTTACCATATGAGGGAGGGAGAACATGTCAATCTTACCTAAAGCAAATGAATTAGGATTTTATGAAATAAGGCTGGAGTCGATTGGCGGCCTTGGTGCCAATCTTGCAGGTAAAATGCTCGGGGAGGCTGGTGTTTTGGGGCTTGGACTGAATGGGTCCAACTTTTCATCTTACGGCTCTGAAAAAAAAGGCTCACCTGTAAAAGCATTTGTGAGATTTTGCGAAGGTGATACAGAAATACGGGCACACAGCCCAATTGAGCAGCCTCACGTCATCGGCGTTTTCCACGAAGCATTATATAAAATGGTGAATGTTGTCAGCGGTATGGAGCCTGACGGTATTCTGCTTGTTAATTCGGCCAGAGAGTTTGATGATATTAAAGAAGATTTGAAACTGGAATATGGAACACTTGCCATTGTGGATGCCCTGCAGATTGCAGTAGAAGAAAAAACAAAAGTAAATACTGCAATGCTCGGAGCACTTTTTAGAATTTGCGATTTCCTTGATCCGGAGTCAATGAAAATGGTTATCCGCAAAACATTTGAGAAAAAATATCCGCACCTTGTGGAGCCCAATATCCGTACCTTCGAAAGAGGATTTAATGAAGTGAAGTTCAAAACCTATGAAGCTCCTGATCATGCTGAGGGGAAAGAGTTTCATAGAACAGCACCTCAGCTGGGCTTTGAAACCCAGGAAATCGGTGGAGTGATCACTGCACAGGCAAATAGTATTCTGAAAGATCTAAGCGGTTCTAGGCAGGGGTTTCTGCCGCAATTTGAGCAGGAGCAATGCATCAACTGTGCAGCCTGCGATACAGTTTGCCCGGACTTTTGCTTTGTATGGCAGGAGGGGGAAGACAAAAAAGGCAGGAAGCAAATGTTCCTGCAGGGTATCGACTATCAGTACTGTAAAGGCTGCCTGAAATGTGTTGAGGCTTGCCCGACAAGTGCTCTTAGTGAAATGCGGGAAACGATAGGATTTGCGGATGCCCATAGGGTAAAGCAAAACTTTCCTTATGCAGCAGGGGGGATTTTGTAATGGCAATTTTAGAAGACAACCTGAAAACAATGAAGGCAGCTGAACAGTTGACTACTTTCGAATCGGGAAATGAAATGGCTGCGATGGCAGCAGCACAGATCAATTATCACATTATGGGCTATTTTCCAATCACTCCTTCAACTGAAGTTGCACAATACCTTGATCAGATGAAGGCAAGAGGGGAACATGATATTAAACTGATTCCCGCAGATGGCGAGCATGGCTCTGCAGGTATTTGCTATGGAGCTGCAGCCACAGGTGCACGTGTATTTAATGCGACCAGTGCCAATGGTTTAATGTATATGCTTGAACAGCTTCCCGTTCAGGCAGGAACCCGCTTTCCAATGGTCATGAACCTTGTAACCCGTTCAATCAGCGGTCCATTGGACATTAGAGGGGATCATTCCGATTTGTATTTCGCACTGAATGCGGGCTGGGTTATTTTAACGGCCAAAACCCCTCAGGCGGTGTATGATATGAACATTTTGGCGCTTAAGATTGCTGAGCATTCAAAAGTTCGCCTGCCTGTAATTGTTGCTTATGATGGCTTTTTCACCTCCCATCAAAAAAGGAAAGTAAAGTATTTTAAAGACCGCAAAATTGTACAGAAGTTTGTAGGTGAATGCCCGACAGATTATAACTTTGCCAGAGATCCTAAAAAGCCAGTTACAATCGGTGCCCACATGAATGGGGACGATTTAATCAACAATCATTACCAGCAGTCAGAAGCAATGTATGCGGCTGGTGAAGTGTTTAAAGAAGCGGCCGAAGAATATGCCAAACTATCCGGCCGGGACTACCCTGTACTCGATTTATATGGGATGGAGGATGCAGAGGTTGCACTATTCCTGCTAAATTCAGCTGCAGAAACAGCAAAAGATACGGTTGACAATCTGCGCAGGCAAGGTATTAAAGCAGGCGTGATCAGCCCTAATATTATCCGTCCATTCCCTTCAGCGGAAATCCGCAAGGCTTTAAAGAATGTAAAAGCCCTTTTGATTGGGGAGCGTGCAGATTCATATGGCGGCCATGGACCAAATCTTACACACGAAGTAAAATCAGCATTGCAGGAAGATCCTGAGAATCAAACTATTGTGTTAAGCAGAGTCTTTGGCCTTGGCGGAAAGGATTTTTATGCTGATGATGCAGAGGCGTTTTTCTCAGCAGCAATGGAGGCCAAAGAACAGGGCTATGCCGAGAAAGCATTTGATTATTATGGCCATATTCCCGGCAAGAAAGAGCAAATGCTGCTGCCAGTAATCACTCCGCAGCATGGAGAAGTATATAATACTGGATTGATTAAAACGGAAAAAGACCCTGAAACCAATAAATTGAAAGTTAAAATACCGCCCCTTCGTGCGCTTGCTTCAAAACCGAAGCGAATTGCTTCAGGGCATGGAGCTTGCCCAGGGTGTGGAATTTTTACAGGATTGGAATTGTTCTTTAAAGGGATTGAAGGGGATATAGTTGTCTTGTTCCAAACGGGATGTGCTTATGTAACAACTACATCTTATCCTTATTCCTCCCATAAGCAAACGATGATTCATAATCTCTTTCAAAATGGGGCAGCTACCTTATCTGGCACACTGGAAGCCTTTATGGAATTAAAAGAACGCGGTGAAATTGATGTTTCAGATGATGCCACATTTGTGATGGTAACCGGAGATGGAGGCATGGATATTGGTATGGGCTCTGCAATTGGCACGGCTCTTCGCAATCATAAACTGATCATGCTTGAATACGATAACGAAGGCTATATGAATACTGGTTCGCAATTGTCCTATTCAACACCTAAGGGCCATATGACAAGTACGAGCAATGTAGGCCGCACTCAAAAAGGCAAGAGCTTCCACCATAAGGATACAGCACAAATTATGGCGTCCACGAATATTCCATATGTTTTTACCGGCAGCGAAGCATTTCCGCAGGATTTAATCAAAAAGGCTGCAAAGGCGCAATGGTACGCTCAGAATGTCGGTACAGTGTACGGGAAGATATTGATAACCTGCCCGCTTAATTGGAAGTCAGAAGAACGATATGGTGAAAAAATCCTGGAAGCTGCTGTCAACTCCTGCTTCTTCCCTCTTTATGAAGTAGAGGATGGGGTAACAACCATAACTTATAATCCAGAGGATAAAAATAAACGAGTTGAGTTGTCTGAGTGGCTAAATTATATGGGCAAAACAAAGCATTTATTGAAAGAAGAAAACAAAATGCTTCTCAATGAACTTGAAGAAGAAATTGAATATAGATGGAAAAAAATTAAAGCCAAGCATGAGCATCCAGCACTTTAAAATCCAAAGCAAAGTACCGCGTGTACTTTGCTTTTTTTATCCTATAAATCTCTTTAATGGAAAAATAATCTACAAATGTATTTTTTAATCTATTATAATGATGTAATAAGATAGTAAAAAAGAAATGCACAACAAGGATGTTGATAGTGCTAAAGGTGTGCATCCGGTTTAATCATAAGGAGGATATAGGATGAAAGGGGTAAAAAAGTTTAAAAGAACAAAAAAAGCAAAGGCAGGCAATTTGCATGCAACACAGAATAAAGCAACACTATTAGATAAATTGGCCAACATAAGATGGTGGAAAAGGCTCAAGCTTGGCCAGAAATATGGTGTGGCCCTATTTTTAACAATTGGGCTTTTTACTGCATCTACCATACTTACTTTTTTTCTGTTGACGATCGTGAATACAAAAATGGATACAGTGAAGGATTCAGGAGAAAAAGCGATTATGATTACTGAATCTGCAGTGATTTTTCATCATAAAGGCAGTACAATCGGAAATTACATTATCGACTCCAATCCGAAGCACTTAAAAACATTTGACCAGTTGACAGAGGACTTTAATACATTAAAAAAAGAAATCACCCCTGCCCTTACTGCAAAAAAAACAAAAGAGCTGTTTAAACAAATTGACGAAAATGATCAAAAAATAGCCAGCTTATTCCATGATGTTATTGAGCCTAAAGTGAAGCTTCAGCATGTAAGAGAATACAGGCTTGCAAAGCTGCAGGCAGATAACTTTATTTCAGAGACTGTAGAAAAATTAAATACACTAAGCAGCATGCTGAAGGAGGACCAAAGAAAAGCTGTTTCTTCAGCCGAGTCAGGACTGGTTTTAACCCTAATTGTCCTTGGGATCTCGATCATTATTTCTGGCGTCCTTGGGATTGTGAGTATCTTAATCATCGGGCGTATTATTACAAGAAACTTAAACCAGATTGTCCATGTTTCCAATGAAATAGCAGCAGGAAATCTGAATGCAAAATCAGTCGAGTATGATGGAGATGATGAAGTAGCAGAGCTTAGCCGTGCCATTAACTCCATGAAAGAAAAACTCCAGAAAATGATTCAGGAAATAAATTCAGTTTCTGGCCATGTAACAGAAAGAAGCGGAGAGCTCAATATTGCTGCAAATGAAGTAAAAGCTGCCAGCCAGCAGGTTGCTTCAACCATGCAGGAGCTATCAGGGGGAGCAGAGGACCAGGCAAGCTCAGCTACACGCTTATCAGCTATGATGGAAGAGTATATGCACAAAGTGGAGGAAGCAGCAAAGAGCGGGTTTGAAATTAAGAGTGCTTCCAACGAGGTGATGTCACTCACTGATAGTGGGGATAAACTTATGAAAGAATCCCAGCAGCAAATGGGCTTGATTAATAAAATTATGAAAACATCCGTTGATAAGGTTAATGGGCTGGATGAACAGACAAAGCGAATATCCAAGCTCGTTAAGGTTATTAAGGAAATTGCCGACCAAACCAATCTTCTGGCATTAAATGCGGCGATAGAGGCAGCGAGGGCCGGGGAACATGGAAGAGGTTTTGCGGTAGTAGCAGATGAAGTAAGAAAGCTGGCGGAGCAAGTATCATTTTCAGTTTCTGATATTACAAATATTGTGGATGGAATTCAAATCGAGTCCAATAGTGTAGTGGCATCCTTGCAATCCGGCTATATACAGGTCGAAAAGGGAACAGAACAAATCCAATTAACGGTAGAAACCTTCCAGAAGATTTATGAAGCGGTTAATTTAATGTCAAATAATATTAATGATATTTCAAACAGCCTCGAACACGTTTCAGAAGGTTCTTCACATATGAATCAATCAATTGGGAGTATAGCAGCAGTTTCCGAAGAGTCAGCAGCAGGCATTGAACAGACTAGTGCTTCGATGGCCCAGACCAACCATTCAATGGAGGAAATATCCGACAATGCCCAGTCTTTATCGGAACTAGCCGAACAATTAAACAGTATGATTGCTAAATTTAAGCTCTAGCATATGGCATACCTCGAAAGGTATGCCTTTTTACTTATGGGGTTATAAAGAAACTCAATAGATACTATGGCTCATTCAGTATAAACATGCAGTTTTCACTTCTATTTAAAGGGTTTTCGTCAAATTTTGTAGAAATATCTATTAATCGGATATCCCAATAGGAGGAAATAGAGTGGTTATTATGAATCAGGAGATCAAGCAGCTCTATGCCAAGATTGAGTCACTGGAAAAGGAAAATAAAGCGTTGGCTGAACGTATTGGGGATGATGCCCCAAGTAAAAATATATTTGGCTGTTCAAAGGACGGAATCCTAATTTTTGACCATACAGACAAAATAATTGATGCAAATCCTTCGTTCTGCGAGATCATAAACATTAATAAAACTGAATTAATTGGGAGACAACTGTCGGAAATTGTCCCATTGAATAAACACTTTAAACTTGACAAACAGAGGGATCTTTTAAAAGTAAAGGACAGTGTAAGAGGACTTCTTCCGATACATAGCGGCAATAAAATCGTGGAATTTGATTTTACGACCAGTAAGCTTAAAAAGAGCGGGCATTATATGTGTGTGTTAAGAGATGTTACCGAAAAACGGCTTCTGGAAAAGAAGGTAAAAAAAAATGAAGAGCTGTATACAGACCTTTTTATCGAGGCCTTGGATGGCATCATTTTTTGGAGAGGCAGCGGGAATATCATTGATGCCAATGAAGCGGCATGCAGGATTTTTGAATGCACCCACGATGAGCTGCTTCAGAAACAGGTGGATGATTTTGTATACGAGAAAAATGAAAGGTATAAGCGTATAGTCAAAGAATTGTTTAACAAGGGCGGCATCCGGGATGAACTCTTTTTTCTCATGCCAAACGGCCAAATAAAATCGCTGGAATTCACTGTTAAATTAAATTCTGTTGAAGGCTACCATATGACTATTTTCAGGAATGTAAGTGAACGCCACCGAATGGAAAAGGAATTGCGTGAAAGTGAGCTAAAGTTTCGCCGCATTTTTGAGGGAGCCCTGGAAGGCATTCTCCTCTGGAATGATCAATTTCAAATTGTGGATATTAATCAATCAGGCCAAAGAATGCTGCAGATGTCAAAAGATGAACTCATTGGAGTTTCATTACACAGTATCTTGAATGATTGCAATATTACAGATGATGAGCTGAACCAGCAGATTAGTAGCATCCAAAACGTTGGGCAGTCGGATGGCAGCCTCTCTATTACCTTAAAATCTGGCAGAAAAAAACACTTTGAGTTTTCAAACAAGCATAACGTTTTTTCAAACTTAAGCATGACGACATTTAAAGACATAACAGAGAAGCTGGAGATGGAAGAACAGCTTCGAAAATCCGACACTTTAAATGTTATTGGGGAACTCGCAGCAGGGATAGCGCACGAAATAAGGAACCCAATGACAGCCTTGAAAGGATTTATCCAGCTGCTGGAAGATAGCGTTGAGGAAGACCACTCCATGTACTTTAATGTGATAACCACAGAGCTGAGCAGAATTGATTCAATTATTAATGAATTCCTCATTCTTGCTAAACCTCAGGCTGTCAAGTTTGTCGAAAAAGATATCGCCCAAATCATGAAAGAGACGGTTGACCTTCTAAGTGCTCAGGCTGTACTGCATAATGTTCAATTCAGGACTTATCACAGAAAGGATTTGCCTCTTGTTTTTTGTGAGCCAAATCAGATGAAAAAGGTATTTATCAATATCATAAAAAATGCGATTGAGGTCATGCCCAAAGGCGGATATATAACTGTTTCACTTCAGACCTGCAGAGATAATAAAATCAAGGTATCGATCAGGGATGAGGGATCCGGAATACCAGGACATAAAATTAAAAAGCTGGGTGAACCTTTTTATACCACTAAAGAAAGAGGAACTGGACTTGGGCTCATGGTTACATATAAAATTATTGAGGAGCACAAAGGAACGATTGAAGTGGAAAGCAAACTGGGAAAAGGAACCGTGTTTCACATTTATTTGCCATATATTAAAAAGGCGGGAGAGCAATGAACAGCAGAATTTATTCGAGAACGGAAACGCTAATAGGAGACATTTATATTGTCCTGGAAGAGGAGCTTCTTTCGGCAGTATACATTGGGGAGGAAGATTTTCTTGCGGGGGAAGAAGAATGTCCATTGAGGTTTGATCCATCAAACCCCCTGCTAAAGAAATGTACACTTCAACTTGATGAATATTTTAGAGGGGAGAGAAAGGTATTTGATCTCCCAATAGACCCCCAGGGGACCATTTTTCAGAGAGCTGTGTGGAAGGAGCTTTCACTTATTCCTTTTGGAGAAACGAGAAGCTATCAGGATATTGCTGTGAAGATTGGAAAAGAAAAAGCGGTTCGGGCCATTGGTCAAGCAAACAAAGCCAATCGTTTGCCCATTATCATTCCATGCCATCGGGTAATCGGCAAAAATAAATCTCTTACCGGATATGCCGGAACAAGGACGGATATTAAAGAGAAGCTCCTGTCCCTGGAAGGGGCAGGGTTTAAGAGTTAGATACATTTACCTTTTAAAATCACCTTTCAGGTGATTTTTTTAATGCTCTTTTCGTATGGTTTGTTGTTCAACAATCTATGAGAAAATAGCTTTTTTTAAACCTGATTTTGAAGTTGACTAAATCTTAATATTTTGATATATATCTAATTAGATGCACATCGAAATTAGGGGGCGTTCATATATAATGCAATTAAATCGCTTAGTAGCTTTTTATAAAACAATGGGTGATCCCACAAGAATCCGGATTGTATTTCTTCTCGCTAAAGGACCTTTGCATGGGCAGGCAATTGCAGGGAAACTGGGGCTGACGCCGCCAACCATCACACATCATTTAAACAAATTGCGGGATATAAACCTGGTTTACCAGCGCAGAGATAAAAATACTGTCTATTTTTATTTGAATGAATCTGTGCTGAAACAGCAATCAAGTGTGCTTGCGAAACTGGCTGATATGGAGGAGGTGAAAAAGATGGAGGAAATGAATATTGAGAATCAGAAGGTTATCGATAACTTCTTTACAAGCGATGGAAAGCTTAAAAATATTCCAGCCCAGAGAAAGAAGAAGCTAATGGTTTTTGAGCATCTTATTAAAGGGCTGAAAATGGGGAAAAAATACGAAGAGAAAGAACTCAATGAATATATTAAACAGTATCATGAAGATTACGCCACGATACGCAGAGAATTCATTATCAATCATTATATGTACAGGGAAAAAGGAATCTACGAATTAAATCCGCCGGAAATGTGGGCAAAAATAGAAGGGTAAATAAAGCAAGGCCCTATAAAAGCTAGGGCCCTGAATATTTTATTGATAAAATTCCGGCAGGCGGTCCGTGAAGATAGGAATCATTTTACGAACTTCCTTCACCATGTCAAGGTCGACTTCAGCCACCAGGATTTCTTCTTCCTCTGAACCCTCAGCTAGAACTTCTCCCCAAGGATCTATAATCATAGAATGGCCGGCAAATACATTTTCAGGGTCAGAGCCGGCCCGGTTACAGGCAATCACATAGCATTGGTTTTCAATGGCCCGTGCAATTAAAAGTGCACGCCAATGGGCCAGCCTGGCCAATGGCCATTCAGCAACCACAAATAAAGCTTCTGCTCCTTCCGCTGTATGGGCCCGTATCCACTCCGGAAAACGGATATCATAGCAAATCATCCCTGCAAACAGTCTATTTTCCAATGTAAAAGCGCCCTTTGCTTTCCCCCCTGTTAAATAGAGATGCTCATTCATTAGCTTGAATAAATGCAGCTTGCTGTACTGGTGGATAGGTTCTCCGTTTTTATCTACGACTAAAAGAGTATTGAATACGCCTCCGGCGGTTTTATTTGCAACAGATCCACCCACTAGATGAACATGCCTGTCTTTTGCAATCCCTTTTAAAAAGGCGAGGGCTGCAGCTGCATCCTTGTCTGCTATTTCATTTAATCTGGTTAAATCATAGCCTGTTGTCCAAAGCTCTGGAAGCACGATAACATCAGGGTTTGATTTTAACGCCTTTTCAATCATTGCTTCGGCTGCTTTAAAATTCTCTTTTGGTTTGCCAAACACAATATCCATTTGCAAACAAGCAATCTTTAATTTCATGAAAATCCCCCTCAAACATTTAATTCTCTTTTACTTATGTTAAAATTAGTCCGATAGATAACAATTTTCAAAATTTTACTTTACAACTTATCATTTAAGTTATATCATTTGTGACTATATTTTCAATCTTTTTTTTAAGCAGGTGAAAAACTTTGATTAATTATCCTCATTCTGATTTGCTGAAAAGTTTGCCGAAGCAATTTTTCGCATCTTTAGTATCAAAGGTTGGGAAGCAACTTGAACAAGGCCATGATGTGATCAATCTTGGGCAAGGAAATCCCGATCAGCCTACTCCCGGCCATATTGTTAAAAAGCTCCAAAGTGCAGCCGAAAAGCCAGTAAATCACAGATACTCACCTTTTCAGGGATTTCCCTATTTGAAAAAGGCTGCTGCTGATTTTTATAAAAGAGAATATGAGGTTGATGTAGACCCGGAAACGGAGGTAGCCATATTGTTTGGAGGAAAGGCTGGCCTGGTTGAGATACCTCAATGCCTGTTAAACCCTGGCGATAATGTTCTTGTGCCAGATCCCGGTTATCCGGATTATTGGTCAGGTGTAGCGCTGGCAAAAGCAGAAATGGTGACAATGCCGTTACGGGAGGAAAATGGCTTTTTGCCTCTTTATAGCGAGCTTACAGACGAAAAGCTGAATGCTGCCAAACTCATGTTCCTCAATTATCCAAACAATCCCACTGGAGCCGTGGCCAGTGAGAAGTTTTTCCAGGAAACAGTTGAGCTTGGCAAAAAACATGGAATTTGCATTATTCACGATTTTGCCTATGGCGGCATTGGCTTTGAGGGCAAGAAGCCGGTCAGTTTTCTGCAAGCAAAGGGGGCAAAAGAGGTAGGAATTGAAATTTATACACTTTCAAAAACGTATAATATGGCAGGATGGAGAATTGGTTTTGCGGTTGGAAATGCGAGCGTCATTTCTGCCTTGAACCTTTTGCAGGATCATCTATATGTAAGCTTGTTCGGAGCTGTCCAGGAAGCTGCGGCAGCTGCGTTGACTGAATCACAGGAATGTGTCAAAGAACTGAATGCCCTTTACGAAAGAAGACGAAATATATTCATTTCAGGCCTCCAGGAAATAGGATGGAATGTTAAAGCACCTGAAGGCTCCTTCTTTGCCTGGTTAAAAATTCCTATAGGTTTTACATCCGAGGAATTTGCTGATTATTTGCTTGAAAAAGCCCATATTGCCGTTGCGCCTGGCATAGGGTTTGGACAATATGGAGAAGGATATGTTCGTGTTGGCCTGCTGACTTCAGAAGAAAGGCTTAAAGAAGCAGTAGACCGAATTAGGGCATTAAATTTATTTTAAACTTTCCTATCTTAAAGTTATTCTTGTTATAGCACTGGTAGATTGGAGCGGAAGGTACGAGAATCCAGCGGGAAAAGCGTACCAAGGGGAGCACCCCTAGGCGAGGAACGCCGAGGAGACTCCCGGAATCCCGCGGTCGCTGAGTGCCTGTAGCGGAATCAATACTCATGGTTGAAAAACCCCTATTTATTTCTGATAATCTATTGACAAAAGTTTTTTACCCTGTCATAATCCTAAGTAAATTTTAATTCAAAATTAACTAAATATTAATTTCGTTTTCTTATCAAGAGCAGGCGGAGGGACTAGCCCTATGAAGCCCGGCAACCGACTTACCAGTAAGCACGGTGCTAATTCTTGCAGCTTATTAAAGCTGATAGATAAGAAGATGTTAGTTCAAGCTGCTAACCTCTTCTTATTTGAAGAGGTTTTTTTATTGCCCGGTTTTGCCGAAATGAAAGGAAGAAAATATATGAGTGAAATTATCGCAACTTATCTAATCCATGATGCAAAACATAATCCTGAGAAAAAAGCAGAGGAAATCGCATTAGGCCTTACGGTCGGTTCATGGACTCATTTACCTGAACTGGAAAAGAATCAGCTCCGTAAGCATAAAGGCAGAGTTGTTTCGGTTGAAGGCCTTTTAACAGAGGAAGGCAGCAAGGAAACGGCCGCCATTATCAAAATCGCTTATCCAACTGCTAATTTCAGTCCGGATTTGCCAGCCATTTTAACAACAGTCTTTGGAAAGCTATCACTGGACGGAAAGATTAAGTTAATAGATTTACAGTTTTCCGATGAGATCAAAACCTTTTTCCCTGGCCCTCGGTTCGGCATTGAAGGATTAAGAGAAAAGCTGAATGTCCACAGCAGGCCGCTGCTGATGAGCATCTTTAAAGGTGTTCTAGGCAAGGATATGAATTTTTTAACTTCACAGTTGAGGGAACAAGCACTTGGCGGCATCGATATTGTGAAAGATGATGAAATTTTGTTTGAAAATGAACTCACCCCTTTTGAAGAAAGGATTATGGAAGGGAAAAAGGTACTTGGCCAGGTTTTTGAAGATACCGGTCATCGCACACTTTATGCAGTGAATTTAACAGGCAGGACCTTTGATTTGAAAGAGAAAGCCAGAAAAGCAGCAAGCCTTGGTGCGGACCTCCTCCTGTTTAATGTTTTTGCATATGGACTGGATGTTCTGCAGGAGTTAAGAGAAGATGACGGGGTTGGGCTGCCGATTATGGCACATCCTGCTGTCAGCGGTGCCCTGTCTGCTTCAAGCATCTATGGAATTTCTTACTCTCTGCTTCTGGGCAAGCTTCTGAGATATGCAGGAGCAGATTTATCGCTTTTCCCTTCACCATATGGTTCAGTGGCACTTGAAAAGGAGCAGGCGATTTCGATAGGACAATCATTAACATCCGAAGATTTCTGCAAAAAGACCTTTCCAGTACCATCAGCAGGCATTCATCCAGGCCTGGTGCCGCTGCTTTACCATGACTTTGGAACGGACAGTGTGATCAATGCGGGCGGGGGAGTACATGGGCATCCGAATGGTGCAAAAGGCGGCGGCTTAGCCTTCCGCCAAGCGATTGATTTAACTTTAAAAGGAATTTCATTATCAGAATCTCCTTCAGATTATCCAGAACTAAAAAAGGCGATAGATTTATGGGGACATACAGAGGTGAAAGCTAAAAATGCCTAATATAGCTGTTTTTTGTGATTTTGACGGGACCATTACGGAAAAAGATAACATCATTAACGTTATGAAAGAATTTGCCCCGCCTGAATGGGAGGAGATAAAGAATAAAATATTGTCACAGCAAATTTCAATTCAGGAAGGAGTAGGGAAGATGTTTTCCCTCCTTCCAAGCAGCCTTAAGGAAGACATTATAAAATTCACACTGGAAAATGGCAAGGTAAGAGCTGGCTTTCAGGAATTTGTGGATTATTTGAAAAAAGAAAATATACCACTTTATATTGTCAGTGGCGGAATTGACTTTTTTGTGGAGCCAGTCTTAGAAAAATATGGCCCGTTTGATGCTGTTTATTGCAATGGTTCAGATTTTAGCGGCGAAACAATCAAAATTTTATGGCCCCATAGCTGTGATGATGAATGTAATAACAGTTGCGGCTGCTGCAAGCCATCCATTATGAGAAAACTTAAGGCTGGAGATACCTATAAAATTGTCATAGGGGATTCTGTTACCGATCTGGAGGCTGCAAAGCAGGCAGATTTAGTTATTGCAAGAGATTTGCTGCAAGAGAAAAGCAAAGAAATGAATCTTAATTATCACGAATTTGAAACGTTTTATGAGTGCATTGAAATTTTGAAAAATGTAAATGGGGTGAGCGTATGAGTTTAGTGGAAGAAAAATGGCAAGAGCTTGCTGAAATAAAAGATGAATTAGCTGAAAGAGACTGGTTTATGGGGACTAGCGGCAATTTGGCGATCAAGGTCTCCGATAGCCCCATACAATTCCTTGTAACAGCAAGCGGGAAGGATAAAAGGAAAAGGACAAAGGAGGATTTCCTCCTCGTTGATGAATTTGGGCGCCCTGTTGGGGAGACCCATCTAAAGCCTTCTGCGGAAACGCTATTACATGTGGAGATTTACCGGAAAACGAACGCAGGGTGCAGCCTTCACGTCCATACTATTGACAATAATGTTATATCGGAAATTTATGGGGACCAGGAGGCAGTCACATTCAAAGGGCAAGAACTTATTAAGGCATTTGATAAATGGGAGGAGGATGCTGTTCTTCGGATTCCGATTATTCCGAATCATGCGCATATTCCGACGCTCGCCAAATGTTTTTCCTCCCATATCAGTGAAGATACAGGTGCTGTGTTAATTAGAAACCATGGAATTACCGTTTGGGGAAAAACATCTTTTGAAGCAAAAAAAGTACTCGAAGCTTCTGAGTTTTTATTCCGTTATCAGTTAAGGCTGCTGGAACATAAGCCTTATCAGTTATTTAAAGTAGTGTAATAACTTTAAAATAAAGCCAAAAAACATAATTGAAAGGATTGAAAAATATGGCATACATCGTTTTGCAAAATACAAAAGAAGAAATCCGAAACCAGGAAGAGGTTGCAGCTTTCCTTGAAAAGCAGGAAGTTATTTATGAACAATGGGCAATTGATAAGCTTCCTGAATCCCTTAAGGAGAAATATCTTCTTTCTGATGAAGAAAAGCAAGAGATTCTGGATACATTTTCTGAAGAAATTAAAGATATTTCCGAGAGAAGAGGCTATCAGGCCCAAGACGTTATTTCCCTTTCAGAGAATACGCCAAACTTGGATCAGCTTCTTCAGAATTTCCAGCAGGAACACCACCATACAGATGATGAAGTAAGATTTATTGTCAGCGGTCATGGAGTTTTTATCATCCAAGGAAACAATGGAGAATTCTTTGAGGTTTTTCTGAATCCCGGAGACTTAATTTCTGTACCTGAAAATATTCGCCATTATTTTACCTTGCAGGAAGATAAGAAGGTTGTTGCAATCCGTATTTTTGTGACCACAGAGGGCTGGGTCCCAATCTATGAAAAGGAAGAGGCTTATAATTAAAATGAAATCCCTTTGCCAAAAGGCAAAGGGATTTTTGTGTTTTAATTTTTCTGCAATAACAAATGGGTATTTTTTACAAAGGGAACTTTCCGGAGATGCCAGCTTAAACATCGTCGAAAACACTGAATAATGCTGGCAAATTATGTCGAAAGGAAAGAAGGAGAAGAAGAAATTACTGTCGATTTTAATTCTTTTGGAAAAAGATTGTCTAATATTGCGAATCTATTTACATTTATAGAAATTCTTGTAATAATGCTTCAAGTAGCCATATTTTTATTTATTTAATTGGATAAAGGGATAGGAGTAGGAGGAAAAAGAAGTTGCGCCATAAAAGAACAGTTATGCTGGCTGAAATTCAGCAAAAGAGAGAAAAAATGATAGAAGCGGCAAAGAAAAATGGACTAGCGAGCGAAGAAACAATCCGCAGCAGCCAGGAGCTTGATAAATTAATTTATGAATATCAATGTGCCATTAAAAAAGAGCAAGAGTATAAGAAAAGGATGAGAATTTCATTCAGACAAGTGATTCTTTTATGGAAGAAGGCTGTTGTTTGAGATAACAGCAAATATATATAATAAGGAAGTCAAAGAATTTTTCTAGGAATTGCAAAGTAATTTTAAAAGGATCCCGTGAGGATCCTTTTAAAATTAGAAAATCTCGATAAGGAAAATCATAAATAAAAGTCCGATTATAAACGAGTAGGTGGATGTGCGTTCATTCCCATCTCCATGGCTTTCCGGAATTAACTCCTTATAAATAATAAACAGCATCGCCCCTGCAGCGAAGGCCAAACCGTAGGGAACAAGAAACTCAATATAAGAGGTCAAATAGAAGCCGAGGAGAGACATAACAATTTCAATTGCTCCGGTTAATGTGGCAATTATAAATGCCTTTAGCTTGCTGATTTTCTGGTTAATTAAAAATAATGCTACTAGAAGACCTTCCGGCGCATTTTGAAGCCCGATTGCAAATGCAATTAAATTCCCTGTATCCTGTGAACTGGAAGCATAACTGACACCAACTGAGAGCCCTTCGGGAATATTATGGAGGGTAATTGCAGCGATGATTAGCATGGCCTTTTCATCAAACTCAATTCCTTTACTGGAATGCTGCAGATCAAGATGGGGGATGTTTTTTTCCAAAATGGTGAGAGCCAAAACACCTAAAAAAATTCCCGCAGCAAGCGGATTAAAGCCCCCTATACTAAGCGCCTCGGGTATAAGCCCCATAGTCGATGCAGCCATCATAATCCCCGCTGTAAAAGCTAGTAATGTATCACGCCATCGATGAGTTACAGAACCTTTCATAAATAGAATAAGTAGTGCACCCAATCCCGTTGATAAGGCAGACAGTATACTGCCGATAAATACCTCTGTCATAATTAATTCCCTCACTTATCTCTTAAAAGAAAGTCCCATTTAAAAAATTAACAGTAAATCCTTTTGTACGTGAAACTGTGATTTATGTCATTGTGCAAATCTGAATATTCCTTATAGTATAAATTAATGAATTCTATAAATACAAGAGTTCATATATTCTTCCATACTTCCACTTCCTTGTTTTCTGCAAACATATTCAAATTCCTGTGAGGCTAAAGCGAAGGCCGGCCAAAATTTTCCGCACCAAGAGGCACAATTCCCATGAATTCTTTTTATTGTTAGTACTATGCCTGTATTGCGAATCATATATCGTAATACATAGCAATTTTTATATAAAACTTAGAGCAAGCGCTTTCTATAAAGCGTTAAGTTATGAGGAGGGAAAGTTGAAAATGCACATTGTCGTCTGTGTCAAGCAAGTGCCTGATACAAAGATCATTAAAATTAACCCAAAAACCAACACTCTTGACCGTCGAAGCGCTCCTGCCATTTTAAACCCTTATGATGCCCATGCGGTCCAGGAAGCTGTGAAAATTAAAAAGATGCTGGGAAGAGGGATTATCTCTGTATTATCCATGGGACCTCCCCAGGCAACTGCTGTTATTAAAAAAAGCATTGAAATTGGCGCCGACCGAGGATTTTTAATTTCGGACCGCGCATTTGCCGGTGCAGATACACTGGCAACGAGCTATGCACTTTCTAAAGCATTAGAGCGCATTTCGAAGGAAAATCCTGTAGATCTGATTATTTGTGGAAAACATGCAATTGATGGGGATACCGGGCAGGTAGGACCTGGGATTGCACGCAGGCTGGATATTCCCCCAGTAACAAATGTTATAGAAGTCTCAGAGCTGAATGAAAATGAAAGTACAGTCCTTCTAAAAAGAAAAATTACCAGCGGATATGAAATAATACAAGCCCAAGTGCCGTGCCTGATGACAGTTGAAAAAGAGATTAATAGCATTGAATATTCCCCAATGCCAAATATGATTAAGGCTGCCAGATATGAACCGGTCATTTGGTCTGTAAATGATTTGGAAGATGTAGACCGTACACAGCTTGGACTTAAGGGTTCTCCTACAATTGTCGGCAAGATGTTTACGCCGCCCAAGCCTGAAGGAGGAAAAAGGCTGGAGGGGAATGCGGATGAGCAGGTTAAGCAGCTCATGGAGCTATTAAGCGACAAAAAAGAATTATTTGCTGCAAAGTAATAGAAAACATAGGGGGATCCTCATGATGGAGGAATACCGGGGAGTATGGGTATTCATAGAACAAAATGAAGGGAAAATAGAAGGTGTTTCCCTGGAATTGCTCGGTGCCGGCAGAAAGCTGGCAGATAAACTGGAGGTGCCTCTTTCTGGCGTTCTTTTAGGCTATAAAGTAAAGCCTTTATGCGAGGAGGTCATTTCTTATGGAGCAGACCAAGTGTATGTCGTGGACCATGAAGTTATGAAAGATTACAGGACAGAATCTTATATGCAGGCAGTCATTAATCTTGCCGAAAAATACAAACCTGAAATTTTCCTTTATGGCGCTACAGCTAATGGAAAAGATCTTGCGAGTGCAGTTGCAACAGATTTAAGCACTGGATTGACTGCCGATACTACTATGCTGGATGTCGAATTGGAGAAGAGGTTGCTGGAAGCAAGCCGGCCTGCTTTCGGCGGAAATATAATGGCAACCATTCTTTGTAAGAAGCATCGGCCGCAGATGGCCACTGTGCGGCCAAAAGTAATGAAAGCCCTTGAGCCAGATTCACGCAGACAAGGCAAAGTAATAGAAGAGCCCATCACGTTAAAAGAAGAAGATATGCGCACAAAAGTACTTAAAATTGTGAAAGATGTCACAAAAAAGGTGAATTTAGCAGACGCGCATGTAGTTGTTGCAGGCGGAAAAGGCATGGGTGATTTGCAGGGATTTCAGCTGATCCACGAGCTTGCCGACACCATAGGAGCGACAGTCGGGGGAACAAGGGACGTAGTTGAGGCAGGGTGGCTTCCGCATGAACAGCAAATTGGGCAGACAGGCGAAACCATTACACCAAAGATTTATTTTGCGATCGGAATATCCGGAGCCATTCAGCATATTGTCGGCATGAAAAATTCCGAGTTTATTATAGCAATTAACGAAGATCCGGAAGCTCCTATTTTCGATGTTGCCACATATGGCATCGTTGGTGATGCGATGGAAATCGTGCCTAAATTAATAAAGCAATTTAAAGAAGCGCGCGAAAGAGGAGGTGAAATAAGCTATGTCTGAGAAATTTGATGTAATTGTAGTTGGAGCAGGGCCTGCAGGAACCTCGTGTGCATATACTTGTGCCAAAAATGGTTTAAAAGTCTTGCAGATTGAAAGAGGAGAATATCCAGGCAGCAAAAATGTAATGGGCGGTGTTTTATATCGTAAGCAAATGGAAGAAATCATTCCTGAGTTCTGGAAAGAGGCTCCGTTAGAACGTCCTGTCATTGAGCAGCGCTTCTGGATGATGGATAAAGAGTCATCTGTAAGCTTCGGATATAAGGGACTTGAATGGGGGAAAGAGCCATACAATAATTTCACTGTGCTCCGAGCACCGTTTGACCAATGGTTTGCTAAAAAAGGTGTCGAACAAGGCGTCCTGTTAATAAACGAAACAGTAGTATTGGAGTGTCTGACAGAAAATGGAAAAGTGGTTGGTGTCAGAACGGACCGGCCTGATGGAGATGTCTATGCGGATGTCGTTGTGCTTGCGGACGGCGTAAATTCCCTGCTTGCCAAACAGTTGGGATACCATAAAGAATTCCGTCCCGATGAAGTGGCATTGACGGTTATGGAAGTAATCAACCTCTCAAAAGATAAAATTAATGATCGCTTTAACCTTGAAGATAACCAGGGCTGCACGATAGAGATTTTCGGTGACTCTACCAAAGGGAACCTCGGTACAGCTTTTATCTATACCAATAAGGAAAGTGTCAATATTGGAGTTGGAACAACACTTTCAAGCATGATAAAGGCAAAGCTGAAGCCTTATGATCTCCTTGATTACTTAAAGACCCACCCAATGGTGAGGCCATTAATTGAAGGAGGAGAATCAGCTGAATATCTGGCACACTTGATTCCTGAAGGCGGATATCACTCTGTTCCAAAGGTAGCAGGTGATGGTGTTCTCCTGGTTGGAGATGCTGCACAGCTCGTTAATGCAATTCACCGTGAAGGATCCAATATGGCGATGGCCTCTGGAAAAATGGCAGCAGAAACAATCATTGAAGCAAAAGAGCGAAATGACTTTAGTCAAGCAAGCTTAAATCAATATAGGGAAAGGCTGTATCAAAGTTTCATTATAAAAGACCTGGAAAAATACAAAGATGCTGCCCACACCTTTGAACATTATCCGCAATACTTCAAAGAATACGTTCCAATGATGAACAAGGCAGCCAGCAAGTTTTTTACAGTAGATGGCACACCTAAGAGAGATAAGCAGAAAGAAATCATGAAGAGCTTTACAAGCGAACGCGGTACCATTCGCGTGCTGCAAGACATGTACAGAGCATGGAAGGCGGTGAAGTAATGTCAACAAAAACGATCGAAGAAAAACAGTACTTGATCCGTTTTAAGGCAGATACAAAATCACATCTTACTGTATTGGACCATGATATCTGCATGACAAAATGTCCTGATAAGATTTGCACCATTTTCTGCCCTGCTGAGGTATATAAATGGGAAGGCTTAAGAATGCAGGTTGGCTACGAAGGCTGCCACGAATGCGGCAGCTGCCGTATCGGCTGCCCTTACCAGAATATCAAATGGGAATATCCAAAAGGCGGACATGGAATTGTATTTAGGCTTGCGTAAATTGTGGTTCAGTCTTTAACAAAGTGTACCCCATTAAAATCAAAAGAAAGATGATGCTCTAAAAGCATCATCTTTCTTTTTCTTTCTGTATGGAAAGGTGTTATTAAAAGGCTGTTTTCTAAAAGATTGTTGTTTTTGAATAGATTTATGAATAGAACAATAAATTAGGTTGATTGGAGCGTAAGGTGCGATCCTCGAAAATGCATCCGCATTTCCTTCGTGCGGTGATTATACAGTGGCGCTTATTCAAAGTCCTGCGGGAGGAGTGGGACAGGTGAGACCCCACAGGCGCAGCGCGCCGAGGAGGCTTACCGCCCACCCCGCGGAAAGCGAGCAGCCTGGAGCGGAAATCAACCTCTCTACAATACTTGTTTAAAAAGCAACAAAGTTTGCGAAAACAGTCTATTAAAAAGAATATAAAAAACCGACCCATTCATAAAGGCCGGTTTTAAAGGGGGGTAAATGAAAAGGGATCTTTCTTCGGTACATGATTATTGTAGCCAAAATTTATTAACAAAATGTTAACAAGCTATATCCAAACTATTAAAGCTTTAAAATGCACTATATAACGTTATTAAAGCTAGTGAAAGCAAGGAAGAAATGTCTTTTAGCATGGGGGCCAACACTTGTACGCCTGATCAACTAATAAAGCTAAGCGGTTGGGGAGTACTGCTACCTATTGTATGAAAGTGGTAATATTTATATTTTCGCAAAAGCATAATTCATATTACCGCGTTAAAGCTTTTAAGTAATAGTGCTTTAGTATCTTAATTTTTATATTAGAAACTGTTAGACTAAAGATGGTCGAACTTTTACAGTTGACCCCCTATAATCTTGAGAGCTTAGAGAAAATCTAGGCTCTTTTTTTGCTGTGTTAAGGCTGTTTTCGAAAATTTGTTGCTTTTTGAAGGCAAACGTATTGATACATCTCCCCATATTTGTATCAATCTTTCGTTAATATAACATTAATTGTCAGTCGGAAAATTTTCATTAGAAGGGGTAGTTATTACCTATATGTATGTTATTTCACATTTGGAGATAAAAAAAGATAAAGCATGATGGGGAATTAATTTAGAGGTTAGCTAATTTTCTCTTTTCTTTTTAAAAAACCTAGCTGTGCGTCCTTAATATTGTTCTCGAGTTCTTTGGCATGATCGAATGCTTGATGGATGCATTCGTACAGCGGTGAAGCATATAGTTCCTGGTTCCAGGAAAAACTGCCTTCTGAATTTGATGGATAGACTGAAACCTTCCAGCAGTAGAATTCTTTTTCTTCTTCCTTCAGCTGACCTTCAAGCGCGATAAGCCAATGGGTATGGCCATCTGAATGGGGTGGGTCAGATGATTCGGCTGGAATAAGCGACTTTTGGTAAAAATCGATATAGTTTGGCTGATACATATAAAATCCCTCCTAACGATTTTTTTATCAATTGTTTAGGGGTGTTTAGCTTCCGTTTAATTAACGAAAGTATATAGCTAAGTATGAGACCTGTTACAATTAATATCTTATTTTTATTATATGGCCTCCAAGTAAAATATTGCACCTAAATTGTTAAAATTTTTCGAAAACTTACAAACGAATGTTTTGCTCCCTGTGATGGCTATCACAACATAAATTTTCATTGCCTTTTATACTGTATGTATCAAACTTGAGAGGGGTTATTAGAATGGAAGGCTGTATGAGCGCAATGATGGGAAACGGTCCTGTTATTCTTAGTAAAGGTTTAAAACAGTTAAAAGAGGAGCATCCTCCACTGCTAAATATGCTTGAGGAATTGCTTCAGCTTTCCTTAAAAATTGAAGAAGTTCCTGACAAGGGTCTTTTTAAAGAGTTGATTGTAAAGGTACAAACTTTTACACAAGAACTTGACCCTCATTCAGCCAGGGAAGAAGGAGTGCTCTTTCGTATGATGGAGCAGTACCTCGGGAAAGGAACTGGCCCTATAGCTGTTATGGAGTATGAGCATGACCAGGCTAAAGGTTATATAAAAGCTTACATGGAAGCTGCAGAAAAATGTGAAAACCTGACTGAACAAGAAATGGCCTATAATGCAGGAATGATTAAAAATGCATACTATACCCTGACACAGCACTTTGCCAAGGAAGAAAGTGTCCTGTTCCCTATGGCCGAAAATCTTCTATCAGAAGAGGAAAAAGAAGAGTTATACAAAAGAATAAATGAAATATAAAAAGGAGGGACATGTTCCCTCCTTTACTATTTTATGAGTTCCAACCAGAAACGGTTTTGTCTGAAGGTAGCAGTAAAGTCAATATCCCCAGAACAGGCAGAAAACCGGTGAATATGATCATACTTGTGAGCCCAAAAGTGTCTGCAATATATCCTAGAACAATGGAGCCGATTGCACCCATTCCAAATGCCAGGCCAACTGTCAGGCCTGCCATGGTGCCAATTTTGCCGGGGATCAATTCCTGTGCATAGACTACGGTGACTGAAAAGCTGGACATTAAAACGAATCCGCCGAGTACCAGTAAAATAAATGCAGCTGCAGAGGGAACAAAAGGAATCAGGATTGAGAGCGGTACAGTGAGAATCATGGATAAAAAGATGACTGTCTTCTTGCCGAATCGATCTGCAAGCGGACCTCCGAAAAAGGTTCCCAGCGCTCCTGAAACTAAAAATGCGAATAAAAAGAGCTGCGATTGCCCAATGGAAAACGAATATTTTTCAATCGCATAAAAGGCATAGAAATTTGTCATCCCGGAAATATACCAGGAGCGGGCAAATATCAGAAAGAGAATAAGTACTAATGCTCCCCATACGGCTTTAGAGATCTTCTTGTTTGAATTGGCAGCTGATTGGTTTTTCTTGCTCAATGTTGATCGTTCAAGCTGAAGGCGCCCTGTATACCAGAATGCAATATAAATTAATAATCCTACCGCAATGGCTGCAACGATGGTAAACCAGGCGGCTCCCATTTGGCCAAGAGGAACAAGGATGAGCGCTGTTATAACAGGTGCAAGTGCCTGTCCGGTATTTCCGCCAACCTGATAGATCGATTGTGCAAGGCCTCTGCGTGGACCGGCTGCCATATAAGCTACTCTTGAACCTTCAGGATGAAAGACTGCTGACCCCAACCCGATGAACAAGACAGAAATAACAACCCATTCATACTTAGGTGCAAAAGCCAACCCTAAAACTCCAAACAAAGTAAAGGTTAATCCGATTGGCAAAGCGAAGGGTACAGGTTTTTTATCTGTAGCCATTCCTATAACCGGCTGCATAATGGAGGATACTATATTTAAAGAAAAGGCAATCATTCCAAGTTGCGAAAATGTTAGTCCCATTGATTTTTCCAGTATGGGAAACATGGCTGGAATAACGGATTGGATTGAGTCATTTAAAAGGTGGCAAAGCCCGATGATAAATAGAATTCGATATGCCGTTTCCTGCTGCGGCTGAGCAGAGGGATGTGCTGAAACAGCGGAAGTACTCATAAGACAGGACTCCTTTATATTTAGGCTGAGTAAAGCTCATTGCTGATTAGAGCGGAAGGCGCGATCCTCGAAAATGCATCCGCATTTCTGCGTGCAGGTGTGTATTCTAAGAGGCATACTCAAAGTCTGATGGTGGGCTTCCGCTCCGCCCAATGTTCGCTGAGCAACTGTAGCAGAAATCAACAGGCAAGTTTAACAGAACCTATTTTTAAATAATTGCACAAAATTTCGTGAAACTAAATATAGTGTACCTCATTCTTTAATCTTTAAAAATAGCTATTTTGATTTTATCTTTTGTAATGGCTGTTTTCGCAAAGTTTGTTGCTTACAAACTAGTTTTAATTACTGAGCTGATTGGAGTGGAAGGTACTTGATCCTCGAAAATGCATTCGCATTTTCTTACGACGAAGTGTTTACTCGAAGAAGCTGTTTCAGTGTCCTGCGGGAAGAGAGGGGGCGGGAGACCCCGCAGGCGTGAAACGCCGAGGAGCTCTGTTCCTCCCCGCGGCAGCTTGAGTGACTGGAGCGGAAATCAACGGGCAAGCTTCATAGTCTAAAAACAACAATCTATACGAAAAGAGCCTTAGTAATATATAATTAGGATTATTTAGAATATTTATAGTTGGAAAAGAAAGCAGGGGGTTAGATGGAAAAAGCTGTAGAGGATTTAATGACTGGGGATATTCTTAGCAAGTTTCTTCTTACCTATTCATTAGATAAAAAGGATTACAAAAAACTTGGTGATTTTGAAAACTATGTATACGAGGTTTATAGAAATGAAGAACCTTATATTTTGAGGATTACCCACTCTTCTCATCGCAAGCATGAGGAACTTTTAGCAGAAGCAGACTGGATAAATTACTTAAATCAGCAGGGCGTAAATGCTCCGCAGATTTTTCCATCCGATAATGAAAAAATTGTAGAGTCGATATCTGCAGAGGATGGTTCCTTTTTTTATGCCAGCGTTTTTTCTAAGGCACCAGGGAAGCCAATCAGAGTCACATCACCTGAATTTAATGAGAAACTTTTTGAAGCCTGGGGAAGGGCTATAGGAAAAATGCATAAAGCAACAAAAACCTATCAGCCGCCATATAGATCTGCCCGACGTATGCAATGGGATGAAGAGGAACTTCTTGATGTTGAAAATTATGTCCCTGAAACAGATAAATTGGTTATAAAAAATACTAAAGAGCTCCTTAAGCAGCTGCTGGTACTTCCCAAAAACAATGACACCTTTGGCCTTATTCATACAGATGTCCATTCAGGGAACTTTTTTTATGATGGAACTGATATACATATTTTTGATTTTGATGACTGCTGTTATCATTGGTTCACTTCTGATATTGCCATCCCTTTGTATTACACCCTTTTATATCGCTTCAAAGAAGAAAATGTGGAGGAAAGGAAAGCTTTTGGCAAGTTGTTTCTAGATTCTTTTTTAAAGGGTTATCAGGAGAAAAACCCCCTTCCGGAGAATTGGGAAATCGAGCTGCCTTTATTTTTGAGATTAAGGGATGTGACACTTTACTCAGTTCTGTATAAAAAAATAGCACCAGAAGACAGAGACGAAAACCTCTTGCTGATGCTTAAGGAAATAAAGTATAGGATTGATAGAAAAGTATCGATCTATTAAGTCCGATATAAAGAAGGTGCCAATCACAATTGTGAAGGCACCTTTTCTAAGCCTATTTTACATTACCCATTATTTGAGTTCAGGGGCAAGAAGATATCCACATGTGTTCCCTTGTTCTCCTTGCTTGTTATATAAATATCCCCTCCGAAAGATTGGAGGATTCGCCTGCATACAACAAGCCCTAGTCCGGTTCCCGTATCTTTCGAGGTATAAAACGGATTAAATATTTTTTCAATCTCACCCTCCGGAATTCCGGAACCAGTGTCGATAATCTTCAGTTGGCACTTGGCTGGAAGCCTGTTCAGTTTTATGGTCAGTTCTCCGCCGTTTTCCATTGATTCAAAAGCATTTTTTGTAATATTCAGTATAACCTGTTTCATTTGATCTTTCGTACAGTTTACCATCAGAGGGTCATCCGGCAAAGACGTTTGGAAATGCACATTGTGTAAGTTTGCTTCAGAAATGATCAATGGTTCTAAATCTTTTATGATATTCCGAAGGTCAAGTGTTTCCGTTTTTTGGGCTGTCGGTTTGCCAAGGATTAAAAACTCACTGACAATTTCATTGATTCTGCTGATTTCATCGTTAATTACTGAAAAATAATATTGGTCCTGCGTGTTCGTATACTTCTCACTTAAGAGCTGGATAAGCCCTTTTATCCCGGTTAATGGATTTCTGATTTCATGAGCTGTGCTGGCTGCCAATGTGCCTACCAGCTCAAGCTTTTGCAGCTCATTTTCTTTTTTTTCATTTTGAGCCTGCTTTTTCAGCTTTAAATATTTTATAAAGAGAAACAGGATATGGCTGATTATTAACATAACCAGTATAAATTGGGCTGCCCCCTTAATAATTTCCCAGCTATCTCTAGCTGGCAATTCAACATTCACACTCCATGGAAGCCTATCTATCGGAATGGAAATGCTGTTATGGTCCGAAAAAGAGGACTCTCCATCCATATTAATATCCATAATGGTTTTCCCATCAGAATTCAGTACGGATAATTTTGCATCAGGTGTTAGCAGCCTCATGATATTTTGAACGTAGTCTACCCTCATATTTGCGACAATAATAGATAAAAGCTCACCTTCTTCATTTATTACAGGCTTTCCGATGCCAATGACTGTTTGTCCATTTAATAAAGTTTCCTGGTTATTTGAAATTACAATGTCTTTGGTTCTGGAAACCTCTTTAATATATTCTTTATCAGATAAATAAGAATCCGTTAAAAATTGGTTTGATCCTGTTAACACTCTTCCGCTGGTATTTAAAAGGTAAATTCCACCATATCGGGGATCCATTTGATGGGCCTGCTGCAGGAGAGGCTCTAGTTTCTCAGGTTCAGTATTTACTGTGCCTGCAGTCAGCGATAACATCTCAAGTGTAGTAACTGTCTCGGAAATAAACTGGTCCCAGCTCCTCTGGTGAATGGAGCCAATCCATTTTGCTTCTTCAAGCCTATCTTCATCATTTTGCTTTACAGCGTCCATAAAGAAAAAAAAGCTGCCGATTAATGTGGGGATAATAACAACAATTACATATAAAAATAAATTTCCGTATCGACTCTTCATTTTTTTAACTCCAAAGTTTTAAGGTTGATTTGTGCGCATCTATCCTGCAATATCAATATTATACCATTTTGTGCCGATAGAGGTTTATTTCTGTCTCCGCAATGATATTTTAATAAGTAAGGAGGGGTTTGATGAAAGCTGAAATTATGCTGTCCATTATAGCTACAAGTGATATACATGGCCATATCTACCCTTATTTGTATGGTACGGGAGAGAATGCAGAGCATGGATTGGCCAAGCTTGCAGCACTTATAAAGAAAGAAAGGGAACAGTCCGAGATTTCAATCCTTATAGATAATGGAGATTTAATTCAGGGCACACCATTAACTTATTATTATTCCCGGTACTTAAGCAGCCAAAAAAACCCTATGATTCAAATATTAAATAAGCTGGAATATGATGCAGCTGTCATTGGCAACCATGAATTTAATTATGGCAAGAGCATACTCGCGAGAGCAGTAAGTGAATCCAATTTTCCCTGGCTGGCAGCCAATATTCTATATAGCTCCACAAAGGAAACCTATTTTGGCCTACCTTATAAAATAAAAACTTTTGAAAGTGGCTTAAAAGCAGCTGTTATTGGGGTAACCACCCAATATATACCAAATTGGGAGAAAAAGCAGCATATTGAAAATATAACATTTGAATCAGCTGTGTCCAGTTTGAAAAGATGGATCCCATATGTTCAAGAAGAAGAAAAACCGGACCTGATTATCGTATCTTATCATGGAGGGTTTGAAAGGGATCTAAGCACTGGCGAGAAAACGGAAGAGCAAACAGGAGAAAATGAAGCTTACAGGATTTGTACAGAAGTGCCGGCGATTGATGTGCTGATCACTGGGCATCAGCACCGTTTTCTTGAAGGGAAAAGTATTAACGGAGTCGCAGTTGTCCAGCCTGGATTTAATGGCCAGGCGCTTGCGAAGGTTACTGTTAAATTCAAAAAGAAACACAATGACTGGCTTATTGAAGAGAAACGCTCAACTTTAACTTCAGCAAATGAAGCTGTGCCAGATGAGGAGATTCTTCAACTAGCCGGTTATTATGAATCCAAAACGCAAAAATGGCTGGATACAGTAATCGGAAAAATTGATGGGGATATGCTTATTAATGACATATTCCAGGCTCGATTAAAGGAGCATCCGCTTATAGAGTTTATTAATAAGGTACAAATGGAAGCGGCAGGAGCAGATATTTCCTGTACTGCTTTGTTCCATGAAGGCGCTCCAGGGCTTAGCCATCAAGTAACGATGAGGGAGATTGTCACAAACTATATTTATCCTAACTCTTTGAGTGTACTCAGAGTTTCTGGTAAGGACATTAAAGATGCTTTGGAGCGTTCAGCTTCCTATTTTGAGTTGGATGAAGACGGGCAAATTATCGTAAATCCCGACTTTTCATTTCCTAAGCCACAGCATTATAATTATGATATGTGGGAAGGGATTCAATATGTGATTGATGTCTCGCGTGCGGCAGGTGACCGGATCAGAGAACTTCAGTATAATGGCCGACCTGTTGAAGAAGATACACTGTATGATGTAGTTATGAATAATTACCGGGCTGCCGGTGGAGGCGGCTATACCATGTTCAAGAACAAACCAGTAGTTAAAGAAATACAAACGGATATGGCAGAGCTGCTTGCCAACTATTTTTTAGAAAAGAAAGAAATAACACCGTCATTAAATCATAACTGGAAAGTGCTGGCGGGGGAGTAGGCATAGCTTTAGTAAATTGACAGCTTTCTTCCTGTTACCTATAATTATTTAGAACTATAATAATAAAGATGCTATTAATAAAATGGTAAAGGGATTGGATATTATGGGTTCTGAACAGATTGACCAATCGTTGAAGTTATTTATTGTCCTCTCTAGAGCTTACAGGGCAATAAATGAAAATGTAAATAAACTAATACATACCTATGGGTTAAATCCGACAGAATTTGCTGTTTTAGAGCTTCTGTACCATAAAGGAGACCAGCCCTTGCAGCAAATTGGGGGGAAAATCCTCTTGGCAAGCGGAAGCATCACTTATGTAGTGGATAAGCTTGAACAAAAGGGTTATTTGAAACGGGTAGCCTGTCCGAATGACAGAAGGGTGACTTTTGCCCAAATAACGGACGAAGGAAAGAAATTTATTGAAGGCATTTTTCCTGATCATGAAAAACATATTCATACATTGATGTCCGAGCTCAATGAAAAGGAAAAAGACATTGCCATTGAATTATTAAAGAAACTAGGGTTATCGATTTCGAATGAGAAAAAAACAGATGATGGCCAATAAGAAAACAGCCAAAAACTTGGCTGTTTTTTATTTTGCATGTTAAATATCATTGTTGATAATAACACTATGTTGATTGGCATTTTCGAGGAGCCTCTCGACCGTCTGGAGTGGAAATCAAAAGGCAGGTTTAATATAGCCTTATTTTAATATCTGCGGAAAATTTTATTTCAGAAGGAATTAACCAAATATTGTCGAATTAGTTTAGAGGTTTTTAAATGTCTTTACATACATATAAGGGGGCAAAAAAATGAGGTTCGAAGAATATACATATGTTCGGCCGGATTTAGAGAAAGTAAAGGGAGAATTTGAAGCAGCGCTTGAAAAGTTTGAGAGTGCGGTGACTGCAGAAGAGCAAAACAATGCAATGAACGAAATTAATGATATCCGCAATGATATCGGTACGATGTTTAATATTTGCTATATCCGTCATTCTGTTGATACAAATGATGAGTTTTATAAAGCTGAGCAGGATTATATGGATGAAATTCAGCCCGAAGTGGAAGGGTTTGTTACAAAATATTATCAGGCATTGATTAATTCCAAATTCCGGGCTGAGCTTGAAGAGAAATGGGGGATTCAGCTATTTGCGCTTGCTGAGGCACAGCTGAAGGTGTTTTCTCCAGAAATCGTACCTCTATTGCAAAAGGAAAATAAGCTTTCATCCGAGTATACAAAATTAATTGCTTCAGCAAAAATTGATTTTGAGGGTGAAGAACGCACACTTGCCCAATTGGAGCCTTTTACTGAATCAACTGATCGGGAGATGCGAAAAAAAGCCAGTGAGGCACGATTTGGATTTTTAGCAGAAAACGAGAGTGAGCTTGACCGTATTTATGATGAGCTTGTTAAAGTTAGAACAGAGATCGCCCGCATATTGGGGTATAAGAATTTTGTTGAGCTGGCTTACTTCCGTATGTATCGTACAGATTATAATGCTGAGATGGTTGCCAAATTCCGCAAACAGGTGGAAGATTTTATCGTTCCGATTGCCACTAGTCTAAAAGAGCGCCAAAGAGAACGTATTGGTGTTGAAAAGCTGAAGTATTATGATGAAGGGTTTGAATTCAAAACAGGCAATGCTGTACCGAAAGGAAATCCTGACTGGATCATTGAAAATGGCCAAAAAATGTATGATGAGCTCTCCAAAGAGACAAGCGAATTTTTCTCATATATGAGAGAAAATAATCTTATGGATCTAGTTGCCAAGAAAGGCAAGGCAGGGGGAGGCTATTGCACTTATATTGAAAACTATAAATCTCCATTCATATTCTCTAACTTTAATGGGACTTCGGGGGATATTGATGTTCTTACGCATGAAGCAGGACATGCTTTCCAAGTATATTCAAGCAGTCATTTTGAGATACCTGAATATAATTGGCCGACTTATGAAGCTGCTGAGATCCATTCCATGAGCATGGAGTTTTTCACTTGGCCATGGATGGAAGGTTTCTTTAAGGAAGATACGGAGAAGTATAAGTTTTCACATTTGAGCGGCGGTCTATTATTCTTGCCATATGGAGTTTCAGTAGATGAATTCCAGCATTGGGTTTATGAAAATCCGGAAGCAACACCACAGGAAAGAAAGCAGGCATGGAGAGAGATCGAAAAGAAATATTTGCCGCACAAAGACTATGACGGAAATGAATACTTGGAAAATGGCGGTTTCTGGCAGCGTCAGGGCCATATCTATAATTCACCGTTTTATTATATTGATTATACACTTGCACAAATTTGTGCATTCCAATTCTGGAAGCGTTCCAGAGAGAATCAGGAAGAGGCGTGGGAGGATTATTTAAAACTATGCCAGCTTGGCGGAAGCAAACCATTCACAGGGCTTGTAAAAGAAGCTAACCTGATTTCGCCATTTGAAGAGGGCTGTGTAGAGTCCGTTATTGGCGAAATAGAAAACTGGCTGAATGCAGTGGATGATAAAAGCCTATAAAATGTAAAAAAGAGGCGGGAATTGAATCCCGCCTCTTTTTTATTGATTAATAAGCTGATGTCTTAATCGTAATTTTCTCGTTTTCAATATCAGCTTGAAGCTTGCTGTTTCCGCCATGGTCAATAATGAAGTCAGCAATTTTGTCTTCAAGCTCATCTTGGATCACCCTTCTTAAAGGGCGTGCACCAAAAGCAGGGTGGTATCCAGCTTCGGCTAATTTCTCCTTGGCTTCTGGTGTTACTGTCAGCTCAATTTTCTGTTCTTTTAATGTTTCCTGAAGCTCATTTAGCATTAAGTCCACAATTTTCAATAGATGTTCTTTTTCTAATGCTTTGAATTCGATAATACTATCAAAACGATTCAGGAATTCAGGTTTGAAGAAACTTCCAAGTGAGTCGAGAATGCCTGATTCTTTTACAGCATCAGTAGTCCCAAAGCCTACGTGGATTTCTTTGTGCCCAACTCCTGCGTTGCTCGTCATGATAATGACTGTATCCTTAAAACTAACAGTGCGGCCCTGGCTATCTGTCAGGCGTCCATCTTCAAGGATTTGCAGAAACATGTGCTGTACATCAGGGTGAGCTTTTTCAATCTCATCAAGTAAGATAATGCTGTATGGATTTCTGCGGACCTTTTCTGTTAGCTGCCCAGCTTCTTCATGTCCTACATATCCCGGAGGTGACCCAATAATTTTGGAAACACTGTGTTTTTCCATATATTCACTCATATCCAACCTGATCATGCTATCCTTGGAGCCGAATAGCTCCTCAGCAAGGGTTTTGGTTAATTCGGTTTTACCGACACCTGTAGGCCCTACGAAAAGGAATGAACCAATTGGACGATGCTTTGATTTTAGTCCTGCACGGCTTCGGCGAATGGCTTTTGAAACCTTTTGCACTGCCTCTTGCTGTCCAATTACCTTTTCTGCCAGGTTTGCTTCAAGGTTTTGCATTTTTTCCTGCTCATCTTCTACCAGCTTGCCGACAGGGATGCCGGTTTTCTTTTCAATAATCTCCTGAATGTGGCTAACTTCAATAACCGGCCGTTCAGTCTTCGTTTCTCCGTTTAAGGCCTTTTGAAGCTTTAATTCTTCTTCACGAAGTTTTGCCGCCTCTTCATATTTTTCTTCTTTCAAAACACGTTCTTTCTGCTTGCTGATGTCTTCAAGACGCTTTTCAATGTCTTCACCTGCGGTATAGCCTGATTCAAGGTTTCTTTTTGAACCTGCTTCGTCCATTAAATCGATCGCTTTGTCAGGAAGGAATCGATCCTGAATATAGCGGCTTGATAAGTGCACACAAGCCTTAATCGCTTCATCCATAAAAGAAACCTCATGGTAATCTTCATACTTTTTCTTAAGTCCCATTAGGATTTCTATCGCTTCATTAGCAGTTGGCTCCAGTACATGGACCGGCTGGAATCTGCGTTCTAGTGCAGGATCCTTTTCAATTTGACGGTATTCTTTTAAAGTAGTGGCACCGACAACTTGAAGCTCGCCTCTTGCAAGTGCAGGTTTTAAAATATTACCTGCATCCATTGAACCTTCCGCTGAGCCTGCTCCGACAAGCAAATGGATTTCATCGATAAATAGAATGATGTTCTTATGTGCCTGCAGTTCAGAGATCAATTGCTTCATGCGTTCTTCAAATTGGCCCCGGATTCCTGTGTTCGCAACAAGAGATGCAACATCAAGCAAATAGACTTCCTTATTTAGAAGCTTTTTTGGGACGCTGCCTTCAGAAATTTTCGTTGCAAGCCCTTCAGCGATAGCAGTTTTACCAACACCGGGCTCCCCAATTAATACAGGATTGTTCTTGCTTCTTCTATTTAATATTTCAATTACACGATTAACTTCTTCATCTCTTCCTATAACTGGATCAAGTAAGCCTGCCTTGGCAAGCTGAGTCAGATTTCTTCCAAATTGGTCTATGAACCCGCCGTTTCCGCGAGATTTGTTAGGCGCTTCTTTTAAAGGACTGTGTGAGAAATTTTCATTTCCTTGAGAGGAAGCCATCTTTTGCAAGAAATCCTCTAAAGGTATTTGGCCAAAACCAGAAAAGCCATTTATAGCCGGCCCAAAGGAAGTAAGGCTTTTTTGCTTTTCGTTTTGGAAACAGCTATGGCAAAGGTTTAAATTGCGTTCATTTCCATTTACATTAAGTCTCAATTGTACATTTGCTTCATGTGTTTGACATTTTTGACAAAGCATATTTAGCATACCTCCATAAGTTTATTGTTATTTGACTTTGACTATCTTTGACTTTATAACTTTATTATATTTTGACCTTTTTTGACTTTCAAGTATTTTTAACTGGTATTTTTTTGAAATGTTTTTTTCCTTACTTGACAAGGTTTTCAGCATTTATTGGAAAAAGCTCGTCTTTGTTTGTCCCGCCCTTCATATATTGGAAAGGAAGGAGGAGATTGAGTGAGAACAAACTGGGGGGCGGCTTTTCAGATTGCTGCCGTTTACGTGGGAACCGTGGTGGGAGCGGGCTTTGCAACTGGAAGAGAGATTGTGGAGTTTTTTTCCCGATTTGGTTTTATCGGCTTAGTAGGCATCTTAATGAGCGGCTATATTTTTATTTTTCTGGGATCAAAATTAATGCGAATCTCCGCCCGTATAAAAGCTGCGTCATATCAGGAATTAAATGAATACCTTTTTGGCAAGTTTTTTGGATCTGCCATTAATATATTGATGTTATTTATGCTTTTGGGCGTTTGTGCAGTCATGCTGTCTGGAGCTGGAGCAGTTTTTGAAGAGCAGATTGGAATCAGCAAAATAGCAGGCCTTTTCATTACAATAGGGTTAACGATCATTACAATGATAGTGGGCATACGCGGATTATTTGCGGTGAACACCTTTGTTGTTCCGATGATGATCGCGTTTAGTTTTATTTTGATGTTTATCAGTATGAAGCTTCCGAATTTTACGGAACAGGTCATGTTTATCCCTTTTGCTGAAGATGGATGGAAAGCGGTTGTCGCGCCTTTTTCTTATACTGCGTTAAATCTGACACTTGCACAGGCTGTTTTAGTCCCTGTCGCGTCAGAAATAAATGATGACCGCACAATTAAATGGGGCGGATATCTAGGGGGAGCAGCCTTAACCCTAATCCTTATTTCAAGCCATTTAACTCTTGTCATGCTCCCGAACATCGAAGCATATGACATCCCAATGGCCGCGATTGTAAAAACATTGGCATCCTCTATTTACTGGATATTTGTTTTTGTGATTTATGGTGAAATTTTCACATCCGTAATTGGTAATGTTTTCGGGATCGAAAGACAAATCAAGAAGTATATTTCTCTGCCGAGTATTGTAATTGTCAGCGCCATTTTTGTTATTTGCTACTTTATAAGCCTGATTAATTATGGAACATTGCTATCTTACTTATATCCTATATTTGGGTATGTTAGTTTAACATTCATTGTTCTTTTATGGATGAAGCCATTTGATGGAAATGAAAAATGTTGATTTCTGCTCCAAACAACATGGCGCTAAAATCAACCGTGGGCTTTAACAAAGCCTGAATGTAAAAGAGATCCGGCTTTGTCCGGATCTCTAAATCTGTCTCTTATTTTATCGGTTCCTCTTTCATAATCGTCTTTGCCATTTGAAGGAAAGCCTCTTCATGGTCAGCTTCTTCCTTTGTGAAAAGGGTCAGCTTAAGGGCAAGCTCATCCTTTTTAATAAGATACGCTTTAACTTTTTCGCCATTTTGTTCTGCCTTCATGACCGTTGCGTCTTTAAAAAATTCATCGGCGGGCGCTTTTGCACTTTGCACGTCTTCGCTTACAGCACCTAATTGTGCCTTTGTATTTTCTTCAATCATGCTCCAGTCAGCATCATCAGGAAGAATCTCTATGCGCATGTACACTTCGTCATTTTCCGTAAAGTATAGGACATCTTTATTTGGCTCCTCTGCTGTCAGTTCATAACCAGGAAGAACATACATAGAGTAGTTTTGATTGTCACTATGCTTAAGGAAAGCTGTATCTTCCTTTGTTTCTCCATTGACTGTATAGCTCATATTCTGCTCGAGAATCCTAATAACGTTATCGCCTTGTTCAGAGGTTTCCTCTTCGATTGCATCCTCTACTTCAGCTTCATCCTTTCCACTTGCTGCCTTTTCCTCATTTTGAACAGGTTCAGCTCCGTTCCCGGCATTTTGGTCAGTACCGCAGCCGGCAAGAATAGCCGCAATAAATCCCGACAGTAACATAAATTTCGCCATTAATCTCATTTTTTGTTCCTCCCATTGTTCACTTGAAGCACTTCTACATAATTAGACGGAAAGGGAATTAAAGGGTTACATAAATATTCCTATTAATTAGTACATTACCATTTCTGCTAAGTATCGACAAGACTCAACAGAAGCTGTTTCTTTAAAAAAACAACCCGCAAACTGGGTTGTCCTTAAGTTAAAAATATTTATTTAAACGGCAAAATTATAAACATAAATAAGTCAAAAATAAGATGGGACACAATCACAAGCGGAATGCTTCTCTTCCAGGCATACAGCCATCCCCAAAATATACCTGCAATGAGCGCGGCGAAAGCAAGCATCCAATATCCGGAATAAAAATGGACGGAAGCATAGAGGAGAGTCGAAAAAACAATTGAGAGTGCAATATTTGTATGCTTCATTAATCTTTTTTGTACAAACCCTCTCCAAAAAATTTCCTCACCGGGAATAATGATCAATATCAATACAATATAATGCCAAAGAAGTGAAGGTGAAAAACGTCCATAAAGTGTGTTAACTTGATTTAAGAAGGGCAAATTAAGTAAGTCAATTAAGCTGTATCCAAGCCAAAAAAACACATACAAAAAACCACCTGAAAGAGCTCCATATGTAATAATAGTTCCAAATGAAGCCTTATCCTCAATTTCTTCCATTGTAATGGAATAGCTAATAAGGAATAAAAGCGAGGCAGAGAATATATACCAAAAAATAGATTTATCCTGAAATGTAAAATACATAAGCAGATGCGCTAAAAATAATCCGCCCATGAAACGAACATCTGAGGCAATATTTTTCAATGTTATAACCCCTTTCAAGCAAAAAATAGCTAAACCCTATTTTAGCAAAAGTAGATAATAAAAAGTAAGGAAAAGATTTCTTGAGACCTATAAATATAAAATAACCTAGTAATGCTTATCCTATGGTTATGAGAAAGGGGGGAATCACTCAATGACAAAATCTAAAAGAGAGAAGGAACGTGCCTGGACTGTGAGGAAACAAGATCAGCATCCTCACGGAAAAGTGAAATCATTGAAAGAACTTTCAGGGGAGAAGGAATAGTCATTTAAGGCCACCCGCTTGGGGGGCCTTTTGTCCGCATGATTTCCCGACTCTTAATAGTAGAACAGTCAGGCTGCATCCTGATACTATGGATAGTAGCAGAATCTTATTTAGAAGAGAATTTCCTTGAATCAGATTCAATGCAAAAATAAAAAAGCAGCAAGCCAGCTGCTTTTTTTGAATGTGCTTCTCGAGGAATGCGCTTTCATTTTTTGTTTTTATACGGCAGATTCCTTTACAACTCTATAGTTTTTATGATTTATAACCGTTCTTTGATCTAATTCGAGATCACGGTAGTTGTCCATATAAGTTAAGTCTACTATCACGGAATTTTCATTTACTTTCTCCACAATCCCCTGTAATCCATCTCGAAATTCTATAATATTGCCAACCTCTGCTTTCTTCAAAGACCATCTCTCCTTTTTTTGTCCTTTTCTTTAGCTGATTAATAACAGTTTGCACTATCTTGTAAAAAGCGTAAAGAATTTTGAATTTATTTGGTGTATTGTTTTCTGAAAAAACAAATTTAGTTATCAGGTTGGTAATATTATACCAGATTAATAATTATTGTACATTAAAATTATTAAATATTCAGAAAAAATAGGTGGTTAATGTATTTCATTTTTCTCCCTTTAAAAATCAAAGCAAATTATATATCATATAAAAATAGGAAGAGACAGAAGGAGTTAATGTCATGAAAGAAGAAAACGTACAGGAAGTTTTAGACCAATTAAAAGAAGGAGTCATTTCGGAATTCTATGTTTCCAAAGAGGATTTTCTTCCATTTCGGAGTGTGCTCGTAAAGCGGGAGGATTTCAAACATTTCCGCGGAATAGCCCAAAGAGGCGGTCATGCAGTGTACCAATATTTAGAATCCCCGCGGAGTTAAACCTTTATGTTTGGCAATGTTTTAATACGGGTAATGAATATATTTTTCCAGATGTTTGAAGGTTCTGCAAACGGGACCATTAATTACCTAATGATATAGGGTTTGTTAGCTGGTAGCCTGATAGTATAGAATTCTATCAGGAGGAATACATATGAAGAAACAGTTAAAAAAAGCGGCCGCTGCATTGCTTGTGGGCACAAGTCTATTTGCATTCCAGGGAGAGGCTTTTGCAAGTGTATATAACGTAACTAAGGGGGATACTCTATGGAAAATAAGCAGCCATTATGGTGTGCCAATTTCTAAGGTAATGACTCTTAACAAACTGAACTCCCATATGATTTATCCAGGCCAGTCTATTAAGCTTCCGGCGACAATTACACAGGCTGAAAAAAATCTGCTGGCACAGCTTGTTCATGCTGAAGCAAAAGGAGAGTCGTATGCAGGCAAAGTTGCTGTTGCGACAGTTGTGCTAAACAGAGTGGATTCACCTGATTTTCCTGGCTCTGTTAAAGAAGTAATCTACCAGGTATCAAATGGCTATTATGCTTTTACACCGGTAGCTAACGGGGAAATCAACCGCCCAGCTGACAGTGAAGCAATGAAAGCGGTGAATGAGGCGCTTGCTTTCAGAGGAAAAGGAAAAGGGTCCTTATTCTTTTACAATCCGCAAACCAGCACAAGCAAATGGATTTTTTCCCGAGAAGTAACGACCGTTATTGGAAAACATAGATTTGCTAAATAAAAACTGTACTAAAAAGGCACTTGAGCATCTCAAGTGCCTTTTATTTATTCCTTCATTGATAATGGAATAGATGGTTATTGGTTTGGGGTATAAATGCAATATAAATGAACATGAAGGAGAAGTGGCAAAATGAGCAATTATAATGGGAAGACCGTCATTGTGACTGGGGCTGCAAATGGGATCGGCCAAGGGATTGCTGAAGCGTTCGCCAAAAAAGAGGCGAATGTCGTCATCGCAGATATCAATGAGGGGAAAGGTAAAAGGCTTGAAGAAAGTATGAAGCAGCAAGGGAATTCCTGCCTTTTCATTAAAGCTGATGTAAAAGATGAAACTGAAATATCCAGATTGATGGCTAAGTCGCGTGAAGCTTTTGGTTCGATTGATATCCTAATAAACAATGCAGGAATTTCGAAGTTTCATGCTTTTTTTGATATGACAGTGGAGATGTGGGATGAAGTAATCAATACAAATCTAAGAAGTGTCTTTCTGTGCAGCAGGGAAGCAGCAAAAAAAATGAATGCAGGCTCATGCATTATCAATATTTCTTCCACAAGAGCAGAGATGTCAGAAAGCAATACGGAAGCCTATTCTGCTTCAAAGGGCGGGATATCGGCCATTACCCATGCTTTGGCAAGAACACTTGGAGAAAAAGGAATCCGGGTAAATTGCATTAGTCCCGGATGGATTGAAACAGAAGATTATGAAAAGCTAAGGGAGATTGACCATAAACAGCATCTTGCCAATAGAGTAGGGAAGCCTGAAGACATAGCCAGAACCTGTTTATTTTTAGCTGATCCAGAAAATGATTTTATAACAGGAGAAAATATCACAGTTGATGGTGGAATGACGAAAAAAATGATTTATGAACATTAATCAGGCTACTTGCGCAGCAAGACAATATTTAGCAGAAAAACCGCACAAATAAAAAGAATGCATAAAAGAATTTGAAAAAACATCTGCTCTCCTCCTGCCCTTTTTAACAAGAGTAAACAAACTTCTTTAAGAGACTATAAATCTCTTGTAAAGATAACGTGAAAAAATAATAATAAGATGAAAATACTAACAAGCTCCCTGTTCTAAATGGTTCCTTTTACTCATATTCTTTAAGTGCTTTCATGCATTTAGAGGAGGGAGGGGATCGTATGGGAGTTACCATGATTAAGATTTCATCTGTGTATTTTGCGGTTGGTGTCCTGCTGGGTTATTATATGTCGAGTACTCATTCCTATTTATTAGCGCCTGTCCATGTCCATATTAATTTACTTGGCTGGACATCTCTGACTCTAGCAGGTATCCTTTATTATTTGTTTCCTGCTTTGGCTGGAAACAATGCAGGGAAATGGCATTTTTGGCTCCACAATATCGGGCTTCCAATTATGATGCTTTCACTTGCATTGGTCCTTGTATCAGGAAATAATGCCTTTCTGCCGGGAACTGCCATCGGAGCTACTATTACGGCTTTTGGAATATTCGTATTCGTTTGGAACATCCTGAAAAATTTAAAAGCTGCCTAGAATATAAAAAATACGCCCTGGCGAATAAGCAGGGCGTATTTATTATTTGGGAGATATCCATTCTGGGGGCATTTTACTGTTTCGTTTTTAAATCGTGGTATAATTTTTTTGAGTATTCTTTCAATGTCTGGATAATCTCGCGGCGGGTTTGTTCATCCTCAAGACCGCTAAAACCATAAATAGCTTCGGAGCCGGCAGCCTTTTTCCAGACTGGCTCACCAAGCATTCTGATCGTTTTTGCATTTAAGTTAAAATTAATTTCTATGAGGTATTGGTTTTCACCAATGGATAGGTCCATAGGAGATTTAAACTTGGTTCCGTTTGGGCTGATATCCATAATGGCTGCAGGAAAGCTTGGGGTTTCTTGTTTCTTACCATTTAAATGAACAATTTTCACTTTACCCTCCAGCGGAGTCCTAAATTGAAATCGAAAGGCTTCTTCCCTTTTATATCTCATTAGTAATCACCTGTTTCAAATAATGAAGTTATTGTAATAAGAGAAATTATTTAGTAAAATCATACCACTTAAAAGAAATTATGCAATTAAAAAAGTACTTTTGAAACGACTAATAATTCGGAAGGAAATTTATGAATTGGAAAACTTGTGGCGAACAGATTCACAGAAAAATACATGAAAAATAGACCAGTAAAGCCTTTCCTCATTATGGGAATAGGTTTTGTTTTTTTTGATAGGCATTATGATACATAGCTATTTTGATTAAGTGGATATTATATTGGGTAAAGGGGAGTGGAAAAGGAGATGTCTATGACTGGAAATTTGTTATTTGCAATAAAAAAACTGTGCTATGGAGACATCCTTAACCTTCCTTATCTTGAGCTCAACGCTGGAAGGGTAACTTGTATTATGGGAGAGAGCGGTGCTGGAAAATCCACATTGCTAAAAATGATGAATAAAATGCTTTCCCCTGATAAAGGTGAGATTTATTACAAAGGTACTTCATTAGCAGAGATAGATTCCATCCAACTTAGAAGAAAGGTAATAATGCTATCGCAAACTCCATTAATTTTTCCCGGCACGATAAAAGAAAATCTGCATATTGGATTTAAGTTGACTGAGAAGGATCCGGTGGGGGATAAGGTACTTGAGCAGGCTTTACATAAAATGCAGCTGGAAAAGGAACTTAATGAAGATTCCGGTAATCTTTCAGGCGGAGAGAAGCAGCGATTGGCACTGGCAAGGGTTCTCCTGCTGGACGCTGAAGCTTACCTGCTCGATGAGCCGACTTCCGCATTGGATGAAGAAACAGAACTAAAGGTTTTGGGGAACTTTATAACAGAAGTTAAGGAAAAGCATGCTTCTATTATTATGATTACCCACTCAAAGAAAGCAATCGATCATTTTGGGGAGGAATTGATCGATCTGCTTCAGCTGCAGGAGAATGAAAAAATTTAAATAGGGGGCAGCTATGGAAAACAGCGGGATCATAGATATAGAACTTTGGAGGCTAATCTCAGCTTATATCTTCGTCCTTTTTCTCATTTTTATTTTTAAGATGAGAGGAATAGCACGTGAGAAAAAACTCATAATTGCTACCTTCCGTATGACGCTCCAGCTTGTGATTGCGGGCTATGTTCTAACCTATCTTTTTGATTTTTCCAGCCCTGCATTAACCATGGCTGTAATCATTATTATGGAGGGCTTTGCGATTTATACCATCTATAAGCAGGCAGGTACGCCCCTTCCAGGCAGCCTTAAAAAAACAATAGCTACTTCCATGGTTACTGGCACAATGTTTTGCCTTCTCTTTTTTAACTTTGTGGTTATCAACTTTGAACCGTGGTATGACCCACGATACTTTATTCCAATTGCCGGCATGATTATTGGCAATTCGATGACCGGTATCACACTGAGTGTAAAGGAACTTTTGCAGTCCTTTAAAAACCAGCGGGATATGATTGAAGGTGCATTAATGCTTGGTGCTAATCCAAAAGCAGCGGTAAAGCCATATGTTAACCATGCCTTTGATTCAGCTGTTTTGCCGACTATCAATAACATGCTGGGGATGGGCATTATCTTTTTGCCTGGAATGATGACAGGGCAAATCCTTTCAGGAGTGAGTCCATTATTGGCAATTGAATATCAAATCGTTATTTTGCTTGGCATTCTAGGAAGTGTAGGGCTATCCGTGATTATCTTTATTCTTTTTGCTTATAAAACCTTCTTTAATCAAGATGCGCAATTTTTACCTGAAGGAAAGTAAAAGGAAGAATTCTCTCTTACAGCATTTCACTCTATTCCCCCGCATATATTTGAAGCATCAATTAAAAAGGGGCGGGATGAAAAATGAATCTGGAAAAAGAAAAAGCGAACAGAGTGAAATGCCTATCTGATGATATATTGGAACAGTTGATGGAAGACAATATTGCTTATAACCCGGAAGACTTAAAAAATGTGATCGAAATGCTGGCACGCTCGGTTGCCGGTCTTGTGAACATTTATACCGGCCAAGAAGAAGACCATGCAACAGCCCTGAAAGGAACCGTTTCAAAAATGAGAGTAAGCTACAACATTCTGCACTATAAAGAAAAAGCGAAAATTTTGCGGAAGCGGAATAAATATCGTCCCATTATGGTGAAAAGAAACTAGATGGGATTTAGTGGATTATGGTATATACAAAAAGAAATGAAATGATTGGAAAATGAAAGCGTTTAACTGAAAAAAGTGTGAACAAACGCGAAAAATTAGAGTTTTTTCATTGTCTAAATGTATGTGAAATGCTATTCTTTTGTCTGAGATGTAAGTTGTCTGATGACTTAAATATTTGCCGGGAAAATTTCCCGATAATAAATAGGACTTGTTCAAAAAAAAGAAAAAAAAGCTGAAAGCGCAGATTAGAGCACAAAGGAAAGCTTCTACGAGCAAAGATCGCACCCAGAAAAAGTTCTTCTTTTTCAAGGAACAAATAAGCAAAGCTGATGAAGAGATTCGACTGCTATTTTTCCCGGACTTTTTGAACAACCTATATACATGAATAAATGGCCATTGGAAAAAATAAAACAGCATATAGGACAGAAACATCCCGGCATGATTTTAATATTTTCTTCCTGCTGCTGTTTTCACAAATATTTTTCCGGTTCCGCGCTTTTTAAGTTAGTGGGGCAACGCCTTGCACATCTTAACTTAATTAAAATTTATTTTTAAAAGAAGGAGATTGATCCAATATGGTTCAAAAACAATTCAAAGTACAGAAACAGGAATTCACGCTCGTCCGGCTACAATGCTTGTACAAGCTGCAAGCAAGTTTGATTCTGAAATTCATCTTGAGTACAAAGAAAAGAAAGTAAACTTAAAATCAATCATGGGTGTTATGTCTTTAGGCGTTGGACAAGGTGCTGATATCACTATCATTGCAGAAGGAAACGATGAGCAGGATGCACTTAACAGCCTTGAAGAAACATTGAAAAAAGAAGGTTTGGCTGAATAATGAGCTTTTTAAATGGAATTGCGGCATCAAGCGGTATCGCTATAGCCAAAGCATACCGTTTGGTTGAACCGGATCTATCTTTTGGAAAAAAAACAGTAGAAGATGCTGCACAGGAGGTTGAACGCTTTCAGGCTGCACTAACTGCATCAAAAGGTGAACTGGAAGTAATCCGCGATAACGCCCATAAAGAGCTTGGCGCCGATAAAGCGGCTATTTTTGATGCTCACCTGCTTGTTCTGAGTGATCCGGAACTAATCTCGCCTATTGAAGATAAAATCAAAACAGACAAAGTTAATGCAGAATCTGCATTAAAAGATACAGCAGATATGTTCATAACCATGTTTGAACAAATGGACAATGAATACATGAAGGAACGTGCTGCGGATATCCGTGACGTAACCAAACGTGTACTTTCCCATTTGCTTGGCGTCCAGATTGCCAATCCAAGCATGATTGCGGAAGAAGTAATCATTATTGCTGAAGACTTGACTCCTTCTGATACGGCTCAGTTAAACCGCCAATTTGTTAAAGGGTTTACAACTGATATTGGAGGCAGAACTTCTCACTCTGCCATCATGGCCCGTTCCATGGAAATCCCAGCCGTTGTAGGCACTAAGGAATCAACGAAGCAAATTAAAAATGGCGACTTAGTCATTGTGGATGGATTAAAAGGCCTTGTACATATTAATCCTACCCCAGAGGCAGTAGCCGAATATAAAGAAGAACACCGAAAGTTCGAGGAGCAAAAGGCTGAGTGGGCCAAGCTGGTAAATGAAAAATCAGTTTCTGCTGATGGCCACCATGTTGAATTGGCAGCTAACATTGGTACTCCTAAAGATCTTAAAGGTGTAATTGAAAATGGCGGAGAAGGCATCGGCCTTTACCGTACGGAATTTTTATATATGGGAAGAGACCAGCTTCCAACTGAAGAGGAGCAGTTCGAATCATATAAAGCTGTCCTCGAAGGAATGGAAGGGAAACCGGTTGTTGTCCGTACTTTGGATATTGGCGGAGACAAAGAACTTCCATATTTAAATCTTCCAAAGGAAATGAACCCTTTCCTTGGGTTCCGTGCAATCCGCTTATGTCTTGAGGAACAGGATATTTTCCGGACTCAATTAAGAGCTTTGTTAAGAGCCAGCTCTTATGGAAACCTGAAAATTATGTTCCCGATGATTGCTACACTTGATGAATTCCGCGAAGGAAAGGCAATCCTTGAAGAAGAAAAGCAAAAGCTTGTAAGCGAAGGAACAAAGGTTGCAGACCATATTGAAATTGGAATTATGGTCGAGATCCCTTCAACTGCAGTTATGGCTGAGCAATTTGCAAAAGAAGTCGATTTCTTCAGTGTTGGAACAAATGATTTGATTCAATACACCATGGCTGCAGACCGGATGAATGAGCGAGTATCGTACCTTTATCAGCCATATAATCCAGCTATTCTGCGATTGGTTAAAATGGTAATCGACGCAGCTCATAAAGAAGGAAAATGGGCAGGCATGTGCGGGGAAATGGCTGGAGACGAAACTGCAATCCCATTGCTTTTAGGATTGGGGCTTGATGAGTTCTCAATGAGTGCTACTTCAATTTTAAAAGCGCGTTCCCAAATCAGCCACCTCAACAAAAAGGACATGGAAGCACTAGCAGAAAAAGCGCTTCATATGAATACAGCCGAAGAAGTAGTACAAGCTGTAAAAGTGGCTACTAATTTGTAATAAAATTGAAATAAAATAAAAGTTTTAAATTATGTTTCCCGGGTAAATAAGAAGTAAGCACTTAGGTAAGACTTAAGTAAGCTGATCATTCTCATTTTCCCCCCTTTTAAACCGGCCTGTCAAAGGCCGGTTTATTTTTAATCCTTCTCGGGATGAAGCATAAAATCAGACTTAAGAATGAGCGTATTCACATCTTATGTTTGTTATCCAGTGATAATAATTTTCCTATAATAAGTTTATAACTTATTAAAAGGAGAGATGGAAAATGATTACGGTGATAATCAGCTTTCTGTTTCATGATCGATATATAAGCTTGAAGGAAAAGCATACCAATGAATTATATGAAAAACAAAGCTCCTTTTTAACCCGAGTACTTCATTAAAGAGCCCTAAGCGAGGGCTCTTTTTATTTTTGTAATTTGCAAAGCTCTAAAATAGTTTTTTCTTTTTTAGAATTGGGGTTTATTGTCAGGGGAGAAAGGAAAAGGTAATGAAAAAGGGAGGAATTTCACATGAGAAAGAAGAGTTTTACTTTGCTTCTAACCGCATTGTTGACTTTCACGCTTTCAGGATGCATGAAGGACACGCAGCGATCCATAGTCAACAGTCACGCTGAAGCCTTACTGACCAAAAACAATGAGCTGCAATTCCGCTTTAAAATTAATGATAAAATCCTTACGGAAGAAGAGTTATACAAAGTTAAAGTATCAATACATAATGAAAAGCTGGCAGCAGCACTTGGGACAGATGAAGTCGTTTATGGGGAAGACACGATCATTGACGGGGAATATATTGAAGTAAACAATAAAAAGGGCAATTTTATTTTTATGAATCCCATTCCCTTAAATGAAGACCTGCATGTTTTTGAAATAGAAGACATGATTGTTAATGAAGATGCAGTTTCGGTAGAAATCATTAATGATGATGAAGTGATCGCGCGAGCATTCTTGAACAACTTTTCTTCACAGCTATAGTTGGCCCACGGTTCGCTGTCAACAGGCAAGTTTAACAAAGTCTTTATTAAAAAAGCGTTTATTTTGGCCGAATTTGGGTATTATAAAATACGCGCATAAAATTGGGGATGGACCGGGCAATTGCCTGGTCTTTTGTCGTATACAGACCTTTTTTATTTTAAAAGGATAGAAGAAGTGCTAGAATTAATATTAAAAATTCAGATACTTTAAGGAGAGAGGTCACTCAATGATTTCACCAGAAAATACAGTTGTAGGCTTTGTAGGAACAGGGGTAATGGGCAAAAGCATGGCGGGCCATCTTTTAAAGGCAGGATATCCTTTAGTTGTTTATACCAGAACCAAAGAAAAGGCATTAGATCTGTTAGAGAGCGGGGCTGAATGGGCGGAAACACCACTGGAGGTTGTCCAAAAAGCAAATGTTATTATTACCATTGTCGGTTACCCTGCAGACGTGGAAGAAGTGTATCTGGGTGGAAATGGAATTATAACGAATGGAAAAGAAAATACATATGTAATTGACATGACGACTTCAACACCAACGCTCGCTAAAAGATTATATGAAGAAGCTGCCAAAAAAGGAATGCGAGCTTTGGATGCTCCTGTTTCAGGCGGGGATATTGGGGCAAAAGAAGCCAAACTTTCGATAATGGTTGGCGGAGACAGAGAAGCTTTCCTGGAAGTCGAGCCAATATTTAATCTCCTCGGAACAAATATTGTATATCAAGGTAAAGCTGGCTCCGGTCAGCATACAAAGATGTGCAACCAAATCGCGATTGCTTCAAACATGATCGGTGTCTGTGAAGCGGTTGTTTACGCTGAAAAAGCCGGTTTGAACCCAGCAACCGTTCTTCAGAGCATATCTTCGGGAGCAGCAGGCAGCTGGTCATTAACCAACCTTGCGCCAAGAATGATCGATGGCAACTTCGAACCGGGCTTTTATATAAAACACTTTATAAAGGATATGAACATTGCCCTGCAGGAAGCGGAAGCAATGGGCATGATGACACCGGGTCTTGCGCTTGCTAAAAAAATGTATGCCCAGCTCGCGGAAAAAGGTGAAGAAAACAGCGGCACACAGGCATTATATAAATATTGGCATAAATAAATTCGCCAAGAAATCATTGGCAATAGGCGTCCATGCATAAAGCCCCCACAATCACTTCAAAATAACAATGAAGATGAAAAAGGGGGTTAGGCATGTGGCTAAAAGAACAAAGAAAAACGATCCTCAGCAAAAAAATAAAAAAGGCTTCGATTCCGCTGTAATCGACTCCGAGTTCTCCCATGAATTCGGCAGCGCGGATACAAACAAAATCCACAAAGATAAAGCAAAAAAAGAAAAAGCACCAAAAAATAACGGCCAATATAAAGGAAAATAACCGGAAAAAGGCAAGCAGCGGGATGCTTGCCTTTTTTATTTGGCTGAAGGTATGGTGTCCAAGCAGATAGCTCTACTCCTTAAGCCCTTTCAAATATCGCTCAATCCGATCCATGCCTTCTTTCAGGGTTTCCATAGAATAGGCAAATGATATGCGGAAATAGCCCTCACCATAGGAGGAGAACGCACTTCCTGGAACTACGGCAACACCAGCTTTATCAACAAGTGATAAAGCGAAATCGAAAGAAGTCATTGAAACAGGGGGCATTTTAATGAAGAAGTAAAATGCTCCGTCTGGTTTGACGACATCCAAACCCATTTGTACTAAGCGGTCGTATACGTATTCGCGGCGCTCAGCATATTCCTGTCTCATTGGAAGGGCGTCATCTTTCCCTGATGTCAATGCTTCCAGGGCAGCCATTTGCGATACAGAAGCTGCACATGTCACGTTATATTGATGAACTTTCAGTAGATGCTTTGCTACGTTTTCTGGTGCGAATAAAAGTCCTATCCGCCACCCTGTCATTGAGTGGGATTTGGATAACCCGTTAATGACGATGGTTTGCTCCCTCAATAAAGAAGCAATCGAGTGATGGGGCTGACCATAAATCAGTTCGCTGTAGATTTCGTCTGCAAGGATAAAAATATCACGCCCCTTAACAAGGGATGCAATTTCCTGTAGCTCTTCGATTGTTAAGCTAACTCCAGTTGGATTCGAAGGGTATGGCAATACAATGCAGCGTGTGTCCTCGGTAATCTGCTTTTTTATAATATCAGCAGTGAATCTGAATTTATTTAGCGTAATATCCGTAAAGACAGGAACGGCGCCGCATAGCTTTATAATTGGTTCATATCCCGGGTAAACAGGCCCTGGCAATATGACTTCTGAGCCTTCTTCTAAAATCGTTCTGAATGCAATGTCTATTGCTTCGCTTGCGCCGGATGTAACGATGACCTCTGTTTCGGGAGCATAGGTAAGATTATACTTTTCATATACAAATGCAGCAGCAGCTTTGCGCAAGCGTATGTCACCTGCATTGTGCGTATAGGATGTAAAGTCTTGGTCGATGGCATTTTTTCCGGCCTCTTTTACGTGCAATGGCGTCGGAAAATCGGGCTGCCCGATTGAAAGGGAAATCATATCTTTTTTATCGGCAACCATGTTAAAGAACTTTCTAATCCCTGAGACTTCTATGTTTTTAACTTTGTCATTTATTAAATGTTCCAATTTTGTTCACCTCTCGTAATCATAATTTATATTCTATCACTTTGCAGCCCGCTATTCTAACTGCAAATGACAAAAATTAAAAAAGCCCTGAATGATAAAATCAGGGCTTTGCTTGCAGTATATTCTATTTTAATATCCGTAATCCCAGTCCACTTCATCTTCATGCCAGAATATAGGAGAAACCGCACCAAAATCGATCACTTTATTTTCAAGATTGCATTGACAATGTTTGTCTCCGCACTGCTCTTTTAATTCTTCAAAAACCGAATGCTCAACATTTTCAATAATCGTCACTTTATTTTCATCATGATAAAGGATTGCTGTACCTTTCATGCCTAATTGCACCTCTTTTTATTATTATGTAAAACGATTTCGCCGTTTACAAAGCTATTGTATGCCTCATATTAAAGTGTGTCTATACAATTGTGAGTATGTTCACAAAAAAGTCAAGATGAAAACGTTTTAAAGAAAATTCAACAGGCAAATTTAACAGAGCCATTCATTAAAAACCATGTAAAATTTTACAAATAGTTGAATATAATTCATTTAGACATTAACATAAGTAAATAGTAATTAGTAAAATTTTGAGACTGCTAGTTAGTATTTGATTAGAAATTTATTAAAATCAGGAGGTTATGAAGTGGAGACAACATTAGAAAAGCAGCCCTATGAAAGCACGAGGGAATACGGGGGATTCTGGATTCGTTTTGCGGCCTATTTAATTGATTCTATAATAGTAGGAATCCCTCTGTTTATTTTGACAATCGTTATTTTCATGATTTTCTTTGGTGCATCTGACTCCTTTAATATGATGATGAGCGACCCTGCATATCTTGAATCCGAAATGACTGACGCTGAAGCGCTTGCCCTTATGGGTTCCTACTTAGGGGCAACTGGTATCACGATCATTGTCAATTTGGTGATTGCGCTTGCTTACTTCGCTGGTTTGCATGCATCCAAGTGGCAGGGAACTGTGGGGAAAAAGCTATTAGGTTTAAAGGTAACTGACCTTAACGGTAATCGAATTACTTTCTGGAGAGCGTTAGGCAGATACCTGGCCATGTCTATTCTGTCAGGAATTTTATTGATAGGATTCATTATTGCGGCTTTTACAGAGAAAAAGCAGGCACTGCATGATTTGATTGCAGGTACTATTGTAGTTAAAAATTAATTGTTTAAAAAGCTGTGTGGCCCCCTGCCATGCAGCTTTTTATTATTGTTATAAGCAATAAAGGATTTATTAGCTGTGTGTGGAATATAATTTTAAGAAAGGGAGGATATACATGCAAAAGGAAGATATTATAAAACATTACGAGTCATTTTCTCAATGGCTGGAGTCTTTGAAAAAGGTTGAACAGAAAAGCTGGCAGCAGCCTGTTTCAGAAGGGAAATGGCCAGTCGCAGCTGTGGTTGCACATTTGCTCTTTTGGGATAGATATTCACTAAAGGAACGATTTCCGCTATTTAAAGAAGGTGCGGAACTTGAAAACTTTCCGGATTTTCAAAGTGTCAATGATGGCGCAAAGAAATACGCTGCAAAGCATGATCAGATTGAGGTAATCAGCGAACTTTTGACTGTTAGAGAACAGTTTCTTAAAATGCTCCGCAACTTTACAGAAGAAAACATGGATACTTCGTTTATGATTGGCAAGCATTCTCTAACAATCCGCGATTATTTTGTTGATTTTGTTGAGCATGATCTTCACCATAAAAAGCAAATTATGGAAGCAACCGGTGTGAGCAATTAACACCGGTTGTTAGTTAAACTGAACTGTGATTTTAAAACTGTAATATAGGATGCCATGACATCGCTCAGCAAGGCAGGCAACGTTTCCTGCTCAGAATGGTGCACCCAATAAAATAACGTGCCGAAAAACGAATTAACAATCATTTTTGCAATTTGGGAGGCATTTGCCTGATCGCTAAATTCACCTCTTTTTTTCCCTTCTTCAATCAAGCTAATTAAAATGGACCTGAATTCCGCGGCCAGCTGGGTTTCAGAAATTTGAAAATCTTTTACTACCGTACTTATATGAAAAATAGATAAGAGCAGGATTGGTCCGTATTCCTCATTATTAATAGCCATAAATTTAAAAAGCTTGTATAGGTTTTCTTCAATAGATTCACTGCTATCCATGACTTCTTTATAAAACGCATGCATCAGCTTTAGCTGGGATTGTCCCACTAAATGGAGAACAGACTCCTTTGATTGAAAGTAATTAAAAAATGTGCCTTTGGCAACCCCTGCATGGTCGGTAATTTGCTGGACAGTTGTATTTTGGAATCCCTGTTTCTTAAAAAGCTCTATTGCACTCTTAAAGATTAATTGTTTTGTATACTCCTTTTGTTCCTTCCTTTTCATTACTACCCACCTCAAATATAATACTTGCTATTATAGCATAATAAAAAATAATTATTGAAATATTCATTTAACTTTTATAAAAACTTTTTAATATAGGTTTTTATTTAAAATTAACAAAATAAAAAGGGTTTTTCTGACCAGTCTTGAATAAGGAATAAGGTGTTTTTTACCAGAAGGGGCTGATGAGATGGAAGTTGAAAAAACGGAGCTTCGCAAACAGGGGAAATTAAATTCCTGGCGGCTCTATATGACAATGCCAATAGTATCCTGGGCACTTTATGATTTTGCAAATACTATTTTTTCATCCAATATAAATACGATTTTCTTTCCTTTTTATCTCCAGGAAGTAATAGGGGAAAATGAAGTTTTAAACCAGATTGCAAGTACCTTTATTTCCTATTCCAATGCACTGGCAAGTTTTTTTCTAGTGCTTTTTTCTCCCTTATTTGGAGTTATGATAGACAGGACAGGAAAAAAGAAGAAATATATAGTGGCCTTTACGCTTATCACAGTACTGGCAACTATTTTAATGGGAGTCTTTGCAACAAGTCAATTTAGCGGAAAAGTCCTAGGGCTGCCAATTTATCTGGCCTTGGTCATTTTATGCTTTGTAATAGCAAAGTTCTTTTACCATTCAAGCTTGGTCTTTTATGATGCGATGATATCAGATTTGGGTACAAAACAGGAAATACCTTTAATCTCCGGATTTGGGGTTGCAGTCGGGTATATAGGAACCCTTGTAGGACTGACGGTATATTTATTTGTGGGGGATAACGGTTTTCATGAAGCGTTTATACCAACAGCTGTATTATTTTTGCTATTTTCATTGCCCCTATTTTTCCTTGTTAAAGATAAGCCACTTGAAGTAAAAGAAAAACAAAGCTTTTTATCAGGTTATAAGGAAATTTGGCAGACTTTTAAAGAAATGAAAGATTACAAAGCCATTTTTACTTTTATGATTGCTTACTTTTTCCTGAATGATGCTATTGCAACAACAATAGCCATGATGGCCGTGTATGCAAAAACAATTGTAGGCTTTACTACTGGAAAATTCATTTTGCTTTATCTCGTTTCGACTGTTTCCAGTATCATTGGTTCCTTTGTGTTTGGATATATCACCAAGGCGAAAGGGCCTTACAAAGCTGTTAAATATGTGGGAGTTCTTCTCCTGGTTGCGCTTGCTATTGCTGTAACTTCTGTAAATGAATTGATGTTTTGGATAGCCGGCAGCATGTTTGGTATTGCTCTGGGATCTATGTGGGTTACGACAAGAACGTATATAGTGGAATTGACTCCTGATCATAAAAGAGGACAATTTTTTGGTCTCTTTGCGTTTTCAGGAAAAGTATCTTCTATCATTGGACCGCTTATATATGGAAGCATCACATTAATCTTTGCTGATTATGGAAACCTGGCGAGCAGAATGGCTCTTGGCTCTTTAATGATTCTCACGCTAATAGGATTAATTATTCACTCCAGAATTAAAGAGGACGGCAACGCTGCATAAGTACACTTATCAAATTTCCAACACATTAAGTAATCCATTCATTCGGATCAATTTAATATATTTTCAACGATCCTTCGTACTGAGAAAAAGGAAGCTGCTTAAACAGAGAATTCTGCCGGGCAGCTTCTTTTTCTGTGGTTTAAGGACGCAAACACAGGTCTTCCTTCATAGGGATATTATTAACCTATTAACTTTTTATAAGAAAAAATATCCATTTATGGTATATTAATAGAGAAAATGCTTTATTACAAATAGGAAGGGCGAAAGAAATGGAGCAGAAAAAAGGCATTTTGCTTGAGAGCGGAACGAATGAATTGGAGATTGTTGAATTTACAATAGGCAGAAATAAATTTGGCATAAATGTCATTAAAGTAAAGGAAATCATTAATCCAGGGCAGGTGATTCCGGTACCTCATTCTCATGGACACATTGAGGGGATTATGGAATTGAGGGGAGAAATTCTCCCAGTAGTTGATGTAGCTGCTTCATTAGGCATGAAGCCTTCTGGAAATCCGCAGCAGGATAAGTTTATAGTCACTGAATTTAATCAGCAAAAAATTGTTTTCCATGTACATAATGTTTCACAAATCCATCGGATCTCATGGGACCAGATTGAAAAACCATCTGAAATGTATCAAGGGTCACACAGCCAAGTTATCGGAGTGATTAAGCTTCATGGGGAAATGGTACTCCTATTAGATTTTGAAAAAATGATTACGGAGATTAATCCTGATTCTGGGATTAGTATCCAAAAGGTGCAGAAGCTCGGCAAGAGGGAGAGGTCAGATAAGAGGCTGGTTGTTGCAGAGGATTCACCGTTACTGAGAAAGCTGCTGCATGATACTTTGAATGAAGCCGGCTTTTCTAATCTTGAATTCTTTGAGAATGGGCAGGGTGCTTACAAGTATTTGGTATCGTTAGCGGAATCTGGATGTGATATTACTAAAGAAGTCCATCTAATGATAACGGATATTGAAATGCCTCAAATGGATGGCCATCATCTCACTAAGAAAATAAAAGATCATCCACAGCTTTCCGGCATTCCTGTTATCATCTTTTCCTCCCTCATAACGGAGAATCTCCGCCATAAAGGGCAAATGGTGGGTGCAGATGCACAAGTGAGCAAACCGGAGATTGCTGAGCTGGTGCTCTTTATTGATCAATATGCATTATAAGAATTGATTATATACAAATTAAAAGCTGGGTTTCCCCAGCCTTTTTGTTTTTAGAAATAACTCTCGCCCAGCTTCTTAAATACAGGCTTTTCGTAGCGCTGTTTCTTCTGGTGCGGTTTGCTGTTATGTTCTTTTAAGCCTGTATATGTCATGAGCAGCTTTTTCGCAGTGGTTAGAGATAGAGAAGCTTTAGGATTTCTTACATAGGAATCAAGTTTTCCTAGATGTGGAAGTTTTGCAAAATCCTCCTTGGAGGGCGGCAGGTGAAAGGAATAATTTCCGCATTTCACTAACACATCTGACTGCTGCTGGCTGTTTTTGGGATTGCCTGAGTAGTGAAGGCCTACCTTGCTGGCTTTTCCTTCATTAATAAGTTTTTGAAGCGCATCATGTTTGAGCTTATATAAAAACTTAGGGTTTGGTGCTGTTTTTGCATGGCGGTTAACGGTGAAGATGGCTTGTGAGAGGTTTTCAACCGTTGGATGCAGATGGGGATTTTGTTTCTTGTCCGAATTCAATTTTATGGCTCCTTTCATATTGTAAAGGGGTATAGTCTTATTATACCCCTTTTATTCAATAAAACCAACATGAGTATCCATACAGTTGTTTTGAAAGGATTTAGGCCTGTATTTGCTTTTCTTTGGGCGGCTGGCTGAGAGTTCCTCTTCTCATAACTGCCAGAAGCATAAATGAGCCCAATAAAATAGTTGCGAGCCCCGCTCCTATCAGAACGAAAGGGACTCCCAGCCATTTAGCAAGCATAGCTCCCGCGGCAGGAGCTATCAGCATGGAAAAGGTCTGCAAGGACATAGCGGCAGCAGATACTCTTCCCATTATGTTCTTGGGGGTTTCAGACTGCAGAACATAGCCATATGGAACAGATTCACCCGCACCGAGCAGGCCAAGCAGACATGCACCTATTATCCAAACTAGCTGGGGAAATTCAAGAATACCCATGCCTCCCAGCCCAACCGATATTATTAAGGTGCCGCTAATAACAGCAGAAGAAGCCATCAGATGAATCGGTTTTCGGTTCCATTTTGTCCATTGGCCCAATATGAGTGAGCCCACAACACTTCCAAATCCCACTGCACTTATAAGCAGTCCAAAATTTCCTTCGTTGAATCCCAGATGTTTGGCAATAAATACAAAAAGCCCATCATATAGAAAGATGATAAAAAAAGCAGCCGAAGATAAAATAATTGATATTTTTAAAAGGGGAGTTTGAGCGATATGCTTAATGCCCTCAGAAAAGTCACCCCAATACTTTCTTTTTTCAGGTTGGCCTGTAAGTTCCGATTTCTCCAATCTCTCAATTTCTTTTAAATCAGGAAGAAACAATAAAAAGAGAACAGCTATTAAAAAGCCTGCTGCTTCAAATAAGAAGGGGCTTTTCGGTCCAAAAAGAGCAATAATCCCTCCTCCCAAAGCAGGCCCTGCTATTTTCATGGTGTTAACGGAAAGCTGGCTAAGAGTGACCGCCTCTGAAAGCAGGCTATCAGGGACGATCATTCTGATGGTACTTTGCCTCGCAGGATCATACAGGGCAGACACGGTACCTTTTAAGAAAACAAACAATAGCAAGATATAAAGGTTTGGAGCAAAAAATAAGCCTGCCACAAATATAACTCTGAAAAGAAGGCAAATGATCATGACAGTTTTTTTGGGTAATCGATCGACGAACACACTGGCAAAGGGACCAATGATCACCCAAGGCAGTCCCAGGACAATGATGACTGAAGCGATAGCGGTTTCGTCCAGGCCCCAATGGTAAGCAACAATAACCTGCAGAGCGATAAGATCCAGCCAGTTTCCGAGATCGGAAAAAAGCTGTGCCCCAAATAGTGAGCGGAAAGGCCTTAATTTCAGAGGTTGAAAAATGCCTGCTTTCATTGATCATTCTCCTTTTTTTCGCCAATTGCCTTTCTCCGCCGTTCAAGCAGCTTTTCAGTGTTTCCATAGGGATCCTGGCCATCGGGAAGATCATCATTTTTTAATATCACTAAAGATTCTTCAATCCATCTTAATTCTGTTTCTAATCTCATTTCGATGAATCGGATCGTAAGTATACCGAGCTTGCTTATATAGGAGTATCCATTCTTCGGCCATTCTTTTACGAACTGGAGAAGGTCTTCAGTTTCTTCTTTCCTTTTTAATAAATGGCTAATTAAGACATCATAATCCATATCCTCATGCCAGGTCGACATCTTCATAAGCAATTCATCTTTTATGACAGGATAGGAGGGCGGAGCTTTTAGCCAATTTTCAAACTCTTCCCAGCCTTCGGGGGTAAGTTCATACAGCTTTTTCTTCCGCCCTTCCTCCTCCTGTTCCAGAGTATAAATAAATCCATCTTCCTCCAGCTTTTTTAATTTCGGATAAATGCTCCCATAGCTCATTCCCCAATAAAGGCCTGCAGCTTTATGCTCGAATTCGGATTTAATGTTATAGCCGGTGCTGGGCCAAATACTGAGAACAGCTAGTAATGTGTGCTCGACAGACAAGAATCATTCCCCTTTCCAATATATCGGGTTGATGTATCAATTTGATATATCATTATGATATATTAACCGGAAGGGAATTTCAACCAAAATATTAAAAAGCCTTCGCCTATTTTCGACGAAAGCTTGAAGATTTAATTTGCCAAATGTTGATATTGGCACCCTGATGATTGGAATGCGAGCGCCTAGAGTGGAAACCGGCAGGAAGTTAACAAGGCCATTAATAAAAGAAAATATTTACTGCCTAATCAGCACCCTCGTACCATTTGGAACAATTCGGGCTAATTCTAAGACATTTTCGTTATACATTCGAATACAGCCTTTGGAAACAAACTGGCCAATTGATGAAGGATTGTTGGTCCCATGGATCCCGTAGCCGGATTTTGATAAGGAAAGCCACATCACACCAAAAGGGCCACCGGGGTTAGGCTCTCGGTTTACAATTACAAATTCACCGATTGGCGTTTGGGTAAGCATTTTGCCTACGGCGATTGGGTAGACCTTTTGAACAGTGCCATTTTTTAAAAGGGTTAAATTTCTTTTTCCGCGTGAAACGATGATGGTATATGGAATGGTCTCGGGATTCGGAAGGCCTGGTATTAATATTTGCTGGCCGGGATAGATAAGGTTGGGATTTGCGATGGAAGGGTTGGCTGCCAGCAGCTGACTGAGAGAGCGGCGATAGTTTCTTGCGATTACCGCCAGGGTCTCACCTGGCTTTACAATATGATAAATAAAAATCATTCCCTTCTTTAAAGGTCTAATCAAATATATGCTCGGAAATTAGAACATGGAACTTGTTAATAATATGATGAGGAGAGGAGGCACCCACTAAAAAAAGAAAAGCCGCCAAAAAGCTGCTTTTCTTCTTTAGTTCCCTTTATCATAGTGCAAAGTGAATACCGTCATTTCAGGGCGGGATAAAAATCTGAAGGGAAGTCTCGTAGTGCCGAGTCCTCTGTTAACATAGAGGGTTAGGGGGTCCTGGCTGCCGATCTTATAAAAACCTTCGTGATATCTTTCAGCATATGGCGGCTTTACTAGTGCTCCAAAGAAAGGAATTTTTATTTGACCGCCATGGCTATGACCGCTTAGTTGAAGCTGTATGCCAAAGGAAGAGGCGCCATCAGCCAAATCAGGAGCATGTGACAATAAAATTTTATAGGAGTCCTCCGCAATATTCTCCACAGCCAGCTTAATATCCGGCCTTCCCAGCATGGCATCATCAATGCCGATGACATGAATGCTGCTTCCTGAAACGTCAATTTTATAATTTTCATTAAGTAAGAGGATAAAACCTGCTTCATCCATAATAGATTTATAGATGTCAGATCCATAACCGCCATGATCATGGTTTCCGTAAATAGCAAATTTGCCAAGGGGTGCTTCTAGATTTTGCAGAAGAGGAGCTATTTGATTGGCTTCTGAATACTTATTTGGCTCATCCATTAAGTCACCAGTAAAAAAAATTATATCTGGCTTAATCTTGTTTATCTTTTCTATTAATTCTTCCAGCTGATTCAGGTCATAATGAAACCCGAGATGTGTATCGCTGAATTGGACAATTTTAACATTATTGAAAGCTTGCGGAATTGCATTATTAAGGATTTTATGGTTTGTAATATCCAAAAGCCGGGGCTCTATATCACGTGCATAATAGTAGCCTCCCGCACTTAAACCGAAAGCGGCAGCAGCAAAACCGAGCGCTCTTTTTAAAAAGGATCTTCTGGACACTTTTTTCGGCATTTATTTTACCAACCTATCTATTGAAATTTTGTGCTCCGAAATACCAACTTAAAGGCAATTGCCCGGCTTGGCCTTCTTTTAGCCGTACCTTCTAATACTATCAAACTATGCTATTAAAAAGAAGGAATAACTCTTTTGCTTCATTTACTTCTTTTTCCTGTAACTCCTAAGAAATAATCAATAAATAATTCGAAAATTCTCTATATTAATGGTAAAATATAAACTGAATGACTATTCAGTTTCTGGGAGGGAATACTTTTGAAAAATAAAACAGTTATAGTGACAGGCGGTTCAAGCGGAATGGGGAAATATATGGCTAAAAGGTTTGCGGAAGCCGGAGCTAATGTGGTTATAACCGGCCGAAATCCGGAAAAGCTTGAAGCGGCGAAAGCAGAAATTGAAACATCCCCCGGACAAGTTCTGACGATCCAAATGGATGTGCGTGAAATGGAACATGTGAAACACATGCTTAACGAAACGCTGAATTCCTTCGGACAGGTTGATTTCTTAGTTAATAATGCAGCCGGCAACTTTATCTGTCCTGCAGAGCAATTAAGTGCAAATGGCTGGAATTCTGTTATTAATATTGTCCTGAACGGAACCTTTTATTGTTCTAGTGAAGTCGGTAAATACTGGATTGGAAAAGGCATAAAAGGGAGCATTATTAATATGGTGGCTACATATGCATGGGATGCGGGCGCAGGTGTCATCCACTCAGCAGCTGCTAAAGCAGGAGTGCTCTCCATGACAAGAACCTTAGCTGTTGAATGGGGCAGAAGGTACGGAATAAGAGTTAACGCCATTGCCCCTGGCCCAATTGAAAGAACAGGGGGAGCAGACAGACTTTGGGAATCAGAAGAAGCTGCCAGGAGAACGCTTCAAAGTGTACCTCTTGGCAGACTGGGGAAGCCTGAAGAAATTGCTGAATTGGCTTTCTTTCTGTTCTCAGAGAATGCCGGGTATATTAACGGAGAATGTATTACGATGGATGGAGGCCAGTGGCTTAATCAATATCCATTTTAAGAGAAACTATAAAACCGGCTGATTTAAATCAGCCGGTTTACATAACCTATTGGTAGCTGATAGCTCTGGATTTTAAAGCTTTCCATGATGAAATAAACCGTTCTTTTGAAACCTTTACTTGTTTTCTTCCGGAAAGCGGATCATTTAAATAAACATAGTTATCATCGTAGCCAACTAATACAACAGCATGCAGGTCCAATGGCGTTTTAATCGTTTGGCTGCCGTGGGTCCATGATTCCCAGCGGTCTGGAAGTCTGTAATCGCCTGTTGTCCAGACTACAACAGGAAAACCTTTTGAAGCGTGATTTAAGACTGAATTAAAATCCTGGCCGGTTAAATTAACCGCTCTTCCAGGCAGGTATTTATTTACCAATTCCTCAATGGGTTTATCGAATACAGCATAACCTGCACGTTTTCCAGTCATATCACCAACAAATCCTTCGGCAGGGTTTCCCCATTTTACAATATCATTTTTGTAACGGATAAGCGGATCATTATCTTTTTTTACACGATTATACAAATCCATTTTTCCTATTTTTATACCTGCATATTGCAGAACCATAGTAAGGCTTGTAACTTCACATCCGTATTTTAACTCCGGATTCTGGTTTATAAGTGGAACATCAAGCATGACAGACCGTTTTGTATCTTTCACATCCGTATTTTGGGCTGTTAATTTTTGCACTCGCGGCTGTTCTTCCTTTGCCTGTGTATGGGTTCGGCCTTTCACTTCACTTGAGGATATGTCAGCCTGTTGGCCTGTTGGACTCACTGGTTCGGAATGACCGCATCCAAGCAATGGGATAAGAAGGAAAACAAACAGGAAATTCCTCATGAAATACCCTCTTTCTCTGATGTCCTGGTATTAGCTTGTGAAGAGGGGGACTCCAATATAATGTTAACCTTTTGGAAAACCAAGCGGATTTATCAATTTGTGGAACCTGTATTTTGAATAGTAAATGCTGAAAGAGAATATGGTATAATAATTCATTAATATACATAGGGAGGCTAATGGACATGGATGCATTGGATATTCTTACAGATTTGGATAATGTGTTTCCTTATTTCCAGCCAATATTCAGTGCGGATGAGCATCGTGTCATTGGTTATGAGGTGCTGGGACGGTATAGGGGACCTGCGGGTATAGTCAGCCTGGGGCCCTTTTTTCAGGATGAAAGCATTCCTGAAGAATTTCGGCTTGAGGTTGATTACGAAATCCTGAAGAAGGCTTTAGAAAAAACAATTAATCTTGATAAAGATATTATGCTGTTTGTAAACAGGGATGCAGATTTGCTTATGCATAATGATGGAGAACAGTTCCTGAACACGCTTCTTGAGTATGAAAAAAAAGGCATAAGCCTCGACCGCATTGTCCTGGAAATTACAGAGCGAAATTACAAAGGAGATATCGATCATCTCGATCATCTTTTAAATTATTACAGGACTTATGGAATTAAATTAGCAATAGATAAACTTGGCAATGAAAGCAGCCATCTTGACCGGATTGGACAATTGGCTCCGGATATATTGAAGGTTGACTTAATATCAATGCGATCAACAGCCTCCGTTTATAATTTTAACGATATTCTATATTCATTATCCATGCTTGCAAGAAAAATTGGGGCAAGCTTGCTTTTTGAGAATATAGAAATGACTTATCAGCTGCAATATGCCTGGAAAAATGGCGGTCGTTACTACCAGGGATATTATTTGCAAAAACCTGCAGAACATTTTACCGAGAGAAACCTGCTAAAAGAAAAACTCAAAAATGAATGCCATCAGTTTATTACCCATGAGAAGAAAAAGCTTGAATCGCTTTACCAGGTGACACTCGAGTTTAACGAAAAGCTTAATGACTTTATAAGTAAAAACCGTAAGATAAACAATTATGAAGAAAGTCTGGAACATCTTGCCCAGCTTTTGGATGGAGCTGCCTTTCGCCTTTATATTTGTGATGAAGATGGTTTTCAGAAATCAGCAAATATTTTCAAGAAGGACGGAGGATGGGTTCTCCAGAAAGAATATCTCGAGAAAAATTGGAGCTGGCGCCCATACTTTCTGGAAAATATCATGAAGATGAGAATAAACAAAAAGGGCATACTTTCTGATTTGTATACCGATATTGAAACAGGGGAAACAATAAGGACCTTTTCGTTTCCACTAAATGCGGACGACTATTTATTTGTGGATTTATCATACAATTTTCTTTACGAGCATGATGGATTATTATAGAGGATTATAAAATGTGCAGGGATGATAAATAAACAAGTATAAACAGGCTCTTGTTGAGGAATTGTAAGTGTAGAACCTTTCCTTGAGGAGAGATTAAAAATGAGTATGTTTATGATGATTATTTTATTAATTGGAGCAGGGATACTTGTGTATTCCTTAGTATATACCCTGTTTGTTGCAAAAGAGCGAAAAGCTGTAAGAGGAGATATTGATACTGAATTGCCGGATAATGTACAGAAGCATGCTTATTTGCGCAATCCTATTTTTTTAACCTATGCTATCACCTTTGGCATTTTGATTGTCATGATTACGTATTTTGCACTTACATGGAATTGGTAAAAGACCCGGACAGGGTCTTTTTTTTATGGAATATTAAGTTAAAGTTCATTGCTGATTTTGGCATTCTGTTGATTGCGCGTAAGACTCCCCGATAATGCATTCTCAATTCCTTTATGCTTGATAAACAATTAACAATATTTACATGTGGTTTCAAATGCACTTTCTCTCATAAAACGTTAATTCTTTGTCAATACGGGTAAATTTAAAGCAAGAAAAGAATTTTCCTGTCAAAACATAAGGGAATTTCGGGAACGAAAGTAGCTGGTAGGTCATTCATTTACTGGTAAAATTGAGGATAAACAAATAGGAACCGATAAAAGAAAGGGAGAGTGGAATGTACAAGCACTTATTAGGATTTTTATTTACTTTTGCAGTCATGTTCACAGTGATGCCTTCCCATCCAAACGCCGAGAGCGGTTTTGCAAACAATGAAGAAGTATATAAATTTTTACAGGAAGCATTCCAGGCACAAGTATCCTTAAGTGAGGAAGAGAGAAGTCTGGAAGATGTTCATGAATTGGTTGCGCCTTATTTTTCGGAAGCAGCTAAAAAGCAATTCCTGAAAGAAAATCTTGTTTCAGAAAATGGAAAGTATATTATCTACGGATCGGATGCCGCCAATTTTTATATTCCGTTTTTTACATATTCGGAAGAGACCAAGGTTGTAACAGAGAAAGATAAGGTTTATGTATTTGAATATTTTCCGGAAAGCGAAGAAGGTCCGGTAGGCTATGATAGCCATTATGAAGGGGTACTGCTTGAAAAAGATAAAGGGAAAATGAAAGTCGCCCAATTTTTAGGTGATAAAGTACCTGAAAACATCTTAGAAAAAGCAGAGAAATCCCAGCAAGAATCAGAACAAACTTCATTTAAAACAGCTGCTGAACCGGTGTGGTTTAATAAGCCAGCATACCATATCAGCTTTCTATTAAACCCTTTTGATGCATTCCTCCGGTCAGGAAGCATGCTATTTACAGACGATAAGCAGGGAGTTATGGCCCTTTTTGAACATCAGGAAATAAACGGGCAGCTGGCTTCTAATTAAAAGAACAGAGCTTAAAAGCAATGGTATGCTTTTAAGCTCTGTTTTTATTCTTTAATTTGCAGAACTGATTTGAGTTTCTCCAGGTCAAATCCTGTAATGACCATGTCCCCGATAACAATAGTTGGGGTGGAGAAGGAATTATATTGCTTGGTTAACTCTCTGTGAGCAGCTGCATCTTTTTTTATATCTTTTATTGTGAAAGAAAATCCATACTCTTTTAAGAACATTTTAGTTATTTCACAGGGTGGGCAGTCCGGCTGTGTATACAAAATTATTTCCTCCAACTTAACATCCTCCCCTGGTTTAGTAATTATCATCTTAATTCAATTGTCGTGAGTAATCAATCATTTTGCTTTTGAAGATAATCTATTAGCCCCATTGAGCATACTTCCATGTCAACGGAAAGGATTTCATAGACTGAATGGCCATTGGGTATGCCTTTCTCATCAAGATATTCCTTAACTTGGCTGGCAAGTATGTCTCTTGCTGCATTCATTTGCTGTTCAAAGGAACTTCCTTCAGCCATCCCTATCTTGCCTGCAGCAAGAAAAACTTCAAGCCACTCCCGGATTTGCTTGTATACCTCCTTAGGATCTCGGCTCATCCCGTAGTGTCCGAAAAAGATATAATCTAAATCCATTTTTTCATACATTGAAATAGAGTTCAGCATTTTTTCAGGATCAAATTGATTTGGTGAAGTTGATGGCAAATATAGTTCAATGCCTTCCACTGCTAATTGAGGATAGGTTACACCCGCAGTATCCCCGGTAAACATCCCATTTAATGCCGTGTGGAAAATGCTGAAATGGTGGTTGGCATGGCCAGGGGAGTTAAAAAACTTCAGGGTGCATCCGGATCCAATGGAAAGCTCTTCTTCATGTTCTTTAATCATTATTTTTTCTTCCGGAACAGGGAGTATCGGATTGAAGAGTTTATCAAATTTGTCACCGTAAACAGCCCTCGCGCCCGCAATTAGGCGGGAAGGGTCAGACAAATGCCTGGCCCCTTTTGGATGAACAATCAACTTAGCGTTTGGACAGTGGGTAAGGAGCAGGCCTGCACCTCCTGCATGATCCAAATGAATATGAGTAACGATTATATAGGCTACTTCCTCTGGTTTGAATTGGAGCTGCTTCAGACCTTCCAGAATGTAGGGGACTGAGGGGCTAGCAGACGTTTCAATCAAGGTTAATTTTTCTTGGGTTAAAACATATGTACCGGTACGTTTTTCCAATGAAAGATCAAAATCATCAATTAAATATAGGTTTTCAGCCAGTTTTTCAGGTTTTTTCAAAAAAAATCACACCCTTTATAAAGCTTTTGCTTGTACAAACGCATGACATTATTTTATTCTGTTAATATTGGTATGTAAAGCGCTAAGGTTGAATATTCTGAATTCAATTCGTGAGGATAGAAACATGCCAAAAGAGAAACCTTAATGTATGATTATGGGTTTTGTTTTGAAAGGAGAGAGAGCATGTCACAGCTTCAAGGTATATTAACACGCTTAAAAAGCTTGCAGGAGCAATCAACTAACGGAGAGCCGATGCAGAGATTTTTTGAGGTAAATGGCGAAAGGAAATGCCAGGTTACCTATCATCCAAAGAATGAAACATTTGAATTGGAAGTATATAACGATAAAGAGAAGCCAAAAAGATATCAATTTGACAACATTGATATGATCACCATCGAAATTTTCGACTTGATTCAATAATTCTCCACATACATAAGGGGCCTTTTTAGGGGCTCCTTTTTAATTTGCTCTTTACTAAATCTTTGCCGGAAAATTTTAGGGAATGATATAATAACTAAAACAAATGGCAAGAGGTGCTATATGTATAGTTTACTTATGATTCTGCTTTTTTTTACAGTGCTTCTTATGCTTGCTGATTTAATCAATACAAAAAAAGAAGTAGTAATGATCCGGAAAATACTTGAAGACATGAAAAAGATTCTTGAAGAAAACAAAGGCAAAAAGTAAAACATACATACCCTGCTGAGATATAGAACAGGATATTACCAAGAGGTGATACGATGATGCCAACTGTTAAGTGTCCAAGCTGTATGGCAGAAAAAGAAATTGATGGAGTTCTGACAGCCCAGTCAAATCAGAATGTGATCTTTCGCTGCCCCAATTGCCATTATGAGGTTAAGGACATTCAAACCAGCAAAGGATGATTATGTAAAAAGGGGGCATATTGCCGGAGACTGTGATAAAATAAAAGGGATTCATAACTATTTTTTGGGGAGTTTTCGGCGATGATTAGTCTTCATAGCGAGGAATTTTTAGAATTTAACATTAGTGATTTCATGATTCCTTCAGAGCGGGTAGCACATGTACAGGTAGGAAATAACCTGGAGCACGCGCTTTTGGTATTGACGAAAAGCGGCTATACAGCCATTCCAGTTCTTGATCCGCATTATAAACTGCAAGGTTTAATCAGTACTCCAATCATCATGGATTCAATTCTTGGCCTCGAGCGGATTGAATTTGAAATGCTGGAGAAAAAACGAGTGGAAGAGTCTATGAACCGTACGATTCCACGTCTTGATATTGATGCCTCAATTCAGCAATCTATCGCTCTTTTAGTTGATCATCCTTTTTTGTGCGTAGAAAACAAGGAAGGCTATTTTGAGGGGATACTAACTCGAAGAACTGTACTGGATCAGTTGAATAAGCATCTCAGAAGATTAAATAAAAAATAAAAATTATTCAGCTCCCGTATAGAGGGAGCTTGCTTTATTTTTAATGATAAGAAAACGCATTTGTTTTAACTGCAGGCAGCATTTAGTCTCATTTGGCGTTCTGCTTATCATGTTGGAGGGGAAAATGTTTGGGCCAGGTCATACATAAAAAAATGCCTGACGGAAAGAAAAAAATAACGAAAAAACCTTTTGTGCTTGCTTCAGTTATGCTGGCAATGTTCATGGGTGCAATTGAGGCGACCATCGTATCAACGGCTATGCCTGCTATTGTGGGTGACTTGGGCGGATTTGCTTTATACAGCTGGGTATTTTCAGCATACTTGCTAATGAATGCCGTTACAGTTTTAATTTATGGAAAGCTATCTGACTTATTTGGGCGTAAGCCTGTTCTGACGTTTGGAATTATTATATTTTTAATTGGCTCTATTTTATGCGGGTTCGCCGAGTCCATGACCATGCTTATTATATTCCGCCTGATCCAGGGATTTGGTGCAGGTGCGGTGATGCCGATTGCTACTACAATCGTTGGAGATATTTACACAAAAGAGGAAAGGGCGCAGGTGCAGGGCTATCTATCAAGTGTCTGGGGAATTTCAGCCATTATGGGCCCGGCAATAGGAGGCCTTCTTGTTGAGTATGTAAGCTGGCGTTATGTATTTTGGGTTAACATACCGCTTGGCATTATGGCTATTGCAGGCTTATGGCTCTTCTTGCATGAAAACGTTGAAAGAAAGAAGCATCAAATCGACTATGCTGGGGCTGTACTTTTAACTGTTTCAATATCTTCGCTGATGTTTGTCCTTGTAGAAGGAGGTACAAATTGGGCGTGGAATTCAATTGAAGCAATCAGCCTGATTTCTGTGAGTGTTATTTCATTTATATTATTTATCCTGCAGGAGCAAAAAGCGGCTGAACCGATGATGCCTTTTAACATTTGGAAAGAAAAGCCGATTCTGATTGCAAACCTGGCCTCTTTGACGACTGGTGTCATGCTGATCGGAATATCCAGTTTCCTGCCCGCGTTCGTCCAGGGCGTTATGGAAAGATCGCCAATTGTGGCTGGTTTCACACTGACAACAATGTCAATCGGCTGGCCCATAGCTGCAGCAGCTGCAGGGAAACTGCTGCTGAAGATTGGTTTCAGAAGTACGTCAATATTGGGCGGGGTATTCCTTATTTTAGGCAGCATTGTATTTGTTACGCTTACTCCTGAAGCAGGGCCGATATGGGCAGCTGCCGGCAGCTTTCTTGTCGGTGCAGGTATGGGCTTGACCAGTACTGCCTTCATTGTCTCCATTCAAAGCACGGTTGAATGGAAGCAAAGGGGGATAGCCACTGCCGCCAATATGTTTATGAGAAATCTTGGCAACACCATTGGAGCAGCTTTATTAGGTGGAATTTTGAACAGCCAGATAAAGTCATTTATCCAGAAAAATGGTGAAAATATTGATGCTGATTTATCTCTTGATTCTGCAAATGTGCTTTTAAATGAACAAGCAAGAAATAGTATGGATGCGGGAGTTAAAGAGGTTCTGCAAAATGGGCTGACATTCTCGCTGCACTCGGTTTACTATGCTGTTTTATTGTTTGCTGTTATTAGTTTTATATTGGTCATTGCGCTGCCAAAAAACGAAAAGGAAACAGCTGCTTAGAATATGTTTATCTGCCTCAAAAAGCTCTGCTGCATACTGCAGGGCTTTTTGTTTTAGAATATTTTTATTAAAAGCTGGATGATTAAAAGGATTGTAATGGTATGCAGCATTATTTTGAGAATTCCAATAGAGATTTTGTTTGCCAATCTGACTGCTGTTTGGGCCCCGATGATGGATCCGATGGCAAGGAAAATGGCAATGCTGATATTGAAATTGCCGGCAGCCACATATGAAAAAATGGAACCTGAACAGCTGACAAAGGTTTGGAAACGGGTAAAGGCAACAGCTTTTAAGTAGGAAAAGCCCCTATTTAAGTACATCAACATCAGCAATGTCCCTTGCCCAGGGCCGAACATGCCGTCATAGACGCCGATTCCATACAGGTAAGGGTAGGTGCCTTTTGTATTTTCAGCCCCTTCCTTTTCGGCTGGTTTTTTTATAATGGTAAGAATGAGAGCAAAACAAAGCAATGTCACAGCATGAGTGTCATCGTTTTTTCTGAAATCGTATTTGCCAGCAGCCCTCCTGAAATTCCTCCACCCAAAGCAAAGGGAGCAGTCTTGGCTGCAGATGCAAAAGTGATCTTTTTTTCCTTAAGGAGTACAAGGAAGCTGGAAAATGAGCTGAAAATATTAGAGAACTTAGCTGAAGCTATCGCTGTATGGATTGGAACACCCAGCATTAATAATGAGGGCATGCCAATCAATCCTCCGCTGCCTGCCAATGTACCAATAAATGTCGCAATAAATCCAATTATGGTAAAAATGAAAAGCTCCATTTTTCCTCCACCTCCTGTTCCTGATTTTATTTTATTCGGATTCTTTTGATAATGAAATTCGATTAAAATTAAGATATACTATAAGAAAAAGTTATGAAGGGGGATAGAAATGTCTTCACTTACTGAGTTTCACCTTTTATCAGTATTGGCTCAGGAAATGAATATGAGAAAAGCTGCTGAAAGATTATTTGTATCCCAGCCGGCTCTTTCCCAGCGGCTGGTGAATATCGAAAAAGAATGGGGAAGCAGGCTTTTCATCCGGTCCCAGAAAGGCTTATCCCTTACTCCAGCCGGTGAACTTGTCATACAATTTGTCAATGAAGTCCTTACCAAGGAAGAAAAAGTGAGGGAATCAATCACAGCCCTTAATTCAGAAGTTCATGGAACCTTGAAAATAGCCGTTGCTTCAATCGTAGGCCAAAATTGGCTGCCGCAGGTACTTAAGAAATTCGTCAGCCGCTATCCGCAAGCGAAAATTTCTCTGATAACCGGCTGGAGCAGTGAAATCTTAAAATCTCTTTATGATGATCAGGTGCATATAGGAATCATCCGCGGCACGCCTGACTGGAAGGGAATTAAGATCCCTCTATTCAAGGATAGCCTATACCTTGTAGATACAGAGATTACAAGGCCTGAACAGGTTCTTGAAACGGACCGTCCCTTTATTCAGTTTAAGAGTGATTCAAACTACTACCAGGAAATACAGGACTGGTGGTTAAGGCAGTTTAAAACTTCTCCGAAACGAACGATTGTGGTCGATCAGATCGAGACATGCAAACAGATGACTTTTAATGGAATTGGCTATGCGATCCTTCCGGCTATTACCTTGAATGGCGCAGAAAAAAATATTTTTAAGATTCCCTTGCTGGATGAAAATAACATGCCCATCAAGCGTGATACATGGCTGCTGGGCTATGAATCTGCCTTCCAGCTGAAACAGGTGCAGGCATTTGTCGAATTAATCAAAGAGCATATTGAAGAGGAAAGGCAATAATTGAAATGCCCCGTACCTAGTACGAACTATGTGCCTGAATTAGTGGAAGGTCAGGATTACTAAAATAATTGCACGGAAATTCCTTGTTATTTTTCTTGTTTTCAACGCTTTTGTTTGTTAAAGTAATGCTAGTTGCAATGTTATACATAGAGGAGGACTTTTAGTATGAAAATGATGGATGCAAACGAGATTATTTCTTTTATCCAAAATAGTACAAAATCAACACCTGTAAAGGTTTATGTAAAAGGTGATTTAGAAGGAATTGACTTCGGGCCTTCTTCTAAAACATTTTTAAACGGAAATACTGGGATTATATTTGGTGAATGGGCTGAAATTAGTCAGGTTATCGAATCCAGCCAGGGAAAGATTGAAGATTATGTGATTGAAAACGACCGCAGAAACTCTGCAATTCCTTTGCTTGATATGAAAAATATTAAAGCACGCATTGAGCCGGGTGCGATTATCCGCGATCAGGTTGAAATTGGCGATAATGCGGTAATTATGATGGGTGCATCCATTAATATCGGATCTGTAGTCGGTGAAGGCACAATGATCGATATGAACGTTGTTCTTGGCGGAAGAGCTACTGTCGGCAAAAACTGCCACATAGGTGCAGGAACAGTATTGGCAGGCGTGATCGAGCCACCTTCAGCAAAGCCTGTTGTTGTTGAAGACGATGTAGTTATCGGCGCTAACGCTGTTGTCCTTGAAGGAGTAACTGTAGGGAAGGGCGCTGTTGTCGCTGCAGGTGCAATCGTTATTGACGATGTACCTCCATACACAGTTGTGGCGGGTACACCGGCACGCGTTATCAAAGAAATCGATGAGAAGACAAAGTCCAAAACAGAAATCAAGCAGGAGCTTCGTCAACTATAATTGCCATAAAGCAAAAAGCGTGGATCTCCTATCCGCGCTTTTTCTTAAATAGATAGAAGGGGGAAGCTGGCATGGGTGCGACAAATCCTTTTATAGAGATACGCCGCGAACTTCATAAAATACCCGAATTGGGGTTTCAGGAATTTAAAACACAGCAATTTTTATTAAACTACTTATATTCTCTCCCGCAAGAAAATATGGAAATAAGGACATGGAAAACAGGTATTTTTGTAAAAATAAGCGGCAAAAATCCCTCTAAGATGATTGGATACCGAGCTGACATTGATGGGCTGCCAATTGTTGAAGAAACGGGCTTGCCTTTCAAATCGGAGCATTGTGAACATATGCATGCCTGCGGCCATGATTTCCATATGACGATTGCTTTGGGGCTGATCACTAGATTTGCAGAGGATCGGATTAACGATGACTTGCTTTTTGTTTTTCAGCCGGCGGAAGAAGGGCCTGGCGGTGCAGAACCTATGCTGAAATCGGATATTATGCAGGAGTGGAAGCCTGACATGGTTTTCGCTTTGCATATTGCTCCCGAGTATCCTGTAGGGACTATCGCCTTAAGAGAGGGATTGCTGTTTGCCAACACATCCGAACTCTTTATTGATTTAAAAGGAAAAGGCGGCCATGCAGCCTATCCGCATAAAACAAATGATATGGTTGTTGCAGCCTGTGCATTGGTCAGCCAGCTCCAATCAATTGTTTCAAGAAATGTGGACCCGCTTGACAGTGCAGTCATTACAATTGGAAAAATCACGGGCGGTACTGTACAAAATATAATCGCTGAAAGAGCAAGACTTGAAGGAACCATCCGTACATTGTCACCTGAATCCATGGAAAAAGTAAAAAGCAGGGTACAAGCTCTTATTAAAGGTATTGAGGTAGGTTATGAGTGCGAAACTGCAATTGATTTCGGCAGCATGTATCACCAGGTATACAATGAGAAAAGCTTAACCAGAGAATTCATGGATTTTACCCGCGCCAATACTGACATGAATGTTATTGAATGCCGGGAAGCAATGACTGGAGAGGATTTCGGCTATATGCTCGAAGAAATTCCAGGATTTATGTTTTGGCTTGGAGTCGATTCGGAATATGGTCTTCACCATGCCAAGTTAAATCCAAATGAACAGGCGATAGAAAAAGCAATCGAGTTTATTGCATCTTATTTGAAATATAAAGGATAATCGATAGGGGATGCCTGCTGCAGGCATCCCTTTTTTCGATCTGCCTGGAGTCACTTTTTCCTTTTTGCTAATTCCCTCAAAACTTTTATGTATGATTTTGTTTCCTGCAGCTTTAACTAGTAGAAACGCAATATAGATGGCTGCAAGTTTAAACAGGATTATGCCTGCTTCAATTAGAATTGCTTCTCAATTGATTTGCGAGAAATTTATTTTCTCCACTTCACCACTTCCTTTCAGTTTGATTAAAATCATTATTTTATCGTACAGCTGTTTTATATGCAACCTTGACTGGGATTCCAGCAATTTTACGAAATGCATTTCATTTTATTATTTTGTGAAGATTTGTTAAACTTTAATGGAAAATATACCAAATAGACTATCTTAAGAAGGTTTAATTTGAAAGAATAAGGGCAAAACATTTAATGGGATTTTAAAAATTTCTATTATAATTGATATCTTTTTAAATTAATTATAATTTGTGTTGACTCAAAATGTTGAAACAACTATAATTATACTTGTGATTGGAAAAGGTAAGTGAGAATGTACATAAGAAATTCTCATTTAAAAAACATATTGGAGGGATTATGCATGCCAGAACGTATGGTAGGTAAACAAGCACCGCGTTTCGAAATGGACGCAGTAATGGCTAATAAGGAATTTGGAAAAGTAAGTCTTGAAGAGAACATGAAAAACGATAAGTGGACAGTTCTATTCTTCTACCCAATGGACTTCACTTTTGTTTGTCCTACTGAAATTACTGCTATGTCTGATCGCTACGATGAGTTTGAAGATCTAGATGCAGAAGTAATTGGTGTATCTACAGATACAATCCACACTCACTTGGCATGGATTAATACAGACCGCAAAGAAAATGGTCTTGGAGAATTAAAGTATCCATTAGCAGCTGATACTAATCATGTTGTATCCCGCGACTATGGTGTTCTAATTGAAGAAGAAGGTGTAGCTCTTCGCGGACTTTACATCATTAACCCTGAAGGCGAATTAATGTACTCTGTTGTTAACCACAACAATATTGGCCGTGACGTAGATGAAACTTTACGTGTGCTGCAAGCTCTTCAAACTGGCGGACTTTGCCCAGCTAACTGGAAACCAGGCCAAAAAACTTTATAATATTGGAATTTTATAATTTAAATAGGAAAGACCTAACGATTGTTAGGTCTTTTCTTGCACTAAAAGCTTTAATGTAATTACTAATCACTAAAAGAGGAGGAATTACGATGAAACTGCGTGAACCAATGCCGGAGCTGGCTGGCGCAACAGAATGGCTTAATGGAGAAGTGACAAAGGAACAGTTGATTGGTGAAAAGCCAACACTTATCCATTTCTGGTCTGTGAGCTGCCATTTGTGCAAAGAGGCGATGCCACAAGTAAATGAATTCCGTGATCAATATAAAGACCAATTAAATGTAGTGGCCGTGCACATGCCTCGCTCCGAGGACGACTTAGATCTTGAAGTTATTAAGAAAACAGCTTCAGACCATAATATTTCACAGCCTATTTTTGTGGACAGTGAACATAAGCTGACTGAAGCTTTTGAAAATCAATATGTGCCGGCTTATTATGTTTTTGATAAGGACGGCAACCTTCGTCACTTCCAGGCTGGCGGAAGCGGCATGAAAATGCTCGAAAAGCGTGTCAACCGTGTACTGGATGAGATGAAGAAAAACGAGCAGTAAATATAAGTGATCAGGCAAATGCCTGGTCTCTTTTTTTTTTGCAAAACCGTGGTATTGCAAATGCTTGATTATGGAGAGACCCCGCAGGCATAGAACAACGAGGAGTGTAAGAAGTACATGGAAAGTGGTTAACCAAAGCGTTTATCTAAATCACATTTAGAATATAAGCCTTTTTACCGATCTTTAAAGCAATTTTAATATGGAAATTGGATTGGAATATAACTCAATTAAAGGAGGTTTTAAAAAAGTGGAAAATTTACATAAAAAAGGGTAGAAAAATACTTCGAAACCCGATATATTTAATAATACATTCTAATTTTTCTAAATTTTCCACAACTTGAGGGGGGAATGCAGATGGAAACATTTAAAAAATTAAAGCAATATTATTGGCCTTTTAAAAATTATTTTATTTGTTCAATTCTATTTCTGTTTTTAGTAACGGCAATAACAGTGGTGTATCCCATGATTCTGCAGATTACAATTGACGAGGTTGTAATGGGGGGGAATATGAATGGATTCCTTATTTGGCTTTAGGTTTTATCGCCATAATGGCTGTTAAAGGTGTTGCGACTTATATCCATCAATACACGGGTGATTTATTCGGAATTACATCTGTTTATAAGCTTAGGAATTCTCTCTATGAAAAGCTGCAGTTTTTGTCTTTCCGATATTATGACAACGCAAAAACGGGAGACTTAATGTCACGATTAACAGCAGATGTAGAAGGTTTTCGATTTTTTCTTTCATTCGGTTTTTCAGAACTAATTCGTTTCTTTTTATTAGTCTTATTCAGTATTTCAGTCATGTTCTACTATTCGATATCGTTAACTATAGTAACTCTCATAACGCTGCCCTTTCTGGGAGTTGTCACCTTCAAGTTTGATAAAGCTGTCCACCCGGCATTCAGGAGTATTCGAAAATCGTTCGGACGCCTGAACACCAAAGTTCAAGAAAACATCAGCGGGATCAATACAGTGAAGTCATTATCAAGAGAAGATTATGAGATCAATAAATTTAATGATTCCAATAGCGACTATAGGGACAAATATCTGTTTACTTCGGATATATGGGCTAAGTACTTTCCGTTAATGGAGTTTCTGGGAAATTTAAGTGTTGTATTGCTGCTGGCTTACGGCGGCTATCTAGTAATGGCAGGCAGTTTAAAGCCAGGGGAGCTTGTTGCTTTTTATAGCCTTGTTTGGTACATCATGTGGCCAATCATGAACCTTGGATTTATTGTAAACCTTTTTTCACAATCCAAGGCATCAGGCGAAAGGCTGCTTGAGATATTGGAAGCCGATAATGAAATTGAAAGCAAAGAATCTTCTATCGAGGCTGAACGCCTGCATGGGGAGGTTGAATTTCGCGATGTAACCCTGAAATATACAGAAGAGGAAAAGGATGCACTAAGCAATATTACTTTTCATGCAATGCCGGGGAAGGTCATCGGCTTAATCGGTTCAACGGGGTCAGGGAAAACAAGTCTTACACAGCTTATGACAAGATTTTACGAGCCAGTTGAAGGCGAAGTGCTTATTGACGGAGTGAATGTAAAGGAATACTCACTTAAGGCGCTTAGAAGAAACATTGGCTTTGTGCTCCAGGAATCATTTCTATTTTCTTCCTCCATTAAAGCAAATATAGCCTTTGGAAAACCTGATGCATCCATGGAGGAGATTATTGAGGCAGCCAAACGGGCACAAGCACATGATTTTATTATGGAACTTCCAGAAAAGTATAATACGGTACTCGGAGAAAGGGGAATGGGTCTTTCGGGAGGCCAGAAACAGAGGATCGCTATAGCGCGCGCTATATGCGCTGATCCAAGTATTTTAATTTTGGATGATGCTACAAGTGCAGTGGATATGGAGACTGAATTCAGGATACAGAAAGCATTAAAGGAAGTTATGGCAAACCGAACGACCTTTATTATTGCGCACAGAATTTCATCTCTTAAACATGCCGATGAAATTTTGGTTCTGGAAAGTGGAACTGTAGCGGAAAGAGGCACGCATGAAATGCTTCTTAATAATAAGGGTCCTTATCAGCGAATTTACGATATTCAATATCAGGACCGTGAAAAGGTTCTCCAATCACATACAGGCTAGGAGGTGCTCATTTGAAAAAGGAGAAAAATGAAAGGGTTTTAAATAGATTCCAATATTCAACAGAAGAAGTAATTGAGAAACCGTTCAACTGGAAACAAATGCTGCGTCTTTTCAGCTATATGAAACCATATCGAAAGGACTTGCTGCCCCTTTCCATCATAATGGTTTTAATCAATACTGGAGTACGGCTTTTAATTCCTATTTTAATAGGTGTTTATACACTTGATAAGGCCCTAATTGAAAAGGATGGCCAGCTTCTGACTTTCCTGGTTGCATTAATAGCAGGACTTTACACAATGTCTTATATAGCAAACTACTTTCGGATTAAATGGATGAATATGCTCGGGCAAAGTGTTATTTATGATATTCGAAAGCATCTTTTCACTCATGTCCAGACGCTTTCACACCGTTTCTTTGACCAGCGTTCGGCAGGTTCCATATTGGTAAGGATAATGAATGACATTAACTCTTTGCAGGAACTGTTCACGAACGGTGTTATCAACCTGTTAATGGATCTTATCATGCTCGCAGGTATCTTTATTATCTTATTTACTCTAAGTCCTGAACTGACACTGGCTATTATGGTCATATTGCCAATCATGTTTTTTATTTCTACCTCTTTGAGGCGAAATATTAGACGATCCTGGCAAACAGTTCGATTAAAACAATCAAAGCTGAACTCTCACTTAAATGAAAGTATTCAGGGAATCAGAATTACTCAGTCATTTACACAGGAAAAAGAAAATATGGCGTTTTTTGATGGTGTAAATACAGAGAATTTTGAAAGCTGGAGGACAGCCTCACAGAAAAACGCTATGTTCAGGCCGCTTGTTGAATTGACCAATGCATTAGGCACTGCTGTTTTAATTTGGTATGGGGCAAATTTAATACAGAGTGACGCCATTACTATTGGTGTATTTGTTTCATTTGCATTCTATCTGGGTATGTTCTGGGAGCCGATTTCCCGGCTTGGCATGGTATATAACCAGCTGCTGATGGGGATGGCTTCTTCTGAAAGGATCTTTGAATTTCTGGATGAAAAGCCAATTGTTTCAGAAAAAACTGATGCAATTGATCTTCAGGATATAAAAGGGCATATCGAGTTTAAAGATGTCGTCTTTTCCTATGATGAAAAAAGAACTGCTTTAAACGGAGTAAGCCTTGAAATGATAGCCGGGCAGACTGTAGCACTTGTAGGGCACACAGGCTCCGGAAAAACAACGATTGCCAATTTAATCAGCCGTTTCTATGATCCGACTGGCGGAGCTGTGAAAATTGACGGCTATAATTTGCGGGATGTATCGCTATCCAGTTTGCGGCATCAAATAAGTGTGGTGTTGCAGGATACATTTATTTTTTCGGGAACAATTTTTGATAACATTCGTTTTGGAAGGCCTGGCGCCACGGATCAAGAAGTAATGGAAGCTGCCAAAGCGGTAGGTGCACATGGGTTTATAGAAAAACTGCAAAATGGGTATAAGACCGAAGTAGAGGAACGTGGAAATATCCTTTCAGTAGGGGAGAGACAGCTTCTATCTTTTGCCCGTGCATTGCTTGCTAACCCGCGCATTCTTATCCTGGATGAGGCAACTGCAAGCATAGATACTGAGACTGAAATGAAAATCCAGGGGGCTTTAAAGACACTCTTAAAAGGCAGAACGGCCATAATTATCGCACACAGACTTTCAACCATTCGCGAATCTGATCAAATTTTTGTATTGGATCACGGAAATATTCTTGAACAAGGAAATCATGATCAGCTGATGGACATGAAAGGTGAATATTATCATTTAGTAAAAGCCCAATTTAATATGCTGGAAGCCATCTAAAACCTCCTATGGAGGTTTTTTTTGTAACATTTTCCATATATTAACGTCTTCATAATAAAAAGAAGATAAGAGGGGGCATTAGGACAATATGTAATATATTTTTCCTTATCTGGTTTTTCATAATGGTCATATTAGCAGGATGCAGCACCGGCTCATCCGAAAAAGTCAGGATACTTCTGCCGGGGGAGACAAAATGGCCATTGAAGAAGATATAAGTGATAAATCGGAAGAAAGTGAAAATGAGTCAACAGCCATTTCCGAAGGCAGTTCCACAGAAGAAGAGCTGAAGATTAATAAGGGAAATGAGGGCAGGATGGTCATATCATAATTATAGCAGGAGCTGCATTTTTTTGGACGAAGATAAGAAAAGGTTCAGAAAAACGGGAATAAAACTGGCACACAAACTGCAATCATTCTTGTTTACCAGCTGCTTATGCTAATATGTTATTATTATTTATATCGCTAATAGGGTTGGAGGAGTTTGAAATGAAGAAAGAATTTGCTGTTATCGGTCTTGGCCGTTTTGGAGGCAGTATCTGCCGTGCGCTCGCTGAAGAGGGTATGGAAGTAATGGCGATTGATTTAAATGAAGACCGAGTAAACGAATTTGCCAGAATAGCATCACATGCAGTTGTTGGTGATACGACTGATGAATCGGTGATCAAAAGCCTTGGCATAAGGAATTTTGATCATGTTATTGTTGCTATTGGAGACAATATACAGGCCTCCATCCTGACAACTTTGATTTTAAAAGAACTTGGAGTCAATAAGATAACCGTTAAAGCCCAAAATGATTACCATGAAAAAGTTTTAAGGAAAATAGGAGCAGACCATGTTGTCCATCCTGAAAGAGATATGGGCAAAAGGATTGCACATAGTATCGTCTCAAATAATGTTCTTGATTATCTTGAGCTTTCCGATGAGCACAGTATTGTTGAAATTGTTGCGAATGAAAAGCTTGCAGGACATAGCATTATTGATCTTGATATCCGTGCCAAATACGGAATTAATATTGTAGCAATTAAAAGAAAAAATGAAATAATTGTATCTCCCCAGGCAAATGAAAAAATTCAATATGATGATATTCTGATTGTCATAGGTGCGGATGTCGATATCAACCGCTTTGAAAAGAAGGTAATGTCTTAATCCTATTTTTAGGTAATTTGTCTGCTGATATCCACTCCAGGTGAATGCTTTCCGCGGTCTGAAAGCCTCCTCGGCTCCATGCATCTGCGGGGCTTTGACTCACACTTCTCCTGCTTGAGTCAAGCGCCTTACGCTCTAATCAAGAGGGTGCCAATATTAACACTGAGCTTTAACACAAACTTACGTAAAAAAGGCTGAATCACTCAAATGAGCGATTCAGCCTTTTTATTATACTTCCATTATAATTGGTAATATCATTGGACGACGCTTGGTTTTTTCATAAAGGAATGGCGCAAGTGTATCTGTGATCTCGTTTTTGATTTCAGACCATTGTGTGGTTCTGCGTTCCATTACCTTACTTAAGTGCTTAGTAATAAGAGCTTGGGCATCATTGATTAAGTCTCCTGATTCTCTCATGTAGACAAATCCTCGGGAAATCAAGTCAGGGCCTGAAGCAATTTTAAAGTCTTTCATATTAATGCTGACTACCACGACAACCAAACCTTCCTCAGAAAGAATTCGGCGGTCTCTAAGTACAATATTTCCAATATCTCCAATTCCGCTTCCATCTATATAAACAGATCCTGAAGGGATCTGCCGGCTACTTGTGCAGCATCTTCGCTGAGTGCCAGTACTTCACCGTTATCCATAATGAAACAATTTTCTTCATCCACACCACAGTCAACGGCTAATTTAGCATGCATTTTCTGCATTCTGTATTCACCATGTATCGGCATGAAGAATTTTGGTTTGATTAATCGAAGCATAAGCTTTTGTTCTTCTTGGCCGCCATGTCCTGATGTATGGATATCGCTCAATTTGCCGTAAATAACCTCTGCGCCTGCACGGGAAAGCCTGTCAATTGTACGGCTGACACTGATTGTGTTTCCTGGAATAGGTGAAGAAGAAAATACAACAGTATCACCAGGTATAATTTGAATCTGGCGGTGGGTTCCATTAGCGATTCTTGACAATGCCGCCATCGGTTCACCCTGGCTTCCTGTACATAGGATTGTCACCATATTTGCCGGAAGTCGATTGATTTGGTGAGCGTCAATAAAAGTATCCTTAGGGGCTTGAATATACCCAAGTTCCTGCCCAATATTAATCGCTGCTTCCATGCTTCTTCCAAAGACAGCAATTTTTCTGCCGTTAGTTACGGCCGCTTCTGTCACCTGCTGCAGGCGGTGGATATTGGATGCGAATGTCGCAAAAATAATCCTGCCCTCCACTTTTCGGAAGATATCGTGAATGCTGTCGCCTACACGGCGCTCAGACATTGTAAATTCAGGAATTTCACTATTTGTACTATCTGAAAGCAAGCAAAGGACGCCTTCTTTGCCAATTTCAGCCATTTTAGTTAAGTTTGCAGGTTCACCAACAGGAGTGAAGTCAAACTTAAAATCTCCCGTATGGACAACTTGTCCAGGAGGTGTTTTAACAACAATTCCATATGAGTCCGGAATACTATGAGTTGTGCGGAAGAATGTTACAGAAGTCTTTCTGAATTTAATGATGTCCTCTTCCTTAATTTCATGCAGGGTAGTCTGCCTTAGTAAGCCGTGTTCCTCAAGTTTGTTTCTAAGAAGGCCGAGTGCAAGTTTTCCGCCGTAAACTGGGATGTTTACCTCTCTTAATAGATACGGAATGCCTCCAATATGGTCTTCATGCCCATGTGTAATAAATAATCCTTTTATTTTATCTTCATTTTTTACTAAATAGGTATAGTCAGGAATAACATAATCAATTCCGAGCAGCTCATCTTCAGGAAATTTAATTCCCGCATCAATCAGGATTATTTCATCCTGGAACTGTACAGCGTACGTGTTTTTACCGATTTCTCCCAAGCCGCCTAATGCAAAAACGGCTGTTTGGTCATTTTTAACAAATTTCATAAATTATCCAATCTCCAATACTTTAAAGTCTTCATTTTGTTTTTCATATTCCAGGAAATCGCCTTCCACCGCTGTGACGAACTCAATATTATATGGACGATCAGCCAGCTTTGTGCGGACATCTCTTTCGGAATTGCCTTCAACAAATATTGTTTTTGTTTTTTCTCTGACTGGTACTTCTGTTTTAGAGTCCTGATAATATACCTTAAAAATCATTTCAATCTCTCCTTAATCCGATATAACTTTTTCTATTATATTAAATAATAACATGTATTACATGTTTTTTCTTGTTTAGGGTAAATTCCGCTTCAGCTGGCAGCAGGTGGCGCGGAGTGAAAACTATGTAAAAAAGTGTACTGATAACCAATTTACAATAAGGAAGGAGCCCTTCGCAAGTTTGAAGGGCTCAAAATTGTCAGGCAATAGACTTTTTTCGAAGCATGTCGTTCCACTGTTTTAAGAGCTTCTTTCTTAGCTTCTTTAACATAGTGGATCATCTCCTTACTTTCTATTTTAAACGATCCTTGTCCAAAGTAAAGGAAACAAGGGCGTTTTAAACAGATTTAGTTTTAATAATGGTCTCTTTTTAGTTATATTATATGATGGAATATGAAAATCTCTCGTGGGGAAACTTGGAAAATCCTTTACAATTATAACGGTTAGTGTCTGAACACTGTGTATTCCTTAGGAAGCAAATTGACAATTTCCCTTTAAGGGTTTAGTGTTTTAACGAAAGAAAAAGAGATAAAGGTTGTGGAGCGGATGGGGAAGCTTTATGGAGCTTTATTGCTATTAAGCCTGATTTGGGGAACCTCATTTCTATTTATTAAGATTCTGCTGGAGGACATAAGTCCGGCGGCTGTTGTATTTGGAAGGTGCTTGTTTGGATCTGCAACGCTAGCTTTTATTGTACTTATAAAGAGGGAAAATATTGTATTTAAACGGTTGCCGATGAAAAAACTGATATTGGTAGGTTTTTTAAATAATGCATTGCCATGGCTCCTGATCTCAGCCAGTGAAATGATGATATCTTCCAGCATGGCTTCGGTGCTGAATGCCACTACTCCAATTTGGACTCTTTTGATCGGTTCATTATTTTTTACTGCTGCGCTTGGCAAAAATCAGTGGTTAGGCATTGTGATTGGTTTTATCGGGATTTTAATTTTATCAGATATCCATACAGCTGATTTATTATCAGGAAATACATATGGTGTCCTTTTAATGTCGGGTGCTGCTTTTTGTTACGGAGCTGGTACGCATCTAACAAAAAAATACCTTTCTGGTGTATCCACCCTGCAAATTTCACTGTTTACACTCTTTGCAGCAACTATCATTAGTTTTTTTGCCCTGCAGGTTTTATCGCCAACACCTATAAACAAATTTATGGAGGCTGAAATATTCCTTCCGCTAATTGGTTTGGGAGCCTTCGGTTCAGGATTTGCCTACCTGCTGTATTATTATTTAGTGAAAGAGGGCAGCCCTGAATTTGCGTCATTGGTAACTTATATTGTACCAGCATCAGCAATCGTTTGGGGAGGCATTCTCCTTAAGGAAGAAATCCACTTGTCAATGATTATCGGGCTTCTTATTATTTTTGCGGGGGTATATATAACATCGAAAAAAGAGCGTTTGGCGGGAAGGAAAGCTGCAGCTTGAATCATCTTGATTATGCACGAAAGGAAGTTTGTAGATATGAAAAAAATTGTTTTCTTCGATATTGACGGGACCTTATTGGATTTTGATAAAAAGCTCCCTGACAGTACAAAGGAAGCTATAGAACAGTTGAAAAAGAAAGGAACATTTGTGGCCATCGCGACCGGGAGAGCCCCTTTTATGTTCGAAAGTCTAAGGGATGAGCTTGATATTGATTCATTTGTCAGCTTTAACGGACAATACGTAGTTTTTGAGAATGAAGCTATTTACCGTAACCCTTTAAAAACATCTGAAATTGAATTGCTTTATAAACATGCTCAGGAAAACGGGCATCCGCTTGTTTTTATGAATGAAAAAACCATGAAATCTACAATCCGGCATCACGAGTTTATAGAAAAAAGCATGGGAAGTCTTAAGTTTCCCCATCCAGAAGAGGATAAGGCCTTCTTTAAAGGCCGGGAGTTATATCAGTCATTGCTTTTTTGCGAGGAAAAAGACGAACACATGTATTTTTCAGAATATCCGGATTTTGGTTTTATCAGATGGCATCCTTACTCGGTAGACGTTTTGCCTGCGGGAGGCTCTAAAGCTGAAGGAATTAAAAAAATGATTGAACGGCTGGGCTTTGAATTGAAGGATGTATACGCTTTTGGAGATGGCTTAAATGATATTGAGATGCTGAATGCCGTGGGTACCGGGGTGGCTATGGGGAATGCAGCAGATGTAGTAAAAAAAGCAGCTGACCGAGTTACAACTTCGGTCGATAAAGAAGGAATATGGAAAGGATTGAAAGAGCTTCAATTAATTTAGCTTTCCAAAATTTTTTTTAACAGAGCCAATAATAAAAGGGAAGTCCTGATACAAAATGGACTTCCCTTTATTATTCCCCTTAACATTCATTTGGAGGAATTGATTATCTTTCAATTGCTAAGGCATTTTCAATTGGTTGGAACGGATTTTGTTTATTAATATGGTCGTAAAACATGATGCCGTTCAAATGATCTATCTCATGCTGAAACACAATTGCAGGCAGCCCCTTTAATCGAAGCTTTACTTCTTTTCCTTCAAGGTCTGTCCCTTTTACTGTTACTTTTGCATACCTCGGCACAAAACCGGGTATGGGTTCATCAACAGATAAACAGCCTTCACCTGCAGCTAAATAAGAACGCTGTACAGAATGGCTAACAATCTTTGGGTTGAAGAGAGCATAACTGAAAAGCTCATTATTATCGGTTACATGTACAGCAATCATTCGTTTAGAAATATTTATTTGGGGTGCCGCTAAGCCAATTCCAGGCCTCAATCCATATTTCGAAGCCAATTCAGGGTTTTGGCTGTTTCTTACATACTCAAGCATATTTTTTAATATTTGTTGATCTCCTTCAGATGGAGGAATACTTACTTCTGAGGCTATTTGCCTTAAGGTAGGATGACCATCGCGTATTATATCTTTCATGCTCAGCATGAATAATCACTCCCGCTATGTAATTAGTGTGTGTGGGATAAGCATAAAAAAGTGCATGGAAGCAGGTGCCCAATCCAGCTCATATGCTGCTGTTTGTTATCTTTAGTCTAACAGAATGCTGTGAAAAAGTTAATAAGAGAAGGCACCAAGGGCACCTTCTCCAAAAATTAAAATTTCCAGCAAGCGCAGCCAACGATGATCAAAAGAATAAACAAAACAACAATCAACGCAAAACCTCTGCCGTAACCAGCACCTGCAACAGATCCTGGATAACCGCAGCCATAACCGTATCCGCCATATCCGTACATGAAGGATAACCTCCCTAAAGTAGATTATCGTCCATATTTTTTGTTAGTCGCATCGGACGATTAATATAGCCTATGTACGAGAAGATGTTTGGTGTAGGCCTTTGCCCAAGTCATAAAGGAAAAACGAAATGAATAGATTAAAAAAGGCAAAAGCTCCAGGACAGGACAAGCTTATAGAGAGGTGTGAATGAAACTCGACAAAATTTGTCATTCCAATAGGCTATTGTCAAATGGTGCAAGTACCGATATAGTTAAAATTGTTATAAGTAAGGAGGTATCATCGTGTCTATTTTTAACAAATGCCGCCTGTTGCTGGTTTTATCCATAGGTGCTATTTTCCTGACAGGCTGTAATCAGCCCACTCCAGAGGAAAAAATGTATGAGATTCTTGAAAACGTAGTTGCAAAAGAGAAAGCTTTTGAGGAGCAGCAGGATCCGCTTGTAAACCTGGAGAAAAAAGAAAAGGATTTATACGATAAAATTATTGCCCTGGGAATGAAAGAATTTGACGAAATTACAAAGCTTTCAGATGAAGCTTCTTCCATAGTAGATCAAAGAAAGGACCACATGGAAAAAGAGCAGGAGAGCATCCAGGCATCTAAAGAGGAATTTGAAACTTTATTGCCAATTATAGAGGAAATAGAGGATAAAAAGTTAAAGGAGAAGTCCAAAGCATTATATGAAATTATGATGGATAGATATAAGATTCATGATGTGCTTTATAAAGACTATTCCACAGCGCTTGAATATGATAAAGAGCTTTATGCGATGTTTAAGAAGGAAGACCTTTCACTTGAACAGCTGGAAGAACAAATAAGCAAAATAAACGGTATGTATAAAAACATTCTGGCTTCAAATAAGCAGTTCAACGAAAAAACGGAAGAATACAATGAAGCAAAGCTATCCTTTTATAAAGAAGCAGGGCTTGAGATTAAAACAGAAGATTAAGGATGGTGCCGGCATAATAAAATGCCGGCATTTTTATCTTAAAGGTGCATGCAGGGCATAATCACTTTGAATGATGTACTTCAAAAATGGGATAGGGCAGCAGCCCTTTTTTATTTTTTCAAAATAATACTATACGGAGTAACTTTACTATAACACAAGCAGGTTTAGAAGATTTTTATAGTACAGAGGCTGCGCTATAGATAATACAGTTTAAATTTCATGAAAGTATATAAAAAGTATGATTACAATGTAAAAACATAAGACAAGGTAATTGACGTATGTGTTATAGGTATATTAAACTTATTCTCGTAAGTAATTCTGTATCAATTTAGTTGCAAAATAAACTAATACAGAATATGATAGTTAAGGATGAACAGAAAGACGTTTTTTTAGTTAAGGTATGTGGAAAACTAATTAAAAGTATGCATTTGGCAGAATTAAGATTTCTGCTATTAAGAGATACTTTATAAAGCACAGCGCCTGATAGAAAAAATTAATTAGTATTAATAGGATTTTCTAATATGGCTTCGTTTTGGGTAACCTAAATTTTGTGTATAAAAACTCTTAATTAACGTCTTTTTATGAAAGGAAAGGGTGACTGATATGGCTTCGAAAACAAAGAAGGCACAATTCGACGCGAAAAAACAGCTCGAAACAGTTGAAGAACAGTTCCAAACTCTACAAATTTTAAGTGAAGAAGGCAAGGTTGTTAATGAATCAGCAATGCCTGACTTAACCGACGAGCAACTGCAGGAATTAATGCACCGCATGGTATATACACGTATTCTTGACCAGCGCTCCATTTCACTGAACAGACAAGGCCGTTTAGGCTTCTATGCACCAACAGCAGGACAAGAGGCTTCACAGCTTGCTTCCCAATTTGCATTAGAAAAAGAAGATTTCATTCTTCCTGGCTACCGCGATGTGCCGCAAATTATTTGGCATGGACTTCCTCTATCCCAGGCTTTCCTATGGTCAAGAGGACACTATGAAGGCGGAAATATCCCTGAAGGTGTAAATGTTATTGCTCCTCAAATTATCATTGGTGCTCAATACATTCAAACTGCAGGTGTGGCGCTTGGCATGAAAAAGCGCGGCGAAAAGAAAGTTGCAATTACTTACACTGGTGACGGCGGTGCCTCACAGGGTGACTTTTACGAAGGAATTAACTTTGCAGGAGCATTCAAAGCACCGGCAATCTTTATCGTTCAAAATAACCGTTTTGCTATTTCAACTCCAGTTGAGAAACAATCTGCTGCTAAAACAATTGCACAAAAAGCAGTTGCTGCAGGAATTCCGGGTATCCAGGTTGATGGAATGGATCCGCTTGCTGTATATGCTGCAGTACGTGAAGCTCGTGAGCGCGCAATCAATGGCGAAGGCCCAACTCTTATTGAAACGCTTACTTACCGTTACGGACCACACACAATGGCAGGGGATGACCCAACTCGCTACCGTACATCAGATCTTGATAACGAGTGGGAAAAGAAAGATCCTCTTGTTCGTTTCCGCAAGTTCCTTGAAGACAAGGGAATCTGGAACGAAGATATGGAAAACGAAGTAATTGAAAAAGCAAAAGAAGATATTAAAGAAGCCATTAAGAAGGCTGATGATACACCTAAGCAAAAAGTAACTGACTTAATGAAAATCATGTATGAAGAAATGCCTCACAACTTAAAAGAACAATATGAAATTTATAAAGAAAAGGAGTCGAAGTAAGCCATGGCGCAAATGACAATGATTCAGGCAATTACTGATGCCCTGCGCACAGAATTGCGTAACGATCCGAATGTTTTAGTATTCGGTGAAGATGTAGGCGTAAACGGCGGCGTTTTCCGTGCTACCGAAGGCCTTCAAAAAGAATTCGGCGAAGAGCGTGTATTTGATACACCACTAGCTGAATCCGGAATCGGCGGTCTGGCAGTCGGTCTTGGTTTACAGGGCTTCCGTCCAGTTCCTGAAATTCAATTCTTTGGTTTCGTTTATGAAGTAATGGATTCTATTTCCGGCCAGCTGGCGCGTATGCGTTACCGTTCCGGAGGAAGATACAGTGCACCGGTTACAATCCGCTCACCATTCGGAGGAGGCGTACATACTCCTGAAATGCACGCGGACAGCCTTGAAGGTCTTATGGCACAGCAGCCGGGATTAAAGGTTGTCATTCCATCAACTCCATATGATGCGAAAGGCCTGCTGATTTCAGCTATCCGTGATAACGATCCTGTTATCTTCCTTGAGCACATGAAATTATACCGTTCTTTCCGCCAGGAAGTGCCAGAAGAGGAATATTCAATTCCGCTTGGCAAGGCAGAAGTAAAGAGAGAAGGCTCAGACCTTACAATTGTCACTTATGGCGCAATGGTTCATGAGTCATTGAAAGCGGCTGAAGAGCTTGAAAAAGAAGGCAAGTCTGCTGAAGTTATCGATTTGCGCACAGTTGCTCCGCTTGATATCGATACAATTATTGCTTCTGTTGAGAAAACAGGAAGAGCTATTGTTGTTCAGGAAGCACAGAAGCAAGCTGGTGTTGCAGCAAATGTAGTTGCTGAAATCAATGACCGTGCAATCCTTAGCCTTGAAGCTCCAGTCCTTCGTGTAGCGGCTCCAGATACTGTATTTGCTTTCCCGCAAGCTGAAACAGTATGGCTGCCAAACTATAAAGATGTAATCGAAACAGCTAAAAAAGTTCTTGAATTTTAATTGTGAATAACTGATAGCACACGGGGGAAAATATCCCCCTGACGTGTTTTATTATGAATGAACGAACGAAATAATAGGAGGTTGAATTCCATTGGCATTCCAATTTAGATTGCCTGACATTGGTGAAGGTATCCATGAAGGTGAAATCGTCAAGTGGTTTGTAAAGCCAGGCGATGAAGTACAAGAAGATGACGTGCTTTGTGAGGTTCAAAACGATAAAGCAGTTGTTGAAATTCCTTCCCCTGTTAAAGGTAAAGTCGAAGAAATTCTTGTTGAAGAAGGAACAGTTGCAACTGTAGGGCAGGTCTTAATTACGTTTGATGCTCCTGGATATGAGGACCTTAAATTCAAGGGAGACCATGAAGATGAGGCTCCTAAAGAAGAAAAAACAGAAGCACAAGTACAGGCAACAGCAGAAGCTGGCCAGGACGTGAAGAAAGAAGAAGCTCCTGCACAGGATGCACCTAAAGAAGGAGCGGTTATTTCTCAGGCTGATGTTGATCCTAACCGCCGCATTATTGCAATGCCTTCTGTTAGAAAATACGCTCGTGACAAAGGCGTGGACATACGCCAGGTAGCTGGAAGCGGCAAAAATGGGCGCATTCAAAAAGCTGACATTGATGCATTCCTGAATGGCGGAGCACAAGCTCAAGCTGCTGAAGGCCCTGCACAGGAAGCTGCACCAAAAGCTGAGGCAAAAGAAACTGCACCTGCAGCTGCACAGACGATTCCTGCTGGACAATATCCGGAAACTCGCGAGAAGATGAGCGGAATCCGCAAAGCCATTGCCAAGGCTATGGTAAACTCTAAGCATACTGCCCCACACGTTACATTAATGGATGAAATTGATGTAACGAAGCTTGTTGCTCACCGCAAGAAGTTTAAAGAAGTTGCGGCTAATAAAGGAATCAAGCTTACATTCCTTCCTTATGTGGTAAAGGCATTAACAAGCGCATTGCGTGAATTCCCTGCCTTAAATACATCCATTGATGATGCTGCAGGTGAAATCATCCATAAGCATTACTACAACATTGGAATTGCAGCTGATACGGAGAAAGGTCTTCTTGTACCGGTTGTAAAGGATGCAGACCGCAAATCTACCTTTGCAATTTCAAACGAAATTAACGAACTTGCTGGAAAAGCTCGTGATGGAAAGCTTGCTCCGGATGAAATGAAAGGTGCTTCATGCACAATCACAAATATCGGGTCTGCAGGCGGACAATGGTTTACTCCAGTTATAAATCACCCTGAAGTTGCCATTCTTGGTATTGGCCGAATTGCTGAAAAGCCGGTCGTAAAAGACGGAGAAATTGTTGCTGCTCCAGTATTGGCATTGTCACTTAGCTTTGACCACAGAATCATTGATGGAGCAACTGCACAGAACGCACTAAACCACATCAAGCGTTTACTGAACGATCCAGAACTATTGTTAATGGAGGCGTAATAAATGGTAGTAGGAGATTTCCCTATTGAAACAGATACTATAGTCATTGGCGCAGGTCCAGGAGGATATGTTGCAGCTATCCGCGCAGCACAGCTTGGACAGAAGGTTACAATTGTAGAAAAAGCTAATATGGGCGGTGTTTGCTTAAATGTTGGATGTATTCCTTCAAAGGCATTGATCGCAGCAGGCCACCGCTACGAAACAGCTAAGCACTCAGAAGCGATGGGTATTACAGCTGAAAACGTAAAAGTTGATTTTACAAAAGTCCAAGAATTTAAATCCGGTGTAGTTAAGAAGCTTACTGGTGGAGTAGAAGGCCTGTTAAAGGGGAATAAAGTTGACATCGTTCGTGGTGAAGCTTATTTTGTTGACAATAATACCCTTCGAGTTATGGATGATAATTCAGCACAAACATACACGTTTAAAAATGCTATCATTGCAACTGGTTCACGTCCGATTGAACTGCCTGCTTTTAAATACTCTAAACGTGTTCTAGATTCAACAGGTGCACTTGCACTTCAAGAGATTCCAGAAAAAATCGTTGTAATTGGCGGCGGTGTTATTGGGATTGAACTTGGAGGGGCTTATGCGAACTTTGGTTCACAAGTGACCATCCTTGAGGGTGCAGATGATATCCTTGTGGGATTTGAGAAACAAATGTCTTCTCTTGTAAAACGGAACCTAAAGAAAAAAGGCGTTGAATTCATTACGAAAGCACTTGCTAAAGGTGTTGAAGAGAATGAAAATGGGGTTACCGTTAAGTTCGAAGAAAAAGGCGAAGAAAAATCACTTGATGCAGATTATGTGTTTGTAATGGTTGGACGACGTCCAAATACAGACGAACTAGGCTTAGAACAGGTCGGCATTAAGATGAGTGAACGCGGTGTTATTGAAATCGATAAACATTGCCGTACAAATGTGAGCAATATTTATGCTATCGGAGATATTGTTGAAGGTCCTCAATTAGCTCATAAAGCTTCTTACGAAGGTAAGATTGCTGCAGAAGCAATTGCTGGCCATAACGCTGAAATTGATTACCTTGCAATTCCGGCTGTGGTATTCTCTGAGCCTGAATTAGCATCAGTCGGTTATACAGAACAACAGGCGAAAGAAGAAGGAATTGAAGTAACAGCAGCGAAATTCCCATTTGCAGCTAACGGACGTGCGCTTGCGCTCGACTCAACTGATGGTTTCTTAAAGCTTGTTACACGTAAAGAAGATGGACTTGTAATAGGTGCTCAAATTGCAGGTGCAAGTGCATCTGATATGATTGCTGAACTTGGATTGGCTATTGAAGCTGGCATGACTGCAGAAGATCTTGCTATGACGATTCATGCTCACCCAACATTAGGTGAAATCACAATGGAAGCAGCAGAAGTTGCTATTGGCAGTCCTATTCATATCGTAAAATAATAAAAAAATCCTTCCCATTTCGGGAAGGATTTTTTTCGTTTTAGCTGCCGCTATCCAACGCGTGCGCCATAGGTTTAACAATTTGTTCTTTTGGAACATTTCCTTTTATCTCAACAAGCACTTCATCTTGATACACCAGTAAAATCGCCGGACAGTTTTTAACCTCATAATTGTTATAATAATTTTTTGATTCTGATGCAGTGATAATCTTCATATTTTTTATTTCTTCCGGAAAGCTTCTCTTTAATTCGATGATTGCATCATAATAAGAGACTTCTTGCTCGTATTGTTTATGATTGGAGAAGAAAATAATTTGTTTAACACTTTTGTCAATTATCAGTTCTTTTTTTGCTTCTTTATGATTGCATGAAGAGGTCACAAACAAGAGAGAAACGATTATTAAAAGCGGCAGACCTTTCATATCCATTGCCCTCACTTTATAAAAGATTCCATAAAACGAATAGAAGACAGTTCAAAATTAAAGTGTATATCTTTTATAGTATAAAAGTCTATATGATTTTCCATTAAGCTAACAGTTAGGCAATTATTTGAAGCCTTTACCTCATAATAATGAGTATTTTATCATACAGATTATTAATATTTTGGCTTGTCATTCAAATGTTACAGAAATGAAAAATAAGATTTTCATTTTAAACATATATTACAAACACACAGTGTTTCCTTTAATAAAGGATGTGCTAGCCTCAGTGTGATTTTAGCCCCCTGGTGTCGGGAGAGAAAATCGTTAGGCAAGTTTAACATAGTCTTTAAAAAGGGAAATGGATGATAAAATGTGGTGGTGGGAAAAAATGAAGATTTATACAGCTCTCTTGCTTCAGTTGATTATTTGGAGCGGTTATACATTCATTGAATGGCTGTCAAAATATGACCAGCTTGTATACAAAGTTATTATGTTTTTCGTATTTTTCTACTTGGCAATAAATATTGGGAATTGGATTATTAAATCGGCAAAAAAAACATTAATGGTCACACTAATGAGTTTAAGCTTATATGGCTCTTTTCATTTGGTTATGTCATACCTCAGTCATTGGTAAAGTAAGTCTGAACATATTGGCAAAAGAAAAGCAGGCACCTGTCCACGCAGGTGCCTGCTTTTTCTATGATTTATGCACTTTTCGATCGGGAATGATTTCTTCTTTAAATGCTTTTATAAGTGAAACAACAATTAGAAGCATGATGATTGTAAAAGGCAGTGCTGCGATTATGGACGCTCTTTGGAGTGCCTCCAATCCACCTGTCCATAATAATATAGCTGCTGAGGCAGATTGGATTATCCCCCAGACAAATTTTATTCTGTTGGAAGGGTTTAGGCTTCCGTTAGTTGTCTGCATGCCAAGAACGAAGGTGGCAGAATCTGCAGATGTGATAAAGAAGGTGCTGATTAAGAAGATAGCCAATAGAGATAGAACGGTTGAGAAAGGAAAGTTATCAAAAACGGTAAACAAAGCGACTTCCATTCCTTGTTGTTCAATTGAATCCATTACTGGCTTTGCTTCAAAAAATTCAAGGTATATTCCGGTTCCGCCGAAAACGGAAAACCATAAAGCCCCAAATAGGGTAGGAACGGCAAGTACGCCGATCACAAATTCCCGGATGGTTCTTCCTTTGGAGATACGGGCTATAAAGGTTCCGACAAATGGTGCCCATGCAATCCACCATGCCCAATAAAAGATCGTCCAATCCTGGAACCATGTTAGTTCCTGATCAAATGGGCTTAATCTGAAGCTCATAGAAGGCAGGTTTTGAAGGTAAGAGCCGATGGTTGTTGTAAATAGATCCATAATAAAATTTGTAGGACCTACAAATAGCAGGAACACCATTAAAGCTATAGCTAAGAAAATGTTTAAATTACTTAAGTATTTTATTCCTTTATTTAAACCTGTTTGTGCAGAAAGCATAAATAGGATGGTAACGATGGCAATAACCGTTAACTGGGTAGTAATGTTATTATCGATTCCGGCAAATGTTGCAGATAGTCCCCCTGTAATTTGTATGGCTCCAAGACCCAAAGAGGTTGCAACACCAAATACAGTAGCAAAAACGGCAATGAAATTAATGATCACGCCCAGAGGACCGTCAACACGGTCGCCTAAAACAGGCCTTAATATTGAGCTAATAACTCCTGGTGCTCCTTTTCTAAATTGAAAATAGGCAAGAGCAAGCGCAATTACTGTATAAATCGCCCATGGATGGAGTCCCCAGTGGAAAAAGGAATACCTCATTGCTGCTCTAGCAGCATCGGGTGTCTGCCCATCTGAAAATGGCGGGGCATAATAATGGTACATTGGTTCCGCCACTCCCCAAAATACAAGGCCGATCCCCATCCCGGCACTGAAGAGCATAGCAAACCAAGTTAGATAATTATATTCTGGTCTGTCAGCATCCTTCCCTAAGCGAATATTTCCGTACTTAGTGAATATTAATAGAATAGAAAAAATTAAAAAGGCTGAAGCTGATAATAAATAAAACCAGCCAAATTTCTCTAGTATGAATCCTTGAATGTTCTGTGTGACTGTGTCAAGGTTTCCATTTGGCAATACACTTTGCGGGACAAGTCCCCATAAAATAAATAATGCTGTGAATAGGACTGAGACCGTAAATACGGGTGTCAGTTTCTTCATCAAATCCCTCCATATCTTTTCAATTGTAATATTTTTTAACTGATAAAAAAATGTGTGTAAAACTCCCTGGCCGTTAAGAAAATAGGAAAAATGTTTTATAATGTTCATATCGAACCTATTTCGTGTAAATGCAGTGGGTAAGGGTAAGGAGTGAGTAGGGGAACAACTCTTTGGCTCTTTGAAAGCCATTATTGATAATACCACTTATTGGGTTGACTGAAAAGAAATATGCTTTAAAGGAGGACAACATGATAAAAGCAGGGGTTATGATACTATTTTCTGTCATTCTGTTTCTGTCTGCATGCGGTACTGTAAAAAAGGAAGAGGCAGCAACAGTCAAAAAGGAACAAGAAGAAGTTGAAGAAGCAACGGAAGTAAGCAATTCTGAGCAGGAAACAAATATACAGGCGAACGAAGGAAGCAATAACAAAGAAGATAGCGGTAATAAAATAAGCCAAGATAAAACTGCAGCAGCCGTTGAAACGGAATACCAGATAAATGAGAACAATTGGACCATTGAACCTATAAAAAATGCAAATTCAAAAGTTGTTCTACTAACGATTGATGACGCTCCTGATACATACGCGCTCCAAATGGCTGAAATCTTAAAGAAGCTGGGTGCACCGGCAATCTTTTTTGTAAATGGACATTTTATTGATACGCCAGATGAGGCAGCCGTACTGAAAGCCATTCATGATCTGGATTTCCAATTGGCAATCACACATACAGCCACCAAAACCTGAAAGACCTTTCAGAGGAACAGCAATACAGTGAAATTGTCGGCCTGAATGATAAAATAGAAGACATAATTGGACAAAGGCCAAAATTTTTTAGAGCTCCTTTTGGTTCCAATACAGATTACAGCAAAAAGATCGCACAGGATGAAAAAATGCTCGTTATGAATTGGACTTATGGATATGACTGGGAAAAAGAATATCAATCCAAAGAGGCTCTGATAGACATAATGGTCAATTCGCCATATTTAGTAGAGGGTGCCAATTTATTGATGCATGACAGGCAATGGACAAAGGAAGCTCTTGAGGATATCGTAAAAGGACTGCAAAATAAAGGATATGAAATGGCAGACCCAGCACGAATCAAAACGGTTCAATAAAGTTTTGATTGGATTACGGAATCTTTTAGAAAAGAGCCTAAAAGGAGAAAGAGGAGTCTCTAGTTTGTCTCCTCTTCCTTCCGTGGTTTTCTTGTAATATATCTTGAAAAAATAGTGTAAAGGGGAAAGAACAATAAAAAATAACTAAAGAAAGAAAAAAGAAAAGGTACAGCTTTGTAGTCCGTTTCTTTTTCAAAAGGAGAGGTAAATTTTACTTCCAATGGATAAGAAAAGGAATCCTCAGGGAAGGATATTGTTTGTTCCGCGAGAGGGAATGGAGCACCGAACTCAATATTTTGAAGGGTGTTTTCCGGTTTCCGCTCATAATACGAGTGAAAAATAAATGGAGATATTATAGTAACGCCAAGCTTAGTATTCCTATAATAATATCCTTTTTGCTGATCATGATTCACCTCTTGGGTTTGTGTATAAATAGAATAAGAACAGCTTTGGAGCTGTTCTCTTTAGTAAGTCTTTTATTTTTATTTTCTGGGATAGAAATACATAACTCTTCCATTAAATAAGTGCAATTCCCCTTTAAGCTTTTTAGCAAGGAATTTGCAGAATTCGTTGGCTTTCCCCTTGTCACCAAACGTAGCGCTTTCTGGCAATGTTATTTGTATGTAGGTTTGCTCACTTTCAGAACCATCTTCTGCTCTGATCATTTCTTTATCCACACCGAGTATAATAGCATTATAGCGGTCATGGTTTGACAAAAGGTAAAACCAGCTGCCTTTTCCTTCTGGCTTTTCTTTAATTTCGTAAGGAAAAGCGGCATCATCATATTCCCACTTAATCTGGTCACCTGTTTTTCCTGTAATGTCTTTAAAATACAAAAATAGTTCTTTAAGCTCTTCAGTTGTGATACTTTCCTTATCTGATGAAGGAACAAGCTTTATATATGCATTAGCTGCCATCATCTTTCCCCCCATTATCCCAAATAGTGTGGTAAGAACATCCTATTTCATTCTAGCACTGATTAAAATCTTATGACAACTTAAAATAGGAAGGAAAATTTAAAATACTTGTCAAAAATGGGAAGTTGAATTATAATAATATTCTAAATATTAAATTAAAAAAGGAGGAATAATATGGAGTTTTTCGAGAAGCTCTACGATGAGCATGAAAATGTTAATGTTCGATTTGTTGGTTTTACAACCGAAACAACCCGTTATGATTTTGGTATCGTTTATACGAATCTCTTCTTTTCTAAGCCTCTGGTTATTTGTATGCAAACAGGCCGCTCTACTCTCCTCGACCCTAAAATTTCGAAGATATTGAATACTTACAAAAGGCATTTAAGCTTGATTTATATGAACAGGCAGCGGATTTGAGTGAATTTTTCAAAGAAGCAATACCGGGTGCCCATTTTGAAACACAATATGAATAATATTTAAGGAATCTTATAAAAAAGCAGACATTTAGGTCTGCTTTTTTATATTGTGACATACTAATAAGAAAGGTATACGAGCATGATGAAAAGTAAAATACCAAAAAATACTTTAAATATGTTATACAATTAGGCTTGAAATATTAATAGTGTTATATTATTATTGATTTAAGAAGTTAAGCGCTTACAGTTTAAATAAAAAACTCAATGAAAAGGAGAATGAAAAGATGGGTACAATCGTATGCCAGGCTTGCAATTCAACTATCGATCACTTTGAGGATGAAAAAGTAACGGTTTTGTATTCTAAACAATGCAACTGCTGTGACGGAGAAAAAACAGACAAAGCTAATAACCGCTAATAATAAAAAGAGCCTATTCCATAAAGGAAAGGCTCTTTTGCTTTATCGTATGGCACGATGTTCTTCAATGACGCGCAGGTATTTGAAATCATAATCCTCCGGTCCTTGTACTGGAAGTCCGGCTTCCATATTTGTTTTAATATACCAAAGATTTTCTTTTGTAATGATTTCCCCTGGGATAAAAATCGGTATGCCGGGCGGATAGACCATGATGAATTCAGCTATAATTCTTCCTTCTGATTCATCAAAAGGCACCAGCTCTGTATCAGCATAAAAGGCATCGCGAGGCGTTAAGGATAAGACTGGAATATCAGGCAGCAGCACCTGAGTTTCAAGTTTTTCAGAATTTCCTTCACGTTCTTTCGCAAGTTCAGCAAGAGCAGATACTAAAATGTCGGCTTCTCTTTGCGTGTCTCCTGGTGTGATGATACAAAGGATGTTATATAAATCGGACATTTCCACTTCGATATTATGTTTTTCGCGAAGCCAATTTTCAACATCAAAACCGTTCATGCCAAGTTCCTTAACCGAAATGATCAATTTTGTCGGATCATAGTCATGGGCAGCTTTCGTTTCCAATATTTCTTCTCCGACGCAATATAAGCGATCAATATCATTTATGCGGCGGCGGATCGATTGTGCCAATTCAATAGTTTGGCCAATAAGCTCCTTGCCCTCAGTGGCAAGGCGTTTTCTGGCAACATCCAATGAAGCAAGCAATAAATAGGAAGTGGAAGTAGTCGTCAGCATACTCAAAATGGATTGAACCCTTTTGGCCGATACAAGGTTACCTTTCATGTTTAAAACAGAGCTTTGCGTCATCGACCCTCCCAATTTATGGACCGATGTAGCTGCCAAATCTGCTCCGGCCTGCATAGCAGATAATGGCAGCTCGTCATGGAAGTGGATATGCACTCCATGCGCTTCATCAACGAGGACAGGCACATTATAGGAATGGGCAATGTCTACAATTTTCTTCAAATCAGCTGAAATGCCGAAATAGGTTGGATTTATAACCAGAACTCCCTTGGCATCTGGATGGAGTTCAAGGGCTTTTGATACAGATTCAGTTGTAATTCCGTGTGATATACCCAGTTTTTCATCAATCTCGGGATGAATGAAAATTGGCGTTGCACCTGAGAAAACAATAGCAGACATAACGGATTTATGGACATTCCGAGGAACGATAATTTTATCTCCAGGACCGCATACCGCCATAACCATCGTCATGATGGCTCCGCTTGTACCCTGTACAGAGAAGAATGTCCTATCAGCTCCAAATGCCTCTGCAGCAAGGTCCTGGGCTTCTTTAATAATTCCTTTTGGCTGATGGAGATCATCAAGCGGACCGATATTGATCAGGTCGATTGCAAGAGCATTATCTCCAATATATTCTCTAAATTCCGGGTCAATTCCAGTGCCTTTTTTATGCCCTGGTATATGAAACTGCACCGGATCCTTTTTTGCGTGTGCAAGTAAACCGCTGAATAACGGTGTATTATATTGAGACAACTTATTCCCACACCTCTTTAGTTAATATTTCAATGTAATCATGTTATAAAACATTTGCATTATAGCATTATTCAATCCCTTTGCATAGAAAGATTTATCGTTCTGCAACCATATGGGGCAGACAATTCCGCTGGCTAAAATTTTCCGCTTTCTTTTTAGTTTTAGAAGTTAACAGGAAATTAAAACATAAAAATAGAAATAGAAGAATATTGACGAATGGAGGTTATAATTATGAATTGGAACACAAGGGTTACGGAAATGCTAAATATTCAATATCCTATCATTCAGGGAGGGCTTGCACATCTTGCTTATTCTGATTTGGCTGCTGCCGTATCAAATGCAGGCGGGCTAGGGCAGGTAACAGCAATGTCTCTAAGCAGCCCAGGAAAACTTAAAGAAGAAATCCAAAGAGTAAAGACATTGACAGACAAGCCTTTCGGAGTTAATTTTGCTATTGGGCAGCATGGCAGGCCATTTGCTGAATATCTGGATATTGCTATTGAAGAAGAAGTTCCGGTAATATCTATGACGGGCGGAAACCCTGCCCCAATTTTTGAGCAATTAAAAGGGATAAATGTTAAGAAGCTTGTTCTGGTAGCAGCTAAAAGGCAGGCCATAAAGGCGGAGGAGCTAGGTGCCGATGCAGTAATGGTCGTCGGCCAGGAAGGAGGAGGACATCTAGGCAGGGATGATATCGGAACCTTTGTCCTCGTTCCTCAAGTGGTTGATGCTGTATCCATTCCTGTTATAGCATCAGGAGGCATCGGGGATGGCAGAGGAATGATGGCTGCGCTAAGCCTAGGAGCAGAAGGGATTGAAATGGGAACGAGATTTGTGGCGACAAAAGAGTGCGTTCATGCATCCGAATTATATAAAAACCGTCTTGTGGAAGGAACAGAAAATGATACAGTTGTCATAAAAAGAACAATTGGCGCCCCTGCCAGGGTGATTGCGAACACTTGGACAGATAAAATCCTCGAAATAGAAAGACAAAACGGCGGTTACGAACAATTAAAGAATTACATAAGCGGGAATGCTAATAAGAAATATATTCATGAGGGGAAAGACCATGAAGGTTTCGCATGGGCTGGCCAGGTAATGGGGTTAATCAAGGATGTGCCGACTGTTGATGAGTTAATTCAGCGGATGGTAGCTGAGGGGGAAAGTGTCCGCAAAAAGTGGGCTGAGTAAAATATAGAGGCAGCAGGATTATCATAAATGAGGTGGAACGACATGGAATATCAATACCCGATTGATCATGATTGGTCAACAGAAGAAATTGTAGATGTTATTAAATATTTCGAAAGTATTGAGCAAGCATATGAAAAAGGAATTGAGCGGGATCAATTAATGAATGCCTACAGACGGTTTAAGGAAATAGTACCGGGCAAAGCCCAGGAAAAAAATCTTTGTGATGAATTTGAAGAACAGAGCGGCTATTCATCGTACAAAACGGTGAAGGCAGCCAAAGAGTCTACTGCAGGGGATAAAATAAAAATGAAATAACAGGCCTGGCATTCGAGCTGCACCGGGGCTACAGAACGAAAAAGCAAAACCTCCTACTTGAAAGGAAGTTTTGCTTTTTTTGATATTAATTAATGATGTTTATGCCATTTTGTATAGGGGTAATAAATTTCTAAATACAGAATCTGCTTTTTCAATAAATTGATCAGGCGACATGCTGACGGCTTCTTCTCTAGGGATATTGATGCCGCACAGAATTTCAGCCTTCTTGACAGTTTGCAGGCGAACAAACATGGATTGTAATTCATCTTTAGATAATTGGTTATGCGGAAGCACCGATGGTTTTGTATGATCAACAGACCAGACATAATCCTTAGGTACTTCTTTATACAATTTATCCAAACTGTCCTCGAAAGCTTTTCCGATGGCCTCTTTACTCGGTGCTTCATAGATGACAGCAAACCAAATGAATACATGTGTTTCCCATAAGCCAATTTGAAAATGAGGAAGCATCTTGTAGCCTCTTGAATTACTTGCAAAGGAAACCCAAGTATCATTTGGGGGATTCTTGGTTCGCCTCGCATGTTTAGCAACATGAGGAAACATTTCATCGCCTGATAAAGCAGAAAGCGAAGGGGCAAAATGCTGTCCCAGTTCTTCAAGCTTCGGTCTGATCGTTGACTTTAATGCTTCCATTCTGTCATCAAGGCCATCTATTTTAAAAACATCGAAATCTTCATTGGTAAAACCGGAAAATGACATAAGCTAAACCTCCTGAATGCTTTGTCAAATATTGTAGCATAACCTCGAACAATCTAGAAATATTAAGCCTTAAAGCTCTTTATAAATTAGGCTGTATTAAATCTCATGTTGATTTTGGCATTAGAATGATTGGAGCGAAAGGCAGCGCCTGAAGTGGGAACTAACAGGCGCGGTTAGCAGAGATATAATTTAAATTTGGGTTATCGCACAAATTTGTTGCATCTGAGAATTACTCTTCATATGATAATAGTAAAAATAATCAGAAAATTAATTAGATTATTGGAAGGGGTGTACTGTCTAATGAAACAACTTATGAATTCTGTTAAGAAAAAAGCCGGTGAGAGAGAAAGGACAGCAGTTCTAAGACTGGAAATGGATTATGAATTAGCTACTTTATTTGATGCCATGACAGAAAAAAATGAAGACTTAAAGAAGCAAACAAAGCTAAAGCTTGAAAGGATCAGACAGGAACTTCTAAGATTGAAAGCACTTTAAAGATGATGTTACTTGAACTGTGAAGCAAAGGAGAAAAGGCAGAAAAAATGCAGATAAAAAGCAAAAACCTTTAGAAACGAACTCCCTTATTGGATGAGGAGTTCGTTTATTATTTTATAAATGCTTCTTCTTAAATAAATTTAAGGCTCGCAAATGATTATCCTCTCCCTGGGAGAGGATATAACTTGAAGAACGTTGCTAATTCATTTAAGCTCTTTATAAATTAGGCTGTGTTGAAGCGACATATTGATTTCAGCACCCTGTTGATTAGCAGAGGGGGAGACTTCAGCGGGAGAAGCGAGTCATAGGGAGACCCCTATGGCGCTATGCTTCGAAGAGGCTCCCAAACCGCCCGCGGAAGCGAGTGCCTGGAGCGAAAATCAACAGGCAAGTTTAACAGAGCCATATTTTAAAAGAAATCCCAGAAAATAAAGATGGGAACTTAGCGGAGGGTGGGCCAATTATGACGAATTGGAGCGAATTAGATACATATGCAAAAGCCTGGGTTAAAGAGGCTGGAGTCAATATCCGGAATTCCTTCAGTAAAACATTGACAATTACGACAAAGTCGAATGCAAATGATTTGGTTACGGATATTGATCAGGGAACAGAACAATTTTTCATTAAGAAAATTAAAGAGAAATATCCAGAACACCGAATCCTTGGGGAAGAGGGATTTGGCGATAAGTTAAACGACTTGGACGGAATTGTATGGATTATCGACCCAATCGATGGAACAATGAACTTTGTGCATCAGCAAAGAAATTTTGCGATTTCAATTGGCATTTATGAAAATGGCGAAGGGAAAATTGGATTGATTTACGACGTGGTGCATGATGAATTGTATCATGCTATTAAGGGGCATGGAGTTTATATGAATGAATTGGAGCTTCCTCCATTAAAAGAAACAGAAGTCTCCAAAGCGGTTATAGGGCTGAATGCTACATGGGTAACGGAAAATAAGCGGATTGATCCGTCACTGCTGGCACCGCTGGTTAAAAATGCGCGGGGGACCCGCTCTTATGGTTCAGCTGCCATAGAGATGGCTTATATTGCATCAGGGCGGGTTGATGCATATATTACCTTAAGGCTGGCGCCGTGGGACTTTGCCGCTGGTGTCATAATGATTGAGGAGCTGGGAGGAAAAGCGACTACTCTTAAAGGAGAGCCGCTGAATCTGCTTGAAAATAACTCTGTTTTTGTCTCGAAGCCGGGTCTCTACCAGGAAATCATGAAAGAGTATTTAAACAATGGAAATTGGTAATCTGTCCAGTGATTTGCTGACTGATTCAGATTGGCCATTCTTCTTAAAAATCATTAAAACCAGTCCTGAGTGGGAAGAAACCGAAAAAAGCGGGTTTAACCTTAAAAAGTACATGGCTTTGCATGAGAAACTAAATGGTGAGTGGAGACTATGGCGATTGGATGGTGAGCAGATAGCCGTCAGCTTTCATGTTTATAAATCGCCATCCAATCAAAAGCCGTGGATTGGGACTATTCTTGTTAAGGAAGAAATGCGGAGACAAGGTTTGGGTATAGCGATAATCGGCAAAATAGGTGAGGAACTGAAAAGTAGTGGCGAGAAGTCATTATTTGCGGGTGTGCCGGAATATCGCTATAAGTGGATCGAGTTTCTATCTGATGCCGGATTTGAACAGTTTAAGATGGAGACTTCTCCTGAAGGAAAAGATTACTTGATAATGGTCTGTCCGCTTATTTAAGAAAGCTGCAGCACTTGGCTGCAGCTTTTTTGCGCTTTGTTATAGCAATCCGTCTTCTCTCATTTTCTTCTTTGTTTTAAAACCGAAACCCATTACAAAAACTAACAGGATGATTGAAAAAATAATGCCAAATATGCTTCTTTCAGCCACTGCAACTCCAATTCCCATCATGCATACGGCTGCTCCAATCGCAAAAGCTAATAAAGGCCACTTGATTTTTTTCATACTATTTTACCCTCCCAGGCGGAGTAATAAGTGCATTTGCTGGCAAACAATATATAGAAATGACGTATTAAATAATTGAAATAACCTAAAAAGCAAGGCACGAACCCCTTTTCTACATTATTTTACACAAAAAGCTTTTAGGTTTCTACAGTAATTATGATATAATGTATCAGTTGTAAAAAAAATGTAGAAAAATGATTTAGTTTTTTATAAATAGGAGGAAATCTTTTGAAACTAAGAGAAGATATTCGCAATATAGCTATTATTGCCCACGTTGACCATGGTAAAACTACGCTGGTTGACGAACTTTTGAAACAGTCTGGAACATTTCGCTCAAACGAGCATGTAGAAGAACGTGCCATGGATTCAAATGATTTGGAAAGAGAACGTGGAATTACCATCTTAGCTAAAAATACTGCAGTTAAATATAAAGATACAAGAATAAATATTCTTGATACGCCAGGACACGCAGATTTTGGCGGTGAAGTTGAACGTATCATGAAAATGGTTGATGGTGTTTTATTAGTGGTTGATGCCTATGAAGGCTGTATGCCGCAAACTCGCTTCGTGCTCAAAAAGGCATTAGAACAAAAATTAACTCCAATCGTAGTTGTAAATAAAATTGACAAGGAATCTGCCCGCCCAACAGAAGTTGTTGATGAGGTAATCGATTTATTTATCGAACTTGGTGCAAATGAAGACCAGCTCGAGTTTCCGGTCATTTATGCGTCAGCTATTGCTGGGACTGCGAGTACCACTCCTGATAAACAGGATGATGATATGCATTCGGTATATGAAGCCATTATTGACCATATACCAGCACCTGCTGATAACCGAGAAGAACCGCTTCAATTCCAGGTAGCACTTTTAGATTACAATGATTATGTAGGAAGAATTGGGATTGGCCGCGTATTTCGTGGAACGATTAAGGTCGGTCAGCAAGTTGCACTGATGAAGCTTGATGGATCAGTCAAACAGTTCCGTGTGACGAAAATTTTTGGTTTCTTCGGCTTGAAGCGTGAGGAAATTCAAGAAGCTTATCCTGGAGATCTAATCGCTGTTTCCGGAATGGAAGACATCAACGTAGGGGAAACTGTCTGCCCTGTTGAGCATCAGGAAGCACTTCCTGTTCTAAGAATCGATGAGCCAACATTGCAAATGACTTTCGTTGTAAATAACAGCCCATTCGCAGGAAGAGAAGGCAAGTATATTACAGCCAGAAAAGTTGAAGAAAGATTGCGTGCCCAACTTGAGACCGATGTGAGTCTTCGTGTTGAAAATACAGATTCGCCTGACGCTTGGGTTGTATCTGGACGTGGAGAACTTCATTTATCAATCCTCATTGAAAATATGCGCCGTGAAGGTTTTGAATTGCAGGTTTCAAAGCCTGAAGTAATTATTAGAGAAATTGATGGTGTTCGCTGTGAACCTGTAGAACGTGTTCAAATTGATGTGCCAGAGGATAATACCGGCTCAATTATTGAATCAATGGGTACACGTAAAGGTGAAATGCTTGATATGGTAAATAACGGAAATGGCCAAGTGCGACTAACATTCAATGTCCCAGCCCGCGGACTAATTGGCTACTCTACAGAATTTATGACGCTTACTCGCGGATATGGTATTATCAATCACACATTTGACAGCTATCAGCCTGAGATTAAAGGACAAATTGGCGGAAGAAGCAAAGGCGTGCTCGTTTCAATGGAAAGTGGAAAGTCATCCACATATGGTATTATGCAAGTAGAGGATAGAGGAACCATTTTCGTTGAGCCAGGTACTGAGATCTATGAGGGAATGATTGTAGGTGAACATACTCGCGAGAATGATCTTACAGTTAATATCACAAAAGTGAAGCATGCAACCAACATTCGTTCTGCTAATAAGGATCAAACCAATGTAATTAAAAAGCCGCGCATATTGACACTTGAAGAGGCCCTGGAATATTTGAATGATGATGAGCTTCTTGAAGTAACACCTGAATCAATCAGGCTGCGCAAGAAAATTCTTGATAAAAATGAACGTGAAAGAGTAGCTAAGAAAAAGAAATACGCTGAAACAAACTAAGGCTAAGAAGGGGGAGGAGAGAGGGATATGGATGTTTCACAACGCCTGTCTTTTTTCGCTGCTTTATTCAAAGTCGATCAAAATCCCACAACAGGGATGTGGCTGCTTTATATAACAATTGTCCTTTTGTCTATCCTGGTTTTTAAACTGGGATTTGCCAAAAAGCTTCCTATTGCCAAATCAGTTGTTATTTACACCTTCTTAATTCTGGGATGTACGATGCTGACTTTTCTTGGTGTGTTTCTTCCGGTTGCTGAAGGCCTTGTTGTGGCTGCGCTAATTTTGATTATCTATAAAATCCGCCTTCACCAGGAAAAGAAGCATCAGGCAAATGCGGATTAACGGGGAGTGGCTGATATGAAATCTTTGCAGGATTCACTGTATAACTGGTTAACGATTAAAATTGTCAGTGATGAACGGCCGGATGATACAGCAGCAACGGACACAGAAAAGATGTTTTTTGAAATTCTCGGAGATGAGCATCAGATATCAGATCTTGAAGTTGAAAAAGATGAAGTTATGTACTATGTGCATTACACTAAGGACGGAGAACGGAATAAAACCCGTTTTCCGCGTGAATTGATTGAGGTCATGCTCAATCAATTCAAAAATGAACCTGATAAGTATGTGAATTATCCAGAGGATTAAGAAAAGCCGTTCCCTTCAAGGGGCGGCTTTTTTTAGGCTTGCTTGGGTTGTCAGGCATTCTAGCTATTCTAGCGGCTAAATGCTAATTTGATTTAAAAGGCCATTACAATGCAAATTGGAGGCCTACCATTCTTCCTCCTGGACCTTGCTCCGATATAGTTTAAAATTACCGGTATCGGCTCTCTTTTGCGTTCTTTCAGCAATTCTTGTTTCGCACGGTTTGCACATATAGGTGTGGATTGGGCGATTGCGCAGACGCTTAGCCTGCAGTGACTCATTTTCTATAGATTCGATTTTATCGCAAAGTACACATTTAACTCTCATAGGGACACCTCATATTATTTTGACTGCTTTTAATACCATTATAGTACAAGTTCGGATTGGATTCGAATGCTTTGCGATAAAATAACATTTTGATGCTTTTACGGTATTTGGCCGGAGGTCTTGGTTCATATTAGTATAGAGTAGAGTTTCAGTGCTGTACTGCTGAACAAGAAGCCATGATGTATATTGGTTGAAAGAAAATCGTTATCATACTATGATGAAACTAATAAAGGAGGGAAAAGAATGGCAAATCAGGTAGAACCCAAATTAATTAAACCATTATATGATGAATTGCAAAAAGAGCGCTTTGTCACACTAGCCACTGTTGACCACGAAACTGGAGGGCCAAATGTCAGTGCGATTTCATGGGTCTTGGCCAAAGATGAAGAAACAATCTATTTCGCTGTTGATAACCGTTCAAGAATCGTTCAAAACATAAATAGCAACAATAAAGTTGTCCTGAATATCATAGCGAACGAGTCTACATATTCCATCTCTGGAGAGGCTTCAGTAAAGTCTGAAAAGATGGAAGGAGTGCCGCTTAAGCTGGCCCTATTGGAAATCAGCATAAAGGAAGTTCGTGATGTAATGTTCTACGGCTCCAAAATTACAGCAGAACCGCAATATGACAAAACTTATGACAAAGATGCTGCAGCCCGTTTAGATAAACAGGTAATGGAAGCCATGAAAAAAGCTTAGTTCCTATGGGAGCTAAGCTTTTTTCATGGCTATGTTAGAGCACTTTGTTGATTAGAGCAGCAAAAAAGTACCAGGTACCTATACCAGTTCGCACAACTGGTATAGGTACCTGGTTTATTTATGGTAGTTTGATTGTTCTTCTTGTTTTTGTTCAAGTTGTTTTTCTTGGTTGTTATTGAGTTTTTTCTTCGGGTCTTCGGTTGCGTTTTTTTCGTTTTTCTTGTTTGGATCAACTAAATCTGCGGGGACCTCTGGCATCAAACGGCCGGCAATGTCAGCCAGCTCATTCATAATCCCTTGAATAGGCTCTCCATTTTGTATGTCTTCGGCTATTTCTCTAAGCCGTGCGTTAATATCCGGATCAGCCACAATCATGGCTCTTGCGCCATGGGGATCATTTTTGAGGCTTTCGGCAACAGAATACTTAATTGTCCCAACTTCCGATCTATCGAGGTTTTTATTCACATCAATCCCCACAATCGCAAATCTTCCGAGGACAACAGCAGTCGCGTCGTTAACATTGGGTATCCTGGTTGCCAAATCGACCAGGTGTCTGGAAACTTGCTGCCCTGTCTCCCTGTCAACCTCCTGAATCGTACTGTTTTTAACATTAATGGCATTTTGCTGGTCCTGCTGTTCATGGGACTGGTTATTGTTTATTCCGCAACCTGACAAAAGTAAGGCTGAAAAGAACAATAATAGCCATTTCTTCATATTTGACACCTCCGGGGCTATCAAAAAATTTTTCCTGAAATGAAAGCAATTAGCTGAAAATGACTTGCGGCTTTTGCAAAATCTCAGACCAAATAGGATTGTTTAATGATTATTGTGCAAAACTTCTTCTATCTTTATTCGGCAAAACATATATTTTACCAAGTTATATTTGTCCCACTGTTTTTCAAAGCCTTTCATCCTATTCATTCAACTTCTCCAGTGGGGATGAATAATATAAACAAACAGCGTATTCGTTGTGAGTCCAAAATGGCTCATTTAAAACAAATACTCAGCAGCTATCGAAACCAAAAAGGCATAAAGCCCCCACTTAAGAAGTTACGCTTTATAAAGACACAAGAGGAGCAGGAGGCACCAGATTGAGTAAAATTTACGTTTTAGATACCAACGTCTTGTTGCAAGACCCTAATTCCATATTTTCATTCGAAGATAATGATGTGGTAATTCCAGCTGTAGTGCTGGAAGAAGTCGATTCGAAGAAAAGGTACATGGATGAGATAGGCAGAAATGCAAGACAAGTATCCAGGCTGATTGACGGCATGAGAGAAACGGGAAAGCTTCATGAAAAAATCCCTCTAGAAAATGGCGGAAGCCTGCGTATTGAATTGAACCATAGATCTTTTCACCAGCTGCAGGAAATCTTTGTTGAGAAAACAAATGATAATCGGATTTTGGCTGTTGCCAAGAATTTGTCGCTTGAAGAAGAGACAAAAGAAAATGGACGAACAGTTATTCTGGTTAGTAAAGATGCTCTTGTCCGTGTTAAAGCCGATGCAATCGGGTTAATATCTGAAGATTTTTTAAGTGATCGGGTAGTGGAAAATGATCATTTGTATCCTGGTTTCCTGGAAGTTTATATAGGGCTGGATATATTGAACCGCTTTTATGAAAAAGGTGAATTGCCATTGTCAGATGTGGCAAATCATCCTTTCTATCCCAACCAGTTCCTTGTTATGAAGGATGCCCTTGGCTCTTCTTCATCTGCTTTGGGAGTGGTTGATAAAAACGGCAAAAAGGTAAAGAAGCTTATCTTTGACTATGATCATATTTGGGGAATCAAACCCCGCAATGTCCAGCAGATAATGGCTTTGGAGCTTTTGCTAAGAAACGATCTGCCTTTAGTTACGCTAATTGGGAAGGCAGGAACCGGAAAGACCTTATTAGCGCTCGCGTCCGGTTTAATGCAGACCGAGGACTACGGGCAATATAAAAAGCTGCTGGTAGCCCGGCCGATCGTTCCGGTAGGGAAAGATCTTGGTTTCCTGCCAGGGGAGAAAGAAGAAAAATTAAGGCCGTGGATGCAGCCGATTTACGATAATCTTGAGTATTTGTTTAACGTGAAGAAACCGGGGGAATTGGATGCCATACTGGCAGGGATGGGATCGATTGAGGTGGAGGCGCTGACCTATATACGGGGAAGGAGCATTCCAGATCAGTTTATAATTATTGATGAAGCACAGAACCTGACTAAGCATGAAGTGAAAACTATTCTTACCCGAGTGGGGGAAGGAAGTAAAATAGTCTTAATGGGTGACCCTGAGCAAATCGATCATCCATACCTGGATGCTTATAACAATGGCCTCACCTATGTTGTCGAAAAGTTTAAAGATCAAATTATCTCCGGACATGTCAAGCTTGTCAAAGGCGAGAGATCCGGCCTGGCACAGCTTGCGGCGGACCTTTTATAAAAAATATTTTAGCTTAATATTTCACCCGAAATTACAATAATCGGTCTATAAGCCGGGGGTGGACCTGCAAAAGCAGAATGTACTGTCAATGCGTGGGCCAATAAGAAAAGGGCGATTTTCCATCGCCCTCTCCGGTCATTCCACTCTGAATGCTTTCACTCTTTTGATGGGATTGTTTTTATTGCTTCCATCCCCCATATACACATGTACAGGTCCATCATTTTTTAAAGGTTTGCCTTCATTTGAGAACCCCAATATTAATTCTTCTGCTTGGGAAAGCGGCAGCTGAACCTCGCCGTCTTCACTTTCGATAATTAGAGATTCTGCACTCTCATCCGGCTCGGCATTAAGGAGGAACGGTTTAAAAGGAATCCCGAAAGTGCCTGTCAATACCTTTTCCTTTTCAAATTTTTTTTCTGTTTTTAATGTAGGAGGAAACACAGCTCCTTCCATGATCTCCCTATCCCAATGCTTAGAGACTGCCTTCGTATATTCCTCGAGCTCATTTTTATTCTCAGTTTCCTTATCAAAATATGTATTTAAATCTACTCTCCGGTCATCAAAAATCCAGACTCCCGGATCCAGTGTAATCGTGTATTTAACTAGTCCTTTAAATGAAATAATATTTTCCATACTAATCCTCCTGGCAAATCCATGCATTCATGAATAGATATATGCTTTTAGTATACAGATTTTATGGCGGGTTGTCATATTGGCATTCTTGATAATTATTTGGGGTAAACTAGCTGAATGATAAAAATGATGCCAGGAGGGGAAAAATGACCTGTCATACTAGCGGGGATCTGCAAAAATTGTTAATGAAGTTGGCAAATGAAGGAAAAGTAGCTGATTATATTCCTGCACTTGCAGAAGTGAACAAGCAAGATCTTTCAGTAGTGCTACAGTATATTTTAAAATATGGCTCACTGTTGGGATTGGCACTCTGTTGATTGAAACGGAAGGCACGAGATCCTCGAAAACGCATTCACATTTCCTTCTTGCGGTGTTGATTCAAGGATGCTAACTTAACGTCCGGCGGGAGAAGAGAATCAAAGGGAGATCTCACAGGCGCGTTATACTCGGAGGGAAGCTGACGGAACGACTGAGGTTCACGAGCGCATGGAGTGGAAATCAACAGGCAAATTTACAGAGCCTAAAATATAAAAGTTCAAAGTAAAGCAAGACGTGCGGCGGAACTGAATTCTTTATTAATCCCTTATTATCCTTGCTTTTTTCCAAGCTTAAGTATAAAATTTAAAGATAGGATAATCGCTCGGAAATGGAGGGATTGAAAGTTGGCTTCTGAAATGATTTTAGATCACAAAGAAAAAGCAAACGCTCTTTTAAAGGCAGATGCTGCTAAAATATTAAAGTTAATCAAGGTGCAAATGGATAACCTCACAATGCCCCAATGCCCTCTATATGAAGAGGTGCTGGATACACAGATGTTCGGGTTGTCCAGGGAAATAGATTTTGCTGTCCGTCTCGGTTTAATTGAAGAGACCGAAGGCAAGGCTATTCTCGATGAATTGGAAAGAGAACTCTCCATTCTTCACGAAGCTTCAGTAAAAAAATAAAATTAAAAAACTCAAACATTCTTCATAGATTGTTTGAGTTTTTTTATAACCAAATTCAAAATGCAAAAAAGTTGATTAGTATGCCTGCTTGAAAGATTTTATTTAATTGGTATAACTTTATTTTAAATTAGTATGACATAATTGTGGAATTCTCTTGATTGTTATGTTACATTTAAATTAACTTTTCTTTTCTTCAAGGCAGGATATTCAATACTATAGTAGAATAAGTAATAAACTTAGAAGACAAGGGAAGAGGGCTGGATGTTTAAAAAAATTCTAAAATCATATGATTATACCTTGGTTATCGCTGTAGCTTTGCTATCTGTTTTTGGGCTGATTATGGTTTTTAGCGCAAGCATGGTTACTGCTGTACAAATTTATGATCAAGAAAGCGACTACTTTTATAATAAGCAAAAAATGCATTTAGTTATTTCTGCAATAGCATTTATCTTTGTTGCTTTATTTCCATATAAAGCCATGCAAAGTAATAAATTTCTTGTGCCCATGGTGGGGATTTCTGTTTTCGGCTTATTTGCCCTTTTTATTTTTGGCAAAGTGGCAGGCGGAGCTATGAGCTGGTTTGAAATAGGAAGCAGAAGCCTTCAGCCCGCTGAATTTGTGAAATTATCAGTTATTATATATTTAGCTGCAGTATATGCAAAAAAGCAGCCATATATAAATGAGTTTAATAAGGGAGTACTTCCGCCGCTTGCCTACTTAATCCTTGCTATCATGCTGGTTGCTATTCAGCCGGACTTTGGGACAGCCATAATTATTTTTGCTATCGCAGCAGCGATTATTTTTACTTCAGGCATGAATTTTAAGAATATCTTTAAGCTGGGTCTGTTTGGAATGCTGCTGGCTGCACCATTTATCCTTCTTTTAAAGAATAAGATATTTGCCCCTTATCGCATGGGAAGAATAGAAGCCTTCAGAGATCCCTTTGGATCAGAATTTGGTTATCAGCTTTCCAACTCATATATTGCGCTTGGTGCAGGAGGATTGAAGGGACTAGGTCTTGGCGAGAGTGTCCAGAAGCTGGGCTACCTTCCTGAAGCGCATACAGATTTTATTATGGCGGTTATTGCCGAAGAACTTGGTGCTGTCGGGGTTGGTTTTGTTATTTTGCTTATAGGGTACATTGTCCTGAGAGGAATCTTTATCAGTTTAAAGTGTAAAGATGCCTTTGGCAGCTTGCTAGCTATTGGAATATCCTCCATGATTGGGATTCAGGCTTTTATCAACCTAGCCGGGATCTCAGGAGTCATGCCTCTTACGGGTGTAACTCTTCCCTTTGTAAGTTATGGAGGGTCTTCGCTTCTGCAGCTTTCAATTGCTATGGGGATACTAGTGAACGTCTCTATGTTTGTAACTTATGAACAAAAGTATAAAAATAAAGATGAACAATTAAAGCCGGAATCTATTCCAGAGGCTTCAGAAGAAGCTTATGTAATCCGTAAATAAGCACAGGGTTATTCTCAGTGCTTTTTAATACATAAATCAGGAGTTACTTCCTTCTGATAAAAAAGGGTTTTCTGCAATAAACTGCAGGGTGCCAATCATATAAATTCAGGTCAGCAACGGGTGGGTTTTTCCCACCCTGATCCAGCCTGAATTTGGCAGAATATTATTAAAAATACATAAAGACGGGGTGTTTTTCTTGAGCAGAAGAATCAACAAAGTTTTAGTAGCTAACAGAGGAGAAATTGCTATCCGCGTATTTCGTGCTTGTACAGAGCTGGATATCCGTACGGTGGCAATTTATTCAAAAGAAGATTCAGGATCTTATCATCGCTATAAAGCTGATGAAGCATATCTGGTAGGGGAAGGCAAAAAGCCAATTGATGCATATCTGGATATAGAAGGAATTATTGAAATTGCTAAAAACAGCGATGTTGATGCAATTCATCCAGGATATGGATTCCTGTCCGAAAATATTGAATTTGCCAGACGATGCGAGGAAGAAGGCATTATTTTTATTGGCCCTTCATCCAGGCATTTAGATATGTTCGGAGATAAGGTTAAAGCCAGAACCCAGGCACAGCTTGCTGAAATTCCAGTTATCCCTGGCAGTGACGGGCCAGTACAAAGCTTAGATGAAGTGATCAGCTTTGGAAAAAGTCATGGATTTCCTATCATTATTAAAGCCTCCCTTGGCGGCGGCGGAAGAGGCATGCGCATAGTGAGAAGCCTTGAGGAAGTAAAGGAATCTTACGAACGTGCAAAATCAGAAGCCAAGGCAGCATTTGGAAATGATGAAGTATATGTTGAAAGATTCATAGAAAGACCAAAGCATATTGAGGTTCAAATCATTGGAGACCGTGAAGGGAATATCGTCCATCTATATGAGAGAGATTGTTCCGTACAAAGACGTCATCAGAAGGTTGTAGAGGTGGCGCCATGCGTTTCCCTATCTGAAACGTTGAGGGATGAAATTTGCCTGGCGGCAGTCAACCTAATGAAGAATGTTGATTATATAAATGCAGGGACAGTAGAATTCCTTGTATCTGAAGACCAGTTTTATTTTATAGAAGTTAACCCGAGAGTACAGGTTGAGCATACGATCACCGAAATGGTGACAGGGGTTGACATTGTACAGACGCAAATACTTGTTGCAGAAGGCCACTCTTTGCATAGTAAAGAAGTGGGAGTGCCAACACAAGAAAACATCCACATTCACGGATTTGCCATTCAGTCACGCGTTACGACTGAAGATCCATTAAATAACTTTATGCCTGATACAGGAAGATTAATGGCATACCGGTCCGGCGGCGGATTTGGTGTCCGGCTGGATGCGGGGAATGGCTTCCAGGGTGCGGTTATCACCCCATATTATGATTCCCTCCTGGTAAAATTGTCGACACATGCGATGACTTTCCAGCAGGCAGCATCCAAAATGGGCCGGAATCTTCAAGAATTCCGTATTCGCGGTATTAAAACCAATATTCCTTTCCTTGAAAATGTCGTTAAGCACGAAAAATTCTTGAAGGGAGAATATGATACTTCCTTTATAGATGAGACACCTGAACTTTTCCTATTCCCGAAAAGGAAAGACAGGGGTACAAAGATGCTCAGCTACATCGGGAATGTAACAGTCAATGGTTTCCCGGGAGTTGAAAAGAAAAAACGACCTGTTTTTGAAGAACCTAGAACGCCAAAAATGAAATACAGCACAGGCTTCCAGGACGGTACAAAGCAGATATTGGATTCCCTTGGCCCTGAAGGCCTTGTAAAATGGATTAAAGAACAAAAGGAAGTTCTTCTAACTGATACAACTTTCCGTGATGCACATCAATCATTGCTTGCAACACGCGTAAGAACCAATGATTTGAAACATATTGCAGAGCCTACGGCAAAGCTTCTTCCGGAAATGTTCTCGTATGAAATGTGGGGCGGAGCTACTTTTGATGTAGCGTACCGATTCCTGAAGGAAGACCCTTGGGAAAGGTTGCTCACACTGAGAGAGAGAATGCCGAATGTGCTATTCCAAATGCTGCTTCGTGCTTCCAACGCAGTTGGATATAAAAACTATCCGGACAATGTTATTAGGGAGTTTGTTGAAAAATCTGCATATGCAGGAATTGATGTATTCCGGATATTTGACAGTCTTAACTGGGTTAAGGGCATGGAAGTCGCAATTGATGCAGTCCGCCAGAGCGGCAAGATTGCTGAAGCTGCCATGTGCTATACAGGTGATATCTCCGATCCAGCGAGAACCAAGTATGATCTGAATTATTACAAGAATCTTGCCAAAGAGCTTGAGAACCAGGGAGCTCACATACTTGCTATAAAGGATATGGCTGGATTGCTAAAGCCCCAATCGGCTTACAGGCTGATTTCTGAACTAAAAGAAACTGTGGACATTCCGATCCATCTTCATACCCATGACACAAGCGGAAATGGTATTTACACATATGCAAAAGCTATCGAAGCGGGAGTTGATATTGTCGATACAGCATTGAGTACGATGGCCGGATTAACTTCACAGCCAAGTGCGAACTCCCTTTATTATGCATTGGAAGGAACTGACCGTAAACCGAATGTTAATATACAGGCACTTGAACAGTTGTCTTATTATTGGGAAGATGTCCGCAAATATTATCAGGACTTTGAAAGCGGCATGAAGGCTCCTCATTCAGAGATTTACCAGCATGAGATGCCAGGCGGTCAGTACAGCAATCTGCAGCAGCAGGCTAAAGCTGTAGGCCTTGGCGATAAATGGGATGAAGTAAAGGACATGTATTCCCGAGTGAATCATATGTTTGGAGATATCGTTAAGGTAACACCTTCCTCAAAGGTAGTAGGGGACATGGCTCTGTTTATGGTCCAAAATAAGCTAACAGAGCAAGACGTCATAAATAAAGGGCAGTCACTTGATTTCCCTGATTCAGTAGTTGAATTGTTTGAGGGATATTTAGGACAGCCATATGGAGGTTTCCCTAAGGAGCTTCAAAAGGTGATCCTAAAAGACAGAGAGCCGATAACGGTTCGCCCGGGCGAGCTTTTGGAGGATGTCGATTTTGATGCATTGAAAGAAAAGCTCTTTAAGGAACTGGGAAGGCAGGTAACAAGCTTTGAAGCAATTGCTTATGCCTTATATCCAAAAGTATTTATGGATTATGTTAAAACATGCGATCAATTTGGTGATATTTCTGTTTTGGATACTCCAACATTCCTTTATGGGTTAAGGCTTGGAGAAGAAGTGGAAATTGAGATTGAAACAGGAAAAACATTAATTGTTAAATTGGTTTCAATCGGTCAGCCTCAGGCAGATGGCACAAGGATTGTCTATTTTGAGCTGAATGGACAGCCTCGTGAAGTTAGCATAAAGGATGAAAGCATTAAAGCAACCGTTGCTTCAAAAGTTAAAGCAGACCCTCATAATGAAGCTCACATTGCTGCCAGCATGCCTGGAACAGTAATAAAGGTAGTCGTTGAAAAGGGGGAGAAAGTAGAAAAAGGCGATCATTTAATGATCACAGAAGCGATGAAAATGGAAACAACTGTACAGGCGCCATATTCAGGAACAGTAAAAGACATTTACGTGGGAAATGGTGAAGCTATACAAACTGGCGACCTTTTGATTGAAATAACAAAATAAACATAAAAAAGAGCTTTGGCCAATGCCGAAGCTCTTTTTTATGTTTGTTAGCAGCTTTTTCCTGCTACGTGATTGTCGTCACCGGAGATACTGCTGCTCCTTGCTTTTCTTCCTTCTTCACTTTTTCAATGGCAAGCTCATTCTTTTTGCTTCGGGATGATAATAGGATGAAATAGCTTAATACCCCAAATAAGCAAGAAATAAAGAATGCATGCGCTAATGCTATATATAAATTAAGTCTGGTAATGACTACCAAGGCGCCCGCAGCTACCTGCAGGGACACGAGTATAAATGAAATGATCCATCCCCAGTAAATAACTTTCTGGTCTTTATAATATTTTATTGCGAGATAGGTAATATAGCCAATCCAGATGAAGATTAATCCTGCCGCGGCTCTATGGCCCATTTGCACCCACTCATACATGTTTCCTGGAAGTATAAAGGCCCCATTAATGCAGAGCGGCCAATCACGGCAAACCAGGCTGGCGTTAACATGGCGGACAAGAGCTCCAGTATAGACTACGGCATAGCTATATAATGATACGCCAATTATATGCTTCCTCATTCTTTTATCAATGATCAGTTTATCCGCCTTGAATTTCTTATCAACTTCAAAAATAAGCAATGTCAGAAGAAGTACTGCTGCAAAAGATATTAAGGAAATGCCAAAATGAAGTGCAAGTACGAAATCCGATTGTCCCCAGACCACTGCAGCCGCGCCAATCAATGCCTGCAGAACGAGAAAGAAAAAAGATGTAAGCGACAAAAATTTAGTTTCCCTAATATGGCCCATTTTTTTCCAGGTCCATATAGATAAGATCAGAACCATAATCCCAACCGAACCGGAAACCAGCCTGTGCGCAAGTTCTATAACCAGCTCAGGAGTGATTTCGGTTGGAACGAACTCTCCATTGCACAGAGGCCAGGATTTTCCGCATCCCATTCCTGATTCTGTTTTAGTAACAAGCGCACCGCCTAACAATATTAAAAGCATGCCGATTGTGGTTAATACAGCAAACCACTTTAAAGATCGTTGCAAAGCCTTTCACCTTCTTTGTCATATTCATTTTGCTTATGTTTGACCCTATAGAATAGATTTTCGTTTCTACTAATTATCCGTATTCTATCTTAACAAAAATTCTCTAAATAACCAGATAGGATTGTTGCTCCATTTACTTTTTCGATAGTACAGGAATAAAGCTTTTTTTACAACACTTATAAAAATTTCTAAACGTAATTATAGTAAAAAAGGTTGAAACTTGTATTGGAGTTTGCTAGAAATATATAGGGGGTATAAAATGGATATCCTTGTCGCGGAAGATATTATTGGTTCCCCCTTGGCCAGATACATAATAGTGAGTTGAAATCTTTACTCCTAAAAGTTTTCTGCAAGCTTTATTATCTCAAAAAAACAACCTTTCTTTAAGCATATTTAATTTTTGACACAAATTAGTCATAAATTATTCTAAAAAAATTCACAAAAGAGTTTTAAAGTGTGATTTAATATACAGAAGAAAGGTTTATTTTTTATTCGAATAATAAACTGTTTAATTACATTGTAAATAGCAGAAAACTATTTGGGTGATAATTATTTATTTAGGGTGAACCCTCGTTTTTTATTGCAAATATGGCTTTGAAAGCAATTATGCTATATAGTAGTTGTAGTGTTAAAATAGCTTTGTTTGTGATAAGGGATAAAGGAGGAAAAGATATGTCTAACTCACGGGCTTTGAGTGAAGCTGCAATTGAAGACAGTGAGCGAAGCCTTCAAAATGATATACCGGAGACGACAGTCTGGAAGGATTTTCTTGCGCTGATTAAAATAGGCATTGTAAATTCCAATCTGATAACAACCTTTACCGGTGTTTGGCTAGCATTGCATTTTTCCGGCAAAGGATTTTTCAATAATCTGGACCTGGTATTCTACACATTAATTGGTTCTTCACTGATTATAGCAGGCTCTTGCAGTCTCAATAATTATATTGACCGCGATATTGATCCATTAATGGAAAGAACCAAAGGCAGGCCGACTGTAACGGGGAAAGTGAATCCTGCAAAGGTTGCGCTTTTAAGTTTTCTGCTTATTGGCCTTGGGACTGCCTTTCTTATGTTTACGACAGCAACAGCAGTTGTAATCGGATTGATTGGCGTTTTTAGCTATGTTGTCCTTTATACAATGTGGACAAAGCGCAGATTTGTTTCCAATACAATCGTGGGAAGTATTTCCGGTGCTGTGCCGCCGTTAATTGGATGGGCAGCTGTGGATGGCAGCCTCGACCCTATGGCATGGGTGCTATTCGCAATCGTATTTATCTGGCAGCCTCCTCATTTTTACGCACTTGCGATGAGAAGAGTGGAGGAATACCGTGCGGCAGGAGTTCCAATGCTTCCGGTTGTAAAAGGTTTTGAAGCTACAAAAAGGCATATTTATATCTGGGTTGCTGCATTATTGCCGCTGCCATTCCTTATGCCTTCACTTGGTTTGGCATTTATGATTCTAGCAACCATCTTGAATGTTGGCTGGATCTAACAGGCATTTATGCCAGAAAGTTTAATGACGATATTAAATGGGCTACATTAATGTTTGTATACTCATTACAATATCTGACTATCATGTTTGTAGCTATGGTAATCATCACACTTATTTAATTTTGTTAGGAAATTCTTACTTTCGCTAGTTACGAGAGGGGATTTATCCATATTTTTTGATCAAACAATTCAAAAAATGAAATTTTTACGAAAGAGGGGTTTGATTAAGCTATGAAAAGGCTTGCAAAGTGGCGTCTTTTTTCTCTGTTTGCGGTGATGGCGCTCATTCTCTCCGCGTGCAGCGGTAAACCGTATTTATCTACGCTAAATCCTGCTGGCGAAGTGGCGCAAACACAATTTGATCTAATGGTGTTAAGTACTGCAATTATGGTGGGGGTAATTGCAGTAGTAACAGTAATCTTCTTTATTGTTGTTTTTAAATTCCGCCGCAAGGACGACAGAATTCCGAAACAAGTTGAAGGAAGCCACAAACTTGAAATTATTTGGACTGTCATTCCGATCTTATTGCTTCTTATTCTTGCTGTACCAACAGTTTCAGCTACCTTTAAGCTTGCAGACGTAAGTGAAATGGAAAAGAAGAATGAAGAAGGCAAAACAGATGCACTTGTTGTCAATGTGCGTGCTAACCTATACTGGTGGGAGTTTGAATATCCAAACCAGGAAATTATCACTGGACAGGAACTAGTTGTGCCAACTGACCAAAAAGTTTATTTCAATCTAATTGCGTCTGATGTTAAGCACTCATTTTGGATTCCTGCTGTCGGCGGAAAGCTGGATACAAACACAGATAATGTGAATAAATTCTGGCTGAAGTTTGATGGCGAAAAGGCTGATGAGGCCGACAACTTATTCTATGGTAAGTGTGCAGAGCTTTGCGGACCTTCCCATGCTTTGATGGATTTCAAAGTTAAAGCGGTTCCAAGTGACGAGTTTGATCAGTGGGTAACTGCAATGCAGGATTTAAAAGAGCCTAAGCAGGCTGAAACTGATCTTGCGCAAGCTGGACAAGAAGTGTTTAATAACAGCTGTATCGGCTGTCATGCAGTTACTCCAGCAAACACTGCTCCTGAAGCAGCTCGTTTAGCTCCAAACTTAACAAACTTTGGCGATCGTGAGCGTATTGCCGGTATCCTTGACCACACTGAAGAAGACCTGAAAAATTGGTTAAGAGATCCTGAAACATATAAGCCTGGAAACAAGATGACAGGCACTTATGGTGAATTGACTGAGGAACAACTTGATGCCCTTTCAGAATACTTAATGGGCTTAAAGGTTATGGAACAATAGGGGATTTTTTGAAAAGGGAGGTAAAATTGTGAGTACCTTAGCACAGAAAAAAGGTTTTGGAGCGACTTTATGGGACTATTTAACAACAGTTGACCATAAAAAAATCGCAATCCTTTATCTTATAGCTGGCGGATTTTTCTTCTTGCTTGGCGGTTTGGAAGCCATGTTCATCCGTATCCAGCTAGCAGTACCAAACAATGATTTTGTAAGTGCCGGATTGTATAATGAAATTCTTACAATGCACGGTACAACGATGATCTTCTTGGCGGCTATGCCACTTATATTTGCATTTATGAATGCCGTAATGCCACTTCAGATTGGTGCGCGTGACGTTGCATTTCCATTCTTAAATTCTTTAGGATTCTGGCTGTTCTTCTTTGGTGGTGTATTTCTTAACCTTTCATGGTTTTTAGGAGGAGCACCTGATGCGGGCTGGACTTCCTATGCATCTCTATCAATTGCTTCTGAAGGGCATGGGATTGACTTCTATGCACTTGGATTGCAGATCTCAGGTGCGGGTACGTTAATTGGGGGAATCAACTTCCTTGTTACCATCATTAACATGCGTGCTCCTGGAATGACTTATATGCGCATGCCGATGTTTACTTGGGCTACGTTTGTAACGTCAGCATTAATTCTATTTGCATTCCCTGCTTTAACAGTAGGTTTATTCTTGCTAATCTTTGACCGTATGTTTGGATCCAATTTCTTTGATCCTGCTATGGGAGGAAACACAATAATCTGGGAGCACTTCTTCTGGATTTTTGGTCACCCTGAAGTTTACATCTTGGTATTGCCGGCATTCGGTATCTTCTCCGAGATTTTTGCGATCTTCTCAAGAAAGCGCCTGTTCGGATATTCTTCCATGGTATTCGCAACAGTACTTATCGGTTTCTTAGGATTCATGGTTTGGGCTCACCATATGTTTACAACTGGAATGGGTCCAATTGCGAACGCAATCTTTGCAGTAGCAACAATGGCTATTGCCGTACCAACTGGTATTAAAATCTTTAACTGGTTATTTACAATGTGGGGCGGAAGCATTACGTTTACAACGCCAATGCTTTGGGCTGTTGCCTTTATCCCTTCATTCGTAGCCGGCGGTGTTACTGGTGTTATGCTTGCATCTGCAGCACAGGATTATCAGTACCATGACAGCTACTTTGTAGTTGCCCACTTCCACTATGTAATTGTCGGCGGGGTTGTATTTGCATTATTTGCAGGTGCACATCTATACTGGCCGAAAATGTTCGGTACAATGTTAAACGAATTCCTTGGTAAAATTACCTTTGTGTTATTCTTTATCGGATTCCACTTAACATTCTTTATCCAGCACTTCTTAGGGCTTTGGGGAATGCCGCGCCGTATCTTTACATTCCTTCCTGGCCAAGGATTAGAGACGGCTAACCTTGTAAGTACAATCGGTGCTTTCTTCATGGCAGTCGCAGTGATTGTTTTGTTAATCAATGTTGTTATAACAACTGTTAAAAATGAAAAGGTTGGCAATGACCCATGGGGAGATGGCCGTACGCTTGAATGGGCAATTCCTTCTCCGCCTCCATTCTATAACTTTAAGCAGCTTCCGCTAATTCGCGGACTTGATGCATACTGGCTTGAGAAGATGGACGGCAAAGAGGGAATGTCACCTGCTGAACCACTAGGTGATATCCATATGCCAAACAATTCTTTCATTCCATTTGTTATCTCATTCGGCTTATTTGTGGCTGCTTTTGGTGCAATGTACAGAGCTGACTACAGCTGGGGAATTCCAGTATTGATTATTGGTATGCTGATTACATTAGGTTCTATGTTTGTCCGTTCCATTAAGGATGATCATGGATACCACATTCATAAAGAAGATTTGGAAGATAATAATGATAAGGGGGTTAAGGCATAATGGCTGCTGAACAAAAAATGACTTATGAAACATGGCCGGCGTCGCCTGAAAAGCAAACCCTCGAGGCTAAGAATAAATTTTTAGGTTTCTGGTTTTTCCTTGGAGGAGAGACAGTTCTATTCGCCTCCCTCTTTGCAACATACCTTGCCTTGAAGGATAAAGTACCAAGCAGTGATATGGCGCTGGCGAAGGACCTATTTGAGATTCCTCTTGCGTTTATGATGACGATGCTTCTATTAACTAGCTCGTTAACAAGCGTTTATGCAATGTATCATATGAAGAATTTTAATTTCAAAAAGATGCAGCTGTGGCTTGGAATAACAGTTTTGCTAGGACTTGGTTTCCTAGGCTTGGAAATTTACGAGTTCAATCATTATGTGCATGAATTCCATCATAGCTTCACAAGCAGTGCATTTGGTTCAGCCTTCTATACTTTAGTCGGCTTCCATGGTGGCCACGTGGCATTTGGTTTGCTGTGGATCACAACTCTAATGATCCGCAACAGCAAAAGAGGATTGAGCCTTTACAATGCTCCTAAGTTCTATGTTGCAAGCCTTTACTGGCACTTCATCGACGTTGTTTGGGTATTCATCTTCACAGTAGTATATTTAATGGGAATGGTGGGATAATCTGATGGCAAATCAACAACCAAACTCAGGAAACCCAAGAGTAGACATTGAATATAGACGTAAAAAAAGTGCGGAAGAGATGAAGCATCAAGTTATCACTTTTGCAATGATGATTTTCTTAACAATTGTTGCGTTCGTAGCAGCTGGTTATGAAGGTTTCTCGGCATGGTTTATTGTGCCTTTCATTTTGATTCTTGCAGTCGTGCAAGTAATCTTCCAATTATATTATTTCATGCATATGAGCCATAAAGGTCACGAAGCACCTGCATTGTTCTTATACTCCGGAGCATTAGTCGGATTTATTACAATCATTGCGTTCCTGACTGTCATATGGTGGTAATCGTAGGAGAAAATCGGCTAACGGCCGATTTTCTTTTTATGTAAGCAGGTTTTGGAAATGATAGGGAGTTGCACTTCATTGAGATTGTGGATGAAAGAGAGTATAATATTATTGGAAATGTATTTGCAGTTATTGCAGAGATATGTTGGAAAGCCGTTACTAAAAGAGTGATTGGCGATATTGAGTAATACTGAATGAGGTGATAGGCATGTCTTTAGAAATATTCGGTTTTCGTGCGCTTTGGAGTCCATTCTTCCTTTTATTTGTGCTTCTTGTTCTTGCAGGATATTACTTATTAACTGTAAAGTATCGCACCAAATATAAAAACAGTGAGCCTTTGACAAGAAGGCAGGGAGTATACTTTGTTGCCGGAATGGCTGTGCTATATGCCATCAAGGGTTCTCCTGTGGATCTGATGGGCCATTTAATGTTTTATGCACATATGGTTCAAATGGCTATCTTATACTTAGTCGTTCCTCCGCTTGTAATTTTAGGTATCCCGCAATGGGTTTGGCGCGCGGCAATAAATTATAAAGGTGTTAAACCTTTATTTGATTTCTTTACCAAGCCGCTCATAGCTCTTATCCTGTTCAATGGCGTATTTTCTATTTACCATATACCTGATGTGTTTGATATTGTAAAAACGGATATGCTGCTTCATACAGCATACACAACTATATTGTTCCTGCTGGCAACTTTTATGTGGTGGCCTATTCTGAATGAACTGCCTGAGAGGGATACGTTAGGCGGACTTAAGAAGGTAGGGTACGTATTTGCCAATGGTGTTTTGCTAACGCCTGCATGCGCGCTGATTATTTTTGCAGATACACCGATGTACAATACTTACTCTGATCCTAATGCATGGGCGCAGGCACTTCAGTTATGTGTTCCATCTACTACTTTGGCAAGCCTTAACCTAAGCGGACCTGAAATGTTTAATTCTATGTCTCTTATCCATGACCAGCAGCTGGGCGGCGTTATCATGAAAATCATTCAGGAAATTGTATATGGCATTGTCTTGGCTCAGATATTCTTCGCCTGGTATAAGAAAGAACAAGAAGAAACACCAATTGAAAAAGAACATATGCTTAATCCGCAGCCAATCAAATAATTGGGAACTCCAGCTTAAATGCTGGAGTTTTTTTGCACTCTCTGTCAATAGAGCAGTGAGTTTAATCACATAAGAATAAATAAATATTGAACATTTAAGGAACTTTTCTTAAAAGTACAAGCTGTTTGTTGAAAAAAGCATAATACTCTACTAGAATTAAATTTGTGATTTATTTGATGCAGCTATATTGAATTTCAACCGAAAAGCGGAGAGAGGAAGACTATATGGAATATTCATTGCCTATACTGCCTACAATCAGTACAACATTCATTGTGCTTAGTGCAATTACTGTTGCGATTGGCTGGGTACAAATTAGCAAAAGAAAACTTGAAGCCCATAAGAAAACGATGACTTTGGCGGCTGTTTTCGCTGTCATTTTCTTTATCATCTATGCCAGCAGAACAATATTTATTGGCAATACAGCTTTTGGCGGCCCTGATGACATTAAAATTTATTATACGATCTTCTTGATTTTCCATATCACTCTAGCAACTGTGGGAGCTGTTTTAGGAATTATTTCCCTTTATACCGGCTATAAAAACAAATTGGAAAAACATAGGAAACTTGGACCTATTACAAGCGTTGTCTGGTTCTTCACAGGGATTACAGGTGTTGCTGTTTACTTGCTGCTTTATGTTTTCTATCACGGCGGTGAGACTACATCTGTTATTAAGGCAATACTGGGAACGTAATAATGCATTGAATACCGCTTTGAAGCGGTATTTTTTTTGCAAATATACGTTTTTTCATTGAGTAAAGTTGCATCGGCTGAACCGGTCACATAATCCAGTCAATAGTTTAGGAAGGAGTTATTAGGTCTATAGCGAATCTTTATCAGGATGATTTTAATCGGGAGTGAAAAAAGTGAACGTAAGGAAATTAGCAGAAAAAGAATATTTAGAAGCAATGAAACTTTCCATGTATGCTTTTCAGTACGATGTTCCAGAAGATGACATTCCAAAGCGGATGGAAAGGCTAAAGGAACATACAATTTTTGGGATATGGGAAGGAGAACACCTGGCAGCTAAACTGCACATCATTCCATTAAACGTCCATATTAATGGCCAAGCTTGGAAAATGGGAGGGTTAGCTGGGGTAGCAACCTATCCTGAGTACAGAAGAAATGGGTTCGTCAGCCAGCTAATTAAACAATCATTGGCTGAGATGGATGAGCAGGGCCAAATCTTTTCATTTTTGCATCCTTTTGAAATTTCATTTTATCGAAAATACGGGTGGGAAATAATTACTGATTATAAGAAGACTGTAATCAATAAAATTGATTTAAAAATGGCGGGCAAATCTTCTGGCTCGATTAGACGATTTAATAAAAGCCAGCATATCAAAGATATTGAAAAAATTTACGAAGAATATATGGGGCAGTTTTCTGGAGGGCTTATCAGAGATACCTATTGGTGGGAGAACTTTGTCTACTCGGATTATCAGATAGCTGTATATTATGATGAAAAAGGGGATGGGAAGGGTTACCTTCTTTTTAAAGTAAAAGATCATAAAATGGACGTAGAAGAATTTACGGCAATAAACCACGAAGCCAGAGTGAATTTATGGAACTTCATCTGCCAGCATGATTCGATGGTGGAGAAGGTAAAGCTCATTACCTCTGTACATGACCCTTTTCCATATTACCTGCCTCAGCCTAATTTGAAGATGGAGGTTTTCCCGTACTTTATGGGGAGAATCGTAAATGTGGAAAATTGTTTGAACCTATATGCTTTTAATAATAACGAAGAAAAAGTTTTTATACATATTGAGGATCCGTATGCTCTATGGAACACGGGAAGCTATTTGATCTCAGGCGATGGTATAACTCCTTTCAAGGAAAAAGTAGGGGGCCGCTGTGCAAAGCCAGCTGCTAGAGGGCTGCATATGTCTATAAATGCTCTAACAGCAATTATCATTGGATACAAACGGCCGCTGGAATTATATGGCTTAGGTGAAATTGCAGGCCCATGGAGTGATGTCGAGGCTCTTGAGAGAAAAATCCCGCAGCAAAAATCATTTTTTTACGACTTCTTTTAAATTACACGCAAAAAGCTTCCCTCAGGGAAGCTTTTTATATTTTAAAGTTCATTTTAATTAAACCGGCTTCTTTGGCAGAATTAAACGCAATAACCATAAGCGGACCAATGATGAACCCGAGTATGCCCAGCAGTTTTAAGCCGATATACATGGCGATCAGAGTTGCCAATGGAGATAATCCAATATGCGTGCCCATTACTTTTGGTTCAACAGTCCTTCGAATAATTAATAGGATAGCTGCTAAAATGGCAAGCTTTGTTCCCATTGCGATATCTCCAGTGAAGAGATGGAAAAGTGCCCAAGGACCAAGAATAACAATGGAGCCAATTATCGGAATAAAGTCTATCACCCAGATGATGATTGCCATTACCAAGGCTACTTCCGGATTGATAAATAAGAGCCCAATCAGGGAAACGATAAAAATAATCACACTAACAAGGAATTGAGCTTTAAAGAAGCCAAATCCAACATACGTAAGCCTGGAAGTCATGAATCTGACTTTATCTGCAGTTTTTTCTGTAAGATGATTGTACATTCCTTTCCTTAAGCGTGGAAGGTCAATTAAAAATAGGAATAATGCGATTAGATATACAATGAAACTGACAAGATAATTTGGAATATTAGTCAATAATGCTTTTAGATTATCTATATTGACATAAGCTACAAGATCATCCTTTGTTTTATTCAAGAAGGATTGGACCTGCATGCTGATTTCATCAACTAAATCCTTTGGAAGGTCTTTAGCGGCATTCGTAAAATCCGCCTCTGCCCGCAGCCAGGCTTTTGTAATTTCGTTAATGTACATAGGAGCATTTTCAATAAGCTTAATCGCCTCTGTAATAACCTTTGTCGTAATAAAATAGCCAGTCAAACCAATAAAAAGGACAAATCCAATAAAAGTAATCAGCACGGATAATCTTCTTTTTATTTTTATTTTATCCCGAAGCAATTTTACGATTGGTTCCAGAATAAGAGCTGTAATGAAGGCTACGATCAATGGAACAGATACAGGCAAAATAAAGTAGAATATGGCAGCGATGAGAAGTGCGCCAATTAATATAAATAAAAATCGTCTAGTGAATATTGCAGACAAAAATAGATCCCCTTTCCAAACTCCTAAAAAACAGCTAGCATCAGACATTGTACTAGCATATATCTACAGTTATAAGACATCCAAAATAATAGTAACATTTCAATTATATTATGCATTTAATATTAGAAACAATAAAAAACATTTGTTATGTCCATGATTTATTTCCTGAGAGATTATTGCCCGGTATAACTAAAATAAATCGGAGAGAAAGAAGTGAAAAGAAGATGCGAAATGAACATCTCGACTTCGAAACGATTAAGGCAGCGAGCGATATAATCTCAGCTATAGTAGACTCAAGTTTACAAGAATGGGAAGGTGTGTTTCCCGTGAAAAGTGATAAATTCCCTTTTTTAAAAAAAGACCCTGATTATATTTCACTCTCATTTAAGGATACAGAAGTTTATTTAAAAATAAAAATGAACATACAAAAGGGAATTAATATAATGGAGGAAACAACCAAGATTCAAAAAGTAATCAAGGATGAAATCATCCACTTAACAGGACTTAAAGTAAAAAGAATTGATCTATTTATAGACAAAATGATACCTTACTCATCCCTTGATTTCCGATAATAATTGTATAAAAAGACGCATGGTGTCCATGCGTCTTTTTGCTGCTATGCAGCTTCCATTTTTTAACTTATACCGCGAATTGATCGATTTCAGCTTTAATATCAGCAAGAATTTTTTCACACTGATTCACAAGTGATTTCGGGAAGGTTTCTCCTTCTCCATATTCAATTCCATGCGGGTAATAATGTTTACCAAGAAGTGGAGTCATTACCTGGATTAGTGCTTTATGTGCTCCTACATCTCCCTCAACTGCATACCCGAATACACGAAGGTAAAAAACTCCTTCTTTTAATTCGAACTTTCGGTCATATGTAACTCTTTCGTAATCCCATTGGCCCTCACGAACAAGGCCGTGTGATAGCATCACTTCATCTAAGCGGGTTAAGTCTGCTTTTTTATTTTCCAGACCTGTGTTTTCAAATTTCATAATTGTCCCTCCTGAAAACAATCCATGGTTCAGCTGAACGATCCATGCATAATTTAAACAAGTTTATCTCAAATTTAATAATAGTAGAAAAAAGCGTAACATGCAACGGATACATGCAAGAAAACATGGTTCTGTCATATATCATCAGTATAAATGCGAGAAAACAGACAAATTATTTATTTTATTTCTGATTCAACATGCAAAATAAATTTACAGCATAACAAGGAGAAAGGGGAGACGAAATGAAGAAAAGAACGATTTCTTTAGCTTTATTCATATTCTTATTTGCTACCGGACCAGCTGTTGCCATTACAGAGTATAAGGTTGAAAAAGCGGATACTCTTTGGAAAATAGGAGTTAAATTCAACAAAGATTTAAAGGATATTATTAACAGCAATCCTCATATTAAAAACCCTGATTTTATATATCCTGGACAAATTGTACTCATACCTGGCCAAACGGAGAGGAGTGGCACACCAAAAATTGCTGCCGATGAGCGCACCATATGGGAGCTTGCCAATGATGAACGCAAACAGAAAGGGTTAAAGCCATTAGTTATGGATTCGATGCTTACTGGCGTGGCTAAACAAAAATCTCAGGATATGATGAAATTTGAATATGTGTCGCATAATTCTCCTACATATGGAAATCCTAGAAAAATGTTAAGGAATCAGCAAATTTCTTTCCTGACAGTGAAGGAGAACATTGGGGCCGGCTACAGGTCAGCTGATGAAATGTTTTCAGCCTGGATGAATTCTTCGATTCACCGCGCAAACATCCTTGATAAAAAGGCTACACACATTGGAGTTGGATATGTAAAAGGCGGTTTGCATGGGCACTATTGGACTATATTTATTGTTGAGAAAAATGAAGGAGGATAAAACCATGGAAAAAATTCGTGATATTATGACTGATGATGTTGAAAGCTGCTCACTTTTGGATAATGTATATGAAGTTGCGGTTAAGATGAAGGAGTTAAATGTAGGTGCTATTCCAATTGTTGATAACGATAAGCTTGTCGGAATGATAACAGACCGCGATATCGTCCTTCGCTGTGTGGCAGATAAGCATCCTGCTTCTTCAAAAGTCGAAGATATAATGAGCAGCCATCTTGTAACAGTTAATAAAGATACAGAATCGAGAGAAGCTGCCCGTTTGATGGCAGAGCACCAAGTCCGCCGCTTGCCTGTGGTGGAAGGTGACAAGCTTGTGGGGATCGTATCACTTGGCGACTTTGCTGTTCGTCATTTAACAGATGAACAGGCAGGAGAAGCTCTCTCCGATATTTCAAAACATGAAAATGAAGCACAGCACTAAAAGGACACCAATTGGTGTTCTTTTTTTGTCTTACCCAGGTCAAATGTTTAAATGTCAGCAATCGTCTTATAAAATGGCTCTGTTAAAGCTTATTGTTGTTTTAGCACCCTGTTGATTGGAGCGGAAATCAACAGGCAATTTGAACAAAGCCAAAAACAATAGAAAAACGATACACCTAATGGTATGATTAGTACAAAAGCCTGAGATACATTTTTCATTTTATATCACAGTGCACATTACATAAAACATAGTAAATGTTATACTCTTTAAATACTATATATAGATTAACTAATAGAAGGGAGGGCGCGTTCTCTGCGGACACTTTTGCGAATAGTAGTATTGATCTCCATATTTCTTGCCGCTGGTTTTTATTTGGATATTGCCGGTGAGGAACAGGGAGAAATATTAGTAAACCAGGAAAGTTCACAGCCTGAGGCATTAAAGGATTTGGGGCAGGATGTGAACCCTGACATGTCTTCCAATGCAGGAATTCCTGAAAACGGTCTGGCCAGGCTGATGGGGAAATCTATTCATGAGGTTAAAGAAAGTTTAGGTGAGCCGTCCAGGGTGGATCCTTCTTTTTTTGGTTATGAATGGTGGATTTATAATAAAAGCGATACAGAGTATGCCCAGGTTGGCATTAGCGGAAACAAAGTGGTCACAATTTTTGCTACTGGGGAAGATTTGGACATCAGCCCTTTTAAAATCGGACAGCCAGTTGGTGAAATTTATTCGTCTGTTTTTGTTGAGACAAATATCAATCTTGAATTTAAAGAAAGCTCCTACCGTTTTGAACTGTCTGAAGAAGATCTTAATACCAGGCCGCTGGTCATGGTTGGAGACCATTATGCCCAGCTGAATATCGATAAATTTACAGGAACACTCTCAAGTGTAAGATTAATGAATGCTGAAACTTTAATTAAGATGCGGCCGTATGAAATGGTTTACCGCGGTGAATTATTAGAAGCCCCCCTGCCTTCACCTGCCTATGAGGAAGAAGTGGAGAGAGGGAAGGAACAGCAGATTCTTGATCTTACAAATGTACTAAGAGTGCGGCATAATCTAAGTCCGCTGGAGTGGGATAAAATGACTGCCGATGTTGCGTTTGCCCACAGTAAGGATATGTATGAAAGCAAAGATTTTTCCCATATTTCCAAAACTTACGGGGAACTGGACGACCGGCTTGAGGCCGGAGGTGTGTTATACAAAATTGCCGGAGAAAATATTGCTGCAAACTATATGGATGCACCGGCTGTTGTTGAGGGTTGGCTCAATAGCAAGGGCCATAGAGAAAGCCTGTTAAATGAAGAGTTCACCCACCTTGGCGTTGGAGTTTATAAGAAGCATTATACCCAAAACTTCATCAGGAAGATGGATGAAGATTAATTAAATTTAAGAAGAGCCTATTTAATCAGGCTCTTTTATTTAGGCTGTTTTCGCAAACTTTGTTGCTTTTTAAACAAGTAATGAGGAGTGGTTGATTTCCGCTCCAGGAGGCTCGCAACCCTCCCCGCGGAAAGCAAGTGCCCGCAGCGGAAATCAACGGGCAGAATTAACAAAACAACAATCTATGAGAAAAGAGCCTTTATTTATTTGCATTGGACTCTCCTTTAACAAGTATTCGGCTCACATGGAAAAATTCTTCCCTCCAATTACCGTATAAATGTACGGTGTCTCCAACATTTACAGCAGGCAATGTAGCATCTTTCATTAGTGGAGTTATCTTTTTTACTTTCCACTGCTTATTGCCTGCTGATTGGATGGTCAAGTCAAGAACATGTATGTAGCGGTGATAATAAAATCTTTGCTTGAATGCGCTTATATGGACAATCTCCCCGGAGATAATAGCTTCTTCAGGAACATTGTTGATATTTGACCACTTTTCAAAGCTTTCACTCATTTCTTTTTTTGTCAGCCAATAAAAATAAAGGCAAATAATTGGTATTACGATAGCGGTAACCATGCTTCCACCTGCTTTTTATTTGTTGACGCCTTTCTTTTCAATAACAAAAAAGCTGCCTGTTGCCTGGGCAATCTTTCTTCCGTCTGCCCTAAAGACATCAGCAGATAGCACCATGCTCTTTGTTCCTTTGTGGTCAATATTCGCCCTGCATGTCACATAATCACCTTTTCCGACTGACAGATAGTGTACGTTTAATTGCGTGGTTACTGCTCCAAATCCTTCAGGGAGCAGTGAAGATGCAAGAGTCCCCATTGCAGAATCGATAATTGTTGCAGTAACTCCTCCATGAAGGATTCCAAGCGGATTATCCACTAACGGGGTCAGGGGTATGGTTAAAATGCATTCATCTTCAGTTATAGAACGCTCCATTTGCAGCAGTCCTCCTATGTATGAACTGTTTTGTCCAGTTTGTACTTTATGAAAACCCTGCAATATTGATCTTAAAACCACTAAATCTTCGTCGGTAGCCTGCTTTGTACATGTATGGAATAATTCCATTAGTTCTTTATCCATAGAAATTCACCCTTCATTTGCTTTCTGCATTCATATATTAACACTAATGGCAGAATTTTTGAATTTATTATTAATGAGGGTTTCGGTTACAGAACCCATTCACCTTTTCCTTTCATGGTCATATGGTATTATAGGCATTTGTAACAGAATGAGGTGAAATAGGCATGACTAATAAAAAGCTTCATCCCTCTGTCGAAAAGTTTAAAGAGTTTGTGAAACAGAATCCTCATATTATCAGGGAAGTCAGATCGGGTAATGCAACATGGCAGGATTTATATGAGGATTGGTACCTTCTGGGGGAAGATGACTCGAGATGGGATTCATATAATGAAAACAAGGATGAAAAAACAACATCTGAAGAGAAGAAAAACGACTGGATGGGCAATATCATGGAGACGCTAAAACATATGGATGCCAACCAAATGCAGGGATACATCAATAATCTAAGCCAGGCGCTATCAGCTGTCCAGGGAGTCATATCCCAGTTTCAAGGGGGACAGCAATCTGGCGGTGGCTCCAAGTCAGCAAACCCGAGACCGAATAATCCGTTCACATTTAGAAAAGATTAATAACAGAGGGGGCCGAAAGAATGAGAAAAGATATTATCAATTATCTCGATCAGAAAAAGGAATTGAAGCAATTCATACGGGAGCAGCCCCACTGGTATAGAACCTTAACGAGAAATCCCCATGAAATCCAATCCCTCGAAGTGGCTGCTCTGCACTATTATAAAAAGACTATTCCCCATAAGGTAGAGAAATTAACGAATGGGGTTCAAATGGCCTCGATGATGATGAGTATGTTCCAGGCAATGAACTCACAGTCCAATTAAAAGCTTTCTCGCTAGCGAGAAAGCTTTTAATTATGTTATCGAGTAAAAAAGAGCGGCAGTGCAAACACTATTTATAATAAATCGAGATAGAAGTCAACTTTAGGAGTGAAAATAATGAAAGGGATAAGATACTTGTCTTTAATACTTTTCCTGTTTCTTCTTGCAGCCTGCCAAAAAGATATTCCAGAGCCTGAAACCAAAATGGAAGTTGAGCCCGTTAATGCATTAGAGCTTGCCTCAGATTTGCCGGTTTCAGGAGTGGAAAGCAGCAATGTGAAAAATCCTTTCTATGTCCGTCATCAAGTGAGGGGAAAGGATGTACTTGTAGAATGTATCCTGCAAGGAGTTTCGTTTAGTGGGCAGACTGCTAAAGATAAAGGCAAAATACTATTATATGTGGACGGAATTAAGAAAGAGGAAATTTCTTCAGCGGCTTTTATTGTTAAAGGCCTATCTTCAGGTAACCACAGAATCAGGCTGGAGCTTGTAAAAGAAAAACAGCCTTCCTTAAAATTGAAAAGAGAATTTTATGTAACCATCCCGTAGTTTCCTTACTTTAGCTTTGCTCCGTTTCATGATAAAATAGGAAACGGAGGTGGGCTATTTGCTTGCTACATTAGAAAGAATAGCTATTTTGGACAAAGCTGACGAGTTAGCTGCAATGATCGTTGAATCCGAGGAAGCGGAACATTACCGCAAAAGTTTATATAAATTAAAGAACAGCCGTGGGACACAAAGAAAAATCCAGGAATTTGTTAAAATGAAGGAGCTTTATGAAGAGGTTCAGCGTTTTGGCAAATATCATCCAGAATATAAAAAAGTGATGATGTCTATCCGGGAGCTTAAGCGTGAAATGGATATGGACAGCCATGTGGCAGAGTTCAGAAGAGCTGAAACCGGTCTGCAAAATTTGCTTGATGAGGTTAGCGTACTGATTGGCCGCTCTGTTTCAGAGCATATTAAGGTCCCAACTGGAAATCCATTCTTTGAATCCAGCTGCGGTGGCGGCTGCGGCAGCGGTGGCAGCTGCGGATGTTCAGCATAAAAAACCAGCATATGCTGGTTTTTTTTGTTATCAAAAGTCTGTGTAAGCTCAATGTTAATTTGGGCATCGTGTTGATTGGTGCGGAACGTGCGTGATCCTCGAAAATGGTTTCGCATTCCTTCGTGCGGTGTTTATTCAATACTGCTTATTCAATGGCTTCCAGAGTACGGAACAAAGGAAGACACCACAGGCTAAAGGCACCGAGAAGCATCGGACCGCCAGCGGTTCGCTGAGCACCTGGAACGGAAATCAACAGGCAAGTTTAACCTAGTCATCCAAAAAAGAACTTGATTGCCCATAACCATTGAAAACTGCTGTTTTTCTATGCTAGACTAAGTAAAACAATTGATTCGCTGAAGGGGTAAAAAAATATGCTGGGTCAAAGGCAAGGAATAATAGTCTGGCTTTATTCATTAAAGCAGGCAAAAATGTTAAGAAGATTCGGAAATGTCCATTTTGTTTCCAAAAGGCTGAAATATGTTGTATTATACTGTGATCTTGCTGATACAGAAGGTTTAATGGAAAAAATCAACTCCTACTCCTTTGTTAAAAAAGTAGAGCAATCCTATAAACCATTCCTTAAAACGGAATTTGAAAACTCAAAGCCTGACAAGGCAAAGGAATATGACTATAAGATGGGTATTTAAAAGGCATGAGCAAAGCTCATGCCTTTTTGTTAAAAAGTTATAAAGTAATGTTTTCCCGCTAAAATTTCTGCTCCGGCCGTCTGGATTTTTTATTGGAGAGGTGCAATATAATGATTAAGCCTTAAGATTCCAATTAGATACTGGTAATACAATTCCTTTTCATTAAATAGAGTGGAAGGCTTTACGCTTAGCTGAATGATATCCTTTTCGAGATACCTTGCAGTTTCCGCAAATAAATCAAATCTTTTGTTCGGTGTGACATTTGGATCTGGAATTCCTTCTCTGCAAAAATATAGCGGCTGGAAATCTCCGGGATTAGTGGAATTCAGTATAACTGCCAAAGAAGTAACTTCTTTATCGCTAATGGTGGTATGGAAAGCTGCCATATGGGCCAGGCGGTGCTGATTGGACTTTGCTATCTCGATTAATTCATATATATCCGAATATCCTTCTCCAATTTCTATAAAACGCTGTATCAATAATACTACCTCCTTTAAAGACTCAGGGCATCTACTTCTACTGCCCTGTAACCAGATTTGAAATAATGAAATAAAATGCCTTATGTCCAACCATACTTTATCATTTCCTGCATAAAAATAGAAGTAGCACCTAAAAAGCAGAAGGGAGAGAGACTGCATGCTTTACCTTTTTCTTTTAATGACATTGCTCCTATGTGTCAGTTACTTTATCAAGGCTGATATATCTCCATTAGAAAAGAAACATATTTATGATATGAACGGTTTTGTTGTTGTCTCCATTATAGCTGCGCTTAGTGCAAAAGGTTTATTGATGGTACACAACAAAGAGCTGTTTACGATGACATTAGGTGAACTAGAGGGTTTTCTTGCATCAGAAGGATTACCGAGCGAAGACTGGGCAAAGACTTGCATGAGTATTGGAGAAAACGGCAGCCTATTGGATGATGGCCTGGATCTGGATTTTGCGTGAAGCAACTAAATATTTTACCGTGGAGGGAGATCTTTAAGTTGCTCGCAAAGTGTAGAACCCCCGGCGTAAAAGTACAGCATCCGCGCATAAACCAAGCAACCGAGCACTCATATCCGCGAACTTATGTATCATTATGATTCACCGGACAAGTGATAAGAAATTTCTCCATTTTATGCAAAATTTATGTGACGGATGTCCTTCCCTTTGGTATTGTTATGGTAAAAGAAACTAAGAGGGTATACCAATGTGGAGGGCATCTTTATTTATTTTTTTAATATTGTCAGGAACAATTTCGGGCATGCTTGTATGGCAGTGGAAAGTTTTTTCTGGGCAAACTGGACAAGCTAAAGAGCTTACAGTGGGAGCCAATCAGCAAATTACTGTGGAATCTCTGGAAAATGAGCTAAAAATTACGCAAACGGTCATTGGTATCGTGCCCGAAAAAGAATATAGGCTGGTAATTCCTGACTCACTATTTAAGTGGAAGTGCAAAAATGCCAATGAAGAAGCATGTGATTCTGCGGACGAAAATCCTTATACATTTTTCTCAAATGACAACCAGATGATTTTTGAATATGTTCTGCCAATGAATAAGGGTCAAAAAGCGTTTATGTTAAATGACTGGACAGTGTCCGTCCCAGACATTATTGTAGAGAGTTCCCTTATTACAATTTCTGATTCCTTCAGAAGAAACGGCTCTTGGGCAGCCGGATTCCCTTTAAAAGCACAAAAAGAAATGAAACATATTGATTATTATATTTTTGAAGGAAGAGGGGATTCACCTTCACTATACTGGCAGCAGAAGCCTCTTGAAAAAATAAGCAAAAATCAGGTTGATATTTATTCAGAAAATCAGCATGCCTTTAAGCAAAATTTTGAAAAGCTCAGTACCTTAGGTAAATTTCCTTATTTGTCTGTGGTGCTTACTGGTCACTACCAGGAATCGTATGGAAAAGGAATCCTTATAGCAGGTACTAATACTAGTAAGGAAAAGCTTGAAAAAATAATCATCAGACAGGCTTATGAAAAAAAATTTGGCTTTCTCCCCCCAAAAGAAGATTGGCTTATAGATGCACTTGCATCTCATACAGCAGAGCAGAAAGCTGGTACAAAAAAAGGGAACTGGATAATTCGAGAATTAAAGAAAGAAGTGGCCGAAGATGAGCTGCAGGTATTTTTTCGTAATTTGAATATGGAGGAATCACTCAATACTGAAAAACTGGACAAGCACCTGAGCAATCTGAAGGGCCATTCAACCCGTTTTTTCACTCTGAATAAAGATTTGAATGCGCCGTTAGTTCCTCTTTATTTTAATGATGGTAAAAAAGTGTTCATATCAGGCAGAGAGCAGAAAGACCTTATGTTAATCCATAAAAACGGTCATAGTCTCCTGCCGTTTAAAGCAGCGATGGAGGCCTTGGGTTTTGATGTAAGAATTTTATCCGGTGAGGAAACTCTGCTGCTGACAAAAGGAAATAACAGCTATCGCTTCTATTTAAACAGAAATGTATTCATTTATAATGAAGAGGATTATGGACTGCTGGAAAACCCATTAGTCAATCTCAATGGGACCGCGTTTATCGAAGTACAATGGCTTCAATCCCTTTTTGATGTTTCAGTCGAAGAATGGGATCATGAAATCAAATTAACAGATAGCCCCAAATAAGGTGAATATTTAAAAAGCTGATAAAAATAAAAAGCCCTGCAGATTTCCTGCAGGGTCCTTCTATATCCTTTTCAGGATAGAAGGCAAAGGGAGAGGAGAAACCGGAGGAAGAACTTATGGGGAAACGTAAGTCTTCTCCGCGGTTGGCAACAACATCCTCGAATAGATGCTGTTAATTACATTATTTCCACAATCATCATGGATATACACTTAATCGGATAATTTTTTCCATATAATATGCTGAAATGATTACGCTTTCAATTTACAGGTTGGCTACCACTTGTAAGTTATGGTAGGATAGGTAAGAAAAAATGTGCCAGATGATTGTTTTCCCAGTTGTAGACCACTCAGGCGGGAAATGAAAATTATGCAAGTTAGCGGTGATTCTATGCGAGTTGTATCAGGAACGAAAAAAGGAAAGATATTAAAAGCAGTCCCCGGGAGTTCAACCCGGCCGACAACGGATAAGGTCAAGGAAGCCATATTTAATATCATTGGCCCATATTTCGATGGCGGGCTGGGTCTTGACTTATTTGCCGGAAGCGGTGGGCTTGGAATTGAGGCTCTAAGCAGAGGGGCGGAAAAAGTCATTTTTGTCGATCGTGACGGTAAGGCGATTCAAACCATTCATGAAAATATTCGGATTTGCGGTCTTGAAGAACAGACGGAAGTATACCGTAACGATGCCGATCGAGCAATAAAAGCAATATTAAAAAGAGAACTGGCCTTTGATTACATATTTCTAGACCCTCCATATCGTAAGCAGCAGCTGCTTAAACTCCTTCAAATAATTGATGAGAAGGGCTTGCTTACTGATAAAGGTACAATATTGTGTGAACATAGCTCAGATGTCACCTTGCCGGATTCAGTCGGCAGACTTGTTCAGCGCAAGCATGAAAATTACGGAATAATTTCTATATCCGTATACGGCAGTGTTGAATAGTCACATAGCTAGGATAAAAGAAAAAATATATACATACTTTAAAAATAAGAAGGGGGATATAAATGGGCGGCATAGCTGTTTGTCCAGGAAGCTTTGATCCAATAACATATGGGCATCTGGATATTATTAAAAGAGGGGCGAAGGTATTTGACCAGGTTTTTGTGGTTGTCTTAAATAACTCTTCCAAAAATCCTTTATTTACTGTTGAAGAAAGAATCAGTTTGATAGAAGAAGTAACGAAAGATATCCCGAATGTGAAGGTTGATTCTTTTCAGGGCCTTTTGATGGATTATGCTAGTTCTGTTAAGGCAAGTGCTGTTATACGCGGTTTGCGCGCAGTTTCTGATTTTGAATATGAAATGCAGATTACTTCCATGAACAGGGTATTAAATGATGAAGTAGAAACTTTTTTTATCATGACCAATAACCAGTATTCGTTTTTAAGTTCCAGCATTGTTAAAGAAGTAGCCAAATATAATGGGGATATTTCAGAGCTTGTTCCGGACACGGTGGAAAAAGCACTGAAAGTAAAATTCCAATAACTGAAAACGGGCGCCAATGGGTGCCCGTTTTTTAAATCAATGAAGTTAATGATTAACTATGGCATCATGTTAATTGAAGCGGAATGCGAGCAAGTGGTGCGAATTAAAAGGCAGCTTAAATATTTTTTTACCGTCTATCAAGACGCCTGGACAGTACATATGTGTAGAAGGCAAGTGCAAGTATTGTAATAAGGGGACCTGCTTCTGACAATCCATCTAGTATTTTCCCAAAAAATGAATATTCTCCGAAGAAGCCGACCGGGATTGCATTAGAAGGCTGTTCTGTGTTGTAAAAGTGTTCATAAATGGGGTTCCAGAGGATAAATGCAAAAAACGCAGCGGTAAATCCGTGAATGATTCTTGCAAAAAAGAAAGGCTTAAAATTAATATCTGTCTGGGCAAGTATGCTCGCGACCTGTGCTTGTACGCTGAATCCACTGAAGGCTAGTATAAAACTGGTGATAACCACCTGATGCATCAATGTGGCCTGCTGTACCTGGCTTGTCATTTGACTTCCAAGTGTAATTTCAAAGAGTCCGGAGATAAAAGGAATGCTTAATTCAACCGGCAGATGAAACAGCGCTAAGACGATCTCTATACCTTTAGCAAGTATTGCTGTTATTCCTAGGTGAAATAGAAGTTTGTTAATAACAGAGAAAAGAATGATAAATCCGCCGATCATTAATAGTGTCTGGATAGATGACATGACGGCGTCTCCTAGAAGCTTCCCGATGGGCCGATTATCATTAATCCTTGTACGGTGAAGAGCTGAAAGGGCAGCCCGTAAAGAGGGTCTTGCTTTCTTCTCTTCCCGGGAGTGTTTCATGGGGTTTCTTCCATAAAATCTCATCAATAAGCCAACTGTAATGTTGCCCAGATAATGCGCTAAAGCCAGAATCACCCCAAGCTTTGCATTATTAAAGAAACCGACAGAAACGGCTCCGAATATAAACAGGGGGTTTGAACAATTGGTGAAGGAAACAAGTCGTTCTGCTTCTGTTTTTGTCAGCTGGCCTTCTTGCCGAAGCCTTGCTGTGAGCTTTGCTCCTGCGGGGTATCCTGATGCCATTCCCATTGCCCAGACAAAACCTCCTACTCCGGGAACTTTAAATAAGGGCCTCATTAAAGGCTCCAGCAGCACGCCGATAAATTTTACGACCCCGAAACCGATCAGCATCTCTGAAACGATAAAGAAAGGCAATAAAGATGGAAAAACGATTTCCCACCACATATTTAGTCCCCTGATTGACGCATCAACCGATTCCTGGGGAAATGAAATTAATGAAATGGCCATCAAGGTTACAGAGAGTGCAAGAGTAACCGTTTTTAATTTGGAACGAAACACGGACAAGCCTCCCTCAAAGTTGTACTGACTGTGCAACTATTTTAAACAATGGTAAAATAAAGTAGCATTTTAATATTTATTTAGTGCGCATTTTATCAGAAATCGTCTATTGGGAAACAGAGAAAAGTAAACCGGGAATCGGGTATGGTCAATGCCGCCCAGCCTTGTCCCCATATAACTCAATATACTCATAGAACTTGAAAATAGACCATAGAATTAAGTACATGCATGCGCAAAATTTAGAAGGTAAATCCTGAAGACTTAGGCATTATATTATAAAGAAATGTGCTATTAAAAGAATTGCTGCTAATTAAAGAATGAGCGTACATCTCAACGCTCCTTATCGCGGAAACGCTTCCGAGTAAGGGAGAGATTTTTTAAATTTTGAAACTGATAGGCTTATAAAGGATAGAATAATAATGGCCAAGTTAGTTGAGTCCATATGAGGTCCAGAGGAGGGATTCTTTTGCGTCGTCCGAAAATTGGTTTGGCACTTGGTTCGGGAGGGGCGCGGGGGTTTGCCCACCTAGGAGCCATCAAGGTTTTAAAGGAAGCAGGCATCCCGATCGATCTTATTGCGGGCAGCAGTATGGGAGCAATGGTCGGGTGCTTTTATGGAGCGGGGCTTGATGTAGAGCGTCTTTACAAACTTTCAAAGGCCTTTAAAAGGAAGTATTATCTAGATTTTACTGTACCCAAAATGGGTTTTATCGCAGGAAAGCGTGTAAAGGAACTCATTCGTATTTTTACCCACGGCAAAAATCTTGAAGAGCTTGATATTCCTGTCAATGTGGTAGCCACTGATCTGATGACAGGAGAAAAGGTTATATTTAATAAGGGCCCAATAGCTGATGCAGTGAGGGCAAGCATTTCCATACCGGGAATTTTTGTGCCTGAAAAATTAAATGGGCGTTTATTGGTTGATGGGGGAGTAGTTGATCGGGTTCCAGTTTCTGTTGTAAAAGAGATGGGTGCAGACATTATCATTGCCATCGATGTCTCTCACGTAAAAACGAATGCGGAAATCACCTCTATTTATGATGTAATCATGCAAAGCTTGGATATCATGCAAATGGAGCTCGTTACACATCGGGAAATTGCGTCCGATTTTATGATCAGACCTAGAGTTGAAATGTATAGCTCCCGTGCGTTTACAAACATAGAAGAAATTATTAATATCGGTGAAGAGGAAGCAAAGAAACATATTGATAGTATACAGCAGTACATAACCCAATGGGAGGAGCATCCTGAATGATGAGAAACAAGTTTTATATCCGTTCCTTCTTGATTGTTGCCGTTATGATTTTGCTCAGTTCCTTTTATTATCTGCCCTATTATGTATCAAAGCCGGGCATGGCAAAAGAATTGGAGCCGATTATCGAGGTTGAAAACGGCTACGAAGAAAAAGGCACATTTATGCTGACAACCGTAAGAATGGGACGTGCCAATATTTATGCTTATGTGACTGCAAAATTAAGCAAGTATCAGGAACTTTATCCTGTAGAAGATATCCGGAGTGAAAATGAAACGGATGAAGAGTATAATGTCCGCCAGCTTCATTTAATGGCTTCATCTAAATTGGCAGCTATAGAAACGGCCTATAAAAAAGCGGGGATTCCAATCAAGTACCATTATAACGGCGTTTACGTTCTAAATGTTATGCCTGATATGCCTGCACATGGCAAGCTGCAGGCAGGAGACCGTATTTTTAAGGTGAATGGAAAGGAATTCAAGTCCTCTGATGAGTTTATCAGCACTGTCTCTGAAAAACAGGAGGGTGCCGAAATTACATTAACCTACGAACGCCAGGATCATACGAAAGAGACTACTATCACACTAAAAACCCTTCAAGAAACGGGAAAACCTGGAGTGGGCATCACTTTGGTAGATGACAAAGAAGTTGAGGTTGACCCCGCTATTAATATTGAAAGCGATGAAATTGGAGGACCCTCTGCAGGGTTAATGTTTTCGCTGGAAATATACAATCAGCTTATTAAAGAAGATCTGACCGGAGGTTTCCAGATTGCTGGTACAGGAACAATAAATGCAGAGGGTACAGTTGGCCGAATAGGAGGCATTGAGCAGAAAATAGTTGCAGCGGACAAAGCTGGAGCAGAAATATTTTTTGCCCCTAACGAGAATGGTGCCGAAGACTCAAATTATAAAGCTGCTGCTGCAACCGCTAAAGATATTGGGACAGATATGAAAATTGTTCCGGTTGATACCTTTGATGATGCAGTAGAATATTTAAGAAATTTGAACTAATGAAGCTAGCGGCCAAAATGGCCGCTGGCTTTTTTTTTTTGGAATGGATTTTGGGTTTTTCCTTACTAAATCATAATCGGAGGCTGATTAAACTCCTGATGCAAAAGGACTTGCTGCTGTCTGCCCTTAACACCCATTGCATACACACGTGAGGCTTTAATATCCAGGTGCAAAAGATTACTCACCTGGGAGGATACCCTTGAAATAAGAGGAAGAGGCAAATCTGCTTTATGCTTGTTTAAATACTCCCTGCCATTTTTGGACATACCCAATAGCCGTAAATATGCTGCTTTAACTGGTTCAGAAGGCATTTCCTCTTTTGCTGTATTGGTAAGGATGTGTACACATGCTCTTTGGAGTCTTGTCCATGTATATCGCTTCGTTTTAATCTGTTCCATAAATTGCTGGAAGGTTTCTGCCTGAAAAGCAGTGGACAGGAATCGATGTTCCAGGCCTTCCTCCATATCATAAATCGTTTCTAATTGTTCAGGAAGGAGGTGAATTAACCGGTATTTAAGAAGAGGCCAGTAGTCTTCCCACTGATGAAACCCTCCGAATTTTTCTTTGTATTCAATCAGACCGCTATAGGTAGTTTGCGGGACATACTGTTGAATGGTTTTAATATCTCCATTTTCAGAGAATAGGGACTTCCTGATGCTTGTTGCGCTTGCAATCGAATCGGATGAAAACTGTTCATCATGGTATTCTGCATTTTTTCTGGCAACGGTCAGAAGTTTCAAAGATGCATTTTGATTTCTTGCAGCTTTCAGGTACTGAAAGCCGAGAATATTATTTGGTTTTGAAAGGTCAACCATATCACTTTTAGGCTGTAGATCCAGAAAAGCCAAGGATACTGCTTTTGGATAGCTGAAGCCCTCATTCAAATGAAATTTAACTCTGCTTTGATATGTGTCATTTTGTTTATTCAGGAATGAAAAAGTTTGATGGAAGCTATTCATATTGCCTGATTCGCTCCCAAAGCATAAGCTGCGGCAGCCGGCAGCTTCAAGTATAGAAACTGCTCCGCTTGCAAAAATATCCGCCTGTTGGGCAGCAAACTGATAGGGCAGCTCAAAAACAATGTCTGCTCCTGCTTTTAAAGCCATTTCAGTTCGCTTCCACTTTGAAACAAGTGCCGGTTCTCCGCGCTGCAGAAAATTTCCGCTCATGGCAGCAATGACGATTTCTGCACCGGAAGCCTGCTTTGCCTGCTCCATATGGTAGGCATGTCCATTGTGAAAAGGATTATACTCTACGATTACTCCAACTGCATCCATATTTGACATACTCCTCGAAAAGGTTTAAAAAGATATGTATTGGAAAAAGTAAAAAGAAAGCCAAAATAAATGAAAACGAACAAAAATTTGGATTTCTGCAAAAAACTGTTAATCCAATTAAAGAAAATAAGCCTTCAATAGTGTGATAATAGCTACATTATAGTGTAAAGAAAAAATATTGACAAATAATTATAGGAAGGCTATAATTACCTTTGTTGCCTTGGGGTGATTCGTATGAAATGGACTTTAAGTCAGTTACAAAAATATCGAAGCAAGGATTTTCCCATTGATGAAACTGTCAATGTAGATGAGGTCATGAAATTGGATCCGGACATTCGCGGTGCGTCACCAATGCACGTGACAGGACGTGCGGATATCGATTCGGCCAAAGTGACTTTTCATTTAAATATAAAGGGTCATTTAATACTGCCTTGTTCTCGTACTTTAGTTGACGTAAATTATCCAATTAATGTTGAAACAACAGAAACTTTTCTCTTAAAAGGTTTGGATTATGAGACCGAAGAGGAAGTTCACCAGGTAAAAGGTGATGTGATTGATCTTAATCCGGTTCTTCATGAGATCCTTTTACTCGAAGTCCCAATGCAAGTTTTCTGCGAAGACAGCAGTGAAGAAGGAGCTCCTCAATCCGGAAAGGACTGGGAGGTCATTCAGGAGCAAGATAAACAGGATAAAGTTGATCCTCGTCTTGCCGGACTTGCTCAATTTTTTGATCAAAATGATCCTTCTTCCGATTCATAACGGAAGAAAAACAAGAAGCATTTGAAGAAACCAGCTTGATCTGGCCTTCATAACTTTCTTAATGGGTGTGTTCAAATCCCTTTGGACATCCTCTAATACTCTTTAAGGAGGTGGGAAGAATGGCTGTACCTTTTAGAAGAACATCTAAAACTGCGAAGAGAAAACGTCGTACCCATTTTAAATTACAGGTTCCTGGTATGGTAGAATGCCCAAACTGTGGTGAAATGAAACTTGCTCACCGCGTTTGCAAAGCTTGCGGAACTTACAAAGGAAAAGAAGTAGTAAACGACTAATCCTTTAGATACAAAGCACAAGAACTTTATGTTCTTGTGCTTTTGTCGTTTTTGGGAAGAGATATACAAGTCTAAAAATACAAGCTTCTGCAGATTTTTGCTAATATTAAAATAGCTTTAGCCAATGATTTTAAGCCATTATTTGATTTTGGCACTCTGTTAATTAGAGTGTCAGGCGCGAGATCTCAGCGGGAGAAACGCGTAGAAGGGAGAACTCCTCCGTATGCTAGTGCTTAAGAGAGCTTCTGGACCGTCCGTGCGAAGCGACAGCAAGGTTAAAAATACTTTGTAAAAAGAAGGAGGCAGCTATGAACCCATACATAATTGAAGAACATGAAGATGGACTTTTAGTATTTACAATAAACAGGCCGGAAAAAAGGAATGCCATTAATTATGAAGTGATGGACGGATTAGAAGAGGCATTGTCGAAAGCAGAAAACGAATCGGTTAAAGTGCTTATTATTACTGGGGCAGGAAACCAGGCTTTTTGCTCAGGAGGCGATCTTTCTTCTTTCCATCACTTAAAAACAGAAATGGAAGCTTTCAAAATGCTTAACAGAATGGCAGGGCTATTGAAAAATCTGTTTTTCTTGCCTAAGCCCACTGTTGCCCTGCTAAATGGAACTGCTGTCGGTGGAGGCTGTGAATTGGCAGCTGCCTGCGATTTTCGAATTGCAAAAAGTGGCACCAGGGCAGGTTTTATTCAAGGAACTTTGGCCATTACAACTGGCTGGGGGGGAGGTACAATGCTAATGGAAAAGCTGCTTCCTGCCAATGCCATGAAAATGCTTATGGAGGCTTGTCTATATCCAACAGAAGAATTAGTCGGACTTGGATTTGTGCATTCCGTCTATGAGGGTAAAGCACTGGAAGGCTGCAGAAGTTTTCTGCATAAAATGCTTTTGCTGGAATCTGATGTTCTCAAAGCTTATAAAGAACTTTCCATTAAAAAATGGAAAGTAAATGAGGTAGACGAAAGAATAGAGCAGGAAGTGCGCCGCTGTGCCCTTTTGTGGGAAGGTGAACCGCATCATAGGCAGGTTGACCGTTTTATGAATAAATAAAAAATTTGGAAATCAAAGAACACCCGCTTAAAATAGCACTGACTGAATAAAGTTTCACTTTATAGAATGATATCAGTCTATCTTTTCTAGCATAGGCATATGTATAAAGAAAAAACACTAGGAGGGATATTCTGATGTCTTCAACCCGTCAGGATGCTTGGTCTCAAGATGAAGATTTGCTGCTTGCTGAAGTAGTGCTCCGCCATATAAGAGAAGGGGGGACTCAGCTTCAAGCGTTTGAAGAGGTAGGCAAACAGTTAAGCAGAACAGCAGCTGCATGCGGCTTCCGCTGGAATTCCTATGTTAGAAAGCAATATAAATCAGGGATTGAATTAGCAAAAAAACAGAGGAAAGAGATGAAAAAAAATCCTCCCGCAGCAGAAAAGGAAAAAGAAAATTCCAATGAACCTGCAGCTAATGCAAGTGACTATACAGGAACAGAAACAATCGAAGACAAAAATATAATTGAGTTTGATGAAGTAGTCGGTTTCCTCAAAAAGTTATACGATAAAGCGCAAAAAACAGGAGAATTGGAAGAAAACCCCTCAAAGGAACGAATTCAGGAATTGGAAAAACAAATGTATTACCTTGCTGCTGAAAATGAAAGATTAATTAAAGAGCTAAATAAGATGGAACAGGATTATAAGGCGTTGGTAGAGATAATGGAAAGTGCCCGTAAACTTGTGGGGCTAAAAGATGGAGACCGTCAGAAAAATCTTAAATTTACCGTAGATCCAGCAGTCAGCTGGAAAAGGTTGAGAAATAGGGAACCGACCTTAATTGTGATGCTGTATTGCCGGTATAGAATTGAATAACATAAACAAAGCGGACAATAGATTTGTCCGCTTTGTCTCTTACTATTATCGAGAAGCGAGAGTAACCCGGTGATTAGTGGGCCTGTTCCTTAACTCCTGCAGGGAACCATGCAAGCGGGTTCTCTCCAAGGTCGCGTTCCATATCATAATTGACCGCAGAAAAGTCCATCTTCTCCCAGAAAGGTTTCGATTTTACTCGGGGATTCGTTTTAATAGGAAGTCCAAATCCTTTTGCGAATTCCACAAGTGCCTTCCCATAGCCTTTATTTTGATAGTCAGGCAGAACTTCGAGTTTCCAAAGCTCCAAATAATTCTGAGCTGGCTCGAAATAACGGTCGAACCTTGCATCAATTTGGTAAAGGCTCATGCGTGCTACGAGTTTATCGCCGAAATAGATGCCGTAGAAAGGCGATTCGCTATCATTTTCTATAATATTTGCTTCCAGGTCCTCCAGCATGGACAATTCCTGGAGCCCATACTCTTTAAATTTTTTAAACTCTTCCAAAGTTTTGTAGTTTACTTTTAATTTTTCCACTTTATAATTCATGTAATCTCCCCCTTAGCCAAGGATGTATATGGATTCTTTAAGATGTAACTGCTTAATTATTCGAAAGTTCTTTCTTTGTCTATTATTATATAACAAGTAAACAAAAAATTCTGCACTTAAGAAAAACTTAATATATATTTAGTTTTTTTATAAAAAATAGAAAGCGTTTTCAAAATTAGCAGGAAAAAGCCAGAAGTTTGTAGAAATATATATTATTGCAGGATTATTATGCTTAGAAAGGGGATCGATTGTGCGAAAAATTTTGATTGCAAACAGGGGAGAAATTGCTTTGCGCATTATAAAAACCTGCCGGGAAATGGGCATTGAAACAGTTGCCGTATATTCCGATGCAGACAAAGACCTTCCTTTTGTTAAAGAAGCTACATATGCTTTCAATATAGGTGAACCGCCTGTTAATAAATCTTATTTAAAAACAGATACCATTCTGGAGATCGCCAAAAAGGAAAAAGTAGATGGAATCCATCCAGGTTATGGTTTCTTATCGGAAAACGCCGGTTTTGCCAGAGCTGTAAAAGACGCTGGAATCGCTTTTATTGGGCCAGATCCTGAAACGATTGAGTTGATGGGTGATAAAATTGTTTCCCGGAAAACCATGATGGAAGCAGGGGTGCCGGTTGTTCCGGGTAGCGGCGAAGGAACATCTACTTTGGAGGAAGCAAGTAAGCTTGCGGATTCAATGGGTTATCCGGTTATGCTCAAGGCCAGCGGCGGTGGCGGAGGGATTGGCATGGTTCGCTGTGAAAATGAGCAAGCGCTCGCTAAGTCCTTTGATTCTACAAAAAACCGTGCCAAAGCATATTTTGGGTCTGATGAAGTATTTGTAGAAAAGTATATTCAAAATGCCAGACATGTAGAAATCCAGGTGTTCGGTGATCATCATGGAAATATCGTTCACTTATTTGAAAGGGATTGCTCGATTCAACGGAGACACCAAAAAGTTGTTGAAGAATCACCATCTCCTTTCCTTTCGGAACAAACTAAGCAAAAAATGTGTGAAACGGCTTTGACTGCGGCAGACGCTGTTCAATATAAAAACGCAGGAACAATTGAATTTATTGTGGATGAAGAAGAGAATTTTTATTTTCTTGAAATGAACACAAGACTCCAGGTTGAGCATCCGGTAACTGAACAAATTACAGGTATTGACCTGGTAAAATGGCAGCTGTTGGCGGCCAGCGGTGAAAAGTTGCCGCTCACACAAAATGAAATTAACCAGCAGGGCCACTCAATCGAATTCAGATTATATGCTGAGGATCCTAAAACTTTCCTTCCTTCACCAGGTAAATTGTCAATGTTTGAATGGGAGGCTTCACCTGGGGTACGGGTTGATTATGGATATGTTTCTAATACAGCAGTCAGCCCATTTTATGATCCGATGATTGCAAAGTGCATTATTCATGGAGAATCAAGAATAGAGGCAATTGAAAAAGCGGTTCAATTCTTTGATGAACTAAAATTAGAAGGCATTAAAACAAATGCACCTCTATTTAAAGAAATTTTAAGAGACGAAGATTTCCGCAAAGGGAATTATTCAACAGCATTTTTAACGGAAAAGGCATTCGCCGTCAAATAGAAGGAGGAATTACAAATGAAAGAAATCGCATCATCAATGGCAGGTACTGTATTAAATATTATGGTCGAGGCAGGCCAGGAGGTTTCTGCTGGCCAGGAAGTCCTTATGCTGGAATCCATGAAAATGGAGATACCGGTTGAAAGTGAGGCTGCAGGAAAAGTGGCTGAAGTAAAAGTGAACGTTGGGGACTTCGTGAACGAAGGAGATGTCCTGATCGTTTTTGAATAAGTTGGTTTTTTAAAGTTAATTGTTGATTTTGGCACCCTGTTGATTGAGTGGAAGACGCGGCCTCTTCGGAATGCTCTTACTAAAGCTTATTCAATGTCCAGCTGGAGAAGTAAGTCAAAGGGAGACTTTGCGGGCTTTTCATGCACCGGGAGCGTCGTCTGCATGCGTTTCACTAAACTTATTGAGCGGGAATCAACTGGCAAAATTAACAGTGAAAATTAATTGTGATCCCAATTAGGGAGAAAATCTAATTCTAGGAGGAAGAGAATGACCACTGCAAAGACATTAACTGAAACGCTGCAGGAAAGAAGCAGAGAAATAGAAGCCGGCGGACATCCAAAGTATCATGAAAAAAATGAAGCCCAAAATAAACTCTTTGTCAGAAGACGTCTTGAGCTGCTGTTTGACGATGGAATCTACGAGGAGGATGGCAAATTTGCAAACTGTGAAGAAAAGGATTTGCCTGCAGATGGCGTTGTCACTGCGATTGGGAAAATCAACGGGCAGACGGTCTGCGTCATGGCGAACGATTCAACCGTAAAGGCAGGGTCCTGGGGTGCCAGAACGGTTGAGAAAATCATTCGCATTCAGGAAACTGCTGAAAAATTAAAAGTGCCAATCCTTTACCTGGTTGACTCGGCCGGGGCAAGAATTACAGATCAGCTTGAAATGTTTCCGAATCGACGCGGAGCAGGCAGAATTTTTTATAATCAAGTAAAGCTTTCCGGCATGGTGCCGCAAATTTGCTTGTTATTTGGCCCTTCTGCTGCAGGGGGCGCTTATATTCCTGCATTTTGTGACATTGTTATCATGGTTGACCAAAATGCTTCCATGTATTTGGGCTCACCAAGAATGGCTGAAAAGGTTATTGGCGAAAAGGTTACTCTTGAAGAAATGGGCGGAGCCCGCATGCATTGTTCAGTCAGCGGCTGCGGAGATATGCTCGCCTACAGCGAGGAAGAGGCAATTGAATCTGCCAGAAGATATCTGGGGTATTTCCCGGCAAGCTTTAAAGAAAAGCCAGGAAATATTGAAGCTGTTAGGCCGAAGGCAGGCCGTGACCTTGAAGAAATCATCCCTAAGAACCAGAATGCCCCATTTGATATGTATGAATGTATTGATTCATTGATAGATGAAGGAAGCTTCTTTGAAATTAAAAAGCTTTTTGCATCGGAGCTAATTACCGGACTTGCCCGCATCGGCGGAAGGACAGTGGGGATCATTGCCAACCAGCCGAAGGTGAAAGGTGGAGTATTGTTTGTGGACTCTGCTGACAAAGGTGCTAAATTTATTCAGCTTTGCGATGCATTCCATATTCCATTATTGTTCCTGGCAGACGTACCTGGATTCATGATTGGAACTAAGGTAGAAAGAGCAGGGATAATACGTCACGGCGCAAAGCTGATTGCAGCTATGAGCTCGGCTACTGTTCCAAAAATCTCCGTTGTCGTTAGAAAAGCTTATGGTGCTGGGCTATATGCGATGGCGGGTCCAGCATTCGAACCAGACTGCTGCATTGCACTTCCTACTGCACAAATCGCTGTCATGGGACCTGAAGCGGCTGTAAATGCGGTCTATTCTAATAAAATTAATGCTATCGAAGATCCAAAAGAAAAAATTAAATACGTACAGGAAAAGCAGCAGGAATATAAAGAAGCAATTGATATTTATAAGCTTGCCTCAGAATTAATCGTTGACGATATTGTTTCCCCATCAGATTTAAGAAATGTATTGATTAATCGTTTTGATCTGTATGAAACGAAAGAATTAACATTTAGCGTACGCAAACACCCTGTGTACCCGGTTTAATATAAGCAAATGAAAAATCCCTTTTTCGGAATTTCGAAAAAGGGATTTTTTTTAAAGGATTTCTTTAAAGCAAAATGGAATTAAAAAATAAATATAATATTTGAAAAAAGTGAGTAAACATTCCAATTTACCCATGTTTTATTTTATTTTGGCTGTTTTCGCAAAGTTTGTTGCTTACAAAATAGTGTTAATTACTGAGTTGATTGGAGTGGAAGGCACTTGATCCTCGAAAATGCATTCGCATTTTCTTCGTGCGGTGCTTATTCGAGGAAGCTTATTCAATGTCCTGCGGGAAGAGAGGGAGCGGGAGACCCCGCAGGCGTGAAACGCCGAGGAGGCTCCCGTTCCTCCCCGCGGAAAGCAAGTGACTGGAGCGGAAATCAACGGGCAAGCTTTATAGTCCAAAAACAACAATCTATACGAAAAGAGCCTTTATTTTTGATAAAATAGGACCATGACAAAATTGATAACGGGAGTAAGCTATGAGGATTGCTATTATCGGCGGAGGGGCCATAGGACTTTTATTTGCCCATTATTTGAATGAACACCATAACGTGCATGTGTATGTTAGAAGTAAAATCCAGGCGGATAGGCTGTGTTCACAGGGTCTTATATTTGAAAGGGATGGGAAACGCCTTAAATATCCTATCAAGGCAAGCCTTTTTACAGAATGGAAGGGTGAAGAGGATTTAACTATTGTCGCTGTGAAACAGTACAGTATTCCGGAGGTTGTATGCAGTATGAAGAAAATGAGCCATGGCCGTCACTTATCATTTCTGTTTCTCCAAAATGGCATGGGGCATTTAAAGTGGATTCAAAATCTCCAAGCTGAACATCTATTTGCAGGAAGTGTTGAACATGGTGCTTTAATAGCAGAATCGGGTACTGTTTTGCATACTGGGATAGGGGTAACAAAGCTGGCTGCTATAAAAGGGGATTTAACTTTTTTAAAGGGAATTTCCGAACCTGCATCAAACTATTTTCCTTTTGTTTTTAACCAGGATTATATAGGAATGCTGATTGAAAAGCTTATTGTTAACTCTGTCATCAATCCATTGACTGCCGTGCTGAGTGTCAGAAATGGGGACCTTTTGGAAAATCCATATTATTACCGCTTGTTTTTAAAGCTGTTTGACGAAGTTAGTACAGTAATGGATATATCCGATAAAGCGGGAGCTTTAAACCATGTGAAAAAGGTTTGCAGAGATACAGGGAATAACCGATCCTCCATGCTGAAGGATATTGAAGAAGGAAGGCATACAGAAATAGATGCCATCCTGGGTTATATTCTTGAGGAAGCAGAAAGAAAGAAAATGGAGGCTCCATTTTCTGAAAGCCTTTATTGCCTTGTTAAAGGGAAGGAGTAAAAAGGGGGAAATGAATTGAATACAGTGTTTTCAGCTTTCATTGCCACATTGGTTACAATTCCATTGCTGGGATATATTGCTGTGTTTATTATCAGTAAACAAATAACAAAAAAACACCGAAGATCAGTACATATTGCTTTGGATGTCAGCACTTTTTTATTTATTCTGTCTGTCCATTTTCTTATTATTGTTATTTGGGATAAATCATATTTATGGATGATTCTTTTGTCATTGCTAGTTACAGCTGTAATTTTTGTTATTATTCAATGGAGGGTTAAACAGGAAATAAGCTTGCGTGTTATGTTTAAAGGATTTTGGCGATTCAATTTCCTCTTATACTTTTCCGCATATGTTGTCCTCATTATTATAGGGCTGGTCCAACGGGTCGCTGCTGTTGTCATTATACCTTAATAGCATCTCTTAGATAGGAAATCTAAATATCTAGAAATGAAACATTTAGTTAAGCAAAGTTTTTTTCTTTTCAATTCAGACAATGATATACTCAGAAGATGAAATAAAGTGCGTGTTCAAAAAGGAGGACAAAAGGAGTCGGTGAGGTTAAGGAAGTGGATCTTTGAACAGTGATGTGAAAGCTCGAAACTCCTATAGCATAATCCCCGCAAAATCACCTTGCTTTTTCGAAGGAATGATTTTGGTACGTGAGCATGTTCTATTCAATGGAGTGGAGAAGCAAGCGGAGGCAGACTAAAAAAGATCTCTGCGTCCGCCCTAAAGCTACCGTTTTGGTCGACGACAAATCACGTCCGTATAGTTCTTTAAACTGTGAAGGTCGAATCAGCACGTTCTTGTGCAACTCGAGTCGGCTGCTGCTTACAGGACTTTTTGAACATTCTTTGAAAAATGGAACCAGAAAGGAAGTTCATTAATGGAGATTCTTAATCTCTCATTGCCGGCCACCAACCGGTTTGCAACAGATTATAACGCACAAACAGAAGAACTCATGCAGTTTTTTCATTATCGCTATAATTCTTCTTCAGATTATAAAGCGCGCTTAGGGGAATTAAAGGATCGGTCATTTATGAGAAATGAACTTTCTGAGTATATCGGAAAATTTATGGATCGCTTTCCTGCCTCTGCAGCAGTGCACGAATCCCTGGAGAAGCTGAAGCAAGAAAATAGTGCTGTTATCATTGGAGGGCAGCAGGCCGGGATTCTGACGGGCCCGCTTTATACCATACATAAAATTATCTCGATTATTTCCCTTGCCGAACAAAAGGAAAAAGAGCTGGGTGTTCCTGTCGTTCCCGTTTTCTGGATTGCTGGTGAGGACCACGACTATCAGGAAGTCAACCATGTGTTTGTTGAAAAAACGAATAAAATGGAAAAAGTGATTTACCCTGAAAAGGTATTTGAAAAAAGTATGGTCTCCAATATTTGCTTGGATAGGGATAAGTGTAAGTTATGGGTGGAGGCTATTATTGAGTCATTTGGAGAAACACAATATACAAAAGGGCTCCTTAAAACACTGCGTGACACCATAAACCAATCTGAAAGCTTTGTTGATTTTTTTGCTGGAATTATTATGCATCTGTTTAAGGATACAGGATTGCTGCTGGTCGATTCAGGCGATAGGAATTTGCGTATGCTTGAAAGAGACATACTTACAAAACAGATTGAAAGCTTTGAGGAAATAACCAAAAGGGTGAAAGATCAGCAAGATTTGCTGGAACGCTCTGGTTTTCCCAATGCGATTGAAATTAGCGAAAATGCAGCAAACCTATTTTATTACGATGAAAAGCATAACGAAAGAATACTCCTTGAATATAATCAGGAGAAAAAGGTGTTTACCGGGAAAGAATGTTTCCACGAGTTTACGATGGATCAACTGCTGGAAATTGCTGAAAAATATCCTGAAAGGCTAAGCAATAATGTTGTGACAAGGCCGATAACTCAGGAATGGCTGTTTCCAACATTGGCATTTATAGCAGGGCCGGGTGAAATTGCTTATTGGGCTGAGCTGAAGAAGGCATTCGAGTGTTTTGGAATGAAAATGCCTCCAATTATGCCCCGGCTGAATATTACCATTCTAGAACGATCAGTGGAAAGTGATATGAAGGAATTAGACCTGGATTTGCAGGAAGTGCTTACCTTCGGGACTGAAGCAAAGAAAAAAGATTACCTTGAGCTAATCAAAGACGAAAGCATTGAAGAGCAGTTTAGGTTAACAAAAGAGCAGTTAAAGCAAAACTATGTTTTAATAGAAGAATTAACGGGGAAAGAAGCCAATGCTCTGCTTCCGATGTTAAAGAAAAACGAGGAACTGCTCGTCAAGCAAATGGATTTCATGGAATCTAGAATTCAACAAGCAATCCAGAAAAAGCATGATGTCATCATTGGTAAATATGAAAAAGCGGAAAATGCTTTAAGGCCGGGAGGGTCACCGCAAGAGAGAATTTGGAACGGGCTGTATTACATTAATAAATATGGTATGAGTTTTGTGAACGATTTGCTGGAATGTCCCTTTATATTTGATGGGACACACAAAGTCATAAAAATTTAATATTCGCCATTATTTTTCTGCCTTATCCATCTGGATAAGGCCTTTTTTTTATCCTTTTAAGCAAAGAATAAAGGGTTAAATATTGATATGCCAGCATGTGTGCGAGCAACCATGTGACTGTGAAAAAACCGTAAAGGCTTTAAAGAAATTGTAATAAAAAGACGAACGGAAATTCCGGGAAAAACTCCAGGGAGGCAGGATTTTAAATGGAGTGGTAGAATAATTAAAAACATGTGGAGGAAAGTGGGGGAATGTGGTACATTTGTGTTAGAAAGTGGGTGCAGTGGGTATGTTCATGGGTGAGTTCCATCATAACGTTGATATTAAAGGCCGTCTCATCGTGCCTGCTAAGTTCCGGGACAACTTGGGCGAAACCTTCGTATTAACCCGTGGACTCGATCAATGCTTGTTTGGTTACCCAATGAACGAATGGAGGCTGCTTGAAGATAAATTAAAAGGCTTGCCTCTTACAAAAAAAGATGCCCGCGCTTTTACCCGTTTTTTCTTTTCAGGTGCCACTGAATGTGAAATAGACAAGCAAGGAAGAATAAATATTGCTTCCCCGCTTCTGCAATATGCAAAGTTGGAAAAAGAATGTGTAGTACTGGGCGTTTCCAATCGAATTGAAATATGGAGCAAGAATCTTTGGGAAGACTATTTTGCAGAGTCAGAGGAATCTTTTGCTGATATTGCAGAAAATATGATTGGGTTTGATATATAATGGGAATGTTTTATTAATATAATTTCCCGCAGATGTAATTTTCTTAACAAAGATGACTGTCTAGCTCCGGATGCTGTTAAAGGCATCTAGCGCTTTTCGGATTGGAAAGGTGGAAACATACAACCATGTTTGATCATACAACAGTACTATTAAAGGAAACGGTAGATGGCTTGAATATTCATCCGGGTGGAGTTTATGTGGATTGTACCCTAGGCGGTGCAGGACATAGCGAGCTGATTCTCTCGCAGCTTTCTAATAATGGAAAGCTATATGCGTTTGACCAGGATGATACGGCGATTGCCCATGCAAAAGAAAAACTGGCTAAATTTGGCGACAGAATAACTATTATTAAAAGTAACTTCAAGTATCTTCAGGAAGAACTGGAAAAGCTGGGAGTTCATAAGGTTGATGGCGTTCTATATGATCTCGGCGTTTCCTCTCCGCAATTGGACACACCGGAACGGGGCTTCAGCTACCATAACGATGCCCCGCTGGATATGAGGATGGATACGGACGCAGAGCTGTCAGCATTTGATGTTGTAAACAGCTGGGACTATGCAGAGCTTGTAAAGATTTTCTTCAGATACGGAGAGGAAAAATTCTCCAAGCAAATCGCTAGAAAAATTGAAGCTGCCAGAGCAGAAGCTCCAATAGAGACAACCGGCCAGCTGGTAGAAATTATTAAGGATGCCATACCTGCACCTGCTAGGAGAAAAGGCGGACATCCTGCAAAGAGAGTGTTTCAGGCAATCAGGATAGCTGTTAATGATGAGCTTGGCGTATTTGAAAATTCATTGCAGCAGGCGATCGACATCCTGAATCCCCAGGGAAGAATTAGTGTCATCACTTTCCATTCCCTTGAGGATAGGATCTGCAAGGCTACATTTAAAAAAGCTAGTGAAACACCGAATTTACCTCCGGGACTGCCAATTATTCCTGACGAATATAAACCAATCCTAAAGCTTATAACGAGAAAGCCAATCCTGCCTTCTGAAGAAGAGCTGGAACACAATAACCGCGCAAGGTCTGCAAAGCTGCGTATAGCGGAAAAACTATGAGCAATCATGGAATTAGAGAATAGATAAATAAATAAACAGGAGGGAAATTATGAGCAATTTAGCACGAAAAATTCAGGAAGAACAGCATTATCAGCAGCAAACCCAGCCTCTCGAAATCCCCCAAAAGATAAAGTCCAGAAAGTCATGGCTTTCTCCTGGAGAAAAAATTCTGGGGCTTGCTTTTACGGGAATCGTATGTTTCGGTGCCGTCCAAATGGTATCAAACCAGGCTGCCATTTATGAAGTAAACAAAGAAATACAAATAACAGAGCGGGCTATTCAGGAACAGACTAAGGTAAACGGGGATCTTGAAATGCAGGTCAGCGAGCTAAGTACATATGAGCGTATCAAGGCAAAAGCCGAAGAAATGGGATTAAAATTCAGCGGAAATAATGTCAAGGTTGTGGAAGATTAATGAAAAAACAGCCAAATATAAATTTTGGAGCAGCGATATTATTCCTAATATTCAGCCTGCTCTTTTTTGTATTGCTTTTTCGTTTTATCTCTATTCAGATTACCGGAGAAGCAGACGGGCAAGTTCTTGCTGCAAAGGCTCAGCAAAAGTATGAACGGGAAAAAACGATTGAGGCCAGAAGGGGCACCATTTATGACCGCAATGGCGAAGTGATTGCAGAAGATACCGTGTCCTATAAGCTTGTGGCGATTTTAGATAAAAGCATGAAACCTGGTTATGTAAAGGACCCTGATAAAACAGCCAAGAAACTATCTAAGGCAATAGACCTGGAAGAGTCTGAGATTTATAAAATATTGACAAAAAAAACAAAAGACGGAGAAACACCATTCCAAGTTGAATTTGGAAAAGCCGGACGCGATCTTCCGTTAAAAACAAAACGTGAAATAGAAGAAATGAAACTTCCCGGCATTACATTTATTACAGATTCCAAGCGGTTTTATCCAAATGGTGTCTTTGCTTCACACCTGATTGGGTATGTTGAAAAAAAGAAAACAGAAACGAATAGGACTGATACTGTCGGAATGCTTGGTTTAGAGCAAAGCTTAAATGAAATTCTGACAGGCAAGGATGGAAAATTCAGTTATGAAAGTGACATTTGGGGCTATCTGCTGCCAAATGGCGATGAGATGATAAAGCCTGCCCAAAATGGAAAAGACGTATATCTGACTATAGATAAAAAAATCCAGACCTTCCTTGAAGATTCCATGAATAAAGTGGATGAAGAGTATAAACCGAAGAAGATGGTAGCTGTCGTTGCGGATGCGAAGACTGGTGATATACTTGCTATGGGCCAAAGGCCATCCTTTCACCCAAAAACAAAGGAAGGAATAGAAGATACCTGGCATAATGAGGTTATCGAAAACTCCTATGAGCCAGGTTCAACCATGAAAATTTTTACATTGGCAGCAGCGATTGAAGAAGGTGTATTTGATCCTAATGAATGGTTTAAGTCTGGCAGCTATAAAGTAACCGAAAATTCAAAAGCTGTGAGAGACCATAACCAAGGCCGCGGATGGGGATCCATTACTTATCTTGAGGGGGTTCAGCGTTCTTCCAATGTGGCTTTTGCAAAAATAGTAAAAGAAAAACTGGGATATGAAACGTATAGAGAATATGTAACCAAGTTTGGTTTTGATGATCCTACCGGAATTGACCTGCCCAATGAAACGGGCGGCAATATTGTTTATGAATGGCCACTGGAGAAAGTAACAACCGGATTCGGCCAGGGTTCCGCCATTACGCCAATTCAGCAAATCCAGGCGGCTACAGCGATCGCTAATGCCGGAAAGATGATGCAGCCGCATGTAATCAGCAAAATTGTTGATAGCGATAAAAAAGAAGTGGTGAAAGAAACGAAACCAGAGGTAAAAGCTAATCCGATATCAGCGGAGACGGCTAAGAAAACAAGAGATATTTTGGAGACAGTTGTTTCTTCTGAAAATGGTACAGGCTACAAACGCTATAATATTGAAGGGTACGAGGTTGCCGGGAAAACGGGGACTGCACAAATCCCTGATCCTAATGGAGGCGGATATTTAACCGGGCATGAAAATTTCATCTTCTCCTTTTTAGGCATGGCTCCAAAGGATGACCCCGAATTGATTATCTATGTGGCTGTGCAGCAGCCGGATATTGATCTTAGCACAAATGGTGCCGAGCCGGTTTCCAAGATTTTCACTCCTGTTATGAAAAGCAGCTTGCAGTATTTAAATATTGAGCCTTCCAAAAAACTTAAGATTAAGTCTGAACATACACCTGAAGTGGAAGGGCTGACAATTGAAGAGGCAAAAGCTAAGCTGGAAAAGTTCGGATTTGAGGCGATTGTGCTGGGAAAAGGGAATAAAATAGAAAGACAAGTTCCCGGCAATATGTACAATTTGCTTGAAGGTGAAAGGGTTATCCTTAAGACAGATGGCGAGTTAACAGTGCCTGACATGAACGGCTGGTCGCTAAGGGATGTTATGAAAGTAGCAAAGCTAGCCAACTTAAAACTAAATACAGTGGGTAATGGATATGTGGTTAAACAAAATCTAAAGGCCGGGGCTGCTTTAAGTGAAGGGGATTATTTAATCGTCGAGCTGGAGCCTCCTGCACAAAAATATAATGAAGTGCAAACAGAAGAGGGTCAGGAAGAAACGGAAGAAGTACTTGATTAATTGGAACGCACTGTCAGATAGGCAGTGCGTTCTATTCATATGGGTACAAGCATATATTTGAACGAGCCATAATCTAAGGAGGTTCGTTCGTACATGCGTGTTTCAAATGTAACCGTTCGGAAACGGTTGACTGTAGCTTTGTTCGTTGGTATTCTAGTCTTTTTTATTATCGATTTGCGTCTTGGGTATGTTCAATTTTTTCTTGGCAATATGCTTACTGATGGCGCAAAGGAACTCTGGAGCAGGGATATTCCTTTTGAACCGGAGCGAGGAGAAATTGTGGATCGAAACGGAGTTCCGCTTGCCACTAATGTTAGTGCACCAACAGTCTATGTTGTCCCCAGGCAGATTAAGGATCCTGCAGATGCTTCGGAAAAATTGGCTGCTGTCTTAAATATGTCGAAGGAAAAAGCTTATCAGCTCATCACCAAAAGAGCATCCAGCGTAAAAATTCCTGAAGGGCGAAAAATCTCCCATGAAAAAGCAAAGGAGATTCGCTCTTTAGAAATAGAAGGCGTCTATATTGGCGAAGACTCAAAGCGCCATTATCCATTTGGGAACTATCTTTCCCACGTGCTCGGTTTTGCCGGAATTGACAATCAGGGTTTAATGGGCCTTGAGTTATACTATGATGAAGAACTTAAAGGAAAAGAAGGTTCAGTGAAATTTTATGCGAATGCCAAGGGCGAGCGCATGAACGATATGGCGGACGACTACAAGGCTCCTGTGGACGGAATGGATCTTAAACTGACGATTGATTCAAAGATCCAAACGATAGTTGAAAGGGAGCTTGACATAGCCCAGGCTGAATATAATCCTGATGGCATTATTGCTATCGCCATGAATCCGAATAACGGGGAAATCCTGGCCATGTCGAGCCGGCCTGATTTTGACCCTGCCAACTTTAGAAACGTGCCCCCAGAAATTTACAACCGGAACCTCCCAATCTGGAGTACCTATGAGCCGGGTTCCACGTTTAAGATTATTACTCTGGCAGCTGCTTTGGAAGAGGGTAAGGTAGACTTGGAAAAAGATCACTTCCATGATCCGGGGTTCGTTGAGGTTGGGGGTGCCAGGCTAAGATGCTGGAAGAAAGGCGGCCATGGCAGCCAGACATACCTGGAAGTTGTCCAGAACTCCTGCAACCCTGGTTTTGTAGAACTTGGGGAGCGATTAGGAAAGGAAAAGTTATTTAAATATATTCGTGATTTTGGTTTTGGGGAAAAAACAGGCATAGACCTTCAGGGCGAAGGCAAGGGGATTTTGTTTAACCTTGATCGTGTAGGCCCGGTTGAGCAGGCAACCACTGCATTTGGACAGGGTGTTTCCGTTACTCCGATCCAGCAAGCTGCTGCGATCTCTGCGGCAGTTAACGGCGGCACCTTATATACGCCATATATAGCAAAAGAATTAATTAATCCGGCTAACGGTGAAATTTTGATGAAAAAGTCACCTGAGGCTAAGAGAAAAGTAATTTCAAAAGAAACATCCGATGAAATTCGGCTTGCACTGGAATCTGTTGTTGCCAAGGGATCCGGTAAAAAAGCATTTGTTGACGGCTACCGTGTTGGCGGCAAAACAGGAACGGCGCAAAAGGCTCAAAATGGCCGTTACCTTGAAAATAACCATATTGTATCTTTTATCGGCTTTGCTCCTGCAGATGATCCGCAGCTTGTGGTCTATGTTGCAGTAGACAATCCAAAAGGAACCGTTCAGTTTGGGGGAGTTGTTGCCGCACCAATTGTTGGGGAGATTATGGGAGACAGTTTGAGGGCTATGGGTGTAAAACCCAGAAAAGACCAAATTGAAAAAGAGCTTACCTGGATGGATTCTCCAATGATTGAAGTTCCTGACATGGTCGGCATGACAAAGAAAGATTTGGGAGAGCTATACCTTAACTTAAAAATAGATGCGAGCGGAACTGGCAATACAGTGGTTAAGCAAACGCCTCAACCGGGTATAAAGCTTAAAGAAGGCTCAACCATCCGTCTGTACTTTGATGACAAAGAATAACAGCCAGAGGGCGGCACGATACGCGCCGCCTGAATTTTTATTTTTGGAGAAAAAAGTAAATAACCACACATTGCGAAAAGGTATATGATTAAATGGCTAAAAAGCCAATTATCATGTACAATATATATCGCCATGATTTTGGAATCGTAACCGATTGGTTTTAATTTTAAAACTGGGGATCACTCTGGTGAATAAAAAGAGTTTTAATCTGCAAGGAACCAGAAAGCTAAATAAAGAGGAAAACAAAGGGCGCTGCTTTAGAATGAGAGGAATGAATGCCATGAAATTACATACGCTGCTGCAATATCTGCAGCCATATATGTCTTATAAGGGGGATAATCCAGAAATCACATCAATTGTCAACGATAACCGGCAAGTATCAGCCGGAAGCTTATTTGTTTGTATAGAAGGCTATACAGTTGACGGGCATGACTTTGCTGCTTCAGCTGCAGAAAAAGGAGCTGCTGCTGTTGTTGCCGAGAAGGAATTGGATTTGGATATACCAGTGATATTGGTAAAGAACACGCGAAGGGCCATGGCTGTGCTGGCTGATGCCTTTTATGGGCAGCCTAGCCATAAGCTTCATCTGATTGGAATAACCGGTACTAACGGAAAAACGACAACAAGTCACCTGGTTGAAAAAATCCTTGCTGATGCGGGCCGGAAAACCGGTTTAATTGGAACGATGTATACAAAAATCGGGGAACAAACTTTTGAAGTGAAAAATACGACACCCGAAAGCCTTACCCTGCAAAGCACTTTTGAAAAAATGGCAGTTTCTGGCGTGGACTCCGCTGTTATGGAAGTTTCATCCCATGCGCTGGATGAGGGGCGTGTCCATGGCTGTGATTTTGATGTAGCTGTGTTTACTAACTTGACTCAGGATCACCTTGATTATCATAAAACAATGGATGAATACCGCAGGGCGAAGGGGCTGCTTTTTGCCCAGCTGGGAAGTGCCTTTAACCATGAAAGGCCCAAGTATGCGATATTAAATGCGGATGACCCGGCTTCTGCCGAGTATGAAAAGTCCACTGCAGCACATGTGCTGTCATACGGAATTGATCATGAAGCAGACCTTCGTGCAGTCAATATTGAAATGACCTCGGCAGGTACGGCCTTTGATTTATCCAGCCCATTCGGGAGGCATAAAGTATCACTTAAAATGATAGGGAAGTTTAGCGTATATAATGTACTTGCCAGTATAGGAGCAGGAGTTGCCTCAGGAATACCGATAACGGAAATCATTGAATCCGTCGAGGAAGTAAAAGGTGTTTCCGGCAGGTTTGAAACGGTAGATGCAGGCCAGAATTTCTCTGTAATAGTCGACTATTCGCATACTCCTGACAGTCTGAAGAATGCTTTGGAAACTGTAAAGCAATTTGCCCAGAAAAGGATTTTTGCAGTTGTCGGCTGCGGTGGGGACAGAGACCGCTCCAAAAGGCCACTTATGGCTGAAATTGCATGCCAATACAGTACTGACCCAATATTTACTTCAGATAACCCGCGTAGCGAGATCCCCTCCAGATTTTAAGGGATATGGAAGAGGGAGCGAAGGGCGAAAAATATAAGACGATTGTCGACCGGAAAAAGGCTATTCACTATGCGGTAAGAAATGCTTGTGAAGGCGATGTTATATTGATAGCCGGCAAAGGACATGAAACATATCAGATTATCGGGAATCAGGTTTTTGACTTTGATGACCGGTTAGTTGCTAAAGAGGCGATAGAGGAGCGATAAAATGTATTTAACGTATGGTGATTTAGCGAAATTGTTTCCAAATACAACAGGGATAAAGGACAATGAGCTGCAATTTCATACGGTAGCTGCTTCCTCATCGATCGTACAGCCGAAAGGAATCTATCTCCCTATAGAAGAATCAGGCAATCTGAAAGATGCGATTAAAAATGGGGCAGTGGCTGCCCTTTGGAATGAGAAGGACGAGGTACCGGCATATACACCTAATCATTTTCCTGTTTTTTATACAAATGACTTAACGAAAGGCTTAAAGGATATCATGGAATCATATATAGAAATATTAAGCAACGCAGATGAAACGATCAACACAACAAATTTCCTTTTTTTAGATGAAAAAAGTCTTAATGAAAACGAAGCAACATATGATATTGCTGTGATGGCTGAAAAATTAAATGAAGCTGCCAGAAATGCCAAGAACGAAAGGAGGGGATAATATGATGGAGCAAGTAGTTTTTTTCACAATTTTAGCTGGATTCTTAATAACAGTATTGCTTTCTCCCATTTTTATTCCCTTCTTGAGAAGATTAAAATTCGGGCAAAGTATTCGTGAGGAGGGACCAAAATCCCATCAGAAAAAAACGGGTACACCTACGATGGGGGGAATTATGATCCTCCTCTCAATTACTGCAACAACCCTGCTGATGACAGGGAAATTTGCCGAGCCTACCGTTAAAACCTATTTATTATTATTGGTTACTTTGGGCTTTGGGCTTCTTGGGTTCCTGGATGACTTTATCAAGGTAGCCATGAAGCGGAACTTAGGTCTTACCTCTAAGCAAAAACTTTTGGGCCAAATCATTATTTCAGTTATATTTTATTTTGTTTTCAAGCAAAATGATTTTTCCACTGAAGTACATATCCCGCTCACAGACCTTTCTTTTGATTTAGGCTGGTGGTATGTATTCTTTATTATTTTCTGGCTTGTAGGGTTCTCTAATGCAGTAAACCTTACGGATGGCCTTGATGGTCTTGTTTCAGGCACCGCGGCTATTGCTTTTGGGGCTTTTGCAGTATTGGCCTGGAACCAATCGCAATTTGAAATATCGATTTTTTCCGTTGCAGTTGTTGGAGCTGTCTTGGGCTTTCTTGTATTTAATGCCCACCCTGCTAAGGTATTTATGGGGGATACAGGCTCGCTGGCTTTAGGTGGGGCAATTGCAACGATTGCCATACTCACAAAGCTGGAAATCGTATTAATTATTATTGGCGGTGTTTTTGTTATAGAAACGCTGTCAGTTATTCTTCAGGTAGCATCTTTTAAAACGACCGGGAAGCGAATTTTTCGAATGAGCCCGCTCCATCATCATTATGAACTGGTAGGGTGGTCTGAATGGCGGGTTGTTGTAACCTTCTGGACTGTTGGCCTTCTGTTTGCAATTCTCGGAATCTATATTGAGGTGTGGGTGTAAGTGAAGGAAATCAATCGTTATCGACATAAAAAAATATTAGTATTGGGGCTGGCAAAAAGCGGAGTGGGGGCAGCCTCCCTTTTACATAAACTAGGAGCATTTGTTACGGTAAATGATTTTAAGCCTTTGGCGGAAAACCCTGAAGCCCAGGGGCTGCTTGAGCAGGGAATTACTGTTATTTGTGGAGGCCATCCAATTGAACTGCTAGAAGAAGGCTTTGAGCTAATAGTTAAAAATCCTGGAATTCCATACCATAATCCAATGATTATAGGGGCGCAGGAAAAAGGTATTCCTGTTATTACAGAAGTAGAGCTTGCCTATCAGGTATCTGAAGCTCCTTTTATTGGCATTACGGGTACAAATGGAAAAACCACGACAACTACACTGGTATTTGAAATGCTTCAGGCAGGCAGCAAAAAACCGCTGATTGCCGGCAATATCGGTACTGTTGCGTCAGAGGTTGCCCAGGAAGCTTCTGAAGAGAATTATATCGTTATTGAACTATCATCCTTTCAGCTCATGGGAATAAGGGAGTTCAGGCCGCGTATTGCCATATTGACAAATCTTTATGATGCCCATTTGGACTACCATGGAACAAGAGAAGAGTATCATGCTGCCAAAGCGAATATTACGATGAACCAGACAAGCAATGATTATTTAATAGTTAATGCCGACCAACAGGAGGTTATGGAAGCTGCAGCAGGATCCAAGGCAAAGATTATCCCTTTTTCAACATTAAAAGAGCTTTCTGAAGGCGCTTATGTTAAAGATGGATGGATTTGCTTCAATGGCGAAAAGGTGATGGAAAGAAAAGATGTCACCTTGCCGGGAGCGCATAACCTTGAGAATATACTATCCTCGGTGGCTGCAGCCAAGCTGACCGGGGTTGGAAATGAAGCAATTATTAGTGTTTTAAGTACATTTGCAGGTGTAAAACACCGTTTGCAATATGTGGCTGAATACCAGAGCAGAAAATTTTATAATGATTCAAAAGCAACTAATATTTTGGCAACGAAAAATGCAGTAGCAGCTTTCAGCGATCCTGTCATTCTTCTGGCGGGAGGACTTGACCGAGGAAATAGTTTTGATGAGTTAATCCCATCTTTAAAACGGGTTAAAGCTCTAGTTACTTTTGGACAAACAGCAGAAAAGATTGAGAAGGCGGCTTTGGAAGCCGGAATAAAAACAATCGAGCGTGTCGATAATGTTGAAAAAGCCGTACCTTCTGCCTTTAAGCTTTCTGAGCCTGGAGATGTCATTCTGCTTTCTCCGGCATGTGCAAGCTGGGACCAATATAAAACTTTTGAGGTTCGGGGAGACATGTTTATAGATGCGGTGCATAAGCTTAAATAAGGGCTTGTCTGCGGGACTAGAGAAAAGAACAGCTTAGGCATACATCTGCTTCGCGGCACATTTAGAGCTTTATAATCGGATAAGCAAAAAACGCCTGGAGGGCCCAACCTGCCGCTGGGACTTGCTTACTTGATCAGCCCTAAAACTTGCATTCGAGGTGTATTGTGTTGCCGACAAAAAGAACCACTCCCGACGTTATCTTAATGATTGTCACGTTTATGCTGCTTGCTGTAGGCTTGACCATGGTTTATAGCGCAAGTGCGATATGGGCAGACTATAAATTTGATGATTCCTTTTTCTTTGCTAAAAGGCAGATGCTTTTTGCAGGTGTTGGCATCATTGCCATGTTTTTTATTATGAATGTGGATTACTGGACGTGGAGAACATGGGCCAAAGTGTTAATAATAGTTTGTTTTGTGCTTCTGCTGCTGGTATTAATCCCGGGAATTGGCAATGTGCGAAATGGTTCCAGAAGCTGGATTGGAGTTGGCGCATTTTCTGTGCAGCCTTCCGAATTTATGAAGCTTGCCATGATCGTCTTTATGGCAAAGTTCCTATCCGAAAAGCAGAAGCTCATTACATCTTTCAGAAAAGGGCTTGTTCCATCTTTAGGCCTTGTCTTTTTGGCATTCGGTTTAATCATGCTTCAGCCTGACTTAGGGACAGGAACTGTAATGGTTGGGACTTGTGTGGTTATGATCTTTATCGCAGGAGCCAGAATCAGCCATTTTGTATGGTTTGGTGTCGCTGGTTTGGCGGGGTTTGTTGCGCTGGTTTTGTCGGCTCCTTACAGAATAAAGAGGATTACATCTTTCCTTGATCCATGGGAAGATCCATTGGGCAGCGGATTCCAGATTATCCAATCTCTTTATGCCATCGGCCCGGGTGGATTGTTCGGTTTGGGGCTTGGCCAAAGCAGACAAAAGTTTTTCTATCTTCCGGAGCCGCAAACGGACTTTATATTTGCTATTTTAGCTGAAGAGCTGGGTTTTATCGGCGGGTCATTTGTTATATTATTATTCGCGCTGCTTTTATGGCGTGGGATCAGGATTGCATTGGGTGCACCTGACCTTTACGGAAGTTTTTTGGCTGTAGGGATAATCGCCATGGTTGCCATTCAGGTAATGATAAATATAGGGGTTGTCACCGGCTTAATGCCCGTTACCGGCATTACACTTCCTTTTTTGAGTTATGGAGGCTCGTCATTAACTTTAATGCTTATGGCTATCGGGGTTCTATTAAATATAAGCCGTTATGCACGATACTAGCAGTTGTTTTGAAGACGCATTATTTGTGAAACCCTGTCATACAGGGTTTCTTTTTTGGAGTTGAAAAAAATGGAAAAAACTTTTCCGGGCTTTATGATTTAATTGACAATGAAAGGCTCGCATTATTACAATTCTTTAACATTATGGTGTCCGTTCCTATCTATTCGTTTTAAATATAGTAGAATAGGGTAAAGCGGGGGAGTGGTTTTTTCCACAGGAAGAGTGCTCACTCAAACGTTGGACAATTATCTCGGAAAAAGAAAAGAGCACTGATGGACATTAGTCCTAGTTTGAAAACGAACTTTTTCTTTTTTATAGGCTGTTTTAAACCAAAATGGTGATTTTGACACCCATTTGTTTGGAGCAGAATGTACAAGGTCCCCGAAAATGCACATGCATTTCCTTCGTGCGGTGTAAATCAGAGACGTATATTTAAGTTCTGCGGGAGGAGCGTATCAAAGGGAGTCCCGGCAGTTCGCTGAGTAAATGAAGCGGAAATGAACAGGAAAGTTTTAACAGAGTCTTTTAATAAGACTCTTTTAAGAGGTGAAAGAATGAAAATAGCGGTTAGCGGCGGGGAACTGGCGGACATATATATCCGGCCCTTGCGCTCATAAGAGAAATTCAAAAAGAACATAAAGATGCCGAATTTCTATATATAGGCACTGAAAAAGGATTGGAAAATACGATAGTCAAACGTGAAGACATACCTTTTAAGTCTATACATATAACCGGTTTTAAGAGGAAGATTTCTTTAGAAAATGTAAAAACAGTGTTAAGGTTTTTAAAGGGAGTCCGTGAAAGCAAAAAAATGCTAAAAGACTTCAAAGCAGACATTGTGATTGGAACGGGCGGATATGTATGCGGCCCTGTGGTTTATGCTGCAGCAAAGCTCGGCATACCGACAGTCATACATGAACAAAACAGTGTTCCGGGATTAACCAATAAGTTTCTTAGCAGATATGTAGATCGCATTGCAGTCTGTTTTGAAGAAGCAAAAGTATTTTTTCCGGATAATAAAACTATTTTAACAGGCAATCCTCGTGCTTCTGAAGTACTGGGGCAGGATGGAATCAAGGGAAGGCTATCCGCAGGTTTGAAGACCGGCACGCCCGCTGTTCTGATTTTTGGAGGAAGCAGGGGGGCTAGGCCAATAAACGATGCGGTTATAAAGACACTTGCTGAGCTTGGAGAAAAGCCTTACCAGGTTTTATATATTACCGGTGATGTTCACTACGAGGATGTCAGGAAAGAGGTTGAACTGGTCGGCAGTCCGGAAAATGTAATTATCAAGCCATTCATCCATAATATGCCGGAAGTTCTTGCGGGTGCTGATCTGTGGTTTCCCGTGCAGGTGCTACAACATTGGCCGAAATCACTTCATTGGGCATACCCAGCATTTTAATCCCAAGCCCGTATGTGACAAACAACCACCAGGAAAAGAACGCGAGGGCATTAAGCGACCATGGAGCTGCAGAGCTGCTCCTCGAAAAAGAGTTAACAGGCAAGAAACTCATTGATAACATTGACAAAATTATACTTAATCCAAATAAAATGAATGATATGAAGAAGGCTTCCAGCAATTTAGGAATCCCTGACGCGGCAAAAAGGCTATACGGTATAATGGCGGAATTGGTTTCCAGCAAGCAAAAGTAGCCTTGAAGGCCACATATGCATAGAATAAATAAATTTAAGTGCAATAAAGAGAAAGGGAGGTATATATGGACGAATTTATCAGCAAGCTTAGAGATTTGAATATTGGCACAATCAAAGAAAACGAGCCAATGGCCAATCATACAACTATGAAAATTGGCGGTCCTGCCGATTTGTTTATAGAGCCTTCATCCATAGAAAACCTTGCAAAAACGATGGAACAGATCCGTCAGTATAAAGTGAAATGGACTGCAATTGGAAGAGGCTCAAATTTGCTTGTTTCCGATGGCGGCATTGAAGGGGCAGTTATTAAGCTTGGCCGAGGCATGGATGAAATGGAACTAAATGGTACGGAGTTAAAGGCAGGGGGAGGTTATTCCTTAGTTGCCCTTTCAACGATCATAAGCAAAAAAGGTTTATCAGGCCTTGAATTCGCAAGCGGTATTCCAGGTTCTATCGGAGGTGCCGTTTATATGAACGCAGGTGCTCATGGGTCTGATATTTCCCAAATATTAACCAAGGCCCATATTCTATTCGAGGATGGGAAGATGGAATGGCTATCAAATGAAGAAATGGAGTTTTCCTATAGAACATCGGTCCTTCAGAAAAAACGGCCTGGAATCGTAGCTGAAGCTGTGTTTCAGCTGACAGAGGGAGATAGGGAACTGATTTCTTCTGCAATGCAAAAAAATAAGGACTACCGCAAGGAGACCCAGCCATGGAACTACCCATGTGCGGGCAGCATTTTCCGAAACCCTCTGCCTGACTATGCTGGCCAGCTGATTGAAAAAGCAGGTTTGAAGGGCCATTCAATAGGCGGAGCACAGATATCCGATATGCACGGGAATTTTATTGTAAATGCAGGAGATGCAAGAGCTGAAGATGTGCTTGCTTTAATCCAGCATGTCAAGGAAACAATATTTGATTTGTATGGTGTGAAAATGGAAACTGAAGTAGAAATAATCGGCCGAAAGTAACGGGGAATAATACCTTACGAATTCCATTTATTGTGATATAATAATTTCTTAGACGTGCAAATCAATTTATTTTTTTATTGAAACGGCATGAAAAGCATGCCGTTCTCCTCCCTATTTATCTTTATGCAGTAAAACTGGACAAGCCATTCGGTAGGGTGTTATCAGGGGAACGGCGACCCGTGTATTCGTTTTTCTTATTTTCTAAGAAATTATCTTTAGATGCAAAGCACTGCCTGGCTCCAAAGTACGGCAAACCGCTTTGGGGTAATGGAAATATAATAGCATCCTAAATATTGTCTATCCAGGCGCCATCGGCTCTAGGCCTTGATTATCACGGGGCAGGCAGGCTGCAACACCATTTTCAGCGCACGGCCAAAAGCGGCTGCTTTTGGGAGAATCAGGGTACAGCAGACGCGATGCAGGACTGCTGCAGCGAAACAACATCCCTCTGCCGAATGCATTAGCTTTCGGAAGGGGACTGATAGTCTGTGTAACTCTATTGGGCGGAAGCCCTGCGCTTTTCTATGTGGGGTGAATTTAAAGTGGAGAAAAGTAAGGTTGTTTCGCTTGAGGATCGAATACCAAAGCTGAAACAGCAGAGGCGTAAAAAAGCGAATAGAAGGCTCATTTTTTTGCTTCTGCTTTTCTTTTCGCTCATTGTTTTAGTTATTTACTTTCAATCGCCCTTAAGCCACATTAAACAAATCAGGGTATCCGGAAATTCAATTTATGATAAAGAAGAAATAATACAAATTAGCGGTGTTACTGAAAAAACAAATATTTGGAAGGTTGAAGAAGAGGTTATCGAGGGTAAGCTTAAAGAGTTGCCTGAAATTAAATCTTCCGATGTGAAAATTCATTTACCTCACACAATTGCCATTAAGGTGGATGAACTAAAGCGCATTGCCTACATAACAAAAGAGAAACATTATTTGCCTGTGTTGGAGAATGGGGAAATTTTAAAGGATGTAAAGGTAGCCGAGATTCCTGTTAACGCTCCTATCCTTGGCGGATTTTCAGAAGGGGATATACTCGACATGATGATTGGGGAACTGGAGACCTTGCCTGAAGAAGTTTTAAATTCCATATCCGAGATACAGCATACTCCTAAAGAAACTGATTCTTTTCATATTACTCTATATATGAATGATGGTTTTGAGGTTAGTGCAACTTTAAGAAGTTTTTCAGAAAAAATGGCACATTATCCTTCTATTATAAGCCAGCTGGACCCTGAAAAAAAAGGCATCATTGACTTGGAAGTAGGCTCTTATTTTAAAGCTTATGAAACAAAGGGAGCTGAAAAGGTTGAAGAAGAAACTGAAGGTGAAGGGTAATCACGTCATTTTCTCATTGGTCTTTCTGGTACTGGGTTATATGATGGCCTTTTCCTACCATCTTACCCAGGGGGAAAATGAAAGAACCGGTCTGACGGGAAAGCAATGGGAAAGAGATTTGGAACTTCGAAATCAGCTGGTTGAACTGGAGGAAAAAAACAGGGCGCTTCAGAAGGAACTGAATCAGAAGCAGGAAAATGTCCTGGAAATTGAAAGAGAGCTGTCCCAGGAAGCCCAGATCTATTTTAACCTTGCTGAGGATGCTGAGAAATACAGGATGCACCTCGGTAAAGTAAAAGTAAAGGGTGAGGGTGTAGAGGTTACCCTTGCAGATGGAGACTATAATCCAGATGAGGAAAACATCAATAATTATATTGTTCATGAACACCATGTATTTAAAGTCGTTAATGAACTATATATTTCCGGAGCTGCTGCAGTCTCCATTAACGGTCAGAGACTATCCCACAGCTCTTATGTAGTTTGCAATGGGCCTGTAATTGAAGTAGACGGCTACCAGCATCCTGCACCTTTTGTCATCACGGCTATTGGTGATGCGGATGTCCTTTCGTCAGCTCTGAATTTAACAGGCGGAGTTAAGGATACATTGGTAGAAGAAAACATCAAGTTCACATTGGAAAAAAAAGCTGAAATTATCATGGAACCGTTACTGGGAACTTAAAGCCGACCAATTCAATATTCTTCCCTTTTGATTTAACGATGTGTCCACAAAAGGATCTATACTGGAAAGTAAGGTGGAATTAAAGTGGACAGCAAAAAGAAACTCAGCTTTACTTTTATTACGGTAGTCATTGGCTTTATGATTGCCATACAATTTCAAACTGTAAAAGAACCTGTAGTTCGTGATACAAGGGATACATGGCAGTTAAGAGAAGATTTGCTAAAAGAAAAGGAATTGCAATTGAAGCTCCTTCGCGAGATAAGTTCAAACGAAGAGAAGATTGCCCAGTATGAAACAAAGCGCAAACAAAGCAAGGAACAAGTGCTGCGTGAAACGCTGGAGGAATTAAGAATGGAAGCCGGATTAAGTGAAGTGACAGGACCGGGGATTATTTTGACCATTGAACCGGTTTATGAGGAGCTTCTTCTTGGTAAACAAGTCGAGTCTGTCTCGCCTGATTTACTGAAAAGGCTAGTTAATGAGCTGAATATGTATGATGCCCAGCATATTTCTATTGATGGGAGGCGGGTCATTAACACTACTGTTATCCGTGATATTAACAGGGAAACAATGGTTGACGGATATGCACTCAACCGGCTGCCCATTGAAATCAAAGTAATAACAGAGAACGCTCAGTCAGCCGAGAAGCTGTTTAACAGAATGCAAGTATCAAAATCGGCAGAGGAATTTTTCATAGATAATCTGCGGGTAAAGGTCCATATACCTGAAGGACCTGTCACCATTCCGGCTTATGACGATGCACTCAGAATCAGATATATGGAGCCTGTGAAACCTGAAGAAGGAGGCAATTCATAATGTGGCTTCCTATTTTAGGATTAATCATAGGGGTAATACTTGGTCTATTGACGGATATAAAAATCCCCGATGAATACTCAAATTACTTATCCATTGCTGTCCTTGCTGCGCTGGACACTCTATTCGGAGGAATTCGGGCACAGCTTCAAAATATCTATGATGAAAAAGTTTTTGTATCCGGATTCTTTTTCAATATTTTGCTCGCAGCAAGTTTAGCTTTTCTGGGTGTTCATCTTGGTGTAGACTTGTATTTAGCAGCCGTTTTTGCGTTTGGAGTCAGGCTTTTCCAAAATATTGCGGTAATTAGGCGTATTCTAATCGCAAAATGGTCCCAAAACCACGAAAAAACAGAAAAAAATTGATATTTAAAAAAGGGAATATATTAGTTTTGACGAATAATTTTATAGATAAACTACTTAATTTGCACAAACAACAAAAAGATGATTGTTGTTCAATAATTGGAATACAAAAGGAGGTGCCAGAGAATGAACAGCAATGAAATATATGTTAGTCTTGACATCGGTACATCCAGTGTGAAAGTAATCATTGGGGAAATGGTCAATGACTCTTTAAATATTATTGGTGTGGGCAATGTGCAGTCAGAAGGGTTACGCAAAGGCTCCATTGTTGATATAGACGAAACCGTTCATTCTATTAAAAAGGCAATAGAACAGGCTGAGAGAATGATAGGAATGGAGATTAAAAATGTGATTGTAGGAATTACCGGCAATCATGTTATGCTTCAGCCATCACATGGAGTTGTAGCAGTTTCCAGCGAAAACAGGGAAATTACAGACGAGGATGTTGCTAGAGTTATTGATGCGGCACAGGTCGTATCTATCCCTCCTGAAAGGGATATCATTGATGTCATCCCAAAACAGTTCATTGTTGACGGATTGGACGAGATTAGCGATCCCCGCGGAATGATTGGTGTGCGCCTTGAAATGGAGGGCACTATTATTACCGGGTCCAAAACAATATTACATAACACACTGCGCTGTGTAGAACGTGCTGGCCTTGAAATTATGGATATTACGCTTCAGCCGCTGGCAGCAGGTGCTTTTGCACTATCGAAAGATGAAAAGAACCTAGGAGTGGCACTTGTTGACATTGGCGGGGGTTCTACAACAATCGCTTTGTTTGAAAATGGAGTATTGAAGGCAACCAGTGTCCTCCCAGTGGGCGGGGACCATATAACAAAAGATTTATCAATTGGCCTTCGCACATCTACAGAAGATGCAGAAAATATTAAGACTAAGCATGGTTATGCATTCTATGACCATGCATCCGAAGATGAAGTATTCAGTGTTCCGATTATTGGCAGTGACCAGCATCAGCAATTTAATCAGCTTGAAATATCGGACATTATTGAGGCGAGAATGGAAGAGATATTTGACCTTATCCAGCATGAGGTGAAGCGCCTTGGAGCAAAGGATCTTCCAGGGGGCTATGTCCTTAGCGGGGGCGTAGCGAATACCCAGGGAATACTTGAATTGGCACAGGTCGTGTTCCAAAATAGGGTACGCATAGCAATCCCTGATTATATTGGTGTAAGGGAACCCCAGTACACTACAGCTGTCGGACTGATCAAGTTTGCTTACAAGAATGCCAAGATACAGGGCAGAAGAATGGAGCAGCCAGTAACAGTTCCTGAAGCAAAAGAGAAACGAGTTCAAAAACAACAACCGCAACCAAAAACAAAGCCGGAAAAACAGCCGGAAGAAAAAATCACATCAAGAGTTAAAAAGTTCCTCGGATACTTTTTCGAATAACTTGATTTGATTCGCACGGGTTTTGGAAACGGAATAACCAGCCATTGGGCTATCATCAAAAAAGACAAGCACTGAGAAATAGGGAGCAAAGCCTCATTCATAGTGCAAATTAAAAAGCGAATCAGAAAAAGGTGTTCTTAGGAATATCGACGAATTAGGAGGATTAGTCATGTTGGAATTTGATACGAATTTAGATTCATTAGCAACGATAAAAGTAATCGGCGTTGGAGGCGGCGGTAACAATGCAGTAAATAGAATGATTGAGCACGGTGTGCAGGGAGTCGAGTTTATTGCAGTCAACACAGATGCTCAGGCGCTGAACCTGTCAAAAGCAGAGGTGAAAATGCAAATTGGCGGAAAGCTTACAAGAGGTCTTGGTGCAGGTGCAAACCCTGAAGTAGGCAAAAAAGCAGCCGAAGAAAGCAAGGAGCAGGTTGAAGAAGCTTTAAAAGGCGCAGATATGGTATTTGTTACCGCCGGAATGGGAGGCGGAACTGGAACAGGGGCCGCCCCAGTAATTGCCCAAATCGCCCGTGATTTAGGCGCCTTGACAGTTGGAGTTGTTACCCGCCCATTTACATTTGAAGGCAGAAAGCGTTCTACCCAGGCTGCCGGCGGTATTGCTTCCATGAAAGAAGCAGTGGACACCCTAATTGTTATTCCTAATGACAGGCTGTTAGAAATCGTTGATAAAAGCACTCCGATGCTTGAAGCATTCCGCGAAGCGGATAATGTTCTTCGACAGGGTGTACAGGGTATTTCCGATTTAATTGCCGTACCTGGACTAATCAACCTGGATTTTGCAGATGTAAAAACGATTATGTCGAATAAAGGATCTGCATTAATGGGGATTGGTGTTGCTGCAGGCGAAAACCGCGCGGCTGAAGCGGCAAAAAAAGCCATTTCATCACCATTGCTTGAAACGTCAATTGACGGAGCTCAGGGGGTTCTGATGAATATCACAGGCGGATCCAATCTAAGCCTGTATGAAGTCCAGGAAGCTGCTGATATTGTTGCTTCTGCATCAGACCAGGACGTGAACATGATTTTTGGTTCTGTTATTAATGAAAACCTAAAGGATGAAATTGTTGTAACAGTTATTGCGACCGGATTTAACGAGGAAGTTATCCAGCCTAAACCAACCAGACCTTCATTTGGACAGCCTAAAGCGGCACCAAGCATGGGGACGGTCAAGCGTGAGCAAAAAAGGGAGGAAGCTCCCCAGGAGCCTGTTAGAAACAGCCAGTCTCACCAGCCGGAAGAAGCTTTGGATATTCCAACGTTCCTCCGCAACCGCAATCGCAGAAGATAATGATAGACTTAAAAAAACCACCTGGAATCAGAATTTATTGATTCCAGGTGGTTTTTTTACGAGAAAAATTTGTAAAAACTATTTTATGCTATTTAGCAGTGAGTTGATTGGAGCGGAATTCAACAGGCCAACTTTATAGAGCTATTGTCCCGCAAAAAAGAGGGTGCCCATTTGGGACACCCTCTTTTTTGCTTTATACAGATTGTGGTTCTTTCAATGCCATTGAAGGACCAAAGAATTCATAACGGATATTTTCTTTTTTGAAACCTGCTTCAAGCAATGCTTCGTACATAGCTTGCATAAACGGTACAGGACCGCACATATAAACCTGGCTATCCATATTGGATACGATGCCTTTTAGCCATTCAGATGTAATGTAGCCTTCTTTTTCGTAGGTCTTCTCTTCCTTATCCTTTTCGGAAGGCTTTTCATAACAGAAATAAGCTTTTACTAACTGATTGTTTTCTTCTATATTTTTTATATCCTCAGCAAAAGCGTGCACATTTCCATTGATTGCGGCATGGATAAAGGTAGTTTCGTTAGACAAATCTGATGCATCAATGTGGCGAAGCATACTCAGCATAGGGGTTATACCAACGCCGCCGCTAAGGAGAACGATCGGTTTGTCAGTCTGTTCAAGAACAAATTCTCCGGCTGGTGCGCTTATTTCTATTTGATCGCCTTCCTTTACTTCATTATGAAGATAGTTTGATATCTTTCCTTCCGGCTTCTCATTGGTGCCTTCTTCTTTCTTGACAGAAATGCGATAATACGATTTTTCTGGAGAGTCAGATAGGCTGTATTGACGGATGTGTGTATATTCTTCCCCTTGTATATTTAGCTTCACACTAATATATTGGCCAGGCAGATAGTCTGCAATTTCTCCGCCATCAACTGGACTGAAGTAGAATGATGTGATTACATCGCTTTCCTTAACTTTCTTTGTAACGGTAAACGTTCTGAAGTCCTCCCAGCCGCCTGGTTTCTGGCTGGCTTCATCATAAAGGTTCTTTTCCAAGCCGATAAAAGCATCAGCAATAACTCCATATGCTTTTGTCCATGCCTCAATGATTTCGTCGGTAGCTGCTTCTTTAAGAACCTCTTTTATTGCAAGGATTAAATGCTCCCCAACAATTGGATAATGCTCCGGTTTAATTCCTAATGATCGGTGCTTGTGAGCAATCTGAGTTACAACAGGCAGGATGACCTCAAGCTTGTCAATGTATTTTGCAGCGGCATAAACAGAGTTAGCAAGCGCTTTCTGCTGCCTTCCCTGCTTTTGATTTGCATGGTTAAAAATATTTAATAGTTCAGGATGATTTGTAAACATTAGCTTATAAAAAGTTTTAGTGATATCTTCGCCATGTTTTTCAAGTACAGGTACAGTGCTTTTAATAATTTCTATTTTTTTTGTGTCTAGCATCACAGCAAAACTCCTTTTTTATATTTTCACTGTCATTATAGGTCATATAAAAAAGAAAATATGTGATGTACATCACACTATTAAAAAATAATGAAAACAATTAAAGAGCTAAAAAAGGAAAAATACTGACAAAATCCGAAGGGAAATAGGAAAATTTCTATCGTTTTGCTTACAGAAAGTGACACACTTTATCTGCTGTTATGCGCTATACTTTTTTCTAACAGAATCATAGCATCATAACTTCCACAGAATTTCGGAGGTTTTCACTATGGTTTATTTGAGTGCTTAGCTTTTTAAGGGGGAAGATAATTGGCGGTATATTTGGATATTATCTGGGCATTAAACTTTATGTTTGATAGCCTTCTCCTTTATCTGACAGCCATTATTTTAAAGAGGGAAGTTCGTCTCTGGAGAGTTTTTGCGGGAGGCTTGATAGGTTCGGTTATTATTTTATTAGTTTTTACTCCATTAAATGCCTATTCTGGACACCCCATAACAAAGTTATTATTCTCTGTTGCCATGGTACTTACCGCTTTTGGCTTTAAGCGGTTACGTTATTTTTTAAAAGGACTTATGATCTTTTATTTTTCAACATTTTTAATTGGGGGATCCTTAATTGGCATCCATTATTTTATGAAATTTGATTACCAGCTATCTTCTTCTGTTATGCTGGCAAGTGTTAAAGGATTTGGAGACCCAATCAGCTGGCTGTTCGTACTGCTGGGCTTTCCGTTAGCCTGGCATTTTTCAAAAAGGAATATTGAAGGAATTGAAATAACCAAAATCCAATATGACTCCCTGGTCCAAGTTCAAATTTTTATTAATGAACGAGAATATCGTTTCAAAGGCCTGATTGACAGCGGCAACCAGCTGTATGATCCTATTTCTAAGATGCCGGTCATGTTTATTTCGATTAAAGACAGGCTTGAACAATTTCCTGAGGAAATAATAAAAATTGCTGGAAACCCTGAAGAAATAATACTAGGCAACGAATCAATCAGCGGAGAGTGGGAGCATAAAATGAGGGTTATTCCTTGCAAGGTAGTTGGACAAGAACATCAGCTTATCATTGCTTTTAAACCTGATCGCATTGTTATAGAAAAAGAAAATGACATAATCGAAGCAGAAAGGGGATTGGTCTCTTTTTCAATGCAGCAGCTGTCCGCTGACGATGCGTTTCAATGTATCGTTCATCCTAAAATGCTTACTGGCATAAGTAAAACAAAGCCGGATGCAAAGGTAAGTTAATATACTATACTCTGCAGAAACATAATTTAGAAGGAGGACAATTCATGAAAAAGTTAAAACTTCGCTTATCCTATTATTGGTATAAATTATTAATTAAGCTGGGGATCAAAACAGATGAAGTTTATTATATAGGCGGCAGCGAAGCACTCCCTCCTCCTCTCAGCAAGGAAGAAGAAGAAATGCTGCTTATCAAGCTTCCGAAAGGGGATAAAGCTGCAAGATCCATTCTAATTGAAAGAAACCTCAGATTGGTTGTTTATATTGCCAGAAAGTTCGAAAACACCGGCATTAATATTGAGGATTTGATCAGCATCGGAACGATCGGTCTGATTAAAGCGGTTAATACCTTTAACCCTGAGAAAAAAATTAAGCTGGCTACATACGCTTCCCGCTGTATTGAGAATGAGATTCTAATGTACTTAAGAAGAAATAATAAAATTCGCTCTGAAGTCTCCTTCGATGAACCATTAAATATAGATTGGGATGGGAATGAATTGCTACTTTCCGATGTCCTTGGCACTGAGGATGACATCATCACCAAGGATTTGGAAGCCAATGTTGATAAAAAGCTGCTCCTAAAAGCCTTACACCAGCTTTCAGACAGGGAGAAGCAAATCATGGAGCTGAGGTTCGGTCTCGGATCAGGCGAAGAAAAAACTCAAAAAGACGTGGCAGATATGCTGGGAATTTCCCAGTCCTATATATCCCGCCTGGAAAAAAGGATTATTAAAAGGTTGAAGAAGGAATTTAATAAGATGGTCTAGAAAATTCAGAACAGTTTTTATGGAATCCTATTAATAATTTTTTTACAAAAATTTGCAAGCGAAAAACCTAGTGTTTATGATGTTTTGGCCATTTGCCCATCCGGCAGCAATAATAGCCTGTGCATATTTTTCCTGCTCAAGGAGATACTGTTTTTTGTACAGCAGCTCCTGTGAGGAGGGAAATGGATTGACTCGAAATAAAGTAGAAATTTGCGGTGTTGATACTTCAAAGCTTCCAGTTTTAAAAAACGAAGAAATGAGAGAGCTCTTCAAGCAAATGCATAAGGGGGATATAACCGCACGGGAAAAACTCGTCAACGGCAACTTGCGTCTCGTATTAAGTGTGATCCAGCGATTTAATAACAGAGGCGAATTTGTTGATGACCTGTTCCAGGTCGGCTGTATCGGTCTCATGAAATCTATTGATAATTTTGATTTAAGTCAAAACGTTAAGTTTTCCACCTATGCAGTCCCAATGATTATTGGAGAAATCCGCAGATATCTGAGGGATAATAACCCTATACGCGTATCCCGGTCATTAAGGGATATTGCTTATAAAGCGCTGCAAGTGCGAGAACGCTTGATGAGTAAAACCTCAAGAGAACCGACCGCTGAAGAAATTGCCAAAGAGCTCGATGTTCCGCATGAGGAAATTGTTTTCGCATTGGATGCGATCCAAGATCCCGTCTCCTTATTTGAACCGATCTATAATGATGGAGGAGACCCGATTTACGTGATGGATCAGTTGAGCGATGAACGAAACAAGGATATTCAATGGATTGAGGAAATAGCATTAAAAGAAGGAATGCGGAGACTGAATGAAAGAGAAAAGCTGATTCTAAGGAAGAGATTCTTCCAGGGGAAAACCCAAATGGAAGTGGCCGAGGAAATTGGCATTTCCCAGGCACAGGTCTCCAGACTGGAAAAAGCCGCCATTAAACAAATGAATAAAAATATTCAAAGCTGAGCAGCCATTTTGGCTGCTTTTTGCTTTTCCCGGCTTTAAGGTTTTATTCTTTTCACTCCTTTTCTAACATTTTTCATAGAGCAGCAAACATATATTTAATAAGAACATAAAATTGGGAGTGAAGTCTCTATGGTGAAAATATCTGAATTCCAGATGAAAGATGTTGTTAATGTAGCGGATGGCAGAAAGCTTGGAAACATAGGTGATATTGACATTAATATAAACACTGGCAAAATTGAAGCAGTTGTTATAGGCGGAGCAGGAAAAGTATTAGGCTTTTTCGGCAAGGATGAGGATATTGTTATTCCATGGAAAAACATATTAAAAATCGGAGAGGATGTCATATTGGTTCGCTATAAAGATACAACTGAACTGAAGCATATCGAGGAAGAAGCGTAAAGAAGCGGTGTTAAAGCTGTAAACGGTCCAGACTGTATGGTAAACTATAGAAAAATAAGATGGGGTTAAAAATATGGAGCCATTTTCTTTAAAGAATAGAGAGTATTTTGTGATAAAAGAATGGACAGATCGTTTTCCTAATATAACAGCCGGATTCACAACCAAGAATGGCGGCTGCAGCCAAAATGAGTTTGAAGCCCTTAATGTAGGGCTGCATGTGAAAGACAGCTATGAAGCGGTCAGCCAAAACCGGAAACATGTGGCTGGCTTGCTTGGTTTTTCTCCAGATCGGTGGGTTGGTGCTGAACAAACACACGAAGTAAGAATCCAAAAGGTATCCAAGGAAAACCAGGGGAAGGGCGCACTTGTATATGAAGATTCATTTCAAGGCACTGACGGTTTTTTTACATATGATACAGGTGTACTATTAACTCTTTGTTATGCAGATTGTGTGCCGCTTTATTTTTTGCATGAAAAAACAGGAGCGATTGGCATTGCCCATGCAGGCTGGAAGGGTACAGTCGAGGGAATTGGCAAAAATATGGCCGAGTTCTACGGCAATGAAGGAATTGATTTACGTGAGGTTCAAGCAGTGATCGGGCCTTCCATATGCGAAAATTGTTACATTGTTGATGATCGTGTCATTTCAAAAGTGCAAAAAATACTAGAAGATGTCGAGATAAAGCCATATAATTTAATTAATGACAATCAGTACCATCTGGACTTGAAAAAGCTGAACAAGCAAATTCTTTTGAATGCAGGTATTTTAGAAGATAATATATTGATTACGGAATATTGTACAAGCTGCCATAAGGACTATTTCTTCTCCCATCGAAGAGATAAAGGGAGAACTGGCAGAATGATGAGCTTTATCGGATGGAAGGAGGAAGTCTGAGGTTAAATGAAAGTTGAAGAGAATTTAAAGCAAATAAAGTCTGCCATTCTGGAAGTGTGCGAAAAAGCGGGGCGTAATCCTGATGAAATTACAGTTATTGCTGTTACTAAATATGTTTCAATAGAAAGAGCCCAAGAAGCTCTTGTGGCTGGAATTGAGAATTTAGGAGAAAACAGAGATGATGGACTCCTTGCCAAGTGGGAAGTTTTAAAGGACAAGCCGACCTGGCACTTTATCGGTACACTTCAAACCAGGAAGGTAAAAAACATTATTGATAAGGTTGATTTTATCCATTCACTGGATCGGATATCGCTTGCAAAGGAAATTGATAAACGGGCAGCGAAAAAAATTAATTGTTTTGTTCAGGTTAATGTTTCAGGAGAAGAGTCCAAACAGGGAATTAATCCTGAAGATGTAGCTGCATTCATTTCAAGCCTTGAAGAGTTTAAGAACCTGAACATTATCGGGCTTATGACGATGGCACCATTTACTTCTGATGAAGATCTGCTGCGTTCCTGTTTCCGAAAACTGAAGGACCTTCAAGCAGAGGTGAGAGACCTTAATTATGATTTTGCTCCATGCACTGAGCTTTCCATGGGCATGTCAAACGATTTTGCCATCGCCATTGAAGAAGGGGCTACCATGGTGAGAATTGGAACTGCTTTAGTAGGCGAAAAGGATCAGGAGGTTCAATAAAATGAGTATAAAATCAAAATTTAAAACATTTTTCTTCCTGGATGATGAATATGACTATAAGGAAGAGGAAATCATCGAAGAAGAAAGAGAACCGGTAAAGCAGGCGCAGAAACAGCAGCAGCCAGTTCAAAAACAAAATGTCGTCAGCCTGCAAAGTGTGCAGAAGTCGTCTAAAGTAGTTCTGGTTGAGCCGCGTATGTATGCGGAAGCACAGGATATTGCTGATCAGTTAAAGAATAGAAGGGCCGTTGTGGTGAACCTGCAAAGAATCGATAAGGATCAGGCCAAACGGATCGTTGATTTTTTAAGCGGAACTGTTTATGCCATCGGCGGAGATATTCAAAAAGTTGGAACAGATATTTTCTTATGTACGCCTGATAATGTGGAAGTTTCAGGAAGCATCTCTCAATTGATGAAGGAACAAGAATTCGAAAGTACGAGGTGGTAACACTCAATGGAATTTTTATTTGGAATCTTATCACAAGCAATTTATTATTATTCATGGGCATTAATCATTTATATTCTGCTGTCCTGGTTTCCGAATGCGAGAGAGTCAGCTTTTGGCCAGTTTCTTGCCAGAATTTGCGAACCATATCTTGAACCATTCCGTAAGATCATTCCTCCGCTTGGCATGATTGATATTTCACCAATCGTTGCCATTTTGGTCCTGCGTTTTGCTACTGGAGGATTGCACCAGTTGTATCAATGGATTGCTTAAGCATAAAAAGGGGGCTAATAAGGCCCTTTTTTATTTTGTAAAAAGGAGGCTTGGATTTGATTGAGCATTTATCAGCACTTCCGTCCGGAAGAAAAAGAGTTTATTGACCAGGTCCTCAATTGGAAGGATCAGGCAGAAAATACATATGCTCCAAAGCTCACCGATTTTCTTGATCCGAGGGAGCAGTATATTCTTAAAAGCATCATAGGACAGCATTCAGGAATACAGTGTGATTTATTTGGAGGTATACCAAATTCGGAGAGGAAAAGGGCTTTTATATTACCGGATTATTACCAAACAGATGAGGAAGATTTTCAAATCTGCTTATTTGAAGTTGACTATCCCAAAAAGTTTGTTACACTCGAGCATCCTCAGGTTTTAGGCAGCCTGATGTCTCTTGGATTAAAGCGGGGAAAATTCGGTGATATTCTATTCGATAACGACAGGATCCAATTTTTTGTATCTGAAGAAGTGGAGGACTATATTCGCCTGCAGCTGGAGACCATCGGCAGAGCCTCCGTTACTCTAAGGAAGCATCCCTTTGCTAAAGCAATCCAGACAAGCGAGGAGTGGCGGGAATACTCGGTCACATCCTCATCCTTAAGGCTTGATACGGTCATTTCAATGGTATACAGTATCTCCAGGCAAAAATCACAGCTTTTTATCCAGCAGGGGCTGGTTAAAGTCAATTGGACATTAATTGAAAACCCCTCCTTTGAATGCAAAGAAGGAGATATGATTTCAGTCAGGGGACAAGGGCGCTCCAAAATCATGGAGATTGAAGGGAAAACCAAGAAGGATAAATGGAGAATTATCGCTGGAAGGCAAAAATAATTTATAATAATGCAGGAATTTGATGCAAGCTGTCGAATAAATAAATCAAAAGATAGCGGAGTCTGTTATAATGAAAGGGAACCAGCAGGCTCAGACAAATTTTTACATAAGAACAACAGATCTGGGAGGTGGCACCTATGCCATTAACACCGTTAGATATTCATAACAAGGAATTCAGTAAAGGGTTCCGCGGATATGATGAAGATGAAGTAAATGAGTTCCTCGACCAAATCATTAAAGATTATGAAATCCTGATCAGGGAAAAAAAGGAACTTGAAGAAAAACTCAATGAAGTTAACGATCGCATTGGCCACTTTACAACAATTGAAGAGACTTTGAATAAATCCATTGTGGTGGCACAGGAAGCTGCAGAAGAAGTCAAGCGCAATGCACATAAGGAGGCAAAGCTGATCATTAAAGAAGCGGAAAAGAATGCTGACCGGATTGTTAATGAGTCATTATCGAAAGCACGAAAAATCGCATTGGATATCGAAGACCTGAAGAAACAATCCAAAGTATTCAGAACCCGTTTCAAAATGCTCGTTGAAGCACAGCTTGATATGCTGAACAACGATGATTGGGATCATTTAATGGAGTATAAGCTTGACTCTACAGACCTAAAATCATTAAAAGAAGAGGAAGAATCACTGGCTTGACGAAAGCTTTAGATATCGCATATACTTTTATAACAAAGTAAATACCATGATTATAAACGATGAGAGGGAAAGTACAGTTTTTTTAGCTTAAGTGCAGAAGTGCATGCGCACTCTGTTAGCGAGCCGGGGATGGTGGAAGCCCGGGGATAAGCAGAAAATTGGAAAATCACCCTTGAGTTCCTTGCCGAACATTCTTTAGAACCAGTAGGCCAAGGCGAATCATTCACGTTAAGAATGCTTTGAGCGGATGGAATGAGTAATTCCGTCTACAAGGGTGGTACCGCGGGAGAATAAAACCTTCTCGTCCCTTTTTGGGATGAGAGGGTTTTTTGTGTTTTATAATGATTTATCTGCTCTAACATTGGCAATCATGGTATTTAATGAGTTTGTCGCAGTCTAATGGGCGGTAGGAATCCCGCTTCAAGACACAGAGAAATCGAAGGGGGATAAGTGGGAGTCCAACTGACCGTAGAGGCCCGATTGGTTCAACTAACAATCAATGGGGATGAAGGAACCCCCCACTGATTGAAGTTTCACTTTATACAGGAGGAAAATGGAATGGATTACAAAGATAGTTTATTAATGCCAAAAACAGAATTCCCGATGCGCGGGAATCTTCCAAAGCGCGAACCTGAGGTCCAGGCTAAATGGGAAGAAATGAATATTTATGAAAAGGTACAGGAACGCACAAAAGGCCGTCCGATGTTTGTGCTGCACGATGGCCCTCCATATGCAAACGGCGATATTCACATCGGCCATGCACTGAACAAAATCCTGAAGGATTTCATTGTCCGTTCCAAGTCTATGACCGGATACAATGCCCCATATGTTCCCGGATGGGATACACATGGTTTGCCGATTGAGCAGGCTTTGACAAATAAAGGGGTAAAAAGAAAAGAAATGAGTGTTGCGGAATTCCGTAAACTTTGCGAAGAGTACGCTTATGAGCAAATTGACAGCCAACGGGGACAATTTAAGCGTCTGGGTGTACGCGGTGATTGGGAGAACCCTTATATCACGTTGAAGCCTGAGTATGAGGCACAGCAAATTAAAGTATTTGGAGAAATGGCTAAAAAGGGCTACATTTACAAGGGTAAAAAGCCTGTTTATTGGTCTCCGTCATCTGAATCTGCATTGGCTGAAGCTGAAATTGAATATAAAGATAAACGTTCACCATCGATTTATGTTGGATTTAAAGTAAAAGATGGAAAGAACGTTTTGGATAACGATACGCAAATCATCATTTGGACAACAACTCCTTGGACGATTCCTGCCAACCTTGGAATTTCTGTTCATCCGGAGCTTAATTATGCTGTTGCTGAAGCAAGTGGCCAAAAATATCTTGTTGCTGAAGATTTATTGTCGTCAGTCGCAAAAGAGTTCGAATGGGAAGACCATAATGTTGTGAAAACAATTAAAGGAAGCGACCTAGAGCATGTAATTGCTGAGCATCCCCTTTATGGGCGTGACTCCCTTGTTATGCTGGGCGAGCATGTAACTACAGATGCAGGTACTGGCTGTGTTCACACAGCTCCTGGCCATGGGGAAGACGATTTCCATGTTGGTATGAAATACGGATTGGACGTATTATGCCCGGTAGATGATAAAGGAAACATGACAAATGAAGCTCCCGGTTTTGAAGGCTTGTTCTATGATGCAGCCAACAAACCAATTACGGAAAAGCTTGAGGAAGTTGGAGCTTTATTAAAGCTAACATTCATTACTCACTCTTATCCGCATGACTGGAGAACAAAAAAGCCGGTTATTTTCCGTGCGACAGCACAATGGTTTGCATCCATTAAGGATTTCCGCAATGAACTTTTAGAAGCTGTTAAGGAAACGAATTGGTATCCTGCATGGGGTGAAACGAGACTGTTCAACATGGTCCGCGACGGCGGAGATTGGTGTATTTCCCGTCAGCGCGTCTGGGGTGTTCCAATTCCTGTCTTTTATGCTGAAAGTGGAGAAGAAATCATTACAGATGAGACAATCGAACATGTGTCAAATCTTTTCCGTGAAAATGGTTCAAATATTTGGTTTGAAAAAGAAGCTAAGGAATTGCTTCCTGAAGGGTTCACTCATCCTGGCAGCCCGAACGGCCAATTTACGAAAGAAACGGATATCATGGACGTTTGGTTTGACTCTGGTTCTTCCCACCAGGCTGTTCTTTTAGAAAGAGATGATCTTCAGCGTCCTGCGGACTTATACCTTGAGGGATCTGACCAGTACCGTGGTTGGTTTAACTCTTCGTTATCGACTGCAGTTGCTGTGACAGGAAAAGCTCCTTATAAAGGTGTTCTAAGCCATGGTTTTACCCTGGACGGCGAAGGCAGAAAAATGAGTAAGTCCATCGGCAACGTTGTTGTGCCGGCTAAAGTTATGAACCAGCTTGGTGCTGACATCCTTCGTTTATGGGTTGCGTCTGTTGATTACCAGGCAGATGTCCGTGTTTCCGATGCAATCTTGAAACAGGTTGCTGAAGTGTACCGCAAGATCCGCAACACTTTCCGTTTCTTGCTTGGAAATCTTGCTGACTTTAATCCTGCAACTGATTCAGTTGCATTTGAAAATCTGCGTGAAGTTGATCAGTTCATGCTTGTTAAGCTTAATAAATTGATTAAGAGCGTGCGTGAGTCTTATGACCGCTATGAATTTGCGGGCATCTACCACGCAGTCAATAATTTCTGTACATTGGATCTAAGTGCGTTTTATCTTGATTTTGCAAAAGATGTTCTCTACATTGAAGCAAAAGATAATGCAGAGCGCCGTGCGATCCAAACAGTACTTTATGAGAGCCTGATTGCTCTTACAAAACTTGTAGCGCCAATTCTGTCCCATACAGCAGATGAAGTTTGGAACTTTATCCCAAATGTGGAAGAAGAGAGTGTACAATTAACTGATATGCCGGAATATCAAGAGCTTCCAAATGCGAAGCAGCTTGAAGAAAAATGGACGGCATTTATGAAGCTTCGCGATGACGTTTTAAAGGCATTGGAAGAAGCGCGCAATGAAAAGATTATCGGTAAATCACTGACAGCAAAAGTCACTCTTTATGTTAACGATCATGCTAAAAACCTACTGGATTCTATCCAGGAAAACCTTCAGCAGCTCTTTATCGTTTCGGGCTTTGAAGTAGCAGGCAGCCTGGAAGATGCTCCTGAAAACGCAATGAAATTTGAAAACACCGCAATTGCTGTTACCAAAGCAGAAGGTGAAACATGCGAGCGCTGCTGGACAGTAACACCGGAAGTTGGCCAGACTGAAGGCTACGATACACTTTGCCCTCGCTGTGCTGATGTTGTAAAAAATAACTATAGCCATTTGGCGTAATAATTGAACAGTCCCCTGGTTCAGGGGGCTGTTTTATTTTAGGCTGCTAGGACTTTATCTAAAGCGCGGGTTAAGGAAACAAAAGTCCATGGGTGCAGGATCTTGTCTTTAATTCGGAGAAAGAACGAAGGGGGAACTTACGTGCTTAAAATTTCCTTAAGTTCGAAAAAAGGAACAAAAAAGTATACATGCCGGAACTTTATCTTTAACTGTGAGGAAAGGGAACAAAAGGAAGCTTGAATTTTTACTTCAGCCTTATAAAAGGGAAGAAAAAATGATACCTAGAGAAATGTTCCAAGAGTTTTAATAAATAATTCCACCTTCGTTAAATGTTGTGCCGTTTGCTAAAAGTTTGCCCGTGTCTGGAAACGCCTCCGAGAAATAATAAAGGAAACACCAATAGAACGGAGGAAAAAGGCATGGATGCAAAAGCAGAAGGGCTCTATTCAGAACTCCGTAATACAAGACAAGAAATATTGGAAAGACTGATGGAAGGCAATAGTTCAGCTTTGATTAAACCAATTTTATTGGAAGAGCTGAATGACATTGAGCAGACGCTAAAAAAAATTGAAAATGGCGATTATGGGAAATGTGAAATTTCCGGTGAGCTGCTCCCAACAGATTTGCTTGAAATGGTACCGACCTTAAAAACGATGGAGGATTGCAGCAAGCTCGGGAATTATTACCGAAAATCGATCTATCATTGAGTTTAAGCGTGTGCTGTGTTTTTTATTCAGTTTGTGCTAAAATGCAAAGGTAATGATATGAGATATGGGGGTTGCCTTTGTGTTTTATTACATAATTGCTTTGTTTGTGATTGCTCTTGACCAGCTGACAAAATGGCTGATTGTAAAGAACTTCGAATTAGGGGAAAGTGTGAAGGTTATTGAAGACTTTCTCTATATTACATCGCACCGCAACCGTGGCGCTGCATGGGGTATCCTGCAGGGTCAAATGTGGTTTTTCTATGTGATAACCGTCATTGTCATCATTGGAATTATTTATTACATTCAAAAAGCGGCTAAAGGCAAAATGCTTCTAGGTGTCTCTTTGGGATTAATGCTGGGCGGAGCGATTGGAAACTTTATTGACAGGGTATATCGGAAAGAGGTTGTTGATTTTATAAACACCTATATTTTTGGCTATGACTTCCCCGTTTTCAATATTGCTGACTCGGCATTGGTGATTGGAGTAGGCATGCTGATGATCCAGATGCTGCTTGAAGAGAGAGAAGCAAAGAAGGAGAAATCTTATGGAGAAAATGGAACACATCATTCCTGAGGAACAGGCAGGAGAAAGAATAGATAAAGTACTATCCACGCTAAATGCAGAGTGGTCAAGAACCCAGGTTCAGCAATGGATCAAGGATGGCTATGTTCTTGTAAATGGACAAAAGCCGAAAACAAATTATAAATGCACGGTGAATGACCGTATTGAGATCACCATACCTGATCCCGAAGAATTGGATGTGGTACCTGAAGAAATGGACTTGGATATTTATTATGAGGACCAGGATGTCCTTGTTGTGAATAAACCTAAAGGAATGGTAGTCCATCCTGCAGCCGGGCACGGAACCGGCACCCTTGTAAACGGCCTGATGGCCCACTGCAAAGATCTTTCAGGGATAAATGGTGTTATGAGACCTGGAATCGTTCATCGTATTGATAAAGATACTTCAGGACTTCTCATGGTTGCCAAAAACGATTTGGCTCATGAAAGCCTCGTTAACCAGCTTATGAAAAAAACGGTAACACGAAAATACCGTGCCATCGTCCATGGAGTTATTCCCCATGATTATGGAACCATTGATGCACCGATTGCCAGAGACCCTAAGGATCGTCAAAGCATGACAGTAGTGGACAATGGCAAACATGCAGTCACCCATTTTCATGTCCTCGAACGTTTTAAGGATTTCACACTTGTTGAATGCCAGCTGGAAACAGGCAGGACCCATCAAATCCGTGTGCATATGAAATATATAGGTTATCCGCTTGCAGGAGATCCAAAATACGGGCCAAGGAAGACCCTGGATCTTGGAGGACAAGCCCTTCATGCGGGAGTGCTGGGATTTGATCACCCAAGGACGGGAGAGTATCTGGAATTTGAGGCACCGCTTCCTTCTTATTTTCAAGAGCTCATAGATAATCTTGCAAATAATCGTTGACAACTGTCCATATGTGCTATAAGATGACTATAGTTAAATAAGTCCTTTAAAACAGTCCCGTGAGGCTGGGAAGGAAACGGATTGGAATGGAGGATACTGTATCCTCATTCTGCAGCAAACGACTTCGTTTACCCTCTCGCCGTATCGGTGAGAGGGTTTTTTTATTATAAAAGAGGTGATCAGAATGCAGCAAAAAGCAATTGTCCTGGACGAACAAGCAATCAGGAGAGCACTGACAAGGATTGCCCATGAAATCATTGAGAAAAACAAAGGAATCGAGAATTGTATCCTGATTGGCATCCGGACCAGGGGGATATACCTGGCAAACCGCTTAGCGGAACGGATCGAACAGATAGAAGGAGCAAAAATTGCAGTTGGCGAACTCGATATTACTTTATACAGAGATGATCTTACTAAAAAAACTGAAAATCAGGAACCGTTAGTCAAAGGCTCTGATATCAAAAAGGATATCAATGATCAAAAGGTAATCCTTGTGGATGATGTCCTTTATACAGGAAGGACGGTTAGAGCTGCCCTTGATGCACTGATTGATATCGGGAGACCTTCGCAGATTCAGCTTGCTGTCCTTGTTGACCGGGGACATAGAGAGCTGCCAATAAGAGCTGATTATGTAGGTAAAAACATACCGACTTCAAGTTCAGAGAAAATCGTAGTTGAGCTAAAGGAAGTAGATGAAAACGATCAAGTAAGCATATTCGAAAAATAAATAGTCCTTTTAAATGCAGTCCAGAGAGGCTGACAAAGGGGAACTCAGCAGAAGCGGTCTGTCTTTTGCTGTCCTCTTTCACCCTCTTTGCGCCTTACTTGCAAAGAGGGTTTTTTAATAAAACAAAGAGGAGAGATTTGAATGAATAAACCCATTTTAGACATAAATGACATCCCATCACCGGCCCACTGGCTGACATTAAGCTTACAGCACTTATTCGCAATGTTCGGAGCAACCATTTTAGTACCATACTTGGTCGGGTTGAACCCCGCGATTGCCTTGATTTCCAGCGGACTTGCAACTATTGCCTTTCTAATCATTACAAAATGGCAGGTACCGGCATACCTCGGGTCATCTTTCGCTTTTATCGCTCCAATCATCGCTGCAAAAGCAGCCGGCGGCCCGGGCGCAGCCATGATTGGAAGCTTCATGGCAGGCCTTGTATACGGAGCTGTTGCATTAATCATTAAAAAAGCAGGCTATCGCTGGATCATGAACCTGCTTCCGCCAATTGTAGTAGGCCCAGTCATCATCGTAATCGGGCTGGCACTTGCAGGCACAGCAGTCGGCATGGCAATGAATAACCCTGAAACAGGTGAATACAGCATGCTGCATTTCTCGGTAGCGCTTGTAACGCTGGCAGCTACAATCATTTTCTCCATCTATGCAAAGGGCATGCTCAGCATGGTGCCAATTCTGGCAGGAATCATCATTGGATATGTTTATGCACTGGCAATGGGCATAATCGACTTCTCATTAGTTCAGCAGGCAGCCTGGTTTGAAATGCCTGAGTTCTTGTTTCCTTTTGCAGATTATGAAGTAAGGGTAACGTTTGATTTGGCACTTCTAATGATTCCGGTAGCAGTAGTAACGATCTCAGAGCATATCGGCCATCAGCTTGTACTTGGAAAAGTAGTCGGAAAAGATTATATTAAGGAACCTGGATTGCACCGTTCCATTCTTGCAGACGGAACAGGAACTATGATTTCAGCATTAATCGGCGGACCGCCAAAAACAACATACGGTGAAAACATCGGTGTATTGGCCATCACTAAAATCTACAGTGTCTATGTACTGGCAGGTGCCGCAGTCATTGCGATAATCTTTGGATTCATCGGTAAGGTTACAGCCCTAATCAGCTCCATTCCTACACCAGTAATGGGCGGAGTATCCATCCTGCTGTTCGGTATCATCGCTTCATCAGGTTTAAGAATGCTTGTTGACAGCAAAGTGGACTTCGGAAACAACCGCAACCTGGTTATCGCATCAGTCATCCTTGTACTGGGGATTGGCGGAGCGCATATTGAAATCTGGGAATTTAAACTTGAAGGAATGGCCCTGGCTGCGATCAGCGGCGTCCTCCTAAATCTGATTCTTCCAGGCAGAGAAGAAGCTAAAGATGACATGTTTGAAAGTGAAAACGAAAAAAAAACTAATGTAGCATAACACGTTTTAACTAGGTCCAGAGAGACTTAAAAGGGTGTTTGCGGCAATTTGGCTAAACGGGACCAGTGTACCCAAATGCCAGGTGGCCTCAACTTTGCAGCACCCTGACCGAATTGGCAGGGTGCTTTTTTATGGAAGCCCACGGAAAGCGAGTGCCTGCAGCGGAAATCAACACCCAAGTTTCAAAGAGCCTTATTGAAAAGCTTTTAAATAAAAGAGGAGGGAAAATATGAAACATTTGCTTACTACCTCAGATTTAGAGATAGAAGAAATTTATAACATTCTGGGTGACGCGCAGTACTTTTTAAATGGCGGAACATGGACACCTGAAAACAAGGTTTTTGTCGCCAACCTCTTTTTTGAAAATAGTACGAGAACAAAATGCAGCTTTGAAGTGGCAGAAAGACGGCTTGGACTGGATATTATCCCTTTTGAAGTAAGCACTTCAAGTGTTTCAAAGGGTGAATCATTATACGATACGGTCAAAACACTTGAAGCGATTGGTGTGCATGCAGTTGTCATCCGCCATAGCAAGGATCGATACTTTGATGAACTGACAGGCAGAGGCGGGGTTTCCATTTTGAATGCCGGAGACGGATGCGGACACCATCCTACACAGTCATTACTTGATTTACTGACAATTAAGCAGGAATTCGGAACTTTTGAAGGCTTAAAAGTAGCAATTATTGGAGATATTTCACATAGCCGGGTGGCTAGATCCAATGCGGATGCACTTGTCCGGCTTGGAGCAAAAGTTGTTTTTTCAGGACCTAATGAATGGTTTGATGATGAAATGCTTGAAAATGGGGTGTATGAAGATATAAACACAGCCATCGAAACCTCTGATGTCGTAATGCTTTTAAGAATCCAGCATGAACGGCACGAGTCGAAAGTAAACCGTACTGCTGAGGAGTATCACCTTGCTTACGGATTAACAGAAGAACGTGAGAAAAAAATGAAGCCGAAAAGCATTATCATGCATCCTGCCCCGGTAAATCGAGGCGTAGAGATTGCAGATAGTTTGGTAGAATGCGAGCGTTCCAGAATTTTCAAACAGATGCAAAATGGAGTATTCATCCGGATGGCAGTTTTGAAAAGATCCATTGAACAAATTGAAGGGGGAGCTAATTATGTCAACATTAATCAAAAATGGCCAGTTGCTTACTAATAAAGGGGAATTTCGAGTAGCTGATATTTACATAGAATCCGGAAAGATCGCCGAAATTGGCACGAATATTAAAAGAGAAGCACAGGAAATTATTGATGCACAAGGTTTACTTGTTGCTCCAGGCTTTATAGACCTGCATATACACTTGCGCGAGCCGGGCGGAGAAAAGAAGGAGACAATTGAAACCGGGACTAAGGCTGCTGCCAAAGGCGGTTTTACAACTGTTGCGGCGATGCCGAATACAAGGCCGGTTCCTGATACGAAGGAACAGCTTGAAAAATTGAACAAGCGGATTGAGGAGAAAGCAGCTGTCAAAGTTCTGCCGTATGCATCAATTACGATCCGTGAGCTTGGTCAGGAATTAACTGATTTTAGAGCACTTAAAGAAGCTGGAGCATTTGCCTTTACAGACGATGGAGTGGGAATTCAGTCAGCAGCAATGATGCTTGACGCTATGAAGCAAGCAGCAGAAATCAATATGCCGATTGTCGCCCATTGTGAAGAAAATACCCTCATTAACAAAGGTTCTGTACATGATGGAGTTTTTGCTAAAGAGCATGGGCTGAACGGTATTCCTTCCGTCTGTGAGTCTGTACAAATTGCAAGGGATGTCCTGCTTGCAGAAGCAGCCGGCTGCCATTATCATGTCTGCCACATCAGCACGAAGGAATCTGTAAGAGTGGTAAGAGATGCAAAGCGCGCGGGGATCAAGGTCACTGCGGAAGTAACCCCGCATCACCTCCTGCTTTGTGACGAAGACATTCCAGGTCTGGATCCAAACTTTAAAATGAACCCGCCGTTAAGAGGTGCAGAAGATAGAGACGCCTTAATCGAGGGGCTGCTGGACGGGACGATTGATTTTATCGCAACCGACCATGCTCCACATACAGCAGGGGATAAAGCGGAGGGCATGGTGCTGGCGCCTTTCGGAATTGTCGGCTTGGAAACAGCCTTTCCGCTGCTTTACACCCATTTTGTAGAGAAAGAAATTTTTACACTAAAGCAACTGATCGATTACTTAACAGTTAAACCTGCAGAGGCATTCAGCCTTCAGTCAGGAAGAATAGAAACTGGAGCAGAGGCTGACTTGGTTCTTCTGGACTTAAACCATCAGGAAGAAATTAATCCTGCACAGTTTTTATCAAAAGGAAAAAATACGCCATTCTCAGGCTGGGATTGTAAAGGCTGGCCAGTATTAACAATGATTAACGGAAAAATTGCCTGGAACAGAAGGAGTGTAAAAGCATGAAAAAACAGCTGATTCTGGAAGATGGAACTATTTTTATCGGAAAAGCGTTTGGAAGTGATGTGAATTCAATCGGAGAGATTGTATTCAATACAGGGATGACAGGTTATCAGGAAATTTTGTCAGACCCTTCCTACTGCGGGCAAATTGTTACTCTTACTTATCCATTAATCGGAAACTACGGAATCAACCGGGATGACTTTGAATCCATTTCTCCGGCGATTTCAGGGTTTATTGTAAAAGAAGCAAGCGAGTATCCTTCCAACTGGAGAAATGAGCAGTCATTGAACGAATATTTCAGGATGAAGAATATTCCGGGTATTGCGGGAATCGATACAAGAAAATTAACAAGAATCATCCGTCAGCATGGAACGCTTAAAGGGGCTATCTGCAGCATTAATGAAAACCCTGAAACGATCATCGAAAAATTGCGTGCAACCATGCTGCGGAACGACCAGGTAAAGCAGGTTTCTACTAAGACATCTTATCCAAGCCCAGGGCGCGGCAGCAGGGTTGTCCTAGTAGATTTCGGAATGAAGCACGGTATTTTAAGGGAACTAAATAAGCGGGATTGTGATGTGATTGTTGTTCCTTACAATACTTCAGCTAAAGAAATTCTCAGCTTGAGCCCTGACGGTGTCATGCTGTCCAATGGACCTGGGGACCCGAAAGATGTTCCGGAAGCCATCACTATGATTAAGGAACTATTAGGTAATGTGCCTATTTTCGGGATTTGCCTGGGCCATCAGCTTTTTGCACTGGCGTGCGGTGCCAATACAGAAAAAATGAAATTTGGCCACCGGGGCTCTAATCATCCAGTAAAAGATCTAAGTACTGGAAAAGTAGCTTTAACTTCACAGAACCATGGTTATTCAGTTGAAGAAAATTCAATAGCGGGCACACCGCTTGAAATTACTCATATTGCGATAAACGATGGAACGATCGAAGGGCTGAAACATAAAGAAGTACCAGCTTTTACCGTACAATACCACCCGGAAGCTTCACCAGGACCAGAAGATGCAAACGGGTTATTTGAACAATTCCTGCAAATGATTGAAACACAAAAAGAGGAAGGTGCTGCAGCATGCCAAAGCGTACAGATATAAAAAGCATTTTAGTAATCGGATCGGGGCCTATTGTAATCGGCCAGGCAGCGGAGTTTGACTATGCGGGCACACAGGCCTGCATCGCTTTGAAAGAGGAAGGCTATCGCGTAATCCTAGTAAATTCAAACCCGGCAACGATTATGACAGATACGGAAATTGCTGACGCGGTGTACATAGAACCGCTAACCCTCGAATTTGTCAGCCGTATCATCCGGAAAGAGCGTCCGGATGCGCTTGTTCCGACACTGGGTGGCCAAACTGGCTTGAATCTGGCTGTAGAGCTGGCTGAATCTGGTGTTTTGGAGGAATGCGGCGTTGAGATTCTTGGAACAAAATTATCTGCCATTCAAAAAGCAGAAGACCGAGATCTTTTCCGCAATTTGATGAATGAGCTTGACGAGCCTGTACCTGAAAGTGAAATTATCCATAACCTGGATGAAGCATTCGGATTTGTAAATAAAATCGGGTATCCGGTAATTGTTCGCCCTGCTTTCACTCTCGGAGGTACCGGCGGGGGAATCTGCCATGATGAAGAAGAATTAATTGAAATTGTTGCAAGCGGCTTGAAAAACAGCCCTGTTACCCAATGTCTTCTTGAAAAGAGCATTGCAGGATTCAAGGAAATAGAGTATGAAGTAATGAGAGATTCCAATGACAATGCGATTGTTGTCTGTAATATGGAAAACTTTGATCCGGTTGGTATCCATACAGGCGATTCAATTGTTGTAGCACCAAGCCAGACTCTCAGTGACCGCGAGTACCAGCTGCTGAGGAACACTTCACTAAAAATTATTCGCGCATTAGAGATTGAAGGAGGCTGTAATGTTCAGCTCGCGTTGGATCCACACAGTTTCAATTACTACATCATAGAAGTAAATCCACGTGTCAGCCGTTCCTCTGCACTGGCATCAAAAGCTACAGGTTATCCGATTGCGAAGCTTGCAGCAAAGATTGCAGTAGGACTGACACTTGATGAAATGATGAACCCTGTTACTGGAAAAACATATGCCTGCTTCGAACCGGCTTTGGATTATATCGTTTCAAAAATTCCGCGCTGGCCGTTTGATAAATTTGAATCTGCAAACCGGACTCTTGGAACACAGATGAAGGCAACCGGAGAAGTAATGGCGATCGGACGTACGCTGGAAGAATCTTTACTAAAAGCAGTCCGCTCACTTGAAGCAAATATCCACCATCTTGAACTAAAGGATGCTGAACTAATTTCAGATGAATTGATTGAAAAACGGATAAGAAAAGCAGGCGACGAGCGCCTGTTTTATATCGGGGAAGCCATTCGCAGGGGAGTAACAATTGATGCGATCCATGAGTGGAGCAAGATTGACCTGTTCTTCCTGCACAAGATTAGTAAAATAATAGCCTTTGAGAAAGTATTAGCAGAAAAGCCGTTTGACCAGGAAACAGGAAAAGCGGCAAAAGAAATGGGATTTGCTGATTCGGTAATCGCCAAGCTTTGGGGAGTCAAAGAAATCGAAGTATACAGCTGGAGGAAATCCAATAATATCGTTCCAGTTTACAAAATGGTTGATACGTGTGCTGCGGAGTTTGAATCTGAAACACCATACTTCTATGGAACGTATGAAGATGAAAACGAATCTTTGGTAACAGACCGCAAGAGTGTGGTTGTCCTCGGATCTGGTCCAATCCGCATTGGCCAGGGAGTAGAATTCGATTACTCAACAGTTCACGCAGTATGGGCCATTAAGGAAGCAGGCTATGAAGCAATCATTATAAATAATAATCCTGAAACGGTTTCAACAGACTTCAGTATTTCCGATAAGCTCTACTTTGAACCGCTGACGATTGAAGATGTAATGCATATTATTGATTTGGAGCAGCCTGAAGGAGTGGTTGTACAGTTTGGCGGGCAGACAGCCATCAACCTGGCAGCAAAGCTGGTAGAAAGAGGCGTGAAAATTCTCGGAACTTCCCTTGAGAACCTTGATCGAGCAGAAGACCGTGACAAATTCGAGCAAGCTCTTGCTGAATTGAATATTCCAATGCCAAAGGGAAAGACAGCTTTATCAGTGGAACAGGCTGTCACAATAGCAAGTGAAATCGGCTATCCTGTGGTGGTTCGTCCATCATATGTACTTGGCGGAAGAGCGATGGAGATTGTGTACAAAGAAGAAGAGCTACTTCACTATATGGAAAATGCGGTTAAAGTAAATCCCGAGCACCCGGTATTAATAGACCGTTATTTGACCGGAAAAGAAATTGAAGTTGATGCGATTTCTGATGGCGAGAATGTTCTTATCCCAGGTATTATGGAGCATATTGAAAGAGCCGGCGTCCACTCTGGAGATTCAATCGCGGTATATCCGCCGCAAAATATTTCACAGGAAATTAAAAAAAAGCTGGTTGAGTACACGCAAAAGATGGCTAAAGGACTGGGGATTATCGGTCTTCTAAATATCCAGTATGTAATCGCTAAAGGAGAGGTATATGTGCTTGAAGTTAATCCCCGCTCAAGCCGGACGGTGCCTTTCTTGAGCAAAATTACAAATGTACCAATGGCCAAAATAGCTACAAAGGTTATTTTAGGACAGTCATTGGCCCAACAGGGGTACGGATCAGGCCTTCTTCCAGAAAGAAGCGGCGTGTTTGTAAAGGTTCCGGTCTTCTCCTTTGCCAAGCTGAGAAGAGTGGACATCACTTTAGGGCCGGAAATGAAATCAACCGGGGAAGTTATGGGGAAAGACACAACGTTAGAAAAAGCCCTTTATAAAGGTCTTGTTGCTTCCGGAATGAAAATCCAGCCGTTCGGAACCGTCCTTATGACAGTAGCGGACAAAGATAAAGAAGAAGCCCTGCAGCTCGCAAAACGTTTCGTGTCTATAGGCTACAGACTAATGGCGACAAGCGGAACAGCTTTATTTCTTCAATCTGCCGGCATACCTGTTAAAGTGACCGGAAAGATCGGCTCTGAAGGGCAAAACCTTCTGGATGTAATTAGAAATGGCGAAGCACAGTTTGTCATTAATACGTTAACAAAAGGCAAACAGCCAGCCCGGGACGGCTTCCGAATCCGCCGTGAATCTGTTGAAAATGGCGTGCCATGCCTAACTTCACTGGATACGGCTGAAGCAATCCTTCGAGTGATTGAATCTATGAATTTCTCCGCGGATGCGATGGATAAACCAGAACAAATTCGGGAGGCGGTTCTATCTTGATCAAGCAGGAATTATGCACAGTAATCGCTCAAAATAAAATTGCAAATAACATTTACGAGCTCACCCTTCAAGGTGAGCTTGTTCATGAAATGACAGAGCCTGGCCAATTCGTCCATTTAAAAGTCTCAGAAGGCTATGATCCAATGCTTAGAAGGCCGATCAGCATTGCTGAAATCGCTCCTGGCTTGAGTCAATTTAAGATGATTTACAGGGCTGAAGGCAGGGGCACGGTGAAGCTTTCAGAGAAAAAAGCTGGTGATACTGTTGATGTGTTGGGCCCTTTAGGAAATGGCTTCCCTGTCCACGAAGCAAAACCAGGGGATACAGCCCTGCTTGTTGGCGGAGGAATTGGTGTACCGCCGCTTTATGAGTTGTCCAAGCAGCTTGTTAAGCTGGGCGTAAAGGTAGTTCATATATTAGGCTTTCAAACAGATAGTGCTGCTTTTTATGAAGAAAGATTTTCGAAACACGGAGAAACGTATATTGCCACAGCCGATGGCAGCCTTGGGACAAAGGGCTTTGTAACGAATGTCATAGATGAATTAAAACTTGACTTCGATATTCTTTATTCCTGCGGCCCAACACCAATGCTTAAGGCGCTGGAAAGTCAGTATCGACATAAAAACGTGTATCTGTCACTTGAAGAACGGATGGGCTGCGGAATCGGCGCATGCTTTGCATGTGTCTGCCATACCGGAGATGATCCTGCAGGCTACAGCTATAAAAAGGTTTGCAGTGACGGACCAGTTTTTAAAGCAGGGGAGGTTGTTATATGAGCTCATTAAAAATTAGCCTTCCAGGGCTTAATTTAAAAAATCCAATCATGCCGGCATCAGGATGTTTTGGATTCGGCAGAGAATTTAGCCAGCTCTACGATTTGAGTAAGCTGGGAGCGATTATGATTAAAGCGACCACTTCTGAACCTCGATTTGGAAATCCAACCCCAAGAGTTGCGGAAACTTCAGCAGGTATGCTGAACGCGATCGGGCTGCAAAACCCCGGATTGGAAAAAGTTGTGAATGAAGAGTTAGTGTGGCTTGAACAATTTGATGTACCCATCATAGCTAATGTTGCCGGTTCACAAGAAGAAGATTATGTTGCTGTGGCAAAAAGAATTTCAGCTGCCAAGAATGTGCATGCGCTTGAACTTAACATCTCTTGCCCGAACGTCAAAACAGGTGGAATTGCCTTTGGAACGATTCCGGAGACAGCCAAGAACTTAACAAAAAAAGTAAAAGAAGTTTCAGAAGTTCCCGTATATGTAAAGCTTTCTCCGAATGTCACAAATATAGTAGAAATGGCAAAAGCGGTTGAGGATGGAGGCGCAGACGGATTAACGATGATCAACACGCTAATGGGCATGAGACTGGACCTGAAAACAGGCAATCCAATTCTGGCAAATAAAACTGGCGGCCTTTCAGGACCTGCGATAAAGCCAGTTGCACTAAGAATGATTTATGAAGTCAGCCAGCAGGTATCCCTTCCGATTATCGGTATGGGCGGAATCGAATCTGCCGAGGATGTAATAGAGTACTATTATGCAGGAGCAAGTGCAGTGGCCGTTGGTACAGCGAATTTCGTAGACCCGTTTGTCTGTCCGAAGATTATTGATGAGCTGCCCGAACTTTTAAAAAGTCTCGGTTATGAACATATATCAGAGTGTACAGGAAGGAGCTGGAAAAAACATGAAGAAGCCGCTTATTATTGCTCTTGATTTTGCAGGGAAAAATGAGGTAAATCGTTTTCTCACACACTTTGAGAATGAGAAACTATTTTTAAAAGTTGGGATGGAGTTATTTTACCAGGAGGGGCCATCCATTGTTTATGAATTAAAAGAAAAGGGACATGAGATTTTCCTGGATATTAAACTCCATGACATTCCGAATACAGTAAAGAATGCGATGAAAGGCCTGGCAGGACTAGGCTGCGATATGATCAACGTTCATGCTGCCGGGGGTAAAGCCATGATGGAAGCGGCTCTTGAAGGACTGGAAGCTGGCCGCGAATCTGGCAATAGGCCATTCTGCATTGCAGTTACCCAGCTTACAAGCACTTCTGAACTGCAAATGAAATCAGAGCAATTAATACCTGTAACACTGAATGAATCGGTTCTTCATTATGCTAGTCTCTCCAAAGAGGCGGGGCTCGATGGTGTTGTATGTTCTAGTTTTGAAGCAAAAGAAATCAGTTCCCGTTTAGGAGAAACCTTTTTAACGGTTACACCGGGCATCCGGATGTTATCAGATAATTCCGGGGATCAAAAGAGGGTTGCCACACCTGAGTTCGCAAGAGCGGAAGGAGCGTCAGCCATTGTGGTTGGACGTTCAATAACAAAGTCGGAAAATCCTTTCGAAAAATATATGCAATGCAAGCAATCATGGGAGGGCGTACTCAATGAAGCGTAAAATAGCAGAAAGATTACTGGACATCAAAGCAGTTGCATTAAACCCAAACGATCCATTCACCTGGTCATCAGGACTGAGTGCCCCAATTTATTGCGATAATCGTTTGACACTGTCCTACCCTGCTGTGAGGAAAGAAATTGCTGCAGGCCTTCAGGAAATCATTAATGAAAAGTTTCCTGGTACCGAGCTCATCGCTGGAACGGCAACAGCCGGCATTCCGCATGCAGCCTGGACAAGTGACTTGATGGATCTCCCTATGTGCTATGTCCGCTCCAAGGCAAAAGGGCATGGCAAAGGCAAGCAAATTGAAGGAAAAGCTGAAGCGGGACAGAAGGTAGTTGTTGTAGAGGACCTGATTTCAACTGGGGGAAGCGCAATAACTGCGGTGAAGGCGCTAAGAGAAGCAGGCTGCGAAGTATTGGGTGTTGCCGCGATCTTTACATACCAGCTTAAAAAAGGCAAAGAAATGCTTGCTGAAGAGAATATTGAGGCAATCACTTTGACAGATTTCGAAGCTCTAACAGATGTAGCAATCGAGAAGGGCCATATTCAGGAAGAGGATATGGAGAAATTGATGGAGTGGCGTAAAGACCCTGCTGAGTGGGGGAAGGTTAAACAATAACCTGCTTTGTGTAAACTAGTTATGAATTTAGTATTGGCTTAAATAGGTTTGTTGTTCATAAAAAATCGATATCCCGTTTTGAAAAAATTAATTTTCAAAAGAAAAAAGCAAGCATCTTCGCTTGCTTTTTTCTTTTAATTACTTAATTTTGTTTTAAAGACAGTACTATCTCTTCATCCGGTGTAACATACACTGTCTGCTGATGGTCATAGATCACAAACCCCGGCTTAGCGCCGCTCGGTTTTTTTACGTGCCGAACCTGGGTGAAATCCACCGGTACTGAGCTGGAACTGCGGGCTTTGCTGAAGTAAGCAGCAAGGGAAGCGGCTTCAAGTATGGTTTGCTCGGCGGGCTGCTTGCTGCGGATAACAACATGGGACCCCGGTATATCCTTTGTATGCAGCCAAATTTCATCCCGCGCTGCCACCTTGTTGGTTAAATAATCATTTTGCTTATTATTTTTCCCAACCAATATTTCTGTACCGTCTGTGGCAATATAACGGTCAAGGTTGGGCTTAGCGTTTTGCTGTTTTTTGCTGCCGCGTTTTTGTCTTTCTCTAATATATCCACCTTCAACAAGCTCTTCTCTAATTTCGGCAATGTCCCTCGTTGAAGCAGTTTCCACCTGCTGTAAGAGAGAGTCGAAATAGGCTGCTTCTTCTTCGGCTTTTTTAATTTGCTCTTTCACAACAATGATTGCGTTCTTCGCCTTTTGGTATCTTGTGAAATATTTTTGTGCATTCTCGGATGGTGACTTACGTGGGTCCAATGGGATCACAACGGTTCCGCCATCTTCATCATAATAATTGATGACTTCAACTTCTTTCATTCCTTTTTGAATTGCATAGATATTAGCCGTAATCAGTTCGCCGAATAATTGATGTTTATTGGCATTTTCAGCTTCCTTCAATGTTCTTTTCAGTTTTTCGATTTTCTTTTCATTTTTTTCTTTTTCATTCACAATGAAGCGCTCCAGATCATTTGATTGCTGTTTGACCCGGTCTCTTTCCGCTTTTCCAAAATAGTATCGGTCAAGCAGTTCACTTAGTGAACTGAACTCACGGCTTTCACCTATTAAATGCTGGAGCGGAAATAAGTAAAAGCTTTCTTTTTGTTCTCCGGCTGTGATGGCAGGCTGAATGGAATGGTTTTTCACCAAGTTAATAAAATGCAGGAAGCTCTTTGGAACAGTTGTCCGGTTGGCAAGGCCAGCATGGTGAATGACTTCTTTTGCAAAAAGTGGTGAAATTCCAGCAAAGCTTGCAACAATCTGTTTATCAATTTTTCCGCTGTTAAAATCAATTTTGCGTAATACTTCCTGTTCATTTGCCTCAAAGGGGTTATGTTTGTCTTGTGAAGGCGGAAGAACATACTCATGTCCCGGCAAAATTGCTCGATGGCTATTAACCGCAAACGACACATGCTTAATGCTGTCCAGGATAATGTTTCGAGATTTATCCACCAGTGTGATGTTGCTGTGCCGGCCCATGATTTCCACGATTAACTGCTTATAGGACGTATCGCCAATCTCATTTCTTCCTTTGACTTCAAATACAATAATCCGGTCCAGTTCAATTTGATGGATATCTTCAAGTATATATCCCTCTAAATGCTTCCTTAAAAGCATGCAGAACATTGGAGGTTCGGAAGGGTTTTCGTGCGCTTCATTCGTAAGCTGTACTCTGGCATAGCTTGGATGGGCGGACAGTAAAAGCCTGTGGTTTTTTCCGTTCGCCCGCACAACCACAATGATTTCATTTTTATAGGGCTGTTGAATCTTATTGATTCTTCCGCCTTTTAAAGTATTGATAAGCTCTTTGGTCATAGCTCTTGTAAATAAACCATCAAATGACATATTGGAACATCCTCTTCTATTGGAAATTGCTTTTAATTTTAATTAGTTTCTCTGGCAATCGAATGCAGAGTTATAGAATTATTCTTTCATTAAAATGATAAAAATCAAGTCTAAAGGCCCGATTCTATTTTGGTCTGTTTAAGGTCTCTGACGATTTTTACCAGCTGTTTAACGGCCGAAAGCTTTGAAAAGGTATGCAGGCGTTAATCCCGCAGATTAACGACGATAATCCGAGCCGGGGTGTGAAAAAGTAGTTAATCCCGCCGATTAACGACGATAATCCGAGCTGGAGAGCGGAAAAGGTAGTTAATCCTGCCGATTAACGACCATAACCCAAACTAAAGGGTAGAAATGCTATTCACTCTGTACAAGAAAGCGATCTTAGCAGTTAATCCCTTAATAGACAAACCGATTCCGCTTTTCTAATTAATAATAGCATTTTTTTGGACAGGGCTGAATAAGCTTTCTTTAGAGTGAGATTGGACAACTCTGCTTCACTTGAATTTAGCAAAAGAAGCAGGACGGTCCGCCGCCTGGCGGATTCTCTTTAATGTCTAGCTGTGAGCGCTGCTGGAAGTGATGGATGCATTGTTTTAGCAAGCGGGAATTCGATTAATTCCAGTGTCTTAAGCCGCTCTCCGCTTTTCTCAAACCACAAAGGAGGAAGTGTGATGTCCGGATGAAGTTCCATGAAATGAACGAAAGAGAAGTTGAGCAAGCCTTAAATACAGATATTAAGGCGGGCTTAACGGAAGATGATGTAAAGAAACGGCGCAAACAATACGGCTATAACGAGTTAAAAGAGGGAGAAAAGCAGTCGGCTTTGCTCTTATTTTTTAGTCAATTTAAAGATTTCATGGTCCTTGTCTTATTAGCCGCTACCTTGATTTCAGGGCTGCTTGGTGAATATATTGATGCGATAGCAATTATTGCAATAGTGGTCATAAATGGGTTTTTAGGTTTTTTCCAGGAAAGGAAAGCTGAAAAATCACTTCATGCTCTTAAGGAATTATCAGCTCCCCAAGTAATTGCGCTTAGGGATGGCCAGTGGAAGAAGATTCCTTCGAAAGAAGTAGTGGTAGGCGATCTTCTGAAATTTGTTACGGGTGACAGAATAGGGGCAGATGTGAGAATAGTAGAGTCGAATAGCCTGGAAATTGAGGAATCCGCTTTAACGGGTGAATCTCTGCCTGTCCAGAAAACGACCGGATCTTTAAAAACTGCCAATCTTGCCATAGGTGATATGGAAAATATGGCTTTTATGGGTACGATGGTGACCCGCGGCAATGGATTAGGTGTTGTAGTTGGAACAGGTATGAATACAGCAATGGGGCAAATTGCTGATCTGCTGCAAAATGCGGAAACAATGGTAACTCCTTTGCAGCGCAGACTCGAACAGCTCGGCAAGATCTTGATTACTGCCGCTATTTTACTTACAGTGCTAGTCGTTGCAGCTGGGGTAGCGCAAGGCCAGGAGTTATATACCATGTTCCTTGCGGGTGTATCACTGGCTGTTGCTGCCATTCCAGAAGGACTTCCGGCAATCGTTACAGTAGCCCTGTCACTTGGTGTCCAAAGGATGATAAAGAAAAAGGCGATCGTCCGAAAGCTTCCGGCAGTGGAAACGCTCGGTTGTGCTTCTGTAATCTGCTCAGATAAAACGGGTACGATGACACAGAACAAGATGACTGTTACTCATCTATGGAGCGGCGGAAAAGAGTGGAGAGTTGACGGAATTGGCTATGAGCCACAAGGACAATTTTACCGCAATGATAATCAAATTGAACCTAAAAGTGATAAGGCGCTTCAGCAGATGCTCATGTTTGGGATGCTCTGCAACCATGCAGAAATACAGCAGAAAAATAATGAATTTGTAATTGATGGGGATCCGACGGAAGGGGCATTGCTTGTAGCTGCTATGAAAGCGGGCTATAACCGGAGCAGTTTGTTGAATCAGTTCCGGATTATCAATGAGTTTCCATTTGATTCTGCCAGGAAAATGATGAGTGTTGTTGTTAAGGACCATAATGGCAGACAATTTATCGTGACAAAAGGAGCGCCTGATGTTTTAGCCGGCAAGAGTGAAGCGGTTCTTTGGGATGGAAAACGCCAGATATTAACCAGGGAGCTCGCAGGCAAGATTCAGGGAGCGATTGAGGAATTGGCTTCGCAGGCATTAAGAACAATTGCGATCGGCTATAAGGAAATTCCTTCAAAAAACGTGATTCTTGACGAGAAAGAAGCAGAACAGGGGCTTACCTTCATTGGCTTGCAAGGGATGATCGATCCTCCTAGGCCTGAAGTCAGGGAAGCTGTCAAGGAATGCAAGGAAGCCGGGATCAAAACGGTCATGATTACTGGCGACCATGTCATTACAGCCCAGGCAATTGCCAAACAGTTAGGCATTTTAACAAAGGGCTCCCAAGTTCTTCAAGGGAAAGATCTTGCCGAGATGTCGGTTGAAGATCTTGAAGATGTGGTTGAGGATGTGGCCGTATTCGCAAGGGTATCACCAGAGCATAAGCTAAAGATTGTTAAGGCGCTTCAAAATAGAGGCCATATTGTTGCTATGACCGGAGACGGAGTCAATGATGCCCCTGCAATAAAAGCGGCAGATGTAGGCATTTCGATGGGCATTACCGGGACAGACGTGGCTAAAGAGGCATCCGCTTTAGTTCTCCTGGATGACAATTTCGCTACGATAAAAGCCGCCATAAAAGAAGGAAGAAATATTTACGAAAACATCCGGAAATTTATCAGATACTTATTAGCTTCAAACGTGGGAGAGATTCTTGTTATGCTTTTCGCAATGCTGCTTGCTCTTCCGCTGCCGTTAGTGCCTATCCAGATCCTCTGGGTAAACCTGGTAACCGACGGCCTGCCGGCAATGGCGCTAGGCCTTGACCAGCCGGAAGAAAATGTGATGAAACGAAAACCGAGAAGCCCGAAGGAAGGTGTTTTCTCCAGGGGGCTGGGCTGGAAGGTTGTATCGAGAGGGTTTTTAATCGGGCTTGTCACATTGCTTGCGTTTATTTTTGCCTATAAAGAACACCCTGACCACCTGGCATACGCCCAGACTGTAGCTTTTGCCACTTTGGTTATGGCACAGCTGATCCATGTGTTTGATTGCCGGAGTGAAAAATCTGTTTTTTCAAGGAATCCTTTCGGCAATAAGTATTTGGTGTGGGCAGTTATCTCATCCCTTCTTTTAGTGCTCATTGTTATATACTATCCGCCGCTGCAGCCTATCTTCCACACGGTTCCGATTGAAATGCGCGACTGGTTTATGATTACCGGACTGTCAGCTATTCCAACATTTTTGCTGGCCGGTACATTTTTGGCAAGAAAAACAAAATAAAATATGTTATAATCCTTAAGGTGGTAGAGATGACTCTATTACCTTTCTTTTTTGCGTAAAAAAAACTGCAAGTTATAATCCCCATAAATTACTATATCTTTATCATAGATGGCACAGTCTTTTATGTGAGCTGGATTGTTGTTCTTTTTTGAAGGGTTAACTGTTAGGCCATAGATCCTCTTAAAAGCTGTGCTTTTCCCAAAAGGAAGTGTAAGAAATGGTTGTAAGTATGACTGGCTTTGGCAGAAGCAAGACAGATTCCGGGCAATTTTCTATTACTGTCGAAATTAAGACTGTAAACCATCGTTTTTCTGAGTTTCATATGCGTATGCCCAGGCAGCTGATGCACATGGAAGATAAAATTAAGAAAAAGCTTGGCGAGCATATTAGAAGAGGAAGAATAGAAGTTTATGTCACAATTGAAGGCGATGGTTTGTCCAGCCGAAAAGTAAATGTTGACTGGGAACTTTTAGATGAATATTATCAATACATAACTGCAATTAAAACAAAGTACGATATCCAAAATGATCTTTCTATAGAGGACATTATTCGGGAAGAACTGATTGGCATAGAGGAAAAGGAAAAGGAAGCCGGCAATGAGGAATTGAGCCAGCATGTCCTTTCCACTGCTGAAGAAGCATGCTTGCATCTAGCCCAGATGCGTCAAGCCGAGGGGCTTGAGTTGGAGAAGGATGTCCGCTCCCATCTCGGGAGGCTAAGCCAAAGGGTAATCCAGCTCCGTGAGCTCTCTCCAAAAGTAGTTCAGCTATACCAGGAAAGATTGGAAAAGCGCATCAAGGATTATCTGGACGGCCAGATTGATGAATCGAGGATATTAACAGAGGTTGCGGTGTTTGCTGATAAAGCGGATATTAATGAGGAGCTGACAAGGCTGCAAAGTCATATCAGCCAATTTGAAAAAACGCTTCAGCTTACAGAACCTGTTGGCAGAAAACTTGATTTCCTTTTGCAGGAGATGAACAGGGAAGCCAATACGATTGGATCCAAGGCGAATGATGCCGCGATAGCTGCAGAAGTGGTTGAAATAAAGAGCCTACTGGAAAAAATGAAGGAACAAATTCAAAATATTGAATAGCAGTTGTTTAGATTGCCGCTCTGGGGGTCAAAATAAATAACTGATGATTGGAGGACCCAAATGTCAATTAAACTGATCAATATCGGCTTTGGCAATATTGTCTCTGCCAACCGGATAATTTCTATAGTAAGTCCTGAATCTGCCCCAATTAAACGCATCATTCAGGACGCGCGTGACAGGGGCTCTTTGATAGATGCGACATATGGGAGGCGCACCCGGGCTGTTATCGTTATGGACAGTGACCATGTCATTCTGTCTGCGGTCCAACCGGAAACTGTCGCGCACCGATTAAACGACCGTGATGAAATTATTGAGGAAGGGTAGGATTGTTTAAATGAAAGAAAAAGGGTTATTAATTGTTCTATCCGGACCCTCAGGTGTAGGAAAAGGAACTGTTAGAAAAGAAATATTTTCTCAGCCTGATACCTCGTTTGAGTATTCTATCTCCATGACAACGAGAGCGCCAAGAGAGGGAGAAGTAAACGGGATTGATTATTTTTTCAAAACCCGTGAAGAATTTGAAGAACTGATCCGCCAGGACAAACTGCTTGAATATGCCGAATTTGTCGGGAATTATTACGGTACGCCTGTAGATTATGTTAGAGAGACTCTGGACCGCGGCAAAGATGTATTCCTGGAAATAGAAGTTCAAGGCGCCCGCCAGGTCCGCGAGAAATTTCCTGATGGTCTATTTATTTTCCTTGTACCTCCAAGCTTATCAGAGCTTAAGAACCGTATTGTTACAAGAGGAACAGAGACGGAAGATATTATTAACAATCGCATGAGTGTAGCAAAAGAAGAAATTGAAATGATGAACCTCTACGATTATGTAGTGGAAAATGATCAAATCGACCTTGCCTGCGAGAGAATTAAATCCATTGTGGTAGCTGAACACTGCCGCAGGGAACGTGTAGAACCGAAATATAAAAAGATGCTGGAGGCTGAATAAAGATGCTATATCCTTCTATTGATTCCTTAATGACTAAGATTGATTCCAAATATTCACTTGTTTCCGTTGCTGCCAAACGTGCACGTAAGCTGCAATTAAACGCAAGGCCACAGCTTGAAAACTATAAATCACATAAAAATGTGGGCAAGGCTCTGGAAGAAATCCATGCCGACCAGCTTCACTACCGTCTGGGTGAGAAAAAGGCTAATGAATCATACGAGTAAAAACGCTGAATAACAACCTTTCAAAAAGGTTGTTATTTTTATTTCTTTTAATATAGACTGGCTTTGTTAACTTTACCTGTTGATTTCCGCTTAAGAAGTTCAGCTGCCTGCGGGCGGACCGTTGCTACTCAAGCATTAAGCCTGCACTCCAGCAAGACTTGGAATAAGAATCCTTGCACCTCACGAAGGAAATGCGGAGGCCTTTCGATGATCTTGCGCCTTCCGCTCCAATCAACAAAGTGACAAAATCAACATTGAGCTTTAACACAGCCAATTATTAAAGATCTTTTGGTTTTAATAGATGAAAATTGACTGCTCTTCTTGCATAATAAAACTAGCATGGGAATTTCCAGCCCAAAAATACAATCAATCGTCCGGTAACTGGCCATTAGGAAATTAACACTTTATAAGCTGATTTAACAAAGCGCCAGGCCATTAAATAGATACGATTATTTTAGCTAAGATTGGTGGGGTCTAATAATGCTTTCAGGCAAAAAAATATTATTATGCGTTACAGGGGGAATTGCTGTTTATAAAGCAGCAGCATTGACGAGTAAGCTTACCCAGGCGGGAGCGGATGTAAAAGTTATATTAAGTGACTCTGCCGCAAAATTTGTGGCTCCCCTAACATTTCAGGCATTGTCCAGAAACGATGTTTATACTGACACATTTGATGAAAAAGATTCAAAGGTGATTGCCCATATTGATCTTGCGGACTGGGCAGATTTGATTCTTGTTGCTCCGGCCACAGCTAATGTAATTGGAAAGCTGGCGAACGGAATAGCAGATAACATGATTACAACAACCTTATTGGCTGCTACATCTCCTATTTGGATTGCTCCTGCAATGAATGTACATATGTATAGCCATCCGGCAGTCCAAAAAAATATTGAAACATTATACAGCTTTGGGTGCAGGTTTATTGAACCTTCTGAAGGATATCTTGCCTGCGGTTATGTTGGAAAAGGCAGACTGGAGGAGCCTGAGAAGATTACAGAAATAATCCGTTTATTTTTCAGCAAACCAATGCAAGATCTTGCAGGAAGAAAAGTTGTGATTACAGCAGGCCCCACGAGGGAAAAAATTGATCCGGTCCGTTACATCACCAATCATTCTACAGGAAAAATGGGCTATGCAATTGCGGAAGAAGCAGCTGCTGCCGGTGCAGAAGTTACTTTAATCTCTGGGCCTGTAACCATTAAAGCCCCTGATGGAGCCAAGCTTATAAATGTTGAAAGCGCCGAAGAAATGTATCAGGCTGCAATGGAAGAGTTTGAAACTGCTGATATTGTTATAAAAACAGCAGCGGTCTCAGACTACCGTCCAAAAGTAAGCTATAGCCAAAAAATGAAGAAGCAGCCTGGAGACGAAGTATTGGAGCTTGAAAGAACAAAAGATATTTTGTTTGAGCTCGGGCAGAAAAAGAAGGGCCAAGTTTTAATTGGATTTGCTGCTGAAACTGAACGGGTTGATGAATATGCACAGGGCAAGCTAAAAAAGAAAAACGCCGATATGATCGTTGCAAATAATGTAACTTCAGAAGGTGCCGGATTCGGAACAGACACCAATATTGTTACACTGTTTAAAAAAGATGGAACTTCTGAAGAGCTCCCTCTCATGTCCAAAAAAGATGTTGCTGCAAAGATTCTCCAGGAAGCTGCGATTTTACTAAAGGATGAGCAAAAATGAATATTGCCAGTGTAATTGTTGATGTACCTGCCAAGCAGACAGACCGAGCGTTTGACTATAAAATACCTGACCATTTGGCAGGTGTCATACAGCCTGGCATGAGAGTCATCGTTCCATTCGGTCCCAGGAAAATCCAGGGTTTTGTAACAGGCCTGAAAACAGAATCGGAATTCAGCCAATTAAAGTCAATTGCAGAACCAATGGATTTAAATCCTGTCCTAAATCAGGAGCTTCTGTCTCTGGGAGATTGGCTGACAGAGAGAACACTATGCTATAAAATATCAGCCTACCAGGCAATGCTGCCAGCAGCCCTTAAGGCAAAATATGAAAAAAAACTAGTATTGGCGGAAAAGGCAGACCGTGTGGCGCTTCCAGAAAAAGTGCAAACTCTTTTTGAAAATAGAGAGGCAATCACCTGGGATGAAGCAGTGAAGGATGGAACTCTGTCACTTTTGCAGAAAGAAGCTTCAAATGGGAATATTGACATTATCTATCAAGTAAAAGAACGTGTGAAAAAGAAAAAAGTAAAGCAGTTATTTCCAGCGGCAGACCAAAATGCCATTGAGGAATACATCGAAAAGCTGCCTGCAAATGCAACAAAGCAAAAAGAGGTGCTTGAATACTTCCTTCAGGATGGCAGCCCGATTGAACAAAAAGAGCTAATCTCTTTACTGGGAATAACCTCGTCAACATTCAAGGGGCTCATACAAAAAGGTTTGCTTGGTCGGAAAGAAGTGGAAATTTACCGCAATCCTTTCGGGGACCGGGAGTTTAAAAGAACGGAACCCCTTTCTTTGACCGACGAACAGAGAAAAGCAATTATCCCCATCCTGAATTCCATAGAGGAAAAGAGGCATGAAACGTTCTTGCTGTATGGTGTAACAGGCAGCGGCAAAACAGAGGTTTATCTTCAATCGATTCAAAGAGTTCTTCAGGACGGAAAAGAAGCAATTGTTCTGGTTCCCGAAATTTCGTTAACTCCGCAAATGGTCAACCGCTTTAAAGGAAGATTTGGCGATCAGGTTGCCGTTATGCACAGCGGCCTTTCTGCCGGGGAAAAGTATGATGAATGGAGAAAGATTCAAAGGAAGGAAGTAAAGGTGGTTGTCGGAGCCCGGTCCGCAATCTTTGCTCCTTTTGAGAACCTCGGAATTGTCATTATCGATGAAGAACACGAGACAAGCTACAAACAGGAGGAGAACCCGAGGTACCATGCAAGGGATGTGGCGATTGAAAGGGCTGGAAAATATAAATGTCCAGTAGTTCTAGGGAGTGCAACTCCTTCGCTTGAATCGTTTGCAAGAGCACACAAAGGAGTATATCAGCTTCTATCTCTGCCTAAAAGGATGAATAATCAGGCGCTGCCATCAGTTGAAATTATTGATATGAGAGAAGAGCTCCGGGAAGGCAATCGTTCCATGTTTTCGAGAATGCTCCTTGATAAAATAAAAGACCGGCTTGAAAAGAAGGAACAAATTGTCTTATTTCTTAATAAAAGAGGGCATTCTTCTTTTGTTATGTGCAGGGATTGCGGCTATGTCATTAATTGTCCTCATTGTGACATCTCCTTGACTTATCATCGGTTTAACCAGCAAATGAAATGCCATTACTGCGGCTATGAAGCAACAGTCCCAAATACCTGCCCGGAATGTGAAAGTGAACATATCCGTTATTTTGGAACCGGGACGCAGAAGGTTGAAGAAGAGCTGGCAAAGGTTTTGCCTGAAGCAAAGGTCATCCGGATGGATGTGGACACTACCAGCAGAAAGGGCTCCCATGAAAAACTGTTAGACCAATTTCAGGAAGGTCATGCGGATATACTCCTTGGTACGCAAATGATAGCAAAGGGTCTTGATTTTCCCAATATTACATTGGTAGGAGTTCTCTCAGCTGATACAATGCTTCATCTGCCTGATTTTCGTTCTTCGGAAAAAACCTTTCAGCTTTTGACCCAGGTTAGCGGGCGCGCAGGAAGGCATGAGCTTGAGGGTGAGGTTGTTATCCAAACCTATACACCTGAACATTACAGTGTCGAGCTTGCAGGAGAGCAGGATTACGATAAGTTCTATGAAAGGGAAATGATGGTCCGCAAAATTCATAGATACCCTCCTTTCTACTATATCTCCCTTGTTACCGTCAGTCATGAGGAATTAATGAAGGCTGTTTCCGTTACTGAAAAAATTACACAATATATTCAGTCCCGCCTAACGGCGGAAAGCATTGTACTTGGTCCGGTTGCATCGCCAATTCCGCGGATCAATAATAGATATCGCTATCAATGTCTGATAAAATACAAACGGGAACCTGAGCTAGGGCAGGCACTGAAAAAGGTCATTGACAACTATCAGCAGGAAATCGCCACAGGTGGACTTACTATTTCAGTTGACCTGAATCCGTATATTTTAATGTAGAGATTCATGTTGTCTTAATAATGGTTATGAATAAGCAAGAATTGGTTGAAAATAGATAAAAATGGAGGAAATGTTTTGGCGGTTAAAAAGATAGTTACGTACCCGGCTGAAATCCTGGAAACGGAATGCAATCCTGTAGAGGTATTTGATAAAAAGCTGGGCAAATTATTAAATGATATGTACGATACAATGGTTGAATTTGATGGTGTCGGGCTCGCTGCTCCGCAGATCGGTCTTGACAAGCAAATCGCCATCGTTGATATAGATGATGAATTTGGCACTATCGAGATGATTAATCCGGAAATTCTTGAAACAGATGGAGAACAGACAGGTCCTGAAGGATGCTTAAGCTTTCCTGGTATATACGGAGAAGTTAAAAGGCCAGATTTTGTAAAAATAAAGGCCCAGGACCGCAAGGGGAAATACTATACGCTAGAAGCTGAAGACTTTCTGGCAAGAGCGATCCTGCATGAAATTGATCATTTGCACGGAGTTTTATTTACATCAAAAGTGACCAAATATTTGAATGAAGAAGAGTTGGAAGGATTGGAAACTGAATGACAAAGATTGTTTTTATGGGGACACCCGATTTTTCTGTACCAGTATTGCAGCAAATCTTAAAGGATGGCTATGAAGTGGTTGGAGTTGTCACTCAGCCTGACAGGCCAGTGGGAAGAAAGAAAGTTCTTACTCCTCCGCCTGTCAAAGTGGAGGCTGAAAAACAGGGCATTCCTGTTTACCAGCCTGAGAAAATCCGCCAGCCTGAGGAAATGGAAAAAATTCTAGCACTTAAGGCTGATTTAGTCGTGACTGCCGCTTTTGGACAAATTTTGCCGAAAGAGCTTTTGGAAGCACCGAAATATGGCTGTATCAATGTCCATGCGTCGCTTCTTCCGGAACTGCGCGGAGGGGCGCCGATCCACTATTCCATTTTACAGGGAAAGGATAAGACAGGCATTACAATCATGTATATGGCTGAAAAGCTTGATGCAGGTGATATATTAACACAGGTGGAAGTGCCTATCACTGAGACAGATACAGTAGGTACCCTGCATGATAAATTAAGCGCAGCTGGTTCAAAGCTTTTGTCTGAAACATTGCCAAAGCTTCTGAATGGTGAATTAACACCTATAAAGCAAAAAGACGAGAATGCTACTTTCGCCTATAACATTAAACGGGAGCAGGAAAAAATCGACTGGAGCAAGACTGGTGAGGAAATTTACAACCATATCAGGGGATTGAATCCCTGGCCAGTTGCTTATACAACATTTGATGGCAAGGTGATTAAAGTTTGGAGTTCAGAAAAGGAAAAATCAACAGGCAGCGAGGCAGCTGGGACGATTATCAGGCTTGAAGCGGATGGGGTAGTAGTTGCAACCGGAAATGATACTGCAATCAAAATCACGGAGCTGCAGCCTTCCGGCAAGAAAAGGATGCCTGCGGAACAATTTTTAAGAGGGGCAGGCTCCCATCTCTATGCCGGTGGCCGTCTGGGAGACAGCGAATGAAGAATCAAAAAACGAAAAATGTCAGAGAAAGTGCATTAGAACTGCTGGAAGCCATAGAAAAAAACCAGTCCTACAGCAATCTATTGCTGAATAATGCCATAAAAAAGAATGAAATCAGCCAGAAAGATATTGGGCTGCTTACAGAATTGACATACGGCACGCTTCAGCGCCGGATGACCCTTGATTTTTACTTGACTCCTTTTTTAAAAGGAAATAAAAAAGTCGAGAGCTGGGTAAAGCAGCTGTTAAGGCTGACTCTTTATCAGATGGTTTACCTGGATAAGATCCCTGACCGAGCAGCTATTTTCGAGGCAGTGGAAATTGCCAAGCGGAAGGGACATAAAGGAATTTCCGGCATGGTTAACGGTGTGCTGAGAAATGTTCAAAGGCAAGGGCTGCCGTCCCTGGAACAAATAGAGGATCCGGTTGAGCGTCTATCCATTGAAACAAGCCATCCGATGTGGCTCGTAAAAAGATGGGTTGATCAGCTTGGTTATGAAGAGACAATGAAAATGTGCGAAGTCAATTTGACTGCGCCGCTGCAGACTGCAAGGGTTAATGAGGTGAAAGCCTCGAGAGAAGAATGCTTAACGCTCCTTGAGGATGAGGGTTTTGAGGTAGAAGCTAGTCCGTTTATTCCAGTAGCTATTAAGTGCTTGAGAGGTAATTTGGCAAACTCCCAGATGTTTAGAGAAGGGATGATAACGATACAGGACGAGAGTTCCATGCTCGTTGCCTATGCGCTTGGCGGAAATGAGAATGAAGCCGTATTGGATGCCTGTGCTGCTCCTGGCGGAAAATCAACGCATATTGCCGAAAAACTGCAAAATACTGGACAGGTGGTCTCGCTGGATCTTCACGAGCATAAGGTTAAGCTGATTAATGATAATGCCAGGAGACTGGGATTATCAAACATCAAAACAAATGCGCTTGACAGCAGGAAGGTGCAAGAGCATTTTGAAAAAGAATCTTTTGACCGGATTTTAGTGGATGCACCATGTTCCGGCCTCGGTGTTATGAGAAGAAAACCGGATATGAAATACACGAAAAGAGAAGAAGATTTATACCAGCTTAATAAGGTTCAGAGAAATCTTCTGGCTGCAGTTTCGCCTTTGCTGAAAAAAGGTGGTATTCTAGTTTATAGTACATGTACAGTGGACAAGGAAGAAAATCAGCATGTCATACAGTCATTTTTAAATGAAAATGCGGACTTTGAAGGAGATATATCATTCTGGGAGCGAATGCCAAAGGCCGTTGCTCCGTTTATAGATGGATATGAACTGCAGATTTTGCCGCAAGATATAGGTTCGGACGGGTTTTATATCGCCTGTCTGAGAAAGAAGGTGCAATAAATGGAACAAACAGCAACTGAGAAGATAACAACAGCCGAACAAAAGCCATCCATTTACACTCTGCAGCTGCATGAGTTAAAAAACTGGCTAAAAGATAATAATGAGAAAGCTTTTCGTGCAGAACAAATTTTTGATTGGCTATATATAAAAAGAGTCTCTTCCTTTGAAGAAATGACCAACCTGTCAAAAGAATTAAGGGATATATTGTCCGAGAATTTTTCTTTGACAACTCTTAAAACCATTATTCAGCAGGAATCTGCTGACGGGACAATCAAATTCCTTTTTGAACTTCACGATGGATATTCGATTGAAACCGTGCTAATGAGGCATGATTACGGAAATTCTGTCTGTGTAACAACTCAAGTAGGCTGCCGAATCGGCTGTACTTTTTGCGCTTCTACATTAGGCGGATTAAAACGCAACCTTGAAGCAGGAGAAATCGTTGCCCAGGTCGTAAAAGTACAACAGGCACTTGATGAAACAAATGAACGTGTCAGCTCGGTTGTGATCATGGGCATCGGCGAGCCATTTGATAACTATGACGATATGCTTTCGTTCTTAAAAATTATCAACCATGATAAAGGGCTTAATATCGGGGCGCGCCATATTACCGTTTCCACAAGCGGCATCATCCCTAAAATTTATAAGTTTGCGGATGAAAATATGCAGATCAATTTTGCTATATCCCTGCATGCTCCGAATACAGAAATCAGAAGCCGCCTGATGCCGATTAACCGGGCTTATAAATTGCCTGATCTGATGGAATCCATCAGGTATTATATTAATAAGACAGGAAGACGTGTCAGCTTCGAGTACGGTTTATTCGGCGGTGTCAACGATCAGGTTGAACATGCAGAGGAACTGGCAAAACTCATTAAGGATGTTAAATGCCACGTCAATCTGATTCCGGTAAATTATGTGCCTGAAAGAGATTATGTCCGGACACCAAAGGATCAAATTTTTGCTTTTGAAAAAACATTAAAGAAACATGGCATTAATGTAACCATTCGCCGCGAGCACGGTCATGATATAGATGCAGCATGTGGACAACTTCGTGCAAAGGAGCGAAAAGAGGAGACGAGGTGACAGAATGAGAGCTGTTTTTATGACAGATCGTGGCAAAGTCAGACAGCATAATGAAGACAATGGCGGCATCTTTATGAACAGCAGCGGGCAGCGCCTTGCCATCGTCGCAGATGGCATGGGCGGCCACCGTGCTGGCGATGTAGCCAGTGAAATGACCTTAATCAGTTTAAAGGAGTTTTGGGAACAAACGGATGAAATACAAACAGCAGAACAAGCAGAAAATTGGCTAAAGCAGCATATTGACCAGGTGAACAAAATCCTTTTTGAACATTCGAAAGAGAACGCAGAATGTGAGGGTATGGGTACAACCATTGTTGCGGCCATCTGTACAGACCGTTTTTCAACTATTGCTAATATTGGCGATAGCCGCTGTTATATCCTTAACGAATTAGGTTTCCAGCAGCTGACTGAAGATCATTCCCTTGTTAACGAACTTGTTCGTTCAGGGCAAATTACCAAGGAAGATGCCGAGCATCACCCAAGAAAAAATGTCCTTCTCAGGGCATTGGGGACAGAATCATCAGTTGAAATGGATATCAAAACCATCACTTTTGAAGAAGATGACTTACTATTGCTCTGCTCTGACGGCTTATCCAACAAGGTCGCAGTATCAGAAATGAACGAAACCCTAAAGGGTGGAGGAAGTCTTGAGGAAAAAGCTGAAGAGCTCATTGAGCAAGCTAACAATAATGGCGGCGAGGATAACATTACACTCGTGATTGTCGAGTTTTATGATGGCAGTGAGAGCGGGTGATAAAAAATGATTAAAGGCAGAAGAATAAGCGGCCGCTATAAAATTCTTGATATGATTGGCGGAGGGGGCATGGCAAATGTCTACCTGGCACATGATATGATCCTGGACCGCGATGTAGCCGTTAAAGTGCTGCGCCTGGACTTTGCCGAAGATGAGGAATTTATCCGCCGTTTCCATCGTGAAGCCCAATCTGCTACCAGTTTGGCCCACCCGAACATAGTAAGTATCTATGACGTTGGCGAAGAGGATTCAATCTATTATATTGTGATGGAATATGTAGATGGACAAACCTTAAAGCAATACATACAGCAAAACAGCCCGGTGCGAATTGATGAAGCTCTGGAGATTATGAAACAGCTCACTTCCGCTATCTCACATGCACACCAAAATCATATTATCCACAGGGATATTAAACCGCATAATATTTTAATAGACAGGCATGGGAATGTTAAAATCACCGATTTCGGCATTGCTATGGCTTTAAGTGCGACTAGCATAACCCAGACTAACTCTGTCCTGGGATCTGTTCATTATCTATCTCCTGAACAGGCCAGGGGAGGAATGGCCAATAGAAAGTCGGATATCTACTCTGTCGGAATTGTAATGTTTGAACTATTGACTGGCAGGCTGCCATTTTCCGGCGAATCAGCCGTATCTATTGCTCTTAAACATCTGCAGTCAGAGACACCTTCTCTTAAAAGATGGAACCCGTCAATACCTCAGAGTGTAGAAAATATTGTCTTAAAAGCCACAGCCAAAGATCCTTTCCACCGATATGACACTGTGGATGAAATGGAAGAGGATATAAGAACTGCGCTTGACCCGGAGAGGCTGCATGAAGAAAAATTCATGGCTCCAATAGATGATGACGCCACAAAAGCAATACCTGTCATAACAGATGACCGGCCTTATCAAAATATGGATGAGACGCTTGTTCACGCAAAAGACCCTAAAGCTGATACCCAGCCGATTGCCAAGAAAAAGCCGGAAAAAAAGAAAAAGAAAAAGAAAAAGAAATGGCCAATCATTTTGGTATCATTGTTTCTGACACTTATTACATTAGGAGTTCTGACTGTAACAGTTCTTCCTGACCTCCTGGAGCCGAAGGATGTTCAGGTTCCCGATGTGTCCGGGAAAGAAGTGGAAGATGCGGTTGCAGAGCTTGTTGCTGCTGGGTTTGCCGTCAATGAATCCATTCCGGTCAGCGACCCTGAAATAGAAGAGGGACTTGTGGTTAAAACGGACCCGAAAGCGGGTAGAACCGTTAAAGAAGGAACCCCCATAGACATCTATGAAAGCACTGGCAAGGAAAAGTTTGAACTATCCGACTACCAGGGCCGCGAATATGATGAAGTCGTTCGATTGCTTGAAGGCAAAAATTTTAAAAGCATCGAAAAGGCCGAAGAAAATAATGAAAGTGAGCCGGCAGGCACAATCCTTGACCAAAACTTTTCCGAAGGCGATCTTGTCGTTCCTGAAGAAACAGACCTGGTATTTACCGTCAGTAAAGGCCCCGCTCCCATTTCATTAAAAGATTTACAGGGATATAATGAAAAAGGCCTGCAGGAATATGAAGAGTCGTCTGGCCTAAAAATAGAATATGGCGAAGCTGAGTTTCATGATGAAGTTCCAGAAGGTCTTGTTATTAAGCAAAATCCTGCACCTGGCACAAACCTTACAAGAGGCCAGAAGGTTACAGTGGTGCTATCAAAAGGGAAAGAAGAACTTCCGCCAAAAACAGTGAATGTGGATATAAACGTGCCATACCAGCCTGAAGTGGAGGGTGAGCCTCAGCATATTCAAATATTTTTTAGAGATATGAATAATACTGGTGATGCACCGGCAGTGGATCAGTTTATAGAGGAAGATACAGTCATAACTATAGATATGACTATTGCTCCGGGACTAAATGGCTTCTATAAAGTACAGATAGATGGCAAGGTTTATGACCAGAAAGAAGTTCCATACCCAGAAGAATGATAAGCAAGGAGTGTTGCTATGCCTGAGGGCAAAATTATTAAAGCCTTAAGCGGGTTTTATTATGTGATAAGCGGTGGGGAAACGATCCAATGCCGCGGCCGGGGAGTTTTCCGCAAAAATAAGGTAACCCCGCTTGTCGGTGATGAAGTGGTATTCCAGGCCGAGAATAATACAGATGGTTATATTCTGGAAGTGAAGGACCGGAAAAATGAACTGATACGGCCGCCGATTGCAAATGTGGACCAGGCTATCCTGGTATTTTCCGCGGTTGAACCAGGGTTTAGCACGACGCTTTTGGATCGGTTCTTAGTTCTGGTGGAATATAACCATATTAAGCCAATCATTTGTATTACAAAAATAGACCTGACAAATCAAGAGGAATATAAGCAGATTCAGCAATATGCAGAAGATTACCGCAGAGCCGGATATGATGTCCTTCTCGCTTCTTCCGAAACAGAAGAAGGGGTCAAGGATCTAATGCCATATTTGGAAGGTGAGATCTCGGTATTTGCCGGACAGTCAGGTGTCGGGAAATCCTCCCTCTTAAATGTTTTGAGGCCAGATTTGGAACTGAAAACCAATGATATATCTTCACACTTAGGCAGGGGGAAGCACACGACAAGGCATGTAGAGCTTATTGAGGTAGGCAAGGGGCTTGTTGCTGATACTCCAGGGTTCAGTTCTCTGGATTTCACAGATATTGAAATGGAGGATTCGAACTTCTGTTTTCCTGAAATTCAGGCGAAAAGCGAGGAGTGCAAATTCAGGGGCTGCCTCCATATGGCAGAGCCAAAGTGCGCCGTAAAGGCAGCAAGTGAAAATGGCGAAATTCCTTCGTACAGGTACGAGCACTACAAAACGTTCTTACAGGAAATAAAAGATAGAAAGCCGAGGTATTAATTTATGGTTAAAATCGCACCTTCTATTTTATCTGCCGATTTTTCCAAATTGGGGGAAGAGATTAAGGACGTTGAACGGGGAGGAGCAGATTATATCCATGTGGATGTGATGGATGGCCATTTTGTTCCCAATATCACGATTGGACCTTTAATTGTGGATGCCATTCGTCCGGTCACGAAGCTTCCATTGGATGTCCATCTGATGATTGAAAACCCGGATGCTTATATTGAGGCATTTGCCAAAGCAGGAGCCGACTATATAACTGTTCATGTTGAAGCATGCCGGCACTTGCACAGAACTGTCCAATATATTAAATCCTTTGGTGTAAAACCTGGTGTGGTCCTTAATCCCGCAACTCCGGTAATCGCAATTGAGCACATCATTGAAGATATCGACATGGTTTTGCTCATGTCTGTTAACCCGGGTTTTGGCGGCCAGAAATTCATCCCTTCAGTACTTCCAAAGATTTCAGCAGTTAAGGAAATGGCAGATGCAAAGGGATTGGAAATTGAAATTGAGGTTGACGGCGGCGTGAATGAAGAAACCGCCAAGCTATGTGTTGAAGCAGGAGCAAATGTCCTTGTTGCCGGATCTGCAGTTTATAATCAAACTGACAGAGCCAAGGCAATTGCCGCTTTAAAAGGTTCAAGATAAAAGGAAGCCAGCTGAGCACCAGCTGGCTTCCTTTTGCAAATACAAGAAATATTCTAAGAGCAGCTATGAGCGCGTATTTTGCTGTGGTTTATTAAAATTGGAGTGAATGATAAATGAAGATAAATATTCTGGCAGGCGGACCGGAGGACCTGCTTCCGGAGCTGTCACTTTATATTGATGGCGGTATTTGGATCGGAGTAGATAGAGGAGTACTGAAACTGATCAGAAATGGCATTCAGCCAAGTCTTGCATTTGGCGACTTTGACTCAGTGACGACGGAAGAGATGTCATTAATTGAAGAAAAAGTACAAGAGCTAAACAGGTTCAAGCCTGAGAAAGATGAAACAGACATGGAGCTTGCATTGAAATGGGCTCTGGGCCAAAGTCCGGAGAGAATTAGGCTGTTTGGGGCAACGGGAGGAAGGCTTGATCACTTGTTCGCCAATATTCAACTTCTTATAAATCCTGTTCTGCAAGAGAACCATGTTCAAATTGAAATAATCGACAGAAAAAATATCGTTTATATAAAACCGGCCGGAGAGTACACTATACAAAAATATAAAGATTTCAAGTATATTTCGTTTATCCCGATCACCATGGAAGTTAAAGGCATTACGCTTAAGGATTTCAAGTATCCACTGGCAAATCATTCAATTCCTATCGGTTCGACACTATGTATAAGTAATGAACTTATTAATGATTATGGTACTTTTTCTTTTACTGAAGGCATATTAATGGTTGTAAGAAGCAAGGATTAAATGAAAAGCTGAAAGCGCCAGATGATGCAGGAACCAGACATCTGTCTAAGTTGAAATTGCTTTCTGATCATTTTTAGAAATCATGAGTACTTATCTTTCATCATTTGAATAAGATAGTAAGGACGATTTAAGGACAGAATGGATGCGTAAGATCGTGAGGAGGGACACGAGTAATGAGATTTTATACAATTAAACTTCCGAAATTTTTAGGGGGCATTGTACGTGCCATGCTAGGAACCTTCAAAAAGGGCTAAACCCATACATGCAAAACAGATAAAAGAAGATATTAGAGTTAAAGCTGGGCACCTCATCGGGGTGCTTTTATTTTTTGGCAGAGTTGGGAAAACTGATTGTGGAGTCAGAATTCCGGCAAAATAAAAAGGACATCCGGAATGGATGTCCTGCGCATATTATACGCGCTCAACTTTACCTGATTTAAGTGCTCTTGCAGAAACCCAAACACGTTTAGGCTTACCGTCTACAAGAATACGTACCTTTTGAAGGTTAGCACCCCAAGTACGCTTGTTAGCGTTCATCGCGTGAGAACGTGCATTACCTGAAGTTGTTTTTTTACCAGTTACAACACATTTGCGTGGCATGTATGTTTCCCTCCTTACTATACCAAAGCTGAAACTATTTTTCATGCTTTCATTTGCAATAGTCAGATTCATCCATCTGAATTAATGTGAAAATCCTGTTCGGCTTTCGACATTAAAAGATACTTTAATAATTTATCACACAACCCTTCTGATTGCAATAGTTTGCTTTCAAGAAAATTTCCTTGACATAGGGGTAGGCAACATGAGCTATAATAGAGATGGGGAAGTATGACTTTCAAATTTACAGCCCATATAGTAAAATGTCATAAGATATGCTTAAAGCTTGGGAGTTAGAAAGAAAGCTGTCCGGCTGAAGGAAGCCGCATTGTTTTTATTTTGCAGCTAGGGCTTAGCGGCAGTTTCCAAGAGGAACGCAATCGCTCCGTCAAGAATAGGAGCGTTTGAGTGCAGTTCGCTTTTCTTAATACGAAGCAATTTCCAAAGGGGGAACGAAACATGTCCATCGAACTAAAAACTAATTTCGGGCAAATTGATATCTCAAATGACGTTATTGCAACAATCGCAGGAGGAGCAGCAGTTGACTGCTATGGTATTGTAGGAATGGCCTCAAAGAACCAGATTAAAGATGGCTTAACTGATATTCTTCGCAAAGAGAATTTCACGCGCGGAGTCATTGTTCGCCAGGAAAATGATGAAGTACATATCGACATGTATATTATTGTTAGTTACGGAACGAAAATTTCCGAGGTTGCCCACAACGTGCAATCTAAAGTTAAGTACACCCTTGATAAAACAGTGGGGCTCAGCACGGACTCGGTTAATATTTACGTTCAGGGAGTTCGTGTAACGAACCCGTAGTGAGGAGGAAAGACTTGTGTCAAAAAAAGTTTTAGATGGGAAGCTTTTTGCCGAAATGGTTATACAAGGAGCGAACCATTTATCTGCTAATGCAAAATTAGTAGATGCATTAAACGTTTTCCCTGTTCCTGATGGAGACACGGGAACAAACATGAATCTGTCCATGACTTCCGGTGCAAAGGAAGTTAAGAGTAATATTCAGGGACATATCGGAAAAGTGGGCTCTGCCCTTTCTAAAGGCTTGTTAATGGGTGCCCGCGGAAACTCCGGTGTAATTCTTTCCCAGCTGTTCAGGGGCTTCTCCAAAGCCATCGAACAGAAAGCTGCTATTAATGGAAAAGAGTTCGCTGATGCCTTGAATTCTGGGGTTGAGACTGCTTATAAAGCAGTAATGAAGCCTGTAGAAGGAACAATCTTAACCGTTGCCAAGGATTCTGCCAAGAAGGCTGTGCAAATCGCGAAAAATGAAGACGATATTATTGCCATCATGGAAGAGGTTTTAAAAGAAGCAAAAGCTTCGTTAAACCGGACTCCAGACCTACTGCCTGTTCTAAAAGAAGTGGGTGTTGTAGACAGCGGCGGCCAAGGCCTTGTTTTTGTCTATGAGGGATTCCTTGCAGAGCTTAAAGGCGAGAAACTCCCGGATACACCGGCTGCACTTCCAAAAATGGATGACCTGGTCAGCGCGGAGCATCACAAAAATGTTCATAGTTTCATGAACACTGAAGATATTGAATTCGGCTATTGTACCGAGTTTATGGTAAGGTTTGAAGATGAAAAGCTATCTGCCAATCCTTTCTCAGAAGAAAAATTCCGCCAGGATTTAAGCCAATATGGTGATTCCCTGTTAGTAATTGCAGATGAGCAGCTAGTAAAAGTACATATTCACTCCGAGCAGCCTGGCGATTGCTTGACTTATGGTCAGCGCTACGGAAGTTTAATCAATATGAAGATTGAGAATATGCGCCAGCAGCATACAAATTTGGTAGAAGATGTCCAGACGCCTTTGGCTGCAGAAGCAAAGCCAAAAGAAAAGCAGGAATACGGTATTGTTACAGTTTCAATGGGCAGCGGAATTGCTGATCTTTTCCGCAGCATTGGAGCGCATGCAGTTATTGAAGGCGGCCAGACGATGAATCCAAGTACGGAGGATATCGTGAAAGCCATCAAAGAAGTGAATGCAAAGAAAGTCATTATTTTGCCAAACAATAAAAATATTATCATGGCTGCACAGCAGGCTGCAGAAGTGACAGAGGAAGATGCAGTCGTTGTACCTTCAAAAACTGTCCCACAAGGTATGGCTGCGCTTCTTGCCTTTAATCCAAGTGCTGACCTTGGCCAAAACGAGGAAGGCATGACAGATGCCCTTCAGCATGTTAAAACTGGCCAGATCACATTTGCTGTCCGCGATACGAGCATTGATGGACTTGAAATTGAAAAAGATGATTTCATGGGCATAGCGGATGGGAAAATAGTTGTAAAAAACAAGGATAGAGTGCAATCTGCTAAAGAGCTTCTTGATCAAATGATCGACGATGATTCTGAAATCTTAACCATTTTAAAAGGTGAAGATGCAGCGGAGGAAGAAGTTGACGCACTTATCAGTTATGTTGAAGAAAAGTATGAAGATGTTGAAGTGGAAGTGCATGATGGCGAACAGCCGCTATATTCTTTCATCTTCTCAATTGAATAATAAGGACAAAAGCGAGGGCACTGCCTTCGCTTTTTGACTGTTTAAAAAGCTTAATTTTCTTGCGGCACACAGAGAATATTAGGCCGTGTTAAAGGCGATGCTGTTTTGGCTCTTTGCTGATGGAAGAGGAAGGTGCGAAATCCTCGAAAATTCATTCGATTTCCTTCTCTGACGTAAGCCTGAAATTAATGCTTATATGTGATTCATTTATTTGCATAATCAAATAAAAATGTGCTAGGTATAAATTAGGTATTTTAATGCCTGCAGAATAAAAGAAACTGCGCAGGGAGGGTTGGCGGTCTGCCTTTTAAGAAAGATACAAAAAAAATAATTGGCATACTGCTCAATAAACGTGAATCTAAACTTAAACCAGTCTGTTACAGCTGTTAAAGGAATAGGCGAGGAAACAGCAGAATCACTGGCCGAAATGAATATAAATACTGTCATGGACTTGCTTGAGCATTTTCCTTACAGGTACGAGGATTACCGGCTTAAGGACCTCGCGGATATCAAACATGATGAAAGAGTGACCGTGGAAGGGAAGGTCCACAGTGAGCCTTCTCTTGTTTATTATGGAAGGAAACGATCGAGGCTGACGGTCAGGGTGCTTGTCGACCGATATCTTATCCAAGCAGTCCTTTTTAATCAGCCGTATTTAAAAAATAAAATCACTTTGAATGATACGGTAACGGTTACAGGCAAGTGGGACCAGCACCGTCAGGTTATTACGGCGAATGAACTGAAAATTGGCTCAGCCTCTAATACCAAAGATTTTGAGCCTGTTTATGCTGTTAAGGGCAAAATAACCGTTAAAGGTATCAGACGCTTTATCAATATTGCTTTCTCCCAATACGGGAATGAGATAGAAGAAACATTGCCTGAACGTTATTTATTGCAATATAGACTTCTTAATAGAAGAGATGCAATGAGATCCCTTCACTTTCCTGCAAATGAAAATGAGCTGAAGCAGGGAAGGCGGCGTTTCGTCTATGAAGAATTTTTCTATTTTCAATTAAAAATGCAGGCACTTCGAAAGATTGAAAGAGAGAATTCAAAAGGAATTGTACAAGCCTATGATCTTACCAGGTTAATGGAATTTATAGATTCTTTGCCTTTTTCACTAACCAGCGCGCAAAAAAGAGTTGTAAACGAAATTCTGGCTGATCTGAAATCACCTTACCGGATGAACAGGCTTCTGCAGGGAGACGTAGGTTCGGGTAAAACGGCCGTAGCAGCCATCGCACTATTTGCCAGCAGAACAGCTGGATTCCAGGGAGCCTTAATGGTTCCGACAGAAATATTGGCAGAACAGCATGCGGAATCTTTAAAAGCCATGCTTGAGCCATTTGAATTGCGCTGCGAACTGCTGACTAGCTCAGTAAAGGGAAAGCGGAGAAGAGAAATCCTTCAGCAGCTTAAAGAAGGCGAAATTGATGTTCTCATAGGAACCCATGCGCTAATCCAGGAAGAAGTGGAGTTTCAAAAACTTGGACTTGTCATTACAGATGAGCAGCACAGATTCGGTGTAGGGCAGCGCCGAATTCTAAGGGAAAAAGGGGAAAATCCCGATGTGCTATTCATGACCGCTACACCTATTCCAAGGACTTTGGCTATCACCGTCTTTGGGGAAATGGATGTTTCCATCATCGATGAAATGCCCGCAGGCCGAAAGGCAATTGAGACGTATTGGGCCAAGCCGGAAATGCTTGACCGGGTTCTGGGCTTTATGGAAAAAGAGCTTTCAGCCGGCCAGCAGGTATATGTAATATGCCCCCTTATTGAAGAATCAGACAAACTGGATGTCCAAAATGCCATTGATGTCCATGCTACTTTGATGCACCATTTCCATGCACGGTACCAAGTCGGGTTAATGCATGGAAGGCTGCATCCAGAAGAAAAAGAAAACGTCATGAAGGCGTTCAGCAAGAATAAAATTCAGATTCTAGTTTCTACTACGGTTGTTGAGGTTGGGGTAAATGTTCCAAATGCTACCATGATGGTTATCTATGATGCGGAAAGATTTGGACTTGCACAGCTCCATCAGTTAAGGGGAAGGGTTGGCCGGGGAGATAAACAATCCTTCTGCATTCTCCTTGCCGATCCAAAATCAGAAGTAGGAAAAGAGCGCATGAAGATCATGACTGAAACAAATGATGGATTTGCACTCAGTGAAAAGGATTTGGAACTGAGGGGCCCTGGAGACTTTTTTGGAAAAAAACAAAGCGGCCTGCCCGAGTTTAAAGTTGCGGATATGATCCATGATTACCGCGCACTTGAAACAGCCAGGAACGATGCTGCTGCACTTGTTGAATCAAACGAGTTTTGGAACTCTGATGAATACTTACCATTAAGGGATTATCTAAAGGAAACTGGAGTTCTTGAAGGAGAAAAACTGGACTAGGGACAGAGGGTCAGATGGATCAGGAGTACAAAAGAGCGGCTAATATTGTGAAATGGCCAAGAAGTTGTATCAAAGAGCTGGTATAATGCTATTTTTCCTTTATGAAGGTTGATCTTGTATATTTTGTCTCTTTTAAACTGCAATCTAGGTTTAACTCACAGAGTTGATTGGAGCGGAGGGTACTTGATCCTCGAAAATGCATTCGCATTTTCTTCGTGCGGTGTTTATTCAGGGAAGCAAATTCAATGTCCTGCGGGAGGAGAGGGAGTGTGAGACCCCGCAGGCGAAGCCGAGGAGGCTCTCATTCCTCCCCGCGGAAAGCAAGTACCTGCAGCGGAAATCAACGGTCAGTATTCATAAGGTAAAACAAAATTAAATGGGTTTACCAAAGCAGAATTGCAGAAAAGTTCTTTCTTGCAATCTGCTTTTTTTGATTATATACTACTATTAGTACCTAGTCTTAATATCTCGGACGGTGGGATTTTATGAAAAGAAATAAAAAAGAGCGCCAGCAATTATTAACGGATACAATAAAAGAGAATCCTTTTGTTACGGATGAAGAGCTTGCTGAAAAATTTTCGGTAAGCGTCCAGACGATCCGGCTCGACCGCCTTGAATTGTCCATTCCAGAATTGCGCGAACGGATCAAGCATGTGGCTGAGAAAAGATTTGAGGATGAAGTCCGTTCATTGCCTATAGAAGAAATAATCGGTGAAATAATAGATATAGAATTGGATAAAGCGGCTATTTCCATTTTTGATGTTAAGGAAGAGCATGTTTTTAGAAGAAATCAAATAGCCCGCGGACACCATATGTTTGCACAGGCCAACTCACTGGCAGTAGCTGTTATAAACGATGAGCTTGCCTTAACAGCAAAAGCAAATATTCAATTTACAAGACCTGTCAGATTGAATGAACGCGTTATCGCCAAAGCCAAAGTGCTGACAATCGACAAAGCCAGCGGCAGGACGATTGTCGAGGTCAATAGCTTCGTCAACAATGAATTGGTTTTTAAAGGCGAATTTGATATGTTCAGAAAAAAATAAGGCTTTTTTCGTATAGTTTGTTGCTTTTGGGCAAACTAATTTAGTTTAACCTCTAAGTTAATTGTAGCGGAGGCTCCCATTCTTCCCCGCGGAAAGCAAGTGCCCGCAGCGGAAATCAACGGGCAGAATATATTAGTAAAAAAAAACATTTTTGAGAAAAGAGCCAAAAATAAAGACTAAAAGGATGAATCATCATGAAAGTTGCAATTGATGCAATGGGAGGCGACAACGCTCCGAAGGAAATTGTACTTGGAGCTATGAAAGCTGCAGCGGAGTTTAAGGATATACATATTACCCTGGTTGGGGACGAGTCGAAGATTAAAGAACACTTAATATCAAATGAACGGATAGAAATTTTACATACAGCTGAAGTCATATTGCCGGAAGATGAACCAGTAAGGGCGGTCCGGAGAAAGAAGAATGCATCCATGGTGCTGGCGGCCCAGCTCGTATCAGACAGGAAAGCTGATGCTTGTATCTCGGCAGGCAACACGGGTGCCTTAATGGCGGCAGGCCTTTTTGTAGTAGGAAGAATTGAAGGGATTGAACGCCCGGCATTGTCACCGACACTTCCAACTATTGGCGGGGAAGGTTTCCTTCTGCTCGATGTAGGTGCCAATGTGGATGCAAAGCCTGAACATCTTCTCCAATATGCGATTATGGGTTCAATCTATGCAGAAAAGGTACGCGGTGTATCGAACCCAAGGGTAGGCCTTTTAAACATTGGAACAGAAGATAAAAAAGGAAATGAACTAGCTAAAAACACCTTCGGCTTGCTGAAGCAGGCAGATATAAATTTCATCGGCAACGTAGAAGCACGCGATTTGCTTGAAGGTGCTGCCGACGTCGTAGTAACAGATGGATTTACCGGAAATATGGTGCTTAAAACAATTGAGGGAACGGCGCTTTCTGTTTTTAAAATGTTAAAAACAGCGTTGACAAGCAGCATTAAGACCAAACTGGCAGCGGCAGCTTTGAAGCCTGACTTATATGAGCTTAAATCCAAAATGGATTATTCCGAATATGGCGGAGCGGGATTATTTGGTTTAAAGGCGCCTGTCATTAAGGCCCACGGTTCTTCGGATGCTAATGCTTTATACAATGCGGTAAGGCAAACCCGAAATATGGTCGAAAACAATGTTGCCGAAACGATTAAGGCTGCTGTTGAGAAAGAAGCAGGCAAAGCAGTTATTAAATAAATAGGCTGTATTAAAGCTTAATCAACAGACAAGTTTAACAGAGCTAGATTAAAAAAGTCATTCATTTTAATATTGGGGGGAAGCACGATGGGCAAGATCGCTTTTTTGTTCCCTGGTCAGGGATCACAGACTGCAGGAATGGGAAAAGCATTAGCTGAACAAGATGAGAAGGTAAAATCCTTTTTCGAAAATGCTGATCAGAAACTGGGGTTTTCACTTTCCTCACTTATTTTTGAAGGGCCGCAGGACAAGCTGACATTAACAACAAATGCTCAACCTGCGCTGCTGACAACAAGCATGGCTATTCTCGATTATTTTAAAAGATCTGGCGTTACACCTGATTACGTAGCAGGCCACAGCCTTGGCGAGTATACAGCATTGGTTGCTGCAGGGGCTCTTTCCTTTGAAGATGGTGTGTATGCTGTCCGAAAAAGAGGAGAATTCATGGAAGAAGCTGTTCCGAATGGGGAAGGTACCATGGCAGCGGTTTTAGGCCTTGACAGGGACAAGCTCGCTGATGTGACAGAAGAGGTAACCAAACAAGGGAACTCTGTGCAGCTGGCAAACTTGAATTGTCCTGGCCAAATCGTTATTTCCGGCTCTAGAGCAGGTGTAGAACAAGCTTCCGTAAAGGCTAAAGAAGCAGGAGCTAAACGCGTGCTTCCTTTGGATGTAAGCGGGCCTTTCCATTCCGAGCTTATGAAGCCAGCTGCTGAGAAGTTCAAGAAGATTTGGACGAAATTGAAATAAAGGATGCTGCAGTACCGGTTATCGCAAATGTTACTGCATCTGAAATGACGTCTGCCTCCGAGATTAGCAGTAGATTGATTGAGCAATTATATTCACCTGTACTTTGGGAGGACTCTATCCGCAAAATGGTAGATCTTGGAGTCGATACTTTTATAGAAATAGGACCTGGAAAAGTATTGTCAGGGTTGGTTAAAAAGGTTGATCGTTCCCTAAAAACCTATGCGGTTTCAGATGCCGAAACCTGCCAGGCAGTACAAGAGTCCTTAAAGGAGGAAATACGATGAAATTGGAAGGAAAAGCAGCATTGGTTACAGGTGCATCCCGTGGAATTGGCAGGGAAATCGCTCTTGGTCTTGCAAAGCAGGGGGCTGATATTGCGGTTAACTACTCAGGAAGCGAAACAAAAGCAAATGAAGTAGTTGACGAAATCAAAGCATTGGGCAGAAATGCATTTGCGGTTCAGTGCGATGTTTCCGATAGTGATTCAGTGGCAAACATGGTGAAGGAAACAATTGAAAAGTTTGGCAAGCTTGACATTCTTGTCAATAATGCCGGCATAACAAAAGACAATTTGATCATGAGAATGAAGGAAGACGAGTGGGATGATGTTATTAACATAAACCTCAAAGGGGTATTCCTGTGTACGAAAGCTGTAACAAGGCAGATGATGAAGCAGCGCAGCGGACGCATTATCAATATTTCCTCCATTGTAGGTGTAAGCGGTAATCCTGGTCAGGCTAACTATGTGGCTGCGAAGTCCGGGGTGATTGGCCTGACTAAAACATCTGCGAAGGAACTTGCAACAAGAGGGATTACGGTAAATGCGATTGCTCCAGGTTTTATTACTACTGACATGACTGATAAGCTGAACGAGGAAGTTAGAGACCAGATGCTAAAACAAATTCCGTTAGCACGTTTTGGCGACCCGGCTGATATCGCAAATGTAGCAGTATTTCTTGCTTCCGAAGACAGCCGCTATATGACAGGGCAGACCCTGCATGTAGATGGCGGAATGGTTATGTAGTTGTAACAGGCTTGTAATGCAAAAAAATTTATAAAACCGTTCAATAAAGGCTTAAAATAATCTATAATACTTGAGGGGAGGTGAACAAGCATGGCAGAAGTATTAGAACGTGTAACAAAGATCATCGTAGACCGTCTGGGTGTTGAAGAGTCTGAGGTGAAATTGGAAGCTTCTTTTAAAGATGATCTTGGCGCTGATTCCCTTGATGTAGTAGAATTAGTTATGGAATTAGAAGATGAGTTTGATATGGAAATTTCTGACGATGATGCTGAAAAGATTGCAACAGTCGGTGACGCTGTAAATTACATAAAAGCTAGCCAATAATCGTTAGGTGAACCAACTCTGCAGTGAGGGACTCCCCCTCACTGCAGCAATTTTAACAGTGGATGTTTACTGTCCGTTGTTACCTGCTGCATTTGCCAGAAGCTGGATTCATGCCAAGAAGATATCCGCCAGTTTTGTCAGGTAGCTGTGGACAGTAAATATGATTCTACAAAAGCTCCGTTTAGATAACGGGGCTTTCTTCTGTGAAAAATAGATAGGCGCAATTAGTTTGTAATGGACGGTAAAAAGCATCGAAGTTTTTTGCGTTTTTCATCTTTATTACGTAAACTTAGGGAAGACCATGTTAAACTCTATCTTTAACAATGAAACAAAGAAAGCAACAATATATTATGTTAGCAAGGTGGATGTATTATGCGCAGTAACAATAAAGACAAGGAAAGAAAATCATTTCGCGCAATCGAAAAGCAATTTAAAGATTTTCAGGCGAAAATCGGAATTCAATTTGAAAATGACAAGCTTTTGAAACAAGCTTTTACCCATTCATCTTATGTGAATGAGCATCGGAGAAAACCCTACGAGGATAATGAAAGACTTGAATTTTTGGGGGATGCTGTCCTGGAATTGACTGTTTCGAAATTCCTTTACCTTAAATATCCTATGATGAGCGAAGGAGAATTAACTAAATTGAGGGCGGCAGTTGTTTGTGAGCCATCCCTGGTTTCTTTTGCCCATGAATTATCCTTCGGAAATTTTGTCCTCCTTGGAAAAGGAGAAGAAATGACAGGCGGAAGAGCTCGTCCTGCACTGCTTGCAGATGTTTTTGAAGCTTTTGTTGGCGCTTTGTATTTGGATAAAGGGTTGGATACAGTTGTCGGCTTTTTGGAAAAAGTCGTTTTTCCAAAAATCGATTCAGGTGCTTTTTCGCATGTGATGGATTTTAAGAGCCAGCTGCAGGAGCTGGTCCAGCGTGACGGTGCAGGTTCAATTGAATATAAAATACTTCAGGAAAAAGGGCCTGCTCACAATCGTGAATTTGTTTCCACCGTTTCCTTGAATGGAAGGGAGCTCGGAACAGGCACAGGACGTTCAAAGAAGGAAGCGGAACAGCATGCTGCCCAAATGGCTCTGGAAGTATTGAAGAACCATATAAAGTGAAACTTCAATCAGCGGAGGATCTTTCCGCTGACTTTAGCCACGCTTTAGTGTCGGTAAGTTCTCAGCCGCCGCTGAAAACAACTGACACTACCAACCATATTGGTTCAGCTTTACCTTTGAAAAACCAAGGTAAGTTTCACTTTATCTCACCAATCGGGCCTTACGGGCAATTGTGCCCCACCAAAAATTAGTTAGGACCCAGATATTAGGTCATGAGTGGGGGGACTGCCTGATAGACTTCGATAAAGTGAACTCTGACAGCAAAGAATGGAGACTCAAGGAGACAGAGGGGGAGCAAAGTTGTTTTTAAAACGGCTTGACGTAGTTGGATTTAAGTCATTTGCTGAAAGAATCACTGTTGATTTTGTTACGGGTGTCACTGCTGTTGTAGGTCCGAATGGAAGCGGTAAGAGCAATATAACAGATGCCATCCGCTGGGTATTGGGCGAGCAATCGGCTAAATCCCTTCGCGGCGCTAAAATGGAGGATGTTATTTTTGCGGGCAGCGATTCCCGAAAAGCTCAGAACTTTGCAGAGGTTACCTTGACACTTGATAATGGTGATCAAGGGTTGCCGATTGATTATAGTGAGGTTAGTGTGACGAGAAGGGTTTACCGCTCAGGAGACAGCGAATATTTAATCAACAAGCAAACCTGCAGACTTAAAGACATTGTGGATTTATTTATGGATTCCGGCCTGGGGAGAGAAGCTTTTTCGATCATAAGCCAAGGCAGGGTTGAAGAAATTTTAAACAGTAAGGCGGAAGAGCGCCGCACAATATTTGAAGAAGCAGCAGGTGTTCTTAAATATAAAACAAGAAAGAAAAAAGCGGAGAGCAAGCTTTCTGAAACACAGGATAATTTAAATCGTGTTCATGATATTCTATATGAACTTGAAAACCAGGTCGAGCCTCTAAAGATTCAGGCTTCAATTGCAAAGGATTTCTTGCAGCAGAAAGAAGAATTGGAGAAGATAGAGGTTGCTCTTACTGTCTATGAAATAGAAGACCTGCACTCAAAATGGGAGCAGCTTTCTCGCCAGCTTGAACAGCATACAGAGGACGAAATGAAACTTTCCTCAGTGCTGCAGAACAAAGAAGCGAAAATGGAGGAACTAAAAGACCATATCGCTGCCCTCGATGAGTCGGTAAATGATTTGCAGGAGGTTCTCCTCCATGCAAGTGAAGAGCTGGAAAAGCTTGAAGGCAGAAAAGAAGTGCTAAAAGAGCGGAAGAAAAATGCAAACCAAAATAAAGACCAGCTTCAAAGAAATATGGAAGAACTGGCATTAAAAATAACAGACCTGAAAGAGCAAAAAGAAAAACAAGCAGCTTTTAAAGAGAAAGTAAAGGCTGAGGCACTTAAGCTTCAGAAGGCTTTGAAAGAAAAGCAGGAGCAGCTCAAGCTTTTCAGTGAGAATACAGAAGAAAAGATAGAATCGCTTAAAAGTGATTATATCGAAGTGCTTAACAGCCAGGCAGCTTCCAGAAATGAATTGCAAAATATTGAGCAGCAGCTGAGCCAGCAGGGACAGCGGAGCTCAAAGCTTGAAATGGACAATGAAAAGTACATTGCCGAGCGCAAGAAAATTGAAGAGAAAAAACATGCCATAAAGTCAGATCTCGAGGATCGCAGAAAGAATTAGAGGGCCAGGTCCATCTATTCCGGAATGAAGATCGTCATCTTGAATCCTTGAGAAATAATTATCAAAAGCAGGAAAAGACCTTATATCAAGCATATCAGTACCTGCAGCAAGCCAAATCAAGGCAGGAAATGCTCGAAGAAATGGAAGAAGATTATTCAGGCTTTTTCCAGGGGGTAAAAGAGATTCTGAAAGCACGCGGGAATAAGCTCCAGGGGATTGAAGGAGCGGTGGCCGAATTGATTCAGGTGCCAAAGGACTACGGCACCGCGATAGAAACGGCACTTGGCGGAGCCATGCAGCATATCATCGTCCAGACTGAACAGGATGGACGAAATGCAATTCAGTACTTGAAGAAGAACTCATTTGGGAGAGCAACCTTCCTTCCATTAAGTGTAGTAAAAGGGAAAAAGCTAAATTCTGCCCAATTGCAATCTGTAAAAGCACACCCTGCCTTTATTGGCGAAGCAACTTCACTTATACAGTTTGATGGCAAACATCAGCCGGCAATTGAAAACTTGCTGGGCAATGTTGTTATTGCAAAGGATTTAAAAGGTGCCAATGAGCTGGCAAAACTGCTTCAGTATCGTGTGAGACTTGTAACCGTCGAAGGAGATGTCGTTAATCCTGGCGGTTCCATGACAGGCGGAGCTGTAAAACAAAAAAACTCTTCGATTTTATCCCGTAAAGGTGAGCTGGAAGAGCTGAAAGACCGGATTGCCGACATGGAATCCAAGACAGCAAACCTCGAAAAGCAAGTAAAGCTTCAAAAAAGCGAGATTCAAAAGCAGGAAGCCCATATTGAAAAGCTCAGAAAAGCCGGTGAAGAACTTCGTATGAGGGAACAAGCTGTTAAAGGCGACCTTCTGGAAGTGGAATTTGAGGAGAAAAGCATTAATGAACGCTTGTCTCTTTATGATATGGACAAGGCCCAGTTTTCAGAAGACAGGGAAAAGCTTTTAAACAGAAAGATTGAGCTCGGATCCCTATTGGAAGATCAGCAAAAACAAATAAGCAATCTGGACCAGGAAATAAAAGCTTTAACCGATAGAAAAAATACTCAGCAAACTTCAAAGGAAACACTGGTCTCTGAGATAAACGAGCTTAAGATCGGGTACGCTTCCAAAAGTGAACAGCTGAATAATGCCGAAGATAAGCTGGCAGCAATAATCTCTGAACTTGCCATTAATGATGATAAGCTAAAGACGATTAAAGAGGATTTGGAGCTTTTATCTTCGGAAATGACAAATAGCTCTTCTGGAGAACAGCATTTGGAAGAAGCTGCACAGCAGAAATTCAAAGAAAAAAACGAAACGCTTGAATTGATAGCATCAAGACGGGAAGAGCGGCTAAAGCTTCAAATAGAATTGGAGGACCTCGAGCTGGAGGCAAAGGAATTAAAACGACAGCACAAAGGCATGGTTGAGGTGCTTAAGGATGAAGAAGTGAAGCAAACCCGCCTGGATGTAGAGCTTGAAAATAGGCTAAACCATTTAAGGGAAGAATACCTGCTTTCATTTGAAGCGGCCAAAGATGAATACCCGCTTTTAATCGAAGTGGAAGAAGCGCGCAAAAAGGTAAAACTGATTAAGCTGGCTATTGAAGAACTGGGTGCTGTCAATCTTGGTGCAATTGAAGAATACGAACGTGTTTCTGAACGCTACGAATTTCTGCTTGAACAGAAAACAGATCTTCAGGAAGCAAAAGACACATTATTTCAGGTTATTGATGAGATGGATGTAGAAATGAAAAGGCGCTTTGAAGAAACTTTCGAGGGAATTCGTTTCCATTTTGAATCTGTTTTTCAATCATTATTTGGCGGCGGGAGAGCAGACTTAAGGTTGACCCAGCCTGATGACTTATTGAATACCGGGGTGGAAATCGTGGCACAGCCTCCAGGCAAAAAGCTGCAAAACCTTGGCCTCCTATCAGGGGGAGAAAGGGCGCTGACCGCTATCGCACTCTTATTCTCAATCCTGAAAGTCAGGCCGGTACCGTTCTGTATCCTCGATGAAGTGGAGGCTGCGCTGGATGAAGCGAATGTGCAAAGATTTAGCCAGTACTTAAAGAGGTACAGTGAGGAAACACAATTCATTGTCATCACCCACCGAAAGGGAACAATGGAGGAAGCAGATGTTCTTTATGGTGTAACCATGCAGGAATCCGGAGTGTCAAAACTCGTATCTGTACGTCTTGAAGAAACGAAGGAATTAATTCCTCAATAGCGTTCTTTGTGGAGCAGCATTTTAAAGCTGTTCCACACTATACATATTAAGCTTTTAAAAAAGGAAGTGAGAAAATGAGTTTTTTAAAGAAATTAAAAGAAAAAATCACCAGGCAAACAGATACAGTTTCTGAAAAGTTCAAAGATGGATTAACAAAAACACGCGATAACTTCTCCAATAAGGTGAATGACCTTGTTTCCAGATACCGTAAAGTTGATGAGGAATTTTTCGAGGAACTAGAAGAAATCTTAATTCAAGCGGATGTGGGTTTCGACACAGTCATGGAATTGGTGGAAGAGCTAAGGCGTGAAGTTAAGCGAAAGAATATCCAGGACCCGCGCGAGGTACAAGGTGTCATTTCAGAGAAGCTTGTGGAAATATACGAAGGTGCTGGGGAAGTCTCCACCGAATTAAATATTCAGCCTGATGGACTTACCGTTATCCTGTTTGTCGGTGTAAATGGTGTTGGAAAAACAACTACTATCGGCAAGCTCGCCCATAAGTTCAAAAATGAAGGGAAAAGTGTATTACTGGCAGCAGGCGATACGTTCCGCGCCGGAGCGATTGAACAGCTTGAGGTGTGGGGAGAACGAGTCGGAGTTGATGTCATCAAGCAGGGGGCAGGTTCTGACCCTGCTGCAGTCATGTACGATGCAGTCCAATCTGCAAAATCGCGCAAAGCAGATATTTTGATTTGCGATACAGCAGGACGTTTGCAAAACAAGGTAAACTTGATGAAGGAATTGGAAAAGGTCAAGCGTGTCATTGAAAGGGAAGTTCCCGGTGCTCCGCACGAGGTCCTACTTGTTCTGGACGCAACCACTGGGCAAAATGCGATGATCCAAGCGAAAACATTCAAAGAAGCAACAGATGTTTCAGGCATTGTCCTTACCAAGCTGGATGGCACAGCAAAAGGCGGAATTGTCCTCGCCATCAGAAACGAACTGGAAATACCGGTTAAATTCGTCGGCCTTGGCGAAAAAATGGATGATCTCCAGGAATTCAATGCAGAACAATATGTATACGGCCTATTTGCCGACATGGTTGAAAAAGAAGTAGAAGAGGAAGAAGAATAATAATAAGATTGAAAAACAGCCGGAGAGGGATCTTTGGCTGTTTTTTTGTGCATCAATTATCTTTTATAAGGACTTTTTATTTGTAGAAAAAGGGAATTAATCCGGTTGAATATCGTTGAAAACTCCCGCCCCGCGGTTCGCTGAGCATCCTGGAGCGGGAATCAACCTTTCACTACTTGTTTATAAAGCTACAAAGTATGCGAAAACAGCTCTTTATTAATCAACAGAAATGTCAAAATATATTGACAATCAATTTTAAAAGTGTAAAATTACACTAAAATCACTGATTGTTTCCAGGTTTCTCTTATAATTTCTCCATTAAATGGTTAAATTCCAAGATGGTCAGGAACTTTTTGTCAGTTGCTTGCGTCTATATTTATGGAAGCTGTCAATGTGTATTGTTAGCCATTTGCTTTTAATAACAGCTGATTTACGGTTTTAACTGGCCCCAAAAAAAGAAAAAAGAGTAAGGGCCTTTTCTGTTGATGTTTATATTTTTAATTGGGGGAGATAGGGTTGCACAGAAGAATTAAAATTATCATTATGGGTTTTTTATGTTTATTCCTCATGGTCAGTCCCTTGCAAACCGCAGGGGCTGGAAACACAGAGATCAAAGTTACGCTTGATGAAGGATTTGGCGGAAAGGTAAAGCGGGGAAAGGGGTTTCCGCTGCGGATAAAGCTTGAAAATACGGGAGAGTCTTTTAGCGGTGATTTGTTAATAAGCTATCATCCTTCCTATAATACCGGAGGTGCGATCTCGGTGGATGTGGAGCTTCCGGCAGGAAGCACGAAAGAATACTTGGTTTCCATGCCGGGTATGACGGAAGATCACCCTTCCATTTATCAAAATATCCCTTCGCTGACTCTTTATCAAGGAGATTGGAAGAATGGGGAAAAAGTAAGTTTCAAAGGCGAAGATACCATAAAACCAAAGTTTATAGATATGAGTTCTAAGGCTGTTGGAGTTTTAAGTGAAAAATATGACCGATTAAAAGAACTTAGGACGCTACCTTCCATGTCCATTCAGATGATTGAACTACAAAAAGAAGAATTGCCAAATCAGGCTATTGGATTGGAAACGCTTGATTATTTGCTGGTGGATGAATATGAGGTTTCCCAGCTGAGTGAACAGCAGCAAAAAGCAATTAAGGATTGGGTTTATAACGGTGGAGTATTAATTGCTGGGGCTGCGCCAGATGCAAGCCAATCCTATGGGGAACTATATTCATTGCTTCCGATGAAAGCTGAAAATGAAACAACTGGTGCAGCTGACTTCTTGCAGAGCATTAAAGATACACAGCGGGACTTTGATGAGCTGAATTTTTTTACAGGCCCGGTAGATAAGGGTTCCACTATCATTACGAAAAGCGGTGAGCTTCCTGTTACCTTAATAAAAGAATTTGGAAGCGGTTCGATTCTGCAAACTGCTTTTTCACTGGGAGATGAGCCCTTATCTTCCTGGAATGGATACAGCACCTGGTTTGCCGGCTTTTTAAAGCACGCTTCTAGTGCCAGCACAGGGTCAAATCCGTATGGACAGGAATACCTGGACCAGCTTTATTGGGAATTTGCAGAAGCAAATGAATTCTTTCCTGCATCCAATTTTTCGATAGGGCAGTTAATTGGACTATTTGCGGGTTATATTGTTTTGATTGTACCTGTTCTATATTTTGTACTAAGAAAGCTTGATAAAAGGGAGCATTCCTGGTGGGTCATCCCTTCGCTTGCATTTTTAATGGCAGCTGCTGTCTTTGGAATGGGAGCGAAAGATCGGATATCACAGCCGCAGCTTAATCAAATGGGGATTTTTAAGGTGAATAATCAGCTTTTGAGCGGATATCAGGCCTCAACCTTATTATCAAATAAAAGCGGTGAATATATATTGACAATACCTAAAGGCGAATTTAATGCTGTTGTGCATACAAACAATTCTTCCGCCACTGATCCGCTCAGGAGCGGAATCATGGCGGAAAAAATTAAACAAAATGAAATTATTTTTCCAAAGGTGGATTATTGGTCTTCTAAAACCATATATGGAAAAGCTCAGACCGAGATAAAGGAGAAATTTACGGCTGACCTGACTTTAAAAGACAAGAGCTTAACAGGTACCATCACAAATGGGTTTGATTACGATTTTGAAGAATTATACATTTGGTCTGGCAATGAAGCGATTAAATTGGGGCCGCTAAAGAAAGGCGAAACGATAAACGTAGATAAGACAACAAAACAGTCCTTGCTGACAAGACCGTATGCAGGAAGTTTTAATGGATCATACCCGAGCAACCGAAATAATGATATCAACCAGTTAAGGAAAGAAAGACTGGAATTTGCTTCCTCGACATTTTTGCTTGGAGATGTGTCACAGCCAGTCCTTGCAGGGACAACGAAAGATGCAGTTATAAACGTAACCATTGATGAGAAAAAGGAGAAGCAAAACAATAGCAATCTAATATTGCAGCCATTCGAGGCAGTAAATGAGTTTTCTGGTTCATTTACTTTGAAAGATGGAATGATGGCGCCAGACTGGAATGTAATACAGGGTCAAATTTATGAAAAAGGAATGGGCGGATCCCATACAGAAATGATGTTGGAAGACGGAGAATATGAATATATTCTTAATCTGCCAAAACAGCTGGCAGATAAATCATACAGCCTTGATGAAATTTCTGTTAGGATTAATAGCCATGCAGTCCAATATTCAGTTAAAAATCATAAATCGGATAAATGGCTGCCGATCGAACCGGATCAGCGCAGCTTAAAGCTGACCAGCAAGGACGATCTAAGCCAATTTATTTCTAAAGAAGGCAAATTCATATTGAAGCTCAACAAATCTGCCCAGGGCGATCCTTACGTTCAATTGCCAGCGATTACAATTAAAGGGGAGGTGGCAAAATGATTGAAATAATTGATTTAACGAAAAGGTACGGAAAATTTACTGCACTTGATTCGCTAAACCTGACTATAGAAAAAGGCAGTGTGTTTGGGTTTGTTGGACAGAACGGTGCGGGAAAGTCAACGACATTTTCCATTTTGGCAACCCTGCTGGCCCCAACATCCGGAACTGCTTATGTAAATGGCTATAATGTTCAAAAGGAACCAAAGCAAGTAAGGAAACAGATCGGATATATGCCGGATTTCTTTGGCGTTTACGACCAGTTGAAGGCAGATGAATACTTGCATTTCTATGGCGCCAGCTATGGTATTCCGTTTTCGGAGAGGGAGAAGCTGATACCGCAGCTTCTCGACCTCGTAAATTTGTCACACAAAAGAGATTCATATGTTGACCTTTTATCGAGGGGAATGAAGCAGCGCCTCTGTCTGGCGAGGTGCCTCATTCATGATCCTGAAGTATTGATCCTTGATGAACCCGCTTCAGGCCTAGATCCCCGTGCAAGGGTGGAGATGAGGGAAATATTAAAGGAATTGAAGAGCATGGGTAAAACGATTTTAATCTCTTCCCATATTTTACCTGAGCTTGCCGAAATGTGCGATATTATCGGCATTATAGACCAAGGGAAATTAGTGGCCCAGGGCTCAGTTGCTGATATACAGGCTCAGCTACGAGGGGAGAGGCTAATTATTGTGAAAGTCCAGGATGGGGCTGATCAAGCGGTCTCCTTTTTTGAGGATGACCATAATGTCTCCAAATTGGCAGTGCTGGAGGACGGCTTGTCCTTCCAATTTATATACAAAGGATCGGTTGAAGAACAAACAGCCATGCTGAAAAAAGCAATACTAAATAATCTGGCTATTACCAGCTTTTCTGAAGTGGAGACAGACCTTGAAGATGTCTTTATGGAAATTACAAAGGGGGTTGAGCTGACATGAAGAATCTAGTGGTGAATCCTGTATTGAACAAAGAGTTCAAGCTCCGCTTCCGCAACTTTAAGAGCTATTTGGGCGTTCTCTTTTACCTGCTTGCTCTTGGGTTAATAATCGTTGGTTTTATATTCATAGAATCATTGTCCAATAACATGCAGGGCTTTTTTAAACCGGAACAAAGCCGGACGATGTTTATGATCCTTTCTGTTTTGCAGCTTGGTTTAATTCTTTTTATTACACCGGGATTGACCGCAGGAGTCATCAGCAGTGAAAGGGAGAGGCAAACATTAAACATCATGCTGACTACTTCCCAAAGCTCCGCAAGTATTATATTGAGCAAGCTGATTTCATCTATCTCCTATTTGCTTCTGCTTATCGCGGCAAGTCTGCCGCTCTATAGCTTTGTATTTTTATTTGGCGGTGTTTCCCCTGGACAGCTGCTCACGACAATGGGCTTTTATCTATTCACAATCCTTGCTTTTGGCAGCCTTGGGGTACTGTTTTCAACGCTCATACGAAAAACCATTGTATCAATGGTAACTACCTATGGAGTTACTTTATTTTTGGCAGGAGGAACGGCTTTTCTGGCTTTAATCTTCATGCAGCTAAACAATGCTTACAATTATTCAGCGGTTCAGCCGACAAACCCTTTGGCTTATTTCCCGGCAATGCTGAACCCTGTTATTATTTTGATCAGTACGTTTGAACCCGAGATAACGAATGAAATAACCCGATCAACAGGCATTGAGTTTCCGTTATGGATATCTTATTTAATCTCGTATACTGTGATTTTCATTGGAGCTTTGCTGCTCAGCATCAGAAAACTCCGCCCCAATATGAAAAAGGGCTAAATGAATAGGAAAGTTCGGGCAATTTCTTTTTCCCTATAGCGGGGGTGGAGATGCCCGAGATCTTTAATAAGGGAATGAAACCAATGGAAGAGCGCATTCAATATCAAAAACTCTTAAAACCGATTAGGCGGCAGATGCTGCTTCAGCTAATTGCTAAGGAATCGCAGGTGTTCCTTGCGTTAGCAGCGGCTTTGTCATTTCTTCTGATTACTGCTGCAAGGTTTATTGCCATTCCTTTTCTTGGCTATTATGTTTGGCTAATCCTTCTATTATCACTGCTCGTTTCCGCTTACCGAATACGTAAACGCTGGCCGGGGATAGCTGAAGCAGCGGCCTTATATAACCGGTTCGTAGCGGAGGACAGAGTTATTACATCCTTTTCCTTTTTGAAGGATGAAGGAATAATAGCCAGGCTGCAGCTTGCTGATACCGTAAAGCATATGAAAAAAGTGCATGATCAGGTCTTAGGAAGGAAGAAAACGATCCTTTGCCTTAAGCCTCTTTCACTGTTTTTTGCTTTTCTTGCTGCCGCCGTGCTGCTTTATTTGATCCCCAGCGAAAAAATGGAATTGGCACACCAACAGGAGAAGGAAATCAAACTAGTGGAAGAAGCAAAAAAGGAATTGGAGAAAAAAGCCGAGGAGGAAAAGAGTCCTGCTGTGAAAAAAGCATTAGAAGAGGCAAAAGATAAAATCTCCGCAAAAAAGTCAGCTGACGAGGCTTTAAAGGAATTGGCCAAACAAACGAAAAGTCTCGAATTAAAAGCGCTTAAAGAAAAAGAAAAATCAATGGCACTGGAAAATATGAAATCAGACCTGAATAAAAATGGGCTGGATCAACTAAGCCGCAAGCTGGCACAAAAAGATTTGGCCGCAATTGAGCAAGAATTGTCAAAGCTGAACGATAAGATGGATGAATTAAGTGAAGAGCAAAAAAAGGCATTGAGCAAGCTTACCGGGAGTGATGAGCCATTATCTGAAGAAGAGCTATCGAAGCTTTTGGAGAAGCTTGAAGAAGCGATGGAATCGGAAGAACTTTTAAAACAGCTGGCTGAAGCGCAAAAGGAACTGCAAAGTTCAGGATTATCCCTTCAGAAGCAAATGGCTGCAAACGGAATGCCTCCTGGCCAATTGGCATTTGCACCTCCTGGTCAGCCTGGCAGTCAGGGTACAGGTTCTATTTCCCCCCAGGGACAACAGCAAAATAATTCAGGGCAGCAAAATAATCAAAACCAAACAGGCAATAATTCCAGCAATGGAAATGGCAATGGTTCAGGCGCAGGTTCCGGAACAAGTTCTGGAAGCGGTTCGGGCTCAGGCTCCGGAAATGGTTTGGGCAGCGGTCTTGGCGGCGGAGCAGGCCTCGGTCAGGGTTCAAGGGACCTGCTAACCATTCCATCTCATATGGAAGGACAGCAGAACATTGAGAATGATAATGGCACCCTCGGAGAAGGTAACTCAGGACAGCAATTTGAAGGGGATGGGCCAGTTTTAAAAGGGAGTATCAGGCCATACAGTGAGGTGTATGGAAATTATGAAAAAGCTTATAGGCAAAGCACGGATCGTTATAAGCTCCCAGCTGATTTAGAAGAAATAGTGAAAAATTATTTTACGAGTATAGATCCTGACAAGGAGTGACTTCAATGTCTGTTATCGAAGAAAAAGAACAGCAATTTGCAAAAGCTGCTGAAACGATTGCAAAAGTGAAAAAAGAAATTCAAGCATTTATGGTTGGCCAGGAAGAAGTGGTTGAACATGTTTTATGGAGTATTTTTGCAGGAGGACATGTACTTCTTGAGGGGCTGCCGGGACTCGGAAAAACGATGCTGATTAAAACAATATCAGAGGTGCTTGATCTGAATTTTTCAAGAATACAGTTCACGCCGGATATCATGCCATCCGACATAACCGGTACGATGCTTCTTCAGCCTGATGAGGCTGGAAGGCAAACATTCAGTTTTCATAAAGGACCGTTATTTGCAAACATTATTCTTGCGGATGAGATCAACAGGGCTACACCAAAAACACAGAGTGCCCTGCTTGAGGCAATGGGTGAAAAAACCGTAACGATTATGGGCGAAACAAAGAACATGGAAAAACCTTTTTTCGTACTGGCAACACAAAATCCAATTGATATGGAAGGCACCTATCCTCTGCCTGAGGCGCAGACGGACCGTTTCCTTTGCAAGGTCAATGTTAAATATCCAACAAAAGAAGAGCTTAAAGAAATTGCACTAAGAACAACAGGGCCGCAAAATACACAGCTAAAAAAGGTAGCCGGGCTTGAGGAAGTTATTGCACTTCAAGGGCTTTCCAGGGAAATCCTTGTTTCAGATGAAATACTGGATTATGCGGTTTGGATTATTACTGCAACACACCCAGAGTCAGAAGAGGCCCCGGGAATAGTGAAGAATTTTGTTCAATATGGCAGCGGGCCACGCGGGCTTCAGAGCTTGATCAATATGGCAAAGGCAAGGGCAATGTGCTCCGGTAGATTCCATGTTTCTGTTGGCGATCTTAAACAAGTTGCATATCCGGTTCTAAGGCATCGCTTGATTTTGAACTTTGAAGGTGAAGCAGCTGGTATCACTGCTGATTCAATCATAGGGGAGCTAATAAGCGAAACCGTTCGGGGAGCAAAAGGCTGATGAACAATCAACAGGCTCTGCTTGGAAGGCTGCAAAAAAGAAGGGTAGTTGTTAAGAACAGAAAAAGGGGAATTCATGCAGGATCACGACAATCCAATAAATTTGGCTCTTCCATGGAATTCTCCGATTTTAGGGCCTATCAGCCTGGTGATGATATTCGCCAAATTGACTGGAATATTTTTGGAAGAACCCAAAAGCATTACATCAAACGGTTTTTGGATGAACAGGAACTTTCCATTGCCGTTTATCTGGATGCAACCTCTTCTATGACAAAAATCCAATCGAAGTGGGAGTATGGTAAAGGGCTGGCAGCCGCATTGAGTTTTATGGTGCTTGCTGGTGAAGACCGGCTTTTATATGCAGCAATATCTTCTGATGGGATACAGCCAGTGAAGAGAAAGGGTTCCTTATACAGCAGGCGCACTTTCCTTGAAATTCAGAAATACGAAGGCGCTGCACGCTCCCAAAACTTTCTGGGTAGCATGAAAGACTCTTTATCAAAACAGCAGCAGCTTGCTATTTTAGTATCGGATGGATTTGAACCAATTGAAGATTGGGAAAGTCTGTTTAAGAAATTCAAAGGGATGAAGCAGGAGTTTTGGTTTTTCCAGGTGCTTGCTAATGAAGAGCTGAACCCTTCCTATTCGGGAGATATGAAGCTTGTAGATAGTGAAACAGGGACAGCAGTAAATGTCAGTTTGAACCCTTCTATTTTATTTGACTATGAAAAACGTCTGAAGGAACATAATAAACAGCTTGAGGCCTTATGCAGAAGATATGGCGGCCAATATATCTTTGCTTCTGAAGCCAGGGATCTGCAGACGATTCTTTTCCGGGATCTTCCCGCAAAGGGGCTGGTAAGGTGACGAAAACATGCAATTTTTAAATCCTATTTATTTTATTTTAACTATTTTCATAGCTGCCGTTGTTTTATTTTACTTTTTTCGCAAGCAGTACATGGAAAGGACAGTTTCATCCAACATGCTATGGGAGCAGGTTCTAAACGAATGGCAGGCTTCCCCTTGGCTGAAAAAGCTGCAGCAAAATCTTTTATTCTGGCTGCAAATATTGGCTCTGCTGTTATTAATGCTTGCACTTGTACGTCCGTACTGGTTTGAAAATGCATTAAAGGGTGAACACCTAATCCTTATCGCGGATCCATCTGCCTCCATGTCAGCCGAAATGAATGAATCCACTAGGTTTGAATTGGCGAAACAAGAAATGCTGGATTTGGCAGACAAGCTAAATGGCCAGGAAGTAACTTTGATAAAAGCAGGAGAGAAAAGCGAGATTCTATTAAGCAGGGAAGATGATTCAGAAGAAATCAGCAGAAAAATCAACAGCCTGGAGCTTTCTTATGAGCATGAAAATATGGAGAAAGCATTCGTATTGGCAGATTCCTTATCCTCAGGGAAGGACACGGCTATCCATATCTTTTCCGACGCAGTTACACCGGACAAAATAAAAGAAAGAATGGATGGCCAATACACTGTTGTACATAACATTGGAGCGGATGAAGGAAATGTTTCGCTGCAGTCCTTTGGCACTGCAGCAGTAGCTGGTGAAATTTCAGCAGTTGCAGTGATAGAAAACCAATCTTCAAGAAATATAGAAACAGGCTTTAAGGTTCAAAATGAGGAAGAAGTTTTGTTCGAACAAAAAGTATCATTAAAAGCAAATGAGCAAATGACCGTTCTGGTTCCTTCACTGCCTGAAAAACCTTATTATGAGGCAGCCATCTCAATAGAGGATGGCTACAGCGCTGATAATTTTGCTGCTTCCATTTATACGGATTCAAAGCCAAAGATCTACACAATGGGAACGGTGAACCCATTTGCTGTAAAAGGCTTTCAAACCATCGGAGCAGAATTATTGCAGACAGATTCAGACAACATTAGCGGATTGGATATTAAGGGAGTAGTCCTTGCCGAAGGCAGTAATCTATCGGAACTTCCACAGCAGCCGCTTATATTTTTTAACAGCAGCAAAGAAAAGGTAAAGCTTGATGAAGGGATTACGGAAGAAGATGATGCTCTCCTTCAATATGTTAATTTTGATAAAGTGTTTATCGATTCTGCTTCTGCAGCCTTGGATGGGGAATGGGAATCTGTAATGAAAAGCGGCAGCATCCCATTAATACAAAAGGGTATGCTGAGGGGGCAGCCAATTATTATTGTGAATTTTGAACTGGCTGATACGGACTGGCCGCTTCAGCCCGGCTTTCCTATTTTCTTATATAACGCTTATCAATGGTTATCCCAGCAGACAGGTTTCCTTGGTTATTTCAAGCCTGGTGAGGAGCGATGGCTTAATGTAGGCGAGGGTTCGGATCGTTGGGAGATTTTTAATCATAAAGATGATAATTTGTACACCTTGGATTTAAGCAAGGAAAACTTCAAAGCGCCTGCCGTTCCTGGAACCTACCAGGCTGTTTCAGAAAATCACATTTATTATTTTTCCGTGCTTCTCGATGAACGGGAAAAGAATACAAGAGCTGAAGAGTCCTATACAATGAATGAAAAATCATCAGAAAAAGACAGTGTGACCCAAAAACCTAATGAAAAACTCTGGTTCTGGCTAGCGTTAACTGCTCTTATTTTAATTGCTTTGGAATGGGAGGTATATCGCCGTGGGCATAGAGGTTAAATATCCCTTCCTGTTTTTGTTGTTTATTCCTGTTGTACTTTTGATTTTTTTGTATATATGGAAACACCGGACTAAGGGGACAGAAGACTATTGGATTGCCGGCCTGAGGATGGTAATTTTTTCTCTCTTAATTCTCGCACTGACCGTTCCGCAGGTTCGGCTGCCGGTAAAGGGAGAGACCGTCATTTTCCTTGCCGACCGTTCAGCGAGTATTGGTGAAAACGGGGAAGCGCTTGCCTGGATAGAAAAAAGTGTCAGCCATAAAAAAAGCGATGATCAGTATGCGGTTGCTGCATTTGGCGAAAATGTGGCCCTCGAACAGAATTTGGGGAGGAATCGGGAGGCTGTAGCCCAATTTAATGGGAAAGTGGATGATTCCCAAACCAATCTTGAGGCTGGCTTGCAGTTCGCAGCTTCATTGATGCCAAGAGGTTCAGCTGGGAGAATCGTGCTTCTGTCAGATGGCAATGAAACTTCCGGCAACGGAATGGAAATAGCCCCCATTTTAAAAAATCGGAAAATTGAAGTCGATCATGTTTTGTTAAAAACAGCCTCGGGTGAAGATGTATCTATTTCAGAGCTATCTGTCCCTCCTTCACTCTATTTGGGAGAAGAGGCTCCTATTACAATAGAAGTGACAAGCAATACCAGTAAAAAAGCTGACATACGCCTTTCTGTTAATCATAAAGAGGTTTTAAAGGAATCCGTTCAAGTAAATGAAGGAAAGAACGTTTATACCTTTACCGATAAAGCAGATACAGCGGGACTAACGGTATATAAGGCAGAAATAGCAGCTGTTCAGGATACTTTTACAGAAAATAATTCCCTGCACTCGGTTGTAAACGTAAAAGGAACTCCAAAGGTACTGATTGTGCAGGGGAACGAATCGGGGAATATTGAGGAGTTCCTGGATGGTTCAGGCCTTGAGGCAGATACTGTTCAGCCTGAAAAACTTCCGACAGTTCTGTCGGGATATCTGCAATATCAGTCCATTATCTTTAACAATGTACCAGCGACTGTTATCTCGGAAAGTCAGATGAATTTAATGGAAAAAGCAGTGAAAGAATTTGGTACCGGCTTCATTATGATGGGCGGTGAGGAAAGCTTCGGGCTAGGAGGCTATTTTAAAACACCAATTGAAAAACTGCTTCCCGTGGAAATGGACATTAAGGGCAAGAAAGAAATGCCTTCATTGGGAATTGTACTTGTAATGGACCGATCTGGAAGTATGGCAGGAAGCAAAATCGAACTGGCCAAGGAAGCTGCTGCCCGCTCAGTGGAGCTGCTTCGTGAAGAAGACACGCTTGGTTTCATTGCATTCGATGACCGGCCATGGGAAATTCTTGAAACAGAGCCGCTGAAGGATAAAAAGAAGGCAATAGATAAGATTAGGTCGATAACTCCCGGCGGAGGCACTGAAATCTTTACGTCTCTTGAACAAGCCTTCATGGAGCTGGAAGATCTGAAGCTTCAAAGAAAGCATATTATTTTGCTCACAGATGGACAGTCTGCAACGAATAGGGACTATGAATTATTAATTGAAAGCGGCAAAGAGAAAAACATTACACTTTCCACTGTAGCCCTTGGACAGGATGCTGATAGAAGTCTGCTTGAAGATCTTGCTGCAATGGGCTCGGGACGATACTATGATGTAACAGATTCATCTGTCATTCCGAGCATATTATCACGCGAAACCGTGATGGCAACAAGAACCTATATAGAGGATAACCCATTCTATCCGATTGTTCAGCCATATCCAGAGTGGTCAGCACTTTTTGAAAATGGTGTTCCCCAAATGAATGCCTATATTGCTGCAACTGCAAAACCGCGCTCGCAGGTTCCGTTATTGAGCGAAAAAGAAGACCCTGTCCTTGCTGAATGGCAGTATGGTATGGGCCGGACAATTGCCTTTACATCCGACTTCTCAGGAAAATGGTCAGGGGATTGGGCACGCTGGGAAAAATGGCCTTTATTTATTAATCAGGTTGTTACAAAAACCTTGCCGCAGTATGAAAGTGAACCATACAGGATTTCCATTGAAAAAAGGGACGGGAGTACGGTGCTAAACCTTGAGTCTGCAAATAGCGTGTCACTCCCTATAGAGACCTCCATTGTTTCAGAAACGGGCGAGCAGATTGATTCGAATACAAGGTTAATCGCCCCGGGTAAATATGAAACGATCCTGCCAGAAAGCACTGGGATGTATTTTTTAAACATTAAACAGACAGATCAAAATGGAAATGTCCATATCCATCAAACTGGCTTTACCATTCCGTATTCAGCAGAATATCAGCAAAAGGGAGCCAATAAAGAACACCTGGAGGAACTTTCCAAGCTGACAGGGGGCAAAGAACTTGAGGCTGAAAAAGACAGCTTTCGACCGCTAAAGAACCCAGCCAGTACAAAACAGCCGATCAGCGAATGGCTGATCTTGGCAGCGTTTCTGCTCTTTTTTACTGAAATAGCTATAAGGCGATTCGGTTTGACAGGTCTAGCTGGAGGAATTATAAAGAAAATCAGAAAGAAAGCAGCTGTAGAAAATCGTGGACAAACAGAAAAGTTTGCAAAGCTGAAACCTGCCCGGGAAAAGACAGTTAAAGCTGACAAAGCTCCGGTTCAAGAAGGTCAGCTTTCAAAAGAAAAACCGATCGTTAAATCAGAAAGGAAAAAGCAAACTCCATCAAGACAGCCTGAGACACTCGCACCGAAAGAACGGGAAGAGCGTATGAAAAGGCTGCTGGATGCGAAAAACAGAAAAAATAAGTAAAAGCGGAGCGAAATGCTCTGCTTTTGTTTGTCTCCAATCAAAATTCCATTTCGAATGGTGGCTCGGACAGCAAAGTAGAGATGTTATAATGGGAAAAGTGGGGTTATCAACGAAATTTACAATATCTCAACGAAAGGCAAAAATGAGCCCTTGCCTATCATGTAAAGATATTTTCTTGACATGCCATGTACTTCTATGTAAACTTACTTTGTAAAGGCTTTTCACTTAACAAGGGGGAATAGGGATGCTCGAAAAGACAACGAGGATGAATTACCTCTATGATTTTTATCAATCGTTGTTGACTCCTAAGCAGAGAAGCTATATGTCCCTGTACTACCTGGATGATTTTTCGCTTGGAGAGATTGCCGAGGAATATGAAGTTAGCCGGCAAGCGGTTTACGACAACATTAAACGTACAGAAGCAATGCTTGAAGAGTATGAAGAAAAGCTGTTATTATTTCATAAATTTCAAGAGCGCAGCAAGCTGATTGCAAACATGAAAAAGATGCTGAAGGAAGGATTCCCTTCCGCTGAGGCATTGGCAGAAGCAGTAGCAGAGCTTGAGAAATTAGATTAGGAGGCGGCATATATGGCATTTGAAGGATTAGCCGACCGACTGCAAAATACAATCCAGAGATCCGCGGAAAAGGAAAAATTAATGAAGCGGATGTAAAAGAAATGATGCGTGAAGTCCGTCTCGCTTTATTGGAAGCAGACGTTAACTTCAAAGTCGTCAAAGAGTTTGTCAAAAAAGTAAGCGAGCGCGCTGTCGGCCAGGAAGTTCTAAAGAGCCTGACGCCGGGCCAGCAGGTAATCAAGGTTGTTAAAGAGGAATTAACGGAACTGATGGGCGGAGTGCAGAGCAAGATTGCTGTTTCGAATCGTCCGCCAACTGTTATTATGATGGTCGGACTTCAGGGCGCCGGTAAAACGACAACAACCGGAAAGCTTGCGAACCTGCTTCGCAAAAAGTACAACCGCAATCCGATGCTGGTAGCTGCAGATATTTACCGGCCTGCTGCGATTAAGCAGCTTGAAACACTTGGCAAACAGCTGAATATGCCAGTCTTTTCCCTTGGTGATCAGGTCAGCCCTGTTGAAATTGCTAAGCAGGCCATCGCAAAGGCCAAGGAAGAACATAATGATTATGTTCTAATCGATACGGCGGGAAGACTGCATGTGGATGAGGCACTCATGGATGAGCTTAAGCAAATCAAAGAGCTTTCTAATCCGGATGAAATATTCCTTGTTGTAGATGCCATGACAGGTCAAGATGCAGTGAATGTTGCCCAGAGCTTCAATGAACTGCTCGGATTGACCGGGGTTGTATTGACAAAGCTGGATGGCGACACTCGAGGCGGAGCTGCACTATCTATTAGATCCGTAACGAACACGCCAATTAAATTCGTCGGTCTTGGCGAGAAATTAGATGCGCTTGAAGCATTCCATCCAGAACGGATGGCTTCCCGTATTTTAGGCATGGGCGACGTCCTTTCCTTAATTGAAAAAGCACAGGCCAATGTGGATGAAGAAAAAGCGAAAGAGCTCGAGCAGAAAATGCGCACTGCTTCCTTCACATTTGATGACTTTTTGGATCAGCTTGGACAGGTCCGCAATATGGGGCCGCTTGACGAGCTTTTGAAAATGATGCCTGGTGCCAACAAAATTAAAGGCTTGAATAATATTCAAATCGACGAGAAGCAAATTACTCACGTTGAAGCGATTATTAAAGCGATGACAAAGGAAGAGAAGACTCATCCGGAGATTATCAATTCAAGCCGCCGCAAACGGATTGCAAAAGGAAGCGGAAGGACAGTTCCTGAAGTAAACCGTCTGCTGAAGCAATTTGAAGATATGAAAAAGATGATGAAGCAGATGACTGGAATGCAGCAAAAGGGAAAGAAAAAGGGCGGATTCAAGCTTCCTTTTAATCCTTTTTAAGCCGTCGAAAAGCTTTTCATAACATGTAAAGAAAAAAACCTTTACAAACTAATTAACTATCTGATATTATACTATCTTGTGTGAAACTATTCGGAGGTGCTTTTTAAAATGGCAGTAAAAATTCGTTTAAAGCGTATGGGTGCTCACAAAAACCCTTTCTATCGTATCGTTGTAGCTGATTCTCGTTCTCCTCGTGACGGACGTTTCATTGAAACAGTTGGAACTTACAATCCGGTTGCTCAACCAGCAATCGTTGATATCAATGAAGAGCTGGCTCTTAAATGGCTACAGACTGGTGCTAAGCCATCTGATACAGTACGCAACCTTTTCTCTAAGCAAGGCATTATGGAGAAATTCCATAACGCTAAAAACGGTAAGTAATTCATTATAAGATGAAAGAGCTTATCGAAACGATTGTTAAGCCCCTTGTTGATTTTCCGGAAGATGTTCAAGTGAATGTCCAAGAAGAGGATCAGCGCGTAACCTATCAGCTTTCTGTCAACAAGAATGACATGGGGAAAGTAATTGGGAAGCAAGGGCGCGTTGCGAAAGCAATACGGACCGTTGTTTATGCAGCAGGTTCGTCAGAACAAAAGAAGATCTTTTTAGAGATCATAGAATAACACGGAAAGTTCCGGCCGCCAGCGGCCAGAGCTGGATGTCACTAAGAAAAGGAGGGGCTTCCCCTCCTTTTTTTACAATTTAAAAAATGCTGCTTTCTGAATGTTCATCGCTTCTAAACTTAAAACTAAGTTCAACCACTAAGTTGATTGGAGCGGAGGGTACTTGATCCTCGAGAATGCATCCGCATTTTCTTCGTGCGATGTTAATTCGGGGAAATTTATTCAGTGTCGAGCGGAAAGTGAGGGTGTGAGAGACCCCGCAGGCGAAGCTGAGGAGGCTCTCATTTCTCCCCGCGGAAAGCAAGTATACGCAGCGGAAATCAACGGACAGGGTTTAAAAGTAAAACAACAATTTATGAGAGAAGTGCCAAAAAAATTTACACATCGCCAACTAAGAAATCGACATGATTGTCAAAGAAGCCGGGTTTCCTTCGGCTAATGCGTTTGGGAGGCGCTGTAGATGAAAATTATTCAATCAGTAACAGTCAAACAGGTGTTAACAGAGAATAGCAAGAAAGAATTGCTGGAGGGGTATGCTGATAAAAAACAGCAGCTGCAGAAAGAATGTGACCAGCTCCGGTTTGAGTTGAAAAAGCAGGAAAAAACAAAGAAAATTCACCCGGCCAGTTTAATGAAGCATTTTGAAAAGGAAATTCAAATGAGGCAGGAAAAAGTTAAACTGCTCGATTTTCAAATAGAACAATTACATATGCTACCACTAGGGAGCGAATTAAAAGAAAAAGAAATCCAGGCGATTATCGAGATTGAAGAGGGTTCTCGCTGGGAAGACATAGAAAAAGGGAAAACAATTATCATTAAAGATGGTATTGTTGATGAAATCCGCTAGAGGTGATCGTTTATATGCAGAAATGGTTTAATGTTGGGAAAATCGTAAATACCCATGGCATTAAAGGAGAAGCAAGAGTGATATCCAAAACAGACTTTGCGGACGAAAGATATAAGCCGGGAAGCAAGCTATACTTATTTATGCCGGACTCTAAAGCAGAACCGATTGAACTGACGGTGAAATCCCATCGGACTCATAAGACATTTAATTTGCTTACCTTTGAAGGGTACGAAAATATAAACCAGATTGAAAAAATGAAGGGCGGCATTTTGAAAGTATCTGAAGATCAGCTGGGGGCTCTCGAGGAAGATGAATTTTATTATCATGAAATAATCGGATGTACGGTGGAAACGCTTGAAGGCGAAGAGGTTGGCAAAATCAAAGAAATCCTTTCGCCGGGTGCCAATGATGTTTGGGTGCTCAAAGGAAAAGGCGGTAAAGAGATTCTGATTCCATATATTGAGGATGTTGTTAAAGAAGTAGACGTAAAAGAGAAGCGTATCGTAATCAACCCGATTGAAGGGCTGCTTTCATGATGAAGATTGATGTTCTTACTCTCTTTCCAGAAATGTTTGATGGAGTTTTTGGGCATTCCATTTTAAAAAAAGCAGCGGAAAATGATGCAGTGGAATATAATGTCGTCAATTTTAGGGAGTATGCGGATAACAAGCATAAAACAGTGGATGATTATCCCTATGGCGGAGGAGCAGGAATGGTATTAAAACCGCAGCCAATTTTTGATGCAGTGGACAATCTCCGGGGCGAAGGAGAGACAAAGCCCAGGATTATCTTGCTTTGCCCTCAGGGTGAGCGGTATACCCAGCGGAAAGCAGAAGAACTGGCCGAGCTGGACCACCTAATTTTTGTTTGCGGACATTATGAAGGGTACGATGAAAGAATTCGGGAACATGTTGTAACCGATGAGATTTCGATCGGGGATTTTGTTCTTACCGGCGGCGAGCTGGGTGCGATGGTTGTAATCGACAGCGTTGTGCGTTTGCTTCCAGGTGTTCTGGGCAATGAAGAATCCCATATGAAAGACTCGTTCAGCACCGGATTCCTTGAGCATCCTCATTATACTCGACCTGCTGATTTCCGTGGGATTAAGGTGCCGGATGTTTTAATGTCAGGTAATCATCGGCTTATCGAAGAGTGGCGGGCGAAGGAATCGCTAAGAAGAACCTACTTAAGACGCCCCGATCTGCTTGAGGCAGCCGATTTAACAAAAGATCAGAAAAAATGGCTTGAAGAAATAAAAGCGGAAATCAACAGGCAACTTTAATAAAGTTAAAAAAAGAAGGCAAATAACGTTGAAGTTGCCGTCCAAGTATGGTATGATACTTTTTGTGACTTAGGCTGAACTTGTTCAGTTTGCGTCTGATAAAGATGTTCCGCTGCAAACAAAAGGTTGTGCAAGAGCGTCTGTTGAGAGGAGTTGAAAACGATGCAAAAATTAATCGAAGAAATCACAAAAGAACAACTTCGTACAGACCTTCCTTCTTTCCGTCCTGGTGATACTGTACGTGTACACGTTAGTATTGTTGAGGGAACACGTGAGCGTGTCCAGGTATACGAAGGTGTTGTGATTAAGCGTCGTGGTGGTGGAATCAGCGAAACTTTCACAGTTCGTAAGATTTCTTACGGTGTAGGCGTTGAGCGTACATTCCCTGTACACACACCAAAGATTGCGAAGCTTGAAGTTATCCGCCGCGGTAAAGTCCGCCGTGCGAAACTTTACTACTTGCGTAACCTACGCGGTAAAAAAGCTCGTATCAAAGAAATTCGCTAATAAGAGAAAAAAGAAGGAGCTTGATTATCAAGCTCCTTTTTCTTTCATTAAATTGAATTTGAACTTCGATAACTTGTCTAGCTCCAGGCGCATTTGCTCGAGGGCCTTGTCGCATAGTCGGGCGCCTTGCGCTTTCTTATTTATGCTAATAATATTACATAAATGTTAAATAATATATAAATGAGATTCCCATCGTGTTTATTGAGACAAATTTTTGTAAAATAAAAAATAGAAAACACTTCCTGCAATAATTTGAGATGCAGAGCGTTTCCCTGAAGGACAGACGGCCTTAAGGATAATTTTTGACTGAAGAATGGTGGGGAATTGAATGGCAAAAAAGAAAAATGAGTTATGGGAATGGACAAAGGCACTTGTGATCGCAGTCCTGTTAGCGGCAGTTATAAGATATTTTTTATTTGCGCCGATTGTGGTCGACGGTTTGTCCATGATGCCTACTTTGCATGACCAGGACAGAATGATTGTGAACAAATTCAGTTATAAATTCGGAGAGCCTGAACGCTTTGATATTATCGTTTTCCATGCTCCTGAAAACAAGGATTACATTAAAAGAGTGATCGGGCTCCCTGGAGATAAGATCGAATACAAAGACGATACGCTTTTTGTAAACGGGAAAGCGTATGAAGAGCCTTATTTGGATGCGTATAAAAAGCAGGTTATAGACGGTCCATTAACAGAACCGTTTACGCTTAAAGAAAAAATAGGGCAGGAAACAGTGCCGGAAGGGCATTTGTTTGTAATGGGCGATAACCGCAGGTTCAGCAAGGATAGCCGCCATATTGGGCCGGTTCCGCTTGAAGAGGTTTTAGGTGATGCTGGCGTTATCTACTGGCCTATTGAAGATATTCGGATTGTGAATTAAAGAAGCAGTTCAAAAGGTCCGGTGTAAGCTTTTTTTTTGAACATTTACTTAAAGCAGGAGGTGCCAGCCATGACCATCCAATGGTTTCCCGGCCATATGGCGAAAGCCCGGAGGCAGGTTACAGAAAAACTAAAGCTGGTAGATATCATCTTTGAACTTGTCGATGCAAGAATTCCGTACTCTTCCCGAAATCCGATGATTGACGAAATCATTCAGCATAAGCCTCGGCTTGTTTTGCTGAATAAAGCGGATATGGCAGATAAAGAAGCTACAAATCAGTGGATAAAATATTTTAAAGAAAAAGGTGTCAGAGCTATAGCCATAAATTCGCAGGCAGGACAGGGCATGAAAGAAATCGTGACTGCATCACAGGATATACTGCAAGAAAAATTTGACCGCATGAAAGCAAAGGGTGTTAAACCGAGAGCGATACGTGCGATGATCGTAGGAATTCCGAATGCCGGAAAATCAACTCTGATCAATCGTCTTGCTAAAAAGAATATCGCCAAGACAGGAAATACTCCCGGCGTTACCAAAGCCCAGCAGTGGATAAAAGTAGGCAAGGAACTGGAACTGCTGGATACGCCAGGAATTCTCTGGCCTAAATTTGAAGACCAGGAAGTTGGGCTTAAGCTTGCCCTGACAGGAGCAATCAAAGATACCATTTTGAATCTGCAGGATGTTGCTGTGTATGCTCTGCGCTTCCTTGAAAAAAGGTATCCGGATAGGATGAAAGACCGTTATCAGCTTGAAGAGTTCCCGACAGATATTGTAGAGCTGTTTGATAAAATTGGAAAGCTCCGAGGCTGTCTGATGGGCGGCGGGGTAATTGATTATGATAAAGTAACTGAATTGGTTATAAGAGAATTCCGTTCAGAGAAACTGGGGCCAATTACATTGGAGCTTCCTCAGGAAATGGCTGAAAAAAGTGAAGCCGAATAAGTAAAAATGAGGCCTTCTAATAGTGGAAGGCCTTTATTTTTTTGAAGAAATGCCGATACATACATTAATGGGAAAAGGAGAAAGAGATGGCAAGGTTAACGATTCGCCAGATTGAGGAGAAACTCAATACGATTGACATTCAGAAAGATCCATTTATTCTTTCTATACAAAACGATGACAGAAAAGGTGTACAGCAGCTTTTAAATAAGTGGAATTCCCGGCAGGAGCTGCAGAAAAAGATTTATGAGAAGCATGTTGAGATGACACAATTTGAAAACAGATACAGGTCTCAAGGCTTTCGGTATATAGCAGGCATTGATGAAGTGGGTAGAGGGCCGCTTGCTGGACCTGTCGTTGCCGCAGCAGTCATTTTGCCGGAATCTTTTTTTCTGCCAGGCCTTGATGATTCAAAAAAAATTTCTGAACAAAAAAGAAATGAATTTTATGAAGAAATTCATGCTAAAGCTGAATCCATTAGCATTGGCATAATTGAACCGAAGGAAATCGATCGCATCAATATTTTTGAGGCGACAAAAAAAGCGATGCTGTCAGCGATTGAAGGGCTGAATCCCAAGCCCGACTTTCTCTTGGTGGACGCGGTTAAGCTTGTAACGCCTTATCCCTTGGAAGCGATTATTAAGGGAGACGGCAAAAGCATATCGATTGCGGCAGCATCCATCATTGCCAAGGTCACTAGAGACCGTATGATGACTGAAATTGCAGCAAGCTGCCCGCAATATGGATTTGCACAAAACATGGGTTATGGCACAAAGGAGCATCTTGAAGCCATTAAAAAACATGGCATAACTCCGCATCACCGAAAAAGCTTCGCTCCGGTCAAGGATTATATTACAGAAAGCCATTAGAAGGTGAAGATATGAAGCCGTCTGAAATGATCAAGACATTAGTAAGGCAAGACCAAATCTACTTGGGAAAATCCGCTTCCTTTTGGCCTGGCCAAATAGTTAGCGGGAAAATAGTTAAGCTATTTCCAAATCAGACGGCAGAGGTTCAAATTGGGTCTCTTAAAGCAATTGCGCAGCTTGAAATACCAGTATCAGCCAATAGCCGATACTGGTTTAAAGTACAGCCTGGTGAAGGGAAGATACGGCTTAAAGTGATGGAATCAGCAGGGAAAGCCGATATGGCTTCACCGGTTGGAAGCCTTCTTGCCCAGCTGTCATTGCCGGCATCAAAAGAAAATAAATTGCTTGTCCAATATTTTTTAAAGGAACAGCTTCCAATTACGGGTGAAACGCTGCATCTGGCTTCCGATTGGCTTAGCGAAGGTGAATCCTTTGAAGACGGACTTCAAACAGTGAAGGAGTTAATCGTCAGGCAATTGCCCTATACAAAAAATGTATTTTTAGCCTTATCTTCAGTTAATAATGGTGATTCAGTTTCAGTTCTTATGGATAAACTGCTGCAGCAGTTAAATCACAATGGAATAACTGCAATAGGCCAAAAAATAAGGATCCTATTAAATAATTTTACACAGACTGCAAGAGAAAAAACTGGTGCAGCTGCTGCAGCCGGGCTGGCGGCCGAATGGCTGAGCACAAAGAGCCAGGCGAACTCGCTTGCGGCTTTTAACATCCTGAAGGCTCTGCAATTAGTAAAATGGTCTGTGAATGAGGAAACGGCATTAAAGCAGGCAATAGATCGATGGAGCCTAAGGATCCATACCTCGGGGAAGCATCCAATTTTGGAGTGCATAAAGGGACTGCTCCAAACAAACCAATCCGGACAGAGGCAAGAGTTTATTTTAAATCTGGCAAAGCTGATCAGGGGAATGGGCGATCTTCAGGTGTCTAGCGGACAATCACAAGCTTTAAGTGAGGTTCAAAGGATTTTAAGTAGTATTCGAACAGGCCAAATATCATTTCCTGTGGAAAACAAAGTGACCATGCCTTTATTAAAAGAAGCTATGCTTTTATATTTGAAAGATAATGGCAGCAATTCAGAAAACCGTTACTTATCCATGTTCGGTGAATCGGAATTGAAACTGGCATCAGGTAAGCTTGGCAGCTTTCTGGCAGAAGAGAATAATTCCTTGTCGGCAAAGCTCCAAAGACAGGAAAGAGCTTTACTGGCAGATTTGAAAAATAGTATTCAGCCTGAAAGTATTTTTAGGGTTGACCAGCAAATTATTAAAGGCCAATTAAAAAAACTGATTCAGGCATTGGGGCTATCCCATGAACATGACATGGTTAATTTTTTGAAACAAGCGGAGGATGGGACAGCTGCAAAATGGGAATCGCTTAAACCCCTGCTTTTAGGCCTTTTAAGCGAAGAAGTGCCGTTTTCAGCTAAAGATGCTGCAGAAAGGCTTCTTCATAAAATAACCGGCTTCCAGGCTCTCTCACAGGAAGCTGGGCCGCAGCAGCACTTTGTCTTTCAGCTGCCTGTTCCATTATGGGGGAAAGTCTCTGATTTGACGATGCAGTGGAGCGGCAGAAAAACAGAAACGGGAGAAATTGACCCCAGCCATTGCCGGGTGCTTTTTTATTTAAACCTGGAGCATCTAAAGGAAACCATCGTTGACCTGCATGTCCAGCACAGAATTATAAATATATCTGTTATTAACGAGCATGAGGCGATGAAGTCACTGGCAGATCCACTAACTGGTAAATTAAAGGAAAGCCTGGCTAAACTGAATTATAAGCTGTCGACTGTTACTTTTCAAAACGCGGTGACAGCTGGCGATTCCTTAAAAAAGAGGGAATCATTGTCTTCTCTTGTACAAGTAAACCAATTTACCGGGGTGGATTTGAGAGTATGAAAAAAGAGAATAATAGTCAAAGAAAAGAAGCGGTTGCACTTACATATGATCCACAGGGGCAGGCTCCTCCTAAAGTATCGGCAAAGGGAAGGGGCATGGCTGCTGAGAACATTCTAGAAAAAGCAAAGGAACACAACGTTCCCGTCCAGGAAGACCCTACTTTGGTTGAGCTTCTTGGAAAACTCGATATTAATGAAGGGATACCTGAAGAACTCTTTCAGGCAGTTGCTGAGGTTTTTGCTTTTATCTACAGGGCAGATCAAGAAGCAGGCAAAAAGCTTGGAGGGAAATAATTTATACTGCTAAACCAATATTTGTATTCCGGTCTTAAAGAACAGTAAAATTGATAGCGTTTACATCATGAAAAACCATAAAAACTGCGCAAAGTGGAAACTGTCAATAAGGCAGTTTTCTTTATTTTAATAAAATAATTTATTTGTTGGTAATGTCAAAAATCACATTGAATACAGGGGTTTAGAGGCATTTTAATATTTTTAATTTTTAAAGAAATATAATATTTTAGAGTTAATGGTAGACAAGGGTAGTGTCATTTTATAAAATGAAAGCGCAGTCTATTTTTTGAAGAGTTAGATAGGAGGATGGGAAATGAATATACATGAGTATCAAGGTAAAGAAGTCCTCAGACAATACGGGGTAGCAGTTCCGAACGGAAAAGTGGCATTTACAGTTGAGGAAGCTGTGGAAGCTGCCAAAGAACTTGGCACTGAGGTTTGTGTCGTTAAAGCGCAAATCCATGCTGGAGGACGAGGAAAAGCTGGCGGTGTAAAAGTTGCCAAAAACCTCGAAGAAGTACGTACATATGCAAGTGAGATTTTAGGAAAAACGCTTGTGACACACCAGACTGGCCCGGAAGGTAAGGAAGTAAAGCGCCTGCTTATTGAAGAAGGCTGTGACATTAAAAAGGAATACTATGTTGGTTTAGTATTGGACCGTGCGACGTCCCGCGTTGTTTTAATGGCTTCTGAAGAGGGCGGAACAGAAATTGAAGAAGTGGCAGAAAAAACGCCTGAAAAAATCTTCAAGGAAGAAATCGATTCAGTTCTTGGTTTAACAGGATTCCAGGCACGCCGTATCGCTTTCAATATCAATATTCCAACTGAACTTGTTGGACAAGCTGTAAAATTTATGATGGGCTTATACAAAGCGTATATTGACAAGGATTGCTCCATTGCTGAAATCAATCCTCTTGTTGTAACAGGAGACGGAAAGGTAATGGCCTTGGATGCGAAATTAAACTTTGACTCTAATGCACTTTACCGTCAAAAAGACATCCTGGCTCTTCGTGACTTAGAAGAGGAAGATGCGAAGGAAATTGAAGCTTCAAAATACGATCTTAGCTACATTTCCCTAGATGGAAACATCGGCTGCATGGTTAATGGTGCAGGTTTGGCAATGGCCACAATGGATATTGTTAAGCATTACGGCGGAGACCCGGCCAACTTCCTTGATGTTGGGGGCGGAGCTACAGCAGAGAAAGTTACAGAAGCTTTCAAAATCATCCTTTCTGACAAAAACGTAAAAGGTATTTTTGTTAATATCTTTGGCGGAATCATGAAATGTGACGTCATCGCTACTGGAGTAGTAGAAGCAGCGAAGCAAGTAGGCTTAAACGTGCCTTTAGTAGTCCGTTTGGAAGGCACAAATGTTGAATTGGGCAAGAAGATCCTTGCTGAATCTGATATTGATATCATCGCAGCTGAATCAATGGCTGACGGCGCGCAAAAAATCGTTTCATTAGTAGGTTAAAACTATAAAATGAGCGGCCGTTCAGGTGCGGCAGCACTAAACCAGCCTGAAGCAGGATTTATTATTTCTGCAACTTGCTTGGCTTAAGTTCTGGCGACCCGGAAGGGCATCTCTGGAAACCAGAAAGGAGAATTAACGTGAGCGTATTTATTAATAAAGATACTAAAGTTATAGTTCAAGGGATTACAGGTTCAACTGCCCTTTTTCATACAAAGCAAATGCTTGAATACGGCACTCAAATTGTCGGCGGTGTTACTCCAGGAAAAGGCGGCACAGAAGTAGAAGGTGTTCCCGTTTTCAATACTGTGGAGGAAGCAGTTAAAGCAACAGGCGCGAACGCTTCTGTTATCTACGTTCCAGCTCCGTTTGCTGCAGATGCAATTCTTGAAGCGGTAGATGCTGAACTTGATCTTGCAATCTGTATCACCGAGCATATTCCTGTATTGGATATGGTCAAAGTTAAGCGTTACATGGAAGGCAAGAAAACTCGCCTTGTAGGACCAAACTGCCCAGGCGTTATCACTCCTGATGAGTGCAAAATTGGTATCATGCCAGGATACATCCATACTAAAGGACATGTAGGGGTTGTATCACGTTCAGGAACGTTGACATATGAAGCAGTACACCAGTTATCACAGGCTGGAATTGGCCAATCTACTGCTGTTGGAATCGGCGGAGACCCGGTTAATGGAACAAACTTCATCGATGTATTATCTGCATTCAATGAAGACCCTGAGACTTACGCTGTAATCATGATCGGAGAAATCGGCGGAACTGCGGAAGAAGAAGCTGCAGAGTGGGTTAAAGCTAACATGACTAAACCTGTTGTAGGCTTCATCGGCGGACGCACTGCACCTCCTGGAAAACGCATGGGCCATGCTGGCGCTATCATTTCCGGAGGAAAAGGAACTGCTGACGAAAAGATCCGTGTAATGAACGAGTGCGGAATTCAAGTAGCAGATACTCCATCTGTTATGGGTGAAACTCTAATTAAGGTCTTAAAAGAAAAAGGCCTTTATGATAAGTGTAAAACTCATTAATTAACTGATTTTTATAAGAGTAGTCCCCCTGTATAATGGGGGGCTATTTCTACATTGTTAATCCCCTTGCATTTCCCTTCACTTAAATCCCTTCTCCAGCACTTTTTTTATTTTTTTCTAAAACTAAGGAGGCTCCCCATGGAAGAATTCAATATGAAGCTGGCTCATTTACATCATTGCAAAGGCGTGAGCTGGAAAATGATTTTTAGCATCCTAAAAAAAGATCCCCAATTAAAATTCCTTTACAATGATCCGTTTTACAATTCAAATCCCCAATTCATTTTAAATCAGGATTCCTTTTCAGAAACTCTCCATGATCTTCATTCAAATAAAATTCAGGAACAAATTCGCCAATACTCTCCTAATGGCATTAAAATAATTACCCTCTTTGATGAAGATTACCCGGTGCTTTTAAAAGAAACCTACCAGCCTCCCTGGGTTATATATGCAAAAGGTGATGCAGATCTTCTGAAAACTGGAACTCATCTTGCAGTGGTCGGTTCGAGGCAGGCTACAGAGTACGGTGAGCGGGCTATTGAATATTTGTTCCCTAAACTTATCCAAAACGGAGTTGTCATTGTCAGCGGCCTTGCGGCAGGTGTAGATGCGATTGCACATAAAGAAGCTATTAAAAATGGTGGAAAAACAATTGGCGTCATTGCCGGAGGACTTTTTCATATATACCCCCAGGCCAATCAAAAACTCGCTTATGAAATGATGAAAAATCATCTAGTCATCTCTGAATATCCGCCTAATACAAGGCCATCAAGGTGGCAGTTCCCAATGAGGAACCGCATAATCAGCGGCATTAGCAGAGGCACTTTGATTATCCAGGCAAAAAGCAAAAGCGGTTCCCTCATTACTGCTAACTATGCTGTTCAAGAAGGCAGGGAAGTTTTTGCCGTTCCGGGAAGTATTTTTAGTGCCTATTCAGCGGGGACAAATGAGTTAGTACAACAGGGGGCCAAGCTAGTAAAAACTGCAGAAGATATACTTGAGGAATTGATTTACTAAGCTATTTAAGAAAGAGTGTTCTCTAAATTAGAGAAAGTGTTTATAGTGTGGAAGGTGCTCAACATCTGCGGGAGAAGTGTGTTTCAGGAGACTCCCCTGGGAGGCTTCTAAAACTGCCGCGGGAAGCGCGCATCCCTTTAGCGGAAATCAGCCTCTCCTCACTACTTGTTTAAGCGAAAACAGCCTTTACCAAGCATTGGATAGTGAGCCTTCGGCCGGTGGAATTTGGCTCTCTATCTCGCAATAAAAAATCTTTTTTCCTTATTAATTTAAAGGATTTTTTACAAAAAGGTTGAAATTCTATTAAAACTGTTATACATTTTGCAACAGGTATCCGTAAGTGAAAACGGAAGTTTGAATACAGTATTATTTAACTTAAACGTTGAAAACGGTTTCGAAAATAATCCGTTTATGTTTGACAAAGCTGAATAGAATGTAGAATAATAATGAATATTTCACTTAGAGTTGAGCAAAGCAGCTAGAAATGCAAGCTGCCCTATTGAAAAAGGGTAATACAGCAGATTAAATGAATGTTACGAATCCGGAGATAGCAAAGAAATGTTTTTTCGAAATTAAGATATATATAATGCCATTCAGCTACAATAAAAGATCAATCTTAGAAAGGCATGTTACAGTCCTTCAAAATTGATTATGTCCTGAATGTTAAAATTCCCTCTCAAGGAGGACTATTGATGTCAGAGTTTCTTGTAATCGTTGAATCACCAGCAAAGGCGAAAACGATTGAACGTTATCTTGGAAAGAAATATAAGGTTAAAGCTTCTATGGGGCATGTCAGGGATCTCCCAAAAAGTCAAATGGGCATAGATGTGGAAAATAACTTTGAACCGAAGTACATAACCATTCGCGGAAAGGGCCCTGTTTTAAAAGAACTGAAATCAGCGGCCAAAAAAGCCAAGAAAATTTATCTCGCGGCTGACCCTGACAGAGAAGGAGAGGCAATTGCCTGGCATTTGGCCCATAGCCTGGATATGGATATTAACTCGGAGTGCCGCGTCGTTTTTAATGAAATTACGAAGGATGCTATCAAAGAATCTTTTAAGCATCCGAGACCGATTAATATGGATTTGGTAGACGCACAGCAGGCAAGAAGAATGCTAGACAGGCTGGTTGGATATAATATTAGTCCTTTATTATGGAAGAAAGTCAAAAAGGGCTTGAGTGCGGGAAGGGTTCAATCCGTTGCAGTCCGATTAATTATCGACCGTGAAAAAGAAATAAAGAACTTTATCCCAGAAGAATACTGGTCGATTGAAGGAGAATTCTTAAAAGGAAAAACAGCTTTTGATGCAGCTTTTTATGGATTGGGAAATGAAAAAGTTGAATTGAAATCTGAAAGCGATGTCCAAAAAATCCTGAGTGAAATGAAGGGAAATAAATTTGAAGTTGCTTCTGTTACCAAGAAAGAGAGAAAGCGGAATCCGGCTGCTCCGTTTACAACTTCCTCTCTTCAGCAGGAAGCGGCAAGAAAACTAAATTTCCGTGCCAAGAAAACGATGATGCTGGCCCAGCAGCTTTATGAAGGGATCGACCTTGGAAAAGAAGGAACGGTCGGTTTAATTACCTATATGAGAACGGATTCGACCAGAATTTCCGAGATTGCCCAAAGTGAAGCAGCAGAATATATTCAAAGCTCTTACGGCAAAGAGTTTTTGCAAAGTGAAAAGAAAAAAGAAAAGAAAAATAGCAACGCCCAAGATGCTCACGAGGCGATCCGTCCAACAAGTACATTAAAGGTACCAGCAAGTTTAAAAGAATATTTATCACGTGATCAGCTTCGATTATACAGGCTTATTTGGGAACGCTTTGTCGCCAGCCAGATGGCACCAGCTGTTATGGATACAATGAGTGTGGATCTAAAGAATGGGGAAGTGATTTTCCGGGCTACTGGCTCCAAAGTTAAATTCCCTGGCTTTATGAAAGTATATGTAGAGGGTACGGATGACCAGGCTGAAGAAAAGGATAATATGCTCCCTGACCTAAAGGAAGGGGATGAGGTTTTAAAGAAGGATATTGAACCCAAGCAGCACTTTACCCAGCCTCCTCCAAGGTATACAGAAGCAAGACTGGTAAAGACTCTTGAAGAGCAGGGGATTGGACGCCCATCAACTTTTGCTCCGACACTGGATACGATCCAAAAACGCGGATACGTCGCTTTGGATAATAAACGGTTTGTTCCGACTGAGCTTGGTGAAATTGTACTTGAACTAGTCATGGAATTCTTCCCGGAGATACTCGATATAGAGTTTACGGCCAAGATGGAAAAAGACCTGGACTACGTGGAAGAAGGCAAAGTAAATTGGGTACAGGTCATCGATGAATTTTACGGTGATTTTGAAAAGCATCTGGAAAAGGCAGAAAAGGAAATGCAGGAAGTTGAAATCAAGGATGAACCTGCAGGAGAAGATTGCGAGCAATGTGGAAGTCCTATGGTGTTCAAAATGGGACGTTACGGCAAGTTCATGGCATGCAGCAATTTCCCTGACTGCCGCAATACAAAACCAATCGTTAAGGATATTGGAGTCAAATGCCCGAAATGCAAAGAAGGAAATATAATAGAAAGAAAAAGCAAGAAACGCCGGATTTTCTACGGCTGTGACAGGTTTCCTGAATGTGACTTCATTTCATGGGATAAGCCGCTGCCGAGAAGCTGTCCGAAATGCGACAACTTGCTTGTTGAGAAAAAACTCAAAAAAGGTGTCCAGGTTCAGTGCGTGGAATGCGACTATAAAGAAGAAAAGCAAAGTTAAGGGTGGGCTTAATGCTCACTCTTTTCTATTGCAGGATGTGAAATCCATATTTTTTCCAAATGACATTTGTGCCACTTTATAATGCTTGAAACTTTTTTATTTTTAAAACGTATTGTAAAATGGCAAAATGAATAAGAACAGGGTAAAGTAAGGGAGACTGTTTTTAAATAATAGGCTCTGTTAAAGCTTATTGTTGTTTTTTAACAGAGCCGAATAATAAATTTTAATTGGATCTTAATGATCATAAGTATTTGTGGAGGTTCGTATTATGACAGATATAGCAGTAAATGTAATAGGTGCAGGGCTTGCTGGCAGTGAGGCCGCATGGCAGCTTGCGAGCAGGGGCATTCAAGTTCGTTTGTATGAAATGAGGCCGGTCAGGCAGACTCCTGCACATCATACGGATAAATTCGCAGAACTGGTTTGCAGCAATTCCCTGCGTGCCAACACTTTAACAAACGCTGTTGGAGTACTAAAAGAAGAAATGCGTAAGCTAAATTCAGTGATCATTCATTCAGCAGACAGCAGTGCGGTACCGGCTGGCGGAGCGCTTGCAGTCGACCGCCATGATTTTGCCGCGCGCGTCACGGAACAGGTCAAGAACCACCCAAATGTAACGGTAATAAATGAAGAAGTAACAGATATCCCGGAAGGCCCAACCGTTATTGCTACCGGCCCGCTTACAAGTGAAGCTTTATCTGCAAAATTAAAAGAGCTTTCCGGGGAAGATTATCTTTATTTCTACGATGCAGCTGCACCAATTATTGAAAAAGACTCGATTGATATGAACAAAGTCTATCTTAAATCACGCTATGACAAGGGAGAAGCTGCATATTTGAATTGCCCGATGACAGAGGAAGAGTTTGACCGTTTTTATGAAGCTCTGACATCTGCTGAAACGGTGCCATTAAAAGAGTTTGAGAAAGAAATCTTTTTCGAAGGCTGTATGCCGATTGAGGTAATGGCAAACCGCGGAAAGAAGACAATGCTATTTGGTCCGATGAAGCCAGTAGGTTTAGAAGATCCCAAAACAGGAAAAAGACCTTATGCAGTCGTTCAGCTGCGCCAAGATGATGCTGCAGGCACGCTTTATAATATTGTTGGTTTTCAGACGCATTTGAAATGGGGTCCTCAAAAAGAAGTAATTCGCCTAATACCGGGACTTGAGCATGCAGAAATTGTGCGTTATGGAGTGATGCACCGCAATACGTTTATCAACTCTCCAAAAGTGCTGCGTGCAACGTATCAGTTTAAAAACCGCAATGACCTCTTCTTTGCCGGACAAATGACTGGTGTAGAAGGCTACGTGGAATCTGCAGCCAGCGGGCTTGTTGCAGGCATTAACGCAGCAAGGCTGGTAAGAGGAGAAGATCCAATCGAATTCCCGCATGAAACGGCGATTGGCAGCATGGCACGCTATATTACAACTGCAAATCCAAAAAGCTTTCAGCCTATGAATGCAAACTTTGGATTATTCCCTGATCTGCCGGTAAAGATTAGAGGGAAAAAAGAAAGAAATGAAAAACATGCTGAAAGAGCATTAGAAACAATTCAGAACTTTGTGAAAAATTTGTAAATTATGTTGCATGGGCTATTGAATTGTGTTACTATTTAGTAGCCCATGCGAGGTGATTGTAGATGGACCAAAATGTGAACGTTTATTTAAAGTTGTTTATTGAATATTTACAAATTGAAAAAAACTATTCACAATATACTATTGAACATTACCAACATGACATTAGGGAATTTTTTATGTTCATGTCTGAACAAGCGATCCCAGATTTAAGGACGGTAGAATACCATGATGTCCGGGTATTTCTAACCAAGCTTTTTGAAAAAAAGCTGGCCCGCAAATCAGTAGCCCGAAAGATATCAAGCCTTAGAAGCTTTTTTAGATTTTTGCTGAGAGAAGAACTGGTGGCTGAAAATCCTTTCGCCCTTGTTTCGATTCCTAAAGCCGAAAAAAAGCTGCCTGAATTTTTCTATGAAGAAGAATTGCAGCAGCTGTTTGAGGCCTGTGATGAAAGCACTCCACTTGGGCAAAGAAACAAAGCGCTGCTGGAGTTGTTATATGCAACAGGTATGCGTGTAAGCGAGTGCAGCCAAATTCGTCTAAAGGATTTGGATTTGTACTTATCTACTGTTCTGGTGCATGGAAAGGGCAGCAAAGAACGGTATATTCCATTTGGCAGCTTTGCGCAAGATGCACTCGAAACATACATAACAAAAGGGCGTAAGGAATTATTGTCTAAAGGGAGCTCAACAGAAAATTTATTTCTGAATGCACGCGGTGGGTCACTGACTGCAAGAGGCATCAGAGAAATTCTAAACAAGCTTATTGAAAAATCAACACTAACCGGCAAGATTCATCCTCATATGATGCGTCATACATTTGCGACACACTTGATGGCAAATGGAGCTGATATGAGAACAGTCCAGGAATTGCTGGGGCACGCATTTTTATCTTCAACCCAGGTATATACGCATGTTACAAACGAATACCTAAAGAAAACATATATGGCCCATCATCCGCGGGCTTAATAATTAATCGATTCATACTATTGAATACGGCTGATTAAATAAGAAGCATTATGCTCCAAAGGAGGAGTCTTTCATGTCTGAATTTCATGCTACAACGATATTTGCTGTGCATCATAACGGAGAATGTGCGATGTCCGGTGATGGCCAGGTAACCTTTGGCAATGCAGTTGTGATGAAACACACAGCAAGAAAAGTGAGAAAGCTTTTTAATGGTAAGGTGCTGGCAGGATTTGCAGGATCAGTGGCCGATGCATTTACATTGTTCGAAATGTTTGAAGGAAAGCTGGAAGAATACAATGGAAACCTGGAGAGAGCTGCTGTTGAGCTTGCTAAACAGTGGAGGAGCGATAAAGTTCTGCGCAAGCTTGAAGCAATGCTTATCGTCATGAACACGGATAGCTTGCTGCTGATTTCAGGTACAGGTGAAGTCATTGAACCGGATGATGGGATATTAGCAATTGGATCAGGTGGCAACTATGCTCTGGCTGCTGGGCGCTCTTTAAAGAGGTTTGCAGGCGAACATTTATCTGCAAAAGAAATTGCAAAGGCGTCACTTGAAATGGCTGCTGAAATATGTGTATATACAAACAACAATATTATTGTGGAAGAACTCTAACAAAAGGAGTGCTGTTACATGGGTAAAGGAACAAATTTAACTCCCCGCCAGATTGTTGACCGTTTGGACCAATTTATCATTGGACAAAAAGATGCAAAAAAAGCTGTCGCCGTTGCTCTAAGGAATCGCTACCGCCGCAGTTTGCTTGAAGAAAACCTTCGTGATGAAATCAATCCAAAGAACATTTTGATGATTGGGCCTACTGGTGTCGGTAAGACGGAAATTGCCCGCCGTATGGCAAAATTGGTTGGCGCCCCTTTTGTTAAAGTCGAAGCAACTAAATTTACAGAAGTAGGGTATGTGGGAAGAGATGTTGAATCAATGGTCAGAGATCTTGTGGAAACATCCGTGCGGCTTATTAAAGAAGAAAAAATGTCCAGTGTAAAAGAAAGAGCGGAAGAAAGTGCAAACCGCCGAATACTTGAACTGCTTGTGCCTGGAGCTAAAAAGGCAGCTAATTATAAAAACCCTCTTGAAATGCTATTTGGAGGAGGAAATGATCAGCAGCAGCAGGATTCATACCAGACAGAAGATTTTAACCTTCAGGAGAAGCGCAAGATAGTTAAAGAAAAACTAGCTCTGGGTGAACTTGAAGATGAGGTTATCACTGTAGAAGTGGAAGAACAGCAGCCTTCCATGTTTGATATGCTGCAGGGCTCCGGAATGGAGCAGATGGGCATGAACATGCAGGATGCTCTTGGCAGCCTGATGCCTAAGCGCAGGAAAAAGCGAAAACTGACGGTGCGTGAAGCAAGAAAGATATTAACAAATGAAGAAGCACAAAAACTGATAGATATGGATGAGGTCAGCCAGGAAGCGGTATTCCGTGCTGAACAATCCGGAATTATTTTCATTGATGAAATCGATAAGATCGCAAGCAAAAACAGCGGAGGTTCCTCAGCAGACGTTTCAAGGGAAGGTGTCCAAAGAGATATTCTGCCTGTAGTAGAAGGGTCCACGGTAGTAACTAAATATGGTTCTGTCAAAACAGACCATGTACTATTTATTGCTGCTGGAGCATTTCATATGGCGAAGCCTTCTGACCTCATACCTGAATTGCAGGGACGTTTTCCAATCCGTGTAGAGCTTACTAAGCTTACCGTGGAGGACTTCTATAAAATTCTGGTGGAGCCTGATAATGCTCTTATAAAACAATATGAAGCTTTATTGGTAACTGAAGGTATACAAATTGAATTTTCTGACGATGCTATTCGTAGGATTGCTGAATTCGCATTCGACGTTAACCAAAATACGGATAATATCGGAGCAAGACGTCTTCATACCATTATGGAAAAGCTCCTTGAGGATTTATCCTTTGAAGCGCCAGATATCACAATGGAAAAAATTACGATCACTCCTCAATATGTTGAGGATAAGCTCGGAGCCATTTCACGGAACAAAGATTTAAGCCAATTTATTCTTTAAGAATGGCTTTTGTTTGATGAGGCAAGTGAAAGGGTAGACGAAAAAAGAAAAGAATTTAATAATGATAAGTTGAAGCAATAAGATAGTTAATCTTAACAAAATATATGTTTATTGGTTGTAGTAAATAGGAGGAAATACAATGGATTTATTAACAAAAACAAGAAAAATTAATGCAATGCTCCAAAGAGCAGCCGGAAAACCGGTTAATTTCAAAGAAATGTCAGAAACGCTAAGTGATGTAATTGAAGCGAATATTTTCGTAGTCAGCCGCAGAGGAAAGCTGCTTGGTTTTGCTGTAAACCAGCAAATTGAGAATGAGAGAATGAAGCAAATGCTTGCAGATCGCCAATTCCCTGAGGAATATACGAAAAACCTTTTCAATATCCAGGAAACTTCGTCTAACCTTGATGTAGAAAGTGAATACACTGCATTCCCAATTGAGAATAAAGACCTTTTCGCGAGTGGTTTAACAACAATTGTGCCAATTATCGGTGGTGGTGAGCGTCTTGGTACGCTTATCCTTGCTAGATTACAGGAGCAATTCCATGATGATGATTTAATTCTTGCTGAATACGGTGCTACCGTAGTTGGTATGGAAATTCTTCGTGAAAAAGCAGAAGAAATTGAAGAGGAAGCACGCAGCAAAGCAGTTGTACAAATGGCTATTAGCTCCCTATCATACAGTGAACTCGAAGCAATTGAACATATTTTCGAAGAGCTTAACGGCAACGAGGGACTTCTTGTTGCATCTAAAATTGCCGATCGTGTTGGAATTACGCGCTCTGTAATTGTCAATGCACTTAGAAAACTTGAGAGTGCAGGAGTTATTGAGTCCCGCTCACTTGGAATGAAGGGTACTTATATAAAAGTATTGAATGATAAATTCTTAGTTGAACTAGAAAAACTTAAATCAAACTAAAATGAAAACCCGTCAATTGTGACGGGTTTTTTTTGTTACAAAAAAATTACAATTAATTTTGGTAAATATATCTAATTATGTAAATATTGGTAAGTAAAATGACTCATCTTCTTGCGTTTGTTCACTTTGCGGAAAATAGATCAATGGTTCAAAAGTCTTATATAGACTCTGGATGTAAAGACGGAAAAGCTAATAAAGGAAAGGGATAATAAAATTTGGGAATACGTGGAAAATGAATATATAACTTTCAGCATATTTTAAAAACTTGTCGAAAATAGGACTAAAGAATCATTAAAATTAACCTGATGTACATAGACATATTATTTCATATTCATTACAATAATGTTTATGATGACATAATTTGTCCATTATCAACAAATTTCTACAATAATTACCAATAGTTATTAATATTAGAGGTGTGAGCATTGAAACTGTTTTCTGGAACCATATCCACAATTGAACATGCTTTAGACTACTCATCACTTAAGCAAAAGGTTATATCACAAAATATAGCAAATGCCGATACACCAAATTATAAAGCGAAGGATGCCAGTTTCAAAGAAGCCTTCCAACAGGCCGTTAATGGATCTTTGGAAGCAAATAAAAGCAATGCGAGGCATTATGATTTTAAGGGCAAGTCATCTTCTGCACAGGGTGTAGTCACAAAAAGGAACGTTTCGTATAACCATAATGGAAATAGTGTGGATCTGATAAAGAAATGTCGGATTTAGCGACAAATCAAATTTATTACAATGCAATGATAGAAAGAATGAGCGGGAAATTTTCAAGTCTGCAGAATGTTATAAGGGGAGGAAAATAAGATGTCCATATTTCACAGTATGAATAACACAGCATCTGCCCTAACAGCCCAAAGACTTCGTATGGATGTGATTTCTTCCAATATGGCAAATGCAGACTCCACCAGGAGTGTAACCGGGGAAGGGCCTTACAGAAGAAAGTCAGTTATTTTAGAGCCGAATGAAGGACAGTTCTCCTCCTTTTTGAATATGGCAATGAATAAGGGGAGAGGAATTTCAGTCGGCAACGGCGTAAAGGTGTCCAGAATTGTCGAAGACAGGGAAACACCGACTAAAATGGTCTACGACCCCAGCCATGTTGATGCGGATGAAGATGGATACGTTGAGATGCCAAATGTTGATTTGCTAAGAGAAATGGTGGATTTAATTGGTGCAACAAGATCATACGAAGCAAATGTGACTGTTTTTAATGCCTCAAAAGGTATGATGATGAAAACGCTAGAAATAGGCAAATAGGGAGAGTAATGAATGAATAAAGTAACTTTTATGCCTGTACATTCTTTAAAACAGGCTGAAAATGCAAAGACCCATACATCTACATCATACGAAGCTCAGCAGAGTTTTTCGTCGGTATTAAAGCAATCTATTGAAAAAATTAATGAAGCCCAAATCCAGTCAGATGTTATGACAGAAAAACTGGCAAGAGGAGAGAATATTGATCTCCATCAGGTAATGATTACTTCACAAAAAGCGAGCATCACCATGCAGGCTGCTCTTGAAGTTAGAAATAAAGTAATTGAAGCATATCAGGAAGCAATGAGAATGCAAGTTTAATAGAAACGCTGAAGCTGCAGCAGCTTCTCGGAAAGTTATAAGCAACGTAAATTGAAAAGCTGAAAAAGTCCAATTTATGGGCTAGCTTTTCAATTTTTTAATGCGTTACATATGATTAAAGCTAAAAACTAGTGAGTTGCGGTTATTAGCTTAGACAGAATAACCGGGGGATTGTGATGAATGAGTCGTTTCAAAGATATGTAGTAAAAGTAAAAGAATATTGGGGCAGCAGAACAAAGAAGCAGAAAAATATATTTATCGGTTCCGCTATTTTCCTTATATTGCTGATTGCAGCCGCATCAATTCTGGCAACCAGGACAACTCTAGTTCCTTTATACAGCAATTTGACCCCATCTGAAACAGGCACAATCAAAGAGAGCCTTGATAGCAGAGGGATTCAATCAGAAATAACAGATGGCGGTACAACCATCAAAGTACCGGAAGAGGTAGTGGACACTCTAAAAGTTGAGCTTGCTGCCGAAGGAATTCCTAAATCAGGAAGCATTGATTATTCATTCTTCGGTCAAAATGCTGGAATCGGCATGACTGAAAATGAATTCAATGTTCTGAAACTGGATGCCATGCAAACGGAGCTTGCTAACCTGATGAAAGGCATCGATGGAGTCAACGATGCAAAAGTAATGATCAACCTTCCTGAAAAAGGGATTTTCGTAAATGACCTTTCTGAAGAGGCATCTGCATCCATCGTCCTTAATACCAAACCGGGTTATCAATTTGAAGAATCACAGATTCAGGCGCTATATCATCTGGTGGCGAAAAGCATACCAAATCTTCCCACTGATAATATCGTCATTACGAACCAGTTTTTTGAGTACTTTGATTTAAAAAATAATCAAAATTCTTCACCTGTCAGCACGTTTGCTGCCCAGCATGAAATAAAGAAGGAGATTGAAAGAGATGTTCAGCGCCAAGTCCAGAATATGCTGGGCACCCTGATGGGGCAGGACAAAGTGGTAGTCTCAGTGACAGCCGACATTGATTTTACCCAAGAAAACAGAGAAGAAAACCTCGTATCGCCAGTTGATGAAGAAAATATGGAGGGCATAGCAATCAGTGCCCAAAAAATTACTGAAACGTTTACAGGCAATGGCGAAGCGGTTGGGGGTATTCCGCAAGGAGAAAGTCCGGCAGATTCACTCGGCTCCGAATATCTGGAAGGGAACACCTCCAACGGTGATTACGAACGGATAGAAGAAACGATCAACAATGAAGTGAATAAGATCAGAAAAGAAATTGTGGAAAGTCCATACAAAGTAAGGGATTTGGGAATTCAGGTAATGGTTGAGCCGCCGACTGCAGATGATCCAGCCTCACTTCCACAGGAAAGAATCAATGATATTACTCAAATTCTTGGTACCATCGTCCGCACGACTATTAATAAAGACGCGGCTGAAACTGAATTAACAGATGAGGCGATTGAGGACAAAATTGTCGTCTCAGTCCAGCCGTTTAATGGCAAGGTAGAATTTCCGAACGAAACAGCTCCTGTACTGCCATGGTGGATTTATGCTGTAGGAGGAATACTGCTGTTAATAATCGCCCTATTAATTTTCTTATTTGTTAAAGCCAGAAAGAAACAGCGGCAGGAAGAGGAAGAGATGGCGGCAAAGGTACAGGAAACATTCAATGTTCCTGATGTAAATGAAGAACATGAAACAGAAAGTACAATGAGGCGAAAGCAGCTGGAAAAAATGGCGAGGGAAAAACCTGAGGATTTTGCGAAATTGCTTCGCACATGGATTGCTGAAGACTAAGGAGGAATAAAAATGCCAAAAAAAGATCAGAAGGAGTTAACAGGTAAACAAAAGGCGGCTATTCTTCTTATTTCACTTGGTCCAGATGTAGCCTCCTCCGTTTATAAACATTTAAGTGAAGAAGAAATTGAAAAATTAACACTTGAAATTTCAGGCGTACGCAAAGTTGATTCTTTTGCCAAGGAAGAGATTCTTGAAGAATTTCATCAAATTGCGCTGGCTCAGGATTTTATATCACAGGGCGGTATAGGATATGCGAAAACAGTTCTAGAAAAAGCCCTGGGAACAGAGCAGGCTTCAGCTATCATCAATAGGCTTACGTCTTCTCTGCAGGTCAGGCCGTTTGATTTTGCCAGAAAAGCAGATCCTGCTCAAATCTTAAATTTTATACAGAATGAACATCCACAAACCATTTCGTTAATTCTGTCTTACCTCGACCCGCCGCAGGCAGGGCAGATTTTATCAGAGCTGCCCCAGGAAATGCAGGCGGATATTGCCAGAAGGATTGCTGTAATGGATAGCACTTCTCCTGAAATCATTAACGAGGTTGAACAAATTCTTGAACGAAAGCTTTCCTCAACCGTCACTCAGGACTATACGCAAACAGGCGGCATCGAATCTGTTGTGGATGTGCTTAATGGTGTTGACCGCGCTACAGAGAGAACTATTTTGGATGCATTGGAAATTCAGGATCCAGAACTAGCTGAGGAGATCAAGAAAAGAATGTTTGTATTTGAAGACATTGTTACGCTTGATAATCGTGCCATACAGCGTGTGATTCGCGATTGTGAAAGTGAAGATCTTATGCTTTCACTGAAGGTCTCCAGTGATGAGGTGAAAGAAATTGTCTTTAAAAATATGTCCTCAAGAATGGTTGAGACCTTTAAAGATGAAATGGAGTATATGGGTCCTGTAAGGCTAAGGGATGTTGAAGAGGCACAATCAAGAATTGTCGGTATTATCCGCAGATTGGAAGAATCAGGTGAGATCATCGTCGCCCGCGGCGGAGGAGATGATATTATTGTCTAGGTTAATAAAATCACTCTCCCCCAAGCCAGTCCAAGGGGAAAAGAAAGTTATCTCAATAAAAATACTGGATAATCATCAAAAAACAGCAGATCAAGCCCAGGAGCAAAATTTTAAAAGAACAGATGAGCAAATCGAAGCAATGCTGCAAGCGGCACGCCAGGAAGCAGTAGACATAGTTGAGGCTGCCAGAGCAGAAGCCGAAAAAATCAATCACCATATCAATCAGCAAAGGGAAGAGCTTGAACTTGAAAGACAAGCTATCTTCGAGGAAGCCCGCCAACAGGGCTTTGCTGCTGGGGTTGATGAAGGAAGGCAAAGCGGATTTGAAGATTATAGGAGCCTGATTCAATCAGCTAAAGAGGTTGTTCATTCAGCAAAACAAGATTATCAGCTCCATATTGCATCGTCAGAACGGACGATTTTGAGTTTAGGAATGAAAGCTGCAGGAAGAATTCTTGGTCAAGTTCTTGATCAAAATAGCGACCAATTTCTTTCCATTGTGAAAAGGGCGCTAAAAGAAGCAAGAGAATACAGCGAAATTCAGCTTCATGTAAATCCAGTCCATTATGAGCTGCTGCTGTCACACAAGGAAGAGCTGATTATGGTCTTTCCAAAAGAAACGGATTTATACATTTATCCAGATGAGGAACTCAGCCATACAAGCTGCATAATAGAATCTGCCAACGGAAGGATTGAAGCCAGCATAGATAGCCAGCTTGAGGAAATTAAAAGAAGGCTTTTCGAACTTCTGGAGAGTGAGGAGCAATGAGGCTGGAGAAACTGCTCAATCAGATTGATAAAATCGATAGTTATAAGAGATTTGGGAGAGTAAAGAGAGTAGTAGGGTTAATGATTGAATCTCAAGGGCCTGAAAGCTCAGTTGGAGATGTTTGCTGCATCCATATTGGAAAGGGCCGTACAAGAAAAATCCTAGCAGAGGTTGTCGGTTTTAAAAATGAAAGTGTGATTCTCATGCCCTATACAGATGTTCAGGACATCTCTCCCGGCTGTCTGGTAGAAGCATCATCCAAGCCTCTTGAGGTTAAAGTCGGACCGGCTTTAATTGGTCAGGTTATTGATTCTCAGGGGCAGCCTCTAGATGGCTCCCAGCTACCTAAAGGCCTAACGTCTGTACTAACCGAGCAATCTCCGCCAAACCCGTTAAAGAGGCCTCCGATCTCAGAGCCTATTGAAGTTGGTGTGCGAATGATTGATAGTATGCTGACTGTAGGAAAGGGCCAAAGAGTTGGGATTTTTGCGGGAAGCGGAGTAGGTAAAAGTACACTTCTCGGAATGATTGCCAGAAATACCAATGCTGATTTAAATGTTATAGCTCTAATTGGCGAACGGGGCAGAGAGGTCCGTGAATTTATCGAGAGGGATTTGGGGCCTGAAGGCTTGAGAAGATCCATCGTTGTGGTGGCTACATCTGACCAGCCAGCTCTCATGAGGATTAAGGGCGCCTATACAGCAACCGCCATTGCTGAGTATTTCAGGGATAAAGGCTTAAATGTCATGCTTATGATGGATTCAGTTACACGGGTGGCAATGGCACAGAGGGAGATTGGGCTTGCAGTTGGTGAACCGCCGACCACAAAGGGCTATACACCTTCCGTATTTGCTGTTCTCCCTAAGCTTCTTGAGAGAACGGGCACTAATGAATATGGTTCCATTACTGCATTTTATACTGTATTGGTTGACGGGGATGATATGAATGAGCCAATTGCAGATACAGTCAGGGGAATTCTCGATGGGCATTATGTTCTGGATCGGGCGCTTGCCAATAAAGGCCAGTACCCAGCCATAAATGTACTTAAAAGTGTAAGCAGGGTAATGAATCATATTGCAGATTCTGATCATATCAAATCAGCTGAAAAAGTCAGAGAATTGCTGAGCACCTATATAAATGCTGAGGATTTAATTAATATTGGCGCCTATAAGCGCGGGTCTTCCTTAGAAATCGATGAAGCAATCCGGTTATATCCTTCCATTATCTCTTTCTTAAAACAAGAAACACATGAAAAAATTTCTATCTTGGAAAGCGTCGGCCAACTGAAAGGTATAGCTGGAAAAGGAGTATAACAGATGCAGTATCAATTTAAATTCAATAAAATTCTTCATATTAAAGAAAGAGAAAAAGATCAGGCATTTGATGTATACAGCCAGGCAGTAAAGCGTTTTGAAGAAGCAGCAGGGAAATTATACGAGCTCCTTAAAAAGAAGGAAGATCTGGAAGCCTATCAGCAAACAAGGCTTTCGATAGGACTGCCAGTGCAGGAAATCAGGCACCATCAGCATTTTGTAAATAGCCTGGAAAAAACAATTGATCACTATCAAAAAATGGTAGCCAATGCACGGAGCCAGATGAATTTTCAGCAAGAAAAACTAATGGAAAAGAATATTGAAGTAAAAAAATATGAAAAAATGAAAGAAAAAGATTTAGCCAGCTTCATGGAAAACTTAAAACAAACAGAAGGCAGGCAAATGGATGATATCTCGATTCAGCTTTTTATGAACCGGGGAAATTAGGTGGTTAAATGGATAGAATGCCAGAAGAACAAGGAACTCAAAAAGCAAGTAAATTTCAATGGTTTTTATTCGCTTTCTTCATTCCGATTCTATTTGCTGTAACTGTAGCGCTCTTGGTTTTTACGTTATCAGGCAATAACGTCTTTGAAACGGCTAAAGAGTATGGCCAAGAAGTACCCTTACTTTCTTCTATTATTAATGGAGAAAGCTCCAATTCAGAGGTTATGGAATCACAGCTTATTGAACTGGAAGCAGAAATCAAAGATCGTGAAGCAAGGATAACACAGCTGGAAAGCCAGCTTGACAGCAAAGAATTGGAAATTGAGAGAGCGGGACTGGAAAAACAGCGCCTAGAACAGGAAATTGAAGAACTGACAGCTATCAAGGAAGAAAATAAACGGGCTTTTAAAGATATAGTGAAAACCTATGAATCAATCTCTGCCAAAAAAGCAGCACCAATCCTGACAGAAATGAAGGATGAAGAAGCTGTAAAGATTTTATCAAATGTTAGGGCTGATACACTGGCTGCGATTATGGAGAAAATGGATCCTCAAGATGCAGCGCACTATACGGCACTGCTCACTGCAGCTAAATAGAGTGACGTACAAAATAATTGATAAAAGGATTAATTAGACGTTTGAAAGGAGGTGAAAGAGTGGAGATTGGCGGATTAGGCATTATTCATACACAATCCTTTTCGGGAAATAAAGGGTCCTTTTCAGGAGAAGAGGCCAGCGGTTTTGCCAGTTTGTTTTCAACTTTGATAAGCGGCGGGGAAAGCATGGCAGCTAATTCGGCTGAAGAGGAAAGGTTTAGTGAGGAATTAGAAGAATTAAGTCAGTTTCTGGGGCTTATCGATTTATCCGAACTGGAAAATGGACAGGAACTGATTAAAAAAGCTGCTCTGCAATCAGATACAAATAATGTGAGTATAATAGCCGAACAATTAGACCTTGCAAAGGAAGTGCTGCTTAAGATGCTGGAAGGGTTTGCAGAGAACCTAAGCCCAAACAGTAGTTTAGAGAATGTATATCCCGATGAAGTAAGTAATTCTGCAGAGATAAAGATTGATGCCTTGATTGCAAACATCTCATTGCTGGATGTAGAGGAACTCAGCCAGATAAAAGGAAAAGAAAATGGACAGATATTAAAAGCTTTAAAGCTTTTTGACATGCTGACAGCACATCAGGATTCTATCGGCAGCGCGATTAATTTAAAAGATTTTTTAAAAGGTGTCCAGGCAAAGCTTGAGGGACTATTAAAGAATAGTAATGGTTCATTTGATAAAACTGAAACATTACAAAAAGTTTTTACCCCGCTTATAGATGAAATAAATCAGCTTAAGCAAAAAAAATCTGCAGGGCTTGAAAACTCTGAAGATTCATTTTCAAAAATGCTTTCAAGATTTGATGGCCGGTCACAAGGACATATACAAATCCAGCATTTTTCAAAGCCTGAACAGCTTCTGATGATGAACCAGCAGGGAAAGGCCCTTACTGCAGACCAATTGATTCAGCAATTTGAAAGCATTTTATCAAAAAGCAGTTTCCTGAAAACGGGAGGAGCGCAAAAGCTATTTATAAAGCTGAATCCAGGCCATCTTGGAGCCCTTCGTATTGAGCTAATCCAAAAGGATTCGACGCTGATCGCGAGAATACTAACATCCACTGCATCAGCAAAAGAGATTTTGGATTCACAATTAAATGGGCTTAAACAGGCTTTCAGTTTACAAAACTTACAGATTGAAAAAGTTGAAATTTTACAGCAAATGACCCAGCAGGAGCGTGCATTTAATAAAGATCCACAACATCAGGGACAGGGACAGCAGCAAAAACAAGAAAATAAAAACCCGCAGCCTGACAGCAAATTTAATAACTCGTTTGAAGAAGCACTTCTCAATACTGAAGTATAGGTGTGATTGTAAATGGCAAATACAATTAATTCATCTTTAATGCTATCAAACTATCAAAGCCAAACTCGCAAGACAGGCTCGGATATTTTAGGCAAAGATGATTTTCTTAAGATACTAATGACGCAGCTGCAAAATCAGGATCCGATGAATCCTATGCAGGATAAGGATTTTATTGCTCAAATGGCAACCTTTTCGTCCCTGGAGCAAATGACTAATATGAATAAGACGATAGAAAAATTGGTGATGTTCCAGGAGCAAAATCAACTGATGTCTTACAATCAATTTTTGGGCAAGAATGTAACCTGGCATAAACTTGATGAAACAAGTGATTCAAGTCAGACTCCAAGCATTGAGGAAGGGAACGGAAGAATAGTTTCCATTCAGTTTAAAGACAATAGCGCAGTGTTTATACTGGAAGACGGAACAAAGCTGGAACCTGCAAATATTTCTCAGATGAATGACTCGTAAAAAAGATTAAGCAGGCTTAAGGAGATATTTTCAAGTGGGGTGATCGATTACATCCTCACGGATCATCTTAAATTCAATTAAACACAAGGAAGCGATTGGATGGATAAATTTATGTTTCGTCCGATCCATACACAGCCAGTAATCACACAAAAGACAAATGGTGTCCATTCAGGAAAACAAACACAAAATCGTTTTTCTGCGCATTTGCAGACAGCCCTGGAGACTGACAGCAAGCTAAAAGTCAGCAAACATGCCAGACAGAGGCTCCATCAAAGAGGAATTCACATAACTAATGAACGCTGGCAGCAAATCGAAACAAAGCTGCAGGAAGCCAAAAAGATGGGTGTAAAGGAATCGCTTGTACTGCTAAAGGATGCGGCACTTATTGTCAGTGCAAAAAATAATACCGTGATTACGGCGATGGATCGTGAGGAAGCCGGAACGCAAATTTTCACAAATATCAATGGAACCATTATTTTGGATCAATAAATTTAAGGCTGGACCTTCACAGGAAGCCTAAGCTGCAGACTGACAGAAGCAGCATAACGAGAGGAGCAACCAACAAATGCTACGTTCAATGTACTCAGGAATAAGCGGAATGAAAAACTTCCAAACAAAGCTTGATGTGATCGGCAATAATATCGCGAATGTGAATACTTTTGGGTATAAGAAAGGCCGAGTGACTTTTCAGGATATGGTGAGTCAGAGCATCTCTGGTGCAAGTGCCCCGACAACTGTAGCACCTCTAAAGGGTGGAGTAAACCCTAAACAGGTTGGTCTTGGATCACAGTTATCGACAATCGATACAATCCACACTCAGGGCAGTTTACAGACAACAGGAAGATCATTGGACCTGGCCATTTCAGGAGATGGATTTTTTGAAGTTGCAAATGGCAGTGATGGATTAATAGTAGGAAGCACCTATACTCGTTCCGGAAACTTTTATCTTGATTCCAGTGGAGACATAGTAAACGCAGAAGGTAAGTATTTAGTAGGTGTTAAAACCATTGCGGATGGAGTGGTTACCGAAACGGAAGCACCGATTAACATTCCTGCTGATTCAAAAAGCTTCAGCATTGGAAGTGACGGTACCATTACATATGTTGATAAGGACGGAGAATTGCAGACTGCTGGACAAATAGCTATTACAAAATTTTCAAATACCGGTGGTCTAGAAAAAGTAGGCAGCAATAATTATCAAGAAACAACAAATTCGGGCGAACCTTTAATAGGTATAGCAGAAGGTGATACGGGTGCTGGCTCAATCGTTGCCGGGGCCCTTGAAATGTCCAACGTGGACCTATCCGAAGAGTTCACTGAAATGATCACAGCCCAGCGAGGTTTCCAGGCTAATACAAGAATCATTACAACATCAGATGAAATCCTGCAGGAGCTTGTTAATTTAAAACGCTAAGTTAAGGGAGGGACAGGGCTAAAGGCTATAGCTTTTAGCCCTGATAAAGACATTGATTAAAGTATCTCGCCTCAACGGCAAAGGATTTATTTTAAATGCGTTGTACATAGAAACAGTAGAGTCATTTCCAGATACGACGATTACGCTCGCAAATGGCAAGAAGTATGTTGTAAAGGAATCAGAAGATACCGTTTTGCAATTGATTATAAAATTCTATCAATCTGTCAATCTTCTGGGGCAACAGCTGGTGGAGGGAAATGAAAATGAAGAATAATAAGCTGTTAATGATTATGTTAATTATGCTTGTTGCGATCACCCTGGTGGGAGCTATTGCCCTTGTGGTAGTGATGAAATTTACGGGGGATGAGGGAACTAAAGAACCGACTATTGATGAAGTGCTTGAGGCTTCGGTGGATATTCCGCAAGTTACAGCGAACCTGGCAAGTGATGATTATATCAGGATCTCTTTCAAAATCCAGACTGAGAGCAAAAAAGCCAAAACGGAACTTGAAAAAAGAGATTTTCAGGTGAAAAATCTAATCATTCAGGAATTATCTGAAATGAAAGCTGAGGATATTCAGGGGAAACAAGGCCAAATCAAGCTGCAGGAAGATTTGAAAAACAAGATTAACGGCTTAATGCAAGAAGGAAAGATCGTTAAGGTGTACATTACCGAGTCTCTCCTCCAGTGATACACAAATAAGAAACTGCAATTGACGGAGGTGAGGATTCATGTCGGGTGAGGTTTTATCACAAAGTGAAATAGATGCTCTTTTATCAGCACTATCAACAGGTGAAATGGATGCGGATGAGCTGAAAAAAGAGCAGTCAGAGAAAAAAGTAAAAGTATATGATTTTAAGAGAGCGTTAAGGTTTTCAAAGGATCAGATACGGAGTTTAACGAGAATACATGAGAATTTTGCCCGTCTCTTAACAACCTTCTTTTCAGCGCAGTTAAGAACCTATGTGCAAATTTCTGTCGCTTCTGCTGATCAGATACCATATGAGGAATTTATCCGGTCCATCCCGAAAATGACGATTCTGAATGTGTTTGAAGTTCCGCCTCTAAATGGAAGAATCCTTATGGAGGTAAATCCGAACGTAGCCTATGCCATGATGGACAGGCTGATGGGCGGCAAAGGCTCAAGCATTAACAAAGTGGATAATTTAACAGAAATTGAAACAAAAATTATGTCGGCCACATTTGAAAGGGCTTTTGAAAATCTTAGGGAGGCTTGGAGCACAATAGCAGATATCGATCCGCTATTGGCAGACTTTGAAGTGAATCCGCAGTTCCTGCAAATGGTATCGCCAAATGAAACAGTTGTGGTCATTTCGTTAAATACAACCATTGGGGAAACAAGCGGGATGATCAATATCTGTATTCCGCATGTTGTGCTCGAGCCCATCATTCCTAAGCTGTCCGTCCATTACTGGATGCAGACCGACAAAAAGGAAAGAGAGCCTGAAGTAATCGCCAAGATTGAACGGAACATACACAAAGCAGAAGTTCCTGTCATTTGTGAACTTGGAATCTCAGATATAGCCATCCAGGACTTTTTATCCCTTGGTGTAGGTGACGTCATTGAATTAACTCAGGCGATTGACCAGCCTCTTGTCATAAAGATTGGCGATATTCCGAAATTTTTGGGACAGCCTGGTAAAATGAACAAAAAATTAGCGATACAAATTTTGGATACCGTGAAAGGGGGAGACGGGGATAATGAGCGATGATATGCTTTCACAAGATGAAATTGATGCTCTGTTAAGGGGAGCCGATGACAATGATGATGATTTAACAAGTTTTAAAGAGGAATTTTTTCAGACTGAAGATTACCTGTCCCATATGGAGCAGGATGCGTTAGGAGAAATCGGCAACATCTCTTTTGGAAGTTCTGCTACGGCATTATCTACCTTATTAAATCAGAAAGTAGAAATTACAACACCAGCCGTTTCAATTGTCCTGCGCGGAAAATTATCCGAAGAGTTTCCGCATCCATATGTGGCGATCCAGGTGAACTATACGGAAGGATTTTACGGAAGCAATTTATTAGTGATTAAGCAATCAGATGCGGCAATTATTGCAGATCTGATGCTTGGCGGAGATGGTACCAACCCGCCGGAGCTTATGGGAGAAATCCAATTTAGTGCGGTCCAGGAGGCCATGAATCAAATGATGGGGTCAGCAGCGACTTCGATGTCTACAATTTTCGGCAAAAAAGTAGATATTTCACCGCCTGCAATTGATATCCTTGACGTGCCTCAAGGAGAAGGCACTGAAAGATTGCCGTCTGAAGACATGCTTGTCAGGATCTCATTCCGGCTTAAAATCGGAAGTTTAATAGACTCAAATATCATGCAGCTTCTTCCACTCGATTTTGGAAAAAGTCTTGTAAACGAATTGTTAAATCCGGGACAGGCTCCAGAAAGAGAAGCATCAAGCACTTTGGCTGAAGAGCGATTGATGCCCAAAACACAACTGGAAATACCCCAGCATCATCAAGGGTTTGAGAACCCGCTCGAGACACATGGTGGAAGCTATGGACAGACATTTGCCCAAGCAGGAAATACAGCTGGTCAGGAAACATACTCACAGCAGGCGATGAATCAGGGGCCATATCCACAGCATCAGGCATCTGTGCCACAGGCAGCGCTGCATTCGAGTCCGCAGCACTTAGGAGGCATTCATCAAGGCGGTGAACAGCCAAATGTTCAGCCTGCGGTTTTCTCGAGTTTCGAACCATACCAGAAGCAGGAAACTGGAACAAAAAATTTGGATATGCTTTTGGATATTCCACTTCAGGTAACGGTTGAGCTTGGAAGAACAAAACGCTCGGTAAAGGAAATTCTTGAACTGGCTTCTGGATCAATCATTGAGCTGGACAAGCTTGCTGGTGAACCAGTAGACATACTGGTGAACAACCGGTTAATTGCCCAGGGTGAGGTAGTGGTCATTGATGAAAACTTCGGTGTCCGCGTTACAGATATTATCAGCCAGAGCGATCGTATTAAAAAACTCAGATAATTCATGGAGGTAGTAAAGAAATATGGCACACAAAATTTTAATTGTAGATGACGCAGCTTTCATGCGAATGATGATTAAAGATATTTTATCAAAGAATGGATACGAGGTAGTAGGCGAAGCTGCTGATGGTGCCCAAGCTGTTGAAAAGTACAAAGAAACTCAGCCGGATTTGGTCACAATGGACATTACTATGCCGGAGATGGATGGAATAACAGCATTGAAAGAAATAAAAAAGTTTAATCCGAGTGCAAAAGTGATTATGTGTTCTGCAATGGGGCAGCAGGCAATGGTTATAGATGCAATCCAGGCTGGAGCAAAGGACTTTATCGTTAAACCATTCCAGGCAGATAGAGTACTGGAAGCGATCGGCAAGACATTGGGCTAGTGACTATTATTTTTAGAGGGTGCAAAATTGTGTTGAATGTAAGAAAAATGCTTGCTTTTCTGCTTCTTATATCAATTGTTCTGCTGGGCATACAGCCGCTGGCCCACGCAGAACAATTAAATAATAGTGTTAAGGAATGCATGGAAAATCCCAAGGAATGCGGAAAAGAAGAAATATCATCAGAAAAAGGAATACCGGCACAGCAGGAAAGGGGAACTGTCGGCCTCACATTTTGGGACTTCTTTAAGATGATACTGGCAACAATTTTCACTGTGGCCCTCCTATATATACTCCTGAAATTCATTAATAAGAAAAGCAAGGTATACAATCGTTCACAGATTGTTGAAAATTTGGGCGGTACTGCTTTGGGTTCCAACAGATCTGTTCAGTTAATTAAAGTAGGCAACCGGATTCTTGTAGTGGGGGTAGGAGAGAATATACAGCTGTTAAGGGAAATTGACGATTCGGAAGAATACAGTCAGATCATCACAGAGCACAATGACAAATTGGAACACTTTATCCGCCCAAGCGATATTGTGACAAAGGTGATGAAAAGAACAAGACAATCAGGTGACAGCAATCAAAACAACCCTAAATTCAGTGCGCTGCTCGGACAGCAGCTTGATGAAATTAAAAAGGGCAGAAGAAAGCTGTTTGATGAGATAGAGAAGAAAGGGCTAGACGACCGATGAGTGAATTTATGGAATTTTTCAACAGCAGTTCTCCAGAGGGTGTTTCAACCTCTGTAAAGCTGTTTTTATTGCTTACAGTCCTATCTCTTGCACCCAGTATTCTCATCTTAATGACCAGCTTTACAAGAATCGTAATTGTTCTTTCCTTTGTCAGAACGGCGCTTGCTACCCAGCAAATGCCACCGAACCAGGTATTAATCGGATTTTCCATGTTCCTGACATTTTTTATAATGGCACCTACACTCCAAGAGGTAAATGAGCAGGCTCTAACACCATTATTTAATGAAGAAATTAATCTGGAAGAAGCGTATGAAAAAGCTTCCATGCCTTTTAAAGAGTTTATGAGTGGACATACGAGACAGAAAGACTTGGCTTTGTTTCTTGAATACTCCAAGGCAGAAGCACCTTCTTCCATTGAAGATATTCCCTTAACGGCCCTTGTGCCTGCTTTTGCCATTAGTGAGATTAAAACCGCTTTTCAAATCGGATTTATGATATTTATTCCGTTTCTTGTCATCGATATGGTGGTCGCGAGCGTCCTTATGTCAATGGGGATGATGATGCTTCCGCCAGTCATGATTTCATTGCCGTTTAAAATTCTGTTATTTGTGCTGGTAGACGGCTGGTACCTTGTAGTTAAATCTCTTTTACAAAGCTTTTAAGCAGGTGAACTTTCATAATGACTCCAGAAACAGTAATATCCATTGCAGAAAGAGGGATCATCACCGTACTTTTAATTTGCGGCCCCTTGCTTATCCTGGCGCTTGTGGTCGGCTTGGTCGTCAGTATTTTTCAGGCTACAACCCAAATACAGGAGCAGACATTGGCATTTATACCAAAGATCGTAGCAGTTCTTGTGGGTGTTGTTTTTTTTGGCCCGTGGATGCTTAGCCATATGCTTTCATACGCGAATGAGATTTTCTCTAATTTGACTAGGTTTGTAGGTTGATGGCATGTTAGACTTTTTGCCTGCTTTCCCTGGTTTTTTACTTATTTTTGTGAGGGTGACATCTTTCTTTTTGATGATGCCCCTTTTTTCATACCGATCCATACCTGCTTCACATAAAATAGGCCTTGGTTTCTTTCTGGCCTGGATTATGTTTTTGGGAATGGAAGTGCCATCACTGGAAATCAGCGGAACGTATTTTCTTTTGATTATAAAAGAATCCCTGGTAGGACTGATGATCGGTTTTATTGCTTATTTAATGCTTTCAGCCATACAGATTGCGGGAGGATTCATTGATTTCCAGATGGGGTTTGCCATAGCAAATGTGATTGACCCGCAAACAGGTGCTCAAAGTCCGCTGATGGGACAGTATTTATATACAATTGCGTTATTCTTTCTATTGACGGTAAATGGCCACCACCTCATGCTTGATGGCGTATTTTACAGCTACAGTTTTATCCCGTTGGAGCAGCCCTGGATTCCTTTTGGAGACGAAAACATGGCTGAATATGTAATAAGGGCCCTAAATACCATGTTCGTCATTGCTTTTCAAATGTCCATACCTGTTGTTGGGAGTCTTTTCCTTGTGGATGTTGCACTTGGGGTTGTAGCAAGAACGGTGCCTCAGCTAAATGTATTCGTCGTCGGGCTTCCTTTGAAAATTGGTGTCAGCTTCATTATCCTTATCGCTGTCATGAGTGTATTGCTCTTTGCAGTATCCCAGCTCTTTGCAGCAATGCTGGACACGATGAGGGGACTAATGGATCTTATGGGAGGTTCATGATGATATGAAGTTATTGTTATCATTGAATCTGCAGTATTTTGCTGGAGAGAAAACAGAAAAAGCCACACCGAAAAAGAAGCAGGATTCCAGGAAAAAAGGGCAGGTTGCCAAAAGCCAGGATGTCAATACAGCATTTGTATTATTGGCTGTATTTCTTTTTCTCCTGTTTGCAGGCTCATATTTGAAGGATATTATTCTCTATATTTTTACGCATTCATTTAGCGATTATATGATGATGGAATTAACGGAAGCGAACATACAGATCATTTTTCTTGATATTTTAAAAGAATTGGTGCTTTTTCTGGGACCTATTATGCTGATTGCCATGGTTGCCGGTGTTGCCGCTAACTTCATGCAGGTCGGCGTCCTTTTTTCAACAGAAGCAATACAGCCAAAGCTTGAAAAGCTCGATCCGATCAAAGGCTTTAAACGAATTTTTTCCATGAGAGCCATTGTAGAGCTCCTGAAGTCCATATTGAAAATTGCCTTTGTAGGAATGGCAGCATTTACTGTTTTATGGCTAAGGATAGATGAAATTCTAATTCTCTCTCAAAAATCTGTAGGGGCAGCGATGGCTACAATTGCCAGCCTGACAGTCCAGGTGGGGTTAATAGCATCGGCTGCCCTTTTGTTTTTGTCGGTTCTGGATTACCTCTATCAAAAATATGACTTTGAAAAAAACATCCGTATGTCCAAACAGGATGTGAAAGATGAATACAAAAATATTGAGGGGGATCCCCTAATAAAGTCTAAGATTAAACAAAGGCAGCGGGAAATGGCGATGAGAAGAATGATGCAGGAGGTTCCCAAAGCGGATGTTGTCATCACCAACCCAACTCATTATGCCATTGCCCTAACTTATGATGAAACAAAGAGCGACGCACCCATTGTAGTAGCAAAAGGGGTAGACTTTGTTGCACAAAAGATTAAATTAATAGCAAAAGAACACGATGTGATCGCTGTCGAAAACAGGCCGCTTGCAAGGTCGCTATACAGCCAGGCGGAGATAGGGGATGCCATCCCGGAAGAGTTTTTCAAAGCCGTCGCTGAGATTCTTGCTTATGTATACAGAACAAAAAACAAAATTTGATCCTAGTAAATATATCCCATAATGATCCATAAGTAATAGCTTGTCTTTGGAAGCATGAAAAATGGCGGCCAAAGCGCTTCTGCTTTTCATGTAAGGAGAGAAATTCTATGCCACTAAGAGATTTATCAGTTTTGATGAGTGTAATTTTAATTGTAGCCATGCTTATTATTCCATTTCCGCCTTGGCTTTTAAGTGTACTGATTATTATTAATATTGCACTTGCGCTTATGGTTCTGTTAACAGCAATGAACATGAAAGAAGCGCTTGAGTTTTCAATTTTTCCTTCCTTAATATTGTTAATGACTTTATTCCGGCTGGGCTTGAATGTATCAACAACCCGTTCGATTCTTTCTGAAGGGGAAGCCGGGAAGGTCGTTGAGACATTTGGTTCTTTTGTTACGGGAGGAAATGTCATTGTCGGACTGGTTGTATTTTTAATACTCGTCATCATTCAGTTTGTTGTTATTACCAAGGGATCTGAGAGGGTTTCTGAAGTTGCAGCACGTTTTACTCTTGATGCTATGCCAGGAAAACAAATGAGTATTGACGCCGACTTAAATGCAGGGATAATTTCAGAGCACGAAGCTCGTGAACGGCGTGAAAAAATTAGCCGGGAATCCGATTTTTACGGTTCCATGGATGGAGCGAGCAAGTTTGTAAAAGGGGATGCCATCGCGGGGATCATCATTACCCTCATTAACCTAATGTTTGGAATTATCATTGGGATGATACAGCACGGGCTTCCGATTGCAGAGGCAGCTGTAAAATATTCGATGCTAACGGTGGGGGATGGAATTGTCAGCCAGATACCGGCACTTCTAATTTCTACTGCAACAGGGATTGTTGTTACAAGGGCAGCATCTGATGGAAACATTGGCAAAGATATTACTTCACAGCTGTTTGCGTATCCTAAAATGCTATATGTAACTGGCGGAACCATTATTCTTTTAGGATTATTCACCCCAATTGGCATTATTCTAACATTGCCAATCGGCGGCTTATTAATTTTTGGAGGTTATATGATAGCCCGAACTCCTGAGCCAGACAAAGAACAATTGCTGGAAATGGAGGAAGAACTTGAAACCGATGAAATGAAAAGCCCTGAAAGTGTGGTTAACTTGCTGAATGTGGATCCTATTGAATTTGAATTCGGCTATGGACTTATTCCGCTTGCTGATGCAAATCAGGGCGGGGATCTCCTTGACAGGATTGTCATGATCCGCAGGCAGCTGGCTATCGAACTCGGGTTAGTTATTCCAGTTGTAAGGATTCGTGATAATATTCAGCTCCAGCCGAATGAATACAGGCTGAAAATTAAAGGGAATGAAATGGCACGGGGGGAGCTTTTGCCTGATCATTACTTGGCGATGAGCCCCGGTATTGATGATGACAGCATTGAAGGAATAGATACGATAGAACCATCTTTTGGGTTACCGGCTAAATGGATAACAGAAGAAATGAAGGAACAGGCAGAGATCTTTGGCTATACGGTTGTAGATCCACCTTCTGTAGTTTCGACACATCTTACAGAAGTGATCAAGAGCAATGCCCACGAGCTGTTAGGGCGACAGGAAACAAAGCAGCTGATAGACCATGTTAAGGAAGGTTATCCGATCCTTGTCGAAGAGGTTACACCAAATCCGTTATCAGTGGGTGAAGTTCAGAAGGTATTGGCTAAACTTTTAAGAGAAAACGTATCAATACGGAATCTTCCTGTGATTTTTGAGACGCTTGCTGATTTTGCTAAAACGACAAGCGATACAGACTTGCTCACAGAATATGCCCGTCAGTCCTTGGCACGGCAAATCACAAACCAGTTTTCACAGCAGGGTGACTCGATAAAAGTAGTGACCCTTTCCGGAAAGGTTGAAAAATTGGTTGCGGATGGCATCCAGCAGACGGAGCATGGGAATTATTTATCCCTAGACCCAGCAGCCTCCCAGAACATACTGGAGTCCATTGCTTCACAGGTGGAGCAGCTTTCGCTGATGGAGCAGACACCGATAGTGCTATGTTCACCGGCTGTAAGAATGTATGTAAGGCAATTAACGGAAAGGTATTTTCCGCAAATACCGATTCTATCCTATAACGAGCTTGAAGCAAATGCGGAAGTTCAAAGTGTTGGGGTGGTGAATGTTGAATGAAGGTAAAAAAATATATAGCATCTTCAATGCCTGATGCAATGAAACAAATTCGGGCAGAGCTTGGGAATGAGGCAGTTATTTTAAATTCAAGAGTTGTTCATACTGGCGGAGTACTCGGCTTTTTTAAAAAAAGAAGCATAGAAGTGATGGCAGCGGTAGATCCAAAGCGTGAAATAGAGAAGAAGCCTCTAACAAGGCCTGCTTCTCCACAGAAAAGGACTTCTTCATACCAATCTCAGAAGAAAGCAGAGGAACAAACAAGAAATGCTAACCTGAAATCAGATATCAAGCCATCGGATGAACTGATAAAGGAAATTAGCGACCTGAAACGAATGATGTCCAATTTGGCTGCCACCCAACAAAGCGGTCCATCCTATCCTGAGGCAATCAAGAAAGTTCAGGCCATTCTTAATGAGCAAGAACTGGAGAAAAACCTTCAGAATCAAGTTCTTTTCGCATTGCTTGAAAAATGGTATCAGAACGGAGCAGGTGCAGGGGATTCTGAAGTGTTTGAGTGGACGGAAACAGAGCTGGAAAGAGAGATAGATGGAATTACTTTTGGGGGAATATCTTTTACCAAAAAATATATCAATGTTGCAGGGCCAACTGGGGTTGGCAAGACTACCACACTGGCAAAAATGGCAGCAGAGTGTGTAATAAAGCATAAAAAAAAGGTTGCGTTTATTACAACAGATACCTATAGAATAGCGGCTATCGATCAATTAAAAACTTATGCCAAAATTTTAAACGTGCCTCTGGAGGTTTGCTATACAATAGAAGATTTCAAGGAAGCAGCAGAAAAGCTTAAAGAAAATGATCTAATTTTAATTGATACAGCTGGCCGAAATTTCCGAAATAAACAGTATGTAGAAGATTTGCAAAATGTTATTGATTTTAAAAATGATATGGAAACCTTTTTAGTTCTCTCGCTTACAGCGAAACAGAGGGATATGGAGGATATCTACAGGCAATTTTCCATCATTGATATTGATAAGCTGATCTTTACGAAAGCAGACGAAACCTCAACCTATGGAGCAATGTATAACTTAATCCATAAATATAGAAAAGGTGCAGCATACATAACAAATGGCCAGGATGTCCCGGATGATATCCTTTCTGCAGAGCCGAATGTTATTGTAAAGCAACTAGTGGGGACGATAAAATGAACGACCAGGCAGAGAAGCTGAGAGCCAGGCTGCTCGAGGATAGCAGCCATCGCCCTATGTCCAAAACATTAGCAGTTGTCAGCGGAAAAGGGGGCGTGGGGAAATCAAATTTCTCTTTGAATTTTTCTATTTCCCTATGCCAAAAAGGCGATAAAGTTTTATTATTTGACATGGATATTGGAATGGGCAACCTTGATATTCTGATGGGAAGAACATCCACTTACTCTATAGCCGATTTTTTTGAAAAGAATCGATCTTTAAACGATATTGTATCAGAAGGCCCAAATGGGCTCAGCTATATTGCCGGGGGACGGGGCTTTCCCATATACTAAAACCTGAGGATGAACAAATTGCCAGATTTACTGAGGAGCTGGCTGCCCTCTTGGGAAACTATGATTATGTGATTTTTGATATGGGTGCGGGCATTACTGAGGAGTCAGCAAGATTCATCCTTTCGGTACAGGAAATTGCAGTGATTACCACACCTGAGCCTACTTCGATTACTGATGCCTATTCGGCTATGAAGCAAATACATCTGCTGGATAACAGTATACCTTTTTATTTAGTCATAAACAAGGCACAAGGTGAAAAGGAAGGTCAGGATACGTTTAAGAGACTTTCCGATGTTTTAAAAAGATTCCTGGGAAGAGAATCTTTCTTACTTGGTATTCTTCCTGATGACCGCTACATCCAGCAGGCGGTAAAAAGACAAATTCCTTTTATCCTCTACCATGAAAAATCTCCTGCTGCGAAAGCTATTCAACTTATGGCTGATAAAGTGGGCAGCCGGCCAGCCGATTCGGCATCAGGGAATAATCATTCCTACCAATTTATAGAAAAGCTAAAGAAATTTCTTTTTGAAAGGCAGTGAATCACATGAAGAGAATCAGCGTGCTTATTGTAGATGATTCGGCCTTTATGAGGAAACTTATTGCCGATTTTTTATCTCAGGATCCCCGACTGAATGTTGTGGGCACAGCAAGAAATGGAGAAGACGGACTTAGGAAGATCAAAGAATTAAATCCGGATGTTGTAACCATGGACGTTGAAATGCCAGTCCTTAATGGGTTAGAAGCATTAAAGATTATTATGGAAACACGGCCAGTACCGGTTGTGATGCTTTCCAGTACAACGAAAGAAGGCACTGATAATACATTCGCCGCGATGGAGTATGGTGCAGTGGATTTTATTGCGAAGCCATCAGGATCAATCTCTCTGGATTTACATAAAATAAAAGCCGAATTAGCAGAGAAAGTCGTCTCGGCATGCAAGGCCAATATTAAGAATTTGGGCAATATTTCTTCCGCTGGAAAAAACCATACGAAAATCGAGCGGAATTATAGTAAAATAGAACTAAATAAGTCTATTGATCAATCAATTGGTGCAGCTATTAAATCAAGTACACATGATAAACGAATTATTTGTATAGGCACATCAACCGGCGGCCCAAGAGCCCTTCAAAAAGTTTTAACAAAGCTCCCAGGAGATCTGAATGCTCCAGTCTTAATTGTCCAGCATATGCCCGCAGGATTTACCAAATCACTGGCCAGCAGGTTGAATGGCTTGTCCGAATTGACTGTAAAGGAAGCAGAGAAAGGGGATATCCTTGAGAAAGGCACAGCCTATATTGCTCCTGGTGGATTCCATTTGAAAGTGGGATGTTCAGGGCGAGACCTGGTGCTTCACCTGGATCAATCTCCTCCTAAAAACGGACATCGTCCCTCAGTGGATATTATGTTTGAATCTGTGAGTGAACTGAAGGGTTTTCGGATGATAGCAGTTATTATGACTGGTATGGGGGCAGACGGCAGAGAAGGCCTAGCTGCTATAAAAAAAAGCAGCAATGTAATAGCGATTGCTGAATCTAAGGAAACTTCAATTATTTTTGGGATGCCAAGAGCAGCAATTGAGGCTGGATTAATAGATGATGTACAAAATGTTGATCGAATTGCAGAATCCATATTGAAATATGTTTAAGGCCGAGGGGTGCAGGCACATGGATATGAACCAATATTTAGAGGTATTTATTGAAGAAAGCAAGGAGCATTTGCAGGCATGTAATGAACAGCTTCTTGAATTAGAGAAAAAACCCGAAGATATTAATATCATTAACGAGATTTTTCGATCGGCACATACACTGAAAGGCATGTCGGCAACAATGGGATATGAGGACCTCGCAAACCTTACCCACCAAATGGAGAATGTCCTTGATGCCATCAGAAATCAGAAAATTAAAGTGAATGCAGAAATTCTGGATGTTATTTTTTTGGCTGTCGATGACCTCGAAGCAATGGTCCATTCCATTGCTGAAGGAGGAAACGGCAAAAGAGACGTTTCAACAGCTATTGCCAAATTAAAACTGATTGAAATGGGAAAAAGCCCTGCACAGGCTGAAGCAAAAACAGAAACTGCTGTGGCACTCGCAGAACCTTCAGCAGCTGTGAAAAGCACCTATGATGAATTTGAATTGACTGTCATCCAACAATCAAGGGAGCAAGGGTTTGAAACATATGAAATATCGATTGCATTGCGGGATGATTGTTTACTGAAGGCAGCAAGAGTTTATATGGTTTTCGATGTGCTTGAGAAAGTGGGGGAAGTAATTAAAGCAACTCCACCTGTAGAGGAACTCGAAGAAGAGCAATTTGACCAGGAGTTCTCTATCACAATTGTGACTCAGGAATCCCGGGAGGATATCCAGCAAAAACTATTGAAGGTGTCTGAAGTTGAGAAAGCAGACGTTATGCCGCTATCTCTTGATGACCTGCGCCAGCAAGAGCCTGAAAAAGAGGAAGAAGCTCGGCCCCCTTCTTCATCTGCAGATTCCATAGTAGATGCAACCCTGCCAAAGGAAGAAAAGAAAGCGCCTGCAGCCAAGCAGGCAAGCAATAAAACGATCAGGGTAAATATTGAAAGACTGGATATCCTGATGAATTTGTTTGAAGAACTTGTTATTGACAGGGGACGGCTTGAGCAAATATCCCGGGAAGTAAACAATCAGGAGCTGCATGAGACTGTAGAACACATGTCAAGGATTTCGGGTGATTTGCAAAATATTATCCTTAACATGAGAATGGTTCCAATCGAAACAGTATTTAATCGCTTCCCAAGAATGGTAAGGCAGCTGGCAAGGGATTTAAATAAAAAAATCAACCTCGAAATTGTTGGTGCAGAGACTGAGCTTGACCGAACAGTCATTGATGAAATTGGTGATCCGCTTGTGCATTTAATCCGCAATGCGCTCGATCATGGGGTAGAGACGCCTGAGTTTCGTAAAGCAAATGGAAAAAGTGAAGAAGGAAGTGTCATTCTAAAAGCTTATCACAGCGGCAATCATGTATTCATCGAAATTGAGGATGATGGTTCCGGCATTAACAAAGAAAAGGTGATCAGTAAAGCTCTTAAAAACGGCATTATTACTGAACAAGCCGCTGCGGCTTTAACAGACAAGCAGGCTTATGAGCTAATATTTGCATCCGGTTTCTCTACTGCTGAAAAAATATCAGATGTTTCCGGGCGCGGAGTTGGCCTGGATGTTGTAAAAAATACAATCGAATCATTAGGCGGTTCAGTATCCATTGATTCAAAAGTTGGACAGGGATCCATTTTCTATATTCAGCTTCCGCTAACCTTATCAATCATTTCTGTCATGCTGGTTGAGATTGAAGAAGAAAAATTTGCCATTCCTCTTTCTTCCATTATTGAAACAGCCATAATAAAAAAAGGTGATATCCTGAGTGCGCACAACCAGAAAGTGATTGACTTCAGAGGAAAGGTTGTCCCGCTTCTTTCATTGAAACAAATCTTTAATGTTCCTTCGGAGAACCAGGAAGGCGAATTTTTATCTATTGTCATAGTCAGGAAAGGCGAAAAGATGGCTGGGCTGATTGTAGATTCATTTATTGGTCAGCAAGAGGTCGTTTTAAAATCGCTTGGAAACTATCTAACCAATGTATTTGCCATTTCAGGAGCGACCATCCTTGGAGATGGCCAGGTTGCCTTAATTGTAGACTGCAATGCTTTGATTAAATAATGCCATAGAATATGTGATCCCATATTTACTATTAATTTAAGAGTTTAGTTATAATGCTCTGTTTACTATAACCAGCATGCGAATTTAACAGAGCTATCCAGCAAAGGAGTGACCGGAATGTCTGAGGCGGCAGTGGCAGATTTAAAATTAATCGTGTTCCAGTTGAAAGATAAAGAATATGCTATTCCAGTTAACCAGGTACGTTCGATCGAAAAGGTGCAGTTTATAACAAGAGTTCCGCGTACAGCCGGCTTTGTAAAAGGGGTAATAAATCTGCGGGGGGTTGTTACACCAATCATCAGCCTAAGAAGCAGGTTTAATCTTGAGGAGGCCGAGTATACCGACCATACCAGAGTTATAATTACCATTTTGGAAGGTATGGAGGTGGGTCTGATCGTTGATTCTGCCAATGATGTAATCGATGTATCCGTAGAATCAGTTGAGCCTCCTCCTGAGGTTGTCGGTGCCGAAGAGGCAGATTTTATAAAAGGTGTTACAAAAATTGATAAAAGATTAATGATATTAATAGATTTGGAAAAAGTTCTTAATCCTGATGAACTGGCAATCCAGAGCGAAACAGAAGGAATGTAAGATGAATTTTATAAAAAAAAATATCAGCTCGATGCATTTGGATATTTTAAAAGAAATCGGCAATATTGGTGCAGGCCATGCTGCGACGGCTCTTTCTACTCTGCTCGATAAAAAAATAGATATGACAGTTCCGGATGTAAGGGTTGTTTCTTTTGAGGAAATGATGGACATGGCCGGGGGTTCGGAGAATGTAGTGGCCGGGGTATTTCTGAGAATTGAAGGAGATGCGCCTGGCAGCATGTTCTTCGTTCTGCCTCTGAAACAGGCTGAGATATTTATTCAAGCATTGCCAGGGAGCCTTGTTTTCAATGCAGAAGAAACGCCTTACAATGAACTAGCTTTATCTGCCCTGCAAGAACTAGGGAATATCCTTTCAGGTTCTTATTTATCTTCCTTATCTGATTTTACAAACCTGTCCTTATTTCCATCTGTGCCCATGCTTAGCATTGATATGGTCGGAGCGATTATTGGCACTGGTTTGCTTGAAATTTCCCAAGTAAGCGATTATGCCATCGTGATCGATACGGCTTTGAACGAAGAAAGCCCATATGGCGGAGATTCCGTTAAAGGCCATTTCTTCCTGCTTCCGGACCCTGAGTCCTTTCAAATTATTTTTAAAGCATTGGGAGTCCAGGATCATGCATAAGCTGCTTGAAACAGTAAAAGTTGGTATAGCAGAGATGAATATTGTTAAAACGCCGGATTTAATCAGGACATCAGGATTAGGATCCTGTGTAGGAGTTGTCGTATTTGATCTTAGCTTCGGGATTGCTGGGCTCGCCCATGTGATGCTACCCGACTCATCTCTTTCTAAAGGAGCTGCCTTTAATTCAGCTAAATATGCCGATACGGCAATCAGGGAACTCGTCAGCCTCATGTCAAAGAGCGGCGCGAGGTCTTCCTGTTTAAAAGCAAAGATTGCTGGAGGAGCCCAAATGTTTCAGTTTTCTTCCAGCAGTGATTTAATGAGAATCGGTCCCAGAAACGTGGAAGCTGTGAAAAAGGAGCTGACATTATTAAAGATTGACATTATCGCAGAAGATGTAGGCGGAAACAGCGGAAGAACCATTGAATTCAACCCGGCAACAGGCAAATTAAATATCCGGACTGTCAATAAAGGTGAATTCATGATTTAAGGGCTGCTAAATAATTGATGGATGAATACCTGTCTTAATTGGCCTAATTAAAATAGTTTTATATCCATAGGCTGTGTTAAAGTTCATTGTTGATTTTGGAATCCTATTGATTAGAGCGTGTCAAGGGGAGACCCTGTATGCGCGAGTGCGCTGTCGGACCGCCCGCTGTCCGCTAGCTCCTGAGCGGAAATCAACAGGCAAATTTAATAGATCCAAACCAGCACCCGGAAGGTAACTGTTTTTTTCGATCCCTATATAAACCTTATTGTTCAGTAGTAAAAGCCTTGGATTATCAGCTGGATACAGCCTGAGTTTTAATATTGTTAGAGGGAATATTTTGATATATTAACGATAATTAATAGAAATGGGAACGTTTGAGGAGGATGGCCATGGCAGAGCTAACGATTGAAGAAAATACATACTGGGCTAAATGGGTCGACTCTCGTGATGCTCAAGCGGGGAACTTTCTTGCGAAGAGATATATGCCTCTCGTAAGCTATCATGTGCAGCGAATATCAGTGAACCTTCCTAAAAGTGTTTCAAGAGACGATATACGAAGCCTTGGTATGATAGGATTATACGATGCCTTGGAAAAATTTGATCCTAAGAGAGATTTAAAATTTGATACATACGCTTCCTTTCGAATCCGGGGTGCGATTTTAGACGGATTAAGAAAGGAAGATTGGCTTCCCCGGAGTACAAGGGAGAAGGCCAAAAAAATTGAAGCGGCTATGGAAAAGCTTGAGCAGCGGCTGATGCGAAATGCCACGGTAGGGGAAATTGCCGACGAGGTTTATATGGGGGAAGAAGAAGTTTATACAGTAATGAACGAACACTTTTATGCAAACGTTTTATCAATCGATGAACAGCCTGGCGATTCTGATGATAAAGAAGGCGGTTCATTTGCCATTAAGGATGACAAAGCAGTTATACCGGAAGAAAAGGTATTGAAAAATGAGATACTGGAAGAAATGGCCGAAAGAATCCTGCAATTGAATGAAAAAGAACAGCTGGTTATTAGTTTATTTTACAAGGAAGAATTAACTTTAACAGAAATCGGCGAAGTGATGGGTTTGTCAACTTCGCGAATATCCCAGATTCATTCCAAAGCTATATTTAAGCTCAGACAGTCGCTGGAAAAAGTTTTATAAAATATGCCCTGCTGCTATCTGGAGAAAGAAGGAATCAGTATGGAAATTCAGTTTCAGATTTTAGTTGATAGAAATCGTTTATCTGCCATGCTGCAGCCCATAGTCAGCAATGAAATAATAGGGATCTCATCAGAAATAATAAAGAATCTTCTTGCCAGGGATAAAATAACCTTTGGGATTAATGAAGAAGCGATAAAAAAGATTTGCCAGGACCCCCTATCAGTGCAATATCCCGGGAACAAAAACAAAATTTAAATCTTAGCAAAGAAGATAAAATCAATCACATAGGCTGGGACGAACCAGACCAAAAAGAAAAACAAAAAAAAGAAAGCAATAAGGAACAGGGCCACCCTTATAAAGGGAAGGTTATTGATTATAGCGGATAGAGGGATAGTATGACTGGTTTTCTGTTAGCGATAAGCCTGTTATTGAATATCATGGCACTTTTGGCAATTATCCTCCTGTTTCTCCGGCAAAACAAGCTAATGGAAACGGAGAAAAAGCAGGAGAGGTTATTTAATGAAATGGAAGAGGTCATTTCCACTTACCTCGTGCAGATGAAGGAAGAAAACGATGAATTTATTAAAAGGGTTTCTCAGCTTAACATAAATGCATTGACTGAAAAAGCTGAATCGAAAGAGAAACTGGTAAAGGCTCAAAAAAAGGCAGAAACAAAGGATATGCCTAACCGCCTTGCAAAGGCATCAGCCAACCAGGCAGTGAAAGCTTATAAAAAGAATAGTGATCAAGCAGATAAACAAATAGAATTAAAAGATGAATCTGTTTCTGGATTTGAAAGTAAAGCATCAGCTGCGAAAGTGGAAAAACAGAGCGATTCTGAAGCACAGCAGCATCAAACATCATCACTGCTTGATAACGTTTTGGTATTAAAAAAGCAGGGCCTGACGGAAGACGAAATTGCCAAGACATTAGGTAAAGGCAGAACGGAAATTGCATTAATGCTTAAATTTCGCCAAAATCAGCAAGAATAGCTTGATTGTCAAAAACACTTGTGCTATATTAACAAATGGTGTTAATACACACGCTTATGGATTTAGCCGGATGGTGCTGTACATATGCAGTTGCCGGCTAAAAATGATATGAGCGGAGGAAAAAAAACCATTAGGAGGAAACACAAAATGTCAGTAATTTCAATGAAGCAATTACTTGAAGCTGGTGTGCATTTCGGACACCAAACTCGCCGCTGGAACCCTAAGATGAAGAAGTATATCTTCACTGAGCGTAACGGCATCTACATCATCGACCTTCAAAAGACTGTTAAGAAGGTAGAAGAAGCTTACAACTTCGTTAAGGAGCTTGCTGGAAACGGCGGTACAATCCTTTTCGTAGGTACTAAGAAACAAGCTCAAGATTCAGTTAAAGAAGAAGCTATCCGTTCTGGTATGTTCTATGTAAACCAGCGCTGGTTGGGCGGAACTTTAACTAACTTTGAAACAATTCAAAAGCGTATTTCACGTTTAAAGGATATCGAAAGAATGTCTGAAGACGGAACTTTCGAAGTTCTTCCTAAAAAAGAAGTTGTTCAATTGAAGAAAGAGCAAGAGCGCTTAGAGAAGTTCTTAGGCGGAATCAAAGACATGAAGGGCCTTCCAGATGCTCTATTCATTATTGATCCTCGCAAAGAGCGCATTGCTGTTGCAGAAGCACATAAATTAAACATTCCTATCGTTGGTATCGTTGACACTAACTGTGATCCGGATGAAATTGATGTTGTAATCCCTGCAAACGATGATGCTATCCGCGCTGTTAAACTATTAACAGGCAAAATGGCTGATGCTATCCTTGAAGCTAAACAAGGTGAAGAAGTTACAACTGCTTAATAGAAAAGCGGGAGCGCCTTGTGGCGCTGGAACTGGACAGTTCCAGAGTGCTTTTTCTTGATTTAAAGAAGGTGATAATAGGGAGCACCCTTTATCACCTTTTTTTAAAGAATGGGAAAAGTTTTGTTTTCCATACAGCTATATATGGTAAAGATATAATTACATAACTCATTTTAAGGAGGATCTTATAATGGCAATTACTGCTCAAATGGTTAAAGAACTTCGTGAAAAAACAGGCGCAGGCATGATGGACTGCAAAAAGGCTCTTCAGGAAACTGAAGGCGATATGGAAAAAGCAATCGACTTCCTTCGTGAAAAAGGAATCGCTAAAGCTGCTAAAAAAGGTGACCGCATTGCTGCTGAAGGTCTTACTACAGTTAAAGTGGACGGAAACGAAGCAGTTATCCTTGAAGTAAACTCTGAAACAGACTTCGTTGCTAAGAACGAAGGGTTCCAAACTCTTGTAAAAGAATTAGCTGAACATTTGCTTGCAAATAAGCCATCTTCTGTTGAAGAAGCAGCTGGCCAAACAATGGCTAACGGATCTACTTTAGAGTCTCACATCAATACTGCAATCGCTAAAATTGGTGAAAAGCTTTCTCTTCGCCGTTTTGAAATCAAAACAAAAACTGACAACGATGCTTTCGGTGCTTACCTGCACATGGGCGGACGCATTGGTGTATTAACCGTTCTTGAAGGTACAACTGATGAAGAAGCAGCGAAAGATGTTTCAATGCACATTGCTGCCCTAAACCCTAAATATGTTTCCCGTGATGAAGTATCACAGGAAGAAGTTGAGCGCGAGCGCCAAGTTTTAACTCAGCAGGCTCTTAACGAAGGCAAGCCAGAAAATATTGTGGCTAAGATGGTTGAAGGCCGCTTAGGTAAATATTTCGAAGATGTTTGCGTAAACGACCAGGCTTTTGTTAAAAACCCTGATCAAAAAGTTGGCAAATTCGTTGAATCAAAAGGCGGAAAAATCCGTGAGTTCATTCGCTATGAAGTTGGAGAAGGCATCGAAAAGCGTGAAGACAACTTCGCTGAAGAAGTAATGAACCAGGTTAAAAAATAATAGTAATTAAAACAGCGATAACAGCTATGATTCAGGGAACACTTTGTGTTCCCTGTTTTTCAAGAAAAGATTAAATTATGATCTAGCCTTGTGCCTTTCAAAGGCGCTTGAGGTTTCTAAATCTACATATGGAGGTTCTTATGAGCAGCCCTAAATACAAACGCGTGGTCTTAAAATTAAGTGGTGAAGCTTTAGCAGGAGAGCAAGGTTTCGGAATAAATCCTTCTGTAATTAAATCGATTGCTGTTCAGGTCAAGGATCTGGCTGACTTAGGTGTTGAGGTAGCTGTAGTTGTTGGCGGCGGAAACATCTGGCGCGGCAAAATCGGAGAGGAAATGGGGATGGACAGAGCAAATGCCGACTATATGGGCATGCTTGCTACTGTCATGAACTCACTTGCATTACAGGATAGCCTGGAAAATCTCGGCGTAGAAACAAGGGTTCAAACGTCTATTGAAATGAGACAGGTTGCTGAACCATATATCCGCAGAAGAGCGATCCGCCATCTTGAGAAAAAACGGGTTGTAATCTTTGCTGCGGGAACCGGTAACCCTTACTTCTCGACTGATACAACAGCTGCATTAAGAGCTGCAGAAATTGAAGCAGAAGTGATTTTGATGGCTAAAAACAATGTGGATGGCGTGTACTCAGCAGACCCTCGCATTGACAAAAATGCCAAGAAATATGACGAGCTTTCCTATCTTGATGTATTGAAGGAAGGTTTGGCTGTTATGGATTCAACAGCATCCTCTTTATGCATGGATAACAATATTCCGTTAATTGTATTTTCAATCATGGAAACAGGCAATATTAACCGCGCCGTATTGGGTGAAACAATTGGAACAATCGTTAGGGGGAAAAAATAATGCCAAAACAAGTTATTGCAGATGCAAAAGAAAGAATGACAAAAGCAATTGCAGCATATACACGTGAGCTTGCAAGTATCCGTGCCGGTAAGGCAAATGCTTCTTTGCTTGATCGAATCACAGTAGATTACTATGGTGCTCCAACACCTGTTAACCAGCTTGCAGGAGTATCTGCTCCTGAAGCACGTCTTTTAGTTATTACGCCATATGATAAAACAATTCTTGGCGAAATTGAGAAGGCGATCCTAAAGTCTGATATTGGCCTGAATCCTTCCAATGACGGCAGTGTGATCAGGCTGGCTATTCCTCAGCTGACTGAAGAGCGCCGTAAAGAGCTTGTAAAGGTTGTGAAAAAGGAATCTGAAGAAGCGAAAGTGGCGATCCGCAACGTGCGCCGCGATGCCAATGATGATCTTAAAAAGCTTGAAAAAAGCGGGGAAATCACAGAAGATGACCTTCGCGGATTCTCTGATGATATTCAAAAGCTTACTGATGAACATATCAGCAAGATCGATGCCATTACAAAGGATAAAGAAAAAGAAATCCTTGAAGTTTGATTTTGCCATATATGACGAACCCTCTATCAATAGGGGGTTTTTTTACACTTTGGGAAATAACTATACTTATTGAAGCGCGGCTCTTTATGCTGGCAGTATAGGAACATCCCTAAGAGGCTTACCGGCAAATTCTTAATTTTGTTTTGAATACATACTCTTTTATAGAGATATATTTTTTTATTTTTGGTATGATATTAGCATGCGGAAATAGGAAATATCATAATTTTACCAGTTGAAAATAATCTCTAAAAGATACAATTATTATAAATTAGCAGGACGGATGTCCAGCTTAGGCGCATTGCGCTTTTCTGATTTATCTTTTATCGGAGGATTAACCTATTTTAAAGGAGCAGTCATATGTTTGATAAAATGAAGTTATGGAAGTCCCAAAACAGTTCTTCCGATTTCCGAGAGAGAGTAGAAAAAATGAAGGAACTGCAAATACCTGAACATGTAGCCATTATCATGGACGGGAATGGCAGATGGGCCAAAAAAAGAGCCCTTCCAAGAATTGCGGGACATCATGAAGGCATGAAGGTTGTCCGGAAAATCACAAAGTTTGCCAATGAAATTGGTGTAAAAACCTTAACGTTATATGCCTTCTCTACGGAAAATTGGAAGAGGCCCAAAATGGAAGTTGACTTTCTTATGAAATTGCCTGAGGAATTTTTGGGGACTTTCCTACCGGAGCTGGTCGAGGAAAATGTGCAGGTGAGAATGATTGGCTATATGGATCACTTGCCTGCCCATACCCGCAATGCAGTCGCTAAAGCGATGGAAGAGACAAAAAACAATACGGGGCTGGTATTAAACTTTGCGCTTAATTATGGCAGCAGAGCGGAAATACTTGAAGCTGTCAAGCATGTCTTAAAAGATTGCAAAAGTGGTATAATGGATGAAAATGACTTAAATGAAGAGAAGTTTTCATCGTATCTTATGACAAGCGGGCTTAAAGACCCCGATTTGTTAATTCGAACAAGCGGTGAAATCAGGCTTAGTAACTTTATGCTCTGGCAGCTCGCGTACACTGAATTTTGGTTTACAGATGTATTGTGGCCGGATTTTGATGAAGAGCAAATGCTGGAAGCGATTGAGGTATTCCAAAACCGGCAGCGGCGTTTTGGGGGAGTACAATAAAGGTGTTGAAAATTTAATGAAGCAACGAGTAATCACAGCGATCATTTTTGGGGCGGTTTTGCTCCCGGTTATTATTTATGGCGGCATGCCGATGATTATACTGGCATATTTGCTGGCGTCAATTGCGCTATATGAATTATTAAGAATGAGGAAATTAAGTTTGTTTTCTATTCCGGGAATTATTTCCTTATTATTATTATGGGTTTTTCTTTTGCCAAGAGAATTTCAGCCGATCCTCGATGATTTAAATTATACTAAAATTGAGGTAGCCCTTTTTGGTGTTCTGCTATTTTTAACTTATACTGTTGCAACGAAAAATAAGTTTACGTTTGATGATGTAGCATTTTCGATCATGTCTACCTTGTATGTAGGGATAGGGTTTTATTATTTTATGGAAACCCGCTTTGCAGACGAAGGCTTGACTTATATCTTTTTTGCTCTATTCCTTATTTGGGCAACAGATTCAGGTGCCTATTTTATAGGCAAGTCTATGGGCAAGCGCAAGCTATGGCCTGAAATTAGCCCCAACAAAACAGTGGAAGGTTCGCTGGGAGGCGTGATTTGTGCGCTTGCAGTTGCCGTATTGTTTATTATTTTCTCAAATATAGAAGAGTCCCTGATCGGGCTTTTAATTATTACTGCAATACTATCTGTATTTGGTCAGATAGGCGACCTGGTTGAATCTGCATTAAAGCGTCATTATGATGTAAAGGACTCTGGAAATATCCTGCCTGGCCACGGCGGTATCCTGGACCGCTTTGACAGCTTATTGTTTGTATTGCCATTGCTCCATTTTTTTCACTTGCTATAAAGAATAAATGAAAGCATCTTTCAATTGGTTAATAGCAGCAATTGAAAGATGAAGATAAGATTTGCTTTTTTCCACAGGAGGAGACTATGAAATATATTAGTTTAATGGGTGCAACAGGTTCAATTGGAATACAAACCCTTGATATAATAAGGGAGCACCCTGAAGATTTTAAGCTTGCGGCAATGTCTGCCGGCAGAAATATAGATCTGGCCAGGAAGATTATCCGCGATTTTAAACCGGAGCTTGTTTCAGTTTCAGAAAAAAAATTCGCAGATACTCTTAAAGCTGAGTTCCCCGGCATAACATTTACATATGGACATAATGGTTTGATAGAGGTGGCAGTTTACCCGAAATCAGATATTCTGGTTAATGCAGTATTGGGAAGTGTAGGACTTGATCCGACTTTGCAGGCAATTGAGGAAAAGAAAACAATTGCGATTGCAAATAAAGAAACACTTGTAACAGCCGGCCACCTTGTCATGGAAGCAGCACAACGGAATGGTGTTAAGCTTCTTCCAGTAGACAGCGAACACTCTGCTATTTTCCAATCCTTGCAGGGAGAGAAGGAGAAGAATATTGAAAGGCTCATTTTGACAGCTTCTGGCGGAAGTTTCAGAGACCGTACCCGCAAGGAACTAGAAAATGTTACGGTTGAAGAAGCGCTAAATCATCCAAATTGGTCAATGGGAGCGAAAATTACCATTGATTCTGCCACAATGATGAATAAAGGGCTTGAAGTAATTGAGGCCCATTGGCTCTTTTCCATGGATTACAGCAAAATAGATGTTTTGCTCCACAAGGAAAGCATTATTCATTCTATGGTAGAGTTCCATGACAGCAGCGTTATTGCACAGCTGGGTACCCCGGATATGAGAGTCCCCATACAATATGCACTAACCTATCCTGACAGGCTGCCGCTTCCTTCAGCTAATAGGCTGAACCTTGCTGAAATTGGAAAACTCCATTTTGCAGAAATGGATTTCGGGCGTTTCCGCTGTCTGCAGTATGCTTATGAAGCAGGCAAAGCCGGCGGTACAATGCCATCCGTACTTAATGCAGCAAATGAAGCTGCTGTTGCTGCCTTCTTAGATGGAAAGATAACATTCTTGCAAATAGAAGACTTCATCGAAAGAGCATTGAGCAACCATGAAAATATCTCCAATCCAAGTCTTGCCCAGATTCAGGAGACAGATTTGGAAACGAGAAAATATGTAAACTCGCTTCTATAAGCTTGAGTTCAAACGCTGAAGCTGCTTTAGGGAAATTTTGAAGCGGAATGAGCGGCTGAAATGGCTGCCATGGATCGTTTTCAGCGAGATTTGAACAACCTCTAAACAAAGGTGGTTAAAACTTGAGTACAGTAATAGCCTTTATCGTTATATTTGGGGCGTTGGTCTTTTTCCATGAACTAGGACATTTAATTTTTGCTAAAAGAGCAGGAATCCTTTGCCGGGAGTTTGCTATAGGCTTTGGACCGAAAGTGTTTTCATTTAAGAAAGATGAAACAGTATATACCATACGCCTTCTTCCAATCGGCGGATTTGTTCGCATGGCCGGAGAAGACCCCGAAATGGTAGAAATCAAGCCCGGATACCGCATTGGTTTGATCCTGGATGGTAACGAAGAAGTAAGTAAGATTATTTTGAATAATAAAGATAAATATCCAGAAGCAAGAATCATTGAGGTTGAACAAGCTGATATTGAGCACGACCTTGTGGTTAAAGGGTATGTGGAGGGCGAAGAGGAAGAAATACTCAAAGTGTTTAAGATCAAACCTTCCGCCGTCTTAATTGAAGATGGGGCAGAGACACTGATTGCTCCATATGACCGCCAATTTGCTTCAAAGACATTGGGGCAAAGAACGATGGCGATATTCGCCGGCCCCATGATGAACTTTGTGCTTGCGTTTTTCGTATTTGTGTTAATTGCTTTATTGCAAGGAATACCAACAAATGAGCCTGCACTTGGGAAACTGACTCCTGATGGGGCAGCCTATGAGGCTGGCCTGAAGGAAGGGGATATTGTCCACAGTGTTGATGGAGCTGAAATTTCAAGCTGGTCTGATGTTGTTGAAATTATCCGTCAAAACCCGAATGAAGAGCTCGAATTCTTGGTGGACAGAAATGGCGATGAGCTAACCATTCCGGTTACACCAAAGATTCAGGATGTTGAAGGAGAAAAAATTGGGATTATCGGTGTTTACAGCCCTATGGAAAAATCACCGTTAAAGGCCATTACCTACGGAGCAAAAGAAACGTATTTCTGGACAAAAGAAATCTTTATCATGCTTGGTAAACTGGTAACAGGACAGTTCTCAATTGATGCTTTATCAGGTCCTGTAGGCATCTATGTTTCTACAGATACAGTTGCCAAATCAGGAATCTATTATCTGATGAAATGGGCGGGCATTCTGAGTATCAACCTTGGGATTATGAACTTGCTCCCAATCCCTGCGCTTGACGGCGGAAGATTGATGTTCTTTGCTGTTGAAGCTGTAAGAGGTAAACCGATTGACCGTCATAAAGAGGGAATGGTTCACTTTATTGGCTTTGCCCTTTTGATGCTGTTAATGCTTGTGGTCACTTGGAATGATATCCAAAGATTTTTCCTGTAAATTTCACTAAAGTTGCATGAAAAAGAAGGGTAAAGTCTTCGGCTTTCCGGAAATCAGCCAATGCCGATTTTCCGGATGGGCAGGGATTGCCCTTCTTTTATTCAAAATAGGATGCCGGCTGAGCTGGCTTACATATTGATAATAAAAATAGAGGTGCTATTAAATGAAACAAAGCATGACGCTTATTCCTACTCTTAAAGAAGTACCAGCAGATGCAGAAATACGCAGCCATCAATTATTGCTTAGAGCGGGCTTTATCCGCCAAAATGCAAGCGGAATATACAGCTATATGCCATTGGCTAAGAAAGTCCTGCAAAAAGTTGAAGCAATTATCAGGGAAGAAATGGATAATGCGGGAGCTTCTGAGCTTCTAATGCCAGCTCTTCAGCAGGCTGAATTATGGCAGGAATCGGGACGCTGGTATACATACGGACCTGAACTTATGAGGATGAGGGACCGCCATGAGCGTGAATTCGCACTGGGTGCTACTCACGAAGAAGTGATAACTAGCCTTGTTCGTGATGCTGTAAAGTCATATAAGAAATTGCCATTGGCGCTTTACCAGATCCAGACCAAATTCCGTGATGAAAAACGCCCTCGATTCGGACTTCTTCGCGGCCGTGAATTTATCATGAAGGATGCATACTCCTTCCATTCTTCAGCGGAAAGCCTTGATGAAATGTATGACAAGCTCTTCACAGCTTACTCCAATGTATTTAGACGCTGCGGATTGAATTTTAGAGCGGTTATTGCCGACTCAGGTGCAATGGGCGGTAAAGACACACATGAATTTATGGTCCTGTCAGATGTAGGGGAAGACACGATTGCGTATTCTGATACGTCGGATTATGCTGCCAATATTGAAATGGCACCAGTCATTGCTGATTACAAGAAGAGTGATCAGGAAACTAAAGAACTTGAGAAGGTAGCAACAGAAAACCAGAAAACGATTGACGAGGTATCGTCTTATTTAAACGTTGCAAAAGAGCAATGCATTAAGTCACTTCTTTTTAAAGTGGATGAAAAATATGTTCTTGTTCTTGTGCGCGGAGACCATGAAGTAAATGACATCAAGCTGAAAAATCTGCTTGATGCTGCCGCGGTAGATCTTGCAGGAGCTGAAGAAACAAAGCAAGTGCTAGGATGTGCGGTAGGATCATTAGGGCCAATCGGTGTAAAGGATATTGATGTTGTTGCCGATCAAGCAGTAGAAGCAATTGTTAATGGAGTTTGCGGCGCCAATGAAGAGGGTGCCCATTATATAAATGTTAACCCAGACCGTGACTTTAATGTCAGCCAATATGCAGATCTTCGGTTCATTCAAGAGGGGGACCCTTCTCCAGATGGACAAGGTACAATCCAATTTGCCAAGGGTATTGAAGTTGGCCATATTTTTAAGCTGGGCACACGTTACAGTGAAGCGATGGAAGCAGCTTACTTAGATGAAAACGGCAGAACCCAGCCTATGATTATGGGATGTTATGGTATAGGCGTATCGCGGACAATGGCTGCGGTTGCTGAGCAATTCAATGATGAAAATGGATTTGTTTGGCCGAATGCGCTTGCACCATATGACCTTCACCTGATTCCTATTAATATGAAGGATGAATCTCAGGCTGTTCTAGCAGAGGAATTATATTCTACGCTAAAGCAAAATCGCTATGAGGTTTTAATGGATGATCGCCAGGAACGTCCAGGGGTCAAATTTGCAGATTCTGATCTTATCGGTTTGCCAATCCGTATTACTGTTGGCAAAAAGGCTTCAGAAGGAATTGTTGAAGTAAAGGTGAGGAAAACAGGCGACATGCAGGAAATCCATAAAGATCAGCTTGCAGAAAAAATTGCTGAAATGATGTCAGCACTTTAAGCTGGATTAACAGGCTCCTATTTAAAGCCGATAATGTATCCTTATTATGTTTGACTTGATAAACGGATTCCAAGACGGGATCCGTTTTTTCAATCACAAGAAGATATTTGAAGTTTCTAAGACGTGTCTATATGTTATAATTAAGTTCGTCTGTCAATCTGGCTACGTATATAGCCTAATGAATTTACAATATTGTTTATTTAAAAATTTAAGGCTGTTTTCGCAAAGTTTGTTGCCTTTTTGAAGGAAAACGCATTTTAACAAACTTAGTTGATTGTAGCGGAGGGCACTTGATCCTCGAATTCCTTCGTGCGGTGTTTATTCAGGGAAGCAAATTCAGTGTCCTGCGGGAGGAGAGGGAAGTGCGAGACCCCACAGGCGAAGCCGAGGAGGCTCGGAACCCTCCCCGCGGGTTCGCTGAGTGCCCGCAGCGGAAATCAACGAATTCATAAACAAAAACTACAATCTTGAGAAAAGAGCCATTAACAAGATCCATTTAAAAACAACAATCCTTTGAAAAGAACCAAATTAAAAAATAGAGACATAGATTATTTATTTGATGGGAGAGAGAAAGATGAGCGAACCGTCTAGATTCCAGCTCTTGCTCCAGCAGATGCAGCTTACCGAAGATGCCTTTGTTCAACACTTTCATGATGCCCAGATTGAAAGGGTCGTAGTGGAAAGACAGTCGAGGAAATGGCATTTTTATTTTGTCTTTCCTCGCATTTTGCCTTGCAGTGTCTATAGCCGCTTTACAGATCAGCTGGAAAAGTCATTTTCCCATATTGCAGAAATCTCTTATAGCATTTCTGTGAAAAATCAGGATTTTACTGAAAAGCTTGTTCTTGAATACTGGCACAGCTGCATTCAGGAGATGGATGGCATGGCACCACCGCTAATCAAGCTCTTGAATGAACAAGTTCCTTCTGTACAGGGCAATAAGATTATCATCAAGGTGCGAAATGAGTTGGAAGGACTTTCAATTAAAAAGAAATATGCTGGCACTATTTCAGATGTACTTCAGCTATTTGGGTTTCCAGCATTGGTAATTGATACAGAGGTTTCAGCAGAAGGCTCTAATGAAGAATATGAAAAGTTCATGGAGGCAAAACGGAAAGAGGACCAGGAGCGGGGACTACAGGCAGCAATTGAAATGCAAAAGAAAGAAGCTGAAGCAGAATCAGCTGATAATTCAGCTCCTAAGGGCCCTCTAACAATCGGTCTTACGATTAAAGATGATGCGGATTATCGCAAATTGATCGATATAGTAGATGAAGAGCGGCGAGTAGCGATTGAAGGATACGTTTTTGCCGCTGAAACAAGGGAGCTCCGGAGCGGCAGAACACTATTAACTTTTAAAGTTACTGACTACACTAGCTCTATTCTCGTAAAGATGTTCTCGCGTGACAAAGAGGATGCAGCCCTTTTCCAGCATGTTCAGAAAGGCATGTGGGTTAAGGTGCGCGGCAGCATACAGAATGATACCTTTGTCCGTGACCTGGTCATGATTGGCAATGATATCAATGAAATTAAGCCTATTCAAAGGCAGGATACTGCTCCTGCAAATGAAAAAAGAGTGGAACTGCATCTTCACACCCCAATGAGCCAGATGGATGCCGTGTCATCAGTGAGCGCATTGGTTTCCCAAGCAAAAAAATGGGGGCATAAAGCAATAGCCATTACAGACCACGCAGTAGCCCAATCATTCCCTGAAGCATACGGTGCAGGGAAAAAGAATGACATCAAAATTCTATATGGAATCGAAGCTAACCTTGTTGATGATGGTGTGCCGATTGCTTATAACGACGCCCATCGCAAACTAACTGAAGATACGTATGTGGTTTTTGACGTTGAAACAACAGGTTTATCAGCCGTTTACGATACCATCATCGAGCTTGCGGCTGTAAAGATACATGATGGTGAAATCATTGACCGGTTTGAGTCTTTTGCAAATCCTCATCATCCGCTTTCCGCCACAACCATTAATTTGACAGGAATAACGGATGATCTGGTTGAAAATGCACCGGAAGTTGAAGAGGTTCTGCAAAATTTCCATGAGTGGGCAGGGGATGCTGTTTTGGTAGCCCATAACGCCTCATTCGATATGGGTTTCCTGAATGTCGGCTATAAAAAGATCGGCATAGGGAAGGCGCCTAATCCGGTTATTGATACGCTGGAGCTTGCCCGCTTTTTATATCCGGACATGAAAAACCATCGTCTGAATACACTGGCAAAAAAGTTTGACGTTGAACTTACCCAACACCACCGCGCTATCTACGATGCCGAAGCTACAGGTTATCTGCTTTTAAAAATGCTGAAGCATGCAGATGAAAAAGGGATCGAATTCCATGATCAATTTAATGATAATATGGGCCAGGGTAATGCTTATCAGCGGGCAAGACCATACCATTGCACTTTGCTTGCTCAGACAGAAACAGGCTTGAAAAACCTTTTTAAGCTCGTATCAATTGCTCATATGGAGTACTTTTACAGAGTTCCCCGTATACCGAGATCTGTACTGCAAAAGCATCGTGAAGGAATTTTGGTTGGATCCGCCTGTGACAAAGGTGAAGTTTTTGAAGGCATGATGCAGAAGTCTCCTGATGAAGTGGAAGATACGGCGCAATTCTATGATTATCTTGAAGTCCATCCGAAAGAAGTATATGCCCATCTTTTGGAGCTTGAACTGGTTAGAGATGAAAAAGCGCTGGAGGAGATTATCGGTAATATTGTTAAGCTTGGGGACAAGCTGGGACTTCCGGTAGTGGCTACAGGAAATGTACATTATCTTAACCCTAATGATAAAATCTATCGAAAGATTCTCGTTAATTCCCAGGGAGGAGCTAATCCGCTGAACCGCCATAAGTTGCCTGATGTTCACTTCAGGTCAACGAATGAAATGCTCGATGCCTTCTCTTTCCTCGGAAAAGAGAAAGCGAAAGAAATAGTAGTAGAGAATACCAATAAAATTGCCGATATGATTGATGAGATAAAACCGATCAAGGATGATCTGTATACGCCTAAAATCGAAGGCGCAGATGAAGAAATGCGCAGCATGAGTTATGGGATGGCCAGGAAAATTTATGGAGATCAGCTTCCGGAAATTGTGGAAGCCCGCCTGGAAAAAGAGCTGAAGAGTATTATCGGCCATGGCTTTGCCGTTATTTATCTAATTTCACACAAGCTCGTAAAAAAATCACTGGATGATGGCTATCTCGTTGGTTCACGTGGGTCAGTCGGATCCTCGTTCGTAGCTACCATGACGGAAATTACTGAAGTGAACCCCCTGCCTCCGCATTACGTTTGCCCGGAATGCAAAACATCCGAGTTTTTCAACGACGGTTCAGTAGGATCAGGCTTTGACTTGCCTGATAAGGATTGTCCGAATTGCGGTGCAATATATAAAAAAGATGGACATGATATCCCATTTGAAACCTTCCTTGGGTTTAAAGGGGACAAAGTTCCCGATATCGACTTGAACTTCTCGGGCGAATATCAGCCGAGAGCCCATAACTATACAAAAGTTCTGTTCGGGGAAGATTATGTCTATCGTGCAGGAACAATAGGAACTGTTGCGGATAAGACAGCTTACGGGTATGTAAAAGCTTATCAGCAGGATAACAACCTGCAAATAAGGGGAGCGGAAATTGACAGGCTGGCTTCCGGCTGTACCGGAGTAAAACGGACAACCGGACAGCATCCAGGCGGTATTATCGTTGTTCCAGATTACATGGATATCTACGATTTCTCCCCAATCCAGTTCCCTGCAGATGATCGGACATCCGAATGGAAAACAACTCACTTTGACTTCCACTCCATTCACGATAATCTTCTGAAACTGGATATACTTGGACACGATGATCCTACGGTCATCAGGATGCTGCAGGATCTTAGCGGAATTGATCCAAAAACAATTCCTACTGACGACCCTGAAGTGATGAAGATTTTTAGCGGGCCGGAATCCCTTGGGGTTACAGAGGAGCAAATCATGTGCAAAACGGGAACGCTAGGAATACCAGAGTTTGGTACACGGTTTGTCCGCCAAATGCTTGAAGATACAAAACCGACGACTTTCTCTGAACTTGTTCAGATTTCGGGCCTGTCTCATGGTACTGATGTATGGCTCGGCAATGCCCAGGAATTGATTCATAACAACATCTGCAATCTGAGTGAAGTTATCGGCTGCCGTGATGATATAATGGTTTATTTAATCTATCAGGGACTCGAGCCTGCATTTGCATTTAAAATAATGGAATCAGTCCGTAAGGGTAAGGGCCTGAGCGATGAAATGGAAGCAGAAATGAGAAAGAATGAAGTGCCGGAATGGTATATTGATTCCTGTAAAAAGATAAAATACATGTTCCCTAAAGCCCATGCCGCAGCCTATGTATTGATGGCGGTAAGGATCGCTTACTTTAAGGTCCACCATCCGCTTATGTACTACGCTGCATACTTCACTGTCCGCGCAGAAGACTTCGATGTAGATGCCATGGTTAAGGGTTCACAGGCAATCCGGGCCCGTATTGATGAAATCAATGCAAAGGGGCTTGATGCCTCAACAAAAGAAAAAAACCTTTTAACAGTAATGGAACTGGCCCTGGAAATGAATGAAAGAGGTTTTAACTTCCAGAAAGTAGACTTATACAGGTCAAGCGCCAATGAGTTTATTATCGATGGAAACTCCTTAATCCCGCCTTTTAACTCAATTCCAGGCCTGGGAACAAATGCGGCCTTCAATATTGTTAAAGCAAGAGAGGAAGGAGAGTTCCTTTCCAAGGAAGATTTGCAGCAGCGCGGTAAAGTATCTAAGACCATTATTGAGTATTTAGATAATCACGGTTGCCTGGAATCACTTCCTGATCAAAACCAACTGTCTCTTTTCTAGTTTAAAGAACAGGAGAAAATGGGCTTGGCATGGTCTAAACCCTTGTGCTGACAGCCATTCCATTTGCATAAAAAATTTGGTTATGGTATAGTTTTATTGGAAATACTAAGAATAACTCTCGCAAAAGGAAGAGTGGGGCAACCCACTCTTTCGTGTTGTGTACGGTTTTTTCCTGAATATCTAAATAAAATTATGAAAAAACAAGAGCTAAGAATCCAAGTTAAAGGAGGGAAATGAATGAGCAAAGTGACTGAAACGGTAGAAGAATTAGTCACCCCTATAGTGGATGAGCTTCATTTAGAATTAGTCGACATTGAATATGTAAAAGAAGGGAAAGACTGGTTCCTTCGCGTATTTATTGATAAAGAAACTGGTGTTGATATTGAGGAATGTGGAGTAGTAAGCGAAAGGCTAAGTGAAAAGCTTGATGCTGCAGATCCGATTCCTTACAACTATTTCTTGGAAGTTTCATCGCCGGGAGCTGAACGCCCTCTAAAAAAAGAACAGGATTTTGTGAAAGCAATCGGCAAAAATGTCTTCATTAAAACATACGAACCGATTGATGGAGAAAAGACGTTCGAAGGTGTTTTAACACAATTTGACGGTGAGACCGTTACCGTTGAAGTTAAAATTAAAACCCGAAAGAAAAGTGTGGAAATTCCTTATGAGAAGGTAGCCAATGCCCGTTTAGCCGTTGTCTTTTAATGACGGCCTATTGCGGGCTTGCTTATTAATAAGCGGTGTGGAGGTTTTTAGCACCATGTTAAATGGAGTAAAAAATCAACAGCCAGACTAACAGAGCCGTTAATTAAGCTAATTTGCTATTCGGCATATTGGGACTTCGCTTTTTCCGACCATTTTTTAAAAGAGAAATAAAAGGGGGATATAAATCTCATGAGCAGTGAACTTTTGGATGCTCTGACATTGCTTGAGAAAGAAAAAGGCATTTCTCGCGATGTGATTATCGAAGCAATTGAAGCGGCATTGGTGTCAGCCTACCGCAGAAACTTTAACCAGGCGCAAAATGTGCGTATCGATTTAAACCTTGGAAATGGAACAATGAGAGTATTTGCCCGCAAAGAAGTAGTAGACGAAGTGTTTGATCCACGTCTTGAAATCTCTGTGGAAGACGCTCAAAAAATCAATCCTAACTACCAGGTGGAAGATGTTGTAGAAATGGAGGTAACACCTAAGGATTTTGGGCGCATTGCTGCCCAGACTGCCAAACAGGTTGTTACACAGCGTGTCCGTGAAGCGGAAAGAGGCATCATTTATTCTGAATTTATCGACCGTGAAGAAGATATCATGACGGGAATTGTCCAGCGTACAGATCCTAAGTTCATCTATGTGAGTCTTGGCAAAATTGAAGCGATCCTTCCTGCTAATGAACAAATGCCGAATGAGCACTACAAGCCCCACGATCGCATTAAGGTCTTTATCACAAAAGTTGAAAAAACAACAAAGGGACCGCAAATCTTTGTAAGCAGAACACATCCTGGATTGCTAAAAAGATTATTTGAAATTGAAGTTCCTGAAATCTATGATGGAACTGTAGAAATCAAGTCTGTTGCCCGTGAAGCTGGAGACCGTTCCAAGATCTCAGTTCATTCTGACAATGAAGAAGTGGATCCGGTAGGTTCTTGTGTAGGGCCTAAAGGAACGCGTGTCCAGGCGGTAGTAAACGAGCTAAAGGGCGAAAAAATAGATATTGTTAAATGGTCATCAGATCCTGTCGTATTTGTTGCCAATGCGCTAAGCCCTTCAAAAGTGCTTGATGTTATCGTGAATGAAGGTGACAAAGCGACAACTGTTGTCGTACCTGATTACCAGCTTTCATTGGCGATCGGCAAGCGGGGCCAAAATGCAAGGCTGGCGGCTAAACTAACTGGCTGGAAGATTGACATCAAATCAGAAACAGAGGCTCGCGAATCGGGGATTTATCCGCGTGAGGAAACATTGTTGAATTTTGACCATGATGAGTATGAAAACGAAGAGTATGATAGTGATGCAGACTTCGCTTTTCAGGAAGACCTTTTAGAGGATAAAGAATAGAGAAAGAGGTGAATGATCGTGAACAGCCGTAAAAAAGTTCCTTTGCGAAAATGTGTCGCTACCGGTGAAATGAGACCGAAAAAAGAACTCGTTCGCATCGTTCGCTCCAAAGAAGGAGAAGTTTCTGTAGACCCGACCGGAAAAAAATCAGGGCGCGGCGCTTATCTTTCCAAAGAAAAGGAAGCAGTGTTACTAGCCAAAAAGAGGAATATCTTAGCCAATCAATTAGAAGTTTCCATAGATGAATCTATTTATGAAGAACTCTTGGAGTTAATAGAGAAGGAGAAACGGCAATCCAAATGAACTCAACTAAATGGATGTCATTGCTTGGCTTAGCCAATCGGGCACGGAAAATTTCTTCGGGAGAAGAGCTTGCTGTTAAAGATATCAAAAACGGCAAAGCAAGGCTTGTTTTGCTGTCTGCAGATGCATCCGCAAATACGGCAAAAAAGGTTACAGATAAATGTAAATCATACGGGGTTCCATATAAGCTGATTGAAAACCGGGATATGCTCGGCCAAGCTATAGGGAAAGAAGCCCGGGTTGTTGTGGCAGTATTAGATGCCGGATTTGCAAAAAAGCTGTTAACGTTGCTCGATTAATACTAGCGGGGGTGTAAGTATGAGTAAAATGCGCGTTTATGAATATGCGAAAAAACATAACATTTCAAGCAAGGATGTTATTACTAAATTAAAAGACATGAATATTGAGGTTTCAAACCATATGACAACAATTGAGCCGGCTGCTGTACAAAAGCTTGACGGCATTTTCAGCAAAAAAGATGGCCAACAGCCTCAAAACCAGCAAAAACAACAAGGGAGTCCAAAACCGGCTTCCAATAAGACTGATGATAAAAATACATCAGGCCAAAAAGGAAAGCCTCAAACTAAGTCCGGTGAAGGGAAAAGCCAGGGACAGGCCAACCAGTCCAATAAAAACTTCTCCGGCAACAACCGAGGCAATAACAACAATAATAGAAACAATAATAACAACAGAAATAATAACAGAAACAACAATAAGAACAAAAATAACAAAGGCAAACAACAGCAGACTCAGGCAGCCCCAGCTCCTAAGAAAGTGAAGGAGCTTCCTTCAAAAATTACTTTCAGCGAATCACTGACTGTAGCGGAACTGGCAAAGAAGCTGCACCGCGAACCTTCGGAAATTATTAAAAAGCTTTTCATGCTTGGCGTTATGGCAACAATTAATCAGGAACTTGACAAAGATGCCATCGAATTGATTGCTGGTGAATATGGGGTTGAAGTAGAAGAAGAAGTTTTAGTTGATACAACTGATCTTGAAGTATACTTCACAGAAGATGAGGATGCGGAGTTAATTGAACGTCCATCTGTTGTTACAATTATGGGCCACGTTGACCATGGTAAAACAACTTTGCTTGACTCCATCCGCAATACAAAGGTAACTGCTGGTGAAGCCGGAGGCATCACCCAGCATATTGGTGCTTACCAGGTTGAAGAAAATGGCAAAAAGATTACATTCCTAGATACACCGGGACATGCTGCATTTACAACAATGCGTGCCCGCGGAGCGAAAATTACAGATATCACGATTCTGGTTGTTGCAGCAGATGATGGTGTAATGCCTCAGACAGTTGAAGCAATTAACCATGCAAAAGCAGCAGAGGTGCCAATTATTGTGGCTGTAAACAAAATGGATAAAGAAGGGGCAAACCCTGATCGAGTCATGCAGGAACTTACTGAGCATGGCCTTGTTCCTGAAGCATGGGGCGGAGATACAATCTTTGTTCCAATTTCAGCTATTAAGGGTGAAGGAATTGACGAGCTTCTTGAAATGATTCTGCTAGTCGGTGAAGTGGAAGAATATAAAGCAAATCCTGGCCGCAATGCAGTTGGAACAGTTATCGAAGCGCAGCTTGACAAAGGCCGCGGTTCAGTAGCTACACTTCTCGTACAGAACGGTACATTGAAGGTTGGGGACCCGATCGTTGTCGGAAACACATTTGGCCGTGTTCGTGCAATGGTGAATGATCTTGGCCGCCGGGTTAAAACTGCCGGACCGTCTACACCTGTAGAAATCACGGGGCTAAATGATGTACCGCAGGCTGGTGACAGATTTGTTGTCCTTGATGATGAAAAGACAGCCCGCCAGGTTGGTGAAGCTCGTGCGTCGCAGGCATTGCAGGCACAGCGCAACGAAAAAACACGCGTAAGTCTTGATAACTTGTTTGAACACATGAAACAAGGGGAAATGAAAGACTTAAACATCGTCGTAAAAGCCGATGTTCAAGGTTCAGCTGAAGCTTTAACAGCTGCCCTAAACAAAATCGATGTTGAAGGTGTTAATGTACGAATCCTTCATACTGGTGTGGGTGCCATAAATGAGTCCGATATCACATTGGCTGCAGCCTTCAATGCCATTGTAATTGGATTTAACGTCCGCCCTGACAATAATGCGAAACGTGCAGCAGAAGCAGAAGACGTCGATATCCGCTTGCACCGCATTATCTACAAAGTAATTGAGGAGATTGAACTGGCGATGCAGGGGATGCTTGACCCAGAGTTCGAAGAAAAAATCATCGGGCAAGCTGAAGTCCGCCAGACTTTCAAAGTTTCCAAAATCGGTACAATTGCCGGTTCGTATGTTACAGATGGAAAGATTACGCGTGACAGCGGTGTCCGTCTAATTCGCGATGGTGTTGTTATCTTCGAAGGGGAAGTAGATGCACTTAAGCGATTCAAAGATGACGCTAAAGAAGTTGCACAGGGATATGAGTGCGGTATTACCATTAAAAACTACAATGACGTAAAAGAAGGCGACGTTATCGAAGCATATATTATGCAGGAAGTGGAACGTTAATGATAATTGGCCTTGCTGCCTGTGAATGTATCATTTATGACACACATTCATTAAAAGAAAAACGTGCTGTTTTGCAGCGGATACTTACCCGCTTGAAACAAAGATACAATGTTTCTGTATCCGAGGTGGATTACCAGGATCTATGGCAAAGAACAAAAATTGCCATTGTGGCTGTTTCGTCCACCCAGGTTTCTACGGAACATGAGCTGCAAAATGCGCTGAAAATGATTGATTCGTTCCCTGAAATTGAACGGACCATTACTGATTTAGAGTGGCTTTAAGAAGAGGTGAAATAGAAATGAGCCTTAGAGCAAATCGAGTTGGAGAACAAATGAAGAAAGAACTGGGCGAAATTATCGGCCGGAAAATAAAGGATCCGCGGGTTGGATTTGTTACGGTAACAGATGTTCAAGTTACTGGTGACCTCCAGCAGGCAACAGTATTTATCTCTGTTTTGGGTGATGAGGAGCAGAGAGAAAATACACTTCGCGGACTGGCTAAAGCAAAAGGCTTTATCCGATCAGAAATCGGCCAGAGAATTCGGCTTCGAAAAACACCGGAAATCCTGTTTGAATTTGATGAATCCATTGACTACGGTAACCGTATTGAGTCATTGCTTCATCAGATACAGGATGAAGGCCGTTCCAAAGACGAAGATTCCGCCAAAGACGAAGAATAATTTTTAATGGATAGACATTAGTCTATCCATTTTTTTCTAAAATGAGGTGATACATAATGGAAGGGATTTTACCGCTTTATAAACCAAAAGGAATGACATCCCATGATTGTGTCTTCAGGCTGCGCAAGATTTTAAGGATGAAAAAAATCGGCCATACCGGAACACTCGATCCGGATGTAACTGGAGTTCTTCCCATTTGTCTTGGCAGGGCAACGAAGGTGGCAGAGTACATAACAGATGCAGGGAAGTCTTATGAAGGTGAAGTAACGATTGGCTTTTCCACTACAACGGAAGATGCATCAGGTGAAGTGGTGGAGCGGAAAGATGTAAATGCACCAATTACCCGAGAACAAATACTGGCTGTATTGAGAAACCTAACTGGTGAAATAACACAGACGCCGCCAATGTTTTCAGCTGTTAAAGTAAATGGCAAAAGGCTATATGAATATGCAAGACAGGGAATTGAAGTAGAAAGGCCCTCAAGGCAAGTCCATATTTATTCGATTGAGCTTTTGGATGACAGAGCTGATTTTACAGGTAAGAACATCACCTTCCGATTCCGTGTGGCCTGCAGCAAAGGGACATATATCCGGACACTCGCTGTCATGATCGGAAGCGACCTTGGTTACCCGGCACATATGTCAGAGCTTGTAAGAATTAAGTCCGCAGCTCTTACACTGGAAGATTGTTTAACTTTTGAAGAGATTGAAGATCGGGTGGAAAAAGGAAATTTTACCGAGGTTCTCCGGCCTATGGAAGCCGCGCTTTCTCATTTGCCGAAATTTCAAATAAGTGATAAAGTAGCAGAGAAAGTAAAAAATGGGGCGGTATTAACTATCCCTGATCATTTGCTTGACACCAAAGGTCCTATAGCCATTGAAACTCTTGACGGCTTTGTGTTAGCTATATATGAACATCACCCTAGGAAACAGGGTTTGATGAAGCCTGTAAAAGTGTTAAGAAATGATATTTAAAGTCCTTGTTTAAAAAGAGGGTCTTTTTGGGCATTCTTAAAGGTCTAGGCTCTGTAGAGAAAAGGTGAAATTAAAGCATGGAAGTAATTCATATTAAGCATCCCCATAATATAGAAAAGAATAACATGCCTGAGATGGCAATAGCACTTGGATATTTTGATGGAGTGCATCGCGGTCACCAAAAAGTCATTCTCCAAGCAAAAGCAATTGCTGGACAAAAAGGTTTAAAAAGTGCGGTTATGACATTTGATCCCCATCCTTCAGTGGTATTGGGAAAAAGTGTTCAGCATGTAGAATATATTACGCCTCTCCAGGATAAAATCAGCATAATCGCAAATTTGGGCGTCGACTATTTATTTGTCGTCCATTTTACAAGAGAATTTGCAAATCTTTTGCCGCAGGAATTCGTTGATCACTATTTGATCGCCCTTAATGCAAAACATGTGGTTGCAGGCTTTGATTATTCATATGGCCGCATGGGCCGCGGTACAATGGAAACACTTTTGTTTCATTCAAGAGGCCAATTCGAATATTCTGTTATTGAAAAGCTTTCCAATGGAGATGAAAAAATAAGCTCCACACTTATACGAAAATACATCCGGCAAGGGAAAACAGATGAACTTCCGGAGCTTTTGGGGAGGCATTATACTACTTCCGGAGTGGTCGTTCATGGCGATAAAAGAGGGCGGACAATCGGTTTTCCAACCGCGAATATCGATCTTTTAGATGAATATATCCTTCCGCCGGTCGGTGTTTACTCCGTAAGGCTTTTAACGGACGGCAAATGGCATGAAGGTGTATGCAATGTTGGCTATAAACCCACCTTCAATAATGAAAAAGAGGACAAGCCATCGGTAGAAGTTCATATATTTGATTTCTCCGAAGATATTTATGGCCGGAAAGTTACAGTTGAATGGCATAGGCATCTAAGAAGCGAGCAAAAATTTTCGGGTGTTCAGGAATTGATCGGCCAAATCGGAAAAGATAAACAGCATGCAATGCAATATTTTGAGAAAAACAGGGTTTAGCCTTGCTTTTTGTCACAAAAAGTTGTATTCTTAGTAACGTACCAAATGAACCTTTGCTTGGCAAGTCGAGTCACCGACGCTTGCTCAGTAACAGGGGATTGAAAAATTAGGAGGTGAACCGGATGGCAATCACTAAAGAACGTAAAAATGAGCTAATCAATGAGTTCAAAACTCATGAAAGCGACACTGGATATCCAGAAGTTCAAATCGCTGTCCTTACTGAAGAAATCAACAATTTGAACGACCATTTACGTACTCATAAGAAAGACCACCATTCACGTCGCGGTCTTTTGAAAATGGTTGGTAAGCGTCGTAACCTATTGACTTACCTTCGTAACAAAGATGTTGCACGTTACCGTGAGTTAATCAATAAGCTTGGCTTACGTCGATAATCAACAGAAGCGGGATTTTTTCCCGCTTTTTTATTAGCTTTAAAAAGTTGAATTTTGTTCCAAATCATGTGCTTTTTACTAGCACTGTCCACCTTCACAAACAAGGCTTTGACATAATTTTCTTCGCAAGGCTAATAGCGTTTGCTTTTAGGAGGAGGCGCCATCGGCTCAAGGGACTTGCCGCCGATAAGCGGGGGTCATACGCTTTTCTTTTGTACATACATAATCTTTTCTTATTTTAGCGGGCGGGAAAACTGTGCATACTATAATATGCATATTTTATTTATGATTTAAGAGCATCTAATGCTTTTCTATATAAAAACTAAATCTGCTGCAGGTACAGTTCAGATTTTAGTTAGCTAGGAGCATTGGAGGGTAATGCAAGTACAAGGACTTTAGTGCCTTGTCCAGGATTATCGGTAGCCAATGCAGGATAAATAATGATTGAATAGGCCAGGCAGATGAGACGCCGGTCTTCAAGTGAATTGCAGAGAGGGGTAAAAATATGGGACAAGATAAACATGTCTACAGCCTGGACTGGGCTGGGCGCAAATTGACCGTTGAAATTGGCCAGCTGGCTAAGCAGGCTAACGGTGCTGCTTTAGTGCGCTATGGAGATACTGTAGTTCTTAGTACAGCTACAGCATCAAAAGAACCGAAAAACCTGGATTTCTTTCCACTGACAGTGAACTACGAGGAACGTTTATATGCAGTTGGTAAAATCCCGGGCGGTTTTATTAAGAGAGAGGGCCGTCCAAGCGAGAAAGCGATTTTGGCTAGCCGCTTAATTGATAGGCCGATCAGACCATTATTTGCTGACGGATTCAGAAATGATGTACAAGTAGTCAGCATGGTCATGAGTGTAGACCAAAACTGTTCATCCGAGATGGCTGCAATGTTTGGTTCGTCATTGGCGCTTTGCGTTTCTGATATACCTTTCGGAGGACCGATTGCCGGAGTAAGTGTCGGCCGTATTGATGGCGAATTCATTATCAACCCATCTGTGGACCAGGCAGAAAAGAGCGACATCAGTCTTGTTGTTGCCGGAACAAAGGATGCGATCAACATGGTTGAAGCTGGTGCGGAAGAAGTACCGGAAGAGATTATGCTTGAAGCCATCATGTTTGGCCATGAAGAAATTAAACGCCTGATCGCCTTCCAGGAAGAGATTGCGGCTGAGATTGGCAAAGAGAAAATGGAAGTAGTTTTATACCAGGTTGACCAGGATCTTGAGGCTGAAGTGCGCGGCATCTGTGAGAAGGATATGATTGCTGCAATTCAAGTGCAGGAGAAACATGCGCGTGAAGCTGCCATAAAAGCTGTAAAAGAAGAAATTACAGCTAAATATGAAGCAGAAGAAGCGGATGACGACAAGCTTAAGCAAATCAAGCAAATCCTTGATAAAATTGTAAAAGCAGAAGTGCGCCGTTTAATTACTGAAGACAAAGTACGCCCTGATGGCCGAGGCCTGGATGTAATCCGCCCGCTATCTTCTGAAGTTGACTTGCTTCCTCGTACTCATGGCTCGGGATTATTTACGCGCGGACAAACACAGGCCCTGAGCATTTGTACATTGGGTGCACTTGGAGACGTTCAGATTCTGGATGGTTTGGGAATTGAAGAAGAAAAGAGATTTATGCACCACTATAACTTCCCTAACTTCAGTGTGGGCGAGACAGGTCCAATTAGAGGACCGGGCCGTCGTGAAATCGGACATGGTGCTCTGGGTGAGCGTGCATTGGAACCGATTATTCCATCTGAGAAAGACTTCCCATATACGATCCGACTTGTTTCGGAAGTATTGGAATCAAATGGTTCAACATCCCAGGCAAGTATTTGTGCAAGTACTTTGGCGATGATGGATGCAGGTGTTCCGATTAAAGCCCCAGTAGCAGGTATTGCAATGGGACTTATTAAATCAGGAGAGCATTACTCCATTTTAACTGATATCCAGGGTATGGAAGACCACCTTGGCGACATGGACTTCAAAGTTGCAGGAACTTCCAAGGGTGTAACTGCCCTTCAAATGGATATTAAAATTGAAGGCCTATCCCGTGAAATCCTTGAGGAAGCACTTCAGCAGGCGAAAAAAGGCCGCATGCAGATTCTTGACTCCATGCTGAGCACGATTGAACAGCCGAGAAAAGAGCTTTCCGAATATGCTCCTAAGATCTTAATGATGTCAATTAATCCTGATAAAATCCGTGATGTTATTGGACCAAGCGGCAAGCAAATCAATAAGATCATCGAAGAAACAGGTGTTAAAATCGATATCGAGCAGGATGGAACTGTTTTCATTTCTTCAGTAGACGAAGCGATGAACCAAAAAGCGAAAAAAATCATCGAAGACATCGTACGTGAAGTTGAAGTTGGACAAATGTACCTAGGCAAGGTAAAACGAATTGAAAAATTCGGTGCATTTGTTGAAATTTTCGCTGGAAAAGACGGATTAGTCCACATTTCCGAACTTGCTGAAGAGCGTGTTGGAAAAGTGGAAGACGTGGTATCCATTGGTGACGAACTTTTAGTAAAAGTAACTGAAATTGATAAGCAGGGCCGCGTAAACCTTTCCCGCAAAGCGGTATTGCGTGAACAGCGTGAGCAAAAGGAAAAAGCTCAGCAGTAATAAAGAAAATCGGAAGAAGCAGCAGCCTGCTGAAATTCCAATAAAGCCAGGGGAAACCCTGGCTTTTTACATATTTAAATTCTTGAGGTTTCGGCTGTCTAAATACATAACTTTGCAAAACCCATTCGTTCTACCTTGTCCCTTCAAATCATAATATGAATGGAAGGAGGCATGCAGAATGAGAAAGTTTATCCATATTGCTATTATGTTTGTTATCGCATTAGTGTTTGTCAATAACCCGCTTACAGATCAATACGTTGCAGGATTGAAAGAGGACTCGGGGGCAGTGGCGGTGTCAAAGCCTCAAGACTCCCTTTATGATGAAATAGAGGCTAAAGCAGCCGAATACAGCATACCTGCTCAGGATGCAAAAATAGATCCCGTCTGGAAAGCCATACCAGGCTACAATGGAATTGCAGTTGATGTTAAGACATCCTATAAAAAGATGAAGGCAGGGAAAAAGTTTAACGAAGAAAAGCTTGTTTTTAAACAGGTGGAACCTAAAGTAAAGCTAAGTGATCTTCCCCCGGCTCCTGTATATAAAGGCCATCCTGATAAACCAATGGTCAGTTTCATAATAAATGTTGCGTGGGGAAATGAATATTTATCAGGAATGCTTGCCACTTTGAAAAAGCATAATGTATCTGCGAGTTTTTTCCTAGAAGGAAGATGGGTAAAGAATAATCCGGAGCTTGCCAGATTGATCATGGATGCCGGCCATGAAGTTGGCAATCACTCATATACTCATCCAGATATGAAAGTGATATCTTCTGCAAAGGCAAGGGAAGAAATCCAGAAGACCAACGATGTAATTGAAGCCACCATGGCTGAAAATACGCGTAAGCAGATTACATGGTTTGCCCCGCCAAGCGGGAGCTATAGAGACGAAATTGTCAAAATTGCGGCACAAGAAAACCTCGGTACGGTTATGTGGACAGTTGATACAGTAGATTGGAAAAAGCCATCACCAGAGCAGCTAATTAATCGGGTTTTAAGCAAGGTTCATAATGGGGCATTAATTTTAATGCACCCGACTGATTCGACTGAAAAATCGCTGAATCAATTAATCTTGGGTCTAAAGCAGAAAAATCTCCAAATTGGGACGGTTTCTGAACTATTAAGTGAAAATAGAATCCAGAATCGGGAAAATAATAATCAGGGTTTTGGAAAAAATAACATTAATGATATAAACTAATGGAAGCGTATGTCTAGGGTTTCAGAACAGGAGGAATTTATTTGATAAAGAAATATACTTGCCAAAACGGAGTAAGAGTCGTACTAGAAAATATTCCAACCGTGCGTTCCGTGGCGATAGGAGTTTGGATCGGAACAGGCTCACGAAACGAAGATACTGAAAATAACGGAATTTCCCATTTCCTTGAGCATATGTTTTTCAAGGGAACGAAAACAAGATCTGCCCGGGAAATTGCTGAGAGTTTTGATAGCATTGGGGGCCAGGTTAACGCCTTTACTTCGAAAGAGTATACCTGCTATTATGCAAAGGTTCTGGATACACATTCGGATTTTGCCCTGGAAGTACTCTCGGATATGTTCTTTAACTCTACTTTTGTTGATGAAGAACTGAATAAAGAAAAAAATGTCGTGTACGAAGAAATCAAAATGTATGAGGACACACCGGATGATATAGTCCATGATCTTTTAAGCAAAGCGATCTATGAAAATCATTCCCTTGGTTATCCAATCCTTGGATCTGAAGGAACACTTGCAACGTTTAACGGCGATACATTGAAACAATACATGCATGAAACATACACACCTGAAAATGTCGTTATCTCCATTGCCGGAAATATTACTGAATCCTTTATTAAGGAAGTAGAAAAATATTTCGGTTCCTACGAAGGCGGCAGCAGGGAAAGAGCAGAACAGAAACCTGATTTCCATTCAAACCATATTGCCCGCAAAAAGGATACCGAGCAAGCACATCTTTGCCTTGGATTTGAAGGATTACAGGTTGGACATAAGGATATTTACAACCTAATTGTCCTAAATAATATTCTGGGCGGAAGCATGAGCAGCCGTCTGTTCCAGGATGTGAGGGAGCAAAGAGGATTAGCTTACTCAGTCTTTTCCTATCATTCTGCATTCCAGGATAGCGGTATTGTGACGCTTTATGGCGGAACGGGGGCAAAGCAGCTGGACGTCCTGTTTGACACCATTCAGGAAACGCTGGCTACGCTTAAAAAGGAAGGCATTACTGACAAGGAGCTGAACAACAGTAAAGAACAGCTTAAAGGCAGCTTAATGCTGAGCCTTGAAAGCACAAACAGCAGAATGAGCCGAAACGGCAAAAATGAGCTTCTGCTTGGGCGCCACCGCTCTATGGATGAAATTGTTGAGGAAATTGATGCCGTATCCATGCAGGGTGTGAACAATATGGCGAATACCATATTTACGGATAAATACTCTGTGGCATTAATCAGCCCGGATGGAGAGCTTCCTAAAAATCTTTAAAATCAGTATAAAAATACTCAAAAACAGCCTGTGCCACTGCCAGGCTGTTTTCTTTTGTCCAAGACTTCTAAAAATGGCGGATAAGAGATAAAGATATATAGAGGAAGAAAAGGAGGGCTGATCATGAGATTAAGTGAGTTAAGCGGAAAAGAAATCGTTGATGTAAAAAGGGCAGAACGGCTGGGAGTCCTTGGGCAGACAGATCTTGAGATTAATGAAAAAAACGGACAAATTCAGGCTTTGCTTATCCCCTCTTTGAAATGGTTTGGATTCAAACGGCATGGAGATGAAATCAGGGTTTCCTGGCAGCATATCAGAAAAATCGGCAATGACATGATTATTATCGATATACCGGAAAATGACGAAGAAACTGAATAAAATGCTGCTGAAGAAGGGCCGGGAAGGGTCCTTTTTTATTTTTGCCTACTCGCAGTTTAGCTTATTAGCATACGCCGCTTAAACGGCATGTATTAAGCAATTCCTCGTTTTCCTTTCTCCATTTCTTTTTCAGTTATTACCTTTCATCTTTTCAATTATAAACCCATTTTCTTTTAGGTGGAAAACTCACCTATTGCGCCTTGCGTACATAAGATGTTGAAGTAGTTCAATATAACAATTCCTATATGGTATTTACATGAAATTGCCGGCCATGAAATGCGCCACATTTTATTCAAAGGTAAACCTGCTTATGCAATTGCTGTCTCGTGCCACAGCTATTGTACAGTGGCGTTGCCGGTGCGAGTACATTTTTACCCGAAGCCAGGCGAATAAATGGCTTCAAAAATATATGCTTTCTTCAAGAAAGAAAGAAAAAAGAAGGTGAGTGTTGCATGCTGACAGGAACCCAAATTGCAGTTATCGGCGGTGATGCAAGGCAGCTGGAAATCATCAGGAAACTAACAGAGCTTGATGCAAAGCTCTCATTAATTGGTTTCGAGCAGCTGGATCATGCGTTTTCTGGTGCGGTAAAAGAAAAAATAGATGAAGTGGACTTTTCCAATATAGACGCCATTATCCTGCCAGTGCCTGGCACGGGCCTGGAGGGCCAGATTGAGACGATATTCTCCAATGAAAAGGTGGTTTTTGAGGAAGAAATACTTTCGCAAACCCCTACGCATTGTACAGTTTATTCTGGCATAACAAATTCTTATTTAACAGGAATTACAAAGCAGGCAGACCGCCGCCTTGTGCAATTATTCGAGAGAGATGACGTGGCAATATACAATTCCATTCCAACTGTTGAAGGAACAATTATGATGGCTATCCAGCATACGGATTTTACCATTCATGGTTCCAATATTGCGGTTATTGGGCTTGGAAGAGTAGGAATGAGTGTAGCCAGAACATTCCATGCTTTGGGAGCAAAAGTGAAAGTAGGGGCAAGAAAGAGTGAACATATTGCCCGGATTTCAGAAATGGGACTTACTCCATTTCACTTAAAAGATATCGAGGATGCGGTAAAGGATACAGATATTTGCATTAATACAGCACCTCATTTGGTTGTAACAGCTTCTGTTATTTCTAAAATGCCGGCACATACCCTCATTATTGACCTTGCTTCCAAGCCTGGAGGCACTGATTTCCGCTATGCGGAAAAGCGGGGAGTGAAAGCTCTGCTTGCCCCAGGATTGCCTGGAATTGTCGCTCCAAAGACGGCAGGGCAAATATTGGCGAACGTTCTTTCTCAATTGATTAGGGAAGATTTGCAAAAGAGAAAGGAGAATACAATATGAGTTTAAAAGGGAAAAGAATCGGATTTGGATTAACGGGATCCCATTGTACGTATGACGCTGTGTTTCCGGAAATAGAAAAGCTGGTTAACGCAGGTGCAGAGGTGCTTCCTGTTGTTACCTTTACAGTTAAAAGTACGGAAACGAGATTCGGCAATGGAGAAGACTGGGTACAAAGAATTGAAGATTTAACAGGCAATAAGGTGATCGATTCAATCGTAAAGGCTGAGCCGCTTGGACCCAAAATTCCGCTTGATTGCATGGTCGTTGCTCCATTAACTGGAAACTCCATGAGCAAATTTGCAAATGCCATGACCGATTCACCGGTATTAATGGCGGCAAAAGCCACACTTAGAAATGGAAAACCCGTCGTTCTGGGAATCTCGACAAATGATGCGCTTGGTTTGAATGGTGTAAACTTAATGAGACTAATGGCAACCAAAAATATTTTTTTTATCCCTTACGGACAGGATGACCCAGTGAAAAAGCCAAATTCGATGGTAGCAAGAATGACTGCATTGTCAGACACAATTCTGCATGCGATGGAGGGCAAGCAGCTGCAGCCTGTTGTAGTGGAAAGGTATAAAGACGATCAATAGCCCCTATTTTTTCTAGCAAAAAAATTTAGTCCTTTAGTGAACGAATATGTTAGAATAAAAGTTATTAAGATAACCAACCTCCAAGCTGTGTTTAAAAATGCTTTATTAACACCTTGGGATTATGGCCAATATGCTGATAATATAAATGGATACCTGCCATTCTAACGTTAAAGGCAGGAAGGCGGCTGCCAATTTAATTTGGCCGCCGTTCTATTGAATTCTGGGCATATTGCTTTTTCACTAAAAAACTAATTTTGCTAGAAAAATATATTGGTACTGGAAGGGGAAAAGGAAATTGGAACAGAAAAAAGGATTTCATGTAGCAGTAGTAGGTGCAACTGGTGCAGTTGGCCAGCAAATGATTCAAACACTTGAAAACAGAGATTTTCCTATCTCACAATTAACTCTTTTATCATCAGCACGTTCTGCAGGTTCGAAGGTTACTTTTAGAGGACAGGAGTTTACCGTTCAGGAAGCAAAGCCTGAAAGCTTCAAAGGTGTGGATATCGCATTATTCAGTGCTGGAGGCAGTGTCTCACAAGAGCTTGCCCCCCATGCGGTTGAACACGGTGCAATTGTGGTGGATAATACAAGTGCTTTCCGTATGGATCCAAATGTGCCGCTTGTTGTTCCTGAGGTTAACGAAGAGGATCTTAACAAGCATAATGGCATTATTGCGAATCCAAACTGTTCTACAATCCAAATGGTTGTAGCCCTTCAGCCTGTTAAGGAAAAGTACGGTTTGAAAAAAGTGATTGTATCTACTTACCAGGCTGTATCAGGTTCAGGAGCAGCAGCTGTAGATGAGCTTAACGAGCAGACAAAGGCAATTATAAATAATGAAGAGTTTGAACCGGCAATTCTTCCGGTCAAAGGCGATAAAAAGCACTATCAAATTGCTTTCAATGCGATTCCGCAAATTGATAAGTTTCAGGATAATGGATACACTTTTGAAGAGATGAAAATGATTAACGAAACAAAGAAAATTATGCATATGCCGGAACTGCAAGTGGCAGCTACATGCGTGCGCCTTCCGGTGGCAACAGGCCATTCGGAATCACTTTATTTTGAAGTGGATTCAAATGATGTAACGGCGAATGAAGTAAAGAGCCTTCTGGAAAATGCACCAGGAGTTGTCCTGCAGGATGATCCGGCAAACCAAATGTACCCGATGCCTGCTGAATGTGTTGGGAAAAATGATGTATTCGTAGGCCGTATCCGCAAAGACTTAGATGAGGATAAAGGCTTCCATATGTGGGTTGTTTCTGATAATCTTCTAAAAGGGGCAGCATGGAACTCCGTGCAAATTGCCGAAAGCTTAATTAAGCTTGGTTTAGTCAAGTAGTTAACGAGTTTCTCTTCATGTAAAGAGAAGTTAGAGGTGTTTTAATGAATATTATCGTTCAAAAATATGGAGGCACATCAGTACGCGATATAGATAGCCGTGATCATGCACTTAAGCATATTCAGAAAGCGCTGGCTGATGGATATAAGGTTGTAGTTGTCGTTTCAGCAATGGGGCGAAAAGGTGACCCATATGCAACAGATACCTTGCTTTCCCTTGTAGAAGGAAACAGCAGCAAGATTAGCAAGCGGGAAACAGACCTTCTTTTATCCTGCGGTGAAGTGATTTCGAGTGTGGTTTTTTCAAACATGCTCAAAGATAACGGCATTAATGCGGTAGCCTTAACGGGCGCGCAGGCAGGATTTAGGACAAATAATGATCATACAAACGCAAAAATTATTGATATGAAATGTGACAGGCTCCTAAAAGAATTAGAAGAGCATGAAGTAGTCGTCGTGGCAGGCTTCCAGGGATCTTCGAAGAACGGTGATGTTACCACAATCGGCAGGGGAGGCAGCGACACCTCCGCAGCTGCACTCGGTGCGGCACTAAATGCAGAGTGGATTGATATTTTTACAGATGTAGAAGGCATTATGACAGCTGACCCGCGAATTGCAGAAAATGCACGGCCGCTGTCAGTTGTGACTTACACTGAGGTCTGCAACATGGCATACCAGGGTGCGAAGGTTATTCATCCTCGCGCAGTAGAAATTGCAATGCAGGCAAAGATTCCAATTCGGATCCGTTCAACTTATTCGGACAGTCCCGGAACTCTTGTCACAACTCTTAATAAAAATAGACGAGGTACAGATATTAAGGAACGGTCTGTTACCGGAATAGCACACCTATCCAATGTAACCCAGATTAAGGTTCTTGCTAAGAAGGACCAATATGATCTACAATCAGTGGTATTTAAGGCAATGGCAAACCAGGGGATCAGTGTAGACTTTATCAACATTTATCCCAATGGCGTAAATTATACGGTAACTGAAGAAATGACCGATAAAGCCATTAGCATTCTAAAGAGCCTTGGCCATGATCCGCTGGTGGAAAGAGAGTGCGCTAAAGTATCTGTCGTCGGAGCAGGTATGCAGGGGGTTCCTGGTGTGGCTTCCAGAATTGTTACGGCCCTATCCGAGCAGGGTATCCGCATTCTGCAATCCGCAGACAGCCATACAACCATCTGGGTTTTGGTTAAGCAAGCAGATCTTACAAAAGCGGTAAATGCATTGCATGATGCTTTTCATCTTGAACAAGATCTGACAGAATATGAGAGAACAGATATTTAATTTGTTGAAAAAATATAAAAGTTCATAAAGATGGGTGAAAAGTACAGTAAAGAAAGCTGATGCAGCCCGTTAGAGGCCGCCCCGTCATCACGTGCAAGCAGATTTGACCGCTTCTTTTCCCCGTACTTTTTGAACAGCCGCAAGGAGTGTAAAAATGGTTTTATTTGGTCGAGTATCCACAGCAATGGTAACGCCGTTCGATCATAAGGGACATATTGATTTCCCTAAAACGACACAGCTTATCAACCATCTTATCGAAAACGGTACAGATTCAATCGTTGTCGCCGGAACAACCGGCGAGTCCCCAACACTGTCCAAAGAGGAAAAGCTGGCACTGTTCCAGCACGCAGTAAAGGTGGCTGACAAACGTGTACCCGTTATTGCCGGTACTGGCAGCAACAATACCTATGAATCAATCGAATTAACGAAAAAAGCAGAACAAATTGGTGTAGATGCGATCATGATCGTTGCACCATATTACAATAAGCCAAATCAGGAAGGGCTGTATCAGCATTTCAAGGCAATCGCAGAAAATACGAAGCTTCCGTTAATGGTATATAACATTCCTGGGCGCTCCTCCGTAAATATTCTGCCGGAGACGGTTATCCGCCTCTCCAAAATTCCAAACATTGTTGCAGTGAAGGAAGCGAGCGGTGATCTGAATGCAATGGCAAAAATAATTGCCAATACTGATGACGATTTCTTGCTTTATAGCGGTGATGATGGCCTTACTCTTCCATGTATGGCAATTGGAGGAACAGGAATTGTATCTGTTGCTTCTCATGTAATTGGAAACGAAATGCAGGAAATGGTCAATGCCTATCTTAACGGTGATAATGAAAAGGCAGCAAAAATACACCAGCAGATTCTTCCGATTATGGAAGGGCTTTTCAATGCTCCAAGCCCAGTGCCTGTAAAAACAGCGCTTCAAATCAAGGGACTTGATGTCGGATCCGTCCGCCTACCGATGGTTCCTTTAACCGAGCAGGAGAGAAATGCAATAGCTGCATTATTCAAATAATTAAATTAAGAGTTAAGCCAATCAGATATTAAGCTGATTGGCTTTTCTACTTCTATAAAGCAGGACTATGAAGAACATTCCCCTTTTGCGATAGGTAATATCGTCTTTATGAAGGCACTATGCGGCCCAAATTTCGACTGGTCATGGAAAAATCGTCTTCATAAACTCTCTGTGAAGCCCATATTCTTCATCCATGGAAAAGAATCGTCTTTATAAGCGCTCTATTACCCTAATAAATCTCAATCAGAGAACAGAATCCTGTACATAAACCGTGTTTGTGAAGGAGTAAAAACTGCTCCTTTCAAAAAGCTGCCGTTATAAGGCGCGAAATCTATATCCAAAGGATACTGAGTATTTCTAAGCCTGGCAGCGCTTACCCTTTGTATAAATTTGGTTGTCATGGTTTTAGAACATCAAGTATAATGAGGATAACTGATCTTGATCGGCTGAACATGCATGGGAGGAAACGTACATTGAAAAAGAGACAGAATGAAAGCATCAAGTTAACAGCACTTGGAGGAGTCGGTGAACTGGGGAAAAATATGTATTTAGCAGAGGTGGACGAAGACATTTACGTTGTCGATGCTGGATTAATGTTCCCTGAAAATGAAATGCTCGGAATTGATATTGTAATCCCGGATATTACTTATCTAGTCCAAAATAAAGAAAGGGTACAGGGAATCTTTTTAACACATGGGCATGAAGATCATATCGGAGCCCTTTCTTATATATTGGCTAAGGTCAATGTTCCTGTTTATGGGACAAAGCTGACGCTTGCGCTTGCAAAGGCAAAACTGAAGGAACAGGAATACAAAGGTAAAGCCAAATTTATTGAAATAAATTCAGATTCAAAGCTTGAGTTCGATTCGGCTGAAGTTACCTTTTTTAGGACTAGTCACAGCATTCCGGACAGTGTGGGAGTTGCCATCCATACTTCAGAGGGTGCTATCGTATATACGGGCGATTTTAAGTTTGATCAGGCAGCAGCCTCGCTTTATAAGCCTGATATAGGAAAAATGTCGCGCCTGGGCGAAGAGGGGGTACTATGCCTTCTATCCGACAGCACTGAAGCAGAAAAGCCAGGATATACAAACTCAGAAGCTAAAGTTGCCAGAGAAATGACAGCTGCCTTTTATGCTGCCAAAGGAAGGGTAATTGCTGCTTCATTTGCTTCCGACCTAATCCGCATCCAGCATATTTTTGATGCTGCGCTGGAAACCGGCAGAAAAGTGGCGGTTGTCGGAAAAAGCCTTCAAAAAATTTATGATATAGCCCTGCAATTGGGATATCTGCAGGTAGGGGATGACTTAATCATTCCCGTTTCGGAAATCGGAAAATACCAAGACAATGAAATCGCTGTACTCACGACTGGTTCGCAGGGAGAACCGATTGAAGCTCTTCAAAAAATGGCTAAGCAGTCCCACAGACAGGTAAATATTAAAAAGGGCGATACAGTCCTGCTTGCCGCATCTCCGTTAAGGGGAACGGAAGTCTTTATTTTTAAAACAGTTGACATGCTATTCAGAGCCGGTGCTGAAGTGATTTCAGGGAAGGGTACGTTTAATACCTCCAGCCATGGAAGCCAGGAAGAGCTTAAATTCATGATCAACCTTATGAGTCCGAAATTTTTTATTCCGGTACATGGTGAATACCGTATGCTGAAAGCCCACGCAGGGGTTGCTAAGGAGTGCGGTTTAACAAATGAACAAATCTTCATCCCGGATAAAGGGGATGTAGCTGAAATCAAAAACGGCAAAATTTTATCTGGCGGAAAAATCCCTTCCGGCAATGTTTTGATTGATGGCATTGGAGTAGGGGATGTTGGAAACATCGTTTTAAGAGACCGAAAGCTCCTCTCGCAGGATGGAATTTTATTGGTTGTGGTCACCTTGAATAAACGCGAGAAAAAAATCTCAGCTGGGCCTGAAATCATTACAAGAGGGTTCGTGTATGTCAGGGAATCAGAAAAGCTGCTTGAAGAAGCAGTCAAAATAGTAAAAGAAGCGGTCGAGCACAATCTTGTCAGAGAAGCATTTGACTGGTCGGGCATAAAACAGGATATGCGAGACAGCCTGAATCAATATCTTTATGAAAAAACAAAACGGAGGCCGATGATCCTGCCTATCCTTATGGAAGGTTAATCGCCTTAGAAGCAGCCTGGTAAGTGCCGGGCTGTTTTTCTTTTTAGGTTAACTTTTATCTGCTCTGCTTTTAAAATCTTCCGCAAACATTATCACGCATGAAAAACTATCCAGAGTTCATACTAACAATATATTGCTTGAAGGGAGAAATAAGGATGGAAAACGATATACAAAATAACCGTACTGAGAGCGGAGAAGGGCAAGAACAGCCTAAAGAAGATAAACCGTCAGGCCTTATGGAAAAAATTCAGCAGCTTGGCCAAACAAATGTCCCGCAGCTGTCACAGGATTCCAAAATCCATTGCTTAACGATTGTTGGGCAAATAGAGGGGCATCTACAGCTTCCGCCGCAAAATAAAACCACAAAATATGAGCATTTAATTCCTCAAATTGTGGCGATTGAGCAAAATCCTAAAATTGAAGGACTGCTTGTCATTCTGAATACTGTGGGAGGAGATGTGGAAGCAGGGCTGGCCATCTCCGAAATGCTTGCTTCATTATCCAAGCCAACTGTCTCCATTGTTCTTGGGGGAGGCCATTCAATTGGTGTACCTATTGCTGTGTCATGTGATTACTCGTTCATAGCTGAAACAGCTACGATGACCATCCACCCAATCAGGCTGACAGGCCTTGTGATTGGGGTTCCGCAAACCTTTGAATATATGGATAAAATGCAGGACAGGGTTATTAATTTTGTAACCAAACATTCAAATGTTTCTGAACAGAAATTTAAAGACCTCATGTTTGACAAAGGCAACCTCACACGCGACATAGGAACAAACGTTGTAGGAAGGGACGCAGTTGAATATGGATTGATTGATGAAGTTGGCGGTGTAGGCCCAGCGCTCGCAAAGCTAAATGAATTAATTGATATGAATAAGCCAAAAGAAGAAGTGATTGTCCAATGATCTTGTATACAATGATGCCTCAGGAACTGATTTACCAAACTGAGAATGATGATTTTGGCAAGCAGAAGATTGTGTCTTATGAAGGAATCCCTCTTCTTGTAGAAATGAATGCAGGTCAGGAATGCCGAATTTTGCGGGTAATGAGCAGTGACCCATCCCACTATATGGATGAAAGATACACGCCGGGATCCATGATCACTCTATCCCAGCTATCCTAAGACCTTTTTATATTTTTATCATCACCTTCTCAAGAAGCATTGTGATATAATAAAAGTAACTTTAGAAGCAGCCAAAAAATGGCTGCTTCTTCTTTCATAGCTGGTAAATCCGGAATGATTACATAATTGAATTTGGATGATACTGTTAATAAGAAAAATGATAAGGTGATAAAATGGCCAAAAAAAAGAGAAGACAATCCAGGAAAAAAGAAACATTAAAACGAACAATGAAATTTGAATTAATTGCGCTCGTCTTATTGGCGCTTGCAGTTATATCAATCGCTAAGCTGGGCGCTGTCGGAAAATCGACCGTTCTTTTCTTCCGTTTTTTTATGGGAGAATGGTACATGCTCAGCCTAATAGGGCTAGTCATTTTTGCAGGTTATCTTATGTGGAAGAGGACTCTTCCCTTCTTATTTCATACTAAACTGATCGGTACATATTTAATCATTAGCTCCTTGCTGTTATTAAGCCATGTTACATTATTTCAGCTTCTTTCAAATGGCGGCAAGTTTGACGATCCAAGCGTAATAGCAAATACATGGGAGTTGTTCCGCATGGAAGTGGGAGGCGAAACGAGCACGACTGATCTGGGCGGTGGAATGATTGGAGCCATTCTTTTTGCCCTTTTCTATTATTTATTTGATGAAGCTGGCTCTAAGATCGTTGCCTTTTTATTAATCATAATTGGGTTTGTCCTGATCACAGGCAAAACATTTGGAGATGCTGCAGGCAAAATGATGGCTGCGATCATAAATTTCTGCAAAAAACAATGGACGGCTTTTGTTAATGATATGAAGGAGTGGGCTCAAAACCGCAGAGAAAGACGGGAAGAAAGGCGCGCCAGAAGAGAAGAGGAGCAGGCACAAGCACAGGTTGAAGAAGAACCAGAGACCGTTATTACGATTAATAATTCCTCAGAGACAGCTGATGAACCGCTTCCTGAGCCAATCATTTCAAGTTTTGCTGAAAGGGCCTATCAGGAGGAACACCAGGTAGCAACCGAACCCCAGCCGGCAGAAAATCCGGGAGACTCAGGATCAGAAGAGGAAAATGCACCGCCGATTACGTTTACGGAGGTGGAGAATAAGGATTATGAACTGCCCCCTATAAGGCTATTAAAATTGCCAAGGCAAACGGATCAAAGCGGTGAATATGAACTGATACATGCCAATGCAGCAAAGCTGGAAAGAACTTTCCAAAGCTTTGGTGTAAAGGCTAGAGTTACACAGGTACATCTAGGGCCGGCAGTAACGAAGTATGAGGTCCATCCTGACGTTGGCGTAAAAGTAAGCAAGATTGTCAGTCTTAACGATGATTTGGCACTTGCACTTGCAGCTAAGGATATCCGTATTGAAGCCCCTATTCCGGGAAAATCAGCAATCGGAATTGAGGTGCCGAACTCGGAAGTGGCCATGGTTTCTTTAAGGGAAGTTATCGAATCCAAACAAAATGACAAGCCAGACTCCAAGCTGCTGATTGGGCTTGGCCGTGATATAACGGGTGAAGCTGTACTTGCTGAATTGAATAAAATGCCCCATTTGCTTGTTGCCGGTGCGACGGGAAGCGGTAAAAGTGTGTGCATAAATGGCATCATCACAAGCATCCTGATGAGGGCAAAACCGCATGAAGTAAAATTAATGATGATTGACCCTAAAATGGTTGAGTTAAATGTGTATAATGGCGTGCCGCATTTGCTTGCGCCAGTTGTGACAAATCCAAAGAAAGCGGCACAGGCTCTGCAGAAGGTTGTCAGTGAGATGGAAAGGCGGTATGAGCTTTTCTCGCATACCGGCACAAGAAATATTGAAGGCTACAATGAGTATGTGAAAAGGCATAATGCTGAGGAGGAAGCTCAGCAGCCGCTTCTTCCATACATTGTTGTAATTGTGGACGAGCTTGCGGACTTAATGATGGTCGCTTCATCAGATGTGGAGGACGCAATCACTCGCCTTGCGCAAATGGCGCGTGCAGCAGGCATCCATTTAATTATAGCGACACAGCGGCCGTCAGTTGACGTTATCACAGGTGTAATTAAAGCAAATATCCCTTCAAGGATCGCATTTGCTGTTTCTTCCATGACCGATTCAAGAACTATTTTGGATATGGGCGGAGCTGAGAAGCTCTTGGGCAGAGGGGATATGCTCTTCCTGCCGGTTGGTGCCTCCAAGCCAGTCCGCGTACAGGGTGCCTTTTTATCAGACGAAGAGGTCGAAGAAATAGTCGAATTTGTTATTGGACAGCAAAAAGCCCAATACCAGGAAGAAATGATACCAGAGGATATCCCTGAGGCAACCGGAGAAGTGGATGATGATTTGTATGACGAAGCGGTTGAGCTTATTCTGGAAATGCAAACAGCTTCTGTTTCAATGCTTCAGAGGAGATTTAGGATTGGATATACCAGGGCAGCAAGGCTGATTGATGAAATGGAAGCAAGAGGCATTGTCGGCCCTTATGAAGGAAGCAAGCCTAGAGCAGTTCTGCAAGGCAAGCCTTCTGAAGAAGCAAGTTCATAAAAAAAAAAGAATAACATAATTAAAAATGGCCAGTCTTCGGATGGCCATTTTTTTATTTGCAATATTGTTTCTGGGCGAGTGGAAGTGCGAAAATAGAAAGCGGCATAAAATTAGGCCATACTATTAAAAACGGTTTCAAAAATTAAAAGAGGTATGGTACTTCCATCCCATGGATATTCCTTGTTTTTTCAGGAGTAAAAATTGACGTTGATTTCCTAAAAAGAATCAATGCAAGCGTTTTCAATAAGGTATTATACCAGAAAAGAACAATTGATACATAAGGGAATTGCAACAATATTTTTCTTTTCACCTTTTTTCGACAAATTCATGAAATTCTATTTCTTTATTGGGTAAAAAGTGTTATAGTATTTTCGATTAGTAGGAATGATTGAACATCAGAGGTCTGATGTCTTGAGAACTTAGGTTGGAGGAACCCTGCATGTCTATTAAGTCAGATAACCGGCATTTATATTTGCAAGTCATCGATCGATTAAAGCAAGACATTGAAGATGGAGTTTATAAAGAAAAAGAGAAACTCCCATCAGAATTTGATCTTGCCAAACAACTTGGTGTTAGCAGAGCTACACTCCGGGAGGCGTTGCGTATTCTTGAAGAAGAAAATGTGATTATTCGCCGCCATGGGGTGGGGACCTTTGTAAATGCAAAGCCGCTGTTTACATCAGGTATCGAACAGCTTAATAGTGTTACGAATATGATTTTGCAGGCAGGCATGAAGCCAGGAACCATTTTCCTAAGCTCAGTGACAATGGGGCCGACTGAAGATGATATCCGCCGCTTTTCATGTTCATTGGATCAGGAAATTGCCGTGATTGAGAGGGTAAGAACTGCAAATGGCGAGCCGGTAGTTTATTGCGTGGATAAGGTTCCGGAGAATATCCTTCCAGATACATTCTCGCATGAACAAGAATCCATCTTCAACATGCTTGAAGAGGAAGCAAACCGGAAAATCACATACGCAGTTGCCCAAATCGAGCCGATTGGCTATCATGAGAAGATTTCACCTATCCTTGAATGTGATCCCGAGACTGCGCTGCTTGTTCTAAAGCAGATGCACTTCGATGAAGCGGATACACCAATTCTTTATTCGGTTAATTACTTCAGAGCTGATAAGTTCAGTTTCCATGTGCTCAGAAAAAGGATATAAATTTTTTGGGGAGTTTGAAAACGCAATCATTCATTCCGCTAATGTAAAAAACAATTTCTTAGGGGGTACCAACCTTGAAAAAGCGTAAATTTGGATTGGCGCTATCTTTAGTACTTGCAGCTGGAACACTATTGGGTGCATGTGGCAAAAGCGAAGAAAACGGCGGAGGAGCTGCTGGCGGAGACGAAAAAGAGAAAGCATTCTCTGTAGCGATGGTAACAGACGTTGGCGGTGTAGATGATAAATCATTTAACCAATCTGCTTGGGAAGGTCTAAAGGCATTTGGTGAAGAAAATGGACTTGAAAAAGGTAAAGGCGGTTTTGACTACCTTCAATCACAGTCAGACGCTGACTACTCTACTAACCTAAATACTCTAGCACGCCAAGACTTTGACCTTGTATTCGGTATTGGTTTCTTGATGGAAGGTGCAATCAATGAAATCGCACAGCAGCAAAAGGATTCTCATTTTGGTATCGTTGATGCAGTTGTTGATCAGCCAAACGTAGCAAGCATCATGTTTAAAGAGCAAGAAGCTGCTTTCCTTGCGGGTGTAGCTGCAGCAAAGGCTACTACAGCTAACAAAATTGGTTTCATCGGCGGTATGGAAATTCCAGTTATCGAACGTTTTGAATCTGGATTCCTTGCTGGTGTTCAAGCGGTAAACCCTGATATTAAAGTTGAAGTTCAATATGCTGGTGCATTTGATAAGGCTGAACTTGGCCAAACAATCGCTTCTAAAATGTACTCTTCTGGCGTTGACGTGATTTTCCACGCAGCTGGCGGAACTGGTAACGGTCTATTCAAAGAAGCTCGTGACCTTAAGAAGAAAGACCCAGCAAGAGAAATCTGGGCAATTGGTGTTGACTCTGACCAGACTGCTGAAGGTGTAGTTGAAATCGATGGCAAAGAGCACAATGTAATCATCACTTCTGCTCTTAAGCGCGTTGATAATGCAGTTAAGGACCTTTCTACAAAAGCTCAGGAAGGCAACTTCCCTGGCGGAGAAACAACGACTTACGGATTGGCTGAAGATGGCGTAGGCCTTGCTCCAATCAACGAAGAAGTTCCTGCTAAAGCTGACATTGAAACGGCTGTTCAAGAATGGCAGGAAAAGATTAAGAATGGTGATATCACTGTTCCATCTTCTAAAGATGAATTAGCTTCTTTCTCAGCTCAATAATTAGAAAAGCGGGAGGCGGTCTTTTGCCTTCAGAAGTGATCGGCTTAAGAGGTTAAGCCGATCGAGCTGGAGCTGGGCATCCTACCGAAGCGATATTAATATTTTGATTCTATCAAGAAGGAATAAGCAGGTTGCACTGCGGCCTCTTATTCCTTTTAAATGATTAAAAGTTTAATTGAAAAGCAGAAAAGCTTCTGCTTTTCACTTAGAGTTTTAATGCTATTATTTCCTACATCATTCACTAATTAACATAGAGAAGCTTGGCGTTCCAGCCAGGTTTTTCTAAGAATTTCCGAGGTCTGACCTCTTACTACTAATAATTTCCTTTTATTTTGAGCAAGGAGTGAAACAAATGGAATATGTTATTGAAATGCTCAACATTCGCAAAGAGTTCCCTGGGATTGTGGCAAATGACAATATCACGCTTCAGCTGAAACCAGGTGAAATCCATGCATTGCTTGGAGAAAACGGTGCGGGCAAATCAACACTTATGAATGTCCTATTCGGCTTATACCAGCCTGAAAAAGGTGAGATAAAGGTGAAAGGCAAACCGGTGCGCATTACAGATCCGAATGTGGCCAATGACATGGGCATAGGGATGGTTCACCAGCATTTTATGTTAGTGGACCGCTTTACTGTAACTGAAAATATCATTCTCGGAAAAGAAACAACTAAAAGCGGGAAAATTGATATAAAAAAAGCCGAAAAAGAAGTAAGAGAAATTTCTGAGAGATATGGTCTGGCTGTAGATCCCCAAGCGAAAATTTCGGATATATCCGTTGGGATGCAGCAGAGGGTAGAGATTCTAAAGACCTTATACCGTGGAGCAGAAATTCTTATTTTTGATGAGCCTACAGCTGTTTTAACACCTCAGGAAATCAAGGAACTTATCCAGATAATGAAAACCTTAATTAAAGAAGGAAAGTCCATTATCCTTATTACACACAAATTAAAGGAAATTATGGAGGTCTGTGACCGCGTAACCGTTATCCGTAAAGGTGTTGGCATCGGGACTGTTAATGTAAGTGAGACAAATCCCAATGAACTTGCCAGCTTGATGGTAGGACGGGAAGTAACATTTAAAACGGACAAAACCGAATCTAAGCCGGAGCAGGATGTACTCGAAATAAAGGATCTGAAAGTGAAAGATTCACGCGGTCTTGGAGTCATCAAGAATCTGAACTTACATGTAAGAGCAGGGGAAATTGTCGGGATTGCCGGCGTTGATGGCAACGGACAGACGGAATTAATTGAAGCCATCACAGGTTTGAGAAAGTCTGAAAGCGGTTCAATCAAGCTAAACGGCAAAGAAATTATCAATATGCCTCCAAGAAAAGTAACGGAGACAGGAGTGGCCCATATTCCTCAGGACCGTCATAAGCACGGACTTGTCCTGGATTTTCCGATTGGAGAAAACATGGTGCTCCAAACGTATTACAAATCTCCTTTTTCAAAAGGCGGAGTCCTTAATTTTAAAGAAATTTACAGCAAAGCGAAGACTCTTATTAAGGAGTTTGATGTGAGAACACCTAGTGAATTTACGCTTGCAAGGGCGCTTTCGGGCGGTAACCAGCAAAAGGCGATCATTGGGCGGGAAATTGACCGTAATCCGGATTTGCTTATCGCTGCACAGCCGACACGCGGATTGGACGTTGGTGCAATTGAATATATCCATAAACGCCTGATTGAACAGCGTGACCATGGGAAGGCAGTCCTGCTCATATCGTTTGAGCTCGATGAGATTATGAATGTCAGCGACAGAATTGCTGTTATATACGAGGGTGAAATTGTAGCAGTAGTAAACCCGAAAGAAACAACTGAACAAGAATTAGGTTTATTGATGGCCGGTTCTAAACGGAAGGAAGCGGGTGGCGAAAACCATGTCTAATCGCATGAAAAATATAATCGTACCTCTAGTGGCCGTTCTGCTCGGTGTTATCGTCGGCACTATCATCATGATTGCAACAGGGTATAATGCCGGAGCAGCATTTACTGCCCTTTGGAACGGTGCTTTTGGAGAAATCTACTATACTGGTGAAGTTGTAAGGCAGGTTACTCCTTATATTTTAGCCGGATTAGCAGTTGCATTTGCTTTCCGGACAGGCTTATTTAATATCGGGGTAGAAGGACAGCTGATCGTTGGCTGGCTTGCCTCAGTTTGGGTTGGGGTAGCATTTGATCTTCCAAAGGTCATCCATCTTCCTCTGGCAGTAATAGCAGCAGCGGCTGCTGGAGCTTTATGGGCATTTATTCCTGGCTTATTGAAAGCAAAGTTTAAGGTTCATGAAGTAATTGTTACCATCATGATGAACTATGTGGCTTTGCATGTGACAAACTACATTATCCGTACTGTCCTTTCAGAAAAGAGTGACCGTACAGAAATGATTGCAGAGTCCTCTACATTGCGTTCTGTCTTTCTCGAAGGACTAACAGATTATTCTCGTCTCCACTGGGGAATTTTGATTGCTTTGGCATGCGTATTTTTCATGTGGTTCCTGTTGGAAAAGACTTCAAAGGGCTACGAACTGAGAGCTGTTGGATTTAACCAGCACGCTTCTGAATATGCAGGTATGAATGTAAGCAAAAACATTATTCTATCCATGGTTATATCTGGCGCTTTTGCAGGTTTGGCAGGAGCTATGGAAGGTTTGGGGACATTCGGTTATGCAGCCATTAAAGGCGGTTTTACCGGGGTAGGCTTTGACGGTATCGCAGTTGCCCTTCTTGGCGGAAATGGGCCGATTGGAATCATATTTGCAGCATTGCTGTTTGGAAGCTTGAAGGTAGGAGCATTAAATATGCCGCTTGAAGCAGGAGTTCCAAACGAATTAGTAGATATTATTATTGCACTTATCGTGTTCTTTGTAGCAGCAAGCTACATGATTCGCATCTTTATTGACCGTATCAGCAAAAAGGGGGTGAAGTAAGTGGGCTTAATGGAAATTTTATTAATTGTCATTCCCTCAACGTTGCTTTGGGCAGCCCCGCTTATTTTCACTGGACTAGGCGGAAACTTTTCCGAAAGCTCTGGAGTCGTAAATATCGGTTTGGAAGGCTTAATGGTTATTGGAGCTTTCACGGCGATTGTTTTTAACCTTACATTTGTAGACGTACTTGGAAACTGGACACCTTGGATTGCCCTTCTTGCAGCCATGGTAGTCGGCGCTCTTTTATCCATTTTGCACGCGGTTGCGTCCATTACATTCAGGGCCGACCAGGTAGTATCAGGTGTTGCCATAAACCTGCTCGCGATTGGAGCTGCGCTGTTTCTGGTTAAATTCATTTATGGAAAAGGCCAGACAGATATTATTCAAAAAGGTTTCAGTAAAGTCGATATTCCGTTTTTAAGTGACATACCGGTTATCGGCAAGCTTCTATTCTCAAACACTTACTACACATCTTTTGTAGCGATTGCTGTGGCATTCCTTGCGTGGTTTGTCATGTTTAAAACACCATTTGGATTAAGATTGCGTGCTGTGGGTGAGCATCCAATGGCTGCAGATACGATGGGTATTAATGTTACAAGAATGCGCTACATCGGTGTTTTGCTATCCGGTGCCCTTGCAGGGATCGGTGGCGGAATATACGCACAATCCATATCATCAGACTTCGGCCATGCTACAATCAGCGGACAGGGCTTTATGGCTTTGGCGGCATTGATTTTCGGTAAATGGCATCCGCTTGGTGTTATGGGTGCGGCATTGTTCTTTGGATTTGCGCAAAGCTTAAGTATCATTGGTTCAAGCTTGCCATTCCTTGAGAATATACCAAATGTGTATCTTCTTATCGCACCATATGTACTAACAATCTTGGCCTTAACGGGCTTCATTGGACGTGCCGATGCACCAAAGGCTTCCGGAACGCCATATATAAAAGGGAAACGCTAATCATCAGAGCCTCATTTCTTATGAAATGGGGCTTGATTTTATGTTTGGCGAATCTTGTCTGATTATATTGTGTGTCTGTCAGCCTTAAATGTGATAATATTTTGTTAATTAGAAATAGAGATAAGAGGTCTGACTATGCGTTTTTCTCTGTACTTGGATGATTATGAAACAGAAAAAATATTTTCCTATTTGCGCTGGGTCTTTTTAATTGCTGCAGTCTTTTTATTTTATCTGCCTGCATTGTCCGATACTCTGCAATGGAATGAAAAGTCCTTTCCGATTCTCCTTTCATTCGGGCTCGTTTATATGACCGCAGCACAGATTGCCCTGCCTAAAATGAATTCGAATCAAAATACCTTTTCCATTATTACAAAAGCGGGTATTGCTTTTGATTATATTGCTTTCTTTTGGTTAATTATTTTATCTGGCGGGACTTTTAGTCCATTGCTGCCAATTTCATTCTTAATCGTCATGCATGCAACCATTTATTGGCGAACAAAGGGAGCGATCCTTTCCTCTATATCTTTAACCGCAGGATATACTGCGGTGATGCTTAGCGGATCGCCTGCAACCGATTATTCCATTTTAGTTTTTCTGTTAAATATCATGTTTATTTGGATTATTGGACTGTTTGGATCCCTGATTATTTTAAGGGAAAGGCAGCATCGCCGGCAGAAGGAAATTTACCATGAACTGCTCGTAAGAGATTACCTGACAGATCTTTATAACCACCGCTATTTCCAGGAGCAAATGAAAAAACTATCCCAAACAGAAAGGCCATTCTATATCATTATGGGTGATATTGATCATTTTAAGCCAATTAACGATGAATATGGCCATTTGGCTGGGGATGAGGTGTTAAAAGAGCTAGGAGGTATTTTTACTGAGGCGGCAAATAAGTATGGCGGACAAGCTTTTAGATATGGCGGCGAAGAATTTGCCTTTTTGATGCCTGATTGGGATGAAAGCAAAGTAGAACCCTTTTTAAACTCTATATACAAATCGCTCAATGAAAAGCAATTCACTGCTGCAAATATACCTATTACAATGAGCTTTGGCGTTTCACACCATGCTGCAGGAAGAAAGATAAACGAGAGTCTTGAAGTAGCTGACCAGCTATTATATCAAGCGAAAAACAGCGGGAAGAATCAGGTTCATTTTGAATGCGGGAAATGCATGAAAAATCATACCTTTATAAGAGCGGCTGCCTCAGGAAACTAGACCCCTTTGAGAAGGGGTTTTTTATTTTTGTTGATTACGCAAAAACGACGGCAAACTTATTTTAGCCTGCTGAGTTGATAGTAGCTGGTAAAGATTGTTTAATTAGCACCCTGCTGATTCGAGCAGATGATGATGTGAAGCTAGAGAAAATTCATATTAGGCACCAGCTAAAATGCTCACTGCAAGCCGCCTTGTTCTTCTAATAAACCCTTCCAGCTTAGCCAATAACTTGAAATAGAGAAATAGGGCAAGTTATAGTAAGAATATGATTTAAAACAAAGGAGATTATAGAAATTAGCATCAAAGTGTTTACATAGTGATAGGGGACGTACTTGATTCACAAAAGTAGCAACGGCTATGGACTCTTCAATATCTCGACAGGAGGAAACCAAATGGATGTAATTTCTGAATCGGTTAAAACAATGAACGGCTATAAACTGCATGTTGTAAAAACGGAAAAATATAAGACCAATACCTTAGTCTGGAAGATGAAAGCTCCCCTCAGTAAGGAGACGGTAACGCTAAGGTCGCTATTGCCGCATGTCCTGCAAAGCAACAGCGCCGCCTACCCTACCACTGGAAAACTGCGTTCCTACCTTGATGAATTGTATGGAGCAACCCTTTTTGTAGATTTGGCTAAAAAAGGGGAATATCATGTGATCACAATTTCAGTTGAAATTGCCAATGAAAAATTTCTTTCTGATAATACCCCTTTATTAAAAAAGGCTTTTCAATTTTTATCGGAGATCGTGACGAAGCCAAATGTACAGGGGAACGCCTTTGACCAGGAAACAGTCGAAAAGGAGAAAAGGACTTTAAAACAGCGAATTCAATCCGTATATGATGATAAAATGCGTTATTCTAATTTCCGCCTCGTGCAGGAAATGTGCAAGGATGAACCCTATTCATTGCATGTCCATGGGGAAAAGGAGGATGTTGATCAAATCACTCCTGAAAGCCTTTATCAATATTATCAAAATGCACTTTCGCAGGATGAGCTTGATTTGTATGTCATAGGTGACGTCAATGAAGAGGAAGCAGAATCATTTGCGGGAGAACTTTTGTCCTTTGAAGAAAGAACAGCGCAGACTTCGCAATCTCGAACAGACAATGGCAAGGAGCGAGTAAATGAAGTTAGGGAAGAACAGGATGTAAAACAAGGTAAATTAAATATTGGCTACCGTACAAATGTGGTGTACGGTGACCCTGATTACTACGCTCTGCAGGTTTTTAACGGAATTTTCGGCGGCTTTTCCCATTCCAAGCTTTTCTTGAATGTCCGCGAGAAAGCAAGTCTTGCCTATTATGTAGCGAGCCGTCTGGAAAGCCATAAAGGCTTGATGATGGTGATGTCCGGAATCGATAACAGCAATTATGACCAGGCTGTTACTATTATCAAGGAACAATTGGAAGCAATGAAAAATGGCGATTTTACTGATCAGGAAATTGAGCAGACGAAAGCGGTTATTAAAAATCAGCTTCTGGAAACGGTAGATACTGCACGTGGGATTGTTGAGGTGCTTTATCATAATGTTGTATCCGGAAAAGATATTACACTTCAAACCTGGATGGAAGAAATGGATAAGGTAACGAATGAAGAAATTTCCGAAGTTGCCAAGAAGGTCAGCTTAGATACAGTATATTTCCTAACTGGAAAGGAGGCGGCCAAGTAATGGAAAAAATCACTTTTGATCAGCTGCAGGAAGAAATGTACTATGAAAAACTGGGAAATGGCCTGGATGTGTACATTCTGCCTAAAAAGGGATTCAACAAAACATATGCAACATTTACAACAAAATATGGTTCAATCGACAACCATTTCTTGCCGCCGGGCAAAGACGAATTTGTAAAGGTTCCTGATGGCATCGCACACTTTTTGGAGCATAAGCTTTTTGAAAAGGAAGATGGGGATGTGTTCCAGCAGTTCAGCAAGCAAGGTGCATCTGCCAACGCCTTTACCTCTTTTACACGAACAGCTTATTTATTCTCCAGTACGTCAAATGTAGAACAGAACCTGGAGACCTTACTCAATTTTGTTCAGGAACCTTATTTTACAGAAAAGACTGTGGAGAAGGAAAAAGGCATTATCGGCCAGGAAATCACCATGTATGATGATAATCCCGATTGGCGCTTATACTTTGGCTTAATTGATAATATGTATAAAAACCATCCGGTAAAAATTGATATCGCAGGCACAGTCGAATCAATCTCCCATATTACAAAAGATATGCTGTATGAGTGCTATGAGACTTTTTATCATCCAAGCAACATGCTCTTGTTCATAGTTGGCTCTGTAGATCCGGATCAAACCATGAATTTGGTGAGAGAAAACCAGAACAAGAAGGATTACAAAGAGCAGCCTGAGATAAAACGCAAATTTGAAGCAGAACCGATGGAAGCCGCTGAGAAGAAGAAAGTTCTGGAAATGAATGTCCAGACATCCAAATGCCTTGTCGGTGTGAAAAGCCAAAACGTGAATCAAACAGGCAAGGGAATGTTGAAGAACGAACTAAGTGTAAATGTTTTGCTGGACATCTTATTCGGCAAAAGCTCTGACCATTATAGTTCTCTATATAACGAAGGATTGATAGATGATACCTTCTCTTATGATTACACTCAGGAGCAAGGCTTCGGTTTTGCCATGGTCGGAGGAGATACGAATGATCCTGATCGCTTGGCGGAAGTGCTGCAAAAAATGCTCTTGGAAGCTAAAGGTAAAGGGACTATATCTCAAGAAACGCTGGATCGGACGAAGAAGAAGAAGATTGGTGCATTTCTTCGAGCGGTTAATTCGCCTGAATATATCGCCAACCAATTTACACGGTATGCTTTTAACGAAATGGACCTGTTTGATGTTGTGCCAACACTTGAAAGCATTACCCTTGATGATGTGGAAAAGGCAGCCGGCGACTTAATAAGTGAAGACCGATTTACGGTGTGCCAGGTTGTGCCAAAGAAATAGGTAATATCATTGCAGAGCGCCGATCACTGGCGCTTTCTGCTTTTTTACAGAGACATGATGGAGTGGTGTAAAATGAGTAAATTTGCATTAATTACGGGAGCAAGCGGAGGAATCGGCCAAGCAATTAGCCTGAAGCTTGCTGAAGAAGGCTATTCGCTGTATCTTCATTACAATCAAAACCAGCGGGCGATCAATATGCTGATGGACCGATTGCAGCCATATGGCGGCGAATATATGCCAATACAGGCAGATTTATCGGTCAAAGCTAGTTATAAAAAGGTTGCTCAAAGCATCTTCTCACTAGATGCCATTGTACATAACAGCGGGTCTTCCCAGTATGGCCTGCTGACTGAGCTCACCGAAACTGAAACAGAAAATCTGATGAATTTGCATGTTACATCACCGCTCCTGCTTACAAAAGAACTGCTGCCAAAACTGCTTGCGAAAAAAAGTGGAAATATTGTGGTGGTTTCATCCATATGGGGACAAACCGGTGCAGCATGTGAAGTAGCCTATTCAGCGGCGAAGGGGGCTCAAATTGCTTTCGTTAAAGCTTTGAGCAAGGAAGTGGCACTGAATGGCGTCAGAGTCAATGCCGTTGCCCCAGGTGCCGTCCAGACTGCTATGCTCAATGACTTCACCGAAGAAGAACTTGAGGCAGTGAAAAGCGATATTCCCATGGGCAGGCTGGCCCTTCCGGAGGATGTCGCCAACTCAATTGCCTTCCTCTTATCAGCCAAAGCCTCCTACATCACTGGCCAGGTTCTCGCTGTCAATGGGGGATGGTATACGTAAAAAAGTACCAGGTACCTATACCACTTTGGCTAACTGGTATAGGTACCTGGTACTTTTGTTCAAAGAAGTGACACATTTTTTTGGCTGATGGTTACTTGTTCATGCATATTTTATTTGGCTCCTAAGCACAATATAATTGTACAACATTTAAAGGAGGCAATAATTATGTCTGTACTAGATAACTGGCAGCAGTGGAAAGACTTCCTTGGAGATCGTCTGCATCAGGGAGAGGCACAGGGAATGAACAAAAATACCGTTAATGATCTTGCTTACCAAATTGGCGATTATTTAGCCAAACAAGTGGAGCCGAAGAATGACCAGGAGAAAATCCTTGCTGATCTTTGGTCTGTTGCTACTCCTGAAGAGCAGCATGCCATTGCCAATATGATGGTAAAGCTTGTCCAAAACGACGGCACCCACTAAGAATTTAAATAGCACTGAACAAAAAGAGAGGGCAACCTCTCTTTTTCGTTTTTTACCCCATAAAAGATTTCCTTTCAACTATACGGGTTTTTTCTTTCATCTTGATAAAAAATCATATATTATAGAACCTAGATGAAAATTTAGGATAGGCTTCATAAAATTTTACATTATAGTTTTTTATTAAAGAGAATGATTGATATCTGGTCGTTAATTGAAGCTGTTGGCAAGAGATCCTTGAAGATGCATTCGCATTTCTTCGGGCGATGTTCATTTGAGGATGCCTATACAAATCCTGCGGGACAAGCAAGTCAAAGGAAGGGCCCTATAGGCCCGTCAGCAGCGAGGAGGCTACAGGACCTCCCGCGAAAATCAGCGAGCCTACTTATCAGTTTGATATGAATTAACAGGCAGAATTCTGATAGCCCTACATATAAAAAAGGCGCATAAGGCGCAATTATGCCGGAGGAGGTTTTTCTGGTGGAAGAAAAAACAGAATGGTATTTGGAATATGAAATTCAAAAGAATCGTCCCGGTTTGCTTGGTGATATTTCTTCCCTGCTGGGAATGCTTTCGATCAATATCGTAACCATAAATGGTGTAGACGAAGGGCGCAGGGGATTGCTTATCCTGGCGAAGGACCATGAACAAATTGAGCGGCTAAAGTCGATTCTCAATACAATGGATACAATTAAGGTGATCAAGCTTCGCGAACCAAAGCTGAGAGACCGTCTTGCTGTACGCCACGGAAGGTATATACAGAGAGATGCCGATGATAAAAAAACGTTCAGATTTGTCAGGGACGAGCTTGGCCTTTTGGTAGACTTCATGGCGGAATTATTTAAACAGGAAGGGCACAAACTAATTGGCATCAGGGGAATGCCAAGGGTTGGCAAAACAGAATCGATTGTTGCCTCAAGTGTTTGTGCGAACAAGCGCTGGCTATTTGTTTCATCCACTCTTTTGAAGCAAACGATCCGCAACCAGCTGATTGAGGATGAATATAATGAAAACAATTTGTTCATAATAGACGGAATTGTCTCAACCAGACGCGCCAACGAACGGCACTGGCAGCTTGTACGTGAAATTATGCGCCTTCCTGCAGTAAAGGTAGTAGAGCATCCGGATATATTCGTACAAAACACTGAATACTCCCTTAATGATTTCGATTATATAATTGAGCTCCGCCACGATCCTGATGAAGAGATTAAGTATGACATAGTGGAGAAAAACAACATGTTCTCTGAATCTGATTTTGGAGGCTTTGATTTTTAGTAAGTTGGAAGGTGTTGCAAATTGACAGAATTAGGTAATCGTTTAAAGGAAGCACGTCTGGCAAAAGACATGAGCCTGGATGACCTTCAAAAGGTCACTAAAATACAAAAACGCTATTTAATTGGAATCGAAGAGGGAGACTATAGCATGATGCCCGGCAAGTTTTATATCAGGGCATTTATCAAGCAATATGCCGAGGCAGTAGGGGTTGAACCTGAAGAGATTTTTGAGCAATATAAAAATGATATTCCAGCAACCGTGAACGATGATATACCCGAAAAGCTTTCACGTGTCCAATCAAGGAAAGACCTTTCAGGCAGGACCTCAAAGGTCTTTGATATCCTGCCAAAGATTCTTATTGGTGTCTTTATTATTGGCCTCATTGCAGTCCTTTATAATTTCCTTGGAGCCAAGGATCAAACTGAGGATGCTGAGAAGCCTGCGGACCTTACAGAGGGGCAAACGGTCATTGAAGAGTCTGAAGGTCTATCTGAAGGAAAAGATGCTGAGGAAGATGGCAAGGATGACTCAGCTGGCGGTCAGGATGAGTCTTCTGGTGAAAATGGAGCTGCTGATAAAAATGCAGAGGAAAAAAAAGCAGAAGAAGCGAAGCAGGAAATTGCAGTGGTGCAATCAAGCGGCAAAAATACGGTTTACGAATTGAAAAATGCGGAAAAGTTTGAATTAGAAGTCGTTTCTACCGGAGAGACCTGGGTAAATATCCAGAACGGCAAAGGATATTCCTTCTTCCAGGGAATGCTGACTACAGCCGGCAAAAAAAGCGAGAAAGTCGATTTTTCAAAAGAGACTGAAGCCTCCATTGTAGTGGGAAATTCTACACAAACAGAACTCTACGTAAACGGAGAAAAAATTGAGTATCAGGTGCCGCCTTCTCAATCAGTCCGGCAGGATATAACCATCCGGTATGCGCCGAAGACCGAATAGTCATCTTAATTAGATGACTATTTTCGCTTTTAATGTAAAAATTAACCTTAAAAGGCCTTATGAGAGGCTTATTTACACGGAGGTAAATCATGAATCTGCCAAATAAAATTACTGTTTCACGTATCATGCTGATACCGATTTTTTTACTAGTGATGCTTGTACCTTTTTCATGGGGAGAAGTAGTACTGCTTGGAGCTGAAATGCCTGTTACCCATCTTATCGGTGCGCTTATCTTTATTGTAGCTTCCGTTACCGACTGGGTTGACGGCTATTATGCCCGGAAATACAATCTTGTTACCAACTTGGGAAAATTCCTCGACCCGCTTGCAGATAAACTCCTTGTTTCTGCAGCCTTGATTGTACTGGTTGAACTAGGACTTGCTCCCTCATGGATTGTCATCATCATTATAAGCAGGGAATTTGCCGTGACAGGTTTAAGGCTTGTACTGGCGGGGGAAGGAGAAGTAGTTGCTGCAAACCAGCTGGGTAAAATTAAAACATGGGCTCAGATCGTGGCCATTTCTGCATTGCTTTTACATAATATAATCTTTGAAATGGTTTCGATTCCGTTTGATGATATTGCGCTTTGGGTAGCTATGTTCTTTACAATCTGGTCCGGATGGGACTATTTCGCAAAAAATAAACAGGCCTTTATTAATTCAAAATAAATAGCCTGAAGGGGGCTTTTGAATGAACGCAGAAATTATCGCTGTCGGGTCTGAGCTTTTGCTCGGGCAAATTGTAAATACAAATGCCCGCTTTCTTTCCCGGCAGCTTGCTGATTTGGGCATAAATGTTTTTTATCATACGGTAGTTGGAGATAATCCTGAGCGCCTTAAGTCAGTGATTAAAATCGCTGAGGAACGTTCAAATCTGGTCATTTTCACAGGCGGACTTGGTCCGACTAAGGATGATTTAACAAAGGAAACGATTGCCCGCCACCTTGGCAAAGAACTCGTTATGGACGAGCAGGCCCTTGAGTCCATACAGCTTTATTTTGAACGTACGAACCGGGAAATGACTGAAAACAATAAAAAACAGGCGCTTGTTCTTGAAGATGCCCAGGTTCTTCTAAATGAACATGGAATGGCACCGGGAATGATCTCAGATTCGGGCAAGCATGTGTATATGCTTCTGCCAGGGCCTCCAAAAGAAATGGAGCCTATGTTCCTGAAATATGCTTATCCTGCCCTTCAATCCAAGCTCGAAACGGATGATGTAATTATCTCTCGTGTACTGAGATTTTTTGGCATTGGAGAAGCGATGCTGGAAACAGAGATTGAGGATATCATTGATGCCCAAAGCAATCCTACCATTGCACCGCTCGCATCTGATGGGGAAGTTACGCTGAGGTTAACGGCAAAACACAGCCAGGCAGATACAGCCATGATGCTGATAGATGAGGCTGAAGCCAAAATCATGGAACGCGTCGGCGAATTTTTCTACGGTTATGATGACACTTCTTTAATGCATGAACTTTCCAAATTGATTAAAGAAAAGAAAATGACTATTTCGGCGGCGGAAAGTTTAACAGGGGGGATGTTCCAGCAGGAGTTTACCTCGATTCCGGGTGCCGGCGGCCTTCTGAAGGGCGGAGTTGTCTGCTATACAAACGAAGTGAAGGCAGAGGTTTTGAAAGTTCGCAAAGAAACCATTGAAAAGGATGGAGTTGTCAGCGCCCAATGCGCAGCAGAACTTGCTGAAAATGTTGCCAGCATGACAAATGCTGATATCGGCATCAGTTTTACTGGTGTAGCGGGACCGGATGAACTGGAAGGAAAACCTGTCGGGACCGTTTATGTTGGAATTTGGATAAAAGGCAAGCCTGTCCAGACGGAAAAGCTGAACTTTGGCGGTTCAAGAGCGGCTAACAGAGTCCGTACCGTAAAATATGGCTGCCATTTTCTTATAAAAGCTTTAAACGAAGATCAGAGTGCCTGAGAAGGCGTTCTGATTTTTTTATGAAAAGCTCGGTTTATTTTGGTCCGTTGCTGGTTGGAACGGAAGGTGTGACATCCTCGAAAATGCATTCGGATTTCTTCGTGCGTTGTTTATTCAATGTCCTGCGGGAGAAGCGAGTCAAAGGGAAGCCCAGCCAGGCCCATTCCGGCCGGAAGAGGTTTCCTGAGAGCCTGAAGCGGAAATTAGCAGGCGATTTAACAAAGCTAAAAAATAGACAGATTTCTTCAGAAAATGCTATATTCGGCTTTGCTTTGCATTCCAAAATTCTATTTTCTCTAAAAGATTTCGCTATTTTCAGAAGGGAAAGGCGCCTTAAAAAAATCGAATGGATGTTCGACTTTTTGCTCGACAAATGGTTTGAAAAGGTTTATAGTAGAGATAGGTTTTGAGATGAGACAAACGAATCTAAGGAAAAGATAGATTCGTCCATATAAAAGGAGGAACTATAAGTGAGTGATCGTCAAGCAGCCCTTGAAATGGCGTTAAAACAAATAGAAAAGCAATTTGGTAAAGGTTCTATTATGAAGCTCGGAGAACAAACTGATCGCAAGGTTTCTACTATTCCAAGCGGGTCTCTTGCACTTGATACAGCTCTTGGGGTAGGCGGCTATCCAAGAGGCCGTATTATTGAAATCTATGGACCTGAAAGTTCAGGTAAAACAACTGTAGCCCTTCATGCTATTGCAGAGGTTCAGGCTGGCGGCGGACAAGCAGCGTTCATCGATGCAGAGCATGCTTTGGACCCTGTTTATGCACAAAAGCTTGGTGTAAATATCGATGAGCTTCTTCTTTCCCAGCCGGATACAGGAGAGCAGGCCCTTGAAATTGCAGAAGCTCTTGTACGAAGCGGTGCTGTCGATATTCTTGTAATTGACTCTGTTGCAGCCCTTGTGCCTAAGGCTGAAATTGAAGGTGAAATGGGCGATTCCCATGTAGGTTTGCAGGCTCGTTTAATGTCCCAGGCGCTTCGCAAACTATCAGGTGCTATCAACAAGTCTAAAACAATTGCGATTTTCATTAACCAGATCCGTGAAAAAGTAGGAGTTATGTTCGGAAACCCTGAAACGACTCCTGGCGGACGTGCATTGAAATTCTATTCTACTATCCGCCTTGAAGTGCGCCGGGCTGAAGCATTAAAGCAAGGCAATGAAATGGTAGGAAATAAGACGAAGATTAAAGTTGTCAAAAACAAGGTGGCTCCTCCATTTCGTGTAGCTGAAGTGGATATTATGTATGGAGAAGGAATTTCCAAGGAGGGCGAGATCATTGACCTCGGTTCCGAACTGGATATTGTCCAAAAGAGCGGTTCTTGGTATTCGTTCAATGAAGAGCGTTTGGGCCAGGGTCGTGAAAATGCCAAGGTATTCCTGAAGGAAAATCCGGATATCCGCCTGACTATTCAGAAGCAAATCCGTGAGCATTATGGCCTTGATGAGGAAAAAGTGATCAGCGGCGACGAAGGACAAGAAGAGTTGGAGCTTATCGATTAATTACAGCAAACCAAAAGCTGACGTGCCTTGATCAGCCTGCCTGGCTTAAGTCGGATTTACGTAGGGAATTCTGAAGTGATTTGGCTTATGCCCCCTGGGCTAGGCGCTGAAGCTGGATGCTGAAAACTCTTCCGCAAAGTTATCTACATCGTTATATTAGATAATTATAAGAAGTATGAAAGCAAAGCCAACCGAAGGACGGCTTTGCTTTTTTTATCAATTTGTTAGGGCTCCTTGCTGCTTTTGCACTCTGCTGATTGGAGCGGTAAGCACGGGATACCAGCGGGAGGAGCGAGTCAAGGGGAGACCCCGCAGGCCGCGATTTGCACCGAGGAGGTTCCAGGTCTGCCGGCGCTTCGCTGAGCATCTTGTGCGGAAATCAGCACGCAAGTTCATCAGCGCATTTTTTATAAACACGATTCCTGCAAAGATGAAGAGTTCAAACCAGTCAAAATATTAAGAAAAGCCCTTGGGACAACCCCTTGACAATAAAATTCCACAGCTTTACAATTAAACATGTATATTTTACATTTTATATGTAAGGAATTATTTTTTTGAGTTAGGCTTATGTCTGGCTCCAGGCTCCATCGGCTTAAGCTCATAAGCTAATCGCTCTTGAACGCCATGCGTTCATGGGAGTGGCAAATTTATGCTTGCCGCCGATAGGGAAGCCCAGTGTTTTTTTAAGATTGAAACGTTTAAAAGCCTTAGTGCTGTATATTGAATTGGACAATGTACATGCCGACACTTTAAAAAACGTAACACAAACAAGTTCATAGCAAGAGGAGGTGAAATGATGGATCTTTTAACAGCAATCATCTCCATTTTGCTTGGCCTAATCGTCGGTGCTTTTGTTGGCTATTTTGTTCGCAAATCCATTGCTGAAGCTAAAATCGCAGGAGCTAAAGATGCTGCTGAGCAGATTTTAGAAGACGCAAAGCGGGAGGCAGAGGCTACTAAGAAAGAAGCTCTGCTTGAAGCGAAGGATGAAATTCACAAGCTTCGCACAGATGCGGAAAGTGAAATTCGTGATCGAAGAAATGAACTGCAAAAACAAGAAAATCGTTTAATGCAAAAAGAAGAGAACCTTGATCGCAAAGATGAAACGTTAGATAAACGTGAAGCACTTTTAGAAAAGAGGGACGATTCTCTTAGCAAAAGACAACAGCATATTGAAGAGATGGAAAGCAAAGTGGACGAGATGGTTAAAGAACAACAAGCTGAGCTGGAACGCATCTCTGGCTTAACTCGTGAAGAGGCAAAGTCCATCATTTTAGAGCGCACGGAGCAGGAAGTGGCTCACGATGTCGCCATTATGGTAAAAGAGAGCGAGATTAGAGCGAAAGAGGACGCAGATAAGAAAGCGAAAGAAATCTTGTCACTGGCTATCCAAAGATGTGCAGCTGACCATGTTGCAGAAACAACAGTTTCAGTTGTCAACCTGCCAAATGATGAGATGAAAGGACGCATTATTGGCCGTGAGGGCCGTAATATCCGAACTCTTGAAACTCTGACTGGTATTGATCTCATTATCGATGATACACCGGAAGCAGTTATTTTATCCGGTTTTGATCCGATTCGACGTGAGACAGCACGCTTAGCTTTAGACAAACTGGTTCAGGACGGACGCATCCATCCGGCACGCATTGAGGAAATGGTTGATAAAGCCCGCCGTGAAGTGGATGAACACATCCGTGAAATTGGTGAACAAACAACATTCGAGGTTGGCGTTCACGGACTCCATCCAGATTTGATCAAAATCCTTGGCCGTTTGAAATTCCGTACAAGCTATGGCCAGAATGTTTTAAAGCATTCAATGGAAGTGGCTCAGCTTTCAGGTTTACTGGCTGCGGAATTGGGACAAGACGAAACATTGGCTCGCCGTGCAGGCTTGCTTCATGATATCGGTAAAGCGATTGACCATGAAGTGGAAGGAAGCCATGTTGAAATCGGTGTGGAACTTGCTACCAAGTATAAAGAGCATCCTGTTGTGATCAACAGTATCGCTTCCCACCATGGCGACACAGAGCCAACATCGATCATAGCCGTACTTGTCGCTGCAGCTGATGCATTATCAGCAGCAAGACCAGGAGCAAGAAGAGAAACACTTGAAAACTATATTCGCCGTCTTGAAAAGCTTGAAGAGATTTCCGAATCCTACGAGGGCGTTGAAAAATCATTTGCCATCCAAGCTGGACGCGAAATTCGAATTATGGTTAAGCCTGAACAAATTGATGACCTTGAAGCACATCGTTTGGCCAGGGATATCCGTAAAAAGATTGAAGAAGAGCTTGATTATCCAGGTCATATCAAAGTCACGGTTATCCGTGAAACAAGGGCCGTTGAATATGCCAAATAAAGCGATGCACATGCATCGCTTTATTTCTTTTTATGGGACTGTGGTGCATAATGCAGGAGTAATCTGTGTTACACTTATAAGAAGCGAATAAAAAAGCATGCAGAAGACAGGCTTTTCATACATACATTTTTATAATCAGAGAGGGAATTGATATGAATATTTTGTTTGTCGGAGATGTAGTAGGCTCCCAGGGACGCGATATGATAGGTGAATATGTCCCTAAACTTAAAGAGAAATACCGTCCGCAAATCACCATTATTAACGGGGAAAACGCGGCAGGCGGAAAAGGGATCACCGAAAAAATTTATCGTGGCTTTTTGGAGGCAGGTGCACAAGCTGTCACTCTCGGAAATCACACTTGGGATAACAGGGAGATATTCGAATTTATTGACCGCGCCAAGTATATGGTGCGACCAGCCAATTTTCCTTCTAATAATCCGGGTAAGGGCATGGTATTCTTAAAATATAATGCAGAAGAAGTGGCAGTCATCAGTTTGCAGGGCAGAACCTTTATGAATACAAGTGATTGCCCATTCCAGAAAGCAGATGAATTAATTAAAGAAGCCCGGGAAAGAACTCCATATATATTTGTTGATTTCCATGCGGAAGCAACCAGCGAAAAGCAGGCAATGGGCTGGTACCTGGACGGAAAAGTGTCTGCCGTGATTGGAACGCACACTCATGTACAGACAGCAGATAACCGCATTTTGCCTGGCGGGACAGCCTTTATGTCTGATGTAGGCATGACAGGGCCTTATGATGGCATTCTGGGTGTTGAAAAAGAGGCTGTGATCAAAAGATTTCTAACTGGACTGCCGGTCCGCTTTGAGGTTCCGAAGGAAGGCAGGACACAACTAAGCGCTGCCATCATTGAACTGAATCCAAAAACAGGGCTGGCCAAGAAGATTGACCGGATTTTAATTAATGATGATCATCCCTTTTATTCATAGACTTTGTTAAGATACAGCATATATTCTTAAAAAATGATTGCATCCGGAAATCCTCCGGATGCATTTTTATTTTGGTGATGCGAATGTGGAAGGCAGAGAAAAAAAGGTTGAGAGATCCCCTAGAAGGGAGAAATACTTAAAAACAGCTAAAAAAGTATTTTTAATTGTCTTCTAATAATGATGCTATATCAGCTGCCAGATTAACGGGCAATAAGGTTATCTGGCATGTTCCAGCAGGAAATAACTCATTTTATTTAAAATTGAACAACGGCACTTAATTCCGAAAAATCGCAGCTGACATCCTGTCCCGATATAAATAAATTAAGCCGGAATATTTGCTTTTTTTGTCCAAGCCGGAATATGTGTTTTCAATATTGAATATAGTAGCAATGGAATGATATATATACCTGATGCTAAATTCCATCAAAGCAGTCGTGTGTAAGCCCGGAAATAAAGATGAAAGGGTAAGCCCTTACTGTAAGGCTTTAAGCCTGAGAGAAGGGCAGCCAGCGCTTTGAGCAGGGCATGCAGGAGGGGTAAAACGAGGAGGAGCTAGGAATGGAAATATTAAAAGTTTCAGCAAAATCTAATCCTAATTCTGTAGCTGGTGCGCTTGCTGGGGTTCTTCGCGAAAGAGGAAATGCAGAAATCCAGGCAATTGGTGCGGGTGCATTGAACCAGGCTGTTAAGGCAGTAGCGATCGCAAGAGGATTCGTAGCGCCTAGCGGAGTGGATTTAATTTGTATCCCGGCATTCACGGATATTCTGATTGACGGTGAAGAGCGGACAGCAATCAAATTGATTGTGGAACCACGGTAGCCAAAGGGCTGCAGAATTAGGAGTCATCCATTGTCATATGCATAAGATCACATTTTATAAATTCAGGCAAATACAATAAAACCTGTTTGCAGCATAGGCAAACAGGTTCTTTTTTTAATAAGATAAGCCTATCGAGAAAAAAGGAGAGGAGAACAGCGAATGAAAATTTTTGATGCGCATTGCGATGTCCTTTATAAAATGTTTATGGATCGGGAGATAGATTTTAAGGATTCAGGCAAGCTGCAGGTAAATCTTGAAGGGCTGCAGGGTTCACAGCTAAAGGTCCAATGCTTTGCCATATATGTACCGGAGTCTGTCCATCCTGAAATGAAATTCAATGCTGCTTTGTATATGGTCGATCTATTTTATGAAAAAGTACTTAAAGCTTATCCGCAGGTAAAGCTTATTTCCAGCCGCCGGGATATCGACCGGCTGAAGAGTGATGAGATAGGAGCTGTGCTTACATTGGAGGGCTGTGACGCAATCGGGTGTGACCTTCTTAAATTAAAAACTCTACTCAGGCTTGGTGTATCATCTGTGGGCTTGACTTGGAACTACGGAAATTGTGCAGCGGACGGCGTCCTGGAAGAAAGGGGAGCCGGATTGTCGTCTTTTGGTAAGCAAGTGGTTTCTGTATTAAATGCTGCTGAAGCATGGTGTGACGTATCCCATCTATCAGAGCGAGGGTTCTGGGATGTGATGGAGTGGGGTGACCATCCATTTGCCTCCCATTCGAATTGCTATTCGCTTTGTCCGCACCCCCGAAATTTATCTAATGAGCAAATAGAAGCGCTGATCGAAAGAGATAGTGTTATGGGGATCACATTTGTAACCGAATTTCTTTCGGGCAAACAGACTGCAACCATTACAGATATATTAAGGCACCTTGAACATGTATGTTCACTTGGGGGAGAGGATCATGTCGGCTTCGGTTCTGATTTTGATGGTACAGATGGGAGAGTGTTAGGCATAGAGAATGCAAGAAAATACGATTACCTGATGAACGAACTCACAAAATACTATACTGATATACAGGCTGAAAAGTTTTTATTTCGGAATTTTTATAACCGGTTTCCAAGGTGATAATGTTACAAAACCAGTATCACAAGGGTTTGCCGGTGCAAGTTCACCCTGAAAAAAATCAATCTATTTATCATTTTTCAAAAAATAAAAAAATATTCATCTTTTAGCCAATAAATATTCAGAAAGGGTTGCTTTTTTAGACACATAGGTCTAGAATTGAAAGCGTTTAGTACCCATTCATCTTCCAAAAAATAGCCATAACATAAGGGCTAAACCATCAGGAGGACTGGACAAGTACTACACTTATATTAATGAAACGTTTTTACATAATTTCTTAACGTAACTAAAGGGGTGTAAGACATGATCAATCAACTTTCATGGAAAGTTGGAGGACAGCAAGGGGAAGGTATTGAGAGTACCGGAGAAATTTTTTCCATTGCATTAAATCGTTTAGGCTACTACCTGTACGGTTACCGCCACTTTTCATCACGCATTAAGGGCGGGCACACGAATAATAAGATTCGCGTAAGCACGTCACAAATTCGCTCAATTTCGGACGATTTAGATATTCTGGTAGCTTTTGACCAGGAAACAATTGATTTAAACTACAAAGAACTTCATGATAAAGGGATCATGATTGCAGATGCAAAGTTTGATCCTAAACAGCCAGAAGATACGAAAGCAGCATTGTATGCGGTTCCATTTACAGAGATTGCTACTGAACTAGGAACATCACTAATGAAAAACATGGTTGCCGTTGGAGCAACATGTGCAGTTCTAAACTTAGATATTAAAGTATTTGAAGAAGTTGTTCAAGAGATTTTTGGACGCAAAGGACAGCAGGTTGTAGACAAAAATATGGAAGCAATCCAGGCTGGCTTTGACTTCATGAAAGAAAAGCTTAGCGATGATGTAGAATTAATGGAGCTTGAAAAAGCGGATGGCATGAAGCGTCTATTCATGATTGGTAATGATGCGATCGCTCTTGGTGCGCTTGCAGGCGGTTGCCGCTTCATGGCAGCTTACCCAATTACACCAGCATCCGAAATCATGGAATATTTGATTATGAAGCTTCCGGCGCTTGGCGGATCTGTTATCCAGACAGAAGACGAAATCGCTGCAGCCACTATGGCAATCGGTGCCAACTATGCGGGAGTTCGTGCTATTACAGCATCTGCTGGACCTGGTCTTTCTCTTAAAATGGAAGCAATCGGTCTTTCTGGTATAACAGAAACTCCGCTTGTTATTGTTGATACCCAGCGTGGAGGCCCTTCAACAGGACTTCCTACTAAACAGGAACAGTCAGACTTAATGGCAATGATTTATGGTACTCACGGTGAGATTCCAAAAATCGTTCTTGCGCCAAGTACTGTGCAGGAAGCATTCTATGATACTGCTGAAGCATTCAACCTTGCTGAAGAATATCAGTGCCCTGTTATTGTTCTTTCTGACCTGCAGCTTTCTCTAGGGAAGCAAACAGTTGAGCCGCTTGATTTCAGCAAAGTGGAAATCCGCCGTGGAAAGCTTGCAACAGAAGAGCTTCCTGAAATTGAAAACAAAGGCTACTTCAAGCGCTTTGAGGTTACAGAAGATGGAGTTTCTCCTCGTGTAATCCCTGGCATGAAGAACGGTATCCACCATGTTACCGGTGTTGAGCACGATGAGACTGGAAAACCTTCAGAATCAGCTGCTAACCGTAACGCGCAAATGGATAAGCGTTTCCGTAAGGTTGAAAACATCAAATTCAATACACCAGTTCACAAGAATGCTCCTCATGAAGAAGCAGACTTGTTAATCGTAGGTTTCAACTCTACTCGCGGTGCTATTGAAGAAGCGATGGGCCGCCTTGAAAATGATGGCGTTAAAGTTAACCATGCTCAAGTTCGCTTAATTCATCCTTTCCCTGCAGATGAATTACTGCCGCTTGTAAAATCTGCTAAGAAAATTGCTGTAGTCGAAAACAATGCTACAGGACAATTAGCAAATATCATGAAGATGAACGTCGGACATGCTGAGAAAGTTCACAAGCTATTAAAGTACGACGGAAATCCATTCTTGCCACATGAAATTCACACAAAATGCAAGGAGTTGTTCTAAATGGCCACATTTAAAGATTTTAGAAATAATGTAAAACCAAACTGGTGCCCAGGCTGTGGGGACTTCTCCGTGCAGGCTGCGATTCAGCGTGCGGCAGCGAATGTTGGTTTAGAGCCTGAAAACTTAGCGGTTGTTTCAGGTATCGGTTGTTCCGGACGTATTTCCGGCTATATCAATTCATACGGTTTCCACGGCATCCATGGACGTTCATTGCCAATCGCCCAGGGTGTTAAAATGGCTAACCGCGATCTGACTGTTATTGCTTCCGGCGGTGACGGTGATGGATTCGCAATCGGTATGGGCCATACGATTCATGCGATCCGCCGTAACGTAAATATTACTTATATCGTTATGGATAACCAAATCTATGGTTTAACAAAAGGTCAAACTTCACCGCGTTCTGCGGCTGGCTTCAAAACGAAATCAACACCTCAAGGTTCCATTGAACAGGCTATTTCTCCAATGGAAATGGCACTAACAGCAGGTGCGACTTTCGTTGCGCAAAGCTTCTCTACAGACTTGAAGGATTTGACTGCATTAATTGAAGCAGGAATCCAGCATGATGGATTCTCTTTAATCAACGTATTCAGCCCATGTGTTACTTATAACAAAGTAAACACTTATGACTGGTTCAAAGAGAACCTTACTAAATTAAGCGATATTGAAGGCTATGACAATTCCAACCGCGAATTGGCGATGCAGACGCTTATGAAGCACGACGGCCTAGTAACAGGCTTAATCTATCAGAATACTGAGCGCAAATCTTACCAGGAAATGCTTTCAGGATACTCTGAAACTCCTTTATCAAAAGCTGACCTTAACCTTGACCAGGCTCACTTTGATAAACTTGCAGCAGAATTTATGTAAAAATGAGATGAAGTCCGGGGAAACCCGGGCTTCTTTTTTGTCTCTTTTTCTATGGCTGTTTTCGTAAAGTTTGTTGCTTGAGGCGGCTAAGTGACAATTGTCACGGCAAAACCAGAAGAAAAAGTCTATTATTATTATTTGTGCAGGATTAAAAGTGCCCCTGGATGTACATAGATGTAGTAGCTGCCTGAATAGAGGCAGGATACGGTTTTCTATTGTTTTAACCCAGCTAAACCCTTATACTATAATAATGTGCATATGTATAAATTCCATTGTCGCACATTTTATTATTATGGCTAAAAATGGAGTTAAAATGATAGATGCTTACTCAAAGAAAGAGAAAGGGGATAAATGATGAACGAAAAACAACGCTTAGAAGGCCAGCAAGTGCAAACAGCAAATCCTTCGGACAAAAAATCCGAGAAGGATTACAGCAAATACTTTGAAACAGTTTATACTCCTCCTTCCTTAAAGGAAGCGAAAAAACGCGGGAAAGAAGAAGTTAAATACCATAAAGATTTTAACATTCCGGAAGAATTTCTTGGAATGGGCAAAGGCCGCAAGTTTTATATCCGCACGTATGGCTGCCAAATGAATGAACATGATACAGAAGTTATGGCTGGGATTTTCCTTGGCCTTGGCTATGAACCAACAGATACAGTGGAAGATGCCAATGTCATCTTGCTTAACACTTGTGCAATCCGTGAAAATGCCGAGAATAAAGTATTCGGCGAGCTTGGTCATCTCAAGCATTTGAAAAAAGAAAATCCGGATGTGCTGATAGGTGTTTGTGGATGTATGTCCCAGGAAGAATCAGTTGTGAACAAAATTCTTAAAACTTATAATCAGGTTGACATGATTTTCGGAACGCACAATATCCACCGCCTGCCGAACATTCTTCAAGAAGCCTATATGTCCAAAGAGATGGTTATTGAAGTATGGTCAAAAGAGGGAGATGTTATTGAGAACCTTCCGAAAGTACGCCGCGGCAATATTAAAGCATGGGTAAACATTATGTACGGCTGCGATAAATTCTGTACCTACTGCATCGTGCCTTATACTCGCGGTAAAGAAAGAAGTCGCCGTCCTGAAGATATTATCCAGGAAGTGCGCCAATTGGCCGCGCAGGGCTACCAGGAAATTACCCTTCTTGGCCAAAACGTAAACGCATACGGCAAAGATTTTGAGGATATGAAATACGGTCTTGGCGATTTAATGGATGAAATCCGCAAAATCGATATTCCGCGCATCCGCTTTACAACAAGCCACCCTCGTGACTTTGATGATTATCTGATTGAAGTGCTTGCAAAAGGCGGCAATCTTGTCGAGCACATTCATTTACCTGTACAGTCAGGTTCAACAGATGTCTTGAAAATCATGGCACGTAAATATACAAGAGAACAATATTTAGAGCTTGTTCGTAAAATTAAAGCAGCTATACCTGGTGCTACTTTTACCACTGATATCATTGTCGGGTATCCAAATGAAACAGAAGAGCAGTTTGAAGAAACACTATCCCTGTATCGTGAGGTAGGCTTCGAGTCTGCTTATACGTTCATTTACTCACCGCGTGAGGGCACCCCAGCTGCCAAAATGGTGGATAATGTGCCGATGGAAGTGAAAAAAGAGCGTCTGCAGCGCTTGAATGCTCTTGTTAATGAGCTTTCTGCTGAAGCGATGAAAAAATATCAGGGCGAGGTTGTCGAAGTTCTTGTTGAAGGGGAAAGCAAAAACAATCCGGAAATCCTTGCCGGCTACACTAGAAAGAACAAATTGGTTAACTTTAAAGGACCAAAAACAGCCATTGGCAAACTTGTTCAAGTAAAAGTAACAGATGCAAAAACATGGTCCCTAAACGGAGAAATGGTTGAAGAACTAGACGCGGTTGAGGTGAAGTAATATGGCAAAGTATACAAAAGATGAGATCGTAGAACGTGCACAAGACTTGGCACGCATGATCGCTGAAACTGAAGAAGTAGAATTTTTCAAGCGTGCAGAAGCACAGATTAATGGAAATGAAAAGGTTAGTGCAACCATTACTACAATCAAAGGCTTGCAAAAGCAGGCAGTAAATCTTCAGCATTATGGTAAAGCAGAGGCTTTAAAGAAAACTGAAGATAAAATTGCTGCTCTTGAAAAAGAACTTGATGAAATTCCAGTAGTCCAGGAGTTCAAGCAGTCCCAAGTTGATGTAAATGAATTGCTGCAAATTGTTGCAAATGCTATTTCCAACACTGTAACAGACGAAGTCATTACTTCTACAGGCGGAAATCTGTTAAGCGGGGAAACAGGATCAAAAATTAAAAACAGCAGCTGCTCCCACTAATAGAAAAAAACGAAACACCCTGCACCTATGAGATGCAGGGTGTTTTTTTACGTTCTATATTAAGGGAGGAAAAATCAAGTTGGCCATGGGTTGTGGGCCATTTACTGGTTTCGCAATAAATCTACTGCTTTTAAAAACTCTTTGCGGTATTCCTGCTGCTCTATTATGGCAGCATTCAATGTTGATAGAAGAGATTGATTTAGCATTTTTGTTCCTGTATCGTCGGATTCTTTGTCCAAAAAGTTCAGGAGAAAGGTGTATACGAGAAGTAATGTCGAGTAGTTATCGACATATGTGAGGTTAATAGCCCGTCCTCCCGTACCGCCTGCAGCGTGGTTGTTGATTGACGGTATTCCAGCTTCGGCAGCCATTTCAATGAGCTCCTCTGGAATACCCAGCTGCTTGAGTACTTCCGGATTTAAGTCCAGTTTTTTGGTGGTGTTATTTAGCATGGTACTCCCTCCCTTCTTTTTGGACAATTTTTTAGTCTCTGCATAGATAAATGTAATCTCTTTTTATAACAGCAGCATAGCGATGTTACGCTTTGTTGCTTTGCTGCTGAGTAGTGCCATTAACAGCAATAGCTGTAGAGTCGCCGCCATTTGCAATGTTATACTGTGCTGATAGAATTGGAATGTTGATCAAAGCAGCATTGATGGCAAATCCGCCAACAGAGATTGGCAGCTGGCCGTTAAAGCTTGTTTGCGGAAGGTTAGCTTGCGCAGCAAACGTAAAAGCTTCAGCTTCGTCACCGCTGTCTGTACCATTTACATTATCGCCAAATGGCAATACGCTGTTATTTTCCTGGTCATCATAGCATCTTCCTGATAGCATGGATATTCACCTCCTCCAAATAGTTGAAGTGGCATAGTTTGTCGTCAAATCTTGCCTAAGAATCCTTTTTCGTTAGATTAGAGAGGTCCATATCTAAAAGTGTTCTTCCATTAACAGATAATTTAACCTGTTTATAATCCTCTGATGTTTCTACAACAGGCAGCAGATTTTTTAGTGAAGGAATCATATTGCCGATCCCGGAGGAATTTTTCGAGCAGAGCCCTTCCAAGTTTTTCAATGGTTTCATTGCGTCTTTAATACTTTCTCTTAGTTCATCCGATTGGATTTTATCCAGCCCTTTGGAGTAAAAACCGCCCAATGAGTCTGTTAATTTGGCAATCATTTTTTCAGCATATTCCTTTGCTTCTTCTCCTGTCAGCTCTTTACCATTGATTGAAACCTTATAACTGGAGTTCTCCTTGTCTGCCATTCCTGTTCACCTCCTTCTCGTTAGTTTATTATATTGATGCATGAGCCAAGCTGTATCCGCGTTTGCAGTAGGACAAACGTGCATTTTTTATATGTATACCTAATAGGGATAACAGCTGCCCCTCAACAAATGGGCATTTGCCCCATTTGTTGAGGGGCAGCCGGAATCCAGTATTGGAGCATTCAATTCCCCTTAATCAAAATGCTGAAACCGGAACATTCGCCCGGCCCCGGCATACTATAAATCATGCCAATACTTTTGCCTAACATTCATCAAAAATTATCGCACACTAGTCTAATATCCCGCATAGGATGAATTGAAAATGAATGAGGAGGGTTCGCTCGCAATGGGAGACTACAGAGAGATTATAACGAAGGCAGTCGTTGCGAAAGGACGTAAATTTACACAGTCCAATCACACGATTTGCCCATCACACCATCCGTCAAGCATACTTGGCTGCTGGATCATAAACCATACGTACGAGGCGAAAAAGGTTGGAAAAACAGTAGAAATCTGCGGCCGTTATGACATTAACGTTTGGTACTCTTTCAACAATAATACAAAAACTGAAGTTGTTACCGAACGTGTTGAGTATACAGATGTCATTAAGTTAAAATACCGTGATCCGGACTGTTTGGATGACCAGGATGTCATCGCTCGCGTACTGCAGCAGCCGAATTGCTGTGAAGCTGTCATTTCCCCGAACGGAAACAAAATTATCGTCACTGTTGAAAGAGAGTTCATGGTCGAAGTGATCGGCGAAACAAAGGTTTGTGTAGCCGTTCATCCAGACAAATGTGACTGCGATGATGACGACGTTTGGGGCCTTGATGTAGATGATGAAGAATTCGAGGATTTAAATCCAGATTTCTTAGTTGGAACTGAAGAAGAGTAAATGTAAACTAGGAGGTTTTGCTTCCTAGTTTTTCTTTTTGTTTGACTGGCTCTTTTAAATTTGTATGCAGATTACCGCTGTAGGCACTCAGCGATTAGGGCCGTATGCTGCCCGGCATTCGATTCCTGCAGGGTTTCCCTTGGGTAAGCTTTCCTCCAAAACTTGAACAAGCATGCTCCAGTAAACACCGCACTAAGGAAGTGCGAATCCATTTTTCGAAGATCTAGTCCCTTCAGTTCAATCAACAGTACAAAATTAAAATTTGCTTTAGCAAAGAAACTTGTATTAAAGCCGGGAATTAATCAAGCGAATTGACTACCTGTTCTTCCGCCTTTAGTCTGAATTCATGTGCTGGTTATTTCATTAAAATGGAGACATAAATCCATGAAGGGAAGATGGAAAGATGAAGATATATCAGCTGAATTTAAAATGCCATGATTTAGATAGTATGAAAGTTTTTTATACAAAAGTCTTGGAGATGGAGTTAGTGGCAGAAACCGAACATTATTTTACTATAATGTCTGGCACAACGAAAATCCTGTTTGAAAAAGATGAAACAACTCCTTTTTATCATGTGTGTTTCCAGACAAATACTGATTACTTTGATCATATGTATCAAAAATTGGGACAGGAAAGCGTGCTTATTTCAAATGGCAAAGGCGAATATAGCATGTTTTGGAAAGGAAAACAGGCTTATTTTGTGGATCCGGATGGAAATATCATTGAAATGCTGGAACGGCCGCTTGAAGGAGAAGAAAAGGAAGGGCACGGCTGGCATGATGTGGGTGAAATAGGCTTGCCTGTCCTTAATATTGCAGATATGAAGCAGGAATTAAATAAGATTTTGCTAAATGAACAAATCGATTCCAGTGAGACGTTTGCTTTTTATGGGGACACCCAGGGAGTTCTTGTCCTCGTTAAGGAAGGCCGCCATTGGTATCCCACTGACAGGCCGGCTATTATTTCTCCTATAAAAATTTTTGCTGCAGGTGATAGAAATGCAACTTTAAAGCACAAAGAATATCCATATGAAATCATCGTTAGAAAGGAATGGACAGGAAGTATGCCAGCGGTTCAATTTCGCATGGCCCGCCCGACAAATCAGCTGGAAAAGCTCATTGACTTTTATGAAAAGGGTTTAAGGCTGGAGAGAGTCGGAGAATTTAGGCATCATGAAGGGTATGATGGAATCATGCTGGGCCTGCCAGACAGTCAATATCATATCGAATTCACACAATCGGAAGAAACAATGGAGCTTCCTCTTCCTACCAAAGAACATCTTTTAGTCTTTTATATTGCCAACCGGTTTGAACGGGATGAGATGGTTAACAGACTTGCCGGCATGGGCTATGGAGAGGTAGAACCCGAAAACCCATACTGGGGCAGGGGCGGAGTAACGATTGAGGATCCGGATGGCTGGCGGATTGTTTTGATGAATACGGCGGGGATATAGAGCCATCATTTTTTGAAGGTTTTTCTTCTTAACTTGGTTGAGTTAAAGCTCCTTTTCATTTTAGCTTCCTGTTGATTGGCGCGATAGGCTCGAGATTCCAGTTGGAGGAGTGGGACCGCCCGCCCCGCGGAAAGCGAGCATCCTGTAGCGGTAATCAACCACTCTTCACTACCTGATTAAAAAGCAACAAAGTTTGCGAAAACAGCTATCACTTAAAAAAATAAACTATCTCTTTCCTAAATATGTTAAAATAGGGCAGTGGAAAAATGAATTTGGAAAGGTTGAGAGTTATGTTTAAAAGAGTTGCCTCCGATGTATTAGGGCTTAGCGATGTGGGGAGTGTAATCCAGCCGGCAGATTATGATAAAGTCGATGCGGATGATTATGTGCTTCATGAAGATAATGAAAAGATTTACTTCCTAATTAAATCAAAATCGGATGAATATTGCTTTACAAACAAAGCCCTTATCCATTTGGATGGAACAAGTGCAGTCAGCAAAAAGCGAACGCTTAAGCGCTACAGCTACAGAGAATATAGTATTTCCAACGTAATGCTCGAAACAGCAGGAACGGTCGATTTGGACATTGAAATCAAATTTGTGATTGGGTCCCAGGCATTTTCCATCGACGTACATAAAAAGCATATAGAAGAATTGAAAGATTTATATAAAGCTCTAATTCGCATCTCCGAGATTTGCCGTGAAAATGAAGTTTCAATGGAGTATGCTGAAAAAAGTTTAACCTTGGCTTCCAGCACATTGGGCCGATCAACTTCAAATCAGGATTCAAACGTAGTGGACAATTTCCGTGTATTAAACGAAACTGCCTTCAACTGGCTGATGAATAGCCGTAAGAAATACAATGTAAAAGACTTCGGCTATGTTTTTGAAAAATATATTAATAACTAAGAATGATAGACAGCTCTCTGATCGGAGAGCTGTTTTTTTGCTCTTTACTCATAGATTGTTGTTTTTGCTTATGAATTCAGCCCGTTGATTTCCGCTACAGGCACTTGTTTTCCGCGGGGAGGAACGGGAGCCTCCTCGGCTTCGCCTGCGGGGTCTCCCGTTCCCTCTCCTCCCGCAGGACATTGAATAGGCTTCCTCGAATTACCACCGCACGAAGAAAATGCGAATGCATTTTCGAGGATCAAGTACCCTCCGCTCCAATCAACTCACCATATTAAACTAAGTTATTGAAAAGCAAGAAACTTTATTTTGCCCCAAATTTTGCACTTCTGAGTCCTATAACAATCTATGATATAATGAAAAAGACGTTCTCAGAGTGTATCTTTGAAAACTGGGATAGAAAATGAATAGATTATTTGACGTTGGAGGAAATTATGGCAGCAGCATACACGCCTATGATACAGCAATATTTACGAGTAAAGGCAGAATATCAGGATGCCTTTTTATTTTTTCGCCTTGGTGATTTTTATGAAATGTTCTTTGATGATGCACTTAAGGCATCGCAGGAACTGGAAATTACATTAACAAGCCGGGAGGGGGGTACGGAGGAGCGAATTCCGATGTGCGGAGTTCCGTATCATTCAGCACCTGCCTATATCGAACAACTGATTGAAAAAGGCTATAAAGTCGCCATCTGTGAGCAGACAGAGGATCCTAAACAGGCAAAAGGCGTTGTGAGGAGGGAAGTTGTCCAGCTCATTACGCCTGGGACGATGATGGAAGGCAAAGGCCTTCAGGAAAAAGAGAACAATTATATTGCCTCTATCTCTGCTTTTGAGGATGATACGTTTGGATTTGCCACAAATGATTTATCTACAGGTGAAACGAAGGTAACGTTGCTAAGCGGAGGGTTTGAGGAAGTTTTAAATGAGCTGTCTTTGTCAGGGGCAAAGGAAGTCGTAATTTCTTCTGATTTTAACGGAGAATGGCAGCGGAAAATGAAAGAGCGTTCGGTCATGGCGATTTCATTTGAGGACGATTGCGAGATTCGCGATTCCTATGAAAACCTGCTTTCAGATTTAAACCAGGACAAGCTTAGGCTTACATCGTCCAGACTTATAAACTATCTGTATCGGACTCAAAAAAGAAGCCTCGATCATCTTCAAAAAGTAGCTACCTATCAAATCAGCCAATATATGAAGATCGACTATTTTTCGAAAAAGAACCTGGAGTTAACGGAAACGATTCGCAGCAAAGGGAAGAAAGGCTCACTGCTATGGCTTTTGGATGAAACAAAGACGGCTATGGGCGGAAGGCTTTTGAAGCAGTGGATTGACCGGCCGCTTATTAACGAAATAGAAATTAAGCGCCGCCATTCCATTGTGGAAACATTAATCGGTTCTTACTTTGAACGCGAAGAAATCCGGGAAAAGCTGAAGGAAGTCTATGATCTTGAGCGCCTTGCCGGGAGGGTGGCATTCGGAAATGTGAATGCACGCGATTTGGTGCAGCTTAAACGGTCACTTCAGCAGATTCCGATTTTAAAAGATATGGTCAGGGGGCTGCCAAATGATGAGGCAGTAAAACTGGCTGAACGGCTGGATGCCTGTGAAGAGGTGGCCGATACGCTCGAATGTGCAATCATGGAGAATCCGCCTCTTTCACTTAAAGACGGCAATATCATTCAGGATGGCTACCATGAAGAATTGGATCAATATCGGGATGCCAGCCGGAATGGGAAAACCTGGATCGCCCAGCTAGAGAAGCAGGAGCGGGAGAAAACAGGCATTAAGTCGCTAAAGATCGGTTTTAACCGTGTGTTCGGCTATTATATAGAAGTAACGCGCTCCAATTTGCACCTTTTACAGGAAGGCCAATACGAACGCAAGCAGACGCTGACAAATGCGGAAAGATTTATTACGCCTGAATTGAAGGAAAAAGAAGCGCTAATCCTCCAGGCACAGGAAAAGTGTGTCGAACTGGAGTATGAGCTTTTTACCAATGTCCGTGAATATGTAAAAGAATATATTCCTAGATTGCAAAAGCTGGCTAAAACGGTTAGTGAATTGGATGTTCTGCAATGCTTTGCGGCAGTTAGCGAGCAAAGGCATTACACAAAACCAGCTTTTTCAGACGAAAGGCGGGTTTATATTAAAGACGGCCGTCATCCAGTGGTGGAGAAGGTCATGAACGCACAGGAATATGTGCCCAATGACTGTAATATGGATGCAGAAAGGGAAATGCTGCTGATTACAGGACCTAATATGTCCGGTAAAAGTACGTACATGCGCCAAATTACGCTGACAGCTATTTTAGCTCAAATTGGCTGCTATGTGCCTGCTTCCGAAGCAGTTCTGCCAATCTTTGACCAGGTATTTACCAGAATCGGTGCTGCTGATGACCTAATTTCTGGCCAAAGTACCTTCATGGTCGAGATGCTTGAAGCAAGGAACGCGATTGTAAATGCTACTCAAAATAGCTTGATTCTATTCGATGAAATCGGCCGTGGAACGTCAACCTATGACGGCATGGCATTGGCGCAGGCAATTATTGAATATATTCATGACCGGATTGGTGCAAAAACGTTATTTTCCACTCACTATCATGAGCTGACTGTACTTGAAGAACAGCTGGGAAAAGTGAAAAATATCCATGTCAGTGCTGTTGAGCAGAACGGCCGGGTTGTGTTCCTTCATAAAATTAAGGAAGGAGCAGCGGATAAGAGTTACGGTATTCATGTTGCTCAGCTTGCCGAGCTGCCGAAAGAGCTAATTGTGAGAGCAAATGAAATCCTGACCGGGCTTGAGTCCAAGGATGTGGAGGCAAATAGAACTTCGCAACAGGAAATTAGTAAGGCACCTGCCGCTGAAAAAGTACAAGAGTCTGATGCCCAATTATCATTCTTTGAAGAACTGGAAGGTGTGAAAAAGTCGCCGGTCAGCTCCAGGGAAAAGAGATCATCGATAAAGTAAAAGGTCTCGATATTCTTGATATGACGCCAATGCAGGCGTTAAATACATTATATGAGCTGCACAAAAAACTAAAGAACTAGCCAACAGGGGGTGACGAGATGGGGAAAATCATACAGCTGGATGACTCGCTTTCAAATAAAATTGCTGCCGGTGAGGTGGTAGAGCGGCCTGCATCAGTAGTTAAAGAATTGATGGAGAACTCGATTGATGCCGGGAGCACAATAATTGAAATTGAAGTAGAAGAAGCTGGCCTGGCAAAAATCCGGATCATTGATAACGGCGACGGAATTGAAGAGGATGATGTCCTTAATGCATTTCATCGCCATGCCACAAGTAAAATAAAAGATGAAAATGACCTTTTCCGCATCCGCACGCTCGGATTCCGCGGCGAGGCATTGCCGAGTATTGCGTCCGTTTCGCGGATCGAAATGAAAACCTCGACTGGCGAAGCCGGCACACGCCTGGTCACTGAAGGCGGAAAAGTAGAGGTGATGGAAAAAGCGCCTGGCAGAAAAGGGACCGATCTCACCGTGACTGATTTATTTTTCAACACGCCGGCCCGTCTGAAATATATGAAGACGATCCACACCGAGCTTGGCAATATAACCGATGTGGTGAACCGGCTGGCGCTTGCCCATCCAGAGGTCGCCATCCGCCTGATTCATAATGACCGCAAGCTCCTGCAGACGAACGGGAACGGCGATGTCCGCCAGGTGCTTGCAGCGATTTATGGGCTGAACATCGTAAAAAAGATGGTTCCAATTGAAGCGAGCTCGCTTGATTTTAAAATAAGCGGCTATGCAGCATTGCCGGAGATTACAAGAGCATCACGCAATTATATCTCCACTATGATTAACGGACGTTTTATAAAAAATTATTCACTGGCAAAGGCCATTCAGGAGGGATATCATACCCTCTTGCCAATTGGCCGCTATCCGATCGTCCTGTTGAATATTGAAATGGATCCGCTTCTTGTTGATGTCAATGTCCATCCTTCCAAGATGGAAGTACGGTTAAGCAAGGAGCATGAATTGAATGAGCTTGTATCAAGTGCACTTAAGGCTGCTTTTAAAAAGGAAGAGCTGATTCCGTCCGGGTTTACGCAGCCGAAGAGCATGAAGCCAAAGTCGGAGCAGACTGCTTTGGAGCTGGATCACTTGCCGGAGAAAGAAGAACGGAAAATCTCTGCATCTTCTTATGTTCGTGAAACGAGTGAAGAAGCTGTTCCGGAAAGCACTTCGCGGAGCTTTTCTCTTAAAACTGAGGTACCCCACACTGCTCAGCTTAGCCAGAGAAGTTTTTCCCCTTCGCCTTTTGTTCCTGAAGGTGATTCTGTTCAGGAAGATCCGCGCGAGGATCGTGTTTCTTCAGCAGTAGAATATCCAAAAGAAGATCAGCATTTGTTCCAGAAAGAAGAGCCAAGGGCCGCAGGTTTAAATCCGTTTTTTGCCGAGTCTCCTAATGAGCAGGAACCATCCCGGGTTCCGCCGCTCTATCCGATCGGGCAAATGCATGGGACCTATATTTTTGCCCAAAACGATAGAGGCCTTTATATCATCGACCAGCACGCTGCCCAGGAACGGATTAAGTACGAGTACTTCAAAGAAAAAGTCAGCCAGGTTGAAAGCGAATTGCAGGAAATGCTCATACCCCTGACGTTCGAATACTCAACTGACGATTATATAAAAATAGATGAACACAAAGTTGAACTTGAAAAAGTCGGCGTGTTTCTGGAGCCGTTTGGCCATAACAGCTTTATCGTCCGATCCCATCCGCAATGGCTGCCAAAAGGCGAGGAGCAGGAAATCATTGAGGATATGATTGAACAGCTATTAGCGATGAAGAGAGTCGATATTAAAAAGCTGCGAGAGGAAGCTGCGATCATGATGAGCTGCAAAGCTTCTATTAAAGCGAACCAGCACCTGCGCAATGATGAAATTCAAGCACTGCTGGATGAATTGCGCCGGACATCTGATCCGTTCACATGCCCGCATGGCCGCCCGATTATTATTCATTACTCTACTTATGAAATGGAGAAAATGTTCAAGAGGGTAATGTAAAGAGACGCTGAGCCCAAAAGGGTTTGGCGTTTTTTTATATAGCTGAACAATAATTATATTATGTAAACAAAGGTAGGCACTATTCTGTTCGATAAGTGCCGATGAGAAGCGAATTCCCCATCTGATCGGCACAATTAACCCGACTAATTCCGGTGAAAACCAATATTAAACGGCACTTTCCCTTCCGATTGGCTCCTGCTTCTCCTTTTATCTAACAACGACTAGTGCTCAAAATAAATAAGCACCCATTTTGCAAAATGGATGCTCCTTATTTAAATTATCTTACCAATGTATGAAGTTTATCAATATACTTTAATGCAACCCCGGTACCAACCGCTACAGATTCAAGCGGGTTTGGAGCGAGGTGCACAGGTACGACGATTTCTTGTGATAGCCAATCCTGCATGCCATTAAGCAGGGCACCTCCGCCTGATAAGATTACGCCGCGGTCAACAATGTCACCACTCAGTTCAGCAGGGCTGTCTTCTAAAGTAGCACGGATTGCTTCAAGAATATGAAGGAGAGCTTCCTTCATTGCATCGCGAACCTCATATGAAGACAATGTGATTGTTTTTGGTAAACCAGTCACAAGGTCCCGGCCGCGCACTTCCATTGTCAATTCCTCATGGTCGACTAATGCATAGCCAATTTCCATTTTAACCTGTTCAGCGGTCCTTTCACCAATAAGGACATTGTATTCTTTGCGTACATGCTGAATGATGTCGTCATCAAGTCTGTCGCCGCCGATGCGGATGGAGTGGCAGGCCACAACGCCGCCAAAGGAGATGATGGCCACTTCTGTTGAACCGCCGCCAATATCTACAACGACGTTTGCGACTGGCTCATCAACGGGCATGCCTGCACCAATTGCAGCTGCAACCGGTTCTTCAATAAGATGGACCTTTTTTGCACCAGCATTTCGCACTGCGTCCTGGATCGCTCTTCTTTCAACAGAGGTAGAGCCAGAAGGAGTACATACAACCACGTTAGGCTTTCTGATTGCAAATCCGACTTTTTTCGATGCTTTTCGCATGACTTGGCGAAGCATTTCTGTCGTTGTATCATAATCTGCAATTACCCCATCTTTAAGAGGACGGATCGCGACAATTCGTCCTGGAGTTTTACCGATCATTTCTTTGGCTTCTTTACCAACTGCTAACACTTTTTTCGTTTCTGTGTCAATTGCAACAACAGAAGGTTCGTTTAAGATAATCCCTTTTGTTTTACTATATACAAGAATGTTTGCTGTTCCTAAATCAATACCAATTTCAGATGTATTTATCATGAATTATTCACCTATTTCCAATTTATAAAGTCACAATATAGCCTTCTAATAAATTAACATGAATATGGGGGCCAACCTCTGTTTGTTATGGAATCGTTAAAAAAATGTAATCTTTCATGAAAATTTTAGGAAACTTGTCGAATAAGAAGGGTAAAATCTGACTATACTGCTTAGATGTTCTGTTTTTATCAAGAATGGTAAAATGATACCTGAAAAATTTTCCTGCATTATGGTAGGATAGTAAATAGAACGGCAGTAAAGGCAGTGAACAGATGAGCGAAAAAGAAAAGCTTGTAGTGCTGATTGGCCCTACAGCAGTTGGTAAAACAAAATTAAGCATTCTCCTTGCAAAAAGGTTTAATGCTGAAATTATCAGCGGCGATTCCATGCAGATATATAAGAGTATGGATATAGGCACCGCCAAGATTACAAAAGAAGAAATGGAAGGTATTCCACATCACCTAATTGATATTAAAAATCCGGAAGACCCTTTTTCCGCGGCAGAGTTCCAGGAGCTTGTCCGAAGCAAAATTTCTGAAATCACTTCAAGAGGCAAACTTCCAATGATCGTCGGGGGCACGGGATTATATATTCAATCAGTCATTTACGATTATCAATTTTCTGATGCTCCTTCAGATGACGATTTCAGAAAGAAGCTGGAAGAACGCGCGGAAGGGGAAGGGAACGAAGCTCTTTATAAAGAGCTGATGGAAATTGACCCGGAAAGCGGAAGCAAAATCCATCCCAACAATATCCGCAGGGTGATCCGAGCGCTTGAGATCTATCATTGTACCGGAAAAACGATGTCGGATTATCAGGAGAATCAGAATCCTGAACTTCTTTATGATACCGCGCTGATCGGGCTAACGATGGATCGGGAAAAGTTGTATGAACGCATTAATCTGCGTGTGGATATCATGATGAAGGATGGTTTGCGGGAAGAGGTTAAATCCCTTTATAAACAGGGTTTAAAGGATTGCCAGTCCATTCAGGCCATCGGGTACAAAGAGCTTTATGAATACTTCAATGGGCGTGTTTCGCTAGAGGACGCTTTAGGAAATCTGAAGCAAAATTCACGAAGATATGCAAAAAGACAGCTAACCTGGTTTCGAAACAAGATGAATGTGGAATGGTTTGATATGTCCGATACAGCAGACCCTCAAGAGTTTGAAAAAAAATTCGCTGAAATTTCTGCTCTTATTGAAGGAAAGCTGAAAATAAAATCGAATACATAATGATAGAGATAAAAGAGGAGGATTATTATGAAATCAGCAATCAATATTCAAGATCAGGTTCTTAACCAGCTACGCAAGGACAATACAAACTGCACCGTGTTCCTTTTAAACGGATTCCAAATTAGAGGCTGTATTAAAGGCTTTGATAATTTCACTGTTTTATTTGAGTCTGAAGGCAAGCAGCAGCTGGTATATAAGCATGCTATTTCTACATTCGTACCACAGCGCAATGTTCAGCTGGACTTAGATAACCAGCAATAATATACCCAGTTTCAAAAAGAAGGCCTGCTTCGATGGAAGCAGGCTATTTTTATTTTTCCAATAGCAGTTAAAGTTAAAAACCTTTAATGAAATGCTTATAGCTTGAATACATATAGATATGGGAATTTATCGCTGTTATGAGGCAGACCTCTAGTTCCAGGCTCAAAGGGCTTCATTTCCCTTTATCCCGCATGAACGGGCAGTAAATCTCCCAATTTGGTGTTTGAGGCCAAAGAGAATGCTAAGTGTGGGGCAATGCCCGAAAAGCCCGATGATCAGAACTCGGGCTAAAGACGCCACGTCCATATGGCGACGTCTGAGTGACTAGCATCCTGAGAGACTTAACTAATCAGCAGACAGATTGAAGTTTCATCTTATTTCTCGGGAAACCGCACAAAACGACATCCTCGAATCAATCATTGCTGAAAAGAGCGGGAATTTGTCGTTAATTAGCCTTATAACCGTAATCTGACGGAAACATATAGGCTTTTGTCACAAAGGTTACTTCTAAGCGTATACTGTGCCTAAGAATGTGAGGTGATAGCTTTTGGACCAGCCGATTCGCTTGAAAAATAACGGTCAAATCAGCATCGTACTAAATTCACAGAAGCGAAAAACATACACAAAAGAACTTCCAGAATCTCAAGTGGTTCCAAAGACCATTCCGCCTGAGCATGCAGCCCTGAAAGAAATCGAGGAAGAACTTGGCGCTCTTGTAGGAATGGAAGAGATGAAGAAGATGATAAAAGAAATTTATGCTTGGATTTATGTTAATAAAAAGCGGGAAGAAGCCGGCCTGAAAGCAGGAAAACAAGCACTCCATATGATGTTTAAAGGAAATCCGGGAACTGGGAAAACAACGGTTGCCCGATTAATAGGAAAACTTTTTCAAAAAATGAATGTGTTATCAAAAGGGCATCTGATTGAAGCCGAGAGGGCGGATCTCGTTGGAGAATATATTGGGCATACTGCTCAAAAGACAAGGGATCTGGTGAAAAAATCGATAGGGGGCATCCTGTTCATCGATGAAGCTTATTCATTAGGCAGGGGCGGGGAAAAGGATTTCGGCAAGGAAGCGATCGACACACTTGTGAAGCATATGGAGGACCGCCAGCATGAGTTCATCCTGATCCTGGCGGGGTATTCCAGGGAAATGGATTATTTCCTTACTTTAAATCCAGGTCTCCACTCCCGTTTTCCGCTGGTGGTTGATTTCCCGGACTACTCTATCGAACAGCTAATGGAAATTGGCCAGAGAATGCTAAAAGAGCGAGAATACACATTAAGTCATGAATCTGAAAAGAAGCTTCGGGAGCACTTGTTTTATGTTAAAAATACTCTAAGTCCGAATAGCTTTTCAAATGGACGCTATATCCGCAATATTATTGAAAAGTCAATCCGTACACAGGCTATGCGCCTCCTTATGCAAAACAGTTATGACCGCCATGATTTAATGACAATAAGAAGCAATGATTTAGTGTTTGAGGAAGATGATTAAGGGAACAGTAATCAATAAAAAGACAGTGTCATACAGTGTTGACATTGTTTTTTTACTAAGTTAAAATACCATTAGGGGTATTTAAAGAGGCGATTTAGAGGAGGAATATAAAAATGAACGATATTACAGTCTACACAACCAATACATGTCCTTATTGCACAATGGTGAAAAACTTCCTGGATGAGCAAGGATTATCTTACAAAGAGGTAAACGTCCAGCAAGACCAAAGAGCTGCGCAAAAGCTGGTTGAAACTACTGGCCAAATGGGCGTACCGCAAATCAATGTTAACGGCAAATGGGTACTTGGATTCGACCCAAACAACATTATGGCAAACATAAAGCAATAATTTAAAGAAAATGGCCTGTTCACTTGGTGAGCAGGCTCTTTTTTGAGCGGTATTTGTGAACTTTACGAATAAACGGTGATAATTAGCGAACAAAAGGTACGAATTTACGAATAAAACGTAAGATTTAGCGAATAAACAGGCAAAACTTACGAACAAATGGTGGAATCTTGCGAATAAATGGAGTTTCAATACCGGTGGGGGTTAATGGATTCCTGAACATAAAAAAAACCGAAATTTTATCAAAATTTAGGCTGGGAATCAACAATAAGCTGTAACCCAGCCAAAAATAAAAAGCATCGGCGCGAAACCGATACTTTTCTTTATCTTTATCTGGTTCCCAGACTCTTGACCGGAAGCTTCCATTTGTAGGTGTAGGATAATACCCTTAACGCAGTAATAATGATAAACAAGGAATATAATTCAAATGAAGAGACCGCGATTCCCAACCCGATCGCTGCTCCGCATAGGATGGCCCAGACAGCATAAATTTCTGATTTCAATACCAGCGGATTTCTGCGTGCAAGCAGGTCGCGGATGATTCCGCCGCCACTGCCTGTTAAAACTGCAGCTACAATAACTGCGCTTAATGGATGGTTCATTTCAGTTGCATAAAGTGCTCCTTGAATAGCAAATGCGGATAACCCGATTGCATCAAAGAAATTGCCCCATCTTTGCCAGTGTTTAAGCAGGTTATTTGGGAAAAGCATTACTGCTGTGATGGATAAAAGTGCAATTTGAAAAAATAACCCCTGTTCCCAAAGGGCAGAGACCGGTACGCCTATTAATAAATTCCGGATGGCTCCTCCGCCGAAAGCGGTGACGATTCCTAGAATGTATATACCTAAAATATCGTATTCTTCTTCCATGGCAACAATTGCGCCGCTGACCGCGAAGGCAATGGTACCAATCATACTTAAAACTTCCCATGTCATATACCATTTCTCCTCTTGATGAAAATCTCACATTCTATATCATTTAAACCTTATTAATATAGGTATATTCTTTCAAACAATATGATTTTAACATGGAAAAAAAGAAATACAATACTTTTGTTTAAGACTGTATAGCTTTTTTAAAACTGTGTAAAATCTGTTTATTAATTTAATCTCAAGAAGCCTGATTTCCGCCGGTGGCCAGAGCGTGGGGTCTCCCTATGATCCGCACTCCCGCAGGACAATGAATAAACATCCGTGAAAACACACCTCATGAAGGAAATGCGAACACATTTTCAAAGGACTCGTGCTTTCCGGACCAATCGAACGTGATGCTCAGTCAAACTTGAGCTTTAAAAACGGCCTTTTTATAAAGCTGCAAAAGGATTAACGAAGAGGTAAAAATTAGTATTGGCAAAATTTTTTTGATATGATGTTATCAATCAGAAAGCAGAGGCAAAGCTGATCGGAACGATTTGCTTCCCAGCTTTTCTAATACACATATGAAAGAGGGATGCTGATTGGAACAAAAGCCAGAATATGAAAAAGTAATTCTTGTCGGCTGCCATACAGAAGAAGATGACCAGCGGTTTGAATATTCCATGGAGGAATTGGAGTCCTTGACGGAGACCGCCAATGGAAAAGTTTTAGCTTCCGTTACACAAAAAAGAGAACGGATTCATCCGTCTACATATATAGGAAAAGGAAAAGTGGAGGAATTGGCTGCACTCCAGGAGGAAATGGAAGCAGATATCATCATTTTTAATGATGAGCTTTCACCAAGCCAGGTTCGCAATCTTTCGTCAGACCTGGATGCCAGGATTATTGACCGTACACAGCTAATTTTGGATATCTTCGCACAAAGAGCCCGTTCCAAAGAGGGTAAGCTGCAGGTTGAATTGGCTCAGCTTCAATATCTGCTTCCTCGTCTGTCCGGACAGGGTATCCAGCTTTCAAGGCTTGGCGGGGGAATTGGCACAAGAGGTCCGGGTGAGACGAAACTGGAATCTGACCGCCGCCATATCCGCCGCAGAATCGACGATATTAAGACGCAGCTGTCTGTCATCGTTCAGCACCGCGACAGATACCGTGAAAGAAGGAAGAAAAATAAAGCCTTCCAAATTGCCCTTGTCGGTTATACGAATGCAGGCAAATCAACCATTTTTAACAGACTTTCAGAAGCTGAATCATATGAAGAAAACCAGCTGTTTGCTACGCTTGACCCGATGACGCGCAAGCTAATTTTGCCTAGCGGTTTTATGACACTTGTGACGGATACAGTTGGGTTTATTCAGGACCTGCCAACAACTTTGATCGCTGCCTTCCGCTCAACTCTTGAAGAGGTGAAGGAGGCAGATCTCCTTCTGCATGTTGTGGATATGTCCAATCCGGACTATTTCCAGCACGAGCAGACAGTCAATAAACTAATAGAAGATTTGGAAAATGATAAAATTCCGCAATTGACGGTATATAATAAAAGAGATTTAAGGCATCCTGATTTTGTTCCGACAGCTAAAACCGAAACCATCCAAATAAGTGCCTTCGAGGAAGAGGACCGCAATGATTTAAAGCGGAAAATTGAGCAAATGATTCTGGGGATGATGAAGCACTATCATGTTGAAGTGCCTTCAACAGAAGGGAAGCTTCTTTCCCAGCTCAAGAATGAAACCATTATGCGCGAATTAAGCTTCCATGAAGAAAAGGAATTATATGTTTGCAAAGGCTACTATCTTGAGGATCATGCAATTTCAGGGCCTTTAACGAAATATACCGTATAGTTAGGAGAACACCATGTTTCAACAGTTATCACAGGGGGAAAAGCTCCAGCCAATTGTAAAAGAAGTGGAGCAACAAATTTCAGAAGTACTGCAAAGCATAGACCAGCGAATTGATGACAATCAATTCCGCGTTTTAAACAGCTTCCAAAATTATAAAGTAAGCGATTCGCATTTCACTCCATCGACAGGCTACGGATATGATGATATCGGCCGAGATACGCTTGAAGAGATATATGCAGAAGTGTTTGGCGGGGAAGCCGGCCTGGTTCGGCCGCAAATCATTTCGGGCACACATGCCATTTCCATTGCCCTTTTTGGGGTACTGCGACCGGGTGACGAATTGCTATATATAACCGGCAAGCCATACGACACATTAGAAGAGATTGTCGGGATTCGTGGAACTGGGAACGGCTCATTAAAAGAATTTGGCATAGGCTACAATAGCGTGCCGTTAACCCAAGAGGGAAGCATCGATTACCCAGCCGTGCAAAGTGCAATCAAGCCGAATACAAAAATGATTGGCATTCAGCGCTCCAAAGGGTATGCGACCAGGCCTTCTTTTACAATTGAACAAATTAATGAGATGATCAGATTTGTAAAAGAAATTAAGCCTGACGCAGTAGTCTTTATAGACAATTGCTATGGGGAGTTTGTGGAAGACCGGGAGCCATGCCATGTTGGAGCTGACCTGATGGCAGGGTCGCTCATTAAAAACCCAGGCGGCGGCATTGCCAAGACGGGCGGCTATATTGTCGGGAAAAAGCAATGGGTCGAGGCCTGCTCATACCGGATGACTTCACCTGGAATAGGGGCGGAAGCCGGTGCATCCCTATACAGCCTTCAGGAAATGTACCAGGGCTTCTTCCTGGCTCCGCATGTGGTTGGCCAGGCACTTAAAGGAGCGGTTTTTACCGCAGCGATGCTTGAGCGCCTTGGCATGAATTCCTATCCAAAATGGAATAGCAAAAGAACCGACCTTATTCAGTCCGTTCAATTTGATGACAAAGATAAAATGGTAGCATTTTGCCAGGCGATTCAATTTGCCTCTCCTGTCAATTCCCATGTCACAGCTTACCCGGCATACATGCCTGGCTATGAAAATGATGTCATCATGGCTGCAGGTACATTTATCCAGGGAGCCAGCATTGAATTAACGGCTGACGGGCCAATCAGACCCCCATATGTAGCGTATGTGCAGGGCGGGCTGACGTATTCGCATGTGAAGATGGCAGTCTGCATTGCATTAAACCGTTTACTGGAAAAAGGTTTAATTGAAATAGAATAGGTGAATATAAAGAAGGACAGCTACCTAGTTAGTTGTCCTTTTCTATTTGAAAATTTTTGTTATTAAGCATGGAAATTATATAAAAAAACAAAAACAAAAATTTTTTGAAAAAAACATGTAATAAAAGCTAACATCCAGTTGACAGATTATCTTACATTACATATAATAATCACAAGAAGTAATGAAAAGGGGGAGAAATAGTTGACTGGAAGTGAAATTCGACGTTCCATGCCGCTTTTCCCAATTGGTACTGTCATGCAGCTAACCGATCTGACCGCGAGGCAGATACGCTACTATGAAGAGCACCAATTAATTTCTCCAGCTAGAACTGACGGAAATAGAAGACTTTTTTCCTTAAACGATATTGATGTACTTTTGGAGATTAAAGACTTAATCGACCAGGGTGTCAACATGGCCGGGATCAAACAGCTATTTTTCGTAAAAGAACAGCAAGCAATATCAGATAATATGAAGAAGCAAGAAGATAAAGCGAGACGCGATCTTTCTGATGAAGAAATCCGGAAACTCCTTCGCAAAGAAATTGTGCAGGCTGGCCGATTCAATCGTTCATCACTGCGTCAAGGCAACATGCACCGCTTTTTCCATTAATAAATAAAAAACACTCATGTAAATTTAAGGGAGGAAATACCATTGGCTAAGTTCACTAAAGACGATATTAAACGCATTGCAGAAGAAGAAAACGTAAAATTTGTCCGTTTACAGTTTACGGATATTCTAGGAACAATTAAAAACGTTGAAATTCCAATCAGCCAGCTTGAAAAAGCGCTTGATAACAAAATGATGTTTGACGGATCTTCTATCGAAGGCTTCGTACGTATTGAAGAATCAGATATGAATTTATATCCTGACCTTGATACATGGGTGGTATTCCCTTGGACAGCGGAAAAAGGAAAAGTTGCGCGTTTGATCTGTGATATCTACAATCCGGATGGAACTCCATTCCTAGGTGACCCTCGCAGCAATTTAAAACGTATTCTAGGTGAAATGGAAGAGTTAGGCTTCACAGATTTCAATCTTGGACCTGAACCAGAATTCTTTTTATTCAAGCTTGATCCTGCTGGAGAGCCGACTCTAGAGCTAAATGATAACGGCGGATACTTCGACCTTGCACCAACAGACCTTGGTGAAAACTGCCGCCGCGACATAGTGCTTGAACTTGAAGAAATGGGCTTTGAGATTGAAGCTTCCCACCATGAGGTTGCTCCTGGCCAGCACGAAATCGATTTTAAATATGCAGATGCTTTAACAGCATGTGATCAAATCCAGACGTTCAAGCTTGTTGTTAAAACAATTGCCCGCAAGCACGGCCTGCATGCGACATTTATGCCAAAACCACTATTCGGTGTGAACGGTTCTGGTATGCACTGTAACGTTTCATTATTCAAGGATGGAAAAAATGCATTCTTCAACGAAACTGGCGATCTTCAACTTAGTGATGACGCACGTCACTTTATCGCAGGCATCATCAATCATGCTACAGCATTTACAGCAGTAACAAACCCAATCGTTAACTCTTATAAGCGTTTGGTTCCTGGCTATGAAGCACCTTGCTATGTTGCATGGTCTGCTCAAAACCGTTCACCGCTTATCCGTATTCCGGCTTCCCGCGGCATAAGTACTCGTGTTGAGGTCCGCAGTGTTGACCCTGCTGCGAACCCATACCTTGCTATGGCTGTGTTATTAAAAGCTGGACTTGATGGAATCAAGAACAAATTGACTCCTCCAGCACCAGTTGACCGCAACATCTATGTAATGAACAAGCAAGAGCGTGTAGAAGAAGGGATCAAGGATCTTCCAGCAACATTGGCAGCTGCCCTTGAAGAACTTAAAAATGACGAAGTAATCGTTTCTGCTCTTGGCGATCATATTTTCGAACACTTCATTGAAGCAAAAGAAATCGAGTGGGATATGTTCCGTACGCAAGTGCATCCATGGGAGCGCGAGCAGTATCTGAGCATGTATTAATAATCAGTCAAGCCTTGGCCTCAGTGCCGAGGCTTTTTTGTGCGGTTAAGCTTGAGTGGTGATTTCCGTTCACTGAGCTCGCGTTCCGCGGTCGGTCTGACGCTCCTAGGTGCATTCGCGTCTGTGGTCTCCCGTTGACACGCTTCTCGCAGGGGTCAATGAATTATACATCCCCGAATAAATACCACATGAAGAATATGCGAGTGCGTTTTCACTCCTCAAGCTACAAAACGCAGTGCCATTAACAACAAACTTTAATATAGCCTAATATATAAAAAATCCATCACTGAATGATGGATTTGCAGTTCGGACAGGTGATAACCTTTTCCGGTTTGAATTTTATTTTTTTAAGATCCTTTTTGGTGAAAGTTGTAAAGGCATTGTATGTAAATCCGCATACACAGCTGTTTTGATCCTTTACGATGTGCACCAAGTTCGACTCCTTGCTAAGCACTGTTGGATAAATCATTTTTCACCCTTCTCATAGCTGATTTAGGCAAATTGTTCTGGTATGAATTGTCTTATAAGCAGCCCGGCTGCCATGACTTTAATCGTTTTAGGCCCGTGGCTTTGCGTCTCCCACTTTCATGGAATTTGCCCAGATGAAATAATATCATAAATTGGCGGAAAAATCATACTTTACCGGGATTTGTAATACAAACGCAAAACAGTTTAATGCAGTCACACAAAAAACCCCGTTCGATGAAGAACGAGGTTTTGTCTATATGAACTCTTTCTGCCAATCTCTATTCTTTATGTCTGATCTTTAAGAAATCGAGACATGTCAGCAGTGCATCTCCTCCAAATCCTGCAATAACCGAAAGGAGTACAATCTTTAAGGTAGAGTCAGGATCTGAAGATACGACCAAAAAAACAGCCGCTAAAGCCCCCATGATTACTTCTTCCAAGACCCCCAGGTAGATGAATTTCTTTGTCCTCCGGGGTTTTACCATTTTGCCTTCTTTCCGAATATGTCCAACGACACCGACCAGCCCACCAATCAACAAAGCGAAGGTAATGTTCAAAAACATATTTTCTTCACACTCCTAAAGTCGAGATTTTGGACAAGCGACCTTAGGTTGATTCTCGGTGTATTACCATTATATAGGGAGATGGTATAAATTAGTATGCATAAAAATACCGAATTTTCTGAAAATAAAATAGTTAAACTTTACTGTAACTTCCTTCCAAGTAAGAAGTAACTGGTACTATCGTATGATTTTATTCATAGGATCAGGTAATAAGAACTGTATATAATCAGTATTTTTCAAAAAATAAAAAGCAAACATAAATGCTTGCTTTTTGAAAGTCTATTAATGAATATGTCGATATACTCCAATTACCTTGCCAAGGATGGATACATTTCGAAGGATAATAGGTTCCATCGTAGAATTTTCAGGCTGGAGGCGAACATAATCTTTCTCCTTGAAAAATCGTTTAACGGTCGCTTCGTCTTCTTCAGTCATGGCAACAACAATATCTCCGTTATTAGCTGTGCTTTGCTGCTTAACGATTACATAGTCACCATCCAGAATTCCAGCCTCAATCATACTTTCTCCCATAATTTCAAGCATGAATACATGCTCGTCAGCTGGAGCCAGCCTTTCTGGGAGAGGGAAGTATTCCTCCACATTTTCAATCGCGGTAATCGGCTGGCCGGCAGTAACCTTACCAACGATCGGCACGTTTACTGCGCTAACTTTTGGAATGTGCGAAGACTCGTCCAAATCTAAAATTTCAATGGCACGCGGCTTAGTAGGGTCCCTGCGGATCAAACCTTTGCTTTCGAGCCTTGCGAGATGGCCGTGGACAGTAGAGCTGGAAGCAAGCCCAACTGCTTCTCCTATCTCTCTAACAGAAGGCGGGTAGCCTCTTAGTTTTACTTCTTCTTTTATAAATTCCAATATATCTTGCTGCCTTTTTGATAATTTCACCATCTTTAACGCACCTCGTATGATTTTCTTTGTCTTTATTATAGCATCAATTACCAGGTGATACAAACATAAGTTCGAATTTTCGTTGACATCAAACAAGTGTTCGGTCTATAATAAAAACATCAAATGCGAACATATATTCTAACAGAGGTGTTTAATAATGTTGAAAAAATTGTGGGATTCTTATTCTTATGCTATTATTCTATTCATTTTAAGCTTGGCAGCATCATTAATATTAGTTTTGCAAATGGAAACGCCGGATAGTGAAAAGTTTGTTAAAGTTACTGTATCTGAAGGTGACTCCCTTTGGGAAATCGCTGAAGATTTCTCAGCTGAACATTCACTGTCAGCAGATGAATTTATTAACTGGGTAGAACAAAACAATGGAATTGCCGGAGGAAGAATATTTCCAGGTGATGAAATTGTTATCCCTGTTAAAGCTGCGGAAGGGCAGCCATTTACCGAGCTTGCCAGTTCTGAACTCAAATAGTTAAAGGAGAAATTATGAAAGCAATTATATACTGCAGGGTAAGCACAACTAAAGAAACGCAGGAAACCTCTCTCTCCAGACAGGAAGAGGAGCTATTGAACCTGGCAAAAGAGAATGGTTTTGAAGTGGTGAAAGTTATTCGCGACCAGGCGAGCGGATACGATTTAGAAAGAGACGGGATACTTGAGCTTCTGGATTTAATAAAAGAAAAGGATATTAATGTAGTTCTGATCCAGGATGAGACACGGCTTGGGCGCGGCAATGCCAAGATTGCCATCCTCCATTGTATCTTTAAAGAAGAGGTCCAGCTTTACAGCATTTCCAACTACGGCAAGCTTCAGCTATCGGAATCGGACTCCATGGTATTGAGCATTGTCGGAATGGTAGAAGAGTATCAAAGAAAGCTTCATAATATTAAAATTAAACGGGGTATGCAAAGAGCGGTAGAAAAAGGATACCATCCTGAGAAAAATCTTAGTAATCAAGGAGTCAATGCCGGCAGGGAAAGGATCGAAGTCCCAATCGATGAAATTGTCCGGCTTCGAAAAAACGATCTCACCTTCGCCGAAATCGCAGCAACGTTAAGGGGATTCGGCTACAATATATCAAAAGCAACCGTACATAGAAGATATAAAGAATATGTTGATTCATTAGCAGAGTAGAGCACTTTTCTTGTCAAAAGTGCTCTTTTTTAGTATGATGGCATTTGAGTTTCAATATTTATAATTGGTGAAACTTGTAGTGTAACCAAACTTTCTTTTAGATTATCCAAAGGTTAACTTTTGATATAAAGGAGCTTAAGCATGCTGCCAAAAGAAAAACTTGCTCGAATTAACGCACTGGCAAAGAAGGCGAAAGAATCCCGTTTAACAGAAGAAGAAGCGAAGGAGCAATCTTCACTCCGCAGAGAATATTTGGAGACATTCCGCTCTTCGATGTTAAATACGTTAAAAGGCGTAACGGTCGTTGATCCTAAGGGCAATGACGTAACCCCTAAAAAACTGAAAGATCTTCAAAATAAAAACCGCCTTCATTAATATCATAATTGCAAGGGATACACATTCAGTTGTATTCCTTCTTTTAATAGAAAGCGGAGATGACCACCTTGGCATAATTTGCCGGCTATCTCCGCTTTTCTTTACATATGCCGGGTCTTTTTGTGTCAAAATAGTAACAAACCGGCTTTTTTTGTCTTTTTCCTGACCCAATTGGTTGTGAAAAAAACAGACACCCGATAATATAAATAGAGTAAGAATTACTCTCGAAAGGATGTATTGAATGTTTAATCAAACAGATGAACTATCCATCAGTTCCATTCGTACTTTATCAATCGACGCCATTGAAAAGGCGAATTCCGGCCATCCAGGCATGCCAATGGGAGCTGCGCCAATGGCTTATACACTTTGGACACGCTTCATGAACCACAATCCTAAAAACCCAGAATGGTTCAACCGTGACCGTTTCGTCCTTTCAGCGGGACATGGATCCATGTTATTATATAGCCTTTTACATTTATCAGGTTATGATGTATCAATGGAAGATATTAAGCAGTTCAGACAATGGGGAAGCAAGACTCCTGGCCACCCGGAATTCGGGCACACTCCTGGTGTAGATGCAACAACTGGCCCATTAGGACAGGGTATTGCAATGGCGGTTGGTATGGCTATGGCTGAACGCCACCTGGCTGCAACGTACAATAAAGACAATTATAATTTGGTTGATCACTATACATATAGCATTTGCGGAGATGGAGACCTTATGGAAGGTGTTTCTGCGGAAGCTGCCTCACTTGCAGGCCATTTAAAGCTTGGAAGACTAGTTGTTCTTTATGATTCAAATGATATTTCACTTGATGGAGATTTGGATAAATCCTTCTCTGAGAGTGTAGAACAGCGCTTCAAGTCTTATGGCTGGCAGTACATAAGAGTTGAAGACGGCAATGACCTTCATGAAATCGCTAAAGCGATCGAGGAAGCGAAACAAGACGAAGATCGTCCAACTATGATTGAAGTAAAAACAGTAATCGGCTACGGTTCTCCTAATAAATCAGGTAAGTCGGATGTTCACGGCGCTCCGCTTGGTGCTGATGAACTTAAATTGACTAAAGAAGCTTATAAGTGGACTTTTGAAGAGGACTTCCATGTACCACAAGAAGTATACGATCACTTCAAACAGCAAGTAGCAGAGAATGGTGCTAAAAAGCAGCAGGAATGGGAAGACCTTTTCGCACAGTACAAAGAAAAGCATCCTGAACTTGGCCTGCAATTGGAGCAGGCAATCAAAGGCGAGCTTTCTGAAGGATGGGATAAAGATATTCCTGTTTATGAAGAAGGAAAGAGCCTTGCAAGCCGCGCTTCCTCTGGAGAAGCATTAAATGCAATCGCACAAAACCTTCCTTCATTCTTTGGCGGATCTGCTGACCTTGCAGGATCCAACAAAACAATGATCAAAGGCACTGGCGACTTTACATCGGAATCATTTGAAGGCCGCAATATCTGGTTCGGTGTCCGTGAATTTGCTATGGGTGCTGCATTAAATGGGATGGCCCTTCATGGCGGATTAAAAGTATTCGGAGGAACATTCTTCGTATTCTCTGATTACCTTCGCCCGGCAATCCGTTTGGCTGCACTAATGAATCTGCCTGTCACGTATGTATTTACACATGACAGTATTGCAGTTGGCGAAGACGGTCCTACACATGAGCCTGTAGAACAGCTTGCTGCCTTGCGCGCTATGCCAAACATTTCTGTTGTCCGCCCTGCTGACGGAAACGAAACAGCAGCTGCTTGGAAAACAGCAATCGAATCAACAAACAAGCCAACTGCTTTAGTATTGACTCGCCAAAACCTTCCTACATTAAAAGGAACAGATTCAGCGGCATACGAAGGCGTTAAGAAAGGTGCTTATGTTGTTTCACCGGCTTCAAATGACAAAGCAGATGTACTATTGCTTGCTGCTGGATCAGAAGTTAGCCTGGCTGTTGAAGCAAAAAAAGCGCTTGAAGGCGAAGGCATCCATGCATCTGTAGTCAGCATGCCTGCTTGGGACCGCTTCGAAGCTCAATCCAAAGAATACAAAGAAAGCGTCATTCCAAAGGATGTCAAGAAGAGACTTGCCATCGAAATGGGATCTTCTCTTGGCTGGCACCGCTACGCTGGAGACGAAGGCGATGTTCTTGCCATCGATACATTTGGTGCCTCTGCACCAGGCGAAAAGATCATGGAAGAATACGGCTTCACAGTAGACAATGTGGTTGCACGCGTAAAAGCATTGCTGCAAGACTAATAAATGACTTTACAGGGAGAGCTGAAAAGCTCTTCCTTTTTTCGATCTAGGCTGGACTTTGTTCATGCAGACTATATTTGGAGGATGACAGTGAGAATTGTCGCCATGGATTGTTTATAGCGACCAACTTGGTAGGAAGCCAGAGAATATGGTCGTCAAAGATTGGTTATGGCGACTCAATTGGGAAGAAGCCAGAGAATTTGGTCGTCATAAAGCGTTCATGGCGACCAAATTGGGAAGAAGACAAGGAAAATGGTCGTCATAGAGTGCTTATGGCGACCATATTGGAAAGAAGCCAATGAAAATGGTCGTCATAGAGCATTTATGGCAACCATAATGGTAAGAAGCTAGAGAATATGGTCGTCAAAAAGTGTTTATAGCGACCATAATGATAAGAAGACAAGGAAAATGGTCGTCATAGAGCGTTTATGGCGACCATAATGGTAAGAAGCCAGAGAATATGGTCGTCAAAAAGTGTTTATGGCGACCATAATGGTAAGAAGCCAGAGAATATGGTCGTCAAAAAGTGTTTATAGCGACCATAATGATAAGAAGCCAAAGAAAATGGTCGTCAAAAAGTGTTTATAGCAACCATAATGATAAGAAGCCAAAGAAAATGGTCGTCAAAGAGCGCTCATGGCAACCAAAATGGTAAGAAGATAAAGAAAATCGTCGTCATAGAGCCTTCATGAAGCCCAAATTGGTAAGAAGCCAAAGCATCTGGTCGTCAAAGAAGATATACCATAATACAAAGCAGCAATTTTAATATCCCGAAGAAAGAGTATACTGAGAAAAAATCACAGTATTCCCCACTAAACAGGATTATCCGATATTAAAACAGGGAAAAAGCTAAAATAAATGTAAATTTTTATGCACTTAATAAAGAAGTCGAAACATCAGTAAAGAATGTTAATCTCCCACTAAGAATCCTCATAATGTTCCCATTCGACAAAATTAGTGATAGTTTTTGACATCTTCAGACAGATTCCTTACCTTTGTTTCCTTATAATTGAAAGAAATGGATAGTCCCGGAAGGAGGGGCCGAATGAGAGCTTATCAACTGTATTTAATAGAAGATGAATTTGCGTCCCATTATTTTGGAAGAGAGCGTATGTTTTTTCAGTTGTTTGAGGAGTTTGAGCATTCGTCCGGTGAAATGAAGTCTATTCTTTCAAAACAGATCGATTTTGTCACAAAACCAATCCCGGGGTTACGGTTACATCAATATATTCACCAGCAACTTCAAAGGAAAAAGGACTTTTTCATAGAAAAAAGTGCATACTATATAGAGATGAATAAAAAAAGTAAGGCGAAGCTCGAAGTGTTTGACCGGTGTTTGGTTTTAGAAGCCACTGGCAGCTATGAGGCTGAGACGGTATTTTTTGAGGTGCTGCGAAAAAGCGAGTCTTCCTTCCTGGCTGTTGACGTTCAGCATCAGAGATACGGGTGGCTAAAACCGATTAAAGAAAGAAAATTCGTCTAAAATAAGAGAAAAAATGAAGCAAATATTGTATAATAACCTTTGGTCTAGTACACTGTATGATAGACAACATGAAGGAGGAAGTATTTATGTGGACTTATATTCTAGTCGGTATACTGGCGCTTCTTGCTGGTGTAGCACTAGGATTTTTCATTGCTCGAAAATACATGATGAGCTACCTAGAGAAAAATCCGCCAATTAACGAACAAATGTTAAAAATGATGATGATGCAAATGGGCATGAAGCCATCACAAAAGAAGATCAACCAAATGATGAATGCCATGAACAAGCAGACTGGCAAGTAATCAGGGACAAGCATCCCATCAAAGGCCACTTTTCTGGAAAACAGGAAAGTGGTTTTTTATGCTTTCCACGAAACCTTCTTTAAATATAATACGTATATAGACTATGACGAAATCAAGAAGGGGAAAAGCGGATGAAAAAATACCTCCTAACTGGGCTTCTTGCCATTACCATGTTATTAAGCGGATGTTCGTTTCTTGGAGAAGTGAATAATTCCATCGACTATGTTAATCAGGCGACAGAGCATATCAATACCTTAAATAATTTTGCTGAAGAGGCACCGCAACTGATTAAAGAGGCAGCTTCTGATCCAGCATTAAAACAAGAACTTGAGGACCGGCTGTTCACTCTTAAACAGGATGTAGAAGAATTTATTGCACTAAAGGATATCCCGACCTTGGCCGAGGATATCCATCAGGAATTGGTGAATCAAAATGAAGCGCTTCTGGCAGAGATAAATAAAGTGTTGGAGAATGGGAACCTGGCTTTGGATAAGCTGGAGAACTCCCAACTGTTTAGCACAATAAATGAAGTGACAAGCCTCCTAAATCGAATCGAAGCATTAGGGCAGTAAAGCATCCTCAAGGGGTGCTTTTTTCTTGGTAATAAAAAATCTTCCTTATTTTTGCAATATTTGTTAAACTATTTAAGCTATTATCATGTGATGCATTTTCGGAGGATAAGTTATGAAGGTATTTTTGGATTTGATGTGGTTTTTCAAACAGGAGAGAAAATCGTATGTAAACGGGATTATTCTGCTGTTGTTTGTGGCGCTCCTGCAGCTGGTTCCGCCTAAAGTAGTCGGAATTGTGGTCGATTCGATTAAAAATGGCGAGCTGACAGGACAATCGCTTTTGATGTGGATTGGGCTCCTAGCTGTTGTGGCACTCATGATGTATGTGCTTCGTTATTATTGGCGCATTATGATTTTTGGATCGGCGGTAAAGCTTTCCAAATTATTAAGAAACAAGCTTTTTCATCATTTTACGAAAATGTCGCAGTCTTTTTACCAGAAAAAGCGTGTTGGCGATCTGATGGCGCATGCGACAAACGATCTTCAGGCCATTCAGCAGACTGCGGGAGCAGGAGTTCTTACATTTGTGGATTCCCTTGCGACAGGCGGTTTCGTTATTATCGCCATGGCAACGACCATCAGCTGGAAGCTTACGCTTATCAGTTTGATTCCAATGCCGTTTATGGCGCTGCTAACAAGCTGGTATGGGACGCTTCTGCATAAGCGATTCCACAAGGCGCAGGAGGCATTTTCATCTTTAAATGATAAAACGCAGGAGAGCATTTCAGGGATTAAAGTCATTAAAACTTTTGGACAGGAAAAAGAGGATATTGAAGATTTCCGCAAGCAGTCTGAAGATGTGGTTCAAAAAAATATTTCGGTAGCCAGAGTTGATTCTTTATTTGACCCAACCATCTCGATCATTGTCGGGATCTCATTCTTTTTATCGATCGCGTTTGGAGCCAAATATGTATTGGCAGGAGAATTGACGATCGGGCAGCTTGTTTCCTTTACGACTTATCTTGGACTCCTAATTTGGCCGATGCTGGCATTTGGCTGGCTGTTCAATATCGTGGAGAGAGGCCGAGCCTCGTATGATCGTGTTTACTCCTTGCTTGCAGAAGAAATCGATATTAAAGATGATCAGTCTGGTATCAATGAAGTTCCAAGCGGAGATCTTGAGTACAAAATTGAGCAATTCGCTTATCCGGGAGAAAATGAAGCATTGCTTAAGGACGTTCATTTTAGGCTGCAAAGAGGCGAGACTCTCGGCATTGTCGGGAAAACAGGCGCGGGTAAAACAACTCTGCTGAAGCTTTTAATCCGCGAGTTTGAAGGCTATAAAGGAGAAATCCTGTTTGCTGGTCATCCAATTGACCGTTATAAAATGGAGAAGCTGAGGGAAGCAGTTGGCTATGTACCGCAGGAGCACTTTTTATTTTCGGCATCTGTTGCAGAAAATATTGCTTTTACAAAGCCGGATGCAGCGCTTGAAGAGGTCTATGCTGCAGCTAAGCTCGCCAATATTCATGAGGATATTCTCGAATTTACGGATGGATATCAAACGGTCGTCGGCGAGAGAGGGGTATCCCTTTCCGGCGGGCAAAAGCAGCGGATCTCCATTGCGAGAGCATTGCTAATGAATCCAGAGGTATTGATTTTGGATGACTCCCTTTCTGCTGTCGATGCCAAAACAGAGGAAGCGATTCTTACTTCATTAAGAAAAGAGCGGGCAGGCAAAACAACGATCATTACTGCTCACCGCCTGAGTGCAATCCAGCATGCCAGCCTCATTATTGTGCTGGATGAAGGGAAAATCTTGCAGCGGGGCACGCATGAAGATTTGATGGCTGAAGAGGGCTGGTATAAGAATATGTATCTGCGCCAGCAGCTGGAAGAGCTTGTGGAGCATGGGGGATAAGAGAATGGAAAAAACACCAGTTATGAAAGGAAAAGAGCAGCGCAAGGTTCTGTTCAGGTTGCTCTCTTATACAAAGCCGCATAAGAAAACGATTCTGCTCGCCTTCAGTCTGCTCCTGTTAACGACGATAGGAGACATACTGGGGCCGATTCTGGTAAAAATCTTTATCGATGATTATTTGACACCAAGAAACATTGTGTTTGAGCCGTTATTTGCTTTGGGAGCTGGATACCTGGGCATTCAAATCATGAATGTGCTTGTATCATATTTTCAGCTGCTAAAGTTTCAGGAAATCGCTTTGAAAATCATCCAGCAGCTGCGGGTTGACGTCTTTTCGAAAGTGCAGTCGCTGGGCTTAAAATATTTTGATAAAACGCCTGCAGGAAGCCTTGTTTCAAGAGTGACCAACGATACAGAGGCAATCAAAGATATGTTCGTAAGTGTATTGGTCACGTTTATTCAGGGAGCTTTCCTCCTGACAGGCATATTTGTGGCGATGTTTATTTTGAATGTTAAGCTTGCGTTGTTTTGTCTGGTGATCCTGCCAATCCTCTTTATGATCATGAGAACCTACCGGAAATATAGTTCAGTTTTTTATAAGGATTTAAGGGAAAAACTGAGCCAGCTGAACGCAAAGCTAAGCGAAAGTCTGCAGGGGATGTCCATCATTCAGGTGTTCAGGCAGGAAAAAAGGCTGAGGAAGGAATTCGGCGATATTAATGAGCAGCATTATAATGCCGGGATGAGGAATATCAAAATGGATGGTTTGCTGCTAAGGCCTGCCATCGATCTTGTGTATGTGCTGGCACTCATCATAGTACTGAGCTTCTTTGGGATTTCTTCTTTTAATAGTCCCATTGAAATCGGGGTGCTTTATGCGTTTGTCAGCTATCTGGACAGATTCTTTGAGCCGGTGAATCAGATTATGATGAGACTCTCCATGTATCAGCAGGCCATCATCGCGGCTTCCAGAGCTTTTGCACTATTGGATGAAAAGGAGCTTGCACCAGCTCAAGAGGATAAAAACGCTGCCGAAATTAAGGATGGGGAAATTGAGTTTAGAAACCTGAGCTTCTCCTATGACGGCAAACGGGATGTTTTGAAAAATATCTCTTTTACAGCCAAGCCGGGCGAAACCGTTGCCCTCGTTGGCCATACAGGCAGCGGGAAAAGCTCCATCATCAATTTGATGATGCGCTTCTATGAATTTGAACGCGGTGATATCTTCATTGATGGAAAAAGCATTAAATCCTATCCAAAGGATGAACTCCGGACGAAGATGGGGCTCGTTCTTCAGGATCCATTCCTTTTTTACGGAACGATCAAGGATAACATCAGGCTTCATAATGAGAATATGAACGATGAAGAGATTGAAGCAGCTGCCCAGTTTGTTCAGGCGCATACGTTCATTAATAAATTGGAAGATGGGTATGAACATCAGGTGGTGGAGCGGGGCTCTACTTTTTCCAGTGGACAAAGGCAGCTGATCGCCTTTGCGAGGACGATTGCGGCCAATCCTAAGGTATTGGTGCTGGATGAAGCAACAGCAAATATTGATACGGAAACGGAAGAAGCAATTCAAATCGCTTTGGAGAAAATGCGGAAGGGCCGGACGACCATTGCGATTGCTCACCGCCTTTCTACCATTCAGGATGCAGAATTGATTCTTGTTCTTCATCAAGGGGAGATTGTCGAAAGAGGCACACATCAGGAACTGCTTGCCAAACGGGGCTTGTATCATAAAATGTACCTGCTGCAGAATGGATCTGCTGAAAAAGTGGAGGATGCAGTTGGCTGATAAATGGGAAAAGACCTGTGAAAGGCCACACGCCTTTTTAATTTAAAATGAATAGGATTCTCCATCCTCAGGCACTAAAACATTTGAGGATATCCCTTTTTCATTTATAAAGCTTTTTAATTCATCTCTGGATAATGTCCAAGGAGGGTTATACCATTAAAGTGAACGATGGTTAATCAATATAGTAGAGGATTTAGTTGGGAAAATAAAATGCAAAACAGCCTGCATTAAACGCTAGGCTGTTTTTTAATGGGTCTGCACTTTTTTAATAAAGATTCGATTGTATTCATTTAATAGGGCATCAAGTTCCTGGCTGTACCGGATTGCCGCCGAAGAGTTTAAGCCGCTTGTCATGGCCACTTGAATTAATTCAGTCCTCTTCTGTTCAATCAATGTAAGCAGTTCTTGTTTACACATGGCCAATAATTCCTCTCTGGTGGTTTCTCGTGACATTATGTAAAATTCAGCTGCCAATTATGTTCCATGTCAAATGCTGAAAGATAATAACAGAAATTGTTAAGATATTAACTAGTATATCGAATTATGGTAATAAATTCAAAAGAAAGTTCGTTTAAAGTTTAATAACATTTACATTAAAAAACATGTTTTAGGTTGAAAATTAATATGGTTTATTATAGAGCTTGTTTAGGGATATTTCCAGAGCTGTAAGGGATTTTCCAGTTAATACTTGTATATTAAATTGCCTTTACATAAAAAATGTCTCTGTTGGCTTGGCCTGTTGATTTCCGCTACAGGTGCTCGCTTTCCGCGGGCGGTCAGGGAGCCTCCTCGGCGCATTCGCGCCTGTGGGGTCTCCCTTTGACTCGCTTCTCCCGCAGGAGTCTCGCACCTTCCGCTACAATCAACAGGGTGCTAGGATCATTTTTGAGCTTTATCACAGCATTTTTATAAATTTAACTTTTTACTTCCCAGGGTAATAAGACACAAAACGTTCACAGTCTATCCATTATCTTTTTAGCATGGTATTTGTTAGAATAAACAGGAATGAATGTGTATCAGGAGTTGTGATTATGACAGATTTGAATGTATTTATTGCGTTGGGGGCAGGGTTTTTGAGTTTTATTTCTCCTTGCTGCCTGCCATTATATCCGGCGTTTTTATCGTATATTACAGGTATGTCAGTAGGGGAGATTAAGGAAGAGAATGCGATGCTGCAAAGGCGGAGCATGCTGCATACACTTTTCTTCCTGCTTGGTTTTTCTGCAATCTTTATTGCAATTGGGTTTGGAACCACGTTTATCGGACGCTTCTTTAATGAATATCAGGATTTGATCCGCCAGCTTGGGGCCATTTTTATTTTCTTCTTCGGTCTGGTTGTAGTGGGAGTGATCAAGCCGGAATTCTTAATGAAGGAAAGGCGTTTTGAGTTTAAAAACCGTCCTGCTGGATTTCTTGGATCGATTTTAATCGGGATGGCATTTGCGGCCGGCTGGACACCGTGTACAGGACCGATTCTTGGAGCTGTCATCTCTCTTGCTGCAGCTAACCCAGGATCAGCTATGGTCTATATGATTGCATATATTCTTGGCTTCGGAATTCCATTCTTTGTCCTTTCCTTCTTTGTTGGAAAGATGCAATGGATTAAACGAAACAGCGTCAAGATTATGAAAATCGGCGGTGTGTTAATGATGATAATGGGTGTTGTCCTGTTCTTTGACTGGATGACCAAAATTATTGCGATTTTATCACCGTTATTCGGAGGATTTACTGGTTTCTAAGAATTAAGCAGCACATTCAAATTGTGAATGTGCTGCTTTTTTTGATATAAGTAAAAAGGGCTATAGTCCGGTCGAAATTTGTCGTATTCTTTAAATTGAAATTTGTCTGATACTTCGCTATATTGTAAGATGTGTTCTTTCAGTGCGGATAGTTGTATTCATTTGGGAATCACACTTTTTTACTGGATGAACAGGTTTATTATTTGGTGTTTTGGGTATTCTTTACTATGATAAAAGTATAATAGAGATATAGCTTCCAATGCAGTACAAGGGGGAAACAGCGTGGCAAGAATTTTAATAGTAGATGATGCAAAGTTTATGAGAGTCACTCTGGGCAGCATTTTAAAAAAAGCCGACCATGCGATTGTGGGAGAAGGAGAGAACGGCAGGGAAGCCGTTGAGCTGTATGGAAACCTGGAGCCGGATCTCGTTATGATGGATATTACCATGCCGGAAATGAGCGGACTGGATGCTATGAAGGAAATTAAAAAAGATTTTCCAAACGCCAAAGTGATTATGTGCTCGGCAATGGGCCAGCAGAAGGTAGTGGTTGAATCCATTGAAGCAGGCGCAAAGGATTTTATTGTAAAGCCTTTTGAAGAAGGGCGTGTACTGGAAGCAGTCAATCGGGTATTAAGCTAAGAAGCTGACTCAGGTACCCTGGACATAAGGATGTGTCCGGGTATCAAATGGAGTTGGCTTTTTTAATTCATTTGTCTTTAATGTACCTAAATCAAGCCCATTAAGATATAATAGGAAAGTAATCTAATGAAACAGAGGATGAAATCGCATGGATTTTGTATTAATTTCATCAATCGGTGCCGTTTTTATGGCCATTGCTGTTATGTTTGTACGTATGAAAGCAGCCAAAAAACCGGCTTCCGCCAAGAAAATCATCTTGCCGCCGATTTTCATGAGCACTGGTGCGCTCATGTTTGTGGTCCCGTATTTTCGCGTGACTCCAATGGAGATCCTGGAAGCAGCTGCAGTCGGCATGCTGTTCTCCATCCTGCTGATCAAAACATCTTCCTTTGAAATCAGGGATAACGAAATCTACCTGAAGCGTTCAAAAGCATTTGCTTTTATATTAATAGGATTGCTTGTAGTACGGATTATTGGAAAAATGGTGCTTAGTTCAACGATTGACTATGGTGAGCTGAGCGGCATGTTTTGGATTCTTGCTTTTGCCATGATTGTGCCGTGGAGGATTGCGATGTATTTGAATTACCGCAAGCTGCATCAGGAGCTTTATGGGGCGGGGAATCCGAAGACGACATTATAAGATTGAAAGCCACCGGGCATGGGCTCGGCGGCTTTTTTTTAGGAATCTTAGTGAACTCCATTTTTGGCATCCCAGAGTCTATAAATTTTACGAATTTCTACTATTTGGCCGATATGATAAGCGTTATGAATGGTTAGATTGGCAATAACTGAAGACCAGGGTTCAACGGGTTCCTTGTAAGCAGAAGAAAGCAGCTTTTCATCAGTGCATTCTTCTAAAGCAATTATCCACTCAGTCATTACTTTTTTGAGAGCTGATACAGCGGACTGCCATTCCTCTTCTGAAACAGAGGCATCACTGCTAAAAGTGTCATCATTGGAGATGCTTGCTTCTGGCAGCGTTAATTCTTTGAACCTCATTAAGTACCGTTCATTCCAAAAAGTAAGATGGTTTACGATTTGCCAAATAGAATTGGCTGATCCGGATTTTAAGGAAGCTTCCTTTGCTGAAAGGCCATTTACGGATGCAGTAAATGGCACAAACCAATTGGGCTGATCGAGGCAGGCAGACATTTGTTTTAAGAAAATTGCTTTAGAGGTCATATTTTTTCTCCTTTAGGAAAATGGGTTACTACTAATTTCTATTCAACTGCCTCAAAACCTTTCCTATTTATTAAAAATGGTTCTGTTACATTGGACCCTTAATTCCGCTGCAGGCACTCCCTTTCCGGGGGCGGACCGGGAGCCTCCTTAGGTTCCACGCCTGCGGGGGTCTCTCTTGGGAAAGCTTCTCCAGCAGGACATTGAATAAGCATCATCGAATTGACACCGCACGAAAAAAATGCAAATGCATTTTCAATCATCTTGCGCCTTCCGATCCAATCAACAGGGTGCCAAAACCAAAACACCCACATAAAAAATAAAAAACCATTTCGGTATCCCGAAATGGCCTAAAACAAATGCTCATATGGCGTCATACTGATTTGTTTTTCCGTTAATTTTTTGCGCAGGAATTTATGATCCCGTTTTGGTGTCGCTAAAATATATCCTCGAATCACAAGATCCCTGTCAATTTTTGTTGCCTTTTCCTTTAAGGCAAGCTCGCCAATCTTCCCGGCAATCTTCATTCTCGCAACATCCCTGAACAGCTCAGGCACCGGGCTTACCAGATCCTCCAGCAAATCCTTTTCCTCCTGCTGCCAAAGATGACGTGTTTCATTTACATGATGTTCTTCCCAATCCAAATCCGATTTCCCATCCTCTTTCGGCATCCGCTTTAAAAACTTCCGGAACATAAAAAAGCCGCCGATCGCAAAGAACGAAATCAGAACCACAACCCAGAATAAAATAAACCACAAAAACCAGCCTTCAAGTTGCATTGCATTCACCTACACACTTAATTTCCTGTCCCTATTATAATCCTTGTCCACCTTTTCGACAAGAAAGGAAGCATTAGTCTTGAAAGCAGCCCCATTTTTCCCTTATAATAAGAAGAGTCTTTACGGGGCTGATTGGGGTGCTGGTGCCCTCCACGGTCTTCAAAACCGCTTGTGACCTGCGTGCCAGGTCAGCTGGGTTCGATTCCCAGGCGGTCCCGCCAAATGTACATATGATTGCCGCATAGTGGGATGCTGTGCGGCTTTTTTGTGCCATCCATATACTTTCTTTAGGGGCTATAGCATATTAAATTGATTGTTTCCGTACTCTACTCATTGTGAGGCTGCGGCGATGATAGACTTAAGATAGTAAAAGGGTCCTTTTGCAATAAAGAGAAGTGCCCATTTTAAAATAGGAGGAAATAAGATGATAGATAATAATGACATATTAATCCGATTGAGATATGCGTTAGAAATCAAAAATAGTGAAATGGCAGAGATCTTTAAACTTGGAGGAATAGAGGTCTCCGTTCCGGAGGTGGTAAAGATCCTTAAAAAGTCAGATGATGAAGAAGAGAATGACAGCCAAATAAAATTGACGAATAGTATGTTAAATTCTTTTTTGAATGGCTTCATTATCTATAAAAGAGGTAAACAAGAGCCAAAACCAGGTCAAACTAATACGCCGGAACCGTCCATAGAAAATAATACAAACGTAAACAATATCCTTTTAAAGAAAATCAAAATCGCCATGTCATTAACAACAGAGGACATGATAGATATATTCAAAAAAGCTGGATTAAACGTTTCAAAAGGAGAAATCGGAGCTTTTTTAAGAAAAGAAGGACATAAAAATTATAAAATATGCTTAGACAATTTTGCCAGAAACTTCTTAAAAGGACTAACGATCAAGTATAGAGGATAAGGAAGGGAAGTATTCGAGTGATAATACATAAAGCCTAAATTTAAGTTTAAATATAAAATGAATACTAAACAAATAAGTAGTAATGAAGGAGTTCACTTTTTTGGGAAACAAGCTGTCTGAGCCATTGAAAAAGTGAACAGTTCATGAAATTAATATTTACTATGAAAAGTGCTTACTTATTTACAAAAACTCTTTTGTAGAAGACTTGTTTGTTGAAGGAAACAAAACAAGGTCAGCAACTTCTACAATAGGAGTTTTTATTATGTTTAATACATTTTATTAGAGCATATTTTAAAGTTGCAAGGAGAGTGGGAAAGACCTCTTTTACAAGAGATCTTTTTATCCCAAATTTTGGTCAATAATGTCCATTTAATAGGTATAATAGTGAGCATCCGATCTACGACTTTCATAAGGATGGAATTAAAGTAACTGTAAATACGGACAACAGGACGGTCTCAGATACAACGATGGCGAAGGAATGTGATTTAGTTTGCCATGAGTAATGAAGAGTATAACCTTAATTTACCTGAATAGTGTGGAAGCCTCTTTTGCAGATGAAATGACAAAAGAAAAATTGAAGAAATATTTACTAGACTTTTTATAAAAGCTAGATACAGACGAAGATGCTCGTTTGACTGCTGAACAGGAAAGCGAAAATAAAAGTGCCTGCCCCCGGGCCGATTTACCGACGTTAATGTTAATGAGGAAGAGGGCATGCACCTTTTTTCGAATCCACTTCATGGATTTTAAAGTTTTCTTTTATAGGCATCCCGAATACCCCTTTGTTCGGCGGCCATATACAAGGCATAGTGAAGCCGCATTTGGTAATTCAGTTGACAAATGCAGTAAATACTCCAAAAGAATAGATTCTACAGCACAATTGTGAAAAGGGTGCATCCAAAGGTTGTCTCCGAGCGCCTAGGCCACTCAACAATAGGAATCACAATGGACACCTACACTCATGTCTTACCTAATATGCAAAAAGAAGCCGCTCATCAATTTTAGAAATCACTATGATACATCAGAAAGTAAAAAACCTTAATATATCAGTACTTCAAATTACATCGAGGTGGGGAAATATTCCCAGTATTTTTGTCTAACTTACCTACAATAAGATTTAAAGAGTCTGATCTCCATTTTACGATAAACGAATTGTTAAAAAAGCTATCAAACACACTAATTTTAAAGATCCTAGAATCATGGATAGATTGGATTAATAATAATCTTTCCACAAGACTATTGTCCGAATATGCTTTATCTGTTTCAAGTTCACTTATTAAGGCTACACAAAATAATGGTTCTCAAAGAGAACTATTTACTTGGCAACTTTTAAATCATGAAGATACCCATTTTCTTACTATCTCAATGGCTAATTACATTGATAGTTGGTCTATTTTAACCACAAAAGAAAAAGATTTTATACTAAAATTGCTTTTAGATGAAAGAGAGGATAGTCGATGGTTGAGAGCAGTATCACTAACCAGAAAAAAAAATCCCTCATGATATTCAAAAGTTGTTACTAGGGGATTATAATTTTTTCGAAAAACCAGTATGATAAATGACTAGTTAAAAAGTGAATAAAATCAAGAATTTTCATCCTTAGATAAAATTAGATGAAATCAATAAAGATACCTTCCCTCTAACTTCAAAACCGCTTGTGACCTGCGTGCCAGGTCAGCTGGGTTCGATTCCCAGGCGGTCCCGCCAAAAAGGCTTACAGTTGCAAGGGTTTACGGCGATTGTTGTCGTAGATGATTGTCAGCTAATATTCCGATACAGTTTCCGCACAGCCTAAGGAAAGACTGTGTAAGGCTGTCTTAAAAAACCGTGATAGACTGTTATAGAAACCGTTCAACCTCTTTACGTATTTCGATATGAAAGGGGTTTTTTTATTTGCTCAATTTAGGAAGAGGCTATCCAATGATGTATTGGAGGGTAATGAATATGAAGATGTGAAGGGTCCGGCAAGGAAACTTGAGGTACCATTTTATGAGGTATATTAGGAAGCTCATATCAAGCCTTTAGACCCTTAGCTCAAAATTTTGACAAAAAACTACCACTAAGAAAGAGTTTTTTTCCTTTAAAATAAGCCCAAAATCAGAATATCAATTGAAAGAATAATTGAAAAATTTAGAAAATAATATTGACACAAATTGGATACCGGGCTATTATTGAAAGCAGATAATTTTTTAATATAAAACAAAGTTCTATATTATAAAACAACCAATCTCTTTAAAGAAGAATTCTGAAAAATCGCCCGTCAATTAAGAGAACGGAGTTTTATAATATAAAACAATTAGTTTCGGCCAAATGATAACGGTTACAAAACTTAAGAGGAGGCCGCTATTGAATTTTCACCTCTATTAAAACTGTATTTGTAAAACCTGAACTCTCGAATGGTAACGTGGTGGCTGAATGAACAGACGGAAAGACAAAGGACATGTTGCTTGTATTGGACAAGACAGGGGAAATAGCACTCCCAAAGCTCAAAACAACACCACTCAGAGCTGGAGACTACAAAGGAATAAAACAACCTATCATATGATGAAACACCTATAGTAGGCAGCTTGAAAGATTTGCAGCCGTTGCGGGTGGAGGTTAGGAACAACTGGTGAAAGCCAGAAAAATAAAGGTTTTAGGTCAAAATTCATTTAGTATTTTGACACTACGTAAACCAGAAGGGGGGAGTGTATGTACGGATATGATAACAGGAATACATTTTTAGAGAGTGTGTGCATGAGTACAAGAATGTAAGTGGTGGCATGGTGTATTTGGTATGTATAATCAACCAGAGTATTCGTATAAATCCAAAATATGATGGGATGGAATGAGCTATTGTATCAATTAGTGATGTACCATCAAAACACCAATTTAACAAAAAAAGAAGAGATCAAAGTTATGAAAGGAATGATTTTTTTTGAAGAAAAAAGCTAGAAATCTACTGACATATTTTTTAGCTCTGGTTTTTACCTTGAGTTCTTTTCCCGCTACCGCGTTGCCGGTTATCAATGCTTCAGCGGCAGAGGTTGTGTCGCTGAAAGAAGTCTATAAGGACCACTTTCTTATCGGCAATACTGTTAGCCCGCGCGACTTAACCGATGTAGCGAAGTATGAATTTATGAAGTTTCACTATAACGCGCTGACGCCCGAAAACGCTACGAAGCCGGACTCCATATGGTCCAAACCAACAAACGATCCGTCATTCACACCAGCCGACAACATGTTAACTCAAGTCAAAGCCGACGGTTTCTATACGATTGGACACACGCTGGCGTGGCATAATCAGTCAGTTGGCTGGCCGCCGAGTGGTCAGGATTATACCGAGGCAAGGGAAAGCTTGAAAAGGTATATTTCTACAATCGCCGGGCACTATAGCCAGGGTCCTTATAAGCTCGACGCCTGGGACGTTGTTAATGAAGCAATGAGGGATAATCCGGAAAATCCAACCGACTGGCGGAACGCACTTCGCTCCGGCATTAATCCAATGGAACGGCCGTCCAGATGGTTTGAAGCTTACGCTAACGGCGGAAACGGGTGGGATTATATTTATGATGCCTTCTTGTTTGCGCGTGAGGCTGCACCGGACGCAATTCTGTATTACAATGATTTTAACGACGAGGAACTCGCCAACAAAGCAATCGCGATTGCCTCAATGGTCAACGAGCTCAACGAAAGATACGCGAATGAACACCCTGAGGCAAACGGCAGGAAACTGATCGAGGGCATTGGAATACAGGGGCATTACAACCTCCGACTCAATGTAGATAATTTAGAGGAAGTTTTAAAGATATATAGTGAAACCGGGTGTGAGATCAGCATAACTGAACTCGACGTACAATTCAACGGCACTGCAGCCGACGTTCCCCCTACCGAGGCGCAATTGAAGGAGCAGGCGGAATTGTACGCCAAGCTGTTCATGCTATATAAGAAGTACTCAGATAATATAGAACGTGTTACATTCTGGGGCGTGGCTGATAATAACAGTTGGCGCAGGATGGGTCACCCGCTGCCATTCGACTCCAGTCGTGCACCAAAAGAAGCATATTGGGCCATACTAAATCCGGAGGCCTATCTCGGGCTCGATGATTTGTCGCCAAAGCTCACATCGTTTGACTTCGGCGGTGATGTTTTCAATGTCGCGGGCAAGACCGAATTTGATGTAAACGTGCCAAAGGACATGTCAAACATTGACTTCTCTGCCGCAAACGTCGCACACGAATACCCCGACGATGATGTTGACGTCAGCGTTACACTCAACCCGGCAAGCGGCGCGGTGAGCCCAGGGGAGCCAGCCGTGGCGACGGTAAAAATCGCTTGGAAGGAATCCCCGAATACATCGTCGACGTATAAGGTAAACTTCGGGCATATGACCGCCGAATGGGATAAAGACCAAAACTATAAGGATACGGGCTACCGCTCATCCGTCAATATCCGCTTCAGCGACGGTGAAACCGAACCCAAACTGTTTCAGGAGTTCTATAATCTAGACGACGGAAAACTGGCAATGCTCAACAGTAAGGAATTCCAGCCCTTACCAAAACATACAGGTGGCACGCTAACTATTAATACAGATAGAAGTATAGACGATGATCAACTGAAAACATTGACGTTAAAGAAATCTCTGTGGGATCAGAACTGGGCTCCGATTAATCCGGCGCGTGTTACAGACTTCACTGCCCCAGAAAATTTCTGGAGATTGGCCAAAACTATCGAATCCGGTAAGACTTATATCGTTGTTTCGGCCAACTCAGGTCTGGCTTTGACCAATAGGAACGTGGCATCCATCGAGCCGACCAACACACGAGGGCTTGCGGGTACACCTATCACCATAGATGACGACATTATTATAGCGCCTGAGGTGATCCAGGACAATACGAGATTAATCTTTAATGAGCAAACCAGCCCCGATCCGGGACCATACACAAGCGCCAACGGATACACTGGGTACACAATGTTAAGTCTGGTTCACGGCGGCCTTGTCGCCCCCTCTATTATGTATCGGGATTCAAGTAGCGACAATACGGCTGCTTTACGCACAGACTCAACTATTGCAGATAGTGCATTAGATCGAGCTGTATGGTTTAACACGGGTATAGATCCCGATACAGGCGAAACGACGATATTTTCACATACTGGTTCCAGCAGTCACACTTATGCGCTGTACGGAAACGAATACGGTTTCGTCACCCAAAGAGTCGATTCACTGGAGGACGATGCAGCCCTTCGTGTTAAGCTGTATGAGTACGTGTCGGACTATTCATACGAAGACTTAACGAGTCTTGGCGCTGAAATTAGCCTCTCCCATGTGGAGCGTATCGTGAGTGAGCGTGACGCCAATATCCCCGTCACTGCGGATGTCCCTGACGGTTCCAAAGCGGTGTTGAAAAAGGACGGCGTTTCAGTGGCTACCGCGACATTCGCAAACGGCAAAGCGATGATCAGCGTTAAAGGCAGCGATGTTGACTCCGGCGCGAATTATGCAGTCGTAGTGTATGATGGTTCCGGGATACTTGGTGCGGTCATTCTCCCGGTAGTCAATGGCGTCAGTGCGACGCCGTCGGCTACGGTAGAGAAACTTAATAGTAATCAAAACAGACTGACAGTTACCATAACGGAAGTATACTCCGATGATTCGACGGAGGCCTTCACTGAAGAGATACTAATCAAAAACAACGCGGCAGACGTTTATCAGGTGGGACCATATAAAGTTTATGTGGACACTAAGGGCAACAATAAGATTCGTAAATGCTATATTGTGAAAGAATAGCAGCAAGAAGCTGAACAGCAGTACGCTGCACAGCAAACCAATGTGCAGCAGCCTATTGAAAGTCCACAATAAAATTGACTTCCTTTTATTGACGAAATTTCTTTCAAAGCATTTCAAAAGAAACAGTGGTGTTATTCAATCAACGCCAGAAGTTTATTATTAGCAAATAATAAAAGTAGTCCTATGGGCTACTTTTATTTTTCTTGGGTTTCATCCTGCCCATTCTCATATGAATATCATAATAAGCTGCTATGATAGATAGCAGTTTATTCCGCTAGCCTGCCCTTACTTCAAAAACCTTACCCCTATTGAGGGTCATTAATATTGGTCACAATATGGTCACAGATTAGATGTTCTTATGTTTAATTAGATAAAATTAAATGATATATTACTCAATAAAGAGTGCATTAAATCAAGACTTTACGGCATTACATAAAATTAATTGTAATCAAAAAAGATACCTTCCCTCTAACTTCAAATCCGCTTGTGACCTGCGTGCCAGGTCAGGTGGGTTCGATTCCCACTCAGTCCCGCCAAGTATATATTATTGCCGCACAGTTGGAATGCTGTGCGGCTTTTGTGTTTGTAGTTTATTGCTTTACTTTTTACTATATTAGGAGATACCTTTTTAAAAAGAAAGAATTAACAGATAACTTTCTAAAGTTTGTAGGACTTACTAAATAGTTTTGCACTTCACTTAATTAGAAAATAGATATTAAATTAAAGTAGAATTTTTTGTCTTCTTTTGTCGAAAATATGACACATACGTTAAAAAAGTATTATAGTTTATTAGTAAATATTGCCTGTGAAAATTGATATTATGTTTTTCAAGATTAAAATTAAAAAATAAAGGGTGATAGTTTGAATAGTTTAAAAAAATATAAAAGTAAAATTTTTTATGCTTCTATAGGTATTATTATTTTATCAATAATTTTAGGTGGTTTATTTTCTCCCTTTATAATTAAGAACAGTTTTTTGGGAGAGGGGCCATACACACATTATAAGGATCTAGGACCAGTAGGAGATTGGATTGGAGGTTCATCAACTCCCTTTTTCACTTTTGCGAGTTTACTAATCTTGGTTGCTACATTTGCAGCACAAATGGCTGAATTGAGAGAAGCGAGGAGAGAATTTAAAAAACAAAACAGAATAATTTCTAATCAAAAATTTGATGATACATTCTTTAATTTATTGCATATGTTTCATGAAATTACGAACTCGATATCAACGATAACTATCAGGACAGATAATCAACAAGAACGACCAAGGAAAGGCAAAGAATGCTTTTATGCATTTTATGAAGAACTCAAAAAAATTCTAGATAACGATCAAACAAAAATAGACCTAAATAATTTAAAACATGTAGAAGAAGCATATGAGAAAGTTTATGAAATATATGAGGACAAACTTGGCCATTATTTTAGAACTCTTTATAGGATATACAAGTTTCTTGATGGTAACAACGATATTTCTGACGAAGAAAAAAATAACTACTCCGATTTAATTAGGGCTCAACTTTCAAAATATGAAGAAATTTTATTGTTGTACAATATTTTAAGCGGTCATGGTAAGAAATTTCTTTATTATGCAAAGAAATATGATATTTTAGAAGGACTAATGGAAAATAACAAGGCTTTAAAACATAAAGAACACTTAATAATTTATTTAGGAATATATAGCGAGGAAATAAATTCGTAATACTATACAGCAAAAATGAGTGGTGGCTGTTTTAACATATATTCTCTATAATGAAACAACTATTGGTGCCTGACCCTGGCTACGGTAATACGTTAATGACTGAGGAGACAGGCCCCTCAATTCATGAACCCATTTATAGCCTGCTATAACGTAATGTGCAAAATATTAATTACGTTATAGGAGGTTTTTTATTATTTCAGGAAACGCAAATTAAAACGCAATGAGGCTGAGATGAAAGCAAATGAAAAGCGGCAGCAGTAACGGGTGCAGTTGGTAGGATAACCATAAAAGGAATACACATGACAGTTTATCCGTTATAAACGTAGCGATGGATTAGCACCTCTTATTGTTATGAAGGCTTAATACTTGAACCAATACACAATAAACTAAAAACGGTTAAAGCTCCAAACCACGCAGGAAATTAAAGAGTTGTTAGCCGTAATTGATGAAAGGTGATTTACTCACTTACATACTCCTCAATGAATTTTAATGAATAACCCACATTTTATTTCTATTTAACTTTATATGAAAAAGGTTTTTTATGGTATAGAGAATTAGTAAAATGTGATTCAGAAATAGGAAGTCAAAATGGACAATTCAATACTAGAAGAAATCAGATTGCTTAAAGAACAAAAAAAGAAGCCGACAAGGGAAATGTTAGAAAAAAGAGATGAAATTATAATTAAATCTTATAATGAAGGAATGCCATATAAAGAAATGGCAAAGTTGTTTTCATTTACAGAAAGAGGAAACAGAAATGTGTTTAGGGATAAGACTTCTTGATTCCGGAAAATCAACAAAAGAATCACCTGTGCTTTTTTGGTTCAATAACCCGATTACTGTAGAGTAATCGGGTTATTTGTAGTTTATATTAAAATGTGAAAAATTTATACCTAGTGGCTCATCTATGTGAGAGAATTTCTCGATGTTAGGGAAAGAAAGTGAATTTATATAATATTCAAAAAATAATTGAAATTTTGAAAAATGTGATATATAATCTAACCAACAAAACTTATACGTACCACTTTCAGAGTTTTGATAAACTGATATGTTCGTATATTTAATACATCAATTCTATTTTTTTAATTAGTTACCCATTTTTGAAAGCGTGTACATACTTGTAGCTGATGCTTTTCTCCTCAGAATTGGATAGTTTGAAGAAAGAATACAGGAAAGTTATTTACTATTTTTTTATGAAGGAGTGGTTTTTTGTCAAAAGAGTTAAAAGCAAAAATGATACTGGATAAGAATTTTCAGATTGCAAAAGTGGATGACCGGATCTATGGCTCTTTCATAGAGCATCTTGGACGAGCAGTTTATGGAGGGATATATGAACCAGGGCATCCTGAAGCAGACGAACAAGGCTTTCGTAAGGATGTTATCAATCTAGTAAAAGAGCTACAAGTGCCGATTATTAGGTATCCTGGCGGAAACATGGTATCTGCTTATAATTGGGAAGACGGGGTTGGACCGAAGGAAAAGCGGCCGCACAGGTTGGAACTTGCATGGAGAACAATTGAGACGAATGAAATTGGAACGAACGAGTTTGCTGACTGGGCGAAAAAAGTAAACGCCGATGTAATGATGGCAGTAAATTTGGGTACCAGAGGAATCGATGCTGCTAGAAATTTGGTCGAATATACCAATCATCCAGGTGGAACTTACTGGAGCGATTTAAGAAAATCACATGGTTATGCACAACCCCATAATATTAAAACCTGGTGCCTTGGGAATGAAATGGACGGCCCATGGCAGGTTGGACATAAAACTGCTTATGAATATGGAAGAATTGCTCAAGAAACAGCTAAAGCAATGAGGTTAGTTGATCCAGATATTGAATTGGTGGCATGTGGAAGTTCTAATACCAGTATGCCTTCATTTCCAGAGTATGAAGCAACCACACTTGATATTGCTTACGATCAGGTCGATTATATATCCCTTCACCAGTACTATGGAAATTACAACAATGATACTGCAAACTATTTGGCTAAAAATATGGATATGGATCATTTTATTAAGACGGTTGTTTCTACCTGTGATTATATTAAAGCAAAACATCGCAGTAAAAAGACGATCAATCTAAGCTTTGATGAGTGGAATGTTTGGTACCATTCAAGAGAATCAGACAAAAATATTGAACCATGGACAATTGCACCGCCTCAGCTTGAAGATCATTATAACTTTGAAGATGCCCTTTTAGTAGGAAGCATGTTAATTACACTTTTACAACATGCAGATCGAGTAAAAATGGCTTGTATGGCTCAATTAGTAAATGTGATTGCCCCGATTATGACTAAAAAAAATGGTGATTCGTGGAAGCAAACGATTTTTTATCCTTATATGCATACGTCGGTTTATGGAAGAGGAATCTCGTTAAAACCAATTCTTTCATCACCAAAGTATGACAGCAAGGACTTTACTGATGTTCCATATATTGATAGTGCAGCTGTTTACAATGAAGAAAAAGAAGAAGTGACATTATTTATGGTAAACAAAAATTTAAAAGAGCCAATCATTGTTAACAGTGATATTAGAAGTTTTGAGGGTTACAGTCTTGTAGAACATATTGTTTTAGAAAATGATGATTTAAAAGCAGTTAATACAGCGGCAGAGCAGGCGGTGTCTCCTCATGGAAATGGCGAGTCTACTCTAGACAACGGTATATTAACAGCTAGATTGCCCAAGACCTCATGGAATGTAATCCGTCTTAAAAAGTCTTAATCTTTCTAACAAAGGACAAGATGGGTCGCTTATTCGTTCCAAAGTAAATAATTGATGGAAGTTCTTATGTTACCAGCATACACTGATAGGTTGTCCGAACCATTACACCAAGGCTTTCTGATGAATACCTTTAACCGATGAGGAAATGGAGTTGACATTTAAGCTGAATCGGTTATAAGAAACAAAAATGAAGCTTTGAATGTAAATATTTAAAGCGTAGTTGAAGAAAGAAGCTAATAATAATGGTTAATTTGCCAATTCATCAGCTTGCACTAGGAGGTGGTTAAAATATTTTAGAACATGTTACTAGCAGGTGCTAATAATTAAATTCTATTACTAATACTAAAAAGGGGGATGAAACATTTGATTAAGTTGTTCAAACTAGGGTTTATCATGTTGATGGTTTTTAGCATTGTTTTAACAGGTTGTAGCGGCAGTGGAGGTCAAGAGACTGCTTCAAATAACTCATCTGATTCAGGCAGCGGGAAACCGCAAGATTTAACGTTCTGGACTTTCCAAGGTTTGCATGTGGAGTTCTTTGAAGACGCTGCTAAAAGATGGAATGAAACCTATCCAGACAGACCAATTAACCTTAAAGCGGAGTCCTTTCCTTATGCTGATATGCATAACAACCTTCTTCTTGCATTACAATCTGGTGTTGGGGCACCAGATATCGTAGATATTGAGATTAATCGTTTTCCAAATTTTCTCAAAGGGAATATTCAATTGGAACCATTAAATGATATTGTCGAACCTGAATTAGATAGTTTTGTAAAATCAAGATTCGATGTATATTCTGCGGATGGAAAGTATTATGGTGCACCTACACACGTTGGAGCTTCAGTAGCTTTTTATAATAAAGAAATCTTTGATGCTGCTGGTGTAAGTCCTGATGATATTAAAACATGGGATGATTTTGTGGAAATTGGAAAAGTCATTAAAGCTGAAACAGATAAACCGATGATGCCTGTCTTTACAACAGGGTTTTGGAGTTTTTACCCGATGATCAGCCAAAAAGGATCCGATATTTTTAACAATAAGGGCGAAGTAACAATCGATAATAAAGATAATGTCGAAGTCTTACAGTTTCTCCATGATATGCTTTATAAACATGAAATTGCTGTTCTTGCACCTGGTTCGAGACATGATAGTGAAGAATTCTTTGCTTTTATGAATAAAGGTGGTGCAGCAGCGTTAATTATGCCATCTTGGTATGCAAGCCGATTTGTTGAACATATGCCTGACCAGTCAGGGAATATGGTAATGAAACCAATGCCAAGCTGGGAAGAAGGCGGTTCTCGTTCTGCTGGAATGGGAGGAACAGGTACTGCAGTAACAAAGCAAGCCAAAGATGTTAAATTGGCGAAGGACTTCCTAGCATTTGCTAAGCTCTCAAAAGAAGCTAATATCAAAATTTGGGAGATTCTAGGCTTTGATCCTCCGCGACATGATGTGTGGGATGCTCCTGAATTAAGAGAGTCTAATAAATTCACAGAATATTTCGGTAACGGACTGTTTGATATGCTGTTGGAAATTAAGGATGAAATCAATCCGCTTAATATTACTGAGAATACACCTTTAGCTAGGGATTTGATTGAAACAAATGTATTGCACAACGTGCTCAGAGAAAAAACCCAAACACCGGAGGATGCATTAAAGCAAGCAGGAGATGAACTGCGAAGCCGATAAAAGAACATGAAATAACTTAAACAGGGATACACTTGGAGGTCGTTGTTTTCTAATATTTAAGAAGGGTAGCCGCCTTCAAGTTTACCCCTGCACACAGACTAAAGGGAGGTTTAACATGAAGCCAGATTCCCCTCGAAACTTAACTTCAAATGTAAGTTATAATGTGAGAATCAAAAGGAAAGGAAGCACATTTAAAAGTATCTTTTATTCACAAAAAATTGCTCCTTATGTGTTTATATTTCCATTCTTGCTATTATTTTGTGGGTTTTATCTATACCCGGTTATTTCTACCGTAGTGATGAGCTTTCAAGAAATACTGCCCGGCCAGTCAAGATTTATTGGTTTAAATAACTACATAAAGCTATTTAATCCGACTTTTTATAAAGCACTGTACAATACGACGTTATACACTTTTTGGACAATCGTCATTTTAATACCTTTGCCACTAATTCTGGCGATCATTTTAAATTCAAAAATAATGAAAGGAAAAACCTTTTTTAGAGCATGTATCTTTATTCCGGCACTGACATCTACTATTGTCGCGGGTGTCATTTTCCGGTTGCTGTTTGCTGAATCCGAAACAGCCTTCGGTAATTCATTGCTAATGTTTTTTGGACTTGATCCCATTGCTTGGCGGCAAGATGGGAAGACACTAATGTTTCTTATGGTTGTACTAGCAACTTGGAGATGGGCAGGTGTCAACATGATATATTTTTTAACTGGCTTACAAAATATTCCTAAGGAAATGTATGAAGCGGCTGAAATTGATGGGGCAAATGCTTTTAATAAATTTAGACATATTACCCTCCCATTTTTAAAGCCAGTTACGGTTTATGTATTAACCATTACTTTATTTGCGGGTTATAAAATGTTTGAAGAAGCCTATGTGTTTTGGGAAGTGAATTCTCCTGGGAATATTGCTTTGACACTGGTAGGTTATTTATACAAAGAAGGTTTTCAATATAATCAATTAGGCTTCGGTTCTGCTATTGGTGTAACATTATTAGTCATTGTCGCCATTTTAGGATTCATTCAGCTAAAACTGACAGGATTCAGTGGTAAGGGAGGTAATTAAATGACGAAACAGCGTCGTGCAAAGTGGGTATCAGGATTATTGCTTTTGTTTATGATTATCCCTGCAATAATTGCCATTTTTCCATTGGTAGCATTAACATTAGCTTCTTTTAAGCCTTCGACAGAGCTAATGAGAAATGGGTTAAATGTTTATCCTCAATTTGAACTTTGGAGTCTCAATAATTATTTGTATTTGGTTACAGATGGCAGTATCTATTTCCATTGGTTTAAAAACAGTGTGATCATCACATTTTTCTCTACAATTCTAGCATTAGTATTTTCTTCTATGGTTGGGTATAGTTTAGCGATGTATCGATTCAAAGGTCAAAGTTTTGTTTTGTTCTTAGTTTTATTAATTATGCTGATTCCTTTTGAAATATTGATGCTTCCTTTATTTAGAATGATGATTGGGCTAGGAGCAGTAAACACCTATACCGGTGTTATTCTCCCCATGATAATTCATCCATTGGCGATCTTTTTCTTTAGACAATTTGCTATAGGGCTGCCGAATGATTTGATGGATGCCGCAAGAATTGATGGTTGTACAGAATATGGAATTTTCTTTCGAATTATGGTTCCGTTAATGAAACCTGCATATGGAGCAATGGGCATTTTGCTAGCCTTGTTTAGCTGGAACAACTTCCTTTGGCCATTAGTTGTACTGCGTACGAAAGAAATGTTAACACTGCCGATTGGTTTAGCCGGATTACTCTCACCGTATGGAAATAACTATGATGTTCTAATTGCAGGTTCTGTATTAACAGTTCTGCCTATCATTATAGTATTTATATTCGCACAAAAATACTTTATATCTAGTCTAGCTGCAGGGGCAGTAAAAGGATAATTTCAAAAACTACTATAATGGAGTGGGATTAAAAATGACATCTTTAATTAACGTTAATAAAAGCGAAAAAAAGGAAGTTATTAGCAGACATATTTATGGACACTTTGCAGAGCATTTAGGAAGGTGTATTTATGAGGGGATCTGGGTAGGAGAGGATTCTCCAATTCCGAATAAACGGGGGATTCGCATCGATGTTGTTGAAGCACTGAAAAAACTGAACATTCCAAATTTGAGATGGCCTGGCGGCTGCTTTGCCGATGAATATCATTGGAAGGACGGAATTGGCCCTTATGAATCACGTCCAAGTATTGTTAACAATAATTGGGGAAAAGTAGTTGAAAGCAACCATTTTGGCACGCATGAATTTTTGGATCTATGTGAACAGTTAGATACTGAACCTTACATATGTGGAAATGTCGGCAGCGGAACAGTCCAGGAAATGCAAGAATGGATCGAATATATCACTTTTGATGGAAAATCACCTATGGCTGATTTACGAAGAAAGAACGGCAGGGATAAACCATGGAAACTTAAATATTTTGGGATCGGAAATGAAAACTGGGGATGTGGAGGTAAGATGAGAGTCGAATATTATGCTGATCTCTACCGCCGCTATCAAAATTTCGTAAGGAACTATTCAGACACGCCAATTTACAAAATCGCTTGTGGTCCGAGTGAGGCAGATTATCACTGGACGGAAGTAATGATGCGTGAAGGAACAGGAAGAACTGAGCCATTCCCAGATAATGTCGTAACGAATATTTGGGAACATCACCGTCCAGAGATGCATGGGCTTGCTCTTCATTTTTATACGCGCAACCGGGCAAACTATGATTTTGCAACAGAATTTAAAGAAGAAAAATGGTTTGATTATATGAAGAGAACTGTTGTGATGGAGGAGTTGATTCAAAAACATACAGCCATCATGGATAAATATGACCCTGAGAAAAAAGTTGATTTGATTGTTGATGAATGGGGAACTTGGTTTAAAGTTGAACCTAATACCCATCCTGGATTCCTTTATCAGCAAAATACATTGCGTGATGCACTCGTGGCAGGCATTAACCTTAATATTTTCAATAACCACTGTGATCGTGTACACATGGCAAACGTTGCTCAAATGGTAAATGTATTGCAGGCGATGATTTTAACCGAAGGGGAGAAAATGATTTTGACCCCTTCCTATCATGTTTTTGAAATGTATAAGGTTCATCAGGATGCAACTTTACTTCCAGTCAGTGTGAGTACGGGGGCCTATACATATGGAGAGGATAGCCTTCCGATGCTAAACGTCTCGGCTTCTCAAGATGAATCAGGCAAGGTCCATATCTCCATCTGTAATCTAGACCCTAATCATTCTGAAACAATCACCTGTAACCTTAATGGCATCGGCAGTTTTTCAGCTGCTTCTGGCCGTATATTAACAGCTGAATCTATGAATGAACATAATACGTTTGAGAATCCAAATAGAATTGGACCAGCTGAATTTAATGCAATTGAACTGCAAGAAAATAAAGTTTCTCTTACAATCCCTTCTAAATCTGTACTTGTTATTGAAGTTCAATAATCCATTTAGAGATTCAGAGAAACTCTCTTAACTGAGGGCCCCAAATTTCAATATTTTCATTTGGGGCCCTCATGAAAGATGAAGGTTTTTGCCTATAGTAATAAATCAAACTCTCCGCTTTAGGAGTTGCGGGTTTTATAGGATAAGCGTTTCTATGGTATGTAAAAGTAGAATCGAAGAAATTGAAGGTGGAATTCACATGATTGATAATATGCTTTCAAAGATAAATTTTATCGGAGATTGGGCTGTTCGGTTAGCTTATGTAAATCTGCTTTGGATATTGTTTAGTTTAAAAGGGTTGTTTGTATTAGGTTTTTTTCCGGCCACTGCAGCTATGTTTACGGTTATTCGCAAATGGGGAACGAAGGAGCAGGAGCAGGTCCCTATATTTCAGACATTTAAAGAAACCTATCGTAAGGATTTTACTGACGCAAATAGGGTGGGCTGGCTTTTAATTATAATCGGGTTCTTTATTTGTATTGATTTTTACTTTTTATTCAGTTTGGAAGGGAGTATTTTTACCCTAGTAGCATTTATATTAATTCCGATATCCTTTGTTTATTTTTCGATCCTGTTATATATATTCCCTGTGTTTGTTCATTTTGAATTAAAAAACATCGAATATATAAAATATGCATTTATTATAAGTCTATCATATCCTCACTTAACAATTCTTATGCTGTTGGGTTCGTGTTTATTGATTTCGATATATGTTACTTTCCCTATGTTATTTCCTTTCTTATTAGGAAGCTCCCTCGGTACCATATGTATGTATATTAGCAAAATGGTGTTCCAAAAGTTAGAGAAGGATGAGCTTGCTGTTAATTAATAAGTATAGTCATGAAGGAAGCAATGAAGCTTAGGGAAGGTTCTCCAGCATTCAAAATAAAAATACATGAGTTTAGCTGGTAAAAAAACCATAGAATTTCAGATTAGAAATTAAATGAAAACGCTGCCAACAAAAGAAATCATGCTTTCTTAATTGTCTATAAGCCGTACTATCTAACCATTTCTAATCATAAAAAGGGGCTGTTGACATGAAAATTACAAAAAGTGATTTTGGTGTAATTAACGGTACAACTGTTAATAGCTTTACTTTAAAAAACAATCGAGGGATTGAAGTTAGTTGTATAGATTTTGGGTGTATTATTACTAAAATACTTACACCGGATGCCAGGGGAAAAGTGGAAAACATTGTTCTCGGGTATGAGAATATACTTGATTACCAAAGAAATTCCAACTATTTTGGGGCGATCATAGGAAGGGTGGCAGGAAGAGTTAGAAATGGAGTTTTCCATCTGAATGGAATCGATTACCACCTTGAGAAAAATGATGCGGGGAACCATCTTCATGGGGGACCTAATGGTTTTCATAATGTGTTTTGGACCGCGGAAATGTTCCAGACGAGCGAAGGAGTGGGAGTAGATTTTTACTATGAAAGCCCTGATGGACAGGGAGGATTTCCTGGCACACTGAGAACAAAAGTTACTTACGTTCTTTCAGACAACAATGAATTAACGATTTTCTACACCGGGATTTCGGATAGGGATACAATTGTTAATCTTACAAATCATACATATTTCAATCTAAGCGGAAACCTAAAAAATAATGTGCTATACCATGGATTAAAACTTAAAAGTGATCGATTCTTAGAGCTCGGCAGTGATTTATTGCCTACAGGAAGAATGGTAGAGGTAGACCAAACGCCGTTTGACTTTAGAGAAGAAAAGAAATTGCTACAAGGTGCCAATTCTTCCGTTGAACAAAATCTGATTGCAGGTAATGGTTATGACCATCCTTTTATGCTAAATGATAACCATAATGAAGAAATAGTGTTAAGAGATATTGGAAGTGGTAGAAGAATGATTATTGAGACGGATGCCCCGTGTGTTGTTCTATATACTGGAAACCAATTAAGCAATAATTTTAACATAGGTCCGGTTCGTTCGGAAAAGTATATTGGTGTGTGTTTGGAGACGCAAAGCCCGCCAGATGCGGTTAATCACGAGGAGTTTCCTTCAATTGTTATTGAAAAAGGAAAAGAATTTAAAACCAAAACCACCTATCGATTTATAGCAGATGGTAACCAATAGAAGAAATAAGTATATCTCCATTGGCAAAGCAATCGGCTTCGTCTATAAAAAATCCTTTTTCTGAAATATCTAAATTTACATACGATTAATTAACTGAATATAATAAAAATTTGTACGTGCTGTGTATAATGTAGTAAAAATTTGATCGATGGGAGATAGTCACATGCTTGAAAGCTTAAAAGAATCTGTTTTAAAGGCAAATCTGTCACTACCTCAGCATGGATTAGTAACGTTTACATGGGGGAATGTCAGCGGAATCGACCGTGAAAAAGGATTAGTCGTGATCAAGCCCAGCGGAGTCGAATATGAAAATATGAAAAAGGAGGATATGGTGGTGGTCGACTTGAACGGACATATTGTGGAGGGTGATTTGAAGCCTTCCTCTGATACACCAACCCACCTGGCCCTATATAAAGCATTTTTAGGCATTGGCGGAATTGTCCATACTCACTCGCCGTGGGCAACCAGCTGGGCTCAGGCTGGAAAATCCCTTCCTGCTTTTGGTACAACGCATGCTGATTACTTTTATGGTGAAATACCGTGTACTAGAAGAATGACCGAGGAAGAAATTAATGGGGAATACGAATTAGAAACAGGGAATGTGATCGTTGAACATTTTCGATCGCTCGATCCTTTACATATTCCAGCGGTTCTAGTCAATTCTCATGCTCCATTTGCTTGGGGAAAGAATCCTGATAATGCTGTGCATAACGCGGTAGTTTTAGAAGAAGTTGCTAAGATGGCTTCGCAAACGTTGAAATTGAACCCTTATGCATCCCGAATGGACCAAGTACTTTTAGATCGGCACTTTTTACGTAAACATGGTATAAACGCGTATTACGGTCAAAAATAGAGAACTGGAAGGAGAAGAAAAAAATGGCAAAAAAATATGCGATTGGCATCGATTATGGGACGGAATCCGGCCGAGCGGTACTTGTTGATCTTTCAGATGGCACAGAGATAGCAGATCATGTAACCGAATATCGTCATGGTGTAATTGATGAGGTACTTCCAGATTCTAACGTTAAACTGGAGCCGGAGTGGGCTTTACAGCACCCCCTCGACTATATAGAAGTACTAATGACTTCAGTACCGGAAGTGATCGTTAATTCCGGTATTAATAAAGATGATGTGGTTGGTATTGGAATTGACTTTACTGCATGTACGATGCTTCCGGTAGATGAAGCAGGCAATCCTTTGTCCCTTAGACCGGAATTCAAAGAAAGGCCCCATAGCTGGCTGAAATTGTGGAAGCATCATGCTGCCCAAGATGAAGCGAGTCTATTAAATAAAATAGCGGAACAAAGAGAAGAAGGTTTCCTGTCGAGATATGGAGGGAAGATTTCTTCAGAATGGATGATTGCGAAAATTTGGCAAGTATTAAATGAGGATCCGGAAATTTATCAGATTGCGGATCGTTTTCTTGAAGCAACAGATTGGGTTATTTTGCAAATGACAGGGAATGTAGTGAAGAATAGTTGTACTGCAGGATATAAAGCGTTATGGCATAAAAACAAAGGCTATCCATCTAAAGAATTTTTCAAATCGCTTGATCCCAGGCTTGAAAATTTAATAGATACGAAGCTTCGGGGTGATATTGTTCCGCTTGGAACTAAGGCTGGTGAGCTAACTGAGGAAATGTCAGCTCTTTTGGGACTGAACCCTGGAATTGCGGTTGCTGTTGGAAATGTTGATGCTCATGCAGCGGTTGCAGGAGTGGGGGTTGTGACTCCAGGTAAACTAGTCATGGCAATGGGCACGTCGATTTGCCACATGCTTTTAGGGACAGAAGAAAAAATAGTAGAAGGAATGTGCGGTGTAGTAGAGGACGGCATTATACCGGGATATTTTGGCTATGAAGCAGGACAATCTGCTGTAGGGGATATATTTGCCTGGTTTGTTAAAAGGTCAGTTCCATCCTATGTGCAAAAAGATGCCGATAAGGCGGGATTGACAAGCCATGAATGGCTGGAGAAAAAGGCTGCAGAGCTTAAACCTGGAGAGACGGGATTGCTGGCTCTTGATTGGTGGAACGGGAATCGGTCTGTTCTGGTCGACACTGACCTCAATGGCTTGATAGTTGGATACACTTTGTTGACAAAGCCTGAGGAGGTTTATCGTTCTTTGCTTGAGGCAACAGCATTTGGAACGAGAAAAATAATTGATGCGTTCCAGAAAAACGGTGTGCCTATTACTGAACTTTATGCTTGTGGAGGGTTGCCCCATAAAAACAAACTTCTCATGCAAATCTATGCAGATGTGACAAATCTTGATATTAAAATAGCAGCATCTAAACAAACGGCTGCTTTAGGGGCAGCTATGTTTGGAGCGGTAGCAGCAGGAAGTAAAAAAGGAGGCTATGACTCTATCACAGAGGCAGCTAAGAAAATGGGACATATAAAGGATGAAACCTTTAAACCTATTCCAGAAAATGTCATAATATATGAAAAGCTATATAAAGAATATACGAAGTTACATGATTATTTTGGACGTGGCGAAAACGATGTAATGAAACGGTTAAAACAAATCAAAGAGGAAAAGCATGGGATATTTACAACTACGCTATAAAGGAATGGATTCCTGAACTTGAAGGGGGAACTTAACATGTTAAAAACGAAGGACTATGAATTCTGGTTTGTTACTGGAAGCCAACATCTTTATGGTGATAGCACGATAAAACAGGTGGATGATCACTCGAGCAAAATTATGACAGCATGGGAACTTGAAGGTACGCTGCCTTTCAAAGTTGTTCGTAAACCTGTCCTTACGACACCTGAGGCTATCAGAAGGTTATGCACCGAAGCTAACTCTGATGAAAACTGTGCTGGAGTTATTACCTGGATGCACACATTTTCACCAGCGAAAATGTGGATAGCAGGGCTTTCGGAATTGAAAAAACCATTGCTACACCTCCATACCCAATTTAATCGTGATATCCCCTGGGAAAGCATCGATATGGATTTTATGAATTTAAATCAGTCTGCCCATGGAGATCGGGAATACGGGTTTATCGGTACCCGTATGAAAATTTCTCGTAAAGTTATCGTCGGGCACTGGCAGGATCAATCCGTTAAAAAAAGAATTTCCGATTGGATGGATACATCCGTAGCGTTCACGGATGGAAAAAATTTGAAAATTGCGCGTTTTGGAGACAATATGCGTGAAGTCGCAGTTACGGAAGGCGATAAAGTAGAAGCGCAAATAAAGTTCGGTTGGTCAGTGCATGGTTATGGAGTTGGGGATCTTGTACAGCGCATCAATGATATTTCTGACAGTGAAATAAACAGGCTTTATGACGAGTACAATGAACTATATGATATTGACCCGGAGGCAAATCGCAACCATGAAATCCGTAGTTCTATCCTTTATCAGGCCCGTTTAGAACTAGGCATTAAGGCCTTCTTGGAGGAAGGGAACTTTTCAGCATTCACAACGACTTTTGAAGATCTGCATGGGATGAAGCAGCTCCCGGGATTGGCGGTTCAAAGATTAATGGAGCAAGGATATGGGTTTGGAGGAGAAGGAGACTGGAAAACTGCAGCGTTACTTAGAATGATGAAAACGATTGGAAAAAATAAAGGGACATCCTTCATGGAAGATTATACTTACCATCTAGAGCCGAATAATGAGTTGGTGTTGGGATCGCATATGCTTGAAATTTGCCCAACTCTTACTTCAGAACGTCCCAAGATTCAAGTTCATCCACTATCAATCGGCGGGAAAGAAGATCCAGCACGCATGGTGTTTGATGGAAATGAAGGACCAGCTATCAATGCCTCTTTAGTGGATTTGGGCAATCGGTTCCGACTCGTCATCAATGAAGTAGATGCAGTAAAGCCAATGAAAGAAATGCCGAACCTGCCCGTAGCTAAAGTCCTCTGGAAGCCAAAACCGAGTTTAGCTGAATCGGCTGAAGCATGGATTCATGCTGGTGGAGCGCATCATACAGTGTTCTCCTTTAATGTGACTCCTGAACAGCTATTTGACTGGTCAATCATGGCGGATGTGGAATGTGTCATGATTAACAATTCAACGAAAATAATCCCTTTTCAGAATGAATTAAAGTGGAATGAGCTTTTTCACAGGTTTAAATAAATAGGGGTTTGAACTGGTATATTCCTCGTGTCCTATCGCTTGGCATAACCTATTAAATCTGTTTAATAGTTAACTTTACTAGGAAGCGGGATGATTAAGTGCAAACAAAATATAACAGAGTTAAACAACAAATAAAGTCCAAAATATTAGATGGCACTTATTTTCCTCATCAAAAAATAAGTTCCGAAAATGAATTGATGAAATCTTTTGGTGTAAGTCGCCACACCATCCGTCTTGCGGTAGGTAAATTAGTTGAAGAGGGGTGGCTGTACCGTAAGCAGGGGGCAGGAACTTTTTGTGCGGAACGCACAATCAATTCAAATGCATCGAATCGTAATGGTAAAAGTGTAGCCATTATAACCACTTATCTTTCTGATTATATATTTCCCTCCATTATTCAAGGAGCAGAATCTTATTTAAGTAAACAGGATTTTCAAGTAAGTCTCTATTGTACGAACAACAGTGTTGACAGTGAGCGCCGGATACTAGAGAACATATTAACTAAGCAAATTGATGGGATAATTATTGAACCGACGAAAAGCGCTCTTCCAAATCCTAATTTAAACTACTATTTTAATCTAGAACGTTTAAATATTCCTTATATTATGATTAATGCTTTTTACAATGAGCTTGAACCTCCAAGCTTAGTTATGAATGATGAAAAGGGCGGGTACTTACAAACCGACTATTTGATTAAACTGGGCCATCGGAATATATTAGGCTTCTTTAAAACCGATGATGTCCAGGGGGTCAAGCGCATGAAAGGTTATATAAAGGCCCACCGGGATAATCAAATTCCGATAGACCCTACCAATCTCATTGCGTATTCTTCAGAGGATAAAATGACAAGGCCGCTTGAAAAATTAAAAGGAATTCTTTCATCGCAAAATATTCCAACTGCAGTTGTTTGCTATAATGACGAATTAGCAATTCGATTACTTGATATTTTTCGAGAAAGAAATATACATGTTCCCAAAGATATCTCCCTTGTCGGTTATGATGATTCATTCCTTGCACAGGCTTCGGAAGTGAAATTAACGACTGTAAAACATCCGAAGTTTAAAATGGGGGAAGACGCTGCTAAAATGATCGTTGATTTGATTAGTAACAGATACATGTTGCCACCTGGTAAAGTGCAGGTGAGGCCACAGTCAATCGTCTATGAACCAGAGCTTGTCATCAACCAATCAACGATGGATATTCGAACCAGGAAAACGAAAGAAAAAGTAAACGTAAATGTGTAAAAATATTGGTGCCTGACCCGGCTTCGTTAATACGTTAATGACTGAGGGGTCAGGCTCTTTTTTTAAATAACAAAATATTTAAATATCCTATTAAAATATTGGTATTTTGAAATAAATAATAAAAGTAAACAAGAAACTTAATATCGATCGTAAAAAACCGTTTGAGAAGTAGTACTTCGTTTAAAATAAGATGAAAAGTACTTTCTTCTCAAATTGGATTTCCAAATTGAGAAAGGAAGTGGAAAATATGTTTAGTATAGATTTTCCGATAAATATAAAATATGGAAAAGGTTCACGAAAATCGGTAGTTGGTGAATTTAGTTCACTAAAGTGTGAAAAGGTTATGATTGTTTGTGATAATGGGATTGTTAAATCGGGGATTTTAGATGATGTAATTCAGATTCTAGAAAGTCAGGGTCTTTCTTATTCCCTGTTTGATAAAGTAATTCCAGACCCAGATATAGAATGTGTGCATTCAGCAAAGAATTTTTATGTTGAGGAGCAATGTGATGGAATTTTAGCAATTGGTGGAGGAAGTTCAATTGATACAGCCAAGGGGGCAGGAATTCTTATTTCTAATAAAAATGAATCCTTAAAAGATTTAGCAGGATTAAATAAGATTAAATTCCCTATACCACCATTAGTGGCTATTCCGACAACATGTGGTACAGGATCAGAAGTTACAAATGTTACTGTAATAACAGATGAAGAACATATGAAAGTTCCATTTGTCTCAAATTATTTAATACCCAAAGTGGCAATTCTCGATCCGGAATTACTTTTTAGTTTACCTCCACATCTTGTAGCATCAACCGGTATGGATGCACTAACCCATGCTGTGGAAGCATTAACAAACAAAAATGAAAATTGGTTTGCTGATGCCTGTGCATTAAAAGCAATTGGTATGATAGGAAAAAATATCCGCAAAGCTGCTGCAGGTGGAAACGCAGAGTCGCTTAGTGAAATGTTGTATGCAAGTGCTTTAGCAGGAATGTCATTTAGTCTTTCACGTTTAGGCTTGGTACATGCGATGTCTCATCCTGTAAGTGGATTAGCTGGAGTCCCTCATGGATTAGCTAATGCTATATTACTTCCTTACATTCTAAGTTTTAACCTCGTAGGGAACCCTGAATTACATGCGAAATTTGCAAGGAAACTTGGAGTGCCTAATAAAGAAAACGTAATTGAATTGGCAGAGGCTGGAGTAAAAGAGGTTATTAATATTAATCACCATTTGGGTATCCCTCTGTCTTTTAAAGAATTAAAAGTAAATGAAGACCTAATTCCAAAAATGATTAGGGACACATTTAAAAGTGGAAACGTTCTTATCAACGCACGTAAGGTTACTGAAAAAGACGTTGAAAAAATATATAAAGCTGCCTTTTCAGGTGAAAATCCTTTTATGCTAGTTTAGCAATTAAAAAGTTCATTTAAAGTTCAAGTACTAAAATAGGGATATTGTAAATATTGGTGCCTGACCCCGGTTACGTTAATAACTGAGGGGCCAGGCACCTTTTTTTTATGTTCCTACAGTTAAAGAGAGAAGAGAAATACTAATCTAGATGCAAATTATCCTTCCGATAGATTGAAAGGATAGAGGTTGCTAGTTCTAACCCAATCGTGAGGGAGGTGGGTAGACTTTATAACAGATCAAATATGAAAAAAGTAGAACAAGAATTCAAGTTATAGGAAAGGTTCCGAAATTTCAGCAAAAGGAAAACTTAAAGAGCAAGGTGCAAAAGTTTTAGAACCTCCTTGTTAAATATTCAAAACCTACACTTTTATATATGAAAAAAATAAAAATAATCCGTATGAAAGTACATATAGGAAAACGTTAATGAATAGGATTAAATGGACAAGTCAAAAAAGTTGTACACGATGTTGATATACTACTATAAATATTTATCATAAACCCTGCGGGCTTGCAAAGAGCGTCCTTATAAAATCAAAAAAAATCTATTACAACAATGCGGTAAAGGTAAAATATTTTTATTTTATAAAGTGGTTTATGGCTTCAGACTTTTGCTTGTACTTTAGGCTTGCAAAAACACTGTTCAAAAAATAGAAAAAATGGAGGTAAAAAATGAAGGGGAAAATAGCAATGATGACTAGGCCTGGTAATTTAGTTCTTCAAGAATATGACTTACCCAACGTTGAACCTGAAGCTGTATTAGTCAAAGTGACACGAACTAATGTGTGTGGATACGAACTCCATATCTGGCAGGGGCATCACCCTTTCAAAAAGACTGGTGTATTAGGTCATGAAATGGTAGGTGTTATCCAAAAGATTGGTGAAAGGGTTGTGACCGATTATGCAGGCCAGCCAATTAAAGTAGGGGACCGAGTAGCCGCTGCTTATTTTTTAACCTGTCAAAAATGTGGAACTTGTCAAGCTGGGCAATTCCATCTTTGTGAACGAGCTTATGAGCCTTGGTCAAAAATGCCGGAAGAAGCACCGCATTTCCACGGAACTTTTGCTTCTCACTACTATATCAATCCAAATCAATATTTTTATAAGGTACCTGATAATGTGCCTGATACTGTTGCTGCAAGTGCAAACTGTGCATTATCTCAAGTATATTTCGGAATCGAAAAAGCAAACCTTCGATACGGAGAAACGGTGGTTATACAGGGAGCAGGAGGACTTGGGTTAAATGCTACTGTTATGGCTAAAGAGCTAGGTGCAACTGTAATAATCATCGATGGGGTAAAAAGTCGATTAGAGAAGGCAAAAAAATTCGGGGCAGATTATATTATTGACATGAACGAGTTTGATACAGTGCATAAAAGAATTCAAGCCGTTCTTGACTTAACTAATGACCGAGGTGCAGATATAGGAATTGAAATGACTGGTGTAGCTGCAGCGTTTTCTGAAGGAATCGCTTTGATTCGGAGAGGTGGAAGATACCTGAGTATTGGCAACGTTTCACCTACTGAGCAGACCTCCATTTCTCCTGGAGAACTCACTAGAAAGTCAATACAAATCATACCTGTCATACAATATGACCCTTGGTATCTAAACAAAGCTCTTCAATTTCTTTCCAAAAATATTAATAAGTATCCTTTTAACGAGCTGCTGGATGCTGACTTTGCTTTAGATGAAATTGCTATTGCACTTGATAAATCAATAAAACGCGAAATAACGAGGGCTTCGATCGTTATCGGAGATTAATATTAGCTATTAATGGATCCAATATCCTTTATTATTTTGGAATTAACTTTATATCTTCCGGTAGGAGGAGAGATTAAGGGCATATCCCTATCCAATCATTAATTTTTATTCGTTGTAGTACTGAATCTAAGATCATTAAGTTATTTAGAAGGAAAAAATAGAGTTTGCTCCATTTCCTGTTAATATCGGAACTGGATGTGTTCAAGTTGATTTATTAATGGTGTTGGTAAAACAATTTTTAGTTGAGGCTGAGGTAGTTGCAAAAACATTGGATGATATTATATTAACCACCCATATTATTCAGGTTTCACCTTTACTGTTTATATTAATAATTACACATTTAATCTTTTAATGTTTACGTAAAACTTCCTAAATTTTTGATAGGAGATTAATTTTACTAGGAATAAAGAATTAAATAGAGGAGGAAAACAATGCTATATATTAATGGTGAATTTAGAGAGGCAATTTCTAAAAAAACTTTTGATGTTATTGATCCGGCTACTGGAGAATTAGTGCAAGAGGTAGCAAAGGGCAGCACAGCTGATACTGAAGAAGCTATCAAGGTCGCAGAAGAAGCATTTAAATCATGGTCAATTCTAACAGCAAAGGAGCGTTATATTTACCTAAAGAAAACAGCAGATATTCTTCGGGAGAGTACTGAAGCAATTGCAGAGATTATTACTCGTGAAATGGGCAAGCCAAAGGCCGAGGCGATTGGGGAAATCAATTTGGGAATTGACTATCTTGATTGGTATGCGGAAGAAGGAAAGCGTATTTATGGAGATACGATTCCTGCATCAGCATCAAACAAGCGATTAATTGTGCTTCGCCAACCAATAGGGGTGGTAGGTGCCATTACGCCATGGAACTTCCCGTTTGCTATGATTACAAGAAAGTTGGCACCAGCCCTAGCTGCTGGCTGCACCATTATTGTAAAAGCAGCATCCGCAACCCCTTTGGCAGCGATTGAAGTTTTCAAGGCATTACATACTGCTGGGGTTCCTGCTGGAGTAGCTAACCTTGTTAATGGTTCTGCATCTGAGGTAGTTGGAGCAATGATGGACAGTCCTGCTGTTCGCAAAATAACCTTCACTGGCTCTACAGAAGTAGGGAAAGAACTAGTACGTGAATCTGCAAAGACAATGAAAAAAGTATCCATGGAACTGGGTGGACATGCACCATTTCTTGTGTTTGAAGATGCCGATCTTGAGCTTGCTGCCGAGGGTGTTATGGCAAGTAAATTTCGGAACGCAGGTCAAACCTGTGTATGTGTAAATAGAATATATGTTCAAGAATCAGTTGCTGAGCAATTCTCCGCCATCTTAGCAGAAAAGATGAAAAGATTAAAAATTGGAAACGGTCTTACAGAGGGAGTAACCATTGGTCCGCTAATTAATACTGAAGCAACTGCAAAAGCCCAAGAGCATATTGATGATGCCATAGAAAAAGGAGCTACGATTCTTTGCGGAGGAAGAAGACTAATAGAAGGAGAGTATGAAAAGGGAAACTTTTTCGCACCTACGGTTCTTCTAAATGCAAAGCATGATATGAAAATTGCTTATGAAGAAACATTTGGACCAGTTGCTCCTATTTTTACCTTTGAAACTGAGGAAGAGGCGATTAGATATGCAAATGATACCATGTATGGTCTTGCCTCCTATATCTTTACAAACGACGGATCTCCGTATGTTTAGGGTTCCAGAAAAATTAGACTATGGAATTGTAGGAATTAATGATCCTTTGCCAACAGTCGCACAAGCACCGTTTGGAGGAATTAAAGAATCTGGTGTTGGACGTGAAGGCGGAAAGTATGGCATTGATGATTATTTAGAGTACAAGTATCTCTCCTTTCAGCTCAATTTCTAGAGAAAGAAAAGTAATTCTATTAAATCTTATATTATTTGTAATCAGGAGGAAGATTGATGAAAAAAAGATTAGCTTTTCTATTAACTGCTTTTTTATTACTTGCTGTTATAGTAGGTTGCAGCAAAAATAATGAGACAAGCGCCAATAACGGCGATGCTTCCAAAGAGGATGATGAAACGGAAACTATTCAAATTGCTCTGGGAAGTGTTACATCAGAAACATCGCCTTTCCATGTGTTTTTGACGAAATTTAAAGAAGAAGTCGAGAAAAATTCAAATGGGCAAATTGAGGTTTCACTTCACCCAAATGGTGAATTAGGTGGAGACCGTGAAATGATTGAAGCCGTTCAACTTGGGAGCTTAGATGGTGTTATATCCAGTTCGGCTGTGTTGGGTAATTTTACTCCACTCGTAAACGTTTTAGATTTCCCCTTTATGTTCAGGGATCAAGAACACGCTTATAAGGTTTTGGATGGAGAAATAGGGGAAGAAATTGCTACAGCAATTGAAGGAGCAGGGCTGAAACTTATCGCGTGGCCTGAAAACGGTTTCAGGAATATCACAAATAGTAAACATCCTATAAAAAACTTAGAAGATTTAAAGAATCTAAAGATTAGAACTCAAGAAAATAAGGTTATTGTTGATTCATTCACCCAATATGGTGCCAGTCCAACGCCTATGTCCTTTACAGAGGTATTTTCTGCACTGCAGCAGGGTGTAGTGGATGGCCAGGAAAATCCTCTAAGTATTGTTGTTTCATCAAAATTATATGAAGTTCAAAAGCACCTTACCATTTCCAATCATTTGTATGGTGCAGCACCTTTTACATTGAACAAAGAGCTATTTGACAGTCTTTCTCCTGAACTGCAAAAGGTTGTCCAGGATGCGGCATATTTAGCCAGAGATCATCAAAGACAGTACATTGCCGACATGGATGAAGAGTTCTTGAAGGAAATTGAAGAAAAAGGAATGGATATTGTAAAAAGTGAAGATTTTGATCGTGAGGGATTTGAGAAGGCCTCTGAAGAAATTTATAAAAAATACGAAAGTGAATTTGGCGAGATTATCCAGAAAATTAAAGATACAAAATAGAAGAGGGTATTTAAAAGATACTAGAACAGGTAAAATCCCTTGTAAATATCTTAGGAAAGAAGCCGTCAAGACAAGCTTCCTTGACAGCTTCTTTTTCTACAAAATAGAAGTAATGGTAAGGCAAACTAGACAGCAAAAACAACCTTTCGTTAAATTCACTATCAATAAAACACTCAAAGAATGATAGAAAGGAGTGACATCTCTTGATTGCTATCCTAAGAGTTATAGATTTAGTAAACCAGTGGATTAAGACTTTCCTTGGAATATTACTTGCTGTTATGAGTATTACAATAATGGCTCAAATTTTTTCAAGATTTATATTGGGGTCTTCTATTACATGGTCTGAAGAACTGGCGCGATTGCTAATGGCTTATATTATTTTTATTGCTGCAGCAGTAGCCCTTCGTAATCAAAAACTTATTGCAGTAGAAATATTACCCGATAGGCTTAAGGGGCACAGTAAGAGTTTGTTGACACTTGTTATTCAGATCATAAGTATTATTTTTTTTATTATTCTTTTTGTGCAGGGTATTCAAATGGTGGATAAAGTACATATGCAGGAATCAGCAGCATTACGGATACCTATGTCTGTGTTTTATGCCTGTATCCCAATCGGTGCTTTGTTATTAATTATGAATGCAATTGCCGTTTTGATTGAGACTTTTAAAAAAAAGGAAGGTGAAAAGTAAATGATATCGGTTCTATTCATCTGCTTAATTATCTTCCTCATTCTTGGAGTGCCGGTAGCCCTTTCTTTGGGATTTGCTTCTGCAATTGCAATCTGGTGGGATGGAGGAATTCCCCTCATTACCTTAGTTCAACGCGAATTTTCTTCAATTGATTCCTTTCCTTTAATGGCAATTCCGTTCTTTATTCTAGCAGGAGTCTTAATGGAACACGGAGGAATTTCCAAACGTTTAATTAACTTTGCAAACGCTATGACTGGTCATATTACGGGTGGAATCGGACTAGTTGTAGTTTTGTCATCTATGCTTTTTGCAGCGATATCCGGATCAGGTGCAGCAACCGTTGCAGCTCTAGGGAGCATTCTTATTCCCGGAATGATCAATCGCGGCTATCATCGTAATTATGCGGGTGCCGTCCAAGCAGTATCTGGGGAATTAGGGGTCATCATTCCGCCAAGTATTCCAATGATCTTATATGGAATATCTACCGAAACGTCGATTAGTGATATGTTTATCGCAGGAGTTATCCCTGGGATTTTGATTTCTTTATCTTTAGCAATTGCTGTATATGTCATTGCGAAAAGAAGGGGATATCCTAGTGAAAGTCGTGCAAGTTGGCCTGAAAGATTTAAGGCATTTAAAGAAGCTATTTTAGCATTATTAATGCCTGTTATTATACTGGGTGGAATTTATGGAGGAATATTTACCCCTACGGAGGCAGCAGTAGTGGCTGTCGCTTATGCCTTTCTTGTCGGTGTATTTGTCTATAAGGAAATTAAATTAAAGGATATCTTACCTATCCTTAGTAACTCTACTATTACAACAACTGTAATCATGTTTATTATTGCGAATGCAGGGTTGTTTGGATGGATTTTAAGCCGCGAAGGTGTACCAAAGATGGTAGCAGAATTCTTTACCAATGCTTCGGGGAATGCGATTGTTTTCTTACTGTGTATAAACGTATTGCTTTTATTAGTAGGAATGATTTTTGATGCATCAGCCGCAATTATCATCCTTGCACCAATTCTGGCTCCAGTTGCTATGGAATTTGGTATAGATCCGGTCCACTTTGGGATCATTATGATTGTCAACTTAGCTATGGGTATGTGTACACCTCCTGTCGGTGTAAATCTATTTATATCCTGTGAGATTGCAAAGATCAAATTGGTTGATATAACAAAAGCTATTTTGCCATTCATAATAATTTTATTAGTTGATTTAATGATCATTAGTTTTATTCCTGAATTAAGCCTTTGGTTGCCACAGCTTTTGAAGTAATATAATAGCATGACAGGTTAATAAAATGAATGAATTTAAGGATTAAGATAGTTACAGGGAAGGAGACATATGCAAATGAAAAAAATTAATTCAGTATCTTTGATTGGACTAGGTGCAATAGGTGCTGCTTATGGCACCAAGTTACATGATAGTTTACAAGGCTCGTTCCGAGTTATTGCAAACTCTGAGCGAATTAAGAGATATCAAAATAATCCTTTCCAAATCAATAGAAAGGAGTATCGGTTCAATTACGTAACTCCCGAAACAAAAACTGAACCCGTAAATTTTATCATGATAGCTGTTAAAAATGCTGAGCTTCCTCAAGCGATAAAGGATATTAGGAATCATGTAGGCCCTGATACAATCATTCTCTCGTTGTTAAATGGCATATCCAGTGAAGAGGAAATAAACCAAGCATATAAAAATGAGCATATTCTATACAGTATGAGTGTAGGTATTGATGCAGTAAGAGAATCTAATCAGATTTCATTTTCTAGTCTAGGGAAAATTTATTACGGAGAAAAAGACAAGTCTGTATCGGAAGATGTTCTTGCAGTAAAAGAATTGTTTGAACGAGCTGACATTGATTTTGAAATTCCAGATGATATGTGGCGGACATTGTGGTGGAAGTTTATGCTTAATGTAGGAGTTAATCAAGTATCGGCTATATTACGAGCACCGTATGGGGTTTTCCAAAAAGTACCTGAAGCTCTTGGATTAGTGGAATCAGCCATGTATGAGGTCGCAGCTATTTCTGAAAAGGTAGGAGTTCACCTAAACGAAGAAGATATAAAAAGGGTTGGAGAAACGATAAAAAAACTTTCACCAGAAGGAAAAACTTCAATGCTCCAAGACGTGGAAGCAGGCAGAAAAACGGAAGTGGAATATTTCGGGAAGGTTGTTTGTGAATTGGGAAGGAAATATAATATACCAACTCCAATTAATGAGCAATTGTGCCAGATGCTTCATGTTATCGAAGAAAAAGCAAAGTTAGAGAAAGCTGAAAAAATTATAAATGTATCTAGATAAAAAAGCCAAACCTTAATTTTCATTTTTTTGAAAATTCAACTGCCCCAGAAATAATAAAACTCTTCTAGAACGGGAAAAAAGGTGCCTGACCCCAGCTGGTTAATGACCAAGGGGACAGGCACCCTCTTATCAGCCCTATAAATCATAACCGCTAGTATACCTGTGTACAATAACCTAGGAAACTAGGATTATTTCCTCTGACGATATCCTCATAATATAGCCGGAGATATTTCGTCGTATTGCCTTCGGCGCCTTTCCCTATTACTCTATTATCAATGTTTATTATCGGCTTTATGCCTATTGCTGTGCCTGTAAAAAAAACTTCATCCGCAGAGTAAAGTTCAGATCTTGATAAACTTTGTTCATAAACAGGGATCTTTAATATGTTTGTTGCTATTTTTATAACAGTATCCCGTGTAATTCCTGCCAGTATGTTATCGGAAATGGGCGGGGTAATCAATTTATTGTTTTTTATAATAAAAATATTTTCACCTGGTCCCTCAGATACATGCCCCTTATCTGTTAATAAAATAGCTTCATCAAAACCATTCAAAATTGCTTCCGTAGTAGCTAAACCGGAGTTTAAGTATCCTCCTGTTGACTTTGCCTGAGGGGGAATAACATTATTGCCCAGACGGTTCCATGAAGATATAGAAACCCTTAAAGCCGGCTTTGGCTTATATTCTAATTTAGTGCAATACATACTTACACGATTAAAAGGATCTGCCAAACCAGGACCAATTAAATCTGCTCCTTTATAGCAAATGGGACGAATATAGACATCTTCCCGGAAATTATTCTTTCTTAATAGTTGAATCGTCCAATCAATTAAGTTGTTTATTGAAAAAGGGACTTGAATATGAAGTATATTTCCAGATTCGTGGAGACGCTTAAAATGATCATAGATGCGGAAAATATATAGCTGGTTTTGTCTTTCATTCCAAAAAGCCCTTATCCCCTCAATGCATCCCAACCCATAATTTAATCCTTTATTTCTTATGCTAACAGAAACTTGGGATTCTTCTAAAATTCTTCCCTGATCAAACACATACATTTTATTTTTTCTCCCATCAAAAGATATTATTTTATATTTATATTTAGAATCCTAAAATTTTATTTATACTTTTCATAATAATGGTGCCTGACCCCGGCTACGTTAATACGTTAATGACTTAGGGGTCAGGCACCATTTTTGAAACTGCTTCTGAGGATATTAAAATGATAGGTTTGTCTATCTTTCCTATAGGCTCTTTTCATATAGATTGTTGTTTTTGGACTCTAAAGCTTGCCCGTTGATTCCCGCTCCAGTCACTTGCTTTCCGCGGGGAGGAACGGGAGCCTTCTCGGCGTTTCACGCCTGCGGGGTCTCCCGCTCCCTCTCGTCCCGCAGGACATTGAATAAGCTTCCTCGAATAAGCACCGCACGAAGAAAATGCGAATGCATTTTCGAGGATCAAGTGCCTTCCACTCCAATCAACTCAGTAAATTAAAACTAGTTTGTAAGCAACAAAGGTTTCGAAAACAGCCTTCCTATAAAAAAGGAATTCCCAAATAGGAATTCATTTTTTGTTTGTGTTATATAGGAAGCGCAGACCTGCATTTCTTTCGGAATGAAGCAAGTTTACCACAACCGTTTACCTGCTTCTTTATTCTTTATCCGGGCCCCCGCCAAAAGTTTCGGGAATCATCGTGAAGCCTTCAATCACGGTATCTTCTTCCACCTCGATCATCAGGTAACGCTTGCCGTCAAAATGGACTTGTTTTACATATCTAAGATCCTGAGGGCTGATGGAAATGTTGGCTGCTTTTGTGCTGATTTTTATTGATTTTGAATTAAACTTGGGAAGGACGCTGTTTGCCTTTATTTCATATTTGTCATCGTCGATGATTTTTTGATAAGCGGATTGGACCTTTTCTGAATTAATATCTTCGAGACCGCTCACCTTTAAAACACGTTCAACGTCTTGATAATCCAGCTTCGGCGGTTCATCCTCTTCGTTTTCCACGATCATCCGGTTAATCTCTTCATATACGTTGGAAAGTGTTGATGTGCTTAGCTGATCTCCTGTTACGTCTTTAATAATTTCCTCGAAAACGATTTTATCATCCTGCGCCGTCATCGTTTCTTCCCCGTTTAAAACGTCCTCTATGAACTGGTGGTCGGGCTCATGGACCTTGCCTGCTGAATACAAGACGTGATTGACATCAGCTGCATGATCGGTGAAGCAAGGAAATAGGAACCCTGAAATGGGTGCTTTGAGGTTGATAATCGGATCAACAGTAAAATGATATTTAAATTCCTTTTCTACATAGTCAAAAAGCAGTTCTTTCTTCGGTTCTTGAGTGTTATTTATACTGCAAAGTATAAAGGGATGAGAATAAACGGCATCCCGTTCACTTTCCTCGGCTTCTGCATTGCGGCGTTTCATTGGTTTAAGATACTCCCCGCGAATGAACGTAACGACAATATCCTTTTCATATTGCCGGACTCCCAGCATTTTGCCGACTATCTGAAGCATTTGATCCGTCCAGCTTTCCGCATCACTGCTTAGCAATCCTTGATGCAGGATGAGCTGACTGCTGTTTTCGGCATCCCTCTGAAACTTTAATTCAAAGAGCTTTTCATCCAATTGGCCGCCAAGCAGCTTTTTGAAGTTATCCATAAATAGCTCCTGCTGATCCTGGTCCAGCATTTCAAAAGGCTGGCTCTCATAATGATAAATCTCGCTTGATTCCTTCATAATATAGACATTGAAAATATCTGAGATCTTTAGTAAGTCATTATTTAGCTTAAATTGTTTCCGAATCTGTGCGATGTCTTTTTTGTTCACGGTTAATATCCACTCCTAAGCTGCCCAATATGCATATTTACTAGAATAACAAAATACATCAGCTTTATAAATTAATCTATTTATTTTCGCTTTTTTGAAAAGAGATTTGTTAATTAATTTGGCTGGTGATTTGTGATTTGATATTTACCGGCCGGGATTAGCGCTGGCGAGGTGAATGTGGAGTGCTGATATTTTGCCTGATGATATTGGTGCCTGACCCCGGCTTCGTTAATACGTTAATGATTGGGGGGAGGCAGGCTCCTTTTCATTGAAAACAAGCATAAAAGGGGAAATGGGAGCTTACAATTATTGCAATACCTAAATGAAGGTAATAAAGTAGAGCTAAATAATCGAACTTCACCTACAAGTATGAACCCGTAGATTAATACAGCTGCAAATATATCAACATGACTCAATATAAAAAAATGGATTGTCATATAATTAGACAACCCATTTTTGCTGTTATTTATTCAATTCAACCGTTTCATTAACATCTGACGATTCAGAGCTTTGCCCTGTCATCCGTTTATAGAGAAAGGCAATCCTCTTCGTAAAATTACCAGTTTCCCAATATTCGGCTGCTTCTGCTTTTATTTTTATTAAGACAACATTAGGATCATCATAGGAAGTTTGCATAATTTTATCATATGCTTTGCTCCACAATTCCTTTTTCTTGTCTAAGTCCTCAATGATTTCCGCTTTTCCGCGGACGGAAACATAGGATTTACCTGCATAAGCCACATTAACATCCTGGTCATGTAAAATTTCATCATATTTATTCGTCTCTTTTTTCGTGAAAAACCATAAGTCCCCATCAAACTCTACTTCCTGTGTTTTCATGGGACGGGAAACAAGTCCTTCTTCAGTTACCGTGGTCAGCATGGCCGTGTCTATGTCTTTGATTAACTCTCTAAACGTTTCTATTTCTTCTTGGTTCATCCTGTTAGACATTTCCATCACCTCATAAAAGTTTTATAGAGGTATATTACCCTTTATATCAGCATTTATTCAGGTATGGCTTCACTCAAAAAAAAAGAAACTGAACAACCGAAACGTGCAGAGAAATAGTATTTTCCTAATTTAAATCTTAAAAAATAGCCAGGTTTTTATTTCGCCAGTTTGAGAGGAGCAAAAATTAGAAGCAGAAAGAAGCCCAGATAAGACTTATTCACTATATTAGAGCGACGTGTTATATTATTTCAAAGAAACTATTTAAAATATGAGGAGAAGAAAATGCACGCATTAATAATAGGAGCTACGGGAGCAACAGGCAAGGACTTGCTGGATTTATTGCTGGAAGATGATTCTTTTCATCAGGTTGATATTTTTGTCAGACGGGATCTTCCTATCCAGCATGAAAAATTAAAGGTGCATGTGATTGACTTTGATCAATCAGAACAATGGAAGCACTTGGTGAAGGGCGATGTTTTGTTTTCTTGTCTGGGAACTACCTTGAAAGCTGCGGGAAGTAAAGAAGCTCAATGGAAAATCGATTACGACTATCAATATCATTTTGCGAAAATGGCCAGAAATAACAATGTGAACACTTATGTATTAGTATCTTCGGGGGGCTCATCGCCTAATTCTCTCTTTTTTTATACAAGGATGAAGGGACAGTTAGAAGAAGCGGTAAAAGCTTTAGGATTTCCAAAGCTGTCCATCTTTAACCCGCCTGTATTGATTCGAAAAAATAGTGATAGAACCATGGAAGTTGCTGGAATGAAAGCCATACAGTTTTTTAATAAATTTGGACTGCTTCGCTCTCAGGAACCTCTGCCGACAGAAATATTGGCCCAAGCTATGATCTATTCCGTTAAAACAAAAGGAAGCGGCATTTTTACGCTTGAAGGAAAAGCGATTCGGGAATGTGCCGGAATTAAGCAATAGATCAATCAAAAAATAGATTAAGCTCCTAATAACTTTGTCCAATAAGGTCAAAGTTATTTTTTATGCTGCAATCGTTTAGAACGGGAAGGGATTATATGTTGTAGTAAAGGGAATATTTAGAACATTGGTGCTGACCTCGGCTGAGTTAATACGTTAATGACTGAGGGCAACCCCTAAAATAAACTTTTGCTAGTCCGACCCTGATTTCTTAAAAAGAAGACTTTTGCGATTTTGGAGTCTTTTTTGTTAAATTTTTTAAATCAAATGTTCCTCTAAATTCTTTTCAGTCTTTTTTAGCAAATCTTTATTTTACTCGACAACGGAATGGTGTATGGAGTGGATTTTAGAAGGAGATATTTTGGTTGTACAGATATTGTGAAGTTAAAATCCAATCAGTTTGATAAAAAGTACTTAACCATGGTATAAGTGTATAAGTAGCAGAAATATGCTGCTTTTTATTTTTGGGATAAAATGTTACCTGGTATCCCATAATGAGAGGATTTGGATTAAATTATGAAAGACAATTTTTGGCGTGAATTACCACGACCTTTTTTTATATTAGCACCAATGGAAGAGGTGACGGATGTTGTTTTTCGCCATGTGGTGAGTGAAGCAGCCAGACCTGATGTATTTTTTACTGAGTTTACAAACTCGGATAGTTATTGTCACCCTGAGGGGATTAATAGTGTGCGTGGGCGTTTGACATTTACAGAGGATGAACAGCCAATTGTAGCCCATTTATGGGGGGATAAACCTGAATACTTCCGGCAAATGAGTATTGGCATGGCGGAATTGGGCTTTAAGGGATTGGATATCAATATGGGCTGTCCTGTACCCAATGTGGCACAGCACGGGAAGGGAAGCGGCCTGATCCGTCGCCCGGAAGTTGCAGCTGAATTGATTCAGGCAGCCAAAGCAGGAGGTTTGCCGGTAAGTGTAAAGACAAGGCTTGGCTTCACGGAAGTAGACGAATGGAAGGGTTGGCTGAAACACATTTTGGAACAAGACATTGCTAATCTTTCCATTCATCTGCGTACAAGGGACGAAATGAGCAAAGTGCCTGCGCATTGGGAACTGATCCCGGAGATTAAGAAACTTCGCGACCAGGTGGCACCTGATACCCTTTTGACGATCAATGGAGATATTCCTGACCGTCAGACTGGTTTGAAGCTAGTCGATCAATATGGCGTTGATGGGGTAATGATTGGGCGCGGCATATTCCATAATCCATTTGCCTTTGAAAAGGAGAAGAAAGATCATAGCAGTGAGGAATTGCTTGACCTCTTAAGATTGCATATGGATCTCCATGATAAATATTCGCATTTAGAGCTGCGGCCGTTCACGGCTCTTCATCGCTTCTTCAAGATCTATGCCAAAGGATTTCGAGGGGCGAGTGAATTAAGAAATCAATTGATGAACACAAAGTCAACAGATGGAGTGCGTGAATTGCTTGATAAATTTTCTGCAAAGAATCTTGATGGAATAGGGAAATAGTAGAAGTGTCCATTTCAAGGTAAAAGTGAAGAACTAATATTGGTGCCTGTCCCCGGCTATGTTAAAAAGTTAATGACTGAGGGGCCAGGCACCTTTTTTGTAATTTTATACGTTGTATAGAGCACCATCGATTGTGTATGAAGATGAGCTCACATAGGAAGCTTCGTCAGACAGTAAAAATGCAATTACGTTAGCTACCTCTTGAGGTTCACCGTAGCGTTTCATTGGTACTGCATCATTATAAGCTGCTTTTGCTGCTTCTGCTGCACCTGGTGCAACGTTTTCTTCAATGTTACGCATCATTTTTGTATTAATCACACCTGGGTTGACTGTGTTCACTCGAACGTTAAATGCAGCTGCTTCTAATGCTGCAACTTTATTAATACCCATTACAGCGTGTTTAGAGGAGTTATATAAAACCATGCTTGGTGAGCCGATTAAACCAGCTACTGACGAAGTATTAACGATTGCACCTGATTTTTGTGCTTTCATGATCGGTAATACATATTTTAGACCGAAAAGTACGCCTTTTACGTTAATACCATATACGAAGTCAAAATCTTTTTCTGTCACTTCTTCAAGTGGCTTAGCTGGACCTTCAACGCCTGCGTTGTTTACAAAGCCATCTATGCGTCCAAATTTAGACATTGCTTTATCCACATAATTTTTAACATTTTCTTCTTTAGAAACATCCGCCTTTACCGCTAGGCTATTTTTTTCTGTCAAACCAAGCTCGGCTTGAACAGTTTTGATAGCGTCTTCATTTAAATCAACAAGGACAACTTTCGCCTGTTCTCCGGCCAATTTTCGTACTACTTCTTTCCCGATACCGCCTGCTGCACCAGTAACTATGACTACTTTATCTTCAAATCTTGCCATGTTTGTCTTCCTCCTTTTGTGGAAAATAAATTTGAATATATCTCGATTTCGAGATTTATAGAACACTTTAAGCATAAAACATGTGTGAAAGGACTTCAATATGCAATAATAATAAAAATGTATGATAATCAACATATGTATCCATTTTGTACGTTAAAAGTGTAAGAAGGAGCTTTAAAATGTCCATTCAGCACCCCGACAGACGTGTAAAAAGAACAAAAGAGAAGTTTAGAGAAATTTTACTATCATTAATGGAGGAGAAAAGCTTACGTGATATTACGATAACAGAGATTGTAAAGGGTGCGGATTTCAATCGCGGTACCTTTTATGCACATTATGAAAAAAAGGAAGATTTACTGGATGAGATCATTGAAGATATGTTTGATAAAATGACTGAAGCTTTTCGGAAACCATATCTTCATTTATCAGTCATAGATTTCAATGAGATACCGTCAAATTCGATTATCTTATTCGAACATTTTTTAGAGAACAAAAAGTTCTATCAGCTAATGTTCCGTCCAACAACAAACTATAGTTTTCATGAGAAAATGACAAGAAGATTGGACAAGTTATTCAGAGAAGAATTCGAATTTTTGACCACTGAAATAGACCCTGATATTGATATCGAACTTTTTAGCACCTATCGTATACATGGTATTATCGGATTGATTCTTGAATGGATTGAAAATGATTTTGCACACTCCCCTACCTACATGGGAGATCAGCTCATTCATATATTGACATTTTATACCCCAAAAATAAATATTAAAAAGAACAAAGAATGAGGAAGAAAGAGGGGTGCCTGTCCCCAAGAAGGGTGCTCCGCTGCGTTAATACGTTAGTAAATGAGGGGCAGGCACCTTTTTCATTTTATTTTTATTAATAGAAGGTAATTTCGCTTGAAAAGCGGGATTGGTATAGTGAGAAAAACAAAGTTACCTGTGAAAGATCCATTCAACTCCTTGACAATAATGAATAATTTATTTATCCTTTTAAAAAACCAAATGAACGACTCAAATTCGTATAACTCCAATAATATGGTTTGGAGGTTTCTACCAGGAGCCAAAAATTCCTGATTACGAAGAAGATACAATCTATGTATTTTCTTCGTAATCGGGAATTTTTTTTTGAAAAATTGAGGAGGTCCAACATGAATTTTTTCAGCTTGCCAAAGATTGAACTTCACTGCCATTTGGATGGGAGTGTTAGACCTGAGACGATCATTAATATCGCGAAGAGAGAAGGCATCAGTCTGCCTTCCTTTGATAAAGATGAGATGAAAGAAGAACTAATTGCCCCATTGGATTGCGAATCGCTAGATGAATATTTAAAAAGGTTCTCCATCCCTAATTTAGTGATGCAGTCAAAGGAAAATTTAAAAAGAATTACCTTTGAGCTTTTTGAAGATGCAGCAAAGGAAAATGTGAAATATGTGGAGGTTCGTTTTGCTCCATTACTTCATACGCAAATGGGGTTATCTGTAGAAGAAGTCATTCAAAGTGTGATCGAGGGAATGAAAGTGGCCGAAGAACAATTTGAAATTAAAGGAAATATCATTTTGTCCTGTATGAGGACGATGTCGGTTGAAAGTGCTTTTGAGGTCGTCGAAAAGGGTAAGATATTCCTTGGAAAAGGGGTTGTCGCAATCGATTTGTGTGCTTCCGAAGAGGAAGGATTTTGCGGAGAATTCATTGAACCGATCGCATTGGCTAGAGAATTTGGCTACAAAGTCACGATCCACGCCGGTGAGACGGGAATCGGAAAAAATGTGCTTGAAGCTGTGGAGTGTTTAGGGGCTGAAAGAATTGGACACGGTGTATTTATTAAAGACTGTGTTGAAGCATATAACATTGTAAAGGGTAAACAAATAGTTCTTGAGATGTGCCCAACAAGTAATGTCCAAACCAAAGCAGTAAACCAATTTAGTGAGCATCCAATCTACGATTTCCATAGGGATGGAATAAAAGTAACCGTTAATACGGACAACAGAACGGTATCAGATACATCCATGGCGAAGGAATGTGATCTAGTCAGTAATGTATTTGCTATGAGTGTTGAGGATTATAAACAAATTTACATGAATAGTGTGGAAGCAGCTTTTGCAGATGAGAAGACAAAGGAAGAACTAAAGAAGTATCTGCAAGATATTTAAAATAGTCTAATAACAGGAAATCGAAGTTGAGGAAAGGTGCTTGAAAAAAATAGTATAACTTAGGTTATTATACAGCATTTGGAATACCCTTTTCATGATTGGTAATTCTCCCACCTATTCACTAATGAGATCCCCTTGTAAACCTGTTAGCCTTATAAATGGCCTGTTTTTATCCTAAAAAAGACAAACAGGAGGTTTACAAATGAAAAATGTATTTACATTTGTTGTTGCAATTTCACTCATAATGGGTTCATATAATCTATTTCCTGCTGATCATTTTGATGCTGAGTCAGTCGATCAAAAGGCTGCAGAAACTTTGACATATAAAAAAGTTGAGGTCAACACGAAAGAGGCTACATCAACGGATCATCGTTTTATTAAACCTGAAGAGAAAAAGCTGCTTGCTCGCCTTGTACAGGCTGAAGCAGAAGGTGAACCGTTCGAAGGGAAGGTTGCCGTAGCTGATGTTGTATTGAATCGTGTCGAGCATGAACAATTTCCAGATACAGTTAAGGATGTTATTTACCAAAGAAATGCCTTTGAACCTGTTCAAAATGGCTCCATAAATGAACCTGCAAGTAATGAAGCAGTTCAGGCCGTTGAGACAGCTCTTGTTGAAAAGGAGAAAAACGAAGAGCTTCTTTACTTTTATAACCCTGAAACGGCTACAAGTCAGTGGATCTTTTCCCGTGAAGTTGTGAAAAAAATCGGTAATCACGCATTTGCGATTTAAAAGCGCGTACAGCATAAAAGCTGCGCGCTTTTTTGTTAGAAAGAAAATAAGATATAGCCGTCTCAAATCTAAAATGGAATAAATGGAGAGAGGAGAACAAGAACAAATTGTCTTTTCTCGGCTGCTAATACATTTGTGAATAAGGAGAGAGGTATATTTTTCAATACAAAAGGATCTATTCAGCCAAAGGGTATTATTCGCACTCTTAAATTTTTTTTTACCTTTAGCAGAAAATATCGAAAAACGGACGGCCATCTTGTGATAGCCACTTCTTGACACTTTCAAAACTTTGCACATCTTCTCCACACGGTAATTGAAGCGATTCTTAAAGATTAAGGAGTAGATTACCGATGGTCTTTCGCGAAGAAGTGCATAGCCTTTTTTAAATGGCGTTCCCCTTCTCCAGGTCCCGCATGCGTTTTTGCATGCTATGAGTTGCTGTGCTTATACAAAAAATTTAGTTTTGTTCCTTATATAACCATTATCATTGTTATACAAGGAACATTCTCATTAGTAATATAGGCAATGCCTATATTACTAATAAAAAACCGATATATATGAATATTCAGAATATTGTTGATTCCACTTGTTAGCTCTTTTATTATTAGTTTAGAAAGCGCTTTCGCTAATAAAGAAATGTGGAATGTTTATATAGCTCATAACTATTAGTTTTGTCCTATTACGGATCATAAGTAGCTATTAACCTTCTATTACTAAAAAAATAAATTTTTAAAAATATTTTTCCTAAGGGGGATGTCCTATTTGACAAATATACTTAGTGGAATAAAGGTTATTGATTTAACACAAAATGTGGCTGGGCCTTATTGTACACAGATTTTAGGTGATTTAGGTGCAGAAGTAATTAAAATAGAAAGACCTGGAACTGGCGATGATACTAGGCTTTGGGATCCACCTTCTTGGGATAATGAACCTGCAACATTTCTTGGGCTTAATCGAAATAAAAAAAGTCTATGTATTGACTTAAATAGTGTAAAGGGTCAGGAAATTGTCAGAAAACTGGCTAAGGATGCCGATGTTTTTATTCATAGTATGAAACCTGGCAGTCTAGAGTCCCGAGGATTAAGTTATGAAGATCTCTCAAAGGAAAATTACCGTCTTATATATGCTGCAATTAGCGCTTTTGGCGACGAAGGTCCTCTTAAAAATGAACCGGGCTATGATCCTTTAATTCAAGCGTATTCTGGTCTAATGAGCGTCACAGGAAATCCAGGTGATGATCCTGTAAGAGTTGGTGTATCAATTATAGACATGGCATCAGGAATGTGGGCGCTTATTGGAATTCAATCAGCCATTATTAAAAGGAATAAAACAGGTAAAGGCAGTAAAGTAACCAATAGCTTATTAGAAACCGGAGTAGCGTGGGTTAGTTTACAGCTTACTAATTATATGGCTACTGGGAAAATACCTCAAAAGATTGGAACTGCAGCTCCGATGATAGCTCCATATGAAGCATTTAGAACGAGAGACAGTTGGGTGATTATTGCAGCTGGTAATAATCGTTTGTTTAAGAATTTATGTGAAGCATTAAATATTTCCGAAGATATTTTGAAGGATTCAAGATTTATATCAAATTCAAACAGAATAAAAAATCGAAACGAATTGCATGAGAAAATTGAGAAACATACGAAGAATTTTGATAATGATGAACTTCTTCATTTGCTCCGCGAATACAAAGTACCATGCAGTTCTTTAAATACATTAGATAAAGTATATTCAGACGATCAAATAAGAGCATTAGGACTTATAAAAGAAATTGATAACTTTAGAGTAAGAGATTATCAAATTATTGATCTTCCATTTAAAATTGATGAAAAAAGAGGCGAATTTAGGCTAAATCCTCCAATACTAGGTGAACATACAGACCAAATTATGAAAACGCTTAGTTTTTCTGAGGAAGATATTCACGAATTAAGAAGCAATAAAATAATTGAGTAATTTGAGTAAAGGAGGAAGGATTATGGGATTACCAAAAAGCGTTATTCTTCATGAGGTTGGGCCACGAGAAGGCTTTCAAATTGAAGATGGACCAATCTCCACGGAACAAAAGGTCCGCTTTGTTAATGAATTAAATCATACTGGTATTTGCAGTATTGAGGTTACTTCTTTTGTAAGCCCAAAATGGGTACCTAAAATGGCTGATGCCGAAGTTTTACTTGCTAAAATCCAAAGAAGAGAACATGTATCTTATCGATCAGTGTATTTGAATATCAAAGGTCTTCAAAGAGCTTTACAAAATAATGTAACAATTGATGGAGTTCTTTTATTAACGGCCAGTAACACATTTTCTAAAAAAAATACCAACAAAGACATCGAAGAAACCCTAAAAAATATTCCAAGTTGGATAAAGGTGTATCAAGATGCTGGCATACCCGTCAACCAATTAGCCTTAATGGCAACCTTTGGGTGTAATTATGAAGGCAATATTCAACTAAGTCAAGTTATGAATATCCTAAGAAAGGCAAAGATTATTTCAGAAGAAAACGGGCAAGAAATCACAAAAATTAAGTTGGCAGACACAATGGGCTGGGCTAACCCGGAGCAAATAAAACAAACCATTTTTGCAATTAAGAATAAGTGGCCAGAGACTGAGATTTTATTACATTTACATGATACACGAGGATTAGGATTAGCGAATGCATATGCTGCTCTTCAAGAGGGAGTGAGAAATTTTGAAACTGCTGTAGGCGGATTAGGAGGATGCCCATTTGCAGCAGTCAAAGGAGCTGCAGGGAATATTTCTACAGAAGATATGGCTTTTATGTGCGAAGAAATGGGCATCGATACTGGTTTAGATCTGGAGACACTGTTATATTGTACTGATCTTGCCGAACAAATTGTAGGTCACAAACTTCCGTCTCATCTCATTAGTGGAGGGATTTTAAATAAGAAAGGCGCAAAGTTAATCAATTAATTTACTGAAATGAATACTAATTAAGGAGGATTTTGAATTGGATTTTGAGTTAAATAGATTACAAGAAGACATCATTTTAGCAGTCCGTGAACTTTGCTCAAGATTTGGACTTGATTACTGGAGTAAATGCGACGAAGAAGTAAAATATCCTGAAGAATTTGTGTTAGCTATGAGTGAGGCTGGTTGGTTGGGTGCTTTAATTCCAGAAGAATACGGAGGATCTGGTTTAGGAATTACAGAAGGAGCATTAATATTACAAGAAATAAATCGATCTGGTGGGGCAGGTGCCGCTTGCCATGCCCAAATGTATACAATGGGTTCCGTTCTTCGTCATGGAAGTGAGGAGCAGAAAAGAAAATATCTCCCTAAAATAGCTGAGGGAACTTTAAGATTACAGGCGTTCGGGGTAACAGAACCTGATGCGGGGTCAGATACCACTAAAATCAAAACATTTGCTAAAAAGACCCAAAATGGTTATGTCATAAATGGTCAGAAAATTTGGACATCAAGGTATCAACACTCCGATATGATCCTCTTAATAACTCGAACTACACCGATCGAACAAGTTAGCAAAAAAACAGATGGAATGAGTTTATTCTTAATCGATACAAGAGAAGTAGGGAACGCCATTGAAGCAAAGATAATTGATACAATGATAAATCACGAAACAAACGTTTTATTTATAAACGATTTGGAAGTTTCTAATGATGCTTTAATAGGAGAAGAAGGCAAAGGATTTTATTATTTATTAAGCGGGCTAAATGCAGAAAGAATACTAGTCGCGAGTGAATGTATCGGGGATGGAAAGTGGTTCGTAGACCAGTCAGTAAAATATGCAAATGAACGAGTAGTTTTTAATCGGCCAATTGGTAAAAATCAAGGTGTGCAGTTCCCAATTGCTAAAGCACATATGTCTGTACAGGCTGCTGATACGATGGTTTTAAGAGCTGCTACTAAGTTTGATCAGGGCTTACCTTGTGGGCCTGAAGCAAATATCGCTAAATATTTGGCTTCTGAGGCCGCTTGGGAAGCGGCAGATGTAGCTATGACTACTTTTGGAGGCTATGGTGTAGCAAAGGAATATCACATTGAAAGGAAATGGAAAGAAACCAGGCTATTCAGAACAGCTCCAATTTCTAATAATCTAGTTATGAGTTATGTGGCGGAACATGTGCTTGGATTACCAGATCCTATTAAAAATGAGGTGGTACTTTTGGTTCAAACTCTTAATTTGAATTTTTCTGGTGAGAATGATGAAATTTTAATTATCACACTTAATCGCCCAGAAGTAATGAATGCTATGAATACACAATTAATAACAGAATTACTAAATACATTTAGAGAAAATGCCTATAATGATAACTTGCGTTGTGTAGTTATTACTGGGGCTGGTGACAAAGCCTTTTCCGCAGGTGGAGACTTAAAAGAAAGAAATGGTATGACCAATGAACAATGGCGTCATCAACATCATTTAGCAGAGGATTTATTTCTAGCAGTAAAAGATTTCCCTGTGCCAGTCATTGCTGCAGTGGAAGGATACGCATTTGCTGGAGGTTGTGAATTGGCATTAGTTGCAGATTTTATTATAGCATCGGAAACTGCAAAATTTGCTCTAACTGAGGTAACAAGGGGAATTATGCCTGGTGGAGGCGGTCTGCAAAATTTGCCAAGAGCGATTGGTGTTCGCAGAGCAAAGGAACTCATTTTTACCGGTCGATCAATCGACTCAAAATTGGCATATGAATGGGGACTTATTAACACTATCACTGCAAAAGGAAAGGCACTTGAAGAAACGATTACCGTTGCAAAGCAAATTGTAAATAGTGCACCAATTGCTATTAAAATGTCAAAAACCTCCATGAGCAGGGGAACAGAAGTTGATTTCCACACAGGTTATGTATTAGATATTGCAGCTTATAATGTTTTAGTTCCAACAGAGGATCGTTTAGAGGGTATAAAAGCATTTAATGAAAAAAGAAAACCACAATGGAAAAACCGATAGGGGGTTTAAGATGACGACTAGTTTACTAAATAAAATTACTAGTTTTGTAGGTTCGGCCAACTATGAAAATCTTCCTGAAGATATGAAGAAAATTTCGAAATTAGCCATTATCGATACTGTTGGCGTTGCTTTAGCCGGATGGAATGAACCTTGCGTTCAGACATTAAGGGATATTTATACAACCAGGACAACAGAAGATGAGAATGCATCGTTATGGGGAGGACCTCAAAGAGTTCCATTAGAATATGCCGCTCTTATTAATGGAACAGCCACCCATGCCCTAGATTTTGATGACGTAACCCCTACTGCTTTAGCACATCCAAGTGCTCCTATAGTAGCAGCTATTATTCCCTTAACAGAGTACTTAGGAAAGTCTGGAAAAGAATTAATTACCGCATATTCAATCGGTGTTGAAGTAATGATCAGAGTTGGTCAAGTTATGGGAGTAAGACATTATGACCTTGGTTGGCATGCCACCAGTACATTGGGTACAGTTGGAGCTGCAAGCGCATGCGGATATCTTTTGCAGCTTACAGAAGAAAAGCTGTCTAATGCGATTGCAATTGCCTGTTCAATGGCAGGAGGTCTACAGAAAAATTTTGGTACTATGGTAAAACCCTTACATGTTGGATTGGCAGCCCAACACGCTATTCAGGCAACTTGGATTGCAAAGAACGGATTTGCTGGTAATAAAGAAGTTTTTGGTACAAGAGGGTTTTTCAATGTTTTTGCCGGAAATAAGGATTGGGAAGTATTTCAAAAGAAATCAGAGGAAATCAGATTTGGAAACCCCTACGATTATCAGGTCAGTGGTTTATCAGTTAAAAAATTCCCATGTTGTTATGCAACCCATCGCTTTATTCAAGGTGTCTTAGGTATGAGAGAAGAATTTCAATTAACATTGGATGAAATTCAAGACATTCATGTTTTAGTTCCTCCTGGAGGATTAATGCCGCTCATTCATAAAAGACCTACCACAGGGTTACAGGGGAAATTTAGCGCTGAGTATACATGTCTAGCTGCTTTAGAAGACGGAAAAATTAATTTACAAACATTTTCAGATTCAAATGTTCAACGGAAAAAAATTCAAAGATTATTATCAACAGTAAAACCTAAAGAAAATGAAGGTGATGCAACAGAGGGCCAGGTGATGGACGAAAAACCAGTTCAAATAATAATTAATATGAGGAATGGCGAAAAATTTGAAAAATTAATTTTTCATGCTCCAGGGTCAAAAAGCCAACCATTAAGTCTAGAAGAGTATCAATCTAAGTGGTTGGATTGTTTACAATACTCTTTTAGCTTCTTAAACAATCCAGACATTTTAGCAAAAGAAAAAATAATAAACTTATTCCAACAAGCAGTAAGTATGGAAGATTACATTCAAATTAAAGACTGGATATATGACATAAATGACCTGTTTAATATCAGATATTCTGAAAGGATGTAAGACAATTTCTAAAAATAGGGGGACGTAAAATGAAATTGAAAAAAAGTTTATTCTCCTCGCTTGTCATTATATTTAGTTTAATGCTAATAGTCGGTTGTTCTAAGAGCAACACACCAACTACCTCAAATGAAAGTTCAAGTTCAAACCCGCAAGAGGAAAAAGAAATTAGAATTGCATACAATTTGCCTGCTGAGCATGCAACAGGAATTTACTTTGAAACTTTAGCAGATGAAATAGATAAACTCACCAAGGATACCTCCATACACTTAAAACCGCAAACCTTTCCAAATGGTCAGCTTTATAATGATTCTCAATTACCAGATGCGCTAACAACAGGTGGCGTAGAAATCGGCCAGTTAAATTCAGGATTTTTGGCAGGTGGTGCAGCTGAAGCACTTCGGATTGTCGATTTACCATTCCTTTTTAACACCTGGGAAGCGGAATGGGCTGCTGAAGACGGGGAATATGGTAAACTTTTTGGACAACAATTGGAGAAAATGGGAATGAAGTTACTTGGTTGGCCTATGTACGGGACAATCGAATTATATGGCAATGAACCAATAAAAATTCCTAAAGATGTAAATGGCAAAAAAATGAGAGGTTTTGGCCAGGGAGCTTCATTAATGTTAGAAGAACTTGGGGCGTCCCCTTTAAGTATGAGTTCACAAGAAATTTATCAAGCAATGGAGCACGGTGCAATTGATGGCTATACTACAGGTCCTTCATCGGTAATTGACCGCAGTCTTTTTGAAGTTACAAAATATGGCACAGATATGACAATGATGTATATTTCCTTCCAATCAGCTGCTAATATGACTTGGTGGAATTCGTTGCCTGAGGATGTGCAGACTGCTGTGCAAGAAGCTTCAAAAATTGCTCAAGAACAATCAAGACAGGCTGCAAAAAAAGGGGATAAAGAGTACAAAGACAAATTAACTGAATCCGGTGTAGAGCAGTATAAACCAACACCTGAAGAGTATGAGCAGTGGGTAGAAGCAGCATCAAGTCGTTATAATGAATATTTAGAAAAAACAGGGGAAATTGGTAAGCAATTTATGAAGTTTGTTGAAGAGGCTAACAAACAAAACCCGGCTAAATAATATTCGTGATGATGTCACAAAACCCTTGTGTCATCATCACCCTTTTATAGAAAATATTGAAAGGGTGAAAAAATGTGAAAACTGTTATAAAGGGAATCTTAATTTTTGAAAAAGCATTTATATATATATCTGCTGTTTTCATGGGATTGCTTTCTATTTTTGTATTCTATGAAGTAGTAGCAAGATATGTATTTGATTCCCCTACTATATGGGCAAATGAATTATCCACTTATATGCTGCAATTTATTGTTTTCTTTTCAATGGGATACTTGTTAATTCAGGATGGTCATATTAGAGTAACTTTTATTGAAGAGAAAATAAGTGGCTTAGCAAAAAAAATACTTAAGGTTGTAAGGACCCTTTTAGTAATTCCATATGCTTATGTATTGGTTTATTATGGGTTTATCTTTACCAGTAATTCCTTAAATTTAGGATCTGTCTCACCGACGCTGCTTGAATTTCCATTGTGGATACCTTATTCCTTCATTGCAATCGGAGGAGTGTTGCTTATACTGGCAAGTGTTTGCTCAGTACTTAAAATATTAAATGAAGATTCAAAAACGATACAAAAGGAGGGAGGAATTTGATAAGCACAAGTGCAATTATTATTTTGTTAGGTGTCCTGTTCGTTTGTTTATTTTTAGGAGTTCCGATCGGTTTTTCACTTGGATTATCTGGGGTTGTAACCATATTATTCGCAGCTAGTAGCCAGTTTATGATTCAAGTACCTATTACTTTATTTAAATCGTTATCAGAATTTGTATTCGTTGCAATACCCCTATATGTTCTGATGGGAGAAATTCTTTTTCATGGAAAAAGTGGAGAAAGAATTTTTATGGTTGTTAACCATTGGCTGCGAAAAATAAAAGGTGGTACAGGTATCGCAGGTGTTTCTGCCTATACGTTCTTTGCTGCAATTGTTGGATCCAGCATGACATCGGTTCTAACCATTGGGAAAATTGCTATTCCCGAAATGTTAAAACAAAATTATTCTAAAAAAGTTACTTATGGTTTGTCAGCAGTTGGAGGTTCACTGGGTATTTTAATACCGCCTAGTATACCAATGATTTTGTACGCATCTTTAAGTGGGGCTTCACCTGGTAAGCTGTTTATTGCTGGAATTATACCAGGAGTTTTGTTGGCAATAATGCTTTCAATTTATGCTTTCATAAAAGCTCCTAAGCTTGAAGAAACGAAGATTGCCAATAATTCGAATTTATTCCTTGAAAATCAGGAACTGTCAGCAACTTTAGAAACTGGAGCAAATACGTATACAGGAAAAAGTATTACATTAAAAGCATTACCAGATCTATTACTGCCGGTTATTGTGTTAGGGGGAATATACTTAGGTGTCTACACGCCTACTGAGGCTGCAGCAGTCGGAGTAATTTATGCTTTCATTGTCTCTTTTATTATTTATCGCAGTTTAAGTTTTAAACTACTTGGTAATGTCCTGGTAGATGCTGTTAAAACAACTGCTATGTTGTTAACAGTCGTTATTGGTGCACTAGTATTCGGATCAGCTTTAACATTACTGGGACTTCCTCAATATTTAGCTAATATTATTAATGATCTATCAGTAGCACCATGGGTAATATTACTTCTTATGAATATTATCTGGTTAATTTTAGGTTTCTTTTTAGAAGTGGTTTCCATTTTGCTAATTACAACTCCTATTTTTTTCCCAATAGCTATGTCGCTCGGATTTGACCCTATATGGTTTGGTATTATTATGATTATCAATATGGAATTGGCAGTAATTACTCCACCAGTAGGTATGAACTTGTTCGCATTAAAATCCCTTGTCCCAAATGAATCGATGGGATACATTATTAAAAGTGTACTCCCACTCCTGCTAATGGTGGTTTTTGTACTTATCCTGGTTTGGATATTCCCACAGCTTACACTTGTCTTAGTAAAATAAGATCAGGATAATGGTGATTTAGGATGAAGAACACTTTATATTTATCTCCATGGTTTATGTTAGCTTTGATGTTTACCTCACAGTTAATAGCTGCTTTTGGAAATTTAAGTGTAGCTCCGCTGGCACCCTTTTTTCAAGAGTCCTACGGAATTACTCATGTTCAAATTGGTTTCCTGACATCTGTACTTTCCACAGGTGCTTGTCTTTTTGCAATTCCGGGCGGGTGGCTTGTTGATAAATTAGGCATTAAAAACTTATTGTTGTTTTTCGGTTTACTGTTTGCCATATCGTATAGTCTGCTGGGGCTATTGAATAACTACCTTTGCACCTTGATCCTAATGCTGTTTATTGGGATATCCTATGGAGCAATGACTCCCATTACAACTAAAAGCGTTGTTCAATGGTTCGTTCCCAATAAAAGAGGTTTCGCAATGAGTATCAAACAAACAGGGGTGGTAGGAGGTGGGGCTTTTTCTTCCATTGTCATTGTCTACTTTGGCAGTAAAATAGGCTGGGAGATAACAGTTTTTTTATTAGGTGGGGTCTTTTTATTTTTTTATTTAATAATCTTTTTTTTGTACAGGGACCCATCAGATCAACAAGCAGAAACCCTGCCTAATCGTACTTTTTTTTCGAGAAATCTCCTAGTACAATTAACTAATAAAGTCTTTTTGCTTTTATGCCTAATAATGGCTTTGTTTCTTTGGTGTCAATTTTCTTTAACCACATATCTATTACTTTTTTTAAAAGATACTTTACTTTTTTCACTCTTCTGGTCTGGAACTGGATTATTTGTTTTTCTAATAGGCGGAATATTCGGCCGACTCTCTTGGGGTTGGATAAGTGACTTTTATTTTCTAAGGAAAAGAGAATATGTCATTTTTATAAACTCTTTAATAGGTTTTGTTTCTTTTGTTATTCTAGGTTTGTATAGTATTTATGGTTATATGATACCGAATTGGGTAATAATCTTAACTCTATTTTTTTTTGGTATGAATATAACCGGTTGGAATGGTGTGATGATAACCATTGTTGTAGAGGAAGTAGAAATGGAATATGCCGGCATTGCCTCAGGTATAAGCTATGCAATAGGGAATTTAGGAACAATCATTGGAGTCCCTATCTCAGGCTTTATGATTGAAAAAGCGGGTTATTTTTATACATTTTGGTATTTAGCACTAATTCTGGGTTTCGCAGCAGCAGTTATGGTTGTTGTTATTATCACAAAACAAAAGCGGACCTATAGAATGAAAGAAGGAAAAATATAAACCTGGTGTTTGAACATCTAGGAAAATTCCTTCTTCAGTATTATCGCCGATATTAATCTGTAAGCTGAAGAAGGAATTATTGTAAATTTATCTAATCGAACGAACTAATTACCAAGAAAACATATTTCTTAATTACTTAATAGAAGGATAAGGAGGTGTTCCATGAGAATTGAACAACTGCATTATTTAATTGGTATTGTAAATGCCGGGTCTTATTCCTTAGCGGCGGAAAAATTACATATTTCACAGCCTAGCATCAGCCAAGCAATAACAAATCTAGAAGAAGAGCTAGGCATCAAATTATTTTATAGGACCCGTTACGGGGTACAACCTACAGACGAGGGATTAATTGTTATCAGAAAAGCTCAGGAAGTATTGGAAAAATTAGATGAATTAAAAGAGGAGGTAAATATTCATTCGTCATCGATTACAGGCAACTTAAGATTGGCAATCGTGCCGAGCGTATGTTCAACATTGTTACCTAAAACATTAGCGATATATACAAAAAAGTATCCTTTGGTTCAGGTTGAAATTATCGAGGAAGGTTCCTTGGAAGTAATTAACGATGTTCGAGCCGGAAACGCTGAAATAGGGGTGGTTTCGATTCCAAACCTTGAATATGTTACCCAAAGCAGGTTGCAATTTAACGAACTATTAGAAACTAAAGTTCAAGCATGTGTGGGGAAAAACTTTCCGATTTCCAATAATAAAAGTATTTCACCAATAGAAATCGTGAAATATCCAATTGTCATGTTAAAGTCTAGTTATATAATTCGTCAATTCACCATTGACTTATTAAGTGATTATGGGGATCTGAATATATTGTTTACAACAGATAATACTGAGCTTTTAAAAAAGGTAATTATGGAAGGAGTTGCCATTGGTTTTTTTTCGGATCTCATCTTGAAAAATGACCCTTATGTATCAAATGGGGAACTAATCCCACTCGACATTAGCTGTAACACGAAATACTCTAATATTGGATGGTTGAATTCGAAAAATCGGTACTTTTCAAAGGCTGCACAAAAATTTATTAGAGAACTAGAGGAGCAAGCCTCGAATGTGCAAGCTATTTGCCCACCTGAAATGAAATAGTCTGATTCATTACAAGAATAATGAACATGATACAGGAATTTATTAATTAATCTTTTACAAGTGTTAATAGCTATAAATAATAACTTCATAGCCAATAGCATTCTTGAGAGATTGGAGGGTGGTACATATGCCATACGAATTCAAATTGCCTGATATAGGCGAAGGTCTTAACGAAGCCGAAATTGTTCGATGGTTTGTTAATGTCGGAGACACCGTAAAGCCGGATGATACGATTGCAGAGGTACAAACAGATAAGGCTGTGGTCGAAATGACTACACCAGTTGGAGGTACAATAAGTTCCAAAGCAGGTGAGGTTGGAACTATAGTAATGGTTGGCGAAACATTAATTACACTCAATCAGGCTAATGAAGAAACGCCTGCCTTATACACTAGAGAATACACGGTTAAGCAAACATATGAAGAAACTCAGGAAAAAAAGGAAAGGGTCCAAGAGAAAAAAACATTGACTAAGCGGATTATTGCTGCACCAGTTGTACGTAAAAGAGCACGTGATCTTGGTATTGACCTTTCTGAGGTTACCGGATCTGCAAAAGGTGGACGTATTACAATCGATGACCTGGTGAACTTCAAAAATAATCAGACTGCCGATGCGACAAAGAAATCAGAAATACCCCCACTTAAAAACAGTGACAGTGTAGTGGCAAGCACAGGGTTTGTTAGCAGTAAAGTGGAGCGCATCCCTGTAAGGGGCTTACGTAAAAAGATTGCAGAGAAAATGGTGCAATCTGCATACACTGCTCCCCATGTATCCAGTATGGATGAGATTGACGTATCAAAGCTCGTTCAATTAAGAAAACAGCTTTTAGAACATTTTGATCCAAGAATAAAATTGACCTATTTGCCATTCATTATTAAGTCGGTAACAAAAGCATTAAAAGAACATCCTTACTTTAATTCCTCATACGATGATGATAAGAAAGAAATTCTCCTAAAAAGACACTACAACATTGGAATTGCAACTGCAACAAAACAAGGATTGGTAGTCCCAGTCATCAAGCATACCGACAAAAAATCCCTAATTCAAATTGCGGTTGAAATCGAAGACCTAGTCAAAAAATCCCATGAACAAAGATTAGCGCTATCCGACATTGAAGATGGAACATTCACGATCACAAGTACAGGAATGGGGGGAGGCTGGTTTGCCACACCAATCATCAATTACCCTGAAGTTGCCATTTTTGGCGCACATGCTATTAAGAAACGTCCGGTTGTTATTGATGATGAGATCGTCATTCGTGAAATGATGGGGGTTACGATCACGTTTGACCATAGAGTCATTGACGGGGAGCCGGCAGCAAGGTTCATGAAAACCGTTACGAGATTTCTTGAACATCCCGAGATGCTGCTGCTAGATGTCAAATAGGTTGCAACGAAATAAGGAGGATTATCATGTACGACCAAAAGAATCTAGATTTCGAGAGAGTTCAGTTTCTTCGTGAGGATGGAAGCTACCAAAATAAATACGGAATCCATCTTAGTGATAGCCAGTTTGTTGACATGTATAATTGGATGGTAAAAGCACGTCTATTTGATGAAAAAATGCTAAAAATGCAACGTCAAGGAAGAATCGGAACATACGCACCCTTTAGTGGACAGGAAGCGGCACAAATTGGCAGCGCCTATGCTATGGAAAAAAATGATTGGATCTTCTCAAGCTACCGTGACACTGCAGCATCAATGGTTCATGGCCTTCCAATGAAACAGGCCATCCTTTATTACAAAGGACACTTGCTTGGTAGTCAAATACCTGAGGGATTAAATATATTTCCTATACAGATTATTATTGCTGCCCAAATACTCCATGCGGCTGGATGTGCGCTTGCTTCAAAACTGAAGGGGGAAAGTGATGTATCCATTTCCTATTTTGGAGATGGTGCAACTTCTGAAGGGGATTTTCATGAAGCTCTTAATATTGCTTCAGTGTATAAAGTGCCTGCTGTTTTTTTCTGCCAAAACAATCAATGGGCGATTAGCGTCCCCCGACACAGACAAACAGCTAGCCAAACGATTGCTCAAAAAGCTCTAGCCTATGGTATGAAAGGTATACAAGTGGATGGCAATGACATTTTGGCCGTTTATCAAGTGATGAAAGACGCACTAAGCCGTGCCAGAAACGGTGAGGGTCCAACATTAATTGAAGCTGTTACTTTCCGTCAAGGTCCGCATACATCGGCAGATGATCCAACAAAATACAGAAATCAGAAAGAAGTCAATGATTGGGTAACAAAGAATGACCCCATAGATCGTTTCCATGTCTTTCTAGAAAATCGAGGCCTCATTAACGAAGAAATAAAAGCCCAACTAATTGATAAGAGCAAAATTGAAATTGATAATGCTATTAAAGAAGCTGAGGCATTTAAGCTTGCTACAGTAGAAGAAGCATTCAATTATGTATATGACCAACCGCACCAACTCCTTTCTAAACAGCAAACTGAAGTTCGGAAATATCTCTTGAAAAAGGAGGGTCAATAACAGTGGCAGAACTTACAATGATACAAGCTATAAATCAGGCTTTGACACAAGAGATGGAGAGAGATGAGCGAATTGTCATCCTCGGGCAGGATGTTGGCAGAAACGGCGGTGTTTTTCGTGCAACTGAAAATTTGCAGATGAAATTTGGTGAAGAACGGGTGATGGATACACCCTTAGCTGAATCCGCCATTATAGGAACTTCAATCGGACTAGCAGTTAACGGCCTACTGCCCATAGCTGAGATTCAATTTCTCGGATTTAGTTACCAAACGATGGATCAGCTTTCAGCACAAGCTGCTAGAATACGCTTTCGTTCCGCAGGGAGATTCTCAGCGCCTATTGTTGTTCGGAGTCCATATGGCGGTGGGGTGAGAACACCAGAACTTCACTCTGATAGTTTAGAAGCATTATTTGTTCATTCCCCAGGTCTTAAAGTTGTCTTACCCTCGAATCCATATGACGCGAAAGGTCTGTTGATTTCAGCAATCCGAGACAATAACCCCGTACTATTCTTAGAACCTATGAGACTTTATCGGGCTTTTAGAATGGAAGTTCCTGAAGAAGCTTACGAAATACCAATTGGAAAAGCCAATATTTTGAAAGAAGGTGAAGATGTTACGATTGTGACTTGGGGAGCTACAGTACCCTTGGTTCAAAAAGTAGCAGAAGAAGCGGATGTAAGCGGCATTTCTATCGAAGTCATCGACCTTCGAACCGTTCAACCGATTGACCTTGATACCATTGTTGATTCAGTCGAAAAAACAAGTAGATTAATCATCGTTCATGAAGCGGTCAAAACGGGAGGTGTTGGAGGTGAAATTGCTGCACTTGTTAGTGAGCATGCCCTATTCTCGCTAGCTTCACCCATATTGCGAGTAACAGGTTATGATACACCATATCCTGTACCTTCAATTGAAGACGACTGGCTTCCTGCAGCTCCGAGAATTTTGGATGCAATTAGGAACGTGATGGAATATAGAGTATAATTTTTTCCCGTTCTATATTTTAAGAGAAGTAAATTGAACAGCCCCTCATCTAGAAATCTATTTTTAGATTTGAAATCCACTTTAGCTCATTCGATTTTCATTTGGCACGATTATTGCAAAATAAGAACTTGGAAAGGAGACATTACTTAATGATTATTAGATTTTTAAAAAATGACTGTTTAAATTATGGCTTATTAGAAAATGGCACCGTTAAACCTCTTAAAGGTGACCCCTTTGGTTCTTTAGAAGTCACTGAGGAGGAATTTGAACTTAATGAAATTACTCTTAAGTCCCCGGTAGTACCGTCAAAAGTAGTTTGTATAGGTTTAAATTACAAAGATCATGCTAGGGAAGTTAATTTACCTTTACCTGAAGAACCACTAATCTTCCTAAAACCCTCTACATCTGTAATTGGACCACTGGAAAATGTGATTTATCCGAAGCAAACTGAACGGCTTGATTTTGAAGGTGAATTAGGAGTCGTTATCAAAAAGCGCGCATATAAAATAAACCGGAGTAAGGCAACTGACTATATTTTAGGCTATACATGTGCAAATGATATTACTGCGAGAGATTTACAATTTAACGATGGACAATGGACCAGGGGAAAATCGTTTGACACTTTCTGTCCAATTGGCCCGGGAATTGTTCAAGAGCTGGACCCATCTTCTTTAGATATTACATTGAAGGTTAATGGAGAAATTAAACAAAAGTCAAACACCAGTCAGTTAATTTTCGATATACCGTATATAGTGGAATATGTTTCACAAGTTATGACTCTTTTACCTGGTGATGTGATTATCACTGGAACTCCCCCAGGAATCGATTCAATGAAGGTCGGTGATGAGGTTTCGGTTACTATAGATGGGATTGGTACACTTAAAAATCAAATCATTAGCGGTGAATAAAGGGACATTATCTACGGAGGAGAAATATGGTGTTTACCATATCGTACCTGGTCCTAAAAAAAAGTATGATTTTACAATCGGTAACTTTAGGGGCGAATGCTTTAGTGTGGGACATTGCAGATGTCCCTGCTATTTACCGAAAGCATCTCCCGCGAAATAATTCAAGAATCTTTTGAGAGATTTTTGTCAAAAATGAAAAGTTTTTTATACGGATTAATCATCCTAAGCTTAAGATGTTGAACTATGATTTGAGTTTACTCAGTGGGAAAGTCAATGGAATTATTTTACCAGTAGTAGAAAATATAGAAGAAGTTATGGAGGTGGTTAAAGAACTAGAGAAGATGTCTACTGTCTAAAAATAAAAATGCTGTGCCAATTGCTTCAGCACCTGGAGTTTAAAATGCTAAAAAGATTTCAAGCTCAAACAAGAAAATGATGCATTAGTTTTTGATGCTCAAATTTTTTGTTTTTAAATCGGGATTTTCTTGGAAAAGAGTGAAATGAACTTATTTTTGCTAGATTTAGAATAATATTAGCAGCTCTCTAGTAAGAGTGTCTGGTCATTGACCCCTTCATTGAATCGGCCAAAGAAGATCTGATAAAAGACTATATACAGGCTAAAAGGGATGGGATTCAAATCGGATAAACAACAATCTGCTCTTCAGTCATTCTGACCCAATTTATGATTTCTTGTAATAACTTATCCACCACTTTCCTCCTTAAACTAATTTACTGTCATTATTTTTTCATTTATACCATCACTTTCCTCAAACAACTATATTATCTATTAAACGACATTATTATTTTATAACAGCTATTAAGTATATGCTTCTCAAAAAGAGTATGATTTTTCAAGGGACAAAAAAAGATTCCCACTAAGTAATGATCGGCTAAATGAAAAATCATAAGACATATTTATTATAACTTAAATTTGTTAAAGAAGTGTTTCTTATATAAGACAAAAATATATCAATCTCAATTTCTACGTTGGTCTAACAGTTCTGCTGCAATATTTGTTTCTCCCGGGTAGTATTGATATATAAAAGAGAGATATCAGACTGGGTATGGCCTTATTCGAGGCTGGGGAAGATACTTTGGTATTGGATGTTCAGCAAGGCTTTTTAGAGATCTAGATCAATGGATAAAGAAGATTAAGACAGATTCAGCTGAGAAGCTAGAGGAAAATGGCCAAACTACACAAAGAATTGCGAAGGAAGAAATAGAAGGGAGAACTTCAGGCCTAAGATGACCAGTTGGCGAAGTTCTTTAACTAAACCTTTTCACACTGCAATGCCTAACGAATGGTTCCGAGAAAGGAATTTAATTTTTCTTACAGACATCTATAAGAACCTGCATCCCCAACGGGGATAATCATGGAGGAGCCGTATGCGATGACCTGCACGTTCGGATCTGTGAGAGGCGCATGTAATTTTTCATGCGCCTACTTTATTTGTTAGCTAAAATAGTACATATAACCGTCTCAGTCACAAAAAAAGGAGGGAAAGATTAGCTAGCGTCAAGACAATAGTTCGGCATAAGAGTAAATGCCTTTTTATTAAACGTAATTCCCTTACCAAGAATTACGCAATTCGTTATAATTAAGGATGGCGCAAGTTAAATAGCAGGAGTCTATTCACAGTTAGATTTAAGAAGGTGAAAAAAATCAACATCATTGAAACAAGGGTGAGAAGTTTTATAGAAGATATTCAACACCCGAAGCAAAGAAAGAAATTAAATATAAACGATTTAGAATTTCAGCTGCGGAAGCTGTTAGATGATTATTACGAAATGGATGGTTATTCGCTGTTTTATCAAGCCATCGAATCATTGCAAAATGAAGGGCAGCTGACGCCTATACATAATAGTCAATACAATGGCAGGACACCATCTCTGCCTTTATATTACTGGGTTAATCTAAAGGTTCATGCAAATAAATGGGACCGGTTCGAGATGATGAAATTAAGTGATCTGTTTGATTTTTCGTTTTATGAAAGGTACCCGGAATGGCAGACGAAAGAGGAATGGAACCGGATCCAGAATTTATATGATTTCCTACGATCCAGTCAGGAGCGGGAAATTGTTTCACTCGAGGAAAGAAGCCTGGAGCTGTTTGGCCATGAAAAATTCTTGCTGGATGGGATTAGTTTTCCGGAAGGGAAAGGCTTTTTAGCTCGAGTTGGCGTATCTGAAGAGCAGCTTAAAGTGATGAAGTACGGGGAGCCTTTTGTTTTTTGGATGAAGCAGGGGAAAGAAATCAATGACGTTCAGAGGGTACTGATTGTGGAGAATTTATCTTTCTTTCATACTTCCATTCAATTATTGGAAAGGGATCAGCTCGATTATGAGCCTGAACTCATCATTTATGGGGAAGGCACTAAAATTGAACGGAGCTTTTCGTTTTTCTTTCAAATGTTCCCGACCAAATCGTATTTATTCTATTATGCAGGAGATCTCGATGCGGCAGGATACGGGATCATTACCCGGCTGATCGAAAAATATCGGGATTGCTGCATTCAGCCTGCATTAAAAATATATCGTAAAATGCTCGATTGTATGGACCAAAGGAATGAACAGAAATCGGGCCAGATACAAAATCTGAAATATCGCGATGCGTTCTTAGAGTGGTTTACGGAAGATGAGCAGGAAGTATTAAGGCAATTATGGCAGGAAAATAAACGGATTCCTCAGGAAGTCTTAACTATTGAAACATGGAGGAGATGGATTTGAACGAATCATGGGAAGGGTTCGCCCAGCGGATGCAGCGATTAAACCCACTGTTTGAGCTTGGGAGAGGAATGGAAGTCGGAGAGCTGAAGCCTCATATCCAAACAATTCTGATGCAGGTGCTCCTCACCATTTTTTATCGGGAATTGAATGATGATGATCATCGGAGGAAATCGGATATCAAGTATATGGTCGAGGATTCGATAAAGCAAATGAAGCTTTTGGCCGATGAGAAGCAGATTGAACGGATCACGAGCGGCCTTCTGTATCAGGGTAAAGAAGAGTACAGCAGACCGTTTGAGGCCCTTTATTACGATGAAATCAGGCAGTCATGGGAGACTCAGGTTTTCCGCTACGTGACTATGGATGAATTATATACAAACCTGGAGATGGGCGGGTCCATTGTGTACAAACTCACCGATGTCTCACAGGAAATGATTTTTATGAGCAGGGAAATGGCAGAGGAATTTTCAATAACGATTGAACAGCTTTACAGTATGCAGCTGATTAAAAACGGCAATTTCCGCAAAGCTACTCGAAACCTCGATCACCTCATTTCACGGGTAAACCGCTTAATGGCAAAAGAATTCTCCTTTCAAAAAGAAATGATTAACAATCCCAAAATCTTATTGATGGAAGAAGAAATGCAAAGGGCTGATAACCGTGCGGAAATTGAAAAGCAATTCGAAGAAGAGAAAAATCACTTCCGCACCATCACCAGCATGATTGAGAAAACGAAACGAAGAAATGAAGAAGATGATCTTATTCAAAAGGAATTAATCCTTCTCCAGGAGAAGATTGGCCATACAAGGCAGCTGCATGACCGTTTTGCGAAGCTTGTTATTCAAAATATCTCCTATGAAATGAAATTAAAAGCAGAAAACCCATCGCTGTTTTGGGAAACCAGCCTGGTTTCATTTCGGGAACATATTTATGAAAACTGGTTCATGAAGGAAGGCATTTTTTCTTTCGATACGGTGGAAAAGGTGTTATCACCTTTATTTTCGCCAAAGAATGAATTTATTTTGCCCTTGGACTGGGTTTGGGGCGAACAGGAATTTGATGAAAAACAGCTGACAGAGACAATCGAAGAAGAAGAGGAAGATGAGGGCATTACCCATCAGCGGGTAACGAACTGGGATTCTGTCATAAAGGCCTGGAGCTATGTGTTTCAATATTTACAGACATACGGAGAGTTTTCATTGGCCGATTTATCAGCACTGCCGCTCGAAGTTCAGGATCTATGGTTTGAAGAATCGGAAACGATTGATTTATGGATGATGTTTGATAAAAAGCCGTTGAAGGTTCAAGTGCTGCATCGGAAGGAAGAGGCGTTAAGCGATGAACGGGAAATTCTTCTTTATAAGCTTATGCAGGAGTATCCCCAATTTCAGGTGTTTGAAGGACTGAAGATCTATACCGAGTTTGATCATCGGGCGGAACCTTTCCTCTGGTATCAAATGAAAATCACCCCGTTTAAAATTTGTGTACAGGAGGAGAAATGATGAGTGGAGAAAGTATCAAAAAAGCCTCAGCTGTTTATTTTACACTTTTAAAAGACAAAGTCATCGACGAAAACAGCGAGCACTTTCAGGCGTATTTTGATCCCGATGTGAGGCAGACGGTTCTTTTATTGGCAGATGAATCCGGTACCTATATCATTGAGTCGCCAAAACGGATTCAGCTCGTTGTGCAGCCGACCGGCTCTGTTTTTGCTACGAATTTTACTCATATGAAGGACAAGCATAAGCAGGTTGAGACAAAGAAACATTTTCACTTGATGAGCGTTGTCATTATGGCCTTTTTGGCAAGCATCGATCGTAACCAGGCGGCTAAAATCCGCACGAAGCGGGAAGGAATCAGCTTCTACTCATTGGAGCGGCAAGTTAATGATGTGATCATGAACTGGGATCACATGCTTAAGGCAAATCCCGCATACGGAGAAGATGAAAAAATTGATATGAAGGATGTCGTGACAACGTGGAAGTACATGGAGGTCGACACCGATGATTATGGAGCCAGAAAAGCAAACCGCCGGACGCGTATCGGCTTGATTACAAGCAGCATGCGTTTATTGGAAACTGAGGGTCTGATTGTGATCCTTGACCGGGAGGATATTCCGAAGGCGATCCCGAAACAGGAGTTATTTGAGCGGATTGAATACCTGTATCACGATTATGACCGATATGAAATGTTCAAGGAATTAATGAAGACAGAGGAGGATCAGCATGCCGAAAATCCATCGAATTAGAATTGCCGGCCTGAAATATGATGGCATGCAAAAACAGTATAAGGATACCACATTTAACTTCCATAATGAGGAAATCTCTACAAATGGCCTCATTTCCATGATGAATGGAGGAGGAAAAGGGGTCTTCCTGCAAACCATCTTCCAGATCCTCAAGCCTGGAACGGCATGGGGAAAACAGAACAATCGCTATTATCAGCAATTCTTTTTTAATAATAAAGAGCAATTCATTCCTTATACCTTTCATGTGCTCATTCAATGGGAGCTCGACGGTGCTGACCGCAGGCACTTAGTGACAGGCGGGATGTTTTCAGCTGAACAGCGGATTTCCATGAACGAGGAAAGCGGAGAAAGCAAAACGCTTGAACAGGAAGCGAAGATTGTCCCGAATATTACATTTTATACAAGGGAGTTTGAACGGAAAGAAGAAGCATCGCTTGATCATATTCCACTTTATGAAGATGATGAACTGGCTGAAACGGAAGGCCTGAAGGATTATTTAAAATGGAATGGGTATGATGTTTACCGGGATACAAAAAAGCACTACCGCATCCTTGATACATACGGCATTAACCGCAAAGACTGGGATATTATGAAAGATATTAACAAGGATGAAGGCGGCGTTGGAAAATTCTTTGAAGGCGCTGAGGATGATCATTCCCTGTTTCAGAAGCGAATTATTCCTACTGTCAGTCAGGTCCTGCACCGGACAGAGCATCAAAAGAACGATTTGGTGGAGATTTTTAAAAGTCAGGCAAGCATCGCGAAGGACCTGCCTGTTCTATTAAAAAGAGAGCAGGCCCACAAGGAATTCCTGGAAGATATTCCTCCTTTTGAAGAAAGCCTGGCTAAGGGTGTCAAGCATAAAGAGATCGTTGAGGACAGCATCAAGGTGGGAAGGCAGCTGCTTGGCGCTTTGGAACATTTGAAGAAAACGGAAGAAGAAACACTAATTGAGCTGGAAAAGGAAATCGAAAAATTAACCGGTAAGCAGGTGGATTTACGCTTTCAGAAAGACAACCTCGAGTATGCAAAAGCCCATCGGGAAGTGATGGATTGGGAGAAGAAATTAGCGGAAGAACAGAAGAAGCATAATATCCTGCAGGAAGCTGTAAAGGAAAAGCAGGAGCGAAAAGACGAGCTGGCATTTCAGCTTTTATTAAAAGAATGGCATGAAGGGGAACAGAGCATTCGCGCGCTTTCCCAGCAGATTGCGAAATTGGAGCAAAACAGCGGCTTAGAGCAAGTGAATCAAAGAATGGAAGAAGTCAAACAAGAAGCGAAGCTGCAATGGGAGAAGTCTTCTGCAGCCATTGGGGAAGCGGTTAAACAGTATGCGGGGTATCAAAAATTCCTGAAGAAAAAAGCGAACGATCTCTCGAAACAGGATAAACAAAAAACAAAAGAGATCGCCCAGCTTCATACGGAAATTGATTTTCTGTATACGCAAATTCATGAATTTGAGGCGAAAGAAGAAAAGCTCATCAAAGAATTCGGCGATCGCTTAACCTATGATCTGCAGGGCTTTATCGAGAATTTGTCAAAGCAGATTGAAGTCAAAAAAGCTAGTTTGGAAGATTTGCAGGCAAAGGATAAACTATCAAATGAAAAGCAGAATCAGCTTGCATCAGCACATGGCACGCTCGCTCAATCCATTCAGTTTTCTGAAGAAAAATGTGAAGAGTTAAAGCTCAAAAGTGAAGAGCAGCATCGTAATGAAGCGAAGCTGGCCGATAAACTTCATGGGTTATTGGATGAAGTCGCAGCTCCATTCACGAATGCACTTTTATCAAAGTATGCCCTGCAAGTGGAGGAGCTCCTTGTTCAGAATCGGGAGCAGGGGGAAGAAGTTAAAAAATCGCTCTGGGAAACGCAGCTGGATTATGCCTTGAATGATGAGCACTTCTGGATTGCGAACAATGACGTGAAGGAATTAAAAGAATGGATTGATGAGAAGACGGGCATTGACGTGTTTTACGGGTCCCAATTTATCCAATCCTTAAAACCTGACGAAATGGCGAATCATTTGCTTGCGCATCCGCTTCTTCCTTATGGTTTAGTGGTTAGCAGGCCGCAATGGGAAAAAATTAATCAACAGGTTTTGTCAGGAAGAATGTTTAAAAGCCCGGTTCCGATTTTTATGCGGGAAGAAATGACGAGCGATAACCAGCAGGGTACCTTTGTGATGATTACCGGCACGGAGAAGGAATTGCTGACAGATAAAAATCAATTCACAAACTGGAAAATTAAGATTGCGAAACAAATAGAAGAAAAGAAAGATACACTTGCAGAGATCGAAAAAACGGAAACCTCTTTACGGCGAATTTTAAAAGAAATCGACCGCTTCCTGGCCAATGAGCTGGCCAATGAGATCGATCGTGCACTGAATCAGGAACAGGAAGCAATGATTGCCAAGAAGACCGAATTACACTCAATCATCGTGCAGGAGCAAAAAGAAAAAGAACTGCAGCTGGGACTTAGAGAGCAGTTGGAGAAGACTAAAGAAAAGATTGAAAAACTATCAAAAGATGTGGAAACATTAGAGGGATTTGACCATGAAAAGTCGCTGCATCAGGAAAATAAGCGGGTAAAGCTAGAGAAAGAGAAACAAAAGGAAGCATTTACTGCCGCCCAGAAAGAGATTGGCAGTGAGCACCAAACCATTGTTGACCTGCAGGAAAAGTGGAGTCAAACGTATTTGGAATGGAAGCTATCAACCGAGCAAAATCTTAAGGAGATCAGATTTTTTATTGAAAGTGCAGCCTTTCCTGCAGCCGAGAAAGCTGAAGCTTCTGAAGAGGTACCGCGTTTATCCTCGCACATGTTGGAAGAGATCAACGGAAGTATCGATGAACTAAAACAGCTTCAAAAATCGAAAGAAGAACAAGCCAGTGAATTACTGGCCATTCAAGCGACAAGAGATTCCGAACAGAAACAGCAAAAGAAGCTGGAGAAAAAACTTCAAGCTCTTAATGAAGAGTGGAAGGAAGCTTCAGAACCGGATGAACCAATGAGCATTTTAGAAAACATGGTCCAGACGGCTGCAAAGGAAACAAAGGCAGCTGAGAAAGAGGAACGCGAACAGGGAACGGCCGTAACCGTTGCTGAAACGTCATTAAAGCATGCCATTGATCAGCGTAAAAAGTCAGCTAAAAAAGTGGACAAGCATGACAAACAGCCGGAAGAATGGGAAGAACTTGATTTGGAAGTAAAGACGGTTGAAATTACGGACCAGACAAAACAGGCGAAGGCAGAAATGAAGCAAACAGAAGAGCGCAAAAAAGAAGCCGAACAAAACATTGCTGGTTTCGAAGGCGACTTGTTAACTCTATCCGTTATCCTGAAAGAGGAAGCGGCTGCCTTTACGGAAGAGGATGTCGAGAAAATTAAGAGCCAAGGAAGGCAAAGTATTATATTCTGGAGTGAAAAACACCAGGATATTCAGGAAGAAGGCCAGGAGAAGCACGCGAAAATTGAACAATCCCTGCGCAATTTAAAGCTTTCAATTGAAGGAAAGGATTGGGAGGTCCGCTTTAAGAATGAAGTCTTAACCACCCTTGATCATATGGATACAAGGCATTATGCTCATATTCAAAGTGTCGTTCAAAACATGAAGCGTTTTTCACAGAGCGGCTTAGAGCAGTTGGAACGTGACAAAGAACGGGCAGAAAAAGCGCAAAACTTCTGGGCAAGCCGTGCAAGCATGAAGGTGATGAGCATTGCAGAAGCGATTCGTTCCATGATTGCGAAAATGAAGCTGAAAAATGAACGGGGATCTTTCCCGCTTGTTCAGCTAAAAGAAGACATCCTGCCTAAAAAAGCGGAAGAGGTCGAACCGCTGCTGAAACAGCATTTTGTTTCAGCCATTAACAAAATTACGAAGCGATTCGAGTTGATTGACGACAGTAATTTGGAGCTGGATCAGGAAATCAAGCAGCTCATCAGTGATGAGCAGATTTTATTTGTCTCCCTCAGAAATCGATACCCAGAGATTTTGGTTTATAACATGCGTACAGACAATGCCTTTATGTATGGAAAGCCACAGCGCGAACATTATTCAACCTGGCAGACGATCAACCAGGGTTCGAAAACGAAATCCGATGGCAGCGGCGGCCAAAAGCTATCTGCCCGAATGGTCATGATGATGATGCTTCTATCTGTTAAGAGTGAAACTGACCAAAGCTGGGTTCCGTTAGTCTGTGATAATCCGTTTGGCCAAGCGGCATCGGCCCATGTGCTTGACCCAATCTTCGCTGTTGCCGATAAACTGAAGTTCCAATTCATCGTCGTCACGCCGCCTGAACTGGTGAAAACAGAAATCAGCCAGAGGTTTGATGCATATTATAAATTGGACTTTATTCGGGAAAAAGGAAAAGAGGTCGTGTCGGATACGATTGTTCCGGCGTTTCGTATTTATCAGGGGGAGGAAGTTGTTCAATAGAACCTCGTACCCTGCTAAAAAGGAATAGGTTTTTTGAAGAGAGGTATTAAAGTATTGCCATTTTGCTAAAACTATGCAATACTTTATTCGAAATTAATTATAATTCTATAATCAAATTCTTATCCAGAGAGGTGGAGGGACTGGCCCTGCGAAGCCTCAGCAACCCCTGATTATTTCAGGAAGGTGCTAATTCCAACAGAGTTAACGCTCTGGGAGATAAGAGGTCGTTAATAAAGTACAAAGGCCTCTTATGATAAGAGGTCTTTTTTGTTGCCTTTTTATCAAATGAATGGGATATAAAGATACGAGCTATGGAAGAGGAGGAATTGACATAATGGAAAGCAGCGTTATACAGGTACCGGAAGCTTACGTAAAGATATTACAGGAATCGCAACTGCTCGGCTTTGAGCAGTCATGTGATAGAAAAACAGGTTTTTTACTAAAGGGATTGGCTGCCTCAAAACCAGGGGGCAGCTTTTTAGAGCTGGGAACAGGTACAGGAGCGTCTGCTTCCTGGATCATCGATGGAATGGATGAAATCAGCACGCTTACAACGGTTGACATTGATTCAAGAGTTCAGTCCATCGCAAGAAGGCACCTGGGGAATGACAGGAGAGTATCATTTTGCTGCGAGGACGGAGCAGCCTTTATTCAAAACCTATCAGAACGGTTTGACTTTATTTTTGCCGATACGTGGCCGGGAAAATTCGAGCTGTTGGACAAAACGTTGGACCATTTAAATGTTGGCGGTTTTTATGTGATTCATGATGTGTTTCCGCAATCGAAATTACCAGAAAAATATAGAATCAAAGCAACTAAACTCTTAAAAACTTTGCAGGACAGACCTGACCTGGACATTACAGAATTAGATTGGTCTACCGGGCTGATATTGGCAGTTAAGACTGGGGTTAATTTATAGAATGAAATTATCACTAGAATTGGGGGATCGTTCATGAATCTTGTGAAAAATCAGGTTGAACATGTACTGCATGAGGGTGAAAACGTTATTGAATGTTTAAGCTGTTCATTAGTAGCACATTACTGTTTAGCACCGCAGGCAGGCTTCTTTGCGGCAACGAACAAAAGACTGCTATTCTGTGGAATCCAGGTATCAGACACAAACAAGGAATTTGTTGAAGAATTTGAGTATAGGAATATCGCTTCCCTTTCAGAAAAAAGAGGAATCACAGGAAAGCATATTCATTTGTACTATAATCAAGACTTGTACAAATTCCAGCAAATTCAGGGCATGAATATGTTTGATTTTATGGTGGCTGTTAAGGAGAAGATGTGCTTGTTTTCCACTTCAACAAAAGAGCGTTATCCTGTAAGATAAGCGCTCTTTTCAACTTAGGTATTGGTTTTAATAAATTAAAAAGGGCGAAAATATTTGAATATATGCCTCGGGGTTTTTTATAAGAATCGTAAGAAATCCTAATTACTTACGTAATCTTTCCATACATTAGCGATTAAATGGACCCCTCTCTGAATTTCCTGCATAGTGGGTGCACCATATCCAAGCATTACTTGATGGTTTGGCTTGTGAAGCAGATACATAGGTGAAACAGCATCAATTTCAACTCCTCTTGACTTTGCCAGTTCGATTGCTTTTGATTCATTCAATCCTTCGGGTAATGTCACGATGATATGTAAGCCTGCTGTATCCCCTATGATTTCAAATTGTTCTCCCAAATGGTTTGATAGGCTTTCTATTAAACAGTTTCTTTTGGCTCGGTATAGAGTTCTCATTTTTGCTATATGGGATATATAATTTCCTTCTTCCATAAAATTTGCAGCAACCCGCTGATCAATTCTTGAAACAGTCGATTTTTGATAAGTATTAAACTTTTCAAAGTCTTGTTGAAGAGAAGCTGGCATAACAAGATAACTTATTCGAAGGGACGGCAGCAATGTTTTTGAAAAGGTGCCAAAGTAAAGCACACGGTCTTTTGAATCCAGATGGGATAATGTCGGGATAGGTGCTCCTTTGTAGCGAAATTCAGAATCATAGTCATCCTCGATAATATGAGCATCCTCTTTATCTGCCCAATTTAATAACTCAGCCCTTCTAGCAATAGACATTATCGTGCCGGTCGGATATTGATGAGCTGGTGTCAAATATAATAGTTTTACTGGCTCATTAGGCACACGGCATCCTTCTTCATCCACAGAAATCGGATGACATGGCAGCTGTAATTGTTCAAAAACAGATTTTGCCCGAATAAAACCAGGATCCTCTGTTCCGATGGCTCTCCGGTTAAAAAACAAACATACGTTTAGTAATTGCTGCTGAAAACCGCTGAATACATACACTTGCTCCGGCTGGCAGGCCAGCCCTCTAGCCTGTTGCAGGTATTGTGCAATTTGTACACGGAAAGAATATTCTCCCTGCCACGGTGCATTGCTGCCATTGGATTCACTAAGCTCTTTTCGATATAGTCTGTTCCAATGTTTGTAGGGGAAGGCAGAGGCATCAATCTGCCCATTTTTAAAATTGATAAGATACTCATCCTGAACTCTTTTCTCAAAAGCAGCTGTATCATTCTCACTATAGTGCCATTCATCCTGAATTTCCGAAACAAAATATCCTTTGCGTTCCACTGAATAACAGTATCCCTCACTCTGCAATTGTTCATAAGCCATTTGAACAGTCATGATGCTTACGTTTAATTGTTCAGCCAAACGCCGCTTTGCAGAAAGTTTAGCATGAGCTGGCAATTTTCTATCTAAAATCGCTTTTTGTATTTGTTCATAGATTTGCTTATATTTTGTTTTATGATCCGAAAGCAGAATTTGAAGTTCCATATAATCACTCCTGGTATTATATTAAAAATCATTTTTGGTTATTTAAATCATACCAGAAATCAATTTTAATAGATTCAAGGAGAGTGATATTATGAAAAAATTAGAAAACAATTTTGTACAGTTAATTCCAATGGGACTTGAGCATATAGAAGGGATTTATGAAGCGTCTCAGGATAAACGAATATGGGAGCATGTGTCTGTCGATTTAACTGACAAAAGCCGGGTTATTCAATATGTTGAGGATGCTATACAAAAACGTGAGCAAGGCACCGATTTTGCTTATGTCATTGTAAATAAAAATACAGGGAATATCATCGGTGCAACCTGGTTTCTCGATATTTCAAACCAACATAAACGGCTTGAAATCGGCTCAACTTGGGTGAACCCTATTTATTGGCGCTCAAATATTAATACAAACTGTAAATATTTATTGTTAAAATATTGCTTCGAAGAACTTTCCCTTAACCGTGTACAAATTAAAACCGGACATAAAAACATCCGTTCGCAAAAAGCGATAGAACGAATCGGTGCGGTTAAAGAAGGCATCCTTAGAAATCATATGATACGAAAAGAAGGGACTATCCGTCATACTGTCCTATATAGTGTCATAAAGGAAGAGTGGGACAAAGTAAAAAGACAATTCGAAGAACACTTGCTTTATTAAGGTATTGTTGAATTGGTGGAGCATCCCAGGCAAGAAGTTTATAATCGATAGTAAAAGCTACTAGAAAGGTGTGGATAGAAGTGAATGCTGCTTCTTTTTTTCCTGAGAATATCAAAAGGGCTCTCCAGAATAATCCTCCTGGGGAGTGGATTCCGGAGATTCCTGAAGATTGTATACGACTGCATTGCGGCTATCCAGCACCTGCCCTTGTGCCTGTCGAAGAGGTAAAGGCAGCTGTTACCAGTTTATTCGAAGAGGAGCAGGATTTGCCGCTCCACTATATTGGAAGTCCCAAAATATTAAAGCTAAAGGAACAGATCTTAAAAAGATTGAAAGAGCGGGATATTTTTGTTTCGGAAGAAGAGCTTTTGATAACTTCAGGCGCTTGCCAGGCGATCGATTTAATTGCCCGCATTCTCCTGGATGAGGAGTCAATCGTGGCAGTAGAGTCTCCCACCTATATGGAGGCTTTAGAAATTTTTCAAAATTATACGAAGCGTATAATCAGTATTCCTGTAGATAAGCATGGACTTCAAACTGATGTACTGGAAGGAATTTTAGCAGAAAGGAAACGAAGAGGGCTAGCTCTGCCGCGTTTTCTATATACGATTCCAACGTTTCAAAATCCAACAGGAACGACAATGACAGAAGAACGCAGGCAGCACCTATTAAATATGGCCGACAGCTATGATTTCTTAATAGTTGAGGATGATGCCTACGGGGAATTATCATTTAATCAAAATGTGCCAACATTGAAAGCTATGGATAAAAAGTCTAGAGTTCTGCATGTCGGTTCGTTATCCAAGATCGTGGCACCAGGAATGCGTATTGGATGGATAGCAGGAGCAAGGGAAATCATTCATGCATCGGCCTGGTTTAAAAAAGATCTGAATCATCCGTTTGCTCAAGCAACCATGGCTGTCTATCTGGCAAACACGGATTTTGAGAAAAAACTCTTAACCATGAGAGACACATACCGGGCCAAATGTGCCGTTCTACTCTCGGCATTGGGACAGTACCTGCCTGAATCAGCTTCCTGGTATGTGCCAGAAGGCGGTTATTTCGTTTGGATGAAAATTCCTGGTACCGATACATCAAAAATGCTGACACAAGCGCTAGCGGAGGGTGTATCTTTTATTCCTGGTAAATACTTTTTCTTGGACCAATCGGATGGGACGGAATTTCTTCGGCTTTCATTTAGTTTTGAGGATGAAAAGGAAATTGCAGAGGGGATTCGCAGATTGGGGAACGTCGTTGCTTGCCAAGCGGATCTTGGTAAATGATTCAAGGTTGATGAATACTCAAACAAAGCCAAAAAGTGACGAAAAGAATTGGAGAAACTGAGAATGATCATTCTTAACTTTCAGCAGATCGAAAAATTGAAGAGGGGTGTTCTTGATGACAACCAGCAGATTGAATTCTGAGGTTGATGAATTTTTAAGTAAAGCCGAAAAGTGGAAAGAAGAATATGAGAAGTTAAGAAATATCGTTCTTGACTGTGAGTTGACCGAAGAGTATAAGTGGATGCATCCCTGTTACACGTTTGAGAATAAAAACATCGTTTTAATTCATGGATTTAAAGATTATTGTGCGCTTCTGTTTCACAAAGGTGCATTGCTAAAGGATGCCCATGGGATTCTAATCCAGCAAACGGAGAATGTACAGGCCGCGCGCCAGATTCGGTTCACCAATGTCCAGGAAATAGCTGAAATGGAAAGTATCTTGAAAGCCTATATTTATGAAGCCATTGAAGTTGAAAAAGCCGGTTTGGAAGTGAAAACTAAAGAGCATAAAGAATACATAATTCCTGATGAACTTCACAATAAATTCAATGATATCCCTGCCTTGAAAACTGCTTTTGAAGGATTGACGCCAGGGCGGCAAAGAGCATACATTCTTCATTTTTCTCAGCCCAAACAATCCAAAACGCGAGAATCAAGGATTGTAAAATGTATGCCGAAAATTCTCGATGGAAAGGGATTAAAGGATTGCACTTGTGGACTATCTCAAAAAAAGCCCAACTGTGACGGCTCACACAAGAACATCGATAGTAAAATCTATTAATCATGCTTTAAGATCAGTTAACAATTCTTAAGTGATATATCTTAAAAAAGGGTTAACCAAAGGAGTATGTTATGACAATTATTGAAAAATTAAAACTAAGTAAATATAAAAATATGGCAGTGCTTAATCAGCCAAGTGATTACGATTTATTTAATGGATATAAGACCACGTTATCAGGCGAGCAAGATGCAATCTTCATCTTTGTAGAAACCATTGATGAAATGGCAGAGCATACCCGAAAAGTGATCGATGAGGAACAGCTGCTTGAAAAAGGATATTTATTTTTCGCCTATCCGAAGAAAGGGAATAAACGGTATGATTCCTTCGTTCATAGAGATGAGATTTTCCCAGCGATGAAAGTGGGCGAAGATGGGTATGTGGATAATAGCGATATAAAGTTCTCGCGGATGGTCAGTATGGATGATGTCTTTACGGTTGTTGGATTGAAGCGTGAAAAGAAGAAGGAGAAAAAGTCACCTGCTCCCAGTCAATGTGTGGCTGATTACGAAGATAACGTGAAGGACATAGAAAAGGTTTTAGAAGAATATCCAAAAGAATTAACATTTTATCAGGAACTTACTCCAGGCTACCAAAGGGATTGGGCTCGCTACATCTTTTCTGTTAAGCAGCAGAAAACACGTGATAAACGGCAAGCACAAATGGTCGATATTTTATCGCAAGGATATAAATCGGTTGATTTGTATCGGCAAAAGAAAAAATAACAAAAGAAAGGTGACTGACCCCGGCTGTGTAAAGTGTTAGCGTGTAAGGGGACAGGCACCTTTTTTTATGGAGGTAAAAACTAATAATCTTGACCGGTAACATCCGATGTGTTACCATAAGGTCACATCTAAAACATGTTACTTTTTAGTCACATATTAACGAAAGGGTCGATGTAATGGGCGACGAACTATCCACCGTTTTTAAAGCATTGGGACATCCGATCAGAAGGGGAATTCTCGATATTCTAAAGATATCACCAAAAACGACTGGAGAACTAAACGACCAATTTCCTGAAGTCACAAGGTATGCCATTATGAAACATCTAAATATTTTAGAGGAAGGTCATTTAGTCGTGGTACGGCGTGAAGGAAAATATAAAAGGCATTTTCTTAATGCAGTGCCGCTTCAGGAAATGCATGAGCGCTGGGTAGGTAAATACATGCAATCCACTGCCAGCTCGCTGTTGAATTTACGGAGGGCTGTAGAAGAAAAAGGAGGAGAATCGATGGAATCAACAAAGGATTTTCGAATTGAACAGGAGTTATTTCTTGATGCACCACGCGAAGAAGTATTCAAAGCATTAACCGAAAAGGTGGAAGATTGGTGGGAGTTTCGGATAGCTCCAAATGGAGTAACATCCCACTTTACTTTTGATCCTGTCCCGGGCGGGCAATTTATTGAAAAATGGGGAGAAAAAGAAGGGGCAATCTGGGGAAATGTCTATTATGTAAATGCTCCTGAAGAAATTCGCTTGCATGGCCATCTTGGCATGCAGGGAGCGGTAAACAGTGCTTATACGTATCGACTTCTTGAAAAAGAAGGAGGAACACTGCTCCAGCTTTCCCATACAGCCTCTGGTGTTATTCAGAAGCAATGGGAAGAGGACCATTCTAAGGGCTGGGAATATCTGCTTGGAACCCTGCTGAAAAAATACGTGGAAAGTAAATAGGAGGCCAAGATGGTAGATGTTTTAACAGGAATAACAATTAAAAGCCCTATTTCACAAGTTTCAGAATATGCAGCAAACCCTGATCATGCTCCTGAATGGTATGAAAATATAAAGTCAGTTGAGTGGAAAACACCAAAACCACTCAAATTAGGTTCCCAAATAGCTTTCGGTGCGGAGTTTCTAGGCCGGGAACTAGCATATGTCTATGAAATTGCCGAATTTATTCCTGAAAAGAAATTTGTGATGAAAACAGCTAATGGGCCATTTCCAATGGAGACCATCTATACATGGGAAGCTATCAATGAAAACCATACTCGCATGACTTTAAGAAATATAGGGAACCCAAATGGCTTTAGTAGGATCATGTCCCTTTTCATGGCTCCAATTATGAGAAGAGCAAACATGAAGGATTTGAAAAAAATCAAAGCCATTCTTGAACAATAATAATCCTTATAGTCCCTGGTGTAATATAAATTAAAGGTGTCTGATTCCTGCTGGCTATAAAGGCTGTGAGCTAGGGACAGGCACCTTTTTTTGTTAATATGTTGGTAAAGGTTGCGTTTAATAAACTGAAGCATTTAACTTACGCATTAATAAGCGTTTGAGAATTTCATAATAGATTTTAGCCTTTCCATAGTAGCTATTAATTCTCTAGAGATATCCTTAAACTGCTTAAGCACATATCACATTAGGCTGTAATTAACCCATAGCCATCCCCAACTTTTACGATGAAGGAAATATTCAGGATTTTAATAAACACCACAGGGCTTCTAGAAAGTGATTTATAAGATAAGCACTTTCCTAAATAATGGCCCATATACTGTTTTATCAGTTTATAAAATGCAGTAGAGAGGTTGTTTGATTTGAAAGACAATAAACATGTTATGGAAACTGTGAACATTCCCATTTCATTATTCAAATCAATGCAAGGAAAGTATTTTGTCGGATATGCAGACCATTTGGAATTTGGAAGAGGCACCAATGCCTGGGCGGGTTTATATAATCCACCCCATTCAGGAGTTAACTTATATGTTAATGTATGGACGGTAAGCGATATAATTGGGTCAACGATCCGTGCCCAAATCTGGTTCAATAGCACACCACCCGGTAATCCTATTATTTCGCCGCTATTTACCTCCACTAATATGGCTCTTTCACCATTGCCCAAACCCAGAGTGAATATTATACAGGCAAGTAATGTTATCGGTGACCCCTATGGAGGAGTAAAGGCGTTTGTTCGAAGAATACCACCAGGAACAACGGTTAATAGTGAGGAAGAGGGGAAATTCATTTTCCCGCCGGGAAGTTTATTTTTACTGTTTTTATCCAATCCCGAAATGCCCCAATCTCAAGCATCCGGTCGCGTTGCCTTCGGGTGGTGGGAGGAGAATATCTAATCTTTCGATAGAGAGAAATAATGATAGGAAAAAAGGTCTGGCGGGTTCTAGTTCCAGGCAGCCAGTCAAATATATTACCGCACAGTGAGGGATACTGTGCGGTTTTTATTAGAACACTCTAAAAAAGGAGCCTGTCCCCGGTTACAAGGGAACACGCTCCTTCTTTTTAAACCTTCTTCTACGCACTAATCTTAACAACCTTACCTTCCTTACGCTTCTTAGCATACTCCGCAGTAGCCGTAAAAATTACATCAGAAGAAGAGTTAAGTGCCGTTTCACAAGAATCCTGAAGCACTCCAATAATAAAACCAACACCAACTACCTGCATGGCAATATCATCTGGAATTCCGAATAAGCTTGATGCTAAAGGAATAAGCAGGAGAGATCCGCCTGCAACACCGGAAGCACCTGCAGCAGATACTGCTGCTAAAACACTAAGAATCAGTGCAGTGCCAAAATCCACTTGAATGCCAAGTGTATGAACAGCAGCAAGTGTTAAGACAGAGATGGTAACAGCTGCACCCGCCATGTTAATGGTAGCGCCTAGTGGGATTGATACTGAATAAGTATCTTCATCCAAACCTAGTTTTTCACATAAGCTCATATTTACTGGAATGTTTGCAGCTGAGCTTCGTGTAAAGAATGCTGTAATGCCACTTTCTCTTAAACATCTTAAAACGAGCGGGTAAGGATTTTTACGGATATTGATAAATACAATGATTGGATTTATAACCAAAGCAATAAAAAACATACATCCAAGTAGAACGGCAAGTAATTTTCCGTAGTCAAGCAAAGCTGAAAGCCCGCTGGTAACAATGGCTTCAAAAACAAGGCCCATAATTCCAAGCGGAGCAAGGTTTATAACCCATTTTACCAATTTAGAGATGGCATCTGAGAAGTTGCCCAGCATGTTTTTGGTTGAATCCGCAGCATTTCTTAATGCAATGCCCAGAAGGATCGCCCAAGTCAGAATACCGATATAGTTGCCGTTTAATAGGGCATTTACCGGATTGTCCACAATGTTAAATAGCAGAGTCCTAAGTACCTCTACAATACCGCCAGGAGGAGTCACGTCTTCCGCGCCTGGTGCAAGTGATAAGGTAACCGGGAAAAGGAAGCTTGCAACAACTGCTACAAATCCGGCCAGGAACGTGCTTAAACCGTAAAGGGCAATGATCGATTTCATGTTTGTTTTATGGCCGCTCCTATGTTTGGAGATGGCATGCATAACCAAGAAGAAGACTAATACCGGTGCAACAGCCTTTAAAGCACCTACAAATAATGAACCAAATATTGAAACCCATTTTGCTGCATCAGGAATCGTTACAGCCAAGACAATACCCATAATAATACCTACAAGTATTCGTTTTACCAGGCTTACTTGATTCCACTTGAGAAGTGCGTTTTTCATTGAAATACCCTCCGACCTTTTTAGGATAAGTGCATCATAAAAGAGAATATAATTGCATCACTGTATTACTACAGTAACAATGGATATTTTAACACGAATATTATAAATTGTATAACTAATTATTATATTGAAATATTTGTTAAATACCCGAAGATATCAGCAAGAAATTTTCTGGAATCTTCGCTTTTTTCAATGCATTCAGTGCCTGCGGAACTTTTCGTTCGAAAATAAGGCATTCTTTTAACCATAAGGAATAAGAGTTTGGCCATTGCCACAATCTAAAAAGTATTCACCGTTTACATAAAATCAAAAATGGGGTACACACCAATGACAGGAATTTTATTAGCTCTGGTTGCAGCGGTTTCGTGGGGCAGCATCGTATTTGTCAGCAATAAACTTGGCGGGGACGAAGACAGCCAAACACTTGGAACAACACTTGGTGCCTTGTTTTTTGCCATTGTGGTATATCTCTTTAAGAGGCCGGATATGCCGAATGTCGTGTGGTCAGTTGGATTCATATCAGGTTTATTTTGGTCGGTTGGACAGAAAAATCAGTTTGGAGCTGTCCGTTATTTGGGGGTTGCCAAGACTGGGCCGATGTCTACCGGCTTGCAGCTGATTGGGACAACCTTTTTTGGCGTTTTTATTTTTAATGAATGGCAAACCACGATGAGCATAATGATAGGAATCTCTTCACTGGTTTGCATTATCGTGGGTGCCGTGCTAACCTCGCTCAATCAGGGGGACGATAAGGATCAGGGGAAGAGCCTCAAGAAAGGGCTTCTTGTTTTGCTGTTATCAACTGCAGGCTTTGTCGGATATGTAGTTTTAATTCGCTGGTTTGATATTGACGGGTGGGCTGCGATCCTGCCACAGGCGATTGGGATGGTTACGGGTGCTTTCCTTATTACGTTGCGCCGCAAGGCTTATAACAAATATGCGGTTCGCAATATGTTAACAGGACTTATTTGGAGTACGGGAAATCTGGGTCTGTTGCTGGCATTGCCGTTAGTTGGGGTGGCCACGAGTTTTTCACTCTCACAAACAGGCATTGTCATCTCGACCATTGGAGGGCTTTTCTTTTTAAATGAACGCAAAAGCAAAAAGCAGGTCTTTATGGTCCTTCTTGGATGTTTGTTCATTATTGCAGGCGGAGTTTTGTTAGGTTTTACGAAAAGATAAGGGAGTGATCTTATGTATCCAAGTCTTGAAGGGAAAGTCGTAGTCATTACAGGCGGTGCCACTGGCCTGGGAAAGGCGATGGCTGAGAGGTTCGGTGCCGAAAAAGCGAAGGTAGTAATAAATTATTTTAAAGAAGAAAAGGAAGTTAAAGGAATTATTAAAACCATTGAAAAAGCAGGAGGGAGTGCAACTGCCATCCAGGGGGATGTAACGAAGGAAGAGGATATTAAAAGAATGGTCTCCCACGCTGTTAAAACTTTTGGTTCGCTCGATGTAATGATCAACAATGCTGGCATTGAAAACGAAGTCCCATCTGAAGACCTGACCCTCGAGGATTGGAACAAAGTTATTTCAACAAACCTGACAGGGCAGTTTTTAGGATGCAGGGAAGCGATTGATTACATGCTCGAGCATAAAATAAAAGGCTCAATCATCAATATGTCATCCGTCCATCAGGAGATTCCTTGGCCGCATTTTGTCCATTATGCAGCAAGCAAAGGCGGTGTCAAGCTGATGACAGAAACACTTGCACTTGAGTTCGCGCCGCAAGGTATTCGGGTAAATTGCATTGCTCCAGGTGCCATTGATACGCCGATCAATGCGGAAAAGTTCGCTGATCCTGAACTGAAGAAGGGTGTCATTGAGCTTATTCCGATGGGGTATATTGGCAAGCCGGAAGAGATTGCAGCATGCGCTGTGTGGCTTGCTTCGACTGAAGCCAGTTATGTTACCGGGCTAACGTTATACGCTGATGGAGGCATGACTCAATATCCTGGATTTCAGGCGGGGAAAGGATAGGATATTTTTCAGCACCGTTCATATAAGTAGGAACATAAATGGCCTGACCCTATTTCTTTTGAAGGGAAAAGGCTTTTTTTCATCTAATAGGGAGGGAGGTTTTTTCTAGTAGTTGTCGAATTAAGAATCGACTACCATGCCAATTTCTATTATATAGATTAAATATTTAATAAACCACTAGGAGGTAATCATGGGAAGATTGGTACATTTTGAAGTTCATGTGGATGACATGGAGCGGGCAAAGAAGTTTTATGGAGAGGTATTCGGATGGTCATTTCAAGATTGGAGTGATTATGCAGGAATGCCTTACTTTGGAGCAGTGACTGGCGATGAGAATGCACCCGGGATCAATGGTGCTTTGATGCAGCGGCAAAGTCCTCCGCCTGAAGCCAACCAAGCTTTAAATGGATTTGCTTGTACAATGGGAGTGGAAGATTACGATACAACGGAAGCTAAGATTCTTGAGAATGGCGGAAAAGTTGCCATGCCTAAATATGCCCTGCCCGGAATGGCGTGGCAGGGATACTATATTGATACAGAAGGAAATGTTTTCGGCATTCACCAGCCAGATGCGAATGCAAAATAGAACTGTTGATAGGTGAAAGCATGATATCCACTAGGCAGTCCTGGAAAGAAGAGATCGGTCTAATTCAGGTAGCTTATAGTGGTGCCTTTCTTCAACTTCATTAAAGCATTAGTCAATTAGATGCGTACACCTATTTTTCATAGTTATCCGCACGGTGATTTTTACTCGTGCGGTTTATTTTTTTGGCTTTGTTAAATTGTTTTCATCCTCAGTCATTTGATTGGTATAGTAGTTGGATCATGTTGTGAATTGCAGCTATTATCGGCACACTTTTTAAATAGATTTTAAAAGGTTTTTATGAGAAGCTGATGGTAAAGGATTTTACCGGGATTTTTGGCAATAGTCAGTACTAAGGAGCTGGCAGAATCGTAAAAGCAATAAATCCTGAGTAAGTGCCAGATTGAAATAAACGTATTGGAGTAACTAGGTAAGATAATGAAGAGATATAAGCTGAAGAATAATTTTAAAGATTTAAAAAAGGGAACAGAATTCTATTTGATTGCTGAATCTGAATTTATTGGAATTAAAGATTTTGTTTTACGTACTAAAGACTTATCGATCAGGATAACGATTAATGAAAAGGAGCTTCATAAGAACTTTACACGATTGAATTAATGGGAGAAAATACTTCTGGTAAAAACTCCAGTCGGAGCTTCTACTTAACTGGCAAATACCTGGGTGGTTACGCTCCTCTCCTTTCCAAAAAGGGAATAGAAAACATGAGAATTAGGTGGATAAATTTGAACAGAAAAATAGGTGTGATTTTTTTTGCTTTTTTAACCTTTCTCACTTGGCTTTTCGTCTCTATTTATTTTTCTGCAGAAAATGATTGGTGGAGTGTTCTTAAAGGGGAACAAACCAGTTATGATACATACGCGGTTAGTGTTTCATTTACTAGGATCTTGGTTGGTCTAGCCCTATTTTTAGTTTCTGGATTAATCATATATAGGTTAATTAGAAAAAATAAGTTTTATAATTGAACTAAGGGATTTAAAGAGCCAGCAGTAAAACTGGCAGCTTCTTTCCATTAAACAGGATCTTTTGTACCTTTGTTACGAAAATATTTTTCTGTCCATAAAAATACGTTAGTTATGAACTTAGCTAAGATGATTATGATGATATACCCAAGAAAAAGATATAAATAATTTGCATTTCCATATAATCTAAAAAGTCCCAGACCAACAAGAAGCGGCTTAAAAATAAATGCCAAAACTGCTGATGTCAAAATCATAAAAACATAATAATTTTTTTTATGATTTAATGTCCATTGGTATACAAGCATAAAGGTTACAGGAATAAAGCTCGAATCAAGGGATAATCCTGGTATCATTGGAATTATTGGAATAGGGTAATGCAAAAAGCCTGAATTTTTTGCGTACAAGTCAATATAACCAAATAAAACATGAATGCTGTACCCATAAAAGCCTATAAAAAAGATTTTGCTTTTGTCAATTTTGAAAAACAGAATAATTAGCGGAACAACAAGAAAAGAGACCATCAACCAATATTCAAAAGAAGTGTAGAGGGAGTAATCCAGCCAATATTCATTTAATGCCTTTTGCCCCTCTTTTCCCATTTTTACAATATTATCGAATTGTTCGATCCGTTCTTTTTCCATTGAGGTTCATCCTTTAAATAGATTCTACCAATATTATGCTTAATTTGGAAATCATATATGTAGAATGTAGACAAGTACAGCTCGGTCTCACAGTGATAACATACCAATTATTGAGCTATTTGCCTTGGAAAAAAGAAGGTGTCCCAAAAGTCTAGACTTTTGGGACACCCTCTTTTTGTTACCACCTATAAGCACTCTCACATGTATTTGCCTTAGGTTCATAATAACAATGTAGTTTAAATTGTCCTGCAAATGGCTGATCGTACCATGTAGGTGGACATGGAGCATACGGATTAAAATACCAAAGAGCATACTTGGAAGGATGTTGTCTCCAATAGTCTAAGGTTTGTTTGGCTAATCTTTTTTCTACACTTCTTGCTCTGTTATAAAAAACATTACCCTTCTGTACCGCTTCAAAAGAATAATTTCCTCCTTGCACTTGAAAAATCACTTGTGGTATTGTCCTTAACCCTTCAAAATCGAGACAATTAGCTTTTCGTCGATTTACAATTACATTACCAACCATAAGCATCCCCAGTTTTCCTTCACCTTCGGCCTCTGCCCTCATCATCCTTGCCATTAAAGCTACGTCACTGTCGGTATATTGTACTCTTGGCACTTTTTATCACCTCTAAAAGAAGTGTATTAAGAAATCCTGCAAAAATGTTAACGGGTTCAGTTAGAGGGGAGAAAATATAAATAGCATTGTAATCATTGGAACCAATCGCAAAGCATAAATTAAAAGGGAGGTTTAAGCATCGATAAAAATATAGCTATAATCAGTAATTTTTTATTGAAAAACGATAAAATCCATTTTATAATCAATGTACAATAAATGAATGAGGTGCATTTTATGAAACAAGGAACAACACTCTTTTTAAAGATAGCTGTTATTCTGATTGGAATTCCGATTCTTGCTTTGAGCATTTTTGTTGTACCTGAAATAGCTAATTTTGCAGCAGAGCTGTATCCAGAACATGCATATATGAAATATCTCGTTTTAATCGATTTGTATGCCTCTGCGATCCCTTTTTACTTAGCTCTTTATCAAGCCTTTAAACTTTTAAGCTATATTGACAAGAATAAAGCTTTCTCCGACTTATCTGTAAAATCTTTAAAGAATATAAAAAACTATGCAATTACCATCAGTATCCTGTATACGGCAGGCATGCCTCTCTTCTATCTCATGGCCGAGAGAGATGACGCCCCAGGTATCATATTAATCGGATTGGTCGTTATTTTTGCTTCAATGGTGATTGCAGTCTTTGCTGCTGTTCTTCAAAAACTGTTAAAAGAAGCGATTGATATAAAATCAGAAAATGACTTAACGGTCTGAGGTGAAAACAATGGCTATTATTATCAATATTGATGTGATGCTGGCTAAAAGGAAAATGAGCGTAACAGAACTTTCGGAGAGGGTTGGAATCACAATGGCGAACCTTTCTATTTTGAAAAATGGAAAGGCAAAAGCAATAAGGTTTTCAACTTTAGAGGCAATTTGCAAAGCATTAGAATGTCAGCCCGGAGATATTTTAGAATACCGAAGTGACGCCCAAGATGAATAAGCAGGAATAGTTAACTTTTATAGCAAAAGGAACTTTACTCCGATATTTGATAAAAGGGGAGTTACATATGAATGTAACCATGCAAAAAATGGAGGCAAAAATCACGAGAGCAATAAAACAACTCGTTCGTTTTGGCTGGGAGCAGGCCCTATCCTGTTTGTTTCCTGTCGTTATTTTTGCCTCTTTGGCTTTTACACAATTCATGCCGCTTCCCTTCCTGCCGCGTTATGACTGGCTGCTAATCATCTGCCTTCTGATGCAGTGGTGGATGGTCCGTTCCGGGCTTGAAACACGGGATGAACTAAAGGTAATCACAGTATTCCACCTTATTGGACTTGCTCTTGAACTTTTTAAGGTACATATGGGCTCCTGGTCTTACCCAGAAGAAGGTTATTTCATGATTTTTGGAGTGCCTTTGTTTAGTGGATTCATGTACGCAAGTGTAGCAAGTTATCTTTGCCAGGCGTGGAGGAGGTTAAAGGTTGAACTGGTTAAGTGGCCGCCGTTTTTGGTGGTTGTACCTCTTGCAGCTGCGATTTATTTGAATTTTTTCACCCACCATTATTGGATTGATGTTCGCTGGTGGTTATCTGGACTAGTCATCATCGTCTTTTGGCAATCATGGGTCAAATACAAGGTTGATGGGACTAGTTACCGTATGCCAATTGCACTTTCTTTTGCGCTCATCGGATTCTTTATATGGATAGCCGAAAATATCGCAACGTTCTTTGGAGCCTGGGAATATCCAAACCAAACCGATGCATGGAGTCTCGTTCATCTAGGAAAGGTGAGTTCGTGGCTCTTATTAGTGATTGTTAGCTTTCTTATTGTGGCAACGTTAAAACAGGTAAAGGGAAATAATTCCTTTAAGATAAATGCTATTTTTATAACTGTTACAAACCCTTTTTTAAAAGTATTTCATGTGATTCAAAAAAAGAATAGGTAGATCGAACATGCTAGTTTGAAATAACCTGGTAAGCGTTCAAAATAACAATCTGTTTAATTGTGTGCTAATGCATGTTATAATGAGAAACTTAGTGAATTTCGACTTTAGCCCATATTTGAAACGGATGCCAAGAAAAGCCTCCGCCTAGCGATAAAAAATTGAGGTGTAAGAGAATGAATAAACGATGGACAATCGGCAAAATTAATGAGTTTGTTGAGAAAAATTCGGAAAGTAAATTACTTACGACCGAATATCACGGTTTTTCTCAAAAGTTATTATTTAAATGTGCATGTGGCAGCAATTTTGAAAAAACATTTACAAAATTTAAAAATAATAATCAACGCAAATGTGACGTGTGCCAACCGCCAAAAGCGTCGCGCTAAACATATAACGAATTAAAGAAGTGCCAATCTCTATCAAATAGAGGTTGGCATTACTTTTTGTTTTTGCTTCTGGAAGGACAAAACCTGGATAAAGAAAAAGGGAAAATAAAAAATCCGGCCAAATACACGGCCGGACCTGAAGGGGTAAAGAAAAAGGGCTGTATGATGTTTTGGGTACAAACCTTATTATAATGCGTAAATATTAACAAACTATGAACAAAATCTTTCTAAACTATTAAAAAAGTTAGAATGTCTAATTTAATTGCGAACATGATGTCCTTCAAATCAGGGAAAATGCAAATGCAATGACTGGACTATAATTTCCGAATTTAACCCAGATAAATAGAGGAAAGTTTGAGCGGCATATAAACATACTAATAACTCCCGGATGGTTGCCGGAGATTGCTGGGAGTGGCGTAAAGAGGGCAGGTCCACATTTAATTGGTATATAGAAAGGACAGTAGACAGGCGTCAGAGAGACACTTAATCGAACTAGAATAAAAAACATCCCCTATTTCAACTAAGGAAATAAGGGATGTTTGTAGTTATTCATAAGTCTATTCAACGGTTCCATTTTTATTTCTATTTTTCACTAAAAATGCTGCAGTAATCCAGGCAGTGACTGGAATAACCAGCGTTACCCCAATTCCTGCACAAAGGATTGTAAGCATCTCGGCACTAAAGATTTTTGAATTAACGATTTCTCCGGCAGAATAGGATAGATCTTTAAACCAAATAAGCAGTGCCAGGTATCCGCCGAAAAAAGCAAAAAATAACGTGTTCGTACTTGTTCCCAAGATATCCTTTCCAATGCTTAAGCCAGCTTGAAATAAGTCTTTCCTGCTAATGTCCGGATGATGATAATGGATTTCCCGCATCGGAGAGGAGATGGCCATGGCAGCATCGGTAATGGCTCCGATTGTACTCATGATGATGACAGAAGCGGCAATTTTAACAAAATCGACTCCAATATAAAGGGAAAACACACTCAGTTCTTCTGCTTCCTCTTCACCAAATCCCTGGATCATCGCCTTTTCAGTAACGATGACAATAAACAGGATCAAGATTAAAATAGTGATGATCGAAGACATAAATGCTGTTTTGGTTTTAATGTTCACTTCGTTTATATAAAAAAGATTGATGCAGCTAATCACAGCACATGCAATCAATGTGACGATAATCGGATTGATCTTTGGGTCGTTCATAAAAAACAGGACAAAAATAATCATGCCAAAGTTGAAGAATATAGCAAAAAAGGATCTTGCTCCTTTTTTTCCGCCGATCAGGGTCATCAAAACAAATAATATGGCAGCCAGCAAAACTAATGCATTCATATACTTGACCTCTTTCTATTAATAAAAAATATAGAAATATAAAGGCCTATTGGAATGGTTAGTACGATTCCGATGCCGCCAGCCAGCGCCCGGGCTAATTCCAATGAAAGGTTCATGGAAAGCGTAAACCCTAATGGTGAATCATTCTTTATATACAAAACAAGCAAAGGAAGGGAACCGCTTATATAGGCAAAAAACAAGATATTTGTCATGGTGCCCATAATATCTTTGCCAACTTCCATTCCAGACCGTTTAAGTGCTATTACCGGAATGTTATGATTCTTTTCATACAAGCTAAACAGGGAAGAAGACATGGTAATGGCTACATCCATAACCGCTCCCAAAGATCCGATAAATAATCCTGCTAAAAAAACCATTTGATAGGGGCGTGTGATAAATTGCAGCTCTTCATATCTAAGACCCTTTCCAGAGGTTACCCAAATGACAAGATAGGTGATCAACAGCGAAATAAATGTAGCCAGCAAGGTTGCGACAATGGCTGCATAGGTCTTTTCATTAAAACCGTTTACGAGAAGCAAGGAAAGGACCGTAAATATAATAACCGCTACACTGCATATAAGTAAGAGGCTTGTTTCAGGATTATCCTGATAAACATCCAATGCATAAGAGAGCAATAGGGCATTGACTGCCAAGCTTATTATCGAAAACAGCCCCTGTTTTTTTCCAACCAGGAGCAGGATAAGGATAAAAATCCATCCTACCATCAGTAAGTAATGATCCCGTTTAAGGTCTATTATCGTTCCAGTTAAATCTTTCCGATCTTCTTTATTCTTACTTATTGAAACAAATATTTTTTGTCCTTCTTGAAATTCCTGGTCATAAGCTTTAGATGCAGAATATTGATTCTTTAAATGAATTAGCTGCCCCTTCTTTTCACCATTCATTAATTCGGCTATTATTTTCTGTTCATATAGCCAGTCCTCATTATCGTAAATATCTATTACCTCTTCCGAGTGAATCAGATCAGCTTCCACCACTTCAGCAATTGGCCTGTCATAGAAAGGTTCATTGTGATATACAAATAGAACCGATGCTGCCATACAAAGTGCCAGAATAATGTACAAATAATATTGATGATAAGGTATTTTTTTTACTTTTTTCAAAATAAACCTCCGAGTCTTGTAAATGCGAACTTCCCCACGTAAAACCAGTCCGCAGTGTCCCTTGCAACGGACTAAGAATAACGGGACATTTTCAGATAGTCAAGATAATCACTGGGGTTTTTTCAAGTTGTGACTTTTGGTGCAGGTTTGTTAATATTACTTGTTCGAAAAGCAACAAAGTTTGCGAAAAGGGCCTTTGTTTAATTACCATTCCAAAGGATATGATAACACTGGAAATTATTTGTCTATATGGACAACCGTACCATCTGATCTTTCTAAGTATAAATAATTAAGGAAGCTATGGTAAAACCGAAAGCACCCGGGTATAGACTTCTAAAACAGAGGGAAAATATGGATAGTCAAATTAAGGAGGTTTAATTATGGCAGAGAACAAAGATTTGGATACCTCAAACGAACAAGATGCGAAACGTGAAACACTGACAACGCGGCAGGGTCATCCTGTAAAAGATAATCAAAACATCCGTACGATTGGAAACCGTGGCCCAGCGACATTAGAGAATTATCATTTTATTGAAAAAATTTCCCATTTCGATCGAGAAGAAGTGCCGGAGCGTGTGGTACACGCAAGAGGTGCTGGAGCATTTGGTTATTTTGAAACGTATGGAAAAGTTGGAGATGAACCGGCTGAGAAGTACACCCGGGCGAAAGTTTTTTCTGGTGCAGGGAAGAGAACACCGTTAATGGTTCGTTTTTCCACCGTAGCAGGAGCGAAAGATTCACCGGAAACAGCAAGAGACCCTCGTGGCTTTGCAGTAAAAATGTATACAGAAGATGGCAATTGGGATTTGGTAGGGAACAACCTGAAAATTTTCTTTATCCGTGATGCGATGAAATTCCCTGATATGATTCATGCGTTTAAAGCCGATCCAGTTTCGAACGTACCTAATCCTGAGCGGATGTTCGACTTTGTATCCCGTACACCCGAAGCTACGCACATGATTACATTCTTGTTCTCACCATGGGGAATTCCAGCAACTTACCGCCACATGCAGGGCAGCGGTGTAAATACATATAAATGGGTAAATGAAAAAGGTGAGGCAGTGCTGGTGAAGTATCACTGGGAGCCGAAGCAAGGGATACGAAACTTAACACAGGAAGAGGCAAACTCTATTCAAGCCAAGAACGTCGGTCATGCAACTCAGGATTTATTTGAAGCGATTGAACGTGGAGACTATCCGGAATGGGAGCTCTTTGTGCAGATCATGGAGGATGATTACCATCCTGAACTTGATTTTGATCCGCTCGATGATACTAAGCTTTGGCCGGAGGATAAGTTCCCGTGGCTGCCAGTTGGCCGTATGGTCCTTGATCGCAATCCAGTGGATTACCATGCAGAAATTGAGCAGGCCGCGTTCGGTACAGGGGTTCTTGTCGATGGAATGGACTTCTCTGATGATAAAATGCTGCAAGGCCGTACCTTTTCTTATTCCGATACGCAGCGCTATCGCATAGGTGCTAACTATCTGAAACTGCCAGTGAACGCACCGAAAGCACCTGTTCGCACGAACCAGCATCGTGGCCAAATGGATATTCGTGATCCAAAAGAGTCTGGAAAGAATCCGCATATTAACTATGAACCATCAATGAAAGGCGGCTTTAAGGAAGCTCCTGAAGAAGGCCATTCACCTCATCATCCAACGTATAATGCGGAAGCCTTGAGTGCACCAATTGATCGTCCAAACAACTACGATCAAGCGGGACATACATACCGCAGCTTTGATGATTGGGAGCACGATGAACTAATCAAAAACCTATCCGAAGCATTGGCAGTATGTGATAAAAGAATTCAAGATGCCATGATTGAGCACTTCACACAGGCTGATGAAAATTATGGCCGCCGTGTGAAGGAAGGAATCGAAAAAGTAATGAACGAACTGCAGGAAATGAATGCAGAAAGTAAAATTCCTGGCCGTGAAGCTGGTAAATCGAAATATGGACAGGGTTCAATCGCTGAGAACGAAGCAACTAAAGAAGCTGTGGAGAAAAGCCACGAAACTGATCCTTATTAACGTAATCTAAAGATGCAAGGGCTATCCCGAAGGTTAGTAAATCTGACTGAAGGGCAGCCCTTTATTTTTACCCGCTTCATGTCCTTGATCAGATGTTACTGATCCCCAATGCGTTAAATATCACCAATAACAGAAATAGAGACCTGTTCCAAAGACCTAAAAAAGAGGGAGTGGTTCTTCGTTACATAGTTTCTTACTATAACCAGCCCGATTCCCTGGCTGATCGATCAATTAAACCTCACTATCCAAATACTCCTCAGATACTGCTATAAACTCCCTAACTGCAAACGATAAATATTTATCCTTTTTCCAAATCATGCCTAGCTCCAAATTTACCGCAGATTCAGAGATAGGGAGCACAATAAGTTCTCTATTGTTAATATCATTGCATATTTTACTGGGCAATAATGCGACTCCCAGTTTTCCTTCGACCATTCCCAGCAGGAAGTCTTTTTGGGAGCTTTCACATACGATATTGGGCTGGAAGTTGTTTTTCAAGCATTCTTCTATAATCAGGTCGTAAAGTGTGAAGTCTTTTCGGTATAAAATAAAGGGCTCATTTGCTAATTCTGAGAAGTGGACTTCTTTTTGTGAAGCCAAAGGGTGTTCTCGGTGGACAATTAACTTTAATGGATCCTTTAAGACATTAATGATTTCAAAACTGCTGCCTTGTGCCGGCACTGTGCAAATCAAGCCAATATCCAGAGAACCGTCTTCAACGCCTTTTTTGATTTTTTTCGTTCCTACTTCAGTTAATGTAAACGTTATGAGCGGAAATTTCTCTTTATACTGGCTGATCAACTTAGAAAAGAAGGCCGCACCTACTATTGGGGGAATGCCGATCCTTATCTCTCCGCTCTTAAGCTCCATAATATCTGTTAGCTCCAAAGTCAGATTTTTAAAGGCGTGAAGTACTTTCTTTGCATTGATTAAAACCGCTTTACCTGCATCGGTTAATTCTAATTGTTTCGAAGAGCGGTAAAACAATGGAACTCCTAATTCGACTTCCAGATTTTTTATGGCTTTACTAATAGAAGGCTGTGTTACATGCAGTGTTTGCGATGCTTTTGTAAAACTTAAATGCTGGGCGACTTCCGCAAAATACTCTAAATGCCTTATGTCCAACAGAACTCTCTCCTTTAATTATGTTATCCCTATAACCAAAAGGAATAAAGTATATAGATTATATGTATTTCATTTATAGGTAACTCTCATTATATAATAAACTACAATATCAGAATACTGAAAATTATCAATGTTCAAATCAATAATAAAGGGAGCTGGTTAAGATGGATTTACAAAAAGAATCACTATTACTTCATGAGAAATTTAAAGGGAAATTATCTATCGACGTGAAAATGCCACTGAATAGTATGAAGGATTTAAGCTTAGCCTATTCCCCAGGAGTGGCAGAACCGTGCCGGCAGATTCATAATGTTCCTGAGAAAGTCTATGATTATACCATTAAAGGCAATTTAATTGCGGTCGTTTCTGACGGAACTTCCGTATTGGGGCTCGGAGATATTGGCCCAGAGGCATCCATGCCTGTTATGGAAGGGAAGGCTGCTCTTTTCAAAGCTTTCGCGGGGATTGACGCTGTTCCTATTTGCCTTGATACAAAGGATCCTGATGAAATTATAAAAACGGTGAAACTGCTGCAGCCATCATTTGGTGGCATTAATCTAGAAGATATTGCTGCACCAAATTGCTTTTATATTGAGGAACGCCTAAAGCAAGAAATGAACATACCTGTCTTTCATGATGATCAGCATGGAACAGCAATCGTAACCGCCGCTGGATTAATAAACGCGTTAAAGCTGGTAAATAAAAAGGCTGACGAAATCAAAGTAGTAGTTAATGGAGCGGGCGCTGCCGGAATTGCAATTATAAAACTATTAATAACAATGGGTGTCAAGGATATCATTATGTGCGATACAAAGGGAGCCATTTATGATGGCCGGCAAGTAAGAATGAACCCGATCAAAGAATCTGTAGCCAGAATCACAAATAAAGCGAAACGCCAAGGGCTGCTGGAGGATGTCATTGCAGGTGCTGATGTATTTATTGGGGTTTCTTCTGCGGGGGCATTAACAAAGGAAATGGTGCAAACGATGAACCGTGACTCGATCATTTTTGCAATGGCCAATCCTATACCGGAAATTATGCCAGATGAAGCCAAAGAGGCGGGTGCTAAAGTTGTTGGAACCGGCCGCTCTGATTTGCCTAACCAGGTAAACAATGTTCTTGCATTTCCAGGAATATTCAGAGGTGCATTAGATGTAAGGGCTACCGATATTAATGATGAAATGAAGATGGCTGCTGTGGAAGCTATTGCAGGTTTAATTGATTGCAATGAATTGTCCCCGGATTATGTAATACCGGGACCGCTGGATAGCAGAGTGGTTCCAGCTGTTAGAGATGCTGTAGTGAAGGCAGCCCAGGAAACAGGAGTTGCCAGTAAGGAAATCTTAAAGAGTGATTTGGTAAACCAATAATAATAAAATTTTTTTGCCCGCGGTTGGGATGTCTAGGCTTGGTGTCCAGGCCAGAACGAACATAGATTACTTGCTTTCGTCAATTAACATTTAGCATTGATAGTCTATAAATAAGGGAGAATGATAACGATGAAAGTATACGAAGTAATTGAAACGAAGGAATTGTTCTGTGGTGAGATCATGGAAGACTATTACATCATTTATGAACAAACAGAGAATAAGGTCTTTGAAACGAAAGATAATTATCTATTTCAAAAGGAGAGCTTTGTTGTAAGGACCATTAATATATATAAAGGAAATTCTAATTCCACTTTACAAAAAGTTAAAACATACCCTATTAAGGACATAAGAAATATTCGCAAAATTATCGTAAATGACTTTCCGGGCTTATTTAAAAAGGTTCAGTTTGCCAGTTGAAAAGGATTATACAATAAATAAGCACCTGCCCTCTGGCTGCTTTTAAAGTGAAAATGAATGTGACAAGTCAATTTTATAGAAAGCTTTAAAAGAGGATAAAAAGGCAGTCTCTCGATTAGTGAGACTGTCCTTTTTTGTGCTAAGCTCTATCATTCATCTATAGAAGGAAACATATAGAATGCCACCTTCTCATGAGGGATTCTGCATAAAAGCACCCCATTTATTTAATATCATGCCAGCCAGCACATTCACTAACCTTTAATAGTGGAAAAACATATTTTCTATATGTATTATAGTTACACGTCTAACTGTGAAAAATAATAGATCTAAAATGGTTTTACCATAAGTGCTATTTGGGAATATTTCAGGAGTGATTTAAAAAAGGGGTGGAGTAATGATTCAGTTTGAAAATGTGTCAAAACGGTATCCTGATGGTACTCATGCTGTTCATTCAATAAATTTAAACATAAAGGAAGGAGAGTTTTTTGTTATTATCGGACCAAGCGGGTCGGGAAAAACAACTGCGTTAAAAATGATCAATAGGCTTATTCCTCTAACAGAGGGGACAATCCTGATCAATGGCAAAAGGGTAAGCGATTATGATATTCATGAATTACGCTGGGATATCGGATACGTCCTCCAGCAAATTGCTCTTTTTCCGCACATGACGATTGGGGAAAATATCGCTATCGTTCCGGAATTGAAAAAATGGGATCATGATAAAATTCAAAAGCGGATCGATGAGCTGCTGGAAATGGTTGGACTGGAGCCGGAAATCTATCGAAATCGCATGCCGCACGAGCTTTCTGGAGGACAGCAGCAAAGAGTGGGTGTGACGAGGGCGTTAGCAGCCAATCCTGCAATTGTTCTAATGGATGAGCCTTTTAGTGCGCTGGATCCATTGAGCAGGGAAAAGCTTCAGGATGACCTATTGCATCTTCAGCAGAAAATTAAAAAAACGATCGTTTTCGTAACACATGATATGAAGGAAGCTTTAAAGCTTGGTGACAGGATATGTGTGATGAAGGATGGAGAAATCATACAAATTGGTACTCCAGCGGAACTTCTTGCCAATCCTGTAAATGAATTTGTCCGAAATTTCGTTGGGGAAGAGCAGGGAATCGCAATGTCAGGTTTTAATATACATAATCTCATTCTGCAAGCATCAGAGTATGAAATTTCTCAAATTGACCGTACAATTTCCGCATCCACTTCAATGGATGAGACACTTAAAGAATTAGCAGAATATGATGAGCTTGTTGTTGAAGACGATGGAAAAGTAATCGGAATCATCAACAGGCAGGCAATCATTCGCCAGCTGGCTGGCGGAATGCAAAAAGAGGTGAGATAAATGGGTACCCTCAGTTCTGTTTTTAATGAAAGAAGAGGCCAGCTTTTTAGTGTTCTGATTGAGCATATTCAAATTTCTTTAATTGCTTTATTTTTCGCCGTGTTAATAGCAATTCCGCTTGGGATTTATCTAACAAAAAAGAAAAAAATCGCAGAGGGGATCATTGGGGTTACAGCCGTTTTACAGACAATTCCTTCGTTAGCGTTGCTTGGACTGCTGATTCCTTTGTTTGGAATTGGCAAAGTGCCCGCCATTATTGCACTGGTCGTATATTCGCTGCTGCCTATTTTAAGAAATACATACACAGGCATTAAGGAAGTTGATTCCTCCATCATAGAGGCGGCAAGTGCCATGGGAATGAATAGGCGAAAACGGCTCATGAAGGTAGAGCTTCCTTTAGCCATGCCAGTCATTATGGCCGGAATCCGCACGGCTATGGTGTTAATTGTAGGAACGGCTACTCTTGCAGCCCTTATTGGGGCAGGCGGCCTAGGGGAACTCATACTGCTTGGAATTGACAGAAATAATACAACCCTTATCATTCTTGGAGCGATACCAGCCGCCTTACTGGCCATTCTTTTTGATATGCTTCTGCGCAGATTTGAGCATATGTCCTTTAAAAAGTCTCTAACTGCATTGGGTGTTTTCATCGCAGCGATGATAGTGGTAATGGCCATGCCGTTACTGGCAAAAGAACCTGAAGAGGATATCGTCATAGGCGGAAAAATGGGATCTGAACCGGAAATCCTTATCAATATGTATAAGCTGCTGATTGAAAATGAAACAGATCTTAACGTAGAGCTAAAGCCTGGGCTAGGGAAGACTTCGTTTGTATTTAATGCTCTGAAGTCTGGGAGCATCGATGTTTATCCCGAGTTTACCGGAACAGCCATTGCTGAATTTTTAAAAGAAACAGCCGTGAGCACGGACCGGGGAGAGGTATATGAGCAGGCAAGAAAGGGAATGCAGGAACAGTTTGATATGGAACTGCTAAAACCAATGGCCTTTAATAATACATATGCATTGGCAGTACCTGATCAAATGGCCAGTGAGTTTCAGCTTCAAACCATTTCGGATCTCCAGACTGTCGAGCAAAATATTAAAGCAGGCTTTACACTTGAATTCTCCGATCGGGAGGACGGATATCGAGGCATTCAAAAGCTTTATGGCCTTGATTTTCCAACCGTACTGACAATGGAACCTAAACTTCGTTATGGTGCGATTGAAAAAGGTGAAATAAACCTGGTGGATGCTTACTCTACAGATAGTGAAATTGCTAGGTATAACCTTACTGTATTAGAGGATGATAAAAATCTATTTCCGCCATATCAAGGTGCACCTATGTTAAGAGAAGAAACTGCAGAAAATTATCCGGAATTGGTAAAAGCCTTAAACCAGCTGGGCGGGAAAATAAGCGATGACGAAATGCGTGAAATGAACTATAAAGTAAATGTTGATGGTGCAAGTCCTGAAGAGACAGCCAGAGAGTATTTAGAGAAAGAGGGATTTCTTAAATAAGAATGGAGAAAACCGTTTGGAATGAACATTTCCGGACGGTTTTTATTATTTATTGACTTGGTATCACCCATGATTCTGGCATCAGATGTTCATATTTAAGGATTGGTAAATTGTCGGTATTAAAGCATCGCCAAAAACATACATTCTTCTTAATCATGTTTAGATTTTTAGGAGTATGAGGAGAGGATGCCGTGAACTTCGAAATGCAGAAAGCGAATCTGCTGGCTGAAAATATAAATGATTTTATCAATTTTGTTGAAAAAAATCTTGATAACAATATCTTCAATTTGGATAGGAATAAATTGTATCAAATAAAACTTATTGTTGAGGATTATAAGTTTCACATACTTGCAGCTGAACTTTTAAGAATTAATCGGTTCACTTGGGATGAAAAGTACACTCATTTATTGGTTGATCGATTTAGAAAAGGATTGAGCATTATCGATGAATTTATAGAAAGAAACTACAATGACCTATTCATGGTGACAGGGAGAATATATACTTTAAAAAATCTTAGCTCATCCTTTACAGATTTTTAAGAAATAGCAAAAGCAGCGAAACATACAGTCCCTAACAAAAAATAGATCAGCCAACTCATGAGGCTGATCTATTTTTGATGGACAAAAACCAGAAATGGCCTTCATAAGGTCGAAGAAGGCAAAAAACCAGTCGAAGAGTTATAGAAAAGGCCTTCACAAGGTCAATGAAGGCCAAAAACCAGTCGAAGAGTTATAGAAAAGGCCTTCACAAGGTCAATGAAGGCCAAAAACCAGTCGAAGAGTTATAGAAAAGGCCTTCATGAGGTTACTGAAGGCCAAAAACTAATCAAACAGTTAAAGAAAGGGCCTTCATAAGGTTACTGAAAGCCAAAAACTAATCAAACAGTTAAAGGAAAGGCCATCATCAGGTCAATGAAGGCCAAAAACCAGTCGAAAAGTTAAAGAAAGGGCCATCATAAGGTTACTGAAGGCCAAAAACTAATCGAAGAGTTAAAGAAAAGGCCATCATCAGGTCAATGAAGGCCAAAAACCAGTCGAAGAGTTATAGAAAAGGCCTTCACAAAGTCAATGAAGGCCAAAATATAGTCGAAAAGTTAAAGAAAGGGCCATCATAAGGTTAATGAAGGCCAAAAACTAGTCGAAGAGTTATAGAAAAGGCCTTCACAAGGTCAATGAAGGCCAAAAACCAATCGAAGAGTTAAAGAAAGGGCCATCATAAGTTCAATGAAGGCCAAAAACCAGTCGAAGAGTTATAGAAAAGGTCTTACAAGGTCTGAAGGCCAAAATATAGTCGAAAAGTTAAAGAAAGGGCCATCATAAGTTCAATGAAGGCCAAAAACCAGTCGAAGAGTTATAGAAAAGGTCTTAACAAGGTCAATGAAGGCCAAAATATAGTCGAAAAGTTAAAGAAAGGGCCATCATAAGGTTACTGAAGGCCAAAAACCACTCAAAGATTTGTAAAAACACCTTTCATAAAGTACTGCTAAAAAATCATTGTTCTAATCCATGTTTTCTAACGACTGCTTCATTTTCAAGCATATCCCACATGCCTTCATCTTCCATTCCTAATCTCCAAAGCGCCAGGCCTCTTATGCCAAGGCGGTCTGCAAGTTCAGCTTTGGCTTTAATACTTGACCGATTTTCAAACCATACCTCATGATTAACCCCGTTTGCATCTGTATAGGCGAACATCGGGGTTTGTGTTTCTTCATCAAATATAATTTCTTTATTATATTGCTCCGCCAGTGCCATCGCACGATCAAATGATGCATAGGCAGCACGGCCTGTTTCAAGATTAAAGTCAAAACCGAATACAGACACAGCCGCCACGATTTTTTCTTTTGGCATGACGGTCATCGCATAGCGCAGGACTCTCTCCATTCGCCCGATAGACACAACCGGTCCCGGCCCGCTTCCAGGCCAGCCATGCTCGTTATAAAGCATAATGACAAATTGATCAGTTGGCTTATGAAGATTTGGATAATCAAACGGCTTCGCAAAAACACTCGGATCCTCTGGTCCTGTTTTGGATGGCACAGCGGTTGAGAAGAAATACCCCCGTTCATCAAAAACGCGGCCGATGATTTGGTATAACCGCGTTAAGCGATTTCGGTCCTCTTCCAGGACATCCTCGATATCAATATCGACACCATCTAAGCCATATCTTTCAACTAATCTGGCTAAATTTAAAGCAAAAGCATTCATATTCTGTTCAGATGAAACCAGTTCATGAACAACCTGCTTTGCCAGTTCAACTCCTTCTTCATATAAAAGGTTGTGGACAGTAGCCAGCATTTTTACATTATTGCGATGGCCGATTCGGACGAGCTGCCGTACTTCTTCATCCGTGAATTCCCCAAACTTCTCAATGGTTGTTGGATTATCTTTGCTGATTCTAAATAGGAATAATCCATTTTGCGAGATATTCGCTGTGTTTGCCACAAAGGATTCATAAGAACTTGGCAATGTAGGGCCTTCTGATAATGTATAATAACCTAAAATTTGTAAAGTTGGCACAGAGCCATCAAAGGCTCTTAAGGTGGATACAGTCTTGGAAATCCATCCGGGATCTCCATTGAATAACGCAACTTTATACCAATCTCCCTGAACACCAATTAGCGGAAGCCTTGCTCCACGGTCCATCTGGGCGATTGTATTAAAAGCAGTGCCTGGCCGCTGCCGGATATTTGCATTATCTGCGTTGACGACCACATCAGAGTATACCGGGATACTGAGTCTTTGCCCGATTGACAGATCCGGGCTTTCTAAATTATTCAAAACCATAATGCTCTCAGCAGTTGTATTGTATCTTCGGGCTATTTCATAGAGATAATCTCCCGCCTTCACCACATATTCCGTTTGTCTTTCCTCATCATTTTTTACTTCTGGAATAACGAAATGTTCTCCAATATAAACGAAATGGGACTGCAATTGATTCGCTTTTCTTAGTTCCTCGATGGAAACACCAAATTTAGCTGCAATTGTGGACAAACTGTCTCCAGGCTGAACCATATAAGTATTTCGCTGATTGTGAACTGGAACCGCCAATGACTGGCCGATATAAATCGTATTTGTCGGTAGGCGATTAGCATATTTAATACCATCAACATTTGTTTTGTATTTTCGCGCTATTGTATATAACGAATCTCCGGGCTGAACGATATAACGATCATTCATTCGCATCACATCTCCCTCACCAATGCATCTATATCTATATATGCATGGAGATGAGATTTTTGACAGTTATTTTTGGGCGGACCTGGCTGACTGCTGTTAGGAGGGGAGAGTATGCTGGCCTCTTTCTTGTCCGTATTAATTTTGCAAAGGAAATATTGCATATAAGTCAGGAAATTATCCCTCTCCGAAACATCTCCGCAATTGCTTGTGTACGGTTTTGCGCCCCTAACTTTTTGATGGCTGTTTTAATATATTGATTGATGGTAACTTCACTGATAAACATGGAATCTGCCATAACTTTTATGCTTTCACCCCAGGAAATTCTTTTCATCACTTCCATTTCTCTTCGGCTTAAAAGCTGGGAACCTTCCGGGCCATTTGTTTTTTCGAGTATCTTTCCTACCTGGCGCCCATATTCGGTAAAAGAGGCAACCAGCTGATCCGTTATGTTTACATTATCCTGAAACTCATTTGTGCAGATATAGCCGATCGCCACAGAGCCAAAACATATGGGGACGGCCAGGAATGAATTCACATTAGAGGTGGTTATGTATTTAATGTTTACTTGCTTGAGGTACTCAATCCCTGAACAATATTTGGCTTTTCTCTCATAAAGAGCTGAGTAGATGAGCGGCAGCGAACGGATATCATCCCGGATATCCCTGATATGCAATAAACCGATAGAAGTTATTGCAATAATTCCTTCTCCTATGAACCCTAAGGGGGAGTACCTGAATAAATAGGCGTTTTTAACGGGGAAGGTATTCATATAAACCTCGAGAATTTTATACAGCTTCTCTTCATGCGTGTCCACCTCTTCTAAAATCTGGATATAGTCCAAAAAGGTAGAGTCAATTGTCATATTTTCACCTTCTTTATAGGGGTATTATATATAGAAAATTATGAATATTCAAATTAAAAATTAAATAGTAAGCTTTAACTAGAGTTAAATTAATTCTTCGAGAGGAGGATCGCAGGGTACTGGCAAGTATCACGAAAAAATGTAAACGTTTACAAAGGTGAGGGTTGTATAAAGTACGGTTTTTAAAGATGGAAACAAGCTCGCTTAAAAACATGAGGAGGTAGAAAGTATGTCATCCAATCAAAAATCGAACTCTCTTACGGATCTTGATGCAGTAATCGTAGGGGCAGGCTTTTCAGGATTGTATATGCTTTATCGTCTGCGTGAGGCAGGTTTTTCAACGCGTGTGTTTGAAGCAGGCGATAATGTAGGCGGAACATGGTATTGGAACCGGTATCCCGGTGCACGCTGTGATGTTGAAAGCATCTATTATAATTATACTTTTTCTGAGGAACTCATGAAGGAATGGAACTGGTCCGCCAAGTACGCAGAACAGCCTGAAATCTTGAGCTACATAAATTTTGTAGCAGATAAGTTTGATCTTCGCCGCGATGTGCAGTTCAATACACGCGTACTTTCAGCCCAATTTGACGAAAAGAAAAACAGATGGGATGTACAGTTAAATAACGGTGAAATTGTATCTGCTCAATATTTTATTACAGCAGTAGGCTGCTTGTCAGCGTCCAATGTACCTAAATTTAAAGGTTTGGAGTCATTTAAGGGTGAATGGTATCATACCGGCCACTGGCCTCATGAAAAAGTTGAGTTTAATGGAAAGCGTGTGGGCATTATTGGAACCGGCTCCAGTGGAATTCAAGCCATACCAGTCATTGCAAAGAAAGCGCAGCACCTTACAGTATTTCAGCGAACCCCGCAGTATAGCAGCCCAGCCAGAAATGCGCCGAACGATCCTGAATACCTAAATGATATTCGTGAAAATTACAGTGAAATCAGAGAAAAAATGCGTCATTCCATAACCGGCATTCCTGAAACCCCTCGAAATATCTCAGTGTTTGACGAAACCCCAGAAGAACGGCATCGGGTGTTTGAAGAAGCCTGGCAAAAAGGAGGACTTCTTTCCCTGACTTACACATATAATGACTTGTCCGTATCTCCTGAAGCAAATGAAATTGTGGCTGAGTTCATTCGCTTGAAGATCCGTGAAACCGTTAAAAGGCCGGAAGTGGCGGAAAAACTTCTACCGAAATTTTATTATGGCACGAAACGCACGATCATTGATACTGATTATTTTGAAACCTATAACCGTGATAATGTATCGCTGGTTGATGTTAAAAAAGCGCCGATCCAGGAAATTACTGCTTCTGGAGTAAGGACTGCAGATGCAGAATATGAGCTTGATATGATTGTGTTTGCAACAGGATTTGATGCCATGACCGGCCCGCTGTTTAAAATGGATATCCGCGGAAAAGATGGCGTCTCCCTGAAAGAAAAATGGGCGGGCGGATCGCAGACAAGGACATACCTCGGGCTTGGTACAGCAAGCTTCCCAAACATGTTCATGCTGACTGGACCTGAGAGCCCATCCGTTCTGAGCAATATGATGGTATCCATTGAGCAGCATGTGGAATGGGTATCAGATTGCATTAACTATTTGCGTGATCATAACCAGGCGGTCATTGAGGTTAAGGAAGAAGCGGAAAATACCTGGAGCAAGCATTGCCGGGAAATCGCCGACCAAACCCTATTCACCAAAACAGATTCCTGGTACATGGGGGCCAATATTGAAGGAAAAGCACGGGGCTTCCAAATCTATCTTGGCGGAGTTGGGACATACCGGAACATCTGTGATGAAGTGGCAGAAAAAGGCTATGAAGGTTTCACTTTGACTAGCGCAGAGAAAAGCGTTGTGAACTAAGGGAATCATGGATAGGGCAAGCTTTAGCCTTACACATACCTATTAAAATATTTAAGGGGGAAAAAGAATATGGCATTAGATCCGCAGGCAAAATTTTTATTGGAACAAATGGAGGCAATGGGTGCACCGCCAATGAGCTCTCTTACACCAGAAGAAGCAAGGCAGACAACAGATTTTAGTGCGCTGGCAGGAGAGCCTGAGGAAGTAGGAAAGGTTGAAAACAGAAAAATTTCGGGGCCAGGCGGAGACATTCCGGTCCGGATTTATACGCCAAAAGGGGAAGGACCATTTCCAGCACTAGTTTACTATCATGGCGGAGGCTGGGTCATTGGTGACCTGGAAACAGTCGAAGTGCCATGCCGGCTATTAACAAATCTGGCCAATTGTGTGGTAGTTTCAGTGGATTACAGATTGGCTCCAGAACAAAAATTCCCGGCAGCGGCAGATGATTCATATGCAGCAGCCAAGTGGGTGGCGGAAAATGCAGCTTCCATTGCTGTAGATCCGAGCCGGATTGCAGTAGGCGGCGACAGTGCCGGCGGAAACCTTGCAGCCGTTGTTGCCTTGATGGCCAGAGATAAAGGTGAAATTTCACTGGCCTATCAAATGCTAATCTATCCAGTAACCAATCACTCCTATGCAACTGAGTCTTATACTGAAAATGCAGATGGCTATCTGTTAACGAAAGACAGCATGGTCTGGTTCTGGAACCATTATTTACGAAATGAAGAGGACGGAAAGAATCCGTATGCCTCTCCGCTGAAGGCAAAAGACCTGAGCGGACTACCTCCTGCATTGGTTCTCACGGGGGAATTCGACCCGCTCCGTGATGAAGGCGAAGCCTATGCACAACGCCTGAAAGAAGCAGGAGTACCAGTCGAAGCGAAACGCTATGACGGCATGATACACGGCTTCTTCTGGATGCCGGGTGTGCTGGAGCAGGGAAGAAAATCCATTGAGCAGGCGGCAGATGCATTGAATCGGATTTTTCAAGGCAGTGTTGCGTCTAAATAATAGAAAGGGAAGGACACTTCATTTCGGGGAGTGTCCTTTTCTTTTGGTTTTTGTAGAGGAGATAATTTAAAGTTTTAGACAAAACTCGGTGAAGCTGTTAAAAAGGATTTCAGGGATCCAAGCCAAGCGAAAAAGGTCGCCATGGAGTTGTCATGTCGACGAAAATGGAAGCAGGGAAAGAAGAATGGTCTTCATAGAGCTCTTATGAAGAAGAAAATGTATGTCAGGAAAGAAGAAAGGTCTTCATGGAGCTTTCAGGACGACGAAAACGGAAGCCGGGACAGAAAAAGGGTCTCATATTAATTCACAAATCATGTCAATAGGAAACAGGTGCCTCACAAACAATTATCTAAAAGATGATTGGTTTCCTAAAGGAGAAAGTGCTGGATGCGGGAGAATGATTCTCCTGCTTTTTTCTAAAAATCTATAGAAAGTTGTTTGGTGTTTAACTATAATAATAGAAATATTTCAACCGAGGTGCAGCATAATATTAGGGAAAATCATTAAATTTTACAGAGAAAAAGCAGGCCTTACACAGGGGCAGCTGGGGGAAGGGATTTGTTCCGTTACCCATTTAAGTAAAATTGAACGGGGAATCACAGAATATTCAGGGGAAATTACACATCTGCTTGCCAAGAAACTTAACATTAATCCCGAAGGTGAAATGAATCGTTATGATGAGCTTTCCAAAAGGCTGAATGAATGGCATGAACACATGATTATGCAGCGTATTCATGAATCAGAAACACTTAAAAACGAACTGGAAGAAGAATCACTTATCCATATGCCAGAATTTCAACTATTATATTGCATGCTCTCAGCAAGATATTATTTATCTGTGAATCAGTTGGATTCAGCTTATAAGATCATACAGAGACTTCAAAAGAACGATACGGCACTTTCAGCTTATGACCATAATATGTTAAAGCATATTTTGGGAATCTATTATTTTCTAACCGGGCAATATCGTGATTGCATCAGCAGCTTAACCTCAATCGACCAAGACCATTACCATCATGAAGAATATTATTATCATTTGGCAATTGCTTACCATTCAATCCATTCGAATATTACAGCCTACTATTATGGTAAAAAGGCTCTTCAATATTTTCAGCGAACCTTAAACATCCTGCGCATTATTGATACAGAAATGCTTTTAATCATCCAGCTCAACTCAAAGGAGCTGCATGATTTCATTGAGACAAAAGAAAAATATGAACAGCTCATTAAATTATGTGATGCCTGCAATTCGGGTGACAGGAAATCCAAGCTCTATTATAATCTTGGTTTTGAATACTTTCGTCGAAAGAAATATTGGGATTCAGCTGCTCTCTATAAGGAAGCACTTAAATTAACGGATAAAAACGCCCCTCATTACTTAACAGCCTTGGATGGATATATACATACCTGCTATAAAGGCAGCCTGGAATCCCGTGCAACATTAATCGAACTAGCGGAAAAAGGGCTGAAGCAGGCAAAGGAAATAGATTCTTACACGCTGATCAATTTTCAGCTGCATCTTCATTTGCTAAAAGATGAAGAAGAAAATTACTATCAACTTTAGAGAAGAATCAGCCCTTCCTTTCTTTAAGAAAATTGGCTATGGCATTTTAATCGACCATTACGAGAGAAAGCTATTTCATTATTACTCTAAAAAGGGAGCCGACCAAAAAGCATTGGAATTGGCAAGCTCGTTTATTGGCAAGCAAAAAAGCTACTATGATTATGACTAGAAAAATAGGCTTGTTCACCGATGTCAGCCGGTAACAAGCCTTTATTGTATTTTACCTTATCGCCCCATGCGGCAGCACAGCATGGACTCCTTTTACCCCATTTACCACCTGTGTAATTCTTAAATCAACCGTTACACTTGCTAATGCTAGTGCTTCAGCTTTTCCAAGCCTATGTGTCTCCTGGATCCATTCCACCATTCCATTCAAAGCATCGGCTGCTGCAGTATTCAAATCCTCATTAAAACCAAATGTAATCCAGCCTGCTGGAGTATTGGCTCTTGGCAGCTTTAACTGCAAATCTTCTCTAACCGTTAACGTAATATCAACTAAATCCATTGGACATTCGATGGCTGTCCCGGATACTTCCCCGTCTCCCTGTGCCGCATGGCCATCACCAATGGAGAAAAGAGCTCCTTCTGCTGAAATCGGCAAATACAAGGTGCTTCCTCTACCAAGCTCTTTGCAATCAATATTCCCGCCGCAATAGCGAGGTGGAGAAGTTGAATGAACCCCTGGCTCTGCAGGTGCAACGCCCATCAATCCGATGAATGGATTAAGGGCTACATGAATTGGACGGCCAGCAATCTGGCTGGTCCCCGTCATGGTGACCGGATTCAGTTCCCAATCCAATTGAATTCGCTCTCCGCCAGTTAAACCAAGCTGATCGTTCTGCCAGCTTTTATTGCCTCCAGCCCAATTTCGTCCATACCATCCAGGCACTACATCATTAAGCTTTACTTCCAAAACCATTCCAGGCTTGGCCTTTTTGATTTCGATAGGTCCTACCATCGGATGTCCCGGCTTCTCCTCATTCTCTTTTGAATGAAAAACAACGCGCTCTTCATCCATTGTGCCTGAATACCCCCATTGGATATCTGGCGTTTGCAGCCGGACGGAATCTCCCGAATCTATGGTTAAAATAGGCTGGTATACATTGCTGAATGAACCGTGCAGATGCTGGTCTTTTATTGAAAGTGTATGAATCATAGATGTTCTCCCCTTAATCGTTTATTATGTACATTTTTCAGCTTTGGTTAGTAATCTAAGCAGTCTTATTTCTCAGGATATTATTTCGATGCTTTTTATTAAATAATGTTGTATTCGTGCCTACATAAACGCCTGTTAAAACGAAGCCTGCCCCAATGGCATGAGCCAATGTGAAGGTTTCACCCAAAAAGAGGGTAGCCATAATAACTGCTGAAACTGGCATCACATTTATGAAAATAGAAGCCTTGGCTGCACCCACTTCTTTAATTCCGTTGTAATACATAACAAAGGATACGACTGTAACGAAAATGCTCATATGGGCAATAGCAGTCCAAGTTGTCATGCTGGCTTGCTGGACATCCTGCCATGATGTCTCAGATAAAGCAAATGGCAGCAGAAAGACTGTTCCGTATGCAACTGCATAAGTGGTGGATTCAACAGAGCTAAATTTCTTGAGTACGATTTTACCCACGACACTGTACAGGGCCCAGCTCACAACAGCTCCCAGCAATACAAAGTCAATCGGTTCAAAACCATATTGGAAAAGGGTGAGAAGATGACCGTCCGTAATGATAAATGCAACCCCTGTCAGAGCAATTCCCATCCCAATGATGTTGTTTCTTGTAATCTTCTCTTTTAAAAATAACCCTGATAAAAGCACGATAAGAACTGGATTTGAAGCAATAAATAAAGAGCTTTTAATAACCGGTGCATGTTTGGTAGCTAAAAAGAAACAGATATTATACAGGGCAATTCCAGTTAAGCCAAGAACGGCAAACAAGCCATGGTCTTTTAAGGAAGGTCTCTTCCGATCTTTTTCCATAATCCACATAAGCGGGAAAAGCAGGAGAGCAGCTCCCAAAAATCGCAAAAAAGCAACCGTAGCCGGCTCAAAACTTTGCACGGCAAACTTTCCGGCAATAAACGCACTGCCCCAGGTGGCAGTTGCTAATGTAAGCATTCCATATGTAACCCATAATCTCTTTTTCAAATCTTCGCCTTCTTTTTAATTTTTTATAAATAGTATTATAGCATCTTTTTCGGAAGGCGAAATAGTTATTTTTTTAATAAAGGCATTCATTTAATATAGGAAAAAGGGAGGATGATCGGTTGTTATATTTTCTGATTCTTTGTCGATTTAAAGGAAAAAAGCGTTTATTTCCCTATATTTGTACTATAAAAATAGGAGAAAAACATAAATCCTGTCCATTTAATTAGCTGAAAATTCATACTTTCAACTCTATTAAAAGCCAAGGTCTTTCTATACTATTCTTTTAGAGTCCCGAATAAAAACGGGACTAAATTAAAGGGGTGAATACATATGAAGAAGATGAACATTGCAGGGAAAACCAGCATGCTGACAGCCATATTTGTATTGCTGTTCTCCACGCTTTCCTTCGCCGCGACAATTCCAGGAGGACCATCAACAGAAGGTAACACAAACATTAACAGCATGCTTTCTTATGAGGAGGTTGTTAAAACTCTCAAAAGCATCGAACAGACAAGCAACGGGAAAGTAGAAGTTTTTACTTTGGATCGATTCGGAAAATCAGAGCAGGGCAGAAGCATTTATGCAGCAAAGGTTGGTACTGGTGAAAAAAAGATCTGGATCCAGGCACAAATCCATGGGAACGAAAAATTGGTAACAGAGGCAGCGCTGCAGCTGTTAAAAACTTATGCAAGCAACAATTCCAAGGAAGTTCAAACAGTCCTTGAAGAGTCCACGCTATACTTTATTCCAATGTATAATCCGGATGGGGCGGAAATGAATACCCGCGGCACGAAGATTATGGAAACTGGACAATTACTGGATTTAAATCGTGATTGGGTGGAAGGCGGCTTTAAAGCTAAAGAATCAGAAGTGGTTTATTCCTATTGGGCTGAATTGAAGCCGGACTTCGCCATTGACTTGCATCATCAGGGATTGAAACAGGTTTATGGTACGAATGAAGCGACTTCTTTCTCCCTTGGAGTCTCTCTTGCTCCAAATGGGCCAACATTACCTGGTTATAAGAATTACAATGATGTAACCAGACAGATGCTGGCATACGTTTATGACGAAATGAGCGGATATGGCTATACTCATATCGACCGTTATCAGATTGTAGATAGCGAAAAACAGGTTGGCTACGATATTGATATTAAAGGCGGAGTTGTATCAGCCATGATGATGGGATTGAATTATAATGGTTTGAACCCTGACCATCACAGCCATCCGGCAGTATTTTTTGAAACAAAAGGAAATTCAAGCGATGGCAGCCTCGGCCAAAAATCGAATGGATACTTAACAAAACAAAACTATTTAGCCTTAAAATCCCTTGTTTATGGATATGTGACAGGAGAGGTCAATGAAGTTGATCCTGACCATTGGAATGATATACCTGCCTATCCTTTAGCAGGTTACTGGACGGATTATAACGGTATTGTTCCTGTTGGGGCATCAGGGTTTTAAGATAACCCCGAAAATAAAAATGAGCGGAAGCTGGTATTTATGCCAGCTTCTTTTTTACATCATTTATTGTTCTTCCTCTTTTCATTTTCACCCACCATATTCTTCACGTCTGCTGTCATTTTTTCAAAGGTCTGATTTACCCGATTCATTAACACTTCCTGATGAGTGTCGCTGTTCTGAAATTCATTTCGATTTTTAGCCATGTTGTTCACCTCCGTTAATAATAGAGTTTGTATAAGCAACCAAAATATTCCTCAAATTAATGTGGTTTGCATGAACCATAATGAATGCATTTTAGTATGATTGTAAAAAGAGTCTTTCGAATATATATGTGCCTGAAAGGGTAAATAATGAAGTAATAAGTTTAACTATATTAATATTTCCCTTTTTTGCATTCATTGTTTACACTAAGAATAATTATCATTGCTAAAAAAATATAAACTTTGCAAAATAGCGGTTATCAGAAGAACACTTTACATAATTTCGTTACAGGAGAGGAGGGAAAGCAGGTAATGTGGCCTTTTTCAATGAACAAAAAAAGCAAAAAAATAGTGGATGCTGCTAGTTTTATATCAATAAAGGAAACGACAGAGGAAGCTGAAATCGAAAAAATGGTTTCCAAACTAGAAGATATCTTCTTCAGTACTTCAAAGGAAATTGTTATTTTGTGCATTGGTTCTGACCGTTCGACAGGAGATTCACTTGGCCCTTTAGTTGGAAAACTTTTGGAAGAACGGAATATTCCTTACCCAGTGTATGGAACCCTTAAAGAGCCGGTCCATGCTTTAAATATCAAGAAAGTTCTAAAAAAAATACATGAAACCCATCGGGATCCGTTTGTATTCGGGATTGATGCCTGTCTGGGAGATGAGCGGCAAATTGGCTATATATTAATGAGGGAAGGGCCATTTATTCCTGGGAATGCTGTCAATAGGGTTTTGCCAAGTGTGGGGAATTACCATTTGAAGGCGATCGTCAATACGCTCGATCCTCTATCCCCTGTCCATTCCTTAAACAGTACTCGATTATACACTGTCTTAAAGCTGGCTGAGATTATTAGTGAAATTATTGCACGAGTAGCTGTGAAAGACAGGATATCAAGAGGGTATGAAGAGAAAACAAATGTAACTTAAAAGATATTTTTGGTTAAAACAACCAGAAAAATTGCTGTTCTGCAAATAGGTAAGTTATAATCAGTATAAAGTATACCAAAGTGAAAGAGGGAACTTGATGGGGAATAATTGGACGGAAGATAATTTGATCTCTATTCGCGAGAGAGTTTATCTTCATATTAAAGATTTAATATTAGATGGTGAATTTAAAGCGGGAGACCGGCTGGTGGAACGGGAACTTGCAGAAAGGCTGAACATCAGCAGGACGCCAATTCGCGAAGCGCTTTTTCGGCTGGAATCCCAGGGGTTTGTCAAAACCGTGCCAAGAAAAGGGGTTATCGTTGCAGATATTTCTGAAAAAGAAATTATAGAAGTATTCACGATCCTTTCTTCTCTTGAGGTTCTAGCTGCGAAACTAGCAGTGCAAAAGCTGGATGATGAGACGAAAAGCAAGTTCTCAGCAAGCATTAAAAAGGTTGAAGATTACCTGAATAATCCTGATGAGGATGCTTCCGACCTTCATAGGGACCTGAATCATCTCCTATACAGCTCTGCAAAAAATGTAAAGCTTTACGAAATGCTAAGCGGACTATCCGATTATATCCGGGCTTTTGCAAAGATCGGCCACAAAAACCCAGGCAGGGCGAAACAGTCAATGGAAGAGCATTTAAAAATAATGGAAGCCATTGTCAATAAAGAAATGGAAATGGCAGAATATTTAACAAAAATACATATTGAAAACTCTAAAAAAGCATATGTAGAAGCCGTTCAGCCGAGCGAAAAGAAAGACTGAGAAAGAGCAGTATATGCTCTTTCTTATTTTTAAGGCCTAATGAACTACGATAACCCAATTATGTACTTATGCAGTATGGCTTTCATCGTTAATCCACTTGATTAATCCCATATCAGTATTGATCGCTCGAAATCGTCGTTAATCCGTGCGACTAACTCCCAAAACAGGAGTGATCGCCTGAAATCGTCGTTAATCCGTGCGGTTAACTTCCAAAACAGAAGTGATCGCCTGAAATCGTCGTTAATCCGTGCGATTAACTCCTAAAACAGGAGTGAATGCCCCGAAATCGTCGTTAATTCATTCGATTAACTCCCAAAACAGGAGTGAATGCCCGGAAATGGTCGTAAATCCGTTCAATTAACGACCAAAACAGGAGTGAGCGCCCTCAAATGGTAGTTAATCCACTCGATTAACTACCATTACAGTAGTAATCCGACCGAAATCGTCGTTAATCAGCTTAATGAACTCCATAGCTGCTAAATTCAATAATACCTAGGTTTTTATACTCCAATTACTAAAGGTGAAGTTAAATTTTTTAAAACTTTTGCCACGCTCATGGCTACAATCGGACTGGATTTGGGGTTTGTTTCATAAGGCACATTTGAAACGGATATCTCAGTTTCGCCAAAATAGCCTTTCGCTTTGATGGTATGAGTATTTGTTTGAATGGTCGGATCAGCAAAAACCTGTACTTTTGTGTTTTCAAAGCCGACACCGGCAAGACTTAAAGCCGCTGAAACATTTACGCTTTGCGGGAATAACTTCGAGGATTCACGTGCGTTGCCTTCATAAATGCAAACTGGCTCGGTTAAGGTTGCTAGATCTACTTTTTCTTCTGCAATAGTACCTGCCCAGCTCCTCGGGTGTTTCCTTGTTATAAGGGTTATCTCTTCGATCTCACCCAAAGCCCCGGCAGCGATTCGGTCCAGTCCGGCAATGGCTGCAGAAGGAATAAAGATTTGCTGATTGTACTTTTGGGCCGTTTCTTGAAGATTTTCAAAGAATTCCATGTCTCCCAGCGCCCCAACAGAAAGGATAATAATGTGGCTGCCGCTTGTCAGTGCTTTCTCCCCGTACATCTGTAATGCTTGATGACCTGCTGCTTCAATGACAATATCCAAATCCCCATTAAAAAACTCTTCTTCATCTGCAGTAAAACCAAATGTTTGTTGAGAAGCTTTCATAGATTCTGTTTCTCTTCTAACAAGTATTGTTTTTAATTCAATATTGCCGGCCTTGTTTCCCTCTATTAACTCTGCAATGCTTTTTCCAAGCGTGCCATAACCGATGATTCCAGCTTTTAACATATAGGACACTCCTTATTTTATGTATTTTATTTATATGGTGAAAAGGGGAAGCAAACGCTTTTATTTGGTATACGATATACTATATACAAATTTAACCTTGATTCTACCCAAATACTGATTAAAAAGCAAGGGATTTTTAAGAATATGCTAAAACATCAAAATTTTCAAAATTATTTGCACAATATATATTTTTAGTGTTATTATAGTATACAAGTTATTAATAGTGGCAACGGGAGGTGATTAACAGGAAGGGTCTCACTAGTCTCCAAGAGTAGGTTAAATCAAGCTGAAATCATTATATTAGTGTGAGTAGAAGAAATCATGAGTTACTCTAGAGAAGGCAACATGTTTTTTTTAACACAATTGGTATACAATCCACCAAATGCAGTATGCTATTTGGTAAATTTTTCTTATCCTCCTGGTCATTTAAAAAAATTGTGAGAATGAGGTATACATAGACAGCTAGATCAAGCATAATCATAGCCTCTTTCCAACCAGCAATTTACAATCTATTTGCTTTTCTTAATAGGGAGTTACATTTTATAAAAAAATGGAGGGGAATTAATGGAATTAACATTTGCTCATTGGGTATATGCACTTGTTACTGTGTCAGTTATTGCCACGATGCTTTTTAGGAGAGGTGTTGTGCTGCCGGTTATTATGGGAACTTTCTTAGTGGCAGTCATTTATAAAGGAAATTTGATATCAGGTTTCCAGGCCGTTTTTAACGCGAACCTCCTTGCTGCAAAAGAGCTTTTTAGCATATTCTTAATCATTTCCCTCATGATTGCTCTGCTTAATTCTTTGAAAGATTTGGGAGCTGATAAGAAGCTTATCGGTCCGATTGAAAAGATTATGGTAAATGGGCATGTTTCGTACCTTGTTTTAATGGTTACAACATACGTCATTTCATTATTTTTCTGGCCGACTCCTGCTGTTCCGCTTATTTGCGCCTTGCTGGTTCCTGCGGCAGTGCGTGCTGGTCTTCCAGTAATGACTTCCGCGATGGTTATTGTTATCGCAGGCCAGGGTATGGCTCTTTCTTCAGATTATATTATGCAAGTAGCACCGATGCTAAGTGCCAAAGCAGCGGGCATTGATAAAGTGTTAGTTGCTGATAAAACGTTAGTTCTTTCCTTGATTACTGGAGTAAGTGCACTTGCCTATATCTATTTTGCTCATAGAAAATCAATCGTCAAGAATGATAACGCTGAATCGGGGCTTAATCCTGAAGATGCAGCTTTTTTCGGGGTAGCCAATGAACTTGCTGCAACAGCTGAAGAAAGCGCTGAAGCGATCCAGAGAAAGAATACATGGGGAAAGGTATTTGCTGTTTTAGTTCCCTTGTCCATGCTTGCTGTTATGGTTTATATGTTCCAATCAAAATTAACTGGAGCAACAGGCTTTGAAGGAACAGATGGAGCTGCATTTATCGGAGGGGTTGCAACGCTCCTGTTGGTGCTCGCGACCATTGCATTTAACCGCATTCATGCCTTAGATAAGATTAGCGATCATTTGACAGAAGGTTTTGTGTTTGCGTTCAGGGCGATGGCACCGGTTATTCCGATTGCCGGATTCTTCTTTATGGGAAGTGCAGACTTCACAGGCACAATCTTATCATTAGATGAAAGCGCTGCCAAACCGGCATTTTTGTTTGATATGATCCAGGCAGGCCAATCCTATATTCCCGAAAATGCATTTATTGCAGGTTTTGGTATTTTAATTGTTGGCCTTATCACAGGATTGGACGGTTCAGGCTTTTCTGGCCTGCCATTAACAGGTGCTTTATCTGGCGCATTGGCAAATGGAAGCGGCATCGATCCTTCCACATTGGCAGCGATTGGACAAATGGGTGCCATTTGGGGAGGAGGAACAATTGTTGCATGGTCATCCCTTGTGGCAGTAGCAGGCTTCCTGCAGCTCTCTCCGCTCGAATTGGCCAGGAAAAACTTTATCCCGGTTATCACAAGCCTATTCCTCGCAACTTTAATTGGAATATTAATCTGGTAAAAGAATAATCTGCATGCTTGAAAAATAGAGGGCTATCCTGCAAAGTTAGAAATAAACTAACTGAAGGGATGCCCTTTTTATAGTTAAAAATGTTTAGCAGATAAGGAGTGATCTAGTGAAGAAACTCAAAGTTGCCTTGGCGGGCATTGGAAAATTGGGTGCTGCTATGATGGCGCATTGGAATAAAGAAAACATCCAAATAGGTGTCTATCATCCAAGCAGGACGAAAGCCAATCGATTTATTCAGCGTTTTCCAAACGGTTATTTATTAAATGAACAGGATTTGAGAGAGGTGGATATCCTCATATTGGCTTTGCCGGCCGGCAAGGTGATTCCCTTTATGGAAAACATAGCAGCTGAAGGGCTTTCATCCTCGGTAATCTTTATCAATATGGCTACAGCTCTGCCTACTAAAGTAGTCTGCGAGAGACTCCCGTCTTACAGTGTGTATGGCATAAAATATATGGGCCATTCCAGAGATTTATTGGAGCATGGAAATGGTTTGTTTATTACCGAGGAGCATTTGCCAGAACAAGTAATGGAACTATACAAACCATTAGGAAAAATCAATAAAGATCGCGAAGACAGATTAGTCGAAATTAACAAGCTGGCTACCTATTATGCAGTAAAAACGGCATTGGAAATCGAAAAAGACTTCACCAAAAAAGGCTATCCGTCCGCTTATATAAAAAGGGCACTCACATCACTCGCGCCTGAAGTCATCCGTTCCTATAGCGAAGGCAATTTGGGTCATTTTGCACAGGAGATTGTGAGAGAAATAAAAGAAAGCAGTGAAAAAGATGCTGATTAACTACATCAGCATCTTTTTTTGTTTTGGAGCAATTATATTCAGCCTTGTTTTCGGATTTATCAACGAAAACCAAGCATATATCAACGAAAATTCATTTTTATCGGCCAAACCGATAAAAAATCCCCCTGCGCCCGGCAGAGGGGACCTGGAAATCTATTAATTTAACAGTCTTTCTAATAAGAATAAATACAGCATAACACAAGCAACATATATAGCTGCAAATGGCATATTCCAGTTGGATACTTTATAGGAATTGACTTTAATAATGTTTGACATAAGGCCCAGCGTAGCATTATAAGGACCTACCAAAAAGGAGGAAACAGCTCCTGACAGCATCGCGACTGTCAAAATATGCGGAGAGATTCCGATTGCATCCGGGTTAACGCCTTCAATCATTAAAGCGAGTGATACTGCAGGGTGAAGGCCCAAAAAGGCCAGTCCCAAAGGAATGAGTGGCAGAATAATCAGGAAAATTTCCACTCCTGCAAAGTCAATGAATGCTGCAATCCAGCCATACAATTTTTCATTGAAATTGGAATAATTAATAGCTGAAATAAAAAATCCGGTAGATAGAAAGATGAAGAATTGATCCTTCATGCTCATAGAAAATGTTTGGAGGTGTTCAATCAGCTGATTGCCAAATTCTTTTCCTTTTTTCAGGAAGAGGGACCAGCTAAACGCAAATGGAATGACAATCAATGAGACAAGAATTAAGAACGGCAATGAGAATTGAGTTTCTGCAAGGGAAACAATAAGATTAAAGATAGCAATTGCAACCAGAATTTGAAAAACCCGGCCAGGCCGCCCGGCATAGCCAGTTTCCAGAGCTGCTGCCGTTTCATGTACGGATTTTCCAGGTGGTGGGATGACCATCGTTTGGGATTTGCGGGAACCAATAAACCAATCCAATCCTAAGCCCAACATGCTTAACGGAATGACATAGGGAAGGATGGATCCCCAGCTAACTCCTGTCATTGTAATAACAATCCCGACAATAGGTGTAACAGGAGCCCATAATAAAGGCATGGCAAAACCTCTCGAGATCGCCCTGCTCATAAACCGTTCCTTATTCCGGACAGGAAAGCTACCCAGCGCTGGACGTATGGAATAGTATGTCATGGGAAGGGTTGCAAGGTTCATAAAAATGCTAAAAAAGTAAGAGATACCGGAAGTCATCATATATAAATGGCCAGAAGTCTTTACTTTTTTCTGAATAATCGCCTGTATGCCCTCGCCATATCTCCCAATCTTAATGGGAATCCCCAAAATAGGTATTAAAGTAAACATGGTAAGCAAGTCAAGCATTGGTCCAAAAGCAAGGATATAATTTTGCCACTGAGAGCCGCTTGTCCAAAGCAGCAAAACCCCGAGCCCAAGGAAGATGCCCCCCAAGACTTGGACGAATCTCTTTGCAAGCCTGAATGTCAAAACAACTATAATGAAACATAAAATGGAGATGAGGGGACCGATTTCCATTCAGGCATTAGAGTGGACAGCAAATATAGGCTAATTACAGATACAAATAAAACTCTAAGCATATCAGACACCCTCGCAATCGTTAAGAATCCTTCATCTTATAATATCGTGAATGAAATCCCTTTTGTTTGGCAAAAAGAAATTAAAAACTCTTTTTAAGTTGAGGTTGTATACCAAAATGTTTATTTTGAAGGTTTCATTCACCAATTTGCCATAATTTAATTAAAAATATGGTATTTGGTATACAATTTTGTTGTAAACAAGTAAAACTCATTATATAATAATGATAACAGGGAAGATAAAAAAAGGAGGAAATCCAAATGTTCAACTTTCTATTTGGTTCTAAATATGCAATTGAGAAGTCCCAAAGAAAATTAGCACGATTGAGAAAGACATTAAAATTCTAAACAAGCCGCCATCCTTGGCGGTTTTTTATTTTACAGATACCTTTGAAAGTTCATAGTAGATCTATTAGTATATGAAGCGATCATTTACAAGATATTCTGCTGTACCATTATGTTCCCTGAACAACAAACCCGGAAGAAGAGAAGCTTCCTCCGGGTTCAAAATCTTCTTATTGACAGAAGGTTTACACAGCTACTTCATCAGACTTAACAAGCTTGGAGTGGATGGAGTCCTCACTGTTGCCTGAAGCTTTTACAATCTCATCTAATTCCTCGCGGGCGGCTTCAAGAGTTTCAAATCGCTCAAAGAATTTCACACCGATATGGTTAACATATTCTTTTCCTTCATATTCTTCAAACAACTGGATTTTCATATTCTCATCCAAAACCTCTGCGATCGTGTATTTTGCCTTTAATTTATCGAAGAAATAAAAATGATAGGTTTCAACCGGCTTTAAGCCCTCATTTTCTAGAATCGTTTGGAAGGTATCTTTATTTGTTAAAACAATATATTTTCCCATATTTACCACTCCTTTAATATTTTTAGAATGTGCAGGTAAAAAAATGTCTCTCCTATATGTATGCTTCTCGCATATCTCCTCCAATCTGGAATATTGTATACCATACATCTTATATGTATTTTATAACAAGGAGAAGAAATGTTCAATGATATATTCTAAATTTTTTAATAATTCCGTTAAAGTGATGAAAAATATATAATGTTAGCCAGTTAAACTGAGGAGGCTCACCGCCCACCCCGCGGAAAGCGAGCAGCCTGGAGCGGAAATCAACCTCTCTACAATACTTGTTTAAAAAGCAACAAAGTTTGCGAAAACAGCCTAAATTAAAAATCCTATTTGCCAATCTTCCAGAAAGGTTGTATACTCTTGGAAAGTATCTAAATTTTTCGAATAAACTGAAAGGGGTAATGATATGCCAAAGGTTACTCTCCATGTTGATGGGAAGAAAGTGGAACAGCAAGTAAAAGATAATGCAAATTTAGTAGTATTAGCGGGGATCGCCAATTTCCAGAGTTAAAGTATGGCTGCGGAATGGGAAGATGTACAAAGTGTACTTGCGTTGTTATTAGCGGGGGAGAAGATTTAGCACCGCCTAATTGGAAAGAGGAAAAAATGCTAGGTGACAAGGTGAATGAGGGCTACAGATTAACTTGCCAATTAACGATTCAGAAGGATATTGAAATATCCCAGGAAAATATCTCTGTAAATCCGCCAAAGAAGACAACAGCGGCCATTACGAAATAGTTTTTTATTTTTTAATTTTACTGGTATACAAAATACCTTAGAATAGCAGGTGATTTTTAAATGAATTGTTATGATCTAACAAAAATGACGTGGAAAGAAGTAGAAGAGTCATTAGAAACAGTTGAATTTGCAATCATTCCAGTTGGTGCGCATGAACAGCATGGGCCGCATATGGCTGAAAGCTGTGATGCAGTGCTTGCGGAGATGATGGCTATAAAGCTGGGAGAAAGAATGTTTCCATATGCCATTGTGACTCCGGTTGTGAATATGGGAGTTTCCGAGCATCACATACATTTTCCTGGAACAATCGCTCTGCAGCCAGCTACCTTGATTGCTGTTTTAAAGGACATGGTTTCGTCATTGAAGCAGCATGGTATTAAGAAGTTTCTATTTCTAAATTCACATGGAGGCAACCAATCTACTTTGAATCTTGCCGCCATGACGATTACAAAAGAATTGGATGTTGAAGTCTACTATGCAAAAACAACCGCATCAGCCAAGGAGTCAATTGGGAAATTTGTAAAATCGCCTCTTTTTGGCCACAGCTGTGAGCGTGAAGTTTCAGAAGCTTTGTACCTGGCACCAGAACTGGTCAGAACCGAACTATTAGAAAAAGGAGATATCCGAGAGGATGGAAGATGGAAAAGGCTGCGGCCTGGCAAAGCGGTCCAGGGATTCTATTTCTATGAGGAAATGACCCAAAACGGATGTATTGGGGATGGAAGACAGGGCTCTAGGGAAATTGGTAAGCAAATTGTAGATGAAGCCTTAAAGAACCTTACTGAAGAACTTTCCGAGCTGCTTGATCTCCAAAGCTGAACTGCTATATTAATTCTAGTTCTCAATAGAAATTTTAATTAATCTTTAAAAAATTCTAAAAATTGTGTTTACAAGTGAAAAAGAATAGGTTATTATTCAATTAAGGTATACCAAAGACCAAAAAACAAGAAGGATAGAGGTTGTAAACTAGCAACCTATTATTTTTTCAATAGTTTTGGTATACAAAATATCAAATGCCACTAGGCTACATAAAAATCGAGGAGGAGTTTATACATGCCAGAATTATTATCTAAAGATGAATTTCGCAAAGAACTAGAGGAAGCGATTAAAGGAAATCATAGTCAGAAAGCTCCATTTACAGTAGCTTGGGCTGAAGGAAAGCTTGAAAGAAAGCACTTTGCAAGATGGGCTGAAAACCATTACCACTATGTAGGACCTTTCGCAGACTACTTAGCGTATATCTACCACAACACTCCATCTGATCCAAAATTCGAAGCAGCAAAAGACTTCACACTTCAAAATATGTATGAAGAAGAAATTGCTGCTGACCGTCATACAGACCTGCTGATTCGCTTCGCGGAAGCTTGCGGAACAACTCGTGAACGCGTCATCAATCCTGAAAACATGGCTCCAACAACATTAGGCCTTCAAAGCTGGTGCTATGCAGTGGCTGCACGTGAAAACTTTGTTGTTGCAACAGCAGCTCTAGTTGTTGGCCTTGAGTCTCAGGTACCTGATATCTATCGTAAACAAACCCCTGCTCTTCGTGCACAATATGGATTTACAGATGAAGAAATTGAATTCTTCGACCTTCACATCGTATCCGATGAAATCCATGGAGAACGCGGCTACAAAATTGTTCTAGACCACGCAGACACGCCAGAACTACAGCAGCGCTGCCTAGAAGTAGTCCGAACAGGTGCCAAAATGCGTCGCATGTACATGGATGGCCTTTGGAGAGAGTACCTAGAACAGGATCTGGGTTCTTTAGTGGAAGCTAAATAAATATGAAGTAATGAATAATAGAATTGGCTGTAAGAAAGCCAACTAATGATTTAGCACTCTGTTGATTGGAGCGGAAGGAGCGAGACTCCTGCGGGAGCAGCGGACAGGTGAGACCCCACAGACGCGAAGCGACGAGGAGGCTCACCGCCCGCCCCGCGGAAAGCGAGCTCCTGGAGCGGAAATCAACAGGCCAAATTACCAGAGCTAAACAACCAAAAAAGACTCATTCAAGTTGAAGAATTTTCTATTCCAGGCCGTCACACTAAATCTTGTCAATCGAGGTCTAAGTGGCGGCTATTTTTATAAACAGTGAATTTGCGAAGTAAACGGTGAAATAAACAGAGAGTAAGGTGATAACTTTGATTACAACAAAAGTAGAAACATTCCAAAACTACATTAACGGAGAATGGCAGGAATCAGCCAGCCAAAAAAAGTTTTATAGCGTAAATCCTGCAAACACCGAAGATGTAGTTGGTGTTTTTCAGGCATCAAATGAAACCGATGTAAAACTGGCAATCGAAGCTGCAAACGAAGCTTTTCAAGAATGGGCAAAAACAGCCCCATCCAAGCGGGCTGCCATTTTAAACAAAGCTGCTTCAATTCTGGAAGAAAATGCACCCAAATATGCAGAAGAACTGTCAAGAGAAGAAGGAAAGCATATGAATGATGCTAAAAATGAAGTTCTGAGATCAGCCCAGACGCTTCGCTATTATGCGGTGGAAGGACAAAGCTTCACAGGCGAGACCTTCCCGAATGATGACCCGAATATGAAAGTATCGACGGAAAGGGAGCCGCTAGGGGTAGTGAGTGTCATTACACCTTGGAACTTTCCTATTTCCATTGCTGCCAGAAAAATTGCTCCAGCTTTAATTACAGGCAACACAGTTGTCTTCAAACCTTCTTCAGATACTCCCCTAATCGCTGTTCGGCTGGTCGAAGCATTGCAGCAGGCTGGACTGCCAAAAGGTGTCCTGAACTTTGTCACTGGCAAGGCATCAGATGTTGGGGATCCATTAGTCACTCATCCAGCTGTTAAAGCTGTCACTTTTACCGGTTCAACCGCTGCAGGAGTAGATATCCACCGCAAGAGCGCTTTCACTACCCGTACCCAAATGGAGCTTGGCGGGAAAAATCCGCTCGTTGTCATGGGTGATGCGGATCTCGACCTTGCTGCGACGTTAACCGTAAATGGAGGCTTCTCCTTAACAGGGCAAGCGTGTACGGGAACAAGCAGAGTTATAGTGTTGAGGGAAGTAAAAGAAGCATACGTGCAAAAATTGATTGAGAAAACAAGTGCTCTTAAAATCGGCAACGGTTTTGAAGAGGGAGTTAAAATCGGCCCGCTTGCAAATGAAAAGCAATTAAAAAATGTCCTGAAGTATATTGAATTCGGCAAAGAAGATGGAGCTGAACTTGTATATGGGGGTGAACATTTGACCACTGCTGCATACGAGAAAGGATTCTTTGTATCGCCGGCCATTTTCACCAATGTAAAACCAAATCACCGCATTGCAAAAGAAGAAATATTTGGTCCAGTGATTGCCGTTATCGAAGTAGATACATATGAAGAAGCCATCGCGATCGCGAATGATGTTGACTATGGATTGTCTGCTTCGATTGTAACCAATAATTTAAAAACGGCAAACAGGTTCACAAAAGACATTCAGGCAGGGACGGTAAAAGTGAACCGGACAACGACCGGCAACTTGATTAATGCTCCGTTTGGCGGCTTGAAGCAATCCAGTACGGCAACCTTCCGTGAATCCGGCAGAGTTGGCCTTGAATTCTTCACGCAAGTCAAAACTGTTTATATCGGCTACTAATTAGATAGAAGGAGAATGAACATGAAAACAGCCCTTAAATTGGAATTAGAAGAAGCAAAGTTAATGATTGAAGCAGCGAAGGAAAGATCAGCTGAAATTAATGTTCTTGAAACGATTGCGATTGTAGATGATGGAGGAAGCCTGCTTGCTCTTGAAAGGATGAACGGAGCAAGAATCACAGGCCCTGAAATTGCCATTGCTAAAGCCTATACAGCTTCAGGTCATAAACGTTCGACTCATTTATTTAATAAAGAGCCAAACGGTCCGGCACTGCCAGGAAATGAAGCATTCGGCATCCAGCATATGCTTAACGGCAAGTTTGCTGTGTTTGTTGGCGGTTTCCCAATCGTGGTAAACGGAGAAGTAGTTGGAGGAATCGGAATCAGCGGCGGGAATGGCGAGCAAGATACGGCTGTTGGAACCGCTGCTTTACAAGCACTACAATCTTATCTGGAAAAAGACGGATATGAAGTGGTAACAGAAGCAGACATTAAAAAATAATAGAAAAGGGCCTCATTCGTTATGGTAATAGCGGAATGGGGTCCTTATTCAGTCATAGGGACTTTTGAAAAAAGATAGAGAGGGAGGATCGCATGAAACCTTATCTTGAATTGGCGATTGGATTTGCTCGCACCGGTGTGACAGGGTATGGAGGAGGTCCTTCGACAATACCGCTGATCGAATTTGAGGCAGTTAAAAAATATAAGTGGATGAGTGAGGAAGAATTTGGGGAGATTTTAGCTTTAGCCAATACGATGCCTGGGCCTATAGCAACAAAAATGGCAGCTTATATTGGCTTTAAAGTAAAAGGAGGGCTTGGGGCAACCGTAGCAATCCTTACACATATCCTGCCATCCATCATCGCCATGCTTGGCTTGCTGGGCGTGCTTTACTCGTTCCGCCAATCGCCTATCGTAAGCGGAATGGTCCAAGGCGTAACACCTGTTATCGGCTTTATGCTTGCTGAGATGGCCTACCGGTTTTTCCAAAAAGGCAGCAAGGGACTGGGCATGGCCAAAACACTGTTGCTCGCGGCCATATCATTAATCTTTGTCCAGATTATGGAATGGCATCCGGGAATATTGATTGCTGCTGTCCTGATTTCTGCTTTTTATATTGCGCATCGGAAAGAAAAGACTGAGAAGAGTGTTAAGGAAGAATTCATTCCAGTAAGGGAGAAAAGCTCATGATCTATTGGGATATTTTCTGGGCGTTTTTAATTGCGAATTTACTAGGCTACGGGGGCGGACCGGCAACCATCCCGCTGATTCAGATTGAAGTGGTAAACAACAATGGGTGGATGACACTATCTGAGTTTGGGGATGTACTTGCTATAGCGAATGCTCTGCCGGGTCCCATCGCCACAAAAATGGCAGGCTTTATCGGCTACGAATTAGGCGGGGTTTTAGGAGCGGTTATAGCTCTTGCAGCAACCATTCTTCCATCCGCTTTGGCAGTCATTTTGCTGTTTAAGTTTGTTAACTTATTTAAAGACTCGCCTAAGGTCAAACTCATGACGAAATCCGTACAGCCGATCATTGCTGTACTGCTGGCTGTCATGGCATACCAATTTTTTTTAACAGCCTTTGAAAACAGCGGCGTACTTCATCTTGTGCTGCTTGCAGCAGTCAGCTATTTAACATTAATCAAGTTTAAGGTACATCCTTCTCTCGTCATTTTTGGCGCATTGTTTTATGGAGGTATTTTCTTATCTTAATCTCTATCGGACTATAAAAAAATAATAGCAGGTGGAAAAATGGAAAAAACATGGGAGGAAAATCAGCTAATATCAATACGCGAACATGCTTATCTGTACTTAAAAAAGTTAATTTTAGAAGGGGAGTACCAGGCTGGCGACCGTCTAGTTGAGAGAGAACTGGCTGCCAAGCTGAACATAAGCCGCACCCCAATTCGTGAGGCTTTATTCCGGCTTGAATCACAAGGCTTTGTGAAAACCGTCCCAAGAAAAGGAGTTGTAATTTCTAATATTTCAGAAGATGAAGTATTGGAGGTATTTACGATTCTCTCTTCCCTGGAAGTCCTTGCTGTAAAATTGGCAGCCCAAAGAATGGATATGGAAACACAGAAAGAATTGGACCGGAAAATTCAAGAACTGATGGAACTTAACGAACAGGCTGAAGAAAACTTTAATTCTGAGCATATCCAAATGAATAGGCTAATTAATAAAGCATCCAAAAGCCCTAAATTATACGAAATTCTTTCCGGCCTTATCGATTTTATTCATATGGCTGCCAATATGGGCTATGAAACACCAGGCAGAAGGAAGGATTCACTAAAAGAACATATCGATATCATGAAGGCACTGCGTGACAAAGATACCGAAATAGCTGAGTACCTGATGAGGATTCATATTGAGAATTCAAAGAAAGCCTATATAGCCTATATGGAAGGCATTAAAAAGAAGTTTAATAACTAGACTTAAGCAGGCGGCTATCCTGGAGCAGCCTGTTTTCCATATTTTCAGATGCAAGTAGAACAGTAAAAAAATGCATAAAGAAAGGCACTTGTTTAATAATTGTTTTTTTAAAGGAATTGTGAAAAGGATCGAGTGAGAAATAAAAGTGGTTGATTGGAACGTTTGGTGCGAGCATCCTGTAGAGGAAATCACCCCTCTGCTGCCACAAGTTAAAAAACTACAAAGCTTGGGAAAACAGTTTAGAGAAAAACTTTAATTTTTTAAAAGTTTTATATTGTCTGAATATTATTTATATGGTATATTGTATACCAAGAAGAGAAGAACAAGGAGGAAATCGATCATGCCAAACATCCATTTTGTAAACAGCAATAAGAAATTAGAGGTGCCTGAGGATTCAAATATATTAAGAATGTCGCTTCGCTATGATGGAGAACTTCCAAATCGCTGCGGCGGCGGAATTTGCGGAACATGTGTTTTTAAAGCAGAAGAAGGATCGGAATACCTTGATAATGTCAAAATTCAGGAAAGAAGAAAATTGGGGGAAAAGTGGCTGGAGAAAGGCTTTCGTTTAGGATGCCAGACATTTGTCACAAACGGTGATATCACCATCTCCTGGGACGAGGAAGTAACCAGCCAGGTGAAAAAAAGAAAGCCGGATAAATTAAAGCCGACTGTATCTGCAAGCAAATGATAAGCCGGCACATTTCAATCTGTAATAGACGTATCTAAACTTGCCTATTACAGATTGAAAGAGTTTAAAAGAATACCAAAAGAGGGTGAAATAATGTGGGTTTGCAATAGTCATCTAAAAGAAGTTATACAATTATTGAAAACGCCTCATATTCGAAAAGCTCCGTACCAAATCAAATGCTCGCTTTGTGAAAATCATGCTTTTGCCAAAGTTTATTATACTCACCGCTCTTTCAAGTTCACGAAAAAGCTTTATTCTTCATTAAAACAAAGTGTTTCCCAGGAGGCTTAGCAATGGAAGGATTGAAAAAGGGTATTGAAGAAAGACTGGAAGAGTTAAATATCCAGCTTCCTGTTCTAGTTGATATCAAGATGCCGTTTGAGCCGGGGGTTATCTCAGGAAATATGGTCTTCCTGTCCGGTCAAACGCCAAGAGTAAATGGTGGTCAGAAGTACACTGGGACTGTTGGAGCAGACATCAGTATCGAGGAAGCACAGGAAGCAGCAAGAATCTGTACGCTAAATTTACTGGCAGCCCTTAAAGGAATCATTGGAGATTTAAACAAAGTCAAGAGAGTAGTCAAAATGGATGGATACGTTGCTGCAACTAGCGATTTTAAAGACCATCCTGCCGTCATTAATGCCGCATCAAATCTGCTTCACGAAATTTTCGGTAAAGAAAATGGACATGCACGCAAAGCAGTAGGAATGGCTTCCCTCCCAGGAGGAGCCCCGGTAGAAATTGAAATGGTTGTTGAAATTAAATAGCTTTAAATTCTTTTAATGGGCTGCTCAGTGATAGGGGCAGCTTTTTATTTTTGCCTTCTTTCTAAAAGCGGAAATCAAACTGCCCGCAATACTTATTAAAAAAGCAACATAGTTTCGAAAACAGTCTATTTTTTAAAAATAGAAAAAGGTGTCCAGTTATTTTTACCGAATTAATGAAAGAAAGCAATAATAGGGGGAGAATTTATGCAAACTTTAGAAAAAATTAGTGATCGATTTTGGTATCAGACCCCTGTTTCTGAGACGGACCGCCCTATTTTGGGTGCAGTTGTCGGTGAGAATCGAACTTTGATGATTGATGCGGGTAATTCCGAGGAGCATGCAGCTTACTTTTTAAGCGAACTTGCGAGGCTTGATATTCCGGCACCAAGTATGGTTGTGCTGACACATTGGCATTGGGATCATATTTTTGGCTTACCAGCTTTGGATATGGTGTCTGTTTCATCAAATCAAACAAAAGCTGAAATGAAAAAGCTTATTCCATTCGAATGGACAGATGAAGCATTAGATGACCGAGTGCGGATGGGAGTTGAAATTGAGTTTTGCGCCAGTGCGATAAAGAAAGAGTTTGGTATAGAAAGGAATATTAGAATCAAACTGCCCGAGGTGACATTCGAGAAACAACTGAAAATTGATCTTGGCGGAATTACATGTCAAGTGCAGCATGTTGGAGGGGACCATTCTGCAGATTCAGTAGTTATATATATTAAGGAAGAAAAAATTTTATTTTTGGGAGATGCCATATACGCAAACCTTTATTCTAGCAAATGGAACTACACATCTGAGCGTATGCTTCAATTATTGGATTCGATAGATCGATTTGAAGCTGATACATATATACTATCCCACTGGAAGGCCCTTTCGAAGAATGAATACCTCCAAGAAGCCAATTTGCTTAGGAGGGCTGCCCAACTAACCGAACAATTAGAAGGGCAAACAGAAAAAATTAAAAAGGCCTATAAAACGTATATAAATCGTGAACTGAATGAGAATGAGCTTGAGACAATAGAATATTTTGTGAATGGGTTTGAACTCGAAAATGAACGGATAACTGACAACTAAGATAAAAGGAGCTAAATAAATGATAGATTTACTAAAAAAACTTACCAGTTTATCTGGTCCGTGCGGTTATGAACATGCCGTATCCTACTATTTAAAGGAGTATCTGGAGGATAAAACGGACTCCGTCATGATTGACCCAATCGGGAATGTGATTGCACGGAAGAAAGGTGAGAAGCCGGGACCGGTTATTTTACTAACGGCTCATTTGGATGAAATCGGATTTATGGTTAAAAAGATTGAAGAAAACGGTCTGCTGCGTTTTGAAAAATTAGGCGGAAACGATGACCGCATTCTTCTTGCCCAGCCAGTGAAAGTGTTAGGAACTGAAGGTGATGTGCACGGTGTGATCGGCACAATGTCTGCTCACTATGTGAAATTTGATGATCCCAATAAAGTGAGAAAGCATTCTCAAATGTATATTGATATTGGTGCTGCTTCAAAAGAAGAGGCGGCGGAAATGGGTGTTGAAATTGGAACACCTGTTACCTGGGGTACCGGGTTCCAGGTTTTTGGACCTGAAAAGAGCAAAAAGATTCGATCAAAGGCGCTAGATGACCGAGCTGGGTGCGCTGTGCTGGTACAAGCACTTGAAGAATTAAAAGATGCAACTTTTGCCGGCGAATTGATTTTCCTTTTTGCGGTTCAGGAGGAGGTCGGTTTAAGGGGAGCTAAAACAGCGGCAGAACATTTAAAAGCCGATGCCGCTATTGCCATTGATACGACTGCAGTCAGTGATACACCAGAAGAAACTATGGATGGCAGTCTCGGTCTGGGCAGAGGAACAGGCATTAAAGTGATGGATTTCAGTTTGATTGTACATAAGACGATGAAAGATTTATTGATAAAGCAGGCAAAGGAAAGCAAAATACCTTATCAGCTTGAAGTCTTCCCGGGCATTGGAACAGATGGCGGGGCAGTGGCTTACGCCAATAAGGGAATTCCAACAGGTGTTCTCTCAATCCCTTCCCGTTATGCCCATTCGCCCGTTGAGGTTATTGATTATGCGGACCTTGAAGCCACAAAGGATTTGGTTAAAGCATTTATCTTAAATCTGGAGGAAGATCAAAAATTTCCTTTTTAATTGATGGAGGTTGTGATGAAGAAATTCGCCGTTAATGTTTCAACCGTTTTTACAGAAGTCCCTTTTTTGGAGCGTTTTAAAAAAGCCAGGGAATATGGTTTTTTATATGTTGAGTGCCAATTTCCGTATGACTGCACAATAGAAGAAATTCAGAGGGAGCTCGAGCAGAATCGGTTATCAATGCTTTTGATTAATTTGCCGCCAGGTGTTTGGGAAAAAGGAGAACGTGGCATTGCTGCAAATCCCCGCCGTATTGAAGAGTTTCGTAGATCAGTAGATGAAGCAATCCGTTATGCAAATGCCTTAAAGGTTACAAACATCCATTGTATGGCTGGAATCGTTTCTGAAAGCGATCAAGAAGAAGCAAAACAAGTATATATTGATAATCTTTTGTATGCTGGTTCAAAAATGGCGGAATATGGGATCTCACTATTAATAGAACCTATCAACCCTTTCGATATGCCTGGCTATTTCTTAAGTGATATAGAACAGGCTGTGGAGATATTGAAAGTTGTTGATTTGCCAAATGTGAAGCTTCAGTTTGATTTTTACCATATTGAAAGAATCCATGGAAAACCGCTTTCAATCTTTCAAAAATATTCTAATCTTGTGGAGCATGTGCAGATTGCAGATAACCCGGGAAGGCATGAGCCAGGTACAGGAGAAATGAATTATAAGGAAATACTTCAGCATTTGAAAGATGCCTATAAAGGCTATATTGGCCTTGAGTATAACCCGCAAGGCAGAAGCGAGGAAAGCTTTGAGTGGCTAAAGGATCATAGTAGGGAGGATATAGCATGAAAATTGGTTTTATTGGAACCGGAGTAATGGGCTCGCGGATGGTTAAACGCCTGCTTAATAACGGCTATCAGGTGTATGTATATAACCGGACGATTGAGAAGGCTAAGGCGCTACTGGAGCAGGGAGCGGATCCTGCTGATTCCATCAGCTCGCTTGCCCGCCAATGTGACGTGATTTGTACTTGCTTATCCATGCCAGGGGATGTTTTGGAGGTTTATACAGGAAATGAGGGCATTATCGAATATGCTCGCCCTGGAACTGTCTGCATTGACTTGACATCAGTAGGAGAGGATACAAGTAAAGAAATATATGAGCTGGCAAATGTGAAAGGGATCCGTTATCTTGATTCTCCTGTAAGCGGAGGGCCTGAAGGTGCGGAAAGCGGCACTTTAACGATAATGGTCGGAGGTGAGAAAGCTGCTTTCGAAAAAGTAAACCATATCCTGAAGGTGATGGGTGAAACCGTTGAATATCTTGGTCCTTCTGGTTCAGGCAGCATTGCCAAACTTATCAATCAGTATCTTGTTGCAGTCCATTCCCTGGCAGCATCGGAGGCAATGGTAGCCGGGGCAGCTTATGGTTTAGATTCCGAACAGCTCTTTAACATTTTAAAGGTTAGCTATGGAGATAGCAGGATTTTGCGGAGACATATGGAACAGTACGTATTTGATAGGAATTTCGATCCTGGCGGGGCAGTGAAATATGTCCATAAGGATGTCCGCCTGGCGAACAGGCTTTTGAAGGAAGCAGGGCTGACGCAATATACAGGGCAAATGGCAGAAAGGGCATTTCAAAACGCTGCAGACAAGGGACTTAGTGATCAGGATATGTCTTCTGTCATTCAGACGCTGGAGGAACAAGCAGGAGTGGTTGTTAAAAGAAAAAAATAGAACGGGGGCTGAATTGCCTCCGTTTTTATTAATTTCCTAGTGAAATTAGTGACAAGCTGGTACGAAGCGAACTGACCGATATATCGGAAAACTAACCGATATATTAAAGATTTGACTGATAAACTATGTAAACTGACCGATAAATATTTTGCCAGTTTAAAAAAGGGAATACTAACAATGACTTTTCTATTAAAATTATAATGCTTTGCCGTTATTCTCCTAAATTAGTATAATAGAAAAAAACTGAACTAATAGAGAAACCGGGAGAACAGCAATGAAGCGCAAAAAAAGCAAAAAAAGAGTAAAACGCAGTTCAAATATAGCTTTATTATTATTTACGATTATTTTTTCCTTTGTCTTAATTGACCAATTTCTAAAGCTCAACGTAGAGGAAAAAGCGGTGACGTTCCTGCCAAATCCTGTAGCTGAAGATGTGCAAAAATACACGCCGGTTCTTCGAAGGGAATTGGAAGAGGTAAATCTTGAAGAATATACATTGGTGCTTGCGGCTATTATGCAGCAGGAAAGCAAAGGAAAGGGTGGAGATCCCATGCAGGCCTCTGAATCTGCTGGTTTGCCCCCCAACTCCATCAGTGATCCGGAACAGAGCATTAAACAGGGAGTAAAACATTTTCAGAGAGCTTTAAATTATGGTAACCAGAAAAATGTAGATTTCCCAACTGTTATCCAGGCTTATAATATGGGGATTGGCTATATTGACTTCGTAGCTAAGCAAGGCGGGAAGCATAGTGAGGAGATAGCCAAGGAGTTCTCTCTTGTACAGGCAGAAAAGAACCCGCAAGTATATAACTGCGGCGGTGATAAAAGTAACTTCCGCTACCCATATTGTTATGGCGACTTCACTTATACAACGAAAGTAACCAAAAACATAGAAATCTTAACAGCAAGCAATTCTGAGAAGAGCGGGGACTTTAAATCGGTTTGGTAAAACGGTCTCCAACACTGATGCAAAAATAAAACATAAAAAAAATATTGTAGCCAAAAACCGCACTTAAAAATTTTGTGCGGTTTTTTGTCTGTATTTTTTTAAAAATACTCTTCTTTATTCATAAAATCCTCATTTACTGAAATAACTGCCATATGAAACTGGCTTTAATTCGTATTTACATAGGTTCATTTGCGTTATGCAAGGTTGAAAACAACTTATCTTTATAGCAGTTTATTAAAAACAACATAACTTTCACTTTTATATTTTTAAGCTGAAGGGGTTTAAGAATGTTTTCCTGGAGGAATTGTTTATAGGTCATGACTGAAGCTATTTCGATAGTAGCAAGTAACCTTTATTACTGTGTATTATTTAGCGGGATTTTGCCATTATAGGCAACGAGAGCGGCATCGTTAAATGATTATTGGCAGCCAGACTGGCCATTTAGTGATGTAAATTATGTCTTACCGCCATGTTAAATTTCCGCATCAAGGTATATTTTTTTATTGTCTATCATATAAATTGGCTGTTGTCTGTTTTTTCTCTTTGCTTCAAAAATTATATTTTAATAAGTTTTTACATAAAAAATGAAACTAAATAGCTTTTCAATCGTCTATATATACGTGAGTTTATTTTCTGTTAAGTAATTAGATGGTTCTATCATTTTATAGTAAGATCAGTTAAAAGCACTTCGGGTTCAGAGCCTAAAGTACTGTTCTTATAGGCGGGAATAGCTGTTTTATCCGGACATGCTTGACTTTTTGCAAAAACGGAGTATAGTTATATTCTTGCACAGTACTTTAAGTTATTTCTTAGTTTGTTCATAGTTTTGTAATATTTAACAGTTATACTAATTACTAGATTGATTGCCAACATATGATTTTAAAATTGATAGTGAATTATGTTAGAATAATGTGCTAGAAGGTAGGTGTATGATTTTGAATACTTTACTTCAAAAGAGTCATGGTATTTTTAATAAATATATTGGCTTTTTCTTTTTGGCAGTATTTCTGCTTTGGATGAAAACGTATATAACTCAAATGACACAATTTAATTTAGGTATTGAAAGTACATTGCAGCAGATCCTCTTATTTATTAATCCGCTTGGGTCTTCACTGCTATTTTTAGGACTTGCATTTTTCTTTAAGGGAAGAAAGAAGTATATTGCCTTAATGGTTATATATTTCATTTTATCTTTCCTATTATTTGCAAACGTGGTGTACTATCGTTTCTTTAACGACTTTATTACGCTGCCTACACTAACCCAAACCCAAAACTTTGGTGATGTAAGCAGCAGTGTAAGCTCTCTTTTGAATTCGTATGACTTCCTTTTCTTTATTGATGTTTTAGTGCTGATAGGATTGCTTGTATTTAAAGTCGTAAAAGTTGAAACAAAGGATATGTCCCGCCGCAGAGTGGCAGCATTGATTTATGCTTCACTGGCTGTTTCCTTTGCAAACCTGGGCATTGCTGAAACAGACCGTCCTGAGCTATTGACTAGAGGATTTGACCGTAACTATATCGTTAAGTATCTGGGTATGTACAATTATACGATCTATGACGCGGTGCAAAGTACGAAAGCATCCGCTCAGCGTGTTATGGCGGACAGCAGCGATACAACAGAAGTCATAAACTTTACGAAATCCAATTACGCAGAACCGAACCCGAAGTACTTTGGTGCAGCAGAGGGTATGAATGTGATTTATCTGCATCTTGAATCTATTCAGACTTTCCTTATGAACTATGAGTTGCATGGTGAAGAAGTAACGCCATTCTTAAACTCATTAACCCGTGAAGAAAACACAATGTATTTTGATAATTTCTTCCATCAGACTGCGCAAGGTAAAACAGCAGATGCCGAGTTTATTTTGGAGAACTCTTTATACGGATTGCCACAGGGCTCTGCATTCACTACGAAAGGTATGAACACATACCATGCTGCTCCGGCAATCTTGAAGGATAAAGGTTATTCATCTGCCGTATTCCACGGCAACTCCGGAAGCTTCTGGAACCGTAATGAGATTTATAAATCATTTGGCTATGACAATTTCTTTGATGCAAACTATTATGATCTAAAGCCAGAGGACATGGCTGACTATGGATTAATGGATAAACCATTCTTTGAGCAATCCATGCCATATTTGGAATCACTTCCACAGCCATTTTACTCAAAATTTATTACTGTATCGCATCACTATCCGTACCATATGGATCAGGAGAAGGCGACGATTGAGCCGCATACAACAGGCGATAAATCGGTGGATAACTACTTCCAGACAGCCCGTTATGCTGATGAAGCACTTAAAGAGTTCTTTGAGCAGCTTAAAGCATCCGGCCTGTATGACAACTCCATTATCGTGATGTACGGTGACCATTATGGTATTTCAAAAAACCATAACAAAGCAATGGAAGAAGTTCTCGGCAAAGAAATTACGCCGTTTGATAGTGCTGGACTTCAGCGTGTTCCGTTATTTATACGTGTACCTGGCATGGAAGGCGGAGTAAGCCATGAATTTGGCGGACAGATTGATTTAATGCCAACCCTAATGCACTTGCTGGGTATCGATACTAAAGATTATCTGCAGTTTGGTACAGATTTATTATCAGAACAGCACGATGATCTTGTACCGTTCAGAAACGGCGACTTTATGAGTCCGACAATCTCTTCTGTTGACGGCAAGTTCTATGATTCAACGACAGGCGAACTGCTTGAAGAAGAACGTTTTGAAGAAGCGAAAAAGCTTCAGGAAAGTGCTGAGCAAAAACTGGCACTTTCTGATAAAGTAGTAAATGGCGACCTGCTTCGATTCTACACACCTGAAAATTTTGAACCGGTTGACCGATCGGAATATGACTATAAACCGGAAAAATCCGAAGGTGCAAATACCGAAGAGGAAAGTGAAAAAACAGTAGAAGAACCATCTAATAAATAAATAAATAAATAAAAAAGGCTGCCTGGGTAAATCCAGGCAGCCTTTTTGCTGTTATGGGATTAGGGATGTTGGTCTTATAATGCCTTTCGTTCCCTTATGCTTTCTTTAACCCGTGGGGCCTCGTTAGTTTGACGATCCTGTTCAGATATATAATATTCCGAGCTAAAGGAGTTTTTAGGCTCTTCCAGCCAGAAATAGCAAATGGCAAAGCTGATCAGCGCCCCGGCTGCCAGGATAAAAAAGAAAGTTTGTGGTGAAACGAAAGTATACAGGATTAAATAGATCGTTGCCCCGACATTTCCATAAGCTCCTGCCATTCCGGCTATTTGCCCCGTTATCCGTTTTTTTATCATGGGGATGACGGCGAAGGTTGCCCCTTCAGCTCCTTGTATGAACATGGAAGTCAGAATGGTCATCATAACAGCAGCAAATAATGGCCAATTGGAATCGATAAACCCCATACCCAAGAGGCCGGCCGATATACCAAGCATATAAACGAGCATGACTCTTTTTCTGTTTCCCATCCGATCCGAGAGCATCCCGCCAAGTGGACGGGCAATAAGATTAATAAAAGCGAAAGAAGCTGCAATCAATCCGGCTGTCGAGGGTGTCAGGGAGAATGTCAGCTGAAAGAACATGGGCAGCATTGATACAATCGCAAGCTCTGCACCGAAATTCGCAAAGTATGTACTGTTCAACGCAGCTACGTTTTTAAACTTATATTGATCTTCCTCAGGAACTCCCGCTTTTAATATAGGAATATTCACTTCCAATATCTTATAAACCTGTATAAGAAAAGCCAGTCCAATCAGGCTCCAGACAATATATAAAGCACTCTCCGAAATAAAGCCCAGATTTTCAATTCTCCAGGCGCTGACGGCTAGGGCACCTCCAAGCGGAATGGACCATACGATTAGCCGAAACAAATCTCCCCATGTGCTAACCTCCATTGCCCCTGATCTTTTCGGTTTAACGAGGGCTTTTCCTTCAGGGGTATCCTTTACAGCCCAAAAGTAGAATACCCCATAAACAAAACATATGAGTCCTGTTAAGGCTAAAGCATATCTCCATCCATCATCGCCTCCGAAAAGGTTTAGACCGATAACCGGCAGGATCATGGCTGCGGCTGCAGATCCGAAATTTCCCCAGCCCCCATAAATTCCTTCTGCAAAGCCGACATCTTTTGGGGGAAACCACTCAGAAACCATTCGGATGCCAATGACAAAGCTTGCACCTATACTGCCGAGGATTAAGCGCGAAATCATCAGCTGGAGCCAATTATCTGCAAATGCAAAGATTAATGCCGGAATGGACATGACAATCAAAAGAGAAGAATAAACCAGTTTGGGGCCATACCGATCCAGCAGGTTCCCAATTATGATTCTGGCTGGAATCGTTAAGGCGACATTCAGAATACCTAGTGCAGCGATATGTTGTGCAGTAAGCCAATTCATTTCCTTCAGCATGGTGGTAGCTAAAGGAGCCATGTTGTACCACGTGAAAAATGAAATAAAAAACGCGAGCCATGTATAGTGCAATACCTTCATTCGCTCATCTTTAAATTTGAATACATCTGCAACCTTCATTAAAAAACCTCCCTCAATATCTGAATATTTTAACATCATCGCATATATTAAATTTTTATGTAATTATTATGTAAGGTTTTCTTACGTGAGTCAAAATTCCTGTTTCCATCTGTATCCGTTGCTGCTAGCTGGATTAAACGCTTACATATCAATAAAAAATAAGTAAAAACGTAGCATAAATTGTAAATCTGCAAGATAGGGCCAAAGTTTTGTAATGATAAAAATAATCAAAAAGTTATGTTAATTACAAAATCTATGTGATAAGATCTAACATAACAAAAAGAAAAATTTAGAAAGGTGGGAAGCGAGTTGCTGGAGGGTTACTATGGCTAAAGAAAAACTAGTTCTTATTGGAAACGGAATGGCAGGAATTCGCTGTGTAGAGGAAATCCTCCATCATGATCCCGGCCGGTTTTCCATTTCGGTTTTCGGAAGTGAAAACCATCTTAATTACAATCGCATCTTATTGTCTTCTATTCTGCAAGGGAAGTCTTCCATTGAAAAACTGACAATCCATAAATCTGATTGGTATGTGAAAAATCAAATCCAATTATTCAAAAATGAAACAGTTATGAAGTTGAACACTGCGAAAAAGGCACTTACTACAAATAAAAATCGGAAAGTTTTCTATGACAAGCTTATATTGGCTACTGGCTCTACTCCTAATGTTCCGCCGCTCCCTGGCTGCAGCAAAGAAGGAGTAATGACATTCCGAACAATAGAAGATTGCAGGCAAATCATTCATTCATCAAAAAAAGGTGAAAATGCCGTAGTACTTGGGGGAGGCTTGCTGGGATTGGAGGCTGCCCAAGGCCTTATCCATTTAGGAATGGATGTCCATGTTGTCCATAATGCAGCAAGAATCATGAATAAACAGCTGGACACTAAAGCAGCAAATCTTTTGCAAAGATCGCTTGAGAAACAGGGCGTGAAATTCTTATTGGAAAACGAAACACAGTCCTTTGAAGGAAACGGCCGTGTCGAAAGGGTTACTTTTAAAGATGGAACAGAACTTCCGGCTGATCTGGTGATTATAGCAGCCGGTGTCAGGCCTAATATTAAGCTTGCACATGATTGTGGAATAAAAACGAATCTGGGAATAATGGTCAATGATTTTATGCAAACGAGTATCCCTGATATTTACGCTGTAGGTGAATGTGCTGAACATAGAGGGATGGTTTACGGACTTGTAAAGCCGCTGTATGAGCAGGGAAGGGTACTGGCAAAACAGATCTGCGGCAAGTTTACTGAGGAATATAAAGGTTCCATTTTATCTTCAAAGCTGAAGATATCCGGAACGGATGTATTTTCTGCAGGAGAGCTTTTTGAAAAAGGCTATAAAAAAGCTTTGACTTTATATGACGAAGATGAACAAACGTATAAAAAAATTGTTTTTAAGCATAACAAAATGGCTGGATTTTTATTAATAGGTGACATAAAAGACCATGTAAGGTTATTGGACATGATGGAGAAGAAGAAAGACTTTTCCGATGAAGAAAAGCTGCTTCTTTTGAATTCTTCAAAAAAGGAATACAGCATAAGTTCAATGGCTCAAACCAGTATCGTTTGCAACTGTAATGGCGTCACAAAAAAGGCGATTGCAGAAGCTGTTTTAACAAAAGGGCTGAAGACAGCAGAAGAAGTGACAGAATATACAAAGGCTTCTGGCACATGCGGAGGATGCAAGCCGCTGGTCGAAGAGCTTCTGTACTATATAAAAAGCGATGATTTCCATGAAGATATCGAACCTGACACATTATGTACGTGTACGGATCTATCAGAAGAAGAGGTTGTAGAGGAGATCCAGCTTCGCGGATTGCGAAGTGTGGAAGGGATATTTACAGATCTTGACTGGCGCAAAGAAAATGGCTGCCCCATCTGTGTACCTGCTTTGCATTATATCCTGCAAATGACAGTTCCCGATTATGAGGGAGATGGCCAATCTGTCTTTGTTGGTGAAACACACAACGCAGTCAGGGAGGCAAACGGCACCTATACAATCAAACCGCAAATATATTTGGGAAAAACGAATAGCAGTCAATTGCAAAAAATAGCAGCCGTGGCTGAACAATACAGTATACCGGAAATAGTCATCAGCAATGACGGACGGATCATGCTGAAAGGAATCCAAGAGGAAGATTTGCAGAGAATATGGCAGTCCTTAGACATGAAATTAATTCCTATACATGACAATAATTCAGTCAGCATCACCCTGCTTACCGGTTTCAAAGACTGTGGCTGTGAAAATGTTACTTCAAAGAAACTGGCTGTCCAGCTTCAGAAAAAAACGGAATATCTAGTATCTCCGAACCGGCTGGAAATTGGAATCGCTTCTTGCATCCATGGCAGCGCAGGCTTTGGTGTTAAGGATATTGGGGTCATCAAACTTAGACAGTGCTGGGAAATTTACATCGGCGGAAATGCAGGAATCCAATTAAAAGCTGGAGAGCTTCTGGCTATTGCTTCAACTGAGAAGGAAGCGGTAGAGGTAATTTGCACATTGGTTCAATATTTCAGGGAATCCGCCAAATATTTGGAGAGCGTTTCAGAATGGACAGAAAGGATTGGGCTTATACACCTGCGGGAAGTGGTGTTTGATTTGGAACTAAGAAAACTCTTAATCCAGCGCCTAGTGGAAGATTCATATAAATGCCGCCATAAGTTACCCGTTTTTTAGTTTGTAAAACAATAAATGAACATATGAAAGGCGGAAAGGAATGAACTATGACAGAACTGCTATTAAAATATTTCCGAGCCAAGCAGCAGGAAGGTCAATCAGAGAAAGTTTATGATACACAATGTCCTTTCTGCAGTATGCAATGTAAAAAACAGGTAATTGAACAGTCTATTGTAACAAGGAAGCAATATCGGGTTCTTGGAAGAGCAAATCCTACATCACATGGACGTTTATGCATAAAAGGGTTGAATGCCCATCAGCATGCCCTGCATCCTGAACGCCTCAAATATCCGCTTCAGAAAGTGGACGGAAAATTCGAACAGGTGTCATGGGATAAAGCCATGGGGATTATTAAGGAAAAGTTCCAAGAAATTCAATCTGAGCATGGATTAAATGCTTTGTCCGTGTATGGCGGAGGCTCTTTAACCAATGAAACAGCTTATCTTCTGGGCAAATTTGCGAGAGTGGCATTAAGGACGAAATATATTGATTATAATGGGCGGTTCTGCATGTCTTCGGCTGCATCGGCTGCTATTCATGCTTTCGGGCTGGACCGGGGAATGACGAATGGATTAAATGATATTCCGCTGGCTGAATGTATCATTCTGGCGGGAACCAATATTGCAGAGTGCCAGCCAACACTTCTTCCTTATTTTGAGAAAGCGAAGGAGAATGGGGCTTTTATTATCGCCATTGATCCGCGGGAGACTGCCACAACTAAAATGGCAGACTTGCACTTAAAACCGAAGCCGGGCAGCGATGCAGCCTTGGCAAACGGGATTTTGAAGGTCCTGGTAGAAGAAAAAGAGATTGACCTTCCGTTTATAGAGGGGAGGACAAAAGGATTTGAAGAAATTAAGGCCTATGTAGACACCCTTAAGTTAGAAGAAGTTGAAGAATTGACAGGGGTACCTGCAAGTCAAATTAGGAAAACAGCTATTATGTTTGGGAAAGCAGCAACCGGAATGATTTTTACAGCAAGGGGCGTTGAACAGCAAACAGATGGATACCACACTGTCCGAAATTTTTTAAATATTCTTTTAATAACAGGGAAGATTGGTAAGCCTGGATGAGGCTATGGGGCAATCACGGGACAGGGAAACGGACAGGGAGGACGGGAGCATGGCCTTAAAGCTGATCAACTTCCCGGTTACCGTTCTATTGAAAATCCAGATCATCGCCATTATATCGCACGTGTTTGGAATATACGCGAAAGTGAATTGCCCGGCAAAGGTGTCTCTGCTTATGAAATGATGAATAAAATCGAGGATGGCGAGATAAAAGGAATGCTATTAATGGGCTCAAATCCCATCGTCTCTAACCCGAATGCAGACTTTGTGAAAAAGGCCCTGGAAAAACTCGATTTTCTTGTTGCTGCCGATATGTTTATTTCAGAAACAGCCATGCTGGCTGATTTGATCCTGCCGGTAACTTCTTATTTGGAAAACGAGGGTACGATGACGAATCTGGAAGGAAGAGTGCTGCTTCGCCCGGCAAGCAAGCCGTATCCTGGAGAAGTAAAACATGATTGGCAAATCATTTGTGAGATTTCCAGAATGCTAGGGAAGGAAGAGTATTTTTCTTTTTCCGGACCAGAAGAAATATTCAATGAGCTAAGAGAAGCCAGCAGGGAAGGTACTGCCGATTATTACGGAATTAAATACGATCGTCTTAAAAAGGGGGAAGGAATTCTATGGCCTTGCCCGGATCCTGACCATAAAGGAACTGAAAGGCTTTTTGAAGATTCCTTTGCCCACGAAGACGGTAAAGCTGTAATGATACCTGTATCTAATACACCTGTGATAGCAAAAGAGGCAACTGATGGGGAATATCCGCTGTTCCTTACGACAGGAAGAGTGATTTCCCATTATTTAACCGGAGTTCAGACAAGAAAAAGTCCATCACTGGCGGCAAGAAACTTTGAGTCTTTTGCTGAAATTCATCCGGAAACCGCTAAGAAGTTCGGCATTCAGAATAAGTCATTGATTAAGATTAAATCAAAAAAAGGCAGCATTATTGTTAGGAGCCAATGGACAGAAGATATCAGGCAGGATACCATTTTTGTCCCTTTTCATTGGGCTGAAAACCAAAATGTCAATCTCCTGGTATCGGATCAGCTCGATCCAGTTTGCCGTATGCCAGGTTTTAAAGTTACTGCGGTGAACGTTAGTCACTTAGAAAAACTATAAGTTTAGTAAGAGATATTTTATTCTAATAAATTCAAATGATCGGGGAGGCTGTTTTTAAAAATGGAAAAGAAGAAATTGGTCCTTGTTGGGAATGGAATGGCTGGTGTCAGGGCAGTGGAAGAAATTTTAAAGGTCGCTCCGGAGAAGTTTGAAATTACGATATTTGGAAGTGAATCCCATCCCAATTATAATCGCATTCTATTATCAAAAGTTTTACAGGGGGATACAGAAGTAAAGGATATTACCCTGAATGATTGGGATTGGTATGAAGCCAACAATATTAGATTATACACAGATGAAACGGTAGTGAAGGCAGATCCTGGCAGGAAGGTTGTCGTGTCAGATAAAGGAAGAATTGAGCCATATGATGAGCTCATCCTGGCAACGGGGTCAATGCCATTCATCCTTCCAATACCGGGAGCTGATAAGGAGGGAGTTACAGCTTTTCGGGATCTGGAGGATACCGATAAAATGCTGCAGGCTTCGAAAAAATATAAAAAGGCGGCTGTCATCGGCGGGGGATTGCTTGGTTTGGAGGCAGCAAGAGGCTTATTAAATTTAGGTATGGAAGTATCTGTGATTCATATCTCCCCTTATTTAATGGAAAGGCAGCTGGACGAAACAGCAGCAAAGCTATTACAAAAAGAACTTGAAAAACAGGGAATGAACTTTTTACTTGAAAAACAAACGCAGGCCATTATCGGAAATGAACGGGTAGAAGGCTTGACCTTCAGTGACGGTACTGTGCTGGAAGCTGATTTGGTTGTAATGGCTGTTGGAATCCGTCCGAATATTAAACTTGCGCAGGAAAGCGGATTACAAGTGAATCGCGGCATTGTGGTAAATGATTTTCTCGAAACGAGTATTCCCCATATTTATTCAGTCGGAGAATGTGCCGAGCATAATGGTATTCCATATGGTCTGGTCGCCCCTCTATATGAACAGGGGAAAGTGCTAGCCAAACATATTTGCGGGGTGGAAACTGCCCCTTATAAAGGTTCTGTTCTTTCAACCCAGCTCAAAGTATCAGGTGTGGAAGTATTCTCTGCAGGAGATTTTTTAGAAGATAAAGAGAAAAAAGCCTTAAAAATATTTGATGACCATGAAGGTGTCTATAAGAAAATTGTCTTTCGTGGAAATCAGATCGTAGGAGCTGTTCTTTTTGGAGACAGCCAGGAAGGAAATCGTCTTTTCGCCATGATTAAAAAACAGGCTGATATTTCTGACACTGCGAAAGTTTCCCTTTTAGAGCCGATTGGCGTAGAGGCTGGAGAAAGCCTCGTTGCCGAAATGAATAGCGAAGAAATAGTCTGTGGATGCAATGGCGTTTCAAAAGGAATGATCGTTGAAGCCATTCAAGCCAATGGGTGCACGACAGTAGAACAAATTAAATCTTGCACAAGCGCTTCCCGTTCCTGCGGAGGCTGTAAACCGCTTGTAGCTGATTTGCTTCAGCATACGCTTGGAGCAGAGTTTGATCGAAGCATCCAAAAAGAAGCGATCTGCAGCTGTACTTCATTATCGAGGGATGAAGTAGTAGAAGGAATACGATCAAAAGGGCTAACCCATGTAAAGGAAGTAATGAATGTCCTGGGCTGGGTTTCTGAAGAAGGCTGTTCTAAATGCCGTCCAGCCATTAATTATTATTTGGGAATGGTTCGTCCAACCCATTATGAGGATGAACGGGAATCACGTTATGTCAATGAAAGAATGCATGCCAATATACAAAAAGACGGCACCTATTCGGTGGTTCCACGGATGTATGGAGGAGTAACGAATTCGAATGACTTGCGAAAGATTGCTGATGTCGTTGATAAATATGAAATTCCTTTAGTAAAGGTAACCGGGGGCCAGCGGATCGATTTGTTCGGTGTGAAAAAAGAAGATTTGCCTAAGGTATGGTCAGATCTGGATATGCCATCAGGCTATGCATATGGAAAATCGCTTCGCACTGTCAAAACCTGTGTCGGTGAGCAATTCTGCCGATTCGGCACCCAGGATTCCATGGGCGTTGGGGTAGCGCTGGAAAAGAAATTTGAAGGATTGCAGACACCCCATAAAGTCAAAATGGCAGTATCCGCTTGCCCAAGAAGCTGTGCTGAGTCAGGGTTTAAGGATATTGGATTCATCGGCATAGACGGAGGCTGGGAAATTTATGTTGGCGGCAATGGAGGCACCCATGTAAGAGGCGGGGATTTGCTTTATAAAGTGAAGACAGATGAAGAATTAATGGAAATCACAGGTGCGTATCTTCAATACTATAGAGAAACGGCCAGTTATTTGGAACGTACCTCCGCTTGGGTTGATCGTGTAGGTCTGGCACATATTCAGTCGGTGCTGAATGACAAAGAGAAGCGCGAAGAATTAAATGCCCGGATGGATGAAGCACTATCAGTATACAAGGATCCTTGGAAAGAGATTATCCAAAACAATAAAACAAAATCTGAGTTGTTTGAGAATCTCGTACGATCATAAAGGGGGAATTTCTTTTGGTAAATAAAAGTGTTGTCAAGGTTCTGATAGGTTCTATGCATGAATTACCGGAAAAATTAGGGAAAACGGTGAAAGTCGGAGGGACAGATATTGCTGTGTTCAGATTATCTAATGGCAAAATCCGTGCAATAGAAAATAGATGTCCTCATAAAGGCGGTGTATTGACTGAGGGCTTGGTCAGCGGCGATTCTGTTTTTTGCCCTATGCATGATTGGAAAATTTGTCTGGAAGACGGCAAGGTGCAAGCTCCTGATACGGGGTGTGTTCAAACTTATAAAACAGTTGTTGAGAATGGTACAGTCTATCTTATAATAGAAGAATAAAAGAAGATTAGGCTGGAGGTTTTTTGGATGAAAAAGCTGGAGGGAAAGCGAATTGCTCTTCTTGGATCAAGAAAAATAGAAGAAATAAGCAAAATCGTTGAAAACCTGGGGGGTATCGCTGTTAGCAGGCCTGCGCAAGGTACATCCTTGCGTGTAGATACCAAATTAAAAGAACATATACAACGGATTACAGCAGGCAAGTTTGATTGGATTATCTTTACCACTGGTATAGGTGTGGAGACCTTGTATAATACAGCTTTAGAAATGGGGATGGGAGAAGAGTTTATTGGGACTCTGCATAATACAAGAATTGCAGCACGAGGCTATAAAACGGTTAATTTGCTAAAAAGGCTGGGACTATCACCGGAAGTCCGGGATGACGATGGAAGTACCGCGGGGCTGGTACGCAGCCTAGCAGCTTATTCTTTGGAGAAAAGCAATGTGGCTCTTCAGCTTCATGGCGACCCCGCACCAAGGCTAATCCAGTGGCTGGACGAACAGCATGCTCAATATGAAGAAATTCTTCCGTATATCCACAATCCGCCGGAAACGGAAGTAATGGAACGACTTCTATCTGAGCTGCTTGAAGGAAAACTGGAAGCGGCGGTTTTTACGAGTACTCCACAGGTACGTCATTTAATTCAATTTGCACGTAAACAGGATGCCGAAAATCAATTGAAAAGGGCTTTCTCCGATAAAGTTATTGCTTTGGCAGTCGGTAAGGTAACCGCACAAGCTTTATATGATGAAGGAATAAATCGGGTGATTTTCCCCAAGGTGGAGAGAATGGGCAGTGCTATTGTAGAACTGGCCAATTACTACCAGATGAACACCGGCGATTAAAAAGAAGACAAAGGGGTGGGGACTTGAAAAAAGGTAAGGTATTTCTTGTAGGAGCAGGTCCTGGGGATGAAGGCTTGATGACAATTAAAGGGTTAAAAGCAATTCAGCAAGCAGATGTTATTTTATATGACAGGCTTATAAACCCCAAACTATTAGAGTATGCCCCTTCCCATTGTGAGTTGATTTATTGCGGGAAATTTCCGCAGCAGCATTTACTTAAACAGGAATTAATCAATGATTTTCTCATTCAGAAAGCAATGAACGGATGCATCGTTGTCCGCTTAAAAGGCGGTGACCCGGGAGTTTTTGGCAGAGTAGGCGAGGAAGCCGAAGCGCTTGTAACAAATGAAATTCCATTTGAAATTGTTCCGGGAATATCTTCTGGAATTGCAGCGCCTTTATATGCAGGCATCCCTGTTACGCATCGCGAATATGGTGTTTCCTTTGCGGTGGTAACTGCGCATGACAAATCGAAGGAAGGGAAGCCCAATATCGATTGGGCCGGATTAGTTGCTAGTGTCGATACCATTGCCTTTTATATGGGTGTAACAAACATCTCCTTTATTGCTGAAAATCTTATCCTGCATGGAAAACCGGAAGAAACCCCGGTCATTCTTATCCAATGGGGAACGTATGGAAGACAGCAGACAGTGCAGGGAACACTGGGGAATATTGCAAAAACAGTGAAGGAGACAGGAATTAAAAATCCTGCTATTACTTTAGTTGGTGATATTGTTTCAGTAAGGGATAAATTAAAATGGTTTGAAAAAAAGCCTCTGTATGGAAGGCAAATTCTTTTAGCACGTACCGGTACTGCTAAAAGCCCTGTAGCGGAAATGTTAAAAGATCAGGGTGCAGATGTCATTGAATTTCCTAAGTGGACTAAAAAAGAAGTTCAGATAAATGAAACCATCCTCAATCAATTATTCATGTATGAGCGGATTTTATTCACCTCGCCTGAGAGCATCAATGAGTTTTTTGATTTGATGATTAGCAGAAAAATAGATATTAGAAACCTGCACGCAACAATTTACTGTTTGTCTAAAAAATCGTTAAAGGTCTTAATGGAGCGTGGATTATCTGGTTATCTGGCGGATGATATGACTCATTGCGGAGGGCTTTTAATTATTGGTAACAGGAAAATGGATGAAAAAAGAGGCTATTATCTTGAACGTTATGGAAAACATGATATTTTTCAGACCAGCGAAACTATCCTAGATGAAGCTTTTGTTCCTGTGGTAAAAAATATGCTTATGGAAGCTTCACTTGATACAATCGTATTTCCAAGCAGTACCTCTGTGGATGCCTTTATCGAAAATGGAAGTCTATTCGGTATAGAGGCAGAAGAAATCATAAAAAACTCAACAGTAGTTTGCATGGGAAGCAGTTCGGAAAAGCGAATCAGGGAGTTTGGGTTTGAGCCACATTCTACCCCTGCAGAACCATGTGCATCTAAGATGCTGGAGGCATTAATTCTAGATAAAGTGCATGAAAGAGTATTATGAACCATATAAAACGATAAATGAATTATTTTCCGGCCTGTACAAAAATGGGGCCGGTTTTTTATTTTGATTATGGGATTAGAAACTAATTTAAATTATTTCACATTTTTTCACCAAATAATATTGAAAGGGTTTTCACGCCGTGTTATTATTACAACGTAAACGTTTTCGTAATCTATCTAAAAAATAGTGAAATAAAGTAGGTGGGATATGTCCTTTACCATCAAAGATGTTGCCAAAAAGGCAAATGTTTCAATTGCAACCGTTTCAAGAATCCTGAATGGCCAGGGCGGCTATTCGGAAAAAACGAAATCAAAAGTTCTCAAAGTGATTGAAGAGCTTGGCTACCAGCCGAATGCGGTGGCAAGAGGATTAATAAATAAAAGAACCCATACGATTGGTGTGCTTTTTCCAAAGCTTTCCAGCTCTTTGGTTACTGATTTGCTGGACGGTATTGAAAAAGCCGCAAATGATAACGGTTCCAGCGTCATTGTCTGCCATACAGAATCAAACGGCGAGAAGACAATGAAATATCTTCAGCTGCTCATAGAAAAACGTGTCGACGGAATTATTTTCGCCAGTGAGATACTAAAAGATGAATATTATCAGTATGTGGCCAAGTCGAAAATGCCGATGATTCTGCTCTCTACAGAATCGTATGCGTACCCGGTGCCGTTTGTAAAGGTCAATGACTTTCATGCAGCCTATTCAGCTGCCAAGCATTTAATCGATAAGGGCCATACAAAAATCGGGATGATAAGCGGTAATAAAGAGGACATCATTGCCGGTATTCCAAGGATAGAAGGCTTTAAAAAGGCGCTGGCCGATCACGACATTCCGATCGATGAACAAAACATTGTTTTCAGCAGGGGATTTACCTTTCCTGATGGAGTCGAAGGCTTAAAAAGAATGGTTGATCAGTTTCCTGATGTCACAGCCATTTTTGCAGCTAGTGACGAGATTGCGATCGGTGCATTATCAGCAGCGTATCAAAGGGGTATTAAGGTTCCAGATGAGCTATCGGTCATGGGTTATGATAATTTAAGCCTTGCTGAAATGTCCATCCCGCCGCTGACCACAGTAGGACAGCCTTTGGCAAAAATGGGTGAAACATCTGCAGAAATGCTTTTTGCTCTTTTGGAAACGGGTGATACGCCTGAGAGCCGAATAATGCCGCATAAAATCGTTGAAAGAATGAGTGTGAAAGAGAGGAAATAATGACTCTCTTTTCTTGGGCCATTCACGTAAACGTTTACGTTAAATGACCATAATAAATAAAAATATTTAGGGGGAAAAATCATGTTTAAAAAAATGACTGCAGGTGTGATGGCTTTAACATTAGGTGCCTCTTTATTAGCGGGATGCTCTTCAGGCGGATCCGATGATGGAAAGGTAACTTTGGAACTCTTCTCCAATAAGTCAGAAAGCATTGAAACCTATAAAGGTTTAATTAAAGAATTCGAAGCACAAAACCCTGATATTAAAATCAAGCTGGATGCACCGCCAGAAGCGGAAACAGTTTTAAAAACACGCCTAACAAAAAATGACCTGCCTGACATTATGTCCATCGCAGGTAACGCAACCTATGGGGAGCTGGGCCGTGCAGGTGTACTTGAGGACTTTGCAGGCACAGAATTGGAAAAAAAGGTTCAGCCATCTTATATCGATATGATCAATCGTTTGGTTGGTCCTGAAGCAGAAGGAACATTTGGGCTTCCATATGCTACAAATGCCAATGCAGTAATATACAACAAAACAAAATTTGAGGAACACGGTCTTAAAGTACCGGCAACTTGGGATGAATTTATCGCAAGCCTTGAGAAAGTGAAAGCAGCAGGAGATACACCAATCTACTTCACATTAAAAGACGCATGGACAGGCATGATTCCATGGAACTCTCTTGGTGCTAATATCGCAGGTGAAGACTTTGCTGAAAAGAAAAATGCCGGCGAAAAATCTTTCGCGGAAAATTATGATGAAGTTGCAGACAAAATGTCCACGTTAGTCCAATTTGGCCACAAAGATAATATGGGCGTTGCTTACGGTGATGGAAATAATGCTTTTGCCAACGGAAAATCTGTTTTCTATCTGCAAGGCAACTGGGCCATTCCTGAAATCCTGAAAGCAAATCCTGACATGGAGCTAGGTGTATTCCCAATGCCTGTAACAAATGATCCTGAACAAAACAAACTTGTTTCTGGAGTAGACGTTCTTTTAGCAGTTAGTGAAGGTACTGAGCACAAAGAAGAAGCAAAGAAATTCGTTGAATTCATGATGAATAAAGATACAGCTCAAAAATACATTGACGAGCAAAAAGCTTTCTCTGCCATTGAGGGTGTGTATCAGGAGAATCCTGTGTTCGAAGGAATCAAAGCTAACTTTGAAAATGGAACCATCACAAGCTTCCCAGACCACTACTACCCAGCAGGCATGGGAGCTGAAAATCTTGTTCAGGAATTCCTAATCAAGAAAGATAAAGAAAAATTCCTGAAGAAAATGGACAGTGAGTGGGAAAAAGTACAAAACCGCTAATGCATAGACGCCAGGGAATCCCTTAAGATTCCCTGGCTTTCTAAAAAGGAGTTGTCAATATGAAAAAGAAAAACAGTGTGTTTCTGATTATCACGATACCCGCTTTCCTCCTTTTCTTCATTTTTCATAGCTTTCCTGCCTTGCAAGGGATTTTTTACAGCTTTACGGATTGGAAAGGGTATGGAGATTGGAATTTTGTTGGATTAAAAAACTACCTGAACGTTTTTAAAGATGAGCGAGCAGGGGATGCCTACCTATTTACCTTTAAATTTGCGATCGTTTCTACCATTCTCGTTAATATCATTAGTCTTTTGGTTGCCATCGGGCTTAACTCGAAGATAAAATTTCACAAAACGCTGCGGGCGATTTACTTTTTGCCTTATATCCTTAGTATTTTAATCGTTGGCTTTATCTTTAACTTTATTTTTGCTCATTTTCTGCCGCAGATCGGTGATGCCTTCGGCTGGGAGTTTTTAACCCGTAATATTCTTGGAAATCCTGATTTGGCCTGGATTGGAATCGTAATCGTAGCAGTATGGCAGGCAGTGTCATTCAATACGATTCTGTACCTTGCCGGCCTAGTAACGATTTCAGAGGATTTATATGAAGCCGCAAGCATTGACGGTGCAGGTGTTTGGACAAAGTTCTGGAAGATTACATTCCCGCTGATCGCGCCATTCTTCACGATTAATATGGTGCTGTCACTGAAAAACTTCCTGATGGTGTTCGATCAGATTGTTGCATTAACTGGCGGAGGTCCAGGAAAGTCAACAGAATCCATCTCTTTGCTTATTTACCGTGGAGGATTTGAAGGTGGAGAATTTGCCTATCAATCGGCAAATGCAGTCATTTACTTTATCGTCATTATCGTCTTCTCTGTCATTCAATTAAAATTCTTAAATAAAAGAGAGGTGGAAAACTAATGAATCGCAAAAATACTAGCTGGCTTGTCACCACTCTCTTAATTTTAGGTTCATTGCTTATTCTTTTTCCACTATATTTAACGATCACAATCGCCTTCAAAACACCGCCTGAAATGGCCGGCAATTTAATGGCGCTTCCAAAATCATGGTCGTTTGATAACTTTGCAAAAGCAATTGAAATGACTAATTTTTTCAATGCATTTAAAAACAGTGCGTTTGTTACTATTTTTGTAGTCATCTTTACAGTGCTGACAAATTCACTGGTATCCTACGCCATTGCACGCAATCTTCATAAAAAGTTTTATAAGTTCCTATACTTTTACTTTTTAAGTGCGATGTTTATCCCGTTCCCGATTATCATGCTTCCGCTTGTAAAGCAGACTAGTTCATGGGGAATGGATAATCTGGTTGGGTTAATCATTCTATATATTGTTTTCAATCTTTCCTTTAATGTATTTATCTACATTGGCTATATCAGAGCTATTCCCGTTGAACTGGAAGAAGCAGCCATTATGGATGGCGCAAGTACTTGGGGTGTTTTCTGGAAAGTCATATTCCCGCTGCTTGCCCCAATGAATGCAACAGTCGCTATCATTACCAGCCTTGGAGCCTGGAATGACTTCATGCTCCCGCTTGTACTTCTGAGCGACCGGGAAATGGCCACACTCCCGCTCGTACAATATATTTTCCAGGGACAATTCAGCACAGACTATAACCTGGCATTCGCCTCCTACTTAATGGCACTTGCTCCTATGATCATCGTATACATCTTTGCCCAAAAATGGATCATTAGCGGAGTAATGAAAGGTTCGATTAAATAAGCTAATCACTTAAGAAGTGGCTGTGATTATGTTAATTATTTATATTGGCTCCCTGTTGATTGGAATGGAAGGCACGAGACTCCTGCGGGAGAAGCGTACCAAGGGAGACCCCGCAGGAGCGTAAGCGCCGAGGAGGCTCCCGGTAGCCCGCGGAAAGCGAGTGCCTGGAGTGGAAATCAACAGGCCCCATCCAACAGAGCCTAATTGTAATATGAATTTATATTCGATCGGAGTTGTAATAATTGAAAAAAACATGGTGGAAAGAAAGCGTCATTTATCAAATCTATCCAAGAAGCTTTAACGATTCCAACGGAGACGGAATTGGCGATATCAATGGCATCACAGAAAAAATCCCTTACTTAAGCGAACTGGGAATCGATGTAATCTGGCTATCGCCGGTTTACAAATCCCCTAATGATGATAATGGCTATGACATCTCAGATTACCGCAATATCATGGAAGAATTCGGAACCATGCAGGACTTCGACCGTATGCTGGCTAAAGCACATGAACACGGCATTAAAATCATGATGGACCTTGTTGTCAATCACTCAAGTGACGAGCACCAATGGTTCCAGGAATCACGCAAATCCAAAGATAACCCTTACAGAGATTATTATATCTGGAAGAAGCCAGACAATGGAGAGCCTCCAACCAACTGGGGCGCTGCGTTTGGCGGAAATGTATGGGAATTTGATGAACAAACAGGCGAATATTATTTGCATCTTTTCAGCAAAAAACAGCCTGATCTCAATTGGGAAAATCCCGTTCTAAGAAATGAAGTCTATGAAATGATGCGCTATTGGCTTGATAAAGGCATTGATGGGTTCCGAATGGATGTCATCAACTTCATTTCCAAAGATACAAGCTATCCGCAGGGAGAGATCAGTGAAGGTCATAAATATGGGAACGGAAGCACGTATTATATGAATGGACCGAGAATCCACGAATTTCTGCAAGAAATGAATAAAGAAGCACTTAGCGATTATGATACGATTACGGTTGGCGAGATGCCGGGTGTTACAGTCGAAGAAGGCAAACTTTATACTGGCGAAGATCGTAACGAATTAAATATGGTGTTCCATTTTGAACATGTTGGGCTGGGTGACGGCCAATTTGGCAAATGGGATCCGCGTCCGTGGAAGTTAACAGACCTAAAAGGAATTTTCACAAAGTGGCAAAAAGGCCTTGAAAATGATGGGTGGAACAGCTTGTACTGGAGCAATCATGACCAGCCGCGGGCTATTTCCAGATGGGGGAATGACTCCGATGAATACCGTGTTGTTTCAGGGAAGATGATTGCTACCTGTCTTCACATGATGCAGGGGACTCCATATATTTACCAGGGCGAAGAAATCGGCATGACAAATGTAAAATTTAATGATATTAGCGATTATCGCGATATTGAAACATTAAATGCATACCGTGATTTAACTCCTGATTCATTGACTCACGAAGAAATTTTTAAAGGGATCCATGAGCGGAGCCGTGATAATGCCAGAACCCCGGTTCAATGGGATGCCAGTCCTAATGCAGGTTTTTCGACTGGAACGCCGTGGATCAATGTAAATCCTAATTTTGAAGAAATTAATGCAGAAGCTGTTTTAAAAGATGAAGAATCAATCTTCCATTATTATAAAAAGCTAATTCAGCTTAGAAAGCAAAACGAAGTCATTGTATACGGAACATTTGACTTAGTCATGGAAGATGATGAGCAGATTTTTGCATTTACTAGATCACTTGGCGATGACCAATTGCTGGTCATGTGTAACTTCAGCGAGGAAACTCCTCTGTTCAAGTTACCGGAGACTTTAGATTATTCCTCTAAAGAATTGCTGATTTCAAATCTAAATGTGAATGAAAATGAATCTATTAATGATTTAACGCTAAAGCCTTATGAGGCAAGAGTATACCGTTTAAAGAAATAATGAGGAGGGCCTTTTAAAAGGCCCTTTTTTACGAGTTACTAAAGTTAAGGCTCTGTTAAATTTGGCTGTTGATTTCCGTTGCAGGCACTCGCTTTCCGCGGGGCTACCGGGAGCCTCCTCGACGCTCTGCGTCTGTGGGGTCTCCCTTGGTGAGCTACTCCCGCATGAGTCTCGTGCCTTCCACTCCAATCAACAGGGCTTCTAAAAACAACAATGAGCTTTAACAGAGCCAAAGTTAAAAAAAGAGGTGTGGTCGTGAATAAAAAGTGGTGGAAAGAAGCGGTTGTTTATCAAATCTATTGGCGAAGCTTTTTTGATTCCGATGGAGATGGCTATGGTGATTTAAAAGGAGTAATAGAAAAGCTTGATTATATTAAGGATCTTGGCATAGATGTGATCTGGCTCAATCCATTTTATGAATCACCAGACCGTGATAATGGATATGATATTTCAGATTACTATGGAATTATGGAAAAGGCAGGGGATATGGCGATTTTTGAAGAGTTAATCCAGGAAATCCATAATCGCGGTTTAAGGGTAATTATGGATCTCGTTGTTAATCATACTTCCGATCAGCATCCTTGGTTTGTTGAGTCCCGTTCTTCAAAAGATCACCCAAAAAGAGATTGGTATATTTGGGAAGATCCAAAGGATAGGAAGGCGCCGAATAACTGGCGTTCCTATTTTGCACCGTCTTGCTGGGAATGGGATGAAGAAACCGGCCAATATTATTATCATTCCTTCGCGGTCGAGCAGCCGGACCTTAATTGGAAAAACCCTGTGCTTCGAAATGAAATTTATAAAATGATGAGATTCTGGCTTGATAAAGGCATCGATGGCTTCAGAATGGATGTCATTAATCTCCTGGCCAAAAAAGAAGATTTTTTAGATGCAGAGAATCCATATAATATCAGCTATTTGGCTAATAACCCCGGCATTCATGACTATCTTCAGGAAATGCACGGGGAGGTTCTTCAGCATTATGATGTCATGACAGTCGGCGAGATTCCATTTGTTTCTCCTGAGGAAGGATTGCTTTATGTAGATGAGAGCCGGAATGAGCTAAATACATTATTCCATTTCCAAGTAGCAGATGATATGCCAACCTGGGATATGCTTCGGTATAAGGAAATTCAATCAAGCTGGTATGATGGCCTTAAGCAAAGGGGCTGGAATTCGCAATTTCTGAACAATCATGACCACACAAGGCAAGTGACCCGCTACGGCAATGACAGTAAGTATCGTGTTCAATCCGCGAAGCTGTTGGCGACGATGATTCATACTCTGCCCGGAACTCCTTATATCTTTCAGGGGGAAGAGATTGGAATGACAGGTGTCCGATTTGATTCCATTGAGGATTATAATGATATTGCGATGAAGAATAAATTCCATGAAGAAGTATCTAAAGGCCGCGATCCGCAGGAGGTATTTGAAAGCTTGCTTCTTCTAAGCCGTGATAATTCCAGAACGCCTATGCAGTGGAATGATTCACCACAAGCAGGCTTTTCAATTGGCGAACCATGGATAAAGGTTAATCCAAACTACAACGAAATAAATGTGGAAGCTGCACTAAAAGACCCTGATTCGGTTTACTATTATTATAGAAAACTGATCGCATTAAGAAAAGAAAACGACGTAATGGTTTATGGTGACTATAAGGATATATTACCTGACGATGAGCATTTATATGTTTATACACGCTCATACAAAAATTTCACCTGGCTCATTGTCTTGAATCATTGTGACGAGGAGAAGACTTTTACATTTGAGGGATTTACCGATCGGAAACTGATTCTCTCCAATAGTCAGCGGGATTTAGAAAATAATGAAGAAATCCTCTTTCCTCATGAGGCGAGAATATACCAGATAACTAAGTAAGCAAACAATAAGTGAAAAGCCGGCATCCTTGTATTTAGCACTGGGTGCCGGTTTTTCTTCTTTATATTCGTTCTTCAATATTATTCGTTTTTCTCTCCGTATTTTCTGGAGCGACCTTTGAAAGTTGGTCCATGGGCTCCATCATAGATTCAAGAAGACTGCCTTCAGTACGCTTTGGATCTTCAGTGTTTTTTGGTTGATATGATTCAGGATTATTCACACTTTCACCTCATTTCAGTAAGAATGCCCTTTTGATAGATTGAACAACTTTCTATAAGATTATTCGGGGAAAAAGAATGCAAGTAGCTTTCTCAACCAACGCTAACTTTTTGGATATTCCATATAAGTGCTTCAACGCCAGCTGAATAATGGGCAACTGGGTTAGTATCTATTAGGTCTATATTGAAAGGGGAAAGAAGGGTATTGGACCGTATTTCAAATTCCGCCTTTTGGAGCGCCCAGGGCAGATGATGAATTTCGCCGCAAAAGATTTTCGATGTATTATCAGTACTATATAGGCAATATCTTTCTGTCAGCCAGTGGTCCAGGGTGCCTTCTTCAGGAAAAAATACATTTGAGACCGGCTTATATGAAGCTTTGAATGACATTGGACGGCTAGTCTTTACTTTGCGCAGACTTTGAAAAGAATAGGCTGTCCCTTTATTTTCAAACGCAACGTTCGCTTCATGATAAGGGAGCCTAAACCAAGGCCGTGCGATCTTTAAGGAAGCCCAATTTTCCACATCAATGGATAAAAAGAATATTCCTGGCTTACCATCATATTGTACATAGGTTCTGATATTTATTTCAGGGAAACTTCTTGTCAAAGGCCATTGTGGCATTCCGCGGAGGTAAATGCCATCCATCAAAAATGCAATATATCCTACCCATGCGTAACCTTGGAAAGTATCTAATTTTAAGGAGGAAGGAATCAAATTTTTTAAAAGCTCCGGTTTTACTGGCCAGTGCAAAAACAGGAAATTTTTCCATCTTTGCCTCATTATCCAATTGTTAGAGGGGATGGGCCAACTGCGATGTGCTGTGTTATTTAGCAAGTGCATTTAAAGACTCCTTTTATCACAAACTTTAGCAGATATAAAAGGTCACCGTTTCTTTACTTCTATTATATTCTTAGGATTCATATCAATACTGAGAAACGATTACAAGTTACATTCCTGCTTGTAGGTAATGATTTCCTATTCACAGGTTAAATTCTCATCCTATGGCAATAATGGAGTACAAAAGACTATTATAGGATTTGGTGAAATTTGTATGTCTGATATTTTACAAATAATTATTTTAGGAATGATTTCATTATTATTTTTCATTTTCTTATTCTTGCTTATTGGCTGGCGGTGGATCATGAAACGGATTGTGAAGCTTGCCGGGAAAATTATTTTTACAGACAGCTATCAGGAAAACTTAATTGAAATAATCCCTGGATTCCGCCATATGGGTGTACAAAATGCACTTGAAAATAACCTACGGGCTGAAACGGGTGATATCCTGCACAGACCGTTTGGCTCTTCGAAAAAATGGCCTCATTTTGACCCAATTACCTTTATCCCTGTACAGACTTCGCCTTTTCCAATTGATGGTGATGAGGATGTGGATGTTAAGGTGACCATTGGCCCAAAAGCAAAAAAGCCGATGAGCATTAATATTCCGTTTATGATCAGCGGAATGGCTTATGGTATAGCCTTAAGCGAGCAGGTGAAAATAGCACTCGCTACAGCAGCGAAGAATACAGGGACTGCCATTAATTCAGGGGAAGGCGGAATCCTCCCGGAAGAGCTGGAGAGTGCGGGAAAGTATATTCTTCAGTTTTCAAAAACCGAATGGGGGAAAGAAGAAGAGGTCATCAAACGTGCTGATATGATTGAGCTTAAGCTGGGCCAAGGTGCAATGCTTGGAATGGGCGGGAATATTTCGCCGGAGAATTTAACTGGACGCGCAAGGGAAATTATGGGCCTTAAGGAGAATGAGGTCGCTCACATATTAGAACATTATTTTGAAAATCAGACCTTAAATGATTTGAAGGAACTGGTGGAGGAACTTAGGAAGCTGTCAGGCGGAGTGCCAATCGGGGCAAAAATAGGAGCCGGCGGAAAAATCGAAGAAGATATTGACAACCTGATAGAAATGGGAGTGGATTTCATTGCGGTAGATGGAGGACAGGCAGCCACTATGGGAGCACCGCCTCTTTTAGCTGATGACTTTGGAATCCCTACTTTGCATGCGGTTGTTCGGGCTGCCAATCATCTTGAAAAAATAAAAAAGAAGGGAGAAGTCAGTTTAATTGTTTCAGGAGGCCTTTTTACACCAGGCCACTTTCTAAAGGTTCTTGCCCTTGGAGCAGATGCTGTTTATTTAGGATCCGTTATACTATTTACTGTATCCCATCTGCATACCCTAAACTCACTCCCTTTTGAACCGCCTACTCAAGCCGTTTGGAACCAGGGGAAATTTAAAGATACATTTAAAATAGAAGATGGGGTAAAATCAGCAGAGAAATTTTTAACAGCGAGTACGGAGGAAATTAAAATCGCCTTGCGTGCGATGGGGAAGAAGTCGCTGCAAGAGTTGTCCAAAAAAGATTTAGTATCCTATGATGAGTTAACAGCTAAAATGATTGGAATCCCATTTACTTTTGAACCATGGGAAGAGAAATCGAACAAAAGTGAAAGCAGTTAACCGGCAAAATTCGAAATCATAAACAGCCTGGCTTTTAGCCAGGCTTATTCATCGATATCCTTTTTTACTTTTTTTATTTTTTCCTGAGGAAATCGGTATGGATTTTGTGTTCTTAAATATACTGGCCGAAGCGGGTTAAATGGGAACCTAATAAAGGAGTCCTTTAAGTCCCGGTATCTAGGCGGATAAAAAGGCTGCAAAAAGGGCCTGCCAAGTGATGTCAGCCTTATCATATGGGTTAATAATATGCATGAGCAAAATAATACACCCACTAACCCCCAAAGATTTGCAAAAACCAAAAATGGGAATCTTAAAAGCCGGATGGTATTGTTCATTTTATAAACAGGTGTAGTAAATGCTGCAAGAGCTGCTAATGCAATGAAAATAAGAAGGACATTACTGGTTAGTCCTGCTTCAACAGATGCAGTCCCAATGACAATCCCTCCAACGATACCGATTGTCTGGCCAACCTTGGTTGGCAATCTTGCTCCAGCCTCTCTCAAAAGTTCAATAACCAATTCAAGCAGCAAAGCTTCATAAAACGGCGGAAGCGGGATATGCTGTCTTGAGGACACTAATGTTCCCAATAAATCAGTTGGAATCATTTCTTGATGGTAAGTAAGCGTTGCTACATAAATAGGTGTTATTTGTATGGAAAAGATTACAGCAAACGCCCGGAGTATCCTTACAAAAGATGCTATGATCCAGTTTAGAAAATAATCTTCAAAGGAACTGAAAAATTCTGCAAAGGTTGTGGGTGTAATCAAAACATGGGGAGAACCATCTACAACAATTACGATCTTACCCTCCGCCAGTACAGCTGCAGCTCTGTCCGGTCTTTCAGTATCCAATAATTGCGGAAAAGGTGAATTTGAGTTATCCGATATCAGCTGGGCAATATAGGAACTGTCTGTTATTTCATCAAAATCAATCTTTTCCAGGCGCTCCTTTACCATGTTGACATAATCTTCATTCGTTATGCCATCGATGTAGACAACCGCTACTGGTGTTTTAGAGATACTGCCTATCGAATATTCCTCAATAGTAAGTTCCGAAATAGGCAGCCTTTTTCTGATTAAATTTAAATTTTGACCAATAGATTCCACAAAAGCTTCTTTTGGACCAATAACCGTATGTTCAACTTCTGCATGAGCAATTTCGCGGACAAACTCTTTTTGGGCGGCTATGAAGGCCGCTCTTTCTTCCTCATCGTCCACCAAAACCATAACATAGCCATTAAGCAGCTTTTGTTCGGCCACAGAAAGGTCCTCACATATTTGGATGTCTGCTGAAGGCAGAAGCTTCTTTAAGTCATCCAGTTTCGAAAATTCACCCTGAAGCAGTCCGGGGAGGATACTCCTGCTAATGATTTGTTTATCAGTAAGTGTACTGAAATGAATGAATGAAAAATTTATGCCCGTTTTTTTATTGCTATACGGTGCCTTTTTAAAATCATTGGACTTGGAGAAGATTCGTTCCAAATCACTGAGGACAAAGTCAATAGAGGTTCTCTTCTTTTTTAGCACTTTTTTCATAAGAAATCACCGGTTAGTTTGGCATCATTCATTATTGTTTCCGTTTTTGGAAGGAATATGAATGCTTAGCGGAAAAAGGGAAAAGACAGGTCTTCTTGTAAGACATGAAAAAAGCCTGCCCATAAACGGGCAGGCTTGAATAATTAGACGGGTTCTTCCTCAGTTTGTTTAAAACATAAAGCAGCAAGCTGGACAAGTGATTCAAATTCTTTTTCATCTAAAAAGGCAAGGCAGTTCCGCAGGGACTGAAGAGCACTATCGATTAAAAACTTTCTAGGCTTTTTAGAATGCAGCAGTTCTTCCTGAACAAAATCCAAAAGCTCATTGCAATGAGCCTGGTCCTGCTGCTGAACTGATTTTTTCAAAGCGAATATGGTTTTACATAGATTGTGTTTAAATTCCTGATCATGATGCTTTAAATGGTTAAAGCGGTTGTCTATCAGTTCAGGTTTTAGCAGCTGTTCGCCTGCAGAACTAACTTCTTCAACCACTTTTGAAATGCGATCCACACTATATCGAATCACATGATTGATGCCGGAGGGCTGATCAAAAAATTTCGTATAGAATTTAACGTTATGATGAAGAATCCCGAGAAACATAACGGCACAATCCAGCAAATATGGCTTTTTCTCTTCCCCAAAGATTTCAATAAACCGCTGAAAAATCCAATGCACCATTCTTAATTGTCCTTCTTTTATAAACTGCATAAGTTCCGGATCGTGTGAAACAAGCACTTCCTCAAAAAGAGTGACTAAATTATTTGAGCGATTCATATTCATTTGAAACTCAATCTGCATAGTAAAAATCTTGATGCTTGTCGGATCCTTGCCAATAAGAAGCTGATTTCGCTCATACTCCATTTTTTTATGCAATGTTTTAAAAATAGATATTAGCAGTTCATTTTTTGAGGAAAAGTAGTTGTAAAATGTTCCTTTTGATATTCCCGTGTATTCTAAAATATCCTGGATAGATGTAGCTTGGAAGCCTTTATCCAGAAATAATTGATGTGCTTTCTTAATTACAAGCTGTTTCCTGTCATTCATTCGTTATCACCTGTCATTATATTTGAACTATCGGTATAATCTTATAGTACCTTATTCTTTTGATTAATACAAACCCTCTATTTACAAGGTTTTTTTTATTGCATTAATTGGACTCATGGTATATTATATGTTTTATGTGTAACGTAAGTATAAAAGAATGAACTGAGTGTACAGGAGGAAAAATTTAATGGAACATGATATAAATATTAAAACAGATCGCCCTCCTTATGGGATTTTGGCTGTTTTAATGATAGGGGCTTTTATTGCCTTTTTAAATAATACTTTATTGAATATTGCATTGCCTTCTATTATGGCAGACTTGAAAATAGAAGCGGCAACTGTGCAGTGGCTGACCACCGGATTTATGCTTGTTAATGGTATTTTAATCCCTGCTACTGCCTTTTTAATTGAAAAATACACTGTCCGCAGATTATTTATCGTCGCAATGGGTTTATTTACGATTGGTACGCTTGTGGCAGGGGTTGCTCATGTATTCCCAGTATTGCTGGCAGGAAGAATGCTGCAGGCTTCAGGTTCAGCAATTATGATGCCGCTTTTAATGAATGTCATGCTGATTAGCTTTCCGGTGGAAAAGCGCGGTGCAGCGATGGGTGTATTTGGTCTGATATTAATGTTTGCACCTGCAATTGGGCCGACTCTATCAGGCTGGATTGTTGAGCATTACGATTGGAGAATGCTTTTCCACTTCCTTTCGCCCATAGCAGCAGTTATTCTCCTGGTGGGCGGTATTTTATTAAAGGATAAAAAGGAAAAAGTAAATATTCGTTTGGATATCTTTTCACTTACCCTATCAAGTATTGGATTCGGCGGAATTCTATATGGATTCAGCTCAGCTGGAAATAAAGGCTGGGATAGCCCGCATGTTTACTTAACGATTGCGATTGGAGTCATTACTTTAATATGGTTTATTGTCAGGCAGTCAAAAGCCGACCGTCCAATGCTTAATTTTGGGGTATACAAATATCCGATGTTTGCATTATCTTCAGCTATTGCGATGACGGTAAATATGGCTCTGTTTTCCGGAATGATCCTGATTCCAATTTATGTTCAAACCATCCGCGGGATATCCCCATTGGATGCAGGATTAATGATGCTGCCGGGTGCGCTAGTCATGGCGATAATGTCTCCTATAACTGGCCGGCTTTTTGATAAAATTGGCGGCCGTATCTTAGCAATTGTTGGTTTAGCCATTATTGTTGCTACTACCTATGTTTTTAGCAGGTTAACGACGGAAACCACCTATTCACAATTAATCGTCCTAAATGCGGTAAGGATGTTTGGTATGTCAATGGTTATGATGCCTGTTTCTACTAATGGGCTGAACCAATTACCAAGACGCTTGTATCCCCATGGTACAGCCATGAACAATACATTAAACCAGGTCGCAGGTGCAATTGGAACAGCATTATTGGTCACAGTAATGTCAACCAGGACGGAAACCCATGCTGCTGAGATAGCCAAAGAAGCAGCTATGGCAAATGGCGGCACTCAAATGACCGAAGCCGCAATGGCAGAAATGCAGCAGCAAGTTTTAATGAAAGCGATGCTCGGTGGAATCAATGACGCTTTCTTTGTAGCAACTTTTATCGCTGCAGTTGCTCTGGTTCTTGCTTTCTTCATTAAGCGTGCCAAACCTGCAGAAGATTCTATTGAGGAAACAAAGCAGGAAAAAGTGATGCCAAAACTTGCAAGGAACTAACAGTTTAGAGGAAATCTAAGGATTTCCTCTATTTTTTTTTCATAAATATCAGAACTTGAAACTGAACTGGCTTGACCAACGTCTAATTGAAATAAAGGGGGACTTTTATGGCTAGGCGCATAGTGGCTTTATCCTGGGTTTTGCTCTTTTCTTTATATTATCCTTCTGCAATAATGTCGGCTCCTGATCCCTCGGAGGTTGAGAAATTGAAAGCAGCTGCTCCTTTGCAAATAATCGCCACCGTTAAATCTGATGTTTTTCATAAAGATTTAACTGTAGATGATTTTAACCAGCAAATCAGAAAGATGGAACTTAAAATCGAAAAAGTCATAAAGGCACCAGAAACTTTAGGAGAAATTATAGAGGTATTCTATATCTATATTCCATCCTGGCAGGAAGGCTTTGCAGGCGGAAAAAGAATGGACATTTCAATAAATGATGAAATTGAAATTTGGCTTGAAGAAGGCGAATTTGGCTGGGAACCAGTTTTAGGAGGTAATACGGTTACACATCTTTACTATTCTGACCAGAGAAGTGAGCCAATACAAGAACCTTTTATGCATAAAATAAACCGGCTAATGAATGTGGCAATTAAGACGCATATGGATTTAATTGTTTTTATTTCATTATTAGTCTTATTAACACTCATTCTTATAACGATATCAAAAAAGCATTTTGTCGGAGGCAAATAATATAGCGATCAAAGGATAACCATTTACTATTCACAGTATCCGATTTAGAGTCCTCAAGTAAATTTTTAATTGAAGTATAGGACATTGAAGTAATCTACTCGTACAAAAAAAGCCTGCAATGCTTAAACAACAGCATTGCAGGCTTTTTTTTATCTATTTTTACCGGTTAACCTAATGGATTGATGTCCGCTATGAGGGTGAGGGGAATATAAAATATGGTCAAGATACAGAGCTTCCAGTTTCCGGTCACTTAAACGAAATAAATTATGATTTTGCTGGAATTTTGAAAGTAATAACAGTTTATTAATTAAAGTTTCTCTATTCAATGGCATTATTTTAACCCTCCTTGGTTTTTTGGCTCTGTTAAAGCTTTTTGTTGTTTTTAGCACCCCTGTTGATTGGAGCGAAAGGCACGAGACTCCTGCGGGAGTGCCTGCAGCGGAAATCAACAGGCAAATTTAACAGAGCTTTGTTATTACAATTTTAATTCTTATTAATCCGATTTGTCAAGTGTGAATTAAACTTATCACATAAACACAGTTAAAAGCACAGGCACCTTGTCCCTATGGCTAATAAAATAGTATAGAAACTATTATAAGGATGTGATTAATTATGGATTTTTGCCCATATTGTGGTTTTCGATCGGATTTATGCCGATGTAATTCCGGTTATAATCCACCGAACTTTCCGCCAGATGATCACCCTGGACATGGAGACGACCATCACCCGAAGCCACCGCCGCCACCGCCACCTCCTGCCAAGAAAAAAGAAATTATTCATGACAATATCTGCGGAAATATAGAACAAAGCTGTGGGGAAGGACCTGAAGAATATTGGAGTGCGATGGACCTTAGCGACCTTCCATCTGCAAGCCTTTCAGTTTTTAACAAAGGTAATTGCGATATAGTCGTTAGTGCAGCTGTGAACGGGGGAGGTACTTTAGGTGAATTATTTACTGTAGCCAGAGGTCAGACAAAATCAATGACAATTGGTAATATTGCAAGTCTCTCATTTAATTGTGAAGGTAATGAAGGTGATATATGCAGAGGAACCTATTGCCTTTCTCTGCATTTTGAAAAAGAATGTTAATAGCTATTGAAAGGAGAAAAACGATGTGATGCTCATCGGGATCAAATAATGCCTGTTGTCCTACTGAAGATATTTTCCAGTAGGAAATTTTCGGGAATTGCAATGGCAGAACAGAAGGCATCACCGTCTAATGGTATGGTAAGCGCCAGAAGGTGAATATTTTGAAGGTGCTTTCGAGATATTCAACTCTGCCAGCAATCCTGGGGTTGTTACAGATGCTATTTGGACTTCATTTGAAATCCAGTTGTAGGACTGTACGAAGAAAATGCGAATGCATTTTCGAGTATCGCGTGCCTGCTGCTCCAATCAACAGGGTGTCAATATCAACAATGACTTTAAAATAGCCAATTGAAGTCCGGAAGGGAGGAGAATCTTCTGGACTTCTTTTTAATTGAATGCCAAATATAAAAGGAAAAGGGGAACAGGGCGGCCTTGACAGTGGTTGGCGTGTTATCTTCTTTCCTATAATAGTTTCTGAATCTGACAGGTTAAACAAAAAAGGTTCTTTAAGTGAAATCAACGAAAAACGGCTTTGAAAGGAAGGACGATCATATATTATTAAAGCGAATATTAATTGGTATTAAAGGGGGGAGTTAATTGTACAAAGCAATCATGCCTTCTCTGATCTTTGTGCTACTATTAATATCATTTTTAGTAAGTGAGCCATACTCATTCATGATTATAGTGCTATTATCGGTTTTATTGTTTATAACAGAAGCAATCCCTCCCGTTATAACCGGCTTTGGTATTATTATTCTTTTATTTCTTCTTTCTCCAATTGAGGAACAGGCATTAGCCGTTTACGGATTTCATTCGCCGGTCATTTTCTTTTTAATTTCTGTCACAGGGATTGGAATTGCCATTTCCAAATCCGGTCTTGGAAGTTGGTTTTTATTTAGATTTGAAAAAGCTGTTCTGAACTATCCCAAAATGCCGGTACCTGTTCTTTTAATGCTTTCTTTTTTGCCGCTCTCTTTGCTTCTGCCTTCGTCTATTACTCGTAATGCCATGCTGCTCCCCTTATTAAAAAACTTTATACATAATGAACGTCTTTGGGAAGGGAAAAGAATATACTTGATGCTGGGGCTCATAAATCCAATGGCTTCCTCAGCTTTCCTAACGGGGGGGATGTCTGCAATTGTTACAGCAAGTTTGATTGGCGGGATCAGTTGGGGAGAATGGTTTATTTTAATGGCTTTCCCTTATTATGTAATGATGCTATCCGGCCTGCTTTATATTTTATTTAGATATCCGGTAAAAAACTTGAAGAAGGTCTCTCTTAACACCACTATAAAGCCAGCCATGAAGAATGTCTTAGCTAAGGATGATTGGGTAATCTTTTCCGTTCTTATTCTAATAGTAGCTTTATGGGTAACGGATAAGTGGCATATGCTTAATCCTGCAGTACCGGCATTAATCGGGTTGGTATTGCTTTTACTTTTTACTGACAGCTTGAATTTTGACGATCTTAAAGCATCAACTATTTGGGAAAACGCCATCATTATTGGTTCATTACTATCTTTGATTGAAGCTCTAAATCGTTATGGAGTATTGGATCTGGCAAGCTATTTCATTACAGAAAATATAAAAAATGGCGTGCCAGAGAATGTTCTAATTATGTGCTGTATTGTTTCAACAGTTATTTTCAACCTGTTTATTCCAAATATCACTGTATGTGTCACATTTCTTGTTCCTTTATACATTGGGCTCGCACATAACCTGCAAATGAATCCTGTTGTTTTTGGATTGCTGGCTGCAATAACAGTCGACTGCATAAAGTTTTATCCTGCCCAATCTACACCGCTTCTAATGGTTTATGACCGAAGTGTAATTTCACCAAAAGATGTTTTTAATATGGGACTATTTTTATTAATCATGCTGCTTATAGAAGTGTATATATTAATTTTGCCTTATTGGAAGCTGGTTGGTGCCTAATTTTATATACCGTTGACTTCTGGTTTTGAAAATTTATCCAGCGAATGTACTTGGTTTTACTGAAGGAGTGTTTTTTTCTTTATGGATCATAAAGGTGGAAACAATCAAACAGATAGAAACGATGACCCAGGAAATACTAAAGCTTGAAAAAGTATCTTTTGTCCATCCAAAAAAGAGCGGAAATAAAAATATTCCCAAATATGTAAAAGTCAAACTAACACCGCTGGATACTGCTGCCGTTTGCTCTCCGCCATATTCTATAATTGCGGCTTGATATATCCCATTCCATCCGCTTATCGTAAAGCCAAGAAGAATAGTTAGCAGTACTATTAAAATGGATGGGATCGTAAAGAAAGGGGTGAGGGATAACAATACAAGAGAACCTGATGAAAGAGTACCTATCAAGGTAAGTATTTTTCGTTTATCACCAATACGATCGCTTGCTGCACCCCAAATCACTCTCCCGATTGCACCTGAAGCTTGGGAGAGGGCAAGCAAAACACTGGAAGCAGCTACAGAATATTTTAAATCTAAATTTAAGAACAGGACCAGATACATAAAATAAGAAAATTGGGCACCTACAAAGAAAAAAGATAGGATGCTTAATCGTACAAGCCTGGAATTTTTAAAGAAAACCCTTATATTTTTCAAGTGGCTCTGACTGTCTCCCCTATCAGAACTTGCAGGATAGTCTTTAAGAATATGCAAGAAATATAGTGAGAGGCACGCCACAAGTGCACCTCCAATAAAAAGTGAAATTCTCCAATTAAAAACAAAGGCAAGCTTCGGAAGCAATAAGGCTGTTAATACTCCTCCTAATGTTACCCCCATTTGCTTTACACTCATGACAAAACCGCGTACTTCCATTGGAAATTCCTTTGTGATCAATAGATTTATAGCAGGATTAATTAAACTGTAGCCCATACCGGCAATTGCCAATAAGAACAGCATGGTCCAAACAGAATGGGTGAGTGTGCTCAACATGATGAAGATTCCGATAATTAAGAGTGAAAAAACAATCGATTTTTGTATTCCTAAAAAATAGATTATTTGACCTGTGAAAAATGAAAAAATAATACAGCCCAGATAAAAGGAAGCCATTAATAAACCCATGAAAAAGGCAGAAAGCTCCATATCCATAACAATGAAACTCGACAGCGGGGGTAATGTTAAAACTCCAAAAGCTGATATTGTCTGGGCAAAAAGCGGATTAAACAAAGTTATCTTTGGGTAGGCTGCAAGTTTTCCTTTCCTCACAAGATCCGTCCTTTCTTGAAGAAAAATCGAACAATTAACAAGTATCAATTAAATTTTAGAAAATATCTATATAATCTTGAATTATATTTATATATATAATAATATAAAAACAAAGTTAATTTCAAACATTCTAAAAATTCTAACTCAAATCACGATGTTTTCATAAGGAAGTGCTTTAATATTGGGTAATATAGATCATATTGTTTTCGCTGTGAAAGATCTGGAAAAAAGCAAGCAGCTCTTTTCCACCATTTTTAAAGGGAAATTTATAAAAGAATTAGATTTGCCGGAACAAAATACCCGTGCTGCGTATTTTTTATTGGGAGAAGTGATAATTGGCTTTGAAACACCTTTGAGTTCCGAGGGGGATGTTTACAAATTCCTGGAAAAGAAAGGAGAAGGCTTGCATCATATCGCATTAAAAATTGAAGACTCCGAAGAGTTACATAACAGCTTGCTGAAAAATGAAGTCAACATAATCGGTTCTAAAGAAAGTCATGGAGTAAAGAAGGAGTTTTTCACCCATCCAAAAAGCTCACTTGGCTTGCTGATGCAGCTAATAGAATGGGAGCAGCCATATAAAGATTCATTAGAAAAGAGAATTGAGATTCTTGGAGATGAATAAAAGACTTATAGAAAGGTTTGATTATATGAATTTTGAATTAAGCAATGAAAATTTACAAGTGAAAAACATGGCAAAAGCCATTGCTGAAAAGGAGATTTTAGAGAATGTAAAATATTTTGAGCAAGAAAGAAGATTCCCGAAGGAAATATTACAGAAAATGGGGGCAGCAGGATTATTTGGAGCCTGTTTTCCGGAAAAGTATGGCGGATCTGAAATGGGTTTTCTGAACTTAGCCATTATTGCAGAGGAAATCTCCAAAGCCCATCCTTCTTTTGGATACGCTTTCAATATGCAGGCGATGACTTGTCCTTTCACAATTTTAAATTGGGGGACAGAGGAACAAATCAAGAAATATGTCCCCGATTTAATAAAAGCAAATCTCATTGGTATGTTTGCTCTTACAGAGTCAGGAGGGGGGTCTGACCCAGCCGGATCCATGAAGACGACTGCACGATTGGATGGCGATGAATATGTAATCAATGGTTCTAAGACATGGATTACTTTTGCGAACGAAGCAGATGTGGGAGTCCTTTTTGCTAAAACGGATATGAAAGCAGGCCACAAAGGGATCTCAGCATTTATTATTGAAACAAACCGCCCTGGTTTTACCGCCAAACCCATAGAGATTAGCTCTTTGGGCCACATGATGAGAAGCTGCGAAGTATTTTTAGAGGATTACCGAATCCCGAAAGAAAATCTTCTTGGGAAAGAAGGCGAAGGATTTAAAATTGCAATGAATGCACTGGATTACGGCAGGCTTACTGTCTCATCCCGTCTTGTTGGCATTGCCCAGGGGTGTGTAGATGAATCTATTAAATACTGTAATGAAAGAATAGTAGGCGGGAACCCGATTGGAGAATACCAGATGATCAAGCATTTGATTGCAGACATGGTTGTGGAAACAGATGCAGCGAGACTCCAAACCTACAGAAGTGCATACTTGAAGGACAAAGGAGAAACGGCTACAAGGGAAAGCTCTTATGCAAAATATTTTGCCTCAGAAGTAGCTGCCAAAGTCTCCAGGAATGCTTTAGAAATCTTTGGAGGCAATGGCATATCAGATGAATACCCAATTATGAAATATGTAAATTACGCAAATATGCTTCATTTCGGTGAAGGTTCTGCTAATATTCAGCGAATCCTCATTGCTAATGATGCTTTAGGAATAAAAAATGCAAACAGGCATCATATTGAACGAAGGTTTGCACTAAGCAGCGATATTACAGATGAGAAAAAAGTACGTCTATGAATCGGTAAATAGCTGCTCTTTATTAAAAGAGAGTATAGTTTTCCCAAGAGCAAAACGAAAATAATAGAATTTCAATTTTATTAATGATTAGAAAGGATATCCTTTATGACAGCTATACAGCAAATTATTAACATTTCAAAGGAAGAAAAAAGAGCAGTTCTTACGGAGATAGAGTCGAAACAAATTCTTCGGCATATAGGAATTCAAGTTCCGGATTTTCGACTGGCAAGATCTGCTGATGAAGCCGTAGAGCAGGCAAAATATATCGGTTTTCCTTTAGTGTTAAAAATTGTTTCGCCTGACATCGTTCATAAGTCTGATGCTAAAGGTGTATTTCTTAATATCCAAGATGAGCAGCAACTGAGAAATGCTTATAAAGAGATTATGATAAATGCAAATGAATATAATTCAGATGCGAAAATAATAGGGGTATCCATTCAGCAAATGGTAAGCGGCGATAAAGAAGTTATTATAGGCATGAACCGCGATGATGTTTTTGGTCCAGTCCTATTATTTGGGGCAGGCGGTATATTTGTTGAAGTACTTAAAGATGTAACTTTAAAAGTACTGCCTTTAGCAGAAAAGGATATCGATAACATGTTTACTGAAATTCAGGCGAACAAAATACTCAGAGGGTTTAGGGGTACTTTGCCTGCTGATTTATCAAGCTTAAAGGCCATCATAAAAAAAGTGGAAGAATTATCCTCTGATTTCCCTGAAATTTCAGAACTTGAATTAAATCCTGTGATTGTCCATGAGCAAGGGAAAGGTGCCATTGCACTGGATGCCCGTATAATTCTTGATCATAGAATAACGGAGGTGGCAGCCAGTTGAGTAATTATAAGGTAATTGAAAAATTGCTTAATCCTTCATCAATAGCTGTTGTAGGGGCATCGCACAATGTTCAGAAGCATGGCGGAAGATTGATTGAGCATTTACTTAAACACCAATACCAGGGTGAAATTTACCCGGTAAATCCCAAAGGGGGAGAAATTCAAGGATTAACCAGCTATAAATCAATTGCAGAGATCCCCGAAACTCCAGATCTTGCCTGTCTTTTAATTGCGCCTCGGCTACTCATGGGAGCATTGAAAGATTGTGCCTTAAAAGAAATTAAGATGGTAATGATCCATGCTTCAGGGTTTGCGGAAATTGGCAAAAGTGGAGAATTGCTGCAGAAGGAAATCATAGCTTTTGCCAGGAAAAACAATATACGAATTTGCGGCCCAAATACCATTGGGATTGCAAATGTAAATAATAGGGTATTTGCCAGCTTTAGCATGGCTATGACGAGCAAAGAAATTCCAATGGGTGGGAGAATATCCTATATAACTCAAAGTGGAGCTATCGGCGGTGCAATGCTAAGCCAGGGGTGGGAAAAACAGATAGGAATCAATAAATGGATTAGTTCGGGTAATGAAGCCGATTTGAATGCTTCCGATTATCTTGAATATGCAGTTGATGATCCATCCACTGGCACGATTTGCATTTTCCTTGAAGGCTTAGCAGATGGAAAAACCTTTAAGTCGGCATTGGCTAAAGCAGCTAACAAAAAAAAGCCTGTCATTATCTATAAAAACGGCAGAAGCGAAATTGGCCAAATGTCAGTTAAGTCCCATACCGGTGTACTTGCCGGAAATCATGAAGTATATAAAGCCGTTTTTAAACAATTCGGAGCAATTAATGCAGAAGATCTGGACGATTTATTTGATTATGCCATCGCCTTTGATTCACCAAATAAATTGAAAAGCAGCCGGATAGGGATTATCTCGACTTCCGGCGGAGCGTGCACGATTGTCACTGATCAGTGCGTCAAATATGGATTAGAGGTCCCTGAACTTTCAAATGCAAGTATTAAAACGTTAACAGAAATTTCACCCGATTTTTCTACCCCTCAGAATCCATTTGACACAACCGCTCAAATCTTAAATGATCCTGAATCATTTAAAAAGAGTTTGGAAGTTTTTATCCAAGATGAAAATATTGACGGCCTTGTACTTATGCTAACAACGATTGGCGGGTCAATCGCTACTAAAGTAGCAGAAGATATCATAGAGCTTTCAAAAGAGACTGAAAAACCGATGTACGTCGCCTGGACAATTGCAGAATCATTAGCAAAGGATGGGATGCACAAACTCCGTCAGGCAAAAATCCCTTTATACCCAAGTGCCGAGAGAGCTGTAAAATCTCTGGCTGCCGTTCAGCAGCATATGTCTTTTTTGGAAGAGTGGGAAGAAAAAAAGAGGAATACAGCGACTTCTTTTTTGCCATTCATAAAGAGGAAATTTCAAATAGTTAAGGTCGTGAAGTTATGCAGCACTTAATGCCGGTTTTAATATTAACAAGGGGTGTTATTTTATTAACATTGGCATTGTCCTATATGCTTTACTCTTTTTTCTCGCTGCCTTTGGATCTTTTCCTAGTATCTTTGGTGGTTATCGCATTTTTAATATCATTGCCATGGATGGCTGTGTTTCCAAAAGTAATGAGCGCAGCACTTCTCGTTTTTGGCAATATGATCTTTTTCTTATATGGCGGAAATGTTGAATACTGGATTGCCTCCATTCTTAACAATGTCGCTTTGGTTTCATTATTTATCACAGTCCCTTTGTTATCCTACCCCTTAAAAAATGGGGGATATATAGAGTACATGGATTACTTTGTGGTGAACTTCTTGAAAAAAGATATGAAAAGGATTGCCTTTGTAACAGCGATAACCTGTATTGTCAGTTCGTTTTTAAACTTAGGTTCGCTAAGAGTTATGTATGATTTATTTTCAGTACGATTCAAGTATTTAAACAAAGTATTTGTAAGAAGCCTTGTTCAGGGATTTTCACTGGCAGCCTTTTGGTCACCGTACTTTGCGGGTGTGGCGATTATCCTGCACCTTGTCGGTGTTAGCTTTGTATCATTTTTTGGATATGGCCTCGTAATGGTCATCATTTGCTACCTGACATCTGTAGTGATTAATTTAAGGTACCTATCCAAAGAGGTATCGACAAATTCAGCTCCCTATGTTGCTGTCAGTCTGGAGGAAGATGGAAGCAAGAAGCAAACAAAAAAGGTAGAGCATAAAAGAGGAATTGAATTAATTATTGCGTTTATTGGTTTATTCCTGGCATTATTCTTCCTGGAAAAATGGCTTCATTATAATGTGCTTTTACTAATTTCCATACTGGCAATCTCATATTCAATCATTTGGTCTTTAGCCATAAATAAAATAAAGGAGTTTGCATTATCCTTAAAGAATTATTTTACGGAAGTTGCCCCCAATGTCCATACAGAGTCCATCATGATTATTTCAGCAACATTTTTTTCCCAGATGGTTTTGCTGACAGAATTTCCTGCTTACTTATCATCCTTATTTTCCAGCATAAGCGAGATCTCTCTTATTCTAACGGTTATAACCATCATCTTGACTTGTGTTATATCATCTTTTTTCATACACCAAGTGCTTCCCATCTCAATTTTTGCGACTACGCTATCCCCTGATGTCATTGGATTAAAGCCTGAACTATACGTTTTAATCCTGGTAATAAGCTGGGGTATAACTCCGCTTTTATCGCCCGTTTCTGCAGCAAACTTGCTTGCATCTGCATTGTTTAAGACAAAACCCTTTGAAATAGGGATTTGGAATATTAAATATGCCATTTCTGTCATCCTAGTATCATCCGTATCAATCTATTTGATAAACATGTTTGTTTAGAAAAGGGGAACATCCCATTTTTTTGAAAGCGGTATCAAGGTTCCTATTACTTTAGGGAGGTGATTATAAGAAGTAATATTCGAGCCATTTTTTTAATAATGAATATGACACCAAACTAATAAACGAGGGGAGAAAGAGAGATGAAAAAACTTTTATCAATTTTTATCATTGCATTGATGGCTTTTGCGTTAATCGGGTGCAGCTCAAGCAGTACTGGAGGCGGAGGGAATTCCGATTCAAGTTCGGGTTCTGGATCAGATTCAGGATCATCTGGAAAACCGGATAACTATTCCATCATGTTTGCTACGGGAACAACTACTGGAACTTATTATCCGCTAGGAGCTATTTTCTCTGACTTCTGGAATAAGAAACTGGATTATGTTCAAGCATCCTCCCAGGCAACAAACGGAAGTGTTCAAAACCTGATTTTCATTAAGCAGGGTGAGGCTCAAGTTGCTTTAACACCAACAGGGACTCTATATGAGGGATTTAACGGAGAGGCCTCATTTGATGGAAATAAAGTTGAAAATGTACGCATATTGGCTGGTCTATATCCAAACGTCAATCATCTGGTAGCAAGAAAAGGTGCGGGTATCGAAACAATTGCTGATGTTGCAGGGAAAAAGATCGTTCCAGGTGCGACTGGAAGTGCAACTGAAATTGAAACCCAGCGTGCAATGGAAGCTTATGACGTGGATTATGAAGGGTTAGGCAAAGATTTCGTTGGGTTTACAGAAGCAACCGACTTGATGAGAAATAAGCAAACAGATGTTGCAATGGTCATGGCTGGGGTTCCAACATCCGCTGTTACTGAAATGCTGGCAACCGCTAATGGCGAACTGCTTCCTTATACTCAGGAAGCTGTTGACTATCTAAAAGAGAAATACCCTTGGACAATGGAATATACAATTAAAGCAAACAGCTATGAAAACCAGCCGGAAGATGTGCTGTCTGTTGCCCAAAATAACTTCCTTGTAGCAACAGCAGATATGCCCGATGAAGTTGCATATGATCTTGTCAAGACTCTTTGGGAAGGCATGGAGGAGTTAAAAGGATCTCACGCTGTAATCGAACAGTTTGATATTGAAAAGGCATTAGAAGGAACTTCGGGTATTCCAATTCATCCTGGTGCTGAAAAGTTCTACAAAGAGAAGGGTATTCTTAAGTAAATTAGTATGAACACCAATATAACTCTATCGGTCGAGTCTGAATCGATAGAGTTATATTGTTACTTAAGCAAAAGGAGGCAGCTGCTAAATGAAGACAGCCGAATTGGAAAAGTATAAAGATAAATTAATGGGTCTGATACCGCCAGAAAGAATCGTAAAAGTGGAATTTACAAGGCCTTCCCGGGAAATTATAGAAGCTTTTATGGAATTGGATGGACTTACGCCTACAGTTTCAGATGTTCTTGATTCCATGGGCATTAAAGGGGCCATTTCAGCAAGCAGGCTGCGCCCCATTATAACAGGCAAAAAGATAGTCGGTCCTGCCGTTACCATCCGCTATATTCCTGAAAGTAACACTCCCGATCATGGTTATTACAATATGGAACGGGCAAAGCTTGCGGACAGAGACGTATATGCCGTTGCAGAAAAGGGAGATGTAGCAGTATTCGATGCAGCTGCGCTGGGAGATGTATCTGTAATGGGAGGACTATCAACCCTCGTTGCAAAACAATGGGGAATGGCAGGGAATATAGTAGATGGCGGTGTAAGAGATGTTGATACCGTTCGTAAATTGGATTATCCGGTCTGGAGTACTGGCCAAACTCCAATTACAGGAAAGTATCGAGTAGAGGCAATGGAAATCAATGGGCCCATTTCAATCGCAGGTGTCAGGGTAAATCCAGGTGATTTGGTTATTGCCGATGACAGTGGGGTTGTGGTAGTTCCAGGAACCAAAGCAGAAGAAGTTTTAGAGAAGACGATTAATGCCACCAAAAGAGAAGATGAAGTAGTGAGGCTTTTTGAAAGCGGCGCATCAATTGAAGAAATAACCAGCATCCTGCCGCCAAGCAAATGGTAAAGGGGGATTAACATGTCAGCATTTCAGGATTTAGCATGTGAAGAAATCATTAAAGGGATTGAAGACACAGGGGCTGATTACTTGCTGACTTTGCCATGCAGCACGATTGGCAAGGTTATTGAACACTTTGAGAACTCGAATGGAATAACTTCGTTCCCAATCAGCCGGGAAGAGGATGGAATAGGAATTGCGTCAGGGATCAGTTTAGGCGGACAATTTCCAATAATGCTTATCCAGGATACCGGTATCGGGAATTCACTTCTGGCCATAACCACGTTTGCCCAGGCCTATCATGTTCCTATGCTTATTTTGGTTACTCGCAGAGGCGGATTCGGTGAGATTAATTCGGCAGTTAATTTGTTTTCAGAACCTCTGCCGGAGATTTTGGATGCAGCAGGAATTAAAACGTTTAAACTTGATTATCGTGTTCCCTTGAAAGAATGGAGTACAGCCATTAAGCAAGGGGCTAAGTACGCCAAGGATACACATCGTCCGATTATTGTTATGTTCAATATTAAAGGGGGTGCGGAACAATGATGTCCAGACTGGATGCTCTTAAAATCCTGTTTAAATATACAGAGAATATACCTGTAATTTCTTCTTGCGGGAATACTTCGAGAGAGTGGGCAAGTCTTGGAAGACGGGATAACCATTTATATATGGTGGACACCATGGGCTTAACTCCATCTGTTGCAATAGGTGTCAGCTTGACTTTAGAAAAGAAAGGATTTAAAAAGTGTATTGGCATAGAAGGGGATGGCGGCGTTCTAATGAACCCCAATTCTTTGGCATCAGCAAGCTATTTGAACCCGCGCAAATGGATGCTGATTGTTTTTGATAATGAATGCTTTGCATCGACCGGAGGGCAATGCTCTTTGGCCAGCCGCATTGATATAGCTAAAGTAGCAGAAGGTTTTAATTTAAAAACGATTCAGACAGATAATGCAGAGGACTTTGAAAAGGCGGTTCAGAATTCCATCGAAGAGGATGGACCTATTGTAATACATGCAAAAATTAATCAGGAGAATCAAAAGAATCCTTTTATAAATGACGATCCTGCTGTACTGTCGTATAAATTTTCGAGCTTCTTAAATTAATAGAAAATAAAAAACTGTATAGGGAAGTGACGTTCTCTATACAGTCTTAACAGATTGTATTTTAATCATAAAACTCATGGCTCCAAATGTAAAATAGGAATTCAGAATATTTTTTTAGAAAACTTCGAAAAACATAATATAGAGGGGGATATAAATGAAAGCGTTAGTCATAGACCACATTCATGAGGAGGGTATCACCCTTTTAAAACAATATTGTGAAGTAGACATTAAACACGGTCTATCACAGGAGGAACTGGCTGCCATAGTAGGGAATTATGATATATTGCTTGGCCGTGCAACCCATTTAACAGGCAGAATTGAGAAACCATTATTGGAAAACAGCGGAAAGCTAAAAGTAATAGGAATTGCATCTGTCGGACTTGATCAGTTTGATCAGGACTACATAGCTTCAAAAGGGATCAAGTTAATAAATCTGCCAGGCGTCAACTCGGCATCTGTGGCAGAACATACTGTTTCTCTGCTCTTGTGTGGAATGAGGCATATCCTTCTTGCCTATCAGCAAATGAAAGAGTCTATCTGGAATAAACATGGATTCACTTCTGCTTTGGAACTATACGGCAAAACAGTTGGGATTATTGGATTTGGAAATATTGGAAAAAACGTAAGTGCTATTTTGAAGAATGGTTTTAATATGAAAGTATTGGCATATGATCCATACATTGATGAAAAAGAAGCACAAGCTGGCGGAGCAAAATTAGTGTCTCTTGAAGAACTGCTGGCACAATCGGATGTTGTAACAATCCATGCTCCCCTTACAGATGAAACTTTTCATATGATTGGCGAAGAAGAAATGCAAAAGATGAAAAAGGATGCCGTACTGCTAAACGCTGGGCGAGGCGGGATTATTGATGAAGATGCATTATATAAATTTTTAAGTAATAATCACCTGCGTTTCGCAGGACTTGACGTTCAGGAATCAGAACCTTGCTACCATTCACCATTATTTTCCCTTGATAACTTTATTGCAACCCCGCACATTGCTGGGCTGACATATGACGCATTGAGCAGGGCGGGCAAAAGAGTTGTAATTGAATGCCTTGAATATCTCAAGGTCGAAGTGGATGCCATTACCCCCGGTGCCTGATTAAATGAAAGGAGGCCGGTTAACATGAATTTTAATGAACTTCTTCTGGCTGGAAATATTAATTATCCTCACAATATATTTTTGAGATTTGAAGAAGCATGCTATACCTATGCAGACATGTGGAAAATTACGAACAGGCTGGCAAACGGGTTTCTAAAAAGTGGAATTAAGAAAGGTGACCATGTTTCCATTATTCTATCAAATCGGCCAGAGTTTATTTGGAGCTGGTTTGCATTGGCGAAGATTGGTGCAATTGCTGTAACGATTGATACGCGTTTAAAAGGTCCCTTATTGAAGCATCAATTAAAAAATAGTGAAAGCATGGCAATCATAACAGAGGAAGAGTTTCTCCCTGCCATACTTAATATGGATATTGATCGTTTAATAATTGTGTCGGATAAAGAAATAACAGGCAGTGAAATCAATATGATCCATTTTAATCGTTTATTAAACGAAAATGAAGTTGATCCAGGCTTAATCGAATATAATCTCCAGTCTGGATGGCCTCTAACGATTGTTTATACTTCAGGAACAACCGGTCCCGCTAAGGGAGTTGTGAATTCTCACGAAACTTTTGTATTATCGGGCAGAGATATAGGAGAAGCAGTCGGAATGGACCAGACTGATAATTTATATTTATTTTTACCCCTTTTTCATGCCAATCCCCAATTAATGGGCATACCCGCTTTGCTTTTAAATGGCGCGACTGTCGTTTTGGGAAGGAAATTTTCAGCTTCTTCTTTTTGGGATACGGTCAACCATTATCATGTTACCCTTTTTACCTATGTTGGGACAGTATTAAGCATATTGGATAAAGTGACACCGCCAAAGGTTCGCACCAGTTTGAGGACGGCTTATGGCGGCGGTGCACCAGAGGACATTTGGAGAAGCCTTGAGAAGAAAACAAACTCCCGAATAATTGAAGGATATGGGATGGCTGAAATTGGCGGTTTTGCTATTATGAATTCCTTTAAAGAGTCAAAGATGGGGAGCATTGGCAAGCCGCGTGAACTATATGACATTCGAATTTTTGATGATCATGACTGCGAATTGCCTGCTGGGGAAGTGGGGGAAATTGTTGTACGCCCCAAAGTTCCTTTTTCGATGTTCACTTCCTATTTTAATATGGAGAAAAACACATTATCAGCTATGCGGAATTTATGGTTCCACACAGGTGATTTGGCTAAAAAAGATCCAAATGGTTTCTTCTATTTCAAGGGAAGAAAGAAAAATATGATTCGGAGAAAAGGAGAAAATATTTCCGCCTATGACATAGAAAATATTGTACAGCAGCATCCAAGTATTCTGGAAAACGCAGTCGTGCCGATTCCTGATGAAATTGCCGGACAAGAGGCTAAATTAAGTGTTGTCTGCAGAAAAGGAGAAGAGGTTACTATTGAGGAATTATATATGTGGCTGCTGGAAAACCTGCCGTCCCATATGGTTCCAAGATACTTGGAAATCAGGGAGGCCTTTGAGAAAACATCATCAGAAAAAATTAAGCTCCAGGTGCTTATAGATGATGGAATTAAACATGTATGGGACAGGGAAGAAACAATAAGCAGATAAAAAGGAGTTTTTATAATGGAAAATAATCATGTTGTATTTGAAAATCTTACAGAAGAAATTGCCGTGCTTAGATTAAATAGGCCGGATTTTCTAAATTCATTTAGCCACGAGATGATTGCTGACTGGTATAAATCACTAGTGGAATTTAAAGAGAATGATAATTTAAAGGTTCTTATCCTAACAGGTACAGGGAAGGCGTTCTCTGCAGGAGGAGATATTAAAGCATTATCAAATGGAGAGGGCTTTATAGGAGACCCTAAAGAGGATTTATGGGGTGATGCCGTTAAGAGAAAAGCTTCTTTATGGGAAAACATTCAAAAAATTCCTCTATTATTAGAAGAAATTGATAAGCCGGTAATTGCATGCATAAATGGCGATGCCATTGGCGCCGGGCTGGATATGGCACTCATGTGTGATATTCGTTTTTGTGCTGACCATGCAAGACTGGGAGAAGGCTACATCCATTTGGGCCTTGTGCCGGGAGATGGCGGCGGATACTTCCTTCCTAAAATTGTGGGAGAATCAAAAGCACTGGAGTTATTGTGGACAGGAGAAAGATTAAATGCAAAGAAGGCATTAGAGATCGGGCTTGTCGATTATGTATATGAGAAGGATGAAGTGTTGGATAAGGCACAGGAGTTTGCAAAGGTCTTATGCTCAAAGCCACAGAATGCAATAAGGATGATTAAAAGGCTTGTAAAAAACCATAACAAAGTCAGTCTGAGGAACCACCTGGATATGGTATCCTCGCATATGGCTGTTGTAACAGATACACATGAATATATGGCTTTACTGGAACAAATGAAAAACAAACGAAAGTAAGGTGCATAGCTTGAAACTTCAATTGACTGGGGAGCAGCTTAAATTTCAGAATGAAATTCGGGATTTTACAAGAGAAAAAATAATTCCTACAGCGGATGAGAGAGACCGCGAGGATGTGTATCCAAGAGAGATTATTAAAGAAATGGCCGCACAGGGTTTTACAGCTCTGACAGTCCCTGAGAAATATAATGGTTTAAATCGTACCAAAATCGATACATGTATTTTAATGGAAGAGGTGGCTTACGGCTGTGCAGCAACAGCTATATCACTGATTACTATTTTTCAGGCTGAAACCATGCTCATGTTGTTTGGAAATGAAAAAGTTAAGAGCCATTATCTTCCGCTTTTTAGGGAAGGATTAATTGCTTCATATTCTTTAACAGAATCCAAAAGAGGATCGGATATCAGAAGTGTTGATACAAAAGCAGAGAAACAGGGCAAGAGCTGGATCATAAATGGCAAAAAAACATTTATTACATCCGGCTCTGCAGCCGAATTTTTTATTTTGCTGGCCGAAACAGAAAAAGGGGTATCGATCTTTGCAGTTGACCGTGGCCTTCCAGGAATAACCCTTGAAATTGGCGATAATTCACAAACGATAGGCCTTCGCAATGGGCCGCATGTGGATGCATATTTTGAAAATGTCGCTGTTCCGGATTATTGTCTTATCGGAGAGGAAGGAAAAGGGGTTAAGCAAGCCGTCATTACACTTAATAATAGCAGGACTGCAGCAGCTGCTATCAGTGTAGGCATTGCCAGGGCAGCCTACGAACAGAGCTTGGAGTGGGTGTCATCCAGAAAAGCATTTGATCAGTCCGTAATTGATTTTCAGGGCATCCAGTGGATGTTTGCAGACATGCTTATGAATATAAATGCTTCCAGACTATTAACCTATCAGGCTGCTTACTTACATGATATTGGAAAAGCTTCTATATCTGAATCCAGCCAGGCGAAACTATTTGCCGGACAAATGGCTACAAAGGTCTGCTCTGATGCTATTCAAGTATGCGGGGCTTATGGTACAACTATAAATGCCCCTTTTGGCCGCTACTTACGAGATGCAAAATCTTATGAAATCGCAGGCGGAAGCAATGAAATATTAAGAAACACTATTGGGAAGGAAATCAAGAAGTCATTATAAAAGTTATATTTGTAAAATTTTAAAAAAATAAAATATATAAAATTATTATAATTTTTAAATAATTATGGATTTTTATCTATCTTTTATTATAAAATTAAATAAAACAAAGAGAATTATTGAAAATGAGAATATTAAAAGGTGGTTTCAAGATGTTAACTGAAAAATTGAAAACGCTCTCATCTTCGCCGGTATGGAATCATATTGGTCTTGAACTGCAATATGCTGAAAGCGGAAAGTCAAAGGTTTCCATGCCTGTAAAAAATGAATTTCTGCAGATCTTCGAAAAAGTCCATGGCGGGATATTAGCAACTCTTTTGGATGCTACGATGGCTTCAGCCATTAATTCTGTTTTGGAAGACCATGTTTTTTCTGTGACTGCTGAAATGAAAATCCAGTACTTACGGCCAGCAACAGGCAGGATTCTGATTGGAAAAGGAGAGGTAATCCAGAATGGAAAAACTGTAACAATCTGCAAAAGTGAAATTTATGATGAACAAGACAAAATGGTGGCATTTGCAACAGGGACATTTGTTAATAAGGAAAAAACCTAAAAACTTTGTCTAATAAGGAGGAATGAAAAGTGAGCCAGCAAACCAGCAAAGGAATTAATGAAGAAGAATTACTAAAAAAATATGATAGTGAATTCAGAACAAGAGATTATCTTGGTGTAACCGCAAAGGTAGTTACAGGTATTTTGATTATTTGGTCGATTTTTCAGCTCTACACGAGCAGCTTTGGAATATTAGAAGCAATAAAAATGCGTGCCTGGCATCTTGGTTTTCTTCTGATACTGGCATTTCTAATTTACCCGGGATCAAAAAAATCTGCCAATAGCCGAAAATTGCCGACGGTATGGGATTTGATCTGTATACTGCTGACCATAATTTCTATTGGTTATTTGCTGTTAACATATGACACTTTTGCCAGAGAAAGATTTGGCATACATGTAGAAATGGATTATTACATGGCAGCAATCGGAATCCTTGTTGTTTTTGAAGCCAGCCGCCGTGTAGTAGGAAATGCGCTTACAATCATTTGTGCTGTATTTCTCGTTTACAACTTCCTGGGTCCTTATATTCCGGGTGCGTTGGGTCATGTTGGCTTTAGCTTTGAACGTGTAACAGACATTATGTTCTGGGGCAGCCAGGGATTATTTGGCATCGCTCTGGGGGTATCTGCCACTTATATCTTTCTCTTCGTTTTATTTGGTGCATTTTTAAAGAACAGTGGCTTCACTGATTTTATAAATGATATTGCTCTATCTATTGCAGGCTGGACTGCTGGCGGACCTGCAAAGGTAGCCGTTATCGGCAGCGGCTTCATGGGGATGGTTAACGGAAGTGCTGTAGCAAACGTTGTGACAACCGGTGCGGTAACAATTCCCCTAATGAAAAAAACTGGCTATAAAGCAAAGTTTGCTGCTGCAGTTGAAGCTGTAGCATCGACAGGTGGCCAATTTGCTCCACCGATTATGGGGGCAGCCGGTTTTATTATGGCAGAATTTTTAGGGGTTCCATATAGAACTATTATGCTTGCTGCCATCATTCCTGCATTACTATATTATGTAACGGTTTTTATGGTAGTCCATTTTGAAGCAAAAAGAATTGGGCTGACAGGCATTTCAAAGGAAAACATTCCAAATATGATGAAAGTGCTTAAAGAGGGCGGACATCTTCTTATCCCTCTTGTTATATTGATCGTTCTATTAAGCACCGGAGTGACGCCTTTATATGCTGCAGTATTTGCATTGATTTCCACTGTAATAGCAAGCTGGCTGCGCAAATCCACCAGGATGACTTTTAAAACCATTGTAGATTCACTTGTAGAGGGAAGTAAAGGCGCAATAGCAGTTGGGATAGCATGTGCAATTGTAGGTGTTGTCGTAGGTACAATTTCTTTAACAAGCTTGGGATTGACACTAGGAAATAATATTCTGGCATTAGCAGGAGATAATTTATTCCTTGCTGCCCTTTTGACAATGTTAATTAGTATTGTATTGGGCATGGGGATTCCAGCAACTGCCGCGTACATCATTGTAGCAACAATTGCTGCCCCGCTTTTAGTGAAGCTGGGAGTGCCTCCTTTAGCGGCTCATATGTTTGCATTCTTCTATGCAGGATTATCTAACATTACACCGCCAGTTGCTTTGGCTGCATATGCTGCGGCAGGACTAGCAGGTGCTGCGCCTAACAAAGTAGGGATGGAAGCTGTAAGGATTGGGCTAACTGGATTTATCCTGCCATTCTTTTTCCTCTACAACCCTGTTCTATTATTTAATGGAGAAACAGTTTCAGCAAGTTTAGTTGCCATGGCAACAGCTACTGTAGGGGTTGTGTGCATTGCTGCAGGATTACAGGGCTGGTTTATTACGAAGACAAACTTAGTTCAAAGAATTGGCCTGCTGGTTACTGGCTTTTTAATGGTTGATCCGGGTCTGATAACAGATATTACTGGAATTTCAATATTAGTTGTCATTGCCATTTGGCAAAAAATGACCGGATCCAGTATAACAGAAAAGTCTACCGCAGATGTTGGAGAAACAACGAGCAACATCTCCGGATAAAATCAAACTTTTATGGCTGCAATAAAATTGCAGCCATAAAATTCTGAATAACAGAAATTGGAGGCTCTTGATGGAAAATCAAATTAAACAAGTGGCATTAATTACAGGAGGCAGTTCCGGAATCGGGCAGGCCACCTCAAAAATACTGGCTGAGAAAGGGTACGCCATTGTGGCCGCCTATAATTCAAATGCTGAAGGCGCCGAAAAGACAAAGCAATTGGTCGAGCAGGCCGGCAGTGAGTGTCTTATCGTTAAAGCTGATGTAACCATTAAGGAAGAGGTTCAGAGATTGGTAGAAGAAACTTTAAATGCTTTTGGCCAGATCGATACATTAGTAAATAACGCAGGAGCAGCTATAAAACGCAGTTCTTTTTTAGATATTGATGAAGAGCTTTGGCAAAAAACTTACGATGTCAATGTAAAAAGTGTATTCCTCGTCTCACAGGCAGTTCTAAAGCATATGGTGCCCCGCAAGACAGGCAGGATAATAAATATCTCATCAGTAGCCGCAAGGCTTGGAGGTCCTGGGGAAAGTATCCATTATGCATCAGCAAAGGGAGCTGTCAACACACTGACCATTGGCTTGTCAAAGGAATTTGCCCCACACGGAATATTAGTTAATGGAATTGCACCTGGATTTATCCTTACACCTTTTCAGGATAAATATTCAACACAGGAGAGAATTGACCGTATTGTCCCTACAATCCCCATTGGCCGTGCAGGAACCTCTGAAGATATAGCCAAAGTAGTCGCTTTTTTGGCTTCAGACTCAGCTGATTATATGATGGGTGAAATCATAACAGTCAGCGGCGGAAGATAGAATTTTAAGCAGGAAAGTGAAGTGTAATAAATAATGCTGCCAGATTAGGGTGCAGCTGCCAAACTTGGATGATAAAAGAGGGGGGAACGATATGACATATAGAAAAATAGACTCGCATCTTCTTGAAGGGCTATATGGGATCATCCCTGATCGGAACCGTATTTTGACTGAGGAGATTGATCTATTAAGTTATTCGTTTGACGCCTCTTTTGGCAGCTTTAAACCTGAAGTGGTCATCCAGCCTCTCCATACAAGTGAAATCTCCAGCATTGTTAAATTTGCTAATGAAAATAAAATCCCCATTTATCCCAGGGGACAATCCACTAGCTTATCAGGCGGACCATTACCTGTAAAGGGAGGGATTGTCTTGGATTTATCCCAGATGAAAAGCAAATTGCAAATTCACCCTGATGATTTAATTGCTATTGTTTCACCTGGTGTTATCACTGCAGATATTCACAAAGCCGCCGAACAATACGGTTTAATGTATCCGCCAGACCCGAGCTCTTCATCCATATGCACCATAGGCGGCAATCTGGCGGAAAATCCCGGAGGCCCAAGATGTTTGAAATATGGTGTCACAAAAGATTATGTTCTAGGTTTGGAAGTGGTGACCCCTAAAGGAGAGATAGTCCGGACAGGCGGAAAGACGATGAAGAATGTAACTGGTTATGACCTTACTAAACTTTTGGTTGGATCAGAAGGAACCCTTGGAATTATTACTGAAGCTATCCTTCAACTTATTCCTAAACCAAAATCCGCCGAAACGCTTCTTGCTGCATTTGCAGATATTGAAACAGCAGGGGAAACGGTCTCCAAAATCCTTACTTCCGGACTATTGTCTTCAAAACTGGAGATTATGGACCAGGGATGTATTCATTCAGTTGAAGCATATTCACCCAGCGGGCTTCCTCTTGATGCGGAAGCTGTTCTTTTAATAGAAGTCGACGGGCATCCCTCGGCAACAAAGGATGAAATTATGGAAATAGCCGACAAGTGCTGGGAGATTGGAGCCAAGATGGTTAAAATAGCCGATTCCGTTGAAGAAAGCAGCCAATTGTGGAAAGCAAGAAAATTACTGTCTCCTGCCATTACTCGTATAAAACCTACTAAAATATCGGAAGATGCAACCGTTCCTTTGAGCCAAATTCCTGTGATGTTTAGGAGATTAAAAGAGATCAGGGAAAAATACAATGTCAGCTTAGTGGTCTGCGGCCATGCAGGTGATGGCAACCTTCACCCAAATATTGTGGCGGATATACGTAATCAGGAGGAAATGGAAAGAGCCGAAAAAGCAGTTGTAGAGATTTTCAGATCCGCAGTGGAATTGGGAGGAACCCTTTCCGGTGAACATGGGATTGGAATGATGAAAGCACCCTTTATGGATCTGGAAGTGGGTAAAGAAGGGATTGAATTAATGAAATCAATTAAGCGGGCATGGGATCCTAATAATATACTGAATCCTGCAAAAATCTTTCCTGAATCTGATCAAAAGTTATTGCTGAGACAATGACTCTTCGTTCCATAAATTAATATAAACAGACTTTACATAGGAGGAATACACATGAAACAGCCATTAGAGGATATAAAGGTACTGGATTTATCAAGGGTCTATGCTGGTCCGGGCGGATCAATGATTTTAGGAGACTTGGGAGCAGATGTTATTCGAATTGAATCTCCAAAAGGAACAGACAGCATGAGGGATTGGGTACCTTTTATTGAGGGAGAAAGCACTTATTATATGTGTGCCAACCGAAATAAAAGGTCCATTACACTGAACCTGAAGGATAAAACAGGAAAAGAATTATTATTAAAACTGGTTAAGGACGCTGATGTTGTTTTAGAAAATTTTAAAACCGGAACATTGAAAAAAATGGGCCTTGGATATGAAGAACTAAAAAAAGAAAATCCAAGCATCATTTTATGCTCTGTAACAGGATACGGCCAAACAGGCCCTTATAGCCATGAACCTGGATTTGACCCCGTGATTCAGGCTATTGGAGGAATTATGGATGTCACCGGTTTCCCTGATGGAGAACCTACAAGGGTGGGAGTTCCTGTTGTTGACATAATGACTTCTCAATACGTTGCCATTAGCATCATTTCTGCCCTAAGGTTAAGAGATCATACAGGAGAAGGGCAGCATATCGACATTTCATTAATGGATGTTCAATTAAGCTCCCTTGCAAATATCGCAAGCAGCTATTTAAATAAAGGATCCATCTCTGAAAGAATTGGAAACAGCCATAGCTACATTGTTCCTTATCAGGTTTTTCAATGCCAGGACAGACCGTTGATGGTATGTGCAGGAAATGATCGATTATATAAAAAGCTTTGCGATGTTTTAGGGCATTCAGAGTGGGCAGAAGATGAAAAGTATAAAACAAATAACAAACGGATTGAAAATCGTGAAGAATTAACAAGCCAAATACAGGATGTTTTTTCCGGAAAAACGGCTGATGATTGGTTTCATTTACTCTCGGATGCGGGTGTACCAGCCGGACCGGTTAATAACATTGAACAGGTTTTTGAACATCCTCAAGTTAAAGCAAGGGAAACGGTGGAAGAGGTATCACACCCAACACTTGGTACCATAAAATTGGTGAAGAGCCCAATTAGGTTTTCAGGGCTGAAAATACAAACGAAAAATCACCCTCCTTTATTAGGCGAACATACAGAAGAATTTCTGGAGAAAGAGCTGGGAATCAGCAAGGGCGAGATTGCAAGATTAAGAGAAGAAGGAATTATCTAACTTTAACTCTTATAAACCATGAAAGGAAGTTGTAGGATGGATTTAGGATTAAAGGGAAAGGTAGCCATTGTCACAGGCGGAAGCAAGGGAATTGGCTATGAAACCGCTTTTCAGCTAGTAAATGAAGGAGCTAAAGTGGCAATCTGCGGACGGGGAATAGAAGCTTTAAATGAAGCTGTCCAATTCATTTATAAGGAGACCGGAGAGGAAATTTTGGCTATTCAGGCTGATGTCTCCAAAGCGGAGGATTGCCAAAAATTAATTGAAGAAACCGTATCCCATTATGGGGCTATTGATATATTGATAAATAATGCAGGAACATCGTCTGCACATGCTTTTGAAGAGGTAAATGCAGAAATGTGGGAAGAAGATTTCGGTTTAAAGCTGTTCGGAGGGATAAATTGTTCAAGAGCGGCCGTTAAGCATATGAAAATAAACGGCGGGGGAGCCATTGTTAATATTACTGCAGTAATCGGAAAAGCACCACCTGCTTCGTCCCTTCCTACATCGGTTACCAGAGCAGCAGGGATTGCGTTGACTAAAGCTATGAGCAGAGATCTTGGGAAATACTCCATTCGGGTTAATACAGTCTGTATTGGATTAATCCGCAGCAGCCAGATCGAAGAAAAGAAGTGGAAAAAGAATGCAAGCCACTTAACATGGGAAGAGTTCTCGACGGATCCCAGACACGAGATTCCGCTTGGAAGGATAGGAGAGACTTCAGAGGCAGCGAAAGTAATTGCGTTCCTAGTTTCTGATGCAGCCTCATACGTATCAGGGACATCGGTCAATGTAGATGGCGGAAAGGGCGCTGTTGATTAATAGTTTTTAGAAATTAAAAGGGGATACAATATCCAGTATCCATAAGGGGGAAGAACGTGGAGGAGCTTACAATTGTTATTGGCGGTGAGCAAGGGGAAGGCATCGAAAGTGTCGGTGAAATCCTAACCAAAGTTTTAAGTCAAATGGGTTTCTCTTTATACGGGTTCCGTAATTTTTCATCAAGGATTAAAGGGGGCCATTCGGATTTTAATTTGAGGATCAGCAGCGGAAAAGAAGTTTATGTAAATGCTGAAAAAGTGAACATTCTTGTCGCTTTTGATAAAGCTTCCATAGATTTATATATTGAGCAAATGGATAACAACAGTATTATTCTATTTGATTCAAAGAGCGTCAAATCGGATAGCCTGCCTTTGCCGAAAGATGGAGTTATTATGATTGAGGCTCCATTTCAGGAATTGGCATCTGAATTGGGGAGCCCAATTATGAAGAATATGGTTGCCTTAGGAATGATTTGCGCCTTAAATAATCATTCTGGAAGTGTCTTTCATCAGGTTATTAAAGAGCGGTTTATAAAAAAAGGAACCAAAACAGCAGAATTAAATATCGAAGCCTTTGAAAAAGGATATGCTTTTATCCAAGAGAAAAACTTATATTCCATTCCGCTTGGTCCTGTAATGAATTCTAAAAATATGTTCCTATCAGGAAACGAGGCCATGGTAATTGGAGCAATTGCTTCGGGCTGCCGTTTTATGGCTGGCTACCCGATTACACCTGCTTCTGAGGTTCTTGAAAACTTAATTCAAATGATGCCTGAGTTTGGAGGGGTTGTTGTTCAGGCTGAAGATGAATTAAGTTCCATTGCAATGGCAATTGGTGCAAGCTTTGCAGGCACCCGTTCAATGACAGCGACTTCTGGTCCAGGGATATCCTTGATGCAGGAGGCCATAGGATTATCCGGAGCTATAGAGGTGCCCCTAGTAATAATTGATACCCAGCGGGGAGGCCCAAGCAGCGGACTTGCTACTAAAATGGAGCAAAGCGATTTAACAGCAATGCTTGGAGGAACACATGGCGAAATACCAAGGATTATTATTTCTCCAAGTACTGTCCAGGAAGCCATGTATGATATGGGCACAGCTTTTAACCTGGCAGAAAAGTATCAATGCCCAGTACTTATCGCAGCAGATCTTGTCTTGGCTACATCCAAACAAAGTGCTGAAGCACTGGATCCCCTCAAGTTTGAGATGGACAGGGGAAAGAGAGTAACTGATGAAGAATTAGCGGAACAAGGTAAAGTCGTTTTTGACCGATTTGCATTTACCGAAGACCACATTTCACCAAGAACCATCCCGGGACAAAAAAACGGAACACACCATGCAACTGGAATAGAGCATGGAGTTACCGGGCACCCAACAGAAGATTATAAAAATCGGGAAAAGATGATGATCAAAAGAATGAATAAGATCGAAACGGCAACTCTGGGAGAAGATATTAAAACAGAAGGTAATGGTGAAGATCTTTTAATAATCGGTTTTGGCTCAACATATGGCGCGATCAAAGAAGCTTGTGAAGAATTCAATATGAAGGGGATTAAGACAGGTCTGGCTCAGATCCGTTTATTGCATCCATTTCCTGCAGATCAATTGGAAAGACTGACTAATAAGGCCAGACAGGTAATTGTTGTCGAAAATAACTTTACTGGCCAGCTGGCTAATGTTATTAAGCAGCATATATCTGACCATTCTAAGATTCAAAAACTGTCAAAATTTGATGGCAGGCCTTTTAAGCCTTCTGATATCAGTAATTTTTGCAAGGAGCTGGTGTAAATGTCTACCTTAAAAGAATTCCGCATGGATATTAAACCAAATTGGTGTCCCGGCTGCGGTGATTTTTCGGTTCTTGCTGCCATTCAAAAAAGCGCTGTGAATCTTAATATTGAACCTGAGAATATGGCTTTAATATCTGGTATTGGCTGTTCGGGGAGGATCTCGGGCTATGTGAATGTGTATAGTATGCATACCATGCATGGAAGAGCGTTACCTGTAGCCCAAGGTGTAAAACTCGCCAATCCGGATATGAATGTTATTTGTGCAGGTGGGGACGGCGATGGCTTTGGTATCGGCCTAAACCATTTTGCACATGCTGCACGGAGGAATGTTGATATCACCTATATCGTAATGGATAACCAGATTTATGGATTAACAAAAGGGCAAATGTCGCCTACCAGTCCTCAGGGCATGGAAACAAAGTCAAGCCCGAGCGGGAATCCAGAACAGCCAATTAACCCTTTGCAAATGGCTCTGGCTTCGGGGTCAAGCTTTATTGCACAAGCTTTTTCAGGAGATGTAAAACAGCTGATGTCTCTGATTGAACAAGGGATAAAGCACAAAGGATTTTCTTTTATTAATGTATTTAGCCCTTGTGTCACATTTAATAAAATATTAACTTATGAGTTTTTTAAGAAGAACCTTGTAAATCTGGATGATAAAGAGGGGTACGATCCTTCTAACAGAGGCATGGCTTTTAATATAGTTGAAGAAACATCCAGCATGTTTACTGGAGTTTTATACAAAAATGAAAGAAAAACTTTAACCGAATCACTCCCTAAGGGCTCGGGAACAAATATGTTGAGGCAGGGTGATTTTACATTGAGTGAAAGCATGAAAGATAAGCTGCTTAAGAGATTTATTTGATATGGGAGCACTAAAACATAGCTGCGGTTATATTTGCAGCTAATGTTTGGCTCCCTCTTTCTGGAGGAGATATCCATTGGAAAATGCAGATAATATTTATCGGCAATTAAAAGAGGTTATTACAGATCCAAATAGAATCCTTTCTAATATAGAGGATCTCTGCAGCTATTCGTTTGATGCCTCATTTGGAAGCTTTCTGCCTGAATTTGTTGTTCAGGTTACTTCAGCAGATGAGGTTTCCAAGGTCATGAAAATTGCCAATAAAGAAAAAATTCCTGTGACACCAAGAGGCAGTGCATCAAGCTTAAGCGGTGGTCCCCTGCCGGTAAATGGAGGGATAGTGCTTGATGTTTCGATATGGAATGACATTTTACTAATAGATCCAGATGATCTGATTGCTGTTGTTTCCCCTGGAGTCATTACGGCAAGGATTGATGAAGCTGCGAATCAATACGGTTTAATGTATCCGCCTGATCCCAGCAGCTCTAACATATCCACAATAGCAGGCAACCTTGCGGAGAATTCGGGCGGTCCACGAGGTTTAAAGTATGGTGTAACAAAGGATTATGTGCTTGGTCTTGAATTTGTAACGCCTGAAGGCAATATTATCCGGACTGGGGGAAGGACGGTTAAGAACGTTACCGGTTATGACTTGACGAAGTTGATTGTCGGATCTGAAGGCACCCTTGGCGTGATTACTGAAGCAACTTTGAGATTGTTGCCAAAGCCCCCGGCTGCTGAGACATTGATGGCCATTTTTGACGACCTTATCAGTTCTGGAAAAGCTATTTCTAAAGTTTTAAGCTCAGGGATCATTCCTTCGAAAATAGAGTTAATGGACCAGTCATCCATTAGGGCTGTGGAAGATTATCAGCCGCTCGGGCTGCCGCTGGATGCTGAGGCCATCCTGTTAATCGAATTGGATGGCCACCCATCTGCAATTGGTGATGAAATCATCAAAGTCAAAGAGATTATGGACCGTACTGGAGCCATTCAAACGATTATTGCCGAAACAGAAGATGAAGCGAAAGAACTTTGGAAAGCCCGTAAACTGGTTTCACCAGCCATTGTAAAAACAAAACCTACGAAAATATCAGAGGATGCTACTGTTCCGAGAAGCCAAATTCCCGAATTTTTTAAGAGATTAAACGATATTAAGAAAAAGTATGATGTTTCTCTTGTCGTTTTTGGCCATGCTGGAGATGGGAATTTACACCCCAATATAATTTGTGATAAACGGGATAAGGAAGAAATGGTCAGGGTTGAAAAGGCGGTAAGCGAAATCTTTAAGACTGCTGTTGAACTCGGGGGAACACTCTCTGGGGAACATGGCATTGGAACCATGAAAGCCACATTTATGGAGCTTGAGCTAGGGGAACATGGGGTTGATATGATGAAGAGAATTAAGCAGGCCTGGGACCCTAATAATATTATGAATCCCGGGAAAATTTTTCCTGAAAAAGGTCAAAAGTTGGTGTTAAGTGAATGAATGGAGTTGAAAGCCTGGCCTACAATGAAACTTTTAATTGCGTTCAATGCGGCTATTGCCTGCCAGCTTGCCCTACTTATAAAACAATGAAAAAGGAAACTCATTCACCTCGAGGCAGAATAAATCTAGTAAAAATGGCTGCTGAAGGAAAAATTTCTATAGACAAATTGATGGAGCCAATAGATCTATGTTTAGGCTGCAGGGCCTGTGAGAGAGTCTGTCCGACCAATGTTCAATATGGCGCCATTTTGGAATCAGCAAAAGAAGTTCTGCAAAAGAAAAAGACGCAGAATATGTCCTTTACGGGAAAAACAGTCAGGAACATGGTGTATAACCAGTTCTTCCCAAAGAAACAAAATTTAACAATGGCGGGACATTTGCTTTGGTTCTATCAAAAAACTGGCTTGAAAAGTGTTGCCCATTCAACAGGGTTGATAAACATTCTTCCTGAGAATTTAGCAGCATTTGATAATGTTATTCCTGCTGTACCCAGTCCGGCCAAAAGAAAGAAACGATTGCAGATTTTTAAACCGGATGGTGAAGTAAAATACCGGGTTGCCTTTTTTACCGGCTGTGTAATGGATGCCGTTTTTCATAAAATTAATGATTTAAGCATGAAGCTTTTGCAGGCGGGAGGCTGTGAAGTCACAATTATACCCGAACAAACCTGCTGCGGAGCCCTTCATAGCCATAGCGGAGAAGTGGACCTGGCAAAAGAACTTGCAAAGAAAAACATTGCCGCATTTGAAAATGTAACCTATGATTATTTGATCAACAATGCTGGTGGGTGCGGTGCCATGCTGAATGAATACGGCCATCTTCTTAAGGATGAACCAGAATGGAAAAATAGGGCAGACAAATTTGCTCTTAAAAGTATTGATATTAGCGTTCTGTTAAGCAAGCTCGAATTGCCGCTTAAAAAAGAGATTGATAAGATTATAACCTATCAGCCTTCTTGCCATATGAAGAATGTTCAAAAGGTAGACAAAGAGCCACTTGCATTAATGTCATCAATTAAAGGATTGTCCATAAGAAGAATGGAAAATGAAGATATGTGCTGCGGGTCAGCTGGAATTTATAATATCGTAAACTATAAAGAATCTATGAAAATTTTGGATGAAAAGATGATTGATATGAAGAAAACAGCCCCGCATGTGATTGTTACAACGAATCCAGGGTGTTTGCTTCAAATGAAGCTGGGAATTGATAGGGAAAAAATGAATGGGAAAACAGAAGCGGTCCATTTAGTTGAACTTCTTGCAGAATCCTGCGAAATTTCATAACCCTGCAATCTATAAAAGAATGATTAAGGAGCATATATGAAACCAAAAGTTATTATTTATAAAAAGATTCCTCATACAGTACTTGCTTATATTAAGGAACATTGTCATGTAAGCTATTACGAAAATCTGGACAGCTGGTTAAATCCGCAGTTTTTAAAGGATTTAAGCGATGCTCAAGGGCTGATCGGCAGCAGTATGAGCATAAACAAAGAATTGCTGGATAAAGCCCCTCAATTAAAAATTGTCTGCAATGCATCAGTCGGATATAACAATTTTGATATGGATGAGCTTACACGAAGGGGAATTATGGCGACAAATACACCTGATGTTTTAACAGATACAACGGCTGATACCATTTTCGGTTTATTGCTTTCTGCATCAAGAAGAATTTGTGAAATGGATAGATTTGTAAAGGATGGAAAGTGGGAAAAGCTTATCGGCGAGGATTTATTTGGCGCAGATGTCCATCATAAAGTCCTGGGAATTATCGGTATGGGCAGAATCGGCTCTGCTATTGCCAAGCGGGCAAGCCTCGGGTTCGATATGGAAATCTTGTACCATAACCGAAGCAGGAATGAAAATGCCGAGAAACTATATGGTGCAAAAAGAACTGAGCTTAAAGAGCTTTTGTCCAAATCGGATTTTGTGTGTTTAATGACTCCGCTCACTGATGATACGAAAAATTTAATCAGTTATCCTGAATTTAAATTGATGAAAAAGACCGCGTTTTTTATAAATGGTTCCAGAGGTGAAACCGTGAATGAAGATGCGCTGGTGGAGGCCTTGTATACAAAACAAATAGCAGGGGCAGGGCTTGATGTCTATAGTGAAGAACCAATTAATCCTGATCACCCGCTCCTAAAGTTAAAAAATGCCGTTACACTGCCGCATATGGGTTCAGCTACTGCAGAAACAAGAACTAAAATGGCTTTCCTTGCTGCAGAAAACCTCGTAAAGGGATTATCTGGCGAAACACCGCCATCCCTAATAAATAAATCTCTAATATCAGCAAGATGATTTAGACTTTAAGATCCTTCCTCAACATTCAATTCAGGAGGTGTTTAGATGGGAAACACAGGCTATCGTGTAATTAAAGATTTTGGACGGCTGGATCAGAGTATAATAGATGGCTACAAATATATTTCTACTCCTGTTATTGGAGATGTAATGGGAAGAATGAGAGTTATGAATTATGCTATTAAACCAGTCAATATTTCCGGTGTCCACATGGCTGGGAGAGCATTGACAGTAAGGACACATCCATCAGATAATTTACTTGTACATAAAGCAATGGATCTTGCCCAGCCTGGAGATATTATTGTTGTTGATGCAAGCGGTGATACGGAACATGCCATCATAGGTGAAATCATGTCCTACTATGCAAAAACGAAGGGGGTTGGCGGGTTTGTAATAGATGGAGCAATCCGGGATCGAATGCAAATTGCCAAACTGGGGCTGCCTGTTTTTGCAAAAGGATCTACACCGAGAGGGCCATATAAGGAAGGACCGGGTGAAATTAACACAGTTATTAGCTGCGGAAACGTCCCCGTGTCACCTGGTGACGTCATTGTCGGTGATGATGATGGGGTAGTTGTCGTTCCTAAAGGAGAAGCCCATGTTATTTTGGAAAAGGCGACGGAATTGTCGGAGAAGGAAGAAGAAATACTCCGTTCCATTGGGCAAGGAAAGTGGGAAAGGTCATGGGTGGATAAAATTTTAAAGGAAAAAGGGATTGAAATTGAAGAAAGAAATGAAAAAGCAACAATTTAATTGCTTAGCCATTTTATAGGGAGATGAAATTATGAGATTAGCTACTGTAAAAAGATTTGGAGAAGAGAAAGCAGCAATTATTACTGGACAGGGAGCAATATTAATAGAAGCCATCAATAAAAACCTGAATTTAAATTGGGCTTCAAATTTACTTGATATTATAGAATCAGGCCAGCTAAAACATTTGACAGACTGGTATAATAAAGAAGGAAAAAGCCTGATTGAAGATTTTCATGAAGTGATACCAGCAAGCACTATTGAATATGGTCCATTGTACAGATTCCCAAAAAAGATCTGGGGGATAGGACTAAACTATGTGGAGCATGCAGCTGACTTAAGCGAGTCTGCCCCTAATACAGAACCGGCAAGTTTCATGAAGCCAACGACAGCCATTATTGGTCCAAATGATGCAATAAAGATACCACATCAATCAAAGCGTACGACAGCAGAGTCTGAGCTGGGTGTTATAATCGGTAAAGAATGCAAGGATGTTTCCATTGAAGATGCCCCAAATGTCATTGCTGGATTTACAACGATCATAGATATGACCGCTGAAGATATTTTACAGGTAAATCCCCGCTATTTGACCCGTTCGAAAAGTTTTGATACTTTCTTTAGTTTTGGACCGCAGTTAGTGACACCAGATGAAGTTGAAAATGTACTTAATTTAAATGTTTCTACTGTTATCAACGGAAAATTGCACCGCAAAAATATTGTTTCAAACATGACATTTAATCCTTGGCACTTAGTTTCTTTCCATTCGAAAGTTATGACACTTCTTCCTGGAGATATTATTTCTACCGGTACACCAGGGGCAGTCGTCATACGGGATGGGGATGTAGTAGAATGCCAGATTGATGGATTCGAAACATTGGCAAACCCGGTAAGGGATTTAAAAGTGAACTAATTTAAAATGGCTGTGCCCATAACGGGCACAGCCATTTTTATTAATCATTTTTTGGCTTGTATAGCAAAAAGTCAAAATCACAGCCCTGATCAGCCTGGAGAACATGCTTTTGATATAGGGATGCATAGCCCCTCTCAAGAAATGATGGCGGCTGCCACTCCGAACGCCGCTTTGCCAATTCCTCTTCTTGTACATGCAGCTGAAGAATACGTTCTTCTACATTGAGTTCAATGATGTCTCCGGTTTTAACCAGTCCGATTGGACCCCCTGCAGCTGCTTCTGGTGCTGCATGGAGTATAACTGTTCCAAAGGCAGTTCCGCTCATCCTCGCATCAGAGATGCGAATCATATCACGTATCCCCTGTTTTAGCAGTTTTTGCGGGATCGGAAGCATTCCTGCCTCAGGCATACCTGGACCGCCTACCGGTCCTGCATTTTGCAGCACCATAATATCATCTGGTAAGATATCCAGCTCCGGATCATCGATTCGTTCCTCAAGATCCTTTAATGAAGAAAAAACGACTGCACGGCCTTTATGCTTTAATAACTCCTTGGAAGCTGCCTTTGGTTTTATGACGGCTCCATTGGGTGCAAGGTTTCCTTTTAATACGGCTATGCCGCCTTCAGCATGCAATGGTTTTTCAAACCGTGTGATAATATCGCGGTATGTATCTGAGCATTTGACATTCTCCAGGTTTTTACCCATGGTTTGTCCAGTGACCGTTAATTCATCGGTATGCAGCAATGATTCAAGCTCTTTTAATACAACTGGGGCACCGCCCGCTTTAAAGAAGTCCTCCATTTGATACTTGCCAGCTGGACGCAAGTTGGCGATAAACGGAGTGGTTCGGCTTAATTCATCAAATAGATTCAACGGCAGTTCAATATTCAGACGCCCTGCAATAGCTATTAGATGGATAACGGCATTCGTTGATCCCCCGACAGCCATCAGCATTCGAATTGCATTTTCGATTGATTTCCTTGTAATAATCTGTGAAGGGGTAATATCTTTTTCTACTAATTCAACAATTTTTTTCCCGGTTTGGACAGCGTGCTCGAGCCTGCGGTTATGTGTTGCAGGTATGGCAGCACCGCCAGGAAGCATCATTCCCATCGCTTCTGCACAAACCGCCATCGTACTGGCACTCCCCATAACCATACAATGTCCGGCAGTAGGTGCCAGCGCTTTATTGATTTCTTCAATTTCCTGATCATTTACTTTTTCTCCGCGATATTCCTGCCAGAAATATCTGCAGTCCGAACAAGCGCCCAGCGTCCGGCCCTCATACTCGCCATTATTCATCGGTCCTCCTGTAATAAGAATAGAAGGAATATCAGCACTGGCGGCACCCATCAATTGAGATGGAGTAACTTTATCGCATCCCCCAATTAATACAACCCCATCAATAGGCTGGGCACGTATCATTTCCTCTGTATCCATTGCTGCAAGATTTCTATAAAGCATTGTGGTTGGGCTAGTATTTATTTCACCCAAAGATATAGTAGGAAATTCTAAAGGGATTCCGCCAGCCATTAGAACACCGTTTTTAATAGCAGTAATTAAAGGTTCAATATGGGAATGGCACCGATTGATTTCACTCTTTGTATTGCAAATGCCAATAACGGGCTTATTAAAGTCCTCCGGGTCATATCCCAAATGTCTATTAAAGGCTTGTCTAATAAACTGGCTAAACCCTTTATCCCCATAAGAGGTCAAATTCTTCTTTTTAATTTCTTCTGTCATGATCTTATTCTCCTTTTCTAAAAAATTTCAGTCCTATTAATCTTGTCTGTTGACTTTTGTTAATGAAATTTACTTACTGAATTATTCCGTGAACTCCTCGGCGGCTGTTTCTGCGGGTTACCTATTCATTCGCTATGCCTCTGGATTATGATTAAGATCCTCGCATAGCACGAAGGATGTGAATCCATTTTTAAGGAGTCAAGAGTCCTTAGCTCCACTAAATATGGAGCCAAGAATTAAATATACTAATTGAAAATTATGAATATAATTATATTTTATTTTATTAATAATTTCTATAAAATTCTATATATTATTAATGAAATTCAATAATTCATTGACATAATTTTCAGAAATATCCTATACTTAATGTATACGATTGACTTTTTTCCATTAATAAGGAACTGATTGAATTGAAAGGGAGTGAAGAGATGTTTGAGCTTTTTGAAATCGAACAGCAGTTTCCAGATGATAGACTTACCGATATAAAAGGGAAAATACATGGTGAATTAAATCAATACCTGCGTACTGAAAATTTGCCTAAGAATGCAGAGATTGCTATTACTGCCGGGAGCAGGGGTATATCAAATATCGTACAAATTCTTAAAGAAACAGTAACTTTTTTAAAAAATTTAGAGTATAGGCCTTTTCTGGTTCCTGCAATGGGCAGCCATGGGGGTGCGACAGCAGAAGGCCAGGTAGAGGTGCTTAAACATTTGGGCATCACAGAAGAAACAGTTGGTGCAGAAATCCGTTCTTCCATGGATGTTGAGCTTTTGGGACATACACCAAAAGGGCAGCCGGTTTATATGGATAAAAACGCATATCAAGCTGATGGAATCCTGGTTATTAACCGAATAAAAGCACACACAGCTTTTAGAGGAAGAGTGGAAAGCGGCTTGAGCAAAATGGTCACAATTGGCCTGGGGAAAATTAAGGGAGCTTCTTTTGTTCACAGTGATGGCGCTTTAAAGATGGCAGAAAATATAGAAGAAGTTTCATCTTTTGCTCTTCAAAATAGTCCTATTTTAATGGGATTGGCCATTATAGAAAATGGATATGATGAAACGGCTGATATAGCAGGTGTAACGGTGGACAGTTGGCATTCCAGGGAAGAGGAACTTCTTCATTATTCCAAAGCCATGATGCCGAGCCTGCCAGTAAATAATATTGACCTGCTGCTGGTTGAAGAAATGGGCAAGTGCTTTAGCGGTACGGGAATGGATCCTAATATTATTGGTAGATGGCGAATAGATGGGGTACAGGAACCGGAATTTCCTGCTGTAAGCAAACTGGCGATCCTGGACTTGGCAGAACGGTCTTTTGGCAACGCTCAGGGAATTGGATTGGCTGATTTTACAACACAAAGATTGGTGGACAAAATGGATCGCAAATCTACATACACAAATGCACTAACAGCCACATATTTAAGACGCGCGATGCTGCCAATGATTTATGATACAGAAAAAGAAACAGTAGAAACAGCCATTTATAGCCTTGGTCCGAAAATCGACAGGGAGACTATTAAAATAGTCCAAATTCCTAATACACTCCATTTAAATCGATTATTCGCAACTTCTCCTGTTCTAGAGGAGTTAAAGAAATCAAATCGTAAGTTTATCATAAAAGGTTCCCATCAGCTGACATTTGACGAGAGCGGAGACATATTAAAGAAATTAACTGTTCACCAGTTTAGTTAACTAGGAGGTTAACATGGAAAACACTATTAATCTTCAAAAAGCTGCTCTTGTTATAGATCCTTCAGATAATGTGGCTGTTGCCCTAACTGACCTTAAAAAAGGGGAAATGTGTATTTTGCGCTTCAATGACCGAGAGGAAAAGGTCATGCTCCTTGAAGATATAGATTTTGGCCATAAACTAGCAATCTTTGATATTGAAAAAGATGAAAGCGTTTTAAAGTATGGTGAGGAAATTGGAAAAATGATGGTCAGTGTTCAAAAGGGTGCTTATATTCATAACCATAATATGTACTGTGAAAGGGGAATGAAATAATAATGGCAGATACATTTATGGGATTCAGGAGAAAAAATGGAACTGTTGGCGTCCGTAATCAAATTGCCATTATCCCATCTGTTTTTTGCTCGGCAAAGGTAGCAGAAAGAATAGCCTATCAAGTGCCAGGGAGTGTATATTTTAGACACCCAGTGGGGTGCAGCCAGGTTGGGGAGGATTTAGAGGTTACCGCTAAAACTCTAATAGCGATTGGGAAAAATCCCAATTTTGCCGGAGTTGTAGTGGTAGGTTTGGGCTGTGAAAGATTTTCTCCTTATGAATTAGCAGAAGGTATTGCTCCAGCAAATAAAATGCTGGAAACAGTCGTTATTCAAACGGAAGGAGATTCTCTGGCAGCAATTCAAAAAGGAAGCAAGATTGCGAGGGAAATGCAGCAAATTGCCTCCAGACAGTTTCGAGAGGAGGTTCCAGTAAGTGAGTTGATGATCGGACTTAACTGCGGGGGTTCTGATATGACATCCGGCTTAATTGCAAATCCAGCTTTGGGCATAGCTTCGGATAAACTTGTATCACAAGGAGGCTCTTCAATATTAAGTGAAATTACAGAATTAATTGGAACCGAGGATATCCTGGCAAGAAGAGCCATTAATGAAAATGTAGCAACGGAGATTAGGGAAACGATTTATCGCACAGAAGAAAAACTGAGAAGACAGACACAGAACTCAAGCAATAAAGACAGAACCCACTTAATTTCTACAGGAAATTATGCTGGCGGATTATCAAGCGTCGTTGAGAAGTCTCTTGGCAGCATGAAAAAGTCTGGCAGTTCTCCTTTTTCAGGTGTCATTCAATATGGGCATCAGCCTGATAAGAAAGGGTTATTTCTACTCGATTCCCCTGGCCACGATGGTGAAGTATCAACGGGGGAAGCAGCAGCAGGAGCCCAAATTATTCTATTCCCAACCGGAAGGGGAACTCCTACAGGGTTTCCGGGTGTGCCAGTAATAAAAATCACAGGCAATCCGAAAACCTACACAAAAATGAGGGAAAATATCGATATTAACGCAGGACAAGTTTTGACGGGTGAGAAGTCATTAGAACAAATGGGAAATGAAATTTATCAGGAGATTTTAGAAGTAGCTTCCGGAAAGCATGTAAAAGCAGAAGTTCTGGGTCATGATGAACAATTCTGTGTGACTCGGCTGCCATAATAAGAATGGTAAGGATTTAGAAATAGTCATGTTAAAACTCGTTGTTGCTTGGAGTGGAGTCAACAGGCAGGTTAACAGGGCTTAAAATAAAATTAGGGGATTAAAGAAAGGCGGTTTTTTTAATGGAACTTAATCTAGCAGGAAAAGTAGCATTGGTCATTGCATCAAGCCAGGGGTTAGGAAAAGCGATTGCATCAGAATTGGCTAAAGAGGGCGCGCACGTCATGCTTACGAGCCGAAATGAAGATAAGCTGCAAACAGCAAGAGAAGAACTTGATAGATTGGGTGAAGGGAGAATATCCTATTATCCTTGCGATATAACAAAATCTGATGAGATAGAGACCCTTATCCGAAAAACAAATGAAGAGTTAGGAAAGGTTGATATTCTAGTCAATAATGCAGGCGGACCTCCAGGAGGGACGTTTGAGAAATTTAACGACGAAGATTGGCAAAACGCATTTGAATTAAATCTGCTAAGCTATGTTAGGCTGATCAGGGCTGCCCTTCCTGACTTAAAGAAAGATGGGGGACGGATTATCAATATTGCTTCATCCTCTATTAAGACTCCAATCCCAGGTCTTATTTTATCGAATACATTCCGTTTGGGAGTTGTCGGGCTTGCGAAAAGCCTGGCAGAAGAGCTGGCACCTTATAATATCCTGGTAAACACTGTAGCTCCTGGCAGAATTGCGACTGATCGGGTAGCTTTTCTGGATCAAATGAAAGCGGAAAATCAGGGGAAAACGCGAGAGGAAGTCGAAGAAGCCTCCAAGAAGACGATTCCTTTAGGACGCTATGGCAATCCGGAAGAATTTGCAAAGGTAGTTGCCTTCCTGGCATCAGATGCAAGTTCGTTTGTTACCGGAACTTCCCTCTTAGTTGACGGGGGAATGGTAAAAGCCATCTAATCATATAAGATTCGATAATAAGTCTTTCAAGGAAGTGAAATTTTTGAGTATTATTTTTCAGGAAAACGAAGAGACGGCTATTTTACAGCTCTATAGGGAAAATGGCTACAATGCGCTTGACTATGAAACTTTCTTGCAGCTGCATGACTCACTCATAAAGATTAAGGAATCTGATTCATATAAAACAGTCATTATTACAGGCTCGGGATCTACTGCTTTTACTGCAGGTGCAGATTTAAAAGAAAGGATAAACATGGGCCCCCAGGAGGTTCAGGATTATCTGGACAAAGCCAGACAAACTTATCGTGAAATCGAAAGTCTCCCTCAGCCTGTTATTTCGGCAGTAAACGGTTTATGCATAGGCGGAGGAATGGAAATGTCTCTTGCCTGTGATCTAAGAATAGCAGCTTCCCATAGCTTATTCAGTCTCCCCGAAGTTAAAATTGGAATTATCCCTGGCGTAGGCGGAACACAAAGACTTTTAAGAGCAGTTGGTGAATTGCACGCAAAAGAGCTTATCTTTACCGGCAAGAAGATAACTGCAGAGCGAGCTTTATCCATCGGTCTGATCAGTGAAGTTGTTGAAGAAAGACCAGTTTTGGAAAGGGCTATAGAATTAGCAGAAGAGATAAATCAGAATGCGCCGCTGTCAGTAAAAGAATCAAAAGCTGCCATCAATTTTGGTCGCAGCGTCACACTCGAAGAGGGGCTTTTTTATGAAGCTGAGGCATATGAAAGAGTGCTGAATACAGAAGATCGAAATGAGGCACTTGCTGCATTCAGGGAAAAGCGGAAACCGGTTTTTAAAGGCAGATAAAAATCTTTTATAAGTCTTTTTACTCTTTGAAGAATGGAGGCATTAATTTGAAAGAATTAAAACTGCCCAATGTTGAATTACCTGAAGAAGCTGAAGATTTACGTAAGGAAATACGAGAGTTTTTAAGCATGGAGAGAAGCCGAGGAAGCTTTGAACCAAAATGTGATACCTGGCTCGGCGGTTATTCAGCAGAGTTTAGCCGTAAGATTGGTGAACAAGGCTGGCTTGGAATGACATGGCCTAAGAAATATGGAGGCCATGAACGATCAGCACTAGAACGATTTGTTGTGACCGAAGAGCTGTTGGCAGCTGGCGCACCTGTTGCGGCACATTGGTTTGGAGATCGTCAAACGGGACCTTTATTGCTGCGCTATGGAACAGAAGAACAAAAGCAGCGCTTTTTACCCTTGCTTGCCAAGGGTGAGATCTTTTTTGCAATAGGGTTAAGTGAACCTAATTCCGGCTCGGATCTTGCTTCTGTTTCCACAAGAGCTAAAAAGTCGGGTAATAAATGGATTGTAAATGGCAGCAAAATATGGACCAGCGGAGCCCATCACGCCCATTATATGATCACCTTAGTGCGAACTGCCCCTTTAGGAGAGAAAAAACATGAAGGATTAAGCCAAATACTGCTTGATCTGTCGGCTCCAGGCATTACAATCCGCCCAATACACCTAATGACGGGAGAACATCATTTTAATGAAGTAATAATGGAAGATGTTGAAGTCACAAAGGACATGATTATAGGGGAGGAAGGAGGAGGCTGGAAACAAAGTTTGGCAGAACTGGCATATGAACGCAGTGGTCCAGAAAGGTTTATGAGTACATACCCTCTTTTAGAAGAATTAGTGAGGAAGCTTTCAGATTCTGACAGTGATTATGCAAAGATTGCAGTTGGGCGGCTTATTTCAAGGCTATGGACTCTCCGAAAGATGTCTTTAGGTGTCGCTGGTTTGCTGGAGCAAGGAAAATCACCGGAAATAGCGGCTGCACTTGTTAAGGATTTAGGAACAGAATATGAAAATGAGATTATAAAAATTGCACGGCTCCTGATCCCAAGCCACCCTTCTGTAACAGCTGATTCCAGTTTTGATGCCTTATTGGCTCAGGCTATTCTTCATGCACCAGGGTTTACTTTACGAGGAGGAACAACAGAAATTCTGCGCGGGATAATTGCAAGGGGGTTAGGTGTTCGATGAGTGAAATAAGGTCAATGCTGGAAGATACCGTTAGCAAGGTATTAAGGGACCTATGTACGAAGGAGTTAATATCGTCTGCAGAAAAAGGTGAATTTCCTGAAACGCTGTGGGAGACCCTTGAAGAGCTTGGTGTCAATGCAGTTGGCATTCATGAAGAGAAAGGCGGGTCAGGCGGTGATTTAGGCGACTTTATGGCTTTGCTTAAGATTGCCGGATATTATGCTGCTCCTGTGCCTTTGGCAGAACATATTCTCTCTAATTTTGCTTTAACAGAATGTGGACTGCCTGTTACTAATACTATTAGTACATTTTCTTTTGAAAACGAAATTGATTTTGATAAAACTGATAAAGGATGGGTACTATCGGGTATAGCTAAACATGTACCTTGGGCCCGAAATGCCAAAACGATTACGATCTTAGGTAAAACCTTTGAGAATGAATATAAAATTGCCAATGTTAGCCTGGAGGAATGTCAGGTCAGCAATCATGAAAATTTAGCTGGAGACCCTCGGGATGAAGTGGTGTTGAATCATATCTTCTTGCATGATAATGAAGTAACAGCCATTGATCATAGTAAAGTAAGCCAAATTTTTGACTTGGCTACACTGACGAGGGTTATGCTGATGACGGGTTCAATGGAAAAAACGTTGGAGCTGTCGGTTACTTATACAAAAGAAAGAACACAATTCGGTCGTCCTATTGGCAAATTTCAGGCTGTTCAGCAGAAGCTTGCTATTTTGGCTGGTGAAACAACAGCATCAATGGCTGTTGCAGATTTTATTATCACAAATATTGATGCCGGGATCAGTACCGAAGAAGCTTCAATGGCCAAAGTCCAGCTTGGTGATGCAGCCCAGGAAGGGTCCCGTATTGCCCACCAGGTACATGGTGCGATGGGGTTTACAGATGAACACCCGCTCCACCAATGTACACGGAGATTATGGGCCTGGCGTGATGAATACGGGATGGAGAGTATTTTAGCCAAGAAACTTGGGGAAAAGATCCTAAGTTCTCCGGAAGATCTATGGGGATTTATTACAAAAACCGCGAAGGCCACGGCAGATAAAAGGTAAAAAATCAGGTCCCTGTTGATGGGACCTGATTTTTTATATAGCCCCATCCAATAAGTAAGGCTGAGTATCCCGAATAAATTTGACGAAATTATCGATAGCACCAGTCATTATTAAATCTTTTTGGTATATTAAATTTGAATATCTCATAATTTGAGGAAAATCTTTTACTTTAACCAACTTTATCGTTCCGTTCTCAAGCTCACTCTGGACAGAAATTTGCGGCAAGATTGAAATCCCCATGTTGATTTCAATCATTTTTTTAACTGCATTAATATCATTCAGTTCCATGCCGGTTTTAATCGTATAGCCCATATTGGTAAAAGCACCTTGAACCTGTGGCCAAAAGCTTGATTTTTTCCCGTAAACAATAAATTCTTCCTGAACAATTTCTTCAATTGAGACACTTTTTGAATCAGCCAGGGGGTGATGCGGTGAAACAACAAAAACGGCTGGATCCTGCCCAATTAGTTCACTATGAAGAAAGTCGTCGCTAAAGTCCGGGGTACTAGTTCTGGCGATTGCAAAATGCACCTCCCGGTTATAAACCATTTCAATCATTTTTGGCGTAAATTCAGTATGCAATATGATGTCTACTGACGGATACATTTGGTTGAAATTCTCAAGGATCTTAGGCAATATCCAATAACAAAATGAATGGGAAGTGACCAAAGATAACGAGCCTGAGTGGCCTTGTTTATAATTGGCCAATGATGCTTCAGCCTCACGGACAAGGGAAAGGATCTGCGTGGAATATTGGTATAAAATTTTACCGGCATCCGTTAAATTTCCCATCGCTTTATTTTTCCGGTTGAATAACTGCAAACCCAGGTCTTCCTCCAAGCTTTTTATGTGAGCGCTTACAGTAGGCTGTGAAATAAAAAGCTCTTTAGCTGCATTTGAAAAATTTTTATGCTTATATATTGTATTAAATACCTCTAATTGTTTGATATCCATTTTAATTGTCACCCTCAACGTAATTGTTATAGTATTTTTCTATCTTTTAATTTATTATATCAGTTTTATAAATAATTTCATAGTGCTTTAACGCTTATTTCGATGTAATAAAAATATTTGATTTAAAACATTAAAAAATTCAGAAAAGTATAGACGTTTCTTATTGGATCCAGTATCCTAATAGTAGATATTTAAAAATTTGGCTGTTAACGCCCATGGTGGGTTTTGCCTCCTATTGATTGAAGCTGAAGGCGGGAGATCCTCGAAAAAGCATTCAAATCAAGGAAGCGGATTCAATGTCTGCGGCAAAAGCGAGTCAAAGGGAGACCTTGCTTATTGCTTGCGGAGGCTTCCGGACTGCACCTTTTTTGCTGAGCTTTTTAAGCGGAAATCATCCGGAAAGTTTAACAAAGCCAAACATTTAAAGAGAGGAGGGGGACGAATTAAAACAATGACAGTTGCCAGTGATATTTTAAGAGAGCTTGAGACTCTTTCGAGTGAGGAATTAAATCAGGTATCCCATGTTATTAAAGCGCTTAAAGGTTCAAAAAAAGAACTTCATTATACTGGCAGATTATTAGGAATTGGTTTTGAAGAGAATGGCGAAATGAGCATGAAATTGGGTATGCAAAATGCCAATACATATGATGTTGCCCAGGGAGGAGCCCTCTATACATTGGCAGATGTATCTATTGGTTTTCACATAATGACCAAGATACCGAAAGATTCCCAAGTCTACACTTTAGAACTAAAAATGAATTATATTAGACCTGGCAAGGGGAAAAAGCTGTATGCAAAACCTGCAATTATTCATTTAGGGAAAAGCACAGTTGTTTCAGAGTGCAGGATTATAGACGAAATAGATCAAACTGTGGCAATTGCTTTAGGCACATTTTTTTTAAAACATGACTGTCAGCGTAAAGCAAGTACCTGGAGTGAAGATCAACAGTCAAGGTAGCAGAGCCTAAAAAATGAAATAGTTAACTAAGGAGGAATTATAATGACAGTAAAATTTGATGAAGGTTTGCAAGTGCGGCGTGAAGTATTAGGAGCTGAATATGTTGATAACTCCATAAAAAACGCAACAAGTTTTACAAAGCCTCTCCAGGAATTAGTTACTGAATATTGCTGGGGAGAAATCTGGACAAGAGATGGTTTGCCTAGAAAGACGAGAAGCATAATTAATTTAGCTATGCTAACGGCATTAAATCGCCCTCATGAATTAAAGCTCCATTTACGCGGTGCCATTAATAATGGAGTAACAAAAGAAGAGATCCAGGAAATATTTTTGCAGACTGCAATCTATTGTGGCGTGCCTGCATCACTGGATAGTTTTAAGGCAGCTCAAGAAATATTTAAGGAAATGGAAATAGAAGAATAATAGTTATCCTCCTTGCGCTGAAACACCATTCTAATAAATTAGAATCGGAATGGTGTTTTTTTAATTCATTTATTTTTAATTGAATTTTTAGATAGTTTACACTATTATAAAATTAAAGCTGTCGACAGCCGACAGATCTGAAAATGGACAACGAAAGGGGGGCAAATGTGAATCAAAAACCACTTGAAAAGGCACTTCCGTTTTACCTCCAAATTCAGCAAACCATAAAAGAACGAATTTGGCACGGAGAATATAAGCCAGGAGACCGTCTATATGAAGCTCAGCTTGCCAAGCAATTCTCAATCAGCCGCAGCCCTGTAAGAGAAGCGATTCGAACTTTAATTAATGAGGGTCTTTTGATCATGGATGAAAAGTCGCAAATAACTGTATATAAGCCTACTTTAAAGGATGTAAAAGATATATATGGCTGCAGAATTGCTCTTGAATCCGCTGCTGTAGCTCTTGCAGCACAACGGGCAACAGAATCACAAATAGCTGAACTTGAAAGAATTTTAGCCGAAACGGAAACTTCGATCGAAAAAAATGATAAGGAAGAAATCGTTAAATGGAACACAAAGTTTCATGAACAAATTATTTTAATTAGCGGAAATGTAAGATTAAAGAAACTGGTCGATGAGCTTCATTCATTAACCTATTATTATAGGCTTTTGAATATCGAGGGTAACGAACGAGGCCGCATTATTCTAAAAGGACACAAAGATATCATTAAAGCGATTAAAGAGAGAGATCCTGAAAAAGCATCGGAGAGCTTAAAGGAACATACGCAAGTAGATTTAAAGAATCTAATTGAGCTTATTGAGGGAAAAGGGGAGATAAGATGAGGATTGTTGATGCGGAGGTTTTATGTGAAAGCGTTGCCAAGCTTTGCTGGGAAGCCTGTTACTATTTGCCAGAGGATGTTTTGGCAGGGTTTAGGCGTGCCGAAAAAACAGAGGCTTCTCCTATTGGCAAGTCCATTCTTCAACAGCTGATGGAAAATGCAGATGAAGCCAAAAATAATCATATGCCTTATTGCCATGATACGGGGATGGCAGTGGTTTTTGTAGAAATAGGGCAGGATGTGCATATTACAGGCGGCAATTACCTCGATAGCATCCAAGAGGGCGTAAGGACTGGATACAGAGAGGGCTATCTAAGGAAATCGGTTGTAGGTGATCCTCTGCTGCGCGTTAACACAGGAGATAACACACCAGCTGTGGTACATACGGAGATCGTACCAGGTGATCAGATAAAAATTACTGTCCTGCCAAAGGGCGGCGGCAGTGAAAACATGAGTGCCATGAAATTTCTGCTCCCAGGGGAAGGCGTTGAAGGAGTAAAGAAGTTTGTTTTGCAGACGATTAAAGATGCTGGAGGTAAGGCTTGCCCGCCAGTCGTTGTAGGGGTGGGAATAGGAGGAAGCTTTGATAAAGTGACTTCCCTGGCCAAGCATGCGGTATTAAGAGAAATTGGCGTTCATCACCCTGATCCACATATCGCACAGCTGGAAGAGGAATTGCTAGAAGCTATTAATGATACTGGAATTGGACCTCAAGGCCTCGGAGGGACCAGTACAGCTCTTTGGGTGCCGATAGAAACCTATGCATGCCATATTACGGCATTGCCGGTTGCAGTAAATATACAATGCCATGCTGCAAGAAAGAAATCAGTAATTATCTGAATAAATAGATAGGAGGGTTTAAAATGCCAGAATACAGGCTGCAGACACCTATTACCAAGGAAGATATAAAAAAATTAAAAATCGGCGATACGGTTCTCCTATCAGGAACCATTTACATGGCTAGAGATGCTGCACATAAAAGAATGGTAGAGCTGCTTGAGAACAATGAGCCTTTGCCAGTTAACTTGAAAGGGGAGATTATCTTTTATGCCGGTCCATGTCCTCCAAAACCAGGACAGGTAATAGGCCCGGTAGCGCCGACAACAGCATTTAGAATGGATCCGTATGCACCTGCAATGTACGAATATGGAGTTGTAGGAACCATCGGCAAAGGGCCAAGAAGGGATTTGGTCAAGGAAGCATGCAGGAAATATGGCGCCATTTCATTTGCAGCTATTGGCGGATTGTCCACCATCTTAAGCAGGAGAGTTAAAGCTGTTCAAGTAGTTGCTTATGATGATCTTGGTCCAGAAGCAATACGAAGATTAGAAGTACAAGATTTTCCGCTGCTTGTAGCATATGACTCAAATGGTGAGGACTTATACCAGCAGGAAATAGCCAAATATGAAAATTACAACCAAAAAACAAATAAAGGAGCTGTGTGATCATGAAAAAATATGAAATTGCCGTAATACCTGGAGATGGAATTGGAAAAGAAGTAGTACCTGTATCATTAAAAGTATTAGAGACGGTAGCAGAAGTGCATGGAGGATTAAAATTTGATTTTCAATCCTTTCCATGGAGCAGCGAATATTATATCGAACACGGAAAGATGATGCCGGAAGACGGTTTAGGAACACTAAAAAACTTTGATTCTATTTTTCTTGGTGCCATTGGCAACCCAGCTTTAGTGCCAGACCATATTTCTTTATGGGGTCTGTTAATTAAAATCAGAAGAGAATTTGAACAGTCGATTAATATTCGCCCTGCAAAATATTTTAAAGGCTTAAAATCGCCGTTAGTTAATCCTAATGATTTTGATTTAATCGTAGTAAGAGAAAACAGCGAAGGTGAATACAGTGAAGTAGGAGGCAGAATTCACAAAGGTGAGGATGAACTTGCCATCCAGAATGCTGTTTTTACAAAGAAAGGGACAGAACGGGCCATGCGATATGCCTTCGAACTTGCAAAGAAAAGAAGAGGGCATTTAACATCAGCCACCAAGTCTAATGGTATCTTCCATTCCATGCCTTTCTGGGACGAAGTCTTTAATGATGTTAAGGGAGATTATCTGGATGTGCAGACAGCATCTTACCATATTGATGCACTTGCTGCATTTTTTGTAACCCGTCCGCAAATATTTGATGTTATTGTGGCGAGCAATCTATTTGGTGACATTTTAACTGACATTGGAGGGGCAATCATGGGCAGCATTGGAATTGCCCCAGCTGCAAATATCAATATTAATGGAAAGTATCCATCTATGTTTGAGCCTGTCCACGGCTCTGCTCCTGATATCGTTGGCAAGGGAATAGCTAATCCAATTGGACAAATTTGGACTGCCAAAATGATGCTGGATCACTTCGGTGAAGAGGAACTGGGTAAAAAGCTTCTTGATGTAATTGAGGACGTTACAAATGATGGTATTAAAACACCGGATATTGGGGGAACATCATCCACTGAAGAGGTTGGAGATGAGATCTGCAGAAGGCTAAAGAAGGCGGTTTCTGTTTAACTCATACTATAATAAAAAAAGAATTCCAGGCTCCTGGGATTCTTTTTATTTTAAGCTATCTCCTACTTCTGCTCCAAGCTCTATATCCTGCTGGCGGCAGGGAAATTTCTCTTAGACGGTTTATCACAACGGCTGATGACAAGGTTGAAAAAATTATCTTAGGATACATAAAAACAACCGCGCCTTAAGGGCTGCGGTTGTTCTTTAGATTTGAAATAAAAGAGTTATTTGCTCTCTGCATCCTCAATAATATCTTTGCCGATTTTTTCAGCCCATTCATTGTAAACTGGTTCAAGAGCTTTCTTGAATTCTTCAATTTCAGCCTCTGAAAGCTCATTGATTTCAACTTGCCCATTTTCTTTTAATTTTGCCAAAGCATCGTCGTTAAGCTGTTTAGCAGATTCTCTTGCAAGCTTGGTTCCTTCGTCAACACCTTTTTGTACAACCGCTTTTGTTTCTTCGTTCAGACTATCCCAGAACTTAGTGTTAGTAAGCAATGCATAGTCAACACGTGTATGGCCCATAATTGTCATATACTTTTGAACTTCGTCAAACTTCTTGGATTCAATGTTGCTGAATGTGTTTTCCTGTCCATCAACAGTTCCCTGCTGAAGGGCAGTATATAATTCACCGAAAGGAATCGAAGCAGAACCAGCTCCTAGCTTGGCATAGATAGCTTCAAGCAATTGTCCGCCTTGTGTACGGATTTTCATTCCATCTAAATCTTCTGGCGTCTTTATCGCTTTTTTATCATTAGTCATGTGCTTTGCACCATTTGGCCACATTGCCTGGCCTAATACACCATCTTTTTCTAAACGCTTAAAGATTTCTTGTCCTTTTTCTCCATCCCAGAATGCATTTGCTGCCTCATCACTTTCAAATAGGAAAGGCATTGCAGGGATATTGAATCCAGGGTCGTTACCCACAAGCTTTGACATGTCCGGTAAAATGAATTGGACATTGTTTGCAACAAGGTTCTGGTATTCATCTTTATCGCCAAATAAAGAGCTATTAGGATATACCTGAACTTTTATTTTGCCGCCTGACTCTTCTTCAATTACTTCTTTCATTTTTAGGGCACCTTGGTGCTTTGGCGTATTTTCAGCTACGACGTGAGAAATTTTAATGGTTATCTCCTGAATTCCGTCACTCTCCGCTCCGCCGCCTGAGCCTGATCCTTCCGTCTTTTCAGAATTACCGCAGGCTGCCAGAGCGAACATCAATACCAGAGTCAGAGCCGCCAGGAATAACTTTTTCGTTTTCTTCATTTAAAATCCCCCTTTTTAATAAATAGGCAGAGACAAATTTATTTATCTCTGTGTGATCAGCTTCTTTATCTAATGTATTGCTTGCTTCACTGAATTTTTGATAGACAATTTGAGGCAATGAAGTAGCGGCACCTGCATCCTTAAAAAGCTGATTTGCCATACCTATATCTTTTTTGATGAGTTCAAGAGAAAATCCCGAATTATAAGCTTCTGTCAAAATGAAATTCGGGTATTTGTATTCTGTAGAGCCGCTCCTGCCAGTACTTTGATTAATGACATTAATTGCCTTTTCTGGTTCTACGCCAAAATTCTCCAACAGTTGTACAGCCTCACAAGATGCTAAGAGATGGGTAGCTGATAAGTAATTATTAATTGCTTTTATTAAGTGACCGCTTCCGGATGGCCCGACTAATGAAATACTGCTGCCCATGGCACCTAGCAAACGCTTACATTTCTCGAAATGATCTGCTGATCCCTCCAGCCATAATCGTTAATGTCCCATCAACTGCTTTTTTGACTCCCCCGCTAACAGGAGCATCGACAAAACCAATATTATAGGGCTCCAGCTTATTGCTGTTCTCTTTTGTATCAGACGGATAAGAACTGCTCATATCAATAATCATAAGCGAATTCTGATCTTTTCCAGAAGAGGTTGCGTCAATGATTTCTTCTACTACCTTGTTTACTATGGCAGAGGAAGGGAGCATTAACACAATATAGTGCACTTTATGAATCCAATCTTTCATGCTGGCGGTATTTCCGCCCAATGCCCGGAGTTCTTCTAATGCATTTACACTTACATCTGCTCCAAAAACATTGTATCCATTCTTAAGGAGATTCTTTGCCATTGGCAGACCCATTTTTCCCAGTCCGATAAAGCCAATATTTTCATTCATAAAGAAGCATCTCCCCTAAGCCCCTTATGTAAAGAGCCAACCTGATTTCTTCTGTGGACACCAGCAGCATCCTCGAGATTCTCTTCAGCTATCTTGAAACATTCTATGAAGGATTTCTTGATTAATGCTAAAGTCCTGTTTTTTATGACCACCTTTCGACCTCCTTTTTGGATTTTGGATACAAAACAAACTTTGACCAGGTGCTAATACAGGCTGATGAAAATAGTATAACAAAACAGTCGAATATTGTGAATACACAAAAAATAATAAAAAAATAAAATTTTCTGTTTATTTTTATTTTCATTTCTTGTATATTGAAAAAGAAACCAAGCACGGATTGGATACAATCCCAAAAAAGGAGTTGATTTGTATGAAGCTCTTTAAATGGCTCGATCGCATCGAAGAAGGAGCAGCTGGATTGCTATTTATTGGAGGAGTAGTGGTAAGTTTATATGGTGTATTTACAAGATATGTTCTTAATGCACCACAGGCATGGGTAACAGAGATTTTCGAATTTCTGCTCGTTTGGGCCATATTTATCGGCTTTGGAATGGCCTTAAAAGACAATCGCCATATTCAAGTAGAGTTATTGTTTGATTTGCTGCCAAAAGGATTAAAAAAGATCGTTGCCGGTATTAGTAATATAATAGGAGCGGGCTTCTCCTTTTATCTCGCTTTTTCATCCCTGGAATTGATAACGCTTTCAAAGGAACAGGGGATTACTACCATCGATGTTGGTATTCCAATCTGGATCACCTATCTGGTTCTGCCAGTGGGCATGAGTTTACTGGGATTGTACTTTATTGTGAAGGCGTATCGTGCATTTACAGGAGATAAACGAGAAATCACAGGAGAACTTGAACATCTTTATGAAGAAATGCAGGAATTAAACAAAGAAACTGAGCAGAAGGGAGTAGGAGCATGAGTCCGGTTTTAGTGTTATTTTTGGTGTTTGCCATTTTGTGTCTTATTCGAGTCCCGATTGCAGTCAGCTTGGGGTTATCCAGTATCGTGGCTCTTTCAATGATCGATTTTACACTCTATACTGTCATCCAAAAAATGTTTAACTCTTTAAACTCCGCAACACTAATGGCTATTCCAGGATTTGTATTTGCCGGAATCATCATGTCAAAAGGCGGTATATCCTTTCATTTGATTGAAGCTTTAAAATCATGGGTTGGTCATATTCGCGGAGGACTAGCGGTAGTAACAATCCTTGCGTGCATGATCTTTGCAGCAATTTCTGGTTCAAGCCCTGCCACAGCCGCTGCTATCGGAAGCATCATGATTCCCGGAATGGTGAAAGCAGGCTATAGCAAGCGTTATGCAATGGGATTAGTTGCAGCAGCAGGTACTCTTGGAATCCTGATTCCGCCGTCAATTCCATTAATTATCTATGCATCTGTTGCAGAGGAGTCTGTTGGCAAGCTGTTTGCAGCAGGGATTATCCCTGGTTTATTGCTTGGCGGTATTTTACTAATTTCTGCGATTGTCAATGCAAGAATCAATAACTATGGGAAATTGCCAAAGGAACCAATGAATGTACGATGGAAAAAAACCTATAAAGCCATTTGGGGTTTTCTCCTTCCTGTTATAATTCTTGGAGGAATCTATTCAGGAATTGTAACACCAACTGAAGCTGCGTTTGTTTCATGTTTCTATGGAATCATTGTTTCAGTTTTTATTTATAAAGAAATGTCATTTCCAAAGTTTAGGGAAGTGCTAAAGGAATCCATCAATATTACGTCAATGATTTTCTTGGTTATTGCTTCTGCAATGATATTCGGAATGTTCTTAACGACAGAACAAGTTCCGCAAAGTTTTGCCGCTTGGATTGAAGAGAGCACTACAAATAAATGGATATTTATGATAGGCGTCAATCTGATGTTCTTCGTACTTGGAATGTTCCTGGAAGCAGTTGCGATCATTTTGATTACACTACCAATCTTGCTTCCGGTTTTAGTAATGTTTGATATTAATATCATTCATTTTGCGATCATCATGACAATTAATATGGAATTGGCGATGATTACTCCTCCAGTAGGTTTGAATCTGTTTGTTGTAAGCGGTATCACCAGGGAAAAGGTTGGAGAAGTGGTAAGAGGGGTTCTGCCTTTCTTTGCACTAATGTTAATAGCCCTAGTATTAATTGTCATTTTCCCGCAAATTTCTTTGTTTTTAGCAAAATAATTCTTTAAAGCTGTTATTGCCTAAGGAGTTTTTAAATGAACCAAGTGAAGGAATTCCATACATTACAAGAGAAAGTAACAGATATGATTAGAGAATCTATTTTCACTCAGGTATATAAACCAGGGGAAAGATTGATTCAAGATGAATTAGCTGCAAGATTTGGCGTAAGCAGGATGCCTGTAAGGGAGGCGCTTCGCTGTCTGGAGAGAGAAGGGCTAGTGGCATTTCTTCCCCATAAAGGAGCTCAGGTAATTGGCTTTAGAAGGGAAGATATAGAAGAGTTATATTATCTGAGGGCACTCCTGGAAGGCATCACAGTTCAAAAGTCAATGAATTTTCTTACTAAAAAAGATAAGGCAGAACTAAAAACATTGGTTGAAAAAATGGATCAGGATATTGATAACAATGATATGGATTCCTTTATCACCCATAATCATCAATTTCACATGCTGCTTCAAAAGGGATGCAATTGGAAAAAAATTAAATTGCTGACGAAGGAATTTATTGAGGGTTATCCTTCACATGTTCCAAGCCTCATTCCAAAAACAATGTTTGTTTCAAATGAAGAGCATAAACAAATGTTAAGAGCACTTGAATTGAAGGATCCTATTATGCTAAGACAGCTGGTTGAAAATCACATCATGAGGGCAGGGAATGCGCTTACTCAAGTAATTGAGTAAGTTATTTCTTCATATAAATCGGATCCAATATCCATTAAGGAGGAGTTATGTTGGCACCAAAGCGTTCCTACTTATTTGTTCCAGCCATTTCTGAAAAAATGATGGAAAAAGCAATATCCAGTGAAGCAGACAGCGTTATTTTCGATTTGGAAGATGCTGTAGCCATGAATGAAAAAGAGATAGCAAGGGAAAGAGCAAAAAACTATTTACTAAATTATCCGGCTGAAAAAGACGTATATATTAGAATCAATGATTTTACTACAGTGTATTGGAGAAGAGACATAGAGTGTGCCGTGGAATCAGGAGCGAAGGGGATTATTGTTCCGAAAGCGGAAAGCGGCAGCAATATGAAAGTTATTTGCCAAACAGTGATTGAGCTGCTTGATAGAACAGGCAGAAAAGGGGAACGTTTTGAAGTACTGCCCCTTATCGAAACAGCGTCTGGCGTTCACTTTGCCTATGAAATTGCCAATTCTCATTCCTTAATCCCAAGGCTTGTGTTTGGTTCCATTGACTACTCGCTTGATATAGATTGCGAGCTTACGGATGGGGGCGAGGAGCTTTATTATGCAAGGTCCCAGATTGTAAACGCATCAAGGGCAGCTGGAATTGGCAGCCCAGTAGACGCAGTATACCCGGATCTTTCTAGTGAGGATGGACTTAAGAAAGAGGCAGTCCGTGCCAGAATTTCAGGCTTTAAATCCAAGCTGGCCATCCACCCGAAACAGCTGCATGTAATCCATGAGGTCTTCACCCCGGATGAAAAAGTATTGGAAGAGGCAAGGGAAATTGTAGAAGCATTTGAGGAGGCAGAACAAAAGGGAAGTGCATCTATTTCTGTTCGAAATAAATTGGTGGATTATCCTGTATACAAAAAAGCAAAAGGGTTATTGCAGTATTCAGCTTTATAATAAGGAGAGATCTATATGGTAACCAGTCAAATTGCCAGAAATATCATCCGTACAAAATTTGGCGAAATCAGCGAAAATGCTGTTTACGAAGCAAAAAGAAGTCTATTAAACTGGCTGGGCGTTGCTATTGGGGCAGCCAATCATGAGTCGATGGACAAGGTTTTAAATGTTTCAAAATTGATGGAAAGCAGCCCGCAAGCGACCATTCTGGGAAGAAAAGAAAAGGCGGATATGCTTTTTGCTGCTTTGCTAAACGGAATGTCCTCCCACATCTATGATTTTGATGATACACTGCTTGAAACGGTCCTTCATCCTTCTTCACCTGTTTTCCCTGCTGTATTAGCTTATAGCGAATTTAAGAAAAAAACAGGGAAAGAGGTTTTAGAGGCCTTTATTATAGGGTGTGAGGTACAGGCCAGACTAGCCCTGTCTGTTTATCCTTCCCATTATTGGCGGGGGTGGCATATAACAGGCAGTGTAGGGGGAATTGGAGCCGCTGCGGCAATGGGCAAGTTATTGGAGCTGGACGAGGAAAGAACCTCCTTTGCCATTGGGATTGCCGCTACAGATCCTACCGGGTTAAGGGAAATGTTTGGAACCATGACGAAGCCTTACCATCCGGGAAAAGCGGCTATGAATGGGATGCTTGCTGCATTCATTGCAGGCGAAGGATTTACAAGTTCTAAAAAAGCATTGGAAGCAGAACGTGGGTTTATCAGCGTTTTATCTGAAGAAAGAAAGCTGGAGCTTCTGACAGATAACTGGGGAGATAAATGGGAAATTGAGAAGAACAGCTATAAACCATTTGCCAGTGGAATCGTGACCCATCCTGCAATTGACGGTATAATAACAATCCAAAAAGCCCATAACTTAAAGGCTGACGATATTGCAGAAATCACAATAACTGGACACCCGCTGGTTAAAGAACTTACCGGAAAGACTAAATTTTCAACAGGGCTGGAAGGCAAGTTTAGTGTATATCATTGTGTGGCTGCAGGCTTCCTCAATCTAAAAGCAGGTGTAAATGAGTTTACGGATGAGTTTGTAAATAAACCTGAAGTAAAGGCTTTAAGGTCTAAAATAAACTTAACAATTGATGAAAAGATAAAAGAAGATCAAGCAAAATTAACAGTGAAACTGACAGATGGAAGAGAGCTTAACCATTTTGTGGAGCATGCTATCGGAAGCAAGGATCTGCCTATGACAGATGAGCAATTAATCGAGAAGTTTAAGGACGTAACAGGAAACATTATTAATGGAGAGTCCAAAAATAGATTAATAGATTTAATTTATAGGTTTGAAGAACTAGAGGATTTGGATATCTTCTTTAATTTATGCAAACCGGTTGAAGCTGCTGGCCGAATTTAGCTTAAAGAAAGAAGGAGACTAGAATGGGTACTCCGAATACCAAGGCAAAAGTAAATTTCGTGCCAAAAGCTTCCCGGGCAATTTCTGTTCATTCTTCAAAAATCATTATGCTTTTATCGGGAATTATCATTGCAGCAGCCATATATGCAATATTGCCTGGGGAGAATTATTCGGGAAAAGTCATGCTTGCGCTGTTGGCACTAAGTGTTTTTTATTGGACGTTCGAGCCCTTGGAACTTGGTGTTACTGCAATCTTACTGCTTGTTCTAATGTTATTGTTCAAAGTTGTTACGATGGAGATTGTCTTTAGCGGTTTTTCATCCCCAGCTATCTTTCTTATAATAGGCGGAATGATGCTTGCGAAAGGGGTAAATGATACTCCTCTTGCCAAAAGGCTGGCTTATTTTATTTTAGCGAAGTGGGCAGGTACAGCAAAAGGGCTATTAGCGAGCATCCTTATAATTCCCCAAATTCAAGCGTTTTTTATCCCAGCTGTTGCTGTAAGAGCGACTTTGTTGCTGCCGGTTGCACAAATGTCACTTGATCAAATTGGAGTGAAGGAAAATGAGAACCTTCGCAAGATGATTCTGCTGGGGGTAGCATTTGGCGGAACTATAAGCGGAACAGTAGTTATGACAGCAGCAATTGGCAATATTTTAACGGTTGAGCTTTTAAAACAATTCCTGGGGATTCAAATTACTTATATTCAATGGTTTATTTACACATTTCCCATTTGGCTTCTCCTTATTCCTGCGGCCTGGTATGTATTGATTAAATCTTTTCCCTTGCCTGAAGACCGTCAAGAATTTCACCATGTGAAAAAGGAAATGAGAAACAAATTGAAAGATATAGGTCCTATTAATCTCGCTGAAAAAAAATGTATAGGAATTTTGACGCTTATTGTTGGGCTTTGGTTTACAGAATCTTTACATGGCCTGCATCCAAGTATTCCTGCTTTAATAGGCGTCATATTGATGGCGCTGCCAGGTGTGGGATGTTCAAAGTGGGAGAATATGGTGAAAATTAATTTCGATACTATTCTCATAATGGGAGTTACTTTATCCCTGGGCTATGGATTCAATCATTCGGGTGCCGCTGAATTAGTTGGTGGGAGTTTAAGTGCAGACTGGATCATTGATTTGCTCCGATCCCCAGTTATAGGCGTTATTTTTATTTTGTTCATCACCCAAATTTTGCATCTTGCAGTAGCAAATGTATCAACCGCTGTTGTCACTTTGATTCCAATTTTTATCGGATTATCAGCTAAAGCTGGTGCTGACCCTGTGCTTATTTGCATTACAGCCTCTCTGGCATGTTTGCACGGTTATATACTGGTTGTCGAAGCAACACCCAATATCATCGTTCACAGCACTGGCCAAATCCAACAGAAAGAGTTTGTGATACCGGGACTTCATATGACTATGATTATGATTCTGGTAACCATTTTTACAGCTGTAACATGGTGGAATTGGATCGGATTTTTATAAAAATTCAAAAAATAGCTGAAAACTATAGACATGTTAAATTGGATCCTATATCCTAAAGCTAAAATAGGAATAGGAAAGGATTTAAAAATGTCATTGAATCAGGATTTAAGAATTGAAAACAGAGATACATTGCACTTAAAAGTATGTAATGTTATTAGGGAAGCCATTATCAGAGGAGATTTTAAACCTGGAGAACGATTAAAACAGTCCGATCTGGCTGAGAAAATGGGTGTTAGCAGGATGCCTATTAGAGAGGCATTCAGAAAGTTGGAATCAGAGGGCCTTATAAGGCTTGAACCACATAAAGGGGCCGTCGTGAAATCCATTAATATTGAGGATATTGAAGAAATATATGCTTTAAGAGCTGAGCTTGAAAAAATGGCTGTGTACCAAAGTGTGGATTTGCTTACAGAGGAAGATGTAGAACAGCTTACTTTTCTGGTAAATGAAATGGAAAGAACAGATGACGTTGATACTTTTATTCAATACAATATTGAGTTCCATCGAATGCTGGTAAAACGGTGTAAGTGGGAACGGCTGAATTCATTTATTGGAACGTTATGGAATGGATTTCCTCAGCAAACGCCTCATCTGCTTTCAGGCCAGCAAGAGACCTCGAATATTGAACATAGAAAAATAGTTGAAGCAGTCATTAATAAAGACAAAGAAACAGCGGCTAATCTTTTATCTGAACATATTTTCCGAACCGGCGAATCATTAATAAAAAGTTTAAAGGAAGAAGGGAAATAAATTTCCCTTTTTTTATAAAACGGATCCAATATCCAATAGGAGGAAAACAAGAATGGGGCGAATGCTGGAAGATGTAAGTAAAACAATTCTAAAAGAAAGTGGAATTCCTGTACCAGGACATTCAGTAATTTCAAATAGTGAAGAAATCACGGATCTGCACCTATCTAATCCATGTGTTTTAAAAGCACTTGTGCCAGTAGGAAAGAGAGGTAAAGCAGGAGCTATTAAGTTTGCAAATACTGCTGAGGAAGCAAAAAGGAAAGCAGATGAAATACTGGAAATGACGGTTAGGAACTTTCCAGTTGAAAAAGTGCTGCTAGAAGAGAAGATTGATATAGATGAAGAATGGTATGTTTCAATTACAATTGATTCTCAAAAGCAAGTTCCAGTAATTATTGCTACAACTGAGGGTGGCATTGAAGTAGAAGATCTTGTAAAGGATGCACCTGAAAAGGTTGTGGTTTTTCATGTTGAACCATTCTCTCAGCTTTACCCATACCAGGCGAAAGAAATTTGGAGCAAGCTGGGTGTTACAGGGAAGCCTTTAGTAAAAGCAACGGCCATTCTTTGTAAGTTGTATGATGTATTTATTAAATATGACGCCTATATCTTAGAGATTAATCCTTTGGTTCTGACAAAAGATGAGAATGTCATTGCAGCCGCTTCGGTAATGGGAGTGGATGATGCTGCACTTTATCGGCACCCTGAGCTTGAAGGAAAGGTAGAATCCGGAAGTGAGCGTTCCTGGAGACCTTTAACCGAACTGGAGAAAGAAATGGTTAAGGTGAATGACGCGGATTATCGCGGTACTGCCCGATATACCGAAATGGATGGCGGAGAAATTGGTTTTATGTGCGGAGGCGGAGGAGGAAGCTTGCTTAGCTTTGATGCCCTCACTAATTTAGGTGCACACCCTGCAAATTACACAGAAACGGGCGGTAATCCTTCAGAAGAAAAAGTAAAAGGATTGACGAAAGGCATACTTTCCAAAAAAGGAGTTAAAGGCCTTTTTGTAGCGCATAACATTACCAATAATACACAGATAGATGTTATGGCAAGGGGAATTGTAGAAGCAATACATGAATTAGGCATAAACCCTAAAACTTTTCCTATTGTAGTAAGGGAAGCCGGTGTAAACGATGAGGAAGGCAAAAGAATTTTCCTTGAAGCAGGCATTACTTATTTTGGAGAAGACCTGACAATCGAAGAAGCGGCAGCGGAAATGATTAAAAAGATGAAGGGAGTGTCTTAAATGTCAATTCTAATCGATCATAATACAAGAATGGCTGTACAGGGAATAACAGGCAGGGAAGCTTCCATGATCGTCAGCCATACGCTCGCCTATGGAACCAAGATATTTGCCGGTATCACTCCAGGAAAAGGCGGACAGCATGTTCAAGGTGTTCCGGTATACGATACAGTGGCTGAGGCAGTTAAAGTACATGATATCAATGCATCCCTTATAGTTGTCCCTCCCGCGTTTGCCTTAGATGCTGTACTTGAGGCAATAGCTAACGGCATAAAGCTGATTGTGGTTACAACAGAAAATATACCTCAGCATGATGCAGTAAAACTGTTGCATGCTGCACGTAAAGAGAAGGTCACGATTATTGGTCCCAATACTGTGGGATTAATCAATCCCAAGGATAGAATCAAAATGGGATCCATAGGCGGCGATCGCCCTGAACGTTGTTTTGTGCCTGGAAGTGTAGGTGTCATTTCCCGCAGCGGCGGAATGACAGCGGAAACATCCTGGATGGTAAAAAGAGCAGGTTATGGAGTTACAACAAGCATTGGCATTGGCGGCGATAGTTTAATAGGATCAACGATCAGGGACCTTCTTATTCTTTTTGAAAAGGATGACGAAACAGAAGCAGTTGTTACCTTTTCGGAGCCGGGAACGTCTTTTGAAGAAGACGCGGCCAAATTAATAAAAGAAGGAGGGTTTACAAAGCCGCTTATATCCTTTGTCGCTGGTAAATTTACTGAACTAATGCCGGAAGGAACTGTTTTTGGGCATGCCGGTGCCATGATTTCAGGAAATATTGGACGCCCTTCACTTAAAATGGAAGCGCTTAAGGAATCAGGGGCCCACGTGGTAGAACAGTATGATGATATTATCAGTGTTTTACAATCTGTGTTAGGAGCGAAGGTGGGGGAAGTAAAATGATACTAACAAAAACATTAGCTGAGTATGCCAATAAAATAAGTTTCGAAGATTTGCCTGACGAAGTAGTTGAATTTACGAAATTATGTATTTTGGACTGGTACGGATCTGCTCTTGCCGGCAAAGATGAAAAACCGGTTCAATCTATAAAAGAATTGCTAAATGAATGGGGAGGTAATGAACAAGCAAGCCTTGTAACTGGCGGTAAGTCCTCCATTGGCAATGCCTGCCTGGTTAATGCTGCAGCAAGCCATATTGTCGAGCTGGATGACATTCATAAATCTTCCATTATTCATGCCGGAACTGTTGTTATTCCTGCTGCAGTAGCTGTGGCAGAAGCGTATCAGCTAAGCGGTAAAGAATTAATAACTGCTGTGGCGGTTGGATATGAAATCTGTTATCGAATTGGGGAAGCAGTATCCCCTTCTCATTATTATTACTGGCATAACACAGCTACATGCGGAACTTTTGGTTCTGCAGCTGCTGTGGCTAAACTTCTGAATTTATCTGTTGAGCAGACAATGTATGCACTTGGAAATGCTGGTACTCAGGCTGCTGGGTTATGGGAGTTTATTGAAGATGGTGCCAACACGAAACAGCTTCATACAGCAAAAGCTGCGTACAATGGTGCTCTTGCAGCCCTTCTGGCAAGAAAGAACTTTACATCTGCTTCCAAAATCCTGGAAGGTAGAAGAGGCTTCTTTAATGCGATGTCTGAAAAATATGATCCTGAAAAAATCACAATAAATCTCGGCAGTGAATTTAAAATAATGGAAAATAGCTTTAAAATTCATGCATCATGCCGACATACTCATCCAGCAATGGATTGTATCCTGGACATCATGAAAGAAAACTCCCTCCAGCATGATCAAATTCAAAATATCTCAATCGGCACTTATCAAACAGTGCTTAATATTACTGATAACCCTACTCCTAAAACTGTATACGCTTCAAAATTCAGCAGCCAATTTTGCGCCGCTCTGATTGCTGTCAAAGGCTCAGCCTCATTAATTGATTATAATGAAGATATTTTGCATTCACCTACGATAAAAGAGCTAATGAAAAAAGTGGATGTGCAAGTGGATCCATACTTTGAAAATGCATATCCACAAAAATGGGGTGCAAAAGTAATCATTACACTAAAAGATGGAAGAACCTTCATTGAATCAACTGATTACCCAAAAGGAGACCCAGAAAAAGCAGCTTCGAGTAAAGAACTCATCGAAAAGTTTAAAACAATTACACGGGAAAAGATCCAAGATGCTGAAGAACAAGTTGACGCTATTTTACGCTTGGAGGAAATACAAGTTTCAGAATGGATAGCAATGGAAGTGAGGGAAGAGTCGTGCAAACAGCCACAGTGACGCCTCTTTCATCTTCCAGAAAGAAATTTATCCTATCTAGACTGCATTCACTAGCGGGAATTATCCCGCTAGGCCTTTTTTTAATTCAGCATTTAATGGGGAATGCCTTGGCTATTTTCGGAAGCGAGAAATATGATGAACATATTGAATTTATGCTTAGCCTGCCATTTCTCTTTATCCTTGAAATTGGATTTATAGCACTTCCTTTATTCTTTCATGCTGTCTACGGGATTTATCTTTCTTTCATATCAAAGCCAAATGCACATGTGTACAAATACAATCGAAATATAAGTTTTTTGCTCCAAAGAGTAACAGGAATTATTACCTTTATTTTTGTCATTTATCATGTTTGGGCGCTTAGAATTAGTCCTGCTGTAAGCAAAATCGAGGTTAATCATCAGCTTGTAAGCGAACATCTCGCAAATCCTTTTATGATGATTTTTTATATCGCAGGCGTACTCAGCACCACTTATCATTTTACTAATGGGCTTTCAACTTCTCTCATAACCTGGGGAGTAACTGTGGGTCCTTCTTCGCAAAAAATTGTCATGAACCTATGCTTCGTAGTTTTTATTATTCTGGCTGGCCTGGGTCTCGGAAGTTTGATCTCATTTGCTATTTAAACTTTAGGCTATGTTAATGGTCATGGGTGCTATTGGCACCTTTTTGATTGGAGTGGAAGGCCAAGACCTCAACTTTAAAACACAAAAAGCTCAACATTAATGATCTGAATTTAAACGGGAGAAGGGATACCATGCAAAACCAGGAAATTATAGTGATAGGCGGCGGCTTAGCCGGGTTAATGGCTACTATTAAAATTGCAGAAGCAAAAAAGAAAGTGAAATTATTCTCCCTTGTTCCTGTTCGCCGTTCACATTCGGTATGTGCACAAGGTGGAATAAACGGGGCGGTAAATACAAAGGGAGAGGGCGATTCAGTATGGGAACACTTTGATGATACGATATATGGCGGTGATTTTTTAGCCAATCAGCCTCCTGTAAAAGCAATGTGTGAAGCTGCTCCGGATATCATTTATTTATTAGCCAGAATGGGGGTTCAATTTAATCGCACAGAAGAAGGTCATATTGATTTCAGGAGATTGGGAGGAGCTAAATATTCAAGGACGGCTTTTGCAGGTTCCACAACAGGGCAGCAAATCCTTTATGCCCTTGACGAGCAGGTTCGAAGATATGAAGCGGAAGGCTTGGTTGAGAAGTTTGAATATTGGGAATTGGTTTCGCTTATTAAAGATGATGAGGGAAGATGCCGGGGAATTACAGCCCAAAACTTAAAATCAATGGAACTTCAAACTTTTAAATCAGATGCTGTTATTTTAGCCTCAGGGGGAATAGGAAACATATTTCGGAAAAGCACCAATTCCATTATAAATACTGGGAGCGCACATAGTATTGCATACCAGCAAGGGGCCAGGTATGCAAACGGTGAATTTATACAAATTCACCCAACAGCTATCCCGGGAGACGATAAACTCAGGTTAATGTCAGAGTCAGCACGCGGTGAGGGAGGAAGAGTCTGGGTTTACCGCGATGGTAAACCATGGTATTTCCTCGAAGAAAAGTATCCTGCTTACGGGAATCTGGTACCAAGGGATATTGCAACACGGGAAATTTTTCACGTTTGTGTAGACCTCAAACTTGGAATCAACGGGGAGAATATGGTTTACCTGGATCTTTCCCACCTGCCTGCAGAATTATTGCAGCGCAAACTTGGCGGAATTCTTGATATCTATGAAAAGTTTGTGGGAGATGATCCAAGAAAGCTGCCAATGAAAATATTCCCGGCCATGCATTATTCAATGGGAGGCCTCTGGGTGGATTATGACCAAATGACCAATATTCCTGGCCTTTTTGCATGTGGAGAATGTGATTACCAATATCATGGAGGAAATCGGCTTGGAGCCAATTCATTAGTTTCAGCGATATATGGCGGAATGGTGACTGGCCCAAATGCAGTCAGTTATGTAAATAGGCTTCAAAAGTCCTGTGAAGACCTTCCATTATCCCTCTTTGAAAAAGAACAAAAGAAGCAAGAAGAAGAAATTGAGAAGATCTATAAGATGAACGGCAGTGAAAACCCATACCAGCTTCATGTCGAAATGAGTGATTGGATGGTGGACAACGTAACAGTAGTTAGGTATAACGACCGACTCCAGCAAACAGATGAGAAGCTTCAGGAACTTCAGGAACGCTTCAAGAACATCGGAATAGATGATACATCCAGATGGCATAACAGAACGGTTCCCTTTGTCCGGCAGCTTAAAAATATGCTTGAGCTTGCAAGGGTTATTACGGTTGGAGCTCTTAACAGGAATGAAAGCAGGGGAGCGCACTATAAACCTGAATTTCCGGTAAGAGATGACGAAAATTGGCTAAAAACAACGATTGCCACTTATACCCCCTTCGGTCCAAGCCTATCTTATGAGCCGGTAGACCTTAAATATATAGCTCCAAGGCCAAGAAGATATGACATTGTCACCTCAGGAAAAAAAGAAGAGACATCAAACACATAGAAAGGAAGGTGATAACATGGCAGCAGATATCAAGCTGAGAATCAAGCGTCAAGATGCTGAAGATAAAGCCTCTTACTGGGAGGAATTTAACATCCCTTTCCGGAAAAATATGAATGTTATTTCAGCGTTAATGGAGATACAGAAAAATCCCGTTAACGTACAGGGAGAAAATGTTAGATCAGTAGCTTGGGAGTATAATTGCCTGGAAGAAGTCTGCGGTGCTTGCAGCATGAAAATAAACGGAAAAGTCAGACAAGCCTGTTCGACATTGGTTGATCGCCTGGAACAGCCTATTGTTTTAGAGCCGATGGAAACGTTTCCTGTTGAAAAGGACCTTGTTGTTAATAGAGAAAGAATGTTTGATGCCCTTAAGAAAATTAAAGGCTGGATTCCCATAGATGGAACTTATCCTATGGGTGCTGGTCCGCTGATTTCTTCTGATGCACAACAGGAAGCATACAAATATTCCACCTGTATGACCTGCGGATGCTGCCTGGAGGCTTGTCCCAATGTAAATAGCGGTTCTCCCTTTATTGGGCCTCAGGCATTAGGGCAGACAAAATACTTTAACATGCATCCAACGGGGGCTCAGCAGAAGAATCACAGATTAGAAGTCATAATTAGCGAGGAAGGGATCGCAAACTGCGGGAACTCTCAAAATTGTGTTCAGGTCTGCCCTAAAGAAATACCGTTAACAACTGCTATTGCCGAACTAAATAAAGATGCAAATCGTTATGCATTATGGAGCTGGCTAAGGAGATGAGAACAATCCAATATTATCAATATGACGTTATGGTTATAGGCGGCGGGCAGGCAGCATTGGCTGCTGCAATCTCCGCAAAAGAAGAGGGAGCATCTGTGGCTTTGGTCACAAAGGGAAAAGCAGGGCTTGGGGATCCTCAGTTATTTCTGATAGTGTGCATTCAGCCATTTTTTCTCCTGGAGATTCTCCGGAACAGTTTATCCAGGATATAGTAGAAGGCGGCAGGCATTTATCTGATAAAAGGTTAGCCAGAGCTTTAGCTGAAGAATGTACGGTTAGAGTGAATGAATTAGAAAGTAAATTTGGAATCAGTCTTGAAAGAGAAAAAGTGATTGTTACTCCAGGCCATTCTCAACCGAGAAGAGTATACGCAGGAACAGGGCTTGGAAAGAACATTACGAAGCCAATGCGTGATTATGCGATTGAAATAGGAATTGATTTTCATGAACAGTCTGCAGTTGTTGACTTAATAAAAGATAATAATGAAGTAAAAGGTGCACTGATCCAAAAAAGCAAAGAGTTTCAAATTATCTATTCACCAGCAGTTATTTTGGCAACGGGCGGTTTTGGCGGACTCTATCAGTCTTCGGATAATCCAAGGGATGTTTCCGGTGAAGGAATCGGCATGGCATGGAGGCATGGGGCTATTCTAGTTGATATGGAGTTTGTACAATTTTACCCGTATCGTTTGCAGCAGCCCGCAAACATCGATGTTATGACAAAGATTTTTGCGAAAGGCGCTTTTCTTGTAAACGAGAAAAGCGAACGGTTTATGGAGAAGTTTCCTAAAAAGGAGCTTGAAACAAGAGATACACTCAGTTATGCAATGTATAAAGAAAATAAGGTCCTGATTGATTTTTCTGGCGTGGCAGAAAAAGTGCTTCAGCATGACAGTCCATATCTGTATCGACTTTATCAAAAAGGGAATTCGGGTGAGTGGATTATGAGTCCTGTGCAGCATTATTGCATGGGGGGTGTACAAACAGATGAATGGGGCAGAACCAATATTCCGGGTCTCTATGCAAGCGGAGAGGTGACAGGAGGACTGCATGGTGCTAACCGTCTAGGCGGAGGTTCCTTAACAGAATCACTTGTTTTTGGCTACCGTGCTGGAAAGATGGCTGTACATGAGAAGTCATCTCGAAACATTTCGGGCACTATGATATTTGAAATAGATGAATTAAAAAATAACTCTACTAATATCGATGAATCTGAAATAATCAAAAAAGTAAAAGATATTATGTGGAAAAAAGTGGGGATTGAAAGAACCTCCCGATCCTTGGAAGAAGCTGCTGATGAATTAAACCTGATTGCATTAAATTTAGAGAAAGAAAACACTATACAGGCTCTCCAACTGCGTGATAAAGTTCGGGCTGCATGGGCTTCTGCTAGTGCAGCAGCAACAAGAAAAGAGAGCCGTGGAGCTCATAAGCTTCAGGATATTAAGGAAGAAAAGAAGGAATGGGAAGGCAAAAATCGAATTCACAAAACAAGTATCCAATTTACTCCTGCAGCTTCAAGAGCTGAAATGCCGTAAAGATGGAAAAGGGGGAAGGTAATATGAAAATCATTACTTATGGGGAGATTGTTGAAAAGGTAGCGAAGATGTGCCAGGAAGCTAATTTTGACTTAGGCCAAGACGTCGTTGAGGCTTTTCAAACAGCCTTGAAAAATGAAAAATCTGAAACTGGCAAAGACATATTGGAGCAGCTGATTCAGAACGCAAATATAGCAAAAAGCGAGAGGGTTCCTATGTGTCAGGACACTGGCGTTTCGGTATTTATTGTGGAAATTGGCCAGGAATGCCATATTTCCGGCGGCAGTATTTACGATGCGATAAATGAAGGAGTCAAAAAAGGATATGAAGAAGGCTATTTAAGGCATTCTATTGTTGATCATCCAATCACCCGCGAAAAAAGTAAAGGTTATAACACTCCATCCATAATCCATCTCGAAATGATTCCAGGTGATGAAATGATTATTCACATGTCCGCAAAGGGAGGCGGAAGTGAAAATATGAGCAGCTTGAAGATGCTGAAGCCATCAGATGGACTTGAGGGCATAAAAGAGTATATCCTCGATACGGTAGCAAAAGCCGGGCCGAATGCATGTCCTCCTTTGGTGGTCGGAGTAGGGATTGGCGGCAATTTTGAAAGATGCGCTTATTTAGCAAAAAAGTCATTGTTCAGGCCGATTGGCCACCGCAGTGATCGCCCCGAGCTCGCAAAGCTGGAAAATGAATTAATGGAAGAAATAAATAAACTGGGTATTGGTCCTCAGGGCATGGGAGGAAATACAACGGCTCTTGATGTAAAAATTGAAATAGAGCCCTGCCACATCGCAGCCTTGCCCGTAGCAATAAACTTAAACTGCCATGCGAGCAGACATAAAGAAGCCAGACTGTAGGAGGAATTCAGTTGTCAGCAACCAAAGTTATCAGCCCTATTGATGAAAATGTATTAACAAATTTAAAAGCAGGCGAGCGGGTTTTGATCAGCGGTACTATTTACACCGCAAGAGATGCCGCTCATAAAAGAATGTCGGAAGCACTGCAAAAGGGTGAAGAACTTCCTATTAATATTAAAGGCCAAACAATCTATTATGTTGGACCAACTCCTGCCAAGCCAGGGCAGGTTATTGGATCAGCAGGTCCGACAACCAGCGGAAGAATGGATAAATATACACCGTCTTTGCTCGATCGAGGCTTAAAAGGAATGATTGGCAAAGGATACCGGAACCAGGAAGTTATAGATTCCATGAAACAGAATAAAGCTGTTTATTTCGCCGCAATAGGCGGATCGGGTGCACTGATTGCCCGCTCTATTAAAGCGATGGAAGTGATCGCATATGAGGATCTGGGCCCCGAGGCGATTCACAAATTAACCGTTGAGAATTTTCCCGCAGTTGTAATTATTGATAGTGAAGGCACAGACTGGTACCAATTGGGGAAACAGGAATTTAACGAACAGAAAAATCAGTAAAAATTATAGATTACTAATGAACGAAACCTCTGATAGTATTCCGGGGTTTTGTTTTTTTATCTTATTGGGAGGTAAAGTGTATGAAAATAGATAGATTGGATCACCTGGTGCTGACGGTCCAAAGTATTGAAAACACCTGTGGGTTTTATAAATTAGTTTTAGGGATGGAGGTTATAACCTTTGGTGAAGGCAGAAAAGCTCTTAGGTTTGGAAACCAGAAAATAAACCTGCATCAGAAAGGGAATGAGTTTGAGCCAAAAGCTCACAATCCAATGCCAGGTTCAGCAGATCTTTGTTTTATTACTAAAACGGAAATAAGTGAAGTAATGAATCATTTACAGTGCTGCAATATTGCAATTGAAGAAGGACCTGTTGAAAGAACAGGGGCACTTGGCCCCTTAATGTCAGTCTATATTAGGGATCCAGATGGGAATCTTATTGAGATTTCTAACAGTACTCCTTCAATTAACTAGATTGATAAAAAAGACCCAAAGCCAATGCTTAGGGTCTTATATATTTCTATAGTTTTATTGAAACATATTTTATTTCCAAAAATTCATCAAGTCCATGGTGTCCACCCTCGCGGCCCAGTCCGCTTTCCTTTAATCCGCCAAAAGGCGCTTGTGCTGCAGACGGAATACCGTCATTGATGCCTACTATTCCAAATTCAAGTTTCTCATATGCGGTGATGGCCGTCTTTAAATTCTCGGTAAAGGCATATGCAGCAAGACCGTAGCGGGAACTGTTTGCCTTTTCAATTACTTCTTCAATACTATTAAATTCAATAATTGGAGCAATAGGACCAAAAGTTTCCTCCTGCATAATGACCATATGATCAGTAACGCCGCTCAAGATTGTTGGTTCAAAGAAATAGCCGTTATTATATTCTGCTATCCTTTTTCCTCCGATCTCAACGGAAGCGCCCTTCTCAACTGCATCGTCAATATGCTTTTTCACCTTATCATAGGCTGCTTCATTAATAAGAGGGCCTATATCTGCACCGGGTTCATAACCTAATCCTACTTTAATTTTTGCCACTTCTTCCTTAAGCTTGGCTGTGAATTTAGGCAGAATTGATTTTTCAACATAAATTCTATTTGCACAAACGCAGGTTTGCCCGCAGTTTCTGAATTTTGATGCAATAACTCCGCTAACTGCTTTTTCCAGATCAGCATCAGCAAATACAATAACAGGTGCATGGCCCCCGAGTTCTAGAGATACCTTTTTAACCGTATCTGCGGCACCCCGCATAAGCAGCTTGCCTACCTCTGTCGATCCGGTAAAAGTTATCTTGGCAACTCGTTCATCTTGAAGCCAAGTTTGCCCGATTTTTTTTGCATCCCCTGTAATTACATTAATAACACCTTTTGGAATACCTGCTTTTTCTGCAAGCTCCGCCAATTTAATTGCGGTTAATGGAGTCAATTCAGCAGGTTTAACGACTGTCGTACAGCCAGCAGCAAGAGCAGGAGCTATTTTTCTCGTAATCATTGCTGCTGGGAAGTTCCAAGGTGTTATTGCAGCTACTACACCAACTGGCTGTTTAATCAATAGAATTCTCTTATCCGGGAAAGAGGCCGGGACTGTTTCACCATATATCCTTTTCGCTTCTTCTGCGTACCATGAAAGGAAGCTGGCAGCATAATTAATCTCACCCAAGGCTTCAGTTAAGGGTTTGCCTTGCTCCTCTACTAAAACTTGAGCAACTTCTTCCTTGTTTTCTAAAAGAAGGTCATGCCACTTTAATAAAAGGGCACTTCTTTCATAAGAAGTTGTCTGAGACCAGCTTTTAAATGCTTCATGGGCTGCATTAACAGCAAGTTTTGCTTCCTTTTCTCCAGCCTTCGGAACAGGGCTGACAATCCCTCCTGTAGCCGGATTAATGACATCTATCCTTTCACCAGATTCTGCCTGAACCCATTCACCATTAATATATAGCTTGTTAAGATCTGCAACGTTGGTGCTCATCTGATCAATCCCTTTCAAGTAAATTACTCAGCAACAATAATAGAAGCACGCGTAACCTCACGAGCAGCTGATTTATCCAAAGCTTCCTGTATTTGATCAAGTCTAAATTCAGCATCAAGCATTTGATCAAATGGGTATTTATCAATAGACGCAGATAAAAACTCAAGGGATTTTCTTAAGTACCAAGGGTTATATCTAACAATAGGAAGAATCTTAATAGATTTTCTGGTTAACAGACCCGGATCAAATTCGCATAATTTGCCAATTGACACGTTTCCAATCGTTACGTATTTCCCGCCTGGGCGAATCAAATGAATACCCTCTGCAAAAGCAGCTGGAACACCGGCCAGCTCCATGCCAACTTCTGCACCTTTGCCATTAGTAAGTTCAAGAACAGCTCTCTCCCTTAATTCAAGTGTAGGATATTCGTTCATATCAATTACATGGTCTGCACCAAATTTTTTCGCTTGTTCCAGTCTGCTTTTAATTCCATCAATGACAATAACCTTTGCACCTTTTTCTTTTGCAATGGCAGAGGCATATAAACCTAAACCGCCAGCTCCCTGAATAACAAGGGTCTGGTTGTAGCGCAGCTCTGCTTCTTCGATTCCAAAATATACCTGGGAAAGTGCACAGTTGGCACTCGCAGCAGAAACATCAGGTACGTTATCTGGTACTTTATAAAAATATTGATTTTCATGAATATAATAATGAGTAGCAAATGATCCGTGAAAATGAGGTTCAACTTCAGGCTGCTTTGTCCAAAATTCATATGCATTTTCACAAAGATGGAATTTGCCCTCCTGGCAGGGGCTGCATCTGCGGCATGTCAGGAAGTATGTAGAGACAATGCGATCTCCGACTTTTACTGGTTCTCCGGCATAATCCTTCGTAATTCCTTCTCCAAGCTCGTGAATGGTTCCAATCATCTCGTGCCCAAGTACCCCCCGTTTAATGCTGGGGTGATGACCTCTCCAAATGTGCAATTCCGAACCGCACACATTGGTCCTGGTTACCTTTACAACCAGTGATACCGGCTGAGGGGAGGGGATGCTGTATTCCTGGTAATCCAGGTTAAGCGGTTCTGTCATTACGGCTACTTTTCCAGTTTTAACTGCAGTTTGTTCTGTCATTAAAAACACTCCTTAAAAAAATTTAGTTAGGCTGATATATTATCTCCGAAGACTCTTTTCAGTTCTTTATCAGAAGGTTTAGAAGTTACTAGAGTAACAACAAACATGGTTGCCATTCCTATTAATACAGAGAGACCCGCTGCGCCAAATGGGTTTGTAAAACCGAAACCAATTGGCAGGTAAATGACCCAGTATGAAATGGAACCTAAAAGCATGGAGGTTATTGCAGCAGCCTTTGTTGAGCGTTTCCATAAAGTTCCTACACATAAAGGACCTGCTGTTGCCGAAACGATTCCGCCTATACCAATCCAAAGGAAGACAGATAGTGATTGAGGAGGATTCCAAGCCATCAAAATGGCTGCAGCTAAAACTACAAAGGTCCCATAACGGCTAATAATCATTTCAACTTTCTCAGCTTTTACTGGATCAATCCCTTTTCTTGGAACAATTGTTTTACGATAAATATCGTTAGCTAAAATTTGTGTTAATGACACAATGAGACCATCGGAAGTGGACATAATCGCTGATAGAACTGCAACAGCGAATAGGCCAGCCACTAATGGAGGAAATAACTCATTAAAAACAACTGGAATTACTTGGTCAGCTGCAATATTTGCACCAGGGTCAATAATAGCGATTCCCAATAATCCGCCAAGAGTCATCGCAGGGAGTGTAGTAGCAATAATCGTACAGAACATTACTAGTCTTTTTAGTTCTTTTCCGGACTTAATTGCCATGAATTTATTTCCAATATGCGGAAGAATACTGAATGGGATATGAGCAACAAATAACAAAAACACTAGCCAAGCACTTCCATAGGTTAAATCGCCCGGTTTAAACAACACATTTAATGAACCTTCAGGACGTCTTTCTTTTATAATGTCCATCATGCCGGAAAAGCCGCCTTCAACTCCTGCACCTGTCAGGAAAGCAAAAATAACCACTATAGCTATTACAAGCATGAGAAATCCTTGAACAGCATCTGTCATGATATCTGAATGGGATCCGCCCATAAAAACATAAATGGCAAGAATGATTCCTGTAAGAAATAATCCAAGGTTATAATCAAGCCCCATCATTGTTTGGAACATTGTAGCTGCAGCCACAAATTGAGATACTACATAGAAAATAAGCAGGATTGATACTAGGGCTAAAACGATTCTCAGAAAATCACTATTAAAACGTTCACCCATAAACTCGGGAATAGTTCTTGTTCCGAATTTATCTCCGAATTTCTTAACATAGGAAGCGATCAGAAGCATACCAAAAACTGTCGCAATAGGGTATAAGATTGGATACCATAGACTTGGTGCGCCCATGCTATATGCTAGACCAGGCATTCCCATAAAGGTAGAACCACTGGCGATGGTTGCAGTAATAGCTAAACCAAGAGTAAGGAATCCATAGGAGGAGCGGGCTGTAGCAAAGTCATCTGAATTTTTTGTTTTCTTCATGCCGAGCCAGCCCATATAGATCATTGCCAGGACAAATATTCCCATAAAAAGCCATGAATACATTACGGTTGATTCATTGATCATTTTATTACCCCCATTAATCATCTTTGATTACGTTTGTTTTGTACAAAATAAATCCCATAATGACCCAGGATGACAATACTAATCCAAGGTACCAAGCGAGAATCATAGACTCTCACCTCCTTTCAATAAACCAAGACACTGTTCTTCAATGTGCGGATATTTCGAAAGATGGTCAACGCTTCCCGAGGAATGTTCCATGACGAGGTGCTTTTTCTTTTCATGCTTCCTGTTGGATCCCTTAAAATGGTGTAAGGCATATGGATAACTTCTTCTTTTGCCAGTTCAATTACAGGCGGAGTCCAAATCCTTTTATAATGGATATAGTAATTTCTTATGAACTCCCTGCCTTTTTCACATTGTTCATCAGGAGAAAGGGACGGTTTAATAACTTTATTTTCCTCTGCCTCGCACTCTGCAAAAATAGGAAAATAATCTGCAAGTCCCGTCCCGCCTCTAACCAGGTCTGCACCTGTGATTGAACGGCTTTTTCTTTCTTTGCGCAGGAAACTCTTATAACCAACATCCCAAACTGAGAAAAGGACTGGAAAAAAATAGGTGCCCATGATTTCAAGCTTATTCCCTTTGACATGGGCTGCGTTATGTATTTCTTTTTCACTTAATAATTCCAAGCTATTAATCTTTTTCATCATATCCCTCCGAAAGCGCTGTCAATTACTTTAATGCAAGTCATGTGCCAAAGTTTTCGCTGACTAACTATTTTGTCTTTGATATAATAAGGATATCAATGATTCGACAGAATATAAAATTAATTTAAATAAATCTGAATTTATTTTTTGGGATATTAATGTTGCGTTTTTGCAACAAAACTTGCTATTTTGCAACAGAAAGGAGCTTTAAAAGGGATGATCGAGACTGAACAGATTAAACATCATAATAATTTTGAAGACTGTCTTGAACTAGAAGCAGCAATTCATGCATGTCAAGAAGGAATTTATATTTGTGATGCGGACCTGAGATGTGTCAGGTTAAATTCTGCCTATACAAGAATTACTGGACTTACTGGAGATGAGCTAATCGGCAAGACAAGTATTGAACTAGAAAAGAACGGAACGATTTCTAAAGCTGTAGCTGTTATTGTCAAGAGAGATAAAAAGGTCGTTTCATTGATTCAAAAGTTCAGAAGCGGAAAAAACGTTTTAGTTACAGGCACACCTGTATATAAAGACAGGAGACTTTTTAGAATTGTCATTACAGCAAGGGACTTATCTGAGCTAAATCAGCTTGAAAATCAATTAAATGATGCCGAGGAAAGATCTGAAAGGTATTTAAGGGAGCTTAGCTTATATAAAGAACATATTAAAAGTGAAAAAATTGTTGCAAATAGTCCGCAAATGAAGCAGATTCTTAATTTAATTCCTAAAGTTTCCAAAGCTGATTCGCCTGTTTTATTGCTGGGGGAATCAGGGACAGGGAAAGAAGTTTTAGCAAGGCTTATTCATGAGACAAGCAGTGGGGGGGACAGCCCTTTTATTAAGGTAAACTGCGGTGCAATTCCGGGTGATTTATTAGAATCCGAACTTTTTGGCTATGTTAAAGGGGCGTTTACAGGAGCAAGTGAAAAAGGCAAGCCCGGACTTATTGAGATTGCGGAAAACGGAAGCTTATTTCTGGATGAAGTAGGTGAGCTGCCCTTAAAGCTGCAGGTAAAATTATTAAGGGTCCTGCAGGATTTCGAAGTAACGCGGCTTGGAAGTACAAAATCCAAGAAGGTAAGTTTCCGTCTCATATGTGCCACTAACCGTCCATTAAAAGAAATGATGGAAAGGGGAGAGTTCAGGGAGGATTTATTCTACCGAATAAACGTTCTTCCAATAACTATTCCTCCATTGCGGGAAAGAAAGGAGGATATCATCCCTTTTATCATAAAAACAACCGAAAAACTATCCTCCAGATATGGAACACTCAAAACAATATCTCCAGATGTATTAAAAATACTTGAAAGTTATCATTGGCCAGGGAATATCCGAGAACTTGAAAATGTGATCGAACGAATTTTTATCATGACAGATGAAAACTCGATTACAGTTAAGGATCTCCCGTCAAACATAGCTGCAGATAAAGTCAGTAAAGATAATTATACCTTAAAAGAAAAAATGCAAATCATTGAGCGGGATATAATTGAAGATATGTTAAAACAGTGCTCCAGTCTAAGAGAAGCTGCCAAAAAGCTTGGGGTTGACGCATCTACATTGACAAGGAAATGCCAGAAGTATGGGATTCTCGTACAAAATTAAAGAAGTTGGATCGAATAAATCTTTTATTCGGTCTTTTTATTTTGATTTCTCTTAAAAAACTGATAACACTATAGGCATTATTAATACAATAAATATATTTGTAATATTTACAATATTTAAAATATATGATAGTATCAGTTTAAATTAAATATTGTCGACAATATATTTATCTACCTAATTGCTTCATGAACCTTCCTTTTCATTTTCTTTTTTGTAATTCAGCTTCTATATGATTTTCCACCTAAATGCTTTTCTTCTGAAAAACTTGTAAACGCTTTAAAAATTTTATAATTTTTTTGGCCTAAAGAAGAATGACTTAGAAAAATAGACATCATTCTCATGAACAGATAGGAGGAATGTCAAACTTTTTATAGTAAGAAATTAGACTAAGGAGGACATAGTTAATGAAATTTTTTAAAAGCATCATAGTTATATTTTTGCTGGGACTTCTAGTTGCTTGCTCTGCAAACGTTGATGGAGAAAATAGCAATGGAAAGGGCGAAATTTTAAGCTTATTTGCTACAGATAGTTCGTCTTCCTATTATGGCTACAATGTAGGTATTGCAAATGCAATAAGTACATTAAATCCGGAAATTCAAGTATCTGTAATTGAAACTGGCGGATCAAGTGATAATATGCAGCGTTTGAGTAAAGGCGAAGGAAAGATGGCTTTGGGGACTTCTCCAAGTGACTATCAAACTTATTTCGGTGAAGGGGATTTTAAGGATATAAAAAATGAAAATATCCGGGCCTTATGGTATTTCGTCCCATCACCATTTAACTTTATTGTCTCAGATTCAGCTAACGTGAATAGTTTTGAGGATTTAAATGGAAAAGACTTTTCCTTTGGCGGATCAGGAACCTCCACTGAAAAAGTGACAACTGCTGTTTTTGAAACAATCGGTATTCAACCAAAGTCTTATGCTGGCAGTATGTCAGATGCACAAGCTGCTTTTGCCGACCGAAGAATTGTAGGCTTAACAAAGACAGGAACTCCTCCCGATTCTTATGTTCAAAAAACAGCAGCAGAGCAAAAAATTAAATTGCTTGGTTTAACTGAAGATCAAATCAAAAGCATAACCGAGAAACTTCCTTATATTGGAACAAATACGATCCCTGCAGGCTCCTATGAAGGAGTTGATGAGGATATTAAAACAGTACAATTTACGATGAGTATTCTTCTGGATAGCTCTGTCTCCCAAGAAACAGGATATAAAATGTGGAAAGCTATGTGGTCTGAAGAAGGGAAAAAAATATGGCTGAATTCATTCTCTGCAGCTGCTGATGTTGATATACCGGAACTTACCCTTGGTTCCGCCATTCCTCTCCATGCAGGAGCTGTGCAATTTTTAAAGGAAAATGGCTATGAAATTCCGGACGAGTTAATCCCGCCAGAATATAAAGAGGTTAACTAATGACCTAAATAGTCCCTTTCTTCCCTTGCGGAAAAGAGGTTTTCTGCAAGGGAAGTCACTATGAAAGGAGGTTTAGTATGTCAAAAATATTAAACCAATTAGAGGAATTATTTACTGAAGATGAATCCGAGATAAAAAAGAATAGCCGCAACCTTTCAAAAAAATATCTCGTGTTTGTCGGCGCAGTAGGATTAATATGGGCTCTTTTTCATATCTATACGATGGGATTTGGGACTTTACCAGGCATCATTCAGCGTTCTCTCCATTTAATAGGTGCGACTATTATCTGTTTTCTTATTTTTTCAGGTTCCTCTAAGTTAAAAAACAATAAATGGCTTTTGAGGCTTGATCTCTTATTCATTCTATTAGCTTGTATTGTTACTATTTATGTTATTTCCATTTATCCAAGAATAATTGAACAGCATGGAGTTTATAACACTACAGATATTATTATGGCCACAATTCTGCTAATGATTGTTCTCGAAGGTGCCAGAAGAGTCCTAGGCTGGTTTATTCCTTTTTTAGTCATCTGCGGGATTACATATGCTGTCCTTGGCCCCTATTTTCCTGGAATATGGAGACATGCTGGGATTGGTTATGAAAGGCTAATGCAAACCTTCTTATTGGGAACACAGGGAATATGGGGACAATTAATGTCTATTTCTGCAAATATCTTGGTGATATTCGTTTTGTATGGATCTTTAATTCTTAGTTTAGGTCTAGGAAATACCATTTTTGATTTAGGTTCTAAGTTAACAGGCAAGTGGCGAGGCGGCGCTGCCCAGCTTGCAACAGTTACAAGTGCATTATTTGGTTCCGTTAACGGAAGTACTGTTGCAAATGTGGCTACAACAGGCAATTTTACTATTCCTCTCATGAAAAGGCTTGGCTACAACAAAAACTTTGCCGGTGCAGTTGAATCAGTCGCATCATCCGGCGGACAAATCATGCCACCTGTTATGGGTGCCAGTGCTTTTCTTATGGCAGAATTACTGGCTCTTAATTACGTGGATGTTATGATTGCAGCATTGATACCTGCTTTATTATTTTTTGTTTCTATAATGATATCAATCTATTTTTATGCTCGGGCAAATAATTTAACTGGTCTATCCGATGAAGAGATTCCGACTTGGAAACAGGCATTTAATTGGAGAACATTTATTCCTTTATTTGTTCCATTGATATTGTTAGTAGCATTGTTATTTTCAGGATACACGGCAGGAAAAGCTGGATATACGATGTATATTGGTACGATCGTTTTATATTTTTTATGCAATGTTAGATCGAAAAAGGAATTTAAAGAAGCGATTACAAGGATTATTACTGGATTGGATAGCGGCGCAAAAAGTATGGTGACCATTGTAATGCTAATAGCGGCTGCACAGACTTTAGTAACAACTATTAATACAAGCGGACTGGGAGTGAAGTTTTCTTTAGTGACCATGTCCTTCAGTCAAGGAAATCTCTTTTTGGCTTTAATTTTGGCAATGGTTATTACGATCATCTTAGGAATGGGAGCTCCTACTCCGGCTGCCTACGTACTATCAGCTTCTGTTGTCGGATCAGCATTGATAAACCTGGGTATTGAAGGTATCGCTGCACATATGTTTTTACTTTATTTTGCTGTATTATCTGCCATTACTCCACCGGTATGTGCAGCGATTTACGTTGCTTGCGGAATATCTAAAGGGGATTGGGTGAAAACAGCAATATATAGCTTGAAAATTGGTTTAACTGCTTTCATCATTCCGTTTATGTTTGTTCTAGATCCAGTTCTTTTAATGAAAGGAGAACCGATCGACATTATTTTAAGTGTTGCTACAGCCCTAGCTGGTGTCGTTATTTTAGCGGTAGGCACAATGGGGATTTTGATAAATAAAGCTAACATAGCTGAAAGATTAATAGCGTTTGCAGCCGCAATTTTATTGCTGTTCCCTGGTCACATAACAGATGTAATTGGTATAAGCCTTTTTGTGATCATGTGTCTTATACACTGGAAAGGTACTAGTTCTTCACGGAAAAGTGAGCATGCAGTAAGCAAATAACAGGTAAAAAAGGAGGGAAAATGTAATGACCAATTTCGGCAAAATATACTCTCAAATAGAAAGGGCAAATCCAAGCCTCATAGCAAAATTTAAAGAACTGGGTGTCTCAACGATATACGAGTCAATGGTTGAAGAAACACTAATGGACCCTTCCATTGCACCTATCTGCAAAGGACAGATAATTGCTGGATCGGCTGTTACCGCTATTAATACACCCGGGGATAACCTTTCAATGCACCTTGGACTATCGCTTACTCAACCGGGAGATATATTAGTTACTGCTTTCCAGGGAACTCATTCATATAATGCTCTTTGGGGAGAAATGGCGACACTTGCAGGAATAGGCAGAAAGATCTCCGGTGTGATAGCTGACGGAGCTGTAAGAGACGTTAAAGCCATACTTGATAACCAATTTCCAGTTTGGGCAAAATCAATTTCCTCAAAAACCAGCACTGTTAAAAAAATCGGGGGAATAAACGTACCGGCGGTTTGTGGAGGAGTTTTGGTCAACCCGGGCGACATCATAGTTGCAGATGATGATGGGGTTGTCGTTGTACCTCTTGAACAAGCTGAAGAAGTTTTACAGAAAGCCCAAAAAAGAGCTGAACGAGAAAAAGATATAAAAGAGCTGCTGCTTCAAGGCAAAACACCATATGAAATTTTTAATATGGGTATTGCACTTGAAAAAAGCGGAATCCAAATTATGAATGATAAATATAATTCTATGAAAGTTTAAGCCCAGATTAATAAGGGGGATTATAATGATTACTGTAAGTGCAGAAGCGCTCCGAAAATTTGCATATGACGCATTTATAAAAGTGGGGTTAAATAAAGCAAACTCATTATTAGTTAGTGACGTTTTAGTAGATGCTGATTTAAGAGGGGTTCACTCTCACGGAGTTCAAAATTTGCCCCGGTGGGCAAGAGGGTTTTTAAAAGGGCACCTTGAGTGTGAAGTCACACATGAGGATATAGACGAAGGACCCATTACGGTTATTGACGGGCAGGGGAGTCTGGGAGTTCTGTCTTCTGATATTGCAATGGACTGTGCGATCAAGCGTGCAAAAAAATATGGGATAGGAATTGTAGGTGTAAAAAACAGCAGCCACTTTGGGCCTGCTGCCTATTATACAATGAAAGCGCTGCACCATCATCAAATTGGTTTTTGCACAACAAATGGCCCTGCCGTTATGGCTCCTTGGGGTGGAAAGGATGCACTTCTAAGCAATAATCCATTTTCTTACGCGATACCGGCCGGTGATGAACCGCCAATTGTATTGGATATGGCTTGCAGTGTATCTGCCAGAGGAAGAATCAGAATGATGGCACGGGAAAATGAAAAATTGCCTGAAGGCTGGGCTATCACAAAAGATGGGGAACCTACAACAGACCCGCGTGAAGCAGTCGAAGGAACTGTATTGCCATTTGGAGGATATAAAGGCTATGGCATAGCTGTTATTAACGAAATATTATCTGCTGCATTAACCGGAGCACTTTTTTCTTTTGAAGTTGGGGGAATTTCTAAAGGGCCTGCTGAAAGTGAACTGCAAAACCATGAACAGGCTGCCTGGGGCTGCGGACATGTATTTGGAGCAATCGATATAAACAGATTTGGAAATGGCGGTAACTTCCAGGATAGAGTTGCCTATTTAAGCCGTACTTTACGGGAATCCCCGAAAGCAAACGGACATGAAAGAATATTTTTGCCTGGGGAAATTGAATTTGAATTAAAGAGGAAAAGGGAAAAAGAAGGAATCCCATTGAAGCCATCTACGGTTTCCCTAATTAATTCTTTTGCCCAAGATGAAATAAAAATAAATGCTATAGAATCATATTGAATTAAAGGTAATTAAAAGGTCATTCTTTTAAGCTATATAAATAGAAGAAACTAATTCTCTGTTAACAAAAATGACCAACCGCCGATTTATTAAACTGAACCTTACTCAGTAATTTAGAGAAGTAAGGTTCATGTAACTAAAGGATTGTCGACAATATATTTTAGAGACGTCGTATTTATTTAGGAGGGAACAGCATGGAAGCAAAAAAAGTGAATAAAATTATCGATGCGGACGTACATCCTTGGATTAACGGAGATATTAAAGGCTTGCTCCCATATTTAAGTAAATCAATGCAAAAAGTGTTCGATGGACGTTTGACATTACCTGACCACCCGCTTCGTCCGCCATTGGAAAAATCAACATCCATTAGACTAGATGCAAAACCGCCAGGTGGAGGTGCAGGTGGATCGGACCCAATTTTTATGAGTGAAGTTTTGCTGGACCGATACAATATTGAACATGCCATTCTAACATCCGTCCAAGCGGGAAAAATAGTTGTGTATCCCAACCCAATTGAAGCCACTGCTTTAGCACGGGCATTTAATGATTATTTTTTAAATGAATGGCTGACAGTAGACCCACGCTATAAGTTGGCGATGTGCATCGCTGTTCACGACCCTTTGAAAGCTGCAGAAGAAATCAGGCGTATAGGTCATGAAAAGGGTGTAGCTGCTGTCTTTATGCCATTGTTTAATATCTTGATGGGGAATAGCTATTATTATCCTATTTATGAAGCAGCAGAAGAGTTAGGATTACCTATACTTATTCATCCTACGGGTACCGAAGGCGGCTTTTCAACCAGTGTCGCTATGGCGGGTGGAGTGCCATCCAGCTATATTGAGAGGCACACAGATTTTCCGCAGGTCGCATATGGAAATTTGGTAAGTATGGTCTTTGAAGGAGTATTTGTTCGATTCCCCAAGCTCAAAGTTTTAGCAGCAGAGTTTGGTTACAGTTGGGTTCCCTCTGTAATGTGGAGAATGGATCAAAACTGGCGTAATTTTAGAAAGGAAGTACCATGGCTGGAAAAAGAACCTAGCAAATATTTGTTAGACCATGTCCGCTTTACTTCTCAACCAGTAGAAGAACCTGAGAAAAGCAAATATCTTATGCAAATTTTTGAAATGATGCATGCTGAAAAAACATTGATTTTTAGTACTGACTATCCTCACTGGGATAATGATTTTCCTGACAACACTTTTACCACCCTGCCAGAGCCTGTAAAGCAGCGAATATTTTATGAAAATGCTGCTGAACTATTTAATTTTAAATAGATTAGGAATTAATAAATCAGAGGGAGGTAGAAAGAATGGAATATTGGATTGGTGAAGTTAGCCATATTCCAGCAGGAAAGGCTTTAATTAAAGAAATAAATGGAACATCAATTGGAATCTTTTTTGAGGAAGGGAGGGTATATGCAGTAAGAAATGTTTGTCCTCACAAACTGGCACCCATATGTGAAGGGGCGGTCTGTGGAACGATGCTTCCCAGTAAGCCCTCACAGTTTGAGTTTGGGCTTGAAGGAAAAGTGCTGAGATGTCCATGGCATGGATGGGAGTTTAGTCTGGAAACAGGGGAAGCCCTCTTTGGGATAAGTAACAGAAAAGTTAAGACCTACCCTGTGGAAGTTAAAGATGGTATGATTTACGTAGAAATGGGATAGTTTGTAACTTCCCGTATCATACTGTCATAAGTGAGGAAAATTATACAATGAGCTTTGAAAATACTACATTATCACAGCGGATTTCTGAAGAGATTGCTATTAAAATATCAGAGGGTGCCCTTAAACCTGGTGACAGGTTATTGGAATTAGAGCTGACCAAAGAATTCGGCACCAGCAGAGCTCCAATCCGTGAAGCGTTATTTATTTTGGAAAAGGACGGAATTGTCGAACGGGTACCCCGAAAAGGCGTTTTTGTAAAAAAAAGGACAAAAAAAGAGTTGCTTGATCTGTATGAGGTTGTTTACAGATTATTAGAAATAGCCCTAACTAAACTGATGGATACTCGAACTGATGTACAGCTGGAAAAAATTGAAAATTTAATCATCAAAATGGAGGAGACACTTGAAGGCAATAAAGTTAAGCAATGCTTTGACCTGCTGGAAGAGCTCCAAAAGGATTTCTTTGTCTTCTCAGGAAACACAGTTTTAGAAGATTTATATATGAGAATTAATAGCCAGTTAATTCCATTTCGATATATTTCTCTTTCCTATCCAACCAGTATGGACCATTCCATCCGGGAATACAGTGAAATAATGGCTGGTTTAAAAGAGAAGGATCTCTCAAGAATACTTGAAACCTTAAAACGAAAGGAAAAGCGGGCTCTGACTGTTTTGGAGAAGTTTGTAGATAATCAGTAAACCTTTCAATACTGGTTTGTCTTTCTCAGGGCCCTCCTAAGACACTTTCGTAATAAATGGGGAGCGGTGGTGTCAATGAAGGTTGGATTAATAGGTTTAGGAAACTTGGGCGGCAGAATTGCTCGTAATTTATTAAATAAAGGTTACAAATTATCAGTTTATGATTTGGATCGGGAATTAGTACAATCTTTTGGAGTGCTTGGCGCCATTCCATATGAATCTCCTTCTGCACTGGCCAGAAACAATGATTACGTAATAACTGTGCTGCCAAATGCAGAAATAGTAAAAAGTGTGGCCCTCGGGCCTGATGGTCTTTTGTCGGGATTCTTGGAAGGCAGTACTTTAATTGACATGACAACTTCAATACCTGAAGTAACTAAACAAATTGGCATTGAACTCTCTAAGCATGGGATTCAAATGCTGGATGCGCCAGTGAGCGGAGGAGTAAAAAAAGCTGAAGACGGAACCCTTGCCATTATGGCTGGCGGGGATGAGGATGTATTCTTAGGTGCTTATTCTTTATTAAACGATATCGGCTCTAATGTGACACATGTGGGTGAGTTAGGGGCAGGCCATACCATAAAAGCCCTGAACAATATGCTTTGTGCTACCACTTTAGCTGCTACCGCAGAAGTCCTGGCCATTGGGACAAAATTAGGTCTAAATCCTTCCAGGATGCTTGAAGTAATTAATACAAGCAGCGGAAGAAGCCACTCGAGTGAAGTGAAATTTCCACAGCAAGTTTTAACGAGAAAATTTGAGGTGGGATTTACTATTGATTTAATGTGTAAGGACCTCACTATTGCTAGTGGCATAGCTGAAGGAGCAGAAGTGCCTTCATTTATTTCCAGTGCAGTTCTTCAGTTATGGCAGTATGCAAAGTCTCAGGGCGGAGGGGAGATGGATCATACGGCAATTGCGAAATTTATTGAGGAGATGGCGGGTGTTGAAATGAAGGTCTAATCCATTGGCGGCTTTATTAAAACATATGGAAGCAAGGGTAAAGCCTTTGTTTGCTATTTTGTTGTAAATTAATTTGAATGCTAGACTAATGATTTTTCAAAAAAAGCTTTTGCCGACTTAGGTAAAAGCTTTTTTGACTTTTTATAATCTAGTGAAATTTATCTGTTACCTGTCTACATTGGCGAGAAAACTTTATTATTAAAAAAATCGATATTTAATAATAAATTATTCCATTTTTAAATGTATTGAAGATTGAGAAAAATCTGATATCATTTTATCTATAGTTATTTTCTATAAAAATAAAGCTCTTTTAAGTTTTTAGGGGGTGAAAAAGTTTAAGAATTTTAAACGAAAACAATAGCTTTGAATATTTTGAAAGGGCTTACAAAATGATAAAATGGAGGGTTTTTTATGAGTGAATTACTTGAAAATGCAATAGAAGATAAAAAGGTAACCTATGGAAAAGTTGCAAATATGGTCGAAGCAATGAAGCTGGAGTTTAGAGAATTTGAAATTCCCGAGCCGGCATCCAATTCTTTATTAGTAAAAGTGCTGCGGACTAATGTGTGTGGATCCGAACTACATATTTGGAAAGGACTTCATCCTACGAAGAAAACTGGAGTTCTAGGTCACGAAATGGTTGGGGTTATTGAAAAAATAGGTCCAGAGTTGACCACGGACTTTGCCGGGCAGCCTATTAAAGTAGGAGACAGAGTAGCGGCGTGCTATTTTCGAACTTGCTTAAAATGTAAGGCTTGTTTACGAGGAGATTTTAATACATGTGAAAATAGTATTGAATTTTGGAATAAACGCCCTGAGGAATACCCGCATTTTCACGGTGCCTTCGCATCTCACTACTATATACACCCAAATCAATACTTCTATAAAGTTCCTGATAATATCCCTGATGTGGCTGCTGCAAGTGCTAACTGCGCATTATCCCAAGTTTATTACGGCTTAGATCAAGGTGAGCTGGCAACGGGCGAAACTGTAGTTATTCAAGGTGCTGGGGGTCTTGGTTTAAATGCAGCTGCTGTTGCAAAGGAACGGGGTGCACAGGTAATTGTAATTGATGGAGTGGAATCAAGATTGGAAACAGCAAAAGAGTTTGGGGCAGACCACGTAATAAACTTCAGGAATTATGAAAGTACAGAACAACTAGCTGAAGTCATTCGCTCCTTCACTAATGGGGAAGGTGCTGATTTAGGACTAGAAGTATCTGGTGTTCCTGCTGCTTTTGGTGAAGGGATCCAGTTCATTAGAAATAATGGCAGATATGTAACGATGGGAAATATCTCGCCTGGAATAAACATCGACTTTGATCCAGGCCTTTTAACTAGAAAAGGAATAAAAATCATTCCTGTTTTACGCTATAAACCGTGGTATTTGAAGAAGTCCTTGCAATTCTTATCAAAATACATTGATAAGTATCCTTTTGATAAGATGATTGATTGTGAAATACCTTTTGAGAATATAGCGGAAGCATTGGATAAGTCGGCTAGGCGTGAGGTTACTCGTGCATCTATTACTATTTAAATCTAAAATTCTCATTGTGGAAAGGATGGTAGGAGATGTCGCTTAAAACAGAAACTTTCACTTATTATAATTTTATAAATGGGGAATGGAAGTCCTCAAGCAGCAATGAAAAGATAGAAAGTAAAAATCCAGCAGATAACACAGAAATAGTTGGTATTGTTCAAAAATCCACAGAAAAAGATCTTGATGAAGCTGTTTTAGCAGCTAAAGCTGTCCAAAAAGCATGGAGGAACAAAGGATTTATTGCAAGAGGGCAATACTTATATAAAATTGCAGAGGTACTTGAAGAAAATATTGAGGATATCGCAATAACTATGACGAAAGAAATGGGGAAAACCTTAGCTGAAGCTAAAGGAGAAACCATGAGGGCCATTTCGGTCTTTAAATATTATGCAAGTGAAGGAATGAATAAAATAGGTGACGTTATTCCACACACTGAAAGTGATGGTTTAATGTACACAACAAGAGTTCCATTAGGCGTTGTCGGAATTATTACTCCATGGAACTTTCCTATTGCAATTGCAGCCTGGAAGATTGCGCCAGCAATTGTTTCTGGGAATACTGTTGTTTTTAAACCTGCACAAGAAACAAGTATTACAGCTGTAAAACTAGTAAAATGCATCGCTGAGGCAGGTATTCCGAAAGGTGTAGTAAACCTGGTAACAGGCACCGGCTCAACAATAGGCCAAGGAATTATTGACCACGCTGATATTCAGGCAATAAGCTTCACTGGTTCCAATGATGTAGGGAAACGTGTAGCAATTGGGGCGGCGAGTAGAGGGGCTAAGTTTCAAACAGAGATGGGCGGCAAGAACCCGGTAATCGTTGCAGATGATGCGGATTTGGATTTAGCTGTTGAACAAACTATTAATGGAGGTTTGAAATCAACAGGGCAAAAATGTACTTGTACCAGCCGCGTAATAATTATGGAAGATGTGTTTGATCAGTTCAAGGAAAAACTATTATCGAAGGTAAGAGAAATTACAGTAGGAAGTGGCTTAGAATCCGACACATGGATGGGTCCATGTTCAAGTGAGAAACAGCTTCAAACAGTTGTTAATTATATTAAACAAGGCATTAATGAAGGCGCCACTCTTCTGTATGGGGGTAAAAGGCTTGAGCAGGGAAAATTAAAGGAAGGATACTATGTTGAACCTACAGTCTTCGAAAACGTTACCACTTCAATGGTGATTGCACAGGAAGAAATTTTTGGTCCTGTATTAGCCTTGATTAAAGTCCGATCCATTGAAGAAGCTTTAGAGATTGCTAATGATGTTAAATATGGATTAAGTGCAGCCATATTTACAAGAGATATCGGAAGGATGCTGACATTTATAAAAGAGATAGATGCAGGCCTTGTCAGAATTAATGCGGAAACGGCAGGAGTTGAACTTCAGGCTCCATTTGGAGGAATGAAGGAGTCAAGTTCCCATTCAAGGGAGCAAGGAAAGGCAGCAATTGAATTCTTTACTGCTACCAAAACGGTATTTGTAAAAGCGTGATTCCTTTAATTAATAGGGGGGCTTAACATGAAGAAGAAATGGATCCTATTCTTGCTAATGGTTTCTTTGGTTTTATTTACAGCAGCATGCAGCAGTAGTTCTAGTAATGCTTCGATTAAAAATGCATCTGATAAAGATGGCGGAAATAACTTTCCTGAAAAGTCTATTACTTTAATTGTTCCTTATGCTGCTGGAGGCGGTACGGATGCTACTGCAAGAGCTTTAGCAAAAGCAGCTGAAAAACATTTGGGTCAATCAATAGGAGTTGTTAATAAAACTGGCGGAAATGCAGTAGTAGGGATTAGCGAGGCAGCAAATGCTAAACCTGATGGCTATACCATCATTATGAATGCAAATGAGATAGCTCTTTTGCCGCATATGGGTCTGACACCAATTACCTATGAAGATTTTGCACAGGTAGCTCATATTAATTTTGATCCCTCTGCTTTGACTGTACCTGCAGACGCTCCATACAATACGTTAGAAGAATTTTTAGCTTATGCGAAAGAAAACCCAGGAAAAATTCGCGTTGGAGGAACGGGTAAAGGCGGGATATGGCATCTGGGATCAGCTTCAATTGAGAAAGCGGCTGATGTCCAGTTTAACTATGTTCCTTTCGATGGAGCAGCACCGGCAAAGACTGCATTATTAGGCGGACATATAGAGGCAATTACCGTCAGCCCCGCGGAGGTCTTAGCCCAGGTGGAGGCTGGTGAATTAAAGACACTTGGTGTTCTCTCGGATGAAAGATCAACCATCATGCCAGATGTGCCTACATTCAAAGAGTCAGGATACGAAGCGAACGTTGGTGTGTGGAGAGCAATTGATGCTCCTTCAGATACTCCTCCTGAAGTTGTTAAGGTACTGGAAGAAGCTTTTTCAAAGGCTGTTGAAGATGAGGAATTTGTTGACTTTATGAATAAAAATGGTCTGGGTATTGTTTTTAAAGGTACCGAAGAGTATAAGGAATTAGTTGCTAAAGACCATGAATTCTTTGGAGGGTTACTAAAAGAGCTGGGGATAACTCAGTAACGCTCTTCCAGTAAATAACAATGAATGCAAAGAGCTGTTTCCCCAGCACTTTGCATTCATTAATTTATAGCATAAGGCAGGGGGATCAAAATGAGAAAAGCGAATATAATTAGCAGTGTTATTGCTATCTTAATTGCTGGACTGTTTTTTATTATGGCGACTCAATTTAAAGAGATATCGGTTCAGGATACAGGGCCAGCTTTTATGCCAAATCTGTATGCAGGTGTTCTTGTTTTCCTTGCACTACTTCTTATAATTAAGTCTGCCAAAAAAAGCGATGAATCAGAAAATAGTAGTAAGTCTAGTACAAAACTAGTTTTTGTCACTATGCTTTTAATTATTATTCTTACTTTTCTAATTCCTATACTTGGTTTTTACATAATAACTCCAATAGCAGTTTTTTGTTTTTTAAAAATCTTTAAAGAAAAGAAACTTTCAATACTTTTTGGTTTACCTATCGGCATAGTATTATTTGTTTTTATATTGTTTCAGAAACTACTTTTAGTACCGATTCCTTCTGGGATTATTTTTCAGTAAAGGAGCTTTAAAATGGAATTATTAATTGAAGGATTTTTAAACGTTCTTAATATAAAGGTTCTCCTTATCCTATTTATGGCAGGAGCGATCGGAATCATTTTAGGTGCTTTACCGGGTCTTACTGCAACTATGGGAGTTGCTCTATTATTGCCTGTAACCTTTGGTATGGAACCTGTTACGGGAATCCTTTTATTAGTAGGGGTGTACTTTGGGGCTATTTATGGTGGGTCAATCACTGCTATTCTATTGAGAACCCCTGGTACACCATCTTCAGCAGCTACTGCCCTTGACGGTTATGAAATGACCAAAAAAGGATTAGCTTATAAAGCTTTAACTATTTCAACATTATCCTCTACTATTGGAGGAGTACTAAGTGTAATAGTCTTGATTTTAATTGCACCTCAACTGGCTGAATTTGCTTTAAAATTCAGTGCTCCTGAATCATTTGCACTTGCTTTCTTTGGACTTGCTATTATTTCAAGTATATCGGGCAAATCACTGCTTAAGGGACTAATTGCTGGGGTGACAGGATTATTAATTGCTACTATAGGTATTGATCCAATTGGCGGGTTTCCACGTTTTACCTTAGGAATTGAAAATTTAATGAGCGGTGTAAATTATATACCTGTATTAATTGGGCTATTTGCTGCCTCAGAAGCATTTCGTTCAGTAGAAGACATTTTTAAAAGCAGTAATTCCCTTAAAGCCATCGAGAAGGTTAAATTAAAATGGGGTGAATTTAAAAGTTTAATCACAGTCATATTAAGATCATCTGGCATTGGTACATTTATTGGTATGATTCCGGGCGCTGGTGGGGATATAGCCTCATTTGTTGCCTATAATGAAGCAAAAAGATTTTCAAAAAAACCTGAAGAGTTTGGGAAAGGGAATGCTGAAGGCGTATCAGCTTCAGAAGCAGCCAATAATGCGTGTACTGGAGGTGCAATGATTCCCTTATTAACCCTTGGGATACCAGGTGATGCTGTTACTGCTGTTATGCTGGGAGCACTTATGGTTCAAGGGCTTCAGCCTGGACCTTTGTTATTCACAAACCATGGCGGGATAGTATATACCCTCTTTATTGGGATGTTGTTGGCCAATCTTTTAATTTTATTTTATGGCCTGCTGGGAATCCGCTTGTTTACTAAAATCCTGACAATACCTAAAGTTATTTTAACACCAATAATTTTGATACTGTGTATCGTTGGATCATACGCCTTAGGAAATAATTTTTTTGATGTTTGGGTTATGTTGATTGCTGGTATAGTAGGGTATTTTATGCATAAATATGAATTCCCAGTTTCACCGGTTATTTTAGCTTTGATATTAGGTCCAATGCTAGAAGCCAACTTACGAAGATCTCTCGTCATGTCAAATGGGGATATTAGTATATTATTCACAAGGCCCATATCCTTAATATTGATTTTATTGGCCGTGATGACACTGTTTTATCCATATATAACGAAACTTATAAAAAGCAGAAAAAATTACGATATAGAGGCTTAGTTATTTTACGAGCAGGCTGCTTTCGTGAAGCAGGCTTAAATACGAATCTAGAATCTTTAAGCTTTCTATAGTATTTGATCTGGGGTGTTTTCTCTGGATTCGGTAGTACTTACGATCCGGAGGAGGAGTTTCAAGCCAATATAATGAAAACCCTTCCATTTTTATAAACTTTTTAGCGATGGACATAGGAACGATAACCCATTTATTAGGGAAACTCATAAAATTAAAAATTAATCCTGCTGAATCAATTCTGATTCCTAAAAACTCTCTGTCCTCCCTGCATCTTTCATACCAGGCTTGAAAAGAGGGACTCCACTCATGGTATAACTCGTTACTAGGATCCAAATCTAAAAAGTTTATATATTTGTGGGACTTATTTGGATTACAATCATGTCTTATGACAACCAAGGGTTCTGAATAGAACTTTTTAATTATTAAATTTGGCCGGGGTTTTTCGAAAAGGGCGAAGGCAATATCGATTTTATCCTGTTCTAAAAGGGAGTATAATTCTTCTCCTATATATGTTATTAGTCTTAAATTCATCTCATTTGAATGACTATTAAGTGCTTTATAAACGGGGGGAAGAATAAAATTATGAATACTATCAACTGCTCCGATTGTCAAAGCCTGTTTTTTCTGGGATCTAAGGTACTTAGTTTCCTGTATTAGTTCCTCCCATTGTTTTGCTATTTTTAAGAATTCTTCACCACTTGGTGTTAAAGATAAAGAACGGATGCCACGGCCTCTCTCGATTAAAGTCATACCAACAAATTCTTCCAGCTGGGTAAGTCTGTGGCTTAGGGTTGATTGAGTTAAAAAAAGTGAGCTGGCGGCTCCTGTTAAACTGCCATGGCGTACAATTGCAAGAAATGCTTGTATTCCAGAGGATTCCAAAATTAATCACCTCAAATATTTTTTTTGCTATTCTAAAAAGAAAGGTTGGCAAGTTCAACAAAGATAATGAAAACAATAAGCTTCTTAGAGATAACTCATTGTTCCCATTATATTACATAAACGATTAAAAAACATGGGAAATATTAAAAAACATGATATTAAATAATTTAATATTCCATTTTATAATATTTAACTCTCTTGGTAAGATGGTAAATAGTTGGAATATTTAAATTATTATATTTCCAGTTGAATTTCCTGATTTAAGTAGAAAAAGGAGGAACAAATATGGAAGAAACTGAGTTATCCATCATTATAGGCGGCCAGCAAGGAGAAGGTATAGAAAGTGTTGGTGAAATCTTAGCAAAAGCTATGAGCCGAATAGGATACCATCTCTTTGGAGCGAGAAGTTTTTCATCACGTATTAAAGGTGGACATACGGATTTTAATCTCAGAATTAGTAAGGTTCAGGTATTTAACAATTCAGAAGATCTTGATATCATTATAGCTTTTGATGAAGATACGATTAGTCATCACCAACATTCGTTAAAAGTTAATGGGATCATTTTGTGTGACCCAAAAACAGTAAATATTAATAATATTAGCCTTCGCAAGGAAATTCGGTATCACGAAATTCCCTTAACCCAATTAGCAGCAGAGTTAGGGAGTCATATTATGAAAAACATTATTGCTGTCGGTGCTGCATGTTCATTATTAAACCAACCTATAGAAGAATTTGAAACAGCAATAAAGGAACAGTTTAAGAAAAAGGGAATGTCAATAATTGAAAATAACCTGGGTGCTTTGCGTAAAGGGTATCAATATGCAAGAGCATTAATTGATGTCCAACTTCAGCTTGAAAGAGCAACTTCCGGACAGCATATTTTTATGTCTGGAAATGAAGCTATTTCGTTAGGGGCGGTCCTGGGAGGCTGCAGATTCATGGCAGGTTATCCTATTACACCGGCTTCAGAAGTTCTTGAGACTTTAACGAGAATTATTCCAGAATACGGAGGAGTTGTTGTACAAACAGAAGATGAATTAGCAGCTATATCCATGGTTTTAGGTGCAGGCTATACAGGTGCACGTGCAATGACTGCTACTGCAGGCCCTGGAGTTTCTTTAATGCAAGAGGCGATCGGGCTTTCAGGTGCTGGAGAGATTCCTATTGTAATAGTAGATTGTCAGCGGGGAGGTCCCAGCAGCGGTATGGCAACTAAGTTTGAGCAGAGTGATCTAAATGCTATGTTTTCAGGTACACATGGTGAATCACCCAGGATTATCCTATCTCCAAGTACCGTTTTAGAGGCATTTACGGATATGCCCAAAGCGTTTAATTTAGCTGAAAAATTCCAATGTCCTGTTTTTGTTGCGTCGGATTTATTGCTGGCAACTTCAAAACAAACTTTTGATTTCCAAGAGGTAAACGAAATAGAAATTGATCGTGGAAAATTAGCCGGCGATTTAGAGCTTTTTGAAAATGAAAAAGCTTTTTACGAGCGATTTGCAATAACTGAGGATGGTATAACTCCAAGAAGTATACCTGGTCAAAAGAAAGGAATGCATCATGTGACTGGCATCGAACATGGGCCATCAGGACATCCCAGTGAAAATCCCAACAACAGGATAGAGCAAATGGACAAAAGAAGAAGGAAATTAGAAACTGTTCCTCTAGATCAATCAATTAAATATGAAGGAAGTCAACATCCTGATATATTGTTAATTGGTTTTGGATGTACATATGGAGTAATTCATGAAGCCAGGAAAAAAATGCACAGTTCAGGGATTGAAGTTGGACATGCGCATATGCGCATGCTTCAACCCTTAGCAAAAGATGAACTAACAAATTATACAGGGCTTGCTAAAAAAGTATTTATAATAGAACAAAATTCAACGGGACAGTTAGCGAATATAATTAAACAAAAGCTAGCAATTCATTCTAAAGTACACAGCATTTTAAAATATAATGGTATTCCCATCAAAACTTCAGAAATTATTACTTACATTCATAATCATTTTGATGTGTCTAGTAATAAGGAGCTGGTATAAAAATGACAACTCTAAAAGATTATCGAGTAGATATTAAGCCTAATTGGTGTCCTGGCTGTGGAGACTTTTCCGTCTTAGCAGCAATTCAAAGGGCAGCAGTCAACTTGAAAATTGAGCCTGAAAATTTTGTCCTTCAATCCGGTATTGGCTGTTCTGGAAGAATATCAGGCTACTTAAATGTTTATGGAATGCATTCTATGCACGGACGTGCATTAGGACTGGCTCAGGGTGTGAAATTAGCTAATAAGAATTTAACAGTTGTCTGTGCAGGAGGAGATGGAGACGGATTTGGAATTGGACTTAATCATTTTGTTCACGCAGCCCGTCGAAACATCGATATAACTTATATTGTAATGGATAACCAAATTTATGGACTTACCAAAGGACAAATGTCACCTACAAGCCCTAAGGGCTTCTTAACAAAGTCTACTCCAGAGGGAAATCCGGAAAGTCCAGTTTCTCCAATACATGTAGCCCTTTCCTCAAATGCTAGTTTTATTGCACAAGGGTTCTCAGGAAATTTGAAACAAATAACCTCATTAATTGAACAAGGCATTCAGCATAAAGGTTTTTCTTTCATCAATATTTTTAGTCCTTGCGTAACATTTAATAAAGTATTTACGTATGACTGGTTTAAACAGAATTTAATAAATTTAGACAATGAAAATGACTACGATGTGTCAATCCGAAGTTTGGCTTTTGAAAAAGTTGAGCAAACAAATGGGTTTATTACGGGTGTCATTTACCGGAAGGAGCGAAAAGAATTTACTGAGTCACTACCAGGGAATTCAGGCAAATCGAGTTTAATTGACCAAAATTTATCGGTTAACAAAAATGATGTTCACAATTTATTGAGAAGATATATGTAATATTATCAATTGAAGATAACACATCAAATATTTGGTAACAAATTGAAAGGGTCTTCATGACTCTTTTTTTTATCTTAATGGCTCTGTTACCCCGCTACCGTATTTCCTTCGTGGGTGTTTACACAGAGATACTCATTCAAGGTCCTGCTGGAGTTTGGATCAAAGGATACCCCGCAGGAGCAAAGCGGCGAGTAGCGTCGGACCTCCCCAGAAAGGGAATGCCTGCAGCGGAAATCAACCACTCCTATTTACTTGTTTAAAAAGCAACAAAGTTTCCAAAAACAGCCTTTAATAAAGAGTAAATGTTAAGAGCATTTATAAAGAAATAGGAATTAATATTAAAAAATCTTTAGAATATTCGTAAAAGTAATTGAATTTGTAGATTGGATACAGTATCCTATTTATATAAAGCTAAGATATTTCCAACAAATTTATGGGGGAATAATGCTATGAAGCTAGTAAATGAAGTAACGATTTATGAAGTCGGTCTCCGGGATGGGCTTCAGCTTGAGTCAAAGGTCTTAACAGTTGAAGAGAAACTGGATATCTTTACTTTATTTCGGGAAGCAAATGTGTCCGAAGTTGAATTTGGTTCTTTTGTTCATCCAAAGTTAGTGCCGCAAATGGCGAACACTTCGGATTTTTATTCCTATATTCAACAATATGAAGAGATAGAGCTTGTTGCACTTGTCCCGAATTTAAAGGGACTTGAAATTGCAAAAGAGAATGGTGTGAAGTCTGTTAATTATGTTTTATCGGCGAGTAATACGCATAATCAGCAAAATGTACGCCAAACAACAGAAGAATCACTGAATGGCTTTAAGGTTTTGTCCCAATTTGCATCTGAGAATGCTATCGCCTTAAACGTTACAGTTGCCACTTCATTTGGCTGCCCATTTGAAGGAACGGTCCCCCAGAAACGCATCATGAATATATTAGACACCCTCCTTTTACATAACATCAAACGAATTACACTTGCAGATACAACTGGTATGGCTAATCCCAAGCAGGTTTATGAATTAACAAAAGAAGTTGTAAATGAATGGAGAAACTTTGAATTTGGCTGCCATTTTCATAATACAAGGGGCATGGGGCTTGCGAATGTTCTGGCCGGAATGGAAGCCGGAATTACTATGTATGATGCATCCATTGGCGGAATTGGCGGCTGCCCATTTGCTCCTGGTGCAACAGGAAATGTTAGTACAGAAGATGTTGTACACATGCTGGAGGAGATGGGTGTTAAAACATCCATTGACCTGGATACATTAATACAGGCCTCTCATAGATTGAAAGAAATACTTGGCCATGATTTACCGGGGCAAGTTGCGAAGGCAGGAAAGAGCTCCCGAAAATATCCGGTGCCAAGTTAAAATTCATACTAATTTATTGAAGGGATGAGTTGGATGTTAGTGCAAACCTATGAAACGATAAAAATTGAAAACCCCGATCAGCAGCAGGGCATTGTTTTATTGACTTTAAACCGGCCTGATTCCATGAACGCCTTGAATACAAAAATGGCATTGGAATTAATAGAAGCTCTGGATGAATTAAAATATGATGAAAAAGTCAGGGTTTTAATTATTACAGGTGCTGGCACAAAGAGCTTTTGTGTTGGCGCTGACCTAAAAGAGCGGAATGGAATGTCGCAAAAGGATTGGAAAAAACAGCATGATTATTTTGAACAAGTGACTGAAAAAATCCGTGAATTTCCTTATCCGGTAATTGGCGCTGTAAATGGCTATGCATTGGGAGGCGGAATGGAAATAGCGCTTAGCTGTGATATTAGAACAGCTGCACCACAGGCAGGGATGGGACTACCAGAAGTAAAATTAGGCCTTATACCCGGAATCGGCGGTACCCAGCTGCTAGCCCGTATCCTCCCAATAGGGTTGGCAAAGGAAATGCTTTTCACAGGCAAACGTATTACTGCTGAAGAAGGGAAGCAATTAGCATTGATCAATCATGTTTTTTCAGCTGAAACGCTGATAGAGGAAACGGTTAAACTTGCAGAGAGCATCGCTGCGAATGCGCCACTTTCCCTTAAAGCTTTAAAGAAAGCTGTCAATAAAGGAACGGAAACAGATTTAGCAACTGGGCTTGTGCTCGAGCTGGAAGCTTACTATAAATGTGCAAACTCTGAAGATCGTTTGGAAGGCATCTATGCATTTAATGAAAAACGTCCACCGGAATGGAAAGGGAAGTAAAGAAAACTTTTTACCATAAGCTGATTTAAGGACTTTGTAATTGGAGCCGAATTCAACTGGAAGTTTAATAGAGCTAATTTTTAAAAATAATATCATTTGGAGGTAGTTAAAATGACAAATACAAAAACAATGGAAAATACTGAACACGAAATGATCCGAAAAAGCGTTCGCACTTTATGTGAGCGCTTTCCTGAGGAATATTGGAGAGATACTGATGAGAGAGATGCCTATCCGACCGCTTTTGTAAAGGCCCTAACGGATGAGGGCTGGCTGTCTGTTCTCATTCCTGAAGAATATGGCGGAGCAGGCCTGGGAATGAAAGAAGCAGGAATCATTTTGGAGGAGATCAATCGTTCTGGCGGAAATGCAGGTGCATGCCATGCACAAATGTATACGATGGGGGCATTGCTCCGTCACGGAAACGAGGAGCAGAAACAAAGATTTCTTCCCAAAATTGCAAGCGGTGAATTGAGGCTTCAGGCTTTTGGTATTACTGAACCAACAGCTGGAAGTGATACCACAAGCATTCAAACATTTGCTGAGAGAAAGGGAGACAAATATATCGTACATGGCCAAAAGATTTGGACCTCCCGTGCCGAGCATTCAGATTTAATGATGCTTTTGGCGAGAACAACACCGAAAGACCAGGTGCAAAAGAAAACGGACGGTTTAAGCCTCTTTATCCTTGATATGAAGGAACAGGCAGATAAGATAGATATTCGCCCAATTGATACCATGATCAATCATGCGACCACTGAAGTCTTTTTTGAAGGGGCCGAAATTCCCGTTGAGAACTTAATTGGCGAAGAAGGCAAGGGATTCCGTTATGTATTGGGAGGCATGAATGCAGAACGTATTTTAATAGCTTCTGAATCAATTGGGGATGGCATGTATTTCGTTGATAAATCTGTTCAATATGCCAATGAACGTGTTGTTTTTAATAGGCCAATCGGGCAAAACCAAGGTGTTCAATTTCCGATTTCAAGAGGTTACATGGATATCCAGGCTGCAAAATTAATGAGGGACAAAGCTGCTGAAATGTTTGATGAAGGAGTCGAGTGCGGTGCAGAAGCGAATATGGCAAAGTACCTTGCCTCTGAAGCTACTTGGCGTGCCGCAAATGCAGCCATGGACACATATGGCGGATATGGTTTTGCGAAAGAATACAATATTGAAAGGAAGTTTAGGGAAGCAAGATTGTTTATCGTAGCGCCTATTTCAAATAATTTGGTTGTGAGCTTTGTAGGACAGCATGTTCTTGGTTTGCCACGTTCTTATTAATCAATTCAGACATGAGGGCCTTAATTGAAGGGCCCTCTCCTTAAAAAAGGGGGAGCCAGAATGGCAGGACCGTTAACAGGTATAACAGTTGTAGATGTAACTACAAATATTTCCGGCCCTAGTTTAACTATGATTCTCGCTGATTTAGGTGCTGAAATCATTAAAATTGAAAGGCCGGTTACTGGAGACGACTCAAGGGGGATGGGTCCCTTTTGGGAAGGAGAAGGCGTATATTTTCTCCATATTAATCGAAATAAAAATTCTATTGTTATAGATCTGAAGCAGGAGAAAGGCAGAAAAATTGTTTATGATCTGGTTGGAAAAGCAGATGTATTTGTTGAGAATTTCCGTTATAAAAAAGCGGAAAAAATGGGACTGGGATATGAGAAATTAAAAGAAATTAATCCTTCACTTGTTTATTGCTCCTTGTCTGCCTATGGACAAGAGGGACCTTTGCGTGAAAGATCAGGGTATGATGCAATCGCCCAAGCAGATTCAGGCATTATTGGCATTAATGGAGCAGAAGGATCAGAGATTGCGAGGGTACCAGTTTCAGTTCTTGACCAGGGAAGTGCGATGTGGGGAGCAATTGGGATTATCTCTGCACTCCTTCATAAAGAAAAAACAGGTGAGGGTCAATTGGTCACAACTTCACTTTACGAAACAGGTGTGTTTTGGGTGGGCTACCATATGCTATCCTGGCTTGCAACCGGACAGGAACCTAAGAAAAATGGTGCCGGCCATACTGCCTTTGCACCATACGGGGCTTTTTATGCCAGCGATGCACCTGTTATGATTGGAATATCGAATAATTCCTTATTCAGGCGCTTATGCACTGTGCTTGGGAAAGAGGAATGGGTTACAGATCCGCGATATGAAACTAACCCCAAACGAGTTGAAAACCGTGAGAATTTAAGAGTGGCTATTGAAAATATTCTTCAATCCAAGCCTGCTGATGAATGGGTTAGACTTTTGGCAGCGGCTGGAGTACCAAGTTCAAAGGTGAAAAAGATTTCAGAAGTTGTGGAGGATGAGCAAGCAGAAGCAATTAATATGTGGAAGAATGTCCCGCATTCTAGTATCAAAGACTTCAAGCTGCCGCGGCTGCCTTTCGAGTTAAGTAATTCTTCTGCAGAGATTAATCAAGCTCCGCCTAAGCTTGGGGAGGATACGATAGACATTTTAGGAAAACTTGGCTATGAAGAGGCGAAGATTAAGGAACTGCTTAAAGATAAAACGATCCAAACTTCAGAAGAAAAAGCAGAATCTCGCTGACTTAATAGACTTATATGTAACTATCAAAATCTCACGGCTATAAAGCCGGGAGATTTTGATATATCTAACGCTGTGCCTCATTAATCCTTAATATACTTTTGAATCTTTCTGAAAGCAGTAGATTGATTTATTCCCAGTACCTCACCAACTTTATAGGAGCTTTTATATTTTTTATAAGCCTTAATGATTAATTGTTCTTCCAATTCTTCATGTGCTTGTTTTAATGGGCATATGTCATTGATTTGGACAAGATAATGTGAGTCTTCATTTCTGGAGGTTATGATCTTTTGCGGCAAGTCTATCATTTGGATTTCATTTTTATCAGCTGTAACGACCAGGCGCTCCATCAGGTTTTCCAATTCTCTTACATTACCTGGCCAATTGTAGTTAATTAATTGATTCTCTGCTTCCAAAGAAAGGTAGGTAGATGAGCCGTATTTTTTATTAAATTTTTCTAAAAAATAATCCATTAAATAGGAAATATCCTCTTGCCTTGTTCTTAATGGAGGAATGTAAATGGGTATGACATTCAATCTGTAGTATAAATCTTCTCTAAATGTCCCTTCCTCCACCATTGATTCTAAGTTCTTATTAGTTGCAGCTATAATTCTTGTATTGATATGTATTGGTTTGGAACCTCCAAGCCGCTGAATTACATTATCTTGAAGAGCTTTCAAAAGTTTAACTTGCAGGTTAAGCGGCATTTCACCAATCTCGTCCAAAAATATAGTGCCTCCATCAGCCTCTTCAAATAATCCCTTTTTCCCTTCTTTATTTGCTCCTGTAAAAGCGCCGGACTCGTATCCAAAAAGTTCGGATTCAATGAGAGACTCTGGTATTGCACCACAATTAACATGGATAAACGGCTGCTTACTTCTATTGCTTTTTTTATGTATTAAAGATACAATTACACCTTTTCCAACACCAGATTTTCCTGTAACAAGAACAGTGGAATCTACCTTAGCAATTTTATCTACCATTTTAACGATTTTACGCATATTGGGTGAAAAAGAGATAAATTCCTCCTGGTCTTTATTTTGAAATCTCCGCAGTTCTTCGAGTTCTTCTTGGAAACTCTCTAATAAATGTTCGGTCCTCACAATCTTATCACGAAGCTGTCTGATTTCTGTGAGGTCTCTGGAAGTAAAGATAATGAAGTCAATATTTCCTTTAGCATCAAGGGATGGGTTGCCAATACAATGGATTGTATGGCCAGTTCTTGTTCTTTGAATCATGGACACCCTTTCTTTCCGTTCTTTTACAATAGGAAATAGCGAAGGTGAAAACAGTCCCTTTCTGGCAAGCTCTTCAGTGTTTTTTCCTACTATTTCCTTTGCTTTCATGCCATAAAATACTTCACCAGCCGGATTGACACGCAGTACTTTTCCATTGCCATCAGTCACGAAAATCTCGTCAAAACAGGTATTAATAATCGTTTCTAATTCATGATTTAAAGTCTTGTAAAGTGTAATCTCGCTTGCTTCCATCTATTCACCTCCATTTTTAATGAAGTTCTAATAACTGTTAATGAAATAATAGCATAATAAGCAGATAGCAACAATTCATAATATTTAGAATAATAAATATGATAATGCGTGGGTGCATTATTTGTAATGCATGGAATCATCAAAAGTGAATTTAAAGCATCATTGATTCTTTATCTAATGAACAAATCTATTTTTGGCATAGAACTTGCAGAATACTTTTTTAAGGACTTTTATATTAATCATCTATTAAAAGGAGGTAATCTTTATGTCGACGTTTAATAAAGATCAAATCAAGAAACTCCAAGAGTTGGATAAAAAGCATTTTTTGCACCCAACATCTTCATTAAGACAACACCAGGAAACCGGCCCGAAACGAATTTTTACTGAGGGGAAGGGGATTTATTTAACAGATGTAAATGGAGATCGCTATATTGATGCACTGGCATCCTTGTGGAATGTCAATGTAGGGCATGGAAGGAAAGAACTTGGCGAGGCTGCCAGCCAACAGATGGGCAAGCTTGCATATAGTTCATCTTTCAATAATCTTTCACACGATACGGTTATTCAGCTGTCTGAGAAGCTGGCAAGCCTAACACCTGGTGACTTGAATGTGTTTTTCTTTACTTCCGGCGGATCCGAATCAAATGATACCGCATTTAAGCTTATAAGACACTATTGGAAGTTGAAGGGAGAGCCGGAAAGAAAGAAGATTATCGGATTAGAGCGTGCCTATCATGGAATTACAATGGGGGCGACAAGTGCAACTGGAATTCAGCAATTTCAGAACATGACAACCTCACTTGCTCCAGATTTTCTTCATGCGGCAGCTCACAAAACGAATTGTGAATTAGGAGATAAGAATGATCCGGATTATTCAAGAAGCATAAGAGGGATTATTGAAAATGAAGGTCCCGAAAAGATTGCTGCTGTAATCGTTGAGCCGATACAGGGGGCAGGGGGGGTTATAATTCCTCCGAATGGTTATTTAGAAGCTGTTCGTGAGCTTTGTGATCAATACGGAATCTTAATGATAGCTGATGAAGTTATCTGCGGTTTTGGACGAACAGGAAAAATGTTCGGTGTAGACCATTGGAATGTGGTACCTGATGTCATGTGTATGGCAAAGGGAATTACAAGTGGTTATATTCCACTGGGTGCGGTTGCCATTACTGAACGATTAAGAGACAGCCTCGCAGAAGTATCAGATGATGTTTTGTTCCATGGATTCACTTATAGCGGCCATCCGACTGCTTGTGCAGTTGCATTGAGAAATATCGAAATTATTGAAAAGGAAAATCTGACAGCCCATGCAAGCAAGATGGAGAAAGAACTAATTAAAGGATTTGACTATTTGACAGAGAAGCATAAATCCGTAACAAAATCCCGGGCAAGAGGTTTGATTGGGGCTTTTGAATTATTTGAGGATAGGGAGCAGGAGATTCCATTTGCACCGGAGAATATGGCTGCACAGAAGCTAGTTGAAGAATGTCTTTCCCGAGGACTGATAGTGCGATCTGTTACGTTTGGCGGAACAAATATAATTGCACTATCACCACCGCTTATCATTACGAAAGAAGAAATTGATAAAGTGATATCGATCTTTTCAGACGCGATTCAAGCTGTTGAAAAAAGTTTAAGATTACAGAGTGTGTAAGGGTTTATTACTAAGAAAAAAGTGCCTATTCATCTGAGTAGGCACTGTAATCAGCATTAATATCAGAATATTTACTATATTTAGATTTATCGTACTTACTCTCAAACTTTTTTCATCTAAAAATGAGTGGAGGTAAATGAATGAGTGAAAGCAGATTTATAAAAACACTTGGGAATCGGGATGTCCTTGCACTTGCTTTTGGGGCTATGATTGGCTGGGGCTGGGTTGTTACAGCGGGACTATGGATTACTGAAGCAGGTTCACTTGGTGCCATTCTTGCCTTTGTTATAGGTGGCTTGCTTGTTACTTTTGTTGGACTAACATATGCAGAATTGGCATCGGCTCTTCCCTTGGCCGGAGGGGAGCATGTATATAGTTTTAAAGCCATGGGGAGAGTCGCCAGTTTTATCACAACATGGGCAATAATTTTAGGCTATGTCTCTGTAGTAGCATTTGAAGCTGTGGCTTTGCCGACTGTATTTGAGTATTTAATTCCTAATTATAGTAAAGGCTACTTATACACAATAGCAGATTGGGATGTAACGCTCACATGGGCAGGTGTAGGTATTATAGGTTCAATCTTTATTGCGTGGATTAATTATCGGGGTATCAAGTTTTCTACTGCTGCTATGTTTATATTGACATTATTAATTCTTATAGCTGGTGTATTATTAATAACTGGCAGCTCTTTCTCTGGAAACGGGCAAAATATGCAGCCTTTCTTTGAAAAAGGAATGGCGGGTATTTTAACAGTTGTCATTATGACTCCTTTTATGTTTGTTGGGTTTGATGTTATCCCACAGGCAGCAGAAGAGATTAAGCTTCCACAAAAGCAAATTGGGAAATTGTTAATCGTGTCCGTCATTCTTGCAATCGTATGGTATATTGCAGTAATTTTCGGTGTCTCCCGGGTGTTAAGTCCTTCTGAAATTGCTGAATCCAATCTTGTAACAGCTGACGCAATGGCAAAAGCTTTCAATAGTCAAATGATGGGCAATATACTTGTTCTCGGAGGGATTGGCGGGATTTTAACAAGCTGGATTGGATTTTATGTTGGCGGAAGCAGAGCCATTTATGCCCTTGCACGGGCAGGCATGCTGCCGAAATCTTTAGGTGAACTCCATCCTAAATATAATACCCCTCATAAAGCAATTTTATTAATTGCTGTATTATCAACAGCTGCTCCATTACTGGGAAGACCTGCGTTAGTTTGGTTAGTAGATGCAGGCGGACTTGGGTTAGTTGTAGCATGGTTTATGGTAGCGCTTTCCTTTGTGATTTTACGTAAAAAAGCTCCTGATATGCATCGGCCATTTCGTCTTCAAGGCGGTACATCAATTGGATGGATAGCGGCTATTATGTCTTTGGGCGTGAGTATTCTTTATATGCCAGGCATGCCTTCAGCACTTATTTGGCCATACGAATGGGTAATCGTATTTGCCTGGGTAGTCCTTGGATTTGTTTTTTATAAAATCTCAATGTCAAAATACGGAACTGAATACTCGAATAAACACATGAATGAAGAAATAGCCCGGGTCATAAAGTACGACGGCCAACCTGATATAAAGGAAAAAAGCAGCTAGCGGGTACCAGGTACCTATACCACTTAAGCCAACTGGTATAGGTACCTGGTACTTTTTTGCGTATAAAAAGGCAGCCGGCGTTTCAAAATAAAAACACTTTCAACAATGGAGGGGACATCATGGGTGAAAAGTGTTTTTATTGCACTGATGAGATTGAAGGAAACAAAATGCATATGATTACGTTTGATGTGGCTAATAATGAAAGGGAGGAAGTTCTTTGTAAAGATTGCTACCAGGAATGGCTTCATGGAATGAAAGGGTAGGAAAAGAAATTTTGGAGGTTGTTTATGAAAAGGGATAATGATAAAGTCAATTTGGATAGCAAGGATAAAGCGTTCAAAAGTGAGCCAGCAGAAGGAATACTGGAAATCAGTTCAACAGGGTATGGGTTGGAGTCTGTGTCAAAAGACGAAGTCAGCCATACTGAAAATCAGCCGGAAAATTCATCTGGCTGTGGAGGATTATAATCAAGGCGTCTGCATAAATGCAGGCGCTTTTAAATTTAGGAAAAAAGGTACAAACTGAGCAGCTGTTATGCAGGAATACCTTTTCCCCGCCTTGAATAGAATAAGAAAATGGAAACGACTTCCTAAAAAAGAGGTAGAGGAAGAATATAAAGAAAAGCTGGGGGAGAAATGAGTAAGCGAAAATGGGGAATTTCACTATTGTTGATTGGTAGTTTAATAGGGTTAGCTGGGTGTGCGGAAGAAACTTCAGTTGATAAAAAAACAGGGGAAAAAGCAGCTGAAGAGAATGCGAAGGAAGAAGAAAAAGCCAGGGAAGAAGCTAAGTTAGAAGAGCAAGCTAAAGAAGAGAAAAAGGAGAAAGAAGCAAAGCCAGTTGTTGTAAATGTAATCAACCCAAATACAAAAGCCATTCTTAGAACCTTTAAACCAGCTGAGATGGGATTTGGATCAGAAGATGAGAAATATAAGGCAGAGCTTGAGAAGTGGGCAAGAGAAACTGCTAGGGGAACGGATACAAAGCAAGGCTACGATCAAAGGATGATTCTCGATAAAATAGGACCAGATGGAAAGGTCATAAAGGGTCAGCCCGAGATCATTCTGGAAGAAAGTGAATTAGTTGAGAAAATCCTTGAATCCTCGGTGAGCGGGGGAGATGTCGAACTACCGCTCTATGTAACAGAAAGCGGATATAATCCTGAAGATCTCCCAGGACTGGATGAGGTTGTAGTTGCATCTTATACGACCCATTTCAATAGTGGAGTGGCAGGCAGAACGAAGAACATCGAGCTTTCTGCAGAAGCAATCAATAATATTATTCTTGGTGTCGGGGATCATTTTTCATTTAATACAACAGTTGGGCCAAGTGACGAAGCCCACGGATATCAGCCAGCAGAAGAAGCGATTAATGGGAAGCTTGTTATGGGTATTGGCGGCGGAATCTGCCAGACATCCTCAACTTTATTCAATGCCGTTGATAAAGTTGGAGTCAGTTATGTGGAAAAGCACCATCATTCTGTAACCGTAGGCTATGTTCCCAAAGGGCGGGATGCAACTGTTTCCTACGGAGGCAAAGACTTCAGATTTGAAAACACAACAGATGTACCGCTCCTGGTAAAAGCCAAATTTGGGAATGGTGTATTAACGATTGAACTTAGAACCTCGAAACAGTATGAGGGAATGTTGAAAAAAGCAATTTAACCGGTACCAGGCACCTATACCAGTTAAGCCAATTGGTATAGGTACCTGGTACTCATAAAATAATTATTGAAATATTCAATTAAATATAATATAATTGTTTCAACAGACCGATGACAGCAATTTCCTTGCTGCATGTACGGCTTGAATTTGAGTTAGAAATGAATATTTTAAATTGGCTGTGTTCACTCGATCTTCCTTGCCGGAAGACGAGCCATGGATAAGAGTCAGTGAAGCGTTCAATGTTTAAAGACATTGTATGTTTTGCTGGCTCTTTTTGTTTATTAAATGTACGAAAGAGGTGAAAGTATGAGCAGTGCGCTGGAGGGTATCCGGATTATTGATGTCTCCCGGGTTTTGGCCGGCCCTTTTTGCTCTATGATTCTTGGTGATCTGGGAGCAGAAGTTATAAAAATAGAACATTATAAATCAGGAGATGAAACACGGGGTTGGGGTCCGCCGTTTGTAAATGGAGAAAGCGCTTATTATTTATGCGCGAATCGCAATAAGCAAAGCATCACGTTGAATCTAAAATCAGAAGAGGGAAAAGAAATTTTTCGGAGGCTTGTCTCCACAAGTGATATTGTAGTTCAAAACTTTAAAGCAGGAACTCTGGAAAAAATGGGCCTGGGATACGAAAGTCTAAAAGAGGTGAACCCAGCTCTCATTATGGCTTCCATTACCGGATTTGGTTCAACCGGTCCTTATAAGGACCTGCCTGGCTATGATTATATTATTCAGGCAATGAGCGGCCTTATGAGTATTACAGGGGAACCAGATGGAAGTCCAATGAAGGTAGGTGTAGCCATTGCAGATGTACTTACTGGGCTCTATACATGTATAGGGATCTTATCAGCGTTGCATCATCGCACTCAGACAGGAGAAGGGCAAGAGATTGATATTTCGTTAATGGATTGCCAGGTTTCATCTTTAATAAATGTGGCGAGCAATTATTTATGCAGCGGGATTACACCCGGACGTTTAGGAAACCAGCACCCAAATATTGTTCCATACCAGGTGTTTTCTGCTATGGATGGTGAATTGGTTGTAGCAGTTGGGAATGATGAACAGTTTAAAAGATTTACAGCTGCTCTTGGCAGACCGGATTTAGCTGATATGGATGAGTTCATTCATAATGAGAACCGATTGGAGAATAAGGCAAAACTGATTCCTATTTGTGAAGAGCTGCTCTATAAAAAAACAAAAAAAGAATGGAAAGAGATTTTGGATGCAGCTGGGATTCCTAATGGTCCTATTAATACAATTAAAGAAATGTTTGATGATCCACAAATTAAAGCAAGAGAAATGATTGTTAAGATGGAACATCCTGTTATAGAGAATCTTAAATTAGCAGGATCTCCTATTAAACTTACTAAAACACCAGTAAAGATGAGGCACCACCCGCCGATGTATGGAGAGCATACTGAAACTATTTTGGAGCAAATCGGGTACCAGCCGGACGAGATCAATAATTTTAAACAAAATAAAATTATTTAGGAGGAATTAATATGATGAATTTCGAATTAACTGAAGAACAGCAGAGTGTAAAAAAGCTAGTAAGAAAGTTTGTGGACAAGGAAATTATACCAAATATACAAGAGTGGGACCGCCAAGGCCATTTTGAACCTTCTATTTTAAAGAAGTTAGCGGAGCTTCAATTAATGGGAGTTTGTATCCCTGAGGAATACGGCGGTGTAGGGATGGACTACAATACACTGGCTATTGTATGTGAAGAATTAGAGCGGGGAGATACTGCATACCGTACAGCGGTTTCTGTCCATACTGGCTTAAATAGTATGACTTTGCTGCAGTGGGGATCAGAAGAACAGAAACAAAAATATTTAGTACCTCAAGCACAGGGAGAACAAATTGGGGCATTTGGATTAACTGAACCTAATGCAGGATCAGATGTTGCTGCCATGAATTCTACAGCTATCCGGGATGGAGATTCATACATTTTAAATGGATCAAAAACCTGGATTTCACTTTGTGATGTAGCAGATAACTTTCTCATCTTTGCTAAAACGGAGCACGATGTAGGCCACAAGGGGATTACTGCCTTTATTGTTGAACGTAATTTTCCTGGAGTTGAATCAAAGGCAATTAAAGGCAAGCTGGGAATTCGCGCTGGAAACACTGGTGAAGTATTTTTATCAGATGTCAGAGTGCCGGTATCAAATAGGCTTGGTGAAGAAGGGGAAGGATTTAAGATTGCCATGTCTGCACTGGATAATGGAAGATTTACAGTTGCAGCTGGTGCTGTTGGATTAATCCAAGCAAGTCTGGAAGCAAGCCTAAAATATTGCCACGAACGCAAAACCTTTGGCAAAGAGATTGGAAAACATCAATTGGTTCAGCAAATGATTGCTAATATGAGTGCGAATTTAGAGATATCAAGATTGCTTGTTTTTAAGGCAGGGTGGCTAAAGAACCAGGGTAAAAGGAATACAAAGGAAACTTCCCTTGCTAAGTGGATTTCATGCAATGCAGCCTTTGAAGCCGCCAATGATGCAGTACAAATCCACGGAGCATATGGTTATTCTGATGAATACCCAGTAGAGCGTTTTCTAAGAAACTCCAAGGCTCCAGTAATATATGAAGGCACAAGAGAAATTCACACCATTATGCAAGGAGAATACGCTCTGGGTTACAGGGAGGATAAGCCGCTTCGAAAGCAATTGCCTGCTTGGCCTTTTGAAGAAGTGTCTGTCCATTAAAACAAACGGTTGTTAAACGGGTGCATTCAATATAGTCGGCACATCACCCCATTTACCTTTGAGTGACAAAAAGGAGAAAGATAGAATGAACACATACTTTATAGCTGGGCATGCCAAACTGCCACAAGGTATGGCTGCAAGAAATCTATACGATTCCATTACGATCACTTTGGAATTGGACTTTAAATATGGGGTGATAGTCGATTCATCATGTACACTCGCAACCGAGCATGGAAGGGAGTATATCCGCCAGCTCTTGAGAGGTTATTGTTTGGGTGATGGGGTTGAGGAACTAATTGAAAAAGTTCAGCGCCATTACCGGGGGAAAGCCGGACAGGCAATTCAGGCGGCACTAAAAGATGTCTATCTTCAATTTGAGTTGGTTTCAAGTAAATAATAGGTAAAGACCTGACCTTATCATGAGGTTAGGTCTTTTTAATCTAAATATAAAAACATTGAATAGACAAAATTTAACCAATTGAGTTGATTGCAGCGGATAGCAACGGATCATCCATAAGCTAAAACAACATTCTATGAAAAAAGATCCTTTCTTATGGTGTATAAAGAGTGTGAAAGGTATCTCATATTGAGCAGTTGGATTTCACCATAATTTTATTATGTAAACAAATGTTCAACCATTAATAATCCGCCCCATCCAAATATTCCGTGTCATATGAATTTTCTCCGGCATGGACAGATAGGAGTGTATCCGCGTATCCTACGAGCCTATTGATAACTTCTTCTGAAAAGGCCAGGACAAGATGCTTCATTTCAGGCTTATGAAGGGATGGATGGTCATAAATGATTGTTGTATTGATAAATATTTCCTTTGTACCATAAAGATTGTAATGAATAATAGCTTTTCCGGCAGCTCCTTTTGTACGGGGATCTTGAAAGCCTGGAAGAAAGAGGTACCATTCTTCTGCAGTGGCTGAACGGAAGTTTTTAGTGAATGTTATTCCTTCTGTAAGTTCGTTAATTTTTTCTTGAGAGACAGAAGTTTTTAAGTTAATAATTTTTTTATCCATAAAGATATCCCCCAATCTTTTTTGTTATTATTCTTCCCAATCGTATTAGTTTTTATTAACGACAGAGAATTAAAATTCTGAATTTATTGACTAATAGAAATCCTTTTTTTATCATAAGATTGTAATATCAGGTCATAAAAAGGAGGGATTTACGTATGAATTCAATTTGGCTGGCTGTCATAGGAATGACTGTTTTTGCCATCGGCTACCGTTTTTATTCAAAATGGGTGGCTGAAAAGATTTACAGGCTTGATCCGAACTATGTAACACCTGCTCATCAATTTAAGGATGGGGTCGATTTTGTCCCGACCAATAAAAAGATTCTTTGGGGGCATCATTTCACCTCGGTAGCAGGTGCTGCGCCGATCGTCGGCCCGGCGATTGCGGTATATTGGGGATGGCTGCCTGCGTTCCTTTGGGTTATTTTAGGAACGGTGTTTGCTGCCGGTGTCCATGATTTTGGCACTTTGGTATTATCGGTGCGCAATAAAGGCCAATCGGTTGGTACGATTACTAATAGGCTAATTGGTAAGCGCGCGAAGATGTTGTTCTTATTCATTATTTTAGTCCTTGTACTTATGGTAAACGCTGTTTTTGCATGGGTTATTTCCAATTTATTTGTCAAGTTTCCGGCAAGCGTGCTGCCTGTCTTCATCCAAATTCCACTGGCCATCTGGATTGGATATGCCGTTTATAAGCGGAAAGCAAGCATGCTGGTTCCATCTCTAATTGCATTGGCAGTCATGTATGGTACAGCTGTTTTGGCTAGCCGTGTTCCTGCCTTGCAAATTGATTTGGTCAGTTATTTTGGCGGTCCCGAAAGCAATGTTTTGTTTGGGTTGAATGGTGTAGCGATGGCTTTCTTCATCTGGATCATTGTTTTAATGGTTTATTGTTATATTGCATCGACATTGCCGGTATGGAAGCTTTTGCAGCCTCGTGATTATATTAATTCCCACCAGCTCGTTGTCGGTTTGCTGATTCTTTACCTTGGATTGGTGTTTCTGCAGCCGAAGGTAACAGCACCGGCCACAAATGCAGCTGCATCAGATGTTTCATGGTTTCCATTATTATTTATAACAATTGCTTGCGGTGCAATTTCCGGTTTCCACGGCCTCGTTTCTTCTGGAACATCCTCCAAGCAGCTTGATAAAGAGACAGATGCCCGGTTTGTCGGATATCTTGGCGCAGTAGGGGAAGGTGTTCTTGCTTTAATTGCAATTATTGCGGTTGTTACGTTCTTTTCTTCTCAGGGTGAATTTTTATCCACATACTCGAGCTTTGCTGCAGCAAGTTCCGGCGGTTTAGGAGTCTTCATTCAAGGGGCTGCCCAATTAGCAACCGGGGTTTGGATACCTGCTGACATTGCCAGTACCATTGTATCGGTTATCGTTGTATCGTTCGCAGCTACAACACTTGATACATCTGTTCGTTTGATGCGCTATATCATTGCTGAAATTGGGAGCGAATACAATTTAAAGCCATTAACAAAAACCCATGTGGCGACAACTATTGCTGTGGCTTCCAGTGCCGCACTGGTTCTGCTGCCAAAAGGTCCTAATGGGTTCGGCTCAGGCGGATATTTATTATGGCCGCTGTTTGGCACAAGCAACCAGCTTCTTGCCGGCATCAGCTTATTGCTGATTTCCATCTGGCTGAAGCGGCAAGGACGAAACTACCTAGTTACTTTTATCCCGATGGTATTCGTATTCTTCATGACAGTCTGGGCTATGATTCAGCAAGTTGTATTCCAGTGGTCTGGCTACGGTTCATCAGATGCCAACATGCTGCTTTTCATTCTTGGCGGCATGATTCTAATCTTTGTATTCTGGATCATTGTAGAAGCCTTCAGCGCATTCAATAAAGATCATACACCAACTTGGACACAGGACATGTAAAGTTATGGAGGCCGGGGTGACCCGGTCTCTATTGTCATTTTGAAAGGAGCAGCAGCATGAGCCTAATGGAAAAGATGAAAAGAGCGATTGCCCTTTATGATGAAATCCTCAAACAGCCGCACAGGACTGAACTGGCCAGAGAATTGAGAGATGAGGAGGATCTTTTTATGCTTCTATGTTTTTCTGAAATGCTCGGGCTTCCAAACCCGGCGTTTTACTACACATTGGAGCTGTACCCAATGATTATCGAGAGATTCCACGACTGGCATTTGCGAATGGGCATGGAAAAGTCGCCGCTTGATGGAATCCGCTGCTGTTAGAAAGGGGAATAAATGTTGGATCTTTTAGATAAGAAAATATATTTTGTCGGCGGTAAAGGAGGAGTCGGAAAAAGCACAACCTCTGCAGCACTTGCACTGCTGCTATCCAAGCAAGGAAAAAAGATCCTCCTGGTTTCGACTGATCCTGCACATAATACGGGAGATTTATTTCATATCGATATGGATGGAGAAATTACATCTGTCCGGTCCGGTCTGGATGTTCTTGAAATTAACTCAGAGAAAGAAACATCCCGTTATATCAATGGAGTAAAAGATAATATCAAAGGACTTGTCAAATCGACCATGCTGGATGAAGTCCATAGACAAATAGACCTTGCTGCTGCATCTCCAGGGGCGGAGGAAGCTGCTTTGTTTGACCGGATTACTTCTCTTATTCTGGAAACGATTCATCAATATGACAGCATTGTGTTTGATACGGCTCCAACTGGCCATACAATTCGCTTGCTGACTCTTCCTGAGCTAATGGGAGTCTGGATGGACGGGCTATTGGATCGGCGGAAAAAAATAAACAAGAATTACGCAGAATGGATGAATGACGGTGAACCAGTTGAAGATCCAATCTATGAAAAATTAAAAAAGCGGAAAAATAGATTTATAAAGGTACGGGATTACCTGCTTAATCACGATCAAACAGAATATTTATTTGTATTGAATGCTGAACGGCTCCCTATTGTAGAGACGAAAAAGGCGATAGATACACTTTATCAGCATAAAATACATGTACACACTGTGGTGGTGAATAAAACCATACCAGACAAGGCAGAAGGGCAATTTATGGAGAAACGTCGGGAAAATGAAAAAGTATACCTAAATGAGATTCAAGATGTATTTGCCAATAAAAAAATATTAATGCTGCCATTATTGGATAGAGATATTTCAAGCTTTGAAGATTTAGAGGCATTCACAGCCAATTTGGAGTCTTGCCTATTAGCAGGAAGGGAACAGCAAAGTTAAAAATAATAGTGCTCTTTTATTCTGTGGTGTACTTTTCACTGGTAAGCATCAAAAATAAGAAAATAGCGGAGGGGTTTGTCCACACCATTTCAATAATAATTAATACACTAATTAATATAGAAGATCTCCTCCCTAAAGATCTTTGGTCTGCATAGTTGCCGTTAATCTGTGAACAGGATTAACGGCTTTTTCTATGTTCTAAAATGAGAAGATTAGCGAAAAGGGAAGAATTTTCTGTAAATAATTGATTTAATAGGTAAAAAGCACCTGACTTACCAGGAGTGTTCATGTTAAATTATAAGTATAAACTCCTATCACAGCAGGAAATGAGGATGATTAATGAAATTTACCGTGGCAAAAAAGCTGTTTCTAGGGTTTTTATCAGTCCTTTTTTTATTTGGATTAGTGGCCGGCCTTTCTAACTACGAACTTGGAAACGTTAATCGAAATTATAATAAACTAATAGATGGGAATGTCTCTGAAGTTATTCTTGTTAAGACTTTAAAGGCTGAGCTGATGAATGAAGCAGGAGGAATTCGAGGTTATTTATTGACAGGGGATTCTACTTATCTTAGTGATTATGAAAGCGCCCGAAAAAGAATGGAACATCATATTGAACAATTACATAAAGTAACGGATCAAAACGAGGAGAAAGAACTGTCTAAAGAGCTTGAAGTTCTCCATAATCGTTACCAAAGCATTATTGATAAAGAAATTAAATTTAAATTGGAAGATAATAATGCCTATATGTCATTAGTTGAAACTTCTGACAAGCAAGTAAGCCAGGAATTTAATCAAAAAGCGGATGAACTTGTAAAATTTTATGAATCACAGTTAAATGCAGGCATAGCTGAGACAACCGACTATGTTAAATCTGTTCAGGTTTTTGTATTGGCAATTACGCTTGCAGCAATTGTTGTGGCGATGCTTATCGCTTATTATATCAGCAGGATGATTTCCCGTCCGATTAACTTGGCCGCTATAACAATTGATAAGGTGGCAAGCGGAGATTTAAGCCAGGAAGATATAAAAGTGAAAAACCGCGATGAGATTGGGGAATTTATTTTATCCTTAAATAAAATGGTAAAGGATTTGCGGTCTGTGGTCAGCCAGGTTAGAGATACGTCTGCACAAGTGGCTACAAGCAGCGAAGAGCTGGCTGCCAGCGCTGAGCAAAGTTCACTTGCATCAGAACAGGTAGCTCAAATTTCGCAAAATAATGCCCTGGGTACTGAACAGCAGCTTCACCGTTTCCGCGAGGTTTCTGGGACTGTAGAGGAAATAGCATTAGGTATCCAGCAAATATCCTCCAGCAGTGAGCTGATGCTTGAAGCAGCAGAAAAAACAGAGCAGCTTACAAAAAAAGGGACAAAGTCAGTTGATAATGTAGTAAGGCAGATGAATGAAATAAATACTTCTGTGGGAACCGCCACTCAGTATATTCATACACTTGAAACCCGGTCCAAAGAAATCAGCAATATTGTAGAGTTCATTACTAATATTGCTGAGCAGACAAATCTGCTTGCTCTCAATGCTGCTATTGAAGCAGCCAGAGCAGGAGAGCATGGAAGAGGCTTTTCTGTCGTGGCTGATGAAGTCCGGAAACTTGCTGTAGGTTCGAAGCAATCTGCTGATCAAATTCAGGAAATGATTGGGTTGATCCAGGAGGAAACCAGGCAGGCAGTTCAAGCAATGAATACAGGCAATGAACAGGTGAAGGAAGGGCTGGAAGATACAAGTGAAGCTAGTGATGCCTTTGCAGAAATTGCCCAATCAATGGGTGATGTATCTAGTAAGGTAGAGGAAGTGTCATCATCTGTTGGAGAACTATCCGCATTGAGCGGCCAAATTATGGAAGTCATTACTAATGTAAAAGATATTTCTGAAAAGAATGCAGCTGCCTCACAGGAGACATCCGCAGCAACAGAAGAGCAGCTTGCCACAATGGAAGAAGTCTCTTCATCTGCTGATTCGCTGGCAAGACTTGCCGAAGAACTGCAAGTAGTTGTTTCTCGCTTCAAATTGTAATGCTAAAATATGTGAATGTATGAAAAGGGCACTCCTATAAAAGGAAAGCCCTTTTTCTTCTTATAAAAGTGATATATTCCTTTTCTTGCATTCTTTCATGATGGTCTCGTTCCAAACGGAAGCATGGACCTCCCCAATATGAGCTTTTTTCAGCAGGAACATACAGAGGCGGGATTGGCCAATTCCGCCGCCAATTGTATGAGGTAAATCTCCATTAAGAATAGCCTGGTGGTAGTCAAGGGTTTTGCGGTGCTCATCTTTGGATATTCTTAGCTGTTTTAAAAGGGCTCTTCTATCTACCCTAATTCCCATTGAAGACAACTCTATTGCTCTATTTAATAAGGGGTACCATAGGATGATATCTCCATTTAATGTCCAGTCATCATAATCGGGAGAGCGTCTGTCATGGCTTTTCCCCGAAGGCATCGGGCCTCCAATTTGCATGATGAAGACAGCGCCATATTTTTTTGCAATGATATCCTCTCTTTCTTTTGGATCCTTATCTGGATACAAGTATTCGAGCTCCTCTGACCTAATGAAAAAAATCTTTTCAGGAAGCATGGGTTTTAGTTCAGGGTACAGCTGGTGGACATGTTTTTCAGTTTTTCTTAAGACATTATATATCTTTTGAACTTCTGCTTTTAAAGTGCTTATGTTTCGCTTCTCCAGAGAAATGACTTTTTCCCAATCCCATTGGTCCACATAAATGGAGTGAAGGCAATCTAATGATTCATCCCGCCTGATTGCATGCATATCTGTATAAAGTCCTTCTCCAATGTTAAATCCATATTCGCTTAGTGCCACTCTTTTCCATTTAGCAAGCGATTGAACGATTTCAATTTTTTCATTGAGATCGATAGCATCAAAAGAAACAGTCCGTTCCACACCATTTAAATTATCATTTAATCCCTTTCCTTCTTTAAGGATTATGGGGGCTGATACCTTTAATAAATTAAGGCTTTCTGACAGGCAGCTTTCAAAATAATCTTTGCAGCTTTTAATTGCAATATGGGTCTCTTTAAAACTTGATTTTGATTGATACTCATGTTGTCTGGAAATTGAATTTGCCATTATTACCTCCATATAAAAAGGTTTTCCGCAGAACTGGCCAACTGTCCAAGGAACTGGTTAATCAAAGTGCAGTGAAGACCTATTCATTAACTAAAAATAAGGTATGTATATTTTTACAGATAGTTGACTAATTATAAATTATTTTTTGAAAGAAGGAAAAAAGGGACTCTAATCAAAGTCCCTTTTAGAAGTTGTTTTTTATAGTATCCTGATATTAATAGGGTAAAGGTACGGTATAAATGGTTCCTCAATTTCTTCCCATTTTTTAATTTTAATAAGTGGAAGTTCTGCTCCATTATAGGTTGCGGCATCAATTACCCCAGTTACTTTAATCCACATATTATCATAAAGTTTCGGTGCATCCTCCAATTCTGAAAGAAAACCAATCATACTCGCATCCGCCACGCAATGAGTGATCAAAAACCTTGAAACGACCAGCTGATTGGAATCTAATCCCTCTTCTTTATAAACAAATCCCTGGAATTCAATTTCTCTGCCTTTAAACTTATTGATATCTTTACTGATTTCCTCGTAGTACAAACCAAAAACGAAATCATCCATTTTTATAACAGAGCTTGAATTTAACTCCTTTTTTAATTGCTCAAATTCTTCCTTAGAAATCTCCTGTTCACCTTCATAAACAGATGGGTCTTGTTCAATTTGTTCCTCGAAATCTTCTAAATTATCCTCAAGGGAATATTCTTCAAAATCATCTGCTGAACTTTCGTCTATATTATCAAAATTTTCCTGTCCGGCATCCTCTTTATTTTGATTCCCAAGTATAGCTAGTCCTCCTTTTTTATCAGCAATGGATGCATCGAGCGTTTTAGCCGGCAAGAAAAAACCTGTCATTAACGGAAAAACAATTATTGAGTAAGATAGCAGTTTTTTTACAGTAAACGGAGAATCTCCATGATCATGATCATGAGAGCAATCATGATCATGATTGTTGTGACAGCATGAATGGCTATGATGATCATGATTCCCGGTTTCTTTTTTTGAAGTCCAAATTCTTGTAATCTGAATAAAAAACAAAATTAAAAAGAGAATCGATGCTGATTGGCTTAATCCAGTGTATTTTGGATTAATGTATTTAGTTATATCACCTGTATGGTGAAGTTGAAAAATCAGTCCACAAAAAGCCAACAGGATTAATGCCCTTAATGCCTGCTGAAAATGAAATTTCATAGTAATCCCCCTTAAATAACGTTCTGAAAAATAAGCAAAGTGATAAATACAACCGAAGCAGTGAGTGCTAATACTCCAAGGACGAACTTCAATCGAAACACACTAAGCATCATAATGGTATTTTTAAAATCAATCATTGGTCCGAAAATAAGGAAGCCCAATATTGATGACCTTGGAAAAATACTGCTAAAGGACGCTCCAATAAAGGCATCCGCTTCTGAACATAGAGATAGAATGTAAGCAAAACCCATCATGATGAGCAAGGATACAACAGGGTTATCGGCACTTTGCAGGAATACTTTTGCTGGCATATAGACTTGTACAATTGAAGCTAAAAAAGCTCCCATAATTAAATATTTAGACATATCAAAAAATTCATCAATGGAATGGGTCAGCATGGACCAAATCTGGTCTATGAATGAAGGTTTTTTTGTATTACTATGTTGATTGATTAAATGAATTGAATCCTTCATTTGATTTGACTTAAATTTAAAGCTCACTGCAAAAGCAACGATAATGGCAACTAAAAAACCCAGTCCCATTCTAAGACCTGCCATTTTAAGATCATTTCCAAAAGCCATGTATGTAGAGGCAATTACAATGGGATTAATTAGCGGCCCTGTCAGCATGAAGCCAATTGCCGCATATACAGGTACGCCTTTAGAAATGAGCCGGCGAATAATAGGGACAATACCGCATTCGCAGGCAGGAAATAGAGCCCCAACTACGCAGCTCATTACTACAGCTGCGGCTCTATTTTTCGGAATCCATCTTTGTATATGTTCTTCTGTAATAAAAATCTGGATAAACCCGGCGATTAAAACACCAATCAATACAAAAGGCAGAGCTTCTATTAGAATACTTATAAAAATAACGTTAAGGTTTAGCAAAGAGGGGGGAATATTTAAAGAATATCCAGGCCTGAACTGAAAGAGATTAAATAAACTAGAATGGCCAGTAAACTAATGCCTGTAATGTCGATAATATGGCTGCGAAATATTCGAATCATGACTTCCTCCTAAATGCAAAATCGTAATGATTTCGTTTTAAACTTTATATTAATTCTATGAAATTGTAAATGGGAATATGAGCATTTTGAGAGGATAGGAGAAATGTCGGGGAAAATATTTTTAAATTGCGGCTTGCAATCAGCTTAAATATCTATTAAGATTTAAATCGTAACAATTACGATTTGTAAAAGGGGTGATTCCTTCTGTATAAATAGGTGGTAATTGGCGGAGGGATCCATGGATGTACAAGTGCCAACTGCTAGCTAAAGAAATCTAATCGTTAATAAGAGCCTTCAATGGTGTCCCTATCTTTATATTTCCGGGCCGCTGGCAGAGCTGGAAATGGGGACGATTGCAAGAAATATCGCGGGAGCAAGGCAAGCAGCACAAAGATTATTTACGGCTTATAGAGTTTAAATCGTAATGAGTTCTATTTTCAAAGGAGGAGAGGAAGGAAAGTGAAAAAAATCCCTGTTACTGTACTAAGCGGTTATTTAGGCTCAGGAAAGACAACATTGTTGAACCATGTATTACATAATCGCGGTGATAAAAAAATTGCAGTCATTGTAAACGATATGAGTGAAGTAAATATTGACGCTTCCATGGTAAAAAAGGGCGGCTTTACAAGAACAGATGAAAAGCTGGTCGAGCTTCAAAACGGCTGTATCTGCTGTACCCTGAGAGAAGACTTACTGATTGAAGTTGAAAGATTAGTAAAGGACGGGGAGATTGATTATATCTTAATTGAATCTTCAGGAATCTCAGAACCTATTCCGGTTGCCCAAACCTTCACTTATATTGATGAAGAACTTGGAATAAATCTCTCTGACAGATGCAGGCTGGACACAATGGTTACAGTTGTTGATGCAAATCGATTTTGGCATGATTTTGCTTCAGGTGAAAGCCTCTTGGACCGAAAACAGGGAACGGATGAAAATGATACGCGAGAAGTAGTTGATCTATTAATCGACCAAATCGAGTTTGCCAACGTATTGGTTTTAAACAAAATAGATTTAGTAGATAAAGAAAGTTCGGCTGAACTCAAAGGAGTTTTACTGAAGCTAAATCCTGATGCAATAATTATTGAAACCATACTTTCAGAAGTAGATTTGAAAGAAATCCTGGATACTGGCTCGTTCGATTTTGAGAAAGCGAGCCACGGAGCAGGTTGGATAAAGGAATTGAATGAAGAGCACATTCCTGAGACAGAGGAATTCGGCATCTCCTCTTTTGTTTATAAAAGAAAGAGACCGTTTCATCCGGAAAGATTTATGCATTGGCTGGAGGATTGGCCTGTAGATATTGTGAGGGCAAAAGGCTTCATATGGGTGGCATCGCGGAATGACATGGCAGGATTGCTTTCTCAAGCTGGCCCATCGATAACATTGCAGGGAGCGGGTGAGTGGATTGCAGCCTATCCGGAAGAAGAAAGGCTTGGAATTCTTGAAGAGGAACCGGAATTGCTTGAAAAATGGGATAAGGATTTTGGAGACCGAATGATAGAACTAGTTCTAATTGGAATAGACATGAAGAAAGAAGAAATTGAAGCAAGCCTTGACAAATGCTTACTAACAGAACAAGAGATGAAAACAGATTGGAGTGCACTCCCTGACCCGCTTCCAGCTTTCCATTTATAAAAAAGGAGGAAATAATATGAGAGTAAAAATTACATTAGCATGCACAGAAACGGATGACCGTAATTACATAACAACAAAAAATAAGAGGAACAATCCGGACAGAATTGAATTAATGAAATACAGCCCGCGGATAAAAAAACATACCTTGCATCGTGAAACAAAATAATTATGAGGAACCCATCCAAATGAACTCTTGGTGAAAAAAATCAATTGCATTTAATTCTTGTTATGGATATCCTCAAAATAGGAGATGATCGGAAGGTGAATTGAGATTCCATATGCGGCTGAACTTGTTATCATAATGAATTTGAATAGATAGCTTTTTCTTTAAATACAATGGGGAAAGGTCTGTCTATTTATAAATAAATGATGATACAAGGAATGGGTGATATGGAGTCCAAAAACCTGTCACTTAGCAGATACCTTGTTGAGTATCTGCTTTTTTGTGCTCAAATTTCATCTCCGAGACTTTAATATCACAGCCTGCCCTAAATGGAGGGAACGCTTAATGACAAGTCAAAATAAAAAGCTTGCAGTAGTGACAGGAGTAAGCAGCTATAGAGGTATTGGTGCGGCCATATGCCGCAAGCTTGCTTTGAATAATTTTAATATTTTTTTTACTTACTGGGAGTCGGCTCCAGGTTGGGAAGCTGAATTTTGCAAGGATATTATGGATAGAGGTGTTAGCTGCAAAGGGCTGGAATTTGATTTATCAGATGTCCGAGCTGCAGAGAAAGTTCTTGACTCGGTGTTTTTGTATTTGGGCGAGCCCTCGGTCATTGTGAATAATGCTGCTCATTCAACTCGTGACGGCTATATGGAGTTGGATTGGGAAACACTGGACGCTCATTATGCTGTTAATATAAGAACTACATTTCTTCTGTGTGCAGAGTTTGCCCGAAGGTTCCCCTCCTGGAATTTAACCCATGGAAGGATCATTAACATGACTTCCGGCCAGGAGCTAGGTCCAATGCCTGGTGAATTGGCCTATGCTTCTACCAAAGCAGCTATTTCGGCATTTACCCGTTCTTTATCTGTCGAAGTTGCTCATTTGGGTATTACGGTTAATGCAATTAATCCGGGTCCTACTGATTCGACCTGGATGAATGAAGAGATAAGAAACCACCTTTTGCCGAAGTTTCCAATGGGACGAATTGGCCTGCCTGAAGATGTTGCAAATCTGGCAGCATTTCTTGCAAGTGAGGATGCCAAGTGGATAACAGGACAGGTTATTCATTCCGAGGGAGGGTTCCTCCGGGGTTAATCGCGGGAGATTTCATAAAAAATCAAGTAACATTTATATAACAAATAACCGATCTTTGTATCATTTTTGATACAAGATACCTAAAAGGGTTTATAGTTCTCTACCGAAAGTGTATAAATAGAAGATAGTAAAGGGGAGAGACCTATGATAAATCTATTAAAAGACCCTGATTTTGTGCAATTTTGTGAAACTGCATCCCCACTTGAAATGGTAGAGCATTTAACAGGCGGCAACATTAGAGGGCTGGAAAAAATCGCATTGGGTACTCTGGCAAATAGAAGGCAGCTGCCTCCTAATGTCGTTAATGTCCTTCTTGTTTATTTTTTCAGCACTTTTGAAAATAAAGTATATGATCGAAATGATCTTGCCAGGCTTTACGATTACTGGTCTTCCAATCATGTCTATAGTTTCTCAAAAGCACAGGAAATGACTGAAGAAAATATTGAAAATGTCTTATCAGGTTTAAAATAGATATAGATATTCCCAAAAAAAGTTCAACCTCAAAGGATTGAACTTTTTTTATATACAATTGGTCAGGAAATAGCAATAAGACAGATTTAATATTTTAAAAAAAGGATTTCATTCCAAGGCCAAATGAATTTAAAATGCAAGATGCGCAGCAAAAAAAAGTCCTCAATACGAGGACGTCATAAATATTATTTCCTTCTTCTCACAGAAGCTCCTTCTATTGTTTGCTTCATCATTTGATGGCCGAGAACTGCCACTCCTGCCGCAATGATTCCATTAAGGACTCCGTTTAATGAAAATCCAAATGCAAAACTGCCAATAGCAACTGAGATAATGACAAGGATCCATAGTATAGACCAATCAGGAACAGATGGTGTCTGCTTCAGCGCATACCCGATCACCCATAAAGCTGGGACCATCAAATAATAATTTTGGCTCAAAAAATCAAAAAGGTTCATGTTAATCACCTCCTAAGTGATATCACTGTATTATATGAATGTCTCAATCAAGGCGTTTGTTTGCATGTCCGATTTTCAGCATCTATTTTAAATTGAGGATTTGAGAATCTTTACTTGAATAATAAGGAAAAATCCAAAGCTTTTCCTCACGTTTGAATAAGAGAGTCTACTGCGGTAAATTACTTACGTTCCACAGATTAAATCCTGTTTGCAAAACATGCTGCAGACCTATTGATAGTGCTTTCTTTCGGATGGCAATTAGTTGACATTCCTATCTAATAGTGCTAAATTTAAATCAGCCGTTATGCATCGTGTTATATTTTGCTAGCTGCTTCTTCAACCGTTAGGCAATGGTCTGGATGAGTAATGAACGTAAAGTTATAAGCGTGTATATGGTGAATTTACACATGGCTTTTTTGAAGCCAATAGGAGGATTTTTTCATGAAAAACGGTAAAGTAAAATGGTTCAATGCTGAAAAAGGTTTCGGATTCATCGAAGGTGAAGACGGAAACGACGTATTCGTACATTACTCTGCTATCCAATCTGAAGGTTTCAAATCTTTAGAAGAAGGCCAAGAAGTTTCTTTTGAAGTTGTTGAAGGCGCTCGTGGACCTCAAGCAGCTAACGTAACTAAACTATAATTGACAGACCCATAGAAAAGCAGCCTGGCCATTGGTCAGGCTGCTTTATTTTGCAAAGATTGCATATTAGTCCGGTTTTTACCACATCCTAAAAGAAAAAGGAAGGTGGATTTACAGGATGAATTTTGCCTGGCAATCATTACTATTAGTTTTTGCAGGAGTCTTGCTGCTGCGCATAGCAGGCAGGAAATCTATTTCGCAAATGACACTTGCCCAAACAGTTGTTATGATTTCAATTGGTTCCATCATTATTCAGCCAATTATTGAGACAAGTGTGTGGAAAACGATTGTGGCTGCAGCCATTTTTATTGGATCATTGATTTTAATGGAGTATTTGCAGTTAAAGTTTAACTTTATAGAAAAGTTTATAACCGGCAAATCCAAAATCGTAATTGAAAATGGGAAGCTTCAGCCCGCAAATATGAGAAAACTCCGATTTACTGCTGATCAATTGGAAATGAGACTGAGGACGAACGGAATTACAAAAATTTCAGATGTGAAAATGGCAACACTTGAACCTAATGGCCAGCTAGGATATGAATTAATGGATGATGCAAAGCCTTTAACAGCAGGCGAGTTTAAACGATTAATGGGCGGGATGATATTACAGTCTCCTGTGCAGCCTGCCTCGCAGCAGTCAAATGATATTTTCCAGGAACTTAAAGAAGGACATCCCCAGCCGCATTCTCAGAACCTGCACTAATTTGGAATCTTATAGATAATAAAAAATTGTTCTGGGAAGTAAAGAAGCCGCTAACTATTGGCGGCTTTTTCTTTAATCTGAGTTGGTGTTTTGCAGGCTTCTCCTCGTATCTAGTATTAATTCCTGCATTCGTAAGTGATGAAGAATGGTCATGATCACAATCCCGATACTGAACATACTGGATAAGATTGTGCTTCCAACCAAAAAACGAATTACCTTTCGATCGAACATCTTTTCACTCCTTTTTTCCTTAGTATTTCATCATAAGGAGAAAATTATTAATTTTTTGTGTAGCTTTGTCCAGGCAGGGATTTCTTATAAAAAGGCTGTGTTAAGCCAAATGTTGATTTTAGCACCCTGTTGATTGGTGTGGAGGGCTTTAGATGCCCGAAAATGTATTTGAATTTCCTTCGCGCGATATTTATTAAAGGCTGCTTATTCAAAAGCTTGCTGGAGTGCTGATCAAAGGATGAGCCCACAGGCTCAATTCCCCGAGGAGGCTCCGGACCGCGGAAAGTGGTTAACTGGATGGGAAATCAATAGAAAAATTTAAAATTACATATAAAAAAGCTTGAACTTTAATCAATTTCCTGTATAATTTTCAGACATGAGTTAGTAATAATAACTTCATAACTTTTAACTTATCAAGAGAGACGGAGGGACTGGCCCTAAGATGTCTCGGCAGCGGGCTCATATGAGCGCTGTGCCAAATCCAGCAAGCATTATGCTTGGCAGATAAGAGGGGACTGTAATATAGCAGATATCTCTTCTTGTTTGAAGAGGTCTTTTTATTATGTCATTAAAACCAATTAAGGAGAGAGGAATAGTATGAAAACAAACAAAAAAGGTAACCCGTGGGCTTTACTCCCGCTTTTGGCATTCCTTCTGATTTTTATTGGGAGCGGCCTTGTAACAGGTGATTTTAAAAAAGTTCCGATTATTGTGGCTGTGGCCATAACAGCAGGAATTGCCCTATCCATGAACAGGAAGACGCCATTTATGGAAAAGGTTGATATATTCACGAAAGGGGCAGGAAATCCCAATATTGTTTTGATGGCTATAATTTTTTTACTGGCAGGTGCATTTTCGGGAACGGCTAAAGGAATGGGGGCTGTTGATTCGACAGTCAACTTGGCATTATCCTATGTGCCGCAGAATCTGCTTATGGTTGGGATTTTTATTATCGCCTGCTTTATTTCTCTATCAATGGGCACTTCAACAGGTACAGTTGTTGCGCTTGCTCCAATAGGTGTTGCGCTGGCTGCTGAAACCGATATATCCGTAGCTTTGGCAATGGCTGCTGTTATTGGCGGTGCCATGTTTGGCGATAATCTTTCCGTGATTTCTGATACTACTATTGCAGCAGTCCGGACCCAAGGGACGAAAATGAAGGATAAGTTTCGTGTGAATTTTTTAATTGTGCTGCCTGCAGCTCTGGCAACTGCTATAATTCTAGGGTTCTTAACAGCTGGTCAGGAAAGTGCTGTAACAAGCCAGGATTATAGCTTGCTTAAAGTGGTTCCATATTTGGGGGTACTTTCTGCTGCTTTGTTAGGAATAAATGTTATTCTTGTTTTAAGCGGCGGGGTCTTGCTGGCAGGGCTGATTGGGATTGCTGACGGAAGCTACACGCTGGTTTCCTTCTTACAGATGATTGCAGAAGGGATGGCAGGAATGCAAACTCTTGCAATCATAGCTATCCTAATTGGCGGTGTTGTTGAGATTATTCGCTATAACGGGGGAATTGATTATTTGCTGCACATAGTTACAAGCAAAATAAACTCTCGAAGGGGTGCTGAATTTGGTATTGCATCGCTTGTTTCACTTACCAATCTATCTACTGCAAATAATACCATTTCAATTATCATTGCAGGCCCCCTGGCTAAAAATATAGCGGATCAATATGATATAGACCCGCGTAAATCTGCAAGTATATTAGATATTTTCTCTTGTTTCGTACAAGGATTTATTCCATATGGCGGACAGATGCTGGCTGCTTCGGGTCTCGCAGCTATTTCGCCGGTAAGCATTATGCCTTACTCCATTTATCCAATATTGATTGGAGTCACTGGTGTAATCGCCATTCTTATTAATTTCCCCAAATTAAAAGAGCGGGAAAAGGTAACGAGTAGCACAGTGAATGAATCTGCTCCGCGGGGTTAAAGGTTGTTCCAGGAGAATCATATATAATGAAGAAAGATATAAGAGCCTATTTATAGGCTCTTATTATTTTTCCTGAAAATCTATCTATAGAAAAATTTTCCTGATATAATAGGAACGAACGTTCTCTTATGTTGGTTTCCTTATTTTGCAGAAGTACTTCAATTTTTGTTTTGCTATAATGGTAACATTGTATATATTGAATCATGGTAGGAAAAGAGGGTGATTGATATGAAATTTATCCATACTGCGGATTGGCATTTAGGTAAACTGGTTCATGGGGTATACATGACAGAAGATCAGCGCCATTTTTTAAATCAATTTATTGAAGTGGTTGAAGAAGAAAAGCCGGATGCGGTTGTTATCTCTGGAGATTTATATGACCGGTCTGTACCTCCAACTGATGCTGTTGAATTATTAAATGAAATTCTTTTTAAAATAAATGTAGAACTTAAAACGCCAGTAGTAGCAATTGGCGGAAATCATGACAGCGCCGAAAGGCTTTCCTTTGGCAGTTCGTGGTACAGACAGAGCCAATTCTATTTATCAGGAAAGCTGGTAAATGATTTTAGGCCAATACATATAAAGGGTGTTAACTTTTATCTTGTACCTTATGCAGAACCAGGGATGGTCAGGCATTTGCTTGATGACGACAGAGTCCATTCACATGATGATGCCATGAAGGCGATTGTCGGGAAAATTGAAGAATCTCTGAATCCAAATGAACCCAATGTTTTAGTTGGGCATGCCTTTGTACTTGGAGGGGCGACGAGCGATTCGGAGAGGACTCTTTCTGTCGGTGGTTCAGGCTGTGTTCATTCTAATTGCTTCGATCCTTTTTCGTATACAGCACTTGGGCATTTGCATAGCCCGGATGCCATCAAACATGACAGAATCCGTTATTCTGGCTCACTTTTAAAGTATTCTTTTTCTGAGGCGAAACAGGAAAAGTCGATCTCCATTATTGAAATGAAAGAAAATGGTGATTTTGATCTTCGTACCCGATCCTTACAGCCTAAAAAAGATTTAAGAGAAATCGAAGGCCATCTAGATGAGCTGATGGATCCATCATTCTATGAAAAACAGAATCTGGATGACTATCTAAAAATCACCCTTTTGGATGAAGGAGCTTTACTGGATCCGATCAATAAGCTTAGGCAGGTATATCCAAACGTACTTCACCTTGAACGGAAGATTTCTATTACAGATATGAAGAAAAAAAGCTCCTTCATTTCTATGAAGGAAGAGAAAAAGTCAGAGCTTGAGCTTTTCAAGCAATTTTACGAGCAGATGACTACTTCCGAATTTACAAATGATAAACAACAGGCAATGACTGATGTGATTGAAAAAGTGCTGAGGGAGGAGGCGCTGAAATGAGGCCATTAAAATTAAAGATGCAAGCGTTCGGCCCTTATGCAGACAGTGAGCACATTGACTTTACAGAGCTTGGAAACCGGACGATGTTTGTTATTTCGGGAAAGACTGGTTCCGGAAAAACGACCATATTTGATGGGATCAGCTATGCGATTTACGGAAAAGCAAGTGGTGAGGACCGCAGCGGGCCAGAACTTAGAAGCCAGTTTGCCAAAAATGAAACACTGACTGAAGTTTCTCTAGAATTTACATTAAGAAATAAAACATATTACATTACCAGATCGCCTCAGCAGGAAAAGAAAAAAGAACGTGGCGATGGGACAACCACAGTGAGTGCCAAAGCAGAACTCTACATTTATGATGAAAATGGAAGGCGGCAGCTTCTTGCGGCCAATGTCAGGGATGTCGATGAAAAAATAAAGGAAATCATGATTATTGACAGCAACCAATTCAGGCAAATCCTGATGATCCCTCAGGGTGAATTCAGGAAACTTCTTACCTCGGAGAGCAAGGAAAAGGAAGTAATCCTTCAGCGGCTATTTCACACTCAGATTTATAAGCGGATTGAAGAAAAGCTTAAAGAATATGCTTCTGAGTTAAAAAGAACAGTTGAAGATCAAGTAAAGCTTCGTGATCAGTTTTTACTACAGGTGCAGGCAGTTTTTAATGAGGAGCTTAAGGCATATTTGGAAGCTGGCAGTGTAAATGACACAATTTTGATGCCTCTTGTAAAGGCAGAAATTATGCATATGGCGGAAGGGTTAGAGGAATTAACCGATGCAGGCAAGAAGCAGAAAGAAAAAAGAGACTATCTGCAGCAAAAACTGTATGAAGCTGAAACCATAGTTAAACAGCTGAAGGCAAAAGAAGATTTGAAACGAAGGAAAGAAGAGCTGGAAGGGTTAAAAGAACAATTTACGGCGAAGGAAAGACTTATTTCCCTTGCCCAGAAAGCAGCTTTGCTTAGCCAGCAGGAGCAGCTTTGCCACGAAATAAAGAAGGATTTGGACGTTTCAAATGAGGAGCTTACTGCACTTAAGAAAAGCATTACATCTTTAGCCGGGCTGTTAGCGGAAAACGAAGAAAGATGGGAAGCTGAAAAGAAACGTGAAGATGCAAGAAAGCAAGCTGGGGAGAATGTTAACCGGCTGCAAAACATGAAAGAGGATATCCATTCTTATGCGGAAGTAGAAAAGCAAGTTCGTTTGCTTGAAGAAAAACTGGAAAATCTCCGTCTTCAAAAAAAGCATAAAGATGAAGCGTTTAAAGCCTCTGATCATAAAATTCAAGTATTGGCTGAGGAAAAACAGGATATTGAAAAGTGTCATTTTAAGCTTATGGAGAATGACCGGCGGCTGGAAAAAATGACTGAAGAAATAGAACGGCTTCATAAATATGAAGAACAGCAGGGCGAGTATATGCTAGCTCTCGAAGTATTCGAAAAAAAGAAAAGCTACTTTGAACAGGCAGCATCCAGACTGGAAGATGCCAGAAGGCTTGTTGAGGAGTTGGAGCGTAAATGGCTCCATGGACAAGCATCCATCTTGGCAAATCAGCTGCAAAATGGTGAAGCCTGTCCGGTTTGCGGCTCAGGTCATCATCCTAATCCGGCTGCATCGCAAACGGATATTCCTGATGAAAAAGATTTAAAGGCAGCAAAACGGCAGGCTGCCGAAATCGAAGCAGATAAAGCGAAAGCAGAGTCATCGTTCTATGAATCTCAATCAAACGTAAAATCTATTGAAAATGCTTTGGGTGAATTATTTAATCTCATGCAAAAACAGCAGCCAGAATTGGAAGAGGAAGAGCTGTCGGTTATTAAGGGTACTCTTCTTGCACAAAGAAAGGATCTCTTAAACATTCAGGATGATTTAAAGAAAAAGAGCGCAAGACTTGAAGCTTGCACCTTAGAATTGGAAAAATCTCATCAACATAAGGAAGTGCTGGCTGCAGAAATAGACCGGCTGCAAAGTCATATAAACGATACAGCTATTCTCCATGCTGAAAAGAAAGGCAACTTGACAAGGATGACTGAAACAATTCCGGAAAATCTTCGGTCCATTGAAGCTTACCAGGCCAATCTGAAAGCTGCTGTCGATAAACTGGAGACTTTTAATAAAAAACTGGAAATTGCGCAACAGAAATATCAGGATTCAAAGGCAGCTTATATGGCTGAACAGGCAAAAATGGAGACGATTGAAAAGCAAACTGTTAAGCTTGAGGAAAAGCTAACAGTCGAAAGACAGAACTTTGTTCAGCGAATGAAGGATCAAGGATTTGAAGTATATGGAGAATACCGAAATGCAAAAAAATCCGAACATGAGATTCGTACGCTGGAAGTAGATGTTCGGGAATATCGTGAAGAAGCACGGTCAGTAAATGACCGGTATTCGGAGCTTTTGCAGCTTTTAGAGGGTGTTGAAAAGCCAGATATAGTAAATCTGCAAGCATTTTTAAAGGAAACAGATGACCAGCTAAAACAGCTTCAGGATCAATATACAAATCTGTATATGAAAAAGAAGCACAATGAAGAAACGTTACAAAAAATAACAGAAATTAATGAAAAAATGAAATCCCTTGAAGAACGTTATAAAATGATGGGGCATTTATATGAAATTTCAAAAGGACAGAACACATACAGAGTTACTTTTGAGAGGTTTGTACTTGCTGCATTTCTGGACGATATACTCAGAGAAGCAAATGGGCGATTAACCCGGATGACAAGCGGCCGGTACCAATTGCTGAGAAAAACGGACCGTTCCAAGGGAAATGCGCAAAGCGGTCTTGAACTGCTTGTGTTCGATCAGTATACAGGCCAGGAAAGGCATGTCAAAACATTATCAGGGGGAGAAAGTTTTAAAGCAGCACTAGCTCTTGCGCTTGGCTTGGCTGATGTAGTCCAGCAGTATGCCGGAGGGGTTTCTCTTGAGACGATGTTCATTGATGAAGGATTTGGCACACTTGATCCTGAATCATTGGATCAGGCAATTGAGGCTTTAATAGATATTCAAAGCAGCGGCAGACTTGTTGGCATTATTTCCCATGTTCCGGAATTAAAGGAAAGAATCGACGCCCGCCTTGAAGTAACAGCGAGTCAGACAGGCAGCAGAACGGAGTTTCAATTTTTAAATTAGTTGAAAAGAGAAAGATAGCTAGCCCCTAATTGCAAATTTTGAAGGAAAGGAAGGTGATGAAAGTTGGTTAAGAGAGTAGCTTTATCGTGGAGCGGCGGCAAAGACAGCTGTTTAGCTTTAGAGGCTTTAGTAAAGCAGGGTGTTGAAGTCACATGTCTAATAACAACAGTTCCAGCAGAGATCGGCAGAACTTTTGGCCATGGAGAAAAGACTGAATTGATTACTCTCCAGGCTAATTCTTTATCTATACCTGTTGAATTCATTGCTTGTTCTTATGAAAATTACACCGAACGTTACGTTAGTGAATTAAAAAGATTAAAAGATAAATTTGAACTTACAGGCATTGCCTATGGTGACTTGTACTTGGACGGACATCGTGAATGGGGCGAAAAGGTAGCAGCGAAATCAGGAGTAAAAGCTGTTTATCCTCTTTGGATGGAGGCAAAAGATAGTATAGAGGCATTAGAAACTTTTGTGGAATCCGGTTATAAAGCCAAAGTAATTCGTGTTCGTGAGGATGTACTGGATTCTTCCTGGCTGGGCAGAGAACTTAATACTGCCTTTATGCGTGATATCCAAAATGAAGCTGCCTGCCCGATGGGTGAATCTGGAGAGTATCATACTTTTGTATACGACGGCCCATTGTTCTCACAAAAGATTCAACTAGCTTCTCCTAAATTAATACAGCTTGAAACCACCAAAAAGCTGGAATTTGAAGAATATAAACTTATCGCAAAATAAGAGATGATCTACCTGATACTTTTAATAGTTATTTATTTAGACATAACTGTCTAACATAAAAATAAAAGGGTTGTTTTCGTAGGTTTGTTGATAATTAGTAAAAATATTATACTGAGTTGATTGTAGCGAAGAGAACTTGACTCCTCATTAATGCACCCGCATGTCCTTCTTGCGGTGTTTATTCAGGATGTTATTCATGATTCTGCGGAAAGAGAGGGAAGTGAGAGACCCCAAAAGGAGAAAACGCCGAGGGGCTCACATACCTCCCCGCGGAAAGCAAGTGCAGGGAATCAACTGACACGATGAAAAGTTGAAAAACAACTATCCTTGCGAAAGAGCAAAATAAAAACACGTCTTAGACGAGAATGAGCAGGTAACAAAATGATTGAAATCAAAACATCTACGCTTAGTGACGGCGAACATAACAGAGGAGTATTTGCAACACGTGATATTAAAAAGGGAGAACTAATCCATGAAGCACCAGTCCTGCCTTACCCCAATGAAGAGCATCAGCATATAGAAAAAACCGCTCTTGCTGATTATGCCTTCGAATACGGAGCGAAACACAGTGCTATTCTTTTAGGGTATGGGATGCTTTTTAACCATTCCTATAAGCCAAATGCTGTTTATGATATTAATTTTGATAACCACACTTTTGACTTTTTTGCCTATAAGGATATAAAAGCGGGAGAAGAAATACTTATCAATTATAATGGCGAAGTTGATAATGACGATCCGCTTTGGTTTAATCAGTAAATAATTTTTATCCAGCGCAGTAATAAATATTTTTTATGATATTTGTTTTAAAAGAAGGAATATAGAAATACTTATCAAAATTAAAAGATAAGCCGTTCTGAAGGGGGAGAGTTATTATGTCCGGAGTATTTTCTCATGATTATAATACTTTCCCTTTTATTGCTTTTACAGCTTCTCATCTTTTAATGATTTTCTTATTTGTTGTCGTTTCTGGCATTATGTTTATATTTAGAGGTCGCCTTCGGCACATTGACGGCCAGGTCAGGAAGACAATGTTTTTCTTGCTTTTTACTATGGAACTCTTTTATCATATATGGCTTTACAAAGGCGGCTATTGGGATGTTTCCTTCGCTTTGCCGCTCCATCTCTGTTCGATTAGTCTAATTCTCTGTTTGATTTTATTAGCAACTAAATCTAAAGTGGTTTTCCAAATTGTTTATTTCATTGGCATTGTCGGTGCTCTAATGGCTATTCTAACTCCAGAGCTTTTTTTAGGCTTTCCTCACTTTCGTTATTTTCAATTTTTCATTACACATAATTTAATTATATGGACTTGCCTTTATTTTGTGTTTGTCCATCATTATAGGCCCACAGGTAAAGGGTTGCTCATGTCTATCCTATTTTTAAATATAAGTGCGGCTGTTGCTATCTTGGCAAACAAACTAACAGACGGTAACTATATGTTCCTTTCCTATAAACCGGATAATGCTACTTTATTAGATTATTTTGGTCCTTACCCTTTTTACATATTTTCACTTGAAGGGGCTGCGATATTGCTGTTTATTATGCTGCTGGTGCCGTTCAAATTGAAAGATAGAGAAATTGCAAGAAAGGAGAAATCCTCATGAATACTGCTAAAGTAGGGATAGATGCGGGCGGAACACTACTGAAGATGATTTATGAAGAAAGCGGACGCTTTCACTATAAGACCTATTCAATGGATGACTTGCAGAGTTCTATGAGTTGGCTGAAAGTGACTGCAGCTGGCGCATCCGTTGCATTGACAGGCGGCCAATCAGAATTTCTTAAAATGAATTACTTTCCGAATGCCATCACAGTTTCTGAATTTAAGGCAAACTGTGATGGCGCTGCTTTCTTGATGAAGCAGGAGGGGATAATGAAGGAAAAGTATTTGCTGATTAATATTGGAACCGGTACGTCCATTTATCTATGTAAGGCCAGAAAATATACCCGAATATTAGGGAGCGGTATCGGCGGAGGCACATTTTTGGGGCTTGGGAAACTCCTTACGGGTATAACCCACTTTTCAGATTTGGTTTCTTTTGCTAGAAATGGAGAAGCTGCGGCCGCTGATTTGCTGGTTAAAGATATCTACCACCCTTCCAAACCTCCAATAGACGGGAGCCTTACTGCAAGCAATTTTGGGAAAATCCGGATTAATGAAGATGTAAGTAATGAAGACAAAATAGCAAGCTTAACCAATATGATTGCAGAAACCATTGTACTTTTAAGCATGCAGGCAGCATCCCAGCATCGAATTAATGACATCGTTTATATTGGAAATACTCTCAAAAACAATCTGAAGCTTAATAGTCGCATAGAGTATTGCACCAACATGCTTGGCCTAAATCCAGTATTTGTTCAGAATGGGGAATACAGTGGTGCAGTAGGGGCTTTCTTGTCTTTATAACACCTGTTTATTGAAGGCTGTTTTCTAAAAGATTGTTGTTTTTGAATAGAACTATTAATAAAAAACATTGATAAAAAGGTTGGTTGATTGGAGCGTAAGGTGCGAGGTCCTCGAAAATGCATTCCCATTTCCTTCGTGCGGTGATTATTCGAGTATGCATATTCAGGGTCCCGCGGTTCGCTGAGTATCCTGGAGCGGAAATCAACCTCTCTTCACTACTTGTTTAAAAAAACAAAGTTTGCAATAGCAGGCTTGTTGAAAGATTCTTTTTTTCAGGATACAGTTAAAAAGAATGTAAATAGAAGTAGGTGGCAGATTTGAAGAAGAGATATTTTACTATAGGCATGGCAGGACATATCGACCATGGAAAAACAACTTTAACTAAAGCTTTAACAAATGTAGATACTGATAGGCTAAAAGAAGAAAAAGAACGGCAAATATCCATTGAACTCGGGTTTGCACCTTTATATGAAGATGAAGAAATTCAAATATCTGTAGTGGATGTACCCGGGCATGAACGCTTTATACGGCAGATGATCGCCGGTGTGGCGGGAATAGACTTAGTCGTACTAGTAGTAGCTGCTGATGAAGGGGTAATGCCGCAAACAAAAGAACACCTTGAGATTCTTGATTTTCTTGGGATCAGAAATGGGATTGTCGCTATTACGAAGATTGATCGAGTAGACGAAGAATTTATAGACCTTGTAAGAGAAGAAATAATCGAGGAACTTAAAGGAACAGTGTTTGAACGTGTTCCGTTTGTTTTAACAGATAGTTTGTCCCTTAATGGAATTGATGGGCTAAAGCAATTAATCGTACATACTTTGAAGGAACAGGACACCCGGGATGCCAATGGGGCTTTCCGTCTGCCGATTGATCAGGTATTCACTGTAAAGGGACAAGGAACGGTTGTAAGGGGAACAGTTTATGAAGGGCGGATTGAAGAAGGACAGCCTCTTAAAATACTGCCAAAAGGACTTGAGGTAAGGGCTCGGCAGCTCCAGGTGCACCATCAGGCTGCAAATGCCGCCTTTGCAGGGCAAAGGGCTGCAATTAACCTTTCGGGGGTATCTAAGGAAGACATTGAGCGTGGTGAGGTGCTTGTTTCTTCTGAACATTTTAGCGTAACGAAAACCATTGATGTTGCTGTTAGAATGGTTGAAGATCTTGAACATATAATAAAACAGCGAATGCCCATTAAATGCCATATCGGGACATCTGAAGTAATGGGCAGAATCGTATTTTTCGATCGTAATGAATTAAACGATAGTGATGGGGAAATTCTCTGCCAGCTGCGATTGGACGAGGAGATTGTAACCAAAAGGGGAGACCGGTTTATTTTGAGAAGGCCAAGTCCCCAGGAGACAATCGGAGGCGGCTGGGTCATTGATCCCAATGGCGAGAAATATCGTTTCGGGTTAGATACCATAGAAGAATTAAGCAAGAAAAAAGAGGGAAGCCCTAAAGATAGAATTATGGCTGCGTTAAGGGAAGGTAAGAGTCTGTCGCTTTTCGAAATAATGACAAGAACTTCCCTAGATGAAGTGACAGTAAAAGAAGTACTTACAGATGCAGACTTCCTTAGTATAAACAGCAAAGAATTTACACTCTCTGCTTTAAAAGAATCCATTGAGGAAGAAATATATGACCGTTTGCATGAGTTTCACCATGAACACCCGATGAAGCATGGGTTAAATAAAGCAGAATTACTGCAAGTTATGCAGAAAGCCTATCCGAAAATGCTTGTTGAATTTGTGATTAGCCTTGGAATCGAAGGTAGTATTTACAGAAGAAAAGGGCAATACTTGCAAAATGCTGACTTCCAGCCGCACATCCCACAAAACTGGAAAAAACGCAGTGAGAATCTTTTGGCTGATTTGAAAAAGGATGGTTTAAAAGTAAAGCATTTTGATGACTATTACCTTACTGCTGGGATTCCAGAAGTTCTAAAAGGTGATTTTAAGCGTTTTTTAGAAGAGCAGGGAACAATCGTGCCACTTGATGGCCAATTCTATTGGCATGGGGATCATTTCAGGGAAGCAGTGGATATACTAAAAAAAGATACAAGTACAGAATTTGATGTTGGAGATGCGAAGAAAGTCCTGGGACTTTCCAGAAAATATATGATTCCTTTTTTAGAGAGGCTCGACTCCATGGGATATACAAACAGAATCGAAAACAAAAGAGTTTGGAGAAAAACAGATCGTTAATGTAAAGCTGGTCCTTAGACCGGCTTTTTTATTTATATTATTTATAAAAAGTAGGATAAACAGCTATAGTTTGAAATCCTTTTTTGTTTTTTGGGGGTATTTTCTAGTAAAAAGTCTATTAAAAACATTCTAATAATTTAGGGTGGATTTCACTTGTTTTTCCATGAATAGTTCAGATTTCTAATATTTTCTAGTAAAAAGTAACTATATTAAATTGGTTGGTTTAGGTTTTAGAGGGAGGTTAAGGAGTAGGATGATAGTTTTTCCATCCACTCCAATATTTTCAGGTAGGATTATACTAGATTTATTACTAATATTAGGTTGTCAAAGAAATTTAAGGAGTGTACAACTTGAAAAAACAACTACTTACAATGGCTGCGACAGCTGGTTTATTGTTTACAACGTTCAATGGTGAAGCAAGTGCTCATGAAAATAGATATAAAGTTCAGTCAGGCGATACATTGTGGAGAATTTCCATTAATAATAGTTTGTCAGTGGAAGAATTAAAGAAATGGAATAATATTTCTGGTTCAACTATTTATACGGGACAGTCTTTATCTTTGTTGGCACCGCACAGTCATGAGGCTTCAACTGATACATCAAGCAGTGGAGCAGTCAGCTATACAGTGAAATCAGGCGATACTTTATGGGAAATTGCAAGAACATATGGCCTTTCCGTCAGCACTCTTAAGAGTTTGAACGGACTAAGCAGCGCTACTATTTATCCAGGCCAAAAGCTTAAGGTAAAAGGCACATCTCAAAGTGTTTCTTCACCTGCAGCAACGGCTTCTGCAGGAAGCAGCAGGGTCTATACAATCCAAAGAGGCGACACTCTTTCAGGAATTGCATCTCGCCATAACTTATCGGTTTCACAATTAAAGGGAATGAATAATCTTTCTTCTGATCTTATTTATGCAGGTCAAAAGCTAAAGGTTTCAGGTGCAGCTGTAAGTCAGACAACAGAAACAAAAGTAGCGGCTCAGACTGCATCACAGGTTGACGAGCTTATAGCGGAAGCTAAGAAATATATGGGTGTCCCATACGTATGGGCAGGAAGCACTCCGTCAGGATTTGATTGCAGTGGCTACCTAAACTATGTATATAGCAATGTGGGAATCTCGATTCCTCGTACAGTAGCATCCATTTGGAGCGCTACGAGGTCAGTTTCATCACCAAGACCAGGGGATCTTGTCTTCTTTGAAACGTATAAAGCAGGTCCATCCCATGCCGGAATTTATCTTGGAAATAACAAGTTTATCCATGCAGGTTCTTCACGAGGTGTAGAAATCAGTGATATGAATAATACCTACTGGAAGCCACGCTATTTGGGTGCAAGAACAACTTTCTAATCTATTACCAAATTTTTTATGTATCAAACATAGAAATGCAAAAAGGTAACCAACGTCTAGACCGGCGTTGGTTACCTTTTTTTAGTTTCTTGAATCATTAAAAGTTTTGGAGAGGGCTTCTTTGGCATCTCCCCATTTTTCTTTGGCTTCGCCCTTCATTTTGTCCATATTGCCTTCAGCTTCTTTTGATTCATTATTTGTAAATTTACCGTATTGCTTTTTCAGTTCGCCTTTTAGTTGGTCTGCATTCCCATTTGTTTGGTCACGATTCATATAAGATTCCTCCTTCATTATCTATTGCTTTTTATTTACCCATAGCACGACTATTAAAACAAAATAAACAATTATAAATATTTCCTCAAAAAAAATTTTTCTTACTGCCGCAACAATGAAAGCGTTTCCGTTAATTATTTGAGTATAAAACGCTTATTGACAATTCTTTTGTATAGATATAATATTTTCACTATCAACTTAATAGCTAACTTATCAAGAGTGACTGAGGGATCAGGCCCTATGACGTCCGGCAACCTCCAATTCGGAACGGTGCCACTTCCTGCAGAATGATTTCATTCTGAAAGATAAGTCGTAATAGATACGCGATGCCTCTTTCCGAATGGAAAGAGGTTTTTTATTTAAAAAAGGGGAGAATGAACGGGGGGATCTGCATGATAGAAATAAAGGATCTGGTAAAAGTATATGAAACAAAAAAAGGGAGAGTAACAGGTGTTGACCATGTGTCACTTACAGTGGATAAAGGAGAAATTTTCGGAATTGTAGGATACAGCGGTGCGGGTAAAAGCTCGTTGATCAGATGTTTAAATTTGCTGGAAACGCCGTCTTCAGGGGAAATAAAAATTGATGGACTATCTTTAACCTCATTAGGAAAAAAAGAGCTGCGCCAGGCGCGATTAAAAATAGGTATGATTTTTCAGCATTTTCACCTGGTTAGTTCGAAAACAGTCTATGAAAATATAGCTTTTGCTTTAAAAGCAGCACACAAGACGAAGAGTGAAATAGATGCAAGAGTGAAAGAATTGCTCGATATGGTGGGTTTAACGGATAAGAGGGATGTCTATCCTTCACAGTTAAGCGGAGGTCAAAAACAAAGGGTTGGAATTGCCCGGGCATTGGCTAACAATCCATCCGTCCTCCTATGCGATGAGGCAACATCTGCGTTGGACCCGAGCACAACGAAATCGATCCTGTCGCTTTTGAAGAAAATTAATAAAGAGCTTGGCTTAACCATTGTATTAATCACCCATGAGATGGAGGTTGTTAAAGACATTTGTGATCGGATGGCCGTCATGCAGGATGGAAAAGTTATCGAGGAAGGAAAAGTGTACGATCTTTTCTCAAATCCTCAGCAGCCGCTGACAAAAGATTTTATTAACAGTATCCTTCAATTTGATTTGCCGGAAAAGCTTTTAAAGGAACGAAAAGGAAAGATTATTAAAATATATTTCCAGGGCAGTATCGCAGAGGAATCCGTCATCTCAGATGTGTTTCAGCAATTTAAAGTTAAAGGCAATATCCTTCACGGGAAAATTGAGTATATACAGGAAACTCCGCTTGGAATCTTTGTAATGGAACTGACAGGTGCTCCGCTCGAGATTGAACGTGCCATCCATTATATAACTGAACGAACAAGAAATCTGGAGGTGATCCGCGATGCAGCTTGATAGTTTAATAAGCATATTGCCTGAACTCAATAAAGCTTTTTTTGAAACAGTCTATATGGTTGGCATTTCAATAGTAGTAGCCATTTTTGTGGGGATGCCGACTGGCGTGCTGCTATTTGTAACAGATAAAGGGCTATTCCTGGAAAATACCGCTTTTAAGAATATAGTTGGCTTTATCGTAAATATGGTAAGATCCATTCCCTTTATTATATTGCTCATTGCGCTTTTGCCTTTAGCCAATTTGATTACTGGAACAACGATTGGGCCGACTGCAGCATCTGTTTCACTTTCAGTAGCGGCCATTCCATTTTTCGCAAGAATGGTTGAGCAGTCTTTACGGGAGATCGATAAAGGTGTAATTGAAGCAGCTGTAGCTGTGGGAGCATCACCGTGGATGATTATAAGGGACGTCCTTGTCCCTGAAGCAAAACCTGGAATTGTCCAGGGAATTACAATCACAGTCATTAGCCTTGTCGCATATTCAGCGATGGCCGGCATTGTCGGCGGCGGTGGTGTGGGTGACCTGGCCATCCGTTTTGGATATTACCGATATGATAATACAGTTATGTTTACAACCGTTATTATTCTAATTTGCCTGGTCCAAATATTCCAATTTGCTGGAGACCGGATTGCAAGATTAGTTGATAAAAGATAGAAAAAAAGTGGGGGCGGTGAAATATCGGCGATAGCCTGAAACCTCCACTAAATGAATCGCACCTATAGACGATCGTCTAAAAAACACAACAGGGGGAAAATGGAAATGAAAAAAATTGGATTACTATTCATGCTTGTACTCTCATTGGGCTTATTGGCAGCATGCGGCAGCAAAGAATCATCTTCAGAAGCAGCCAGCGATAAAAAGGAAGTTACCATCGGGGCTACATCAGGACCGTATAGTGACATGGTTAGCAAGGCAATTAAACCAGTACTTGAAGATAAAGGTTATACAGTGAAAGTAGTTGAATTCAGTGATTATATTCAGCCAAACCTGGCCCTTTCAAAAGGAGATCTGGATGCAAACCTATTCCAGCATAAAGTGTACATGGAAAACTTCGCAAAAGAACATAACATCGAGTTATCAGAGGTAGTTGTGGTTCCAACCGCGCCGATGGGAATCTATTCTAAAAAGTTTGATTCACTCGAAGAAATTGAAGACGGAGCAGCGATTGCCATTCCAAACGATCCAACAAATGCAGCACGCGCTTTCTTGATTCTCGAGGAATCAGGGCTAATTACATTAAATCCTGATGCAGATCCGCTTACTGTTTCTGAGAAAGATGTAGAAAACAATGTAAAAAACCTGCAATTTAAACCGATCGAAGCTGCCCAGCTCCCTCGTGCGGTAGATAGTGTTGACCTGTCAGCTGTTCCAGGGAACTTTGCCTTAGCTGCAAAAATGGATCTGCTTGATGCACTGCAACTTGAAAACATGCCAGATCAATATCGCAATCGTGTGGTCATTGATACGAAAAATGAAGATGCCCAATTTGCTAAAGACCTAAAAGAGTCTGTTGAGTCAGCAGAATTTGAAAAAGTCATTGATGAACAGTTCAAAGGCTTTGGTAAACCAGAATGGATGGAGAATCAATAATAATATTAATGAAGAAATGCGCCGGTTCATGCCGGCGTATTTTTATATTTTCTTTTAGGTTATTAAAGTTATAATTCTTGGTTGTTGATGAAATAAAAGCTATGACGGAAAACAGCTCGAAACAGCTTATAAACTTTTTTAACCAGAAAGATAGGTGATAGAAACGATGGTCTTTGGCGCAAAACAGCTTGAAGCGATGCATAAATGGTCAGAACCGACACGAAAAGTGGGTCGTACCAGTCCGAAACCCTACAAGTGAACTTAACCAAGAATCTTGTTAAAATAAGAATGTTATTTGTTTTAAGATCCAGCAAAGAAAGGACACAAAACTTTGTTTTATAAACAGCTAGGGAGCTTTATTCTGTTTTTATTAGTAATTACAACAGTCGGACTTATTTTCTATCAATATATACAGCAAGCAGAAGATCCATATTTAAAAGATGTGCCGCCCCCGACTGCCTTGCATCCTTTGGTTGCAGATAAGAAGGATGAGCTGATTGCTAAGGCTGCGGATAATGGCATCAATGTGGTGATCACCCAGGATTTTAGAAGTATCCAAGAACAGGACGCACTTTATGAAAAGGGGCGTTCAGAAGAAGGCAGCATCGTTACGCATGCAAAGGGCGGCGAGTCGTACCATAACTTTGGGCTGGCCATTGATTTTGCGTTGCTGACTGTTGATGGTCAGGTGATTTGGGACATGCAATATGATGGGAATGGGAATTCAAAAGCAGATTGGATGGAGGTTGTCGGGATTGCCAAGGACCTCGGTTTTGAATGGGGAGGGGACTGGAAGCATTTTAAGGATAATCCTCATTTGCAAATAGATTTCGGCCTTTCCATCTGGGAGCTGCAAAGAGGGAAGAGACCGCCAAAAATAGAAAAAACGCCATAAAGATAAACTGCACCCCAATAGTTAGACACATCTAACAATTGGAGGTGCAGTTTTTTTTAGAATAGCATTATAGTACCATCTCTGATTGTACATAGTGGTACAGCAATTTGGCTGTATTTTCAATTGAATCTTCATGTGTACGCTCGAAAGCATGGGAAGAGTCAATTCCGGGTCCAATCAATCCGTGTACAATATCATGTCCAGCTCGGATGGCAGCTGATGCATCTGAACCGTAGAAAGGATAGATATCGAGTTTGTAGCCAATTTGATGGTCTTGTGCCAGCTGAACAAGCCGCTTTCTTAATTCATAGTGGTATGGGCCGCTAGCGTCTTTTACACATATGGAAACCGTATATTCATCTGTGGATTGGCCATCACCCATAGCACCCATATCGACTGCCAAATACTCTACCGTTTCAGGCGTGATATTTGAGTTGCCGCCGTAGCCGATTTCTTCATTATTAGAAATAAGGAAGTGTGTTGTATATGGCAGCTCCAGGTTTTCCGACTTTAGCTGTTTAATAAGCTGGAGAAGGATGGCGACACTGGCTTTGTCATCAAGGTGACGGGATTTAATAAATCCAGAAGGTGTCGTTTGCACACGAGGATCGAAGGAAACAAAGTCCCCGACCTCAATGCCAAGAGCCCGGGCATCCTCTGCATTATGAACCTTTTCATCGATGCGGACTTCCATATTATCCTGATTTCTTTCTGCCTTTCCGGCATCCTTGTATACATGGACTGAGGTCTGGTGCATAAGGATTGTGCCAGTTAGTTTTTTGCCGGAGGACGTTTCAATTTCACAATATTCGCCTTCAATAGAGTTGTACTTGAAACCGCCTATCAAATCAATTTTAAGTCGTCCGCTCGGTTTAATTTCTTTTACGATTGCACCAAGTGTATCGACATGTGCTGTAAGCATCCGATGATTGGCATCATCTTTGCCCGGCATAGTTGCAATCAGACCGCCTTTCCGATTTCTGTTGGTTTTGACATTCAGCTCATTTAAAAACTTTTCCACATATGTAATTACTTCATTCGTATTTCCGGAAGGACTGGGTATAGAAACAATTTCTTTTAATAAATTTATTGTTTCTTTTGTGCTTGGGTATGCCATGATAAAACTCCTCTCAAAATATTTCCACATTTCCTATTATACTGTTTAAATTATAAAGAATCATTTAACTGCGTAAAAAAAAGAGCTGCAGATCTGGCAGCCCTAAGAAAACAGCAGACTATTCCTCCGATAAAAAGCTTTCTCTTGTTCTTAATTTATAGAATCTCTTGAAGTCTTTGACCAGCACCTTAATTACTGAATATAAAGGTATAGCTATGAGAATACCGATGAAGCCATACAGGGATCCTGCCACTAGCAGCAAAATAATAACAGTTAAAGGATGCAGGTTCAGCCGATGACCCATTACATAAGGAGATACCAGGTTTCCTTCCAGCTGCTGTACAACAACAAGTACTCCCAAGATTTTAAGGACCATTGATGGGCTTTGCATCATACCGACAAAAATGGCAGGGATGACTCCCAAAATGGGCCCGAGAAAGGGAACGACTGTCAAAAACATCGCAAAAATGGCCAGGATTAAAGCGTAATCAAGACCAATTATCAGGAAACCAATGTACATAAGAGTCCCATCAACAACCGCGATAATAAACTGTCCAAGAACATAAGAAAATAAGGTTTTATCGACATCGGTAAGAATTTTGTTTCCTTCATGCTCGTGTTTATCCGGCAAATATTTTAAAAGGAAGGGCCTAAGCTTATGATCATCCTTTAAAAAGTAAAATAATATAAAAGGTACAACGACGAGTACTGTAGCGATGCTGGTAATCGTACTGAAGATATTCATTATATTTTCGCCTGCGCCTGATAAAATTGATTTAAAATAGGAAACCGCTTTGTTCTCAAGATTATTGTATGAGAACATTCCCATATTGTTTTCTTCAACCACTTCTTCTGTTTCTTTGGATACATCCTTCACTTTTTCAGGCAGATTCCCGGTTAATTCGGTAATTTGATTGCCTATCAAGGATCCTGCAAAACTGCTCCCTAAGTATATCAATCCAGCTACCACTGCAAAAACCAGTAGTATACTTGCTGTTTTTGGAATGATATTGGAAGCAAGCCTAACAAGCGGTCTTAAAATATAATAGAAGAGACCAGCAATTAGGATAGGAAAAAAGATAGTGGCAATCAATGCACGAATTGGCCACAGGAAGTAATCAATTTTTCCTAACAGAAAAATGATGGTTAAAACTAAAATAATGCCTGTTGCATATTTAAAAAATGGTTTGTTAATCCACATTCAGATACCCCAACCTTACTATACGTATTTAATATTCACCTTTCCTTTTTTTTATCAATGTTAAACACATGGCTGGTTTTGGTGGTCTTTGTTTAATAAGCCATAAAAGAAGGAATAGACAAACATTAGCAATTAAACAGGTGAGTGTAAAATGGAAGAATTGAATGGGTCTATATTATTTATAAAAAATGTAACTATACAGGAAGCTTCACTATTTCTCTCCTTTACTGCCATAATTTTGGCTGCAAAATGGATGATAAACATCGTATTGAATAAGACGGGGGAAAAGAAGTCAGTCCAGAACGAGCGCATCCTGCAAGGAGTTGCCTCATTGGTAAATTGGGCTGCTTTTTATGGGATTATTATTCTCTTTCTGTTTTATTTTTCAAGAGAGAGGTGGCTTTCTTACATTTTGTTCACAGCAGGTGAAGTAGAAGTTACGCTCAAATTACTCATCGTAGCCTTCTTAACTGTTTCGCTTGCTCATCGGTTAGTTATGGTATTAACCAAATATGTGTTAACCTCTGTTTATGAATTTTACGGTGTAGACAGGGGACTGGGGTACTCATTTAACCGTATGGTCTATTATACGGTAATGATTGCGGCTCTTGGGATAAGCTTGACGACTGTAGGGCTGGATTTAAGCGCTGCAGCTGCTATATTAGGCGTTCTTGGTATTGGTATTGGTTTCGGTATGAGGAATGTCGCCGGTAACTTTATATCAGGCATTATTATTTTGTTCGAAAGGCCGGTTGAAATCGGAGAAATGATTGAAATCAACAATAAGATAGGAAAAGTTGAGAGTATTCGTTTAAGGTCGACAATTATTCGGACAGCAAAAGAAGGGACGCTGATCGTTCCCAATCAATATTTTATTGAACAAATTATTAAAAACCGAACGGGATCGGAAATGATGGCTCAGGTATTAATAAGTATTGCCTATGGAACGGATACAGAAAAAGTGGAAGGACTGCTCCACGAAGTAGTAGAACGGGAAATTTCTAATGCAGAAGGTGTTTTGCTGAAACCAGCGCCAGATATTCGTTTTGTAGATTTTCGGAATAAAGCCATGGATTTTCTTATCGAAGTCCCTGTTGCCCATTTTGAAGCAAAGCAAAAGTTTGAGAGCCGTTTGCGGCATGGGATTGCGGAGACTTTTTTTGTGAATGGAATTGAACTCGCTTCACCTCAAGGGTTCTCTGCGGAATAAAAGCCAGGCTGCACGGACTTTGTGTGCTGCCTGGCTTTTTTTATATGCTATTTTCCTTAGACATTTGCAAAATAACGGCTTGAAGATTGCTCATTACTTGTATATTTGCAAAACTTACCCCTAATTGAACCACAGATTGGGCAATTTCGGGCCTTAGACCTGTTAGAATGGTTTTCACGCCAATCAGATTTAATGCCTTTACGACCTGGAAGATTTCATGTCCTACCATTGTATCGATAATTGCAACGCCGGACATATCAATAATCAGCGTATTAACCTTTAGCTCTGCGCATTTTTGCAATGACTTTTCAATCAAAACCTTTGAACGGTATGTATCGAGCTCACCAATCAATGGCAAAATTGCTACATCCTTGGTTAGTGCAATAACAGGTACGGAAAGTTCCTGAATTGCTTCTTTTGCTAAATCCAAAGAGCGTTTATGGTCATTTACGTAGGAAGAGCTAAACATGGAAGCTGCGTTATCTAATATAGGGTCAATAATATCTGATATCTCGATTAGCTCTATCGGATCAACAGAATAAGTTTTTACATATTCTTTAATCACTTTCCAAGTTAGAGAACGGTAAACGCTAATCGTATTTAAGGCTTTATCCAACGGAAGCTGGCTTTCAACTGCACTTTCACCGGTCACCTTAGCCCACTCAGCGACTTTTTCTGCAACTGTTTCGGAACTCCTCGCCATAATTGCTTCTCCCAAGAAACCAATGAGCCGTGACCTCCATTCATTTACTGCATCTAAATCACGCTGTGAAGCTTTTAAGCGCTTAACATAACATGCCTCTAAAAGCTCATTGAATTGTTTCGTAATCTCAAACTTTTGATTTAGTACTTCTTGCCCGATGTCTTTTAAAGATTGCAAAATATAATCCTCCATGAGTTTTTGAATCATTATAACATTGGGCAGAACGGTTAAAAAGCAATGTGACTTTGCGCTGAGTAAGAAAGGCAAAGAGGAAAGGGAAAAGCATCGGCATTTACCGATGCTTCATTAAATATAGTCTTATCTTCCGAGCAATGCCTTTACGCCAAGATAAAGAATGGCTAGACCGAAAACAAGCATGGCCAGGCCGCCGACAATAGTGAAGAAACTAGTAATACCTGAAGTAATGACTGCAGTAACAGGTACCATTGTCAAACCATAACCAGCCAGCATACAAGCTAAATATAATAATGCCAATTGATACATTATTGATCCCTCCTTCACTAATAATTTATGAGGAGGGATCAATCTTGCTTGGTCAAATAACCCAAATTTTCAGAATAAATAATAAACAGTTCTTTAGTAGGATTTATCAAATCCTAGCCGACCATTGGTTATTTCTGCATTTCTTGTATGGCAATAATTTTTAAAGCAGTGAGTTCTTCTTCTGTTAATCTATTAGTCAAAAGAGAGTATATTTCCTTTTGCTCTTCAGGGGTCAGCCCGTCTTTTACTTTTGAAGCTACCTGGCGAATTTCCTTTACTGAGAAGTCTTGAGAAATCTTTTTAACAGCTTCTTCTTTTGTAGTGATTGGCAAAGAGGTCTTATCTAAATCCAAAGTAGAAATTGCCTTTGAATGATTTTTAATTAACTCTTTCACGGAAGGATCCTTCGAAAGCATCTCAATATCACCTTCTGTAATGCTGCCAGCCACTTCAGTCATTACTTTGTCAGAAATCATCTCCATAGAAGCAAAATAGGCTAGAACACCGAGGAATAAAACAGCACATACAGACATCGTCCAAAGTATAATTTTTTTCAACATTTGTTCGCTATTGCCCTAATTTGAACAATACTGCTCACACTCCTTTTTACGTTCTACTCTATTAAAGTGTAAATCGTCATTTCCGCATTTTGCAAATATTATCTCGTATAGAACGTATGTGCTATAATAAGGTCATGATTTAATATAAGGAGCTGAATCAATGCAAGATAAAGTGAAACTATCTGTTAGGTCGCTAGTTGAATATGTCTATAGAAGCGGCAGCATTGAAACAGGCTTTCGCTCGGCAGTGTCCCTTTCTGAGGGAACCAGGGTACATCAGCGCATTCAGAAACGATATGGAGAAGACGACCAAAAGGAAGTGCATCTTTTAGCCGCTCTTTTTTATAGAAATCTGGAATTTATTTTGGAGGGCCGCTGTGACGGACTTCTCCTCAGAAACAATGAACGAATTATAGATGAAATTAAGTCTGTTTCCCGACCAATAATTGATATAAACGAGGATACATATCCTGTACATTGGGCTCAGGCCAAGTGCTATGCATTTATGTATGCCAGGGATCATCATTTAAAAAAGATGACCGTCCAATTGACTTATGTTCAGAGTGATACAAATGAAGAGAAGAGATTTAGGCAGAGTTTTTCATTTGAAAAACTAGAACAATTTATACAGGAACTATTGAAATCCTACTCTCCTTACGCGGAAATGAGGATGCTGCACAAAAAGAATATGATGAAAAGCATCCAAGATTTAAGCTTTCCTTTTCCTAACTATCGCGAAGGGCAAAGGAAATTTGCGGGTGCTGTCTATAAAACGATAGCAGAAGGAAAAAGCTTGTATGCCAACGCTCCTACAGGAATCGGAAAAACCATTTCGGCTCTTTTTCCAGCTATAAAAGCAATTGGGGAAGGAGAAATCCAGCGAATCTATTATTTAACTGCAAAAACAATCACACGCCAAGCTGCTGAAGAAGCTATAAAATTGTTGAAACAAAGCGGATTGAATCATAAAACGCTAACTATTACCGCTAAGGACAAAATATGCTTTAAGGAAGAAACCAATTGCCAAAAGGAGTACTGTGAATTTGCCAATGGATATTATGATCGGATCAATGGTGCTATTCTCGACCTTCTGGCAAATGAAAACCTGATAGATAGAAAAACAGTTGAAAAATATGCGCTTAAGCACAGAGTATGTCCCTTTGAATTCTCATTGGATGCTGCTAATGCGGGAGACTTCATTATTTGTGATTATAATTATATTTTCGATCCAAGAGTCTCTCTTAAACGCTTTATTGAAGAGGAAAAAAAGAAAACCGTTCTTTTAATAGATGAAGCTCATAACCTAGTCAACCGTGCAAGGGAAATGTATTCATCATCATTGGATAAGTCTTCCTTTTTGCAATTGAGCAGGAGCTTTAAAGGGAGAGACGAGAATATTCAGCAAAGTGCTAAACGGGCGAATCAAGCATTTATTGCGCTGAAAAAAAAGACCGGTGATCACCAGGTCATCGTAGAGAAGGATTATCCAGATGAGCTCCTTCAAGAGCTCCAAGTATTTTCAGCATGTGCTGAAAGATATCTTACCCGGAACAAGTATGAAGCCGAAGATGAATTACTGGATACATACTTTGCCGTCCAAAGCTTTATCCGGATCAGCCAGCTTTATGATGAAAGGTTTATAACCTATATGCAAAAACAGCGAAATGATTTCCGGATCAAATTGTTCTGCCTGGATCCTTCACACCTATTGAACCAGGCAAGAAAAGGATTTAAGTCGACTATCTTTTTTTCGGCTACATTAAAGCCGTTTAACTTTTTTAAGGACGTGCTTGGGTTTATAGAGGATGATTATACCTTATCTATTCCGTCTCCTTTCTCCATAGAACAGACAGAGGTATACATTCAACCTCTGTCAACAAGGTTTCGTGATCGTGGTGAGTCTATTGAACCCATTGTTAATACTATTAAGAAGATGCTTAAAGAGAATACAGGCAATTACTTAATTTTCTTTCCATCCTATCAGTATATGGAGGAGGTTTTTCGCCGGTTTCTGGATGAAGATTTGCCCTTTAGGACAATCATACAAAGGACAGGTATGGATGAGGAGGAAAGGGAAGCCTTCCTTGCAGCATTTGTACCAAATGCAGAAAAAACACTACTGGGATTCGCGGTTATGGGCGGAATTTTTTCAGAAGGAGTTGATCTCCAGGGGGACAGGCTAAATGGTGTGTTTGTGGTTGGGGTTGGTTTGCCTCAAATTGGTTTAGAACATGATTTGATGAAAAAATATTTTCACCAGCAAAAAAAGAATGGGTATGATTATGCGTACACTTATCCTGGAATGAATAAGGTTCTGCAGGCTGGAGGCAGGCTTATTCGTTCTGAAACTGATTCAGGAATCATTGTCTTAATAGATGACCGGTATTTGCATACTAAGTATCAGGAGCTGCTGCCGCAAGAGTGGAAAGATTTTAAGGTGTTAAAAAGATAAAAACAGCCTGGGGATCAGAACCAGGCTGTTTTTTCTATTCAGTAATAATCGGCTTTTTAGGTGCCTGCATTTTTTCAAGCATCTTTTCAAATCTCGGATAAAAGAATTGCACAACCAATCCAAGTGTCAGTGTTACCACAATAGTTCCAACGCCAATAGCTCCTCTAAATAAAAAAGCAAGCAGGAGGGCGAAACTTTCACTGATAATCCGGGAGTTTCTTAAATTTAATCCAAACCGGGTGTGAATGGCTACCATCAGTGTATCCATTGGGCTTGCAGGGAATTTTGCCTGCAAATAGATGGCAACACCGACTCCCATTCCAAGTATGCCTAATAATAAGGCAAAGGATTGTCCTGCCAATGTTGCCGGAGATAAATCCTTAAAGATAATCAGCAGCCAAAAGTCGATAAGAGCCCCAATAATAAGGATTGAAATCGCAGCAAGCACCTCTGGCTTTTTCTTCATTAAAAAAGCATTGAGAAAGATCAGCACAATTCCATTTATAAAAACAAAGGTTCCAACCGTTAAGTTGAAGATTTGAGATTCACCGACAGCTAATGCATCCCATGCGGAAGCACCAAGATTCGACTTAATGATTAGGGCAACTCCCATCGTAAGAATTAGAAGCCCAATTGTAAAAAATAAAAAACGCTCTTTCATCATGATTCTCCAATCATTTGTAATTAATTTTAGCTTGTACCCTTTTAAAATCATTACTCGCAAAGAAGTAATATTATGAAAGGAAAATTTATTTTACCACCAGATTCAATTCGTTTAAAGTGAAATATTTTGTGGCGCTATTCCTAGTTTGTTGGATTTTGCAAGAAAAAGGCGAAAGATATAGCGGGGATTTTTGTTTTCATTAGGCTGAAACTGTGCTATATTATTTTACATTCATTCACCAATAATTAATGTTAGCTTTACATATTTTTACGTAAAAAATAAAAAAACTTAGCTGCCGCTAAGTTTTTCGCATGTTTACTATTTAAGAGGTGAAACATTATGGGAAAGCTTTTAATATCGCCTAAAAAGCTGGCGAAAAGCAGCCTGGCTGTATTCTTTCTGGCTGTAATTCTGTTTTGGCTAAAAACGTATATTGCCTATCGAATTGAATTTAATTTGGGAATTAACAATGATGTCCAAAGGTTTTTGCTGTTTCTGAATCCATTAAGTTCTACTCTTGTATTCCTAGGACTTGCTTTGGTTTTTAAAGGAAAGTTTCAGTCCGGGATGTTAATTGGCTTAAACTTCTTTTTATCCTTTTTGCTGTATGCTAATGTCGTATATTACCGATTCTTTAACGACTTTATTACTGTGCCAGTCTTAATGCAGGCAAAAGTGAATGGCGGACAGCTTGGGGACAGTGCTCTTTCATTAATGTCTCCATTAGATATTCTTTATTTTACCGATACACTTTTGCTGATTTTCCTTGCAGTAAAGAAATGGTACAAACCTGGAAGGAAAGTTAGCAGAAAACCTGCTCTGGCTGTAATAACAGCTGGAATCATTGTTTTTTTCATCAATCTCGAAATTGCTGAAAGTGATCGTCCGGAACTCTTGACCCGCTCATTTGACCGCAATTATTTAGTTAAGTATCTTGGTGCGTACAACTTTACGATTTACGATATTGTCCAAAATGCCAAATCTGCGAGTCAGAGAGCGCTAGCGGATAATAATGATGTAACTGAAGTGGAAAACTACGTGAAAGCCAAGTATGCTCCGCCAAATCCTGAGTTCTTTGGAAAGGCGGAAGGAAAGAATGTTATTTTTATTTCCATGGAATCACTCCAGACCTTTATCATTGATTACAAACTAAATGGAAAAGAAGTTACGCCATTCCTAAACTCCCTTGCCCATGATGGAAAAACGTTTTATTTCGATAACCTCATTAACCAGACTGGCCAGGGAAAGACATCTGATGCTGAGTTCATCATGGATACTTCATTATATCCAATGTCACAGGGCGCTGTTTACGTAACGAAAGCGCAAAATACTTTTCAAGGTACACCTGCTATCTTAAAATCCCGAGGCTATACTTCTGCTTCCTTCCATGGAAACTACAAAACCTTTTGGAATCGGAACGAAATGTATAAAACAATGGGATATGACAAATTCTTTGACGCAGAGTATTACAATATGAGTGATGAAAATACAAAAAATTATGGCTTAAAAGATAAGCCGTTTTTCAAGGAATCTATGCCGCTGCTGACAAGCCTGCCGCAGCCATTCTATACAAAATTTATCACACTTTCAAACCACTTTCCGTTTAAGATGGATGAATGGGATACAGACTTTCCTGCAGCTGAAACAGATAATAATGTTGTCAATCATTATTTCCAGTCTGCCAACTATATGGATCAGGCTCTAGAGCAATTCTTTACTGACTTAAAAGAATCAGGCTTATATGAGAATACAATTGTTGTCATGTATGGTGATCACTACGGAATATCGGAAAACCACAATGAGGCAATGGCAGAGATAGTCGGAAAAGAAATCACTCCTTTTGAATATGCACAGCTGCAGAGGGTGCCGGTATTTATTCATGCACCTGGCGTTGATGGAGGGGTTAACCATAATTTCGGCGGACAGGTGGATGTGCGTCCAACCTTACTGCACTTGCTGGGTATCGATACAAAGGATTATTTAGAAATGGGTTCAGACCTATTATCTGATAAGCATCGTGAAGTCGTGCCTTTCCGAAACGGAGATTTCATATCACCTGAATTTACTCAAGTGGAAGAAACATGCTACTATACTGAAACAGGGGAAATTGCTGAAGCGAGCGCATGTACACCAATGTCAGACCAGGCGAAAAAAGAACTCGAAATGTCTGATAACATTGTATACAAAGACTTGCTGCGCTTTTACCAGCCAGAAGGGTTTGTACCAGTCAATCGAAATGACTTCTCTTATGTTAAAAAAGAAGAGCCATATAAAGAAGAGCGAAATGGGCTTGGCATACAGAAATAAAAGCAAGAGCGGAGAAAATCTCCGCTCTTATTTTATTTTTGGGCTTTGATAAAGCACTTTGTTGATTTTAGTATCCTGTTAATTGGAGCGGAAGGAGCGGGACCCACGAAAATGCATTCGCATTTTCTTCGTGCGGTGTTTATTCAAAGCCCTGGGAAGGAGCGTGTCAATGGGAGACCCCGAACCGCCCGAGGAAATCGGCAGGTAGTTTGACAGAGCTTTAGAAATAAATATCTGATTTTCCGATTCGTTGATATATTGAAAAATCCGTTGATATATGTAAATTTCGTTGATTTATCATTTTTCGTGCACACTTTTTGCATAAGTTTTTAGTAACCTCTACTTATAAGAATACAGCTTTTAAGCTTTTAAAGTGGCAATTCTCCTTGCTATTCCTTTAGCAACCTGTTATTTTAGACACTTAAAAGACTAACAAGCTGAAAAAATAGGATGTTGGAGTGAAAAAGTTGAAGAATTTATGGATCATTGCTGCTGGACTTACATTAGGGCTAAGCGCGTGCGGCCAAACCGAAGAACCGAAAGTTTCAAAAGAAGAAAATACAGTCGAGGAGCAGGCGATTGGGCAGAAAGAACAAGTAGAAAACCAAAATACAGCTGTTGAGCAAATAGAGGCCATTGCAAACAATGATTTTTTTGAACCGTTTGATGGGAAAATCGATCACATCCATGGGGTTGGTTATGTGGGTAATCAAGGAGCACCTTTCTTTGCTGCTCATGATGGCTTAAAAGTATATGAAAACGGCAAATGGTATAAAACAAAAGAGCAAAACAATGATTATATGGGTTTTAATGCCACAAAAGACGGCTTTTATACAAGCGGACACCCCGGGCATGATTCCAATCTCCCAAACCCTTTAGGTATCCAAAAAAGCGCTGATAACGGACAAACACTTGAAATGCTGGATCTTGAAGGAGAAACAGATTTTCATGTCATGGGAATTGGCTATGAAAATCCAGTAATATTTGTCATGAATCCACATAAGAACTCCAAGATGCAAACAGAAAAGTTTTATTTAAGTGAAGACCACGCTAAAACATGGCAAGAAGTACAAGCCAATGGACTTGAAGATACATTGATCAGCGTTGCCGTACATCCGCAAAAACCAGACTATTTGGCAGCTGCGGGACAGCAGGGCATTTATCTTTCTAACGATAAAGGAGAAAATTTTGAAAAAATTACTGTAACCGGACAAGGTACATCAGTATTTTTTACAAATGACAGCCTGGTTTATGGAAGTTATGATGGAAACACCAAACTAATTAAGCGTTCTCTCTCTGATAAAACTGAAAAGGATATTACTTTGCCCCAGATGAAAGAGGATGCAGTTATGTATTTCGCTCAAAACCCTCAGAATGAACAGGAGATGACTTTTGCCTCTTTTAATGGGAATGTTTATTTTACAAAAGATAGCGGCAGCAATTGGGAACTGTTAGTAGAAAAAGGAGTTCTTAAGTAAACAAAGATGAACGGAATGTGGGACCTCTCATATTCCGTTTTTCTTTGTGAACAGCCCATAATAATCGAAAATTTTTAAGCTGATAAATATGCAAAAAATATGCAGTTTACTCTATCAACGCCAGGGTAGATAAATGATGTAGAAGATATAAAGGAAGGGTGATAAAATGTATAGCCAGTCATATGAACAATGTATCCAAGCTTGTCTTGAATGTATGGAGGCATGTAATGTATGTTATGATGCATGTTTTGACGAAGAAGATTTAAAAATGATGGCAGATTGTATTCGAATGGACAGGGAATGTGCTGATATATGTGAGTTCGCTGCAAAATCAATGCAATCAAATAGTCCGTTTGCAAAGCAGATTTGCGGCCTTTGTGCAGATATTTGTGAAGCATGCGGAAATGAATGCAAAAAGCATGATCACGACCATTGCCAAAAATGTGCAGAAGCATGCTTTAAATGTGCAGAAGCATGCCGTAAAATGGCATCTTAATAAACCAAAGATGATATGAAAACAGGCATCCTGTCAAGGAGTCTGTTTTTTTATGTCGTTTTTACTATTCTCCTTAATTTCTTCATAGTTTCATGTTACAAATTAAATAGAAAAACTTCATGTTAATAATCTGAAGCAATTAGGAGCAGGTAGCGATGTATGAAATTTTTAGCCAAATCAGCAATTATATAAGCCAGCCATTGATTAGTTTAGGTCTGAACACTAAGGGGGTTCCTCTGTTTTCAGCGTTTATTTTAGGGGTAGTAGGAGCTTTAGCGCCATGTCAATTTACAGGAAACCTTGGGGCGATTACTATTTTCGGAAATCAATCTATTCAAAAAAGGACAGCTTGGGCTGAGGTTCTGTTTTTTATTCTTGGCAAAATCGTTGTTTTTACTGGCCTTGGGTTACTTGTATGGATCCTCGGGATGGAAATTAGGACATCTTTAACTGCTTATTTTCCATGGTTTAGAAAAATTGTCGGGCCGTTATTTATTTTAATAGGTTTATTTTTATTTGGTGTTATTAAATTTCACAAAAGTTTTACATTCGGAAGTATTCCGGAGAAGTTGCAAAAAAAGGGCCCCCTCGGTGCTTTTTTCATGGGTGTCAGCTTTACGCTGGGTTTCTGTCCTACAATGTTCGTCTTATTTTTTATCACACTTATGCCAATGGCAATGGCAGTCAGTTATGGACCAGTTCTTCCAGCAATTTTTGCAATTGGGACTTCACTCCCGCTGATTATGGCTATTTTCTTAATTTGGTATCTTGGACTTGGCGGGAAGCTGATGAAGAAAAAGGGGAGAAAGCTTGGATCAGGAGTCCAAAAGGTTACCGGTGCCCTAATGTTATTACTGGGTATTCTGGATACCATTATTTACTGGAGTATTTAATAGATCTAGAGAAAATATTGTAGTAGATACTGTTAAAGTGGGAAGTACTCCTAATGGAATCAGTATAATGAATTGATTATTCCGCCCCTTGCTCATAAGCAAGGGTTTTTTTATAAGTGTTTATGAACCTATTTGTATTTGAGTATTATACAAATACATACATCTGTTCTTTCAGGTAATAATTATTTGGATATTTGCATTAGTTGCTCCTTATTTTCTGCACAATTTCTTGTAATAATATGTTCAAAATAAAAAGGAGGATTTTGGAATGATCAAAGGAAAGAAATTAGCCACAGGGTTTGTTTCATTGTCAATTGTGTTATTGTTATCAGCGTGCGGAGGAAATGGGGAGGAAGCAAGTCCTGAAGAAACTGCTGAAAACAATACAACTTCTGAAGAAAGCACCAATCATTCTGGAGACCATTCTAGTATGGATCACTCAGGCTCAGGCGAAGTCCCTGAAGGATTAAAAGTAAGTGAGAATCCAAAATATGAAGTCGGCAGTAAAGCGATCATAACACATGGACATATGGAAGGCATGGAGGGCGCTGAGGCAACCATCGTTGGTGCTTATGATACAACAGTTTATACTATTTCCTATACACCAACCACTGGCGGAGAAAGAGTAGAAAATCATAAATGGGTTGTCCATCAGGAAATTGCCAATGCTGGAGAGGAGCCATTTGCAGAAGGTGACGAGGTTAAAGTAAATGCAAGCCATATGGAGGGCATGGAAGGCGCAGCAGCCGAAATCGATTCTGCGGAGGAAATGACCGTCTATATGGTCGATTTTACTACAACAGATGGGGAAGAAGTTACAAATCATATGTGGGTAACAGAAACGGAGCTTTCTCCTGCTAAATAATAATTAATAGGTCATAAAAGAGCTTACACCTTTAATAGGGTAAGTTCTTTTTAAAATGAGGCAAAAAATAAAGATAATGAACTTTTATACTATAGAGGGGTATTGTATAATAAAAGGAGGATTATAGATTCATCTATAGTAAGAAGCAAAGGGGAGTTTTTATGGCCGAAATGAAAGAAAAAGTAAAGCTCGCAGTAAACGGCGGCATAAATTTTGGAGCAAAGCTTACCGCTAAACAGCTTATAATTTTGACAAAATATATGGACGAAAACGATGAACTTGAGCTGACTACCTTTCAGCAGCTCTATATAGAAATTGATGCTGAAAGGAAAGAAGAGATCATTAAAGAGTTTGAACAGGCGGGTTTACATTGCTATCCTGTTGGAAGCTATGTGAAAAGCCTGAGAACCTGTAATTTTTGCAAAGGTGAAGAGGAGGAAGGGATGCCTGTGGCGAAGGAAATTAATAAGCGAATTGCAGGCAGACCTGTACCCTTTACACTAAAGCCTGCCTATACTGGATGTCCGGTTGGCTGCGGGGAACCTCTCATGAATGATATTGGAATTATGAAGATGAAAGATACCTATGATTTATATATTGGAGGTAAATCAAAAGGCAGGGACGCCGAAGCAGGAACCCTCTATATGGAAGGCCTGATTCCTGACCAGTTATATTCTGCCATTGATAAACTAATAGGAATATATCAGCAAAACGGCAAGAAAAGAGAGGCTTTCCATAAATTTGTAAAAAGGTATGGAATTGAAAATTTACGTTCGGCAACGAAGAAAATATAAATGGAAAAGGAAACAGCATCAACACTCTGCATAAAGAGAGAAGAGATGCTGTTTTTTAATGGGTTTTATTTAGAATATTTCTTTTTAAAGGCGTTCATTGCCTCAACCTGTTCTTCTTGTGATGCATCCGGCACATGCTCCCACCCTTTTTCTTTTATAATATTTGAATATTTATCCTGAATCCTGACCTGCTGGAGAGCCATTTGAACATGAATATTTTTAATGTTTTCAGCTTTCATAGATAAGGCTGAAGTAAAGTTATCAAGTGCCATTGACCTGGCAGTATGGCGTCCTTCAATGGCAATATTTTTCTGGGTTAGCTGAGTAACTGGAGATTTACAGTCAATTGGGACGGGTTTTACTTCAGTTAAAGCTTCTACACCTATGCTCTCGTTGACCTGTGGGTCCATTAGGCTAATCATAACCCTGACATGATTGTCCATAATGACAATTTGTTCATAAATGACCTGCCGCATTTCAGGATTTTCCACGGAGCAGAAAAACAGCTTTAACTTTTCGATAACGGTTTTATGAATGTTTAAGTGTTCAGCCATAAGGCTTAAATCCATCGATTTAAGTATCATTTTAATCCCCCTAATACCAAAAAATTTACACTCTTCCTATGTTTATCACTACACGGCTTGTCATCATGACAAAATATAGGGGGTGTCAAAATAAAAAGAACAGCTTTAAACTGTCCTTTAGTTAACTCTCCTTTTCCATATGAAATAAAGCAAAAACATTACGGCAATTAATAGAATGATCCCAATTTGCATTTCAGTTTTTAATTTAAGTGCTTTTGTGATTGTGTATGCCTCAATAAATAAAGCGGGAATCTTCCCAAGTGTGCTGGCCAGGCTGAATGAAAGCAAATCCATTTTGCTGAATGCTCCAGTCAGCGTTACAGCTCCAGATGGAACGAAGGGCAAGATTCTTAGTAAAATAACGATAAAAAAGGCGGTAGTGCCCTCAGCATTTCTAAGTTTAAGCAAAAATTTGTTATCTTTATTTTCGATCTTCGGAAAAATGGAGAATAGCCTGAAGATCCCTTTACGGTATAGAACGAAGCTTACGACCGCTCCAGCAGCTTCACCAATAATTAAAATGAATAAACCCCATTTCATGTCAAATACGGCAATAGTGCCGACCGTTATAAAGGCACTTGGGAGAACCCCTGAAATGCTGACCCCTACATTCATCATAATACTAAAAAGTGCTGCTAATAAAGGCTGTCCGGAAATCCATTCGAGAACATCAGAAAACATTCATTATGCCTTCCCGGTCCATTTGTAGCCGACTCCCCAGACAGTCAGTAGATAATCATCAGCCGGGAAGCCGGCTTTCCGCAATTTTTCACGTAAATTGCGGACATGTGAATCGATAGTGCGATCTTCAATAGACACACCATATCCCCAAACGGAACCAATCAAATGCTCTCTTGAAAAAACTTTGTTCGGGTTAGCGAGAAAAAGCTTTAGCATTGAAAATTCTTTTGGGGTTAAAGGGATTTCTTTGTTTTTGAAAAGCAGTTCAAATGAATCCTCTTTTAATATTAATCCCATAAAGGTTAATGTTTTTCCGTCTGATTGACTTCTCCTGAGGACCGCTTCAATTCTTGCGACCAACTCATCTTCATCAAACGGTTTCAAAATGTAATCATCTGCTCCAATGTTTAGGCCTTTGACAATATCAGGTTTCTCGCTTTTGGCAGTCAGCATAATGATTGGAATATCCCAAAACTTTTTGATCTCCCGGCATACTATCCAGCCATCCATTTCAGGCATCATCACATCCAGAAGAATGGAGATCTGCAGAATGGGAATCCAGATAAAGCAAAGCATCTGCGCCTGATGTGGATTTAATGCAATTGTAGCCGCGCGGTGTTAAATATAAAGAAATCAAATCAAGCATTCTTGTTTCATCATCTACCAGCAGTATTGTTTTCATCAAACATTGTCTCCCTTAAAAACCATTTCAAATTCAGTTCCTATATTTTCTCTGCTTTTTACAGTGATGGTCCCTCCATGGGCATGAATAAGCTCTTTTACAATGGCGAGGCCGAGCCCCGTTCCACCAAGGGCTCTTGTGCGTGATTTATCCACTCTGTAGAAGCGATTAAAAATATAAGGCAGTTCATGTTCCGGAATTCCTTTTCCGTTATCTTTTATCCTAATAATGATATTCTTTTTGTGCCTGCTTACAGTGATGGCTGTTTTTCCATCCGGTGAAGAATATTTAATACTGTTATCCAAAAGATTAAAGATGATTTGTTCAAGTCTGGATGCATCAGCATTTAATTGGATAGCTTCCGGGCAATTTACTTCGAGTATCATCCTTTTATCCATAAAGGCAGGTGTAAATTTTGCTTTAATTTTTCTCATAAAATCCTTGAGGTCAATCGGTGTTTTGTGAATATCAAAAGAATTTTTATCAATTTTCGCCAAATCAAATAGATTTTTGACCATATCTGAAAGGCGGTTTGTTTCTTCCAGGATAATCGATAAATATTGATTTCTTTCTTCTGGAGTAAGATTTCGTTTTTGGACGATATCCGCATAGCCTTTAATGTAGGTGAGAGGAGTGCGAAGTTCATGTGAAATGCTTGATAAAAACTCGCTGCGTTCCTCTTTTAAGTAGCTTAAATCATTGGCTAATAACTGTATCGATTTTGCTAAATCCCCAAGTTCATCATTACCTGTTTTGGGAAGGGAAACAGAAAAATCCCCCTTACTGATTTGCGAAGTTGCTTCTTTCATTTTTATTAAAGGTTTTGCCAGTGCTTTTGATAGAAAAATAATGATCGTAATGGTAAAGATAACAGCAATGAACCCTGCAAGCAAAAACTGCTCATTTAAACGGGAAATGAGGGCTTGAATCCATGCTGTATCCTGAAACATATAAACATGGCCGATAAGCTGGCCTTCCTGTTCAATGGGGCTTACGGTAGAAATATAATCATCTTCCGTCCAATTATCACCGATCGTTTGCCCTTCTCTGGGAACTGTAGGAATGAGCCTATCAATATATTCTTGAATGGAGGAGCTTTTTACAGATGAACCAAGAATGTTCTTATTTATATTTGTAATGACCACATCAGTATTTGCTTCAGACTCCATTAAGGCTACATGGGAAATGGTATCGTTATCAAAATGTCTTTCAAGGATTGCACGATGAGAGTTGCCCCTTGTCTGGAGAGCAATCAATTCTTCTTCCACACGAGATTCAACAAGTGTGCTATGTAAAAAGAAAAACGTAAAGGTTTCAAGCCCGAAAAGGATTAGGAAAAACAATAATCCTAATTTTAAGGAAAGATTCTTCAAAGAACTCACTCATTTCAGATCTATTACTTCTATTATATTCGAAAAATTTGAAGAATCTATGCAGAAGCTTTATGTTTTAACCAGGGTGCAGGAAGGTAAATTAGAATAATGGGCCCTAACATAGTAAAATGCAATTAGAACAGTTCTATTTTCAGGAGGGATACCAATGAGCGAATGTAAGTTAGACCATTCACCAGAAGACGTACAGAAAAAATATGAACAGCAGGCAGATTTTCTCCCAGAGGATATGAAACCATTATTTCAATCCTTCTTCCAGGAAGAACATACACAGGATTTATTAAATGAAGTTTTTCATCTATTAAAAAAGTTCGACCTTGCATCTGAAGAAGAAAAGAGCGAGCGTGTAAATAGGTTATACTTAGTATTAAGAAACGTATAAGCAGTAAATGCCACATCCGCATGGCGATGTGGCATTTTTCTGTACAAGTATAAAATCTATTAACGATATGTATGATTGTTTACAATTTTTTTGTAGCTATTAAAATTTTATTTTAATTAATTTATTTTTTATGTTATGATTCAATTATTAAGAAATATAGAGTAGTATAATAATGAAAGCGATTACAGAAGGAAGTGACAGAAATTGAAGGAATGCCATAAGCCTGTATTCGACTTGGCGATCCGGACTGCTGATATGCTTGTAAAAATGTTTGGTTCCCGCTGTGAAGTGGCTGTCCACGATTTCAGCGACTTAAAAAAATCGCTTATTCATATTGCCGGGAATGTAACAGACCGGAAAATCGGTTCTCCTATTACTGATCTCGTGTTAAATGAATTAGCCAAGCATGAAAATGATGTAAATGATATAGCAAATTATAAAACGCAATCAAAAAAGGGAAATGTTATGAAATCATCCACGATTTTTCTTCGTGATGATGAAAATAAGATAATTGGCGCACTGTGCCTGAATTACGATATAAGTTTACTGATGCAATTTAGCGGTGAAATTGAAGAGTTCATCAGCTTTGATGACACCCATTCTAAATCAGAAAACTTCTATAATTCTGTCCAGGACGTGATCCACGAGATGGTAGAGCAAGTACTTCAAGGATTTAAAAAGGCGCCTTCGCTCATGACACTTGATGAAAAGGTTGAGTGTGTTCGCCAGCTTGAAGATAAAGGGACTTTCCTGATTAAGGGGGCAACAGACTATGTAGCCTCTGTACTGGGAGTTTCTAAATTTACGATTTATAATTATTTACAGAAAATCAGAACCATTAATGAGCTGCATCCAGAAGCAGTTATTGAACATAAATAAGTCAATCCTTCCCTTGCTGACTATAATCAATATAAACATAGTGAGAAAATGTATTAAAATCTTGAACCTTTGTGTTACAATTTTCTCTTGCCGCTAAAAAAGATAGATTACGACCATTAGAGTAAAGGGGCATATAAAATGAAATACAGATCTGCATTTGATATAATCGGTCCGGTTATGATCGGTCCTTCAAGTTCACATACAGCTGGAGCTGCACGCATCGGCCGGGTTGCCCGGACACTCTTTGGAAAGCAGCCTTCCAAAGCAGAGATTTCTTTATACGGGTCATTCGCTAAAACTTATAAAGGCCATGGCACAGACGTGGCCATTGTTGGCGGAATTTTGGATTTTGATACTTTTGATGAGCGCATCCCTTCTGCACTGCAATTAGCAGAAGAGGCGGGTATTGATGTGATCTTTACAGTGGAAGACACAGTAACAGACCATCCTAATACAGTAAGAATTAAGCTTTCTGAAGGGGACAGAGATCTGGAGCTTGTTGGAATCTCCATTGGTGGCGGAACGATTGAAATAACAGAGCTAAATTCATTTGAACTAAAATTGACAGGTGAACATCCTGCTATCTTAGTCGTTCATAACGATCAGTTCGGCGTAATTTCCGCTGTAACAAATATCTTATCAAAGCATCAAATCAACATTGGACATATGGAAGTTTCCCGCAAAGAAAAAGGGAAAATGGCGATCATGGTCATTGAGGTGGACCAGAAGATTGACGAAGACGTGATGGCCGAGCTGGAAGGGCTTCCAAATATTACGCAAATTATTAGAATGGTTGACTAAAAGGTTAAGACGCTGTGCACCAGGAGGGAAATACTAATGTTGTTTAGAAATGTTGCCGAGCTTGTCAAGCTCGCAGAAAATAAAGGTGTTAAAATTGCCGAAATTATGATTCAACAAGAAATAGAAGTTACCGGCCGGACACGTGAAGAAATTTTTGAAAAGATGGACCGTAACCTGACAGTAATGGAGCAGGCGGTTGAGCGCGGCTTGAACGGTGTGACGTCTGTAACCGGATTAACAGGCGGAGATGCTGTTCTTCTTCAAAAATATATTAAAAGCGGAAAAGCATTATCAGGCAATATTTTGCTTGATGCCGTCAGCAAAGCGGTCGCGACCAATGAAGTGAACGCTGCAATGGGAACGATCTGTGCTACCCCAACAGCTGGCTCTGCCGGCGTTGTGCCTGGTACCTTGTTCGCGGTAAAGGAGGTTTTAAATCCAACCCGCAAGGAAATGATTGAATTCCTCTTCACTTCAGCGGCTTTCGGCTTTGTAGTTGCAAACAATGCTTCCATATCCGGGGCGGCTGGAGGATGCCAAGCTGAAGTAGGATCGGCTAGCGGTATGGCAGCTGCATCTATTGTGGAAATGGCAGGAGGTACACCAAGCCAGGCCGCAGAAGCGATGGCGATCACATTGAAAAACATGCTCGGTCTGGTTTGTGACCCAGTTGCCGGACTTGTAGAGGTTCCCTGTGTGAAACGAAATGCCATGGGTGCTTCCAATGCTATGACAGCAGCAGATATGGCACTTGCTGGAATCACAAGCCGCATTCCTTGCGATGAAGTTATTCATGCCATGTTCCAGATCGGCCAAACTATGCCATCTGCATTACGGGAAACAGCAGAAGGCGGATTAGCTGCAACTCCAACCGGGAGAAGGCTGCAGGAACAAATTTTTGGGAAAAAGCAATAACCCTATAAAATATAATTGGTAGCACCAATTCTTAAAGGAGTTGGTGTTATTTAATTTTTGGATAAAAATAGGTTAAAGGTGATTGTTTATATACGATACACTTAATGAAGAATTTTTAAAAGGGGAGAGAATAGAAAGAGTGAAGGTTCTAAGAGGTGTCTTTTTCACTATTGTTATATTATTCATGCTGTTATTAGGAATAGTTGCTCCAGCAGCGTTTATTGGGCTGGCAGTCTTTTTAATTGGATTGCTGTTAAACAGAAAGTACCGCAGATTTAAAACCAATTTTAATAAATCAGGCTGGATCATGGCTGCGGGAATTCTTCTCTCAATAACCTTGGCTGTTGCATTTTCTGAAACCACTGAAACTGTAACAGACCAGGACATTGAAGAAGATACTAAACAGGAAGAATTTGCAAAAGAAGAGCCGCGGGAAATCGAAGAGAAACAGCAGGCAGAGGAAGATAAGCTTGCAGAAAAGAAGACTAAAGAAGAGGAAGCAAAAGAACAGGCCGAAGAGAAAGCAAAGCTAGAGGCTGAGAAAGCAGAAAAGAAGAAGCAAGAAGAAGCTGAGAGGCAGCAGAAAGAAGAAGAAAAGATTGCTGCCACCTTAGGTCTTGAGCTGGTGACTGTTGGGAGAGTGGTCGATGGGGATACGGTTGAAACATCTGATGGAAGAAAAGTGCGCCTGATTGGAATCAACACACCTGAGTCGACAACAAAAGTTGAAGAATATGGTAAAGAGGCCAGCCAATATACCTCATCAAAGTTAATGGGTAAAAAAGTTTGGATGCAAAAGGACGTCTCTGATACAGACCGATATGGCCGCCTGTTAAGAATTATTTGGCTAGAAATCCCTTCAGATGATATGGATGAGAGTGAAATGCGGACCAAAATGTTCAACGCCCATTTAGTGCTGAACGGGTTTGCTGAACCATCAACCTATAACCCGGATGTTAAATACAGTGAATATTTCAGGAAGTTTGGCAGGGTAGCGAGGGAAGCAAATAAAGGTCTCTGGGCATTTGGGAATGAAGGAACAACCAGGGGGGATTTGGATTCTTCGGGTAGCAGCAGTGCGGGTGGTTCATCGTCAGGTTCTGGAACCGGCAATATCTCAAGCGGCTCAGAGGCTGACAGCAGCTCGTCCAGCAACAGTGCTTCATCGTCATCAGAAAATCAATCAGAGTCTTACAAAAACTGCACAGAGTTGAGAAAGGTGTATCCGAATGGAGTTCCATCTACACATCCTGCTTATGACTCAAAACATGATCGAGATAAAGATAATTTTGCCTGTGAAAGATAGAATGGAGGCAGGTTCTTTCACTAGAGTCGACCATTTTGATGAAAACCTGGCGTTTTTAACAAGGACATCCTCCTTCAATCTTTAAATTAAAGCTAGCCATAGTTTATTCGCTAATTTTAATGATTTCTTCGCTAAATTACTGAAATTGTTCGTAAGTTTTAGAGGTTTCTTCGCAATTTTACCATTTTGTTCTCAAGTTTTGGGAAGTTCTTCATAAAGCTCACAATTTAGTTAATTTACTCTAACTAGAAAGCGGCCTGCTAAACAAAGTTGCAGCTATCTGCTTTGAAAAAAGCAGTACCTTTCCTGAATCAACTCACGTGCTATATTAAAATAGGGCTGTTTTCGCAAACTTTGTTACTTTTTTAAACAAATTTATTTAAAAACAGCTATCTTTTAAAAAAGAGATTAAATTAAAGAACACTAGTCATAAACCAGTGTTCTAGGATGTTCTCCTATGATGGTCATTCAGTTTAATGAGTGACCCCCTTTTTATCCAATAGTGGAAATTTTCTGCAGGAAAAACACCGCGCCCGCTTGATCTGTCCATTTGAATCACAACACTGCTTGGTGTTACTTCGAGAATTTTCAAGGTTTGAGAACGGTAAAGATTCGGAGCAAAACAGCTTTTGATTTCAAATTGCATATCTTTATCCAGGTTCAATGATGACACCTCCAAGTATTGTTATATTTATGGTTCCCATTCTATACTTTTCTATCCATTTATTGGCCAGTATAATTAAAACAAAAAATCTCCAGCAAGCCTGCTGGAGATTTTCAAATTTATTTAATCGGCTGTGATGTTTCTGTATGGGGTCAAGGGTAGTTATCTCTATTTTTGGCAATTCTTAAACATGTTTTTAAAATAAAGGGAAAAGAGTTAATTTTTGCTTACTAAAAAACGGTTAATTAAAATTACAAAAATATATAACTTTAGCATTTTTCAAATAAATTGTATAATTCTTCTATGTTCTATGAATCTATATAAGCAGGTGAAGGATTTTGAAAGTTAGAGTTGGTTTAATAGGAATGGGAGCGATAGGGGAAAGGATTTTGCGCCAATTTCAGCAGTATGAAGAAATCGAAATTGCGGCTCTATGTGATCGAAACGCAGAACGTTTAAACAAATTTAAGGTTGAGCTTCCGGCTGCAACGATGTATACGGATCATTTGGACCTGCTTCAAGATGAGACGATTAATCTCATCTACTTAGGGGTTCCTCCTAAGTTCCATCATGCAATTGCGATGGATATAATTAGAAGCAGCAAAAATTTGCTATGTGAAAAGCCGCTTGCAAATTCGGTTGCGGAAGCGAAGGAAATGTATGAAGCAGCTGAACGCGCCGATATTATCCATGCCATGAACTTTCCTATGGTATATAGCCAGGCCTTTCAGGTATTTAAAGAAAAGATACAGAGTGGAGAGCTGGGAAAAATCAAAAAAGTTGAACTTCATTTGCATTTTACCCATTGGCCCCGTTCTTGGCAGAAAAATGAATGGATTTCAAGCAGAGAGCAGGGAGGTTTTATCCGGGAAGTAGCTCCCCACTTTATTCAATTGATACACGAAGTATTTGGGGAGATGGGCGATATTCATTCTTTTGTTGAATATCCTGAGGATGAACATTTGTGCGAAACAAGCTTTATCAGTTCTATGAAGCTCCCGGGGAATATTCCTGTTCTCTTTAACGGAATAGCTGATATTGGGCAGAAAGAGCATCTTTCATTTAAAGTCTTCGGTGACAAAGGAACATTGGATATGGTGAATTGGGGCATTCTTTCCCAGAGTACGGCTGAAGACAACGGGGAAATCATCTCACTAGAAGCAGCTGATAAAAATAGCCTAGCCGGAGAGTTGCTCAAAGCAATCAAAGGTGATTCTGCAAAGCTTGTATCTTTTAAAGAGGGATTTGGGGTTCAAAAAGTATTAGAAGCATTAATAAAGGCGAAATAGAGGCACTTTTGTGTCTCTTTTTTGTTATTTTCCATTTCAATACATTTGTAACGAAATATTCACAGCATTTAAAAGAACTAAGGTGATAAAATTGGTCTAACAAAAGACGAGGAGAGATATTATGGAGGAGTTATTGAAGCAGCTGCTGGAAAGCAACAAAGAGATTAAGAATCAACTGATCCAAATCGATAAAAACGTAAAGATACTTGAACACAGATTGGACCGTCTAGAAAAAGTTGATAGCATTGAACACCGAGTAATGGTTAACCAGATCGATCTTACAGACATAAAGGAAATAGTTGAAAAACTGGATTCTTTCCAAAGAGAAGAAATGAAGGATTTTTTGGAGATTATTAAAGAAACCACTTTAAAGCAAATGTTAAGTGAAGAAATTACTCAAATTCACCAGCGGCTTGATGCTCAGTTAACAAAGATAGCTAAGAATGAAGAAGCCATTCTCATGATAGAAGGGAAAACTTCATCTAAGGCAGTCTAAATAATCATGCACATTGCAAACCTCTTTAATAGAGGTTTTTATTTTGAAAATATTTCAAAAAAAGTATTGCCAAAAAAGGGGTATGGGATTATGATTACTTAAGAATATTTAGTGTGTCGAAATAGAATGATCTATATCGTGAAGGAAGATGACCGATGGCACTGCCGCTATGTGAAACAAAGCAGAATGAGAAGCTCAGTATCCGAAATGGAATTGCTACAACCATTGTATTAAATATTAGTAATAATTATTTTCCGCTGTTTGCCATCAGTGTGCTTGGGGCAACAAATTTTCAAATAGGGCTGATCAGTTCTTTACCGCAGTTTATAGGCATGTTTGCTATGGTGATAGGATCCCTGATAATGAATCGACTGGAAGAGAAGAAAAGATTCACAGCGTATTCTTTCTTGGCGGCAAGGCTCTTTTTATTCCTAATGTTTTTCGTTATGTATTTACCGGCTGAATATAGAAGCTGGGCTTTTGTTCTTCTTGTTGGCTTTATGAATCTGCCGGGGTCCTTCGCAAATTTGAGCTGGCAGAGTTTTATAGGCGATCTGATCCCTGATGACCGGAGAAGCGGATTTTTTAGCCAACGAAATAAAATTCTTACGATTGTGGGTATGTTTTCAACACTTTTGATAGGCCTTCTTCTCCAGCAATTTGATAAAATAAATCCATTCCCTTTTCAAGTGTTGTTTATCTCAGCGTTTCTTTTCGGCTTAATAGAGGTTTACTACTTGCTGAAGCATAAGGAAGAGAAGAAGGAAAAGAAGAGTGAGAAAAAGCGATTATCATTGGGGCTGGAGGTTTTCAAGCATAAGCCTTTTCTATACTTTTTACTTTGCAGCCTCTTTTTTAACTTTGGCTGGCAGATGGCTTGGTCATTATTTAGCATCTATCAGATTAAGTATGCAGGAGCAACAGCACTGTGGATCAGTTTATTTACTGTAGCAAACCAACTCGCGCAAATTGTCAGCTACAAATGGTGGGGGAGAATGGCTGATAAACATAGCAATGCAAAAATGATGGTCCTTGTCTCTGCTGGAATGGCAAGCGCACCTGTTTTAACAATCCTTTCTCCGAATATGATCTATCTTGTTTTAGTGAACGGCTTTAGCGGGCTGTTTGTGTCTGGTACAGTTCTTATCCTGTTTAACCAGTTACTTGAGGTAACTGAGGAAGAGAAGAGGAGTGTCTTTATTTCCAATTATAATATTTTGCTCGCACTGGTTGCCTTTGTTGCTCCGCAATTCGGCGTCTATCTCCTGGAGCAAACGAGCATCGATATAGCGATGCTCGTATCAACGATACTAAGGGGATCAAGTGCCGGAGTTTTCTTTATATTGTGTCTATACTTGAAAAGAAACCAATCGAAAACATTGCCAGCTGCATTTATTTAAGCCAAAAATTTGCCAAAAGGATAAAGTCAATACATATTGTATTGGTTTTTTTCTTTTGGCTCTACTAAACTTGCTTGTTGATTTCTATTCAAGAAGCTCAGCGAACGGGGGGTTCCCTTGATTAAATGGAAATAAAGTATATACTCGAAAAAGTCCCATCACTTAATGTATAATAAGGGGGTATGAGTTCTTCAGTGGAAGAAGGACTCCATTACATATAATTAATTATTTATAGATCCAAAGTTGAAAGAGAGTGGGACACATGGGCCGTAAATGGAACAATATTAAAGAAAAAAAAGCTTCAAAGGATGCTAATACAAGTCGTGTTTATTCCAAGTTCGCACTTGAAATTTATGTAGTTGCCAAACAGGGCGAGCCTGATCCCGAAGCGAACCAGGCTTTAAAATTTGTACTTGAACGTGCAAAAACATATAATGTGCCAAGAAATATCATTGATCGTGCGATTGAAAAAGCCAAAGGCGGAGCAGAAGAAAATTATGACGACCTTCGCTACGAAGGATTCGGGCCAAGCGGTTCCATGATCATTGTTGATGCGCTGACAAACAACGTAAACCGCACTGCTTCCAATGTACGTGCTGCATTTGGTAAAAATGGCGGGAATATGGGAGTGAGCGGTTCAGTAGCATATATGTTCGACTCAACTGCTGTAATTGGCCTTGAAGGCAAATCCGAAGAGGAAGTGCTTGAAATCCTAATGGAAGAAGACGTAGACGCCCGTGATATTTTAGAAGAAGATGGTACTGTAATCGTCTACGCGGAACCGGATCAATTTCATGCTATTCAGGAAGCCTTTAAAGAAGAAGGTATTACAGAGTTTACGGTTGCAGAATTAACGATGCTTCCTCAAAATGAGGTAACACTGGATTCTGATGCACAAGCACAATTTGAAAAGCTGATTGATGCCCTAGAAATCTGGAAGATGTTCAACGGGTTTACCATAATGTAGACTTAGGTGAATAAGAATCAAGAAAGGAGTCCAGATTAAATGATGGACTCCTTTTTTGGAATAGTACCGAGTGGCTAATAATATAATTATGTAAACAAAAAATATTAGTATTGAAAAATGCGCATCGCATTTTAAAAGCGCATATAATACAATTTTTACAGGAAATTGATTGTGAAGAGGGCAGGAAACATGTTAAAATGAAAACCGAGGTCTAATACTTAATTTTGGTTGAGTATATAATTATCTAATATAACATTATCACATTAGCGTTTGATTGTCAAATTAATGACCGCAATTTTTTTGGGGAGTGGTTTTATGAATGAAATGCAAACCAAGTCTGCAGAACAAAAAAGAGTAGATTCAGTAATTAATTTAATTCAGGACAAAAAGGGTTCATACTTGGAAAAGACTCAAAATGTTGGCTCTCAGGCATTGGAATTACGGCAAACTTTTTGGGATGACGTTACAGTCAACCTTGATGAACCAGATGATGTTATCGAAACTTTTACAAGTATTAAGCAGCAGGCAGAATTGCTCTCCGAACGGGAAAGAAGCAAAGGTCATTTGGACAATCAGCTAAAAGTGCTTGACCGGCTGGAAAAATCCCCGTATTTTGGCAGAATAGATTTTAAAGAAGAAGCTGAACTGGAACCAGAGCCGATTTATTTAGGTATTGCTTCTCTTATGGACGAGAACGATGAAAATTTTATTATATACGATTGGCGAGCTCCAATTTCAAGCCTTTATTATGATTACTCCCCTGGGGCTGCCAAGTATCGCACACCCACCGGTACTATTTGTGGTGAGATGACATTAAAACGGCAATTTATCATACGCAATGGTTTAATAGAAGGTCTGTTTGATACAGGAGTAACCATTGGTGACCAAATGCTTCAGGAGGTACTTGGAAACCAGGCTAATTCACAGATGAAGAGCATTGTAGCTACCATTCAAAAAGAACAAAATGCTATTATCCGAAATGAACGCAGCAAAATCCTTGTGGTGCAGGGTGTTGCTGGCAGCGGCAAAACATCCGCAGCGCTTCAGCGTGCAGCATTTTTGCTTTATAGATACAGAGAAACACTTAACTCTGAAAATATTATGCTTTTTTCCCCAAATCCGCTTTTCAACAGTTATGTTGCAACCGTTCTTCCGGAGCTGGGAGAAGAAAATATGAGGCAAACGACATTTCAGGAATATTTGAACCAACGGCTTGGAGCGGATTTTCAAGTGGAAGACCCATTCTCCCAGCTGGAGGAAATCCTAACTTCTTCAGAAAATCAGGCTATTCGTACCAGAATGATGGGCATTGCCTATAAATCAGATTTGGATTTTAAAGAAAAGATTGACCAATATTTGCGGCTTTTATCAAAAAAAGGAATGCGATTTCTTGATATCGTCCTAAAAGGAAATACACTGATATCCAGCATGCAAATCTCCGAGCAATTTTATTCTCTTGATCCCTCATATCCTATTCCCAATCGCATCCAGCTGCTGCAGGATTGGCTGATGAACGAGATTAGGCGCCAGGAAAAGCAGGAGCGGAAAAAAGACTGGGTAGTTGAAGCAATTGGTTACTTGGAAAAGGAAGATTATTTGGAAGCTTTTAGACAACGCCAAAGAAAACAAGGGAAAGAGGACTATACGTTTGATGATCATAAGATGGAGGAAAAATATCTCGCTAAATGGGTTGTTAGCAAGAAATTTAAGCCAGTAAAGAAGAAAATAAAACAATATAAATTCTTAGACATTCCAGCCATTTATGAAGGTTTGTATGAGCACTTTATAGGCGGGGCATCTGAGAAATGGGATAAGATTAGCAAACAAACAATTGAAAAGATTAGAAACTCTGAAATGCCTTATGAAGACGCCACGCCATATTTGTATTTGCAGGATAAAATAGAAGGCAAGAAATCAAATACTTCTATCAGGCATGTGTTTATTGATGAAGCACAGGATTATTCAGCCTTCCAGTTTGCATATATCTGTGAACTTTTCCCCTACAGTAAGATGACGCTGCTTGGAGATATCAATCAGGCTATTTACTTGCAGCAGGCAGAAAATTCATCCATTTATAAGACTATTGAGGAAGACGAAAAAGAGACTTTTATACTTATGAAGAGTTACCGCTCAACCAAACAAATTGTCGAATTTACAAGAGGTTTGATACCAGATGGGGAAAAGATAGAAGCCTTTAACAGGAGTGGAGAAATGCCTATACTGATAAAAGTCGGCAGTGAGAAAGTGCTTAACCTTGAACTGGTTAAAGAGGTAGAAGCATTGCAAAAGGATGGCCATAAAACCGTTGCGGTCATTTCTAAAACGACAAAGGAAAGCCTTGAAGTTTATAATAATTTAAAAGATAAACTGGACGTAAGGCTAATAGAAAAAGGCACAGTATCCTATGAAAGCGGTATAGTAATCATTCCATCGTATCTGGCTAAAGGGATTGAATTTGATGCTGTCGTTATCTACAATGCTTCCGTTTATAAGAAAGAAAGAGAAAGGAAGCTTTTTTATACTGCTTGTACAAGAGCCATGCACCGTTTAAGTTTATTTACACTAGGAGAAGCTTGTCCTTTTATCAGTGAATTAGACGAAGTCAGTTATAAGATTGTTGATAGAGGTTGATATTTGTCGGATAGCGTAGTGCTAGCACTCACTTTCTTTTTGCTGGGTTGTAAAGTTTTCTTTTTATTGCAGGGTTTCTAAGTTAAAAGACTGAATTTGAATTTTCACTTCAAAAAATTGCTAGTTTAAACTCTGTATTATCGGGAAAAAATATTGCGAAAGGAGAGTTTTACACAAATGAATTCGTTTAAGATTATTTACACATTCGAAAAAGACGTAACAGTTACTGAATTGGTTGAAGCAGAAAATAAATCCGAGGTTATTGGAAAGATTAAGGATCTCGAAGGATTCGTTGAAGTTACTGACTCTGATGATAATTACCACCGCTTTGACTTTGCAGACGTCAAATTAGTGACAATTACTCAATAAAAAAGAAGACCCTTAAATGGCCTTCTCATTTAAAAGCCCGCATAATAAGCGGGCTTTTTTATTTTCTCACTAAATCGCCGACAAGTACATATCGCTGTGGTGCATCCCCAACATAATTAAACGGATAACAAGTTGTAACAGTCAGTGTTGCTCTCTGCTTAGGTACGATGACTGTTCTGTCGTCTGCATCAACTATTCTTACTTTGCGGACTTTGTAGGTAAACTTGCCTTCAGACGTGTTGACTACCAGCAAATCGCCTACTGTTACTTCGCCAAGCTTTTGGAATACGGTATCCCGGTGGCCGGAAAGGACAGAGTTGTCAGCTTCGCCAGGGAGTACACTTCCCGCAAAATGACCGACCCCTTTTTCCAGTTCATCTTCGTTGGTACCATGGAAAATCGGGAGGCTTGCTGATATTTTTGGTATTGACAGTTCGCCGATCTCTTCCCCTGTTGCAGGTCTTACCGGATACAAGGTGGATCCATCAGTTTTCTCTGCCTTTGACATATGCTGATGATTTTGTTGCTCTATAGGTTTCTGATCAATTTGGGCTGTAGTTTGTTCAGCATAGAAAAAGGGCTGTATATTTGAAAATACAAGCCAAATTCCTATAATAATAACTGTTGACCCAAGAACGGTCTTTAATATAGTCTTATTGTTCACACAGATTTCACTTTTCGTTTGCGGAAAATGAACGCTCCTAATACAATTAGACCCATTCCGGCAAGAATGCCTTCAGCATAATTGCCGGCAGTATTTGGCAGCTTGCCGCCTTTAACTGTTTTTACACTCTTCGGAGCAGACTTGGCTTTAACTGGTTCCTGTTTTTTAATAACCGTTTCAGCCTGGTTTAAATCGCCTACTGTATCTTCAATCAGCTCTGAACTGAACATATCAGCTGTAATGATCATATCAGCAAGAAATTCGCCTTGTGTATTGAACAGCTCGATCAATAAGTCAAAGCCATTTGTCTCTTCTAATACCATCATTTCCTCTGTTGTTAAATGAATTTTTTCATTGCCTTTAACGAGATAAAACTCTGCATCTAGCTGGAACAGATCCATCATTTCCTGCATAATGCTAATAAGTTCAGCAATTTGTTCTTCGTTCAGTTCCTCAGCACTTTCAAAATCGCCAAACGCCATTAAGCGGCTTTCCAGGTTCATCATTTTGTCAAGAAGGGCTGAATATTCAAAATCCAAAGTCATAAAGTGTGTCATTAATGCTTCAAGTTCTTCGTCAGTAAGACTGATATCTGCAAGCATTTGAGTCAGCTCATCTTCACCTGGCATTTCATCTGCACCTAGATAAATGGAAACCATGATATCCAGGTCTTCAATATACTCATAGTTTTCCAAAGCATCTTCGTTTTCCTCAAGGAGAGCGTTAAGTTCTTCCATAGTAAGGCCGTAGTCTTCAAGCAGCTGCTGAAGAGTTTCTGCATTAATTTCTGTACCTGTATATGTCAGAAAAGAAGTTGTCGAATCCAAAGCGTCAATATATTTGAAAACGTCACGAACATTTTCATTTGCTTCCATTTCTCCATTTTCAACAAGCATTGCTGTTAATTCTTCCTCATTCTCGAAACCATAGTCAGCCAAGAGCTGCTGCAGATTTTCTTCAGTAATTGGCTCACCCAGGAACTCAATTAAATCTTCCATCGTTTCAAAATCTTCTAAACTTACATCCCAGAAATATTCAAGGTGGTCAATTAGACCTTCTTCAGTCCAATTTATTTCCTGTAAAAATGCAGCCAGTTCTTCCTCGTTTGGAGCTGCATAGCTTACTCCAGGGAAAAAACCGAATAATAGAACAGAAGTTAATAATAATAGTTGCAGTCTTTTCAAAGGTGATTCCTCCGTAAAAATTAATAAATTTCTAGAATAATATAATGTAAAAAATATTTTTCGGATAGAATTGTTATTCAGAAATTTATCGGATATAATAATAGGCCTTTTTTAATAGGGTAAATAACCTAAGAAATGTGCATTTTCCAAGGGTTTAATCATTAACAGTTGAATAACAATGCTCGGAAGTAAGGGGAAATTTCCTTTTCATTCCTTAATTTCCTGCATTTAAATAAATAAGTTTCCGACCCGGCTATTTTCATTTCTGTCGGTTAGTCAAGTTGCCTGTATCTGATATAAAAATACGATAAGTAGATTATGCAGGATAAACTTTTAAATTTTACCAAAAAGGGGATTGATTATTAGATTAATTATGTGTAAAATTACACCAAAAGTATAAAATAATTGCATTTCCGATAATTTCTATATTTAAAAGAGGTGATGGAATGGATTATCAAACTGAAAAATACCATAAAAGCATTTTCCAATTTGAATTGGCAAAACTTAAAGAAAAAGACTATATAACAGATGAACATTTTGAAATAACAATGGATGCTTATAACAAATATTACTCTGACCTTAACGAAAAGAGGCAGGAGCATGAGCATACACAGGCTGTTGTCATTAAACAAAATAAAAAGCAGCCTGTCCAGCAGGCGGTTAAACCAAAAAAGAGGTTATCACCAGAAGAAGTCAGGGAAAGAAACATCTCCTGGCTATTAAATATCGGAGTGATTCTTCTCTTGATTGGCGGGCTGTTTGTTGCTACCAGCAACTGGAATACAATGTCCAACTGGATGAAGAGCGGTTCGATTGCTTTTGTTTCGCTGCTTTTTTATGGCATTTCCTATATTTCAAAGAAGGTATTAAAAATTGAGAGAACATCATTTGCCTTTATTGTTCTCGGCAGCTTATTCATGCCGATCTATATTTTATCTGTTGGATGGTTTGAATTGCTTGGACCGTTTTTTTCTTTTTATGGAGAAGGACGATACATACTTGGAGCGGCAGGAAGTTCTCTAATTGTGCCGATATACAGCATTCTTGCAAAAAAGTTAAGTTCACGTCTATTTGTCTGGTTAGCTTATATTGCCCTTAGTACGAGTGCGGGATATACATTGGCAGCATTCAAGCTTGAAAAAGATGGCTTCTATTTAGGCCTCATGCTTTTTAACGCTTTGCTTGCAGCTTTCTATCATAAAATTAAAAACCGTGCAGACTTAAAGCTGTTTTCAAAAGAGCTTGTTTGTTTTGCACAAATTAATCTGGTGCTGTCTACAGTTTTGATGCTCGCTTTCTATAATAGCCATGTTTTTTACAGCGTAAATATTTTGGTAACTGCAGTTATCTATTTATCAATGGTCTTTGTTACTGGTAAAAAGGAATTCCACTTTGTTTTCAGTTTATTGATTGTTTATGGTGCCTACCAGCTTATTGAGCATTCCGTTTTAGTTGTGGCTGGTCCGGTATTCTATGCGCTGGTTGGAACAGGTTTTCTGTTAGTGCCGAGGGTAATGGATCAGCATGATTCTTGGGAAAAAGTGTTTAGGGTCACGAGTTCAATTGTCTCAATCCTAGCGTTTCTCTATATTTCGGTTGAAGGCATACTTCTTAGGATGAATGAACCGTCCGCTGCATTGCTTTTGGCGTATATTATTATTGCGGTACAGTTTATTTATTTGGCAAAAGTGATGGCTAACGTGCTTTTTGCGTACTTTGCTCCAATTTTTATAGCTTCTGCACTATTTGAGTTTATGCTCATGGTGGATCGGGCAATTGATTTTAAGAATTTTATTCTTCCAGTTTTCTTTATCGGTTTTGCGCTTTTTATTAGCATGGGATATTTAGTGAAGCATCAAATGCTAAAAGTCATCGAGTCAAGCTCACGCGATGTTGGGAATTGTATTATGGTGTTTTCCATATTGGTCGCTATAGGCCTGTTGGATTGGATGGCAGCCGGAACCATGCTTTTAATCTTTAGCTTTGTTATGTTTCTGATTAATAATGTTGAAAAAAGAAGCTTCTATACGGATGCAGCACCATGGGCCATCCCATTAACTATCGGGTTCTCTTTTATGTTCTTTGGAGAAGAATTGCGGGGTAACAATCGTTTTTATCATTATTCACTGGGAATGGCAATGAATACGGTTTTGGCAAGTGCTATTCTCTTGCTATTCACTTATGTTTTAAAAATAAAGAAGAAACCCGCTGCCAGCCATGCTTTTTTCATCGCACAGGGCTTTTATTCAATTTCAATATTCACAGCAATTGTATTGCCAATCGATGGTGCTTGGATGAGGCCAGCAGTGCTAATAGGCGGTGTGGCTATGTATCTGGCACTATATTATGCGATCAAACAAAAATGGGTACCGTTTATTGCGGCAGCGGTTTCTTTGCTTGCCTATTTCTCTATCATTAACAGTTTAAAGCTTAAGGGGGTTAATTATGAATATTTCACTTGGATTCAGTTCCCGCTAGGTGCATTCATCCTGCTTGCTAATGCATATTTCTTTGTGAAAAGAGATTCAGTACTGGCAAATGGCTTATCATGGGTGGGACATGTATACCTGCCTTTCGGATTGTTACTGACCCTCTTCATATATAGAGAAAATAGCCTTTTGAATTTTCTTGGCGCTTTGGCCGTTTATTGGATCAGTTCGAGAGTTTCCCGAAAAGAGTGGAAAGTGAAAAGCTTCTTATATAGCGCGTTCCTTGCACTTTTCATGGCGATTTTGACTGGAATGTATCATATTTGGGATGGTGAGTACAGTGAATTTGCATCCTTGCTGGTAAGCTGTATTATTTTTGCATTTTGGATTAATGCAGACAAAGCCGATAAACAGAGAAGTATCTTTTTTCTTATTCCTTGGTCTATAGTCGGCATTTTGGCATTACTTTCAGCTTATCCATTTGGGTGGGTTCCGTATGTCGTTTCTGTTTTATATGCAGCTGGCTTAGTTGCTTACTTACACAGATTGAAATTAGATATATTGTCAGGATTTCCGCTGTTTTTAATATACATTAGCACAATGAAATTCCTGTACATCAATCAAATCTCACCTGAGGTTAAGACTCTTACAGCAGCTGGATTTGGTCTAACCCTAGCTATTATCGGCAAAACCATTTACAACCGGACTGTATCATTCGAAGGCAATAGGAAACAGGCAGACAGCTATACATTTATAGCCTTTTTATTTATCCTTTCAATCTATCTTTTCCCGGTAGTTTCTTTATGGGCTAAAGTAATTCCAGGCTTATTAATTAGTATGCTTATTTATTGGCAGCACAAAAGAATATCTTCTAATTATTCCTGGGTGGCGGAATTGCTTACAGGTGTTGTCCTGTTGGAACCATATTATACATTACTGAGCAATATTGAAATTTCTGCGCTAATAACAAGGGAGCTTTATGTGCTGCCATGGATTGCCCTGATTATATTTACAAGAAAAATTCTCAAAGGCAGATATGGCAAGCTTACAAATAGGCTGCAATGGGCTGTTCTCAGCATTGTTTCATTGCTGCTCGTACAGGATGGGCTTGCAAGCAACACTGTTTATGATGCGCTAATTGTCGGCACGCTTTCGCTGCTTTCCATGCTGGCAGGGACTTTCTTCCGAATAAAAGCATATTTCTTTGTCGGTTCAGGAGTACTTTTGCTAAACGTACTGCTTCAGACAAGACCATATTGGGGCAACCTCCCTTGGTGGGCTTATCTCTTAATTGCCGGCTCGCTTCTCATCACTGTCGCAAGTTATAACGAATGGCAGAAACAAAAAACAGCAAAAGGAGAAGAGACTTTTATTTCACTTTGGAAGAATAATATTATAAGGAAGTTGAAGGAATGGCAATAAAATTTGATGCACCAAGGAGCGTCGGACCGCCCGCGTTCGCTGAGTCCCTGGAGCGAAACCAACAGGCCAATTTTATAGAGCTATTGTCTTGGAAAAAAGAGGGTGCCCAAAGCTACTTTTGGGACACCCTCTTTTCTTTAAAAAACAAGTATTAATTAATATGATTTTTCGAAAGCACCTTGAAACGGAACCCGTTACGTTCTTGTAGGCTTTTTTTTGCTTTTCGCTCAGAGAATTGCTCCGTTAACTGAAAAAATAAATTAGTAAATTTTCTGAAAATAAGTTGACTTTTTCCTATTTACACGGTATCTTTGTGTTAAATATATGACACTTATTATATATAACGATATATAAACGTTATATAAAAGTGTTATCTTAAAATGATAATTTTCTGGGAGGTTTTGGCTTGATCCTGCATGATATTGAAACGGAAAGCCGCGATTTTATAGAGGAATTGCAGTTGAACCGGCTCAAGGAGACAGCGGAGAGAGTATTTAACAAAGTACCTTTTTATCGGAAAAAGTTTTTGGAAAGTAATATTGGACCTGAGAATATTAACAGCCTGGAGGATATTTGGAAGCTGCCGTTTACCGTTAAAGCAGATTTGCGTGAACATTACCCATTCGGGCTTTTTGCCGTGGAAAAGAAGGATATTGTCCGGGTTCATGCTTCCTCTGGAACAAGCGGTAAGCCGACTGTTGTTGGGTATACACGCAATGATACCGAGATGTGGGGGAATCTTGTTGCCAGAGCGATTGCGATCGGTGGAGGCCAGCCGGGACAGATCTTGCATAATGCTTACGGATATGGATTGTTTACCGGAGGGCTGGGGCTCCATTATGGGAGTGAACTGCTTGGAATGGCCACTGTCCCTGTATCTGGCGGTAATACTGACAGGCAGATTATGCTGATACAGGACTTTGAGCCTGAGGTTATTTGCGGTACACCGTCGTATATATTGAATTTGGCTGAAAAAATGGAAGAAAAGGGTTTAGATCCTTCAAAAACTTCTTTAAAGTACGGCATTTTTGGTGCCGAACCATGGTCGGAGGAGATGCGGCTTACGTTAGAAAAAAAACTGGGCATTAAAGCATGCGATATTTATGGGCTAAGTGAAGTGTTGGGACCAGGAGTATCCATGGAGTGCCACGATGCGCAGGATGGATTGCATATAGCCGAAGATCATTTTTTAGCCGAGGTTATTGATCCAGTAAATATGAAACCGCTTCCAAACGGTGAGGAGGGTGAATTGGTTTTCACCAGCTTAACAAAGGAAGCCTTTCCTGTGATTCGCTACCGAACAGGTGATATTGCCTCCCTTTCAAAAGAGAGGTGCAGCTGCGGAAGAACTACGATTCGCATGAGCAGGGTAAAAGGCCGGATTGACGATATGCTGAATGTAAATGGTGTGAAAATATTTCCATCCGAAATAGAGCATTGTCTTTTGCAGATTCCGGAACTTGCCCCTCATTACCAGATTCATTTACTGCAAAATGGAAGCCTCAAATCATTGGAGCTTCATGCAGAATGGAGCGAAGGATCTTCAAGGAAATCATTGACGCAGATTCGATAAAAAGGAAGATTCAGCATGCTTTGAAGCAGCATTTTTTCATAACCATTCAGCTTGAAGTCCATCCGCCAAAAACCTTGCCAAGGTCGGAAGGGAAAGCTGTAAGGGTAGTGAATCGAACGAAGGAAAATGCAGTTATTTAATAGGATTTGTTAGATTGGCAACAAAACAGGGGGTGAACCTTTTGTCTGAAGTAATTTCTTATCAGCAATGGACTGAGGAACAAAAATATGAGCATTTTATGAGGCGCATCGAGGCAGGCGAAAAAATTGAAGCGGATGACTGGATGCCTGAAGATTACCGGATGACCTTAATTAAGTTGATTTCCATGCACGGAATCAGTGAAATTATGGGGGCACTGCCGGAAAAAGAATGGGTGCCGAAAGCTCCCTCTTTAAAACGCAAGCTTGGAATTATGGCAAAGGTACAGGATGAGATGGGTCATGGACAGCTGCTGCTGCGTGTCGCAGAGGACTTAATGAAGCCGCTCGGTAAGACGCGTGAGGACATCATGCAGGATCTATTCAGCGGCAGGCTTAAGTTCCACAACGTCTTTCATATGGAGGCGCCTACATGGGGAGATGCTGGATTGATTGGGTGGCTGGTTGACGGTGCAGCCATCATTACTCAGACCAATATGCTTAATGCCTCTTATGGCCCTTATGCCCGTGCACTCAAAAGAATTTGTGCTGAGGAAGTATTCCATGCCCAGCATGGAGAAGCGATTATCATGGCGTTAGCAGAAGGGACCAATGAGCAAAGAGCCATGGTCCAGGATGCTGTAAATCGCTGGTGGGAGGCTTTGCTAATGTTCTTTGGACCGGGAGATGCTACCACAACAGGCACCTCCAAGCAGGATACAACTATCAAATATAAAATCCGGACAAAGACGAACGAAGAACTAAGGCAGGATTTCTTTACAAAGTATATTCCGCGTGTTCTCTCGCTCGGCCTAAGCGTTCCTGATGAAACGATGCATTTCGATCAGCAACAGAATCTTTGGGTCTATAAACAGCCGGACTGGAACAAATTTAAGGACATTATTAAAAATAATGGACCGAAATCAAAGGAGCGCCTCGGTCTGCGCCAAACTGCTTATGATACAAACGAATGGGTGCGCGATGCTCTTAATACAGCAAAATAACCGGATCAGATTGGAGGGAACGCTTTGGGAAGCGAAGGATTTTATCAGGAATTTGAAGTGTTCAGCAAAAGAACAGATACCTCTCCTCTGCAGTATCAATTTTCGCTGCTGGCGCCAAATCGGGAGCTTGCCCTCGTCATGGCACAGGAAAATTTTATGAGGAGAGAACCGGTCGCAGACATTTGGGTTGTTAAACGGTCCGATGTAAGGAAAATGACCCCGGAGGAAAAGCAATCACTCATGCGGCTGGATAATAAAGAATATCGGACTACAAAAGGGTACGGCTACTTGAAAAAGAAGTGGCGCCACTATGAACAGGAAATGCTGGACGAAAAGGAAATCCTATCATGGGGAGGGATGAAGAAAAGTGAATAAACAAGAGAATACGCCACTCAATCCCGCTATGAAATCAGCTCTGACATCTATATTGTACCAGCTTGCTGATGATGACTTCATCCTTGCCTACCGCGGTTCTGAATGGCTTGGCCTTGCCCCGCATATTGAGGAGGATGTGGCTTTCTCATCAATCAGCCAGGACACTATGGGCCACGCCGCGATGTTTTATCAGCTCCTTGAGGATCTAGGAGAAGGAAATGTAGACAGCCTTGCCCATGGACGGGAAGCGTCCGAACGTAAAAATGCCGTTTTGCTGGAAATGGTAAATGGCCCGGGGCATTACTTATCCACAGCTCAATACGACTGGGCTTTCGCTGTTGTAAGAAACTATTTTTACGTACAGGCCAAGAAGGTCCGAATGGACTCATTGAAAACTTCATTATATCAGCCGTTAGCCGATGTGGCATTAAAGGTAAATATGGAGCTTTACTATCATCTCCTTCATTGGAAAACCTGGTTTGTTCAGCTCATGCAGGCAGGCGGTGAAGCAAGGCCGAGAATGGAAGCTGCAATCAAAAAGGTTCTTGGCGAATTTGAAGGAGTGCTTACGTTAGGACCGCTCGGGAATGAAATAGCAGAGCAAGGTCTGATTGAAGCTGAAGAGAGATTAATACAGCGCTGGCTCTTTATGATGAAGCCTGTCTTTGAATCTGTAAATCTATCGGTATCTGAGTCTGATTTTGCGATGAAAAATGGAAATGGCCGCAAAGGGGAACATACAGCTGACCTTGATGCCGCTTTATCCACTTTAAGCGAAGTGTATAACGTAGATCCGGCTGCAAGCTGGTAAGTTTTTTTAAGGGATGATGAATATGGAGCAAATTCAAGTATTGGAAAAAGCAGCTTTAGAAGCGCTTCATAATGTGAAGGACCCTGAAATAGACTCTATTTCAATTGTTGATTTGGGTATGGTTGAGCATTTGAAGGTGGAAGAAAATGCAATCATGGTGGAGCTTCTGCCAACTTTTATGGGCTGCCCCGCGCTGGACATTATTCGGAAGAATGTAGAAGCCGAACTAGGAAAGCTCGGTATCTTTGAGAAAGTAGAAGTCCAGTTTATCTATCATCCGCCATGGACCTCTGATAGGGTTACAAAAAGGGGAAGAATCCAGCTAAAAGAATTCGGTATTGCCCCGCCACCTGAATGGATCAGCGAAACCGGGGAATGGCATGTTGAGTGCCCTTTTTGCGGATCGGCCTACACCACGATGGATAACCTCTTCGGGCCGACTGCATGCCGCAGTATTTTGTACTGTAAATCCTGCCGGAACCCTTTTGAGGCAATGAAGCCTGTTTCGACATTGATGTAGGAAGGGGAAATTCCTATTTTGACCAGAGTGCCGTCAGACCAACAAGTGGCGCATAAAATTCAAAAGTGGCACATAACTGGGGAAAAGTAACGCATAAAATCGGAAAGTAATGCATATATCGGAAAAATAGTTTCGTAACTTTGAAAAGTGAAGCATATTTCGAAAAATGCTCACACGGCATAGTTTTTTCCCTCCAATATCAGTAAAATTGTGCCTAATGTTAGAAAAATTTCAGATCATGCTAGATAAATCTTCAAAAATGCAATATAAAACACGCAAGGTGCCAGTAATATTCAATAATATGTTAGATATACCAAAAGACATGTTAGACACTCCAGGGGATTTAGTTCAAAACTAAATACTTTAGTGAGCAAAGCCTTATCACATATCAATTCATCTCCAGGAATACTATTAATTGAACAAACCAAATAAAAAAACGAGAGGAAGTTGACCAAATGGTTAAATTAATCGCGCTTTATAAGCACCCTGAAAATAAGGAGGCATTTGATGACCATTATTTTAATACGCATGCTCCAATCACAGCCAAAATTCCGGGTCTTCGCAAAATGGATGTTACAAAAATTGTTGGCAGTCCTATGGGGGGCGAAGGGAAGTACTATTTGATGTGTGAAATGTATTATGACAGCCATGAAGCGCTGCAAACTGCTATGAGAACAGACGAAGGAAAGGCATCAGGCAAGGATGCCATGAAGTTTGCAGGTGATTTGATCACCCTTATGATTGGTGAGGAAGTAAATGAGTAAAGCCTATGAATATATTGAAGTTTCAAAGCAAGACCAGCTTGGATTAATAGCTTTGAATCGGCCGAAAGTTCTCAATGCCATCAACCGGCCGATGGTATCAGAAATTCTTGATGCCATGGAAGGCTTTGAGACAGACAGTGGAATACGTGCCATCGTTTTGAGCGGCAAAGGCAGGGCTTTTGCAGCCGGTGCTGATATTGATGAAATGGCTAATGATAATGCCATTGATTTTGAGCTTCGCAATCAATTCAAGGATTGGGACCGCCTTGCCATGATCAAGAAACCGATCATCGGTGCGGTGCAGGGCTTCACACTTGGCGGAGGATTTGAGCTTGCTTTATGCTGTGACTTACTTTATGCAGCTGATGATGCCGAATTCGGTTTTCCTGAAGTAAATCTGGGTGTCATGCCCGGTGCTGGGGGTACACAGAGGCTTACGAAGCTAGTTGGTAAAACGAAGGCCATGGAATGGCTTTTTACAGGCAAAAGGATATCTGCCCGCGAAGCGCTTCACCATGGCATCGTTAACAGGCTGATTTCCAAGGAACTTCTCATGGAGGAGACCATGAAAGCGGCTGAACAAATTGCCAATCAGGCGCCGATCTCCATTCGCCTTATAAAAGAAGCTGTCCTCAAAGCTGTCGACACACCGTTAAATGAAGGAATGGAATTTGAACGTAAGAACTTCTATCTTTTATTTTCTACTGAAGATCAAAAAGAAGGTATGCAGGCCTTTATTGAAAAACGCAAGCCTCATTTTAAAGGGAAGTAAAGGGGGTGTACATAGCACATGTTCGAAACAGTCAAATATGTAGTGGAAAATGGTGTAGCTTGGATCACTCTAAATCGACCAGATAAATTGAATGCGTTTACTGAGCAGGTAAATAAAGAGGTTCAACAGTCAATTAAGCAGGCAAGCAGAGATATGGAGGTCCGTTGCCTCGTCATCACGGGTGAAGGCCGCGCCTTTTGCTCAGGGCAGGACCTTGAAGGTGTAAACGAGAATATGGATCATGGGCAGGTACTACGAAAATTTTATAACCCGATGGTAATGGAGCTGCATAAATGCGAAAAGCCGGTCGTTGCCGCGGTAAACGGTGTTGCTGCTGGAGCCGGGATGAGCCTGGCATTGGCATGCGATTTTCGCCTTCTTTCAGAAAAAGCCAGCTTTATAGAAGCTTTTATCCATGTGGGATTAGTGCCAGATGCAGGGAATCTTTATTACCTGCCAAAGCTGGTTGGTTTTGCAAAAGCGATGGAGCTAGCCGTACTCGGTGAAAAAATATCTGCACAGGAAGCAAAGGAGCACGGCCTCGCTACAAAGGTGATTCCGCTGGAACAATGGCATGATGAGGTTACAGCATTTGCTGAGAGAATAGCCAAAATGCCGACAGCTGCAATCGGCCTCATAAAAAAGAATTTGAAGGCAAGCTGGGAATCCACCTTGGAAGAGAGCCTTGAGCGGGACGCCCAGGGCCAGCGGATTGCTGGCCTTACCCTTGACCATAAAGAAGGCGTCAAGGCTTTTATGGAAAAACGCAAGCCTATTTTTCAAGGGAAGTAAAATAATCTGCCGGACAGCCAGGGAAGCGCACCGGCCATCAATCAGCAAAATATTTGCCCGTCATATGTTCTGATTTACGAGCATCTCGTTTCGGGTGCTCGTCTTTTTATAATTCTCAAAGGGGGCTTTCATTTGAAAAATCTTGTCGTAATTGGTTCCGGGGTGATGGGTCGCGGCATTGCCTATGTTAGTGCGGTGGGAGGATTTAAAACCACTCTTGTTGATATCAGCCAGGAACAATTAGCAAATGCGGAAAAAGACATTAATAGCATATTTGAAAAAGGGCTAGCCCGAAAAAAGTTAACTTATACGGAAATGGAAGAAAGCAAATGCCGCCTTCAATATTCAATAAGCCTCGCCCAGCATGTGAAAGAGGCAGATCTTGTGATTGAAGCGGTGCCTGAAGTGATGGATATTAAGAAAAATATCTTTGAAGTAATTGATCAGCATGCTCCTGAGGACTGCTGCTTTGCAACCAATACTTCCACAATGAGCCCGACGGAGATTGGGTCATATACAAAACGGCCTGATAAAGTGATTGCCATGCATTTTTTCAATCCTGTCCATAAAATGCCACTGGTGGAAATCATTAAAGGGCTGGAAACAAGTGAAGAAACAGCCGGAGTAATAAAGAGAGCTGCTGAGCAAATGGGAAAAGAAACGGTTGTAATCAATGAGTTCCCGGGATTCGTGACGAGCAGAATCAGTGCACTTGTCGGAAATGAGGCATTTTATATGCTACAGGAAGGTGTAGGTACTCCTGAGGAAATTGATAAAGCCATTAAGCTCGGGTTGAATTACCCGATGGGACCATTTGAGCTGGGGGATCTTGTCGGGCTCGATACCCGCCTGAATAACCTAAAATACCTCCACAGTAAGCTGGGGGAAAAATATCGTCCTGCACCGCTTCTGGAGCAGTATGTGAAGGCAGGCAGGCTCGGCCGCAAATCAGGCAGAGGCGTATACGATTATTCCGCCAAGGAGGAAGTTATACAATGAGAGAAGTGGTCATAGTAGATGCAGTCAGGACACCCATCGGGCGATATAAAGGGACATTAAAGAATAATCGTCCCGATGATTTGGGTGCTGTAGTCATTAAAGCGCTGCTCGAGCGAAATCCTAATGTAGATCCTCAGGAAATCGAGGAGGTCATTTTTGGAAATGCGAACCAGGCTGGTGAGGATAACCGTAATGTGGCCAGAATGTCAGCGCTTCTCGCAGGTTTGCCGGTTGAGGTGGCAGCTTCCACCGTAAACCGTTTGTGCGGTTCAGGGCTGGATGCGGTAAATTATGCGGCGCGAGCTATATTAGCTGGGGAAGGCGATGTTTTTATTGCGGGCGGTACTGAGAGCATGACCCGGGCGCCTTTCGTCATGGCCAAACCGAACAGCGAATTTCCAAGAGGCAATATGGAAATGTACGATACAACGATTGGCTGGCGTTTTACAAATAGTAAATTGGAAGAAATGTATGGAGCGGAGAGTATGCCTGAAACAGCAGAAAATGTTGCTGAAAGGTTTGGAATAACGCGGGAAGAGCAGGATCATTTTGCTTTGGAGAGCCAGATGAAAGCAAAGATGGCAATGGAAAAAGGACTTTTTAAGGATGAAATCATACCTGTTACGTATAAGGATAGAAAAGGCAATGAAATCACTATAACCCAGGACGAACATCCTCGCCCGGATACAACTTATGAAAAACTCGCAGGTCTAAAGCCGATTTTTAAGGGAGGTACGGTAACGGCAGGCAATGCTTCAGGAGTGAATGATGGTGCATCGGCCTTGCTCCTGATGTCTGCCGAGAAATCGAGGAAACTAGGACTGGCTCCCCTAGGGCAATACCTCGTTTCCGCAACAGCAGGATTGGAACCATCAATCATGGGAGTAGGCCCCGTTTTTTCAACAAGGAAAGCACTGAATAGAGCCGGACTTAAAATGGAGGATATTGATTTAACAGAACTGAATGAGGCATTTGCTTCCCAGTCACTTGCCTGTATTAAAGAGCTTGAAGCAGATCCTAACCAGGTGAATGTGAATGGAGGAGCGATTGCTTTCGGCCATCCGCTGGGAGCAAGCGGTGCGAGAATCCTGACGACTCTTTTATATGAAATGAAAAGGCGGAACTCAAGATATGGCCTTGCCACCATGTGTGTGGGAGTCGGCCAGGGGATCTCAACAATTGTCAAACGTGTTGAAAACTAGTTGCCCAAAACCATAGAGGATCAGCTTCTCTATGGTTTTTTATACAAAGGACACAAAAATATTTAGTATTCCGAAAAAGTATTTTTCAAAATCGAATAAATTTAGTACAATTGTTATATAACGTATTTTTTCCGTGCAACTCTCTTAATGAAATGAGGATGGAAGCAAGTTGAATACAAGGTCAATGATTTTCACACTTTATGGAGATTATATTTCACACTATGGAAGTAAAATCTGGATTGGCAGCCTGATCAGGCTTTTGAGCGAATTTGGCCATAATGACCAGTCTGTCAGGGCGGCCATTTCGAGAATGAACAAGCAAGGGTGGGTACAGGCTGAAAAGATCGGCAATAAAAGCTATTACTCTTTAACACCAAGAGGCCAGAAAAGAATTGAGGAAGCAGCAAAGCGTATTTTTAAATTAAAGCCCGAGGAATGGGATGGCCAATGGCGGATTCTTATGTACACGATTCCGGAAGAAATCCGAAATGTACGGGATGAATTGCGCAAGGAGCTTGTTTGGAGCGGTTTTGGTTCCATGTCCAGCAGCTGTTGGATTTCTGCGAATAACCTGGAGAAGCAAGTATTTGATCTGATTGAGAAATACAATATTGCCAATTATGTTGATTTCTTCATTGCCAGATATGCAGGTCCGCATAAAAATATAGAAATTGTTGAAAAAAGCTGGAATCTGCAGGAAATTAATGACCGATACCAGGAATTTATTTCTGAGTACAGCCAAAAATATATAATTGATAAAAATAAAATACAAAGAGGTAATATGAGTGATGCTGAATGCTTTGTAGAAAGAACAAAGCTAGTCCATGAGTACAGGAAATTCCTCTTTGTTGATCCGGGGCTTCCGGAGGAACTTCTTCCTGAAAAATGGCTTGGAAGCCATGCGGCTGCTTTGTTCAGTGATTATTATAAGGAACTGGCGGAACCGGCTTCACGATTTTTCGAAAATGTATTTAAGGAAGGAAATGAACTGAAAAACAGGGATGCTGATTATGACGTGCTAAATCATCCATATATGGTCGAGTAAAAAAAAGAGCCATCATGTTGCCTAAAGGGGACAGGTGGCTTTTTTATGCGTTTAAGGAAATAGCATGAAATCGTTCTTTACTCACTGTACAAAAACATCTGGAATTATCTTAAAAGCTCTATTGGCACTTCAAACATATTCCACAGGAAAAGTATCCATAAAAAGCCGATGCTCAGAGCCATTAAAGGCCTTTTATGATGAATCCTAAAAATGATAAACATAAATATATTAAAGAGAATGGACCAGCCAATTGACCATCCATGTGAATGCTCTATTAAATGCAAATACTGTAGATTAACAAATTCTATGGAGCTGTATAAAAACACCCATAAACCAATCCAGATCGCCTGTTTTAGCCTTTCATCTGGGAAACGGCCAAGAAAAATGAGGATTGTAGCCGGATAAACGATCGCCATGATCAATAAATTAATGACAGGGTGCCCGATCAGAAGATTTTCCGCAAATATAGTCTCTTTATATTGCCACATAGGATAATTGCGGAATAAAAAGTTTTTTAGCAAATCCCCGCCAATAAAAAATAAAATGGTCGGGTAATAATCCCGCCAGTTCCTCCAATCACCCCATTTATATCCCGCCAATAAAAAAAGAAAATTAAATAATAAGTGCATCAAATCCCTCTTTCTTCCAGAAGCTCGGATCACCATCAAAATCGTTCTTTTTTTAATAAAATTAGTTTTCCAAACCTGATCATTTCTATGAATAAGTTCCTATATGAATTTTTTTAGCCGCTCAAAGGAATAATAACCAATTAAGAGACAGACACAAAGGTGATATTATGGCGCTTCCTGCCGCAATTGTTATAGCTTTATACACAATTTATATTTTTTACTTTTTAAAAAAGCGTTTTTCATTTTTGCAAAATGCGATTGCTTTTATGTTATTTTCTATACTTACTATTGTTTATGGAACCATATTGAATTTGCAGTTAAAATGGGTAGATGTTACAAAAGACTCTTCTTTATTTCTGTTTTATTTGCTGAACCGGAATATAATTAGGCCCTTAGTTATCCTTATTTTTATAAATGTTTTTAGAGGGGGAAAATCATTAAAAAATAAAGTTCTTATCTTCATAGGTATGTTTTTGTTCTTGCAGCTTATGGATATTTTAAGTCATTTTTTTGGGGTTGTTACGTATATAAAATGGAACCTGTTGTACGCTGGAATAGCCAATTGTGTATTCCTTATGTTAGGTCTTGGATTATCAAAAGGGGTTAATTATCTAAAACAGGAGAGTTCAATGCATGATAACAGTTTATGAGAGAGTTTTTGATTGGAATGAATGGTTTGTAGTTGGCAGTCTTTTTGGACTAGTCATATTTATTTGGAAGCTGCCAAAAAACATGTCGTATCTTGAGGGAACAGCCCATTTTTTATATGGAATGCTTGTCGTGACTTTTTATGACCATACGATAAGTATCAAGCCCTGGGATTTTTTTGATGTGAATGATTCATCAGCATTTCAATTAATAGATTTTCTCAGCTATATTATGTACGGCCCCTATGCCTATATTTTTATATACCTTTACAAAAAGCTGGGCATTAAGGGATATAAAAATTTGCTATATGTATCAGCCTGGTCTTTATTCTCTTTTCTAATGGAATGGATTGCATTAAAAGCAGGTGTGTATCATTATGACAAAGGCTATAATATGTTTTGGTCAGTTCCGATTTATTTGATTGCCCAGGTAGGACAAATTATTTTTTATCACACTTCCTTAAAACTGGAAAAAGCCGCTGAATAACGGCTTTCTCCATCAATATTTTGTTATGTCCCTTGTATTGATTACTTCAGTAAGGTTGTTTTTATATTCCTGGCCTTTTTGAACGTAAGTTTCGATGGAAAGCTGAATGAGTTCCAGATCCTTCTCGGCCAGTTCCCTGGCCACTTTTCCCGGCGAGCCGATAACAAGTGATCGGGCAGGGATTTTTTTGCCTGCTGGTATAAGTGTGTTTGCACCGATTATGCACTCTTCGCCGATTTCAGCGCCATCCAGTACGGTTGCCCCCATGCCGACAATGGTTCGCTTTTTTATCGTACAGCCATGGAGAATGGCATTATGGCCTACAGTCACTTCATCTTCAATAACTAATGGAGAGCCTTCATACAAATGGCATGTTACATTATCCTGAATACTGCAACGGTTTCCAATCCTGATTGCATCCTCATCTCCTCTTAAAACCGCATTGAACCAAATGCTCGATTCTTCGCCAATTTCCACATCACCAATTACATAACAGCCTGGAGCCAAAAACACAGTTTGGTCAACCCGCGGCTTCTTTTCATTATAAGCCAAAAGCATATACATCCCCCTAACAATGATTTTAAATTTTTTCTTAATTGTCAAACTATTAAAATTAGTATAACATTATTTTTACGAAGGGGGAATTTAATTGAATACATTAACAAGTATACTAAAAATTAAATATCCAATTATTCAGGGAGGGATGGGGAATATAAGCAATGCGATTTTAACAGCAGCCGTTTCTGAAGCAGGCGGGCTGGGCACAATAGGAGCGGGAACCATGGGACCCCAGGATGTTGAGGAGATAATCGTTGAGACAAAAAGGCGTACTGAAAAACCATTTGCGGTGAATGTGGCCTTAAGTGTCTCTCCGTTTGTTAAGGAAATACTTTCCCTTGTCATCAAGCATAAAGTACCTGTCGTGTCCCTTTCAGCAGGCAATCCTGCTCCTTTCATACCGAAGCTGCATGAGAATGGGGTAAGGGTAATAACCGTTGCAGCATCAGTTCGACAGGCGATTAAAGCAGAGGCTGCTGGCGCGGATATCATTGTAGCTGAGGGATATGAGGCTGCCGGAATAAATTCGGTACTTGAAACGACAACGCTGGTATTGATCCCGCAAATCATTAATAAGGTGTCAGTTCCTGTTGCTGCAGCTGGAGGAATTGGCGATGGAAAAGGGCTTGCTGCCATGCTGGCTCTTGGGGCAAGCGGCGTGCAAATGGGAACAAGATTTATTGCCACGAAAGAGGCACCATTTCATTCGGAATATAAAAAGAAAGTTATTGAAGCGACCGACCATGAAACGGTTATAATTGGGCGTTCAGTTGGGAGAATCAGAAGGGTACTCTCAACAGGATACGTCCAAAAGCTTTTGGATTTTGAAAAGGAAGGCATTAGTTTAGAGAATTTTAATACTATGACATCAGAGGATTATCATAAGAAAGGTGCGCTTGAAGGCAACGGAGAAGAAGGGTTTATGAACAGTGGACAAATATCCGGACTGATTGACGATTTGCCAACTGTAATGGAACTGCTGGATAAGATGATGCGGGACGCTAACCTTCAGTTGCAAAACGCAGCAAAGTTATTTAACTAGCATGCAGATTTATTAATCTGCAGGCTTTTTTGATGCTGTGTTAAAGCTAAATGTTGAATTTAGAACCCTGTTGATTGGAGCGGAAGGCACGAGACTCCAGGGGGAGAAGCGAGTCAAAGGGAGAGAGGATAAACAGGTAAGTCTCCACTTATCAAAATATATTAAATTTTTGGAATATTATTGACACTCGTTTATGTCTGATGATAATATAACGTTGTATTTACGATATTCAATGTAAATATCATATAAATGTTAAAAAACAACTTAAGTGACGTTATTTTCCTTTTTTTCCACTACATGTAAGCGCATACATAAAAGGGTTTCGCTATCAGATCACTGATAGTTAACATTTTAAATTAGGGGGTTTTTCAATGAAGAAATCGTTAAAGGCTTTCTCCTTTTTAATGGCTGCAGGCATGCTTGTTATGAGTGGCTGCGGAAAGGAGACAACTAATGGTTCCTCTGCTGAAGCGGATAAAAAGAAGCAATATACCATTGGGATCACTCAATTTGTGGAACATCCTTCTCTCGACGCAGCTACTGAGGGATTTAAGAAAGCCTTGGAGGACGAGGGGTTTAAAGAAGGTGAAAATGTAAAGTTTGATTTTCAAAATGCCCAGGCAGATATGAACAACACACAAACAATTGCAAATAATTTCGTCGGTGACAAGGTGGATCTGATTTTTGCCAATGCAACTCCTAGTGCTGTCAGTGCCCTAAATGCAACAAAGGAAATTCCAATTTTCTTTACATCTGTTACAGATCCTGTTGGAGCAGGTCTTGTAGAGTCATTCGATAAACCAGGCGAAAATATTACCGGCACCACAGATAACCACCCTGAAGGGACTGCAAAGACGATTGACTTTATGATTGATGAAGTTGGGGTTAAGAATATCGGAATCATTTATAACTCTGGAGAGCAGAATTCTGAAGTGCAGGTCAAACAGGTAAAAGAATTAGCTAAGCCAAAAGGAGCTAAGATTGTAGAAGCATCTGTTTCGACTTCTGCAGAAGTTAAACAGGCTGCCGATTCTCTTGTGGGCAGGGTGGATGCTATCTATATTCCTACTGATAATACGGTTGTTTCAGCACTGGAGTCTGTCATTTCTGTTGCTAACAGCAAAAAAATCCCTCTATTTGTAGGGGAGCTGGACTCTATGAAGCGCGGAGCTATCGCGGCAAGCGGATTCAGCTATTATGATTTGGGATATCAAACCGGTAAAATGGCTGCCGAGGTTCTAAAAGGGAATAAAAAGCCGTCAGAAATTCCAGTAGAGCTTCCTGGCAGCCTTAAGCTCGTCATCAACAAAAAAGCAGCTGAGGAACAGGGGCTGGAAGTAAAAGATACTTGGTCAGAGTTTGCAGAATTTCATGAGGAATAGATAAGGCTTAGGATTTGCCGGCAAGTATGGCAAATCAAGAAGACTATAACTGGCCTGCTGCCATTCATTTAGAATCAGGACTGTGTTAAAGCTTATTATTCATTATGGCACCCTGTTGATTGAAAGGTAGGCGGGTAAAGACTTCAGCATGAGAAACAAGTCAGAAGGAGCCCTGCTTTTGCTGAGCGCCTGGAGTGAAATCAACAGGCAAGTTTAACAAAGTCTTCAGTTGAAAAACTGCTAAAAGTGCTTTCTGGTACTGCTTAATTAAGAAAAGGGTGTGATTCTTAGTGTTTACAGCCATATTCGGTGCGTTCGAATCAGGAATCATTTACGCAATTATGGCACTTGGCGTTTATTTATCATTTAGAGTACTGGATTTTCCCGATTTAACGGTTGATGGAAGCTTCGTAACAGGGGCTGCCGTGGCAGCAACCCTGATTGTCAGTGGAACCAATCCTTTCGCTGCTACAATAATTGCAATGTTCGCCGGGTTTATTGCCGGATGTCTTACAGGGATTATCCATACTTTTGGAAAGATCAATGCCTTGTTATCTGGGATTTTGATGATGATTGCTCTGTATTCAATTAATCTTCGGATTATGGGCAAGTCAAATGTTCCGCTATTAAATACAGAGACAGCTATGACATATGTTAGGAATTTTTGGGACAAAACAGGAATCGATGCCTTTTTCAATAGTTTTTTATCAATGATTGGACTTGGAGACAGTCTCCCGAGAACCTGGGGTATTATTCTGTTTATGGTTATTGTGACGTTTGCGATAAAATTCTTAACGGACCGCTTCCTCCAGACAGAGGTTGGCTTAGCCTTACGGGCTACAGGCGACAATAAAAGGATGATCCGAAGCCTTTCGGCCAATACCAATTTAATGGTTATTCTCGGTTTGGGTTTGTCCAATGCAATGGTGGCTTTTTCGGGAGCTCTTATTGCCCAGCAGGGCGGTTTTGCCGATGTAGGAATGGGGATTGGAATGATAATTATTGGCCTCGCGTCTGTCATCATTGGAGAAGCTTTATTTGGCACCAAGACAATTGCCCGAACAACCCTAGCTGTAATTGGGGGAGCAATTATCTACCGAATCGTAGTGACAATGGCACTTCGCGTAGAATTTCTTGAACCGGGCGATATGAAGCTGATCACAGCAACAATTGTCATACTTGCCCTAATCATGCCAAAAATGATTGACCGGACAAAAGAGAAAAAGCGCAAAGCGAAAAGGCTGGCTGAAAACATGACACTAAGCGAATTGCCTGCAGGCGGAAAGGGTGAAGCCGGTGCTGCAATTAAATCAGATTCATAAAGTTTTTAATGAAGGGACACCGGATGAAAAAATTGCACTTGATACGATTAATCTTACTTTAAATGAAGGTGACTTTGTCACTGTAATCGGAAGCAATGGAGCAGGGAAATCCACTTTAATGAATATCATTTCGGGGGTTATGATTCCTGATGTAGGATCTGTTTTTATTGACAGCCAAAATGTAACGGCCATGTCAGAATATAAACGGGCAAAGCTCATTGGACGTGTGTTCCAGGATCCTATGGCCGGTACCGCTCCATCGATGACAATTGAAGAAAATCTTGCAATGGCATATTCAAGGAATAAATCAAGAACCTTAAGAAAAGGGGTTACGAAGAAGCGCAAGGAATATTTCCGCGAAGTCCTCGAAACCCTGCACCTGGGTCTTGAAAATCGCTTGAATGCAAAAGTTGGATTATTATCTGGTGGGGAAAGACAGGCGCTTTCTTTATTAATGGCCACTTTTACAGAGCCTTCCATTCTATTATTGGATGAACACACGGCAGCCCTCGACCCCGCCCGTGCAGAGCTCATTACGAATTTGACAAAGGAAATTGTACAAAAATATAATTTAACAACCTTAATGGTTACTCATAATATGCAGCAGGCGTTGGACTTGGGAAACAGACTGATTATGATGGACAAAGGCCAGATTATTCTTGAAGTAGAAGAGGAACAGAAGCAGCAACTAACAATTGAACAGCTGCTGAATGAGTTCCAGCGGATTCGCGGAACAAAAATGGCAAGTGACCGTGCACTGCTTTCATAGACTAATAGAAAAAGGATTAACCAAAAAAGTCAGATGGTTAATCCTTTTTTCACGCTAATGAAAACGAAAGAATTTTTAAACTTTTTACAATTTATTGACTATTAATTTAACGAAATGGTATTATATCGTTAAATAAACGTCATACATATTAATATATAGCACGGGGAGGAATGTTATGAAACCTGGGCTGAATATTGGACATCAGGCTGTCATCCATGCAGTTGTAACCCCTGAGATGTTTGCTCAATTTGAAGGGGAAATCGTCCACCGGGCGTATTCGACTGTGACGATGATCTATCATATGGAATGGGCATCGCGCTTACTGATCCTTCCATACCTAGAAGAACAGGAGGAAGGAATGGGAGGGGCGGTTTCTGCCAGTCATCTTTATCCATCAGCTGAAGGCTCTTCCTTTACCATCACAGCAACTGTTGAGAAGCTTGACGGAAAATCGGTGTACACCAATGTGACCGTTCGTAGTGGAGATAAACTAATAGGCCAGGGAGAAGTCAAACAGGTGATCCTTCCTAAAAGCAAAATTTCCGAAATGCTAAAAAGAGAATAGTAGATGACAAGTGAAAGATCAGCCTTAAATCCAGGTATTTTTATTAAAGTATATTGTAAGCGCTATCATAAATAAAAGGGGAGAACGAAATGACTGATATGTTTCAAAAAATTAAAGACCATGAACAAGTCGTTTTCTGCAATGATGAATCCACAGGATTGAAGGCGATTATTGCCATTCATAGCACAAGGCTTGGACCTGCATTGGGAGGCTGCCGCATGTTTCCTTATAACAGTGTCGATGATGCTCTTGAAGATGTTCTTCGATTGTCAAAAGGCATGACATATAAATGTGCGGCCGCAGATGTTGACTTTGGCGGCGGGAAAGCCGTCATCATTGGAGATCCTGCCAGGGACAAGACGCCTGAGTTGTTCCGTGCATTTGGGCAATTTGTAGAATCATTGAATGGGCGTTTCTATACAGGAACGGATATGGGCACTTCAACAGAAGACTTTGTACATGCGCTAAAAGAAACCAATTGCATTGTTGGTGTTGATGAGGTGTACGGGGGCAGCGGAGACTCTTCAGTTCCGACTGCACATGGCGTTATTTACGGACTGCAAGCCACAAATAAAGCTTTGACAGGATCTGAGGATCTTTCAGGGAAAAGTTATTCGATTCAGGGACTTGGAAAAGTTGGTTATAAAGTTGCAGAAAGGCTCCTTGAAGAAGGTGCTGATTTATTTGTAACAGATATTAACCAGCATGCGATTGACCGGCTGCTCACAAAAGCGAAAGAAATGGGTGCGGGAGTTAAGGTGTTATCCAGTAATGAAATTTATGGTGCCAGCGCCGATGTTTTTGTTCCATGTGCAATGGGAGGAATCATTAATGATGAAACGATTGGGCAATTAAAAGTAAAGGCAGTCGTCGGTTCCGCCAACAATCAGCTACATGAAATGCGCCATGGACAAATCCTGAAAGACAAAGGCATTTTGTATGCTCCCGATTATATTGTTAACGCAGGCGGTTTAATACAGGTGGCTGATGAACTTTATACACCTAACAAAGAAAGGGTACTCCGCAAAACAAAGGCTATCTACAATTCTCTTCTAAACATCTACGAACATGCCGAAGCAAACGGAATTACAACAGTGGAAGCATCCAACCAGTTCTGCGAAAGCCGGATAGAAGCACGGACACGCAGAAACAGCTTTTTTTCCCATATGAAACGCCCTAAGTGGGCAGTTAGAACATAATTTTTTTGTGTGATAACAACTTTTGCACAGTATTTAACTTCTTAAAAATTACTTAAAAAATAGCCAAAGGGTGAGAAAATGGAAAATCACTTTCCGATCCGACGCATACTGGACGAAAACGGAAATATCGTTTCCCCTGAATATAAAGAAAAGCTATCTGAAAACCTTGCAAAAGAATTTTACAAGCAGATGATTAGAATACGCATTTTTGACCGTAAAGCAATCTCGCTGCAGCGGCAGGGAAGGATTGGAACTTATGCTCCTTTTGAAGGACAGGAGGCTTCACAGGTCGGGACTGCAGCGGCACTTGAGCCAAATGACTGGATGTTCCCTACCTATCGTGACCATGGAGCGGCCATGACATTCGGACACTCTTTAAGGAACATCCTGTTGTTTTGGAATGGCCGCAATGAAGGCTGTATCCCCCCGGATGGAAAAAAGATCTTTCCTCCAGGCATCCCGATTGCAACACAAATCCCGCATGCCGCCGGTGCTGCTTTCGCAGAAAGGAAAAAAGGCACAGCAAATGCAGCGATTGCTTATTTTGGAGATGGAGCAACATCAGAAGGGGACTTCCATGAAGGCCTGAACTTTGCAAGTGTATTTAAGGCGCCTGTTGTTTTTTTTAATCAAAACAATCAGTATGCCATTTCCGTGCCAATCAATAAACAAATGAATTCAAAAACAATAGCACAAAAAGCGCTTGCATATGATATGCCTGGTGTGAGGATAGACGGCAATGATATCTTTATCGTTTACTTTGAAACCTTAAAAGCCTTTGAAAGGGCTAGAAATGGCGAAGGCCCGACTCTTATAGAAGCTGTTACATGGAGATACGGAGCACATACAACTGCTGATGATCCATCGAAATATCGTGATCAAGCGGATAGCATCAACAGAAGGCAGGAGACCGATCCAATCTTAAGGCTGGAAAGGTGGATGAAAAACGAAGGAATTCATAATGAAAAATGGGTGCAGGCAGTAGAGGATGAGGCCACTGCAGAAGTAGATCAAGCTGTAGCTGAAATGGAGAACTATCCATCAGCAGATCCTGCAGCTATATTTGACTATGTCTTCGAAGAGCCAACCTGGCAAATCCAACAGCAAAAAGAAGAGTATCTTAAGCTGATGAGGGGAGGCAAATAATGAAAACCGCAGTTGGAACAAAGACATTAACGCTGGTTCAGGCCATTACGGATGCTCTTGATACGATGCTTGAAAAGAGAGAAGAAGTTTTGCTGCTTGGAGAAGATATTGGGAAAAACGGCGGAGTATTTCGTGCAACGGACGGACTGCAGGCAAAGTATGGAGAAAACCGGGTCATTGATACCCCTTTAAGTGAGGCAGGGTTTGTTGGAGCAGGGATTGGGATGGCAGTGAACGGCTTTTTACCCGTTATCGAGATTCAATTCCTTGGATTTATTTACCCTGCTTATGAGCAAATAATGACGCATGCTTCAAGGCTGCGGATGAGGACAATGGGCCATTTTACAGTTCCAATGGTTATCCGCGCCCCTTATGGCGCAGGTGTCAGGGCACCTGAAATCCACTGTGACTCAACGGAAGCGATTTTTACCCATATGCCGGGCATTAAGGTTGTTTGCCCAGCGAGCCCCTATGACGCCAAAGGTCTGCTGATTGCAGCTATTGAAGATCCTGATCCGGTTCTGTTTCTTGAACCGATGCGCTGTTACCGCTCAATGAAGGAAGAAGTGCCGGAAGGAAAATATACAGTTGAAATCGGAAAAGGCAAAAAGCTCATGGAGGGCGATGATGTTACGGTTATAGCCTGGGGCGCGATGGTTCCCGAGGCAATGAAAGCAGCCAAAATGATGAAGGAAAAGGGAATTCATTGTGATGTAATTGACCTGAGGACGTTATTTCCGATCGATAAGGATATTATTGCAGAATCTGTGCAAAAAACAGGCAGAACAGTTATTGTCCATGAAGCACATGCTACCGGCGGAGTCGGAAATGATGTACTTGCTATTATCAATGACACATCCTTTTTATATCAAAAAGCCCCAGTAGAACGTGTGACAGGTTTTGATGCTCCGGTGCCATATTTCGCTTTTGAGGACCATTATCTGCCCACCCCGAATCGTATCAAGCATAGCATTGAAAAAGTAATGAAGTTCTAGGAGGGTAAGCCGTGGAAGTTAAGCTGCATGATATTGGAGAAGGCATGACAGAAGCAGAAATTAATTGTTTTTTAGTCAAACCAGGAGAGGCAGTTAAAGCTGATGACCCTCTAGTCGAAGTACAGACCGATAAAATGACCGCAGAAATTCCGGCCCCCAGGGCCGGAATTATAAAGGAGTTTACAGTCCAGCCTGGCGATACGGTTTCGGTAGGATCCACATTATTAATTTTAGGGGTGGATGAGCCAGCTGGTGTTTCAGAAAAGACTGGGAAAAACCTCCCTAAGCCGGCTGGCGCTGAATTACAAACCGAACAGCTGCATTCTTTTGCAACAGTAAAAGGAAAAAGGGTGCTCGCTTCCCCATTTACAAGAAAGATTGCCCGTGAGAATCGAATTACTATAGAAAATGTTGCAGGAACTGGCCCTGCAGGCCGTATTTTGGATGAAGATATCTACAAACATTTGGCGGCTGCACAGCAAAAGCTGAAGATGCCTGCTCAGCCAGCTCCTAAGGAACGGGCAGATATTAAAGATAATAAAGATAAGGAATCGAGTACCATTCCTTTCAGAGGCAGAAGAAAGCAGATAGCCAAAAAAATGGCGCACTCACTTTATACGATTCCGCATTGTACACATTTTGAAGAAATTGATGTTACAGAGCTGATTACATTCAGGAATGAGCTGAAAGACCATAAACAGAACATATCAGCAACAGCTTTTTTCCTTAAAGCACTGTCTATTTGCCTGAAGGAATTTCCTGTATTCAATGCGGAGCTTGATGAAGAAAAGGAAGAGATCCATTTGCTTAGGGGTCATCATATTGGCATCGCAGTGGACACCGAGGAAGGGTTAATTGTTCCAGTCATCCAAAATGTTGAGAAGAAATCCATCCGCAGGATCCACGATGAAATGAAACAGCTGACGGAGAGAGCGCAAGAAAACATGCTGACTGTTAAAGAAATATCTGACGGCACTTTTACCATCAGCAATGTGGGGCCTCTGGGAGGAAGCTTCGGTGCTACACCGATCATTCAGCATCCGCAGACAGCTCTTGTGGCCTTTCATAAAACAAAGAAAATGCCTGTGGTTATGGGAGATGACCAGATTGTCATCCGGTCGATGATGAATATTTCTATGTCCTTTGACCATAGAGTGGCAGACGGGGCGACAGCAGTGCGCTTCACAAACCGGTTTGCCGAACTGATACAAAATCCAAAAATGCTTGTCCTGGAGATGGTATAAATGGTAGTTGGCGAACTTGCACATGAACGAGATGTCATGATTATTGGCGGGGGCCCTGGGGGATACCATGCGGCGATTCGCGCTGCGCAGCTTGGACGTACTGTCACGTTAATTGAACGAGGTCAATTGGGCGGTGTTTGTTTAAACAAAGGGTGTATTCCGTCGAAAATCCTTACTCAGTCTGCTGAAAAAGCTATTTCCTATCAGGAGGCAGAGAACTGGGGGTTTGAAGCAAAAGACATCCATTTTAACATGAAAAAACTTCAGGAATATAGACAGAAGACGATTGAGCAGCTCCGGGCAGGAATTAAGGCACTCTGCAAAGCAAATAAGGTTGAGATTGTTGAGGGCTCGGCATTTTTTTTGGCTGAGGATAAAATAGGCGTAGAAAATGGGGAGAAATATGAGGTTTTTCGATTTAAGGATGCCATTATCGCAACAGGGAGCACTCCGGTTCCCCCTTCGTGGCTGCAAGAAAAAAGTGAAAGGCTCCTGGATACTCATACCATTGCAAACTTAAATGAAATTCCCGAGAAGCTGCTGGTTTACGGAAGTGACTATATCTCCCTGGAGATCGGGATGGCTTATCAGGCACTCGGTTCGGATGTGACTCTCATCCTTGATGAAGGAAAAGCAGATTTTGAATTTGACCAATCAATCTGCCGGGAGCTGAAGAGAATTTTTAAAAAGAAAGGGCTGATTGTTGCAAGGAATGTGGATGTATTGGAGCTACAGCTCTTTGAGGACCATGTATCACTAATTCTTGAAGCAAAGGGAAAGACAGAAACCCTTTCAGGAACATACTTATTTTCATCCATATCCATTAAGCCAAATACAGACCAGCTCGGTCTTAACCGCATAGGAGTAGAAATAAGCACAGCTGGTTTTATTAAGGTGGATCATCAAAGCCGGACGTCCCGGGAGAATATATATGCTATTGGTGATGTAACGGAGGGACCAGCTCTTGCAGTAAAAGCTATTAAACAAGGAAAAACAGCAGCTGAAGCGATTGCGGGCATAGCATCGGAATCTGACTTTCGTTTTATTCCGGTAGTAGCCCACACGCAGCCCCCTATTGCAAGTAGTGGTTTAACAGAAGAAGAAGCTATAAATCTAGGGTATGATATTGAAATTGGCCAATATCCATTATCCTCTAATGGTTATAGCACATTGACCGGAAACAAAGATGGGTTTATTAAAGTCATTAGTGATAAGGAAAAGCATGTGCTGCTAGGGATCCATATGGTTGGCCATGGTGCGGTTGAGCTGATTTCAAGCGGGATCACAGCATTGGAAATGGCAGCAAGGGATGAAGACCTAATTTTCCCACACTATCCGCACCCAAGCATGAATGAAGGGCTGCTTGAAGCAGTAGAGGCATTAAAGAAACAGGCTGTGCATTTACCGCCAAGTTTGAAAAAAGAGAGATTAAAAGTATAGAAGATTTACCCTGTCTTAAGCCAAAAAACAGGCTGGAAGAAGTTTCGCTTTACCCCGTCTTAACTGGCAGTAATTAAAATTAAGTCTTAAATAGTGTGAATTCTTCAAAACTGTCAGTAAAGACCCGATTAATGAACTCAGACTAAAAACGCCACGTCCTGTGGCAACGTCTGAGTGACCCTCTTCCAGAGGGCCTCAACTAACTTCCAGCCAAAAAACAGGCTGGAAGAAGTTTCGCTTTATCCCGTCTAAACTGGCAGTAAATAAGTTTGAATTTTAAAAAGATGAATTGCTCTAAACTGCCAGTAAAGACCCGATTGGCTCAGCTAACTTCCAGCCAAAAAGCAGGCTGGAAGAAGTTTCGCTTTATCGCAGAAGTGCATTATAGCTTTAACTTGAACTCTTGAGAACGTTTTCAAGTTTCGTATATTATAAATTCAAAATATTAATAATATTATAAACGGAGGGGTTAGGATGCAAGAAGAAAAGATGTTAAAAGAACAAAATGCGGATTTCTTTCCTGTTAAGGAAGTGGATTATTTAGAAATCTACTCTGGCAACGCGAAGCAGTCATGCCATTTTTTCTGTACGGCATTCGGGTTCAAGCCTGTTGCATATTCTGGACTTGAAACAGGGAACAGAGAAACTGTTTCATATGTACTCCAGCAAAGAAAAATACGTCTGATAATCACAGGAACATTGAATGATAGCTCGAGGGTATCAGCTTTTATTAAAAAGCACGGGGATGGAGTTAAGGATATCGCATTAACGGTTGATAATGTTGAAAAGGCATATCAAGAAGCGGTAAAAAGAGGCGCTATTGAAATTCAGCCGCCATATGAAATAGAAGATGAGCATGGAACGGTGAAAAAAGCCGTAATCGGTACATATGGAGATACGATCCACACACTCGTTGAGCGCAATAATTACAAAGGTATTTTCATGCCCGGCTTTGAACCTTATGAAACAACTGTTCCGTTTGAAGATGCAGGATTTATCGGCATCGACCATGTTGTCGGCAATGTGGAAAGAATGGAAGAATGGGTGAACTATTATGCGAATGTAATGGGCTTCAAAGAAATGAAGCACTTTACTGATAAAGATATTACAACTGAATATTCAGCTTTAATGTCTAAAGTAATGCATAATGGCGGAAGGATTAAATTCCCGATCAACGAGCCTGCAGAGGGAAAGCGCAAGTCGCAGATTGAAGAGTATCTCGAATACTATAATGGGGCTGGTGTCCAGCATCTGGCCATCCTCACTGAGGATATCGTTAAAACGGTCAGCATTCTTCGCAAGAATGGCGTAGAGTTTTTAAACACACCTGATTCTTACTATGACATGCTTTCCGAGCGCGTAGGCGAAATTGATGAAGAGATTGATAAGCTAAAGGAATTAAGCATTTTAGTAGACCGTGACGATGAAGGCTATTTACTGCAAATCTTTACGAAGCCAATTGTTGACCGGCCAACCCTTTTCATCGAAGTGATTCAGCGTAAAGGGGCAAGGGGGTTTGGTGAAGGAAACTTCAAGGCACTGTTTGAATCGATTGAACGTGAGCAGGAAAGACGCGGAAATCTATAAACATATTGCAGAAAAGGGAGATGCAATTCTCCCTTTTTTAATAAGTGTATTAAACAGCAGGAATCTTGGCGCAAAGGAGGCAAAGAATATGGCCAAAATCCAGACGAGAAGTGCCGTCGAAAAAATAGTATCATACCCGCTGGGCAATTCCCCGGAGGAGATTAAAGCAAAATTTAATCTAAAGGCTGTCCGGAAAATGTCTGATAATGAAAATGTATACGGCTGTTCCCCAGAGGTAAAGGATAGCATCACCAAAGCAATGAACAGCCTTTATTTTTATCCGGATGGGACCGTTTCCCAGCTGATACGAAAAATAGCGGAATTTTACAGCCTAAGCGAAGACAGGATACTGGCAAGTAACGGTTCTGAAGAAATAATACGCCTTTTGACAAGAGCATACATAAGCCCGGGAGATGAAGCAGTAATGGCTCAGATTACCTTTCCCAGATATGAAACAAATGTAGTCATTGAAGGCGGCAATGCTGTTTCTGTCCCACTCCGAAATGGAACTCATGATTTGGATGCTATGTATGAGAAGATTAGCCATAAAACAAAAATGGTGTTTGTCTGTAATCCCAACAATCCAACAGGTACAATTCTCGGGAAAGATGAGCTATACCAGTTTATAGGAAAAATCTCACCAAATATCCTGATCATTTTAGATGAAGCCTATTACGAATACATTACATCAAAGGATTATTTGGAATCTATTCCGCTGCTCGAACAGTATCCCAATCTGATCATCCTCAGGACTTTCTCAAAGATTTATGGCCTTGCCGGGCTTCGCGCCGGTTATGGAATAATGGACCCTGAGATTGTTAAGGAGCTTCATAAAGTGAAAGATGTTTTTAATGTGAACCATCTTGCACAGGCCGCTGCGGCAACAGCTTTGGCTGATCAAGAATTTGTAAAAGATTGTTCGGAAAAGAATGCTGTCGAAAGGGAATTTTTTTGTGAAAAACTCGCAGAACTGAACATTGGTTTCTTTCCCTCGCAAACCAATTTTGTTTATGTTTTCAGCCAGCATCCAATCGCGGCAAGTCTCATTGCTAACGGGTTGGTTGTGCGCCATATGAAGCTGCCGGGATATGCAGATGCTTTTAGGATGACTCTTGGAACAAGAGGGGATAACGAAGCGGTTATAAGCGTGATCAGCGAGCTCCTAAATAATAAGGGCGGTGTAAGATAAATGGAAATTAATCCTGGAAGTTTTGAATGGAAGGACGCATATAAGTTAATGGTAGGGTCAATCCTTCCCCGTCCTATTGCGTTTGTCACAACTGTTGATGAGAGCGGCAATGTAAATGCTGCACCATTCAGCTTTTTTACAGCGGTTTGTGCAGACCCGATGCTAATCTGTTTCTCTCCTATGAGAAAAGGGACGGATGGATCAAAAAAAGATACCCTAGCTAATATAGAAGCGACAAAGGAATTCGTCATCAATATTGTCAGTGAGGATTTTACCGAAAAGATGAACATTTGTGCAGCTGATTATCCTCCAGGTACTGACGAACTGGACGCTGCCGGGCTGGCAAAAGAAAAAAGCGCTGCTGTTAAGCCCCCAAGGGTGAAGGAATCAAAAGTCCATCTGGAATGCAGCTTATATCAGGTTCTGCATTTTGGAGAGCATGCAGGTTCCGGAAGTCTGGTGATCGGAAAAATCGAACACGTCCATGTTGCTGAAGAGCTTTATGAAAACGGCCGGATTAATTCAGAAAAGCTTAAGCCGGTAGGCCGCATGGCAGGACATATCTATACAAGGCCAATGTCGGATGTTTTTGAATTAATCCGAAAAACGGAGCCAAGGTGAAGCTATGAAATTTATAACTTTTCAAAAACAAGATGGATCCATAAGAGCAGGGTGGCTGAAAAATAATGAGCATGCTGTGGATATGCATGAAGCTACAAACGGAGTGCTGCCCAAAACCATGCTTGAATTTTTGGAAAATCATGCGTTTTTTATGGAGTTTTTATCAACAAGCAAAAAGCTGAAAAACACAGATAAAGGTGTATATCCGGTGTCAGAGGTAATCTTAAAAGCCCCTCTGCCAAATCCGAAAAGCTTCCGGGATTTTTATGCATTTGAAGAGCATGTAAAAACCGCCAGAGGAAACCGTGGTCTTGATATGATACCTGAATGGTATGAGATTCCTGTTTTCTATTTTTCAAATCATCTTAGCATAAAGGGGCCAGAAGAAGAGATTTCCCGGCCGAAGAATTGTGAGTGGCTGGATTATGAACTGGAAATTGCATGTGTGATCGGGAAAGAAGGCAAGGATATCAAAGCTTCCGAAGCTGATGATTATATTTTTGGCTACTGTATTCTGAATGACTGGAGTGCAAGGGATACTCAAAGGAAAGAGATGAAGGTTGGCCTTGGACCTGCAAAAGGGAAGGATTTCGCAACAACGATTGGTCCTTATATTCTTACAAAAGATGAATTGGCAGATTATCGTGTTGAAAACGGCTATGACTTGCCGATGACCGCCAAGGTTAATGGCACCCTTCTATCAGAAGGAAATATGCAGGATATCTATTATTCTTTTTACGAGATGATTGAACGGGCATCAGACGGTGTAACCTTATGCCCTGGTGAATTAATTGGCTCAGGGACAGTCGGGAGCGGCTGCATTCTGGAACTAGGTACAGATGTACACCGCTGGCTTGAGCCGGGGGACGAAGTGGAACTTGAAATTGGCTGTCTAGGTACTTTAAAAAATAAGATCGCTATCGAGTGAGGTGGAACTATGTATTATCGCAAAATGGGTAATATACCGCACAAACGCCATACAACTTTTAGAAAGCCTGATGGCACCCTTTTCAGGGAGCAAGTTATGGGGACAAAAGGCTTTTCCGGAACACAATCGATTTTGTATCATCATTTTATGCCAACAGAAGTAGCACGTACAGAGCTGATTGGTAAATATCTTCCAGAATATGAGGATCAGGAAAGCTTGAAGCATCGCCATTTGCTGACTGACCAAATTGAGAAAACAGGTGACGCACTAAAGGCTAGAGAGTACTTACTGGGAAATAATGATTTGTTGATAGGGACCGCTAATATTACCGAGCCCATGAAAAGCTTTTACCGAAATGGCGATGGAGATGAAATGCTCTACATTCATTATGGAAGCGGAAAAGTTGAAACCATGTTTGGCACCCTAACCTATCGCCCTGGTGATTACGTGATCATTCCAATAGGAACCGTTTACCGGGTAATTCCAAATGAAAATGAAACGACGAAGGTGCTGCTTGTAGAATCTTTTAGCCAGATCACGACTCCGAGAAGATATCGCAATGAGTATGGACAGTTATTGGAAAATAGCCCATTCTGCGAGAGAGATTTGCGTGGTCCGGAAGCATTGGAAACTTACGACCAAAAAGGAGAATTTGAAGTCATTACAAAAACAAGGGGCTATCTCCACTCCCATATCCTAAATCATCATCCGCTTGATGTCGAAGGCTGGGATGGCTACCTGTATCCGTGGGCATTTAATATAGAAGATTTTGAACCCATCACAGGCAGAGTCCACCAGCCGCCTCCAGTTCATCAGACATTTGAGGGGCATAATTTTGTGGTATGTTCATTTGTGCCAAGATTATATGACTACCATCCGGAGGCCATTCCTGCACCTTATTATCACAGCAATGTAAACAGTGATGAACTTCTGTACTATGTAGAAGGGAATTTTATGAGCAGGAAGGGAATCAAGGAAGGCTCGATCACACTTCATCCGAGCGGAATCCCGCATGGTCCTCATCCTGGTAAGACAGAAGCGAGCATCGGAAAAAAGGAAACGCTTGAGCTGGCTGTAATGATTGATACATTCAAGCCATTAAAGGTGGTTAAGCAGGCAAAATCAATTGAAGACAAAAAGTATATGTATACATGGGTTGAATAGAAAAAAGCACTTTCCTCCACGGAAAGTACTTTCTATTATTTTTCATTATGCCAAATCACTGCGAGCGTGCCTTCACCAGCATGCGCAGCAATCGTGGAACTGATTTCGCCGATAAAAATGTCAAGGCGAGGAAAAGCTGATTTAATCTCTTCTGCCAGTTCATTTGCTTTTCCCTCAACATTTCCATGCATAATCTGTACCTGCGGAATGGTGTGCTTGCTATAGGAATCTCCCAGCAGCTCTATCATTCTTTTAATTGCTTTCTTTTCAGAACGAACTTTATCAAATAACTCAAATTCACCATCCCGGTTAATGCGGATGATCGGTTTGATCTTTAAAATGCTGCCAAGCAAATACTGGGTTCCTGACATCCGTCCGCCCTTATAAAATTGCTCAAGGCTTCCAAGCAAAATATAATTCTCCGATTTATTAGCTTCATTTTGCAGGATCTCAGCAATTTTATGGGATGGCATATCATTATTTGCCAGCATCAGACCTTTTTGGATCAGGGTTGTAATTGCGTATGACATGCATTTGGAGTCCACGGCAGCAACGGGGAAGTCTGCCAGTTCCGCCCCTGATAAACAGCTGTTTAGCGTGCCGCTCAATTTGCTTGAAATATGCACAGCAACCGCCGAATCATAATCCGCCTTTAGTTTTTCAAACAGTTCGGCAAATCTTCCTGCGGATGGCTGAGATGTTTTCGGTACTTCTTTTTCAGCACGAATCCGGCTATATAGCTGTTCGGTTGTCAAATCAACTCCATCTTCATATGATTCCTCACCGAAAGTGATCGTAAGAGGGACCACATAAACATCGGGGTGGTTCAGCAATTCTTGGGTTAAAAAAGCCGTGCTGTCTGTAATCCAGGCAATCTTTTTATTAGTCATATATGTATTAGTCCTTTTTTCAATATTTTTGGTAAAAATTAAACGTTTTCATATCTGTAAATTCACTTTATTATACACTAAGAAACCATGGCTAGTATTGCTTTTTATGAAGCCATATAAAGGAAATAAGGGGCAGTAATCCAAAAAAGGTGATGAAATGGCATTGTTTACATTTAAAAAGCGAAAAGATAAATATGAACACTATGTGAACAAAGCATTTAAAAACGATAATTCAGCATCAAGAGACATAGCAATTGCGATCATGCAGGAGGCTGTCTTGAAGCCTTTTCCTGTAAAAGAAATTGCAAGCGGCTATTTTTATCTGGGCATTATTTATGAGGAACAGAAAAATATAGAAATGGCGGCTGCCCACTATGAAAAAGCATTTCAGCTGGTTGCTGATGAAGATATACCCTATGACAGCGGTTATAAACGTGCTATTAGGGTGTTTATTAAAAATGGAGAAAAGGAGAAGGCTTCTTTTTGGCTGGATCATCTGCTGCAAAGGGAAAGGTACCAGAGTAAATTTAAACGTTTGGAGAAGTTAAAGAATGAGCTGTAAATAGCGATATTCATCATAAACACCTTTCTGTCATCCCAAAAAAGATGATAGTGAAGGTGTTTTTTTGTCTTTGTTAAATTTGCCAATTAATTTCCGCGGCAAGTTCCCTTTCCAGGGCGGTCCGGCGCCTCGTCGCTTTGCTCCTGCGGGGTCTCCCTTTGCTCCGCCTCACCCAGGAATTTTGAATAAGCTTCCATAAACAAACACCGCATTTTATAGGATCTCGTTCCTGCTAATTTAAACAACAGGGTGCTAAAACAACAGTAAACTTTAACAGAGCCTATATTCTTACTGTTTTTTTTCGTACCTGCTAATAAGAGAAGCGAGAATTAAACCAAATAGCTCAAGAAATACATAGTGAGGTTTATTTTTAGGGTTAAATGATATCTGCGATGGAGTTACAGGTTCAATGTCCTCCCTCTTTATACTTCCAAAAGTGGAAGGAAGCCTTCTTAGCTTTGTTAAAGGAGGCCTCGGATATTGTACAGAATTAATTTTTTTTAATCTATTAGTATTAGTTTCCACGGCGGTTCCCTCTCCGAAAAGTTTTGTTTATTATTATATTCTTGCTTTTATAGAATGACTCTTGCATTTACCTTAAAAATAGGAAAACGATGAAATGTATTGCCCTAATGTCTATGACATTAAGGATAAACCATCATATGTATATAGAAAGAAGAAAGGTAATTTTGTAACAAATTTTGATTCGAGCCCATATGATAAAGCAAAATTGCCTCTCTTCTACACTATTAATAAGGAGGGGAAAACATTGGCTGTTAAAAAAAGCACAGAGTCTTCAAGCCTTGCAGAGATCATTGATAAGATTTTGACAAAAGGAATTGTAATTGATGCCTTTGTACGTGTAAGCCTTGTAGGGATTGAACTTCTTACAATTGAAGCGCGTGTCGTTATCGCGAGTGTTTCGACATGGCTAAATTACGCAAATGCAGTCGGATTGTTGAAGGACAGTAATCCCGTTCCCACATAATTATAATGAAGCCAAGGCATTGTAGGTGCCTTGGTTTGATTTGAAGAATAGGAGTGACAAAATGAAAATCATTGAGGTACTAGAAGCTGTACATTCATTTTTCAATAACCATATCCAGCCAATACACAAAATAACCAAATTTGAATCGTGTGACTCGGGCTGGGTAGTGTGTGTGGAAGTAGTTGAGGAGAAAGATTATATGATTGCCCATGCGAAAGATCAATTATTGGGTGAATACGAGGTTTATATGGATAAAGAATTAGATATTATTTCGTTTAAAAGAATTTGCCTCCGTTCAAGAAGTGCCATTCCGGAATAACATATGGGGGAGGAAAAATGACAAAAAGTAAACAACAATTAAATTTACACGGTCACTTTGATTGCAGGACAAATGCTGTGTTAACACCAGGAACTTTGCCTGTATATTCTGCTGTACTTAAGGGTGTTGCAAAAAATGAGTAAATCTCTTGGTATTTATGCTTTAGGAATTATCGAAACAAAAGAACCGGTAACGGTAACGTTTGGAAAGGTCAATTTCGATCAAAAAGAATCGAAAGTATTTACCATCCATTATGAAGATATTGCCATGGTCGCAGCCCGTGTCCCTATAAAGGTATATACACCCAAGAAAAGAAATGTTCTGTCACACCAGTCTATACTAGCAAAGGTAATGCAAACCTATTCTGTTATTCCCTTCAGTTTTGGGAATACCTTTAAGTCTGTTGCAGACGTAAAAAAGCTGTTAAAAAGTTTATACACAGAGCTTAAAACAATTCTCGAAAAAATTCAGGGCAAAATTGAGGTTGGCCTAAAGGTGGTTGGAAAGAAAGCGTGGCTGGAAGAAGAGGTCCGTGACTATGGAAATATTGAACATATACTTAGAGAGATAGATAATAAATCGGAAAACGCTGCTTTTTATGACAGGATTAAGCTTGGAGAGGAGGCAAATGCCTTCTTCGAATCTTTGCAGCAAACAATAGTAACTGAAATATACACTCCTTTAAGTGAGCTGGCATTCCAATCTAAACAAAATGAATTGATGAACGAAAGAATCTTTTTAAATGGAGCTTTTTTGATTGATCGTTCAGCAGAAAAATTGTTCGACAAAAAAGTGAATGAACTTTATGAAAAATGGGAGGGGAAGCTGGACTTTAATTATTCAGGTCCATGGCCTGCCTACAATTTTATTGATATTCGTTTGAAAATTGAGGGATGACAATGTTTTTTAAACTATTTACACTTCCAATGAAGGCAGTAATTAAGGTGGGTGAAATAGTCAAGGAGGAAGTGGATAAGAATCTGTATGATTTGGATTCCATCACGAATCGGCTGATACAGGTAGAAACTCTATACGAGTTAGGGGAAATAGAGGAAGAAGAGTATTTAGAAATAGAAGAAGAGCTTTTGCATTTATACGAGCAAGCTAAAGAAAAGGAGCTAAGTCTTCTGGAAGATGAATCTTAATAAAGGAGGTAGTAAATGTGCTGGTAAAACAGGAAAATAAACAGGCGATCTATGTTTATGGATTTATCCCCTCAAAAGAAGCTGTTAACAAGCCTTTTGAAAGAGTGGGAATAGATGGTAATGATTTACTATTAATCTCCTTTGGGAAGATTTCTGCACTAGTAAGTTATGTAGATAGAAATACTTTTTCTGAAGAACGGCTTGAACATCTTTTACAAGACCCTGAATGGCTGCAAGAAAAAGCTAATCATCACCATGAGATATTAATGGACTATAAAAATTTTGCAGTCCTGCCATTGAAATTTTGTACCATTTACCATGATATTCAAGGTATAAAACAAGAAGTGTCGGTAAAGGAAGAACAGCTGCAATATCTTATAAACCTCTTAAAAAATAAAGAGGAATGGAGTGTTAAAATATATCTCCACAAAGACTTGCTTCGCAATTATGTGACTGCCGAAAATGAGAGAATTCTGAGCATAAAGGATGAAATGGATAAAGCCTCACCAGGCAGAAAGTTCTTTTTGAAGAAAAGAATTGAACAGGAAATTGAAAAAGAATTGTTAAATGAAACAGATAGTATAATGGAAGGATTGCACAGAAATCTCACATTACATTCAGTACAAGATCGCAAGAAAAATATTTGGAGCAGGCAAGTGACCGGCCGGAAAGATGAAATGGCGTTTAACTATTCCTTTTTGATAGAAAAGGAGAAAGCGAATGAATTTAAAGAAGAAGTGATCAAGTTTCAAAAAGAATATGAAAAAATCGGCGTGATTGCAGAATTAACAGGTCCATGGCCCCCTTATGATTTTTTGAGTGAAAAAGGGTAATAGATTATGCAGAATACAAATTACATTAAAGATCAGCGTTTAAGTTTATTGGATATTTTGGATAGCTTGCTGACAAAAGGTGTTGTCATTAAAGGAGACTTGATGATTTCTATAGCCAATATTGATCTTGTTTATATTGACTTAAGGCTTCTAATTACTGCTGTTGAAAAATTTCATGAGTAAGCATGCTATTCAGATAATGACTTTTTAGATGGGGGGGAATAATGTGGATCAAGCCGGATATTTGCAAGGAGAAAGATTAAATTTTAATTCGGAAAATGTTGAACAAGGTTTGGCAAAATTAGTGCTGACCGTAATTGAATTAATCAGACAGCTGGTGGAGCGGCAGGCATTAAGGCGAGTGGAAGGTGGAGGCTTAACTGATCCTGAAATTGAGGAGCTTGGCATGACGCTTTTGAAGCTGGAAGAAAAAATGGAGGAGCTTAAACTGGTTTTTGGACTTGAAAATGAGGACCTAAATATAGATCTTGGCCCATTAGGCAATCTGCTTTAAATTGGAGGAGGAACACCTATGGCAATACAGCAAGCCAACCAATCTAGCAACATACTGGATATTCTCGAAAAGATATTGGATAAAGGAGTGGTTATAGCAGGTGATATAAAGATCTCTCTTGCAGATGTAGAACTTTTAACAATTAAAATTAGATTATTGGTAGCTTCAGTTGATAAGGCAAAAGAAATTGGCCTTGACTGGTGGGAGAGTGACCCTTATCTTTCTTCTAAAGCCAGAAGATTGGAAGAAGAAAATTTGCGTCTAAAAGATGAATTAAGCAAAGTCAAACAACTAGAGGTTAACGAAGTTGAAAAAGAAAATACTTAATTTTTTGTTGAAGGAACTTGAAACCCTTTTAAAAGACACTGCTGAACATCATAGATCTGCATCATATGGAATGGTAGAAGATGAAATAAAAATAGGGGACGAAGCTGTCTCTTTTAAGGCTGAGTATTCTTTTCAGGCGCGAAGTCTTGATAACACGGAAATTGATACAAAACATAAATAATTTAAGTACATTTGTCACAGAATAGTGGCTTTTTTTTTGACGTTTTTAAACGTCTATAGAAGTAACCGTTATGGAAATACAATAGGGCAGGCTGTTACAATAAAAGCGGGGACTTATAACAGCCTACACATCGACAAAGGAAGAGACTATTGGGCTGGCCTGACAATTTATAATGTTATCGGCCGATTTTACAAATTTATCGGCCGAAATCATGGATTTAACGGTCAAACAGCGCAATTTATCGGCCAAACAAAAATCCCCTGCAAGGCAGGGGATCATCTTATTTAATTCGCATTAAGCTGCTGTGACCATTCTTCGACATTCCAAACCTTTGTTACCCAGTCTTCATAGAAATCCGGTTCGTGGCATACGAGTACAATGGTGCCTTTATAGGCTTTCAGTGCACGTTTCAATTCTTCTTTTGCCACAACATCAAGGTGGTTAGTCGGCTCATCGAATAACAGCCAGTTACTTTCATTCATAAGAAGCTTGCAAAGGCGGACTTTAGCCTGCTCTCCACCGCTTAACTGGTTCATCGGCCGAGAAATATGTTCGTTTTTCAAACCGCATTTTGCCAGTGCTGCACGAACCTGATGCTGGTCCATTCCAGGGAATTCACTCCATACGTCATCAATTGGAGTAATATTTTCGGCTTTTACTTCCTGTTCGAAGTAGGAAGGGTATAGGAAATCACCTTGTTCAACTTTGCCGCTGATTGGCTTGATTTTGCCTAGCATCGTTTTTAATAGAGTTGATTTTCCGACACCATTGCAGCCTACAATGGCAATCTTTTCACCGCGCTCAATGGTCATTGACATCTTTGGCAATAGGGCATTTGTATACCCAATTTCGAAATCTTCGCCCAGGAACACATACCGGCTGCTGCCGCGTGATTCTTTGAATTCGAACGTCGGTTTCATTGCTGTTTCAGGACGATCAATTCTTTCCATGCGGTCAAGCTGCTTTTGGCGGCTTTTCGCCCGGCCAGTCGTGGAATAACGAGCTTTGTTTTTTGCGATGAAATCTTCCTGTTTTTTAATGAATTCTTTTTGTTTTTCATAAGCATTGATATGCTGGTTTTTATTAATTTCAGCCAGCTCCAGGAATTTATCATAGCTTGCCGTATAGCGGGTTAGCTTTGAAAATTCCAAGTGGAAAATCGTGTTTGAGACCTGGTTCATGAATTCGGTATCATGGGAAATCAGCATAAAGGCATAAGGATACTCTTTTAGATAGTTTGTCAGCCAGCGGATATGTTCGACATCCAAATAGTTGGTCGGCTCATCCAGAAGTAAGACCTGCGGCTGCTCTAAAAGAAGTTTGGCCAAAAGAACCTTTGTACGCTGTCCGCCACTAAGTGCTGCAACGTCACGGTCAAGCCCAATTGCATCCAGGCCAAGCCCGCGAGCTGCTTCTTCAATTTTTATATCAAGGGAATAGAATCCGCCAGCATCAAGGCGGTCCTGTATTTCACCCATTTTTTCAAGAAGCTCTTCAAGTTCTTCCGGTGTGGCATCTGCCATTTTCGCTGTTACTTCGTTTAGTTCCTTTTCCTGTTCAAAAAGAGGCAGGAAAGCGTCTTTAAGGACATCACGCATCGTCTTGCCAGGTGTAAGCACAGTATGCTGATCAAGATAACCATATTCAACGGTCGGCGTCCACTCGACGCGGCCTGTATCATGGATAAGCTGTCCAGTGATAATATTCATAAGAGTTGATTTTCCAACCCCATTTGCTCCTACAAGCCCTACATGGTCCTCTGCCAGCAGACGGAACGAAACATCTTTGAAAAGTGTCCGGTCACCGAATGTATGGCTCAATTTATCTACAGTTAATAAACTCATTGTTTTTAATCCTCACTTTGTCCATAAATAATCCATCTCTACATGATACTAGATTTTTACCAGTTAGACTAGACGGAAACCGCTGGAGAGAGGGGGAATTTTTACGCGATTATTTTTCCATATCAGAAAGTGCAGTCCTGCCGGGAAAAAATCTCGTGTTTTCATTCAGTTCATTTTCTTTTGCAGTAACAATTTCCGGAATTACTTTAAAAACAGCCGTCTTACTTCCCAGTGAAGAGCGGTATTTTTTAACATGTGTGCTTGCAAGCTTATTCGCATAATACCCGGGCACATATTTATCCAGCATGCTCTGCATTACTTCAGTTGCTTCATTTAGATCTGCTACTCTTTCTGTTCTTCCAAAGATCATGACGCTCATATAGGCAGTGTCTGTTTTGGCGGGGACTGGATCAGACATGGTTCCCAACTCCTCATATACGGTGAAGCAGGCCTGCGGGTTTTTCTCCATAATATCAATCTTTCTTCCTTCAGAAGCACCGTGAAAATAAATAAAGCCATTAAGCCAGGTGAAGTTTAAAGGGATGACATACGGAAAATCATCATCCGATAAACCTAAGTGACCAACCTTAGCCTTTGATAAAAAATCTTCAATCCTTACTTTATCCTTCCATTCCATCGTTTGTTGTCTCATTGAATACATTCGATTTCCTCCTTATATATGGTAAAATCATTTTAAAAAAGCTTTGGCCTGATTCAAAGTGACAGTTTTGATATTTTTTTAAGGGTCAGATGGAGGGAAAATGGAGATCACCCCATATATTAATAAAAATAATAGGGAACCAATCTATTCCCAGATTTATTCGTATGTTAAGAGAGAAATTGAAAGCGGACGATTATCTTCAGGCTCCAAACTGCCATCTATCCGTCAGCTTTCGCAATATTTGAAAGTCAGCAAGAATACGATAGAAGAAGCCTATCACCAGCTGATAGCAGAGGGCTATGCAGAAAGCCGGCCTAAAAGCGGGATATTTGTTTCGCCAGTAGAAGACATAATAAATCCAAAACAGCCCTTAACTTTAGAACCAATGAAATATTCGATAGAACTGACTAAGAAAATCTTTAAATATGACTTTCAATATGGAGACATAGATATTCCTGGTTTTCCAATGAAAAAATGGCGGAAGCATTTAAATGAGGCTCTAGATTTAATGGATAGTGATAGCTTTAATTATGGGGATAAGCAAGGGGACGCAGAGTTACGAAAACAGATAGCTTTATATTTATACAGGAGCAGAGGAGTAACGTGCAATCAAGAGCAAATTGTGATTACTTCAGGGACTCAGCAATCTATAAGTCTGCTAATCAAACTGTTAAGCCTCAGGGAGGAAATGATAGGGTTCGAGGATCCAGGTTATGATGGAGTCCGCTCTATCTTTTCCCATGAGAATTGTAAGATCAGCCCTATCCCTTTGCAGCACGATGGAATGGATATAGCATCTTTGATTAAAGGGACAAAAGCTGTTTATGTAACACCATCCCATCAATTTCCGATGGGGATGATTCTATCGATTCAAAAGAGGAAAAAACTGCTAAATTGGGCATATCAAACTGGGGGATACATTATAGAGGATGATTATGATGGAGAATTCCGCTATCAGGGGATGCCAATTCCTCCGTTAAAAGCTTTAGATGAAGGAGAGAAGGTTATATACCTTGGGACATTTTCGAAATGTTTCCTTCCGTCAGCAAGGTTAAGTTATATGGTGCTTCCCCCGGAATTATCACTTAAGTGTAAAAAAGAAGAGCAGCTTCCCCATCAAAACGTTTCGACCATAATCCAAAAGGCTGCAAGCAGTTTTATGGCAACGGGTGAATTTGAAAGCCATATCCGAAAAATGCGCAAAATCTATCATGGCAAACATAGGACTCTTCTTTCAAGCATTGAAAATTACATGGGGAATAAAGTAGAAGTAATCGGGGAGAAGGCTGGACTTCATATTTTGCTTAAGGTGAAAAATCGCAAAGACGTTGAACTTATTGAGGCAGCAGGGTTAAAAGGAGTAAAGGTTTATTCTGCCTCAGCATACCTGGTGAACGATGTAATTAATAAGGATGCAACCATTATGCTGGGATTTGGCGGTTTATCAGAAGATGACATTGAAAGTGGAATAAGACTTTTGCATGAAGCGTGGTTTATTTGAGAAAAAAGGCATCCATTGAAGAAACTCAATGGATGCCTTTTTAAATGATAATTCAAGATTGAAAATGAGAATATAAGTGGATTTCTCCCAATATATCAATCTATTACTTTACTCCCTGTGGTAACGCCAATCCAAGGCCTTTTGCAATTCTTGTACCGTATTCAGGGTCTGCTTTATAGAAATGCTGAATCTGGCGCAGCTTGATTTCTTCTTTTTCCACTGGTTTCATAGCTGCCACAATGTTGGCCACAAGGCGGGAGCGTTCTTCTTCGCTCATTAAGCGGTATAAGTCACCCGCTTGAGTGTAGTGGTCATTATGGTCATATGCCACGCTTTCAGCCAATCCGGAAACAGGGTAGGCAGCCTGCTTGTGCTCCGGTACTTCTGCTGGTCCGCCAAAGCTGTTTGGCTCATAATATACTCGATCCGCCGCCGTTGTTGTCAAAACGCATTTGGCCATCACGCTGATAGTTTTTAACCTCATTGCGAGGACGGTTGATTGGAAGCATTTGATGGTTCGCACCTACACGGTAACGATGCGCATCATGGTATGCAAATAGGCGTCCCTGAAGCATTTTGTCAGGTGATACATCAATACCCGGTACTAGAGTTCCAGGAGAGAACGTAGCCTGCTCAACTTCTGCAAAGTAGTTTTCAGGGTTTTTATTCAGAACCATACGGCCAACTTCGATTAATGGGTAGTCCTTTTGTGACCAAACCTTTGTTACATCAAATGGATCGAAACGGTAAGTGTTCGCATCTTCTAGTGGCATAATCTGCACACATAGCTTCCATGATGGGAAGTCTCCATTTTCAATCGCATTAAATAAATCCTCTGTATGATAATCAGGATTTTCACCAGCCATTTTAGCTGCAGCTTCTACACTAAGATTCTTAACACCTTGCTCTGTCTTAAAGTGATATTTTACCCAAACGCCTTTACCTTCAGCATTAACCCACTTAAATGTATGGCTTCCGAAACCGTGCATATGTCTAAGTGTTGCAGGAATGCCGCGGTCTGACATTAAAATTGTTACCTGGTGCAGTGATTCAGGTGAAAGGGACCAGAAATCCCAAACAGCTGTCGGATTTTTCAGGTGTGTTTTAGGATCGCGTTTTTGTGTATGGATAAAATCAGGAAACTTGATCGCATCACGTATAAAGAATACAGGAGTATTGTTTCCGACCAGGTCGTAGTTTCCTTCTTCAGTATAAAACTTAACCGCAAAACCGCGCGGGTCGCGGACTGTATCAGCAGAACCAAGCTCTCCTGCTACAGTTGAAAAGCGGATAAACATGGGTGTGCGCTTTCCCACTTCTGATAAAAAAGCTGCTTTTGTATATTTTGTGAGGTCATTAGTTACTTCAAAATAGCCATGTGCGCCTGCACCCTTGGCATGAACAACACGCTCTGGCACGCGCTCTCTGTTAAAGTGGGCAAGTTTTTCAAGTAAATGTACATCCTGGATTAAGGTTGGCCCGCGTGAGCCGGCAGTCATTGAATTTTGGTTATCGCCAACAGGTGCGCCCCAGCTAGTAGTAAGGTTGTTGTTTTTTTTCATTCTTTAATCACCTCATAAATAGTTTAATAGCTTACTTACAAAAATAATGATAACATTTCTCAATATAAAATCAATACTTTTTTATAATAATTATAAATAAGTATAAATTATTAAGAACGATTTTGTATAACTACTGCACAAATGTATAAATAGATGCTTGTTTTTAGGGCATTAGTATATTTATATTAAGGTTGTTCTTTAAAAGAACAGCTTTTATTAATTTGGCTTTGTTAAACCTCAATATTGATATTGACACTTTGTTGATGTGAGCGGGAGCTGAGAGAACCTCGATAATGCATTCGATTTTTCTTCATGCCGAGTTTATTGGAGGATGCGGATTCAATGTGCTGCTGGAGTGCGGAACAAGGGGAGACTCCGCAGGCGCAGGTCGAAGAGCTCCCGGACCGGGGGCGGTCCTCCTAGTATCTGTGCGGTAATCAATAGGCAAAAGTAACAAATCCAAAAATTTAAAACAAACCATTTTATTTGTGAGGTGGAAAAGGTAAATGGGTTTTCATGAAAGTCCGATGATATTCGTAAGCCATACAGGGTTATTTGTTAAGGACCTGGAAAAATGCAAAACTTTTTATAGAGATATCTTGGGAATGCAGCCTTTAAAGGAAACCGACAGCAAAACAGTTTTAAGTGCTGATGGTAAAATGCCTCTGTTAACAATTGAGAAAACCGGGGAGGCTATGCCAAAAAAATCTGGAATTGCGGGTCTCTATCATATGGCACTGCTTCTGCCTAATCGGTCTGATTTAGCAAGGTTTCTTCGTCATATGCTAAAAAGCAATTATCCGATTCAGGGAGCATCAGATCATTATGTAAGTGAAGCCATTTATTTAGCTGATCCAGAGGGAAATGGCATTGAAGTGTATATTGATCGCCCTGCAGATATATGGCAATGGGGTGAGGGTGAAGTACATATGACAACGGAACCTTTGGATGCCAACGATTTATTAAGTAAAGGAAATGACAAAGAGTGGGAAGGGATGCCTGCCGGAACGGTTATGGGCCATATCCACCTGCAGGTAATAGAATTAAAAGAAACAGAGGAATTTTACTGTAAAGGTCTGGGGTTTGATCTTGTATACCGATATGGCAGCCAGGCCATTTTTGTCTCCAGCGGTGGCTACCACCATCATATTGGCCTTAATACCTGGCAAAGCAGAGGGGGAAACCCAGCCGAAAAAAACAGCCCTGGCCTAAAATATTTTACTCTCGTTCTGCCAGATGAGGCTAAAAAAGAAGCTACACTGCAAAGGTTAAAAGAAATGGGTACTTCTATAGAAGAAACAAAAGAAGGGATCTTTGTCCTAGACCCATCAGGCAATAAAATAAAACTAGAAATTGCTTAATGATCATTCGACAAAATCGGGTGGTACCTGGTACCACCCGATTTTATTAGCTGATATTTTCCCGCAATATTGGCATGCTCATGCATCTTGGGCCGCCGCGGCCCCTTGATAGTTCTGAGCTTAGGATTTCGATGACTTCTACGCCGTTTTGGCGGAGAATGTCGTTGGAGACGTAGTTGCGATCATAGGTGACGACAACGCCGGGAGCGATGGCGAGTGTGTTGGAGCCGTCATTCCATTGTTCCCGTGCAGAGGCGATTGGGCAGCCCCCTCCGCATGGGATTAGTATTAGCTCATCAAGATTTAATACTTCTTTTAGCGTTTCTGTAAGAGAGTTTTTCTCTGTGATTTTTAATTGATCTGAATCTTGTTCCAGTATGTAGATCTTCATACTGCCGTCACTGTCTTCTATTGCAGGATGGTAGGTGAATTTATCGTGATCAATCATCGTAAACACAGTATCTAGGTGCATAAATGCCCTTATTTTCGGTATTTCAACGGCAACCACTTTTTTTATTGATGCCTGGCGGCTGAATAATTCCCGCGCAAGCTTTTCAATTCCCTGTGCGGATGTTCTCGCACTTACTCCTATTGCAACAACATCATCACTAAGGACTAGTTCATCCCCGCCTTCCAGCGAATAAATATCATCCCGCTTAAAATATGTTGGTATATCATGCTTTTTAAAGCGGGGATGATGATTCATGATGTAGTCCATAAAGATGGATTCTCTTCTCCTTGCCGGTTCATGCATGCGGTTAATGGTAATCCCTTCACCAATAACTGCTGCCGGGTCTCTCGTAAAATAAAGGTTTGGCATCGGGTCCAAATAAAATGGATAATGGTCGGGCATGAGCTCATGAAGGTGGACTTTTTTTTCCTGATCAATATCTGATTTCACGACACCAGCCATTACCTTGCTGACTAATTTATCTGAAGGAAGGGATAGCAAATACTCCTTCACCGTTTCATATGATCCGTTTATATTAGATTGGCTTTCCCATAATACCTTTTCAATAAAAGAAAGGCGTACTTCTTCATGTTGTATTGCTTCTGTCATAAGCTTATCCAGGTATAAAACCTCAATCCCCCGATTGCTTAAAATGTTTGCAAAATAATCATGTTCTTTTTGGATTGCCGGCAAAAAGGGAATATCATCAAATAAAAGCCTTTTTAAATATTGGGGTGTTAAATTTTCAATTTCTTTCCCCGGCCTATGCAAAAGAACCGTTTTTAGCTCTCCAATTTCCGATGTAACATTTAAAGGGTGTTTCATTCTTTAACCTCCATAGGCTTTAAGCCTGACAATTTTACTTTGTTGAATTCGTTCCCTTGGATTAGATAGAGTAAACAGCTCAATTTTCCGTATATTTATTCAACATAATGAACGTAGGTTGGTGTTCTTTAAATTTTGGCTCTGTTATAGCTTATTGTTGTTTTTTAGCACCCTGTTGATTGGAGCGGAAGGCACGAGACTCCTGCGGGAGTGCGGATCAAGGGAGACCCCGCAGGAGCAAAGCGACGAGGAGGCTCCCGGACCGCCCGCGGAAAGGGAGTGCCTCGTGCTGAAATCAACAGGCAAATTTAACAGAGCCAAATTTTATATATATAAAAGCAATAATTTTAATTAATAATGAAACTCTTTGAGTTAAAGGGACAAACTAATAAAACGGAAATTTTTATAAAACTGTGTCCTCCATAAGTGTACAAAATAAAAAAATGTGATAAAGTAATGATTGAGAAACCTTTACATAGCCTTATCTGATCAGTAAATCCGATGTCCGCTCTAGAAAAACAATTGTTTATGAGTTGGCGACATTTAATAAAAAGTGTATAGGGGGATTTTTAAATGACAAGCAAAACTTTAGATTCTTTTTTAAAAGATAACCTGGAGGATTTGAAAGGCAGAGGACTTTATAATGTGATTGACCCGCTTGAAAGTCCAAATGGTCCGATTATTAAAATCAACGGCAGAGAGTTAATCAATCTTTCCTCCAATAACTATTTAGGTTTGGCAACAGACGAAAGGCTTAAGAAGACTGCAATTGAAGCAGTTGAAAAATATGGAGTTGGGGCAGGTGCGGTCCGCACAATCAACGGAACACTTGAGCTGCACACAAGGCTTGAAAAAAAGCTTGCCGAATTCAAACATACAGAGGCAGCAATCGCATATCAGTCAGGATTCAATTGCAACATGGCTGCGATTTCCGCAGTTATGGACAAAAATGATGCCATTCTTTCTGACGAATTAAACCATGCTTCCATTATTGATGGCTGCCGTCTTTCCAAAGCAAAAATTATTCGGGTCAACCATTCAGATATGGACGACCTAAGAGCAAAAGCGAAAGAAGCAAAGGAGTCCGGCCAATACAACAAAATCATGGTGATCACTGATGGCGTTTTCTCAATGGATGGAGATATTGCAAAGCTACCAGAGATTGTCGAAATTGCTGAAGAATTTGATCTTATCACTTATGTAGACGATGCCCATGGTTCTGGTGTTTTAGGAAAAGGTGCAGGAACGGTTAAGCATTTTAGACTTTCCGATAAAATTGATTTTCAAATTGGGACACTTTCAAAGGCAATTGGTGTTGTCGGCGGATATGTGGCCGGCAAGAAGGATTTAATTGATTGGCTTAAAGTAAGCAGCAGACCATTCTTATTCTCAACATCGCTTACCCCTGCGGATGTAGCTGCCAGCATAAAAGCCATTGAGCTATTAATGGAAAGTACGGAGCTGAATGAAAAGCTTTGGGAAAACGCCAACTATTTAAAAGATGGCCTTAAGAAATTGGGGTTTGATATTGGTGACAGCGAAACACCTATTACTCCTTGCATTATTGGAGATGAAGTTAAAACCCAGGAATTCAGCAAAAAGCTTAACGAAGAAGGCGTATATGCAAAGTCAATCGTATTTCCTACAGTTCCTAGAGGAACAGGGCGTGTCAGAAACATGCCGTCTGCAGCTCATACTAAAGAGATGCTGGATAACGCAATTGCTATTTATGAAAAAGTTGGCAAAAATATGGGCATTATTTAATAAAACAAAGGCAGTTGTAAAGGGAAATGAAGATTTTGGCACTTGGTTGATTGGAGCAGAAGGCGCGAGATCCTCGAAAATGCATTCGCATTTTCTTCGTAAGGTGTTTATTAGAGGATGCGAATTCAATATCTTGCGGGAGATCGGTTCAAAGGAGACCCCGCAGGCGCATAGCGCCGAGGAGCGTCGGACATCCGCGGTTGGCTGAGCTTCTTAAGCGGAAATCAGCAAGTTTACAGTGCTAAAACAAAAAGTAATTAGATACAGCTTTTTAAGGCAAAGAGGATAAGGTTGGAGGAAAACAATGAAACGTATTATGATTACAGGTGCATTAGGGCAAATTGGCTCTGAACTCACCTTGAAATTAAGAGACATATATGGAACAGATCATGTTATTGCCACAGATATCAGAAAAAATGAGTCAGAAGCTGCCCAGTCAGGACCATTTGAAATGGTCGACGTGACCGATGCCAAATCCATGCTGGAAACTGCTAAAAAATATGATATTGACACAGTTATTCATATGGCCGCGCTTCTATCTGCTACAGCTGAAGCCAATCCAGTATTCGCATGGAATTTGAATATGGGCGGGCTGATGAATGCCCTGGAAACAGCGAGAGAGTGCAAGGCACAGTTCTTTACTCCGAGCTCTATTGGCGCTTTTGGACCTTCCACGCCAAAAGATAACACACCACAGGATACCATCCACAGGCCGACTACCATGTACGGTGTAAACAAAGTGGCAGGCGAGTTGTTATCCGACTATTACTATCAAAAGTTTGGTGTCGATACGAGAGGGCTGCGCTTCCCTGGCTTAATCTCTTATGTTACTCCTCCAGGTGGAGGAACCACGGATTACGCTGTTGAAATCTATTACGAAGCCATTAAAAATGGCCGTTATACTTCCTATATCGATAAAGGCACATATATGGATATGATGTATATGCCAGATGCATTAAATGCGATCGTAGACTTAATGGAAGCTGATGCCGATAAATTGATTCACCGCAATTCCTTTAATGTAACAGCGATGAGCTTTGAACCGGAACAGATTGCTGCTGAGATTCGCAAGCACGTCCCTGGATTTGAAATTTCGTACGGCGTTGATCCGGTCCGTCAGGCAATAGCTGACAGCTGGCCTAATTCGATTGATGCTTCAGCAGCGAAAGAAGAGTGGGGCTTCAAAGCTGAATATGATCTGGCAAAAATGACAGCAGATATGCTGAATAAGCTAAAGACAAAATTATAAAGAGCACAAAAGGACAGCCTAATTAAGCTGTCCTCTTATATTTTGATTTGAAATTGTTCAAGGAGAAAATCGCTTTTTTCTTTCTCAGTTAGTTCCATTTTCTCTTTCGATCCATTTTCAGATTTAGTGACAGTCAGCCCTGCGAGCGTGACACGTCCATTTTTTGTAGCGATTGTCGCTAGATCGCCATGTGTAAAATGAGATTCAGGAGATGTTTGGTTGAATAAACACGCGTCAGTAAAGTGATGGAGCTGTTTAGGCTTTTCGGAAAAGCGATAAAGGATTTTCCAGTGTCCATGCTCCAGCTTTTCAAGGTCATAAGTCTCATTGCCAATCTCTTTTACCCTGTAAGTTCCGCTTACATCCGTATTTTCTTCTCCCGTTAAAGGCATCGGCTGGCGGACAGAATCTCCAAAACCAACATCCACCAAATAAGGAGAATGATCTATTGAAACAAGAATGGCCGCATGGGAATCTTCTCGAACCCAGCCATCCGGCTTTTTTACGGTGCAGGATATTAAATGGGCATGAAAGCCGAGCTCTGACAGGAGCAGCTGGAAGAGACCGTTTAATTCATAACAAAAGCCGCCGCGGTTCCGCACCATAATTTTTTCATAAAAAGAATCATGGTCAAGCTTAATAGGGACATTTCTCGTAACATCCAGGTTTTCAAAAGGGATACTCTCCATATGGCTTTGCTGCAGTTGAGTCAGATACCACAAATCAGTCTTTTTTTCTGCTGGTACAGATAAACGCTTTAGGTATTTCTGTATTTTCATTAAATCACCTCATCACTACTTTCTACATTTGTATCTTGCTTTATTTCTAATGTAATGGCAAGCCGTTCACCATATGACAATTATAGTTTGCACTGAGTTGCTGTTTGTACTAAAATGTCAGTATATTTACAGATAAAGCAACTATACATACGGGGGAATTAACATGAAATTTGAAGTAACTGTTGAATTTTGCATGATGTGAAACTACGCGCCAAAAGCCGCGAGTTTCGCGGAAGAACTTTTTAATCATTTTCGTTCTGGTATTGTGAAAATGGAGCTGATTCCTAGCTCAGGCGGAGCCTTTGAAGTGACAGTCAATGGAGAAAAGCTTTATTCCAAACTGGATACAGGCGTATTTCCAAAGGCAAAAAATATCATAGAAAAAATGCAGGGGTAATCCAAAAACCTTCTCCAATAAGGAGGAGGTTTTTTTAAAGGGTAGAGAAGACTATAATAATATTATGTAAACAGATTTGTAAAAATAGGCATACTCAATCTCAGCATCAAGGAATCGTTATATTTCTATCACAGCCAGGTCCAGGTTCGTTTTTCGCAATGAAAATCTCCAGGATTCCATTTGAAAAGGCAGCTCGTACTCTCTTATTAATCACCTTAAAAGGCAATTCTACTTTCCGCATACAGGGTTGGCCACTTTTATCCAGGGGAGGTTCCTTTTTAACAGCTTTAATGATGACCTTATTTTCTTTTAAGGAAACGGTTACATCTTTTGGAGCACAGCCGGTTAATAGTGCTTCAACGATGATTTCATTCTCTGTATCATATAAATCAATGCGAAAAGTAAGCTGGTCCATATAGGATGTGAGAGGATCAAGGAAGAAATTCTCCATCCATTTTTCCATTTCACTTAAATTGAACCTCTGCAGATCTTCCTTTTTATTCATTCCATTACCTCCTTGCTTCTTTCTATAGTATTCATTCCATGCTAATAAGTGAAAAATGGTATAATAATCAGGCGAGTGTTGGAGGGATCATTTTGAATAATATACTTAGAAACATACCGCCCGTTCATGAGCTGCAAAAAGAAGACCAGTTCAATGAGCTATTGATCCAGCATGGACTGGATACTATACATTTAACAAACATCCTGAAAGATGTTATTTCGGATATTAGACAGGATATACTGAGTGCCAGGTGGACCAGCGATGACCCTGGTACGAAAGGATTTTCAGATATCCTGTTTCAAAGGGTCGAAGAAGCTATTCTAGATCGGTATGGCTACACGCTTAAGAGGTTAATTAATGCTACAGGAACAATCCTGCATACCAATCTTGGGCGGGCCCGTCTAAGCAGTAATGCTGCAGCCCATATGCTTGAAACTGCCATGAACTACTCCAATTTGGAATATAAACTTGCAGAAGGTGAACGCGGTTCGAGGCATAGCCATGTTGAAGGCCTTGTAAAAGAGTTAACTGGTGCAGAAGCCGCTATGGTAGTGAATAATAATGCCGCGGCAGTTTATTTTATTTTAAAGGCTCTCGCAGCTGATAATGAAGTTATTGTTTCCAGAGGCCAGCTTGTTGAAATTGGCGGGTCCTTCCGGATATCAAGCATTATGGAAGAAAGCGGAGCAAAGCTTGCCGAGGTTGGAACCACAAATAAGACTCATTTGTCAGACTATGAGAAAGCAATTAATGAAGAAACAGCTATGATTCTAAAAGTTCATACGAGCAATTTTAAAATTATCGGCTTTACAAAAGAAGTTGGTACAGGAGAGCTTGCTGATTTAGCTAAAGAAAAGAATGTTATTTTTTACGAAGATCTTGGCAGCGGGGCGCTTTTTGATTTCAAAAGCAGGGGAATCGGAGAGGAGCCGGTTGTCAGCGAGGTTATTAAATTGGGAGCTGATATTGTATCGTTTAGCGGCGACAAGCTGCTTGGCGGTCCGCAGGCTGGTATTATTGCGGGCAAAGAAGATTTAATCAAAAAATTAAAGAAGCACCAGCTTGCCCGGGTTCTCCGTGTTGACAAGATGACGCTTGCAGCTCTGGAAGGGACACTCCTTGATTATGTTAAAGGCGAGGCCGGAATGAAAAATATACCTGTTATCCGGGATGTGCTGACAACCAGGGAAGAGCTTCAAAAAAGAACAGAACATTTCCTTCGTAAATTGGAAAAAGCCTCGGAAAATTATTATTTTTCAATGAAGCAAAGTACTGGACAAGTAGGCGGGGGGACAATGCCAGATGTTGAGCTGCCATCATGGGTTGCTGTCTTAAAGCATAAGCAAAATTCAGCTGAGCATGTGGGCCGGCAATTAAGAACGGGATTTTCTCCTTCCATTATTGTCAGGATTCAGAAAGAAGAAATACTTATTGATCTAAGAACTGTTACTGCTGAAGAAGAAGAGGTCATTTTAAACGCGTTATCTTCACTATAACGAAATGCCAGCTGCCGCAGAAGGGCAGCTGTTTTATATTTAAATTAATTACATATCATGATGGGAATTATGTTTTTGTCTTGTATGGTTGCGGTTTTTCACTTTTTTGGAGCCGCTTAATGGCTCCGGCTGACCTTCGTTGTGGCCTTTTGGCGCATTCTTTCTCATATCTTTGCCATTGTTTTTGTTCATTATAGTCCCTCCTCATATTAGAGAAATAAGGCGATTTTCACCTGTATTTCTTGTGTTAGTTTGGCTTTTTTTTCGATAAAATTGCCTTGCAAAATGTGGCTATAATTGAACATTTGTTCCTAATCCATTTTGCGGAATATTTTTAACTGCTAATGCGCAATTTAATGGTACAAATTTTTATTAGGAGTGAATAAGGTATGCCATACCATAAAGATAAACAGCAAGCATTTCAGGCAGCACAGCAGGGGATGGAGGACGCACAGGAACTATACGCTGAAATTGTAAAAGATTCAGCAAGCTATGGCCACCAGCTTAAGCATCTTAAACAGGAAGTAAATGAAGCATATTCGCAAATTGAGAATGCACTGGAAGTTGCCTCAGAACACCAGCGTGCACAGCTGGAAAGATTCCAACAGGACTTGAAGTCCATGGTTGAAGATGTAAACCAATATTAAAAGCAGGCTTAAAAGATATAAATAATAAAACCCAGCTAAACTCTTAGCCGGGTTTTATTATTTAGGCTTTTTTCTAAAAGATTGTTGTTTTTGAATAAGTTTGTGAATAAAACATTGATAAATAAGGTTGGTTAATGGAGCGCAAGGTGCGAGACTCCTCGAAAATGCTATCGCATTTCCTTCGTGCGGTGTTTATTCAAGGAAGCTTATTCAAAGTCCTGCGGGAGAAGTGGGACAGGTGAGACCCCACAGACGATGCGCGCCGAGGAGGCTCACCGCCCACCCCGCGGAAAGCGAGCATCCTGGAGCGGAAATCAACCTCTCCGCAATACTTGTCTAAAAAGCAACAAAGTTTGCGAAAACAGCCATTATTTATTATTAAGTTACTGGTTTTTCTTCCGCTTTTTATTATTTTGTTTTTGCGCTTCTGTTAATGGTTCATTGGAGAATTCTTCATTGTAACCAGTCCCCATGCCTTGCCCCTTTGCTGCATTCATGCCCTCAATAATATGATTTGCTTTTCGTTTAGCCATAGAAAATCACCTCCGTAGAAGGTATTTTTCCTTGGATTATGACAAATTATGATGAAAATCAAAAGTAGAGCTAATGCTTTATTTATTTTTTTAGCATAATAACATAGAAGCGGAGATGTTAGTTGCTAATTGAAAAACGCTTTCATTTATCGCTTTTTTACCTTTAAAATGATTAAAATAAAATTTATTATAAGAAAAACTTATCAGAAACAATAACTTTCTTGTTATTTACTTATATAAAAGGTTGTATTAATATAGAAATTGTGAGAAAAGTGAGGATGGATGAAAATTCAAACTTTTCGACAATTACCTATCACTTGGTATATGATGTTTAATGAAAGAGGGGGTAATACATATGGCAAAGAATGATGTGTTCAAATCCCGCAAATCCTTTGAACTGGACGGGAAGCGCTATCATTACTATCACTTAGGTGCTCTGCAAGAAGCTGGAGTAGGTAATGTTTCCAAATTGCCTTATTCCATTAAGGTATTATTGGAATCAGTACTTCGTCAATATGACGGCCGTGTAATTACTAAAGAACATGTTGAAAACCTGGCAAAATGGGGAACTTCAGAAGTTAAAGAGGTAGACGTTCCTTTCAAACCGTCACGCGTTATTCTGCAAGACTTCACTGGAGTTCCTGCAGTAGTTGACTTGGCTTCCCTGCGTAAAGCTATGGCAGATATGGGTGGAGACCCTGATAAAATCAATCCTGAGAAGCCGGTTGATCTTGTTATCGACCACTCTGTACAGGTTGACAAATATGGTACTCCTGATTCGCTTGAAGCGAACATGGAACTTGAATTCGAACGTAATGCAGAGCGTTACCAGTTCTTAAGCTGGGCTCAAAAAGCATTTGACAACTACCGTGCGGTTCCACCGGCAACTGGTATCGTTCACCAGGTCAACCTTGAATTCCTTGCAAATGTTGTTCATGCTCTTGAAACAACTGAAGGCGATTTCGAAACTTTCCCTGATACTCTTGTTGGTACTGACTCACATACAACCATGATCAACGGTATCGGTGTTCTTGGATGGGGTGTAGGAGGTATTGAGGCTGAAGCAGGTATGCTTGGACAGCCATCTTATTTCCCTGTGCCTGAAGTTGTAGGGGTTAAACTTACTGGCGAGCTTCCTAATGGAACAACTGCTACTGACCTTGCATTAAAGGTAACTCAAGTACTACGCAGCCAGGGAGTAGTTGGCAAATTCGTAGAATTCTTCGGCCCTGGTGTTACACAGCTTCCATTGGCTGACCGTGCTACAATTGCTAACATGGCTCCTGAATACGGTGCTACTTGCGGATTCTTCCCTGTTGATGCGGAAGCCCTTGATTATATGCGCCTGACTGGACGTCCGGAAGAGCAAATCAAAATTGTTGAAAAATACTGCAAAGAAAATGGAATGTTCTTTGATCCATCTCTAGAGCCAGTATATACAAATGTAGTTGAAATCAATCTTTCCGAAATCGAAGCGAACCTTTCAGGTCCTAAGCGCCCGCAGGATCTAATTCCGCTTTCTGCTATGAAAAAGGAATTCAATGATGCAATCACTGCTCCTCAAGGCAACCAGGGCTTCGGCTTGGATAAGAAAGAAATCGACAAAGAAGTCACAGTTGAATTTGCAAATGGCGATTCAACTAAGATGAAAACGGGTGCCGTAGCAATTGCGGCAATCACTAGCTGTACAAATACTTCAAACCCTTATGTTTTAGTTGGTGCAGGCTTAGTGGCGAAAAAGGCAGTTGAATTAGGAATGGAAGTTCCTAAGTTCGTAAAAACTTCTTTGGCTCCAGGGTCAAAAGTTGTTACTGGATACCTGCGTGATTCAGGCCTTCTACCATACATGGAGCAGCTTGGCTTCAACCTTGTAGGCTATGGCTGTACAACATGTATCGGTAACTCAGGTCCTTTAAGAGAAGAAATCGAAAAAGCTGTAGCTGAAAGCGATCTTCTTGTAACATCAGTTCTATCCGGCAACCGTAACTTTGAAGGCCGTATTCATCCGCTTGTAAAAGCAAACTATCTGGCTTCTCCGCCATTAGTTGTTGCATACGCATTGGCTGGAACAGTCGATATCGACCTTCAAAAAGAACCAATCGGCAAGGATAAGAATGGTAATGATGTCTTCTTTAACGATATCTGGCCTTCAACTGCTGAGGTTAATGAAGTTGTTAAACAGACTGTTACACCTGAATTGTTCCGTAAAGAATATGAGCATGTGTTTGATGACAATGCTCGCTGGAATCAAATTCAAACAAGCAATGAGCCATTATATTCATTTGATGATAATTCAACATATATCCAGAATCCTCCGTTCTTTGAAGGCTTAACTCCTAATGCCGATGAAGTTAAACCTTTATCAGGATTGCGTGTTGTCGGCAAGTTCGGTGATTCTGTCACAACTGACCATATTTCTCCGGCAGGTGCGATCGGCAAAGATACACCAGCAGGAAAATATCTTCGCGAGAATGGTGTTGAACCACGCGACTTCAACTCTTATGGATCCCGCCGCGGAAACCATGAAGTGATGATGCGCGGTACATTTGCAAACATTCGTATCCGTAACCAAATCGCTCCAGGTACAGAAGGCGGATTTACTACTTACTGGCCTACTGGCGAAGTTACTTCTATCTATGATGCTTGCATGAAGTACAAAGAAGATGGAACAGGTCTTGTAGTTCTTGCCGGAAAAGACTATGGAATGGGATCTTCTCGTGACTGGGCTGCAAAAGGTACGAACTTATTAGGAATTAAAACAGTTATTGCAGAAAGCTATGAGCGTATACATCGTTCAAACCTTGTATTGATGGGCGTACTACCACTTCAGTTCAAGGAAGGCGAGAGCGCTGAAGTACTTGGCTTAACTGGCAAAGAAACAATCGATGTTCAAATCGATGAAAATGTAAGACCACGTGACTTTGTAAAAGTTACAGCTTCAGATGAAGAAGGCAACAAGACGACCTTTGAAGCTCTTGTGCGTTTCGACTCTGAAGTTGAAATTGATTATTACCGTCACGGAGGAATCCTGCAAATGGTTCTTCGTGATAAATTAGCAAACTAATTGCTTCAAGCCGCTATGTGAATCGTCACATAGCGGTTTTTTATTTTACAAAACATACGGGATTAGGTATCTTAGCTTTAGATGAGTTTATTGGAGGGGTATCATTGGGTGCTTTTTTGCTAGGACCATTATTAATTAAGTATGAATGGATTCTTATTTTGCTGGCAGGTATTATATCTTATTTTGTAGTAAAGCAGGCTTTGAAAAAGGACGAGGATTTTAAAAAACACTTCTTAAATGACATAGTCAATGCTGTTTTAATCGGTTTTTTTACATACAAGTTCAGTTTAATTCTCTTCCAGAGTGAAAATATTATTAATAACCCAATTGGACTTTTATATTTCTCAGGGGGAACGAAAGGACTTGCTTTAGGCATTATTCTGGCGCTTTTCTATCTTGCATGGAGAATTAGAAAGAGCAATTATGCTGTACAAAGCTGGCTAAGCGGGATTGTTTATGGAACTGTCACATTTCTGTTATCTTTTTGGCTGTTCAGAACCTTATTTATTTTACTTTTCTAGGTTACAATACAAACAAGAAACCAAAAGGCTGTTTAGCTTGTAGGCTGGAGGGAATGTGAGCATGTTCAAGAAGATGATGGCAGCAGTAGTATTGTTTGTATTGGTTACCACAGTTATTGTTCAGGCAGTTGAGAAAGATGAAGTCAAGACGGAACCAGTGAATCAAACTGGCCTTGGAATAGGTTTAAAGGCTCCTGATTTTGAATTAAAAAATCTTGAGGGTGAAACGGTTAAGCTTTCGGATTATGCTGGAAAAAAGGTCATGCTAAATTTTTGGGCAACCTGGTGCCCGCCCTGCAAAGCTGAAATGCCGGACATCCAAAAGTTCTATACTGAAAAAGGTGATGAAGTATCTATATTGGCTGTTAATATTGATCCTCAGTATGATGTGGCGGGTTTTGCCAAAGAAATGCGTGTTAATTTTCCTATTCTGCTTGATGAGAATGAGAAAGCAGCAAGTGCTTATCAAATATTAACGATCCCCACGACTTTTTTTATCGATGAAAAAGGGATTATACGGAATAAATATTTAAGTGCCATGCCAATAGAAATAATGAGGCAGTATACGGACGAAATGTAACTAGAAAGCATCCGCTGAAAGGCAGATGCTTTTTTTGGTGGCTATTATCTGAAATATTGTTGCTTTGGAAAAAATTCAGCGAATCCAAAGCCTTATTTAAAAAAGATGAACATTACAAAAGTTAAAGGATGTCTATAAGTTTAAATGACAATTATACGGGGAAAGATTTTTAAGGTAGGGATAAACACTAATTATATTTTTCTGAATATTTTGTTAATAATGTTCATTTTTTGAAACAATTGAACTTTTTTCACGTATGATGAATTAGCGGATTAAATTTTCAAAAAGTTGTAATAATTTAAACGGTTTTTGGACATAATGACTGTTACAATATTGTTTAAGGAAGGTGAATGTTCATGAGAAAGCCAAGAAAACGCTCCTTTGCTGAATTAGTTTTAGAAAATAAGCGCCAATTACTTAGGGATCAAGATGCAATGGATAAAATTGAGGAACGCCTTGAAAAAAAGCGTCTCGATAAAGCAGAATAGCAGTACTTCCCATTCATGAAACCCTCTTCATCGGACCATACTTTTAATGAGGAGGGATTTCGATGGGTAATCCGAAAAAAAACCGAGAGCACTTTGCTCCAAATCATATTGGTACACAATCCCGTGGATTTGGCGGCAATAAAGGCAAGAAAATGCAGGATAAATCCGGCCAGCATGCACAAGTTATACAAACAAAAGGTGAATAAATAATAATAAGTTAAATACCTGCCGCTTCCCCCTGCGGCGGGTTTTCTATTCTTTTGATAAATTTTTTTCTCTTCAGGCAAGATACCCACACTTTTCCGCCGATAATTTCTCTGCTCTTTCACAAACTAATTTTGTACCATCACTCATCTAAGGGAGGAACTTACCATGGCACATAACAAACCAAATCCTGATGACCGCAGCGATAATGTAGAAAAGCTTCAATCCATGATTGTCCATACAATCGAAAATATGGACGAAGCGGAAGAGTCAATGAAGTTTGCAAATGCCGAGGATCTGCCCGAATTGAAGCCAAAAATGAGCGACGCCGTGAAAGTCTTGCTTCATTCCGTTCCGAGATAAAGGATGAATACCAGGCACAGCAAAAGGGATACAAAAACGAAGACAACTAACAATAAAAAATCTATGAAAAGACCTGATCACCTTTGATTAGGTCTTTTCCTTAGAAAGAGCGCATCCTTATTGCATAAAGAAGAAATATGGTAAGATAAGTTGTGGAAACTAAGAAGAGAAGTGATGAATAGTGGCACAACAGTATAGGAAGAAAAACGCAGCTAATGAGCAGGTTCAGGAATGGAAACATGAGATTGATCATAAGGGATACATACAAAATGAAGCGGATTTGCTTTATTTTATAAAAAATTTAAATGAAGAAAGGGATCGAAAGCTTGTTTCTGAATTATTAACATTAGCAGGTCTTTCAAGATGCCATAAAGCCCCTGGCGATAATCTTGGAACTGCGTGGCTTCAAAAGGCGGTCGATTTGAATCCTGAGAATCTCAAGGCAGCTGCCCAGTTGGGGAAATCAGACTGGAAGAGCAAGTCAAAGGTTTTGGAGGCTTTGACTTTTCCGCCGATTCGAGAAACGGATAACCGAGCCGCAAAAAAGAAAACTGCAGAACAGTTTATAGAAATATGCCGCAGTTTTATAAATAAAGCTGATGATGAACTGGATGATCTTCATAAGAAAATAAAAGCTTATCAGGGTCCTGAATACCAAAAACTTTCTGCAATCCTTGAGAAAGCAATTGAAGAAACAGCTTTGCTCTTAAAGGCTTCAGAAGAATATGAACAATCCATCTCCGGAGTTTTTCATACATCGACTTACTACACTGATATGAAAAAGCATCTAACGGAGATTAAACACCTAAAAGAAGAATGGAAAGAAGTATTTAAAACTGATGAAGATGAGACAGATTCAGAAAAAGATCCACTGGATGAGTTAAATGAAATGGTTGGATTAAATACCGTCAAGAGCAGGGTTCATGATTTTTACCGTTTCTTAAAATATCAAAGCGAACGGAAATTACTCGGTTTTCAGACGAAAGATGAGCTTAGCCTTAATATGATATTGACGGGTAATCCGGGAACAGGAAAAACAACGATTGCACGATTGTTGGCTAAGATTTACCACAGTCTTGGCGTATTGCCGCGTGAAGAAGTAATCGAGGCTGATCGCTCACAGCTAGTGGGTGGATTTGTGGGTCAAACGGAAGAGAATGTCAGGTCTGCCGTTGAAAAAGCAATTGGCGGAGTTCTGTTTATAGACGAAGCCTATAGTTTAAAGCGGGAAGGACAGACTGGAAGCGACTATGGACAAACTGCAATCGATACACTCGTTTCACTTATGACGGGGACAGAATACGGAGGCAAGTTTGCAGTTATAATGGCCGGCTATCCTGAGGAAATGAGGCAGTTTCTGGACAGCAATCCCGGTCTGCGGAGCCGCTTTCCAGAATCAAACTTTATTGCACTGCCTGATTATTCAAATGAGGAGCTTCTTATGATTGCAGAAAAGCTTGCAGATGATAATGACTATGTCCTAACAGAAGGTGCAAAAATAGAGCTTGGCAAACGGATTGAAAAAGAGCGGGTGGATGACACGTTTGGCAATGCCCGGACAGTCAGAAATATAGTTTTAGATGCCATTTTCAAAAAAGGTTCCCAATCAAAAAACGACCAAAACATCATGGCATACACACTTCTTGAAAAAGAAGACTTTGAAAGCGAAGAAGTGGAACAACAACGGGATCCTCAGGAGCAGCTTGATCAATTAATTGGCCTCGAAACGGTTAAAGCAGAGGTTAGGAATCTTGTTTCTTTCGTAAAGATGCAGCAAATACGCCGCGAGAAAGGACTGCCTGTCGTTCCGATTCAACTGCATTCCGTGTTTACAGGTAATCCGGGGACGGGTAAAACTACGGTTGCAAAAATATATGCGGAACTGCTGAAGGATTGCGGCTTTCTGAAAAGAGGGCATCTAATGGTTGCAAGCCGGGCAGATTTTGTTGCTGGCTATGTAGGCCAAACAGCTATAAAAACAAAGAAAAAGATAAGAGAAGCTTTGGGCGGAGTTCTTTTTATAGATGAAGCATACTCTCTGTTATCCGAAACATCAGGTGATTTTGGAAAAGAAGTTATTGATACATTAGTGGATGAAATGACCAAACATAATGAAAACCTTGTCGTTGTTTTAGCTGGATATCCAAATGAAATGGAAAAGCTGCTGAAAAGCAATCCAGGGTTAAAGTCCCGGTTTAAAAAATTCTTTCATTTCAAAGATTATTCCACCGTTGAGCTTTTGGAAATCATCGTATCATACGCTGATCAATATGAATACAGGCTAACGGAGCAGGCACAAAGTTATCTGATAAGTATTTTATCCGAAATAACTATAAATGGGAACGGCCGTTTTGCTGCAAACCTTGCAGATGAAGCAATCCAGGCGCAGGCGATGAGAATTGTTTCAGAACTGAGCATTGATCAAGACAATGAGCAGGTTAGCATACTGGAGAGAGAGGATTTCGAGATAGCTTTAAATAAGATGGGAAAAGGGGAATAGCAATGTTAATATCAACTAAAGAAGTGGAAGTCAGATATGCAGAAACGGACCAAATGGGCGTTGTTTATCATGCAAACTACCTGGTTTGGATGGAACTCGGCAGGACACAAATCATAAAAGACCTGGGATTCAGTTATGCAGAAATGGAACAGGACGGAATCATTTCTCCCGTTCTGGATATTCAGGCTTCCTACAAAAAGCCGCTCCGTTACGGGCAAATAGCTACTATTAAGACATGGATTGAAGAATATGACGGCTTCCGTGTCAGCTATGGCTATGAAATTTTTAATGACGATGGAGAGCTTTCAGTCACAGGCTCTTCGAAGCACGTATGCGTCAAAAAGGATTCCTTCAGGCCGATTTCAATCAAAAAGAAGTTTCCGGATTGGCACGAAGCATACGAAAAAGCTAAAAAGCAGAAAGAAGAAGCTATAAACTAATTTTTTGGATTGCTTATAATAAAGGATGGAGAATGAAATGGCTTTCGGCCTTCGAAAAAAAGACCTTCGTGAATGGAAAATGAAAATAGACAAAGGCGAAATTGCCTTTCTTACCCATTATTGGATTGATGATCGCTTCCCCGGATGTAAAACAGTCACAAAGGTCGGCTGTTCAGATTTGAAGAAGTTAATCGCATGGGGAGAAAAACATGGACTAAAGCAAGAATGGATTGACCTAAGGAAAGATGGCTACTCCCACTTTGATTTAATCGGTGAAAGACAGGCAGAAATTCTGGAGAAGGAACAGCTCTTAGATCAATTAAAACGATTGGAAATGACGAGACGAAACGCTAACAAATAATATTGCGCAAAACGTTGTTAAGACGTGATAACTAATCAAGCGGAAGCAAATAACATTCTGCCGGACGCAAAAGAAGCCGCAAACGATGGAAAAATTTACGAGCAGCGTTATTTCCAGCCCATAGAAGCAACTAATATTCAAATGGCCACTATAAGGGCCGGTAATACGGAACCAACTTACTTGATCTATTACATAAAATAGAAGCAGACCTGGTCTGCTTCCATTCTTACTTATCGTATTTAAATTCAGGTTCCTTCGCTTTTTCATTAAATTCTACGAATAGATCATGATTATCGAAATACCAAATGTCTTTTTCTTCTATAAAATATGTGATCCCATCTTTTTCAGTTTGTACACCTGCATTGTGGGGCTGTTCGTTAGAGACGCCCAGTGAAAACCCCTGCTGGACGGTGCTGCAACCACCGTATCTTGCAAAAAAACGGACGTAGTCACCCTTATTCAAGAGCATTTCTTCTTGATACCATGCGGAAGCTTGATCGTTAATATGTATTTTCATTTTGAAACTCCTCCTCTGGGGTGATAGTAATATTATAGGCTAGATTCTATTTAAGTGCGAATAATTCAATTTGCAGCAGTCAATCAGGTTTTCTGGCAATACAAAAAATTCTTTTTAAGAGGTGATAAGATGACTTCCTATCGGTTTTTTAATCTTTTGGGTGTCATATTGTTTGCGGGGATTGCCCTGCAAATGTTTATCCAAACGAGCGGTGCAAAAAAACTAATAGAAGCAGGGAGCTTTGTAGCAGTTTCTGCACTTTTGTATTTTATCCTGGTTTCTGTTTTTCATAAAAATAAAAATCTTTTTGTCCCTTTGATAGCGGTATTGGTTTTGCTTTCTGTAGGAATGATTTTTCTGCAGGAAATGATTTTTGGAGGAGCGCACTAAGATAAAGAAGGAGTATCTGCATAGAAAATGCAAGTACTCCTTTTTTTATCCTGGAAATGGGATGAAGCCGCTAAGGATCATTAATACGTTGACTGCGCTATGCCAGAGTATAGCGGGGATTATGCTGCCCGATTTGACCGTTATGGCTCCATAGAATACCCCTCCTAAGGCAAATAAAAGACATACAGCTAAAGAGTAACCAAGCATCAAGTGGGAAAATCCAAAAGAAATTCCGGAAAAAATGACAGCTGCTTTTTCTCCGGCCAGGTCTGCCATTCTAGTTAATAGAATACCTCTCCATAAGAATTCCTCCATAAATGCATTTACAGCGGAAAAGCCAATCAGGAATACAATTAAATCAGTCCCAATAGGAATATTAGCTAAAAAAATGGCAGGGGCTAAAATAACGCAATTCATAAACAAAGCTATAATCAAAAATGCTATAATCGGCAGCGAATGGAACCCTCTCCATATAAATGGAAAATAAATTCGGGTATCCCAGCTAGGTTTTTGCCAATAGCGATTTGCCGACTTATTAAATTTCTTACTAACATATATAAGAAGCAGGATAGGTATTATTAACAGAACACGGTTAAGGATCAATAATATATAGGTTTGAAGGGGCAGTTCATCCAGCAGCCTGTCTCCATATAAAATTAAAAGATTGCCGGCTAAATAAGCGGCAATCGTCCAGGAAAAAACACGTTCTTGCCGGGAAGTTACTACTAAAAAAATAATAAGTGCAAAAGACAGGATAAAAGCAAAAGTAAAAAGTTTATTTTGTAAAAGCAGAAGAACAGCCAGAAAAATGCTCAGCTGTAAATAGGCAAAATCTTTTTTCTTAAAAAGAGAATCTTCCATCACCATCACCCCTTTGATCTAAAGATTATTTTACCACTTATCCCACATGAAAAAGCGCCTGGTCAAGGCGCTTTATTGAAGATTTCCAAGCATGTGCTTCTGAATTTCTTTGTATTTGGAATCTGCATTTTTCAGTCCATAGCTGCCAGCATCCTTTAAGGGGACGATTCGGTAATTTTTTAGCTGTTTATTGCTTACATAGGTTGGAAAGAAACTTGGATTGGTAAGTTCGATTCTGACGCCCTTTTGGTCAATATATTTAGTGATATGCACTGTTGCCAGGCCGCCAATATCTTTATAATCACGCATTTGGCCTGACAGGAAATTGCCAAGGGAATATACGACTAGGGATTTTCGTCCATCTTTAGCTTCAATCCATTCCATGGGCTGGAGTACATGAGGGTGGTGGCCAAATATAATATCGACACCTTCATCAACAAGAAACTTCGCAAGCTCCTTTTGCTCATCCGTAGGCTGGAGCTGGTATTCATTTCCCCAATGCAGGCTCATGACAACGATGTCTGCTTCATTTTTAGCTCGGTGAATTTCCTCCTGCATGAGAGGTTTATCAATTAAATTAACAAGATAATCCTTTCCTTTGGGGACAGGAATGCCATTTGTGCCATAGGTATAAGATAAATAAGCGATATTAATCCCGTTTTTACTCATGACTTTTAATGTTTTCCGTTCGCTTGCAGACCTGCTTGTTCCCACATGCGGCAATCCAATTTGATCCATATAGTCAAGGGACGCTTTAAGGCCTTTTTCACCCTTATCCAGTGAGTGATTATTTGCTGTTGAAACAATATCAATCCCTGCATCGATTAAGGCATCTCCCACCTCCTGAGGACTATTGAACATTGGGTAACTGGAAACACCAATATCCGTTCCGCCCAAAATTGTTTCTTGATTCGCAAGAAGAAGATCAGGCTCCCCCAGTAATGGTTTCATATGCTCGAACATTGGCTTGAAGTCATAGCCTGCTTTTGTTTTTGCATCGTTATAAACCCAATCATGGATCAGGATATCACCAATTGCCCCAATAGTTGCCTCCTCTTTCAGCCCTTTGTTTCCCATAACAGACTCCCGGGACTGATAATGCAATTGCGCAGGTTTTTTAACTGCTGCGGCAGCCTTATTTTCCGTATACATTTTAAAAATCAGAAAGGATGAAAGTAAAACTAATACTGTGCAAAGAAGTGTGGTAAGCAAGAACGTCTTTCTCATTTTCATAAAAGTTATCCCCTTAACATGGAAGCATTAAGATTTAAAATTGGTCTTAAATTTAATATAATATAAATTTATATATTTTTCTCTATATTTTTAAAATTTAATTATTTTTGTCTGTTTTTGTCGTTTCTTTAACCCATTCATGGGTAAAATAAAGAAAAATATCTATAGAGGTGAATTAGATGTTTAAGATGACTCGCAATACGATAAATGTACTTTCCAATGCCATTGAAAATGAGAAGAAAGGTAAGCCAGCGGAACAATTGTATGTACGGCTTTCCATGGGAATTGGCTGAGGCGGTCCACAATTAAAGCTGTCTCTGGAAGAGCAGCCGTTAAATGAGGATAAAGTGCTGGAGATAGAAGGGATAGATGTGCTTATCCATGATCGTGACTATGTTTATTTTGACAGCACCAAACTTGACTATGTTGAAGATGTCTTTGGAAGAGGGCGCTTTCAGTTGTTAAAAATTTAATCATTGATTTTTAAATACTAGGCTCTGTTAAATTAGCCTGTTGATTTCCGCTGCAGGCCGCGGGCGGTCCGACGCTCCTCGTCGCTATGCTCCTGCGGGGTCTCCCTTTGATCCCGCACTCCCGCAGGACATTGAGTAAGAATCCTCGAATAAACACCGCACGAAGAAAATGCGAATGCATTTTCGCGGGATTAGTGCCTTCCGCTCCAATCATCAGGGTGTTAAAAACAACAATAAGCTTTAACAGAGCCAAATACTAAAAGCGGTGCCGGTGGCATCGCTTTTTTAATTCAAATCCATCTCTTCAATGAAATCAATTAGTTCATCAAAGTTAGTCAAAACTTTGAATGGTAAACTTTCACTATCCCTTTCAAGACAAAATTCAAAAAGTTCAACTATGAAATCCTCTTTCTGGGAAGCTTCGATGACAGAAGTGGTGAAAATATAGCTTTGCTCTTTGATCATTTCTGTATTTTTCATCAAACTCACCTTCCGCTAATTCAATTATTGTTCTACTTTTAGTTTACTAGCTAACGGAAGGGAATTTTCTTTATTTTTTGACAAATTAACGAACAAAGATAGTCCTATTTATTTCTGGTTTGAAAATAGGGGAAGTTCAATCGTAAATACTGTACCCGAACCAGGGTGGGAGTAGAGGACTATATTTCCGCCATGTTCCTCTATGATTTTCTTGCAAATCGACAGGCCAATGCCCGTTCCGTTTGCTTTAGTTGTATAAAAAGGGACGAATAATTGGTCCACAGTCTCCTGTGACATCCCCGGACCGTTATCCTCCACAATTATATAGGCTTTTTCTTGTTTTGTTTCAGCGTATATTCGGATCATGCTATCAGACCTGTTAACATTTTGAAGGGCTTCTAACGCGTTTTTTAAAATGTTTACCAACACCTGTTTAATCTGGTTATTATCACCAAGAACACATGGATTTGCATCACAAGGCTGTATGGAAAAATTAATATTATGAAGATGTGCTTCGCTTTCAAATAATAAGGTCATTTCTTGGATAAGTTTGTTGAGCCATACTTCTGTTTTCTTCTTCTCCGAGGGCTTAGCGGCGTTTAAAAATTCGTAAATAATATCGTTTGCGCGATTTATCTCTTCCAATGCGATGTCAGCATATTGCTCTTTGCCAATATCAATTAAATAAGGTTTTATAAGCTGAATAAAACCCTTAACTGTCGTTAGGGGATTCCGGATTTCATGTGCAATGCCAGCTGCAAGCTTTCCAACGTTGGACATATATTCGGATGTGAGTGAAGCTTCATGAATTTCTTTTGCTGTTTGTTCAAAGTACTGCTTTTTTTCCATCAGTTGAACATTAAATTGCAGTAGCTTCTTTTCGACCCGATCAGCCGTTTTCTTAAATTCCTGGTCTTCTATGGATAGAGGAAAACAGAATAGGTGATGACGGTCTTCTTCATCCTCAACCACATATATTCGATGAGGCAGATACCTATCCTCTTTTCTTACTTTAATTACTTTATATCCGTTCCTGTCTAAATTTTCTTTAAAGCTGATAACTTCATCGGTTGCCAAAAAATTTGTAAATAATTGCCCAGTCAACTTATTATCTACATCCAATGAAGCAGACAGGATCTCGTATTTTTCATTTATTAAAAAATAGGGAAAAGGCATTTTTTCTAATAAACTCTTTGTTAAATACATTAATTAATCATCCTAACTATAAAAGTGTTTTGGCTGAAGCCGCTTTTTCAAAGTTTATAAATATCATTTTGTGGTAAGTAAAAAGTGATTTATCAGCCCTAAACTAATGTATGGCGAATGATAGCAGATTATGTTTCTTTATGTAAAAAAGGATAAGGCTCTGTTAAACTAGCTTGTAATTTCCGCTCCAGGCACGCACCAAAACGCAGGACGGTCCGATGCTTATTGACGTGAAATGCTGCGAAATCTCTCCTTGACTTGATTCTCCCGCGGGGATCTCACGCCATCCGCTAAAATTAACAGGATGCCAAAATCAATAGTAAGCTTTAAATATTGTCTAAATTAATTAAAATCGCAGGCATCGATTTATGTTAGATTGATACAGAATAGGTCTATATGACTAGTATAATATTATTAAAAACACAGAATCAACAAAACGATACGGCTTTGAAGGAGCAAATAGAATGACAGCAAATGAAAAACTAAAAAATTATCTACTTGAAAATAGCGATACGATTACTGAAAAGTGGCTATCTATAAGGCGGGGAGAGGATGACTCATCCATTTATTCCAATCATATGCCGCAAAAGATTGTAAAAGAGCTAATTGATTCCAATCATGAACTTATTAAAGTTATTGCTAATAGTCTTTCCCGCGAGTATGAGGGGAACCTGGAAGCATGGAGCAGGGAAGCAGGTGAAAGAAGGGCAAGGATTGATATCGGCCTTACAAGATCCATTTCCCAGTTTAATGTTTTTCGAGATGTGCTCTGGGATTATCTTGAGAGGTTTTTTCTGGAAAATAATATTGACCTTTCAGAAGCATTAAAGCTGGGAAGGAAGGTAGATATTGCTCTGGATGGGATGATAGAGGGATTTACTGTATCATATAGTGCTTATACAGTTAAACGAATGCGATCACAGCAGGAAATGATCGATGAATTAAGTACACCGATCATAACAATAACGGACGCAGTGGCTGTACTTCCGCTTATTGGCGATATCGATACACATCGTGCAAAAAAACTGATGGAGCACTCTTTAAGGGAAAGCAGCGAGAAGGAAGTCAATTGCTTAATCGTTGATTTATCTGGTGTTTTGGTTGTAGATACGATGGTTGCGCAGGAATTGTTTAAAATCATTGATGCCCTAGAACTGACAGGGGTAGAAGTGTCCTTAACAGGGATGAGGCCGGAACTGGCACATTCAATCGTCACATTAGGAATCCGCTTTGACCAAGTAAAAATGTATAATAATCTTATGCAGGCTTTAAAAGACTTTGGTATTACACGAGTGGAATAGAGAAAGCAGCAGAAACAATTCTGCTGCTTTTTGTTCTATTAACCAAGCCATTTAATTTTTGGTTCTGTTTTGTTCCTGATCCGCTTGATATTTGCCCTGTGCCTGTAGATAACGAAGAAGCCAAGGATGGATACAACGATAATAAGGGGTATATCCCAAACAATCAGCGCATAAATAATTGAGGCCACTGCAGCCATGATTGAAGCTAGTGATACATACTTCGTTATGTATAGGCTTAAAAAGAAAACACCCAGTATAATGAGAAACATAAGAGGTACATAGGCCAATAGCACGCCGCCTGATGTTGCGACCGCCTTTCCGCCGCGAAATCCTGCAAACAGGGGATACATATGTCCAACTACTGCAAAAACACCAGCCATTAAAGGATGCATGTCCGATCCAAAAATAAAGGGAAGAACGGCTGCAAGGGTACCTTTCAAAATGTCAGCTATTGTTACGATCATCCCGGCCTTGACGCCGAGAGTCCGAAAAGTATTGGTTCCTCCTAAGTTACCGCTTCCATGCTCCCTGATGTCCACTCCATAAAATGCTTTCCCCACAATTAAACCGGAAGGAATGGAGCCAAGCAAATAAGCTAAAATGATAATAATTCCATAAATCATGAAAACTCTCCTTCACACATTCATCGTTACTATATTGTACCATGTCAGCAAAGCTGCATACCATGTGCAAATGAAAAGTTATCCATATATTTTTCATTATACGCAGCCTAAAGGTCAAACTCTCTGTAAATTGTTTGATATAGGAATATTCGGGTAATTATTAACTGTCACAGCAATCAAACCATTAAAAAGGAGAGATGCAGGATGGAACAAAACATGAATAATACAAATGGACAAGCAGGAAATGTGGAACAAAAACTTAACAATATGGGAAGTGAAAAGAAGGAAGAAATTCTTTCTAACTTTGATGAATTTAAAGATTATCTAAGCGGAAAAGTTTCAATGGGCAAAAAGATGGGCATGGGTGAGGAACAGCTTGCCAACACAGCCCAAAAAGTGGGTGACTATTTAGCATCTAAAGAGGATCCCCGTAATCGTGAAGAGAAGCTGCTTCAGGAACTTTGGAAGGTAGGCACTGAAGAGGAGAAACATAAGCTGTCACATATGCTTGTTAAGCTTGTAGGGTAAATGGCAACTGAGCCAATGGGACAGTTTTTAAGGCGGAGGCACAATCCTCCGTCTTTTTATTTTGCTTTGAGAAGCATAGGAGCGTTTACATTGGTCAAAAATGGTCTATATATAGGTATCTGACTGTAGGGGGACTCTTAGTGCAAAAGGTTCAGGGTTTTATTAAAAGAAAAAGATTATGGATTCCCGTTTTGAGCCTGATTCTTATTTTAATTTCAACTATTATCTTTCAAAGCAATAAACCATTGCCAAAAGGTCTTTCTTTCGAGGGAGATATTTTTCCTGTCGAAGATGTTCAATTTTTATATGATCTTACCTATGAAAAGAAAAATGGCAAGAGGGAAAGTGATCAGCAAATATTTCAGCGCATAACTGAAGCGATTGGAGAAGCAGAAGATTTCATTGTGATGGATATGTTTCTATTTAATGGCTATCATGATGGCGATCAGGATTTTCCGGATATAAGCGGCAAAATAACAGACAAACTTATTGCCCAAAAGGAAAAATACCCGGATATGGAGATCACTGTTATTACGGATCGTATTAACAGCACCTATGGATCCCATAGGATACCGGAACTTGAGGAACTTAAAGAGAATGGAGTAAATGTAGTTTTTACTGCACTTATACCTTTAAGAGATTCAAATCCAATCTATTCCGCTTTTTGGCGTGTGTTCTTACAATGGTTCGGCCAGGGTGGAGAAGGGTGGCTTCCTAATCCGCTAGCCAAGAATGCACCAGATGTAACATTCCGTTCTTATCTGGATCTTATGAACATTAAAGCAAATCATCGAAAGGTATTTGTAACAGAAAAAACAGGAATTGTTACATCCGGGAATCCACATAATGCAAGCGGGTTCCATTCAAATATAGCTTTTGAAGTGAAGGGGCCTATTTTGTCTGACCTGGTTAAATCCGAACAGGCAGTTGTAGACTATTCAGCATCCGGCAATCTTCCAGCTTTTAAGTCCCTGACAAAAGGAGAAAACAGTACAGCGAAGGCTCAGGTACTGACAGAAGGAAAAATATATAAACATATTGTCAAAGAGATTAATGAAGCGAAGCGAGGTGAAACTATCTGGCTGGGCATGTTTTATCTGGCAGACCGGGAAGTGGTTAAGGCTTTAAAAGATGCTGCTGACCGGGGAGTAAAGGTTAAAATGATACTCGATCCCAATCAGAACGCATTTGGATCGGAAAAGGTTGGCCTTCCGAATATCCCAGTGGCAGCGGAATTGGACAAGCTCGGCAATGAGAATATTAAGATCCGCTGGTATAACACAGGTACTGAACAATATCATCCGAAACTAATGTATATAACCGGAAAAGAAAATAGCATTATAATCGCGGGGTCAGCTAATTTTACGAGGAGAAATTTGGATGACCTGAATTTGGAAACAGATTTAAAAATTATCGCTCCTCCCCAATCGAAAGTCATGCAGGATGTGGATGCTTATTTTCATAGACTATGGGAAAATAAAGGAGCGTTATATACTAATGATTATAAATCGAATGAAAAGCTGCCAGCTTTAAAATATATTACCTATAGGTTGCAAAAACTTACTCAATTTACAACCTATTAAAAAAATTGCTGCTAAATTGCACTAATTTCGAAACTTTTCTTATATTTCGTTCGTTATATAAGGGGGAAAAGAAATTAGTGCGAACCTGATGCCGTTCTAAATTTCTTCCCATTTTATGAACAGTTCGATACGATTGCTATAGGGGAGGAAATGGCAATGGCTCATATTGAAACAAACCAGCAAAAGCCTCCAGTAAAAAAGCTTATTTTTGCGGGGCTTTTGTTCGCTTGTATACTGATGCTTTCCAGTGTGTTTATGCTGATATATCCTTTTGCATCAAAGGAAAAAGCACCTTATTTTAAAGGTGAAAATCCCATTTTATTTGAGGGAAGGCAGCAGGGCAATGCCCTAATTGAAGGAGAAGCAGTTTATTTGCCGCTATCTTTTTTAAACGGGTTTATCGATGAGAATATCCTTTTTGATGAAAAATCGCAGTCAATTATTATAGCAACTAAACATAAAGTGGTGCAGATGCCATCTGAATCTCTTACATATTACGTTAACGAGAAGCCAGTCGAGCTGCATTTTAGTGTTTTTAAACAACATGGAGGAGAAAAATATCTGGCGATTGAGCCGCTTTTAACTTATTACCCGATAACATATTCGATTCTTGCGGATTCAGGAACTATATGGGTGCAAAAAGACGGAGAGGAGCTGGCTGCCGGAAAAGTAGCTGATAAAGAAATTCATGAAGAAATGCTCCGCCTTCGCACTGAAGCCAGTTTGCAGTCACCGTATACAGCTTCTGTTTCCCCAAAAGAGGAAATTTTGGTTGAGGATGTTAAAGAAGATTACTATTTTGTTAGAAAAAAAGATGGGACAGCTGGTTATCTAAACAAAGAATACATCGTAAAAGGTAAAACAGAGCAAGTTTCTATTGCTATTGAGGAAGAGGTGAAACATGTGCCAGGAATTGAAGGGCCTATCCAGTTGACCTGGGAGGCCGTTTATTCGCATAATCCCAATACTTCGCAGATTCCAAAGATGCCTGGTGTCAATGTCGTATCTCCAACCTGGTTTGAACTTTCTAAGGAAGATGGCTCTATCAAGAACCGCGGCTCGATTGAGTTTTCAAGGTGGGCACAGCAGCAGGGTTACCAAGTATGGGGCTTGTTCTCAAATGCGTTTGATCCGTTTTTGACCCATGAAGCGTTCCAGTCCTTCGAGTCAAGGCAGAACATGATTCGCCAGCTGCTTCATTTCAGCAAGCTGTATGAACTAAGCGGAATCAATCTTGATATTGAAAATGTCAACCCGGTGGATGGGCCTCTAATTACGCAGTTTGTCCGTGAAGCAACTCCTTATTTTCATGAAGCAGGTTTGATTGTGTCAATGGATATTACCTTCATTTCATCCAGCGGAAATTGGTCAGCTTTTTATGAACGGGATCAACTTGCCGAGATAGCGGATTATATGGTGGTCATGGCTTATGATGAACATTGGGGAAGTTCTCCGGTTGCCGGGAGTGTGGCGAGCCTTCCGTGGGTGGAGGAAAACCTTAAAAATCTTCTGGAGGTAGTACCTAATGAAAAACTAATATTGGGAGTTCCTTTATATGCAAGGCTATGGGAACAAAAACAGTCTGGTGAAGTGTCATCCAAGGCTTTATCCATGAATAAAGTAAAAGAATGGCTTAATGAGAACAAGATTAGTCCAGCTTATGATAATGCAAGCGGACAAAATTATGCTGAGCATTATTCGGAAGAAGATCAAACCACGTACAGGATATGGCTCGAAGATGAATTATCCCTGAAAAAACGAGCTGATTTAGCAAGAAAATACAAATTGGCCGGCGTTGCTAGCTGGAGCCGGTATTTTGCTGACGAATCTGCGTGGACGGCATTGTCTTTAGGAAATGAGCAAGTTACTAAAAAATAGGCACTGCTAAACTTGCCTGTTGATTTCCGCTCCAGGTGCTGAGCGGACCGCGGGCGATCCGACGCTCATCAAGCATTAAGCCTGCGGGGGGTCTCCTTTTGTCTCCGCTTCTCCCGCTGGCCGATGATTAAGCATCTCCGAATGAACACCGCAAGAAGGAAATGCGAATGCTTTTTCAAGGATCTCACTCCTTCACTCCAGCAACAGGGTCCAAATATCAACAAATAATCAGCTTTAACAGAGCTAAAAAATAAAATGAGGACGGGAGTCTATCCCGGCCTCATTTTTTATTGCAGAGTCTGTTCAGCAACCGATATGTGGCGGAAAGTTTTTACGGAAAACAGGCCTTTATCCGTCAGCTTAAGCTCAGGAATGACAGGGAGAGCCAAAAACGATAGTGTTAGAAAGGGGTTAAATTGCATGCTGCAGCCAATTGTTCGAAGCGCCTGATTTAATTCTGATAAACGTTTGCAGATGAAGGCAGAATCCTGATCTGTCATCAGGCCGGCTATCGGCAGGGCAAGATCTGCGAGGACTTTACCATCCTGTATAATTGCGAGCCCACCTTTCATTTTTGCAGTATGTTCAATCGCAAGCAGCAGATCTTCATCAGAGGTGCCGGCTGCGACGATATTGTGGGAATCGTGTGCCACGGTTGAAGCAATTGCACCTCTGCTGATGCCCAGCCCTTTTACTATGCCCAGGCCGAGATTACCGCTGTTTTTATGCCTCTCAAGCACGGCAAGCTTCAAATAATCTTTTTCAGGGTTGGGCTGGAATAAGCCTTTGAGATTATCCGGTTTTTCCACCAGGTGCTTGGTAACAATACTGTTCGGTATAATACCAATAATTTGGGCATCGCCAGTTCCAATGCATATCTTAAGATCCTCATAACTTAAACGATTAATCTTGACACTGTCTATGATAGGAGGAGCAGGAGCCATATTGCTCCTGGCAGGATGTTTGATGGTTCCGCCTTCTGCAGCAAGTTTGCCGCTCTTCATGACTTTTTCGATGTTAATGGTATTCAGATCGCTTAGAAACAGCAGATCCGCTTCATAACCTGGAGCGATCGCGCCCTTATGCTTGAGGCCAAAGCATTCTGCAGCGTTCAGAGTGGCCATTTGGATAGCAAGTATGGGGTCAACGCCCTCATTTATAGCCATTCTGACATTATGGTCAATGCTGCCTTCGTTCATTAGGTCGTCAAGATGCTTGTCATCGGTCACGAATAAACAGCGTCGTGAGTTTTGCTCGTTGACTGCTTTTAAGAGAGCGATTAAGTCTCTGGCAGCAGATCCCTCTCTCAGCATGACATGCATGCCTCTGCGAAGACGAACTAGTGCTTCTTCAGCATTAATGCATTCATGGTCGGTCCTAATCCCTGCTGACATGTATACATTGATGCCATCAGCATTCAATCCAGCAGCATGCCCATCAATATAATGGCCTTTGCTGCTTGCGCCTTCAAGCTTTTTTAACATTCCTTCATGATTTTGCATAACGGCGGGATAATCCATAACCTCGCCAAGGCCGATCACTCTCGGATGGGCGTAAAGGTCTTCAAGATCCGTGTCACTTAGTTCTGCACCCGCGTTTTCAAATGGTGTTGCGGGTACACAGGAAGGAAGCATAAAAAACACATCAAGCGGAATATCCTCTGAAGCTTTGAGCATGAAATCAATGCCTGCTAATCCGCTGACATTTGCAATTTCATGAGGATCTGCGATAACGGTCGTTACACCATGTGGGATGACAACATTGCTGAATTCAGCAGGCGTGACCATCGCCGATTCAATATGGACATGCCCATCAATGAAACCTGGGGCAATGTAGCTGCCCGCTGCATCAATGGTTTGCTTCCCTTCATAGTTTCCCAGTCCTGCGATATAGCCATCAACAATCGCAATATCTTCTTGGAGTATCTCTCTTGTAAAAACATTTATAACTCTCCCATTTTTAATAACGGTATCGGCAGGAGTCCTTTTGGCTGCTACGTCAATTCTTCTTTTTAAAACACCCAATGTTAGCTCCATTTAAACTCCTCCATTTTTATAAAAATTAGGCTGTGTTAAAGTTTATTGCTGTATTTTGCACCCTGTTGATTGGAGTGGAAGGCGCGAGACTTCAGTGGGAGAAGCGTGTCAAAGGAAGACCCCGCAGGCATGAATGCGCCGAGGAGGCTTCCGGACCCTCCGCTGTTCAATGAGTGCCTGGAGCGGAAATCAACACGCCAATTTAACAGAGTCTGAAATTAATGGCCGCCCATGATGAAGTTGATTATAAAAGCTGCGCTCACAAAATACATAATCCAGTGGATCTGGTCTCGCTTGCCGGTTAAAAGCTTTAGCAAGGTATAGGAGATAAAGCCGAAAGCCAGACCCTGCGCTATGCTAAAGGTTAATGGCATTAGAACAATCGTTAAAAATACAGGTATAACATCTGTAAAATCATCAAAGCTGATATGCTTAATTTCACTAAGCATTAAGGCTCCGACTAGAATGAGTATAGGTGCAGTTGCTACGGATGGAATGAAATAGATTAGCGGAGCGAAGATAAGTGAAAGGAAGAATAGCACACCTACTGTTAAAGCGGTTAATCCCGTACGTCCGCCTTCGGAAATACCAGTTGCGTTTTCGACATATGCATTTAGGGCTGTACTTCCAAAAGTTGCACTTGCCATAGTTCCAACTGCATCTGCCTGTAGGGCGCGGTCCAGATTTTCTATTTTGCCGTTTTCGTCTGTAAGGCCGGCTTTTTTGGATAATCCGATTAATGTGGCAAGATTATCAAATAATTCAACAATAGTGAAAGAGAAAATGACAGAAATAATACCATATTGAATGGCTCCCATAATGTCCATTGCCATAAAAGTCTCAGACATGCTGGGCAATGAAAGGGAAGCAACATCGCTGATTGCTTTTGGATAGGCGATAAAGCCTACTATCATGGCTAATACGCTAGTGCCCAAAATGCTGATTAAAAGGGCGCCTTTCACTTTTTTAGCCATTAATAGAGCAGCAGTAATCAGTCCGAATAGCGCAAGAAGGGGACCTGTACTTGTGATATTTCCGAGCCCCACAAAAGTGGCTTCATTTGCTACGACAAGCTCAGCATTTTTCAGGCCAATAAAGGCAATGAATAAACCAATCCCGACTCCTATAGCTGATTTCAGCACACCGGGGACGCCGTCGACTATTTTTTGCCGGACACCGGTAACGGTCAGGATTAGGAATACTATACCCGATATAAAAACAGCACCTAAGGCTGTCTGCCAGGATAGTCCCTGCCCAAGCACAACCGTATAAGCAAAAAATGCATTCAATCCCATTCCAGGTGCAACTGCTACTGGGAAGTTGGCCCAAAGTGCCATTAAAAGTGTACAAAATACACTTGCATAAATGGTTGCAGCTAATGCAGCTTCTTTGGGAATTCCGGCATCAGCCAATATGCTCGGGTTCACAAAAATAATATAGCTCATCGTCATAAATGAAGTAATGCCTGCGAGAATTTCTGTTTTTACGTTCGTTTTCCGTTCAGACAGCTTAAAAATTCTTTCTAAAAGGCTTGCCTGGGAGGAGGGAGGGAGACCGGACCCTAAATCCTTTTCAATCATCGACATGAATGATCACTCCTTGCTTAAATTTGCATTACGAGGTCAGCAAGTCCTAGTGCAAATAAGCTGGAACCGAAAAAAATTCAATATTTATTGTCCAAAGATAAAATTTTATAATAGGAAATCTGTTAATTTACTGGATTAATCGGCGGAAAGTGCAATTTAACTATTAAAATAGCTAAATCTTTCTGCGAGAAATAGTTAAATATAAACTTATCCGCGAAAATACCATTTTATTCACGGAATCTCGGATATATCCGCGAAATCGATTTAACATCTAAATCTGATAAAAAAGTATTATAGTGGTTCAATAAAGACATCCATAATGCCGCCGCAAATTCCGCCATCTTCATAAAAGAGACCTTTTGTGAGATCAACACGCTGCTGGCTGTGCATGTTCGTCTTAATCACTTCAAGCGCTTTTTCTATTACTATTGCCTCTCCGCAGCCGCCCCCGATGGTTCCCTCAATTCTTCCACAAGAATAAACAATCATTTTGCTTCCTGCTTTTCGGGGAGTAGACCCTTTCGTACGGATAATGGTTGCCAGTGCGGCTTTTTCACCCCCTTTCATGATTTCCATAGACCGCCTTAAGAGGTGCATTTGTTCCATGTGCCGGCCCCCTCATGAAAACCTTTTTTGGCATGTTTTTTGATTTTCTCACTCAAAGAGCTGCCGGATTTTTGATTTTTAACTTTTAAAATTTCGGCCATCACGCTGACGGCAATCTCGGCAGGTGTTTCTGCACCAATATCGAGGCCGACAGGAGTATAGAGATGATCAAAGCTTTCTTCTGGGTATTCCTGGCGTATCTCCTCAAATACTCCTGAGATTCGCCTGCGGCTGCCAATCATGCCGATATAAGCAGGCTGTTCATTGCGATTTAAAAGCTCAGTTAGGCTCAAAACATCAAATTTATGCCCTCTGGTCAAAAGAAGAATATAAGTTTTTTCCGTGATGTCTACGTTCTTGAAATAGCTTATATAAGGTTCGCAAACTACCTCATCCGCTTGGGGAAAACGATTTCTATTAGCAAATTCGGGCCGGTCATCAATTACTGTAACATAGAAGCCGAGCATTCTACCCATTTTAGCCATAGGTTCACAAACATGGCCGGCACCAGCGACAATAAGGTGAAGGGGGGCAGGGAAGTATTCTGCAAAGCATTCTACAGATGTATTATTGCTGAAAAATCTTACTGAACCTGAGGATTTTTTTCTTGTGAATTTTTGGCAGTTTTCACCTAATTTTTGTTTTAAATCAGCATCTAAAGGGAAACTGGTATATAGCTTGCCGTCTGTGTGCAGCAATGCTTTTGATCCAATCAGCCTGATGTCCGAATGGTCGGTAATCGTCAGCAGGAATATATCTTTCCGGTTATTTATCGCTTCTTCAAGTTTTTTATACATATCAAGGGTCATCAATTGGATCACCTTGCAGACTGGGTCTTTTTATTTTTTAGTTCTTTTAGCGCGTTAAATACCCGTTCCGGGGTAGCAGGCAAATGATAGATTCTTGCACCTGTTGCATCATAGATTGCCGACATAATAGCTGCAATTATCGGAATCATCACTACCTCACCGATCCCCTTAGCCCCAAAAGGTCCTGTTGCTTCCGCTTCCTCAACAGGGAAGGTCTCGATTATAGGAGTTTCCAGTATCGTTGGAATAATATAGTCGGTAAAGTTGCGGGTTTTATGATAGCCATCCTCAATCAGAATATCTTCAAAAAGTGTATAGCCAATCCCCATTACGGCTCCGCCTTCCGTTTGCCCTTCAAGGCCCTGCGGGTTCATAACTTTGCCTGCATCCGGAATGGAAACGACACGAAGGACATCTGTTTCCCCGGTGAGCATATCTACTTCAACCATCACGACATGAGTTAAATAGCCGTACAAATGATGGGGGGCTCCGCCTGATCCTTCAATCTCTTCTTTTTCTTTAGGAAGGTAAAAATGCCCTTCAACTCTAGTAGTTTTACGATTATTGAAAAGGTATTGATAGATGGATTGATAGGTTAATTTTTTCTTTTCTGCTGCAATATGATTCGTGTTGATTGTTACTTTAGAAACAGGTATGTTCAACATTTCTGCTGCTGTTTGCGTCAGCAGTTTCACCATATTGGGGGCAGCAGTAGCAACAGCCCGGCCGCCTGTATAGGTTGAACGCGAGGCAGTAACGGTTCCTCCATCCAAGGTGCGGGAAGTGTCGCCCTGGACCACATGAATATTTGAGATATCACAATTAAGTATTTCCGCAGCCACCTGGGCATAGACCGTACTGTTTCCGCCGCCGATTTCTTCACACCCCACACCAACTAGAAATTTCCCATCCGGCAGCAATTCGATTGATGCAGCACCATAGTCCGGAAGGCCGATTCCCATTCCGATCCCATGGAAGGAGGTAGCCAATGAGATTCCTCTCTTTTTCCAGGGTTCACTTACTTCAGCTTTATATATTTCTCTATTTCGCCATAAATCACAATTTTCCGCTGCTTCAAGTGTCTTAAAAGTCCCAACGCTCGATTTGACGACATGCCCAACACTTGAAACTTCACCCTGGTGGTAAACATTTTTTTTACGCAGCTCTATTGGGTCAATACCCAGCTTTTCTGCAATCATATCCATATGCGTTTCAATCCCCATGCAAACCTGGTTCACGCCAAAACCTCTGAACGCCCCTGCAATGCCATTGTTTGTATAAACGCAGAATCCTTCAAGATCAACATTCGGAATCTTATAGGGGCCGCAAGAATGTTCTATGGCAAGTGCAATAACAGCTCCGCCCAGGGATGCATAAGCGCCTGTATCACCAACTGCCCTAACCTCATTTGCCAGGAGTGTTCCATCCCTTTTGGCCGCTGTTTTCATCTGGACTTTAAAGGGATGCCGTTTTATGCCGGCAACAACCGACTCTTCTCGGCTGTAATGGATTTTAACAGGCCGGCTGTTCGTATGCATGGCTAATAATGCAAGATAAATTTGAACGGTGATTTCATCTTTCCCGCCAAAAGCACCGCCAATAGGACTTGAGATCACCCGAATGCGTTCAGGGTTATAGGCAAGCGAACGGGCAATCTGCATCCGGTCCCGATATGCATACTGGCCTGGGCAGCGTATCGTAATAAATCCTTCCTCATCCATAACACCCCAGCCGCCTTCCGTCTCAATAAAAGCATGCATTTGCCGCGGGGAATAAAAGGTATTTTCAATAATAATATCCGCTTCCTGAAACGCCTTTTCGGTATCCCCGTTTTTGATGGCTACGTGACTGTGAATATTCCCGTCAGGATGAAGCCGGGGAGCAGAAGATGTCATTGCAAACTCTGCATCTGCCACAACCTCCAATGGTTCGTAATCCACTTTAATTAGAGAGAGAGCCTGTTCGGCAATTTCCAGTGTTTCTGCTGCCACAAGCGCTACAGCATCGCCCGTGCAGCGGACCACTTTGGAGCAAAGGACTGGCTGATCAGGGACAACGATTCCAAATCCGTTAAATCCGGGAATGTCCTTGTGTGTCAAAACACATATCACTCCAGGAAGCTCTTTGGCTTCTTCCGTGTCAATATGGTTAATTTTCGCATGAGGATATTCGGACCGTAATACTTTTCCCCATACCATGTTATCGAAATGGTAATCCGTCATATATTTTAATTCCCCTGTTACTTTCTCAGGGCCGTCTATTCTCTTGACTCTTTTTCCAACCCACTTGAAGGATTCAGGACTGGTCTGATTATCGGTCATTGTTTTCCCACCTCCTGATCAATCGGTATAATCCTCTTTCCAGCAGAGCGCTCGCCATATCGCGCCGATAGGTTGCAGTCGCTCTGACATCTGTGATAGGCATGACTTCTTTCCAGGCAATCTTGGCGATATTCTGGATTAAATCTTCTGTCAGCGGTCCCTGTGAAAGAAGGGCTTCACATTTTTTCGCACGGATGATCGTTGGACCGACCGCTCCAAAAGCAATTTTCCCGCCCTGGCAGTGCCGGCCTTCAATCATCCTTAAGGAAATCGCGACATTCACAATGGAAATAGATTGGGCTTTCCTGGGTCCAAGCTTTTGGAAAATCCCGATCTCGTTTGGCACCTGCGGCTGAATCAAGATGTTCGTAATCATTTCATTCACTCTTAAAACAGTCCTTCCCGGACCAGTGAAAAACTGTTCAATGGGAACTAGCCTTTTGGTGTTTAAGGAGCTGATTTCAAGTAAGGCACCAAGGACATATAAAGCCGGGATTGTATCTCCTGCCGGTGAAGCAGTTCCGATATTGCCGCCAATTGTTCCCATGTTTTGCATTTGCGTAGCCCCAACCTCGCGGGCCGCCTCAACCAGAACATCCGCTTTTCTCTGAAGCAGGGGAGATCTGACAATGTCTGTGTGTGTAGTTAAGGGGCCGATATGGATGCAGCCTTCTTTTTCTTCGATATAGCGAAGTTCTTTTAAGTTCTTAATATTAATCCAAACCTCAGGGCGCCATTTTCCTTCCTTCATCCGTACTGCTGCATCTGTACCGCCTGCAAGCAATTTATGATTTTTATTCGTTTGGGCCAGAAATGCAAGGCATTCAGAAAGAGAGGATGGTGTGATCATATCAATTTCAGAAACAAGCATGGGCAAACCTCCTTTTTTAATTTTTGGCTCTGTTAAAGCTTATTGTTGTTTTAACACCCTGTTGATTGGAGCGGAAGGCACGAGCTCCTCGAAAATGCATTCGCATTTTCTTCGTGCGGTGTTTATTCGAGATGCTTATTCAACGTCCTGCGGGAGTGCGGATCAATGGGAGACCCCGCAGGAGCAAAGCGACGAGGAGCGTCGGATCGCCCGCGGAAAGGGAGTGCCTCGTGCTGAAATCAACAGGCCCATTTAACAGAACCTAATTTTTTAATGCATGTAAATAATCTTCCGGAGTATTTAAATTCAAATGGATAGAAGCATCATCTACAGGAACTTCTTTTACGAGGCACTTATGCTTTTGAAAAATGCTTCTCAGTCCCTTAGTTTCTTCTTTGATGGCAGAAAGCTCTTCACGCAAAACGGAAGAAAAAACAACGGGATGTCCTCTTTTACCCTGAAAGGCTGGGACTGTAATTAGGCTGTTTTCTTTGATTTGTACGTTATAAAGCCGGTTTAATGTCTGGGCTGATGATGGCTGGTCTACCGCTGTAATTAGTATGTTCGGCGCGGAATCGTTTGTTGTATTAAGGCCTGCAATGATGGAGGAACATTTCCCAGTATGAAATAAGTCATTTTTAACCACTTTGACAGGATAGTTTATTGCAATCGTTTCTAAATCTTCTGACCTGTAGCCTACAACAGCGATCACATCTGAAAATGGTGATTCGAGCAGGGTCTGCAGCTGGTATTCAAATAATGTCCGTCCATGCCAGGGAAGCAATCCTTTTAATTCCCCCATCCGAGTAGACTGTCCTGCTGCCAAGAGAATGGCCGCGCCTGCCATTAACTTGAAATGGTTTCCTCTTTAGAATTATTTTTGGCAGCTGCTGATTGGACAGCTTTGATAATTTTGGTATATCCTGTGCAGCGGCATAGGTTCCCGCCTAGTGCTGTTTTAATTTCATCCGTAGTTGGAATGTGGTTAATTCCGTTTAAAAAAGCTTTTGCAGAAACAATAATTCCAGGTGTACAGTAACCGCACTGTGTAGCACCTTCTTCAACAAAAGACTCCTGAATTACATCCAGGTGGGGAGTTAGCCCCACACCTTCGCAAGTGATGATGTCCTGACCTTCTGCCTGACCGGCAAGGACAAGACAAGAACAGGCAACCTCGTTATTGATTAATACAGAGCAGGAGCCGCATTCTCCTTTTCCGCAGCATTCTTTGCTTGCAGTCAGCCCGAAATCTTCTCTGAGGACATCGAGAAGAGTTTTGGCAGGCGGGCAGGTAATCGAGCACTGTACTCCATTAACTCTTAATTGAATGGTTTTCAATTTTATGCCTCCTTATTGAAAGGGAATCAATAGGAATTCCCATAATCAGCCTATTAATTTTGATTACACAGAACTGTATAGGCAGTTAGACCTTTTTGGCAGATTTAATTTTGGAGTTTTGTGGTCTGGAAGTTTTGGTGTTTTTAACTAAGATATTATGCCTTTTCTTCTAAATAGACTAAAAAACATAAAAAAATTCCCAAATCAGAAAAGAGTCTCGTGCAGATAAAAGCACACATCTCTTTTCGTAGTCAGGAATTTACGGTTCCTAGTAGAGACCCTCAAACCAATTTTTGAGGTTATACGAAAATCAGGATAGTATTTTCTTTCATAGAGAGGATTATGGCCAATTTATATAGAAATAAGGGGTGAGTTGCTTTGAAGTTTAATAGCTCCCTTAATATTTTGTCAAGTCAAAATTTTCTGAAAAAATAATATTGACGCATAAAACCTGTTTGTTTAATATAGTGTTTAACAGGAGGACATTATGACTTATACCTCATCACAATTTCATCCAACTTTTAAAAAAGAGCTTGCTCACCTATATAACCGCATTAACCAGGAGATATATGGTGTGGGAGTAAAAAAACAGCGGATTGAAACCTTTGATGACAGAGTGATCATTTTTGCACAGCACAAGCGTGTACAGGCACTGAAGATGCTAAGCAAAAACTTTAACCACTTAACCTTTTCGGTTGATTCTGCATTGATTGCAGAGTTTAAATCGTTGTTTAAGGTGCATATTGAAGCAACTCTTGATCTCGAAGTAAGGACCATTTTAAAAGATTATGATCCTGTTACAGAAGAAGCATGCACAATCATATACTTCAAAGAGTAAAAGATTATATTTGGGATAGCTGTGTATTACGCATTTATCTTAAATCCATATGAAGGCGGTTCCTTCAGCTTTTGTTTACCGAAAGCTTTATGAAACCGCAGTAATAGATCATCCGTTTGTGATGTGTTCTATTGCTGCGGTTTTTTTTATATCTTTTTTTAAGGGAGGTGATTTGGACATTCGTTGTTGCTGGTCCATGCAAAAGAGAACAAAAGAAAAAACCTGGAGGGGAAGCTTTTGGAAAAATTAAATCCTTGGAAGGTAGGGACTTTAGGGTTTCAGCATGTACTGGCCATGTATGCGGGAGCTGTGATTGTACCGCTAATCGTAGGCCCTGCAATTGGCTTAAACGCTCAGCAGCTTGCTTACTTGATTTCAATTGATTTATTTACTTGCGGGATTGCCACTTTGCTTCAAGTGATAGGGGGGAAGCATTTTGGCATAAAACTGCCTGTAATCCTGGGGTGTACGTTTACAGCTGTAGGCCCGATGATCGCCATTGGCAATCTGCAGGGGATTACTGCCATTTACGGCGCCATTATCGCTTCAGGCATCATCGTTATGATTTTGTCTCAGTTTATGAGTAAAATCATGCGCTTTTTCCCGCCTGTTGTTACAGGTTCGGTTGTGGCGATAATAGGGGTTTCACTTATTCCGGTTGCGATGAATAATGCAGCTGGCGGACTTGGATCACCGGATTATGGAAGTGGAAAAAATCTGTTTCTTGCCGTATTTACCCTTGTGCTGATTATTGTCATGAACCGATTATTTAAAGGGTATATGAGAGCCATTTCTGTCTTGCTTTCACTCATCGCAGGAACCCTTGTTGCATATTTTATGGGGCTGGTTAACTTGTCGGAAGTTTCGGGTGCCTCCTGGTTTCATGTTGTCCAGCCATTTTATTTCGGCTTTCCGACCTTCAATGCATCTGCAATCCTTACGATGACTCTTGTTGCCATTGTAAGCATGATAGAGTCTACGGGGGTATTTTTGGCGCTTGGTGATGTGTGTGATAGAAAGCTAGACTCCAAAGATATTAAAAAGGGACTTCGGGCAGAGGGGCTTGCTGTTGCAATAGGAGGCATTTTTAATGCTTTTCCATATACTTCTTTTTCACAGAACGTGGGACTTGTTGCCCTAACCAAGGTAAAGACCAGGAATGTCGTTATCGCTGCTGGAGTAATTCTCATGGTTCTTGGGCTTTTGCCTAAAGTAGCTGCTTTAACAACAATTATTCCTATGGCTGTACTGGGCGGGGCCATGATCCCAATGTTCGGTATGGTTATATCCTCAGGTATTAGAATGCTTTCATCCGTAGATTTCTCCAAAAATGAAAACTTGCTGATTGTGGCTTGTTCAATAGGCATTGGACTGGGCTCAGCCGTAGTTCCGCAAATCTTCGAAAGTCTCCCTACTAGTGCCCGTTTACTAGTGGAAAATGGAATTGTACTAGGAAGTATTACGGCAATTTTATTAAATTTGGTATTTAATCACAAAGATTTAAATATAAGTGATAGAGAAAGAATCGAACAGCTGAAGAGTGATCACTCAGCTGAAGCGATTTAATAGAATTATTTCTTTCAATCTGCCATGAAGCAGAAATCCAAATAATAGATAGGAGCAGGGTATATGGATTTAATTTTGAAAAACGCAAATATTCCTCAGGGAGATCGTCAAGTATTAACAAACATTCTGGTAAACGATGGGAAGATTGTAGGCTATACCAATGATATCAGCTTCCTTAATGCCAAAAAAGTGATTGATATTGATGGAAAGCTCGTTGTGCCAGGCTGTATCGATCCACACACCCATTTCATGGATCCCGGTTTTACCCATAGGGAAACTTTCGCGACTGGCAGCCGGTCGGCTGCTGCCGGCGGTTTAACTACCATCATTGATATGCCTTGCTGCAGTAAACCTTCTGTCCGCGACGGCGAGAGCTTTAATAAGAAAATTGCGCCAATCCGGGATCAGGCTTATATAGATTATTGCTTCTGGGGCGGAATGACTGGTGAAGATGCCCGAGAAGGATGGATTGACAATATTTATCCTCAGATCGATCAAGGGGTTGTTGCATTCAAGGTCTATATGACCCCTTCAGTGCCAACCTTCCCTAAAGTCTCCGATGCTGAAATGCTGGAGATTTTCAGCAATGTTGCCAAAACAGGCCTGCCAATTGGTGTTCATGCTGAAAATTATGATATATGCACCTTCTATTCCAAAAAGCTTGAGAAAGAAGGCAGAATGGATGGTCCTGCATGGGCTGAAGCACGTTCCAGCCTTGCTGAAAAAGTGGCAATTGAGTTAATCCTCAGCTTTGCAGAAGCAACAGATGCACGTGTTCATGTTGTACATATGAGCACAAAGGAAGGCGTCGAGCTAGTAAAAGCAGCTAAGAAACGCGGTGTCAAGGTAACTGCAGAAACTTGCCCTCATTATTTGGTGCTAAATGCCAAGGATGCTATGACTGAACGCGGAGCATACGCAAAAATCGCACCTCCATTGCGCGGAAAAGAAGACAATGAGTCTCACTGGCAGGCACTTGCTGATGGAACGATTGATTTTGTTGGAACAGACCATGCTCCATATGAAATTGCTACCGAAAAAGACTATCCAGGAGCGACAATATGGAATACATTCCCGGGAATCCCCGGTGTAGAAACAATGGTTCCAATCCTTGTGAGTGAAGGTTTAAACAAAGGCAGGTTATCCCTTTCCCGCTTTGTTGAGGTTACAAGCCGAAATGCAGCAATCCATTATGGCATCTATCCGAAAAAAGGTTCAATGGAAATTGGGGCTGATGCCGACTTCACGGTCATTGATCTTAACAAAGAATATGTAATTGATGAGCAAAAAACAGAATCCATGGCTAAATATAACCCGCTGCATGGCATGAAGCTTAAAGGAAAGCCGGTACAGACGATTGTCCGCGGTAATACTGTCTTTGAGGAGGATAAAGGTATTCTTGGCGAAGCCGGATACGGAGAATTTGTACCTCGTCAAAGCATTCAGCGACTGGAGAGAACATTTAAATATGAGAAATACAATGAAGTGAAGGTAGCTTCCAAAGAAGCAGTAAAACAATAAAGCTCTGTTAAAGTTTTTGTTGATTTTGGAACCCTGTTGATTGAGCGTAAGGCAAGAGATTCCTCGTAAAAGCATTCTTCTGGTGCGGTAATTATTCGAGGATATTGATTCAATGTCCAGCCGGAGGTTCGGGTCAAAAGGAGACCCTGCAGGTTAGGTCCTTGAGGAGATCCCGGACCGCCAGCTGTTCCTGAGCTACTTGATCAGAAATCAACAGTAAAGTTTTAAAGAGATAACAATATAGAGAGAGGTTGGGATTGGATGGAACTTAGAGGAAATAAGCATTGTGTGGTTATTATTGATATGCTGAATGATTTTATCGGGGAAAAAGCAGCTTTGCGCTGCGAAAACGGCGAAAAAATCGTTCCAAAAATTCAAGAGCTTATTGACTTTGCACATGAAAATAATATCCAGGTGGTTCATGTCCAGGAAGCTCACCGGAAAAATGACCGCGATTTCCGGGTGCGGCCAGTTCATGCAGTGAAAGGTACATGGGGTTCCCAGTTCATTCCCGAACTGCAGCCTGATGAAAGCAAAGGTGACTATGTTGTGCAAAAAAGACGTCACAGCGCATTCAGCTATACAGATTTCGATCTTTTCTTAAGAGAAGAAGAAATTGATACAGTCGTGTTAACAGGTGTTTGGACGAATGTTTGTGTACGAAGCACAGCGTCTGATGCTTTATATCATGGCTATAACGTTATCTGCATTTCAGATGGAACTGCCTCTCAGGATGATGATATGCATGTATCAGGTTTGCGTGATATAGACATCTTTGGGGACATCTTGACAACTGAAGAATATAAGGATTTGGCTAAAAAGAAGTTCTCCCAAGACAATAAAGTTGTCTAAATCACTTACATCCGAAAGAAAAAAGCGGATATTAGTGGGAATTACCGGGGCAAGCGGATCACTGTATGGATATACATTGATCCGCGCCCTCCACCAACTGGGAATAGACACGCATTTGATTGCAACGGAGATGGGAGAAAAGGTCATGCAATTTGAATGCGGAGTCAAGATGGAGGAGCTCAAGGAATATGCCACTATACATAGCAACCGGAACCTTTTTGCCTCGGTTGCGAGCGGCTCTTTTCAGACAGATGGGATGGTGATTGTTCCTTGTTCCATGAATACATTGGGTGCAATTGCAAATGGAGTGGGAGACACTTTACTAAGCAGGGCAGCGAGTGTAGTGCTAAAAGAAAACAGGAAGTTTATTATTGTTCCGCGGGAAGCTCCTTTCCATTTAATACATTTGCGGAACATGACAGCTCTTGCTGAAAGCGGAGCATGCATCATGCCAGCATCGCCAGGCTTTTACCATAAGCCTACAGAGATATGGGAGCTGGCCAATTTTATGGTCTCCCGTATTTTGGATATGCTGGATATTGATCATCAGCTTTTGGAAAGATGGGGGGAAGCACAATGAACCCAGTAACAATGAGGGCTCTTTTGGATAATTGGGAAGGAAGAGGCTTGCTTCACCGGATTAGAAAAGAAGTGGATCCTTTATATGAGCTTGGTGCTGTGGTTAATGCCAGAAATGGAAGGGAACCTTTTATATTTGAAAAGATAAAGGGCTATCACACCCCGATGGCTGCCGGTCTTGGAGGTGATAGGGATCTGCTGGCAGATAGCATGGGAATCACGGCATCTGACCTGGTTCCTAAAATAATCGAATCGATCGTCAATCCCATCCCAACAACACTTAAGCCAACCGGACCTGTTCAGGAAAACCTGGTGACAGGCGATTTTGATCTGGCAGATTTGTTTCCTATTCCAACCTATCATGCTGAAGATTCCGGCGCTTACTATGTTTCAGGCATTCTTGTAGTGAAAGATTTGACAGGCCAGAAACGATATACCTCGATCAGAAGGATGCAATATTTGGGCGGAAACCGTACCAATATTCTCATCACTTCTCCCGAGTTATTGGAACAGTATGCACATTATGAAAAAATGGGGGAACCAATGGACGTGGCAGTTATGTTCGGTGTTGTACCTGCTGTTGTCTTGAGCTCCCAGATCAGCACCCATCTCTACCATACAGATAAATTGGATGTGGCAGGTGCATTACTTGGACAATCCCTTGATGTTGTACATTGCAAAACAGTAGATTTGGAAGTCCTGGCCGAGGCCGAGATCGTTCTTGAAGGCCGAATGCTTCCTCATGAAAGAGAAATGGAAGGGCCATTTGGCGAATTAGCTGGGTACTATGGAACCCGAACTCCTCAGCCGATCGTTGAATTTTCTGCTGTTACCTATCGTAATGATGCGATCGCTCAGACTATTTTCCCTTCAAGCTATGAAGAAAGGCTTCCAATGGCATTAGTCAGGGAGGCAACCTTATTCAGTACGGTCAGGCAGGTTGTTCCCAATATAAAAGCAGTCCATATCCCCATGGGAGGCGTGGCTCGGTATCATGCGGTAATCCAAATTGAAAAAAGGCATGAAGGGGATGGAAAACAGGCTGCACTGGCCGCTTTTGCCAGTGATAAAGATTTGAAGCATGTAGTAGTTGTGAATGATGATGTGGACATTTTTGATTCGGACGATGTGGAATGGGCCATTGCAACCAGGGTTCAGGCTTCTGATGATGTCTTTATTGTCCCTGGTGCAAAAGGATCGCCGCTGGAATCTTCTCACCATTTAAAGGGAGTCACCGACAAAATGGGAATCGATGCTACCTATCCGCTTGGAAAGGAAGAGTTATTTAAGAGAACATCGATTCCATTTGAAGTGAATCTTGAAGACTATTTATAGCAATTTAAAAATATCAAATAAGCTTAAAAAATAGCACCTTCCGCTGTCTCTGTAGAGGAGGATTAAAATGAAAGCAATTGGCATGATCGAAACAAGGGGATTAACAGCCGCGATTGAAGCGCTCGATTCAATGACTAAAGCTGCAAATGTAAGTTTAGTTGATATGAAACGCGTGGGATCGGGACTTGTGACCGTAATCGTTGAAGGGGATGTTGCAGCCGTAACAGCAGCTGTAGAGGTGGGGAAAACCGCCCACAGCAAGACTGGCGGGGAACTCGTTTCAGCTAATGTAATTCCTCGCCCCCACTCTGAACTGAGCAAAATCCTATAAAGGAGGTGGAAATTGAGTGTCGGATTTCATAAAAAGTGTGGTCCAGGAAGTCATGCAGCAGTATCAAAAGCCAAAGGTGAATCCTATTATGGCAAAACCTCCTCAAGCAAAGAAAACTGAACAGCCGCCTGTGAAGGAAATAAAGAGTAAACAAGTAATACCGGGGATCAGCCGTCCGAATTATCAGCGTGCAAAAATGGAAAAAAGGCTTTCGGTTGCTGCTGCTGCTCCAACTTCTCATCACAGTACGTATATATCTAAACAAGTAAAGCCGCAGCAGTCTTCGAACGGCTCCCAAAGTAGGGCCAAAGAATATTCAAAAGAGCCACTCGCGCAGCTGCAAACCATATCCCTAATCCAGGGCAAAAAGCCTGCAAGCTCCTATGAATCTTTTTCTTCTCAGCAGAAACCCTCGGTTAGAGAAAGCAAACTAATGGGTCAAACAGCAGATGGCATTAAAGCATGGCTTTTCAATGACTTGCACTCAAGCCTGGAAAATACATTTCAGCGTTCATTAAAGTCAAATTCAATCGGCGTGATCACTTCCGAAAATTGTACGGCAGGACAGCTTTTTTACTTAAATGACCTTTTAAGAGAATACCCTTCCATCAAGTATTGTTTAACGTGGGATAAGGAAAGCCGGCAGAGTTTTGTTTTGGAATTGTATGAAGACAACGAACAAGTGCTTCTGGAAGCAGTGAAGGTTTTTTATAAAAAGATTACCCAAAAATCTTATCAAAAAATCCAGGTATTTAAAGCCAAGGCTCCGAGCCCATGGCTGACGAAACAGCTTGACATTCAGGCATCCGTGAGTGGTGCCGCAGTGATTGAAGGATCTGATTATTATACAGGCATTTTATTGGCTGACCGTTATTTAAAAAGGAATCCGGCCATATCTGCAGGATTCTCCTTTGAAAAAAACTACCTGTTAATCTATGGAGAATATAATTCAGTTTCCAAGATTTCAGAGGATCTGAAAAAGGAAGCCGAAAGAATTAAGTAATCATACAAAATAATTTATTGCTGTAATTCCCATGGAAGGAGGCATCATAATTGCAGGCATTGGGACTGATCGAAACAGTTGGCTATACTACCGCGGTTTCGGCTGCAGATGCTGCAGTAAAGGCAGCTAATGTAGAAATTGCAGGCATCGAAAAAGTAATCGGGGTCAACGGATATCTTGGTGTTACGATTCACTTTAATGGAGACGTGGCTGCCGTAAAATCTGCGGTTGATGCAGGAGTAACTGCAGCTGAAAGGGTTGGGAAAGTGATTTCATCCCATGTTATTCCAAGAGCCCACAGTGAGGTTTCCGGCAAGCTGCTTCCCCATTTTAAGCTGAATGAGAAGAATGCAGAAGGCACAGAAAACCAGCCGGAACAAAAGGCTGATGCCCAAGCAGAAAGCGGAAGCAAAACCAAACAAACAGAGGCTTCAAAAAAGAAAGATAAGAAGAAAAGCAATAACGGGGCGGATGGCGAGAAAGAATAACAACACAATTTAAGGAGGAAATATCATGGGAGAATCATTAGGATTAGTTGAGACAAAAGGTCTTGTCGGGGCTGTTGAAGCTGCTGATGCAATGGTTAAAGCTGCAAATGTAGAGATTTGCGGATACGAAAAAGTGGGATTCGGCCTTGTTACAGTAATGGTCAGAGGAGATGTTGGGGCAGTTAAAGCTGCAACAGATGCAGGGGCAGAAGCTGCAAGCCGTGTTGGTGAACTGGTATCCGTACACGTAATCCCTCGCCCTCACAGTGAGGTTGAAAGAGCATTGTTATCCAAAAAGATCGGTGAATAAGCATGGATAATGCTGTGCAGAGTGAAATGGTCAAACACACTCTGCAAGAGATTTACCACCGTGGAGGCAAATTCCCCAGAAAACCATATGTCCTGGCTCTATTAACCTCTCATATGATTGGAATGGAACCGGGATTTTCTTACTTAAAGGGAATGCAAAAAGATTCTATTACTCTTCGAATAACAGGTGAAGACACAATCGTGGCCCGAATGCAGCCAGGTGAACTTATCAAGGCTGCCGGGAATGATGATTGGATCCCACAGTCGTTTCTGAGTGAAAAAATTTTAAGAGAGATTGATGGAATTTTTCTCCCCATCCTTTCTTTCTCCTTAATAAATGACCTCTTATCCCTGAATGACCAAAGGCCATTTGTTCGCATGATTCTGGAAGCTCTTTTACAAGGCAAAAAGGTTGCGGCACTAAAAACCGGCGCAGATCCACATGATCCTTATTGGAAGTTGAAAGGAATGGATAAAGGGCCTGCGCTATTGAAAAGAACTCTGCTGCAGCAGCTGGTTCAGCTGAAATCAATGGGCATTACATTGATTTCCGACAATGAAAAAGCCGATTTCACGCCTGAGGTGAATAAAAAAACTGTCATTTCAGAGGAAACAATCAGGTATGCCCATCAGCATAATCAGGCTGTAATACGAATTCATAGCGGAAGCATCATTACGCCTCTAGCGAGGGATGTCGCCAAGGAATTAAATATATTGCTCAAAACATTTTAGTGATTGCTCAAACAGGAAGGCGCTAATTTCCCGACTTTTGAACAATCTTTTAAGGGAGAAGATTAGTATGCAAATGGGAATGGTGGTGGGCCGTGTAACTGCCACAAGGAAAGACGAAAATTTAACGGGCACCAAACTATTAATCACTCAGCCTATCGGATTGGATGGCAGCATGTTACCGAACCCCATTATTACCGTTGATACTGTAGGAGCCGGAATTGGCGAAAAGGTGATTTACGTAACAGGAAGCATGGCTTCAAGAGCTGTGCAAAACAAAGAGGCTCCCATAGATGCTGCGATAATCGGAATTATTGATAGTGTGGAAGGAACGATGACAGGGGGGTAAACAATGGAGGCAAAAAAAATCAAAGAAGCGATCCAGCATCGCAAGCTGATTGATGTATTACTTGATAGTAATCTCCATGCAGATCTGGTTTTAAGTGGCGGGTATTTTATCAATGTTATAACCCGTGAAATCTATGAAGCAGATGTTGCCATTAAGGGTGAGTATATTCTTATGGCCGGGGATGCAAAAGAGTTAATTGGACCGAAAACAAAGGTTGAAAATGTAAAAGGAAAGTTTATCTGCCCGGGCTTTATTGATTCACACATGCATTTTGAAAGTGCCATGCTTACATGCACAGAATTTTCCAAGCTCTCCATTCCGACTGGAACAACTACTTTAATTGGGGACCCTCACGAGATTGGCAATGTTCTTGGTGTAAAAGGCATGCAGGCAATGATAGAAGAAGCAAAAACTCTTCCAAACAGGGTATTATTTACTGTACCTTGCGCTGTGCCGGATGCCCCGGGCCTTGAAACTTCAGGATTTGATGTGACATCGAAAGATATGAAGGAGCTTCTCTCAGATGACTATGTTCAGGGAATCGGCGAAATTCAAAGTTTCAGTAATATTAAGCCGGTATACGAACATGCTCCAGAACTGATTGATGATCTTGTTGCTGCAGTTTCTTATGCAAACTCGATAGGGAAAACTGTAGAAGGAAATGCCCCAGGGCTGTTTGGAAAAGAATTGGCCGCTCATATCATAAGCGGAGGAACACATGTGTCTTGCCATGAAACGACCACGAAAGAAGAAACAGTGGAAAAGCTTCGTTATGGTGTGAGCGTATTTATGCGTGAAGGCTCTTCACAAAGAAATATGGCAGATTGCATTCGTGCCATAACGGAAGACGGACTTGATTCAAGAAGAGCCATACTTGTTTCGGACGATATGGTTCCTGCTGATTTATTAAATTATGGCCATATGAACGATATTATCCGTCGTACGATTGCTGAAGGAATTGATCCAGTTGAAGCCATCCAAATGGCAACGATCAATCCTGCCACACACTTTGGATTTAAGGATGTGGGGGTTATTGCTCCTGGTAAAAGGGCGGATATAGTGGTTATAAGCGATTTAACTAGTATGACCGTTGACCAGGTTTATCTGGCTGGTAAAAAAGCGGCCGAAAAAGGCGGGCTAACAATGGAGATTGCTCCTTACATATATCCGGAAAGTGTAAAAAAGTCAGTGAAGCGCAAGCCGGTTACTGTTAAGGATTTGGCAATTGAAGCAACAGGTACCCGTGCCAGGGTGAGGGCGATTGAAGCGATCCCTTATCAGAATTTAACAGGGGGTCGTGAATTCACCCTAAATGTGAAAGAAGGCATTGTCCAGCCATGCCTGCAGCAGGATGTACTTCCGCTTCTTGTAGTGGAGCGGCACGGGAGAACAGGTAAGATCGGCAAGACGTTCCTTCACGGTTTTGATCTGAAAAATGGAGCTATTGCCGAAAGTGTAGCTCATGATACACACAACATTATTGTAACTGGCACAAATTATGAAGATATGGTAACTGCCGTCAATCGCGTAATCGCCATGGATGGCGGAATTGCGATGATTAAGGACAGCAAAGTTGTAGGCGACCTACCTTTAAGGATCGGCGGTTTAATGACAGATGAATTAACCGGCAAAGAAATGAGTGAGAAGGTAGACGAATTATCTCTGCTTGCTAAAGAGGTGCTGGGCTGCGGTATGGATGTTCCGTTTATGCACTTGTCTTTCTGGTCACTTGTCACAAGCCCTATATGGAAAATAACTGATATGGGCTTAATTGATGTAGATAAATTTGAAATTATTCCGACCATTATCAATTGATCATAAAAGCGGCACTCCCTGCCGCTTTTCATATATAAACAAAATTTTATTCTTATTTAAAGGAGGAAAACCATGGGAGTTAAACTAGTCGATTTAACACAGGAAATTTATCAAGGAATGCCTGTCTTTCCCCTCCACCAAAAAACAATGATATTCCCTAATATCTCCCACGAGGAAAGTGAAAAGCAAATTGGCTTCATGTTTGCTACCAATAATTTATTAATCAACGAACACGGTCCTACCCATAGTGATGCAACATATGAATACGACCCAAACGGGCAATACATTGATGAAATGCCGCTTGAATTTTTTTATGGGCCTGCTGTTTGCCTCGATGTTTCGCATGTTCCGCCTGACCGTTATTTAACAAGCAGAGATCTGGAGTGTGCTCTTCGGAGTTCGCAGCAGTTTATTGAGAAAGGCGATATAGTTCTCCTTTACACAGGCCATTACAACCGTTCATATGGAACTGAAGAATGGCTTACAACCTATACAGGGCTCGATTACCAGGCGGCTAAATGGCTCGCTGAAAAAGGTGCTGTAAATATTGGCATTGATGCGCCAGCAATCGACCATCCGGATGATCCAAAATATTCTGGCCATCTTATTTGCCGGGAATATGGAATAACCAATACTGAAAATTTATGTAATCTTGATCAAGTTGCAGGCATGCGGTTTTTATATTTTGGCCTGCCGCTCAGGATCCGAAAGGGCACTGGCTCTCCAATAAGGGCTGTAGCTGTATTTATTGAATAGGCTTTTTTAAAGTTCAAATTTGTTCTTGGCAGCCTGTTGATTGGAGCGCAAAGGGCGTGAGATCCTCTAAAATGCATCGCACATTCTACGTGCTGTGTTAGTTCAAGGATGCTTAATCAAGGTCCTGCGGGAGAAGCGAGTCAAAGGGAGACCACGAAGACGCACGCGCGAGGAGCGTCGGACCGCCCGCAGTTACACTGAGCACCTGATGCTGAAATCAACAGGAAGGTTTAATAGAGCTCTTAAATAATAACCAAAGGAGGAGATCACTTGGGAGAAGTTTTTAAAAAAGATAAAATTCGAGAGGAAATCATTATTCCTCCTTATGAAGGCAGAAGTGCCAGGCTATACAAAGGTGAGGAACTGATTGTTATTGATATGGAAGGTAAACAGGTGGGCGATTTTGTCTGTTTCAGCTATGATGACCCGTCCGAGCATGTATCTCCCGTACATATGCGGGCATCGTTAAGCAGCATCCGGTTAAAAACGGGCGATTTGCTTTATAGCAATCGGCGCCGCCCGCTGATGCAGCTGGTTGAGGACACGGTCGGAAAACATGATTTCTTTTTCCCAGCCTGCGATTATTACCGTTATAAAGTGGATTTCGGCAAAGAAGACCATCCGAATTGCCATGACAATCTTGAAAGTGCTTTGAGAGCTTTCCACATCCATCCCGCTATTATCCCAGATCCTATCAATCTGTTTATGAACAATGTGCTTGATGATTTGGGCGATTATAAAATTGCAGAGCCCCTGTCCAAACCGGGTGACTATGTCAGGCTGAGAGCACTTTGTGATGTGGTTATCGCCTGTACCACTTGCTCGCAGGATATGGCACCTGTAAACGGATTTAAGGTTTCCCCGTTAAAAATGCAAATAGTGGAGGCGGATTGATGAATGACATCCAATTTCTTCAGCAGCTCCTCCAAATCGACAGCTCCAATCCGCCAGGAAATGAACATCGAGTTACAGAAGCATTTATAGCCCGATGCAAAGAAAAGAGTCTTCCATATAAAGTTACTTTTCTTGATAAGAACAGAAGCAATTTTGAGGTAACCCTTCAAGGGAAAAGCGATAAACAGCTATTTTTATGCGGCCATATGGATACCGTTTCTCCAGGTTCAGGTGAATGGAATTACTCACCGTTTTCCGGTGAAATCGTGGATGGGCGGATCTATGGGAGAGGCGCATCTGATATGAAAAGCGGTCTGGCTGGGATGTTTTTGGCATTGGAAGAAATGTTCCTTACCGATGCTATTCCTCCTGCCACTGTTACTTTTCTCGCGACAGCCGGCGAAGAAGTTGATAGCTGCGGGGCAAGAGCATTTTTAAAAGATAATGAAAAAAGAAAGATTGATGCGCTTGTCATTGCTGAACCAACTGATGAAAAAATTGTGATCGGTCATAAAGGAGCCCTCTGGCTCGAAATTACCACATTTGGAAAGACCTCGCATGGCTCTATGCCGGAACAGGGAATCAATGCGGTTGATCATATGCTTAAGGTCATCCAAATACTGAATGAAATGAAGGTTGGATGGAGGGCTGAGAAAGAACCCCTCGGACAGAGCAGCCTTGCGGTGACCATGATTGAGGGCGGAGTGCAAACGAATGTGATTCCTGATAAGTGCAGGATTAGAGCAGATATTCGTACAGTTCCTCCCCAATCCCATTACAGCTTTACTGAATTGCTGAAGAGGAAGCTGGATCTGTTAATAGAACAAGATGAAATTTTCCAATATCGTGTTGATACAATATTGGACCGTCCGTCTATATTCACACAGCCTTCGGAAGGTATCGTTCAAATAGCTCAAATGTTAAAAGGAGGATCCAATACAGACCATTTCGGCGTCTCTTACTATACAGACGGGGCTGTCCTGAATCCCAGAAGTGAAATTCCGACTCTAATCTACGGTCCTGGAGACGAGAAGCTGGCCCACCAGCCGAACGAATGGGTAAGCATAGAAGCTTACCGGCGGTCTATCCAATTTTACAAACAGCTTATATTGAATTACGGCAAACAAAAGGTTATACAGTCAAGCCCACTTCAAGGAGGCGGAGTATAATGAGCAGCATCCTGATCAAAAATGCCGAAATCGTTACAATGAATGCAAAAGAAGATATTCTCTTCGGGGATCTCTATATAGTGGATGACCGAATTGCAGACATAGGGCCAAACTTAAACGTTTTTGCTGATAAAGTAATAGAAGCTTCAGGGAAAACAGTCATCCCCGGTTTTATTCAAACACATATCCACCTCTGCCAGACCTTATTCCGCGGGCAAGCTGATGACCTTGAATTACTGGATTGGCTTAAACAAAAAATATGGCCGCTCGAAGCCTCCCATGACGAAGAATCCATCTATTACTCTGCTATGCTTGGAATCGGAGAGCTGCTGCAAAGCGGTACGACAACTGTGGTAGATATGGAAACGGTCCATCATACTGAATATGCTTTTCAGGCTATTGCTGAGAGCGGTATTAGGGCTCTCGCAGGCAAGGTCATGATGGATAAAGGCGATGAGGTTCCCGTTCTATTAAGGGAAAAGACGTCAGAATCCATTCAGAACAGTGTGGATCTTCTGGAAAAATGGCATAATTATGACAACGGCCGCATTCAATATGCGTTTTGCCCTCGCTTTGTGGTTTCTTGTACAGAAGAATTACTTACAAACGTTAGGGATCTTTCAGCAGGCTACAATGTTAGAGTCCATACACATGCATCTGAAAATGCAAATGAAATCCTGCTTGTTGAAAGAGAATATGGAATGAGGAATGTTGTTTATTTGGACAGCATTGGACTTGCCAATGACAGGCTGATTCTGGCCCATTGTGTTTGGCTTGATGAGGAAGAAAAGAGAATTATTAAACAGCGGGGAGTGAAGGTAAGCCATTGTCCGGGTTCCAATTTAAAGCTGGCATCGGGTGTCGCAGAGGTTCCTTCACTGTTAGAGCGGCAGGCATTTGTCAGTTTGGGGGCGGATGGCGCTCCATGCAATAATAATCTCGATATGTTCAACGAAATGCGATTGGCAGCAATTATTCAAAAGCCTGTTCATGGACCAACAGCCATGAATGCTCGTACCGTATTCAAAATGGCAACTATTGGCGGAGCGAAAGCGGTTGGCATGGAGGATGAAATCGGAAGCCTGGAGCCGGGCAAGAAAGCGGACCTTGCTATCCTTAATTTGAATGATTTTCATGTTTATCCTTCTTTTGACATTGATACAATTTCAAGAATCGTATATTCCGCAACTCGAGCAGATGTGGAGGCAACCTTAGTAAACGGAAAAATTTTGATGGAAAATAGAAAGCTGAAAACGGTTGATAAAGATATTGTGTTAAAAGAAGCGAACACAAGCATAAAAAGGCTAATCAATAGACTGGAAACAGTGTTATACTAAACGGTTCTCGGCTGATAAACAAATCAGCCGATTTTTTTTATGGTAGGCTCTGTTAAATTTGCCTGTTGATTTCAGCACGAGGCACTCCCTTTCCGCGGGCGGTCCGACGCTCCTCGCCGCTTTGCTCCCGGGGTCTCCCTTTGATCGCACTCCCGAGTCTCAGTACAGCGATTTTATATCTTTGCATGATACTATTTTTCCAAATACATATTATTCAGGAAAAGAAATTATTGAAAAAATCAATGATATACAAAAGGTATATACAGCAGCGGATAAAAATGGTTTTAAAGGCTATCTGTATGCAGAATACAATTCTGAGGAAAAGGAAGGAAGTATTGAGTTTATAGGAGTGAACGAAACATGCCGCCACGCCGGAATCGGAAGGCATTTGCTCGATATGGCAGTATCAGACCTCTTTTTTCACCATGATGCGCTTGTTATAAAATTATGTGCAGGCACAACCAATGAAAAGGCATTATCCCTATATAAAAAAGCAGGGTTTAAAGTAGAGTGGGGATTGAACTTTTATTTAAAGAAAATTGAGGCATCAAAGCAATAAGTTAGTACACTTTAGAATTTTTAGGTAAAATAAATATAATCAATCAGATTTGGGAGGGAATTAAATGGCTATTGAAAATCCAAGCCGGGAAGAAATCGGCGTTCTTTTAAAAAAGTCAAAGCGGATTGCAGTTGTCGGTTTAAGCGGAAATCCCGAACGCACATCTTTTATGGTTTCCGAAGCAATGCAAAATGCAGGTTATGAGATCATCCCGGTGAATCCAGCCGTTGATGAAGTTCTTGGCGTTAAAGCCGTTTCAAGTCTTAAAGAGATAGAGGGACATATTGATATCGTAAATGTTTTCAGGCGCTCCGAGTTTCTTCCGGAGGTTGCAAGGGAATTTGCAGAAATTGATGCAGATATCTTCTGGGCTCAGCTGGGTGTAGCAAATCAGGAAGCATACGATTTTCTTAAGGAAAAGGGATACACTGTCATCATGGACCGCTGCATTAAAGTTGAACATGCGCTAACGAAGTAAAATCGGCATGAGGTCTTAAAAAGATCTCATGTTTTTATTTTTTATAAGAAGCCCGTAAATAAAGGGTTTAGCTAATGGAAATAATCTTTAAAAATCCCGTAAGACTCAAGAACTTATTTGCCAAAACCAAATAAATAGATAAAATAAAGCATAGACCTTATTAATTTATATGGTAAAATATGAGTATAGAACACCTGTTCCTGTATCGGGGATTTTATGATTTTATAAAGGAAATTCGGTTTATGAGCCGAATACTTATACGGGTGTTCTAAAGCCGCACTTTTTCGCGGTCAGTGTTGCTGCAAGAAATGAAAGGGGTATGTTCGTGGCAAAAAATCAGGAAGCTTTTGACTACAATGATGATGCCATACAAGTACTCGAAGGGCTGGAAGCAGTAAGAAAGCGCCCTGGGATGTACATTGGAAGTACGGATGCAAGGGGTTTGCACCATCTTGTATATGAGATTGTCGATAACGCTGTTGATGAAGCGCTGGCAGGTTACGGGGATCATATCATTGTCAAAATACATAAAGACAATTCAATAAGTGTTCAAGATAAAGGCCGCGGTATGCCAACCGGGATGCACCGGATGGGCAAACCAACGCCTGAAGTTATATTGACCGTTCTACATGCCGGGGGAAAGTTCGGCCAGGGTGGCTATAAAACAAGCGGAGGGCTGCACGGTGTCGGTGCCTCGGTTGTTAACGCCCTTTCCGAGTGGCTGGTTGTAAAAATTAAGCGGGACGGATTTGTATATGAACAGCGGTTCGAGCATGGCGGAAAACCGGTTACCACTCTTGAGAAAGTAGGCAAGACAAACCAATCGGGCACAACAATCCATTTTAAGCCGGACCCGACGATTTTCTCCACTACTACTTATAATTATGAGACACTATGTGAACGTCTTCGTGAGTCAGCGTTCCTTCTTAAGGGAATGAAAATTGAGATCCTAGATGAACGGAATGATTTTCATGACGTTTTTCATTATGAAAACGGCATAGAGGCTTTCGTTCAATATTTAAATGAGGAAAAAGATGTCCTTCACCCGGTAGTAAGCTTTGAAGGAGAAAGCAATGGAATTGAAGTCGATTTCGCTTTTCAATTTAATGACGGCTATTCGGAAAATGTATTGTCCTTTGTCAATAACGTCCGGACAAAAGACGGCGGAACACATGAAGCGGGTTCAAAAACAGCAATGACTCGCGCCTTTAACGAATATGCTCGAAAGGTGAATTTGTTAAAGGAAAAAGATAAAAATTTGGATGGAGCCGATATCCGTGAAGGTTTTACCGCTATTGTCTCTGTTCGGGTGCCTGAGGAGCTTTTGCAGTTTGAAGGACAGACGAAAGGCAAACTCGGAACAAGCGAAGCACGCTCGGCTGTTGATTCTGTTGTTTCTGAGCATTTGTCTTATTTTCTTGAAGAAAACCCTGAGACAAGCTCCCTATTAATCAAAAAAGCAATCAAGGCCTACCAGGCCCGAGAAGCTGCCCGCAAAGCACGTGAAGAAGCCAGGAGCGGAAAAAAACGGAAAAGATCAGAAGCGGTACTATCAGGCAAACTGACTCCAGCCCAATCACGCAATCCGCAAAGGAATGAAATATATCTGGTAGAGGGAGACTCCGCTGGCGGATCAGCTAAGCAAGGAAGGGATAGACGGTTCCAGGCTGTGCTTCCGCTTAGAGGTAAAGTTATTAATACAGAAAAAGCGAAGCTTCAGGATATCTTTAAAAATGAAGAGATTAATACGATTATCCATGCCGTCGGCGCAGGTGTTGGAGCTGATTTTAATCTGGATGATGTCAATTACGATAAGGTAATCATCATGACAGATGCCGATACAGATGGAGCCCATATACAGGTGCTGCTTCTCACTTTCTTTTACCGTTATATGAAGCCTCTTCTTGAAGCTGGTAAAGTATTTATTGCTCTTCCTCCTTTGTATAAAGTCAGCAAAGGATCAGGCAAAAAAGAAGTGGTTGAGTATTCCTGGAGTGATGATGAACTTCAGGACACCATTAAAAAAGTCGGTAAAGGCTATATGATTCAGCGGTATAAGGGTCTTGGCGAAATGAACGCAGACCAGTTATGGGAAACGACGATGGATCCTGAAACACGAACGCTTATTCGCGTGAAGATTGACGATGCAGCAAGGGCGGAGCGCCGGATTACAACATTGATGGGCGATAAGGTAGAACCGCGCCGCAAGTGGATTGAATCTAATGTTGCCTTCGGACTTGAAGAAGACGGCAGCATACTTGAAAATGAAAATATTTCTGTTTTAGAGGAGGAGGCTGAATCATGAGTTCTGCAGAAAAATTCCGCGACCTTCCTCTTGAAGATGTACTGGGTGACCGTTTTGGCCGCTACAGTAAATATATTATCCAGGACCGTGCACTACCTGATGCGCGTGACGGGTTAAAGCCGGTTCAAAGACGTATTTTATATGCTATGCATGTTGAGGGGAATACCCAGGATAAAGGCTTCAGAAAGTCAGCAAAAACAGTAGGAAACGTAATCGGCAATTATCATCCGCATGGTGATACATCTGTATATGATGCTATGGTGCGGATGAGCCAGGATTGGAAGGTTCGAAATCTTCTCGTTGAAATGCACGGGAATAACGGAAGCATAGACGGAGATCCACCGGCAGCGATGCGTTACACAGAGGCAAGGCTTTCTGCCATTTCATCTGAATTGCTGAAGGATATCGAAAAAAGGACAGTTGACTTTATCCCTAACTTTGACGATACATCCAACGAGCCAACAGTCCTGCCTGCCAGGTATCCTAACCTGCTTGTCAATGGTTCCACAGGAATCTCAGCGGGGTATGCAACTGAAATTCCGCCTCACCATTTAAATGAAATCATTGACGGTGCTATTTTGCGTATGGACAAACCGGACTGCTCCATTGATGAACTGATGGAGCATATTAAAGGACCTGACTTTCCTACCGGAGGCATTATCCAGGGCGTTGACGGCATTAAAAAAGCCTACGAAACAGGCAAGGGAAAAATCATTATCCGCGGAAAATCTGAATTTGAAGACCTGCGCGGCGGGAAAAAGCAAATTGTCATCACCGAGATTCCTTTTGAAGTGAATAAAGCCAATCTCGTGAAGAAAATTGATGAATTCCGCCTGGACCGTAAAGTGGAAGGGATTGCTGAGGTCCGCGATGAAACGGACCGCACAGGTCTCCGGATCGTCATAGAACTGAAAAAGGATGCGGATCCTGAAGGCGTTTTGCATTATTTATACAAAAACAGCGATTTGCAGATAACCTATAATTTCAACATGGTAGCCATTCACAACAGGCATCCAAAATTAATGGGTCTCAGGGAGCTTTTAGATGCCTACATCAGCCACCGCAAGGAAGTTGTAACCCGCAGGTCACAGTTTGACCTGCATAAGGCAGAAGCACGCCAGCATATCGTAGAAGGCTTGATGAAGGCACTATCTATTCTGGATGAGGTAATTGCGGCCATCCGTGCTTCCAAGGATAAACGGGATGCGAAAGATAATTTGATTGCCAAGTTTGAGTTCACAGAGCCACAGGCGGAAGCCATCGTTTCCTTACAGCTATATCGCTTGACAAATACAGATATAACGGCTTTGAGAGCAGAGGCTGAAGAGCTTGCCAAGCAGATTCAAGAGCTGAAGGCCATTCTGGAAAGTGAGAAAAAGCTTTACTCAGTGATTAAAAAGGAACTTAAAGACGTTAAAAAGCAATTTGCTGATGAACGCCGCACCAGAATTGAGGCGGAAATTGAAGAAATAAAAATCAACCTTGAAGTGCTGGTGGCAAGTGAAGATGTCATCGTCACCGTTACAAAGGAAGGCTACGTCAAGCGTACAAGCCAGCGATCCTTTGCCGCTTCAAACGGGCAGGATTTCGGCATGAAGGATTCCGACAGGCTGATTGCCCAGCTGGATATGAACACGACCGATGTTCTCCTTGTATTCACGAATAAAGGAAATTATTTATACTGTCCGGTGCATCAGCTGCCAGACATACGATGGAAAGATCTTGGCCAGCATATTGCCAACATCATACCGATAGATCGGGATGACTCCATTGTACGGGCAGTTCCTGTAAAAGATTTTGAAACCGAGGCTTTCCTGCTCTTTATGACGAAGAATGGAATGGTGAAAAAAACAGAGCTGAAGCAATATAAAGCACAAAGGTATTCCAAACCGCTCGTTGCCATTAATGTAAAAGGCGATGACGAAGTTCTGGATGTGTATCAGACTGGTGGCACGAAGGAAATTTTCCTTGCCACTCATCAGGGGTATGGGCTTTGGTTCCATGAGGAAGAAGTAAGTATTGTCGGTGCCAGGGCGGCCGGAGTGAAAGGGATAAATCTCAAAGACGGCGACTTTGTAACCGGCGCCCAGCTCATTGAAGATCCAAAGGAACAGGCTGTAGTCATTGTTACACAGCGTGGATCCATAAAGAAAATGAAACTAAGCGAATTTGAGCGTACTTCCCGCGCCAAGCGCGGGGTGGTCATGCTTCGTGAATTAAAATCCAACCCTCACCGCATTGTTGGAACAGTCATAATAAGAGGCAGCGATGATATATTCATTGAAACTGAAAAAGGACATGTAGAAGCTGTCAAAGCTTCTGCTATCCGCTTTAATGACAGGTATTCCAATGGATCGTTCATTATTGATGAATCCGAGAGCGGAAAAGCTAAATGTATTTGGAAGAGGGAAGATCGCCAAAATCACAACGGGCAAGCAACAGAATAAGGCAATAAAGTGACCCCTGCATTTGCAGGGGTTTTTATTTGGAAAAGGAGAGGAACCTTGTCATGTAGTGTATAAAAAACTAATAAAAAATTATATGAAAACGTTTAAGGAAACATTCGGTTGGGAATCAAATACTTGGTGTTTTACAGAGTAATCAGGCGTATTTAATGATTTATAAGCATCTGGAATGAATATACGGCTTGTCTATTAAAAATTCTTCTGATAGATTAGAAAAGGTATTGTTTTTGTAAAATAGTAAAATGCCAAAATTCAAAAATTAAAACTAGGGGGAAAAGCATGGATTTATTCTTACAAGGCTTAAATTCAGCCGTAGGCTTTCTAAATGATTTAGTATGGACTTATATCCTAATTGCAGTATTAGTCATCTTAGGCCTTTATTTCAGTGTTAAAAGCAATTTTGTACAATTTCGTTACTTTGGAGAAATGTTCAGAATACTCGGAGATAAAAGAATGGTATCTGCGGAAGGCAAACGTGGAATATCTTCTTTTCAGGCTTTCACAATCAGTGCTGCATCCCGGATTGGCACCGGTAACATGGCAGGAGTTGCTACTGCCATTGCAGCCGGCGGACCAGGTGCAGTTTTTTGGATGTGGGTTATCGCCTTTCTAGGCGCAGCTTCCAGTTTTGTAGAGAGTACCTTAGCTCAGATTTATAAGATTAAAGATAAAGATGGCTTTAGAGGCGGCCCTGCTTATTATATGGAAAAAGGGCTAAATAAACGCTGGATGGGCATTCTGTTTGCTGTTATTATCACTTTCTGTTTCGGACTTGTTTTTAATTCAGTCCAATCAAATACAATTTCATTAGCTTTCAATGAAGCGTTCGGAACAAGCCGCTTAACGATTGGTTTGATTCTTGCTGCATTAACTGCAATTATCATTTTTGGTGGTATTAAGAGAATTGCCTATGTATCACAGGTGATTGTTCCAGTTATGGCAGTGATTTATCTAATTGTTGCTATTGTCATAGTTGTTATAAATATTACTGAAGTGCCCAACTTAATTGCGACAATCGTGAAAGGCGCATTCGGCATGGACCAGGCATTTGGCGGAGCAATGGGCGCTGCTGTTATGATGGGGATTAAAAGGGGCTTATTTTCAAATGAAGCAGGTATGGGCAGTGCTCCTAATGCGGCTGCAACTGCTGCTGTCACACACCCTGTTAAGCAAGGGTTAATTCAAACTCTAGGTGTATTTGTAGATACGATTTTAATTTGTTCTGCGACTGCATTTATGATTATCCTTTCAGGTGCATACACAACTCCTGATTTATCTGGAATACAGTTAACACAAACTGCTTTATCATCACATATTGGCTCTTGGGCACCTATTTTTGTTGCTGTTTCAATTTTCCTGTTTGCCTTCAGTTCAGTAATCGGAAACTATTATTACGGTGAAACGAATATTGAATTTATTAAAGAAAGCAGATTAGCTATATTCATATACCGCCTGGGAGTAATCGGCATGGTTATTTTCGGTGCGTTGGTCGACTTGGCTACTGTTTGGGGCCTTGCTGATTTATTCATGGGCATTATGGCGTTAATCAACTTAATTGCCATTACAATGCTTGGAAAGATTGCCTTTGCCGCACTTAAGGATTATAAGGCCCAGCGAAAAGAAGGAAAAGATCCGGTATTCTATTCTGACTCTATCCCTGGAATTAATGGAATTGAATCATGGGAAACAAAAGAAAGTGCTTTAAAGAAAAAAGGTAAATAAGTATTATATGGTAACCTCCTATCCATTGTGATAGGAGGTTTTTTTATACTTTCTTACATTAAATTTCCATTCATGGGGAAACTAACAAAAAAATAGGGGAGGATTCATTATGAAAAAGGAATTGCTCTTTGCGTTTGCTGCTTTCTTTTTTATGTCTTTATCGGCCATAACAGGTGTTTACGCTGGTGAAGAGGAAGAAAAAAACATTACGATCTCTAAAGATAAAGTAGATGTGTCCGGTGATAAGAAGGAGGATACGGTTTACATAAAGGGTGTCTATTATGAAGAGGGGGCTGCTTTTTTAAAGGAAATCGTTTTGGAGATAGCGGCCTCTGACGGGAAAACTTACAAAACAGAACTTGCAGGCGGATATGAACCACAGATACAATTTGAAGATTTGAATCGTGATGGCATCAAAGAAATGTATATCAGCATTCCGACAGGTGGAAGCGGGGGATTATCCAATTTTTATTTCTATTCCTTAAAAGATTTCATATTAACTGACTTAACGGTACCGAGCCCCTTAATAATCAATAGCCAATTTGAAAACGGTTATAAAGCATCTGTTAGCATTCAAGATACAAATTTCATTAAAAATCTTTATTTCGTCTCACTATCTTAAGTATACTTAGATAATGAGACCTTTTATTTTGCTTTCGTTATTACTTCCTATAATATATATTATGTAAACTAGAAAATAAATATATTAAGGTTATTAAATATTCCCCTATCCTATATAAAATTCTCCCTTTAGGAGTATGAATCTTCGGCTTAATAATTGATGTATGAGCTAATTCCCTTTTATGGTCTGGAATTGCAGCAAATGATTATAGGATTGCTCCGCTAATCAACAATTCTAGTCATTCCTTTTGGCATTATTAATAAATGCCATATTTTTCTATAGGTGAACTCATTTATCTCCCATGATTCAACTGTTTTATAAGCTATTTGCGAATCATAGCCTTTTCCAATCAATTAAGCCATAGCCGCAATTTCTGTCATGGCATGGGAAACTAAAGTAAATTTTGCTTCTGATAAAACCATAGGTTACGAATGGTCTCACTTTTTAAATTTCTGTATGGAATATAATATCCATAATTCATGTTTGGATCATAGTGTTTTAACTTTACCTTCCTCTCCTTTTTTTACTCGATGTTATTTTATGATGGGTTTCAGAATATGTTTTTGTCCATTTTAATACATTTCCTTACGTAAAAATAAGCATACTGATAGTAAGGTTTTGGAAAGATAAATTGAGTAAAAATTAAGGGCTTTTATGTAAGGAGCCATAATAAAATGCGAAAATGGTGGATTGTAATAGCCTATATCAATATTTTGATTATCGGGTTAATCAAAAAAGATTATATATTAAATTGGCTGCAAAACAGTGACTCTTCCTGGCTTCCAGTTATGTTTTTCTTTTCTGTTCTTATAGCATCTATTCCATTCTTGCCTTTTACTCTATTTGCCGGATTAATGGGAGTGAAATTTGGTGCGATTATTGGTTTGCTGGTTAATTGGTTTGGCATTCTCTCTGCTTCGCTTATTTACTTTTTCTTATCCCGTTATTACTTTAGGGATTATTTCACTGCCTTTTTGATAAGGTATAAAGGAATTAAAAAATTTCAATCCGTATTTGAAAAAAATGCATTTATTGCTATTCTATTTGGACGAATGATCGCTATTATTCCTCCTCAGGTGATTAACATTTATTGTGGAGCATCTGAGATTCGATTTAGGTATTTTTTTATGGCCACTGCTATTGGAATGCTGCCACCTATGTTTTTGCTTGCTTACAGCGGAGAGCAAATTTTTTCGTCAGGTCATAATCTACTACTCGGAGTTATCTCATACCTTCTCTTTATAGTGTGTTTAATCCTTTTTTATAAATTCTGGTTCAATAACAAGTTACAGCAATCTAATAAATAATTTACTCCAAAACGAAGGTGAAATTATATGTTAATTCTTTGGATTCTTATAATCCTTATTTCAATAATAATAATCGGCTTCATAATTAACAGCAATAAAGCAAAAGAACAGAAAAAAATACCAAAGGCTTTTTTAACAGACAGTCATTCCCCGCCTAAAATTATACTTCTGGTTTTAGATTCATTAATGGATGAGCCGTTAAAAAAGGCTATTCAGGAACAGAAGGCCCCTGCCCTAGCCTTCTTTTTAAAAAACGGCCAATATAGTAAGAATTTAGTGAGTTCCTTTCCAACGATGTCAGTAACGATCGACAGTTCTTTAATAACTGGTACATACCCGGATCAGCATAAAATCCCGGGACTCGTTTGGTTTGATGATGATAAGAAGCAGATCATTACTTATGGAAATGGTTTTTTAGAAATCCTTAAGCTCGGGTTTTCTAATTTTGCTGAAAATATTATGCACCGATATAATAATGTTGACCTAAATCCAAAAGTAAAGACCATTCATGAAGATTTAGCCCAGGACAAAAGGAAAACTGCATCCATTAATGCATTAATTTATCGGGGAAATGATCATCATACCCTTAAAGTTCCGAAGCTTATGGCAAAGGTAAGTGGCTTGCCTGGAGCATATGAAACCGCTGGGCCAAAAATGCTGTCTTTAGGTGCATTTATTCGCCAGGATCCTAATAATAAACATATTGTAAAACGTTTAGGACTTAACGACGCCTTTGCGGTTCAAGAATTAAAATATCTATTGGAAAAAAATATTCTCCCTGAATTTACAATCATGTATCTAGGTGAAAACGACCATACTGTACATAAAAAGGGTCCAACTACGACAAAAGGGATTGAAAAACTTGATAAACACCTTCAGGAAGTGTTAAATATGTTTCCGCAGTGGGAAGATGCTCTTAATAATAACATTTGGGTTATAATTGGGGACAGCTATCAGTCAGCGGTTAAAAAGGATAAAAAAGAAGCTTTAATTAATTTAAAGGAAATCCTCTCCGATTATAGGGTTTTAAAGCTGGGTAAGGCTGTTTCAAAGGACAATGACATTGTCATTACTGCGAATGAACGGATGGCTTATATTTATAAAATTAATGAAAGTCTTTCTTTAGAAAATATTGCCCACACATTGCAAACAGATAGTCGAATTGGCTGGATTGCCTGGAAGGAAAATGAAATGATTCATGTGATATCTGGAGAGCATGAAGGCTCTCTTATTTATAATTCTGGAGGACCGTATAAAGATGTTTATAATCAAATATGGTCTTTAAAAGGAAACCTCTCCATTCTCGATTTAACAATAAAGAACAAGAAAATTGATTATGGAGATTATCCTGATGGACTGGCAAGGCTATACGGAGCTATAAATTCTCAGCATGGGGAATTCCTAATTGTTGACGCTATGCCCGGGTATGAGTTCATTGGAGAGAGTTCACCTCAGCATTCCGGCGGTGCAGCCCATGGCTCTATGCATAAAGCTGATTCACTGGCACCTATTATTGTTACCAGCACCAATAAAAGTATCGACAGCCTGCGGATTGTAGATCTTAAAAAATGGGTTTTGGATATTTTGAATCAGAATCCATAATTCCTGGCATTATTGTAAATGATTTGCCATTGCCAATATAAAAAACCCACATTAAATGTGGGCTTTTATAATCTATTTGTTGTTTGATGAATTGTTGTTTAATGATTTGTTGTTTAATGGGCTATTGTTTAATGGATTGTTGTTTAACGGATTTTTATTTGGAGTCAATTCCTCCGCAAACTCTGTTAAACCAGCCAAATTAGGTTTCTGAAAGTTTCCCATTCGAGTATTGTTCATTAAATTTTGAAGAGGGCGAGCCATATTTCTGTTACGGTTTCTGGTTAAACCATAAGCAGCTGCACTTAAGCCAAGGCTTAATAAAGATCCCCATAACATTCCTCTATTGTTTCTTCTTTTTCTTCTTCCAAACATATTTAAAAAAGGCTGCATTCTCCCTGTCATTCTTCCTGTATTAAAAAGCGCATTTATCCAGTTATTCAAGGCTTAGCACTCCCCTTAAAGGTAATAAGAAAGTAAGGTTTCTCACCTTCCGTTTATTAATTTGTACTTTAAGGGAACCGAATATGCTGGCAATATTTTTGTCTGATTTGTAAATAATATTTGAGGATATCCTCAAATATTTTTGTGTTTTTCTAGAATGTTCTTCCATTTTGTAAAGATTTTGAAGAATAAAAAACCTTGCTTATTTTTATGGCAAGGTTTTTTTTAGTGCATTAAGAAATTTCGTGGAACGTGATTTCAGGACGGCTGCCAATACGGATGTTAACTCCTGTTTGGCCGAGTCCTTCACTTATATAGAACGGTTTTCCTCCATGATAATGAAGACCTTTGACCATTTTCATTCGCACAAGCTTACCCATTTTAATCAAATGGTATGGCTTCGGCCAATGAATTTGTCCCCCGTGAAAATGACCGGACAATAAGTAATCAAATGGAACATTCTCCATTTCAAGGACAACATTTGGATCATGGGTTAATACTAAATTGTAACCATCAGGTACACCTTTATAGGCCTTTTTTATATCGCTGTGTTTCGTACTGTGATTATCAATTCCAATGATATTTAAATTTTGCTCATTAATCTGAATAGTAACATGCTCATTTTGAAGAGTTATACATCCATTTTTTTCTAAAGTTTTTTTCAATGTCTCAAAGTTCTTTCCTTTTAAGACATAATCATGATTTCCAAACACAGCATATATCCCATACTTAGGATTTGTATTTTTCAACACCTGAAGATAGGGTGCCAATTTCGAAATGCTTCGTTTGCGGTCGAGAAAATCTCCAGTAAGAGCGATTAGATCAACCGGCTGTTTTGAAATCATCGCGTATAATTCTGCTGGATTGATTGATATATTTTCGAGATGCATATCAGATAAATGAAGAACTCTTATATTATTTCCCGATACCGTAATGTTTGGACGGGAAACAGAAATTGTATTTATTGTGACTTTTTTTGTGTTCTTGTACGCTTTAAATAAAATAAATGTGAAAATAACGGAAAATGTTAGAATAAAAAATAATAACATAGTCACATCCCCTCCCTTCTTAAAATTATAAGAGGAATGAAGGGATAGTCCTAGTGGGAGTTAGAGGAAACTAACTAACCTGGTTATTTGTACCTCTCAATCAGCTTTTCTTTAGACATCATTAAGTATACTGTACGATGTTTTTTTACATTAGCAACTGAAAATTTTGAACATGATAAAAGAAAAATGGGTAATTGGAACGTTTTTTTTAACCAGCAATAGAGTTTGTTTTCAGGGAGTATACATTCAAATCCAAGCGGGCTGAATCCCTTGTTAATCAGTGTTATTCCGATAATCCCTTTTATCTTAGCTTCTTCTGGATGTTTAAGAATAAAAGTAGCCAAAAGAGGCATAGATTCTTTAACTCGTTTAAAAATACCTCTCCCTTTTGATAATTCATTTTTAATGTTATTGAATTCATTTAGCAGCGTCACATTATGTAAATGAATTTTAAGTAAAAGATCGTTTTTACGAATAATAATCCCGTCTGATAGTTCTATGTCCTTTCCCTTGTATTTTGTTAATCTTACACGAAAAACTCCTTCTCTTTTTTGATCTGATGCAGGATATTGCAAACGGGTAAATGGAAAATAGATTGGATCCAAATATCCCCATACTGATAATAAAATTGTTCGTACCATCATTTTTAGGTTTTTCTCCTTTCATTAAGCTACTATAAATAGGATGTTAAATTTATGCCAATTTTAGAAATGGAAATGAACGGATTTAAAATTTGGAATGGAAAATAAAAAGAATACAAATAGTAAGAAGAAGTTTGTGTTATAGAAAGGATATAGTTATTTTGAAAATGCCTTTAAGCAAGAACATTAGGTAGACTAAACGTTCAGTTTATCTTATTAGAAGGTTTTTTAGTAAAGCTCTCTTTAAATTACCATTAAGAAAAATACATAAACAAAAAATGAAAAGTAATACTACATGTGTAGTTTAAATTACAATTGAAAGAAAGAAAGAAGGAATGAATGAAATGACAGTTGGAACTCAAGTGAAGCAAGCGATTGTAGGCCTTAAGAGTGCCCAGGCCAGTTTTGAAACTTTTGCTCTTGCTACTGATAACCAAAACGCAAAGCAGCTTTATCAGAATGCTGCACAGCAAACACAAACGATTATTGACAGCCTTGAACCAAGGCTGCAGGAAATTCAGCAGGAAGAGCCTCAATATAACCAGTAAATAATACAGGCTGGCTTTTGCCAGCCCTATTCCTATTTTATTTATAAAAACTCAACTTGAATGGTGTGATTGGTATGACAATTGCTTCGAATGTGAACCAATGTCTGGCAACAATACGTTCCATTGAAATACAATTATCCAGTCTTGCATTAACTTCTATGGATGAAGAAGCTAAACGCCTCTTCCATGAGTCGATGATGGAAATTGCTGAGATAAAAGAAGATCTTGAGAATCGGAAAAAGATTATAGAATTTGAAGAACCTCAATATAAACCAAATTAAATTATGGAGATGAAACTATGCCTGAATGGTTGCTGATTGGTGCCCGATCCATACTGTTTGTTGGAGTTTTGTTTGTCATAACAAAACTCATCGGAAAAAAACAAATATCTGAGCTCTCATTTTTTGAATACGTTTCAGGGATTACAATCGGAAGTATTGCCGGTGAAATCATTATGGGTCTTGATAACCACTGGGCCAGCGGAATTCTCTCTATCATGATCTTTGGCTTTGTTACCTTATTTGCGGATATTCTTTCCCTAAAAAGCAAAAGCTTCCGAGATTTCTTTGAAGGAAAAGGAACGGTCTTTATTAAAGACGGAAAAATATTAGAAGACAATCTAAAAAAAGAAAGATATTCAATTGATGATTTATCTTCTTTGCTGCGCCAGCAAAATGTATTTAAAGCAACGGATGTGGAATTTGCAGTTTTGGAGCCCCGTGGGGATCTAAGCATTATGCTAAAAAAGGAGAACCAGCCGCTTACGCCAAAAGATCTTCAAATGAATGTTGCACAGGAAAAAGAGCCGCAAACAGTTATTATGTATGGTGAGATACTCAATGATCCACTAGCTGAGTCTGGAAAAACAAGAAAGTGGCTGAATATGGAGATAGAAAAGCTTGGCCTAACGCTTGATAATATATTCTTAGGCCAAATTGATTCATATGGAGAATTAACTGTAGATGTATATGATGATACCATCAATGTGCCTGCTCCTCAGCAGCGTCCGCTGCTCTTAGCAATGATAAAAAAGTGTGCCGCCGACATGGAAGTCTTTTCATTACAGACTGATTCTAAAAAAGCGCAGCAGATGTACGAAAAAAATGCTTCGAAGCTTTATGGCATCATACAGAAGCTATCTCCTTATTTAAAGTAAAATGCCAACTTCTTATTAATAATATAAATTTCATCCCCGGTGAATGTGTATTGGCTTATGCAAGACCCCTCCTCCCCACTTCGCTTTCGTTTAGTCCTCTTTGGAAAGCTGCAGATTGAGATTTAGAAAATCAATGGAAGGCAAAGCAAAACACCAGATGAAACTCTGGTGTTTTGTTTTTGCCTTTTTTAACCCTCTGCCTTTTTCCAAACCTTCTTCTGCATAATTACTGCTACGATGGCTATTATAGCCACAAAAATTAAACTGACGAAGAAACCAAGCCTGATCGATTTTTCAAGCAATGTCCCGCTAACGGCAGCCAGGATCAGTATCAATCCAAGGAAGGCCATAAGTTTCCCGAAAACCTTAATCTCCAGAATACGAAGCGCAGAGATGATAATGAAAGACCAGTTAAACAAGATTAATATTCCTGCTGCGGTTGTGATATACTCGTAAATCTTCCCGGGCAGCAGCAAAGCTGTGACAATCGAAGCAATTAACCCTCCAGTTGCCAAGCCCAGAGAAGGAAGCGGCAGGTCCTTCCACTTCTTAATTTTCTTTGAAAAAACTGCAGGGGCATCCCCATCATTGGCCAGTGTAACAAGCAAAGCCGTTACACCGAACAGGGACGCCGTCATAGTTGAAAAGCCGGCAATAATGATCGCCGCATTAAATACGTGCGGAAAGAAGTCCAGATTATATTTATCCATGGCCGTGACAAATGGACTCTCCTTTTCGTTAAATGCTCCATGTGAGGCCATATAAACGGCCAAGCCAAGTGAAATAACATATATGATTACAAGTACGATAAGCATAATTATGCCGGCTTTTGGGGCATCCTCTTTCTGCTTTAGCCTTGTTGCCATTAGTCCGATTACTTCGATTCCCCCATAAGCATAAAAGGCATAAATTAACGAAGACCAAAAGCCTTTCCACCCTTCAGGAAAAAATTCTCCTGCTGAACCTGGAAAACCAGGATGCTTGGCATCCCCATCAATAATTCCTGCCAGAGCGGCTATTGCCAAAATAATAAACATGATAATGGCCGCTGTTTTAATAACGGCAAAAAGGTCCTCTACCTTGTCAAAGCCCTTGTTGCCTGTTAACACAACAATAATGGATAGGATTGCGTAACCAGCAGCAAAAATCCACAGGGGGACATTCGGAAACCAGAACCTTGTTAAAATGGATAGTGCGGTTAATTGGCTTCCCATGATTAGAATGTTTGAACTCCAATAATTCCATCCGCAGCTAAAGCCGGCCCACTTTCCATATGCTTTGTTGGCATAGTAGCAAAACGATCCCTCTTGAGGGTCTTCAGCTGTCATCTTAGCTAACAGGTTATAAACAATGTAAGTTCCGATTGCCGCTAGAATAAATGAAAAGACAATGGAGGGTCCGGTGATTTTGATGCCAATTGCTGAACCAAGAAAAAAACCAGTACCGATTGTACATCCGACACCAATTAATGATAATTGCCACCATTTTAAATCACCAGATTCACTTTCTTTTGAAGAATTGCCGCTGGGAAGAAAAAAATCCATGATGTACCTCCTTTTTCGAACAGGTTCCCTCTATCCGACCTTCTGTCCGTTTAAGTAAGAGTATTACGTCACTTACATCCAAATAAATAAGCCGATTCCTTATGGTGATCGGCTCCGTTTCGAATCTGCAAAGGACTTGTTCCAAAGCGTCTATTTACTTTTCTCTGCACTGTCGCTTTTTAACCCAGTCACCGACCGGAACAGCTGGGTATTCATGCTGCCCTGGACAATATCCTCAAGGAAGAACTCCTCTATAAGCTTTTTATATTCTTCATCTTCAAACATCTTTTTATTTTGTAGCTCCATTTCTGCTAGGCCCTCATAAGTACATAAAAAAGCATAAGTATGGTCAGCTCCTGATATAGGAGACAAAAGTTCTATCTTATGTTCATAGTTTTCATTTCTATAGCTTTGAATCATTCTCAGGTTCTTTAATGCTTCCACAAATTTATCCTGTTTTACTTCAAAGGTTTGATATACGAAAACAGACATACTAATCCCCTTCCCGAAAGCTCTAAGAATGTATTTCCAGACTCCCTGACATTTAGGGAGTCGAGTACCTAACTCTTTGCCTTACTCCTTATCATCGCTTCTAACGTCCGGCCTAACAGGTGTCAAATCTTCAGAAGCTTCCGTGTTATAACGCAGGTTTCCCTGATTGATGGTTACTCGTTCCGTACTGGCCTCTGTCATATTTTTAACTAAATAACTATGGAAAAAGTACTCAAACAAGGCAACTCCCGCAGCTGCAATTAAAGACATAATAAAGAGGTTATCTCCAAGTGTTAAAATCGAACTCAAAAACCAAATTAGCACAAATGCCAATCCAAAATCGGCCGCTGTGGCAACAGTGTTGCTGCTCCTCGGCAAAATTAGCATATCGCCTAATATATAGGAGGCGATTCCTAATATGGCGGTTATGATAAAAACATTTCCAAAACTCATTCCATAAATAAGGCCAAGAATGACATAAAGAAGAACAAGACTGGCTAGGAATTTAATAGCTAATGCCTTACTATGCTGCATATTACTCCTCCTTTTATGGTTATTGTGTATAAATAAATGTGAATTATTCTTCATATAACTGTACATCCATTAATGTAACCGTATGAGATTAAATTTCTCTTGGGATTTTTTGTATTTAAAGGATCAAACTCAACCTGAATTTTATTATCAATGCATTTTCCGCCACTAATAGAAAAAACAGCCCCTCATACCGGGCTGTTTTCATATGGTTTAAACCATAACTTTGCATATATTGTTTGTAAACTCTACGGGATCGCTGATTGGCAGGCCTTCAATTAACAGAGCCTGATTATAAAGTAGGTTTGTATATAGGCTAAGCTTTTCTTTATCTTTCGCCAGTGCCTGTTTTAATGACTGGAAGACTTCGTGGTTTGGATTGATTTCCAGTACCTTATTTGCTTTAACATTTTGATTGTCAGGCATAGAGCTGAGGACTTTTTCCATTTCAATGGTTACTTCCCCATCAGCAGATAAGCAGACCGGATGGCTTTTCAGCCTTTTTGAAATCCTGACATCTGAGACTTTTCCTGCTAAAATCTCCTTCATACTGTCAAAAAGCTCTTTGTATTCTTTTTCTTCAGCTTCAGATTGTTTTACATCTTCCTCCTCAATGCCAAGGTCTCCGCTTGAGACAGACTTAAATTCCTTCTCTTTATAGGACATAAGCAATTTAATGGCAAACTCATCAATGTCCTCTGTAAAATACAGGATTTCATAGCCTTTATCTGCAACCAGCTCTGTTTGTGGAAGTTTTTCGATCCTCTCGTACGACTCTCCAGAAGCGTAATAAATATATTTCTGATCTTCTTTCATTCGAGAAACATATTCGTCAAGTGTTACCATGCTCTTTTCTCTTGAAGAGTAGAACATCAGTAATTCCTGCAGTGTTTCTTTATTGGTGCCGAAATCGCTGTAAACCCCATATTTTAACTGTCTGCCAAATGAATTGTAAAATTGTTCATACTGTTCCCTCTCGTTTTTCAGCAGGCTTTGAAGTTCGTTTTTAATCTTTTTGCTGATATTTTTGGCAATCAGCTTCAGCTGGCGGTCATGCTGCAGCATTTCCCTAGAAATGTTAAGAGATAGATCCTCCGAATCCACCATGCCTTTCACAAAGCTGAAATAATCCGGCAGCAGATCTGCACACTTATTCATGATTAAAACGCCATTAGAATATAATTCAAGCCCTTTTTCATATTCCTTGGAATAGTAATCGAAGGGAATGTTTTCGGGAATAAACAGAATCGCATTATAGCGGATGCTGCCGTCAACACTAATATGAATATGCTTTAGCGGCTTATCAAAACCATAATGCTTCTCCTTGTAAAACTTCTCGTAATCTTCGTCCGTAAGCTCGTTTTTATTTTTTCTCCAAATCGGAACCATACTATTAATCGTTTGTTCTTCTGAAACCTCTTCAAATTCGTCCTCTTTGCCTTCTTTTGGCTTTCTGGTCTTACTATCCATTTTAATTGGATAGCGGATGAAGTCAGAGTACTTTTTGATGATGGTTTTTAAGCGGTATTCCTCTAAATACTCATCATAGTTTTCTTCTTCTGTATTGTCTTTGATCTTAAGGATAATTTCGGTGCCCACTGTATCTTTCTCATATGGTGTGATGGTATAACCGTCTGCACCCTCAGATTCCCACTTATAGGCTTCTGTGCTGCCAAGTGCTTTACTGATCACCGTTACAACATCGGCCACCATGAAAGCGGCATAGAAACCTACACCGAATTGGCCGATAATATCATGTCCATCTTTGATTTCATTTTCTTTTTTGAATGACAATGAACCGCTCTTTGCAATGATGCCAAGATTATTTTCCAGCTCTTCTTTTGTCATGCCAATTCCGGTATCTCTAATTGTTAAAGTCCTGTTTTGTTTATTTGGAATTACCTTTATGTAATAGCTATCTTTGTCGAAGGTTAAAGACTCATCTGTCAGCGCTTTGTAGTAAATTTTATCGATGGCATCGCTGCTGTTGGAAATCAGCTCCCTTAAGAATACCTCTCTCTGAGAATAAATGGAGTTAACCATCATTTCTAATAATCTCTTGGATTCTGCTTGAAACTGTTTCTTTTCCATATCAACCTCTCCTTTAAGAATTTTTGCAATTTAGCACTCTGCTTTCTGGAGTGCTAATCCAATAATTTTAATATCATATTATTTTTCTGCTGTCAATAATTTGAGAAAAATATATTTTAAATGAAAAAGCCTATAGCAATAGGCTATAGGCTCATTTTAGAAGGGTAAACTCATAGCCCTTCTTTCGTATTTCATCAATTAAATCCGGAAGAGCTTCAACAGTCTGAGGCAGTTCATGCAGAAGTATGATGGCTCCGTCTTCGAGGTTATCAATCACATTGGTGATAATCTGTTCAGGCCTTTCCCTAAGCTCCCAATCCATTGAAGAGATTCTCCACATAACGGTTTTTAATTCCAGCTCTTTTGCTGCAGAGATCGTATTGTTGTTGTATTGCCCGAATGGCGGACGGAAGTACTTCACTTTCTGGCCGGTAATGGTTTCGATCTTTGATTTGCTGTACTGCAAATCTTGATGCTGTTCGGGTAATGGCAAATTTACCAGGTTGTTATGTTTAGAAGAATGTGTACCAATCATATGCCCATCATCCATTACTCTCTTCCATGGGCGTTTCGGATATAAAAGCCTCGCCTGCCAGAAGAAGGCAGCCGGAACTTTTTCTTCTTTCAGGATATCGAGGATTTCCGGCAGAACTCTGCCAGGTCCATCGTCAAAGGTTAATACTACTGTTTTCTTAGAAGTTGCCCGTTTATTATATACCATAACATTAGGATCATTCGAATCGTACACGACGTTCGAGCTATCGACCACTCATGGACAGTTTGCCATCAAATTTCCTCCTCTGCCTAGGTAGTAAGTGTATAGGGCCTTTCGCTATAAGCATCATACGTATGGACATACATGTCATCAGTAAATTCTTCAGGGTTGCCATCAAAGATGACTTCGCCTTCTTTCAAAGCAATAATGCGGGTGGCATAACGTTTTGCCAATTGAACATCATGGACATTGATGATTGTCTGCAATTTATGCCGATGGTGCATATCTTTTAATAAACTAAAGATCCGGTCTGAAGTGCCTGGATCGAGGCTGGCAACAGGCTCGTCTCCCAGCAGAACCCGAGGCTGCTGCAGCAATGCCCTGGCAATGCCGACTCTTTGCTTCTGCCCGCCGCTTAAATGCTCGACTCTCCGATCGGTAAAAGGAGTCAAGCCAACCTCCTGAATCACTTGTCTAGCTTGGTATTTTTCTTCATCCGTAAACCAGCCAAACAGGTTTTTAAAGGTGCTTCTGTAGCCGAACATGCCTGTCAGCACATTTTGGAAAACAGTCAATCTGGGAACAAGGTTAAAATGCTGAAAAATCATGCCCATTTCCCTGCGGACCTTTCGGAGCTGTTCTTCATTAAGAGCGGACAAAGGAAGACCATCCCAGACAATCTCACCTGATGTTGGTTTCTGTAATCCGTTAAGACAACGTATTAATGTTGACTTCCCCGCACCGCTTTTACCAAGAACACATATGAAATCCCCATTATGGAAAGTGAGGTTAATAGAATTCAGCGCTTTATCCTTCATACCTGGATAGCGGACTGTTACATTGTGTATCTCAAGCATCTTGCTGGCCTCCATTTAAATAACTCTATTCCTTACATAGCTTCCGAAAAAGTCTACGAGAATGACGATGATCATAATAATAAGCACATCAAGCGATACAGCTGTATATTGGAAGGTTTTAAAATCATTAAATAGTCTTTGGCCAATTCCTCCCCCACCAATAAAACCAAGTACAAGCGAAGTCCTGATGGCAACCTCAAATCGGTAGAAATAATTGGATAAAACATTGGGCCAGATTTGCGGCAATATACTGAAAAGGGAAGCAAACCAATTCTTGGCGCCTACTGCTTTCATGGCCTCCTGCGGCCCCGGATCGGATGCTTCTATAAGTTCCGAGATTAATTTTCCCAATACACCAATATTGTGAAACATTATAGCCAATACAGCCGGGAAAGGCCCCAGACCAAGTGCAGTTAATAAAATCAAGCCAAATACAATCTCAGGTATGGATCGTACAAAGCTAAGACCAACACGGGTTAAATGATAAACAAACGGTGCACCGGCTGTGTTTTTGGCAGCCATAAAGCTTAAAGGCAAACCGATAAGAAGGCCGAAAAAACTTCCCAGAAAGGCCATGGCCAGTGTTTCCAGACTGTCCTCCAAAATCTTCGGAAGAAGAGAGAAATCCATCGGGAACCAATGGGACAGGAAATCAATCATGTTTCGGAAGTCTCTGAATTTGGATAAATCAAACTCTGTCAGCTTCATACTTAAATAAACAAATAAAGCCAATAGAGCATATGTGATAATGCTGCGTCTTTTAAACCACAATCTAATCAGCCCTATTCTTTAATGATTCCCTCTTTAAGGGCTGCCTGGCGGATGCTTTCGTAATCTTCGTTGCTGGCTTCTGTAAAACCGCTTGCCCCGAATGCATCAAGGATTTCTGGATCTTCAATAGCTAGAAAAGCCTCTTTAAGAGCGGTGATTGTTTTCTGGTCCGTATCCTTATGTACAGCCCAAGGATATTGGAACAGCTTCTCTGATTCCCAAATGGTTTTTATTTGGTCGCCATCTACTTTTCCAGAATCAACTAATTGGTTGTAGATGGCACTGTCAATGGCACCAGCATCGACTTGTTTATTTTGGACAGCCAATGCCGTCGCATCATGGGAACCTGTAAATCTGACAGAGTTAAAGCTATGTGTCTCTTCGGATTCGTAAACTTCTCGGTCCTTCAGTTCAATCGAAGGAATTAAAGATCCGGAGGTAGAGTTAATGTCACCAAAAGCAAAGTCGATTTCACTGCTCTTTTCGAGCAATTCATCAAGTGAATTCCAAGGATTGTCTTTGTGGGTAATGATATAAGAGTAATAAAATGGTTCTCCATCAATCAGCTGTGTAATGATGGCTTTTGCGCCGCTTTTTTCATGGGCAACAACGTAAGTTAACGGCCCAAAGTAAGCCATGTCAATCTTATCGTAGTTCATGGCTTCAACAACCCCGTTATAGTCCGGATACACCTCAACCGCTACCTCGCGATCAAGTTTTTCAGATAGTGTGGATTGTAATTTTTCCATTGCGCCTTCCATGGACCCCTCAGTTTGAACAGGAATGACACCAATCGTAAAAGCTTCACCTGTTTCTTCTTTTTTATTACCCTCTGATTCATCTCCACTGCAGGCGGTTAAAAGCATCAATGAAATAATGGTCAAAAACAATAGTATTTTTTTCATGTTTTTCACTTCCTAATTATAGATCTAAAAATTTATGTACCTGGACGATGAAAATTTACGATAAAAAGGACCCTTTGCGAGTCCTTTTTATCAAATAACCGTAATCCGTCCAGGCTGTTTGTCTGTTACTTTCCCAATGATGGCTGCTGACTGTACTCCATTTTTATGAAGCACGCCTAAAAGCGCTTCAGCTTCTTCTTCAGGAACAGAGATCAGCAGGCCTCCGGATGTAATGGCATCGCAAAGGATCCATTGATCTACTTCGTCAACATTCTCATATTGAATCCGTTCGGAAAGCCATTTATGGTTCTTTTTAGAACCTCCAGGGATGATATTCTGCTCGGCAAGCTCGCGTGTCTTTGGCAGGACAGGTACAGATTTGCTGTCGATTGTAATGCCTGTGCCGCTGCCTTCAGCTATCTCCATAGCATGGCCCAGCAAACCAAAACCTGTAACATCTGTGCAGGCATTGACATTGAAATTATCCATGGCTTCAGCAGCCTCTTTATTTAGGGCTGCCATTACTTTCATGACCCGGTCAATGCCTTCCTGGTCTAGCATGTCTTTTTTAATAGCTTGTGTTAAAATACCGACGCCGATTGGCTTAGTTAAAATTAGGCTGTCACCCGGTTTTGCCGCGGCATTTGTTCTTACCCGCTCAGGATGGACTGTTCCTGTAACAGATAAGCCGAATTTTGGCTCCTGGTCATCAATCGAGTGGCCTCCAACTAAAACAGCACCTGATTCTCTCACTTTATCTGATGCTCCTGCCAATATGTCCGCCAAAATGCTCTTATCCAATTTGTTAATCGGGAAGCCCACAATATTCATAACTGTTATTGGCTTACCGCCCATTGCGTATATATCGCTCAAGGAATTGGCTGCAGCAATTTGCCCAAACATATACGGGTCATCAACGATAGGAGTAAAGAAATCTAGTGTCTGCACAAGTGCAGTATCATCATTAATTTTATATACGCCTGCGTCATCTGAAGTATCCAGCCCTACAAGCAGGTTGGGATCAGGTACAGACTTTGGCAAATGGCGCAGAACCTGCGCCAGGTCTTCAGGACCAATTTTGCATCCTCAGCCGCCTTTGGTAGATAAAGAAGTAAGTTTTATAATATCTTCTTTAGACATGTTTCTCTCTCCTTTTTTATTTATCAATTGAAGAAGAAGGACTGGTGCGGTTCTTTACTAAAATACTCTCATAGATCTTCTGCAATGTTTTTGCTTCGTATTCAGAAGAATGATTGCACTCTACATAGAATTTGGCAGCACGCCCTATTTTTATCCTCATTTCGTTATTATTGACTAGATTCTCCGCATAATCAAGAAATTCGACCGGATTAGTATAGATTAAACCGGTATTCCTATGTGTGATGATATTTCTATTCCCTAAATTATTGAATGCCAGGACAGGCAGGCTGTATTGCATGGCTTCCAAAATGGCAGCAGGCTGACCTTCAGAATGGGATGTGTTTAAAACCGCGTCTGCCTGTTTGTATAATTCTCCCATGGATTCATGTGGAATCTGCCCAAGATATTGAACCCATTCTTTATGCTTTTCTGCCAATTCCATAACCATACGCCCCTCATCTTCTTCAATGATAGGGCCCACCAGCCATAGACGGATATTTTTATGGTTTTTATAAATGTATTTAAGCTGCTCGATGGCGAAAGGGATATTTTTCACCTTGCGGATTCCTGCCGGAAGAACAAATAAAAAGGTATTTTGCTCCTTTTTGATAACCGGTGCAGTTTCAGGGAACTCTACAGTGCCCTGGGGAATCACGGTGATCTTTGTCTGAATACCGTAAATTTCGCTGCTCAGTATCTGCTTTGCTTCTTCATCAAACACGTGAATGGCTTTTGCCTCTGATAATGTCCGAATGACATCAGATCTTTTCATTTTATCAAAAAGATCCACATTTAAATCAGTGCCGGTCATTGTAACCAAATAGGATTCTGGCTTTGTATCAAGCTTGTCTATAAATTGGCCAAACCGGTGAGCATGAAAACCATGAACAATATCAGCTTGGGGCATGTTTGAAGGCTTGCTGCCCTCTTTCACGTTAATTATTTCAGTTTCAATGCCAAGCTTTTTCAGTCCGTCAGATATCCGCTGGACGGTAACGGTATTGCCTCTTGCCTGGTGAAAGTTGGGGCTTGCTAGAAGTACTTTCATGGATTTCATCCTTTGTCTTAAATAATTCGCTGTATAAGTATTCATTTAAAAGTCTGCATCAATTATTGCAGGAATATTTCAATCTGTCCATCATTTGTATGTCTGTATCTGAAATGTCTGATAGAAAAAAAGGCCTGCTTCCCATCAACCTGGAAGCAGGCTTTTTTAAGTACTTATAGCTCTCCGAATTCCTCTATTAGCTCACGGAATTTCTTGAGTGAGTTTTCAATTGGCTTCGGCGTGGTCAAATCAACACCTGTTTTCTTCAGCAGATCCAGCGGATAATCGGAGCTGCCGCTTTTCAGAAACTCAAGATAGGTGTCAAGAGTTTGTTTGTCTCCTTCGAGAATTTTTGTCGCCAGATGAATGGCTGAAGCAAAGCCTGTCGCATATTTGTAAACATAAAAAGGGCGATAAAAATGGGGGATTCTCGACCAGCCGTATTTGACTTCTTCATCAAAAACGATTTCATTGCCATTGTATTCACGGAATAAGCCCTCATAGATTTTATTAAAGACTTCGGCATTAAGCGGCTGTCCTTTTTCCGCCATTTCATGTGTTTTCATTTCAAACTCGGCAAACATGACTTGAGTAAAAAAGGTTCCCTTAAATTGATCAATAAAATGGTTAAGCAAATGTTTGCGCACTTCTTCGTCTTTTTCTTTGTTTAATAAATAGTTAATTAGCAATACTTCATTTACGGTTGATGCCACTTCAGCGACAAAGATACTATAGCGGGCGGTAATTTGCGGCTGATGCTGTGAGCTTAGTTTGCTGTGTACGCCATGGCCGCATTCATGCGCAAGCGTAAACAAGCTGTCAAGGTCATCACGGTGGTTCAGCAAAATATATGGGTGAACACCATATATACCTAAATTATATGCACCTGACCGCTTGCCCGGCGTTTCGCGTACATCAATGTAGCGTCCTGTTTTAAATTCCTTCAGGATGCTGACATAATCTTCCCCCAAAGGAGATAAAGCTTTGCACATGGTGTCATAGGCTTCCTCATAAGTGATAACGGGCTTTACGCCTTTTACTAAAGGCACATTCATGTCATATTGGCGCAATTCCTCAAGGGCTAGCTTTTCCTTTCGGATCCTGGTATATTGATGCATTGGCCCTATATTGTTTTTTGTCGTTTCAATCAGGTTATCATAAACCTCTTTTGGCACCTTATCTCCAAACAACCCCTTTTCAAGAGCGGATGGATAGTTTCGGATTTTAGCCATTGTTACATTATTTTTGATGGCTGCCGATAGAGTAGACGCAATTGAGTTTTTCAGCTGGATATATGGCTGGTAGTAGGCCTTATATGCTTCCTTCCGTTTTGACCGGTCTTCGTCTTCCATAATTTTTGCGTACATACCACGGGTTAGCTCTACCTTATCTCCATCTTCTCCAGTTACTTCCCCAAACTTCATATCCGCGTTATTTATCATTCCAAACGTGTCGCTTGGTGCGGAAAGTGCCTCACCCAACTGTGATAAAACCTCTTCTTTATCTTTATTGAGGACATGAGGCTTGTAGCGAAAGGATTCAAGCAGGTCTTCCTCGAAGTATTTCAAGCCCTTTTCTTCTGCAATATAGCCCTTTAATGTATTCTCCGCCAAGCTTAAAAGATAGGGCATAAAAAAAGACGTGGATGAACTGATTATTACACTTAACTGCTTCGCTCTGTCCACATAAGATTGTGATTCAGTCACCCTCGTATCTTCATCTGTTTTAAGCATGGCATAAGCATAAAGCTTATTAAATAAGTAAGAAAGTTTTTCTTTTTGTTCAAGATATTGATACAGAGAGATCCATCTGTAATATGGCCATCATATTCCTTCAGTTTTTCAGCTATTTTTTCAATATGCTGGTAGTCTTCCTCCCATTTTTCCATACTGGGATAAATATCATTTAGATTCCATTTTTCAATTTCAGGCACTTCATTTCTGTTTTTGTATGTATTCATCTTTTAAACTCCTTTATAGAATAGCTTTAATTCTATTATTAACTATATTCAAAAGTTATCTGTAAAACCCTTCATCTTTTTTGATTTTATCTTACTTGACCATTAAAATATTCATGAAAGGATGTGGACGGCTTGGCAATTACTCTGCCTCAAATAGAAGATGCAAACAATACTGCGTATTTTCCTCCTAAGGGTGAATATGAAACCTTTGAAGATGATGCTCACTATGAAGAGAAAGTCAGGGAATGGGGATTATCAACCACAAAGGAAGTAAAAAAGGAATTCTGGTATAAGGAAAAAACTCATCAGCGCCTCGTTACGATTAAGGGTTTTCAGGCTTACGGGGAATCCGGAGATTATCATACCCTTGTTATTGAATTTCAGGACGGAAACCTAAGCTGCATACACCCTGCTTATCTGAAAGAAATGCAGGCTCCGAGCTTTGGAAAAGCCATCATTGCCGACTTTGGCGGACCAGCTTCAGTTCAATCTGAAAAGAAAGCTTTAAAGGATGATAACGATAAACCTGCGGATGCTCTAAAGAAATTAGAGGAAAACCCCACAAAGAATAAACCTGCTGCCAAAAAAGCAAAGAAAGAAAAGCAGCCAGCGTTGGAGCTTCCTGCAGAAAAAGTGCATTTTTCCGCTAAAGTAAAACAATTTGCTTTAAGCTGGAATCATTTTAATGAAGAAAATGATGAAGTCGTCGTTCTCGAGAATGTCGTCATTCAACAGGACGATCCTGTTGAAGTAGGCCTTGCCTGGTGCTCTCATTCGAAAACCTTGAAGAAGTTTGAATTGGAGCCTGGTGAAACACTCGAATTTGATGGAAAAATCGTCAAAAAGAAACTGCCAAAAGGGAAAGATTGTGAAGAGGAATTCATTATAGAAGAGCCTGTTCCCTATAAAATCAACAACCCTTCGAAAATAAAAAAAAGCTAAAGAGAGATTCTGCTCTTTAGCTTTTTTGTTCGCTTACGAAAGTATTCTTTTTTCCCCTTCAATTTCCTGAATAGGATTGATATTTTGTGTAAATTCCAGGGTGCCCACATAGGAGCTGTTTTCGTCTCTTACAGCAAAATACCGGATATAAACGTACTTGTCTCTGAACTTGATCCAAAAGTCCTCAGAATCTTTACGGCCGGCCTTAAAATCTTCCAGCAATTCCTCGACAGCATGCACGCTCCGCGGTGGATGGCAATTTTGCACAGTGCGCCCGATAACTGCCTTTGTCCTGGCGAAAATCCTTTCCCTTCCATGGGAGAAATAGCGGACCACATCTTCATGGTCAATAAAGGTTATATCAACTGGAAGGTGATTCAAGATAAGCTCTAGCTGCTTTAACGATAATATGCCGGTTTCCATCTTGATATAGCCTTCTGAAATGGCTTTATCGCCAATCGCTTTGCGTTCTGGCTTCCACTCGGCTTCAGGGCCTGTCAGGCAGAAGCCTATCTCGTCGCTTTCATGCGCAATTTTGATCCACTCATCCTCCGTCAGGTTTTTTAATGCCATTGGAAAAAGGATGTGTTCCTCCCGGTAAATCATGGCACTTACCTCATTAAAGATAAATTGCGCTTCTTGAATTACCTTCTGCTTGTCCCCATTGTAATTTGACAGCAGTTGTTTAGCTTCTTTAATGCCATCCCTGATAAAATCGTCAATTCTCCACATATTGTTTGTGGGACCGTATATTCCATACTTCTCCAAGTATGGGAAAAGTAAATTCTCTTTGCGGCTGTAATGTTTATCAAGATCCAGCAAAAGCGTGCAGTCTTCCAAAAGTTTATACACATTTTCTTCGTTATCATCGTTTATAAAAGCTTCCAGACTCACCTTTAGTTTTTCCCGTAGATGTTTATCAATCGCCCTGTTTTCACGAATAAACGTGTGGATAGGGTGCCCAGGCTGATCTTCCGGCTTATACAGCGGGCGTTCTCTTGAAGTGTCTTGAATAGGATTGTTAAGGTTTATTTGATGTTCACGGTTATTAATAATTTCGCTCAATTTCCATTACCTCCTGTATACCAAACTTGAATTGTTGAGTTTGATAATACTTCTCATTAGCAATGTAACACACGAAGAAAGATTGATATGTGATGAACATCATAGGTTGGGGGTATTTTAGTTCACAGCTTTCAATGTTAAGAGACTGGTCCAGCATTTTAGAGGAGGAAAATAGTTTGGTTTTATGCGCACTGATGGAATGTAAGCCTGATATTACCACCCCCTTATTCATTCCTTTTTTGTTACACTTTTAAGGGATGAAAAACGGAGGTTTAACTTTTAATGAAGAAAATATATCAGATCCTTATTATGATTGCGATCATTTTTACAGGCGGTTTTGCGGCGGGAACGATTTTTACAAAAAATAGTGAGCAGCCTGATTCTTTTAAACTTGCAAGAACAGCAGCTCAGTCTGGTAAAAATCCAGTTCAAAAAAGTACTCCTGAGTTACCCGATGCATCCTCAAAGGTGTTGATTGGTTATGTACAGGATTATCGTGATCCCGATACTGTTGATTATTCAAGTCTGACGCATGTTATTTTTTCATTTGCCCACCCCGAAAAGAATGGCAGCCTTTCTTTTAATGGCGATACGGCATTAAATAATCTTCGGAGTATGGTTTCGAACGCACACAAGCATGATACAAAAGCGATTCTGGCAGTAGGCGGATGGTTCCATATAAAAGGCGGAGAATCGTATGAATATTTTAAATCAGCGATAGGAAGGCCAGCTTCAAGGAACAAGCTGGTGAATGAACTTGTCAGCTTAACAGTCAGGGAAAAACTTGATGGTATAGATATTGATTTTGAACATCCGCGTTCACTGAAAGAAGCGGAGTTCCTCGAAGTTTTTATCCATGATCTTAGTCAAAAGCTTCATGCAAATGATAAAGAGCTTTCTGTAGCAGTCCATTCGAAGATTCATAGTGTTACAGGCACAGAGGCAGGAAGTATAATTTATAAGCCTTCCATGTTTCGGGAGGTCGATCATGTCAATATCATGGCTTATGACGGACATTGGGATGGTGGCTATAATGCAGCCAATTTGTCTCCATATCCTTTTACAGAGAATATCGTAAACTATTGGGCAAATCTCTTTGATACACACAATATTTCTAAAGAAAAATTAGTTCTTGGTGTCCCCTTTTATGCACAGCCTGAAGATCCTTCTATCAAACAGGTATCTTATGAAGCAATTATAAACCGCAACCCGGAAAATGCTTGGCAGGACAAAATCAGTATGAATGGCACAACCTACTATTATAATGGTGAATCAACCATGCAAAAGAAAACAAATCTTGCATTAACCAGCGGGTTTGGGGGCATGATGATCTGGGAAGTCGGCCATGATGCCAAAGGGTCCTACAGTCTTACTGGAGCGATTGCAGAGGTCCTTAAAGACTCGGATACAAAACCAGTAAAATACTATTCAGTAAAAAATTAGGATTAAATAGACAAGCCAAAAGAAAGAGCATGAGAAGCCCCTTGCTCTTTCTGTTAAGTTCAACTTTACTTGCTCTCAATTACCTTAATCAGTTCCCGCAAATAATCCGGTAAATCTGGAGGACGGCGGCTGGAGACGAGGTGTCCGTCGACAACAACTGGCTCATCATACCACTTGGCACCGGCATTCTCCATATCGTCCTTAATCCCTGGAGTGCTAGTTACCTTTTTTCCCTCCAATACTTTTGCCGATATGAGCACCCAGCCTGCATGGCATATTTGCCCGATTGGTTTTTTATTTTCCTCCATGTGCTTAATTAGGGACAGCACCTCCGGAAAACGGCGGATTTTGTCCGGTGCCCAGCCGCCAGGTACAAGGATGGCATCATACTCCTCCCCCTTTACCTCACTATAAGAATAATGGGAAGTTGCTGGGACTCCGTATTTGCCAATGTATTTCTCGCTTGCATGCTCCCCCGCCAAATGGACATCTGCACCTTCTTCCTGCAGCCTGAGTATCGGATACCATAGTTCCAGATCTTCAAAGTCATGATGCACTAAACTTAATATTTTTTTTCCTTTTAAACGCATGGATCGATTTCCCTTCTTTTATTAGTTTTGATAACTCTTACCTTACAGGTGTATCCCTTATTTTACAAATGATCCAATCAGGAGAGCAAAAACTCTTTGATCTCCTTCCTTCTGTCCGTGTAAACCTTTTTCCCGAGATTAATCAACTCATCCACAAACCGAATATCATCAAAAGGCATTTCTTCGCCAAGCTCCTCATTAATGCGCAAGTAATTGTCTGCCAACAGGTGATGGCAATGATATGTAACTGATTCCGATGAAAGATGAAGGGCAAGATCGAGCAGCTTTGGTGTGACTTTCATGGATGGCAGTTGGAACGGAAGCCAATGCTTTACTCCCCAATATTTATCATGGTCGATGGTGAAATCAATTTTCTGTAATCCGGTTCCGAGTGAAAGGATTTTAATATTTCTTAGCTCCTTTTTAAAATAATGCATAGCTTCCGTAATGCATACTAGCGAAGGGTTATTGGCCCACAAACCGCCATCAATGGATAAGTAACGGTTATTAATATTGTTAGGTGGAAAATACACTGGTGCTGAGCAGGAGGATAGAACAGCATCCCAAAGCTTCATGGATAAGCTTTCATTGCCCGGATGGCCATAATTGGAACGGTGTACAAACGGCTTTCCATGTGTGACGTCCACAGCAGGAATTAAAAGGGGCTTTTGAATTTCGGAAAGGGCTGTTTCCCCGAAGGCTTTCCGAATAAAACGGCGTAAGTATTTATCGCTGTAGACGCTTTTAAAAAGGCCAACTTTCGCCTGCTTGACAAAAATTTTCTTTCCATACAATTCATACGCTTTTAATACATTGTCCATATCCTTTTTTAAGGTTAAGGAAGAGGCTATTATCGATCCGGTACTGGTTCCTGCAATCATGTCGAAAAAATCGCCTGCAGGCTGCTTAAGTTCGTCCTCCAAGGCTTTTAAAATACTTACAGCAAAAACACCCCGAATCCCACCGCCATCAATACACAATATTTTCATATTCTCACCTGTTTTTTCTGGTCCTTTTTGTATATAAAAAAGAGAAGGAATAACCCCTTCTCTTCTATTCTTCTTCAATCATGTTATCAAATACAGCAGAGACCTTGTTAAATTCCTCTTCGCTCTCAATGGGAGTAAAGTCTCCATCTTCATCAAGCTTTAAGAAGAACACGTCAATATCCTCTTCCGTGTCTTCCTCCAGATCATCAACAAAGCTGACTGCAGCATAACTAACTCCCTCAACGTCCGCAGAGGCAAGAACCTCCACTTCCATTTCCTGTCCGCTCTCATCACTGATCGTAAAAACCTCGCCGACTTGGATCTTGTCCATGTTTTCCATCTCCTCTCCAAATTGGTTCATTCTTTATATTCCCATTTAAAAGTGGTTTCATGCTTAATATAAAAAAAAGGACCGGCTCAGTATAGTTAGGAGTCAGATAACGTGGAGAAACAATGAATTAGCATTGGAATTTGATATGAAATCGCATAGGATTTATATTCGTTTTTTTGCCGAAATGTAAAGTTATCGAATTAGCAAGTGGAACAGCATACTAATTAACAGGATAATAACAACTATTGTCAATTCGTTATTTTTGATGAGATTAAGGGTGTTATTCAAGGTTTTAAAATATATACAAAAGGGAAAGGTAAAATATGTTAAAATATAAAGGGGGCAAATGCTCTTGTTCTGTTATACGAACGGGAAACTGGTCTACTAGGGAGGAGAATAATTATATTAAAAGTAAGGCCTTTAGAAAATAGAGACTATGAATTGATTAAGGAAGCCGAAAAAGTAATAGAAAAGAATTATAGGTATGGACGACATCACATTGGTGCAGCAGTTAGAACAACATTGGGTAATGTTTTTTCGGCAGTTCACGTAGAGGCGAATGTCGGAAGAATAACAGTGTGTGGGGAAGCAATGGCTATTGGTAAGTCTATATCTGAAGGAAACCACGAATTTGAAACGATTGTAGCGGTGGCTCACCCTCATCCACACGAAGATATAGAAAAATGCTGGGTGGTTGCTCCTTGTGGTATGTGTCGAGAGTTAATTAGTGATTATGGAAAAAACACAGATGTAATCATTTCTTATAATGATAAATTAGTAAAGTGTAATGTAATGGAACTATTACCAGAAAAATATACAAGTGATATAGAATAATGTCATCTTCAACAACTGGGGGCTTTAAGTGAAGGAGCCTCCCTGAAAAAGAAAAGCTCAGAGTTTATACTCTGAGCTTTTTTGCGTGTTATCTACTGTTTAATTTAACGTGTGAATTCAAATGTTATTTAGCTTGTAATATTGAGTTTTCACCACAATAACAAGCCAATTCTTTTCTATTTTATTTAACAGCAGCTGCCTCTTTATTCTCAACTTTTACGCTCCAGCCGAATGGATCCGGTTCAGTGCCTTTTTGGATACCTGTTAATGTATCATAAATTTTCTTGGATAATTCACCTGTTACACCATTGTTGATCCCAATTTTTTTGTTTTCCCAGAAGAACTGGCCGATTGGTGAAATGACAGCAGCGGTGCCCGTTCCGAAGGCTTCTTCCAGCTGGCCGTCTGCATGGGCCTGGTAGATCTCTTCAATCGAAATTCTCCGCTCAGATACTGGGATGTTCCAGTGTTTTAGCAGTTCAAGAACAGAATTTCGTGTAATTCCTTCTAAGATACTTCCGTTAAGGGCAGGTGTAACAACTTCCCCATTTATTTTAAAGAAAATGTTCATGCTGCCTACTTCTTCAATATACTTATTTTCTTTGCCATCAAGCCATAATACTTGTGAGTATCCTGATGAACCCGCAAGCTCCTGTGCCTTTAAGCTGGCTGCATAGTTTCCGCCTGTTTTTGCCGTACCAGTTCCGCCGGCTACAGCACGCACGTATTCGCTTTGTACCGCAATCTTGACTGGATTGATGCCTTCTTTGTAATAGGCGCCAACAGGAGATAGGATAATAATAAACTTATATCTCTTGGAAGGTGCAACTCCCAGGTAAGGTTCAGTAGAAATAACAAATGGGCGGATATAAAGAGAAGTTCCTTCAACATTTGGAATCCACTCCCGGTCAAGCGCAATCAGCTCTTTTAACGCGTAAAGGGCAAGCTCTTCATCAATTGCCGGGATACATAACCGCGAATTGGAACGGTTTAATCTTTCCATGTTTTTTTCAGGCCTGAATAGCAAAACTTCATTATCCGTTGTAAGGTATGCTTTTAATCCTTCGAAGACACTTTGGCCATAGTGGAAAATCATTGCTGCTGGATCCAGGGTTAGCGGCTGGTAAGGAATGATTCTTGGATCATGCCAGCCTTGGCCGGCAGTATAATCCATTACAAACATATGGTCTGTAAAGTTTTTGCCGAACTCTAAGCTGTCAAATTGAGGTTTTTGTTTTTTCTCTGGTGTACGATTGATTTCAATTTTAAATTCTGTCATTGTTATTACTCCCCATCTGTAGATGATTTAAAAACCTAATGCCTGCTGTTCCTGCTGCTCTTAAGAGGGTAAATAAAAACGCCCAGTCATCCTCCGAGCGTGGACGAAAGGGCTTGCTTCCCGGCAACAACCAATATGGATGCAAAACAGTTTAAAAATCCAGCAATGGCTTTCATTAGTAAAGGACTTTAATGCTGTTTTTTCTTAGGAATGATAAGGTTTGCCTTTCGCTCTTTCTACTTCAAGGCAGTAGTGCAGTTATCCGTTAAAGTTTTTATAAGTTTTTCTAATATTATGATATTCTAATGATTAAATGTCAATAAGAATTAACAATAAATTTTGAATAAATCCGATATGTTGAAAATTCTGTTCACAATTACTATTCCTTATTAGATGAAATAGCTGGGATTTGGAACTATAATAAATATATCAACTCATAAGGAGAAGTATGATGAATCATAAAGAGCTCGAAGAAAAGATTATTCAAAACTATCAGGGCGAAGAAAAAATGATGATTCTTGTTTTTGCCCAGTGGTGCATAAATCATGATTTGAACCCTGAAGAAATTTATTTAAAAGCTTATCCCGGCCAGGCAAAAAACCAGGCTTTACAAGAAGCAATTGATCTGACAGTCCCTAAGGAGGAAGCTGGCGATGTGCCTGACCAGACGCTGCTTGGAGTCCTCTCCATGTTCGGCAATGATGCGATCTTGCCTTTGTGGTCATGGAAGAGATGAAAAAATTGAAAAAGGACGGCAAGGCCAAATAGGCTGCCGTCCTTTATTACAATTATGACTCTTATTTAAACCAGCCCTTCTCCTTGGATTGAGTAATGGCTTCAATTCTGTTCGTTACTTCAAGTTTATCTAGAATTGCAGATATATAGTTTCTCACAGTCCCTGTTTTAATGCTGAGCTTATCGGCGATTTCCCTTGTGTTTTTTCCGTCCGCAATCAGCTCAAGCACTTCTTTTTCCCGGTCTGTCAGAGGGTTTTCTTCGCCATAAACATCGTCCATTAACTCGGGTGCATAGATGCGCTTGCCCTCCATTACACTTCGGATGGAACTGGCCAGCTCCTCACTCGGGCTATCCTTCAATAAATATCCTCTTACCCCCGCCTTCAATGCACGCTGAAAATACCCAGACCTTGCAAAGGTTGTTAAAATTATTACCTTGCAGCCTATCCCCTTCAACTCTTCGGCGGCTTCCAGCCCGCTTTTTTCCGGCATTTCTATATCCATTACGCATACATCAGGCTGTAGTTTTTTCACAAGTGAAATGGCCTCTTCTCCATTTGATGCCTTGCCGACAACCTCCATGTCATCTTCAAGGCTTAGCAGGGATCCTAAAGCCCCCAGCATCATGCGTTGGTCTTCTGCAATGACAATCCGTATCATGGACGCTCCTCCTTTTCTGTTTGCTTTACGACTGTTGGCACTTTCATGATTATCGTGGTTCCGTTATTAGAAATAATATCAAGACTCCCGTTAACAAAATCGAGGCGCTCGCCTAATCCCAGCAGTCCTGACCCTTTGCCTATATCCTTTGAGGGAACCATTCCGATGCCATTGTCTTGTACAGTGATTCTGACTTCATTCCATTTTTGTTCGATGCTGATGCGGCACTCGGTCGCTTTACTGTGTTTGACGACATTGGTAACTGCTTCTTTCATGCACATGCTTAAAATATTCTCAAGAAATAATGAAACATTGTTTAATTTGATCTCTTCTTCGCCGATGAAGTCAATCGATGCGGCTTTCAATATTTGTTTAACTAGAATGATTTCATCTTTAAGCCTGATGCCCCTCATCTGGGAAACCATATTTCTTACTTCGTTCAAAGCCGTTCTTGCGGTTTGCTGGACGTCAACAAGTTCTTCCTTTGCCTGTTCGGGATCTTTGCTGATTAGCTTTCTCGCAAGGTCACTTTTCAGGCCGATGAGAGATAGCTTTTGGCCAAGAGTATCGTGAAGGTCGCGGGCAATACGCTGCCTTTCTTCCTGCTTTACGAGATCAGCGATCCTTTTATTGGCATCTTCCAGCTGCTCTTCCAGTCTTTCCTGCTTCTTCCTATTGTGTATGTTAAATGGAAGCAAAATAACACTGATCCAGATAATGATAATAAAGGGCAGTTGCTCCAAAAATAAGGGGTCCTGTGTTACAAAATTATAATTGATTGAGATCGTGGTAGCGACCAAATGAATGACATATAGAGTTAAAAAAGCAATTCTGTTTGTTATATGGCCATTATAATAGGCGATATAAAAAGCGAAATAAACAAACTGAAAAAGAATCGCCATCGTAATGGAAATGCTTATTAAAATACCAGTCCAAAGATAGACAGGCCATTGCCGAGAGAGAAAAGCAAAACGCAAGGAAATGAAAAATAGGATCGTCAGAATAATCCCTACGGCAATTTCAATTTTAGAGGTGGATCTGAATATGAAATAAAAAGGCAATATGCTAAATACACTCCAAATATATGGAGAGATGCCTGAGCTTTTTAAAGTGTTAAAGAATTTCTTAAACATAAATGAAAACCTCTTTTGCTTTCTTTAAGGCTAAGTAAAGCCATTTGTTTGATTTTGACACCTTTTTGATTGAGAGGATATATACAAGCTATTATAAAAATAAACAGCTCCTTTGTCATCATAACACAAAGGAGCTGTTCTTTAGTACGGGGACTGGTTACTTGTCCCGTTCTCATGTTAAGGCTTTACTGATGCAGTTTTACCCGTTCTGTTTTCCTTTTTGCTGCGTGCCGCTTTTTTAGCAGCCTGATAGCCTGTGAAGTTCTGTAGTTCCTCATCCCATAATCGGAATCGCAGTGACTGCAGGCTTGTAGAAAGTGTGATCGTTGGCACATTTTTAAGCTCTGCCGTATTATAATGCGCATCTTCCAGGTTATAGTTAGGCACTCGCGGACTTAAATGATGGATATGATGGAACCCGATGTTTCCTGTCAGCCATTGCAAAACTTTTGGAAGCTTGTAAAATGAGCTTCCCTCAACAGCTGCTTTGACATATTCCCATTTATCGTCTTCTTCAAAATAAGAATCCTCAAATGTATGCTGTACATAAAACAGCCATATTCCAGCTGCTCCTGAAATTAAAAATATTGGGCCCTGAACCATCAGAAAAGCTTCCCAGCCGATTGCCCAGCACATTAGCGCGTATAAAGCAACGATTGAGGTGTTTGTAAGATAAGTATTTATACGCTCATTCTTCCTCGCACCTTTGCGGTTAAACCGATTCTTTAACAGAAAAACATAAATCGGCCCTATTAGAAACATGACAAATGGATTGCGGTACATGCGGTAAGCTGCACGAGTTGAAAAGGAAGCAGCCTGATATTCATTCACTGTCAAAGTCCAAATATCTCCTGTTCCGCGCTTGTCCAGGTTTCCGCTTGTGGCATGGTGGACGTTGTGGTCATGCTGCCACTGGTGATAAGGGAAAACAGTCATAATCCCGGTTATTGTTCCAACAATTTTGTTGGCAGAACGATTTTTAAAGAAGGAATGGTGACAGCAATCATGGAAAATGATGAAAGTCCTGATCAGAAATCCTGCCGCTATTAAGGAAATACCCAGAGTGAGGAAATACGACACACTCAAGCTTTTATACGCAAGAAACCAAAGCAGGAAAAATGGTCCAAGAGTATTGATCAACTGCATAATACTGCGATTTAAATCTGATTTTTCATAAGGTGCCATCTGTTTTTTTAAGTTGAGTTGTTTTTGTTTAGAAGTCATTTTTTAATTCCCTTCATCATGACGTTAATTTAATAATAAAGGGTTTCCAGCATGCTTTGAAGACATAGGTGTCATGTCCCACCCATGATAAATGTCATGGTTGGACATGAAATTTAAGAGCTGATCCTATTATCACCTAATATTTTTATCTTTTTCTTTGCAATTATGCCCGTTTTTCTTCTACAGTGGAAACAAGGTGAAAGAGATAACGGTATATTAATTGGTAGGCTTCATTTATTGTTAAATCCTCTTTAAAACCTTCAATATCGTTTAATGAGAAATTGAAATCCCAAAGCCCATCCTGCTGGCTGAACATTAAGCTGTATTTGGCAGAACCGGATGAGGTGTTTTCATTTATAAATGATTTTATGGCAGCTTCTGATTTCTTGGGCAGTTTCAATCCCAGCATAACTTCATAATTCCCAAAAACAGCATCTGTTTCAAAGGACACCGCTTCTGCGCCTATTAGGTCAAACCAATTTGACTCCAGGTACATAAATTCATTTTTATTTTTTTGGAAGTACTGAATCGGCTGATTTAAAAAGTCTGCCGTTTCCTGGCTGAGAACTTCCTCCGTTTCTTTGTCACCACGCTCAATATAAGCATCCGCAAACCGGTTATAAGGGTTCTTCACATCATTTGCATCAGCTTCTGATAGCAGCTGGTGTTTTTCAGCAAATACTTTTTCTTCCATATAAATATTGTTTCCTTGTTCCTTCAAGTGTTTTTCAATCCGTTCTTTTAACAAGGTGCACTTCCTCCTTTAATAATGATTACCTGCCACGTTTTTTTGACGTGTTTCTCATAGACTTGGCTGCTGCAGTCTTCTTTTTTCCCTGCGATGTTCTGCGGCCTGACAGAGTGGAACTTGATGTTTCCGATCGCTTGCTATTCCCTTGCCTGCTTTTTTTATTTGGACCTCTGCTGTCTTTATCTTTCCGGGCTGTTTCTTCCCTGCTTCCTCCCGTCCCTCTTCCAGATGAGCCCTGGCGCTTTCGGGCTTGGTCGCTTTTATTTGAATTCCGGGCAGGTTTCTTATTTTCTTGGTCCTTTTGGCTGCTATTTCCCAGATTTTGCTTAGGAATATGGATATTAAGGCCTTTTTCGATTACTTCAAGGAGAGGCTTGTCCGCAGATGAATAAAAGGTAATCGCCAGTCCTTTTGTCCCTGCCCGCCCCGTTCTTCCAATGCGGTGAACATAGCTTTCCGGATCAAGCGGAATATCATAATTGAAGACATGTGTAACTCCTTCGACATCAAGGCCTCTGGCAGCCACATCTGTGGCAATTAATAACTGAATTTCAGCATCCCTGAACCGTTTCATTACTTGTTCCCGTTTTGCCTGGGATAAATCGCCGTGCAGCTCATCACATTGAAAACCATTCGATTTGAGTACCTCGTATAACTTGCTTACCCTGCGTTTAGTCCTGCAGAAAATGACGGCTAAATAGGGTCTGTGTGTTTGAACCAGCTCCATAATGGTTGCCTGCTTAGCGCGGTCTGTTGTATGTATGGCCAACTGCTTTACTGAGTGGGCAGGTCCTTGAGTTTTTTCAATTTGAATATACTCTGGCTCTTTCATGTGTTTTTTTGCAAGTTTTCGAATTTCTGCAGGAATGGTTGCAGAAAACAGCATAGTCTGCCTTTCGGGCGATGTTTCTTTTATAATATCTTCTACTTCATTCAGAAATCCGATATGAAGCATCTGGTCTGCTTCATCCAATACTAAAAAATCGGTGCGGGACAAATCAATGGTTTCCCTTTTAATATGGTCAAGCAAACGGCCGGGAGTTCCGACAACGATATGAACATTTTTTTTGAGCTTTTTGAGCTGTTTGTCAACATCCTGTCCTCCATATACTGCCAATACATCTATAGCATTATTGTCTGCAGTGAGCTTTTGAATCTCGTCTGTTATTTGCAAAGCCAATTCCCTGGTAGGCGTTACAATCAGAGCTTGGATATATGCTGCAGACAGGTCGATCTTTTCCAGAATCGGCAGAATAAAAGCAAATGTTTTGCCCGTTCCCGTTTGTGCTTGGGCAATCAGATCTTTGCCTTCCATTACAGCAGGAATTGCCTGCTCCTGAATCGGAGTCGGTTTCCCGATCCCCTGGCTGAGCAATGTTTTTGAGAGCTGCTCTGAGATGCCTAATGATAAAAATTCCTGCAAATAAAACCCTACTTTCTTTTCCTAGCGTATTTTTTAAGGAGAGAAATTCTTTTAGAATATTATGCCCTTATTTATATTGTGTGTTTACAGAAAAAATAGCAAGCATTCTTATTTAAAGAAAACACAAAAAAAGGATGACCCAAAATCCGTTCACCCTGAATGACTAAACTTCTTTCAAAAGAAGTTCCTCAATTGTTTTCTTCACTGAGTATAAAATCTCGGGCCATTTCTTTGAAAGCACTCTGCTCAAACCCATTTGGAAAGATATTTTGGAAGGTTCAATGCCGATAAGAATTCCTTTAATTTTGTCTCTTTGATAGTATAAAGCTTGGAATAAATGCAGGTTATGAGGCGATAAATCAAGCTTCTTATGTGAGTGGACCCGGTCAAGCGGAAAAATTGTCAGGTCACCTGGTTTACTACCATAAAGTACTGCATCAAGTATAATGACAAATTCTGCGCCTTCAAGCTGTGAAAGGCTATAATCAATGTCCGACTCGCCAATAACATATTTGATTTGCGGATTCGTCTCTGTTTTACTTAGTTCTTCAACAAGATACACCCCGATGCCATCATCCATCATCAGCTTATTGCCTATTCCTAAAATAATGATATTTTTCATTAGAACACCTGAATGGTCTTGATTTCTTTTCCGGGTCTATGTACGTGTGTCGCACATGACATGCAAGGATCAAAAGAGCGAAGGATTCTCCCGATTTCAGCAGGGTTTTCAGGATCCTGAATAGGAGTGCCCATAAGCGCTTCTTCAGCTGTTCCAAGGTATCCGTTATCGTCACGAGTGGAGAAGTCCCATGTTGAAGGGGTAATAATTTGGTAGAAAGCGATCTTTTTATCCTTAATTTTAAGCCAATGCCCCAATGCACCTCGTGTGGTGTCAACTAGCCCTCTTCCTATAGCTTCATCTGGCAGCTCATACTTTTTTTGAACATCTGTATTAGGGATGAGCAAATCCAATAAAGTTTTCATGATTCCGGCGATTTTTTTCGCTTCCAGTGCTCTGGCTATGGTTCTGTCCATAGCAGAGATACCATTCGTATATTCCCCGCTTAAAATCAGCCTTGCTAAAGGCCCCACCTCAAAGGGGAGATTATCGTATCTGGGGGCCTTTACCCATGAATAGGCTTTTTGCTTAGTGCGGTCTGGTTCAGGAATACTATAATTAGGAAAGTAACTCGTTGTGGATGACTGATACCAGGAATAATCTATTTTCTCTTGAATTTTTGCTTCATCAAATGGCTGGATTCCTTTATCAGTATACACAAGGGGGTCAACATATAATGTTTTATTATCCTTATAATGATGAAAAGCGCCGTAGGTCAATAGATTTCCATATCCGCCGCCCAAGCGGTAATATTCCGGGTAGTACTTTGCTATTTCAAAAACATCAGGGATCATTTTCTCATCGATAAATCTGGATATTTTCAGAAGGATGGAATCCAGATGAACGATTTTTTCGGCTGTAGCCTGAGTGGTTATGCCGCCGATAAAAACACCGTGGTTATGCGGAGCTTTTCCTCCGAGAACGGCCAGCATTTGATGCGCAAGCCTGCTTAGTTCCAAAGATTCGAAGTAATGCTGTGAAATTGCCGCATTCACATGTTTTGGCAGTCTGAAATCATTATGGTCTGCTTGCAGCAATGTATTCCCTTCAATTTTCACAAAATCAGGCACAGTATATTGATAAAAGTGGCGGATATGGTTCTGTAAAAACTCACAGCAATGGATAATATCACGCAAATATTTCCCTTGTTCAGTAGGGCTAACTTTCAGTGCATCCTCCAAAGCGGTTGAAGATGCCATAGAGTGGGCTGCTGAACATATCCCGCATATGCGCTGGGTAAAATAAACAGCATCGAAGGGGCTTCTGCCGACGAGCATTTGCTCAAAGCCCCTGAACAGGTTTCCTTTTGTCTTCACATCAACAACCTGATTCTGATCGACAACAACTTCTATTTCCATAAATCCGCTGATTCTTGTCAATGGATTTATAACGATCCGTTTACTCATCCTTCACCACCCTTGTCGTGTCAAAACTGATAAAAGGAGCCATCGCATCAGGGAATCCAAACTGGGCACAGCCAATGCAGGGGGTATCATCTCCTATCGGCCAATTCACATGCCCATTCCATTGCCTTGTCGGACAATCAGTCCTGGTGACTGGCCCCCGGCAGCCCAGCTTAAATAGACAGGTCTTATCCCCGAGCTTTTCAGCAAAAATACCCCGGTCAAAAAAAGGCCGCCTTGGGCATCTGTCATGAATGAGCGTACTATAAAACATTAATGGCCGTCCGAGGTTGTCAGTATCTGGATTACCGTATAAAAGAATATGGGCTAACGTTCCCAAAAACCAGTCCGGATGGACAGGGCATCCAGGCAGTTTAATCATATTCTTATCAGGGAGGACATCCTGCAGTCCTACTGACTGGGAAGGATTGGGCCTGGCTGCTGATACACCTCCGTGGGTCGCACATGCTCCAACAGCGAGAATATGGGATGCTCTTTTCCCAAGCATTTTCGCCGCTTCCAAACCGGTAAGCGGTTTTTCCTGCCAGCTGCCGATTATGTTATATAATCCATTATCCCTTAATGCAACTGCTCCTTCCACTGCTAGAATATAATCTTCATCTAAGGCGCCCATAAGCCTTTCTATGGCCTGCTTCCCCTCAGAAGCCATTAAGCTATTGCTATAAACGAGATTGACCATGGAGCCCATCAAATATTCAAAATCCGGATTTTCCCCATTAAGCAAAGAAATGATATTGCCGGAGCACCCGTTCAGCTCCAAGTAAACAAGGTTCTTTTTTTTAATTAAACCGTCCTCAATCCCTTTTCTTGCACCTGTGGTTAACCTCGCTGCAATCGCTTCATTGGTTAATGACTCAGGCGGCAAAATATATTTTTCCATTATACCAACCTCCCTACAACCGGCAAAGTCGCTAAAATCGATTGCTGTCCTGTGTGGCAGGAGGCGAACTCCTGGGTATAATCCTTCCCTGAAACCAAACCGAAATGTGTGGCAGCGGCCCAAGCCCTGTTATTGGTAACATCATAGACGATGCCGCCCACGGCTACATATGCAGGCCTTCCATTTTTGCCATCGTAATTCGCTAATTCTTGAATGGTGAAAGATTGATTAGGCTGAATTAATGGAGGGTTCGCTGCAGATGTGTTCTGAGAGTTTAGCTGATTATTTGAAGCAAACATCGGCAGGACTGAACCGTTATTTGCTGGAATAGCGTGGTTAGCCAAAAGATCATTCAAAAATTGAATACTCGTTAAAGTATCCCATAATCGCTGAAGGCTTAATTGTTTGGTTGTATGGTCTGTGGTGACTGAGATGGTGTAAATATCATGCCGTGCCTGTGTCACAAGGCTATTAACCTGCTGCTGAAGCATCCTGATGTTTTGCATAACATTCTCTCCTTAGGCTTTCATACCCTATCTTATGCAGTGGAGTAGAAAACTTTAACAAATTCTGGGCAATAGCATTCCGGAGAGGCGCTGCAATCGCCGAGATGTTCCTAGCGGCGTTTTTAAAAATAGCTCCCCTGCCCTAAGATTTCTGCCGACTACCCGCCCGATTACCGCAGCTTTTTCTCCTAGAGGGTGTTTCTTTAAGATTTGAAGTACCCGTTCCTTGTTTTTTGAATCTACAATTAAAATCATTTTCCCCTCATTTGCCAGATAAAGAGGATCAAAGCCAAGGATATCGCAGGCTCCATGAACATCATCTCTAATAGGTATTGATTCCTCACAGATCTCGGAGGTAAAATGGAAATCCTCACAAAGCTCCACAAGTGCTGTGGCTAGGCCGCCCCTGGTGGGATCCTTTATTGCTCGAATTCCTTTTACCGTTTGCAGCAGTTCTTGAATCAGCCCATTTAGAGAGGCGCAATCACTTTTAATATCCGAAATGAGGCCAAGCTCTTCTCTGGCACTGAGAATTGCAATTCCGTGGTCTCCGATTGTGCCGCTCAAGATAATAGAATCACCTTCCTGAATGTCTTCGTGCTGAAGTTTTTGCCCGCTTTCCAATATGCCAATACCTGCAGTATTAATAAATAACTGATCAGCACTCCCTTTTTCAACCACCTTCGTGTCTCCCGCAATAATTCTGATTCCTGCTTTTTTAGCTTCAGCAGCCATGCTGTCTACAACTTCCTTTAGATCTCTAAGAGAAAGTCCTTCTTCAATAATGAATCCTGCTGTCATATATTTTGGAACAGCGCCGCTGACAGCGAGGTCATTAACAGTCCCGGTAACAGCCAGCGTACCAATATTTCCTCCGGGAAAGAAGATCGGTTTTACAACATAGCTATCAGTTGTGAACGCAATGGTATCAGATTTGCATTCAAACATGGGGGCATCATACTTGGTGTGTTCTCCATGGCCAAATGCTTCTTCAAAGACATTCTTAATTAGTTTATGCGTTAGCTCCCCGCCTTCCCCATGGGCCAGGTTAATCCTCTGCTGCATGATTACTCCTCCTTCATATAGTGATAGTGGGCTGCACATGTACCTTCTGCTGAAACCATGCATGGACCAATTGGATTGGAAGGTGTACAGGCTTTATTGAAAAGGACACACTTTTCAGGTTCAACAAGGCCACGGATTACCTCACCACAGCGGCATTTCGTTTTTCGCGGCGGCTCTGTGATGACCTTAAACTTCTTTTTCGCATCAAACTTTTCGTATTCCTCTTTCAGCACCATGCCGCTATTGGGGATCGTTCCAATTCCGCGCCAATCTTCATCAGCATGCTTTAAGTATTCTTGCATGAGGATTTGGGATGATAAGTTCCCTGTCTCCGTGACAATGTATGGATAATCATTAATGATATCCGCTTTCTTCTCTAGACATAGCTGCAATAATTTGTAAATGCTGCTGAGCAGCTGTACAGGTTCAAAACCTGAAATAACTCCAGGCATTTTGTATTCCTCCGCTAAAAATGAGTAGCTCTCTTTTCCAAGGACAATGGACACATGGCCGGGGAGCAGAAAGCCGTCAAGATGAATTTCTCCCGCCTCAAGAAGTGACCGCAAAACCGGTTCAACCAATTTAGTGGTCATCCAAATTGTAAAGTTGTTTAATCCCCTTTTTTCCGCTTCTTTTATAGCAGCAGCCAAGAGAGGGATGGTGGTTTCAAATCCTATCCCGAAAAATACTACCTCCCTATCTGGATTTTCTTCTGCAATTCGAAGGCTGTCCAGTGGAGAATAGACAACGCGAATATCCTTTCCCTCTGTTTTTGCATCCATCAAAGAATGCTTGGACCCTGGGACGCGCACCATATCTCCAAAAGTACATAGAATTCTGCGAGGATCTTCGGATAAGCTGATCATGCTGTCAATAGTTTTTTGGTCTGTGACACAAACAGGGCATCCCGGCCCTGCTATTAATCGAACATAATCTTTTAATCTCGTTTTAACCCCTGTTTTTGCAAGAGCCATTGTATGGGAGCCGCATACTTCCATAAATACAGGCTTGCGTCCAGTCTTTCTGGTATACTGTTTCGCTAGCTGGATCACTGTCTCTGCCGACCGCTGGCTTAATACAGGATCAGAAAAAGGTGCCATGCTGTCCATCAATTATTTTCCTCCATTCTTCAATGCTTTCCCGGGCGAATTCCTCGTTGATTATTGTCATAGCCTGGCCTGCGTGGAGCAGGACATAGTCATTTATTTTGACCTCTGGGACAAAGAGGATGCCTACATACATTTTTGCTCCCATAACCTCCACCAAAGCCCGGTCTTGTTCGATTTCAATTACCTTCGATGGAACACCCACGCACATTGGATCACCGCCTTCTTCACTCATTAGTGTTTTGAACTTTATGGGAAGCCACAATTAACTGCCCTAAAGATAATCCCCCGTCATGGCAGGGAACTTTTTTATGTGTAAAAACAGTAAACCCATTCTGCGTCAGCTGTCTGGAAAGCTCTTGTGCCAGGAACTTATTTTGAAACGAGCCTCCTGAAAGAACAATCTGCCTGTTCAGCTCCGGTTTTTCTTCTGCAGAAATCAAAATCATGTGTACCGACGCAGACACTAGAGTCTGATGAAACTTATGAATAATTGTTTGAAGCGGCCTCGCTATTAAGTGGTCCTGAATAATCTCATACAACATGGGCGAGAAATCAAGCTGATGCGGTTTACCGTTGTTTTTTCTGACTTTAAAGGAGTAATTGCCGGGGGAGTTATTAGTCTGTTCCGTAATCATGTAATCTGCTAGCTTAATAGCGGCTTCTCCCTCATAAGTTGAAGTTTGGCATATACCTAAAATGGCACTGATAGCATCGAAGAGCCTTCCGCATGTACCGGCCAAGGGGGTATTGATTTTCCTTTTAAGCATGTTTTCTATTATGCCGATTTCCCGCTTCTTTTCAGGAAAAAGTTTTTCAGCAAGATTCCTGCCCTGATCCGGCCAGAAGTGTAAGATCATCCCTGCTGCGTTCCTCCATGGCTCTTTTATGGATTTTTCCCCTCCAGGCAGCGGACTATATGTGAGATGTGCTATTCGTTCGCAGGAATCGGCACTGGCATACATTAATTCAAATCCCCAAATATGTCCGTCTTCCCCATAGCCTGTGCCATCCAGTATCAGGCCGAAACATGGCTCCTTTAGACCATTGTCTGCCATGCAAGATACATGGTGTGCATGATGATGCTGCACTGGAATTAAAGCCCCCTTTAACCTTTTCGCCGCCTTATTTACCAGGTAGGCTGGATGTGAATCCAGGGCAATGTATTTTGGCTTGTATCCTAACCAGCTTATATAATGGTCCAATTGGCACTCATAATGCAGAAGCATTTCTTCATTTTCCAAGTCTCCAATATGCGGACCCATAAATATGCTATTTTCCTTCCCGGCTGCAAACGTATTTTTTTGATTGCCTCCCAATGCCAGAATGTGATCGACTGGGTACATCGTTGTAAACACTTCAGGTATGAATCCTCTTGCACGGCGAAGAAAGGTGATCTCTCCTTCTTGATTCACCTCAATAACGGAATCATCAATAGGGTGAAGGATGCGGCGGTTATGTGTGAGAACAAAGTCACCTAGATCCTCTGAATCATCTCTGTATTGGAGCGGGAACCCGGAAGAGTTTGAGCTTGTCAGGACTATACTCTCCAATCTGCTGGTCTCAAACAATAAAAAATGAAGAGGCGAATATGGAAGCATTACTCCTAGTGTGGATAATCCTGGAGACAAAATCTCAGGGAGTCCGCAGTCTTCATTTTTTCTCAATACAACGATAGGCATTTCAGGACTGTTTAGCATTTCAGCTTCTGCTTCTGATACGTGACAATACTTCTTAGCTGTTTCGAGTGTTTTCACCATGATCGCCAGTGGGCGCTGCGGCCTTCTTTTCCGTTTCCGTAGCTCCTTGATCGCGCTTAGGTTATGTGCATCACAGGCAAGGTGATAACCGCCTATCCCTTTTATGGCGAGAATTTTCCCTTCCGATAAAACGCGTGCAGCTTCCTGAATGGAATTTTGAGTTGTTTTTACAGGCTTTTTTTTAGAATGATAAAGTGTTAGTACAGGTCCGCATTTAGGACAGCATACCGGCTGTGCATGATGGCGGCGATTTAGCGGGTCTTCGTATTCTTCTTGGCAGGAAGGGCACATTTGGAATTCGATCATAGATGTTTGGGACCTGTCATATGGAAGATCCCGAATGATCGTATAGCGCGGTCCGCATTGGGTGCAATTTGTAAAAGGATAACGATATCGTCTGTTATCCGGGTTTTTAATATCGATTAAGCAGTCCTTGCAGATTGCGGCATCTGCAGGGATTAAAGGTGTATGACAGCCTGTTCGTTTGCTTGGAATAATCGTAAATTCCAAATAATTGGAGGGCTGGTTTTCAGTCACGATGACTTCACTAACCTTTGCCAGATAAGGAGGGCTGGTTTGTATGTGGTCGATAAAAGCAGTAACTAAATCGTCAGAGCCCTCTGCATGAATAAGAACACCATCCAAATTATTTTGGACTGTTCCTTTTATCTTGTACTTTTTTGAAAGACTGTAAATAAAGGGGCGGAACCCAACCCCCTGCACTTTTCCGGTCACTTTAATCTTGACTGCGCACAGCATTGGCGTATACTTCCTTTATCCAATTCAGCCATTCTTCCATACCATCTCCAGTTTGGGCGGAAAGCGCAAGAAAATCAGCATTGGGGTTTATACAATGTAAATCCTTACGTGCTTCCTCTAAATCAAAATGAACATATGGAAGTAAATCTGTTTTGTTTATAATCGTCAAATGGGTCCGGTGAAACATTACCGGGTATTTTGGGATTTTATCATTCCCTTCTGGCACACTAAGGATGACGGCTTTGTAATCTTGTCCTAAATCATAGCCTGAAGGGCAAACCAGGTTGCCGATATTTTCGATAAAGAGGATATCTATCTCTTCAAGCTTAAAATCTGGTAAAGTTTTTGCTATCATTCTTGCATCCAGATGGCATCCGCCTACAGTATTGATTTGTACCGTTTTTATCCCTAAGGCACGAAGACGTTCTGCATCCCTCTCTGTTGCCAAATCCCCCTCAATAACAGCAATTTGATATTCATGCGCAAGGGCTTTTACAGTTTGCTCAAGCAGCGTAGTTTTTCCGGCACCAGGTGAGCTCATCAAATTGATAACAAGTGTTTGATTCCGTTTAAATATGATTCTGTTGAAATCAGCGGCTTTATTTTGATTCTTCAAAACATCATCATCCAACTTGATCTTCATTTTTATCACTTCCTTCATAAGACTCTATCCGAAACGTTTCGCCTGATAGCAGCACCGTTTTTGTTTGATTGCATTGTGAACAAAGGGCAATTCGATAATCTGGCACAAAATCAGTCCCGCAAACTAAGCAGGCTGCTTTTGCTTCCTCCCTGATCATCAATAACTGTGTTCCTTCATCTATAATGCAGTCTGACTGTGTTTGAAAAAAAGAAAATGCAAGCTCCAGAGCATCCGGAAGCACATTGGATAAATCCCCGACAATGACTGAAATACTATTAATCTTAATGAAGCCTCTCTGGCGGGCATCTTCCTCCACTATGTGAAGCAGCTCGCCCATAAGAGACAATTCGTGCATGTGCAACACCCTTTATCATTCGGCCTCTCTACTATTAATGAATATTCTAATTTCAGAGGAAAAGACCTCATTGAATAGATGGCATTAAATCAAAAAAACCAATGCAGACTATAAAAAGTCTGCATTGGTTTTTTTATTCCGCTAATTTCGTGTATTTACGTATAGTAACGAATTTATATAAAGAAATAGTCAAACTCAATCTTTTAATGGATCCTTTTCCTCCCCAAGTTCCATCCCGTAAGCAAGTCTTGGATTCATCGCAGATTCGCTCCGCTTTTCCTCCTGGCTGACTTCCATTCTGTTTGACAGAAAACGATGGACAAACACTTCTGAAAGAGTGATGATTCCAGCAGCTATAATACTCCCCCATGCAATTTGTAAATAACTGTTCAGCAGGACACTTCCAAAAACCCATACAGCCGCATAAACTAAAAAAAAGTCAGCTATGAGGGCATTCCGGTTCCCCAGCCTAGGAAGGATTATTCGGTCACCAAGCATGTAGGACATAATCGTAACCAAAATGCTGAATGAAACGATATCAGCAAAAGTGGCATCGAAAAATACATCAAGGGCAATTGCAAACGCAATCACACTGGATATAAATTTAATTATTAAAATCATCGTATTATTCATCTGTTTTCCTCCTTTATGCTTTAGTTTTTAACACACTTCCTTTTCCCATTCATGAATCGTTTTTCCATTGGAAAAGCAATTTTCTTAAAAAAATAACAACTTGTTCGAAACCTCTCAATATAATGATAGTATATATTTTTTTATTTTAAGTTAAAGGTTGTTGAAATCGTGTTATTTCAAAACAAAATACTTAATGTGGTGATAACAGGTGAGTGCTGAATATAATTTTCAAAATCTCCAGGAACGGCAATTGACGTTCGATCAGGTGTTTAACCGTATTTTACTATTTATGAAAAGAAATCCTGATGGAAACTTCCGTTTAATGATTGGAACAGATTCTCAGGTTCATTGCAACCGTACAGTGTTTATTACCGGAATTGTGATTCAAAACCAGAGGAAAGGAGCCTGGGCCTGTATAAGAAAAACCATTATTCCAAGAAAAATGCTGCATCTGCATGAAAGGATTTCATATGAAACCTCTCTCACTGAAGAAGTGGTCTCCCTATTTACAGACGACCGAAAAGATAGGATGTTTGAGATTGTTCTGCCATTTATTTATAAAGGAGGTTCCTTTTCGATGGAGGGTCATATGGACATCGGATCCGGCAAAAGAAATAAAACGAGGGAATTTGTGAAGGAAATGGTGTCGAGGATTGAGTCTATCGGTTTGGAGCCAAAAATAAAGCCGGAAGCATTCGTTGCCTCAAGCTACGCCAATCGCTATACGAAATAAGGGTTAAAAAAGAACTCAGAAAATGAGTTCTTTTCACTGCTTGTTTAAATCTGCGATTAAACGCCTGCATGCTCCTTATATTCCTCTTCCAGCTTTGTCGCAACCGCTTCGGTCAGCTCTGTGGTAATTTCAGGAAGGGATGTATTAAGCAAGGAATTTGCCACTTTAGCCATCATACCTTCTGCCTTAATGTCCAGAGCACCAGTCATCAGGTTTTTATTATTTCGGCCATTGGCTGCAAGAAAATATCCATGCCCGGTAAACTTCTCATTAATCCCGGTTAAATTAAACGTCACCTTAGTTGGCTCTTGCCAGCCGGTGATGTCCACTTTTAATTCAATTTTTTTCTTCAGGATCCCCAAATCGCTTTTAAAGCTCCATGTTGATTCTTTGTTATTAAGTACCTCATGTGCAATATATCCGGGTACTAGAGGTGCCCAGTTGTCGATATCACTGACAAAATTCCATATCGCCCCAATTGGTACATTCACTTCCGCCTGATGTGTACAGTTTGGCATATTTACCGCCCCTTTTGAAGTTTTTCATAGTTGGTTTCCCTGAATATGTATTCAAAATAGGCGGGCGAGATTCATCATTTTTTAAATTACCTCAGTACTTCTTCGGCAATAAGTTCGTATGAACGCAGACGGTCTTCATAACGGTGAACAATGGTTACAATCATGATCTCATCCGCCTGGTACCGGTGCTGCATATCTCTAAGCTCCTGGGCAACATCCGTGGGATTGCCTATAATTAAGCTGGATTTTTTATTAAAAGGGTCCTGATTTACATTGAGAAAATAGCTTTTTGCTTCTTCAATCGAAGGGATTCCTTGATTGCCTTCGCCTTTATCTGTTTTCAGCCTCCACAGAATGCTGCTGAGAGCTAGCTCTTTTGCTTCCTCCGCCGTTTCTGCACAAATCGCGGATACTGTTAAAATCACTTTGGGCTTCTGCAGGCTTCCTCTTACTTTGAAATTTTCCCTGTATTGCCTTATGAAATCTTCTCCATCTTTTTCGCTCATAAATTGGCCAAATGCATAGGCTGCACCGTTCTCGGCAGCCATAATAGCACTTTTGCAGCTGGTTCCCAAAATCCATGGCTCGGGGCTGATTTTTGGAACAGGCGAAGCGGATATCCTTGAAAACATATGATCTTCCGGAAAGTCTTTGTTTAAGAATTGAAGCAGCTCCTTCACTGTTTCGGGCATTTTCCGGACACCTTCCAAAAAATTGTCGGAGAGTGCCATCGTGGCTTCAGCTGATCCGCCTGGTGCCCTGCCGATCCCGAGGTCAATTCGATTTGGAAACAAAGTAGCAAGCATATTGAACAATTCCGCAATCTTGTATGGTTTATAGTGCGGGAGTAAAATGGCGCCCGCACCGATACGGATTTTATCTGTTCTGGAACCAATATAACTTAACATAATTTCGGGAGCGGAGCAGGCTAAACCGGATAAATCATGATGCTCTGCAATCCAATACCTTGTATACCCCAGCCTCTCTCCAGCTTGTGCAAGCCCGGCGGATGCCTCTAAGGCATCCTTTGGTGAATATCCTGAAGAAATAGGTGCCTGATCCAAAATACTTAATTTCAAGGTTTCCCCCTCTTTCAAAAATTAATAATTTCCCGTACCCAGCGGGAATCCTTCCGGGTAGGAAGCATGATCAAACAGCATCACAGGTATTTCTCCATCATAGACGATAGCTGTACTGCTGTATTTTAATCCTCTGGATGCTCCCGCTTCTGCTTCCTGCAAAGTTCCGAAACGGCCTATATGGAGAACCTCAGCGCTTTGGTTATATAGTTTGACAATAAACAATCTTTTTTCCCTCCTATGTTAAATGATACAAATCGAATAATTATTAGCAAACGAGCGAAACTTATATTATTGATGATTATTGTGCCAGTAGGTTTCTTTTCTATATTAAAGGTTCTTTTCGTATAGATCGTTGTTTTTGCTTTGAACTCTGCCCGTTGATTTCCGCTGCAGGCGCTCGCTTTCCACGGGGCTACCGGGAGCCTCCTCGACGCTCTGCGTCTGCGGGGTCTCCCTTGGAACGCTACTCCCGTAGGAGTCTCGCGCCTTCCGCTCCAATCAACTCAGTGATTAAAAATGGTTCGAAAGCAACAAACTTTGCGAAAACAGCGATATTAAAAATTCTTTTACAAGTATAGCAAACCAGAATCCCTTTTTCATTTCATTGAAACGAATTTGGGAAAACAAACAAATGGAGTGTGGAAAATGAAGGCTGTCACTTATCAGGGTCCTAATCGTGTAGCTGTTACGAATGTAGATGACCCGAAGCTTGAAAAAAAAGATGATATTATCGTTAAAATAACGTCCACGGCGATCTGCGGTTCGGATTTACACTTATATCAGGGGAATATGCCCCTTCCCGAAGGATATGTTATCGGACATGAACCGATGGGCATTGTCGAAGAAACAGGCCCTGAGGTGACAAAAGTGAAAAAGGGCGACAGAGTTGTTATCCCATTTAATGTATCTTGCGGACAGTGCATTTATTGCCAGCAGGATCAAACCAGCCAATGCGATAATTCCAATCCGCATTATGATTCGGGAGGTTATTTTGGATACACCGAAAAATTTGGAAATCATCCTGGAGGACAGGCAGAATATTTAAAAGTTCCTTTCGGCAATTACACACCATTTCTCGTTCCGGAATCGTGTGAACTGGAGGATGAGTCCCTGTTATTTTTATCTGACGTCCTTCCTACTGCCTATTGGAGTGTTGTAAATGCTGGTGTTAAAAAGGGTGATACGGTTATCGTCCTGGGCTGTGGTCCAGTTGGTCTAATGGCTCAAAAATTTGCATGGATGGAAGGTGCCGAGCGGGTCATTGCAGTTGATTATCTTGATTACCGGATTAATCATGCCGAGGCAACGAATAAAGTGGAAGTATATGAGTTCACTAAGTACCCGGATATGGGAGAGCATTTAAAGGAAATAACTCATGGGGGAGCTGATGTTGTCATTGATTGTGTGGGCATGGATGGGAAAAAGTCACCTCTTGAGTTTTTAGAGCAAAAGTTAAAGCTTCAAGGCGGGACATTGGGACCGATTCAAATTGCGACAAAAGCTGTCAGAAAAACAGGAACAGTCCAAATTACCGGGGTTTATGGTGCAAATTATAATATGTTCCCGCTGGGTGCATTTTTCTCCAGAAACATTACGCTGAAAATGGGACAGGCGCCTGTCATACCATTTATGCCTAAGCTATATGAGAAAATCGTAAACAAAGAATTTGATCCGAAGGACATCATCACGCACAAAATTAACCTGGATGAGGCAAGTCATGGGTATAAAATTTTTAATGGACATGAAGATGATTGCATTAAAGTGGTTTTAAAGCCTTGATCATGAAAAGCCTGCTGTTTTGCCAGCAGGCTTTTTCAAATTACATCGGTGCTATTTACCCATTTTTTTATAAGAAGCGCTACCTCATCTGCATGTTTAATTCCTTCATCAGACGGTGTTTCCAGTATAAAAGGCAGCTTTTTAAATGGCTCTGCTTTTACGAACTCATCAAACTGTTTTTCGGTTATATGTCCTGTGTTGAATATATTGGCGTGCCGGTCCTTTCCTGAACCCGATGGATATTTGGAGTTATTAAAATGAATAGCTTTTAAATGCTCAAAATAGTTGAGTTCTTCTCCTTTTTGAAGGAAATCTTCCAGGTTGTCCCCATTCCAAAGGTCGCTTGCAAAGGCATGGCAGGTATCCAGGCAGAAGCCAATTTTGTCAGGGTAATCACATAAGCTGCGGACCTGAACAAGTTCCTCTATGGTCGTCCCCATTGTCCCTGGATGGCCGGCAGTGTTTTCAAGTAGAATAAGACACGGCCCCTCCCATTGCCTAAGCACTTTATTTAGCATTTCAATCATTAAGTGATAGCCAGCAAGCGGGTCCCTGCTGCTTATAGGACTGCCGAAATGTACGACTACTCCCGCTGAACCGCAGCTGTTAGCTATATCAAGGTCATTCAGCAAGGACTTAATCGTAATATCCTGTTTCTCCGGAAGCGGTGTCAGGCTTGTCGGATATGGTGTATGTGCAATAGAAAAAATCCCGTGGTCTTCGCAAAAATCCCTGCAAAGGCTAGCATCCTCTTGATCAAAATCCTTAACAGTTAAGCTCCTCGGGTTTTTAGGGAAATACTGATAGGCGGAAGCATTCATTTTTTCAGCAGCTTTTGCAGCCCCTAAGTAGCCTTCCCTAATGCTTAAATGGCAGCCAAATAACATTCTGATCCCATCCAATCATCCCTGGATTGTTTACCTTCTATAGTAGTTATATCTCTTCCTGGAGTGGGTAGTATGGCACTCATCACAAATTTGAAACTCATGTTCCCAGGGAAGCTTTTTGCCGCATCTTCGGCATTTTCTTGAGAGCACTTTAATGTCTGTTTTCAGCCTTTCATGGACATGATCACTTATTTCTTCCCGTAACCTTTCCCAATATAATGCTTCAGTTCTCTGTTCAAGCCGATAAAGAAACAGAAGGTGCAGGCCAATTGCTTTGTATGTGAGTTCCAACTCCTCGAGGTTGCGGTTCTTGATCCGCGGCTCGGGCAGCTCAACACCATCAATTATGGCATACATGGTCTCTTCCCATTGCCGTACAAGATCATTCTCTTTTTTTGAGAACGGGAGATGGAGAAAGCCGTACAGATCCATAATGCCAAGCTTAGCTTCTATTTCAGTTCCGCGAACCCTCTCGTATAGATCTCTTTCCTCTGTTAGAGCCGCTTTTTTGGTGCCTTTAGGGCTTTCAAACTTATCCCATAGCTCAAAAAAAGTGCCCAAATCACGATAATACCTTTGAAACCTTTCAAATACAGTATTTGTTGGGGCAATCGCAAAGGTATGGACAGGTTCATCTTCCATTTCAAGCAATGCCTTCATTCTTTTAATATCTTTCGTAAACGAGACCTTCCCAATATTGTATAAGCCTTTGCGGCCAGCCCTCCCTGCAATTTGCTTAACCTCCTGTGATGTAAGCAGCCGCCTCTTTGTGCCGTCAAACTTCTCATTTTCGAGAAAGACGATTCTGCGGATTGGCAGGTTAAGACCCATCCCAATGGCATCAGTTGACACGATCACGGAAGTTTCGCCATTAATAAAGCGCAATACTTGTTTCTTTCTTGTTTCAGGCGGCATGGAGCCGTAAATCATACTGACCGAGTGGCCTTCCTGCTGAAGTCTAGAGGCTGTTTCCAGCACTCTTTTCCTGGAAAAACAGATAAGCGCGTCTCCTTTTCTCACATTTTTGAACTTAAACTCTTTCTCTTCCACTTCCAGCGGAATATCGCGGCTATATTCATTCAGTTTGATGTCTGCATCGCCAAGCAGCTGGAGCATCATGCTCTTTGCACTTCGGCTGCCGATAATATGCACTTCATTGGCATTTGCTTTTGTGATCGCTTTATACCAAGAAAAGCCGCGATCTTTATCTGTAATCATCTGGGCTTCATCTATAACGATCACATCAAAAAAATCTTTTTCATGAAACATTTCAACCGTGCAGGAGAGATGCTGTGAACCGGATACTAATTTTTCTTCTTCCCCTGTTTTCAAGGAGCAGGGCACTTCATCACGGTTCAGCTTATCATATACTTCCAGGGCAAGCAGTCTAAGCGGGGCCAGGTACATACCGCTGCCTGCCAGCTTCATTCCTTCAAGAGCGTGATGGGTCTTGCCTGTATTGGTTTCCCCAATATGAAGAACATAGCGCTTTGCCCGTTCCACCGAAGGACTGTATTCCTGTCCGAAAACATACTCCAGCATTCGGGCTTCTTCTTCCTTTTGCCGCTGCAGTTCTGCCAGTTCCTCAGCTTTTTTACGCTCTCTGTCTTTAAGGTCCTTCTCAAATAACTCTTTATGGACATCTGGGGCAAACGGGATGTCAGCGAGCTTTAGCAGGTCTTCAACATATTCTTCCTGAATACTTTCAAAAAAGCTCTCATTGATATCGTGAAGAGTATGGGTAATCAGCTTTTTAATGGCCTTCCCTGTCAAAGGCTTGCCGTAAGTTTCTTCATACTCCTCAAATAATTCATGGGGAAGGTTTTGCAGGACAAGGGTTTGCAGGGTATCGGAAAGATATCCGGAAATATTGTTTTTATACACATAGTAGTAGGTTTCGTATTCAAAATAGCCCTGGCCCCAGTGCAAGGTTTTATGGATATTTCCAGTCAGTTCGGCAAGGAAGTCAGCCATAGCATTATACTCGTCGGAATTAAAGCCTTCTGCTTCCTCGAGCTTTTCTTCCAGTGCAAAGGTATCGACCTTGCAGTATCTTACTTTGTTTTTAAAATCCGATGCTAATTGCTTTGCTGTCATATGTCTTATATATAAATAAAGAAGGCTATACTCTTGTTCAATGATTTCATCAATTTTCCCTTCAATCGTTTCGCGGATTAAATACTTTTTTCGCTGCAGCCTTTCTTCTTCAGCTTTTTGAAGATAGTGGGCTCGAGCTTTCTTATAGCGGTCTTCCCATTCCTCATCTTTGCTTTCGAACTTATCATTAAGCCATTCTGAGGTATTAAACGGCTGATAATCCCTCATCTCAGTTCTAAATATATGATTGATCAATTTCCTGTCCACATTCTCTGTTTCATATCCTTTGTCGCTTAAGTACTTCTTTTTTTCGTGCTTTGAAATTTTAGTCGTAATTTTATTCAGCCAGACATTCACCCAAATTTGGTCGATATAATGGAACCTTTCAGACAGGTATTCCTTATAAGTTGGCATGGCCTCTTTACTCCCAAGATAGCGGTCGACATCTTCAAGTATTTTTATTTTAGTGTGCTCTGCAGCATTATTATAAATTTGTTCAAGTTGATTCATGTTTCGTTCCCCTTTAAACTCCACAATTAGTTTGTGCTGTAATCATTATGTATTAGGTTATGTATCTTAAGGAAAAATTAAGTAGTCTTCATTTTACCATCTTTTGAAAAAATATCATTGACAGAAAACTGAAACGGTCATATAATTTATCTAGAATTAAAATATCTTGAATTCGAAACAATTGGATTCAAAACAAATGGAGGAGAAAATAATGGCAAAAACAAAATGGGCTGTTGATCCAGCACACAGCAGTGTTGACTTTTCAATCAAACATATGATGATCGCAAACGTGAAAGGAAGCTTTAATAGCTTTGATGCAGAAATCGAAGCAGATCCTGCGGACTTAACAACAGCGGACATTCAATTTAATGTAGATCTTTCAAGTATTGACACACGGAATGAAGACCGTGATAACCATCTGCGTTCAGCTGACTTCTTTGATGTTGAAAAACACGCGAAAATGACGTTCAAATCAACAGGCATCTCAAGCAAAGGTGACGATGAGTATGATGTATCAGGGGATCTAACGATTCATGGAGTAACAAGACCTGAAACGTTTACGGTTACTTATGAGGGTTCTGGAAAAGATCCGTGGGGAAATGAAAAAGTGGGATTCAGTGCCGCGGGCGTAATTAAGCGCAGCGACTACGGCTTAACCTGGAACTCTGCCCTTGAAACTGGCGGTGTCCTTGTTGGCGATAAAGTGAAAATTGATCTGCAAATTCAGGCTGCCAAAGCTGAATAATTAAGGAAAAGGGCAGGAATCCAAAATGGAGTCCTGCCCTTTTTAGTGTAGTCTTTATTGGTCAGCTAATAATTTGGCAATTTGGTCTTCAATTAATTTTCCTCGAGAACCATCCGTTAGGTTATTTAGTACAATTGAGAAGATTAGCTCTTCTCCGGTAGTTGTTGTGACATACCCTGATAATGAACTGACTGTCGAGATTGAACCGGTTTTTGCTTTGACATTTCCAACAGCATTAGAGTTTTTCATTCGATTCCGAAGAGTTCCCCCCTCCATGCGGTTTGTGTTTCCGGCAATCGGCAGGGAATTTAAATAGAATGGGAACCATTCTTTACCTTGTATTTCAAAAAGCAGCTTTGAAATCTCATTTGCCGGAATTAAGTTTACATGTGAAATTCCTGATCCATCACGAAGTACTAGAGTTTTTTCATTCATGCCAAAATCTTTGACTTGATCTTCTAAAACCTCAAGCCCCTTCTCCCAGCTGCCTTCCTCTTTTTCGACTTTCCCCATTTCCTTGATGAGTGTTTCGGCATGTCCATTGTTGCTTAATTTCATAAAGGGAATAAGCAATTCTGAAAGCGGCATGGATTGATGCTCTGCAAGAACCTTGGCACCTTCAGGCGAAGCAGAAGCAATAATCTTCCCCTGCAGCTTGATGTCTTGTTCGGCAAGGGATCGTTTAAAGAGATCAAGTGCATAACCAGCAGGCTCCCAAACAGCAATCCATTCCCTGGAACGGCTGCCGTCAACCGGGATTTCTCCTTCAATGGTTACAGTGTTAGTGCCGTGGTCACGTTCAATGCTGATATCTTTATTCTCGCCTTTTTCAACCGTTTTTGCTTTGTTTACAATTTTTATGTAATCTGTTTCCGGCACCATCTTAACAACTGGCTCTTGTCCTGCTTTTTCTCCAGGATACACCTCTACAATCACAGTTCCTGCATCATAATCTTCGTTTGGAGAGGCAGTCAATGCTGAAACCTGTGCACCGTAATACCAGGATTCATCGCTCCAGGAAAGGTCTGTTGAATAGCGCTCATCATCGTACCACGTGTCATCACCGATCAGGTTGCCGTGAATCACTTTGATGCCAGCCTCCTTCACCTTTGCCGCAAATGCATCAAAGTCCTCTTTTAAAAGAGTGGGATCTCCTTTTCCTTTTAAGATCAGATCACCTTGCAGAGTCTGCCCGTTCAGCGAACCTGTATGAAGAAGTTCTGTTTTGAACTTATAATCTTCACCCAAAGTATCCAAAGCTGCAGCAGCAGTCAGAAGCTTCATATTGGAAGCTGGCCGTAAGCGTATATCTCCTATATGGTCATAAATCAATTCTCCTGTTTCTGCATTACGGATACTGACCCCGGCCAGTGCTCCCTGTAAAATGGGGTCATTGTTAAGGATGTGGTTTAGTTGCTGAACTAAATCGCTTCCTTCTTCAGTAGCCTTTACCTGAGGAGACTCTGTTTGGGAAAAAGGAACAAATGCGAGTACAAGAATCAATAACATGCTAATACTTATTTTCAGTGTTTTTTTCATATATAAGCCACCTTTCATTTCTAGTTCCTAACCTTTTCTTTTTTGAAAGGTGAGTTCCCTTTATTTCCAGTATGAGGAAAAAGATTCATTTTTTATCTACTTCACTATTTTATTCTCCTCCTTGAAAGTTATGAGGACTGGCTCTTCATACCCAAATTTTTTTAACTGAATTTATTATTGTTATTTAAAATAATTAATCTTAAAAAATTTTTATAAAAAATGGTATGATAGCAATAAGTGAATTTTTTAAGGGGTGGAAGAATGAGTGTACATAAAGCAATATCAGAACATGTTGGCAAACAAAATAAAATCATAACAAGCTTCGCAGCTCTTGATCAGGAACGTGAAAATTATATTGAACAAGCTTTGGATAACTGCAGAAAAGGATTGCCTTTTTCTGCGGATAAGATAAATGAAGTAACCGCGAGGATTAATGAATTATCTAAACAGGGCATTGTACCTGCCAGGAAGTTGGTAACAATTGAAATGATTAAGGAATTTGCATCAAGAACAAAATAGGTATTTCTAATTAGTGGAAACCCTGTATTTCTTTGGAATACAGGGTTTTTATTGAGCGATTACGAATGGTGGTATAAAGGGTCATATAAATACTCCTGCAAATCCAGTATTCCTTTTGTAGATACATAAATTTCTTCTTTTTCAAGCAGTTCTCTTTGAAGGTTAAAAGAAAGGTCATCTTTAAAGCCTATTTCCCCTTTCCCGTTTACAACCCGATGCCAGGGTAGCTGATGCTTTTCACTTAGGGAGTGAAGGATTCGGACTACCTGCCTTGCACCCCGCGGACTGCCGGCAAGTTTTGCAATTTGTCCATAGGTCATAACTTTTCCGGAAGGGATGTTTTGAATAATCTTAATAGCTTTTATGGTAAACGGCTGCATATTAAGGCTCCTCTAACTAGTTGTTTATAGCAATATTATAAACAAAAAACCGCCTGAATTCAGGCGGTTTCACTTATAAGCCGAGCATTTCCTTAGCACGTTCAGGATAATCAATAAAGGGATTGCGGTTGCCCTGCAGATCATGGATTGCAGTGTTTCTGTGCTTTTCATATAAAGTCACAGGATTTTCTTCATGCCATTTCAGCAAAAGGTGCAGATCTATTTTGGTTTCCATCTTGATCACTTTTGTATATCTTACTGCAAAATAGAATACTGCTCTTGCTGCGACCCCTTTTCCATATTCAGGTTCAAACTTTTCATTTTCTGCCATCCCGCATCCGTTTCTAATTTTCACAGCTTGGAATTCAGGAACATATGACTCAAAATCATAGTATGGAAAATTGCTTCTCATACTATTGCATGCCGGTTCACAAGCAAAAAGATGATGAAGATCCCCTCTCATCGGCTCTTTCCCTCCAAACCAGGATTGGGGCACAACATGCTCAGTATTAAAAATGACCCTCCCGCTGGAGGTAAAGCCTTCTTCCTGAATCATTTGCAAGAGCCTTAAATCCTGATCAATTGTTTTGAGTGGGTCGAGTCCAGTGCCAGAGTATAGGCTCTTAAGCTTAAGGTTCTCCTGCAAATCAACCCAAGGATATACATATTGATGCGGTGAATAATCCAATTGATGGGTGTGCGTACTTTCAAGCAGCGAATGGAGTTGTACTGCAATATTTTCTTTTTCAAAATCCACCTTGCTGTAGTATGCCTCTTGCTTTTTTAAATCCAGCTCTGAATCATAATAAGTTTCATTTTGAACACTATCAATATATTTCGTTTGAGCTGTCATCCATGCCTCGGAAATGCTGTTCACTTTAATCATATTGCATTCATAACCATGGTTTTAAAGTTTTGGTCAAAAATGCCGGCCAAATGCTCAGGAACTGTTAGATAGACGAGCCCGTTCCCTTCAAGCTTTGGTGAATTGCCCAGCGGAACAGTCCGCCTGATTAATTGTGCATACAGCTCAGGTTCAGAAAGTTTTCTTTCGAAATGCCTGTTTGCATAATCTTTAATCAGTGCCAGTGCACCGGAGACATGAGGAGCTGCCATGGAGGTGCCGCTAAGTGTAGCATATTTTCCATTTAAATAGGTTGATAGGATGCCTTCACCTGGTGCAACGCAATCAATTTCGTTATGGGAATTTGTAAATTCAGATGAGTCTCTTTCAAGGCTAATCGCTCCAACGCTAATAACCTCATTGTAGCAGCCAGGATAAGCAAACTCATCAGTTGAATCATCCCCATCGCCTTCATTGCCTGCTGCACAAACAACAAGGATATTCTTCTTGACTGCAGATTTTATGGCATCATACAGCTCAGGTACATCAGCCGGTCCGCCAAGGGACATCGAGATAACATCCGCATTTTGCTCGATTGCATAATGAATGCCATTGATAATCCACTCATATTGTCCGGATCCATTTTTGTTTAAAACCTTTACAATCAGGAGTTCTGCCTCCGGGGCTACTCCGATTACACCTGCATCATTTTCCTGCGCTGCAATTGTACCGGCAACATGAGTGCCGTGTCCGTTATAGTCTGTATAAATATCAGGGTTGCTGCTATCATCGTCTGTAAAATTGCGGCCGCCAACAATACGATCCTTTAAATCAGGATGATTGACATCACAGCCTGTATCCAGGACAGCAACTTTAATGCCTTTTCCTTTGGTTTCGTTCCAAATCTTTGGCGCCTGAATTAATTCAACACCTTTTGGCACTTCTTTAACTTCCTCTTCCTGCTGGATCACCTTATAAGGAATAACGCGAACATATTGCTCCATTTCTTTCCCTCCTTAAGAGATTAAATTGAAGCTGGTTCTAGCTGTTATAACCATTTTAACAATTCTGAATCTTTTTTGACAGTATCGTTCGTAGGGAATTTACTAGACTTGGGTGAGAAAAAAGGAAGAATTTGTGCTATTTGCACTAGGTTATGGAGTTTTGAATAAAATTACTTTCCCTTATTTCCTTTATGGCGTTGGTTATAAAAAGGACAACTTAAGGATCGTGAAAAAAAGTAGTTTCAGTGGAATAAAGCCCGAAACGCCTGCTCTTCCTGAAATATGGTCGCTCAACGAATTGAATAGAGCCCAAAATACGTGCTTGGTTCCGAAAATGGTCGTTAATCGAAAGGAATAAAGCCCAAAATGCCAGCTTGGCTCCGAAAATGGTCGTTAATCGAAAGGAATAAAGCCCGAAATGCCAGCTTGGCTCGCAACATGGTCGTTAATCGAAAGGAATAAAGCCCAAAAATGCTTGTTTGGCTCGCAACATGGTCGCTAATTGAAGGGAGATAAAGCCCAAAATGCAGTTTGGTTCAGAATATGGACGTTAATCTGGAGTACGGCCACGATTCTATATTCACAACTGACACATGGTTTTAATCAGATTAAAATTATTTTAGACTAATAAAACCAAATCTCACTTTATGGACCTTATTAGCTTAGGAATCTCAGCATAAATTTGAACAATTTCATCAACCTTCATTCTGACTAGTCCTGAGGATGATGGAGCGACAAAATCGATGGTGCCTGGCACGACTGATTCGTCCTGGGTTCCCCAGGGAAGCTTTTTTTTTCGGCTGTATTCCTGGTATACACCTTTTCCTACAAAACAAACAACCTTGGGCTTGTATGCACTAATTTTTTTAATCAGCTCTTCTCTCCCTTTTTTATATTCTTCTTTCGTTATTTCATCGGCTGCTTTTGTAAGTCTTGGTACGATATTAGTCATGCCGTAGCCTAATTTCAGCAACTTGTAATCTTCAGTGGGATCAAATTTCCTTGGTGTTAATCCAGATTCATGGAGGATTTTCCAAAAGCGGTTATTGGGGTTTGCAAAATGGTGCCCTGTCTCACCTGAGCGAATGCTTGGGTTAAAGCCGACAAACAGCAAATCAAGGTTTTCCTTTAAATGGTCTTTAATAGGCTCCATAAAATTTTCATTCCTTCCATAGATGCTGGTATTGACTATTGTATCTTACTTAAATGGGAACAAAAAATAAAAAGTATTTCTGAGATGAATGAAGAGGTACTGCGTCCTGTCATTGACAATGCCAGGACGCCAGTAAAAGAGGAACCTTAAAGTCCGTGATTATTGCAATAAGTATCAACGATTTCTTCAATTTGGTCATTTTCTGGAAACTTGCCAGTAAATTTAAATGAAATTTCTTCTATGAACTTTCCATTCTGATATACATGGATAGCCCCATTTTGGTTGATTACACTGAATTCCGGCTCAAAACGATAGCCGCTTCTTTCAATGGCGCCCATTTTCGTCATCTCCTTGTGTATAACGTTATCTTTAGTATTAGAAATAACACAATAGGCTATTTGCGAAAAAGCAAAAAAGAGCCGTTGCGGCTCTTTTTTGTGTTAAACAAATTATCCTTCTAAGATTTCTACTTTCTCCATAACATCGCCATTTCTCATCGCTTTTACTGCTTCCATGCCAGAAGTAACTTTTCCGAAAACAGTGTGAACGCCATTTAGATGCGGCTGTGGTTCATGAACGATAAAGAACTGGCTTCCTCCAGTATTGCGGCCAGCATGTGCCATTGAAAGGGAACCTTCCTCATGTTTATGAGGGTTGCCTTCTGTTTCGCAGTTGATTGTGTAGCCAGGACCGCCTGTACCTGTTCCATTTGGGCATCCCCCTTGGCTAACAAATCCAGGAATTACACGGTGGAAAGTTAGACCATTATAGAAACCTTCGTTTGCAAGCTTTTTAAAGTTTTCAACGGTGCCTGGAGCTGCTTCCGGGTACAATTCGAATTCTACCTTTTCACCATTTTTCAATACTATGTATCCTTTTTCTGCCATGCTAATTCATCTCCTTATGTGAAAATCAAATTAATAATACCATTAATCTCTTCAGGAATAAAATTAAAAGGCGTATTTTTCTTTGATTGAACATAAAAAAGAAAGGGTATTGCTAATAGAGCACTAATAAACGAATTCATCTTAGAAAGAAATGCAATTACGGGAGGTTAATAGGATGAAAAAGTGGGCTTTTGTATCTGATTTTGATGGAACCATTTCGAAGAGGGACTTTTATTTAATTATGATGGATAAATATTTTCCAGAGGGCCGTAAGCTTATGCCGCAGTGGAAAGCTGGTGAAATAAAGGATATCGAATTTTTAAATAGAGTATTTACCTCGATAGACCAGGAGGAAGATCAAATTATTGAGGATATTCTTTCAATTCCTATTGATGAAGATGTGCCAGAATTTATAAAATCTATCCAGGAAAACGGAGGTGATTTTTATATTTTGAGTGCCGGGACAGATTATTATATTCATCATATTTTAAATAAATATGGAATTAAAGATGTTAAGGTATTTTCCAATGAGGGCTATTATCATGAGAAGAATGTCCATATGAATATAGATAAAAATCACAGGCATTATTCTGATAGGTATGGAATTGATAAGTCAAAGGTTATTCAGGAACTTAAGAATAAGTATGAAACTGTGTACTTTATTGGCGACAGTGAACCAGATTCCCACCCTGCAGAGTATGCCGACTACACCTTTGCAAAAAATGGGCTGCAGGATCTCTTCGCAAAAAGAAAGTACCATTTATACCTGTTGAGGAATTTAAAGAAGTTGAAAGATATTTGATGGATAAGGGTTTGCTTTCTAAAGATTAGGGTCCGCTCCAGAGCCTGCTTCCAGCCTGCTCTGGAGGCGGCTTTAATATGTATCAATCTATTTCGGAATTAACTAAATAGCTCAATAAAAAGTATAAGTATAAAAAGGATTAGTGCATAAAATGATAGATGCAGAAAGACAGTTGTTAATCCAAATTTAAATTCTTCCACATTAAATGTTTGCTGTTTTCGGCTTCTTGCACGCACTTTACCATCACCTTCCTACTAAAATATTATCAAAATTTTAACTATTTTGACAATTATTCATCTCCCTGCTAAAAGTATTCTGCTTACTATGTGCGCTTCCCTTCTTTCGCCGGCTCGGAAAATAATGAACTGATTTCCTGGGGAAGCGCATAATAAGACAGAATGCCTGTTTATTCTTCATTTTTTCTGCAAAAATTCATCAATTTTTTCATCGAGGATCTGCAGACTTTTCATCGCCCTTTTAAAATCAAGTTCACGATAATGATGAGCGCCTCCTGGTTCTTCATCCTTTTCATCTGCCAATTTGACAATGGATTGCAGCGGGGTTCTCTCAACCTCTCCGCCTGGCAGAAAAGAATCTGTATGAAAGAGAATGGCCAAAGCAATTTCTTTCGCTTTTACTGGGTTTTCTCCAAGACGAATTAAGAGTTTATGTGCTCGCTCTGCACCTTTAATTGCATGAATATCATTTTGCCTGTAAAGATCATAATCCCATTTACCATTTTTGTACCAGGTGTAATGGCCAATGTCATGCATAAAACCGGCTTTTGCAGCCGAGTCGACATCTTCATCTTGATCCTTGGCAAGCTGGAAAGCATGATAGGAAACAGCTATTGCATGAGCGATACCGGACCGGGTTATATATTTTTGGGCAATCCGGTGCTGTATAATATCCGTTAATTTTACATCCCTCATAAAAATTCCTCCAATACTCCCATAAAAAATTTATCTGCTAAAATTTTTTATTCAGCTTTTTCTGCTTATTCATTACTTCATATGATTTTTCGATAATATCGGTTAATACATCGCCTTTATAAATTCTGCCAAGCTTCGTGTTTTCCTGATAGTATTCAACAATCTCATCCAGCTTATTATATGTGTCTTTTGATATGCGAACATTAAGCTGTATGCGGGTTTCTCCACTCATTAAAAAATCCTCCTAGCGATTAATATCTAATTGCTAGCTTTTCGCTAGCGAATGCTGTCGAAGTGTTAGGGTCTGCTATAAATACTTAGGTTACACTGTTTTTTCGAATTATTCCAGTATAAAGGTTAACGAAAATTAAAAAAGAGAATAGCGGATGCTATTCTCTTTTTTATGATTAATTATTAAATTGGTCCCATTTTTCTTTGAGGAATTTACCGAATTCCTCAAGTTCCTGCTTGCCTTCTTTTAATTTTTCTTTCCATACAGGAAATCCTCTCTAAGTTTGCCTTCGATCTTTTCTGTCTGTTCTTTAATGGTCTGCTCTATTTCTTCTGTTAACTCTTTCTTGGCCAGCTTTTCATTTACAGATTTAGTAGAGAACTCATCACCTTCCATGTATGGCAGGCTTTCTTCCATAATCGCTCTGAACACAGGTACAGCCGTTTCAGAACTGCTTTTTGATAAATAATGCTCCCGGTCAGTTTGGTCATATCCAAGCCAAACTGCTCCTACCAGGTTAGGGGTATAGCCCACGAACCATTGGTCCTTTGTTCCGTTAATGTCATTGTATGGGAGCTGGGTGGAACCAGTTTTGCCGGCAATCTGGACTCCTTCAATTTTTGTCGCGCTTCCTGTGCCTGATTCAACTACATTGAGGAGCATGGAAGTCATTTGGTTTGATACAGTTTTGCTCGTCACCTTAACAGTTTTTTTGTCTCGTTCAGCAATTATCGTTCCTGTCGGTCCGACTATTTTAGTAATCAAGTGTGCATCATGCCTTTTTCCGCCATTGGGAAAAGTGGAATACGCCTCTGCAAGTTTTAGAGGAGAAATTCCTTTTCTCATTCCGCCGAGTGCAATACCTAAATATTCGTCTTCTTTTTCAAGAGGGATCCCAAATCGGTCAAGCGCATCAAGTCCTTTATCCAATCCAATTTCGTTAAGGAGCCAGACAGCTGGAACATTGATTGATTCTTCTACTGCCTTATACATAGACACCTCACCGGAATATTGGCCAGAAGCATTAGCTGGTGTGTAATCTCCATATGTTACAGGTTCATCTTTTAACATGGATGTAGGTGAGTAGCCTTCCTCCAGTGCTGGTGTGTAAACAGCAAGCGGCTTTAAAGTTGAGCCTGGCTGGGCTTTAATATGTGTGGCCCTGTTAAAACCTCTGAAAACATGTTCCCCACGTCCTCCAACAAGCCCTCTGACTCCTCCTGTTTGCGGGTCCATAAGGACTGCACCGCTTTGGACGATTTCGCCATTCATGCCAGGCGGGAAAATAGAGTCTCTATCATATACTTTTTCCAGGCTTGTTTGAAGGTTCTGGTCCATTTCCGTAAAAATTTTATATCCTCTTGTGAAAATCTCTTCCTGTGTTAAGCCGAATTGATTAATTGCTTCATCCAGGACAGCATCCACATAGTAAGGATATTTCCTTTCCTGCTTACTCTTTGTGCCTTCCTTCAGCTCTATTTGTTCATTTACTGCATTCTCATACTCCTGCACGGAGATCATCTTATGTTCCTTCATTTTTCCAAGAACAACATTCCTTCTTTCCATCGCCCTTTCATAATGATTATATGGGTCGAGTGCAGAAGGAGATTGCAATAGCCCTGCAAGCAGTGCGCTTTCGCTGATGGTTATTTCCTGAGGTGTTTTGCTAAAATACTTGTTCGCTGCCTGTTCAATTCCCCAGGCGCCGCTGCCAAAATACACCTGATTTAAATACATTTGCAGGATTTCGTCTTTTTTATAATTTTTTTCGATCTCAACTGCAAGGAACAGCTCCTCAGCTTTCCGTTTATATGTTTGCTCAGGTGAAAGCAGGGCATTTTTCGCCAGCTGCTGTGTAATGGTACTGCCTCCGCCGGTAATTCTTCCTGCAAATAGATTGCTGAAAAATGCCCGCGCGATTCCTTTAATATCGAAACCGTTATGCTTATAAAAACGTTCATCTTCAATAGCTACAACAGCATTGCCGACATAATCAGGAAGCTCTTCAATATTAGCACCCTCTGCCCTGTTCGCTGCCAAGTTTGCGGCAGTATCGCCATCTTTATCGTATATGACGGTAGATTGCCTTAAACCTTCTTTAAGGGACTCAACGTTTGCCGTAGCAGCCAGAAATGCGAAAAATAAAATCGTCAAAAGAATGATCGTCAGTAATAAAAGAAGCAGTATTTGTGTTAAATGTTTTTTTCGCCAAAACCTTACAAAAGCTTCTTTGAAATTTTGATATTTATCCATGGTGACTCCTTCTTATTCTCTGTTAAGTTTCAACTTGATAGTGTCCTCTTATTATATATTAAACGAACAAACTCTATAAAAAGTTTCAAGATAAAAGGTTTCCTTTATATAGAAAGGGACGAACATTCATGTTCATCCCTCATAAATATTTTATGGATTACTTGTATTAAGCGGCTTTATTATTGCCTCAATTTGTTCCCGCTGACCTTCAAAGTATGGAGGCAGGGCAAGCTTTTCGCCTAAATGTTCGAAGGATTCATCTTCTTCAAATCCCGGCCCGTCTGTTGCTAGCTCAAACAGAATCCCGTTCGGTTCACGGAAATACACTGATTTGAAATAATATCTTTCTACGAATCCAGAACTCGCGATCCGCTGGTCCTTTAGCTTTTGAGCCCATCTCCTCAATTCTTCTTCATCTTCTACACGGAAGGCAACATGGTGGACACTGCCGCGGCCTGGCCGCTGCTGGCCCAAGTCCGGACGTTCAATTATATGGACCTCTGCCCCGTTTCCACCCTCGCCTGTTTCGTAGATGTGTACTGTATTCTCTTCATTGAATTCGAGAGTGTATTGTTCCTTTTTCCGGAAATCCATTACCTTTATAAGCATTTCTTCTGTCGGTTCCAAATCGGAGACTGTCAACATTACCGGTCCAAGCCCTATAATACCATGTTCTTGAGGAACAGGACTTTTACTCCAAGGGTGTCCCCCTTTTACCCCTCTATAATTCTGATCGGAAATAAGGGCCAAGCGCTGGCCTTCGAAATCTTCAAAAAACAGTGCCTTCCTTCCGCCTGCTTCACGGATATCTTCATGGATAACGCGAATATCTTCTAGCCTTTTATTCCAGTAGTGCAGTGATTCATCTGATGGTACACGCAAAAAGGTACAGGTAATGCTGTCAGTTCCGCGATAGGTACGGCCAGCATTTGGTATCTCGAAAAATGTTAAGTCAGTGCCGGGGTTTCCTCTTTCATCCGCATAAAATAAATGGTACATGGAAGTGTCGTCCTGGTTCACTGTCTTTTTTACAAGACGCATTCCAAGTGTTTTTGTATAAAACTCATAGTTTTTTTGGGCATTTGCTGTTATGGCAGATACATGGTGCTGCCCCTTTAGTGGTTTCAGATTCAAATGATCACAACCCCAGCTTTTATTTTAGGGCTCTTTTCTAAAAGATTGTTGTTTTTAAATAGGTTTTATAAATAAGGTTGATTGATTGGAGCTAAATGTGTGAGATCCTCGAAAATGCATTCGCATTTCCTAAGCGTGGTAATTATTCAAAATTCAGCGGGAGGATCGGTACAGTGGAGACCTTACAGGTCCTGCGCGCTGAGGATGCTCACCGCCCACCCGGAGCAGAACTCAATACTTCTATAAAAAACAACAAAGCTTGCGAAAACAGCCTTTTTTTTATATTTTGAATGAACTTCTCAAGGATTGCAATAAAGGGCACTCAGGGTAAAAAAGTCTTGTGTTCAAGAAATATTAATGTTATATTAATAAAGCGATGAGCTAATTGCATAAGACGACAGACATCCTTAATTGGCAATGCACTATGTGGAGTGCAGTCGGGTCGCCGCAATACGTATAAAAAGACGCCCTTATGGGCGTCTTTTTTATTATCTCTGTTTGAATTGTGAAGTAAGATAGGTGCCTGCAATCACAGAATCCAGCCTTGCAGCTACATACGGAGGTTTTGCCTTTTTATGCGTCTCTGCAGGCATGCCAAGCCATAATATTTGTCCATCAATTAATAAGAATGGAAATGGAAAGCTATGCGGAATTACTTCGTCAGCCTGAATGGCTGGTATGGGATTCTGAGCAAGCAGGATTAACTTTGTTCTTTTATGTCTTAAAGAAAACGCTTTGCCCCATGCCTCTCCAAGTTTTTTAGGCTCCGGCAGGGAAATAACGATCTCCCTTTGTGCAGACTGAATATCCTCTTTAACTCTGTCCATTTTCCGTGCATGCATCCATTGAAGGCGTGCATGCTGATTTTTGATCCATTTGCCTATTTTATCCGGATGGACTGCCTGTCCGTTTTCCAGCTGATGGTCAGCCAGCCGGTGCCATGTTTTATTCCTGAATACATGCTTCTGGATAAAGTCCAGGTCACAAATGTGGATGAATTTTCCTTTCGTCCTTGTAATGGCTACGTTTAAAAGCCTCTCGCTTTCTTTCCCGATCAATAGCATTCCAGCTCTTTCATGTGGAAAGGAGTCAACCGTATCAAAGATCATCACTTCCCGCTCGCTGCCCTGAAAGCGATGGACAGTTGCAGCAATGATATCCGCTTCTGTCAGTTCTTTTTCATACAATTCTCCAAGCAATTGTTCCATTAATCCAGCCTGAGCCCGGTATGGAGTTACATATCCGATTGAACGGCTACCTCCTAAATAGGACTCGTGAATGAGCTGAAATGACAGCAGCAGCTCCCACAGATTAATCCTTGAATTGGTGTGCCCGTCTTTAATGCCATATTCCCCTGCACCCTCAGTATTAAGCAGAATGGAGGCTCTGCCGGGAAAAGGTGTATATGCGGCAATATCGGTCCTGGCTGCAAGGACATCCGGATGGTCCCCCACCAGAGAATGGTAAATATGCTTATTGGAAAAAGCAGATATTTCAGGATGCATCCGGCGCTGCTCTTTTAAAAGAAAAAGATGGGGGTGCAGATATCCATCCTTCACTGCATCAGAAACTCCTGAGTGATGAAATATATCTTCTCTCAGCCATTTTTCAGCCATTTTATGGCGTGCGGCAGCAATTGGCGGAAGCTGCTTAAAATCGCCGCATATAATGACTCTTTTCCCTAGAGAGGCTGCAAAGGCTGCCTGTGGAACATAGGCCATGCTGGCTTCATCAAGAATGACTAGGTCAAAATTCTTCTCATAAATAGCCGGATCACTCGCAGCTTTCGCCAACGTGGTTCCTATTACAGAAGCACTTTCGATAAACTCTAGTTCTTTCTGCCTGATTTTTTCGAGGATTCCAGAAAGTTTCTTTTCGATGTCAATCAGCTGATGGGAATCTCTGTTGCTGAAAGAACGGGATAAATCATGTTTTAGCAACCGCCGCTCTTCAAATAAGGAATCTTTCCTTTCAGCAAGTTCGGAATGATGTTTTTGTAAAAGGTAGTTCGCAGTCAGTGAAGGATGATTTAATAAAGCGGGCCCAATCTGCGAACCATACCTGAGCAATTCTCCGTCCGGCACTTTCCGTTTATTTGCTGAAAAAGCTGAGATTTCAGCCATCAATACATCTATGGCCTGATTGCTATGAGCAAGGATCAGTACGCTTTGTCCTTTAAAATACTTATTGGCAGCCACACGGGCAAGTGTATAGGTCTTACCCGTTCCTGGAGGTCCCCATACATACGTTACCGGATTATACTTTGAACGTAAAATTAGCTCATGTGTGCTTGTTTTTATTTTATCTGCGGGATGTTTGGCTGGCATAGAAGGATCCATCATTTTTTTTATTCTGGCTCTTTTCCTTTTGCTCTCCTTGATTTCTTCTAAGCGCTGGTAAAGCTGATCTAATAGCTCCCAAGGGTCATGAAGCAAATGGGCCTCAGATAAATCCATCCCAATATTCTCCGCCAAGGCAAGAATTACATTATTGCCTTCCGAAGAAAGAATACGGCCCTCAACCTTCTTGCTGCCCCATTCAATTTTCACAGAAGAGCCTGTTGGAACTTTGATGGTTGAAGGTGTATCAAAAAAATAAGTAAATGAATCCGATTTTGAAAGTAATCGCCCATTTAGCAATAAGTAACGGGTGCTGCCGTATTTTTTTAAATGAATAATTTCAGCCAGGATCGCTTTTTGCCAATCTCTGATGTAAGTGAGTGTTGAAGTCATATCTCTCTTCCTTTGTTTTATTCGATATAAATATTCAATTAGATTAATATATCATTTACATGCCGATATGCAAAAGAAAGATGGAGGCTGCACGCTTCCATCTTTCACGTTTATTTGTTAAAAAGCTTCAATTAGCAGAAATAGAGGTTAATTCCCAAGAAGTATGAGATAATGGATTAATAACACTTTAAGTATTGATGTATAGAAAGCAGGGATATTTTTGAAACGGAGAAATAAATTTGAACAAAATGATACCGTTATTTTAATTAATACAGGCGAGAAGGTTACGATCAACAAATCATGCTATGTGGCTAAAATGAAAAAATACACATATACAATCAAAGAGAATCCGAAGATGTTTTACTTTGAAGAGGAAATGAAAGAGATTATTTAAGTTCTTGGCTTTACAATTGTAAAATTTTTATCAGCAAAAGACCAGTTTTGAGGGAAAGGCAAACTCAATTGCCAATAGGTCATACCCATAAGATTATACTGATCAATTAACTTATATTTTTCAGTGATGCTTCGGATATCTTCGAACCAGACTAGATGTTCTTCTGCCCCTCTCCAATATTTAAACCATGGAGAGGCCGCATATCGATCGTACTGAATGATGGCCCCTGAGCTTAAGGCCATGTTTTGAATAGCTTGCATAGAATAAGCACGAGTTAAATTGTCTGCTGTCCTCCAATCATAGCCATACAAAGGCAGAGCAATTTGCAGTTTCTCCGGATTAATTTGGGTAACGGAATATTTTATAACCTCTTCTACCCACCATACAGGAGCTACCGGATCTGGGAGACCAGTCGGGTAGCCGTAATCCATGGTCATGATTGCCACAATATCAGCAGCACTCCCAATCACTTTATAATCATAAGCTCCAATAATTCGGTTTGTTGGTATATCCTCTGTTTTGGCATGGACATTGACATGGAGAATAAGGGAACCCATTGCACTTTTTAGTTCTCTTAAAAATAAGCTGTAGTCCTGCCGCCTGGGCGGAGGAATGAATTCAAAATCCAGACTTACGCCACCATACCCCTTCTGTTTAACGAAATTCATCAAACTTAAAATTAAGTTCCGTCTATAAATAGAATTTTCGAGTACTCCGCCAATAAGTTCAGCGCTGAATTCTCCATAAGCCAGATTGCGGATCATTAGTAGCGGAGTAACATTCAGTCTCTTGCTCTCGGCAACGATAGCCGTATCTTCGAGTTCTGCATATGCATAACCTTCCTTTGTAAGGGAGTAGGCTGATATAGCAATAAACGTCAGGTTTTTTGCTGTCTGCCTAAAAATGGGTATAAAAGCTTCAGAAGAATATGGAACTATGAAACCGAGCGTTTGCATGCTCATTTTAACGGTAGTAGGAATGTTAATTTTTTGTCCGATATACAGCCATTCAGGTCTTATTCCCGGATTTGCTGAAAGGATTGCATCTACACTTGTTTGAAAACGCTGGGCAATTCTCCAAAGTGTATCCCCCGGCTTAACCATATAAGTCCTGGTTACAGCCCCGTCTTCTGGAATATAGAGAGCCAGGCCAGGGATAATTCTTGGTGCATTTTCCAGGCCGTTTGCCTTTATAATACTTTGAATGGAAACATTGTATTTTTGTGAAAGTGCCCATAAGCTATCACCTGACTGAATCACATGAATCCCCATCTTTTCACCTCTTTTTCCTATCCTTTAATTAGTTTATGGCGAAGGCAAGCGCGAATAGTACTAAAGATAGAATGCTATCCCTTTAGGAAAGCTATTTGCAAAAAAGAAAAGCCTATTCCATTGGGAACAGGCTTTTCTACACTGAATGCATTGTCTAACGGTCTTTTTGAGCTGCTATTTTAGCGATCACTTCTTTTTAGGTAATTGGAAGGTCTGTAAGTAACCATTTAAATTAGTTATTGATAAATAAGTGTCATCAAAGGGAAGTTACTTCCCTTTACTAAGTATTTTTAACTTATTTATGCTGACGAACTGACAAAGTTCAGCATTTAATTACTGATAATCAGCTTCATGTCCGCTCAAGGAATCCATATGGCTGGCAATCATGGCGATAATTGTGCTCGCTTCTTCTTTACTGAAGATAAAATGGTCTTCATCTTTAATCATTTCTTCATCATCTGTCCAAATGCGGTTAACCCGTCGAAGCACTCCATCACCAGTTTCCTGGACCACTCCAAACTGGTATGATACTTCCACTTCATCTTCTTTGTAAAAAGCGGTTACCTCAGGTGTTTCCCATTCCACATCTACTTCCTCAAAAATATCTCCATCGTCATCTTCAATGACTTCATATTCATCCGCAATAACATAATCATCATCTTCAGAGGCAAAGACTACATCGTCCTCTTCATCCGTTTCAAATTCATAAAAGTCGTCATCTTCTCCATTCATATAATCATGGAGGCTTTCATGGACTGTATCAATAATGTCTTCAATATCAAAAAGCATGGTTTTAGATGTATGGCCAAGCTCAAAATCAAAGTCTTCTACATAGAACTCCTCGTTATGGGGATCAAAGAAGAGAGTACAAAAATACTCCCTTTCGTTATCCTCTGTTTCAATAAAAAACTCCATTCTGGGATGCTTGGCACCCCTGTCAATAGACATATGGCCAATCTGATCATATTTACTGCAAATTGATTCCAAATGATCCTGTAATTCACCGCTTACCCTGTCAAACCATTCAAGTGACATGCTGCATCCCTTCCTCTCAAGGTTTTTCAAACCTAGTGTTCCCATTCATTTTGTTTTAAGTATGGGAGTATTAACCAAAATATTTGGTTTTGTCCTTTCAGGGGAATTATAGCGGTTGATTAGTTCCGTTGGAGAGCTCTTTTTTCGATTCAGTGCCTTTAAAGAGATTGATTAGATCCGATGGCAGGCTCTTTTTTCGATTCGGTGACCCTAACGAGGTTGATTAGTTCCAATAGTAAGCGGATTTTTGCATAAAGTGACATGGAAGAGATAAATTAGTTTGTGGGCAAGCCCTTTTTTCGGTTTTAGCAGCATTCTTGTTTATGTGCCTTTGCCATATTCCTGTTAACGCGCTTAATCTTTTCAATAAAAAAAGGCACCTAATCAAATCAGGTACCTAGGTATAATTACACCTGTAAACCATAGTTACGGCAAAGGGCGGCTAGCCCGCCAGAGAAACCACTTCCGATGGCATTAAATTTCCAGTCATTTCCATGGCGGTATAATTCGCAAAATACAACTGCTGTCTCAATGGAAAAGTCTTCGCCGAGGTCGAAACGGAGCAATTCCTGATTGTTTGATTCATCCACAAGCCTTACAAAAGCATTGGAGACTTGGCCGAAATTCTGCTGTCTGACTTCAGCATCATGAATTGTGACTGTTATTCCAATCCGATGAACATGGGCAGGGATTTTTGTGAAATCAACAACAAGCTGTTCATCATCGCCGTCTCCTTCGCCAGTCCGGTTGTCCCCGGTATGTACAACTGCCCCGCTTGGATGCTGCAAGTTGTTGTAAAAAATAAAATCGTGGTCGTTCACACATTTGCTATTTTGATCAGCAAGAAATGCAGAAGCATCTAAATCAAAATCTTGTCGGCCGCTATACTTGTTTGTATCCCAGCCCAATCCGATAACTGCCTTTGTCAACCCCGGATTGGTCTTTGTCAGATCAATTCTTTGTCCTTTTGATAATTGAATACCCAAATTAGCCCCTCCTTAAAAAAAGAAAAATACATATTTATTTAAGGCCCTGTAAACCTTGCCTGTTGATTTCCGTACCAGGCACTCAGCCAACCGCGGGCGGTCCTGGAGACTCCTGAAGCATCAAGCCTGCTGGGGCTCCCTTGTATCATCATTCCCGCAGGACATTGAATTAGCCCCCTCGAATAAACTGCACACGAAGGAATACGAAAGTATTTTCGAGAAACTAGTGCGTTCCATAAACAAAATGCAAAGACCAACAATTAGCATTAACACAGCCCTATTTTAAAAAGCCAAGAAAAGCAGCTGCTCTTCCTGGCTACAGGAAACTTATCCTACCTGCAATCCAAAGTCAGTTGCAATTCGGGCAAGTCCGCCCTGGTAGCCTGAACCGACAGCAGAGAATTTCCATTCGCCATTATGGCGGTATAGTTCGCCAACAACGATAGCAGTTTCAATGGAGAAATCTTCCCCAAGATCATAGCGGATAATTTCTTCATTTGTTTCTTCGTTTACGATTCTTGCAAAAGCATTTGAAACCTGTCCAAAGTTTTGTCCGCGGCTTTCAGCATCATGGATTGTAATGACAAAGGAAATCTTTTCGATGGTTGCAGGCACGGCGCCAAGGTTTACCTTAACCTGCTCGTCATCGCCGTCTCCTTCCCCTGTCCGATTATCGCCTGTATGTACGACTGAACCATTGCCGCCTTCAAGCTGGTTATAGAAAATAAAATCTTTATCAGATGCGCATTTTCCGTTTGCATCCAATAAAAATATACTTGCATCCAGGTCAAAGTCCAGACCGCCATCATATTTATTCGTATCCCAGCCCAATCCAACAATAACCTTCGACAATCCGGGATTTGTTTTTGTTAAATCAATCTTTTGTCCTTTAGATAAAGAAATACCCATTGTTCATTCATCCTTTCGAATTTAAAAATAAAAGATCCTTCAAATCCAGGAAGCAATGCCTTATGGATAAAGCGATTGCAAAATATGTACTCTTTCAGTGTAAACGTTTAAAAAGAAATCGTAAACCAATATGGTACAAAGCTGGGGAAAAAGATATAGTCATCCCTTAATGTTTATTGTGTGCTTCTAAAACCTGCTGTAGCCTCTCCTGAGAATCACCATTTCCAGTTAACTGGATAAATTTGTTCCTTCCTTATTCACTGATTTACCTATATAATAGCTTGTTGGAATAGATAAAGGGGTGATGGATGAATGGCAGAGTTAAAGCAGCTGGTTTTCTTTGATTTTGAAATGCTTTGCAGCAAAAAAGGAATGCTCTTTGAAGATATGGAAGCAATCCGCCTGGGTGCGGTTAAATATGAGCTGGAAACAGGGAAAATCACTGGGTTTGACCGGTACATCCGTCCTCAGGACCAATCACCTTTAAGCGCGTTTTGCAAAGAGTTGACTGGAATTAAAGATTCGGATATTAATGGAGCGGATGATTTTACAGAGGTATTCAAAGAGTTTCTTTATTGGGTTGGGGGCGTCAAAAAGACACGGTTCCTTTCGTGGTCAACAAGTGACCTCTTGAGATTAAAGGCTGACGCAATCAGACATCAGCTGCCTGAGGCCACAATTGAAAAAATATCAAAAAGATATGTTGATTTTCAGGCTATTTTTACAAAAAGGGCGGCCCGCACATCACCTTCAGTGGAAAAGGCATTATCGTTTTATGGTCTTGGGTTTACTGGAGAGCCGCATCATCCTATGTATGATGCTTATAATACATTTCGAATTTACCAGGCTTTTGAAGAGCAATATGCAAAAACTGATTTAATTATGCTGCAGCAATTTATTTTTATGGACAACGAACTTCCATCCTTTGACATAATCAACCAGGAACTCAAAAAAATCTTACAAAAAGACTTACATGAATTTTTTGTTGAACTGAACGATGCAATAAGGATGAAGGACGCTTGGAAATTGGTTAAAAGAACAAGAAAGCTTGTAGAGAAATATGAAAATATTTTTCTCAACCGATCCGGGCTCTTTGATGCAGAGCTGATTTCGAGCATTAGAGAACTAATTGATTTTTATCATGAACTGCAATTCACTTATGAAGAGCACCGTTCCTTTACTTCAAAAATTATGATATTGCATGAACAAATGGTGGAGCCACTTCAGAAAATATGTGTATAAAAAGGAGATGACCAAAACAGTCACCTCCTTTTTATGTAGCCATTCTTAGAAAATTATAAAATGCTCTTCTCGCCCAATAGTTCATTTGGTTTTTAATATAGCCATTCCGGGTTAAAACGGAGCCAGCCAGGATCAATAAAAGAATATTAAAGATTTTTATGATTAGTTTATCCATTCTGTAACCTCCCTTCTTATTCATTAATTTTCCGTCAGACGCAAAAAGTATGAGCGTATATTCTTTCCAATAATAAGACTGTCTGCTATTAAGTATGTAATGGGTGCTGTATGGATGGAAAATGCACCAATAGCCTCTTCGTGCTATAAGCAGTGAAAATTTGTTATGTGCAGAGAAAAAATTTTATATGCAGAGAAAATGTGGATATACGCAGAGAAAAAAATCTATATGCAGAGAAATCTAATCTTCGCAGGATAACTTTCTAATAAGACGATTCGTTTGGTTTTATAATCAATTTCAGAGATAATAACAATGCAATAAACAACCAAGGAGCTGAACAGTTTGGAACGAGTACAGATGGCAGAGGATTTATCATTTTCACGGATTATTCATGGGTTATGGAGATTAGCTGATTGGAATTATAATGATGAGGAAATTGTCGATTTAATTGAACATTGCCTTGAGCTTGGGATTACGACATTCGACCATGCCGATATTTATGGCAGCTATACATGTGAGGCTCTTTTTGGAAAGGCTCTTCAGCTAAAACCGGAGCTTCGTGACAGGATGGAGATAATTACGAAATGCGGTATTGTGCTTGAGTCGCCAAACCGGCCGGAGAATAAAACTCATCACTATAATACAAGCAAAAAACATATCATATTGTCTGCAGAAAAGTCATTGAAAAACCTGCAAACAGAATACATAGATACCTTGTTGATTCATCGGCCTGACCCGTTTATGGATCCTGAGGAAGTTGCAGAGGCTTTTACTGAGTTGAGGACTTCCGGCAAGGTGAAGCATTTTGGGGTCTCCAATTTTAAAAGCCATCAATTTACGATGCTGCAGTCTTATTTGGATTTCGAATTGATTACGAATCAAATTGAGCTTTCGGCTTTTCATCTTGAGAACTTTGAGGATGGCACATTAAACCTTTGCCAGGAAAAAAGAATCGCCCCTATGGCCTGGTCGCCTTTAGCTGGAGGGAAAATCTTCAGTGGTGATGGTGAAAAATCTGAACGCTTGAGAAATACACTCATAAAGATTGCTGAAGAAATTGGTGCAAGTGACATTGATGAAGTTCTTTATGCCTGGCTTTTAAATCACCCAGGAAGCATAATGCCAATTGTAGGATCAGGCAAAAAGGAACGAATTGAACGAGCCGTACTTGCTTTAAATCACCATCTTAACAGAGATCAATGGTTTGAGATTCTGCAAAGCTCAATGGGCCATGATATTCCTTAGAAAGGCAGCAGAGTACTATTAAAGCTCAGTTTAAATAGCAACAAAGTTTGCGAAAACAGAAAAACAAAAAAGGGATGGCCCCAAGACTTTCGGGTACCATCCTTTTTGCTTTTATTGGAAAACGCTGTTGAAGGCTGGAGCAGAGAGCTCGACATCTTCGAAAACTTTCGTCATTGTATTGATGTATTCCTCTTTTAATGGCTCGGCTTCCGCCATGTCTTCTGAACCGGCTTTTAATAGTTCAGCCTTTTTAGCATAGTATTTAGATAAGCTGTCAACCGAAGCTTCGATATCTTGTGCATGATCACTTAACTCTTCCGGCACAGATATTGCTTTTGCTTCCTTCTCAAATGCCGCTGCTACTTCTGCAGCATCGTGATCTTCTGCCGTAATGCTTGCTTCTGTGTTACGAATTACCTTCGTCACTTCCCCTTGGTAGCTAAGCAGAGCTGAGCGTACTTCTTTGGACTCATCAGCAGTTTCTGTTTCGGCAGCTGCAGCTTCCTCTTTGTTTTCTTCCCCTTTAGAAGCTTCTTCGTTTGAACATGCTCCTAAAACGACCGTCAGCAATGCTGCTGAAAGTAAAACTAATAATTTCTTCATTTTTTGTCCTCTCCTTCTTTTTGTTTTAGAGGTAGTTTTGGTTGACTCCCTATGTAGCCAGACAAATTCGCCAATGGTAATTGACTGACAATTACTAATTTAACTATTTTTTTGAGTTTTTGCAACAGTTTTATTACGAATGTCGAAACTTTTTTGTTTTTTTTATATAACTTTATTTAAGTCTGTTAAATTTTACTGTTGATTTACGTACAATAAGATCGCTTTCTGCAGGCCGAATAAAAAAGACCCCTGAAACATCAAGGGTCAGCTTGGATCTGCCTCATCAAGTGATAAAGTAGTAACGGATGTATATTCTCCCTTCTCTACTTCTTCTTCCGAGGCCATTTGGTTCAGTTCTTCTTCATCGTCTATCCCTGGTGCAATAGTAGGCTCGTTCTTTAACTTATCCTTTTTCAGCATAACTTCCCTCCTCATACATTTAAAGTTTCCTAGTGAAAACCGTTATATGCTAAAAGGACCCATTAAACTGATTAATTAGCCCTTTCATGGGGCATTGCCCATCCAATTCAATGCTTCCAGACATAGCATATAGGAAAGACCGTGAAAATGAGGAGTGTTTCTATGTCCTTTTCTGTAAATCAAGAAGGAAAGCCGAAGCTTTTCCTAAGTCAATCGGATAGAGTTTCAAATCAGAATACTTACCGGCTAAATTATCTGCAAGAGGTAATAAAAGAGCAGCAATCAATGAATAATCGTTTGGCAGAGAATTACGGAGATATGCAAACCCAGTTAAAAGAATCCTTTACGGATATGAATAAGCTTGTAAAAAAAGCTGCTGGCAGGCATAATGATCATTTTGAGAATCTTGTATCCAAGATAGAAAAGCAGGATGATTTTATAGCACGATTTCTTGAAGTTATGAATCATCGTGACAAAGAACATGAATTGCTGCTTGAGAGATTGACCTCCTTGGAAGAAATGAACAAAGCAGTCCTGGAAGCATTAGAAAAAGAAAGTCCTGTCCACCAGAAAATCCTTGAACAGGTGTCCTGCCAGGATGCAGCTACTCAGGCACTTTCCAGAAAATTTGATAAGTTCGAAGCCTTTTCGGAGGAAGCTTCAGCGAAGTTTAAAACCCAGGAGGAAATAAAAGAAGAGATATCTAAAAAGCTGGATGTCCAGGAGATGTTTCATAGTACAGTAATGGAGCGTCTGGACCAGCAGGAAGCAATAACCCAAAAAATAACCAGACAATTGGATAATCTTAAATCAATTGTTTATGAACGGGCTTCCCACCTTTCCGAACGGTTTGAAAAAAGCTTAAAACAGCTGGCAAAACCAGTACACAGTTTTTTTATTAATCAGGAAGAAAAAGAAAAGAAAAACGATGTTAGTAAGTAAAGAAAAGGAAGGCGCCAATATTGGAGCCTTCCTTACTTATATTCTATTAATCAAGAATAGTAACTTTAACTGTTTGTCTGCCAAAATTGATGGCGTCCTCTTTGGCAGGCATAAAGATATCTATCTTATTTCCTTTGATGGCCCCGCCAGTATCCCCTGCAATTGCTTCTCCATAGCCTTCTACATGGACTTTTGTTCCAAGTGGAATAACATTCGGGTCAACAGAGATTACCTTTTGATTTGGATTTTCCTTAAGGTTAATCCCTGTAGCCGTGATCCCTGAGCAGCCTTCACAATTTGCTGTGTAGGCTGTTGCCTCCATAGTAAGTACTTTTTGAGCTGTTTCTTCTTTTGCAATTTCAGCCGGTTTTTCAGAGACTTCCGATTCAGCTGCAGGCTTGGTTGTTTCAGCAGCTGGTTTAGATTCCGCAGCAGGTTTCGCTGTTTCAGCAGTCGGCTTGGATTCTACAGCCGGTTTAGCTGACTCAGCAGCCGGCTTTGTTTCTTCAACCTGCTGCGCAGGTTTTTCAGCAGGCTGTTTTTGCTCTGCAGCCGGCTGTGCAGGCTTGATTTCAGCTGGCTTGTCATTTAAAACTTTAGGTGCCGCTGTTTTAGCTGGCATAACAGCAGCAGCTTCTACTGCTTTAGCATTCGGATAAAGAGTCAATTCCTCGTTTGGAAAAATGAGATCAGATTTTACGTTGTTCCATTCCTTGATCGCATCTACTGTTACATTATGTTCTCTTGCAATATCCCATAAAGTATCGCCTTTTGATACTATGTATTTCTTTTCCGGATATACTTCTAGTTTGTCTTCTGGATGGATAATGTGAGAAGATAAACCGTTCCATTCTTTGATCATGTCAACTGGTGTATTATATTGCTGGGAGTATCCCCATAAAGTATCTCCCTTTTTAACTGTTACTTCTTCGGCTTGTACATTTGCGCCTGCCGTTCCTGTAATTGCAGCAGCGGCTACAAAAGATAGTATGGATTTTTTCATGTTGTTAAAACCTCCTGTATAGCTTGTTTTGAGCTAACGAGGTTAATAATAACATGGTTTTTTTGCTATAAAAGAACAAAAAGATAATAAAAGCGTTACGGATATAACAGGAATATAACAGGAGTGTATCAAAATATCAGACTATTTAATGAATAATTTTTTTCTTTTACTCCTAATATGGCTTAAACATTGTTATAAAAGGAATTCTATCTTAAATAGAGAAATTCCTAGAATTTAGTATAGATATTCACTAGATAGGAGTGAGTTTACAGTGGAGGTTAAAATTGGAAAACAATTTTTTCGAAAAAAAAGAGCTATTTTAAAAATAGCCCATTGCTAATAACATTTTTTATCAACTTAACAGGATGCCATTTATCAACAACGACCTTAAACTTAGCCTATTAATTAGATTTAATTTTTTTATTGATAGGATCTATTTTTACTGCGCAAGCTTTAAACTCGGCTGTACCGGAAATCGGATCGTATTCATTAATTGTCAGGACATTGGTTGGTACCTCGTGCCAGTGGAAGCTCATAAAGACAAGTCCAGGAACAACTTGTTCAGTTATTTTTACTTTTACCTCCAGTGACCCTCTTCTAGAGGACACATTTACTGTATCTCCATTGTTAATTCCAAGAGCTGCTGCATCGTCAGGGTGAATATCCAAGGTTTCTTCAAGCTGTTTAATTTTTACCCCTTCAGCGTAAAAGCGGGTTTGGGTATGCGTATTATAGGTCTCATATCTTCTGCCTGTTGTTAATGTAAAAGGATAGTCTTTATCCGGCAATTCAATGGGAGGAGTATAGCCTACCGGCACAAAAGGCGCTTTTCTGGAATCAGTTTTGTTGTCATGAAGATGCTGATGCAATACAAGTGTGCCCGGGTGGTTTTCATCTGGGCAAGGATAATGGATGGCATACTCATTCTCCAGCCTGCTGTATGAAATGCCCCCGTACATCTCCTTTGCAAGCCTCCTGACCTCATCCCATATTTCCTCGCTATTTGCATAAGACATAGGGTAACCCATTTTCGTGGAAAGCTCACAAAGGATTTCCCAGTCTTCCTTCACTTTAGGATGGGATTTTACTGCTATTCTCGCTCTTTGGATTCTTCTGTCTGTATTGGTATAGGTTCCATCTGACTCTGCCCATGATTGGCAGGAAGTACAACGTCAGCAAGCTTAGCCGTTTCGGTAAGAAAAATATCCTGGACAACCAGCAAGTCTAATTGATTGAATAAAGTGCGGGTATGGTTTAAATGTACATCTGCCAGTAAAGGATTTTCTCCTATAATATAGAGACCCTTTATTTCACCATTTTCCATCTTTTCAAATGTCCGTGTCTGGGTGCTTCCTACATGAGGATTTATCGAAACTCCCCATTCTTTCTCAAATCTCCTGCGGTATGATTCATCAGCAAGGCTCCTGGAACCTGGGAGCAAATTAGGCAGGCACCCCATGTCTCCTGCACCCTGAACATTATTTTGTCCTCTCAGCGGCATGATGCCATTGCCTCTTTTGCCGATATGTCCGGTTAAAAGAGCCAAATTTGCAATATCGAAAACGTTGTTAACTCCACAATGATGCTCAGTTATTCCTAATGTATAGGCAATCATGCTATTGCCGGCACTTGCATATTCTCTTGCAGTTTCAATGATCTCTTCTGATGTCAGCCCAGTAATTTCAGCAGCTTTCTCCGGCGTATATTGGCTTACCTGCTTTTTTAATAAATCGAAATCGATGGTATTGGCTTTAATAAATTCATCGTCAAATAGCCCTTCTTTAATGATGGTATAGATTAATGAGTTGATGAGTGCTATATCCGATCCGATATTGATTTGCAGATGACGGTGAGCAAATTTCACCATATCAATTTTTCTTGGATCAGCCACAATGATTTTAAGCCCGTTTTTTACAGCCTTTTTCATGCGGTTGGCGATGATGGGGTGTGCTTCAGTTGTATTGGAGCCCATCAGCAGAAGAACCTCTGCTTGATCAAAATCATCTAATGTATTTGTAGGAGAACCACTTCCAAAAACAGTCGCCAGACCGGCGACGGATGGAGCGTGTCATGTTCGGTTGCAGCCGTCGATATTGTTGCTGCCAATAACTGCTCTCATGAATTTTTGGGTGATGTAGTTGGACTCGTTTGTCGAACGTGCGCATGCAAACATGGAAATGGCGTCAGGACCCCAATCGGATTTAATGTTAGTAAGTTTTTTTGCGATTAAAGATAATGCTTCCTCCCATGTCGATTCGACAAGCTGACCTGCCCTGCGGATTAACGGAGTTGTTAACCGGTCATTTGAATGGACATACTTATACGCAAAAGCTCCTTTTACACAAGTTTGTCCTTTGTTTACAGGAGCGTCTTTATCTCCCCTGATTTTAGTTATCTGATTATCTTTTACTTCAACCAAAAGTCCGCATCCAGTACCACAATAACCACATACTGTTTTAATGGGCTTGGCTGTGTCCATAAAATACCCCCCTTTTTCGGCTTTGCCAATACGATCCACATCCATAACCTAAGCCACTAGATTTGGATTGAACTTTTCAGCAATCCGTGAAACGACCTTCTATTTTTATTCTAAATGCAGCTGCCAATAAATAGACCATATAATTAAGAATTTTTAGTGAATTTAAATAAAAAAAGCCAACCCTATTGGATTGGCTAAGCCGATTTTGCCGGTAATATAATATTAAATGTTGTTCCTTTATTTAATTCACTTTCAATATAAACCTTGCCGTTATGGCTTTCAATAATCTTAAAGCTAACCATAAGCCCCAGGCCATTTCCGTTTTTCTTTGTTGTATAAAAAGGTTCACCGATATTTTTTAGTTTCTCTTCAGGAATACCTACTCCTGTATCTTGTATGGCGATTTGAACTTGGTTGTTTATAATACTTGCTCGGACAGTAATATCTCCACCGTCTGGCATTGCTTCGATTCCATTCTTTACAAAATTCAGGAATACCTGTTTCAGACGGTTTTCATCACATTCGATTTGGATGATATCTTTCTCATATTCAAAATGAATTTTCACACTTCTTTTACGTGCTTCAAATTCTACTAATGAAAGAACATTCTTAATAATTGGAATGATATTTTTTTCTTCCAGTTCCACGGCCTTTGGTTTGGCCAATACCATAAAGTCTTCAACAATATTATTAACTCGTTCAATTTCATCCAGAATGATACTTAAAAACTCCTGACGCTCTTTATTTGTTTCATCCAGTTGAAGGAACTCTGTATATCCTTTCATGGATGTCAAAGGATTTCGGATTTCATGGGCAACTCCGGCTGCCAGCTGTCCAACTGCGGCAAGCTTATCCTGACGGTGCAGCACTTCTTCCGTTTTCTTCCGTTCCGTAATATCATTTCTGATAGCAAGGTATTGATAAGGTTTTCCCTTATCATTTAAAAACGGAACGATTGTGGTATGAACCCAGTAATAAGTGCCGTCTTTTGCTTTATTCCTTATTTCGCCTTTCCACACATCACCCTGGCCAATCGTTTTCCATAGGTCCTTAAAAAATTCCCTGGAATGAAGTCCGGAATTTAAGATAGAGTGACTTTGGCCAATCAATTCTTCCCTGCTGTACTTGGAAATCTCGCAGAACTTGTCATTTACATTTGTAATGATTCCTTTTTCATCTGTAAAAGCAATAATGGAAGATTGATCTAGTGCAAATCTTATGTCATTGACTTCCTTTAAAGAGTCTTTAAGATTAGCCTCAGCAGATTTTAAAGCGGAAATATCTGTCCGGATTGAAACATATTGATAAGGTTTATTCTTTTTATTAAGAAACGGAACGATTGTGGTCTCGACCCAGTAATATTTTCCGTCCTTTGCTTTATTCCGAATTTCCCCGCGCCATATTTTCCCCGCACCGATTGTTTTCCAGAGTTCACGGAAAAATTCAGGGGGATGGAAACCGGAGTTTAGGATATTATGATTTTTTCCAAGCAGTTCTGCTTCTTCGTATTTCGAGATTTCAATAAATTTATCATTTACATAAGTGATGATTCCTTTAGGGTCTGTAATGGCTACAATTGATGATTCATCAAGCGCAGCCTGAATATCCTTTAAATGGGTATCGCTTGCTTCAAGACGTTTGCTGATTAATGTACTTGAAGCAATAAGGCCGCTCAGAATAAGGATGGTTGCAAAAAACACCAGGTATATAAGAAAGGTTTCTGGAGCCCCTCCTTCTCGGTCTATCTCTCCATTTGAATAAAAAGAAGACGAGCGTATAAGAAGAAAATATCCTTCCACGATTGCTCCGGTAATGATGAGAGCGCTTAATGGCTTTATCCAAACATGCTTGGAATACGCAAGACTTTTTGAGTAAAAAAGCATCCAAAGTGAAAAGAAAAATGAGATGAATATTAACATAGTCGAAATAAAAAAAACAACAGGATCGAATTGTACATTCATACCCATGGCATACATCCCTGTAACATGGATGGAAAGAACAGCCATTGTTAAAAAGAAGCTTCCTGTCACAAGATAGCTTGTTTTAGGCTGGCGGTCTATTACTGTATTAAAAGCCATCCCTGTAAAGGAAATCCCAAACACGATGGATAATACCGTAAGCGGAATATTATAATTGCCTGATGCGTTAATATTGATTGCGACCATTCCGATAAAATTCATGATCCAAATGCCGATCCCCAGTGAAAAAGTTCCACCCAGAAACAAAAATCTCTGATTACTGTCAGAGGCCTTAATTAAAGTAAACAGGTCCAATGCTGTATAAGAAGCCATAATGGTTAAAATAACGGCTACAAATATTAGAATAGGATTAAAAGATACAACAATTTCAGTCATTACGGGCTATCAGCCTCCTCATCCAAACAGTTTCAAATATGATTGTAATGGAAACCTTAAGGCCATGGAAGAGGTAAAAGGAAAATTAAATAAAGATTGTTAAACTCAGATTATTCGTTCCCTGCCTATTTTGCCCTAATTTAATTTAATCTTACGATATCGTCCTTTCAAAATCAGGTATACTCCATACAGAAAAAGGCCAAAGGCTACCACTCCCAGCAAAATCTGTCCGAACGGCTGGGCTGAAATTTTGGCAAGTGCTCCATCCATTCCGATTGTAGTATCAGGATCAGATGTAATGGCTGTAATTATAACAAAGTACCCAATTATAAACATAACAACTGCCCTGGATGTAAGGCCTATTTTTCCTGCCTTGGCAGCAAGCTCGATTTCTTTTTTACTCATCTTCCATTCTCTGAATTCCTCCTTATACTTTCCACTATATGCATTATACATTTCATAAAATCCATACCCGATAATAATTATGCCTGCAATCCCGGCAAGCCAGTGCCCAAAAGGCTGTTGAAGAAGTTTTGCTGAAAGCGACTTCTCATTGCTGCGGCCACTTGATGCATGAATGGCGATTGTGAACGCCTCGTAGGATAGGCTGGCATAAATTATGCCGCTTACAAGGTAGGATATTTTTAAAGCAATACCCTTTATTCCAAACCCCTTTTTTTCAGGATCGTAAATGATTAAAATAATCCTCCAAAGAACATAGCCTGATAAACTGAAGGCTACGCCCCACAAAAGTGCCTCACCAAATGGCACAGTTGCAACTGACCGCAGTGCACCCCCAGTATCTGTTTTGCTGCCTCCCGCTCCTGCTGCGGCCATCATAGCCAATATCCCTACGATCATATATACAAAGCCTCTAGCCATATAGCCAAGGCGAGCGTACCTTCTTAGCCAAGGTATCGATTCCTTACCCAGCTTATCTCTATGGTCCCGTTTTTTTTGCTGGCTCTCTTGTAATTCCACGGCAAACACCTCACACTGCTCTCTAATTATAGCTTTATATACCCTTTGTCCTATATGGAAAAAACCATAAGCATTTTCCATTTTTATAAATAAATAAAATTTTAAAAAAATTTAGGTAAAAGACTACACAATTGAAAATAAATAGTATATACTGTACTACAACAGAAGATAATAAAATAAACTGTATTATAAAAAGGAGGAATAATCATGATTAAAAGTCCAGTTGAATTTTTCAGAAACCTGCCTAAGAAGGTATGCCCGGAGTGCGGCCAAACAGTCAAGGAACAGGCTGAATCATATTTAATGGAATGTGACCGCTGCCTTTCAAAGAAAATGGAGTAGAACAAAAAACGGAAGGATTTGAGTCCTTCCGTTTTTTTTTATGTCTTAGAGTATGGATTGGTTTTGAGTGCATTAGAGTTTTCCTTTTCGGGATGAGAATCGTCATTATGACCGGTTTGTGACGACTCAAGCTCCTTTCTCTTTGAGGAGAATCGAAATCATGAAGTCTCCAAAGTGCCCAAGTCCCTCACTCTATGAAAATCGTTGTCATGACCGCTTTATGGAAATCTTATTCCTCCTTTGCTAACATTTTATAACAACTTCTGTAATACAACAGGTGGAAGAGAGGACTTTAAAATAGAAAATATTAATTTGGGGAACATTTCTCGTAAAGAAAAATATATAAAATTATGAATTCTTCCTGTATAATTGTCTGATATCTCAGTATTTAGAGAGTCGAAATAGGAGGGGGATTTATATGGTTCAAACGGTTGTTACCAGATTAAAACGTTCAGAGGTACCTAAAGACCTTACCTGGAAAGTAGAGGATTTATTTGCCGCAGAGGAAGATTGGCAAAATGAAATGAAGAGCATTGAAGAGGACCTTGCTATTTTTGAACAGTTTAAAGGCAAACTTCATGAAGGGCCGCAAGTGTTCATGAACTGTCTTTCCGCTCAGGAGAAAGTTTCTGTCCGCCTTGTCCAAGCGGGTACATACGCTATGCTGCGGCAATCAGAAGATGGCACTAACCCTGTTAATCAAGCGAATTCATCCAAACTTGCTTCCCTCAGAGCTAAAGCAGCATCTTCTCTTTCTTTTATTGAATCTGAAATATTGTCCCTGCCAGATGGTACCGTTGAAAATTACATAGCAGAAGAAAGTGAACTCGAGGTTTATAAAAATCAGCTTTCTGACTTGATAAAAACTAAGGAACACAGGCTATCACCGGAAACAGAGGAAGCTATTGCAGCATTAGGTGAGGTTCTTGGAGCTCCATATAATGTTTATCAGGCTGGAAAACTGGCTGACATGCCTTTTTCTTCTTTTAAAGACAGTGAAGGCAATGAGTTTCCAAACTCTTTTGCCCTATACGAGGATCGCTACGAATTTTCACCTGACACAACCATTCGAAGAAATGCCTATTCTTCCTTCACTGATTCATTGGAAAACTATAAGAATACATTTGCTTCCGCTTATTCTGCTGAAGTCAAGAAGCAAGTAACTTTATCAAAATTAAGAAAATACAACTCTGTTACACAGATGCTGTTGGATTCACAGCATGTAACTGAGGAAATGTATCATAATCAGCTTGATATAATCCAAAAAGAATTGGCACCTCATATGCGCAGATTTGCACAGCTGAAGAAAAAGGTTTTAGGATTAGATAAAATGCTGTTTTGTGATTTAAAGGCACCTTTAGACCCAGACTTCAATCCCGAAACAACCTATGAAGATGCATCAAAGATTATATTGGAATCACTTAAAGTGATGGGGTCAGAGTACTCTGAAATCATGAAGAAAGGGTTAACGGAACGCTGGGTGGATCTTGCTGATAATGTCGGGAAATCAACTGGCGCATTCTGTTCGAGCCCATATGGTTCCCACCCATTTATCTTGATTACATGGACAGATACGATGAGGGGAGCTTTTGTCCTGGCGCACGAGCTTGGACATGCGGGACATTTCTATTTGGCGAATAAATATCAGCGCATCATGAATACACGCCCTTCCACCTATTTTGTTGAAGCGCCTTCAACCCTCAATGAATTGCTTTTGGGACAGCATTTAATGGATGGAACCGAAGATAAAAGAATGAAACGCTGGGTGATTCTCCAGCTCCTTGGAACTTACTATCACAATTTTGTTACTCACCTTCTGGAAGGTGAATATCAGCGGAGGATTTATAATCTGGCGGAACACGGTGTGCCGCTGACTGCAAAAACGCTATCAGACCAAAAATATGAGACCCTTAGCTCTTTCTGGGGAAATTCTGTCGAACTGGATGAAAAAGCAGCATTAACATGGATGAGACAGCCACATTATTATATGGGACTGTATCCATACACTTATTCAGCAGGACTAACTGCTTCTACAGCGATGGCACAAAGCATTAAAGAAGAAGGCCAGCCTGCGGTAGATCGCTGGCTGGATGTCCTTAAATCGGGTGGAACTAAAAAACCGCTTGAACTTTTAAGGAAAGCAGGCATTGATATGTCCAAGCCGGATGCAATCCGCAAAGCTGTGAGCTATGTAGGTGCTTTAGTCGTTGAATTAGAAAAAAGCTATGAATAAAAGAAAAACCTCTCCGATTCGGAGGGGTTTTTAGGTTAACATCTTAGGGGACCCAACCATGCACATCAGCTATTTTAAACACATTTTCGAGAGCTGATAACCTGGCAGCTGATGGAGTGTTTGTTCCGTTTAATTAGTTCCTGCTAACTGAACTTTGTTTTGGAAAAACACTTTTTTGAGACTCATTTCTTACTGAAAAACAACATCCTTTAGGAGAGGTTTGGTCAAGTCGTTTTTAACTTTAGAGTAACAGGTTTTTGAGTACAAGAAGGAAATCTTTTGGCAATTTAAGAGAAATCGTTCACTATCTTCCCTGGATAGAGTCTATTCTCTTATAAGGATTCACTTATTAATTCCCAGCCAAAGGCCTTTAGATTAGATGATCCGGTTCTGCGTAAGCTCTATTCCATTAGGAGTATTAGACAGAAGTTTCACATGAAATCTGGTGGAAATAAAGTATGCATCCTTTTTTAATGCTTAGCTTTGCTTAACTTGACTGTTGGTTTTCCGCTAGAGGCGCTCGGCAAACCGCGGGAGTCCTGAAGCCTCATGAAGGTCCGGGTTCTCTTTAACTCGCTTCTCCCGCAGGACATTGAATAGGCTTCCTTGAATTATCATCGCACGAAGGAAATGCAATGAATTTTCGTAGTTCTCGCGCCTTCCGATTGCGTCAGCAGAGTGTCAAATTAATAGTGAGCTTCAAATAGCCTTTGCTTTGATTATCCTGTTAACTAAAGTTATTTACCCCCCTATTTTCAGCATAGTAAAGGATTTTTTAGCTTTCGTTCACTGACAGCCGGAACGAACACTATATGGCTGAGTCTCCTAAGATGTTAAGGAGTTTTTGTATTTCCTTTACATCTTTATTTTACCACCCTCATCCACTTCCATACAGGTTCAGTGGTGTCTGTTTTGTGAACGTTTTCACAGCTTTACTTATAGGGAGCGGAATAATTTATGTGATTCCGGCTGTTGATAAAATAGGGTTGAGAGCCCTTGTCTTTTCAATATAAATAAACCCATGATACCGGCGTGAAATCTGTGTAGGTACGTAGTTCCCATACCGCTCATATTCCGGATTGTATACTACTCCTATAGCCCGGTGGCCGATGAAATTGCTGAAAAGTTCCCGGTTATTATCTGTAAATAACAATATTTTATTTCCATTTCCTGCTTTTTGAAGGGCATCCTCCCAGCTGCCTTCTTGTGCTGGCGGCACTTCCATTACCTGAAGGTCCTCGCCCCATTTTTCCGCTGCCACAACCGTCCCTGAGTGTGTACCAAAGCCTATTGCATAAACCTGATTTTCTCCATATTTTTCACGAAGGATTTGGCCTACATTAACAAGACCCTCTTCTTGCATATCCGTTGCTCTTGCATCGCCAATATGGGTATTGTGCTCCCAGACAATCACCTTAGTTTCTTGGCCGTAATAGTTGGAGATTTCCTCCAAAGCGCTTACCATATGGTGATCTCTAATATTCCAATCATCTGGACCGCCTTTTACCATTGCACGGTAATAGTTTTCAGCATTAACCGTAACAAGACTATTTATCGAAAGGTTTAGGGAGGTTTCTTCTAGGTCCCTTACTGAATCCCATTTGTTTTTAATTTTAAGAAGAAGTTCAGCAACTTCCTTTTCGCAGCCTTCACCATAGAAAGCTGCAGACACGGCATAATTTTCTGGAGTCCGGTGAAACGGCTCAAAGCAAGAAAAAGCATTATTCGCCGCTTCCAACTCAGTTGCCCCGTTTTTTTCGAGGAGTTTAATGATTTCTTCCATCGACTCCCACAAACTGTACACATCAATGCCATAAAAACCGGCCTTTTTACTTTGCTGATCAGTACGATGATTAAAGTCATGAAGCCACTCTATAAGCAGCTTGACTTCCTCGTTTGCCCACATCCAGGTTGGCCATCTGTTAAAATCCCCCAGAGCCTTTTGGGAACTCATTTGTTCGTAACCCTTAACATACCGGTTAACGTTGAAACATGAAGGCCAGTCCCCTTCCACTGCAATACAATTAAAGCCTTTTTGTTCGATGAGCTTTTTGGATAGCTCAGTTCTGATAGTGTAAAATTCAGATGTCCCATGAGAAGCCTCGCCTAATAAAACAAATTTTGCATCACCGATAGCATCGATAACTCGGTCCAGATCAGATGATGCAATGTATGAATAGGCCTCATTCTGAATTGCATTAATCAAATTCATGTTGTTGTCCACTATTTTGGCACCTCTGCTTGATTTTAAAATTTATAAAAATAATATACCCATTAAATCAAGGATTAATATGGTTGCATATTGGTTCAATGGTGAGAGAAAACTTAAAAGACAACGAATTGAATATCAGTGTCCAAAGGAGTTTTGATGATGAATGAAAAAGATGAAAAATATTTAACACAGGCACCAAAAGAGGAAATGGTCACAGTTGATACGGATGGAAGGTTTCCCAATTTAAGAAATACTGTCGGAGACTCAGTTGATGGACATGAACAGCAGGAAACGGCAAATGCAATTATTGGAGCCAAAGAAATTGGTCAGCAAAACGAAAATCTATAAATTTGTCCAATCTATACTGAAGGAGTGAATAAGAATGGAAACAGTCGATCCAAGAAATGTAAAAGCAGGCGATGAGGTTTTTGTCATTTATCATAATCCTCATACTCCCAGCGTAGCAAACGTTCGCCCAGCCGAAATTGTTCCTCATCCTAAGATCCTAACGCAGTAGCCCTCTTTCTTAACGAATCATTCCATTTAATCGAAGAGGACGATGCGCTGTTTACTTCTGAAAAAGATGCGGAACAAGCCTTTCAAGAATTGTACGGAGACTTTTAGTCCCAATAAGAAAGACTGTTATCTGGCTGACAACAGTCTTTTTCATTTATAAGTATTTTATTGAATTTGCGGCAATTCCCTCATTTCAACTGTTGTTTCATCACCGCATAATGGACATTTCAAATCTGCAGAGGCAAAATCTTTTCTCATCCAACCATTGCAGCTATTGCATGAATATACCTCTGTGTCCATGAGCACCACTTCCGGCTTATCATCTTGTCCTTTTTTATTGAAAAAAATAGGAAACGCCCCCTTTTTTTCTTAGTATGGACAAAAAAGTCATTTTTTATAGAAAAACTTTTACATGCGGCAAAATGATCATTCTATCTGCTTGGAGGAAATAATGTGAATAAAATAATTCAGAAGAAGAATCTAACTATTACCGGGACAGATATTGATGAAGTAAAAAGGCTTAATAGCCAATCGGGGCTTTCTTATAATGAAGTAAAGAGATTGCTCGCGGAAAATTTAAATAACAAACTTAAATAATCTAAAGCGGGTTACTTATTCCTTAGTTTAAGTAACCCGTTTTAATGGCCAAAAAAAGGCATATTTTTGCGGGGAATAATGTACAATTGGTTGCCCTTGAAAGTATTCACGTGGCAAAAAAGATGCCATTGAATTATGCTGAATATGACAAGATGCCTCATGGAGCTGCCACTTCGTATGGTGGATATCGCCACGAAAGACCTTGTTCCCTTTTGTAACCCATAAGCAATAACGTTCTGTCAGCCATTCATCAAGTGAACCTGGTTCCGAATTATAGGGGTTAGATGAAGCTTTATAGGAGGCAAAAAAATGATTTCTATCAGTATTCCCGCTTTTTCGCCTGCTTTCATAACTCACCATTCCTTCTGCATTTGTAACATTCATTTCCGCATTCATATAAGGAAGAAAATACAGCATTCTGGCTCCGGTTACGGCTAAAGGATTGTTTGCATCCAGACTGAAAAAGTAAACCCCTTTTCTTCCCTCGTATTCTACATAAGTTCTTACATTCAGTTCATTCATTGAATTCATAAAAGGCATTGGCGGCAAACCGCGCACCCGCATTTTACTGATCCAAAATGGCACAATTCCAATCCAGGCTGTTCTGTTAAACGTGTCTAATTTCAACTGGGAAGGGATATGCTTTTCCATCACCTCTGTTGGCACTGGCCAATGTAAAAATAGGACATCATTCCATATCTGTTCCATTATCCATGGTGAATTTGGCATTGGAAAGGGTCTGTGGCCTGTTATCTTGATTTCTTTCTTCATTATTGGTTCCGCCCTTCAGCATGTTTACTAACGATTATTCCTCAAAATGACTTTTGTAAACTTAAAGTGGCCTTAAGGCAATTGATCTGGCATTTTAATAATGTTCTAACTTGACCTTTGCCATTATATTTATGAATAGAGGTGATCGGCTATTGAGAAACGAATTTGTCATTCCCTATTTAAAAACATTAAGTCTTGATCCGGAAAACCAGGAGTCTCCCATTCAATTTCTGGACCGATGGAAAACGCCAAGGGACTATTTCTATTTACGAAACCACTTTCCCTATCCACAGTTAACTCCTCAGCCGTTCTTTTTGACCATTCAAGGAAATGTAAAAAAACCAGTAAAAATAACAATGAATGATCTTCACCGTCTCCCTTCCAAAACAATCATGTTACCATTGGAATGCGCTGGCAATAATCGGGCAAAATTTAAGCCGAAGGTATATGGAGAGCAATGGGAAGAAGGCGCTGTCAGCCAGGCTAGATGGAAAGGTGTCTCTCTAAGGGAACTTTTAAATCAGGCAGGACTTATGGAAGGAAGTAAAGAAGCCGTGTTTGTGGGTATGGATTTTGGCGAACGAAAAGACTTGGAAGAGTCTTTTTACTATGGGAGAAGCCTTCCCATTGAGAAAGCACTTCACGAAGATACCATTGTAGCCTATGAATATAATGGAAAACCAATACCTTACAAGCATGGATTTCCTTACCGGTTAATTGTGCCACAATGGTATGCTATGGCTTCGGTTAAATGGCTGCAGAATATTTTTATTATTAAGCATGAGTTTAATGGCCCCTTTCAAACAAAAGATTATGTTTATTATCCATATAAAGACACAGACAAGGATAAAGAACCTGTAACAACCATTAATGTCAACAGTACAATCCAACAGCCAATGAACCATTCCATAATTGAAGATGGAACTCAACTGATAAAAGGAATTGCCTGGACCGGTACAGGGATTATAAAAGAAGTGGAAATAAGTTTTGATTATGGCATTAGCTGGAGAAAAGCATCCCTTAAGCGGAAGGAAAACGAGAAATACGCCTGGGTAAAATGGCAGTTTGAATGGCAGGCTGTTAAGGGGGAACATACCATTCTGGTTCGGGCTCAGGATACGGAAGGCCATGTTCAGCCTCTAAGGCCTTTTTGGAATAGAAAAGGATATGGGTATAATGCTGTTCAGAAATCAAATTTCAAAGTCGAGTAATTATTTTTTTAAAAAATTTTTATGGCTTTTCCTTTTTTACCGAATTATGAGCATAAGAACTATTCAGGAGGGTTAACATCCTCGAAGTTGAGTCTATTTAGAATACATTCATGGAAGAAACAAATCTGATTTGTATCTATCGATTGATCAGCGTGAATTCAACTCATAATGGAATTATTGTAAAGGCAAAAAAAGAAAGAGAAGTCGCTTCTCTTTCTTTTTTTATTAATTCGATTTGTTAAATATTGATTACAACTAAGAAGGTCAGCGGAACCTCGTGCATTCCGGATCCTGCAGAGGCTAAATCAGCATCCCTGAATCAAACCCACATTGGAAGTGCGAAGGCAATTTTGGGGATCTCGTGCGGCTTTCGCTCTAATCAATAATGGTAAGCAATTAATTTAGTTCATCTGACCTCTTGCCTGCTTCAGGTTCCCCAGGTGTCTGGTTGCCTGTTGTGGCCTGGTACCCCACTCGATAGGAAGAAGTCTTTTTTTGCTGCAGCGCTTTTGGCATTTTATATTGGTTCATGTCATCTTGTGCTTCTTTTGGCGTCACTTATGAACCCTCTTTTCCTATTATCTTATTCATCGTAGCCCTTGCGGGGAATGGAAATATCCACTCCGACAACATCTTCGATTACTGCATCCGCCTGGCCTTCCATGTATGCGTCGCTTACTTGTTCATGTGTAGTTGCCAATCCTGATGAAAGCTGATCGCTGCGTTTATAATCTTCTGTTTCATAATATCTTCCTGCAATGTTTGCACTGTCCTTGTTGTCCTTCTTATCCATGTAAGAAACCCTCCTTTCAAAATAAGAACTATCCTTATTTTGGACATAATGCCGATTACCATACTGAGCATTTTAACTCTGTGTGCAGGTAAATAAAAAATCTGCCCAATATCTGGACAGATTTTCTTCCCGCATTTCTATTTAAATGCGGCTCTTAACCTTTTAGTCTTCAGGAGTAAATATTAGTAACTCCAGTAAGAGGCACCAACGATAATTAAAAGAATAAACAGGACAACGATTAATGCAAAACCGCCGCCGTAACCTGCACCTGCGCTCATCATAACACCTCCTGACATCTAGTTTCAGTCTATGAAATAGATGCTTGTCCCGAATGGGCATTTATAAGCGCCTAGGATATTTTTTATACTTTTTAAACCTCCCTGTTGATTTCCGCTACAGGAACTCAGCGAACTGCGGGCGGTCCGGTCCAATCAAATATCAACAATGAGCTTTAACAGAGCCAAAAAATTAATAAAAAAATGTCGGAAGTATCAGCCTCAGGCATTTTTTTTAGCATTGTAAAGATTATTGAACTGCTGCCCTTGCTGTGTCTTTGGCCTTCTCTTCATGAAGGAGCCAGAAATTTAACAGTACACCAATAAGAGCAAGCAGACTGAAAAATAAATAGACGGCATAAATACTGAATTCTTCATAAATAATGCCTCCTAGAAAGGTGCAGAACCAGTTTCCCAGGCCATTGCCAATTGCTGAATAGAGAGTAATGGCTGTGGCCGTGATATGAATGGGAGCGATATCACGAATGTATTGAAGACCGGCCGGAATAAACAGTCCAATCGAAAAACCCTGGATGACTGCGGTTCCATATATAATAGCCAGGTTTGGTTCCATGAAATAAATCAGCCAGCGGATTAGCGACACAATTCCTGCAATTGCGGCCACTTGTAGAAGGCCTAACCTATAAATCCAGCTTCCTGCAGCCCTCATGAACGGAATTTCCGATAATACAGCAATTAAGAATGCAATCCCGATCCCCGTATAGGTACCACCGCTATCTTCGATAAATAAACCAAAGTAAGTATTGTTAGCCAAGTTCGGTCCAAAAATGAGAAATGTAATTCCCAGGAACAGGATGAATTTCTTATATGTTAGAATTTCTTTTATACCCCCTATGACGTTTCGGTTAGGCTTGCTCTTTGCTGCAGGCATTTTAATGGCCAGCAAAGCTGCTAAAGCAAGTGATAGAAAAAAAGATAAAAATATGACTTTAGGTGTGATCTCCGAGAGTCTGCCCATTATAAACACTGCTACGCCAAAACCTAGAGATCCAAATAATCTTACCTTTCCGTAATCATAATTCACCTTGCTCGTATATTGAATGGAAATACTATCAGAGACAGGTATGATAGCACTTTGAAATATAGCTACACATACTGCAATAATCAAAAGCCAAATGTAGCCGCTATTAGCCAGGAATCCTAATCCTAAAAGGCCAGCAACAAAAGTTGTAGCGGCTAAAATTTTTATTGGAGAATTTGTTTTATCAGATATTAGTCCCCATAAAGGCTGGAAAAAAATCATGATGATGGGGCTTATAGACATGATGACGCCTATTTGATAACCATTCAGCTTTTCAACCTCACTTAAATATACGCTTAATAATGGAAACAGGCTGCCTATTCCAAAAAAAGTGAGAAGATAAAAACCCTGCATTGTTAAAATATTTCTATTAACATCTTTGCTCTTTTCCATACGTGCTCCTCCGCTGCTTTCTATGTAGATTTCCTTTAAACGAAAGGAAAACAATTATCATTTTACCACTTTTTGATAGTATTGGGTTTGATTCCTCCTCTTTTAATTTATGGCTGTTTTCGCAAATTTTGTTGCTTTTTAAACAAGTAGTGAGGAGAGGTTGATTTCGGCTCCAGGATGCTCAGCGCCTGTAGGGTCTCACCTGTCCCACTTCTCCCGCAGGACTTTGAATAAGCATCCTCGATTCCTCACCGCACCATGGAAATGCAAATGCATTTTCGCGGGATTAGCACCTTACGTTCCAATCAACCAGCCTTATTTATCAATGTTTCTTTTCACAAATCTTTTTAAAAACAACAATCTTTTAGAAAACAGCCTAATTTATAGAAGTAATGTTTACTAATAAAGGATTTTTCAATACCTTAATGCATCAAAAATATGATGACTAAAAATCAAATCTAATTTGGCATAAAAAAACTCTTTACTGTAAACGTATTCATGTTAAAATGAACATGTAAACAAGTTAGATGTCTGACGTCTACTCACCTACCTCTCTATCAAGAGGTCTAAAGTTTTGACGTTTCATAAAAACGTTTTCATGGAGTTTAAATTCAACAAAAGAGGTGTCCAACATGAGTTTTATCTGGGGTTTATTGGGGATTGCCACTGTACTGGGTATTGCCCTTCTTCTCTCATCTAATCGAAAGGCAATCAATTTAAGAACAATACTTGGCGGGCTGGCTATCCAATTTGGTTTCGCATTTGCAGTTCTTAAATGGGAACTGGGAAAAAAAGCTTTAGAAAAGCTAACTTTAGGAGTAAATAATATTGTCAGTTACGCAAATGAAGGAATTAACTTCTTATTTGGAGGATTATTTCAGGAAGGTTCAGGTGTAGGTTTCGTTTTTGCGTTCCAAGTACTGACAACTGTTATCTTCTTCTCTTCACTAATTTCCGTTCTGTATTACACTGGGATCATGCAAGTAATTATCAAAGTGATTGGCGGAGGACTTTCCAAACTTCTAGGAACAAGTAAAGCAGAATCAATGTCTGCAGCAGCCAATATTTTTGTCGGGCAAACTGAAGCACCGTTAATTGTCCGCCCTTTCTTAAATAAAATGACTAGATCTGAACTTTTTGCAGTAATGACTGGCGGTCTTGCGTCAGTGGCAGGTTCTGTTTTAATAGGATATTCTTTGCTTGGCGTACCGCTTGAATACTTGCTGGCTGCCAGCTTCATGGCTGCACCCGCGGGTCTGGTACTGGCTAAAATTATGATACCTGAAACAGAAGTCTCTGAAACGACTGACGACATTACCATCGAAAAAGATACTGAATCTGTTAATGTAGTAGACGCAGCTGCACGCGGTGCTAGTGTTGGTCTGCAGCTTGCTTTAAATATTGGGGCAATGCTTCTTGCTTTTATCGCTTTAGTTGCTCTTATTAATGGAATCATTGGCTTTGCAGGCGGCATCTTCGGATTTGAAAACCTGACCCTAGAAACGATTCTGGGATTTGTGTTCGCTCCTCTCGCTTTTGCAGTTGGAGTTCCTTGGGCAGAAGCTGTACAGGCAGGCGGATATATCGGCCAAAAGCTTGTCTTGAATGAATTTGTTGCTTATTCATCATTTGCTCCGGAAATCGGCAGCCTGTCTCCTAAGACAGTTGCCGTAGTTAGTTTTGCACTTTGCGGTTTTGCCAACATTTCCTCAATGGCCATTCTTCTTGGCGGACTTGGAAATTTGGCCCCAATCGCAGAAGTGATATTGCGAAGCTTGGCGTTCGCGCTGTAATCGCTGGTGCGTTGGCATCGCTTTTAAGTGCTGCTATTGCAGGGATGTTACTTTAATAGATAAAGAGGGTGTCCAAAAGTTTAGCTTTTGGGCACCCTCTTTTCAAGACTATAGCTCTATAACATTGGCCTGGCCTGTTGATTTCCGCTCTAGGGACTCAGCGAACGCTGGCGGTCCGGTAGCCTCCTCAGTGCATTCGCTCCAGATGCATACCGAAACTGGTATGCTTTTTTCCTTGTAACTATTTTTCTGTTCTAAGGCTTATTCAGAAAAATGTCGAATATTATCTGAAAATTATTTTAATTCAGAGTTGATTTTATAGTTTTAATAGTGTTAACATACCTATGTAAGCGTTACCATAGTTGTTCTTCTATAAGTTTTAGCACCGAGAAATACATAGACTACTATTTTAAGGAGGAATTATATGAGTCAACTAACTGTAAGTTTAAAAGAAAAGGTTGAAAAATTCTTAAGTGGAAAGAAAAAATTATATATCAATGGTGAATTTGTTGAAAGCAAATCCCAGAAAACGTTCGATACGTATAATCCTGCTACAGGTGAAGTTCTTGCAACTGTTTATGAAGCCGGTGCGGAAGATATAGATTTGGCTGTTAAGGCTGCACGTAAAGCTTTTGATGAAGGCAAATGGTCAAAAATGAGCGCTTCTAAGCGGAGCCGCTTAATGTATAAGCTTGCTGATTTAATGGAAGAAAACAGTGAAGAATTGGCACAGCTTGAAACTTTGGATAATGGTAAGCCTATCCGTGAAACTTCTAATGCAGATATTCCGCTGGCTGTTGAGCACATGCGCTATTATGCTGGATGGTCTACGAAAATTGTTGGCCAAACTATTCCTGTTAGCGGCCCGTTCTTTAACTATACTCGCCATGAAGCTGTAGGTGTTGTTGGACAAATTATTCCTTGGAATTTCCCTCTTCTTATGGCGATGTGGAAGCTTGGAGCTGCCCTGGCAACTGGATGTACAGTGGTTCTAAAACCAGCAGAGCAGACACCTTTATCTGCTTTATATCTGGCTGAATTAATGGAAGAAGCCGGTTTCCCACCAGGAGTGGTAAATATCGTTCCGGGCTTTGGAGAAACAGCTGGACAGCCGCTGGTTGACCATCCATTAGTAGACAAGATTGCTTTCACTGGTTCTACTGAAGTAGGAAAACTGATCATGTCCAATGCTTCCAAGACACTTAAGCGTGTTACGCTTGAGCTAGGCGGAAAATCACCTAACATTATCCTTCCAGATGCTGATTTATCAAAAGCCATTCCAGGAGCGCTTAACGGTGTAATGTTTAACCAGGGACAGGTTTGCTGTGCAGGTTCACGCGTATTTATTCAGAAAAAGCAGTTTGATAATGTAGTAGCTGATATGGCTTCACATGCCAAGAAAATCAAGCAGGGTGCAGGGATTCATGCTGACACAGAAATTGGCCCGTTAGTTTCTGCTGAACAGCAAAACCGTGTTCTTGGCTATATTGAAAAAGGCTTAAGCGAAGGTGCGCAGCTTGTAGCGGGCGGTGACAAGCCTCAGGAGCAGGGTTACTTCGTCTCCCCTACTATCTTTGCAGATGTTCGTGATGAAATGACAATCGCAAAAGAAGAAATCTTTGGACCAGTCATTTCTGCAATGCCGTATGACGATATTGATGAGTTAATCAATCGTGCAAATAACAGTGAATATGGATTGGCAGCTGGCGTGTGGACGCGCGATGTTGCAAATGCCCACTATGTAGCCAACAAGCTTCGTGCCGGAACAGTTTGGGTGAACTGCTACAATGCGTTCGATGCAGCTTCTCCATTCGGCGGATATAAGCAGTCCGGCATCGGCCGTGAAATGGGATCCTACGCCCTTGATAACTATACAGAAGTAAAGAGTGTTTGGATTTCAATGAAGTAAATTCGATTAAATAATACAAATACAGAAAAGGAACCTTGCGGGGTTCCTTTTTCTATCCCTTCCATTCTATTTACTGTGTTAAAGTTCTTTCCAGCGGGAGGAGCATGTCAAAGAGATACCCGGAAGATGCAGCGGGAGTATCCCGGACCTCCTGCTATTTACTTTGTGCCTGCAAGGGAAAAACACACAAGTCAACAGGCTCAACCTTTTTTTATAAAATTCCCCCCTATTTAAATATGTTCACATATTATCCATAGGATTTTCGTGGGATATTATTTATCTTTATATTGGGAGGGGAAATAATGAAAAAGATTTATATTATAAGCACGCTCATTGTTATCATAGGCATTGCTGCCGGCATTTCTTTTTTTATCATACGTGACATGACCGCAAAGATTCCTGATAATATTACACTGGTAACTGCTAATGATGAGGTATATGATTTTGCCGATTCTGAAAAAAAACTGAAGCTCGTCGAATTTATTTATACGCATTGTCCTGATATCTGCCCTACAACAACACAGAGAATGAACATGCTTAAAAATGATCTTGAAAAAGAAGGCGTTTTTGGAGAGAAAGTCCAATTCGTGACCGTGACTATTGACCCCTACAGGGATACAACAGAGGTACTCAGAAAATATATGAATACCTTTGACATTGAAAATGACGGTAATTGGATTTTGCTCACAGCAGATCCGGATAACTTAAAGCAGGATCAATACGAAATCCAGGAGCTGGCTAACACGTTCCAATTTCAGTATCGCGATCCTGGAGATGGGTTTTATGTTCATAGCACCTTTGTTTATTTATTAGATGAGAATAATAAATTTATAAAGAAATTCCCTATGGGCGAAGATTTTGATAAAAAAGATGTTTTTAATAAAATAATGAAGGAAATTTAAGATGTATAAAGGTTTTATAATCTCTTAATATCTAAAAATAGGGTTATGTTAAAGTTAATGTTGAGTGAGCACCAGTCTGTTGGAGCGGAATTAACCACTTAAGTTTTAAACAAAAAAATGGCGGATGCATGATCCGCCATTTTTTTAACTAATTTGCAGAAGAAGATAAATTTTTGTTTTGGTTGATGAGTATTAAAGTTTTTGATCGTGGCTTGGAAAAGCTTACTTTAATACCGGATTGCTTTAATCGGTTAACTAAATCAACGAGCTGCTTCTTAGCCATTAATAAAACTCCTTTTTCCTGCCTGTATGGTTATATTGTACATGAAAATTATGAAAAAACTATGAACAATTAGGAACATTTTATAACTATTTTTCGACTATGTCTCAGCCTTAGCGGGGGCGTTTTATGGTGTTAAAACCAGCTTATGTTTGCTGCTCTGTTCATGGAGGCTAGTCTGATGATAGTTTCCCTCTGCCCAGTCATTCATTTGATCATGGTTCCAGCGGCTCAGCGGGTGGCCTGATTGGCCCGGCCCCACCAGGTGGAATGCTGTATACTTATTGGAAGTATCAATCACAAACCTCCACGATCTTCGATGGTTTACAGTGCCATCTTCTTTTTGGCAGCTCTCCACCAGGAATCCTCCCTTCTCTGCTATCCATTTGCTTTCCTTGCCTTCTGCTGCAATTCTCAGTAGCTCGTCCCGGTACTGGCAAAAGACCTGAGCTTTTTTTTCTGATGGGTAATTTGCCGTTAGCTTTGTAAGCGATTGTACAATCAGGTGAAGCAAACACAAAATTCTGGGCAGGAGTATGAAATAGTTCCCTCAGCCTTATTCATCTTTAGAATAGCTTCGAGTTCCTTTGATCGTTCGAGGGCTGTCCATTGCAAAGGCAGGACGGTATCCTTGCCGCTATCTGCAGCAAAATCTGAAATGTCAGGTCCATGGCGGGTAACTGTTACTTTGTAAATTATTCCTTTGCCATACTTTTATTGGTTCATCAATTACTTCTGCCTTTTCCCATTTTTCCTTAAATAGAAACTCATTTTTTTGTCAGGATTCCTTTTTCTATAGGCTCTTTTCGTATAGATTGTTGTTTTTGGCCTAAAAAGCTGGCCCGTTGATTTCCGCTCCAGTCACTTGCTTTCCGCGGGGAGGAACGGGAGTCTCCTCGGCGTTTCACGCCTGCGGGGTCTCCCGCTCCCTCTCTTCCCGCAGGACATTGAATAATCTTCCTCGAATAAGCACCGCACGATGAAAATGCGAATGCATTTTCGAGGATCAAGTGCCTTCCACTCCAATCAACTCAGTAATTAAAACTAGTTTGTAAGCAACAAACTTTGCGAAAACAGCCTTTCTATAAAAAACCCTTAACATCTGTTCCAGTATTGGGTACTTCCCATGCAATCTGTTCATTATGTCCGAGGATAATGCCCGGAATGCCGGCAAAAGTGACACCGCTAACGTTTATTTCAGGGGAATCCAGGTGCATTTAATACTAGATGGAAGGTGTGCTTAAAGATCAATGTGGATCAACTGCCACATTAGTTTCCGGAGGCTGTTTTGCTGCCGTTAAACTCTGGTGGTGTTGTAACAGATGCAAAGCTTCTTTCTATATCCAAGTTACTATTAGCTATTATGTAGGGAGCTTTTTTCGGATATCATGGAGGTGCGGGATTCCATTTTTTCTCTGATACCCATAACTTGAGCATATGGATTCAATTTTTGTTTCGCCCTCTGTCCTGGGGAGCGAGCGGGAGATATAAGCATATGAAGCGATCAAGACAACAAGCAGCGCTGCAATGAGGATAGCACCGGTCCATAGTGCATATTTTTTTCATGCTACCTTGGGCCTTAATTGGACTCCTGCATTTTCTTCCAAAGAAAACCGCCAGAAAACCGCCCTTATATTTAAATTTTGACTTGAAACTCACCTGATAGCTTCAATTCGCCTGTTTCATTTCTAACAAACATTTCTCCTGCCAATCTCTTCTCTCCTTCTTCCACTGTTTCTTTAATCACTTTGCCTTCAATTGCCAGCTTTTCGCCGGGACGGGTCATTTTACTAAAGCGAACCTTGAACATTCTTAAGTCTTTTCTTGGAAACCAAGTCCCTAATGCTTCTCCTGCCATTCCCATAATAAGCATCCCATGGGCAATTACTCCGCCTAAACCGGCTTTTTCGCCGACAGGGACAACTGTATGGATCGGGTTAAAATCACCAGATGCTCCTGCATACCTGACCAACTGGGTATGTGTTATCTCCTGTTTTTGAAGGGGTTTTAAATCAGTCATTTAACAAGCCTCCTCTTTCAATAATGGTTGATTCAGAATAGAGAACCTGTTCTCCGTTGCTGTTTTTATAAGTTATGCCTATAGTAAAGAAGCGTAAATTTCTTTTTTTAAATGCTGAAATTAATTTAGGAAAGGCAGTTACAGTATCCCCTGCATATATCTCGCCTAAGTAGCGGTACTCCTGGCCGCCGTGAAGCACTTTAAGCGGATCCAGGCCAAGAAGATCGATAAGGGTTTCAAAATCCAAACCACCCCACATTTCAATAGCTGTAGGAAATGTGGGCGGAACGGGGACATCCCTGTAGCCCATTCCTTTTGCAGATTCTACATCATAATAAATGGGGTTCTGGTCTCCAATCGCCATAACAAATTCCTTGATTTTACCCCGCTCAATTTCAAAACTGAATGGTTCAATCTTTAATTCCTCCAGCAAAAGAGATTCCACGAATTCATACACTTCCTTCCTGACTGTTTGGCAAGATTTCACTCCCTTATATATTCAATTTTTTCAAACTACTTCCTTTTAATTATCGAAAATTTTTGCTTTTTAGGTCTGGATGTAAAATAGCATGAAGAAGAATTCGCGATTAAGCGTAGGAAGTGTTATAATTTTTAGGATTATGTATTTTGGAGGAATAAAAATAATATGATAACAGTCAGTAACGTAGGTCTTCGATATGGTGATCGCAAGCTATTTGAAGATGTTAATATTAAATTCACACCCGGAAATTGCTACGGCTTGATCGGTGCAAACGGTGCGGGTAAATCAACTTTCCTAAAAATTCTTTCCGGCGAAATTGAAGCACAATCCGGGAGTGTTCACCTGGGTCCTGACGAGCGTCTTGCCGTCTTAAAGCAGAATCATTTTGAGTATGAAGAATTTGAGGTCCTAAAAGTTGTTATTATGGGCCATGCACGGCTTTATGAAGTAATGCAGGAGAAAGATGCTATTTATATGAAAGCGGATTTTACTGATGAAGATGGCATGAAGGCTGCTGAACTTGAAGGTGAATTTGCAGAATTGAACGGCTGGGAAGCAGAGTCTGAAGCAGCCATTTTGCTAAAAGGTTTAGGAATTGAAGAAGAGCTTCATACAAAGAAAATGGCAGATCTTAGCGGTTCTGAAAAAGTTAAAGTACTGCTTGCACAAGCTCTTTTCGGCAAGCCGGATGTTCTTTTGCTGGATGAGCCGACAAACCACTTGGATATTAAAGCGATCCAATGGCTTGAAGAGTTCCTGATCAATTTTGAAAATACTGTAATTGTGGTATCCCATGACCGCCATTTCTTGAACAAGGTTTGTACCCATATTGCCGATCTTGACTTTGGAAAAATCCAAATTTATGTTGGTAACTATGACTTCTGGTATGAATCCAGCCAGCTTGCCTCAAAGATGGCACAGGATGCCAATAAGAAAAAGGAAGAAAAAATCAAAGAACTGCAAAGCTTTATTGCACGTTTCAGTGCAAATGCATCCAAATCCAAACAAGCGACTTCACGTAAAAAATTGCTTGATAAGATTTCTTTGGATGACATCAAGCCTTCTTCAAGAAAATATCCATATGTCGGCTTTACTCCAGAACGTGAAATCGGCAATGATTTGCTGCGTGTTGATGGCATAAGCAAAACAATTGATGGTGTGAAGGTCCTAAATAACGTCAGCTTTATCATGAATAAGGATGATAAAATTGCGCTAGTTGGCGCAAGCGAGCTTGCTAAAACGACTCTGTTTAAGATTTTAACAGGCGAAATGGAACCGGATGAAGGAACATATAAATGGGGTGTGACAACATCTCAGTCTTACTTCCCGAAAGATAACTCCGAGTTCTTCGAAAACTCTGAGCTGAACCTTGTTGATTGGCTGCGCCAATTCTCCCCTGCTGATGACAGCGAAAGCTTCCTAAGGGGCTTCTTAGGAAGAATGCTATTCTCGGGAGAAGAAGTTTTGAAGAAAGCAAGTGTGTTATCAGGTGGAGAAAAAGTCCGCTGCATGCTTTCAAAAATGATGCTGAGCGGGGCCAATGTTTTGTTGCTTGATGAGCCTACAAACCATCTGGATTTGGAATCCATCACAGCACTGAACAATGGATTAATTAACTTTAAAGGCTCTTTAATGTTTGCTTCTCATGACCATCAGTTTATTCAAACAATCGCCAACCGCATTATTGAAATTACACCTGCTGGCATCGTGGATAAGCAAATGAGTTATGATGAGTATTTGGAAGATGCTACGATCCAAAAGCAAGTAGCGGAAATGTATAACTGATTGGAAAAAGCAGGAGGTGCAGCCTTCCTGCTTTTTTTCTTTTGGCTCTGTTAAACTTGCGTGTTGATTTCCGCTCCAGGGACTCAGCGAACGCGGGCGGTCCGGGAGCCTCCTCGGCGCATTCGCGCCTGTGGGGTCTCCCTTCGACACGCTCCTCCAGCTGGAGTCTCGTCCCTTCCACTCCAATCAACAGGGTGCCAAAATCAACAATAATCTTTAACATAGCCTTTCTTTAAAAATCCTGTTTCTTTTTTTTATGGCGTGCGGAGGAAGCGCTTCTGCTCCCTGTTTCCATATTGGTAGTCCCTTGCCCCTCTATATTTGGAGAGCTTAATCCCGCCTTAGAAGGATCCTTTTTGCGTTTACCCATTTTCAACACCTCCTTCCTTACTTTTTCGTGATTCGGGTGTTTTTATCCATGGAATAAAAATGGAACAATAAAGCCAATCTATCAACGGAGGAGGTGTTAAGAATGACGAAAAGAGTAGCTGTTGAGCAATCCTTAACAAATGTATCTGAAGCGCTTCGACAAAAGGGGTATGAAGTGGTCGATATGAAATCAGCTCATGATGCAGAAAACTGCTCATGCTGTGTAGTAAGCGGAGTAGACTCGAACGTAATGGGTATGCAGGATACTTCTACAAAAGCACCTGTAATTGAAGCAAGCGGCCTGTCCGCAGATGAAGTATGCCGCCAGGTTGAGCAAAGAATGCAATAAGGTAGGGTCAAAGACTAAAGTTTAATACTTTAGTCTTTTTTATTGCGTGTTCTCTGCACATAATCACGTTTCTCTGCGTATAAAATTTTTCTCAGCATATAGTCTATACTGCCACAACTATCACACAATTAATTTTTTAAATAATTAAGTTGATTTCCGCTTCAGGTGCTCAGCGAACCCCGGGGGGCCCGGCAGTCCTCCGCACATTCGTGTCTGCAAGAGTCTAGCGCCTTCCAATCCAATCTAAATTCAGCCAAAATCAAATATGAATTTTAACATAGTCAATAAAAAAAACGGGTATTAAACCCGTCTTCTCCTTCTAGCTCTTGCTTTAAGATTTTTCCTTAATAATAGAATAAAAACAGCAAACAAAAATACTGTTAAACCGATTTTTCCGTAGTATCCGGTTGTTGCTTTTTTTGGTTCCTCTTCCTGCTGAAGCTGGCTTGATACAACTTCATCTTCATTATCTTCAATGAGCTGAAGAGTTTGAATGACCCTTCCGTTATCATCCTCGATGATCAGCTTTCCTGTTGAAGTTACATTCTCATTGTATGAGCCTTTTGGTAAGGTAATCGGAACATTTTTTCCACCGGTCGTAAAGGTTTTTCCCTCTGCTGGGAAAACCTCTGTGCTGCTGAGAGCTGAGGATTCATAATTTTGGAATCCAAATTTAAGCAGGTTTTTTGTATCCTTATATATATCCCTCTTAAAATCTGCCTTTAATAAAATCACTGTAAGTTTTATTGATTCATTTTCAGCAGAAGTTGCGAGAGTTTGCTTAGCTTCATTTACAAAACCTGTTTTTCCGCCTGTGACTCCCTCAAAAGGCACCTCACCTTTTAGCATCCTGTGATGTGTAAAGATTGTTGTTTTCCATGACTTCCCCGACCACTTTAATTCCTTTGTTCCAAATATCTCTTTAAAGGTTTGGTTTTTAAGTGCGTAGTTTGTCAATTTGGCAAGGTCCGCTGCTGTCGTATAATGATTTTCATCATGCAGACCATGAGGATTTACAAAGTGAGTGTTTTTTAAGTGAACCTTCTCTTTAAGATAACTATTTAGATTTTCTGAATAATTATCCATATTTTGATCCATGTGTTCGGCTATCGCCCATGCTGCATCATTGCCGGAATTGATAAGCATCCCCTGCACCAGCTTTTTTAGGGGAACCTCTTCCCCTTCCTCCAGGTAAACTCTTGTCCCATCTACCTCCATCGCATCTTTGCTTATGGTCACGATTTCACTCATGTCACCGTTCTCGATTGCATAAATAGCTGTAGCAATCTTTGTTAAGCTGGCTGGAAACATCTTTTTCCCTGCATTTTTTTCATACAGAACAGTCCCTGACTCCGTATCTGAAAGGACTGCTGCTTCACTGATAATTTCAGGTTCTGCTATTTCCTCGGCATTTGCAATTGCATTTGGAAAGGAGCAAAGGAGCAGCATAGAAAGAACCAATTTTCTCATAAATACACATCCAATTCGAGCCATTAATCATGCATCTTTGATTGTACCAAAGAATCATTTCAGTGAGATATTATAAATATAAATTGTTACACAATTGAAAATTTACTGCCGGAATTTGAAAGTACTGATAATCTTAGCCAAAACTCTTACTATATTGTAACCATGTCATTAAATAATTAAGGATAAAAAAATAAGCAACCCGATATGGGTTACTTATTTTAACTGCTGCAGCCTCCCCCGCAGCTTGAACAGCTGGATCCCCCGCCGGAGTCATGTCCCCCGCCTGAATCATGATCAGTTGGACTGCTGCAAGCATAGCCCGAGCATGATACGCTGCTTGAAGCACCGTCTTTTGCCAGTTCTTTAGGAAGAAGTTCATTCATATATTCATCGAAACTGTCCGATTCATAAAAAGAGTAATAAACTGCAGGCAGAAGCAAATATGAGTATTGATAAACGGAGCCTGGTTTTGAAAACTCAAGCGGTTTATTTCCAAGCTTAATGGCATCTGCCTCTGAAATTTCACTTTTTAATTTTGTGATGAGTTCCTTCTTTATGCTTAGCCAATCGCTGCTTTCTCTAAAATACATTGCCAATAGTTCCTCTTCATTCAAGCTTCTGAAGTCCTCAAGGATTTCCTTTTTTATCGGGTTTTTTAAAAAGCCGCCCCAAATTCTCCGGCTATTATGGCTAGTTTCAAAAAGGCTTAAATACACCCAATCGAAAAAGGCTCTTTCCCCTGGAATGGGCGTGCTGTCCATATTGGGGGAATGGTGCAGATACTCTCCATAAAAATTCTGTGAAAATTGACTATAGTCACGGGTAAACATTAGCATTTCATGCCATATTTCATCCACTTTCTCACTGAACATGGGAACAGTTTTTAAAAGGCTATTTAGAATAAAATATCTTTGGAGCTCGAAAAAAGCCCAATCATATTCATGATCTTCCCACCGTGGATGATCCTTTAACACCCGGTTTTTAATATTTTCTCTATATCCGTGCGGCAGCGAATTTTCAAGCCGCTGGGTAACTGGCAGCAGGTTTTCTGCCTGGATGCCTAGATTTTCGGGAATCTGTTCATTTTTTATGAAAGAAGCTCTTTTAGATCCGGTAAAAAGGATTTTAATAAATACAGCGAAAAAAATAATGCCGAAAAAAACCAATAATAATTCCATAAGTCCTCTCCTTATAAAGTGGCTTTCTCCATTATAAATGATATTTGCATATTTTTTACAGAAAAAGTATATTTTTAGGCAAACCAAAAGAAAAACCGCCAGAAAGGCGGTTTTAATGCTTCGTTTTCATATAAAAATTCTTTAAAAAATCAACATAAATGTCATCACGAACAAGCCATGCCATATATTTTCTTTTAATGAAATTTTCGGCAGCCTGGAAATCATCATAGGGCTCCTGAATAGGCTTTCCATTCATTTCAAGTATCCATTTATTTTCGTTCTTGGCAAAAATAAAGAATTTGTCTCCCTTTTTATTTTCGTACAGAACGCCTTGCGGTGAGTTTTTATTGTTGTATCTATTCTTGTATGCGTCCTGCCTCAAGGGGTCCAAGGGAAATATATCATTGACGAACAGCTGAAAAGCTTCCTTGCCCATAGAGCATCCGGATGCTTTTGCATGTCCGCCTCCTCCGAACTGGCCGGCAATGGCTGAAACATCCACATGGTCATGAATGGTCCTGAAACTGATTTTTTTGCCGCCCAGATTTAAAATCGCAATATAATCCAAATGCGGATTGTCCTTGCCCAGTTCGTTGCCCAGCTCAGAATGGTATGATTCTGCATGAACGATTCCTGCACAGAAATCCCCGATGAAAGTTTGGATGATTTCCCGCTTTTTCCTTCTAACGTACCGTTCAATCTTTTCTTCTTCCATCTCAAGCAGCTTCTGCTCAAAGTCATCAAAATCAAAATGCTCGGCGTTTAAGATCCGTTCTGTCATTTTTTCTTCAAATTCATCGATCGATACCATGAAAAATAAATCATTTAGATTTTTAGCTTTAATATTTTCGTTTTGGTCCCACTCCCAAGTATCATACTGGCGGACAAGTTCGACGAATTCATCGAGAGCTTGAGATTGCTTTATAAGCTCGTGTTCGAGCAGATATTCATAAAGCAAGGAAGTCGCTGCTGTGAGCCTTCCATCTTCATAATTAACCTTGACTCTCCCCCAGCTGTATTCATTAAAATGCAAAGCTGTTTTATGATGGTCGATCAATCTAACCTTCCCGCCGCTCTTTGAAAGATCATCTAACCTGATTGTATTTTCCTCATTCACGGATAAATCTGTGATAAAAAGAAAGTCATCCTTCAGCTTTTTTTCATGTTCAAAAAGCCTTTCGATTTGATGGTCCAGACCCATTACGGAATTGTAGCGAATTTCCACATCTTTTCCGAATGCAATCTTGGCAACAATACCGCATCCAACCCCATCCAGGTCATTATGTGTATACAGCCTGTACAAAATGCATCACCTGCTTATCCTTAGACTCTTTAAATACTAGTTACAATATCCTTTACTAGTTTGTTTGTACAGGGAAATTCTATGCGAAAAATCCCCGCTGCTTAAGCGGGGACTATCGTTTTAAAGCAGTAAAAATGCGATTGGAGCTGCAATTAAGATCGTTAAAATCGTTCTCTCCACCCAGATGGCAAGCAGCTGTGGAATAGAGATTGGAATATCCGTTGACAAAATGCAAGGTACAAGCGCTGAGAAAAAAATGATCGCTGAAACTGAAACGACACCGATAACGAATTTAGTAACCAACGCGGCTTCCGCTGCAAGAAGGGCAGGCAAGAACATTTCCGCTATGCCAACTGCACTTGCTTTTGCAGCTAATAATGGCTCTGGAAGCTGCACGAGTGCAGTAAAAGGATAAAAGATATAACCAATCCAGTCAAAAACAGGTGTAAATTCAGCAAGTACCAATCCCAGCAAACCAACGGACATAATGGATGGCAAAATGGACATGGTCATGACAAAGCCATCTTTTAAATTAATGCTGATATTCTTCCATAGTGCCGGTGAATGCTCCGCCGTCTCCATCGCCTCTTTCCAGGCTGCTTGAAGGCGGCTTCCCGAGAAGGATTCTTTCGGCGGTTCCTGGTCATCGAAATACTTTTCGCTCATGGATCGAAGAGGCCAGATTCGGACGGTGATTGCCGTAACAATAAAGGTTACAGCCAACGTTGTCCAAAAATAGGTGTTCCAGATTTCCATTAATCCCAGTGTTTTGGCAACGACAATCATAAAGGTAGCCGATACAGTTGAAAAACCTGTCGCAATAATGGCTGCTTCCTTTATGCTATATTTTCCTTCTTTAAATACGCGATTTGTTATTAAAAGCCCAATGGAATAGCTGCCGACAAATGATGCGACTGCATCAATGGCAGACCTTCCCGGTGTCTTCCAAATCGGCTTCATGACAGGCTGCATCAATACGCCGATAAACTCAAGCAAGCCATAGCCAACAAGCAATGCCAGGAATACCGATCCAATCGGAACAAGTAAACCGACAGAGATGACAAGCTTTTCAAACAGGAATGGTCCCATGCTTGGATCAAATAGCCATGCAGGACCGAACCCGAAAACGATCATAACGGCAACAGCCAGACCGATGATTTTAAAAATGGAAAATACAGAATTCACTTTATCTTTGTTCCACGTTTTTGTATAGAAAGGATAGATTGCCCCCAGCAAAATAACAAGCAAGGCGTAATAAGGGACGATGGCAGGTAAGGCGGTCTGGATAGCTGTAACGATATGATCGAGCATGATGGAGGATTTCTCATTCATGGTGACGGGGATAAAAAACATAAAAATGCCAACTGCACTGAAAAGAAAGAACTTCACGATATTTTTTGAAGTGGAATTTGCACTGCTGACATGAGGCTGCTGAGGTGATGGATTAATCATCGTTTCTTTTTCCATTCTCTTTCCCCCTTAATTTATAGGAAGGAGCAAACCTGCTCCTTCCTATTATCTATTCATTAAAGCTGTTAAAAAGGTTAAAAATGTGTAGGTGCCGGCCTTTACAGTCGGCTGTGCCTGATGGTCCCTCGTTGGATCCAGGCAAACTATATCCATTGCAGCCGTTTTGGAAGAAAGCCCGGCATAATAGACGGCATCAAAAAGTTCATCTGTCCTCATCCCTCCTGGTGTTGAGGCTGGTACGCCAGGAGCAAAGCCAATATCGAGGACATCCATGTCGATTGTGACATATATGATGTCTACCTTTTTCTCCAACCGTGAGAGGGATTCTTTAACCGTTTCCGATATTCCTCGTTTTCTTGCTTCTTTCAGGGGAATGCAATTGACCTTGTTCTCACGGGCATATTGGATGAGAGACTGGCCGTTAAAGAAGCCATGGAGTCCAATATTGAAAACATTTTCCCCTTTTATCACACCATTCTGAATCAAGTTGCGGATGGGTGTGCCATTTGTAGGGCCATGGTCATCAAGACTGCGCAAATCCAGATGGGTATCAAATTGGATAATCCCAATCTCTTTTTCTGGTTCCAGTTCTTTTAAGCCGCTTACAAGCATTGCGGTAATCGAGTGATCCCCTCCGATGGCAATTGGAAAAGAATCAGGGTACTGCTTTCTGACATCTTTAATTGTTTGTTTTATATTGGAATGACATTGCGGGATGTCTGTAAAATGCATTTTGACATCGCCCAGATCAGCTACTTTCAGCTGCTGCAGATCTTTTTCAAAATCCAGGTTATAAGTGGAGAACCCTTTCCAGGAACGGCGGAAGGCCTCCGGAAACTCGGAAGCTCCCGAGGCGCTTATGGATGATCGGGAAAGCGGAACGCCAAAGACAACGGCATCCCAGTTTTTTTCGTTGAATTCCTTTTCACTCTGCAGCTGGCAGATCCATTCATGGACTTTAACATCTGTACCTAATTCAGTCCGCGGCCAAAAGAAACCTGGAGGATTCAGCGTTGGAAGCATAAGCTCCCTCCTTTAACGACAATCTCCCCATTTTTAATAACAGTGTCTGTATGGTTCATGCCGTAGTGGTATTGCATTTGCATATAGTTCGGGACACTCAGCAGCAGGAGATCTGCCTTCTTTCCAGCTTCTATGCTGCCAATTTCATTGGCCCGGTTGATCGCGTGCGCTGCATTGATTGTCGCCGCAGAAATCGCTTCAGCAGGAGTCAAGCCCATATGCATACAAGCTAGGTTCATCATGAATGGCATGGAACATGTTGGCGAAGAGCCTGGGTTGCAATCCGTTGAAAGGGCTACAGGAACTCCTTTATCGATCATTCTTCGGCCTCTGGCGGCTTCAGCCATTAAAAAGAAAGCTGTGCCAGGCAGCAGGACGCCGATTACTCCTTTTTCAGCCATCATCTCCATGCCTTTATCAGAAGCTCTTAGCAGGTGATCTGCAGATATGGCCCCGACTTCAGCCGCAAGCTCTGCTCCCTCATAAGGTTCAATTTCATCTGCATGGATTTTTGGTGTCAGACCAAGCTTCTTCCCGGCTTCCAGCAGCTTTCTGGACTGCTCCGGAGTGAACACGCCCCTTTCGCAGAAAATATCATTAAATTCAGCGAGCCCCTCTTCCGCCACTATTGGCAGCATCTCTTCTATAACCAAATCAATGAAGGCGTCCGGATTCTCTTTGTATTCGGCTGGAACGGCATGTGCGCCCATAAAGGTACGGACAACATCTATCGGGTGCAGAGTATCTGCCTTTTGAGCCGCACGCAGCTGTTTGTGCTCTGTATTCCAATCAAGTCCATAGCCGCTTTTGGCTTCTACCGTTGTGACTCCATGCTTAAGAAAGCGATCAAGTCGGACCAGGCACTCTTGAACCAATTCCTCTTCGGACGCTTTTCTCGTCATAGATGTAGTGGCATGGATCCCGCCTCCATTATTCATAATTTCCATATAAGTAGCACCATTCAGGCGCATATTGAATTCTTCTTCCCGGCTGCCCGCATAGACCAGATGCGTATGCGGATCGACAAGTCCTGGCAGCAGAATTTTACCAGAAGCATCAATGATTTCGGCTTCTGCCAGTCTGTTTTGGTATTTAGTTTCGAGCTCGGATGTTTTTCCTGCTTCTTTGATTAAGCCGTCCGCAATCCATACTGCTCCATCTTCAATGATGTGCAGTTCGCTCATTTTTTCTCTTGTCAAAGGCTGGTGTGAGCTTCCTTTTAGGGTAATGACCTGATTCGCATGCTTGATAAAGATAGTTTTTGGGTGCATTTTTGTTCCTCCTTAAAAAATGGAATCTCCAATCCATGCTTTTCCACGGATTGGAGCGTTCCTTTTGGAAGTTTATTAGGTTATTTTTCGGTTGGCGTAAGGTTTATTCGTAAGTTTCAGCTGTTTCTTCGCTAAATTGGCTGTTTTATTCCTGGTTTTGTTGATTTGTTCGTAAATTTTGGTTCTTATTCGTAAGTTTCACCGTTTTATTCGTATAGTTCACAATTATGTTAAATTTGGGATTGTACCTGCTATTCCATCATTGGAATGTTAACGCCTTTTTCCTTAGCCGTTTTGATTGCCAGGTCATAGCCGGCATCGACGTGGCGGACAATTCCCATTCCCGGGTCAGATGTAAGGACGCGTTCGAGGCGCTGTTCTGCTTCCTTCGTTCCATCTGCGACGATAACCATGCCGGCATGAAGAGAATACCCCATTCCTACTCCGCCGCCGTGATGGACGGATACCCAGCTTGCTCCGCCGACTGCATTGATCAGCGCATTCAGGATCGGCCAGTCTGCAACAGCATCACTGCCGTCCTTCATGCCTTCTGTTTCACGGTTAGGTGATGCAACGGAACCGGAATCAAGGTGATCACGCCCGATAACAATTGGCGCTTTCAGTTCACCTTTGGCGACCATATCATTGATGATTTTGCCGAATTTGGCCCTTTCTCCGTACCCAAGCCAGCAGATTCTTGATGGCAGCCCCTGGAATTGGATTTTTTCCTTAGCCATCTTAATCCATTTGCAAAGGTGCTCATTATCTGCAAACTCGCGCAGGATAACCTCATCTGTTTTATAAATATCTTCCGGATCGCCGGATAATGCTACCCAGCGGAAAGGTCCTTTACCTTCACAGAACAATGGGCGGATATATGCCGGTACGAATCCAGGGAAATCAAAAGCATTTTCAATGCCTTCATCTTTGGCAACCTGGCGGATATTGTTTCCATAATCGAACGTAATTGCACCTTTCTGCTGCATGTCAAGCATCGCCTGGACATGGACTGCCATGCTTGCCTTGGATTTCTTCACATATTCAGCCGCTTTTTCTTTTCGTAGAAGTGCAGCATCTTCAAGGGTGTAACCAACAGGAACATAACCATTTAATGGATCGTGGGCAGAAGTCTGGTCTGTGAGAACATCTGGGATAAAGTTCATTTCGAGCATCTTTGGCAGAATTTCAGCCGCATTTCCTAATAGTCCGATAGAAAGCGGACGGCCTTCCTGCTTTGCTTCTTTTGCCAGTGTAATAGCTTCTTCAATAGTGTGGACCTTTGTATCCAAATATTTTGTTTCAAGTCTGCGGTTGATGCGGTGCTCATCCACATCGATGGCGATGCAGACACCATCATTCATCGTTACCGCCAATGGCTGGGCGCCGCCCATTCCGCCAAGACCAGCAGTTAAAGTAATGGTTTGTTTTAAAGATCCGGAGAAGTGCTGTCTGCCAAGCTCGGCAAAAGTTTCGTAGGTTCCCTGGACAATTCCCTGGCTTCCGATGTAAATCCAGCTGCCTGCCGTCATTTGGCCATACATCATAAGCCCCTTCTTATCAAGCTCGTGGAATGTATCCCAATTTGCCCAGGCCGGTACTAAGTTTGAGTTCGCGATCAATACCTTTGGTGCATCCTTATGAGACTTGAATACAGCAACTGGTTTACCTGATTGGACAAGCAGGGTTTCATCATCTTCTAGCTCATGCAGTGTTTTGACAATAGCATCATAGCAATCCCAATTACGTGCAGCCTTGCCAATGCCGCCATATACGACAAGTTCTTCTGGAATTTCTGCCACTTCTTTATCTAAATTGTTCATTAGCATGCGCAGTGCCGCTTCCTGGATCCATCCTTTTGCATGCAGCTCGCTGCCATGATAATTCTTAATTTCTCTTTTTGTTTCCGCTTTCATATCGATCCCTCCAATATTATCTATACATAAATTGTAGAAGGAAAAATGTCAGAAAAGTATAATAATAACATTTAATTATTTATAATTTTATTAGATTTTTCATTGGTTATTCTGTTATTTTTATATAAATATTAGTGTTTTTATAATATTTTCATATAAAAAAGCCTTCCGTTTACACGGAGGCTTTCTGCATGTTTTTTCTAAATTGGTTCGGGGGCATGCCCTTTATTTTACTAAAAACTTTATTGAAATATTGCTGGTTGCTGAAGCCGCAAACAGATGCAATCTCTTTTATGCTCATTTCCGATTCAATAAGCAGCTTGGCCGATTGCCGGATTCTGGTTTCATTCAGGAGTTCCCGAAATGATTTTCCACATTTTTTTGCCAGTACGGAGCTAATATAGTTAGCATTACGAGCGGCATATTCTGCAGCTTTTTCAAGGCTGACAGTTGGATCCCAGTAATTCGTTTCAAGGAAAAATAGTATTCGGTCCGCTAAGTCCAGCTTCAGTTTTTTATCTGATCGAATCGCTTCAAAGATAAATGAAATAAAACGGATCATTTCTTTAATAATCCGGTAAATCAAGGGAGAATACAGGATAGTCTGAAATAAACGAAGATATTCTTTTTCAATATTTTCTCCTGAAAGTCTGAACGTCTTCATATGCCTGCGTATTTGGGCCAATATGCTTGTCAGTCTGATTCTGATTAGTCCTGGATCTGGGTAGGGCTCAGCCAGAATGAGAAATTCTTGATGGAACCACGCCTTTATACTTTCTATATCGGATTGGTTTAAAAAATCAATCCAGGTGCTTTGTTCGTCAGGTGTTAAAAAAGGATCGATAGAATGCCACTTGGGGAGGGAATTTCCCTCTATAACTTGATTGAATCCTGCGTAAAAGGTTAATTCCATAAGCTTTCGGTTTGCAAGATAATGACTCCTGATTGTGCTGTTTCCTTCTCAACCGGTATATATACTAATGGCAATTTGCACGGCAGATGTTTCCTGCCAGTCCCTCATAAAGCGGATACTTTCTTCTTTCCAAGCAAAGCTGGCTTGTTCGGTAACAAGAAGAACCATATCACTCAAAATAAACGAGCGGATTGGTTTTTGAAAGGAATAGCTCTTAAGAAAAGAATATAGTTTTGGAAGTTCACTTGGATTCTCTGTTTTAATGCCAATCGTAATAAAGAATTTAGCTAAAGCTGGGCTCTCCAAAAATAAATCCTGGTACTGGTACCCTTCTTCAGTTTTTACCTTTGGTTTCTGTTTAGAAAATCGCCCATCCAGCTGGGCCTGTCTGTGGATCTTTCTGGCTGACTTTAGCAGAGTATCGGCGGAGATAGGTTTCAAAATTAAATCAGCAACACCCATATCTATTGCCCTTTTTGCCTGTGAAAAGGTGGCTTCCATTGTAAGAGCTATCACATCAGGACGTATAATCTGAATGGTTTTTATAAAAGTCCCGTAACTGTTTTCATCGATCATATCAAGTTCGAGAATCATAAGACTGGGCTGGAATGATTCAATTTTCTCAATCATTTCAGTCTCATCCTCTGCTGTTTCCACCTGCCATGCAGGCATGGAGGATTTTAAGAGCCATTCAATGCCTTTTGTATCATACTCATCCCGATTGGCCACAAGTACCTTGTACATGCTGCCACATCCTTTTTTAACTCTATTATGAAATAATATTTTAAGGTATGTAAAGAAATAATCAGAAAAATTGATGGAAAATAGACAAGTTCCCCTCCCCTCCCTGCATATCTATATATGGACAACTAATTCAGGAAGGAGTTACGACATGCCTTTTCTTGTTTTGAAAAAAAGAAGCATCATTGCATTCTTCATAATTTTTATGGTCATTGCCTCGGCATCGGTCTGGTTTTATACACAATCAGATAGTTTGACAGTATTTAATCAGGCGGAGAATGAAACTGTCCGCGAGATTCATATGGTTACCGGGGAGTTTAAGTCCAAGCTGCCGGATGGGGAGGAAATTGAAGCGTATCGCTGGGATCCGGGAACCATTTTTCTTGAAAAAGATGAAAAGGTCAACCTTAAGATTCTCGGAGTGAATGGTACCGAGCACCCATACATCATAGAGGGTACTGATATAAAAGGGATTGTAAAAAAAGGCGAGGAAACGGTAGTTCCCCTTCAGTTTGACAAAGAAGGTGTATACCGCTTAGTTTGCCTTACACATCCGGATAAAGAGAACAGCGGCCCGATGATTGCTTATATAGTTGTTGACTAAAGCGGAAAATGAAAAGAAGCACCGAAATCCCGGTGCTTCTTTTTTATCGTCCTATAAACATTTGAGTCCAGTAATGACCGTAGTAGCCGCCTTGTGCATATCCAACACCAATTTCAGTGTAATTGGCAGATAAGATATTTTTGCGGTGGCCATCGCTGTTCATCCAGGCTTTGACAACTTCTTGAGGTGTTTTTTGCCCTGCGGCAATGTTTTCGCCGGCAGTTCTGTATGTAATGCCAAAGCTTTTCATCATATCAAATGGGCTTCCGTATGTAGGAGAATTATGATCGAAATATCTTTTATTAATCATATCCTGAGATTTGTATCTCGCCACTCTCGCAAGCTCCCAATTTGATTTAAGAGGCTTTAATCCGTATTTTGCTCTTTCCTGGTTTACGAGTTGAACGACCTGCTCTTCAACACTAACTGTAGCCTTAGATAAAGTAGGAATATTCACCTTTTGGCCAGGATAGATAAAATTAGGATTTGAAATCTGCTGGTTGGCATTGATGATTTCATGAACCCCCACTTGATACTTCAGGGCAATTTTCCACATGGTATCCCCTGATTGGACGGTATGTACTGTTGATGCTTTTGCATCGTAATGGAATCCAAAGACTAGTGCGACAGACAACATAAGGATGAATGAGAATTTTGATAGTGTTTTCATACTAATATTTAATCAGAATATAACAATCTATTAAACAGGTAATTGTTGCCGTTCATTCAAGGATTTTCTTTTCTCTGCTTTTTTGTTTCTCTCTTCCTTTTTAAAACCAATTCACCACATTTACATATTTGGCTGATTATACAGACTGTTTTCATTGTTAAAATGATGGAAACTTAATAATTATAAACCTATAACAGTTTGTAATTATTAATGATTTTTATAGTACAGGTTAGTTAAAAGAAGTTTATATACTCTAATAATTACCTTTATATCAATATTCACAATACAGCCACAAAGTTTGTGATTCACTTCACATATAATCTGTTATATTGAATGTATAGTAAAGTTGTAGCAACTGTTATACAGCCTTACATTAGAAATTAAAATTGAGGTGGATTTCCATGGAACAATGGAATGGCTTTAAAAAAGGTAAATGGACAAATGAAATTGATGTCAGGGATTTTATATTAACAAATTTCTCACCTTTCGAAGGTGATGAGTCATTTTTGGCAGGACCTACTGAAGCAACAACATTATTATGGAATCAGGTAATGGAACTTACCAAACGAGAGCGGGAAAATGGCGGAGTTCTTGATATGGATACTGAAATTGTTTCTACCATTACTTCTCACGGACCAGGCTACCTGGACCAGCATAAAGAAAAAATAGTCGGTGTTCAGACGGACCTCCCTTTTAAGCGTTCACTTCAGCCGTTCGGAGGAGTCCGCATGGCCGTGGCAGCGTGTGAAGCGTATGGCTTTGAAGCCAGCAAGGAAATGGAGAAAATCTTCACGGATTATCGCAAGACACATAATCAGGGTGTTTTTGATGCCTATACAGATGAAATGCTGCTTGCCCGCAAAGCCGGAATTATCACTGGCCTTCCTGATGCGTACGGCCGTGGACGGATTATTGGGGATTACCGCCGGGTTGCCCTTTATGGTGTTGATCGTCTCATAGAAGCCAAGAAAGAAGATTTAAAAACTACAAGCCGTGTAATGAATGAAGAAAATATCCGTTTGCGCGAAGAAATTTCAGAACAGATTCGTGCACTGCAGGAACTAAAGCAGATGGCGGAAAGCTATGGATTCGATATTACAAGGCCTGCAGGAAATGCAGTTGAGGCTTTCCAATGGTTATACTTCGGCTATCTTGCAGCTATTAAAGAACAAAACGGTGCCGCTATGAGCCTGGGGCGCGTATCCACTTTCCTTGATATATTCATAGAAAAAGATATTCACAAGGGCGTATTGACCGAACAGGAAGCTCAGGAACTTGTCGACCATTTTGTGATGAAGCTTCGTCTCGTGAAATTTGCAAGGACACCTGATTATAACGAATTATTCAGCGGCGACCCTACATGGGTAACAGAGTCAATTGGCGGCATGGCGCTTGACGGACGTCCGCTAGTAACGAAAAGCTCTTTCCGGTTCCTTCATACTTTAAGGAACTTGGGGCCTGCTCCGGAACCGAATTTAACGGTGCTTTGGTCTGCTAAATTGCCTGATAACTTTAAAGAGTATTGTGCCAAGATGTCTATAGAAACAAGCTCCATCCAATATGAAAATGACGACATTATGCTTCCTGAATACGGAGATGATTACGGAATTGCCTGCTGTGTATCTGCCATGGAAATCGGCAAACAAATGCAATTTTTCGGGGCTAGGGCAAACCTGGCGAAAGCATTTCTTTATAGCATTAATGGCGGAAAGGATGAAAAGCTGAATATCCAGGTAGGTCCGGACTATTCCCCTATCACATCAGAAGTTCTTGATTATGGAGAAGTAATGGCTAAGTTCGACCTTATGATGGATTGGCTGGCAAACCTTTATATTAACACATTGAATATCATTCACTATATGCATGACAAATACAGCTATGAGCGAATTGAAATGGCCCTTCATGATTCCGAAATATTAAGGACAATGGCGACTGGAATTGCAGGTCTAAGTGTGGCGGCGGATTCATTGAGCGCTATTAAATACGCTAATGTAAAGGTGGTCCGGGATGAAAACGGATTGGCAGTTGATTTCATTACAGAAGGTGACTTCCCGAAATACGGCAATAATGACGACCGTGTTGACAGCATTGCTGTAGACCTTGTCCAGCGGTTTATGAAAAAGCTCCGCATGCATCAAACATACCGGAACTCCAAGCATACGATGTCCATACTGACCATTACATCTAACGTGGTGTATGGCAAAAAGACAGGAAATACGCCAGATGGACGGCGTGCAGGCGAACCTTTTGCGCCAGGAGCCAACCCTATGCACGGCAGGGATACAAAAGGTACGCTTGCTTCCCTTTCTTCTGTTGCGAAATTGCCTTATGAATATGCGCTGGATGGAATTAGCAATACCTTCTCCGTTGTGCCTAAAGCGCTTGGCAAAGATGAACATAGCCGTATTCGAAATCTTGTTTCCATCCTTGACGGCTATGCGATTAAATCCGGCCATCATCTGAATGTAAATGTATTTAATAGAGAAACTTTGCTGGATGCCATGGAGCACCCGGAGGAATATCCGCAATTAACCATAAGGGTATCTGGGTATGCGGTAAACTTTATTAAATTGACAAGAGAGCAGCAGCTTGATGTAATCAATCGAACATTCCATGAAACAATGTAATTTGTATTACTGGACCTCCCCTTAGGAGGTCCTCCCTATCACTAATAAAGGTCTGGATGCGCCAAGGCAGCGCTCTTTGCTTATTGAAAGGAAGATTATCATGTACGGAAACATTCATTCAATTGAGACATTTGGGACGGTAGACGGACCAGGCATCCGTTATGTCATATTTACGCAGGGCTGCCTGCTTCGCTGCCAATTCTGCCATAATGCTGATACATGGGAGATTGGGACAGGGAAACAAATGTCTGTTTCGGAAATCATTGATGACCTCCAATCCTACCTCCCCTTTATAGAAGCATCTGGGGGCGGGATAACAGTGAGCGGAGGAGAACCCTTATTGCAAATTCCCTTCCTTATCGAGCTTTTTAAAGAATGTAAAAAACTAGGTATCCATACAGCTATTGATTCTTCTGGCGGCTGTTATTCCAGCTCCCCTCTTTTCCAAAGCCAGCTGAAAGAATTGATGGGTTATACCGATTTAGTGCTGCTGGATTTGAAACACATTGATAAAGATAAACATAAAAAACTGACAGGTCTTACAAATGAACATATTCTGGAATTTGCTAAATATCTTTCAGATAACCAAGTCCCAGTATGGATTAGGCATGTGCTGGTCCCAACAATATCTGACGGAGCGAAAAATCTGGAAAGGCTCGGACAATTTATCAAAGGTTTAAAAAACGTGAAAAAAATTGAAGTCCTCCCCTACCATAAACTCGGAGTATATAAATGGGAAGCGCTTGGGCTGGAATATCCATTAAAGGATATAGAGCCGCCGAGTGAAGAAAAAGCTGAATGGGCTTACCAGCTTCTATCAGGTCAATAAAAAATGCAGTTCCATGGTATGGAACTGCATTTTATAATGATTATTTCCACCAGTCATCATGTATGGATGCCGGCATTCTGCGCTTGTGCTCAGAGAACAAATAGCGTTTTTCAATTTTTTCAGCAGCCTCTTGGCTTACTTCTTTCCCTTCAAGATAATCATCCAGTTCATCATAGGATATACCTAATTCAGTTTCATCGGCTTGTCCGGGCTTTTGGTCAAGGAGATCAGCGGTTGGCACTTTTAAATATAGCCTTTCTTCTGCGCCAAGATCTTTTAGCAGTGCTTTACCCTGTCTCTTTGTCAGGCCGGATAACGGAAGGACATCGGCACCGCCATCGCCATACTTTGTGAAAAATCCAGTTACTGCTTCAGCAGCATGGTCGGTACCAATAACAAGCAAGCCATTTTGTCCGCCGATTGCGTACTGGGCTATCATTCTCATGCGTGCCTTTACGTTTCCTTTGTGATAATCCGTTAAAGGGTCTTCCGGAAAGATTAGGTCGTATTCCTTTTTAACCTCATCGACCGGGTCTTTTACATTGAATACATATTCCCGGTCTGCTTGAATAAAGGATAGAGCCAGCTGGGCATCATCTTCATCCTTCTGTACACCATATGGCAAACGGACTGCTGTAAATGTTGCTTCTTTTCCTTCCTTTCGCAGTTCCTCAACCGCAAGCTGTGCCAGGCGTCCTGCCAGGGTAGAGTCCTGCCCGCCGCTGATGCCGAGCACATAACCTTTGGAATTAGTTTTAACTAGGTAATTTTTTAAGAAATCGATTCTTTTTTTGATTTCTTCTTTTGGATCAATTTCAGGGTTAACACTTAATGCCTGCATGATTTCTTTCTGTAATTTCATTTCCGGTTCCTCCCTCTTAATACGGTCTGCCTTTTACTTCTTCTTTAATTTGCTTGATCATTTGCATTTTATTATCCCAGCATTCCTGGCTCAAATCGACTGGGTATTCTTCAGGATTTAATGAACGGCGGTACTCGTCCCATAACACATTAAGATTTTCTTTTGCAAATCTTTGCATTTCTTTTAAAGATGGAACCTGATAGACCAGATTGCCTTCCTTAAAGATCTCTTTATGAAGCTCCCTTGCCTCGAAGTTTGTTACAAATTTGCTTATAAAGGTGTGAACTGGATGGAACATCTTCAGCCTTTCTTCCTTCTGGGGATTTTCATGTTCCAGAGCAATATAGTCCCCTTCTGATTTTTGATTATCCTTATTAATGATGCGATAAACTCTTTTTAAGCCAGGAGTGGTGACTTTTTCCGGATTTCCGCTTATTTTTATTGTATCAGCCATTTTACCCGCTTCATCCTCGATTGAAACGAGTTTGTATACAGCTCCAAGTGCTGCTTGCTCAAAAGCAGTGATTAACTTCGTGCCCACACCCCAAATATCAATCTTCGCGCCCTGGGCTTTCAGGTTTATAATCGTATATTCGTCCAGGTCATTCGAAGCAACTATTTTTGCATCAGGGAATCCTGCCTCATCAAGCATTCTTCGCGCTTCCTTAGATAGATAGGCAAGGTCGCCGCTATCGAGTCTTATGCCCTTAAAATTAATTTTGTCGCCTAATTCTTTTGCTACTCTGATTGCATTAGGGACACCGGATTTCAGGGTATCATACGTATCTACAAGGAAAACACAATCTTTATGAGTGCTTGCATACTTCTTAAAAGCTGTATATTCGTCACGATAAGCCTGAACAAATGAATGCGCATGTGTTCCTGCAACCGGGATGCTGAATTTCTTGCCTGCCCTCACATTTGAAGTCGCATCAAAGCCTCCTATGTATGCTGCTCTTGTACCCCAGATGGCTGCATCCATCTCATGTGCCCTTCTGGATCCAAATTCCATGGCAGTTCCATCGCCAATCACTTCTTTTATGCGTGTAGCTTTGGTGGCAATTAATGTTTGATAGTTAATGATATTCAATAAAGCTGTTTCAACAATTTGAGCTTCTGCAAGAGGAGCTTCGACTCTCATGATTGGTTCATTGCCAAAAACCAGCTCGCCCTCTTCCATTGATTTGATGGTGCCAGTAAATCTCATGTTTTTTAAATAATCAAGAAAACCATCCTTATAATGAAGTTCATTTTTTAAATACATAAGATCGCTTTCGGTGAAGCGGAAATTCTCAATATACTCGATTACTCTTTCAAGGCCGGCAAAGATCCCATATCCGTTGCCAAACGGAAGCTTTCTGAAAAACACCTCGAAAACAGCTTTTTTATTATGTATATTATCCTCCCAATAGGTTTGGGCCATATTAATTTGATATAAATCAGTATGCAAAGTTAAACTGTCATCCGCAAATTCATTACGCATTAACGCAACCTCCTGTGTAATATCTTCTGTTAAATCACCTTTGCGTTCATTGAGCTTTTAAAATGTTCCAGAGCCCAGCGATGGCCAATTTCATTGAAGCTGGCAGTAGCCTTTTCATAAACAACAATGTTGAACCCTTTGTTATATGCATCAACAGCGGTATGCAATATACAGATATCTGTGCAGACACCAACAAGGTGCACTTCGGTTATCCCGCGCTCCCTTAATTTTAATTCAAGGTCTGTTCCCGCAAAGGCGCTGTATCTTGTTTTATCTATCCAAAATACATTTTCCTTATCGCCATGTAACTGATATACCTTGCTTAATTCGCCATACAAATCGCGTCCCTCGGTATCTTTAAGGTTATGCGGCGGATAAAGGGCTGTTTCAGGGTGATAGAGGTCATCCTGAAAATGCAGATCAATCGCAAAGACAGTGAATGCCCCCTCTTCAATAAACTTTGCCGTGATCGCTGCTATTTCCTTTTCTATATCAATAGCAGGCTGTCCGCAAGGCAATGCTCCGGTGACAAAATCATTCGTATAATCAATATTTAAAAGTGCTTTTGTCATCTAATATCCCCCATTTATATATTATCATCTCGCTTGGATGAAAATTTTGGCTATTAATTAGATACTAAGTGAAAATTAGCACATTAATCAACTTTTTCATCCCGACAGCTTATGTATATTTGAAATCTACCCGCAAATAGGGTGATTTACTCCTCTGCAAAAAACCTGCTTTGAACATTCGTTCGTTATAATGAACAAGGGAATTATTCGATAATAATAAAATATTTATTATTTCCCGCCAGGTTGTTTGGGGAGTTTTTTTAGAATAACATTTGGCTTATATCTGTTTTTGTTTTCTGATGAAACATCGGGGTTTTTAACTGGTGATTTATACAGTTGAGCTAATTGGCTATAGGGTACATTTTATAATATATCCATATATACCTGTACTAGTATAATTTATACCTATACACCTATTTGATTACTTGTGGATAATTAGTAAGAGTTGTGGATAATGAGTTTTTACTTAAATCTTCTATTAAAACTGTTTTCAAGGTACCTGGAGATGAGTACTTAAAACCCGCCTTATATCGTGCTTGGCTAGTTCTATTTTTTTCTATAACCTGTTTGGCGTTGACAATCATTTCATATAATAATATAGTTGTCTTGTTAACCTGTTAGTTTATTAAGTTTACATATTAAAGGGGAGTTTTTTTATGACTAAAGATCAGCTGAAGTTGGATATCCATGATTGTAACTGCTTTATTTGCTGCCATCATCGGGGTAATGGCACAAATTACAATTCCCCTCCCACTTGTGCCGATTACCGGCCAAACATTGGCAATTGGACTGGCAGCCACTATACTGGGAGCGCGCTATGGAACACTTTCCGTTATCTTATATTTAGTTATTGGGTCAGCAGGAGTTCCAGTATTTGCTGAATTCTCAGGGGGAATATCCAAATTAGTCGGACCTACTGGCGGTTATTTGGTTGGCTTTATCCCGGCAGCGTTTATTATCGGATGGTATATGGAGAGAACATCTTTCTCTTTCAAAAATGCAATGGTCGCCAATACGATTGGCATGCTGGTGACATTGGCATTCGGAACAGCCTGGCTAAAAATTGCTGCTGAACTGACTTGGACAGCTGCCATCACCGGCGGCGCTGCACCTTTTATTATTGTTGGATTAATTAAAGCTGCCCTTGCATCCTGGATTGGCATCATTGTGAGAAAAAGACTCCAATCCGCAAAGCTCCTCTTCCCTGCTAAAGGGAACATAAATGAATCCGTTTGAATAGTTAAACAGCCGATCCTAAGTATCGGCTGTTTTTTCTGTTTTAATAAGTATCCCAGGTCTATTCCTTATCCATTTGGCAAATCACCTAGCCTTAGCAGTAAAAAGGTTGAGTAACGACGAAAAGCCTCTTCACCAAGGAGAATGGTAGTTAACCGGGATGATTAACGACGAAAAAGCCTCTTCCAAAGGAGAATAGTAGTTAATCGTGATGATTAACGACGAAAAAGCCTCTTCCCCAAGGAGAATGGTAGTTAATCGTGATGATTAACGACGAAAAAACCTTTTCCCCAAGGAGAATGGTAGTTAATCGTGATGATTAACGACGAAAAAACCTTTTCCCCAAGGAGAATGGTAGTTAATCGGGTTGATAAACGACGAAAAGACCTCTTCCCCAAGGAGAATGGTAGTTAATCGGGATCTTTATCGACATTCCCCTTCCTTTTAAGCAAAGTAGCAGTCCTAGCACCCCCCACCTCCAATCTGCATAGGATGTCATGAACTGACAAGGAGGGCTGTGAGATATGGACAGACGGGGACTTTTGCCTTTTATCGTAACTGCTTTTTTTGCTGTAATGATATCGATATTCACTTTCTCCCTCATTGATTCAAGGAATGCTGAACCGAACACGCATCAGAATCCTAGTGGCGGTGAGACAAATAGTGACAGTGATATCACCAATAATGTTAAAAATAATATTAAAGGCAATAAGGCAAATGTAACTAATTCAATTGATAATGATTTGAATAACGGGGACAATAGCCAAATTGACAATAATGTTTCAAATGACATAGAAGTAAATGTCGATGTGAACGTAACAAATAAAATAAAGAATAAAGCTGACAGCCAAGATTCCAGCTCAGGGAAAAATGGTGACGGCAATAATAAGAGCGATAATGACGGCAATAATGATAACAATAATAGCGGAAACAAGGATGATCAGGATGGCCAAACGGATGAAGATGAAGTCGTTTGGGGTGTAGACTCTGCAAGTCTCACCACAAGCGGCTTGCTTTCCTGTGTACGGGATAATTTTGGCAGCCCTAAAGTTTGGGGACGATATTTGGGTGAAAAAGAAGGTGTTTCAGCAGGTGTCACTGGGGAAGAAGCAGAACTGCTCCATTCTAATGATATAAAAATCCTTGTCATTTGGAATCGGTTTAGCGATGCAACAGGGCTTGAAAATGGACAGAGTGAAGCGAAAGCCGCCATAAAGCTCGCTGAGGAATTAGGCATCCCTGAAGGTGTTGCTATTTTTGCCGATATTGAGCCTAGTTATCCTGTTGATTCTGCATTTATTGAAGGGTGGTATCAAGAGATGGAAGAATCACCTTACCGTCCAGGCATATATGGGATTTTTGATCCGCAGCGGGCTCTTACACGCGCTTTTGAACAAGCCGGCAGCAGTTCCGCTCTTCTTGAAAACACATATGTATGGACAGCGGCACCCAATGTGGGCATTACCACAGAAAAACAGGCTCCTGGCTATAAACCGCAAGCACCAGAAAATGCTTTGATTGCTGGCTGGCAATACGGGATAGATGCGCAGGCATGCAATATTGATACAAATTTATTTAATGGCGGGATTATGGATGTTTTATGGTAAAAGATTAATAACAATCAAAAAAGAGCCCAAAAAGGCTCTTTTAAATTTTAGCTCTGTTATCCTTGTCTGTTGATTTCCGATCAAGAAGCTCAGCGAACCGCTGGCATCCGGGAGAAACCTCAAACACTAAGCCTGTTTCCCCTTCACTCCCAAGCGTGCAAAACTATCAACAAAACTTAAATCTTAAAAGCATTTCTTACATCCCCGTTATTCCAGATTTGGTTCAGTACAAAAGGCGTACCGATAAAGACGGGAACGATATAATAACTTAGTCGGTAGAACATCAGGATTAATAGGCCCAATTCGGTAGGAATCCCTTGTGATTCTAACCCGATTAAAAATACAAAGTCAAAAGATCCTATACCGCCGGGGATCATACTTGCTATGCCGGCGCATGCTGATATAACTACTATGGGAAATATAACAAAGAATGGAATCGAAACTTCCAGAGCGTTTGAAATTCCCCATATGCAGATTATGATAAATAGCCACTCCAAAAATGAAACAGCCAGTAATTCTGCTGCATATCCCTTTTTGATATGTTTTAAATTCCAAAACGAGGTTTTGAAGAAGTAAATGGCCAGCAATACAGGTGTATAAGCGGAAGTCGCCCAGACAGCAATTTTTATTAGCTTTACATCTTCATATAAATGCAAATCCGAAAAAATAATCATCCATGACAGCAAAGATAAACCCGTCAGATAAAAAAGTGAGAGCTTGGCAATTATTTTTATATAGGGAGTGCCGCCAGCTAAATAATTTTTATAAAAATAAGATCGTAGGGTTGCTCCTGCAACGCCCCCAAAACCAATGAAGTTCGAAAACGCATTTGCTGATAATGAATAAAAAAGCAGCTTTTTTTTAGGTACTTTAATCAAGAAAAGCCTCTGAAGAATCTCATCATAGAAATACATAGGAAAAAGAGCGACTAGTCCAAGTATCATAATAAAGGCTACTTTCTGTGGTGAAAGCCGATCCAAATAAAGTTCAAGTAAGGCCCAGTTAAAATCGTCAAACATGCCTTTTGCTTCATAGCTTATAAATAGTAATATGAATATGGGTACCAGGAATTTGGCCAACGATAGGAACGTTTTTTGTTTTAAGAAAGACAAATTACCCCACCATTCATTTAATTGAGTATTATGTATGAGCTTAAAGCTTCCTGATAGAGTAGTACCATACTGCCGAAAAAAATACACATACACTTTTTTATCATTATATTCCTGGATGAGTACAATAGAATGGACAACCAATTTAAATTATAGGCTCTTTTCACGGAAAGATTATTGTTTTTTAATAGATCTGTGAATAAAAATATTGATAAATAAGGTAAAAAGCAACAAAGTTTGGGTAAACCGCCAAATTATAAAAAAGGAGCACGGCAAAATAGCCTTGCTCCTTTTACATTCTCCCAAATATTAATCCTGCAAATGCAGATAAAATGCCACCCGCATAGGTGAAAATTAAATAAGTAACGGCTTGTTTCTTCTTTTTCCCCTCCAAAAGCTCAACTGTTTCAAATTTAAATGTTGAAAAAGTTGTAAAAGCCCCCATAAAACCGACAGCCAGAAGCAAAAAAAGATTTTCATTAAAATCCAAACCAATTAACAATCCTAACAAAAAAGACCCTAACAGGTTAACAGCCAGAGTACCAGCCGGAATATCTGATGTAAATTTCCTTTTAACATACAAGACAGTCAGATATCTGCTGATTGCTCCAAGGAAACCTCCTGCAGCCACCCATAGAAAATTAATCATGGCTGGCCGCCTCCTTTTTGCCTAAGCCCGCATGATACCCTGCAAATGCAGCGGCAAGTCCCCCAAATATACTGATTGAGATATAAAGAAGTGCTTTTATATAGGCCTGTTCATCAATAAGCATAACTGTCTCATTGCTTAAGGTGGACAAAGTGGTAAAAGAACCTATGGCCCCCGTTCCAATTGCCAGCCGCCACTCATTTGTAAGTCGGTTTTGCCTTATGACAAGTGAAGTAAAAAGGCCAAGAATGAACGCTCCTGCAAGATTTGCGATTAACGTTCCGAATGGGAAACTGCTCCCAAAAGCTTGGGCGGATTGATCAGAAAGAATATACCTTAAAAGGCTTCCGGCCATGCCTCCCATTCCTATATAAATGATAACTTTCAAAAGGACCAACTCTTTCATTATGGCTTTCCATAGATCATTTTAGCATCTTTTTATTGGTAAAAATATTGAATAACAAAAAATGTTATAGGAATCCTAAGGATGAAAAAATAAAAAAGGAGTGAATAAGAATGCTAAAGCGAAAAGCAATTCTTGCAGGTGCTCTGACAGCTGTGGTTCTTACAGGATGTACAATGAACGACACAGATATGAATGAAACAGCACAAAGAAACAGAGATTTAAGCCAGCCGACAAAAGTTAACGACAGCAATTACGGCGAAAATGGCCGCACTACAGAACCGGGGATTGATCTGACCCGTACCCGTACAGAAAATCAAAATGGAGAACAATCCCCTAGAATGAGGGTTGCTGATAAAGCTGCCGAGAAAATTACAGCCATCCCTGAGGTTGAAACGGCAAACGTGATTGTTACAGATAATAATGCCTACGTGGCTGCACGATTGGATAATGGAAATGGGAAATTGACAAGGGATATCGAAGGTAAAATTGCGGATCAAGTAAAGTCTGTTGATCAGGATATTGATAATGTATATGTTTCAGTCAATCCTGACTTTTATGATCGAATGGCTGGATATACGGACGATATTCGCGGCGGACAGCCGCTAGAGGGATTCTTTGATGAGTTTAACGAAACAGTGCGTAGAATTTTTCCAACTCAAAGATAGCATCTATTAAGATGTATGAAAGAAGAAAACGGCCGTTTTATACAGGCCGTTTTCTTCCTATTATTAAGCATCCTGGAAATAATCTTTGTAAAAGCCGCTTACTTTTCCAGAGTTATCTAAAATAAAATAGAATTCTTCGGTTTCATTTTTGACATCATAAACTTTTCCTGCTGTCAGTGCTCTGTCTACAATGTATTTTGCTGCATCTGTATGCACGCATTTTACTTTTTTTACTGTATCGCGTTCATGCCATGTTAAATGAATCAAAACTGCCACTCCTTCGTTTTCTGCATAACCAGCTTGCTTTATCATTCAAATAGCGAAGCCCGTTATTAAATATTATAAAGAATACGAGCTGTTGTCTGCAACATGATTCTCTTTAAACGATGGCAAAACCTTCATAATTTTCCGGAATCGTTTAATTCGGTCCGTATCGAAAGTATATACTTCTCCGGTTAAAATGTTTTTTAATGTAACATAGGTAATTTCACAGATATGATCTATTCGTACAAACTCCAAATGTTCGTAGTGCTCATTATCGTACTCCACTTCATAAAAGCCATTATCTGCAATTATATTCATATGATGACCTTCTTTCTAAGATGATGGCAAAGGTTATTTACCACGTACTTAGCCTGTTTCAAACATCAAATGAATATTTTTGCATTAAATCCTATCATATTTTTTCCCATTCACTTAAAAACATCGGTTTTAAATCAGGCCTTGGGTTACCATTTAATACAGCGATATACTCCAATGAATGGCCATCCGGATCATAAAAATATACTGAAGCAGCGGGCATCCAAGTATGGACTATCGGTTCTATTGGCGGAAGGCCGAAACTTTCCCTTGCTTCAATGTTTTTTTCTTTTAAAAATGGAATAATCCCTTTCAGTTTCTCAGGTGAAACAGAAAAAGCAATATGATTCCGCCGGATTGGAGTATCTTTTGTTTCCCATATGCCAAGCATATTTTCTTTGTTTTCTCCCAGGAAAAAGAATGCCGCTCTCCTATCCTCAATTTTGTATGCCATTGTAAAACCCAGGTTTTCATAAAAGTGAATGTTTCTTTCCAAATCGGATGTATCCAAATGTGCTTCATACAGTTTTGCTCCCTGCAATTTATGTCCCCCTTTTCATTTTCTGATTTTATTGTATAAAAATAGCCTGCAGCGATATACAGAAAAAAGGATGAACATCAGCTCATCCTTTAGTCTTAGTGTTATTAAGCATCCAAGTTTATTTTTACTCCAAGTTTTACTAGCTGTTCTTCAAGCTTTTTAAAATATTCTTCACTGACTCTGCCTCTTGCCCCGCGAAGAATCTCCAGTGCATAGTGGTCAGGCGGAGGCAGTTCTCCCTTTTTATTATAAACGTGGAAAGTTAACACATTGGAGTACAAATCCTTTCCAACCTGTACATTTACAAACGCTGGCCGGTACCATTCACCATAAAACCCTTCTCGATGGAAGAGATATTCAACCGCTTCATATGGAAGCTCATAAAGAATTCCCTCGGTCACTCCTCCATCCTCCACAATATCAGCTCTACCACCATCATCACGTGAAAATAAATATTGCATGGAATAACCTTTTAGTACTCCGCCACCAACAACAGACTTGAAATGCTGATCAACACTGGCTAACCTAAATCGTTCATCGTCCATGCAAGAACCATATGCAAAGTAGCAGGTTTTTTCCGGTTTTTCTCTCATTAAGCGATAGAGCTTCCAATCTCCGTGCAAGATCGGTTCAGCCAGTAAATTATCCCTGTTTGAAACATAAACAAGTGCATTGACATCTCCAGTATCGGTATGGACAGTCTGCTCAACTCTGTCGTATAAATTGTCTTTTCTGCCAGGAATGTAATCTTCCAGTTCATCCAGATCAGAGAAATGATCCAGATGAACTTCATAGAGTTCCCCATATACCTTTTGGTCAAGCGATGCCTTCATCGAGGGATAGCCAAGTCCTGTATCATATAATTCCCCGTATACCCATGCCTGCTCAGCAATACAGGGACTCTCTTTTAAAACGAAATGGTCCGAATTTGTTTACTATACTACCATTTTCTGAAGATTCTTTCCAAAAATAAGACGGAGAAAGATTCTCCGTCCATTTAGGATTGGCACTGGCAAACGTCGAAATTTTTAATAATTGGAAGCTTGCAGACCAGTTCGTTTTTACGATTTTGAAGTAGTTGAGGATGCCTTGCTGATTCAAATTCCTTTTGTTTTAGTTTATTCAATGTTTCCATAACAAAAATTTCATCATACATTCCTATAACTCACCCTTCTTCTCATCTTTAATCTCATTCTATCCTTTCTCTTTTTGTAAAACATTGGCAGAGGGGATGAGATTCTATGAGACTTTTGGATGAGAGAAGATTTAGTTTCCAAAAAAAAGCCCTGTTGATACTCGACAGGGAGGCCAACAGGGCTTTTTAAAAATTTATTTTAATGTATTGGCTTTTTCAATTACTTCTTTTGCTTGTTCCCGCAAACGGAACTTTTGGATTTTACCTGAAGCAGTCATTGGGTAAGCATCGATAAATTCAAGATAGCGCGGAATTTTATGACGTGATATTTTACCTTTGCAATACTCACGCAGTTCTTCAGCTGTTATTTCTTCACCTTCTTTTAAAATAACCCAGGCGACTACTTCCTCTCCATAAACAGCATCGGGAACACCTACTACCTGGACATCAAGAATGGCTGGATGTGTATAAAGGAACTCTTCTATTTCGCGGGGATAAATGTTTTCTCCACCCCTGATGATCATATCTTTAAGCCTGCCTGTAATCTTGCAATATCCTTTTTCATCCATTACGGCCAGGTCTCCTGTGTGGAGCCAGCCTTCTTCATCGATGGCTTCTTTTGTGGCATCAGGATTCTTGTAATACCCTTTCATAACATGGTAGCCCCTTGTACACAGCTCACCCTGTACACCGCGGGGAACTTCCTTATTAGTACCCGGCTCCACGATTTTTACTTCTACATTAGGCAGGGCTCTGCCAACAGATTCAACCCTTATCTCGATTGGATCATCAGTACGTGTCTGGGTAATGACTGGAGAAGATTCTGTCTGGCCATAAGCGATCGTTATTTCGCTGGCGCCCATCCTTTCGATAACCCCTTTCATTACCTCAATTGGACAATTGGAGCCAGCCATTATGCCTGTGCGAAGACTGGATAAGTCATATTTGCTGAATTCCGGATCATTAAGCTCTGCGATAAACATAGTCGGAACCCCGTGCAAACCCGTACATTTTTCATCCTGTACTGTCTGAAGAACTGCTTTGGGACTGAATTCCTGAACCGGAACAATGGTGGCCCCTACAGATACACACGCCATAGTTCCAAGTACGCATCCGAAACAATGAAAGAACGGAACTGGGATACATAAGCGGTCATCTTTTGTTAGATGCATGCAATTGGCGATATTGTAGCCATTGTTCACAATATTATTATGGGTTAGCATAACCCCTTTCGGAAAACCTGTCGTTCCCGATGTGTATTGCATATTAATCGCATCATCCGGATCCAGGCTCTCCATACGCTGATTTAGTTCTTCTTCGGTGACGGATTCACCCATTTTAATCATATCATCCCAGCTGAAAGTGCCAGGGAAGCGTTTCTCGCCCATAACTACTACATTCTTTAAGTAAGGCAACCGCTTGCTCTCCAGTTGTCCCGGCTCTGAAGTCTTAAGTTCCGGAACAATACTATATAGCATCTCTATGTAAGAGGTGTCTCTGAAATTTTCCATTAAAACTATAGTTGTTGTATCAGATTGTTTTAGAAGATATTCAAGCTCAGCAGCTTGATAGTTTGTGTTAACTGTTACGAGCACAGCCCCCATTTTACCTGTTGCAAACTGGCATGTCAGCCACTCAGGCGTGTTTGTCGACCATGCAGCAATATGTTCCCCTTTTTCAAGGCCCAGCTTCATAAAACCCTTTGCTGCAAGCCGGCAATATTCATCAAACTCCCTATAAGTCATCCGCAGCCCTCTGTCTGCATAGACTACAGCTTCGTGATTGGGGTGAAGGTTGGCTTTCTCTTCGAGAAGCTTCCCTACTGTGAGATTTAACAATTCCGTCATCCAGAAATCCTCCTTAGAATTTGATCTAATCCTTATGCAGAGATTCTTCTAAGATGTCAAAATAAAACGCTTACATTGTATATTATCATATATTCCTGAATATTCAATATTTTCGTATATTAATATTCTTATAATGTTGGAAACCCTATGCTGGCATGGTTTAGCAATAAAGTATGTAGAAATACATTTGTAAAGTTGAAGGTTGTTGTTTTAAGATATATTTTCCGCGGGATAAGGGTGGTCTGTTGGAATGAATGAAGGGTTTAGCATGAGTCTGGAGGATTCCTGCGCGGCAATTGAATAACACAAGCGTGACTCATGTGTATTACATGTCCCATTCAAGCTCATGTACCTCCAGTTAAACAAATGTAAGCTCCCAAAAACAAAACTGCTCCAAACTAGAGAGCAGTCTGATAAAATCTATTTAATTTAATATTCTAATATAAAAAGTCCGAGTCCTGGGGCCATCGAATTCGCAAAAGTATATTCCCTGCCATGTCCCAAGGAGCAACTCTCCTTCAGCAATGATAACATGCTGGGAAGAGCCGACTGTACTTGCTTTCATATGTGCAGCAGTATTGCCTTCCATGTGGAGGTCTTCTTTATGCTCCCAGGGATAAACTTCTTCAAAACGTCTGATCATGTCTGTTTTTACATCCGGATCGGCATTTTCATTAATGGTAATCCCGGCAGTTGTGTGGGGGCAATAAATGACTGCTGCCCCTTCCTTTATACCGGATTCTGATATGAATTTTTGTACTTGGGACGTTACTTCATAAAACTCATCCCGCTTTGAGGTGTTAATCGTAAACTTCTTTAACAACTGCTCTTCCCCCTTATAAATAGATTGATCCAAAAAGGTTTACTTCTTTTTCAAGTGAAGGTGCAAACTGAATGGCAAAAGGCCTTTCTCCGCGAGTAGCTAAAACTTCAGCTGCCATGCCTTCTTTATGTAATGGCTGGCAAAAGACAATTTCAACAAAGCCAGCCTGAATAGAAATCCTTTTTTCATTTTGGCTGCTGGTTTTGTTTGTACCCATCATTTTAAATGGAAAAAGCTTGGTCCACTCTTTTGCAGATTTTTCACTGTCTTTAGCAGCTATGAAAATAGCTTGAACGCTAGCCTCCTCAAGCTTCTCATCAAGCATTCCAATTCGTTTCAGTTCTTGAAATCTTATATCGTCATCCATTCCCCAATCGATAAAAAACGGATAGATATGCTGTGGGTTATTTTTAATAAAAAGCATACTCCAAGAAATCGTACTGCCATCTTCACGCTTTCGGCTCCCCTGGAAAATTGGATGTGTTTCACATCCCTTATTTTCAAGTTCTCTTTGCAGCTCATGGATGTTATTCGTTCGGAAACAAATTTGTCCGACGCCTTCCCCATTCTGAAGGTCTTGAGTAAGCTGCGTGATAAGGGGGTTGTCTGACTGGTCAGCAATTTTATTATTCTCGATAGAGAGAAATTCCAAGTAAGAATGGCCGATATAGAGGAGACTATTATAAGTACCCCAGTTTTCATGGCTGCCGCCCATAACAGCATGGTATCCATGCTTCTTCCAGCCATTCACTGCTTGTGCTGGATGGGCTCCAGTAAAATGGACGATATGATCAAGCTTTAATTCGATTGGAAACTCCTCCTTTTATTGCACTCTGTTATCTAAATCATACAAATGTTGTCTAGGCCCGTCCAATATAAGGCATCCATGTTTCTTCGAGGCAAATCCTTGTAATCAGAATGAAATATAAATTTTTAAAATAACGGGTTCACAAATCTTAAGAAAACCTTTACAATAAATTAAAAAATAGAATATTCAATCCATTTACCAGGAGGTATGCAGAATGAAAATTATGAGTAATGAACAGTTGGTCGTCTCGTATCGTGATGCATTGAAGTCAGGGTCTGAAAAGGAATGGATTAGGATATTAAAAACCGAGATTCAAAAACGGGGATTGAAGCCGTTTAAAAAGTAGCGGTTCTATATTTTAACAGTTTGGCAAATACTTAATTTGAAAGTTAGAAGCGGGAGCTACTCCCGCTTTTTTTAATGTCTGCGAACACTGTCTTTTAGCTTATTAGCATGCTTGATATTTTTGTATTCTTCGTCGGTAAGTACTCCCAGTTTCTTCAGTACTGCAGAATACTGCAGTATCTTCATTTGCCTTCTCCGCATGTTGCTCACCTGCTTTTTACTAATATAATATTCACAACAAGTACAATGTTTCCTTGAGGCAAAATTATTTTCCTAAATAAAAAACAGAGCGGATTAATTCCGCTCTGCTGGGTTTATTAGGCTTCAAAAAGAAGGCTTTCCGGATCCTCAATCAGTTCTTTAACCCGTTTTAGGAATGTAACTGCTTCTTTTCCATCCACAATTCGGTGGTCATAGGATAGTGCAATATACATCATTGGACGGTTTTCCATTCGTTCTGCATCAATTGCCACAGGTCGCAATTGAATAGAATGCATTCCAAGAATACCAACCTGCGGGCCGTTCAGGATTGGTGTTGACATCATAGAGCCAAAGATTCCGCCATTTGTAATGGTGAATGTTCCTCCTTGAAGGTCTGATAATGCTAGTTTATTGTCTCTTGCTTTAGTAGCAAGATCCATTATATCTTTTTCGATTTCAGCAAAGTTTTTGCGGTCTGCGTCGCGAACAACCGGGACTACAAGTCCTTCTTTGGCTGATACAGCAATACCGATGTCATAGAATTTCTTTAGGACTATTTCATCCCCTTGAATTTCAGCATTCAGGAATGGGTTTTTCTTAAGAGCAGCAACAACCGCTTTTGTGAAGAATGACATGAAGCCAAGCTTAACATCATTTTCTTCAAAGAATTTATCTTTGCGCTTTTTACGAAGGTTCATAACATTTGTCATATCAACTTCATTGAATGTTGTCAGCATTGCAGCTGTTTGCTGTACTTCAACAAGACGGTTTGCAATGGTCTGGCGGCGGCGTGACATTTTTATTCTTTCCACCTCTTTGCCGCTTGTTTCCTGTGAAGCCGGCTTGGCTGGTGCAGCTGGTTTCGATGGCTGTGCGTGCTGCTGTTTAGTCTGTTCAGGATTATAGGATTCAACATCCTGAGCCCTTACTCTTCCAAGCGGATCAGCAGTTGGAACCTGGCTTAGGTCAATCCCTTTTTCTCTTGCCAATTTACGTGCTGCGGGAGAGGCAATCGTGCGCTGGCCGCTGCCTTTTTCTTCTGCAGCAGGCTGTTCCTGTCCTTTCAGTTGTTCAGCTTTAGGTGCTGCTTCTTCTGTTTTTTCTGCCGGCTTTTCTTCTGCCTTTTGAGGTGCAGGAGATGCCTGTCCGCTTTCGTCGACAATGGCGATTGTTTCGCCTACGTTTACGGTATCTCCTTCTTGTGCTTTAATTTCCTTTAATACACCGCTATGCTCAGAGATAATTTCTACATTTACCTTATCTGTTTCCAGTTCAACCACATAGTCACCTTTATTGACAGTGTCACCTGGCTGTTTAAGCCATTGCGCTACTGTACCTTCTGTAATTGATTCAGCCAATTCTGGAACTTTTATTTCTGCCACCTTAATTTCCTCCTTCTTGCTTGCGTGTTAATGCTTCATCTATAATGCGAGCCTGTTCTTTTTTATGAACAGTTGGATCACCTTCTGCAGGGCTTGATCTGCGTCTTCTTCCAATATACCTTACATCAATTCCGCTGCCGGCGATTTCTTTCAGCCTTGGCTCGGCAAAATTCCATGCTCCCATGTTCTTTGGTTCTTCCTGAATCCATAACATCTCTTCTACATTCGGATAGCGTTTTAAGATTTCTTTGACTTGAACCATTGGGAAAGGATAAATCTCTTCCACACGTAAAATATGGAACCAATCCTGATCTTCATAGTTTTTCAGATTTTCCGCTAAATCAATGGCAATCTTACCGGTTCCGAGTATGATCCGCTTTACCTTTTCAGGATTGCTGCCCAATCCAGGCTGTTCCAGGACGGATTTAAATTCACCTTCGCTTAATTCAAGTCCGTTAGAAGCAACTGATGGATTGCGCAATAGACTTTTAGGAGACATAATCACTAATGGCCTAACTTCCTCTTTCCCTAAGATGGCGGCTTGTCTTCTTAAGATATGGAAATACTGTGCTGATGAAGTAAGGTTAGCGACTGTCCAGTTATTTTCAGCAGCAAGAATCAGGAATCTCTCCAGACGGGCACTGGAATGTTCAGGTCCCTGGCCTTCGTATCCATGAGGAAGAAGCATGACAAGACCTGATTTTTGTCCCCATTTCGCACGGCCTGCCGCGATGAACTGATCAAACATTACCTGGGCGGCGTTAGCAAAATCACCATACTGCGCTTCCCAAAGCACGAGAGTTTCTGGCGCGAAAACATTATAGCCATATTCGAAGCCCACAACAGCCGCTTCTGATAACGGGCTATTATGAACGGCAAACGAAGCTTTGGCAGAAGAAAGCTTGTGCAGCGGTGAATAGGATTTTCCAGTCGTATGATCATGAAGTACCACGTTTCTCTGTGCAAACGTTCCTCTTTCAGAATCCTGGCCAGACAATCTGACAGGTGTTCCATCAGATAAAATAGATGCAAATGCCAATGTTTCAGCAAGTCCCCAGTCTATTTTTCCGTTACCTTCAAGCGCTTCCATTCGGCGTTTCAAAATTTTGCCAAGCTTGTCAAACACTTTGAAATCCTCTGGCCATGTTAAAAGCTCTTCATTAATCTGCTTAAGTGTCTCAATCGGAACAGCTGTTTTTATCTTAGGCAGGCCCTTCTCCACAATTTCAGGCGGATTGGATGGCTCTGGTTCCTTTTTCTCTTTGGGCACTTTTTCGTTTGCTGCTTTCATTTTCTCCAATATAGCATTTTGAATGCTTACCGCTTCTTCATTCGAAATAGTATTTTCCTTCAAAAGCTTTTCTGCATATAGTGCTTTCACAGTAGGACGCTCGCGAATGATATTATACATCAGCGGATTGGTTGTCATGGGCTCGTCCATTTCGTTATGCCCGAACCGGCGATAGCCAATTAAATCAATCAGGATGTCCTTTTGAAATTTTGCGCGGTACTCACATGCGATCCTTGCCGCCGCAACTACAGCTTCCGGTTCATCTGCATTCACATGGAGAATCGGCATTTCATAGCCCTTTGCAAGATCGCTTGCATACCGGGTTGAGCGTGAATCATGTGATTCTGTCGTAAATCCGATTGTGTATTATTTGCAATAATATGGATGGATCCGCCGGTATTATATCCTGTAAGCTGTCCAAGGTTTAGTGTTTCTGCAACAATTCCCTGGCCGGGGAATGCGGCATCACCGTGAATGATAATTCCCAATGCAGAGCTGTGATCTACTTTCGGATATCCAGGCTGAGATCGATCATCCTGGGAAGCTCTTGTGAATCCTTCTACAACGGAACCAACGAATTCCAAGTGGCTAGGGTTATTTGCTAATGTAATTCTGGCAATGGTTGTGTTCTCATCTTTGATTTGCTTATCAAGTCCAAGATGGTATTTCACATCACCTGTCCAGCCGTAGTTTATTCCAATGGATCCTTCGGAGGGAACTAGCTCTTTGTTAGGCGCATGCTGGAATTCTGCAAAAATCATTTCGTATGGCTTCCCTAGCACATGGGCAAGCACGTTTAGCCTTCCGCGGTGAGCCATTCCGATATTAATGGTTTTTGCTCCATCAGATACAGATTCAGAGACAATTTCATCCAATAATGGCACCATTGAATCAAGGCCCTCTATTGAAAATCGTTTTTGGCCGACAAAAGTTTTATGAAGGAATTTTTCAAACTCTTCTACTTCAGTAAGCCTTTTTAAAACCTTGACTTTTCTCTTCCTTTTTCATGGTGAGCTTATGGCTGTTTGCTCCTATTTTTCTGCGCAGCCAATTTTTTTCAGTTTCATCGTAAATGTGCTGAAATTCAAATGCAATAGGCCCCATGTAAGCGCTCTTAAGGAACTCAATGGCTTCTAAGCCATTTCGCAGCGGATATGTTGCATCCTTCGTAATAAGACCTGCAGGAATTTCTTTTAAGTCACTTTCAGTTAATCCATATTTGGATAGTTCAAATAGTTCATTTTCAGGTTTATGGTTTCCCAATGGATAAATATCTGCAGCCAGATGGCCATATGTGCGAATACTATCAGCAAGGCGAATCGCTGCAAGTGTCTTTTCAAGCTGCCCTGCATTTAAGGCTGCATCCACTTGGCTTGAAGGTTTCGTGTACCCTTCATCTTGTACTGGGGACCCATTTCTTTCAAAGTACTCTTTCATCTCCGGATCCACTGAATCCGCGTCTTCTAGATATCTCTCATATAATTCAATAACATAGCCAAGGTTTGGGCCATGAAATCCTTGTTCAAAAGGTCCCTCACCATTAGATGGCTTTTTCATGGAAAATTACCTCCATAACTGTTTTTAAATAAATAATTCAATACATTTTTGTCCTCTGATACCATTACCCTTTATAAAAATGAATTAACGTTTTATTTTTACGAATAATATTATTTTTCAGAGGATAAAACGTTTCCACAGCTATTCTAACACGGAAAATCTTGTTGTACAAAGATTAAAACATGAATATAGTGGAAAACTATTAAAAAATTTTCAGGTGAATTACTTATATTAATAAAATGATTTGTTAAACTATGTACATTTATTAATAAGAAATAACTGGGCAATATTTTTATCACAAAAATAAAAAAAGCCGATTTTTTATCGGCTTTAAAAAGTCTCCACTAGGTTAATATAAATTTGTTTAACCGCATTAGGGTTCTTTCTGTTTTCTTTCAGGGAAGATTCAATTACTTCTCTTGTATCAACCGGAAAATCAACGTGGCCGCAAGTGGTGCATTTTTGAAACGCTGTACCTGAAATGTTAACCTCAATTCCGTCTTCCGTTTGGAAAACCGCTGGTCCTCCGAATTCTGCAAAGCGATGGTGACAGTGGCTATGCTCTTGCATGATAACTTCCCTCCACAAGAAAAGATATTTATTTTCTTTTATTATAAATCAAATATTCTGAACTTTAAAGAAGTACAGACCTAACATTTTATGCCATAGATTCAGCCAAGTATAAATTTTAATTTTAAAGACAAATTACTATTATTTAATACAGGAGGTATCATCATGAATATTGGAAGAGCTAGAGAAATATCAGAGTCTGCTGATATGGTAGGTGTCACATATAATGGCAATCCTGTAATCATTCAGCATGTGGATGAGCAGACAAAGATGGCCCGTATTTATACGAAAGCAGATCCAGAAAATGAAATGGATGTACATGTAAACAGCTTAATTGAAGAATAAATTCAAATCTATTTCAGTTTTCGCAAACTTTGTTGCTTTATAATCAAGTAGTGAGGAGTGGTTGATTTCCGCTCCAGGATGCTCAGCGAACGCGGGGCGGGCTGTGAGCCTCCTCGGCGCACAGCGCCTGTGGGGTCTCACCTGTCCCACTCCTCCCGCAGGAGTCTCGCACCTTACGCTCCAATCAACCAACCTTATTTTTCAATGTTTCTATTTACCAAGCTATTCAAAAACAACAATCTTTTAGAAAATAGCCTTTTTTTAAAGACTTCCACCTTAGGATGGGAGTTTTTAATTTGTAAACCACCCTAAAAAAATTTAATTTTATTTCAAAATATTTTCAAAAAGTGTTGACTATTAACGGTTTACTGTAGTAAAGTGTAGAGAAAATTGAATATTAGATTTCTTATCCAGAGAGGTCGAGGGTAAGGCCCGACGACGCCTCAGCAACCATCAATCTTAAGTTGATTGAAAAGGTGCTAATTCCTGCAAGTTTTAAAAAACTTGAAAGATAAGAAGAATGGCTAATCACATTAAAAAGTCTTCTTCTTATAGAAGGCTTTTTTTTATTTCGTATAAGGAGTGTTCACATATGTATAAGCTTGATACAAAATTGGCACAAATCGGCAACAAAAGTGAGACAGCAACAGGTGCGGTAAATCCGCCAGTTTATTTTTCAACAGCATATCGCCATGAGGGGATCGGTCAGTCTACAGGTTTTGATTACAGCCGTACAGGCAATCCTACCCGCCAGCTGCTTGAAAAAGCCATCGCAGATCTGGAAGAAGGAGACCAGGGTTACGCCTGCAGTTCAGGAATGGCTGCTATTCTTACGATACTTTCGCTTTTTAAATCCGGAGATGAGTGGATTGTATCCAAGGATTTATACGGAGGTACCTATAGGCTTCTTGAACAAGGCTTCAAAAAATGGGGACTGCAGAGTAAGTATGTGAATACAAGCAATCCAGACCAGATTGAAAACCTAATCACTGAAAATACAAAGGCGATCTTCCTCGAGACGCCTACCAATCCGCTGATGGAACAAACAGATATTAAGAAAACAGCTGAGATTGCGAAACGGCATAATATTTTATTAATTGTTGATAACACCTTCTATACCCCTCTTCTTCAGCAGCCGTTAAAGCTTGGCGCTGATATTGTGATTCATAGTGCTACGAAATATTTGGGTGGGCATAATGACGTTCTTGCCGGGTTAATTATCGCAAAAGGAAAAGAATTGTGTGAATCACTGGCTATGAATCATAACGCTGCCGGCGCCGTATTAAGCCCCTTTGATTCCTGGTTATTGATTAGGGGGATGAAGACTCTTTCCCTTCGTATGGAGCGCCATGAAAAGAATGCAAAGGAATTAGTGGAGTATTTAACAGAACATGATGCGGTTACAGACGTTTTGTATCCGGGCAGAGGCGGAATGATTTCCTTCCGGGTCAAAGATGAATCTTGGGTTAACCCATTCCTGCAAAGCCTCTCTCTCATTTCTTTTGCTGAAAGCCTTGGCGGTGTTGAAAGTTTCATCACCTATCCTGCGACACAGACACATGCCGATATCCCTGAAGAAATCCGAATTGAGACGGGTGTTTGCAACAGACTTCTTCGTTTCTCTGTTGGCATTGAAAACGCTGCAGACTTAAAGGCAGATTTGGACCATGCTTTTGCTAATGTTTTAAAGGAGGTTTTACGATGAGTAAAGATCAATCATTTAGGTTCGAAACTAAATTGCTGCACAATAAACAAAAATACGATCCTGAAACTGGGGCTGTTAGTGTACCTATTCAGCATGCATCCACTTTCCATCAAAAGGATATTGATACATTCGGAAAATATGATTATAGCCGCAGCTTAAACCCTACAAGGGAAGCTTTGGAGGAAGTAATCGCCGAGCTTGAAGAAGGAACTAGAGGATTTGCCTTTTCTTCCGGCATGGCTGCGATTTCAACAGCCTTCCTTCTATTGTCACAGGGTGACCATGTTGTCATCACCGAAGATGTGTATGGCGGCACCTTCCGTATGGTAACAGAAGTATTGACACGTTTTGGGATTGAGCACACGTTCGTCGATATGACCAATCTGGAAGAAGTTAAGGCTGCGATCCGTCCAAATACAAAGGTATTTTATGTAGAGACTCCTTCCAACCCGCTATTGAAAGTGACAGATATTGAGGCTATTAGCTCTCTGGCCAAAGAACATGACGCTCTTACCTTTGTAGACAATACATTCCTTACCCCTGCCCTGCAAAAGCCGCTTGCTTTGGGTGCAGATATTGTCCTTCACAGTGCGACAAAGTTTTTATCTGGACACAGCGATGTTGTAGCCGGCCTTGCGGTTGTAAAGGATCCAGATTTGGCTGGCAGATTGGCGTTCCTGCAGAATTCCTTTGGTGCAGTCTTGGGTGTACAGGATGCCTGGCTTGTACTAAGAGGGATCAAAACCCTTCACGTTCGTCTGGAGCAATCTGTAAAATCGGCTGAGAAAATTGCTTCTTTTCTTAAAGATCATCCCTCTATTAAGAAAGTGCATTATCCGGGACTTGAGGACCATCCTGGTTATGAGCTTCAGAAAAAGCAGGCTAATTCCGCAGGTGCTGTCCTTTCCTTTGAGCTTGAAGATGAGCAGGCCTTAAGGACGTTTGTTGAAGGTGTGCAAATCCCTGTGTTCGCGGTGAGCCTGGGTGCAGTTGAATCGATCCTCTCCTACCCTGCAAAAATGTCGCATGCGGCTATGCCTCCGGCGGAAAGAGATCAGCGCGGGATTACCTCAAGCCTTCTCCGTCTTTCTGTTGGACTGGAGAATGCAGATGATATTATAGAAGATTTCAAGACAGCATTAATTGCTGCACAGCAAACAAAGCAAACAATTTTACAGCAGGGGTGATCATCTTTGAGTTTCCTGGATAAGTTGAAAAATGAAATTATCATAGCTGATGGTGCAATGGGAACTTTGCTATACTCCTATGGGACAGACAGCTGTTTTGAAGAATTGAATCTATCACAGTCTGAACAAATCCAGCACATTCATGAAGCATATATCAATGCCGGTGCCGGTTTGATCCAGACGAACACTTACGCAGCAAATTATCTGAAGCTGCAAAGGTATGGACTTGAAGACTCTGTTAAAGAAATCAATAGTGCGGCAGCACGGATTGCTAAGAAAGCATCCAAGGGCAAAGCTTATGTGGCTGGGACGATCGGAGGAAATAGAGGCATAAAGCCTAATATGGTTTCGCTTGAAGAAATCAAAAGAAGCTTTCGCGAACAGCTATATTGCCTCCTGCTTGAGGGTGTCGATAATATTTTGCTAGAAACCTATTATGACCTTGAAGAACTTGAAACGGTGCTGGCCATTGCAAGAAAAGAAACCGATTTGCCGATTATCGCTCAGGTGTCCCTCCATGAAGCAGGAGTCCTCCAGGATCAGACACCAATCCCTGAAGCATTTTCAAGGCTTGAAGGCCTAGGAGCGGATGTTGTGGGAATAAATTGCAGACTTGGTCCTCATCATATGCTTAAAACGCTGGAAAGTGTGCCTCTGCCTAAACATGCATTCCTTTCTGCTTACCCTAATGCCAGTATTCCGGCTTATACAGACGGCAAATTTCATTATGAAGGAGATGCCGAGTATTTCCGCCAGTCAGCAAGAGACTTCCGCAATCAGGGCGTACGGCTTCTTGGCGGCTGCTGCGGTACTACTCCTGCGCATGTCAAAGCTTTTGCGGATGAATTGAAAGGATTAGCACCGCTTGAGGAAAAAGAGGTAAAGGCGAAAAAAGAAATAATCGTATCTGAAAAGCCTTCGCCATCAAGAGACCTCCCTCCTCTTCAGGAAATTGTGAAGGAAAGGCCTTCTGTCATTGTTGAGCTTGATCCTCCACGGAAGCTGGATACCACACGTTTTTTTGAAGGAGCGAAAGCTTTAAAGGAAGCTGGCATCGACTCGATCACTCTGGCAGATAACTCTCTTGCTTCCCCAAGGGTATGCAATTCTGCTTTGGGATACATGGTCAAGCAGCAAACAGGCTTACGCCCCCTTGTTCATGTTACCTGCAGGGACAGGAATATCATTGGATTGCAATCTCACTTAATGGGTCTGCACGCACTTGGATTAAATGATATATTGGCAGTAACTGGAGACCCGGCCCGTGTCGGCGATTTCCCTGGTGCATCCTCTGTATATGATGTATCTTCATTCGAATTGATCAGTATGATTAAACAGCTGAATGAAGGCTTATCGGTTTCCGGAAAAGACTTGGGCCAGAAAGCTGCTTTTTCTGTAGCCGGCGCTTTTAATCCCAATGTCCGTTCACTGGAAAAAGCGGTTGGGCGACTGGAAAAGAAAATAGACCATGGCGCAGATTATTTCATTTCACAGCCAGTTTTTTCAGAAGAAAAATTGCTGGAGGTCCATGAAGCAGTCAAGGATTTAAAAGCACCTGTTTATATTGGGCTTATGCCATTGACGGGCAGCAGAAACGCAGAATTCCTTCATAATGAAGTGCCGGGAATAAAGATTGCCGATAGCATCAGAGACCGGATGGCTGCCTTAAAGGACGATCCCATACAAGCGGGCCAGGAAGGCATTGCAATTGCAAAGTCGCTGATTGATGCCGCAGCGGAGTTATTCAACGGAATTTATCTGATCACCCCGTTCATGCGTTATGAAATGACTGTTGAACTTTCAAACTACGCACGGGAAAAGACAGAAGGGCTTTCAAGGAGGAAACAGCATGCATAAACCAACATTACAGGAACAGCTTAAGAAGAAAATTTTAATCATGGATGGAGCAATGGGCACCATGCTTCAGAGAGCGAATCTAACAGCGGATGACTTTGGCGGCGAGGAATATGAAGGCTGCAATGAATACTTAAACGTGACCGCTCCTGCTGTGATAGAACATATCCACCTTGAATATTTGAAAGCCGGCGCTGATATTATTGAAACTAATACATTTGGCGCGACCAGTCTCGTTCTAGCAGACTACGATCTTGAAAACATGGCTTATGAGCTAAATAAAAAGGCGACGGAAATTGCCCGTAAAACAGCTGACAGCATCTCTACTTCTGATTGGCCAAGGTATGTGGCAGGAGCAATGGGACCTACGACCAAAACCTTAAGCGTGACTGGCGGTGCAACATTTGATGGTATGGCAGCAGCTTACGAAGAACAAGCGCTGGGTTTAATTGACGGCGGCGCTGACCTTCTTCTTTTGGAAACGAGCCAGGATATGCTGAATGTGAAAGCTGGCTTTATCGGTATTGAAAAAGCGTTTAAAAAGTCAGGAAAGAAACTTCCTCTAATTGTTTCAGGAACAATTGAACCGATGGGCACTACCCTTGCTGGCCAATCGATTGAAGCTTTTTATATTTCGCTTGAGCACATGAATCCCCTTGCGGTTGGGCTTAACTGTGCGACAGGTCCGGAATTCATGCAGGACCATATCCGTTCCCTCTCCGGACTGGCAACCACTGCAGTTAGCTGCTATCCGAATGCGGGTTTGCCTGATGAGGAAGGCCAATATCATGAAACACCGGAATCATTGGCGAGCAAGCTTGCCGGTTTTGCCAGGGAAGGCTGGCTGAATATTGTCGGGGGCTGCTGCGGAACAACACCTGAACACATTCAGGCGATAGCCGAATCCGTAAAGGAATATAACCCACGAATATTTGAAGAAAATTCAATTCACAAAGTATCGGGCATTGAGCCGCTTATCTATGATGACCCAACTTTAAGGCCGATTATGGTTGGAGAGCGTACAAATGTTATTGGTTCCCGTAAGTTTAAAAGGCTGATTGCTGAAGGGAAATTTGAAGAAGCAGCTGAGATAGCCCGTGCCCAGGTGAAAGGCGGAGCTCATGTCATTGATATTTGCCTTGCCGATCCTGACCGGGAAGAAATGCAGGATGTGGAGAACTTTATGAAGGAATTGGTTAAGAAAATAAAGGCTCCGCTCGTAATTGATTCGACAGATGAAAAGGTGATCGAGAAAGCCCTCACCTATTCCCAGGGGAAAGCAATCATTAATTCCATTAATCTGGAAGATGGCGAAGAAAGGTTTGAGGCTATCGTTCCACTCATACACCGCTATGGAGCTGCCGTTGTTGTCGGTACGATTGATGAAGAAGGCATGGGCGTTACAGCTGAAAGAAAACTTGAAATCGCTAAACGCTCTTATGATCTTCTTGTGAATAAATACAATATCCCGCCTGAGGATCTTATTTTTGACCCGCTGGTCTTCCCTGTCGGTACTGGCGATGAACAATATATCGGTTCGGCTAAGGCGACTGTTGATGGAATAAGACTGATCAAAGAAGAACTTCCGGAAGTTCAGACCATATTGGGAATCAGTAATGTATCCTTTGGCCTCCCTCCTGTCGGCCGGGAAATTCTAAATTCCGTATTTTTATATCACTGTACACAAGCCGGCCTGGATTACGCCATCGTGAATACGGAGAAGCTTGAAAGGTTTGCCTCCATTTCTAAGGAAGAAGTTGCAATGGCAGAAAAGCTGCTATTTGAAACAACGGATGAATCTCTTGCAGTTTTCACTGATTTTTATCGTGATAAGAAGAAAGAAAGCAAAAGTGTCCTGCCTGATATGACACTGGAGGAGCGCCTTGCCTATTATATTTTAGAAGGCACAAAAGAAGGGTTGATTCCGGACCTTGCTTTGGCACTAGAACAATATCCTGCCCCTCTTGATATCATCAATGGCCCTTTAATGAACGGAATGAAAGAAGTTGGAAGACTATTTAACGATAATCAGCTTATTGTAGCAGAGGTTCTGCAAAGTGCTGAGGTTATGAAGGCATCTGTTGCTTACCTTGAACCATATATGGAAAAGGACGCTGCCCAATCATCTTCCAAAGGGAAAATTGTACTGGCTACTGTTAAAGGCGATGTGCATGATATAGGCAAAAACCTGGTTGATATTATTTTAAGCAATAATGGATATGAGGTAATTGATTTAGGGATTAAAGTCTCCCCTGCCGAGCTAATTGAAACAATTAAAAGAGAAAAGCCTGATATGGTTGGCTTATCTGGCCTGCTTGTTAAGTCAGCACAGCAGATGGTCATTACAGCACATGATATGAAACAGGCTGGCATTGATGTTCCTATTTTAGTAGGAGGTGCGGCTCTTTCAAGGAAATTTACTGACACTAAAATTTCCAAGGAATATGAAGGGCTTGTTTTATATGCCAAAGATGCCATGAACGGCCTTTCATTAGCTAACCAGCTGCAGGAACCGGAAGAAGCTGAAAAACTGAAGGTCCAGCAGGCTGAAAAACAGGCTGCTGCACTAAATGCAGTACCTTTTGACCGAGGATCCGTTGCTGTGGCAGTAAAGCCGAAGCCTACGGTAAGTACAAAAGCGCCTGTGTTTGTTCCTAAAGATCTGAAACGCCATTTGTTAAAGACGTATTCCCTTTCGCATATTGAACCGTATATTAATAAACAAATGCTGATTGGCCATCATCTTGGGTTAAAAGGAAACCTTCAAAAGCTTCTTGCTGAAGGTGATGAAAAGGCCATCAAAGTGAACGCAATGGTTGATGAACTGATTGCTGAATCAAAGCAGAAAAACTGGATTGACCCTAAGGCCGTTTATCAATTCTTCCCTGCCCAATCGGATGGCGATAAGGTTTATATCTATGCTGAGGATCAGACTACTATCATAGAAACATTTGAGTTCCCGCGCCAGGAAACGGAGCCGTTTTTATGTCTGGCAGACTTTTTAAAGTCTAAAGAAAGCGGACAAATGGATTATGTGGCATTCTTTACTGTTACTGCCGGCAGAGGTATTCGGGAAGTAGCTGACCGATTAAAAGAGGAAGGCAGATTCCTGGAAAGCCACGCTTTGCAGTCACTTGCCCTTGAATCAGCAGAAGGATTTGCCGAGCTTATTCATCGTCAAATCCGGGATCGCTGGGGTTTCCCGGATCCAGTCGAAATGACGATGAAAGACCGTTTCGCAGCCAAATACCAGGGACAGCGCTTTTCATACGGATATCCCGCCTGCCCTGATCTTGAAGATCAGAAAAAGCTATTCAAGCTTATTCAGCCAGAAGACATTGGCGTCCATCTAACGGAAGGATGCATGATGGAGCCAGAAGCATCCGTCTCTGCGATGGTATTTGCCCATCCGGAAGCCAGATATTTCAATGTATTAAGATAAGCAAAAAACCCGGCAAAGCTGCCGGGTTTTTGCTTATCTGGCATGCTTGCCATGCTGCTTTTAAAACCTTTACAATACATATATACATGTTTGGAAGGAGAAATCGTGATGAATGTTTTATGGGATTTGGATGGCACCATTTTGGATGCATGGCCTACTTTGGTTCAATCTTTTATTCAAATATCCGGCAAAGATCTTAATCCTGATGAGGTCCTCCCACTGCTCAAAAACGGAACTGCATTTGCCAAGTATGGAGTGCCCTCTGAAAAAATAACTGATTTTCGCAAAACGGAAAGAACTTTTGCGCATGCTGAAAAACCCTTATTTCCATATGTAAGAGATATTTTGGAGCAAAACAACATTAATGTCCTCGTAACACATCGCAATCGGCAATCCACTAAGGAGTTATTGGACTATTGGAATCTGGGGCCATATTTTGAGGAAATCATCTGTCCTGAATTTGATGGTTTCTCGCTCAAGCCACACCCGGAATCTTATGAATACCTGCATGACCGTTATAATATTAACCTGGCAATCGGAGACCAGGATACAGATTTAATACCAGCCCGGAAGATTGGCATTACTACCTGTGCTTTCCGAAACCCCAACCCTTATGCAGACTATACGATCGATTGTTACTCCAAATTCGAAACGATCGCTTGTAAAGACCGTGGCTAAAATGGAACTGGCCGCGGTTTTTCTTATTTTTTTACATAGCTAGCCAGCCTTTCACCCCAAGGAGCAATTCCTTTGTCTATAAAGCCGGTGCTCTTATATAACTGATCTGCAGCTATATTGTCCTGATGATAGCCAACATATATTTCCTGGCAGCCAGGGTTGTTGCTGATCATTGCTGCAGCTTGGATAATGGCCTGTTTTCCATAGCCTTTCCTTTGATATTTCTCATCGATCATAAAACGATAAATCCAGTAATTTCCGTCGTCAGGATCTAGTCCAAACATAATAAATCCAATCATAACATCATCGAAATAAATCCCCATTGCTTTGAATTCGGGCAAGAACTGCACTTCAGCAATGGAATATAAGTTTGACGCCATAAAGCCTTTTTGATAATCCGCTACCTGAAGTCCTATACACTCCTCCCAATTCTGATAAGTAATTTCTTTAAACCTGATTTCCAAATAACACGCCCCCAATTTAACATCATTTTCCTTCTATTATAATCGAGTGTCGCTCAAACTGCCTGAATTTTTCAATAAAAAAAACTGATGCATGAATTTGCACCAGTTAATTGGAGGATTTTCGAGTATTAATTTGAATCACTCTGTCTGTTTTCGGGTCAAATTCAATATCTATATATACCCCGAATTCTTTTCCGCCATCTTCAACCCAAAGCTTGAATTTTTCGATATCAGATTTTTCTTTCTTTTCCCTGCCAATATGCAAGTAATCAAGTATTTTAGCGGACGGATATTTTTCTTTCGCTGTTTTCATGGCTAATCTTCCCCATTTGGCATATGCCGGTTCTGGCCTTTCCGCAATTGCCTGTTCGGTAAACGCCGGTATGCTATAAGAAGATGTTAAAAAAGCCATGGCCGCAAAGCTGATCATTATTTTTTTCAAATAAAAACCCTCATTTCAGAAAGACTGCTTATATTAGTATTTGTTTTCTGTCTCTTCTCTCATTCGTTCTTCTTCTTCATCGACACAAATAAAGGCAATTTGCTGTTCCATCAGATGATGAAGAATATCCTTCTCATCTGCACAAGCAAGGTCTTTTCTTTTTTCCACTATGCTTTCTCCTCTCTTTGGTTAAGAATGGGTTCTTTTTCCCCAGGGCTCCTATATTTAAAAAGCTTGTATAATATCCTTTTATCCACAAAAACAACATGAAAAACATACATCAAGATAGACTTCATCATAAATAAAATGAACAGATGGAGCTGTGTGAAACGGACAAGCTTCCATATACCGAGCTTTTTGAACCAATTATAAAAAGGGTAAGAGAAAAAAGCATCAACAATGGCATTCAACAACAAGTATAGTAAAGGTTTTCCATATGATAATTTCAGAATCCATATGGAACCGGCAAAGAACGGCCCCAGTATCATAGGCATTTCACCGCTTAATTTCGGGTGGAATCTTTCTTTGATCGTCCACCATTTATTCTTTTCAGCTATGGCTCCCTCACCTAATATATATATACCCATAAAGATGGCTGCAGGATAAAACCTTTTAAAATCTCTTTTGCCTATGAAAGGAACAGTCATCCAGGAAAGGAGAACTATCAGGACCAAAATAAGCTTCTTCTTCATCTTACCCCACCTTTTTTAAAAGGTTTTGCCTTTCTGGAAGGAATTATTCATCGTAAAATAGGGGTTAATGCTGAAATTTAATTTTGTTTTAAAAAAAGTGTTTTGAAAGTTCCAATATGTGTAATAGATTAACAAGCGTACAAGGAGCTGATCAGCATGTTGACTATCTATAAATGTAAGAATTTTAATAAAACAGGAAAAATTCTGCTGCCCAGCAAGTGGCGGAACCAATTTGGCCTCCTGCCAGGCAGGCTGGCTGATCTCCGCTTCGGCCAAAATCACATTGTTATTAAAAAGGCCAATTTAAATTCTACTCATAATAAAAGGCTCATTTCTGAAAATGGCTCCATCCATATTCCAAAAGAATTGCAATCACTGCTGGATATATCTGAAGAAGAGGAGTATTGCTTATTCATTGATGAAGAAAATCAGTGCTTTGTGGTAAGGCTCATATCTTTAGAAAACTAAAGAGCTGCAGCGATATCCGGCTGCAGCTTTTTTAACATATATATTTTCCTGTCAGTTTTGATAGTGCTTTGCAAAATTTTTCCCAATCGTTTGGAAAGGACTGTATGCCGGTGCTCTCAAAAATATTTCCCTTCGTAATCAGCTTAACGGACCACGTTATTCCATCCAGTATAATGCCAGGATGATTATATTCAGGCTGCCATTTCCAGATTTTCAGCCGATATAATTCCTTCTTAAAATTCTCTATGCTGCCTGATGCTTTGGGCAATTCATTCCTCGGTGAAAAAGAACTTAAGTGCCATTCAAAGTAAATAAATCGCTCATTGATAAAATCCACTTCAATTTTATACCACGGACCCGGATAGCCGCCGAGGTTGACACTTAACAGTACCGGATCTTTATCGGGATCTATGGTCACAATATTGTTTTTTATGTTGAAAAGCTCTCTTTTCCTGCTTATTACCGATTTAACATGGGATAGTTCAATGGGTTTACCATTTGTATTTTGAAAACGGCTCAGCCTGTTCATTTCATCTAGCAATGAAGGTATTGATAAGGGGCCTTTCTTCTCTAAAATATCCAGAATGTTTTCAAAAATACTCATAGTCTCTTTCCTCCATTAACACTAAGCTGCCAACTGTAAGACTTATTTTTGGTTCTACAATAAAGATAGTAAAAAATGCCTTTTCGGTCAGTAACAATTAACACACTTACGTCATTTAATTTTGCTTTAATAGGTAATAACTTGTCTTCTTCCCTAATTACCTTTTTTCTTAATCCGCAAACCTTTTTTGGCCTTTATATTCCAAATCATGCATATTTTCCTCTTTCTTTTTGCATCCTATGGATTGGGAGGTGCAGGATGGATCCATTAAAACCAGGAAGTAAAAAAATGCCGGATTTTGAAGAACTGGATGATCGAATGATTGCTCAGCATACCAATGAACCCATGCTTGTTATTAAAACCAACCTTGATCCAAAGAATTCGACTGAAGACAATCCTTATTACAAAAATAAAGAAGAAACTGATACAGAGGAATTTCGGGATTATTTTGAGGAGTAATAAATTTTCTGCGGAATTCACTTGCTTTATTTAAAAAAACAAACCGGCTGAACACGGGATGCCGGTTTGTTTTTTATTAGGCTGTTTTCTAAAAGACTGATTGTTATTTTTAAATAATTTGTGAATAAACACATTGATAATTAAGGTTGGTTGATTGGAGCGTAAGGTGCGAGACTCCAGCGGGAGAAGTGGGACAGGTGAGACCCCACAGGCGCTGCGCGCCAAGGAGGCTCACCGCCCGCCCCTTGGTTCGCTGAGCATCCTGGAGCGGAAATCAACCTCTCCTCACTACTACTTGTTTAAAGAGCAACAAAGTATGCGAAAACAGCCTTTTATTAAAAATTAAAATTGTCAGGATCTGGACCTACCCTGCGATTTTGGTTCAAGCTGTTAATTTTGTCCATATCTTCTGATGTCAGCTCAAAGTCAAAAATATCGGCATTCTCAATAATTCGGTGTTCTTTTACAGATTTAGGGATTGTGACGATTTCATTTTGCAGATCCCATCTTAAAATAACTTGTGCAGCAGATTTGCTGTATTTTTCAGCTATTTCTTTTAAGGCAGCATTTTCAAGCAATTCACCCTGTGCGAGAGGCGACCAAGCTTCTATTTGGATTTCCTGTTTTCTGCAGAATTCCCTTAGGTCCGATTGGTTTAACAATGGATGAAGTTCCACTTGGTTAACCATCGGCTTTATTTCTGCATCCTGTAAAAGGTCTTCAAGATGATGAATATGGAAGTTGCTTACTCCAATTGCTTTTACCTTTTTCTCTTTATAAAGAGTTTCAAGTGCTTTCCATGTTTCTTTATATTTTCCCTTAACTGGCCAATGAATGAGGTAAAGGTCGATATAATCAAGGCCGAGTTTTTTAAGGCTGGTTTCAAATGCCTGTATGGCAGACTCATAACCTTGGTCTGAATTCCAAACTTTTGTTGTAATGAAAAGTTCTTCACGTGGCACGCCAGCTCCCTTAATTGCTTGGCCTACCCCTTCTTCATTTTGATACACAGCTGCAGTATCAATGCTTTTGTAGCCTGCTTTTAATGCGGCTTTAACAGATTGGACCACTTCATCGCCGTCCTGGACTTTAAAAACGCCAAGTCCAAACCATGGCATTTTTACACCGTTATGTAAGGTTGTTGCTGATTGTAAATTTTCCATTCTTTCACCTCATATTTTTTCTATTATTTACTGGATAATTTTCTCACATTCTTTTCGTATATCAAAATTATCTGCTTTAAGGATTATTAGGATCTGTTAAATTAAAAAGCATTGCCTTATGAACGGCAATGCTTAAGGTTATCTGCGAAACGCTTTTTCCATGGAGGGAAGTTCGTTTAGTTGAACTGATTTCTACTCATCTGAGTTGTTTAACCGCCGAAGAAAAAGTCTAGTACGTTACCGGCAGTAGACGAATTTTTATTATAGAACTCAGAGTAGCCGCAGTTTTTACAATAAACGACAAGAAAGCGATTATGCTGAAGATCAAGCATTTTTGAGAGCCCGCTTCCAGTCATGGATACTTCTTTTTGTCCCGCATCTCTGCTTCCGCATTTTACACAGCCTTTTTTCTCCATACTATCCACCCTTTCGTATCCCTTTCCTTACTATACGGTTAAGGGAAAAAATTGTTTCAAATATTCAAATTGTGATTTACATCACACTTAAGCTAAAATACCTACTATATAATGACAATAAAATTAAGTAAATTATGTTGAAAAAGCAGGTGAAGAAATGGTACAGGAATTTAAGACTCTATTTGAGGAAATTGGCGGAACAGAAACCATTGAAAAGTTGGTGGACGCTTTTTACCCGCGCGTTTATGCAGATCCAATATTGAGTCCCCTATTTGAAGGTGACATAGAGGAAATTAAGCGAAAGCAGCGCATGTTTCTTTCACAGTTTCTCGGCGGGCCACCGCTTTATAGCCAGGAATTCGGCCCACCTGCTATGAAGCAGCGTCATATGCCTTTTGAAATTACCCCCAAAAGAGCAGAGAGATGGCTCAGCTGCATGAAAGATGCCTTCAAAGAAACAGGTCTGGACCAAAACCCGGCGGCGGGTCCCTTCTATGATCGTTTAATGCAGGTAGCCGCAATTATGGTAAATTGTCATGACTAAGAAAAAAGGCCTTCCAGTCAACTGGATGGCCTTTTGGGATTTTTTAAAGTGATTCAAAATATTCTTTTGCATTTTCAACAGATTGGAACATTTTTACCTCTGTAACCTCCTTCTCATCATAAGCAACGCCAAGGAAACCATCTGCAAGCTGGAGAATATCTGCTGAAGAAGGATCTTCTTCTTCGATAATAACCGTTTCCTCCATTTCAAGTTGTCCTTTTTCTGCCCAAGACTGAACTTCGGCAGAGTAAGTATCTATATTCATTCCCTCATCAATGCGGTCATCCAATTCTGCAACAGACAGTGGTTTCTCTTCCCCCTCTGTATTCGTTGGCTTGTTATAGTCTTCACTATTATTTTCTTCCATACTTACTTCTTTTTCTGAAGGATTATTAGCTTCTTCATCTGCCCCGCATGCAGTCAGCAGTAACGCAGCAGAGAATGCGTATACCAATTTGCACATTACTTTCAGCTCCTTTTCCTTTTTTTTATTCTAGTATTCTATTACCCCATTTTATTCGGTTGCATTCATAGGAATAGTTCAGATTATCCCAAACAAATTAAGCACCCATAATTGAGTGCTTGTCTCTCTTTATTTCTTTCTTAGTTCTTCCCTGTTAAGTGATTGAGGTGGTTTCTCCAGCCAGCCATTGTCAATCATAATTTTGGCGCCATCATCTGCGTAAGTGCCAACCTCGGCCATCATTTTCGCATAGCGGATTGCGAGATCCTTCCTCACGCTGGCACCAATTGCGATGCCAAAGTCCATTACACCTACTGCTGAGATGCTGGCGATTTGAAACATCATTAGCCTGTCAGAGAAAGGCGAAGTCGTTGAATCAGTAAGTGATCCATCCCAGGTGCTTGGATACGCCACATCATCATTTTTCAATACATTGAGAAAATACTCTACATGTTCCAAACACATATCGTACCCTTTTTTAAAATAATTGCTTATCTCTTTTTGCTTTGCTACCTGACTGTATGCCAGCAACATTGTCTTTGCGATATTAGCTACTTCTACATTGGTTCCAAGATGGGCTATTTCAATCGCGAGCAATTGTCTTTTTTTGCCCACTAATCCTCCCAGGAAATGATAATCGGTAACGTATTTCACTTTTTTTGGATAATCAATATAAGGTGAACGAATAAAATAACCTTTTTCTTCCATTGCATCTGAAGCCATATCAAATAGATTTTCAGTTTGTTCGTAGTATTTTTTAAAAAGACTGCGGACGTCTTTTCTTGCTGAAACTGATTTTGCAAGTGAATAAGCATTTAATCCTGTTCTCCCCAGATGATGCATGAATCTTAAATAAGTTACATCCGAAAACAGCTTAGGGGCATCTTGTCTCCAATCGTTTTCATTATATCCATTGGGTAAGGGGAAATTTTCTTTTTTAAACAATGAACGAATGTCTTCTATATGGTCCTGGGCAATGGATAAAGCATATTCCAATACAGGTAATACATCAGGATCCTCGTATGTATTTATATAATGCTGAATGCAGCAAACTGCTGCTGTGTCTGCTACATAAGTATTCCAAAGCATTGCCATTTCAGATGATATTAATTTAGGAATACTGCTGCCATTCATATTTTCACCAGCCATTTTATTAAAAATTATATTTATATACTAATAACTTTATCATCTCCTTTAAAAAGGAAACTCATTCACTTAAATGGAAAAATTTTACCAAAAAAAAAGAAACAAGCTCTATAAAAGCCAGTTTCTTCTTACATTTAAGGGAGCTTTAATTCACCCGTTTTTCTGTAGCTGTTAATATTATAGGCAGCAATCTTATTTGGTGATAAAGTATAGATCTGATCTTCAATATAAATAAGCCTTTCCATCGTATTTTCCCATTCCTCATACACTGCATTGGTTTCCTGGTGAGTAAATGTTGTTTCCAGATGAATCCCGTTATGAGCGTCTATTCTGTATACATGAGCTCCCTGGAACTCGTATCTGGATTCAAATTGGCTGCCTTCAACGCTTTTATAAACAGTAATTGGAAAAGCAAACAGGTTCTTTTCTTTGTGAAAGAGCAGAGCTTTATGGTCATAATTTAAAGGAGAGTAAGTTCCTCTTCCTCCAATTATTTCGGTATCTTTTTCAATTGGATTTTTCATATCGCTAACATCGAAAAGAGATATTTTGACTCCCTCTGTTGTAATAAGTGGCTGGTTTCCTGATCCCTTTCCAGCCAAAACCTTTGTATCATGGCCAAATCCGATTAGATTATTTTCATCCAATGGATGCAGATAGTTGCTAAAACCAGGTATTTTCAGTTCACCTAATACCACTGGTTTTTGAGGGTTGGAACCATCGATTACAAAGAGCGGGTCGGTTTCCTTGAAAGTAACCATATAAATTCGCTCATTCATAAACCTGGCAGAGTAAATTCTCTCACCCTTTGCAAGGTCTTCGAGCTGGCCAATCTGCTTTAAATTTTCATCCAAAATATAGAGGTTATTGGTTGACGGGTTTCGATCATCCCAAGCTTGCCCCTTGGTAGTGACAACCCTAAAGTTTCCTTTATACTCATCCATTGAAAATTGGTTTAAGACTGTTCCTTTTAATTCAGCGGAATTTTGAAACTCTGCTTTTTTGCCGTTTAAGTTGAATTTATAGATGCTGCTGTCAGGGCTGAAGACCCTGTCTGTTGTAATAGGTTCATGATGGTAATTAGGAACAGCCAGATAGAGGTTGTTTTTGGACATATATAGTTCCGTTCCGCTTCCCAGGTAGGTTGTTATGCCCAAATCTGCTTTTGTGTCTTCCAAATCCATAACGGCTATATTTGTGTAATTTGCATTTCTGGAATCTGGAAAGTATTGAATATCTCTATAATCAATTATTTGCAAATCCTTGTTTTGGGCAGTATCAGAATATCGGGGACGAAGATCTGCATCTTCATTTCTTTCAAGAATCCAAAAGTCGGGATAATGGCTTGTAATCATAAAAACTTTCCCATCCATTAGTCTCGAAGCAAGCAAACTGCCTTCGATTTCAATCTCCCTTAACATTTTTGGCTGTTGTTTATTTTTGACATTGTATACGATGGCTTTCGTTGATTGAAATGCTGGTGCAATCAGTAAATCGGCTGCTCTTTTGTCTTGACTTTTAGTTAGCTCTTTATAGCTGTGGCCCAAGACAATTAATTGGTTTCCTTCCAAAAATAAGTGAGAGGGAGAAAAGGATCGATTAAAGGTAAGCACTGAGTCCATTTGCATTTTGTCAGCAGGGACTCCTTTAATAATCTGTACTTTCCCTTCGCTTATTCTATATATATGGGTTCCATCTGTTTTTACCATGTCGGCTTCGTCAATTCCCTGAACTTGAACATTGGTCTCTGAGTGATCCTGCTCAGCTGTATCAGCCGCACTTTTTTCATTGCTGCTTTCCAGGCTTACAGCCATATCCCTGCCATCGAAATACTTCTGTTCTTTTAGAAGTTTTAAAAAGTATGCATTTAACTTTTCCTTCGATCCTATTGTCGGCAGAGTTTCTTTAACCGTAAAAGCAGCTTCTAAGGACCGATATAATCTTCTTCCGGATTCTGCTTTAATGCCTTTTGTAATAACTAACGAATAATGAGGGGAGTTCACTTGATATCCGTTCTTTGGGGGCTCGATGAGTACGGTCTTTTTGTCCCTGTCCAATGATATACCGACATTTTGTTTCTTGCCATCTTGATTCAGCACATAGACTGTTTGACTATTCACACTTCGAGCATCCAGTTCTTTTGAAAACTCCACCTCCCAAACTTTATTTTTCAATACAATGAGTTCTTCACTTTTTCCAGCTAGATCACTAATCATTTTTAACCGGGTCCCAAAGAGAACCGAAACGAATAGAAATAAAATGACCGCCATGCCTCCAATTAAAAGCCACTTTTTCTTCATTTTAGACACCCCTTTTAAAACAATTGACGGGTTTTATCTTCCAATTGTTACAAATTCCTGTTGATATATTTTCAGAAATTAATGAACTCTATTGCGAAGAAAGGTAAAATGGAATTTATATCAGGATGGGAAAGAGGTTTTATCTGTGCAAGCTGCAGCAAACAAAAATTACGGTTTTTTTTTGTTAATATTGGCGAATATGATATGGGGAGGAAACTTTGTTATTGGCAGAATGGGAGTTGAGTATTTCTCGCCGCTGCTTTTTTCTTTATTCAGATGGCTGATTGCGTTCCTGCTATTAACTCCATTTATGCTAAAGCCCCTCAAAAAAGATTGGAAGATTCTTTGGCAGCATAAACCTGTTCTTTTGCTTTTGGCGGTGACGGGGGTGGCAGGCTATAATACGATTATTTATTTTGCCCTTCAATACACAACCTCTATAAATGCATCGGTAGTGAATAGTACTACTCCACTATTCATAGCAATCTTGGCTATATTTATCTTAAAAGAAAAACTTTCACTTAAGCAGATTGCTGGAATTATTTTATCTGTTTTCGGAATTTCGTTTATCATTTCAAGGGGCTCGATTGATGCTTTCCTTTCTTGGAGCATTAATACGGGAGACCTGTTTGTTTTAACTGCCGTATTTTTGTGGGCCTTGTATTCAGTTATTGGGAAGAAATATTCCGGCATACTGCCAGCACTTTCGACTTTTTATGTGACTTCATTTCTTGGTATTTTAATATTGGGGCCTTTAAGTTTGATTGAATACAGGCTTTCTGGTATAGGACCGGCCTTCTCGGCTTTTTCGGTTGGGATTTTACTCTATGTAGGCTTTCTGGCCTCCATTGTCGCATTTTTATCATGGAATTATGGAGTTTCAATAATTGGAGCTTCTAAAGCGGGGGTTTTTCTAAATCTTTTACCTGTTTTTGCAACTGCTTTTGCCGTTCTATTCACAGCTGAATCCTTATATCATTACCAAGTTATAGGCGGAGTTATCGTTATTTTTGGTGTATTGCTTTCATCCAATATTTCTTTCGGAGTTAGAAAAAGAAATATAAAGCAAAACAGTATTTCCCCGAATAAGGCCCAATAAAAAACTCCCCGCTATTGCGGGGAGTTTTCTTTCTATATTATTACCAATCCTGGGTTCTCTCAAGTAAAATATCGATTTCAACTTGTCTGATCATATAGCCAAGATCTTCTTCTGCAATTTCTGATGTGGATTCCAAAATCTGATCAATATCCATTTGCACCAATCTCATAACCAGACCTCCTATTTTAATATTCGTTCAACATATACATGGTTTATGTATATTTTCTCTTTCCTTCTATACTATTCGTGCCGTTCTCAACCGGTGTGGGGGTAACCTCAAAAAGTTTTTTTAAACCACATACCCACATTTATTCTTTAGTAAACCTATATGTCCAATAACTTTCATGTGATGAAAATGAATGATTAATCACTATTAGTCACATACCATTTCATATTTAAATAATATATAGTGACTGAAGTTTAAAAAAACTTTTACAGGGAATAGTTTCATCAACTATCACTCTTGCTAGAAGGTGTTTATAATGGAAGCCAATTTTAATGATTTTGCAAAAGTTTTGGAATCTGCTCTTGATAAGGGGCAATCAGAGAGTCAAATTACGATTCATGAGTTAGTAGATGATATAAAAAACCAGCTGGAGCCATTAATAAATAAAAAAGAAATCGGCTGAATGCCGATTTCTTTTTTATTACTTGCTTATAAACATCTGGGTCCAATAAGATCCGTTTTCTGTATATCCCACTCCAATATGAGTGAATGTACCATTCAGGATGTTTTTCCGGTGCCCTTCACTGTCCATCCATGCCTGAACGACTTGCTGTGGTGTCTGCTGTCCCATTGCAATATTTTCTCCAGCGCTGCTGTAGTTGACACCAAAGTCTCTCATCATGTCAAATGGTGAACCATATGTTGGGCTAGTATGTGAAAAGTAATTCTTTTGCTGCATATCATTTGATTTTGCCTGTGCCACATTACTTAATGGATTATCTGCCTTTAAAGCTGAAAGTCCATTCTTTGTACGCTCAGCATTCGTTAACTCGATTACTTGCGCTTCAAAATTATTGATTTCGTCACCCTGTGCTTCTGGTGCCTGGTTTGTTTCCTTTCGCGGCTCTGGTGCTGCCGGCTGCTGTCCGCCAATTCCTCCCTGTCCGTAAGGCTGCTGATTAAATTGATCGGCTCCGGGCTGGCCTGGCGCCATTCCCTGATTTTGCTGCTCGTCCTCGCCAAATTGGAAAAATGGCAATCCGCCATCATTGGTTAACTCACTGTGGGGGTACTCCTGGCTTGGCATACCTGTGCTGTAGGAATTCGGGTCAATGGTCAGATAGCCATTATTCACTCTTTGCAATTCAAGAGGAGTCGCTCCCCTTCTTTCTCTTTCCACATTCACATTATTTGTGTTGCTTATTTCTTCTAATTCATTGCCTGTTAAATTTCCATTATCCATCCCCTGCTCGGCATTATTATTACATGCTGCAAGTAATAGGACGAGAAATACGCCTAACAAAAAGTTTCTGTTAAAAAGCATCTTCATCTTTAGCTTATCTCCTTTAAAATAAATTTACTTTCTTATAATGCGGATTAATGAGGAAAGTATAGTTGGAAATATAGAGAAAAAGCCGAATTTGCCTTATGGGAACTTCCTGAATTTCAAAGCATATTTTGATGTTAAGGGAACAAATGAGGAGTGATACCTTTGAGGCAATATATCATAACAGGAATGAATGGCGGGGTTACTTATCAAGGCTTTCCGGCGATGTTATATGGGCCTTGGTACCAGCCCGTTCACCAGGGATACCCGTTTCACAGCATTTGGGATCCCAGCCATTTTCAAGCTCACCATCAGCACTATTCATCCCCTGTGTGGCAAGGACGGTATTGAGTGCATAAAAAAACGCATGTTACAGAAAATAACATGCGTTTTTTATATACTGTTTATCACAAAATAAGCAATATGATCATGATCAAAGATGGGATTCCATAATATAAAGCATTTTTCCCGAGAACCTCTTTGTCCTGCCTGTCTTCCCAAGTTTTATAAACTGAATTTTGCTCACTATACCATTCACCATTGTTTTTCATTTTCTTCATTCCTTTCTAAAAGGAGTTATTATTCAATACCCTTTTTAGAAAGGAATAAGAGTAAATCCCTTTATTTAGCTTGCAGCCCTTTGGATTGCAGCAATAGCTTTTTCAATATCGTTTTTCGAAACATCATAATGGGTTACAAAGCGAACGGAAGTAGGCCCAAATGTACCTGCAAGAACTCCTTCTGCTTTAATTTTCTCAACGAATTGTGAAGAATCTATATTAAGGTCCTTAACATCAGCCACAACAATATTGGTATCCACTTGATTGCTGATGTGAATTCCATTAATTTGGCTTAGTTGTTCGGCAAGATATTGGGCGTTTTCATGATCCTCAGATAAGCGTTCTCTCATTTGCGATAATGCTACAAGTCCAGGAGCAGCTATGATCCCTGACTGGCGAAGCCCCCCTCCAAGCCTTTTACGCCACTTTCTTGCAGAAGCAATAAACTCCCTGCTCCCTGCAAGAATAGAGCCAACTGGCGCACCTAATCCTTTGGATAAACACACTTGAACAGTATCACAATATTGAGTGAGTTCTTTCGCTGGCAGATTTAATGCTGCTGCGGCATTAAACAGTCTTGCCCCATCAATATGTACAGGTATGTTATTTTCTTTAGAGATTTTATGTATTTCCTTCATATTTTCAACCGGAACTGCAGCACCGCCTGCTCTATTATGGGTATTTTCAAGGCAAATCAGGCCCGTCTCTGGATAGTGCTGATCTTCTCCTCTTATGGCATACTTCACTTCAGCCGGGTCCATTGCACCTCTTTCACCCCTGATTGTCCTTGTCTGGACACCTCCAAATGCAGATGCAGCGCCGGATTCATAATAAAATATATGGCTTTCTGCTTCAAGAATGATTTCGTTTCCTGGACGGCAATGCGTCAAAATGGCTATCTGATTTCCCTGTGTGCCGCTTGTAACAAATAAGGCAGCTTCTTTTCCCAAAATTTCAGCAGCGGTTTCCTCCAATTTATTTATTGTTGGATCCTCGCCGTACACATCGTCTCCTACCTCAGCTTTATAAGCGGCTTTTCTCATTTCCTCTGTTGGCTTTGTTACTGTATCACTTCGTAAGTCGATCATTTCCTCACCCTGCCATTCATTTTTTAATCCATGTTACTTCACTATTCTGTATTTTTCAATAAAAAAGGGTGTTCAAATATATATTATGTTCAAGCACAATCTTGATTTCGGCCCTTTTTTGTTTGAGCGAAATCTACAGTCAAGGTTAACGGAGCAAAAAAGAAAGAGCCCTTAAGTAAAGCTCTTATTTTTGCTTATTCAAGAAATATAAAAACCATACCGCATGGTGCTGTTCATCCGCTGCTGCCCTTTTAAAAACTTCTTTAATGGTTGGATCTGACGTCTGCTCAGCTATATCCAAATAAAAATCCACTGTATTTTGTTCGTCATTAAACGAAAAATCCAAACCTTCCTTATAAGTGTTCGGGCAATCTTCTGTCATTTGTGGCTGGTGCTGCTGTCCGGTCAGGTTCATATAAATTTGACTGAATTGCTGAAAATGCTTAATCTCATCTTGCCTAATTTCTAAGATCTGGTCTTTTTCCTTTTGGTTAGAAGCCATTTCAGAAAGCTTTTGATAACATTGAACAGCACCATATTCACCGTTAATAGCCTTTGCAATATCTCCTGCCAATTTATCATTCTGGCGATAATTCATGCTGCCCTGATAGTAATGATATGGATACATAACTCAAACCTCCCTTGGGCGGAATTCATTATCTATCCTATGTTTTTTCTTAAAACAGGTGCCTGAATAAATTATATTGTTTTTTCTTTTCATCCTTTAAAAAAATGTTCAAAATTTGTTCAAAAATACATTTTTCCTATCAAACCCTTGTTGTAAATGTATTTTGACAAAAATAATTAGCTTACTTATTGCTTACATTAATTTCCTTCCCACTTTTGTCACAACTTTTTATTTTTCTCTATGTTATTATCATTTACACAGTGATAACTAGGTTTATTAATGGTTTATTGTCTGTTCAGGTTTTTCATCAATATATTTTTTTACAAATTTGTGAAAAACCGCACATTATTTGTGAATTATTTAACAATAGCTTTTTTTACCAAAAGGAGATGAAAATCAGATGAAGAAATTTCTGCTCTCTTTAACAGCCTTATTGCCCTTGTTTGTTCTAAGCGGCTGCAATATGGTTGTGTTTGAACCGCAGGGCCCTGTTGCAAGAAGCATTACTGATTTAATAAACTGGTCCCTGATCTGGATGCTTCTCGTGGTAGTAGTCGTATTTGGATTATTCGGCTACATCGTTTGGAAATACCGTGAACGGCCTGAAAATATGAACTATGAACCACCGGAGGAGCATGGCAGTACACTTTTGGAAATTATTTGGACAGGAATACCAATCTTAATTGTAATCGCCCTGACAATTCCTACAGTTAAAACCCTTTATGCTCTTGAAGACGTGCCTAAAGGATATGAAGAAAAAGAGCCTATTACCATACATGTAACATCTGCTGACTGGAAATGGATTTTCAGTTATCCGGAAGAAGGAATTGAAACTGTTAACTATGTCAATATTCCGGAAGATACGCCTGTTTTGTTCAAACTGACATCAGCTAGTACTATGCAGTCATTCTGGGTGCCTGCTTTAGGAGGCCAGAAGTATACGATGCCGAAAATGGAAACAGAAATGTATCTAATCGCGGATAACCCTGGGTCCTATGAAGGGCAAAATACAAACTTTAATGGCCGTGGTTATGCGGATATGAAATTTGAGGTGCTTGCACAAACGCACGAAGAATTTGAGCAATGGGTTGATGAAGTAAAAGAAAAAGCTCCACAATTGACGGAAAAAGAGTATGAGGATCTGCTTAAGCCTACACATCTTGGACGAATGACTTTTTCAAACACTCACCTCGGATGGGTCAACCACGCGGATCCGGATTCTAAAGCTTATACAAACCCGGATCTTTATAGAGGCCATGGTTATCAAGGAAAGATCTTTGAAGAAGAAGATAACTATAAATCCGAAGAAATCAACGAGAATGATAAACATGGTCATGATGAAAATATAGAAAATAAAGAAAGCCATGGAGGTGGCCATAATGGGCATTAAATGGGATGAACTTTTAATTACGGGTGACCCTTTAATACTAGGATCACAGATTGCTATTCTCCTAACGATGATAGGAATCATCGCCGGGATCACCTATTTAAAAAAATGGAGATGGCTTTGGACAGAATGGCTTACGACTGTCGATCATAAAAGAATAGGTATTATGTACATTATTGCTGCTGTATTGATGTTTTTCCGTGGAGGAATTGACGGTCTGATGATGAAAGCCCAAACGGCCAGACCGGAAATGGAATTTCTAAATGCACAGCACTACAATGAAGTATTTACCACACATGGGGTAATCATGATTCTATTCATGGCAATGCCTCTTTTGATCGGAATAATGAACGTAATTATACCATTGCAAATTGGCGCCAGAGATGTTGCATTTCCGCAATTGAATGCTTTAAGTTTCTGGTTATTCTTCAGTGGTGCAATGCTGTTTAACATTTCATTTGTTATTGGGGGATCCCCTGATGCTGGATGGACTTCGTACTTCCCTCTTGCAGGGAAAGAGTTTAGTCCCAGCATAGCAAATAACTATTATGCAATAGCCCTGCAGATTGCCGGTATCGGAACGCTGATTTCGGGAATTAACTTCGTGGTAACCATTTTAAAAATGCGGACAAGGGGCATGACTTTAATGAAAATGCCGATGTTCACATGGACATCATTTATTGCATCAGTAATTATCGTGGCTGCTTTCCCGATCCTTACGGTTGCACTTGCCCTGATGACAACTGACCGACTTTACGGAACACATTTCTTTACGGTTTCTGGTGGAGGTATGGATATGCTTTGGGCCAATTTATTTTGGCTTTGGGGACATCCTGAAGTATATATCCTCATCCTTCCGGCATTTGGTATATACTCAGAAATTTTTGCCACTTTTTCACGTAAATCATTATTTGGCTACAAATCTATGATTCTCTCAATCGTGGCCATTGCTATTTTAAGTATGGTTGTCTGGGTTCACCATTTTTACACAATGGGTTCAGGTCCTGCGGTTAACTCCATTTTCTCAATTACAACGATGGCGATTGCCGTACCAACCGGAATCAAAATATTTAACTGGCTGTTTACAATGCGAAAAGGCCGGATCAAGATGACAACCCCGATGTTATGGGCTTTAGCCTTTATTCCTTGTTTTATCATCGGAGGTGTAACTGGGGTTATGTTAGGAATGGGAGCAGCAGATTTCCAATACCATAACACACTATTCTTGGTTGCCCACTTTCATTACACCATTATTCCCGGTGTTGTGTTTGCCGTATTTGCGGCTCTCTACTATTGGTGGCCTAAAATGTTCGGTTTTATGTTAAATGAAAAAATCGGCAAGTGGCATTTCTGGTTATTTGTAATTGGATTCAACGTAACCTTTATGCCAATGTTTTTCCTTGGTTTAGACGGAGCTGTTAGACGCTCTTACACATATTCCGTTGAATCAGGATTTGCACCATTATTTTTATTATCTGCCATTGGATCTGCCATTTTGGCTCTAGGTTTTGCTGCCTTCTGTTATAACATTTACTGGAGTGCAAGATATGCGGATCGCAAAATTTCCAGTGATCCATGGGATGCAAGAACACTTGAATGGTCAACTGCTTCTCCGGTCCAATTCTATAATTTTGCTAAACAGCCGGAAGTAACAACCCTTGATCCATTCTGGCATATGAAGAAAAATAATGAAGGCTTAACTTTAAAGGATAGCGAGATTGAAGAAATTCACATGCCAAGCAATTCCGGACTCCCTATTTTCATGGGTGCAGTATTCAGTGTTGCCGGATTCTTCCTTGTATTTGAATGGCATATTGCAGCCGTCGTTGCTGCGATAGGCATAATTGCGGGGCTGATTATTCGTTCCTTTGATTATGATGAAGGATATCATGTAAAGAAAGATGAGATCAAAAAGATAGAAAGCACTTGGAGAAATGTTGAAGGAGAGGTGCATAATGATGTCAGCTAATGTAGATACAACACTGCCCCTTGAATACCAAACAGAACAAAACCGCTTGAATATACTCGGTTTTTGGATCTTTCTTGGTGCAGAGATTATTCTGTTCGCCACTCTGTTTGGTGTGTACGGAGTCCTTTATGAGCGCTATGCTGGAGGTCCAACACATAAAGATATTTTTGTTATCAAGGATGTAATGATACAAACCCTTCTCCTTTTAACGAGCAGCTTTACGATGGGACTGGCCATCTTTGAAATGCGACAGCATAATCTGAAAAGGCTGATTACATGGCTAATAATTACACTTGTACTTGGCGCAGGCTTCCTATTCATGGAGATTAACGAATTTATCCATTATGTGCATGAAGGTGCAACAATGCAGACAAGTGCTTTTCTTTCAAGTCTTTTTGTTCTGCTCGGAACTCATGGTGCGCACGTCACACTTGGTATCGGCTGGGCCATCATGGTTATTATTCAGCTGGCAAAACGGGGACTAACACCAGTTACCGCACGCAAAACCTTTATTATTGGTCTGTATTGGCACTTTCTAGATGTAGTGTGGATCTTTATTTTCACATTTGTATATTTAAAAGGGTTGGTGGGCTAAATGGAAAAGACTAGGAAAGGTTTCCCAATAAGTCATGTTATTGGTTTTGTTTTCTCACTTATACTCACTTTCGGTGCAGCAGGTATTGCTTTAAAAACAGACTTATCTTTTAAAGTGATTATGTGGATCATCGGCTCCCTGGCTATCATGCAAGCCGGAATACAGCTTTTCATGTTTATGCATTTGCGTGAAGGCGAAGACGGCAAAACGAACGTCCTTAATATCTTTTACGGCGTTTTCATGGCTGTGGTTATTGTGGCAGGGTCGATTTGGGTTTTGAGCTCAGGCCATGCCCACTAAAATCTTATAATAAAAATGGAAAAACCGGTTCTCAACGAGGGAGCCGGTTTTTAATTATGTTTTATATCATCATTCAGAACATAAATTTAGCAGCTATCTAATTCCCTTGCTTCCTTCCGCCATCTCTTCCATTAAATGAATAAATAGGCCAAAGCCGAAGAACAACATGGAAGACACCATAACGCTTAATCCAATTGAAAAGATATATTCCCCATTGATACCGCTTACAAAAAAACTGGCTATAAGGACTGTTAACCCAATCACTATACCTGTTCCTGCCATATTTTTAAAAAAGAGCATAACTTTTAGCTGAGTTTCCTTCATCATTTTCATCCCCTTTTACTAAATATTCTAACTTTGTTCACAAAATTGTCAAACATTTTTTGCAAGAAAAAACGTTTTGCCCTGAGCAAAACGCTAGTTTCTTCTATTGATATAGCTTCTTAATTTGTTCCAGATCTTTCATTAAGCTGCAAATTTCCTGGCGTGTCAGCATTAGAGGCATTTGGTCATATAATGTAATGATTTGTCCATCCTCATCATCTTCATGAAGTGATAAGTATCGGTACAAATTTTCACACTGTACTTTATTAAGGACTGATTGGGTGTTGAAGTTTTTAACTTTATGAATTTCAAAAGCACTGGCTTCCGCGTCATATACACCAGAGATAATGCTTCCTTGCAAGGAATTTGACAAGGCAATCACTCTCCTTTTTGAGTAATATACCCAATTTTCAGGAGTTCGTTACCCGCATCAATAAAAAAAACCTCTTCGGATGGATGATCCCAAGAGGTTCTATCGTTAAGAAGCCCGCTTTTGTACTGTGATGCTGCCATCAGCTTTTCGAATAACCAACCTTGGAGCCGATGAAATTAATAATACCGCCAGGATGGAGCATAATATGGCTGCTCCAAGCATGGTTGCGCCATTTGCCAGGAAGGAAAACAGAACTGGTGACATTCCCTCTGGTGCATAGCTTCCGAAAAAGAGAACACCTGCAATAAAATGCCAGAAATAGCGGGCGAAGCTTCCTGCAAAAATGGCCAATACAATCCAGCCAAGTGCCTTTTTCTTGTTCTCATTGCGAAGTTGTTTTTGGATTGGAAGGTAAAACAAACCAGCTACTCCTATAAAAGCAAAAGCAACAAAATACTCAATAAAAGCCTGCAGTGGTGTAGCAATCCATGCATCACCCATCGCAATCTGCAGGATGCCCCATAATAAGCCTGCTATAAAGCTTACTTTAATGCCCCATCTGAATGCCAGTACAAAAATCGGAATCATGGCAGCAGAGATAGATATCGATGGCGAAAGTTTAATAGATGGCAAAAAATCCAGGATAATCGCAAATGCTGCGAAAAAGGATGCTTCAATCATCGCCGCCAAGCTTAATTTTTTCATAAAAAAATCCCCTTCAAAAGTATGACGATACCCCAAAGGAGAACAAGCAGGCAGAGTGATCCCATCTGCCTTTTAGTCCACATTCCTGCGCTAGCATTATCTAACAGGTTCAAAGGGTCAGAACAGCAAAGTGTTCACTCTCAGCAAAATGCTCCCCTTGTGGTAACGTTATCAAATTATTCCATTTTATTATATATTGTTTTCTAATCTATGAAAAGTGTTTATTTACCTTCCTCAAAGAGTTTTTGCTCATTCCATTTGCCATATCGATAATAAATAAATGCAATTACACTGCTAATGGCAAAGCTGACACCCATGCCTGCAGCAATGCCATTCTCCCCCATAAATTTTGAAAAAAGATATGTCAAAGGATAGCGCAGAACCCAGAAAGAAATGATGTTGAGTACCAGCACCTGAAACATTGCTCCAGAAGCCCTTACTATCCCATTCAGGATAAAATTAATACCAAGCAATGGATAAAAGAAAGCAATCATTTTTAAATACTCAGTTCCGTACTCCAGCGCTTCTTTTTCCTGGATAAACAGGCTGACTCCATATTCGGCCAACAATACCGTTAGCAAAGCGATGATTAGCATAAATACAAGATTATAAATCACTCCGTAAAGAGCAATTTTGTGAACGCGATCCCATTCATTAGCGCCAATATTCTGCCCTGCCATACTGTTCACAGCAGTCCCCAAAGCCATAGCCGGGAGCATAATGATACTGTCAATCCGCTGTGCTGCACCAAATCCGGCAACCACATCTCCCCCAAACGATGTGACAACACTCATAATGGCCATAACCCCAGCTGAAATAACGGTCATTTGCAGACCAGATGGAATGCCAAGTTTGAAAATTAATGCTGCCTCTTCCTTCTGCGGCCATGAAGGCATGGTGAATGGTGCCAGATTTTTGCGGAGAATAAGCACTATGCCAGCCAGGAAAGCTAGTCCCTGTGATACAATGGTTGCATACGCAGCCCCTTCTATTCCAAGATTGAAGGTCCAAATGAAAAGCGGATCCAAAATTGCGTTCAGAATCACCGCAATGAACACAAAGTATAATGGGGTTTTACTGTCTCCCAGAGCACGAAGTACAGTGCCGAGAAAATTATAGCCAAATAAAAACAGAATGCCGAGAAAATTAATTTGCAGATAAGCTGCTGCGTCTGGAATCATTCCCGCAGGAGTCCCCATGAAGACCAATATTTTTTCAGAAAATAAAAATCCTGCCAAGCCGAGTCCTATGGATAAGACTGTTAAAATCACGACGAAGGCATTTAAATATCTCTTAAGCCCCTTTTCATTGTCTCCTCCCTTTTGCTGAGACAAAATGGTCAAAGTAGCATTGTTAATCCCGATAATAAAGGAGAGCACAGTAAAAATAACAGTCCCTGAAACCGCTATGGCTCCCAAAGCATTAGCTCCAAGCAAATTTCCGACCCACAAACTGTCAATAAATTGATAGGAAACCTGCAGCAAATTTGTCAGCATGATGGGTGCTGAAAAAATAAGGAGCTGTTTAAGTATATTCCCTTTCGTAAAATCCTGCTGGTTGTTCATTCCCTACACCTTTTTCTATTTATAAGGTAATAAGTTCTATTATCAATGATTTTCCTTTTAACTTCCAATTATATGAACTTAAGACGCAAAACGGGGTTTGATAGCTTTTTCTACTTTCGAGATAATTAATTTGTTTTGGGAATCTCTAAAAATAATATTGTTTGGGTCCGGATTATACTTGGAGTGGAGCTAGTCTTATTGTGTGCATTCCTTTGTCACATATCTTTCACAAATAAGCATCTTCCCCGGCCTGTTATAGCACACTTTAGCGGCAAAAATATTATTTTTCCATAATTTACAACGTTTAAAAAGTGTAAAAGCCTATAAATAACTTTTCTTTTTCCTTATAATGAAAATATGTTCAATAAGGAGGGAATTAGTTGAAATCACGTTTACAGAAACCTTCGACGATTGTTTCGCTTTTATTGGTAGTCACGGTGATTTTGGCAGCGGTTATTTGGACCGTACAAGCAGGAAATAAGGAAGTGACAGTCCCGTTTTCTTCTGTGGAAAAGCTCATTGCCTCCCAGGATGGAAAGACTGTTGCAATACAGGAATATAAAAACGGCAAGCTACTAATTACTGCCCCTGATGGAGAGTATATTTCACATGTGCCTCCTAACAGTGAAATGGTTGATAAATTAGTAGAAACCTATAATATACAATATACTTTCGCAACAACAGGCCCGTATACGCCTTGGATTCTTGGCGGATTGGTCTTATTATTCATAGCCATCGGAATTTACTTATATAAATCAGGAAAAGGCGGAATGGGCGCTACAAATACGATGAAGCAAAGTGTTTCAAAGCAAAAGCCCCTTCCTTCCATTTCACTTGAAGATGTGGGCGGCATCCAGGAAGAAATGAAAGAGGAAATTATGCAAACTCTTTCTATTTTAAAAGAGCCTGAACGCTCGCTGAAAATGGGGATTAAACCGCCGAAGGGCATTCTATTATACGGACCTCCCGGAACGGGGAAAACATTGCTTGCACAGGCAATTGCCAAGGAACTTGGGGCAACGTTCTTCTCAACCAGCGGTTCCGGCTTTAATGAATTATTTGTCGGTGTTGGTGCTTCCCGTGTAAGAAATCTTTTCCAAAATGCAAGAAAGTACGCACCTGCTGTCGTGTTTATCGATGAAGTGGATGCACTGGCAGGCCGAAGAAAGCAGCATGGCGGAGAAGAAAGCGAAAAAACATTAACAGAACTTCTTGTCCAGCTTGATGGCGGACATTCCAATGACGGGATTTTGTTCATTGCAGCAACAAACCGAAAAGATATGCTGGACGAAGCATTCCTTCGCCCTGGACGTATTGACTTCTCCTTTAATGTCCCGCTTCCTGATACAAAGGGCCGAAGAGAGATTATCAATATCCATACGAAAAATAGATTGCTGGCTGAAGATGTTATGACGACTCTTGGTGATTTAGCTGAAAGCACTTCAGGCTTCTCTGGCGCAGATCTTCATTCACTATTTGAAACTGCAAGCCGAAGAGCTGTACGAAATGGCCAGGAAATTATCTCAAAAGAAGATTTGGATTATGCGCTTGACCGTACGATTCTTGGTACCACTACCCGTGCCCTGCAAGATGCAGGAACTAAGCAGCGTGTGGCGATCCATGAAGCGGGCCATGCATTGGTTGCAGCTTTGACCAAGCCGGGTTCTGTTCGTAAAGCAACAATTATCCCACGTGGTGAAGCTCTTGGATATGTAGCTCCAATTCAAAAGGAACTTCATCTTTCCACAACGAGCGAGCTGCTTGATCAAGTAGCCATGATTCTTGCAGGCGGTGTAGCCGAAAGATTAATTCTCGGTGAGCACAGCATTGGCGTCAGCGGTGATGTTAAGCAAGCTAAGCATATTATCGAGCAAATGGTCGATACAGGCCTGCTGGATAACGGCTTTGAGCTTACTTTTAACAAAGGACAAAAAGAAGCTAAAATGCAGGATCTATTCCAAAAAGCGCTGGAAAGATGCGAACTGTTAATTGCAAACCATCAGCCGCAATTTGAGAATCTTGTAGAAGCCCTTCTTGAAAAAGAGACTTTGGAAGGTACAGAGGTTCAGGAGATTGTAGGAGAATTAAATGTTGATATGGTTATAGCTTAAAAGTGAAGCCGGCCCTGAATGGGGGCCGGCTTTGTTATTGTTAAGGGGTATATGTTTCGCTGACGGCGATTATTGATTTGTTTTGTTAAAAGTTCGTAATCGGGTGCTTTTACACATCAAAGTGACCTCTTTCTTTGATGGATTGTTTCCATTAGTGAGATTGACGACGAAATAGTCTCCTTTTCCTTGGATATGGTAGTTAATCAGAGGGATTAACGACGAAATTGCCTCCTGCCCCTTGGATATGGTAGTAAATCAGTGGGATTAACGACGAAATAGTCTGCTCTTCCTTGGATATGGTAGTTAATCAGTGGGATTAACGACGAAATTGCGCGCTCCTCCTTGGGTATGGTAGTTAATCGGTGGGATTAACGACGAAATTACGCGCTCCCCCTTGGGTATGGTAGTTAATCGGTGGGATTAACGACGAAATTGCCTGCTCTCCCTAGGATATGGTAGTTAATCAGAGGCATTAACGACGAAATTGTCTGCTTTCCCTTGGGTATGGTAGTTAATCGGTGGGATTAACGACGAAATTGCCTGCTCTCCCTTGGATATGGTAGTTAATCAGAGGCATTAACGACGAAATTGTCTGCTTTCTCTTGGGTATGGTAGTTATTCAGTGACATTAGCAACGAAGCTGTCATCTACCCCTGAACCATTTTCCTTGTTTCTCAGCTTTTGTTCTGCGATCGGCCGGTAAATCCGCGGTTTTGGCCGGTATTCCTCTATAATTGGCCGGTAAAACAGCGTATGGCCGGTATTTGTATGTTCTCCGCAAAGAGCAGCTTTTAATTAGCATAAAAAGATCAAAGCCCCAGCCTGAAAGTTTGTTTAGGCTGGGGCTTTTAAGTTATTTGATTGTTATTTTAGCAGAATTGTAGTTGTTTCCTTTTTCAACCGGGTTGTAATTTTTTTCGATGTTGCCGGCTGCGTCTACGGAGAACCAGTTGATGGTTGTTGTGTTTTCAATTTTAAGCATTTCTGCTTGCTCTCGGGTTCCGCTTAGCTGCAGTTTATTGGATTCAAAAGTTGGCTTGGTTCCATCCAGTGTGTAGTAGATGCTGGCTGGTTCGCTTGTTTGGAACTCAATATTCATGGGTCCATTAAAGGTTCCTTTGCCAGGCACAGCCTTTGTAGACGGAGGCTGTTTATCCTTGGATTGGTTATAGGCAACCTCAATCAATCCGATAAGGCCATTGGCAAATTCCATTGCTTCTTCATGGCCTTCTTCAAAGTCCGGCTGGAATCCAACTGCTCTCCAGCGATCTTCTTCTTCATCCCATAAATCAGCGCCAACTTCAAAGTTCCATGCGTAGATGCCTTTTTCATACCATAAATAATCAGCTGAATTGCCTGCTGCTGAGTATAATACATCAGGAATTGGGCCTGTACGGCTTGGTAAAATAACAGTGCCGCGGTGATCTTGGATTTCATTTAAAATATGATCAGATGCTGCCCAATAGAAGGCTTCTTCCCCTGCAGTCGGTCTGGGGAGTGTCGTGCGGTTAGCATCATAGGCACCTGGAGACCACATGAAATAACCGCCGTAGCTATGGATATTCATCGCAAATTTGATATTCGGGTTTTGATCTGCCAGCCAGACCAGATTTTGTGCCTCTGGTTCGGAAGTTTCTTCAGGCCCGGCAAATGTGGTGCTCGTACAGCTTGTAGTACTAGCTCCAATAAAACCATCAAACGCTGAACCGACTGAATGATTACGGTTCAAGTCCACTCCCCAGCTATTTCGGCGCCCGGGGTCAGATGCTGTTGGACCGCAGTGGTTGGTCATGTTTTTCCGCTGCATATTGTAATCATAGAAGCTGTAATGTGCCCCATCCGGATTCGTTGATGGAACCAGGAAAATGTCCAGGTTATCTACTAATTTTTTCGTTTCTCCATCATGAGCATAGTTACGAAGCAAACGTTCTGCTGTTTCTATCGTAACCAGCGGAGTCACCCATTCACGTGCATGCTCTTGTGCATAACCAAGCACACCGGGCTTTGAACCGTCACGATGCTTTCCAATTCGAATGGCTTTTACAGTGAATGGATCTCTTGAGATTTTTTCCGGAGCTTTAAGGTTATCCGTTAACTGGGCTTCTGTTGGGACAACATTCCCTAATCCACTATTCCCTCTGTATGTAGTGGCAGTTACCAGATCGCTTGCCTGGGAGTTAATTGCTGCTGCAACATCTCTGGCAGCGCTTACCGAATTCCCGTTAGAATCGGTAGCTAATTCCACGATAATCCGTTTGTCTTCAACCAATACTTTAAGAGGAGAAGAGGTGTCACCTGTATTCCTGAATTCTACAGTAATTTCATTTCCGCCCTCATGTCCCCAGTCATTTGATGTCACTACTACACTGTTATCCGTCGTACTGCCAAGGATCGCCTGTGCATTCCTGCGGTAACCGTTTGTTTTATTCGGCATTTCAATTATTTCAACTAAATCAGGGAATTCCTCTGCCAATTTTTCAGCCCGTTCATAAAGTTCGGTGGGGTCCATATAATGGTCTACAAAGTCTTTTACATAATGCTTTTTCGGGTTTCCAGGCTTATCATCGCCAAGCCATTCTGTTACAGACTGGCTTGCTGTACCGCCCAGATTGCTTTCAATTTTTACTTGATTCGGTATCTGATCTATAGGCAAAAGCAAATAGTGGTATAGATACTCCCCCATATCTACCTTCCTGCTGAGTGCAGCTGATTTCTCAACACCATCCTCTGCCCAGTGTGCAGTCAAAGCGGTGCTTGATGTTTCTCCTGCACTAGACTTCGCTTCAATGTATAAAAACGTGCCAGATTGATTTGTAAAATGGTTGGCTCTCAAAATAGTAATCTGATCCTCAGCAGCAGTGATTGAATTCTCCTGCTGTTGTACCTGTCTGCGTTCCTCTGTTCTTTCCTTCCATTGTTTTTCATTGATTAAAGTATCTTTCACTTTAATTCCATAGGTTTTTAAAAGAGCGATTTCAGTCGGCGTTACAACAGCATCAGCCTCAATAACACCATCATGTTCGTGGATCCGGTGAGTCAAATCAATGCCCAATTCAAGCAATTTATCCATTGCCTGCTTATTCGGTACCTCAAGCTGGACGACAGATACAGATTCTTCAACTGGCAATGGCTGCCCATCCTGTTGAACAGCAGCGGTTGGTGTGCTAAAGGATGGGTATACGGTTGAGAAACCCAGCCCGGAAATTGCTGTCAAGACGACTAGACCGCTTTTCCACTTCTTACTCTTTGACAAAAAACATGCACCTCCTATTTTTTCTGTTAAACAAGCCCATTATAAGATTTACTAGTAAAATAAATTGTCATATTTAGACAGATAACGAGAAAATAAGCTATTATCCCTAATCCTGACAACATAAGTTGAATTTCTTAGAGAATTATAGATTTATAATCCTGCGTCAAAATTCTTAATAATGCACCCACGTGCTTTTAAATGAGGATAGAACAGGCCTTGATTCTCAATTTCAATAGCGGCATTCATCATTGTTTAATGGAGAAGTTTGTCGAAGGCACAAGAAAAGGAATGAACGGATTAGGAGTCAAGTTTTTTATAATTATATTATGTAAACTATAATCGTTAAAAAGTAAATTATTATCAAAATATTGCCGATTTATAAAGGATTCTTTCCTCTTTTTGTTTAATTAGTTAATAGATAAACAGGTATGGAGGCATGGTTCTTTTGAATGATTTTGCAGCTGACTTGATCTTGCATTTTTTGATCATGATGATAATACCTTTTACCAATAACCTCCTTTCTCATCAAAGAGCAGGTAGTAAGTCACCATCATTTCTTATAGTTGCGCTTATTTTATCCCTTTTCTTGACTATGGCTTTTCCTGTTACAATTGCTGGGGATCAGTCTTTCGATTTAAAATTTATACCCGTATTTGTGGCTTATTTCTATATCCATCCTGTTGCGGGGATTATTACGATTAGTGCATTAATCGGTTTTAAAGCCTTTTTTTCAGCAGGATCCCTCCTGTTCATGATTTTAAATTATTCGATTATCGCTGTTCTTTTTTATTTTGCTTCGAAATATTATCAGAAATGCTCTTTCAGGCAAAAGCTTAGTCTAGCAGCGCTATTTTATGTACCGATTACCATTACTCGTTATCTGATTTTTATTCAGGAGGGGCTTTACGGCGAAGCTATATACCTTGTCTTGTTCTCAATCGTTTCAATTGTCACGATTTCCATGATTATTTATTTAATTGAAATAAATCGATTGCAAGCTGCCATGATGGAAAAACTAAAGAGTGCAGATAAATTAAATGCCATTAGCCAGCTGGCAGCATCTGTTGCCCATGAAATCAGAAATCCAATGACCACGGTAAGAGGTTTTCTGCAAATGCTTAAGGATGACCAGAATCTCACTTCAGATCAGAGTACCTTCATCTCAGTTTCATTGGAAGAGCTTGACCGGACAAACCACATTATCGATGATTTTCTTTCACTTGCTCGTCCGGATAGCTCTGTTTCCGGAAAGGTCCTGCTTTCGACTACGCTTTTTGAAGTGGCGGATTTTATGAGGTCGTATGCTCTCATGGCTAAGGTCGAAATTAAAACTAAGATTTCTAATGATATTTTTATTAATGCCAATAGGAATGAACTCAAGCAGCTTTTTATTAATCTAATAAAAAATAGTATTGAATCGATGCCTGATGGAGGAATTTTGGAGGTTTCCGCATTTAAAAAAGGAAGCACCGCATTTATTCAAATTAAAGATGAGGGAATTGGCCTTTCACAAAAGCAATTGTCAATGCTCGGCCAGCCATACTATTCAACGAAAACAAAAGGTACCGGACTTGGACTGATGATCTCTTTTGACATTATTAAACGCATGAAGGGCGAGTATAATATTAATAGCGAAGAGAATAATGGGACGACGTTTACAATCAAGCTGCCATTGTTTAAATTATCTGATGAACAGGTATAGACCTCACTCGCTAAAGTAAACTCTGCCGGCCGGCACCAACCGAATTAGGCATTATACTTTGAGGAAAGTTAAAAGAAACTTGCTTCCGCGTTTTGAGTAATAGTTTTTATGGATGAAACAAATGGAATACAATGTACTGGGAATTACAGGTGTTCTCCGATGACGCTATAAAAAGGAAAAGGGCATAGAAAAAGCCTTCATTGAAGGCTTTTTTGTTTGAATTTCTTTCCTATCCCCTGCCTGATGCTCGGCCTTTGATAAAGTTTACGACAATAATGATGGCTGCAATTACTAGCAGTAGATGGATGATGCCACCTGCTACTTCAAATATTAATCCGAGTATCCATAATACAAGCAAAATACCTGCAATCGTCCAAAGCATCCTAACCTCTCCTTCCATTTTTGTTTATATTGCTTACATACCCTGCATAAAAGCCGGACAAACTTCCTCATCAGTTTTTGGAAAACAGGATAAAAAATAACATCGCCGCAATCCTAAAAAGAATTGATGACAATGTTATTTTTTACATGTAAAGATCTTAATTATACAGAGAGAATCACGTCTTCCAGGGCTTTTGCTTCGACTGCAACTTCCTCGTTTTCTTTTAGCAAAGCGAAAAGCCCTTTTAGCACCACTTTCTCAGGACGGGATTTCTTTGTTTCTTCAGAGATGCGGTTGGCAATTTCCTTTAAGCTGGTAAATTGAGAAGGATCCAGTTTGTTTAGTTTGTTATAAAGTGTTTTCCAGGCCTGCTCCCTTTTTTCAAAAGAAACAAAGGCCCCCTCCCTATCCATATCGACGACAAAGTTCTGCATCATTTCATCATTAAGGATGGGGTGGCTATTCCCATTTAGAAAGTCATTTGCCATCACATCCTGCTGCCTTACGATGTGTCTGCCAATAGCAGAAGGATCTGCTTTTGCCTGCCCTGTCACCAAGAGCATCATATAGGTACGATAGATGGATTGCGTCATGAACAGCAGATCCCATTTATAATTAATTATTTCTTCTCCGTAAAGTTCTAGCAAGCTATTTTGCAGCCAAGAAAATAAGCGGCCTCTCATCCTGTGTTCCATGGCGGAAATTTTTTTGTTATTCGTCCCTGTTTCGCCACGCATATGCATTTTCATATAAGCTTTATAATGCAGAATTCCCTCAAACTGAACCTCAAATTGTTTCTCAAGCTTTTCCCTCGGCGGCAGATCCCCGTCAAGACCAATAATGAAAACTCGCTCGAATACAAGCTGCTGATAATGTTCATAGATCGAAATGATCAGATCTTCTTTTGATGTAAAAAAGGAATACAATGAGCCCTTGGAAATCCCCACTCCTTCGGCAATTTCCTGCATAGATGTATGGCTGTATCCTTTCTCGGCAAAAAGCTCAACTGCCGTTTCTAAAATGACTTCTCTTTTATTCATATCAGCACCTCGGACATAAATTGGTTTAGTATCTAAACCCAGCACACTCATTCTTGACTCCACCTTCAGAAACATGCAAAATGACTATTGAGTCAATTATATTTCCTTGTTTTGTAAAGGTTTAAATCTATTTTATTCATCAATTGACCCAAGAGTCAATACCCTGAGGAGGAACATATATGCTAGGATGGATACTGAAGCGATCCAAAATTTTTATCATTTTGTTTTTATTATTTGTTATTATTGGCGTGTTTACGTTTTTTCAGCTTCCGCAAAGGGAAATTCCTGAAACCACTGTCAATATTGGCACAGTAAATACTGTCTATCCCGGTGCTACTGTAGATAGTGTGGAACGAAATATAACAAACCCCCTGGAATCAAAATTGCTGTCTATTGATGGAATTGAAGAAATCAGTTCTTCTTCGGCCGCTGGCTTCTCCGCTATAATCGTAACCGTATCCGACGGAGAAGACAAAAAAGAAGTTTTCAGTAATGTCCGTCAGGCAGTATCAGATACAGCTGCCGGATTTCCTGAGGAAGCATTTGAACCCGAAATTAATGAGTCAACGATTAAAATGCCAATCGTCTCTTATCATCTCACAAGTAATGATATGGAGAATCTTCTTCCATTAAAAAAAGAATTAACTCGCTGGAAAGAGGAAGTTGAATCCTTAAAAGGTGTATCGGGAGTAGCAATTAAAGGTCTACCTGAAGAAGAAATAGAGATCCAGATGGATCCTGAGCTATTAAAAGCAAAGGGCATTATCCTTCCTGATGTGATCGAGGCAATTAACGAGGAATATTACCCGACTCCTATCGGGAAACAGGAAATAAATCAAGAAGTTGTGCAATTGACTGTTGATCACTTTACTTCTGAAGAACAAATTGAGGCTGTATTTGTCGGAAAGACTCCTCAAGGGGAATCAGTCCTGTTGGGAGATGTGGGAAAGGCTGAAATTGTTCAACAGGAGAAAGAAGATATTGTTAGTCTAGACGGAAAGCCTTCTATTTCGTTTACCGCTTTTGTAGAAGAAGGCCAGGATATCCCGTCTGTTGATGAAAGAGTAAGTGAAAAAGTGAAGGAGCTCAGTACAGGGTTACCTGAAAATGTAACACTAGAGAATTACTACTCTCAGGCTAATTTGGTGACAGATATATTTGATGGATTATTCCTTTCACTAGCCATTTCAGTCATTGCGGTTATTTTAACAACTGCGCTTGGTTTAACGGCATCTGGTGCTTTTGTCGTGGCGCTTGCCATTCCAATCTCTATCTTAATGGGGCTGATTCCCCTTCCGTTTGCGGAGGTGGATTTAAATCAAATATCAGTCATTGGTGCAATCATCGCATTAGGTATACTGGTTGATGACTCGATTGTAGTGAATGATAATATACAAAGACGCTACAAGCTGGGTGATAACGCCCTGGCCGGCGCTGTAAATGGGACAAAAGAAATATGGGTTTCCATTGTCACCTCTTCACTGGCGATCGTTTTTACATTTCTTCCGCTCGTCTTTCTATCAGGGGGCAATGGAGCATTTATCCGTGCATTGCCAACAGTCCTGATTACGACTATTCTGGCATCGACACTCGTAGCGCTGATTTTTGTGCCGATGCTGCGTTTTATGCTCTATAGAAAAACGAGCAAAAAGGTTTCAGATGCACCAGGTTTATTAGGCAAACCATTGAATAAAACATCCGATTTTTATGCTGATAAAATTTTAAAGCCTTTTTCAAAAAGACCAAAACTGGTTTCTATCCTTGGATTATTTTTTACAACAGTTATTATGGGATTGGTTGTATTAACACCGTTTGAATTTTTCCCTGCTGCTGACCGCGAAGAAGTAACGATTGATGTTTCCCTGCCGATCGGAACGACTCTTGAGGAAACAGCAAATGAGCTTGAAAATATTGAAGCAATACTATTGAGTGATAAGGGTGTAACGGAAACGAGCATATTTGCTGGAACCGGGCTGCCAAATTTGTTTAATAGCTCCCTCAAGGTAACGGGTCCTAATACCGGACAAATAGTAGCCCGGGTAGATCGGGAAAGCCAGACAGCGCAGGGATTGATTGATGACTGGTCTTCCGTGCTTCGGAATAAATATCCGGATGCTGAAATTTTTATGGAAACCATCCAGCAGGGGCCTCCTGCTGGCGCTCCTGTAACGGTAACGATTAAAGGACCGGAAATCGGGAAGCTTTTGGAGCTGAGGGATAGCCTGACTGAAGATATGAAAAAAGCAGGAGCCGACTTTGTAGTCGATAATATTGGCAATCCTGAGCCTACCTTAAAGTATGTACCAAATCGGGAGCTTTTAGAGGATTATGGAATCACGGTTAACCAGATAAGCGAGCAAATTCGTCTTGCAACTGAAGGAATTCCTCTTAAACCTTTTGACAATGGAGTTACCAAAATGGATATGAGTATCCTTCTAGGTGAAAAAGATGAAGCTCTTGATCTTTCAGAGCTTGAAATTGCGTCTGGCAATGCCCAGGGTGGTCCTCCAGCCCTTGTGTCCATTGACACTCTTGTAGATGAAGAAAAAACTGAAGAAATTCAACGGATTCCTCACTTAAATGGAGATCGTGCTATTACGATCAGAGCTTTCCCAAAGGACGAGGAGAATTTCAAGGAAAATGTGCAAAATGTCGTTGAAGATGAACGAGAAAATCTGAATGATAATGATTATAGCATTTCAGTAGGTGGAGAAAATCAGGCGCAAAATGATTTCTTTGCTGAGATTACCGTTTTATTTATCATTGTCATCTTTCTTGTATACCTGCTGATAGCCTTCCAGTTTAACTCACTGGGAATTCCATTTCTGGTTCTGGTTGCTGTTTATCTGGCGATTGCAGGTGCAATCTTGGGGCTGTTTGTCACACAAACGCCAATCAGCTTCCTTGCCGTTATGGGTATGGTTTCATTGACCGGAATTGTAGTTAGAAACTCTGTCGTGCTGATTGAATTTATGGAACAGGGACTAAGAAATGGAATGCCTATAAAAGAAGCAGTTGTAGAAGCAGGCCGTACAAGAATCCGCCCTATCCTGCTAACAGCACTCACTTCCATTGTAGCGTTGATCCCAGTAGCAGTAAGCGGCGATGCCTTATTTACCCCGCTCGCCATCACGATCATCTCTGGCATCCTGTTCTCGGTTATCCTAACCCTGATCATCGTCCCGATGATGTATCTGGCATTCAAAAAGGTACCAGGTACCTATACCACACTAGACCAGTAAGCTGCAAAAGCCTTCCTGCCAAAATGCAGGAAGGTTTTTTGCATCCTTTTCCGCTGATTGCATATACTATATTCACGGCCGCCCACCTCTTCTAACTTCGCTTCGTTGCGGGACTAACCAGACCGGAATGTGGGCGGCCCCCTTTCAGTACCAGGTACCTATACCACCACTAGACCAGTTTCATTACACACCATAAAGGCTGCAAACCTCTTCGGGTTTGCAGCTTTATTTTTATGGTCCATCGTCAATTAGTTCGTAGCCGGGGATTAGTTCTGACAGCGGTACGATGTTGGCTTTTTGTAAATAAACAGGGATATAATCCTTCAAAACGGATACCATTTTGGGGCCTGTGATGCCAACATGCCCTATAGCGATAATTCGTTCGCTTTTTACGAGTTTTTCTGCCAGCCGATCAGCTTGTTTAGTAATGTGTGCTGTGGTGTAAATATCATCGAAAAAAATATGGTTCTCTACATAAGGAACACCAATTTCATTTGCCACCTTGCCTGCCACGCTTTTGCCGGTTGTTTTGCTGTCCAAGTAAAAAAGACCATGTTTCTTACAAACTTCCATAACAATTCTCATGACACGCTCATTTTCTGTCGCTCTTGATCCCATATGATGGTTCATGCCGACAGCGTGCGGGACCTCTTTTATGGCATCTTCTACTCTCTTGCGGATTTCTTCATTGCTTAAATCAGTTGTAATTGCTCCAGGGCCAAGCCAGCTTCTCTTGCCTCTTTTCGGTTCCATTGGGAGATGAACAATGACTTCATGGCCATTCTTATTAGCCATTTCGGCATCTTCTTTTGTCGTTGGCATGAAAGGCATGATGGCTACCGTCAAGGTGACTGGAAGTTCCATCATTTCTGCTGTACCCTTCATATTGTTTCCCAGGTCATCAATGACAATGGCCAGCTCGGGTTTTGGCGAAGCAGCAGCGGTGTAACCTGCCGTACTGCCTAATGAAAAAATCAGTAACAGAAAGCTAATGAATATTTTCATTTTCCACACTCCTTTTGGCTAGCATTCCCTGGGATTGAGGAAATCTTTCAAACGAAAAAAACTGCCGGACACAATGTCTGGCAGCTTTTTTCGTTGATTGTATTTTCGAGAAAAAGCACAAATGGCGGATATTCATACCTTGGATGTATAAAGGCTCTCAAGAAAAAAACCCGCACATAATGTATGTAACGGGTATATGAAAGAAGCTATACTCCCCGCTTATTGCCCCAAATATAGGTGTGGAGCTGCGGCAGGACTTTTACATCTTTCAAATCATGGTCAGCCATCGTTTTCTCAATGAGCCAATTATATTGGCCAAGCAGTCTTTGGATCAGATCCTGGTCATCTGCAGTAGCCGTATCATCATTCCCTACCTGCAGATAAAATGGAATACCCGGGTAGCGCTGATAGACCATTTTTGCATACTCATAGTCACCATCATTAAAGATAACAATCTTTAAGGAGACATGTTTATCTCTATCGCCTTTTCTTTGCAGATTTTCGAGGATCGAATCAAGCATTTCAAAATCTGTTTTCATTCCTGAGCTTGGCGGCTTAGGTGAAATGGTCAGTTCATCAATTTCGTAAAACCAATCCTGCCAGCGGCTTCCCTGGGTTTCGAGGCAGACTTTAATCCTTTCTGCTTTCAGTAATGAAATGAACTCATCGAGGTTTTTCAGAAGAGCCGGATTTCCTCCTGAGATTGTCACAAAAGAAAAACCGTCGCCGCCAAGTTCCTTCAGTTCCTTCAAAATCTCATCCGGATCCAGCTGACGAATGCTGTCTTTAGCGCTTCCATCCCAGGTGAATGCGGAATCGCACCAGCTGCAGGAATAATCACAGCCTGCTGTACGGACAAACATTGTTTTCTGGCCGATAACCATTCCTTCACCCTGGATGGTCGGCCCAAAAATTTCAAGAACAGGGATTTTACTCAACCTCCATCCACTCCCTTCTCGCTTCTGCAAAGCTGGTAGGAGTTTCGTAAAGGCGTACAAATTCCATCCTTGCCCCAATATATTGATCCTTCCGGTTTTGAAGGGATTCCGCCATTTTTTCATAAATCCAGACAACCATGTTCTCTGCTGTCGTATTCATAGGCGGTAGTGTTTCATTCAAATACTTATGGTCAAGGAAAACTTCAATATCATTTTTCCAGATTTCTTTAATATCACCAAAGTCAATCATCAGACCTCTGTCATCAACAAATCCGCTGATGCCAAAAATGACTTTGTATGTGTGGCCATGCAAATTTTTGCATTTGCCTTCATAGCAATGCAAATGATGGGCGGAATCAAAGGTGAATTCCTTACTGACAAGAACACGTTTTTGATGATATTTTAGCTGATCGCGCTTAATATCCTTGTCAATCTTCTGAAGTTTATCAACAATTCTGAATCCGTACATGGCTTACAGCTCCCCTTTCTCTTGGAGGAATTCTTCAAGCCCTTTTTGCCTTAAATGGCATGCCGGACACTCGCCGCAGCCATCAGAAGGGATTCCGTTATAGCAGGTGAGCGTTTTTTTACGTACATAATCAAGCGCATTCAGATCATCTGCCAGCTTCCATGTTTCGGCCTTGTTCAGCCACATTAATGGCGTATGAATAATAAACTGCTGGTCCATTGAAAGATTAAGTGTTACATTTAGTGATTTTATAAAAACATCCCTGCAATCCGGGTATCCGCTGAAATCTGTTTCGCATACACCAGTAATGATATGCTTGGCATTGATTTGACTGGCAAGCACGCCAGCAAAAGATAGGAATAACAAGTTCCTGCCGGGTACGAATGTGGAAGGCAGTTCCCCCTCTTCCCCATCCTTCACTTCGATATCATTACGTGTTAATGCGTTTGGCGCCAATTGGTTTAGTAAAGACATATCAAGTATATGATGGGTAACGCCCAATTCTTTTGCGATTTGCTGTGCGCATTCAATTTCCAGCTTATGCCGCTGATTATAATTAAAAGTGACTGCTTCCACTTCTGCGAAATGTTCTTTTGCCCAAAATAAGCATGTGGTGCTATCCTGCCCGCCGCTGAACACAACAAGCGCTTTATCATTTTTCATAAGAAATTCTCCTTTTAATAGAAAAACAGGACTACTAAGAAAGCAGACCTGTTTTCCTTAGTTTTTTAAAGAGGGTAGCTAGAACCTCTACCGTAATCAAACGGATTTCTATTTAGCTATCACCTTATCTTAGCATATTTATCGCATTTTTACAGAGGTATTTAAAGATGTTTTATTTTTCAAAATCGTGGAAAAAGTAATAATGCAAGGCCAAAACCAAAAGGAGGGACTGAAGCCATGATTAGGTTTACAGCGACTTCACGGTATTCGTTTGGCGTTGCAAAGAAAGGAATCTTTGCACTGAGGTCAGCGGGGATGCAAGTGCAGGATAGGCCCACACTAATCCGCTTTGGCCTGATGCAATAGGATTCCTGTAAACGTCCTTATGGGGACTGAAAAAAGGTGCGAACCAATCGGTTTGCACCTTTTTTCATATTAATTTTCGGCATCCGCTTCGAGAAGGTCCCAGGCAGTTATGATCCCTTTTGGCTTTTCTGTCGGCTTACCCTTTTCAGTAACAATAATGCCTTCCAGTTTTTCATTTTTGCACCTGTACTCTTCAAATAAGTCCTCTAAATCAAAAATGGAAGTATCTTTGCTGACGAACGTTATTTGATGCTTCGATTTTTTGTTAAATAGCTCTTTTATTTGCACTTTCTTCAGCTGAATCGAATCTTCTGTAAAATGCTCGGCCATCCATTTTACAATATCTGCTGAAGTCAGCAGCCACGAGTATTCTTCCTTTCTATTATAGATGGGAAACTGGGAGTGTGAAAACTTATTGATAATGGCCAAAACATCTGACAGCTTGCCATCTTCGTAAAAGTAAAAAACAGGTGTCGCGGCGATCGACAGTGCTGTCTTCGGCTTTTCAAAATCTTCAGCAATCCTTTCGATCCTTTCAACTGTCTCCAAATGAGGTTCGGCAATATAATAATCGAGATCTATTTTTTCATGTACAATCGCATTTCGAAGTTTTGCAAATTGAAATAAATCATCTTCGTATAATCGAATCAGCGAATGATTTTTTTGTATCTCAATCAATTTATAAAATTTATCTGTCCTGGCTTTTTTGGCAGATTGTTTTAAGGCTTTATGAATACGGTTAAAAGCTGCCTCAAATCTTCCGGACAGGTTAATTTCTGTTTTTGCACCCACAATTATCTCTCCCTAAATCATAATGTCTCTTTTGTATTCCCATATTTGCAGGTTTCGTAAACTATGAAGAAAATGGAGGTTCATTTTTCGTTATTCTACTTCTCTTCTTAGAGGGTTTCATTAATCATCGCTACAATCACCTGCTACATAATTTCCTAGCTTAGAAGGATGTATAGCAGGACAATTTGCACAAAAAGAATTTTCAGTCTATTATAGAATAATATATTTAGTTAGCGTAAGTTGTTGAGTAGATGGAAACCATTGGTTATAAACTATCTATATAATACCGGTATTATTACCGATAAACATTTGTATTAGAGAATCAATAAGTTTCTATTTTATGCAAACTTCTAAAGCTAATTACTATTACCAGAATAGTTTTTTTATGAAAGCAGGTGAAAAAATGGAATACACTATACACCCTCTTGGGGAGAATGCCGTCCTCATTGAACTTGGGAACGAAATTAGCCAGGAGGCGCACGAAAAGGTTCAGGCCTTAACAGCAGTCCTTGAAAATCAGCCGCCGGAATGGATGACTGAGTACATCCCTGCTTTTTCGACTGTTAGCATTTTTTATGATCCGCTGCTAATTTATCAGCTCTCAAATGACAAGCTTCCATATGACCACGTTTGTTCACTGATTCAACCGCTGATGGAGGGTTTAGAAGCAAGCAAAGCTGCAGATGCAAGGGTTGTTGAAATTCCTGTTTGCTATGGCGGTGAATTTGGTCCGGATCTGGAGTATGTTGCAGACCATAATGGAATTACACCGGAGGAAGTCATTAACATTCATTCTTCTGGAAACTATCTGGTTTATATGATTGGGTTTGCTCCAGGCTTCCCTTTTATTGGAGGCATGTCCGAGAAAATCGCTGCGCCTCGAAGGGAATCTCCCCGTTTGAAAATTCCGGAAAGGACGGTTGGGATTGCAGGCATGCAGACTGGGATCTATCCGATCGAAACACCTGGCGGCTGGCAGCTGATTGGTCGAACTCCTGTCAAATTATTTCGCCCGCATCATGATTCCCCTACCTTGTTAAAAGCCGGGGATAAAATCAAATTTTTCCCGATTAGCCTGAAAGAATACGAGAATTGGAAGGAGACAGAGTAATGCTTAAAATAAAAAAACCGGGTCTCCTTTCAAGCATACAGGATTTGGGGAGAACCGGGTTCCAAAAATTTGGTGTAATTGCAAGCGGAGCGATGGACCCATTTGCACACCGAATGGCTAATTTGCTGACAGGTAATGCTGAAAATGAACCTACTCTGGAGATAACCATGCTGGGGCCTACAATCATTTTTGAAGAAGATGCCCTTATCTCTATTTGCGGCGGGGATCTATCTCCAGCCATAAATAACGTGCCTGTTCGAGCTTGGAGATCTATTTTTGTGAAAAAAGGCAGCGAACTTAAATTCGGCTACACACAGAGCGGCTGCCGTGCCTATTTGGCTGTTGCCGGCGGCTTCTCTGTACCTGAAGTAATGAAAAGCAAGGCCACTTATTTGCGTGCTGGCATTGGCGGTTATGAAGGAAGATCTTTAAAAGCTGGTGACCAGCTTGTTTGGGGGACGCCATCAGACCAATCAGATAAAATGACGGAATATTTATCACGACAGTTACAAAATCACCCCTTTGTGGAAAGTGATTGGTCCATCACAGCCGAGCTCATTCCGAATTCTGAATCCAATCCGTTCATCCGCTTCACAAAGGGCCGCCAATTTGAGCTTTTTTCAAAGGAGAGCCAGAAAAAGCTGATCGGTGCTGACTTTGAAGTAACAGCACAGTCAGATCGAATGGGTTACAGACTGAAGGGCCCTGCCCTTTCATTATCTGAACCAGCCGAAATGATTTCCGAGGCAGTCAATTTTGGTTCAATACAAGTTCCGCCTGATGGAAATCCGATTGTATTGCTTGTGGACAGGCAAACAACTGGAGGCTATCCAAAAATCGGCCAAGTCGCTTTTGCCGACCTCCCTTTGCTTGCACAGGCCAAGCCCGGTGATAAGCTGAGATTTGTGGAAATATCGCATGAAAAGGCTCAGCACTTGTACCTCGAGAGGGAAAGGAAATTAAAAGAATTGAAGCAAGGAATCTATTTGAAAACCAGATAGGAGGATAATGAGATGCATATTGTTGATATTAATTGTGATATGGGTGAAAGTTTTGGAGCGTATAAAATGGGGCGGGATGAGGAAATCCTGAACTATATTACTTCTGCAAATATTGCGTGCGGCTTTCATGCAGGCGACCCTGCCACTATGCGCAAAACGGTTAAGATGGCATTGGATAAAAACGTCGGAATCGGCGTACACCCTGGGTTGCAGGATCTTCCGGGATTCGGACGGCGCGACATCAGCATTACACCCCAGGAAGCCTATGACCTGGCAGTCTACCAAATCGGGGCATTATATGGTTTTGTCAAATCCGAAGGCGGCAAGCTTCAGCATGTTAAGCCGCATGGAGCCCTATTCAATATGGCTTCTAAAAGTGCTCCTCTTTCCGAGGCAATTGCCGAAGCGGTTTATAAAGTGGATCCTGAATTGATTTTATTTGGTCTTGCTGGCAGTGAGCTTGTGAAGGCCGGGAAAAAAATCGGCCTCCGCTCTGCCCATGAAGTGTTCTCAGACCGTACTTACCAGGAAGATGGCTCGCTTACTTCCAGAAGAGAAAGCAATGCCCTCATTACAGACCATACAGCTGCAGTTAATCAGGTAATCCGGATGGTAAAGGAAGGTAAAGTAACTTCTATTCAAGGCACGGAAGTTACTATAGAAGCAAACACGATATGCATTCACGGCGATGGTGAAAGCGCACTTGAATTTGCCAAATATATTCCAACTGCTCTGAAGGATGCAGGGATAAAGGTAGCTAAAATTAGTGATTTTTTGTAATAAATGGTTAATCATATTTAGGTCTGAGTTGATGAATATGGCTAAAGCTGATGATAAAAACGAAGAGTTGACGATTTATTGGCAATGTTGATGATATTTTTTGCAAAGTTGACGATAAACATAAATTTCACTTCCTTGGATCGCCTTTTTCACGAAAAAGAGGCGGTCGGAGAGCTATATTTCTTAAAATTAAACAATACAGGGGGAAACTGAATGAAACAGCAAACAAATGCGAGCTTATTGCTGGGTGCCGCGTTCCTAATGGCCACATCGGCCATCGGACCGGGATTCCTGACACAAACAACTGTATTTACTGAAACACTTTTAGCCAGTTTTGGCTTTGTTATTTTAATATCCATCATTATTGATATTGGTGCGCAAATGAATATTTGGCGAATTATTGCTGTTTCCGAGAAACGGGCCCAGGATATTGCGAACGATCTCCTTCCCGGCCTTGGTTATTTTCTCGCTGCCCTTATTGTCATGGGCGGTCTGGCTTTTAATATTGGGAACATCGCCGGAGCCGGATTGGGTACCAATGTTATTTTTGGCATCTCCCCTGAAATGGGTGCTTTGCTAAGCGGAATCCTGGCGATAGGGATCTTTATTGTTAAAGAAGCTGGAAGGCTGATGGACCGCTTTACGCAGATTTTAGGTTTTGTGATGATTGCCCTCACCGTTTATGTCATGTTCACTGCACAGCCTCCAGTTGGCGAAGCTGTTGTTAAAACATTCGCTCCTGATAAAATTGATATTCTTGCCATTATTACTTTAGTTGGGGGAACAGTTGGCGGATATATCACCTTCGCTGGCGGGCATCGCTTGATTGATGCCGGGGTTAAAGGAAAAGAAGCTCTTCCTGAAGTTACAAAAAGCTCCATCAGCGCGATTGGTATTGCGTCTGTCATGCGTATATTCCTGTTCCTTGCTGCATTGGGGGTTGTATCCCAAGGACTGGCGCTCGATCCATCCAACCCTCCTGCTTCCGTTTTCCAATTGGCAGCAGGCAATATCGGCTATAAAATTTTCGGGGTTGTGATGTGGGCTGCCGCTGTAACGTCTGTAGTCGGCGCAGCTTATACGTCTGTTTCCTTTATACGTACCTTCAGCCCGGTCCTGGAAAAATATCATAAATGGCTGATTGTAAGTTTTATTGCCATATCCACACTTGTTTTTGTCATCATCGGAAAACCTGTTAAGATTTTAGTTTTAGTGGGCTCCTTAAATGGTTTAATTTTGCCGATTGCTTTAGGTGTCATGCTGATTGCTGCCTATAAAACCAAAATTGTCGGTGATTATAAGCATCCGCTTTGGATGACGATTTTTGGCGTGATAATTGTTGCGGCCATGTCTTATATGGGTGTTTATTCATTAATAAATGGTATCCCTCAGTTATTTAAATAAGGTTGAAAGGAGAATTTTTCATGAGCGACCCTTCTATTTGGAGTCCTGCTGAAGCACGTAAGTTAATCCGCCGCCAGGGCTGGGACAAGCCTACATCAGGAATGGCAAATGGTTATATTCAAGCAAATTTGGCCATTCTGCCAAAGGAAATGGCATTTGAGTTTTTGCTCTTTTGCCAAAGAAACCCGAAATCCTGTCCCATCATTGACGTCACCGAACCTGGATCTCCTGTTCCGCTGCTCTCTGCTCCTGATGCTGACATTAGAACAGATATTCCTAAATACAGGATTTACCGGAACGGCGAGCTGGCTGAAGAGCTGACAGATATAAGCGATTATTGGAATGAAGACATGGTAGGATTTCTGCTGGGCTGCAGCTTTACGTTTGAAGAGGCACTGATTAAAAACAATATCCCTATAAGGCACATCCAGGAAAACCGAAATGTGCCGATGTATAAAACAAATATTGGCTGTGTAAAAGCAGGCCGGTTTGAAGGTCCAATGGTTGTCAGCATGCGGCCAATGAAGGAAAAAGATGCAATCAGAGCTGTGCAGGTAACAAGCCGCTTCCCTTCTGTCCATGGTGCTCCAGTCCATATGGGGAACCCGGAAGCCATCGGCATAAAAAATATCTATCAGCCTGATTTTGGGGACTCTGTCACGATTCAGGATGGCGAAATTCCTGTATTTTGGGCTTGCGGTGTCACCCCTCAGGCAGTTGCTATGCATGTAAAACCGGAAATCATGATCACACATGCACCCGGCCATATGTTTATCACGGATTTGAAGAATGAAGATTTAGCAGTTTTATAAGAAAGAGGCGTCCTGATTCTTGGGCGCCTTTTTCTTATTTTATTGGTAATAATATCCTATCCCAGTTGGTTCCTTTTTCTCAAAAGATTTAATAGGTTTCTGTGTCTTTTGATTCGTTTTTATAAAATACTGTATTTTCAATTAACTTTATTGCTTTTATCTATTAAACTCTTTATTAAGCAACACGAAATTTTCGCATTACATAGAAATTATTTTATGAGGAGGATGAAAAATGAAGAAAATTTCTAAAGCAGTAATTCCTGCAGCACTGGCACTATCAATGATTGCATCGTCAACAGCTCTTGCAGATCCACAGTCAAAGCCTAACGGCCCATACATTGAAAATGAACAAAATATTTCTTTATCCAGCTACATGTCTAATGAAGAGCTGCGTCAAACACTCGAAAAGCTGGAGGCTTCTTCGAAAGGCAAAATGAAGCTTGAAATTGCCGGCTATTCCAATCAGTCTCCTGATGGCTACCAAACGGAAGAAGATAAAGGCGAGCCTCTATATGTTGTAAAATTTGGAGATGCAGATCCGAATAAAAAACGCGTGCTGATTACGGCACAAATTCACGGAAACGAGCAAATTGGCGCAGAAGCGGCAATTGATATCATCCAAAAATTATCCTCTAATTCTAAAGAAGTAAATGAAATGCTGGATAAGGTCTCTATTTGGATCATGCCGCGCATTAATCCGGAAGGTGCAGATAATCAATATGAAGGCAAGTGGTATCCAACAAGGTATACTCACCAAACATGGCTGCCGGAGAACATTGACCTTCCAGCAGGTACAGAAGCTCCATGGTATTATAACAGTGACGGCAGTGAAAGAGCTCAGAATAATAATGGACGGGTCGTATATGGAATTCCTGGATACGACCAGAACCGTGACTATAACCCGAACCTGGATTTCAGAGTCGAAGAGCAGGATAAAGGTGAAGTCGAAGCTTTCCTAAATGATAAAGATACCAATAACAGTAACTTCGGCGGATTTTACGTAACAGCAGAAGCCAGAACGGTTACGAGTGTATTCCAGGATCTGCGCCCGGATGTCTATGTAGATGTTCATCACCGCGGTTTTAATACCGTGTCTGATGAAGATAACCGCTCTGTTCCGATTCAGCTTGCAGCTGTTGTGGCCGACCCATATACCGATCCATTTACAGGCAAGGAATATGAGGTAGATGAGGACGTTCTTACATTAGGCAAGCAGGTGAATGCCCTTGCAGCTCAGACACTGCAAAGAGGCTTCTCCCACTTTGGTGCCATCCAGAAGTATCCTGATGTCAACCTTCCGGGTACAGCACTTGGTGCCTTTGCTTTAAATGATGCAGCAATTATGCTGATGGAAATTAAAGGGCAAAGCCAGACTTTAGGACAGAAACAAGCTGGTATGCTGAAAGAAACAGTTAAGGCGCCGCTTTACGATTTATTTAATGCACTTGCAGATGGATCCATCCATGATGTAGATCCCGCTGTGTATGATGCTATACCGGAATCGACAAACAGAATTACAGACCCATCTACAAGAGATACCGAGAATGATTTTTAAATGTGAGAACCCCTCCCTCCAATGGGCGGGGTTCTATTTTTTATCCCTCAAGAAATCCAAAGTCTCTTTATGGTCTTTTCTCATAATTTGTTCAATTAGCGGATCTGCCGGGATAGCTGGTCTGCTTTGTTTATTGATTGTACGATAGACTGGCCTAATCGAGGATAAGCTGCTAGTAACCTTCCAGCTGCCTTCTCGTTCGACAATCTTTAAATCAATGAGTCCCAGGTGATTGCCCCAATACCCGGCCTGGACGGCAGCCGTTCCATTTATGGTCCCTGTTTTCAAATCAATTCCCGGCAGCTTCTGCAGTTCATCCCTTACAGGAAAGACAGAATGGCTATGGCCAAATAGAATGGCATCAATGCCTTTTACCTTGCTTAGAGCATAAACAGAGTTGCCTTTTTTCTCATCCAATCCTTTATCTGATTGCAGTCCAGTATGAGCAAGAGCCACAATGATATCTGCACCCTTGTTCTTCATGATTGGGATAAAATGTTCGGCAGTTTCTTTAATATTTTTCACTTTTAGATTGCCTCGAAAATATTCCTTATTCCATTCAGCGACAATAGGAGTGATAAAGCCAATTACGCCAATGTTAAGCTTATGCTTCTCCCCTGCTGTATCTGTCACCTCTTTTTCAAGAATCGTATAAGGATTGAAATAATTAAGATCATCATTTTCAAAATGGTTACGGTCTTCTACATATATATTGGCATTTATATAAGGAAAATTTGCACCCCTTAAACTTTCTTCCATAAAGTCAATTCCATAGTTAAATTCATGGTTCCCGACTGTAGCCGCATCGTATAACAAAGTGTTCATGGCTTTAAAAACCGGATGGACATTGGCCAGGTCCAACGGATGGCTCCTGTAGGCATATTCATCGAGTGCGTTGCCTTCCAATATGTCTCCATTATCAAAAAGAAGGGAATTTGGTACTTCCATCCTGGCTTGTTTGATCAGGTTCGCCGTTCTGGAAAGTCCAAACTCTACCGTCTTTTTTTTATTTTCGTAATTATATCCAATCATGTTCCCATGCAGGTCAGTCGTTTCCATTAGACGCAAGTGAATGGTTGGAGGCCCGGATACTTGCGCTTGTGTTTGATTCCAGACAATCAGCAGGGTCATGAATGACAGTACGATGATTAAAGTTTTTTTCATTCCCTTTTTCATTCCATCTCCCCCCAGATGATTAATGGACTAGTTTTTTTATTTTCTCTTGATATTAGAAAATTAATCAGGGATTGGGAACTTCAGAAAAAAGAATAAAAAAAGGGAAATTTTGAAACATCTTAAAGCTAAGAACGCACAAATTTCTTTATTCATATCAAGCTTTCTCTTGCTAGGCACTTTTGCCTTGTTTGTCATATGTTTGCTGATTACTTCGTATCTGTTTTCTAATTAATTTTTGTACAAAGTTTTCATAATTACTTTCTCCCAGGTCTTCCAGCTCAGCATATTCTTCAAATTTATTCTTGCTCGTACACCTTTTCCAACTGGGTGTCTTAACCCTGGATTTTTCTCCAATGCGATGCTGGCCGCTTTTTTTGCTACTATTACCGGATCTCCATAGAAAGGCTCGCTTTTATCCAGGTAATCTTGAATTTTTCTCATATAAGCATAATAGGGAGAGTCTTTTTTCATTGATTGCTCCGTTACTTTTTTTCCAGTTGTCCAAATGCCTGTTCTAAAAGAGCCTGGTTCTATTAATGCGATATTCACGCCAAAAGGCTTCATTTCAAGCCTTAAAGATTCGCTCCAGCCTTCGATTGCAAACTTGGAAGCAGCATATGGAGATAAGCCCGGAAATCCTGCTCTTCCGCTAATGGAACTTATATTAATGATCGTTCCTTTTCTTTGCTTGCGCATAAACGGAAGAACGGCTTGTGTAACAGCTATTGTTCCAAAAACATTCGATTCGAACTGGCTTCTGTATTCATCAAGCGGAATCTCTTCTACAAAGCCAGCACCAGCATAGCCCGCGTTATTAATCAGGACATCAACTGAAGGGAGATTGTTTAGGAATGTTTTTAAATTTTCTATTGATTCTGCTGAGGTAACATCCAATTCGTGAACAGATATTAACTCCTGTACTCCTTCTGCATTTGCTTTTTCCATTAATAAATTGCTTTTTTTCATATTCCTCATTGTCGCCATGACATGAAAATTATTTTTAGCCAATTCTATGGCCATTAAGGTACCAAAACCACCAGAACAGCCAGTAATAACGGCATATTTTTTACCCAAAATCATCATCCTTTATCAATGTGTTAAAATTTTTATTTTAACCGTGCAATTAGTTATATAATAAAAATTGAAAGTATTATAAAATAATAAATAAAGTGAATTTTTTAAGAGGATGAACAAGTTGGCGCACATATTTTTTAGCATGGTTTTATTCATATCTGGTTTGTCTTCAACTATGCAGCAAACGATGGATTTGAGCGATTGGATTGAGTTAGAGGAACAAATCAATGGTGATTCCATCGTAATTGATGCAGCTGTTTTAAAAAATGCAGCATCGAAAAATGCTTCCGTGGCTGCTTTTAAGAAAATTGCCGCAAAAGTTTTTACATTTAAGGATATGGCACACAGCAAGCTTGAATTTGCTGGTTTTGTTCCTGTTCCTAATATCCATAAGTATATGACTCCCCATAAGTTTCAGAGCAACTGCCTCCACACTGTTTAAGGGAAATCTATATAAATAAGAAAATGTGGAGGAATGAGAATGGAAAGCTTGAAATCATTTTTTAACCATAATGGATTGAAACGTTTTATCATCTTCGGGGTTATTGTACTGGTGCTTTATTTGCTAAGAAGCATGATTAACTTGATTCTGATTACCTTTATCTTTTCATTCTTGATGGACAGGCTTGTGAAGCTGGTTTTATCAAGATTTAAATTTAATAGGAAGTTAACGGTAGTAAGCCTGTATCTAGCGATTATTGGCATGTTATCGATAGGGATTACTAAATACCTGCCCATTATAGTATCAGAAATATCACAGCTCTTCACCCAGGTTGAAAGCTTTTACACTCAAAAGCATGACAACATTATGATCACCTATATTGTTCAAATGCTTGAAACAAATGAGATTTCGAAATATCTTGAGCAAGGGTTTGCATTTTTGCTGCAATACTTTTCAGATGTTAGCCATATTGCCGTCCAAATTTTGCTCTCCTTAATCCTAAGTTTATTCTTTCTGCTTGAAAAACCAAAGCTCGTTGATTTTACAATGAAATTTAAATACAGTAAAATCGCAGACTTTTATAATGAAATCGAATACTTCGGCAAAAAATTCGTGCAGACGTTTGGAAAGGTTATAGAGGCGCAGTTTGTCATTGCGCTTGTCAATTGTGCATTAACAACCCTGGCACTATGGGTTATGGGTTTCCCTCATCTTTTGGGACTGTCAATTCTTATATTTCTGCTAGGTCTTATTCCTGTTGCGGGTGTGATCATTTCTCTTATTCCGCTTAGTACGATCGCCTATTCACTTGGCGGATTCATCCAGGTTTTTTATATCCTTCTTGTTATTATGGTCATTCACGCGATAGAAGCATATATTTTAAATCCAAAGCTTATGTCTTCCAAAACGGATCTGCCTGTATTTTATACGTTTATTGTCCTGATTTTTTCGGAGCATTTCTTTGGCGTTTGGGGGTTGATTGTTGGAATTCCAGTGTTCGTCTTTTTGCTTGATGTGCTGGGAGTTAAAAACAATTCCCCGGAAAAACCTGTTAAAGCAGCCTGATTTAGCAAAAAACACACAGTTCAAGCAGCTGTGTGTTTTTTGCTGATCTTATTTCAAGGTTACTCTTTTATTATCAGGTTGTTTAAGCCAATGCCTTATTCCTTTACCTGCATGTGGCTCATCATTATATCTGGGGATTATGTGCAGGTGGCAGTGAGGATCGTTTGGTTTGACGCCTCTCCAACATTCCAGCCAAGAGTGTATCCATCCGGTGAGTACCTTTTATCAACGTATTCCTTTGCTTTTTGCAATAATTCATATGTATCGTTCCACTCATCAGCCGCTAAGTGAAAGGCATCTTTATAGTGGGCTTTCGGGACAATGACTCCGCTTCCCTCCAATACATCCTGCTCCTTATCATGCTGAAGGTAGTAGCATGTGTTGTTTTCAAAAATGATATGCTGATGAGGATCCCTTTGAGGGTGGCAGAATGGACAATTTTCATGGTAAGTCATCTTAGCATTTCCTTTCTAAATAAAATGGCTGTTCTATATCCAGCTTAATGTTCTAATCCAGCGGGGGCTCATAGATGTCACTTTCATAATTTTCATTTGCATTCAATAGATCTAAATGTTCTAAATTCTTCCTATATTGTATTACATAAAGAAAAAAACAAACAGTCATTATAGGCTGTTTGTCTTTTTTATAATATGATTATTATCTTACCGCACAGCGGTTTGGACCAATTTCCATTTCCCGCTGTTTTTCAAGATCCGGGTCAATTTTACCCATATTAGTTTCTCTGATTTCCTGATAGGCATTTGGCTGCGGAGGCAAATTCTCTGTAACTGTTTTACGGAAGGTTTCTTCACTGTCGATATTAAGACCATGGTTCTGAGCGTAAAGGACACCAAGCTTTTCTGAAATGCTGCCATCATCATTCATTTCTTTAATGGTCATATAGTGGGCAGGAAGCACAACAAGCTCATCCGCAAGCTCCTTATAGCGCTTGTAAAGAGTTGTCCGTAAATCAGCTACCCAATCTTCGGCTTTTCCGGCAAGGTCAGGACGGCCAATAGAATCGATAAATAAGATATCTCCTGTTAAAAGATATTGGTCATCGACTATAAAAGAAGTACTTCCAATTGTGTGTCCTGGTGAATACAGCGCAGAAATAACAGCGTTACCTACCTTTATTTCGTCGCCGTCATTTAGCGGGTTATAGGAGAAGGTTACCTCCTCTGCATCTTTAGGAGGAAGGTAATATTCAGCACCTTCTTTTTCAGCCATTTTTCTGCCGCCGGAAATATGGTCTGCATGAAGGTGAGTATCCAGAAGCGCTTTCAGTTTTAGATTATGCTTTTGGATAAATTCTTCATATGGTTCCAGCATCCTATTTGTATCAACAATGGCTGCTTCTCCATTTGATTCAATAAGATAAGAAAGGCAGCCTTTGCCGATCCGTACAAATTGATAAAGTGAGCCGCCGCTTTTCAAGTCGCCAATTCTTACAGGCTCCAAATGCTCGCTCCAGGCTTTCATTCCGCCTTCAACAGAAAAGGCATTTGGAAAACCTGCTTCTACAAGCTGATCTGCGACAAATTCGGAAGAACCGCCTTTTGCGCAGACAACAAAAAGATCCTGATCCTTTGGAAGCTGATCTTTAATTGGATCCACGCCTTCCAGAAGCTCAAAATAGGGAGCATTGATCACTTCAACGTTTTTTCCTTCAATTTTCCAGTCATCAAAGTCATCGGTGTTTCTGGCATCTATGATAAAAACGTTTTCATGGTCAAGGATCTTTCTGACTAGCTCTTTAACCGAAATTGTTTTTGAGCCCATTTCCATCCTCCTTTTTTAAAAGGTTAGTGTGATATTCGCATCGCTTGCAAAATGAAGGAATGATGCGGCACCCCCAACGTCTACACCTTCGACAAAATGTTCTTTTTCAAGAGACATGACGTCCATCGTCATTTGACATGCGATCATTTTTACACCCATTTCAGAAGCCATGCTGACAAGCTCTTCAATGGAAGGGACATTTGCACGCTTAAAGCCTTCCTGAAAATGCTCCGTTCCTGCAGGCATTGGCAGCTGCTTGTGGCCTTCTTTATGGATTAAGTTCAATCCTTCAAATGTAAAGAAGATTCCAACCTCTGCATCTGTAGCAGCGGCTGCCGAAGCAATATTGAATACTTTATAGGCATCGAACAAGCCGCCATTGGCCGCGATGATAGCTACTTTCATGTGTAAAAACCTCCCGATTTATAATTTTTCAGTCGGACCTGTCCATTCCTTCATACCAGGGACAACGTTAATAACTTTCTTAAATCCTTTTTCAGTAAGCTTTTTAGCTGCAAGATCGCTGCGGGATCCGGATCGGCAGATAATATGCAATTCTTCCTCCGGATTCAATTCACTGAAACGCTCCTCCAGTTCACCAAGTGGAATAGAGACAGCATTTGGAATATGGCCGAAAGCATATTCTGCAGACTCCCGCACATCCAGAACTTTTATCTGTTCGTCCCCCTCGATCTTTTTTAACAGATCGTCCAAAGAGGCAACATCGGGATGCGACGTTTCATTATATTCTTCAGAGGCACTTGCTTTTCTTACATAGTGTTTTAATACATCCCCATCTTCAATTGTACCTAAGTATTGATGTCCTGTACTCTCGCTCCATGCCTTTAAATCAGCAGTGGATCCTTTATCAGTAGCTTGAATTTCCATGACTTGTCCGGGTTCAAGCTCGTTCATCATCTTCTTCGTTTTTACAATTGGCATAGGACAAGCTAGACCTTTCGCGTCCAGCACTTTATTAGCAGTTATTGACAAATAAAACCCTCCTTCCTATTTTTAAGTATTTTTAAAAACACAATAAAGAATACAGGAGAATAACTCCAAATGGATCTGTGCTTAGATTGATTTATCCAGACAGCCAATCAGGCGATTTTCAATGTCTGCTGCCATCTCTTTTAAATTTCGATTATCAATCATGCTGATAAGCGCAGTCGGCTTTGGCAAGCCAATTTTCGTCTGGCCCGCTTCATTATAAACAACAATTTTACAAGGAAGGAAATACCCAGCCATCTTTTCTTCTTTCAGAACGCGCTCAGCTTCCTTAGGATTACAGACCTCAAGAACCTTATACTCTTCATCCAGCTGGAAGCCCTTTTCTTCAAGCTTTTCTTTAATATCAAACGTCCATAAAACACCAAACTTTTCTTCCTTCAGCTGTTTTTCCAAATCCGAAATTGCTTCCTCAATCGATTTGTTCGTTTCTACCGTATAAGCAAAGTTCATAGCAACCACCTTTATTGACATATTTAGTTGAGTTAACCCACATACTAAGTAGGGTATTAATTTCTACCCCATCGTTATTAATATAAACACTGGTGTCCCTTTTTACGAAGGAAGATATAGGTCGATGTTCGGCTACAGGAGGGAATCGGAAGGTTTGTTTGTGAAAATAATGTTGTTTAGCGGGACCGGGACCGATTGATGGACTTGCATAAGCCAAACCGGATGGGGAAATATCTATGACGACCATCTTTTGGGCTGTCCATCATTTATCGTCGTCATTACGGCTTGATGACCACCGTTTTCTTAGATGTTCATCATTTATCGTCGCCATGAGAGTTCTATGACGACCAATTCCTTTACTGTTCATCATTTATCGTCTACATGAAGGCTCTATGACGACCTTTTTCTTAACTGTTCATCAAATATCGTCGCCATGAGAGTTGTATGACGACCAATTCCTCGACTGTTCATCATTTATCGTCTTCATGAAGGCTCTATGACGACCTTTTTCTTATCTGTTCATCAAATATCGTCGCCATGAGAGTTGTATGACGACCAATTCCTCGACTGTTCATCATTTATCGTCTTCATGAAGGCTCTATGACGACCTTTTTCTTATCTGTTCATCAAATATCGGCGCCATGAGAGTTGTATGACGACCAATTCCCAGACTGTTCATCATTTTTCGTCTTCATGAAGGCTCTATGACGACCTTTTTCTTAACTGTTCATCAAATATCGTCGCCATGAGAGTTCTATGACGACCAATTCCTTGACTGTTCATCATTTATCGTCTTCATGAAGGCTTTATGACGACCCTATTCATGCTTGAACTTAGATGATCGTTTACAAGACGGATTTATGGCGACCCTATTCCCGTCGGTCATTGATTAAGGTCTTCATGGTGGTTCTTTTAAGCACATATGCATTGTTACACTTAATTTCGGAGTCAGGATTCATAATTAGGAAGAAGGCTTTCAGGATGGTCGTTAATCCATGTTATTAACGTCGGTTTGGAAAATTTTGTTGAAGAAGGATGTTAAATTATTTTTTTACGTCCATGCTTGCTTCTTTTCCCAAGGCTATTTACGCATACTTTGTTGCTTTTTAAACAAGTAGTGAGGAGTCGCTGATTTCCGCTCCAGGATGCTCAAGCTTCCGCGGGGTGTGCGGTGTGCCTCCTAGGTGCGCTGCACCTGCTGGATCTCACCTGTCCCACTCCTCCCGCTGGACTTTGAATAAGCCGCTCTAAATAATCACCGCACGAAGGAAATGCGGATGCATTTTCGGGGATCTCGCACCTTGCGCTCCAATCAACCCAACCTTATTTATCAATGTTCTTATTTACAAAATCTACTTAAAAATAACAATCTTTTAGAAAAGAGCTTTCCCATAAAATGATCGTTGATCAGTTCTTTTTTACGCAAAAAATAGTTAAAGCCGGCATATTAAGCTGCCGGCTGTTGAAAAATATTTCAAGATTAACGATTTCTTTCGATTTCTTTAATGAGGACAGACAGAGCATCTCCCATTGGGGAGGTTTCCATTGTACTTATGATTTTTTCTCTGTTTTTTTCGAGGTTTTCCAGCGATTGAATAAGACTGTTTTTTGTTAATTTCTCTTCTTCCAATGTTAGTGAGTATCCTTTTTTTGTAAAAGATTGCGCATTTAATATTTGGTCGCCCCTGCTTTGTTTTTTTGTCAGAGGGATAATAAGCATGGGTATTTTCAAAGCCAGAAATTCAAAAATGGCATTTGAACCGCCCCGTGTAACAACTGTGTCGGAAGCGGCCAGGATATCCGGCAGTTCTTCGTTTACATACTCAAATTGCCGATAGCCAGCGGTGTTATCCAAACTGTCATCTTTCTGTCCTTTTCCGCATAGGTGTACGATTTGATAATTTGCGGTGAGCACCTCAAGGGAATCCCTTACTGTTTCATTTATTTTTTTAGCTCCAAGGCTTCCACCCATGACAGTTAAAATCGGCAGATCTTTTGTAAAATCAAGATACCTTTTACCTCTCTCCTTTTTACCGGAAAAAATCTCTCTCCTTATTGGCGAACCGATTACAATTGTTTTATTAGCTGGAAAATGCATTGCTGCCTCTTCAAAGGAGGTGAAGATTTTAGTAGCAAAACGCTGGGAGATTTTATTGGCCAATCCCGGAGTCAAATCACTTTCATGAATATAAATAGGAATTTTTAATGAGCTGGCGGCGATGATAACAGGAACGGAAACAAAGCCTCCTTTTGAAAAAACAAGCTTGGGCTTTATTTTTTTCAACAAGCTTCTTGCTTCCATAATCCCTTTTAATACGCGGAAAATATCCTTCACGTTTTCTGCATCCATATATCTCCGAAGCTTCCCGCTGCTTATGCCATTGTAAGGAATCCCCATTTTTGAAATTAATTCATTTTCTATGCCTTTTTTTGAACCTATATAATGTATGTTCCATTCATCTTTGGATAGTTCTTTTATGATGGCGATATTTGGGGTCACATGGCCCGCAGAACCGCCGCCTGTAAAAACAATTGTTTGTTTGTTCATTTTATACCTGCCCTGCTTATAAGGATTTAATATTATTATTATAGTTTATGTTTATATGTAAGAGAAGGTAAAAACTGGGTCCCTGTTGAATTGAATAGTAAACCGCTTTGAAGGAGAGAGATTTTTGAAGAAATGGATGATCTCAATCATCGTTTTGTTTGCAGGCTTAGCAGGATCCGTATTTTACTCAAAAGTTTATTACCCTGACCTTCCGATTGAATCGATTACGAAGCGTGAAGCAGCTGCAAAAGGAGAAAAAAGCGTCTACAAAATGACGAAGATTGCAGAGGAAAACAGCCATGTTTGGTACATGGCACAAATGAAACAGGGAAAAGCGTATGATTTAATGAAAGAAAAAATGGCAGAAAGCGGCTGGAGCTTTATCGAACAAAACGGAGCAGGTTTCTTCTTTGAAAAAGGCGAAAAAACACTTATTGTAACAAGCCAGATGTGGACTGGCAAATATGTGTTATTCAGTGTGCCTTTGGAAAAGTAAATAAAAAGGCCAACCAAACCTGCTGGCCTTTTTATTAAGAAATCAGCTTTAACCCTATTGCAGCACTCAGTACTATTGCAATAAAGAAAATTCGTTTAGCATCCTTCGGTTCTCCATAAAAAATCATGCCAAGAATGGCGCCGCCGGCTGCACCAATGCCTGTCCAAACCGCATAGGCAGTTCCCATTGGCAGCTCCTTCATGGCGAGTGCGAGGAAAAGAAAGCTGGCGCCAAAGCCGCCAAGAAGCAGGAAAAGAGATTGCCAATTTCGATTCCTATGCCAGCTGTTGATCATCGCTACACCAGTCATTTCAAATAGCCCTGCAAGGACAAGATAAACCCAGCTCATGATGTCTCAGCTCCTTCCTTTTCTTCTTCGCCTGTCACCAGCTTTAATCCAAGTACACCCATTAATAAAAAGAGCACAAGAATCATTTTGGTTAATTTCAAAGGCTCTCCAAACAAAATAATTTCTGATAAAACAGTTCCGGCAGTACCCAATCCCACAAAAACGGCATAAACCGTTCCGACCGGCAATGCCTTGCCTGCCATAATCATTAAATAAAAACTGACCGCAATGCTGATAATGGTGCCTGTCCATGATAATGGATCGTCCGCATGCTTTAACCCAATGACCCAAAACACTTCAAAAAATGCCGCTATAAAGACTTTTAACCAATGCATATTAAAATCTCCCTTCTAACCTATACCCCTCAAAAACAAAAAGCCCGGAAGATAACTGTTAAACAGTATCTCCCAGGCTTTTATCCTTCCGTGGCACAGCTTCGGCAGCTGTGAGTTTTCTCTCGGACCAGGCCAGCAATTGCTGCGGAACCCTAGAAAACCTTTATATTAAATTCGCAGCTATTATACCAAAAATCAATTGTTTTTACAAGAAACTATGCAGTTGCTTCATTAGAATCTGACGCTCCGGCTGACTCTTCCCCTCTGTCAATGATAACAGCGCATGCAGCATCTCCTGTAATGTTAATGGCAGTTCTGCACATATCAAGCAGCCGGTCGACACCCAATACAAGAGCAATCGCTTCAACTGGAAGGCCCACAGATGTAAGAACCATAGATAGCATGATTAATCCTACTCCTGGTACACCTGCCGCACCAATGCTGGCGAGCGTGGCTGTTAAGATGACCGTAAGCAATTGCCCTAATCCTAATTCTGTGCCATATACCTGTGCAATGAAAATGGTAGCAACTCCTTGCATGATCGCTGTTCCATCCATATTAATTGTTGCACCGAGCGGCTGTACAAAGCTGCTTACGCTCTTTGAAACCCCTAGATTATTTTGGGCTGTTTTCATGGAAATGGGCAGTGTGGCTGAGCTGCTCGAGGTACTAAAAGCTACAACCATTGCTGGAGAGAATTCTGTTATGAAATGGATTGGATTCATTTTTCCAAGGAAGGATATCGCAGTACCATATGTGACGACTAAGTGGAGCAATAGCACAAAAAGCACTGCAAACATATATTTGCCCATTGCCATTATCGCATCCATGCCCTGTCCGCCAATGGCAACAGCAATCAGACCAAAAGCGCCATACGGGGCAAATTTCATAATTGCCTGGACAAGATACATTAGTACTTCATTCGCCTGTTCAATAAGACGGAGAACACCGGCTACTTTGTCCCCCAGTCTTGATAATCCGTACCCGATAAAAATGGAGAAAGCAATTATTTGAAGCATCGACTCCTGCACCATGGCGCCAAACGGATTTGCAGGAATGATATTAACAAGCGTTTCGATGACAGGCGGAGCTTCCGTTTCCTCAAAATTTGCACCATCAAGCTGGAAATCGCCCGCTCCAGGCTGGAACAATAGTCCGGCTCCCAAAGCTAAAATAATGGCGATAGCCGTTGTAATAAGAAAGAATAAGATCGTTTTGCCGCCAATCCGGCTAAGCTTTTTCGGATCGCTAATTCCGGCAGTACCCAAAATTAATGACACAATGACAATTGGAACGACTAGCATTTTAATCAGGTTGACGAATATTTTCCCTAAAGGTACCAGTACATACGTGGAAGCGGCATCATACCACCCAGGCAGCGCCAAGTTCAAAATCAGGCCAACCACAATCCCCAAGCCCATACCAATGAGAATCTTTTTGGTTAAAGACATAATCAACCTCCCTTTTTAAATAGTGACTATGTTAAATTTGCCTGTTGATTTCCAATTCAGGCACTCAGCGAAGGGTCCGGGAGCCTTCTCAAGCAATAAGCCTCCCTTTTTAGCGCACTCCCGAAGGACTTTGAATATTCCTTAAATACACAACGCAGAAGGAAATGCAGATGCATTTTCGAGGATCTTGTGCCTTCCGCGTCAATCAACAGGCTGCTAAAAATTAGCCTTGAGCTTTAACACAGCCTTAAAATAAGAAAGCGCTTACATTAAAATAATTATTCAAAACTTGGTCGGATTATGCAGTTTATTAAGTTGCCAAGCGTAGTAACTGTTCTTAGCCCTGCAGCATTTTGTCTGCAGGGCTCCCAGTCTTTCTTTTATCTTATCACAAATTTTGGCAGGTATTGTAAGAGAATTGGAAAATGAAAAAGCCTGCATAGCGCAGGCTCTCTCTATTTCTATTAATCTGTTAAGGATGATTTTTTCAAAAAGATATCCAAAATAAAATTGCCAAATGGGATAAATGCCACTGCTACTGCACTTGCAGCCCATTTTAGCGACCATCTGATTTTAAAAGTCGTGTAGGCAATGACGAAAAGATAAGTGATGAACAGGAACCCGTGAAGAGAGCCAACAACTCTGACAGCTTCCGGAATGCCCGCAGCATATTTAAGAGGCATGGCTATAAATAAGAGGAGCAGTAGAGATCCTCCTCAAGAAAGCCCATGAATCTGAATTTTCCGATCGGTGTTTTTAGCATAAAAGCAACCTCAACCTTCATTTCTTTTTATCCATACCCATGTATTATAGCATTGTCTTAAGGATAGATACCATAGTAGGCTGCTAAGAAATATCGTTAGCCAGGACATACTCTTCGTGCCAGGAATAAGTTTCAAAACCTGTTGGAGCTAAATGATTACTCAAGCTTTTAGCCGCAATATGGCTGATTGACGGAGGATAGGGACTTTTCCTGATATGCTCCTTAATGCAACCCATCGCCTCGTCAAAGTCTATGTCCTGGCATTGCGAAAAATAATATTGAACGATATCATTTTTAATCCTAAAACCCGGATATACCCTTTCAATAAGAACAAAAAGTTTTAGCATTTCTGTTTTATTCATCTTACCAGCCCTTTATGAAATAGTAATACAAGTATTGCCGGATTTTTCAAAAATAAAAACCCCTGTTCTGATCCAGGGGTTAAATATTTAGTTCAAGAGCAATCGGGCAATGGTCGCTTCCCATTATGTCACAGTGAATTTGTGCATCTTTTATCTTATCTTTGAGTCTCTCAGAGACAATGAAATAATCGATCCGCCATCCGATATTCCTTTCGCGTACCTTAGCCATGTAAGACCACCAGGTGTAGGCGCCCTCTGCCTCCGGATATTTGTAACGAAAAGAATCAACAAATCCTGAATTCAGCAGTCCGGTCATTTTCCCGCGTTCTTCATCGGTGAAACCGGAATTGCCGCGATTGGACTTTGCATTTTTCAAATCAATATCCTGATGGGCAACATTTAAATCTCCGCAGAGAATGACAGGCTTGATCTGATCAAGTTCCAACAGATAATCACAAATCCGTTCTTCCCACTTAAGGCGGTAAGGAAGCCGGGCCAAATCACGCTGAGAGTTAGGCGTATAGACATTCACAAGATAAAACTCTTCATATTCAAGGGTTAAAATTCTTCCTTCCGGCTCTGTTTCACTATCGCCTAAGCTATACCGGACCGAAAGCGGTTCTTGTTTGGTAAAGACGGCTGTACCCGAATACCCCTTTTTAATCGCATAATTCCAATACTGATGGTAACCTTCGAGAACCAGGTCTATTTGACCCTCTTGTAATTTGGATTCCTGGATACAAAAAATATCCGCATCCACATCATTAAAGAAATCTATAAAGCCTTTTTTCACGCAGGCTCTAATTCCATTCACATTCCAGGAAACAAGTTTCATTGAAAAAATCTCCTTACGTTGAAAATCTACCAGACTATCAGATTAACATGAATAAGGCTCCACTGCACACTTAAAGAATCGCTGCCCGCACCATGAATGACAATACCGGTACAATTAAAAACATTGCGATATAGTATTTTAGGGGGATCTCCTGGTCATGATCGCCAAGCGCCAGCGAAACTAATGCTTCAAGCAGTCTGGCTAGAAGCAGGACTCCTATTATGAAAACAAGTCCCCCTAGGAGGTTTAATTTAAGATAATCCAGAAAAAGCAGCACAAAAAAATAAAGCACACTTACCGCCAGAAACTCGGAAAGTGTCTGTTTGTTTGTAAATATCCAATTCAAAACGTTCAATAACTCACCCCCGCACTTGGTTATCCAAGCAGCAATAAAACTATTGTAAAATATAGAAATTATTCTGACAAGGAAACCTGGCATTAAAAAGAGGCCTGCTATGAAGCAGTACCTATTGCTTAAAAATCATAGTTCCGGCATTCATCTGCACCAATTTGATGTTTTCCCCCGGCTGAACTCCTTTGTATAAATAGGCAGTCAACCTTACGGATTCTCCACCCTCCATACGAATCCAGTATTCCTGGTGCATATCATAATTGCTTAAGTAATTATCGATTGAAGCTTGAAGGTATTTTTCTTCTACCTTTCCTTCAATTTCCGTTATTTTCGTTTCAGCAGCAACCAAACCCATGAAAAAGCCATAATACACAATAAGTAATAAGACTATGCCTTGGATATAGAGACCGGCAACCATCCATTTTTTCAATTCTCCATCCCTCTTTTTTCATTGTTTTTTAAAAAGCTACCATCATTAGAATGGGTTAAACGGGATAACTTCAAACGGTTAAATCGGAAAATGAATGGAATTTTCATGCTTTCATTCAATGGGGACATCATTCTTGTTTAAACTCCCATTATTAATAATTTTCTGCTAAAATCCTGGCAAATAGCTCTCTTTTCAACCTAAATATAAAAAAATGCCCAGCTAATGTAACGGGTTCTTTTACCTGTCACAAAAATCCAATATGTATATTAAAATGACCATCAATTTGTATGTGAATTTGATGGTCATTTTTTATTGATATAACGCGAATAATTATAAAAATAGGCTTGAAAATGTGGTCCAATTTGTATTTCGAAATGTAAGGTTACAGAGATTTCTGTTACCTCGCAAATTGGATTGCAAAATGCTGTTTTTTTTAGTTACAAAACTAAGTTTCTCTTTAGCTCTGTGTTTATTCATTGATGATTTTCGTATAGGTATGAGAATTAATAGGCGGAGAATTTCCGCCTAAAGTATATAGAGGAAGCTTAAGAAGCAGAGATAAACGGAGGAATTCCGGTTAACTGCTCTAAATAAGCCAAAATTCAAAGATTTGGATCATATAAGCGAAAAAACTCCGCTTATTCTTAAGGAAATATGGGTGTTTCCCATTTTAAAAGGAATTTTTCCGGTTATTTTTCAAACACAGTGAAATCAACATTTAGTTTTATAACAGTACTTTGGCCATAAAATGCATTATACATTAGATGGCACTTTGTAATATTCTTACATAACAAAAAGCCCTGCATTTTGCAGGACAAAATGTATAACAAAAATAAACAGATTTTCAAACGTATTTTTATAAAAAGTGACAGGTATCGGAACCCGTTACAGCTAATGGGCATTTTTTTGCTTGATCACTTCTCTATGAACCGCTTCATATAACAACCGTGCAGATGCATCCGGAGATTCGGCTTGGCTTATTGCTGTGATGACGGAAACACCGTCTGCTCCAGCTCCGATAATCGGAGCCGCATTCTCCGCTGTTATGCCGCCTATCCCAACCAAAGGTATCTTAATTTCCGAAGCTCTTAATTCATTAATAAAACTCAGACCCTGAACGGCTTTTGCGTCTTCCTTTGTGGAGGTAGGATAGATTGGGCCGATTCCAAGATAGTCTGCACCTTCAGCAATTGCTCTCCTTGCTTCATCTATATGATGGGCGGACACACCGAGAATTTTATTGCCTATTTTTTTCCGAACCATACTAGCCGGCTCGTCTTCCTGCCCGATATGGACGCCATCTGCATCTATTTCAATTGCCAGCTCAATATCATCATTCACAATAAAAGGGATATGGTTTGCCCGGCAGATTGTTTGCATTTTTTTTGCAAGCTGGAGCTTTTCCTTCCCTTGAAGACAGCCTTTGCCTTTTTCGCGGAATTGGAAGAGGGTGATACCTCCCTTAACTGCAGACTGCAAAACTTCTTCTGGATTATTGCTGCAGTTTACACTGCCCATAATAAAGTAGACCCTTAATAATTTTCTCATTTCATCAGGTTTAACTGCCATGAACAAAAGTCTCCTTCTTCCTTCGGTTATAAGCCCAATGATTCGTAGGTCCATGCCCGCTGCCCAGCTGCAGGTCATCTTCAATAGCAGCCTGGATAAACTGCTTGGCGCGCTCCACAGCACTCAAAACAGTCATCCCTTCCGCAAGGCCTGCAGTTATGGCTGCCGAAAAAGTGCACCCGGTTCCATGTGTATTAACCGTTTGTATTCTTTTACTTTTAAACTCATAAAAGCGTTGGCCATCAAATAAAAGATCCACAGCATCGGTTTCAGCCTCAGCATGCCCGCCTTTTATCATGACATTCTTTGCGCCCATATCATGCAGCTTTCTTGCTGCTTCGTTTTTTTGCTGGTCCGTTTTAATCCTCAATCCCGTTAGAACTTCTGCCTCCGGGATATTTGGCGTGATAAGAATCGATAAAGGGATCAGATATTCCCTCATAGCAGCAATGGCCTCCTTTTGCAGCAGGCTCGCACCCCCTTTTGCAATCATTACTGGGTCGATGACAACATTTTCCCATTGGTGCCGCGTAATCTCACGGGATACTCTCTCGATAATTTCTGCATTAAAAAGCATCCCCGTTTTGACTGCGTCGGGCACAAGATCTTCCCCGATCGATTGGATTTGTGCAACGACTGCTTCTGGAGTCATCGGATAAACTTCTTGAACGCCTTTTGTGTTTTGGGCAGTAACGGCAGTTAATGCTGACATGCCAAAAACGCCAAGTTCCTGAAACGTTTTTAAGTCAGCCTGAATTCCGGCACCGCCACCGCTATCTGATCCGGCTATAGTTAATGCTTTGTTTATTATCATTTTAACTCCTCCCTATTCGCTGACTTTTTTAAAAGCACCGAGTTTTTCAATATCTGAAGCGGTAATGTTAAACAAGCTATTTAAAAATTCAATTTGGAACGTTCCCGGACCTTTATCATTCGTTGCCTCTGCTGCTATTTCGGCAGCAGTTCCGTACACAACCAATGCGGCAACAGCTGCTTTAACTGGATCCTTTTCCACAGTAGAAAATGCACCAATTACAGAAGTCAACAGGCAGCCCGCACCTGTTACTTTTGTTAAATAGGGATGTCCGTTTTCTATGGTGTACGTTGAAACTCCATCTGAAACAACATCCTGTTTGCCTGTTATGACTGCTATGGTGCCAAGCTCTTTTGCAGCCCTTCCAGCAAGTTCAGTCGTATTCCCCTGATTTTCCCCCGCATCTACTCCTTTAATTTTCCATTGCTGGCCGGCGGCATTGGCTATTTCCGCCGCATTTCCTCTAATGATGGAAATATTTAATTCCTTTAATAATTTTTTGGCGGTTTCTGTACGGTATGGAGTTGCCCCAACACCTACTGGGTCAAAGATTACGGGAACACCATGCTCGTTGGCTGACCTTCCTGCGATCAGCATGCTTTTTACTTCTTTTTCCGTAAGAGTTCCCATGTTCAGAACCAGTGCTCCGGCTATTTTCGCCATATCAGCCGCCTCTTCATGCGCATAAGCCATAACCGGTGATGCTCCAATTGCCAAAAGTCCATTGGCAGTAAAATTGGTTACCACAACATTTGTAATATTATGTACGAGCGGATTTGCGGTTCTTACTTTTTCTAAAAGACTGCTAATCTCGTAAATATTCATCATAAGTCCCCCTCACAATTAGTTCATAACAAGTCCGCCATCCACGACAAGATTCTGGCCTGTAACAGCCCTTGCCCATGGAGATGCGAAAAATACAATTGCATCAGCTGCCTCTGCCGGATCGGTAACCTTTTTCAATGGTGTAGAGTTTTCAATTATTTCAAAGACTTCATTTGAAGTAGCTGCGCTTGCATCCGTGGTTTTTAATAAGCCACCTGATACCATATTTACCGTAATGCCGTATTGCCCAAGTTCGTTAGCCATATTACGTGTAAATCCCAGGAGGGCTGCCTTGCTGGTCGTGTAATCGTGGTACGGAACAACCGGGTTCTGAAATAGATTTGTGCCAATCGAAATGACTCGTCCAAACCCGTTTAGTTTCATATCAGCCAAGCCAGCCTGAACGGTATTTAAAGCTCCTCGAACAGCGCCCTCCAGCTGGATTTGGAAGTCTTCCCATCCAATCGTTTCTGCATCTTTTTTGGAAACAGGGTCAAATTGAAAGTTTACAAGTGCGTTATTAACAATAGTCGTTATGGGTGTTCCAAAGTGGTTTTTCGCTTTTTCAAACAGTTCCACAACCTGTCTTTTGTCCCGGATATCTGCTTGAATGGCAATAGCACGTTCACCAATTTCACTTTGCAGCTCATAAGCTTTCTCTTCACTATGAAAATAGTTAATAACCACCCTCGCACCTTCTCTTGCAAAAGCTTTGGCCGTCTCCCTGCCCAAGCCTCTGCTCCCTCCTGTGATGAGCACAATTTGGTCTTGAAGTTTCATCTGAATTCCCCTTTTCATGAATGTGTCCAACCTAGTTATTGGCTTATTTTCTGACAAAATAAAAACCAGATCCATCAATGGACCTGGCAGAATAATAAATGAGAAGGAATGATCGTTCCCGCTATTACTACTTTCCTACGCTGGCATAATCCAGATCAGGTCCGAAGGGTAAAAAAACAGGTCGGTTTCTTTCTCAGCCCGCGCATCGGGCACCCCTAGCAGTAAAACTATTTAGTTGGCTGATTTCATCTTAGCTTGAAAATGGAAATCTGTAAAGTCTTGCAATTCTGTCGTTGTCTCTATATCGTTAATAGTAGTGAATAAGTGCAATTTAGACGTTGTCTTTATATCGATAATAGCAGTGTATCCTGGGAGGTTTTCTTATGGCAGAACATCAATTTTACTTGAAAGCACATTGGCCGGGCCTGCGCAATGATGTTGGAAAAATAGAATCCGGACAACTAAAGACGAAGGTATCAATACCGCCTGAGATGGATGGTCCGGGAATTGGCACAAACCCGGATGAAATGCTATTAGGAGCAGCTGCAACCTGTTATATTATTACGCTTGCAGCGATGATGGAACGGAGTAAACTTAAAAAAGAAGACTTGACCATGGAATCCATTGGGATTGTTGATGTCACCAATGGGATTATTACATACAAAAAAATTATCCACCGGCCTATAATCATCCTGAAGACTGACGCCACAGAGAGAGATTTCGCTCTCGCTCAGAAACTGGCCAAAAAAGCTGAAGCTTCCTGCATGATTTCAAGGGCCATTAAAGGAAATGTTGAGGTTGAATTGGAAGCAGAAATTATGCGTAAAACCGCTTAAATACCATTTAAGCGGTTTACGAAATATTTTTTCTCAAGGTGCCTGCCAGTTCGAAAAACTTATAAAGCCCATTTCCGAATCGCTTTCGCAACACCAGCTTCATCATTTGAAGCAGTCACAGCATTTGCTGTTTCTTTAACAATGTCCTGGGCGTTTCCCATTGCAACTCCCCATCCCGATTCCTCAATCATCGCAATATCGTTTAAGCTATCACCCATTGCCATCACATTTTCCATGGAAATGCCAAGAATTTCTGTAACCTGTTGGATTCCTTTTGCTTTATTAATGCCAAGTGCATTCACTTCAATATTGGTTAAGCTTGAATTGGTAATTTCCAGATCACCCTTTGATTGGAGCTCCTTATGAATGATTTCCCGTACTTCATCATCAGTGATATCAAATCCAAATTTCAGCCATTCATGGTCATGGATATTTTCAGGCATTTCATTGTTCCAGACCTGATCGCAGCTGGTAGCCCAAAAATGGGTTTTATGTGTTTTAGATAATGTCCACATCCATTCCATTATAGTAGAGTCAACTGGGGTTCTCGAAATTAAATTCCCTTCCGGACCAAAAATTTCACTTCCATTGACCGTAATTAAATAGGAGTTTAATTCAAGCGAGTCCGCATGGTCCCTGGCTGTAAGTCTGGAACGGCCGGTGCTTAGAATAACTTCGATCCCTTTTTCCTTTGCTTCGCGTATCGCCTCTCGGTTTTCCTCTGGAATTTCGTCATTCGTATTCAACAAAGTTCCATCCATATCAAGAGCGATTAATTTTATCTCCGGTGCATTCATTTTTTCTGGCATCATAATCTCCCTTTCCTAAACAATAAAGACATTATATAAAGAAATACTATTCCATTCAAAGGAAAGCCTCTGAAAGATGAATACTTTTAAATAAATTGGAAATAGCTGTATATATATTTCCCGAAAGGTGAGAAGCTATGTATTTACTACTTGTTGTGGTGGTATGGATTCTATTTGCTTACCGCTTTATAGATTGGTCACAATGGAAGAAACAATACCCTACCGTTTTGTATTTTATTGCAATTAATCTGACCTACAACATGCTTTATTATAACCATACACTTTGGGCATTCAGAGGAATTACTGCTGAGTGGATCAATCATTCCATCATTAATTTATTTTTTACATTTTTTATTACTCCCATGGCCCTGATCATATACCTGCAGCGTTATCCGCAAAATAAAAAGCATGCATTTATTTATTCAGCGGTTTGGATTACTTTCTTCACTATCATCCAGGCTTTATTTGCCCATAAAGGCATGTTTGTTTATGATAATGGCTGGAATAGCTGGCACAACATTTGGCTAAACATTATATTGTTTGCTGTCATTCGGATTCATTATCGAAAGCCTGCAGCTGCTATGCTTGTTTCTTTGCCGGCAGCGATTATTTTTTACTTATTATTTCCGGTTCCATTGGATAGCCTAAAATAAAATGAGGTGATTATATTGCTCGTCCAACATAATTTATCCACCTTTTTATTTTTGCTTCTGCTTTTCACAACCTATGTATTAATGTGGGTTTACCTTATAAGGAACAAAGTAAATAAATAATGAAGCGTAAACCTACTGGTTTGCGCTTTTTTATATACTTATAATATATTGTTAAAAAATTGAATCCAATAGTTTCCACCTGTCGTCTAACTGTCAGAAAAGAATGGTTGCCGGAACCAAAAATCAACACATATGCTGGGAGGCTGTCAAGTTGAGCCCTGAAGAACGAGTAGAGCGGTTTATCGCCTCAAATGTCGACCGTGCCCTCGTCCTTGAAATGATCATGGATGAGTATGGAACAGTATTGAAAAGATTGATCTATACCTATGTGAAGGACTGGAATATTGCAAGTGATCTCACACAGGAAACGTTTTTAACCGTATATGAAAAGCTGGAGAGTTTTCAGCAGAGGTCCTCTTTTAAAACTTGGATTTTTACGATTGCCATTAATAAAAGCAAAGATTATTTAAAAAGCTGGCATCATCGCAATATGGTTATGAATGAAAGGGTATTTTTTCTTAAAAAGGACATAGAAAAAGACCCGGAAACGAAATTTTTTGAGCGTGATAAGCATAACGAATTGCTGAAAGTGATTGAATCACTATCAGTTAAATATCGGGAAGTGTTCCTCCTCCATTATTATCAAGACCTTAGTCTGGCTGAAGTCAGCGAAACATTGGATATCCCTTTATCTACTGTGAAAACACGTTTGTACCGAGGGCAGGAAAGAGTTAAAAAGCTTTATTGCGCAATGGAAAGAGGTGAACAGCATGGCTGATCTGAATCAGGAAGTGAAACAAGCTATAAGTGCATCATGGCCGGAAGAGTCGGTATTTACCGAGGAAGAAAAACAGCGTATTAGAAATCGAATAGGTTCTCGTACAGTCAAAAGCATAAAGAAGAAAACAGACTATTTTCCAAAGGCCCTTACGGCAGCTGCTGTTGCTGGTTTTGTAATCTTAATTGGCGGAATCGCCGGAAATCAGACAGGATTCTTTAATCAGCAAAATGCTGATCAGATCGCGTCTGAGGACAAAGCTTTTTACCCGGGAATGGCGAATGGAGATATGCTGAACGGCTGGGAACTGCACCAAATAGAAACTGATTCAAATAGCAATTCTATTGCTGTTTTTACAGGGAAAGCTGAAGTGGCAGGTACTCTTAATTTTCAAAAAGATAATGTCATCCTTTTGCCAGATCAAGCTTCTTTGGAGAAATTGCCGCTTATGGATGGGAAAAATCCAAGAATTTCTTTTAATGAGAAAGACCAGCAGATGCTAAAAAAGGTTTTCGGCATTGGTTCTGCTGTTAAAGTTGAAGATGTTAAGCTCATTATTAATGAGTATAGAGCCCGCGAAGCTTTAGTTCATCAGGCAAATGTTTTGGAGGTAGTGATACCTAAAGAACCAGAAATGACGAGAACCCCTTTTCATCTATTTTGGAAAGATGGCAAGAATCTCGTTCTTCCAGAGCCATTGAATCACGTTTATAAAGAGTTTTCAATGAGGAAAGAGGATCTAATTTTAAGAGGCTTATCGCCGGCAGAAGTATTCCAGCTTTATTTATTTACAGAGGAAGTTGAGGACTATTATACACAGTATGCTCTATTCAATCATGATCCTGAGGTTGAAAAAACCTTCAAAACCTTGAGCGATTATTTGCAAGCAATCAATGAATCTCCATCTTTAGCGGAGGAACAGTCCCTATTATATAAAGCGAAAAGTGCATCATTGGAAGAGGTCATGATCGATGATTCATCTGCTTATATTTCGATTTCGAAAGAAGAAGGCCTTGGATTTGGACTAAGCAAAAATAAGGAAGGAATCTGGAAAGTTAACTGGATGCCAATTCAATAAAATCAATTTTCCAAGAGCTTGTCCCTAAATGGGTGCAAGCTTTTTCTATCAGCTGAACAGTCTCCCAAAGAATACAATAATCGCCAATACGGCTGAAAGAAATAATGTAATGCCAATCGAAAAAAGAACATGGAAGCCTGACTGCCAATTCTGCACTTTTTTTAGGACGTATACACTGAGGAGAAAGACGCTTACTGTAAGAACGAGGAGAACTGAAAAAGGACGCTGCCCGACTTTATCCAAGTAAATATCATAAAGTGGCGAAAATCCGAGCAGTAAAAATAATCCCAGGCAAATAAAAGAAAGGATAAATACAAAATGGCTTAATTTTTCCGGCATGGTTAGTCCCCCTTTCTTTTAAACTCCTTTAAAAGAATCACTCTTGATAATATGTATGAATAAATCTTTCAGTATAAAACTTGTAATTCAATCAATGTTTATATATGTTAAAAATATGTTTAGCTATTTCCGAAATAAAAGAAGGTTTTTTAGTGAAGAAAAATTTGATAGTTACTTTTATAACAGCGCTGATTGGAGCATTCATCTTTTCATTTCTGCATATTCCTGTAGCTTTTCTGCTTGGAGCAATGACTGCCGTCATGATCGGCAGCCGGATGAGCAGCATTCCCTTTTATTGGCCTGTAAAGCTGCGTGATACGGGCATTATGATTGTTGGTTATAGTATTGGCCTTGCTTTCACCAAGGAAGCTGTGCTGTTAATTCTGCAAAAGCTTCCTTTTATTTTGCTTGTTACGGTTTGCATGGTGTTTTTCAGTGCATTATCTGCCCTCTTGATCGCTAAATTATCAGGCATTGATTATCCAACTGTTTTGATCGGCAGCATTCCTGGAGGGCTTTCACAGATGATTTTGCTGGCTGAAGAGGTAAAGGGAATTAATATAACGGTTGTAACCTTTATGCAGGTTGCGAGACTTACAATGATTATTTTTATCGTGCCTTTCCTGATATTTGGGCCATGGTTTGATACATCGCCCGGTACAGTTATGCAGGCTGCTGATCCCTTGTGGTCAGAGTTATTTCCGAATATTTTCCTGTTTGCCTTTGTTTCTCTTATTGGCATATTATTAAGCAAGCGATTACGCCTGCCCACCCCTTATTTATTGGGTCCAATTATGGGAACAGCGGCTCTTGTAATCGCCGGCTTGAAAGGACCGGAATTGCCACATGCGTTTTTGGACCTTTCACAGCTGCTGATCGGTACTCATATTGGCCTGATGATGAAGCCGGAAAAACTTCCGCACAAATCGCGAACCATTTCGCTCGCAGCATTAAGCGCCCTCCTTCTGATAGGCGGTTCCCTTTTACTGAGCAGGCTGGTTATGTGGTTTTTCCACTTCTCCCCTGCCACCAGTTTTTTAAGCCTGGCACCAGGCGGTATGGATCAGATGGCGATTATGGCTCATGAAATCCATGCCGATTTAGCGATTGTTACAGGATACCAGCTTTTTCGATTATTCTTTATCTTTTTTGTCGTTCCACCCTTTTTAAAATGGATATTTTACAAGATTAGAAATAAGAAACAGGAAACTTCAAATTAAACAAAGGGACTGCCAGATAAAAGTCGGCAGTCCCTTTGTTTGGTACCTTAGCAATCTAGTTAATCACAACTGCCTGTGAACCCATCAGCTCCCAAGCCTTAACAAAAGCCTCTTTAGGTACCTTTTTGTTTTTTGTACCGTACGGATCGTTTACATATATATAATTTTCGTCATAGCCAGTGATTGCAACACTGTGCATTTGAAACGTGACATCTACCGGACCATCTGGAGTATTCCAGATTTCGAACGAAGCTGCTGGTGACATGCTCGCAGTTGTGATGATCCATACAGGAGATCCGTCTGCCACTTTTTGAAGAAGCACGTTAAATGGCTTTCCAGTCAGGTTTTCCGCACGGTCAGGGAAATATTTCTTGGCGAGTTCAAAAATTGGCCCTTGGTACACACCTAATCCTGGCCCATCCTCCATGTTTCCGACAAAACCTTCATTGGGACTTCCATACCCACCGTTGTTGTATCGAAGCGGCACCCGGTTAATTTCATTTGCTAAATCATTCTTGGTAACATCTATGCCTTCATATTTCATAATCATAGCCAGACTTGTCACTTCACACCCATTATATAAACGGGGACTATCCATTTGATTGAACAAAGGGACATCAAGAAGAACGGATTCTTCCATTCCCTTTTTTATTTGCGGCAGATGTTTTGCTTCGGCATGAGGAACTGCTGTATAGTGTATCTCATTTTCTCTTGATTCTTCGCCCTTCCCCAGCTGTACACTTCCTAAAGTCAGCGACAAACCAATCCCTGCTGCGACAGATACAGCAATTATCCTATTACCCAATGTACCTACTCCCTTTTAATCATGCAGTTTGATTAGTACTTTATTAGTTTACTAAACTCCAAGATACATTGTGCCACACCCTGGATAATATGACAAATTAGCTGACTCTTTCTCAAAATCCTCATTATTTTTGTCAGAAATCGGCTGTTTTGCTTTTTTCTGATGAATAACGTCTTCTTTTGAGAGCTTTTGTCATGTGGCAGGAAAATAGGGGCGTTCGTGCTGAATACGTTTACAAGCTAATTTTCGGAACCAACTTCCGAAGGATTCAGAATACTACTAATAGATGAAAGGGCTGAGTAAAATGGATACACAATACATGAAAGCATACACAATTAAAGAGGTCTCGAAATTATTGAACGTTCCGCCTGGTACTTTAAGACAATGGGAAAAGGATTTAAATGGCCTACTTTTGATACCAAGGTCGAAGCAAGGCGCCAGGTTTTATACAGAGCATGAAATAGCATTACTTGAAAAAGTAAAGCAAATGCGTGATAAAAATTTGAGCAAGGAAATGATTCGCGATTTAATGCAGAAGCATATGGACCTGACTTCGGAAGCTGGTTCCGAAACATCCGAAACCGCTTTGGCTCCAGTGCACCAGGAAACCGGAGTACATACTGATGAAAATTCAGCCATGGATGCTGAGCAGTTCATTGCTATGATGGAAAACTTTAAAGATAGCTTGATCACTGACGTTAGAAATGAAATTCGCAACGGAATTCGAAAGGAAGTTTTAGAGGAAGTGAAAAAAGAGATTTCAAAAGGATCCTTGCATACCGTTAAAAGCCTTTCAGACTCTATTTATAAATCGGGAGAAAAAACAAAGTCCGAAATTGAAAACCTTTCCGGCAAGATACAGCAGTCTTCGGAAGGCACTTCCGAAGCGTTCGGAACCCTTTCCAAGAGGGTTGCGAAGAGTTCGAAACGCACTTCCGATCAAATTCATCAATTAACAAACAAGCTGGCTGAATCCTCGGAGGCCTCTTCCGAAGAATTCAAAACCATGATTCATTACATCTCCTCTTCTGCCGAGGTAACCAGCACCGAAATCAGCTCGCTGATCGAAACCTTAAACACAGACAGGGAAATCTACATCGAGACCATCAACAAAGAACGCGAACAATACTGGCATGAAGTCAAACAAAGAGAAGATGTCTTCCAGGAAATGATCGTCTCCTTTCGAAACGCCGCCGCGGCCCAGGAACAGACGAAAAAATGGTGGGAATTTTGGAAGTAAGGAAGACAATATGGGGAAGTAGAAGGCTTAGAGCTCTGTTAAGGCGATATTGCGGCGATTGATCTTATTGTTGTCGTCGTAGAGTTCTTATGAAGAGGATATTGCGGAGTTTGCACCGTTAATGGTCGCCATGGAGCACTTATGAAGACGATATTGAGGAGACTGCACCGTTAATGGTCGCCATGGAGCTCTTATGAAGACAATATTGTGATGATTGCACTGAAAATGGTCGCCATAGAGCCTTTATGAAGACGATATTGCGGAGTTTGTACTGATTATGGTCGTCATGGAGCACTTATGTAGACGATATTGCGGAGTTTGCAATGATTATGGTTGCCAAGGAGCCCTTATGAAGACGATATTGCGGAGTTTGCACTGATTATGGTCGCCATGGAGCCCTTATGAAGACGATATTGCGGAGTTTGCACTGATTATGGTCGCCATAGAGCTCTTATGAAGGACGATATTGCGGAGTTTGCACTGAAAATGGTCGCCATAGAGCCTTTATGAAGACGATATTGCGGAGTTTGCACTGAAAATGGTCGCCATAGAGTACTTATGAAGACGATATTGAGGAGACTGCACCGTTTATAGTCGCCATAGAGCACTTATGAAGACGATCTTGAGGAGACTGCACCGTTTATGGTCGCCATGGAGCCCTTATGAAGACGATATTGAGGAGACTGCACCGTTTATGGTCGCCATAGAGCCCTTATGAAGACGATATTGAGGAGACTGCACCGTTAATGGTCGCCATGGAGCTCTTATGAAGACGATATTGAGAAGACTGCACCGTTTATGGTCGCCATGGAGCTTTTATGAAGACGATATTGAGATGATTGCATCGAAAATAGTAGCCGTGAAGCTCTTTTGAAGACAATATTGCGGAGAGGGCAGGAATTATGGTCACTATGAAATTGTATGCTTGCCCTTCTCCCTTCCCTCTTCCGTTGAGTCTAAAAAACCAGGAGATTTTGTCCTGGTTTTTTCCGGTTTTTAGTTTTGCTTGTTCGCTAGTTGGTCTCTATTTGGTGATTGTGGCGGCTGCTCCAGCCATTTGTTTTTGATCATGATATCTGCCCCGTCTTTGGCAAATTGGGCAATTTCGAGCGAAAGTCTTTCATAGTTCATTATGACGTCGCTTCTTTGGCTGGCGGAAGCTGCAGCAGCGTAATTCCCTGTTCCGAGTGTGCTGAGAAAAGCCATTAGCTGCATCATCAAGCGCTCTGAAAATGGAGATTCAGTACTGGAGCTAATTGCATAATCTGGTGCATTGGGGGCTTGAATATCATTATCAAGTAACGTTGCACTCAGAACCTTCACATGTTTTTTGGATATATCCTTTCCCCGTTCCATATAATTTATGATTTCCTTAGACTTTGCTACCTGGCCGAAACTTAACGATAACATGGTTCCAACCATATTGGTTTCAACATTAAAGGATAGATGGGCTATTTCAATGGCATTTAATGGCCGAGGCTTTTTTAATGGATTCAAACCGCTTAAATAGCTTTTACTATCAATCATATCTGTTTCTGCTGGCGGCTCCATAAAAGGCCTTCTTAAATACAGGCCTTTTTCAAGAGAAATATCAGTCGCCATCTCAAAAAGTTCTATTGTCTGATTAATACATGTTATAAAATAACCTCTAATATCTTTCCGAGCACCCATGGCGAGTGAACTCCCATACGCTACTAATCCTGATTTAGCCATTTGCAGAATAAACTCAAGCATAAAAGCATCCGTATACAATTTAGGTGCCTTCAAATTAGCATCCTTGCTGGTGAATCCAACCGGTACAGGAAAATCCTCTTTTTGAAAAAAGTCGGTGAGAAATTTGATATGCTCTTCAGATAAACGGTGGGCAAACTCAATTACAGGTCTTATTTCAGAGTCCTCTGCAGTTTCTAGAAAGTAGCTCAGCAGCTGCAAAGACATACTGTCGTTCTGATAGCCCGTCCAGAGAACACCCATCTCACCTGATGTCATATTCACATGGTTTTCCGGCATTAAAGTACCCCCTAAAAATAATTATTTGTTATGATTTCCAATTTAGGAATTGTTATGTAAGGATCATTACAATAAAAGCAGCCCCGTGCAAGGAGCTGCTTACTTAATCTGCCAGAGAACCTGGTTTAATGTTCTTCCCATAAAATATTTCGTCCATTTCTGTCGTAAGCCGTTCTGTAATTTCCTCGGCTTCCTCCGGGGCAAGTTTATCTTTCGTGTATCCAAACAAATAATTATCTAAGTCGAAGTCACGGATTTTACATTTCGTATGGAACGTATGTGCCTGATAAATATTCACATCGATCATGTCGAATTCTTCCTTGGCATCATCAGGAATATAGTTTTGAATAGAATTGATATCATGGTCAATATAGAGCTTTTTCCCATCCTTGTCCCTTGTAAATCCTCTCACTCGATAATCTATAGTCATGATATCTGTATCAAATGAATGGATCAGATAATTAAGGGCCTTCAGCGGGGAAATTTCTCCGCATGTTGACACATCAATATCTGCCCTGAAAGTACTGATTCCTTCATCTGGGTGGTACTCTGGATAAGTATGAACTGTGATATGGCTTTTATCAAGCTGCATGACGACATTGTCGGGCAGAGGCCCAGGTGATTCATCGTAGGATTCATCCGGCACTTCTACTACTGGCCCTTCTGATACGAGCACTGTTACACTTGCACCCTGGGGTACATAATCCTGCTGGGCTACATTTAAAACATGTGCTCCTATAATATCCGAAACATCTTTTAAAATTTTCGTCAATCTTTCCGCACTATATTCTTCATCGATATATTCAATGTATGCCTCACGCTCTTCCCTCGTTTTGGTGTAACAAATATCATACATATTAAAGCTTAAAGATTTGGTCAAATTATTAAAGCCATGAAGCTCAATTCTTTGTTCTGGTGTTAATTTCAACTTTCTTCCCCCTTTTTCTCTGCTCAGCTTCTCTTCATTTTTATATTATGTTACCCAAACTTTCCTTTTAAAAACGAAATTTGGCGAAATCGGGTTTTGAATTCGGTTATTAGAATTCGTTTTTAGGGTAGTAAAAAAAGGAAAGAACGCATCTTTTGCCTATCGTGATTTTTAAAACTTATAATGATTGGGTATACCTTTTGGTAGATAAGACATACGGTACGCCAGAAAGGAAGGTGAGAGATTGAGGAAATTCTTATTTATTTTCATCCTGTTATTTCTTGGTTTCGCTTTTTCGCAGCCTGAAGAAAAAATGGCAGATAATTCAAAAACGAATAATGTCATCAATAATATAAAAACAGAAATTCAGACTTTCAAGGATAATCCTGAAGTGTCTGCAGCGCTAAATGAATTTATTAATGAATTGAATTTATTGGCAAGTGAGCTGACTCAAAAAATGGAGAAAATTGCGGGTGGCGAAAACAAAGCTCCCCAAGCTGAAGCTGAAAAACCTGCTTTAAAAACACCCGATGAACAGATTTTCTCCATTCATAATATTGAAATCGGAGACAAAAAAACGGAAGTAGAAAGTCAGCTAGGTCCAACCAAACGTTCTTCTCTAAATGAATATGGAACTGAATGGCACGCTTACCATGAAAACTATCAAAATTTTGTCATGGTTGCTTATGATAAAGAAAATAAAGTTGCTGGCCTATACACTAATCAGGACCTTATATCCTCAACAAATGAAATTACTTATGGAACTCCTAAAGCTGCGGTTCTCGAACAACTTGGAGAGCCTATGGACAAAGTGCGGAAAGGTTTTGTACTTTATCAGCTTGAACAAGACAGGGACTATGATTTATTTAATATCGGCGGAAACTATATAACAGTTTTCTACGATAAACACAGGGACAACACTGTCACTTCAATACAAATTATCGATGAAAACCTAGAAATGCAGAAAAAGTCTTTTTATACAGAGCCTAGTAATGCACTAAAAGAAGGATTTGAATATCAGCTGTTTGATTTGACCAATGCTGACAGAGTTAATAATGGTGTTTCTTTTCTAACCTGGGATGACCATGTTAGAGAAACAGCACGTAAACATAGTCTTGATATGGCTGAGAATAATTATTTTGACCATACCAATTTGGAAGGTCAATCCCCTTTCGACCGTATGCAAGCAGATGAGGTTTCATTTATGGTAGCAGGAGAAAATCTTGCATCCGGCCAATTTAGCAGTGTCTTTGCCCATGAAGGTTTAATGAATTCTATGGGCCACCGAAAAAATATCCTGCGGCCTGATTATGAATACCTAGGTGTAGGTGTTGCTTTTAATTCACAATCACAGCCGTATTATACGGAAAACTTCTATGCTAATTAAAGTTAAAGCTCCTGCTATTTTGTTTGCAGGAGCTTTTTGTTTTTATTTTCATTCTCGTATTAGAACCGTCTCTGAACATTTCCCTTTTAGATGCATAACATATATCAGCCTATAACAAATTTTTGAGACGGCGGTGAGATAATGGCAGTAGTTAGTGCTCGGGAAGCAGACATTGATTTATTGGCGCGCTTGTTAAGGGCTGAAGCAGAAGGTGAAGGACAACAGGGTATGTTGATGGTCGGAAATGTAGGCATCAACCGAATTAGAGCCAATTGTTCAGATTTTAAAGGGCTGCGGACCATCCCTCAGATGATCTATCAGCCTCATGCTTTTGAAGCTGTGCAAAAAGGGTATTTTTACCAGAGGGCAAGAGAAGTTGAGAAGCGCTTGGCACGGAGGGCTGTAAAAGGAGAAAGGATTTGGCCTTCAAAGTTTGCTTTATGGTATTTTCGTCCTCCTGGTGAATGTCCGCCTACCTGGTATGATCAGCCGTTGGTTGGCAGGTTTAAACTACATTGTTTTTATGAGCCTACTGGAGCAGAATGTGAAAATATTTATAATACCTTTTAATAATCCCCTGCCATTAATGTAATGGCGGGGATTTTTCTTCTCTATACTTCCATGTCTTTAAGTATACGTTGCTGCACATAATGGATGATTTTCTTCGCTTCGTCCTCTGCCCTTTTCCTTCCATAAGGATTTAGAAACCAATTATCCGGTCTTGTCGAACTGTCGTTGGCACAAGCTAATGAATACTTTATCCATTCTGGCATATAGGTCAACATTGTTAGGTGCATTCTGCGCATATGAAAAGGGGCAGTCACAATGATTAAACGGGTAATATGCTGCAGGCCAAATGCCCGATCAAGCACCAGCAAGGAGGCAAGCACATTTTCCTTTGTATGAAGTGAAATCCCCTCTATCAAAATATCTTCTTGCGGTACACCCAAACTGATCGCTTTATTTTTTAAAAGTTCTTCTTCAGTTAAATCATTTCCAGGCCAAGTAACACCGCCAGAAAAAAGGAGTTTGCCTGCCCTTCCCTCCTTGTAAAGCCGTATCGCCTCCGGGAGCCGGTACTCTGCTGCCTTACTGCTTCCAGGTACAAAAATGCAATCTCCTTTCAGCAGGTCATCCTGAATACCGTTGTATAAAAGCCTTGTAATAGCTTTATCAGTCAAGCTTTTGGGATCGAATTCGGAAATCCTAATGAGGCCTCCCCCTTTCTTATCCAAGTCCTATATTTATTATACTATTCAATTGGGACAAGAGGCCTTAATGGGAATGCCTAATTTAAACCGAAAATATTGTATGGAAATAAAAAAGCAGCGGAACACCGCTGCTTTTTCAATTAGGCTCTTCGTATAGATTGTTGTATTTGGGCTATAAAGCTTGCCCGTTGATTTCCGCTCCAGTCACTTGCTTTCCGCGGGAGGAACGGGAGCCTCCTCGGCGTTTCACGCCTGCGGGGTCTCCCGCTCCCTCTCTCCCGCAGGAGTCAAGTGCCTTCCACTCCAATCAACTCAGTAATTAAAACTAGTTTGTAAGCAACAAACTTAGCCGAAAACAGCCTTCAATTAAAATGTTTGAGCCATATCCTTTGCACGTGCAATCGCATTTGCTTTGATTTCTTCTGCTTTGTCTGGCATTGCATTATGTCCTTCTACGAAGATGCCGTCGAAAGAAGGTACACCGAAGAAGCTCATTAAGATATTTAGGTAACGGTGTCCCATTTCCATTTCAGCTGCAGGGCCTTCAGAATAAATACCGCCGCGCGCTTGAATGTGAAGGGCTTTTTTGTCAGTAAGCAGTCCAATTGGGCCTTCTGCTGTGTATTTAAATGTTTTGCCAGCTACAGCAACAGAATCAAGATAAGCTTTCATCACTGGAGGGAATGAGAAGTTCCAAAGCGGTGTGACAAAAACATATTTATCAGCTGCAATAAATTGCTCACTTAACTCGGATAAACGGCCAACTTTTGATTTCTCATCTTCGGAAAGTTCCTCAAACCCTTTGCCGGTTTGAAGCTTGCCCCATCCACTGAACACGTCAACGTCGATTTGCGGAATGTTTTCTTTGTAAAGGTCCACATGAACAACTTCATCATTTGGATTTGCTTCCTTATATGCATCAATAAAAGCTTTTCCTACTGCCATACTGTATGACATCTTATCATCATGTGGGTGTGCTGTAATATACAATACTTGAGCCATAATTATCTCACCTTTCCATATTGAATTGACATTTTAGTTTGAATCAGAAATGAAGTATGTATTCATCTGCAGTATGAAACATTTTTATTCTTAATTCGAGATAATGATATTCGAAATAAAAATGAAATTCAACTCTTTTGCTCAGACCATCTTTTTTTTACCCAATAAGAAGAAAAATAATCCTATAAAGGATATATATATAAATCCTTCCCAACGAGGAAAACGCGTCCCTTTTGAAGATATATCAAAATTTGACACAAAAAAAGACCCAAAAAGGGTCTCTCTTAAGCCTGTTCTTCGGGAGCGTATGGATTGCGCCCGATACTTTTTCTCATTTCATCTGTCATTTCGAAAGGGATATTTGTGTTTGTTTCTTCATTTTTTTCATAATTCATTTGTACGCTTCCATCATAATGATATGGCTTTTGGTCCATCTTCAATCACCCCATGAATTGTTAATGTGTTTATTATATACTAAAAAAGACCTATTTTATCAGAAAATTTTTATTTTAATTAAAAAATTTTCCTCTTATATATTTTGCGATAATAACCTTTTTTATAATAAACTCTGGAAAATTGTTTGATGATTTTCATTCGAGGCATTCAACCTTCAACTGACGGTCAAGTATCCTCCTAAAGCACTATCCTATGGGGGCGCCCTTTCATCCACACTCCCGCATGACCTTGATTATGGATTATTGAATAAATATCCCACCAATGAAATGCGGTTCGCACTCTCTGTTCCAATTGCCAGGGTGCTGAAGGTATTACACAGCCTATAAAAAAAGCATTACTTCCTTATGGGGAAATAATGCTTAACATTTACTGGGGTGTCTTTTTCTTAATTTCTACAAGCTTCAGTCTGTTTTCTTCAACGGATTTAATCTCAAAATGCAGATGATGGTATTCAAATGTTTCGCCTTCTTCAGGGAAATGGCCCATCTCTTTTAAAAGGAATCCTGCAAGTATATCTTCATCCTCAGGAATTTTGGTTTTAAAGACTTCGTTTATCCTGCGGATGGCGAGCTTTGCGTGAACAATAATATGGTTATCTGTTAATTCTTCAATAAGAATTTCACTGTCTTCATCCGTTTCATCCTCAAATTCTTGCCCAAGCATCGCTTCAAGAATATCCTCATGTGTGATAATTCCTTTAGTGCCGCCATATTCATCGAGAACAATTGCGAGATGCTTTCTTTCTTTCATCATCATTTTGAAAACTTTATCTATGCTGTGGAATTCATATACAAATAGGGGTTCCAGATCGAGTAAAGTCTTTTAATGTTTTCTCTGGCTGAGTGGACCAGGCAAGCAGAAGCTTAGAATGGAAAACACCTACAATATTATCCATGTTTTCTTTGTAAACAGGATATCTTGTAAACCGATTATCCATGACAATGTCCTTGGCTTCTTCAATTGTTGCATCATAAGGAATACCTTCAATTTCCATTCTCGGTGTTTTAAGAGCATCGCGGACATCGAGATTGTAAAAATCAATAACCCCTTTTATCCTCTGCGTTTCTTCCTCATGAAAGGTTCCTTCACTGGTCGCAATATCAACCATTGTAATAAGCTCTTCTTTTGATACAGAGACAGATTCAGGTGCATTTTTAGATAATAATTTAATAATGGCTCTTGTAAACTTGGACAGCAGCCAAGTTAAAGGCTTAAAAATTACTAATAATAGCTTTATAACTGGAAAAACCAGATACGCAATTTTATCAGCAAATGTTGCGGCAATCGATTTAGGAAGAACTTCTGCAAAAATAATGAGCGCAACGGTAAGGATACCGGTTGCTACTCCCACATTGAATCCATATTCAATGGCAATGATAGTTACAAGGGTTGGCAGCATAATATTTGCGATATTATTGCCAATCAAAATAGCCGTGATTAATTCATCTGGCTTTGAAACAAGTTTTAATAGCTTTTGTGATTTCTTATCACCGTTCTCTGCTTTTGATTTTAATTTCATTTTGTTAACGGCTGTTAATGCTGTTTCACTTCCCGAGAGGAAGAATGACATAAGCATGAAAAACAGAATAGCGATAAACAAAGTTCGTTGCCTCCATTATTAGTACGTTTGTACTCTTATTAGTACCCACTTTGTATCTGCAAAACTCCTGCAGTATCCATAATTATAAAGCAGAGTAAGCTAACATGGAAAAGAAATGCTTTTATTCTATACGATGGCAATATAGCGCTTTTTTAACACACTCGATAAAATCATCAATTAATGTGCCAGATATAATTCCCCATTGACGATGGCATTAATAATTAACTTCCCTGCTTCCGAAGGATTCAGTTTTACTTGTAAGTCGCAAAGATCTAATGCCTGACTCCCCTTTATTATCTGTATTCACACTAATTTTTACGAAATAGAGATTTAAAACGTTTCATTTTCCATGAACTTTTTCAATAAAAGCACTGACAATGCCAATAATAATGTGTGCAATGTCAAATAATCTGGAAAGAAGGAAGTAATATGAGAAAGCTGCTGTTACTTATTTGCTGTTTCTTGCTCATTATCCCTTCTGCTGTTATGGGTGAGACACGAGAACAACAACTCACATCTGCTTTTATACGAAATGGATTTTTATGGATAAAAATGGGCGATAAAGAGGAGAAAATTACTGCTGAACCTGCTGTTTTTTATAGCACGCCGAAATGGTCATATGATGGGCAATGGCTTCTATATGAAAAAGAAGCAAAGGAGCCCATTAGTCCCAATTTGGATACTCAAACAGAGATCTGGGTTTATAATTTGAAGACACAGAAGCATAAGCGGATCTTTCATGATGGCGGAAATGCCAAGTGGGCACCTGCAGAAAATATGGTAGCTTTTACGAGCGGCGGAGTGCTTAATGTATCTGATTTGAGTCATTTTTATAATGTGGCTTTAGGGGTGGATGATTTTAATTGGTATCCAGACGGGAAAAGCTTTATAGCTTCCTCAGGTGCTGTTCCCAGACCGACTGGCTGGACAAACCCTGTGCTTTATAAAATTCCCTTACCTGCGGATATGGAAAATATCAATCTGACCGAGAATGCCGAAACGCTTTATACAATACCCACAGAAATCGGGAACGGTAAAACTAAAATCATGTCCATAAATGCTACCACGTTTAAATTTTCTCCAGATGGTAAGTGGATCTCATTCATCGTCAACCCTACCGCATCTTTATCAATGGATAGCGATATGGTTTGCGTCATTTCAGCTGACGGTAAAAACTTCGAGGTACTCGATGAAATGATTCTGCATCTGGATGTGCCGAAATGGGCACCTTCTAAAAATTTATTGGGCTATATTGCCGGTGGCGGCAGGATTGTAATGGGGTTTAAAAATAAAAAGTTAAAGGTAACCGAACTGCCTGCTTATAAAACAATGAACCTTACTCCGCCAAATTTTGCAGAAAAGGGTTTTACCTGGGTGGACGACCAAACGTTAATTGCCTCGAGGGTAGATGAAAGTGAATGGTCCAATGACCCACAAAAACGTCCCGAACCGACACTTTGTTTAATCAACTTGAATATACCGCAGCAAACAAGGATCACCTATCCGAAAACATCAATTGGGGACTATAATCCTCTCTATGTTAAGTCAGCAAATAAGATAACGTGGATCCGAAAGAAACTGGCGCAATCGGCGGGCGATATTTGGATTGCTGATGTAAACGGCAAAAATGCTAAATTGTGGGCCAAAGGTGTTGAAGATTATTCGTTTTATGTGGAGTAAGGTATAGGTTTATTGCTATTAATCATATAGCCTTCATGAAGACCTTTTCCTTTCAAAGGTGAAAATTAAGTCATTTTACCAAAACGAAAAGCGACTCGCTCCATTTGGAATCGCTTTTTGGCGTTTATGTTCTCTCACGTTTCTTTAGCTGCTCGCTTTCGTGGATTGATAAAAATACTTCCTCGAGAGAGCTGCAGCTGTATTCTTTATACACCTTTTCAAGAGTGCCATATGATTTTACTTTTCCATTAAATAGGATAAGAACCTTGTCGGCAATTTCGATGGCGTCCCGCATGATATGGCTGCTAACGATGACCGTTTTGCTTCTTTTTTTTAATTCACTGATGATTTGTTTCAGCTGGATAACCCAATATGGGTCCAGCCCGTTCGTTGGTTCGTCCAGTATATAAATATCTGTATCTGCCAACAGGCATTGGGCAAGATTCAGCCGCTGCGACATTCCTTTGGAAAATCCGCCAACTCTTTGATTCCGTTCATCCCATAAGCCCACTTTTTCTAATACCATTTTTATGGCTTCTTGGCCTTTTTTAAAAAAATGGCCATAATATTGCAGAATTTCGATAGGAGTCAGCTCTGGAGGGAAATTCATTTGGTCAGGCATATAGGCAAAGGTCTTTTTCAGGCTGGAATGAAAGACTACTTCTCCCGTAGATGGTTTTTCTACACCGGTCAGGAGCTTGATCATCGTGCTTTTCCCCGCTCCGTTCCCCCCGCATAAAACAACACACTCCCCTTCTTCTATATGAAGATCCACTCGGGTTAAGGCCGTTTTCTTTTTATATGACTTGGAAAGTTCCATTAATTCAAGGATCAATTTAGACACCCCTTTTCTTTAAAAGCAGGGTGGATGAACCAATTGTGATGAAAATAATGATAATGATCGATAATAGTAGAGATAGTGTTAAGATGCCATTAGTGCCCCACTGCTCAATCATTAAATATTCCGGACCAAACACGTACTCGGAATTAAGTTTGGATATAGACCAAACCCGGATTGACTCAATTGGATTAAGCAATATGAGGAAAAATAGGCTGCTTTGCTTAAGTGAATACGGAATCCAATCTATAACAGAAAAAATGACGAATTCATAGACAAATACAATAGTACTCCAAAAAAACAGTGCCAGTGATAGCCCTTGCATCCTCGTTTTAGAAACAGCCCCAACCAGCAGGGATGCTGACGAGAAAACAAGGATCAGAAGCATATTTACCATCATAAAAACTTGATAAATTCCCGCTGCGAATGAATTGCCGGCAATAGAAAAGATAAAGCCGAACATGCCATAGGAGACGCCAATGACTATGAACATGGAAAGTACCAGAGATAAAAACTTACTGGCCATGTAATAGCCTGAAGATGCTTGATAGGTTTTGTATAACGAAAACCTTCCGTTTTCTTTATCGGCAATAATTGAGCTGGCCCCAAGAATCATGCAAATAATTGGGAGCAGCCAAAGAGAAAGGTTGATCAGCATGGCAATCGATCGATTATAGGCTGATTGGCTGACCGTTCCCGCTTGCTCTTCTTCCTGCTTGATTTCCTGAAGGCCATAGTATTCCGGATTGACTCCCATCGTTTCTATGTTTGTATTGACACCTTCCAGGCCGAATGTAACTTCAACCGGGTCAGATTTTACAGATTGAAGGCCATAAAAGTAAAGCAGGCCTGATAAAAAGATAAATAGAATCATAAAATTCAAAAGCCACCTGCTCCTCATCAGCAGCCGAAGTTCATACTTTGTCATGGAATACAGTAATGATGGTTTCATGTTAATTCCTCCTCAAAGAGGTGCGGGTCTAGTGGGTATGATTCATTCCCGGTTTTTTAAAATTTTTAATATCAGTATTCAGCAATTCTGCTTTTGTATACGCGTCTCCGCCATGCTCCCTCTGAAATGCAGCAGCAGCATCCTTTGACTTGAAAGCCGCAATTCCATAACTCATCGGACTGTTAATGTTATGGTCCTGGATAAATGAGCTGGCATCAAATGATATCCATTCCTTTGACTGATAATCATGAACAAAGGCAGCTTCATACTCAGGATTTTCTGTCTGCAAATATTCTGCCATACAGCCAATATCATCAAATAAGACGGGCTTGCCGTTTTCCAAAATAAGCTGTGCTGCAGATTCCATTTCTTCAATTCCCATATGGCAGACCTCGCAGCTATCCTTGTTTTGTTTTATATCCACTGGCCCTGCCGCTGCGGAAGAACAGGCCGTTAACAGTAATCCCAAACCGATTATGAGGAAAAAATGTTTAAGCCTCATGACGCTCCCTCCCGGATTTCACCAAGATAAATAAACTTGCAAAAAGGGTAATTATAAAGAAAACGATTTGATCCCATTCATGGTTGCTGGATGAGACCTGTGTTACAGATGTGTTTTCCATCCATTTGACAGGTGACGGTTTTGCCAGGGGAGCAGCATCGATGACCATTGAATCTGACGGGATCGGTGTGTATTGTTCCACCGTGTTCCAAAGCTCCACGGCTGGACTCTGAAAAAACACCTGCAGTAAAGGCTCCTCGCTAGCCATCTGATAAAAAACGTCACCGCTTTTATATGCAAAATCAACCTTGGTATCTCTATTCAAATTTAAAGAACCATGATCATCGTAATAGTTTCCATATTCATCTTTATTAAAATAATTGCTGTTATCTTTTTCAGAAATAATTTGCCTTGTATTTCGATAAAAGTTATTTAAATAGATTGTATTATCATTAGAATTAGTACCAATTTCCAGCCCGGTATCGTTTTCCATAAAGGTATTAAATTCAAGTCTGTTTCTTTGGGCATTTTCCAGCACAATGCCCCTGAAATTTCCCTTTACAATATTGGAAGAAATTTTGGAGTCAAATGTGTCATAGATAAACATACCTGCTCCATCAATCTTTGTATTTAAATAAAAATAGTTTTCAATAATGAAAATCTCGTAACTCTGCATGATCATAAGGCCATTAATGCTTTTGGTCACCTGATTATGGGAGATCAGAACATTTCTTGAATCCATCGTATGCACACCATACCGCGCTTTCGACATTTTGTTCCCTGAGACTTCACAGAAATCTGAATAAGAAACATAGACGCCGTCCTGGGTATCATAAAAATAATTTCCCTTAACTGCTGTATTTGGCGCATCGACTAAGTAGATGCCATAACCCTTATGGCTTTTGGCACCATCAAAGCTCGAGACAATATTGTTCTCAAACCGGTGGCCATACGAATCCCTGGCATAGATGCCGTGAAAAACATTATTAAGGGCATTATGATGAAGATAGGAACGGTCACCCTTTACATAGATTCCCGCATTTTGTGAACCGCTTCCCTCTATTTCAAGCCCTTCGACAATGACATCGTCGGCTGCTATTGTCAGCACATTCCCGCTTTCAGTACCAATAAGCTTTACGCCTTTTTCTCCAATAATATGAACCTTCTTCTCTATAGAAAAATTCCCCTTATAGCGGCCGGATTCAATCTTAATAACAGATACTTCCCTGTCGCTGGACAAGGCATCCCTAAGCTCTTCAGAATTCGATACTGTCAGTTCCTCACCGTAGACTTTTCCGGCCAGAAATAAACTAAAAAGTATAAGTAGGAATCCTATTTTTTTATACATTCAGTATTCACCTGCCCGGAATTTTCGCCATCTGGCCTTCAATCGTGTCAATGGAAGGCCAGAAAGGGATTCACATTTCTATTTTTTTCTTGTATAATTATTTTCAAGTTGAGTTTTTTATTTATATTTAGTGGCTCATTGTAGCCTTGCCGTCGTCTTCTCCGGTCTCTGTTACCTTTAAGATTGCGACGGCTCCTTTTTGTGCATGGTTAAACTGGTGTGTAACGATTGGATAGCTGCCAACACGGGTTACAGTAAATTCAACTACCGCACCGCCGCTCGCTGGAAGCATGACCGTTTGCAGTCCTTTATATCGGTTAAATGGATTGCCATCGATATAGACATCATCAAAGACTGTGCCTACCACATGGAATGAGCTTACTTCGTTTGGTCCTACGTTATTGATATATAACCTCACCTTATCTCCTACTTTTGCAAGAAGTGGCTTGTCTTTTAATGTGAATGTATCACCATTTGTGTTAGGATCTCCTTCTTTTAGAGCTTTAGTAGAGAAGACGACATGGCTTGGAACCCCATTTGTAAAATCGTCCAGATCGTTATACTTGTACCATTCATTTTGAATAATTGTGTATTCCCTATCAATCTCTTTATCTGTTGGGTAGCCGTCTTTCGGTTTAACAATGATGGTGCCGTGCATTCCATTTGCTATGTGTGAGAGTACTGGCGAGGTTCCGCAATGATACATAAATACTCCAGGCTTGTTAGCCGGATAGCTGAAGGTTCCCGTTTCATCTGGCTGTACATTGGCAAAATCCTTTGAAGGAGCTGCATGAACGGCGTGGAAATCCATGCTGTGCGGGATGGCTGGATCCATATTCTTCAATGTGAAATTAATCGTATCCCCTTCGTTTACTACTACTACTGGACCAGGAGCTTCCCCGTTAAATGTCCAAGCTTTATACATTTTCCCTTTATCAATTTCTATATCTGTTATCTGTGATGTCATTTCAACGTTTACCTCGTTTGGCCCAACTCTTTCTACTTTTAAAGGAATCGGTTCCTGGTTCAAATCTTTATGAGGTGCTATTGCGTCCACTTTGCTTGTTTCTGCTGCCAAGACCTTTTGTTCGGGCTGATCGGCTTTTTCCGTCATTGCCCCCTGATTGCATCCTGCTAATAAACCTATGCCAATCGCTGAAGTAAGCAGATATTTTACTCCTTTTTTCATCTTCATTTCCTCCTCTTAATCTTTTGGTTTATCTGCTTTTATCATATGGCAAATAAAGACTTTTTTTGGTGATATTTCTCACAAGACTTCACAAAACTGTGAAGAGTTTGTGAATAAGTGATCGTACTTTTAACTGCCTTGAAAGATAACAGTTCTTTTACAACTTGATTACTTTGTAAAAAATTGTACCTATCTTTTACTAATCCGTTTATAATCAGTAAATGGAGTTTTTGTCTTATATATAGGCTGTTTTCCTAAACTTTGTTGCTTTTCAAACAAGTAGAGGAGTGGTCGATTTCCGCTCCAGGATGCTCGCTTTCCGCGGGGCGGGCGGTGAGCCTCCCGCTGGAGTTTCGCACCTTGCGCTCCAATCAACCAACCTAATTTATCAATGTTTTTATTTACAAAATCTATTTAAAAACAACAATATTTTAGAAAAGAGCCTGCTAAAATTGCTTCTATCAACTTAGAGTTAAAGGAGATATAAAAAGTGGAAATGGATTTGCTTACAATTATTAAAGCGATCATTTTAGGGTTTGTAGAGGGAATGACAGAATTTGCACCCGTGTCATCTACCGGCCATATGATCATTGTGGATGATATGTGGCTTCATTCAAAAGAGTTTTTATCCAAATATGAGGCCAATACTTTTAAGGTAGTCATTCAGCTTGGTTCCATATTGGCTGTTGTTATTATTTTTAAGGACCGGTTTATTGAAATGCTGGGATTTGGGCGCCGCAGCAGGAATTCTGAGGGAGAGAGCCGCCTAAAAATCTCTCAAGTGATTGTTGGATTAATTCCTGCCGGAGTTTTGGGTGTATTGTTCGAGGATTATATAGATGAGCATTTGTTTTCTACTCAGACTGTATTAATTGGATTAGTTATTGGGGCTGTGCTGATGATTTTTGCAGACATTTTTGGAGGAAAAAACCCAAAAATAATTTCTGTGGACCAAATCACCTATAAACAGGCATTTTCGATAGGCTTAATTCAATGTTTCTCCCTTTGGCCTGGCTTCTCACGATCCGGTTCAACTATTTCCGGCGGTGTTTTGCTTGGTCTCACCCACCGGGCAGCTGCTGATTTCACCTTTATCATGGCTGTGCCAATCATGGCGGGAGCGAGTGTGCTTTCCTTGGTGAAAAACCTGGAATACTTTTCCCTTGATGCATTGCCGTTCTTTATTGCCGGATTTTTAAGTGCATTTGTCTTTGCCTTAATATCCATCCGCTTTTTTTTAAAAATGATTAATAAGGTAAAACTGATTCCATTTGCCATTTACCGTATTGTATTGGCAGGTATGATTTATTTTATATTTCTATAAACAAAGCCGGGCTTTTTTGCCCGGCTTTTATTACTTTGGCTGTTTTTCTGAAAGATTATTGTTTTTAAATAGATCTGTGAATAAAAAGTGTGATAAATAAGGTTGGTTGATTGGAGTGCAAGGTGCGAGATCCTCGAAAATGCATTCGCATTTCCTTCGTGCTGTGATGCTTCGAGGATGCTTATTCAACGTCCAGAGGGAGGAGTGGGACGGTGAGACCCCACAGGCGCTGCACGCCGAGGAGGCTCACCGCCCGCCCCGCGTTCGCTGAGCATCCTGGAGCGGAAATCAACCTCTCCTCACTACTTGTTTAAAAAGCAACAAAGTATGCGAAAACAGCCATTATTTTAAATTCTTAACTGTTTAAGAAGATATCATAACCAAGCTTTTTATTTTGAAGACCGAAATATTCTTGTTAAAATATAGACAGTTTATATTTGGTTAATGACTTTATTAATGAAAGAAGCTGATATAGATGAAAAGATTGAATGATATCCGTTGCTCTGTGCTTGATCTTGCCCCTATTACAGAAGGCGGTTCAGCCGCTCAATCCCTGCAAAATACTCTAGACCTTGCCCAGCATGCTGAAAAATGGGGATACCATCGATATTGGCTGGCTGAGCATCATAATATGCCGGGTATAGCGAGTTCCGCTACTTCTGTGGTAATCGGCCATGTTGCAGCCGGAACCTCAAAGATACGTGTTGGTTCAGGCGGCATTATGCTGCCAAATCATGCACCGGTAGTGATTGCTGAGCAATTCGGGACACTCGAATCGCTATTTCCTGGACGTATTGATTTGGGGCTTGGGCGGGCACCGGGAACAGATCAGCTGACTGCCCAGGCCTTAAGGAGAGAGCGCCGAGACGGGCAGGAGTTTCCGGAACAGCTTAAGGAATTAAGAAGCTATTTCAATCCTGAAGAAAACATGCGTGTTCGTGCCATACCTGGCGAGGGTTTAAATATCCCGATCTGGCTCCTTGGTTCAAGCGGCTACAGCGCGCAGCTTGCCGGCCAGCTTGGCTTGCCTTTCGCATTTGCGAGCCACTTTTCTCCAGACAATACGTTGCCTGCCCTTGATTTATACCGCAGGAGCTTCCGTCCTTCCGGGGTTTTGGACGAGCCTTATGCGATGGTGGGAGTGAACGTCATAGCAGCGGAAACCGATGAAAAGGCTGAGTGGCTCGCTACTTCCATTCAGCAGCAGTTTTTAAATATGATCCGCAACAAGCCAGGCAGGCTAAAACCGCCGGTTGATCATATAAATGAATTGTGCAGCCCTTATGAAAAAGCGATTCTTGAACAGCAGCTTGGCACTTCCGTTATAGGCGGGCCAGCTGCGGTAAAAGAAAAGCTGCAATCTTTTTTAGATGATACTCAGGCAGATGAATTCATGGTACACGCCCAAATATATGATCATAAAGAGAGGCTTCGCTCTTTTGAGATTACCTCAAATATTATGGCTGGAAGATAATAAATGTTAAAAGGAGAACCTCTTCATGGGTTCTCCTTTTCCATATAAGCTTTTTCCTTTATAGCCTGTTTGTATCAATTTATATTCCAACTTGTTATAATGAATGAAATACAAACATTGGGAGGTTATCAATATGAACTCTATGCCAGAAACAATCAAGATTTCTGAAAATATTACTGCTGAGGTATTCATCCAAAAAACATTGGATAACCGCTTTATTGTAGCTATCCCAGAGATAAACTGGTCTGCTCAATTTAATCAAATCGATAACAATCAAATTCAATTTGATCATTTGCAAAGCTCCCTAAATTTTCATCTGTTTGATGGGAACACGGATGAATTGGCAAATGAAATTATTAAGATGATAAAAGCTTTTCAAACTTAAAACTGCAAAAAACTCCTCGCGACACTCCTTATTAAAGGGCCGCTTTTTAACTCACGGCTGATTTTCATTTAAAATAAATTCTTAAATACCCTAAGTATCAGCTTCGGAATCCACATAATAATGTGAAATAATACAGAGAAAATGACTGAATCCCGCACTTCATTAAAAATAGCCCTGGTGAGGCTTTCACCTTTTCTTTTTTTCTGGTTTTGCATTCATCGAACCTTCCTATTTGTCCGTCTTTTCTTCTGCTAAATTATCGACAAGGCACTCGGCCGCTTTTCTGTATAAGTTGCTCATATGCACGAGTGAGGAAACCATAAGCACTTTTTCAAGATCATTTGATGCTGTTTCTTCCAGGGCTTCTGCCTCCACTTTAACAGTGCTCAATTGATTTTGCAGATCATTTTTAAAGGTATCAAGGTTTTGTGCAGTCAAATCCAGAAAAAGCTGATAAAAATGGTCAAGATGAAAATCTCCTTCCGCTGTCCGATCATTAATACCATTAATGGTTGTTTTTATGTCACTAATGGATAATGTCCCCTTTAGCTGATAAATAAGAGCGATAAGAATCAAGTGCTCCTTTGTGTACTTTTTGTTTTTTACAGGAAAAAATAGCTTCCCTTTCGCATAATTATTAATCATTGTTTTCGTTAATACTTTTTCCTCTTCATTCCGTTTTGAACTGCCAAATTTATTCTCAAATAGCTGAATAACCTGATCCATATATAAATCAATTTCTGGTATATCTTCTAATTGTATTTGATTTTCCTTAATCATTTTTTCCAGTTCCATTGTTATCCCTCAAATCCTAACTTTTAGGCTCTGTTAAATTTGCCTGTTGTTTTCCGCTGCAGGCACTCCCTTTCCGCGGGCGATCCGGGAGCCTCCTCGTCGCTATGCTCCTGCGGGGTCTCCCTTTGATCCGCACTCCCGCAGGACTTTGAATAAGCTTCCTTGAATAAACACCGCACGAAGGAAATGCGAATGCATTTTCGAGGATCTCGTCCCTTCCGCTCCAATCAACAGGGTGCTAAAAAACTACAATAAACATTAACAGAGCCAACTTTTAAGTAAATTTTACTTAAAAATGGACAAGTTGTAAATGTTGACTACTTAATGTTTTATCTATATTATAATATATAGTTATTAAAACTACATATTGTTACATTAGGAGGGAAACTGTATGACAACCTACATCCGGGAGCCGATCAATGGGCTCACTCATTTAGCAGGTGCTATTTTATCCTTTGTCGGTCTGCTTGCAATGGTTATCAAGGCTTCATTAACAACATCTTCACCGCTTTCGATTGCGGCTGTTACAATTTTTGGAGTTAGCTTAATTCTGCTTTACTCTGCATCAGCTACTTACCATATGGTGGTGGCAAAAGATAAAGTCATTGCCTTTTTAAGAAAGCTTGATCACTCCATGATTTTTGTATTAATAGCCGGCTCTTATACACCCTTTTGCCTCATCACATTGAATGGTGTCACAGGCTGGGTCTTGTTTTCAATTGTTAGTGCGGTAGCTGCAGCAGGGATCCTTTTTAAAATGGTATGGTTCAACTGCCCGCGGTGGCTTTCAACAGCCCTATATATCGCAATGGGCTGGATTATCGTATTTGCCTTTTCCCCACTTTCCGAAACACTAAGTTTTGCGGGTGTTTCCTTATTGCTGCTTGGGGGCATCCTCTATACAGTTGGAGGAGTTATTTATGCCGTAAAACCCAAATTCCTGGAGTTTAAGCATTTGGGATTTCATGAGATTTTTCATATTTTCATTATGATGGGAAGTATGGCGCATTTTCTTTGTGTATTTATGTATGTTCTTTAAAACAATGAAGCAAGCCGGTGTAGGCTTGCTTTTTATTAGGTTTTTATCTAAACTATGTCATTGTTCTAATCTTTCAAACTAAACATTCTTGGGTTTTGAGACAACTGCATTAAAATTACCTTCTAAATAAAATTGTTCTAATGCAGCTGGCAAAATGAGATGGTCGCCTTTGTTTAAAAGATATGGTTTTTCATCCACTGTTAAGACACCACACCCACTTATAATACTCACCAGCAAAAATTTATGGTCATTTTGCAAAGCTGCTTTTTCTGTAATCTCCCATTTACAGACACTAAAATGCTCTGATTCTATGAACTTAATAAATCGATTTCTTCCCTTACTAATTGTCACTGGCTGAACTTTTAGTGGATGATGAGGTACAGATGTTACCTCAATAGCTTGTTTAAGATGAAGTTCACGTTTCTTTCCTTCATCATCCAATCGGTCATAATCGTAAAGTCTGAAGGTTGTATCCGAACTTTGCTGGATTTCCAGGATAAGCGTCCCTTCACCTAAAGCATGAATGGTTCCACTGGGAACATAAAAAAAATCACCTTTTTTAACTGGGATTGTTTTAAGAAGGCTGTCCCATTCACCCTTCTCGATTAAGTGGATGAGCTCTTCTTTTGTCTTTGCTGTATGTCCTAACACAATTTCCGCATTTTCTTTACAGTCCAGCACGTACCAGCATTCACTTTTACCAAATTCCTCCTTTTTGTGTTTTTTGACATATTCATCATTTGGATGAACCTGCACAGATAAATTTGAATTGGCATCAAGTAATTTTACTAGGAGCGGAAATTTGGCAGCAGGGTAATCTCCAAATAATTCACGCTTGTCCCGCCAGAGTTCATCCAGCTTCTTTCCTTTTAAAACACCATTTATAACTGTGCTTTGGCCATTGGCATGTCCCGAAATCGCCCAGCATTCCCCCGTTTTTTCACTTGGTATATCATAGCCAAAAATATTCCTTAGAGCTGTCCCTCCCCAGATTCTTTCTTGGAAAACAGGCTCTAAAAATATTGGCTTTTTCACAAATACCCTCCTAAATATATTTTTATCTTCATATTCAATATATGGTTAATGAGACAGAAGGGATTATGCTGTTTATCTATATTCAGTATAATTGTGATGCTTGACCATCCCTCCTGTACTCTTATTTATAATTTTTTTCATATTAATAGGCTAGATTCTCACTCGAAAAATCAGACCTAATCGTATGCTAATGGTGGAACGATATTTTAGGGGAGTGAGAACACATGGGTATGTGCGGTAAGAAAAACCATAAAGATTATGATAAGCATCATGACGTTTGTGAAAGTCATGATTTTGACTGTGATTGCCATTGGCCTATGAAAGATGATTACGATGTCAAAAAACACCACAAAAAGCATCATGAAAATTGTGTAGAAGAGGTCCTGGAAGCGATTTTTATAGCGCAGAAAAAGGTTAAAAAAGAGGATGACTGCAAAACATCCTGCAGTGGTTCCATTGATGAGCTTTTGGGAGATCCAAAAAGCCAAAGAAGAACACAATCCCTTTTATCCTTTATTGCGGAGACTGCGAACCATTCAAGGCAACAGGAGTTACAACGTTTTCCCATCATTCAAAGGAGAAAAAGTTCGCCTGTATTACTTCTTTTATTTTTAGAATCAAAGATATCGATGGAAAATGCGCAGTTCTGGAATTACTGGCCTTTAAGCACTGCAAGTCTTCTAAAGATCCTTTCAAAAATGCATCAAAAGATTTTTGTTCTCCATGCAGCCAAATTGATTGCGAAAATGTAGAAGATTTAATTCCAACTGGCATTTGTATCAATGTTGATCTTTCCTGTTTCTGTGCAGTTACATGTCTGCCGGCTGTCCGTCTATAAAGAGGGCCTTTTTCGGAGACACAGTTGCAGTAAACAACTTGAATGCGAAAAGTGCTCAAAATAAAAAGGTGTACCTAATAGGTGCACCTTTTTACCCGTTAACCGCCAAATGCTTCGAGAACATCTTCCACATCATTTAAATCCAATGCAGCTTTTTCTCTGTGATAAGGAGCCGTGTTACTCGGCTTCTTCACTGCAGAATTGATTGATAAACTGCCACCCTCTATCAGCTTTTTAAGCTCTGATAACTCCTGCAAGATTAAATCATGGCTTCCAGCGGATGCTCTTGTTGGATGCAAGTAACTGTGAAGAGCCGACAAGATTAAATGATTCAAAGTATGGTTTTTTGAATGATATTCAATCTGTTCCTGTACTTTTGGCGATATCGGGATACTGCTGCCGGTTTTTACATCAATAAAGGACTCAGTAATCGTTATGGCTGTTTTATTGAAATAATCCGTATACGTTTTGGACATTTGCATCATCCCTAACCTTTAACGGAAACGGCGTGGCTATTTCCTTTTTCTTTTTTTATTTGGTTCATTTTTGCGAGAATCATTAATCCCAGTACGTTTAGCTTTTCCATATCCTCAGGAAATGTCAATTCAATTGGGCGTCCTCTTTCAGACCACTTTACAGCAGCTTCCTGGATCTGTTTTTGTGCAAGTTTAGCTGCCCCGCCAACAGCTATATACCTGACCGCTCCTTTTATTTCTCTTGAGCTGCTTCGTACCCTGTCAAAGTGCTCTAAATACTTGAAAGCCATTGATTTAAGCTGGGGAATAATGTATTTGCTAATATCCTTCCTTACCCCGGCAAACGGCTCTACATACCACTCTGATTGTCCTGCTGCCAGTTTTTCTTCGAGCTCTGCCCTTGAGTCGAACCGATATAGCTCATTCTTGCTGACCTTTTGGATAATATGGTCTAGAAATTGATTGATTCCAAAAGACTCTCCTTCAACAGACGCAACCGGTTTGTTGTTCTTAATTCCCACAAAGTCTACAGAGTCCCCTCCCAGGTCACCGATAATAATCCCTTTTTTGGACTCTTTTACAAGGTCTTCATTCTTAACCCCTAAAGTATCTTGGTCACGGGTAAGTCCAAGGTAGGCGCATGCTCCCTCCGCCCCAACAATCACGTCCTGGATATGAAGCTTCACTGTGAGCTCCTTTGGTTCTGCCAAACCGGGTACCTTATGAAAGATAATGGTATGGGTGCCAATTAAACGCTCTTTTAACCTTGATTTTCTCTCTTTGTACTGAGTTGTCGGCAATGATACTGCCAATTGATCAATGGTATAGTCGACCTCCACATCATCCATCTGCTGAAGTGCTGCATGATAAGCTGCCAATCCAAAGAGAAGCAGATAAGTTCGGTCTTCATCTACCTTTTGGTTATTAAAACCTGTTAGACTTACGTCCTTTTGCTTGGCGGCTGCTTTTCCAATATAAAAGATTTCTCTTCGGTCCTTTACTGCCTGGCTTTTCACTTCAACAATGAGGTTCTCTTCAAAAATAACATCTTCATCATCGTACGGTACCTCATAAAACTCATCATCAAAAAGTGCAATCGCATTGGGAAGCTGGTACTCGGATACCACTCCGCTATCTGAAGCCAATGCTTTATACCAGCTGTTCCCTATATCAACGGCAAGAAAATTTTGTCTATCCATTTTTCCCTCACTCCTCCTTTTGAATCTTATGCTGGGTAGGAGTCCAGTTGTGCCCGTACTCCATCAATTTTTTTGAAGAATGCCTAAGAAAAGAAGAGAAATTCCACGTTTGTACTACTGCAATAGACCATGGAAATGCATAGGATAACTTGAACCTAAAATCAAGGGAGGAAAAAAAGAAATGGATAAAAATAAAGATTGTATTAATTTTAATGAATCTGCAACTGTGGGAGACTGCGAGAATACAGTTGCAACACCAATCGTAACTCCATCTGGAACAAGGATTATACGAGTACCTGTTGAACTTGCTCAAATCGACGTTACCACAAACCTAGTAGCTAATATTAAATTTCCAGATCCAGTATTAGAAATTAAGGATATTAAAAAGAGACTGAAAATTGTTCAATGTAGACTTCTACTTCCTGCACAAACTACTACCAACTTTGAAGATAGAACCTTGCCTTTATTTTTAAAAGGATTCGTTCGTAAAAATATTCAATATGCAACACCATGTCCGAATTCTTCTAGTAAATGTGTCTCTTCTGAAATTCGTTCCCTGACAGTCGATGTTCCTTTTGAGTGTGTAACAAACGTTTTAGTAAACGACGTACAATTACCAATTACTAACACACGTTCAGAATATGACTTTTTTAGAGCACAAGAGTTAGGCAAGGGGTTCCCTGAGAAAGATGAACTTCTTTCCAGCGACCTTTCACAGTTCCATCAAGTTAGTACCCAACATTATAATCAATTACCATTTTGTGAATTAATTAGAAGTAATATTACCGAATGGGATGAAGCTGTTGACCGGAGACCACTTCCTGGCAATGCTCCTTTTGAAGAAGGAACCTTCCATGAAATTGTTGAAAAAATGTTCGTACAATTTAGAGTCAAAATCCTGCAAAATCAGCAAGTAAGAATTATTGCTCAACCATAAATTTGAATCCTTGGTACTTTGGCGAGTCAAGGATTGTGTTAAAGGCAATATTGGGAATCCTTAAGGATTCCTGGTGTTGCCTTTTTATTTTTATTTAATAAAATAAAAAATACTGCTGTCTATAATATTCTATTCACTCCATTGATAAAATGACATTGGCATTTCTCCCTTTTCAAAGTCTAAAAAGATTACTTTCCGTAGGCATGTGCCCAAACATAGACATTTGTCATGCATAGGATGCAATATCTTGACTTCAGGAGGGCCCATTATGTCTGAACCACACAAAGATAAACATACGAATGAATGCGTTGCTGAAACCCGACATTGTGAATGCGAAAGCCACATTGAGCACCACCCGCATGTAAGTATTGGCAAAATAGTGACCAAGGTGCCAGTTGTATTGGCTGAACTAGCCTTGCAAATTAATATAGATGCCTTAATCACTTTTCCGGAACCTGTTTTGGAGATTAAAGATATTAAAAAATCAGTTAAGTTAACACAATGCAGACTTTTGCTGCCAACCAACAAGCTGTTTATAAAAGGTTTTGTCCGTAAAAATATTCAGTATGCTACCCCGTGCCCGGATATTGAAATGCATACTGGAAAAACAATCGCATCGGAAATACATTCTTATACTGTCGATGTCCCCTTTCAATGTGTAACAGAAGTAAAAAAGTTTTTAACATGTCCGGTTATGCCGGAAACCAACCACAGAAATGAATTTGATTTCCTAATTTCTAAGCCGCTCCCGCACGGATACCCCGAGAAGGATGAGCTGCAGACTAAAGATCTGTCACAATTTCATCAGGAAAGCATACAACATTATAATGAATTGCCTTTTTGTGAACTGGTCTGCAGCAAAATCATTGAGTGGGATGAAGCAATTGACCGTCAGCCTCTTCCGAAAGGCGGAGGTCCAATCGGGGAAGGATATTTTACTAAAGTGGAAGAAAAAATGGTTTTAGATATAACGATAAAAGTCCTGCAAAAACAGCAAATCAGGGTTTCATCTACAACCAATGATGATGACCATGACTGCTTCCACCATTGTGACTAATGTTATAAAAAGAGAATGATCTTAAAGGTAAGGAGGGGGATTGGAGAGGATGCTTTTTGAAAGCAGCACCTTCCTGAGAATATGAGTGATATGAGGAAAGCATATAATCGAATTTACAACAACCATACAATAAGTGAAAAACCTCCCGAACAATATCAGCAGTTCTTTTTTTCAGGGGAAGAAAAACGAAGCAGTATCAAGCCTGAAAAAAAACTTGAGGAACCAAAGCCTGCACGCAGCCAAGGGAAGAAAAAACAGTCCATTTTTGCTCCCAAAGCAGGAGCGGTCCCATTCATTTTACCGCCTCCAAAAGTGGAAGCAATGCAGGTAAAGCGTTCTGAAAAGCAAAGGACAGAAATGCCTGAACCAAAGGCTACATTAGCGCAGCCCTTCCCTGTAAAAGAAAAAAGTATAGATGTAAAAAGAAAAGGTGCACGTATTCCCGACAAATTGAGATATATGCTTACGCCCTTTTCTCCTATGCTCAGCTGGTCTCCTTCTTTACCAAGCAAATTTTCAAACAGTTTTATTTATAATTCAGATAAACCAGATAATCATGTACAGGTGATTGAAGCAGACCGAGAACAAGATTCTGAGCCTGAACTTATCAATGACGCTTTAAAGGAACCCGTTGATAACTCGAATATTCAGGAGCAGGATTGGAGTGATCTGGAAGACATAATTCCAGAAGAACACGCGAAATTAATTGAAGAATTTACTGCTGAACTTGAAGAGACATTTGAAGCCATTTTGAATGCGGAAGAAAGTAAAAACACACCAGCTGAACCCGAAATGGCAGAACCAGCTGCTACCTCTGAACTTGAAAGTGAATTTTCCTTACTGTTAGCTGAAACTGCAGCAATTGATAAAGAAAGCTCTAAAGAGAATTTCCAGATCGATGAATCTTCTTCCCACTCTCCATATCCTTCTTCTTCATTGGAGGAAGAGTTCATTTCTATGCTTGAGGAATCTTCATCAGATTCTTCAAGCGACTTTTCAAACCAGGATGAAGTCTTCGCCCTGCTTGCAGAGTCGTCGTTTAGCGAAAATGAATCGTCCGCTATTATAGAAAAAGAACAAAACACAATGGATTTCATAATTGAGGAATCATCCATATCAAATGAAGAATCTGTTTCCAGCTGTGAGGACCAAACATATAATGAAAATACTGGTGATGGATTAGAAAACTCCAGCACATCTAAACTTGATTTCTCTGAAGAATCCTCCTCCTATGAAGGAGAATTTTCAGACATTTTGAAAAAAGCCTGGTGCATGCTTGATGAGCAGTCTGCTGAAGAATCCAGTTTACAAAATAAAATTTTGGCAATGCTGGAGGAAACATGTTCTATTCATGAATTTACGAAAATGTTAAAGGAAGCGCATTATTCAGAACCGGAATCAGATAATGATAATGAAAAATATCAAAAGATATCCATATTATTAGATGAATTCTCAGCTATGCTGCTAGGTACTGAATCAAATAATGATTTGGCCGACTGTGCAGATGAATCATCATCCAGTTTAAAGGAATCAAAATCAGAAAGCAGCTACTTAACGGATAAGTTTACATCTGAACTCGAGTCCTCTGATAAAACAGAAACCTTTGAGGAATCTTCTTCCTGTCGAAATGAAGAGTCATCCAGCAGCTGCATGGAGCAGGAGCATACCGACCTAGATTTTCATGATCATTGTTCAGAATCATGCCATCCAGGTCCCATTGTGAAGGTGCCTGTTTTAGTTGCCAAATCAGAGGTGGAGATTAATATATTTGATTGCCTGCCAATAGACGTTCCAGCGAAATGCATAACAAAAACGGTATGGACAGTGAAATCATTGCGCTGCCTTACGCTTCTCCCTTCTAATACAGTGTTTGTAAAAGGGGTCCTTACAGCGGAAATCCAGTATGTAATGAATGATAAATTACACATGAAAACTTCCCCGCTGCCTTTTGAGAAAACGATCCATCTTGAGTGGCTATGCAAGCCTGAAATGCCTATACCAAATGCTAAACGTGAGTTTATGTTTCAAACAGAGAACAGCCAGGATGTCCATTATGAATTTTTACAGCAATTCACTGAGGAAATTAATTGCCAGCTTAAAAGCATTAAGGTTGTATGGCATCATGATAAGTCTAATCTGGAGGATAAAAGTCTTGAAATTCAGGGTGAAGCGGTATTGTGTGTGGATTTTTTGCAGGAGCAGTATGTGACTTTATAAATGTTAATAAAACAGTGTTCTTAAATTGGGGCATTATTCTTTTGATTAATTAGAAACAACTAAATTTTTTTTCGTTAACTCACTAAGACGCAAAATATATGCTCAACTTTATTTACTTTTGAATCCTGATTTGAAAGAGGTATCCCAATAGTATTGGGATACCTCTTTTACTTTGTTAGCCAACTATTAGCCTTCCATTGTTGGCGGTACGTCCACAAATTGTTTCTGAGTTAATCTTAATACAAGATTAATGTCATCTTTCTCAACGAATTTGTCAAATCTGCCCCATCTATCGAAGTTAGATAAATGGTCTGATTCTGTTAAATCCCAGCTAATTAATTTACACTTAATCGGTTCATTAAGAAACTCAGAAGTATTAGATCCAAAGGTACAGCGGTTTGCTCCCATACCGTCCTTTGCAATCTCTCTGATTTCTCTATTATTACTGTTTTTAGAGCTAAATACAGGGACCGGGATTGGTGCTAGGTCTGTTACTCTTGTATAGCATTTAAACGGTACATTAACAGAGTAATCTTTAACATATCCTTCACAGTCTTCAACATACTGGATGTTTTTGTGAATATACCCTTCTACAAACAATTTCGCGTTAGTAGTTGTACCGTCTTCATCATCGGAATCTGGTGCTGCCGGAATTGCTCTGCATTGAGTTAAAAAGATATTTTTCCTGATTACCTTAATATCTGTCGCATATGATGGAAGGCAAATATCTGCTTCAGTAAGAACTTGAACAGGTACATCCCCCAAGATAATCGTTTCTTCTACTTCGCCTGGATTAAGAACCATTCCTGCTTCACAAAAATGTGCATGGGACTTTGCTGTGTCGCATGCAGGCATTGATGGGCATTTGCCATGATCATGACCTTTACCGCAACCACATTTCTTCATAAAATACACTCCTTTAAAATTTTTTCAGCCAAAATGAATCAAGCTTCTGTTTTAAGCCTTTTCTTTTGACTTACTACTTGTATATGTGAATTCAAACAGTTTGGAGTGGACTAGTATCTTTAGTCTTTTTACTCATTTTTGTAAATGTGGCGCAAAAAACCGTCAGTAAAATCAGCTTTTTTTGTCCTTTCAACCCTCACAGGGATGTCAAAAAAACATACATTGATTAAAGGAATAAAATAATGAAATGAGGCGACACATGATGAAGCAGGCCCCCTTAGTTTCCATTATTTTCCCGGCTAAAAACGAAGGGAAAAATGTAAAAAACACTCTCGATTCCCTATTTTCAATAAAAACTGACTACCCTTTCGAAGTAATAGTGGTGGATGATGCATCTACAGATGGCTGCTGTGACTTCTTAAGTACTTACATTAAAAGAGATCAAGTTAAGCTTATAACAACAAGAGGAGCAGGAGCGTCCAACGCAAGAAACATTGGGGCAGAACAGGCAAAAAGCGATTATTTCTTCTTCTGTGATGCCCATTTGGAATTTGAAGATCGATGGATCGATCGTTTAATGGAACCTTTGCTTTCTAATAAAACAGATGCAGTTACACCTGCGATTGCTTCAATGGATAATCCGAAATCGATTGGATTCGGCCAAACGCTGACACCATCCTTATCGATTAAGTGGAACAAACGTCAATCCGGCCTCTTCGAAACAGCGGTATTGCCCGGCGGCTGTTTCGCTATTACCCGTTCAGCATTTGAAGCCGTAGGAGGCTTTGAGACAGGCTTTAAAACGTGGGGGCATGAAGATGTCGAGATATCTATTAAACTCTGGCTGTTCGGCTTCAGATGCCATGTACAGCCGGATGTAACGATCCTCCACCTCTTCAGAAAAAAGCATCCATACAAAGTCAGATATGTGGAAGTCAACTACAATTTGATGAGAATGGCCTACTCCCATTTCAATGATGCACGTATTTATAAATGCAGAAAACTGCTAAGGGGCAAATATAGGAGATTAATTGAACCACGAGTGATTCAACATGGAGTGTTAAAACAGCGGGAGGAATATTTTAGAAAGAGGAAGTATGATGATGATTGGTATTTTGGGAAGTTTGGGATTGATTTTTAAACTTTGTTAATAGCTTAGAAGTAAAAAGACCACTCCATAATAAATATGGAGTGTACATATGATTTCTAACATTCATTTATTGCCTCTGTACCAATCAATGGTTTTTTTTAGTCCAGTAATAAGATCTGTTTTAGCTTCAAAGTTAAATTTCTCTTTAGCTTTCTTTGTATCCAGCATTCTGCGCGGCTGTCCATCGGGCTTACTTGAGTCCCAAATAATTTCCCCTTCAAACCCAGTAAGGTTTTTTATCTGTTCAGAAAGGTCTTTAATAGTTACTTCATAGCCTGATCCTATGTTAACAGGCTGAGGATCATTGTATTGTTCAGTAGCATAAACTATAGCTTCAGCAGCATCTTCCACATATATAAATTCTCTAGTAACTACTCCGGTGCCCCAAAGCTTAATACTTCCTGCTTTATTGTTTTTCGCTTCTATACATTTTCTTATAATAGCCGGTATAACATGAGATGTCTCTAAGTCAAAATTATCGTGAGGACCGTACAGATTTACCGGTAATAAAAAAATTGAATTAAAACCATATTGTTCTCTATATGCCTGTGATTGCACGAGCATCATTTTTTTCGCCAAGCCATATGGCGCATTAGTTTCCTCAGGATAACCGTTCCATAAATCACTTTCTTTAAAAGGAACAGGAGTATGCTTAGGATACGAACAAATGGTACCAATAGCGACAAACTTTTCAACATTAGCTATTCGGGCAAACTCCATTAATTGAGTTCCCATCATTAAGTTGTCATAAAAAAATCTTCCAGGATTCTTTTTATTTGCTCCTATCCCCCCAACAACTGCAGCCAAGTGGATAATGATATCTGGGTTATATTCTTTTAGCATTCTTTTTATATCTTTTTCTTTCCGTAAATCAAAACTACTACTTCTTGGAACAAAAATTTTATTACAGCCCCGGGATTCTAATTTTTTCACCACGTGTTTCCCCAGGAAACCTGATCCCCCAGTTACAACTATTCTTTTTTCAAAAAGGTTCATTTTATTTCACTCCTTCCTGCTTTTATCAAAAGGATTAACAATTCTATTAACTTCCAGCCATTTATTTACATTCTTCATTTCTTCCATTATTACATTCATAAAGGTATATTCCTTTTCAGATAAAGCAATAATCTCACTAGCAATAAAGCATAATTCCCGTGAATCTGAACTTTTATATACTCTATTAGGTACCTTTTTTCTATTCATAAACAATTCTATTTGAATAATTCTATCATTAGAAAAAACAGGTATTTCTAAGGTGAATTTTTCACCGTTTATGGTGTATGTCTTCATATACTGCCCATTTATATAAACCAGACATTTCAAATTTTTAAACTTATGGTGGTTTTTGCCTTTAATTAATACTTTTCGAACAGGATTTTCAGGGTAATCTTGAAGAGTAATAGGGAAATACGGAGATACCCAAAGATCATCATAGCGATTTATCTTTTTAATTTGCGGAGGTTTACCAAATATTTCGTATTTTTGCAGATGCTTTATAAGCTCAATGTTCCCTTTTTCTTTGTGATTTTTAATATAATTTAAAATCCAGCGATTGGAAACAGATCCGTAATTCTTTAGGCATACTTTCATTATTTCAGGGAGGCCAACATCGACCCAATTTAGCGTTGATTTTGCCTGTGGGTGTACTCTTGCATTTGCTAAATAGTCATCTAAATATCCTATTTGATACTTCTTCGACATTCTCATCCATAAATCATAATCCATACAGAAGTCTAGTGATTCATCTACACCTTTTAAATTTTTAAGTACTTCTTTTCGAATAAATGAAGCGGGTTGACAAATGAAACATCTTAAATACAAATTTTGGGGGTTATATGGTTCGACATGGTATTCAGAAAGGATTTGACCGAATTCATTAATATAATATCCTTTTCCATACACCATCCCCCACTCTGTATGTTTTATAAGAGTATCTACAGCTTTATTTACGGCTCCAGGAAGGTACGTATCATCAGAATTAAGCCAGCCAATTATTTCTCCTCTAGCCATTTTAATTCCTTTGTTTAAAGCATGTGATTGGCCGCGATCTTTTTTAGAAATGAATTTAAAATTAGGATGTGTTAAACGAAATTCCTCTAAAATTTCCAAGGTTCCATCCGTTGAGCCTCCATCAATAACGATATGTTCTATATGGTGATAGTCTTGATTTAATACACTTTCAATTGTTTTTCTTATATATTTTGCTTGATTGTAAGAAGGAGTAATAACACTTACAAGAGGATGTTTACTAGTATTAAAAAACATCAAAAGTTCACTTCCCTTCATTTAAAGGTCACGTCTTAAGAAGTTAGTGTAAAGTCCTTAAAGCTTTTTCGAATTGGATAATTGCCCACTCATATAGTTCAACATCTAATTTATTATCATCCATTATTTTTTTTATCAAATGATCTGGTATGATTTCAGGCTTGTTGGTTACATTTGTCCTTTGATAGGCTGGTACCACTTTCCATTCTAAAACATTCTTAAATAATAATATAGATTCATCGAACCTTTCAGTAATACCTACAGCTGCAAAATGATTTTGAAGGTTTTCTTTTGCTTTATCTAAATTGGCCTTTTGGGTATCAGAAGTTCCTGAAGCAAATTGCGTTTGTTGATTTACTATCCTATAGTAATGACTGGAGTTTAAATACTCATCCAATGTCAAATTCTTGGCGGGTGAGGATATACTATGTTCTTGAATCCAATAATAATATGATAGTACTCGATCAACAGGATTTCTTAACATGGTTATATAAACACATTCATTGGAAGTGTATTTATGAAGACCAAATGGCAAATGTGCTGAAACACATTCTGGTTTTTCGTTCTTTAATGAGTTAATAACTCTTTCTCTCTCGTCCGCGAAACATCTTTGGTCGATATTTTTGTATATCTCATCTAAGATTAGAATTAATGTAGAACCGGCAGTTTTAGGAATATGCATAAATAGAATGGTTTGCTTATTAGAGTTCTTCACCGTTTTCCTCCTTTTTTGGGTATCTTTATAAAAGTTAATTTTTTGTTAAATTTTTCAGTCGTTCCAAATCACTTTCAACCATCATTTTTATTAATTTTTCAAAGGTGACTTCAGGCTCCCACCCTAATTTAGTTTTAGCCTTCTGCGGGTCTCCTAATAAAAGGTCTACTTCTGCTGGACGAAAAAGGTGCGGATCCTGTTTAACAAATTTCCTCCAATCTAAACCAACATAACCAAATGCAACTTCAACAAGTTCTTTCACTGAATGAGTTTCTCCTGTAGCAATTACAAAATCCTCAGGCTTCTCCTGCTGGAGCATAAGCCACATCGCTTTGACATAGTCTCCAGCAAATCCCCAGTCCCTTTTTGCCTCTAGATTCCCAAGAAGCAACTCCTTTTTCAGACCCAATTTTATTTTTGCAACTCCGTCTGTTACTTTTCTTGTAACGAATTCATGTCCTCTTCTTGGTGACTCATGGTTAAACAGAATGCCAGAACAAGCGAACATTCCATAACTCTCACGATAGTTGACCGTTATCCAATGTCCGTAAACTTTGGAGGCAGCGTAGGGGCTACGGGGATAAAAAGGAGTACCCTCCTTTTGCGGAATCTCAAGTACTTTACCAAACATTTCACTGCTGGAAGCCTGATAAAAGCGAACATTGGGTTTTGCCAATCTGATTGCTTCCAACATATTTGTTACACCAATTCCTGTAGTCTGACCAGTATAAATAGATTGACTCCAAGAATCAGCAACATAGGATTGAGCTGCCAAATTATAAATCTCATCCGGGTTCGATACTTTAATGGCATTAATTAAAGAAGGCAAGTCCAAAAGATCACCAGGTATCAGTGTGATTTTATCCAGTAAATGACTTATATTTTCAAAATTTGGTGTTGACGTCCTTCTCTTCAGTCCATATACCTCGTAGCCTTTAGTTAACAAAAATTCTGCTAAATATGAGCCATCTTGTCCTGTTATGCCTGTTATTAAAGCTTTTTTCATATAACCAACTCCCGTTATTTCTTAGGACAAAGCTAGGATATTGTATTCTTCGATGGTACAATGTGACTGTATCAATATCATGAATTCTTTGAATCTTTCTGAGGGAGCTTACATATTTTATTAAAGAAAAAAATCCTAAAATAAAAAATGCAGATTTTTATTTTTTCCTCTGCATTTTAAACCTATTTGTAAACTTATTTTAATGATCTTTATTGTTGTTTTTCTGATTTGTTGAAAACCTATACATTTCCTCCTTCGTCTTTAAGTCCAAACTATCAACCTGTTTTTCAAATAGTTGTACAGCAAAATTATAAAGTTCTATATCTAGTTGATTTTTTTGTTTAATTATTTCAATAATTTCACCAGAATGGTCGTCAATGCTTGGTCTGTTTCTAGTTATATTCATTGGTTTGTATTCAATCTTTCTCCAACCAAACGCTTTCTTCATAAGAAATATGGATTCATTAAACCTCTCAGTAATACCCACCACTTCGAAATATTTAGCTAGATTGTGTTTAGCTAAATCTAAATGACCTTTTTCGGGCGGAAAATACCCACCAGCCAAGAAGGTTGTTTGCATATTATTAACCAGAAAATCTGCTTCGATATCGGATGAAAGTACAAATTCTTTAAGGTTCATATTGTTAGCTTTCTGATAAAAAGGATGAAATGGATTCGATCTAATAAAATAAAACGTTGATATGACTCGGTCAATCGGATGTCGAAGCATTGTTATATACGTAGATGGTGTTTCGATTTTTTCATGGATGCCAAATCGAAAATGACCCATAATACATTTAAGATTTGGCATTTTTCTTACTTTAGTATTTAAACCATTTAAAAAATCACTATATTCTTCTGTATAATACCTAATTCTTTGTTTTTTTGAATATTGACTGTATAATATTGAATTCATAGTAGTCCCTGCTGTTTTAGGTAAATGAAGAAAAAGTAATATCTTTTTTTTATTTCTCAATTCTCTACCTTCTCTCATTTGAATTTTTAAATCAGTTCATAATATCATTCCCCTGACATTTTATTCCCCAACTAAATATACTGACACGGTATATGTCCTATATTTCTAACAACCCTCACATCTGTCAAAATCTTTCATAATTTATTTTAAATACAGTTAAAAATTTCTATAAAGGAGGTTAAAAATGACTGAAATAAAATCACCGCTAGTTTCAATTGTTACTCCATCCTTTAATCAGGGAAAATTCATTAGGGAAACAATAGAAAGCGTTTTATCACAGGATTTTATGGACATTGAGCATATTGTAGTAGATGGAGGATCCACCGATGGTACAATTGAAATTTTAAGGGAGTATAGCAGAAGGGATCCTCGGTTTCGTTTTGTTTCCGAGCCTGATAAAGGCCAATCTCATGCAATAAATAAAGGGATTAAAATGGCTAAGGGAGAAATTATTGGCTGGCTAAATTCAGATGACACATATTTGCCTGGTGCTGTGAAAAATGCTGTCCAAGCTTTTAACAAGCGTCCTGAATGGTCAATGGTATATGGGAATGCGAATATAACGGATATTAACAATAAGGAAATACGGCGTATTCTAACAAAAAATGTGAAACTGAGAGATTTATTTAGAGGTTGTCCGATATGTCAGCCTGCTGTTTTTTTAAAGAAAAAGATGCTGAATCAGCTTGGAGGTGTGGATGAAAATCTTGACTTCTGCATGGATTATGAATTATGGATTAGAATTGCAAAAAATGGATATAAAATGGGGAAAGTGAAAGCTTTATTAGCAAATGCAAGATTTTATTCTGAAAGTAAATCAGGATCTAAGTTTGCTGATGTTGGCTTTCCCGAAATCATTCGGACTAGTAAGAAGCATTTTGGAACAGTGTCTAGAACATGGATAAGTATGTTTTTAAACTCTTATAGAAAAAAAGGAGTCTTTTGGTTTATTCATTTATTTAGGTCAACCTCTATATTTAATAAAAGCCCTAATATTTCTGAAACGTTACCACAAACGCCCCATACGTATACTGCACATATTATAAATGATAATTCTAATCCCCTGCATGCTATTGCGCTAGACATCACTTTTCATGGGAAGAAGGATTTGCCTTTAAATTTTTATCTAAATAACCGTCATTTACAAAGCACCGTACTAAAAAAGGGGGAATCACTTATAATCGTTCCATTTTCCTCCAAAAACAATGTGAATACGTTCTCTATCAGTACTGAGGGCAAATGCTGTTCAATTTTAAATATTGCCGCCCTTTCTCTAGAAGAATATAAGTTTGTAAAACAATTCCAAGAAGGTAGCCCGGGAGTTAAGCGCTGGATCGAACGTAATTTTAAATACCGCTGATTCTTAGACACTAAAAAATGCAGAGCGAAGGGCCTCATTCGCTCTGCATCTTTTATATCATCTTGAGAATTTCTTTAATTTTTTGCTCATACGTCTTATGACAGACCAGCAATCCATCTTCCGTTGAGACTATGATTAAATCCTCTACTCCCATCACAATTGTCTTCTTATCTTCAGATTTAATAATACAATTTTTAGTTTCAAATAAATGGATATCACCATTGAGGAAATTATTTTCTGCTGTGGTTTTATTCAGTCGTTCCATGGCACTCCAGTTCCCAACATCATCCCACACAAGATTAACCGGAATCGTATAAATTTTTTCCGCTTTCTCCAGGATGGCGAAATCAACTGAAATCTTAGGCAATAAAGAGTATTGCGATTGAATATCTTTATTACTGTCTATAAGAATGTTCCAGATGTCAGGCTGAAACTTTTTCATGTAATACTCAATAGTTGACGGTTTCCAGATAAACATACCGCTGTTCCAATACATATACGGTTCCCTTATTAATTTTTCTGCTTTATTTATTGAGGGTTTTTCTATAAATGCTTTTACCTTCAATATACTATCACTGTTATCTCTGGTTTCTTCTGCGTGTATATATCCATAACCAGTTTCCGGGCGTGTTGGTTTTATACCAAGCGTCACGATTGAGCCAACATGCTGCGCGGCTTTTTCTGCTTTTAAAAAGACTTCCTTTAGGTCGGCATCATCCGGAATGTAGTGATCAGCCGGAACAGCTGCGAACGGCTCATCATCATGATTATTTATAAAATGCATAGCGGTTAATGCAATGCACGGTGCAGTATCCCTGGGCATAGGTTCTATTAGTATCTGATCATCATGAATGGAAGATATTTGTTCCTTTATGATTTGGTAATAATCCACGGTTGTAATAAAGAAGATTTTTTCTTGGGGCAGCCATTTTCTAAATCGGTTATATGTTTGCTGCAGCATTGTATCTTCAGACATTAGAGGCAAAAATTGTTTTGGTTTTCCCTTTACGCTCCAAGGCCAAAACCTGGTTCCCTGCCCTCCTGCCATTATGACTACTTTCATCTATTGAACACCTCACTATTCGTGTCTGCTTATCTAAAAAAACATACAATATCATATGTTTTTATTGTCAAACCGAATGGAGTGATGACTAGTTTGTCCTAATTTGTGCTTTTGCCCGTATGCCGATAAGTGGGAAATTGAAAAATACAGGCGTTTATTATGTACAAGCCGGCGATTTTTACATAAATATAATAAGGACATCGAGTTGATAATTGTCTGGAGAGATATCTATGAGCCTTGAGGCTATCATTCTTTGCATCATTTTATCCTGCATGTTTCTTGTCCTTATAAAAGAATGGCTGCTGCCTGAGTTTACTGTGTTTTTAGCTTTGGGCGCTCTAATCTTTACCGGCATTTTATCGCCGAATGATGCTTTGACTGGATTTTCTAATCCCGGAGTACACACTGTAGCCTTCCTCTTTATTTTGGGAGCTTCAGTTTCCAAAAGCGGCATACTGGATGGCCTAATTGCAAGAATTCTTAAAGAGAATACTAGTTTGAAGAAAGTAATTTTCCGATTGATGCTGCCAGTAAGCGGGTTATCAGCGTTTATGAATAACACACCTATCGTGACGATGCTCATTCCCCCGCTTCAAAATTGGGCGATATCCCATAAAATAAAACCATCTAAATTACTTATACCGCTTTCTTATGCAGCCATTTTAGGAGGAACTATTACTTTAATAGGAACCTCTACCAATCTTGTTGTCCAAGGGCTTTTGCTGGAGAGAGGATTGGAGGGATTTCATTTGTTTGATTTTTCATTGTTTGGAATACCTTTAGCTTTAACCGGAATTTTCTATTTTACAGCTGCAGGTTATCGGCTCTTGCCTGATCGGACACATTCATTAAAAATGTTTGAAGACGGAAAGAGAACCTTTATTAATAAGTTTAGAGTCAAAAAGGATTCAACATTAATCGGTAAAACAATTGTAGGAGCCATGCTCCGAAACTTAAACCAATTGTTTCTAATTGAAATTATCAGGCAAGGTAAAACGATAATACCTGACCCGCATGAGGAAATGATTCAAAGCGGTGACGTCCTTGTTTTTTCCGGAAACCCGCAAGAATTCTTAAAGATTAGCGAGTTGCTTGGCTTGGTCCCGTGTCCTGAAATGGGGGATTTTGATGATAAAAGTACAATTCTATATGAAATTGGAGTTTCCGGAAATTCTCCACTAATTAATAAAAAGATCAAAGAAAGCCATTTCCGCTCCAAGTACCATGCCGTGATTGTAGCTATAAAAAGAAAAGGAACACAAATCACTAATGGAATTGGCAATGTGGTGATAAAGCCCGGTGATACACTTCTATTACTCGCTAAAAGTGACTTCCCAAAATCATGGTCGGATTCAGAGGATTTCTATTTTCTTTCTTCTTCAGATTATAAAAGAATGCAATCCAAAAATGAGCGAGTGATTGTTGCTGGCATCCTCGCTGGAATTCTTTTCGGTTCAATTTTTCAAATTTTTCCTATTTATCAACTAACCATGATGGCTGCAGTTATTTTACTATTATCTAAAACAATTACCGTAACAGAAGCAATCAAATCCATAAACTGGAATGTAATTATACTCATGGGCAGTGCGATTGGAATAGGCCGGGCTGTTGAACTAACAGGTCTAGGGCAAACAGTTGCTCATATACTGGCTAAGCTGCAGTCAAGCTTAGGGATAATTGGAATACTAATAGTGTTCTATCTAATTACTTTAATATTAACTGAAATCTTAAATAACCTCGCAACTGCAGCCCTAATGTTTCCGATTGGCTTTTCTATATCCTCTCAGCTTAATTTAGATCCAATGATGTTTGCCATGGTCACAGCCATTGCAGCATCATGCAGCTTCTTAACACCAATTGGATACCAAACAAATTTACTTGTTTATGGGCCAGGTGGCTACAGATTTACCGATTATTTAAAAGCTGGTCTCCCTTTAAGCCTAATTTGTATGTTTATTACGATTTCTATAGCAACTTTAAAATGGCTTTAATGGTTGATGAAAGGAGAATTCTACTTTGAAGAAACAAAAAAATAACAGTAACATTGTCTGGCATCAATCTACCATTACAAAAGAAGATAGACAAACGCTGCATGGACATGAAAGCTTCATGGTTTGGTTCACTGGGCTTTCCGGTTCCGGGAAATCGACCATAGCAAATGCCCTGCAGAATGAACTTCATAATAGAGGGATAAGCGTTTATTTATTGGATGGAGATAACCTTCGCCATGGTATTAATAATAACCTTGCTTTTTCTGAAAATGACCGCAAGGAAAACATCCGGAGAACAGCCGAAATTGGAAAACTATTTGTTGATGCAGGGATCGTTATCCTTGCAGCACTTATATCCCCTTTTGAAGACGATCGGCGGAACGCCAGAAGAGTCATTGGGGAAAGAGAGTTTATCGAGGTTTATGTGAAATGTCCGATTTACGAATGTGAACTGCGAGATCCTAAAGGGTTATATAAAAAAGCGAGAAATGGAGAAATCAAGCAATTTACAGGTATTGACCAGCCTTATGAAGAACCAAAAAACCCTGAAATCACGATTGATACAAGTAAAATGAGCATTGAGGAAGCTGTTAGGATACTCCTATCTTACCTTGATAAAAAACTTCTTTTAAAAAGGAGTGAAAATTGATGTCATCTAGTATTCCTCACGGTGGAAAGTTAGTAAACCGCATTAATGAAAATTATGATTCCACTGATGTTAAATCAGAGGTGGATATAGATGCCACGGCCCTTTCTGATCTTGAGCTGATAGCAAATGGTGCATATAGCCCGCTGACCGGCTTTCTGGGAGAAAAAGATTATGAATCAGTCATCAATCATATGCGGTTATCGAATGGATTGGTCTGGAGCATTCCCATTACCCTTCCAGTTGAGCAAAAAACAGCAGACAAGCTAAAGGTTGGAGATAAAGTAAAACTGAAACATAATGACGTTGTTTATGGGATATTAGAGCTTGATGAAAAATACAAACCGGATAAAATGCTTGAAGCACATCGCGTTTATCAGACGATTGATAGGAAGCATCCAGGTGTAAATAAATTGTTAAAACGCCCCAAAGTTTATTTAGCAGGACCAATTATCCTGACAAAAGTTCCGCCGAAAAGCACCGACTTCGACCAATATTATAAAACACCGCTTGAAACAAGAAAACAGTTTGAGAAAAACAATTGGAAAACGGTGGTAGGCTTCCAAACGAGAAATCCTGTTCACCGTGCACATGAATATATTCAAAAGACTGCACTTGAAACAGTCGATGGCTTATTTTTAAACCCATTGGTCGGTGAAACAAAATCAGATGATATACCTGCCAATATTCGCATGGAAAGCTATGAATCTCTATTGAAAAATTATTATCCGCAAGATAGAGTATCTTTAGCTGTCTTCCCAGCAGCTATGAGATATGCAGGACCAAAAGAAGCAGTTTTCCATGCACTTGTCCGTAAGAATTATGGATGTACCCATTTCATTGTTGGCAGGGACCATGCAGGTGTGGGGGATTATTACGGGACTTATGATGCACAAAAAATCTTTTCTCAATTTACACAAGAAGAGATCGGCATTACGATCCTTCCATTTGAACACAGTTTTTATTGTAAGAAATGCAGCAGTATGGCCTCCAGCAAAACCTGCCCGCACAGCAAGGAAGAACATTTGCATCTTTCAGGGACAAAAGTTAGGGAAATGCTCCGTAATGGAATTACTCCCCCTCCCCAGTTCAGCCGTCCAGAAGTGATAGAGATTTTAATTGAAGGATTGAAAGGATTAAAAGAATTAAAAGAATGAAAGACGTAAGTAACCGGCATAGTATTACAGGAAAATAAATAATTATAAGTTAAAAATTTCAACAAAGTCACAAAGAAAATAGCTGTGAATTAATGCCTGAGACGATATGGGAATCGCCTCAGGCTGTTTGGTCTTTCTTGAAGTATTTTCAGTTATAAAGATGAAGGTTATTTAAGAATGAAAGTTTGATTATATACTACTCTGTTGTTTTAAGTATTAAGTTCTCTAATTTTTCGTCAAAAATTTCAACCGAAGCAGACAGATTAGCATGTTCTATTCTGTCTGCTTCGGTTATACGATTACATTCTCTATTCTATTAAAATTTGGCACTGATCTATACAGAAACAAGCAATAAGTGGCGCTTGTCCTTCAAATAGAAATGCTTAGTGTTGAAATCCTGTTTTTATTATTATTCGTAGCCAAACTGGCCGATTGAATGCTCATCGTTATGATAATCTGAACCGCCTGACACCTGCTTGTTATATTTTATTGCCAGTTTTTTATATTTCTCTATATCTTCCTGATTATGCTTTCGATGCCAAATTTCTATTCCGTCAAATGGAAGCTTCATAAGTTCTTCTACAATTGTATCATCACCAATAAGAGAAGGGTGTGCCAGAACGGCAACTCCACCGGCATTATGAATAAGTTCAATGCCTCTGGCTGGTGAGAGGACCATCTTATCCACTGAACATGGCTTTCCATCACCCAAATAACGATCAAATACTTCCTGAGTATTTCGGGCATAGCCTTTTTCTACAACAGCTTGGGCAATATGTGGACGGGCAACCACTCCGCCTTTGCTGTATTTTTGTACATCTTCTATTGTGATGGCCATTCCCATTTCAAAAAACTTATTTACTATAATTTTAGATCGATTTAAACGGAAATCTCTCATTTTAGTTAATTCTTCTAACAATTCTTTTGATTCTTGAATTTGGTAGCCTAGAATATCTATCGTTTTCCCTTTAAATTTTGTACTTAGCTCGATACCCGGGATAACTGTTATCCCCAATTCTCCCCCGGTTAATAATGCCTCTTGAATTCCCGACATTGTATCATGATCTGTTATTGCTATCATTTCCAGCCCTTTTTGAGCTGCCATTTCAACCACCTTACGGGGAGGATAAATTCCATCGGAAGCAGTGGTGTGTAAATGCAAATCAAATTTCCCTTTTTTTATGAAATCCATTTGCTTCATTTTTCTCCTGCCCCCCTACTTTATAAATAATAAAAAATTTTTCATGGTGAGTAATATGCCAAGTCTGAAAGCATCATTTTATTTTAGGGTTCTTTCTTCTAACAACCCCATACAGTTTAAAGTCAAAGGGCTTTTTGACCTGATATTCACGGCATAGACGATGAAGTTCATCATATGGAGAACAATCAATGTCTTTATATAAAGTTCCTCCTCCTACAGGCCGTGTGTGAAAAACAGGTGTTTGATCTATAATGGCAATTTTGTAATTTGGGTGCCCCAGTATTTTAGGCCATATAGAATCTAAACCCCATCCCGATTTACTTTCTTTAAAGGTCGGCCAGCATGTTTGAAGTGCTTTAGTTGAAAATATTGGGGCCATAACTTCTACAAACTGTGTAAAACGCAATAAGAACCTGGGCCTTTTTAAGGTAATTTTGTGGGAAAAATAAGAGTTTCTCGTTAGTGCCGGCTGAGCGAGAGACAATTGGTACGCAGTAAAAACCTTAAACATATTATTTATATTATAACAATTTGTACTTATATCATCATCAGGGATCCATATGGCATCATAACTGAAGATCAGATTTTTGTTTTCCTTTATAAGTTTATAGATATTTGGCCACTTTGTATCCTTGCCTTCAGAGTAATATTCACAATCCTTCCTAAAATCATTGCTCCCATCTCCGTAATATTGAAGGAGTAAATCAAAGTTCTTATATTTATTTGGCTCCAGCCATTCTTTGTGCCGCGATTTATCTCCTACTCTTGCTATTACCAAAAACCGTTTATTTCCATTTTTTTTAAATCGTTTTAAAAAGCCTTCTGCAAGTCCCAAATGGATTTCACCTTCTTTTATAACATATTTCTTAATCTAAGATATATCGATAATCAAATACGTTCTTCCCTTTGATGTCCTTGAATTCGTTCCAAGCGGTTAAAATGACGAGGTGGTTTACTTTTGTAAGGAGTGATTCCATGTCATTGGAATAATCAATTGGAAGTTGATAAGTTTTTTTAAAATTTTCATTTGCAATAGGATCATAAGCAATAATATTTTTAAATCCTTTTTGTATTAATGATTGAATTACATCTTTAGCAGGGGTTTCTCTAATATCATCTGAATTAGGTTTAAAGGACAAACCAAGAATACCAATTATCTCTGTTGCTTCCACATTTTCAACAATATCTCTGACTACATGTTCTTTTATATTTTCATTCACTGTCAGGATGCTTCTCAGTAAATCTGGTGAGTAAGAATTTTGCAGTGCCATGCTGATTAGCGCTTTAGTATCTTTTGGAAGGCAATAGCCCCCGAAACCACATCCCGGGAACACGTAAGATGTCATGGACGCTGGATCGCCTTGCCATCTTTTATCAAGATGAAGAATGTTAAAGGCTTTTTTTAAATCAATGCCGCCGATAGACTTGGCTATCATGGACTGCTCATTGGCAAAACTAATAAGATTTGCCAGCAGAGTATTTGATAAATATTTTATATATTCAGCTGTATTGCATGAAACATGAAAAATTTCAGCATGAAAGTTCTGGTAAAGATCTTTTAATATCTTTCCGCTTTTCTCATCCTCCTGGCCAATGATAACTCTGTCCGGATTCATAAAATCTTCCCAAGCGTAGCCCTCTCTTAGAAATTCCGGATTATTCGCAAGCCCGATGTCTTCACCCACATTAAACCCCAGTTCTTCTAAAAAGGGTTTAATCCTTGTATTAGTTGTTGAAGGCGGAATAGTAGATTTAATCACGAAAACTTTAAAAGCTGACTTTTCAATATAAAGTGCAGCATTTTTTATAGCATCAAAAATATATCCCAAATAAGCACTTCCATCGGAGCTGCTTGGCGTTCCTACACATAAAAAAATGGCTTCGCTATTTCTGATGGCTTCTTCCAAATTGTCAGTAATTAAAAAATAACTATTTAAATGCTTTTTTAATTGTTCATCAAGAAAAGGTTCATAAAAAGGAATTTTTCCTTTTTTTAATTGCATTGTTTTATGTTCATCTATATCAAAACCGTATACCTTGTTCCCTTTTTCACTAAAACCCAAGGCAGTTGTCAAACCGACAAACCCTAATCCGATTACAGTAATCAATGAATTATTCCCTCCTCTTTCAAAAACAAAAGAAACCTGCCTACCCCTTCTTGAATGGATATGGAAGGAGAATAGTTTAAAAGCTTCTTTGCTTTAGTAATGTCAGGGCACCTTCTGGCTGGATTGTGAGTTAAATATTTTTGTTCCTCGGATTTTTTTTGTTCTATTAATTGGTCAAACCCGAAGATAGCTTCACCGGTGGCTTTATAGATTTTTGCCAGCTCCCCTATTGAAATTTCCGGTTTTTCGATTCCTATATTAAAGTAGTCAAATGGTTCATAGAACAAAGCTTTTAAATACCCGGTTATTGCGTCTGTGACATAACAGAATGTTCTTGTTGGCTTGCCGTCTGAATGAATAATCAATTTCTGATTATCAATAACAGCTTTTGCAAAATCAGCTGGGACACGTTTATCATTGAGTTTCATTCCTGGTCCATAATTATTAAACGGCCGGACAACTGTTATTGGCATATCATATTTTTCCGCATAAATATAACAAATAGTTTCACCAAATCTTTTTGCTTCATCATAGCATGCTCTTGGTCCGATCATAGCAACATTTCCCCTATACTCTTCTGAAGTAGGAATGTTATTAGGAGAAGGATCACCATAAACTTCACTGCTGGAGAAGAATAAAAAGCCTTTTATATCTTTTTGCTTATAATAATCTAGCAAAGCTCTTAATCCTAAAATATTTGCATCTATTGTTTCAAGGGGGTATTTTCTATAGTAGGTGGGTGATGCTATTGAGGCCATGTGAATAATAAAATCTGTATCTTGGATTTTTTCAGTATCAAATTGCGAAAATTTAGTAATATCGAGAGTATAAAGGTCTAACTTATCATATAAATTATCTAGTCTCATCAGCCAATTTGGCTTTCCGAGTTTAAAGTTATCGATTCCTATTATCTTTTTTATGCCGAGCTGAATCTGAGAACTCAAGTAAAAAAGACATCAGATAGTAACCCAGGAATCCGGCACAGCCAGTAACGAGAACGGACGAATTCCTAAGCTTTTCTTTTTCGGAAAGTGTAAGGTTATTGTATATATAATCTAGGTCTTTATAATAAATTGTATCCTTTTTAAATTCTCCCATATACATCCACCTTTAATACTTAAATTTAACAAAGACCAAGTCTACTCTTTTCGTCTTTTAAAATCTGCTCTATTCCTTTATCAAGATTTATGTTGCTGCTCCATCCTAATTTTTGGAGAACCTCAATATTTGCCTTCGAATCCATAATTTCGTTTTGTCTGTAAGGAATGGCACCGAACTTTAATACGGTATTCGATTTGGATTTCTTATGGATAAGCTCTACAAAGTGACGTATTGTTACTGACCTTCCCGTTCCAAGTTCATATTCCTGAAACCAGGGAATTTGATCCCCTTCCAATTTCAATAGAAGTGAGTAGGCAGAAATTATATCGTCTATATGGATAAAATCTCTTTTTTGTTCTCCTTTAGTAAGATCCAATTCAGGAATATTTTTCAAACAGCTTCTTATTACGAATGAATTGAACTTATCCTCACCATCAAAAGAGCCATATACATGTTCCAATCTTACATTCATAAAATGAATATTTTTTGCAGCGGTTAATTTCTTTCCCCAATCCAGGAACTGTTTTTTTGTTAAAGCATAACCTGCCAAATGATTATATTGCTGACCATTTTTGTGTATAAATGAGTCTGTATTAATAAATTTTTCTGTCTTGAATAAAATAGCAGTTTCGAGGAGCTTTAATGGGAAAGCAACATTAGAATCAAGTAATTGCGAAGGTCTTTCTCCATTTCGGTCATATTTTGTTGCAGTGTGTATAATAGTATTAATCGGGCCGCATTCTTTAAATGGCTGTTCAATAGTACATTCATCAAGGTTATAAACAGTCACTTTTGGTAAAACGTCAGAAATTCTCCAAATTTCCGAGAAGCTTCTTTTTAAAATGATAACTTCATGTCCGTCTTTAATTAATGCCTTCATTATGTGACTTCCCAAGAAGCCTGTTGAACCAGTGATTAGTATTTTCATAGATCCTCCAGAGGTTTTATGAAATCAAACACCTATTTCCAGGTTTTCCAAGGTGCTTTACCAGTTAACCAGAGTTCTTCCAAATAATTTTTATCATTCAAAGTATCCATCGGATGCCAAAAGCCCGTATGCTTATAGGCCATTAACTCTCCATCTTCTGCGAGACGTTCCAGAGGTTTCTTTTCAAATATCGTTTGATCCCCATCATTTAAATATTCGAAAACCTCCGGCTGCAAAACAAAAAAGCCTGCGTTTATCCAGCCTCTGTCTCCCTCAACCTTTTCCCGGAATTGTTCTACCCGTGAATCCTCGGATAAGGATAGTACCCCAAATCTCCCCTGGGGCTGTGTTGACGTAACTGTAGCGATTCTTCCATGACGTTGGTGATAGCTTAGCAGCGATTTGAGATTAACATTGCTGACTCCATCCCCGTAAGTTAGCATAAAGGGCTCATTACCGATATATTTTTCAATCCTTTTTATCCTGCCGCCTGTAAAAGTATTTAATCCTGTATCTACTAATGTTACTTTCCAAGGTTCAACGGTTTGGTGATGAATAACACATTTATTGCCGCTCCTAAAATCAAAGGTTACATCAGAATTGTGCAGAAAATATTTAGCAAAATAGTCTTTTATCACATGACTTTTATAACCCAAACAGATAATAAAATCTTTAAAACCAAAACTGGAGTATAACTGCATAATATGCCATATAATCGGATTTTCTCCGATTTCAACCATAGGCTTTGGTTTTAAGTGAGTCTCTTCGCTTAACCTTGTGCCATAACCACCGGCTAAAATAACTACTTTCATATTCTCCTCCAATGTTGCAGTTTGGTTTAACCTGAAGGGGAAAGAACGAGCTTTACAAAGAATGAAATAAGTTATGATAAATTTTGACTATATTCTCATAGATTGTTGTTTTATCATATGAATTCGGTCCGTTGATTTCAGCACGAGGCCCTCAAGCAGTCAGCGGGGAGGAATGTGAGCCTCCTCAGCGTCGCCTGCGGTGTCTCTTACCTCCCTCTCTTCCCGCTGGATGAACAACCTTCCATGAATAAACACCTCGTCTAAGAAAATACGGATGCATTTTCGAGGAGTCAAGTGCCCTTCACTACAATCAACTCAGTTGGTAAAACATAGTTAGTAGTTGAAAAGGAACAAACTTTTCGAAAACAGCCTAAATTTATAATTGTGCCCTTCTTTACTAATTTATGACCAATTCCAAAAATCGATTGGGTTAAAAACAGAGAATAAATACCTATTTTAACTCGATTCCAATCTAATCTTAATTCATGAAGATTCATTTGTTCAGAATAAATACTATTTTTTATTTTGTTTGAATAGAGATGCTATCTGCCAAAGAAATAAGATACTTGTTGATATAATCGTTTTCAACACTATATAATTTGTCAAAGGAACTTAGAAAGATTAGAAGTTCAGCTGGAGGAATGTTCTGTCGAGTGACTTTTATTTTAGACATAAAGGAAGGTTCTATTTTTTTTGAAATCTTTTTTAGAATATCCAGCCTTTCATAATATAAATTAGGAATCCAAAGATGAATCTCTTCATTAGGATTCAGTTTACTAATGGATGATAAAAGCTTTACCTCCCATTTGGAGTGGGAATGAGTCCAGTCAGCAACCATTAAGCTTCGATTACTGCTTACTTTAGTTTTATCTTTTGAGGGCTGTCTAAAATCTTCCATTTTTACAGGGAAATAGAGCAGCTCCCTTGTAAGTCCGGAAGGTTTTTTCTTGATATATCTCCATTTGTTGTTATACTTTCTCTTATTTACACGATTGCACTCCATTATATATTTTATTTGCTGTTTATAAGTGGCTGAAGTAATATGGTGAACAAAAGATTTTCCTGCTATCGCAATTTTATAGCCTGAGGCAATTGTTCTATTACACCAGTCATCGTCATCGTATAAACCTAAGCCAAACCAAATGTCATTTCCCCCAATACGTTCTAGAACTTCCCGCTTAAAAGTCATACATGCGCCAATTACTCTTTTTGTAAATATTGTTTCTGCAGGATTATTCATAAATTGAGCTGCAAATGCTCTCATTTCTTCGTTGGAGTTAAATGTTTTTTTTACATTTTGCTGTCCGGTGCATTTCGAGAGATATGGGGCAGCCATACCAATTTTATTGTCGCTTTCTAATATTTCAACTAATCCATTAAACCAATTGACCGGAAAAACAAGGTCATTGTTTAAAACTGAAATGATTTCTCCTTTGCATTTCGCAAGCCCTAAATTTATACCAACTGTGTAACCCATGTTTTTTTCTGCTCTAACATTTTTAATACTGATAAAAACGTTTTCGTACTTTTTTTTTATTCTTTTTATCCCTTTCTGGGTTTTGTCAGTTGATCCATTATCAACAATAATGAGTTCAATTCCCTTTGAAACATGGCATGAATCAAAGGACTCCAACAAAGTTGTAATGGCTGTTTCAGACATTTCCCAATTATTGAAACAAAGTATAATAAAGCTGAATTTCGCCATTCGCTTCCCCCCATAAAAACCTCAGTTAATACAATATAGTTAGATAAGGATAATTTTGTGTTAAAAAAAGTTGTTGAAATTAACCAAAACCAAACAACGATTTCTTTACATCTGCTAAAAGAAGATGTCCCTAAAAATGCTGGTTAAATGCCGTTCCGGTAAATTTAATGATTGAATATTTTAAAATGAAGCTAAGATAGCAGACTTAAGATGCAGTGCTAGAAAGAAATCAAATACTTATATTTGCGTACATTTTTAAGAAAAAATTCTTTAAAATTACTTGATTGGCTAAAAAAACGCAGGAGGCGTATATATAATGCATAAATTAAATGACTTAGATCACTCCCGTTTTCAGTTTAATCCCATTCCTCTTGATGTAATTATTCCAGTTTTGGAGAAAGACTTAACAGTACTTCCCTATGTAGTTAAATCCGTTAGAGAGAAAGTTCTTCACCCTATTGGACAAATTTATATTGTATCTCCCAACAATAAAAAAATTAAGGATTTTTGTTTAAAGCATTCTTGCACTTTTATTGATGAAGATACTATTTTACCTTTAAAAAAGAATGATATCGATTACACTGTAAAACCGGGATGGAAATGGGGAGACATAACTTATTATGAAGAAGCTGATAGGTCAGGCTGGCTCTTCCAGCAATTTATTAAACTGAACGGGGATGAAATATGTAAAAACGATTACTATCTAGTGTTAGATTCAGATACTATATTCTTACAGCCTCATGTTTTTATTTATGGAAATAAAGATGTTTTTTATTGTCCAGCCTTTAAATGGAATTACCGTCCAATCTTTCAATTACTCGAACTATTGCTTGGACATAAAGCAATTGCGCCGGTTTCTTTAATCTCACATCATATGCTCTTCCATTCACCAAAAGTTAGGCATTTAAAGAAAACAATTGAGAAAAGGTTCCGTAAACCGTGGTATCGAGTTATTGTGGAAAATATCAACAAGAATGATGTTTGCAGTTTCTCCGAGTTTGAAACATATGGAAATTTCTTGTTGAAGAATTATCCTGATTCAGTTCTTTTAGGCGATGGGAAAAACGTCAGCTTTAAACGGTGGGAATTGGCAAACATTGATAAGTTTGATTTATTAGAGCTATCAAAAGAATATAAGACAATGTCTTTTCATAGCAGGGAAAACTGACGTGCTATGAATAGAAAGTAACCCTGGCTTTTGGCCAGGGTATTATTTTTATAGGCGGGGATGGTTATGGAAGCTATTTTTTATCAATACTGGTAGGAATTTAAATTATTATTAGTGTTTACTTTTTTACATAGTTACGAGGAAAATGAATTATTAATTTTTAAGACCATCAATGATCTTCATTACTCCAATTTCAAGCTTCTCTATTAACTTTACACTCATAAGCAATGATTCACTTTTAACGGAAAAATAAAACTTAATTTTTGGCTCGGTTCCGGAAGGCCGGACTGTAAACCATGAGTCATCAGCCAATATAAATTTTAAAACGTTAGAACGAGGGAGATCAATAGAGCTCTCAACTGCAGTATTAGGACTGTGCCGGCGTCCTGTCAGGTAGTCTTCGATGAGAGCAATTTTAACGCCGTCAATTTCTATGGGCGGATTTTTTCGAAGTGCGGAGAGAATATGCGAGATTTGCCTTGTACCCTCTTTTCCTTTTAGTGTTAAGGTTCTTAAAGTTTCTCTGTAAAAACCATATGTCTTATATAAATCAAGTAATCCATCAAACAAAGTTAACCCTTTGGATTTGTAATATGCCGCAACTTCAGCAGCAAACACGGCTGCTTGTACAGCATCTTTGTCACGGACGAAGTCACCAATTAAATACCCATAGCTTTCCTCATATCCGAACTGAAATACATGCTCCCTGGATTCTTCAAATTCCTTGATCTTTTCGCCGATATATTTGAAGCCAGTCAGAGTATCCAACGTTTTTATGCCGAAATCGTCTGCAATGGCCCTGCCAATTTCGGATGTAACGATTGTTTTAATAACTGCACTATTGTGTGGAAGAGTTCCTTGCTTCTTTTTTTGATTCAATAAATAATGAAGCATGATCGCCCCTAACTGATTCCCTGTTAATATCTCATATTTCCCCTGTTCATTTTTTGCGGCAACCCCCAGCCTGTCTGCATCAGGGTCTGTGGCCATTAAAATATCTGCATCCAGTTGTTTGCCGTACTGGATGGCCATCTCGAAAGCTGCATGCTCTTCCGGATTTGGTGATGCTACGGTACTAAATTCGGAATCTGGCGCTTCCTGCTCTTTTACAAGGGTAATATTATTGAACCCGAAAGCTTGAAGGCCTTTATATACCAGTTCTCTGGCTGTACCATGCAGGGGTGAAAAGACAATCTTTAAATCCTTGCCTGCTTGTTTAGGGATCTTTCTATTTAATTGTATCGTTTTTAGTTTTTCTAGATAAGCTTGATCAATTTCTTTCCCTATAAAAGTAAGCAGATTCCTATTCTGTAATTCTTTTTCATCGGCTACTTGGATGGAAAGCTCATCATCATTTTTATTGATAAAGCTGGTGATTTCTGCTGCCACGGAAGGAATAATCTGTCCTCCATCTTCGCCATATACTTTAAAACCATTATATTCCGGCGGATTATGGCTTGCTGTAATGACTACCCCTGCTGAAGCTTTTAGGTAACTTACTGCGAAAGATAATTCAGGGGTGGGTCTTAATTCGTTAAAGAGATAAACTTGTATTCCCTCCCTGCCAACCGTTTTCGCTACTTCCATGGCAAACTCGTCCGATTTGCGGCGGCAATCATATGCGATGACAATTCCCCGTTTTTTTGCCCTTTCACCTTTTTGAGAGATGTAATCAGCAAGGCCTTTAGCAGCTTTGCGGACAGTGTAAACATTCATTCTGTTCGTTCCTACTCCCAATTCGCCCCGTATTCCGCCTGTACCAAATTCTAAATCTTTATAAAAGCAATCTTCTAAAGTCTGCTGGTCTATAGTAAGGAGTAACTTCTTCAATTCTTTATCTAAATTTTTGTGGGAAAGCCATTTTTCAGCCTTTGATTTCCATGTCACCTTTCCATTTCTCTCCCTTCTCTATACAAACTCACTGTTTATTATATGAAGGAATATGAATAATGGCTGTCCCATGGCCTAGAGAGCAACTAGTTTTGTTGTTTTCAGATTTTATGGCTTCTCGCAGCCAACACTCCAGTTAAAAGCAAAAATATCCTTCTGAACCTGGGGATTCCCCTTTCCCTCCTCACATAATTCCACTGCTTTATTGATGCTTCTGTGGTTGATAAACGAAAGCAGCATCAAGGCTGCAATCTTAATAAATAGGTATTTCCTCATGTTTTTCCTCCGGCCCAATTTATTTTCAAATTGTTGACATATTCTCTGTTATAATGTAACTATAAGGCAAATTTTGCAAATTTTCTAACCGTTTTTAAATTTATTGATTGACGAGGCGATCCTTTTGCTCCTTTTCTTTAAGATTGCGGTTTGGATAATTGTTGCTTGTCTCGGGTTTTATGTTATTTCTGTGTGGTTATGGGAAAAGAAAGTTAAGGAACGAATTTTTGCCATCCGGAAAACCTGGTACATCATTTATGTGCTGGGGGCAGTGATTTATTGGACGAAGGAGCCAGTTTCTATTTTTACAGACTGGCTGAATTATCTGATTGTCGCGATTATATTTGCACTGGTTGACGCGTTTGTTTTCCTTGGTTCTTACTTGAAAAGAGTTGGCAATAACGAGCTGGCGACAGATACAAGAGAATTGCTTGAAGAAAATAACGATCTCTTGAACTCGCACATGAATAAGCTCAAATCTTTTCAATATTTGTTGAAAAATGAACCGATCGACATTTATTATGGAGATAAGGAAGCCTATATTGCCGGCATCGAAACACTATTGGCCGATTACGCGGAAAAAGTGGATATGAAAGCGGTATTGTGCAAATACACAACTCAGGAAGATAAAGACTATTTGCTTGAGCACTATACGGATAAAGCTTTGATTCACAGCCGTTTGGACCGCAAGGAAGTATATTATGACGCTGATGAAAAATTGGCGTTGATTCCTTTTTCCATACTTGAAGACTATTATGTCATTAAATTAACCTCCGATGATTTTGTCACAGAATTCGACTACTTGCTATTTACTTCACTTATCTCAATATACGATCTAATGCTCCCTGCTGAACAGGAGGACGAAGACCATGAAGGAACCAGCGGACAATAAAAAGGACAAATTAAGCAGTAAAAGCACCATGAAGGTCATGAAAAAAAAGTCGCGGATCAGTCTCCCTGCCTTTGAAGTCAGCCCGCACACTGAACGGATCATAAAAGAGAATAAAAGATTAATAAGTGTTTATACAAAAAGCAAAGCGTGAGCATACTATATGGCGTGGAAGGATTTTTCTTCCGCGCCTTTATTCATGTTCACCATGTCCGTTCATATAATAAAGAAACAAATCCTATTTAAAGGGCTGATCCTAATGAAAAAGCTGACAAAGAAAGTGAAAAATATAGACTTCCCCACCTTCTCTATTTCCCCATACACGAAAAACCTTTCCAAGAAAACGGAAGCTGCAATCCAGGATTTGAACAAAGGAAAGAAGCTTCCTAAAAATAATGCGTAAGAAAACCGCCTTTTGGCAAGACGGCTTTATTTTATAAAAAGCTTCACTTTCTTTAGGGCATTTTTTGTAGTCGGATACCGGAACGGCAAATCAAATTTGGTTGTTTGCTTCAGGATGCTTTTTTCATGTGAGAACACATCAAAGCTTCCTTTCCCATGATACGCGCCAATTCCGCTTTCCCCCACCCCGCCGAACGGCAAATAGGGAGAACTGAGATGGTAGACTGTATCGTTGATGCAGCCGCCGCCAAATGAAACATGGTTGAGAATCTCGTTTTGTATCGTTTCACTTTCTGAAAAAATATAGAGTGCCAGCGGTTTCGGCCTTGCATTAACCTCACAGATCATTTTGGACAAGTCCTTGTAATCCTGAACTGGCAGGATTGGTCCAAAAATTTCGTCCTCCATCACTTTATCTTCCCAGCTAATATTTTTTAGAACAGTCGGTTCAATCGTCAGTGTGCCGAGATCATGCCGGCCGCCGTGAACAGTGGTTCCGTTGCTTAAAAATTGGGTTAAGCGTTTGAAGTGCCTTTCGCTCACGATTTTTGTGAAATTGCCTGAAGCGATTGGATCTACGCCATACAGCTCTTGGATTGCGTGTTTGAGCTCTTTTAGAAATTCTTCCTTGATGCTGCTATGTGCGTAAATATAGTCAGGAGCTACGCAGGTCTGGCCAGCATTTATATATTTGCCCCAGGCGATTCTTTTCGCAGCCAGTTTTAGATTCGCATCTTCATGGACAATGCACGGGCTCTTTCCGCCCAGCTCAAGCGTAACCGGCGTAAGATTCCTGGAAGCCGCCTCCATAATAATTTTTCCAACGGGTACACTGCCTGTAAAGAAAATATAATCCACTTTTTCGTTCAAAAGAGCAGTGCTTGTTTCGACTCCACCTTCAACGACTGCTATGTATTCCTCTGGAAAATTCTCGCTGATAAGCTTTGACAGCAATGCCGAAGTTCGCGGAGTTAATTCAGAAGGCTTCAGAATAGCGCAGTTCCCAGCTGCGATAGCGCCAATAAGCGGTGCAATTGCCAGCTGAAAAGGGTAATTCCATGGAGCGATAATGAGTGCTACTCCATACGGCTCAGGATAAATGTAGCTTTTCGAACCGACTTGAGCGAGCGTCGACTTAACCTTCCTTGGCTTTGCCCACTTTTTCAGATTCTTCATCGTAAAACGGATCTCTTCCAGCACTATTCCGATCTCCGTTAAATAAGCATCAAACTCACTTTTATTAAGATCTGCTTTTAATGTGTCCATCAAACCCTGTTCATGCTCTTTTATAATCATGCGGAGCCGTCCGAGTGCCTCCATCCGAAAGGAAACTTCCTTCGTCTTCCCCTCTGAAAAGAAATTTCTCTGTTTTTGGATCAAATCTGCGTAATTTTCCATGTAAAGCCTCCAGATTCGGTAAGTTATTAAGGATATAGTATCACCTGGAGGAGAAGAAATACATAATTAGGGATTATAGATCAAAGTATTTTACATTTTAAGCTGAAAATCTTAGTTCTTTTTTTGACCGCTGTTTCTTAGAGCATTATTTTGCCAATTATGAGGTATCTTTTTGCTAATTAGATGTATCTTTTTGCTAAATTCACCCTTTCTTTTGCTATTTTATCTATTCCTTTTGCTAAATTCATCTATCTTTTCGTTAGTTTTCCCAAACGTTTTGCGAAGTTCATATTATTGGGTAAATTTTACAAAAAACAAACTACCTATTTTACCCATTTGGAGTATACTCGCATACTCTTTTCTCCTTTATAAGGGAGTTCCATATGAGAGAGTAACTTTGAGGCAACAAAAACTGAATCTGTATGGGTAAATTTCCTAAATTCAGCATTTGTAATTGTGGGCTTTATAAGAAGGAAGTAATCCTTAACTGCTTGATGGTGTGCAGTGGAAGATGAAGTTTTGCATGACGAGCAGTGCCATTTTCCCCAATGGAATATCATGGGGAGCGCAGAGCAATTGGGGCAATGCACACCCGTTAGTATGGCATCCGGGTTTATATTAAAGTACTTCAAAATATCTATTTCTTCCATGGTATGTCTTTTCAAAAGTGTCTTACTTAATTTCTTCATTTCTTTATCATTTAATTTCTCAGCTGTGTACATTTTTTCAACAGATAGGATTTTGTTAACTAAACGATGGGCGTGAATGACTTTATTGGAGATATAATGTTGATTTGAAGAAGTTTTTACTATCGTTGTGGGGTTGCTTATGACAACTGAATACTCAATCGGTATGCCGGGAAATCCATGTACCTTCAGCCAATTTTTCAATTGCCAGCTTTGATGTTCAGCTTGGGAAATGGGGTCATGAAAAGCTTCTTCCTTTTCATTTTGTATTCGGATCAGCTGATGAAATTGCGGGTCAAATAAAATCACTCCTTTCCAGTTTTTCACTTCAAGTATGAATGCGAACTTTCTTGTGAGCAGCAGTGTATCGATTTGGATAAAATACTTCCCATTCCAAAGCCGGAGTCCGTGAAATATACAATATTCTTTTTCATCCAAAAAACTTAGATAATAATCCAGCTTTTGTTCTCCTTTGTACCCTGCACTCCGTTTATTAAATTCGGATAGTATTCTATCTTTTCGTGGTTCGAGCTCAGAGCAGCGTTTTATTAAAGCTTCTAATTTAAAAATTAACTCAGGTTTACTTCGTTCTTTTTCTATCAAAATAAGGTCACTCCTTTCTTTATTAAAATTTCTATAACCGAGGTTCCGGAACCTCTTTTTATATAGTAAAAACACCCAGTCAAACCTGGGTGTTCAACAAATCTTATAAATGGATCGGTCCCTCCGGCCCAACTGGGATGCCTAATAGGTACCAAACTATAATCAGTAAAATCCAGAAGATGCCGAAGAAGATGGTGTATGGGAATAGAGCTGATATTAAGGTTCCCAAGCCCATGTTCTTGTCGTATTTTTTCGCAAAGGATAATAGCAATACTAGATACGGAAGCATCGGTGTGATTGGGTTCGAGATAGAGTCTCCAATTCGGTATAATGCTTGTGTGAATGCTGGGTGGTAATCAAGGAACATAAACATCGGCACGAAAATCGGTGCCAGGATGGCCCATTTTGCTGATGCACTTCCGATTAAGATATTGATTAAGCTGACAAATAGAATAAATACGATAAATAGCGGTATTCCTGTAAAGCCTACCGACTCAAGGAAGTCAGCTCCTTTTATAGCGATGATCGGACCAAGATTTGAGGCGCTGAAATAGGCAAGGAATTGAGCGGATGCAAAGACGAGAACAATATATGGTCCCATTGTACTCATCGCTTTTCCAGTCATCTCTCCAAAATCTTTTGAACTTTTGACAGTGCCTGCTCCTAATCCATAGAAAAGGCCTGGAAGCAGGAAGAAGATCGTCAATAGCGGTACGATTCCGCTCATAAGCGGAGACCCTTCAATGATTGAACCTGTTTCAGGGTTTCGCAAAATTCCGTTTTCCGGAATGATCATGGCTAGTACTGCAACAAGAAACACAGCGACTGAAATTCCGGCCCATTTTAGACCGCGGCTCTCTTCTCGGGTCACGGTTGTCACCGTTTCAATTTCCCCGGTATAAGATCCAAAGCGCGGAATTGTAAATTTATACGTTACCCATGTGGAAACGGCTAAAAGGAAAAAAGTTGAAACCGCAATAAAGTAATAGTTCATTGCTGGGTTAGCTTTATAATCAGGATCAACAGTCTGTGCACCTGACTCGGTAAATCCTGCAGCCAGCGTATCAGTCATACCGATCATTAAGTTGGCTGAAAATGCCCCGGTGGTCGAAGCATAAGCAACGATTAAACCAACCATTGGATGGAAGCCAAATGCCATAAGGACCGTTGCAGCAATTGGAGGCAGGACGACCTGTGTCGCATCGGCAGCCACGTTACCAACAATGGCAATCAAAATAATACTTGGTATAATAATTTTTTTCGGTGTAGCAATTACGGATCGCTTCATCAACGTATCGAAAAATCCGCTCTGCTCTGCCAGTCCAACACCAATCATCATAACGAGTACCATGCCAAGTGGCGGAAACTCACTGAAGTTGGTCACCATCTTGGTGAGGATGTCTACGATTCCTGCTCCATCTAAAAGATTATTGGCAACTACCGTTTCCCCTGTTACCGGGTGAGTAGCTGAAACCTTAAACAATCCGGCGATGAAGGATGCTGCCAGGATGATCCCGCATAGCATGAAAAACAATACAATTGGGTCTGGCAGTTTATTCCCGGCATATTCGATCGAATCGAGCATCCGGTCAAAAAATGTCTTTTTTTCTTTCTTGTTGTCCCGGGCCATAAAACCCCTCCTAATCTATTTTTCTGTTAACATTAAGGCTGTTAAAATATGAAATTTAAGTCCGTCTTTGATAGCCTCTTCATCAAGGTCAAATTTTGGATGGTGGTGAGGATAGGTGATCCCCTTTTGGTCATTTCCCGCACCGATCATTACGTAGCAGCCCGGTTTGGCTTCGCTGAAAGCAGAAAAATCCTCGCCGCCAAGCATTGGATCAATCCACTCGATTTTTCTGTCCGTAAAATGGGTTTCCAGCATACTTGTAATCTCTTTCGTTATTTCTTCGTTATTTATGACAGGGTTGTAGCCATATGTGTACTCTACCTTGGCCTCTGCGCCGTGAGCTTTAGCGATTCCTTCGGCAACCTCGGTGATGCGATTTTTGATTAATTCACGCGTTGACTCCTCTAAAACCCTGACAGAGCCGCCAATTTCCACTGTATCGGGAATTACGTTAAAGGCTTCTCCGCCATGAAATCTAGTAACTGACACAACAGCTGAATCAAGCGGTCCAACAGAGCGTGCAACGATATGATTTAAACCTGATACAATTTGGGCGCCAACTGCTACAGGGTCAACGGTTAACTCAGGAGTTGAAGCATGGCCTCCCTTACCTTGAACAGTGATCTCAAAAATGTCGCTTGCTGATGTAATGGCACCATCGCGAATGCCAATGGTTCCAAAAGGGATGGTTGACATGAGATGAAGGCCTGCTACTTGATCGACGCCATCCATCACTCCTGCGGCAACCATTTCTCTTGCACCGCCTGGAGGAAGTTCTTCGGCATGCTGAAATATAAAGACAATTTCCCCGCTCAAATTTTCTTTTTCTTCCGTGAGAATTTTTGCTGCTCCAAGTAGCATGGAAGTGTGGGCATCATGGCCGCATGCATGCATAACGCCCGCATTTTTGGATGAAAAAGACAGGCCCGTATTCTCTGTGATTGGCAAAGCATCCATATCTGCACGAAGAGCGATCACCTTTCCAGGCTTGGAACCTTTTAATCTGGCAACAACGCTTGTTTCCGTCGGACGGGACAATTCCAAGCCGCCAAAGCTTTCTAGTTTTTCATAAACATAGTTTGCAGTATGTACTTCCTGAAAGGATAATTCCGGATTTTCATGAAGATAGCGGCGCCAATCGATGACTTCACCGTAAACTTCATCTACTCGAGTTAAAATCTTGCTGAAATCCATTTGTTCCACTCCTATATAACGACTAATTAACGCATATGCGCTAAATATATAATATAGAATTTATAGAAAATTTTCAATAAATATTCAGTGGACTTTTTTTCCAAAATTAAAAACAGCCAGTTAGAATGGCTGTTTTTAATGTGAAAAACTATATAATTTCATCGGCCGTCCTTTATCATGACTCTTTGTTTCACCGACCTCTGCAATTAGCCCTGCTTTACGCAGCCCCTGCATAATACGCTGCGCATTGCGGTTGCTCATGCCAAGCTCAAGGGCAATATCTTTAGAAGTAAATGTATCCCAATCCTTCCGCTCCACATAGCTTTTTATTTTATTATAAAGCTGAACACTTATATGATATTCACCCAGCTTCTTGACCAGCTCGGGTTCATCACTTTCGCTAATGTAAGAAAGGATCACCTGATCATTTTGATACTCTTCCACAATCCCATGCTCATCAAGTAATATAATCTTATCCTGTTTGGATGACTTCGATCGCTGAACGGCTTTTCGGGCATTAAATTCAGCTTTCAGGACAGAATCCCCAAAACCGATACCTGCCGCAACTGGCCGCTTCCAATCCTCGCGAATTTTATCAATGGTATCGTGCAGGAGGTTAATGTGATGGTATACTTCCCCTCTGGAGCTAAAAATCATATAATCTCCTCTTCCAGTTTTATGAAAAGATCCATTCAGACTTCGGCTCGCCCTCAGGAGAATTTCATCCATTTTCAGCTCAGTCCATTGCATATCATACAGCAATTCTTCCTTCACTTTTTCCAGCTCCGGATTTTCCGTTTCTATAAAACAAACAGCCACCTGTGTATTTTGGTAATAATGGGCCTTTGCTTTTTCGGAAAGGGACATTAAAGTCTGCTTCGTTTCCAGCCGGGTCGTGGTGATCCACGAAACCGGGATGCCATGCGCTTTCAGCCGTTCCTTTACGCCCGGGTAGCAAGTCAGTACCCCCTCGGTCTCCCTATTTTCCCAGAGCCTGTAATGATATTCATAGATTTGATCCTCTTCAATATCGGCAGGAAACGTTTTAATGTGGAGATTTTCCACTGGGACTTCTAGCTGTGATAATGCCTCTCCGCTTATATTGGCCCCTTCAGGCAGATCAACGGATAGCTGTTTCAAGCCCCTGTTTTGTAAAAGCAAATTAAGAAGCGATTTATATAAACCTGTTTCCAAAAATAATACGCCATGCAGGCTTTCATCATCGCCTAAAACGCCTTTTGCAATGGCATACGGAATTGGCCCTGAAAACAGCCAGGCATCAACCCCATCCTTATGTGCGACAACAATCTCTTTTGTTTCAACAGCCTGCTTATATGTATAAGGATGAAATTTCATCTCTTTTTCAAACTCTTTTGCAACATCCAAAATTCTCTCCACCGACTGTTCCGGTCCAACTACACCAATGTGATACATATGACCACCTCACCATGCTTTCTTTGTAGATAGGATAGCATAAAAAGATGAATGATTAATAAAAAAGTGCCGAACAATGTTGTTCGGCACTTTCGTTGCTTATCTTGGAAGTTTGAAGAATTCGTTGCTTTCACTGTAATTCCCTGCTAATCTGCCCAGCGGCTGTAATTTTTCCAAGTTCACTTTATAGTTCCCAAGATAGTAATCATCTTCGATATGATAATGAACCATTCTGCCAATAATAAGATGGTCACTTCCAAGTTGGATAATTTGTTCAAGTTTGCATTCCATATGAATGGGAGCTTCTTTTACCCTTTTAGGACTGACCAGATGGCTATTTACAGGGGTAAGTTCCGCTGCTTCAAACTCATTCGCATCACTTGGCAAATTTTCTGAGCTTTTTTGCATTTGATTTCCTAATGGTGCTGGAACAACATTTATAACAAATTCCTTTTGAGAGCGTATGTTAACAAGTGTATCCTTCTCTGTTCCTTCACGGTCTCCTACACCAGGTCCAACTGAAATGCACAGCATTGGAGGATTCCTTGAGGCAACAGTGAAAAAGCTGAATGGCGCGAGATTCAGTTCCCCTTCCTCCGATAAGGTGGATACCCATGCAATAGGTCTTGGTACAACTGATCCAGTCAATAATTTATATACTTCTTTTTCGCCAAGTTGTGAGGGATTAAATTCCACTTAGAAAACTCCTTCCAGACACTAAATGACATAGTTTCTTTTTTTATTTAAGATAGATAGGATGGTTAGAAGGGCAAATACAACGAACATCATACCTGTAATCAAGAACCACCCTGAAGAAAAATCCCCAGTCTGGTCGACGATTAAACCGAATAGCGGCGGAATGATGATAGCTCCTGCTGAACCGAGTGTAATGCTTATTCCGCTTGAGATGCCGGCTTGTTCTCTTGGAACCAATTCACTGGCAAGATTCATCCAAATTCCATTAAAACCAGACGCCGCAAACCCAAAAAGGGCGACAATTGGGACCATTACCCAAAAAGGAGCTGAAGTGATTGAAGCTGCAGTGCCGCTAGCCAAAGCTGTGATGATTGTAATGATCATAAGAATGACAACTCGTTTTCCGTTGAACAGCCGATCGCTTATCATCCCCCAGGCAACTCTCCCTAACGATCCGCACACTTCAGAAACGACCAACAGGATTCCGGATAAAAAGATGGAAATTTCAAGCTGTTCATAGGCAAATAAAACGATATAAGTATTTAAACACATTTGTGTGCCGTTTAATCCAAATGCACTAAAACTTACGAGCATTAAAGCTTTATTCTTAAACATTTTAAACATAGACTTATAGAATTGGACTATTCCTGTACTGCTCTTTGACTGTGTCAATTCAGGCGGATCTCTATAAAAATGATAGGAGATAAACCCGCCTGCCAGCAAAAATATGCAAGCACACAGCAGAACGAATCTCCAGCCAAAAGCAACGCTGAGCGGAAGCAGGATCAAGCTGGCAAGAGCCGATCCTGCGGTTATTCCGGTCTGCTTGATTCCCATGGCTGTGCCCCGCTGTTTAAGCGGGAACCAATAAAGAATTCCTCTGTTTGTTATTGGGTGCATAGATCCGTATCCAAGTCCCCCGATAATAATCAATAAAAGGACCAGCCAAAACTGATGAAGAAAAGTCATAAGCAGGAAGCCTAAACCCATACAGCCCGAAGCTAGAACTAATAGTTTACGGGACCCTACCAAATCAGTAAGAAAGCCGGCCGGTACAGAAACAATCGCCTGCCCTAAAAAGAGCGCCGCCGGGAGCATGCCGATCTGCGACTTGCTTAAGGTTAGATCCTCCCCAATTAACACTCCCAGCGGTCCAATGCTTCTTCCCACAAATGCAACCATAAGCTGTGCCAGCAAAAGAAATAATAGCATTCTCCAAGGATCTGCCAATGATACAACATTGTTTTTTGCCAATAAATTACTCATATTAATTCATCTCTTTTAATGGCTTTTAAGCCTTCAAATTTAGCGCAGTCAAATCTTCCTCTAGAACCTTGTTTTTTGACACTGCCGGTGCTAATAGCGAACCTGCTACACAAATGAGGAAATTTAATGTCAAGCCAATTACTCCTCCATGAATGCCAAAGATTGTTTTATATCCTGTAATCGTCAGAAGGCCCGCCAATAATGCACCCGCAAGCATTCCCCAGAAAACGGCTTTGCCTGATAAGCGCTTCCAATATAATCCGAGTACAAAAGCAGGGAATACCTGTACAAGCAACTCAAATTTTAAAACAAAGATTTCATAAAGCGTTCCCGGCGGATTCCAGGCAATCCACAGTAAAAGTACGATCGCAATAATCCCGCCTACTTTTCCTACCATAACTTTCTTATGTTCCGTGGCACCTGGATTAATAAATTTACCATATACATCATTCGATAACATGGAAGAAAAGCTTAGTAAAACAGAGTCAGCGGTGGAAATAATCGCAGCAACGATTCCACCAAAGAAGATAATCATAACCCAGTAGTAAAATGGATTAATGGCTGCAATTTCATTAGCCATTAGTCCAACAAGCTGTTCGGAACCTGTTTTATCCAGCCCGGGGAAAAGCATAATTCCGATGATCCCAACTAGAAAAACAAGCCCAGTTGTAATAGGAGGCATCCATGCCATACGGGAAAATGACTTTTTCAGTGTTTTTTCACTTTGTGCTGAATAAATCCTTTGCACGGCATGAGGGTAGATGCTTGCACCCAGTCCTACAAGAAGGAGCATACTGAACCAATTAATATTTACTTCCATCGCAGGAACGGCTGTTTTAGCAGGCTCCATCTCAGCAATATATCGGGTTACATCTCCAAAGCTGCCTCCTACCAGATATAATCCACCGATCAGGAAAACAATGATTCCAATCATAAGGATTATTCCCTGCATGACGTCGGTAAATGCTACTGCTTTCATACCGCCCATCCATTCATAGGCAAGCATGACAATAACAAAAACAATTACAGCAATTTGGTAAGGGATGGTACCCCCTGTCATACCAGAAACCGCCTGTCCAATCGCAACCAGCTGTTCAAGAAGATAGTTTCCCAGCCCCCAAAGCATCAGGAAAATACTCAGTAAAGTAACTGCCTTAGATTTAAAACGGTGCTGAATCCAATCCGTAGGGGTGATAAAGTTTCTCTTTTTTGCAATAACATATAATCTTGGAGCAAATAATAAATAAATCGCTATAATAATAGTCATGAAGGAAATCGATTGCAGCCAGGAAAAGCCAGTGCGATAGGCTGCTGGAGCGTATCCGACAATCGTATTACCGCTATACTGTGTTGCATAAAGAGTAAAAAACAGTGCGACAAAGCCAAGGTTTCTTCCAGCCAAATAGTACCCTGAAAGGCTTTCGTGAATATTTTTCTCTCCTCTGCCAGACAGATAGCCAATTAAAAGCATGACGATTGCAAAGACAGATAAAATGATAATTCCATCGGTGCCTGCAAAAGCTAATTCGTTCATCCTTTATCCCCCTTTACTTTTTCAGCTTCTTCCTGATCCTCCACGATATTCCACTCATTCACACAAAGCCAGCTTAAATACCCGCATAAAATGAGTGAAAAAATAGTCGAGATAAATGCCCATAACGGGAATCCGAGAATATAAGGTTCTGTTGCCGCTGCCGGAAAATACCAAGGTACAATACCTAATGTTATCAATAGGAGAACGATCCAAATCCACTTCTTGTGGATGGGTTCCTTGACTTGCCCATTTTTCATTTTACTGCCTCCCTTTTTTAAAAAACTGGCTCTGTTAATGCCCAATGTTGATATTAGCACCCTGTTGATTGGAGCTTAGGGCACGAGACTCCTGCGGGAGAAGCGAGTCAAAGGGAGACCCCACAGGCGCAGAGCGCCGAGGAGGCTCCCTGACCGCCCGCGGTTCGCTGAGTGCCTGGAGCGGAAATCAACAGGCGAGTTTAACAAAGCTTAAAAACTAAACCTCCACTTTATAAAAAATTTTATGAGTTGATTCAAAAGTGTCTATTTTTTCAGCTGCTTGAAGGGTTGATCCAATTTCATCAAGTCCTTTTAACAATTGTTCCTTCCGGTAAGGAGCGATATCGAACTCAGCCATATATCCCAATGGATCATCGATTCTTTGCTTCTCCAAATCGACTGCTAATTGGTATCCCGGCATTTCGCTGGTTTTTTCAAAAAGAAAGTCTACATCCTTTTCAGGAAGGATGACTGGCAGAATACCATTTTTAAAACAATTATTGTAAAAAATATCAGCAAAAGATGTGGCAATAATCACTCTGATTCCATATTCGGCAATTGCCCAAGGTGCATGTTCTCTGGATGAACCGCATCCAAAATTTTTCCGGGCCAGTAAAATGGGTGCATGGCGGTAGGGTTCTTTATTTAAAATGAAATCCCCTTTTTCCTTGCCATCTTCATAACGCCATTCATAAAACAGGAATTCTCCAAAACCGGTTCTCTCAATCCTTTTTAAAAATTGTTTTGGAATAATGGCATCTGTATCGACATTTGCTGCATCAAGAGGCGCAACAATTCCTGTAAATCTCGTAAAAGAGTTCATTATGCATTGACCTCCTTGCTTTCTCTGACGTGCCATTCTCTTACATCGACAAATCTCCCTGCGATGGCTGCAGCCGCCGCCATTTCCGGACTGACTAAATGTGTCCGGGCATTTCTGCCCTGTCTGCCTTCGAAGTTGCGGTTTGAGGTAGAAGCACAGCGTTCTTCAGGAAGGACTAAGTCCTCGTTCATGCCAAGGCACATACTGCATCCCGCTTCTCTCCATTGGAAACCTGCATGAATAAAAATTTGGTCGAGCCCCTCTGCTTCTGCCTGCTTTTTAACAAGCTGCGAGCCAGGAACAACCAGCGCTTCCACATGTTCAGCCACCTTGTAACCGTTTACGATTTTTGCGGCTTTGCGCAGGTCTTCAATCCGGCTGTTTGTACAGGAGCCGATAAATACTTTGTCTATTTCAATTTCCATTATTGGCATACCAGGTTCCAATCCCATATACTGCAGGGCTTTTTTCATTGGATTAACCTGGTCTAATGGAAGGTTCTCGAATAATGGAACTGCTTCAGTGATCCCTGCAACCTGTCCCGGATTCGTTCCCCACGTAATCTGAGGGATTACTTCAGAAGCATTGAACTCAACCGATAAATCATACTTCGCATCTTCGTCGGTATAAAACTGCTTCCATTCCGTCAATGCCTCTTCCCAGTCTTTGCCCTGCGGCACAGCCTGTTTGCCTTTTAAATAGGCAAATGTTTTTTCATCTGGCTGAATGAGTCCTGCTCTTGCCCCCATTTCTATACTCATGTTGCAAACAGTCATCCGCTCTTCCATTGATAGATCTTGGATGGCTTCCCCACGGTATTCCACCACGTAACCAGTTGCAAAATCATGGCCATATTTCCCGATTAACGAAAGAATCAAATCTTTGGAAGTTGTGCCCGGGGGAAGTGACCCGTTTATATTGATTGCCAATGTTTTTGCTTTGAACTGCTTTAGTGTTTGCGTGGCAAGAACATGTTCCACTTCACTTGTACCGATTCCGAATGCAAGAGCGCCAAATGCCCCATGGGTAGAGGTATGGCTATCTCCGCACACGATCGTCATGCCAGGCTGGGTAATGCCAAGCTCTGGAGCAATGACATGGACGATTCCCTGGTTGGGGCTGTGCAGGTCAAACAGCGGAATCCGAAAATCCTTGCAGTTTTGTGCTAACACATCTACTTGCTTTTTCGCGATTTCATCTCTGAAAGGCAAAGTGCGATCTGTTGTTGGGATGCTGTGATCCATAGTGGCAACTGTTAATTCAGGCCTTTTCACTTTGCGGTTCTTTATTCTTAATCCTTCAAAAGCCTGTGGTGACGTCACTTCATGGATTAAGTGAAGGTCAATATACAAAATGGAAGGCTGATCACCTTCTTCATGTACGACATGCTTATTCCAAATTTTTTCATATAAGGTCTCCCCCATTCGAAGCCCTCCTAAATGATATTATTTTTCTTTAATTCTTCTAATCTATCTTCGCTAAAACCAAGCAATCCGGAATAGATTTCTTTGTTATGTTTGCCCATGGACTCAGGGCCGGCATGTTTCACTTCTCCTGGAGTTCTGCTTAATTTCGGGACGATTCCAGGCATCGGAAATTCTCCCAGTTCCGGGTGGTCGACTTTTATGATCATATCGCGTTCTTTATAGTGAGGATCTTCCAGAATATCTTTAGCTGAATAAATAAGACCGGATGGCACTCCTCTTTCTTCAAGAATTTTGAGCGCTTCTTTCGCCGGGAGTGTCTTCGTCCATTCTTCGATCATGGAGTCAAGGAGCTTCATATTTTCTCCTCTGGCGTGGTGGGTAGCGAATCTTGGATCATCGGCAAGTTCAGGCTGTTCCATCGCTTCGCATAGACGGCGGAATACTCCATCTGCATTAGCGCCAATTACGATATAGGTTTTATCCTGTGTAAAATAAATGTTGGATGGAGCTACCCCTGGCAGGATATTGCCCATTCGCTCTCTTATGTATCCTGCAAGCAAATAGTCCGGAATGATGCTTTCCATGATGGAGAATACCGATTCATATAGTGCAGTATCGACAACCTGTCCCTTTCCCGAACGTTCTCTTTCGTGTAGCGCAACAAGACAGCCGATTGTGGCAAAAAGTGCTGCCAGTGTGTCACCTATGGAGACACCGATTCTTGAGGGCGGCCGATCCGGGAAACCGGTTACATTTCTGAGCCCTCCCATCGCCTCGCCTACACTTCCAAAGCCTGCACGGTGTTTATAAGGTCCCGTCTGACCATAGCCGGAAGTACGGACCATAATTAATCTTGGATTAATTTCTGATAGGGTCTCATAAGAAAGATTCCATTTTTCCATCGTTCCCGGCCGAAAGTTTTCAATGACCACATCTGCTTCTTTAATGAGTTCTCTTAGAACCTCTTGTCCTTCTTCCTCCCGCAGATTGAGGGTGATTGATTTCTTGTTGCGGGATTGGATCGGCCACCATAATCCGATTCCATCTTTCGACTTTCCCCAGTTCCTCATTGGATCTGACTTTCCGGGGGGTTCAACCTTTATAATTTCTGCCCCGAAGTCCCCGAGTAGACGTCCAGAGAATGGTCCTGCTAAAAGAGTGCCAAGCTCTAGAACTTTGATGTCTTCCAATGGAAGGTGTTTTTCAGACATATTTTTACCTCCTGTTAATTCTGGATTGTGAGTTGAAATCTCAATCTTCTTAATCTTGTATACAAATTTAAGGGTTTGTATACAAGATGTCAATTAGAATTTTAAAATTTTTCAGAAATCTATGCAAAAATGTGATTAGGACACTATTTTCACAATAATTTTCTGAATATTTGTTGTAAATAGAATTCTTTTTGTATACAATTCAGTTGAGGTGTTACTATGGATGCATACGAATTTATTAAAGATGCGATAATTCAAGGGAAATTTGTGCCCGGCATGAGGCTGGCTGAAGAATCACTGGCTAAAGAAATGAATCTTAGCCGCACGCCTATTAGAGAAGCGATTAAGCAGCTCGAAGCTGAAGGCCTTGTAATTCCCTTAAAACGGGGTGTTAGTGTAAGGCATTTTACAAAAGAAGACATCCGCCAGATCTATGACTTGCGGACTCTTTTAGAAGGCTATGCTGCCAGCCAGGCCGCGATCCATCGCACAGAAGGTGACTTACTGAAAATGGAAGAAGCCAACATGCTGTATGAAAAAGCGATTAACCGTTACGTGGAATCAGATATGAATAGCCTCAAGGATATTGTTGAGGTAAATCAAAAATTTCATGAGGCGATTGTCGCTGCTTCTAATAATGAACATATCCATTTTCATATTTCTAAAGTCGTGGTTGTACCCATCGTATTTAGGTCCTTCTATTGGTATAACAGCTTTCAGCTCAAACAATCTCTTGAGGTTCATAAAACAATTTTGAAAGCAATCATAAATCGCGAACCCGAACGGGCAAGAATCGCTATGCACGAGCATATTTACCAGGGCCGGGACCATGTCCTGAAGCACCTGGAACAAATCAAAAACATTCATCTTTTAAAGGAGGAAGGAAAATGATCGAAATCTGTGAAGTTGGCCCTAGAGATGGCCTCCAAAATGAGTGCAAAATTGTATCAACGGAAACAAAAGTTGAATTAATTAATAAGTTGATAGATGCTGGCATTCGTAATATTGAAGCGGTTTCTTTTGTTAATCCCAAGGTTGTTCCGCCAATGGCTGATGCAGAAGAAGTTTTGAAATCGCTTCCAAATAGAAGTGATGTTCGCTATGGAGGTTTGGTTTTAAGCCGCTCAGGACTAGAACGTGCCCTGAAAACGGATGTGGATTTTCTTCATGTCGTAACGACTACCAGCGACTCTTTTAATTTAAGAAATGTCAAAAGAACCGTTGATCAGGCGGTAGAGGAACTCTCTTTGGTTATAAGGGATGGTGCTGCCTCCAATAAGGGTGTGGCCGGAGTATTGGGAACTGCATTTGGCTGCCCTTTTGAAGGTGAAGTTCCACTGGAAAATGTATTGAAAGCAGCCGGGAAATTTTTAGAAGCAGGATGCACGGAAATTACACTAGCGGATACAACGGGAATGGCAAACCCAATTCAGGTGCAAAAAGTAGTAAATTCATTTTTTGACGCATTTGGAAAGGAGCTCTCACTTGGCCTCCACTTTCATAATACACGAGGATTGGGTTTAGCCAATGTTTTAGCAGGATATCAAGCTGGTGTTCGCAGGTTCGATTCTTCCATTGCAGGACTGGGCGGCTGTCCATTTGCGCCGAAAGCTGTTGGGAATGTATGTACCGAAGATATGATCAATATGTTCCACGGAATGGACGTTGAAACAGGTACGGATCTTAATTCAGTCCTTGAGGCGGCAAAATGGATGGAAACGGTTATGGAGCGTCCGCTGGATGGGATGCTAATAAAAGCAGGCATTGCATAAATGCAAAAAAAGTCATCGGATGATGGCTTTTTTTGTTTTAGTAGAGATAAAAAGATGTTAATTACCGCATGGGAACAGTAGTTAGAAGAGTTTATTCGCTAATTTAGTTGGTTTGTTCGCTAAATTTAGGTTTTGTTAGCTAGTTTTAAAGTTTTCTTTGCTAAATCTCATCAATTATTAGAAAGACGCAGCCCGTGGAACATCCTAATTCCTTTTCACCCAAAAAACTTAAATAATAACCCAGCTTTTGTTCTCCTTTATACCCAGCGTTTCGTTTGTTTAGTTCGAAAACAATTTTCTCCTTTCCTGGCTGCATATCGGAACTGCGTTTTAACAATGCTTCCAGTTTAAGTATAGTCACAGGCTTGCTTCGTTCTTTTTCGATCAAATAAATCATCTCCTTCTCAGCCTTATCTATAATTGAGATTAATATTCCTTTAAAAATACTAAAAACTTACTTTACTCTCTTAAAGTACTGTAGTATATTCAAATAATCAGATATACTAATATTTAAATATAATTACAAAAAGAAGGGTTATGTATGAAAAGTAAGTGGCTTTTTACTGGAAGGTATTCGGAGTATTCGCTGCAAAGTTTTCAGAGGGATTTGCTTTCAGGGATTATTGTCGGTGTTATTGCGATTCCGCTGGGGATGGCTTTTGCGATTGCTTCAGGTGTTAAGCCTGAGTATGGGATCTATACGACGATAATTGCCGGGATTTTGATTTCCCTTCTTGGCGGTTCAAAATACCAGATTGGCGGACCGACTGGTGCATTCATTCCCATTTTGTTCGGTATCGTGCTGACTTATGGGTATGAAAATTTATTAATTGCAGGTTTTCTTGCTGGTGTTATGCTCTTTCTAATGGGCGTTTTCAGGCTGGGTTCCTTGATAAAATTTATCCCGAAGCCTGTTACCATTGGGTTTACATCCGGGATAGCCGTCATTATTTTTACTGGCCAAGTCGCGAATTTTCTAGGGCTCAAGGGTGTTGAGAACCATGAATACTTTATCGATAATATTAGAGAGATTGCGAGCCATATTCATACCGTCAATTTTTATAGTATTCTAACTGCAAGCATTTGCCTGGCAGGGATTTTGCTAACGCCTAAATTTTTTCCGAAGGTGCCTGGCCCTCTGATTGGATTGCTGCTTTCCACTGCCGCAGCAATTGTATTTTTTCCAAATCAGGTAGCCACTATCGGTTCATCATTTGGAGAAATTCCCGGGACTCTCCCAAGATTCGCTATTCCGGATGTGACTTTGGAAAAAGTAATAGAGCTCCTTCGTCCCGCATTTGTGATCGCCATTTTAGGCGGGATTGAGTCACTGCTATCTGCGGTTGTAGCAGATGGGATGACGAACACACGGCATAACAGCAACCGGGAGCTGGCCGGCCAGGGAATAGCCAATATGATTACCCCTTTTTTCGGCGGTATACCTGCTACAGGAGCGATTGCGAGAACGGCCACCAATATTAAAAATGGGGCTGCATCCCCTCTTTCCGGAGTTATTCACGGTATTATGGTATTGCTTGTTTTACTGCTTTTTGCACCTTATGCATCCAATATTCCGCTTGCCAGCATGGCCCCAATTTTAATGGTCGTATCCTGGAATATGAGTGAAAGAAAAGTTTTCTGCCACGTTTTAAAAACGAAGACCGAAGATTCACTTGTGCTTGTTGTGACCTTTTTATTAACGGTTTTTATCAATTTAACAGTTGCTGTTGAAATCGGTTTATTAATGGCTGTCATCCTGTTTACGAAGAGAATGAGCGATCATCTTGTTACTGTAAAAGCTCTGCCGAATCCGGAGAATAAACACAAAAAGGTACAATCTCAGATGGTTTCCGAGCATCACGATTGCCCACAGATAAGTATTTTTAATGTGGAGGGGCCATTATTCTTCGGTGCTGCCCAAACTTTTTCGCAAACCATTATGGATACCATTCATTACAAGCCAGGAATCCTGCTTTTGAGAATGGGCCGTGTTCCATTTATGGATACAACCGGCGAGTCCAACTTTGCTCATATCGTGCAAAGTTTTTCAAAGCATGGCATTATTTTAATATCCGGGCTTCAGTCCCAGCCTAAAAGCATCTTAATGAAAACGGGATTATACGATATGATTGGGGATGAGCATATTTTTGAGCATACCGGGGATGCCATCAACCATGCACTTAGGTTAATCGACGAAAATAAGTGCCTGGGCTGCAGGCACTTTGCATTCAGGGAATGCGGAAAACTAGCCGGATCAAACTGTCAAGCAAGAGAAAAAGCGATATCAGCGCCATGACTCAGGAAAGTGAGGATACCCTACATTGAATCTTGATATGCAGCAATTCAAAGCAGACTTTTTCAAAGCTCTGGCCCACCCGCTCCGAATAAGAATATTAGAACTCTTAGCAGAGGGCGATAAAAGTGTAAATGAAATTCAAAGCCTGGTAGGAAGTGAGGGTTCTGCCGTTTCCCAGCAGCTTACAGTACTGCGGACTAAAAATATTGTTACTGGCACGAAGGACGGCAACCGGGTCATCTATTCGTTAAGAGATCCGATGATTATTGATCTTCTTACTGTGGCACGGAAAATTTTTAATAATCACCTTGTCGATACGATCAGCATGCTGGATAAAATAAATGATTAATTAAAAAGAGTTTAGGTCCGCATGGCCTAAACTCTTTTTAATTAATAAGTACTGAGGAGTGGTTGATTTCTACTTCAGGATGCTCGCTTTCCGCGGGGCGGGCGGTGAGCCTCCTCGGCGCGCAGCGCCTGTGGGGTCTCACCTGTCCCACTCCTCCCGCTGGAGTCTCGCACCTTACGCTCCAATCAACCAACCTTATTTTTAATGTTTCTATTCAAAATCGATTCAAAAACAACAATCTTCAAGAAAATAGCCTTGTTTTATAACTTAAACCTGCTGATTAATTCCTTTAAATCCTCAGCCATACCTGTTAGCCGGTCTGCTGAGGCTGAGATTTCTTCTATGGAAGCGGCCTGTTCTTCCGTGGAAGCGAGTACGCTTTGTGTAGCCATTGCCGATTCGTTTGCAACATGAGTAATTTCATCCATAGACTGAACCATTTGCTGGGAGCCGGCAGACATTTGCTGGATAGCGGTGGCAACCTCCTCCATTTGCTGGGTAACACTGCTGACAGATTGCTGAATCTGTTTGAAGGAATCACCTGCATCCTTCATCACATCCATTCCTTCCGTCACTTCATGATTGACCGTTTCCATCGTTTGAACAACTTGATTGGTTTCCTCCTGAATTTGGGAAATCAATTGGCTAATCTGCAAAGTGGACTCAGCAGATTTTTCTGCCAGGTTGCGGACTTCATTTGCGACAACCGCAAAGCCCTTCCCCTGTTCACCTGCGCGAGCTGCTTCGATTGCAGCATTCAATGCTAATAAATTCGTTTGTGCAGCAATACCTGTTATCACTTCAATGATTTTGCCAATCTCCTGTGAACGCTGGCCTAATCCTTTGACAACTTTAGATAAATCCTGGACATTTGCATGGATGGAATTCATTTGGCAGCCTGCTGTTGAAATGGATTGAGAGCCATGATTTGCTTTTTCAAGAGAATCATTGATTTGCTCTGTCACCTGTTCAGAATTGGCTGCCACCTGGCCCAGACTGTCAGACATTTGCATGATCACATCAGATGCTGTGTTAACCCCTTTCACCTGATTGTCTGCCCCTGCTGCCACTTCCTCTATCACTTCGGCAATATGGCTTGTAGCCATGTTTGTTTGCTGTGCACCAGTTGAAAGCTGCTGAGCGTATTGTGTGACTTCATTTGAAGCGGTTACAACATTATTCAGCACATCCTGCCATACAGCAGCCGTATGGTTCAGTGCAGCAGCGATAGATTTTAGCTGGCCAACGGAGTTTTCATCCAGGCGGCTAGATATATTTCCATCAGCGAGTTCTTCCAAATGGGCATTAATTTTTGCAATTGGCGCAATGAATTTTCGGTAATTCATAAAAGCAGATAAAATACCTGCCAGCGACCCTAAACTGGCGATAAAACCGATTGTGATCCAAAAAGCCTGCCCTTCCAAATTATTTCCGATACTCACGGCTAAACTGATAATAATGACAGTAGGTATTATGACGAATAATGTCCGAAGCATATAGCTTGATTGACTCATTATACAGACCCCTTTTTTCTGAATCCTTAAATTAAAAAACTATTTTCTTAACTTTCCATCTACATTTACGTTTTTTTCGATTGGCAAAAAGTATATCAATATATATATCGGTTATTTTAATAATTATTTAAATACTTTGTTTTTTACTAGAAATAAAAAAACTCGATCACTCAAAAATTGGATTTTTATTGGAAAAACCGCAAATCGCCATTTAGAATTAGTTCAGTTAAAAGTGGAATCAGGAATAATCCTGCAATAAGAAAAAGTCCGGGAGTTACACCGATTTTTTTGTCTTGTAAATTCAAATGCTCCTCAGCTTTCAAAACCATATAGATCATAATGCCAAAATACAGTCCAAATGAAAGGCTTTCAGCTAAAATAGGCCAATTCTGATCTTCTATAAAGGGGAAAACAAAGAAACTGCCTGGGATAGCCGCAAGAAATGCAATGATGATAATCGAAATCCGCACAATATACCTCCTCTATTTATTGTCTGAATTTTATCACTATTGCAGTTTCCGGTAAATAGCAAAAATACGCCACGCTCTATTGGAGAGCCTGGCGTTTTTTCTTTTGCCTGTATTAAAAGCTTAAAGATGAATGTTGATTGGAGCGAATGGACCAGGATTCCTTTGGATTGCCCCTTGGAAGGGAGCTCCTGCAGCGGAAATCAACAGGCAGATGTAACATAGCCTACTTTTTAAAGCTTTCTGCGGCTGTTAGCGGTCTTTCTCTTTTCGCCATGGAAAGTGCAGCCGTTCCAAGGGCGATGACTATAAAGACACTTCCAGCAGCTGCATTGAGTTCGACGGAAGTTGATTCAATCATGATTCCGCCGATCATGCTGCCGAATGCCATTCCCATGTGGACAGCAGAGTTGTTCAAAGTTTGCTGAATATCTGATGTTTGCGGAGATACTTCAATTAGATAGCTGTGTATGGCTGGTGTAATAGCCCAGCTTAGCATGCTCCAGATGATGACGACTATCAGGAAGAGCGGTAATGAAAAGGCTGCGAACGGCAACGAAAAAATGGTTACTCCGAACAGCGCAATTAACGTTAAGATGACAGGCTTTGCACCAAAACGATCAGCCATCAATCCGCCAATTCCTCCTCCAATTACGGCCGCAATCCCAAAGATTAAGTACACTATGCTGACCCAATTGCCATCGAGCCCCATTTTCATTTTTAGAAATGGCGTTAAATACCCATAAAAAGTTAAATGGCCGGCCATCAATAAGAAAGACGTAGTCTGTGTAAGCGCGATTTTACGGCTTTTCAGCGTCCGAAGCTGTTCACCAATCGGCACTGCAGGCTTTGGAGCTACTTTTCCCATGAAGAAATAAACGCCTGCCATAGATAATACTGTCAATACAGAAATAAGGACAAAGGGTGCACGCCATCCGAACGCATTTCCAAGCATAAGGCCGATCGGCACACCCAGTACAAGGGAGGCACTGATTCCCATAAACACAATTCCAATGGCACGTGCACGGTATTGTTCAGTTACGATATAAGATGCCATTGTCATACATAAAGCAATCAGCAGCGAACCGCTTGCAGCTGCCAGGATTCGTCCAACTAAAAGAACACTGTAGAATGGACTGAAAACAGCCACGATATTCCCCGCTAAAAACACGACTAAGGAAATCATCATTAAGCGGCTGCGCTCCATTTTAACAGTTAAGGTAAGCAATATAGGCGCTGCTATGGCAAAAGCAAGTGAAAAGACAGTTATCAGAAGACCGGCCTGTCCGAGGCTGATATCAAGATCATCAGCAACAAGGTCCAGCAGACCTCCAATAATAAGTTCCACCATACCAACAACAAACGAAATAATCGCCAATAAATAGATGCGTTTATCCAAGCTGAACTTCCTCTCTAGAAATCTATTTAATATCTTTAAGTGTTAAAATAAAATAACATCTTAACATACTGAAAGGGATAAGTTCAAAGGATTGAATAGTCAAAAAATAGAAAAAAGTCTGCTAAAGCAGGCAGACTTTTCTCATTTAATGTATAAATTAATAACATAAAATCTCCTGCTTTGGGAATGATAAAATTATCTCCCTTGAACAACTTCCAAAAATTGCATGTTTGAATATATGTAATAAATAGGAAATAAAAAAACAAATATTGTAAAGGAGTTGATGATCTTGTTGGATAGTCGAGAAAAAAATGAACGCAGTCAAACTCCCCCAATATCTTCTGTGAATGAGGAAATGAATACCGCCGGGACAACTCCTAATTCTTCAAATGCCATGCAAAGCCTGGAACCGGAATTTGACATAACAGGAACAGTATTAAATGATTATAGCTGATTTTCTTTATTAAAATCCCCAGCGCAGTCAGCGCAGGGATTTTTTTATGGAAAGTTTGTCCCTTTTAAAGCATACGATTGTAGTATTCCTTGTGCTTAACTTGGAAAATAACCAATTGGAGATAGATAATGATTATTGGTTTACTGGTTATTTTCATTGTCGTCCTGCTGCTGCCGTTTATCTCGGAACATGTGGAAAAAAACCTGGAGATGTTTCTGTTCGTGATGGGTCTGTCAGCTGCATTTGCAAGCGGAGTCATGAATGGCACACTCTTTTTAAAAGCAGCTTATGACCCTATAAATATTACAGCTGCCGTTTTTGTAGCCGGCTTGCTTTTTAAATGGTTTCAGGTAAAGCTGGAAAGCAGCATACTTTCAGTGAGTCGCAGGCTGCCCTTTCGCTTTTTTGCAGCAATAGTAGTCATTTTGCTTGGCTTAATCTCGAGCATCATTACAGCAATAATTGCCGCGTTAGTGTTAGTTCTAGTTGTCAGTGCCCTTCGCCTTGATCGGGCGTCTGAAATACGACTTACAGTCCTGGCTTGTTTTTCAATCGGGCTCGGAGCTGCTCTGACACCGATCGGAGAGCCGCTTTCCACCATCGCCATCAGCAAATTAAATGAAGACTTTTTCTTTTTGCTGGAGTTGGTGGGATCACAGATTGGGATAGCATTGCTTTTTTTCGGGATTTTGGCAGCCCTTTTTGTAAAACGGCCTGTGTCGGGAAGAGGGTCCTTTAGCAAAAAGCCAGCTGGTGAGAGCTATGAAGAAATTCTTGTTCGTGCCCTTAAGATTTATTTTTTCGTAATGGGATTGACCTTTTTGGGTGCAGGATTTGAACCGTTAATCAATCATTTCCTGATCGGCTTAAACCCGTTGCTGCTGTACTGGATCAATATGATTTCAGCCGTTTTGGATAATGCAACGCTCGCAGCCGCCGAAATTAGTCCATCTATGGATCATTTTACTGTAAAATCGATTCTGCTCGGACTTCTCATTAGCGGGGGTATGCTAATCCCCGGTAATATTCCGAATATAATCGCAGCAGGCAAGCTGCAAATTACAAGCAAAGAATGGGCAACTTTTGGGGTTCCGGTAGCATTGTTGACGATGGGGGCTTATTTTATTTTTATATTGGTTTGGGGACAATAAAAGGACTGAAATTCAGTCCTTTTCATTTATTCTTCCGTAATTTCCCATGTGTTTTCCAAGTTTATTGCTCCTTTAAGAGTCTGAGCAACAGGGCAGGCTCTTTCGAAGACATTTAGGGCCCGTTCTGCTGCTTCTCTTTTTCCTTTTGGAATAAGCAGGTTAAATTTTGTGCGGATAGTGGTAATTTTCAAGACTCCTTCCGGTGCCTCAATTACACCCTGTACGTCAGCCCGCAATTTTTCTCTCGTAATTGGAATATCACGCGCCTCCAGCGCGCCTGCTAAAGTTCCAACCAGTCAGCCGCCTGCAGCTGCAACAATATGGTCGAGTGTAGAGGGATACTCCACTTCCGGTTCAACACCATAAAATTGCTTAACGCCGCCGTGGACACCAAAATAAACAGGCTGCTGAAAGCCGCTAATGTACGCGCTTTTCACCTTATTCGCTGTATCTTCCGGATAGATAGTCATTTTGGTTAATTCAATGGGATCCTTGGACATTGGCTTCTCTCCTTTTAGCTGCATCCCTCTGGTCCGCATGCGAAACCATTGGAATCAGATTTACCATTCTTCCGAATCATCTCTTCTTCGATCGCCTTTTCAATCATTTCCTTTGGGCGTGCACCTGACAATAACGTATTTCCTATCTTAAAGGTTGGCACAGCCTGAATTTCCGCTTCGTTATAGGCATGTCTGAGTGCTTCTTTATGGACGTCCTTATATTTTCTTGTTTCCAGTGATACCCGGAAAGCATTTTGGTTCAGCCCCAATTCGGCGGCTAATTTTGTCAGGACCTCAATATCCCCTATATCCAGCTCATCCTGGAAAAAGGCGGTGAACATGCGATGGTTGTATTCATTACCCTTTCCATGTTCTTTGGCGAATTGAAAGCCTTCGAAAGGTAGGTGGGTATGGGGCTGCGGCGATACGTGCGGCAAAACTATTTTTACGCCGAACTGATCGGCCATAGGATAAACAAAGTTTTTCCAAGTAGATTGCAGGTAATCCCCTTCAGGCTTCAGCGTTTCATTCGGATATGGCCTTAACTCATAAGGCATCCATTCCACATCCACATCTTTGCCTTTAATCGCTTCATTCAGCGGAACCTCCGCTATAAAACAAAATGGTCAAACATAATCAGAATACACACGAATTTTTAATGTCATAGAATAGCTCCTTTTATGATGGTCGTTGATACTTTTTCCTTAAAAAGAGGTATTCAAACGCTAAATCAGCGAAATTGAGAGTTTTGGTCTGAAAATTTCCGTTGCTGGCCTGTTTTTATAAAATAGCTTTTTTGCGCAGTCTTTGTTTACATAATATAATTATCGTATATCCAATAGAATTTTTCCGGTACTCATCCTGCTTTCTATCAATTGATGGGCAGCTGCTGCTTCTTCCAATGGAAAGGTGTGGCCAATTTTTACGTTTAGCTTGCCGTCTTTTAGATATTCCATTACCTGATTCGCCGTTTCCCTCAATGTTTCCGGCCGTTTTTTCCGTGTGGTACCCAGGCTGTAGCCTAAAACAGAGCGGCAGCTTTTATGAAGATCATTTGTTTTAATTACGCCTATTTCACCCGATGAATTGCCAAACTGGATCATCCGTCCATAATCGGCAAGACAGCCGAAGCTTTGCTGTGTAATGGGTCCGGCTAATGAATCCAAAATAATATCTGCACCTTCTCCTTCTGTAAGACTATTAACCATATCGGCAAAATTTTCTTTTTCATAAACAACCACATGATCCGCTCCTGCCTCCAGAGCAACAGGAACTTTTACTTCACTGCCAACAGTTCCGATTACTTTTCCTGCACCTAAGATTTTCGCCATTTGGATCGCTGTTGTTCCAACTCCCCCGGCTGCAGAATGAACCAGAACGGTTTCGCCTTTTTCAAGACGGGCAATATCAGCGAGCATCTTATAGGATAAAAAAGAAACCGTCGGGCAAGCAGCAGCTAATTCAAAACTGACTTCATCCGGGATTGAAAATGTCAAATTTTCATCGGCAGCCACGTACTCTGCATACGAGCCCTCAGCCGGAAACGCAATGACCCGGTCACCCTTTTGAAGCCTAGTAATCTCAGAACCCGTTTCAACAATTACTCCTGCCGCATCTAACCCTGGAATAAAAGGAAAAATGCCCTTTCCACCCTGGCCATATCTTGCTTTCACATCCGCATAATTCACGCTTGTTTTTTCAACTTTAATCATTACCTGGTTAGGTTTGATTTTTGGTATATCTATATCCAAGTAAGTTAGTACCTCTGGCTTGCCGTATTCTGGAACAATAATTGCTTTCATTAACATAGCCTCCAATTAAATATTCTTTAAAAACATATTCTCTTTGGATCGTGTATACGCCTTTTTTTCTGCAAAAAAAGAAGCTGCACTTCGCAGCTTCCCATCTAAATCCTATTTACCCATTTTTAAAGTGGCCGCGATATTTCTAGCCGCTCTTTCCATATAAACTGCTGCATGTTCAAACGCATCAGGCAGCAAAATAACGCCTGGTACAATAGTGAAAAGCGAATCAATCCCATGTTCGTGCACGATGTGGCTATCATCCGATAATGAACCGGCAAGGCCGATCACAGATACCCCATATTTTTTAGCTGCTTTCGCCACACCGATTGGCGTTTTACCGTAAATGGTTTGGCTGTCAATCCGCCCTTCGCCAGTAATGACCAAGTCTGCATCTTGAACTTCAGCTTCAAAATTTACTGCATTAAGGACAATATCAATTCCTCTTTTTAAATCGGCATTCAAGAAGGCGAGCAAGCTTGCACCAAGTCCCCCCGCAGCGCCTGCCCCCTCTAAATCGCGAAAGGATTTGCCGAGAGCTTTTTCTACCACATCCGCATAATGGGCCAGGTTTTCATCCAGCAATTTTACCATCTCAGCTGTGGCACCTTTTTGCGGTCCGAAAATCGCAGATGCTCCTCTTGGTCCGGTTAACGGGTTATCAACGTCACAGGCTACTTCGATATGAACGTCTTTCAATCTAACATCAAGGTCGGATAAATCTATTAAAGAAAGTTGAGAGAGAGAACCGCCGCCTGGGCCAATGTCATTGCCTGCTGTATCTAGAAGCTTACCTCCCAATGCCTGGACCATTCCGGCGCCACCATCATTTGTAGCGCTTCCGCCAATTCCGATGATAATATGTTTGACGCCTAAATCCAATGCAGCTGATATTAACTCTCCTGTTCCTTTAGTCGATGTGATTAGCGGGTTCCTTTTTTCAGCAGGAACGAGATGCAAACCTGAAGCTGCTGCCATTTCAATGACCGCTGTTTTTCCATCTCCCATTAAACCAAAGAATGCCTTAACCGGTTCTCCCAGCGGCCCTGACACTGTCCGTTCCTCGATTGTTCCATTCGTGGCATCAACCAGGGATTGGACAGTACCTTCTCCACCGTCTGCCATAGGCATTTTCATGTACTCGGCATTAGGAAAAATGGCTCTAAAACCTCTTTCGATTGCATTGGCCGCCTCCAGAGCTGATAAACTTTCTTTAAAGGAGTCTGGCGCGATTACTATTTTCATAATTGAACATCTCCCTTTCTATTAACCTGCGTTAACGGCAGTGCAGCTCCGTTACAAGCTTTCAAAGACAATTTGTTTCACCTTATCCAAAAAGCTTAAAGACGCCGAATACAAGAGTAGAAATAATTGCGAGTGTTAAACCGACAAGAGACTCGTATGGCATCAGTTTTAAGCGTTCTTTTATGTCCATATTGACACTGCCTGCTGTAGCGTGGAAAAAGCTTCCGTGCGGCAAGTGATCAAGTACAGTGGCACCAGCATGGATCATGGCAGCTCCAGCCAATGCAGATACGCCCAATCCTAAAATCGTGCTTCCAAAGACTCCGCTCGCTACAGCAGTACCAGCGGTTGTTGAAGCTGTTGCAGCAGACATGAAAATACCTGAAGCAGGAGCCAGCAGATAAGCTGGAAGACCTGATGAGCTTAATGCGTTAATAATGACATCTTTTAACGCTGAGTTGGCAATGATGCCGGCTAATGTTCCAGTTCCCAATAACATAATGGCAACGCCGGACATTTTGCTTAGCCCGGAAACAGCATAGTCATTGATTTTTCTAGTTTTTCTCATGGCAATGGCACCTGCAATACCTCCGGCCGGCAGAGCAACCATTGGATCAATATTGATATCAAATAATGGGCGCAGCGCCAATAGAATAATCGTAACCAGCGGTGCAATCATAGCTGTGAAGAATAATGGAAGCTTCGTGTTATCTGTCATTTCCACATCTTCTGTCATCACGGCCGAGCCTTTATTTACGAGTTTCTTGGCAATAAAGTACGTAACAGCCAGTCCAAAAATAGCTGGAATGAATCCCGCAGCCATGACGGATGTAAGCGGAACGCCAAATGTATCTGAGGCTGCAATGGCATTTGGATTCGGTGACATAATGTTCCCTGCTTTACCGCCGCCGATCATCGCAAGCAGGATGGCCATTTTTGAAAGCTTAGCTCTTTTTGCAATGGCCAGAGCGATTGGTGATACTGTTATTACGGCTACGTCGACGAAAACGCCAACCATTGTTAATATCATCGTCGCCACCGCCAGGGCAAGCAGCGCACGCGTTTCTCCGAATTTTTTTACGATTGTTTCAGCAATGGAAGATGCTGCACCTGATTCAATCAGGACACCTGCCAGAATACCTGCAGCCAGTATTCTTAGGACTGCCGGGATAATCCCTTTGGCGCCTTCCATCATTAAATTCACTGTATTTGTAATATCAACGCCGCCAATCAAACCGCCGATTAATGCACCGGCAACCATCCCATACGCAGGCGGCACTTTTTTCAAGATTAATAGAATAGCAATAACCAAGGCACTAATGGCCCCTAAAGCGCTTACAGTAACATCCATATGAAAACCTCCCAAGGTGCTTGTTTGCTTATTAATTTATTGTAAGCGTTTGCGGTGCTTTTTACATTGTGTATGCTGCTAAATTTTAAGCAGTGAATTTTCTATAAATTGTGCATCTGCACAATCAGCGAAGATCATTTATTAATTTTGCCATATACAACTCAATTAGATTTTTAATATTTCTTGGGTCCTTTCCTGTCAATTCTGTGACTTTATCCAGCCGGTATCTGAGTGTATTGCGATGAATAAATAGGCTCTCCGCAATTTTGTTCAGTTCTCCGCCTTCTTTTATGTAAATATCCAAGGTATGCGCCAGTTCCCCCTTTTTATCCTGCTCAAGCAGCCGGTCGTAAAAAGAGAAAGCATTCCCAGGCTGCTCAGTTTGTGCCAGTTTCGATAGCATAACTTCCAATCGGTACTCCTCGTAACGGTAAAAACCTGCATCTGGGTTAAGCTTTTGTCCAACAGCGAGAGTTAGTTGTGCCAAATGAAATGATGTCTTGATTTCATTGATGGTTTCAGACATATTGCCGATTCCAAACACCATTTTCTCCTTTGGAACGTTTAACAGACGTCTTAAAAATGCAGTACATTCAGATGGAGATCCAGCTTTAAGTATCACAATTTCATTATTAAAGGTTACACCAATTAGATCTTGTTTTTCGAGTTCAAATTGAATGGCGCTTATGAGCTTTTGTATGGCTGCTTCAGGATGCCTGTTGTGTTTAAGTATGATAGCTGCTCTCGGCTGTTCAAGATCGATGCCAAGAAATCCTGCACGCTCTTTTATCCAGGCTTTATTTAGATGTTCATCAGATATAAGCTGATTAACAATCTCGCTTTGCAGACGCTGCTTCCATTGCACTCTCTCCAGCAAAAAAGATTGCTCTAACACTAGTTCTGCCGCCATTTTAACAAGCTCTGCATAATTGCGGATTTGTTCCGGCTCCCCCGTTATGCCAACTACCCCAACGATTTGGTTATTAAAACGAATAGGCAAATTGATTCCGGGCTTCGACCCTTTTAGCTTTGAAGCCTTTGGTTCATCAATTTCGACACTTTCCGCTTTTTTCAGGACAAGCAAAGCACCGTCATGAAGCTGATTAATCCTTTTGCGATCGCCCGATCCAATGATAATGCCTTCCTCATTCATCACGTTTATATTTTTATTTAGAATTTTCATTGTCCGTTCCACTATTTCCTGTGCAAGCTCATGAGTTAAAAGCTCCATATATCTGCCGCCTTCCTGCTTCATTGGTTTTAATGTACCATAGTGTATATGCACAATAAAACAAAATAAAAAACCGTGTGCGAAACATAACGGGTCCTTTTACCTGTCACAAAAATCCAATGTGTATTTTAAAATGACCATCAATTTGTATGTGAAATTGATGGTCATTTTTCATTGATACAACGCGAGTAATTATAAAAATAGGCTTGAAACTGTGGTCCTATTTGTATTTCGAAATGTAAGGTTACAGAGATTGGATTGCAAAATGCTATGTTTTTTAGTTACAAAACTAAGTTTCTCTTTGGCTCTGTAATTATTCACTGATGATTTTCGTATAGGTATGAGAATTAATAGGCGGAGAATTTCCGGCTAATATATATAGAGAAAGCTTAAGAAGCAGAGATAAGCGGAGGTATTCCGGTTAACTGCTCTAAATAAGCCAAAATTCAAAGATATGAAACATATAAGCGAAAAAACTCCACTTATTCTTAAGGAAATATGGGTATTTCCCATTTCAAACGGAATTTTTCCGGTTATTTTTCAAACACAGTGAAATCAACATATAGTTTTATAACAGTGCATTGGCCATAAAATGCATTATACATTAGGTTGCGCTTTGGAATATTCTTACATAACAAAAAGCCCTGCATTTTGCAGGACAAAATGTATAACAAATATAAGCAGATTTTCAAACGTATTTTTATAAAAATTGACAGGTATCCGAACCCGTTGTGCGAAACACACGGTTTTTGCATAAATTAGCTAAGTTGTAATGATTGCAGATGGTTCCATTTTTCCTCACGGACATCTTCATGGACACGATAGCGGTCATCAAGCAATTCCGCCAGAAGCTTATTTTTTTCTTCGGAAGAGATTGGAAGCTTTCGGATATACTCACGGCATTCTGCCAAAAAACCAGTATATCCGGTCCAGCTATCATTAAATTGCTCCTCCAATTCCTTTTTCAGCTTGCGGGTAAGCTTGGGGCTGGCACCGTTTGAAGTGACAGCAACCTGCAGATGACCGCGGCGAACAGTAGCCGGAAATGTCACATTCCCTTCGCCGGATTGGTCAACAACACATACTAGCTGTGCAGGAGCAAGTGATTGGGCCAGGGCCTGGTTTATTTTCCGATTATTGGTGGCCAGGATGGTGAGGAATGCATCCTCAAAGTCTTCTGGATATGCTTCACGGTGAACAAGTTCATACCCTTTTTGATTGGCAAGCCCAATGACATCTTTTGAAAAATCTGGCGCAATAAATATAATATCTGCCTGTTCTGTATCCAGCACCTTCGCTTTACGGAAGGCTATCCTGCCTCCGCCTGCGATAACAATTTTTTTACCAGTTAAATTAATGACTAGCGGCTGCACTCGCATTCTCCTTTCCGTTAGCTTTTTCGATGACAATATTCTGTATAACCTGCTGGCTTCCCAACGCATCCGTTAGTAAAATCGAGTGTCCCCTGTTCTTCTTCTTTTCTACTTCCCTCTTAACCTCACTCAATAGAAGACCTGCAAATAAAAGATAAGGGATAACAATGATTCTGCCTTTTGCATTTTCACAAAGGGAATCCAGACTTTCTTGGAAAGATGGGGACGCTGCAGCCAAATAACACACATGGACCTCTTTCAAGTCAAGCCGCTGGCTGATTCCTTGTGCGATTGAGTGGAATGATTCTTGTATGGATGGGTCGCTGCTCCCTCTCCCGACGATAAGGATTGAATCATGGCTGCTAACTGGGTGAGCTTCCGTGGTAACCAGCCCGGCAATAGCGTCTAAAATCAGGTGCTGTACTCCGAAAGGATCTGCTGTTGTTACGTTTATATTAGGGTATTTTTGAATTAATGGGGCAAGTGCGTCAGGAATATCTTGCTTAATATGTCCTGCTGCCAGCAGAAATAGAGGAACTATCGTTATGTCGGTAGCGCCTTTATGGACACAATGCTCAAACCCTTGTTCTATTGATGGTTCTGTGAGTTCGAGGAAGCTCAGCTGCTGAATGGGATGTTCAACCTTTTTCATAACATTTTCTATAAAAAGTTTTGCTTCCGCAGCCCCCTTTTTCGACCGGGTTCCATGGCCGATATATAAGATCGCTTTCATATGGGGCCTCCTTTCCTGGTAGGTTGAATGAAGAGATTTTGGGAAGTATTTTTGATAAGCAAAAAGAGTGCATAGTTTGGAAGCACTTAGTCTGTAAATATGTTCCTGATTGACCGGCAAAAAGATATTTTCGGATAAAACCTTAGAACTGCCCCACAAATGGCTCATTCCCACGCCAATATAACATAACTTGATTTTAGCGAATTAAGAGAGCTGCACACGAAACAGCTCCCTCTCTCCTATACCACAAACACGTTAACTTAACCCCTGCATAACCGGCAAATTCGGTAAAACTTCTTCTTCAAACCAATTAATTTTATCGTGGAGCTTAACGACATCACCAATAATAATCATACTGGGATTTGCGATATTGGCCTCTTTTACATTTTTTTCAATGGTGGCAAGAGTACCTGTCACAGTCCGCTGCTCTTCGAGGGTTCCCCAGTGTACCAGTGCAATGGGAGTCTGCGGAGATTTTCCGTTGTTCAATAAATTCTTAACAATGTTTGGTAAGTGCGATACACCCATGTATACACAAATGGTGTCTACCGCATGAGCCAAATGGGCCCATTGATGCTCGGCTTCTTCATTTCCGGCTTGGTGCCCGGTGACAAATGCGAAGCTCTTGCTCAAGGTTCGGTGTGTGACAGGAATGCCTGCATAAGCTGCAGCTGCAATTCCAGCAGTAATACCCGGGACGATTTCAAACGTGACGCCATTTTTCACACATTCTTCTGCTTCTTCACCGCCTCTGCCGAAAACAAAGGGATCCCCGCCTTTTAAACGGCAAACCTGCAGGCCCTTTTTAGCATATTTCACGAGAAGATGGTTAATCGTTTCCTGCTTCATGACATGATGATTTGGAAGCTTTCCGCAGTATACGAGCTGCGCTTCTTTTTTTGCATGCTTTAAAAGTTCCGGGTTCACGAGACGATCATAAAGAACAACATCTGCCTCCTGAAGGCAGCGCATTCCTTTGACAGTCATTAAATCGGGATCTCCAGGACCTGCACCCACTAAATAAACTTTTCCCGTCATCTTCATGACCGCCCTTTCTAAAATATTTTTTGTTTTGGCTGTTTTCTCATTGATTCTTGTTTTAGTTTGTAAATGATGCCCGTTGATTTCCGCTCCAGTCACTTGCTTTCCGCGGGGAGGAACGGGAGCCTCCTCGGCGTTTCACGCCTGTGGGGTCTCCCGCTCCCTCTCTTCCCGCAGGACACTGAATCGCTTCCTCGAATAAGCACCGCACGAAGAAAATGCGAAGGCATTTTCGAGGATCAAGTGCCCTCCGCTCCAATCAACTCAGAGGCTATACTCAGTTAACCACCCAAAAGCAACAAACTATACGAAAACAGTTTTTGTTTTTATATATGCTTATACACTCATTTATTAAGCTATTATTCTAATTGCTTTTTATAATACCATTTTTCGGAGTGAAATAGTAGGAATTATTTTAGAAAAGGAGTCTCTTCTTTAAAAGAGACTCCTGCATTTTTATAAAATATTTTTTTCGCGGAGATAAGCTAAAATCTGTTCCACCGCTTCTTCTACTGTGAATTGATCGGAGCGAATGGTTATTTCTGGCTGATCAGGTGCTTCGTAAGGGGAATCAATTCCTGTAAAATCCTTGATTTCCCCGCGGCGCGCTTTTACATAAAGCTGCTTTGGATCGCGGCGTTCGCACTCTTCCAATGGGCAGTCGATGAATACCTCAAAAAATTCCCCTTCTTCAAAAAGCGCTCGCACTCCGTTTCTGTCAGAACGGAATGGGGAGATAAAAGCTGTTGTGACAATTTTCCCACTGTCGACAAACAGCTTGGCGACTTCCCCAATACGGCGAATATTTTCATTCCGGTCACTTTCTGAAAAACCTAAGTCCTTATTTAATCCATGGCGGACATTATCTCCATCAAGGACATATTCATTGATTCCCTGACGAAAAAGTTCATGTGATACAGCATTGGCAATGGTCGATTTTCCTGAGCCGGATAGGCCTGTGAACCAAAGCACGACACTGCCATGGCCGTTTTGTGCGCGTCTTTCTTCCTTAGATATAGTGGCATCATGCCAGGTTATGTTTGTTGCCTTTGTCATTTTGCTGCCTCCTCAAACCGTTTCTTTCTCTCGCATGCCTTCAATTAATACCTCAACAACCTCTTTTCGGCTAAAAGTGGATGGCGGCAATTCACCGTTCCGCAGCATTTCCCTTACTTTTGTACCCGAAAGAATCACGCGGTCTTCTTTGCTGTGAGGGCATGTTTTATCTGAAGCCATGCCTTCGCATTTGCTGCAATAGAAGCTATGTTCAAAGAATAGAGGCTTGATGCCAAGCTCCTCTTCGGTAAAGTTGCTGAAGATATGCTGTGCATCATAAGTACCATAGTAATCTCCTACACCGGCATGGTCCCTTCCCACAATGAAATGCGTGCAGCCGAAGTTTTTGCGGGCAATCGCATGGAAAATGGCTTCGCGTGGGCCAGCGTATCTCATCGCAGCCGGATAAACAGCCAGCTGGGTACGATCCTTGGGATAATAATTTTCCAAAAGGACACGATAGCTCTTCAGGCGCACATCTGCAGGGATGTCATCTGATTTTGTTTCACCGACAAGCGGGTTCAGGAAAAGTCCATCTACTGTTTCCAGCGCTGCCTTTTGGATGTATTCATGGGCACGGTGCACGGGATTTCTTGTTTGGAAGCCAACAACGGTTTTCCAGCCTTTTTCTTCAAATAAAGCTCTTGTTTTTTGAGGCTCAAACCAAACATCTTCTGCTACACCCTTACCAGGTTTTTTAACAAGAGTTACTTCACCAGCCACATACACCGGTCCGCGTTCGAACAGCCTTTTTACACCAGGATGCGCAAGTTCTTCAGTCTTGTAGACTTCTCGTGCTTCTTTGCTTAAGTCCGGTTCAAACCACTCGGAAACCGTAATCACTCCATAAACAATACCATCATTTACAAGCTTAAATGTCTCTCCAGCTGTAAGCTCTTCAGCTTTTTCATTTGATACAGGGAGCGTAACAGGGATTGACCAAACGGTTCCGTCTGCTAATCTCATTTTTTCCACAACAGATTCATAGTCCGCTTTTCCAAGGAACCCTGTCAGAGGACTGAATAATCCAACGCCGATCAGCTCTAGATCACTCAGTGCGATGGCATCAATCGCGATTTCTTTTTCAATTCCTGCAAGATTGTAATTGGAGTCAAATGTTTGAACTAGTTTTCCCCCATGAGGTTTCGGTAAAGCCATTTTTTTCATCAACCTTTCTTGTTTGAATTTACTTTTTTTCAGTTAGCGGCCTTGCACTTGATGGTGCCTGAGTCATTAAAAATTTCACTCCGAAAACGGATATGAGTACACCCAGCATCGCAATGACCGGATACACATTCTGCTCAATCACCAGCTGGATGAATGTGTATGATAGAACCATTGATAACACTGGTGAAACAACCCATACAACCAATAGCTGGACAACAATATCCTTTTTTAGGACGGAGCGGCCTTGTTTGGCAAATCCGATTCCAATAATGGATGAGGTCGTGATTTGTGTTAAGGGGACCGGAATTCCAAAAAGGGATGCTGCCATGACGATTCCGGCACCTGTACCCGAAATGACACAGCCTTCTTCCAGCCGTATACTGGTAATCTTTTTGCCATTCGTTTCCAGAACCTTTTTTCCGAGAAGAATCGCTCCTATTGCAACGAATAATCCTCCCCAGAAGATTCCGTTAGAAGTGCTCATGATCCCTGCGCCAACCAGCGGTCCAACAGCATTCGCGACATTATTCATGCCAGCAGAGAAGGCTTCGAACACGCCCATGAAAATGACAAGGACCGTTAATATCGGGATTGACTTTGGTGTGCTGACCCATTTTTGCATGAAGGGATTCTTCAACAGTGTTGCTGCCAAAATGGCAATAATAAAGGCAACAACTGGTGTAAGGAGCCAAAACATGACAATCCAGGCCAGCTTTCCTGCGAATACCGATTGATACACAATCCCTGCTCCCACTACTGCACCGACAGTTACTTCGCTGGTTGACAGCGGAATTCCAAATACATTAGCCAGAAACAGTGAGAGTGCTGCAGAGGCGATGACAATGAGGGCAATCGCCTCTGTAAATGTACTCTGCGGTACAATTCCGCTTCCCATTGTCTTCACGACTTCCCCTCCGCCCAGCCATGCCCCCAAAAAAACGGCCATTCCGCAAAGGATGAGTGCTAGGATCCGGTTTTTAATAACACCTGAGCCATAAGCGATCCCCATTGAAGCTGCTGCTCCGCTGGCACCGATATTCATGGCAAAAAACAAACCAACAGTGACCGCTATAATCGTGAGCATGGTATCCCCCTCCTTTTAGCTGGTATGAAGTCCGCATTCAGTCTTGCCGCTGCCTGACCATCGGCCGGCACGGGAATCGCCATTTTCACCGACTGCCTGTGTACAGGGGAAGCACCCAATGCTTGGATAGCCGTGATCATGGAGTGTGTTATAAGGAAGATCTTTTTCCTTGATATAGTTCCAAACCTCATCCCAGGTCCAGTGAATCAACGGGCAGATTTTGATATTTCTGAACTTTTCGTCCCTGTTGAGAAATTCCGTGTTGGCTCTCGTAGGCGATTGCTCCCGGCGGAGACCTGAAATCCATGCCTCCTTTGGCGTTAATGCTTCTCTTAAAGGGATAACCTTGCGGATCTGGCAGCATTGGTTTGGCTCCCTTTTCCATAGGGCGGAACCGAATTCTGCAGCTTGCTGATCCAGTGTTAACGCTGGCTCCTTCCGTTCAATTTGAAGCTTTGGAAATCGGGCTTCAATCTTTTCAATCACTTCATACGTTTCTGGAAAATGCAGCCCAGTATCCAAAAATACAATGTGTGCATCAGGCTGTATTTCTTGTATTAAATCAATTAGGACAATTGCTTCGGCTCCAAAGCTGGAAGCATAGACGATTTTATCTTGGGCGTAGTTTTTGTATGCCCATTCCAGTACATTTCGGGCGCCTTTCAGTTTATCATCGAAGGCAAATGTTTCAGAAATCTGATTCCAATTTTCATACGTTACCGCAGTGCTCATCTTGCAGTACTCCTTTCATCCTGTAAAAATCTTGCCTATTCTTCAACCAAAAAAGGCCGCCTTTTCGCCTGAGATTTGTTTCAGGTAAAAAGACCGCCTCTAGTTTGTCTAGTCAGCGCGCTTATTCGGTTGAAGACGAACCTTTTCGTTCTTCTCAAGTTGTATAACTTTGCCATCCTGGACGACCAATGTGATCGATCCGTATTTGATGCTCTGCAGCATCTGCTTCAAATGAGCAGATAATTCTTCCCAGTCAGCCTGTTTCAGTGCGGCTCGCCTCCTTTTCATAGTCTAGGAAAATACATATTAGGGTTGGGTTTTAACTAAATTTTATATAATGTTGAGATTAATCCTACCATACCTATAGGAATTGTCAACAAGTTATTCAAAGAAAATTTCAAAATTGTAAAAAATGGGCTTTTTTTCTTAATTTGAAAAGTGAATTATATAATGGGCTCTAAAAATTCAACCAAAAAAAGCACCCCCTTTAAGGGATGCTGTATGGTTTTAAGCTGTTTGAAATTCTTATTTGCGGTTTTCGATTTTGCTATTAAGATCTCCAGATTGGAATGGTTCGGGTATCAATGGACGATCTACTTCAAAAGGGATTGCTGGGACAATACTTGGCTGGCCTAATTGTGACCACATTCTTAATTTGCTGCCATCAAATGTTCCGGTTGATACAGACCCCATTTCAATGCCATTAATTTCAGATTGAGCATCAATCCAGTAGATCTTATCCTCTCCGTTCTGATCCTCAGAAATTTCGACTAAATCCTGTGGATTAAGCATTCCAATTTGTCCATGTAAAAGATATGTTGCACGATCTAATCGTTCTTCAGTAGAAATATACCAGCTCCAGCGGGATTTTTCAGCAGGATCGTCATCCAAGGCTTCATATTTCTCCATTCCAGGGAGGATATAATGATTGGTATGAGCCATTGCTTCATCGACAACCCACTTAACGGCAAATGCACTGTTTGTGGTTTCTAGAAAGGCACCTTCTTTAGCATCGGCTATCCCATACGCAGAGCCAGAAGCTCTTGGTAGCTCCTGAATATAGGATACTGCTTCCCTCGCATCCGCTGCATTTTCAAGCGCCATACGTATAACAGTCAAATTTCCGTATCCTTTTCCTTTGTCCCATGTATGAAGAACATTATTGCCTACAGAGACACCATACTCATTAATTCCCATTGCAATTCCTGAAGAACCGGCACTAGTTATACCGATAAAACTATACCCCTTCTCTGGTTTAATCTGGAGAACCACTTGCTTATATCCTCTGGATGCATCACGATTCTTGTGGTAATAAGCTTTATCCCCCTGAGTGGCAGAACCTGTTGCAATGATTGTCGTACATCCATCGCCGGCAACTTCTTCTTCTAAAACATTAAAAGCCAGCAAATCTGATAACTCAGTGCCTGAACTTTCAGCCATTGCTCTGTACTGTTCCAAAAGGTTTGGCTGTACATCCTTTAAAAATTCCTGATATTCCTCTGCAGCGCTGTCTAGTTCAGTCTTGGTATAGCCTGCCAAAATAGCAGATTCTTTAAATAGCTCGAGATTATGCATGATGGCAGATTTTGCTTGCTCCCCGTACTCTTTCCCAATCTTTTCAGAATGGCCAGATGCTAGTACAGTCTCTGTTGAATCCTCTGCCGATACAATTATATTATTTTGCGGTCTTAAGGAAAATAAGGTGATGGCTGCTATAGAGACAAATAAAAAAGCTTTTGCTAATTTCAATTTTTTGGCTCCTTTTCATAAAATTTTCAAAAAATCTCTTCTGTAAAATTGAGGACCTAACCAAATGGCAAAAAAAATAAAAACATCCCCGCTTTTCTAGAGAAGTTAAACGGGGATGTTTGTTAGTTCTTATTCGTCTGCTTCTTCACCTTGTCTGTTTTTCTGTTCAGGCAAAGTGTCCCAGAAGCTAGTGTCAGCAGTTTCAATGGAACCGTCTGCAATCGCTCTTACAGTGGCATCAAGAGTAGTGATCGTCTGCTTAATTAGGTAGCCATTACTCTTTTGGCCAAGTGCATAATCTTCTCTGGAATGGTCGGACATTCCACGCATTTCAAAAAGAAGTGTAGAGATATCGTATCGGACTGCAGCGCCGTTTCGGCCGATATTTTCACCAGTTCCGCCCACATATTTGCCGATATGGCCCCAGCCTGTATTATGTAAGGCATTGAACACTACAGACCCTAACTTTTTGGAACCTTCCAGCACTTCAGGAGCAACGTTTGGATTTGTTGGATAAAGAATTGAACCCGATACAAGCTGTCCTTCTGTTTCACTTAAAGTACCCTGATGATGAAGGTCGATCATGTAGTCGATATCATATTTCATAAATACATTTTCATGAAGAGCACGTGCTTCCGGCTCCATTTCGCTAGTTTTTTTATCATGTTCACGATTAAGATCTGTCCCATTATAATTGTAACGTGTTAAATGGCGATCTCCATCGGCATGATAGTTATCCAGTGAGAAACCTACATCTCCCATGGCCCCATCAGCATTTAACATAGGAATGACGAGAATATTAACATTCTCAAGAACTCCACCTGTCTTTGCCGTTCCTAAATGCTTGATGAATTCTAAGGCCCCTTCTGTTGTCAGCTGCTCGTTGCCATGCTGTTGCGTTAAGAATAAGACAGTTGGATTTTCAGGATTTGAAATGTATTTTGCCATGTAAATCTCTTTTCCTTTAACCGTCTTGCCGATTACTTCAAGATCCATCGCTTCTTGTTTGGCTTCTTGAGTTTTCAGATAATCTACTAAGCTAGTGTATGTATGCAAAATGGATGTTTGCACCGCACCATTTCCAGCAGTTGGTCCATTTCCAACAGCCCCAGCAGGCAGCCCTACAGCCGCAACGGCACCCAAAGCCATTAGGCCTGATAAAGAAACTGATAAAACCTTTTTCTTTAGTGTCATAAATTTATTCCTCCAATTTAAAAGTTTATTACCCTATTAATTTTAGTGAATATTTTTAATAGTGTTAATAGAGTAAGGTGCCTATTATTCTGACAAATTTCGTGATGCGAAATAAGTAAATATGGAGGAGTTTAAATCAATAAGATCCGACTGTTCCTATGTAAAAATAATCCAATATTCCCAAGTTGATTAGCCTATTACATAAATTCCCAAATCGAATGGGTGTAATAAGGTCTACATAAAAAAAGACCAAACAATTTATGCTTGGTCTTTTACTCTTATTTTTGATCAGCCGGATATACAACACCAATTTGCCTGCGGGCTTCCTCTGTAATCTCCATGGCAATCATCGAGTTGGCAAAAGAATTTATATTAGATTCAGTCTTTCCGGACTTAATCAAATCGATAAATTCTTTTGCTTCGTAATACATGCTGTCGCTCATTTGCTCCTTAGTCAGATCTTCTCGATCACCGTTGCGATAATGGATTTCAACCTTCTCAGGAGTATTTATTTTATCTATAAAGATGTTGCCATCTTCACCTTGGATTTCTGATGGCAGATTTGAATTGGCTATTTTGCTGTATATTATTACAGCATCTTTGTCTGGATATTTCAGGACAATGCTTCCTTCTCCGTCAACACCCGTTTCGAGCATATAGCCTGTTGCCTTTACCTCTTCCGGTTTTCCGAAAAGCGCGACAAGCGGGTAAACGCAGTATATGCCAATGTCCATTAGCGAGCCATTTGAAAATTTAGGGTCAAATGCATTTAACACTGTACCCTGCCTGTATGCATCATAGCGGGAAGAGTATTGACAATAACTAGCGAAATATCTGCGGACTTGGCCAATTTTATGTAAATTCTCCTGGACTGCCTTAAAGTTTGGCAGGAAGGTAGACTTAAGCGCCTCCATTAGCAGGACATTATTTTCTTTGGCCGAATTAATCATTCTTTGAAGTTCCTTAGTATTAGATGCAATTGGCTTTTCGCATAATACATGGACCTTATGCTCCATGAAAATGACCGCCTGCTCTGCATGCAAGGAGTTTGGACTCGCAATATAGACGGCATCTATATCACCGCTGCATGCCATTGCTTCTAAATCCGTATAAATTTTATTTACACCATATTTACCGGCAAATTCTTTTGCCTTTTCTTCTGTACGCGAATATACAGCAGATAATTGAAAATCTTCTATCTGATCTGCTGCTTTTAAAAATGCTTCTGTAATCCAATTGGTGCCTACAACGCCGAAACGAACCAAAATAATTTCCTCCGTTTTCTTATGTAAAAATATTATTTTTTAATGATGAAGGAGATTTCAGTAAAAAGCAACCATTATCATTTTTAAAAATAGGCTGTGTTGAAGCTCATTGATGATTTTGGCAGCCCTTTGATTGGAGCAGAAGGCGTGGGACATCCAGTGTTATGAATGTAAAAAGTGTCAGATATAATTTTCATGATTTCTTAGCTCTTTACTGCATCTTTTATATAAGGAATCGTCAATGGCCCAAGTGGAAGGACAGCAATCCTTGTATTTTCTCCGTTTTTTTCTATAAGGTCTTCAACTGTTTTTTCGATGGAGTCCGTCGGCAGGAACATGGCATTTTCAATGTCACCATTTGAAAGGGTGGAATACACGTAGACATCTGCCCACACTTGAATAAGCGCCTGTTTTTGTACCTGCCATTGATCAAAAATGGAAAACTCAGGATTATCGATCATTTCTAAAATCTCTTGAGGTGTTGGTTTCATTTTTAAAATTTCAGCATAGTTGCCATGGTTGGGAAGTCCATCACTGCACTCTGCCGCACAAATAATGGCGCCCCCCTTTCTCACGATCTTTTGAGCCGCGCTCATTCCTTTTACAGCCTGGTATAAATTTTGATCCAAAGGGTAGCCGCTATTACTGGTGATCACAATATCGAATGCTTCTTCACAAGCCGCCATCGAATGTTCCCTGACATATTCACAGCCTGCCCGATGTGCTTTGATGACATCTCCTGCAAAGTAATTTGTAATTTCCTTATCACCATTTAAAGTTACATTCAACATGAAATCCGGTTTGGCCATTAAGGCGGCTTCTGTTGCTTCACCTTGTACAGGATTCCCCTCAATTTTTCCCCAGGTGCTGTTTTGATCGCCAATCATTCTCGCATTGTGAAAATGCATAATAGTATCAATTCCGGCTATGCCTGGCATGATCCCCTTTGGCCCTCCGCTAAATCCGGCAAAAAAATGCGGTTCGATAAATCCTGTGACAATTTTAATATCACTTTCACAATACTCCTTATTCAAATAAACCTCTGCACCATATGAAGTAGTCCCCAAATAGCTTTGAGTACTTTTGTCAAAAGCATTGTTATTAATAATGCGGATGCTATTTACCACCTCTTCGCCGAGCATTTGGATGAGCTCCTCCCGGGTATTATCCCGGTGGCTCCCGGTGCCGTTGATAATGACAAGCTGTTCTTTTGGGACGTGGTTTAATTCCTCCAAAATCCAGGGTACAAGCTTGTGATTAGGTGTTGGCCTGGTCAAATCACTAATGACAATGGAGACTTTATCTGTTGCTTTAACCATTTCTTTTAATGGTCCGGTTCCTATCGGATTTCGCATGGCCGCAAAGGCTTTTTCCTTTTCATTTGCCAATCCGGGAATATGTACTGGTTCAATCACCGCTGTGTTGTCAGGAAGGTTGACGTACAGCCCTTCCTTTCCGTATGCCACTTTTACTCTCAATGGTCTTTCCTCCTTCAATTTTTTCATGTGCCTGCTTTCATCGTTTCTTGCTGCGATTTGACGCGTATCCATGGCCGTCCATTTCCCCATTCCAAAGAAACAGGTACTTTAAAGGTCTCTGCCAGCAATGGTTCTGTCACAGTTGCCCTTTTGCTTCCCTGGGCAATCACTTTTCCTTCCTTCAGCAAAAGCGCATGTGAGATAGAAGGGACAATTTCCTCAATATGATGGGTTACATAAAGAACTGTGGGACCATCTGACTGTGTCATCATCTTCTCAATCGAAGATAATAATTCTTCCTTGGAGTAGATATCCAAGCCATTGCAAGGTTCATCCAAAATCAATAATTTCGGGGATGCCATTAAAGCTCTGGCAATCATGGCTTTTCTTTTTTCACCCTGCGAGAGGGACGCCAGTGTTTGATTTTCCACATGGCGGATATTAAACCTCTTCATTAATTCAATGGCTTGGTCTAAATCCTTTTGCGTAATGTCCTCATACAAACCAATAGAAGCAAATTTGCCGCTCAAGACAATCTCAAGGGCTGTATCGGAAGGGCGGAACTGAAATTTGTCATCCAAAGAAGTGCTTACCCATCCTATGGACCTTCTCAATTCAGGAATATTTGTTTTCCCGTAAAGATACCCTAACACGGATACCTGCCCTCCATTTGGCCACTCATATCCAGTAATCATCTTAAGCAGAGTGGTTTTCCCCGATCCATTCAAACCAAGAACTGCCCAATGCTGTCCCTTCTCCACTTCCCAGGAAACATTATGTAAAATATCTTTGCCGTTCCTTTTCCAGCTAATGTTATTTAAGCAGATAACATGGCTGGAATCTGCTTGATTCATGGTCATCACTCCTTCTGATCTTCATAAAGTTAACTATTATTACCAAACTAGTTGTTTAAAAATGATAGATAAAAATATGAAAACACTATTAATTGATTCCATATGATTGCCATGAAATCCTGTGTTTTAGCTCATTCTTTTTCTTCTGCCTTGTTTTTCACACAGAATCTGGCAGGGCTTACCGTATGATAAATCAAATTCTATTCCTGTGAGTTAGATGATGGATAAGAAGTATTAGTGTTAGATTCGAAGGCGAAATAATTCGGATGATTAGATATATGGTCGCCATTGATGAAGACGAAATCTTTCTATGCAGTGGATAAATGGTCGTCATAGCGCCTTCATGAAGACGAAATCTTTCTATGCAGTGGATAAATGGTCGTCATAGCGCCCTTATGAAGACGAAATCTTTCAATGGAGCAGATAAATGGTCGTCATAGCGCCTTCATGAAGACGAAATCCATCAATCCAAGGGAAATATGGTCGCCATAGTGCCTTCATGAAGACGAAATCTTTCGATGCAGAGGATAAATGGTCGTCATAGTGCCTTCATGAAGACGAAATCTTTCGATGCAGCGGATAAATGGTCGTCATAGAGCTCTTTTGAAGACGAAATGCTTCAATCCAACGGAAATATGAACACCAAGAAGCTTACTTTTTAAATGGTTTTAATCATTTTCCTAAAACAACAAAAGGCAGCCCCGTTCTTTGGAACAGGCTGCCTTTTTACACATTCAATATTCGGCTAATTACGAAATCTTTTTTAATTCATCTGTTAGGCGGATAAATTCATCCTTGTTTCGGTTCGTGAGAGCTTCATCAATTTTTTCGCGAAGCTTCTCTTTGCGGTATTCCATAAGAGCTTGATTTAGGACCTGTTCTGCTAACTGTGACACATTTTCCTCAGACTGTTGCGGCGAGTTAAGTAGACGTTTTTCCATTTGAAATCAACCCCTTGACCTTTTTTCTATTATAACAAAAGTTTTCTGATAATTCAAACCATTATTTTCTGGAAATTATTTAGCAGCTGCTAATCTTGTATCTTCAATGTACCCGGTCAAGGCGATGTTTAAACAAAAGGTTAGCAATTAATGGGTAAACATCCCTTCAGCCACCCTGCCTTTCCGCCCTTTCGTTGTCTTCGCCTGGGATAGCGAATTGAGAATGGCTTCTTCGGCTGCTTCAGCTGCTCCTTGAAAAAGCTGGTTCATAATGGGATGGTCGTCTCTGATGAATTCAGCAGTTTCGATCATTTCTTTGCTTTGATGGGAGACTTTATTGGCGGTTGAAAAGGCAATGACAATGTCGCCGCTGCCGTTGCTGAAGTGGCTTCCCGTCCGGCCTAGGCCGATTCCGCATCTTTTTGCCAGTCTTTTTAGCTGTCTGTCACTGACCGGGGCATTTGTTGCCAGGACGATCATGATGGATCCATCCGGCGTTTCATTAACCTTTTTTATTTTCTCTGGAGACAGCCCATATTTACTGAATTGGAATTCGTCTTTATTGCCAAAATTGGAGACTACCAGGCACCCGATTAAGAATTCTGCCGATTTTTCCCCCTCGCTTATGACGCGGGAGGCTGTTCCTACGCCACCTTTATAACCAAAGCAGATCATTCCTTTGCCAGCGCCCACTGCCCCTTCTTCAGCCCTGTCCTCTTTGGCATTTTCGATAGCTTCAATGGCGTGCTCTGGTTTAACAGGGAATTCCCTTATGGAATTTAAATACCCGTCATTGCATTCTCCAACGACTATATTGATGGTTCCGGTTGTATCCCCAATTTCGGGAGTGTTTTTAAGCATATACTGCAAAGTACCTTGAATGACAGCCGGAACGCCAAATGTATTGGTCAGCATAATGGGTGATTCAAGCAGACCTAATTCTTCTATCTGCACAAGACCTGTTGTTTTGCCAAAGCCATTTAGGACATAGCAGGCTGCAGGGATTTTTTCATGAAAAAGATTTCCGCCATGCGGCAAAATCGCGGTCACTCCTGTGCAGGCATATTCGCCTTCTCTCTGGAGGGGATTATCCAAGGTGAGATGTCCTACTCGGACTCCATCAATATCTGTAATGCAATTCTTCCTCCCTGGCAGCAGTCTTCCTATTTTAATTCCTCTTTCTCTTATTTTCATATGTATCCTCCAAACTAAATGATTGATTCAAACCCGAATACCTGGGTATTTTATTTAAAGAGATCCAAAAATTAGAATTTCCATATGTTTTCCTTTATAATAGGTGGATATTTAGGTTTCCTAATTACTTTATTATGCTTTACAGAGATTTTGGGAGGATTCTTATTATGAGTCAGTCTATAGCAAAAGAGGCTCGCAAGCAAAATGCGGGCTCCGAAAAAATATGGTCACGGGATTTCGTCCTGATTCTAATGTCCAATTTCTTTATTTTTCTCGGATTTCAAATGACACTACCAACTATCCCCCTGTTCGTTGAGGAATTGGGCGGAAATGACCAGCTAATTGGTTTCGTGGTAGGAATTTTTACTTTTTCTGCCCTTCTTTTGCGTCCTTACGCAGGTCATGCCCTTGAGTCAAAGGGCAGACGTTTTGTCTATTTAATTGGTTTGGCTATTTTCGTTGTGTCGGTAGGCTCTTTCGGGTTTGTGAACAGCTTGATTTTTCTATTTCTTTTAAGGGTTGTCCAGGGCTTTGGCTGGGGTTTCTCCACAACTGCCTCAGGCACAATTGCCACTGATTTGATCCCTGCTAAACGGCGCGGGGAAGGCATGGGCTATTTTGGACTTTCCGGAAATATTGCCCTTGCCTTCGGACCAACCCTGGGACTTGCTTTAACTGGGATTATTTCTTTTAAGCTCTTATTCTTATTTTGTGCACTCCTGGGAATGGCGGCCCTTTTGCTATCTTCTAGAATTCAATATAAACAAGTTGAAAAGCAGGCTGTACCCATGAAAAGATGGGATATTTATGAAAAGGGTGCTTTAAAACCATCGCTTCTCTTATTTTTTATCACTGTTTCTTTTGGGGGTATCGCTTCTTTTCTGCCGATTTATTCGGCTCAAAAGGGAATAGGCGGAATACACTGGTACTTCCTTTTATTTGCCATTGCACTAATGATTTCCCGGACATTTGCTGGGAGATTATATGACCAAAGAGGACATCAGGCAGTATTTATCCCTGGCGCTGTTTTAATTTTAATAGCAATGATATTGCTGGCCTGGCTTCCGAACAGCAATGTTATGTACTCAGCGGCCATCCTCTATGGTCTCGGTTTCGGCTCCGTCCAGCCCGCACTGCAGGCATGGTCAGTAAAAGAGGCTCCTGCCAATCGCCGGGGCATGGCAAATGCAACGTTTTTCTCCTTTTTTGATCTTGGTGTAGGGATTGGTGCGATTGTTTTCGGACAAATTGCTCACCTATTTGGCTACAGTACCATTTACCTGGCAGCAGGAGGATCGGTTTTCATTTCAATCCTTCTTTATATAGGCATTCTTGTAACAAAACGGGGCTAAAAAAAAGACGATTTCCTTTCTCAAGGAAATCGTCTTTTTTTATGTAAGGCCTCATTATGTTGATTTCCGCCCCTGATCCTCAGCGGGCCAGCAGGCGAACGAAGCAGATTTGCGCATCCGGGGTCTCCCTTTGACACGCTCCTCTGGCTGGAGGTTGAATCACCACCGCACGAAGGAAATGCGAATGCAATTTCGAGGTCTCTCGCCTTCCACAAAATCAACAATAAGCATTAACACAGCCTTTTGTAAAAGCTTATAATGCCTTCACCATACCGCCATCCACAAGTATGGAGCTTCCGGTAACATAACTGCTCGCATCAGATGCAAGGAAGGTAACCACATTTGCAAACTCTTCCGGTGTTCCGTATCTGCGCAATGGAATCATGCTTTTTGCTCGTTCAACAATTTCTTCCTTGGAGACGTTCTGTTTATCGGCATTGTGCTGGTCCAGATAATCCACCCGGTCTGTGGCAATGCGTCCTGGAGCTACAGTATTGATTAGAATATTATATGGCGCCAGTTCTTCTGACAATGTTTTGGTCATACCAACGATTCCTAAACGGAATGTATTGGATAATAGAAGACCTGGGATCGGCTGCTTAATGGATGAAGAAGCAATATTAATAATTCTGCCGCCATTTTTCTTTAATTCAGGGAGGGCTTCACGAATTAGTCTCACATAACTCAGCAAATTCAATTGAAAAGCTTTTTCCCAGTCTTCGTCTGTAAAGGTTTCGAATGTACCGCCAGGAGGGCCGCCTGCGTTATTGACAAGAATGTCAATTCCCCCAAGTGTTTCACTTGTATGCTTGATTAGCTGTTTAATATCTTCCGGATTGGTGATATCCGCTCTAAAATATTCAACCTCAATACCATTTTCACTGAATTCTGTTTGAACGGACTGCATTTTTTCTTCATCACGGCTTGTAATCATCACCCTGGCACCTTCTTTTGCCAATTGAGCCGCCACTGCTTTTCCAAGGCCCTGACTTGAAGCGATGACTAGGGCGTTTTTATTTTTAAGATTAAGATCCATTTTTCGTTCCTCCTAATTTTTTTTACAGAGAGCCATCCATTCATCAACAATTAATGATTGAACCTGGCCATCTTTTAGTGTGACATTAAAATAATCATGGGCATGTTGTTTTGCTTGTAAAATGAAGTCTTCCACAGCTTTTATTTGCTCATTGCTCTCAGTTGTCCTCCTCACCCATGTTGGAAATTCGTATGTTTTCTTTCTGCCTTTTGAGCATGTTTCCTGTAACCCTGAATACGTAAATAATGTTCTCCATTCTTTGATCGAAAGGCATTTGAAATGACTATCATCCCGTAGCTTCTCCACCGTGTTTATGAAATCAGCGAGTTCTTTTTCTTCAGGAGCGACGTTATCAATCAGGAGAAAATGTCCGCCGGGCTTTAATACCCTTTCCGTTTCTTTAATGAATTTTTCCGGATTTGGAAAGTGATGCGGTGCGATCCTGCAGGTGACAGCATCAAAGGAACCATCCAGAAAAGGCAAAGCCTCAGCATCAGCCACCACGTACCAGATATTTTTAAAATCCTTTAAATGCCGGGCTGTGTTTGCTAACATGCCTTTTGTTAAATCTGTTGCAAAAACTTGTGCTGTATGAGGAGACAGGCTCTTTGCAACATGTCCGCCACCTGTTGCGATATCAAGAACCACCCAATTTTTGTGTGGTTTCAGCGTTTGCACAAGCTGGTTCAGTTCGCTTGCATCGGCATGTATCTTGCTTTGAACATACTTTTCAGCGTTTTTTCCAAAAGTATCAATGACCTTTTGCTTTATTTCTTCCTTCTCCAACAGACTCACCTCAGCTATTTGAACTCCGCTTCTCTTTTCTCCAAAAAAGCTGAAATTCCCTCCTTGCCTTCCGGACTCTTCGCCCTGTCCGCAAGGAATTCAGTTTCCATGGCCATTTGGGATTCAAGCGTTTCCTGCAAAGAATGATAGAATAGCTTTTTAGTAGCTCTAAAGGCATTCATTGGCCCTTTTGCGAGATTTTCAGCCAGGTTGATGACAGCCGGCATCAGTTCTGCTTCAGGAAGGACTTGATTGACAATCCCCCACTCTTCAGCTTCTTTCGCATTTAACATTCGGTTTGTATACATCAGTTCAAGTGCCCGCTTCATGCCAACTGCTCTCGGTAAAAAGTAGCTGCCTGAGCCATCGGGAGTTAATCCGATTTTATTATAAGCCATTACAAATTTTGAACCTTCAGCCGCATAAACAAGATCGCAGGAAAGCGCGAGGCTCATCCCTGCACCAGCAGCCACACCATTTACCGCTCCTATAAAAGGCTTGTTCATTCTGGCAAAATGCGAGACAGCCCCATGCAAATAAGCGGTTACCATTTTTAAATGAGCGGGCATCTCCTCCCCTTCACTTGAAAAGCTCTTCAAATCGCCGCCGACAGAAAACTTATTTCCTGAACCTGTTATGACAACTGTCCGTATCTCCTCTTTTTCAGAACAGATAATAGCCGTGTCCATCAGTTCCTTTGCAAGCTGCAAATCAATGCCATTGCCTGCATGCGGACGGTTTAATGTCACAATCCCAACGTTATTTTCGATGGTTAAAAGCACATTTTTATTTTCCAATTTCTATCCTCCTCAATAAATGCTCCTAATAAATTCTATTTAATACGCCTGTATTCCTGTATGTTTTATTGGAAAAATAAAATAAGCCCGCCATTTGTATATGGCAGGCATCCTATTATCTTGTCGGTTCCAGGATTAATTTTCCCTTTGTTTTTCGGGACTGCATGAGTGTGTGAACCTTTGCGGCATCCTCCAAAGGGTGAACTTCTCCGATTGTAAGCTTTAGTTTCCCTTCAGCCACAAACGTCATCAATTCTTTCATGCTAGGCTGCAGAAGTTCAGGCTTTCTCATTATTTGCGGAAGGAAAAAGCCGATAACAGACTGGTTTCTTGCCATTAAGGATGATGGATAAAATCTGCTTTGCTCTCCGCTTGCTACCCCATAAATGACAAGACGGCCAAAAGTCGCAAGGCACTTTACTGTTTTATTAAAAATCTCTCCTCCGGCCATTTCGAGTGCAACATTGACACCTCTTCCGCCAGTGGCTTCGAGAACTTCGTTTTCCCAGCCATCTTTCGTATAGTTAACAAGCACATCTGCCCCCATCTCTTTTGCAAGCTTTAGCTTCTCATCTGAGCTGGCAGTGGCAATTACTTTACCTGCCCCAAACAGTTTGGCAAGCTGGACCGCTATTGTCCCCACACCGCCTGCTGCTGCATGGACAAGAAGGCTTTCCCCTTTTTCAAGCCTGCCCATCGTTTTTAAAATATGATACGCACTCAAGCCCTGCAAGGGAAGTGCAGCGGCAAGCTTGAAATCCAAACCTTCCGGCAGCGGAATCAGCCCTCTTTCATCCGCTGTCACATATTCAGAATAACCACCGGATTCGATTAACGTAACCACTCTTGTTCCTGGTGTGATGCTCGCTTTTTCACCAGCGGCTGCGACTATGCCTGCCACTTCGGCTCCCGGTATAAAAGGCAGCGGAGTCGGAACTACATATTGCCCTTCCCTTCTGGCTGTATCGGCATAATTCACGCCAATTGCATGGACCTCAATTAAAACTTCATGCCCTGTTGGTATTGGTTTCTCTTTTTCTATTACGTTAAGAACTTCCGGTCCTCCGTATTCTTTTAGCTGAATGGCTTTCATTATTGAACACTCCTTTTATTAATGGCTCCGTAAACAGTTTCACGAATAAAACAGGAATTTCGCAAATATATTCATTTTTTCGCAGATATAACAGGAATTTCGCGAATATATTATTTTTTTACGGATAACATGAATTTTTCGCAGTTAGATCGATATTTTCCTAGTTACTTCAAAAATTTCGCTTATAAATAGATTTAACCTCTATACAACTGTATTTCGATAACGATTTCCCAATGGAAACCTAGCAAATATACTCCGCACGGTCGTAAAGCTTCTCAGCAATGCTTCTATTTCTTGCAATTCCCTTACCAAAAGAGCCAAATCGGCTGCATTCGCGAATAACCAAGCCCAGCAGCTGGTCTCTCTTGTCCTCAGACGCCAGTTCTGTGACCAGCTGGCGGGAAAGGCGTTCTGTATCCCAGATGGCGCCATCCAGAAAGGTCCTTGTTAAGTGAATCTTCAATTCTTCTTTCTCTTCACCATTTTTCTGAATAGCTTTAAAAGTCCGGTAGACAGCCGATTCTGCAGCAAAGAGCGCAATTGCCAGGTCGGCGAGCTTCATTAATGTTTCCTGTTCATGAACGAGGGAGCTGCCGAATGCTTCATATGCGAGTCCGGCGTTTAATAAGAATAAGTTCCTCATCGTGTCGATGGCTGCTTTTTCTTTTTCAACAATGGCTTCGCCGGCTTTTTCCGGTTTGCTTAACTGAATGACCGCTTCCTCAACCCTAGTGGCAAGATTGATTTCGCCTTTCATTGCTTTTCTGAATAGATGTGTCGGGATCAGCAATCGATTAATCTCATTGGTTCCTTCAAAGATCCGATTGATACGTGAGTCGCGGTACATTTGTTCAACACCGTATTCCTTGATGAATCCGGCTCCGCCATGCAACTGCAGCGTTTCATCTGCCACATAATCCAGCGTTTCGGAACCAAACACCTTACAGACGGCACATTCTGTAGCATATTCGCTCATCCTTTTTCCGATCACCTTTAAATCAGAGGAATCGCTTAAATCTCCCAGTGAGTCTTCCAGCAAACTGGCAGTTCGGTATTGAAGCGATTCGGCCGCATAGATTCGAGCTGCCATCTTAGCGACCTTTTCCTTCGTCGCTGGAAAATCAGCAATCGCCTTTCCGAATTGTTTTCTCTCCTGCGTAAATTGCAGGGCCTTTTTCAAACCCGATTTTGATGCACCCATACAGGCTGAACCTAAATTGAAACGTCCCAGATTCAAAACATTTAGGGCAATCACATGTCCTTTTCCCACTTCGCCCAGCAGGTTTTCAGCAGGAACCGGAGAATCTTCAAATATGACTGATCTGGTGGAAGAACCTTTAATCCCCATTTTATTTTCCTCAGGACCGAAAGATAATCCTGGTGTATTCCGCTCCACGATAAAGGTAGAAAAATGCTGGCCGTCCACTTTGGCATAAACGATAAAGGTATCTGAAAAAATGGCATTGGTAATATAGATTTTTGTGCCATTTAAAATGTAGTGTGAGCCTTCCTTATTCAATACAGCTGTTGTTTGTGAGGATAGAGCGTCAGAGCCGGCGTTAGGTTCAGTCAGGCAATAAGCACCGATATACTCTCCTGACGCTAGCTTCGGCAAATATTTTTCTTTTTGCTCAGGCGTTCCAAAGTAAGTAATCGGCAAAGTGGCAATACAAGTATGATTGGAATGAGCGACCCCGTAACCGCCCGAAGACGCAATGTTTTCTCCTACGACTCCCTTGCTGATTTTATCAAGGCCAAGGCCGCCATATGCCTCAGGAATGCTATGGGCAAGCATGCCCAAATCTCCGGCTTTTCTAAGCAAATCCGTAACAAGCTCAAAGTCCTGATTTTCGATCCGCTCTTTTTCTGGCAGGACATTTTTATCAACAAATTGCTTTGCCGTTCTTCCGATCATGATATGCTCATCTGATAATTCCTCGGGTGTAAAAAGAGTTTCGGGATCCAGTTTGGAGAATAAAAAACTGGCTCCGTTATTGGCTGTGTTCACTTTTTCCATAAAAAGGCCACTCTCCTTTATGCGTGGTTGCAGGCTGATGGATCACCACTCTGCCATCTTTCAGTACTGGAATAACGGAAGACGTTCCAGCTCCTGCAGCAAACTTTAATTCTTCCAAAAATCCATGCAGATAAAATAACTGCCCTACACGGGACTCAGATAATATTTCAAAGGCACTTCCCTGTGCTCCACGGTAAAAATGAAGGGCGGCTTTTGCCGCGTCTGTCAGCACCCACTCATCCCTCTGTACTAAACAGTCAAGAAAATGGCCGGCACCATAAAAGTCTTCAAGACTTAATTCTCCTGAATTACCTGAACAGACGACAATGATCGTCTCGTCTTTACTCTCTTCTCTAATGGTCTTGGCAACGGCTGGATTATTTAAAAGGCAGCCTATATAAACCTGTTCTGCTCCCTCCGATTTTCGCAATGCAACAGTCCCATTGGTTGTCGACAGCACAAGCTTCTTGCCTTTTATTACACTTCGTATATGTCCTGGGCTCGGGTATACAAACCCATCAACTGGCCTGGCATGTCTCTCCCCAGCCAGCACGCAAGTATCCGGATCCATCTCTGCAGCCACATTCAGCCCTTCAGTTACACCCCTTACAGGAATGACTTCAGTGGCTCCATCTGCAAGGGCGGATGTGATCGTGGTGGTAGCCAGCAGCACATCCAGCACCACCACCACTTTGGCGCCTTCTCTCATTTTTTCTTGCAAAATATCTTCTTTTTTTAAAATCACATGCACTTTTCTCATATTAGTTTTTCTCATTCGCAACCTGTACTCCATGCTTTAGAAGTACTTTCACGAATTGGTTAAATTGCGAAAAACGTGCATCGGTTGTCTGGCCTTTTTTATAACGGAAATAGATTTGCTGGCAAATGACAGCAAGCTTAAAATAGGCAAAGGTTAAGTAGAAGTTCATATTGCTTACATCCCGGCCTGTTTTTCTAGCATATGCTTCAATAAAATCCTGGCGGGTGTAAAACCCTTTTTGAACTGTAACAGGCGGTTTGCCCAGTCCGAATTTCAGAAGGTGTGGATCATCCTCCTGTATCCAATAGCTCATCGCTGCCCCAAGGTCTGCCAGCGGGTCGCCAACGGTCGTCATCTCCCAATCAAAAAGCCCGACCATTTTCTGCGATCCTCACTGAACATCGCATTGTTCAGTTTGTAGTCATAATGGATGATGGCTGGTTCTCTGCTGACAGGAAGATTGCAGGTCAGCCACTTTTTCAGCGCTTCTGCTTCCTTTACTTCATCCGTTTTCGCCCGTTCGTAGCGGCCAATCCAGCCATCCACCTGTCTTTCCATAAACCCGTTCGGATTGCTGATTTCGGTTAAAGCGGTTTCTTTGTAGTCAATCGAGTGCAGCTTAGCCAGCTTATCGACCATGGTCTGCGATATCTGCCGGCATGTTTCTTCTGCAGGTGTAATTCCTTCTGGAAAAGAAGTATCCAATACAACACCATGCTTCCTTTCCATAATAAAAAATGGGCTGCCTATTATCTCCTCATTATCAGAAAACAGCAGCGGTTTTGGCGCCTGTTTGAAAAATGGGTGAATTTCTGAAATGACACGAAATTCCCGTTTCATATCATGTGCTTTCGGAGCAACCGGTCCAAGCGGAGGCCTCCGCAGAACCGCTTGCCACTCTCCTATCTTTAACTGGTACGTTAAATTGGAATGTCCTGCTGAAAACTGGAGAATTTCTAAAGGCTCGCTTGGGAGGCCATCAACGTGATTCCGCAGATATCCTTCCAATGCTGCTTCGTTTAATTGCTCGCCTTTTCTTATTGGGATAGTATCATGGCTCTTTTGCCGCGGCATATTGTTCCTCCTCTTTATATGAAGATTCAGTTATCTTAATCTAGGATTCAATCAAATTCTGCCTTAAGCCTTCGCGGAGCAAATCCGGGATGATCGCACTTTCCTGTTTGTCAAAATCGAAATAAACGATAATCGCATGCCCCCTGGCAATCACATCGTTTGTCTGGGAGCAGACAATTTCATGATCCAGCTGAAAGCTTTTGCCCCCAATTCTTGATACCCAAGTTTTAATCGCAAGAATTTGATTAAAATAACCCTGGCTTAAAAAATCGCATTTGGCTGAAGCGAGAATGAAATGCCATTTTTTCACGTCCATGCTGTAGCCAAGCGTTTCAAAATACTTTACCCTTGCTTCTTCGAGGTAAATAAAATAACTAGTATGATTGATATGACCAAGTGCATCCGTCTCGCCAAACCGGACGTTTACCTGCAGCTCATGCATGGAGTCACCCTCTTAACTCTTCACCTTTTTTGTGTTGTATTCATACCAGCCCTTGCCTGTCTTCCTTCCAAGCTCGCCCTTCTCCACTTTCTCCGCTACACAAGCGAATGGTTTATCGGCCGGGTCGCCTGTCTCACGGTAACGCTGATCCATGACATAGTAAGCAACATCAAGCCCTGACAAATCCATCAGCTCAAAAGGCCCAATCGGGTGATTCAATGCTTTCCGGCAAATTATATCGATATCTTTATAATCAGCAATCCCCTGTTCATATAAAGCTACTGCCTCTTTCTGCAATGCTCCCAGAATCCGGTTGGCAACAAACCCGGAAATCTCTTTTTTTAGCAGCACGGCAGTCCGGTTAATTTGCTTGCAGATATCCATGGCAATCTGTGCCGTTTCTTCAGATGTCTGCTCACTCATAACTACTTCCACACAATCCATCACAAGCGGCGGAAAAAAGAAATGCATGTTAACGACTTTGTCAGGACGTTTTGTTACATCTGCTATTAAACTATTGACAATCGTAGAACTGTTGGTCGCGAAAATGGCATGTAAAGGGGCAAATTGTTCAAGCTTGCTGAACACATCTTTTTTAACATCTAGCTTTTCGGTTACAGCTTCAATGATCAAGTCAGCATGTTTCACACTTTCCTCGAGGCTTTGTGAAAAACGCAATTTGGTAAAAGCGGCTTGCTTCCCGTCTTCTGATAGCTTCCCTTTTGCAACCCATTTATTCATAATGGTATGAAACTTGGACTCAGCATCTTTCAATGCAGTCACATTTACGTCCTGAATAATCGTTTCATAACCGCCCAGTGCACATAGCATTCCGATTTGATGACCCATTTGACCGGAACCGATAACCGTGATTTCCTTTACATCGTTTGCATTCATACATTCTCCTCCTTATACTGACCAGTTGGTATGTTTTGATTGAGAGAGGAAAGAGCTTATCCTCTCTCTGGATATTTGGTTGCTGACACAATTCGCGGGTTTATTTACTATTTCGCGGATAAAAACATGTTTTTGCGATTGGCTGTTTTCGCAAAGTTTGTTGCTTACAAACTAGTTTAAAATTACTGAGTTGATTGGAGTGGAAGGCACTTGATCCTCGAAAATGCATTCGCATTTTCTTCGTGCGGTGCTTAGTCGAGGAAGCTTATTCAATGTCCTGCGGGAAGAGAGGGAGCGGGAGACCCCGCAGGCGTGAAACGCCGAGGAGGCTCCCGTTCCTCCCCGCGGAAAGCAAGTGACTGGAGCGGAAATCAAAAGGCAAGCTTTATAGTCCAAAAACAACAATCTATACGAAAAGAGCCTTGCGATTATACCCGTTATACTAAAATTTGCGGATATCGCCTTTTCGGCATGTAATTATGGGACGCCAAAACTCTAAATATTTACATTTCAATCCCTTTTAGAATCAATTCCGTAAAAATTTCTGCCACTTCCCGATCAGAAACCTTGCCTCCCGGATTGAACCATTGGTAACTCCAATTCGCGATACCTAAAATGCCAAACGCGACAATAGGGGTTTTTAAATCAGCACGAAACTCGCCGTTCTGTTTGCCTTTTTCAAGCAGCTTTTCAATATTGAGCCTGAATTGATCCCTTTTAGGAATAATCTCCGATAGCCTTTCGTCACTGAGATTACGCATCTCTCTGAAAAACACCTTCGCGCTGGCTCCCTGTGTTTTAATATTGCTGATCAGCATGTGGACAATCGCAAAAAGCTTATTTTTACAGGTCTGCGATTCATCCTTTAAAATTTCCTCCTGGTTCGCGAGCAGATCATCAATATAGCGAAGGTGAATATCCATCAGGAGTTCTTCCTTGCTTGAAAAATAATAATAAAACGTACCTTTCGTCACACCGATGCTGTCGACAATATCCTGAATCGATGTCTCGCTAAAGCCCTTTTGATCAAATAGCTGGATACTCTTTTCAGTAATTTTTTCTTTCAATGTTAGTCCCCGCTTCTGTAAGAAAATATCGACAGAATTATATCATAAATACTAGTTTTTCCGGAGCTCTTCACGTAAAGCCCTTCTCAGGATTTTCCCGACATTGGTCTTAGGAAGCTCATCGCGGAACTCGACTGCGGCCGGAACCTTGTACGTAGCCATGTTCTGTTTGCAGTAGGAGATGATGTCTTCTTCCGACGCTGTTTTACCAGCTTTTAAAACAAGTACTGCCTTTACGGTTTCACCGCGGTAAGCATCCGGTACACCTATGACAACGGCCTCCTGGACAGCAGGGTGTTCATATAAAACCTCTTCAATATCACGAGGATAAATATTATATCCGCTTGCAATGATGAGATCTTTTTTCCGATCAACAATATAGAGGAAGCCGTCCTCATCCATACGTGCAATATCCCCGGTATAAAGCCAGCCGTCTCTTAATGTATTGGCTGTTTCCTCCGGCATGTTCCAGTATCCCTTCATAATCTGCGGACCTTTTATAATGACCTCACCTAATTCACCGGCCGGCACCTCTTTCGACCCGGTTGCCAAATCAACTACTTTATATTCTGTTGATGGATACCCGATTCCTACGCTGCCCGGCTTTCTTTCTGAAAAAGGAGGGTTGCAATGGGTAACAGGCGATGCTTCAGATAAACCATAGCCTTCAAGAATTTTCGCACCTGTTTTCCGCTCGAAATCACGCAGGAGCTCGATTGGCATTGGAGCACTGCCGCTGTTGCACGTTTCAATGCTGTCAATGCCATATTCCTCTGCACGAGGATGGTTGGTAATCGCCACATACATCGTCGGCACGCCCGGGAAAACGGTCGGCTGTTCATTTTTGATTGTATTTAACACTTCCTCCAGATCAAAACGAGGCAGCAGAATCGATTCGTTCGCTGTATATATAGCAAAATTCATGCAGGCAGTCATTCCGAACACATGAAACAAAGGAATGACGGTTAAGTATTTTTCCTGCCCGATCTTAGTTCTTTCTTTAAAAAATTCATACGACTGAATGACATTAGCCAAAATATTGCGGTGGGTAAGCATGGCGCCCTTTGAACGGCCTGTGGTTCCGCCAGTATACTGAAGGACAGCGATATCATGCTCAGGTTCGATATTTACCGGTGTGAATTGCCCTTTTCCTTCCTGTAAAAAAGCATCAAATTTCTTATCTGGCGAAAAATCTGCTTCCGATGGCTGGAGGCTCACAACAATTAGATTCTTCAGCTTAGTATCACCTTGAACCCTTTTTACACGCGGATATAAAGCATCAAAAACCACAAGGGTTCCGGCTCCAGAATCATTCATGATATGTTCGATTTCACGCTCCACCAGCATCGGGTTTACCTGGGTAACGATAGCGCCGGCAGCCAGGGTGCCATAATAAGCAATCACGTATTGCGGACAATTTGGAAGCATAATAGCGACGCGGTCACCCTTCTGAACCCCGTTCTTTTGAAGTGATGCAGCAAAGCCGTAAACCGCTTTCTGCAGCTCCCCGTAAGTGACTTTCCTTCCATAAAAGGATAAAGCATTATTTTGCGGGTACATCGCTGTGATATCCTGCAGCATCTCCGGCATTGATTTACTTGGAATGTTCACTTGCGCTGCAATTGATTCAGGGTAGTGGGCAAGCCAGGCTTTTTTCTCACTCATTAAAAATCCCTCCATAATTTCCAAACTTTTGGCCAATCATTCTATAGTCATTTCTTGGAAGTTTTTAATTCACTTAGCTTACTATATCCTCTGCTTTTTACATGGCATGTGTTCCGCCATCAACAATCAGGACATCGCCGGTTACATAGTTTGAGGCATTGGAAGCCAGGAAAAGAGCGGCACCCTTCAGGTCATCATCAGATCCGAACCTGCGAAGGGGTGTTGCGTCCAAAATCGGATTTTTGCCGTGCTCTATGATGGCTTTTGACATTTTCGTCGGGAAGAAGCCTGGTGCAATCGCATTGACGTTTATATTATGGCGCCCCCATTTCACTGCAAGATCCTTTGTCATCGTAATGACTGCACCTTTGCTTGTGTTATAGCCTATTGTGTCCATTACTCTCGGGTCTGTTCCGCCGAGGCCGGCCACAGAGGCAATATTGATGATCTTGCCTGATTTTTGCTCGATCATCACCTTTCCAACAGCCTGGCTCATTAAAAAGGTTCCTGTCACATTTACGCTGATCACTTTCTGCCAGGCCTCAAGCGGCATCTCTTCGGCTGGAGCACCCCAGGTTGCCCCGCTGTTATTGACGAGAATATCAATGGAGCCGAATTGTTTTACGGTCTTCTCAACCACTTTATAAACATCTTCAGGATTGCTGATATCGCATGGCAGAGCCAGTGTTTTTACACCCAGAGTTGCCAGACGGTCAGCTGTCTCCTGGCAGGCTTCCACCTTTCTGGAACAAAGCACTAGATTGGCGCCCGCTTCAGCAAAGCCTTCTGCAATTTGTGCGCCAAGCCCGCGGCCTCCTCCGGTAATGAGTGCGGTTTTTCCGGTTAAATCAAATAAGTCTAAGACCTTCATATTTCGTTCCTCCACTTTTATTAAAATAGCTATTGATATTTCTTTAACTCCAGCTTGGCAACCTGTGCACGGTGCACCTCATCCGGACCGTCTGCCAACCTCAGTGTTCTTGCATTCGCCCAAAGTGCTGCAAGCGGTACATCATCCGAAACGCCAGCTGCTCCAAATGCCTGAATCGCCCGGTCAATGACCTTCAAGGCCATCGATGGCGCTACCACTTTAATCATGGCTATTTCCGTTTTCGCCACTTTGTTTCCTACCGTATCCATCATATGGGCAGCTTTTAATGTTAAAAGCCTTGCCTGTTCAATTTCAATGCGCGAATCGGCAATCCATTCGCGGATCACTCCCTGGCTTGATAAGGGATTTCCAAAAGCGACCCGGTTTTGTACACGCTTACATAATTCTTCAAGCGCACGTTCGGCGGCGCCGATCAGCCTCATGCAATGATGAATCCTTCCCGGTCCCAGCCTTCCCTGCGCAATGGCAAAGCCTTTTCCCTCTCCCCAAATAATATTTTTTTTCGGAACCCTGACATTTTCGTATGTAATTTCGGCATGTCCATGCGGGGCATGGTCATAGCCAAACACCGGAAGCATCCGTTCAATTTTGACACCCGTCGTATTAAGCGGTACCAGTATCATAGATTGCTGTTCATGGCGGATTGCAGATGGATCCGTTTTTCCCATGACAATAGCAATCTTGCATCTTGGATCTCCTGCACCTGACGACCACCACTTCCGCCCATTAATAATGTATTCGTCACCATCCCTTTCAATGCGCGCTTCGATATTCGTGGCATCGGAAGAAGCAACGTCCGGTTCAGTCATTGAAAAACAGGAGCAAATCTCCCCATCCAAAAGCGGATTAAGCCAACTTTGCTTTTGCTGTTCAGTTCCGTAGCGGACCAGCACTTCCATATTGCCTGTGTCTGGAGCATTGCAGTTAAAAACCTCCGGGGCAATCATCGAACGGCCCATAATCTCGCACAGCGGAGCATACTCCACATTCGTCAGCCCTGCCCCATACTCACTCTCAGGCAAAAATAAATTCCATAATCCAGCTTCTTTAGCTTTGGCTTTCAGCTCCTCCATAATCGGGGGAACCGCACTCCAGCGGTCTGTTTGTTCATTCAGCTGCTGCTCGTACAATGACTCACTCGGATAAATATATTCCTCCATAAATCTAGTTAATTTTGCTTGCAGCTTCTGCACCTTTGGTGAATAAGAAAAATCCAATGTTGTGTCCCTCCTTCACTAACTAACCGGTCGGTATGTTACTACTTTAGTATAAACAATCTTAGGATTTATTCAACTGTTTATTCTGAAAATTCTTGATTTTGGGGTGGAGGATTCGTTTTTATTCGGTAAATGGCGGGGCTATGCTGATATTTTTAAGTTTGTATTCTATATTTCTGAATTAACTTTTTTGTTCGCTAATTTTAGAAGTTTAATCGCTAGTTTGGGTAGTTTATTCGTAAGAATTGAGGCTGTTTGTTCGCATGTTTTTAGATTTTATTCTTAAAGTTCCATTTTCACCATTTATTTGTAAAAAAAAAGCCCCATTCAGGGCTCCTTCTATTTTTGTACAGAATTTACAGCTGTTTTGTATTCCTCATACCATTTTTCCCATTCTTCTTTACGAGAACCAATACTACTGCCATCGAGCAATCTGCTAATCACATCAAGGCATACATGCCAGCCGGCAGATCCCTTGGCGTATGGTCGGTTATTTCACTTATTTTTTCAATCAGCTTTAATTGAGTATGGCCGTTTTCTTCATCTAATTCAAAACGGACAATATCATCGCCCCATGTATATTCAAGAATAGCTAACTGTTCTAGCCCCAAAATCTCCATCTCTTCAAAACTGCCATCCCCCATATCAAACTTGAACGCTCCGCCTTGCTTAAGCTCATCTGCTTGAAGCTCAGGGAACCATTTTTTCAATTGGTTATTATCTGTCAGCATCTCCCACACTTGTTCCCTTGGATGTTCCAGATTTCTTACAAAAGTGGCCGTATAGCCGTTTGCGTTTTTATCAATTAATGCTAACAAGGTAAAAAACTCCTTTACAAAATATATCACGCTTTCATATAGGATATACAAAAGGTATTTGCCTCAACATTTTAATTCAATTTTTACTGTTAAAAATCCTTTAAAGTTTCCAGTGAGATCCGTTGTTTTAAGAAGAAGCCACCTCTTTACACCCAATGGGAAAGAATAAAAGAAATGCCTGGTATGCTTTGAATGACCAGGCACTTCTTTTATTCAAACCGCCATTTCCCTTTTTTTCTTCATATCCCGCTCTTTTTCCTTTATTAAAGCTGCACCAATGATGCCGATCAGTGAAAATACAACCGGGATCATAAATCCATATCGGTAGCCGTCTTCGAAGCTGTCAAGCACTTTTCCAAAGATAAATGGCAGCAAAACCGCGCTTAAAAATCCGCCGGTATTGGCAAAACCCGAGATAACCCCAACATCCTTAATGTCAAAGGATTGGCGGACAACAGCAAAAGTTAGCGTACTGGCTCCAGTTCCATATCCCATGATCAAAAAAAGAATGATCAGCAGCGGATATGGCGGCTGGCCATTAAATACAATAAAAGCACACCATCCGAAGAATACGATAAAGTGGGAAATAAGATACGGACGTTTGATAGAATCAAACCTGCTGGAGATTGAGCTCATTAATGGAGCGCCAATAATGGCACCCATCAAGCCAATCATGATGAGCTGGCTTGATTCAGACCGGGTCAATCCATACATATCCATTCCATATGGAACAGCCCATGACCCAATAAATCCTACATAAGTGCCGACCAAGCCAAAATGGCAGAAAAACGTTGCCCAAGCCTGCCTGTCGGATAAGACTCTTCTCAATATGGAGCCCGTTTTTTCCCTTGGGTTCTTTTTATGAGAAGAAACCTTTGCAGTAATTCCCATGCGTTTAGGCTGCCAAATTAATATAAAATACAGCAAAACACCGAGAATTGTAAGAATGACTCCAACGGCAAAAAAGGGCGCACGCCACCCCCAATTCGAAATCCAAATGGAAAAAGGCACGGTCGCAAGCAGAAAGCCAAAGCTGCCCACCATTCCTGCAAACCCAAGTAATTTCACAAATTCATTCACTTTGAACCATTGACTTAATATGATCACAATGTTTATCCAAATGGTTGCATCACCAAAACCGACGAGCAACCGGGCTGCAAATAAAACATACTCATTCGGTGCAAAGCTGTATAGAAGTGTACCTGCCCCGTTTAAAAGGGTACCTGCAATAAGGAAGACATTCGGGCCAAAACGGTCCGATAGAATTCCAATTGGAACCTGCAGGCTGGCATAAGCGAAGAATTGAACACTTGTCAGAAGCCCGATGGCAGCGGCAGTTACCCCGAAATCCTTCATTAATTGATCTGTAATTAAACCTGGTGCTGTCCTTTGACTTACGATTAAAAAGTACGCAAATAATACCGCTGAAAAGACAACCCATCTGTACTTGCTTTTATGTTTCTCCAATGACCTCTTCTCCTGTTGTCTATTAATGCCATTTATTATACGCTAAAAAAAAGCACCTGTCCTCCACTGCGTTAAATCATTAAAAACCCAGCGAAGTTTAGGTGCCATTTTTACCATTATTCTTTCACAAATTCTTTCGTGCTTCTGACTGTATCAATCGGACGGACATAGCTTTCGATTTGTTCCCTTTTTGGTTCAAGGAACGGCGGAAGCGACAGCTTTTCACCAAGTGTTTCATAGGGTTCGTCACCCATAAACCCTGGCCCGTCAGTTGCAAATTCGAACAGAATTTGCGGGGCTACTCTTGAATATAAAGAACCGAAGAAGAATCGGTCCACGAATCCTGAGGTTTGGAAACCAAAGCTTCGCATATGGTTATCCCATTCCTCCAATACAGATTTATCGTCAACACGGAATGCCGCATGGTGGACAGTCCCATATCCCTGGCGAGACTGCGGAAGAACAGTATTGTGCTCAACAATGACTTGTGCGCCGTTTCCGCCTTCACCCACTTCGAATAAATGAAAGTCTCCTTCTTGTGCTATTTCCTTAAAGAGCAGCACTTTTTCCATCATTTCTTTAAAATAATCAAATTGGGCAATCCGGACAAACAGCGGTCCCAATCCAGTAATAGCGTATTCAAGCGGAATTGGGCCTTTTTGCCATGGTGTACCGGATGCTATACCTTTGTTGTTTTCGTCTGAAATTAATTGATACTGCTGATCATCGAAATCAGCAAATGACAGCGTCTTTTTGCCAAATTGCTCCTTGATGCCAGTGTGTTTAACTTCAAGGCGGTCAAAGCGTTTAACCCAGTAATCCAGTGCCGCATCGGCTGGCACACGGAAAGATGTTTTTGAAATCTCGTTAGTCCCATGAGAACCCTTAGGAATTCCAGGGAAATCGAAGAAAGTCATATCCGTTCCGGGGCTCCCGGTGTCATCTGCAAAAAACAAATGATAAGTTTGAATGTCATCCTGGTTGACTGTTTTCTTAACGAGGCGCATCCCCAGTACATAAGTGAAAAATTCGTAGTTCTTTTCTGCGCTGCTTGTAATAGCCGTTACATGGTGAATACCTTTTAAGTGATTCAAAGTAAAATTCCTCCCTTGTCTTTTCCTATAGCCATGTTGAGATTGCAGCCAAATGGCTTTGTATTTATCTTAAAATAAGATATCTCTAATTCGAGATATTTTTACTTTATCACGGATGTATTCGGGTGTCAATTAATGATAAAGTTAGAAAAATGACTTGATTATATCTTCCTCGTGATTACATTCCTTGCAAATATACTCAATTTCCAAAGCATCTTCCCTGGCGATGTGCTCCGTCTCTTTTCCACAAACCTCACAATATCTATTTTCCGTGATCTCTTTCATATTAGCATCTCTCCTGTAAATGTCGTTTATCTTGTTTTAACCATAATCCCGGATTCTAAACAAAAAAACCAGCCCCCGATTGGGAACTGGTTTAGTCACAATATGTAGCAGCCGCCTTTGCCGTAATGAGGTATAAGAAAGTTTTAAACCACCACTCCTCAAAGTGGGTGTTCGCAGAAACCTTCCTGCCTGTCCTCCTTGTCATATAGACAGAGGCATGTCATTCCCGTTTCGATGTTAAACTCCCTGTTACAGCTTAAAGGTTAAAACTTTATTATGATTACGAACAATGCAGCTTGTAGTATTATATTAAATGATTTGGATCATTTTTTCAATGGTAATGCTCTCCGTGTTGTCTATTTTTTTTGCAGGTTAATTTTAAACTGAATTGTCTTAATGGATGGATTTGATTTGGGTGGATGCCATAGGGGGTTTAAAGCTGGGGATTAACGACGATAGCTCCTTTTCTGCTTTTATTATGGTAGTTAATTATGATTCCGTAACAACTATGGTCTTATCTTAGTCTTAGAATGAGCACCATTAGCTCCTTGGCGACCTTTATCTCTGCTCCTGCTTATTTTTTGTCGTCATAATCGCTCCATGACGACCATCCTCTCTGCTCCTGCTCACATTTAGTCGTCATAAAAGCTCCATGACGACAATTCCCTCTCCTCCTGCTCATTTTTAGTCGTCATAAACGCTCCATGACGACGATTCCCTCTGCTCCTGCTCATTTTTTGTCGTCATAAACGCTCCATGACGACGATTCCCTCTGCTCCTGCTCATTTTTTGTCGTCATAAACGCTCCATGACGACCATCCCTTCTGCTCCTGCTCATTATTGGTCGTCATAAACGCTCCATGACGACAATTCCCTCTCCTCCTGCTCTTATTTGGTCGTCATAAACGCTCCATGACGACCATCCTCTCTGCTCCGCCCCATATTTGGGCTTCATAAAAGCTTCATGACGACAACATTCACTGCCCCGGTCGGTTATAGGTTCTCATAACCCCACATGATTATATGTGTCTTAACTCTTCTTGCTCACTAACCTCGATATACACTCTCTATTTCAATAAATAGTTCACACACGCTTCCCCCCTCCCAGTCAAAATCCGGGAATTCTGTTATACATTTTCCACTTTTAGCAAATACTTTTTTGTAAAGTACTCTTGAATAGGTGGTGCAGTATGGGCGAGAAAAGGTTCACTTTTTATATTGACGATAAGAAGATTGAGGCTCGGCCAGGTCAGTCGATTTTTGAGGCTGCACGCGATTTTAATCATTTTTTGCCGGGGATTTGTTCGACTCAGCCTGATTTGGGGGTGGGCGTAATCCAGACCTGTGATACGTGTTATGTGGAGATTAACGGCGAGCTAAAGCGCTCTTGTGCGACTTCGGCAGAACCGGATATGAAGGTGAGCTCTGTTTCCGAGCTGGCCAAGGAAGCCCAGCTTGAGGGGATGTCCCGCATCTTGAAAAATCATGAGCTTTATTGCACGGTTTGCGATAACAATAACGGCAACTGTGTGGTACATAATACGGCTGAGCATTTTCAGATTGAGCATCAGAAATATGAGTTTAAACCAAAGCCTTATCCACAGGATAATTCGAACCCCTTTTACCGGTATGAGCCGGATCAGTGTATTCTTTGCGGGCTTTGTGTGGAGGCGTGCCAGGATTTGCAGGTCAGCGAAGTTCTGAGTATTGCATGGGACCGGGAGCAGCCGCGCGTTATTTGGGATAATGATGTTCCGATTAATGAATCTTCCTGTGTTTCATGCGGGCATTGTGTGACTGTATGTCCTTGTAATGCGCTGATGGAAAAATCGATGCTTGGAAAAGCGGGCTATTTGACCAATATACCGAAGCCGCTTCTTGAGCCAATGATTGATTTAACAAAAGAGGTTGAACCGGGATATAAAGAGATTTTTGCAATTTCCAATGTGGAAGCAGCGATGCGGGAAGCGCGGATTGAGCGGACAAAAACGGTCTGCACTTATTGCGGAGTCGGGTGCAGCTTCGAGGTTTGGACAAAGGACCGTGAAATTTTAAAAATTCAGCCGCAGCCTGATGCCCCTGTTAATGGCATTTCTACTTGTGTAAAAGGAAAGTTTGGCTGGGGCTTCGTGAACAGCAAGGAGCGCTTAACCAAACCTCTAATCAGAAAAGGCGAAAAATTTTATGAAGCGACTTGGGATGAGGCCCTCTCCCTGATTGCTGAAAAATTCCTAAAAATTAAAGAAGAAGATGGTTCAAATGCACTCGGGTTTATTGCATCCTCAAAATGCTCAAATGAGGAAAACTACCTTTTCCAGAAGCTGGCCCGAGCTGTTTTTAAAACAAATAATATCGATAACTGTTCAAGGTACTGTCAGACGCCCGCTTCCATCGGGCTTATTCGCACGGTAGGAATCGGTGGTGACTCCGGAACGATGAAGGATATTGCGAGTTCCGGGTTAATTATCGTAGTCGGTGCCAATCCGGCTGAGTCCCACCCTGTTCTGGCAACCAGAATTAAACGCTCAAATAAACTGGCAGATCAAAAGCTGATTGTAGCGGATCTTCGTAAAAATGATCTTGCTGACAGAGCAGATTTGCATATCCATCCAAAGCCGGGAACAGACCTTGTTTGGCTTTCCGCCGTCACCAAATATATTGTTGACCAGGGCTGGGAAGACCGGGAGTTCCTCAATAATCGAGTTAACCATGTGGATGAGTATATCAAATCTCTTGATAAATTTACGCTTGAGTATGCAGAAGAAGTCACAGGCATTTCTAAAGATACCTTAATCACGATCGCAACCATGATTCATGAATCCAAGGGCACCTGTATCCTATGGGCAATGGGCGTTACCCAGCATTTGGGCGGTACGGATACAAGTACAGCAATTGCCAATCTGCTATTAATTACAGGCAATTTTGCGAAACCTGGCGCTGGCGCCTATCCTCTGCGCGGCCATAATAATGTTCAGGGTGCGAGTGACTTTGGCACGATGCCTTCATGGCTGCCGGGCTATCAGCCAATTGAAAATGATGAAATCCGCAGCCGTTTTGAAGAAGCCTGGGGAACGGATCTGCCGAAGAAACCTGGCTTAAACAACCATCAAATCGTTGAAGCGATACAGGCAGGCAAAGTAAAAGGAATGTATCTGTTCGGAGAAGAAATGGGCTTGGTTGATTCCAATATCAATTACGTTCATGAGGCTTTTGAAAAACTGGATTTCTTTGTTGTTCAGGACATTTTTTTCTCAAAAACGGCCCAATTTGCAGATGTCGTTCTTCCTGCGGCTCCAAGCCTTGAGAAAGACGGAACGTTTACGAATACAGAGCGGCGCATCCAAAGGTTTTACAAGGTTTTAGAGCCGCTGGGAGACAGCAAGCCAGACTGGCATATTTTCCAGGATCTCGCTAATAAACTGGGTGCAAACTGGAACTATAATGACCCAAGCGAGATTATGGATGAAGCTGCCAAGCTTACACCTTCATTTGCCGGGGTCAGCTACAAACGCCTGGAAAATTGGGAGAGCTTAGTGTGGCCTGTGGCTGCTGATGGAACGGATACACCCTTGCTTTACAAAGACAAATTCAACTTCCCGGATGGAAAAGCGCGCTTGATTACGGTTGATTGGACACCTCCATTCATGGCTGGCGAGGAATACGACCTCCACCTCAACAACGGACGGATTCTAGAGCACTTCCATGAAGGAAATATGACTTATCAATCTGAAGGCATCTCCTATAAAGTGCCAGAACTTTGGCTTGAGGTTTCTCCGGAGCTGGCAGAAGAACGAAATATCCAAACAGGCAGCCTTGTCCGCCTGACCTCCCCTTACGGCCATGTGAAAGTGAAAGTATGGGTAACTGATCAGGTCAAAGGAAAAGAACTCTATTTGCCAATGCATACAACAGAAGGAAAAGGCGCGGTCAACAAGCTGACAAGCAGTTATCACGACAAAATTACGCATACGCCAAACTACAAAGAAATGCAGGTAAAAATGGAAGTACTTGAACGGGATGGCGATTCCCCACTTCCGCACCACAATTTCCGGTTTGGCAATCCGCAGCCTCACATTGGAGTTGAAACAGAGAAAAAATGGAATCGCGATGATTTTATATCTATTCCAGAAATGCTGAAAAGGGAGGGTCTCTTCGATGGCGAAAGCGATCAAGCAAATTGAGCTGGTTCAGCCATCAGCTCAGGAAGAACAGGCAAAGGACATAGCGGCGTTATTGGAGCAGCTTGCCGAAAATCGCGAAGCAATCTCGAGCGCCATTGATATTATCAGCCAGCTCCAAAAGGCAGGGATTCTCGATATCATCCAAGGTTTCTTGCACTCAAAGGATAAAGTGGCTGCTATTGCAATCGATCAGGTAAACCAGCCCAATATGCACAATATTATCCGCAATGGGTTTAACACAGTCGATTTTCTAGGGTCACTCGATCCCCAGCAAATGAGTATCATGATGAGCGCTGTCACAAAAGGACTTGACGAGTCTGCGGATGTCATGAAGAAAAATGAAAAGCGCAGCATGTGGGGACTTATGAAAGCAATGAGGGACCCTGATACCAACTTGGCTATTAATTCGATGCTTGGTTTTCTTAAGGGTATGGGAAAGGAAATGGGCAAAGAGCATACTCATTATAAAACAGGAGAGTGAATGCTGCCTTGATTACACGGACAGTTTCAATTGAAAACATGGAGAAAGGTGACGAAGAAAGATTAAATCAGGCATTAAATGATGTCTGGGGTGTCCGCAAAGTTAAGCTGAACCCTATGAATGGCGAAGCGGTTATCTCCTTTGATGAAGATGCTGCTTCCTTCATGGATTTTGAGCAGGCGATTAAAGATTGCGGATATAATATTCTTTCAGCTGATCTCTAAGTATTATCTAAAGTAATCTTTACTCTAAGGAGGGTTTCATTTGGCAAGAGTGTGTGAAATCTGCGGACGCAGAGATGAGACTGAAGATGAAGAGTATAGCTTCGATATTTTGGACGTGTGTCCTGATTGTACAAATGACCGAATTCACCCTTCGACCCTCGGGTAACAGCAAAAAGGCTCTTGCCGTATACGCGGCAGGAGCCTTTTGTTTTATTCTGTGACAAGTTGCTGGCTTGTCCTTTTTTGTTTTTTGGTTGCTCTGATTTTTTTTATGTCGCGCTTCATGAGCAGTGAGACGATGAAGCCGATGGCAAGCATGGTTCCGAAGACGTAGAATGTGATCGTGTAGCTTTGGGTTGCTTCGTAAATATTGGATACAAGCATCGGGCCTACGACACCTGCGATGGACCAGGATGTCAGCAGGTAGCCGTGGATGGCGCCAAGCTGTTTGGTTCCGAATAGGTCGCCGATAAAGGCTGGCAGGGATGCGAATCCTCCTCCATAGCATGAAACGATGATGTAGAGGAAGACAGAAAATACAAATGAGTTTGTGATGAACGGAAGAATGAAGAAGGCTGCAACCTGTATCAGGAAGAAGGTCATGTATGTATTGCCTCTTCCAATGTAGTCGGATGCAGATGCCCATCCGATTCTTCCTCCGCCATTAAAGAGTCCCATAATTCCGACGATGCTTGCTGCGGTGATGGCACTGGCGCCGGTGATTTCCTGGGCCATTGGCGCGGCAACTGATAAAATCATGATCCCGGCTGAGATGTTGATGAACATCATGATCCATAGAAGCCAGAAACGCCGTGTTTTGATGGCTTCATTAGCAGTCAGCTGAGCAAGGTCTGCTTTTACCGGACGTTCTTCGTTTTTTTCTTCCATTCCTTCCGGCTTCCATCCTTCAGGCGGCTTCGCGATATAAAGCGCTCCTGCAATCATAAGGATAAAATAACTAATTCCCAGGATGTAAAAAGTTGTAGGAATGGATGTAGCAATCATCAATCTGCTGGCGATTGGGCTTGTAATAAGAGCTCCTGCACCAAATCCCATTACGGCCATTCCTGTTGCAAGTCCCCTTCTGTCCGGGAACCACTTTACCAATGTGGATACAGGTGCAATATAGCCGAAGCCAAGCCCTAAACCTCCGACAACACCAAAGAAGATCAGGAAGAGAATATAGTTTTCCATTTGAACGGCGAAACCGGCTCCAACGGTACCGATTCCGAAAAATACGGCTGCAATCATAGCCGACTTTCTTGGTCCATTTTTTTCAACAAACCGGCCAAAAAAAGCAGCGGCAACACCCAGAATGAAAATGGCAATGGTGAATGCCAGGGAAACATCGGTTTTTTCCCATCCAAGAGCTTCCTTTAATGGATTTTGATAAACACTGTAAGCATACACGGACCCTATGGATAGATGAATGGCGACAGCTGAAAGTGCAATGAGCCATCTGTTCTTGTTAGCCATAAATAACCCCTTTCCCTTAAATATTATTTTATTTATTCCCCATAGGAGGAATAAGTTTAATGCTACTTTTTACCTTCCCAAAAAAGCCTGTCTCTAATCCTCTTAGAGACAGGCTTTTTGTAAAATCATTTTGAAATAAAACCTTTTTTTAATAAATGGATTTCGGTTTTATAATTATTTAGTGCTTCATCGAATGATAATTCTCCTGCAAATTTTTTCACGAAATTATGGAAAGTGACTGAAGAGATAATTTGCATCATATGAAACAGTTCATGTTCATCATTGATATTCAGGTTATCACGGTTGATCAATATGCTGATTTTCTTAAAGTCCTCATTAAGGTCGGTTTCGCCAAAGCTTCTGGCAAAAGCATTTTCAATACGGTGCGTCATATTAAGAAACAAATTTCGTAAAAACTGCAGATTCTCTTTTTCTTCCGATATGATGCTTTGGTAAAATTCGATCATCGCCTCGAAAATATCGCCGTTATTCTTTTTAAGCGTGTTTACAAAATGGCTTTTGTATCCAGAAACATGGTTATTTAATAAGAAGAAAAAGGCATCTTCTTTGTCATCGAAGTATTGGTAAAAACTGCCGCGCGGAATTTTTGCATCTTTTATTATATTGGATATCGAAGCCTGATAAAGCGGCACCCGGGCAAATTCCTTTTTGGCTGCACTTATTAATGTTTCCCGCTTATCATCAGGCAAGTTAAAAAAAGTAATCTTGGGCATGTATTCTGCCTCCTTACGGCTAACCTCTTTTTTCCTCTTTTAAGAACTGGATAAAATATGGGATCGCTTTGCGAGGCTGTTCATTGATGAGTACCTGGTACCTCGATTTAAGATGATCAGAAGCCCACTGGCTTTTTTTGATCCGTTCCTTTACATACGCTGTACTTATTCTATGGATTTCCTGCTGCTGATGCTTTCCCTCTTTAGAAAGCGCGAATCCTAGCGCTCCCATAATGGCATACATAAGGATGGCCAGCGGCGAGGTTTCCTGATCCGGCATGGCAAAAAATAATGTCATTAAATTGATTAGAGACAGTATGATTAACGGCATAGACCAAAAAATATATCTGGCAGCTTTTTTTGTAAACGGCAAAACTTTTTCTTCCAACTGTTCAAGCTCTCTTTTTACAAAGTTTGGCATGTCAGTCCATATTTGCATGAAACGGCTCTCCTTTATGTTTGGTTAAATTTATTTTTTAGTATCAGCTGCAAGGTCTCATTCTGGATGGGAGACCGTAAATCGGACTCTTCTTCCCTTGCGAGCTCCTTCAGCTGTATCATTTCTTGATGGATTGTTTCCATTTTCCGATCAAGCCGTGCGGCAGTATCGGCAGCCTCTTTCAGTTCATTCACTATTCTTTGCGGGATGTCCATATTGTACTTATAGTAAATCTTGTGCTCCAGGCTGGCCCAGAAATCCATGGCGATTGTGCGAATCTGGATTTCGACAGGAACAAGCTCTTCTCTGTCTGACATAAAAATCGGAATTTGGACAATCAGGTGCAGGCTTTGATACCCATTAGGCTTTGGCTGCTGAATATAATCCTTGCATTCCAGTACTGTTATATCTTTTTGGCTTTCAAGCATATTTTTGATTTCGTAAATATCGGAAACAAAAGAACATGTGATGCGTACTCCTGCAATATCCCTGATATTTTGCTGGATGGAATCAATGGAAATCTCCAAGTCTTTTCTATGCAGCTTGTTTAATAAGCTTTCTGGAGATTTCACACGGGATTTGACATGTTCAATCGGGTTATAGTCGTGCACATATTGAAATTCCTCTTTTAAAATATTTATTTTCGTATTGATTTCCTCAAGTGCAAATTTGTAGGACATCATGAATCGCACTAAATCAGTCCTTAGTTCCTTCATTGTGTTGTAACGATCAGTTGTTTTTGTAACCATAATGGCTCCTTTATATGTTAGCCGTATTTTTAGTACGCTTGGAAATGGATGGCCTTTTGCAAAGGGATGCATTTACTCCCTGCTTCTGCAATTTCAAAACCAGCGATTGTATTTTTGTCTGTTTCAAAGCCTTCACCTCGTTATGACACTGTGTCATACCTTTACTTGAAATTTTATATGACGATGTGTCATCAGTCAATGGATTGTGACACATTGTCATAAAAAACTATAAAATTATTTTAGGCGGACTGGAGTATGGATTAAAATTCATAATTGTTTCATTATTTTGTAAATATGTTACAATTAATCTAATTCCATCAACACTTTAAAGGAGAAAAATGTGAATACAAAAACGATACATAGGGGCTGGCTAATACTTTTACTATCCGTTTTGACAGGGCTGGCATGCCTTGGGTTAGGCCGTTTTTCATATGGTGCCATTCTTCCATTTATGAAAGCGGGCTTAAACCTGAACTATATTGAGACTGGATGGGTAACCTCTTCCATTTTCCTGGGCTATGTTTTATGTGCTTTTTTTGCAGGCTATTTTGTGAATAAGTTTTCAGCAAAAAAAGTGATTATCGTGTTTTTATGGATTATTTTCCTAGCTATGATTGCAACCTCTTTAAGTACAGGGTTTATTTCAGCTTATCTATCAAGCTTCTTTATTGGAATTGGATCAGGAGGGGCAAATGTTGCCTCGATGGGAGTTGTGTCTTCTTGGTTTTCTCCGCGGAAAAGAGGTATGGCTTTAGGCATTCTAAATGCCGGCAATGGTTTGGGAATTGTTTTCTCGGGGGTAGCTGTTCCGATTATCGTCACTTCGAGTATTGGTTCTGGCTGGAGAATCAGCTGGGTGCTACTGGCCACTCTGGTGCTGTTCATATCTATTTTGAATATTTTCTTTCTAAAAAGCCACCCAAGCGACGCAGGTGTTTTGCCTGTTGGAAGTTTAAATGAAAGCTTTAATAATAACTCTTCCTCCAAATTAAATACCGGCAGCTTACACTCCGTTTACAAAAATCCACTGGTATGGACAATCGGCATTTGTTATTTCCTCTGGGGATTCAGCTATATTATGTTCACCACATTCCTTGTAGACTTTCTGATTGATTTCGGCCTCAGCAGTCTCATAGCAGGAAGAATTTTTGCGATTGCCGGTTTTATCAGTATTATCAGCGGTTTTCTGTGGGGATCGATTTCAGACCGCCTCGGACGGCTGACATCATTATCACTTGTCTTCTTTATGCAAATGATTTTCCTGCTGGGTTTTAGTTTTTCCGCGAACAGCAGCGGTTTGATCGCACTTGCGATTCTTTACAGTATTACATTATGGGGAACACCTGCTATTATTCTGGCAAGTACATCAGAGTTTGTCAGTCAAACACAAGTATCCAGTGCCATCGGATTTTTAACCCTTTTCTTTGGTATCGGACAGTTAGTTGGGCCGATCATCATTGGATATATTCTAAATTTAACAAGCTCCTATTCACACGCCTTTTTCCTTTCTGCTCTCTCCTGCTTCTCGGGTTCCCTGATCAGCATAATGCTGCATCATTATTTAAAAAAAGCAAAAACTCATACCGCACAGCACATGAAAAGCGGAGCTTAATCCCTGGCAGCCTAGCCTGGGATTAGGCTTTTTTTGCTTTCCAGCCTATTTACATTTCCCTATCTGCCGCTGTATAATGATTATTATTATTTTAGTTACTCTAAGTAACTATTACTCAGGGTAACTACTTTCAGGAGGTTTCTCAGATTAAGACTTTTCAAAAATTCTTCCACCAGCTGGTTTTAATGTACCGCCCTTTTGAAAATAGGCTGAATGTGGAGTTAAGCAAGCACAATTTATTCAGGGCGCAATGGTCCATCCTGTATTACTTGTTCAATGAAGGCTCTTCAACACTTGTGGAGCTATCTAACTATCTGGGAGTAGAAAAACCAACTGTAACAAGAACCATTAATAAATTAGAAGAAATGGGCTATCTGGAAGCTGTTCCAACAAAGGACAAACGAGAAAAAAGAATGCAGCTTACCGAGATCGGGAAAAAAATCTACATGGAAGTTCGTGTAACGATTGATGAATTTGAACAGGAAATTTTAAATGGCATTTCTGAGGAGGAACAGCTAGAGGGTATTAGCCTCATGAGTGAAGTCCGGAAAAATTTAATGAAGCAGGGAGAGTAAAAAATGGATCATCTTAGACCTAAACTGTGGACAAAAGACTTTATTATTGTTTCATCGGTTAATTTTTTCTTGACATTAATTTTCTATTTATTGATGGTGACGATTGCCGTTTTCGCAGTCAATCATTACGGCGCCTCGACAAGCCAGGCCGGTCTTGTAACCGGTATTTTTATCATTGGGACACTGATCGGCAGACTATATATTGGCCGTGCCATTGATAAAATTGGCCGCAAAAAAACGTTATTTATAGGACTTATCTTTTTTACATTGACCACCCTTTTGTATTTCGTAAATATCGGCATTACTTTTCTATTGATCAACCGTTTCATTCACGGCATCGCACTTGGAATGGCAAGTACGGCAACCGGAACCATCGTTGCGCAAATCATTCCGGGAATGCGTAAAGGAGAAGGAATTGGCTACTACAGCATGAGTGCCACACTGGCAACTGCTGTGGGGCCATTCATTGGATTATTTATGATGCAGCAAGTAACGTTTCAAACGATCTTTCTTTTTTGTCTGGCATTGGGCGTTTTTGCATTAATAACCGCCTTCTTTTTATACGTACCGCCCATTGAAGCTTCATCAAATCCACCATCAGAGGGACAATCATTCAAAATTTCTAACTTTATTGAACCAAAGGCAGTACCGATCGCATTTATAACCTTGGCAATTGCTTTTGGCTATTCCGGTGTCCTTTCCTTTATCAACTTTTACGCGATTGAAGTTGATTTAGTCAGCGCTGCAAGCTTCTTCTTTCTCGTATACTCTTCAGCAGTTTTAATTTCCCGTCCATTTACCGGACGCTTGATGGATGTTAAAGGTGCCAATTATGTCATGTACCCTGCTTTCGTTATGTTTGCTGCCGGCATGTTCGTGTTAAGTACTGCCAACAGCAGCTTCACCCTGCTTTTGGCAGGTGCGTTAATCGGACTTGGCTTCGGGAATATGCAATCCTGCACACAGGCGGTTGCGGTTAAACTGACACCTCCGCATCGAATGGGATTAGCCACTTCGACCTTCTTTATTTTTCTTGATGCCGGATTGGGTTTTGGCCCTTATTTGCTTGGATTTATCATCCCCGTTACGGGATACAGCACGCTTTATAGCATGATGGCCGTCTTCATTTTACTCACGGCAGGACTTTATTATGGACTTCATGGGAAAAAAGAAAGTGCGGGGAAAGTAAGATTCGATGCTTCAGCTGCAGGATGATAGGTTTGCTTTTGAAAGGACCGGGTGTGGGTGCACGGTCCTTTATGCGTTGTAAGGGCAGATTTGTTTACGCGTTTTTCCAAACACCGCCATATTTCTTTTTATATTTCGGGTCCTCTTCCTTTTCAATTAAATCGAGTGCTAGCTGCCTTACGTCTTCTTCCTTCGTTTCATCATACAAGTTCCGCAGCCCTTGAATCATGTCAAAGCGGATCAAGGTGCAATTTTTTTCATCTGCGCCTTTTTTAAAGCGGTCCGAGATGTGCTGTAAAACCATCTCTTTTTGTTCCGGTCCAGCAAGGGCTATTCTCCAAATGGCCTGAAGCGTGTGTCTAGCAGTGACAAATTTCTTATCTTTTGTCACTTCCCAGACAGCAGGGAAATCCTTTAACATTCTTTTCTCCGGATCACTGATCGCCAAATAGCTGAGAAATTGCCCGGCTCTTGCACGACAGTGATTGTCTTTATGGGTAAGGTCATCCTTTAAGCCATCCCAAACCTCATACGCCCAGTTCACTTTTTCCTTAGCAGTGTTCATAATTTGATTGAACGCTTCATATTGGGCATTTTTATCCTCGGAATGCAGGTCGTTAAAATAAGCTTGCATTTTCGCTTCCATTTTATGTCCTCCTATATTATAAACTTTCAGCAAGCAGATAAATTCCGGTAAACATTAATAGTATGTATGTGAACATCCTGAAAAAACGCTGATTTATTTTAGCAAATTACAGCTGCCCGGTAAACAGGCCCAAAAGCACTTAGTTTTCCTAACCAGATCTCAATTTTTCTTAAAATTAAAACCAACCTTTCTAAATTGAAAAGGTCGGTTTTAATGGTTTCAAGCATTATTTTGATGAGATGCTATTAACAATTTGAATTAACCCTTCTTGAATGGATGCTGCTGGACGACCAAGAAGCTTTGCGAAATCATTGCTTTCAATTTCCAGGGTGCCTTCCCGAATGTCTTTTTGTATGTCAACAAGCATTGGAATAAGGAAATCCGGTACTCCTGCACCCTTCATCATCTCGGCATAAGCTGCATCATCAACATGCTTAACAGGTACTCCTTTCCCCAACACAGCACCCAGTGCAGATGCTAATTCTTCTTGTGTCAATAGTTTGCCAGAAAGCTCGTAAACAGAATTTTCGTGTCCGCTGCCTGATAATACCGCTGCTGCAGCTTCTGCATAATCTTGCTGAAGTGCCCAGCCTACTTTGCCAGTTTGAGCAGAAGTTACCCATGGAGCTCCCGCTAGTACACCTTGAATGCTCGGAATTTCATTCTCCAAGTACCAATTGTTTCGTAAGAAGGAGTATGGAATGCCTGTCTTTAAGATGGCTTCTTCTGTTGCCTTATGAGTTGGAGCAAGGAAGTTTTTGCTTTCTCTTGCGTTGGCAATGCTGGTATAAGCAATAAATTTAACGCCAGCACGTTCAGCTGCCGCTACCGCATTTGTATGCTGGCGAATCCTTGTTTCATTGTCCCCGTCTGCAGAAATAATTAATAATCGATCGATGCCTGAAAAAGCATGATCCAGTGTCTCTGGACGGTCAAAATCACCTTGGCGGACTTCCACTCCACGAGCTCGTAATCCTTCTGCTTTTTCCGGGTTGCGTACACTGACCGACAATTGGTTTGCTGGGACAGTTTTTAATAAAGTCTCCACTACTTTTGTTCCTAATTTTCCTGTTGCTCCTGTTACTAGCATTTTCATTTTTTATTCCCCCTGCTATTATTTTGCTGCATTTACTAGCTCCCTCATCTTGTTTAGTTTGAAAGTTAGCTCAAAGAACCACTCTTCATCCCCTGTTGCAAGCGCCAAGTCAATTAGAAAATGAACTTGTTCCTTGTTTGCCACTTTTGAAACAGGCATTTTTTTGACCTGTTTGCTCAATATGGGAATTATTTTTCCTTCGATTGTTTTATTATCACTGCTAATGACTTTTGTCTTTACGGTTTCTTCCAGAATATCAATTCTCTCAATGTAACCGATTATTAACTCCCCATCCGGTGATTTCCCTTTAATCCAATCACCTGTTTTTAAGATAGAATTATCTTTGGACATCATCGTTTTCACCTTCTTATTAGTAGAATAACGTTCATCACACGACAGTTTGAAACTGTAATAAAATTTATTACATTTTAGCTAAACGGAAAGCCAGGCCTTCCTTCATTTTTCTTCGTATATAAGCTCAACTACATCCTTAAGGGTATACTTCTTTAAATATTCCCCAAGATGTTCTTCGGCACCTATAAAAATGTTAAATAATACCCTTTGCATATTCGCGCCAACAACACACTGTTCATTTGATTCAGGACATTTAGGCTGAAGTGCGCCTTCAGAGGTTATCATATAGATATCCCAGAGATTCACCTCACTTAAATCCCTGGCAAATATAAATCCGCCGCCCAGGCCTTCTTTTGAATTAATAAATCCATGTTTTTTTAACAAACTCAGGACCTTACGAATTCGGACTGCATGGACACCTGCACTTCCTGATATAGCATCGCTTGTAGACATGCGATCCGGCTGCAGCGCAAGATAAGTTAAACTGTGAATGGCAAGAGTAAAGTCGCTATTCATGGCCTGCCTCCTAGAGTTGATAGCTGATGACAACTAATCCTAACTTTAAGTACGTAATGTAATACTAGATGTTACAGATTTTCTTGTCAAGAAATCGAACCTGAAGCTATCTGGATCTCTTAATTGGCCAATTTTTGTAATTCATTAAATGAAAAGGTACGAAATTTACGTGGAAGGAAACTTCGGATTTCTTCCTCGTTAAAGCCAACCTGTAATCTCTTTTCGTCCTGGATAATTGGCCTGCGCAGCATTTGCGGGTTTTCCATTATTAATTTATACAATTCCTTGAGCGGCATGGAGTCAATATTTACGTTCAGCTCCTGAAAAGCTTTAGACTTAGTTGATATGATCTCCTCTGTGCCATTTTCCGTAAGACGTAAGATCGATTTAATCTCATCCACTGTAAGCGGGTCCGTTAGAATGTTTCTTTCAATATAATCAATTTGATGTTCTTCCAGCCAGGCCCTTGCTTTTCGGCAGGAACCGCAGCTTGATGTTAAATATAAATTTACCATATTTTTCACTCCTTCAATTATTTTCATGCTGCTTATATATTGTAATAATGTAACCAAAATATTACAGTTGAGGTTTGAAATTAATTTAACAATGACCAAATACTTTATACCTTGTTAGCTTTATTGGTACCGAGCATACTGTAATATTAATATTTACAGTTTAGTAAGTCAATATTTATTTATGACATACATCATAATTAGAAGAAAATGACAAACATTTTATGCAAACCTTATGATGCTTGGCCTGTAAACCTGACAAACCCTTCACCCTTCATTTACAGCAACAGAAGCTAGTATATAACCTACAAACATCTATTGAAAGTACGCACTTTTTATTTAATTAGTGCCCTAAAAAATATATAGTGATAAAAAGTATACTAAGTAATAAGTATGATACCTTCCTCTATTAATACAAAAAAGCCAGGGAGAAGTATTTACCCTGGCTTAACAGATCCATATAAGTCTTTTCATTTATTTATTATTTAATTGATTCATTCGTTGCAGGAGAACTTTCCACGACCGTCTCCATATAATCCTTACCCCATTTATACATAGCATCCAGGATAGGCATCAAAGTTCTTCCTTGTTCAGTCAGAGAATATTCCACTTTCGGAGGAACGACTGGATAGACTTCTCGTTTAACAATTAAATCTTCTTCTAATTCTCTTAATTGGTTAACAAGCATCCTTTGCGTAATCCCGGGCATTAGAGCTTTTAATTCACCAAATCGTTTTGTTCCTTCTTTGCCTAAATGCCATAATATCAGCATTTTCCATTTACCGCCGATAACCGAAAGGGTTAATTCTTTTTCACAGTTAAATACTTTATCCTGCATTCGTGACATATTGAAACCACCTCCAGACCTAATTATAACCAATAGTATACTTTTAGTCACTATGTAAAATAAAAGTGCGTACTTTTAATATAATGTCATACGTAATATACTAGCAATTGTTCAGCAGCAAACACCTGATTCAAGCTGTAATACTAGTAATACCCAATTAGGATAAAAAATCTAGCCGTATTAGGTTTTAAACTGCTGAATACAAAAAAAAATTAACAGGAGTGAATATAGATGGAATTACAATTAGCTTTAGATTTAGTAAATATTCCAGAAGCCATTGAGCTTGTAAAGGAAGTTGAGGAGCATATCGATGTAGTCGAAATCGGTACTCCAGTAGTCATTAATGAAGGTCTTCATGCTGTGAAAGCAGTAAAAGAAGCTTTCCCTAACCTAAAAGTTTTGGCAGACCTTAAAATCATGGATGCTGCTGGCTATGAAGTAATGAAAGCCGCTGAGGCAGGTGCTGATATCATTACCATTCTTGGATCAGCAGAAGACATGTCTATCAAAGGTGCTGTGGAAGAAGCGAAAAAACAAGGCAAAAAAATTCTTGTTGATATGATTGCAGTTAAAGACCTTGCTGAACGTGCGAAAGAAGTCGATGAGATGGGTGTAGACTATATTTGTGTACACACTGGCTACGACCTTCAAGCGGTGGGACAAAATTCTTTTGAAGATCTGAAAACCATTAAAAGTGTTGTAAAAAATGCAAAAACTGCCATTGCTGGAGGAATTAAATTAGAAACATTGCCAGAAGTGGTGAAAGTTCAGCCAGATCTTGTCATTGTGGGCGGAGGCATTACTGGACAAGCAGATAAAAAAGCCGCTGTAGCCGCAATGCAAGAAATGATTAAGCAAGGGTAATTTCTTTAATGAATACGAAAAAGTATTTAGCTGAGATCGTAAAAGAGTTAAATCGGACAGCTGACTTCATTTCAGATGATGAAGCAGAAAAATTGGTAAATGGAATTCTTGAAGCTAAGAAAGTTTTTGTTGCTGGCGCAGGCAGGTCTGGATTTATGGCTAAATCATTTGCTATGCGAATGATGCATATGGGAATCGATGCCTATGTAATAGGAGAAACCGTAACACCTAACTTTGAGGAAGATGACATATTAATTATCGGATCAGGTTCAGGTGAAACGAAAAGCTTAATTTCCATGGTGAAAAAAGCAAGAAATATCGGAGGAACAATCGCAGCTGTAACAATTTTTCCTGAGTCCACGATTGGACAATTAGCCGATATTAAAGTTAAATTGCCTGGATCCCCTAAAGATCAATCGGAAGGCGATTATAAAACAATACAGCCTATGGGCTCACTATTTGAGCAAACCCTCCTCCTTTTTTATGATGCGATTATCTTAAGATTCATGGAGAAAAAAGGGTTGGATACAACTAAGATGTATGGAAAGCATGCCAATCTCGAATAAGAATCATTCAATATTTAAAAGACTGCAGAGTTTAAATAGCTCGCAGTCTTTTTTTCAATAATACCTAGTCTGCAACTCCCTTCAACCCATTATTGAAAGAAAGGGTGATATAATAACGAAAAAGGCCATTATTTTATGAAAAGGATTGTTTCAAATGCACTGGATACCTGACAGAAAGTCGAAAACACCACTTTATAAGCAGCTTGCCTTGTATATTGAAAATGGGATTGCAGATGGCACTTTTCCACCGGACAAGCCGCTTCCTTCTGAAAGAGGATTGGCAAAACAGTTTGACATCAATAGAAGCACGGTTGTTGCGGCATATGATGAACTGGAGTCCAATGGGATCATTGAACGAAATCGTGGAAGCGGTACAACGATCAGCAAGGATATTTGGGGATTGGCAAAGAGACGGATCCCAAGTTGGAACAGATATATTGAAGCGGGCTCCTTTTTGCCTAATCTGCCTGTTACACAAAGAATCCATAGAGAACTAACTGAGACAAAGCTGATTAATTTAGCCAGTGGGGAACTGTCTCAAGATCTTTTTCCCTTATCTTCCCTAAGAGAAATAACATCCAGCAGAACCTTTATTGGCCCTTTGGGGTATGACCATCCCCAAGGAAATGAAATTCTTAGAGAAACTCTTGCTGCCCATGTAAAAAGATTTCGAGACATTGAGGCTGACTCTTCATCTATCTTGATTACCTCAGGGGCACAGCAAGCCTTGCATCTTGTGGTTCAATGTCTCCTAAAACCGGGTGATGCTGTAGCGATTGAGGATCCATCCTATCATTACAGCCTCCCCATCTTTAAATCTGCCGGAATCAAAACCTATTACTTAAAAACAGGTAAGGATGGGATCGATCCGAACGATATCACTGCATTATATAAAAAACACCAAATTAAAATGATCTTTTTAAATCCCATATTCCAGAATCCAACGGGTACATTATTACCTGAAAACCAGCGAAGAAAAGTCCTGGAACTATCTTCTGAATATGGCATTCCAATTGTGGAGGATGATCCATATAGCTTAACCTCTTTTGCAGGTGAAAGAATGAAGACCCTTAAATCCCTTGATCAAAATGGAAATGTTTTATATATAAGCTCTCTGACAAAAATCGTTGCTTCAGGCCTAAGAATAGGCTGGATTATCGGGCCGATATCTGTCATTGAAAGATTGTCAGATGCAAAGCAGCAGGTCGATTTTGGACATGGAAGCTATTCTCAATGGATTGCCAATGATTTTATTGAATCCAGAGAATTTGAATCACATATTCAACATTTAGTTAAGCAATTAGATCGTCGTAGCAAGCAGATTGATACAAGTCTGCAGACCTTTCTTCATGATCAAGTTGAATATAACGTGCCTCAAGGCGGCATACATCTATGGTGCAGAATCAAGAAGGATTACAATGAAATTCAATTGCTCGAAGAATCGATTAAGAGAGGAGTCATCTACGTTCCTGGCACCACAATGGGAACTGAGAAAGGATTTGTCCGTTTTACATATGCCAGGGAAAAAGAAGAAAACATTCATGAAGGAATCAAACGATTTGCCGATGCCCTTGCTGCTTCTCAGAATTAAATTTTTTGCATCAGAAAAAGACAGCCTTTCAAAGACTGTCTTTTTCTATTTTTTCTATGACATTAACTCGCTTGTACTGCCAGGAAACTGTTTTGGAGTTTTTCCGACATTAGACTATACGCAATGACTTTTTTCTTGTACTGTTTGACCACATCAATGCGGTCATTGTATGCGTAGATGAATAACATGACATCCAGGCGTCCCCTCTTATAGTCAATTACAATTGGAATTCCACTGTTCACAGGGTGTAAGTAGCTTTGCTCGTTTCCAGGATGGATATAATGCTTCTTGATAAATATTCCATCGTTAAAATGATTTATAAGCATTATTTTTTCCTCGCCTTCCAGTTTCTTATCTCCAAAGGTAACCGTAACATTTTCCTCATTGAGCTTGGAATGCGTTTCAAATTTCCTGAGTAACCAATTGACAGTACCCGTTGGCAGACAGGTTACAACAATCTTTACTAAACTAACGAGTATTATTGGAATTAAAACAGCCCATGTCACTTCTCATCATCTCCCTTTCACTCTGGCCAAGTCTTTTTATTAAGCCCGCCAAATATAGATTCCAAGTGAAGTGAGAGCAATGAATATAATCACCACATATATTAAAGTTAAATTTGCTGTATTTCTCCTAGTCGAACTACCGTAGTTCTCGTCTGATCTGCCAGTCAGCAGCAACGTAGAAACAACAGCAAAAATTAAGATTAATCCCACTAAACCCAACAAAATTTTCATTCTGCACACCTCTACTTACTTCTAGATCGTTTTTAACTAAATGATAACTTACTAATATTAAAAAATAACCATCCACTTCAGCATAAATTTCCCCATCCACTTTACTCCATCTTTTGAATGAGTAAGTAAATTCGGATCTAGTACCAAACTAAAGACTTTCTTTTGACCGAATACCACTGAGAATACAAGCTATCTAGTATTTCGTGCAAGTGAATATTGAATTGCCCTTTTTTAAAGTCAATATTTATATAGGGTTTAATATTGCTATCTTTAATGATACCGCTAAATATAATGACTTTTTTTTCCAATTGGCACTTTCAATACATTAATACTGGATATGTGGTCAAATTCTCCTTCTCCGATTAACGTGGCAATGGATAAATTTCTCAAGCTTATTATAAAAACATTCTTTTCTTCCAAAATAGTAACTCCCCTGGAACGAAAAAATACCCAGAACTAACATACCTTTTTTAATAAAGATATGGTGGTTCTAGGTATTTCCCATTTGTCTATGATTATATCTGTAATTATATACTAGAGAATATTTTCTCTTTAAGTATTATTTTGGAGTGAAGTACTCACTACTATAGCGATTAACAAACTTTTCCTTTACAATATTCCTAGAAACAAACAAAAGTGTGGTGAGTTTTTTGTTTAAACTGCTTTTAATTGAGGATGATTCCTCCCTTTTTAACGAGATTAAAGAACGGCTATCGCAATGGTCTTACGATGTTTATGGAATCGAGGACTTCAGCAAGGTTATGCAGGAGTTTGCGGACAAAAACCCTGATTTAGTCATCATTGATATTCAGCTGCCGAAGTTTGATGGTTTCCATTGGTGCCGGATGATTCGATCTCATTCAAATGTCCCGATCATCTTCCTGTCATCACGTGATCACCCGACAGATCAGGTTATGTCTATGCAGCTTGGTGCTGACGATTTTGTACAAAAGCCTTTTCACTTTGATGTTTTAATTGCAAAAATCCAAGCTATCCTTCGCCGCGTTTATAATTACAGTGCAATTCAGGTGAAGCTAAAGACATGGTGCGGTGCGACTGTTGATTATGAACAAAACACAGTTACAAACGCAGCCGGCAGCATTGAATTGACTAAAAATGAAATTTACATATTGAAATTGCTGATTGAGCGAAAAAACCAGATTGTCACCCGGGACGAAATCATCAATAGCCTCTGGGATGACAAGCGTTTTATCAGTGATAATACACTAACGGTAAATGTGAACCGCCTGCGGAAAAAGCTTGATCAAATTTGGCTCGGCAGCAGGATTGAAACGAAGGTCGGACAGGGCTATATGGCGACCGAAGAGGATACATCACATGTTTAGCAGATATATCAGAGAACGGCTGAGCTGGATTCTTCTTTTTTTGTTTTTGCAGGTTCTTGGAGCTTTTATCGTGTATATTGACTCTGCCCTTTCATTGCGCCCCTTTCTTTATTACAGCTTTTTATCGCTCCTGATCTTTATTATCTTCTTCCTTCTGCGGTTTCAAAAAGAAACGAAATTTTATAAAGAGTTTGAGGATCGGGAAGATAATTTGGATGTAACGAGCATCCCTGAAGCTGGAAGCCCTTTTGAAGAGATTGTTGAAAGCAGCTTACTAAGTCAAACTGAACGGTTTAAGCAGGAACTTACTCAAAACCGCACGCTGCTTGAACAGGAAAAAGATGAATTGCTGTCCTGGATCCATGAGGTCAAAACGCCGATGACAGCCATGCACCTGATGATTGACCGGATGGAGGACCATACGCTAAAGTCTGCATTAACCTATGAATGGCTCCGCATCCACCTCCTTCTTGATCAGCAGCTTCATCGAAAACGCATTCCTTATATGGAGAATGATTTATACATCGAAAAAACAAATTTAGAAGAAATCATTTTCAGCGAGATCAAATCTCTGCAATCCTGGTGTAGGCAAAAAGGTATTGGATTCGAGGTTGAATTAGAAGAAACCGAAGTTCTTAGCGACTCAAAATGGATCAGTTTTGTCATTCGGCAGATTTTGACCAACGCTGTTAAATACAGTGAAAATTCAGAGATCACGATTTCGAGTTTTAAACGTAACGGGCAAACGGTTCTCCAGGTCCAGGATTTTGGCCGGGGCATAGATCCAAAGGATTTGCCGCGTATATTTGAAAAAGGCTTTACTTCAACAGTAAACCATCAGGACAAAACTGCTTCTGGAATGGGCTTATATTTGGCAAAAAAAGCAGCAGAATCTTTGAAGATCAATCTACTGGCGGAGTCTCAGCCAGGAAAGGGTTCGACATTTATACTGATCTTCCCGAAGCGAAACGAATTTGTCAGCATAACAGGCATGTGACAAAAATGTCACATGCTCTTCTTATTTGTTCGCTCATTCGAAGGAAATGGATATTAGAGACTTTTATAATAAAGCTATGTTAATGCTCACTTTTGATTTGGCACCCTGTTGATTGGAGCGGAAATCACAAAATCACCGAAGATGCATTCCATTTCTATCGTACGGTTTATATTCAAGGAAGCTAATCCAATGTCATGCGGAAGAAGCATGTCAAAGGGAGACGCCGTTAGGTTTCCGAAACGCATGCAGTCCGCTGAGTGACTGAAAGAAATCAACGGGGCAATTTTAACAAGCATATTATAAAAATTTCAAAAAAGGATGGTTACACATGATAGTTCTTGAAGCCAATAAAATTCATAAAAGCTACGGCAATAAATTTAATAAACAGGAAGTCTTGAAAGGCATCGATTTGCAGATTGAAGCAGGCGAATTTGTCAGCATCATGGGTGCTTCAGGATCCGGCAAAACTACTCTGCTTAATGTTCTTTCCTCAATAGACCGGGTGAGCACCGGTGAAATAAATATTGAAGGAAAAGAAATGACTGGTTTAAAGGATAAGCAGCTCGCCCAATTCCGCAAGCAGCATTTGGGGTTCATTTTCCAGGAATATAATCTGCTGGACACACTGACTGTGAAGGAGAATATCCTCCTCCCCCTGTCTATCAGCAAAACGCCCAAAAGGGAAGCGGATGAAAAGTTTGCAGCCGTTGCAAATGAGCTGGGCATATTCGACCTTAAAGACAAATACCCGAATGAAATCTCGGGCGGACAAAAGCAGCGGACTTCAGCGGCACGTGCGTTTATTCATGAACCAAGCATCATTTTTGCAGATGAACCAACCGGGGCACTTGATTCGAAATCAGCTTCCGATTTATTGAATAAACTAAGCGATTTGAATCAGATCCGTAACGCAACCATCATCATGGTGACGCATGATCCAGTTGCAGCCAGTTATTGCAGCCGCGTGGTTTTTATTAAAGATGGCCAGATTTATACACAGCTGAACAAGGGCGATCAATCCAGACAGTCCTTCTTCAAAGATATTATGAAAACGCAAGGCGTATTGGGCGGTGTTCAGCATGAGTATTAATACTCTCATTCTCCGAAATCTGAAAAAGAATCTTAAGAATTATTATCTCTATGTGTTTGCACTCATTTTTAGTGTTGCTCTCTATTTCGCTTTTGTGACACTGCAGTACGATCCGGCAATGACGGAAACAAAGGGATCTATTAAGGGCGCAGCCGCGTTAAGGACTGCCTCCATTCTGCTTGTCGTGATTGTTTCGATCTTTCTTCTGTATGCCAACAATATTTTTATAAAAAGGCGCAGCAAGGAAATTGGACTTTTTCAATTGATCGGAATGACAAAGAACGAAATATTTAAGCTTCTGAGCCTTGAAAACCTGCTGCTATACTTTGGCTCTCTTGTTTTTGGAATCTTTATTGGATTTTCTTTTTCAAAATTGATTCTTATGATTCTTTTTAAAATGACGGGAGTGGAAGGTGTCGCTGAATTGCACTTTTCAGAAGAGGCACTTTTACAGACAATTGTTGTTTTTTCAGTGATTTATTTGTTTATAATGCTGATAAACTTTGCGTTTATAAAAAGGCAGACCATCCTCTCCCTTTTCAGGGTGGTTTCAGTTGCAGAAGGAAAAGCTAAAAAGATATCGTTCTGGGAAATGCTGATGGGTGTACTAGGCATTGTATTGATCCTTGCCGGCTATTACGTCTCTACCCTCCTCTTCGGCGGAGATCTTTCAAGCGTGAATGAACTATTCATGGCAATGGTTTTTATACTGGCTACGGTCATTATCGGAACATATCTTTTCTATAAAGGTTCTGTCAGCTTTATTGCAAACATGGTCCGCAAAAAGAAAGACGGCTACTTAAATGTGAATAATGTACTTTCTTTGTCATCAATCATGTTCCGTATGAAATCAAACTCACTGTTATTAACCATTATTACGACTGTATCTGCTTTGGCAATCGGATTATTGTCACTAACTTATATATCCTATTATTCGGCGGAAAAATCGGCTGAGGAAGGCCTGCCTGCCCACTTCACGATGACAGATGATGAAGATGCAGCTAAGTTTAAGAAGATCCTTAAAAACGAAGGCTTGGATTATAAAGAACAACGAATAGAGACTTTCCAGATAGAAGCAAACATGGCGAATGTACTGGATGTAAATATTGAAGAAATGAATATGAAGGCAAGCACTATGTATCTTCCAATTGTAAGTGAACAATCTATCCCCGGCATTGACCTGAATCCTGAAGAAGCGATGCTGACGGGAACGAATGATATCCTTGGAAGATTTATGACATTTAAGGATACAGGAGCCATTGAATTAAAAGGGAAAACAGTTTCGATTGAGCAAAACTATTTGGGATTAAATGATGAATTTGTGCTTCCATATTATTTTACAGCTGGCGGTATGCCAGTTGCGATCGTGGATGAAGAGGTATATTCGCAATTAAAAAAGGACCTTAATCCAGAAATTCAGCTGGAAAACTCGCTTTATATCGGTATCGATCTTATAGATAATGATAAGATCGAAAAAGCCAATGAGCTTTTCCAGAATACAGAATTCATCGGAAGAGCCGATTCCCAGCTTGAAATGAGCAACCGGCAAAAAATGAATATGGGATTAGTGATGTTCATCGTCGGATTCCTTGGATTGACCTTCCTGGTTACTTCAGGCTGTATTCTTTACTTTAAACAAATGGACCAAAGTGAAGATGAAAAGCCAAACTACACCATTTTACGCAAGCTTGGTTTTACGCAGGGCGATTTGCTGCGCGGCATTCAGGCCAAACAAGCCTTTAACTTCGGAATTCCTCTTGTAATTGGACTGATGCACAGCTTTTTTGCAGTTAAATCTGGCTGGTTCATGTTTGGAAGTGAACTTTGGACTCCGATGATTGTAGTGATGGTGCTCTACACCGTCCTTTACTCGATTTTCGGTATTTTGTCCGTGCTTTATTCAAAAAAAGTAATCAAAGATGCATTGTAAGACTAAAAAAACCGCTCATGGATCTGCGTCCAGAGCGGTTTATTTTGTATCCGAACCCCGTTTGGGGGCCGTCCCTTTTAGGACCCCTTAATCATTTGGACACGAACCTACTGGAAAAAGTAAACTAGAGGTAAGGATTCTATGAGGAAAGGAGTGTCCAAATGCCCAAACAAAGAATTGATATTATTGAAGATGTTAAGAAGAAATATGTTCGGATGGCTATAGAGACAGGGAACATTTCTTCCATTGCCCGTAAAGCAGGTATTTCAAGAGAAACTTTAAGAGCCTGGATGAGAACCTATGAAGATGAAGTTCAGGACTTGATGGATAATGAAGGTACAGTGAGGCTTTCTGAAGATCCTTCTAAGGATGAGTTAATGGAAAAATACGAACAAGCCATGAAGCTTCTTGGAGAAAAAGAACTTGAAGTAGCTATGTTAAAGAATTTATTAAAAAAAAGAGAGTGACCGTACAGGAGCGTTTGGCAGAGGTTGAGCTTTGGGTATCTGAAGGCTTCCCTATTAATAGGGCGATGAAAGCATTGGAGGTTTCTCGATCCATGTACTATTACGAGCAGAATAAGGAAAAGACATCTACAGATGTCAAAAGAGGAAGACCTTTTCCGGGGTATTCTTTGACAAACACAGGAGAAAAAATTCCAGACGAGCAGATAGAAGAATTTTTGATGGAAGCCATCGAAGGAGAAGAAGGAATTTACGGGTATAAGAAGCTGACTCATTACCTTCAAAAACAACATAACCTTGTGATTGATAAAAAGAAGGTTTACCGGTTATGTGCGAAGTTAGATATTCTATTACCGAAACGAATTGCTCAATCAAAATTCCCCAGAAGAATGGCTAAACAGCATATGATCACGCAGCCTAATCAACTATGGCAGCTAGACATTAAGTACGGATCCATTGAGAAGAGTGGAAGGTTCTTTTTTCTGGCTAGTGCCATTGATGTATTTGACCGGAGTATCGTTGGATATTATCGAGGTTCAAAGTGCCAAGCAAAAGATATTACAAACATGCTTAAAGAGGCATTAAAGACTCGGCAGGTTTATAAATCTAACGAAAAAGATGAATATAGTATCATTATAAGAACCGATAATGGCCCTCAATTTGTCAGTTATCACTTCGGGGAGTTTTGTGCGGAAAACAAGATATACCATGAAAGAATCCCACCTAAATCTCCTAACTTAAATGCATTCATTGAATCATTTCACAGTGTGATTGAACGGGAGTGTTACCGTAGGTATACTTTTGAGTGCTTTGAGGAGGCCTATTTTCGGATAGATGAATTTATGGAGTTTTACAATTTGCGAAGATTTCATGGGAGTTTGAATTACAGGGCCCCTCTTGAGTTTCATGATTTATATAAAGAGCTAGGAAATACAGAAGAAATGGCGATTAGCTTATAGCATCGCAAAGGTGCTCCTTCTTCACTTAAACCGCTCATAGATGATGAAGCGAAAGGGTCAAGCGTAGTGGGCTTGACGCTTGAGTGCAATCATCTATTATGCAAAAAGTGAAGAAGGATAGAAAAAATAAAAAACTGTGAATAGACAAGAAAAGTCGAGTATGTGTCCGAAATTAGGGGGCCAAGCCGGTCCATAATAGTATACTTGCAGATTTCATTGTTTTATTTGCAAATCATGGTACTCCGGATAGGGTTAAAAATATTTTTTATGAACAGACTTCCTTTTCCGAACAGCATCAACAATAAGCTGGAAACTATATAATAAAACAGCTCTAAGCAAGAGAATACCTGTTAGCTGAATATTATTGACTCGAGCTAACGTCCCTATCCCCGCCCATTTTAAAAATGCAATTCCGGGAAATGCAAATAAAATATGTAAGACACCGTTCATAATCATATACTTTTTGAATTTGCCATACGCCAATTTTAGAACCCAAAAGGATGCCAAAAAATACGGTCCAAGGATGAAAGCAGTCTCAGCTTTTACTTTAGGGAGAATGCTCGTATAAAATTCCCACCAGTTGCGTTTGTATGCCACTATGTTCAAAAGCTTAGTAAAAATGCTCATTAAGATAGCTGCCGGTAGAAACCTTCTGAATTCACTTTTTTTAATAAAAGGCATGGTCAGCCAAGGAAGAATCATCATAATGATTAATATGGACCGTGAAAATGGCTTCATAAATTGCACCTCCAATTGGTAGGATGCACCATTTATAAAAATTATATGAATAAATTACTGCTTTAATAGAAAAAAGCAGCTGCTTATTTGATGCTGTTCAGCGATAGGGGCGCCGACTAGAATACCAGTGAGCTGCTCGTTTTTTGAGAATTCACCTAAAAAAAGATCCGTACATGACAAAATGGTCCCAAACTTGAAGGTCCGGAACCATATTCAGGTTTAAAATATCAGGAATATTTTTACTGATTTGATCGTTTCATTGATTGTTCGTAAGTTTCTTCATTTTGTTCGCAAGTTTCAGACATTTGTTCGCAAGATTTCACCAGTTCTTCGCAAGTTTTTACCGTTTATTCGTAAAGTTCACAAATGCAGCCGCACCTTCAAGCTGTTTATACAGGAAATGCGGCTGCATTTTATTTTGGATATGCAGATTGAATGTTCTCCTTATGAGTTGCTTTATTTTGTGCATAAAAAATCAGCTCATCCAGCTTCTGGCTTAGTTTCAAGGTTTGTCTATCTGCCAAGCCATTGGAATTTATACTCTCAATCATTGCTTGCCTGGCGTCTTCAATAGCTTGGATTATGTTCATATTTGTTTTCATCCTATCACCCAGCCGCCGTTAACCTTCCAGAATCGGAATCCTCTTTTTATACTTTTCAACCAGTATCCGATTATGGTCTTCCGCTCCATCGACATTTCCGCTTTTAAAGATGGGCGGATCAAAATTATTTTTAAGCATAATCTCAACGGCTTCCACCATTACGCTATTCACAATTGCCAGCCCGGCAATCGATGAAGCAGATCCAAATCGGGTTCCCATGGAAGGATCCTTCAATAGTGCATCTCCGGCTTCAATATGATTGTCAATGACAAGGTCTGCAGAGTTATATAAATATTTTCCGCTGCTGTGGCGAGAGGATTGAGTTTCAGCATAGCGCGGGGAAGTTACAGTAATCACAAAAGCTCCCTTCGCTTTCGATAGTTCTGCCACATCGATTGGGACTGGATTTCTGCCTGATGTAGAGGCAACGATTACTACATCAGTGGCTTGTATATCAACGTTTTGCATAAAATGTTCAGCAAAATCATTCTGTTTTTCCAGAGTAGAGGACCGGACTGCTCCTTTGTGAAGCATTAAATCCTCAATTAAAATAGGGTTGATAGGAGCAAGACCCCCTGCCCGGTAAAACAGCTCTTCCCCGAGCATATGGGAATGCCCGCAGCCAAAGACATGGACAATCCCATTGTTTTGGATGCATTCTGCAATAGCCTTTGCAGCTTTCTTCAAGCTTTGTTCTTCATCTTTTTCAATTACATCCAATAGCCCCTTAATTTCGTTCAGGTATTGTTCAAGCATTATCAAAAACCCCCTGTTTACACTTTCACTCTAGAAGCGGAAAGTGCGGCTTCATCGACGATAATATTTACATTGGGATGCAATCTAAGAACAGACGCTGGAAATTGTTCATCTATATCTCCATACAAAAGCTGCTGCAAGGCTTCACTTTTTGATTCTCCGGATACGAGCAGAAGGATCTCCCTGCTTTGCATAATTGTTGAGATTCCCATTGTAATCGCCTGGGTTGGTACTTCAGTTATATCTGAAAAAAATCTTGCGTTTGCTTCCCTTGTGGAAGGAGTTAAATCAACAATATGAGTTTTAGTGGAAAACGGTGTTCCCGGTTCGTTGAAGCCGATATGGCCATTGCTTCCAATACCCAAAATTTGAAGGTCAATGCCTCCATGGCTTTCGAGCGCCTTTTCATAGTTCTGGCATTCCTCTTCCATATCTTTAGCAACCCCGCTTGGAATGTGCGTTTTTTGCTTTTGGATATCCAAATGGCCGAATAGATTCAAGTTCATAAAATGGCGATAGCTGTTGCTATTTTCACCAGCGAGGCCAATATATTCATCCAAATTAAATGTAGTAACCTTCTTGTAGGATGTACCATTATGAAGGTGGTCTTGTATCAGGTTCTTATATGTTCCAACAGGGGTGCCCCCGGTTGCCAAGCCCAGCGTTATTTTAGGATATTGGCGGATTTTATTAATGATATGATCCGCGGCAGCTTTGCTCATTTCTTCATAGTTTTTCACTTTTAAAATGTTCATCATTCATTTCCTCCTAGCTGACCCTGTTTAAAATATCTTCTGTCCAAGTTGTATGGTTAATTCCTATAAAAACCTTTCGAATTAATCAGGCTTGTATATATCTTCATATTTTTAAACAAGATAAAAAAACTATCACCCTTTTACGATATGTATCGTAACATCATTCAGTATAGTTGTCTATACCAATAATACGTTTAATGGTTAGCCCACAAACTGTATTTATATGTAAATTAAATTTTTTTCTAAATTTAATAAATAATTTCTTTGAAAATTGGTATAGACAACTATATTAATATTTTGGTATGATAACGACAGTTCGATAAAACGCTTTCTTAATTTTACTTTCAATAAAAGGAGAGATAAACATGTTAGGATTCTTGCAACGAATTGGTAAGGCATTGATGCTTCCTATCGCTGTTTTGCCTGCTGCTGGCCTTTTGCTTCGCTTTGGACAAGAAGATTTATTAGGCATAGAATTCATCGCTAATGCAGGTAATGCTATATTTGCCAACCTGGCATTGATTTTCGCTATAGGGGTTGCAATGGGATTTGCAAAAGACAATAACGGCGCTGCGGCCCTATCTGGAGCAATCGGCTTTCTAGTTCTAACAGAAGGTGCAGTTGCGATTGATGAGAATATCAATATGGGTGTACTTGGCGGGATTATTGCTGGTATTATTGCTGGATTATTATACAACCGCTTTCATGATATTAAGCTCCCGGAATGGCTTGGATTCTTCAGCGGACGAAGATTTGTGCCGATTATAACATCTGTTACGATGATTCTTCTGGCAGCCATTGCCGGATTTGCCTGGCCTCCTATCCAGGGTGCGATTGATGCATTGGGCAACTGGATAATTGGATTGGGTGCTGTAGGATCAGGACTTTTCGGATTTTTAAACCGTCTGCTTATCCCTTTAGGCTTACACCACGTATTAAACAGCCTGTTTTGGTTTCAATTTGGGGAATTTGAAGGGGTTAATGGGGACATCGCCCGTTTCTTTGCTGGAGACCCATCAGCTGGGGCTTATATGACCGGATTCTTCCCTGTTATGATGTTTGGACTTCCGGCAGCTGCTTTTGCCATTATCGCTGCAGCAAAGCCGGAAAGAAGAAAAGCAGTCTCCGGGATGTTTATCGGTTTGGCATTAACCTCTTTCCTTACAGGAATCACAGAACCGATTGAGTTTTCATTTATGTTTATAGCTCCCCTGCTTTATGGAGTTCATGCCGTATTAACGGGCTTATCCATGTGGGTTACCACTTTATTGGGAATCCGCGATGGTTTCACCTTCTCGGCTGGAGCGATCGATTTCGCCTTGAACTTTAATATTGCTGAAAAGCCTGTTTTACTGCTAGGTATCGGTGCCATTTATGCGGTTCTGTACTTCGTCATTTTCTATGGATTGATTAAAGCGCTCAACCTGAAAACACCTGGCCGCGAAGAAGAAACAGAGGACGAAGTTGTTCCAGAAGCAGCCGCTCCTGAAGGAAGTAACAAATATGAACGAATGGCAACCCATTTTATTAATGACCTTGGCGGAAAAGAAAATATTTCTTCTATTGATAACTGTGCGACACGTTTGCGCCTAAACATTAAGGACATGGAAAAAGTTCAAGAAAACTCCCTGAAAGCACATGGTGCAAAAGGCATAATGAAGCTTAGCAAAACGAATTTACAAATTATTGTCGGAACAGAAGTTGAATTTGTTGCCGATGCTATGAAGAGGAAGAAAGACTAAAGGCTTTCATTAAAAAAACAGTGTCCATTTCCGGACACTGTTTTTATATTATCATTTAATTCGCATCAAACAGGTCCATAAGAAATCTTCTCCGAGCACCTCATTAGGCTGCTGGACTTTTTTCATCCGCCTAAACTGCACGATATCAAACTCCTCCATAAAATTAGCTTTCAGCCTATTTTCTGAATAGCCAATGCCTCTCTTTAGACTGCCGCTCCGGTAAACATCCCAGTCCGAAGTATCCAATGCCCCATCTGTGTTAAAGCAGACCAGTCCAAACAGCCCGCGGGGTTTCAGTGCTCTTTTTAGGATTGCTCGATACGTCAGGCGACGGTGCGGCGGCAAATGATGAAACATTCCGCAGTCATAAATAAAATCATATGTATGAGGCTTATATTCGTAGTCAAACAAAGAGGTGCAGACAAAGTTAACATCAACTTCTGCCTCAACTGCCCTTTCTCGAGCCCATTCGATTGCTTTTGCAGAAAGATCAATGGCATCAACCCTGGCTCCATTTTGGGCCATAAAAATGGCGTTCCTGCCCGGCCCACATCCTAACTCAAGCATTCTTAGCGGCTTCAGCCCATTTTCCACATACTCAGCCAGGTTCTCGTCCGGCCCTTTCACCTTGAAAAAAGGAATGTCTCTCTCGCGATCTTCATAAAAACTCTCCCAAAATGGCTTTGGCTCTCTTAAAAAGTCATCCAGCATATCCAATAAATCGTCATAACTCAAAATATCTTTTTCCATCGCGTAACCCCCTTGCCTTTCATTGTACTAAAAACGGCAGAATCACTGATTACAGCCAGGTTAAAAGAAGGTTATTTTTGGAAAGAAGCAAGCTCAAAATAACTAAAATTTTCCTCTTAGGCATCCTCCAATCAGGGAAATTCTTGTTTGAAAAAGTTTTGAAAGGAATAGCACCACTTTGAATCAAATTGTCTACCGGAGCATCTCATGCAGTTTTAGATGATTTCCGCAAATTGTAAATCGTAACATTTGTAACACATTTGAAATATAAGGTGTTTTTAAAGGATTTCACGAAAACTTGTCCTTCAAATGAGAGGTTATACATATAATGATTGACAGGATGGTCTAGGAGGTAATAATATGTTTATTTTTCTCGATAAGGCGATTCTGGCCATGGCGCTTTTACGTCTGGTTTCAGGAAGCCTAGAAATCTTTGTTGCCCTTTTAATTTTAAGAATAAATGATATAGAAAAAGCTTTAATCATGAACAGCTCACTTGCCCTCATTGGTCCGCCGGTTCTCCTATTAACGACTGTAATCGGGCTTACCGGAATGACTGACAAAGTTTCACTTGCAAAAATATTGTGGGTGCTGGGAGGAGTCGGCTGCATCATCTATGGGGTCAAAGGGAATTAATCAAAGTTTGCTTCTCCAAATCAGCGTAAACCCCAGAGGAAAAGGAATGAAAATGGGAAGTATTATCTCAACAATCATCAAATTATAAATACAAAAAAACCAGCCTCCGATTGGAAACTGGTTTGAGAACAATTGTATGTAGCCGCTCTTGCCGTAACTGGTTATAAGAAAGTTTTAAACCACCACTCCTCAAAGTGGGTGTTTGCAAAAACATTCCTGCCTGTCCTCCTTGTCGTATAGACGGAGGCTTGTCATTCCTGTTTCGATGTTAAACTCCCTATTACAGCTTAAAGGTTAAAACTTTATTATGATTACGTACAATGCAGCTTGTTTTATTATAATAAAATAATTTCATCTTCAGTTCAATGGTAATAATTTCCTGAATTTATTTCATACGAGCGACTTGAAAAACTTTCATACAAATTCTCCTTAAAATGGGACAGAATATCCCATATATGATAAGGGGGATTTAATTTGGGCAGGAAATTTGAAAAAAGTGTTTTGCGGACTTTATTCGTTATTGGGATAGCTTTATTTATTAACCTTGTCAGAAAACCCCCGATAAAGGACTGGCTCTTAATCTTCTTTTTAAAAAGCTATATCGCCACATTTCTTGATAACCTACTGGTACGTAAAGGATATCTGAAATATCCGGTCAATTTGTTTAAAACATTTGATGTAAGCGTATTGTTCAGTTATCTAATTTTCCCTATAACATGTGTTTATTTCAATCAGGTAACCCGGCATTCCGGCATCAAGGATATTTTGATAAAATGCCTGCTTTTCAGTGCTCCGTCCGCGATAGCAGAACACTTCCTTGAGAAAAAAACAAAATTAATTAAATACAAAAAATCATGGAATTCCTTATATAGCTTTTCATCCATTGCAGCCACATTCTTAATGACGCGCGGAATGATAGGTTTGATTCGAAAATCTTCTGAAAAAGAAAGCAGCAGCAAAATGAGGGAATAAAAAACCTAAATAATAAAAAGTCATTTAAATTAGTCATTCCTTTTTTAGGAAAAGGCTGCTTTCGCAAACTTTGTTGCTTTTCAAACAAGTAACCAGTAGAGGTTGATTTCCGCTCCAGGATGCTCCAATCAACCAACCTTATTTACCCATGTTTTTATTTACAAAATCTATAAAAAAAACAACAATCTTTTAGAAAAGTGCAGGAAAATATCGTGTGATTTTTTCCCTATGAGGTCTTCTTATCTTCCCCAAAATTTGGCGGTGTGGCCTTCCTTGCCAGCACACCTCCATCATAAAACTTGCCGTATTCCTTTACAATTTTTGTTGCCTCCGACCCTGTGGGGATTGTTCCGTTTGTTGAATAAGTCAAGTAATAGGTTTTAGTATTTCTCCGGTGAATCACCCATCCGAAAAATTTCATCGCAAAACTGTGGTTATTCCTATTACGGAATTGCGGCATGGTCTTCCCATCCCAAACGGTCATCGTCTGGCCGGTGCCTCTTCCTTTTTTCAACTCCCCGATCAACTCTGCATAAAGCAGGCCTGGCGCTTTTTTCATCTGGTTCATCACCATTAGCGTTAAAAAATTATTGATCGCTAGCTGTGCAAAATTTAGTCCCTCGCCTCTCGTAAGCGAAATAAACGTTTTCTCTGGAAGCTGTTCCGGCTTTTCGCCCAACATTAAAGTACCAAATCCACCGTCTTCCTTGTTGGATGTCCATTTTTTTGGTTTCATTTAAAATGCCTCCCATTAGTAAAAAAGACCTAAGTTAATTATTATTCTTGGAGGAGGACCCGTATTCCTTTTTTTACAATAGAAAAGTCGGAGGCTCTGGTACCTCCGACTGGCTATTAGCGATAAATTAAATTTGTTAATTCCATAAATTGAACTGTTGAGCCATCGCGATCAATTCGCACTTTAAGTTCATGATTGTCAAGCTGGTAGGTTAACTCCTCACACTTTGCTGATTCGTAGCAAGTGACAGCCTCTTTTTTGTTTGCCTGGCCATATTCCTCTATAACCTGTTCCTTGGTAAATGGCATAGCCGGAAACATCCGTTCGCTTAGATATTCCGGATAAACGGCCAGACTGCCAATGGTGCCATCCTTCATATTCATGGTCACCCTTACCCCGGCTCCATCATTTTGGTAAAAAAGACTTTCAATATTTAAATAAGTTTCCGATTTTTTCGGCTCTCCCATTCTGAATTTGATGTCTTCATAAGCATCACCAGGTGCTAAGCCGAAAATTTGAAGCGGCTTTTCAGCGTGAATGTAAGCATCTTTTATGCCTGCTTTCTTCACTGCCTCTAATTGCTTCTCGGCATTCTTTTTATTTTTAAAAGCACCTGCCTGTACGCGGTAATGTGTTTTACCTTTTATAACTACCGTGCTTAAGGCTGCTGGGATCTCTTTTTTCTGTAGTAGAGAAACCCGGTTTACTGCATTTTCTTTTTTACTAAAAGAACCAGCCATAATCTTATGGTATGCATCCTCATCCTCTGAAAGAATCAGGCGCTGTCCAGGATAAATGGTGGAGCCATCAAGATGATTCAGCTCTGAAATACGGGCTACACTCATATGATGCTTTTTTGCAAGTGCATAAAGAGTATCTCCTTTCTCAACCACAACCATCTCTTTATCTGGGCTGTGATCCGCCATAACCGCTCCCCCTGAAATAATAACCGCCAGAGAAATAATACCTGCTGTAAAAATCTGTTTGATTTTCTTCATTATTTTCACCTCACTACAATAGACGAAGGCAAATAAGCGATGTCGCAGAAGGACGAGCCTATTTTAGATATTGTAGGAATTTTGGGTTAACGCCTAAATACTTTTAACTGAAAAATTGGAATATGGGGTTTCCGGAAAAGAGCTAACTTTTATGCCTACTCTTTCGGATAACTGGCTGATAGGGTAAAAGAACCAATTCGGTTATAAAAAAGGAGAGAATCTATTTTAATTCAGATTAAAATTTATAATGCAGATAAAATCCTTTATATTTTTTTAGGCTGAACAGGTTGCTATGATTTTGATGATTCGAGTAATTAAAGTCCCAACGAAATCGCTGTAAGGTACAAAGATTAAATGCCATTTTGTTTATTGTTCCTTTTTTCGTCGTTAAATGCTCTGTTTAACTACCATTTCCCTCATTGTGCCTTCATTATCGTCGTAAATCATTCCGATTATCTACCATATTCACCACTGCCTCTCCCTTTTCGTCGTTAATCGCTCTGATTATCTACCATATTCACCACTGCCTCTCCCATATCGTCGCTAATCACTCTGATTATCTACCATTTCCTCACTGCCGCTCCCTTTTCGTCGTTAATCGCTCTGATTATCTACCATATTCACCACTGCCTCTCCCTTTTCGTCGTTAATCGCTCTGATTATCTACTATATTCACCACTGCCACTCCCTTTTCGTCGCTAAACACTCGGATTACCTACCATACTCCACACTGCCACTCCCTTTTCGTCGTGAATCCGATCACCTGCCATCATTTCCTTTCCACAATAAAAAAGAGATGGCCCAAAGCCATCTCTCCTCACTTATGCAGGTGCATCAATTTCGTCATCAGCAATGTGTTTTTCATTATATTGAACATCTTTCCGGGCATTGTATCGGTCTGCTTTTTCAAGGGTTACAGTGATGTTGTAGTCTGGAATTCCGGCGAATTTTTCGTAGCGTCCTCTTGGCAATAGGAAGTTTCCTTCTGGGAAGTGGACTTCAACGTTGCCGCGGGCGATGTCGACGAATTTGGCTCTTCCCTGGAATACGCCGAATCCATTATAGAGCACAATTCCTTCGCCTTCAGCGATGCTTAGATCCTGTGCATCTTCTTCGTTCATCAATACGTCATAGCGGCCGGCACCATTCAGCGGGTCTACCTCTTTATACACCATGGAGTTAAATTGCTTACCGCGGCGTGATGTAACAATGAACTGGCCTTCTTTTTTGCCAAGGTCGGGAATATCTACCGTAATCAGATGACCTTTTCCATCCGGAGTCGGGCAGATTCCATCCTCACATAACCACGCGCCGCCCCATTGGAAGACATCCCCCGCTTTCTTCAGATGCTGAATGCCATCATAGCTTGGATTTGCCAGAGCAATTTCCTCGCGGATTTCCTTTGCATTCTTAAAATCAACCAAATGAACTGTCTCAGGCTTCACGCGTTTTGCAAGGTCAATATAAATCTTCCACTCTTCACGGGCTTCTTGCACTTTGTTCTTATTCCCCTCAATTTCCGGGCTGAAGTACACCATGCGCTCTGTCGAGGTAGAAGTACCGCCGCCCTCTTGCTCATATCGGGTTTTTGCAGGAAGAACGATAACGGCTTCTTTGGCGTCAACCAAAGTGGAGGTGTTTAAAATAATATCCTGGTGGACACGGATGTCCAGTTCTGATAATGCTTTTTCTATAAAGTCCGGATCTGGCATCGTTTCAAGGAAATTACCGCCGGAAAGATAGTAAAGCTTGATTTTACGCTCATGGTCCTCTGGCAGCATAATGTTTTCCAATGTTACCCCAACAATATCACCCTGCCATTTTTGCAGCTCAAAGCCCCAAAGGTTTTGGATGCGGGTAAAATTGTCTCCGTAGAAATCTCCGCCAGGAAGAACGAACGGATCCGCTCCCATTTCGCCGCTGCCCTGTACAGATGAATGGCCACGGAATGGCATTAATCCGTTATGCTTTCTGCCAAGATGGCCGCGAAGTAATGCAAGGTTGGCAACCTGTGAAATATTATCTGTTGCAAAAGAATGCATGGTCAAGCCAAGTGCCCAGGCATAAACAGCATTTTTACTATTTGCCAATAGCTCCGCAAGCTCAATAATGCGTTCTCTGCTTACACCGGATGATTCCACAATGTCATCCCATGATTGTTCTTTCACTTTCTGCTTTAAATCCTGATAGCCGTTCACATGCTCGTTCACAAACGTATGATTAATCGCAGAGCCGTACTGCTGCTTTTCCATGTCAAACCAATGCTTCATGATTCCATGCATGAACGCAATATCTCCGCCAATGTTTACCTGATAAAAGTCATCCGCAATTTTTGTTCCGAATAACGCTGACTCCGGGTTCGAAGGAATCCAGTATTTATCCATCGCAGGCTCTTTATATGGATTTACGACAATGATTTTAGTGCCGTTTTTCTTCGCCTCAAGCATGTACTTGGATGAAACCGGCGAGCTGTTGGATGCTACGCTTCCCCAGAATAAGAGGACGTCCGTTCCAATCCAGTCCAGATAGTTTGCTGTTGAAGCTCCTACCCCGATTGAACGCTTCAAAGCAGTTTTTGAAGGCGAATGGCAGATGCGGCTCGCGTTATCGATATGGTTCGTGCCAAGGAAGCGGGCTACTTTTCCGGCCACATAATACGACTCATTCGTGATTCCGCGGCTTGTCAGGTAAAATGCATATTGCTTCGGATCCAGCACCTTCATTTTTTCTGCGATCATATTCATCGCATCATCCCACGTAATTCTTGAGAATTTACGCTCGCCTTTCCTGCGGATCATAGGGTACGGAATGCGTCCCAATTTACGAAGTTCCGTGCTGTCATATTTTCTTAACTCATCAATATCCGCATGCAGAATTTCAGGTTTGATTGCACCGGCTGTATTCAAGCGAAGAACATTCAATCTAGTTGTACAAACATGCGGTCCTTTTAAAGTTTGGTCATAAAGTCCGGAAACGCCAAGCGCACAGCCGTCGCAAACACCTTTTGTTAAAATATTGGTGGCATAGCCGAGGTTATCTTTGTTTTCCCAAAGGATTTTTGCTGTGTCTCTCATATGCTTTGGCTTAATTTTACCGAGCCCGAATGGCACAGGGCTTACCCAATGCTTTGGATCTGGCATAGCCTTTTTCTTCTGAGGCCCTGGATGTATCGTTTTTCCCACGTGTAACACTCCTTAGATTTAATGCTAGTCCTAATATTTTTATAGAGAAAAATCTCTCTGAATTCTCGATGGTTAAATAACTTTTTACTATTGTATATGGGCTAATAGTGCAAACATAGCCCATCTGCCCTGTTTAAAAAGAAAAAACCACCGCGAAACAGCCTCTTAAAAAGATGCGGATTCTTCGGTGGTTAGTCTTTAGCAGGATCGCTGCCAAGTGCCAGACCTGGTTGTATGTTAATAAAATTAACTTGCTAATCGCTCATTAGCTTCATTTTGTTTGCGTAATTTTTTAATATCAAATCGAATTAGAATGGAAACGACTAATGCTACAACAAAAAGTCCCGCAAAGCTTGTTAAGCTTGAAGCATAGCTTCCTGTTGAATCCTTCATCCATGCAGCAAACATTGGACCTGCCAACCCGGCTGCTGCCCAAGCTGTAAGGATGTAACCGTGGATCGCGCCAAGCTGCTTCGTTCCAAAAACGTCCCCGATGAATGCCGGGATGGACGAAAATCCTCCACCGTACATCGTGTATACAATGGCCAGCATAATTTGGAACAGCATAGCTTCTTTTGTGTGAGGCAATAGCAGAAATAAAGCAATCTGTGATACGAAGAAAATCGTATACGTGTTCGGGCGGCCAATATAATCAGAGATGGATGCCCATGCCAGGCGTCCCAATCCGTTGAATATGCCCAGCACGCCAACAAGTGTTGCTGCTTCTGCTGTTGTTAATCCTATGCTTTCCTGTGCCAAAGGCTTCGCGGCTGATAGGATCGCAATACCGCATGTTACGTTTATAAATAGCATAATCCACAAATAGTAGAAGCGGGATGTTTTGACAGCTTCATTCGCTGTTAACTGTGCCAAATCCTGTTTGATTTTGATTTTTCCAGCTTTGGCTTTTTCCTTCATGCCCTCTGGTGCCCAATCGGCAGGCGGCCGTTCTAAGTATAAAGAAGATAATGCCATGATGATTAGGTACGCGGCACCTAGAATGTAGAATGTATTAGCCGTACCGACAGATTTAATAAGTGTGTCCATAATTGGGCTTGCTACCGCTGCGGCGAAACCAAATCCCATAATCGCAAGGCCCGTTGCAAATCCGCGGCGGTCAGGGAACCATTTTACCAGTGTGGATACTGGAGCAATATAGCCCACTCCCAATCCGATTCCACCCAGTACACCATAAGTTATGTACAAAAATGGCAAGGAACCAAGGTTTACTGCAAGACCAGCGCCCAGCATACCTGCTCCGAAAAATCCCGCTGCAAGCAGTCCCGCTTTTCTCGGACCATGTTTTTCGACGAAATGCCCCAGAAAGGCTGCAGACAACCCTAAAAATAGAATCGCCAAACTAAATGTTAATTGTACCTGCTTCGATGTCCAGCCAAACTCCTCAATCAATGGATTGGTGAAGTTGCTCCACGCATAGACGGAACCGATTGAAATGTGGATTCCCACTGCGGAAGCGGCGATCAGCCACCGATTTTTTGTCTTTTTCACTTCTCTTCCCCCTCAATAAATAGGCTCTCCCCTTTAAAAAGAACCTTGTGAAGCTCAATCCCTGTTTTTATGTATGTAAAACGGTTACAGGAAAGGTTTCTTGAAATAAAAAAACCGCCAATCTCTCCGGCATTCACACTTATGTGTATGCAGAAGAAAGATTGACGGTTAGTATCAAGCAGGATTCGCTACTTAAGGACCAACTGTTAATCGTTTTCATACCTTGTGACACTTTAACCGACGACAGGTTCGCTATCTCAAATCAAAATGTGACAGATTTATGAACTTAACTTCAAAAAAAATCATATCACTTTGAAAAAACTTGTTCAAGCCCTTTTTAGAACTTTGTTATATCAATTTTACACTATTATGGAGTTGGGAAACTGTTTTCACTTTTTCTGCGAAAGAACTTATATTAGCAACTTTCTGTTTTTATTAGCAACTTTCTGTTTTAATTAGCAACTTATAAGATATATTAGCAGCTCTAGTACGGACCTACTTTTCCAGCACACAAAAATGGCCCGGTGAAAAATCCCCGGGGCCATTCTCTATTATTTCCCTTTCTTCACTTCATGAAGCAAATCAGGATAGTTTGTAAACATACCCGTTACTCCCCAGTCAATTAGCTGCTTCATTCTTTCCTTATCATTGACTGTGTAAGGGTGCAGTTCAAGTCCGCTGTTCACGATATTTTGTACATATACTTCATTCAGGTAAGTATGGTTCGGTCCAACACCCATTGCATATTGCTTTATTTCCTCAATTTCTAAGTCGGTAATTGCTGCATTCGTTTTATAAGAGATTAATTGAACCAGTTTAATGGATGGATCTAATTCATGCATCACCTTTAGACTTTCAACGCTGAATGACTGAACAAGAAGTTTTTCTTTGTTAATATCATACTTGTCGACAAGGCGAGTAAGCTCTTTTTCCATGCCAGGATACACGTCCGGTGACTTTGTTTCTATGTAATAGCTCTTATTTTTGCCGAACTTCTGAAAAACCTCCTCAAGTGTTGGAACCTTTAACCCTTCATATTCCGGATTAGCAAATTGCGGATATTTTTCATTAAACCAGCTGCCTGCATCAAGCTCCCGGATTTCTTCAAGGGTAAAATCTTTTACGAGCCCCGAACCATTTGTAGTACGGTCAAGCTTAACATCATGCATTGCAATGAGCTGTCCATCTTTCGTCATCTGAAGGTCTATTTCAATATAATCACCATGCATTTTTTCACCCATTTCGTAGGAAATCACCGTATGCTCTGGTGCATAAGCAGACGCCCCGCGGTGAGAAACATTCACGATTTCTTTATACTTATCTTTTGCCATCGCCGCTCCTCCCCCAACAGTAGCACTAAGACCAATTACAACTGCACCTATCGCCGAAATCATTTTCTTTTTCAAATTCTCCATCTCCTATCTCTTAATTTGTTACACATTAAGAATAGAGATGAAGTGTTAAGGCGGTTATAACTTATTGTAAAATGTGGAAGAATAATAGATTACAAGAATATAAATGCGAACAATTCGTCCTGGGTCATACGTACTAAATGGCTCCTGTTGTTGAAAATTGTAATGTTTTTATAAGTTTTGTCGAATCTGTTTATTTGCAGGTTAATTTGTCGATAATAGAATATAGTAATTTATCAATCCCGGATTAGGAGCCGAATATATGACCATGACTTCGACTACTATTAAAAAACTTCATATTGAAATCGATGATTGCGCAAAAAGATGATTTCTGTAGGAAAAAGAAAGGGATTGTCACATCCAGAAACGCTCATGTACAGTGAAAAGCTCGATCAGCTAATCTATAAAGTACAGCGAAGCAAATACATCCTCTAGAGAATCCCACCATTTACATAACCCATTGTAATAAATAAGCCCAAAAACGCACACTCTTATGATAAGGAGTGTGTTTGTTATGACTGCACGTATAATCGTGATAGCCGGCATTATTTTTGGGGTTATATCTTTACCTACCTTGTTTAAAAAACCTTCTGCTAAAACGTGGCTGCCATTATTTTTCGCCAGCTGCATCGTCAATTATTTTTTCAATTGTGCTCTGGTCAAAACAGGGAAAGTGAAATATCCAGTCAGGCTATTTCCTCGTCTGACAAAAATAAATATCGCCTATGACTTTTTCGTCTGCCCCTATTTATCCATTTGGTATTGCCAGTCCACCTTGAAAGCCAGCTTTCCAGAAATTCTGAAAAAGCTTATATTATTCAGCTTACCTCAAGGTCTTTACGAAATTTTCCTTGAAAGGAAAACGAATACACTACAATTTCTAGAAAGCTGGAAATGGTTCCACTCTATTCTGCTTGTATTTCTAGTTAAGATTATCACAAGAATCATGCTATTCTTCTTCGCGAAAAGAGTAGGAAGGGTCTGCGATTGAACTAAGTTTGAGGAATTTTGGATCTAGTTTCTATTTGCAAAATCCATTTAATAATAACCAACAGAGCCTTTACAAATTACCTTCTATTTATATCTAGTCAAGTACCCTCTATACCCTTAAGGTAACAGGCATCTTAGTTGAGAAATGTTAAAAAGATTGCCATAATGATAAGAGCATTTACATAAAACTTTACAAGGAAATGGAGATATTATGCGAAGAAAACTTATGCTTTTAATGGCAATCGTTCTTCTTATCCTGACGGCCTGCGGCCAGGATCAGGCCGAAGATCCGATTACCTTAAAGGATCAGAACAGCAATGAAGTGACTTTTCCGCAGGACAAGCCAGCCCTTTTCTTTTTTATCACCACCTACACCTGAGGACTCTGCCAGCAGCAACTGGTCGAGTTGCATCAGAACATGGATAAATTAGAAGGCATGGACGTGAACATGTATATCGTCAGCAATGACCAGCCCGAGCAGCAGCTTGAGCTGTATAATGCGCTTGAAGAAGAAATAGGCCACAGTCTTCCATTCGTATCAGATCCTAATATGGAATTGATTGAACGGACGGATATGAAAAATGGCGACACCGCTTTCAGAGGATACGCCTTAATGGATACCAAAGGCAACATCGTGTTCAATACGGTCAATGACCATTGGGGAGAAGAGATCGACAAAACCGCTAAAGAAATAAAAGAGGAATACGAGGAGATTTCAAAATAATAAAGGCAAGGAAACAAAAAAAACACGCTTAGGCAGCGTGTTCAAGAATCCCTGTCTCTATCTGTAAATTGAAGCATGGCGATTACAAACATACCGAAACTGATCATCAAAGATAAAACTTCAAAGGTACCCATTTATACATCGCCTCCTTACCTTCAGCCTTCCCGGATCCAAACTTGTCCTATACTCAGGAAAAGTTCCTAATTGGAAATCCGTACGAAAGGCCTATAGGAAACGAAAAGAGCCTAATGAAAAGGGAACGCATTTAAATTCAATTAGAAAAGGGTTTAGAATTTAATCTAAGCCCTTTTTTAATTTCATAATTCCCATACCCAGCTCTTGGACTTTGGGTCTTCCTCCTAAAGGCACTGTGATCAACCTGTTACTCTGGCCACTCCTAAGGCCAAATGCTGCCATAATATTTCTTCTACTTTTTCTGCTAGCTCATTTGGGCACTCAATCACTAACACGACTTCTGAACTTTTTCCTTTTACAACTCCAGTTCTTTTATGTACGACTTTAAAAATGATATAATCGATGATAAAACCAAGAATAAAGCCAGCTGCCGCTCCAATTAAACCCCAAATAACCGGACCCCAGTCCAAAACGAAACCAACACTAGCACCAACTACAGAAAAAGCCGTTCCTAAAGCTGCGCCCTTATCAAACAAACTAATTCCATCTGCCCGATGAAGCGTATCAAATAGCCTTCTTTCCTCGACTCGATTTATCAGTGGGACTGCAAGAATCTTCTCCTTTGTAATCCCTATTTTTTCTATATGTGTAATGGCTAACTCTAGATACACTGAGTGCTCAAAAGTGGAAAAGATCTGCAAGTTTTTTCACCTCAACTGCTGTTTTCCGGGATTTTGACACGATACTGCTGATAATGTTCTCTAAGATACTTTCTTTGCTCTCCCTCGAATAGTTTATTGTTTTCTACTGTATTCACATAGGAATCATATATGGAAAATCCAAAATGAGAAGGGATAAACATAAACCATTGCGGGTCTATCACCTTCGTAGCTTGGCTAATATCTCCTAAAAAAAGCAGCTGAATAGCAACAAGTACTTTAGAATAATAGACAAAAACCACCATAAAGCCCATAGTGAAGATCGCAGTCAATACACGGTGAATGTAAAGCTGACCCAGCCCTGGCGTAAAAAGTGACCATAATACAGCCATAAGCGGTCTTCTTTTATCTAAGTAATTAATTTCAAATGCACCGATTGCATACGAATTAAAAGATGCATTTTCCCGTTCAGCCAGCATGAATACCTTGTTCATATCAACCGATGTTCGATAGCTGTCCCAGATCGCAAAAATATAGACAGGAATGTACAATAGGAGCCATCTTGGTTCCAGAACCTCTTTGGCCATCTCGAATTTCCCGGTAAAGGAATAAACCATAGCGAGATTTAATTTAGCCATACTATTAACGAGAATTTCCCAGAGGAAAAGTGCATACCCTCTTAAATATTTCGATAAAAGGAGATGGCCAAATCCAGGAAATGCAGCTGACCACCAAGCAATAATATAAGGATTCCGCAAATGAAGCTGAGTAGTTCCAAAAGCACTTACATGTGCTTTAAATCGGCGTTCCTTATTGGTTGAATGAAAATTATCCATTAGGTTCTTCCTCAAATGTTTCTCTTTGACTTTTTATTATCTTCTGCTATTTTAGTCGAAATATGTAACAAAGAGAGATTCTGGAACATGACGAATTATACAAATAAAGCGCCTGCCCCTAACTGTGTTGCTAGCTCCACAGCAGGATTAGACGCTTGTTTTGTTTGTCCTTAACCAATTTTATAAATTTACTATCTTGTTAAAATTGAACTTGTATCGCATTCCCATCATTGAAAGTGCTGTTCCGCAGGCAAAACAATTTCAATTTTTGTCCCTTTCCCCACTTCGCTGTCTATTGTCAATCGGCCATTATGGTTTTCGATAATTTTATAGCAAATCATGAGACCCAGCCCAGTTCCCTTCTCTTTGGTTGTATAAAAAGGTTCGCCAAGGCTTGAAATTCGGTCTTCTGGAATGCCAACGCCCTGATCAATAAATTGAATGGAAACTGTGCCGTCTGTTTTTTTCTTCACTTTGATTTCTATTTGGCCGCCAGCAGGCATAGCTTCTAGCGCATTTTTAATGATGTTAAGAAAGACTTGTTTTAGTTGGTTTTTTTCACATAGGATCAATGGCAATTCTTCATCAAATTCAGCAAAGATTTGGACATTGTTCATGATTGATTGGGTATTGCTCAGCGTAATAACTTCGCTGATTAGTATTCTTATATTTTGGGCTGAAAAGATATCTGCCGTCGGTTTGGCCAATACAAGAAATTCACCAACAATTTCATTTATCCGGTCCAGTTCTGATAGTACAATATCGAAGTATTCTTCTTTTTGGCTGCTGGACTTAAAAAGCTGCACAAAGCCTTTTATCGAAGTTAGCGGATTTCGGATTTCATGTGCGATGCCGGCAGCCATTTGACCCAATAGGGCAAGTTTCTCTGATTTTTGGAGAAGCTGTTCTGTTTGCTCCTTTTTATCGGAAATATCTGTCCCTATGGATAGAACAGCCTGGTTCCCTTCAAAATCTACATATAAGGAAGAAACCTCAACATATCTTATCTTTCCATCTAACCGCTTAATTTTATATTCTGTATCATTCAGGAGATTTTTTTCTGTTTTTATGTGCTGGTATCTTTGCTGAAAGCGGGATAAATAATCAGGCTCAATAAAGTCCATAATCGGCCTTCCGATTAATTGGTCCTTATTTTCAACTCCAAGCATCGAAACGGCGTCCGAATTTGCATATAAAATGTTAAAATCCTTATGTATAAGAACGGCAACTGGCATTGATTCCAATAATAATTTATAGCTGTTTTCACTTTCTCTGGCTTTTTTCCCATAGTATCTGCTTTTGTCAAATTGCCATCCCACAAACCAGGCAATGATGGTGAAAATGAAAAAGTCGATCGTTACAAATGCTTCACCAGAAAAAATGGATTGATAGGAAGTAAACAAAATAGAAATAAGCACAAGTAAAATTTGACCCATTCGATTCCCCATAAAGTTCATAAAGTCCTCTTTTATCATTTTTCCTATTATATTAGCATCAAATTACCTAGAAGAATATAAATTCTGAAAAAATTTTAACCTCTCCCCTTATAAAAAGCCTGCCCCGGGTAAAATGGCGGGCAGGCTCTTTTTCACATCGATGAATTGCTTTCTTTCTGGATTTGACCAGTTGGCTGATGTGGGCTTTTCTTTAAGGTTTGCAGACTCAGGGACAGCTCGATTAGGAAAAGAGCAAGGATCATCCAAATTCCCAGATGTAAAACAGCTTCCTTCATACTTAATAAAGTGTGGCTTTCGATAAAATAAGTAAAGGTAAAGAACATAGCAAAAGTGAAAATCCGGCTCCATTGTGTGACATCATACGTGAAGACACCTTTTTTTAAGCCATAAAGCCTGATCCGTTTCATTAACCTTATGATTTCAACAGATTCAACGAATAAGAAAACAATCAAAGTGCCTATCCAGAACCCTGCCGCCGTTTGTCCGCTTACCAGGCCGGACTTAATCATGGCAAGCCCAGTTATGGATAATGCCCCATGAAGAATACAGTTTGTATTATTCCAATCTTCAGTGACTGACCAATGGCTTGTTGAATAACGCTTAAACATGCACAAGGCACAAATAAAATAAAAACTAAATCCGATAATGATGAATAGGGCATTAATGTATGCTGGTACATAATCATAAATGGTATTGAATAGAAGGACGAGAGATTGTGTGCTTACTGTAGTCAGAAGCAAGATTCCGTGAACGCGGTTGAAAAGAACAGAATTTATTATCTCAAAAATACTTTTAATGCTGATTCCCACATAATACATCCATAACCCAACATTCAGAAAGGCAAGCGTTTCAACCAAAAGACCACTCCCAAATTGCTTAAAAATAATGATTCCGCAAATCGAGGTCCCTGCCACCCAGGTTCCTATGCCAAATCGATTAATCGGATTGGCATAGTGGATATTTATAAATTCCCCTTTAAAAATCGTAATCAAAAAAGAAAACAGAAATGATAGCCACAAAGCCAAATCCAACATGCTAAGCAGCTTGCCAAAACCGCTCAAAAAGAAAGAAACACCAAAAAAATTCAGCAATACACCCTGGGTCACAATCCCTAGAGCCATTACAGCTGCCATGGTGGAGGTACTGATATACATTTTTCTGGATACGATAAACAAAACAGCCAATAGGCAAAAAAGCGCCATTAAGGAAAAGTAAAACACTATTATCACCGTAAAAAACAGACTTTTATACCATTATATCACTTACGCAAACTATTGCGCCAACTCCCAAAGGTATACGAAAAACCCATCCAAAATGGATGGGTTCCTTAAAAATCCGATTACTTCTTAGGAGCGAGTTCCACTGCCTGACGCATCGCTTCCATTAAGCTTTTTTCGTCTGCAATCCCTTTTCCAGCAATATCAAAGGCTGTACCGTGGTCCACACTTGTACGGATGATCGGGAGCCCGACTGTGATATTAACACCTGCATCCAACCCTAAAACTTTAACAGGTCCATGGCCTTGATCGTGGTACATGGCTACAACAATATCAAAGTCTCCGCGGACAGCTCTGAAAAACAGTGTATCTGCTGGAAGCGGCCCGATTGCATGAATGCCTTCTGCCTGTGCTTTTTCCACACCAGGAACTACTTTTTCATCCTCTTCCCCATATCCGAACAGGCCATTTTCACCTGCATGAGGATTGATTCCGCAAACAGCGATTTTAGGTGATTCGATCCCTGCTTTTTTCAGCGTATCATGTGCTAGCTTAAGGACATGGTAGACTCTTTCAGGGTTAATCATTTTAACAGCATCAATGATGCCAACATGTGTTGTCACATGGATGACCCTTAAGTTCGGTGCAGATAGCATCATGGAATAATCTTTCGTATTGGTCAAATCCGCTAAAATTTCTGTATGGCCCGGATACATATGGCCGCCCTTTTGCAATGCTTCTTTGTTTAAAGGTGCTGTACAGATAGCATCGATACGGTTTTCCTTCGCCATTTCAATCGCTGTTGCCAAATATTCAAAAGCAGCATGTCCTGCTTCCGGAGATACCTGGCCAATTGGAAGATCGGCTGGCAGAAGGTTTAAATCAAGGCAATGTACAACCCCATGTTTATATGTGAGCTCATCCAGCTGTTCTGCCTTTACTGCTTCAATTTGAAGCTCGCTGTTAACAAATGACTTTGCCCGCTCCAGAATTTTACTATCACCAATGACAAGCGGGTTGCTGATTTCATACATTTCAGCGTATGCAAGGCTTTTTAAAATGATTTCCGGTCCGACACCTGCTGCGTCCCCCATTGTGATGCCTACTACTGGTTTAGTTTGACTCATTGTACTCAACCTTTCTTGTCATGTAATGTATAGCGTTCACCAGGGATTGCTCGTTGCCAAATCCGCCGGCTTTTGTTACTGCCCAATAATTTTTATCCTTACTGCACAATCGTCCAAAAGGAAGTCCCGGTTCCACTTCCGAATGGAGCTCCATTTCATGTATACCCAATTCCAGACAAGCTGCTTTTGCTATATCTCCGCCTGTTAAAATCAGTCCGTTCATTTCCGGGAAGCGAGCTACCAGTTCGTTTGCAATTTGCCCCAGTCCTGTGGCAATTCTTTCGCCTATCTCTTTTCCCGATAAACAAAGTGCTTCACCGGCTGCCCTTGCTGCCTGGCGATTTCGATCAGATGAATCCACATAGACAACAAAATGGTCTTTATCCAAGTTGTGTTTCATGCCGCCAATGATTTCTTTCATATCAATTGTATTATTCACCAATTGAACAGGATCGATTTCTGCAAAATAGGACTGTTCAAGTTCTTTTATTTGCGAAAGCTGTTTTTTTGTTACCTGAGATAAACTTCCAGAGATCGTTAGAGTTTTTTCAACGGTTACTTCGACCTGATCACTTTCGCACTGGGAAGTTAGTTCAAGTGCTTCCGGCAAATATTCAACTAAAGCGCCAGATCCAGTCCAAATGATTTTTTTCTGCAAACTTGAGAAAATCTCAGCGATTGCTTGCAGATCCTCTTCCCTTTCACTGTCGCACACAATCCACTTTTTTTCCTCAGAAATTGCTTTTTCAATAAATTCTAAAATCAGGTTTTTTTCACCGCGAAGCAATTCAAGGTCAAGCAAAGCTGAATCTTTTCCTGCAAGTTTTTTTAACATATCAGGCAAATAGCTTTCCGTTACAGGTGTCTTCGGATCTCTTCCGAATTCTGTGTCAGTAATCAGTACGCCATTTACATAGTGATGGCCAGAAACCGTCGTTCGATTCATTTTTGGAAATGCCGGAGCAATCACGATGATGTCCGGGCGATATACCTTTTCAAGCGCTGCAAGCTCTGCGGGAATATTTCCTCTCAATGTTGAATCCACCTTTTTATAAACATGGCCATAGCCCTGTTCAAAAAGAAGAGAAGCAGCTTTTTCCACTGCTTCATATGCTTCTTCTTGTGTTTTAGCGCGGCTATCGGTATCAACAATTAAGACGTCAGGATTGGATTGTATATTTTTCTCTGTAAAATCCATTACCACAGTTGCAGTCAGCCCTTTTTTCGCCAGCTGTACTCCTGAATCATTTGCACCCGTTAAATCATCCGCAATGATGCCAAATTTTTTCAACACAAGAACCACATCCTTAGCCATTAACTTTCATTAGGTTACCTTCTTTAAATTCGTAGCCTTTTCTCTCTAGACGTTTAACCAGGAACGCTATATATAGAGGAAGCAGGATTGCGGTTGTAACAGTGGATGCCGCTACTTGGACTGTCGCCAGATCCGCATACTGGGCGAAACCTGCACTTGCTGCTGCAATGGCAGCTGGTGTTGCTACAGCATTTCCGGCAGTTGACCCTTCAGCTGCACCAACGATCGGGTTCCACTTAAGCGCTTTGAACACTAGATATCCAGCAGTACCAGTTACGAATACGGTTAATAGACCAAGAATAATACCTGATAATCCGCCTTCAACAATTGCACCAAAGTCAATTCCCATACCCAGGGCGAAAGCGAAGAAAGGAATTAGCATGGAACTTCCTTTATCAAGGAACACACGCATTTCTTCATCCAAGTTACCTAAAACCATACCAACTAAAATGGGAAGCAATACAGCGATAAATGATTGAAATGAGAACATTCCATCAACAAATCCCATTGCACCAAAGATCGACAGGGCTACCATTGTCAAGAAAGGTCCGTCATTTAGAGCAAGCAGTGAATAGGCTGCGCGGTCTTCCTTGCTTCCGTACTGTCCTACAAGTGCAACGAACAAACCTCCATTACTGTTTGTCATGGCAGCAATGATCGCTATCGGGGCCAACCCCAGCCATAACCCATTTTCACCTGCGAACATGTAAGCGATTAAACCAAAGGCCGCACCAACTACCCATTTAGTTGCTAAAAGAGTTGCCCCTTTTCCAACTGAAACCCCAAAAGATTTCACGTTAATTTGAGCACCTGTACATAATAGGAATAAAGCAATTAACGTAGAGGCACCGTTTACAAACAATGCTTCAGTGAAGTTACCTATGCGAAGTAAATTAGGAGCAAAAGTATTTAGTATTGCTGCAATTAGCAACGGCACAACCATCATGCCGCCAGGAATTCGCTCAAGAGTTGCTTTGATCTTCATAATTTTAACATCCCCTTTATTTATGTTTCAATTTTAAACATTACTGAAAACGATTACAGTTTTATATTAAACGCTTTCAATGCAAAATTCAACATTTTTTTAAGAATAATAGCTTGGTATTTTTTTCACTTTTAAAATTGTTGCATTTTGAAACAATTATATCCACGCAATTCCGTTAATTTATTAGTTATAGCTCCATAAAAAAGAAGCTGAACATTATTGTTTCAGCTTCCTCCATAATGTAGAACGGTTGATGCCTAGCCGTTTCGACACCTTTGTTTGATTTTGGTTTTCCTCTTCCATCACTGCTTCAATAATACGTTTTTCAATTTGATCAAGAGTCCCCGATAACAATCCTTCTTCAAATTGAGCTGGACGCTGCTGCTTTCGTTCCAGCTGCTTTGCAACTGAATCCTTCCGAATCGTATATTCCTTTTCAGCTTTTACAACGTCATACAGAAAGGTTTTTAATTCTGCAGCGTTCCCGGGCCAGTGATATTGTTCCAAAAGTTCAAGGGCTTCTTCCTTAATCTTTATAGCAGATGTTCCTAATTGCTGATGAAATCCTGCGATAAAATAAGCAGTCATTGGTCTAATATCCTCCTTGCGTTCAGTTAATGAAGGAATATAGACACGATTCACTTCGTCATCAAAAATGATGGCATGAAAATCTTCGGTTTCACCATAAAGAGACAGGATGACATCTTTTCCGGCATGAGTCCAATGTTTACATAGCTTTAGCAATTCTGCTCTTTCTTTGAGAGAGATTTCTTCGGCGCCATAAATAAAAATGGTTCGGGTGTCTTCATCAAATGCAACAGGCATCTTCACAGTTTCCTCCGCATGGATGGACGCGAATAACCCGTTTCCCTGGTATCTTAAGTAATGAATATACCGTGCTATTAAACCCTTTCCTGTACCCGCGGATCCAATTAAAACCCAAAAATTGCGGGTAATGCCTGCAGAAACAGACGCCAGACAATCCTTCATGGCCTCGCTTTCTTGAATGATCATAGGCAGTTGCGGCACCGCTTCGATCTTCAGATTAGAAGAAGCCTGTTTCTCACTTTCAAGCTCTGAAATAAGGAACTGTGTAAAGCTATCCTCTCCTATTTTCAAATGACAAACCCTAATTTTTAGGTCTTCTCCATTTGTGCCCTTCATTGTCACCACAGAATCAGGGCGCTCTCTCCGATGAATCAAGGCTCCTAACTGGCTGGTTTGGATTGGAGGCGAGGAGAAGGTATTCCATTGCTCAAATACTTTTCCTCCCTCGCTGTCTGTTACTAGAATGTTTTCTGTGTTTACCTTAAGAAGTGCCTTAAGAAGCTCGTTTTCCATTTGCTTTTTTCTAAAAGAATGATATACCGACTTCACTTTATAAAATGCATCAAAAATAGCTTCTCTGCCTGACTGAATGAGAATTCCCTCAAGCCCAAATTTAGCCGCGGCTTCTACTGTAACCACATCACCCATTATTAGTTCAAAGCCTTTGGATTTCAGATCAAAGACCAGTGATTCAACTTCCTCTTCCTTTGCTACAGTGAAAACCTCAATTCCGATCTCCAGAATATCTGTTATTGTCTTTGCACCGAGCGTAATGTTTGAAAACCCCACAATTGCCTTTTTGCCTGGAAAATCATTGGCCAGCGTTAACACGCGGAGCATATCATATCCTGATAACTGGACATCAATAACAGGAATATTCGTCTCCTGCTCAATTAGTTTTGCTGTACCGCCGCGGCTGATAATCATTTCAGTACCATCAGCCTCAGCATTTTTCACATATGGAAGAGCATCTCTTAGATTTCCAATTTCAATTTTAATATCCAAATCATCTTCTTTTCCCCTGCATTCCTCTATTAAAGGAATCATAGCGGGGTAAGGAGCAATAAATAACGTTTTTATCTTCATCACATTCACCTGAATTTATCTTACCATTCATTTATAGGGCACACCAATAAAATAGGAGAGACTTCTTGAAGCTTTATTGTAATGCTCTGTTAAATTGGCCTGTTGATTTCCGCTGCAGGCACTCCCTTTCCGCGGGCGATCCGGGAGCCTCCTCGTCGCTTTGCTCCTGCGGGGTCTCCCTTTGAATCCGCACTCCCGCAGGAGTCTCGTGCCTTCCGCTCCAATCAACAGGATGCTAAAAATAAAGCTTTAACAGAGCCAAAGAATATTTCAATGTTATAACCTCAATATCCGTTTTTCATGAAATTTTAAGACAAGATGACAGCCATTTATTTCACTTGCCCATTCCCCTTGATGATATACTTGGTCGAAGTTAAGGCCTGCAGTCCCATTGGTCCGCGGGCATGCAGCTTCTGTGTGCTGATGCCGATTTCCGCCCCGAATCCGAACTCGAATCCGTCGGTGAAGCGGGTTGATGCATTGTGATAAACGGCTGCAGCGTCTACTTCATTTAAGAATCTATCAACATTCTCCAGGTTAGAAGAAACGATGGATTCAGAGTGTTTGGTACCGTACCGGTTAATATGCGAAATTGCCTCATCTACATTGTTCACCACTTTTAAAGCGACTTCCAAGCCAAGATATTCTGTCGCCCAGTCTTCTTCGGTGGCCGGAATGATCCGCTCTCCCTGAACTCTCTCATCACCATGAATGGATACTCCTTTTTCCTGTAGTGCAGTCACAAGCTCAGGCAAGGCTCCCCATTCTTTTTGAACCAGAATGGTCTCACATGCATTGCACACTGACGGACGCTGTGTTTTCGCATTAAGCGCTATGTTAATCGCCATCTCCTTATCAGCACTTTCATCAATAAAAACATGGCAGTTGCCTGCACCTGTTTCCAAAACAGGCACGGTCGAGTTTTCAACAACTGTTTTAATCAGCTTTGCACCGCCGCGCGGAACCAGCACATCAAGATATTCATTCAGCTTGAACATTTGCGAAGCTGTTTCCCGGCTGGTATCCTCAATTAGCTGGACTGCATCAACAGGGAGATCGCTTTTTTCTAATGCATGGTGAATAACCTTAACAATGGCTTTATTAGAATGAATCGCTGTTGAACTGCCTCGCAGCATCACAGCATTTCCGGTTTTTAGACATAAACTTGATGCATCGACCGTTACATTGGGACGCGCTTCATAAATCATGCCGATGACACCAAGTGGAACGCGGACTTGTGAAATCGAAAGTCCATTCGGCCGCTCCCACTCTGTCAAAACCTCTCCAACGGGATCATTCAGTTCTGTCAATTGAATCAATGCATCAGCCATATCCTGCAATCTCGCTACATTCAATCTCAGCCGATCGAGCAAGGAATCATTCATGCCGCTTGCTCTTCCACCAGCAAGATCCTTTTCATTTTCCCCTAAAATAAAATCCTTTTCCTCAATAAGCTGGCTAGATATCAGCTTAAGTGCATGATTCTTCTGCGACGTTGTCATTTTCGCCAGTAAAGCTGCTGCTTTGCGTGCTTTTTCCCCTTTTTGAATTAATTCCATTACCTTGTCTCCCTCCTTTGTTGGCTTACCCATTGATCGCGGTGGATGACCACACTGCGGTCACTATTGGCAATTTGCATGGCTTCAGCACTCGGCAGCCCTTTAATTTCGCTTAATTCATCTGATGAAAAATTAACCTGGCCTCTTCCGATGATATCTCCCTTCGGACCAACAACCTCCACCACATCATTAACCAAAAAATGGCCAGTAATGTTGGTGACACCTGCTGGCAGAAGGCTTTTTCCCTGTCTTAAAATCGCTTGCACAGCACCCTGGTCGACTTCAATCTTTCCATTTGGAACTGAATGCAGCGCCAGCCACTGCTTCGAAGTCTTCACACTCGCCTGAGCGGCATTGCCGATATAGGTTCCATCCCCTTTGCCATCGAGAATTTCAACTAGCTTAGCCGGTCCGTTTCCCACACCGATATACACCTGCACACCCAAAGCCAATGCTGTACGGGCTGCCTCCAGCTTCGTCACCATCCCGCCGGTTCCCACCTTAGAACCGGACCCTGAAGCAGCCTTCATCAAATCCTCCGAAATTTCACCAATAAAGTTGTATTTCTTGGCCTGCGGATTATTGCGGGGATTAGAATCATAAATACCATTAACATCAGTCAAGATTATTAAATGCTGTGCCTGAACCAGGCCGCTGACCAATGCCGAGAGCATATCATTGTCCCCGAACGCCAATTCTTCCACTGAAACAGAATCATTCTCATTGATAATCGGCAGGACATGACGCTTCAAAAGCTCAGACAAAGTGGCATTGGCATTTTGATATTGCTCCTTATGAAGGAAATTCTGCCTTGTCAGCAATAACTGCGCGGCAACGATGCCGTGTTTTTTAAATTCTTCCGTATAGCCCTGCAATAGAAGTCCCTGTCCAACTGCTGCAGCTGCCTGCTTTCCGGCAATCGTTACCGGGCGCGTCGGATAGCCAAGATCGGCAAAGCCTGCCGCTACAGCTCCTGATGAAATTAATATCACTTCATGCCCAAGTTTCTTAAGCCGAGCAAGTGCTGCCACATGCTCCTGAAGCTTCTCTATGCAAAGACCGCCATTTGTATTTGTCAGTGAACTGCTGCCTATTTTGACCACTATTTTTTTCTTTTTCATATTTTTCCACCACCCAATCAAATAAAAAAGCCCTTCCATCCCTGTAAAAAGGACGGAAGAGCTTGTCTTTCGCGGTACCACCTTGATTGGCACTTAACGACGTAAGTGCCCGCTTTAAAACTCCTTTAACGCAGGAGAACGGCCAGGTTTGCCTGGCAGCTCAAGGGGTAGGTTCAATAGCTTTGCAGGCTGCAGGATCTTTCAGCCGGTGAATCCCGCTCTCTTCTTGCCTGATTTCTACTTACTGGTTCCCTGTCATGACTTTTTCTTTATTCATGCGTTTCCATATAATTAGAAATATTATGCATCCTGGTGACTCTTATGTCAATGAAAACTTTAGCACTTCAACGTAAAATATTTTTTAAAATTTTTGTGAAAGGATTAGCGTTTTACTAAAAATAATATTTGCAGAGACCTTACAATCTAATCAATTTCTTATAATCATCCACCAATCGGGAATGCTAAGAAAAATCATTCGAGTGGGAGGATCTACATATGGAGTCAAACGGAAAACAATTATCCATATTTTCTCTGGGCGGCATTAATGAAATCGGGAAGAACATGTATGTCATTGAATATGGTGAAGATATCATTGTGATTGATGCCGGAGGAAAATTTCCGGATGAAAGCTTGCTGGGAATCGATTTAATTATCCCTGATATTACCTATCTGGAGGAAAACAGGGACAAGATCCGCGCTTTGATCGTGACTCATGGACATGAAGACCATATTGGCGGGGTTCCTTATTTGCTGAAAAAAATTAATATGCCGGTTTATGCGACCCGTTTTACGCTTGGTTTGATTGAATTAAAGCTGACAGAGCACCGGCTGATTAGAGATTCAGAACTTGTCGGCATCGATTCAGAATCCAATCTCATCTTTGGCGAAATCGGCGTTAGCTTTTTCAAAGTAAACCATAGCATTCCCGATTGCCTCGGAATTGTTTTTCAAACACCAGAAGGAAATGTCGTGCACACCGGGGACTTTAAATTCGATTTAACTCCTGTGAATCAGGAGCATTCGGATATTCATAAAATGGCGGAGATTGGCCGAAATGGCGTCTTGGCTCTTTTATCTGAAAGCACCAATGCGGAGCGGACGGGCTCGACGCCGACTGAACAGATAGTCGGGGAAAATATTGAAGAGGCTTTCATGAAGGCTCCCCGAAAAATCATCATCTCTACTTTCGCTTCCAATGTGAGCCGTGTTCAGCAGGTTGTAGAAGCGGCGATTAAAACAAACCGCAAGCTGGTGCTGCTTGGCCGTAGTATGGTGAATGTGGTGGATGTGGCCATTGAGCGGGGATACTTAAATGTTCCCGATGGAATGCTGGTCGACCCTAAAGCAGCGATGCATTTGCCGCCTGAAAAAGTATGTATTCTTTGTACGGGAAGCCAGGGAGAGCCGATGGCTGCGTTATCGCGTCTATCAACCGGAAATTATCGCGATGCAGAGATTCACCCTGAAGATACGGTTATTTTAGCCGCATCTCCTATTCCAGGAAATGAGCGGGATGTTTCGAAAATCATTGATAACCTCTTCCAGCTTGGCGCAAGAGTGATATACGGATCAGGAAGCTCGACAGGCATGCATGTTTCAGGCCATGGCTACCAGGAAGATTTAAAGCTGATGCTAACGTTAATGATGCCAAAATATTTTATTCCCATTCACGGTGAATACAGAATGCTGCATCACCACCGTTTGCTGGCGGAGTCTGTGGGCGTGGAAAAAGGCCATACTTTTATCCTAAAAAATGGCGATGTAGTTGATATACTGAACGGAGATGCCCGGCAAACCCGGAGGATCCCTGCAGGAGATACCTATGTAGATGGTGTGGGTGTTGGAGATATTGGAAGCATTGTGCTGCGCGACCGCAAGCAGCTTTCCGAGGATGGCATGATTGTCATCGTGTTAACGATGAGTAAAAGTGAGCGGAAAATGATTTCGAGGCCTGACACCATTTCGCGCGGCTTCGTGTATACAAGAGAATCAGAAGACCTTTTAAGAGAAATTAACCGGCTTGTCGAAAAAACAGTAAACGAACTGCCGGAACAGGATAAAAGCCAGTGGAATGTCATCAAGCAAAGCATCAAAAAATCATTGGGCCAGTATTTGTTTACCCAAACAAAACGGAAGCCCATGATACTGCCTATCATCATAGAAATCTAAACGACAAAGAAGGCAAGCCTGTAAACGGGCTTGCCTTTATCTAAAGGGAGCTGACTAGCCGCGTCTTCCGCCTCGGCCGCCCCGCTTTGATTCAGTATTGCGCTTCAATGAAGAAATATTTTCTTCACTCGACTTTAAAAACTTAGCCATCTTATCTTCAAAGCTTTCTTTCGGTTTAAAGTTTCCTTTCGAACGGAAATCTCTAGAACCGCCGCCGCGGCGATCATCTCTTCCCTGGCGCGGTGGGCGCTGTGAATAAGATGAAGTTTGTCCTTCAGGTCTGTCTACTGCTTTTTTGATGGAAAGAGCAATTTTTCCTTCCTTCTCGCTAAGCACCTTTACAGTAACCTCGTCGCCTACTTTCAAATGGTCATTTACATCTTTGACATAGCTGTCCGCTACTTCACTGATGTGAACAAGACCTGTTGTTCCTCCAGGCAATTCAACGAAAGCTCCAAAATTTGTAATGCCTGTTACTTTTCCTTGTACTTTACTACCTATTTCGATTGACAAAAAACTTCCCCCTCAGTAATGTTAACAACGACTTATTATAACTTTTTTTCGAGATAATTTCAAACTCGGAAAATCAGCCTATTTGCTTAATAATACTCCATATCTCCTCGATATTCTACCCGCTTAAATTATAGATAAATCATATTTTTGCCCTATTTTTATTCAAAATAAAGAAAAAAAGCAGATTTGTCCTTCTTTTTGGCTTGCAAAATGGCTGTTTTGAAAAATTTTTGGATAAAAATCGTGATTTATGTTCTGGAAGCTCCCATTTAATTACGAATAAAAAATTTTTTATGCGGAAAGCAAGGATTTATGTGCGGATAAAAAAATTTATGTGCGGATAGCACTTTTTTGAGGCTAATACCAAATTTTCTGTCCCGACTTTTATTTTTCATATCTGAGAACAGAATAAGAGCCAGTTTGCCTGGCTCCTACCCGCCTTACCTACCCTAGAATAGCAACTTTATAGATGATAGTTTATTAAACTGAATGCCCTTCCTGCAGCACTTCCCTGCTAAAATGCCGCTTGATGATCACTCCAAAAAGGGAGGCCAATACTTGCTGAAATAACATGCCGAGTACGACCGGAACGGCAACTGCTGGCGGAAAATACGTGACCGCCACTACTGCACCTATGCTGATATTCCTCATTCCTCCATTAAATGTGACTGCCACTGTTGTTTCACGGTCATACTTCAACAAATTACCGATAATAAAGGATAGTAAGTAACCCATGAAGGCAACAAAAAAGACAGTGATTGCGATTAGGATTAATTTCAAGTTAACCTCTATTAAATAGGGGGCAACGACTGCTCCGTTAAGCATGACCACAATGGCCATTCCTATTTTTGAAAATGGGGCGAGACGGCTGCTTAAAATTAAAGCCCCCTTCCCTTTGGTAGCCTGGTTTAAAATCATTCCCAGGAAAGAAGGCAGTACCACCATCCAAAAAAGTCCCGTCATCATCGGTAGCACATCAATGTTTACTGTGGTCTGAAAAAATACGGATAGGGTCAGCGGCACAATAAACGGAGATAAAAATGTATCAATTAATATAATAGATAACGTTAACGGAATGTTTCCTTTATAAATAGAGACCCAAATGAAACTCGAAATTCCTGTTGGAATCGCCATTGCCAGCACCAGGCCGGTAATGGTGTAGGGATCATCTCCAAAGGCCAAGTGACCAGTGCTCCACGCGAAAAGCGGCATCAGGATATGCAGTGTAAAGACGATGAGGAAGAGCGGTTTCGGATGATGAAGTATTTGTTTTAGAGAACTGAAATTGGAGTTTAAACTGCCGGAAAACGTCATAAAGGCAAATACCCATGGAATGATATAGGAATAATTATGTAGATACCCAGCCAGCAAAACACCAAAAAACACACTTGTTGGAGTGATCAACGGCATCATTTTTTCCAGTTGTTTATTTAATTTATATAGCACAATGATGACTCCCTTCTTCATACCGCTGCCATAATAAATTAGTTAATTACTTAACTAATTATTTTACCATAATATTCTTCTGGATTCATCATAAAAAAAAAGCCAGAATACCTGACTCTTGCAAATACACACTGTTAACGCCGTTTTTCCGGCATATATTTAAGCCACTTTCCCAGCTTAAAACTGGACACCCCATAACCTGCTGCAGCAAATACCGTTACACCCAACGAAAGCTGCAATATCAGCATGTCAGCCAAATAGTAGCCTGCACCAGCTCCGGCCGCACCAAGCATCAATAGTTGAAAAAGCTGCTTTTTGCGATTTTCATAGATTGTAAACTGAAATGCCCTTCTCTGCTCGATTTCCTTCAGCTGCTCCATTTTTCGCGGTGCGTCTAAAAATTCTACAGCAGAGTGGAAAAATTTAAATAAAGGCTGCGACTGAATAACCCTCCAAATAAATGACCATTTGTTTCCCTGTGTATTCAGCCATTCCATGAAGACAGGTTTCCCTAAATGAAGCAGTTCTTCAGGTGCGAGATTTCGAACAATTCCTTCGATCGTGATAAAAGAACGTCCGAGGAAAACAAATCGGGTTGGTACTTGGATTGGAAGTGTAGCAATTAAATCATTTAGTTCCAATTTTAGTGCAACTAAGTCCATCTCTTTTAATTGGGCAGAATCAAATGCCGTCCACTCAGCCAAAAGTTTTTCAATCGTTCCTGTATTTGCTTCAGGCAGCAAGAATCCTAATTGGGATAAGCAATCAACGGCTTTAGAATGGTTCTTGGCGAGAAAGCTTTCGATCAAGCCTTGAAAAGCAGCAGCATCCTTTTTGGAGATTTCACCTGCCATTCCAAAATCAAGGAGAACAATGCGCCCCTCCCTTGATACAAGGACATTTCCTGGATGGGGATCGGCATGAAACATTCCGGGCTCAAGCCACTGCGGCAGAAACACTTCCAGGAGACGGCGTGCCAAATCCTGCCGTGATATCTCCAACTGTTCTACTGCATGTTGATCCGTGAGCCTTTTTCCTTCCATCCATTCCATTACAAGCACCTTGGACGTGCATAATTCAGGATAAACGGCAGGAATCCTCACGAAATCATTGTCTTTATAGCGTTCCTTAAAATAGAGGAGAGTTTCTTTTTCCTTTGTAAAATCAAGCTCCCGCTCAATGACCTGTTTTAACTCCTGAAACAGCACCTTCAGATTTATAAACCCTTTAGGAATCGGTACAAAATGATCTGCAAACCAAATCAGTATGCTTAAAGTCCGAAAGTCTGTCTTAACGATCGATTGGATCTCCGGACGCTGAACCTTGATGGCTACGGCTGAACCATCCTTCAAAACACCTTTATAAACCTCTCCAATCGAAGCGGATGCAATGGCATCTTTTTCGATCGCCAGCACCTTCCTGGAAAGCTCTGTTCCCCATTCATAGCTCAAAATCCCGTGGATCTTACTCCATTCAGAAGCTGGTACCTTATCAGTCAGATCCTGAATTTCCTTAATAAATGCATTTGGAAGCAGGTCAGAACGAATACTAATGAACTGTCCGACTTTAATAAGCAGCCCTTCCAATTCGAAAAGCGTATACCGGACTCTTTTCCCGATGCTGGACCACAACTGTTCCCATTTCGTCTCAGGCTTCCGTGTCCACTTATACCAATAAATTTGCACAAAAATACTGAATGCCAGAGAAAGCACTTTATACATCCGAGACAATTTATTCTTTGTTTTCATCCGATCATCTCATTCCGGGTAAATGATGAGTGTTATATTCTGCATAAACGTGAATTACTCCTTTTTACGGTGGTGCGGCAATTAAGTTTCAAATTTAATTCAGCCTTTATAGTATATTTAGAAGTTTAAAAAGTTTTAACTATCTAATAAATTCATTGATGCCCAAAAGTATTTATCTATGTTTTTGAACTTCACATAAAAAAGCCTGCCCTAAAAAGGACAAGCCAGGTGTTTTAAGAAAAAACTTCTATTCGCATTTTCTGAATATATTCGTGCGTCTTTTCAATAATTTTCTCTTTATCAAAATCCATTGATGCAACATGGTAGGAGTTGTAAAGGTGAACCATTTCCTTTTGGCCGGAGCCAATATGATGCGCAATGTAATCCGTACATTCTGCAGGAACCACATGATCCTCAATGGATTTAAAGCAAAGAACCGGATTTTTAATCGCGGGCAAAATGGCGGGTGTCTTTGCCATTACCTCCTGCAGTTCATGGATCGAGCGAATGGCAACTTTCCCATATGTTACTTCCTTTACCCCTTCACATTTAATATCAGGTGTTCCCTCATTTATATACCGCGGACCTGTCTTTCCAATAAGATAATCATAGGAGGGTACCTTTAAGGCAGCATTTATTAATACCAGGCCTTTTATTTCAGGATATTTTTTCGCCAGCCAAAGGGCCAGTGCACCGCCCATTGACTGTCCCACTACATAGACAACTGAACACCGCTCTTTTAAAAATAGATAACCCTTTTCCATTTCAGCAAACCAGTCCTGATGGGTCGTCTTTTCCATATCCTTATAATGGGTGCCATGGCCTTTTAGCCTTGGAGCAAAAACCGAATACCCAAGCTTTGCAAATGACTCTCCTAAATAACGGACACTCTGGGGAGTCCCAAGAAAACCATGTGTGAGTAAGAGCCCGACCTCATTGCCTTCCAAATAAAATGACTCCGCACCGTCCATAACTGGGTAAAATTCTCTCATCACACTGTTCCTCCCTCAAAAAAGTTATTAGACACATTATATTACCTACTATTCCGACCTGTCAACTCGTATTTATACTAAAAAATTGTACCGCCAATCATTTTCTTTGGCGATACAAAAGGTTCAAAACTATTTTCGCAAACTTGTTAACTAAAGAGTTATTGGCCTTGTGCACCATTAGAAGTCACTCTTCGTACATGATCCTCTTCAAAGTTGTTTTGTCTGGCAGCTTCCACTTTGTCTTCTAATAATTTCTTCTGATCCACTTGACCTGATGGTGTATTATTTTTCTTTGACATGGAAAAACCCCCTTTATTGTTATTTTATTACCCACTTATTTTGATTTATTTTGTTAAAAATAAACGCGAATTCCATAAAAATACCTGCCGTAAACTGGACAGCTTATCAAATCGCAACATTCGAGAATAATTCCTCTTTTAAAACTTGTTTAATCAAAACAGTGTCCATCCGATCTTATTTATTCATAAAATACAGATTCACTGATTTCCAAAAAGTCTTCAATTGTTTTCAAGACCTCTATAATTTTTATCCAAGCTAGTCCATTCCCCAATTCATTTGCATGAGCGAGTTCATCCCGCAAGCTGCGGATTTCTTTTGCGATCGTTCTTCCGGCTGTCTTGGATGGGACAGAGAAAATGGTTCTTAATTTTTCATCCTCCACGAATACTAAATCTAGCTTATCGCTAATCTGCAAACATTCGACCAAATTTAAGTCCTCATTCTTCTCTACTTTTATCTTATAAAGCTCCACGGCTTTTTCCAGTCTTCCTGGGCTTATAAGCTTTTTCCAGCTCTGGTCTGGAAAGTGAATAGTAATGATTTCACCAAGCTTCATTTCCAGAAGAGTAATATAGCCAAAAATAATCATTCTTACGGGCGCTTTCTGCAAATCAGAATACGTAACAAGCTTGGTTACCCTGGCTTTTTCAAGGATAAAAATACGTCTCCTATCCTTTAATATTTGAAGCAGATGAATGAGAGGCGTAGAATCAGAAATTAAATCCTTTGAGGTAAAGCTTTTCATATAGTCCTTTACAGGGCCGAGTGACAATGTATCTCGTTCAATATAGCCGGCTATCTCATTGCCTCTTTTTACACCCAGCACATCAAAATGAGTCCTGAACATTTCTTCCTTAATGGAAATTGCATCATCTTCCTCTTCACAAAACTGAATGGATTCTGCAATGCTGCTTACAGTGATGTTTATCTCAAATAGATCCTTTAAACTTTTGTATGAACTGAATTGAGCTGCTTGAAATAGGTTATTCATCTTACCCCTGCCTTTCTCTAATAAGCTGCACCATTTTAATTTACTGTTTCTTCAATAATGGAACTTCCTTCAGTAGCGTCAGCATCTAACCATTGCCACTTCTCGTACAGTCTAATTCGCCCGTCCGGTAAAACTTCAGGGGCAGAAATGCATTTTCCGCCTCTAATTTCATTCTTGTTGTTCACGTGGTTATATCTAAACTCAAGGCAGCCGTCCTCTTTAGCGATGCCAATCAAAGTACCTTGGATAATATCGCCCCCGCTATAAGTTGCTGAAATAATCTGTCCTTCTTGTTTATATGTAAAGAAAGTCTTGGAAGATACTTCTCCATTAGCTGTATTTTCTATAGAAACAAATTTTCGGCCATTGTAATTGATCATCTTTATTTTCCTTTCTCCCGCTAAATTTTTCTAAATTATATCATTTTTTAAAGAATTTTAACCGCCTATACCTTCTTGATTATAGTAAACTCATTTTTTATCAGGTTGACAATTATTTGTGTTAACCCTAAAATAAAAACAGTTAACCTTATTTTGAATGGGAGAGGTATTATGAAAGTTAAAGAGATTACATATGTAGCTTTATTTGCAGCTGTGATGGGAGCGCTTGGCTTGGTTCCTCCGATCATGCTATCATTCACACCCGTTCCTATTACTTTGCAAACACTGGGTGTGCTTTTGGCAGGAGGTATTTTAGGCGCCAGACTCGGCGGGATCAGCATGGCGGTCTTTCTTCTGCTTGTGGCTGTTGGAGCTCCGCTGTTATCAGGCGGCCGTGGTGGAATTGGTGTTTTCTTCGGTCCGAGTGCAGGCTATTTGATTGCCTATCCGCTAACTGCATACTGTGTAGGATATTTGCTAACCCGCTTCCGTACGTTAAAATTGAAGAATGTATTGCTTGTTAACCTGACAGTTGGAATTTTCCTTATCTACGTTTTTGGAATTCCTGTACAAGCATTCATGATGAATATTCCGGTGCTTGATGCTGTAAAATTGAGCCTCGTTTATATTCCTGGTGATGTGTTAAAAGCGACACTCGCATCCCTCTTAGTGTATAGACTGCAAAAGCATCCGGTCATTAACAAGCAATTTTCAAAATCTTTAGAGACACTTTAAGGTGTCTCTTTTTCATAAGGAGAGGAAAAAATCTTTGGCAAATATCACATCTTCAATGAAAGAATTTGCACAGCGATTCCCGGAAAAAACGGCAATCAACACGAAAAACCAAATACTCACCTATAGAGATTGGCATATGCTAGTGTCCAAAACGGCTAACTGGCTTAACTCCTTTTCCTTTGCAAATAAAACAATCAGCTTTCTCATGCCAAATGGCATCCCGTTCTTGCAGTTATTTGCCGGGGCTTCCATGGCTGGGTGGACAGCGGTGCCTTTCGATATAAAGTGGAAGACTGCAGAACTGGAAAAACGATTGGTGATTTCCTGCCCTTCCATAGTGATAACAACTAGGGATTTTTACCATCAGGTTGCACACCTTCACCCTTTTGTCCTGATTTGGGAGGATTGCCTCGAAGAACTTAGCAAAAAAAATCCTGCTTTCCATATTACAAAAGCTGACAACACGCCTTTTTATATGGGCTTTACTTCTGGTACAACGGGAGATCCAAAAGCGTTTATCCGCTCCCATAAATCCTGGGCTGCCAGCTTCCTTGTAAATCAGCATGATTTTAAAATGAATGAAAAGGAACACGTCCTGATACCAGGCTCCCTCATTCACTCTCACTTTCTGTATGGAGCAATCAGCACGCTTTGTACAGGCGGAACTGTTCATCTGCTTGAAAAATTCAATGCAGCACAGACACTAATACTGATTGAAAAGAGGGATATCACAGCACTTTATGTGGTTCCTACCATGATTGCCGCCATTTTAAAAGAAGATAGAGTAATAGAAAAGCCAATTAAGATCATCTCCTCTGGTGCGAAGTGGGATAGAAATTCCAAGCAGGCCATCCGCAATGTTTTCGATCAATTGACGATGATTGAATTTTACGGTGCCAGCGAACTCAGTTATGTAACCTATTTAACAGACGACCATAAAGCTGATTCAGTCGGCAAGCCCTGTCACGGAGTCGAAATTAAAATAAGAGGCGCAAACGTAAAGCTGGAACCCTATAATATTGGCAAAATATTTGTAAAAAGTGACCTGATTTTCGATGGTTACCTCCATCCGGAAACAAAGACAGCCCAATCCATACAGGATGAAGATGGCTGGGCAACGGTTGATGATATGGGTTATCTGGATGAGGAAGGCTATCTATACATTAGCGGCCGGGAAAAAAATATGATTTTGTACGGAGCCATTAATATTTTTCCGGAAGAAATAGAAAAAGTACTTGCACAGCACCCCTCTGTTGAAGAAGTGGCCGTCATAGGTCTGTACGACCCCTACTGGGGACAAATTCCAGCAGCTGTCATAAAAGGGAAAGCTTCCACTCTTGAGTTAAAAAGGGTATGCAAAAACCATTTAGCAGCCTATAAAAAACCGCGCAAATGGTTTTTCGTGGATGAAATGCCCTACACAACGAGCGGAAAAATTGCGCGAGCCAAGCTTAAGGACTCTATTGAAAGCAAGGTGATTACCCATTAAGAGAGCCGTAATTGTAAAAGCAAAAAGAACGCCGATTGGAAAAATCAACGGTATATTCAAGGGCAGCCAGCCACATGAGCTGGCTGCACCTCTTCTAAAACATTTAGCACAAGAGCTGGAAGAAAAAATAAATGACGTGATTTTAGGAAACGTAGTCGGCCCGGGAGGAAATATTGCCAGACTATCTGCGCTGCAGGCAGGACTGCCGCTTTCTGTTCCGGGTTTGACACTGGACCGCCAATGCAGTGCAGGGCTGGAAGCCATCCGAATGGCCTGCTATTACATACAGGGAGGCGCCGGCACATGCTACATCGCCGGCGGAACTGAAAGCACGAGCACCTCTCCATATCCTTCCAGGTCCCGCTTTTCGCCTGATCAAATCGGTGATCCCGACATGGGTGTGGCTGCAGAATACGTGGCAGAAAAATATGAAGCATCCAGAGAGTCGCAGGATGAGTATGCCCGCTTAACGTATGAACGAAGCTGGAATGCTTTTGAACAAGGGCAGCTTGCCGAGGAGATCTACCCTATAGAAAATTTCAGCCTGGATGAGGAGTTTTACAAGAAAAGAAAGATGGAAGCACTGTTAAAAAGAGCAAAGCCAATTTTCAAGAAAGACGGTACTGTTACCGCCGCCAATAGCTGTGGGATCCATGATGGTGCCTCTGCTGTACTGGTCATGGAGGAAGAAGCTGCACGAAGACATGGGTTAAAACCTATTTTACGGTTTGCAGACAGTGAAATCGCAGGTGTACATCCCCATTACCCGGGATATGCACCTGTCCCTGCTATACAAGCTATATTAGAAAGAAATTACTTAACCATCGAAGATATTGATTTGATCGAAATAAATGAAGCCTTCGCATCAAAAATCGTTGCATGCTCAAGCGAGCTTTCGATTCCATATGAAAAGCTAAATGTAAACGGAGGCGCTTTAACAATTGGCCATCCTTATGGCGCTTCAGGTGCCATTATGGTCACTAGACTGTTCTATGAGATTCAAAGGCGAAAATCAGCAAAATACGTACTTGCAGCAATTGGCAGCGGGGGCGGAATTGGTGTGGCTGTGCTGTTTGAAGTGGCAGCTTGAATATGAAAGAATACTACACCTGACATAACCTGGAATAAAAGCCTTGAACGTCAAAACGATATGGCTTTTTTTCCTGGTTTTTATTTTGTCATTAATATGGCCTGTCTCCTTTTTATATTGTTTGAAGAGGAAATAATATTCAAAGCAGCCTGCGAACTGGATTAACAGGTCGCTTTCGAAGATGGAATAATTTAACTAACTTATGAACTTTATGAAGAAACTACTAATTCTTGAGAACAAACAAGTGAAATTTGCGAAGAAACCATTCAAACTTGCGAACAAATTAGGGAATTTGCGAAAAAATCATAAAAACTAGCGAATAAATCTCGGCTGGCTTTCAATTTTACCTAGCGCTTTGTTAAAAACCACAAACTTCTAAGCAAAAGGCTTACTCTCTGCATATTAAAGTGCACAATATGACAAAATAGCACAATATTAGCAACTGCTAGCACTATGCTATTCGACAGATATCACCTCCCATCAACAAGATATCGCGTTTTATTTCCTATATCGCATCATTAGATCCTCCGGCGTTAGCTATACTTAAACATATAGTATTTTTCAAACGCACGTTTCAACAGATGCGGGAACATACCACTTATGGTTCCTTTTAAAATTCCGTTATCGTTTAGTTTATTTAAGATAAGCATGGCACCTTCATTTCCAAGCTCTGTTAAAAAGAGCTGTTCATGCTGATATGATAGCAGTGGTTCATGATTTAATTGTTTAACTATATTTTCCGCAGCAAGTATGCCTTGCTTTTCAGCAGCCCTTCCTGTTTTTGCACCCTTTATATCATTTGCATCGCCTACAACAAAAACATTGTCCCATTGAACGGACTGAAGGGTTTCCTTTACAGGGAGAATTCCATGATCATGCTTGAACCCTTTGGAAGAAAAGACAAACTCTTTCCCTTTATAGGGCGGCAGTATGTGAGTAAAAGAATAAGGCAGATGTTTCCCGTTATTCAAATATATATGGCCCCCTCTGATCTTCTTAACAGAAACATCGCAATACCACTTGATTTGTTTTTTAGCCATCAACTCTTCAATCCTTGCTGTTCCCTTTTTGCCTTTTCCTTCAAATAACTTCTTTTCATATGTAAAAAACGTAATCGGGCACTTAATATCCTGCTTATATAAAAAAGCATCTAACTCAAAGAGAAACTCATAGGCAATCCCTGGGTTAGGGTTCCCTTGCGCAATACCTATAACAATGGGTTCATCTTTTCTAAGCTCTTCTACCTTTTTTCTAGTCTGAAGAGCTGATGAAATCGTATAAACAGAGGTGCTCTCGCCTTCTAATCCTTTTATGCTCCTCCAGTCAGGAGAAGCGCCTGAAGCAAGAATTAAGAAATCGTAATTAATCATCTCGCCATTCTTACATAAAATATAATTTCTTTTTGGCTTAATGGCATGTACACGATTTTCTATAAACGTTATATCCATTTTTTCTAACGTTGGGCGGAGCGGGAAGGTGAACTTGTCAATAGAGTGTTTATGAAATGGCAGCCATATCAGGGATGGCCGAAAAACAAATTGAGGGTTGTCAGAAATTATGAGGATTTCATGTTGAGAAGGTTTTAATTTTTTTTGAAGCGTTACTGCTGCATTAAGCCCTCCAAAACCGGCTCCAATTATAACAATTCGCAAAAGAATCACTTCCAGCTTTTTATATAGAAACAGTTTAGGAATTTGAAATGCCTTAGTATCCAGGAATATTAATTCACACATTCGTTCAAGTTTTATTATGAACATCTTCCAGAATAAGTATGACGCCTAATTGAAAAAGTCATATCGGTTGAATTAATCAGTATCTCTTTTGTTTATGGCATAAGCCCCAATAGATGCCCCAATAAATTCTAACCAGCCGCCGGTCGCAAGGAAAAGCCTTTTTTGTATGCTCATCTCATCTCTGATAAGAATACCCGCCGAATCAAGCATGGCTACAATCGAAATGAGACTGCTTCCAAGCACCTCAAGATTATTAAAATAATCGCCTTCCCTGTTTGCTGCCCCCTCTGCATCTAATGCTGCTCCTATTGATTGGACAGAGCTCCCTAATGCAATAAATCTGGTTGCCGTAGCAGAAGGGTTAACGATCTCTAAATTGATTGCAGCACTGTTCATTGTATTCCCGCCTGCTTGGATAAAAGAGCCAATGCTACCATAAAAATGTGTTTCCTCTTCTATATTCTCAGTTAATTTTATTCTCCCAAAGCCTTGAAGGCTGTTTCCCAGTGCTTGCACTGCATTCCCATCACGTATTAACTTTTTATTGAAATCCTTTAAATCAGAACCTTGCACCGATTCTCCTAGTGCTGATATGAGGGTGCCTATAACCAAAAAATAAGAGCCAATTGAAAGGTATTCTTCTCCCTTAAAATCCATGTAACTATCCTTTCTAATGGCTAAGGGACTGATGGCGCATCCTTTTCCTGACTTTCTTCCTTAAGCTGGCCAATGACGGATAAAACAGATCCGACTGCCTGAATCCAGCTCCCGATAATGATCACTTGATCAGCGCTTCCGCCTGAATCGTCAGTCCTCTTTTCCCTGAGATTTATCGTACCGCCAATCGCTTGAAGTGAATTTCCGATAGATTGCAGTAAATTTCCATACATATTATAGAGCTGCCCAGCAGCAGTTGGATCTTCAAACTCATCACCCAGGGCAACCGCCCCGCCCAGGGCTTGAAGCCAATTACCCGTAATGACTAACTTCTCTTCATTCTCATCCTCGATATTCAAAACTAATCCGGCAATCACTGTACTATTTCCTGCAGCCTGTATTTCATTGCCGAGTTTCTCAAGAGATGGCTCACCTTGCCCGTTTGCTTCAAGTGCGTTTCCTGTGGCTTGCAGAGTGTTCCCAACGATATCCAGCCCTTTAAAAAAGTCTACAATTCTTACCGACTGAGCTGGTGTGCTTGCGATAGCTGAGATTATTGTGCCTATCGCTGCAATAACGGAACCAACTATCTCTTGTACTTGATTATCCATAACATACTCCTTAGTTATTGTATGTTAAATTATATTCAAGACCGTTACGCGCCGATACGAACGGAAAAACAATGATGGCTCATCAACACATTCGTTATTCGCTGAATAATATTAATCCATATAAAGGGAGTTCAAACCTTAGGAAAAATGAAAGGAATTATACCAGTAAACGCAACTAAAAAAAGCTGCTTATGGCAGCTCTTAGATTTTCTTTATTCAATCAACCTTCCCATTAAAATCGTATGATAATAATTTCCATCAGAAAGCTTCTTATCATTTTTTAAAATGCCTTCAACCTCAAATCCCAGACTTTTATAAAGCTTAATAGCCTTATCATTTGTTTCGAGAACATTCAAAGTCATCTTCTTAATTTCATTTGAGTCTGCCCAATGAATAGATTCTTTTAAAAGGTTCTTGCCAATCCCATAACCCCAGAACTCTTTTAATACACAAACACCAAATTCCACTTTATGGGCACTTCTTTTTAGCGTGCTCCCTTCACATCTTGAAAAACCTGCTATTCTTCCATCCGCTTCAGCAACCAGAAACAGATTGCCATCACTCTCTGTATCAACATTGATGATCTGTTTAAAACCTGCTTCATCAATGTAAGCCTCGCCTGCTTCTCTGTCCATGTTTTCCGTTTCTCCATCGATTTGCACCCTTACTTCAGATAAACTCTTGGCATCTTCCTGAGTGGCAGACCTTATCCTGTAATGCAGATTATGAATATAGTATTCTTTTTGATTTATGATCATATTAATTCCCTTTCCCCCTCAACAACCTAAGTCAAAGGCTCTTGTCTTTAACGTCTTATTGCGTATATATGAAAAAAACGTTCATTTTTATGTAAAAAAATAGGTTTTTAAACTGTTCCATATATTAATGTTATTTCATTTCCTTAGTTCTCCTTCTAACCCTTTTATCAGAAGGATATAATTATAGCTTAAAACATCGGTTAGCCATTCATCTCTCTTTTACCCTTATCTTTCTAAGTTTGATAGAATACGAGCCATATCTCCTTCTAGAGGTATTGCTCATGGCAATGAAATTCTATTTTTTAATAAGGCTGTTTTCGTAAAGTTTATTGCTTTTGAAGGCAAACGTATTTTAACCAACTGAGTTGATTGTAGCGGAGGGCACTTGACTCCTGCGGGAAGTGAGGGGGTGGGAGACCCCACAGGCGAAGCCGAGGAGGCTCCCATTCCTCCCCGCGGAAAGCAAGTGCCCGCAGCGGAAATCAACGGGCATGATTCATAAATAAAAACAACAATTTATCAGATAAGACCCTTTCTAATAACAAGCATCGTTTTTTCATTAATCTCCACTTCATTTATATCAAAATTATTTATAAAGATGGTTTGTTCGTGCTCTTTATCTTGCGATTCTTCCCCTACCCAGCAGGTATATAATTCGCAATATTCTCCTTCAGTCAGATAACGGTCCAAGAATTCACATAATGCTAGGAATGCTTCTTGACCTTCAATATGTCCCTTTGGGTAATCTTTTTTGTAATATCGATTAAACCATATGGTTCCGTATTTATTTGAGGTTATTTCATACACATACTTCGTAGAAAAGTGTTTCTTTACCATATTTCTCATCTCTTTATCTGAGAAGAAGTCTCCTATTTGGATGTCATCATCATTTTCTTCTGCACGAATTGGCAACTTAAAATTGCAGCCCAGATAATTAACTAAACTCATTGTTTTTACTCCTTACTTTAAAAATGGTCGCTGGTCTACAATTGCTTCATCGCTTCATCAAGCTGCTGGAATAATGTATTAAGTATTGCCTTTGGCACATGATTATAAAGGTCACCCAAGCTCACTTCGAAATAACTTGTATTTTCATCAATTTCACTTAGATAACCTGAGATGCCAACACCCGTTTTCTCATGAATTTGAATAAGGGCATCCTCCACCTTCTCTTTCGGGTGATGGAAATGAACATGAAACATGTTAGAAACTGGTTTGAGTGGCAATGTAGTAATATCATGGCAAGAATTATAGAGCTTGGCGAGCTCCTTAGCCGCTTCATAATACTGTCCCATTTTATGTTTGCGTTTTTCATAATAAAAATCTGCTGAAAGGATGTACGGATACAAGCTAATCAAATCACCGCCATACCGCCTTTTCCAGGTTTTCGATTGGCCAATAAATTCTTCGTTACCAGCGAGTATTGCACCAGCAATCCCGCCAACCCCTTTATAAAACGACATATAGACGCTGTCAAAAAGAGCACTGATTTCAGCTGCAGTTTTCTGGTAATATGGCAGTACCTCCAGCAATCGGGCTCCATCAAGATGCAGCTTGATTCCTTTTTCACGGCAAAGCTTCGAAATTTGTTCCAGCGTTTCAAAGCTCGGCAATTGTCCGCCGATTTCCCGCTGAGGCAATTCCAGCAGCAAGCAGGCGATGTTTTCCTCCATTTCCTCAACATCCTCCAGCTCAATCACACGTGTTTTGTCAGCAAGCAAAATCGTTTCAATGTTATGTAATTTTTTCAAACCGTCTTCTTCGTGAATTTCTAAATGACTTAATGGATGATACGCTACTTTACCTATCCCCATTTCATCACACCAAATACGCAAAGCAATCTGCTGTGCCATTGTTCCGCTTGGAAAAAAAACAGCCGACTCCTTGCCAAGCAATACAGCCATCTTTTTTTGAAATTCTTCAATGACCTTTCCTTCTCCATATAAATCACTTTCCAAATTTTCTTCAATATCTTGAAAAGCGGTTTTCAATACTCCAACATTACGTGCTCCATGGCCGGCCAATTGATATTTTGTTTCTTTAAAGGACGAGAATAATTTTGTTCTGGTCATTATGTATGCACCTGTCTTCTTTCAGAATTATTAGATAGATAATTTAACTATATCATTTTTTCGTTTTATCAATAGGTCTAATTTTCACCCCCTTCCTATATTTTATAGAAAGGATACATTTTCCTTATTCTATAAGAAATAGGTGAGACAAGGATGTTTATCGTTTATTACTTAGAAGGCAAAACTATCTTATTAAATCAATTGCTCAAAAATGTGCCAGCTGAAGGAGAAGAAGTCAAAATTAAAGGACGAAAAGGAAAAGTTACAAGCGTAAAAACAACTGAAGACCATAAAGTCCATGTGCAAGTGGTCTTGGAAAGCGTTAATAAAAATAAAGTGGTACTGGATAATTCAAAAAAGAAAAAGAGATAAGCAAAAAACCCGCATATGCATGCGGGTTTTGCTTATTAACGCATAGTTGCTCTAATTTCTTGCATTTTTTGTCTTACTAAAGGATAAAAGTTTTTCTTGGCGCTAGCAGTAGAGTTTCCACCGAAAAAATCATTGCCAGGACAAGTTTTAACAGCATGTCCGTGACTATTGTCCAACACTCTTTCACCGGAATTAATATCCCACCAATGATGGTAGGTAATACTGTCAACTGATGGGGTTAATCCATACTTCAGCATAAGCAAAGCTGTGACAGTAATAATGGTTTCTCTTTGTTCTGCTGTCATATGACTCTCATCAAAATTCCCGAGATTTTCAATAGCTAAAGCATCGGCTTCAATTTTGTGCATCGCCTCTTTATTTTGCAGACCGAACGAGCCTTCTGGAGCAATGTTAAAAGGTCTTCCCACTGCTACCTTTCCATCTGGGAATGTGGTTAACTGCTGGCTGATCATACTCCAGCCCATTCCTTCAACATGATATTCTTCCATGCCCTTCATTAAGTCAAAATGATTGGAACCATTAAATTGCTTGTATGATGGCTGATACGTATGATGCTGCTGTATTTTATCCACTTTCCTCGTGAATTTTTGATTAAAAATCCAATCTTTGAATTCCTCTCTTGTCATAAGAACATATTTGCCTTGCATCGCAAGCTTCTTCGGTGGAATCTTTAATTTTTGACCGACATACAACTGATTGGATGTAAGCTTATTCGCTGATTTGATTAACTGAACCGTAGAACTAAATGATTGTGCAAGCTTCCAAAGCGTATCCCCGGGAGCAACCTGGTACATAATTGGAACTCTTAATTTCTGGCCTACTAATAGAAAATCAGACTGCAGCCCGTTCATTAATTTAAGGTCATTGGCTGTAGTTCCATAGGTATGAGCAATTTTCCATAAATAATCCCCTGCCTTTACTTCGTAAATATTCCGTGGGTTATTTTGTGCATGAACAGGCGACAAATTTATTTGAAAAAATAACATCAAACTAAATATAAGAATCAGGAATCTCTTCATTTTTCAAATCCTTTCATTGGCATCAAAAGCTTGCTCTCATTTTTTTATATTTCAACATTATTATTTTTTTAAAACGAATTCGAATTATCCACGTTATTAATTGTCAATTTATAGATGTTCCCAAGCAATTCTTTTCTCTACAAAGCGGCTAGGAGTTCATTTTCCGCTATCTAATAACCTGCTGGTATTATGCATGAATCCCCCTTCCATTGGGTAACCCTTAATTATTAAGGCTGTTCTCGCAAAGGTTGTTGCTTACAAACTAGTTTTAATTACTGAGTTGATTGGAGTGGAAGGCACTTGACTCCTGCGGGAAGAGAGGGAGCGGGAGACCCCGCAGGCGTTTAACGCCGAGGAGGCTCCCGTTCCTCCCCGCGGAAAGCAAGTGACTGGAGCGGAAATCAACGGGCAAGCTTTATAGTCCAAAAACAACAATTTATACGTAAACAGCCATTACTAACTTAATGCTAAAAGGTGTGTTTTTTTATGATTAAAAAATACTACTCAGAAATAGCGGTTCCAATCAAACCGCCCTATGGATTTCAGCCAGCGGAAAATAATAAAACAGACTTTACCTTCGACCGTGAAGACCGGTTTACCGATTATCTGATCGAGAAAAATAACAAGTCCTATGAAATCAGCTTGGATGATCAGGGACAATGGTATTTTTTCAAATGCTTTGTCTGCAATTCGCTTGATGAGCTGAAGCTTTCAAGGCAAATATTCAGGCCGCCTTATTTAAAAAACGAGGATTTACAGCTTGTGGATTTGATGCAGGATTTGGATATTTCCCCATTTTACGAGGGACATGATAAAGCATATGGGCATGTACTCTCCCTGGTACCTGAACTTGATTCCGTTCCGGCATTCCTACAGGCCAGGCTTGCCAACTATGATGGTACAGACGATCCGACAATTATCAAAAAGATTCACTATATCCAAAACGAATATAAAGGTGAATGCACACGGTTTATTTCCGGCTTTGAAACCCGTTCTTTTGCGACGATTACTGAAAATGAGTATTATGCAAAGGTGATTCACCAGCCATACAATGCCCGGAATTACCTGAAGCTATTCATCTATTTTTCCAGATACAGCAATCTTCCTTCACAGCAAATGATGCCTCGATTCCTTGCGAATCTTTGGGCCTCCACACAGAGCCTGAATACCAAGGCGAACCCTGCTTTATACAAAGAAGAATTTATCAAAGAATAAATATCAGAGTAATGAAATAATTCTACAGAAAAAATGTTATAATCACTGTGGCAGCAGGAATTATACATACTTACAAAATTTTAATAAGGCTATGTTAGCGCTTATTGTTGTTTTTAGCACTCTGTTGATTGGAGCGGAAGGCACGAGACTCCTGCGGGAGTGCGGATCAAAGGGAGACCCCACAGGAGCAAAGCGACGAGGAGGCTCCCGGACCGCCCGCGGAAAGGGAGTGCCTGCAGCGGAAATCAACAGGCAAATTTAAAAGAACCTTAAATAAAAAATGGAGTGAGGAAAATGATTCAGAACGTCGGCCAAATCATGTTATACGTCAATGACCAGGATCAAGCAGTAAGATTTTGGACTGAAAAAGCGGGCTTTATTGTTATTTCCGAAGAAGATAATGGCGAAGGAATGAGATGGATCGAAATTGCTCCTGCAAAGGAAGCAGAAACCACCTTTGTTCTGCACAATAAGGAGCTCATTGCAAAGATGGAACCTGAATTAAACCTTGGTACACCTTCCCTCATGTTTTTTACAAATGACCTTGATACACTTTATCACAACTTTAAAAAACAAAATGTCACAGTCGGCGATATCGTTAATATGCCTGGTGGCAGAGTCTTTAATTTTGCAGACAGCGAAGAGAACTATTTTGCTGTCATGGAAAAGACTAATTAATAATATGCACCGCTCCTAGCCGGGGTGGTGCTTTTTCCGGTCAGTTTTACAGAGTTCGTCAAATTCTGCTATAAATGCGAAATAAAAGTCTAATCCTGCGCTTTCCCGAGAAATGATGGACTAAAAAAAGAGCGGGGACCGCTCTCATCCCCGCTCTCCTTCCTTATTTTCCATCTGCAATCTCTTTGAAGATTTCATATGAACGCTTTTGTTTATCTTCGTCATAAATATAGGACACAGCCATAATTTCATCGACATTGTACATGTCCTGGAACTGCGCCAATTGCCCCTTTACTGTTTCCTTGCTTCCCATTAGAGTTACACTGGACATCCCTTCGGCCGCTTCTTTTTCCATCGGATTCCAAAGAGAATCCAAGTCTTCTACCGGCGGGCTTAGCTTCATTTGTGTTCCCCTAACGACATTCAAGAAAAATTGTTTCATGGTAGTTGATAAAAATTCTGCTTCTTCATCGGTTTCAGCTGCGATGACATTCAGGCAAATCATCATATATGGCTTATCCAAATACTGCGAAGGCTTGAATCGTGCGCGGTAAATCCGAATCGCATCTTCCATATATCTTGGTGCAAAGTGTGAAGCAAATACATATGGAAGTCCAAGCTCTGCTGCCAAATAAGCAGAATCTGTGGACGATCCCAGAATATATATTGGAATATTCGTTTCCACGCCTGGATAGGCTTTCACATAGCTTTGATCCTCTAATGGGCCAAAGTATGTAAGCAGCTGCTGAACATCCTCGGGAAACGTATAAACAGAGTCATTTTTCGAACGGCGAAGTGCACTGGCCGTCATCATATCGGTACCAGGTGCCCTTCCAAGACCAAGATCCACACGATCCGGATAAATGGTCGCCATCGTGCCAAACTGCTCGGCTACCACCAGCGGTGCATGGTTTGGCAGCATGATTCCGCCTGAGCCCACACGGATTGTATTCGTATGTTCCAATGTATGTTTAATTAAAAGAGACGTCGCAGAACTTACTAGCGTCGGCGTATTATGATGCTCCGCAATCCAATAGCGCTTATAGCCCATTTCCTCCGTTGCCTGTGCAAGATCAACAAGGTCTTCTATCGCCTGTTTGCTATCCTTCCCCTCCCGGATCGGGGCAAGGTTTAAAACCGAAACAGGTATTTGTATATTAGTCATTTGATTATCCCCTTCTTAAAGAATTGATTTTATTTTAACAACCGAAATAAATAATACAAAATATAATGCTTACATTGTCTTTATTTTCCCTTTCTTTTTCATTTTTACCTCAGATAAAACAGCAACTACGTCGATTGCATAAATGAATAAACATACTAAAACTTGTTCAATCTAGAGTAAGGTTACTGCTTTTAAAAGAAAGGAATCATCTAATGATAAAATTGGTTGTTTGGTCTATATTTATTATTCCCTGGGTTTCTTTGTTCTTTTTAAACCAATCAGCTTTACGAAGATATATGCCTGTTGCCCTTCTGGCTACAGTGCTGAATACCATAGTGGCTCAGTTGGCCTGGACATACAATTGGTGGGAATTTAAAGAGACACTCTTCAGCTGGGACAAAATAGCCCCATTGTTTACGGTATATAGTATTTTCCTTGCCGGTACCATTTGGATATTCTATTTTACATTCCGTAAGTTCTGGTTATATATCATTGTAAATGTAATCGTTGACCTTTTTTACGGTTTCGTTTTCACTAAATTTTTAAATAGCCTTCATATAAGAGAAAATGGCAATTTTTCACCACTGGCAAATCTTTTGGCTATGACGATTCTAGCCGTCCTCCTCTATATTTACCAGCTATGGCAGGAAGGAAACACGGATAAAGTGGAGGTAAACTAAAGACAAGTTGATTTCATAAACAATTTTATACCTAAAAAAACCCTCAAAGTCAGCCGACTCTGAGGGGTTTTTCATCATCCAAGGGTTCTTTAGTGTTGGAGGAGGATTTTTTATTCAACGCCAACAGTAAAATCATACCAAATATACACGCTGTACCAACCCATTGAAAGCTTCCAAACGGTTCTTTCAGCCAAATGACGGTTGTAAATACGGCTGCCAAAGGTTCCAGACTGCTTAATAGGCTTGTTTCGGTTGGTGTAAGACTCTGCAAGCTTTCGATATAAAACCAGAAAGCAAGCATGGTTCCAAATACAATGACAAACACCAAATAAAGATAAGCTTCAGCCGTTAAGCTGGAGAAGTCCATTTTCCAAGGGGGATGGATAAAACCTAAAGAGAATCCGCCGATGACCATTGCCCAGCCGACAACCACCAGTGAATCGTATTGCTTTAACAATGGAACGGCATATAACGTATAAAACGCTAAGGCTACTCCGGATAAAACTCCCCACACAATCGCTGGAGCAGGGACTGAAAGCTGAGAGACAGAGCCATTCGTCAGCAGAAAAAAGGATCCTGCTAAAGCAAGCGAAACCGTCACGAAATCGCGCCCTGTAAATACGGTCTGCTTCCGTAAAACCAAGTAAATAATAATCATAGCTGGAGCCAAATATTGCAAAAGCGTAGCAACAGCCGCATTCCCATGATGGATGGATGCCATATACGTATATTGCACTCCCAGCATGCCTAGCATCCCAAAAATCACCAGCTGTGCAGCCGCCCTTCTATTTTTCCACACACCAAATACCTGAGTCCGCTCTTTAAGCAAATATTGAACAGCTAATAGTAAAATTCCAGCGGTAAGCAGCCGAATAGTAACCAGCCAACTTACTTCAATTCCATATTCCTGAAAAAGCTTTTGCGCTACAGTGCCGCCAACTCCCCAAAAAGTAGCTCCTGCCATGACAAGAATTAAGCCAGTATTTTTTGAAGGTCCGTTCATGTTCATTCCACCTTAAAATATAATAATAGTGTTATAATAATTGAAAACATGTGTAAAAAATAGCTAAATTCAATAAAAAAATATAAATATATTGAGGTGCTGTATTGCAAATAAAAGATTTCAAAGTGGATCAAAGCTTAAAAGAGCTTACGAACCACCGTACAATTGTAATGCCTGTTGCCTGCTACGAAACAGAGATTGCTCATAATATAAACGGCAAAATCCCTCTTCATTGGCATGAGGAAATTCAATTTGTTTTAATAAAAAAAGGGAAAGCAATGTTTCAGATAAATGAAGAAAAACGGATAATAAGCGAAGGTGACGGGATATTTATTAACAGCGGATGCCTGCATTTGGCAGAAGACGTAAGCGGTGACTGTATTTATATTTGTTTAAATGTATCCCCCCATTTCATGCTCCCTCAAGAACTATTTACAAGCTATATATATCCATACATCCAAGCGACCAATTTGCCGTACATTTCCATTAATGCCTATGACCAATGGGGAAAAAACATTTTAGACAGCATGATAAAAATCAATAGCTTGATTCAGCATAAACCGCCTTTTTATGAAGTTGGCATATCCAGTCAGCTAACATTCATATGGCAGCAGTTAATCATGAATGGGTTCCAATTAGAGTATGACCGGACTGAAGTGGACAAAAATCAGCGAATGAAGGAAATGTTGAATTGGATCCACCTCCATTATGCTGAAAAAATCACACTGAATGATATCGCAAGATCAGGCCAATTAAGCAGTTCTGAATGCTGCCGGTACTTCAAGCGGATCTTAAAAACAACTCCGATAAGCTACCTAATCAATTATCGAATCCAAAAAAGCCTCATCTTGCTTCAAGAACCAGAGTCTAATGTCACTGAAGTTGCCTTTAAAGTTGGATTTAACAGCACCAGTTATTTTATCAGTAAATTCCGGAAGTCGATGAATATAACACCATCAGCCTACAAAAAGGAGCGACAGCCAAAATAGTAGACTAGTATAACCAAATTGCAGGAAAAGAAATGAGTCCTGCGAAATGTTTATCCAAAAAGCATTTAGAAGGATGGCTATTGTAGGAACGGTATAAATTTGACCATACGGAAAACGATTAAGCGAATATATCGGTCTGTTCCCTTTAACATAACTTGGCATCATCTAGCAACAAAATGGGAAGAGAAAGGGGACGAAAGAACGGCAATCATGCCCCATAGATCACTTTTATAGCTATGTATTGAATAGAAAAGAAACGATAAAGACTGTTGAGAAAAATGCTCAACAGTCTTATCCATAAAAATTCATTTATTTACTGGTTTACCAAGGACATCGATTTCTTCGTCTTCTATTGTTGTTGCGGTCAAAAATCCCTAACACATTGTCATCATCTCTTCTTCTGCGATCTCTTCTATCATCCTCAACAACAATAACTTTATTAGCACGGATAAAAACTCTATCCACATCAATATCCCTTCTTCTGTCCTCACGATCAAAAATACCTGCTACATCGTTGTTATCAAATCTTCTTCTGCACGACATCTCTCTCACCTCCTTGTCTCTTATAGTTTTAAAATATGCTCGTCCTACAAAAAGGAGTGGACAAGATAACTAGTAAATTAGTTTGTTTATAGAATCCATGTGAACCTCATTCTGATTAAGAGAATGTTTTATATAAAAGTAATAAAGTCTTCAAAATAAGAGGGTGTTCCAAATAATTGGAGCACCCTGCTTTCTATCAATTTATTCTTTGCCTTCTTCTTTCTTTTCATCTTCACGTTGTTTTTCTTCAGCTTACTTTACTAATTCCTGTTCTTTTTTCTCTTCCTCTTCAGCAGCTCCTGCGGTTGCTTTCGCTACCTCATTATTTATTTCCTCAACATCTCTTTCTTCTTCTTCCTCGGTTTTTGCAGCTTTTTTATCTAACTCTTCTTCCAGCTTTTCCATTTCAGGTCAGCTTCTTCTGTTGAGATTTGACCGCTTGCCAGTTTCAGTTCGATTTCTGCCATTTTTTCTGCAAAATTAGCATCTGCTTCTTGGATTCATAAATTTCTCAAAAGACTTCTGGATATTTTTCATAATGGCTTGCTGAGATTGAGGATTTTCAACCTTCTTTAAAACAGCCACGACAGAATCCATATTATGAGCAAGCTTGCTTTCTACTAACCCTTCCCCATCTTCTTCTGCTGGTTCAGACCAGTATCTTTAAAATTTTCTTTCCCCCATCCAGCCTCTCCCAGAACCCATGTCCAGCCCTTCTCACGTCTGAATTAAGCCCATTCAAAGTTCTCAGTCAATTATAAAAAGCAACTTTTTTATGTTGACATTGTTTATCAATCGCATATAATTTGCATTAAGGCAAAACTTTTTTATTAATCTATAAATCTTGTCCTAAGGACGATTACTTGATTATACGCAATTAAAATGACCGGCTTAAAAAATGGAAAAATAAAGGAGAGAACAAAAATGAAGGGTCCAGCTATCTCCATACAAGATTTGCATGTTTCCTATTATGGAAATGAAGCTGTAAAAGGAGTAAGCCTGTCTGTTGATACTGGTAATTTGGTGGGCATTATCGGGCCAAACGGTGCAGGAAAATCGACTTTTTTAAAAGCCATGCTGAATCTCATACCAAAGGATAAAGGCGATGTAAAAGTGATGGGTAGAACGATCAAAGAAGTACGCAAAAGAATCGCCTATGTTCCACAGCGAAATGACATAGATTGGGATTTTCCTATAACCGTTCTTGATGCGGTTCTTATTGGCACTTATCCACACTTAAAGCTGTTCCGCCGCCCAAAGAAAAAAGAAAAAGAATGGGCGCTGGAATGTCTCCAGCGGGTGGGAATGCAAGAATTCAGCAAGAGGCAAATTGGAGAATTATCTGGCGGACAGCAGCAGCGTGTCTTTCTGGCAAGAGCCCTTGCCCAGCAAGCAGATCTGTTTTTCCTCGATGAGCCTTTTGTGGGAGTTGATGTTTCCAGTGAAGAAACCATTGTTAACATTTTAAAAGAACTTTGCAGGCAAGGAAAAACGGTTATTGTGGTTCATCATGATCTAAGTAAAGCGAATGATTATTTCAATCAGCTAATCTTACTAAACAAAGAACTAATCTGTTTCGGTACGGTCGATGAAGTTTTCAAGCCTGAGGTAATCGAAAAAGCTTACAAAGGGCAATTTGCTTTTATGAATGAGATTGGGGTGTCGTTATAATGGCTTTTATTGAAGCGGTAATGCAGTATGGTTTTCTGCAAAAAGCGTTATTAACATCGGTTATGGTAGGGATTATCTGCGGAGTCATTGGCTGCTTTATCATTCTGAGAGGAATGGCTCTCATGGGGGATGCAATCTCACATGCAGTACTGCCAGGTGTCGCCATCTCCTATATGCTGGGTATTAACTTCTTTTTTGGGGCCGTTTTTAGTGGAGTTTTAACAGCAATTGCCATTGGATTTGTATCCCAGAACAGCCGTATAAAGCATGATACCTCTATCGGGATCATGTTTACAGCGGCATTTGCTTCAGGAATTATTATTATTACGATGTTAAAAAGCAGTACAGACTTATACCATATTTTATTTGGAAATGTGCTGGCTGTAAGGTCTTCAGATATGTGGATCACACTGGGGATTGGCATTATTGTTTTAGCGGCTGTTTATCTCTTTTACAAAGAATTATTGGTTACCTCGTTTGATGAAACGATGGGAGCAGCATACGGCTTGCCAGTTCGTTTAATACATTATTTCCTCATGACCCTTTTGACAATGGTAACCGTCGCCTCCCTGCAGACCGTTGGAATTATCTTGGTTGTAGCCATGTTAATTACACCTGCTGCGGCTGCTTATCTGCTGACAGAGCGTCTATGGGTCATGATTTTTCTTGCGGCAGGCATTGGTGTGGTTTCATCCATCGTTGGACTTTATTTCAGCTTCACGTACAACTTAGCTTCAGGAGCAACCATTGTCATGGCGGCGACTGCTATTTTCGTTCTCGTTTTCTTATTCTCTCCGAAGCATGGGTTGATTTGGAAAACGCTGAAAGTAAAGAAGAAAAGAGCTTCATTAGTTTAATTTAATAAAATCAAAAATACCAAGGGGGAAAAACGAATGGTTAAAAAAGGATTTCTTTTATTAGCAGCATCCCTTCTCTCCATGTTTTTATTGTCAGCGTGCAGCGGTGAAGAAAGCAGCAGCACTTCTGCCAGCGAAGATGGGAAAGTTCAAGTTGTTACTACCTACTCGATTGTGTATGACATCGTTAAAAATGTAGGCGGAGATTTAGTTGAGATTCATAGTTTAGCACCCATTGGTTCCAACCCGCACGAATATGACCCGCTCCCTGAAGATGTGCAAAAAACGACTGATGCTGATGCTGTTTTTTACAACGGCTTAAATCTGGAAGCCGGCAACTCATGGTTTGATAACCTGATGGAAACTGCCGGCAAAGACGGAGAAGATGCTCCTGTCTTCCTAATGAGTGAAGGTGTTGAGGCGATGCACTTAACAACAAAGGGCAAAGAAAGCGAAGAGATCCGCATGCATGGCTGGATATTCGAAATGGAATCAAATACGCAGAAAATGCCAGAGATGGACTAATCAAGGTGGATCCTGACAATAAAGACGTTTACGAGAAAAACGCCGAAGAATATATCGGTAAGCTTCAAAAACTGCATGACGAGGCCGTTGAACAATTTAATGAAATTCCAGAAAATGAACGGGTTCTTGTCACAAGTGAAGGGGCTTTTAAATATTTTAGTGAAGCCTATGGATTCCAGGCAGAATATATCTGGGAGATCAATCAGGAAAACCAGGGAACACCTGAACAAATTACAAGAATTGTAGATATTATCAATGAAAAAGGAATTACAGGACTATTCCTGGAAACAAGCATTGACGCTCGAAGCATGGATGCCGTATCCGATGAAACCAATGTTCCGATCATGGGCAAAGTGTTCACAGACTCAATAGCAAAGCCGGGTGAAGACGGTGATACGTATATCTCTATGATGGAATGGAATATAAAGACGATTAAAGAAGGCTTGTCTAAGTAACCTGAAATTAAACAAACTTTAAAAACATAGACACCTCTTCCATAAGAAGAGGTGTCTATTTTCATAATAAAAGGAATGCAACGACCTTCCCTATATGGGAAACATTTTTTATTAACAGAATAGGCAGTGCCGTCCCAAACTTCTCTGTAAAACCCCAAATACAATTAATAGTTAAACAATTAGCCCACAGTAATATCACTTAAATGATTTTCCAGTTCCAGTTTAAGCTTGCGTAATTCATTTAACAAGTTAGTGTGGATTGCAAAAGATGATTCATCACCTCTTTTAAGGTCCTGATCAATCTTAAATTGCAGAAAGTTTATTTTAAGGTCTAGATCCATTAAAGATAAGATGTTTTCGTTCTTTATATACTGCTCCAAAACTTCAATGGCCATATAGGAGGCATGTTGTTCATTTATCACTACGAAAACATACCACCCTTTTGCCATCGTAAATTTACGTTCAGGAGTGACTTCGATTAGATCTCCTTTTTGGATCGTGATTGAGAACGCATGATAAGCATCCGGACAAAAGCAATCAATATCATGTTGAAATGTGTCTAAAGCTATGTAATGTTCATTCATTTTCTTCTCTCCTTTTAGAAAGCTTAATATAATCATGTATCTGAAGTATTTGATCTAAATGACTATTAACTTTCAACTGCTTCGATATCTTCTAATCCGCAACAAGGGCAGTGACCGTGGTAACTTTCATGCTCAGCCTCTTCAATAAAACCACACCATTCACAAATATAGATTATGCTCTTCATATACCCCTCCCTGATTCAATTGTTCTAGGTATCCCTTTAAAATTGTTTAATATTTAGACTTTTATATATGATAATGATTATCAATCTTAAAAACAGTTTAATTGAAAATGATTATCAATGTCAAGGGGAGATTGAGAAGAAAACTGTTGCTCTATAAATCGTCAACATAGACGGTTTTTTTTCACTTGCCCACCCAGTAATCGTCGCCTTGAACCTATTTGAAGACTTTTTCTTCTCTATCTTCCCATCAACGTCGCCATGAACTTTATGACGATCTTTTTTCCTCTGTCTCCCCATTGTCGTTGCTTTGAGCTTCCTTTCACTTTGGTCTGCTTCTCTTTAACAGAATCGCGAAAATCCCACTGGTTCACCATTTCGACACATTTCCCTAAAAATCACCCTGACCTTTCCCTTCCCTCAACTGTATATAGAAGGTGAAAGGGTGGTGCATTTATATGAATTTAAAATCAGGCAATGTTGATCAGTTTGAACAGTTTTCCCAGTTTAAGAACCTTCAGGAGTTTAATAGTCATTTAGAGATGTGGCTTGCGGTGAATAAGGACAAGTTTTCGAAGGGGGAGCTTGTAGGATTAAAAAGGCTGGCTCGTTTTGCAGCCAAGGTTCCCGGCGTGTCCAATGCAAAGATCGGTACCGTTCTTAAAGCAATCCACGAGGAATACAACGACAATGGAATTTCCCGTTCTACTTTTAAGAGGATGATTGTAAAAGCAACAGAGTTAGGTATCTTTACAGTCCGTGAAACAGAAAGAAAGAATGGTTCCCAGTCCAGCAACTTATATATTTTCAATCGCTTTCCCAAGAGTGAACCACCAGAGGAGAAAAAAATGAACCACCATAATAAAACTATTAATCTTTCTAAAACTAATAAAAATCAAAAGAATAATAAACGTAGCAAAACCGAGCTCGATTACACCTTTACAAGTGATCGAGTTCCAAAGGCTTTCGTTGATGCTGTGAAGTACTTTTTCCCAGAAGCAAAACAAATCGAAGAATTTTGGAGAATGACCGCAATTGCAGCTTATAGAAACGACCGCGAGCAAGATAGCACCGGGGTGCTTAACACGGCCATTCATTCTTTCAAACAACTGATCCGCAAAATGAAAACCAGCAAGGTTGCAAAACCGATTGCATACTTCTACGGCATTTTGAACAGAAAACTGGAGGAACTTTACTTTGAAGACCTGTTCGAAATGGGCTTTGCGGGGAATCAAGACGACTTCTCCCTAACCTTTTTTTACAAAAAATAAAAAAAGTGAATTTTTCCCGAAAATCGGCGAGTTAGACCCTTCTTTCGGGGAGTTTGGTACCTAAACTCAGGAGTTTAGGGGGTAAACTCTCCAAAACTCGACTTTTTCTTGATTAGCAAAAAAATCTTAATCCCGCTATGTTAAAGCTACCCGGGAATACTTTGAGAGCGCGCTTTCCTGAAGGGATAATAACGTGGAGAGCTTTGAGCAAGTGGCAGCACAATATGAACCGATGATTCATAGAATTATGAATGACCTTAGCATTTATAAAAACAGAGATGAATTCTACCAGCTGGGGTTAATTAGCCTTTGGCAGGGATGGGAGAATTATAATTCAGAAAAAGGTAATTTTATTTCCTATGCTTTCGGTTATGTGAAAGGGAAAATGCAAAACGAATTAACGAGACAAACAACATATATAGAACGATTTGTATATCCCGATGAAGAATTCTGGGAAGTCATAGAGGATTATCTGCACGGCAGCCCTTCCACATTGCTCCATGATCTTCTATCAATCTGCGGTACCTTGACGACGAACCAGAAAAAATGGTTGATTTATACACTCGAAGATCACCTGACTGTACAGGAAATTGCCGATCAAGAACACGTCTCCCTTTCTGCTGTCAAAGCCTGGCGACAGGGAGCCCGGGATAAATTAAAAGTGTTCAATTTTAAAGGTGGAAGATTGGAAGACTTACTGTTATAACATGCATTTCTTAAATCTTTTAAAATCACCCTGTCCATATTGCCCGCCAAAACGTATATAGAAAGTGAAAGGAGGTGATCAGCATGGCACTAGCAAATATCATCGATACAAAGCTTCGCCTGGTTTTTGAAACGGGACTGGATGAAATAGGGAAGCCTATTCATAAGTCAAAAACCTACAGCAGCCTGAAGCAATCAGCTACACCTGACCAGCTATTTGCGGTTGGACAAGCTGTTGCTTCACTATCCAACTACCCGTTGGCAGCAATTAATAGAAATGACAGCTTCGATATCGTAGGCTAATCTTTTCTATTACTAACTTAAACTTGCAGGGAGGTGAAATAGAATGGCGAAAACGTTAGAATTGACTTTCCTTTCCGATATGGGAAAGCCGTCCAAATTAACGATTGATAACCCAAAGGAGCCAATTGATCCGATTGCTGTCAAGGCAGCTATGGACCAAATCATTGCAGCAAATGCCTTTGATGGAAATGGCGGTGACTTTGTTCAGGCACAAGGAGCTAGATTGCTTGAGCGCAATGTAACCGAATATGAATTAGTATAATCCGAAGAGGCCGGTTTCTTTCTGAACCGGCCTTTTTTATAAACGTATTTTAGGGTGCCAGGCCCTATGCAAGTGGCCTGACACCCAGAAAGGAGCAAATATCATGGAACAGATGGTCACATTGATCAGCGAACTTGGCTTCCCGATCGTTGTCACGCTTTTTCTGCTGAACAGAATCGAAGCCAAACTGGATGTTGTGGTGTCATCGATCCAGGGATTGCCGGATCGGCTGCGGGAATAAAGCCAGTTTATGCCTACGGAAGGGACTTCCCTGATTTAACTTATGTTCAGGGGATGTTCTTTCGGAAAGAAATCCGATTTCAAAGCGTAAAATTCTCTCCTCTGCCCTCACTAATTGCTTTTTTATAAACTGCCGAAGCAACCATGGTATCGAGATAGCCGATGCCAACCGACTTGTATAAGGTGATTTCGCCTGGTTCACCCCGCCCGGCTTTCTCTCCACAAATAATTTCACCGATTTCACCGTAAATGGAATCGGTACTCCATAACCCTTCATTATGTGGAACAAGGAGATCGCCCGCTTCTTGAAGAGCCCCTTCCATCGTATCGACCACTATTTTATTGCTCCGTATAAGTGTTTGAACGTCAACCTCCTGCATATGAGGCTGATAGGAGCCAATTGCATTTATATGTGTCCCTTCTTTTAGGAAAGAACCATCAAATAGTGGAGTTGAACTCTTAGTACTGCAAATCACAATGTCTGCTTTGCTAACTGCGATATTAGGGTCTGCTTGTATAGAAATGGTTCCTCTCCATTCAGGATATAAAGAACGGAGCTTATTTTTGAATGCATGAGCCTTCTCTACTGTCCGATTAAATAAAATGATATGTTCCAAATCCACAACAGCCATTACTGCTTGTATTTGCCCGATGGCTTGGGCACCGCACCCTAAAAGTGTACAGGTTTTGGAATCTTTTCGAGCTAAACATTTAGTGGCTACACCGCTGGACGCACCTGTTCTTAATACCGTTAAGCAACTGGCATTCATGACAGCAACGTGTTCACCAGTGTTCGCATCTGTCAGTAAAATCACACCTTGGAGAACTGGTCTGCCTTCTTTTGCATTGTGCGGAAAAATGCTTACAACTTTAATAGCTGTATAATTTTCCGGCTCAATATAGGATGGCATATATAACGTTTCCGCTTTAAATTTTTCGTGTGGAACAGACATTCTTATCGGTGTCTGCGTTTTATTGCCATAACTATATCCAAACGCTTTCTCAACGTCTTCTATACAATCTTTCATTGAATATAGCTCTTTAATCATTTCCTCATTTAACATCAACAATGATCCCACTCCCATACACGCTTAGTGAACTTCAATACATGCAATCTGGTTATTTAGATGAGGACTCTATAGGAATCGTCCGATTGGCGGCATTTCATATTAATCTCATCTTTTATAAATATTCCCCTGCTATACTGTAACTTTACTCACCCTATCACTTGAAAGTTGTGTTTTAAATCGGTCTGGTGCAAAAGGAGATAAGTCGATATCAGATTTACCGCTTGCTATTAAATCAGACATTGCACTGCCTGTTGAAAGGGCCATTGAAATTCCGCTCATAGCATGGCCGGATGCAATGAATAAATTCGTAAATGAAGGAACGGCCCCCAGAACTGGCAAGCCATCCGGTGTCATAGGTCTCATACCGCACCAAGCCTTCTCTTTTCCATGAATCGGAGACCGTAAATACTGGGCAGCAGAGCTTCTCAAACTATCGATTCTTCTCTGGTCAAGGTCGGAATTTAACCCCGACAATTCCATTGTTCCTCCAATTCTTACAGAATGATCAAACGGACTGATCGTCACCCTTGAATCTCCAAGGTATAGAGGCTGCTGAAACTGAATGGATGGAGAAGATATCGTCAGGCTGTACCCTTTTCCTGCAGTCATGGGGATTTGTATTCCTGCTTGGTTCAAAATCTGACCCGCCCAAGCACCCGCAGTGACAAGAAAATGATCCCCTTCAATTGTTTTCTCTCCGATGTTGGCACCAACTACCTTATCCCCTTCCCGAATAAAGCCCTTAACTTCTGTTCGTGACAAGATTTCAGTCCCATTCCCAACAAGCCAGTCTTTTAGTGCGCTAGTTAGCGATTCGGGGCGAACATGACGTTCAGCAGGGAGATAAATTCCTCCTGCCACAGCATCAGAAAGTGCAGGTTCCATTTTTAAAACTTCATTTTTCGATTTTGCAGATGGTGCCGGCAGCCCAAACTCTTCAACAATCCGGTAGCTATTTAGCTTTTCTTCTATATAGCTTTCTTTTAAAAATACAAAAAGCAAGCCTTTCCGATGACTTTCAAACTCAAGCCCGTTTTCCCGCTCTAACTCATCGAACAATCTTAAGGTATTCCTGCTCAATTCCAAACCGGCCTTATACCCTTTTTGGTAGGCATCCTCACTGCAATACTTCCAGAATTGCAAAAGCCAAGGGGACAAGGACGGTACGATTGAGGGTTTAATATAGAGAGGGCTATCGCGCTTTAACATCCACTTAAGACTTGTCTTCACCAAACCAGGAGCAGGAACCGGGTCCGATAAACTGGGGCAAACCCATCCCATATTTCCGCTGGAACATTCGGCACCAGGCTCTCCTTTGTCAATTAATACAACGTCCATGCCCTTCTTTCTAAGATAAAAAGCGCTTGCCAGGCCAATGATTCCACCGCCAACCACTATCGCTTTCGTCATTTCATTCCCCGCCTTATTGTAGATTTAAATAGATATTATCTAATAGCCGAGTAGCAAGAACTCATCCCGATAAATAAGTAATCAAAGGATATTGAGACTAAGTATATAGTAAAAATTTTCTGAATTAAATGTATAAAATATATGATAATAAATTCATTTAGAAAAAAATTTTTGTGTCTTTTTACCATTAGGCTCTGTTATAGCTTATTGTTGTTTTTTAGCACCCTGTTGATTGGAGCGGAAGGCACGAGACTCCTGCGGGAGTGCGGATCAAGGGAGACCCCACAGGAGCAAAGCGACGAGGAGGCTCCCGGACCGCCCGCGGAAAGGGAGTGCCTGCAGCGGAAATCAACAGGCAAATTTAACAGAGCCTACAATTAAAATGACAAAGATAAAAATAACCCTACTCCTCAATATGGTAAAAATACTCTAATAGTCTTAGCGTTTATCTGTATTTTTTGTGAAAAATGCACATAGATAAAGGATTCCAAAAAGAATATATTTAAAATACAGAATTTTAAAAATATATCGAATAATCTTTGAGATAAGGAGGAATATCTGAAAAATACTTTCTGTTCGTGTTCGATATATTCTAACATGTGCCCTATCCGGAATATTTCCTATGATTAAAAAGGCTTGATAACAAAGGGGTTGGTTTATTTGAAGGATAACCAAGTAGTTTGGGGATCAAGAATTGGATTTATTTTAGCAGCAATGGGGATGGCTGTTGGTACAGGCAATATTTGGCGGTTCCCGCGGATGGTTGCTGAGCATGGCGGCGGTTCTTTTTTAATTGGCTGGGCAGTATTTTTGTTCCTATGGTCATTGCCGCTCATAATGGTTGAAGTGTTTATTGGAAGAAAAACCAGGATGGGAACAATGGGATCCTTCGGAGAGTTTATCGGCAAAAAATTTGCCTGGTTCGGTCCAATTATCACCATCGTTTTAGCAGGAATTACTTTTTACTATTCTGTTGTTGTAGGCTGGACTTTTAAATATTTCATCTTAGCTTTACAAGGAACTTTCACAGAAAAAATTGATTCTGCTGCTCAGTGGGAGAATTTTGTTGGCCATTCAGCGGAACCTGTTATTTATCATTTTATTGCCGCCGCACTTTGTGGTGTTGTTGTATTTATCGGGGTTACAAAGGGTATTGAAAGAATGTCAAAACTTTTCCTTCCGCTTTTATTCCTCTTGCTTATCTTTACAGCTATCCGTTCCGTTACCCTGCCTGGCGCAATGGAAGGACTTTCTTATATGTTTACACCACAGTGGGAATATTTAGGAAAAGCCTCAACTTGGCTTCAGGCATTATCGCAGTCTGCCTGGTCCGTTGGCGCCGGTTGGGGTTTGTATGCAACCTATGCCATTTACACAAAGAAACGTGATGATATTGCTCAAAATTCATTAACTGCTGGACTCGGAAACAACTCTGTCGAATTGCTTGCAGGTTTAACGATCATACCAGCTATCTTTGCTCTGGCACCTTCACAAGAATATATTACTCAAGCAACAAGTTCAGGGAATACGGGTTTAACCTTTATTTATATGGTAGAACTGCTAAACGTCATGCCGCAGACTTACATTTTTGGAATTGCCTTTTTTGGAGCCTTGGCTTTTGCTGCCTTTACTTCATTAGTGGCAATGGTAGAACTAATTACTAGAAACCTATCAGATTATGGAATTCGCAGAAATAAAGCAATCGTGCTCACTGTTGCTTTAATATTTATTGGCGGTATCCCTTCAGCTATAAATATGAAGGTATTCAATAATCAGGACTGGGTTTGGGGAGTAGGTCTGCTGCTTTCTTGTTTCTTATATGCATACGCTGCGATTAAGTACGGTGTAGAAAAAATGCGAGATGAAATAAATGAAGTCAGCTTCATTAAAGTGAACAAGTGGTGGGTTTATTCTATTAAATATTTTATCCCGGCTTTATTTGTAATAGTGACTGGATGGTGGCTATACCAAGGTGTGACATGGTATCCGGACACTTGGTGGAAGCCGTTCGAAGAATTCAATGTCGGAACAATTGTACTTCAGCTCGGAATTGCTTTCCTGCTTGCCTTTTTGCTCCTACGATTTAATAACAAATTACGAAGCTCTGTGAAGGAAGAAGGTCTCAATGATCAAGGGTCCACATTGCCTTCGAATACAGACATCAAGGAGGAATTATAATGTCGGCTTCCGCCATAATCATGATGATCATTATGCTGGGTTTATTCTGGGGAGGCTTCTCCTATATGGTGTATAGAACCTTAACGACAGACTACGACGATAAGTAAAATGCAAACAAAAAAGGTGCCAGGTTCCATCAAGCTTTTGATGGTTCACCTGGCACCTTCTTTTAGTTATTCTGCCTTTACATAATCATGTTTCAATAAATAATTATAAACTTTCCTGCTTACGATTATTCCGTTTTCAATCGCGCCGTCAATAAAGCCAGCCCAGCCATTTGCATAAGTAGTTCCTGCTAAAAACACCGAATCTTCAGGGGTGTTCCACTCATTCTGATAGGTGGTTAACTGCTGAGGTTTCAGCATAGGCCACGTTTCCTTTGAAAACTCGTCATTCACCCAATCATGCCCTGTGCTTTCAATGACTTGTATGTCAGGAATCCAGCATTTCAAAGCGGCTTCTACGGCTGCCCTGTCATTAGGATCCAGTCTTTCCGCACTTGGCCCAAAACCAACCAGGATGCTTTCGCCATCAACATATCGATCTAAATGCACTGAATTTAAGGGGTAGCTGCCAGGTGCTAATGCATCGAACGGTTCTAATTCCCCTTTTACTTTAGCCCAAACTTTAACACCTTTTGATGTTTGTCCCAGCTTAGAAGATTCCTGCTTGGCTGCAGAAAGCGGAGGCTCGAAATGAATATGATTAAGAGTTGTCAATGGTACGGTTACCATTACCGCCTTTGCAGTAAAACATTCCCCTTCTGCAGTAAAAACTTTTGCAGCCCCTTCTTCATGCTCAATCCGTCCAACAATGGTCGATAACTTTATATCTGCGGCGCTATCTTCAGCAATTGCTTCTATTAATTTCCGGGTCCCCTCTTTTAAACGGTAACTCGAAACCATTGCACTATGGGTATCCCAATTTCCTTGTGAGAACGTCCACCAGCGAAAGATTTGCGTTATGGCCCCTTCAGCTGGATCACCGCAAAAATCCGATGCAATCCAGCCATGTAAAACGTCGTATTCCTCTTTTGTTAAACCAAAATCGCGCAAAAATTGTTCTGCAGAAACGTTGTCCAAATCTCTAAAGCTTTGAGTTTTCAGAGGTTCAAATGGCATTGGCATATGTTTATTGCTTTCTCTCATTAGTTTTTCAACCGTACTTCTTAGCCTATCTTTAAACTCTGCTGCTGGTGATGAATAAGTTTTCCCATCAGCAATCCAATATACTTTTTCGGTTTTTGGTCCGGAGGCAAGCTCAAGGCCGTATCTGGTAATTTCCGCCCAAACATGCGGCTGATGCCAATGTACATACGTTCCTCCCATTTCGAGCTCTGTTCCTAAACGACGATCCACCCATGTCCGGCCTCCAATCCTGTCACGAGCCTCCAATACTAATACTTTATTGCCTAACAGCCTTAATTCCCTCGCAGCTGTCAATCCAGAAAACCCGGCTCCCACAATTATGACATCATAATTTTGCTTATTCTCCATTGTAAGTCCCCCTTCTGTTTCATTAAAGAAACTGCAGCACCCGTAAAGTGTACTGCAGTTTTTTTGTCCTTTTAAATTTGCCTGGTGGTTTCCGCGGTTTCCGCTCCTGGCACTCGCTTTCCGTTAGATTTCATCACCCACAGCAGGGTTTGCTGCACTCTCAGTATTAATAGGCAAGGTGATGTTCTTGCGTGTATACATGAAGTAATAATACACATAGCATAGGCCAATGAAGCCAAAGCCCCAATATAGCGATGATCTCTGCGTCGGATCAAAAGCCATAACTGCGAATATAAGCACGCACATGGCAATACATAAAATCGGAACAAAAGGATATAACGGAACTCTATATTTTAAATCCTCCACTTTCCCGCCATTTTTGGTATATTGTCTGCGGAATCCGATTTGTGCAGCGGCGATTGCTAACCATGTAAGTGTTCCGCCAATACCGCTGACTGCGAGCAGGACTACAAATAATGTATCTGCTGCTACATAACTAGTTAGAAGAGATAATAAAGCAAAGCCAAGTGTCACTAAAAGGGCATATGAAGGAACACCGCGTTTATTCAGCTTTCCAAAGACTTTTGGTGCCATTCCGGTTTCAGCCAGAGAGTACATGATTCTCGTACAGGCATAAAGCCCAGTGTTGCCGACAGAGAGAATCGCTGTCAAAATGACAAAGTTCATAATATCGGCTGCATATGGGATACCTACCATATCAAAAACAGTTACAAACGGACTCTCCAGAACCCCCGCTTCCTGCCAAGGAACAATTGCTGATAAAACAAAGATGGCTAAAACATAAAATAACAGGATTCGGAAAACGATGGTGCGAATCGCTTTTGGGATATTCTTTTCCGGTTCTTCCGTTTCTCCAGCGGCCACACCCATAATTTCGGATCCTTGAAATGCATAGATTACGGACATCATCGAAATGAAAACACCAACAATCCCTGCAGGAAATAGTCCATCACCGAAGAAATTGGATACATAAGGAGCAGGTGTGCTTTCCATGGATATACCTCCAAAAATAGCTCCTAACCCGATAATGATGAAAAGGATAACAGTGAGAACCTTAATTCCTGCAAACCAATACTCCGTTTCAGCAAAGGCTTTTGTTGTAAGGGAATTAATTGAAAACAGAAGGGCTATAAAGATTGCACACCAAATCCAAGTTTGAACATCCGGAAACCACCTCTTCATTAGTAATCCTGCAGCAACAAACTCAAGACCGACATACATAGCCCAGCTTAACCAATAAACCCAGCCGATGACAAAGCCTGTTGCGGGACCAATGAACTTGGTTGCATGCGCCTGAAAGGAACCAGAAACAGGCATCACAACGGATAATTCTCCTAAACAGACCATTGCTAAATACATAAGCAAGCCGCCAACAAGATAAGCTAGAATGGCACCTGCGGGACCAGCTTCACCGATTGCATATCCCGAACCAAGAAATAATCCTGTGCCAATAATTCCGCCTAAGGACATCATAAATAGATGGCGGCTTTTCATTTGCCTTTTTAATTTTGTTTGACCCATTCATTTTCACCCTGCCTTCCATTTAAAATTGAACACAATACGTAAGCGCTTACAATTTAGTGTGAAAAATTTTTAGTGAAGGCTCTTTTCTCATAGATTGTTGTTTTTGTAATTCTGCCCTTTGATTTCCGCTGCGGGGGACTCAGCGAACCCGCGGGGAGGGTTGCGAGTCTCCTCGGCTTCGCCTGTGGGGTCTCGCACTTCCCTCTCTTCCCGCTGGACACTGAATAAACATCCCTGGATTAACACCGCACGAAGAAAATGCGGATGCATTTTCGAGGAGTCAAGTGCCCTCCGCTACAATCAACTCAGTTGGTTAAAATACGTTTGCCTTCAAAAAGCAACAAACTTTACGAAAACTGCCTTAGTCAATGGCTGTGACTGTGTCCTGAGGTAACGGTATTACCTTTTCGAGGTCCCTTTGAATAAGTAAATGGAAATGATGAACGAGATTTTCTGTCAGTGAAAATCTTCCCTGTGAATAAGCGCCAGTCTCAATACCCTTTTGAACCATTTCACAAATATCGAGATCTTCTTTTCTAACAAGCTCATCCATTGCCATAAGCTCTTGTTCTTCTTCCGTAATCTCATCGGTCAAGAAAAACGTGGTATAGATATACTTTGTGGTCTTATGGTCAATGGGTATTGATTGGTGAATAGAAAGATTGGCTGGCCCTGGATCGAATGAAAACCATGTATTTGGATAAAGCCAATAATACCTTCCGCCTTGTCCCAGCATGAAGTCCAGCTTTTTTCCCTTCAATGGTGTTCCTTGATAGGAGTAATAATCGTACATGGACATCTCATATTGTTTCATGTCAAGCTTGGAAACAAGTGTTTTATGTACAATTGAACAATGGTCACACTCAAGATAATTATCGATCCCTATCTTCCAATTTGATTTGCAAATGGTTTCTTTTACGCGTACCCTTTTTAGGCTTCCTAAGTCATATTTTGCAACATGCTGGAAAAGATCAGGATACTGCACCTTCATCCAAGCCGCATCAGGATTCAGGTTCACAAAAATGAAAGAATGAATAATTTCAAGTTTAATTGTTTTTAAGCAAAAATCCTGATAGTCAAAATGATCGCAGCCTTTCATATTCGGCGCTCTAAGCAAAGAGCCATCTGTCCGGTAGGTCCATGCATGATAAGGACATGTAAAAACTGATTTATTGCCCTTTCCCTCTGCAAGCTTTGATGCCCGATGAGAACAAACATTATAAAACGCCCGAATATCTCCGTCCTGACCGCGGCTGATGATGATTGGACGGTCAGCCACTTCTGTTGTAAAATAGTCGCCTGGATTGCTAATCTGGCTCAAGTGCCCGACATATTGCCATGTCTTGCAAAAAATCTCTCTTTTCTCCGCTTCAAGAACCTTTGGATCTGTATAAAGCCATGCTGGCAATGTATGTGCTTCACTTAACGTATTGCTGACTCGCACTTCCTTCAAAGACATTCCCTCCTTTTTTAAAAATACATATACCTAAACACTATAATGAGTGTTGATAAGGTAATTTTAAATTAAAAATATTCTGAATTATATGTTTAAATTAAACAAAAACATTTATTTAATAAAATTAATTTTTAGTTTTTTTATCTAAAAAGAACTGCAGGTTTTAAAAAGCCTGCAGTTCTTTTTACTCAAAATTCTTATGATAGATTGGTTGATCATTTACTTGCTAAAAGGAAATTTTTCTCATTTCCACTTTGGGATAATAAAGATTTGTAGAAAACCATCTTCCTCTCCACATTGGGAATTACATCATCATGATGTTGTGCAAATGTAGTAGACAATCAAAACAAAAGGTGTAAACTTATGATTACATATTATCTTTTTTTGAATTTTAAAAATATTATTGATGTCTGATCTCCTAAAAATAATTAAACATATCCTTAAAAAGGTCTTGTACATACGAAGAAAGGAAAATCGAATATGAAAATCCTTGAAAATATCGCCCAAGACATTGTTGAAAAAACCAGTGAGATTTTACAATACCCGATTAGCATTACGGATAATGAAGGGTATATCATCGGCTCTACCGATCAAAGCAGAATCGGTATTTTCCATCGGCCTTCCCTTGAGGTTATTCAAAAGAACTCGACGGTCTATTGCAAAAAGGAAATCGATAAAAAAGTCCTCCCTGGAGTGTCCGCTCCCTTAAAGTTTAATAACAAAGTCATTGGTGTTCTGGGAATCGTCGGAAATCCCACAGAGGTAGAAAAATACGTTCAGCTTGTCAAGAATCAGGTCGAGATGATGTGCCAGGATGCCTTTCGAAAAGAAATGGTCGAACTGAAAGAGAAAATGGCTGAAATGCTGGTTTATCAGCTTATCCACTATAAAGAGTCTGAACAAGAAGAAAAAGAGCATATTTACCAGTATGCGAAGCTGCTTGAGTTCGATTTGAATACGGATGGTGTATGTATAATTATTGATATCTCGAACCCCTCTTCAAGTGATCGGAACCTGTTTGGAGATCTTTCTTTTCAATACTTCCAGAAGGAGGTTTTAAGTTTCTTAAAATTAATTTTCAAAGAAAACGATAATGATATCGTGTCTTTTATTGACTTTAAACGGTTCATTATTTTTAAATCCATGCCCTTTCCTCAGTCTTTCCCTGCTTTACTGGAAAAATTGGATGAGAAACTGTCAAAAATTAATTCATTCCTGGAGGCCAAATACAGTGTTTCGGCAAAAATGGGTGTGGGAGATGTGCAAAACTGCCCAAGCGGATATTCTGATTCCTACCAAAACGCCATTAAAGCCATGAGCATAGGGCTGGGATTTCAGGACCAATCCAATATCCATTTATATAATGAGCGGGAAGCGATGTTAAGTCTTTTGCCGAGGGAACTTGCTCAAGACTATAAGAAGAAACTATTAAAAATGGTATCGCCCTTAATAGAGCTGGACAATTATGAAGTTTTAGCTTCTACCTTTCTCGGCTTTTGCAGGTACAATATGAATTTAAGTGAAGCATCAAGGAATATGTTTATCCACCGAAATACGATCATTTACAGACTTGAAAAAATAAGTGAAATTACTTCCTTGAACACAAGCAGTTTCGAACATTGCATGCTCCTGTATACAGCCATCCAATGCTATGAGGAAATGAGATCATAAAGGGTAAACCCTCTGTTTCTTCAAGAGACACCTTCGTTTAGAGCCCCTCCCCTTACGAAGGTGTTTTTTTCAGTAAATAGCATCTTCAATAATAAGGTCACTCTCAGCAAAACGCTCCACTCTTAATGGACTTAAGTCCAGCGTTTCGTATTTGCCTGTCCGAATCAGTTCAGATAGACATTTGCCGACAGCGGGGGCTTGCTGCATTCCATGGCCGCTGAATCCAAAAGCTACATAATAGCCTTTCATTGTTGGATATTCACCCAGGATAGCATTATGATCTTTTGTGTTAAAATCATACAAACCTGACCAGCCTCTTTCGATTTTCGCATGTTCGAAGTTTTTAATCCGATTGGCAAGCACTGGCCAAATATGTTCTTCAAAAGCTGATCTTCGCCATTTAAAATTAATTCCAGGCTCAATTTCTTCTGCATATCCTGATATGAATTTTTCACCTTCATGGCGGAAATAGACCCCTGTCGGATCCATTGTTAATGGAAGATAATTTTCTAAAGGTTCCTTTATATCAAATTGAAAGATTTGTCTTGGGAGTGGTACAACAGGAAGCGGCAAACCTGCTTTTTCCCCCAATATTGATGCCCAGGCTCCGGCACAATTCACAACAACAGGAGCATGATATTCCCTTCCATTAACAAGCCTGATTCCCTTTACTTGATCCTGCTCTGTAATAAGGCTGTCCACTTCATCATATATATACTCCGCTCCAAGTTTTTTGGCATTCTTCACATACCCCAGCATAACAGAGTAAGGATCTAAGTATCCGCTTTCACTGCAGAATAACCCTCCGGCAATATCTCCAATATTCAACTCGGGTATGATCCTTAACAGTTTCTCGCCTTCTAAAAGCTGAGAATTAATCCCGTTTTCATTCTGAAGCATTAAATGTTTTTCAAAACGGGGCATCATTTCTTCAGTAGCTAAAAACAGGTACCCTCTTTGCTTAAAGTCTATCTCTACGGCTTCACCATCGATTGCCATATCCCGGGAGAAATTTTTATATATTTGCAGGCTGTATTTACTTAGCTGCATATTGACAACGGTTGTATATAGCTGCCTGAATCCCCCTGCACTTCTTGGTGTAGAAGCAAATTCGTACAGCCCGTCTTTTTCAAAAACAATAATCTTGCCTGTAAACCCATCGTTTAATAAGTTATAAGCAATACTCGAACCAATGACTCCGCCGCCAATAATGATAATATCTGCCTGGATTGACATTCGCTTCCCTGCCTTCCTATGTTCGTTTCTATATTCATAATGTTACTCATTTGAAGACTGGGATGCTATGTGCATTTTACACGGAAAAAGAATATTTTGAAAATTTTTAATTGTTTATTTTAACAAGGGATTTAACACTTCAAGGAGAATCTATTAGTAATCAAAAAATATCGGGTAAAGGGGTTATCATTTTGGGCTTTTTAAAAGATATTTCTCAATTAATCGTTGAGAATACCTCAAAAATTATCGAATACCCAATCAGTATTAGTGACAATAAAGGCTTTATTATTGGTTCAAGTGATATCAGCCGATTAGGGAGTTTTCATCCGGCCTCCCTCGAAGTAGTAAAACGGAAGAAAACCATTTCCTATGAGTTAGAAGAGGTAAAAAGTCTACATAATGTTTTGCCTGGAGTTGCTTCTCCTATCATTATTAACCACCAACCGATTGGAGTACTGGGGATTGTCGGGGAGCCTGCGGAAGTTCGGAAGTATGCGCAGCTCGTTAAAAGCCATGTAGAATTAATGTGCCACGAATACCTGAAGAAAGAAATGAGTGCCCTTGAATCAAAAACGCTTGACAACTTGTTTCGTTACCTCCTAAACTCCAAGAAACCCGAGGATTTGGAATACTGTGTAAGATATGCAAAAATGCTCGGATACCATCTTGATTCTCCTCATAGCAGGATCTGCTTTTTAATAGAAATCGACCTTGGAATAGAATCCAGTCATTCACTGGAAATGGAGGTCCAAATACCGGATAAATATTCATGGCACTTCCTGCAAAATAACATTTCCGAAATACTGCAATACTATTTAATTGATAATCCGGAAGATATCCTATCCCCCTTAACACTAGATCAATTTATCTTAATTAAAGCAATCGATAAGGAAGAACCCTATGAGCTCTTTATGAAAAGGATGGACCACAAGATTCATAGGCTGTTCCAATATTTAAAGACAGAAAATAGCTGCTCCGCAAGTATTTCGATTGGAAGTGCCAATAATGGAATACACGGAATAAAGGATTCCTATCAAGCAGCCTTAAAAGCATTAACAGCTGGGAAAAAAATCAGCAAATCACCAAGGATATTCCATTATAATGATTGGAATATCATTTTTGAGCTTGCAGGGAATGGATTAAATCAGTATGTAAAAGACACGCTAAAGGAAAAATTGCATGATTTTATCAATCATGTGAATTATCCGACACTGGCGCAAACTTTTATGGCTTATTGCAGCTGCAACATGAACATGAGTGAAACGGCACGGATCTTGTTTCTTCACCGAAACTCCCTGGTATACCGTATGGAAAAAATCAATGAACTCACGAAATTGGATATTTCACGATTTGACCACTGCATGCTTTTATACTTTGCCATAAAAAGTTCAGGGAATAGCGAAACTCAGGAGTCTTTGAAAATGGACAAAACGGAGGAAAGCTTCTTGCCATAATAGTTCAGTAGCGTTTTAAAAAACGATAATTGCCATAAAAGATAAAAAGGGGAGGCTAAGCCCCTCCCTTTCAAATTGTAAAGATGTAATCACAATAGAAGATGCATTCTGCTAATCCCTTGTCCTGTTTAAACTTATTGATAGATATGTCTGGTGGCTTTATTCACTCTAAGATGATTGATTACCTAGAACACCGTCAGTTTTAGCGGTTCCATCTTCTCCTACATTTGCTGCGTTTGGATTTTCTCCAGCCGCTGCAGCGCCATCTTTACCAACTATAGCCACACTTGCAAATTCCCCTGCTGCCACTCCGCACTTTCCAATTGCTACCTCGCGTGCTGTGTCATTTACGATATTATTACAGCTGCAAGCTGCATCTTTTAACTTTTTCTTTTCCTTCTCCTCACAAATAATCGACGCATTCCAATCTTTATTATGATTGGTGCCGTAAAAATTACTAAGCATTTACCTTCACCATCCTTCCTAATAACTATTAATTCGGACAAGATTTGACACAGCTATTTACCTTCATAAGGAAAACGGTATGAGAATATGTGCTAAATCCATGAGCATATGATTGATTTCTTTAGCTAATGAAGAGGACAAATTTCAAAAGGTGGTATGGAGCCTCCCCTGTTATTGTGAGGGGCGGCTGCCTTTACGAGGCATAATGGTTGAGTTCATGTTATCTGGGTGAATTAGAGAGGGTCGTCCTTTTCAAATTGCTAAAGATGCGATTGTCTCAATGGATTAGGCATTCTGCTAAAATCATTTGTCCTGTTTTAAACTTTGAATAAATATTAATCATTTGACTGAGAAGCTTTATTCCCTCTTGAAGTTGACTGCGCACATAGGGCACCATCAGTTTTAGCGGTTCCATCTTCTCCTACATTTGCTGCATTTGGATTTTCTCCGGCTGCTGCTGCGCCATTCTTGCCAACTATTGCGACATTTGCAAATTCGCCTGCTGCCACCCCGCACTTTCCAATTGCCACCTCACGTGTTGTGTCGTTTACGATATTGACACAGCCGCATGTATTCTTTTTCTCATTACACATAAAATACCCATCCCTTTCTTTTATATTATTGAAAAACATTTTGGTTAAATCCTAAAGTACCTGACAGTAGTCAAGTGGTTTGAGCTGTTCCGTCATCCCCAACACTTGCTGCTTCTGGATTTTCACCAGCTGCAGATGAGCCATTTGCACCTACGATGCCAATATTGGTATTTTCACCAGCACCAACTCCTTGTTCCCCAATAGCCACTTCACGTTGTGTGTCATTAATTACATTTATTTGTGGTTTAAAATCAATATTTATTACTAAGCCTTTAAGTGCTTCTTCAACTTCTTTTCTAACGAGTTGGTTAATATTAGTATCACTGCCGTAAAAATTACTCAACATATGCTTTCATCCTCCTTTCCCTACCTAATATAATTTATTTATTGGGACAAGATTTGACTTGGCAATTGACCTAGAGATGATAAAATTTTATGAAAAGTGCACATGTTGTGCTTAAACCTATCAGCATAAGGCCAGCTTTTTATATATGCCTTCCACCCATGAAGCTTCTTCAAGCCATTGAGACCAAACCGTACATATTTACCTATCCATTCAGATAATTTGTTATGAAACAATTGCACTTACAGAAAGTTTATTTACTTTATATACCAATACAAATCTGTATTTTTTCAGTGTATCTTTGCCAAGCATAAAGAAACTCCCCTCCAAGCAGGCAGATTTTTGTTTTAAATCTGTCTGCATAAAGGGGAGCATATCATTCTTAAAACGAGTTTTGCATATTTTTATAGAGGATGATTCAAGCTACTAAGTTTTCATCCTGGTTTATAACTTAGAAAATTAAAACCAAACCCTTTTAAAAATCCCTGCTGCTATTTAACCCTCCTGGATAAAAATTTGTGCTAACTAAACCTAAACACGAAGCTTCTATCACTAACGGTTAGATAGCATTGCCGGCAAAGTCAGCAACACGCCTCTTTCATGGCAATCTGCATGTAAACTTTATTAATAATTATCAATTTGCGCTCTCTGCAATTTTCCGCTGTAATCCACATAAATGGATTTCCATTCTGTATATACATCCAATGACGCTACTCCAGAATCTCGATGGCCATTGCCGGTTCCTTTTGTTCCCCCAAATGGCAAATGGATTTCTGCGCCAGTTGTTCCTGCATTCACATAGACAATTCCAGTATCCAGATCCCTCATGGCTTCGAAGGCCTGATTGACATCTTTTGTATAGATGGCACTGGAAAGCCCAAATTCTACTTTGTTATTAATTTGAACGGCTTCTTCCATACTTTGAATGGGAATGATCGAAACAACTGGCCCAAAGATTTCTTCCATCGCAATTCTCATATCAGGTTTTACGTCTGTAAAAATGGTAGGCCAGTAGAAATTCCCGTTCTCTAATCCTTCTCCAGCAGCGATTTTACCGCCTGCAAGCAGTTTTGCTCCTTCTTCCTGGCCAATTTTCACATACTCATCAATTCTCTCAAGGGAGGAACGGTTGATGACTGGCCCTACTTTTACCGTTTCATCCAAACCATTGCCGAGCTTTAATTCTCCTATCCGGTCTAGAAGCTTTCCTTCCAATTCTTCCTTTACATCCACATGGACAAGGACACGGCTTGTTGCCGTACATCTTTGCCCGCTCGTTCCAAAAGCCCCCCAAAGAATCCCTTCTACTGCAAGATCAACATCCGCATCCTCCAATACGGTGATGGCATTTTTACCGCCCATTTCAAGTGAGGTTCTCTTTAGAAGAGCACCTGCTTTCCCATTGATATCTTTCCCTACTTCATTGGAACCTGTAAATGAGATTATATCGATGCCCGGATGCTCGACCATCGCATTTCCGACAACGCTTCCCGAACCGTGGACAAGATTAATAAGTCCTTTAGGAAGCCCAGCCTCTTCATAAATCTTTACAAACTCAGCAGCAAGGATTGGCGTTTCTGTTGAAGGCTTCCACACGATCGCATTCCCGGTTACCAGAGCAGGAAGCGACTTCCATGATGCAATGGCAATCGGAAAGTTCCAAGGGGTGATCAATCCTGCAACCCCAATCGGAACCCGGACGCTCATGGCAAATTTATTGCGGAGCTCAGACGGGACAGTATCACCAAACATTCTGCGTCCTTCCCCTGCCATGTAATAGGCCATATCGATGGCTTCCTGCACTTCTCCCCGGCCTTCGTCAATGACTTTTCCCATTTCACTTGTTAGGATCTGTGCCAGTTCTTCTTTTCTTTGCTTTAATAGAAAAGCAACCTCATAGAGGATTTCGGCCCGTTCCGGCGCAGGCACTAACCGCCAGGACTTCTGCGCAGCTTTTGCTGCTTCAACTGCTCTGTCAACCTCCTCTTTAGAGGATTGGGTTACTTCAGCTAGGACTTCGCCAGTTGCTGGATTTAGAACAGAAACATATTTTCCAGTTGAGGATTCGCACCATTCACCGTTAATAAAATTTAAAACTTTTTTCATTTAATAGCCCTCCATTACAAGTTTATTTAACCTATAACTATTTTTAGTTTTTCTTTTATTCTATTTACAGCTTCATATAATCTCTCATTAGGAACTGAGAGAGACACACGGAAATATCCTTCTCCCGATGGCCCGAAAGCATTTCCGGGAGTAAGAATCACACCAGTCTGCTCCATGACACTTGTTACAAATGCTGTGGAAGTGTATCCGCTTGGTACAGGTGCCCATATGAAAAAGCTCCCTTTGGGCGGCTCGACTTCAACCCCAATTTTTCTAAGGCCTTCCAGCATCGCAGCCATGCGCTGCTTATAGATTTCGTTGTGTCTGGCAATGCAGCTTTGGTCACTGTTTAAGGCAAACGCTGCAGCTTTCTGGGTGGGAGTAAATTGACCCGTGTCAGTATTGCTTTTATAAACAGAAAGCGCTTTAATAATACTCTTGTTTCCAACCACATATCCAATTCTGAAACCTGTCATGTTATAGGTTTTAGAAAGAGAGCCGAACTCTACAGCTATCTCCTTCGCCCCGTCCACTTCCAGGATGCTGGGGGCCTTGTAGGAATCAAAGGTAACCATATTATAGGCTGAGTCATGGGCAATCGGAATTTGGTGCTGTTGGGCAAATGCTACAGCTTCTTGGAAAAATTCAATACCAACTGTAGCTGAAGTAGGGTTTCCTGGGTAATTCAAAAACATAAGCTTTGACTTCCTCAGAATTTCACCAGGAATGGCATGTAAATCAGGCTTAAAATCATTTTCCTTTGTCATTGGCATATTATAATAGCGCCCATTCGCCAAAAGTGCTGCCATTCGGTAAACCGGATAGCTGGGATCCGGAACAAGCACATATTCACCTGGATCAATGAGGGTCGGCACGATATGAGCAATCCCCTCTTTAGAACCAATTAAGGCCAGCACTTCCGTTTCAGGATCGAGCTCGACTTGATACTGACGCCAGTAAAAATCTGCTACAGCCTGTCTAAATTCCATACAGCCAACAAAACTGGGATACTTTAAATTTCCGGGGTTTTGCGTTTCTTCAACAAACTTTTCAACAATATGACCGGGAGTGGGCAAATCAGGATCACCAATCCCCAAATCAATAATATCTACTCCTGCTTTCTTAAGTTTTTCCTTTTTTTTATTAATCTCTGCGAATAAATAGGGAGGGATTTGACTAATTCTATCCGATTGAAAATTCACGAAGTCACCGCCTAACCTTATTAATTTTTATATATTCTGAAAACTATAATTCCATATTTATAATTTACTGGTTTTGAAGGTGAATCACTATGGTTGATTTGAACAAAAATAAATCGCTTTTTCTAATACATTCCGTATGATTTTTACAAATTGGGGTTATTTATATTTGCTATATGTATTTGGCAATTAAATAATGCTAGTTACGGCAGAATGAAATAGGCTTGATTCTACTGCCACATACAATTTTAAAATCCTGTTGATTGGAGTGGAAGGTGCGAAGACTCCTGCGGGAGCAAGGGTCAGGGGAGACCCCACAGGAGTGGAGTGACGAGGAGGCTCCCCGGGCCGCCCGCGGAAAGCGAAGCACCTGGAACGGAAATCAGCAGACCCAATTTACAGACGGAAAAAAAATGCAAGTTATAAAAATAAACTTGCATTTTTTAGCTCACTGCTAATTTAGGCTATTGAACAAAAATACCCATATCAGATGGGGGATTAAAAGTTACTGTTCCTCCAGAAAGATGGGACAAACGAAAAAGCGCTACAATTTCATACCAATGGAAACTTGGTTCGGATTCATTTTCAGTTCAATTATGGTTGGACGTTCATTTTCTTTAAGAGCTTCCTTGAAAACAGAACGGAAGCTCGAAGCAGAATCTGCAGTAACGCCAATTGCTCCCATGGCTTCTGCTATCATTGAATAGTTAACATGGGAAAGTTCGGTTCCGATCACACGATCAGGATAGACTCTTTCCTGATGCATCCGAATGGTTCCATAAGAAGAGTTATTAAATAAAAGGACAATGACAGGTATTTTATTTCGCACTGCCGTTTCGATCTCCTGCATGGTCATCATAAACCCTCCATCTCCCGCAAAAACAACCACCGGCCGCTCAGGATCTGCAATCTTTGCTCCAATCCCTGCAGGAAGACCGTATCCCATTGCACCTGATGTAGGAGCAGCGTAAGATTTTTCACCAATAAAGGTATGAAAATTTTGCAGCCATGTGGCAAAGTTTCCTGCATCATTCGTGATAATCGCTTCTTTTGGACAAAGTTCATTAAACACCTGGATGACCTCTTTATAACCGATTGACCAAGGCGCTTCCTCAATCTCATCCATTCGCGATGATTGAATAAATACCTCTCTCCGATCTTTGCTCCATGCCGACCAGCAGGAAGAGTCCCACTTCTCCACTTCCTTATTCAGAGAGTCCAAAGCTGTTTTAGCATCAGCAACGAGCCCAAGTGTTGGAGGGTAAACTTTACCTAGGACATTTGCTTCAATATCAATGTGAACTAATGTTTGTTCAGGTTTTATTAAGGAATAATCCTGTGTGGTTACTTCAGAAAGCCTGGTTCCGACAGCCAGAATCACATCAGCTTCGCGAACTGTATCAATCTGGGACAGTGGTGTACCTAAGCCTAATTGGCCACAATACATTGGATGATCATTGGACAGTACGTCATGTCTCCTGAATGAAGCGACAACCGGAATGTTTGTTTTTTCACTAAAAGACTGCAATGCTTCTTCACCGTCAGATAACTTTACCCCTCCTCCTGCAATGATGACCGGACGTTCTGCCTTTTTTAAATAAGATAAAATCTCGAGGGTTTGCTCTTTTGAAAGAGCCGGCTTTGGAATCAGAGTGCCAGCAGCGAAATTCATGTCAGCCACCTTAGGCAAAACGTCCTCTGGCAATGAAACAACTACAGGTCCGGGACGTCCTGTCTGTGCTATCCGAAATGCCCTCTGAACAAGCTCAGGTGTCCGTTCCGGATCTCGAATTTCAACTCCCCATTTGGTTACCTGTTCGAGAAAACGATCAAGCTCCATTTCCTGAAACCCTTCACGCCCTCGAAATTTTGTATGAACCTGCCCAAGAAAAACCACCATGGGAGTAGAATCCTGAAAGGCTGTATGAATTCCGATAGAAAGGTTGGCTGCTCCAACTCCGCGGGTGGCCATCACAACTGCAGGCTTATTCGAAGTTTTTCCATAACCCTCAGCCATGAACGATGCTCCACCTTCATGGCGATTTGAGATTAACTCAATATCCTTTTCTTCATAGATTGCATCCATTAATGGCAGGTAGCTTTCCCCGGGTACACAAAAAACATGCTTGACATTTTCTCGCTTCATACATTCTACAATAGCCTGGGCACTTGTCATTTTCACCATTAATAACTCCACCTTTCAATTGGTAACCTATTAAGATATCAGATTGATGATCTATTTTATGTCAATGATTGAATCAGAAATTTAATTATCTTTTCACATATTGAAATATCATTTCACTATGTAAAGATATTTAGTTATTGACTTCTTATTGAAGATTACCCTCTAAAGCCTAAGTCTTTTGAAATAGCCTGAGCTGCTTCTTGTGTTTTTCCAAGAATTTCACCTCTTCTTCCATCTGAGAACCTCATGCTTGGACCCGTTACGCCAAGAGCTCCGACTACCTCTCCGGAGAAATCACGAATAGGAAAGGAAAAGCCCACTGTATCAGGATCCTGCTCACCTAAACTGACTGCATATCCTTGCCGTCTTATCGTGTCAAGTTCCTGGTATAGCTTCTTTTCATTGGTGATCGTATGAGGTGTGAATTCTTCAAACTTCATCCGGCTGATAATTTCTTGTTGCCTCGTTTTTGGGAGGTAAGCCAGTAAGAGCTTTGGTCCTGAACCAACGAATAAAGGAAATCTTTTGCCAACTCTAGTATAAAGTCTTATTGCCTGGCTGCTTTCTACCTTTTCAATGTAAATTGCCTCTTCTCCCTCGCATACTGAAAGGTGGACGACTTCATTGATTTCTTTGCTCAAAGCTTTCATATGCTCATAAGCAGCCTGACGAAGTTCTAAGTCCTCACTAACAAGATTCCCCAGTTCGAGAAGCTTGAGGCCCAGACGGTAGCGTATATCATGTTCTGAGTACTTTATTTTGCGGATAAATCCCCCCTCTTCAAGAGAAGCAAGCAGACGAAAAGCAGTAGCCTTTGGCATTCCAGTCATTTCATAAATTTCTTGAAGAGATATCTCTCGCCTATTCTCAGAAAAAAGAGATAGTAATTTTAATGCTTTCGTAACACTCTGATTCACGTCATTCATCCTTCTTTCATTCAGACGGTAATAAGGTAACACCTTTGCGTTTCGCATATTGAAATGACATTTTACTTTATATTCTTTTAGTAAGCATAATGGCAAATTTTAAAAAAATCAATACAATTAACAGAATTTTTATAAAATTATAAACTCTTAATAAAGGTACTATTTTTAATCAGAGCCAAAGCGAATGTTCTATCTCTGTTAAATTAGCCTGTTGATTTCCGCTGCAGGCACTCCCTTTCCGCGGGCGGTCCGGGAGCCTCCTCGTCGCTTTGCTCCTGCGGGGTCTCCCTTTGATCCGCACTCCCGCAGGACATTGAATAAGCTTCCTCGAATTTACACCGCACGAAGGAAATGCGAATGCATTTTCGAGGATCTCGTGCCTTCCGCTCCAATCAACAGGGTGCTAAAAACAACAATAAGCTTTAACAAAGCCTTTTATAATTATAAAAAAGAGACCTTGTTTAATTCTTCAGTCAGAATAACAAGGTCTCTTATGTAATCATTAATTTCTTTTAATTAACCCAAATGTTAATTTTTAACTATACTCCCCATCAAAAAGATGCTTTTTCATTCCAAGTGAATACCTTCTGTAAATGGCTCTGTCCATTGGTCTTTATTCTTCCGCAAAGCTCTTCCCATTTAAATAATAGTCAACCTCCAAAAATGCAGTAAATGCTACTTCTACTTCTGGAACACCAAGTGACTGGACATGGTTCGTCACAATCTTCGCAAATTGGTTTTGCACCTCTTTACCTCTATCGAACCACTTTACTTCTATAAATGGATAAGCTGGCACTTCATTTTGGTTAAACACGAAAGTTGATTGTACTACTTCCAAAGTAAAGTTTTCTTCTCCGCAGTCACATAATTCTGCTAACTCTTTTACTAGAGGGATACTTATTTCTTTTGTCTGATCTACTGAAATTCCCCTTATGAATAAATGTGGCATTTTATTTCCTCCATGTTGTGACAATTTAGCTTTGTTAAACGAAAGCTTTTATATCAATTCTTCCTGCTTTCAGCGAGTTGCATTCCCCTAACTTATAATCTAAAGTTATAATATTATAACTTAATAATATCTTCCATCCTAACCAAACCTGCTCAGCGAATACCTGTCTATTGGAATAGATGTTTCCCCATCCATGATCAATTCAGTTATAAGTGTCCCTATTAAAGGGGATAGTGTCACACCGCTATGGGTGGCTGCCACATAAAGGTTTTCAAAACCGGGCACTTTCCCGAGGATCGGAAAGCCGTCTTCAGGCATGGCGCGAATGCCGGAGAAGGCACGAACAATTTTGGCCTTTCCTAATGCAGGAACATAGCGAACGGCCATATTGGCAGTTTCCTGGATAACATCAAGCGTTGTCGCTCGGTTAAACCCTGCCTGCTCCATGGAGTAGCCCATTAGCACCTCACCATTGTTTGCCTGCCTTAGCCCGCTGATTGTAAAATTCAAAAATGGCTTCAATGGTTCGGATACAAGAATCTGCCCTCTTAATTGGTTGACCGGAATCTTAATCCCAAGCATTCCCCCTAATTCCCGTGACCAAGTTCCGCCAGCCAGGATGAGGTTTTTGCAAACATATGTTTCTTTATCAGAAACAACCATATATTTTCCATCCTGCTTCTGAATCTCAGTTACTTTATTGTATGTTGAATAATGCACTCCATTTTTTTTTGCAGCCCTCATATACATATCAATCAGACGGAAGGGATTTACATTCCCATCAATGGAGCTGTATGTGGCTCCAGCAACTTCAGGGTTCATGAAGGGTTCTTTTTCTAGAACTTCTTCCCTTGATAGCACTTTAATTTTTATGCCGATTTTACGGTAGGATTCAGCAAGCTGCTTTGCTTTTTCCCGGTCGCTTTCATTGAAAAATGGCGAAAGTCCTCCAGTGCGCTTGTATTCAACATCACCTATTTTTTTAGACAAATAAGGATAAAGTTCAGCGCTGTACATATTGAATTCCGCATACCAGGATGGAGTTTTATTATGAACCCACACCCAGGCCTGGGTCGATCCGGAGGTGCCTGACATGGGGTATTTTTTATCGAGCACAAGCACGCCCTCTCTGTATCGTTCGGAAAGATGAAAGGCAATCCCGTTGCCTACTACGCCTCCTCCAATCACAATCGTTTCATAGCTTGTTTCCACTTATCTCACCTTCCCGTCCTCTATTTCCACCTCATCCAACACCGATTTGACGGCGGAAAAGGCTGTGCTGTTTGTTGCCAGTGTTTCAAGCTTAATCGGCGATAGCGGCATCCGCATCCTTGGCAAAGGAATCTCTGAAAAGGGCAAGGCTGTTTGTTCATGAATGATGTTTGCTACAAGTCCCGTACAGATCTTTGCCTGGCAGGGGCCCATCCCGCATCGAGTCAGCCTTTTAACGTCATCAAAGGTTCTGCCTCCATGTCCAATGACTTCTTCCACCTCTTCATAGCTGATTTCTTCACATCGACATATGATTGTTGTTTTATCCAACTTATTCACCTTCTAGTCTCTTTTTCTATTAAACTAAGAGATAAACTGATCCTTCAGCACCGGAGCTGCAAAGTTTCTAATGTGTTTCGTTCTTCCTTCCCACACATCTTTATACTCAAAAAGCTGGAGCTCTTTCCACAGTGCATCTCGGATTTCCTCTGCCTCTCCACTTCTGAGTGCCTGCAGTTCTTCACATACACTGATTCCGGCAATCATGCCTGTGAGAAGTAATGCACCCTGTTCGCTGATTCCCGCCGCATTTCCGGCTAAAAATATATTTTCTTTGTCCGTTTTAAACTGACGATTATATTGCGGGACCCATCCGCCCAACTCTTCCTGGTAGCCAAACGAACAGCCCAGCTGGTAAAACGAATCAAGTATCGGCGATCTTCCACCATCGATGCATACAACATCCGCAGTTACCGTTAAGATATCTCCGGTCACTTCAATATCGATTTCCTCCACCTGTCCATTTCCTCTCGCCTCTTTTATTAAGCTATTAAAATAAAAAGGAATACCTCTTCCCGTTAACGCATCTATTTTTTCCTTCTCTCTTGCAGCCGCCGAAGGGTTTTTCTCAACAATTCCTTTAACCTCCACGCCAACCTCCAAAAGCTGGCTTGCAACATCCAAGGCAAAATCGCTTGAACCCACAATCACTGCTTCCTTTCCTGGCATCACAAAATCCCGGTTAACCAGTGTCTGGGCGGCACCGATCGTTATAATGCCCGGAAGCGTCCATTTTGGAAAAGCCACTGCCTTTTCAGCAGCACCAGTGGCCACGAGGATCTTTTTCGCTTTAACAGGAAACACCTTTTCTTCATCAGAAAGACCCACACTTCCATCAGCATACAGCCCGATAACGCGATGATTTAAAAGTGTACCTGCTCTAAAATCATGAATTTGTTCTGTTAAGATCTTAGCCAATTCAAACCCCCGCATTGGCTGATAGAGGGAAGGCAGCTGCCGGATCAGCTGCGTTTGCTGGCTTAGCTGGCCGCCAAGAGAGGAGGATTCATCGACAACCGTAACATCCAATCCTCTTGATGCTGTTTCAATTGCAGCAGCAAGGCCTGCCGGTCCGCCGCCTATGATGAGAACGTCAGTCTCCATACTGTTCCCTCCTTACCTCGGGGTCTTCCAGATTTGGATATACGGTCATTCCTTCTTCAACCTTTGTCATGCAAGTGCGTACATGATCTTCACCGTTAACAGTCATATAGCAGCTGCAGCATCGCCCGCGCGAGCAAAAAAGGCCTCTTGATTGGACCAGCTTTCGACTTAATCCAAATTTCTTTACTCCATTGGCCATTAAAGCCGCTGCAACCGTCTGCTGCTTATAGGCTTTATACGGCTGGCCTTTGAAGTAAAAGGTTACAGGCTCTTGAAGCTGCTTGCCGAGGATGGGATGAGTCTCTATATGCATAAAAGCCACCTCTTAGTTAATTTTTGGAGGAAAACACTTTTCCTACCCCAAGTATTCTTTCAATTACAAGCATTAGCACTACTGTAAAAAGAATCATAATACTCGATACAGAAGTAATGATCGGATCATACTGATATTGCATGTAAGTATAGATGCGCACCGGCAGGGTGACAACGTCGGTGCTGACAATAAATAAAGCGACTGTTAAATCATCGAAGGAGGTAATAAAAGCAAAGATGGCACCCGCTATCACACCTGATTTAATGATCGGCAGGGTAATTTGAAAGAAAACCTTTATTGGTCCTGCTCCAAGGTTCAAGGCAGCCTGTTCAATCGAACGGTCAAACCCTACTAAACTAGCAACAACGAGACGCATCACAAAAGGAACGGTTAAAATGATATGCCCCAGGATTAGCGCCAGCGGGCTCGCAGCCAACCCAATCCACGAGTAAAACTGCAAAAGGGCAATCCCAAACACAACTGATGGTATCAATAGCGGTGATCCCACTAATTGAACGATCGCTGTTTTCCCTTTAAACTGGCGACGGACAACCGCAATCGATGCGAGCGTGCCGATAGCTGTGGAGATGGCCGCTGTTCCGAATGCCACAATTATACTTAGCGTAAAAGACTGCATGAATTCTGGATGGTCGATTAGTTCTGTATACCATCTGAGGGTTATTCCCTTTGGCGGGAAAACAATATATTCTGTTGTTGTTAAAGAAGAAAGCAATACAACTACGATTGGTGCCAGCAAGAAGACATACACTAAAAAGCAAACAAAGTTAAAGAAGAATTTCGGCAAGTTCTTTTTCATTGTATCGCTACTCCTTTTTCCGACCTGGCAAGTATTTTGCTGTAGGCGATAATCGTAATCGTCGCAATCAGGATTAATAGGAACCCGATGGCGCCTCCATACGGCCAGTTCAGCATGACAGCTACTTGTTCATAAGTTAAGTAGGACATCACCTTTACCTGTGGGCCTCCTAAAATGGCCGGTGTCACAAACGAGCTGACGCTTAAACTGAATACCATAACAGATCCGGCAAAAACGCCTGGCAAGGTTAGCGGCAGCAGGATCGAAAAGAAGGTTCTGAAGGAGCTGGCCCCGAGATTTTGCGAGGCTCTGATGACGGAAGGATCAATTTTTTCAAGCGACCCCATGATGCTTAGCACCATGTATGGAAAAAGAACATGCACCATGCCAATAACGACACTTAATTCGGTGTACAAGAGGGTTAACGGCTGATCAATCCAGCCTAGCTTTAAGAGAGTATTATTGACCACCCCATTATTGTTAAGCAGAATGACCCATCCATAGCAGCGGATAACCATGCTGATCAAGAGAGGCGACAGCACAAGCAAGGTTAAGTAATTCCTTGCTCTCCCCTTTGACCTTGAAATCTGAAAAGCTACCGGATAGGAAATAATGATGGTAATCAATGTGGTTAAAAGAGCGATTTTAACAGTTCGCCAGACAACTCCCAGATAAAAAGGATCTGACATGAACTTTATGTAATTCTGAAGGGTCCACTCATTCCCTATCCCAGTGCTGGCATCAAAGGTTTTAAAGCTTGTGATAAACAGGAAAAACAAAGGAAGCAAGAAGAAAAAGATAAAAATGGCGAGAGTTGGAAGCAGCAGCAGCCAAGTATCAAACCGTTTCCTATTTAAATTCTTTTTCTTCTGCTGAAGCAATAAATCATGTTCCGTTCCGATTCCGGCTTGCATTTATTCTCACCTCACCATTCTTGAAGGCAGCAGATCCTCCGGATTCCAATACGTATAGACGCTGTTTCCTTCTCTTACCTGGGTTGGATTCAAGACGGTATTGGATATATCAGCAACAAGATGCTTATCCTGTACGCTCAAAATATACCGAGTCTTGGCACCCAGAAACATTTTCCTTTCGACTTTCGTTTGGAAGGCCTCATTTCTTTCATTTGACTCGGCTAACGAGATTTGAATTTTTTCAGGCCTGATGAAAAAGTGAACTTCTGAATTCTTTTCTGATGGTACGGAAACAATCTGTTCATTCCCAAAGAAGTGCATTTTACATTTTTTATTATCATATGTTTCCAGCACTTTTCCCTGAATGTGATTCACTTCCCCAATAAACTGGGACACAAAGTCTGTCTTCGGATGATTATAGATGGAAGCAGGATCATCCACCTGTTCAATCCTTCCCTCATACATAACGGCGATCCGGTCTGATATCGCCAGTGCTTCCTCCTGATCATGCGTCACAAAAATCGTCGTAATGCCGACTTGCTTTTGTATATCTACAATTTCCTCGCGCATTTCCTGGCGCAGCTTTGCGTCAAGATTGCTCAGTGGTTCATCAAGGAGAAGCACTTTCGGCTTAATGACCAGTGCCCTTGCAAGTGAGACCCGCTGCTGCTGTCCACCGGATAGCTCCTTTGGATAGCGTTTTTCATACCCTGACAATCGGACCATTTCCAGGGCTTCAAGCACCCGCGTGTTCATTTCACTTTTCGGCACCTTGCGAAGCTTCAGCCCGTAGGCCACATTTTCAAAAACAGTCATATGCGGAAACAATGCGTAGTTCTGAAACACCATGCCCATTTCTCTTTTATTGGGAGGAAGCAGGTGAACAGGCTTGCCGTCCACCTCAATCTTCCCGCCATCCACTTCCAGAAATCCGGCTATCATGTTTAATGTCGTCGTTTTGCCGCAGCCTGATGGCCCCAAAAAGGAGACCAGCTCCCCTTTTTGGATCTCAAGGCTCAGCTTTTTAACGACTTCTGTTTTATTAAATGTCTTAACCACATTTTCAAGGCTTAAGTAACTCATCATTTCACCTCTTTCTTAATGGGCTACTTCTATTTCTTTATTAGCCCGCTCTGTCCATTCAGCTCGTTTTGCATTGACTACTTCCCAATTCACTTTGATTAATTTCGCAATTTCGTCTTCTCCATAAACAACCTTATCCACAATATCTCCCTCAAGCTTCACGTTCTTATTAACCGGGCCGTCAAAAAGAGAGTTTGCAAATAAAAGCTGTGCTTCCTCATCCAGAACAAAATTAACAAATTCCTGTGCAAGATCTGCATTTGGTGCATCCTTTACCACACTAACTGTTGGCATTAAAGCAGGAACGCCTTCTTCAGGGATGACATACTCAATCGGGAATCCAGTATCCTGAAGGGTGAAAACACGGCTGCTTCCCCATGCACTTGCTACTGTCTGGCCTTGCATGAAGTAGTTGGAAACGTCTGCTGTTTTATCAAATGTCACAGCATTTTCGGCAATTTCTTTTAGTTTTTCAAATCCTGGTTCAATGTTTTCTTCACTGCCTCCGTTCGCGATAGCAGTCATGAGAAGGAAATGGACACCATACGTATTGGCGATGGACGGCAGTACAAGCTTCCCTTTGAATTTCGGGTCGGCCAGATCATTCCACGATGTCAGCGGCTCCCAGCCATTCTGTTCAAAGACTTCTTTGTTATAAGCCAATCCGGTTGAAATGATCCCAAAACCTACGCCCACATTATCTTTATCCTTCGCGATATCATATACATTCGCTAGATTTGTAACAACACTCTCATCTAATGGTGCCAGCAATCCAAAAGCTTTTGCCTGTGCCTGCGGACCATCATCCAAAAAGGCAACATCAATTTGCGGATTATCCTTTTGCGCTTGAAGCTTAGATAAAGTATCAACAGAGCTCCCCGTAATGTACTTAACCTTTACACCATGTTCTTTTTCAAATTTTGGTATCAGGACCTCCTTCATCTTTTGCTCATAGCTTCCTCCATATGCTGCTAAAACAAGGGTTTTTTCAGGACTTTTCCCTGATCCTTCATCAGTAGAACCTCCAGTTTGGCCGCTGCATCCGGCCGCAGTAACAAGTAATAAACAAAGCAAAAGTACAAGAAATGCTTTTCTTTTCATTCTCATTTCCCCCTCGTTAATTTTGGTGTTTTTAAACCTGCACAAAAGGAGCTGAATCTAAGATGAAGAATAAACAATCTAATGGATTCCCCCTTTCATTAAATGAAATAAATCTATTTAATTTATTATTGCCAATATTCAGTATTTTAAATTTAAAAATATAATATTATAACTTTATATCTTTTATGCTAAAAGATTGTCCATTCTTGGACTATCATTTTTTTTATAATCGGACTTCCGTATAGTAAACCTCTTTATCTGTGCGAATATAGAATTTGGAGTATTCAATAATCTCCTCTTGCTTCGTATAAGTAAACCGCTCCCATTCAAACACAGCGATACCGGTTTCAACTTTGAGCAGTTTGGATTGTTTTTTAGGAAGTATATAGGGTCTAATAAATGCTTTAGCTCTTCCCAGTGAAATGTGAAATCTGTTTTTTAGTATGTTAAAAATAAGTTCATTATTAATATCGTCAGATGTAAGGCCTGGGCATTTTTCTGCCGGCAAATAGGTATATTCAAGTGCGATCGGGTCATTCTTTTCGGTTTTCAGCCTCTCAATCTTTATTACTTCATCCTCTGGATCAGTCTTAATTTCTCACCAATCTCTTCTCCTGCTGCTTCATAAGTGAAACTGATTAATTCATGTGGATGTTCCTGGTCTGAATTCGTGCTAAGTGAGATAAGGGAAATGAGATCTTGTTCTTTTGCTTCTCCGGAAACGAAAGTTCCCTTGCCTCTTTGCCTAAAAAGGTACCCTTTGTTCACAAGCTCAATCACCGCTCTTTTTACGGTAATGGTGCTGACCTCAAAAAGGTCTGATAATTCTTGTTCAGTTGGAAGCTGGCTCCCAATTTCCCATTGTCCCGAAATGATTTTCTCTTCTAAAATCTTTTCTACTTGTCTATAAAGAGGTATATGTAAACTTTTATCTAACTGCATTTAGTATTCTCCCTCTAGTAAATATAATGTTATAACTTTATAATTATTTAATTTATCTCCTTTATTAAAAATTGTCAATATATTTTGAAAATTTATTAACTTTAATATTCAGTAAAGATTTTATTTGATCGGCAATGATAAATATAGACAATGAATTCTCAAAAAGTGATAGTTAAAAATTGATTAAGCAGATTTAAAAAACTGGTAAGTAAGCCCAAATAACTTAAATAAAATAATAAATTTTAATTTGTTTGATACTAAGATAATGAGCTTTTACTTTTCTTTAAGCGTGTAATGAAATTCATTTATAGGCACTGTCGCTCCAAGGGATATGGAAGATTTCATCTGGAGGGTTTTATTTTTTAAGATGACTAAATTTGATTATTTACCTGCAAAAGCTTCTCTTCTTTTTAATTACCTTAAAGCATCAAAAAAAAATTTTCCTAATAATTATTTGCTTTTCCAGACTTTAGCTGTTATTCTTAAGAAGAATTATTTTTGTTCGGTCAAAGAATAAGTGTTTAAACTTTTCGCCTTTGATATCTAATGAGCAATAATAGTATTAAAATGTGGAATAGATCCACGCAGGAGGAAACACACATGCAAACAGGTACAGTAAAATGGTTTAACGCAGAAAAAGGTTTTGGTTTTATCGAGGTTGAAGGTGGAGAAGACGTATTCGTACATTTCTCAGCTATCCAAGGCGAAGGATTTAAATCTTTAGACGAAGGCCAAAAAGTTACATTTGACACTGAGCAAGGTCAACGTGGACTTCAAGCTACTAACGTTAACAAAGCGTAATGACGGAGGACTCTATTATAGAGTCCTTTTTTTGTTCCGTAAAAAACTTTGTATAGGAAACTGCGTTGACTCCCGCTTAATTGCAAAGTTTAGGATCCCAACGGCCTTAAATTAAGTGCCCAAGCATTGACCTCTTCATCTAAAAAACTTTTCCACTAATATTATCGATCGGTTTCCGATTCTTTACTTATCCGAAATAAAAAATTCAATTAATGAATGAACTCTTTTTTTAAATGCTAAATAATTATGCTCCGCCCCATCAATTATATTAATGTTTACATTCATTCCTTTATTTTTTAAAATTTCATGAACAGATTTATTAGACAGTAAAAAAAGTTCACTAATTTGGTTATTTCCCCGCACTTCTGCCGTTCCACAGTCTAAGTACAACTTCTCTATCTGTGAGAGTGAAGTGCTTTTCAACATTTCCTCTATCTTTTCTTGATTCCGGTAAAATGCAGGAGACAGGGCAGCTGCCCTTTTAAATATATGCGGGTAACAGGAAGCTGCATAGATAGAAATAAGACCGCCCAATGAGATTCCTGCCATAAATGATTTTTCTTCTAAAGTTCGGTACTTTCCGTCTATGAAAGGCTTTAAATCATTTACAATAAAATTTACATATTTCGCTCCCTTCCCGCCTGATTCACTTTTGAAACCTAACAGCCTTTCGCTAAATTCTCCATTCCTCCAAGGACAATACTCATTAATCCGTTCATCCCCTTCCGTATTTTGATCAATGGCAACTACAATTAATTCCACGTTATTTTTTTCAAGATATGCATGCAACTCCAGCGATTCTCCGCCAATTGCCTCTTCCGGTCCAAAAACATTTTGTCCGTCATGCATATATAAAACGGGGTAATTTACCGTGCTTCCAACATAGTTGTTTGGTAAGTAAACTCGGATTTTCCTTTCCTGATTAAATAAACGGACAGTAAAGATTTCCAGCATCCCTTGTCACCTCTGGCCTCTTTCATATGGAAAAAATAGTATGAATTTTTAATATTATACTAGATCTCTCTGACTAATAGGTACTAAAAGTTATGTCGATAAGCTGCCTTTTAAGATATACACCCTATTATCACTATAGAATTGCAGGAATGTTGATATGGCGCGAACTGACCGATATATCGAAAAAGTGACCGATATATCCCGAAAGTGACCGATAAAATATAAATCTGACGGATATATTGTAAATCTGACCGATAAACTTGTGAAAGTGACCGATATATCCCGATTCATACCATTATTCGCAAAAAAATTCGTTTAAGCATGACCTTATATCGCATATTACACAAAAATTAGTAAGAAAATTGCTTGTTTAAGATGCTTCCCTTAAAAAAAACGCAATCCCACTGAAAGGATTACGCTGCTTTATAATTGAATAAACGGAAAAACCCAAGGAAGGATTATGGAGGTTATAATGGCCGAAGCTCCCATCGCAACGCTTGAAACGGCTCCTGTAATTGGTCCTTCCACCACTGCCTGGCTGGTGCCAATCCCATGTGAAACGGTTCCGATTCCAAGTCCTCGTGAAAACGGATCATGAATGTTCGCAACAGATAAAAGAGCAGGTGCAAAAACAGCTCCAAATATGCCTGATGTGATAACAAAAGCTGCTGCTAGCGCTGGATCCCCGCCAATGAGGACGACCGCTTCAATGGCCACAGGGGTTGTGACTGCTTTAACAGCAGATGTCGCCTGGATCGTCTCAGACAGCCCTAATGCTTTTGAAACCCAAACAGCTGAAAGAATCGTAGATAGTGTTCCAATGACTAGCCCAAATGTGGCAGGCATTAATTTTTCCATAATGATCTCTCTATTTTTATATAGAGGTACTGCCAGGGCAACTGTAGCTGGACCCAATAAAGATGTAATCCATTCTTTGGCAGGGGAATATTGCTCATAGCTGATATCCGATGAACTAAGTATGATAATCATAACAATCGTCGCGGTCAATATTGGTGTTGTGAATGGAGATATCACACGTCTTGATAGAGCAGTTGCGCCAAAATACACAGCGATTGTAAGAGTAATACTAATGAGAGTGAGAATGAGACTGTTCATGATGTGTTCGTTCCTTTTCCCGTTTTGATAAGGTTTGTGTTAATCCGGCTGTGATCAGCAATCCAATGATCGTGCTTGCCGCAATCATTAGCATCAGCTGCATTCCGCTCGTTTTGATAAGCCCTGCATAATTCATTAATCCTACTGCAAATGGTACGAAAAATAAGGCAAGATGCTTGATTAAAAAGTTTGCTCCCTTTTCAATGAACCGTACCTGAATGACTCCGCCTGTTAAGAGGAGATATAAAAGGAGCATCCCCAGCACACTGGACGGTATAGGCAGATGAAGGATCCGTACTATTAAACTAGAAAATTGATAAATAGCCCAAAGCAAAACTAATTGAGATAAAAATAATAAAACGTTTTTCACGTATAACATTCCTTTCGATACTCAAAATAAAATTATAGCATCGAACATACCGAATGAAAACCTATACTATTTAGGTCTGTTACTTCGTACAGTTTCAACTGCTTGGATTTTGTATGAATGCACAAAAAACAACAATTTATGTAGCTGTCAGGCAAATGCACCTTTATGCAAGAATGATTGTTGAATAAAGAAAGGCCTTATGACAAGGCCTTTGAACCGACAAAAATTATTGAACTGGAATCGGGGTAAGAGCACAGATGCAGCGGCAATCAACGATAAACTCAAGCGTTCCCGCCGGCACAGGAGCAGCTGCTGGAGCTGGAACAGGTGGTCCCTGTTCAATAAAAGTAAAAGTGGCACAGCAAGTTTTACGGTTGAATCTAACAAATGAAAATTCGGTAGCCTGTGGACTTTCGCCTGGCCCTAACGCTAGGAATTCACCAGTTCCTTTCATCAAAATAAAAAATCTCTGACCTCTGCTCGCTCTTCTTAAAAGACTGCACACGCAGCCTTCGCAATTCCCTTCTCTATCAGGGCTCACATCATTACAACCAAATCTTTTAGATCCCATCATACAATCACCCCCTTTACTACTATAATATTTCAGAATATTCATTTGGACAGGATAATTACATTTGTTTATAAAAATGAACAGTTTGCCTATTTCCTGGTTTTACGCTGCTATGTTTGCCAATCCGCTGGCAGGCAGGAGACCAATAATGATTTGGTGAAATCTATAAAAAGCAAAAAACACTCAGAGTTGAAACTCTAAGTGTTTCTGTACGGCATGCTGTCCGAGCATTAACTGGCTTGGACTTTCCGTTGAAAGGAAAAATGGCGAAGAGGAATCCGTGTGGAGTTTGAAGAGGTTAGAAATAGTGCCAGGTTTCCCCAAAAGAAAAAGGACTATTGCAGTCCTTATAAAATTTCTATTTAAGAGGTTACATCCACGACCGTGCTGCTTTGTATTGGTTTACCCTTATATGCTAAAGCCCCATGATTGTTGGAATGTAGGGTGACCTTTATTTCATTTGGTCCTTCCTTTAGTGAACCTAAATTATAATATTCTCCATATAAACGATTGATTTTTTCACCATTTACATATAAATGAGCATGTCCTTCATTATAACTTGGTTCCTTTTGCCCCACCATTTCAGGAGCAAATGTAAAATGATTGGGGCTGACCTTTAGCAGCCATGTCCCTGATTGGTCTTGCGTCACAGAGATGTTCACATCTGGAACTTCATATCCTTGTGGAATTTCTAGATAACCATGGTCCATATGATTCTTGGCACCGGCATGGTTGTGTGGATTCTGGCTTGTATAATAGAAAAAAAATCCTATAAAGAGTACGAAGAATAATAAAAAACTCCTTAATCTTTTCATTTTAAACCTCACTAATAAAATTTACTTATGCTGTTTTTTCCATGCGCTTGATTATGAAACCAATGATAACAAGCAAAAGGCCAATCGCTAAAAAGGCTAAATCATATAATAAAGGATTTTCAGCCAATGGTTTAACACGGTGGACTTGCAGGATATGATGGTCTACAATTCCTTCTACAAGATTGAAAGTTCCGCCGCCGATAAAAATACCGCCCAAGAAAATTTTCCAGCTATCTCCGAGCTCATTTTTCCGGGAATCTTGAAAAATTTTCACCCCGCCCCAAATGAGCTTAGCTGAAAATAACGCAGTAAATAGCCCATCCGTAAAAATCTCAAGCTGGATATTAGGACTTAGGATCATATGATGCCATTGCAGCAGCTGATGAAATAGGATCCCATCTATCGCACCCAATAATCCTAAACCAAGTATAAAACCGGCAATAAATAAATTTTTGTTTTCTTTTTTCACCTATAGCACCCTCTGCAGAAAAATTGATTTTACTACGAGTAGTGCCCAAGAACAATGCAAAATATACATTCAGATCGTTTGGTTTTAGAACAAAAAAGGAATTCCATTTTTGTACGTAATTCAGAATTTATCCTTTTATTCGATCGAGCTCTAAGTGGCAGTTGCTTTTGTTATAACAGTTTCAACATTATGTAAAAAATTAAAAAGGCAAATCATCCTTTATAACCGGCTGAATCTTTTTCACCTCTTCCGTAATATCATGCTGATTATTCCAGGTAACCTTTTCAATTATGGTTTCTCTGAAGCCGGTCTCCTTCCGCTGCTGCTGAATCCATTCATAAGCAACGATACTAACAGAAAAATCTGCATGGTCATTAAAATCTTGATCGTGAACGTAAAATTCGCCTCGCCGCATCCCCCTGCTTCCTTCAATGTTAAGAATTGTTTCAATGACTACCTTCATGACACACCTCGAAAATATGATTTATCTTTATTATAGAACAAACATTCGCCTCTAATGCAATAAAATCTCCTTCAGACTGGTTAATTTATAAAAATGGCTGCCAATCGCAATTGAAAATGTTCGCACTGGTTCAGTTTTAACTATCTTTTATACAAGTAAATTACTGCAGACTTCCTTTCACTTCCTAAAAAGTATAAACATTAAATAGAAAAAGCCAATAGCAAAAGCCAATACGGTAAATGGCACTATTATATTGGCAATAATATTTCAGCCCCCTTAAGAAAATTTGCATTCATTCAATAGTGTTCAAGCACGAATATATCGAGATGTTTGACTAACTCAAACACGTTCCAGTTAAAATCAAAAAGCCTCAATTTGACTCATGAGGCTTTTTGGTTTTGCCATTTTAGTTTGAATGGTGTTCTTCTTCCGCAGCCATTGCTTCCTCTTTCGTTTTATGAACGGTCCCAAATGGATGCTGAGGCGGTGCATAGATTGAGTAGAGCTTAAGCGGCTGGTAACCCGAATTTATGAGATTGTGCCATTTGCCTGCAGGGATGATGATGGCGAAGTCTTCAGAAACTTTTTCTTCAAAATCTAATTGATCCTTGCTATATCCCATTCGAATAATCCCTTGGCCTTCTTCAACACGCAAAAATTGATCCAGTTCCGGATGAATTTCCAAACCAATGTCTTCTCCAACACCAATGCTCATCAAGGTCAGCTGTAAGTGTTCACCCGTCCACAGGGCGGTGCGGAAATTATTGTTCTTTGTAGTCGCATCCTCGATATCCACTACAAACGGTTTTGGTCCAAAGTCTGTTTGTCTCTTTGCTATTTCCTCATTTAAAGAGCCAAAACGGACAGCATTCGCCTGTTCACCATTTAAAGCCCATAAAAATACATTTCTGATTTGCGGGTGTTCTGTAAGTAAGCTGCTCTTATGACATTCCTGATATCCTTCCACTTCTGTTTGATAAGCTTTTTGCAGGCCATCTCTATAGTTTTGAAATGGAACTTGATCGATTTGGTAGCTTGGCTGAATTCCCGTTAGGCTGATAAATAGATTCGTAAATTGTGTCAAATGTGTTTTTTTACCTTCTAATGCTTGGTGAATTTCATTAAAGTGCTGCTGGTTTGGGGCGTCATTTGCTAATTGACGATAAAGCTCAATGGCTGAAGCTTCTCTTTTTATGGCTCCAAGTATCGCTTCACATACTTGCTGATATTCTTGTTGGTTTCTTGGCATATAGTTTGTGTAATACATGTGTGTGTTCACCTGGGGATAATATGGATAGGAATACGATTTAGGATCATGATGCATTTTAGTCATTCCTTTCACAGGTTTCTAAAAGCATCATATGCCTATGTGTTAAGAATGTACGTTGGTTAATATAGCCTATTTAAAGATGGGCTTTTAGCTCCGAAAAAAAACTGCAAATAGCCAGCTTTTATATATCAATCTTTAAAGAGGGCAAAGTTATTTCTGATCTCTTAGCATTTCATCCACCGTGTTTCTCATCGCAAAAATCACCGTTTTTTTGTAACGTGCAGCAATGCGCAGCACTCTTATTTGTTCAGACCTGGAAAGGTGTTTAAAACGATGCTCTTGTTTCAAAAAGGTTCGGGCGATTGACCAGCTCGCAGGCATTAAGGGGAAGTCATCCAGAGGCTGTTTGTTCCGTAATCGATAAAACCACGATATGATTCCGGCAGAATCACTTTTATCAACGATGCATGGTGCATAAATGTTTTTAGTGTGTTTCTTCAGGGACTCCAATCGTTCTTGCCCGCTAACAATCATGTAGGTATTATCCTTCCGATTCTTTTTGACCACCAAAACAAACATACAGTCCCACATTAATCTCTGGAGTCTCTTAAGACGCTCTGTCATTTTCAGCGATAAATCCGGCTTGATTTTGTTTAGAGGGATATACTCGATGGTAAATTTCATACATAGCCCCTCCTTTGATTTCAGTCCTCTTCTCATTTTCTTGGAGTTCCCAGCAGGTGCATTGTACAGTTTCATCCGTATTTTTCATCAAATTAAAAGGCTGTTTTCGCAAACTTTGTTGCTTTTTTGAAGGCAAACGTATTTTACCCACTGAGTTGATTGTAGCGGAGGGCACTTGACTCCTGCAAGAAGAGAGGGAAGTGCGAGACCCCACAGGCGAAGCCGAGGAGGCTCGCAACCCTCCCCGCGGAAAGCAAGTGCCCGCAGCGGAAATCAACGGGCAGAATTCATTAACAAAAACAACAATCTATGAGAAAAGAGCCTTTAGAAAAGAGCCAATTAAAAAAACAAATTCCTTCAATAAAATGTATGAAAATAACCGCATGTCACATTCGAATCAAACGCAAAATCCCTTATATTTTTAAAATCTATAAAACTTCCCCTTGTTAACCTCTCCAATAAACAGAGTGCAAAAATGAGCTTTAACATAGCAAAAAGAAAATAAGAACATACTCATCAATGCTATGTTTAAAAGGCTTAACACCTGTTATTTTAATAACTAAAAATAGGAATAAAGCAAAGACTGCTTCAGTCGCACCCCCACGCCCTCTGCTATTGCCTTCAAGCAGCCATTCCCATTTTTCAGGGATAGGCAAGTAGGTGATAAATTCTAAAATAACGACAGATATCAAAACAGGTAAGATGGAAAAAAACATTCCCTTAAAATAAGGGTTTACCCCCAGAAAATAATAAAGATAAACCGCAAGAGTAAAGAAAAAACCAACTAACCAGATGCTTAAAATTCTTGAAAAAGCCATAACGATGACAGAAAGGATTAAGCCAACGACAGTTCCCACTAATGTATAAGTATAGAATCGCTCATTGGTCCTTAATTGGCTAATGATGTTCCCCATAAAAATTGGCTCCTTTCGTTCAATTCCAGTTAATAATAATTCATAAAATGAATAAAACAAACTGCCAAATAATGCATGAATGAAAGGGTTAATCCGTCCATTTTCGTAATTGAATACCGGATATCAGGTTAACCTAATAATGGGAGGCATGCATATGATTCTTTATCATGGATCTATAAGAAAACTTGAAGAGTTTACTAAAGAAACGGTTGTCCAAAATGTAAGCAATGATATTGACACGATTGGATTTTGGTTTACTTCGGATGTGAATGCAGCAAAACCTTTTGCTATTGGAACGGAGACCGTGATTGAAAAATCGGAAACGGAGTTTTGGGAAGATGGTGAACCTAAAGTCGTACAATATGACAGGCCCGTCCGCGGCTTTATCTATAAAGTATATATGGATGATCCGATTCTTAAGGAATTCGAATCTTATGACTTGTTTATGCATGAACGGGATAAATACTGTGATTATTTAGGGACAAAGAAACGAAACCTTACCTGGAAAGACAAGGCCATTCTTTTAAATAAAGAGGAAGCGAATGCAGCATTTAGAAATGATCTTATGAGCCAAGGCTATGATGGTCTTTTGATAACGAATACCAAACTGCATAGTGCTGTGACAGACTTATACTGCATTTTTTCGGGCAATGCTTTCCAAATTGCTGACATCATCCCTGTAGACGAATAATAGCTTGAAGCCTACTCACCCTATTTTCCCAAACGGAGAAATAGGAAAAATAACCGTATAAAAGTGGGCTTAAAAGCACATCTTATGTTTGCTCTAAATTCAAACATGAGGTGGATATAATGGAGTGGTTTGGCCTCAGCAAGAAGCCGTTCAATTTTGATCTTTTTTCTGTTAGTCATTTTGTTATCTTGGCCATCTTTATTATTGGTACAGCAGCTATTTTCCTTTACCGAACAAAATTAAAGGATGACAAATGGAGAAGAACTGAAATAGGAGCAGCCTTTTCTTTGATCGTGATCGAGATCATGAATCATGCTTGGATGTACACGAATGGAGTCTGGAAACCAGGCCGTTCCTTGCCTTTGGAACTGTGCAATATCGCCCTTATATTATGTATCTTTTTACTAATAACAAGAAAAAAAATATACTTTGAATTGATCTTTTTTATTGCCCTATTAGGTGCTACACAAGCAATCATGACCCCTGCGTTAACATACGGCTTTCCACACTTTCGATTTATTCACTTTTTCTATGCGCATTTGATGGTTGTATGGGTAACCTTATATTTTACGTGGGCAAAAGGCTACTATCCAACATTCCGATCCTTCATAAAATTAATGATCTTTATTAATCTCCTTTTGCCTCTGGTCTTGTTGGTTAATAGGCGGGCAGACGGGAATTATTGGTTTTTGCGCCACAAGCCGAAAAGTCCGAGTTTATTTGACGTGCTGGGCCCCTATCCCTGGTATATTTTTTCTTTGGAAGGTGTATTAATCGGTATTAGCCTAATTGTATGGCTAATACTGCGAAAGATGGAAAAGAGCTACGAGGAGCGTTCTCATGCCAAATGATTGGGCTGACCGCTTTGTGTTAAATTGGGTGCAGGACTGCTAATTATTTAAATAACCCATCCGTTTAACTCACCTTAAAAATTGAACCCTTAAATAAAAAAACTAGCCTCCGATTTACTTCCTTAAAAGGACACGCAGACTAGTTCTTAATGATATTATTTTCAGCAATCAGTCGTTCTTCTTTTGAGGAATTTCACATCCATCATCATCACAGATCACACCGTTTTCGCTGTTTAGAATGGTGATTTCATCTTCAGCAATGACTTTTTCAAAGGCTTGCACAAAAGCCTCAGTTGGCTGTGCTCCCGAAAGAGCGTACTTTTTATTAATAAGGAAGAATGGTACACCTGTGATCCGATACTGCTGTGCTGTTTGTTCATCAGCACGAACAGCGTCGGCCAGCTCATCACTAGCCAGCATTTTTTCTACAGCATCTCGGTTCAATCCTACTTCTACGGCCAGCTCTGTTAATGTAGCATGATCCCCAATATGTTTGGAATCAGTAAAATAAGCCTTTAAAAGCCGTTCCGTCATTTCTTTCATTAACCCCTGCGTTTTCGCAAACATCGTCAAACGGTGAGCGTCGAAGGTGTTAGTCAAAACAACTGTATCAATGTTAAATTCCAATCCTGCATTCTTAGCCATTTGTACCATGTTTTGAGTATTCGCTTTAGCCTGTGCAATACTCATTCCATATTTTTTGGACAGCTTTTCATACATATTATCTTTTATATCCCGTTCGGCTGTTGGGTCCAGCTCGAAGCTTCGATACGTGACCTCAATCGGATGATCAATCTGTTTAATGGCATCCTCCAGATGCCTTTTGCCAATATAGCAAAAAGGTCAAGCAAAGTCAGTCCACATTTCAATATGCATACTGTATTCCTCCATTACAATAATTTCTCCTATAGTATAGTGGTTAAGGTGGTTTTTTACACGGAATTAGCTTAAGAGGTTAACAATAAGCTTTAACGCAGCCTTCCTTTTAAAGAAATCCATGTTTTGAGTTTCAGAAATTTTGTTAAAAAATCTTGCTCATTTCCTTAAAATTTATCTTTTAACCAAATAACCACCTGATCAATTTCCTCCTTGGTCGTATATCTGCCAAGGCTAAATCTGATGGCTCCCATTCCAATGTGTTCAGGAACACCCATTTCTTTTAAAACAGGAGATAATTCTATTTTGCCGGAATGGCAAGCCGAGCCTGTAGAGGCTGCAAGCAAGGGGATTGCATCTAAAATGTCCTGGCCCACTCGATTGATAAAGCTGACATTCAGTGTATTCGGCAATCGCCTTTCTTCATGGCCATTCAGGGTGACCTCGTTTCCAAAAGCATCCCTCAGTTGATGCCAAAAGTAATTCGTTAACTCCTCAAGCTTTGTGTCAAATACATACTCCTGTGCCAATTCACATGCTTTCCCCAGTCCAACCGCCAGCAAAGTATTTTCTGTGCCGGCCCGCAAGCCAAATTCATGGCCAGCTCCATGGATAAGGGGCTCTACTTCTATCCCTTTACGAAGATATAAGGCACCAATCCCTTTAGGTGCATATAGCTTGTGGCCAGCGATTGTCAGCATATCCACATTCATCTTCTCAACATCTAATGGCACTTTGCCCACTGATTGGGAAGCGTCTGTATGAAAGGCAATATCGTATTTTCTGGCGATTTCTCCAATTTCATCAATTGGCTGTATAGTCCCCACTTCATTATTAGAATGCATAATGGTAATGAGAATCGTATCTTCTCTAATTGCATTTTCAATGTCCTGAGGGGAAACCATGCCATGTTGGTCTACATCAACCATTGTGATTTCAGCTCCCAAACGTTCAAGAAACCTCAATGGATTTAAAATAGCCGGATGTTCAATCCTCGAAGTAATAATATGAGCGCCTTTTCCTTGATGCTTAAAGTAATATCCCTTTAATGCAAGATTATTAGCCTCACTCCCGCCGCTTGTAAAAATAATCTCCTCTGGTGAACAAGACAGGAGATTGGCTACTTGTTTCCTTGCATTCATTAATTTCTCTTTTACAGGTCTGCCTGCCCAATGGAGGGCGGAAGGATTTCCATAGAAATCATTTAAAAAAGGTTTCATTTCATCCACAACTTCAGCAGCCACCGGTGTACTTGCATTGTAATCCAGATAAATCTGTTCCATTTCCTCTAATCCCCCTTCTGCCTAAATTATATCAAAACAAATTAATAGCAGTTCCTGCTAGGTATGTAAACACACCCCTAAACCTGCTCTTCCATATGTATATATAAAATCTATTAAAAGAGGGGTTTATTTTGACTAGAAAACGATCGTCACGTTGTATTTTTCCAGGCTACAGATGGTGTGGACCAGGCTGCAGCGGACCAGGGGCTCCCATTAACGGAGTAGATGCCTGCTGCAAAGCTCATGATCAGTGTTTAGATAGCGGCAAATCGCAGTGCAGATGTGACAGGGAATTTCTTCATTGCCTCCGTCCAAAGGTGAACATGCGGAACAAAGAAGGCACTGTAGCAACGATTATTTATATCTATATGAAAATCCAAAGCGGATTTACTTGCTGCACTAAAAATAAAAGATGGTAGCACGGTTTTTTATTTCATGTTAAAAGGCGGTCATTCCTCTGCCGCCTTTGCAAATTTTCTACTTCTCACAAAAAATAATTAACATTAAATTTACAGCCAAGATACCTTAGCTCAACAAAAAATGGATATGATAAGATTGTAACAAATAGGACAGAGAGGAGTTGGAAGAATGCTTGAGAGGCTGACAAGGTTGGTTCTATTAACAATCTTTTGCACTCTTTTTCCTTGATAACAATCACTAACGAATTCGCATCCCTGTGGGTGCTCTTTTATTTTATGTAACTAGAATTGTCCTTTTTAACTAATCCTGACCCTCGAATTCTTTTCTTTTCGACCTTTTTCAATGAATCCCATCTTTTTATCTAGGGAAATGGCCCTTGTTATATAAAAATCACCCTAAACCTACTTTTGAATAAAAGGGTTCTTTTTGTCGCGTCTCAAACAGCTTTTAAAGTATCTTTCCATCTCCAATCCCTTCCATCTCACCCGCTTATTTTTGGTGAATATTGTTAATTCCAAGATGCTCATTTATACTAAACTTATGTGGAGTATTCTTTTAAATAAAAAACCTTATATCAGGAAACAAGGAGGAAATATGAAACTAGGTGCGTTCTCTGTAAGTTTAAGTGTAAAAGACATTCAGAAGTCAAAAGAATTTTATGAAACTCTTGGGTTCCAAGCCTTAGGCGGAGACATTACGCAAAATTGGCTGATTATGAAGAATGAAAGCTGCATAATTGGTTTATTCCAAGGGATGTTTGAGAAGAACATTCTGACCTTCAATCCGGGTTGGGATGAAAATGCAAACAATCTCGATTCGTTTACGGACATTCGCGATCTGCAAAAACAGCTTAAGGCAAAAGGAATCAAATTACTGACTGAAGCAGATGAATCCAGCAAAGGGCCTGCCAGTTTTACAATTGAAGACCCAGACGGCAACCCTATTCTGTTAGATCAGCACAGAGATTAACACAGCCTAGAAATTCTTAAAACATTCTCCATCCATGGTTCTTAACAAAAAGTTTTAATATAGATTAATTGAATAACGATTACAGTAAAAAAAAGGCGGCCAATTAACTGGAAGCCTTTTTACTTTAGGATTTTTTTGCAAACTTTGTAGCACATTAAGCTCCATTCAACCAATCATATATAGCTCTTATACCCTATTAAAAAACATCAATCTTTTAGAAAAGAGCCGTAATTGCATTTAACAAAGATAACTTAAGGAATTACCTATTCACAATCGCTTTCAACAATGATCAATGGTCTCATCATGTCATTATCTTCGTGTTCAAGAATGTGGCAGTGCCATACATATTCTCCTGTGTAATTTTTAAAGTGTACGATGATTCTCGTTACTTTACCAGGTTCAACTCTTACAGTATCTTTCCAGCCTATTTCACTTGGATGTGGTTGGTGTTTTCCTTTAAGTTTTATACCTGTGCCATTGTTAATCCATTCGTGCTCATTAAAATTACTTACATCAAAATCCTGGCGTTCGAGTATCTGAAATTGAACAAGATGAAGATGAATGGGGTGAGTAATGTTTGGCGGAATGCCAAGAGGTTCATCAGGATCGAAAGTATGGCTTGCAAGTTCCCAAATTTCTACACTATCCAATTCAGGGGTTTCTGTAGCAGGATCTTTAAACCCAAGGTGATTTATCGTTAACTTGATCCCATCCTGAGTCATAACAAATCTTCTTGTTTTTGGTTTTGGAGAAATCTTTTTAGGGTCTAATCGTTCATAGTCGCGAAGTTTTTTTGGTATTACACTTTCATCTTCACCTTCACATTCGAGCCCTACTCTAAACTGCATAACATCTCTTTTAAAAGGTTCTATTTCCCCTTGGAGATTCAATTCTTTTGTTCGAAGAGTAATAGTCTGACCTGCTAATTTCGAAAAATCGATGATAACATCTAATCGTTCAGCGGGATCCAGCGGAAATTTTTTAATTTGCTGAGACTTTTCTATCATTCCGCCATCAGTACCTATCTGCCAGAAGGGCTGTTGTTTTGAGTGTTCGTCTAGGAGTATGAAATCATAACCGTTTGTGTTTGAAGCATTTAAGATTCTGAAGCGGTATTTTCTTGGCTCAACGTTAAGATAAGGCCATACCTTTCCATTGACAACCATGGTATTCCCAATAAAGGCACGAACGATTGAAGGTCCAGGGTAAAAGAGAGAACCATCTTCCCTAAATGTTTTATCTTGGATCATCAGCGGTATATCATATTTCCCTTTAGGAAGATCAAGGCTTTGCTCATGTTCATCGTGAATAAGGTAGAAACCTGCCAGACCAGCGTAAAGATTGAGTCTCGTAACTCCCACCGCATGGTCATGATACCAAAGGGTTGTTGCCTGTTGATCATTTGGATATTCAAATACTTTCGCGTTGTTCCGTATATACCAGTCTTCAGGATGACCATCGCTGTCAGGTGCTACATTCGCGCCATGAAGATGCACGACCGTACGCACCTCATGATTACCCATAGCACCGTGTATCGTTTTATCTACTGGCAAAAAGTGGTCTAATGGCAGATTATTGATCCATTTTACCTTCACTGCTTGTCCTCTCATTGTTTCAATCGTAGGTCCCGGATACATGCCATTGTAGCCATAGATAATGGTTTCATTAAAGTCCCGATGAAATTTATGGCTTCCGCATTTCATTTCAACCTCATAATAGGCACAATCATTTCCTTGAGAATTAGGGATTAAAACGTTTGGAATTGGAAGCTCATCAACAAATTTTGCGATTGTACCTGGAGGTTTCACTGCTACACCCGGCTGATACTCAGGACAATTATTTGTTTCAGAACTCCCGAATTTTTCATTCATAAAACTCACCTTCCTTTTTATCAATTTGATAGTTTAGAAGCGATTGCTTCTATTATAGTAAATGAAAATAAAACAAGTTAGTGTCGGCCAATACTGATAGGACTGCAAAATGTGTGATTATCTTTCCCCGCCCGTGAAAAATCGCATCTATCACGGCCCTGCTCTTTTAACCCATTCATTTCTTCAAAATATATAACCTTGGCCGTAATCACGGAAAAAAAGTTGCCAATATTAGCAGCTGGGTCTCTAAAGGTTACAGAGAGTAAATAATATTTGCGTCAACTGATTTCTTAATTCAAATATCAAAATCTTATAATATTTGTGTCATTGAATAATCTCCTTGCACTTTAACAAACTAAATTATGTATAAGGTTCAAAGCGGAAATGGAGATAGCAAAATATGAGCATTATTTTAGCATTACTGGCAGCATTATTTGCTTCATTTACAGCCATACTGGCGAAAATCGGAATCGAGAATGTGGATTCTAATTTAGCGACAGCAGTCAGAACAGTAGTCGTTGTTATATTGGCATTTCTGATGGTGGTTATAACGGGGCAAACAGACAGCATCATGGCAGTATCCATGAATTCTTACATTTTTCTGATCCTTTCCGGTTTGACGACTGGGTTATCGTGGATCTGCTTTTTTAAGGCGATCCAAATTGGTGATGTCTCCAAAGTGGTCCCGATTGATAAAGCGAGTGTCGTTCTAACCATCATCTTATCCTTCATTATTCTCAAGGAACCGGCTACGGCTTTAGTCGTTTCAGGGGGCATTGTTATATCAATTGGAACCTTTGTTTTGATAGGAAAGGATAAAAAGAAAGATAAGAATAAAAAAGATACGAAGAAGAAAGTCTTCAACACAAAATCTTATATTTTTCTCGCAGTCCTTTCCGCTGTCTTTGCTGCGGCAACCAATATTTTAGCCAAGATCGGGATTGAAGATGTGGATTCCAATGTGGCCACCTTCATTCGAACAGTAGTGATCATCCTATTTGCGTGGGGCATCGTTTTCTTTCAGGGAACCTTTAAAGAACTCAAACAGATCTCCAAAAAGGCTTATGTATTTCTCATACTATCAGGCGCAGCAACAGGCCTGTCGTGGTTATGTTACTTTGGAGCGCTGGCACTCGGTAAGGTTAGTGTTGTCAATCCAATTGACAAGTTCAGTGTAGTGTTAACCATGATTTTAAGCTTTATTATTTTAAAAGAGAAGCCAACAAAGCATACAATTGCGGGGGCTATTTTGATAACCATTGGGACAGCGCTGCTGGTTATTTAGAGTTCCATTAGCTACTGGCAGAGGATTTTTACACTACGCTATCACACTTCGCTGAGAACATTAAAAAAGATGCATTCCCATATGAAATGCATCATTAATTTAGGCTGTTTTCGTAAAGTTTGTTGCTTTTTGAAGGGAACGTATTTTAACCAACTGAGTTGATTGTAGCGGAGGGCACTTGACTCCAGCGGGAAGAGAGGGAAGTGCGAGACCCCACAGGCGGAGCCGAGGAGGCTCGCAACCCTCCCCGCGGGTTCGCTGAGTGTCCGCAGCGGAAATCAACGGGCATAATTTATAAACAAAAATAACAATCTATGAGAAATGGTCCTTAATTAAAAATTTTATAAAGTAATAATGGCTGTCTAAATAGAACGCCCCTTAATCTTCCTCATTTTCAATATACACACGATGCCTTGTATAATAGCTTTTATATCTGTAAAGCACTTCCAAAATGACTTCCTGTTCTTGTTCACAAAGTATATAGCTTGCTTTGGTTGGATGGTTATTTTTCTTAATGACTATGTTCTTTTTCTTTGCCTCTTTCTCGAGGTATTCTTCTAGCTCTCTTCTTTTTAATATTTTCGAGCCGCTCTTACCTAAAGACTCTTTTTTCAACTTTACCAGGTTATCTGCCCAAGACATTAATTCGTTTATAGTTATGGTTTACACACCCTCACCCTAAAATATGGAAATAAAAAAGGCCAGAAAAGGGTTTAATCCTTTTCTGACCTATGTTTGGTCCTTTGCCCAACCATCTAATCAGCAATTAATTATTTTAATGTTTTTTTAAGCGTGTTTTGATTTCAAATCCTGTCTTTTCAGATGTATGTCCGGTACCATGCCCATTCACTTTGATCCGAATAACAGAAAAGTTACCTACCATATAATAACACCTTCCAATGCATGTAACAAGGTTATTTTAGGATAGGCTCTGTTAAATACCTGTTGATCTCCGCCACAGGGTGCTAAAAAGCAACAATAAGCTTTAGCTGGGCCTTAGGATAAATAATATATAGCTCTTGTCCTCATCAAAATCCCAATCAATAAAATAATCTGTAACATCTGTGTTTAAGTAACTTTCTAATGCAGTAATATGTTCTCCAATTAGTCTCTTCTCTTGATTTCTTTTGGCAATTCTGAGTGTCTCTTCGTATCCCAGCTTGATTAATTCCTTTTCAATACTGACAAGGATCCCTTTTCTGACAACAATCAATTTCCGATCATCCATCTTGAATGAATAAATAACATCCGGTGATTTTTCAGCTTCTATACTGACCTCATCAATAACGCCATTAACCTTTTTGCTATCTTTATAGTTATTTTCATTTGAGTCACGGTCCGATATTAATGCCAGAACCATTCCTGATTGGCCTTCCAGATTCCAGTCATAATAAATTTCCTTCACATCTTTGTTTATATATGCTTCTAGCTGGGATTGAATTTCTCCCTTTAAATTTTCCATTAAAAGATCCCTGGTCCGCTGGATATAGTCAATCTTTTGATGTTCCATTAAAGATTTCTCAAGGGTTGTCAGAAACCCGGTTATGTAAATGGCGATTAACGAGTCTGATACAGAACAAAAGATATTGCCCGGACCTCGCCCAAACTTTTCCCGAAACAGGCGGCCCATATAACTATTAATTTCCTTCTCTAATACAGCAGTTTCCATATTATCCCTCACAACTTAATTTATTTCTATCTTTCCCTATGGGGGTAAAGATAAACCCTTTGAATAGAAGTCGATAAACTGTTACCTCAAGTGATTATCGACACATTGTTTACTGCTATTATTTCGAGGCGTCAAGCAGTTTTAAAAAGAGTTCATTAGAATTTTTTGTTGAATTCATTCAATGGCTTCTGCTTAAACGAATGAAATACATGGGATCATCATAACATTTGGGGTATAGGCTGATTGATAACGGACACAAGGCCGGCTACATTTCTAATCCATTCATCTATTGGTTAAATGATAATAAGATCCCTGGCTTATTTTTCAGACAGTTTGGTTATTCAATTTCATATTCTACTGGAAGGAAGGGGTAATCTTGAAATCTAAACAAGGAAATAGGTTTATTCAGGCAGTAGACATTCCTCAAGAATTGTATCAGTCATTAAAAGGAAAGTATTTTATCGGTTATGCGGATGAATTAAGCTTTGGAAGAGGCATGAGTGCATGGGCGAGGCTGTATAATCCCCCTAACTCTGGCGTGAATTTGCATGTCAATGTGTGGACAGTTACGGATGTAGCAAATTCAACCTTCCGAGCCCAATTCTGGTTTAACACAAAACCGCCTGGGACTCCAATTGAATCAGAGTTAGTAACACCTGCGAATACCGCAATAACTCCACTGCCAAAACCCAAGGTAAAACTGCAATATGCAAATAATGTGTCTGGTGAGCCAACCGGAGGAATAAAAGCCTTTGTTCGCAGAGCAGAGCCTGAAATGACACTCGTTGATACAGAAAATGGAAAATTTATTTTCCCTCCTGGCGGTTCCTTTCTTGTATTCTTATCAAACCCTGAATCACCTAGAGTCGCGACATCAGGAAGGGTGGCTTTTGGATGGTGGGAAGATAAAAGATAAATAAATTCTAATTTAAAAAGGAACTCAATGATGAGCTCCTTTTGTTTTTATTTTGGCTGTTTTCTAAAATATAGTTGTTATTGAATAAGATCAGTGAATAAAAACATTGTTAAATAAGGTTGGTTGATTGGAGCGTAAGGTGCGAGACTCCTGCGGGAGGAGTGGGACAGGTGAGACCCCACAGGCGCTGCGCGCCGATGAGGCTCACCGCCCGCCCCGCGGAAAGCGAGCATCCTGGAGCGGAAATCAACCACTCCTCACTACTTGTTTAAAAAGCAAACATTATTTTTCATAAAGCCCCATAAAGATGGGTGCGATTCTGCAAGGCTTTACTTCGATTTTCTGCCATACGTTTTCAGTGACATAAGGCTCCACTTTGAGCCATTGATCCAATTCCTCTCTTGATGGGTACTCCACCACCATCATGGAACCGATCATTTTTCCTTCATCATCAAGGATAGCTCCGCCATACAGGTGCTCGCCTTCTTCAAATCTTTTCTCCAAACCTTGCAAATGTTCTTCCCTTGCCGCTAATCTTCTTTCCAAAGCGTTCTCATCGGTCCCGTCATAGGCTGTGATAATAAATTGCATATCTCTGTGTCCCCTTTTCCTAATGATATTATTTTGGCACTTCCTGTTTCGATAAAGCAGCAACTGCCTCGATCTCCACTAACTGATTCCCATAACCCAAAACGGTGACTCCCGACAAAGTACTTGGCACATCGTGAGAACCAAATGCTTCTCTAACTGTGTTCCACACTGTCACTAAATCAGGCTGCTCGGTGGATGCTACAAGCACTCTCGTATAAGCTACATCCCTTAGTTCAGCACCACATTCCTTCAGCGCCGCTCTTAAATTTTCAACACAGAGCTTTGCCTGTTCTTCGTATCCGCTTGCTTCAGGTACTCTGCCTTCATCATCAAGCGGACAAGCGCCTGCCATAAAGTATAAGTCCATGCCAGAAGGTACATGAGATGCGTAAGCGTAATCTACTGAAGGCAGGTTATTGGAATGAATTAAGGTGATTTTTTTGCTCATTTCAATATTCCTTCCTAATCATCCGTTTTGGTTTCCTATTAAACTTCCACGCAGGTGTTTATTTTTCCTTTAAAGAGGCTCTCTATTTTTCTTTTTTTCTCCGTCTACTAAATGCTCAACAATCCGCTCTATTACTTACTTGGAAAGAGCTCTTTCATTAGGATAGGGAAAAATCATTTTCATTTCTCCTCCATTTAGTAGAAAAGTGGCTGCTCTCTGGAACAGCCACTTTGTGAAGGTTATAGCGTTTATTGTTTCGAGTATGGTTCCCCGTAATATTTTGCTGCCGCGTCAAGTCTTTTCGGGATTACTTCAGGGTGATAAAAACGCCTTCAACCTTTTCTCTTGGTTTCCTTTTTTACTCTTGTATTATGTGATGGGAGCCGGATTGAATAGGCTCAAAGAGTTTTGTATACCCCAGTGTTCAGCCCAGGTCTTTTTTCGCCCGCTTGCAACGTCAAGAATAAAATGAAACAGCTCCCAGCCTTTGGTTTCGATCGTTTCTTCTCCTGTTGCGATTGTACCTGCATTAATATCGATCAAGTCCTTCCAATTTTCCTGCAATGAATTCTGGGTTGAGACTTTAATAACTGGTGCCATTGCTAATCCGTAAGGTGTACCACGGCCAGTCGTAAAAACCTGCAAATGAATACCCGATGCCAGCTGCAATGTCCCGCATACAAAGTCGCTTGCCGGAGTTGCCGCAAAAATCAATCCTCTCTCTGCTGCTTTCTCCCCTGGAGCCAGCACTCCAGCTATGGGGCTGGTGCCCGATTTTGCGATCGATCCAAGTGACTTTTCCACGACGTTGGAAAGTCCGCCTTTTTTATTTCCGGGTGATGGATTGGCACTCCGGTCTGCATCACCTTTTTGCAGATACTCATCGTACCATTTCATCTCTCTTATCAGTGCTTGCCCTACCTCCTCATTGACTGCCCTTGGGGTTAAAAGGTGAATCGCATCACGGACTTCCGTTACTTCTGAAAATAAAACGGTTGCCCCCGCTCGCACAAGCAAATCGGCTGCAAACCCGACAGCAGGATTAGCCGTTACTCCTGAAAAAGCGTCGCTTCCTCCGCACTGTAAACCAATCACTAAATCAGACACAGGACAGGTTTCTCTTTTTCGTCGGTTTAGTCTTTCAAGTTTCTCCTCAGCCGTCTCCATGATTTCAGCAACCATGTTCGTGAATCCATTCTGATCCTGGAGTCTGACAATATCCTTTTTGTTTGCCTTTGCTGATATGGTTTCAGGCACTAACTTTTCACAGCCCAATCCAACGACCATAACCTCACCGCCAAAATTCGGATGGGAAGACAGGCTTTGAATGGTCCGGATCGGAACTTTAGCTTCCGGTGCATGGATGGCAACACCACAGCCATACGTATGGTTTAATGCCACCACGTCATCTACATTCGGATACTTTGGGAGCAGCTCCTCTTTCACTCTTTTTACAGCATAATCAAGCACCCCTGCAACACATTGCACACTTGTCGTGATGCCAAGGATGTTTTTGATGCCTGCACTGCCGTCTTTATTTCGATAACCTTCAAACTTAAATCCTTCCAGGGGCTGGGCAGGTTCAGGAACTTTCGTAGCGATTGGCAATTTATCAAGCTGCGGTGGCAGGGGCAGAGTGAGGGAGGATTCATTTACCCAACTTCCCTTTTTAAGAGCTTTCTTGGCGTATCCGATTATTTCTCCATAGCGGATAATGGCTTCATCTTGTTCAATATTTGTCAATGCTGCCTTATGTCCTGGAGGAACATAATCCACCAGCTTCAGGCCGCATGGAAAAATGGTGCCTGCTTTCAAACCGCCTGGATTGACAATAATGCCAACATTATCATTTTGATGGACTTTTATATAATGGGGCACAATGGCTATCCCTTTAGTCATGCTATCTCTCCATTTCATTTACATATTCATCGGCAAAAAACATTTCAGCCGGTTTTGACAGGACATCTATTTCTTCTATTTCCATTGCTTCTGGCAGTAAGCTCTCTGATATCCAAATTTCTTTCACATCAAGCGTATTTTTAATCCTCACAACTCGGACCTGGTTTAGGTCTACGACATTTGACGTTTTGATACATGCCTGAACGGCCAGCTTTTCGTTAGGCAGAAACATTGGTACTTTTACTGCATTTACAACTGTACTTGTTACCGCATTAAAATACCCCTTTTCCCATTCAATCGCATCAAAGACTTTTCTCGTGATGATGTCCGCAAAGCCTATTCCATTTGCATTGCCATGCGTTTTATTTGTCAATCCGAGGATAACGACCCGGCAAGCTTCAGTTCCGGTTGTATTCTTTTTGAACGGAGTGGGATATCTGCCGGTCATTTGGGGATCCATTCCGCTGCCTGATATGTCTTTTCCCACTTCGTCCACTACCAGCACATCCATTTTATTTATAAGAAGGCGGGGCATCAGGGCTTTTGCCTCGAGCAGCAGCTCCTGTTCGGTTTCTTCTATTTTTTCTGCAGGAATGGCTATAATCTTAGCCGGCCGGTCATATGCATTTTCAATCGTGGCCAAACCAAATATGATCGGGGCTTGGGAAAGGATCATTCTTGCCATTTCCGGGACATGTTTAGCCATATGGCCAAAGCCATATTTATGGGCTGAATCTGCCCCCTTCCTCTTTCCCAGTCCAATTGTGATCATTTTCATCAAACCGCTCTCAACCGGTCCATCAAAGGCGGTATGCTGTTTAATGCGGTTAATGACAATGATCTTATCTGCATGAAAAGCATGGCTGTCAACAAAAACTCCAAGCCCATTGTCCAATTTGCCTATTTCCTCAACACTCATGCTTGAATGGATCGGCGCCAGAACGGATTCCTCTGTAATACCAAGGTCCTTCAGTACCTGAATTTGCCCCTCCGCAGTTGCTCCGCCATGGCTGCCCATGGCTGGAACAATAAATGGAAAAGCAGACACTGCTTTTACGGCTTTAACTGTTTCTCTAACAATAATAGGGATATCCGCCACTCCCCGGCTGCCAACTGCGATGGCAACCCGGTCTCCTTCTTTTATCCTGGATAAAACATCTGCTTGAAGAATGGCATGTCTCACAGCCTCGGCTGTATCCTTGATTTCCGGCGCTTTGAAGTTCTGTCTGACTTTTATCATTCTGGGAATCGGAATATCCCTTAAAAGATCTTCGATTTTCTCCATATACAAGCTCCTTTTCTTTTAAAATGGCTTTGTTAAATGTGCCTGCTGATTTCCGCATCAATCAACAGGGTGCCAAAAATCAATTTTAAGCTTTAACACAGCCTTTAAAATAGAAAGTGCTTATCCATCCAACTCGCTGAATAAGCACTTTTTACTGGAATCACAGACAGAGCCGGAAATTCTTTTTCTACCTAACAAGGCAAGGTTTTTTATGGTCAAACTTCCAGCCGGAAATGAGGAATTGCATCGCAGCTGAATCATCTCTCGCCCCAAGTCCTTTGGATAAATAAAGCTGGTGTGCCTTTTCGATCTGATCCATATCAATCTCGATTCCCAAACCCGGCTGATCAGGCACTTTTACCTTCCCGTTTTCAATTTTTAACGGATCCTTTGTAAGTCTTTGTCCATCCTGCCAAATCCAATGTGTGTCAATGGCAGTAATATTCCCAGGTGCAGCAGCTGCCACATGTGTGAACATGGCGAGTGAAATATCAAAATGATTGTTGGAATGCGAGCCCCATGTGAGTCCCCATTCATGGCACATTTGGGCTACACGAACGGATCCTTGCATTGTCCAGAAATGCGGATCTGCCAAAGGAATATCGACGGATTGAAGCTGGATGGCATGGCCCAATTGCCTCCAATCGGTTGCGATCATGTTCGTTGCGGTTGGAAGCCCCGTCTCGCGCCTGAATTCTGCCATTACTTCTCTTCCGGAGTATCCGCCTTCCGCTCCGCATGGATCTTCGGCATAAGCCAATACATGATGCTGGTCCCTGCACAGCCTGATCGCATCTTTCAATAGCCACGCGCCATTTGGGTCGAGGGTGACGCGTGCGCTTGGAAACCTTTCAGCAATAGTCGTCACTGCTTCCATTTCCTCTTCTCCCCTCAGTACGCCGCCTTTTAATTTAAAATCATTAAAGCCATAGCGGTTATGAGCTGCCTCCGCTAGCCGGACAATGGCCTCAGGTGTCATCGCTTCTTCATGACGCAGGCGAAACCAGTCATCCTCCACATTTTCACCGCTTACGTAAGGAAGATCCGTTTTGTTCCGATCCCCTATATAGAAAAGATAGCCCAGCATCTCTACTTCATCGCGCTGCCGCCCTTCACCCAATAAAGCAGCAGCTGGCACATCCAGGTATTTGCCTGCTAAATCGAGCAATGCCGCTTCAAGTGCAGTAACGGCATGTATCGTTATCCGCAGATCAAAGGTCTGGAGACCCCTTCCCCTGGCATCTCGATCAGCGAATTGTTTGCGGACAGAATTTAATAGATTATTGTACCTTCCGATTGACTGGCCAAGGACAAGAGGCTTTGCTTCCTCCAGGGTCTTCCGGATTGCTTCCCCGCCAGGCACTTCCCCAACTCCCTCATTTCCTGCATTGTCTTTTAAGATGACGATATTGCGGGTAAAGTAGGGGCCGTGTGCACCACTAAGATTTAAAAGCATACTGTCATGTCCGGCAACCGGAATAACGGTCATTTCTTTAATAACAGGTGTATGGGTTTTGACGCCTTCAGATTCTCCCAGCTCAGTGATACCCTTTGCACTCATACAAACACTCCTTCTCTCAATCAAGTCTGCGTCAGACGCCACAATAACAGGATTTCCCCCTCCCATTTCCAGCTGATCTTATCCGTTTCTCGCCATGTTAGCAGGATTGGCACTTTCTGCTACCTTTCAGGTTTCTGAATTTACCCCATTCGCCATTTATGCTTTTAAACGTTTCAATTTAAGTTTTGTACTTAATTTATATCCTCCTATTCTGAAGTCTCTGGTTACGATCGGATACTCTCTTTGCTTTCAAATGGATATCTTTCCAATGTAGCCTTAATAACAGATTCCAGATCTCGGTAATCATCCTCAGAAAGCGGTACAATAGGAGGCCGTACAGTGTTGGCAACACCTAATCCCATGATTTCCATACCGGCTTTTATCAGGGAGACCGCATAACCCTTTTTGGATTTTCGTATTTTGTTTAACGGAAGCAAAACATTGACATATATGTCACGAACCAGTTCCTGGTTTCCTTTTTTTAAAGCATCGAAATAAAGCCTTGAAATATGGGGAATGTAGTTTGACATGGCTGAGGAGTAGCTTCTAAAGCCAATATTTAAATACGCAGGCATCGTAATTTCGGCAAATGGCATTCCATTTAAGTATTCCAATCGATCTCCAAGAGTTTGGGTGATTTCCAGATTTAATTCCATATCTCCATGTCCATCTTTTATCCCTACTATTTGAGGGAACTCATCTACTAATCTCTGTAATGTTGGTAAATTTAAAATCGCATTGTCTCTCTGGTATAGAATGGCATTCAATTCACTGTGTTCCAAAATCGTTTTATAATAGTTATAAAGACCCTCCTGTTCCCCTGTTATTAAATAGGGAGGAAGAATTAAATACCCCTCCACGCCCAGATCTTCTGACAGCTGCACTAATTCAAGAGCTGATGAAATATTCCCTCCTACTCCCGAATAAACCGGAACCTTCCCGTCAGCAACTTTTAAAGCTGTTTCAATCATAACTTGGTACTCACCTTTGCTAATGGCATGAAACTCTCCGGATCCACAAGCGATGAAAATAGAACTCAAACCTTCTTTAACTAAAAATTGAATATTTGCTATTAGTGCAGGTACATCCAAGGAACCGTCTTCTTTATACGGAGCAGTCGGAAATCCCAAAATGCCTGTTGGCGCTTTTCTTACAATTGACATAAATACAGCCTTCTTTCTATTTGATTTTTATTCTTTTGGTAATCGCTCTCACATGTATTAGTTTTTTACACAAGCCCTAAATGATTTTGAAAGATAACTAAATCTAATTGCCATTCTGGAAAAATTCCCCTGAAACTTTGAACGGTTTCTCTATTTATCAATCGGTTATACCTTTGATCGGCGGCTATCAAAGATTTAAAAAAAGCATCCTAAGGGATGCGAAATATGAGTTATTTGTGCCGGAAAGAGCTTTACAAAGGATTAGCCGACAGGCCCCTTAACTCCTCAATCGTCTTTGTAACCGAAATTTGCTGAGGGTCCGTTAACACCTCAATTAAAAAAGGACTATTTGCAGAAAGAGCTCTGTGTAAAGCAGGGATAAAATCTTTATTCCTTTCAACCGTTACACCTTGCCCGCCCATCACTCTCATTAATTCTGCAAAATCCGGATTTGTTAAATCTGTTCCTATAACTCTTTTAGGATATCTTCCTTCCTGATGCATCCGGATTGTACCGTACATATTATTATTCACCACGATTAAAATCACGGGAATATTATATTGCACACATGTTTCCAGCTCTTGTACTGTCATCATGGTCCCGCCATCACCAGAAATGGCAATAACAGGCCGGTCAGGATGTGCAAGCTTAGCTCCTATAGCTGCAGGAAGGCCATAACCCATAGCTCCAGATGTTGGCCCTATATAGGTTCCTTCTTTATTAAATGAGAAGTACCTGGATACCCATCCAAAAAAATTGCCCGCATCACTTGTAAGAATGGTATCCTCAGCAAGTTCATTTCTTAAGTCGTTCATTACGCCTTCTAAATCAACAAAGTCCTCTCTGTTAATTGGCTTCGGGGTTGAAAAATCAACATAGCATCTCCTGGCATTTGCCGCATAGTTTTGGTCTATTAAGCCGCTTTCAAAATGATTCTTAACGGCACTTAAAAGATCGTCCAAAAAGTTCTTCACATCACTTACAATTCCGAGAGCAGGCTGGTAAACTTTATTCAGCTCACCTTCTGAAATATCAACATGAATCAGTTTTGTATCACGGTTAATCAATGTATAATCCTGCGTTGTCACTTGGGAAAAACGGGTTCCTAATGCCAAAATAACATCAGCACTTTGGATTAAGTCTTTTAAGTATTTCGGAATGCCAAAGCCTAATGATCCGGCATACAGAGAGTGATTATTCGGAAAAGCATCAAACCTCCGGAACGCAGTGACCACAGGAATCTTTAATGTTTCCGCCACCTCAATAAGCTCAGGAGTGCATTTTGTATGGGTTACTCCGCCTCCAGCGATAATCACCGGCCGCTTTGCCTTTTCCAGCAATGCCTTTGTCTCTTCAATAGCCTCGGCTGATGGACGTGGTTTTGTCTTAACAGAGAATGAATTAAATACCATATCTGCAGTTTGATCCAATATATCAACAGGAAGGGAAATTACGACTGGGCCCGGCCTGCCTGATCTTGCAATGTGAAAGGCACGATGAACAAGCTCTGGCACTCTTGATGGTTCCCTTAATTCAGCTGTCCACTTCACGATATGTTTAAAGTACTCAGCCAAATTAACTTCCTGAAATCCTTCTCTTCCTATAAAATTGCTTTCCACTTGGCCAATAAATGCAACAAGGGGAGTCGAATCCTGATAAGCTGTATGCAGCCCTATTGATAGATTTGTCGCACCTGGGCCACGGGTTGCCAGACATACCCCTACTTTTCCAGTTGCTTTTGCATACCCTTCAGCCATGAATGCTACGCCGCCCTCTTGTCTGCCGCTTATGAGCGAGATTTCCGGATAATCATACATCGCATCCATTACACTTAGATAACTTTCCCCAGGGACACAGAAAGCTTTCTCGACACCTTCTCTGGACATAACCTCTACAATGGCTTTAGCAGCTGTCATCGTTTCTATCATAATGTTTGCCCCACATTTAAAAGACTCCAGCTTTTTAGTATCTCTGAGACTGCTTTTCTGTCTCCTTCATTTAGTGGATCGACAGGCTCCCTTGTTACACCGGCATTTAACCCGATCATTTCCATTGCCTCTTTAATAACGACAACGTTATTCCCGTTGTTATATTTAGCTCTTAAATCTTCAAAACCAACAGAGTCTTCCCAAGCTTTCCAAACTGTTTTTGCATCTCCTTCGCGAAGCCCCCTTAACATGGCAAAAGATAAATCCGGATTGATATTCACAATACCGGATGTAAAGCCTTGGGCACCTGCATTCCAGAAAAATGGAGCCCATTTTTCTGCAGTTCCGCAAATCCATGCTAAATTGTGCTCATCCGGAACCTCACTAACGACCTTTCTAAAGCGGGGCAGATCATTAATCGCATATTTAACTCCGATGAATTTTTCCAATGGAGCCAATTCCTTTATGACATCATCACTTAAGTTAGGGTCTTTAAAATAAATAATGGAGGGGATATCTAATGCCTCAATGATTCTCTTAAAATATGAAATTGCACCTCTCGTTGTTACATATGGCTGAATGGGCTGATGGATCATGACACAATCAGCACCTGCTTCCTGTGCATCTTTTCCCAATTCAATCGCTGTTTCAGCTGAATAGCCGACTCCTGCCACGACGGTGGCCTTACCATTAACCAATTCTATTACTCTTCTCGTTTCTTTTTTTGCTTCTTCCAATGTTAACGTGTAGAATTCACCAGTATTTCCATTCGGTACGATTACTTCCGTTCCATTCTTCAATAGAAATTGAATATTTTCTTCTAATGCATCCCAGTTAATGTCCTTTGTATCTTCATAAAAAGGGGTAATATTAATGGCGCAAATGGTTTCCAATTTTCTGGCTAACTCTTTAAAATTCATATTTTTTCTCTCCTGTCCTTTAGTTTTTTACAGTAGTTTCTTTAGCACCTTTAATATAATCTGAAAAAGATTGATTAAGCAGAGAAGTTACAGTTAGGCAAACATAGTCTGCTCCCCATTCCTTTCTGCTTCTTGCCCCTCTGCTGTCCTTGGTATGGATCCCTACTTTTACTCCGTAATCTTGTGCAGTAACCTGTATGGAGTCAATCGCCTTCAGCACTTCCGGATGATCAATGCTTCCTTCATAGCCAAGAGAAACAGATAAATCTGTTGGGCCTATATAAACCATATCAATTCCAGGAACACTTAAAATTTCATCTAAGTTATTTAATGCTTCCTTGCTTTCAATATGAATACAAACGAGTGACTGTTCGTTTGCATGTTTTAGATAATCAGCAACCGGTACAGTTCCATACCGTGCCGCTCTCATTGAAAAAGCCGCACCTCTTTTGCCAGCCGGCGGATATTTTACAGCATTCACAACCTGCTGCGCTTCTTCTTTTGAATTTACTTGCGGTACATGAACGCCATGTGCACCGCGGTCCATTACTTTTAGAATTTCAGCCGGGTCGCTATTTACAACTCTGACAATAGGAGTAACCCCTGCCAGCTCTGCAGCAATCACCATATGTTCAATATTTTCTGCAGAAAGCATTCCATGCTCGTTATCAATAACCACTACATCAAAGCCGTTATATCCAGCGATTTCAACCAGCTGTGTAGAAGGAATGCCAATAAATACACCAAATGCAGTGTCCGGGCTTGAAGTCCCATTTAACTTCGCTTTTAATTGATTCCTAAACATTCAATCATCTCTCCCTTTTGGCCTTTATAAATAGGCTTTGTTTAAAACTAATTGTTGTTTTAGCACCCTGTTGATTGGAGCGGAAGGTGCGAGACTCCTGCGGGAGAAGCGTGTCAGCGGGAGACCCCACAGGTGCGAATGCACCGAGGAGGCTCCCGGACCGCCCGCTGTTCGCTGAGTGCCTGCAGCGGAAATCAACAGGCAAAATTAACAGAGCCTATAAATTCATCTCTTTTGTAAACAGATGTTTATTAACACAATTTCGCGGTTGTTCTTCACTTAGAACATTTATAATTTCCTTTGCTGCACCGGATGCCATCGCCTCAAGTGAATCTTTTGTATGTGCAGCCATATGCGGTGTCACAATGACATTTTCCAACTCCCATAAAAAATGATCCTTTTGCGGTGGCTCTTCTTCAAACACATCCAGGCCTGCTCCTGAAATTCTTTCATTTTTAATGGCATCATACAGAGCTTTTTCGTCTACCAGCCCGCCTCTTGCACAATTAATCAGAAAAGCACTGGATTTCATTTTATTTAACTCTTTTTCCCCGATAAAATGGTGGAGATCTGAACTGTAGGGAAGATGCAAAGAAACAAAATCTGATTTACTTAATAGGAGATCAAGGGAGCTGACAAACTCCACATAATCAAACTCTTCTTCATTCTTAAAATAAGGATCGTAAGCCATAACGTTCATATCCAAGCCTAATCCGCATTTTTTAGCTGTTAATTGACCGATACTGCCAAAACCGATTAAACCCAATGTCTTGCCTTTCAGCTCTGATCCAATGTACAAATCCCGAACTCCAAATTGATTCATTCTTAATGCTTTGTCAGCCTTCAGAATCCGATGAGCTAAAGAAATCATCATACCAACCACTTGTTCAGCTACTGAGTTTGAATTTGACTGCGGAACATTGCAAACATATATCCCTCTTTTAGCGGCTGCTTGAATGTCGACATTATCGTATCCCACCCCTGAGCGGGCAATCACTTTTAGCTTTTTTGCTTTCTCTATTAATCCCCGGGGAATATTTCTGGTTCTAACAAGCATTCCATCACAATCAGCTGCTAATTCTTCCAGTGTTTCATCCTCCAGGTTTTCCGGGATCACAACTTCAAAGCCGGCTTCCTTTAACATTTTATATCCTATTTCCGGAATATTCTGAACAACTAAGACTTTAAATGGCCTCATCTTTAAACCTCTTTCCTTTAATGGCTGGTTTTAGAACCCTGGTTCTTCTCCATTGCATAAAGACAACGATTAATAGAAGCGATATACCAATAACATCAGTAACTGGACCGGCTTTAATGAGGGTCAGTGAACTGGCAAGCAGCATGAGTCTTTCGATGGCATTTGTACGATCCAGCAAATAACCGACCACTGCTGTTCCTAAAGCAAACACCCCTATAAGTGCTGTTGCAAATGCAAGTCCCGCCGCTAAATAGTCATTTGTCTGCAAAAGCAATACTGGAGAATAGACAAAGATAAACGGAACGATAAATCCTGTAATCCCCAATCTAAATCCAGTCCAGCCCACCTTTGAAGGACTTTCTCCGGAAAGGCCTGCAGCGGCATATGAAGCTAATGCAACAGGAGGTGTAATGGCAGACAAACAGGCAAAATAAAGAACAAAGAAATGCGCAACAATCGGTTCAACACCCAGTTGAGTTAAGGCTGGTGCTGCAACAGTGGCTCCTACGATATAACAGGCAGCAGTAGGAAGGCCCATGCCCAAAATGATGCATGTTATCATTGTTAAGAGCAATGTAAGTAATAATTGGCCTCCTGAAAAGACTAAAATGAGATTTGCCAGTTTTAATCCAATACCGGTTAATGAAACAACACCAATAATAAAACCTACAACCGCAGTCGCAATTGAAACGGTAATGGCTCCTTTTGCTCCCTGCTCCAGCGTTCTCAGTAATGTTTTGAAATCCATTCGTGTTGATTTCCGCAAAAAGCTGACTGCGTAAGTTGCTATGATAGAAAAGAACGCTGAATAGATGGGCGTATAACCCGCCAATAACATATAGAGAAGCAGGGCGATCGGCAGCAGCAAGTGAGCTCTTTCTAAGAATACCTTCTTTATGTCAGGCAGCTGATCTTTTGGAATACCGGATAATCCAGTTTTCAAAGCTTCGTAATGGACCATCACCCATAAAGAAACATAATAAAGGATGGCCGGAATAATCGCAGCAATAATGATATCTTTGTATGGAACTCCTAAAAATTCAGCCATAATAAAAGCTGCAGTACCCATGATTGGCGGAGTAAACTGTCCGCCTGTTGAGGCTGTTGCCTCAATGCCTCCAGCAAACCGTCTTGAATACCCAACCTTCCTCATTAAAGGAATCGTGAATACCCCTGTTGATGCCACATTTGCGACTGCACTTCCATTAATCATCCCTAATGCCCCGCTGGTAATAATGGAAACCTTTGCCGGACCGCCTACTTTATGTCCTGCCCCAGCCATCGCAGCATTTGTAAAAAAGCCTGACAATCCAGTCCCATTCAGAAAAGCTCCAAATAAAATAAAGAGGAAAATATAGGCCGCTGATGTTCCGAGTGCAATTCCAAATATCCCTTCACTGCCTATGTACATATGCTCAATCAAGGTAGTTAGGTCATAGCCGCGATGTGTCATATCCCCCGGCAAATACGGTCCAAGGTAAGCATAACCGAGGAAAAGCAATGCTAATATCGGCAATTCAATGCCGATAGAGCGTCGGGTAGCTTCCAAGACAACAACCATGGTAATAAAGCCCATAATTAAATCCATTGTTGTGGTGGACATGCCTCTTATAGCAATGGTGTCGAACATGACTACTAAATAACCTGTTGAAATGGCTGCAATAATCGCAAAGAGATAGTCAAAGATTGTTGGTTTTTCCTGGCTGGATTTCTTTCTACCGGGATACAGCAAAAAGATGAGGACTAAGGCAAAAGCTAAATGAAGGGCTCGGTGTTTTGTTGAAACCATAGGTACGCCTGCCGTAAACAAATGAAAAGCTGACATGGCTACTGCAATGGAAGCAACTAATAACCCTGCTTTCCCCTTGATATTTCGGTATCTTGTTTCAACATCGTATTTTTTCGCTATTTCGTCAGCATTTATTTTTTCATCCAATTCTGTAGGGACCTCTTTCACATCAGTACCCTTATCTTCAGAATTCTCGTTTTCCCGCTCATTCTTTGGCTCTTTTTTCATATGGATCACCTCTTTCAATGAAATCTTTACGGAGCAGAAATATTCTGCCCCGCTTAGCAGCCGATAACCTTACAGCCAATTAATCTACTTCAATTCCTTTTTCCTTATAGAATTTAATAGCTCCATCATGGAGAGGGATGGTTTTTCCGTCCACAGCATTTTCTAATTTAATATTTTCAGCTACATTATGAGTATCTATTAAAAAGTCCACGTTATCGTATAACGTTGTCAGCAATTCATAAACAAAGTCTTCCGAAAGGTCGGCACTTCCATGCAGCCAGTTGGCAACTGCAAAAGTTTCAATTGGCTCCGGCTGATTCGGATAAGTATCTGCTGGAATGGTGAAAGGATAATACGCTGCGTTGACCTCTTCCGCAAGTGTTTTAACCGTTTCTTCTTTAATAGGAATAATTTCATATTCCCCTGTGCTCAAAATGTCAAGCATATTGGAACTGCCTAGTGCTGCAATCATATTTGCCCCGGCAGCCTGCCGATTTCTCAGTAATTCTACTGCTTGGGCTTCGCTGACATATTCAGGAGTAATATCGTCGTACTTCAGCCCCGCTGCTTTTACAAGATCCTGGCTGTTAAGCTCTGTCGCACTGCCGGCAGCTCCCACAGCTATTTTTTTCCCTTCAATATCTTTGATTTCAGCAATTCCTGCATCTTTTCTTACTACAAATTGCATAACATTCGGATAAAAATAAGTGAGCTGGCGGATTTTCTCCAATTTTTTTCCTTCAAATTGTCCAGTGCCATTAAATGCTTCCTGAGCTACACCAGCCTGTGCAATCCCCAGTTCTGCCTTTCCCTTATCAATGTTTTCCAGAATGACAGGGCTTCCTGGAGTTGATTGGGCATTTGTATCAATTTCAGGGAATTCATTCCCAAGGAGCTGCGCTATCGCATTTGCCATCAGGAAATAGGTCCCTCCGCTAGTTGCACCTGCAACTGTTAAGAATTTAGGATAATCCTTTGACTTGGAATCGCTTTCATTTTTACCCTCGCCATTTGTGCTTTCTGCACCGCATGCAGACAAAATCATAGCTAACCCAAGAACTAAACTGATCAAAATGCCTTTATATTTCCTCATTAATTCCACCCTCTCAATTAATTAGTTAGACGATTGCTTAATAAATCACCTAAATACTGATCATATATTCTCTAATGAAATGCGTTTTTGTTCCCTTGCAAAAGCGACGGCCATCGGAATATTGCTTTACAGTAGTACTATGCTGATCCTTTTTTATGCTCTGTTAATGCCCAATGTTGATATTAGCACCCTGTTGATTGGAGCGTAGGGCACGAGACTCCTGCGGGAGAAGCGAGTCAAAGGGAGACCCCACAGGCGCAGAGCGCCGAGGAGGCTCCCGGACCGCCCGCGGAAAGCGAGTGCCCGGAGCGGAAATCAACAGGCCAGTTTAACAAAGCTATTTTATTAAAAGAATCATATCCCTAATATTTTGGAGAGATAGAAAGATTGCTAGCTTTCTTGAAAGACATTTAAAAATACAAGAAATCTTTTTCATTAACCGCCCCCTTGGATAAGATTTTCTGAAGAAGAAATGCCTTTATTAAGAACATCTACTGCAGTTCTCATAATATGATCTTTCATCAATTTTTCAGAAAGGTCAGGATTTCTGCTTTTTATTGCTTGAAAAATCTGATTATGTTCATTAAAGCCCTCAATAACTTCCATATTGTGCTTCAAAGCTCTTTTCCTAAACGCATTATCAAAAGCGATTACATTATTCAGCGTTTGAAACATAATAGGATTCTTCGCTGCTTCCCTGATAATTAAATGGAACTTTAAATTGGCAGCAACTAGCTTTTCATAATCCTTTGCTTCCGAGAGGTTTTTCATAATAAGAATCTGTTTTTCCAGTAATTCCAATTCCTTGGCTGAAATCTTAATAGCTGCCAGCTTAGCGGCAAGGCCTTCCAGCACAGCTTTTACCATCATAAACTCTTCAATGGAGGTATCAACAAGCTGGGAAACATACGTCCCTTTACGCGGGATCGTTTCGACTAAACCATCATGGGATAAAACCCTTAAAGCTTCTTTGATCGGTGTAGTGCTAATTTCCAAAAGATCAGATAGCTCTCTTTCAATTAATTGATCCCCTGGCTTGTAGTGGCCGATAAAAATAGCTTCTCTTAAAAACTCTATAACCACATCCCTTAAAGACTTAATACTTTTTGTTTTTGTTGTAGCTTCTGTTAAAATTTCATTTATGTCCATAATTTTTTGCCTCTTTCCTACTAAGGATTTAGATGAGTTAGTTATCTGATATCTGATATATCACAAAACCCCAAAAAAAATTTAAAACTTTCTTTCCTGTTTCCAATCTAGCAATAAGTTTATACTCTTTAAACAGTTGTGCTGTCTGCCATAAACTCTTCTATAGCAAGCCCGTGATCCTCTCCTAACTTTTTAAGCTCGGAATAAACAGCCTCACTAATGTTTAAGCCTTCTGATTGTGCAGCTTCTTTCTTTAATTGTTCAATATCTCCCGGCATGAAAACCCTATCAAACCCTTGGGCAGGAGGACTTTCAATTGTCTGTCTGATTCTTTCATCCATTCTTTCCTTAAAGGTTTCCAATTCTATAAAATGACTAATATTTATTACGATAAATAAATGTCCCAGCTGCTGAGGCGAATCCCCATCATACATTAAAGGAATGTCTTCACCAAATAATGCACCAGTCATAACCCCTGACATAATATCAACCATCATGCCAAGTCCAGAACCTTTTGCACCAAACGGAAGCAGAAATCCTTTAAGAGCCTCTTCCGCATTCGTTGTTTCATTTCCGTCTTCAGTAATCGCCCATCCTTGAGGAATCGTTTGTTTATTTTTAGCAGCTAAAGTAATTTTGCCCCTGGCAACGGTGCTCGTTGCCATATCAAGCACAACTGGATGCTGATTTGTCGGTACGGCGATACATACAGGATTCGTTCCCAATGTTGGTTTTTTTGAACCCCAAGCTACCATTAAAGGAGAGGCATTGGTTGTGACAAGCCCTAAACACCCTTCTTCTGCCGCCATCTTTGCAAAGTAAGCTGCAGTGCCAAAGTGATTCGAATTTCTAACGGCTGTTACAGCACATCCAAATTTTTTCGCTTTTTCAATCGCCTTTTCCATTGCTACTTTTCCAGCGTATTGCCCCCACCCATTGTTTGCATCGTATAATGCCGTAGATGGGGCGTCCCGAACCAAACTTAAATTTGTTTTATTTTCAATTAAGCCCTTTCTTAGCCGGGTTATGTAATCTGATAATCTCGTAACTCCATGTGAGTCGACACCGATCTCATTTGCCTCGACCAGACTCTCAGCGATGATCTCAGCCTCTTCCTCAGGCAAACTTTCCTGAATTAAGATCCTTTTGCAATACAATTTTAAATTTTCAACTTGTATTTTATACAATTCCTATCAACTCCCTTTATAGTATTTATGCTATTGATATCTGATATATCACAGACTATACATTAAATTCATAATTTACACAATAGTCTGAATAAATTTTATTTTAATTTAGTCATATTTTCCCAAACTCATATTACTGAAGCGAAAATCACTCCCTACTCCAATTTAAAAAGCAACAAAGCTGAAAGCAGCCTAATAAAAAGTCATTACACCCGGTATTTAATCATACCTATATGATGGGGTTTCCACTATATATTAAAAGGAGATGTTTTTTTTGAATCCTTATTACTATCCATATTATCCATATCGAGTAAATAACTGGGGACAAATTTTGAATTTATTGCAGCAAAGTTTATATGCTGAAGAAATGGTGTGTTCGATGAGTTCTGAACTTTTCCATATACCCGAAACCAAAGATTTAAAAGGGAATGTCGAGATGCATAATCATCTTGTTCCAGCCTCCTATCACCGCGTTACTGCCGTAGGGTGCGCCCAAAGACTCGTGAATGGCGAGCAGCGTCAATCCATAATAGACACCATGGCTGCTTGTATTATAAATGCCGAAAATCAAGATCGAAAAGTACGGGAAGGTTTAATAACGATGGAGGAAAATTCACCGCCTGAATATAAAGCGTTTATGAATTTGATAATTAAATGGCAGGACCAGGCAGAAAATTATTTAGCACAAGCAAAAGATTCTTTGCGGACAATGGGTGTTGCCTTTCCTCCTGCAGGAAGTGAACAGCAGGATGGGGAATACAATCTTTATTGAGGGGCTGGACTGCTTTTAATGTTACAAACACAGAAATGATCCCAGCAGATTTGGAGTCATCGTTGAAAAGATGCGTATAAATAATGACACGCTTAAATGAAGAAGAAATATCCCAACCTGAGCTTTCCAGGAAATATAGTTATAATCTATCGAGTGCAAATCGTTGCACTCGTTTTTATTATCAGTGGACCCCTGGATATAATTCACCTTGAAAAGGCATCTAAATGAATGGCAACTCTAACATAAAACCTATCAATGCTTCATATTTTAACTAAGCCACATCTCTTATGCTCCCATATTGTCCAAGGAGGAAATAGGCAATGATCGCAACTCAGTATAAAATTACTTTACCAGGTGATTATGATATGCAAATCATTAAAGCAAGGGTAAAAAAGAATGGCCATAAAACAGACGGATTTCAGGATCTGAAATTCAAATTATATTTGATAACAGAAAAAGGAATAAACGACAATAAACAAAATAGCTATTGCCCCTTATACCTTTGGAAAGACAGCAGCGGCCTAAACAAGTTTTTATTTGATGGATTTTACGACAATATCTTAAACTCATTTGGCTGGCAGAGTGTTAAGGTGGGAATACCGCTCATTGACACCACTTCATCTACTATCATGGAGAGCAAATACCTGTATCACATCACAGAAAGAATCCAGCCACAGGAAAGTCTTCTTAACCTAAAAGCCAATATAAAAGAAGAGCTTTCAGAATTGGAGTATCCCCATTATTTGGTTACATACAATCCTGATAAATGGGAGTATGATGCGTTTTACTTTTTAACCGATTTAGACATCTTAAAGGAAAGAAATGGAGTCATCTATAAGATCCTTCATATATCCCAATAACATTATGTATGCTTGAGCGTTCAACACGCCCAAGAACGAGTATAGCTACTCGCCATAGCAAACTTTAACGCAAACAAAACCAATGCAATAATATTCGCAGTTCTCGTCTGGAGTTTCTCCAATTTCACTTCTGGGTATTATTTCGATCAGCGGTACTATTGATTTAACAGTTCGGCGGGAGCAGCGGCTTGTTTGATCTTCGTTTGAATGATTCAACATATCCTTATCACCCCCCTTCATAATATGCTATTCAGGAAGAGGGACAAGTGTATGGTTGATATGCAGAGAATTAAGGATTTGTGTAGCAATCATATAAAATAGCACCTAGCTTTGTATTTGGGCGTGTTAAAGCCAATTATTGATTTTAGCACCCTGTTGATTGGAGCGGAAGGCACGAGACTCCTGCGGGAGAAGCGTGTCAACGGGAGACCCCGCAGGCGCGAATGCGCCGAGGAGGCTCTCGGACCGCCCGCGGAAAGCGAGTGCCTGGAGCGGAAATCAACAGGCAAGTTTAACAGAGACGTACTTTTATAATGTTGGCTAAAAAGAAAGTATATACAATAAAACAGCCTCAGCAATTCGCTGAGGCCATTTTATGTATATACTTCCAGTTCCTAAATAGCTTTTTGATCACCTGCAATAATTGCTTCTTCCGCTTCCTCTTTGCTAAGCTTATAGACTCCTATCCCGGCGAAAGCTAATATGATGGCAATGATCGGTGTAAGATAAGTCATAACGGCCCATATTCCATAACCGCCAGCTCCATAGATTGGCACCCCTAAGGTGCTGATATAAAATGCACCGGATGTTCCCCATGGGACAAGGGCTGCTACCATAGTCCCTACATCTTCTATGCTCCTTGATAGAGTTCTGGCTGCCATCCCCGCTTTAAGGAATGGCTTTTTGAACATTTCCGGGAGCATGATTGCCACCGTGTAGGAAGTACCGGAAAAGACCAGCAATACCAATCCGGTGAATAAAGTAGTGATCATCAGCGGGCCGCGCGTCCTCACTCTGTTTGCAAGCGGAGCAATGGCCACCTCCAGGAATCCTGCCTTGCTGATGATCGCAGTATAGGCATATCCGCAATAAATGATGATGACAACACCGACCATAGAAACTATTCCCCCACGATTTAGCAGGGTAAGGACACTTTCAGCCAAATTGGCTGGATCCACTCCAGGAACCATGCTGACATTAAACCCTCTTAACGAAGCAAATATCCCAGCTTCCAGCGTGAACCCCTGATACAGGACCCCAATGGCAATAGCTGATAAACAGGCAATGAGCATCGTCGGCACAGGTGGCTTTTTCGTAATGGCCCCTGCAAGAATAATAATAAATGGCAAAATCAGCAGCGGATTCCAATTAAACATCTCAGCCAATCCCGCCTGCATTGCTACCGCTTCTTCCGGCACCCCTTCTCCGGTAATCTCCAAATTGAGACCAACGATGTAGAAAAACACAAGGGTTATGACAGCGGCAGGAATGGTTGTCCACATCATCGATTTTATATGGTCATATAGATCCACACCTGTAGTAGCGGCTGCCAGATTTGTTGTCTCAGAGAGCGGCGACATTTTATCCCCAAAGATCGAGCCGCAAATAACTGCTGCTGCTGTAATATGAAGCGGCACACCGAACCCGGCCGCTATGCTCATACATGCCAGGCCGGCAGTTCCTGCTGAGCCCCAAGAGGTACCCGTAATGGTTGAGAAAACAACACACAATAAAAAGGTTGTTACTAGGAGATATTGGGGAGTGACGATATCAATTCCGTAGAAAATCAGCATAGGAATGGAACCGCTAAAGATGAAAGTCGAAATGACCATTCCGATTACCCAGATGATCAGGATCGCAGGTGTCGCTCCTGCAATACGGCTGCTGATGGCTTTTTCCTGTTCGCTCCATGAATAGCCAAGCCTCCATGCCAGGATGCCAGCACATCCTGCCGCTGCAACCATCATCAATTCTACTCTTAAACCAAACGCCAGAAACCCAACAAATACGAATACGAACATAAATAATAGGGCTAATATCGATTCTCCATATGTCGCTTTTCTTTTTTCCATAAACAGCCTCCTCTAAATTTTTCGTCCGATAACATTAAACAGAACCTTCTCTAATAAAACGTGCTGGTGAGAACGGTTCAATTTGATAATCCGTTCTTCCATATAGCGCAAGCTCTGCGCCGATTTTGCCCATGACAGGCGCAAGCTTAAAGCCATGCCCCGAGAAACCGGTTAAGTAGATAATACGGTCCTGGCCAGTACTGGTCCCAATCACTGGATGCCGATCTGCTGTATAAATCTCCATATATGAATTGACTCTTGAGGGATCAGGATACAAGCCTGGCAGATCTTTTTCAATGATCTCCGCAAAGGCAGCCAGCTCTTTTAGATCGACCGCCCGATCAAGCGAATCAGGACTGGAAATCCGGCTCTTTTCTGTGGTAAACATGCCGATTTTCACCATATTTCCGTCAACAGAAGGAAAACCGTAATAATAGAAGCCTTCCCTTTCCCTTGTGAATACAGGGAAATTCTTTTCGCAAAAATGATCGGCTTTTCTTGGAAGGAACCAGGCATTTACAAGCCGGCGGACATCCATGAAATCAGCAAACTCCTGCATGAAATTCACTGCCCATGGACCAGCTGTGATAAGCACTTTCCGAACCTTAAAGGTTTTGCCTCCAGCAAATATCCTCACGCCATCTCTTTCACTTTTAATATGATCTACAGCCGTGTGGCTATGAATCTCCGCTCCCAGGTCGCGGGCCCGTTGAACAGCAGAAACAATGGAAAGCTGCGGGCGGAGATAGCCTGACAGTTTATCAATAATGATTTGTTCACCTGCCTCCAAACGATGCTGCGGGTACCTTTTCCCGGCTTCTTCCCTATTCAGTACCTCATGATCCAACTTATATTCTTGTATACTTTTATAAACGTTTTTCATATCAGCTGTCTCTGGATGGCCAATGATTAAGCCGCTGGTTAAGGTTAATAAAGAATTGCCGGACTCCTCTTCCAGATTCCGCCATAACTTATAAGCATCCTTAAGCAATGGAACATAATTTGTCCCTTCTTTATACGCTGTCCGAAAAATTCTTGATTCACCGCCTGCAGCGGACCGGTCATGTCCGATGCCAAATTGTTCAAAACCGATGACAGAAGCTCCTGACTTAGCCAATTGCCACATCGCCATGCTTCCCATGGTTCCCAAGCCTATAATTCCAACATCTGCGTCCATCTCCAACCCTCTCTCTAAATATTTTGAATATTATAATTATAGTTGAGGTTAGTGACTGGAACAATGTGACTTGAGAACATGGTTTAGGATAAAACATATGTAAAATTGTGCATTTTGCACATATATAAGTTTGCTATGTTGGAAACTCAAGCATCTATTTGTCTATTTCGCTCTGTGTTACTTTCCTATAAGCTCCCATTCAATTAACGAAATACCTAAATACAAATATAGCATCTTACGGAAATCTTTTTTATTAATGCCTGTAATCTCTTCTATTTTTTCCAGTCGATTTTGCAATGTATTTCTATGGATATGAAGGGAATGGGCGGTATCCACTTTGCTGAAACCTGAATCACACCAAGCCTTTATCGTCTGTGATATATCCTCCCAGTCATCTGCTTCAAGCAGCGTCTTCATTTCCCTTTTCACCATCTCCATAGAATCTGGATCAATACTCTGAAGCAAGGTCTCCAGCTGATAATCATTGACATAAAAAACTCTTTCATTGCCTTTTTGTTTTTTGCCAATCTCTATCACTTTCCAGGCTTCACGATTTGATCGTTTGATTTCCGGAATACTGTCAGCAGCAGACCCAATACCAATGACCCCTTTGATGCTTTTTGCATCCAAACGCTTTACCAGCTGCTTGCATGCTGTAGCTAACTCGGTAGAGGAATGATCACTGAACCCTCCTTTATGCAAAATGATAAACTTATCATCTCCAATGTAAGTGGAAAGGTCTTTATGGGAAAAAACAAATTGAATTTCTTTTAATATCATTAATTTAGTGCGCTGAATACTGACTTCCAGTGATTCGTTATGATAATTGGAATCAGAAAATCCTCTGATTATCTCTTTCATATTCAGTATTTCGACAGCAACACAGATAAATGGCGCCTTGAGCTCATATCCGAGTTCGAAACTACGGGTTTTCAGCAGGTTTTCACTTGATTGATTTGCTTCAAATGCCAGGATTTCTTTTATAAATTGCTGATGGGCTTGCTGAGAAATTAGACTGGACTCCACAAGGATTTCTTCCCTCAGCATAATTTCAGCATGCTTTTTGACTAAGAGACCGTACTTCTCCACTTTATTTCTCTCTCCTGTAATCGCAATCGTTCCAATGATATTGCCATGTATTTCGATCGGAAGAGTGAAACCAGGTTTTGTCCCTTCAAAATGATCGATATAGCCGGGCCTGATGGTTAACGGCCTTTTATTTTTAATAACCGGTATAGAAGCTTCATGAAGGACCCCCAATCTTTCCTTATCGCTGGCAGCTATAATCGTACCGGTTTCATCGGTTATAATTACGTCATATCCGATTATTTCACTCGTTGACGCGGCAATATTTGTGGCGACTTTCTTCAGCATTTCATTCATCCCCTTCAACTGGGCTTTCATCATAATGAGCCAATCTTTCTTTCTATCTTTATATAAACTCTATAATATAAGACGTAAAATGCAAGTTACAAGATGTAATGGATAATAGAAAGATAACGCGGGATATAAGGCTTCTGGCTAAACAAAAAGGTCTGCCTCTGGATAAAAGCCAGGAACAGACCCTTTTTTTCTTATGATTCTGCACGAATCCCACTATCAATAATGCCCGCAGCTTTCCTCTTCCCTCTAAACCACGCATACACAATCGCCGCAATCAGCGTAAATCCAAGATATCCCATTAATGGATAAACCGTGCCGACCAATGTGATGAAGCCCACAAAGCTTGCACCAAATGCCGCTGCTCCAAATAAAACAACATAAAGGCTGAACTTCGGATTCTCCCTTTTTACCACACGTGCCGTGAAGGCATAAAGCATTCCAACCGCTGTGTTATAAATCATGCCGAGCAGCACGACGAACATTAATAAGCCAAACGCCGGTGAAATTTCATTTGCCAGCGCGAGAATCGGCATGTCCGATCCGCCAACGACATCCATTTTAACAAGCATGCCGACATTGATGATTAAAATAAGAACGCCCAGTCCGACACCGCCAAGGATTCCTCCCAGTCCAGCCTGTTTCTCATCCTTCGTTGTGCCACCCATAACGGCCAGCATCGCAGCACCTGCCGCTATATTGTAAGAAACATATAATAATGCACCCATAAACCAATTAGAAGCAGCTGGCGTTTGACTCTCCGCCAATTTCTGAACTTCTGCGAAATCAATCCCCATTGTACTTAATGCATAGCCGCCGATAATGATGACCATTAAGAGCAAGAATGGCGTTACAAGAGAGATAATCGATATTACTTTCTGGACATTCAGGCAAACCGTCAGGATCGCCAACACGGCCATAATGATATTCCCCGCCATACTCGGTATGCCGAACTGTTCTTCAAAAATGGAACCGGAACCTGCAAGCATGACAACGGCCACTCCGAAAAGGAAGAAGGTAATGATAAAATCAACTGCCATTCCAAGGTATTTGCCGCAAATATGGTAGATCACATCTTTATGGGAGTCTGTCTGCAGCCGGCTGCCAAGCTGTGTTAAGTTCATACCGAGGAACGCAAACAAGAAGGTTGCCACAACGGCTCCTATGATCCCCATCCACCCGAAGCTTGTGAAGAACTGCAAAATCTCTTGGCCGGAAGCAAATCCTGCGCCAACGATGACGCCAATAAATGCCCCGGCGATCTGAATACTCTTTTTCATTATTTTTCCCCCTTTTACTATTAGAATTTTGCGACAATTATTAGTAAAAGAGAAAGAGAGAATCCTCTCTCCTCTTTAAGAAAAGCTTTTTTCTGAAACAGTAAACTGCCTGATTGTTTCCAGGTTAGGCTCGTAGCCGAGACCTGCTTGTTCTGGTACTCGAATCATTCCATTGTCAACGGTCACTTCCGGTTCAATCAGATCCTTTTCCCAGTAGCGGGAAGACGCTGCAGTATCGCCTGGCATCACAAAGTTTGATAGAGTCGTGAGGGCGATGTTGTGTGCACGGCCGATTCCTGATTCAAGCATCCCTCCGCACCATACCGGAATGCCGCGCTCCTGGCATAGATCATGAATTCGTTTGGACTCTGTTAACCCGCCAACCCGGCCAATTTTGATATTAATAATCCTGCAGCTTCCAAGCTCAATCGCTTTTCTGGCATCCTCATAGGAATGGATGCTCTCATCCAGGCATACCGGTGTTTGAAGCTCACTTTGCAAAGCAGCATGGTCGATAATATCGTCTGATGCCAGCGGCTGTTCGATCATCATTAAATCGAACTCATCCAGCTGTTTTAACAGTTCAATATCCTCCAGCCTGTACGCAGAGTTTGCATCAGCCATCAGCTGCACATCCGGAAAATGCTTGCGGACTTCCCTCATAACCTCAACATCCCAGCCGGGCTTGATTTTGACTTTGATCCGCTTATAGCCTTCATTCACATGCTCTTCAATCAGCTTCAGCAAATCATCAACCGTATCCTGAATACCAATGCTGATTCCTACTTCTATTTCATTGGCCGTCCCGCCAATCGCTTTCGCCAGCGGAATCCCCTGCTGCTTGGCATATAAATCCCAAACAGCGCCTTCGAAAGCTGACTTCGCCATATTGTTTTTGCGTATGTAAGATAGTGTTTCTGAAACTTCATCAGGATGACGGATCTCTTTATTTAATAGGTCAGGAATAATAAAGTCCTCTAGCATATGCCAATTCGTTTTCAACGTTTCTTCATTGTACCAGGGAGAATGAAAAGCAACGGATTCTCCCCACCCGCTTAAGCCGTTTTCATCCTTTGCTTCCAGCAGAAGAAACTCTTTATCCTGAAACGTTCCGAAGCTTGTTGTAAATGGAGTTTTCATTCTCATTTTCATATGACGCAAAACGACTTCTGTCACTTTCATTTCTCTTCCCGCCTTTTCGTGTTAGTTAAGCTGCAGTTCGTCTCTTTGAACCAGTACATAGTAATGCACGAGTCCTTCTTGTCCTTTTATAACACTGGCCATCGCATATCCCTGAGCGAATAAACGCTGCAAAATCTCTCTCGTTTTAAAGCGCCAATCCATGGCCAGTTCGTAATTATGGGTTTTAATTGCCTGGAAATTTGTTGGAATCGGGACGAGCACTGGTCCCCATGTCTTTTCCCATTCTGTATTTAATAGAACCGGAAAGTCGTCCTCAGACACGCCCCATTCAAACGGGTCCCATGCAGAGTCCGCATCAATCCTTATTGGTTCCTCCACATGTGAACTATTAATCCACCATTCTACCTTTAAACGGTCCGTCGGAAGGCCATGATTCAAGCTGTCATCCATTTCCCCATAGCAATTTTCTACATAGGTGGAGCAGACTGCATGGAGCTTGGAAAGATTCAAATAGGCATTCCGGCTTTCAAGCGGATCGAATGTCCACGTGATCAAGTCGTACCCCATCTCGGAAGCTATCTCCTTCTGCTTCTGTTTAAGAAGGGCGCCCAACCCTTTATCCTGATGATCGGGATGAATGCCAAGCATGTGGGAGCAAAGATAGCTTTTGCCCTTGTTAAAGCCCGCAAACCCATAACTGAAACCAATCAGTTCATCTTGATAAAAGGCACCAAGCAGCAGGCCTCCATTCTGGGCAGCTGTGATGGTTTGATGAACAGGAAGCGGATCCATGTTCCAGATGTCATGCTCCAACTTTTGAACAAGATTCATATCGGAGGCTGTATTAAGAACTCGCAATTCAATACTCTTAGTTGCCGTTACTCCCATTTTTGTCTCCCCCCAATGTATGCAATAATGTTCTGGCTAAAATTTCAATCCCTGAATACATAGCATCCCGATTGAACGTCATCTTCGGATGATGAAGCCCCGGCTGCAAATCACAGCCCAATCCGAGCATGGTCGCCTTGATGTTCGGTTTCTTCAGGGTATAAAAATGGAAATCCTCTCCCCCTGAAGTGACAATCGGTTCCCTTAATTGATCCGCACCAAGCACATCCACAACGGCTTTCTCCATAAAACGCTGCGCCTCTTCATCTACCTCGGCTGCAGCCACATCTGCTTTTGTCTCTAACGTGATTTTCACACCATATAATTTGGATAGGTAATCGGTGATCGTCTCAATCTTTTCAGATAGAGCAGCAATGACCTCATTGGTTTGTGCCCGCAGGTCCAGACTGAAGGAAGCTTTCCCTGGAATGATGTTGCCAGAATCACTGCCTGCATGAAACTTGGTCATCTTTGCTGTATAAGGAACCATTGGATCCAAATGAATGCTTTTAATTTCATTTACAAGAGATGCGCCAATTTCAATCGCATTCTGGCCTAAATGCGGGCGTGCGCCGTGTGCATCCTCACCGATAATTTCACCAGTCAGGAATCGGGCTGCACCATGGTAGATGGCTGCGGATGCCTCTCCATCCCTGATTTCCTGGATAGGCCGGAGGTGAACACCGTATAAGTAATCCACATCATCCAATACACCATGCTCAATCATCTTCAAAGCGCCTGTTCCCTTTTCCTCAGCCGGCTGAAAAATAAATTTCAGTTTCCCTTTTGAAGGAAAGCCTGCTTTTTGAAGTAGCAGCATCGCTCCAAGCCCCATGCTCATATGGGCATCATGGCCGCAGGAATGATTGGCCTGAAACTTGCCATCTACCTCCTGCCATAGCGCATCCATATCCGCTCGCAGCGCCACACATGGGCTGCCTTCCCCGACCTCAGCAACTAGACCGGTTGAATCGCCAAACACCTGAACATCAAATCCGCGGCACTCCAGAAAGGTCTTCAAATACTCCGTCGTTTTGTACTCTTTCCAGCTCGATCTCCGGATTTTCATGCAAATGGTTAAACACACAATCAATCGTCGGTTTTATATCTTCTATATATTCTCTCAATCCAACTTCCCTCCCGGCTGAATAAAAAAGTGGTTACTATCCAATTTCTCATATTGTTCTCTTCGCTTCGCAAATCGCTCCCTGTCCTTAATGGAAACACCTGCAATCACCGCATTTAAAAATGAAAATAGCGCTGGTGCCGCATCAATCGTCGACTTTTCCGATGAATGAATATGAAAAAGCAAATCCGCATGCTCCTTAATCGGGGCAATACTCGAATCCGTTATTCCAATTACAAAAGCGCCTTGCTTTTTAGCCAATTCCGCCAGTTTGATCGTATCCTTCATATAGCGGTCAAACGAGATCGCAACAAATGTCGATCTCTCATCCATATCGCTAATCGTCAGCAGCAAATCATCCGTATCCGGGCGAATCAGCTTTGTATGGCCGCGAACAACTCCGAGTGTGAAGGCCAGCCAGCTTGCTGCTGAAAAGGAAGACCGCAAACCCGTAACATAGACCTTCTCAGACTCTATTAAACGGTTAACCATCCGATCAAAATCTACCTCACAAATTTTTTGTATGGTTTCCCGAATATGCAGGAGATCCTTTTCCATTACATTGGCAAAGAATTGAGGCTTCTCCGCCAGCTCCACCTTACTCGTAAAATACTGACCAAGCGTGCTATTGGTTTGCAGCAGCTGCTCGCGAACCATCTTCTGAAGCTCTGAATACCCCGAAAGATGAATGGAGTAACAAAATCGAATCACCGTTGTTTCACTGACACCGATTCTCTTTCCAATCTCCCCTGCTGACTTCACGGCAAAATCCTTTGGATGATCCAGCAGATACATTGCTGCCTTTTGCTGGCCTTTGGAGAGGTTATTAAACTCTTTTTCTATCGTTTGTTTTAAGATCATGTAGTTTCACCTTCAAGAATGAAGTTTATGCTGTATTTTTATATTTTTTGAAGTTCCGACTTCATTTTTATAAAATTAACACAATTTTTACTTTAAAACAATAAATAATTCTGAAAATTTTAAAATAAAAAATGGACACGCAATCGGGTGTCCACTAGCATCGTCCGGTACAAATACATTCGGAGAAACATCTTCCTTAAATATCTCTGTTGTGCCTTACCCTACACTCATATTTTATAACCCTAAATAAAGTAACTTTTCCTTGTTCCATAGAGCTGCTAACAATATTTTTTAGGGATAGAAATTAGTTTTAAAAAATAAACTTCTCAGTTGTTCGCAGATCAACTTTCTTTTTAATATAGTGTAAACCTTTTGCATAAAAAAATTCAGGCTACAAACATTATGCTTATTACTATTAAAATTAGGAGTGGTTAATGTGGTAAATATATTAGAAACATTCGTGGACACCATGAAATCACTGACTGTTCAAGACGAAGACCAGCCTCTTCATGTCGGAGAAGTGATGGCTTGCTGGATTTACTTAGCGGGACTTGAATTAGCTAAAGTATCTGTTCAATCCGCTATAAATACAACGACAGATGAAGAGCTACGAACACTGCTGGAAGAAGATATGAAACTCGGCACCAGCCAAAGGAAACGACTCCATGATTTTATGATTAAGGAAGGAATCACGTTACCTCCTGCCCCTGAAGATATGCCAATATCAGATCCTAACAGTATTCCTCTTGGTGTTAAATTAACTGATGACGTCATTGCAAATGAATTATCTTTAAAAATAGTTAGTTTGATTATGCGTGCGGCGGGTGCTGCTTCTGAATCGGTTCGTACAGATGTTAGTGTATTGTTTGTTCAGTTTCAAGCAGAAAAATTGGCCTTCGCTGCTAGATTAAAGCAGGTAATGCGCAAGCGTGGGTGGATTAAAGTCCCACCATTTTACGTTCCTCCTGGCCTCAACAACCATTAAGTTAAAACCTTCAAAAATAAAAGGGGTTAAAGACAAATTAGTCTTTAACCCACACTAGTACAGCAAAACCTGCTTTGAAGGCGGTTTTTTTTGATTCAGCTTCAATCTTGCATTGCGATGAAATTGGCTGCAAAAGCAAAGCAGTGACTCTTCCTGGCTTCCAGTTATATTTTTTTATCTTTTCTAATTGCACCACCTTTTACTCTCTTCATTAATTACCTTTTACTCTCTTCATTAATTAATGGGAATGAAAAATGCTGCGATGGCTGGTTTGATGATCGAAAGCTGCAGCCAGATGTTTATGCTTGCATAAAGTTATAATTAAACTATAACAAAGCGTAGGTGAAATTTGTTGATTCGTTTGCTTCTTATTATAGTTATATCTATTCTTGTAATAGGTTGCACTAACATTGGTAATAAAGCATATGAACAGGGAAAGAAAATATCTCCTATTCAAACAGAAAGTCAGACCTCACCTAAAATTATTCTTCTTGTTATCGATTCAATGATGGATGAGCCGTTAAAAAAGGCTATCCAAGAGAAAAAAGCTCCTGCTCTGGCCTTCTTTTTAAAACATGGACAATATAGTAAAAATTTAGTAAGTTCCTATCCAACCATGTCGGTTACAATCGACAGTTCTTTAATAACTGGTACTTACCCGGATAAGAGTAAGATTCCTGGACTCGTTTGGTTTGATAATGATAAGAAGCAAATTATCACTTATGGAAATGGTTTTTTTGAGATCATGAAACTCGGAGTTTCCCAATTTGCTGAAAATATCATGCATCAATATAATAATGTTGACCTCAGTCCAAATGTAAGAACCATCCATGAAGATCTGAACAATATTAAAAAAGATTCAGCATCCATTAACGCATTTATTTACCGTGGAAATTATCATCATACCCTTAAAGTTCCAAAGTTGATAACAAAAGTGAGCAATCTGCCTGAGGAATATGAAACACTTGGACCAAAAATACTGTCTTTAGGTGCATTTATACGCCAGGACCCTAAGAATAATCACATTGTCAATCGTATAGGACTTAATGATGCCTTCGCGGTTCAAGAATTAAAATATCTTTTGGAAAAAAATATTCTTCCTGAATTTACAATCCTGTACATTTCAGGTAATGACTTCACTGTACATAGGAAAGGTCCAAACACAACAAAAGGAATTGAAAAACTTGATAAGCATCTTCAAGAGGTCTTGAATATTTTTCCAAAATGGGAAGATGCCCTTAATAATAATATCTGGGTTATCATTGGAGACAGTAATCAGTCACCTGTCAATGAACGGAAAAAAGAAGCTTTAATAGATCTAAAAGAAATCCTTTCTAAATACAGAATTTTAAAGCTCGGTAAGCCTGTTTCAAAAGACGATGAAATTGTTATTACAGCTAATGAACGGATGGCATATATCTATAAAATTAACAAAAGTGTTTCTGTAAAAAATATCGCCAGAAAATTGCAAACTGATCCTCGGATTGCCTGGATTGCATGGAAGGAAAAAGAAATAATACATGTGATATCTGGAGATCATGGGGGATCCTTTAAATTTAATTCAGGTGGAACCTATAAGGATGTTTATAATCAAGCCTGGTCTATAAAAGGAAATACCTCCATTCTCGATTTAACCTTAAAGAACAAGAATATTCATTATGGGGATTATCCTGATGGATTAGCAAGGTTATATGGAGCTATGCATTCTCAGGAAGGTGAATTTCTTATTGTTGACGCAAAACCTGGGTATGAATTCATTGGAGAAAGTTCACCTGAACATTCCGGTGGTGGTGCCCATGGTTCAATGCATAAAGAGGATTCACTAATCCCCATCATTGTAACAGGAACCAATAAAAGTATCGATCATATGCGGATTGTAGATTTGAAAAAATGGATGTTGGATTTTTGGAATGATTGAAATTTATGGATCGGATTTTTATATTAGGAGTCATTTTTCATTAATTATCACAATGGTCCATTGTATTAGGGTTTTGAATTTCGGAAGAAAATAAGAACAAATTTTGACGTGGCTTTATTGTTAAAGGAAAATCATGATTTTCAGTAATTATTTTATCTTATTCAACAATCTTGCCCGATTGTTGAATAAGATGACTGGCGTTCTTTGGTTTAATTGTGAGTTCTTTAGTTGATGTTAATGCAAGCTTTTGTTAAAATACATGGAAAATTTTTGAAGTGAAGAAAGCAGAATTAAGCGCGATATTGGTATTATTAGGAGTTTATCCTGCAGCAACTATTACAGGTTATATCGTGCCTTGTGCTTAAAAAACTTAATTGATAAAAAATCCTCAAATTTTTGCCGCTGTACCTCATTAAATACAAATTCTTCATTAACCTTAGTTGAAGTTTACTTACTAATTTCCTTTTATTTCAAAGCAGATGCACTTTTATCCTCGTATGTGGCTTCTTCCAGCGTTCTTGGTGCAAAGCAATCTCCTATTTGCCAAGCGAGACATTATCAACTGTCCTTATTCAAAAATCTGTTTTCAGCTGCTGCTCACCTGCTCCCAGCGACCGCAATTTTTCAAAATATCTTTTCATATTTTTAGATTTTAAATCATAAATTATTTTCGTCACACAAATAGTGTATGATACATAGTATAAACCATATAGTGTATGACATATAGTATTTAAAAGTGAGGTGGATAAATGAGTTCTTTACTGAATTCGTTAACGACAGAGCTAAGGAGAGGTACGCTGACATTAGCTGTATTGAGCCAGCTGCGGACACCACAGTATGGATATTCTCTTGTTCAGTTACTGGAAGACTCAGGAATAAATATTGATCAAAGCACCCTGTATCCCTTGCTTCGCCGTTTAGAAAAACAGGAATTAGTGACAAGCAGCTGGGACACATCGGAGAGCAGGCCGCGTAAGTATTATGTGTTAAGTGAGTTTGGATTAGAGACCTTTTTGCAGTTAAGAAAGGAATGGATAAATAACTCAAAACAACTTTTTGGTCTATTAAAAGGGGATGAGGAAGATGAATTTAATTGAGATTTATATACAGGAAGTGACTCGCCGGCTGCCTGAGAAAAATCGTGCGGATATCGCACTCGAGCTGCGCTCAACGATTGAGGATATGCTTCCGGATGAACACAATGATGAGGTTATAAAAGACGTTCTAAAGAAATTGGGAAATCCTGCAGCATTAGCGAGCGGATATCGGGATCAGCCGATGCATCTGATCGGCCCGCGCTATTTTGATGTATATGTATCCTTATTGAAAATGATATTTCCCATTGCAGCGGCAATCGCACTAATTTCCATTGCGGCTGAATTTATTATTGGTTTTAGCGGAGAAGAAACGGTTATGAACCTAATCCTCCACTTTATGGGTGAAGGAATTTGGAGAGTCATCGAAGTGGGAATTCAAACCTTCTTCTGGCTAACGGTCGTCTTCGCCATTATGGAACGGGTTGATAAAGAAAAAGAACAGCACCCCTTATCAGCAAGTTTAAAACCTTGGACCCCTGAGGACTTAAAAAACATCCCCTACATCCCTAAGAAAAAGGCCATTACAAAATTTGAGGTATTCGGAAGTTTAATGTGGACAGCAATATGGGCAACCTTCTATTTTTATGCCGACCGCCTGATTGGTATTTATGAAGGTGGCGGAGACGGATTAGATTTTGTGATTGCAGCATTTAATCAAAAAGTCTTACTTGGATTTTGGCCAATTGTTGTCTTGATCATCGCACTGGAAGTCGGGTTAGCCCTCTACAAATTATTCCAGGGTCAATGGACCAGAAAAATAGCTATCTACAACACATTTCTCGAAGTGATGGCAACCGTGGTTTTCATCGTTCTCCTTTTAACTCCAAGTCTGATGCAGCCCGAATTTATCAACTATATGGCTGATTTGTCCTCCATAACAGCCACAAAATTTGAGACCTGGTTCATTGGCAGTATTATTATCACATTTATTATTTTTGCGGGTATAAATATTTTTGATGGGATACGGAAGGCCAGGATCCATCAAGATAATTAGTTTGCATCGTGCCTGCTCCCTGGTTTAGTCAAATGAAAGAACAGGCACGATTTTTAGGAAATTCGTTGTTCCGGAAGGTAATGATGCTATTTGATCGATGAATTATAAAAGATTGCCAGGGCTAATTCAACATTAACCCTTTTTTTAAAAATGATGATTTTACCGGAATTATGTATAATAAAATAAAGGAGGTGAAATACAATGGAACAAATACTTAAAGCTATACAGCAGCTTGAAAAACAAATGAATAACCGCTTCGATAACGTCGATCAAAGGTACATTGAGGTTGATCACCGCTTTGATAAAGTCGATCAAAAGTTCGCTGAGGTTGATCAGCGCTTTGATAAAGTCGATCAAAAGTTCATTGAGGTTGACCAGCGCTTTGATAAAGTCGATCAAAAGTTCATTGAGGTTGATCAGCGTTTTGATGAAGTTAACCAGAAATTAGCAGAAAATGATAAACGGTTTGGAGAAATGGATCAGAAGCTTGACCGCATAGAAACAACTTTGAATACAATTGCACAAACCTCAACCGATGATACAGTCTCCATCCTAAAGAGAATTGATATGAACACCAAGAATATGAATAGAGATATTGAATACCTATCCAAACAAGTAGGAAAGCATGAACTATACTTCAATAGGATTAATAAGAACTGAGTTCCTTTAATCTTCTATACTTAATCTACGCTTCGTTTCTTCGGAAGTCTTCTTTTTATTTTTCGTAATATGACCCAGTAAAGCTGCAGGGATAATTTTTATTAGTCTTTAGCCAGGCCTTTATATAAGTATTTTAGTCTGTGTAAAAAGTGCCTGTCCCCTAGTCCGGTAAAGCTATACAAAACTTGGGGACAGGCACTCGTTTTTAGGTCAGCGGCCTTTCCTTTTGCGGCGCAATCTGTTCCTTTTCCTTAAAAAACAATTGTTTTGTTTTCATGAACAATAATCCGGTCTTCTAAATGCCATTTAACCGCTCTGGCAAGAACACTCCGTTCAATCGAACGTCCGCTCTTTTTTAGATCATCTATCTGATCCCGGTGGTCAACACGCTTGATATCCTGTTCAATGATGGGTCCTTCGTCCAGATCGTTTGTAACATAATGAGACGTTGCCCCAATTATCTTTACTCCGCGCTGATAGGCTCGATCATATGGCCTCGCCCCAACAAATGCGGGGAGGAAAGAGTGATGAATATTAATGATCTTGAATGGATGAGCCTCTACAAAAGCCGGCGTCAAAATCTGCATATATCTTGCTAATATGATTAAATCAATATCAAATTCTTTTAAAAGCTGCAGCTGTCTTTCTTCCACTTCCTGTCTATTTTCTTTGCTTGCAGGTATGTAAAAGAATGGAATTTGCATGGATTCTGCAATTTGTCTTGATTCCTCGTGATTGCTCACAATAAGAGCGATGTCGGTAAGCAAATCACCGCTTTGCCATTCCCATAACAGTTCACGTAAACAATGAAGTTCTTTTGATACAAAAATAGCTGTCTTCTTCAATTCATACACAAATGCCAGTTTCCATTCCATTGAGAAGGTTTCTGCGATTTCCTTAAATTGACTTCTCATCTCTTCTTCCTTCGCCTGTAAACCAGGACATTCAAATTCGATTCGGATAAAAAAGGTGCCACCCTCTGGATTTGTCGAATATTGATTCGACTCGATAATATTAGCCTTATGCTGGAACAGAAACTGGGATACAGCAGCCACAATTCCCGGCTGATCGGGACAATTGATAAGCAGCCGCCCTCTGTTTTTTTGACTTTCTCTAAATGCTTGAAGTTGATCTTGAATAGCTGAATTCATATGAATCTCCTTTTTTAATTTTAGTATCTATAATAGACTTAATGTTATGGTTTTGAAAGCATTTTTTTTATAAATTTATTTGGTTTTAAGGGATAGTAAGCTTAGAGTAAAGCTTAAAACCCTGGTTCCAGCACTTTCAATGGGATGGACAAAGCGGCGTTTCTTGATAGGAATGTATACTAGAAAAAGCTGCTCGCATAAACGGCAGCTCTTTTTAAAAGTTTGGCTCTTTTCTAAAAGATTGTTGTTTTTTTATGGTTTTATGATTAAAAAACAAAGAGTGTAGAGAGGTTGATTTCCGCTCCAGGATGCTCGCTTTCCGCGGGGCGGGCGATGAGCCTCCTCGGCGCGCAGCGCCTGTGGGGTCTCACCTGTCCCACTCCTCCCGCAGGAGTCTCGCACCTTACGCTCCAATCAACCAACCTTATTTTTCTTTGTAAAAAAAGCAACAAAATTTGCGAATAAAGTTAAATAGGTTCATGATTGGATTCGACCTTTCAGAAAAGGAATCGTGTCTATCCTGCAAATAATAAAGGTGCCCTCCTACGGTGAGTTAATTTTTAAACACACCGAGGATTGACACCTCTTTGGCAGTCCCTTTTATCGCAGATTACAGGGTAGTAACACCCCCGGTGATGAAGGTTTCATTTTATTTCGCAACCGATGGTTTTTCATCCTTTTGCGGCTGGCTATTCTGAATGCCCAGTTTTAATGAAATCATCATTCCTTCATATGTGGCTTCTTCCAGTGTTCTAGGTGCTAAACAATCTCCAATTTGATAAACTTCGGGAGCCAATCCCTTGATTTGTTCATATAACTCCACATTTGGCACGCGGCCTAGCGATAGGACAATAGAGTCCCAATTTTTCATACTCTCTTTTTCATAGGAAAATAAGTTACGAATAACCACTTCGTCATCCTTTATTTCGCCTAAATCATAGTGCGGAATCATATTAACCTTTAATTGATACAGCTTCTTTAGGTACTCATTTCGCAAGTACTGATGGACTTCCTCCCCAATGTGAAGCTTCGAAGAAATCATCGTTACCTGATGGCCTTTTTCTGCTAAATCGATTGCTGCTTCAATTGCTGGCCAATCCCCTGTAAAGTCAAATACTAATACATTTTTTCCGATTTCTTTCCTTCTATCGTTGAATAATTGATCTGCCGTCATGACTCTAGGATCATCAATTCCAGGGATGTTCGGAATATAGGGTCTTGAACCAACCGCACTGATAATCATATCAGGGCCGAGCTTCATGATATCAGAAGGCTGTATGCTGCTGCAAAGGTTCACTTTTACATTACTTCCGGCAAGGCTTCTGGTGAAGTTATCCAGCATGCTCTCAGCAAGTTCATGTCTCATCGGAGCACGTCTTAATGTACGCAATAAACCTCCAATTTCATCAGCCTTCTCTGCTAATAGCACCTCGTGGCCTAATTCATCAAGTGTAATGGCCGCTTTTAAACCCGCCGGACCGGCACCAATGACGAGAACTTTCTTTTTCTCTCTTGGAGCCTTCTTCAGAGCTTCAACTTCCTTTTCTTTGCCTGTTGATGGATTCTGGACACAGCCAATAACCAATCCTTTATGATAATGGCCAATGCATGCTTGAAGACAGCCGATACAAGCATCAATTTTTTGATGGTTTCCTGATTTCGCTTTATTAGGCATTTCCGGATCAACGATTAAGGAACGAGTCATCCCCACAACATCCGCTTTTCCCCCTCCGATAATCTGCTCTGCTTCCACAGGATCGACAATTCTGGAGCCAACAAAGACCGGCACGGCACCCGCCATGCGAATTTTAAATGCTTGTGGGGTAAGGTAAGCATGCTTAATGGGTGATGGCGGCACAATATGGGTGGAACCTGCATATGTACTGGAATCCCCGGCAGTAACATCTATAAAGTCCACCCGGACACGATCCACCAAATATTCAACAATTTTAACGGCATCCTTTACATCCGTTCCATCCATCGTCATTTCATCTGCACTCATTCGAATACCGACCGTGAATTCCTCACCTACCTCCTCCCACACTCGTTCCATGATATCAACAATAAATCTCATTCGATTTTGGAAGGTTCCCCCGTATTCATCCGTGCGAAGATTGGTATGCTCCGACCAGAACTGTGCTGGGAGATAGCCGTGTGAACAGCATATTTCTACCCCATCCAGTCCCCCGGCCTTTGCTAATTTGGCAGATAACGCAAAGCCATCAATCACTTCTTTAATTTCTTCCACACTCATAGGTCTTGGCATGGTGCCGAATCGCAGACTTGGAATAGCAGAAGGAGCCCAGGCTGCCCCCTTATATTCACTCGAGACAACTTCCCTTCCCCCATGAAACAATTGCTGAAACACTTTTGTTCCGTATGAATGGACTTCATTAGCCAATTCCAAATAAGCAGGTACGACCTTCTCATCATATCCGGCTATCGTATTCGTTGTCAGCATCCCCGATGGATGAACTGCCGCAGCTTCGAGAATCAGTAATCCAGCTCCGCCTTTTGCCCTTTCAACATGGTAGGCTGTCATATCAGGGGTTGGAATTCCGTCGATTACATGATTGGTTTGATGGGCTGTACTTAAGATTCTATTGTTTAATTCCGTATTTCCAATCGAAACCGGGCTAAATAAGTGCTTAAATTGTGACATGATTTAACACTCCTTCGAAAGCTTTTAATTATATAACAAGCAAAAATCATGCCAAACATTTTCCAATCCTGTTTCTTTCAGGTAAATTGGTAAAAATGCATCATTTAAATAAAATTCTTAATTTTCACATAAATAATGTTATACAATAATCTAGAGATCGAACCTTTTTTGCATCAACTGTTGCAAAAAAGGTTCATATCCATTCAGCGCTAGCCGAATATAAGTTTAAATCCATCATTCAAGATATACATAAGTCTTTCCGATGCAAAATGTGTTCAAAATTTTATTAAAAGGAAGTGCAAAAATGATTGATCATAAAAATAAAGCTGTGCCTGTTTTAGATCATGTCCAAATAAAAGAATTAGAAAAATGGCTCCCTTTTCAAAAGCATCCCATTGTTATTGTAGATAAGGATTTTAGATTAATGGGTGTGTTGAACAAAGAACGTTTTTGGAGAAAAGCAGCAGAAGGAGGAAATGAAGCAATCGAAACATGCACGAACTTCCGCTTCCTAAGCATTCAATCACTGTCTGACACTGCGGAAGATGATCCCCAGAAATATGATTACTTTATCGTCGAAGAAGACCATCACTATTTCTGCTATAGCGCAAATGATCTATCGGCATGGCATTATTCGCAGAAAATAAATGGGCTGATGAATATCAATCAATCTCTGCAAGAGGAATTGGATCGAGCGCTCAGAAAAAATAGAGATCTGAAACAAATCCTTAATTCTTCTTATGATGAAATTTTTGTAACAGATGCAGAGGGCAATGTTTTATTTGTCAGTGATTCCTGCAAACATTTTACCGGGCTTCCTCCTGAAGCTTATACGAATAAAAATATCAGGGAGCTGGTACATAAGGGCATTATTAATGAGTCTGTCACATTGAAAACCATGAAGACACTCACAGTCCAAACAGCTGAGCAAAAATACCCGAATGGAAAAACTGTTCTGGCAACCGCTAAACCTGTATACGATGACGAAGGAAGGTTATATCGAATTGTGACGAATTCGCGGGACATTTCAGAGCTTGCAGAAATGAAAAGAAAATTATTAGAAAGCCAATCCATACAGCAGGAAACACAACCCGTCATTCAGCATACCATCGGCGAAAAACGGTTTATTACGCAGTCAGCAAATATGATTTCCGCATTGAAGTTAGCGGAAAAAATAGCTCCTTTGGATTCCTCCGTCTTTATTCATGGTGAATCCGGTGTCGGGAAAGGTGTTTTAGCCAGAATCATTCACTTGTATAGCCCGAGAAAGGAAAAGCCATTTATACAAGTGAACTGCGGTGCGATTCCTGAAAGCTTAATAGAATCAGAATTGTTTGGCTATGAAGCGGGAGCCTTTACTGGGGCAAGTAAGCGCGGAAAAGCTGGTATGGTTCAGATGGCTGACGGCGGCACCCTATTTTTAGATGAAATTGGAGAAATGCCTTTGGAACTGCAGGTCAAGATTTTACATTTAGTACAGGATAAAACCTTTAAAAAAGTAGGCGGTACGGATGAAAAAAGAGTTGATATCCGGATCATATCTGCGACTAATAAAAATCTGCTGCAAATGATCGAAGAAAAAACCTTTCGCCAGGATCTGTATTATCGATTACATGTTGTCCCTCTCCGCATTCCGCCTTTACGGGAGCGCAAAGAAGATATCTTATTATTAACGGATTATTTTCTTGAACATTTTAACCAAAAGTATTCGCAATCGGTCGAATTAGATATAAATGCAAAGCTATTTATTCAGCTGCAGGAATGGCGCGGAAATGTACGGGAATTAGAAAATTTTATGGAACAAATGGTTGTTACGGCTCAGAAACCAACGATATGTATGGAAGATTTGCCTTTAGCCATGAACCAGCACATTCACCATGACATTCCCTCCCCTTCTCTCCTTATGCCTTTAAAGAAAGCAGTTGAAGAAACAGAAAAGCAAATTCTCTCCTATGCACTAACGAAGTATAGCTCAACAAGGAAAATAGCCAGAGCCCTTGGAGTGAATCAAACGACCATCATGCGGAAGCTACATAAATACCAATTGACTCAAAATAAAACAAGTGAATCATAAATTAACAGAATTTTTAGAATTGGCACGGAAATTGCATTGTATTTGATTGAATTAACTAGATGAAAGGGAGTGAAATGAATGGGTGAATTACTTTTTTCTTTTGGCTATGGAGGGTCACTAATCGTTCTAGGTTTCATTACAAAAGTATTTGTTCGAAAAATGGAAGCAGATATCGTTTCCAAACAGACAGAAATAAAGGAAGAAAAGGTGGGGATGTAATTGATTTTTACCATTGGTATTATTGTTTCATTTATTCTATATGTCCTTATCGGGATTGTCCTATCTAAGAAAGTAAAAACGTCAGAGGAATATTATGTTTCAGGCAGACAGGGATCCACCTTAATGGTTACTGGGATGCTCGTTGCTTCGTTTTTGAGTACTGTTTCCTTCATGGGAGAAGCGGGATTTTCATATGAAGGATACCCTATTCTTCTGCTGATCCTGGTTATATTCAATGCGACAGGTTATGTTATTGGTGTCTTCTTTTTTGGACGATACTTGCGGAGAAGCAAATCCTTAACGGTTCCTGAATATTTTGGTAACCGCTTTCAATCCAATAAAGTGCGAATGGCTGCTGCGATTACAACGATCCTAGGTATAACGGCATATTTAGTTGCTGTTACACAGGGAGGCGCTTTGCTGCTATCTGAAATCTCAGGCGTCTCCTACACCGTCGCTTTACTCATTATGTGGCTCGTATATGCTTCCTTCACCATCCTTTCCGGAGCAAAAGGAGTAATGGTGAATGACACCATCATGTTTTTCCTGTTTTCATTAGCTACTTATATTTCCTTCCCTTTTATCATTAACAATGCGGGCGGTTTTCCGGATGCGATTGTAAAAGCGGCCACCAATCCGGATCGGCCAGATTTATTAAGCTGGCATGGCATCACAGGACCAAACGCTTATATGGGTGAACCATGGGAAGCACTGATTTGGGCCATTATATTAGGGTTAGTCTGGTCAGCTGTCATTGCGATAAGCCCTTGGCAAAGCAGCCGTTACTTAATGGCTAAAAATGAACATGTAGCTATACGATCCGGTGTTTTGGCAACGGTTTCAATTATAGCCATTTACCTCTTCCTTCATCTCAGTATTTCAACCATCACAACAGTTAAAGCGGATATTAACCCGACTGAAAAAGTATTTATCTGGGCTGCCATGAATATGGTGCCGAAATGGCTGGGGATTATCATCGTGAGTGGTATTATGGCTGCAGCCTTATCATCCTGTGCAAGCTTCCTTCAATTAATTGGCAGCAGCATTACCAGAGATATAATGGAACAATCCAGGAATAAAAAATACTCAGACCAAAAACTGCTTCGCATAAGCCGGATTTCTATGATCATCACCAGTATTGTCATCTTACTCATCGGGCTTTGGCAGCCGCCGTCCATCATGTGGATTGGCTATTTTGCAGCGACCCTATTTGCGGCCTCGTGGGGACCAGTCGCATTTGCAAGTGTCTTCTCTAAAAAAGTAACCAAAACAGGAGCTCTATGGAGTATCATTGCCGGATTTTTAGGTGTTGTACTCGGAGAAACGCTTAAAAAATTCGGAGTGGTTCTTCCAGTCTATTTTAATCCTGTTATTATTGGTGTGATTCTTAGTTTACTTGCTTTATATTTCGGATCTAAATTTGGGGATATATCCATAGAAGAACGAAACTTTCAGGAAAACATTTTGACTCGTCCATTAGAAGATAATGAAAAAGAAGAGATGAGGATAACGAAAAGGTATCCTACGATTTTAATAGGCAGCGGCATAGCTATTATTATCCTTACCTTTGTGTTTTATTATTGGCCTTTGACTCTGGCTATGTAGAAAGAATAAAAGCACCCACCTGGGTGCTTTTAAAATTATTTTGCTCTTTGAATTAAAGAATCCATAGAATGTCTCTTTAACGAATCAGAAACTTCTTCCTGACTTAATTTTTTGTTTGCATACATCGGTTCATCCCTAAATATTCTACTATCCATTTCTTTTAATTTTGGAGATATTATAGGTTTAAAACTCATTTGTGCTAAAACATCCTTTACAAGGTCAATTCCTGGAGCTATTTCGGTTAACACCAGACCTTCCTTTGTTAAAACAAAAACAGCGCGCTCAGTAACATACATTACGTCTTGTGCATTTTCTGCTGCATAGCTACCACTGTAAGTAATTTGATTTACTTTATCAGTAAACTTATTTATTTTTCCTTCTTCTACTATTGAAAGCTTGCCGCTTTCTATCTCTACCTTTAAGCCACCGCCAGTAAATGTTGTACAAAAAACAACTTTCTTAGCAGATTGGGTAATATCTATAAAACCTCCACATCCAACTGTTTTTGAACCAAATTTTGATACGTTTACATTTCCGTTCTTATCAACTTCGGCAGCCCCCATAAATGTAATATCTATACCTGCTCCATGATAATAGTCAAATAGATATTCATGCTCCAAAATCGCAGTTGCATTTCGTGCTATTCCAAATTCATTGGCCCCAATAGGAACACCGCCAATAATACCAGATTCAAGAGTAAGCGTTAATTCCCTGTTTAATCCTTCCTCATTCGTAATGGGTCCAATTACATCTCCTGGTATACCAATCCCTAGATTAACCACGGCTGAGGAAGTTAACTCCTGAACAGCCCTTCTGCCTATCACTTTTCTAATATCTAAAGGAATATGAGCTAGGCTTTTGTCCGGTGTCCGGATATCTCCTGAAAAAACCGGAGAGTAAACTGTACTAGGAACTTGTCTATGTTCTGTTTCAGGATCTTCAACAAGTACATAGTTATCTACTAAATAACCAGGCACTACTACATCTTTTGGATGAAATGTATCTTTCTTAGTGTAATATTTTACTTGCGCAATCACTTTTCCCCCAAAAGCTTTTGCAGCTTGAGCCGCAGAAAGAATCTCTAATTTTAAAGGTTCCTCTTCAGTTGTTATATTTCCATTTTCATCGATGCTAGTTCCGCGAATAAAGACATAATCAAATGGGATAGATGGATAAAGTAAAAATTCTTCTTCATTAATGTTTATTAATTTAACCATGTCTTTTTGGGAATAAGTTTTTTGATTAAATTTTCCCCCTTCTATTCGGGGATCAACAAAAGTACCTAATCCAACTGGTGAAATTTGTCCTGGCATTTTATTAGCCATGGCCCTCAATAGATGAGTCAGTTGTCCTTGTGGCCAGCAGTAACATTCAATTTTATTTCCCTCTATTAATTTCCGCATTTTTGGCGCAAGACCCCAATGTCCTCCAATCACACGGGAAATAAGCCCTTCTTCCGCAATATGTTCTATCCCATTAGACTTATCGGATTGACCAGCTGTGTGAAAAACCGTAAGATTATTGGGTTGCCCTGTACTTTTAAAATTTTCACCTATTGCTCGTAAGATTTTATCACATTGACCCATTCCACCAAATCCAACTAAAGCAATTGTACTGCCATTTGAAATTTCCTGGGCAAGATCAAAAGCTTTTACCATTTTAACCATTTTTCTCTCCCCTTTAGACTGTAAAAGTCGTATTAACTGTAAATTTATCCTCGCTTACCCATTTGCTTAAAACTGATTAAATACTCTAGAAATGTGAATTTTGAACAGGTAAGACAGAAGCAAAGATATTTTGTCATTGCCTACATAATTGATGGGAGCCACGTTGAGAAAAATGGAATTAAGCTAATAATCAGTACATCTACGAACAAAATAGCTACAAAAGGAATAATAGCCTTTGTAATTTGTTCAATCTTAATTTTGGATATTTGTGTGGCAACAAATAAATTAATCCCAACCGGAGGGGTAATTAGCCCTATTGCCAAGTTAACAACAACAATGATTCCAAAGTGAATGGGATCCATTCCTAAACTAGTAGCGATTGGGAGTAAAATTGGAACAAAGATTAAAATAGCTGCGGCTGCTTCCATGAACATGCCTACAACTAATAAGAAAACGTTTACAATTATAATGAAAACATAAATATTTGTGGTGAAATCCAAGAATACCTCAGACACAAGTGATGGAATTCTTAATCGGTTAAGTACGAAACTTAATAATCCAGCCGTTGAAATAATAACCATAACAATAGAAGTTGTAACTGCAGATTCCTTAAATATTTTAGGAATCTCCTTCCACTTAATTTCCCGATAAATAAACACTCCAACAATAAATGAATAAACAACCGCTACTACCGCTGCTTCTGTTGGAGTAAAAATACCACCATAAATTCCGCCAAGTACAATAATAGGCATTAATAACGATAATATCGCACTGTTGAAAGATTTAGCTGTATCTTTTATAGATGCTTTTTCTACACCCAAATACCCCTTTCTTTTTGAAACGAAGTAAGCAGAGATTAATAACGAGCAAGTAATAACAATACCAGGAATAATACCAGCAATAAACATATCCCCAACCGACTGTTTAGCAGCAATACCATATAAAATAAGCGGTATACTTGGAGGAATAACTACTCCAAGTGCACCTGAAACTGCTTGGTTGGCACTAGCAAAATTCACATGGTAACCTTTGGCGATCATCGCAGGAATCAAGATAGAACCAATTGCTGCAGTGGTTGCTGCTCCAGAACCGGAAATAGCCGCAAAAAACATAGACGTTATAATAACTACCATTGCAAGCCCGCCTGTTATATGTCCTACCAGACTACTTGCGAAATTGACCAGCCTTTGGGAAATTCCACCTGTTTGCATTAAATAACCTGCCAATATAAAGAAAGGTATGGCCATTAATGGGAATGAGTTAATAGCATTAAACATTTGCTGGGGCACAAGCTGCAAGGGAGCTAATCCCCCGATTCCTGCAACTAAAGCAGAGGATAAACCTAAAGCTATTGCAATTGGAACACCAATGAAAAAGAAAAATACCAACGAAATAAATAGTAAGGCTACCATATTTACTATGCCTCCTTGCCAATATAATCTTCTATTAAGACAGCAATTGTATTAATAAGCATTAGAACTCCACCTGAAGGAAGAGCCAACATAGGCCAAAACATGGAAAGCCCTGTAGTCGGTGCAGTTTGAAATGAAATCGATTGTGCCATCATGAAACCATAAATAATTAGAATAATATAGAATACACAAGAGATAACAGACATCAGAGTCCTTATACTCCTTCCTGCTGCTCCAGTTAATTTGCTTTGAAGAAGATCAATAGCAATAAGCGATCCTTCCTTTATCGCATATGCAGCACCTAAAAGAGTAAGCCAGATCATGAGAAAACGTGATGCTTCTTCTGAAAAAGTTAATGACTCACCTACAACGAATCTAGCAAATACTTGCCAAGAGATAAGTACACTCATAGCTGCCAGCATTACAAATAGCAACCATCCAACTACTTTATTGATATAATCAGTTAGCTGGACGTACTTCCTAAGAGAATTTACCATCCTATGATCCTCCTTATTAACAAGAGGGGGAAGTACCCCCTCTCTTGTTTTTAATATTTAAAATCACGCACTTTATTAATTAATTCTTCATTAATATTAGGCGCCCACTTTTCATAAACTGGCTCTACCTTCTCGATGAAAGGCTCTAATTCAGGTTTGGTGATCTCCATACCCTTTTCTTCTAGTTCTTTTAAAGCTTCTTGTTCCTGCTTTTGACTTGCTTCACGCTGGACTGGTGTAGCTGCTTTTGCAGCTTTTAAAATTGCTTCCTGATCTTCTTTTGGAAGTGAGTCAAATAATTGTTTACTCACCATAAATGGTAGAGGAGAATAAACGTGTCCAGTCAGATTCAAATATTTTTGGACTTCATGAAAACGAACATCTAGAATAGTTGGTATAGGATTCTCCTGGCTGTCTATTACACCCTGTTGTAAAGCTGTATAAACTTCCGGCCAAGCCATTGGTGTAGCATCCGTTCCTAATGCTCTCCATGTATCAACTTGGACTTCACTTTCTTGGGTGCGATGTTTAATCCCCTTTAAATCTTCTGGTGTTTTAATTGGACGGACATTATTTGTCTCATGGCGTACACCGTTTTCCATCCAAGATAGTACTTTTACATTTGCTTGCTCTTCAATTTTCTTAGCCAAATCCTCCCCAATTTCACTATCTAAAACTGCATATGCATGTTCTACATCCTTGAATAGGTATGGTAAATCAAACATATAAACATCCTTAACAAAACTTCCTAATGGACCTGTGGATGCAACACCCATATCGATCGTATTAATTCCCATTCCCTCAACCACTTCACGTTCTCCACCAAGTTCATTGTTATAATGAAGTTTTACAGACAAGCGGCTATCTGTTAATCGTTCTAGTTCCTCTTTAAACTTTTTCATACCGACATCATGGTGTGAACCTTCGCCTAAAGGAAGGCTGACATCAAAAACTCTTTGCTCGCCCCCGTCTTCCGCATTAGCCCCTGATTCCTGACCTCCGCAGCCTGCCATTAACACCATAGAGATTACAACAGTTATCATCAATCCCCATATCTTATTCATCTTCATTCCCCCTCATTTTCACTTTGGTTATACAAGAATTTTTTTATGGATTGAACCGCTTTCAAAAAAGCTTTCAGCATATCCCATTCTATCGGCAGAAAAGATATCTTTGTCCATTGTCTTTAAGTTGCTGGATATTAAAGGTTTGAAATCCATATTTGCTAAAATATCACGTTCAAGATCTATCCCTGGTGCTCTTTCTATTAACATCAATCCATCTGGTGTTAATTGGAATACAGCACGTTCAGTTATATATAGGACTTCCTGGTTTTGAATTTTGGAGAATTCTCCGCTAAATGTTATATGATTAACTAGATTTTTGAATTTTCTGAACTTACCTTCCGTAATGATCCTTAGCTGGTTATTTTTTACCTCTATTTCACATCCGCCAGCTGTAAAAGTGGAACAAAATATTACTTTTCTTGCATTTTGAGTAATATCAATAAAACCTCCACATCCTACCGTTTTCGTCCCAAATTTACTTACATTAACATTTCCATTAATATCAATTTCTGCAGTACCCATAAATGTGATATCTACACCACGGCCCGTATAATAATCAAATTGGTATGGATGTTCAATAATCGCCTCAGCATTTCTCCCTATACCAAAATCAGTCCCACCTAATGGCTGCCCGCCTATTACACCAGATTCAACCGTTAGATTAATCTCATTTAAAATTCCTTCTTCTTCTGAAACCGGGCCAACTGTGTCACCTGGGATCCCTGTTCCCAGATTTACAATTGCACCAGGAAATAATTCTTTAACCCCTCGGCGTCCTATGATTTTTCGGATATCTAACGGCAATGGCTCACTTTCTTCAAGAGGCTCCTTCAGCCACCCGCTAAATACCGGGTTGTAGAATGCGCAAGATGTTTGGCGGTGCTCTTGAATGGGGGCTTCCGCAATGACAATGTCATCCACATAAATTCCGGGAATAACAACATTTCTTGGAGGTAACGTCCCTCGCTTTACATAGTTCTTAACTTGAACAACCACTCTTCCGCCATATCTCTTTGTAGCTTGAGCAACTGAAATAGCTTCAAGTTTTAGTGCCTCATCTTCCATCGTTATGTTCCCAAATTCATCAGCTGTCGAGCCGCGAATAACACATATATCAATTGGCACTTGTTTGTAAAAAAGGTGTTCTTCTCCTTGGATATGGATGATATCAACCAGGCTTTCATTTTGTAGTGCCCTCTCATTAATCCGGCCACCCTCATTCCTTGGGTCAACAAATGTTCCTATTCCAACTTTTGAGAAATTTCCTGGCTTTCCTCCAGCCATAGCTCTGAATAAATGTGTCAATTGACCTTGAGGCAGGCAATGAGCTTCTACCTTATTATTGTTAATCAAATCTCCCCACTTTGGAGCGAGGCCCCAATGTGAGCCAATAATTTTGGAAACCAAGCCTTCATAAGCAAGATGTTCTATTCCATTAATACGATCACTATGACCTGCAGCATGGAGTATAGTTAATTGATTGGGATATCCCTTTTTTAAGAAACTGTCTTCTATCTCTTTTAAAATTGTTTCACAAGCTCCCATAAGGGTGAAACCACACAGAGCTAAAGTACTCTTATTTTTAATAGAAGATACAACTGCTTGAGCGTTTGTTTTTTTCTTTTCCATTTACCAACCCTCTTTTGTGTATGATCTAGATTACCGCACTTTGAAAACTTTTTTGAACTTTCTCTCCATTTTCGTTATAAACATAAAAACCTTGACCTGTCTTTTTCCCTAGATTTCCAGATTCAACCAACTTTTTTAAAAGTGGAGCAGGTCTATACTTAGAATCACTGAACCCTTCATACAGTCCCTCCATTGTTGCCAAGAGAACGTCTAATCCAACAAAGTCAGCAAGGGTGATAGGACCCATTCTGTGATTTGCGCCAAACTTCATTGCATTATCGATATCCTCAGGTTTCGCCCCTTCCATGACACAATAAATTGCTTCATTTACCATGGGAATTAATAGCCTGTTTACCAAAAAACCTGGGTAATCATTACAAGTAACACCGTTCTTATTAATATCCTGTACAAAATGTTTAGCGCTCTTGTAAGTTTCTGATGAAGTAATAATAGATGGAATGATTTCTACAAGATTCATAATAGGTGCTGGATAAAAGAAGTGAAGCCCGATGACCTTTTCTGGTCTTTTAGTAGAAGCGCCTATAGCTGCGATGGATAATCCTGAGGTGTTGGAGGCTAAAATAGCATCAGAATTAATAACGCTATCTAATTTTGCAAACATTTCTTTCTTTATTTCTAACTTCTCGGGTATAGCTTCAATAGCTAAATCAACATCATAAATATCATTAAAATCTACAGTGGCTGTAATTCTTTCTAAGGTTTTCTCCAAATGTTCATTTGTGCATTTGCCTTTTTCCATTTTACGGTGAAGATTATTAGTAATTATCTGTAGAGATTGCTGTAAACGGTTTTGATCTACTTCAACTAATATGACATTTTTCCCAGACTCTGCAATTACTTGGGCTATCCCGGAACCCATTAAGCCTCCGCCTATAACTGAAACTTTTTTAAAACTTGACAATTCTTATACCTCCAATTTGAACATTTTTTATAAAACCATTCCGCCGCCGACATTAATTACTTCACCGTTAATATAAGAGGCCTGATCTGATACAAGGAAAGCAATACAGTTTGCTACATCTTCCGGCTTGCCAGCCCGTCCCATTGGAATTTTAGAAATCATTAAGTCCCATACTTTGTCAGGAACCCCACGCGTCATATCAGTATCTATAAAACCGGGGCAAATAGCATTGCAAGTAACATTCTTTCTTCCTAGCTCTCTTGCAGCAGTTTTTGTTATCCCTACAACGCCAGCTTTAGCGGCGGCATAGTTTGCTTGGCCAACGTTTCCAAGCCAACTTGCAGATGAAATATTTACGATTCGCCCATTTTCCTGCTCCCGCATAATGGCACTAGCTGGCTGCATCGTATTAAATACACCTGTTAAGTTAACCCCAATAACCGCATCCCATTGTTCATGATTCATTTTGTGAAGCATGGAGTCTCGATTAATCCCTGCATTATTAACAAGAATATCAAGCTTTCCGTGCTTTTTAGCTGTGTCTTCTATTAGAAGTCTTGCATCTTCTTTATCTGCTACATTACAAATTTTTATCTCTGCACTGCCCCCCTCTTCTAAAATTTGAGAAACAGTCATTTCTGCTCCTTCTTGATTCATGTCACTTACCACTACATGTGCTCCTAAGCTGGCAAGCTTTATAGCAATTCCCTGACCGAGTCCTCTTGCTGCTCCAGTTACAACGGCCACTTTTCCATTTAAATTAATCATCCTGTGTATCCTCCTAATCTATTTCATTATGACTATACTAGTTCAAAGATCGTAGCAATTCCCTGGCCTCCGCCAATGCACATAGTAGAAATACCACGTTTTAAACCTCTCCTTTTTAATTCATCCAGTAATTTTACGGTGATAATTCCACCTGATGCACCAATTGGATGACCTAAGGCAATTGCTCCACCATTAACATTTACTTTTTCCCTCTCAATCTCAAGATCCTTTATAACTGCAAGTGATTGAGCAGCAAATGCTTCGTTAAGCTCCATTAAATCAATATCATTTAATGTTAAGTTGGCTTTTTTAAGTAATTTTTTTACAGCTGGAGCAGGTGCAAACCCCATAATCTCAGGCTCAACTCCTGCTACAGCTTGCTCCCTAACATAAGCAATTGGTGTTAAACCAAGCTCTTCCGCTTTTTCACTTGTCATTAAAACTAGAGCTGCTGCCCCATTGTTAATGCCCGAGGAGTTCCCAGGTGTTACTGATCCTCCATCTTTAAAAGCAGGTTTTAGCTTTGCTAGTTTCTCAATAGTTGTTCCTCTTCTAGTATGTTCATCTGTATCAAAAACAGAAACTTCTCCTCTTCTTCCTTTTACTTCAATTGGTACAATTTGTTCCTTAAAATATCCTTTATCTATTGCTTCAATGGCTTTCAGCTGACTTTCATAGGCAAATTCATCTTGTTCCTCACGGGAAATACCAAATCGTTCAGCCACATTTTCGGCAGTGACACCCATAGCATAGTTGCCAAATGGATCTGTTAGAGCTGTCAACAAACCATCTTCAAGCTGGGAGTGTCCAAATCGATACCCGTATCTGCCTTTGCGAACATAATAAGGCAGTTGGTCCATATTTTCTGTACCGCCCGCAACAACAATTTCTGCATTACCTGATTGAATTTGCTGTACAGCGTTATTAATAGCTTGTAGACCCGATCCGCAAAGACGGTTAACAGTGTAGGCGGTGCTGCTTGATGGGATCCCTGCTCTTAAAGCACACATTCTGGCAATAAAAGCATTTTCAGCGACCTGACCAACACACCCCATTACTACTTCTTCAACATCTTCATTGCTAATACCAGCACGAACCACTGCTTCCTTTATAGCATCTGCTCCCAAGTCTGCCGCATGTACATCCTTGATTGCCCCTCCCATTGTTCCTATTGCTGTTCTTGCATAACTTACAATTACAACTTCTTTCATTTGTCTTCACCAATCCTTTTATTTTTTATTGACGTACTTTCTCTTATTACTAACTTCGGTTCGAGCAGAAGTCTTCGATGTTCTGGTTGCTCCTTATTAGCAAGCATGTGTAATAAAATTTCACAACCCATTCTTCCAATTTCATAAGTATGTGCATCAACAGTTGTTAAGGGAATTCTAAAATCTTCTGAAAATGAGATATTGTCTGACCCTATGACAGATACATCATTCGGAACATTAAACCCCGAATCGATCAATGCTTTGATAGCACCAAATGCCATAATATCACTAGCAGTGAATATTGCAGTTGGAACATCTCCAGTGGCAATTAAACTATTCATATCACGGTAAGCGGTTTCAATTTGATAATCACTTTTGATTATTCGATTTTCATTTAATGATAGTCCATTTTCCAGAAGGGCATCTTTATACCCGCTTTCACGCTCTTTACTATTTAAACGATCACCCCCTAAAAAGGCAATATCAGTATGGCCTAAATTAATTAAGTAATTGGTTGCCATCTTCCCAACCTTATAGCTGTCAATCCTAACCTGACTACCTTCATAATCAGCAGGGGCACGGTTAATAAGGACATGGGGGATACCTTCTTTTTTCAAGAGTTGAACACTTGTAGAATCCTCATTGTCTATTGTTGCGAAAATAATCCCATCGACTCCTTGGTCAACCATTGATTGGAGCATTTCAAGCTCTTTTTCCGGGTCATCCCCAGTAGTACATAAAATCACATTATAGCCGCTGCCAAGTGCTATATCATCTACCCCTTTTAACATCAATGGGTAAAATGGATTTGTAATCTCTGTTACTGTCACGCCAATAAGCTTAGACTCTTTTCTCTTTAAGCTCCTCGCAACTTTATTTGGCCTATAGTTCAGCTCCTCTATAGCAGTTTCAACTCTTTCTTTTAACTCCTCGCTTACAAACTTAGTTTTATTGATAACTGCTGAAACTGTTGCAATTGATACATTTGCATGTTTTGCGACATCTTTTATGGTTGTCATATTTAATCCCTTCCCAGCGAAACGTTTAGCTATATTTAAAAAAAAAATAAATAACATTTAAAATAATGCTTTAAAATACTGATTTTAGTATGTAAGTTTCAGAAAAACGTTTAGCTAAACGTTTTTCTTGAGTTTTATTGTATAAAATAAATTTCACTATGTCTATAGTTTTTTATATTATTTTATTTTTTACAAAAATTCAAAAAATAACAATATATAACAACCCTGATGGGTCAGTCTTCTGTTATACAGTCAGCACCCCTTAGATTGTACCAGCAGAGGCGTTAAAAAAGCAAAAAGGCTTAATGAGGATTTTACCATAAACCTAAAAAAGTTGGATGAGCAAACACTGTGTTATAACGAGTCGCAACCCTGTATTCATGTACTGCTGCATTAGTGGAATACAAGAAAAAAAGAGCCGCCAACCCTTTCCAGATCAGCAGCTCTCTCACTTATTCGTTCAAATATGCCCATGCATATTGTGCATAAAGTTCTGCTCCTGTTGCAAGAGCGTCTTCGTCGATGTTAAATTTGCCGTGATGGTGAGCCCATTCCGTGTCTTTCTGTGGATTGCCGCTGCCCACTAGTGCAAAGCTGCCAGGTGCTTTATCCAGAAAGAAGCTGAAATCTTCACCGCCCATTGTCGGTTTTTCATGGTAAAGGACGTCTTCTCCGAATGCTTTGAAAGCAACTGCTTGAACCAGTTTTGCACTGTATTCGTCGTTGATCACTGCTTGTGTTCCCCGTGTGTATTCCACCTTTACTGTTGCCCCGTAAAGAGCAGCAACTTGTTCAGCATAATGCTGAAGCTGTTTTTCGATATGATCCCTTGTTTCAGGATGAAAACAGCGAACCGTTCCCTCAATAACAGCATTTTCGGCGATAACGTTAAACCGAGTGCCAACCGTCATTTTTCCAACAGTAAGTACAGCAGGAGACTGAGCATCAATGGTTCTAGATACAACACTCTGGACATTCATGACAAAGGAAGAGGCGACAATCGCCGTATCAATACAATCATGCGGCATGGCGCCGTGACCGCCTTTCCCTTTAAACACCACCTTAAAAAGATCAGCCGAAGCAAAGGATGGTCCTGGCGTGCAGGAAACTTTATGTGTCGGCATTTGTGACCAGATATGAATGCCAAAGACATTGTCAACACCTTCCATCGCTCGCTGCTCCACCATCATCTTCGCCCCTTGCGCTACCTCTTCGGCTGGCTGGAACAGCAGGCGGACGTTCCCGGGTAATTCTTCTTTAATTCCATTTAATGCTTTGGCGGCAATCAGGAGCATGGCGGTATGAGCATCATGACCACATGCATGCATTTTCCCATTTTCCATGGATCCATAAGGCAGGTCTTTATTTAATTCCTCGACCTGCAGCGCATCCATGTCTCCCCTTAAAGCAACTGTTTTCCCCGGTTTCCCGCCTGCCATTTCAGCAATAACACCAGTTGGTTCTGTTCTTTTATAAGGAATGCCCAAATCATCCAGATACTCACAAATAAATTGGGTGGTTTTAACTTCCTCCCACGATACCTCTGGTTCACGATGGAACTTTCTTCGTAATTCAGTCAGTTCATCACTGTATGCCTGAATCGCTTCTTTCAAATGGTTATGAATCATGACTTATTCCGCCTCCGTTAGCTCTATTGCTGCCTCAAACAAGATCTGAACAGCTTCGGCGAGATGCCTGGAATCAGACCATTCTTCCGGACAATGGCTCAATCCATTTTTACTTGGAATAAACAGCATCCCTACATCTGTGAAATCAGCAAAAACCATTGCATCGTGGCCTGCGCCGCTATTAATGGAACAGGAAGGGTAACCCAGTTCACTGCTTTTCTCCTTTAATAGTCTTACAATCTCTTTATTCATCGCTTTCGGCTGAACATATAAAGGCTGCTCAACGATAATATCAATTCCACTCTCACGATAGGAATCTGCTAATTCTTTTACTTTTTGAATCACATTCTGGACATGTTCTTCCTTGCCTGACCGAATGTCTACAGAAAAGACCGTTTGATCCGGAATTACATTCGATCCATTTGGGTGTACCTGTAACTGCCCGGTTGTGATAACTGTTCCGTCCCCTTCGGCAGCAGCCAGTTCCGGAAATTGGGCAATCATTTTGGCAGCCACAACCAGCGCATCCGCCCTCCTGTCCATTGGAGTGGTTCCTGCGTGGCCTGCCTGTCCTTTTACTGTTACATCTAACTGCGTTAATCCGACAATCGCTTCGACTACCCCGATTGGAATATTTTTCTCTTCTAGAATTGGTCCCTGTTCAATGTGCAATTCCAGGTACGCCTTTAGTGTCTTAGGGTCTCTTAATTTCGGAAGAGATGGATCGAGTCCAATTTTCTCCATGGCTTCCACGGTAGTAATGCCATCTTTATCCTTTAATGTTTTGAAATCTTCCTCACCAAGCAAACCGACCATTCCGCGTGATCCCATTAAACCGCCGCCAAATCTGGAGCCTTCTTCTTCTATAAGAGCAATAACCTCCAGAGGGTATTTTGGTGTTAGCCCATTTTCTGTAAATAGGGCAGCTACTTCAAGGCCTGCTACAACTCCTGCAGGACCATCATAGGATCCCCCATTTGGGACAGAGTCAAAGTGAGAGCCAATGAGAACGCTTGGAGCATCTTTTTGGGATCCTTCAAGTCTTCCAAAAATATTGCCTAGTCCATCCTCCCGAACCGTCAAGCCCACTTCCGTCATTTTGGCTTTAATATACTGCCGTGCAAGCAGATCCTCCTGGCTATAAGTTAGCCGGGTTGTGCCTTTGCCTGGCGTTGCCGTATAGGTGCCTATCGTATCAATGTGGCTTTCTATTCGTGCTTGTACTTTTTCCAAATTCACGCTTTTCGCTGTTTGAGCTTCACTCATTTTATCCATTCCTTTCCTACAAGAGCCCTACAAAAATCCCTGCCAATACGACCGATACAATGGTAACGGTGATGAATCCGCCGACAAGCATAGGCGGCAGCATGTGACTCGTCAGCATCTCTCGTTCTTTTTCATCTTCTGTTAAGGATTTAATGACTTCATTTGTAATAATGTAATCAGCCGGGAATCCATATAACGCCGTTAACGAAACAGCGAAGGCCATATTTTTGTTTACTTTCAATATTTTACCTGCGATAAATGAGAAGATGTACATACCGATAACCCCTAATACTATTGTACCGGCAAGCGGATAAATAATTTCAAGCATCATACCTGGTGTAGCCTGCTTTAACCCGTCAAAAATAAAGAGCATCAGCGCTATGATGGCAAAACCGAAACCATTTGCTTTTTGCAATACTTGCTTTTCAAGAAAGCCGATACTTGTGGCAATAACCCCGAACAATAGGCAAAGAACAAATGGACTTACGTTGGCCACTGGGGCTAAAAGTGTCGATGTCAGGTAGGCAAGGTACGCGACAATGGAAAGCCTTAAAAATTTGAAGAAATCTGTATTATATTTCTCTGGCATATTTTTAAAGAGCCTGAGCTCAGGCTTGGCTGCTTCTGCTGATCCAGCAGCTACCTCTGCGGCTGCCTCTTCCTGTGCTTCAAAAGCAAGATGGCCGCTTCGGTATTGGTGCAGCAGGCGCTTTCCTTCTTTTTTCAAAGCCAGCGATGTTAACGGATATCCCGCAAACCCCTGCATAACATAAATGACGATCGCAAAGACAGATAGAGAAGCAAGACCAGCTTCTTTCGCTCCTTCAGACATAATCAAGGCAGATACAACACCGCCAACCAAAGGTGGAATCGCCACGACAACAGTCTCAAAACCAAAAATGAATGACCCGATTCCAAATAAAATAGCGATAATTCCTAAAATTCCTGATAAAGCAATGACAATCGTCTTCCACTGGTTTTTTAATTCCTGGATCGATAACAAAGTTCCCATATTGGTAACCAATAAGTACATCATCATCACAGCCACAACTGGCGGTACCCCTGCTACGGCCACAATATCCTTTGGAAAGAATGTCCAGTACCCTGCGAGGAACAGAGCGGCACAGACGAAAATGGACGGCACCCACGCCTTTGTCCGAATGGCAACGAAATCTCCTATAAATAGAATAAGCATAAGAATAACTAAAGCTAACATCTGTGACATACTGCCCCATCCCCTTCTTAGATGAATAAATATTCATTGGTGTTACTAAAAATATATGTTATAAGAATAATAATATAATTATACTTTTCAGTCAATTTAAATTATTGACAATTTTCAAGAAAACGCTTTCACTTTAGTTTCTAACCTTTATCTTCCAGTTCCAAAAAATATGATAAAACAAATATATTATTTTAAAATATTTTTAAGAGGTGTCTTAGCAACGAAAAAGAGGATGTCTCTAAAGACACTCTTAACTATTTATACAAATCAATCTTTCATAAACTTTATATTTTATAATAAGATCATCTTGGAACTGACTTCTATAATCAAAATTTCAGAAGAAAGAGTTTCTATCTAAGAATGTTCTTGCTATTTTTAATACCTATTTAGGAAATTACAGCATTTATACATCTTTTTACTTACACTAGGGGACAGGCACCGGTTTTTCTTATTATTATGTGTCTGTATATGAGGTCATATATTTGTCGAGCAGCATCAATAAAGCCAATAAAATAACGCAAAAAACGAAAGGCCAAAAACGAACAGTGCGTGGCACTGTTCGCTACATAAAAAGCTATTTTTTTGTTAACTGACATCCATTTTCAAATTATCTACTGGCAACTGGTTGATGCTCTTTACTTAAAAGCTAAGATAGTCATCTTAGTTATAAACATGCCCTATTAATACTTAATTCACCCTACAACTTTCTTATCCTTAGAGGATTTGCTTTCTTTACATTTCTCCTCCCAGAAGTCTGCACCTTTGATTCCTACTTTTACAGGATCAAAAACAGGATCTAAGCCTGCCTTTTTCTGGGTTTCATAGTCCTTAAATACTTTTAAGGCTGGTTTTGTTAACAGCAGAATTGCTACTAAGTTAAGCCAGGCCATGCTTCCGAAGCCTAAGTCACCAAGTGCCCATAAGAGAGCAGCGGATTCAACACTTCCAAAGTAAATCATTCCTAGGAAAATAACCATTAAAACACTTTTTATCCATTTAAAATTTTGTTTTCGATCAAGAAAGACAAGGGTGGTTTCAGAAATATAGTAATAGGCCATCAAGGTTGTAAAGGCAAAGAAGAATACAGCTATAGCAACGAACAGAGAACCAAATCCAGGCATAACGCTTTCAACTGCTGACTGTGTCCACATTGGTCCTGCCTCTACACCTGGAATTTTATCTACAATTGGCTCCTGTCCTTCTGGAGTAATACTATACATGCCCGTTATTAGTATCATTAGGGCAGTAGCTGTACATACAATGATCGTATCGATATAGACTGAAAAGCCTTGGACAAGACCTTGTTTTGCTGGATGAGAAACTTCTGCCGCAGCTGAACTATATGTTCCTTCACCAACACCGGCAACGTTTGAGAATACCGCTCTCTTAACCCCCCAGGCAATGGCTGCGCCGATAATCCCGCCAAACATTTCATTTGCACCAAAGGCACTTGTTATTATAAGAGAGAACATAGCTGGAACTTCTGATGCATTTGCAATTAAAATAAAGAAGGTAACAATCACATATCCTAAGGCCATAAATGGAACAATTTTTTCTGCAACAGTCGCGATTCGCTTGACCCCACCAAAAATAATGATTCCGAGTAAAGCTACTAAAATAATACCAGTGATATTTCTATTAATGCCCATTGTGTTCTCAAATCCGACAGCAATAGTATTTGCCTGTATACCCGGAACTAATATCCCGTAGCAAACGCTTACAACAATAGCCACAAAAACCGCAAACCATTTGAGATTTAACCCTTTTTCAATAAAATATGGTGTGCCGCCTCGGTATTGATTTCCGTCTTTGACTTTATAGACCTGGGCAAGTGTTGACTCTATGAACGCACTTGCGCCCCCAAGAAAAGCCATGATCCACATCCAAAAGACAGCTCCCGGACCTCCAAACGCAATAGCTGTGGCAACACCTGCTATATTTCCAATACCGACACGTCCTGCTAGTGCCATACAAAATGCTTGAAAAGAAGATACTCCTGATTCAGGGCTCCTTCCTTCAAAAAGAAGCTTGATCATTTCCTTAAAATATCGTATTTGCACAAAGCGTGTCACAATTGAGAAAAACAAACCAGCACCAAGTGCAAATACAACTAATCCAAGACTCCAAACCTGCGACACTGCCCAGTTTACAAATTCCTCCATCCTATACCTCCTCAAACATGTCATGAGTATACAATTCTATCTTTTTATATCACTTCTATATAATGATTTTCTGACAAAAAACAGGATACAGGGGAAGACCCGCTGTCCTATTCCATTATAGGACAAGAGATCCGTCCCCCATTGCTTCTCTGTTATTCTATTTCTGAAGATTTACTTCAATTTTACCCAGACACACTTTACTTCTGTATAGTTATCAAGTGCATAGGATCCCATTTCGCGGCCGATTCCTGATTGCTTGTATCCGCCGAACGGAGCTGCCGCATCCTCAAGGTTGTAATCATTAATCCAAACGGTGCCTGCTTTTAACTTGTTTGCTACATTATGGGCTTTTTTCACATTTTCAGTCCAAACTCCAGCTGCAAGTCCGTAAGGTGTATTATTTGCTCTTTCGATGACTTCATCAACCGTATCAAACGGAAGGACACAGACCACTGGCCCAAAGATTTCTTCCTTTGCAATGGTCATATCATCTGTTACATCAGCAAAAATCGTTGGTTTTACGAAATAGCCTTTATCAAGAGCACGACCTCCGCCAGCTGCTACTCGAGCTCCCTCAGCCTTACCTTTTTCAATATAGCCAAGTACCCGTTCAAATTGTCTTTCTGATACAAGAGGACCCATCTCAGTGCCAGTTTCCATTCCCGCTCCAAGTTTGACTTCATTGGCCATTCTAGCAAGCTCTTCAACTACTTTATCGTAGTGGTTTCTGTGTACGAAAACGCGTGACCCTGCACTGCAGTTTTGGCCATGGTTGTACATAATTCCGTTGAAAGCACCGGGAATAGCCTCAGAAAGGTCAGCATCCTCTAGAATGATATTTGGAGATTTTCCTCCAAGCTCTAATGTCACATGCTTAACAGATTCAGCCGCCTGACGCATGATGTATTTACCTGTAGCCGTAGAACCGGTAAAGGCAACCTTGTCAACGTCAGGATGGTTAACAATGGCAGCTCCCGCCGATTGGCCAAATCCTGGAACAAAATTGATAACCCCATCCGGGAATCCGGCCTCTTTGATTAATTGTGCTGTATACATAAGGGAAAGCGGTGTTTGCTCTGCCGGTTTAAGGACAATTGTACATCCTGTTGCAAGTGCCGCCCCCATTTTCCATGCTGACATAACAAGCGGGTAGTTCCAAGGTATAATCTGTCCGACAACTCCAATTGGCTCATGTCTAGTATAGTTCAAATAATCCTTTGAAATCGGAAATGTCTGGCCTAGAATCTTTGTTGCCCATCCCGCATAATAGCGATAATGTTCAACCGTTGCTGGAACATCATCATTTAGTGCCACATCATACGGCTTACCATTATCCAGCGCCTCTAATTGAGCTAATTCCTCACGGTTTTCTTCTATTAAATCAGCAAACTTATAAATTAAACGAGCTCTTTCCGCAGCGCTTAAATCCGGCCATGCTCCTCTTTCAAAGGCATGACGCGCAGCCTTAACCGCTGAATCCACATCCTCTTCCTGTGCCTCGCTGACTAATGCAAGCACCTCTTCTGTTGCTGGATTAATTGTCTCAAATTTTTTCGCGCTTATAGATGGCACGAATTGTCCGTTGATAAAAAGTTCTATATTCCCTTCAAGAAAAGCTTTAACCTTTGGTTTTAATTCAATTTGAGTTGATAACAAGCTAATTTCTCCCTTCAATTATTCTATTAATGTCTGAATCTTAAACAAGTGCTACTGATAGATTTGCTAAAATCTCCTTTAACTTTTGATCTTCCTCAGGAGATAAGCCTAAGCGTGGATGACGTGCAGGACCTCCCGCCTGACCAGTAAGCTCCATGGCTCTTTTTACAATTTGCACGTATTTTCCTGATCCCTCAAGGAAGCTGCAAAGCGGTAATATACGGTCATTAATAGCCCATGCACTCTCTAACTCGCCATTTTGGAAATGATTATACATATCTGTAACAAGCTTTGGTACAATGTTACCTGCAACTGAGATCCAGCCAGTTGCCCCAACAAAATAGGACTCCATCACAAGCTCTTCAGCACCGCAGAAAACTTCAAAGTCTCCCTTGCCTTTTCTGGCAAGATCCCTTGCCTTCCCAATTTCACCGCTAGATTCTTTAATGTGAGTGACATTCTCACAATCCTTGCCAATTTGCAGCATTAATTCTGCGCTCATATTGACACCAGAGGTAAATGGGTTGTTATAAAGCATTATTGGAAGATTGACAGCTTCAGAAACCTCCTTGAAATGGTGATAGATTTCATTTTCCTTTGGCTTCATATAGTAAGGATTAATTATTAATGCACAGTCAGCCCCATTTGCCTCGGCTTGTTTTGTATATTGAATAGCTTCCTTCGTTGTCTCTGCAGCCGTTCCGACAATTACCGGAATACGGCCGTTTACTTCCTTCATCACATTTTCTACCATTTGGAATTTTTCTTCTTTTGATAGACTGACAAATTCGCCAGTACTTCCGTTGATAACGATACCTGCAACACCTTGGTCCATGAAGTAATTGACATTATTCTTTACTCCACCCCAATCAATTTCCTGTTCCTGTGTCATTGGTGTAATTAATACTGGATAAGCTCCTCTAATTGTTGTCATTTTCTTTCCTCCTATAAATTTAAAAATATTTATTTCAATAAAAATCCTGCAGAAAATGGATCTGTCGGATCTAATACATATGTCTGCATACCTGTAATGAATCCGCGGGATCTAAAACAAAACTTGTAACCGGTTTCAGTTTTTGTTGTCAGTTCCGCTTTTAGCTTTCCATTAAAAATGCTTTTATTTTCAATTGGTCCATCTGCTGGTAATTCACCTTTCGATAATAAATAGGCGGTGCAGGCAGCCGTTGTGCCAAAGCCTGGGGAACGAACAATATAATTGTCCGGCCGGAAGGTAATTGTTTTAATTTTTCCTTCATCTTTTTTTGAACAATCAATGAGAATTGCCTGAGCTTCTAAATGTCTGTCGGCAAGAGCTGCTGCTGCCTTCTGCCCCCATTGATTAATCTCAGGAAGATCCTCTATTTCAATCTCAAAAGGTACCTCCGCTTTATCAAAAATTGCATATAATTGATCTGCTTGAACAAGGGTTGCTTCCGTTTGTAAATCACGATTCGATAAAACTACGTTTGATTGAACAACCTGACATGCTTCGCCAGCAAACTCAACTGATTTCACTTCATCGTTATCCATAACAGCAATAACAGTAAAGACACCGCTTACAGTTTCAATTTTATATTCATTTGATGGCTTTGCCTTTAATTGTCCGCATTCCAGTAATGCCGTAATAACCGCAGTAACACCGCCGTATTGCATTGGAACAGTTCTATCATGATTGAAAAATATCACAGCTGCATCAGCCCCGCTCTTAAATGGAGGAACTACAAGACAGCCATTTAAACCAGCAAAACCGCGTGGCTCATTTAACAGGAGTTTGATTTCTTCCGCATTGGCAAGAGGAAATTGATCATTTAGCTCCTCCAAGCTCTGATAATGAACAAATGGGGCATCCTTAATGATTCGAAAAGCCTCACCTGCTACGTGGACATCGGTCGCTGTATAAGCCTTTTGGATTTTCATTTCACATCCTCCATTTCATGTTCCATTGGGGGAATGAGTAAAAAGCCTTCCATAAGCGGGTCTTCCTCGTTATAAAAGAACCGGTGCATTCCCATTAGCCATGCTGAACCGGAAATTCTAGTAATAACTGCCTCTGCTCCCTCTACATTCGTTGTTTCAAGCACACGTCCCCGGAATAAGGATCCTACAATACTTTCATGAACAAATTCCTCATTGATTCCGATTTCCTGCTTGGAATAGAGGACGGCCATTTTTGCGGATGTGCCCGTTCCACATGGTGAACGATCAATTCCTCCTGGAGGGACAACCACCGTATTTTTTACATCTGCTTTTTCATGAATTGGCTCTGTAAAAAACTCAATGTGAGTCAGTCCTCGAATGAATGGATATTGAGGGTGGACAACATCCGTTTTTTCATTAATTGTATTTCTAATTTTGATGGCTTTGTCGATAATTGTTGATGCATTCTCTGGTGTTAACTCTAATCCAACAGATTTAGCATCGATAATTCCATAGAAATTACCGCCATAGGCAATGTCTGCATCAATGGTGCCGATTCCCTCAACTTCTACTGAAACACTTTTTAATAGAAAGGCAGGGACATTGCAGAAGGAAACCTCTTTTGCTTTTCCGTTTTCGACAGTTATATCTGCCTCTACAAGGCCGGCTGGTGTGTCTAATTTTAGTGAAGTAATCGGCTCCTGAACTGGGATCAGACCCGATTCAACCAATGCAGTACAAACTCCAATTGTGTCATGCCCGCACATTGGCAAATATCCCCCAGTTTCGATATAGATAACACCAATATCAGCTTCTGGATGGCAAGGATCTGTCAATAAAGCACCAGACATAACATCATGTCCCCTTGGTTCATTCATTAACAGCTTTCGAATCCAGTCATACTCACTATTCATATGGAGCATTTTTTCAGACATCGTTTCTCCCTTAAGCTCCGGGAGTCCGCTAATTAATGTCCGGGTCGGGTTACCACCCGTGTGTGTATCAATCGTGGTAAAAACTCGATTTGCTTTCATCAGCTTAACACCCTTTCCTTAAAGCGACTAAAACTCAGGGGTTCAATCGGTATACACGTTTCTTTATCATTAAGCAATTCCTCTATCACTTTTCCCGTAACAGCGGCAAGGCTTATCCCGTCTCCCTCATGTCCTGCTGCAATATAATAGTTAGGAATTCCCTTAACTCTTGATACGATCGGCAAATGATCCTCCGTCCATGGGCGTAAACCTGCATAGGAGCGAATGACCATCATATCAGCCATTTTCGGGTAAAACCTAATTGCTCGATTAGCAATGCATTTAATTATTTCATTGTTAACCTTTGTATTAAATCCAACAAATTCCCGGCTGCTTCCTATAAGGAAGTTTTGGCTCTCTGTTGGTTCGAATACTAGTGCAACTCCGTATTTTTCAGTCAGCTGATCAACCTTGCGCTGCCCGCCAAACTTGGAGATTAAATAACCAAACTCCATCACCTTTCTCGATCCTACATGCTGCTGCCGGGATGCGACGATAATGTGACCTTTTCTTGGTTTAATAGGAATGGACAAGCCAAGCATTTCTCCTATGTAGGGAGCCCATACCCCCGCAGCGTTTACTACATGATCTGCGATGAAAATTCCATTTGATGTCTCAACTGCAAATGTGCCGTTTGGCTCCTTTCTCATACTTTTTACTTCAGTTTGTTTACTGGCTTTTGCTCCCATTTTTTTTGCGGCTTCTAAAAGATTAAATGCCAAAAGATATGGATTGACTGTAGAATCTGTCGCACATTCTAAGCCGCCTAAAAGATCATCGGCAAAAAATTTGGACTCTTGGCGGATATCCTGGCGATCTAGCATTCTAAATGGCAAGCCCGCTTCCCTCTGGCGCTCTACCCACTTTTGTGCGGCTTCCATTTCTTCCTCTGATTCACAAACTAAAATGCTTCCCGGAGCTCTATACTCAAATGGGTGCTCCAATTCTTTACTTAAATCATCTACTAATTTCTGACTGACTAATGACATTTGACTATCAAAGCCGGGATCTTTATCAATCGCCAGAATATTTCCATCACACCTTGATGAAGTGCCACTGACAAATTCCCCTTTTTCAATAATCGTTACGTCTCTCCCAGATTTAGAAGTATAATAAGCGATTGAACAGCCAATAATCCCTCCGCCTATGACTAAAACGTCACAATGCTGTGTCACAAAACCAATCTCCTTTCGTCTTGTTGCATACTTTAACTATGCAAAAAGTGTGCCAACATCAAAAAATTGACATATCCCCCTTGTTTTCAAATTTTTTGCAGCTTTATTTTTTAGATAACTTTTAATTTTAAAAAAATTTGATAAACTAGTGTATAAAATATTAAACAGTGTAAATATTTTTTTACACACAGGAGGGTGTCAATGTTTGCTTTACCATCGATTAAAGAAATGATTGAAAATAAATTAGTTCATTTGACAAAACAAGAAATTGATTATTCCCTTGCAACAGTTCATGTAAATGATCCATTTTCTGCATTGGTACAAACATTTAAGCAACACACGACCGTTGCAGTAATAGATGCAAGCGGCAATACGATTGGCTGCATCACTGCCGGACAAATCATTGATTTTCTATATGACTCCTATAATCAATTAAAGGCCTTCTATGAGTCGGTCATCCATACGATGGATGCTTCAGTAACGGTGATTGATGCCAGTGAACATGTCCGCACATGGACAGGAGGAGCCGAGAATATCTTCTCTGTCAAAAAAGATGAAATTATCGGCAAACCAATAACAGATTTCTTTGAACATAAGGATCTGGAAATCTTGAAGTCGCTCTATAAAGGAAAAAAAATTCGGGGACAGTATCATCAGGCAAGGTCTGATCTAACCGTTCTCATAAATTCAAATCCTGTTTATTATAATGAGGAAATTATTGGTGCAGTCGTTTCGGAGACCGATGTAACAAACCAGGTTGTTCTAAATGAAAAGTTATTTAATATGTCAACAGAAGTTCACCGCTTAGAACAGGAAATGGCGAAATACAGGCCTTCAGATCCATTTAATGGCATTAAAGGAAAAAGTTCTGTGCTTGAAAAAACAATCCTCTTAGCGAAAAAGGTATGCACTGTCAGGTCAACAGTATTGATTTTAGGAGAAAGCGGGGTCGGCAAAGAAGTGTTTGCCAAAGCTATTCATGAAGCAACAGAGGGTCCGGACGCTCCATTTGTTTCAATAAACTGCGGTGCAATTCCAGCGTCATTATTTGAAAGTGAATTATTTGGATACGAACGTGGAGCCTTTTCCGGTGCAGATCATAAAGGGAAAAAGGGGAAAATTGAGTTGGCAAAGGGCGGTACCCTCTTTCTTGATGAAATAGGTGAGATGCCTTTAGAAATGCAGGTCAAAATGCTCCGTGTGCTTCAGGAAAGAAAGTATTACCGGGTTGGCGGGGAAAAAGAAATTAACGCAGACTTTCGCGTAATTGCCGCAACGAATAGAGATTTAAAAAATTTAATGAACGAAGGTCAATTCCGAGAGGATTTATATTACCGGTTAAATGTTGTTAGTTTGAAAATTCCTCCTTTAAAAGAGCGCCGAGAGGATATTATCGAGTTAATTCATTATTTTTTAAACGATTTCTCCTTACGCTATCAGCGGCCGATCCAACAATTTACACAGGAAGTGATGCAGGAGATGCTCCAATATGATTGGCCGGGCAATGTGCGTGAGCTGCGCAATGTCATTGAACGTCTTGTTGTCTTTGCGACAGATGGTGTAATTCGTAAGGAGTATTTGCCATTCCATTCAAGTTCTGCTGATGGGACTACAGATGATAGGAAACTACATGAAACCTATTTAGAAATAGATTCTGTCATTTTGCCGCTGCAGGAGGAAATGGAACAGCATGAAAAAAAAATCCTTGAAAAAGCATTAGCAATAACAAATAGAAATAAATTGGAATGTGCAAAAAAGCTTGGAATTACACGAGCAACCCTATATAACCGATTAAAGCGATTAGGTTTGAGCTAATTAAAGCAGGGTCTTTCTCTAAGTTGGTACGATTTTTGCATAGTATTTTTACATAAGATTGCAGAGGAGGATTTCCAAATGAGCAATAACGAAACACTTGTCATTTGCCGTTGTGAAGAGATTACATATGGACAGCTTTATACAACAGCAGAGGAGCACCAATGCACAGCAAGGGAATTAAAATTAAGAACTAGGGCAGGAATGGGATTTTGCGGGGGCCGTACTTGCAGAGTAATGGTCGATCGAATTATTGAAAGTGTCATCCCTAATACAGAAAAAGGCGAAATTCCATTAAAAATTCAACCCCCAGTCCGCCCAATAACATTTGGAACTGTAGGTGAAAATAATGACTAGAATTATAGACCATCCTATTTTAGGAAAATTACAAGATAGAAAAAAGGTCCCTTTTACATTTGACGGAAAAGAATATGAAGCCTATGAAAATGAAACAATTGCAGCTGCACTTTTAGCAAACGGAGTAAGAAGGCTTCGTGTTCATGAGGAAAGCGGAACGCCAAGAGGCTTCTATTGCAACATTGGCCATTGTATGGAATGCCGTGTAACAGTAGATGACCAGACTAATGTTAGAGCCTGCTTAACACTTGTTAAGGAGAAGATGGCTGTTGAAAGCGGGAAGCAGCATCCTAATATTGTTAAAAGGATGGTGGAGGAAAGTGTGTGATGTAATCGTGATTGGAGCCGGACCAGCAGGATTAGCAGGTGCTATTTCCTGTGCCGAAAACGGCTTAAAGGTAACCGTGATTGATGAATTTGTAAAACCAGGCGGTAGATTAATCGGACAGCTCCACGAGGAACCATCAGGTGAATGGTGGAACGGTATAAAAGAATCAGAGCGTCTTCACAATGAAGCTAAAAATCTATCAGTGGATATCCGTTGCGGTGTTTCTGTATACACCCTAGATAAAGATGACGGTTTATGGAATGTGCATACCAATATTGGAACATTGACAGCACCGTTTGTTCTGATAGCCACAGGAGCAGCTGAGTTTCCAATCCCTGTTCCAGGGTGGACTCTTCCAGGTGTCATGTCCATCGGTGCCGCACAGGTTATGACCAATGTTCACCGGGTCAAGGTTGGAAAAAAGGGAATCATCATCGGTGCAAATATTTTAGCATTTGCCATCCTGAACGAATTACAAATAGCAGGAATTAATGTCGAACGAATCGTCTTACCTGAAAAAAACCCGCTTAGCCAAAAGGCTGGAGAACCTGAAGAGGTAATGAAATCGCTTCTGAATGCAGCCCATCTTGCCCCTTCACCTCTCCTGCGTATTGGAAGCCGCTTCATGAAAAATGATTGGTTCCGAAAAATGGGGATGACATTTTTCCCTAAAAGCGGAGTTAAAGTCAATGGTACGTCATTGCAGCTAAGAAAAACTGCTCTTGAAATTCTAGGCAAGGACCAAGTGGAAGGAGTCCTCACAGCAGATATTGATTCGAACGGAAATGTAATTCTTGGAACGGAAAAAATGTACAAAGCAGATTTTGTCTGTATTGCAGGCGGTTTATATCCGCTGGCTGAGCTCGCAGCTGTTGCCGGATGCCCATTCCAATACATTCCTGAGCTGGGCGGCCACGTCCCACATCACTCTGAAAAAATGGAAACGCCGCTTGCTGGATTATTTGTAGCAGGTAATATTACAGGAATCGAAAGCGGAAAAATAGCCATGGCCCAAGGAACAACCGCTGGACTTTCCATTGCCAAACACGCTGGAAAAGGCGGTTCAGAAATGGATCAGCTCCTTGAAAAGGCTATGCAAAATATCCGTACCGTCCGTCAAAAAGCCGCAATTCAATTTAATCCAGAAATCGAAAGCGGCAGAAGAAAAATGAACGAGCTGTGGGTAGAACTATACGGAGGAAATAAAGCTTTCAAGAAGATTGGATAATAAAAATCAGCGGCTAAAGGTGCCGCTGATTTTTTTTATTGAATCCGAATTAATTCTGTAGGAAATGATGTAAGCATCTTTCCATTTCCATTCTCGTCAATATAGACATTTTGCTCTATTCGGACTCCCCCATATCCTGGAATATAAATACCAGGTTCAACTGTAAATAATAACCCGCTTTCTGCTATAGATTCATTTTTTTCATGAACGGAAGGCTCTTCATGAACTTCTATCCCCAATCCGTGTCCGACACGGTTGTTAAAATACCGGCCGTAGCCCGCCTCTTTTATGACACTTCGAGCGGCAATATCAATTTGCCCCAAAGGGATACCTGCTTTAACTGCCTTTACACCCGCTTCTGTTGCCTTGCGAACTATGTCATAAATTTCTCGCTGCTTTGCAGTTTCTTCACCAATGACAAATGTGCGTGTAATGTCAGAGCAATAACCATCCACGATGACGCCCATGTCAATTAATAGGAATTCACCATTATTAATTGTCTTATTGCCTGGCTGGCCATGCGGCAGGGCAGATTTTGCACCTGACAATACAATCGTTGAAAATGAGGGACCATCTGCACCAAATTTTCGCATCAAATACTCAAGCTCTGCCGTAAACTCTGACTCTGACATTCCTTCTCTAACCCTTTTTATTCCCTCACCCATTACCTTCTCAATCACATGAATGGCATGCTGAACTTTATTTATTTCCGCTTGGGTCTTTTTCATTCTTTGGCCAGCAATAAAGCTGCCGATATTCTTATAGCTAAATCCTTCAAAGAAATAATTAAACTGTTCCTGCTGGAATAAGGAAATGACTTTTGTTTCTAATCCAATCAATTTCACTTCATTTCCAATTGTATCAGCCACTACTTTGTATGGATTTTCCTCATCTGAGATTGGTACAATTTGTCTTACGCAGGAATGTTCCTCTGCAATTTCCAGGTCCAGGGCAGGAACAAACAAATATTGTCTTTGTTTTTTTAAATCAATCACTAAAGCCATAAATCTCTCATGAGGATCAGAATTAAATCCGGTATAATAGAAGACGTTTTTAGGATCTTTAATTATTCCTAAATCTGCCCCCAGTGTCTCTAAATAGTTTGTTAATGCATGTAATCTAGTTTTATGATGTTCTTGCACAGGAAGTACACTCCTTAATGAAATTAACAAGTAAATTCTATTATTTATTTATTAACCACGTTACCTAGCGAATTATTTTTTATGTCCGAATTTGTAAAATGATCCGGTTTAACCTTTGCCTTAATTTTCATTCCTGCTAAGTAAACTGCTCCAGAAATTAAAAGTGATTGAACAGCAGGAACTCCCATTGGAAATACATATTGTGTTAGGTACCCAACTAATGCACCTAATGCTAACGCAAGAGTTGCAATCCAATTCCACCCCGATTTATCTTCCCACTCTTTATTTCGTATAAAGAAAAAGTCTGTAAACATAACCGCAGCGATAGCTGGATAAATAACGCTTAATAGGATGAGGAAGTCCATAAAATAGGCTAATATGCCTGCAACAGCTAACATAATTCCAGCTATTGATCCAGCTATTGTTAACCAGGCTCGGCCTTTTCCAGAATCAATATTAAACATATTTGCCGCAGCAAGCCCTGTTGAGTAGCATGCTACTAATTGACTCGTCCATAAAGCTAACCATAGGATTAAGAATCCCCAAAACGGAAAACCTAAATCCTGCATTACAGCAACAATATCTGCATTTCCTACGCCAACTGACATAACAGCCCCTGTCATGAAAAAGACAAATCCGATCACAATAATACCAAGGGGAATTAACATCTGATCTTTAACTGTTGGTTTTGAATACCGCGTATAGTCTGATGCAATTAACCATTGAGCCACATTCGCGCCCAGGATTAGGCTAATCCCGCCTAAAAAGGTCATAGACGGTTCTGGATTCCAATCCATAATCTTTTCCCAGCCAGCACCTTTCAAGGAGTAAAATACACCAGCAAAAATGAGAAGCAATCCAGCAGGAACCGCTAAATAATCTGTCCACTTCATTGAATTATACCCAATGATAGCCGGGACAGAAAAAAGTATACCAGCTATTAATGTTAAAAGAGCCCAAATAGCCCATTGCTCTGTATAATCGATTCCAAAAACAGCAGAAATAGCATTCCCTGCAACAGCTGTATTTACAGCAAACCAGCCTACATTCATAACAACTAATGACAAACCGACAATAAATCTTGCTTGTATTGAACCAAAACTAGTTCTAGCAATTACTGCGGAAGGGAGCCCAGTCTTTGCCCCAAGATATCCTTGAAGAGCATTTCCTATCCATTGTATAATGACAAGAGCTATTAATAGGATAAGCAGGATCTTTGAAAGCCCGAAGCTCCCCGCTAATGCAGCACCAATCATAATAACTGGAACCGAAAATTCTAATCCACCAAATATAGTTGCAGGAACAATCCAGTGTTGCCGTTCTGATTCCGGAACTTTCGCCAGCGCTTTATCATCATCCATAGATGCCATATATCTTCCCCCTTTTTAAGTAATTAATCTATTCATCTATTCTTTCAATAAAAATTTTTTGTTTTCCCTCAAGCCATACTCTTTCTCCTATTTGTACCAGTCGCTCAAGCTCATGATAATCTACTTGTGCAAATATATTTACTGGTTCATGGCCTCTGTGGCTTCTTGCCATTTCAGCCCCATAGTAGATTGCTATTGCCTGCGGATGGTCCCCCTCCCCTTCCCAGTTCCAATCTCTCCAGTAGCAAACTTCGCCTACACTTGTAAATATGGTTTGATTTTCCCTTGGCGGCATATCTTTTTCAGTGTAGGCAAAATTAACCTCCCGGCCAGACCATCTGGATTGTGTAACAACGCTTTCAAGAGGAAGTGAATTCCAAATTTTTTCGCATGTATAAGGAGCCTTCTCCTCAAGCATACTAGCTGTAATTTCTTCTCCGTTTTCAAATTTAAGCAGTATTCGTTTCAATTCTATTGCACATCCTCATTGCGTTAAGAGAGTAATGTTCCATTAATTCTGAATTATCAGTTTTTTTGTGATGAAAAGTGAGGAAGAAAACAATAAAAAGAACCGTTGATTCCTTCCCAACTCGTTAGCTACTTTTTCAACTTATATTACCTAAAGCACTTCCCGCTGCTTTGTAATATAACCATTTCTTAAATCACTTTCGATATCAATTGCAGATCTTTCAGCCGGATCCCCAAATCCTCCCCCTCCCCCTGTTTTTGCGATAAGGATATCGCCCTTTTTAATCTTTTTTCCGTTAACCTTCAGTAAATGTTCTGGCTTACCTTCTGACACAATTTCAACATCAGGCTCTACTCCTGAATGACCTCCAAATAATCCCCATGCAGGAGTTTTTGATCTTTCAAACCATAGGGATACAGATGTATTATCACTTAAAATCTCGTATTCTCGTACGACTCCAAGGCCTCCCCGATGCTTACCCGCACCGCCTGAATTTTCCCGTAGTGCATACTGATTGATTCTAATTGGATATTTCGACTCAAATACCTCAATCGGAAGATTTTTAAAATCTCCGCTAACATGGTTAATCAACGCTGATTGTCCATCACCTGAATGGAAAGCACCCCATCCACCGGCAGTTGCTTCAACACTTAAAAATGATTCATTTGTATTTTCATCCATGCCTGCAAAGGTAACGACCATCGAATCTCCATAGTGGGCGGCAGCCGCTTTTTCCTTCATAACAGGAGACAATGCTTTAATAATTAAATCAATTAGGATGCCTAGGGGCGTGAAATACCATCCACATGGAGCAGGCTCCGTTGCATGGAAGATCGTTCCCTCCGGAGCAATAACATTCATTGTCCTAAAATTCCCTCCCGTTACCGGGGAAAAAGGACTAATTAAATCTTTAAATGCAACCCGACATGCAGAGATGGTCTGAGCATATCCGCAATTCGTTTGTCCAAAGCGTTGTTTACTAGAACCCGTTAGATCAATTGTAATGTTTTCCTCTTCTACTCTGACCTGTACTTTTACAAGAATAGGCTCATCCTTGACACCATCATTATCAAGGAATCCCTCCGCTTCATAAACTCCATCTGGAATGCTGCGGATAACGCTTCTGTCCATTTCTTCTGATTGTTTAAAAATATCATGAATACAGCGATTGATCCGATCAATGCCAAACCGAATGATTAACTCTTTGAATCTTTTTTCTCCAGTTCTGCAGGCTGCAATTTGAGCATTTAAATCTCCTAGTGCTGCCTCGCGGAAACGATTATTGGAAACAATAAGCCTGATTACATCTTCAATTGGCTTGCCTTTGTCATAAATTTTTGTAGGCAGAATACGAATTCCTTCCTGATAAATGCTTGTTGCATCCATTGGATAGCCCGGATCCTTTGATCCAATATCAAGCCAGTGTGCGCGATTGGCCGTAAATCCTACTAATTCTTCTTTAAAGAAAATAGGTGAAAAGACCGTGACATCATTTAGATGGGTTCCGCCAATATATGAATCATTTAATATATAAACATCACCATCATTATAATATTCAATTCCTCCAATCATTTCCGTTGTAACTTTGATACATTCATCAATATTACCGAGGAAGATTGGCAGCCCTGCAGATTGTCCTAACAGCTCGACATCCCTGTTAAAAATGCAAACACTGCAGTCCTTCATTTCATAAATGATTGGTGAAAAAGCGCTTCTTGCAAGACTGGCATTCATTTCATCCGCTGCAGAAATAAGTGCATTTCTTACGATCTCTGTAGTAACCGGATTCTCTAAATAAACCTGTTGCTGAATGGTCATACTAATACCTCCTGTTCGGCTGTTTCTTTAACAATTTCAATATTCTGATATTCATCAATGTGAATGTAGTGTTTTGGCGGAATAACCAGTGTTGAATTTTTATCTTCGACTATAGCAGGTCCATTGAAATAGTTTCCGTTTACAAGTGAATCTGTAGAATAAACCTTTGTTTCCGCTTCCACGTTATTCCATACTACATTTCTAGTAGATTTAGGTGTGGCTTGCTGTTCAGTTTGCTCCTGAGATTTTACATACTCAATTTTCTCCAAATCTCCAAAGGCGGTGACTCTAAGGTTTACTATTTCTATTAGCCCTTTTGGATTATTGTGGCCATAAATATCTAAGTGTGCTTTATGGAAATCCTGTTCTATTTGCTCAAAATTATTGGTGTCATTTAATATGTTAATTGTGTACTCTTGCCCTGTGTACCGAACATCAATACTATTTTGGAAACGAATTTGACCCGTTTCAATATTCTGCTGATTTAACACTGTAATACTTTCCTGTTTCATTTCTTCATATTTTGTTTCTATTTCTGGCATTTCAACCTGGCCTTTGGTAGCCACATAGTTCCGAACGGTATCAAATCGGATGTCTGTCTGAAGCATCCCCCATGCAGAAAAGGTGCCAGAAACACTTGGAACAAAAACCTTTTTCATATCAAGTAAATCAGCAATTAAAACGGCGTGCATTGGCCCCGCTCCCCCAAAGGCCACTAGAGTAAACTCTCGGGGATCAATACCGCGCTTAACTGTCAATGTACGAATAGCATCAGCCATTTTTGCATTTGCAATATCACAAATTCCTTCCGCAGTCTCCTTAACGGATAAACCGATCTGGTCTGCAACCGTTGTAATCGCTTCAATAGCTGCCTGTTTGTCTAACTTAATATCTCCACCTAAGAAATTATTCTCATCAATTCGTCCAAGAACTAGATTTGCATCAGTAACCGTGGGCTGTTTACCGCCTTTTCCGTAACAAGCTGGCCCAGGAGATGAACCTGCACTTTTCGGCCCTACCCTTAAACCGCCTGCTTCAATCCATGCAATTGAACCTCCACCAGCGCCAATTGTATGTATATTGACCATTGGTGAAAGAATAGGGAAACCTTCCATGTTTATCTCTGCAATTACATCTGGCTCTCCATTGATGATCATACTGACATCGAAGCTTGTTCCGCCCATGTCTACACAAATTAAATTTTTATCACCAGTCAGCTTTGTTAAATTCATACCGCCAATGGTACCGCCAACTGGGCCAGACATAAGAGTCTGCAGAGGTAATTTTTTTGCAATTTTTGATGTCATTACACCGCCATTAGACTGCATGATATAGATATCCTTTTTAAAACCTCTTTTTTCTACTTCTTGCTCTAAAATTTTCAAATACTTTTTCACAATAGGTGCGATGTATGCATTAATAATTGTTGTACTCACTCGCTCATATTCACGCCATTCTCTAGCTATATCACTTGATAGTGAGACTGGAATATCCAACTCCTTCTCGATGGCTCTGCGAATATGACCCTCATGGTCCGGGTTTCGATAGGCATGCATTAAACATACCGCAACAGCATCATATTCTTTCTCTTTTAATTCCTCAATTATTTGAAGGAGATTTTCCTCATCTATTGGCTTTACTACAGAACCATCAAATGTAACTCTTTCGTTTATTTCGTAAATATGCTCTCGCTCAACTAGAGTTGCGGGTTTATTGAAATGAATATTGTACATTTCCGTGCGGTTAGCTCTGCCTATCTCGTAAACATCTCTAAAACCTTTTGTTACGATAAGAGCTACATTTGCTCCCTTTCTTTCTAGGAAAGCATTTAAACCAGATGTTGTTCCATGAACAAAATATTCAATTTCACTAAGATCATCAACATAATGTTCAATACACTCTAAAACCCCTTCTGCTAAATTATGAGGAGTGGTAAGAGCTTTTTTAGTATGATAAACATTTTCCATTCGGTCGAAAATAACTAAGTCAGTAAAGGTCCCTCCAATATCTACACCAAGCCGATAACGTGACATTTATGTTTCCTCCCTTTCTATCATATTCTGAACTTTTTGTAAGACAGCGACATCGAAACATAATTAACTAATGATACAGTGATATCGGGATTAGAAACATTCCCCCTTTCAATGGACTTATCGTTTTAATGAAAATGAATGGAACATTATTTAAAAAATAACTGGAGTTACCACAGATAATATAACTGTTTCTTGATCTAGAGGGTTTTCCCACATATGGAGTTGTGTTGATGGAAAATGAATAGCTTCTCCTTCCCGTAAATAGTAATCGTTTTGATCAACACGTATAAGAACTGCACCTTTAAGAACAAAGTAAAATTCCTCTCCGGGGTGTCTAACGAATTCTTTATCCTTTTGCTGCGGCATCATTGTTATTATTAATGGCTCAATCTTTCTATCAGTAAAATTGCTGCTCAGCCTTACGTAGGTAGATTCAGAGGTTTCGATCTTAAAAGGTTTTTGGTCCTCTTTCCGAACTGCATAATTAACATTTTCCGGTTCTTCGAAAAAGTGAATCATTTTCACTCCAAAGGCTTCAGCAATTCTTTTTAATGAAGTAATAGCTAGGGTGGATGCCCCTCTTTCGATTTGAGATAAGAAGCTTACAGATAAATCTGTCTTTTCACTTAGTTCCTTCAGGGTCATTCCACTCTCAAATCGCAGTTGTTTTATCTTTTTATAAATTTCCTCCATAAGTAAAATCCTTTCTGTATATTAAAAATAATTACAGTATTCCCATAACTAATTATGATATTACCATAAAAGGGAGTGAATTGAAACAATATTTTGAAAATTTTATCTATAGATGCCTCTTCATTTTTGTTGAGCAGATTCTGTAAGCCGAGAACGCAAAAAAGAAAGGCAGATCATCCGCCTTTCTTCACTTATTATGCATCTCCATCCAATCCTTAACCAACCGCTTCGGTGCCGCACGTAAATAGGCTTCTTGAATTAGATCGATTAATTCATCCCAGTCTTCCCCATCTGGATTTAGGACGATGCCCAGCCGTGTTGTCCTATATATGGGGTTTTGAAAAAATGCTCTTTCTGCAGTAGTAAACCCTGTGTTTCCCGGTCTGACTTGAACGACAGGCTGAACCCTTTGTTACTTTCACCTGATATCACGATTGATTTTCCATTGATCTTAAAAGTATTGTGACCGAATTCGTCGATGTATTCAACAGCTTCGGGAAGTGCAAGACAGATTTTGCGCAGATTTGCAAGAATGCTTTCCATGTCTTGTGTTTTCATGTTTTGATTCGAGGGGAGGCACTTGTTAAATTATGTTCAATGAATCTCTAATTCTAATTAAGTTCATTTATATCCGTAAAATCCGCTCATTTTTTAAACTACTAGAATATAAAAAGAAAATACCCAGGATCACATTTTATTAGTTAGTACCTCCAATCTTAAATTGTCACCTTTTCCTATGAGTATCCTTTATAAAGTCCCTGGATCGTTCAAATCATTGTATAATTAACTTAGGTACAAAAGTCATTAAAAACCATAATTCCCCTATAAAATTTTGAAATTTTTTAAAAACCAGAGGTGTAGCAAATGTATACAAGGGATCAAATAATTAATAACATTATTAATCTTGTTGATGTTTTAAATGTAAAGGAAATTGAGGGATGGGAAGATATACCTTTTTTAAAAATAAAAACTCTTAGAAAGATGCCAAACCTGACAACAGAAGAACTAAATGTACTGTTAAATCTCCTAGTAAGTATGAGTGATCAATCGGTAATTCCGCATACACCTTTTGAGACCAAAATTAAAAAAACTAAAGTAGAGTTAATGCAAAAAGAAAATCATACATCAATTAAATACAAAAAAAATGAATTGATAGAGCAAATTATTGATTTAGTGAATGAGATGGAATTGTATAATTATAAAGATTTGTTTGAGGACTGGGCCCATATTCCCTTTTCTGAAATTGAATCCCTTAGGGACGAGGATAACTTAATAACTCAAGATTTATCTGTATTCTTGAAACATTTAGAAAATACAAGGAAGCAGATTTCCATTCCATTAACAGAGAAATGGCATTCTGAAGTACCAATCTATGTGAAATTGTCAATTTTTAATTGGAACAAACTCACCATAGAATCCATAGAAAAGGAAGTGCAAGTTTTATTAAGTGTTACAAACAAATTAAACCGCCGAGATGAATTAGAAGATTTTTTAGGTGTTTTAGAGGATCTTCAACTTGAAGATGAGCTAGAGAGTTACGACCCACTAGAAGTTTTATCAAAATATAAGGAAGGCATCACAAGAACCATAGAAAACTCAAATATTCCAAAAATCGACAATTCATGGAGAAATATGATACCAACTGTTTTAAAGCACCACATTAAGGAATGGAAAACTATAGACTTAAAAACCTTTTATAGTGAAGCTAGAGATTTAATTGAAATAGATCGTAAAACAATAGTTCCTTTTGTAGCGGAGTTGTCTCAAATAGTATTTGATGAGGCAGCAACCGAAGAGAACTATGAACAGGAAGAAATAGATTCACAAGATAATTTAGCCGATAGCATCATGAGCTTGGTAGAGATGATAATTGGTCCACACTTAGAAGTTATGGATATTATTCAAAAAAAAGGAGGCAATATTACATTTAGCAATCTCTGGCATAAACCTTTTACTGAACAACTCAAAAAGGAGGTTAAAGATAGAGACGGATGTAGATGTGTAATTTGCGAAGGTGAAACAGACTTACATGTACATCATAAAATTCCTAGGAATAAAGGCGGGATTCATCACAAGGATAACCTCGTAACTCTATGTGCTTCTTGTCATGGAGCTATTGAAACAGCTGATATTAAAAAAGCATTTAAAAAATGTTTAACCAACTACCAAAAAAATAAGTATAGTCAGCTCAAGCCACAAGACCTCTTAATGGATAAAAAGTTGCTTCAAGAAGAAGTAGAAAAAAGTTTAGATCATATACTCCTGCAGCTTAATCAGAAGGATGAAAGCAAGTTAATGGAGGAAGTGATAGGAGTAATCCAACGACTTGAAGTACTATTTTATGGATAATTAAAGTAAATCTTGAAATACTTCTGGCTTATACTAATACAGTCCATATGGAATATTTGTTCAAACATGTTGTTTGCATCATGAACTTTCTCACCTTATATAGTTCTCAAAATCCACCCTAAGATATTCGAAATTATTAATGAACACCAGTGGTAGTATCCTTAAAAGACTAAACATAAGGATTAAATAGCTCACTTTACACCTTTAATGAATAACGGCAGTAAATCGGCAGAAGTAATACCTGCTTTGGTTTACTAGGTATCAGGTATAAAGAACCGAATAAAATTGGTCGGTTCTTTCACATTTTTATAACTAACGAATTCTTAACTTATTGAGGAATTGCCCTTCCGTTCAAAATGCCAATGTAATCGGTACTCACAGATCTCTTTTGTCCATCCATATAAAATCTCTTCATCATCTCTATCTACATTAAACTTTAGCTTAAAAATACCGTCCTCAAAACTAATTAGCCCTTTTGAACTTCCACTCCATTTGGTCATAGGCATCCGGCTGATCAAACTGCTAACCCCTGCTTCATCATAATCCCATAACCTCTTAGATGCTTTGTCAGAGAAATCAATTCGTTTCCGGTGTTCTTTCTCCATTAAATAGTGATGGAAAAATGGTGCTACCTCTTCTGGAGTAATAGGATCATACCAGTGAGCTGGCCCTCTTTCTAACATTGCCAGCAGTACAACCATTTTGTAGCTTTTTGCCATTCCTGTTCTTTCAACCTCTAACAACCAGTCCTTATATCGGCTGTACACTCTTTTTTCACTTTCATCTAACTCGTCTGCCCATGCCAGGAAACCGTGATAAGATTTGAATTCCTGCTTATATTGGACAGAGTCTGTTGCACCTTTTAGATGCAGTTCCAAATAAGTTGGTCTTCTGCCTAGCTCGAGTTTTAATTCCTGATAATCTTGAAGAAGCTTTTCCTTTCTTGGCTACTTCTTCTTTGTCATTTCTTGCAGAAGATTAATTACTTGATAAAAAGTGCCTGTCCCCAAGTACGGTAAAGCTTTACAGGGCTTGGGGACAGGCACTTATTTTTCTGCAACAAAAAAAAGGATGTCTCTTTAGAATGGACATCCTCAACCAAAACCATCTTTCATAAACTATATTTAAAGATTACCTTCAAACTGACTTCTATAATCAAACCTCTAAAGAAAGAATTTCTATCTAAGAATTTTTTAGTAAATATTCAGGAAACACCCTTTACTCGATAATTTTATTTATCAACCAGTTATCATTGGCTTTCTAGAGCATAAACATCAGTATCGAGCAAATAGAAAAGAGGGGAGAGCCTTGTCCTTTATTGGGTTTGAACTGATATCAAAAAGATCATGGTCTGTTTTACCGGGCGACACTTTTTCAATGTCCATTTTATGGAACAAAAAAAAGATTCCTTCATCAATCGGGAGAGACATCTACCATGAATCCGGAATGATTCTCCCTGAGAAAAGAATTGCAGCTACGGGGAGGATCCACCATTTATCCGAAAATACAATAAACCGCTTTGAACCTTTACAAACAGCCTCTTGTAAGCTCATTAGCCGTCCAGAATCCCCCCTGGCTGATCTTAAAATTGAACTCTTAGTGCCAGATAAAGGGATTATGGAGCCTATTGAACGAACAACTGTTCTACACTTATGGCAAAAGGAAAACAATCTTACAAAAAGAACAGTGCTCTATTTAGATCCCCAATCAATAAAAAGAACCTCATCTAATCAATTTTATATGGATCTTTCCTTTATAATCACCAAATTATAGAATGGCAAATAATCTGCCGCCTTAAAAACCATATAATACCGCTGAATAACTATGATATATTTCCAGCTATAACGGCGGTTCCACCAGCTCATTTTTCCTATAAACAGCCAGATTTATATTCTTTGCATATGATCTTCACATCTCATCCTCTTAAACTAATATCGGTGTTAGGAAATAAACAATTAAAAAGGCTGTAATTATGCGCATGACAATTCCTAATACAGCTGCTCCCATTGCTTCTTTTTCACTAAGTTCAGAATTAGCTGCCCATATAACCGGGACTTGACCAAAGATAGTAGACAATGGTAAACCGGATGACGCTAACACGAATGATCCAATGACCAAACGCGGATCCAAAGTTCCAGCAACTTCTGATAACTGGGCCATTGCCAGCGCCGGGCTAGCCAATATTGAAAGAATACCGGTTTCAGGATGAATATTTAAAGCTAACAATACTGTCGACAAGCCGGATTCAAATTTTGACCAAATCCCTATATAGTCCAAAACACCAATACCAGCAAAAACGACAGCTGCAGCCGGAATAATAAGAAGGAATAAAAGCTCTGCTCCCTCCCGGGCTGCATTAAACAATGTAGGCAGAAATCCTGTATTAGGTGTGAATTGAGGCAATTTCTCAATTTGAACAGCCCTGGTATCCAGATAAAGGGTTTTAGATAGAAGAAAAGGGACAATGATGACAGGCATAAAAACCGCTAACACAACAACGACAAAGGCATTAGCCCCAACAGCGGTTAAAGCAACCATACCTAACATAAATGTAGCAAAGGACTGTTGCGATTGAACCATGGTTGCTACCGCTATTTTTTGCTCTGCTTTTGTTGCTCCCGAACGGATCAAAATCGGTCCGGCAATTTTTCCGGCAGCATTAATATCACCAAGAATATTATATATACTTGGAATAATAACAGCCGAATTCACTTTCATCAGCTTTGTAACAGGGATAAAGATCCGAATCAAAGCATCAGTAAACCCTAGCCTTTCCAGTACCCGGCCAATAATGACACTAACCATAATTGAAACTCCAACAGTGCCGGTTAAGAATACCTCTACGATAATAGGGAAAACGTTATCGACAATGGAAGTAAATAAACCAGCTAATGTTCCTGGCGTGAGCAACAATACTAAAAGTGAGATTATGACTAACCCAAGACCCACTACTTCGATTCGGGTCCATTTTCTAGTTAAAGGAATCGGGACACTATTCTCTTCTATTTCTAAATTTTTTTGTACTAAGGATTTAACCTCACTCATCTACTTGCACTCCTTTTTTATAGTGGATTGACAGCCGTTTTTTTCAAAAGATAACCAGTTGCCATTTCTTCTGCATATTCCTTTAATTGAGGAGACCCCATTTCATTTAGAGATATGCTTGTCACACGTTCTCGAAAAACAACCACTTCAACACCAGGCAGCAATCTGTCTAAGGCATAAGCTAAAGGTAAACCATTTTCAAGTATTTCTAACACATGACAGTTTCCAATAATAAAATTAAGTCCTAATTCCTTAGCCGTTTCAATAAGAGGATGTCCATCATAAACCCGGCTAATCGAAGCGAGAACAGTATCAGCTTCCGGGTGTTCTTTGATGACTTGACGTAAATGATCAGGGGAAAATCCTGTATGCGGAAAAATGTGCACAATATTGTTCACAGGGCTGGTTTCTTCTCCACAAACGATTCGCCCACGTGTCACTGTACTTGTTTCAGTCATAGATGAACTATTGCGTATTTCCTTTTCTGTATGTAATAAAGCCTCTTCGTCCTCTAGACCCATAAAGTTGTCCAACCGGTTTAAAATATCTCCTAGTGTGTTTACCTCTGGAAGTACTTTTCCCACATATAATATATTTCCGTGTACTCCTCCATAAGAGACCTCTGTCCTGTATACCTGATGGCCGTGCAAAAAAGGGATACCAGGATGTAACCCATGGAAAGCTTCATGCAATTCAAATGCAGCTACATTATATAAATCCAGATAATTTTTCAAAATAACACCACCTGAATTAGCCGCTTCAGCTATCGGATGATGAGCAACAATCGCATCGACACCAGTAGCGCCGGCAAGTTCGATACATCCCTCTGTCATTGTCATAGCAACGGCTATTTTTTTTACTTCTTTTTTCATTTCACCATAGACAAGACCAGGCGTTTCAATGATCTCTTTTCCGGGAAGGTTGGAAGACTTCATGATGACAAAGGGATGCTCCCCTCTAGTAATATCATTTAGAGATTTAATCACTCTGCCTCCTGTAAGCTCATCCAGCGCATTCAATACATCTTCTACTATTTTCATAATGTTGTTGCCTCCTCTATTTTTTTATAAAAAAAACCGTCAGCACAAATCAAACAGACGGCAGTCTGAAAGATTGTACTGACGGTTTTTATGCACTCTAAAGAGTTCATTGGACCAGTCACCTTTATTTAGTTTTATCCCCTGGAAATATAGGCACTTGTATCTTGATCCAAGGTAATAATCGTACCAGAAAGTTCAGTAATGGGATCATAATCCTTCAAAATAGAAAGTACCTTCATCCCGTACTTTTCTTCAAGGACTTTCCTTAAATGTTCCTTATAACTATCTATGATGGCAATGTCAGTCATTCGGGTTACAAAGCGATTAATCTCGTCCAAATGTTTAAGAGATGGAATTCTCTTATGATAGGCGAAAATTAATATCTTATCCCCCAAAAAGTCGATTCTTTGACTTTTGACACCAATGTTAAACAAAAGAAGGTTGATATTATTATAATCTTTGATAAGTTCCTGTTTAAATGGGCCAGCAGTCCAACTCATTTACTCACACCATCTTTTTTGAAATTTCAGAATCATTCGATAAATAGAATTTAACATAGTTAATACTATCTGTAAAGTGTTTATATTAAAAAATATATGTTGTACAACAGCGTTTAATAGAATCCATAGCCAAGAGGATTTGATGGAATACCTCTGTTTCAAGGGAATACAACTGCATATTTTATCATTTGTTAACATAATTAACCTATATGAATACATACATTATGATTAAAAGACACTCCTCAAAAGTGTCTTTTAGTCATTTAATATTGATAACCTGTTTATCTGTTAATGGATTCTCCATAACAATTTCTTATTTCTTCCCACCGATAATCAGCTTAAGTTCCGGCTTCCCTCTATTTTTAATTCTCTTCAGCAGCTCATTAGCAAACTTATCGGGGTTCTGTCTGATTTCTTCCCTAGAACCTCTTTTCACTTTCTTCTCCTCCCTTTCGTTCAAAGTGATAATACAGCCGGTATTCATCGATTTTCCTGGGTCACTTAAAAAGGAATCTGCATCTTCTTTTATAACAGCGGACTCTAAATCCATCCTAACGGTGAACAACCATTTAGAACTGCTCCATTAGACTACTGTTTCCTTCTCATTGTTCCAACTCGATTAAAAAGATCTTCTCCTTAAAGGCACCGCGTTTTTCAGCTTTTTCCTTACGTACCTCTTCTACCTTCTCAATCGATGCACCATGAGAGTCAGCCAGTGCACGAATAACTTCAAGCAAATCGGCTAACTCCTCAAGCGCCTCTTCATGATTATTCGCATTAATATACTCTTCCAGTTCTTCGAAACTCTTTTTCTTTAGTTCTTTAATAAATTCTGACTGGTCAAGAACTCTAGTTGAATAGTTCTTGGCTGTTCCTTCAATAATTTCAGGGATACGATCACGAACTAGTTTGTTATAAATAGGCATAAAGATTCCTCACTTTATTGATTTATACAATAGGATTTACAGTGCGAAGTCCAACATATCTATCAAGTCATTAAATAATATAGATGAATTTTTTCTTAATGTACAAATGAACATTTTTTGGTGAGTTTCCAATAAAAATACACAACGCGGTTTTCTTTATAATTAGTTAGGTCTCCATCTATCTATATAGCCGTTAAAACTTGAATATTGATAAAGATTTACTAGCTTTTCAGGTTGATAATTGCTGAAAAAGTCAATATCATCTTGATTAATCGTACTTATCAATCTTTCGTTTCTTTCCACTAATTCATACAAAAAGCTTTTTTCTGCTAATTTGTCATTCTTCTTAAGATTACATGTCGGGCATGAGAGTACAAGATTCCATAAATTATCATTTTGCACAAAACTCCATGGAATGAAATGATCAATATGGGAAGTATTTCTTTTTCTATTTAGGGATTTTTCACAATAAAAGCATACATTCTCTTGGTATTTTAACAAGATTTGATAAAACGGATTCAAAGAAGAGCGCTTTGAAACATTTTCAATTTTGGTTAATAGATAATTTATATTTGGTACAGAATTATGCTTTTCTAAAAATAATGCCAAATGATAATTCGTCAAATACGTAATCATTTTTTGATGTTTTTGCAGGAATTTATATACCGGCAAATTAAATTTAAAATACTCATTATTTCGATCAAATTCATAAAATAACCCTTTCGTATCACCGTAAAACGCTCCAATTACATACCTTTTCCCTGCCTTTTTTATATCTGTAATAATATCTAACTGAATTTTGTGATCAAGATTATCAAATGTCCATTCTGGAGGAATTGAGTATTTATCACAGTAGCCTTCAAGTAAGTTTTGAATACTTGAAGCCTGATTTTTATTGTTTGATTGCCATAATTTATGATGAACAACCAAGTTCCAATATATTTTTGCAAAAGAATAAAACATTTTATTATAATCAAGTTCAAGATTTTGATTTACATTATAAATATTTTCAATAAGTGTTTTAAAAAAACCATACTTATATGACATAGTTGTATAGGATCGGGAGAAAAAGTTATTGATTACTTTCCATATATCTTCATCAGTAACATAGGTAGATTTAATTTCCCCAACTTTTAGGTCCCAGCCCATATTAACCATCCTTCCTTTGGTTTATTTTAAGTACATACCCTTCTTTTTTTTTGAAAGGCTTCTATGGTAATATTTGCACTGTAACATAATTGTAAAATTTAACTACATATATGTTAAGATTTTAGTAGTTATTTAATTAAATATCCTTTATTAACCATAATAAACGAAGGTGATAGAAATGAAAGAAATAAAAAGACGAGAACTTGAGCTTCTCGCAAAAATTTGTAACCAGAATGATATCCCGCTTAAATTAGCAAAGGATCTTATTAAGTCAGCTGAAAAATTATCCTACGAAAATGTGACCCAAGGTGCAAGAATTAAAGAGTTTAAAGACTTATTTTATTTCCATACCAAAAATAATAGTTAGGTGATAAGAGTGTTACTAAAGAAATTAATTTTTGATAACTATAAAACTTATTATGGACATCAAGAAATTGACCTTTATATTCCTAAAGAAGTTAGGGAAGAAACTGGACAAAATATTATTCTTCTAGGTGGATTAAATGGTGCAGGAAAGACGACAATTTTAAAAGCAATCATATACGTTCTATTCGGTAAAAGAGGAATGTCCGAAAGCGAGTATAAGAGGTTGTTTTCAAATGTAATCAATAATACCTTCTTTGATGAAGGCGGAAGAGAATGCTCAGTATCGCTCTCTCTAGAAACCGATTCAGGTGAAGAATGGACACTTAAAGTGAAATGGTATTTCGATCAATTAAAGAGAATGACTCACGAACAAAGAGATCTAGATGTAAAGAAACCTGGATCAAGGATTGCCAAGCATGCAAGAATCGATAACATTGAAGTATTTAATAAATTTATTGATCGAATTATTCCATATCATGCAGCTCCATTTTTTATCTTTGATGGTGAAGAAATTAAAGATATTATTTTAAGGCAAAATAGTAATGAAATGAAAGAAGCCATACACAAAATAACAGGTATGCAAGCATATAAACTTTTATTAACAGACCTTAAAGCACTTCAAGCTTCCATAGAAAATAAGTTAGCAAAATCTGTAAGCCAAGTGAAACTCAATAGCATTAATACAGAGCTTGAAGAAATAAAAGGAACGATTACTACCCTCGAAACAAAAAAAGTTAAACTTTCATCAGAAATTAGGAAGTATGAAGGTCTTATTAATGCAGCTAAACAAGAAAGAAATAATAAAATTGCACAAAACTCCAAATCCCGAGAAGTGATCGTAAAGAAACAATCACGTATCGAAACTGAATTAAAGCTAGCGAAAGAAGAACTCAATTCGTTTTTACATCAAAACATGACTAATATTATGTTAAGAAACAAAATTGCCAACTTGAAAAAGAAACTAAAACTAGAATACGAGGTAAATCACAAGCGAATATTACAAAATGCTTCACTAACACCTTACCGAAACTTTATGAATCAATTATTAGAAAAGAGCATTACTCCTGCCCTAACCCAAGAACAATTAACACAAATAGAAAAGCTTGGAGAGGAAATTTGGATTAAAGAAAATGATTTAAGAAATTTAGTTCCTGAGGGCTTCCAAGAAATACATGATATTTCTAATAGTGACTATTCATATTTAATGAACCTTTCTATTAAAGATAAAATGCCAGTTACTGAAATGATTAATAAAATTGAAAAACTTCAGCTAGAGTTCGACAATTTGGAAATTGAGATCCGAAATGCACCGGAAGCAGTTAATGTAGAAGAAGAAAGCAATAAGATTGATTTATTGGCTAAAAAATTTGGCGAGATTAATTTAAGGTTCAAGTCAATATCTAGCAAACTGAATGCTGCTAACGAAGAAAAATCTAAGCTGCTAAATAACCTGAGCAGGCTATCAGGACAAGATGAAGATTTAGATTCCCTGAAAAAACAAAACAATCAAGTTTTGCGTACTATTAAAGCAATGGAGCAATATGTCACTGAAGTAACAGCCTTAAAAGCCACATATATTAAGGAAGAATTTGCAAAGATGTTAGGCCAATTATTTAGAAAACAAGATGAGTTTGGAAAGATCGAGTTTGATATTAATACTTATACTATCAGACTATATAATGATCGAATGCAAGAAGTAAGCATTCAAGATCGTTCTGCAGGTGAAATGCAGATGATATCTTCTGCATTGATATGGGCTCTTACTAAAGCCTCAGATCTGTCACTCCCTATGGTAATCGATACTCCACTTGGGCGACTAGATAGCTATCATAGAAACCACTTAATGAACCATTATTATAAAGAACTAAGTGAACAGGTCATTATCTTGTCGACTGACACAGAGATTACTCAAGAATATGTAAAACTTATGGAGAAAAACTCTTACAAGCAATATATGCTTGATTATAATCAAGAGAAAAAATACACCATTATTAGAGATGGATATTTTAAATTTGTAAAGGGGTGATTAAATGTCTAACAAAAGAATGTCACTATCTGAGGAGGGTAAAGCCATACTCGATACATTAACTGAAGTCTTGGAAATAGATCGGCCTATGGGTGTTAAGTTAGCCCTTTCCAAGGGGATTTCTATTGCTAATGGACCTGTTACAGAAAAATATACGAGTGGTAAAAACAAATGGACTATTCCAGATGGTATCATAAAAGAAAAAGAGTTTCTTTTGTTTAAACATTTAATTATAAATGAAGTCAATTCTTCAATAGATGAAGATGAACTGCACAAACATATGCTTGCTTTTATTGAAAATGGTTTGAGAGAAATCAATCAAGTAATAATTAATAAAACTTCAATGGAAGATTTAAGATTAACCTTATTATAAAAAAATCCCACCGCTTTATAGCTGCTGCGGTGGGATTTTTTTTATATTCTTTCTGATAGTGAAACGATGTCAACAACCGTAACAGTAGGATTAGACAGTTCCCCATTTTCTTTTAAAATTGGACCATGAACTATACATTGCCCTTTTTTGAGGTTAGCAAGTATGTTTTCCCAATATTTCTTATCCTGATTATCTTTTGATAAGCTCGCAGCAATATTTGAGAGCTCTTGTTCAGGAGGAGAAAAGTATACTTTTTGGGTTGAATTTTGAAGCCTAGCTAATTCATCGGAATCTAATTGAGATTTTAAGAACTGGGTAGCATACCAGGCGGACCATCCAAATTTACGTCCCTCAGTCAGTATTCGAGCAGATGGAGATTTTTCAGTATGATCGAGATTTTGTGCTTCGTCCATAATAACAGGCATTGGCTTGTTTTTATTCCCGTTTCTTACTGAGTAATTCCATAAATCCCATAAAATAAACTCAGTAATCATTAGTTGGACATCCCTTGGGAATCCAGTTAACTGGATTATATTCACTTCCCCATTACTCTCAACAATATCTTTCCAATTAAGTGTATTCTTATTGCTAAATGGATTGCGGTCTATTAAAGGCCTTATTTGTGATAATGCTGTTTTAGCATAGTTTGAGCCGTCTTCTTCAAGCAGCACTTTTAGTTTTACTAGGCTCATTTCATCACCGTATGAATCTAATCCATTTAATACCGCTTCATATATTGCATTTTGCTGTTGAATTCCTAAAGATTTGTAAACAGCTGCGAACACACTTTTAATTCTTTCAGCAACATCCGTATTAGATTCTGGCAGCTGTATTCCGCCAATATCTCGAATGTTTTTTTGGAAAGGATTAATAGGTAGCTGTTCACTATATACAATTTTTTGCTTTAATTTATCTCCTAAGAAATTCACAAATTCTGGCTCTAGTTGGTTAGGTAAGAAACCTTCCGTATAATCAATTACAATACTCGGGATCCCCATTTTTGATTTTTCTAGCAATAAACATTGCATGAAGTATGTTTTTCCCTGTCCTGATTTACCAGATATTAATAGATGCCTATTAGCTAGGCCTTTGTTTCCGTATTCCCAATATATATCACGATTTGAATTTTCAGCTTTTCCAATTCTTATTCTTACATCAGGCAAGTTATATTGACTTTCCAATTCCTCTGTATCTTTTTCAGTAATTTTTTCTTCCTCACCTTTATCACTTCGTTCAGTATCAATCTCTGTCTCACTTAAGGAATTTAATCCTACATCCTCTGGTTTTTCTCTTTGATTAGTGTCAATATCCAAAGATACCTTACTTTCTTTTTCATCAACACTCTGATCCACTACATCTTGTCCTGCCGAGAAGTTTTCCTTCTCTTTAACTCTATACTCTTCTTTTTCAACACCTGTATGGAGTAGGAGTTCTCTACCCTCATCAATTTCCTGTGCCATATCTGTTCCAGCTTTGTATAAGGATGAAAGCATTTTTTCCTTGATGAAATCGTTAGGCTCTTCTTGAATCCAATGTCTCATTTCTTTTATTGGGGTTACCAGCCCTTCATATCCATCTTTTTCCGTGAGATTTAGCAATAAGACATTATCTTCTAATTTTGCACTTCTATGATAGGCACTCTTTTGAAAAGAGAGGATCGCTCCATCACCTATATAACTTTTTAAATGATCAGAAACGGAATACTCATCCTTTAATAGCTTTCCGATGATTTTGTCTGACAGTACATAACTTTTCTCTTCCCAAAACTCACTTTGCGCGAGCTTCTTGGCATTTGAAATTAACAATTGTGCAAAAAAATTACGATAGAACCTTCCTTTAAAGGTGCTGCCTATCTCGCCTGTTAAAGCTTCCAAGAATAATTTCTTGGTTTGATGTACTTGCTTCCGAGCTTTCTCAAGTACTTCACCCTTATTTAGACCAATTTTCACTTCAACAGGATAGAAATGAAGTGAAATTTTATCTTCAATTGATTCTAATCCAATTAAAAGAAGGTCATCACTGTGACTTCCCTTTACCCCTAAATTTTTCGCGGTGAATATACCATCCGATTTATTTAGGCTAACAGCCCCAGCAACTCTTAGTATCTCTTCCAAAGAAACAGGAACCCATAAAATATTGGGGTGGTCAAAATAAGAAACAGAATATTTAATAGCAGAAATGATACTAAGTTTCTCCTTATCATAGTGACCTTTACTGCCTATTATTCGCAGTAGCCATTCCCCATTAAAAGTATTAAAAGCTTTTATGGTGTTTAAGACATTTTCTTCTGTTCCTTCTACTTCCTTCTGAAATAAAAATTCTTTAATTACTGCATAATATTGCTGAGATTTATCAGTTACTGTTATAGCATCATACCTGCTAGACGAAGAGTATTGGTCACTATAATGTATAACGACTAAGTTACCATCATATTTATTAAAGAACTCCAAGTCTACAGAAGGATCTACAAAAGTGACCCAATACGATGAATTGAAAATTTTCTCCAAAGTTTCTTCATCAGCAGTAGTGGTTCTTGAAAAAATTGCTTCGCCTTTTCTATAGCTATCATTACCGCCGTTTCTTAAGTTAGCTGCAAGTTCGTTTACATAGAAAGCAGTGTTAGTTAAATAATTTTTATCACTTAATCCATAAGTCTTTGTACCAAACCCACTCTTATAGTTCTCTTCATCTTTCATGGAAGGAACACTTGAATATATGCCCTCTATTGCAATTCCCGAATTCATTTCGTCTATCGGCTGTACTGCATGATGCTCTTGAGCATGCATTTTATAGAATGAAATATGAGCATACCTTAATTTAGCATTTGGCTCTTGCTTATAAAAGTAAAGTTTTTCTCTTATTACTCTCAAAAGGTCTTCAGCATCGAATTCTTTTGTTTTGAGTTTTACATCAAATAGATTCTCAAATTCCACAACTGTTTCTATTCTTGCGAATAAGTCAAAATAGCTCTCAACACTTTCATCTTTATAAAGAGTAACTTCCACAGGTTTTAAATTTTGAAAACCATCTTTATCAATTTCTTTTAACATCCATTGGAAAATTCCTCTGATGACTTCTTTATCATTAGCTATATTTATAATATTAATTTGAAATGGAGCCATTGACTTTTGGACAAACAAATATGAAAAATGTTCTTTAAACTGAATAATTTTATCAGTAACTACCTTTGCTAAATATTGATTTGCGTCTGAAACAGATACCTTATTAACAGGTTTAAATGTAAGCCAATCAAAAGCGGCTTGCTGATGATATGGCTTATATAAGATTTCATTTTCATCATAGATAAATGGGATTAGTGCATCAGGACTTAATCGATTTAGAATACTATTATCAACTTCTTCGGACTTCAATAAATCATAAATTTTCAACTTAAATGCAACCATAACAGGATGAAACGGGGTGAAATAGACTATTTCATTAGAGAAGATCGTTCCTAATTTAAATAAATCTCTTCCTTTTCTTCCTGCTGGCGCACCATTTTTAAAACTATTGATTTCGTTATAATAAACTTCAATATATTCGATAGCTCGCTTTTTAAAGTCTTCGGATACATAGGACAAGCTAGGAATGGTATTACTGATTTTAAAATAAGTAATAAACCTGCTATATACTTCTCTTAATTCATCACTTAAATTGAGATCTAAAGGCAATAAATGGTCTGATTCATGTCTTGCACTTTTTAAACCGTTTTCGATCCAATCATCTTCCCACTCAAAAAACTCTCGGTATTCTGAATGAAAATAGAACTCCCTGTTTTCCAGAACCAGACGATTATTTTCTTTTATCCACTGAATGTTTTTGCCTGTTTCCCTTACTAACTTCCATATTCTTTGGCCATTAATAGGCATTGATTCTGGCAGCTCATTCTTTAAAAGTAAAGGAACGATAGTTTCATCAAATTTTATTTTGATTTTCAATTCATCATTGTCATTAAATGCCTCAGGAAGTGGTCTTATATTCAATTTTTCATCTTCGGTAATTGAATAGATTGAATTATCTTCCAAAACTTCTTCTTTTTTAATTTCCATGCCATTTCCAAAAGATAATTCATCCTCTTCGTATTGCAGCTCAATACTTTCACCTATAGGATCAACTGAATAAGTAGACTTATATCGATCAAGGTAAAGAGGTTCAATAGGCAGAACAGCAATATTGAATTCGGCTCCTAAAGTTGCTTTATTATCATGTTTATAGGCAAATTTAACAAACGTAGGCTTATTTTTTTCCGTTTTAATAACTGCTGAAATATTAGTTACCTTAACTTTTGAATCTAAAATTCCCTCAAATTTTTTTTGTCCTTTTAGAAAATTAGAGGATAGGCTTTTTAAGTTACCGCCTAAGCTGAATGCGACATCCAGTTGCACTTCCTCTTTGTTATCAGGGTTAAAAACAATTATATATCTTCTTCTTTGGCCGGCTGAAGTATCTTTTTGAGGTTTATCCCAAAATATTAATTTATCTTGGACATTAATATTTTTTAATTCAGCCTTCATTTTTTTATTTATCTCTAAATAATCCTCATGTAATTTATGGACTCGGGTATAGAGCGACTCTTTCCATTCTTCCCCCATTAGCTCTTTAGCTCCTTCAGGGGTAAATCTTTTTTCTAATTCCCCTTGCTCAAGGCCAAAGTCATGAACTTTCCTAACAAATTCAAAAAAATCTCTATTGTCTTTTAGTCTTTGTCTTTGCTCTTTTCCTTTGAACTTAGCCAGATCAGGATCTTTAAATAGTCCAAACTTATGGTACTCCTTATCCTCTATAGAGCCCTTTTGCAAAGTTGCAAATATATCTTCAAAATCAAAAAAAGTAATGTGTTGAAATGATTGTTCATTTATTAAATTTTCAAGGTTATCCAAAAGGATAATCTGTTCTTCTTTTCCTAAGATACTATTTTCAATTTCATTTTTTAGTTTATTAAAAAGGGAAGAAGGATGTAGAGGCATACCTTCTTTTTGTAGATCGCTGCTGCCCCCTTGGATGGAATCAAGCTGTTCTGCAACGATACTAAGTAATGCTGTATTTCCCCAGGCTCCCTTTTGTTCTCCAACCAGGTTTCTTAGCGTTACAAGAAAATCAGGTTTTACAAATTCTGATGTATAAGCAACTACGAGCTTGGTGCCATCAAAAGGGATACAGAACGTTTCGTATTGATCGCCGAGTTCATGTTTATATTTAAAGGCAGAAATTCCTTCAATATTTTTTAACCCTTGAATAAATAATGAAACGTCTTCTTTACTGTCTAATTGTAAATAAAAACGGTCACCAGAATTTATTCCTCGAGTTGAGAAATATTCAACTAATAATGAAGAAATATAATTATAAAATTGGTTTGACATACTGAGCATCACCACTATCACTTTTTTTGTCTAAAATATTTAAGTTATCAAATAAACTGATGATTTCCTTTTTGGAATAACGATCAAACGCAATACCTCTTTTTTCAAATTCACGGAATAAATCGTTTAGCGGAATTCGCTTGTCTTTAACAGATACTGCTGTTAAGAGAAGCAGGAAATCATGTTTTATATTAAAGGTTTGCCCTAGGCTGCCTCTGCTTTTTAGAAATTGATTAGCCCCTAGGTCTTCGATATTCTTACCATACTTAATGCATACACCTGTGCTCATTCCCTCTCTTAAACACTTGAATAAAGTTCTGAATGCGTCAGGAATATTGGAAGAATGATCATCGACATTAACGTTAGCCCATTCGGAATACTCTCGTATCCACACTTTTAAATCCTGAAGGAAGATATCTTCAAATTCTTTGCCTTGTTTGGATATTTCGCTATATAGCATACTATAAGGAATAAAAGAATATTTTCCTTCTTGATTGCTATTAACAAAGCTATGACTCAAATGCGATATGGTATGAATATGTGGAAAAAGGTTACTTGCATTTTCTTTGATATATTTAAATCCTTCTAGTTCATCCACTGCTTTTCTTCGCTTACTGACGGATTCCCATTCCAAAGCAAAGTAAAGAGGCTGGATCTTTTCAAAATCAGCTTCAGTAAATTGCTCAAATTTAAAAATAAGCTGGCATGCATACATAAATACATAATAATGAGTTAGGACCGGAAATGCAGATAAAAAATAATCCTTATATTTACTTAAGTACACTAAATCCTCTTGATATAGCTTGATAAGGGGATTAAGCAGTAACTGATATTCACGGTCTGCCTTTTCGTTACTCGTCTCCTTTAAAGCTTCCATTTTACTTAAGATGAGTTCTGTTAAAATATCTTCTGCACTTTTATTTTTAAAAATTGATTGTACTTTCGAGTTATTTTGGACAAGAATTTCACTCATAAACTGAGCATATTTATTAAACTCATTTTTATTTTCTTTATCAACTTTTATATAATTAAATAAGAAGGGGTGTATAGGGTTAATATCATCCTGTTTAAATAAGTATTGGTCAAGGAAACGAACAAAATCATACATGTCATCTTCTTCATCGAACTCAACATTACTAGCAATAAGTTCACTTAGTTCATTTTCTTCCTCAGATAAGTAAAATTCACGACTTTTTAGTGCTTGTTCATCTAATTTTAAATTGCATACTTTTCGAACGTATTCACCTAAAACTTTATTAAAGTCTCTTATGGCTTTTGTCCTTTTTGTTAAAAAAGGTAAAACATCTATAACTTTACCTGTATCGTGCTTCTTTTTTTCGGTTAAATACTCTTTTAAATATTCACGATCTATTGTTTCAACCATTTACTTTACTCCCTTTCAAATATAAACGCCCCAAAATCATCTTTTTTAATTGTGTAGAACTTTTTATCTTTAGGAAAATATACCAACAACTCTTTTTTCTTCTCTCCAAAAGCCATAACTTTTTCAATAAACTCAACAAACTTGATTGCGTCCTCTTCATCTTTTTTATTTGGACGGTATCCTTCTTGTACCTTTCTTAGCAAAGAATATAAAGGATAGTCAATATCAAGGAAAATTTTATTATCAGCATCTCCATCATGATAGGCAAGAACAATGGAAGGCTTAAAGGAATCTAGAATTTCTTTTGGATTCGTCTTTAGATGTTCAATTGTAGGTTTTAAATTTAATTTTTGTGCTAAGCGATATTTATCTGAAGGCTTATTCAGATATATATAATCTTTCTTTGGACTGCCCTTCCATTTAAAAAGAGCTGATTTAATTTCATCATAAAAGCCTTTAATTTTTCTCTTATCGCCTGTATTAAAATAATAAAGATTTTTTAAATAATCTAAGTAACTTTTATCAGAGACTTTTGATGAAAAATTTTCATTCGTAAGATAAGTAATTCGAATAAATGATTCAAAAAACATGTTAAAAGAATAATCAGTTAAGTTTTCATTAGATTTAAAGGGAGATAACCAGCTAATGGGTGCTTCGTCTTTTATATATTCTTTAATTAGAGAATCCCAATCATTTAGTGTATTTAACTCAACAACAACCTGATCAATTGACTGGAATATCTATGAATTGGATCTAGCTGACTCACTGCATTTAATATTGTAGACCTGTCTTTTCTATTAAATAGCAGGTTAGGCATTGAACTATCAAGTACATCAAATTCTGAAAGGAGCTTAATACTCTTAACTTCATCCGGAATAATAATATCTGCAATAAAGTTAAGAAAAGCTCTTGCTGAGATAACTAATTTTTTTACTACAATAGATTTTATAATGAGTTGAACTGCCTGCTCACGAACAAATTCATTTTGCATAAGCTTATAATTTTCGTGAACCATTGTATGAAGATTATTCTTGTCATCCTGTTGCAATGCCAAATAAAAAGGATTGTCATCAGTTTTCTTGAACACTTTTTCAAATAGTGCAGTGTAAAATGAAGACTTTGCACCATGTTCCGAAATTTCGTATGGATGATAATCACCAAAGCTGAGTAAATCAAAGCAATTATCACTGTAGTAAGTTGTAATATTTTGGGAAAACAAGTCGCTTTGACCAACAAATTTTTTAAGGGCATCATAAGTGTATGCTTTATGTTTTGTGTTAATAAAATTATGCAAAACACCCATATTAATAGCTAATATCACTTTTTGGTCATTTTGCTCTATTAATTGGTCTGAGAATCCTTTGAGTACTTCTTCCAATGTCTCCATTGCATTCTTATTTGGAGAGAAGCTTTCTGTAGCATCATTAAAAATTGTGTACTCATTTATTAAGTCTGCTTTTTTTTCTTTTAAGTAAGCTAAAAGATGTGATTTTCCATCTCCGACACTTCCGCATAGTAGAATTAAATTCCCTCTAACTTCTTTTTTACGGGAACTTAAAATGGACTCTAAGTCTAACTGAATTTTCCTATCAACATGCATATAATCTTTAAATGAACTAAACTGACTAGCATTTTCAATAGCTTCCTGAGAAGAATCCTTTAGCCTTGTTAGCTCTCTTAGAAGATAACTTTCACCCTCATTTAAATCTGTTTTCAATAAAGGACGTCTTGATTCTTCAATTGAATTAGATTTCTCTTCCTTGGTGGACTCTTCTTCTTTAACGTCTTCATTTGTATTTGGTTCAACTGCTACTTTTTTTGATGGTTCAAACTTACCTGCTCCTAAGAGTTCTAATATTTGTTTTTTTACTATATCTTCAATGTTTTCTTTAGGTCTTGGTTTTGGAACTTCATAAAAAGGGATCTTGACTTGTTCTGATGAATAAACTTCATAAAACCATACACCAATCTTGTACATCTCTTTATGCAACTTGAAAGCAGCAGTAATATCGTTAAATTTTCCGTCATGTGCAGCTTTATTACCTGATAAACGGATGGTATCAAATGATTGCTGAATTTCTTTTCTTATGTAACCTTCTCTGGAAAGAAAGGAAATTTTATCGTGTAAAGTTGACAAATAAGGTGCTTCAATATCCTCTTGCTTAAAGACTTCATTAAGAATTTCCTCTGCAAATAGTCTAGCTTTAACAATGGAACTGCTTGGATCTTCAAAAAGCAGCTCTTCCATTTTCTTCGAAATAAAAGCTGCATCTGCATTTATATTTTCTAAGAAATTTAAGAAATAAATCTCTGTGGTATTCATTCTAAAATCATCTCCGAATGCTTAATCTTTTACTAACTTCATCATATCACACTCCCCTGCCAATTTTTAAGCAAGGTAACCACCTTACTTACAATTAATTTACAGATTAGAAAAGCCGAATAAAAGTTCGCATTTTTATTGTAAATAGAAATAACTAAGTTTATAATATTTTTATAACATTACGTACGTAATGAGGAGGAATGAAAATGGATGCTACTTTTAGTTATAATTTCCCTGCTATTAGAGGTATACAGGCAGATAAAGAATATTTTGTTGCTATGTGCCCATTAAGAATTATTCCAAAAATATTTCTGTTTGACGAAGAAGAAATTCCACCAGAACATCGGTCACAAAGAATTTTAAATAAAGCACGTATTCCTGAAATGACCAATTACATAGTTGAAAACCAAAAGGATTATGTTTTCTCTTCTATTACTGCTTCAATTGATGGTGACATAAAATTTATTCCTTTTAACAACGACTCTTCTTTAAATGATCTTGGTCAATTAAGAATTTCCTTAGATGCCAGATTCCTAATAAATGATGGACAGCATCGAAGAGCAGCAATTGAAGAAGCTTTAAAAATTTCTCCAGAGTTAGGAAATGAAACAATTTCAGTCGTTTTCTATCATGATGAAGGATTACGGAAGTCTCAGCAAATTTTTTCAGATCTTAATAGACATGCAGTGAATACAACCTCTTCAATTGGAATTCTATATGACCATCGTGATCGTCTTGCCTTAATTACCAAAGATTTGATTACTACGATCCCTTTACTTAATAGATATACAGATAAAGAGAGAGTTTCACTATCGAAAAACTCTCCCAAAATCATGGCATTAAATCATATTTTTAATACAAATTTAAAATTACTAGGGAAAACTAAGGGTGATGAAATTACCCAAACAGAAGAACAATTTCTTAAGCAATTTTGGTCAGTTTTAACTGATTCTATTGTAGAATGGAACTTGGTCTTTCAAAAGGAATTAACACCAAGAGACCTAAGAGCTAATTACATTGTTGGACATGGAGTATTTATTGAAGCGATGGGACTAGTTGGCAATTATCTTATTAAATACAACGAAAACGACTGGAAAAAATATATAAAGAAACTTAAGAAAGTTGATTGGAATAGAAGCAACACTTCAGAATGGTTAGGTAGAGCTTATAACCAAAACGGCAGAATTCAGAAAACAAATTATACAATTCAATTAACCTCAAATAAAATTAAACAATTAATAGGCCTTCCATTAACTGAGGCAGAACAAACATTAGAAGATAAATTCTTTCAAGGAGTAGTTTGATATGACAAACGGCATCATCAGTAATTTACTATCAAAAAATATGCCTTATGTAGATGAAGCTAAAGAGCATATAAAAAAAGCATATAAAGAAGATAACCGTCCCTGGGTAGTTGGATATAGCGGTGGAAAGGATTCAACAGTAGTAGTACAACTAGTGTTTGAGGCTCTGTCAGAGATGGACAAAGAAGAATTGCATAAAAAAGTTTATGTAATCTCATCAGACACCTTAGTTGAAACTCCATTAATTATTAATTCAATTAATCAAACTCTAAGGAGAATTCAAGATGAGGCACTTACAAGAGATTTGCCAATTGAAACTCATAAAGTAAAGCCAGTTATCAAGCAATCATTTTGGGTTAATATTATCGGAAAAGGATACCCATCTCCTAATCAGCAATTCAGATGGTGTACAGATCGTTTAAAGATTGATCCTGCTAACCAGTTCATAATGGACAAAGTCTCATCCTTTGGAGAAGTTATTATGGTATTAGGGGTGCGTGAAGACGAAAGTGCCACTCGCGGAAACGTAATCCGATCTCATACTGTAGAAGGTAAAACATTTATGCGACACTCGACTCTTTCAAATGCATATGTTTACGCTCCAATAAGAAGTTTTACGCTAGATGATGTTTGGGACTACTTATTAAACCACCCTTCTCCTTGGGGAGACGATAATCATGAGTTACACCGACTTTACCAGGATTCGAATAGCGGAGAATGTCCACTTGTAGTTGATAAATCAGTAAAAGAAAGTGCTGGCTCGTGTGGGAACAGCCGTTTTGGCTGCTGGGTTTGTACAGTTGTTAATGAAGATAAAGCTCTAAGTGGCTTTATTCAAAGCGGACATGATTGGATGAGACCTTTACTTGATTTTCGAAATTGGCTATCGAGTATTAGAGATGATCGAGAAAAAAGAATGAAATATAGAATGAACGGACAAATCTATTATAAAGAAGTTAGGATTGAAGATATTGATGGCGTCCCTCATGTCATGATACCTAAAAAGTCTGGAAGACCTAAACAGCAAATTCCATTAGACCAATACACTGTTATGGAAAAAGAAAAGCTTAAAAGTTATATAGAATCTAATAATGTTGATCTTAGCGCTCCAGAAGATCAAATGATTTTGGTTACCTATGAGGAAGAAATGCTAGACGGAGAGAAAGTACTCAAATATGCTCAATTAGGTTTAGGACCTTATACAATGGAAGCACGAAAAGAAATTTTAGTAAGACTCCTTAAAGTCCAAAAAGACTTAAAGCACCCAGAAGATCCTTATTACGAACTAATTAGTATAGATGAACTTAAAGCTATAAGAAAAATATGGTTTAAAAATGGTGAATGGGAAGACCCAATCCCAACAATTTATGAGGAAATTATGGACCAACCGATTGATTGGGAAATAGATGACCGTCCACTCTTTGATAATGAACAAATATCCGATCTTGAACTACTGGCTGATCAATTTAAAGTAGATATTAAGGTGCTCAAGAAACTTATATCAATAGAAAAAGAATTCTCTGGATATAAAGTGAGAAGAGGGCTTATAAACGAAATCGGAAAGGCTCTTAAGCAAGATTATTTACACTTATAGATGAAATTGAGGTTTTAAGATGATTATTAATCAGATTCAGTTAACCAATATTGGAGCTTATAGAGGAACTAATTCCTTTGATTTCAGTCCGGAAAACGAAAAGAATGTTGTGCTCATTGGCGGTGAAAATGGCGCTGGTAAAACTACTTTGCTTAACGCTATTAAACTGGGTTTATTCGGTTCATATGGATATGGATTTAAAACAGAAAGCGCAGAGTATTATAAAAGAGTTCAAAGTATTTTAAATCATAATGCAAAAAAGATTGGAGAAAATAACTTTAGAATTAAATTAGATTTTTCTCTTATTGATGATTTTGAAAAAGTTAATTATGTACTTTACCGTTATTGGAAATTCACAAACAAAAGTTTAAAAGAAACTTTTGAACTTGTTGCTAATGGCAAACATTTTACAGATTACGAAAAGGAACTTTTCCAGTCAAAACTAAAAGAAATTATGCCACCACAGTTATTGGATTTATGTCTATTTGATGGTGAAGAAATTGCAAGAATTGTTAATGAAGACCTCCTGTCTGACTACCTAAAAAACCTCTCGCGGGTTGTGTTCAATCTTGACTTATTTGAAACCTTAGAGGAAGATCTTGAATACTATTCTAACCAATCTTTAGACGGCAAAAAAATGGAATCATTGGAACAGGAACTTTTTGAGTTAAATAGTCGTGAAAAAGACCTTAGAGGGAAAATTGCTACTTCCCTAACTAATTTAGATGACTTAAAATCACAAAAATCAGTACTATTAGATGAATATAACCGAGATAAACATGATTTTGAAAAATTTGGCGGATTAGTTAAAAGTGAACGAGAAAAGATCATAAAAGATATGAACCAAATCGACATAATACGTAAACAGAATTTGGAATCTATAAGAGGTTTTGTCTCAAACCTTCTCCCCTTCTATTTAACCAAAGGACTTCTAAATGAAAGTAGAGAACAAATTCAGAATGAGGAAGCTTTACAACTTTATAAGCAACTAGGTGAGAAGCTAACAGATGACAAAATCCAGAATATATTACATTCCGTCAGCAAATCTATAAATAGTTCAGAGAGCAAGAAAGTCAAAGAACAATTACTGGATTTAATGAAGCCTGAAAAGTCCATCTCAACTATTCATGGAGCATCTTTTTCAGAAAGCAGTTTAATTGAAAATATACACTTAAAGATCATGAGTGATGCAGACAAAGAATGTATTATGATTATTGAAGAAAATAAAACGAAACTATATGAATTACAAGAGCTAAGGGAAAAGTTAAGAACAAATGATGATACTAATGAGTTTGCTGATATGCTCCAAAGAATGGAAAAAGCTCAACAAAACTTGTTAAATTTAGAAGATGAATTATCAAAGACCGAAGCTCAAATTTATGATTGGAAAAATGATCTGGAAGGAATCCTTTCAGGCATTGATAAAATCCAGAATACATTGCGTGATGATGATAAGACAAAGAGTTCTTTCCTTGAGTCACAGAAAATTATTGCTTTAAGCCGTCGATTCCGTGAGATTCAATTGAAGAAAAAATTGCAGCAAGTTCAAATCGAAGCATCCGTTATGCTAAAAAAAATATTTAGAAAGCACAATTATGTCTCTTCTATTATCATAGATTCTGAAACCTATGATGTTAAATTAGTCGATTCACAAAAGGACTATATTGAGAAGACCACCTTATCAGCAGGTGAAAAAGAAATTCTGCTTATATCAATCATATGGGCAATATTTAAATGTTCTGGCCGAAAAGTTCCTTTTATCTTTGATACATTACTTGGTCGATTAGATAAAACACATAAAGCTGCCGTTCTGAAAGAATTCATTCCAAATTGTGGGAAACAAGCTATTATTCTTTCAACTGACACAGAAATTGATCAAGAACATTATGATATTTTGAGGCAGCATATTGCTAAGGAATATATGCTGGACTTTAATGTTGAAAAGAAAGAAACTCGTATATTGAATCAGTATTTTCCTTTTAAACAAATGGAGTTGAGCATATGAATTTCCGATTGAAGACATCAAAACAAACTGGTGAACGGTTAGTGGCCCTTCAAGGTGCTACTGGTCTAACTTGGAACATTTTATCTCGTATTGCAGTTTCATTATCCTTAAATATCCCTGCTATGCCTGAACTTGTTGAGAATAAATCAGGAGTAGATATACATCGAAATGCAATGACCGGAGAAAATGATTATATTTATAAGGCATTAATTAGACAACACGCTAAGCGAAATATTTCGGACGAAGAATTTTTCCCTGACCTTTTCAATGCCCATTTGGAAAGAGGAATTGAACTACTCAATAATGAGTACAAACATGCAGGAAACTATGAGAAACTTCTCTTAAACCTTTTGAAAATGGAAAATTAGGTGATATAAATGTTGTATTTAGACAATAGCGCAACTACACAATTACATCCTGAAGTGAAAGATGCCATGCTCCCCTACTTAATGGAGGAGTATGGCAATCCATCCAGTAAATATTATGCTCCTGCAGAAAATGCAAAAAGAGCAGTTAAAGAAGCAAGAAATGCACTTGCTTCCTTATTAGGATGTAAGGAAAATGAAGTTGTATTCACAAGTGGATCTACTGAAAGCAATAATATGATTATTAAAGGTGTCGCTGACCATTATTCAGAAAAAGGAAACCATATTATAACAACTAAGGTTGAACATCCATCTGTATTAGAAACATGCCAGTATCTTGAAACTAAAGGATATGATGTTACCTACCTGGATGTTGATCGATTTGGAAGAATTGACCCTGCGGACTTACAGAAACAAATAACCGAAAAGACCATTTTAGTATCAGTTATTTGGGGCAATAATGAGTTAGGCTCATTGAATGATATGGCTGCAATTTCTAATATTTGTCTTGAGAATAATGTTTTCCTTCACACAGATGCTACCCAAGTTGTGAGTAAAATTGAAATGGACTTGTTCAATTACCCAGGTATTACATTTTTATCATGTTCAGCACATAAGTTTCATGGTCCTAAAGGAATCGGTGCTGCATTTATTAAAAATGATGAATATGAACTTCCAACCAAGATAACTCCCCTTCTTCATGGCGGTGGACAAGAAAATGGTATTAGAAGCGGGACGTTGGCTGTTCATAATATAATTGGCTTGGGGAAAGCTTCGGAGATTGCAAAAAAAAATCTGGCTAAAAACATAAATAATCTGGAAGAATTAGAGGGTCATCTTATCGGGTTATTAAAAGAAAAGTTCAATAACCAGATTCATATAAATAGTGACAACAAAGCAAAGATTCCTGGCATCGTTAGTGTTCAATTTAAAGGTGTTAATAATGAGCTATTAGTAAAAAACCTTGCTCCTATTATTGCTGCGTCTACTGGTTCTGCATGCAGCTCTAGTAAGCCATCCCATGTTCTTGCTGCTATAGGGTTAACAATTGACCAAGTTAGGTCAACAATCAGGTTTTCGATGTCAAGTTTTATTGAGAAAGAAGAACTTGAGATTTTCTTAAAATTATAGGAAGGGTCTCCCCCTTCCTGTATTATATTTCTGTTTCTGCAAAATTAGGAAAATACCTATAAAAACCGGCATACTTTTCAATATCTTTTGCTTTTACACCAGGTAATTTTAATGTTGTTGTATCTGAACATGGCAACTGAGTATCTAACGCTCTTATTTCTTTATAAGTAAGGCTGGGCACATCAATTAAAAAATGCTCCTCAGATTTCTTTATAAACTGAAGATTATCATAATCGCATTTTTCGAATTTGTCTTGATCAGACTTTTTACAAAATAATCCCCCAAACGTTAGCATTTTTGCACCATCTTTGTAACAAAAATTAAATAGCTGTTTAAATTCTATTTTTTCCAGATCTTCTTTTAAAGCGTTTCTCTCCAATAGAGTGTCCTTAATTTCAGCTAGAATTATATTTCTTGTTTCCTTCGCTACATTCCATCCATCTAAGTCTTCTTCTCTTAAATGTTCAGGCATTTTATCTTCTAGGTTCCTTTTCATGGAATTAATACGCTCGCCATGTTTATAATGAACATTACACGAAATAATTAACATAGAACCCGATATAAGATTTGCACTCAAGGTCTTTATATCTTGTATCATGTCTTTATTAAAACTATCATCATAATCTAACCAAACAATGGATTCCTCTTCCCAATCTAAATCAGGTAAAACTTCATTTGATGTACCAGGTATCCATTCAATACAATTAAAAGGTACATTAAATCTAAACCTTTCTTCATTATCAATATCATGTTCAACACTAATCATTTTTCTTATTCCAAGTGCCCTGTGTAATAATACAAAATCGCTAAAAAATGTTGATCCAAAACCAACATATTTGTATTTTTCAGTTAAAGTGAATTCGTTTAACCTTCTAAATGCATCACATAACATTTTTCTTTCTATAGACTTTGCAGGCCTTAGATTGTAATTAATATTTTCGTAACTCTTTTTTTTACTCAATTAATCTTCAACCTCCAGCTTATAAAAATATTCAAAGGTTTTTTCTCCAACCTCCTTTAGAGTATCAACCTTCAATAATTCCTTAACTTGCTCAATTTCAGAAACAGGTTTGGAATATTGTATTTTTTGATTATCAGTTGGTTTCTTAACTCGTTTTAGTCTTGGCCCTTGAAACCTTGAATTTAAACCTTCTATGTTTAAATTTGAGATATTTTCTATTTCTGCATTATTTACCTGATCATTTAACGAAACATCAGTAAGGTCTTCCTCATTATCGTCTTCGACATTTTCCTTTATTAAGTCATTTAAGAAGCTTATTACTGGACTACTCATCTTTATCATTTCTAATCTAATTCCCCTAAATATAAGTGAATCCTGATCAATACCACTTTTAGTTGTGTTCCAAGGTAGTAAGGTTGTATCAGTCGAGTTAAAAAAGACATACCCACGAAACCTTGCAAACCTATTATGAAACATGGGCAGCTCATCAGACCATCCCGTAAGCATTGTTTTATTTGCTTCAACAATTCGCCTATCGTTACAATAAATATACCAGCCTGCCTTTTTAGGTTTTCCCTTTTCACTAATTCCAGCATAAATATCTACTTTTACACCATTTGGAAGTTCTACATGTTTATATGCTGGCTTTATTGACTCAGAGATTAGGAATGTAGACGGCTCAAATTCCAATTCATCATCGTTTATGACAATTTTCAAACCTCTTTCTAACATCTTTTCATGAGAAGATTTTAACTCTTTCTTTAACATATCTATGAAGACCGGGTTATCAAATTGCTCCGAAACATCCTTATGAATGTTTGTTACTTTTATTGCAGTACCATATTCACTTTTAGAAGGTTCATCTAGTATTTCTTTAAATGCAAATTGCCAATCATTTCCAACATCTTTTTTCCATTCATTTACATCAATTTCAATAGTAAATTCAGATTCCTCACAAATACTAGTAACTGATATAAATTCACCTATTTTAAATAGAGCTCTTTTCATTCCAACCCCAAATCTACCAATAGATTTGCTTACTTCGTTTTTTGCCTTTTCGGGCCTTCCAAATCTAAATGCATAATTTGCTGCAACTTCAGCTGAAAATCCTCCACAATTATCAACTATTGAAAATCCATCTTTATTTAATGTTAAATGCACATACAAACCTGAGTAATCTTTCTGGTCTCCTTTAACCTTAATTGCACCGTCAATGCTATTGTCAACTAAATCTGCTATTGCATCAATTAGAGTAATATCTTTAACAAGCATAGAGATAAAAAAGCTCTTAGTTGGATTAGCATTTACAAAGCTGCTTTCCATTTTAATTCCCCTTTTTTTAAAATAATAAAAAAATATTATACCCAAAACATTATAGCATAATCTTGTTTTTATTGAATATAATACCAATTTTTTATAATTTAATAATAAGACCACTATTTCACATTCAAATCTGCCTTTCAATCGATTTAACCAAGGTTTTCTTCTTGAGGAAACACAGGGACGGTTCGCATGTTTCTCTTTCAGAGTATAAACATACGAACCGTCCTCTAATTTCCTAGTTTAGAGAAATCAATAATTAGTTAGCAAAATGCAATTTTTTTCTGTCCCTTCCTGTCAAAGCTCTCCTCAGCTCCCGTGCCCTCTCAAAAACCGCCTCCACCAGCTTGACCGTGTTATAACAAGCCTCCACATCCAGCTTCTCATCACTAGTATGCTCATTAAAATACCCTACAGATAAATTAACACTCTGAATCCCATGTGAAGCCCAAATCCTGGTGTCACTGCTTCCGCCATTCGTGCATTTCCATTTTGTCAAACCTGCGTCTTTTGCTGTAGACTCAATAAACTGGCCATATTTTTCATCGCAGAACGGAATGAAGCCACCACATGAGACTACGATATCACCAGTGCCGCGGCGATCAAGGACAACCGCAGCATCTACGTCCCAGAGGAAGTATTCATCAACATGCTGAGCTCCCACTAGTCCTATTTCTTCTTCAACGGTTAAGATAAATTTTACAGTACCGCTGAATCTGCTACTTTCCAAGTTTTTAGCCATTTGCAGCAATACAGCCACACCCGCACGGTCATCTGCACCAAGAATGCAAGAGCTGCTGGTCCAGATGTTTTTTTCTTTTAATATGATTCTGCCTGGATCAATCGGCACTACAGTATCTAAATGGGCATTTAATAGAATAGTCGGTCCATTGCCGCCTCGATAGCGTTTTTGAGCCAGGATGTTGCCTTTGCTGTCAAAGGTTAGATGATCTACTAGAGGAGCAAGAACCTTTTCTGCATGCTTGCGGATTTTGCCCTCGTTTCCGCTTTCTCCGCTGATGTTTAGGAGTTCCTCCAGCTGGTGAAAAAACAGCTGCTTTTCGATTTTTTCCGTTTCCAATTCCAGGGCGTCTGCATCTATTTTCAAAGCTTTTTCAGCTAATTCTAAAAGTTCCTCTCTGGAATGTGGCAGTGTCAAACGCTGGTTTCTTACTCTGACTTTTTTATCAGAAATGATGCTGAAAAGTTTTGCCGCTTTATCCATAGATACACCAGGGCGAAATTGGATGGAAGCATATTTTTTTCCATGGCCGTCGCAGCATCCCAAAGTAAATAATTCTAGACGATTTAATTGACGGACCAAGCCGCTGATATATAGATCCAATTCCCTGATTTTCGGCTCTTCCTTTTCAGCATGGAACCAAAGCCCTTCGCCATACCCTCTGTGAGGAAAATCAGCAGCTGCGAGCCACTCCTTTTCAGTAACAGGCTCAGAGTGAATAGTAAGAAAAAAATGCTGACGTGTGAAGTTTGCACCTGCTTTTTGAAGGCACTCCATTAAAACCTCTATATTTTCTTCGGTTTCATGAAAGAGATCAAACTCATTTTCCGAGTACTCCCTCACAGCATATCCTTGACGAATGAATAATGTATTCCAGCTTTTCATTTAACATCATCTCCCTTTCGTGAATGTAGCTTTATTATCACAAAAAAGCGATGACAGCCCTGTCATCAGCTTACATAGTCATTCGCAAAAGCGTCATCAACTCTGAACAGAACAATATATTGAACCGTTTCGTTGAAATAATAAGCTGTTTCTCCCCTGTATTGTTTAACATCGATAATGTCTGGCATATTTAATGTTTTCATACGAGCTCTAAGACGTTCTATTGATTTAATGAAGGTATTCTTCTTAATTTCTCCGTCAGTTCCGGTTTTTCCAAAAAAGTCTTTCATCTTCATTCTAGTGGGTGGATTTTCTTCATTGGAGGACAGCAGAAAATGCCTAAGGAAAAGGGGCCTGTCCCCTCACTAAATAACGTATTAACGTAGCCGGGGTCAGGCCCTTTCTACTCAGAATTAGCAAAAGATTTAATGAGATTTGAAGTTGTTCCAAAGAAAACTCATAAAATTACATTTCCAGAAAATCTAGATAGAAAGTTTTATACAGATTTTATCATGGGCTACATTGACGGAGACGGGACCCTCTGCCTTGCTAAAAATAATCAGTATACTATGGATATTGAGGGCACAGATGAGTTTTATTTAATAAAAGCAGATGATTTAGCAACCTATTTTGTGGGCAATTGAACCACCATTTGCCAACACAATTCTATAAAGTATAATATGAGGAAAGAAAAATAAAGCAAAAGGAAGAACTCTTGATTATTTTTAAAAAAAGTCACCAGGCCCTTTGAAAAGGTTAAGTTAAATTAAGTCGAACTTCTTAACAGGAGGGGAAAGATGAAAATTTATGTGGATGCAGATGCTTGTCCGGTGAAAGATATTATTATTTCTGAAGCAAGGAATTTTGAAATTCCGGTTATCCTTGTTACAAGCTTTTCTCATTTTTCTAATGCAAAACAGCCATCCGGAGTGAAAATCATTTATGTTGATTCTGGAGCAGAAGCTGCAGATTATCGGATTGTGAAGTTAGTGGAAAAAGGAGATATTATCGTGACGCAAGATTATGGTCTTGCGTCACTAGGTTTAGCAAAAGGAATTATCGTACTCCACCATAAAGGATTTAGATATACAAATGAAAATATTGACCAATTATTACAAACACGTTATTTAAGTGCAATGGCTAGAAAAAGCGGACAGCGAACAAAGGGACCAAAGCCTTTTACAGCAGAAGACCGGGAGCAATTTAGGGATCTTTTTAGAAAGGTTATTTCTATTAAAAATCAGGCTAAACTCAGAGATTCAGAAAGGAGATAAATATTTTGAAGTATTTAAAATCGCAAATGCAACAACTAATTAAGGAAAATAAAGAACTGCATACACGCTTTAAAGAACTGAAGGCTGAGCATGGTCTTGAAAAAAACAATGCCCTCAAGGCCTTGTACCATTCAGAAGTTACGGATGGAGGAAAGTATCAGGTAGCTTACCAAGCACTTGATCAGCCCAAAAAGTAGACTCTTATATCTTATTTATACTACTAAAAACTCTGTTATAAATGTTGGGTGGTTATTAGTGGATTAAGTAATGACAAACATATGAAGTGGGTTGCTGCGCTGTACAACCATACTATTCAATAGCAAATGAAACTCCAGAATCGTGCGCAATGGGAAAACCATAACGACTAATTCCACTGTAAAATACGAAAGAATATGAAGGGGAGGCCTGTCCCCTCTTTAATTAACGTATTAATGTAACCGGGGTCAGGCCCTTTCTTTACTTATTACCTGAACGTTTCTTCAGTATATTAGCGACAGCTTTTTCATAAGACTCCTGAAGCTCTTGTACGATTTCAGCCGTTGTCTGCACCTTCTTGACACTATGAACGCCTTGTCCGGCTGAGAGAATATCCTTCCAGGCTCTAGCTTCTGTTTCGTTCATTTTGGAAAAGTCAACTTCTTCTTTCTTTGTTAACTGATTCGGATCCAACCCGGCCGCTCGAATACTCGGAATAAGATAATTTGCATTTATCCCGCTAAAAGCATCCGTGTAAATAAGGTCTTCCATAGATGAATCAATCAGCATTTTCTGATAATGCTCATTAGCGAAACTTTCAGCAGCCGCAATAAATCTTGTCCCCATATAGACAAAGTCTGCACCAAGAGCTTCTGCGGCAAGGAGATCATGTCCATTGGAGATGCTTCCTGCTAGAATCGTTATTCCATCAAAAAATTCTTTAACGGCACTTAAAAAGGCGAACGGATTAAGCGTTCCTGCATGTCCTCCTGCACCATTGCAGACGAGTATGAGTCCATCGACTCCTTTCTGTGCTGCCTTTCTTGCATAAAAGAGATTAATAACGTCTGAAAATACCAGCCCATTGTATTCATGTACAATTTTGACGACAGGGCTTGGATCACCTAATGACGTAATAACAATTGGTGGTTGATATTTTTTAATTAACTCCAGATCCGCTTCGTACCTTTTATTGGAACGATGGGCGATAAAATTGACGGCCCATGGAGCAATCTTTTTACTCGGCTCAGCATCCTGTGCCTGCTGAAGCTCGTTTGTAATCTCAGCCATCCAGTTTTCTACTATATCAGCAGTTCGTGCATTCAATAATGGAAAAGATCCAATGACGCCATTTTTGCAGCCTTCAACGACCATTTTAGGACTTGATACTAAGAACATCGGGGCAATAATGACAGGTAAAGCGGTTTGTTCTACAATAGCACGACTTTGATTCACAACTTCACTCCTAGAATAGTAATCTATTGTTCGGTACGCATACGAGCATCAATCATCGAATAGGATGACCCAGAACTTAAAAAAACGGTGGTCGCGAAAGATAACCCCGAAATACGAAGCACGAGGGAATCAAGGAGGTTCTATAACCTTTGTAAAGCACTATCCATACCTCTTTAAACTCTCTAAATGTTTTAATTTTCAAACTTCTCTATCCGCTATTTATCCATAAAGTTAGCCGGCCGCTTTTGGATAAAGGCTTCAACCCCTTCTTTTACATCCTTTGTCTGAAAGACATAGCCAAAATATTCGGCTTCTGTTACCAGACCTTTTTCCAGCTCTTGCTCATACCCTTCATCGATCGCTTGCTTCGCATAAGATAGCGCAGGCAATGAAAATTGGTTAATCTTTTTCGCCAGCTCCATCGCTTTCTCCAAGGACCTCCCTCTTGGAGCAATATGGTTCACAAGGCCAATTTGACAGGCTTCCTCCGCCGTCAGAGGTTCACCGGTAAAGATAATTTCTTTTGCCCGTGCTTTCCCCACTAGCCGCGGAAGCCGCTGTGTTCCGCCCGCACCTGGAAACAATCCTAATTTTATTTCGGGAAGGCCGATTTTAACCTGTTCCTCAGCAATTCGAATGTCACAGCTTAAGGCCAGTTCGCACCCTCCCCCTAAAGCTAAACCATTGATCGCAGCAATGGTCGGCTGCGGGAGCCTCTCAAGTTTATTAAGCGGCTCCTGAAGCCAAAGGGATTTTTGCTTGGCTTCCTCTGCCCCTTTTCCAATCCAATCAGGAAAGCTTTTAATATCCCCTCCAGCCATAAAGGCCTTTTCGCCTGCCCCCGTAAGAATCACAACCTTAACCTCAGGGTCCTTTCTAATTTCTTCCGCAGCAATGGATAATTGTTCAACAACACCTTCACTAAGGACATTAACAGGCGGATTATTAATGATAAGCGTTGCAATGCCATCCTGATTTGACCATGAAACAGCTTGTACCGTCCGCAAAATCATTTCCTCCCTATCCATTATTCACACCTTTATATTCGTTTCGCAGAATGAATTTTTGTACTTTACCGGAAGGAGTCCGCGGTAATTCGTCCACAAAAATAACCTTCTTTGGTTTTTTGTAGCCTGCAAGATGTTTTTTGCAGTATTCAATTACTTCCTCTTCCGTAAGCTGCTTGCCCTCCTTTTTGACAATAACAGCGCATACCGCTTCAATAAATTTGGGGTCAGGAATGCCAATAATGGATACTTCCTTTATTGCCTCATGCCGGAAAAGTACATCCTCAATTTCAGCAGCATAGATATTCTCACCGCCGCTTCGGATCATATCTTTCTTTCGGCCCGCAATGGTCAGAAATCCTTCCTCATCGAATTTCCCTAAATCACCGGTTTTGCACCAGCCATCCACAAATGTTGCCTTTGTTTCCCTTGGCTTTCCCCAGTAACCGGAGGATACGGCTGGACTTTTGATCGCGATCTCGCCCACTGTCCCTACAGGGAGAGGCTTTCCGGAGTCATCAATGATTTTAATTTCGGTCAGCGGTGATGGCTTACCAACTGTATGGCTTTTTTCAAAAACGTCCTCGTGGTCAAGCGAAGCCGCGATCGGCGTTCCTTCTGTCAGGCCGTATACTTGTACAAGCCTCACATGCGGAAATTTCTTTTTGAGCTGCTGGAGTCCCCAAGGCATGATGGGGTCTCCACCCGTATAGATAACATTTAAGTTTTCAAGCTTATACTGATCGATTTCAGTTGAATTCAGCATTTCATAGATCATAAATGGAAATAGGAAGCAATCGGTGACCTTTTCGCTCTCAATAACAGATAGAATTCTCTCAATCTTAAATCCTTTGCTTTTGGTGATTAAAAGTGTGCCGCCCATCAGCATGATCGGCAATGCGATATCTTCCAATGCTGCCACATGATAGAGGGGCCCTGTTGTCATCCCCACTTCTTCACCAGTAAACTTCCATCTTAGCGCCTGCATGGACGAAAACCAGAAAGTCGTTTCATGTGTCCAAATCGCTCCTTTAGGTCTTCCTGTTGTACCGGATGTATACATCAGCATAACGGGATCTTTCATACTAACGCTGATTCCCTCAACCTCATCTGCAGAGCCGGTTTCTAATAGCTCCCATCCCTCCGACCAGCCGGGAATCTTTTCATCTTTATTAGGAAGGCAAATGTATCGTTCAACTGGAACTTGATTGCGTATCTCCTCCAGCTGATGTGCCAGATTTGAATGAAAGCACAATACTTTCGTTTTTGAATCGGTTAATGCGTATTCAAATTCATCACTTGAAAGCCTAAAATTAAGTCTAACTGCAATTGCCCCAATTTTGGCAATCGCAAAGTATAGACCAATATACTCAAGGCAATTGTATAGAAGGATTCCGACGCTATCTCCTTTTTGCACACCCATATCACGAAGCTTATTTGCATAGGAGTTCGAAATGAGTTGAAGTTCCTTATACGTCCATGATTTACCCGCCTCTTCCTGGATGGCTATTTTTGCAGCACTTTTTGGATTTACATCGTTTGCCATTCTTCTTGTGATATAACCAACATCCAATTGATATTCCTCCTTATTACATATTGAAATAAAATAGCAAAAAACCACTTCTTATTATTCCGATACTTTAATATATTGCTAGGCACACGCCAAAATAACGAACTTTTAAAAATGCTCACCAAACTTTCACTTCTTTCCAGTCAGATATGAAAGGATACTCTCTCTATTTTTCGATCAAAACGGTTCTAACTAGGTTCTTTAAAAAGAAGGCTGTTTACGCAAAGTTTGTTGCTTACAAACTAGTTTTAATTACTGAGTTGATTGGAGTGGAAGGCACTTGATCCTCGAAAATGCATTCGCATTTTCTTCGTGCGATGCTTTTTCGAGGAAGCTTATTCAATGTCCTGCGGGAGGAGAGGGAGCGGGAGACCCCGCAGGCGTGAAACGCCGAGGAGGCTCCCGTTCCTCCCCGCGGAAAGCAAGTGACTGGAGCGGAAATCAACGGCAAGCTTTATAATCCAAAAACAACAATCTATACGAAAAGAACCAAAAAGAAAAAAAGAGCCGATCGTTTTTCGACTCTAGTAAGCTCTATATGTAAGTTGTTCTTGCTGCTAGAAAGGCAAGGTTCGTGATCAACAGCATTTTCTCAATCATTCTCATGATAAAGCAGCACCTTACCTGCCTGCTTTTGCTCACAAAGTTCAAAAGCTTCTTCCCAGCTGCTGAGCGGGAATTTATGGGTAATAATCGGCTTTAAGCTGACTTTCCCGCTGCTTAATATTTCCATCACCCGGTCCCAGGTCGCAAGAGTATGGCCAAGAGAACCGTAAACGGAAATTTCTTTATAGTGAATCAAATCATAATCTACCATGATCTCTTTTCCCACAATCCCGGCCTGAATAAGTTTCCCCTTCTTCTTTAGTGAATTCAAACAATTCGCTACCGAAGGCGCAGAGCCTGCACATTCTATCGCCGCATCGGCTCCTTTTGAGCCAGTTTCTTCTGCAATTAGGCCTATAAGATCTTCCTTTAGAACGTCCACCGCCCTATAGGCACCGACTTGTTTGGCGATTTCCAGCCGTTTTTGATCAATCGTCGTTCCGGCCACAATGACTTTGCAGCCTTTTGCAGCTAAAACGGCTGTACAGACTAATCCAATTGGGCCAGGACCGGACACAAGCACCGTATCTCCCAGATTAATAGAGGTCAGTTCTTCAATCGAGTGAACGGCTACTGCTAATGGTTCTGTCAAAGCCGCTTCCTCAAGAGACAAATGCTCAGGAATCTTGTAGACCACCTCATCCGGTACCACTGCATATTTTGTAAAACTTCCATTCATTCTTAAGCCCATGCCTTTTCTGTCGGCACATAGCATATAGTATCCCTTTTTACAGTTTGAACACTTTTGACAGACCCCGGCACTAGAGGGCAGGACGGTCACTCGATCTCCAGCCTTGAATCCATTTGTGCTTTTTCCGACCTCAGAGATCACCCCGGAAAACTCGTGTCCCATAATGACAGGCGGGCTGCTCTTAAGGTGTCATGATAAATATGAAGATCTGTCCCGCAAATTCCTGTATAGGCTACTTTTATTTTCACACTAGTTTCATCACATGATGGCTCAGGCACTTCTGCTAAACTTACATTCCCTACCCCGGATTGCTGTTTCATTAAGGCTTTCATCAATTATAGCCTCCATAACAGATTCAATTTTTTGAATGACAGCAAAAATAGAAATCAGATTTGCAAAATAATTTTATTCACCAGATGCGGCTCAAATTTGGCTAAGCGGAACGCTTCATCTATTTGTTCCAGCGGCATTTTGTTGGTTATAAACTTATCGGCAATCTCATGATGCTGGGTGAGAAATTCAATGACCTCCGGGAATTTTCCTGCACTATTTCGGCTTCCATAGATTTCAACCTCTTTATTTGAGAATAAATAACCGGGGATGCCGACTTTGTCTGTTGTTAAACCGGCAATCACAATTCTTCCTCCCGAACTTACTAAATCGATGGTCTGCTCCATTGTTTGTCTTAACCCAGCTGTTTCGATCACAATATTCGATCCTTCATTGTTCGTTAATTCCTTGATTGTATGGTTCACATTTGTGTTATTGGCATTGATTGTCACATCGGCGCCAAACAAACCGGCAAGTGCAAGTCTCTCAGGAATGACGTCCACGATAGTAACTTTTACCTCGTGAAGTTCTTTAAGTAAAATCAGCGCCGTCAAGCCAATCGGTCCTGCTCCTAAAATCGTAACAGTATTTCCTGGCTTAACGCCTGCGCGCCTGACAATTTGTGTCCCAATGGTAAACGGCTCGACAATAGCTCCAGCTTCAAAACTCATTTTATCTGGAATTACATGTACATGATTCTCATCCACAACCGTATACTCTGCAAAACCGCCCGGACGCATAATCCCGATCAGCTCAAGATTAACACAACAATTCGGCTTATTGATTCGGCACGCATAGCATTCTCCGCAGGCGATAGCGGGTTCAATTACGACGCGATCGCCTGTCTTTAGCTTGGTGACTTCACTGCCAGCCGTCTCCACAACTCCGCTTAGTTCGTGGCCATGGACATGAGGGTACTTTGCATATGCATATGTCCCGTCATAAATATGAATATCACTTCCGCAGATTCCCGCATTTACGATACGCACCCTTACATCGTTTGGTCCAGGTTCAGGTTTTGGCACTTCTTGAACCGCAATTCCAAATGGCGCACTCATAACCGCAGCTCGCATTTTCTCACATCCTTCCACGCATATCCTTATTCAGCAATCTTTATCGCTATTTTTCCAAATTGTTTGCCTTCATCCATTCTTTCAAAAGCCTTCTGCGTTTCCGACAGCGGAAAAACATGATCGACAACAGGCTTTATCCTGTGCTTTGTCATAAAAGCAAGCATTTCTCTAAACTCATCATGACTGCCCATTGTTGTGCCTAATAAATTAAACTGGCCATAAAAAAACTGGCGCAGATTTATCCCAATTTCATCTCCTGTTGTCGCACCAAACGTTACCATCGTTCCGCCGGGCTTGAGCATTTCGAGAGACCTGGTAAACGTGGCTGTTCCTATACTTTCAATTACTAAGTCTGCCTTTTCTTGCTGAAGCTGTACTCCCCAATCTTCATTTGTATCAATGGCAGCATCCGCCCCCAGTTTGATCGCTTGGTTTCTCTTTTCTTTGGAACGAGAACTCACGATTACCTTTGCGCCGATCGCCTTCGCAAATTGCAGGATAAAAATAGCCACACCGCTCCCGATCCCGGGGATAAAAACGGTATCTCCTTCCGCTGCTTGTCCTCTTGTAAATAAAGCCCGGTAGGCAGTCAATGCCGCAAGCGGCAATACTCCCGCTTCTTCCCAGGAGAGATATTTTGGTTTATACTCGATATTTTCAATCGGAACAACGATGCTTTCGGCAAATGTCCCATGGTCAGGAAACCCTAATATACGGAAATCGGTCGGCGGGGCAGGGCTCTTTTGCATCCAGCCCAGGCTAGGAGTGATCACTACTTCATCACCGATCGTAAATCCGTTTGTCTCTTCTCCAATCTCGGTGATCACTCCTGCACCATCCGAGCCGAGGATAACCGGCGGTTCTTCTTCGTTTCTTCTGCTGATCACAAATAGATCACGATGGTTTAATCCCGCGCATTTTAGCTGTACTCTAACTTGCCTCTCCATGAGAGGGATTTCAGGAAAATCGCGATAGGAGGCTCCCGCTAACCCGCTTGGCCCTTTATGCATAAATACTTTCAAGCTTTTCACTCCTAAAATACTTATTTGCTTTTAGACAGGAAAAAGGGAAACTTACTGTCACTATGTGGTTAGCTGCAGCTGTGTTTTTTCCAGCCAGGCTTTGGCTGCTTCCGAAATGCCTTCAGATAAGGTTGGATGCGGGTGAATAAGATTTGCCAGCTCCGTTACAGTTCCTTCCAGAGAAATAAAGGCTGCTGCTTCCGAAATCATTTCTGTGGCGTTTGGTCCCACAATAACAACCCCGATAATTTCTTTATGAACCTCATCAGCAATGATTTTAATAAAGCCGGTTCTTTCATCCATCGTAAAGGCTTTCCCATTTGCACTTAATGGATAGCTCTCTGTACGAATCCGCAATCCCTTTTCCTGTGCCTCTCTTACCGATAAACCGACACAGGCAACCTCTGGATACGTATAAATACAGCGGGGAATTACCTTATAATCCATTTCCTTATATTGATTGATGGCGTTGGAAGCTGCTGTAATCCCCTCTGCACTGGCAGTATAAGCTAACTGGTACCGTCCAAGCAGGTCGCCAATCGCGTATATATTAGGATAACTCGTCTCCATTTGGCTGTTAACTGCAATCCAGGGACCGTTCATTTGTAAATCAAGATGAGTAAATTCAGTAATGTTCGGGACACATTCAGCCGCAATCAGAATTTCAGCTGTCTCGAGCCTTATCAGCCCGCTGTCGCCGGATTGCACTTCCAATCCTTTTTTACCCTTTTCACTAATAACTCTTTTGACTTTAGAAGCAGTATGGACCTTCACTTTTTGTGAACGGAGCTTTTTACTGAGAAACTCATCAACCTGCGGATCCTCGTTTGGCAGTATGGATTCATCCTCAGTAATCAGATGTACATCAACATTCAGGCTGGAAAAAATACAGGCAAACTCCACACCGATGTAGCCACCCCCCAAAATGGCCAGGGAGGCCGGAAGTTCTTCCAGCTCGAAGATGTTTTCACTTGTATGAAAAGAGACCTGATCCAGCCCCCCAATCGCAGGAATAGCCGGGCGCGATCCTGTCGCTAAAATTATTTTCCCGGCATGAATCCGCTCTTCTTTTCCTGAAGAAATAATGGAGACCTGATTATTTTGCTGGGGAATGCCTGTCCCTTGATAAAAGTCTACCTGCGCATTTTTTAATAAAGAGGAAACCCCTTTTTGCAAACTTTTTACCACTGTATCCTTACGCTTTCTGAGCTTTTTATAGGAGAAGCTGACATCGCCGGCCTCTATGCCCCACTTTTTCGCTTTTTGAATCACTTCCAGAACCTCTGCAAAACGCAGAAACGTTTTAGATGGGATACAGCCGCTATTTAAGCAGGTGCCTCCCAAATGTTTTTTTTCAATCAGCGCCACCCGGGCGCCGTGTTTGGCGGCGTGCTCAGCGGCAATATAGCCGCCTGGACCGCCGCCAATGACTGCAACATCATACTTTTTCATGAACGACACCTCATATGAATAATTCGTACGGGTTTTCCAGGGCATTCTTTAAATCCGTTAAATATCTTGCTGCTGCCGCCCCATCAATCACACGATGATCGAAGGTAAGATTAAAGGTCACCTGGCTGATGGTCTGAATCGATCCTTCTTTTTGAACGAGATGCTCACGGATCCTGCCAATTCCGAGAATAGCCGATTCCGGCTCATTGATAATCGGATTGAATGAATCAACTGCAAACATTCCTAAATTACTAATGGAAAACGTGCCGCCTGAAATCTGCTCAAATGAAAGCTTGTTTGCCTGGGCAGCACGAGCCAGCCTCTTCGTTTCAGATGTCAGTTCACTCAAAGTCTTTTTATCTGCCTCCTTTACAACAGGTACAACTAAACCATTTGGTACATCTACAGCCACTCCAATATTGACAGCAGAATGAAGCTCAATCTTGCCGCCTCTGTAGGAAGAGTTTAGAATCGGATGCTTTTTTAATGTATGAGCAGCAAATTTGACGAAGATATCCGTATAGGAAATTCGCAGGCCTGTCCTTTTCTCAATTTTAGGAAGGAGGTCTTTTCTGAGAGCAACGACCTCAGTCATATCAATATCGCAGTGCAAGGTTACCTGCGGAACATTTTGGGCACTGTGTGTCATTCGATCGCCGATGATTTTCCTAAGGCCATCATAGTTCATATATTGTTTTTCCTGGCTTTGCTCATGAACTAATAAGTCCTGTTTTTGGATTTTTCCTTTATGTCCCGAACCTGTGATCGTTGTAAGGTCTTTTTCCTGCTGTTTTGCTATTTCCCTCGCTAGCGGAGTTACCTTTTTACGATTTTTCAAGATTACTTCAATATCTCTAAGCTGAATCCTTTGATTCGGTCCAGTACCCTTGACCTCCCGGAGATCAATGCCGTTAACAGCAGCTAGCTTTCGAGCTGCAGGGGTTCGGCGAGGCCTGCTTAGAAGTGGTTCCATCACTTGGCGAATCGCTGTTTCTGCTGATTTTTCCTGTATTTCATCCATTGAATTTGTGGTTATTTCAGCATTACTTTCATTTTTCGGCCCTTCATTTGCCGTTTCCGGAATCTTTGCCCCTGCTTTGCCTATGTAAGCAATCGGCTTTAACACATCAACCTCCGTATCAGCTCCATAGCATCTTTTTAAAAGAATCCCGGAGGAAGTCGCTTCCACTTCCATATTTATTTTATCGGTCATAATTTCCAGTAAAGGTTCGCCTTTTTCTACCGGGTCGCCTTCGTTTTTGAACCAGCTAAGAATGGTTCCTTTTTCCATCGATGCCCCTAATTTGGGCATGATTACTTCTTCAGCCATCTTCGAATCACCTCCTATAAGGACTAAAACAACGATTTGATTGACTCGATAATATCGTCAACTTGAGGAACTGCTTGCTTTTCCAGCTTCGGATTGTATGGAATCGGTACAGCCTTCCCGCCAAGTCTTTTGACTGGGGCATCTAAATAATCAAACGCTTCACTTTCGTTAATCACACTGGCAATTTCTGCACCATAGCCGCCTCTTTGGACAGCCTCATAGACAACTAATGCACGGCCAGTCTTTTTAACGGACGATACAATCGTTTCAACATCAAGAGGAACAAGAGTCATTGGATCGATCACTTCCACACTGATCCCTTCCTGTTCCAATTTTTCTGCAGCCTCTAATGCCCGGTGAACCATCAAGGAGGTTGCAACTACTGTTACATCACTGCCTTCTCTCTTAATGTCTGCCTTTCCAAGTGGAATCGTATAGGACTCTTCAGGCACCTCACCTTTTGTCCCGTACAATAATTTATGTTCATAAAATAACACTGGGTTATCGTCCTCTAATGCTGCTTTAAATAACCCTTTTGCATCATAAGGAGTCGAAGGCTGCACTACTTTTAGCCCTGGAATATGGGTCATCCATGCTTCTAAACTCTGTGAATGCTGCGCGGCAAATCCCAGTCCGGACCCGCCGGGAAGGCGTATGACCATCGGTACCTTTGCTTTACCTCCAAACATATATCGTAATTTAGCAGCTTGATTGACAATCTGGTCAACTGCACAGGTGACGAAATCCGAAAACTGAATTTCCAAAATCGGCCGCATGCCGGTTACGGCTGAACCTACTGCAAGCCCCGTAATGGCAATTTCAGAGATCGGTGTATCAACAACCCGCTCCGGTCCCAGCTGTTCGACAAGCCCATTTGTCACACCGAAAGCACCGCCAAAGATGCCAACATCTTCACCTAAGAGATATACATTTTCATCTGCCTGTATTCCTTGAAGCATAGACTCTTTCAACGCTTCAGAATATGTGATTGTTCTCATTTTTACTTCCTCCTTAAGCATAGACATCGTCCTCTAATGTATCGAGTGATGGTTCAGGGCTGTTTTCAGCAAATTCAATGACACTCTTTATCTCTTCATCTACATTCTTCTCTATTTCAGCAATCTCTTCTTCCGTAATTCTGCCTTGTTCTAAAAGCTGATTTTTGAAAAATTTAATGCCATCGCGGTTCTTTATCCAATCCTGTTCTTCCTCGCGGGTGCGGTATTTTCTGGCATCGCTTCTTGAATGGCCTTTCCACCGGTAGGTTTTTGCTTCAATAAGCGTAGGTCCCTCACCATTTCTGGCCCGCTCGACTGCTTTTTTGGTGACATTCAGAACATCGAGGACGTTTGTTCCATCTACCACTTCCCCTGGAATCCCGTATGAGGCTGAGCGTTCTGCAATATTTTCGATATTAACCATGTCCTTGATTGAACCTGACATTCCATACTGATTATTTTCACAGAAAAAGATAACCGGCAGGTTCCAGATGGATGCAAGATTTAAAGATTCATGGAAGCTTCCCTCGTTAGTAGAACCATCTCCAAAAAAGACTAAAACAACATAGCCCAGATTTTTTTTCTTCGATGTAAAGGCAGCACCGCAGGCTAAAGGAAGACCCCCGCCCACAATTCCTGTTGCTCCAAGATTCCCGACATCCAGATCCGCGATATGCATGGATCCGCCTTTCCCTTTACTGTGTCCAGTCGCTTTTCCCAGCAGTTCAGCCATCATTTTTTTGACATCTGATCCTTTCGCGATGGAGTGTCCATGACCCCGGTGGTTCGTGGCAATCATGTCTTTTTCTTCTAAAGCAGAACATGCCCCCACCGCTGTCGGTTCCTGTCCTATGCATAAATGCATGGTGCCTGGAATTTTTCCCTGCATAAAAAATCTTTCGACTTCTTCTTCAAAACGCCGGATAAGAATCATTTGATACAGCATTTTTTTTAATGAATTTTGATCAACCGCTGCTGCATCAATCGGATTTACTGCAGATGACATAAATACCGCCTCCTGAATTGTAATGAATTTATATAGTTGGCTGATTCAGAATTTCCTTTGCTCTGTCCAGCCGTATATTTCCTTCCTTGACCATAATGCTCACTACCTCATCAATTTGACTGATGTCGGCTCCGGCCATCATCGCGATATTGCGGGCGTGAAGCTTCATGTGGCCAGCCTGGATTCCCTCTGTTGCAAGTGCTCTTAAGGCTGCAAAATTTTGCGCCAATCCTACAGAAGCCATAATTTCTGCCAGTTCTTTTGATGTTTTCACCTTCATAATTTTTAGATTTGTCTGCGCCTTCGGATGAAGAGAAATCGTTCCGCCAACTGTCCCAACCGCTAACGGCAGTTCAATGGTGCCAATTAAATCTCCCTCTCGATCTTTCTCCCATGTCGTTAAAGGAGAATAATGTCCAGAGATGTCTGCATAGGCATGGGCACCTGCTTCAACCGCCCTTGTATCGTTCCCGGTAGCTAAAACGACAGCGCTGATTCCATTCATAATCCCTTTATTATGAGTGGCTGCTCGGTAGGGATCCGCCTTTGCAAAACGGTAGGCATTGATAATTCCATCTACGGCTGCTTGTCCAATATCACTTTTTCGAATTTTGCATCTAGACCTTGCCAAGCGCCGGTCTGCTAAATTAGAAATAATTCGTAAATAAACCTTTCCACTTGTGATTTGTTCAAGCATTGGCGCGATACTCTCAGCCATCGTATTAACCGTATTCGCTCCCATCGCATCCTTCGTATCTACTAGCAAATGAACAACAAGCATCGGTCCATCCTGATGATCAATAACGCGGACCTCTAAATCCTTTGGACCCCCGCCTAAACTGCTCAGAATAGGGTCTTTTTTGCGGGCTGTTTCAAGAAGCTCCTCTTTTTGTTCCAAGATTTTCAGCTTCGCTCCAAAGACATCCTCACAATTGACAATTTGAATCTGTGAAAACATAATGGAGCCTGTTGTCGAGGCAAAGAAGCCGCCCGAAGGTTTTGCAAGCTTTGCCGCATGACTTGCTGCAGCCACCACAGATGACTCCTCAACTGCCATGGGTACAATGGTCTCCTTTCCATTGACCACAAAGTTTAAAGCAACACCTAGAGGAACCTCCATCACGCCGATACTGTTTTCAATAAAGGAACTGGTTCGGCTTTCCCCTAAATGGCCAAAGTTTACGTATCCCTGTAGTTCATCCTCATTCAAAGAAGCATGCGCACGAAGGGTATCGTGCTTTTCCTGCATGGTTTTTTTATAAAACTTTTTCGGTTCCAAACAATCTCTCCCTTTCCATCGACACTATGAAGCTATTAATGATCAGTCTGATACAGTCCCATTTGTTTAGTAAAATAACGGAGTCCTCCACCAGCTTGAAGCCCTCCATCCACTGTAAGTTCTGTTCCGGTGATAAAAGATGATTCATCTGATGCAAGGAATAGTACAGCTTTCGCTATTTCTTCCGGCTTGCCGTACCTTTCAAGGGCGACAGCATTTGAGAAACCTTCTAACATGTCTTTGACATCGGAGGTCAAATCAGTCCATGTAAAACCAGGATGGATAGAATTGACCCGGATCCCCAATCACTTAGTTCCATTGCAGCCGCTTGTGTCATTCCGCGGACAGCCCATTTGGATGCCGTATAAGGCCAGGCAAAGTACCCGGTCAGCCCGGCGATGGAAGAAATGTTAATGATGGAGGCCTTCCTGGACTTTTTCATCAATGGGGCACAGTGTTTCATCCCTAAAAAGACACCAGTCTGATTGACCTCTATCACGTTTTTCCAGTCTTCGAGCGTGCATTCTAATAATGTCACTCTTTTTACAATTCCTGCGTTATTTACCAGCACATCCAATTTGCCGAATCTTTCGTCAATTTCAGACACAAGTAATTCCCATTGCTCCTCGTTCGTCACATCCAGCTCCCGGCAAACGATCTTACAGCCAAACTCAGTTCGCAGTGCTGCCGCCGTCTCCTCCATTTCCTCTTTTCTAATATCTGCAATAATAATCGTGTCTGCCCCTTCTTTGGCAAACTCATAACAGTCATGGGCCCCTAAACCGCGGGCACCCCCTGTCACTAATACGACCTTTCCGTCCATCCTGCCCATACTTTGGACCTCCTCTTGCATAGTTTTTTATTCTATTAGCTAACTCTATTAACTGTGCTGCGTCCCATCATATAAAACCATCAGTTTGTTAGTTTGATATTTTCCTAATTTATAACTTTGACATATTCGGCAGCCACATTACGATGTCTGGGAATACTGTAATTACTGTTGTCACAATCAGCATGATGATGACAAACGGAACAATACCCTTGTAAATATCAGTCATTTTGACTTCCGGCGGCACAATTCCCTTCAGGTAGAACAAGGCAAACCCAAACGGAGGTGTTAAGAATGAAGTCTGCAGTAATACAGCAAACACGGTTACCACCCAGATCAGATCAAAACCATAAAGCTCAAGAAGCGGCAGGAAGATCGGCATAATGATCATAACGATTCCAATCCAGTCGATAAACATTCCGAGAATAAAGGAAATCAGCATCATCGCAATGAATACGCCCCACTTGCTTAAGCCAAGATCCAGAACAAAGTTTTGAATGAGAGTATCTCCATCCAGAGCCAGGAAGATAGAGGTAAAGGCTGTAGCACCAACGATAATAACAAGAGCCATCGCGGTTATTTTGGCTGTATCGTAAACAGCATCAGCCAGCATCTTCCAGGTAAACCTTTTATAAGCAATCGCCATCATCAGTGATAAAAACGCTCCTACTCCAGCTGATTCTGTTGGCGTCGCCACACCTGTAAAGATTGTCCCAAGTACGGCGAAAATTAAGATCATCGGTGGTACTAGATTCACAAGACTCCCGATAATAACCTTTCGCATTGGCATATCTTTCATTTCTTCTTTTGAAACAGCCGGACCCCAATCCGGGTTCTTCCAGCAGGCAATCAGCACATATACACAATAAGCACCTGCGAGCATTAAGCCGGGAACAATAGATGATAGAAAGAGTTTTCCAACTGATACTTGAGCCTGTGCACCTAAAACAATTAACATGATACTTGGAGGAATGAGGATTCCCAGTGTACCCCCAGCAGCGACAACTCCTGAAGCTAATCGTTTATCGTACCCATACTTTAATAGAACCGGCATTCCCAGAACACCCATCGTAACAATGGAAGCCCCGACGATTCCAGTTGTAGCGGCAAAAATAGTCGAAACAACAATAACGGTTAAAGCCACTCCGCCGCGCAGAGGGCCTAATAGATATCTCATGTATTCGAACAAACCATCAGCAACCCGTGAAGATGATAGAAAATTCGCCATTAAGGTAAAGAGCGGAATCGCAACGAGTGTATAATTGGACATCGTTCCAAAAATACTATTTGAAAAGATATCGAAAACTTGCGGTCCCCAGCCAAAAACACCTGCGATGACCCCCAGTCCGCCAAGAACAAATGCCAGAGGGTGCCCAGTCGCTAAACCGATAATTAAACCGATAAACATACTAAAAATGATAATGGCTTCAATCATGGCTCTTCTCCCCCTCAGCTAAAATAACGATCCGTTTGATCATTTCCGAAATCCCTTGTAATAATAGGAAGAAGAATGCTACGGGAATAATTGCTTTGAAAGGGTACACTGGCGGAGCAAATGCTGTCCAGCTCACTTCCTTTTGCAGCCAAGAAATCCAGGCAAATTTTGAACTTCCATAAAGAACACCTATTACAAAAGGCATAAAGAAGATCGTATACGTAATAAGATCCAGAATTGCTTGTTTCTTCGCAGAAAATTTTTCGTATAGCATATCAACAGATACCATGACCTTATGAAGCACACCATAAGCAGCTACCATCATAAAGTGAAAGCCAAACACCATCGTCGTGACCTCGAATGTCCAAATAGTTGGGCTGTTAAAAATTCTTCTGCTGACGACCTCATAGACAACTAGCAGCATCATGACAATAACGGACCAACTGGAGACTTTCCCCACCCAATCATTCGTATTATCTAAAAACTTGGAAATCTTTTTGAGAGCATTCACCTGTTCCCCTCCTTTTTTAAATGAGCTTCTCATTCCTGGCCCGGGCAGTTGTCCCTCTTTCCATTCTAGAAAAGAGGGGTACTGACTGACCGTTCATTTGTGATGCTTTCGATAGATTTACTTGAACTTATTCTGCTACTTTTGCATTGTTTCCGAAGCTCCAATCTCCTTGAAGATTTCTATAAGGAGCGTACATTTCTAAGTATTCTAATTGACTATTTAACACTTTCTCAAAGTCAGGGTTTTCACTGGCAAGCTTTTCTGCAATTGCACTTACCATATCGTGAAGTTTAGCCATTTCTTCGTCAGAAAGCTCCGTTGTTTTAATTCCATATTCATTTACCATTCTCTGTGCTGCTTCCGCATCATTATAAGCGTATTGGCTTGCATTTTCGGTTTGAGCTGCTTTGCTGGCTTTTTCAACCAGTGCTTGTAAATCTTCTGGCAATTTTGCCCACGCATCTTTATTAATCATGGCTCCATAAACTGAGCTTGTTTGGTGGAAACCAGGAGTTAACCAATATTTTGTCACTTCATACATTTTTGTCACTTCATCACTGTATGGAGAGCTATATTCTGCTGCATCAATAACACCGCGCTGCAATGCTTCATAAATTTCTTGTGTGGCTAATGTTACTGGAGTTGCGCCTAACTGCTGGATCAGTTCACTTTGAATTAAGCCAGCCATACGGATTTTCATGCCTTTTAAATCTTCAAGGCTTTCAATTGGCTTATTTGATCTTATACCGGACTCCATTCCTGAGATCGAGTGAGGGAAATAAACCGTATTAAATTTTCCATAAATTTCATTATAGGCTTCCATTCCGCCGCCTTGATTAATCCACAAGAAATAGTCCCAGTTTGTTAATCCCATTGCTTGTGATCCTAATAATTCAAAAGCTGTGTTCTTGCCTGACCAGTAGTTCGGCCAGTCTCCTCCCATTTCCACCGTGCCGCCGCTTACAAGGTCTAAAACCTGGTTCGCTGGTGCTAATTCACCAACACTATGCAATTTAATTTTCAATCTTCCATTACTTAATTGATTAACAAGATTGACAAATCTTTCATCTTGTTCATACTGCAAGCTTCCTTCTGCCCAAACACTGGCCATTCTCCAATTGAACGTTTCGCCGCTGCTTCCACCGCTCGAACTTGATGATGAATCGCCTTTAGACTCTGGGGTACTATTATTTAAACAGCCGGCTAATAACAAAACTAACATCATCGTAAACATTAAAATTATGGATTTTTTTGACCTCAATTTTTAATCCCCCCTAATTAATTTGTAAGCATTTTCATTTGATGGCAAACCAACTGACACGACCACCCCCCTTAAGGAAAAAGAAGCCATAAAACGGTGCTTTAGTATGACTTTATGACGAAATTGACAAGTTTATCTTTATTTTTATAATTTTTTTCAATTAGTCATAGAGGCAAGTTGAAAGAGTAGAGGTCTATCAAGAAGTGTTGCTTTTCTAACGAGGAACTTTCTAGCATCTATTTTTATGGATCAGCTCTTTCGTCTTTTTATTGACAGGGATATCCACCATCTGCCCATTTTTTTGATCGCCCCGTGCCCTTCCTCTAACGCTTCTCGTATTCCGTAGCTATCTTTTTTCTAGTTCAATTTCCTCCGGACTGTAGGAGAATCAAGAGTTGATAATGGATAGCTGCTTGCCGGTACAAATAAATGGGATCTATAATTTTCTTTCCACCTTTTAAAACACCCCATTCTTTTGTCTATGCTCTTAATATGTTCGTATAAACTATTAAAATATGTGTATACACTGTTACAAGTTGATCCATTAAAATGTATATGCCTGACTATTAAACATATTCTATTTTTTTCTTTAACAATCTAAAAAAAAGGCCGCTTAAGGCTGCAGCCAGTCTTTTAACTCTTTTATCTATCAGAATACAAAAAACGATACCTTTTCCAAGTATCGCTTTCTGAATCTTTTATTTTGGCTAAAGGAAATCGGCAGTTTAATGAGTAATCCTTTTTTCATAAGGACTTCATTAATTTGCTCGACCAGCTTAACGGTTTAATCCTCCATAGCCAACACATCATATTCAAAAATAAGTAAATAGTCTCGTTAAGTGGTTAATTTGGGCATATGCTGCATTGAGTACGCTAGAAACCCAGAAAAAATGAGCAATAGCAGTACGTTTAGTGAAAAATAGTACGCCAAAAAGCTGCTCGTATATTTGAGCAGCTCTTTTTATACTATTCAATCCATTATAAAGGTATGAGTATATTCAAGGTTGCCCAATGTAGCAAGTTAGGTATCCTCACCTGTGGAAGACTTGTATGCATGAAACTGTACTTACTCCACGTTTTTCCACAATAAGATACATGGTATCTTCAGCTTTAACATCATATAAGCTAAGCCTCGTTTTTGCAGGACTTGAGGATTTACAAAAACTTAGATCTTTATCATTCAATTTATTTATGTATTCCTATCAGCATTGTCTGAGGAGTTTCGGGAAAACCATCATGCGGAAGTCGTCTTTGTTCGATAAGAAGAACCCTTCCCTGCCGTTTCCGGACGCAATGCTCGATCAATTGAAGTCCTGCCATGCCGTTGTAGCAGGTGTCGGCGACTGAGGCTCATGCAGCTCAAGCAGTGTATTTGATGGAATCTATTTAGAAAAACAGGGAATCCCTTCTGCTGCGATCTGTACCGATAAGTTTATCGTACAGGGGACGACAGCAGCCCAGGTGCAGGGATTCAAGGACTACAGTATCGTTGAAGTGTTTCACCCAATCGCTACGGCCCTTCCCCCTGCATTGAAGGAGGAAGCGCATAGAATCACCGGCGCAGTTCTTTCTGTTTTGACGAAAGAATGATTACAGACAAAAAGCCTTTCATCGTTTGATAAATAGGCTTTTTGTCTTTTTATCCAACTATTGTGAACCAACAAGCCCCCATGTTCTATAAAAAGATTAAACTCGAAGCTATCTCCTTCAAATGCGGTTGATCTGCCCATAAGATGAAGTAATTGTAAGTTTCTCCTAGGATGGTGATGGGGGTTGGATACCTTACAATTAAAGCGGCTTGATTCATCATTTCTGCTGGCTGGTCCGGAGAGGGAAAAATGTAGCAGGCTTCCTGTTTTTGAATTCGAGTCTTCAAGATGCTAGGCATGGATCCATAGGGCCTTAATGGATGGAAAGCTTCCCCCTGGCACACCTCATCCAGATTTTCACCAGCTGAAATGGCTGATATTTGAAAAAAGCCGTCAGCACCTCCGTATCTTTCTTCGTTCACTTTTCGCCAGTGTGACGGATATTGGAAACGAACCTTGTAGTTCGTGTTCGTATATGTGTTCTTTTGGGTACCATCCAATATGGGAGTCGGTGACCATTGAAGTGACTGAATGTTAACTCCTTGAATTAGTCGAATGGGTACGGGATGACGGAGGTCGATAACCCACAATTCGCGGGCATATTCCTGTTCCGTACACCTGCTAAGATAGGCTATTTTTGTTCCGTCTGTTGACCACGTGACAGGCGATGCAAAACAATTGGATATAGCCCAAATTCGATCCTCTTCTCCCCGCCTCCCCACCGTTCGAACCTGTGAAAAATACCCTCTGTCTTCAAATGCGGTAGCGCTATAGGCAATTTTCGAAGAATCAGGAGACCATGTCGGATAATAATTTTTTGCAAGGGGCCCGCCTTTTACTTCAAACACATTGCCTGTTGAAAGCTCAACGGTATGAATGATGGAGATACTGACACCCGGTGTTGTGTAAAGGACAAAGCTACCATCGGGCGATAGCTGAGCATTATTAAGCCGCCCTCCTGTGTTACGTGTAATGGATCCGTCTGTTTGAATTCGGAAAAGCTGACTCATTCCTGATGCATCCGGTGCCTGAAAAAGCAGTTCCCTGCCACTCGGAAACCATTGAACAACTGTTGAGTCAGGTTGTTGGATGCTTTGCGCTTGATGGGACAGGACGTTGTAATAAGATAATGTGGCCTTGCTTCGTATAAGCAAGTTGGCTACTGTCAGGCGACCAATCCAATTTGAATTCAGCCTCAGCATCCATCTGGTCAATTTGAGCGATGGAACCTGCTGCAACATCCATAACATATATAACTCTATTCTTTCCTACAAACGCAATTCTCCTGCTATTCGGTGACCATTCAGGACTTGAAAAGGAGTCACCCAATCCACTGGTGAGCTGCACGTCCGCAGCACAGGTGCAGGGATTCAAGGACTATCATATCGTTGAAGTGTTTCACCCAATCGCTTCGGCCCTTCCCGCAGCATTGAAGCAAGAAGCCCAAAGAATTACCGACGAAGTTCTATCTGTTCTGACCAAATAACGTTTACATACAAAAAGCCGGTTATCGCTTGATAGAGTGACCCAGTAAAATGAGACAAGGAAAAAACACCCTTTTAATCGTATTTAATACCTATACGATTTTGGAGGTGTTTTTTAAATCCCATATTTATTTTCACAGATTAAAAGCTTTAATCCTTGGTGAAGACACCTTACTTTTTGAGCTTTTTCCTAACAACAGAAATCAAAAAGAGTAATGGAATGTAGCAAAAGAGAAAGATGAGTCCACTATAACCAACGATTTGGTCCATAAGATGGGAATATTGTATTTCAATTAATTTGCTATTAACAAAATGGAAAACGGCAAGTAATCCAACTAATACGTAAGTCGCTTTTACATTAGGAATCGTCAATTTAATAGACCTAATAGCCGACCACAGATAAATACAAATCACAGGCATAACCACTAATAGCCATGTAAAAATAAAAATAAACTCAAAACGCTCTAAAAAATGAAACTGAATAATTTTAATCATGGTCAAAGTAGGCCATGTTAAATGTTCCAGCTTTCCTTGCGTAAAAAACATAAATGCAATGATCGTGATCATCGTATATATAAAAGTTGAATACAGTAATGCTAAGTGCCCCCATTTGGGAGACTTTTCCCTATCTTTAATAAATGGGAAAAAAACGAGTACAGTCTCAAATCCTAGATAGAGCGGTGAGGCTTCTTTCGCAGAGATGAAAAAGTCCTTCGCTCCAAATTGAAAGAAAGGGAGGAGATAGGAAACCTCAACAAAATCAAGTAAATATAATAGTGAAAGCAGCAGGAGACTAGGAATAACTACACCCCAGAATGCCACCGCCGTTACAACCCTAAACCCTCCCGCAACAATATAAAAAATAAGAACAGAAAAAAGCAATGAGAATTCCCAGCTAGCTATTCCATCAAACACCCAAATCTGGAGAATATCGATATAGGTATGTAAAGTGAATAAACTAACCATCGAAAAATAGCTCGCTAGGATGATATTTAACATACCACCAAAAACCTTTCCGAAAATTTCCTTGTGGAAGGAGAGGATATCTCCAGCACTTGAATGCTTCAAGATATATAGCATCATCAAAAAGATAGCATGCATCATTAAACCCAATGCTAAGACAGGGATCCATGCATCATGGCCTGCTCCCCCAATGATATTTGCTTGAAATGATAAAACAACAACCCCTGTCTGTGTGGAATGCATCAGAAAGAACAGAAAGTAGGGCGATACCATTTTATTTTCTTTCACCATCGCGTTCATAATAATCCATCCTAATAAGCTAGCCTTCAAGGCCAGAATGTAAGATTTGTAAATTCACGTTTACATAGATTGGCAGGGTAGGATATTGCTCATAAAAGGATTCTTCCGCCCAGGTCCTATCCTTTGTTCGCACGATATTTCCAATCCCTAGGGGATCTACTTCATTATCTTTAAGGGTTGCCAATAAGTCCCCCATCCCTTTTTCTAACTTATCTACAATTAATTTCTTCATCTCCATGACATCTCCCTCTTTTTCAACATTAAATCGATCTGGATACTGAGTTAGGATCATTTTTAATTGTAAACGAAGATATAATTGTTCCTTCTTCTGATCCCAATCCCAATTACTTTTACTTTGGAAGGCCCGAACAGTTATCTTTTCTCTTCGATCATTCTCGTCAAGCTCTATTTGATAGGTTGCTTGTGTGCGATCATCTTCAATAAATGAAAATAAAATCGTTTGTTCCGGTTTTAAATGGAGCTTTAATTTGTCATCCTTAAATATGCCAATCCCTTCGATCTTTACCCGATCTTTTTCGTCCATGGTTAACATAGGAACATAAGCATCCATTCCTTCTCCATAAAAGTGATTTAAAAAAACATGAAGGTTCATGTTAGGCAGAGCCTGTCCCTGCATATTATGTTGAATCCGTTCAGCTAAGGTAAGTGATCTTTCCTTTTTAAATGTGTTTAGCGTTTCCCTTGCAGAATGCGTAGAAACAGCAATTTGAATATTTGTCCCGAGCTGAGGGTTAAGAATAAATCGTTCCACCATATCTTGAATGCCTGCTTCAGCATAACTTTTCCCAAATAACAAAACCCTAATTTTTGCCAGTTCAACTGGTGCACTGGTAAGTGTCGCCATCTTTGGTACAAATAGATCACCAGTTGGTGCTTGTTCTTCTAAATAATGAATTTGATCACTGTCTTTACTTTTGGTATATTCAGGGAATAACGCCGTTCCTATTAATTCACCATTATCGGCTTGATCGAACCCAAATACATGGACAATACTAATTTTGTCGATGATTCTCGTTCTTGAGCAGCCAAAAAGAAAAACGATACAAACCAATAGTAAGAATAAAACGTGATGCTTTCGCCATTTTTTCATTTTTTATCCAGCCTTTATGGAAAAAATTATTCAGTATTAAGACCTTCATCTGGGTCTTTATCTGAAACAGGTGAATATCTCTTTATACTTAATGGTCTCAAATACCAAGGACGCTTATCGTTTTTTACATAATTGGGCCTTACAAAGGAAACAGCAACTCCACCTTTTCGGTAAGGATAAATTGGGAGTAGAAATGGGACTCCCAATGATTTTAGTCGAGCTAAATGTGCGATTAAAAAGATTAATCCTACATAAATACCTAAGCCTCCCCATATAGCTGCGAGCAGGATAAAAGGATATCGTAATAATCGGACCGCATTAGACATTTTATAAATGGGTGTAGTAAAGGAAGACAGCGCTGCAAGTGCTACAAAAATCAGCAAAATGTTACTCGTAAGGGCCGCTTCAACCGTTGCCTGACCAATAACAATCCCCCCAACAATCCCAAGGGTTTGTCCAATTTTTGTTGGCAGCCTGGCCCCTGCTTCTCTCAATAGGTCAATGGTAATCTCTAAAAATAAGACCTCTACTACAGGCGGAAAAGGAACATTCGCCCGTGAAAAAATAATAGGACCTAATAAATCCTTCGGTACAACTTCAAAATGAAAGGTTAATATAGCGACATAAAAGGCAGTTGCAAAAACGGAAAACAACATCCCAAATATCCGAATCAATTTAAAAAACGACGCAATGATTGTTGGAAGGTAAAAATCCTCCGGGTTTGAGAAAAATTCCATTAATGTTACTGGTCCAATGACAGCATAGGATGATTTATCACTAATTAGAACAACCTGGCCTTGTACAAGTGATCCTACTGTCCTGTCAACCCGCTCTGTTGTTATATATAAAGGAAAAGGGGTAGAGCTATGTTCCGAAATTAATTGTTCAAGTTGAGTATTGTCAAGGGAGACATCGACATCAAGTTCCTTAAGCCGCTGTTTTAAAGTATTTACGTATTCTGGATATGTAACCCCATCTAAGTATGCGAGTACTACCTTAGTCCTTGCTCTTGAACCAACTATAATCTCTTCAAAAATCAGATCCGAAGTATTCAGATGATCTCTTATTAAATGAAGATTAGTGGAAAGGTCCTCAATAAAACCAACTTTTGGCCCAATCACACTAAATTCATTTTGTGTATCATTTGTTTCACGTTGACCCAACCGAGGATAACTAATATTTAGGAGTGCGTATTCCTCCTTTTCGTCTTTAAAATATATGACAATGAATCCATCGTGAAGGGCTTTTTCAACCTCAATGGGATCTTTTATGATTTTAATACCTTCTATTGGTACAATATTCCTTAAATCAGAAAGCTCTTTTATTGCAGAAGCCTTTTCCTTAAGAAAAGGCAAAACCGACTTTTGAAGTAAGTTTGAATCAATCAATGTTTTGTAAAAACTTATTAATAATGAATTTTTTTTTTCAAATAGGGAGATGGTTGAAAAATCGCTTGACTTGTTTGCCTTTTCAAATACTTCACTTATCGTTTTTTCTACAGTTTCATACTTTCTTTTGGGTTGTTGTCGTACTCTCTTCTTTCTAAACATTTCTTCACCTAATCCTGCCAAGAAATCATTTGGTAAGTGTAGTATTTAACAACAGTATTGGAATTATGTTCAAAACAATTAAATACGTAATTAAAATGACTATAGAACCTCCTATTAAAATTTCCAGTACAAAAACACCTGCAAATACATCTCGTATCATCACAAATCTGCTCCTGTAATGGTAGCTGCTATGGTTACGGCAATAAATGGTGCCTTAATCGAAACCGCATAGTTTGCACCTTTAATGGCGAATGCGCCTAACCAATAGCATCAAAAAAAACCAGCCACTTCCCCAATGGCCCCATTTATTGTCATAAGTCAAAAACTCAAATGTCATACACCCAAGCATGTGGTCATCTATACGATACCTTACAAACAATTCTTTTCTTTTTCCTAATCTAACTCATAATAACCGCAAACAACATATCCTACTGCCTTTGCTGCCACAAGAAGGGCATCTTCATCGATATCAAATTTAGGATTATGATTAAAATAAGGTTTTTCTACTCCTTTAGGTGTACACGCAATGTAAAAGAAGCAGGAAGGGAAATTTTCAGCATAGTAAGCAAAGTCTTCAGATGGCGGCATTGCTGGAAATTCCTTTACTTCCTTAATATCTTTATCATTAGCATTCTTGAGAAACTCAGCAACCTTTGCTGTTACTGCAGGATCATTATATAAAGGTGGATAATCATTCGTATAGGTTAGATCACATGTTACACCAAATTCTTCTTCAAGCCCTTTTACAAGACGTTTAACTTCTTTTTCAATGGTTGCTTTTGTTTCAACAGTCATATAACGGATATCACCTTCAAGCTCTACACTGTCTTTAATGACATTGAATGTTCCTTTTCCATCAAAAGAACCAATCGTAATCACACCAATATCAAAAGGACTTAATCGGCGGCTAATAATCGTTTGAACGGCTGTAACGAAATGAGCACCAGCCACAATGGCATCATTCGCTAGATGTGGTGAGGAACCATGACCACCTCTCCCTTGAATTTTTAATTTCAAATAAGCCCTGCCGTTAAAAGAAAATCCAGCGTGATATCCAACAACTCCTGCTGGGGCCATTGGCAGCAGGTGGATGCCAAATATATTATCTAAATCGTCAAGTATGCCGGAATCGACAATACTTTTCGCCCCGCCTGGCGGAACTTCTTCCGCATGCTGATGAATAATTTTGATTGTACCAGGAATTTCATCTTTTAATTGAATAAGGCAATCCACTAAGACTAACAAGTAGGCTGTATGGCCATCATGACCACACGCATGCATAACGCCTTCATTTTTTGATTTAAAGGGTACTTCCACTTCTTCAACGATTGGCAGCGCATCAAAATCAGCCCGAAGACCGATGTTTTTTCCTGGCTTTCCACCTTTAATGGTCACGATAATTCCGTATCCATTACCTACATTCGATTGAACTTCTACGTTCTTTCCTCTATAAAAATCAATAATATATTGAGCTGTCTTTTCTTCTTTAAAAGAAAGCTCGGGATTTTCGTGAAGATGCCTGCGAATTTCAATCATTTCATCTTTACGGGATTCTAGCATTTGCATTAATTTACTTCTCATAATCTCTTCACCCAACTAATGGCAATGTTCACCGTACCAATTGAAATGCCCAAATCTTCTTGAACAGCAGGAACCACATTGTCCATTGCTTGTGTAAAGAGCCAGAATGTAATAACCCCAAACACTATTCCTATAATCATTTTATCTGTACCTTTATAACTTGTTTCCATGACTAAAACCTCCTGATAATTCAATAAAACCAATTGGAATATTTTTTATATTCTTGGCTTCTTATTGTTAAATAATTTACGCTAATACAAAAAGGATAGATTTGCCGGGTTTAACTTGCGAAACTTTGAGATGGGGATCTTACTGACTGCTATTGCTGGATAAACTTCCATATCGTCTTTTTCATTTTCCTTCCCCCCTGAAGCTGCATATGACCATCTAACTGTTTTCTACAAGTTAATGATAAAAAAGCAATCTAAAAATAGTGAGTCATTATTTGCGCATATTTCTCTTGTAAGAAGTAAAATATTTCACTATCTGATTAACGTCAAAAAAAGCAGGTTAATTTTTAATTTAACAGGAATAACCATTGAAAAAACTATTCCGCTAAAATGCAAAAAAGCCATTGAAGCCTCCTCGCCACAATGACTTTTTCATATAATCGCTTTCTAATATCAAAAAAATGAATCGCTTTAACCGTTAAATAGGAATAAAAAGACCATTCACTAGCAATTAAATATCACTATTTTATACATCATCAATCATTAATCGAACTTTAATATAAATTATCATACTTTATAAGAAACAGCACTTGCTCCATTAAGCCTGATTGTTAAATAAAAAAGAGAGCTGCTAACAGCCCTCTGCATTAACTCATTAAATCATACCACTTTGCTAAGAAAATGGTCTAAAAATCGCTCCGCTTCTACTTCCGTACAGACACGAATCCTTGGCTCACCTTCCTGGTTACCGACTGTTCTCCCTGCCTCTTCACCTTCTGTGACAACTTTCACGTTCATTATTTCCATCGTCACAAAACTTGAATCGATCGCAACCCCCACTGCAAGTGGGTCATGAAGAGCACAGCCGCCAATACCAGGATAAAAAGATTCATAATACTCGATGTAAAACTCAGTCATGTCTGCAAAAAAATGAGCATTTTCTTTTCCAGCAGCACGCCATTCATTAAGCTTCGCTTTTGGCAATAAGGTCTGCATTGTTACATCTAGTCCCACAAGGGTGACCTTTAATCCTGAAGAAAAAACATACTCGGCTGCTTCGGGATCAGCGATCATATTTGCTTCAGCATAGGCATTCACGTTCCCTGGTACTTTTACAGCCCCTCCCATAATAACAACCTCTTTCACGAGAGGGATGATTTCCGGTGCTCTTTTTATTGCCAGAGCGAGGTTTGTCAGTGGACCAACGGCGATGATCGTTATTTCATGTGGGCGATTTTTCACCTGTTCGATCATAAACTCCGGTGCAAATTGACTTTCCGCTTGTGCAATTGGATCGTTCTTCAGGGTATTGCCTAAACCGTCCTCTCCATGGACATGTTTTGCCCACCCCTTTTTTTTCCTGCGAGTGAAAGTTTGATCGGCTCCTGCGTAAACAGGAATTCGCTTCCCTGCTTTTTCTAAAACTGCAAGTGTATTACGCGTTGCTTCAGCTACTGATACGTTACCGAAGCAGGTCGTAAAACCAAGGAGTTCTAATTCTGGAGAGTTTAAGGCATAAGACATGGCTAAGGCATCATCAATCCCAGTATCAACATCTAATATAATCGGCTTCATATCTATTCACTCCAATCAATCGTTCAAATTATCTTTCGGATGTCTCTACATTACCCCGTAATTTTTCCTCCTTAACAACAGAAGGTTTGGTACAATACGCTGTACGACAGACGTCATGTACAGGCGGAGGTTCAAACTCAAATCCTCTACCAATGAATCCTCCCATACTAGGCTGGGAGGAGTTTTATGATTCATCATATTTAAAAATGTCATATTTCTAAGTTCAACCTGTTTAAAACTCTTTCTAATGAAGGCATGCCACTTTGAGCACCTTTTTTCTCAACGGCTATAGAAGCACTTGCATTTGCAAATCTTACTGCTTCTTCTATATTTTTTCCTTCTGTTAATGCAACAGCCAAGCTTCCATTAAAAGTATCACCAGCACCTGTTGTATCAACAGGATTCGTATGAAAACCTTTAATGAATATATGCTTTTTACCATTATAAAAACGGGCACCTTTTTCACCTAAAGTGACAATTAATTTATTAGGATACCTTTCTAATGATTGTTCAATATTTTCACCAAAAATACTCCTGCATTCAGATTCATTTGGTGTTATATAAGTTGCCAAATCAATAAATTCATGTTGAAAATGATTGACCGGTGCTGGATTCAATACCACAGGAATATTGTGTTCCTTACATATTTTCAATGCGGTATGAACTGTGTTTAATGGTATTTCCAACTGCATGACCACCATTTCACTTTTCATAATTTCATTTTTAACAAGTTCTATTTCTTTGGAAGTCAATCGATTATTTGCCCCAGGAACGACAATAATTCTATTATCTGCATTAGATACGATGATTGTAGCAATACCTGTTGTTTCATCAGGCAATATAAACACATGATCTGTTTTTATGCTTTCTTCTTTCAATGAAGTCAACGCCATCTTGCCATAATCATCAGCACCACAAGCACCAATCATTTGAACTTCCTTCCCTAATCTCGCTATCGAAACTGCTTGGTTTGCTCCTTTTCCGCCAAAATATGTTGTAAAAGAGGTTCCTAACGTCGTTTCTCCGTTTTGAGGTACGTGATTTGTTTCAACAACTAAATCCATATTTATACTTCCAATTATGGTAATCATACTATCACCTCCCATTTAACGTTTCTCTAGCAAAATATTTTTCATCTAACTTGCTTCCTTCGATATTCGATTTTAGTATTTTTTAAGTGCATCAATCATTAGTTTCCAAAACCCTTTAACATCAAGTTCTAGTCCAAACCTAGCATTAATTTCTCTACCCGTTACACCATGCAGATCAATTAACGTGGTTCCTGCTGTAAATTCGCCTTTCGTTTCCACTGTTATATTGACTTCTTTCATCTTGAACAATTCTGGTGCAACACAATAAGCGACAGTTAAAACATCGTGTACTGGTGCCCCATCGAAATCGAACATTTCTTTATATGTTGATGCAAAAAACACTAATAATTCTCCAACTATTTTGGCAACTTTGTTGTCGATTTTATTCACTTGATCAATCACTGCTTTTGTTGCCAAGGCTTGATGTGTGATATCCAGTCCCATAACTACTATTGGAATACCACTATCAAATACTTTTTTTGCAGCTTCTGGATCAGCCCAAATATTAAACTCAGCCGTTGGTGTCCAGTTGCCAAATGTTCCCCCGCCCATCAGGACAATCTCTTCAATATTGTCCTTAATTTCTGGTGCTTTTGATAAAGCTAATGCCACATTTGTTAATGGTCCTGTCGGAAGAATGGTAACAGGCTCTTTTGACTCTTTTATTAATCTAACAATGGTATCAGAGCCATGTTCTTTACTCCAGCTGCGTGATGGTTCAGGCAGCTCAGGGCCATCCAAACCTGAATCTCCGTGAATACCAGGTGCTGTTTCTCTTACTCGAATCAATGGCTCACTCGCCCCTTTTGAAACAACGACATCTGTTAATGAAACTAAATCACAAATTTTCAACGCATTATTGGTCGTTTTTTCGATTTCTGCATTTCCCGAAACGGTGGTAATGCCTAAAATCTCTAATTCTGGCTGTACAGCAGCTAAGATAATGGCTATTGCGTCATCATGTCCTGGATCACAGTCCAAAATGATTTTTCTTTTACTCATCCTATTTCACCTCTACTAAAAATTTCTAATTTCCCGCATCAGTTCTAGTTTTTAAGAATGATAGACTTAAAATAACATTCCCGCAATCGCACCACTTAGAAGTGAAGCGAAAGCACCTGCTATAACAGCACGAACACCGAGCCTGGCAATGTCTGATCGCCTGCTTGGAGCAAGGCTGCCTAAACCGCCTAAGAGAATAGCAATGGAACCAAGATTAGCAAACCCACATAAAGCAAAACTAACAACAATATTTGTTTTTGGAGTTAAACTTCCCATCTCTGGTGCAAACGCAGCGTATGCGACAAATTCATTTAAGACAATTTTTTGGCCAATATAACTGCCAGCCTGAATTGCTTCAGCCCATGGTACTCCAACGATAAAAGCAATTGGTGCAAATAACCAGCCTAAAATCATTTCAAGGGAAATCTTAAAGCCAAACCAATTCCCTACCCCACCTAATAATCCGTTCACTAATGCTATTAAAGCGATAAATGCAAGTAGCATAGCACCTACGTTAAGGGCAAGTCCTAAACCATCAGATGCTCCTCGTGCTGCTGCATCAATCACATTTACCGGCCCTTCATCTTTTTCGATTTTCGCTTCCTGGGATGGTTCAAGTGTTTCGGATCCTTCAAATGCTTCAACTGCTGCAGCTGTTTCATCTTCAGGAACCATCATTTTAGCCATAATTAACCCTGCCGGTGCAGCCATAAAGCTAGCTGCTAAAAGATACTCAAGAGGAACGCCTAATAATGAATATCCAAGTAAGACAGATCCAGAAACCGATGCCAAACCACCTGTCATCACAGCAAAAAGCTCTGACTGGGTCATTTTTGCAATAAATGGTCGAACGACAAGAGGTGCTTCTGTTTGTCCAACAAAAATATTAGCAGCTGCAGACATTGATTCTGCTTTACTTGTTCCTAATAGCTTTGAAAGTCCGCCACCAATTATTTTAATAATCATTTGCATAATTCCAAGGTAATATAGGACAGAAATAAGTGATGAGAAGAAAACGATAACGGTTAACACTTGAAAAGCGAATATAAATCCTATATTTTCATTCCCAATTAAACCACCAAATAAAAACGTAATCCCCTCATTGGAATAGTCAAATATGGCTTGAATTTTCAAAGACAACCATTTAAGAGCGGATTGCCCAAGTTCCCACTTCAAAACAATGAAAGCAAAGAAGACTTGAATAGCGAGCCCGCCTATGATTGTGCGGTAGTTAATCCCTTTTTTATTATTTGAAAATAGGAAAGCTATGCCTAAAATAAAAAGAACACCCAAAACTCCCCATAGAAAGTTCAAAATGATCCCCCCTTAAAATATATTTATTGTCTATTATTACTAAATAATAAAAACAAACAATACTTCAGTCATTATGAATATAAAATTCAAGTAAAGCCTCTTCCTTTAAATGTTAACGTTTTCAAAATGAATGAAAAAACAACTTCTATAAAGTCTAGGTCTATTAAATATTGCAGAAGCCAATATTATGAGATATTTCACTTTATAGAAGTTGAATTTATTCCTAGTTTATGAACTAAGATTTATTTCGTTTTGTTATTGAAGCTAACGGCAATTTGTGATCCTACTTTAGCATTGTGTTTTACTAATTCGATATTGGCATCAAGGCTTTTGCCGTTCGTTAATTCTTTAATTTTACCCAGCAAAAATGGTGTGCTATCTTTACCAATAATTTGTTTTTCTTCTGCTTCTTTAACTGCTTGATCGATAATTCCATTGATATAGTCTTCATCCATCGCATGTTCTTCAGGAATCGGGTTGGCGATTACTGCTCCACCCTTAAGGGTTAATTCCCATTTCGTTTTTAATGTCTCTGCAATAACATCAATTGAATCAGTAGAGAAGTTTAATTTATGTTCACTATTTCTAGTATAGAATGCTGGGAGGTACTCAGTTTCATATCCAATTACAGGTACCCCTTTTGTTTCAAGGTATTCTAGTGTAAGAGCCAATCCAGGATTGATTTAGCACCTGCACAAATGACAGCTACATCCGTTTGAGCTAATTCTTCAAGGTCAGCTGAGATATCCATAGTAGTCTCTGCCCCTTTATGAACCCCGCCAATACCACCTGTTACAAAGATTTTGATATCTGCTAAATCAGCACAAATCATTGTTGTTGCAACAGTCGTTGCACCTAGTTGTTTTGTAGCAATAATTTGCGCTAAATCACGTCTTGATACTTTAGCAACATCGGAACTTTTACCAAATAACTCTAATTCATCATCTGTTAAACCAATTTTAATTTTTCCATCAATGATCGCAATTGTTGCTGGAACAGCACCGTTATCACGAACAATTTGTTCAACTTCACGAGCCATTTTTACGTTTTGAGGATAAGGCATACCATGAGAAATAATAGTTGATTCTAATGCTACGATTGCTTTACCTTCCGTTTTTGCTTGTTGTACCTCTGCAGATAATTCAATGTATTGTTTCATTTAAATTTCCTCCATATCTAACATAAATTGTTTTTGAGATAATTCTTGTCTAACTGTATATTTTGACATAATTGTTTTGTGTGCATTGACCAGCCCTGATTTGATAATGTAGTCCATTTCTTTCTTTTGCAGCCAGGAATAAATAACTCCTGAACAAAATGAATCTCCTGCACCTGTAACATCCACAACCATTGGTGTTTCGATAGCTGGGAAATAATGAATCTCTCCATTTTCAACTCCCGCCATCACACCTTTTGATCCACTGGTCACAATCACATTTTGTACACCTAACTCTAACCACTTCTTAACTGAATCTTCCCAATCTTCCTTATCATTGATTTTCATGTTCATAAACGTTTCTGTTTCATCTTTATTTACGATGAGCCAGCTCACTGCATTCAGCGTTTTTGGAAGCCTGTTCATTTTCGGCGCCGAGACAGGGATAATGACTAATGGAATATGATGTTTAGATGTGAAAGAACAGAGAAAATCAATCGTTTCACTTGGACAATTCAAATCCGCTACGATACATTTAGCTCTTCTAAGAATATTGCTGTTTTTGATCAACAGCTCAGGTGTAATATTTTCATAAACATCCATGTCTGCTAATGCGACTGATAAATCACCATTTTTATCTAAAACGGCTGTATAGGAACCTGTTGACGAATTTTCAAATTGAGCGACATGCTCCAAATTCATAAAAGGGGATGATAAATCATAAATCTCTTCCCATTCTGAATCGTTGCCTCTTGCTGATAATAAGATTACTTCCTCACCTAATCTTCCTAAGTTTTCCGCAATATTTCTTGCTACTCCTCCTACCGATGTAGAAGATTTGACTGGATTAGACGTTTCATGAGTAATTTCATATTTCGCATAGAATTTTCGATCGACGTTAGCTCCGCCAATGCAAATAATAGGATTTGTTTCATTTAAAACATAAGCCTTGCCTAAAACATATTCTTTCTTGATTAATCCAGAAATAATATTCGCAACGGACGACATTGATTCTCCTACTATTTCAGATAATTCCTGTTGCGAAATAAATGGATTTTCTCTAATCATATCTAATATTAATTTTTCATTTTCATTCATTTCATCAGTCATTTTATACCCCCCTTTCAAAACAAATGTTTATTGGTTGAACATATGTTTAGTATACGGTTTCATTTTGGATTGTCAATAGTGCTTTAAATAAAAATTAACTATTTCTTCTTTTATTTTCTCTTTATTTTTTTAAAATAATTAAATAAAAAAGAAGATCACCAAAGCTTTGTTTTGTGAAAAGGGGCAACTAGTGAACGTGAAATGCAAACATCAACTAATATGTTTTTTAAATTCACCTGGCATATTAGATTGATTTTTTGCATTTTGTTTTGAAATTTTATTTTTTCTTAACAATCTATTTCTATCTAGCATGGCTGGTAAACTCATTCCGAGAATAATGGTTACGATACCAACTATTTGAAGAGCAGTAACCGTTTCACTTAATAAGATGACTGATACCATTACCGCGATTGGCAATTCAATCGCACTCAATATCGATGACATACCTAAACCAACTTTAGGAACTGCGATCGCTGAATAGGAAGACCGGTATGATCATGCCAAATAACCCCAATGCCAAACCATAAATCCATAGTCCTTCGTTAAACAAAGTCCCATTCCAAATAATTTCCGGCGACTGAAACACTGCCGACATCATAAAAGCAAAGAAAGAAACCAATACTAACCGATTAGAAGTAGTCATACTTGCAGTTGCTCTTCCATTAACAAATAAAAATAGGGAATAACAAAGAGCTGCTGCTAACCCCCATAACCACCCTTGAAAAGGTATTTGAGATAAACCAACATCAATTAAACCAGCTGCTGGTATTGTTCCTGCTACCAATATGATTAAAGATAGTAATTCAATTCGACTTGGAAATTGGCGTTTTGTTATACAAGAAATCAACATGCCTATCCATGTAAATTGAAACAGCAGGACAACTGCCAAAGAAGCAGGCAAATAGTTTAATGAACGACCATATAAAATATTTGTTAACCCTGTTAAAACGCCAGCAAAAATAAGAATTTTTACTCCATTAAGGCTTAATTTTGTTCTGTTTGTAAGCAGGAAAATACCAACAGCGATGCAAAAGCCGATAAAAAATTGACTTGTAACTGCTTCTGAGACCGAAAAACCACTGCGCATTGCTAGTTTTATGATGGTTGAAACTACACCATAACTACTAGCTGCTATCACTACCAACAGGGGATAAAGATACATCCTCATCATTCTACTTCCTCCTCGTACAATTTTTTATTGAATTGAATTTGATTATGATTTTAAAAATTTCAAAAAAAATCATAATCTCCAATATAAATTACCGATAGACTTTTTTGCAATCTATTTTTTAGTTATAATGGATTGACTAAATCAACCGTCCAGATCATTTAGCTCATGTATTATTTATCTTTTGCCAGTAGCAAAAATGTTGTCCGGTAAGGCAATTTTGTTATAAAGATAGCCGATAAATAATCTATTAAAATGGGGTTTAAGATTAAAGCATTTACAAACAATTGTTTATCAATTAAACTAACGTTTAAGGAGAATGAGGTTGTTTCATGGATAAAGAGCAACAAATTTTACATCACATAAGAATGAATCCTTTCATTTCACAGCAAGAATTATCAAGTAAAGTCGGTTTATCAAGACCTGCAGTTGCTAATTATATTGCTAACCTGACGAGACGCGGTGAAATCAAAGGCCGTGGCTATATACTGAGAGACGAATCGTCGATCGTATGTATTGGAGGAGTAAACACAGACCGGAAAGCGCGAACAAATGAGAAGGTGCGTCTCTATTCATCAAATCCAGTAAAAATTACGGAGACTTGTGGCGGTGTAGCACGAAATTTTGCCGAAAATTTAAGTCGGCTCGGTGTTAACACTTCTCTTATTGCTTGTGTAGGAGACGATAAAGAGGGAAACTGGTTACTAAAGGAAACGAAAAGTGTAGGAGTTGATATTAGTCAAGTATGGGTGCTGCCAACAGAACGGACCGGGACTTATACGACCTTGTTAGATATTGATGGTGAAAGTATTGTCTCCATGGCTGATATGACTATTTACGAAAGAATAACAACTTCCATGTTCGAGGAAAAATGGTCCCATATTGCTGCCTCACAAGCCGTTTTTCTGGATACGAATATTCCCAAGAAATGTATAAGTTATATGATTAAACGCTGCAGAGATGTAAACATTCCTTTGTATATTGACCCTGTATCTTCAGCCAAAGCACAAAAACTTCCTTTTTGCCTTGACGGAGTAGAACTAATACTCCCTAACCGAGAAGAAGCAGAAATCCTTGCTGACATAAAAATTGACTCAATCAAGGACTGCCAAATTGCTTGTGAAAAAATTAGAAAGCGTGGCGTCCAAAAAATTATCATCACGCTTGGTGACCAAGGGGTTTTTTATTTCTCTGCTGAGGAATCCGGGCATTTGTCTCCTTTCAAAACGAATTTTGTGGATGTCACAGGGGCTGATGACGCATTTGCTTCATGTGCCATATATGGAATCATGAACGAAGAATCATTATTTAGTGCTTGCCAATTAGGACTTGCAGGTGCTGCTCTTACCCTTCAAACTGAAGAATCTATATCATCATTTTTAAAACCTGAAAAACTTCATGAAATAATAAAGGAAGTTTCGAGGTGAAATTCGGGAAGCAACAGAGGTTTAGGCTGCAACTTTATATTGATCATTTTAAAAAAAGATGACTCAAAAGGTCGTTATATAACGATCTTTTGAGTCACCGATATACCGTACCCAAGATCGAAAACCAATCCTCATGATCTATAGCGGGCAATTTGAAGTTTTGCAAACCTTCGGGGGCCAAGTGGTTATATGAAATCAGTTCGCCCCTCTTACCTATACATGAATCCTTTCCCACTTCTCACTGGCCTTTTTCTACCTTCCACTCTCTTTTTACTTCACTTACACTAAATAAGCCTGCCTTCTATACTGTATAATTATAAAAATAAAACTTGCGAAAGACTGCTGTAGGAGAGAATGTATGGTACGTCACCGAAAGGGAAAATCTTTAGAAAAGTTGAATCTCTTAGGTAAAAAAGACCACTGCAGAACGCTTCTCTGGATAGTGCTTCACACACCCACGGGGTAGGCCTTCTAACATAGGTAAAACTCACAGGTACAAGGACATAGATACTTACTCAATGATTAGGGGGGGTTGTATGGTTTGGGATGTTTTGAACGTGATCGGAACCATTGCCTTTGCGATGAGTGGGGCTGTCATTGCGTTGAAAGTAAAATACGATATTATTGGCGCCTATGTTCTAGGATTAATTACTGCATTTGGCGGCGGCGCTATTAGAAACCTTTTTACTGGTATTCCTATCATAGAATTATGGCAGCAAACCACTCTTTTTATCGTTGCTATTATCACCATAAGTATCGTCATCTTATTGCCAAGTAGCGCAGTTAAACTTCTAACGAAATGGAGTATTTTTGACTCAATTGGCTTGTCGGCATTTGCTGTTCAGGGGGCTATGTATGCACAATCAATTAACTTACCTCTATTTGCTGTTATGTTTTCAGCCGCAATAACCGGTGCAGGTGGAGGAATTATTCGTGATGTTTTAGCTCAACAAAAGCCAATTGTTTTACGTCAGGATGTATATCTTTTATGGGCAATTTTTGCCGGGTTTATTATAGGCATGGAGTGGTTATCAGAGTCCTATCAATTCTATATTCTTTTTACTATTACTTTAATATTACGAGTAATTTCGCATCGATTCGCCTGGAGTTTACCTACTAGAACAATTCAAAAACAACAAGAAGATTAAAAACAGGTTCTGATTTATACATTCTCTAAACATAAAAAGCTCACTTCAGAGTGAGCTTTTTATGTGTCTATTTTCGAATGAAAATTTGAATTTGGTAAATACATTAAATCTCTTTCAATATATGATTCATCTTTCTCCATGTTTAAATAATTGTAATAACATTCCCATTGATTTGGTGGCGACAAGACCGCACCCCTATCAATATCAAATTTAGAGTGGAATTGAAATAAGGTTCTTTTAGGATTGTTAAAAAGAGGTAAAAGTGAAAAAAAGATACTATAGTTGAAGGAGAGCAACGTATTTATACACTGCTCTCCTTCTTTATAATATTATTGGTTTAGTATTTAGCTGTTCACTATTTTTTTTGTATACGTTTCGCTTTCATGGTATTTTCCTTTTTGAATCGTCTTCATTCTAATTGGTGCAATCATTAAAACGGCAATTAGGATCAATCCAAGATAACCAATTAGTGGGTAGAAGTGGCTAACAAGATCTGTAAATCCTACGAAACTTGCAGCAAATGCTACAATCATTGTTACGACGAAAAACCTTTTAAAATTTGGTGTACCTACCTTTGAAAAACGAGCCACAAATGAGAAAAACATACTGATCGCTGTATTGAAAATCATTGCAAAGAGAACGATCGACATAACGGTACCTAGAGCAGGAGAAATATTATTAACAATAGCTAACATTGGCATATCCATACTGCCAACACTTTCAATCTTAGAAAAAATAGCTAGATGGCTCAGCAGAATGAGAACACCCAGCCCAATACCTCCGACTAATCCACCTAATGCGGCAGTTCTACGATTGTTTTCTGCTCCACCCATAACGATTGCCATAGATGCACCTACTGCCGTATTAAAGGACACATAATTAATACCAGAAATAAACCAATTTGGAAGAGTAGTTGGATGCTCCTTGGCTACACGATCTAAAGTGAGGAATGATCCGTCGGCATTTATAAAACTATAGATAGAAATGATAATCACAAAGAAGATTAAGAATGGGGTAATCCCGCCTATGATAGCAACAACACGGTCAACCTTTAACATCCCGGTTAAAAGAACAAGAATCGTCATAACGCTTGTTCCTATTATGACAGGCACACCAAATTGCTGATTTAAGTTTGACCCTGCACCTGCTATCATTACTACGCCTACACCAAACAATGTAAAAATAAGAATATAATCAATAACTAACCCTAGATACCGGCCGCTTATCTTATAGATCACATGTTTATGTGATGCAGTTTTCATGCTGCTGCCTAACCATACCAATGTCATTCCGGCATAAGCAAATAAAGCGGTTGCAATAATTGCGCCGAAAATACCCATAAGACCAAAACTAGTAAAATATTGAAGAACTTCCTGCCCGGAAGCAAATCCAGCACCCACGATTACACCTATAAAAGCGCTTCCATTTTTTAGAATTTTTTTCATTTAGATTCCCCCCCTCGAATTGTCTCTTTCTTAAGTATAACAATTTAAAGATGAAATCTATTTGTGTAAATACTAAAAGATAGGATAAATGATTTGTTTATCTGAACAAAAAGAGTTCTAAATTTTCTCAAAAATAGGATTTTCATAAATCCCAAAAGAAAAGCACCCCCAAAAAGTTTTGGAAGGATTGTATAAACTTTTGGTTTGAATAATTTCACGGAGAGTTGGTACAATGAAATACAGTTTTCCTATTTTTTGATGAGTGAAGGAATCGATTAAATAGTGTGTGGGCCTGTCCCCCAAGTACGGTAACAATTTAACGAACCGGGGGACAAGCCCCCATGTTCTATAAAAAAGTTAAACTCGAAGCAATTTCCTTCAAATGCATTTTGTCTGCCCATAAGATAAAGTAATTGTAAGTTTCTCCTTGGATTATAACGGGAGTTGGATACCTTACAATTAAAGCGGATTGATTCAACATTTCTGCTGGCTGGTCCGCAGAGGGGAAAATGTAGCAGGCTTCCTGGCTTTGGACTCGAGCCTTCAGTATGCTTGGCATGGATCCATAGGGCCTTAATGGATGGAAAGCTTCCCCACGGCACACCTCATCCAAGTTTTCACCAGCTGAAATGGCCGAAATTTGAAAAAAACCGTCAGCACCTTCGTATCTTTCTTCGTTCACTTTTTGCCAGTTCGACGGATATTGGAATTGAACCTTATAGACGGTGTTCGTATATGTGTTCTTTAGGGTACCATCCATGATGGAAGTCGGAGACCATTGAAGTGACTGAATGTTAATTCCAGCAATTAGTCGAATCGGGACGGGGTGACGGAGGTCGATAGCCCACATTTCGCTGGCAAATTCCTGTTCCTTGCACCCGCTAAGATAGGCTATTTTTGTTCCGTCTGCTGACCACGTGACAGGCGATGCGAAGCAATTGGATATAGCCCAAATTCGATCCTCTTCTCCTCGCCTCCCCACCGTTCGAACTTGTGAAAAATATCCTCTATCTTCATAGGCGGTAGCGCTATAGGCAATTTTCGAAGAATCAGGAGACCATGTCGGATAATAATTTTTTGCAAGGGGCCCGCCTTTTACTTCAAACACATTGCCTGTTGAAAGCTCAACGGTGTGAATGATGGAAATGCTGACGCCTGGTGTTGTGTAAAGGACAAAGCTTCCATCGGGCGATAGCTGAGCATTATTAAGCCGCCCTCCTGTGTTACGTGTAATTTGCTGTTTCCCGGATCCGTCTGTTTGAATTCGGAAAAGCTGACTCATTCCTGATGCATCCGGTGCCTGAAAAAGCAGTTCCCTGCCGCTCGGAAACCATTGAACATCTGTTGAATCAGGCAGTTGAATGAATTGTGCCTGATGAGACAGAACATTGTACAAGATAATGTGGCCTTGCTTCGTATAAGTAATTTGGCTGCTGTCAGGCGACCAATCCAATTTGAATTCTGCCTCAGCATCCATCTGGTCAATTTGAGCAATGGTAGCTGCTGCAACATCAATAACATTTACAATTCTGTTCTTTCCGACAAACGCAATTCTCCTGCTATTCGGTGACCATTCTGGACTTGAGAAGGAGTCACCCAATCCACTGGTGAGCTGCACGTTCTCCCCTGTCCGGGGATTATATAACCAAATATCATATTGCCCTCCCCGATCAGAAGTATAGGCAATCAGGCCTTGGCCGCCAGGAGGGGCAAATGGAATCCTTAGCTTCACTCCTGGAACTATTTGGAAGGATGGAAGCTGGTTAACAGTTCGAATAAGCTCATAATTTGGCTGCCCGTTTGTTATGACATTAAATCGTACTGCTAGCTGATACAATGTATCTCCTGGCTGGACGATGTAATAAAGAACACCTGGCGGAACCTTTAATAATTGACCGGGCTGAATGACATAGGGTGGCTGAAGCTGATTCGCCTCTATGATCAATGAAGGCGGAACTTTGTATAATTGTGATATCTTATACACTGAATCTCCTTGCCTAACACGCACAACGTCAACTCCAGGTGGAACGGACAGCTGTTGACCTATATAAATCGTGTAAGGAGGCTTCAAATTATTTGCCGCAATAAGAGAATCAGCCGGAATTCCCCACCTGCTGGAAATCCCATACAGCGTATCACCTGAACGTACTGTATAAAAAGTCTGCATGATCTTCACTTCCCAAAAGAAAAATTCCCACAAGTAAAGTTGAGGTATTAATTAGGTACACACTCTCTGCCCATATATTATTCAGTGGGAAGTCTGAGGTTCAATGAATCGGGGGAAGAATTAGATTTAAAAACTCATTCCTCTAACGATAGCCCTATGACAATTCTGTATAGCTTCTGCTGATAGGCCGGCAATAAGATAATTCTTTCCTTGTCTGGCTACTTAAGATTTTGACCTTATTTAATCAAATACACTTGTTGTTTAAATAGTCTAAATATTTTTATAAATTAACTTAAATACGATATAATAGAATGGCAGAAAAAGTATTTACATAGGAGGTGACACAATGACCCAACTTTCTTCCAAGACACTAGAATTCAACCTAGCTCAGGAAGCAGCAGACCACTTTTTCGAAAAGGGCTGGACAGATGGTCTACCGATTATCCCCCCTACCCCTGAGAGAGTTCAGGCAATGCTTGATTATGTAAAGGCACAGCCGTCTGACATTGTAGGAACGATCCCAGAGAGAAACCGGTTCATTACGGCTGAAAAAGTGGCAATTAATGCCGTAATGGCGGGCTGCATCCCTGCTTATATGCCGGTCGTCATGGCGGCTATGGAGGCTGTGCTGGATCCGAAATTTGGCGTTCACGGTCCTACAGCAAGTACAGGTGGCGCGTCCATCCTTTTGATCGTTAACGGTCCGATTATTCATCAAATCGGGCTCAATACCGGGAAAAACCTGATGGGAGGCGCCCATCGAGCGAATGCGACCATTGGACGGGCGATTGGCCTGATCATGAAGAATGCAGGCGGCTCCTCTCAATTCGACCAAACGACAATCGGACATCCGGGAAAAATCAGCTTTTGCATTGGGGAAGCGGATGTTCCTGAATGGGATCCCCTTCATCTAGAGAGGGGCTTTAATCGAAGTGATAGCACAGTGACTGCTTTTGCTTCAGAAGGGCCTCACCAGATTAACAACCATGTCGCACATAAGCCGGAAGGGATTCTGATGTCTATTGCGGACATGATAACCAATGTGGCAACCTTCCATATGCAGAGAAGCACGCAATGTGCGCTTGTGCTTTGCCCCGAACATGTGACCACTCTATTGGAGCATGGATGGGATAAAGCCAGAGTAAAGGATTTTCTTTTCGGACATGCCAGAAGAAAAAAATCGGAGTTTTATCAGTTTGGCTTGAGACTGGAACCAGTGGCTAATGGAGAAGACGAATGGGTTACTGCCTTCCCTTCACCGGATGATCTCCTGCTGGTAACCGGAGGCGGTCCTGCCGGAAGATTCTCTTCTTTCATCCCAGGCTGGGGAAGTGTCAGTCAATCCATTGCGGTGACGAAGCAGGTTCGTCTGTCAGGCTTTACATGAAGTGATTGCTAAAACGGGTCAGTTTGACTCGCAGCGGATAGAAAACTGCGAAAGGAGGAAAAGAATTGATTCTGACAGATAAGGTTATTGTACTTGATCCAACCGAAGGTCCTGTGGAAACAGAAAACCATTTGGCTCCCAGGCTATCCGATGTAAGCGGTAAAAGAGTTGCCTTTATCAACAACGGAAAAAGAAATTCTGATGTATTCTTATCAGCATTGGCTGAGGAGTTTCGGGAAAATCATCATGCGGAAGTCGTCTGGTTCGATAAAAAGAACCCTTCCCTGCCGTTTCCTGACGCTATGCTCGATCAATTGAAGTCCTGCCATGCCGTTGTAGCAGGTGTCGGCGACTGAGGGTCATGCAGCTCAAGCAGTGTGCTTGATGGAATCTATTTAGAAAAACTCGGGATCCCTTCTGCAGCCATCTGTACTGATAAGTTTATGGTACAGGGGACAACTGCCGCCCAGGTACAGGGATTCAAGGATTACCATATCGTTAAAGTGTTTCACCCGATCGCTACCGCCCTTCCCGCAGCATTAGAGCAGGAAGCGCAAAGAATCACCGGTGAAGTTCTGTCTGTTCTGACTAAATATTGATTACATACAAAAAACCTTTCATCGCTTGATGGAAGGCTTTTTGTCTTTATATCCAACTTACGTGAACCTCAAGAACGCAGTAACTTCCAGCTACTGTGCCTTCTCTTTTATAATAAAAATCTATGAGTTAATTGTCTCCTGAAAAGCCTATCTCGTTAGAAATAAAAAGCTTAAGGCTTCCAAACGTTGGTTCATTTTCATCCTCGTTCAAAACATTTAATTTCACTTCAAAATCAACTGCATCTTTTGGTATTTTCACTATTTTTGAGTTCTTGCCATCGAGGTCATCGAAAATGAGTCCGCCAGCTATATCGTCATCTTCATATAAACGCATGCCTATTTCGAGTGTTATAGAGGAATCAAAATTCCATGTCCAGTCGTAATCAATAAAGATTTGGACTTCATCCGTCGTAAAAATGCCAATAGCATAAGCTTCATGCGTTTTCAAAGGTCCAAGCTTTTCTACAAAGGGCTTAATGATATGGGTTTCTGTATCAGCTGCATGAGGATCAAATATAGATGAATCATCGTCCCTGATAAGTAAACTGCCCCGCAAACGAATGTTCCTGAACATATCTGAAGGCGGCGACCACTCTTTTAAGAGCGGACTGTCATTCACAATTACACATTGTCTCTCCTTTATATTAATACCTTTTATTGCTTTATTCATTAAATTACATGGGTCCGTGTTGTGGATCTTATCAGCTGGATCCGGATTAATTGGATCATCATACTTTCCATTTTCACGAACCAATAGAGCATGTCCAAGTTCATGAGCTAAATGATCGGAAGTGGCGCCTTTTGTTAATAATACTGAGAATCGCTTTTGGTTATCGACTTCTTGGAAGTAAAAACAAGAGGTTGATACGCCATCTTCGAAAGTATCTCCCCCGATATAATAGACAGCAATTTCATCTTCCGTGCATTCTTCCCGAACAGCCAATAATTGTTTAAGCTTAGTATTTGCTGCCGTATCCGGAGCATTCGATAGAGTGCCGCAAAATGTGATTTCGTTGTTTTGAAAAGAAACGTCCAGATCTGGTAACTGTATAGGTGTAAACCTGTTTTTGATCCTGTATTCCACCCCGCATTGAGTCCAAATGGCTGAAGCTTTACGCACGTCTTCCAGAATGTCGTTATCACTCTTGTTAACACCGCGAGTTATATAGATACAAAGTTTTACACACTTGTTACTCAATTTTCTAACCTCCTTATGGGTTCGGGTCTATATCGTTAGAAATAAATAACTTTAAATACCCAATATCATCAACTTCATCTTCTTCTACATTAATAACATTCGATTCAACCGCAAAATTTTGAGCATCCTTAGGAATGATATCCGTTGATAATTGAAGCCCATCAAGATCATCGGTCGTCTTGCCATTGACCCCTTCATATAGGAATAAGAAAGAATTAAGAGTGATGGAGGAATTCATACTCCAGCAAAACTCTAGTATCACCTTGACCCGAACTTCATCGACAACATGTGAGAACTCCCAAGTATTCACTATATTGAAGGGATTCACCTTCAACTCTTTATGGGGTAAGACAAAGGTTTTAGAGTCATCATCATCAGGCCAATCATAGTCGTTAATATACAAAGTACCATCGATTTTAATTAGCCGAAACAGGTCAGCAGGTGGCATCGGTTCCTTTAATAGGGTGCTTTTATTCGCAAGTACACATTGTGGTTGAGTGATTTTAATCCCGCCTACCGGAACGTGCATCAAGTAACATTGATCAGTATTGTGAATTTTATCTGCAGGATCCATTTTCGGATCAGGATCATCATAGTTGCCATTAGGACGAACAAATAATGCGTGTCCAAGCTCATGAGCAAGATAATCTGTATTTATCGCACCGGTTGTTAATACAATAGAGAACAGCTTTTTTCCAGCGACTTGTTGAGGGTAGAAACAGGAGGTTGTGGTTCCATCTGAAAACGTTTTTCCGCTCACATAATAGACAGCCACATCCGTTTCATCACATTCCGGACGAAATGCGAACATTTTTTCAAGCCTTATATTCACTGCCGTATTTGGAGCATTTGTTAAGTCCCCACAATGGGTTATTTCTTTATCAGCAAATGAAAAATTGGCCAAATCCGGCAATTCAATTGATGTAAACTTCTTCTTAACCTTGAATTCGATTCCGCATTGATTCCAAATTAACGATGCCCTTTTTACATCATTTTCAATGTCAATACTTTCGACCCCATCTCTGGGAGTAACATATATACATAAATTTACAATCTTATTTGCCAATACTTCACACCTCCGTAGGATCATGGATTGGTTAAGGATAGGAGCTATGTATCCACGTTTCATATAATATGGTTTAAGGTTTCCAAAATTGGACAATTGAATTCATTTTCCCATATAAAGACTCAGGTAAATTCAAAAATAACGTGTGCAATTCACACTTCAATTCCTATGACATATGTAAAAGAAACTTTAATCAAACTTGCTGAAGCCTTATTCCCTTATAACTCAAAAACCTTTTTAATTTCCTGTACTCTAGCCTCAAATCAAGGCATACTCATAACTTGAATGGAAACGGAAGTGTTTCACCCGATCGCTACCGCCCTTTCCGCTGCATTAGAGCAGGAAGCGCAAAGAATCACCGATGAAGTTCTGGCTGTTCTGACGAAAGAGTGATTACATGCAAAAAGCCTTTCATCGCTTGATGGAAGGCTTTTTGTCTTTATGTCTAACTATTGTGAACCGCTAAACTAGGAGATAGAACTTCTGGCTTGTGTGCACTCTCCTTATCTGCTAATTATTTTGAGTTTTAAGTTTAGCACCTTGGCAGCACTAATTAAGTTCTTTCTCTTATCACCCAGCATTGGGGAGGAACTTCGAATTAAACTTGTCTCTCTATTATCCTTTCACATAGTAATTAACTGTGTAGGGCCTGTCCCTATCTATTTTGTACCAGGACATTTCTGCAAGAACTTAATAGGGAGAAATTAGAATCAAGTTATTCAATAAACCAGCTTCCATAAGGGACAAATGTGGCTGCATCAGCAATTCGCAGTCCATGTGCAGGAAGATCTGTAAGTGTTCTTCCGGTGCCAGCTACTACGCTAATCTCCAGTTTGCCACCTGCTGGTCTTCCTTCAATTGCTTCATAGTCACCCTTGGAAGTCACTTTAATAAAAGGAAACGAATTAACTGGTATTGCTACATTATATACTCTGCACTTGGTACCAGGAATTGTCTCTTTAGGAAAAGAAGTTAACGTTCTTTCGTTAATATTACTAGCAGAGGGAAGCATGATTGTAGTGGTTAGATCAGGTCTGCACTCTTCGACGATAACGCTCGCTTGAAATGATTGATTGGAGTGATTTTTAATAGTAATAACAAGTCTGTCATTCACAAGGTTCCCTTGATTTAAAGCAGGGATATGAATCGGACCAGAACTTACAGTAAGTCCTTTCCGATTTTCGCAGCTAAGCATTTTACATTCCTTCTTTCCATTTATTTTTAAAAGATGATACCTTCTCTGTTTTGATTGGTCAGTCGCGATTAAATAGACTATTGGCTGTTTATTTTGTGCTGCTACTTTATGTTCGTCCATTTATTGATCAGAGGAGTAATAAGTCCTTATTAAAGAGAGACTCCTATAATCACAACTCCAGATATGATCGTTATCTCTTTTTCTGTTATTCTTCTTATTATTTAATGCAAATATCTATGTTTTGTATAAGTCATTTTCCTAGCTGAAAGCAACTTTTTATTCAAACTATATTTTGCTCACTGCGCTTTACTCAATTTTGCATATCTCTAATGCCACCCTATTGCCCTTGAGCACACAAAAAAAGCTGCCTAACAGACAGCTCGATCTTTTATTCTTGTATTCGGATGGTTAATTAAGGTATCAATCAAGTTAAAAAGAAGTGAAAAATATAGATAAGCATGGGTGAATTATTTAGACTCTGGCATAATCCAAATGATCTCACTTATACGAACAAAGAATGTAGAATCATGTTCCTGAACCACAACATGGTCGGGTTTTGCATCAGCAATCGTTCCGCTTACTGGACCGCGTGATGTATCAATAACCACTCTCTTTCCAATCAGGCTATGAAGTGCTGCATACACAAAAGGCTCCACGACTACAACTTGCATCGGTCCATTGGGTGAACCCTGTTGATTCATTCCATTACGATACATGTTATTCCGCTCCCTCCAACTTGCATCTATTTTCCCTTGCTCATATTATGTACGCCTAACTTGGTTCGTTCCCACCTGCCATAATATATGGATGGTTTCAAGGAGCAATCGAATCTGGAATTCGTCCCGCCTCTGAAGTGAATAACTTAAAGCGATAATTTTCCAGTTTCCCGTTCAATCGTGATAAAATACTTGATAGATATAATCTAGTAAAGGGCTGAATAACAATAAATCTATCAGATAAAGTAAAAAAGCTGCCCTTATCACCGGGCGTTTATCTTATGAAAGATTCCTTTGACCAAATTATCTATGTAGGCAAGGCGAAAAACTTAAAGAATCGGGTTCAAACCTATTTCCGGCATTCAAGTAATCATTCCCCTAAAGTAAAAAAACTCATCCGTCATTTAAAGGACTTTGAATATATCCTGACAGATACCGAATTTGAAGCATTCATGCTGGAATGTCAATTCATTAAGGAATGGCAGCCGATGTATAATCGGATGATGAAAAGCCCGCAGTCCTTTGTCTATATAGGAATTGCGGTCAACACCGATTATCACCAAATCGAAATAACCTATAACCCTGCTGCAAGTGACGGCAAACTATATTTTGGACCCTTTACAAGCAAAAATAATGCGGCAAAAGCCATCCAAGGGATAAAGGACTGCTATAAATTAAATTGCAGCAACCCTAACAATTCGAACACAGCTTGCTTAAATGTCTCGTTAGGATTGTGTAATGGTCTATGTATTGGAGGTGCTGCGATCCAGCAGTACAATGAAGTCCTGGACAAGTTAATTGCATTTCTTAATGGCCAAGACATGAGGCTAGTCGAGGAAATGGAAGAAATGATGACTACCGCTGCTGAGAAATGTGATTTTGAAGCTGCCTCAAAATATAGGGATTCTATACAGGCGGTTAATGCCTTGTTAAAAAAAGAAAAAATGATCGAGTTCACAGAAAAAAACCATCAAATCGCCATCATCGAAAAAATAAATGATAGCTTCATTAAATTTTTCCTTATTAAAAGGACAAAGGTCCTTTTTAGCCAAAAGTATTCTATAGAAAACAATCTTGAACAGCTGGGTGAAAACATAAAAACAAATATCTTAGCCTATTTAAAAAACCATGATCATACACCTATCGATGTAGGCAGGCATGAAATCGATGAAGCGCAGATCATTTATAGTTACCTAAATAGCAAAAATTGCTCTTACGTAATCATTCAGGAAGATTGGCTGGAACCAAAAAATCATTCCAACATTGATTTTGCTCTTAACCAATTACTTAATAATGCCCAACTTAAGCAGCCGGGATCAGAAACCTTTATTTGAATCAATGAATAAATAAACCATCTATATTTTTTGTATATAGATGGTTTATTATATCCTCAGTAATTCAGTACCTAATGGGGGACTGGCCCCCATAATCTTCTCTTAAAATTTCCAAGGGGGAGTTCTGGCTTTTCCTGTTTTAACCTTTCCTTCTCTTTCAAAGTCCACATAATGGATGATCTCAGAGAGAATCTTACATCCATCTGCCTTTTCAAACTCTACTCTCGCTTCATCCTTGTTATCATACTCAAACATTTTAATGCTGTCTTGTAAAAAAAGGGTTAAAATCCACACATCAATTCCCTCCCTGGATAGTAAGAGTAGCCCATCTATCTTTCTGAACGAACAAAACTCAAATGGATTCGATGTTTGTATGTATGATCTGGCTGTATGTATCAATTCTCTTTTGATTCTTTGTTTCTGGGAACCTCCTTCTGCAATAATTCTCAATCTACAACTTTGCCCTTTTCAAACCACAATTGAACCTATTCTAGAAACAGTTTAAAAGCAATTGAAATCAGCCAGCCAAGAGCAACTGAGACGGATAGATAGGTCCCAATATAAAGGAAAAGCTCCATCCACGTTTCCTCCTTGTATCGTTTTGACATAAATACTTTAAATCAATGCAAAATAGCTATCTCACAAGTTGGTTATGAATCTTGCTGCTCCCAATTGATTAACCCTAAGGCAATTAGTGACCGCTGCTGGTTTGTCTTTAGTGATTTCCCCCCCTCTCCCTCCTAAAACAATGTCATTATAACAAGTCATTCTTAAAAATATGTCGAACCATCGGAAGTACACCTAATTGTAAATAGACTGTTAACTCCCCTTAATAAATCGCTGTAAAAACTAATATTTGTCTTATAGAAGAAATTTTGCTGCTCCTGAGTTTCCATGAATTGCAAAAATACATACTAGAATCCTTTGTAAAATTATTTTAAGAATAGCTCTGTAAAAGTTTATTGTTGTTTTTTAGCACCCTGTTGATTGGAGCGGAAGGCACGAGCTCCGCGAAAATGCATTCGCATTTCCTTCGTGCGGTGCTTAATCAAGGAAGCTTATTCAAAGTCCTGCGGGGGTGCGGATCAAAGGAAGACCCCGCAGGAGCAAAGCGACGAGGAGGCTTCCGGACCGCCCGCGGAAAGGGAGTGCCTGCAGCGGAAATCATCAGGTCAATTTAGCAGAGCCTTAAGAATACTAACTTTTGAATTTTCTGTTAATATTAACGAATTTATGCAAATGGAAACGAATTTTATTGTACAATCATATAAGAGACATCTTACTCATGATTTAACAGCTGCAAAAGCAAGCACAGATTAAACTTTCCAGGGGCAGATGTTTCTTTTCTTAAAAATTTAAATACTGGAGGTTATGTATGTATCAGATTAAAGGAAAAGAAAAAATATTTATTTATACTGGCCCTGATGGTTCAGGGAGAAAAACCATTGCTAAAATGGTCGCTACCGCCTTTGATATGCAAACCGTTCTTTCCTACACCACCCGCTCCCCCCGGCATTATGAAAAAGATGGTGAAGACTATCATTTTGTCACTGTAGAAACCTTCAAACTTATGCAAGAACAGCAGGAATTTCTCGAGAGTGTTGAAATCGATGGGTATTATTATGGAATTCGCGAAGAAGATATCGTCAAGGCATTTCAAAAGCATAACCTCATTTATTTGACTTTGAACCCTGAAGGTGCAGAGAAGTTAATAACGATTTATGGTGAGCGAGTCATGAGCTTCTTCATTTTTGCGGATCGTGATACCGTCATTGAGCGTCAAAAAGAGCGTCAGGATCCTGAAGAAGATATCAAACGGCACATGGCCCATTACGACGAAACCATGGGCTATAAAAAGAACTACAAACATGCATTTGAAAATTATGATTCGCCGCAAGTCGCTTTTCAAATTAGTGAATTAATCGAAGCATTTTTAGACAGAGGCGTCATTGTTACGGACTACTAAAGTAATAGGCTGATAAAAGGCTGGATGAATAGATTCTAAGCCGTTCTTTTAAGCCATATTACATTGAACATGTCAAAGTGAATGATACCCATTGAACCTGGGAGAGAATAAAAATTACTGTTATTGTGAAAAAGCACCTTTTGGAGTACCCGCACAGGAAATGCATATCTAAAAATAAGAAAAGCAGTGGATTTCCCAATGAAATCACACTGCTTTTATCGTTTCCATCATCTGACTGGTTAAAAAATTTCATCATTAACCGTTTTTTATCGCTTAAAGTTGGATTCAAAATAAGTTTTTGGCAAGTCATTGACTTCATATGCAGCACGTATGCCAGACTCGATGGCTCCCTGGATCCAGGCATGATTCGTTGACGCATGTTCGCCTGCGAAATGAACCCTGCCTTCGGGTGTGGATATATAGGGGGACAGCTCTTTCACCTGTTCGGGTTTAAACATTGTGAAAGCTCCAGCAGAATAAGGATATCGAATCCAGCTGTGGCTCGTTCCTCCTTGAAATTCACTAAATACCTGTTTACCGTGGATCTCAGCTAAATTTTTTAATACATATTCCAGGCGATTATCTTCTTCCAGACTATCCCACGGTATCGCATCATCTTCCCATGTGTAACTCCCCAAAATGATACCCGATCCTTGTGTTCCGAGACCATGACTTGGGTACTGAACATATTTAATAGGAAGGTCTGTAATGGTTTGCCCGCCATACAATCCTTGCCTTTCCCAAAACCTGTTTTTAAACTGGATGCCTGTCTTCGTGGATCCTGCATATTTAAGCTCGCGAATGGCCTTCCATTTGTTTTCAGAAAATGAATGGCGAGGCTCAATTTCTACAAATTGCAGGACAGTAAAAGGAATCGTAACAATCGCAAGATCTCCAGTAATTTGAAATGGTTCTAAGATTTTATGGACTGAAGAAATGGTTACTTGGTTATCGTGCTGTTTAATTTTTTTAACATATTGTCCATATTGAATATTATCTTTCAATTGATTGGTAAATGCTTTAGGAAGCTGGTCGTTGCCACCCTTGATTTCATAAAACTTGATATCAGGGGTGAATAGGATTAACAGTTCACGCAGCAGTTCCAAAAAGGAAAGCTCCATAAGCCCTTCCAGTGTAAGCATTACTTTTATCATTTCGATGGCACCGGGGGATAATGTCACACCGTATGGATTGTATCTCAAATAAGTATCCAGCGAGTATTTATCTAATTCCTTTATGGCCCAGAGCCAATTCCTTTTGGGGTTTTGTTCGATAAAATCGGTTATCGGTTTTATCGCTGCTTGAAGCAACTCGCTTGCTGTTTTGCCTTTTTCATGCGGGTAAACGGGAAAGCGCAGCATGTCTGGATTCTGTTCATACGCCCATAACCGAGTTTTTATTCCTTTTACATAGATCATATCATTAGGAGTCGAATTGATAAATTCATTAACTGGGAGCTGGAATTTCTTTATATATTCCATCGTCAGCAAATGAGTATGTGGAATTCGCATCGCACCAGCTTCAAGATATTGCTCATCCCTGAAATCTCCCCTTAATGTATAAATCCGTCCTCCCACCCTATCTGTTGCTTCTAGAACCGTAACATGGTGGCCAGCCTGCTTTAACAAAGATGCTGAGACCAGTCCAGCCATACCTGCACCAACAATGATAATCTTTTTGGGTATTTTCGTTTTTCCAAGTCCATTTCTTATGATTGAAATCATTTGATCCGAGGATAACCTAGGAAATACGTAATCTAGCATGCTTTTCCCCCTCTGTAATGCTGAAGACCAGAAACTGATAAAAATAGGTCTACAGCCATTTTATTCAGCAGGAAAAGCGAATTATGTGTAAAATCGCATGATATCTAACATATTGGGATATGTAATACATATTAATTTATCTAACTACTTCAATTACTTAACACACACCCTTTATGTATTTGGCATTTAAAAAAAGCTGTTTATGGCAATATGTTTTATGAATGTAAAAAAGCCTAAAGATGCAAGCAGTGAATAAAAACTTGCATATTTTCGGCTCTTTTATTTTTATTCGTTCTTTTGTTTAAGCACCTGCTCGTTGAAGTGTGTTTCATCACAATTAACACCATTAAATGGATGAAATGTATGATGCAAAACAATAATTTTTATTTAGGTATACAAAACAATACAAATTATTTGTTCCAATATGCTTTCGCTTCTTTCTCAAGAACTTTTAATCTTTTATAATAATCAGGAAACTCGCTAAGATGAGCCAATGCAATTTTCCCCGTAATTAGGGGATCATCCCCAGTAACATTCGTTTGGCTGGATTGTTTCCCGTGTTCAAGCTCAGTATTTACCCCCATCCAAAACTCATCTAAATCAAACTTACTTTTGGTAAAGTCAATACCTAAAAGTAAAGCTATTGCTGCTGCTTCCTCTCTTGAAAAGCTAGTTCTGTCCCTATTTAAACGATTCGATGCAATATTATTAGCAGTAATCCTAGTTAGATTATTGTTAAGTAAATTTCTATTTGATAAATGAGTAAAATTCGTACAATCGTTAGAATAATTAGGATACTGATTCATATACGGAAACTGACTATGGTAGTACATATAATTCACTCCTAAAACCTAAAACAGTAATTAACAATAACATATGCTCATTACTGTTTTAGGAGCGTGTATTCCAGGAAATTAAACAAGCAAAAAATTCACAAAATTTTATTTAAATAATTATGGATAACCCTCAAAGGAAGGTAATCCTCTTCATATGGATTTCACTTGAAAATTCCCTTAAGGCTCACAAAGAAAACTATTTTTTCAAACATCATTTCGAGCTAGGCCTCTTTCGAATGCATCCAAATGGTTCAATGATGCATTTCTTAACTGTGTAAATACTGTTCTGACATCTGTTGGAAGATTTAAAGAAAGAAATTTATTATACATATTTATATTCTCTATCTCGCCTTGAACTCCAAAAGCAAAAGCGTTTTTTATAGTTTCAGGGGTAGTAACAAACATCCTTGAAATATCTTCTGGAACAGGTACTTGATATCGTTCAAAAAGAGGAAGTAACGCACTAATATGCCTTAATTCAGCTTCTTGGATTCGGGCAAACGCACGTATATAACCAAAGTTTAAAAGAATATTATTATACCTAGCCTGAGCAAGAAATTCGTCTTGTAAAGCATAAGTCAGCATCTGAGGTAAGGTTAATGTTGGGGCATTCAAAGCCCCTTTGGCTCCGTAGTCATTAGCATTTTGTCTTTCTAATGATTGTTGCAAATTATGATAAGTGGGTTGATTATGAGAGTAAAAATTTTTCGCATACATTGATTATATTTTCACCTCTTAAATTATTTTCCTGCTGCTGAGCAGTTGTTGTTGCTCATTGTGCTCCTAATTCCAAGTTATTCTTCTTATTAGAATATATAAAAGAAATTGAAATGTACCTTGGATACTCAAAGAGGTCATTTAAGATTAAAAAGTACATTCCTCTTCTACGTACATAAGATAATTTATTGATAATAAATAATATGAAGGGATTGAGGAAAATGTACTATATGCCCTATACGTATCAAAATCCTTATTATGCAAATACACCAGCACATACTTACGGAAATCCTACTGGTTATTGGGCTCATTATAATGATTTGGCATTCAGTTCTTACCGGTCATTTTATGGTGATAGCAGAAACGTATTAAAAGATTATGGATCAAACCCATTTGTTATAAATATCAATGAGGCAGCCAAACAAAACAGCACGTATCGTACTGCACTATGGACAGGAAATCATTTGCAGGTCACTTTAATGAGTCTTAATGCTGGTGAAGATATCGGATTGGAAATCCACCCTGATGTGGATCAATTCTTACGTATTGAACAAGGTCAGGGGATCGTGCAAATGGGCAAAAGTAAAGATAATTTAAGTTTCCAATGGAGAATCTTTGATGACTCTGCTATTATGATACCGGCTGGAATGTGGCACAATGTCACAAACACAGGAAATGTTCCGTTAAAACTATACTCCATATATGCCCCGCCAAACCATCCATTTGGTACCGTTCATAAAACAAAGGCAGATGCAATGGCAATGGAAGAAGGTTTGGCTAATGGGAATGGGAAAACAGTAGCTTTCGGAAAGACTCCAGATGAATGGGTAAGACATACGGAGTTTTTGGTAAAAGAAGGCTTGGAGGACGTTAAAAGAGGAATTAATATGACACACATTCTTCAAGAATTTATTCTAATGGGCGTTCTTGTAGGGAAGGGATATTCTCCTGAAAAAGCATATGAAACAGTAGAAGAATGGGAACGTACAGGAGAATCCAAACTTCTTCTGGAAAGCAAAAATATGTAGAGCAGCCGTGATTAAACAATAAGATGCTTTTGTTAAAAAAGACTATAATATTTCCTGCTGCATTAAAAACTCGCGGATCACGGTAACGTGTTCAGATATCTGTCACTTTTTATAAAAATACGTTTATAAATCTCCTAATATTTGTTATACACTTTGTCCTGCAAAATGCAGGGCTTTTTGTTATGTAAGAATATTACAAAGGGCACAATGCATTTTATGGCCAAGGTACATTATAAAACTGAATGTCGATTTCACTGTGTTTGAAAAATAACAGGAAAAATTCCGTTTAAATTGGGAAATACCCATATTTCCTTAAGAATAAGCGGAGTTTTTCCGCTTATATGAACCAAATTTTTGAAGTTTGGCTTATTTAGAGCAGTTAACCGGAATTCCTCCGCTTATCTCTGCTTCTTAAGCTTCCTCTATATACATTAGCGGGAATTCTCCGCCTATTAATTCTCATACCTATACGAAAATCATCAATGAATATTAACAGAGCCAAAGCCAAAGAAAAACGTGGTATTGTAAATAAAAAACACAGCATTTTGCAGTCCAATTTGCGAGGTAACAGCAATCTCTGTAACCTTACATTTTGATATACAAATTGGACTGCAAATTCACTCCTATTTTTATAATTATTCGCGTTATATCAATAAAAAATGACCATCAAATTTACTTACAAATTGATGGTCATTTTAATATACATTTTGGATTTTTGTAACAGGAAACAGAACCCGTTAGGATCTCGGCGAGTTTTTTTGTATTATTTTTGCGACATTTTAATTGTCAATTCTTGTGTCAATTTAGCTTTAAATTATAAAAATGCACCTCAAATGGAAACCTTTATGGTTAATGCAGCACTTTTCCATGTTCAACTACGTTAAACATTACATAAATAACTATTGTTTATTCTTATCCAAATAAAAAAGAGCGGCATGGAAACTATATAATCCTTTCCATGCCAGTCTCTTATTCTCTCTCCCTATTCATCCATCCATGAAATGCATAAACCAGTCCAATAAATACGCAATAGCCCACAAACGTATTCAAGTGGTTCCAGTCATCCGCATGAACGAACAGTCCCAGATCCTCTGCCGCCTTTTCCATAACCGCCATCGCCAAACTGATGAACAATACCAATAGAACCCTTAACCAGCTTCTACACCTTTGCATGATTTTCAAAAGAACAAGCATGGTGATGGGAAGGACAAGAAGTGTGAATCCTATATTAATGGTAAAAATCCATGGCCAGGGGCGAATCGGAAAGCTGTAAAGCTCCTTTCCGACATAATAGAGATCTAAATAAGTCCCCAATAAGGAAGCCAGCAGCATGGCGGGTATATAGCTTTTAATGCCAATTTGTGACGGCTTTTTTTGCAAGGGCTGCGAGCTCGAGTCTTTCAAGTGTTTTGCAGTATGCATCCTGAATCTCCCCATTAATGTTATCTTCTAGTTCATTAAAATAATCCAGTACAATGCCGTGATCAAACCAATCCCCTTTTTCCACTTCTGCATGTCTTACATTTTCCCATGCGTTTTCAAGGGTTGGGCTATAGATTCTTCTCCCTCCTGGCCGCAGTTTGCACGATTTTAATTGAAATTGATATTTTTCACCTGGAAGCCCTTCGTGGATCGCATTAAAAATGTTTGGCCAATAATCCTTCCTTGAGCCCGTATGGGGGTGGCGGTTCGCCCACTGTTCCGTGTGTGCCAGCACATCCTTATTCATGAAAAGAACAGCATACAGCCTCTTCCCTAATAAAATTCGTTCATTTAAAGACTCAAAATGATATAACGTCTGTCCCCTCAAATGAGTCGCTCCGCTCTTTTTGTATGGGAAAAGGATGTGATTGAGTGATAGCAATTCCTGAAGCTTAAATTCAAGCTTATGAAATACCTCATCTTTATAACTATGATTTTGAATCACCCTTTTTTCCAGATAGCTTTGTTCATTAATAATCAGGGCTATCGTGAGAAAAGTTGGCTGCGGGTTTCTCCAGAAGCAATTCCAGTTCGCTTCCATAAAGACGGAGATATTTAAGAAAGGAAATAGGAAAAATAACGGTCTGTTTCTTTTCAGGCTTTCACGGTAAATCAAAAATTGCGGATAGGCATCCTGAAAGATGAGCCAATTCCCTCTTTCCAAAAACGAAAAAAAGGATTGCTTCTCTTTGTCCGATAATAATCTGGAAAGCAGCTCACCCTTAAGATCGGTCATGTTCCAGCCGCCATTCCGGGAAACCATATGCCCGAGAAACGCCCAGTGAACCTCCGGATACTGCCGGTAGAAATTTAGATAAGCTTTTGTTCTGGTCACATTATTTTTATTCCATTCCTGGGTTTCAAGTTTAATTTGCTGCAGGATCTTCTTTTCTTCTTCTGATAGATTTACAGCTTTCTGGACTTTTTTCCTTTTCTTTAATTCTTCTTTTATTGCTTCCATCGGGGATATTTCTTGTTTTTTTCGAAAAAAGATTGGGATCCCCTCCTCCATGAATTCTCCTCCGGCCATATGAATATGTATCAGTATGATGAATTTAGCGGGAGAGGAATGTGCATATCATGACCAACACCATTCACGGCATACACTGGTTAATCAATAAGCTAAAAAATGATCAGTCCCAGAATGGATCATGGAAATATCCATTTGAAACAGGCATTACAACAGATGCTTATATGATCATTTTATTAAGGACATTGGAAATACATGATGAAAAATTAATCAGGGGGCTGGTTACTCGAATTTTGAGCAAGCAGAATCTAAATGGCGCCTGGAAGCTTTTTTACGATGAAAGGGATGGAAATGCCACTGCCACGCTGGAGGCTTATTACGCGCTTTTATATTCCGGCTATGTTCAGAAGGAAGACCCGAGGATGATTGCTGCCAAGCGGTTTATCCTGGAGAATGGCGGGATGGAAAATGTGAATCTTTTTACGAAAATCATGCTTTCTTCCACCGGACAATACGAATGGCCCTCATCCTTTCCAATCCCTGTCGAGGTTATGCTTTTGCCTCTTTCTTTTCCCTTTAACTTCTACCAGTTTTCTGTGTATGGTCGAGTGAATCTTGCGCCAATTCTGATTCTGGCAGAAAATAAATTTAGTTTAATAACGAAAAATAGCACCGACCTTTCCGATTTAAGATTAACAAGAGCTGGAAAACAAGATTGGGAAATTCAAGAAGAATGGCGGTCTTTATTATCCTCTATCAAAGAAGGAATTGAAGAATTATTGGGCTTGCCCGAGCAGCTACACTCAATGGCGATGGACCGGGCAAAAAAATATATGCTGGAGCGCATTGAACCGGATGGAACGTTTTATAGTTATTTCAGTTCAACCTTTTTAATGATTTTTGCTTTATTATCACTTGGTTACTCAAAGAATGACCCGATTATAAAAAATGCCGTGAAAGGGCTGAAATCGCTTCAGACAGATATAGGCGGCCTCCCGCATATGCAATATGCAGATGCCAGTCTATGGAACACGTCCCTTATTAACTCCACCCTCCAAATGGCCGGTGTCCCCCCTGAAGACCCCGTTGTTCAAAAGGCAAACACCTATTTGCTGAAGCGTCAGCATGATCAGGCTGGGGATTGGGTCATTCATAATCCGGGTACCCTGCCGGGCGGATGGGGATTTTCTGACGTCAATACAGTCAACCCTGATGTGGATGACACGACCGCTTCCCTGCGATCGATTGCCAGAAGCGTTAAGGGCAGTCCAAGTTATCAGCAAGCTTGGGACCGGGGCATAAGCTGGCTTTTGTCGATGCAGAATGACGACGGCGGCTGGCCTTCTTTTGAAAGGAATACCGAGAATCCATGGCTCGATTTTCTTCCGATTGAAAAGGGGGAATATATTTTTGGTGACCCGACCTCCGCGGATTTAACAGGAAGGACATTAGAGTTTTTGGGAAACTATACAGATCTTCCAAAGGATAATCCTGCTTTTAAGAAGGCGATTAACTGGCTCTTGAAAAATCAGGAACACAATGGTTCGTGGTATGGCAGATGGGGAGTTTGCTATATATATGGCGCATGGGCAGCTGTCACTGGGCTTATTGCCTCTGGCCTGCCAGCAGAACACCCTTCCATCCAGAAGTCAGCTGACTGGCTAAAGAGCATTCAAAACCAGGATGGCGGCTGGGGGGAATCCTGTCTGAGTGACAGCCAAAAGTCTTACGTACCCTTGAATGCGAGCACCATTACAGACACATCATGGGCAGTGAATGCCTTAATAGCTGCTGAAGATAGGCCGTCACCTTCAATCCAAAAAGGGATTAATTATCTTCTGTACTCAATCGAAAAACAGGATTGGACCACTGCCTACCCGAAAGGGCAAGCCATGGCAGGAAGCTTCTACATCCATTATCACAGCTACCGGTACATCTTTCCCCTGATGGCTTTGTCCCATTATCATCAAAAATTCGGGTAATGATACACGTCGGAGGGTGAGTTGGCCCATCCATATTTTAAGTATCCAAGCATAACAAAAGGCGCCTCCCTAATGGCCTGTGGCCAATACAGATGGCGCCTTCCTGTGAAAGGCAGTTTAGTAATTTGATAGAGGTATCTCAAATTCACATCCAACAGCACCTTCGTCTTGCCTAGCTAATTAAATTCCCCCTCAACCATGGACGGGCCCGGTAGAAGCCAATCGGGATTTGGATTAGGCTTGTTTTTCCCTGTGAATCCATCCTGTAAATTTCATCACACATTTTCGCATCAAATCCGAGAAGTGGATGCCCGCCCATCCCGAGGGCTGTCGCCGCTAAAAGCAGTCGCTGCACAAGCATGCCGGCTTCCATTTGCTGAATCCGATAGCCTCTATAGCCAAGTGCCGTTTTATAGAAATCTTTATCGCCTGCTACATGAAAGCAGAGAGGGACTTGGAACAAATTCACATTACCTGCAGGCATTCCGGATTGCAGCACAAGCCGATGATCTCCGGGATTTAGCTCCCGCAGCGAATGAGTATCGCTGTCATAATGATAAGCTCCATTCGGAATGCCTTCCACATTATTCAAACAGGCATAAAGCGCGACACGTGACTTGCGCTTATCAAATGCCCCATCTAAATCGTTTCGGTACGAGCACGAAGCAGTTGCCTCCTGCAGCAGTGCTGCCAGCTGCTGCCCGCTAACTTTTCCTGAAACGAAATCCATGTCCGGTGAATACCGATTTCTGCAGACTGACGCCAGATCATACGATATTCTTTTTACATGAGGAAGAGCCACCGCCCGACCTTCACAATGGCTCTCATCCGGTGTGATTTGGTGAAACGATTGAGTTGATTCCAGCATGGATGCTTGGTTTATGCTGGTTAACAAGGGAAATTCTTTCACTCTATGTGACCTGACGCAGTAATGATTCTGAATCGAGGTCACTTCCTGGCACAAATCGGTGGCAGAGACCATCCCGTCTATGCTGCTTCTGTTCGTAAACCAGCTGGTCGGTTCAACGGACAGCTGGATAACAGCATATACGCTCTCCTCCTGTTCAGGCAGTCCAAGGAGATGGTTGACGGCACGATCAAGAAATTGGAAGTTCACCCCCGCTGCAAAACCAAACCTCTTCGAAACCTCCAGCAATTGTCCAATCACCACACCTGCATCCAAGCCTTGCAGACGGTAAGCAAAGTTATTGTATTTGAAGAAATTTTTCCAAAACATGGTCGACAAAAACACAGTACCAAAACAAGAGGACACATCACAGCGATTGCCAAGTGCCCGGGCTACATATGAATCAAAATTGCCTTCACGCAGCAAGACCAGGCGATGGTGCAGCACATCATAATGGTACACCCCTTCAGGCAAATCCTCCATTTTCAGATACATGTATAATTCGTTGGGGTATAAACCTCCGCCAGAAGGAACAGACCTCCGAAACGACTGCATAATATTATCCCCTTGTTCATAGGAACCAAATGGAGTGACAGACTGGGAAAATTGATTAAGGCCGAATACATACCAGAGAAAATGACCGATTCTCCGTAGGTCAGGCTTTGCCGGTGCCTCCCATTCTTCAAGAGAAAGGGGAACTTCCAGCGAAAGGGGAATAACCGGCAAACCGCGGTATACCTTATAGGCAAGCGGTGCATCTTCCCAATCCACTTCCCAATCTGTTGGGCTTATCTGATCAATATCAAAATGCAAATTGTGCAGGAATGTCTCTAGATTCATCCTTTTACCTCCCAGTCAGCGCTTATGGAAACGGGTGCGGATGTGGATTAAGCTGCTCAAATGTAAGCGGTTCTTTTGCATACCCGAGTTCCATCGGGACCCTTAACACCCTCTTAAGCCCTGAAACGCGTGTTAGGTGATGTCCGAATGTCATAGGCAGCATCCCTGGGATCAGCACTTTGACACAATGTAATCCGTTCCGTTTAACTTCCGGTGTGGTCTGATCCACCACAATGACATCAAGGTTCACTCCGTGTAACACTTGAAGAATGTCCTGCAGGTCATCCGTCAGGTCTGCATGTCTCCCCTCCCACTTGAATTCCTCGGAAAACGTACGGAGCGGCCGGTTTTCATCCAGCAGGAACTTTAGGCGCTCTTCCGCTTGCGGTAAACCGTACAGCATCCCATGATCATCCATTTTCCCCACGAGGGATGAATCTTGCAGCATTCGCAAAAATTCCTCCTGGTTCTCTTCAAATTTATTGTCAAGTGTCATCATCATCCCAGCTAACTCGTGAACCGCGCTTTTTACCGCCCGTACGGGGTCGGGATGGGCTCCTGCCGCACAAATGATATTTAATCCCTTTTGCTTCCTGTTTTTCGCCATCGCCCAAATACTTGGAATGCCGTGCTCCATTGTCGCGTTATAGATATACAGATCATATCCCGCTACCGTCCTCACCCGATCAATCATTAACTTCAATTCCTGATCATTTGAGGAATACGGATCAAGACGCGGAAGGGCTAGCTTGCCGTACCAAGTCATCAGGAACGAATCACGCTCCACCACTTCTAAAATACCGTAGAAAATAGCCTCCTCCAGGCTCCCGCCAAGTGCACATCCGTTGGACGTTTCATAGACAAATCCCTGCCCGCAGCCCAAGCTGTAATAAGCAAGCAGCTCAGGAACCAGAATGGGACGCTCCTGCAAAAACGAATAGCCCCACACCCACTTCATTGGAGTATCAGGATCAAACTTTTTAAATGGAAAATCTGGCCGTGCATACTGTCCATCCGCATGCACACCTACTTTAACAGGATTAAGGGCCTGATCTTCCAGGTTGCGGAAACTGTCAAAGATTACTGTCCGTTTTCCACGGGGTGCCATACCGCAGGACCGCTCTAGCCCCTCCAAAATGGCAGTCAGCTCGCTTACTTTATATGAATGCGTACGGCCTGCTACGCCTTCGTCCCCTGAAAATAACGGCAGGTTTACCACTACATCAGCAAACGGAGGTGTGAAATCATACATTTTACCATTCATTAATCCAGTCTTGGAATCCAGATAATTTTTGACGAGCGTTTTATTTAAATCATCCAATGAACGGCAGCGGTAACTGTCTGCGCTTATTTTTGGACTTGGCTGCATGGAGATTCGGGCAGCTGCATGCGAGTCTTCAGGCAAGGAACTGCAGACCAGACACAATGAATCTGGTAATATGAAATGGCTAGAGGTTTTAAGTGTTTTCAGGCTGATCAAAAACAGGTGGCCATCCAAGTCGGCCAAGCTGCCCTCAAGCACCCTTTGCACCTCCGACACGACCAGGTAAGCCATTTGTAAAAGTCCTGTTCGCGATGCCCATGCGTCACGCATTAATCCGTTGTTCCCTTCCAGCACCTGATGCAGTGCCCACATCTCTTCGCGGTCACGCCCAGCAAAGAGTTTTCGCGTGTCCGCACACTGAGAACATCCCGGCGTTCCCGGGTGAACCAGCGGACCAACCACACCCTCTCCAAATGAAACAAAGCCCCGCAGCCAAGGAATACCGGATGACCGTGACACCTCTTCAGCCTTTTTATGAATGGCAGGAATCCAGGCATCGTTCAGCACCAAAATCAAATCGGTTCCTTCCGGCAGTTCTGGCTCGAAGTTTATATGACGAACTATCTTATATGTGGCGGGCAGTTCTTTGCATACGCTGTCCGCCAGCAGTCCTTCTCCGACAACTACTACGACAGCACTCACTGAGATTCCTCCTCTCGCAGCAGCACCCCAAACACCCCTGCCAGATGCTCTTTCAAAAAGGGTTCAACCGAAAATTCACAGACAAGGAGCTGCTTGCTGTTCCGTTCCAGCACCTGTCTGGCAGACAGCAAAACCTGGGATTGTGCCTTCTCTTCACAAGAAGGAATGACAAGGCTTAGCGGATCCTCTTCTTTGAGAAGCACAGATGATGCCTCCAGGGCTGTTGGCTTATGTCTACTCGTTTGGTTTTGCGCCTGTATGAGGGCATATTGTAACGCTTTCCGGAGCGCTATTGTTCTATTAAAGCCTGCACTGCCAAACCAGCGATCCTTCGTGCCGACCCAGATCACAGGGAAACCGCACACTTCCTCACCCATGCAGATTGTCGGTGCTCCCTGTATCGTTGTCAATGCCTCCAAATAAAACCTGCAGCGTTCATCGTCTACTGCACTCAAATGCAGCGGAGCAGCAGCATTCTGATCCGCTTGACGCTTAGCCAGTTCCTCGTCCAAACACTTATCCAGCCCGCGGAAAACACCCTCTGCAAATGTTTCCCCTGCTCCCACACCAACAAAGTCCTGAGAATTTCCTATATCCCCATCTATTTCGCGATGTGGAAGCAGAGCCGCAGCGAGCTGACCAGCCATCCGTGACACATACGCTTCTATCCCGGTCAGACCTGCTTCCCGGCGTGCCTCCTCATGACTCAAATCTGTACAGACAATGTTTGGCAGCAGCTCAGCCGGACCCTTGGACAACGGGTCGACTGCCTTAACCTCGCACTGTGCTAATGGAAGCTGCTTTAAATCTCCCTCCTCCCATTTATGAAAAATCCCTGATTCTTTGGATGTCAATTGGCTGAAGAAAAGAAACAAGCTGTTAGGCTCACTTCTGCTCGAACTCTGTTCGATCCTCCTATCAATATCTTGGATCCATTCCACAGCTGTATTTCCGGTCAATGTCGGATGAGGCAGAAATGAATGCCAATTTCCTTCCAGCGTCTCCAGATTAAGCAGGAAGAACTGATTTCTCTGTTCTGCATTGATCAATCCTGTAACCTCTTTAAACAGTTCAAACACGATTAAATTAGCCAGCATGGCTCCTGCTGTGGAGGAGATGGTGTGCAATTGCTTGTCTTCGCAAAACGCAGATTGATGTATGCGGTGCCATGCAGACTCCCAGCACCCTTCTGAATCCGGATGAACCAGTGGACCTGCCAGACCAGCCTGTTTGTGGAATATAGCAGGAAGGAACAACTTCTTCTCTGCCCTGCATGCGGCATGTATAACCCGCAGTTCCTCTACATCGCCAGCATCCGACACATATAAAATGGAATCATACGGCTGAACCAGTTCCTCCCAGGAATAATCTTCTTCATTCTGATGTGTTACCTCCTCTACTGAGACCTCAGGGTCTGTTTGACGGGCATGTGCGATAATATCCTTCAGCCTCTGTCTATTAGTAGATTCCGGGTCCGTAATAAGCATATGGACCTTAGGTAATCCGGACTCAATCAGCGAAGAAACCAGGGAAACAAAAAAAGGGCCTGATCCTGCTGCCAGCACTTTTGCCCGACGATAGGCCTGAAACCGGTAAGCACCCGAATCCCCGAAACTTTCCAGGAATTCAATTTGAGAAGCAAAATTTTCAAGAACACGATCTTGTAATTCATGAGGGTGGTCTTGGCTTACATCCCGAGCAAAGCCATTTCGATAAAGCACTTCTGCAATTTCAAACACCCGATCCCTATGTGGACCCGGCAAACCGGCTGTCAAATCCCCCAATGAAAATTCACCATTAAACATTGGTATCAGCTTTTGAACCCACTGATCGATCATATTGCCTTCCATGCGGAAGGAGCTTAAATTGTTCCGAAAATACACACCCTTGGTTGGATCAGGGAGAAAAAACGTGTCCCTTTTCACCTTCAGCCGCATAGAAGGGGTCAAATTTTTCATTTCGCTCCTCCTTACCCAAACTATTCCTATTTATGAAACATACCTTTCTCTATAATCTTATGTACCGAGATTTGTCTCATATGTCTGCCCTTTAGAAGAAAAGCCCCTGCATGCAGCTGCAGGGACTCCTTTTTTGATTGTCCAGCCAGTTTTATTATTAAACTGGCAGTATTGTTAAGGCTAGCGACCGCCACAACGTCCGCCGCAGCGTCCCCCGCAACGTCCGCCACAGCGTCCCCCGTGAAAACAGTTAGAGCAGCGAAAACAATTAAAACAGTTAAAACAACTGAAGCAATTAAAGAAAAAGCAACTAAAGCCAAAGCCAAAACCTATACCACATAACCGAGCCTGATCGCTATAGTACTGGTTCTGATCCCAAGGAACTGCTTCGTTCGCATGGAAATCACCAACATTCAACATTTGAAGTTCTCTTTGAAAATCATTCATGTTCATACCTCCGTATTTATTAATAAGATGTGCCAGCAACATGAAAGGGGACAATCAAGAACATAAGAAGTCAACAGTAATTAAATTAATCATTACTTTGAATCTCTCCTCATCAAAATATGTTTTAGGTTGGGGTATTGTTACTGAATCAAACACCTATATTTATTGGGCTTTGATTAACCGTGCCTTTCATAAAAGGTACTGCAGAGTACATTTCAACAAGCTCGAGCCATTGCTTAAAATGCATCTAAATAGGAAAAAGAAGCGTTTGATGGACGCTTCTTTGAATTTGTGGAGGTGTACTTATTTGTTTGCACTTTCTTAATTATTAATAGTACCCTTTCCCAAAGGATGTACCGACAATAATTAAAAGAACGAAAAGCACTACGATCAATGCAAAATTAGAACGTTTACCATCTGACATAATGTATCACCTGCCTTAATTAATAATTAATACAGCGTATGTCCTAACGATTAGTATCGTAATGGACAAACATGGAAATAGGTAAAAATTGAATCATTTTTCCTATTTGCCCACCAGCAAAAATTTCGGGTGCTTCACCCAATACGTTAACGTTTCAATTATGCGGTCAGCTTCCAGGAATGGACCTTCCTGCCTTGGCTATACTAATTCAGTAATAGCATTTTCATTGGAGGGCAGAATCTTGGATCAAACATGGCTTTCTCTCTTACCATTTGTAATCGTCATAGCAATGTCTATCTGGCTTAAAAATATCCTGCCGGGACTTGTTGTTGGTATTTTAGTTGGCTCCATTATCGTTTCGGCAGATTTACTGGCAGGAACCGAGCAATCTGTTACTTACATGGTCAATACCTTGTCCGATGAAACCAACATCAAAATCATCGGGTTTTTATATTTATTTGGCGGCCTTGTCGGCATGATGAATATTGCTGGCGGCATTAAGGGTTTTTCCGAATGGGCCGGTACCCGGATTCATACGGAACGGGGGCTGCTGGGCTTTATTTGGATTACCCTCCCTTTTACCTTCATGATGCCGATGTTTAGGATCATGATGATTGGACCCATTATTAAATCCCTTATAAAAAAGATGAACCTGTCTAAGCAAAAGGTTGGCATGACACTGGATATCTCCACAGAGTCTGTCATTGTGCTGCTGCCGGTTGCGACAGCTTTTGTCGGCTTCATGGTTTCGCTGGTGGAAGGCGGCATTGGCGGACTGAACCTGGACATGTCGCCTTATGAAGTTTTTCTATTAAGTATTTTATTTAACTTTTATGCGATCATCATGCTGATCATAGGGATTGTGCAGACATTTTGGACTCCTAAAAGAACAAAGCAGCAAGACAAACAGTTACATAAGGACTTGGAAGAAGAAGAGCATGAATTCCATCGCATGGGGATTAAAAGAGAATTATCCCTCGTAAAAGCACAGCCCTGGCATTTGATTGTCCCTGTCTTTTTGCTGCTTGCTTTTTCTCTTTTTCTTTTATGGAAAGACGGCATGGCTCAGGGAGCGGAGACGATCTTTGAAGCCTTCTCCATGGCCGATGCAACCTTTGTGATGCTTCTGGCCGTTTTTATCACATTGGTATTAACGTTTGTTTTCTACGTTTTGAGAAAAGAGAAAATGAACGAAATTCTCTACCATTTTTATGATGGCGGCAATCAGATGATGGAAGCCATCAGCCTCCTCATTTTGATCTGGACATTAACATTGGCAGCAGAAGATCTGGGTTTTTCCGAATTTATCGGCAGCTCCCTTGGAAGCTTTCTGCCTGCATTTCTGACTCCAGCGGCGATTTTTGTACTTGGATCTGTTGTTGGTTATTTCATTGGCAGCTCATGGGGAACGTGGGGACTGTTCATGCCATTGGGTATTACTCTGGCCGTCTCAACCGGCGCCTCTATCCCGCTGACTGTTGGCGCAGTTTTTGCGAGTGGTACATTTGGGGCTTTAACCTCCCCGCTTGGCGATACGACCATAACGACAGCCTCCATCTTAGATATGGATTTAGTTGACTATGCACGCTATAAGTTAAAGATTTCCGCCATTGGCGGTGTAATAGCGGCTGGTTTATTTATTATAAGTGGATTTATCATTTCTTAAGAGGACTGGCTTATCCCAGTTCGCTTAACTTTCAGAAATGCGGCTTTAAAAGTGATATTTGCCTCTCTAATGCACATAGGGAATCCTTCGTGTGAATATACTGCAATGAATCCTATTGCAGAGGGGCGAGGAGATGACTTGGCAAAAGAAGCTTGAGTTAACGACCGAGCAAATGCACTACGTGATTAAATATGGTCTTAAAAAGTCACATTCGCCGAAGCATATTATCATTGCTGGTGCAGGTATGGCTGGACTGGTGGCCGGTTCTTTGTTAAAGGAATCCGGTCATAAAATCACAATCCTTGAAGCGAACGATCGAATTGGCGGCCGAGTATACACGATCCGATCCCCTTTTAGCAATGGCTTATACTTTAACGCAGGACCTATGCGTATTCCCCAGTCCCATACACTGACTTTGGAGTATATAAAAAAATTCAGACTCCCCATAAATGAATTCATTAACCGAAGTCCAATGGATGTTCTCTACGTAAATGGCATTAAAACACGTCTTCACATGTTCGAACGTAACCCAAGCATTTTAAAATTCCCCATTCAGCCAAATGAAAGAAGTAAATCGGCAGAAGAGCTGCTCCTTAGAGTCGTACAGCCTTTTATTGACTTCATTAATCAGGACCCGGTGAGAAATTGGGCCATTCTGGAAGAACAATATAAGAGATATTCGTTTGGTTATATATTAACCTCTTATTTTTCAGATGGTGCCATCGACATGATCGGTGTGCTTCTCGACTTGGAAGCCTTCATGGGAATGTCCTTTATTGAAGTGCTGCGTGAATTAATCATTTTCACCACACCTGGTTCTTACTATGAAATAACAGGCGGGATGGATCGTTTGCCAAAGGCATTTCTCCCCCAATTAAAAGAGCATATTCTTTTCCATCAAAAAATAATGGACATCGTTCAGGCCACAAATGGCGTTACGTTTCACTCTTCTCATCAGCAAACCGAGGAGCATTTCAGCGTGACAGGTGACCTGGCGATTGTAACAATCCCTTTTTCAGCTTTCCGATTTGTGAATGTCCAGCCATACCATTCTTTCTCCTATTCGAAACGAAGAGCCATTCGCGAGCTTAATTATATGGCCGCAACCAAAATTGCCATTGAATTCAAGAGTAGATTTTGGGAAAAAGACGGCCAGCTTGGCGGGAAAACCATTTCGGACCTGCCGATTCGATTTACCTTTCTTCCAAGCCAAGGCATTGGAACAACTGGCCCTGCGGTTATATTAGCCAGTTATACCTGGGCGGATGAAGCACTTACCTGGGATAGTCAGAGTGAGGAAGACCGCATATATTATGCGCTTAAAAACTTGGCAGAAATATACGGAAATCAAGTGTATGAACAATACGTTACGGGGACCTCCTACAGCTGGGGACAGAACCCTTATTCATGCGGCGGATTCACATTTTTTGAACCTGGACAGGAAACGGAATTGTACCCTGATATCGTTAAACCAGAAGGAAGAGTGCATTTTGCCGGTGAGCATACATCCCGGCTCCATGGCTGGATTCAAGGAGCAATCGAATCTGGAATCCGCGTCGCCTATGAAGTGAATGACTTACAAAGGTAGCTTGCCCAATGACCGTTCACTCGTGATAAAATACTAGATTGATCTCATCTAGTAAAGGGCTGAATAACAATTCAATAAAGGATAAATTATTCCTCTTTTGCTAAACTTCCCCGGTAGGTTATAGAAGGGCACTTGGAAGCTGCAATTTCAAGACCCGTTTCTTCTTTCACTTCTCTTAAATTTTATCCGCATATGGAACCATAAAAATATGGAAACTTAATCCTATTCAACTGTCCCTTTAGCTCAATATGAAGTGACAAGGTCAAATTGTTTTTTCGAACATACACTAATGTATCAATAAACAGGTGTGAAATTGTCCCTTGTTATCTTTTTCATTGTTGTACATTTAAGGTATCCTGAGGGGTGGAAATGATGGATTGGTTTGGCCCAAGCAATAAGTCTTTTGATTTTCAAATGTTTTCTGAAAGTCATTTTGTCATACTGGCTATCTTTCTATTTACTGCGCTAGTTATCTTCCTAAAACGAGGAACATTCAAAAATCAGAAATGGAGAAGAGCTGAAATAGCGGCAGCATTTTTTTTGATTTTGTTTGAGATCACCTATCACCTTTGGATGTTTGAGAATGGACTCTGGAAAGCAGGCCGATCCTTGCCTTTGGAATTGTGTAATATTGGGAATATTTTATGTATCATTTTATTATTTACCAGAAATAAATTAGCCTTTGAACTATTATTTTTTATTGCAATTTTGGGTGCCAGCCAAGCAATATTTTCTCCTGCATTAACATACGATTTTCCCCATTTTCGTTTTTTTCATTTTTTCCTTACACATATGATGCTTGTATGGATTACCTTATATTTTATGTGGGTGAGAGAATATCGCCCTACCTTCCGATCTGTAATAAAACTAATTGTCTTTCTTAATCTGCTCTTGCCCTTTATTCTGTTGGTTAATAAGCGGGCAAACGGAAACTATTGGTTTTTGCGCCACAAGCCAGATAGCCCAAGTTTGTATGATGTTCTCGGTCCTTATCCATGGTATATCTTTACCCTGGAAGGTTTATTAATTATTTTAAGCTTATTAGTATGGGTAATCTTTAAAAGATCTAAAAAAAGCCAAAGGGAAAGTTCGAATCCTATTGATCACGCTTGATTTGATATAATAGTGTCTGTTTAGCCTCTGTCACAGAGGAGAATTAGAAGGGTGTCCTAAGATTTGATGAAGATTCTTTTTTGCATACTCCTATTACATTACATCGTATTCAGCTGTTTTTCCTTTTTTAAAAAAACCGCCTGTTTGCAGCAGCTTTTCAACCCTTATGCCAGTTATTTCTGTAGCTCATCAATCTGCTAATTGAAAATCATATTGATTTTGCTTCATACATTTTATCATCGTATTCATAAGAGATCATAATGCTCCATATAAAGTACCTGAAGAAGGATCATATTAAAATAAGCACAGCAAAAAAATCTGTTTGCAGTGCTTTTTCCAAACCATTTTCGCATTAATGATCATTTACATTTCGAATTGTAGAGAATAGTATTTAAATCTTCCCACCTTCCTAAACGAGACTAACCCAGCATTTTCAAGAACCTTCATATGCTTTGAAAAAGCAGGTAAAGTCATATCAAAAGGTTTTGCCAACTTTTTAACTGTTTTCTCTCCCTTGGATAGCTCCTGTATGATTGCTCTTCTGGTTGGATCTGAATCAGACTCTTTTAATAATTGGTTATTAAAGGCTTTTTTAGTTCGATAATCTTTTTGCTAAGTAAGTAAAGGTATGAGGTTCACCACAAAGTCCTTCTATGCGATGTTTCCAGGAATAAAGCTGGTTTGGCTTGATAAATTTCACAAGAAGCTTATGAAAAACTTCAGAATTACCGTAAGGACTCTGAACCTTGAACTTATTGCGAATCATATCTCTTATTGCTAAAGCAAAGTTATAATCTTGGAAAAAAGCAGGATTTTCAACATAAAACATCATATTTGCTGGATGGGCCGTTTCACCCTCATACCCAAATACAAACTTATATAATTCATTCGCTATTTCTTGGAAATTACGTTCAGGATTTTTATATAGTTCATATTCTACCAAACTAAAATAATGATTTATTTTCACCATTTTTAAATCCATAATTTGATTGATTTCTTCGATTTGTACATACTCATCATCCTGAATATCAAAATTTTTTATAAGAAACTTTTTATCAGTGATTATTGTTTGAAAAAATTCTGCAATTCCTTCGGCTGCGATACTGGAATAAAATCGATATAGTTCTGGATATTGATATGAGCCAAAATGCCCGTCGATGGCATGTCCCATCTCATGAATTCCTGATAGAAACACAGAATAGGAGTCACGTTTACTAACAACAAGTTTAATTTCGTTTGGATTGATGTTAATACAAAATCCACCATAAGGAATTTCAAGACTCTCGATTGAAAGAGGGATTTCATCTATCCGTTTTCCTAGACTGCTTACTACATCTGCTAAAACTTCCTTCATACGATTTGAATGAAAGGAGTTATTTTCCAGATGATGGAAATTAAACATTGTAAAATATTGGTCATAATAATGGAGGGTTTCCCATCCGAATTTTTCTTTTATCCTATTTTCCCAATAGTTGGATAAGTTTGCTATTCTCTTTAGTAAAGTATTCATTTCATCAATATAAGAATCCATATCAATCTCTTTTAAGATGCATCGAAAGTAATAATAATTGGTATAACCTTGATTTCTAGCAAGCTCGTTCCGTTTTTTGACTAATGATCTAAATAAATCCTCATTCTCTTCACCAATCTTTTGAGCCCCAAAAAAAAGTTGCTTGCGAAGCTCACGGTCAGGATTTTCTAGTATATTGGAATGAACTGCACCCAAGTTATATTCTTTTCCATCCACCATAAAAGTGGTATTCATAAGGTTTGTTTGCAATCTTTGTTGTATTTTTGCAAGTTCCGGTTGGCTATCAAGTGCTTCTTGACTCATCCTCGATAAGAAAACATCTAGTCTTCTGTGCCAAATGGGATCATCTATTAACGAATCTTTCCAAGATGACAACGTCTTTATTAATTGCTGATCAGTCATCAACTCATGCTTTATTCTTTGAATTTCATTAATTCTTTCACTTTTATTCCCATGAGTATACATTCTATAATATAAACGCTCTTCCTCTTGATATAGGTTGTCGAGCTTCTGAATCTCTTCAATATATACTCTTTTCCAATCTTCCAAGTTGGTTATACTTTTTAATCGGTTAAAGTTCAGCATCTATTTATCACTCTTTCGAATTCTAGTTACTATTAATCCATACTACAGCGTTATATATTCTTGATTTACTTTACTAAATGAATGATTATTACTTAAACAAACCGCCAGAACTGTTCCTAAAATAGAACTCTTTTTATCTTCATCCATCCTTCTATCTCCTTTGCTCCTACTTCTATATTCATTATTCATTAAAAATTAAATGATTCCTGCTTCAACTAAACAGCTAGTTTAATACTAAAAGAAAAAGACCGCCGGGGATCACACTGGCAGTCTCTACTGGAGCATCTATTTCCTTAACTGTTGGGGCTGTTTTTGCAAGCGGAGCCTTTGGCGCGAACCCTCCTCTTTATATATACCAATGTATGCCCTTTTGAAGAGGCGGTTACCATCCCGTAAATGAGGCTTACCTGATTATCAGGAATAAATAGATCCTGAAGGAACTTCAACAGTCACTGTCAGTTACTCCATTAAAAAGGTGAATCCACTGCGGCTTTAAAACACCGGTGGAGTCACCGAAAAAAGGATGGCAGCCTTTTCATTAAATTTATTTTCCCATCTATGCTTCATATAAGCTGGTATTTTGACACTGTCACCAGTTTCTAAAATGTATTCTTCATCCTCTAAATACACCTTAATTTTCCCCTCTAATACAAAAGCAACTTCCTCTCCTTTGTGTTCCAAAGGTTTATCCGATGAAGATGTTTGAGGAGGGACATTCATAATAGCAGTCGCCAGTGTTCCCGCAAAATCAGGTGACAATAACTCATACGATAGGTTGTCAACCACCATTTTCTTTCGTTCATTGGTCCTGACAACCAAATCTTCGGTGTTGGTTTCTTCAAGCAAAAAACTAAAGGTGGGAACATCCAGGGCTTTCGCTAAAACCTTTAGCGTCTGAATTGAAGGGTTTGCCAGCCCCCGTTCAATTTGGCTTAACATGGAAGGGGTGATTTCAGCAATTTTCGCTAGTTCTCTGCTGCTTAAACCTTTTGCTTTTCTGTATCTCTCCACTTTTTTACCAATATCTATATTTTCCATTACCCTACTCCTTTAAATTAAAAATAACTTAATATAATTAAATTTAATTAAACAATTTATCATACACTTATGTTAAACTATATTTAATATTTTTTAATTTTATTTTATCAGATTACCTATTACATGTCAGACAGGAGTGAAGAAAATGAATGATTTCTTTACATTTTTAATCCTTTCATTATTTGTTGTCATGAGCCCAGGCATCGATACTGCCCTTATCACCAAAAGGACTATTTCAGATGGAAGAATCGATGGCTATAAAATGGCTTTTGGGATTACAACTGGCTCATTGGTGCATACATTTGCGGCTGCGTTTGGTCTTTCAGCTATTTTAATGCAGTCTGCTGCTGCTTTTGAAATCGTTAAATATGCTGGTGCCATTTATTTGATCTACCTAGGAGTATCCTCTTTCATCACAAGGAAAAAGAAGAAAGCGGCCAATGTTGATAATAATGAATATTCTGAAATAAAAAAGTCAGCCTTTAAGCAAGGCCTTTTCTCCAATGTGCTGAATCCCAAGGTTGCCATGTTCTTCTTAACCTTTTTGCCCCAATTTGTGAAAACAGGAGCGGACACAACTGGGCAGCTTATTATGATGGGTGTAATTTATACGCTATTATCCATCACCTGGTTTTTTCTTTACGTCTTTTTCATTAACTATTTGCGTGAATGGCTCATGTCTCCCAAGGTCCAGGCTGTAATGGATAAAGCAACAGGTCTTGTCTTAATCGGATTTGGATTAAAGTTGGCCTTAGGTAAACAGCATTAAGGAAAAAAACATTGGAATTGTAACCTAGCGAGTTCGGTTTCCGAGTACAAAAACGAAATTAGCAGTCCAATTAACAACTAAATTGGACTGCTAATTTTTGTTGAAATAGAAGGATAAAATAAAAATTAAGGTGAATTCGCACCCATTTTGACAGGCTGACAGAAGTTTTTATCATCGTGCAAATTTATATCCAGTTATTATGTGATGAAATACATAAAAAGGTTAATTGGGTATTTATGTTAAAATCAAACGAGAACTTATTCAACTATTGAGCAGGTTGATGGAATAAGGTTGCCTTATAGAGGATGTAATAAAAATAGGACTTACAAGGGGAAAAGTTATGAAACATAAGACATCAGAAGGATTATTTAGAATAGATTGCGAAGATATTTATCTTCAAGAGTTTTCAATTGAAGATGCAATTAATATATACAGAATATCAAATCAACCAGAAATATTTAATTTTTTGCCTGACTGGAAATCAACCAAAGAACAAAGGGTAAATTGGGTCACCAATTACGAAATACCAGCAAATAAAGCATTTCTTGATGCAGCTGCAAAAACAACCAACATAGAAGGTCATGTTTTAAAACTAGGAGTATTTATTAAGGAAACGAATGAATTCATTGGCTGGTGCTGTACGGGTATAAAAGAAGAGCTTCCTGCACCGAATAGAGAAATTATGTATGCCATTTCAAATGAATATCAATTGAAGGGTTACGCAACTAAAGCGTCTATGGGTTTGATTGACTATTTGTTTACAAATACAAATGTAGAAATCCTTAACGCAGTAGCTTTAATTAACAACGTCTCATCAAATAAAGTGATTAAAAAATGTGAATTTACCTATCGAGGTCAACAGACGATAGAAAATGAACGTTATAATCACTATATACTGATTAAGTCAGAGTGGAAGAAAAAACAGTAGTGTTTGTTGTTAAGCTATAGGGGGCTTATTTTCACTAAAGATTGGTATAACAAATGCTTGGAGTCGTATGCTCCAAGCATTTTTCTTTGCGAAACTAATTACCAAATTCGCTTGATTATTCTAATGCGAATTACTATTCGAAAAGCACTGTTATTTCGAATTTTGTACTTCAAAACCGAACCCGTTAATTGTAACCCAATGGTATTATGCCCTGATGGACTAGCCTAACCCGTCAGTAAAAAATTAAGCCGACCCCTGCAGCCCTTAGTTATAGAAATCATCTTAGTTACTTTATTACTCCCGCAAAGCTTCCCCTCAATACGTGTTTCTCATTCTGATTCGTGCCAACGAAAGATGCCATAATGCTTGTTCTATTATGATCTTGCTTTTCAAATTTCTCAATTGTTACTTCACAAACAATTGTATCTCCTGTAAAAACCGGTCTTAAAAACTCAAAATTCATCGTACGGGCCAATACGTTATGATCTCCGCCTACTTTAGTTGGCAGAGTTGCCGTTAATAGCCCTTGAACAACAAGCCTTCCCTGTTCATCCGGTTTTAGATGATGAACCCCTTCATCACCTGAGAATTCTGTGAATAATTCAACATCTCTGACAGTAAAACTCCGTTCAAACGTAATCATATCTCCTGCTTTTAATGACAAATAAATCCCCCCATGTGCTTGTTCTAACCCTAAAACACTCATTCCTCATCCAAACTGCACCGTTAACCAACCACAAATACCAATTGCCCTATGGGGAACAAGCTGTTAATCATTCCCCGTAATGACCTATTAAATATTAATAATTTTAATAGATGAGAAGATTTCAGCCTCAGCAGATTTGAAGTTCCATTCATGTGGATAGTAGCCCAATGGATTGCATATCATCTCAATCCCTTTATATTTTTCCCGGTAACGGGTATGAACGTGCCCAAAAATATATTTTTCAACACCATATTTCACAGCCAATTCCCCAAATCGTTCACTGCCCATCATCGCGTTGAAAAAGTCCCAGCTGGGATCGTTCTTGCATAATACATACTTTGAGAAAGGAACAACATGCGTTACCATGATGATTTTTCTTCCTCTGTATTCGCTTAACCAGTTTTCTAATTTTATAATATAACGTTCATTTACATCTGTATCATGCCCCATCCAGTGCGCATATGTTTTATCTGGCCATGTAAATGCATTGAATGTGCCATTATGAAATTGTTCTTTCGTAAATCCCTCGATTCCAAAAGTGTAATCATACCAGCCGCCATCGCCAATAATAACCCATTTATCGTCTAATTCAACTGGACCATTCCCAAGGTTTCCTTGGAACTCAAGAAGTATTTGGTAAGCCTCTTCCGAATCTTTATGATAGATATCATGGTTTCCATGCACAAATAATAACCTTGTTTGCGGAGATTCACTTTGCAGTTGATTTAATAGAGCAAGGCTTTTTTCAGGTCCAGCGGTCATATCGCCGCTAATAATAAACACATCCGGTGAATGGACAGTCATCCATTTTTGTAAGGCTGCCAATAGATCAGTCTCTGTTTTTTTGCGATTTAAACCTTCATGAATATCTGACAATACAGCAATTTTCATGCGATCCCACCTTTTCCTATATTTAGACGAATATGCTAATAACAATAGATTCTTATTATTGGTAAGTAATTTAGATCACAGGTACACTGTTTGTCTTAGAGTAGTTATTCCATCAAAAAAGAACATTTCCTTCTTTCAGTAGCCATTCGCAAGTGAAAAAAAGCTGCCGAAGCAGCCACCGTTTTTAACCTCTTGCACCTGGCAGGTGTAGTGGTTCTATTAAAATAAGCTAATTGGTTATCACAGAAAAATCGTAACCCCAGAGTAAATCAATAACAAACACATAATTAAACGAAATGACTTATCATATTTGGCATAAAGGTTTTTAAACAGCGAGCCAAACCCTGACCACAAAAGCAAGGCTAACCAGCCAAGAAAAATGGCTAAAGTTAAGTAGATGACAATGGATTTTATAGAATAATTGAACGGCAGAATAAATGCGCTCATCACGGTTAAAAAGAACAATATGCTTTTGACATTGATCATTTGAAAGATAAAACCGGATAAAAAGGAAGATTTCACATCCTTATAAGTCTCCCCGGAACTTTTTGGCAAACCCACCTGCCAGGCCAAATAGAGCAGATATACGGCACCGGCTACTTTAAAATATGGCTCTATTACCGGAATTAAATTATATAGACCCGTGGTAAATAAACCACTCATAATTCCAAGCACCGCAAATCCTGCCAGGATGCCAGCCATAAACTTCCACGACCCTAAAAAGCCAAACCTCCTGGCTTCATTCATCATTAAGATGTTACTTGGTCCCGGTGTGATAGATGTTATGATCACATACGAAAGAAACGCTATTAAACTCATAGACTCACCTTCATTTACTAATTTACTGTCGAACAGCCTTTATTGTATGATGATATTAACTATAAATAAAATTGAAATTAAAAAAATCATTATCATTTTTTTCGATACATCCTGCACATAAAGGAGAAACGACATGGAAATTAGACACCTTATAACGTTTCAGGCTATTGTAGAAATAGGATGTTATACAGGGGCCGCTTCGAAGCTGGGTTATACTCAATCTACTTTAACCTCTCATATACAGGCACTCGAACAGGAAATTGGCGGGGAGCTTTTTACTTATGTAAGTCGGAATTTACAGCTTACTCATTTGGGCAAAGAATTAATACCCTTGGCGGAGGATTTACTTTCTACCCATGAACAAATCCAGAACATGCGAAGCACACAGGAGGTTAAGGGGCTGCTAAAAGTGGCTGCACCAGAGTCTTTAACCATCTCCAGGCTAGGTCCAATAATAAAGGAATATTGCTTAAAATATCCTCACGTTAAATTAATCTTATCCAACGGTACATGCGGGCAAAACCAAATAGACTTAATAAGCGGACGGGCTGATGTTGCATTTATGGTCTACCCGGAAATAAAACCTGAAAAGTGCATTCATTATTCATTAGTTGAGGAAGAAATCGTCCTTGTGAGCGGGAACGACGGTCCTGACCATTTTGATGAATATAAAAACAAAAACTCTAGGCACTTTTTCATCACAAATGAAGAAGGCTGCAGTTATCGTTCAATGTTTGAAAGATTTCTTTTAAAGAATGGCATAAACCATCTTCAAACAATGGAGCTATGGAGTATCGGCGCCATTAAACAGATTGTCATGAGCGGACTTGGATTTGCTGCCCTGCCATATATGACAGTTAAAGAAGAAATAGAGATCGGCAAATTAAAAATTCTAACTCATTCTGAAAAATTCGAACCTATGTACTCCCATATGCTAATTAAACAGAAAAAGTGGCTCTCGCCTGCGGTAGAAGCTTTCGTGGAACTTGCTTTAGAATCGATTAATGAAACGGAAAAAGAAAAACCTGCACAAAATAAAGAAACAGAAGTTGCCTATTAAAGGTAATCAAAATCATAAAAAGAAAAGCCAAATTTCACAAAAGAGAAATTTGGCTTTTCCTTTTGTATGTGATCAATACCAAAAAATTTATTCAAACATACACTAATGTATCAATGAAAAGGAGTGGTATTGTCCTTTCCTGCCTTTTTTCAGTGCTGTACATATTAAGGAATCACGAAGGGGCTGTGTATAATGGATTGGTTTGGTCTAAGCAATAAAACATTTGATTTTCAAATGTTTTCTGGCAGTCATTTTGTTATACTGGCTATCTTTCTTTTAAATACGTTCGTTATTTTCCTAAAACGGGAAACATTCAATAATCAGAAATGGAGAAAAGCTGAAATAGCGTTAGCATTTTTCCTAATTTTATTTGAGATAACCTATCACCTGTGGATGTTTGAGAATGGACTCTGGAAAACAAGTCGTTCCTTGCCTTTGGAATTGTGTAATATAGGTCTTATTTTAAGTGTCATTTTATTATTTACCGGAAATAAATTAGTCTTTGAAATACTATTTTTTATTGCCATTTTGGGTGCCACCCAGGCTATCGTTACTCCTGCATTAACATACGGTTTTCCCCATTTTCGGTTTTTTCACTTTTTCCTTGCACATATGATGGTTGTATGGGTAGCCTTATATTTTACGTGGGTGAAAGGATACATGCCTTCTTTCAAATCTGTTATTAAACTAATTGTCTTTCTCAATCTGCTCTTGCCCTTTATCCTGTTCGTTAATAAGCAGGCAAATGGAAACTATTGGTTTTTGCGTCACAAACCTGATAGCCCAAGTTTATATGATATTCTCGGTCCTTATCCCTGGTATATCTTTTCCCTTGAAGGTCTGTTAATTATTTTGTGTTCAATCGTATGGCTAATCTTTCGAAAATCTAAAAAAAGGCAAAAGGAAAGTTCGAATATTAATTATAACGCCTGATTTTGATTATGAAAGACTCATGAATCTGCTAATAAAAATAATTTTAACAGAGCTAAATATAAAAAGAAAAAGCCGCCTGTATTGGCAGCTTACTCTGCACTATCTTATAAATTTTTCCTAAACGAGATTAGAATACCAATGATCACAGCTGTAAGATGGCTCAGTAAAAAAGTATAAACATTAAAAAATAGACTATTGGTATACTGATTAAACCAGCCAAAGCGATAAATTCTAGAGTCAGGTTCAGCGGGTGTTCCTCCCAAAGCAGATACAAGTTCATTTGTATAATTTACGATTGGGAATACCAATAATGCACAGCATAAGAGTGACACTGATAAAATAACCGCTGTTATTTTCCTATTCCTAGAGTTGTATGATTGTTCTTTTGCGAGCTTATAAGTAAAGAAATAACTCGAGATAAAGATAGGTGAGAACAACATGATAACCAAAATACCCAGATTGCCATTACCTGAAATGACATCAGGTTTAATCGTGAACATATTTTCTATAAGATAAAAACCAAGAAATGAAAATAGAAAACTCATGACCCAAAATATAGAGAGCTTCTTCAATAAACCACCCTTTTACTGTAAGTTAATGAAATTGTCTAAGTTTATCATATTACTCTTAGTCCTTCTCTTACAATAGGTGAACTTCAACAAGTTGAATTATGCTAAGGATCCGACTTTTTAAAAGAGGGTTCTTGACAGTTATAAAAATTGGCCGGCATCTACCCTGGTGGTTTTTCCCCTTAAACTACTATACTCATCTTAGGTGTCTTCATCACTTTGGTATTCTAAAATATCTCCCGGCTGACATTCTAATGCTTTGCAAATTCCCTCTAAAGTTGAAAGCCTAATGGCTTTTGCCTTTCCGTTTTTCAATATAGAGAGGTTAGCCATTGTGATTCCAACCCTCTCCGAAAGTTCTGTTACGCTCATTTTCCTCTTAGCCAGCATCACATCAATATTGATAATAATTGCCATTGTTTTCACCTCAAACCGTTAAGTCATTTTCTGATTTTATATCAATCGCTTCTTTTAACAGTTTTTGAAGAACAGCAGCAAAAACAGCGATAACCATCGAAGCAAAAGGAACAACCAATCCGACAAAGATGACACCTGGGGCATCGTCTTTCTCCGCAAAGAGATAGAAGAGCGGCAGTACTAGCACATGCAAACTGCTGATTGTAATTGCACAGTATTTGATCTTCTTTAAAGATTTTACAGATAATTCGGAGAAGGCTTTGTTTTTGTCAATATAGCGTAAAAGTTTAAAAGCCTGATACAAAGCAAAGTAAAAAGGGATCGCTGACGCATAAAAAATGATGGAAGCGAGATATTTTATAAAAGCAAATCCCGGAAGCAATTGTGCTGAAACATCCCCTATCTCAGGCACCAAAAATATACACAAAGCAAGAATCGGAATTCCTATAAGAATAACAGCTATCTTTAAAAAGAGTGTAGTTCCTTGTTTCATAAAAAGCACCTCACCTATTTATTATACATTGATTTTAATATATGTTTTATCGTTTTTCAATAAATAATTACTGATTATAATTAATTTTTTATTGATATGTAAATATCCCTTTGATATTTAGACAAGATAAAAAGCATTACCTTAATAACCTTTGTTCAAGAAAATGGCCCGATTTTGGAAAGATAATCGGACCGCACTCTAAAGCTATTTATGCTGTTAGTAAAATTAGAAAACTGCATGCTACACCGATCATTCTGGCAGCCCGAGTTACCTTTTATTAATGCTTTTAAGATTTGAAAGAATTGTAGATTTCAAATTCAGGTTGTTTCCTGCCCTACACCTTATACTGCCTTGTCATTTCAGACAATGAGTTAGCTAGTAAATTTAACTTGATTCCTATCTCGTTGGTATTTTCTATTTGTTTCGATTGAATAACACTCGAAGCAAGCATTTCTTCCACACTGGCCAATGTTTCTTGGGAAACGGAAGAAAATTGATCTGCACCTTGTTCCAGATGTGGCAGCAATTGCTCCAGGTTTTCCAGCTCAGACTGCATGGATAGGAGCTTACTGCTAACAACTGAAATCTCATTCATTAGCTCATCAAAAGAATTTTTCGACTCACTTGCTATGACTAGATTGCCCTTTATTTTCATATGGATTTGATTAAACTCTTCCGAAGCCTCTACCGTGATACTCTCCATATTTTTAATCGCATAAGTTATTTCCTCTGCAGCTGTTGCTGACTGCTCAGCCAGATTCCGGACTTCACCGGCAACAACAAATCCTTTGCCGGCTTCCCTCGCACGAGCAGCCTCAATGGAAGTATTTAAAAAGAGTTAATTTTTTCTAACTTAAAAGGCCTTTATCTAATATGATAGAGAACAAAACTGGTATAAATTTATAGGAGTCGCTATCCGTATTTGTTTCATAAAGCTCAATCTTTGGTATTAGAAATTACGTGTTGCCAACACAGCCTGCAGCGGATATCAACAGGCAAATTTAACAAATTTCCCCCTAAAAAAACTGGATACTGAAGTGAAATAAATTCGTGGAATGCAGCAAATATTATAAGGGGCGTCGGAAAACGTCATAACCTACGAGTGTAAAAAGCTATCCTCTTCTAAGGATAGCTTTTTGCATGGCATTTTACCAAGTGAAGAGAACCCTTTCCCTACCTTATCAAAGAATGATTTTGTTCAATTATCGTTTAAAATTTCTACATGATTCTTTTGGGACCCTCATATAACTATAGGGTTATGAAAAGATCAGGCACATAAGCACCTGATCCTAAGTAAAGTTTGTACAGTTTTCCTATGCAGTCCTCAATTTTCTCTTAATTCTCGTTGCGAATACTTCCAGAAGAATGGCCACAGCCAGGATAAAGTACGTAATCGCTCCGATCTCCCTCATATCAAGATAGAAGCTGCTAGCCATAAACATGTCATACCCGATTCCCCCTGCTCCTGCTGCAGCACCCATGGCGACTGCTACCGCGAAATTGATCTCAAAGCGAAGAAATGTCCAGGAGATCATGTAAGTAATGGAGGACGGAATAACAGCCTGAAAGACAATTTGCCACCAGTTTGCTCCGCTTGCCTGCAGCGCTTCGATGACTCCCCTATCCAGTTCTTCAAATGACTCAGAATAAGCCTTAATCAGGTAGCCGATGGAGTGAAAGGTCATGCCTATTACAGCTGCAGTACTTCCAAGTCCGGCAGCAACCGCGAAAATTAACACCCAAAGGACCGTTGGCACCGCTCTAATAAAAGCAACCATTCCCTTTATCATCATCGAAATCCGTTTCGAAGAAAGGTTTTCCGCTGCCAGCAGGCCAAAAAGGACTGCGATAATCGCTCCAAACAAAGTGGTCAAGAAGGCCAGACCCAGTGTAACAAAGACTTGATAAAGGGCATGGGCAAAGGAAAAATGTTCGATATGCGGCTCTAGGAATATGACTTTCAGATTGGCAAAGGTCGCCAGGAGTGCTTTTGTTAAATCCAGTTCCTTATAATCAAAGCTGTAAAAAGCATACACCGTAAGCACAGCCAGGACCAACAGAGTCAGCCTTGTTACAATGGCTGCTTTATTGACAGGCTTAATTTTTATCCTTTCCCCAAGTAACTGTTCAGCTGGCGATGATACATTATTAAGCTGTCCTTTCACCTCCATTACAGAATCACCCTCCTTACATAATTGGATACATACTCAATGCATAATATGGCGGCGATGATCACAGCCACAACCAAACTCGCGATATCATAATTCAGGCTTTTATAGTACAAGTTGAACGTAAAGCCAATTCCGGAACCGGTCAGCAAACCAATTAAGGTCGCGCTGCGGATATTCGTCTCAATCATGAATAGGATCCAGCTGATTAATTGCGGAATGCTGGAAGGAATCACCGATTGAAAGATGATGGAGAAGTAGCTAGCCCCAGTGGCTTTTAATGCCTCTACAGCTCCTCCGCTTACCTCGTCAATCGTTTCCGTAAAGGCTCTTGTCAAAAATCCGAACGATCCAAAGAATAAGGCAAAATACCCTGTTAAAGAGCTTTGTCCAAAGGAAAATAGCAAAATCAGCGCCCATGCTGCAACATCAATATTCCGGAATACGGCTGCAATCGCTCTTGTGATGGCGCCAAAAAAGGCATTGACCCTTGTAGTATTGGAACCGAGAATGGCAAACAAAATGGAGAAAATAGCAGCTGCCGTTGTTGCTGCGATGGAAACGAGGAGTGTTTCCTTCAGCTTTTCCAGAATCACCGGAAGCTTCTCCAGTGATTCCCCGGTCGGGTAAAAGTTGGCAAGGCCCCATTGTACAGCTTTGGGTACTGAGGTGAAACCTTTTACAGCATTGTATTCCGTAATGATGATCGCTAGGAACGTGACAGCTCCCAGCATGGCAAGGTAGGCAAGTGTATTTCGTTTCTTTCTTGCTAAAAGGTCAGACTGCATGGATGCCTCCAATGTCAAAGATTAAATCATCTGCTTCCGAACCATATATGCGCTGAATGTCTTCAGAAGTCATGTTTTCTGCAGGTCCATTATAGACGACCTGCCCCTTATTAATGCCGATGATTCGATCCGAATACTTGATTGCCACATCAACCTGATGAAGATTCACGATAACCGTAATCCCCATGCTTGTTGAAACCTTCTTTAAATGATCCATAATGACCTTGGCTGAATTGGGATCCAGGGATGCAATAGGTTCATCGCATAAAAGCATCCGCGGATTTTGGATCAGGGCGCGGGCGATGCCTACCCGCTGCTTTTGCCCCCCGCTTAATTGGTCTGCACGCTTATAGATCATTTCATTCAAACCTAGCACAGTGAGAATCTTGACAGCCTGCTGCTTTTCCTCCTGGCTGTATAGCCCAAGAACGCCAGCTATTGTTGACTTTGTTCCCAATTTGCCATGAAGCGTATTTTCAATGACAGATAATCGATTTACTAAATTATAATGCTGAAAGATCATCCCGATTTTGGTACGGACCTGCTTTAATTCTTTTTTCTTCAAGTCCATTACATGCAAATCCTGAAAAAGAATCTCACCGCTGCTTGCATCGATCATTCGGTTAATGCAGCGGAGAAGTGTGGATTTCCCTGCTCCTGATGGCCCGATTATCGAGACAAACTCTCCTTCCCGGACAGAAAAATTCACATCTGATAATGCTCTTGAATCCTTGCCGAATTGTTTTGTAAGGTGATTGACTTCCAATAGTGCAGCCATGTGTTAACCCCTCCTTATCCAATAGATTTATTTTGCAAGCTCACGGATTGGGTTAAACCACTCATCTTCCACTTCCACTAAACGTTCATTTCCAGACTTCCTGCTGAATAAACCGGAAAATTCCGACTCCTCAGGCACGAAGACTTTTTCGTTTTTGGCAATATCGTCTGATGTCATAATTTCAAGCAGTTTCTTTTGATCTTCTTCGCTCACTGTGGCTGTATTGATGACAAATGGTGCATTTAAAACAGGTGTTACAGAGATTAAGCTGAATTCTTTACCGGCAACTGTATTAAGCGGCTCAGCAGCATCTTCCTTTACTTTATATACAGCGCCAGGTTTGTTTACTTCACCTTCTGCCAACTCCACATAATTATTCACACAAGTATCACAGAAAGCTGCTACATCCGCTTTGCCGCTTAATAGGTTTACGGCAGAGCCCTGGTGGGATCCTCCAAATAGCACTTCACTAAAGAACTTGTCCTCTCCGCCCTCAAGCAAATCCTCTGATGTCAAACTCTTAAACTCTTCTTTTTCACTGAAATAATCGGTAATGCCTGTAGATGGAACCTTGAATCCTGATGTTGAGCTGTTTGACACAAACGAGAATCGCTCCCCTTGAATGCTGTCAAGCTCAAACTTGTCGCCTATTTTATATTGATCTGTATTTTCCTTCTGGACTGCCAGCCAGCTATAATATACAGCATCCTCCAAAGTGCCTGATTCACCGCTCGGAACGACTAATGGAAGGACCTTTTCATTTTTGTTATGTGCCTCTATGTATCCTTGTGCACCGAGGAACGCCATATCTGCGTTGCCATTAGCAATGGCTTCAATCGCCACAATATAATCTGTTGTGGTTTGATGCTCTACTTTCTTGCCTGTTTTTTCTTCTATCATTTTTCCTATTTCTTCACGTGCTTCTACAAGATCAGCTCCTGACTCATTTGGAAGCCACGCAATCGTCAAAGTATCATCCTGTTCCGAATTCGCTGTAAAGGAACAGCCCGCAAAAACCAAAGTCATAGCCATACAGAGTAACATTAATGCCATTTTCTTCATGATTTTTTCCCCTCTCTTATTTGGAAAAAGATTTATTTAACCATCGACCTAACTATAACGAAGGAGTATTAATCTACTGATAAGGAATCATGATAAATCGTAAAACATTGGTAAATTATAAGCTGGTTAATGTAAAAGCGCCATTTTGCATGTTATATTCCCTGTCAATCAAATTGTTCATAAACTCAAGATCATGAAAGATTCCGAGCATTGTGGTTCCCTCTTTCATTAATTGTTCAATGAGAATTTTAACCTTCCTCTTGGAGTCAATATCCAGGCTCGCTGTCGGTTCATCCAGAAGAAGCAGTCTCGGCTTTTTGACCATCGCCCTTGCAATATTCAGCCTCAGCTTTTCACCGCCTGAAAATGTAGCAGGGTAGCTATCCCAAAGCTCCGAATCCAGTTCAAAATGGGAAAGAATTTTTTCTGTCTCCAATTCTGCCATTCTATGATCCGTTCCCATTTCAAGGTTGGCTTGCTTCACAAGCTGCCTAGCCGTCGTTCTTGGCATGACATTTAAAAATTGTGACACATAACCAATTTCATGCTTACGCAAGTAAATCATCTGTCTATTTGATGCATCCGCCAAATTAATTGGACCGAACTTATTGGAGTTATACCAGATGCTACCCTGTTGAAGTCTGTAAGTTCCGTAAATACACTTTAATATCGTGGATTTTCCGCTCCCGCTTTTTCCGGTAATCCCGATAAATTCTCCTTCCTTCAGCCGGATTTCAATTCTGCTTACTGCACGGATATTCTTGCCCAGATTATGAAGGGTAAATGATTTAGATAAATCCCTGATTTCCAATAGATTTTCCACCAATCCACCTGCTTTCTCCAAATGTTGTAATCTAGCATAAAATTAAATTCTGTAATTCGTTTTTTGTATCAGCTTTCCGTCCACAAATACTCCAGTGATTACAGGAAAATCGTCGGCAATTTTTTCAATGATCAGCAGGTCCGCTTTTTTTCCGACTTCAATTGAACCAATTTCTTCGTCCATTTGCACCGCTTTTGCCGGATTGATCGTGACAAGTCTAATCATGGCAGCCAGGTCCATGCCATTGGAATTGACGAGCTCGAAAATAGCGTGCATCATGGCTGCCGGATAGTAGTCACTGCACAGAATATCAATTGAATCATTTTGAATCGCTTCGGCAGCACCAAGGTTTCCGCTGTGAGATCCTCCCAGCAGCACATTTGGTGCACCGGCTACCGTATACATGCCAAGCGCCTTCGCCCTGTAGGCCACCTCCTGGGTGATCGGGAATTCACTAATCGTCGTGCCGAAACTATGTACGAGATCCAATTTTTCAAAACTATCATCATCATGGGAGGCAACCGCGATATTATGTTCCTTTGCATGCTGGGCAATTTCCCTCATATCTTCAAATGACAGCTTCTCCTTTGTCTGATGGTTGCGAATCAAAACATCAATGGCAGCATCGTTCATACTGTTATAGCTTTTAACCGTGTTCCGGTACACTTCCAGGTGACGATATTGCCCTTGGCCTGGGGTATGGTCCATGAAGGAAACTAAATGCACTTTGTTTTCACTGATATAGCTTTTCAGATTATCGATTTCTTCTACATTATCAATCTCCATTCTTGCATGAAAACGATGGCGAACAAGGTGCTTGGTACTATGCGTTTCATCTATCAAATCAATAAGCTTTCTGACATTTTCCGGTTCCCGGATTGGCTTATAGGCGTATTCTGTTTCTTTATAAAGGGAAAGGGAATGGAACATCGTCGTAATCCCATGAGATATTAGCTCTTTTTCTGCTTCCCTTAGGCTTAAATTAAAGTTCATTAAGGAGGTTGGCCTTGGTGCTGCCATATGTTCAATATAGTCCGAATGGATATCGATAAAGCCTGGAGTGACATAGCCTCCTGCTGCATCAACCACCTCCATGTCTTCTTCAAACTTCATTTCGCCCTTTGGCGCGATCCGGCTGATTCGGTCTTCTTCAACTATAAGGTCATAGCCTTGCAAAACCGTATCCTCTGTAATAAGCTTTCCATTTGTAATGACGTACAAAGTACTTCCCCCTTTATGAAATAGTCTTTCAAATTCAATGGCAGCCCTCACAGAAGTGAATGAACCAATTGCTGGGTAAATGCATGCTGAGGATCCTCTAAAATCTGGTCAGTCAGTCCCTGCTCAATGACTTGCCCATCCAGCATGACCATAGTTCTGTCTGCCAGCATCCGAATGACGCCCAGATCATGTGAAACCAGCACAATGCTTATGTTTAGCTCCCGCTGAAGATTCTTAATTAAATCCAAAACACTTGCCTGTACGGACAAATCCAGCCCGGTTGTTATTTCATCCAGCAGGAGAATGGGCGGGTTATTGGAAAGTGCTTTGGCAATTTGGACACGCTGCTGCATGCCGCCTGAAAAATTCTTTGGCGCTTCTTTGCGGCGATGAATCGGTATGCTCACTTTTCCAAGCAAATCAGCACCTCTCGATTCCATCATTCCCACGTTTCTGCTTCCTGCTGAAATCAGCTTCTCGGCAATATTTCCAATCGACGAAAAGTCGATCTTCAACCCCAATAGAGGGTTTTGATAGACTTTCCCCATTATGTTGTTACGAATGTAACGTTTTTGCTGTGATGACTCTTGAAAGAGATTTTTCAGCCCGTTTTGATAAGAAGAAAGATAGGCTTCCCCCGAGGTAGCCTCCTGATCAAAGTACAGGCATTGCATCAAGGTTGATTTTCCGCTTCCGCTCTCCCCCACAATCCCGAGCACCTCTCCCGGGTACACATCAAAAGACACATCCCTGCATGCGAAGACGGTCCCGCAAACCTTGCAGTAATTTTTTATCAAAGCATCCGGCACTGGATTAAGGCAGTGATCGCAGCCAGGGCCAAATTGCTTGTTTAAATGTTTAATAGATAAAACCGGAACCTCAAATTCAGTCATTTAATTCACTCCTGCTTTCTCGGCTTTATTTAATACTTCATAACAGTAGCTCGTATCATTGCATTGATAATCGGTATCTCCTGTCATCTCATCAATCAGCTCATCCAGAAACACTCCCTCAGAGCCGCACAATCTGCAGCACTTTCCTTCAAAGCTTTCGCCTTCAAATGGATAATCTTCAAAATCCAGAGAAACGATCTTCGTAAAAGGCGGGACTGCATAAACCTTTTTTTCCCGTCCTGCTCCCAGTAAAATAAGGGCTTCATTTTCGTGCATTTTATGATTATCGAAACGGGGGATCGGACTCGGTGCCATCACATAGCGGTCATGAACCATGACCGGATGGTCTGCACCTGTTGTCATGCTTCCATATTTCATAATCTGCTCGAATAGCATCAGCCACGCCCCGCTGTATTCTTTTTCTGCATGAAGCTTTTTGGTTTCATGCTCACTTGGTTCAAAGTAACGGAGCGGTTCAGGAAGCGGCACCTGCAAAACGAGGATTTGCTCCTTTTTCAGCGGAATATCCGGAATTCTGTGCCGCGATTGAATTATCGTTGCCTCAGCTGTGGATTCAGAGATTTGGACGCCTGTCGTATCAGACACCAGCTTCTTGATGCTAACCGCATTCACCGATTCATCTGACCCCTGATCGATTACCTTCAGTACATCCTCTCTCCCTATTAAAGAGAGTGTAAGCTGTAGCCCCCCAGTGCCCCAGCCTCTTCCGATTGGCATTTCCCTTGAAGCAAAAGGAACCTGATACCCTGGGATCGCAATGGCTTTCAATGTGGCTCTCCTAATCTCTCTTTTCGAGCCTTCATCAAAGAAAGCAAAGTTATAGGCTGTGTTCATTAGCTTCTCACCTCTTGTCTTTCTTCTGTATCCTGCTCAGAACTCTTTGTTTTTCTGACACTATCAAGCTTGGACTGAAACGTGACATAATGAGGCATCTTCAAATGTGAAATAAATCCTGTCGACTCTACAGTATCAATATGATAAAGTACAAATTCCTCATTATGGCTTGGGAAGCTATCATCGGGATGCTCGAGGCAATTATCGAGAATGCCCATGGCGATTGCTTTCGTCTCATTCTGGCCAAAGCATAGTCCATAGCCAATTTCAAATTCCAATTCCTTTCTGCCGGTTTCCTTCTCAACATTAAACGGCATCAGCATTTCCGCTTCCGTTGCTTTTACATCTCCAATGTAATAGTCATCATCGTCATTGCCATCTTCATTCGGATGGCCGACATAGACAGGCAGATTCCCGACTCTTAGCTCTCCTACAGTCGGATGAAGGGCCCCATAGCCTCTGATGACAGCATAAGCCAGTGAGGTAACGGCTCCTGTCTGCCCTCTTGTGAGAATCTGCAAGCGCTGGCTTCGGCTTGATGGAAATTCGAGGCTTTCTCTTGTCACATCATCAGGTTCAGCATCATTGTTTTCTCGAAGCGGTATTAAAGCCTCATTACGGAGATAATCCAGTACCTTTGGCAAAAAGATGTCCGGAACTTCCAGTTTTTCTGCATTTAAACGGTTTTCTGCCTCATATTCGTTCAGCCATTCCCGGATTTTCACTTCGGTTTCCTTCATTAGGCTGAAATCCAGAAGTCTATGGGTATAATCCGTTGTAGCCCCTAGTATCTGGCCACCTGGTATATCTTTAAAGCTGGCCGAAATCCGGCGTTCCACCTTCATGTGCCCGGATTCAATAATTTGCGAGCAGTGTTTTCTCGGCAGCGTTGACCGGTAGGCCCGCAAAAGGAATATTGCTTCTTCCGGATTTCCTTCCGCCTGCTTGATAGCTAGCGCTGCAAGCGTTTCATTATATAAGCTGCTTTCTGACATCACCTGGTCGATTAAGCCCCTCATGCCAGCCTCAATTTGCCCGGTTTCTAATACTTGCTCCTTATGTACTCTTTCATATTTCAGGCGTTTAATCGACTCTTCAATCGCACGTGTACCGCCCTTTACTGCTACATAACCCATTTATTCATCACCATCCTGTCTGCCGATACTTGAGTTGTTCTTGGCAAGGACAAAAGCTGATTCTTCTGGTCAACAAATAGGATGTCCACCCCGACTGGATACTCTTTATTTTTTTCTTTTCGCGTTTGTATCCAATTGGCGTCTAGATCCACACTGACTGAAGTGCTTGTCTGAATGCCAGGCCCCTTTAACACGAGATGATCATCTTCTCGGATAGCCCCTGTTTCTGCAATAATGACGGCAGATTTATGAGGGTTTGCGAACGTCCCGGGATTCGCTCTTTCAATGGCATCCTCCAGTGCACCTGCCTCTGCATTTTGCAGGATGAATAGAAAATCGGCTTGTTCAGCCTCTGCTGTTTTAGCGAATGTTAATTGATTGATTTCCTTTTCAACTGCTTCTGCATCCGCAGCGTACACTTTAAACGTGACCTCAGGGTCCAGCAGTGATAATGCCAGCAGCAGGAGAGGATGGGAGCAGCCTGTTTCGTTCTCTCCGTCCAATAAAGCCGCCTCTTTCCCCAGGTCCGATATAACTCCGGGCCTTGAAGTGGAAGCGATTAATTTCCGATATACAGATTGCAAATCATGTACCATATCTAGCTTCAATGTCTTTCCTCCTCTACTGTACATCCATTGTTTCAAAGCTGACTTTCGTTTTTAAGATAGCTTGATTTTCTGCTCTTCTGTTTTCTTCTATATTCTGCTTCTCACTTTCAAGGATGCTTGACCATTTTGCTGTTTCAGCAAGATTCCCTATAAATGCTGCGTCAATGATGGCAAGATGATAAGCCAGTTCAGGCTGATGTCCATTGACAAGCCCAATTCCGATCTTTCCTTCTACTTTTGCTTTGCATTCTGTCACCAGCACTTCCCCTAAGTAAAATAAGCTATTCTTGGATGTCTCCCGAACCTTTAACATGACTAGGCCATCTTCTGGCTCTTGGATAACCGCCACTGGATATTTTTCTTCAATTTCGTTTGCTAAAGATTTTGCTAGATCTTGAGAGCCGCTGATTAAAATTTCTGTTCTTTGTTTTCTTTTCACACCTTTTGGCCTCCATCTTTTTTTGTTCTGTACCTTTAATCTATCTTGTTGCCAAGCTTGTAAACGTAAAATAATGGTTAATTTTGTATGGGTTTTGTTAACTTCTTTACAGCAAATTGGTTAAAAAGAAATCGGCTTTGCACCGATTTAAATGAGATAGGTGAAGCAATCACTTCTGTATTTAATTCTTGAATATTCAAGGACTGTACCTGTTTTCTGATCCATACAGCAGGATTCCAGCAGCAATAAGGGAATTAAGCTGGAGCATTGCAGGATTTTACGTTCTGTTTCATTCGGGAAAACTACACTCAAATGGCTTTGCCCGGAAGTGAAATCAGTATAGCCTTGAGTTTTGTAATAGTGAAAAATGGAGGTGATTCTGGAACCATCCTGAACAATATGTGGAAAAACAGATTGAGCTACAAAAGATGTATGTAAAGCAATCGGGCAATCATCAACGATCCTGAGACGCCCAATTTTATAAACCTCGTCAGGCGGATTTGCTTTTAATGCATGAAAGATGTCAGATTGATAGGGGATTTTTTCACAGAAAATATTTGTTGTCCTGAAGTCGTATTCCAGTTCCTTCATCTTTTCACTAAAACTGATATCTCCAGTTAAAATAAGAGGAATTTGCTGTTTTCGATTTTGAACATAACTGCCCCTGCCCTGCCTTGAAAAAATAAACCCCAGTTCCTGCAAATGTTCATATGCCTTTCTCACAACCATCCTTGGGACCCTATATTGATCGGCGAGCTCATTTTCAGAAGGCAGTTTGTCATTCGGTTTATAGGTCCCTTCTTTGATTTTCGAAATCAGCTCATCTACTAGCATCATTTTTTCACTCATACATGCAACTCCCCTTTTGAAATCAAATTAAGTGTATAGGATGAATTTAAATGGCAAGTTAAGAGAATGTAATTTTTAATAGAATTTAAAAAGACCCAATCGATCTTGTGACTGGGTCTAAGAGGGGCAATTTTCAGCTGCCAAATTTTTTTATAAAAGATTCCGTATCATTTAATTCAGCAAAATGGGCTTCAAGCTTTTTTCTAGGCCAATCCCACCAGGCGATTTCCAACAGTTTTTCGGCTGTTTCTTCAGAAAATCTTCTTTTTAAATGCTTTGCAGGCACTCCAGCTGCAATTGTAAATGGCTCAACATCCTTCGTGACGACTGCTCCAGACCCGATCACTGCCCCAGTACAGATCTCAACGCCTTTCATAATAATCGCCCCATGGCCAATCCATACATCATGTCCAATTTTCACCCTGTGTGTACGACGCCAATCAAAAAATTCTTTATCGTCCTGTTCGCCGAAACCATAATCGACTTTTCGATAGGTCATATGATGCTGTGTTACACGGTCCATAGGATGCTGTACAGGATTGATACAGGCGTGGGAGGCGATGGAACAAAATTTTCCGATTTCCGCATAGTTGACTGTTACATCATCCATCGTATACGTATAGTCGCCAAATTTTGATTCGATGATTTTATTTCTCTCACCAATCGAAACCCATTCACCGGCATAGCTGTCTAGAATGTAGCTAGTATCATGGACAGTTGGGGATATGGAAAGCTTCTCACCCTGCTTGGGTTTAAAAATTAGAGACATTTGCGTATCCCGCTCCTTCATTAAAAATGGCAGCTGCCTTTCAATCTATTAAATATGGCTTTTCAGCTTCTCTCTTCTTGCAGCTAATTCATGTACTCTCTCCACTCCAGGTGACCGGCTTCCAAGCACCACCGGCTTCTCCCCATACGCTCCATGAAAATCGGATCCGCCTGTCATGATTAAGCCATATTTAACAGCCAGCTTTCTCGCCTCTTCCTCATGCTGATGATTATGCAAGGGATGCCACACTTCAATCCCCTGCAATCTGGCTTCAGCAAGCTCGGGAACGATTTCAAAGTTCCCATATTGTCCCGGATGTGCAAGTACAGGCACTCCGCCTGCTTCCAAAATGGCACGGACAGCAAGCTTTGCATCTGCATATTCCATTGGGATGAATGCCAGGCCAGGCGCTTCACCATTAGTTCCGCGGCTAAACAATTTTTTATATAGCGGGCCATAAATGCCATCCGTATAACCGGCCTCTATAAGAGCCGCCATGATGTGCTGTTTATACACCCCGGTACCCCCTTCGGCGAGCTCCAAACAACGTTCCCAACTAATGTGATATCCGGCTTCAATCAGCCTCTGTACCATTTCAAATGAAAGCTTATGCCTTTTTTCCAATAGAGGCCCGCACAATGTTTCGATCGCTTTATGCCCCGGCTCGATAAAATAGCCGAGAACATGAATACGCCTGCCTCTTTCAAAATCAAAACCGGAGATCTCAATACCGGGAATAACTTCTACTCCATATTTTTTGCCTTTTTTAATCGCTTCCTCCAGCCCTTTTGTTGTATCATGGTTTGTAATGGCCAGGTGTGACACATCATTGGCAACTGCTAAGTTCAGCACCTCATCAATCGTCAGGGGACAATCTGAAATATTTGTATGGCAATGCAGTTCAGCTTTCATGTTCAACCTCCTATAAATAGCCTTTTTTAATAGAGTAACTTGGTGCCAAGCTGTAAAGGTTACCACCATGTAAATTTCTGTTAAGAATTTGTTATTCTGGGGCAATAGCTGCAGACTAAAAGCCCGGTTTATAGCCAACTGACCGATATATTGAGAAATTGACCGATAAAAATGAATTTTGACCGATATATTTAAAAAGTGACCGATAAAATCAAAATCTGACCCGATATATCATTGAAAGTGACCGATATCCTAATAATCTATGAGCAAGAAGGCCAACTCCTTGGAGCCGGCCATATGTTTTGAAGCAATTTCATCTATTTTTCTGCTGATATTTTTTAAATAGAGATTTTTTCAGCTGCCTTTGTTTTACCTAATGCCTTTAATGGCGCTTTGCCCACATTCCCATATGCATCAAGCGCATGCACTTCAATTTGATAAGCTGTATTAGCCTGCAGTCCTTCAATTTTTAAAGTTAATGGATTCGGTACAGGATCCTTATAGAATTCTGAAAAAGCAAGGAATTCCTTTGCAGTATCCCCGGTTTCGGCATTTCTTGCCACTACTTTGTAGTCATGAACAAGAAGGTCATCCTTAGCCTGGTTAAACATAATGGCCAGGGAGGTGGCTGTTGTCATTTCATTATTAATGGAGAGCATTGCTTCTTTTGAAAAAAAAGGCGGTTTCATATCCCTGTCTTCTGTATATATAAAGTTTTGCTTATTGGCTGGGTAGCTGATTTCAAATGGCTCTCCAGTCCAGTCATTATTGTGAATATCACGGCGCTTGATGAGTACTTTGTTGTTATATACCTCTACCACTAATGCCTGATTCAGGACATCCGCACCCTCTGGTACTTCGCCTTGGATTCTGCCTGCATCCAGCCACAGGTAGGCACCTGTTGAAGTTCCGATTGACGTGAAATCCTTCTGATGAATAATTCTTGGGTCATCAAGCGGATAGTGGGTGTGACCTGAAAACGAAATGACTTGCGGATATTCTTTCAACGTATCGTAAAAAAGGTCTCGATTCTGATTAAAGCCCCATTCGCTTCCGTAGACAGTCCCTTTGATCGGCTGATGGTGGAAAACAAATATTGGCTTTTTCGGATCATCTTCGTGCGCGATCTTTAGCTGCTCACTTAGCCAATTAATTTGCCCAGCAGAGAAGGTTCCCTCTGTTTTTCCGTCCTCAGTGCCAAGAACGATAAAATGATAATCTTTGATCACTTTATGATAGTAAATAGATTCCATACCCGTTTTTGCGAGGAAACGCTTTTGGGCGTCGGCTATTGATAGCCCATTCCAGTAATCATGATTTCCAATGGCAAAAATAGAAACTGCACCTGGCTGTTTGTGTACATTATAAGCGGACATGAACTTATCGTATTCGGATACATATCCATAATCAGTTAAATCTCCTACAACCAGAAAAGCATCCTGCTTGGGAGCAACCTTATTTAATTGCTCTAACGTGACAATAAATTTTTCCAATGTTTTATTGCTGCTATTATGGATATGAATGTCACTGATAACTGGAAATACTAAATCCGGTTTCTTTCCGCTTGAATTAATAATGGAAGATGAAGAAGATGCACTCGCTGAAATGAGGTTGAACGAATTTGCAAGTGATAAGCCGATTGTTGCGCCAGCAGCTATCGTTGTTTTTTGCAAAAAGGCACGGCGGTCCATTTCGTTTGTTAAAATACTATTCTCTCTAGTTACATTGTTTTTATTTTTCACTACACCTGCACTCCTTACTCAACTTTATTTATTCACCAGTGCTCCCATTCGCTGTATGTATTTCTCAATCACTCATTCATAACTCAATCTTTCATTCGGAACACTGGCGACTCTTAAACTGTCATTATTTCCCTTCTAAAGGCAGCGGGTCAATGCTTTGGTCGTTGGCAGTTAAGTCAATGCCATAGTCTTTGGCAAAAACCATATGCGTATCAACCAAGATCCCTTCATGGTTTTCATCCAAATTGAATACTCTCGCACCTCGGAGTCTATTTCGGTCCGGGCCTGAAAGACCGTATGTGCCGAAGCCAGTATTGCCGGCATACCCTAGCAAAATCCCATAGTAGTTGCCGCAATATGTGTTAATATGATCGTGTCCGCAGAATACTCCCTTAACATCCCCTCTATCCAGCATGGCTGTAAACAATCCGCTGTTAATCGGACCCGGACACTCATCTTCATTGCGTTCTCCTGTGATTTGATGCCTTGCCGCCGCGAGATCATGACCTGCTTGTGTTCTGCCATCCACACTTCCCCACCACATAAAACGGTGCTCCCATAGAGGGATATGAATAAATACTAGTGAAGGCACTTTATATCCATATTGCTTTTCGATCACCTTAGATCTCTCATAATACCAGTTGACCTGATTGAAACGGAGCCAATCCCATGTTGGATAGCCATTAAAATCCTGGCCTGCAATGGTTTTTGGTGCATATCGGCCGCTATCCAGCAGCCAGAGATTGAATACCGCTTTATTCCCGCTTGATTGTCTGATTAGCAGGTTCATGTTTCCTGTACCTGTAAGGCCTTTTTTGCCAGGAACGTTCATATTATGCTTGTACTTCATATAAAAGTTGAGCATATCATTCTCATCCATGCCAGTCTTTGGGGTTGAGTCTTCATCATGGTTTCCGAACGTAGCCGCCCAGCGGATTCCTCTCTTTTCCATAGGCTGAACGACATTATTCATCGCTTGCTTCATTTCCATTTCAGAATCACAGCCGCCGGTGATATTGTCCCCGTTCAAAACAACAAAATCAGGTTTTTCAGAGTCAAGAACCTTTTCCATCAATTCAATCGTTCTGCTGTCAATCCGTTCATCATCCTGTGTGTCGTTAAACTGTACAACCTTAAACTTGCCATTAGAATTGAATGCAAGTTTAGGAGCTTCAATCTTTTCGCTTAGTTCTTCCGCTTGAGCTTTACCAACAAGTAAATCTCCAGGCAAACCTGCAGCAGCCATCGTTAAAGCAAGCGTCCCCATTCCTCCCGCTTTAATAAACTTCCTTCTATCAAGCCCTATGCTTTCGTTCTGATTATTCACTAGCTCAGCCTCCAATGGTTTATGTTATCTTTCATGAATCGGGAGCGTTCCATGCCCTACACTTAAAATCGTAGAATAAATCTGTTAATGGAGTATTAATATAACTAGAGTGTTTAGTAAAGAAAGTTTACTAAATGTAAAGGTTTTTAATTGATAGAATTGCATTATAAAAAGCCTGCCTATATAGGCAGACTCCCGCTATCCATATTTGCGATCGTACCATTACTCAGATTCATCATCCCTGCTCACGGTATAATTACGATTCGCTTCCTTTACAAAATGAACCCCGCTCCCTCTTTCCATCACAAAGTTCATCTTGTATTGGGTTCTTTTCGTTATTTTCACTTCCAGCTGTTCAGCTCGGTCATATCTGTCAGATAGCTTTCTCTCAGAGATATCCAGTGTGATGGAAGGTCCATCTATTAACATCACCTTCGCCTGGTTGTGTTCTTCAGGCAGGATGCGGTGTACATGGTGAAGTGCCAGCCAAACACATTCATCATTCTGTGGAGAGATATGTGAAAACCAGTACATATCAATATTTCCAGAAATACGGATGGGCGCTGCCTGGCATGCACCTACTATCGATTTGGACCCGCTGATGGCCCCATCCAGACTGAAGCCGTAGTAACTAAGGCTCGCCTGCATAATCTCAATTGGTTTCATCGTGACGATAAAGGTTTGGCTGCCCTGGATTACCTTGCTATAGCATCTGCCTTTTGAATCAAACTCCGGCAATATCACTTTCGTTTCAGGATGGATTATATAATGAGGTATTAAAATTAATGTCATGTTATGACTCCTTTTTGGTAATTTACTATTTTTAAAGAAAGGAGTATACTAAGCAAATGAGCTGGTCTACTCCATCTCATGAGAGCTCTCAGGCGATTGTCTTTCCCGGACCTGCCTGAGGGTTTTTGTTGTTTTTGCACTAGTTCCGATGACTGTATGGCTGACATTTCTTTTAATGATAAGCATTTAAGTTCATTAAAAGCCCATTTGGCATTCGGCAGGATTTGACAAATTTCACCTCCTTTTACATTATAATGGGGCTTTTTTACTATTGTAAAAGCTTATTTTTCGATCTTCGAAAAGTTTTTCTTTGCCTAAAATGAGCCATGAAATACAATATTGACAAATTTGCGTGAATTTTTTATAATGTTCAATTTTATTCATTTTTCCAGAGAAATTAGCTTTTACAATCTGAATCACAGTTCATTTTGTGACATACATCATAGGGTATGAAAAAAATTCTAGGTGCTGAAGAATGTCACAAAAAATTCATCAATTAAAAATGGGCACATAAAAAAGTTGAGACCACTCTATTAGCAGCCTCAACCCCAATATTTATTTCCAAACTATTCTCAGCCATAAAAAATTTGCCAGGCCTCCATTAAGACCGGCAATTCCTTCATTAAATACAGTTTTAAAACGTTTTACTTTACGTTTTTTATTTTATTAAACTCTCTTATGGAAGCGATCGTTTCATACATGGAAAGGTCCTCCAAGTATTTGAATCCGCCAATTAAAGGTGTGCTATTCGCTTCTATAATCCAAACACGGCCACTTTCATCTGCCGCCAGATCATAGCCCCATATGAAATGGTTATCAAAATGCCTTGCTAAACATTCGGTTGCTAATAATGAAACATGATCCAATTCTTCCATAACCTTTTGAACATTAACATCTTTTATATTAGACTTTTCCAGTGCTTCTTCCACAGTCAGGACGGTTCCTTCCTTACTTAGGTTGGTAACAAAATAGCCATTGCCGGCAATCTTCGCGTGCTTTCCTGTTAGAATCCAATCAGCAGCGTCTTTTTTTCGCTGTACTATATACCGAAAGTCAATGGGCCTTCCATTTACTTCAGCTAACGGGATGCAGGTTTGAATAATACAGTGACCCCTTTTCCTGCGTGCTAAATACTTATAAAGCCATTTGAAGCCTTTGATTTTAATCTTGTTCTTTTCGAAATGAATTTTATATTCCCCATCATCCAATTTTGTCACTTTTCTAATAGCAGTGGCCGCTGATCCAAAAATGGGCTTAATGATCAAATCCTGATAGCGCTCGAACATCATAAACAGATTTTCTTTTGTGAAAGTGACTGTCTCCGGATTATAACTCTTTACACTTGGATCTTCCATTAACAACTGGTGTTTAAACCATTTATCCGCTTTTTTTCGATTCCGCACATAAATTTCTCCTTTTATACAGCATATTAACTCCTCTAAAAATAGACTGATGCATTCATCCATTTGTCCAGGAAAAAGGTGTATGCCTACTACTTTTTAAATGGTGTGAATACATTAACCTAAAAGGACCTTAATGGAGGGTTTCGTTATGCCGCAGCTAAAGCCCAAAATGACACTTTACGATATATTTGGACCCGGCTATATTCTCAACCCAAGAGCTTCCTATCATAATATGTACTGGCTCCCTGACTTGATTTCACAGCATTCAGCTACAGGCGGTCCAATGCCTGTAGCGGGAGAATTGCCCCTTTTATGCCATCATGATGTTACTAGCAAGTCAGGTACTTCCATCCTCAAAGATGCAGGATTGGAACTGGCCTCCAACCGGATTTATTATTCTGACAAACAGAACTATTATGAGGTTCTGGATTCATTAGAAAGTGCAAAAGAAAAAATCATATTTAACTGTCCTCATTTGCCGGAAGAGTTTGACTACAACAGATATTGGATCGATCCGGAGCTGATTTTCTTTTTAAATAATAAGAAAAGCCTTGGAGAACTTGTTCCGAAAGAGAACCTAGCCAGGCGTGAAGTCCTTGCCATCAATGATTTTCTTAAAAATCATTTTTCAATGAACCTTCCTTTTGTTGTAAAAGCAGCCACCAATGAACCTTCAGGCGGAGGAAATAACGTTGTGATTTGTAAAGATGAGGAAAAACTTCAATATGCAAAAGAGCTATTAAAATCATGTGAGTTTGTGATTATCGAAGAATATATTCCAATAAAAGCAAATTATTGTGTCCATTTTGCCCAGACCTACCAAGGCGAGCTCGCTTACCTCGGAGGATCGGAGCAGATTATTAATGATGGAGTCAAATACAAAGGAAATTGGTTTGAACGAGACCATCAGCCGTCGAAGGAAGTCATGGAATTAGGAAAAGTGATAATGGAAAAAGCTGTTTCCCTTGGTTACTGGGGAGTTGGCGGATTCGATATCGTAATTGGCAAAGATAACCGCATCATTGCCCTTGATCTGAATTTCCGGCTGAATGGTTCAACGACCGCCTTGCTTTTAAGTGAAAATGTCATGAAGTCCCTTAACGTAAGTACCTTAAAGGTAAGATCCTTTCGAACAGTCATCAGCTTTACTAAGCTTGAAACCTTTACAAGAAACTTAATCAAACAGCAAAAACTAGTCCCTCTTACGATCTATAAGCCAGAACATCCAACGCAAAACAATCCAATCGTTTTAAGGTGCTTGCTGGCAGGCAACTCCAAGAATGAAATACTTAGTACGGAGCAGCAGATTGAACAAATGTATGAGATCAAGAAATAGCACATTTTACAATAAAAGCCTTTTGATCATCCAATCTGTAAAATCACGCCAAATGGGAACAATAAGGAACAAAATAGAAATCCTTATTACTCAGGAGGCTATGTCATGACTGAAAACACACCACAGGATGTAAACCGAATCCAGGAAGAAGCACAAAAACAGGATCAAGAGGCAAAGAAAGCGCAGGAAGTTGTGGATGACGCCATTTCAAAAATGAGTCCGCAGCGGCAGTATGAGAAAGAGAAGGAACAGAATAAGCGATAGTAAAAAAAGCCTTATCCAAGGGGTTCAACCCGGATGGAATAGGCTTTTTTCTCGATTTTATTTTATAATCTTTGTCTTAATCAATTTAAATAAAGATTTCCTCAATATCTTTGAAAACTTGAATAAAACAACTGTATTGGCATCAACGATCGGTTTGAGTGTTTTATATACTGCATTCTCAGTAAAGCAGTAGTGGATATCATTTGGTTTCATGCCCATCTTTCTGGCATTTACAGCGATTTCCTTTGCTTTTTCATCTAAAATAATGAGCTTATCAGCCTTCGCTTCCATCACCTTACTGGCCATATAGCGGTATTGCTCCTTCGCTTCTTGATTTTTTCCGATTTGCGGAAAAGAACCCAAAGCAGCTATTTTCTTTCCTTTTGCAGTATCTTTTAGAACGTTTAGAGCCCCTTCCATCGCAAGAGGCGTATTGTTCCAGGAATCATCAATAATCAAACAGCCTTTTATTCCAGGAAGCTGCTGCAAATGGGATTCCAGGTGCTGGAAACTCGGTAATTTATCGATGACCTCCTCAATATCCAAGCCGATATGGTGAATGGCCGCAATGGAAGCTAAAGCATTATAAATATTGTGTTTTCCATACCCTGGTATCACCGCCGGGTATTCCTTGTTTTTGTAAATAAGCTTAAAACGTATTCCTTTATCGGTTTGCTCCATTTCCTTTGCCATGTAATCTGCAGGTTCATTAATTCCAAAGGTCAGTTTTTGAGCAACATGACTCAAATCAATCTTCTTTATATTGTGATCATCCGCATTAATAATGAGGAGATCCTCCGTTTTCATCCCATCCATTATTTCCGCTTTTGCCTTAATGTAGTTTTCCATCGTTTTGCAGCCTTGAAGATGGTAGACATCAATATTCAATATTATCCTGATAGTAGGCTGGAAGTACTTGCATGCCAGACTGACATCCCCAGGCTTCAAAAGCCCCATTTCAATAACCGCAGCATCTGTTTGATCATCCATCTCTAAAAATTTCAGCAAATGCATGCGGCCGAGATTAAAGCTCCGATAGGTGGATTGAACATTCAAGCCATCCAATGTTAAGACTTGTGTGATCATTTCCTTTGTGGTGGTTTTTCCGCTCGTACCAGTTATGCCAACTACGGGTATATGAAATAAACTCCGGTAATGGCTCATCAAGCTCCAGTAGGCTTCCCGAACATTATCGACCTTTATCACTATGTTACCATTCTTCGCCGTTCCCGGGTTATCCGTTACAATCACAACATTCTTCTGTCTTAAAGGATGTAATCCCCTTTTGGAACTAAAATGAAAAAACAGCGTACTTTTGCCAGATTTTATTTTAAGCCGATCATTTTCAATGTTATTGATCAACGGATTCCCTTTACCCGAAATAACCGTTCCTTCTATTATTTTTACGATTTCGTCTAATGGTATGGCTTTCATTATATCTGCCTTCCTCTCTTATGGAGTAAAATAATCTGCTGGCCAAATAGGTGTCTTGTATTTAGGATATAGAAATCTAGAAATAAAGATTGGTACAATCAACTAAGTCATCCAGAAAGGGCTTGTACCTATTATGGAGGCCATTCCAAAATGAATCCGCAAAGGAAAGAACAACGATCATTCAAAAAGCCTTATTCCATCATCCGGCTGGAATAAGGCTTTTTCTCTGTTATTTTACTTCCCCTTTCCACATCTTCTTTTCTGCTTTTTGCAAATAATGCATCGGGATAAAGGTGATATAAAAGACAAACAGTGCAGCAATTTCAAGGGTTACATAGTACCACACCCCGCTGCCGAAAAAGGATAACAACGTCTTTGTTTCGGTTGGGCTGGCCAAATAGAAAAAGTTTGTGCCAAGCAGGAGGTTTAAGATAAAGACTGGCACTGCGATTACATTGAGTGTAAAAAAGCTGGTTAATACCGCTTTCTTTGGAACTCTGTACCCTTCAAAAAGAATGAAATAGAAAACGGCTAAGGGAATGGCTGAATGATGAAGGAAGTATTTGATGTAGCGGTAATGAGGAAATTGGTAAATCATATCCGGTGTAACCATACTTAAGATGGGAGGAATGGTACCGATAAAATACAGCAAATAAAATGCTCTTTTATTGCCTTTTATGAACAGAAACAGTGCAATATAGGTGCTAAGAGAACAAAGCTGCAGCGGTAAATCCGCCACTTCCCACTGATTGGTGAGAACGAGCCACAAATGATACGTGACTTCACAGGCCAGCAGCACAGCAAACAAAGTCCACTTCATCATCTTCTGATATGGCCTAAGCGCTTGCCTGTAATACACCAGCCACCAGCAGGTAAAAAAGAAAAGAATCAATGTAACAAGATGCATCAAGGAAAAAGTCTCAAATCCTTGCATACCCGTTACCGAAAACATGGTGTCATCCCCCTTCAATATGCATTGAAGTGCTGTTTTATTCATTGTATTCACAGGGAGGAAAATTAACACGGTAAATAGGCGGAAAATTCTTAATAAATTCCACTCCATTTTTCAAAATGATAAGGAAGATTATGTTAAAATCATTAATAAAGAATGTTCTTTGGGAGGCTTCATGTTTTTTAATAAAAGGTTCATTGGTATTGTACTGAGTGTTCTGGGAATATACTTTTTCCTTTGGGCGAGCGGTTTGTTTGGGATTTGGATGAATGGAATTAGTTATTTTTCCGAAAACGTGGAGACTTATCACAACAATGGCGCTCCAGTTGAAGGAGAGTATTCTGTCATCATTGATTTAAGCGATTTGGAAAGCAATGAAGGAAGATCATTTATGATGATGGGGACAATCGCATTTTCGTCTCAGAAGTATTTTATAATGAGGAATTGACTTATGAAGTGAGCTTTCGGTCAAGTGGAAATTATCATATGAATGGTGCAACATTAGTGTCCGGCATTCAGCATGTGCCAACTGACAATGATTTTACAGGGATACCGGAAGTGAATGCCCAAGCTGCCTATCGTGGCGAAAACTTTACATTATCCCAATCTGGCTCATCAGAATTAATCTACCGGGATGGAGATGAATTTAGCTTTTACTTGCTTCCAAATGACAAGAATCTAGCATTTGACTTAGAAAAAGATGCAACTATTGAGGTTACACTCTCAAACTTGTATTTGAACTTATGGATGGCGAAAAGATTATTCCGTTGACGGCAGAATTTTATGCGGTTCTATGAGCACCTTTCTTCTTACTTAACTTCATATTTGGTCGTCATGGTTGCTTTATGACGACTTTCTTCTAATTGGTCCTCGATTTTCGTCTTCATGACCGCTCTATGGCGACCTATTTCCTGCCTGGCCACCAACTTTCGTCTTCATGAAGACTCTATGGCGACCTTTCTCTTGGCTATTCTTCCTTTTTCGTCGTCATGAAAGCTCCATGGCGACCTTTCTCTTGGTCATTCTTCCGTTTTCGTCGTCATGGAAGCTCCATGGCGACCTTTCTCTTGGCTATTCTTCCGTTTTAGTCCTCATGGAAGCTCTATGGCGACCTTTCTGTTAAATATTTTTCCTTTTTTGTCTTCATGGAAGGCTCCATGGCGACTATTCTTCTTTTTAGGTTTCAATATTCGTCTTGATGGCGTTTCACAAAGACCTTTATTTCTGCTGTCGCTTGATAAATCAATGGAAACCTCCTTCTGTCCTGCCCATTTTCCCTATGGACACTCACCCGCCTGATCCCAATATGAATATATTGTAGGAGTTAGTGGAGGTGATGATGTTCATGTTTTTATATACAGATGATGCCTCCGAGCGGCACCTTTTAAAAGAATGGGAACAGAACGCATTGGAGAAGTTCCAAGAAAAGATGACGGATATAGATAAGCCGTTCCCCTGCATCCCTGCTACCATTGGCTTATCCAAAAACCAGCTTCGTTATTGCTTTGTAGAAGATCCCAGAGAAGAAGCTACAACTGAACAGGTTTCTGCAATGCTAAAGGAATACACCAGGCATTCAAGAACATTCGGGAACTACACCTCTCTAATCATCTTCTACAAAACGCCTGATGATATAAGAAGTGCTTATACAGTAAAGGAATTCGAGCAGCTGTTTTGGCAGCAGCTGGCCAGCTTAAGTGAAATCGATGAAGTTGAGTGGCCGAACAATATACCGAAAGATCCGCATGATCCCATTTGGGAGTTTTGTTTTCATGGGGAGCCGTATTTTATGTATTGCGCCACCCCAGCGCACGTTAACAGGCAGAGCCGCCACTTTGATTACATGATGCTTGCCATTACACCAAGATGGGTACTAAAAGAATTTATGAAAAAAGAGTCCCTGGCCCTCAAAATCAAATCCCGGGTGCGAAAAAGGCTGGAGAAGTATGACAGCAGCCCAATACACCCAGACTTAAACAGTTATGGAGCGGAAGAGAACTTCGAATGGAAGCAATATTTTCTGCGGGACGATGAGACCACTATATCCAAATGTCCCTTTCACAGGTTTTTAGGAATGACTAAAAAGAGTATGTAAAAAGGAGAACAGAATCCAATTCTGTTCTCCTGCTATTTAAATAAACAACTGTTCATACACTTCATTCAGCTGGCGCGCTCTTTCTTCATCCTGTTCCTGTCTGGAATACTCGATTGCTTCTTCCAGAACTTTATTAAGGTAATTGCTTTCTTCCTGTGTTAGCTGCCAGGCAAAAATCTGTTCGGATTTAAAATCATGGGTAGATAACCTTTTAAAAAGCCTTCTGCCTACAGCATCGTTTTCGGTATGGGCAGATAAAATCTCACGCAAATAATTCAAGGATTGTTCCATCTAAGTCCTCTCCTTTGGGTTTACTAAAGCAGCTGATATTGGCGATTTTCAAGAAAGCTTATTTATCATCATCTACATAGGCATCGTGCTCAAAAGCCGGCAAGTCACCAAAGGATGTCATAATTCCTTCTTCATCTAAGCTTTCTTCATATTTATCATGCTGGTCATTCGGGTAAACCGTAATATTCTTTCCATACATATCATTGCCAACGAAATTTTCATAATCCTCAACATAACCCACATTTTCATCATACTCAATGTAAGTGTCATTATAATGCTCGGGTGGAACGGCTAAATCGGATGGCGTTTCGGATGTTCCCCACTTGGCAACTTCTTGCCAGGAGTCTTCGGCATCATAAGCAACATTTTCATCCTGCTCATCCATATCGAATTTGCCAAACGGAGGCATCAATACCCCTTCCTCAATCGGACGGTTCGTCGAAACAGTCTGGTCAGGAGAATGCTCCTTGCAATATAGAGTTTCCGGAACTGCTTGAAGTCGCTCAAGGGGAATGTCTTTATTGCAGGCAATGCACTTACCATAAGTCCCTTTTTCGATAGAAGCAAGTGCTGCTTCAATTTTTTCCAATTCGTAATCCAGATGCTGATGCAAGGCAATGTCCTTTTCGCGCTCAAATAATTCAGTGCCCTCATCACCTGGATGGTTGTCATAACTTGATAACTCTCCCATTGATTCATGAAAAAAACCTGATTTTAGATCGAAATTATCATTAGCACCCTGTCTTTTATTTATATCCTCTTTCATCTTTGTCAAAGCTGATTGGAATTCTGCAACTTGCGTTTGATTTAACGGCATCGTATCATTCCTTCTAAAGTGTCATTTTCTTACTTAGTATTTAGCATTTCAAGAAAGAAATGAGGAAGTTTTTATACCGGTTAAACCATTTTATGGACTAAAGAAAATGTATTATATGTAACGGAGGCATATAGCATTATAAATCGGATAGAAGAAAGGCTGTTTGATGATAAAAAAATTTGTATTCCTAGAGAAATAGTAATTATTCAGGCTGATTAGCGACGATTTCCCATGCTGCCCTGCAGATTCGGTCGTTAATCACCACGATTAGCGACGATATCCCCTGCCACCCTCCAGATTTGGTCGTTAATCACCACGATTAACGACGATATCCCCTGCTGCCCTCAAGATTCGGTCCTTAATCACAACGATTAACGACGAAATCCCTTGCTGCCCTCAAGATTTGGTCCTTAATCACAACGATTAACGACGATATCCCCTTCCGCCCTCGAGTTTTGGTCGTTAATCACAACGATTAGCGACGATATCCCCTGCTGCTCTCGAGATTTGGTCGTTAACCACAACGATTAGCGACGATTTTCCATGCTGGCCTGGAGTTTTGGTCGTTAATCATCCAGATTAGCGACGTTATCCCCTGCTGCCCTCCAGATTTGGTCGTTATTCACAACGATTTTTGCGAAATCAAATTTCATTATGATTTCGCTTTTCCCTATAGTGACGAATCCTATCAAGTGGGATAACGGCATCTAATGAATATCATTTCGCTTATCAAAATAAAGGCTCCCATCTGGCTGCACTTCTGCATAAAACACGTCACTAACTGATTGGATATTTGCTTTTTTAAGCTCCTGATCAAGCCAGCTATGGTCAAGTTTTAGCTTAGAAAGGTTTTCTTTGTTTATTTTCCCATCGGATATTACTTCTGTTGCAAGAGGAAATGTGGCTGGACTTGTCTGAAAGCGGCCCATATCACTTTTGGTAACCGGCTGTTTGTTTTCCTTTATTAAGACAGACAACTGTCCATTGGTTTCTAAAATAGCGTAATCCACCTCTAAAAGAGAGAATACATTTTTCTGTCTTAACATAGCTTTAAGTGCATCAATATCAAGACGCGATTTTTTAAGTGCACCCTCCATAATTTGTCCATTTCTGATCACAATTAAAGGGTCACCCGTTGTAACTTTCCTTCCCCGTTTTGATTTAATATCAACCATATCCATTAATAGTGTAAAAAGTGTCCAAACCATTAAGGCAATGACTCCATTTCTGATGCTAAGATTTTGATTCACTGCAAGGTTCGCGGTGATCGAGCCTATCCCAATTGCGGATGTCCAGTTAAAAAAAGTCATTTGGCTAATTTCTTTCCGCCCCATCATTCTTGCTAATAAAAACAGAACCAAAAATGAAATGGTTACACGAAGAATTACCTCAGTTACTGTCATTGACTTCACTCCTTATTTTCTAAGTTCTCCCATAATAAAGAAAGTAATCCCGGCCATTGGACGGGATTACTTTCTTAGAGCTTAAGTTCCTATTGATCCGTATTCCATGTGCTTTTACTATGGAATAAAGTTATTTACCTTTTTGGTGTACCATGTATATATCCAGGGGCAGGATTCAACTCAGGTGCTTGTCCTGTAGCAACAGGTTTTGCTTCATATTTAAACTGACTTAACCCATCCATGGAAGGTCCTGATGCCCAGCGGCCTTACTCACTTTCTGTTCCCTCTGAACAGCTCATAAAGGTATAGGCCACGTCAGATTTTTCGTATTCGCGGTTGAATGTGCTTGGTACTACTATGCCTTCCTTCTGCTCCAACTCTGCGATTGCAGCTGCCCATTGGTTTTGGTGGTAGGAATCACGGGCAATCAGGAAGGAAAGCATATCCCTTACGCCTGGATCATCGGTCATTTCATATAACCGGACAACCTGCAGGCGGCCCTGGGATTCTGCATTTAAGTTGGCTCTGAAATCTGCCAGAAGATTTCCGCTTGCTATAATATAACGAGCCGTCCAAGGGAAACCAACCGCATCGTTCGGACTGGCTCCTAACCCATTGACGATGGCATGCTGAGGGTTCATGCCGCCCATCACACTGGCAATAACGGGATCCTTGGCAGCTTCCTCCTGCTCCTCAACGGGTGCTTTATCAAGAAGCTGTGCTATCATAGTTGCAAGCATTTCGACATGGGCAATTTCTTCTGTGCCAATGTCCATAAGCATATCACGGTATTTTTGTTCACCCCGGCAGTTCCATCCTTGAAAGAGATACTGCATCATAACAGATATCTCGCCAAACTGCCCGCCTAATACCTCCTGCAGTTTTTTTGCATAAACAGGATCAGGCTTGCTTGGTTTTGCTCTATATTGTAATTCTTTTACATGAAAGAACATGGTAGACACCTCCGTATTTTAGCAATACATCGTTAGTGTCTCTTTCCGCTATTTGTACTATTCCACTTTCCAATTTTGATAAAAAACCAATCGTGATCAATTCGCTTTAGTAACAACCATCCTTTAAAGTCAGCGAATTTATCGAAACTTTCTTGGATAGAGAAATTATTGTAACTTACTGTTAGGTCAAAAATTTAATAAAGACAGATAACAAAGGGTCATCCGCTCTTTTTGAATGACCTATTATGCTTGCATGTTAATAAATATAGGTGAACCTGCTACATATTTAATTGATTTACAATCCCTTCTGTCGTTACAATCGTTGCAAACTCTTTATGCAGTGCAGCAACCTCAATCTCGTGGATCACCTCTGGGAGATGAACCGTCCCCATATGATCAGTGATCTCAAAAGCAGCGATCGCATCCGAAACCAAATAGGTATCAAATCCCAGATTCCCGCTCATCCGGGTCGTTGTTGAAACACAATGTTGAGTGGACAGCCCGGTGATGACGACAGACTTAATTTGCTGCTGACGCAAGTAGGATTCCAGTTCGGTTCCGATGAAGGCACTGTTCACATTTTTTGTAAAAATCATCTCTCCTGGCTTGGGATGCAAAAGATCTTTAAACTCTATCCCCTGGACGTTCTTATGATATAGCGGCGATTTCGGATCAAGAGACAAGTGCTTGGAATAGACAACGGGCCAGTTTCGATTTCGCCACTCGGTTAACAGACGAAACGCATTATTCTCTGCATAAGGATTATTCCGCTTGCCCCAATAGGGATCACCAAATCCTTTTTGCATATCCAAAACCATTAAAGCAGGCGGACTGGAAAACTGATTCATAAAAACCCTTCTCTCCTATTATTTAACCCTTGTAACCCTGAGCGCTAAGGCTCCTATAAAATCTGTTCAACCTTCTTTTCCTATTTTTCAATTTATTCACTTATCAGAATGACCTCTGTTTTGGCAGGATCACTGAGCCTAAACACTTTTTTGATGCTGATTGGCATTATTTTGGTTAGCACCTTATCGTTTTTACTGTATATAGGCAGCCTGAAGTACCTATCACCAACTAAAACCAGCCTATTATCCAGTATTGAGCCTCTTGTGGCAGCAGTGATTTCTTTTATTTGGCTAAAGGAAACATTTAGCGCTTACCAATTAATCGGAGGGCTATTTATTATTGCAGGCGTTCTATTCTTATCAATGACCAAAAGAGAGAAGGAAGCAATTATTTTGCAGCAAAAAGGGGCTTAAAGCATAAAGCATAGGAGAACGGAAACTCCAGCTAACACACATGCCATTAAATAATGAACTGGAAAATCCAATGAAGCTTTCGAAGAATACCAAATGAGCAAAAGCATCTCTTCAATAGATGAATGAGATGCTTTTATGAATTCAGTTGCTCTTTACTGCTCATTTTTTTAACGAATTTGGTAAAAAAATAAGCAATATAAGTAATCACTATGTCAATAAGAAACAAATATAATTGATTCATCCCTTTATTAAATTCAACCATTCCGATAAATGCTTCTATGGTCGCAAAGCCAAATGCAAACACAGCGCTTAAGAATAACGTGTACACCAGGAAGTTCTTCTTATGATTCAAACAGTATTGGTACAATAATAAATAACCCACCGGCAAGACAGAAGCAGTCATGTTTAGTGCATTTGGGAAGATTGGTGATAAAAAGTACGTGTGGACGAAAATACTGTAGCGCTGAAGTGCAAGGTCAGTATATGCCCAAAGCAAATGTACAGTATATCCAAAGAAGAATAATTCAAAAATACGCCGGCGATCAACTGTAAAATAAAGCAGAACCAGCGGAAGTACCAGTAGAGAAATCACAACCCAAAACTGCCAGGTTCCCATGTTTGAATAATCATGCCAGTAGGAAGTGACTAATGAATTCATATCATTATTCTGTTTGAAAATCTCGTCCCAGTACTCTCTGTAACTCATCCAATTACCTCCTAAAATGTTCATCCAATAATATTCTCCAAGGATAATGGCAGCTTTTAAAAATGGTTAATGGTGTTGATATCTCGGTTTATCTTATTAGTCCTTAAATGGATAAAGCCTTTTTCCTGCATGGGCTTAATTAAACGGGTAACCGTTGAGATATGCCAGCACGCTGGCTCACTTCCACCATTACCTTAACCTGCTCTAGCTAGAACAATTGTATTACAAGTATTATTTTTGGATAAACGAAATAAAATATGCATAAAACAGAACTTCCAAGCAGAGTGGCCTGCCCTTTCATTTCAATTGGAAAATTAAAAAAGCGATAAAAAAGGTTATTAAGGAACAACCTCTTTTACCGCTATAGGTATTTAATATGTATTTTTCACTTGTTGATCGAAAATCACACCAAATGGTACTCCCTGACTGGCTAAATTTCCTTTTTTACCGCTCCTCTTATAGATTCGATAAGCGGCTTCGGCAAATTTGCCGGAAGAGACGTTCCATTCTCAAATATCCAGGCATTGATTATTTCCAGATCTGCTTTTTTAAATGTAATGCTATAATCGTTCTTTTCATGGCTAAATTCAGCAGTCACATACTCTTCGCCATCAAACTCGTCATCAATAATCATGTTGGTTATTTCATACGGCTCCATGGTTAATCTCCTTTAGTATCTTTTTTTATGGCTGTTTTCCGAATAGATTGGTGTGTTTGCTTAAGAACTCTGCCCGTTGATTTCCGCTGCAGGCACTCGCTTTCCACGGGGCTACCGGGAGCCTCCTCGACGCTCTGCGTCTGCGGGGTCTCCCTTGGAACGCTACTCCCGTAGGACATTGAATAAGTTCCTCGAATGGACACCGCACGAAGAAAATGCGATAGCATTTTCGAGGATCTCGCGCCTTCCGCTCCAATCAACTCAGTGATTAAAATCGGTTCGAAAGCAACAAACTTTGCGAAAACAGCGTTTTTTATAGAGTTAACCGAATGGGTTTGTTTATTCATTTTGTGTTTCGTCATTAACTTATTAACATCATTAGCCCTTATTGAATCAGCTTTTTCTTAATTCGTTCCAATATATCATCATGATTGGGCAGCTCGCTGAGCGGATAAGTGACGGTTTCCGCCAGATTCCCCTCTTGATCGATAATCACCGCGGCACGGCTGGGGCGGCCATCCTCCATTAATAGGCCAAACGATGACGTTACTTCACCATGCGGGTAGAAATCAGATAATAGCGGAAAATCAAGCGCATTAAAAATTCGCTGATAGGCTTCCTGGGTTGAATTTGTATCACATGAGATACCCAACACTTGGGTATTGAGACGATCATACTCGCCAACACGAGTTTGAATCATCTGTACTTGATTATGTCAGTTCATCCCAAACACATTTGGAATAAAAATTAAACATACATTTTTCCTGCCGTGAAAATCTGACAAGCTAATCGTTCGCTTTCCTGTAGCTGGCAATGTAAAACTAGGCTTCATAAAATCTCTCCTTCCCCATTGATTTCCTTTATTTTATCATTTAGCAGTCAAAATTAGCACACTTAACGGTCGGGTTTCACCTCAGAAATCAAAGTCCTTCCTACTCCTTCATAATGATCGTATCAATCGTTTTATACGCGACAAAAAACGTTGCCAATGAATAGGCAGCTTCCCGAACCCCAAATAGGAAAATGGCGCTTGTAAAAATAATAAAATTAAACAGCAGAATACATTGTCCAATTGTTAAAGGAGATCTTTCACTAAATAATATCGCCAAAACCTCCGTTCCGTCTAAACATGCGCCAAACCGTATAATCAGGCCGACCCCCATTCCTAAGATAAGTCCTCCAAGGAGGATGACCAGAATGGGGTTATTTGTCAACTCTTCGAATGGTGCCAATATGTAAGTGCCTCCTGCCAAAATGGAACTGGCATACAGACTTAATATCAGGAACCTCGGGCCAAAGCAGAAGTATCCTACTATTAAAAACGGCAGATTTAATAATAACAGCAGGGCGCCAACATCCATATGAACAAAATGAGAAAGCATTATGCTTAAGCCAACAATGCCGCCATCTATAACATAATTTTTCACCAGGAACAATTGCAATGAGACAGCTACGAGATTGGCTCCGCAAAATATAAAAAAACCATTTTTTAAAAATGAAGCCTTCCGAATATAACTTTGTTTCACATAGTAATTTGCCCTTCTTCTATACACATGACATCTCCTTATGTTTAGACATGCCTCTTATGTATTGAAGTATATTCTGAGAAAATCATAAAATGTCCAGCGTTTTCTGCAAGCCTCCAAGGGAATCTATGAGAATAAAAAAAATCTATTTTATAAAAATAAAAAGATAGAAAAACAATAACCCACAGTGTAAAATAAATTCAGTTAGAGGAATCTAACATAGACATCCATTTTGACATACAGGAGGAAACGAAGCTCACCTAATAAATTACCACTTCCAGCTGCTGAATATCTTAAATTTTCAGAAAATTAAATATAAGAGGTCGATGAACTTGACAATGGATGTTAAAGAAATAACGACAAAAGAACCTACTATTTTCCATCATGTTGGGAATAAAATCATTACAGAAGATCGGGACATTAACATAATTGCCAGATTAGAAGAACCACTGGTCTTGATATTAGGAAATGTTTTAAGCGATGAAGAATGTGACGAGCTGATTCGGTTATCAATGGACCGGATGCAGCGTTCGAAAATAGGAAATGTACGTGAAATAGATGACCTAAGAACAAGCAGCAGTACCTTTTTCCATGAAGGTGAAAACGACATTGTTGCCAGAATTGAAAAAAGAATTTCGCACATCATGAACATACCTATTGAACATGGTGAGGGCCTCCAAATTCTAAACTATAAAATAGGTCAAGAGTATAAAGCTCACTTTGATTTCTTTTCATCAACGAGCAAAGCAGCAAGCAATCCAAGAATTAGCACACTTGTCATGTACTTAAATGATGTTGAGCAAGGCGGGGAAACGTATTTTCCTAAGCTTAATTTTTCCGTCTCTCCGCAAAAGGGTATGGCAGTTTACTTTGAATATTTCTATACTGACCAGACTTTAAACGACTTAACTTTACACGGTGGAGCACCCGTTGTCATAGGAGATAAATGGGCTGCAACACAATGGATGAGAAGGAAAAGAATATAGTATATATATGAAACACAAAAAAACACTTGAGTGAACGCACCCAAGTGTTTTTACATATTTTTTAAAACCACAATCTCTTATGATAGTCATAATCAGAGGTATCGAAATGCTCTTCCCCTTCTGTTTTGGGGGCACACTCTTCACAAGGTTCTTCTGTCTGATCATGCTCACATTGTTCCAATAAAAGTTCCATTGTTTGCATCCCCTTTCCTATCTCTTATCTCCATTATAATGTAAGCGGTTACATTTGTCTTGTAACAGATATTGGAAGCGTAATATGCTAGGATTGAAAAGAGGATATCTGAATATCAGACACCCTCTTTAAATCAGTCTTTGTTCAGCATCTTAAAGACTTGTTCTACATCCTTGTCGCCGCGTCCTGATAGATTGACGATTATCGCATCATCTTTTGATAATTCTTTTGCCAATTTCAATGCATGGGCCACTGCATGAGAGCTTTCAAGCGCCGGAATAATTCCTTCTGTTTTTGATAACAGTTGAAAGGCTTCAAGCGCTTCCTGGCCTGTTGCCGTGACATATTCTGCCCGGCCGCTTACTTTTAGATGGCTGTGCTCAGGTCCGATTCCTGGGTAATCAAGCCCTGCCGCGATCGAGTAAGTCGGTTTTGGCTGCCCTTCTTCATCAAGCAGTGTTAAGCATTTGAACCCATGGATAACCGCCGGCACACCTTCAGATAGAGTTGGCGCTTCTTTTGGCTCGACACCGATCAAGCGCACTTCTTTTTCGTCCAAATAGTGTGCAAAGGCACCAATTGCATTGCTCCCGCCTCCTGTGCAGGCTATGACAGCGGCCGGCAGTTTTCCTTCCTGCTCCAGAATTTGACGTTTTGACTCTTCACTTATTACGGACTGGAAGTGTTTCACCATTGTTGGGAACGGATGCGGACCGACCGCAGAGCCCAATAAATAGAAAGTATTTTTATAGTTTTGGACCAAGTCTCCTAATGCTTCGTCAACAGCATCCTTCAAGCGGCCCTGCCCTTTTTCAACTGGAATGACTTTAGCACCCAGCAATTCCATTCTAAATACATTGAGAGCCTGGCGTTCCGTATCCAATTTCCCCATATAAATGATACATTCCATTCCAAACATGGCACATGCTGTAGCTGTAGCAACGCCATGCTGGCCCGCTCCTGTTTCTGCAATAATCCGCTTCGCTCCCATCCGCTTCGCCAGCAGAATCTGGCCGATGGCATTATTGATCTTATGGGCACCCGTATGGTTTAAATCCTCACGTTTTAAATAAATCTTTGCCCCTCCCATTTGCTTCGATAAATTCTCGGCAAAAGTCAACGGATTTTCACGGCCAATATATTGTTTCAAATAGTAGGAGAATTCCTTTTTGAATTCTGGGTCATCTTTATATTTTAAAAATTGCGCCTCCAGATGGTCCATGACCTCCTGCAAAGCTTCGGGGATAAAACTTCCTCCAAACTCGCCAAAATAACCTTTTGTTTCTTCGCTCACTCTCGTCATCCTCAGCTCATCTCCTTCTCAACTTTCGAACTATTATACTATTTTTATTGAAATATTCCAATTATTTAATATGGAAATCTACCATCCAAAACAAGTTCTTGGCAGATTCGTTACTTCATGCGCAACCCTGATACCCGATTGAACGGCCCCTTCAACCCAGACTAACATACGTTTGGATAACCATCCGATATGATTGTTTTCCATAATTATGAAAATGGATGACAAAAGAATTAGTCTAATAATAAAAAGCCTTTTCCCTGGTGGAAAAAGACTTTGTGTTATTTGTTTACACATCATTAAGTATAGGGATTTATAGCTATTTGTATGTAAAACTTTTATTCGATTACTCCTGACTCCATTATTTTCACTTTGGCCTGGACGGTTATTTTGAGGTCCGGGTATAATTTTTTCCATTTTTTCTGATCCCATTTACGAGTTCGGGTGCGCACTTCTTCCCCAATGCCAAGCGGATCAATTCCCTTTTCTTGAAATTGCTGGATCATTTCTTCTGATTTTTTTTCAATCTCCTCTTTCAGTTCATTCTCTAACTTTTTGATTTTTTGTTTATTTAAAGTTCCATCGTTGTATTCCCGAAGAATTGCCTTTAGATTGATGTTTATTTTTATCTCAGAATTTGTCATCGGTTCAGGTATTTCGTATTTCCTGACAGACTTTATATTTACAAAAGAAGCTTTTCTTTCTTCTTCCGTTTTAAAGGCGTATGTATCCTTCTGACCTTTATGGTCTAATAGGAGTGTTAGAAAAAAGAAATTTTCCTGATCGATTTGTTCGACCAATTTGTCATCTTTCAACAATCCGATTGCACCAATGTTAAGCTTCCCTTCTTTTTGTTCAATAATGGGAAGCATAGGGTCAATCCCTTCAGTATATAATTTATACTTAAATATATGCAGGTTCGTTTTATGAATCAACCTTGATTCGACATTTTGTTCAATTAAATTTGATAAAAAGATACCATTATCTATATTTCCATACTGTTTACTTAACACTTCTTTTGGGTTTCCATCTAAGATAGCTAGGTAAACATTCGCACCAATCGAAGGATCCCTTGATAAGGTATCCAATAGCTCTAATATTCCTATTTCTGCAGTTTTCCTTTCATATAAGGCTACTTCTAATTTCCCGCTGACCATTGGTTTTTCTGATTGTAAACTTTGCTTATCACGATTTTCTTTATTAAGAATAGCAGTAGTCGTTAATGTTTCATTTTTAACAGACCCATCAGGCTGATAATTGGGAAAGACTGTTGTTAACTCTATTATATCGTCATCTACATACTCATAGGCAGCCCCTGTTATTAATTGAACATCATCCAAAATTTGCTGATCGATATTCATACATCCTGTCAGAACTAGCAGCAGCAGAATAATTTGTATCACCCTGTTAAGCTTTCTCAATGTTTCTCCTCCTTATCTTTGATAAAAGGAAAGACAAAAGAGTTAGTATTGGGATATACACAAAGACTAACCATAAGCCTAATAAAGACATATATTTATTTAACTTCTCGATATTTTCTCTTCCTTCAATCACTACCGTTGAACCAAGTACAATGAGCAAAATAATAACACTGACCACCACTACTTTTTGAGGTTTAATATTAAAGATTGTTTGTACACCTTTAGTAGAAGCCCATACTGATAAACAAATATTAGGAAGGATAATTAAAACCCAGGATGTTATTCCTATATATTCAAACCTTTCGACAAATGGGAGTTCGACAATTTTCCACAGAGATAATGTAGCCCAAGTGTGTCTGCTTATTTGATTCTCGCTAAAGAAACCGATTGAAATGATAAGAATAAATAAATAGATTACACCTGTCAGAAGATTCCCAAGGTGAGCCCACTTTTGTGATTTTTTAGGATGTTTTATATAAGGATAATAAATCAGCAAGGTAGAGAATCCCAAATAGCTCAGCATCATGTCTTTCGTAGAAATGGTCATTTCTTTAATGGAATGGTTCCATATCGGGAGTAAGTTTCGAAAGTGAGTATATTCAATGGGATATAAAAAGGTAAAAAATATATAAAAAGGAATAAGGACTCCCAGGAAACTAATTCCAGTAACAATGCGGAATCCCCCTGTTACACAATAATAGACGAGAATGAGTAAGATGATGCTAAACATAATAATATTAATCATCGGGAATAGCCACACCTGTACAATTTCAATGTAACTTCGAAGTACGATAATCCCAATCATCAGCCAATATATGATCCAAGTAAGACTTAAGAGCCCTCCAATCCATTTTCCAAACAAATCCCTATGTATTTGAATGAGATCTTTTTGATGCTTATTTAGAAGCAGGTACATTACCCAGATAATCATACTTACCGAGATTCCTGCTCCAATTACCGCTATCCAAGCATCATTTCCCGCAGACTTCATGATCGTACGCTGGAATCCAAACACGCCCACTCCTACTTGGACAGAATGGATTAAAAAGAAAACAAGAAAAGGTGATATTTGAAATTCTTTCTCTTCCAATTTGAACCCCGCTTCCTTTCTTAATTCCTTTTGATATCGTGTTTCTCTTTAGCCTTTTTGGGATTGAAACGCAGTGTATCTTCCGTCTGTTCCTGAATTGGCCGCTTTGATTGCATAGAAAAAGGTAATCGAATAAGAGAATCCTTTAGATCCTGGATTCTCGGAGGATAAAAGGGCTCAAGAAAAGGTCTGCCTAAAGAAGACAGCCTTAATAAATGGATCAGCAAGAAACAAAAACTTACTGCTACCCCTATTAGGCCAAGATAATGCGCCATCAGCAAAAAAGGAAAGCGGATTAACCGAATCGTATTACCCATTTGATAGACAGGGGTTGTAAAAGATGCCAACGCCGCTAAAGCAACGATAATTAATAAAACATTACTTGTTAATCCTGCTTCAACTGACGCTGTTCCAATAACAATACCGCCCACGATACCGATTGTCTGGCCAACCTTTGTTGGCAGCCTGGCCCCTGCTTCTCGTAATAATTCAATGGCCAGTTCTAGAATAATGGCCTCCAAAATTGGCGGTAATGGGATTGCACTTCTTGAAGTAACAAGCGTACTAACTAAGTCCTTTGGAATTAATTCGTAATGATATGTTAGGACGGCCACATATATAGGAGTAACCAAGATGGAAAATATTACAGCAAAAAAACGGACCAGACGAAAAAAGGAAGCCACAGCCCAATTCAAATAGTAATCCTCAAAGGCATAAAAAAACTCAAAAATGGTCGTTGGCCCTATTAATCCGTGAGGGGCGCCATCAACTAAAATAGCAACTTTCCCTTCTCCAAGCACTGATGCAATACGATCAGGTCTCTCTGTATCAATCAGCTGCGGAAAAGGAGAATTCTGATTGTCCTGAATTAATTGCGTAATATATGAACTATCCATGATTTGATCAATATCCAAATCTGATAGCCGTTGAATGACAGTATTGACATTTTCTTTATTGGCGATCCCATCAATATAAAGGACCGAAACCCTTGTCTTAGATAACTTGCCAATGATCAATTCTTTTACAGTAAACTCTGCCATCGGCAATCTCTTTCGAACCAGGTTAATATTTGTATCAATTGCTTCCACAAAGGACTCTTTAGGTCCAACAACACTGAACTCAACTTCAGGAAGGGAAACTTGACGTGTCCTTTCCACACCAGCTTTTACTAAACAAACTTGCTTTAAGTTATTTATATCAAAAATAAATATAAATCCTTTTAAAAGGTTGTCCTGAATTCTTGCTGGATCGGCAGTAAGAATCACTTCTTCAATTGGAAGCACAGAAGACAAAGAAGCAAATGACTCCCACTTTTTTAAATAAGGCAATACATCCCGATGCAAAATTTCCGTATCAATTAAAGACGTGTAGTACCCTAAACATAGCGAAGTCTCGTTCACGTGATAGGTAAATTGAGTGAAGTCATTGGATAATGTTAATTGCTGCAGCAATTCCCCTAGAGAATCATCATTCTTTGTATTTTTTTGGGAATTGATTACTCCTTCTTTTTCCTTAAATAGGCTTCTTCTGTTTCTCCATTTTTTCATTTAGCAATCCCCATCTAAAATTAGAAATTATGAAATGTTTACTTCTTACCATCCTTGCCAAGATGGGGAAATGGTATTCTTGTTTTTATCATGTGCTGGTATCATCCGTAAAAAAGGAAAGGAAAGTGCCTTTATGACGATACCAACCTTTTGTCAGATGATTTTTCATAGGATCTTTTAAACACAAAACCTCTTATATAGACATAGATATCTGTAATGTTCTGTCGAAACATCAGGCAATTATATAAAAAAAGACTTTTTTTAGCTTGTTTTGTCGAATCGGTTTCTTTTGTGTTAAAAAATATGCATAATAGTGTTTGTGTTTAATTTATTAAAGAAAAGCGCTAAAGAAGGGTGAACAATGTTACAGGAAAAGATACAAGAGGAAAGGGAAATACTTACATTATTAATCGTCAAAAAAAGATATGAAATGATTCGATCAGCAAATTCAAATGGACTATTAAGTAAAGAAACAATCAGATGCAGCCAAGAGCTTGATTTACTATTGAATAAGTTTCAACTAAAGACTACCCATTAGTGCCTAACCCGGACTTAAGCGTTAACACACAGACGGCACTTTTTCCCTCTAAGATTTTTCTTCAAGTGATAGGTCTTATCTTAATGATTTGCAGAAATTACTCTGATACGGTTTCTTCATATAAAGCAGAAGAACCCCCCTGTCCCGCAATTGTTGCCAACCTAGTCTCTATCGTAAATACAAGTACTGCCACAGGATGAACTATATTCATATGATTTAAACGATGAGTGCCCATGCTGAGCTACTAAAATCAATAGACAAATATTGAACATTTTCTAATCCTTTTGCGACAAAAATTTGTTTCATTTGTGAAAAACATCACAAATATAGAAAAATCAATTATACTAAAATTGTAAATAGCGATCGCATACTTGAAAGGAGCTATTACAATGGGCTTAATACTTGGTATGTATATTGGATTATTGGCTGGTGCGGTTATTGGGGCTGTGATTTCATTTCCTGTCGGTTCAGCAGTGGGAATTTTAATAGAAAGAAGCTTTGAAAATGGCTGGGCTTTGGGAATTGAGGTTATGTTAATTGCCCTTTCTGCCTTTGTCATTTTTAAACTTTTTAATGTTCGTATGAAGAAAACTAAAAAAGCTTTTTAATATTTTCAAAAATATCAAATTAAAACGCCTAGAGGAAAGTTTAACAGGTTCGGGTTTGAAGTACAAAATTACAAGCAGAACTTAGTTTTACCAACCAAATTAGCAAGGTAACATACATTATAATAAGCATAGAAAAACGCTCAGAGTGTGAAAAACTCTGAGCGTTACTTTTTAATGTCTTATTCAACAAAAGCTAGTTTGTCAACATTTTTCAATGAAATTAAATTTTATATTATGGTATGCTAAAAATAAGCATGCCAAATAACCTTCCTAACCTGGATGTTTGGAAGGTTTTGCTTTTATTAGTCCATTTGGGTAACTAAGCTAGATCTTGGAAAGTCGTTCTGCTTTTCAAAAGGGCATAAATCCATTGTAAAAGCTTATTGGCACAGGCTATTATTGCTACTTTAAAGGGTTTTCCTTCTTCCCGTTTTTTATCATAAAATTCTCTCAACCTTTTATTGCGAGGGATTAGTTCCTCCGTCGTTTTGCTTTTCCTGGAATCCCGAATAGCACACCTAACGGCCATATACAGTGTATGCCTAAGTCGGCTTGAACCTCTTTTGGTAATCCTGTTTACGGTTCCTCTGAATTTACCTGATTCAAAGATACTCGGGTCAATACCAGCGAATGCGACAAGCTTTTTAGGGTGATCAAACCGTTCAATCTCGCCAATTTCGGAAATGATCGTTGCAGCGATCTTTTCTCCGATCCCAGGGATTGATTGGATGATTTTATATTCTTCAATATCTTTTGCCAAGGCATCTATCTCTTCTTCAAATTTGGATAGATGCTTTTGGTATTCCAGAAGCATTTTTATATACATTTCCACGCTTAAAATGTGGCTTTGGTAGAGATTTTCCCTAAAGGGATTTTGGCTTGCGGCAGCTAAAAGGGCTATTGCTTTTGTCTTAGCCCACTTGATGGAGCGCCTTGGACATAACTTTTTTATTGTGTTAGTAACTGTCTCTTCGCCTGCTTCTAAGATACTTTGAGATGTTGGAAATTCAAGTAAGGTGAGTAGAGAGACAACAGAATATAAGTCCCCAAACACTCCTCTATATACTGGAAACACCTGATCCAAGACGGCTTGGAATTGCAGTTTTGTTTGCACATAAATCCCCGTAATATTTTCGTGCTGTCTAGTCAGGTTTCGAAGGTTCAAGAGCTGGATACCGCGTTTTTTATAAGGTTCCAAATCCTCTTTGTAATACATCTCGCAGAGATGATTGGCATCAATTATATCTGTCTTTACCTTTCTTAAACTTGAACTCTTTGCCCGATATGAGACTAAAGGGTTAACAATAATGATCAAGTATCCTCTTTCCTCAAAATAATGGACTACCGGAGTATGATAGTGACCGGTTGACTCCATGACTAATGGAGGTTTTACCCCAGTTATTCTCTCAACATCTGAGAGAAAGGAATGCAGTTTTTCCAGACCTTCAAGAGTGTGTTCAACTTTAAAGCTTTTTTGATAAGGTTTTTTCTTATCCAGGAAAGCTTGTATCTGGCTTTCACCTTTGGCTACATCCAGTCCAACCACTGGATTCATTGGCTTCTCCTCCTAAATCATATTTGCCGGTACCTCTAATCCTTCTTGCAGTATCATAGCTTCGCTTGTTATACGGAGATCAACGTCCCAACCAGCCTCAATCATGTTTCTACAAGTAGGGGGCGAACGGTTTAGTTGACGGGATCAAGTCCCACGGGTGCTTACGTTCTACCCCGGCTACGGTTATCATATATCGATAGAAAAAATGGTCAACCAGAAATATTTTCATTTCTAGTTGACCTTATAATACGAATGGTTTAGTTCAATAGGGTAATGTACAGAAACTGTAATATTTATATCAAATTGACACTGAGAAACAAAGTAACACGAAACCAATAAGAAGTAACCAAGAACGAATAGATTGAAAGAACATCCATCGTTTTCTTATCTCCTTCCAATCAGTGGGTGGATTGTCTGCATCCCATTGTTGGATTTCTTTGTTAATAGGAACATTAAATATAATAGTTATTATTGTTGCTAAAATGAACATTCCAGCAGAAAAAAAACGGCTGGTAAGCTCGATACCTCCAAGTTCTTTAGTAAATAACGCGAAAGACAAGGTTAGAATCACACTTACAGGCATAAATATGGGCATAATAAGTCCATATGTTTTCAGTGAACCTTGTTCAAAAAGTATATGTTGCTTTTGAGGTAATTGACGGATAACTGGATGTACTAAAGCGTATGAAGTAATTTCAGCACAAGCAGTGAAGCCCGCTATTATCAATGTAATAAAACCTAAGAAATCCAAATTGTCACATCTCCTAAAATTTAATTAATAATATCAGTCTTACTATACCAATTTTGAACAGTTTTTTGATATTTGTAATAAACTTTTTCTTTAACTAAACTCCCGTTTGTTAAAAGAAATTTTTAAAAAAGTGGGTTAATTCAAGGAACAACGCACCAATTTTATTGACCGTATTTTTTCTTCCATTCACCGATCCAAACTGGATCTTCAACTCTTGCACACTTCACTTTAAGGTACAACCTTTCACAATCTGAAGAGAGCTGCCAATATGACAGCTCCGTTCCGTTCTTTAATTCTTGCATCTGAGGGTTGAATAAAAGTGGGCTTATACGTGATTTTTTAATCTCTTTTCCATCAGCTCTGCCATTTGATTCGAATTTGGATTTCCTTCATTTCGTAATTTATCAATGATGTTAATATAATCCGTTTCATTTCGGTTCTGACTTAATTTATCTGCAGCCTGATTTTCTCCCGCCTTAAACTTAAAACCAACCCTTAAAGTATTTAGGAATATACATAATAACCCGCCTCTACTAAAGTTATATCAGTGTTTTCGTCAATATAAAATCAATTTGTTCTTCATCACCCATATAAAAAGAGTGGTTTCCAGTTTGAACAAACCCCATTTTCTTATAAAAAGCAATAGCATTTTCATTTTTTTCCCACACACCTAGCCAGATTTTCTTTTTATTACGTTCCATCGCAATTTCCATCGCTTTATTTAGCAGATATTTACCAATCCCAAGTTTTTGAAATTTGCTCTTTATATAAATCCTCTCGATTTCAAGTGATTCATCATCCATTTCTTCAGACTGAGCATCATTGATATTGATCTTTAAATATCCAGCGACTTCATTATTAAAATAAACAAAAAAGAATTGCGAATGGATATTGGATAATTCTTTTTCTAATTGTTTTAAGTTAAATGCCCTTTCCAGATAGGCATCCATATTTTCGGGTGAGTTCTGATCGTTAAATGTCTCATTAAATGTTTCATAACTAATTTCTTGAAGTGTGCGTAAATCCTCAAGAGTACACTGTTTTATAATTATAGTCATCTAAAATATGTCGCTCCCTTTATATAATCAATACTCTCTCTTGTTTCCCTTTTTTACAAATTCCCAGTCTTTTTCTACATTTCTTCTTACTCTTTGAAGAAGATTGAAAATGGTTTCTGCTTCTTTTTCGGAAAATCCCTTTAATGCAACGATATTGGAATAATCATTTTCTCTTTTTATAAAAGGATAAAGATTTTTCCCTTTCTCTGTTGGAAAAAGTTTTTTAATTTTTTTGTTATGTTTATCCTCTTTCTTTTCAATAAAGCCATTCATTTCAAGTTTTTTTATAGCACGAGCTGCTGTTGTTCGATCTACTTTTATCATCTCGGCTAACTTTTCTTGAATGATTCCTGGGTTTTCACATATTCGTACAAGGTACAAATACTGTCCTTTTGTAAGGTCATATTCTTTAAATTCTAGATTACTTATAGAATCTAATGCCCTTGCTATCATTCCAATTTCACGAAGAATTTCCTTCATAGTTACCTCCTTCGAACATATATTTGTTGCAAATGCAATAAAAATGCCATATATTGAATTTATCCTAACTTTGTTGTATTTGCAACAAAAAGTAATCATAATGAGGTCGAGTAAAGTGAAATATGTTTTTTTATGTAATAGGGATTTTAATATTGTCCCTTGGTATTTTACAATCAGACGTTGGGACTTCACCTTTTGATGCACTTTAGGTGGACTGTCCGGTTAAAAACTTTGGGATTCTTGCCCACTTTTGGTTCCTAAATCTTAGCAGTTGGTTTGATGGATAAATGACCTTCATCTTGGCACCAACGGAATAATGATTTCATTTTAAGTGAACTTTTTCACAAATCTATACCTTAAAATATGTAAAACCCCGACCTAAAATTAGGACAGGGTTAACATAAAGTTGTTTAATTTTGAAATAATACTTCACCGGTCTTAAACCTACCAACAGTGTGTTTAAAAACTAGGTTTTATCGTCATAACGCTACTTCTGTTCGATCATTTGAATAAGATTTCCGCATGTATCGTCGAAGACAGCTATTGTGACTTTCCCCATTTCCGTTGGCTCCATGGTAAACTTTACACCTTTTTCTACTAATCGGTTGTACTCTTTGCGAATATTTGCAACTCCAAACATTGTTACTGGAATGCCATCAGCAAATAGCTTTTGTTGATACTCTTTGGCAGCTGGGTGCTCATTAGGTTCGAGTAAAAGCTCAGTACCGTCTTGTTTACCAGGAGAAACAAGCGTGATCCACCTATATACTCCGCTGGGAACGTCATTCTTTTTTACAAAGCCCAGCGTTTTTGTATAAAACTCTAATGCTTTGTCTTGATCTTGAACGAATATACTGGTAATAATGATTTTTAACATCTTTTGGCCTCCTTTGATATTTCCGATGTATGGTGCTTTTCAAACAATCTAGAAATACTCATACATTCATCATTCGTTATAAAATTAATCTACCCACCCTTTCAGCAAATTTTTAAGTGGTTCTTTGTTAAACATAAGTACGCGATATTTTCCCTTTCGTTTTGATAATACGAGCCCTGCATCTTCCAAAGCATTAAGATGTTTAGCAATTGCCTGTCGCGAAATGGAAAGGCTGTGTTTCATAACGAGGCGTGCCGTAAGCTCATACAGCGTCAGCTCGTTTCGTTCGGAAAGTTCATCTAATATTAGCCGCCGAGTCGAGTCGCCAAGTGCTTTGAATATAGCGTCTTTGTCCCAATTCATATTTCAAGTATAGGCAACTCTACGGTTGCTTGTCAATCATAAGCAACTATATGGTTGCGTAATAAAGGAATCGTATCATGCCAATCTTAATAAATTTAATGATTTTTTATTTTTAACAAGTTTCTATACATCTAAACCTCTCCTTTAGTTGATCAAAAAAGCCGCCTGGTGTGGCAGCTGATCTTGAACATAAGCACCCTTTAATTTAACAAGTAGGTTATTCATGGTGAATTCATCGGAATGTTCTCTTATGATTTTAAAAATTTCATATCACTTACTAAATTGGTAATAATATGATTGAGGTGATAATGTGGATGATAAGAATAAATTAAAACTCACATCTTCCGAAATAGGAACTCTTTGGGGAGAGTTTATAAACGGTACAATGACAGATGTGGTTAATAGATATATGGTCTCAATTATTGAGGACGACCAGATTAAAGCCATTTTTGAGGATGCTATTAAGACATACGAAAAACAAAAGCACCAAATTGTTACCTTTATAGAGAGTGAAGGGTTTCCAGTTCCTATTGGATTTAATGATTCGGACCTCTTTAAGGGTAAACAGAGATTGTTCACGGATATATTTTGCTTGAATTATTTACATATCATGACGTTACATGGCTTGCTAGGTCACAGCACTGCATTAGGTGTTTCTGTTAGAAAAGACTTAAGGGAATTTTACGATTCCTGCGATAACGATGCAAAAAAGATGTATCATCAAACAATTGAGTTATTGCTGCAGAAAGGAAATTTTCAAAGAGACCCTTTGTTTTATCCTGCTAAAAACCCTGAATTTGTTTCCAGCCAGGATTTCACAGATGGATTTTTCGGGAAGGGTAGAAAATTAGCAGCGACAGAAATCATTAGTATTTCTTTCAACCTTAAAAAAAGCATTATGGCTAAAACCCTTTCTATTGCATTCAGTCAAGTCGCTCAAACAAAAGAAGTAAGGAAGTTTTTAATGGATTCAGCGAAAACAGCAAATGGACAAATTATAAAATTTGCAAAAATAATGCAAACGGATAATTTACCAGTTCCGAAATCCTGGGAAACAGAAGTGACAACTTCAACGGATTCACCTTTTTCCGATAAGTTAATGTTGTATCATATTGGTTTTTTGTTCCAAGCTGCACAAAACTATCATGGGGCAGGATTAGCATCAGCCATGCGAGCAGACCTTGTAGCCGCTTATGAAGGAACAATTATTAAAAATCTTATGGTCACTAAAAAGTGGTATAACCTTATGGTACAAAATAAATGGCTGGAGCAGCCTCCACTTGCTCCTAATAGAAACGAAATTGCAAAAGAAGTGTAGTGAAAAATTGGAAATAAAATATCTTAGAAAACCATCCGCTTTTTATAAAAAACCCGTTCCGTTTTAGGGTGCATAATTTGTAAATGACAATGAAAATGGCGTGTAAACTGACATCAGTTTTGACACGCCATTTTTCTGATTTAATGTATTTTCGCATCCAAACTATAAACAATCTTATTCAACATAAGCACCCCATCGGTTTTGGGTTACCATAATATATTTATCCATATGTATTTGACAAACTAAAGGTGCTATTTCATTATCTTCTTTGACTAACCTGACCTTTAGCATAATAAGAAAACGGGATCACCGCTGCATCACGTTTTTCGTTGCCTTTCTACGATTGCCCCCGATAGTTTAAGTACAATTCACAACCCTTATTTTCTTTAAGATTCATGTTGTATTGTGGCAGTCAGTGGATGGTGTTGTTTTATTTCTTGTATTGATAGATTTAAACTATAATTCCCATGATCGAGAAGGTTATTAAGAAAAAGATTCAATTCTTCTTGAGATTTAACTTTTATTTTTAAATGGTAACAGCCTTCCCCAGATACTCGATGAGCTTCAACTACCTCATTTCGATCTTTAATAAAACCAATAAAAGAATCATGGTTTGCTGTTTTCATATGTACAACGACAAACGCTGTAAAGATCAGCCCCACTTTCATTTCATCGATTATTAGTGAATAGGCTATAATAACACCACTTTCCTCAAGTTTTTTAATACGATTTCCTACCGCTTGTCCCGTCATATGAATTTGTTTCCCCAAGTCCTTCCATTGAATACGTGAATTTTCAGTTAGTAACCGGAGGATTTGAAAGTCAATTTGATCAATATCCATTATAAATTCCTTTCACCGTGAAATTATTTTATCTAAAAGTGTTTCATCAAAGCATCGATAAAAATCAAAAAGTTATCTATTATTATAGTATATCGAATCTTTAAATGAGGTGAAAAAATGAGCACAGCTTTAATCATTGTTGATATTCAAAATGACTATTTTCCAAATGGAAATATGGAATTAACAAATCCCGAAAAAGCAGCCGCTAATGCTGCTAAAGTTCTTGAATGGTTTAGGCAGAAGAACAAAGAGACTATTTTTCATGTCCAGCACATCGCAAGTAATCCAGGGTTAGGCTTCTTTCTTCCAGATACAGAGGGAGTTAAACTACATGAAAGTGTTTTACCATTAGAAAACGAAAGTATCATCAAAAAACATTTCCCTAACAGCTTTTTAAAGACTGAATTAGAAAGCAAACTAAAAGAAAAAGGAGTAACCAAGGTAGTGGTTGTAGGTATGATGACACATATGTGTATTGATGCAACAGTTAGAGCTGCAGTGGAACTAGGCTTTCAAACTACACTTATTGAAGATGCATGTGCGACAACGGACTTAACTTACCAAGGTAAGGTCGTACCAGCTGAACAGGTTCATTATGCATTTATCAGTGCACTTAACGGAATGTATGCCAATGTTGTTTCAACAGAGGATTTCCTTCAACAAGAAGCTAAAACGAACTAAAAGATTAACTAATTAATTATAAAAGGGAGTTTGTTTAGAAAACAACCTCCCTTTTTTGCTGATGTTAAAACTAATAAATATAGTATCTTTCTTTAACTTACCTGACTTTACTGTAGGCTCTTTTCGTATAAATTGTTGTTTTTAGACTATAAAGCTTGCCCGTCACCCTTACTTTAAGATGAAACCAGGAATTCCGTTTCAAGCTCAATCTCTTTAATCTCTTCATCGTAAAAGACTTTATATGCCTTAGCATTAGGCCGGGAGCTTACTATTTTACTAACCTCTTCCTCTATAAAATGAATAGCAACTCCATCATCTGCTGCTATTCCGGGCTTTATTTTATTAAAAGCCAAAAGTTCGTGGTACGATGGTCTTCGATCCGTTTCGCCATCATAATGCGGGCAATTGCTCCCTTTTAAAAATCCTAAGCACTTTAATGGTTCAAGTTTATCTCCGTACGAATCCGTAACCCCTTCTTCAAACCAGCAAATGGAACCTGCACTGATGCCTGCCAATACAATTCCTTGTTCCCATGCCTTTCTCATGATCTTATCTAATCCCCATTCTCTCCATAAAGCTAATAAATTCTTCGTATTTCCCCCGCCAACATAAATGATATCTTTATCTAATACAAAACCCTCTATATCTCTTGTTGGCGGTTTGAATAATGAGAGGTGTGAAGGCTGGCACTTTTGTTTTTCAAAAAAGTCATAAAACCATTTTATACATATATCTGAATCTCCGGTTGCAGTAGGTACATAACAGATTTTGGGATTTGATTTACCTGACTGTTTTAAGATATATAAATCCAATAACGGATTCTCTGGCTCCATGGAGAACCCCCCGCCGCCAAGAGCGATTATTTGTCTCATATTTTTACACCCCTACATCTAAGATTAATAAATACTATTTCTACTCTTTCCTAATGATTCCTTGTTTTTTAACCTGCTTTAGTCCTTTTAGATCAGGCATCAAAGACAGAGGGGAAGCCAATGGAGGTGCCTAAAAAGAAGTTGCTGAAGAAAAGCATATGCTAACCAACTTTGGCCGAGTTGACGATATATTTAAAAAGTTGATGATATTTTAGCCGAGTTGTCGATATGGATATTTGACGATATACAGTCAATATTCAGTTAGTTTATCTGTCCAGTTTCAACCAATTCCTTAAGTCTCTTAAACATGAAATTCCAGCTATATTCAGTTCCATCTTCGTATTCTCCGAGAGCTTTTTCGATATCGGCCTCTGCCCCATTTTCTACATGAGTTACCTTACATTTAGTTGCCTTCCTCAAGAATTTCTTTTATTTTTCTCAAGTCCTTATTATTTGCTTTTTCCATCATCAAAGACATCACCGGTTTAAAAACTTTGGCGAATCCAGTTGGGACACCTTTGTTTCGTAAGGTCATACTCGTTTGATTCTCATCAATGGCTTCCCAAGTATAAATCGTTTCCATTGGGAAAGGACCATTTGCTGTTTTCATTACTAGCTTTTCACCGGGAGTTAGCTCTGTAATTTCGTACACATAGGCAAGCTCCCTGCCTAAGAAATGCGCTTTAAATGCTATTTGAGAGCCAATAGTTAAAGGCTTGGGAGTTACCCATTCGGATGATTTAATATTTTCATACCATGAAGGAGCATTGTCTGGATTTGCTGCATATTCGGCAACCTTTACACGTGGGGCTTGGATTATTATTTCAGTAAAAACATCAACCATTTTATACCTGCCTTATTATATTTTTTATTTTCTTAACTACATACATGACAAAAGTATTTGTATCATGCTTCAAAAACTATTTTCCCATTTTAGTTTAACAGGAAATCATCTGGATAGTCAGATGGAACTTAAAAATAGACTTGCTTTCGGCAAATGGAATTCTTAAGCAAGCTGCTTTCTCTAATATCACACTCATACTCCTTAACATTTACCTCTTAAAACTCTTGTTTATTTTCATCGATGGCTTTATAATCTAAAATAATAAATTCATATTGGATTACTCGGTTTTAAATTTTTTAATTATCTTTCTTTTAGGCTCTTTTCGTATAGATTGTTATTTTTGGACTATAAGCTTGCCCGTTGATTTCCGCTCCAGTCACTTGCTTTCCGCGGGAGGAACGGGAGCCTCCTCGGCGTTTCACGCCTGCGGGGTCTCCCGCTCCCTCTCTTCCCGCAGGAGTCAAGTGCCTTCCACTCCAATCAACTCAGTAATTAAAACTAGTTTGTAAACAACAAACTTTGCGAAAACAGCCTTCTTTTAAAACAACTAAGTCATGAATGACAAAAAACAAGGAAAAGAGGTTTTTCATTTGTTAACATACATTGCAGTTGCTGTCGCCCTTTTCTTTGCGATGAATATTGGTGCAAGTGGAACAGCAGCCTCGATGGGTGCACCATATGGGGCCGGAGCAATCAAAAGTAAACGGTTAGCGCTTCTGTTAGTTGCTGCTTCAGCCTTTTTGGGTGCTTTTTTAGGCGGCGGTGAAGTGGTTAAAACGATTGGAGAAGGATTAATCCCTACTGATTTATTGGATGCGCAAATTGTAGTCATTATATTACTGGGTGCAACTTTAACCCTTTTCATTGCAAACATTATCGGTATTCCTTTATCCACCAGTGAAGTAACGGTAGGATCAATCATTGGGGTTGGAGCTGCTTTTCAGGCTATACACACCGATACTTTATTTTTGATTATCTCATTCTGGGTCATCATACCGGTTGGTTCATTTCTGATTACATACGGATTAGGCTACCTGATCAAATATTCAGAGAAGCGATGGACTCGACTTACAGAAACTGGTCCCTGGACAAAATGGCTCTCCATATTACTTGTGATTGGCGGCTGTTTGGAGGCCTTTTCTGCAGGAATGAATAACGTTGCCAATGCGATTGGTCCTCTTGTAGGTGCCAACATGATTTCAGCAGCAAATGGTCTTTTGATCGGGGCCATATTTGTTTCCTTAGGAGCCTTTCTTTTAGGAAGCAGGGTGTTAGAGACAAATGGAAAAAAGATAACCAAACTTTCACTGTTGCAGGGAAGTGCTGTTTCATTCACTGGCGGTACTTTAGTAATTATTGCTTCTGTCTTCGGACTTCCGATCCCGCTCACCCAGGTAACAACCTGTGGAATCCTCGGGGTTGGAGCTGCTAAAGATGGGTTTGCCATCTTACAAAAAAGTGTGATTAAGCGAATCGCTTTAGTATGGGTGATCTCCCCTTTAGCTTCCCTGATTGTGTCTTATCTATTAATCAACTTATTTAGCAAATTTGATATCTACAATGTTTTAATTGTTGGAAGTGCTATTATTGTGGCAGTAGGGAGCATCGTTTTATCCAGGATTGAGAGAAATGAGAAAAGAAGCTACTATGATGCTGGCGGGGGAATTTAGATAGAAATAAAAGGTCTGCATTTCGCTCTTCCAGTTTCTTAATTTCATAACAGCTATTTATTACAATGAATAAACATACCCTTAAATCGGAAGAAAAAGATGATGGATTCATTTTATAAATGCTATCCACCCGCAATTCTTTTTCTTCCATTGGGTAACTTTTAGACTAAATTTTCCTTATTTAACTTCTTGCCGGGTGCAAACCAACCGATTAGGGCAATGCCAAGCAATATTCCATAGAAAACCAATGTCCAAGCTGTACTATGTGGAAAATCATGATCTAAGATACCAATATCCTCATGTGCAAGTGTAATCACAGCAAGTTTGACACCAACCCAGGCAACAATGGCATATGCGGTTGTTTCCAATGCTGGACGTTTATCAAGGAGTTGTACAAACCAGGTGGCCGCATATTTAATCAAGATAAGACCAGCAATCCCTCCAAGTACGATCACAATAAACTGTCCTCCATCCATGCCTCCAAAGTCTTCAAGTGGTGAATCTGGAAGACCAAGGGCAAGAGCAACAGCAGCGAGAATGGAATCAATGGCAAAAGCGAGATCTGCTAAAGCAATTTTCCCTACTGTAGGCCAGAATCCTTTCCCTGCGGATTCCTCTTCAACTTCCTTTTGGATATTCTCATTTTCTTTCCCAAACCGAGCTTGAATGATATGCTTTAAGCCCAAGTAAAGAAGATAAGCTGCTCCTATCGCCTGTATCTGCCAAACGTTTGCGATAAAAGAAATGGCAAATAGCGCAGCAAATCGGAAAGCGAACGCCATGATAATTCCGTAATTTATAGCTCTTTTTTTCTGATCGTCAGGTAAATGCTTGGCTATTACAGCAAGAACAAGGGCATTGTCAGCCGACAACAAACCTTCTAGCCCTATTAAGATTAATAGTGCCCAAGCATATTCCAGCCAAAGTGACTCCATACACCTCTCTCCTTTCTAAAAAACTTTATAGGTTTTTCTACATTAGAGTTGCCAATTATATGGCAAGAAATCCTTTATAATATGGATTGAATTATTTTTATAGCTTCTTTCCTTTCATCTACACTTTTTTCTTATTAATAAGAATTTCTTTAGTTCTACAAAATTAAAATACAATTACTTGAATTTTTGTACTGAGCCTGCTTTCGCTGGTAATCCATGCCTATATCAATACCTTTTCCAAGCTGATAAGAACTTTTATAACTTGAACCTTTTAAACAATTTTTTAAGTGGCCTTCCATTTAAAAAAAAGAGCTACCTCAGTAGCCCTAATAAATATACCCAATTATTAATCGTTTTCTATAACTTTTCCCCATTAGTTGCAATAACATCTTTATACCAGAAGAACGACTTCTTCTTTTTCCGTTCCATTGTTCCGCTGCCATCATCATGTTTATCAACATAAATATAACCATAGCGTTTCGAGAACTCGCCTGTTGACATGCTTACCATATCAATGCATCCCCAGCTTGTATAGCCCATTAATTCGACCCCATCAGCTATGGCTTCACCCATTGCTTTAATATGCTCACGAAGATAGTCAATTCGATAGTCATCATGTATCGATCCATCTTCTTGAACTTTATCATAGGCTCCCAGCCCATTTTCTACGACAAATAGCGGTTTCTGATAGCGGTCATACAATTTGTTCAAGCTGATGCGCAGTCCTTCAGGATCGATTTCCCAGCCCCAGTCGCTTGTTTCCAGGAATGGATTTCTTACGCCGCCAATAATATTTCCTTCTGCCCCTTCCGCTCCTGTCTTTTCTTTCTTCTCGGTGCGGGACATGTAATAACTGAAGCCAACATAATCTGCAGTGTTTTCCTTTATTAATTCCAAATCGCCTTCCTGAATTTCCAATTCAATATCATGTTCTATGAAGTATCTCTTCATGAAAGCTGGATACTCCCCACGTACTTGAACATCCGCACAATAATAATTGAAAAGCTGTTCTTCCTGAAGGGCATGCATGACATTTTCAGGATTACTATCAAAGGAATAGACAGGAGCAAAAAGAATCATGCAGCCAATTTTCGAATCAGGGATGATCTCATGGCATGCTTTAACCGCAATGGCACTTGCAACAAATTGATGGTGATAAGCCTGGAAGGTTGGCTGGTATTTGTCCTCTTCTTTTTGATAAGAAAAGCCCAGCCCTTGAATCGGCATCACAAGGCCGCTATTAATTTCATTAAAAGTCATCCAGTACTTTACTTTATCCTTATAACGATTGAAGATAGCTTTTACATATCTCTCAAAAAAGGTGACAACTTGACGGTCTCTCCAGCCGCCATATTCTTTGACCAAATTCAGAGGCATTTCATAATGGGAAATGGTTACGATTGGTTCAATTCCATGCTTGTGTAACTCATCAAATACACAATCGTAAAAAGCCAGTCCTTCTTCATTTGCCTCTAACTCGTCACCATTGGGAAAAATACGCGTCCAGGCAATAGACATGCGGAACGCCTTGAAGCCCATTTCCGCAAACAATTCAATATCTTCTTTATATCGATGGTAAAAGTCAATGGCTTCATGATTTGGATAATCGTATTGATCACGATGGATTTCAAAATCAAAACCTGGATTCATTAAAATGTTATACCGCTCTTTTCCGCCTGGAAGAACATCTGCTATATTTAGCCCTTTATTCCCTTCACTAAATCCGCCTTCTATTTGATTCGCTGCAGTAGCCCCTCCCCATAAAAAACCTTGGGGGAATTGATATTTATTCATGATGATTACCTCCAGAAATTAATACTTAAGATTATTTATTTTTGTGAAAAATTATATATAGCTCTTCCTTAAACAAGGAAAAAGTATACAAAACATAATAACTGGGTGTAGCAGGATAGTAAATGATCGAGGACCATTTAGTTGGTTATAACGAAAAAAGGGATTTGTTACATAGATGTAACGCTATGTTACACATAGAAATTGTGTTAGACTTTAGATATATATTTTGCAGAGTAAAATATTTTTTTCTGAAGGAGCATCTGGATCCATGTTTACAAATGAAGTCATCGCTTCTTTTAATGAATTAGAAACATCGTTATACAACTACATTTGTCAGAACCCTGAAAAGGTCCCGTATATGCGAATTCGTGAACTTGCGGATGAAACACATGTATCAACTGCCTCTATTTTACGTTTTTGCAGAAAACTAAATTGTGAGGGTTTTTCAGAATTCAAAGTAAAGCTTAAAATGAATTTACAAGAGAATAAAAAAACCGCCATTAAAAGTTCCCAGCAATCCATAGTCGAATTTATTGAGCGTACCTTAAAAGGGGATATAGAAGAAAAGATTAGAGAGGCTGCAAATCTCGTTATTGAAGCAGATAACGTTATTTTTATTGGGATTGGAAGCTCTGGTATTCTTGCTGAATATGGGGCAAGATATTTCTCAAGCTTAGGCAAATTTTCGCTGTATATCAAAGATCCCCACTTCCCGATTCATTCCAAACTTCGAAATAATAGTGTAACCATTGCTTTATCTGTCTCAGGAGAAACTAACTTTACGATTTCTCAATTAAACCAGCTTAAACACGAAGGAAGTAAAATTGTCAGTATTACAAACAGTAAGCTTTCAACCATTGCCAAGATCTCTGATTTAAACATCGCCTATTATGTAACGGAGGAATTTTATGAAGAATCCAATGTTACGACACAAGTACCTGTTGTTTACATTTTAGAAGCAATAGCGCGGGAAATTCAAAGGCTTTATGAATAGGAAGAAATTCATCAAAAAGAAAGGCTGTTTTCGCAAAGTTTGTTGCTTACAAGCTAGTTTTAATTACTGAGTTGATTGGAGCGGAAGGCACTTGATCCTCGAAAATGCATTCGCATTTTCTTACGACGAGGTGCTTATTCGAGGAAGCCTATTCAATGTCCTGCGGGAAGAGAGGGAGCGGGAGACCCCACATGCGTGAAACGCAGAGGAGCTCTGTTCCTCCCCGCGGGTTCGCTGCGTGACTGGAGCGGAAATCAACGAGCAAGCTTTATAGCCCAAAAACAACAACCTATCCGAAAAGAGCCAAAAGAAAAGACGCTGGTCATATACCGGTGTCTTTTCTCGTGATTGAAGTATTTCGGCTGTATACACGAACAATTCTCAAGATTCGCTGCTGGACATCCTCCCTCCCCTGGCGTATACTAGCCATATTTATGTAAAAGATTAGCAGTTTTACAGAAAGAAAGGTGTTTGACATATGCTTCAAAATCCAACAGGAAAAGAACGGCTTGCCCTGGCTTTTCTCCTCAGTATGCTCGGAATTCTGGGTCCGTTCAATATAGATATGTATTTGCCGAGCTTTCCGGATATTTCGGAGGATTTGAGTGCGCGTGCCTCACTTGTTCAGCTGAGTTTAACGGCGTGTTTGATCGGACTTGCTATTGGACAGGTTATTGTTGGACCGCTTAGTGATTCACATGGAAGAAGGAAGCCGCTTTTAATTGGGATTTCGCTTTTTGCTCTATCATCACTTGTATGTGCGATTGCACCAAATATTACGGCCTTTATTGCTGCCCGCTTTCTTCAGGGCTTAACCGCTTCAGCCGGGATTGTCCTTTCCCGTGCAGTTGTCCGCGATGTGTTCACCGGGAAAGAACTGACGAAATTTTTTGCGTTGCTGATGGTTATCAATGCCACAGCTCCTATGATTGCGCCGATGACAGGCGGGGCGCTTTTGCTTCTGCCGTTCGCCAGCTGGGAAACCATATTCTATTTTCTAGGTTTGCTTGGGGTTTTTATTACGATCGTGATCTCCTTGCGCTTAAAAGAAACCCTTCCGCAGGAAAAGCGGGTTCCAAGCTCGATCGGGAATTCAGTTAGGAGTATGGGTGGCTTATTCAAGGACCGTTCTTTCATTGGCTATGCTTTAATTGTAGGATTTATCCACGGTGGAAGCTTTGCTTATGTTTCCGGAACACCTTTTGTCTATCAGGGGATTTACGGAGTTTCGCCACAGGTATTCAGTATTCTGTTTGGCATAAATGGCTTGGCTATAATTACGGGGAGCTTCCTTATTGGCCGCTTTGCCGGAATTATCCCGGAAAGGAGCCTGCTTCGAACAGCAGTCTGTATCGCTGTTAGTGCCACCTCTGTCCTTTTGGTTATGACGATTATCAAGGGACCGCTGTTCATGCTGGTCATTCCCATTTTCATTTACATGACTTCTATGGGGATGATCATTACAAGCTCCTTCACACTGGCTATGAAAAATCAGGGACATCGTGCTGGAAGCGCAAGCGCAGTAATCGGTATGCTGCCTTTAGTGCTCGGTTCTGCCGTCTCTCCTCTTGTCAGCATTGATGAAACAACCGCAGTCCCAATGGGAACTATTTTATTTGTCACTTCATTCATTGGCTTTATCGCCTTCTTCACTTTGACAAAGGAAAAAACTAAAAGAACCAGGACTAATTTAAATATGCATGCGGAGGGGTGATTCCCCCTCCTATTATGTAAAGGTGGATTATTAACCTACATTAAGTTAACATAATACTTTTACAAATCTCTTTATCTTCATGTGATATCTCCCTTAATGACGGAGTACATGTACAAATCATCAAATTTGCCGCATGTATATTCATAATGCCGCAGCAGGCCCTCTCTTTTAAAACCCTGTCTTTCCACTAGTTTTTGAGATGGAAGATTGGCAGGTTCGACCAGCGCCTCAATTCTCTCCAATTCAAGGTACTGAAAGCCATACTTAACAACTGCTGCCAATGCTTCGCTGGCAAATCCTTTCCCCCATTCTTCTTTGCTCAATTCATATCCAATTTCACTGCGATAATGTTTGGCTGCCCTATTAAGAAAACCGCAGCTGCCAATTATCTTTCCGGATTCCTTGAGTGCAATTCCCCATCTAATTCCAGTGCCTTGTTCATAAATGGATTTATACCATCCGATTTCTTCATTGACCTGTTCAATCGTTTGGCAAGGCACGATCCCCATATGTTTGACAACTTCTATATCTGACAGATAGACCAGCATATCATTAGCATCCGCTGTTGTAACTTCTCTTAAAATTAGCCTTTTTGTTTCTAGTTTCGGAAATCCGCTTCGCAAAATATCCTTCCTCTCCACATATAGTTGAGTTTGCTTAATAACAACTATACCAAAATTATCATCCACCAGCTGGAAAAAAATCCTTTTTTCACACACAGATGGTAAATACTTCAAACTTCTACGCTGCCATGTTAAACTCTATAATTAGGCAAGCTGCCGACAACATAGATAAGTGATTAGCATTGAGGAGGATTTTTGTGAAACGATATGCTCTATTGATGCTGTTGCTTGCGGCAATGGTTCTCTCAGCATGCAGCAGTGACAAAGAGGAAGTGACAGCTAAAACATCTGCAAAGGAAAAGGAGAAACAGGAAGAAAAACAGGAAAAGATTTTAACAGATTCAGAAAATATAAGTTTGGAAGTAACCGAGGAGGTATTGCAGGACATACCGGCAGGAACGCTGATGGAAGGTTTATCATATGAAAAGGACATTGAAGACAGCGGCTTTAATACACCTGAAACAGACTCTGAACTGAAAAGCAAAATGTCCCCCGAGCTTGAAAAATTAACGAGAGAAACCAAAGATGTGGAAGCAATCAAGAAAGGTCTCGTTTCCCTTCTTGCCAGCCCTCATTATAAAGAGGTGCTCGAAAAAGCGAATGCTTATGAACCTGCTTTTGAAGAGCCTTACCTTCCCGATCCAACTAAATCAGAAGGCGGCGAAGAAAAAGAAGCGGCGGAAAAGGCCATTATCCTGCTCGATGCCAGCTCCAGCATGCTGCTTCAAACCGGCGGCCAAATCAAAATGGATATTGCCAAAGATGCTGTAAAAAGCTTTGCTCAAACCATCGGACAGAGCAGTGACGTTTCCCTCGTTGTTTATGGCCACAAAGGGTCTGAAGCGGATGCTGAGAAGGAAATTTCCTGTTCAGGAGTAGAAGAAGTCTATCCAATGGGACAATATTCCAAAAAAGAATTTCATGAAGCCGTTGATTCTTTTGAAAGCAAAGGCTGGACTCCACTCGCCGGTGCCATCCAAAAAGCGGCAGAAATGAGCAGCGGCTATGATGGCGCAACCACCATCTATATTGTCAGTGACGGTGCAGAAACATGCGACGGAGATCCTGTCCAGGCAAGTAAGGACCTTATTCAAAACAACAGCAGCAATACTGTAAATATTATTGGATTTGACGTAGATGGCAAAACCGAGGACCAATTAAAAGCGGTAGCTGAAGCGGGCAATGGCGAATATTTTAAAGCTGATAATCCTGAAGAACTGAAAAATACTATTCAATATGAATGGCTGCCATCAGCGCTGGATCTTGCTTGGGCCTTTACAATGGCACCTGATGGCTGGGAGATGATGGAGGAGTATGATAAAGGCGAAGTTTTTCCCCGCCAATTGTTTACGATTGGCAGACGCGAGGCACACCGTATCCTCGATGCCGTTTCTATCATGTCCGAAAAAGGCTGGATTACAGAAGATCAAGAATCGGAACTGCGTGACTGGGGCTATGAACGAAGCGAACAAATGAAAGACCTCTATTTTGATCTTCATGAAAAAAATCGGGAAAAAGCCAATACAAAGAGTGCTGAAATAAAACAGCGAGTCGACGAATGGGTCGAGAAAATGAAGGCTCTAAAAAAAGAGCGCGGGGATATTTGGTAAGCTGGTATAAGAACGCTCAGGGGCATGGCTCTGAGCGTTTTTGAATATCTAAAAAATAGTCCCTTTAAATTTTTCCGGTTTTTTTACATAGCTTTCGATAATAAATCCGCATTCTGTGCAAATGATATGTTCAACCTCTGAACCCAAGCTCATCTTATTAATTGGATAAATCGCTGCGTATCCAGCATGTTTTCCTCTTCCCAATTCCTTTGCAGCACACTTTGGACACTGGGTAATGTCCACTGAATGTTTCATGCCAATCCCCCTTTAAGAAACCATTTACTGTAAATCTCTTCTGCTAAAGATACGAATGAACAGTAAAATAGTTTCACTTGCCCCTAAAATAGACAAACCCCTGCAGGAAATTTCTTCATTTAAGTTTTAACCATCCATCACTGGGAATACATTAGAATAACTAATCCAAAATATCGGGAGGTGGATGCAGTGAATTACCTCTGCTACAAGGCGATGGAAGCATTTAAAAAAGATGCTGAGCGCCAGAAAGCAGCTGAAAACCAAAAGATGAATTTAACTAGCCAAAAGTCTAAATAAGAAAGAGTAAAGTTGGTATTCAATCGTCTTTCCTGTCATCCATGTGGATGGCTTTTTTATTTTCCACTTTATTAATGGGTGACAGTTTTGTTTAAAATGATTGTGTTAAAGCTTATTTTGATTGATTAAAGCACAGCGGACTCAACTTTTGCAGGAGCACCCTGTCATTGTGAGATTCCACAGGTGCGAATGCTCCAATGAGGCCGCTAAGGTTAACGCAAGGTATCAGGTGAGATATGTAAAGCCGCATATGTGTAGGAGACTTCTTGCACTTAGGTAGTTCAGTTAATTTGTAATGCTAATTCCATTCGGTACTCCTTTTACTTCAATAGTTTCAATTACCTTATTCCACTCTTTATCGATGATGCTGACCGTGTCTTCAAACATATTCGTAACATACACCCTTTTATTGTCCGGACTTGTTACAACTCCATGCGATCCTTTTCCGGTTTCAATTTCCGCTATAGCTTTCTTTGTAGCAAGATCAGTTACTGTAACACTGTTGGAAGGAGCTTCTTCTGTTCCTTGGTTAGCAACATAGGCAAACTGATCATTCTCATCAATGTATACTTGTGCAGGCCCAGCACCAACGGGGATTTTTTCTACCTTATCAGTAGCCAAGTCAACAACAGCGAGAGCATTTTCTCCATTTAAAGTAGCAACCAGTGTTTTTCCATCAGAAGTGACACCCGTAGTAACAGGAGCTGTTCCCACTGTGATTCGCTTTTCTTCCTTCATGGTTTCAAGGTTAACAACACTGATTGTGTCTTCACCCATGTTTGCAATATAAGCTCTCTTACTATCTGCTGAAATTCTGAATCCATGTGGCCCTTTCCCTGTCTCTATTGTATTAACCACCTTAAAGCTTGCCATATCAATGACACTCACATTATTGTCTTCATTGTTGGTTACGGCAGCGTACCTCCCATCCTCAGTAAAAACAATATGGGCAGGGTGATTTCCGACTTCTACCTCCTGGACTAATTCATCGCTCTCAATGCTGTAAAAAAGCGCTTTTGCACTCATTTCCATTTCTTCTCCATGGCCATCATCACCTCCGCCATGTCCTGCCATACTCGGCACAACCGTTGCCCCAATCATTTTTCCATCTGGTGATACCTGCACATTATGAACGGAGCCTTCTACTTCTAATGTGGAAACAATCGAATTGGTAGCTGCATCAATTTTAGAGATGCTGCCTCCTTCGTTTGCGGTGTAATAATATTGACCAGCTGTCTTCTCATCAGCCACTTCTGCATTTTCATCTTCTTGCTGTTCTTTATCTTCAGCTTCGGATAAAGGTTCCTCTTTACTACTTTCCTCATTCCGAGCATTACTCTCTGAATTGCATCCAGCCAGTATCACTCCTAACATTAAAAGAACAACAAAAATACTTTTTTTTACTTTATGCATATATGATCCTCCTTTTTGATTTTAAGGAAATCATAATAATTTAAAGATAATGCAAAAGTGATTTTTTTCACTTGGACAAATATATTTTCAAAAAGTCTAACAATCTTTTGAAATCCATTAAATCTCCATATTTGGGATGTATGATAATAGATTCCAAATAAAAAATGAACAGATCAAACTGTAGCCTGTTCATTTGGTTCTGTTTGTTTTTTATCTAGTAAAGGGTTATGAAACATCCTTTTCATGCAAATGGAGTACAGTTCCATTTCCTTAACAGAAACGGAAAGCCTCCTCCGTGTGGAAAGATACCATACTTGCTAATCCTGGTGAAAGTATAGGAGCAATCTCAACTTTTGACCATTACCTGCTTTAAGTTGGCACCCCAGCTATTGGCTCCATCAGTAGCTTAACACAGCTTTTAAGATAAAATAGCGGCCGAGACACCCTCGACCGCCCTCTGATGTTATTCCACCGCCCGAAGCTGCTCTTTTGCTTTTAAAAGCTGAATATAAATTCCCGTTACCGTTTGGGTGAGCAAAAAGATCGGGAATGAGTGTGCTAGCCTGTAACCGCCTTGCAGAGTTATTATTCCTGCCTTCGTTAAGACCCACTGAATCGCTACGCCTAATAAAGCCCAAATCAGTACGTAAATAATAAATGTTTTTTTATTAATCTTAAGCCGTTCATACAGATAAAAAAAGAAATAGCCAAAAGGAGCAAATAAGACATAGTAAATCACATCTGTAACTTCATAATTGTTTAAATCATTTACCTTATAGAAATCAGTCTGTCCCCCACCTATTGTAAAATCATATAGTACCCCAATCGAAAGGCCCCAAAGTAAACTTAGTATTCTAATTTGAGGAGCGAGCCGGTCTGGTTTTCTGATTACCAGAAAATACGCCAAATAGGCTGCCACAAGCATCAAGAGAAGAACAATTTCATTTTTGTCAAAACTCTCCCATAATTTCATGATGCCCTCACCTCTTTTGTTTTGAGGCTTTCAAAGTATTTCAGGGAGTAATAGGCCACAAAATGAAGTAAAAATAAATAAATAACCTCATATATCATCTTCCATTTTTTATAATCCACAACTTCAAAATAGCGGGCTATGTAAATGGCAATCACAAGAAATAATACAGACAGAAAGGTTTTTACTAATTTAGAACCAAAACCATTGGCTGTCCGATAAAGATTCAAAGTAATAACGACCACTACAGGAAGGGTTATGCTCCGATGAAGTAAAAATGCGCTATTATTCAACGCCTGTTCGGAGATATCAGCCATATTCAGCTCTTCATATACAATCCATGTATAATTAATATTTATGACCAGCGTCACCAGATAAACGAAGGTATTTTCCATAAAGGTAAGCTTCTTATTCATCACTGTATACAATAGGATGAAAAGCCAAGCCAGAAAAACCAAAAGAACAAAACCCAAAACACACCATCCCAACATTTTTTTGTTATTATTTGCCCATAAACTGACATTTATTCTTTTGCATATGACCTGATACTAATGTAAGAGAATAAAAAAACGGCAGATTCCTGCCGTTAATAGGTTCAATTGTTTTTGTTTAGTCGTTCTGTTTTTTATTGTTTACCGAAGAAAACTCTGCTTATAGTCAAGAACATTCTGGTCTAGTTGCTGGCTCCTGATTGTACATATAAATTCATTGAAAACCAGCCTGTTTTTTTAGGGATTTCGGATGTATAGTAACATGTATCACAGTTTGAGAGGATGGATTTTTTTGTTTATAAAACTTACAAAAGAACAGCAGCAAAAAATGATTTCGGATATTCAAACCTTTTTTTCTCAAGAAAGAGGGGAAGAAATATCGGAATTTAGTGCGGAAAGAGTCTTGGATTTTGCTAAAGAAGCACTCGCACCGCACTTCTACAATGCTGCTGTTGCTGATGCAAAACATGTAGTTGAGCAGCAATATGCAGCAATGGAAGATGAAATCTTAACGCTGGAACGCCCAATTAAATAAATAACCACTCCCTTTTCCTTGCCAAATAGGCAGTGGTTATTTTAAGGAATATAATAATCATTCCATAGTGTTAACAGATGGTACTATGGAATGATTGTCTTTATCCTTTCTTGCAAACAAAAAGCCGCCAACTTGGCAGCCTGAACTCAGGAAACTTCCTTACATCTTTTGTCTCTTCGCTTCTTCCAAGTCTAAATGCGTCTGCGAAAAACCGTTAGCAACCCATTCTGCTCTTAAAGCGGAATCATATTGAGTAAGCCCTTTTTCTTCAGGAACTTTATCGGCATCCACACTTTCTATTTTGTCAATTTTTTCACTGTTTCTCATATTTGAATCCTCTAGCACTTCACCATTATCATTCAGTTTCTTTCTATAAGTTGAGGCAGCCAATGCAACGCCGCCAGCAGAAACCAGTGAACCTAACACAAGACCCATCGCTGATTTTTTCATATCCAACCCTCCAATTAAATATTTTCACTTATCTCTTTAATACCAGTTTCTTAAAGAACTACTCATGTATCCAATAACTGTAAGAACTTGAAACAAAGTTGTTACGCAGTAAAAAGACTTTAATACTCTGTCATATTTCTGTTCTTTTTCTGAAATAAATCAGTGGTATGATAATTCTGACTGCAATACCCTTGTAACCTGAGATTATCCAAAAAGAGAGTGAAAATAGATGCTGAATGTAACGGAAGCTGCCCAACAATTAAAGGGTGCTGGCATTTCTGCCAGTGACCAGGAAGTCGTACGCTGGATTGAGGAAGGAAAAATCAAGGCGGAACGCAATCAGAGAAGGAAAACAGCCTACAAAATTAAAATAAAAGATCTTACTGATTTCATTATCCAAAAACAAGCCGAAGGGCATCAGCGGCAATTGGAATGCATCCTTCAGGAAGTTAAAAACCTTAAAGGTCAAATCGAAATCCTGCAGACCCGTATAAATATCGAGGAATCTAAGGTGCGCTCCTTAAAGAAAATGATACATAAACAACATGCTATTTCCGACTCAGACTTACACCCTGCCGAGCTTTTGGGCTTAAACACTGAAACCGATGAGCAATTAATCAAAAAAGAATTTAAGAAATTGCTAAAAGCCCTCCATCCCGATCGCGGCGGAGACGAAAGGCTTTTTAAAGTGTTTAATGAACATTACAGTAAAATGCAATTATAGTCATCAGTAAAACAATTTCTTGTCCAGGAAAGCGCAGTCAGGTTCTTTTAATACTTTTATATTTTCTATTTTATGATAGAAGGGAATATCTTTATTTAAATCAGTCACATCCAGACTGATTTTTTGGCCTGTCCGAAGAGAAGAAACATTTTCTGCTGAATAGGGCTGTCCATCATTATGAACCTAAACTCATTTTTTTTGCGAAAAATACGAGCCTGTGAGATTATATACTCGATTATTTTATGCTTCTCTATGCTTCTCTATGCTTCTCGACAATATCAGATTACTTATAAATTTTGGTACAAAGCTCCCCATAGTATGCCATCAAGACAATTCTCCTCATCTTAAACGAATTAGTACCTTTTTTTCTGTAAACCGCCTAATAAGTAACCAAGGCTTTAAAGGATCACTTTCCTTCTGCTCAAATCCGTAAAGCATTGGAGCTGATGTTTAGTTAATTCAAAGATTTTATTTATATAGGATGTTTTCCTTACCCTATTAAAAAACCATTCGACATGGACCAATCTACTCACTAGATCTTCGATGGCTAGCTTCCCTTTTTGCAATTCACTATCATCCAATTATTCAATTCCAACTACATTACTTCTTCTTTCCAGCAGGATTGTGTCCCGCCAGACACCATCCATTTTGCCTATGCGCTCCCGCCTTCCGATTTCGCGAAAACCACATTTCTTGTGTAATTGAAGACTGGCAGCATTTTCGGGAAAAATTCCAGCTTGTAATGTCCAATATCCACTTCGTTCACTTTCACTAATTAGGGTTTTTAAAAGCAAACGGCCAATTCCTTTTCCTTTGCTCTCTTGTTTTACATACACACTTACTTCTGCAACCCCTTCATAAACACACCGGCTTGAAACGGGACTTAAGGCTGCCCAGCCTAACACTTTTCCTTCTGAACGGGCAGCCAACCGGCAATTCCGGGAATGTCCCTCATCCCACTCTACCCAGGAAGGAGCATCCTTTTGAAAAGTTGCATGTCCGGTAGCTATACCTTCCAGATAGATTGCCCGAGCATCTTCCCAATCTTCCGCCTGCAAGAAATCAATTAATATATTCATTTGGCCACCTTCTTTATCGCTCTCTACTATCTTTTATTTCAATAAAAGGACGTATTTTTCCTTTATCATTTTATAGTGAAGAATTGGCTGCTCATCCGCATTAGCAGCTTTGCCTTGTTGATGATATATTCTGCCTAGTTGATGATATATGGCCGAAGTTGATGATATATGGTCGAAGCTGATGATAAAATTGGTAAACTTGACGATATGTTGTGTTCTCAAAAGAAACAAGAGGCAATTACTTTTTAATTGGCTCTGTTAAAGCTAATTGTTGTTTTTAATACCCTGTTGATTGGAGCGGAAGGCACGAGATCCTCGAAAATGCATTCGCATTTCCTTCGTGCGGTGTTTATTCAGGGAAGCTTATTCATAGTCCTGCGGGAGTGCGGATCAAAGGGAGTCCCCGCAGGAGCAAAGCGACGAGGAGGCTCCCGGACCGCCCGCGGAAAGGGAGTGCCTGCAGCGGAAATCAACAGGCAAATTTAACAGAGCCTTTTAATTAGAGCTTTTTGCAGAAAAAATCATTAAAATTTGAACATTTTTCAGTAAAAATGCTCAAAAACCCCTTAATTCTGCAAAAATACACCCGATTTATCAAAAATGCCGTTGGAAAACTCCATTTTCCGAAATTTCGTATTGCGAATCAAATTCAAAATCTTTAAAATAAAGCAGAATACATACAACATGATTAAGGGAGACACTATGAACCGCAAAATTTTTCTATATGTAAAAGCTTTTTCTGACTTGGGAACGTTCATGGATTTGATTGCTATTAATGTTCTTATGTATGTAGCGACTGGAAGCTCGGCCTGGCTGGCTGCGACGATGGCTTTCCGTACGCTGGGCGGCGTTTTATCCAGTTTGATTTCAGGGGTGCTTGCAGACCGCTTTGACCGCAGAAAAATTATGATTTGGACGGATGTTTTTCGGGCTGTAATCATCCTTACCTTAATCCCCTTTCCAAATCCGATTATGATTCTCATTGTGTGTTTCTTAATCGGTTTGACCAGCAGCTTTTTTACGGTTAGCTATAGTGCTGAAATCCCGCAGATTTTCGGCCAGGATAAAGTACTTGAGACAAATGCCCTGATTTCGAGGTTAACATCAATCAGCCTGGTGTTTGGTTTTATCGGAGCTGGGGTGATTACCGATTTTCTCGGCTACCAGGTCACCCTAATCATAGATGCAGCAACCTATGTTATTTCCGCGCTTGTATTAATCAAAATGAATTGGCAAACCTCGAGCCCTATAGAAAAAACTAAAGTCCTATCCTACGGTATTAAAGAAAAACTTTTCGGCATTGAGAGAGACCTGAAAGAGGTTTATTCTTTTATACTTTTGGCCCCAATGCTCCTGCTTGTTAATATTGTTTTCCTTGTTGGTGCGTTTGCAGGCGCTTCCCATAATTTAGGAATCCCTTTACTCGCAGAGAATATCGATAACAGCAAACAAAGCTTTTACTATGGATTAATTTGGGGTGTTTGGGGAATAGGCTCCGTACTCGCAACCATGATCCTGCCAAAGCTGAAAAGTCTGCAAGGCAGCAAACTTTACTACGCATGCTTCATAACAGCAATGCTTATGTCAGCCGGCTTTATTACTTTTTTTTCCAATATTAGCTTATGGATCATACTGCCGTTTGCCTTCTTAACTGGAATTTTTGATGCCTGCTTCACCACCCTGCATGCGACCATTCTTCAGAAAACGGATAATCATATTAGAGGGAGAATCTTTGGCGTCGGAATGCTTCTGAAATCATTAGGATTTGCTCTCGGATTTGTGGTTGCCCCCGTTTTATTGGAAGCTTTATCTCTGCCGAAAATGGTTTGGATTTCCATGGTACGCTGATTACTACAAGCATTTTGGTTCTAATATATTCCGTAGGGAAGCAGAAAAAGGTTAGAGGTATAAATCATAGTGCTTAATGCAGTGGAGCTCAGCTATTGCTGGGCTTTTTTGTTGACGTTGGTTTTTTATTTTGGTTCTTTGCCTCTAATTGTTTTCTAAAGTGAATCCTTAACAGCTAATAGAGCTTCTATCGACCACTCTTCCTTCATTTAATCCTTTTTTGTCCTCATAAAACTCTCTATGATGAACTTTCTTCTTCCTTTGAACCCTTTTTCGTCCTCATAAACCCCTCTATGGCGACCATCCTTCCTCCTTTGATCACTTTTTCGTCCTCATAAACCCTCTATGGCGACCATCCTTCCTCCTTTGATCACTTTTTCGTCCTCATGGAGCCTCTATGACGACCATCCTTCCTCCTTTGAACACTTTTTCGTCCTCATGAAGCCTCTATGACGACCATCCTTCCTCCTTTGAACCCTTTTTCGTCCTCATGAAGCCTCTATGTCGACCATTCTTCCTCCTTTGATCACTTTTTCGTCCTCATGAACCCTTTATGACGACCATTTTCCCTCCTTTGATCATTTTTTCGTCCTCATGAAGCCTCTATGGCGACCATTCTTCCTCCTTTGATCACTTTTTCGTCCTCATGAACCCTTTATGACGACCATTTTCCCTCCTTTGATCACTTTTTCGTCTTCATGAAGCCTCTATGGCGACCATTCTTCCTCCTTTGAACCCTTTTTCGTCCTCATGAAGCCTCTATGGCGACCATTCTTCCTCCTTTGAACCCTTTTTCGTCCTCATGAAGCCTCTATGGCGACCATTCTTCCTCCTTTGATCACTTTTTGTCCTCATAATCCCTCTATGCCGACCATTTTTCCTCCCGCCTCCGCTATTTCGTCTTCATAAAATATAAAATCAATAAAAAACCGCCCAGCCCCTATGTGGCCAGGCAGTTAAATATCAATTCACAGCTCTGCTCAGCCTCTCTATCGTTCTCGCCAGTAGTGCCGTGCGTTTTGGAAAGGTTTCTAAATCAATATATTCATCTGTTTCACTGTGGGAAAACTCTCCTAGAGGTCCCATACCGTCAACAGTTGGCACGCCTTCGGTTGAAGTATAGGCTGCATCCGATCCGCCGCCGGTGCTTACTTCCCTAATCGACATGCCCAATTCTTCACCCGCTGCTTTAATTTCCGCCAGAAGCTTGTCCGTTCCTTCTACCTTTTCCATTGGTGGCCTTCCAATTTTTCCGGATAGGCTGGTTTCCGTTCCCTGAACTTCTTCCTCTTCAGCAATTTCTGTAATTTTTGTTGTAATATCCTTTGCCTGTTCCATGCTCTTTACTCTAACATCTACCTGTGCTTGTGCATCAGGGGCAACAGTATTGGAAGAAATTCCTCCGTCAATTAGACCCACATTCACGGACAAACCCTTCTCATAGTCATTCAGGTCATGAAGCTTAACCACTTTATGAGCCAATTCATCAATGGCGCTTCTTCCCCTTTCAGGTTCAACCCCTGCATGGGCGCTCTTGCCTTTTACATCAAATATAAATCTCCCTATTCCCTTTCTTTCTGTTACAACCCCATCGTCCGGCCTTCCGGATTCGACTACAAGGGAGAATTGTTTTCCTTCTGAAGCTTCTTTAATGATTGCTTTTGACTTCCTTGAGCCAATTTCTTCATCACTGTTAAAAATCAGATGTACATTTTTATATGCATCTGAACCGTTATCCTTTAATACCTTTAAGGCATATAAAACCGATACGTGGCTCCCCTTTTCATCACTGACGCCTGGTCCGTATGCTTTATCCCCGATGATTTTGAATGGCCGCTTTTCGGCTTCACCTTCGGGGAATACGGTATCCATATGAGCGATAATGATAATTTTCGGATCACTGCCCTTTTCTGCTTTTATCTCTAAATGATTTCCGTATTCAGCTTCACGGTGCACGAGGACATCCATGCCCAGTTCTTCAAATTCTTTTCTTAAAACAGATCCAACCTTATCCACACCCTCTTTATCATATGAGCCGCTGTCGATGTTCACCAGCTCCTCCAGCAAATCCATCATTTCAGGCATTTTGTCTTCCAGATAGGCTTCATATTGTTTCAATGAAATCACTCCTTTTTTTAAAAATTGCTGCCCAAAAGGCTTACCTTTCATTAATTCCAATCGCTGATCCCGGCCTGCTTGAATCTGCCGCACCAAGCAGCATTCCTTTGTGGTGATCCATCAATATCGCCTGGACATTACCAATTGGCCTCTCAGTATCGTCAAACTCAAATCCCATTTCACGAAGCTTGTCAATTTCCTTTTGGCCTATGCCTTCCTCAGACCAAATATTAGGACCCATACTGTTGTAAATCCTTGGTTCTTCAATTGCATCTTTAATATCCATGCCATAGTCAAGAATATGGGTAATCACCTGAGCCACTGATGCAACGATGGTCGGCCCTCCAGGCGACCCCAGCGTTATTAAAGGCTTACCATCTTTGAATACGATTGTTGGTACCTTGGCACTGACCGGCTGCTTTTTTGGTGCCAGGCTATTGATATGGTCCGGTTCCGGTGTAAAATCCGTCAAATCATTATTCAGCAAAAATCCATATCCAGGAACCATAATGCCTGATCCCATAATATGCTCATTCGAGGACGTGCAGGCAGCAACGTTCCCCCATTTGTCTACCACTGTAAAATGTGTCGTATCCTTACCAGTCTGAAATACCTTTACTTGCCCTTTAGGGCGATCGCTGCCCTGGTACTTCCATGGGTTGCCGCAGTCAATTTCCGGATTTCTGGAAATCCAGTCAATCTTTTTTCGCCTTTCCTTTATATAATCCTTATTAAGAAGGCCTTCAACTGGAATCTCCGCAAAATTTGGATCTGACATATAAGCCAGCTTATCAGAGAAAGCGAGTCTCATAGCTTCTGCAAGTAAATAATACTTTTCCCAAGAAGAAGGACTATATTTCTCTAGCTCAAATCCTTCAAGAATGCCTAATAGCTGCAGCAGAGCAATTCCGCCGCCATTTGGAGGTCCCGGAACTGCAATCTCATATCCTCTGTAAGTTCCCATAATTGCCTCTTCAATCGGAGCCTGGTAGTTTTTCAGATCTTCTTTCGTCATAATACCGCCCTGCTTTTTCAGTGTATCAATGATTGCATCAGCGATCTCGCCCTCATAAAGAGCATCAATACCATGCTGCTGCAGGATTCGCAGTGTCTTTGCAAGGTCTTTGCTCTCCACCCAGTCTCCTTCCACCAAAGGAACTCCTTCCGGCATAAACAGCTTCTTCGCTTCATCTCCCAATCGGAGATGAAGCATTTCGATCACTTCATCCCATTGCCAGTTCACTCTAAAGCCTTTCTCTGCGAGAGCTGCAGCCGGCTCAATCAGTTCAGCCAGAGGCTTTGTCCCAAACTCTTTAAGCCCTACATCCATTGCCTTCATAATCCCTGGAATACCTACTGACTTTGCATCAATGGACTGCTGAAAGTATGGAATGACTTCTCCTTCTTCATCTAAAAACTGTTCTTTTTCTGCTCCTGCAGGTGTCTGTGAGTGTCCGTTTATGACACTGGTCTTTTTTGTTTGCTGGTCATAGTAAACAATAAATCCGCTTGCTCCAATGCCAGTGTTGAATAATTCTACGACACCCAGTGCAAATTGAACCGCAGCAAGCGCATCCATCGCATTTCCGCCCTGCCTTAATACCTTGGCACCAATCTCAGTTGCCTCATGAACAGCTGATGCCACCATTCCATGTGTACCGGTTGACCTTTTCAAGTCCTGCTCATTTTTACTCGGTTTGTGCCTATTATCAATGCGATCCATCAAACTACCTCCATCCCAGTCATTTAAAAACAGAATCTATTTTCAAGTAAGATACAATGTTAAGATTTTTAAGCGCCTTTATCTATTCGTACCCGGCTCAGTTAACCTAAAACATAAAGAAGCCCGATCCCAAGTACGGTAGAGGTACTTAAGACCGGGCTCACATTACTGGCGCGGTGCAAATAAAATAATCGAAGCTCCTATAAGGCAAATTCCTGCTCCCAGCCAATCATAGAAATCCGGCGTTTTTTTATCAATGCCCCATCCCCATAAAATGGATAGGACAATAAAAACGCCTCCATACGCTGCATACACTCTGCCAAATGAAGGAAAGGCCTGGAAAGCAGCAATAACACCATAAAGGGCCAGAATGATTCCTCCACCTATTCCCCAATAATATGGCTTTCCTTCTCTAATCCACTGCCAAATCATATAGCCTCCGCCAATCTCTGCAAGACCGGCAGTAATAAATAGAACAATCGCATATAACATCTTGACCACCGCTTCCGACAATTTAGCTTCATGCACTTTATTATAAACAAGGCTGTGTAAAATTTGGAGGGGATTTCCCCTCCCGGCGGTCAGTGAACCGCGGCTGGTCCGACGCTCCTCGTCGTGAAAACTTGCGGGGTCTCCCTTTGACCCGCGTTTCCCGCAGGACTTAGAATAAGGTTCCTTAAATTAACACCGGATGGAGCAAAGAAGAATCGCGCCCTACGCTCCAATTACAGGAAGCAATAATCACAAATGATCTTTACATTGCTTAATAGAAAAATCCATGATAGCTCCTGAGAACTATCATGGATATCTTATTATTGTGGCCGTTTTGTCATCCGCTTCGCTTTTTCATCGCGGTCCGCTTGGATAATTTTTTCTCGGACCTCCGGCGGAATTGAAGCAGATGATCCTTTCGGGTACTTTTGAGATTTCACCGTGGAGAAGCACTCCTTCCAAGTTATTTAACCACCTTATACCTTTTATGACTGATGACTGTTTTTATTGGTTCATCCTTCTTGGGATTCATCCCTAAATCCACAATGACAGAGTTATCGCGCACAACAACTACCTTGCCCTTTTTGCCTTTTTCCGCACCGCTTGTAATACTGATTGTATCCCCAATATCTGCTTTTTTAACATTGCTTACCTTTTCTGTTTCTTCTGCCATCTTGGATTCTCCTTTAATAAATATTTATTTTTTTGCGGATTAACTTCTTTAAGTCCGCAGCTGATTTAAGCTATGTCGCTAGTATTGCCGTTTCCCTTTGACACAAAACCCCATTATAAAAATTTGAAGCTGAAGTTTACTTGTTCTTGTTTGATGTAATTCTTCTTACATGAAAATCCTTCGTAATATTTAAACCGGCGCGGATAATCATCATAATGCTGCCGGCCAGGAAAAATGAAATAGAAACCGCCTGGCTGACATCCGTCAAAAACAAAATACTTCCAATGAGTATAAAACGCCCAGCAAGAGGTCATTAAAAAAAGAGATAACCTGGTAGCGGTGTTCAATAATAATTTGATACTTCCCCACTTCAATATGAACGTCTTCCTGCTGTTCTCTTACTACATTTTTTATTTTCATTCATTAACACACCCGTTTTTGTTTTCCACGTCAAATGCTTTTCATTCATCATTTCAACGGCTGTTAGTTGGGAAGTGCATATTTCTTATGAAAAATTATCAAGCATTAATGATACCATCAGGCCAAGTGCAGCAATAAATCCAGTCATCGGGCCGCTGTCTTCATAAGCTTCAGGCATCATCGTGGATGCTACCATCGCAATTATGGCACCTCCAGCAAAGCCGGCAATCCCGGACATCACTTCTCTTGAAGCGCCATCCAAAAAAATATATCCTGCTAAGGAAGCGAGGCTGGAGATAACGAATACCGAACCCCAAAGAATCAAGATTTTCTTTTTCGAATAACCGCTTTTTTCCATGCCGGCAGTACTTGAAAGGCCTTCTGGAAAATTGCTTATAAAAATGGCAGTAACCAAGAGAAAGCTTACGGACTGTTCTTCGAGCAGGCTTGCCCCAATCATGATAGATTCCGGAAAAGCATCCATGATCGTACCGATGAAAAGAACGATGCCACTTGTGGAAGCCGCTTTCTGCCCTGATCTCTTTCGATGCTGTGCTCCTTTATTTGAAATCATAATATCAAAAAGTGTAAAGGTGACTGCTCCAGCAAGAAAGCCGATACCAGTTGGGAGCAGTCCGCCATTATGTACGGATTCACCAAGAAGCTCATAAGCAGCGGCGCCGATTAAAACACCCGTCCCGAACGCCATTATGTAGCCGATCATTTTCTTTTGGATGGGCAAAAGCATCGCTGCCAATGCACCTAATAATACGGCTGAACCTGAAACGCCACCCCAAATGGCTGCATTCCACATGCCATCCTCTCCTTTTCGAAAAGGTCTCTTTTTAGCTATGCTGTAGTATTGCCCTCTCGTGAAAAATAATATTTAACCATCAATAAAAAGCCTCCAAAACTGGAGGCTTTAGAAGATTATTTCTTGCTTGTTCTATCAGAAATATATTGCTTTACGACTTCATACACATAATCCTGATTCGCTTCAGCGGTATTCGGATTATATTGGCCGCCATTTGTTTTGTTATTGGACAATACACGAATACCTAAGAATGGAACATCATAAGCTTTGGCTATTTGTGCGGCTGCTGCCCCTTCCATTTCTTCGACAGATGTCCCGAAGTTTTCATGGAACCATTTAATACGGTCCACTTCATTATTCCATACGTCGGCTGAACCGATTGTTCCTTCAACAACCTTGCCTTTCGTATATTTATCTTTGACTGCCTTGGCAGCTGCCAGCAGATCTTCATCGCCTTCATAGTAACGGGCCTTTTCAGCATTTGGATCTTCCCCGGCACTTCCTTCAGAAGCCATTAAGTCCATTGGAATCCAATTTGTTGGATCGATTCCTTCGTTCTCTTCTAAATGTCCTGTTTTTAATGATCCGATGTTTGTTGTTTTTTCTCCTAAAACGATATCAAATACGTTTAAGCTTGGATCATGTCCGCCAGAAGTACCTTGGTTGATGATGGCGATTGGGTCATATTTTTCTATCGCAACTGCTGTAGCGGCGGCTGTATTCTCCATCCCTTTGCCTGTTTTAGCAACAATGACAGGATACTTGTCCAACTTTCCTTTGTAAAACACGAACGTTCCTGACTTTTCAATTTTTACTTTATCTAATCGTTCAGCAAATTTTTCAGCTTCTATTGGCATTGGACCTTGAATCAGGATTGGTCTTTGAGCACCTTCAGCCTCTGTTTCAAATTTTGGTGCAGACGTGCATCCTGCCAGCATCGACACAGATAACACGGCAATTGCTGCTAGGAAAGCGAATTTCTTTTTCATCAATAATCTCTCCCCTTCTCTTGTTGTTTGATACACTCGGTTTAGGCCATAGAAAAAGGCCTGAAAAAGCAGAATGACTTCTACCTTCCAGACCCGCGGAGTTAAAGTAATATACGTGAACCAAACTAAAGATCAGATCCATATACTTTAACCCGTAGTCCGGTTCTTTCATTGGGAACCAGGTAGAGACGCTCAGACCATATTACCGAGCATATACGAGTGATGAACTAAAATTATTACTATGCAAATATAACAAACCAGCAAGAAGAATTCAATAAAAAAGGTGAACATTGATACAAAATAACTATTTTAATGTTCGTTTTTTAGTGTTAAAGGTGAAATTGTCCTTAATGTCGCTTAACTACGTCTTTATCCTAAAAGTGGCGGAAAAGGCCTCTTTTGTGTGCGTTGGCATTTTCCAAGGAATACCTCCATTGAAATACTGCCCACTAATCTTTTTTTTACACAACAAAGCCCCAGAGTTTAACTCTGGGGCTAAATGATCATGCAGCTTTTTCATTTTGGGCAGAATGTGAATTGCTGCTTTTCATTAATCCAACCGCAAACCCAATCAGACCACCAGCAATAGCAGGGATAATCCACCCTAATCCTACATCATATAATGGAAGGATTGCACCGAATAGTTCGTTAATTGGCGCAAAGCTAATTCCCGCTGCATTTAAGCCATCAAATAAACTTACCACAAATGTGAATAGCATGCTTCCTTTATAAACCTCTTTCTTTCCTTTAAAAATAGGATGCAAGAAAGTGAGTGCCATTAAAGCCATGGCTAAAGGATAGATTCCGACCAAAACCGGAACGGAAATGGCAATTAATTGGCTTAAACCAAAATTGGCTAAAACTGCGCTGAAAATAGATAAAACGATGACAAAAGTTTTGTAAGAGACGCCCGGCACCAATTTATTGAAGTATGAAGAACAAGCTGTAATTAAACCGATACTTGTTGTTAAACATGCTCCGAATACGATAACGCTAAGAAGAATGGCACCGAAAGAGCCAAAATAATGCTCGGAGGCACCTGATAAAACAGCACCGCCGTTATCCAAAAGTCCAAGTCCGCCTACACTTGAAGCTCCGATAAAGGAGAGGGATGTATAGATAATAGCTAAAAGGCCTGCAGCAATCATACCCGCTTTAGCAATAGCAACCATAATCTCCTTTTTCGTTGAAGCCCCTTTGTCTTTAACTGCATTGACCACGATAATTCCAAATACAAAAGCTGCCAGGGCATCCATTGTGAGATAGCCTTCCTGGAAACCTTTAAAGAACGCACCACTTAGGTAATTTTCGGATGGAGCCTGGAATGATCCCATAGGATTAATAAAAGCTGCACCGATCAGAACGGCAATTACAATTAACAGTATAGGCGTTAAATACTTTCCTACAATATCGACAATGTTTGAAGATTTTAGTGAAAAATAAACGGTAATTCCAAAAAAGATGATAGAAAATATTATTAACCCAATTGTACTGCTTCCTTCAGCAATAAATGGTTTAACTCCAATTTCAAAGGAAACAGTAGCTGTTCTCGGAATGGCAAAAAGCGGTCCAATCGATAAATAAAGAGCGACTGTAAAAGCTAAACCGAATAGTGGATGAACTCTGCTGGCCAATGATTGCAAATCACCTTTTCCGGAAAAACCAAGTGCCAGGATCCCGAGTAATGGCAGTCCAACCCCTGTTATAATAAATCCGGCATTTGCGGACCAAATATTTGTGCCTGCTGATTGGCCAAGCATGGCTGGAAAAATTAAGTTACCTGCTCCGAAAAATAAGGCAAACAGCATAAAACCGACTGCGACTGTATAAGAAAATGGTATTTTACTGCTCATGTAAACTCCTCCTATTAACCTGTACTCATATGAAAATTTTCCATTTATTTAACAATCTATTAAATTTAAATCTTCTGAAAAATTATTTCAGAGAAATGATTTTACTATTTTCATCAACGTAATATATTGCATAACTCAAGATAACACACCCAACATACTTATGCAATATATCGCACAAAAGTTTTTGTCGAATTATGCGATATATTGAATTTTTCTAGATTCTTCTATATACTAAATTTATAATCTAATGGAAATAACTTTAAATTAGTAGTTAAAAAGTAATCTTTAATGAAATTAAAAGGTGGTAACAACTATGCCGATTCCTTCCAACTATTCATCACCTACACGTATATCAGCAAAAGAGCGTGCATTCTCCCAGATTCAGGAATGGATTATCGACGGGACTTTACAGCCGCAAGAAAAATTAAATGATGCCGATCTCGCCAAGGCATTAGGCGTCAGCCGTACACCAATCAGGGAAGCGCTTCAACTGCTTAACGTCCATGGCTTTGTCGAAATGTTCCCTGGTGTTGGCACTCAAGTCACTTCAGTAAATCCCGAAGACTTAAGCAAAATTCTTCCTCCATTAGGCGTATTGCAAGCGCTTGCTGCTGAACTGGCAGCTCCGGTTATCAGCCAGCAATCAATTGATTTACTTCGGGATATCAATCATAAATTTGCGCAAGCCCTTAATGAAGGTGATACCTTTACAGCTTTGAAGCAGGATGAACAGTTTCATAATATAATTATTGAACTTGCACAAAACCCCTATATTTCAAATACCGTTTCCATGCTTCAAGCACATGTCATGCGGCTTTATTATAATAAAACGATTATATTAAAAGCCCGCTCAATTGAAGAACATGAAGAAATTTTGAAGGCTTTTGAGCAAAAAGACCGTAGCAAAGCTTCTGAAATTGCCAGAACAAACTGGCTTCGTGCGATTGATGAGTATTACTCTGAAGAAAAATAGAAGGAATCAGCCAAGGTGCTGGTTTCTTTTTTTTACTCAGTTAAACCTGCCTGTTGATGAAATTAGCCATAGGAAAGTTAAGAGATGGTTATGTAATGTCATACCAAAAACATAAGCAGCCACTAAATGGCTGCTTACTATTTGCTAGCTTTTATAAATAATCTCATCAATGATCCCATATTCCTTCGCTTCTTCTGCAGTCATGAAATAATCGCGATCTGTATCCCGTGCCACTTTTTCCACTGTCTGGCCGGTTCTTTCAGCAATGATGCCGTTAATATGCTCTCTCAGCTTAATAATCCGCTTTGCCGAAATTTCGATTTCAGTAGCCTGGCCCCTCACCCCGCCAAGCGGCTGGTGAATCATGATTTCACTGTTTGGCAGGCTGTATCGTTTTCCTTTCTTTCCTGCCAGCAGAAGCATGGCGCCAAAGGAGGCTGCCATTCCCGTACAGATGGTTCTCACGTCTGGCTTAATGTATTGAATGGTATCATAGATAGCAAATCCTGCAGTTGTTGAGCCGCCCGGACTATTAATATAAAGAGAGATGTCCTTATCCGTTGATTCCGCAGCCAGAAAAAGCAGCTGGGCAATCACACTGTTAGCCACCACATCATTAATTTCTTCTCCGATCATGATAATTCTGTCTTTAAGAAGACGGGAGTAAATATCGTAAGAACGTTCCCCTCTGCTGGACTGTTCAATCACATATGGTATAGCTGTCACCTGTATCCCTCCTGTTCTTAGCGGAATTATGCCGCCATACAGAGAGTGTTTGAAGGAGGCGATTTAACTGAAAGAACAGGCTTCAATTCCGAATTACTTTTCAATGAATGCAGGCCAGGAATGGCTTTAATCAGGATAGATGGGTCTTCCATGGCCAATGAATCTTGCAGGAGCTGGGAGACCTTCTCTTCTTCCTCACTAGAAAAAGCTGCTTTTTTCTCATCTGTTTCCGGATAATTAAGCTGTTTACGTGCTCGGTTAAGCGAGGATTTCACAGCGAATTCGGTTGTATTCATTATTTCAGCGATTTCTTTTGTTTTGTATCGAAAGCCTTCTTTTAGCGTAAAAATTACTGCCTGCTTCAGCGTTAACCGATTTAGAAGACGATCAATCGAACTCCCAGCCTGACGCTCACTTTCCTTCCGAACGTGTTCAGGAGTCTCTACCAGCACTTCCTGCTTTCGTTTTCGGACAATATCCATCCAGCAATTATAAGCAATCCTTTTTAAAAGAGCTTGATTTATCTTGCTTGGCGGATAGCTGTTAAAAGCACGGATCACTGCCTCCTGTGCAAGATCATCCCCGTCCCAATGGTCTTGTGCCAGAAACCGCCCATAACGCCGAAGAGCAGAATATAATCCGGCTATGTCCTCTTCCTGCATTAGATGAACTCCTCTTTTAATTGGAATTTCCCCCTGCTTCATAAACCTGCTCACTCCTTTTACACATCTCTGCTCCTATAACGAATAAAAGAAACAAAAAGATACGGGCAACAGCAATTTTTTATCAGTTTATTCTAAGTTCATCTTTATTTATACAGGTTGGTGGTGTAAGAATCCCTATTTTCGCAGAATTTAGTCTGCTCAGGACATTTCTTTACAGCAGTTTAATCCTTATTTGAGCCGGGAAAAGATTTTATTTGCAAATCCGGCATTGGGATCAACTCTGCCTATTTTATCAGCAACCAGGCCTTTTTATCGTCAACTTTCCTTTTATATAATCAACTAGAGCTAACACCAAAAAGCCTCAATTCCCTAATGGAATTGAGGCTTCATCATTAAATGATCCGTGTTGAAACAATGCCCTCGATTTGATTGATCTGATTCAGCAAACCTGGAATAACATCGCCATTCACTTTATTATCAATATCAATCATTGTATAGGCGTAATCCCCGCGGCTTCTGTTCACCATGTCCGCAATGTTCAGCTGGTAGCTTGAGATTGCCAGTGTGATTTGACCAACCATGTTCGGGACGTTTTTATGAAAAGCTGTGACGCGGCGCTTGCCTGTATAAGGAAGAGCAGCATTTGGAAAGTTCACTGAGTTTTTAACATTACCTGTTTCAAGGAAATGCTTTACCTGGCGTGCCGCCATCACAGCGCAGTTTTCCTCAGATTCTTGTGTAGACGCACCTAAATGCGGGATCGCGACTGCATTTTTCATTTGCAGCACATTTTCATTCGGGAAATCAGTGATATACTTGCCAACTTTTCCACTTTCAAGAGCAGCAGCCATATCGGCTTCATTCACAAGCTCTCCGCGAGAGAAGTTCAAAATATGAACACCTTTCTTCATCATGCTGAATGTGTTTTCATTAAACATTTCTCTTGTGTCATCTGTTAGCGGAACGTGCACTGTGATATAGTCAGACTCCGCAAAGACTTGTTCAATTGACATCGCACGCTGGACATTGCGGGACAGATTCCAGGCTGTATCAACAGAAATGAACGGATCAAAGCCGACAACATCCATATCAAGATCGAGTGCATCATTCGCCACAAGCGCCCCGATTGCACCTAAACCGATGACACCAAGTGTTTTCCCTTTAATTTCTTTTCCGACAAATTGCTTTTTCCCTGCTTCCACAAGCTTTGGAATTTGATCGCCTTCGTTCTCTAACGTTTTGGTCCAGGCGATTCCGGCAAACAGATTACGGGATGAAGCCATCAAAGTGGTTAGCACCATTTCTTTTACAGCATTTGCGTTGGCACCAGGCGTATTAAAAACAACAATCCCCTGCTCTGTGCATTTTTCGACCGGAATATTATTGACGCCGGCACCAGCGCGCGCGATTGCTTTTAATCGATCGCCAAATTCCATTGAATGCATATTAAAACTGCGAAGAACAATTGCATCAGGATTATCACACTCATTATCGATTGTAAAATGGTCCTTGTTAAATACATCAAGACCGTTTTTTGCAATTGCGTTTAACGTTTTAATGGTCTTCACTTTGTCTAAAGTCATAGTACTCATTGGATTCTCCCCTTTTCTAAATAGCTTTGTCAGATTTAAAACAGAAAGAGGCAAGGGGTAGAATCCCTTACCTCTGCCCAGGCGAACGGCTTCGACACTATGTGCTCCCTCACGGTAATCCGTGTCTCGCCAGTCACACATAGCCTTTTCAGTTTTTTAAATCTTATCAAAGTCTTCAGAAAACTTCAACCCTTTAAAGCGCTTACATATTTAAAAATTTTTTTTATTTTTTTGTCGTTTTATTTACTATATTTAGATTATATTTAACTCTTTTTGTACACTATGCTTAAAAACTAAATATCCCTGTTCAAAATTTGGTCTCCTTTGCAACTATAAACACAAAATCTGCCCCATGAACTTATCTGGCTTTCTTCATAACCCTTAGGGTAAAAACCTCGACCTGTGAATCATTTAATTGCCTGTAAATAAAACTATTAATACGGTATGCGAGCTCCAATTAATTAGCGCCGATGTTAAAGGGAAAGAAGCAGGCATAAGGGGATAATGTGTTCATCTATAACAAAATAAAAGTGCCTGATCTCTGGAGCATTACAGAGATCAGACACTGGAAGTTCTTTGCCTACGAATTTATTATACTTCCAATAACCCAGATAAAAGCTCTAATGGCCATTTTTCTAAGAGTGCCACCCGAGGTGCTGCCAGTCCATTGGATGCTGATATTACTTATTCCAGCCACAGAGACTCCCCCCTTCTTATATTTTGCGGGATTCTTTAACCAGCGCACCCGGTTGGCACTTATATTCACCTGAATATTCAACAAGCCCGATTTCGCAATTTTTCCCGATTTTTACATTTCTCCCCCTTACAACTGTAGCCACTGTTCCTTCCAGCTCGATTTCATCGCCTTCAATAACCTCTGCCTCAAGCTTCAATGGCAATATGGATTTAATTAATTTGAATAAGCTTTCTTTATGCTGTACTACTTTTATATTTCTGCCGCCAATCTCTTTCGCTCTGCTGTCTCCAAATAGCTTTATATCAATTATTTCAGCATTCAATAAACCAGCTACAGAAAATGCCCCCTCTGCACGGAAGTTTTCCGCTTCGCAATCGCCTTCTATCGATACCTTTCCGTTCACAATCATGTCATCACATTTTACAGATCCACCTATGGATGATTTTCCAGACACCTCCACCACTTTGCTGCTGACTGTTTCAGAAATGGAGGCAGAACCATTGATAATGAGCTCCTCCGCTTTTACTGCTCCATTGATTTTTGCCGCGCCACTAATCTTCGCCTTATCCGTTTTTACATTCCCATGGATTGTACCGGTACCGTTACAATAAAGCTTAACGCATTCCGTATCTCCATTTACCGTTCCCTTCCCATTTAACTCAACTTTTTCAAATAAACCTCCATTTGACGACCCTATTCCGTTGATCACTAAATTGCCTAATGCTTTTGTATTCACAGTTCTTCCTCCTACATCAATTTTGATTTTAATTCTTCTGCACTTTGGCCTACTGATAAAGTTGTGACAACTTTTGTCCCTTTTTCAAAATACAGCTCTTCACCCTTTACCGAAAATAGACAGCTGGAAATGCCCAGCTTCCGTATGAAGTAGATAACCGTATCTTGCTGATGGACTATTTTCTGGTGATCGTTTAATAGCTGCAGAAGCATTTTCCCTTCTTCTAAATGAATATCTCCTGATTCCAGCAAGGCAGAAAGAAAATATAAACTCATTAGGTGATGAAAATCAAATTCATTCATTTCACCTTGTTGTTCGAGAAAAATATTCAAAACCGGTTCGGATGCAATTCCTTTAGCTATAATGCCCGCCCTTGTCATCCTGAGGTTGGCGGTACTGGGGGAAAACATATCCGCTAATTCATCCAGCGAAAGTGTATCCTTCATTTTCTGTATTTTCTCGATCCGTTCCAGTATTTTCTCTTTTGGAAAAAACGTCTCTTGGCCCGTAAAGGTAGATTTCCTTACAAACCAATCCTCGGGAATCAAGTTTTTTCTTTTCCATCGATAAAGCTGCCCGTAGGATATGCCTGTTAAATCCAGCACATCTTTTTTAGAAATCAATTCCTCGCTCAATTTCAGGACTCCCTTCTGGTGAATTGATTGTAACATAACACTGTTACACTATGAAACGGATTTTTTTCTTTCTATCTCGATTTTTTTCGACAAAACCACTGTTTCACCATCGTTATTTGCCCGATTTCCATCTCCTCTAACAGAACAGTGTTTCATTCGCTCCAATAAAAAAATGTCCGGCTCTCAAAGAACCAGACACTTATTCATTCATATACTTTTAATGCTTGATACTGCTTTACAAGAAACTGATAGTTTTGCTTGCGGTACATCTCCTTTGGGGTATCTTCCCCGTCAGCGACCAGTATAACCGTTCTATCATGAAATTGATTCATCACAAATTTCTGCAGACGGCTGCCAATGCCTTTTTTCTGGAAGTCTTCATGCACCATTAAACCATCGATTTCAGCTGTATGATCTTTTAAAATGACATCAACTGATCCAGCCGGTCCCTTGTAAAAAGCTAGAATTTGCTGAATACCTTGATGGTTATAGTTCCGCAAGTGCTGACTTTGCTTTTTTTCAGCATAATCATCCCCATAAACCGAATCATGTTCATATTGAAACTTTAAATAATCATCCCATGTTTCATCCGTTACATTTTCAACAATAATCTCAGGAATTTCTTTCATAGCAGGAAAGTTCTCCGGCTGTATTGCGAAAAGCTCCAGGAATCCGATTGAATAATCCTCCTCTTCCCTAAAGAGGTCTTTTAACTCCTGTGAAAGCGGCTCACCTTCCGGAAAATAAAAACGAACATGCTTTTGTCCATGCTCTTTATGATAGTCTCTTAGATAATCTTGAGCTTCTATGAATTCTTTTATGGTCGGCATCTTTTTAAAACTGATAAAATTACTGTCATACTGCAGCAGCATTTCCGGATTATGATGATGAATGTAAAGCTCATTTTCCAGGATGGTCTGCCCAGGTTTATAGATATCTTTAAAGGTTATATTTCCCATTAGTTTCTCCTCAAAAAAAAGCTTCTATTTTAATTTTGCAGGTATTTGTATTCACGATCTGTAATCAGCACCCCATGGCAGCGCTTTAATCTTTCTTTTAATTCATCAGGTGTATTCTTGTTATCATAGGCACATAATGAAATAATGCCCTTATCAGGTACCATCTCATCTAACTTCTTTTCATACTCTTCTATTTTCGGAATGTATTCCTCCACATTTCCCCATTCCACAAGTCCCCATGTACACACCACTGCACCGCTTTCCAGATAGGGCTGGACATTTTTTATGAAATAGTTCATAACTGTCTCTGGATTAAAATTACCATTAGAATAATAGAAATCAAAGTTATTAGCAAAATGGACTCTGGCCCATTCGTCCTTGCTTAAATGCTTGTCCAATTCTTTTTTTATATGAGGAAGATTTCGGTCATTTTCCACAAACATCACATGACCTCCGTTTTCAACTCCTGCTACAATATAGGAAACCGCATTTTTGCGGTAACAGTCGATCTGATCGTAGTGATAAAGGATATGGCCGCCATTCGACTTTTTCAAATCATCTATCAAATCTACAAATAACTCGCTCATTTATAAATCTCCTTAAACTTCTTGATGTTTCCGATTATTATACCATTGTAACCATACCAAGAAGTAAGTTTATTTTTCTATATGAAAGAGCCTTCACTCTGAATATCTCTCCATTTCTATTAAACTTTTATTTAATTTCAGGCTTTGTCCAAGTGATTAGAATAGAAATTGATCGCTTTCTTATATTTTATTATTTCCTGATCAGCTGTAGTTTCGGCCAGGCACTTGAGAAGCAGCTCCATTGCCGAGCTGTGCTCTCCCAAATTATAAAGAGTCATGGAATAAAACACCTGGATTGACCGGCTGTCTGGAAATTGATCCATTCCCTGTTGCAATACATTTTTTGATTTTTCATATTCTCCCAACGTCCTATATGTACTGCCAAGACCCAGTATGGCACCCTGCAGGTCCTCATCCTGAAGCCCAAGTTCAATCGCTTTTTCGTAAAAACCCACTGCCTTTGATTCTTTACCAAGCACATCTAAACTCCAGGCACATTGAAAATTTATAATTGGATCATCCGGGAATTCGCTCACTAATCTTAAAAGTAGTTCGTTAGATTCTTTATACTTGCCAATATTGCGTAGAACAATCGCTTTCTCTAATGCATTGCCCATATTTCCCTCCAAGAGTCTCTTTCTTTTTATTATATCTAAAAATTCTAAAAAATGGATATGATAAGACTTGTTTTTTTATTTATTATAGAAGTTTCCGTTGTGGTTCGGAGTGGACTATGTAACGGTTATAAAAAAAACGCTTGAACGAATGAATATGCCAAGCGTTTTATCCCTGTAATAATCATTAATCCCTGGCATGAGGCGGTTGTTCCATCCAGCCCTTCTCAATCATCATGTTCGCACCGTCCTCTGCATATACAGAAACTCTCATCATCGCTTTTGCATATAAAAGTGCTAAATCTCTTCTACCGTTCACAGCAGCTGAATTGGCAAACGACCTTATCTTCATGGAAAACATATCCACCTTGTGGAATAGCATTAATTTATCAGAAAAAGGCGGAAATGAAGAACTGGTTACCAAATGATCCAAAATTGCTGGTGACGGCAGGTTTCCTTTATGTAATTTGTCTCTAAACTGCGTTGCAGCTGTATTGGTTATGTCTAAACCTCTTTGTAAAAAATCTTTTACCTTTTCATCCTTGGCAACTTTAGTAAAACCGATTAATAATGCTTTGCTTGTTGCGTTATTTTCTACGTTATCAAATAGGTGCGTAATTTCTAATGCGTGAAGGGGGCGGATATCTCCCACAAACCCTTTAAAATAATTATGTTTTTCAACAAATTTAATGCTTTCCGGTACCGGTATAATAGGCGGTTTGATAAGGAAGCCTTTTTCGATTAAAACATGATTAATCTGCCCTAACAGCTCACTCGTTGATTTGCTGCAATCGGAGAAAAATGCCATAATATCATCTCTCATCACTAGGGGAATTGCTACAGCATATAAGCTTAACCCCGCTTTTGCTGCATATTTAATATAGTGGGCATAAAATTCATCTTCAAACAATCTAGGTGCATCAAGGTTTACATCATCATCAGTAAAGCCTAAAGGAATTGGGAAATTGTCCTTTTCAAAAAAACCCTTTATTGCCTTCATAAAGTTCTCGCTCAGATTTAATCCATTTTGAAGCAGCAATTTAATTTCTTTATCCTCCACATGCTGCAGAAAATATCTTAAAATTAGCGAGGACATACTGTTTCCCATATAAGTAGCCCAAAGCTTCCCCATCTCTGCAGAAGTCAGCTTTTGACTTTCATCCAATTTTTCTGCATGAATCTTAATCGGCTTTAGCTTAAACATACAATACCCCTTACCATTTTTTAATTAGTTTCTTTAATGGAGGGCCATTTTATTCTGATGGTTCACAAGCCAAATTGTAAGACAGATTTAAAAAGCTGATATTAGCACACTGTGGATGCAATGGAAGGCGCGAGTTCCACGCTTTTCTTCGTGCATGTTCATTCGAGGATGATCCCGGACCACCCCCGGTTCACTGAGATCTACAGCGGAAATCAAACAGGCAAGTTCATCGCACTTGCCATATATAATAATAAAAGCAATAAAAAGACCGCTAATCAATAGCAGTCAAGCCTAAAGTCTTTTGAAGTAAGAGAATATCCTGGCAGATGTCATTGCAGACTTGGGTATCGCTGCAGTTTTTGAGATCAATATGCAAGCGTCCAAGTTCTCTAAGAAAAAGTAAATACTCCGATTGACTTACCATCGTAGATAATCCCCTTTGCATAGAAAAAATAAACTATGCTCGTTAAGGCTATCATTCGTGCCTGTTAATTACAAACATTTACCGGTTTTACCGAAGAAAGATTTGCTCTTGGGAAATACTCCGCGTTCTTTTCGAAAAAACTTACAGTCAATTAAAGAGATTTACAGTGACTATTCTTCTACCTCCATCCCGACTATTTCATCAAAGGTGATGTTTTGTATGTAACGATCGTCTGTTTCTAAGTAAATCTTTTTGCTAAACCCATCCAGCCTGTTCACTCTTCCCTTGATGTCATAAAAATAGCCTTCTCTCCATACCTTTACACTTACGAAAAAAGCAAACTCCATGGCATAGTGAACCCTGTTTTCGTATTCCAGCATTTCATACTCATCGATAAGCGGTTTGTTTTGAAAATTCTGTTCGATTTCCAGTTTTTTTAGCATGGCTCTCTGTTCCGGCATAAAGTGTGCAGGAAGCCATTTTAATAATCCTCTGTCCCTAAGTGGCATTGTAAATCCCTCCATACTTTATTATAGAACATTTGTTCCCTCTTTAAACTGAAAATAAAGAATTTCTCTTAGGTTTTTAAAAGTTGATGATAGGGTAAAATCATCTGAATATGGTTCACTTGGTTATTAAAACGGCGAGTGTTAATATATACTTTAGCACTCTAAATGAAAAATTTTGCAAAGATTGGTGACATAATGAAAGAACTGCATATAAAACACCCATGGCTTGGGCGTTTACTGGCTTCTGACCCCGGACTTATCCGGTTTCAAAAAGCGGGACGGGCTACCCTCAGTTTAATGGCCTCTGTCTTTACAACTCTGTTTATCATGCATGCAGCCGGATTTAATGCACTTACTCCGGCAATCGTTTCCGGAATGGCCGGGATGATGGGCATCATGATTGTAATGGATGATACGAAAAGGAAAAAAATCCTGACCACTTACCTACTTGGCGTTTCAGCTATGGCTGGAATTACGCTTGGCTCCTATTTGGCATACAATACCTATTACATTGATATAGCCATGATCATCTTAATTTTCGGCAGCTTTTATTTAACCCGTTTTGGAGTTAGGTATTTTTCTTTATGCATGATCGGTTTCATGACAGTTTATTTTTCTTCAATCCTAAATCTGACGAGCAGCCAGCTTCCCTGGTTTTACATAGGTATAGGGATCGGAATTACATATGCTTTCTTGTTTAATTTCATCCTTTTCCAGGATTCCGCGAAAAACTTAAGAAGGAGCATCCGTTCTTTTCATATCCAAAGTAACCTTACCTTTAATCTTTTAATAGAGGGTATGCAGGATAAGGAATTAAGCCTCCAGCGAAAAAAAGAGCTGCAGAAGAATGTACTGAAGCTAAGAGAATATGCCATCATTGCTTCTGAATATATAAATGAGGATGATGTACAGAAGCTATGGCCGGGCTTAACCCCCTCTCAGCTGAGGCTATACGTTTTTGATACTGGTATGCTGATTGAAACACTGACTGACTCGATACGAAGCTTAAAAAAAGCTGACGCCTTTGACATTGATGAACTAAGAAGGCTTCTGATTTGGGTAATCCAATCTCTCCGTGATGCGGAGGTACTAGCCCATCAGTATGAAAAACAAAATCTCCAAGAAGCAGAACTGGCCGTCCAGGCACTCCGCCTGTTAATTATGGATTTATTTAATCGTGAAGATCAGCATGCAGGATGGTTCTTTTTAATCCGGCGGATTGAGTCGATTGCGAACCATGTGATCGAAGGTGCGATTACTATCCAGCAAGCGCTGCATAGTGTAAAAAAATTTGAAGAGAAGCCTGAAGAAGCTGATGAAGATATGGACAAAGATTCTGAAAAGGATTCAGATGAAAGCGATTCGGAAGATGAAGAGAAGAGTCTAAAGCCTTCCACTAAAAAAGCTTATCAGGCTTTAGTTGCCGCAGTTTTATCCATCATTGTCGGCCAAATCATCTCGCCTGCCCAGCCTTACTGGGTACTCCTGACAGCGTTTATCGTCCTGCTTGGCACGGAATCAATAGGCCGTACTTACACAAAAGGGTTTCAGCGCTCGCTCGGTACCATTATTGGCGCAGTGATAGGATTTACGCTGGCTAAGCTGGTATCTGGCCATACTGAGCTGGAAGTCACGCTGATTTTTGTGGCCGTCTTTTTCGCCTTCTATTTGCTTGAGGTATCTTACACCTTAATGAGCATGTTCATTACCATGCTGGTCGCTTTTATGTATGACCTTTTACTTGGCGGAATTTCTTTTTCCCTTATCGGAGCCCGCGTCATTGATACAATTGCCGGTGCTGCCATTGCATTCGGTGTTTCAACGTTTGTTTTTCCCAAAAAAACAAAGGACAAGGTTGCTGACTCCTTTAATGAATTTTTAACAGAGCTTAAGCCTTATGTAACGGAGTATGTACGGGGGTTTAGAGAAGATGTAAATGTAAAGGAACTATCCGGGAGTGCGTTCACCCTTGATCAAAAACTGCAGACAATCAAAACGGAAGCCGCATCACTTACCCAAAAACCTGGGTCCCCCCGCAACTCGGATGTAAACAGATGGATCACGATATTCGCTGCAATCAATTACTATGCCAGACATTTAGTTGCCTCCTCCTATCGGAAGGGCTTTGACTACCCGGACGAATTAGTGGATGTCTTCAAGAGGATCGAAGAAAAACTGGATCTGAATATCGAAACATTGATAGAAGTGATAAAAGGCAACGGTGACGGAGCGCTGGTCTACAGCCTTGAAGAAGAACGGGAACAAATTGAACGACTCGCTCCAACCAGAAAACAATCCCAGCGTGACCTTATTCACCATCTTTACTATGTATGGCGGATCAATAAAACAATTCTTGAATTAGCTGTCGAATTAGGTGCCGGGAAGGAGTAAACATGCTCCTTCCTTTTTATTTTGGCAGTTGATGATATATGAGCCGAGTTGACGATATCCCCATAAGGCTGGAAATAGGATCTCCTATTCATTGCAGAAACAGACTATTAATGCTGTTCCTCGTACAAATTTGCCTCACAGGAAAAACACATTATATTCTTACCTTGCCTACAAAGTGGGCTCCCCATTTAAAAATTACTTTTTTCATTGCATGCATACACTCTTCCCCTATTACTTTTGAAGGGGTTTGTAAAATTCTAGTAGGTAAATCTATTTATTTCTCTTTATTTAACAGAAATATCTAACTATTTAAACTACAATATATATATTATTTTTTTTTACACACCCATAAAAGGAGGAACACACATGTTAAAGAAATGGAAAAAAGCATTACTCGCCGGAGTTCTCAGTTTATCTCTTATTGGAACCGGTTATGTCAGCCACGACCTGATTTCTGCACAAAATGCTTCTGCTGAATCCGCATCAGAAAAGGCTCCGGGCCATCAGAAAAAAGCTGAAGCTTCCCAGTTGGATGAAATTATCGAGAGAGGATACATACGAGTAGGCATGACCGGGGACTACAAGCCTTTTACATATTTGGATCCAGAGACAAACGATTTTGAAGGCTATGACGTGGATGCTGCCAAAGAACTTGCTAGGGATCTCGGCGTGGAGGTGCGGTTTGTCGCAACTACCTGGCCCAACATGATGAAAGACCTGCAGGCAGATAAATTTGATATTGCTGTCGGCGGTGTAACACGTAATACTTCCAGACAAAAAACTGCGTATGTATCGCAGGGCTACCTTTCATTTGGAAAAGTACCTTTAATACGGGCTGAAGATAAGGATAAGTATCTTTCCATCGAAGACATCAACAAGCCTTCCGTCCGCATTGGCGTAAATCCAGGCGGTACAAATGAAGTCTTTGTCAGACAATTTTTGAAAAATGCAGATGTAACAGTTGTAGAGAACAATCTTGATATTCCTGGCCTGGTGGCCGATGGAACGTATGATGTTATGATTACTGACACAGTGGAAGCAATTCTTTATGCTAAGGAGGATTCACGATTATATGCAGCCCTGACAGACGCCCCTTTTACAAACAACGAAAAAGGCTATATGATTCCCCGCGGTGACTTCATCTATGCCAGTTACCTTGAAATGTGGATGGATGAAATGAAGCTGCAGGGCAAATTTGATGCTCTTTATAAAAAGTGGATGGAATAGAGTAAAAGCTTCCCTCGTTTGCGGGAAGCTATTTTTAACATATCTTACTTTTTCAAAACCGGTATCCAAATTTCACTTATAAAAGTAGGTGAGCCAGTATCTTTATTTTCATTCCATAGAATCTCCGGACCTTCTCTTTGTTCATAATTTGAAGCTGGAAGCCATTCGGAATAAATGCGCCCCCATACATTTTGCAGTGTTTCAGGAAATGGTCCGACCGATTGGAACACCGCCCATGTGGATGCAGGTACTTCAAGCATGGCTAAGTTTTCGGGACACTCCTTTGTCGTTGCTGCACCAATATAATGATCCAGCTCCCCCTTTTCCTCCATTCTGCCTTCAGAAAAATTCGTTGATGCGCTGATTATTCCAGATGGTTCAATATTCGATAGATTTTTAAGTTCATTAATGCTTTCTTCATCTAAGCCTTGCCACATTGCTGCAATCTCAGGATTAACTCCGCTGAATACAATGGGCACTCTTTTTTTAATCCCTGCAATGCGGAATGCTTCTTTTTCAACAATTCGATAGTTCATTTCATTGCCTCCCTGTATGGATAATTGGAAGGTCATTGGCGGATACGCTTTAAGTGAATGACCACTAATTCTTGCTTCTGTCGGTGTGATGCCATGTAACTGCTGGAACGCCCTTGAAAAAGCGTCTGGTGAGCTATATCCGTATTTGACGGCAATATCAATAACCTTCCTGTTTGGATCTTTTAAATCGAATGCCGCCAGCGTCAGTCTTCTGCGGCGAATATACTCAGAAAGGGAAATTCCTGCAAGGAAGGAAAACATTCTTTTAAAGTGATATTCCGAGCAATAAGCTTTACTTGCAGCTTCCTTAAAATTAATTTCCTCTGTCAGATGATCTTCAATAAATTTCATGGCATTATTCATAGTTTTGAGCGATTCCACTTCGATGACCTCCTTATACCCATACTTTAGCAGGTGATGAAACTTCCCATCCGACATTTCGTGCACCATTTTGCAGGGTCTTCTCAGTGAACTTATTTTAACAAATACGACATAGGCGTAAACCGGATCCCATTTAACGTTAGCACTTGATCAGTATCTTCAAACCCGAGACGATGATAAACTTCGACCGCATAAGGAGATGAATTAACAGTTATACATCCAATATGTTTATGCTTACTGCAACCCTCTTTAACTAACTCAAATAAAGTCCTTGCTATCCCCCGCCGTTGAAATTCCTTTTTTACAAACAGCAAACAAATATGGTTAATGCTGCGTGTTGCAATTACCCCAACTAACTTATCATTAACTTTACATCCCCAAAAGTGTAATTCTCCTTCTCCTAACTTTGTAATGATGGAATCGTAGGATATAAACTTACTAAATTCTTCAATACCTTGTTCAGAGTAGTCAGGTGCTTCGAATTCCAAAAAAACATTCCACACTAAATCCAGAGCATTTCTGATTTCCATTTTCTGCAGTTCAATTACTTCCAATCCCCTTCACCTGCCTCATAAAAGACTATTTTGTGATTGAGTAAACGAATACATCTTTTCCCCATTTATGAAAGGTCTTTTCAATCTTCATCCCAATCCGCTCAGCTACCTTTGCAGAAGGAATATTATGGACATCGGGTAATGAGATTATCTTCTTTAACTTCATCTGGTTAAAACCGTAATTCTTGCAAGCAAACGCCGCTTCTGTTGCATATCCCTTTCCCCATACACGTCTGGCAAACAGATATCCTATCTCCATTTCGGTCACACCATCAACTTCTTGCGGAACAAGGCCGCACTGTCCAAGAAATTCTCCGGTTTCTTTACTCTTCACGATCCAAAGACCAACACCATATTTAGCATAATTCACCAAAGTCCAGTCAATCCACTCCATCGTCTGCTTTTCATCCTTAGTTGATGGATAATACTTCATAGCCTCGGAATCTGAAAATATTTGCATTAGATTTTCCACATCATCTTTATTCATTTTTCTTAAAATTAATCGTTCTGTGCTTATGACAGGAGTACTCATTTTAATCCTCCTAAAAAAATTTTGTAGGTTACATTCCATATGCTTAATCTGCCTTGCCAAAATCAGCAGCTATATTAGAGGAAAACTTTTAAATTCAGCTAAAATGAAATAACAAAACCGAGGTATTGCCATACCCCGGTTTCTGCTTTTGGACTAGTTAATTGCGCCTTAAACTGCAGCGATCGCTTTGCCCCTTTTTACTCTGCCTTTTTTTAATTCCTTTTGAAGGAAACGCTTAATCTTCCTACGCTTGCGTGCTGCTTTCGTAGTCATTCTTAACGCCTCCAATAAAAGTTGTTTATTTGGTTAGGCTCTGTTAAAACTTATTGTTGTTTTTAACACCCTGTTGATTGGAGCGGAAGGCACGAGATCCTCGAAAATGCTAGCGCATTTTCTTCGTGCGGTGTTTATTCGCGGAAGCTTATTCAATGTCCTGCGGGAGTGCGGATCAAAGGGAGACCCCGCAGGAGCATAGCGACGAGGAGGCTCCCGGACCGCCCGCGGAAAGGGAGTGCCTCGTGCTGAAATCAACAGGCTAATTTAACAGAGCCTTTGGTTAAAACCTCTTTCATCAATATGGACAAGGTTGTCCCTCGTCCTACATTCCACCATGCTCAGCCCCAACCTTAAATGTGCTGGCTCTCTCCTTGACAATATGACATCTCCAGTCACAGCGGATACAAAAGTATTTGATATGCATCCCTCCTTCTAAACAGAAATGCATAACTTTGACACTTTTAATATAAAAAAGACACAGGATAGTTTCAACATTAAAAAAAAGAAATAAAATCTAATATTTAGTTATATTTCGGCAATTCACCTTTATCTTTTATATTTTTCTGAATATTACTCGTTATTACGGCTTTTTTTAGAAGGGCTAATATTCCTTAATTTTTTAATGCTGATAATCCTTCTTGAAGCGGAAGCTGGACATTCTCGATCATGTTGTTGACAGCACTGAACAGAGCTTTTACAGAGGATGTCATAATATCTGCGTCAATCCCGCAGCCCCAATAAACCTCACCATCCGAAGCGGTGAAACCTACATAAGATACAGCATTTGACCCAGAGCCTATTTCAAGGGCATGCTCCTTATAGACTAAATCTTTAAAGTTGATGCCGAGTTTGGTTCTGAGAATATTGCTGATGGCATCCAGCCTTCCATTTCCCTCGCCAATAAATTCATGTGCTTCATTATCTATTCTGATAGATACAATTGTTTCGTAGTTTTCATTTTGAGTAAATCTATAATTAATGAACTCAACAGGGCTATTTTTATTCACATATTTATTTATAAAGATATCATAGATTTCATTTGGCAAAAGCTCTTTGTGTAAGCGGTCTGATTCATCTTTTACACTATAACCAAAGCTTTCACGCATTTTGGCTGGAAGGTCAAGCCCAAAGTTTTGCTCAAGAACATAACCGATTCCCCCCTTGCCGGATTGGCTATTAATACGGATTATATCCCCTTCGTACTCTCTGCCGATATCCTTTGGATCAATTAATAGATAAGGCACTGTCCAATACTGGCGTTCTCTTTCCTCACGCCATTTCATCCCTTTAGCAATGGCATCCTGATGGGATCCTGAAAAGGCAGTAAAAACAAGCTCTCCCCCATAAGGATGTCTTTCATGAACTTTCATTCTTGTTAACTCTTCATAACTTGATATAATTTCACGTATATTTTCAAGATTAAGCTTTGGATTAACCCCATGTGAAAACATATTTAAAGCTAGTGTGACGATGTCAACGTTTCCTGTTCTTTCTCCATTTCCAAACAGCGTTCCTTCCACCCTTTGGGCTCCGGCAAGCATGCCCAGCTCTGCATCTGCCACACCAGTTCCTCTGTCATTATGCGGATGCAGTGAGAGAATCACATTGTCACGATAGTGCAAATGATCACTCATGAACTCGATTTGGCTTGCGTAAACATGAGGCATCGACATTGACACCGTAGCGGGAAGGTTGATAATTACCTTGTTTTCAGCTGTTGGCTGCCATATATCCAGTACCCGGTTTGATATTTCAAGGGCAAATTCCATTTCTGTACCGGTGAAGCTTTCCGGTGAATATTGAAATTGAAAGTTTCCCTCGGTTTCAGCAGCATATTTCTTGAGCAGTTTTGCACCGGTTACAGCAATGTCTATAATTTCTTCTTCCGATTTCCTGAATACTTGCTCGCGCTGAGCCACTGAAGTTGAATTGTACAGATGGACCACTGCTTTATTTACACCTTGCAGCGATTCAAACGTTTTTCGTATGATATGTTCTCTTGACTGTGTCAGCACTTGAATCGTTACGTCTTCCGGAATTAAATCCTGTTCAATCAATGTCCGCAAAAAAGCATATTCTGTTTCAGAGGCAGCGGGGAAGCCAACTTCTATCTCCTTGAAACCCACTTTCAAAAGCAATTGAAAATATTCCAGCTTTTCCTCTAAGCTCATAGGGACTACCAAGGCCTGATTTCCATCTCGAAGATCGACACTGCACCAGGTCGGAGCTTCAGTAATATACTCCTTCTCAGACCATTTCAAGCTTTTCACCGGGGGCATAAAATAACCTCTTGAATACTTTTCATTATTTTTCACGTTGACAACCACCTTTTCACAATTAATTTGAGTTCGTTAAAAATAAAAAGCCTGCCATCTCATAAGAGACGACAGGCTATGCCTACGTGGTACCACTCTTTTTGATTCGCTAAAAAACAAAACGAACCCGCTTAACGACTGGATTACGGCGGTCAACCGTTAAGGCCTACATATCAGCCTTACCACTCCAGGGCGAGTTGGGGAATTTACTGACTGCCTTTCACCGGCCGGCAGCTCTCTAAACAATAAATATTCCTTAATACTCCCTTTCATTGTGTTTCCTGTTCAATTTTTCTGATTTTTCTTATTTTATTTCAGATCTAAAAAATAATCAACCCTTCTTTGAAAATCTTTTTAACAATTTGCTCCGTTAATTCAAAATTCGATAATGGATATGTTTGCTGATATCCAATAAGATGATTGTGATTTATCTAAACATTATAAATCAAAAAGAACTTACAATACCTGTCAGTTTGCATGCCCATTCCATTAATTCATTCCACGACATAATCCTATTTTGGAATCCCCCATACTAAGCTAAAAACCTTCCAGCTAAAATTATGGAAGGTTAATTAGCATGTAATATACTCAGAAAAAGGAATACTCAACACGAGGTAAGTAAAAAGATACTGGTCATTATTTTTTTAAAATCATCAGCCATCATGTGACTGCAAACTATCTTCCTTAACTTTTGTTTTTTTCTGTGACCAGACGACAACCGGTATCAACACCAATGACAGGATTCCGCCTGCTATCGAAAGTCCTGCGTAACTAGAGTTGGCAACAATCATGCCTGACAGTGCGCCGCCCGTTGCCCCGGACAAAGCAACCATAACATCAATCGTTCCTTGTGTTCTGGCACGATTGGAAAGGTCTGTTGAATCCACGAGAATAGCCGTGCCGCTGATCAAGCCAAAGTTCCAGCCTATACCTAATAATATAAGTGCAATCGTAAGGATCAGCACCGAATCTCCAGGTGCCGCGGCGCCCAGGAGTCCAGCAGCCAGCAGTGTACCTCCTGATGCGATTGCCATCGTACTCCGTCCCAGCTTATCTACAAGAATTCCCGTCAGCAGGGATGGAAGGTACATAGCACCAATATGGAAACCGATAATCATGCCCACTGCACTTAACCCATGGCCATGATGTCCCATATGGACAGGGGTCATCGTCATAATGGCCACCATCACCAGATGTGTTAATACCATTAAGGTTCCTGCTGCAATGATTCCCTTTTTATTTTCCGATGCCGTATGGGCATTTTCTTTTTGAATGCTACCCTTTTCTTGATTCTGCACTCCTGCCAGAGCCTTTGCCACCACTAGAGGATCTGGCCGCAGGAATACCAAAAGAACGAATCCGGCTAAAATATATGCTGCTCCCGCTAAAATAAAAGGTCCTGATAAAGCGGGAACACCAATTCCTGTCGCAAATGTCCCCATCACACCAACAAGGTTGGGACCTGCAACTGCACCTAATGTTGTTGATACCATGGCAATGCTGACAGCTGTTGCCCTTTGCTGTGAATTGGCCAAATCGGTCCCTGCATATCTGGCCTGCAGGTTTGTTGCAGTTCCGGCTCCGTAAATAACCAGAGAAACGAACAGTAGCAGAATACTATTTGTGACAGCTGCCCCAACGACTCCCAGAGCCCCTGCCCCTCCAGCCAGGAATCCCGCTGTGAGCCCGAACCGCCGGCCGTATCGTTCAGACAGCCGGCCGACAATCAAGGCGGCTCCGGCAGAACCAAGTGTAAATAAGGCAATCGGCAGACCTGCATAACTGTCAGTGCCCAGCATATCCTTGGCAAGCAGAGCGCCAACAGCAATGCCTGCTGCAAGCCCTGCACCTCCGAATATTTGCGAAAGGACGACAATAAATAGCGTCCGCTTATATAGCTTTTGCTGCTTTTCCGGTGAGTCAATGTAACTCTGCAGCCACTCCGGCTCCTGCTCTATTTTTTTTGGCATCTCTACTCACCCCTTCCAAGAGCTCCCTCTTATATAATATGTTGAAGGCTTCCTTTCTTTTTCCAAAATTCTTAACTGCTGCCTCAATCATACCACATGGGGTATGTAATTAACACGTCTAATTTAAAGAAAAAAGGCGATGCCAACCAGCAGCACCGCCTCAAAAATGTTTACTCTTTTATTCTCAACAATCTTAAACTATTCAGTGTTACCAGCAAGGTTGCACCCATGTCTGCAAAAATCGCAATCCATAAAGTCAGCCAGCCCGGCACAACAAGCAGTAATGCCAAGGCTTTTATTGCTAAGGAAAATGTAATGTTTTGCTTAATAATCCCTAAAGCTTTGCGGCTTAATTTAATTGTATATGGCAATTTGCTTAGATCATCAGACATCAGGGCAATATCAGCAGTTTCCAGCGCTGTATCGGTCCCTGCCCCGCCCATGGCAACACCGACCGTCGATGCTGCAAGAGCTGGCGCATCATTTACACCATCGCCGACCATTGCAACACTCTGATGGTTAGTACGAAGCTCATTAATAAAGGTTAACTTATCTTGCGGAAGCAAGTCAGCCTTAATGTCCGCAACACCAACTTGTTTTCCAACCGCTGCTGCAGTTAGCTGATTATCGCCTGTCAGCATAACCGTTTCAATTCCCATACTGTTGAGCTTGCTGATAACCGCTTTGGAACTGTCTCTCATCTCGTCCGCAACGGCTATTAATAAAAGAATCTCTCTTTCGGTTCCGAGTACCATGACCGTTTTTCCTTGCGTCTGCAGCTCCGAAATCTGCTGATTTTTATCACGATCAATGGTTCCATGCAGCTCTTCAAACAGCTTGGGGCTTCCTACATAATAAAGCACTCCATTGAAAACAGCCTTGACACCTTTACCTGTTATGGATTGGAAATCCTCAGCAGCCACACGATTAAAATCAGATCCGTTTTCTTCAGCTCTTTTCATAATGGCTGAAGCAAGGGGATGCTGTGAGCCTTTCTCGATCACAGCTGTTATTTTCAGCAATTCTTTTTCATTATTGCTGTAAGCTATAATATCCGTAACTGCCGGTACACCCTTAGTTAATGTGCCTGTTTTATCAAAAGCGATCGCCTTAAGGGCACCTGTTTCTTCCAGGTGGATCCCGCCTTTAATTAGCACACCATTTCTGGCGGCATTGCCGATTGCTGTAACGACAGCAACTGGCGTCGAAACAACAAGTGCGCACGGACAGCCGACTACCAGCGCTGCCAATCCCTGATAAATCCACTCGCTCCAGTCTCCCCCAAATAGTGGAGGAAGAACGGCAATTAAAATGGCTAATACAATGACCGCTGGCGTGTAATACTTCGCGAATTTATCTACAAATTGCTGAGAAGGGGCTTTTTCTGCCTGCGCTTCTTCCACCAAATGAATAATTTTCGCAATGGTTGAATCTTCTACCCGCTTTGATACTTTTACTTCCAGCAAGCCTTCCTCATTTAACGTTCCTGCAAAGACCTCATCATCAATGGTCTTTGTGACCGGAACACTTTCACCAGTAATCGATGCCTGGTTCAAGGTTGAAGTACCTTTAATTACAATGCCATCCATCGCCAGCTTCTGCCCTGGCTTAACAATCATTACGTCACCAATTTGAATATCGTCAACATGGATCATCATTTCTTCCTTGCCCCGGCGAATTAAGGCTTCTTTTGGCGCAATGTCCATCAAAGATTCAATTGATTGACGAGCCTTATCCATTGAATAGCGCTCCAGGGCTTCACTAATGGCAAACAGAATGACCACCATGGCCCCTTCTCCCCATTCACCAATGATTGCAGCACCTATAATGGCAATCGTCATAAGGGTACTCATATCAAAATTCAATCTGGCAAGATTTTTTAATCCTTTTTGAAATAACGTGTACCCGCCGATTAAAATGGCGGCTGCATATCCAGCGACTGCAATAAAATGTTCTTCACCGTATTGCTTACTTAAAAACCAGCTAATCACCAGCAAAACAGCTGATATATATACTTTAAGATTCTCCTTTTGTTTCCAGAACGGTCCCCGCTCCACTGCTTTTTCATTTTCAGCACGAAGCTTAAGGTTCTCGAAGGCTCCAGCCTTTTCAATGGCTTCCATTCCGGCCGTTCCTGTAACTGTTATTTTTGAAGCACCAAAATTAACATTTGCATCTAAAACGCCATCCAGGCGTTTCACGTTCTCTTCGAACGTTTTAGCACAGCCTGCTCAGGAAAAGCCTTGAACACGGTAGGTTTTCGTTTCTTGTTCAGCTGCTAATTGTGCTTGTTCAGACATCGGCTTTCACCTCGCTTTTATGTGCTAATGCTATCATCATTAACTGTCTAATATGGTCATCATCAAGTGAATAGAATGCCAATTTGCCTTCTTTCCGAAACTTCACAATCCCTTGCTTATGAAGGGTGCGTAAATGGTGGGAAGCTGTTGCAACAGTTGCCCCTATGATATTGGCAATGTCACAAACACACAGCTCATCATCCTGGCACAATGCAAAGGAAATCTTTGCCCTATTCTCATCAGCAAGCGCCTTAAACAATTGGGCAACACTAGAAAGGTCTTCCTTCTGCATTTCCCCTTGTATGCGATTAACTTTCTCTTCGTCATAACAATAAATGTCGCAAGTATCCTTGGAACCCAACTTAATCCCCCTCTATATTCCAACCTTCGCTTGAATATATTATACCCTTTTACGAAGATTATTCAAATATCCATTTGAATAATGTATGTAAAAAGGCATCCGCTTGATCCAAATCCTTTACTTTTATTTTAAGGCAAAATAAAAAACGCTGACATAATCAGCGTTTTCCAAAGCTTTATGAGCAGCAAGAGGCATCCTTAATTTCAATTTTCGCAGGCTCAGCTGAACAACATGCTGAGTCCGTTTCCGTCGATTCCACGTCCGCTTTTGTGTAGAAAAACTCCCATTCATTTCCGTCCGGGTCTGTTACCCAAAATTTATCCTGTGTTGCATAGCAGCACGTAACATCCATCTCTTCTCTTGCAAAAAAGCCCAGTTTTTCCAGTCGGTCTTTATGCTGAAGTACCTCCTCCTGATTTTCCACCTGAAACCCAAAGTGACCTACCTGATTCCCGGAAACCTTATCTTTCAGATTTAACGTGAAATTAAGGCCCGGGTCTTCCATCATAAATTTTGCATAGTCTTGCTTTACTTTCACAGGCTGTGCACCAAACACTTTGGAATAAAAGTCAATCGACTGATCTAAATCCGTTACATTAATTCCAACATGAATTTTCAAAAATAAGCCCTCCTATTTGAACGTATTTATTGCAGCTGTATAAATTTACTTACTGCTTTACTTACAACAAAAGTCCTCTGAACCGGATGTCACACAACAAGACTCATCCTGACTATTCTCCACTTCTTTAATATCAACACCACAGCAATCAGAAGACTTTGTTTCTTTCCCCAAAAAACGCTTAAAGAATTTCAATTTAGCCACCCTTTCTTTTTAAATCAATTTTTTTTGATTTATAATTTGATTATATTAGTAATTATTTCTAATTGCAATCTTTTTATCAAAAATTTTTGATTTATTAGTTAACAAGTAATCTGTGAATAGTAAAAAAGTGCCTATCCAAGTTGGTACGGATAGACACACGCCAGTTATTTTTTACTTCTCAGCCCGCTCTTTTAGCTTCACCAATAATTCACCAGAATTCTCCGCAGCAATAAAATCTCCATCTACAACTGAATATGGAGACTGCTTGCATTCCTTACATTTGCTTTGGCACTCATATTCTTTATAGATAATATTCTTCTGATTTAGAAAAGCATTATAATCCGAAAAATTCTCTTCCTTTAAAAACTCGTCAAGATTTCGCTTGCAAAATTCAACTTTTACAGGCTTTTGCTTAGAGAATAGTTTATTAATCAGTTTCACCTGGAAAAACATCCTTTTACTTTTAATCGGTCAACGTTAATGATGATAAATATTGCTTTCCCGGATCCATTTGGTTGCAACCCATTTTTCTCCTGATTCAACTGGCACACTTCTGTGCTGCCCGTTCTTCTCCGGAAGATGTATCCACAACGCGGGAAGGCAGCAAGCGGCTCCTCGAAAGACTGATGAGCTCATCACATTCCTCAGGACTAAGCACAGAATCCAAATGCAGAACAAATGGCTTTTCATTTCTGGAAAGGACCTTTATTTCGCGGTCACTTGTGTAAAGGGTATTCCCCTTTTTTCCAATCTCGGGGACCTCATAATTATACCTAATTTGCTTTACCTCTGTCGTCTTAATCGCTTCATTTCCAACAATATGTAAAAGCGTCTCATAAGCAAAAAGGTTATCGAAACCTTTTTTTATCAAAGCATTTGCGATCACAATCGGACTTAAATCACTTTTTAACGTACTAACAATCCAATCCTTCAGTTCGTCTGTTATCTGCATCATTTTTGTCATATGAAATTTCCCCCTGTATGACTCCCTGAAATCTTCACAACGGCAAATAAAATGAGTATATCTATTTCATATAATTTTATGTATTTATTATACTATTTATCTAAAATCAACTAAACCTATTTACCTATAAATTCAGATTTTAATGAGCAATCGTTTGTTTCAGAAACAGACTGCTTCATGAGAACCATTGTCTCTCCATTAAGTGTTGTGTCGTCTTCATATAGCGGTCATGAGGACCATTCTTTCTCACTCGTATGTGTTTTCGTTTTCATAGAGCGATCATGAACACCTTTCTCTCTCATTCGAATGAACTTTGGGCGTCATAGAGCCTTCATGCAGACCCTTCTCTCATCATTGAATGATTTTTCGTCTTCATAAAGCCTTCATGGCGACCTTTCTCTCATCATTGAATGATTTTTCGTCTTCATAAAGCCTTCATGGCGACCTTTCTCTCATCATTGAATGATTTTTCGTCTTCATAAAGCCTTCATGGCGACCTTTCTCTCATCATTGAATGATTTTTCGTCTTCATAGAGCCTTCATGACGACCTTTATCTTATCATTGAATGAATTTTCGTCTTCATAAAGCTTTTATGGCGACCTTTCTCTCATCATTGAATAATTTTTCGTCTTCATAAAGCCTTCATGGCGACCTTTCTCTCATCATTGAATGAATTTTCGTCTTCATAGAGCCTTCATGACGACCTTTTTCTTATTATTGAATGATTTTTCGTCTTCATAAAGCCTTCATGGCGACCATCTTCTTCCGACTCAATTCAGTTTCGTATTCAAAAGGTATTTATAACTTTATTTATTCAACAGTCTTCAATAAAATAGATCGGCTGCCCTCAATAGGCAGCCGATCTATTTGTTAATATTCCAGCGGATTTTCTCCGTATCTTTCCCATAACTTCGGATACTTCTCTCTTAAGCCCTCTTCATCATCTTCGTCCCAATCCAATTCAATATCAGGCAAAACATAAGAATCTCCAGATAGCTTTTCGTATAAATGATAATATTGGTCTTCGTCAAAGCCAGTCTTCTCTTCATATGCCATACTGGCGACATATAGCAATTCTTCCAGCTGTGGCATATCTTCTTCTTCTTCAAGACCGCGAAGACAAGGGATAATTTCTTCGGGATCTTTCATAATAGCTTCATATGTTTCCTTACCTTGATAAAGCAGCCAAGCCCTAAAATAATCGAAGCAATCATCTGAACAGCCGCCCATAATAATATAAGCTGCCGCCCACAGATTAGATGTATATGATTTGTTATAATTCTGGTTAAACCAATAGTCAAACATGACAATGTCTTTTACTGGTCTTCTCGATAAGTGGTTTATTAGCCACTCAAGCTGTTCTTCAGGATCTTCCCCTTTTCTCCTGGCTGTTTCAAGCATTTCCCAGAAAAGCATTTCGGTCATCGTGCTTTCTTTGATCACTTGTGCTGTTATAGCTGCTCCAGCATAACCTTTTTTCAGCTTGGATTGTATGAGTTTATTAGCTTCTTTTTGGCAGATGGCTTCCGATTCAAATTCTTTTGTTTTCACGGATCCAATCGAGCCAACTTTTCCATAAGTAACGGTATAATTCTTTCCCGAAACATTAATTTTCCAAAATTTATGTGATTTTTCGTCTTTGTATATGAGTAAAGTTTCCATAAAAGGCACTCCTATTTTACATTTTTAATCTATTATTACTAACCGTTACATATTTCCATTTTACTTTAAAAAGATAATAGAAGTCTTTACATTTTTATTGTTAATTAAAATTATTTATCAGGTTCTTTTTATAAAAGAAAATTTCACAAACCGAAAATTGTTTTTATTTTATCAACTGGAAAGACTTTTTACACTAAAACCATTGAAATTCAATCTTGTCTTGTTATAATGCATGTAGATTCTACTAAAGGAAATAGGGTGGTATCGATGGAGAATAATTGCAGATTCGTAGTCAACGCTGTTGGCAAATGCGGTGAAACATATCATACCCAATGTAAAGATAAGAAAGAATTGCAGAAATGGATATTGGAAAACCAGGATAAACTTTCAAAGAATGAGATAAACATTACGGATAAAAAGAAAAATCCCCTATTAAAATTAATCAGTTTAAATAGGTGAAAACCACATTACTTCATCAAAAAACAGGATAGAGAGTTCTTCTCTATCCTGTTTTTATACAGCTTTAACATAACAAAAAAACTCCTCCCCCAAGAGGCAAATAAAACTTTTTTTTAAAAATTTTTAACCAATCATAATCTTCTCTTCAGCATATTTATAGTTGGCTTTTTCTCTTTTTCTTGCAAGTGCAAACGCAAGTGTTAAAGGTCCTACCCTGCCCGCAAACATCATAAAAGAAATTAGTGCCTTTCCTGTGACACTTAATTCAGGTGTTAAACCAAGGGACATTCCCACTGTGCCAAACGCGGAAATTACTTCAAACAGCAGCATGTTCAATGGTGCATCTTCCGTTATCGATAAAATAAACAATATAAATGATATAAAACTGATTGAATATACCGTTATCGTAAAGGCTCTGAATATCAGATCTTTTGGGATGCGTCTTCCCATTAAATTGACTTCACCCTCTTCTTTTATTAAAGCTCTGACAGCGAGTAATATCAGCACGAAGGTTGTTACTTTAATTCCGCCGGCTGTCCCTCCAGATCCTCCTCCGATGAACATAAGAAGCATGGTAACAAGCTGGGAGCCTAATGTTAATTCTCCCGTATTGAGGGAGTTAAATCCTGCAGTCCTGGGAACAACCCCATGAAAATAAGCACCCAGTATTTTATCTTTTAAAGACAAATCGCCTAAAGTTCCGGGATTACTATATTCAAGCGCAAAAATAAAAATGGCTCCTAATAAATTAAGGATAAGTGTCATCAGCAGAACAAGTTTTGTATGCAAAGAAAGCCTCTTTAGACTTCTGTTTCTTTTAATATCAAGCACAACGATATAGCCAATTCCCCCGATTATAAAAAGAAAGCTGAGCGTCAGTATAACGGTAAAGTCGCCAACGTATTCCGTTACACTTCTGAACTCGCCCATAATATCAAACCCTGCATTATTAAAGGCCGATACTGAGTGAAAAACACCATAGTATATAGAACGCGGAAACCCAAAATCAGCTGCCCAGCGAATAGATAATATAATTGCACCGATTGCTTCAATTAACAGCGTGAAGCCAACAACAAATTTTACGAGCCGTACCATGCCCTCAATAGAAAGCTGATTTAAAGATTCCTGAATCATCAGCCTTCCTTTCAAGCCAATGTTCTTCCCCATCATGATAGCAATGAGAACGCCAAATGTCATAAAACCGAGGCCGCCAATCTGGATAAGGATCATTAAAACAACCTGGCCAAACGTAGTAAAGGTTGTTTCGGTATCCACTACTACCAAGCCGGTTACACAGACAGCAGAGGTTGCTTCAAACAAGGCATCAATAAAAGACAAATGGTGCCTATCTTTGGTAGCAAAAGGAAGCATAAGCAGCAGCGTTCCCACAGCAATCAGGCAAAGAAATCCAATCGACAAAGCCTGGGCAGGATTCATTCTGATCCACGTGGTGGGCCGTTCCATTCTTCTTGGTCCCTTATTCATAATCATTAACTCCTTAGATTAATAATGTGTTAATATGCTTTTCAGCTCTAAGACCGCCCTATACCCCTATTCTTTCAAACCTGCTGATATCTCTGTTATGGCCCATCACGATGAGTACATCGCCTTTTAAAATAATTTCCTCAGCTGGCGGTGATACGATAATCTCTTTTCCGCGCTGGATCCCAACAATGTTACATCCATACTTTGCGCGTATGTCTAAATCTAATAAGGATTTATTATGGATTTTCTCTGAAGCAATAATTTCCACCATACTGTAGTCCTCCGAGAGTTCTATATAATCAATTATCTTATCCGAAACAATATGGTGGGCAATTCGTTTCGCCATATCCCTCTCAGGGTGAATCACTCGATCAACACCAATTTTCTCAAGAACTCTTGCATGATATTCATTATGCGCTTTGGCCCAAACCTGTGGAATTCCCATCTCCTTTAACAACAATGATGTTAAAATGCTTGATTCAATATTTTCCCCAAAGGAAACAAAGGCATGGTCAATATTTCTAATTCCTGCTTGTTTAATGGCAGCTTCGTCAATGCCATTGATTTGTACCGCATAAGTCACAAACTGAGCGTATTGGTGCACTTTTTCCTGGTCTACATCAATTGCCAAAACTTCTACACCCATATCATAGAACTCTTTTACCAAACTGCCTCCAAAACGTCCCAAACCAAACACAGCGTATTGTTTTTTCATTAAAGAATTTCCCTTCTTTTAAAAATAAGCACAAAAAGACCACTCTTAAAAAAAGAATAGTCAATGGTTATCATTAACCCTTCTCTCGATTCGGCTTACGGAGTTAGCTGTCGGATTAGGGATTGAGAGTATCCCTTCTTAACTTAATATGCTAAGATTCACCCCAAGATAAACCAGGTTTATCAAAAATGGTTCCCCCGCTCATAAAGGATTCAGCAAAAAGGTCTGTTTATGAAATTGATAAATATAAATTACTCCCGTGCTGTTCCGTTGTCAACATATTTCTTTATTTAATAAAAAAAGGAGGCGAGTCAATATCCGCCTCCTTAATGAACGACTTTCTCGCGTTCAAAATGATTCATATCCGTTAATTCGATCATGTACTCATAATTGGCAATGGTGTTTTGAAGCTTCTCTTTTTCTTCATCCACTACATTTGGGTCATTCATTTTATTCATTAATTCTACCTTGGTAGCTTCTAGTTTTTCTTTAACTTCTAAGTAGTTCATATCCATCACCCCTAAATATTTATTAAAAGGAAATATGAAACCGCCTTCCTTTCTATCTTTATTATAATGCCAGATTCCACTCCAGTTATCAGAATATATTGAGGATTTGTGAATCTTATCTAAAAAAAGACACTTCCTTTTCAAGAAAGCGCCATTCATAAATCTTATTCCCAGATAGCTGATGCCCATTCAGGATGATCAATAAATGGATTGCGGTTGTGCTGGTAGTCCGTGTAGATAATTTCGTTTCTTCTTCGCTCTAAATTATCGACTGGATCCTCTTTATGCCATTGCAGTAAAACAGACATTTTTCCATGATATGGTACAGATCCATTATTAACCTGGTTATTTAACTCTAAATCAATTTCTCCGCTATCCCCTTCATAACGGACGGCCATGTAAAATAGCATCCGCGCTACATCACCTTTTACATTATCCCTTGGCTCCCACGAATCTGAGTCGTAATAGTTGCCAATTGCCTCTGAATGCTGAATGCCGCCATTATCAAAGTCAAGATTGCTTCTGGAGCTATTAACTGATACGTCTGTCGGCCGCAAATGATGCAAGTCAGTTCCAGCACCCATGGCTGTGCCAAAGTCTCCATGTGATTTTGCCCAAACATGTTCCCGATTCCAGTCATTAACTCCTGTCCCATTGGTGAACTTGCCTTGTGAGCGACCTGTATAAAGAAGGAGAACATTATTGGGATTATTCGGATCTTCATCTGTTTCCCGAAGTGCATCCCATACATTTGAATAAGAGATCTCTATGTGGTCGTCAATGATATTGTGGAGTGCCGTTTTTAACGCCTCTCCTGTTTTTCCGTCCGCAGCATCATAATAACCATCAGCAGGTTCTGGCTCAGGTGGTGTTACCCCATCTCCTTGAAGTTCAAAAGCTGTTCCATTTTTCAGTCCAGGGTGAGAAAAATAAGCAGTAAGAGTGCCGGTAACCTTAATCTGCTTTCCCATTAAGGCTGGAGTCGATCTTAAACCAAAAGCAGAACGAAATGATGAGGGGATTTGAACATAAATCATGTTTGCCGTATTGCTCTCTGATGGACTATCTGCAAGTGCCAAAGCATAGTCATTTGGAAAACCGCTTGTTATAACCGTATTGGTTGCAGTAGGCTGCCCAACAACATACCCTTGAACGGTTTTGTTAGAATTATTCTGAGTGTTAATAGCTTGTGAAACAGAATATGGTGAAGACCATGATCCATCACCGGCAGCTGCTCTTGTTAATGAATCTTGCACTAGTTGAAGAAAAATAAGAATAGCGGTAAGCAGAAATAAAGACAACAGAAAACCTTTTTTCTTCTTATTTTGCATGAACTCCCCTCCAGCATTTTTTTAAAGGACTCTTCTTGATGGAATATTCTTTTCGAAAAAGTCACAATTCTCTCCAAGTATAAAGGAATAAAATGTAAGGATACATGAGGTTTTGGTCCCAAAAATGGCTGAAGGGGAAAGATTTACATCGGCTTAATAATTCCTAAAAAATTTCTTCCAAGAATGTATTCCTTTTGGTTATCAGGAATCTTAAGTGATGCAATCCAGCTTTTCTTTGCCGAATAGTCATATTGGTTAAATTCCTTCATTCCATATGGCCCATCGCAACCGTAAAGAATTTTGCGGTATCCTAAGGTTTGCACTGCCATTTTTACAATGGAGGGATTAAGATAGTCACTTGATGTATCAATAAATACATTTGGCTTTTCCATAATGTACTTCCAAAGTTTCTTCCAATATGGAAGGCCTGCATGAGCATATATTATTTTAAGTTTTGGATAATTTTCAGGTAAATATTTATAGGAGTCCGGTTCTGAAGACAAATGAATAATCATCGGGATGCCTTTTGCCTGGCACATCGCTGCAACTGGATCAAGAGCCCTTATGGGATATTGATGCATGAACGGATGAGCTTTTACTCCAATAAAGCCGGGTTTACTAAGATAATATTCCACCTCTTTCAGTGATTCGGGTATCATTGGATTAACTGCTGCCCAGCCTAGAAAACGGTCTGGATACCGATCAATAGCAGCTGCGACAAGCTCATTGTTTGGCTTGGAGAAAATCTTGTATGTATTGCCATAGAGTTTTAAATAGCCTTCATCAACAAGACCATCATAAATCTTTAGCCCAATTTGCGGAACATTTAGGATGAGAAAACGGAATAAGCGCTGTAGATTATGCTGAAAAGTGCTATCTGCTTCAAACATAGTTTCATTCATAGGGGGAATCAGCGCTGTTTTCGTTACTCTATTTTTATCCATTCCTTCTATCATTTTTTCCAGAGTCAGCATTGTTTCATCCAAATGAAAATGGCAATCAACAATCATGTTCATCCCCCTACTTTGCGGAATTCTGTTAGTCAGCATTACCTTTTCAGGATCCCTAAATATTGAATCCAAGGTCCAACGTCAGCTCTGTATCTATTGGCCATGACTCTTGTAATCTGTGAAATATGTGTTAAATCATGCACAACCCATGTAGAAATTAATTCCCTTACCTTTACAACCCCAAATGCAGGATGTGTGCCTGACAATTCCAAGTGAATATCCGGATCTATTAAACTCCTAAGCTTAGCTATATTTTTAGTTCGAATGATTTTAAATTCCGCCAGCTTTTCATTAATCGTTTTAGCTTCCACTTCATATAAGTGGGCATACCGATCAAACGGGGGAAATGGTTTGCCAGCCCCTTCCTTAAGAATAAATTCCAGTCTTGGAATCCAATTATTCTTCTCACCCTCGATGAGATGCTCAATCACTTCAGTAGCATTCCAGGTGCCTTCCCCCTCATCGCATTTCATCCAACCCTCAGATGCCCCTATTAAAAAACATTCCAAGGTTTGCGGTGTACGCTCCAGGATCTCGATAGCTTCTATTAATTTAAAATTCATTTAGCTGCTCCTCCCTGCACTCTAAAAGGAATCTTGGAAAATAAAACTCCCCATCACCCTTAAATTCGGTATAAGAAAAAGACTGATAAACAAAAGCAAAGCAAGCGCAACAATTATTGAAAAGGTGAATTGCTGTTTTAATGACTGCAATTCCTCCGTTCCTTCCTCAATTATTTCGCCAAATTATTATAGATCCTTCCTTAGTTGCTTTCTATATAACCAGAACGCCCTCCTTCTTCAATTTTAACATATTTAACCAATTATTTTAGGGAGTAACGGAGATTATTAAAAAGAAGCGTACTTCTATTTTAGAAGTAACGCCCCTTTAATCGGTCTATCATTTAGTATTTATTTTTCGGACCCCAATCACCACTTCCACCTGGCAGGAGCTCAAATAATGACCAGATGCTGCAATAATCATCACCTGGGCCGAACGCAGCTTTTGTATAATGGTGAATGCTGCCGTCTTCATTCCTCAATAAAACTGAGACTCCTGGAAGTACATGGCCATTTTCATCCTTAAATCCGAGGTCTTCTTTAAAAGCCGTTCCTTCCGTTGATACACAATTAAAGCTCCAGCCTCTGCTTTTCGAAATTTGGCCTAGTGTTTGGTAGTCATCCGGACTTGTTAAAACAAAGGATGCTTTATTTTCAATATGCTTTGTAAAACCATTTAATCCATCTGCCCAAAGAGTACAGTATGGACATGATTTTCCCATATTATGAATAACCACTAACTCCTGTTTGTCTCCAAACAGCTCGCTCAATGCAATCTTAGTTCCTTCTGTAGTGGTTAGTATGTAATCTTTTACCGTGAATGAAGGAAGCTGTTTTCTTAATACCGTTAATTCCTCTTTTACCCGAATCAGTTCCTTTTCCTTCTCTTCAATTGCCTTTTCCACTTGTTCGGATGTTAATGAACTCATATATTCCCCCCTATAAATATTGATTTATAAATTACTATTCCCGCAAAATGATTTGTTTCTTTTTATTAAACTGAATTTGACGGGAGCCACTTAGGCATATACAGCAATCTCTGCAGCTTTTCTAGAAATAAACAATCCCTTACCGCTTTCGAGATACTTTCTTTTCAAATGAACTAATAGATAGATGTTCATTATATTTTATATCTTTCACTTTTTTAAATCCGTTTTTTTTATAAAAATTTACAGCCGGCGTATTCTTAGAGCCAGTTGATACAATCATCTTTTCTATGCCTTTTCTGCATTGAATAAAATCCAATAATTGCTGGGCAATTCTTTTTCTAAAATAATCGGGATGTACAATTAGTCTATGTATATCTACTGTGTTATTTTCTTCTTTAAAGGAGATTGCTCCGCACAACTCCTTATTCATATAGTAGCCGAAGAAGGATTCGCCGCATTTTTGCAGTGTTTCAACGGTGTCCTTTAATGGAGGTATATCAGAACACTCGATGAGTTCAGCCTCAACTTTATAAGACGGGATTTGAACGCTTAAAACTTCTTCAGCCGCTTTTCGATTACTGATATCAATTTCCTTAATCAAGTGTATCCCTCATTTTAGATTTTCTCTTAATTAAATTCTCTTCTAATGATGATAATCCTCTATAATGTCAAAATGATAGTCCAATTTTCCTTGGACTAATGTTTATATTCCAAATAAAATGATGGATAAGGGGTGAAAAAGATGAACTTGAAATATGAAATCTTAACAGAGGATAAAATCGAGTATTGCCGGGAGTTGTGCAACGAGCTAATGGCCTTTCAGAAATCCAAAGCTTTCATAAAACCCGAGCTATTTGACAATATGAGATTTGAGACTAGGATGGTTCCTTCTGTAAAAGCAGCCTTACATAACTATATTGCAGTCGTAAAAGATGATGAAGAAATTGTGGCATATGTCTATTCCAATATTTCTCCTAAAGAAGCATATTCGAATGACTTTGCTACCTTTTTTGATGTATCTTCAGTCAGAAAACAGAATGTCGGGTGTTTATCTCAATTTTTTATTAAAGATGGGTACAGGAAATATGGGATTGGATCAAAACTTTTCGATATGTCGATGAATTGGTTAAGTGAATATGAGGATGTGGAGGACTATTTTATCTATGTTTCAAATGGAAACACAGATGCCCTGGAGTTTTATAAACATAAGGGATTCCAAGTCAGCCATGATGTTTTGGATGGTTTTATAACGGTTTTACGGAGAAAGGCTAGTAAATTTAAAGTTTAAGATGTAAGCTAATTTTCTGCAAATAGATATTGCATCACCGTAACATGCAAAGGAGAGGTAAATCATGGCAGGTGCTATAATCAAAGAACTAAACAATCCTTAGGAATGGAAAGAAGCAACTATGACAAGGTCAGTTATGTGTTTTTGAAAAGATTATAAGGATGGACTTTCCAACAGAAGGCCATGATTAGGCCTTCTGTTAAAATGGGGCGGAGGATGCATATCATTCTCCTCTCTTAATCTTTAAGAATTCTTATAAAAAATGACCAGAACGTCATTAAAACATTCTGGCCTAACCTAATTAGATAATATCTGTTCCTTGTTTCAAGATTGCATTTTGTATGTTTTGTTCTTTTTCTTTTGTGCCTGCGTCACCAAGTGAGGCACAGCTTCTCCAAAGTTCCTCCTTAGCCTGCCGCCAGGGCAACTGAGGTGCGATTAATTCCATGTATTTTTCAACCTCTTCATCAGACAGTCTTCTTCTTGTTTCAATATCACGAACATCCCCGATGTTCCAAATTCCTTCTGGTCAAGCTGGATGGACAATTGAATATCCATCATCCAGAAGAAAAATTCCATATTCACGGTTTTCTTTTATAACTTTCATAGGACCCCTCCTCAAAAAATTTGGCACCTATTTAAGATTCCATTAAAGGGAGTCAAAATCCTTTATCTAAGCAAAGAAAAATAATTATGCGAGAACATCATCTGGTTCAAGTAAGTATTTTTTTGTGTAGAGAAATCTTCATATACGCATAGAAATTTTTTTATGTGCAGAGAATTTTTTTTATACGCAGAGAAATCTGTTTATGTGCAGAGAAAACTATTCACAAGTGAAGATACGTCCAATATTCCAATGAAAATTCATTTCATAACAGAAATCCAGCCCGTTTCAGGCTAGATTCTATTATGTTCATCTCAAAATATACTTTTGACTCTAAAAAACTATTGCTGAACCAACGATTTTTCTTCCTCTAGTGTTATCATCGCAGTCTGTTTCTTTCCATCGCGGTAATAGGTTACCTCTACCTTATCGCCAATTTCTTTTTCTGTATAAAGAAATTTACGTAATTCTATCACATTTGTAACTTTTGCCCCATCGAGCTTTACAATGACATCATATTGCTGAAGGCCTGCTTGCCCCGATGGCGAAGATGGTTCCACTTGCCTTACAATAACGCCGTCAGTAATTTCTTTAGGCAACTGTAATTTTTTCTGATAGTATTGTGATGGGATATCGGCTAAATTGATTGGAATGATCCCTAAGTATGGGCGTTTTACTTCGCCATATTCTTCGAAATCCTCCAAAACCGGCATTGCCACATCGATCGGTATGGCAAATCCGATCCCTTCAACACCTTCCATCGCTATTTTTGAAGAATTAATCCCAATTAGCTCGCCATTAATATTGATTAATGCACCACCACTGTTGCCTGGATTAATAGATGCATCTGTTTGAATGACTTCTGATTGCCAATCCACCATACCATCCTGATTTACATCAACTGGCATCGTGCGGTCTGGTGCACTGATGACTCCCGTTGTGACAGTCCCTTGCAGAAAACCGAGCGGGTTTCCGATCGCAATAGCAGTTTGCCCTGGCTTTAAGTCTTCTGATTTTCCAATTACTATTACATGTTCAATCTTTTCGCTATCCACTTCCAAAACGGCTAGATCTAGAAGCGGATCTGAACCAAGCAATTTAGCCGGAAGCTTGGTGTCATTGCTTAAATTGATTTCAATTGTGCTCGCCCCGTCAATCACATGATGATTTGTCACCACATAGGCCTTTCCATCTTCCTTTTTATAAATGACACCCGATCCAGAACCAGCACGTTGTGGCTCTGTTCCCTGCCACATATCACCGCCCTGATAGTTGATAACACTAACGACGGCGTCCATGCTTTTATCTACAGCTTTTGTAATCGAGTTTGACTCCCCATCCCCTTCTTCAGCAGCACTAACGTTTTTTTCGGTTTGCTTTAAGGGATTTTTCTCTTCCAGACTATCATTCGCTTTTTCGACATCTGACAAAGAAGGGATTATCAAAAATATGAATAGCGCACCGATAATAGCACCGATGATGCCTGCCATAAGCACTTTTCCTTTTGATCCTTTCCTGTCATTTTCTCTCTGGTGATCAAATGGCTCCATTAATAAACCTTCCTTTCTTTTTAGTGACTTGTAATAATTAATACCCTAACGAGTTAATTGTTAACTTTTATATATTGGTAAGTATTTAACACAAAAAAGGTCTGCCCTCCTGATTGGAGTACAGACCTTTTTTCAAATTATATTAATTAACCGAAACAGAATCGCTATTCTCTTTCCCTTTAAAAACCAGCTGATCCAATGCAAATAATTTTGAACCAGTGATTGCAATGGCCGCAGCCATTGCAAGAAGAGCAAGGTCCAGTTCATATCCGGCCCCCTGACCATTGCCGAGGAAACCTCCCGCTAATTTCACTTTAATAATGGCACCTGCCATCAGTAAGACAAATAATGCAGAAACCACTCTGCTGAATAAACCAAGTACTAATGCAATTCCGCCGATAAGCTCAATACCTGCTACAACTGTTGCCAGGAATCCTGGAAGGCCAATACTTGAAAACCATCCCGCTGTGTTTTCAATTCCGCCTTGAAACTTTACCAAACCATGTACAAAGAATGTTAATCCTAAAACTACGCGTAAAATAAATGTACCTACTTCATATTTGTTTTCCATATTCATATCCTCCAATTTTTTATTTTCCAAATTGCCATACACTGTGGCTTAAATTTCCGTATCGGTAGCTGCGATGCAATAGTGTGGCTGATTTTTCTTGATCAGCTGCACCCATTGCATAAAAAAGCGGAATGAAGTGCTCATTGCCATATGGCGGAACCGCGATATCCGCATTTGGTGCCAAAGATTTGTAGTTGAATAAAGATTCCAAATCCCAGTCGTTAATATGCTTTTCAAGCCACTCATCAAATTCAAGGGCCCAGCTGTCGACGGATCCATTGTTCTTGAACATGTTCACTGCACCAAGGTTGTGAACCGTGCCTCCGCTTCCAATGATCATCATTCCCGCCTCCCTTAATGCAGCCAAAGACTTCCCAATTTTATACTGTTCCTCGGGTATAAGTCTTGGGTTTACAGACATGGAAATGACCGGAATTTCCGCCTTAGGATAAAGCATTCTAAGAACGACCCATGCACCGTGGTCCAAGCCTCGCTTTTTGTCCACTTCAAAAACAATCCCTTGCTTCGTGAATAGTTCTGTAATTTCTTTTGTGACTTCCTTATTACCTTTAGCACTGTATTTAATCCGGTATAATTCTTCCGGAAATCCGCCAAAATCATAAATGGTTTCAAACTCATCCACATCACTTACTTTTTGCAAACCTGATTCCCAGTGGGCCGAAAATAGAATAATCGCCTTGGGCTTTTCCAATGAAACGCCTAAGGATTGCAAAAATTGAGTATATATATTTTTTTCAATCGCCAGCAATGGTGCTCCGTGCGCAATAAAAAATGATGGCATCATCGTGTTATTCCTCCTTTTTGGGCTAGTATCTTGCAGCTCACATAAAAATGTATGCAGAGCTTCATTTAATTTACAAGACCTGCAATTTTTATAGAAACTAAATATTCATATTAGAAAACAACTTCACAAAAAAATAAATGTTTCCCTTTATGAATATTAATTACTTATAAGATAACAAGATTACCTCTAGATTGTCAATTATTTTTTTGCTAATATATAAATATGTTTTTTATTAGAAAACCTTTGAGGTGATTATACTGGACATTGGAACAAAGATAAGGGCAATCAGGAATCGCAAAAAAATCACCATTGCGCAAATGTCTGAAGGGACTGGTTTATCGAAAGGCTTTATCAGCAATGTGGAAAATAATAATACGTCCCCTTCCATTAATACTTTGAGTACGATTGCAGATTTTCTTGGCGTCCCGCTTCCCTACTTGCTTCTCGAGAAGAAACAGCATATGAAGGTCGTCAGGAAAGAAGAAAGAGCGACTTCAACTTTTAACAACCTAAAGATAGAACATTTAACGTCAAAAGGCGGCCTGAGGATGATGATCGTTGAATTCCCGCCCGGGGCATCCATGGGGGAACAGCATGCTCATGAAGGAGAAGAATGCCATCTCGTGCTAGAGGGAAAAATTATGGCGGAACAAGGAGAAGATTCATTTATTGTTGAAGCAGGCGATTCCTTCAGCTGGAACGCAAGTGTTCCGCATTTTGCCAAAAATGTTACTAATAAAAAAGCCGTGGTCTTAATCTCCGTGTATTCTGATACAGAATTGAATGATGTTTTATAAAAAGATGCCCTTGCAAGAGGGCATTCATTCATTAATCAATAGATATTAATTTTTAAAAAATAATCGCCAAAAGACGGTCGTGACCTTTACCTAATTTACAGATATACTCGCTTAATAACTGTGTCCTTTGGTTAAGCGATTAGCGATAAATAGAGGAAAAAGTGGTGCCAGGCCTAATAATCTAAAGCCATTCTCTGCACCCCAGAAATATAGTGACGGCAAGACAAGCATTACGCTGCTCATGACAAGTAATTTTTTCGATTTTTTTAGTACACCAGCAATCAAGAAAAGTATAGAACTCACAGTCAATAACCAAAATGCAAGACCAACCCAATACCCCATTTACCTCTCCCTCCTTGCCAGTTAGTAAATGCCCTGTCCTTTCAGGCATCTCCTTTTTTTATTATTTTGCAAAAATAGTTGCGATTTTCCTGTATCCCTTTTACAGAATTTTATCTTCTTCTTTTTTCTTATTCTATTTTTCCTGCAAACTTCCTTTTTTACTTAAAAAGATAAACATCCCCAAAATACTTTTAAAAGAAATGTAGACATTCTGCAAATACTTGTTATAATTCTCTAAGATATTATATGAAAAGCTGTGTTAAAGCTAAATGTTGATTTTAGCCCCCTGCTGATTGGAGCCGAAGGCACGAGACTCCAGCGGAAAAAGCCAGTCAACGGGAGACCACACAGGCGCTAGTCGCCGAGGAGCGTCGAAGTGCCTGGAGCGGAAATCAACAGGCAAGTTTAACAAAGCCAATTGAAAAAGGGTGTATTATGGGAAATACTTGCAGATATGTCGTTAGCGCAACAGGCAAAAATGGAGAAATGTATTATACACATTGTAAGGACAAGGCAGAACTAAAAAAGTGGCTTTCAGAGCATGAGGAACAGGTAATTATGAAAGATGTGAAAATCAAAGACAAGAATAGGCATCCATTATTAAGATGGTTGAACTTTTAAAAATAAATATTTCATTGGGAAGCACCTCATTATGAACTAATAAAGTTTAATTTGAGCTGCCTTTTCTAAGATTAGGATTTTACACAGATCATTATAGGAAAATAGGTTTAACTTTTGTTTTATAAATTGACAAACATTAAGATTCATATTAAATTACTATCAGGACAATAGAAATAGTTTTAACCTTCGAACGGGAAAAGCCTTTAAACTAAACATTTCGCAAAAACCTTATATAATAAAAACTTTATACGTATTCGCTTAATCTTTTGAGCGGGGGAACCAATTGTACTTATTTCATAAGTATATGGGGTGAATCCTTTTTTAAGGTAGGGTACTCTCAAGACCCGAATCCGGCAGCTAACCTCGTAAGCGTGTTGAGAGGAAAACACGGCAGTTTTGCACAGTGGTTTTTGCCTCTGTGTTTTTTGTTGCCAATTTTAAGGGAATTCTTCTGAATTATGGCCATTATAGAAGAAATAAAAATCCTGGCCCTTCTATTTATTTGTTTATTTTTAGCATTGGAGGAAAAAATATGAAGTTATCAACAAAAATTATTCTTGCCTTGATTGCTGGCGGTATAACAGGTCTCTTAATTAATATTTTTGCACCTGGCATTTTCCCACAGCTCGACCAATTTATCTTTACTCCGCTTGGAAAGATCTTTTTAAACCTTATTAATATGCTGGTTGTACCAATTGTTTTCTTTTCTATCACACTAGGAACTGCAGGTCTTGGCGATCCGAAAAAACTTGGACGAATCGGGATTAAAACGATCACATTCTTCCTTGTTACGACAACAATTGCCATTACGATAGGTTTAGCCCTATCAGCAGTGATCCAGCCAGGAAATGTTGGAGAATTTGATATAACCAATGTGGAGTATGAATCAAAGGAAGCTCCCCCTGTCTCTGACACACTATTAAATATAATTCCAACCAATCCAGTAAAAGCTTTCACTGAAGGAAATATGCTTCAGATTATTACATTCTCTGTATTTGTCGGTTTTGCCCTAACCATGCTGGGAAACAAAACAAAAGGAATATTGAATTTAATTGAACAAGGCAATGACCTAATGATGTATCTTGTTAATCTGGTAATGAAATTTGCTCCATATGGAACTTTCGGTTTGATTGTTTCTGCTGTCGGCAGCCAGGGACTTGATGCCATCAAAGCAATGGGCCTTTATATGATTGTTGTCGTACTGGCACTTATTATACATGCCATCTTGACATATGGAACTTCAGTAGCCATCTTTGCAAAGAAGAGTCCCTTATGGTTCTTTAAAGGCTTTGCACCTGCAATGGGTGTTGCATTTAGTACATCCAGCAGTAACGCCACTTTGCCGATTTCCATGAGCACCGCCCAGAAAAACCTGAAAGTGCCCGAGTCCATAAGCAGCTTTGTCCAGCCGCTCGGCGCCACAATCAATATGGACGGAACAGCTATTATGCAGGGTGTTGCCACGATCTTCATTGCACAGGTATTCAACGTGGATCTCACCTTCACACAGCTTATCACTGTTGTCCTAACAGCCGTTCTTGCCAGCGTTGGTACTGCTGGTGTACCGGGAGTCGGCCTAATTATGCTGGCTATGGTCCTGAATTCAGTTAACCTGCCGGTCGAAGGTATTGCTTTAATTATCGGAATAGACCGCCTGCTTGATATGACTCGTACAGCCGTCAATATTACCGGTGATGCTGCATGCGCTGTTATTGTGGCTGAAACTGAGGAAAAAAGAGAAGAACTGAAAGTAAACTAATAAATTAAACCGGCACTGTTTCGCAGTGCGGGTTTTTTTTGATTAAAATGGCAACTCATATAAACATTACCCAACACTGGCCTTAGCAGGATTTGCACAGGTCTACTTAGAACTTGAAGTAAAGGTCAAACGCTAACAATTATTTCTATTGCTAGCCTATCACCCATACGTGTATAATTAACTCGATAACCATCACGTTATAGTTTGGAGGGGTCTTCATGGGGCTGAGAAGTTAAGAATTGGGGAGCTGGCTGAGAAAGCTAATGTTACGAAGAGAACAATAGATTACTATACAACACTGGGCTTATTAAAAGCAGAACGTTCACCTTCAAATTACCGCTATTATGATTACTCCTCTATCGAACGTATTGCTTTTATTGAAAAATGTAAAGATGATGGATTATCATTAGAGGAAATTAAAAATATGGTGATTAGCCAATTTTCTGAAGAAGTGGATGTACTTGAACTCCGCTTAAAGATACAGGATTTGGAGAAGGATGTAACTAAGGCTCTTTCTCAGTTGAAGGAATCTGATCCAAATAAATATGAACACTTTAAAAAGAAATTATCAAACGAAAGCTTATCATTAATTCAGTCATTGCTCTTATTGCTGAGCTAATGAATACGTCTGCACTGAAATTGTGCAGGGAACCAAAACTTTAACCAATCTTTAGGAGGTGTAAGTCTTACTTAATGTAAGACTGCTCGTTGACTACAACCATAAATTTATTACTGATTGCTTTATTAATAGCATTAACCGCATTTTTCGTCGCAACTGAATTTGCCATAGTAAAGGTCCGTGGTTCGAGGATCGATCAGCTCATTGCTGAAGGAAAAAAAGGCTCAACAGCTGCCAAGAAAGTCGTATCTCATTTAGATGAATATTTATCAGCCTGCCAGCTGGGAATCACCATGACTGCATTAGGACTTGGTTGGCTTGGCGAACCTACTGTCGAGAAGCTCTTACACCCATTGTTTGAGTATTTTGAGCTGAATGAATCGGTTACCCATTTACTATCGTTTGGTATTGCTTTTGCCATTGTAACCTTCCTTCATGTTGTAATTGGGGAGCTTGCTCCCAAAACGGTTGCTATTCAAAAGGCAGAAGCTGTTACCCTGGCATTTGCAAAACCGATTATATGGTTTTATAAAATTGCCTATCCCATTATCTGGTTCTTGAATGGATCGGCGCGTGTCCTTGTTGGCCTCTTCGGCTTAAAGCCGGCATCCGAACATGAAATCGCCCATTCGGAAGAAGAACTCCGGATCCTTTTATCGGAAAGTTATAAAAGCGGTGAAATTAATAAGAATGAATTGAAGTACATGAACAATATCTTTGAATTTGACGAAAGAGTAGCAAAAGAAATCATGGTCCCGCGGACGGAAATGATCACGATTTCCATTGACGACAACTTTAAAGAAATCATCGACACGATTCAATCTGAAAATTACACGCGATACCCTGTGGAAGAGGGCGACAAAGATAATATTCGCGGTTTCGTTAATGTGAAGGAATTTTTGACAGCCAATTTGACAAACAGAGTAAAGCCTGAAAATTTGGATTTGGATTCGTTCATTAATCCCGTCATCCATGTTATTGAAAACATTCCAATACATGACCTGCTTGTCAAAATGCAGAAGGAACGGACACACATGGCGATACTTATCGATGAATATGGCGGCACTTCCGGATTAGTAACTGTTGAGGATATCCTGGAGGAAATCGTCGGTGAAATACGGGATGAATTTGACGAAGATGAAGTCCCTGAAATTCGAAAATTAAATGATCAACATTATATTTTGGATTCCAAATTGCTGATTGAGGATGTTAACAATCTGCTTGGGACAGATTTTCACCACGAAGATGTAGATACAATTGGCGGATGGTTCCTGACTCAGCACATGGATGACGCTGATATCGGAACTGCCATTGAAGCTGAAGGCTTTACATTTAAAGTACATGAAAAAGACGGGCACCAGCTGCATTATTTGGAAGTTGTTAAATTATAAAAAGCAAAGAGCTGATGGACATTTCCGTCAGCTCTTTTTTATATATGCTTCATTCAGGATCGTAGTTCCCTATTCGTAAATGTTACCATACAAATTTTTCCTTACTTAAGAAATAAAAGAGCTTCCACAGTAATCCAATCTTTTAGCTCAATTACTTGTTCTGGTGTTTATCCAGCATATCTTGCAAATATTCTTCAGACTTCTCTCTGGGAATACTCAGACTTTCCCACTTCTCATTTTTTAAAAGCTTGCCAATATAGACAATCTGCCCAACATGGTATGCATAATGAGCCATTTGCCTTTCAATGGCATCTATAACTATATGACTTTCACCGCGAATTTGAACATTCTTTATTAAATCCTGTTCAGTTAAACCATCTAATGTGGCGAAAAGCACTTGCCAGCCTCTTTCCCAATTTTGAATGAGCTCTTCCTTTAGAGCATTAGCTGTTGAAAATTCTTCATCACGGTTTCGATACGGTTTCTCACCATCTGTTGTTAAAAAGTCAGTCCATCTTGAAACCATATTGCCGCTCATATGCCTTATTATCACCGCCACACTATTAGATTCCTCATTATAGGCCCAATTCAAATCTTCAGCCGAAAGCTGTTTAATAGTTTTATCGCCAAGATTCTTCACACTTTGAAACCTGTTCACTACAATGTTTAAATAACTTTGGCCCACATCCATAAAAAACCCTCCTCTTTTTCACCAACATAAATACCTTTTACGATACTAAGACTCACTATATTTAATACATAAGCAAAAATTTCTTCTGAAAAAACCAATGGGAATCGGGCATCATATCTTCCACAATACATTATAGAGGGGACGCCTTTCTTAAGTATCTAACTCATTTATTCGTCTCCGAACCTCAGCAGCTAAATTAGTTGCCTGGTCGATTTGAAAAATAACATATTTATATTTCACATGGCCTTCCAGACCAATGATTATTACCGGCTCTCTTCGTTCATAGGAAAGAAAATACCAATCATTCCCGTATTTATAGCTGCCTTCATATATGTTTAATGGAGCAATTGAAGTACCGGGCATCCTCAGCATCCATTGGGGAGCTTGAAAATAGTCAACCGCAACATTTTTGATCATGTAGTAGGGCATAATGATTTTCCGCTTCAGAGCAAAATATGCTGTTAGACCCGTTAACTTTAAAGTAAGTTCTTCTTCGCCAAAATGGAGTTCCCTGCCCAAGATACCGCCTCCAATCAAGTTAGGTTTTTATGATCGTTCCCTGATGAAAAAACATCTGCCATCTGCCATCGATGAATTTCCATATAGAGCTGCGCAACGAATTCTGCATTCTGGTATCGTCCCTTACTCGATAGGTTGCCAGCACTGTATCGTCTGATAATGGGTGAAGATCAAACTCGAAAAGAGTCATCTTCATCACTCCGATTCCTTCTGGTACAATGCAATCTTTTTTATACCAGACGTTCCCTGAGCTTCCGAATTCAAAGAAACCTTCCGCAAGCAGCTTATCAATCTCTTTAGGAGAAGTACGGATTTCAGGTTTAAGCAGCTTTAGCTCCAGCTCGAGAATTTTCTGCTTTAATTGTTCCATCACCTAAATTCCTTTCTGTTAAAGATTTAAATTATGAAATTTTACCAGGGACATCGTTTCTTTATTACAATCCTTTTATAGAAGAATTAAAATTTCCTTTTAATACGATTTCTTTATTAAAAAGGTTTCATAAAAATTAAAGGCTGTTTTCGCAAACTTTGCTGCTTTTAAACAAGTAATGAGGAGTGGTTGATTTCCGCTCCAGGCTGCTCGCTTTCCGCGTGGCGGGCGGTGAGCCTCCTCGGTGCGCGGCACCTGTGGGGTCTCACCTGTCCCACTCCTCCCGCTGGAGTCTCGCACCTTGCGCTCCAACCAAACTTATTTATCAATGTTTTTATTTAGGAACTCTATTAAAAAAAAACAATCTTTTAGAAAAGAGCCAAATTAAAAATCCCAGCCGCATGTATGGCCAGGATTTTTATTAAATTGCAGCTTTTTCGCAATTAAACCGGATTATTCGGCACTCACTTTTTATCCATGCTGTCATTTCTGCTGCCGCTTGCCGACTGTGTGCTCTCCCCATGTTTTACACCCTTGCTTTTATAAGGTTTTGCGCTTTTGGCTTTGTTTGCACTCTTTTGCCAGCGATTCCAGCCCTTCTTTCCTGTTCCTCTGCCTGTTCCGCTTTTGGCCTTCGATTTACTCATTAAATCATCTCCATATTTCTTGATAAGCTGCCGTGATATTCATATCCATTTCTAGTTAGTAAGGAATCAGCTTTAGTGAAAAGTTCATGGCTTCTTCTGCATTTCCTTAGAACATTAAAATGGCGTAACTTAAGACATAGTGAATTATACTCCTATTTCTATTCATATTATCAAATTCTTTATTAAAACTCCCGCCCCAGTTGAACATGTAAACCTTTTTCCGCATAATTCTATAGTGGTGATGAAAAAATGAATATATTGAAAGCCATACGTGAGGCAGCAGTCCGCGATGCACGAAAGCTTTTTAAAAACAGATCAGCCCGGCATGAAATATACGAAAAAGGCACAAAAGAAATTTCTAGTTTGCCACCTGACAATGAAAAAAGCTCATTTCTATAACAGATTCTGATGATTTTCTTCATATTCATAGTACCAAAGTTTTCCTCCATTAAACTGTTTTGCTGTGTTTTCATTTTATCTTATTGGATATGCAAACCTTTTTCTAAATTATTTATCCGATCTAATATAGTGAAGATGCCAGCGCAGGAATAAAAATGCTGCTAAATAGTAAGGAGCCGAGTACCACCATTTCCAGCTAAAGTAATTAATAAACTTCAAGTGCACAAGGGTAATTTCAAAAAGGAGAGAAAATAAGAGCCACGCTGCGAGGTAAAAAGAAAAATGCCGTAGCTGCATGGGCATAAAATTAAGGAAAATAATCCCGAAAGATGCACCAAGTGTTAACTCAATGAAGTGGACGCCAAGCTGGACTCCTCCAGCATTTAATTCATACAGTCTAAAGTATAAGCTCAAAACGACATCCGTACTCAAATTGATAAGTGCGACAACAAACCAAGTTATGTATACTTCTTTATTTGATAAACGCTTTGGCATAAACCAGATAACAATAAGATTAATGGCCAATGCTAAATAAGGGAACCAATACACATCTTTACCACCTTCAATCCGTTTTTCAAAAAGGGCTCATATACCAATTCATTAATTTCTATTGCAATGAGCGTTTAAAAAATAGACCTTCTGAATACTATTTTAGAATTTAAGGTTTATTCCAACCCTCACTTTTCGTTTCCAGCCAGCATATCCACTTATAAAATCCCAATAATATTAATAAAAGAAAGGGATCAATCATAATCGAATACCATATCTTCCAAGATCCATAATTAAAATATCCCCAAGGTTGAGGAAGCAAAGCTGCCATTTCATAAAGCAACATGCATAACACAAAGAAGAACAGATATATTAGTTTTTTAAGTATACTTTTTGTAAAAGGATACCAGTTCAGAAAGATTAAATTAACCGGCGGAATCAACATACTTCGCGGCAGTATTCCTTGCCATTCAACTCCTGGACTAAAATACCAATAGCTTTGATATTTAAACTCCACGATTAAATCAAAAAGCAGCTGAAAAGCAATCGTGAAAGTCCAAATTTGGACAATCTGACTTGGAGTAATTCTTTTATTAATCTTAAATGCAATAAGGTTAAGTATAATAATTGAAACCAGAAGTCCTATCATAAACAATTCCTTATTTCGTTTTCTTCCTTGAAAGGAGAATTTTTTTAGTATTATGCCCTATTTAAATACCCCTGTATGCGGGATATCGCAATTATGTGAATAAAGCTCCTTATGATATAGATAAATTTTACCCCAGATGGATTATAAAGCTTTTTCCATAGCAGTTGAAAAACTGATCCGCCGGCCCTATCCGTTTTGTTTTCGTAACCCCATTTCAAAATCTTAGTAAATGTCCCATTTCTTAATCATTCGTTCTGTTTCAAGCGATTGTAATTATCTGTTTTTTCTCCTATATTCTGATTGACCGACAAACATTTGGGTATTTTAAAAATAGGTCCTTCCTACATATTACTCCCATCGTTTATTCGTCTATCTACTGCAATCATATTCTCTTGAAAGGAGATCGTTATGCAAAAAGGAAGCTTCCAATTAGTTCTGCAGACCTCCAGTTTGGTTGTCGGCTTTATGGTATGGGTAATATTGTCCTCGCTCATGCCTTATATTCAGTCCGATATCCCCCTTAGCTCAGGTGAGGTAGCACTAGTGACTGCCATTCCGGTGATTTTGGGTTCACTGCTGCGGGTTCCTATTGGTTATTGGACGAACCGTTATGGCGCCAGGCCCATTTTCACAATTAGCTTTATTGTTCTGATTCTTCCTGTATTTGTCATCAGCTCAGCAAGTACGATGATGACGCTGATTCTTGGCGGTTTGCTCCTGGGAATTGGAGGAGCGGTGTTTTCCGTCGGGGTCACCTCCCTGCCGAAGTATTATCCCAAAGAACGGCATGGCTTTGTAAACGGAATTTATGGTGCCGGAAATATCGGTACTGCGATCACTGCATTTATGGCTCCAGTGCTGGCAAACAGCTTTGGATGGAGGCTAACGGTTCAATTGTTCCTCATTTTATTGGCCCTCATTGCCATACTTAACTTTTTGCTTGGCGACAGAAAGGAAAAGAAAGTCCAAGTTTCGCTGGGTGCGCAGATAATAGGTGTATACCGAAATCCAAAGTTGTGGCTTCTAAGTCTTTTTTATTTCATCACCTTTGGTTCGTTTGTGGCTTTTACTATTTATTTGCCAAATTTTCTAGTGAACCATTTTGGCCTTGATAAAGTAGATGCCGGCCTTAGAACCGCTGGATTTATTGCCATTGCTACCTTTTTGCGCCCAGTCGGAGGATGGCTTGGAGATAAATTTAATTCGTTTATCATTTTAATGCTGGTGTTTTCCGGATTAACCTTCGGCGGTTTTCTGCTCTCCTTTACACCCTCCCTGCCAATTTATACGGTTGGCTGCCTGGGTGTTGCGATTTGTGCAGGAATCGGTAACGGAACCATCTTTAAGCTTGTACCGATGTATTTTTCCAAACAGGCAGGTATTGTGAACGGTATTGTAGCAGCAATGGGAGGGCTTGGCGGTTTCTTTCCACCTATCATCTTAACGATTTTATTTGACTGGACGGGACATTATGCAATTGGCTTTATGGCTCTCTCCGAATTCGCCCTTGCCAGCCTGATCCTTGTCGTATGGCTGTATTACCAGGACAAGCTCAGCTTATCCAATCAGGTACTTGAGAGCACAGAATCTGGGATGATGATTACCGATTTAAAAGGAATTATTCAAAAAGTGAACCCTGCATTCACAAAGGTTACTGGATATACCGCTGAAGAAGCTGTTGGCAAAACGCCTGCCATATTGCAGTCAGGCAAACACAAGCCAGATTTTTATAAGGAAATGTGGGAGAAAATCGGTAAAAATGGCTATTGGCAAGGCGAAATCTGGAACAAAAAGAAAAATGGAGAAATTTTTCTTGAATGGCTTACAATCAGTACAATTAAAAATGATGCGGATGAACCAAAACTGCATGTAGCCATGTTTAGCGATATTTCAAAGAAATAAAAAGAGGGTGTCTCAAAAGGTTTGACTCAAAAGGTCGTTAAGTAACGACCCTCCTTTTAAGTCAATTTTTATTTTGAGGATGATTTTCTTCTTTTTTACTTTAATTTATTTGCTGATTTTGATTCTTGCACCCTGTTGATTGGAGTGGAAGGGGCGAGACTCCTGCGGGAGAAGCGAGTCAACGGGAGACCCCGCAGGTGCGAATGCACCGAGGAGGCTCCCGGACCGCCCGCGGAAAGCGAGTCCCTGGAGCGGAAATCAACAGGCCAATTTTATAAAGCTTTTTTTTGGAAAAAAGAGGGTGTCCAAAACTATGCTTTTGGGACACCCCTTTTATTCCCGCACTATTGGCCTGATGCAGTTCTTTCATCATCTTCTTGTAATTCCTTCAAATATTCCTTATTTTCTTTTCCAAATAATACTCTTTCTTCCGCATGATTGTGTATATCCACCAAGAGAAGAATCGTCTTAAAACGATCAATCACTTCTTCTGTTACACCGTCACGAGGAAGCCTCTCTTTGACATCTGAAACAAGCATTCTTAATAAATCATGATCTCGTATTAACTTAATGACTTCCTCTTTTAATTCCGGCTTCTTTTCCATCATTTCCTGATAAAAGCCTTCCTCTTCTGAATCGGCGTGGGCAATTGTTCTTGTTTCCCAATGTTCAACGAGTGCATCAGCTGCAACCGCGCACTCTTTCTCTCTATTTTCACTATGCAATTTAACAAGCACTTCTGTTAGGTCACGGCCTTCCGTGTAATAGCCATCATGGATGGATTGGTGTGAATAATGATTTTTTAACGCTGGACCAGCCAACAAAGACTCCTCCTTTTTTAATGGAAAAGCTGTGTTAATCTTGAGTGTTGATATGCACTCCTAACAACACATCTCTGAACCATATCAAGCTTCAACACAGCCAAAGGCTGTTTTCGAATGCAGCCCCTATCTGCTCTTTATTCCATTAGCGTTTTGTCACATTTTGATCTTTAACAGGAGACATTCTCCGATATACGAGATACTTTCTTTTCAAATAGGCCAAAGGCAAACTCCAGACATGGACCAGCCTGGTAAATGGCCAAATGGCAAATAGTACAAATGCCAGAAGGACGTGGGCCTGGAAGCCGATAGGCGCACCAATCATGTAGGCAGGATCAGGCCTGAATGTTAATAGGCCTCTAAACCACGGGCCAATGGTGACCCGGTAATCGAAATCCCCGCCTGATGCGGTATAGCCGACTGTGTTCGTAAAGCCCACGATAACAACTACGCCGAGCATAACGAGCGATAGCCAGTCCTTAAATTGGCTATTTACTTTAATTCGCTTAACAGATACTCTCCTTAAGAAAAGCAATGCGCCTCCGATCACGCAAATGACTCCGGCCGCACCCCCGAACCAGACTGCTCCAAAATGGTACATATGCTCTGTGATGCCCACAGTATCGTAGACAATTTTCGGTATCAAAACACCCGCAACATGGCCAAAGAAAACAAAGATAATCCCCCAATGGAAGAGGATGCTCCCCCATTTGAGTTTTCTTTTTTCAAGAAATTCACTTGATTTCGCCGACCAGCCAAACTGATCGGTATTGTAACGGTAAATATGCCCCAGGACGAAGATGGTCAGACATATATAAGGAAAGATTACCCATAAAAACAGATCCAGGCTGTTCATATGATACTCCTTTCATCCGTTTTGCCAATTTGTTCAGACATACGAAGTTTTTTAATGCATTCCACACAAGCTGCAAGTAAGAAGTGGTATGGGCTGTTCAGAGCTTCGAGCTCCAGGCAGAGTCGCTCGATCGGCCTGAAATGGAGCTTCAGAATTTTAGCCGATTTCTCAGGTTCTGTAATGGCGGCAAATTCCAAAATAAGCGGCAAATAATCAGGCAGCTCATCACTTTCAAGCTCTGCCCCTGCTTCCTTGAATTCCTGTCTCAATTTAACCAGCGCCGGACCCCTTTCTCGATTATCCTTGAACACTGAATAGGTTAAATACAAGGTGCTGCGTTCATTAAAATCAAATGTCAGCACATAGTTCTGGCAGAGTTCCTCATAAGAAGCACTATCCAGATAGTCCAAAAACCTTTTCATATAGCCGGTTATTTTTTTGTCTTCAAAGGATTCGGCCTCTTTGTGAAGTTCCTGCAAATAGTCCTCCCACTCACTGGACGGGTACTGAAGCAGAACAGATGCTAAATTATAAACCGCTTGGTTTTGATTCATCCAAATCACTCCAATATTCTTCGCCATAATAGTAAAGCGGATCTCTTTCAGTACCTACACTGCAGGAATTGCAGTCTGTGGCCAAATCATCAAAGCCAACATTTCCGCGCATATTGTGCATATCACCTGTTCTCTCCTTATGGGAAGCAGGGATCACATAACGGTCAGAATACTTGGCAATGGCAGAAAGCTCATACATATCACGCGCTGTTTCTTCTGTCATTCCCGCCGCATGAAGAACGCTTGTATCCGGTTCTTTTCCAAGATTCACCTGGCGCATATACGTCCTCATGGCAACCAGCTTTTTAAGCACAGATTTTATCACTTCTGTATCCCCCGCTGTGAATAAATTAGCTAAATACTCAATTGGAATTCTGAACTGGTTAATGGTTGGGAAAATAATGTTTGGATCCAAATCATCAATTTGCCCGCCAAACGCATTCACAAATGGGCTAAGCGGAGGAACATACCAAACCATTGGCAGCGTGCGATATTCAGGATGAAGCGGAAGAGCGATTCGCTGTTCCACTGCCATTTTATAAACTGGCGATCTTTGCGCGGCTTCGATCCAATCATCCGGAATACCTTCTTTTTTCGCTTCCCTAATCACTTCAGGGTCATGGGGGTCAAGGAACATATCAAGCTGTGCTTCATATAAATCTTTGTCATCCAGCACAGATGCCGCTTCCTTCACTTTATCAGCATCATAGAGAACTATCCCGATATAGCGAAGCCTGCCGACACAGGTTTCCGAACATACGGTTGGCAGCCCTGCTTCAATTCTTGGATAACAGAATGTGCACTTTTCTGCTTTGTGGGTTTTCCAGTTAAAATAGACTTTTTTATATGGGCAGCCCGTCATACAGAACCGCCAGCTGCGGCATGCTTCCTGGTCGACGAGCACAATCCCGTCTTCCTCCCGCTTGTACATTGCTCCTGATGGGCAGGATGACACACAGGAAGGATTCATGCAGTGCTCGCAAATCCGCGGCAGATACATCATAAAAGCCTGTTCGAATTCGAATTTTATTTGATCATCCAACCCCGCCATATTCGGATCTTTCAGTCCGGTTACATGGACGCCTGCAGATCATCCTCCCAGTTCGGTCCCCATTGAATATCCATATACTCGCCTGTCAGCTGCGATTTTGGCCTTGCCACCGGCTGGTGCTTTTTTTCAGGGCTTTGGATAAGGTTTTCGTAATCATATGTCCATGGCTCATAATAGTCATCAATTTCAGCAAGGTCCGGATTGTAAAAAATATTGAGCAATTTATTGACGCGACCGCCGGCCTTCAGTTCAAGCTTGCCATTCTTCAGTGCCCATCCGCCTTTTCTCAGCTCCTGGTTTTCCCATTCTTTCGGGTAGCCGATTCCTGGCTTCGTCTCAACATTGTTCCACCATTGGTATTCCACACCCGGACGATTCGTCCAGGTGTTTTTACAAGTCACACTGCAAGTATGGCAGCCGATGCATTTATCGAGATTCATAACCATCCCGAACTGCGCTTTAATCTTCAAGCCAATCCACCTCATCCCTGTTCATTTTCCGGATAACCACCTTTTCATCCCTCTGGTTCCCAGTTGGTCCATAGTAATTAAATCCGTAACTAAATTGAGCATAGCCGCCAATCATTTGGGTAGGCTTCACATGGATTCTTGTCGGACTGTTGAAAGTACCTCCGCGCTGTTTGGTGATTGGAGAACCAGGTACATTGATATAACGTTCCTGAACGTGATACATGAACACAATTCCTTTAGGCATTCTGTGGCTGACTACTGCTCTGGCCACTACCACTCCGTTCCGGTTATACATCTCAATCCAATCATTATCTTCAATGCCGACAGACGCAGCGTCCTCATTATTGAGCCACACATGCGGCCCTCCCCGGAAAAGAGTCAGCATCGGCAGTGTATCTCCATATGTGCTATGGTACGACCATTTAAAGTGCGGTGTTAAATAGCTTAACGTAATTTCATTTCCCTTGCCTGCAGGCTCATGGTCACGATCATAGAATGCGAGCTTATGAAGAGGCGCTTTGAAGTTCGGAAGCTCTTCTCCAAACTCAAGCATCAAATCATGGTCCATATAGAAATGCTGGCGCCCGGTTAATGTCCGCCATGGCACAAGCCGTTCCACATTTGTCGTAAAAGGGTTGTAGCGCCGATTTCCGGTTTCACTTCCACTGAACACAGGTGATGAGATTACTTTTCTTGGCTGGGCAGTAATCTCAGCAAAAGACACATGCTCTTCAGCCCTCTCTTCTGCCAAATCCCTTAGCTGCAATCCTGTTTTCTTTTCTAGTGCTCCCCAGGCCTTCATCGCCAGCGAACCATTGGTAGTGCTTGACAATGTCAGGATGGTCTCGGCCACATTCCGGTCCGTATACAGGCTTGGCAGGTCTTTGTATTCCTTTGTTTGCGAAGCTGTTCCTATCATGGCTTTCAGCTTTTCATATTCCTTGGCTGCATCCCAGCCAATTCCCTTGGAGCCGATCGATTCTTTTACATTGGACCCCAGTGCAATATATTTGTCGTATACCTTGGTCAGGTCTCTCTCCACAAGATGCAGGCGCGGCATATTGACTCCTGGCTGTGCTTCAATGTCACTGTTTTTCCAATCAGGAATTTTGCCGTAAGCCTGGGAAATTTCATCCCTTGAATCATGCAGCAGCGGCGTAGCTACAAGATCGGTTATCGGTTCAGAGAAATACTTTTCTGCCATCTCGGAGAAACGCTTCGCCAGATTTTTGAACGCATCCCAATCCGACTTTGCTTCCCATGGAGGCGTGATGGCCGGATTAAATGGATGGATGAACGGATGCATGTCTGTGCTCGATACATCGTATTTTTCATACCAGGTAGCAGAAGGCAGGATAATATCTGAATACAATCCAGTACCGCACATTCTGAAATCATAATCGATCATCAAATCAAGCTTGCCCTCAGGCACTTCCTGCACCCAGCTGATCTCATTGGTCAGATCTTCCTCATTTTGCTCACTCAGATTTCCATGGTGCGTACCTAGCAGATGCTTGAGGAAGTATTCATGGCCCTTGGCTGAACTTCCAATGAGGTTGGCACGCCAGACAAACAACACTTTTGGATAATTCTTCGGATCTTCCGGGTTTTCAATCGCGAATTTCAGCTTTCCCTCCTTCAGCTGCTTTACGACAGATTGAATGATTTCATCCTTGTCAGTTGCCCCAGTTTTTTCAGCAATTTTAATCGAATTGTCATTAAACTGCGGGTAGGATGGCAGCCAGCCAAGCCTTGCAGAAAGAACGTTATAATCGCCGGGATGCAGGTAAGTCGGCTTATCCACCAGTGGAGAAATCAATTCATCCGACATTTGGTTGTCATAGCGCCATTGCTCTGTTGCAAAGTAGAAAAAGGAGGTTCCATTTTGGAGCCTTGGCGGTCCGCCCCAATCTCTTGCCATCGCAACGGTTTGCCAGCCTTCAAGCGGCCGAACCTTTTCCTGGCCGACATAATGTGCCCATCCTCCGCCGTTTACTCCCTGACAGCCAGTGAGCAGCACCATATTCAAAATGGCTCGGTAGATCATATCGGAATGATACCAATGGTTAATTCCCGAACCCATAATAATCATCGATCTGCCTTTTGAATCGATTGCATTTTGAGCAAACTCTCTGGCAATTTGTGCACAATCCTGCCGGTTGACCCCAGTGATCGCTTCCTGCCATGAAGGAGTGTATGGTTTTGGATCATCATAATCCTTTGGGTAATCGCCCGGCAGATCACGATTTACCCCGCAGTTGGCCAGCATCATATCAAAAACGGTGGTTACAACATAGGTTTCTCCGTCCTTTTTAAACTTTTTGACGGGAACACCACGTTTTAACACTTCCTTTTTCTCTGTTCCGAAAAACGGAAAACCAGCCATCACGACTTCATCTTCCATCCCCTTAAGGGTGAGAACCGGGTCAATTCCATCCAGCTGATTATCACTGTCTTTTAAATGGAGATTCCAGCTCTGGTTATTTTCCCATCGGTGGCCGATGCTGCCGTTTGGAATGGCAAACTCCTTTGTGTTCTTATCGAGAACGACCGTCTTCCACTCTCCATTTTCTGTTTTTCTGCCAATATCAGATGCTCTTAAAAACTTGTCCCCCTGATAAAAGTCTCCATTCTTCTTTAACACCAGGAGATAAGGCAAATCTGTATATTGCTTTACATAATTATTAAAATAGTCCACCTGCTGATCAACATAGAATTCTTTTAAAATAACATGTGTCATGGCCATGGCAATGGCACCATCCATGCCAGCCTGTACAGGCAGCCACTTATCTGCAAACTTGACGAATTCGGCATAGTCGGGGCTTATTGCCACAACTTTTGTTCCCCGGTACCGGGCTTCCACCATAAAGTGTGAGTCCGGTGTCCGAGTTTGCGGCAGGTTGGATCCCCACACCATCAAATAGCTGGAATTGTACCAATCCGAGCTCTCCGGTACGTCGGTTTGCTCGCCCCAAATTTGCGGAGATGCTGGAGGCAAGTCTGCATACCAATCGTAGAAGCTTAGCAGAGATGCACCAATCAAATTCAAAAATCTTGCTCCGCCCGCATAGCTGACCATCGACATAGCCGGGATCGGGGAGAAACCAAAGATGCGGTCCGGACCGTACTCCTGGATCGTATGGATAAGTGAAGCAGAAATCAACGTATTAAGCTCATCCCAGCTTGAGCGGACAAACCCGCCTTTCCCTCTTGCAGACTTATATCGTGCTGATTTATCTGGATCATTAACTATACTTTTCCAAGCTGCCACGGGGTCTTTATGCTCTTTGTATGCTTCTCTCCACAATTCGATAAGCGCGCTTCGCACATACGGATAACGAATGCGGATGGGACTATATGTATACCATGAAAACGTTGCCCCGCGCGGACATCCCCGAGGTTCGTACTCCGGCATATCCGGCCCCGTCGTCGGATAATCTGTCTGCTGGGTCTCCCAAGTGATAATGCCATCCTTGACATGAACCTTCCAGCTGCAGGAACCTGTGCAGTTTACACCATGAGTTGTCCTTACTACCTTATCGTGCTGCCATCGCCTTCTGTAGATTTTTTCTGTTTCCCGATCATAGGGAGAAACCGTTGCATGGTCGGTAATGTCCTCAGACTTTCCAAAATAACGCAATTTCCTCAAAAACGGCGGCATTTTTTTAACCAATTTAATCATCCCTTCCTTTCAGAACGTTACTATTGTTTACAAAATAAGGGGGAGATATCCTTAATGGTGTAATTCTGGAAAAAGGCAGATTCTGATAAGCGAATACCCTGCTAAATATGATTTAAACTTATTTTTTGAATATTCTATTTTCGGTCAATAACGAAAACGTTTGGCTCCTATATACAGGTAGCATCTCAGATCAAAAAAGTTCTTTAAACATGAAAAAGAGAGCAGCTAACCCCAGGGGATTGTCTGCTCTCTTTTTCATTATCTATGCACTCATCTGCACGATCATTTTCAGCTGCTTCCTCGCCCTGAAGATTCTCGTTTTAACCGTAGAGGGTTTTAAATTAAGAATACTTGCAATTTCATGCTCTTTTAAACCATGGTCGACCTTTAGGAAAAGAACCTCCTGATAATCACGTGTCAGCTGTCTTATTGCCGAGTTAATTTCTTCAGCCATAAAGCCTGACTGCACTTCCTGCTCGACGTTTTGCTTTGTTTTTATTCCCAGGCATTCAATCATTTCCTGCTCCATTGGGATGGCTGTCTTCCTCTTTTCTTTTCTGATAAAATCAAGGGCAGTTCTCCCAGCAATGACAGCGAGCCATGCTCCCACTTTTTGTTCATCGTGTATCGTTTCAGCTTTTTTCATTGCTTTTATAAAAGTCTCTTGGACGACATCCTCCGCCATGTATGCGTCTCTTGTAATTGAAAAGCTTATATGATAAAGGCGTTTATAATGCAAGCTGTAAAGCTCTGAAAAATCGATCCTGTTCATCTTCATTTACTCCTCTAACTTCAGTGAAATAGAGACCTTGAATAAATCACCATCTGTATCAATATCCAGACTGCCCCCATGGAGATCGACAATCGATTTTGCTATGGCAAGTCCAAGGCCTGATCCATCTGTGTGCCGTGACTTATCGCCTCGTTTGAACCGCTCAAAAAGTTCTTCACTCTGGTCATTCAACTCGTATTTTGAAACATTTTTAAACGTAATGACTGCCTGGCCTTTAACAGCAGCGATTGCAATATAAACGCGTGAATTCTCCAATGAGTACTTCAGGATATTGCCTATTAAGTTATCAAAAACACGCCATAGCTTCTGACCGTCTACATGAGCGAGTACCGGCACACCTGGATTTGTGACACGGAAATGGAGATTGGATTCAGTGATTGAGTTATCATGCTCAGCAAGTGCCTGCTGAAGCAATTGCACAAGATCCACTTTTTCCATTCTCAGCTCAATATTCCCGCTCGCCATCTTTGAAACTTCGAATAAATCATCAATTAATACTTTTAACCGCTGGGATTTCCGGTCAATAATCTCCAGATAAGCTGACCGGTCCTCTCCAGAAACCTCGCCTGATTTTAAAAGCTCGGTATACGTAATAATAGAAGTTAATGGTGTCCTTAAATCATGGCTTACATTTGTAATAAGTTCCGTTTTCAGCCGCTCGCTCTTTGCCTGCTCACTTAGGGAAGTTTTTACACCTTGTTTAAGGACATTGATATTGCCTGCAAGTTTGGCCAGCACATTTTTACCGCTAATCGGCAAATCCTGACCCATGTGGCCGGAAGCCAGCTCGTTGGTTGTTTCAACAATTCGGTTGAAATAGCCGATGCGTTTTACAAGAGCCATCACCAGCGGGATGCCAATAAAAGCCAGAATAAACAGGTAAAAAAGCGCAAACAGCGGATGGAATAACATGATGATCGAGCCCATGCCCAATCCAAAAATCATTCCAAGCATCACAAACAGCTGCGTGCCGGTGCTTCGGTTAAAAAAGGCTTCCCTTAAGCTGTTAGCTGTTTTAACTGCAACGTTATTTAATACCAGCCAGATGTTATAAAGAAGGCTTTTTTTCCACGCATTTTTTATATTTTGCCAATCCTTGAACTCGTCTGCAAGATATTTTCCTTGTACAAATGCGAGGCCGCAAAGCCCAGATGCACCTATTAAAACAATGATCATTTCAATTGCATCAGAGGAAATCTCATAATTAAACATGAGTAAATCTTTTAAAAGAAAAAGTGACAGCACCGCACCTATGGCAGTAAAGCCAAATAGTGCAATTCTTATGTCAATCGGAAGTTTGTTATATAACGGCCGCCATCTTTCCATTTCTTCCGTGATTGCCTTCGATTTTCTGCTGGCAATCAAAGCGATGATCAGTGCTGCAATACTAGCTCCCACATATATTAATAAAGCAATCTGCTTTTGTTTAAAATGGCTGTTCTGTATGACAAACATGTTTGTGTCCGGCAAGCTTTTTGCCAATCCTATCTGGCCAACAAAAGAACCGCTATTTGTTTTGATTAATGTTTGGGCAAGATCTTCATATCCTGGCATAACAAAATTTATGAAATACCCTTTATCCATGCTGTAATCAGTCAGGTATAACATGTTTTTTTGGCTCATTTGGTCTTTTACAGATTCATCTTTTGATAGGTTTAAATTCGTATATACTTTACCTGTTGCTGTATCTTTAAAATAGTAGGTAAATGAATTTTCGAATCGTTCATATTCATTTCTAAGGTTTTCCCTGTCTTTAAAATACGCCTCTAATCGCTTTTCTTTTTCTGCTTGTACCTTATTCCGGACATGTTCATCACTCTCAAAATTCTTGGTGATATCCTCTATTTTTTTGGTCCTTTCATCCGTGAAAAATTTAACCAGTTCATCATTATTAGCGTCCTTTGCCTCTTGAATCCTTTGTTCATATTGGCTTTTAATATTGTCGATTTGCTCGGGTAAACTGCCATAACGGTAACGGTGCTCATTAATATCTTCTTCTGTAACCGTTATTGCTTCTTTCGCTTCCTCTCCAGAAAGATCATTTAATTCAAACATGCTTAAGTAACCTGCAAATTGGTCAATATCACTTCTGAATTGAGGTGTATGGAAATAGTCAGGGTTCGTGTATTCAGAACCATAACTCAATAGAGACAAAATTCCGCTCAATCCAAATGCAAACAGGATTGTGATGATTGCTATAATAAATTTATTTTTCCATCTTGTATCCAATACCCCACACCACCTTTAGAAATCTCGGATTCTTCGGATCAATTTCGATTTTTTCACGGATTTTACGGATGTGCACCGCCACTGTATTTTCCGCGTTATAGCAAGGCTCGTTCCAGACCCGCTCATAAATTTCATTTATGGAAAAAACACGTCCTGCGTTTGACATAAGCAGCTCTACAATTTTGTATTCTATCGGCGTCAGCTTCACCGGCTCTCCATTCACCGACACTTCTTTCGCTTCTTTATCGAGCATAAGGCCGTTTAAGTCAATCACCTTTTTGATGCCCTCAAAGGTTCCGAAAGTCACATACCTGCGCAGCTGCGATTTAACCCGTGCAACAAGCTCCATCGGATTAAATGGCTTGGTGACATAATCATCCGCCCCTACTTGCAGACCTAGAATTTTATCCGTATCCTCGCTCTTGGCGCTTAAAATGATGATCGGTATGTTCTTCTTCTCGCGAATTCTATATGTAGCCGAAATTCCGTCCAGCTTAGGCATCATCACATCCAATATAATCAGATGCACCTGCTGCTCATTTAAAATTTCCAGTGCTTCTATTCCATCCTTGGCTTTCAGCACGGTAATCCCCTCATTTTTAAGATAAATTTCGATTGCATCCCGGATCTCTTTTTCATCATCTACTACAAGCACATGATAATGTTCCATATTCCCCCTACTTTCCAGCGGCTCGTTTTCATATTTTTATATTAAACGTAAAATCTTAACATTAAAGTAATAGAAATCTTAAGAATTTCTTAAGATTAAAAATCATTTCTTAAGTTTTTAGGCGTGGTTCTATTTTATAATGGGTGGAACTGGAAAAATAGACTTGTAATCGAAAGGCAGCAAAAAAGCACCGCTCATCAGCTATTTTTGCTAATGAACGGTGCTATAAATTTTCTTCCGATCAAAACGATCGGAAGCAGCATCGTTACTAAACTCGAAGCAAGGAACCCAATTGCATAAGAAGGAATACTAGCCCTAGGAACCCTATCATTAATCTCAAAGCCCATAAAGTGAATTCCTATGCCATTCCCATCCACATTGTCTCCTAGAGACCATAAACCAAAACCTTTAAATGCTAAAGTAACCGTAAGGAAAACAAGAAAACTCAATAATAATATCCGATTCATCCGGGACCTCCTTACTTAGTAAGACCGCACTGGCGAAATAAGATGAAGATAGGAATCATTGCCGACCGGCTCTATCAAAACCGGCCTCATTGAACTTCCAAAGCTTAATCTAACTTCTTCTTCCTGGATTGTCTTTAAAGCTTCCATTAAAAAGGTTCCATCCAGTGAAATGGATAATGCTCTTTCACCGCTAATATCATTTATCTTTTGAGTTTCTTCAATAAACCCTATTGCCGAAGAATTAGAGGAAATTCTTAATGTTGAGTCCTCTTTGATCTCCAAATGAACATTATTATTTTTCCATTCACCCGCAAACAGACTTGCCCGATCAATCCCCTTTAAAAGCTGATTGGTATTCAAAGTAATAACCGTCGCAGCCTCCTGGGGAATAAGGCCGGAAACATCCGGATACCTGCCTTCAATCAGGCGTGAGTAAAATAAAATGGTTTCAGCTTTAAAGAGAATATAGCTATCTGTTAGAAATATATGTATTTCACCGGCTTCATGATTCATTAACTTGACGAGCTGATGGAGGCTGGAGCCTGGAACAATAAAAGAGCCATAGATCGTGCAATCAATCTCAGTTTCCCTTAATGCCAAACGATGTGAATTAGTTGCTGCACATGAAAAGCGGTTTTCCTTAAAAGACATATGGGCACCTGTCAGTACGGGCCTTGATTCATTCTTGGATGCAGCAAAAGCAGTTTGCTTAATGATTTCCATTAGTTTTATAGCTGGAATTTTAAAATGCTCGGCATGTTCCATTTGCGGAAGTTTGGGATACTCTTCAGGGGGGAAGCCATTTAGGTTTGTAAGAATGTCGTCTGATGTGATGGTCATATGCTGCTCTTCGTCTACTTTAATATGAATGTCACTCGGCAATTTCTTCACAATTTCATTTAAAAATTTTGCCGTTATAACAGCATTTCCGGACTTAAAAACCTCCAGGACTTTCACTCCATCAATGACTGCTGGAATGACTTTTTCTATGAAAATATCCGAATTGCTGCAGGTAAGTGTTAAACAATCGTTTTCTGCGGCAACTTTGATGCCCGTTAAAATGGGAAAAGGCGTCTTTGAAGATACCGCTTTACTTACATCTGCAATGGCATGATTAAAAAATTCGTGCTTTACCTTAAATTCCATCTATACCCCACCCTATATTAATCAATAGGATATTTATTCGACAAAATTCCTGAAAATCCCTTTTTCTTCATTTGTTTAACTTCTCTTTAAAGACTTATTCTCTTCTATCATTATGCTGTTTTCACAATCTTTGTTGCTTTTTAAACGAGTAATGGGGAGTGGTTGATTTCCGCTCCAGGATGCTCGCTTTCCGCGGGGTGGGCGGTGAGCCTCCTCGGCGCGCAGCACCTGCGGGGTCTCACCTGTCCCACTCTTCCCGCTGGAGTCTCGCACCTTGCTCTCCAATCAACCAACCTTATTTATCAATGTTTTTATTTACAAATTCTTTTTTTAAAAATAACCTTTTAGAAAAGAGCCTATCATTATCACATACTGACCATCAATATTGTTACGCTTGCAACGAGCACAATGCCACTTTGAGTCATTTTAATCACTATTTCAAATTTGTTTAGGGTTAAACGAATTATGGCAGGATTAGAAACCTTTTTAACTAAGCAGAAAAATTTCAGATATTCTACTTTCTGCATAATATTGTTTATTCTTTTAACAAATGGGAATTATGCTTAATAATCTCACCGACAAGGAGTGACCATATGTCTAAAAACAAATACAAAGACAAGGCTATGAACGCTGTTAGTAAAATAACAGCAAATTTAAAAGGTAAGTTCTTTGAAATGGCAGATATACCCTCAGTTTCAGTTAAGCAGCTGGCCGAATTCATTCAGCAGCATCCTGACACACAAATATCAAAAAAAGAGCTGCTCGGAAACACATACACTTTTTATCGGCTAAAAGTAAATGAGGATTTTCTTTATATGGAAACCAACAATGACCGTATCTTGCAGCTCGATGGCTCTTCGCATGGAAAACAATTTGTATCCTATCGATCATACCGGGATACTTATGATTTAAATAATCCGATGAAATTAACCTAAATAAGATGCGAAAATGAGCTCTCTCTTCTGGAGAAGCTCATTTTTTTACGGCTATTTCGAAAGCATGTTCATCATCCCAAACGTTATATAGATCTATTTTAAAATAGGTTAAAAATACTGTAGACAAACCCCATTTTCATCGAGTTTGTCTTCACCCTGACTTTACCTCCTAGGAAGTAAAGCATCTTATTTACTTAATTAATCTCAATATTTTTAATTATTTTTGCCGGGTTGCCGCCTACAATCACATTCCCAGGGACATCTTTGGTGACGACAGCACCAGAAGCAATAACCGCATTGTCGCCTATATTCACTCCAGGATTGATGATAGCTCCCCCGCCAATCCAGACATTATTTCCGATTGTTACAGGCTTCCCAAATTCCCTGCCGGAATTGCGTTCAACCGGATTTAGCGGATGAGCAGCCGTATAAATATGTACTCCCGGGGCAAGCATGCAGTTGTTTCCTATCCGCACCTCGCATACATCAAGAATCACACATTCGAAGTTGGCAAAAAAGTTTTCGCCCACATGGATGTTGTAGCCATAATCACATCGAAAAGCCGGCTCCAGAAAAAGATGATCACCCGTTGATCCAAACAATTCTTTTAGCAGGCTGATCCGTTTATCCCCTTCAATCTCTGTTGTTTGGTTAATTAATCTAACAAGGCGCCTTGCATTTTCACGATCCCTTAACAACTCCTGATCTGCTGGATCATACATTTCGCCGGCCAGCATTTTTTCTTTTTCTGTTTTCATAAATACATCCCCTATTATCAATAACTTTCCTTTATGAAAACAGGTTTATGGGAGAAATACAAGTTTTATCCTCGAAGTTATCATTTGATAATCATAGACAGGACTTATATGCGAACCAAATACTTTTGATCAGCTATGAAGCAGAGTAAAGCTTCCGCTTTCTTACCCTATTTCCCTTCTGCTCCTCAATTGAGTGTAAATTTGCTGATAGGCAGAGGCCTCTTGAACCATTCCTTTTTGCTGATACATTTTGCATAGTTGCCATACAGGGTCCGGGTCAGTTGGTTTGAGTTCCATTTCCCAGAAGAAGCATTCGATGGCTTGATCATACTGGCTGAACTCTGCATAATATTGGCCTAATTCCATCATTCGGTCTGGATCCTCCAATATGGCTGCCATTTTATTGATTTTTCGGATGGCCAGGCTGTGCGGGAACTTTTTTGAAACTGGCTTTAGTTTAGCGGAAACTTCCAATACATCATGCCCCTCCATCAGTTTGGCAATCAACTGCAAAATCCGCTGTTCCGTTTGCATCGGCTCATCTTCCTGGTCGATCTGCTGGAGGAGAAGCAAAAATTCATCCAAATTGGATGCGACAAACTGGGCATCCAGGTGTTTTCTCAAATCATTTAGAACCTTATTATATTCATCTGGCAGATCCTCGATAAATGGGAACAAATAACCGGCAGCTTTCTCCAGCTGTCCATTTCTGATCAATTCTTCAATAAACCCAAAAGATTGCTGTACACCTTGAAATGGATTTATTTTTGCCTGAGATAAAGCAGCAATCCAATTATCCAGCGGTATATAATGCAGCGCGAGATCCGTATTGCTTTCCACGGACTCTGGCGTAAGGTTTTCTTTATCTTCCATCCAAACCAGCAGCCATTCTGCATATCGTTCCTGATTTTTCAGCAAGGTTTCGAGCATTTTATGGTGATTGGGATCTTTGCGCTTTGCGAAGCAGTAAAATTCTGAGTACAAGGGATCCTTTTGATGGATGGCTGAAATGGGTGATGAGTTATAGAAGTTGGCATATGAACTGAACTCGCGGGTGTTGAGGATATCTCTCACTGTAACTAAGGAAGGTGAAAGGTCAGATAATATATGGATGGATTGAAAGGCCTTTAAAAAACTGCCGTTTCTTCTAAAGTGGAAAAAGATTTTTTCGATGGTTTTACTGAGCTGTTCTTTTGAAAAAAAAGAATCGAGAGCAGCAGCTATGCACGGTATTTCGAGGAGGGAATAATTGCGCTGAAGCATCGTGAAGAGCTTATTTTTTGCAGGGATGGTTAAGGGTACAGCTTGATATAGACTGGATATTAAGGGGTGGTTTCTTTCTAATACAATTCCTTCTTTCATCGCTTTATCTATGAAGGTGCCTTGTTCAATGTGTTCAATCAGATCGCCATAAATGAGGTTGTTTTTGTAGAAAATGAAATAGTATTTTTCCTTAAGCTTTGTCTCGACCTCTGCAACCTTAAATCTTGCGAAAAGCGCAGTCCGGATCACTACTCCATTTTTTATGGCTTTTTTCGATTTAAAAGTTATATGGGTTGGCAACATTTGTTCATTTTTCATGCTACACTCAGCCTCCTATAGAATCGGATGGAAAAAGGTAAGGAAAATGTTTCTTTAGATTCATTATACGCCAACAGATTTCAAAAAGCGACCGTCCCAGAATGCAATGGGACTAGTCAGTTCTTCAACGACCATTCTTCCCAATGTTAACCAAATTTTGTCATCAGCTATTTATTAAGTTTATTTGAAAAATGAATTTTTTCATAGTCACAAACGTATTAAATAGAAGATTAATAAATTTTTTGGGTGGTGCACATTCAACACCTCTCTTCATCCAACCCAGAAGCGCCATGAAAGCGAGGAAGAAGGATGACCGTTTTAGAAGTGAGGAATCTGCAAAAATCGTTCGGTAAAATACGGGCGGTGCAGGACATTAGTTTTTCAGTAAAAGCCGGGGAAGTGTTCACAATTATCGGTCCAAACGGAGCTGGGAAAACGACGACATTGGAAATGATCGAAGGTTTGGTACCGCCCGATGATGGAGAAATTTATTTTGGCAATCTTAACTGGAACAAAAACGCTGTGGCCATTAAAAAGAAAATTGGCGTCCAGCCCCAATCGAGCGCCATGTTTGATTTATTAACACCAGAAGAAAACCTAAATCTTTTTGCTTCCTTTTATGATCATGCCAGGCCTGCTGATGAAATTCTCGAGATCGTAAATCTAACTGACCATCGTAAAAGTCAGGTGAAAAAGCTTTCCGGCGGCCAGCGGCAAAGGCTGGCTATAGGCCTTGCGCTGATCAGTGATCCGGACATTATTTTTCTGGATGAACCGACAACCGGCCTGGATCCCCAGGCACGCAGAAATATTTGGGATATTATTCTCCACCTCAAGCAATTAGGCAAAACCACCATTCTAACCACTCATTATATGGAAGAAGCCGAAAAATTAAGTGATCGTGTGTGCATCGTGGACCAAGGCAGCATTATTACTCTGGATTCCCCTTCTGCTCTCATTGAGAGACTAACAAATGAGCGCGAAATTAGATTATCTTTCCTTGATGGAGAGAATGCTTCAGAGGAAGCTGACCAGTTTTCCAGGAACCTGGATTCTGTCGCAAGAACTGAGCGTGAAGGGGCTTCCTTAAAAGTCTGGGCCGTTAAACCGGAGGAGACACTATTGGACCTGTTCAAGTTCACCAAGGAGAAATCGTATCAGGTGGAGCAGGTTTCCATTCGGGAAATGAGCCTTGAAGATGTTTTTATTGCTTTTACCGGCAAGGAATGGAGGGATTAAAATTAACCATTTCCATCAATTTAAAATGATGCTTTCAGCTCAGTTAAAATTGACGCTCCGTGAAAAACAGGCTTGGTTTTGGGGTATCTTTTTCCCCGTCATCCTGATGGTTATTTTTATGGTAATCTTCAGCGGAAATTCAGATGAAGAGTTTCAATCTGAGATTGCCATTGTAGATTCCAATCCGAACCCTGCTTCGGGGATGCTGTTAACGCAAATAAGCGGCCTTCCCGTATTTGACGTGAAATCCGGCAAGCCTGTAAGCCGGGAAAAAGCAGAGGATTGGGTAAAAGAGCAGGAGGTGGATGCAGCCATCATCCTGCCCGAAACAGCAGATGCCTCTTCTGTTTTGCTGATCGTGAATAAAGAGGATGAACAAGGTGTCGAAACACAAGCTGTTTCCGGCATACTGGATAATTTTGTGCAGCAGGCCAATTTATTTGCTGCCGGTGCAGATCCTGCCTATGAATTAAAATTTGAATCCGTTTCTTCAGGGAACAATGAATTAAATTATACCGATTTTCTTTTAACCGGCATGATTGCTTTATCCATCGCTCAAGGCGGAATGTTTGGAATGGTTGACCTCGTTGAAATGCGCAGGAAAGGATTAATCAAGAGACTGCGGATGACGCCTGCAAACATGGGCATATTTGGTTTAAGCGATATGGTCATGAGATTGCTGTTCAGCATCATACAAATCATCTTGCTATCATTAATAGGTGTCCTCGTCTTTGGTGCCAACCTTTATATAAGCCCTATTAGCCTCGTCGTTGTATTCCTAATGGGAGCCTTATCCTTTAATGCTCTTGGCTACTTCTTTTCTTCTTTCAGCAAAACGACTGAAGCCTATATGGGCGTTGCAAACATTGTCAGCTTCCTTATGATGTTCTTAAGCGGCGTGTTTTTTCCGGTTGAAACGATGCCTGAATGGCTGCAGCCAGTCTCCAATATTCTTCCTCTTACCTATTTTGCTGACGGACTAAGAGAAAGCATGGTATATGAAACAAGTATAGTTTCTGGCTCACTATGGCTTGGTATTGGCGTGATGGTGATTTGGGGAGCCATCACTTTCATTCTGGGATCCTGGCTGTATAAAACAAAAGCAGTAGTAGCAGACAGATAAACGAAAAAGTGTTAGTTGCATACTTTAGACAACTAACACTTTTTTGATTTTTACTTTTAACTGCTCAGACCATTAAAAAATACAATATTCATAAAGAATCAGCTTCACGTCATACTTTGATTCCTCAAACTTTAATTCTTTGCCAAACCTTCATGATCTATCGCCATAGGGGGCTGTTCAAACCAGCCATTGTCAATTAATAGATTCATCCCGTCTTCAGCTAATACTCCAATTTCTATAATCATTCGTGCGTAGCTTGCGGACAAGTCCCTCCGCTGGACCATAGACATCGCTTCACCATAATATCCAACAGCAGAAGACAGCAGGGTTGCTATATGATACAGCATGAGCTTATCTGAAAAAGGAGGGATGGTTGAATCAGTTACCTCCGCCTCAAATGTCCTTGGCAAATTCAAATAAGATTCTGTTAACATCCCAGAAAGGGTATCAAGCTGTTTGCGGCAAAGCAGTTTGGCTCTTTCCAAATATTTTTGAACATCTTTTGATTGGGCTACTTGGCCAAACCCTAATTCTAAAACGATTTTTGCCATTGTTTTCTGTATATTTAGATAGACTCCGCTGATTTCGACTGCATTAATAGGCCTTCTCTTTCCAAGCCATCCGGTTAAATAATTTTGTTTTTTTATAAAATCAATTTCCTGGTGGTTGTTTAAAATCGGCGGCTTTACAATAATTCCTTTATCGATAAGGACATCTGTAGAACGGTCATATAATTCCATCGTTTCATTTATAACCTGAATCATATATTTCCTAATGTCCGTCCGGATAGAATTGGCCAAAGCACCAGCATATCTGGTTCCCCCGTGTATGGACATTATATGTATATATACACCCATAAAAGTATCGGTAAATAATAACGGTGCATCCACTTTGACATCTTCATCAGTAAAACCAATCGGGATGGGATAATTCTCTTTTGTTAAAAATTCATTGATTTTTCTTATGTGGCTTTCTGATAATTTAAGGGCATATTCAAGTACTTTACGAACCTTTTTATCATTAATATGATTTAAAAAAAACCGCAGGATACAAACGGATAAACTGTCATTAATGTATTGTGACCAAAGGGTTGCGAGTTCGGCTGCAGTAAGTTTATCTTCATGGTTTCCGTTCAGCATTGCTTTGCCTCCTGCCATTTTTGTCTTAAATAGTATTTCCGAATCCTGCTTGTTTATTAATAAAAAAACGTAAAAATGAATATAACGTTTTCCGTAAACTTTAAAATCAGCACTAAATAATTTTATATAAAATAAAAAAGGATGAAACCTAATGTTCCATCCCCAAATCAATTTATAAATTATCCAAAAACACCCTAATGACATCTGCCCCGCCAATAAAGGTACCAAGTGAGCTGCCCAGATTAGCAAGCACAACAATAAGCAAAATGCGGCTGACCTTGTTCTGCCAGAAACCTTTTACACTAAAGACATCTTCCGAAAGGTTTTCAAAGTCTTTTACACTTGGACGGCGGATGTAGGCTTGCACAAGACCTGCAAACCAGCCTGCGGCGAGCAGCGGGTTTAACGATGTAATTGGCGCTGCCACGAAGGCTGTCAAAACCGTAAGCGGATGCCCCATTGCAATGGCCGCACCCAGTGCTGATAACGACCCGTTCCAAATAATCCAGCTTATGGTCTGCGCAAAACCTGCAGAAGGATTCGCATAGAATGTGTAAGCAATGATAGCTAGAATAAATACCGGAATGCTCCACCCAATTATTTTGGGAAGATTGGATTTAGGCGGCCGTGCCGTCAAACGAGCCATATCCTGCTCTTTTTTTATTTCCTCTTTAATCCCAGGTACATGGGCTGCTCCCAGGACTGCAACGATTTTTTCACCTGGTGCATCTTTGATTTTTTGCGCCAGATATTGGTCCCGCTCGTCAATTAAAGGTGTTTTTAATCGCGGAAAAGACTCCGTAAATTCATTCAAAATTGCATTGATCGTATCCTGGTTTTTCATTTTTTCCAATTCTTCTTCTGAAATCGTATCTTTACTGAAGATGCTGGCGATCACCTGGCTAAGCAGGAGTGCCTTCCCCTTTATGCCGAGATTTCCCCAAATCCGTGCAAACGTAATCTGGATGTTGCGGTCAGCCAAGACGAGTTTGGCTCCGGTTTCTTTCGCTGATTCAATTCCCTGAATCATTTCCTGTCCAGCCTTAATGCCAAATTGATCGGCCATGCGGTTTTGAAAAGACGAAATAGCCAAGTTCATTAAAAGGAGTGAAGCTTTCTTTTCCTTTATAACCTGAATAATGTCCATTTCCTTCCACTTGCTGCCTTCAGTAATGGATTGATACCTCTGTTCATCCAATTCTACACAAACAGAGTCTGGCTGCTCTGCTTCAATTACCTCTTTTACCTGCTCTGCACTGTGCTTTGAAACATGTGCTGTTCCAATCAATATGTATTCCTTGCCATCTAAATGAATTCTCGTTATGTTTTCCTCAGCCATAAATACCTTCCTTTTAAAAAAAACAAATTCTTGCAAACGTAAAAGCTACAATCTTATGTATGCGTATTTATTCATTATACCACGAACCTTTCTAGGAATGACCAAGATAATTAGCCCAATCGGGAAGAAAGAACTAAATTAAGCAAAAACCTAAACAGAACAAATGTTTTGTTATAAAATAATAGAGCATGAAAAATATGCAAATATCTCATAAAGGTGGAAAAAATATTGAATGGTACCGCCCATGCAGCAATCGGAGCAGCAGCAGGATACGTGGTTGCGAACACTGTTCATGCCAGCCCATCCGCAACACTTGTATTGGTGGGTTTAGGAGGAGTGTCCGGATTAATTCCCGACTTGGATATTGATGGGAAGCTTCGCGACCGGATCACCTTATCACATGAAGTGGTTCAGACAGTTTCCCAGCTAATCGGAATTTTAATGATTATTTACAGTTTTTATGAAGGAAACTCCAAAGAGAAATGGCTTGGCATCATCATAGGTTTAGGGATGGTTGCCATATCATCGCGCATCAGGCAAAAACATATGCTCACCATTACTGGAATAGGCGTCCTGGCAGGCGGGTTTTCCCTCCAGGAACTGTGGCTGATATTGTTTGGGATTTATATTTTAATAGCTTCATTTGTTTCTCACCGCAGCTATACCCATTCCATAATTGGTGTTATTTTCTTTGGCTGCATCGCTTCAAGATTTGAAATGTCAATTGGGATCAATGGGGTTTTTTATACCTGCCTTGCAGCCTACATAAGCCATTTGATCGCCGATATCAAGATGCTGCCATTTAACAAACGAGGGATTAAGCTATTTCTGCCCATCTCTTCCAAAGAAATATAATTGGGATGAACCGCTCAGAACCTGAGCGGTCATACTTTAATTGGAATATAAACCTCCACGTCCTCTTCATTATTTTCCACCGGGTAATAAACTTCAACAATATACACCTCAGCCGAAGGATATTGAACATCTTGTTCCCCAATCCACTTGTCCAATTTTCTGTACAATTGTTCTATCTCTGTTAACCTTCCCCTAACCATTGCATAGGAATTCTTTGCCTGTATGTACTCCGTTCCCTCTGGGAGCGGCTCAGCCTTGCCATTCACAATTACACCTACATAAAAGGTTCCTTCCAAATGGCTTTCATCTTTCTTAGGTTCATAAATGGAAACCTCCACACCTGTACTGTTCGGTATATCATGTACCATCTGCAAAAAATGCTGTGCCGCCTTAGGGACCAATTCAGCATAATCTTTAAAAAGTCCTTTGTTCCTCATCACTGCTGCTTCAAATTCCTTCAAAACCACTTTACACATTCGAATTACCTCCAAGCATGATAATAAATCAATATACCTTTCTCTAAAATTTGGAATTTTCCTTTCTTTATTTGGCAGGCTTAGAAATTTATCTAACATGATCTCTGGTTTATCTAACATGGTTGGAGTTTTATCTAGCATGATTTGAAATTTATCTAACATTACACACAATATGACCGCGAATAGAGATTAATAAATCCCAGCTAGTTTCATGACTCTTTTTTCCGCTGCGACCCCTAACATAAAAAGACGCGCCATTAAAGACGCGTCCCTTCTCATTCCTCTGCAAATGCTAATCCTTTTTCAGCCATAGCCTTGCGTAGTTTCTCCATGGCATTCGGCCCCATTCCATGCAGCTTCAAAATGTCAGTTTCAGTGGCACCTGCTAGCTGCTCCAGCCGATAAAAGCCAGCACCTTCCAGCGCCCGTTGAGCTGGTTTTGCAAGCTTTACTGGCAGGTCATTCTCTCTGATTTGCTTTTCCGGCATCTGTATCCTCCTTTTAAATCATTAAAATTTCACGGATATCTTCTTCAGACAGACCCTTCGCTGCTCTGTCATCCGAATCGATAATTTCTTCAATAAGGTTTTTCTTTTTGTCCTGCAGCTCATTCATTTTTTCTTCAATCGTTCCGCGGGCCAGCAGTTTAATAACATGTACCGTATTTGTCTGGCCCATCCGGTGTGCCCGATCGGCTGCCTGTTCCTCCACAGCAGGATTCCACCACAAGTCATATAATATGACTGTATCTGCGCCGGTCAGGTTAAGGCCAGTTCCACCAGCTTTTAAGGAAATGAGGAAAAAGTCCCTCTCTCCTTCATTAAAGCGGGAGCAAACCTCGACTCGTTCCTCGGAAGGTGTCTGCCCATCAAGATAGAAAAACGGCAATCCTTCCAAGGCCAGTTCTCTGCCAATTAAATCAAGCATTTTCGTAAACTGTGAAAAAATAAGCACCCTTCTGCCTGATCGTTTGGATTCTTCTATAATTTTTTTGAGCTGCTCAAACTTGGCCGAACTGCCTTTATAACCCTCAACAAACAAAGCAGGGTGGCAGCAAATTTGCCGAAGACGGGTTAACCCGGCAAGAATCTTGATGCGATTTTTCCGAATGGTATCCTTATTAAGATGCTTTAAAGTATCTTCCCTTAGTTTTGACAAGTAGGCAGCATACAGTTTTTTCTGCTCTGGCAGCAGTTCAGCAGAATCAATAGATTCCATTTTTTCAGGAAGCTCGGTAAGTACATCCTCCTTCAGCCTCCTCAGCATGAATGGCCCAATCCTCCGTGCAATTGTTTTCCTGCTCAAATTACTATAATCCTTTAAACCCTGAAATAATTCAGGAAACACCACATGAAAAATAGACCAAAGTTCCTCGAGCGAATTCTCAACCGGGGTTCCTGTCAGCGCAAATCGATTGTTAGCCTGTATCTTCTTCACTGCTCTCGCTGTTTGTGTTACCGGATTCTTAAACGCCTGTGCTTCGTCAAAAAATACAGTATGGAATTCCTGGACTTCGTACCATTTAATATCTTTAAGCAGCAGCGGATAAGAAGTAATAACAACATCAATGCCAGTAAAATCCTTCTGCAGCTCTGCCCGTTCACGAAGATTGCCATCTATTACAACCGCTTGAATCTCCGGTGCAAATTTCATCAGTTCGCTTAACCAGTTGTACGTTAAAGAAGAAGGGCACACAATTAAAGCGGGACGTTTCGTTTGACGGATAGCAGGAAGCTCTGAGCGAATAAACGCAATACTTTGCAGGGTTTTGCCTAAGCCCATATCATCCGCCAAAATACCGCCAAAACCATAATGAGCCAATGTCTTCATCCATCGATAGCCATGCTTCTGGTAATCCCTGAGAACCGTATCCAGGCTTTCCGGCACTTCGATTTGCAGGCTATCCGGGTTTTCAAGAGTGTCTAAAAAAGCACGGAAAGACTCCTCCTGCCTAAATGTATCCTGATCTCCAACCGTATCCAGCATTCTAAGGCCCTCGACAAACGGCATATTCAATCCGCTTTCCAGGTCTTCAGCCTGATCTGGTACAGCACTCAAAAACCGCTGGATTTCTTCAAATTCCCTTGCTTCCAAGGAAAGCAGCGAGCCGTTTCGCAGTCGGTAATATTTCCGTTTTTCTTCTAAAGCATATAGAATATCACGTATTTCCTGATCGGCGATTCCTGTCATTTCAAACTTGAACTCCAACCAGTTGGTCCGCTCTTTTTTCATTCTTATCCGGATTTGCGGCTTGGTGTTTTCTCTAAAAATTCGATTTCTGACGGCTGTAGTAGCATAAATTTGCAAGAGCTTTTGCAGTTTCGGGACAACATGATAAAGAAATTCATATTCAAGCTCTTCATTTTGCAAAAAATAGCCGCCGTCCGTTTTCGCAAATGAGCTATCCTCCATTAGCTGCAAAATCTCATCTTCCTTTTCAACATCCCGAATAATCCTTGCTCCGCCTCGTGGTTCCCTTCTTTCCAGAGGATTAATCACAATATTTTCATAGTGAAATTCCAGGCCGGCAAGGAGGCGATTTTTCACCCTGTCCAGGTAAAGCCTGGCAGCCAGCGGAGTTTTCATAAACTGGTTAGCCATTTCCTCAGAAATTTGGACTTCTCCTAACTTCCTTAAGCCCGGGACTACTTTTTCTAAAAAAAGTTCCATTTGCTCTGCAGCGATCGGAATCATATTCTGTCCGGCCGCCTCAAACATTTGTGTGAGATCGAACAGCCGTTGGCAATCCTCTTTTTTAAGCGTGATAAACTTGCCGCCGTATAATACGGAACAGTAAGAATTCAGGACAAGCAAACGGTCATGTCCCTTCATTTTCAAATAATATTTCCGATGGACTTCAGTTAATTCAAACCGTAAAGGCAATCCTTCCTCTGAAAAATGAAGCTTATCAAAGGTCTTTCCTTCAATCTCAAGCTTTATTTTTTCCGCATGTGCAATATATGGCTTTAGCCGCTCCCATGATGATGGCGGTATCAGCAGCATGTGCTTGCTCGCAGTATAGTCAAATTCGTCCAGCAAAGCATTCACATAAATCGATTCATCATGTACAACCTGGATCAGCTGCTGAATAACGGCATCCGTCTGGGCTGAAAAACAATGCAAATTCGAATCATACGTAAAAGTTAGGGATAACAAACATGGTTTTCCCTCTTGTACCGATTGGAGAAAGTTACGAATATCAAGTACGGGGGTGTTTCCGATTTTTAACTTTATAGCGAACAAAAATTGACCCTTTCCCAAATACACCGGCTGGCATGTATATTCGGAATCCAGCATTTGTCTGTTTTCAAAATGCAGCTGATGTCCGCTCGACCTGACAGGAGAACCGCTGAAAAGCGTCAATAATTCGTTAGTAAGTATATTTTCTTGCACGTCACCCTTTTGTTTTTCCAAAATCTCTGCTCCCTGCTGCTGCCGTTCATTAATAGCCAGCAGCACTGCAGCAGCATGCTGACATTCTTTATCGAACGATGCCAGCTTCGGACAGCTGCATGAAGTTTTAAAGCTGTTTCCCGAATCCTTTTCAACCGTGACATAAAAATCTTCCACTCCAGCCACCGTTGCTTCACAGCGATCAGGATTATATTCATTAACACTTACTTTTTTATTCCGAAAAAAAGCGTCCCCTCTTTTGAAGGAGACTGTGCCGCACATTTCTTTTATCATTTTATGAGTTATTTTAATATCCACAAGCAATCTCCTTCCAGGGAAAAGATATAAAAATTGTACCATAAGGAAGGAGTAAAATTCAGCAAATGGACAAGCAAATAAAAAAGAGAGACCTCTCTCTACTAGAAAGCAAATTTCATTTACATGCCTCTTTTTCCAGCCTGAAGATCCACTTATAATACTTCAGCATAATCACTAAAAGAATCGGATCAAGGAGGGCTGCATGCCATAGCTCCCACCATCCATATCGAAAATAACCCCATGGTTCAGGGAGCAACGTCACTACTTCATAAAGAAGAATCGCAACTACCCAGAAGATGATATAGGATACCCGTTTAATAAGGTCTGATTTGAAGGGATACCAGTTCAAATACATCATATTAACTGGAGGCACCAAGAAAATGTGCGCTATCAGACCGCCCCAATTCGGTTCTTTTGTAAAATACCAGTACCCCCAGTATTTGAATTCTATCATGCAGTCAAAAACCAGCTGAGCTGCAATCGTAAATGTCCATATATGTACAACCTGATTTTTGGTCAGGCGTTTATTTGTTTTAAAAGCCACAAGATTTAAAAGGCCAATTGAAATAAGCAGTCCTATCATATGCATAGTCCTTTTTATTTGTTAATGTCCCTTGAGCGGCTTTTATTATTCATCATTTGGTAATAATATGGAAAAATCAACTTGGGAGAAGAGTTTAACATGCCAAATCATTTGCTGCCTGCTTTTTTACCGATCATCCGAACCTTAAATTATTCAATGCCGTTAACAAAAGAAGACTTATTAAGAGAGAAATTTTTAATTAAAAAGGATGGGGAATTGGAAATGTATTACGCTCCCCACAACGAATATATCAATAAAGCTGCCAGAATTATTATTGTGGGGATCACGCCCGGCTGGAACCAAATGAAGATTGCCTATGAACATTTTGTGAAGGGATTGGCAGCTGAAAAAGAATTGGAAGGTATATTGAAGGATACTAAGAGGGCAGCCGGCTTTGCCGGATCCATGCGGGCTAACTTAATATCAATGCTTGATCAATGCGGCATTCCACAAGCCCTCCACATCAATAGCTCAAACGCTCTCTTTCATGAAAAAAGATCATTATTGCATACAACTTCAATCATAAAATACCCTGTCTTCTACCGAGGCCAAAATTATACTGGCCATCAGCCTGGCATCTTTCAGTCAAACCTGTTGGCTGAATATGCAACAAAAATTTTTGCAGAAGAAATTGGAGAATTAAATGAAAATGCGCTCATCATCCCTCTTGGAAAAACAGTTGAAAGCACCATCCGCCATCTGTTGGGGGACAACAAGCTCACAGGACATACATTCTTATTCGGATTCCCGCATCCATCTGGGGCAAACGGCCATCGGATTAGGCAATTTGAGGAACAAAAATATTCGCTTGCAGAGACAGTCAGAAAGTGGTCGGAGCAAAAAAAGAACTTGCAAATTTGAGGAAAATTTCTATCTATATTAGACACCAAAAAAGACTGCTCATCCGGTTAACCCCTTTTAAGCAGTCCTTACGGCTGTTTCTCCAGTGCTAATTTAATTCCAAAACCCATCAAAACAACTCCGGAAACACCTTGAAGTACGTTATGAACTGCAGGCTTTTTCAGCCAATTTCTGAAAGTGTCGATCAAATAAACATAAAAAAAGAACCAAACGATTGTAATAATACTATAAGTTAATCCCATAGTCATGAATTGGACAAAGTGGTTTCCATCTGGGCTTATAAATTGAGGAAAGAAAGTTAAAAAGAATACGGCAACCTTCGGATTGGACACACACGTGAAAAAACCCTGCAGGAAATGGGATTTGTTTTTTCTGTGCTTTTTAACTCCTTCCGAACTCTCCTGTTTTGATGATAAAGATCTCAGCGAAACAATTCCCAAGTAGATGAGGTACATCGCGCCTGCATATTTTATTATCGAAAAAATGTAGGCTGATTTTACAATCAGCGCCGATAAGCCAAAAACGACAGCCATTGTATGGATAAGCAGCCCTGCCACAGAGCCAAACATGGTTTGAATCCCGCTTTTTTTGCCGCTGGATATTGTATTTTGAATTAAAATCCCTGTATCCGGTCCCGGCAGGATCACTAACAGAAACGACATAAGCAGGAACAAAAGAAAATTCTCCATGTTTTCTCCTTCCAGACAATTTCAAAAATATTGAATTTATTATAACAGGTTTCTTGGATTTTCCAACATAAAAAGAGCAGATTTTCCAAAGAAAATCTGCTCACTATCTTAGGCATTCACTTTTTCCAATCGTTCTTTTACTTCTGTTTCAGTTAATCCATGCTCCGCAATATAACGGTTTCTTGGGTGTGTACGGCATTCATCTGAACAGCTGCGCAAATATTTATGCTCATTTTCTTCTGAGCAAAGAATCTTTTTATTGCATGATGGGTTAGCACAGTTCACATAGCGTTCGCATGGCTCGCCTGTGAAGTAATCTTTTCCAACGACTGTATGCTCCTTCTGATTGACCGGTACGCCGATTCTATCATCGAATACATAAAGCTGGCCGTCCCACAGGTCGCCTTGAACTTCGGGATCTTTTCCGTATGTGACAATTCCGCCATGAAGCTGGGCGACATCCTTAAAGCCTTCTTTTACAAGCCATCCGGAGAATTTTTCACAGCGGATTCCGCCTGTGCAATACGTGATAATCTTTTTATCACCAAGTATTTCTTTATTTTCACGAACCCATTCAGGCAGGTCACGGAAATTTTTTATATCAGGTCTGATTGCCCCTCTGAAGTGACCAAGATCATACTCATAATCATTTCGTGCATCCAGCACGACAGTATCTTCGTCCTGCAGCCTTTTATAAAATTCTGCTGGCTCAAGGTATTCGCCAGTCATCTGGTTTGGATTAATATCATCTTCCAAACGTAATGTCACTAGCTCTTTACGCGCACGCACTTTCATTTTAGAAAAAGCATGCCCATCCGCTTCATCAATCTTGAAGACCATCTCCGCAAAACGCGGATCCTCTTTCATCACTTCCATATAATGATCGGTCTGTTCAACTGGTCCTGAAACAGTCCCGTTAATCCCTTCATTTGCAACAAGAATACGCCCCTTAAGTCCAAGCTCATTGCAAAACGCTTTATGCTCCTTCGCGAACTCCTCTGGATCCTCAATCGGAACATACATATAATACAGCAAAACTCTATATGATTTTTGACTCATTTTTATTTCCACCTATCACTTAATATTTGCAAGATATATCTGTTAATAGGTTTAAACATATACTCTTACCTAGATAAGTATAACAAATGCTGTCAAGTTTCAAAATTTTAGGGGTTCGAAATTTACCATGAAGTGCTATATTTACCTAATTCCTTTTAATTATAGCTCCCATGTAAACCATTTCCCATGTCCTTCTGTTTGGCCCACTAACTTTTTATGTTCGTTTGATTCTAGATAATAATCAAGATGCAGGTCCCGATCGTGTATGTTGTTATAAATATGGAAAACGTCTCTCCTTTGGCCAATGGTTCTTATTAGCCGGAGCAGATTTTCTTTAACTCCTAAGGGCATTTGATTTGCAACATGAGTATGGAAGACGCAGATCGCATGTTCATTCGGTATATTACCAATCAAGTTAGGCAGCAAGTGGACTCCATCTCCTTCTATTAAGGTGATTGGATTTTGTTTTACACATGTAGCTGCTTTCTCAAATAATTCTCTTCTTTCCCTGTGTTCCGGCCAAATGAGAGATTTCAGCCACAGGTAATCTTCTGGATTATTTAAGTCATTCGTATGAAGGTCCACACCAACTCTGGACGCAACTGGCGGAATAGCATCAGGCAATATAGGAACACGATCTCCTTTTATTTCAGTGCATAAATGAACTTTTGACTCTTTATCACCAAAAACTGTGCTTGTTCCATAAGAATAGCTATATTTATCCCATAAAAGCTGGAGCCCTGCACTTGTTCCAATTTCAATCAATGCCAAAGGCTTTTTTGTTTGGGCAAAGATATAATTAAATACCGGAAAGAGATATGAACATCGTCTAACCTCATTGGTCTGGACAAGCTTTGTTTTCAAAAGCTCCTTTATTTGTTCTGAGTGAAGCCAACAAAAATCCTTAAAATAATCAAAAGACTCTTCTGCTTTCTGCGGATTCTCCACGATACTAGGGTAAAATTCTTTAAGGTTATGATCCGTACCCTTCAATAGCAGATAATGTACCGCTCCAAAAAGGAGATTTGGCACAGGCTGATCTTCCCAGCTTCGGATGCCATGGCTAATAACTCCTCATCCTCCGCAATTTTTAATGACAAACATTCATATAAATCACTGGAACCTTGGCACTCTTGTCCTGCGAAGGTTTTGAACCTCTCTGATAAAAGCTTTGTATCCATATTGCATCCCGCCTATTAATTTTTATAGGTCGTCACATTCCAATGTGTTGAACCGGTTTTTCTTTTTCCTTTCAAGCCCATCTTTTGAAGCTCCTTCGCGATTAAAAGGTTGAAAAAGCCGTGTCCCACCAGTATCGCTGAATTGTATTTGCTTGCACAGGCGATTAATTTTAATGCGGCATGCTTTGCCCTTACCTTGGCATCCCGGTAAGATTCACAGCGGAACGAATAACCGCAAAACCATGCGATCCTTAACAAAACGGCCCAACTATTCGGTTTTAGTTTCATGGCCATTAGTCCCCCTGCAGGCGCGGGCAATTCTGTTTCTCTAAAAAGCGGATATTCTTTTATTTTTGCACCGGGATTCAAAAGCCTGGCCGACTCGATGGACCTGTTTAGATCACTAGTAATCAGCAAAGGTGCTGATTTTACCATTTCAATTGCTTCTGGAGGACAAGCTTCATTTGAATTAATCCCGTTACTATTATACTTTTCAACCCATATCTTAAAATCTGAGATGGTCATTTGTGTATCATCTATATGGGCCGATCGGCCATGTCTAATAAGAGTAATTTCCATGCAAATCCCCCAAAACTTATATATTTTCTTCCAATATGGATAATTTAAATAACATGGAGGTGAAGACCATGTCAGAACAAGAATATCCAAACGTAAAGCTCGGAGGAAAAAAGGTACGAGAAAAAGGCAACGGCGGCGACCAGGTCCGCGGTCATGAAAAAGAAAATAAAAACGGTAAATTCAATACCAACCCTAAATCGGATTTATAACTAAAATGATGGACACCCTCTGGGATAGAGGGTGTTTTTCAAAAAGGCTGTTTTCGTTTACTTTCCTGCTTTTCAATTAGATTTTGTAAATAAAACATTGGTAAATAAGGTTGGTTGATTAGCGTGATCGTCTTCTCCAGATCAGTCGTCCACCCCAAGGCATATATGGAATAGACAATATCGAAATAATCAGCAGGTATTCCCGGATTTTTTTCCATCGTCGATTCAAATAACTTTACAGGTGAAGCCGTGTTTTTCTAAGAGTGCCTTGGCGGCGGAAATTTGGGTTGTTGACAAATCCAGTCCCCAAAGCTCCCCGGCACCTCGCTGATCCAAATATTTCAGCGAATGGCCGCTTCCACAGCCTATCTCCAACATTTTTAAGTGACGAACATCTCCAAACAATTTCAGCTCATTTTCAGTTGGCGCAAGCGGGCCGTATTCTGGCAAAGGATTACACCCATAAAACCGTTCCGCAGCCTCCTCCCAGCTTTGTTTGTTCACCCTAAGTGATTCAGTATTCATCTAATAACCCCTTTTACCGTAAAATTGAACACTTCTTCTTCTCCCCAAACCTCTCCAGTTGGGAGAAAACCAAAGCTTTTATAAAGATCCCGTGCATGATGATTATCTTTATGGACAGTTAACCGGATTTCCTCGCATATTGGAAATTGATTTATTATCCAGGTGATCATCTCGGTTAACGCTGCCCGGCCAAAACCGTTCAGCTGGAATTTTTCATCTATAAAAAATCCGTTTATCCAATACATATTAACTGTACCCGCTTCGTAAGCGTGCATAATAAAACCAACCATTTGATCATGATCATAGATAGAAAATGGAATATACTCGACTTTGTCCCCATCTGGTTTGATATACACCTTTGCCAGCGATACCGCTGCAGAAGGAACGAAATGACGCTGCGATTCCTTCACCTTTAAATTGATCGCTTCTTCCCAGTTGTCTCTTGTAACAGGTTTTAATTGAATGTTCATTAAAGGGACCCCCCTTAACTGTACTGTACTGCTCACCCTTTTTTCTTCATAGCCAGCTGCCGTTTAATCACCCTGATCTGCCCGCGGTGGCTGATCTCATCCTCCATAACGTGATACCAAAACCAATAGTTGTTGAAAGGAACTCCATTTGGCCAATTTCCTTCTTCAAATAGCCAGCTGTCTTGCTTTGTTTTAAGCAGTATTAAAGTTTTCTTTCTGATGCTTGCCAGTTCATTTATGTAGTATTCAAGAGGTTCATTCTTAATCCTTGCTCTTACTTTCTCGCCAAGTTCCATAGCTGCATCCCATTTCTGGAGCTCCGCCTCGTTCAGATCTCTTTTTTCAAACGTGATGACTTGATGGACATATTCAATGAAAGCCATATGCATTAAAAGTGAACCGATCGAGTTGCTGGTTTCTTCAGGAAGATAATCCAGTTCAGACTTAGTCAAACATGCAATATCCTGTAAGGTCACTGCCCTGGCATGTTCCAGCATCGATACAAACTCCCCCATTTTTTCATCAAAACCTTCAGCAGGTCTTATTCGATAATCAATCATTATTCCGCCTCCTACCCTTCCCTATAAGGTTACCAATATAGAGAAATAGAAAAAGACTGATATTTAATGGATAATAATGGTATAATATAGGTGACTTGAAAAAGCTGCTTTGTAATGAAAGCAGCTTTTTGATGTATAAGACGGCCTGCAGCAGCCTAAAATCATTCTATTTAATTGTGTCCAGCAGCTCTATGTCAAGATCATCCAGGTTATTCCATTTATGATGAATCTCCAAATGCCATGTGCCTTTAAGCCTGCTGTACCCTTTTTCTTCTATCCATCCGTGCAATTTATTGTATGAATTCCCTAAATTATGGTTTGATCCGTTATGTCTTAGAACAGCATATTTTTGTGGAGGGATTTCCAATGATGTCATCCCGGTTGGGACTTGGTCTATTTCCTTCACCTCAACACAAATCCAATAGCCGTCTTCAACCTGTGAGCTTTCCTCTACAAAAAAGGCACCTACTAGCTGGTGAGGATTCAATACGTGCTTAATCTCACCGCTTCGTTCATTTAATAATGTGATAGCTTTTGGAATTTCCTTTAAATATTGATCCCCCGGGCAAAGCACCCGAAATCCAATCAGTTTCATCTTACCCAGCTCTTTAACTTCCGCATGGACCCTAGTGTGTTCAAACATTTATTCCTCCCATTTTTAAGCTACCGGCAAAGCAAGTTCTCTAAACTGCTGTACTGCTTTTTCGATGTCAGCATCATACCCAAGTTCTGTTACCGTTTCACCGATCCGCACGATTGCTTTTTCAAGCATTGCTTCTGTTGTGTTGCCCATATGGCCGATGCGGAATGCCTTTCCTGCCAGATGCGCCAGTGCTCCGGCAACGATCACACCTTTTTTAGCTAAGGCCGCCCGGAATTTTGCATCGTTCATTCCTTCAGGATAAAGGATGCAGCTAAGAGTTGCTGCTGCTGCATTTTCATCAGCAATCGCCTTCATGCCATACACGGCAAGAGCTGCACGAACCGCTTTTCCGTATGCCTCATGCCGCTTGTAGCGATTCACCATTCCTTCCTCCAAAACCAATCTCATTCCTTCTTCATAACCATAAATAAGGTTGACAGGAGGAGTAGCAAAATACTTTTGTGGGTCATGCATAATCGGAATCCAGTTGTAAATATCACAATAATAGGCCGCAACTCTATCGATTTGTTCCCGTGCAGCCAGTGCGGTTTGATTAAATGCAACGATGGCTAAACCTGGCGGAACACCGATTGCTTTCTGAGAACCTGTTAATACAACATCGATTTTTCCGTCTCCATAAGTCTTGCTCATATCCTCTTCCATCGCGGCAGTCGCACAGACACCATCCAAAATTACAAGGGCACCATGCTTCTTAATGACAGGAACAAGCACATCCAAATCGGCCGCAACTCCTGTAGATGTATCCGCATGCGTAATTGTCACTGCTTTGTAAGATTTACTTGCAAGCTTCTCCTCCACTAAGACTGGGTCCACCTGCTTGCCCCATTGGGATTGAATTACGTCTGCCTCAATCCCGAATGCTTTTGCTAGATGAATAAATCGATCTCCGAAAAATCCCTGGCTGATGATTAAAAGCTTTTCCCCTGCTGCAACCGTATTGACAAGAGCCATCTCCATCGCAATCGTCCCGGACCCGGAAATGACAAAAACCTCGCCATCCGTCTTCAGCATCTCTCTTGTCTTCTCAATCGCACTTTTATAAATAGCCGCAAACCTGGGATCGGTATGTCCCCTCGTTTCCTGTGCCATCGCATCATAAATCGAATCCACAACCGGTGTCGGTCCAGGAATAAGCAGCATCTCTTCATTCCGCATGATTCATCCCCCTTTTCGATAGTAGCTTTATAACTATCTAAATGTTTCGACATTTTTATCGGAAAACCTCTTTTTCTTTATAGGTTGCCGGATTAGCAAATGCTATTTTATCTAAATTCACACCACCTCCAATTACCTATTTACTGGTAAAATATAATCATTTTTCCTTCCAGACCACCCTAATTGCTAGAATTGCCTGTTTATTCAGTTTTATAATTTAACTCTACTAATAACCAAAAGGAGGAAATTAGATGAAGAAAAAGATGCTTACCTTATCACTGACTGCTGCATTAGCAATCTCCGGAATTACAGCACCAGCCTTTGCTGCCGGTGGAGGTCCAGATGTAAATGGAAATGAAACTGTTCAAACTGCCATGCTAACCACTTATGACGAAATGGCCGCTTTCCTGAAAAAAGAAGATGCTACGCAGGGGCATATGGAGCTTGAGGTTATTGGGCAGTCCGTGAAAGGACGTGACCTATTTCTTGCTAAATACATAACAAATCCTGAAAACCCAACAATCCTTTACCTGACCCAGCAGCACGGGAATGAGGCTATGACAACTGAAGGGGCTTTAAATTACATCCGCCACCTTGGCTCTAACAGCCAAAAAGTCCAGGACATGCTGCAAAATGTTAATATCCTGATTATGCCTATGCTAAATGCAGACGGAGCTATGGGAGATGTAAACTTTCAGCTTGATAACTACATGGCGAGCGGACGCCATCTAACACGGTATAACGCAGATCGCCTTGACTTAAATAGAGACCACATTAATTTAGCTGCTCCTGAAACTCTAGCTCTTCATAAGAATGTGCTGCAAAAATACAATATAGATTATATGATTGACCTACATCACCAGGGCACGCAGGAAGACTATTATGGGAAGTTAACCTCTGGAGCCATTCTTACTCCTCAAAGCCCGAATGTGGATCCAGAAGTTGTTCTTAATTCTAAAAAACTCGCAGCCACACTCTATGAGGGCGTTGACGCCGCAGGCTGGTCATTTATTCTAAAATTTGATGAACCGACAACAAACCCTGCAGTAGCTTCCAATGCCATGGCACTCCAATACGACATAGCTGTCATGCTATTCGAAATGCGCGGCATGGCTGACCACTCCTATGAACCATACGTACTTGGCCAAAAATCGAACGGCTACCTGATTAAGCAGGCCTTTAACGCAATGGATGTCACCGCCAATGCAATTGCTGACGGAACTATTCAAAACGCTGACCCTGCTGTCTATGACAACCTGCCGGAACAGCATTATAGCTATTAATCTTAGTGCCTCCCTTTATTGGGAGGTATTTTTATTTGGAAAAACTAGAGTGTAGGTGCTGCATATAAAATAATTTCTCTGCGTATAAAAAATTTTGTCTGCGTATAGCTAACATTTCTCTGCATATAAAATTTTTTCTCTGCACAAAAAAATTGATCCTATAATCTTAATCTTAATCCCCGTCAAAATTTCAATAAAAAAAGACAGGGACCCCCAGATCCCCGTCTTCTCTCAATCTCAATTATGAAAGTTAGTCCCATCAGTTGTAGCTTCAATAATCCCAGCACGAACCACGAAGTCGCCAAAGTGCTCGCCGTCAAGGCGTTCCCGAGCATATTGCGGCAAAATAACGCGCAGCTCGTTCAATATGTCTTCTTCCCCGATGTTTTCCCTGTACATTTTACTCAACCGGCTGCCGTCAAAGGCTGCACCCAGATACATATTGTATTTACCGACAGCTTTTCCGATGAAGCCGATTTCGCCCAGTGCGTGGCGTGCACAGCCGTTAGGACAGCCGGTCATCCGTATGGTGATTTCTTCATTCCGCAAGCCTGCTTCTTCTACGATTTCTTCAATTTTATCAATCAAAACTGGAAGATAGCGTTCGGCTTCCGCCATTGCCAGTCCGCAAGTCGGCAACGCAACACATGCCATAGATCCGCGGCGCAGCGCACTATAACGGCTGCCGTCTGTCAGGCCATACTGTTCAATGAGCGCCTCGATTTTCTTCTTATCTCCTGTAGCAACATTACCGATGATTAAATTCTGATTCGCAGTTAATCGGAAGTCACCCTTATGAACCCGCGCTATTTCTCGTAAAGCCGTTTTGAGCTTATATCCATCAAAGTCGGCAACACGGCCGCCTTCAATGAACATTGTAAAATGCCATTTTCCACGGACACCCTTCACCCAGCCATAGCGGTCTCCATTGGAATCAAACTGAAACGGACGCGCTTCATCCAAGCTCCATCCCAAGCGATTCTCTAACTCTTCTTTAACTGTCTCCAAACCAAGTCGATCAACCGTATACTTAAAGCGAGCATTTTTCCGGACAGAGCGGTTTCCATAATCCCGCTGAATGGTAATAACCTTTTCCGCGACATCATAAATCTTATCCGGCGTAACAAAACCGATAACTTTAGAAAGCTGCGGATATGTTTCTTTATCGCCATGAGAGAAGCCCATGCCGCCTCCGATCGCAACATTAAAACCTGCTAACCTGCCATTTTCCACGATAGAAATGAATCCCAGATCCTGTGAAAATACATCAATATCATTGGAAGGCGGTACCGCAATTCCAATCTTGAACTTACGCGGCAAATAGAGCGCACCGTACATCGGCTCAACTTCTTCCACCTCAGGCGAACCGGCAACTTTTTCTTCGTCCAGCCAGATTTCATGATAGGCCCTCGTCCGAGGCAGCAAATCATCACTTAGCATTTTCGCTAATTCATAGACTTCCGAATGTATTTCCGAAATATCAGGATTTGAGATACACATAACGTTTCGGTTGACATCCCCACACGCAGCAATAGTATCCAGCATTGTAGCATGGATTTCCTGAATTGTCTTTTTCATATTCCATTTTAAAATTCCATGCATTTGGAAGGTTTGACGCGTTGTCAGCTTTAAAGTTCCATTGCCATATTTATCAGCCAATTCATCCACCACAAGCCATTGGTCCGGTGTTGCTACTCCGCCTGGCAAACGCAGACGCAGCATGAACTGATAAGCCGGTTCCAGCTTTTGCTTTTGGCGTTCATTTCTTAAATCACGGTCATCCTGCAGGTAACTGCCGTGGTGCTTCATTAAGCGGTTATCGTCGTCCGGAATTCCCGCACTAATCCGGTCCTGCATCACTTCTGCCAATGTTCCGCGCAAATAATTGCTTCGATCCTTAATGCCCTCAACGTCACTCGGAGGGCCATCCGGCGCTTTTAATTTAGGGTTCACCATGCTGAAAAACTCCTTTCATTCCAAATCAATATACGTCGCGCTGATAGCGTTTATTCTGCTGCATTTCAGCAAGATAAGCTGCAGCCTGATCACGGTTCATACCGCCTTCTTTTTCAATTATGTCAATAAGAGTATTATGGACATCATGCGCCATGTGTTTCTCATCTCCGCAGATATAGACAGCTGCCCCTTCTTCTAGCCATTGGAACAATTCCTTGCTGTTCTCCTGCATACGATGCTGCACATAAACTTTTTCATCGCCATCGCGGGAAAAAGCAACATCCATCTTCGAAAGTACCCCATCCTTAAGCCACTTTTGCCATTCCGTCTGATAAAGGAAATCTGTTACATAATGCTGATCACCAAAGAACATCCATGATTTTCCTGCTGCACCTGTTTCTTCACGCTCCTGCATAAACGAGCGGAACGGTGCAACTCCAGTACCAGGTCCAACCATGATAAGTGGAGTCTCAGGATTTCCCGGCAGTTTAAAATTCTTATTGTGCTGAATAAATACAGGCAAAGTATCCCCTGGCTGCAGTCGCTCGGCACATAAAATCGAGCACACACCTTTTCTTTCGCGTCCGTGAGCGTCATAACGTACTGCCCCAATTGTCAAATGCACTTCTTCCGGGTTTGCCTCAAGGCTGCTTGAAATGGAATAAAGGCGTGCAGGCATTTTTCGTAAAATAGAGATAAAATCCTGCGCCGATCCATTCCACGGTTTGTAATCACGTAGTAAATCCAATAAATCCCTGCCATCAAGATAGGCTTTTAATTGATCACTCTGTGAAACAAGCTGCTGTAAATCTTCATTACCAGAAAGCTTTGCTGCCTTTTCCACAAGCGGCTTTGTCAGAACTGTAATCTCAAAATGAGAGTGCAGCGCTTCTTTCAAGGTAACAACTTCATCCTTTACCTTCACCGCTTCCTCAGGATCCCAATTCATTTCTTCTAAGAGCAAATCTACCAATTCCGGGTCATTTTCCGGCAAAACACCTAAGCTGTCCCCAGGCTGATAAGCTAACCCGGAGCCTTCAAGCGACAATTCAAGGTGGCGTGTTTCTTTATTAGATCCGCGTCCATTAAGATTAATACTTTCCAGCACTTCCGCCCTGAACGGATTAGACCTGGAATATACAGATTCGGCGGCCGGAGCTTGGGCAGCAGGTGCAGTTCCTGATGAATTTAAGCTGCTTTGCCCTTCACTTAATCCGGCAAGTACAGCTTCCACCCACTCCGCAGCTGGTTCATCAAAATCAAGATCACAATCTACGCGGGGAGCAATCCTTGTCCCGCCAAGCTCCTCCAGTCGCTTATCAAAATCTTTCCCAGTCTGGCAAAAGAACTCATAGGAGCTATCCCCAAGTGCCAATACAGAGAAACTCAAGTCCTCTAGCTTTGGCGCTCGTCTGCCATGGACAAACTCATGAAAAGTTAATGCATTATCTGGAGGATCTCCCTCCCCATGAGTACTAGCTACAATTAAAAGGTTCTTTACTTTTTTTAAGTTATTTGGCTTAAAATCACTCATGGAGGATACGGTTACTTGAAAGCCATGACCTTCCAGTGTTTTACCAGCCTTTTTTGCAAGGCTTTGCGCATTCCCTGTTTGCGATCCAAATAAAATCGTCACTTCTTTAGAGATTGTCGAACCGGAAGCCACGGAAGGCAATTCCTCTACTGCCGGTGCGGCCTGTAATGATGATGACTGCACTGCTGCAAGATAGCCGCTCAGCCATAAAGATTGAGTTTCTGTCAAAGTCGGCAGCAAGCGATTAAGGAGCTCTGTCTGCTCCTGATTAAACGGACTGTTCATTACCTGAAGTTGCAACGTAATCCACCTCACAAACCAGCTAATATGGCTGATTTTTATTGTTTTTCTTTAAATTTCCTCTTTTCCTATAAAAAAAGTCGGCTTTAAACCTAAAAAATATATATCTATTACTTTACCGAATGATTTAACATTAGTAAAATAAATATTAATTATCACAATTATTAATAAAACTAATGACAAAGCGGTGATTTTTTGTATTATGATGCCTTAAAAACCTTCGTAACCTTGGCGGAAGTAAAAAACTTTACAAAAACTGCTGAGCTCCTTCTTATGTCACAGCCGAGCGTCAGCCTGCACATTAAAAACCTTGAGAAAGAGTTCCAGACCAAGCTGTTCCACCGTTCACCTAAATTTCTTAAAATTACCCCAAGCGGTGAAATATTATATGACCGGGCCAAGCAGATGATTACCATTTATGAGCAGACGCGGCAGGATATTTTAGAGCAGCAAAACACCATTAAAGGCGAACTGAAAATTGGCGCCAGTTTTACAATAGGAGAATATATTTTGCCTCCCTTGCTGCTTGATTTACAAAAAAATTACCCTGAGCTCCAACTCCAAGTGACGATCGGAAACACGGAGGAAATTATCCAGTCAACTCGGTCCCATCACGTTGATATTGGGTTAATTGAAGGCCAGACGAATGAAAAAGAGCTTGCAGTTATCCCTTTTATGCAAGATGAATTATTTATTGTTTCTTCAAATAAGCATCCTTTAGTCCATAAAAAGGAAGTAGCCATTACAGATCTCCAAAACGAGGCATGGATTATGAGGGAAACTGGCTCTGGCACACGCGAATACTTTAATCATTTTATCCGTTCAAACGGGTTAAAAGTGAAATCCCTTCTTACCATCAGCAGCAACCAGGGGATTAAAGAAACACTTATAAACGGAATGGGTATCAGCATCCTTTCAGGCAGTGTAGTAGAAAGAGATGTTAACCAAAAAAACCTTTCAATCATCAAAATTAAAAACCAGGAATTCAAACGAACTCTTTCATATGTTCTTTCCCCGATCATGCAAGAGAAAAAGAATGTTAGCATTTTTGTAGAAGCACTCAGCAAAAAGTGGCCGGACAAAATCCAGAAAAAATAACGCCTTGGCTTGCAGCTTTGTGACATCAAGCACCGACAGCAGCTTTATCCTTCACTTACACTAAAAACAAGAAAGGATGGTGCACCTGTTATGATCTCAATCGATGACAAAGCATTTAAATGGTTTGAAAATGAATTCCAGTCAGCAAAACCATTTTCTATCCGGCTTTACCCGCAATATGCTGGCTTTGGAGAAAAAAACAAAGGCTATAGCCTCGCTTTCTCACTGGAAGACCCCACAATTTGCTGTGAACAGCAAGAACGGGATGGAATCACTTTTTATGTAGAATTCAATGACAAATGGTTCTTTGATGACACTGATATTGAGATAAAATATAATGATGCCATAAAAGAAATTTTCACCGTATATAAAGAGATACAGTAATTTAAAACAATTGGACGAGCACTTTTTCACACTTGTCCCCTCTTTTTCATATACATATTGTAACGGAATGTATAAAATCTGCCCATTTTATTCAAAATAAGGAAAAAATGGCTGAGGTGAAAAAGATGGGATTATTGAATGCCTTTAATGAATGGCGTGAGATGAGATATCAAAATCATGTCAACCGCATGAAAGAAGAAAATAAGTGCCCGGACTGTTATGGCAGAGGCTTTTCTCTATATCCAGGCAATGAGTTCGCTTATCACGCAAACCAATTTGATTGCCCAGGCTGTAACGGAACAGGACTTTATTCTGAATGGAATAGTCTTTCTTAGAATAAGGCTTTCTTGTGCTTACTGTTTATTTAGGGCTTCTGCTGATTGATGCGGAAATCAACACCAAAAATAAAAACCATGATCATCCCTGTACTGATAGGGAAGTATCATGGTTTTTCTTCTGCTATACTAAAGCTTTCTTGGATTCAAATTCAGTTTTTATTTGTTTTAAAAGCTCCTTGTTAGTTAAAACCTCATACCCGGTTAGCGCCATTGCTTTTGCTCCGAGGATCATAGCTTCCCTCCCCTGCTCACTCATTGCCGCTTCACGGAATTCATGTGTATGGCATGCATATGCCTCATTACAAATTTTTATATAAGGATGAATGGATGGGGCTGCCTGGCTGACATTTCCCATATCAAGGGATCCGGAGCCGTCTTTTTGGTCCATAATTTCACCTGCATTTACTCCTAATGAAACCAGCTCTTTATTGAAAGCTTCCGATAAAGGATTATTGGTGATCATATTGTCATAGGAAAGTTCATAGAATGACCATTTCATCGTAGCGCCGGTTTGCAGCGCGGCACCTTCTGCGCATTTTTTTACCTTTTCTACGAGTTCATTTACATACTCCCTTTTTGCAGCACGGACGTAAAATTGTGCCACGGCATAATCTGGAACTACATTGGCTGCTTTTCCGCCCTCTGTAATGATTCCATGAATTCTTGCATCAGGAGTGATATGCTGGCGCAAGGCATTAATACTGCTGAAGGTTTGGAGAACAGCATCTAATGCATTAATGCCCAGATGAGGGTTTGCAGCAGCGTGTGCTGATTTTCCAAAAAACTCAAATTGTATGGCGTCCATTGCCAATGACGAACCGCTCTTCACATAATTGTCTAAAGGATGAACCATAATAGCTGCATCAAGAGAATCGAATACACCTGCTTCAGCCATTGTCACTTTGCCGCCCTTTGTCTCTTCAGCCGGCGTGCCAAATACAATGACTTTTCCGCCAGTTTCGCTAATCACTTTGCTTAGTCCAATACCAGCAGCAATTCCCATCGTGCCGATTAAATTATGGCCGCATGCATGTCCGACTTCTGGCAGCGCATCATATTCAGACATATAGCCAACAATTGGTCCCTCTTTTCCGCTGTCAAAAGTTGCTGTAAATGCTGTAGGCAAACCGCATGTACCGACTTCCACAGTAAACCCGTACTTTTCCAGCTCTTCCGTCAATACTTTACATGCCTTGAACTCTTCATGCCCAAGTTCGGGATTTTCACCGATATATTTACTAATGTTGTAAAATTCAGCTTGCAAACGATCAATGTAATCGATAACCATTTTCTTCATGATGATGATCCCCCAACCTATTATTCTATGTGATTATTAATAATAACCAATGATAATACAGTCTTCTTATTTTTTCACTATTTAATACTTTCTTTATTTTAACAAAAAAAATTTTCAGCAGGAAACCTGTTGTGATAAAAGTGTAATGGTTTACCGTATAAACCTGTCCTGAACAGACATATTAATTAAAGAATTTATTTTAGAAGTTGACATGCATAAGTAAATGAGGTGTCATATCCATGCCAATGCTGAACGTTGACGGGACAAGACTGCATTATAATATATTAGGCAGCGGTACTCCGATTGTTTTTATCCACCCGCCTGTATTGACTTCAGTGAACTTCAAATATCAAATAGAAGAATTATCGAAGTATTTTCAGGTTATTACTTTTGATATACGCGGACACGGAAAAAGTCCATACTCCCCTGAGCCTATAACCTATCCTCTGATTGTAAAAGATATCATTCGTATATTGAATCACCTAAATATAAACAAAGCGTTCTTGTGCGGATATTCTACGGGCGGTTCTATTGTATTGGAATTCATGCTCAGATTTGCTGAAAGAGCACTGGGAGGAGTCATAATCGGGGCAATGGCCGATGTAAATGACGATTACTTGAGGAAGAAGATTTCATTGGGGATCAAGCTTTCAAGCAAGAGTGCTATCAGCATCTTGGCATGGTCTATTTCTTGGAGTAATTCAAATAATTTAAAGCTTTTTAAGCAAATGTTTTCAGAAGCAACAAAAGGCGATTACCGAAACATCGAGCAATATTATCGCTTTAGTTTAAAATACAATTGTGTAAATCAGCTAACCAGGATCACTCTTCCCATTTTATTGGTTTACGGAAAAAAGGATAAGCCCTTTCATTCCTATGCCCGGCAATTGCATGAGAAATTGCCTCAAAGCGAATTGCATCTTATCGAGAATGTTGACCACCGTATCCCGACAAAGGCTGCAAAAGAACTTAACCAACTGATTCACCAATTTATAAATAAAAAGGGACAGGTACCTGAACCAATTGCTTGAACTGGTTAGGTACCTGTCATCAAAAATTATTTTATAAGGCTGTTTTCGAAACTTTGTTGTTTTTAACAAATAGTGAGGGGAGGTTGATTTCTGCTCCAGGCTGCTCGCTTTCCGCGGGGTGGGCGGTGAGCCTCCTCGGCGCGCAGCGCCTGTGGGGTCTCACCTGTCCCACTCCTCCCGCTGGAGTCTCGCACCTTCCGCTCCAATCAACCAACCTCGTTTTAGCTCTTATACATTCAAAAACAACAATCTCTTAGAAAACAGAAAAAAGCCCTTTTATAAAGATAATCACGGACCTTTTTATTATTTCGTAATCGTCTCCGTGGAACGCTCAATAATGACTTCATCTTCCCATGCCTTGCACACATCCACCCATCCTATTGCATATGAAAATTCCTCAATTTCAGCGGGTGTTAGTTCGATTGCAGAGTTGCTGCTTCCGCAAGCCGGGAAAAGGGTATCGAACCTTTTCATCGATATATCAAGGTAAACATCAAGGTCATTTGCCAAGCCAAATGGGCATACTCCTCCAACCGCGTGGCCGGTCTGGTCCAGCACCTCATCTGCAGAGAGCATGCGCGCCTTAAAGCCGAATGAATTGCGGAATTTTTTATTATCTATTTTAGCGTCTCCTGCTGCAACAACAAGGATGGCATGATCTTCATTCCCTCTGAAGGATAAGGTTTTGGCAATTTGTGCTGGTATGACACCGATTGTTTCAGCAGCCTGTTCCACTGTTGCACTTAAAGATTCGAACTCCATAACATCTTTTTCCCGGTCCCATTTCTTAAAATAGGCCTTCACACTTTCAATAGACATTCAACTCACCCTTCCCCTATGTAACACTGGCTCTTGGTATAAATACCCGGCAGATATTTTCTTTATAGTTGTATATTTTAACATATTATCCTGTACTGTCACGGAAGATACCCCCTTTTATCAGAAAATTTACATTTGCTCTTGTTGTTTTGGTGCACTAATATAGATATATAATTGAAACTTGAAATATACTCGCTTTTAAGAAGGATCTGTTTATGAACCTACCTATACCTTATAATTTTATTGGCGGAAGGATTGCTAAAACGGGATTGGCTGTTTTTATAACGGCATTAATCTGTCATATTCTGAATTGGCCAGCCATGTTTGCAGTCATTACAGCGATCGTTACCATTGAACCAACTGTTGCAGATTCAATCCGGAAAGCTTATGTACGGTTTCCTGCCGCAGCCATTGGGGCTGGATTCGCTGTTCTTTTTACCTTCTTATTTGGTGACAGCCCATTCAGCTATGCTTCTGTATCCCTGGCTACGATTATCGCTTGCCATAAACTGAAGCTCCATGACGGAATGCTGGTTGCCACCTTAACAGGTGTAGCAATGATTTCTACAGTGCAAGATCATTACTTGTCTTCTTTTTTCATCCGATTGGGGACAACCACTACTGGCATTGTGGTGTCAACTGCTGTCAACTTTTTTGTCATGCCGCCGAATTACTCTAAATCGATTATGAGCAGCATTCATTCCTTATACAGGAGAACTGGCGATATTTTACATAAACGAGGCTTAGAAATTTTTCATCTTGAGGTTAACGATAAAAATCTCCGTACAGAATTTCAAAGACTTGTAAAGGATATTGAAAAAACAGAGACATTATGTAATTACCAAAAAGCTGAATATAAATATCACCGCTTCAGCCGAGACGATATGCGGGACTTTCATTATGAATATAAAAAACTCACCATTTTAAGGCAGATTATCTATCACGTTGGAAACTTAATTTTTTTGCCGCCTAGCCATATCGAGCTTGATAAAAATAAGCAAAAATTCGTCCTTTCAGTTTTGGATGATCTGAAGGACAGCTTGTACGATCCGGGCTTTCTGATAACGGATAACCATCATCAAAAAATCAGCGAAGTCACACAATGGTTTATTGAACAAAAGCAGCAAAATCCAGCGGGTGGATTAAAACCTCGTACCCATCACCATGTCCAGCCTGAGACAGCGATATTATATGAAATCTTGTCCATCCATGATTTGATAGAGGAACTTAATCATATTCAAAAGCTTGAAATTAAACACCGGAGGCTTCTAAAAAGCCAGCATTTGAAAGACTCCTATAAAGGAATCTAGGGCAAGGAATAGGAATTTCGGAAATAGAACAAGCCACGCTAAAACGTGGCTTGTTCTATTTCTTTCTTTAGACTGCGAAAAGGCACAGGCTAAAAAAAACGCTAATTGGCGTTTTACTTCATTACCCCCTGGTTCCGAACTGCTACATCAATGCTAAAATCAACTTTTGCTTCAGAAAAGGCTTTAGGCCAGTCATCTTGAACGTTTTTCCAATCCTTATACTGAAATGAGCGGGCATAAAGCCCGTAGCCCACCGGGTCAATTTCATTTTCCTGTAACTTATTGATTAGATTAGAAAACTCTTGCTTTAAATAGTTTTCAATCGCATATTTAATTTTGTTTTTATCTTTTTCAAGGTCAACATCCACTGGTAATTCCGTTAGGTCTATATCCATTTTTATAGATTCCTTAAAAGAAAATTGGCCATTTTGAACTGAAGCCCTAACTTTCTTTTTTACTTTTTGGATAGTAAAGGTTATGTTTTTGAAATTTTGTCCCTCTCCATCCCCCTCTTCATCTGATCCATTCGATGAAAAAGGAAAGGTAAATTGTGCAGATTTAGCTTCAATCTCGTTTGTTAATGTTAATAACAAGGGAGTTTCTTTAAGGTCCAAAGATGTGGTATACAGCCCCTCACTATTAAAAAGAGAAGTACCTGTAATTTTAATTTCATCGTTATTGTATGATAGCTCAGTTGAACTAGGGGTTATACCTTTTTCAAAAACCTGATAATGGTATTTTTGCAGTCTGAGATCTACTGTTTCATTGCCTTCAAACCCTGTATCGACAATGTCCTTTAAATGAACGCCAATCCGTGGTTTATCCTTCATTTGCTCCTGGGCATTGAATAAGCCTTCAATTGATCCGTCAACGATCACAACTCGTGCATTTGTTGGATTTTTTGCTTCACGATACAAGTATTCTAGTAACGGGAACGGATCGATTTGCTCAGCTAATTTTTTGCTTATCAGTAAAACTTGCAGCTTCCCTGTTACCGGGAAACCTTTGCTTTGTGCATTAAGCTGAACACGTGAATTGTGTAAAGATGAAGCAGTTGTTTTCTTCAAGTCCTGCCTTTTTTCGGCTTCTTGGCTAAACACAGGATTTGAAGTATGCACAAGTAAGCGTCCTTCTTCATCCAAATCAAGCCCCATTACAAGGACGAAGGCAGCATTCTCTAAATCCATCCGGTCCCCACAGCCGGAAACAAATAAAAAGGTGGAACAAATTAGAAATAAGAATGGTTTTTTCATGCGCTTGACCCCCTATTCTTCAGCTTTGTATAAATAAAGACATACAGTCCGAAGAAAATAGGAAAGGCGTAACCGAAACCTACTCCAAGATAATCGGCCCATTTCCCCAATGTTTCCATGTTCTGGCTGACCGGTGTGTAAAATATGGAAAAAAAAGCGATAACTCCAATGTAAATCCTAATGTGGATTTTATGACTTTTCTGCCCAAATAGCTTGCTTGTTCCGAAGGCAGCCGTAAAAAGAAATGGAATAATGGTCATCGAGAGAATAATTAGATAAAAAGAGAGAAATATGATCTCAAATCTCTCTAGAAAAGGGAGTTCAATCGATTTCAGGATATTTAATGTCGGCCACCTATATTCTTTAATTTCATCCGGACTAAAATATACAAAGGTGATAATGATGACATATATATATAATAAAAAGGTCAATGTATTCGCAATAATAATGCCTTTTAAGGCTGATTTTTTATTCTTCAAAAAAGGGTATAAAATAAACGCTAATTCAAAGCCGATAAATGGAACCACCGTTTTTTGCATTGCGATCAAGACTGGTTTCCAACCTTCTTTCAGGATGGGGAGCAGGTTTAGCCAGTGTGCATCTTTTAACCCGAATAACAGGAGCGGAATCATCCACAATGTGATGAAATAAACAAATTCAGCATATCTTCCAATAACTCTTATCCCATTTCGAGTGATCATATAGATTGGAATAAGAAAAAGCCACGTAACCAGAAATGAAGGCGTTTCCGGAAAAATCCACACCTGAATAATAAAAACAGTCGTCAATAATAACCCGATTGCAAAATAACCTGTATAACCAATCCAGCCAATAATGAATAGTCTCCCAATCCATTTGCCAAAGACCTTAGGCAGCAGATCAAATAAAGTATCGTCAGGATGTTTTTCCATAGTTTTTATAATGATAATACTGATAAATATCGCCAGAAAATATCCAAAAACAACCGAAATCCATCCATCTGTCCCAGCTTCTTCTGCTGTTATTCTTGGCATTGTTAATATTCCCATGCCTACCTGTGTTTTATATATAAAGAAGATGAACTGTGAAGTGGTAATTTCATTTAGTCCATATTTCTTCATTTTTGATCCCCGCGATTTCGTTTAGACTTTTGCCTTTTTAGCTGTATTGTTCTTGCAGATCTAGGGCGATTAACCATCGCCCATCTCGGAAAGCGTATAAAATTATCCTTCCAATCTGACAGGCGCAATGGAGCAATCGGACTGCCATAAGGTGTACCAAGCGATTCAAGAGAGATAAAATGTGCGATCACAATCATTATTCCAATTACAATCCCCACCATCCCAAATAAAGATGAAATAAGCATAAATGGAAATCTCAATAAGCGAATATGAGTCGCCATATCCTGGTTTGGAATGATAAAGGATGAAATGGCTGTAATGGAAACTACTATAACCATAATATTACTTACGATACCTGCTTCAACTGCAGCCTGGCCGATAACAATACCTCCCACAATGCCGACTGTTTGGCCTACCGGAGCAGGCAGTCTTAAACCCGCCTCTCTCATCATTTCTAAAGCGAGTTCCATTAATAGGGCTTCTATTATAGGCGGAAACGGAACAACTGCACGTGATTCCCCAACAGAAATTAGCAAACTGACCGGAATTATTTCATAGTGAAAAGAAATGGACGCAATATATAAAGCAGGCAAAAGCACAGCGATAAAAAATGCGCCAAACCGCAATAATCTTATAAAGGACGCTACAGTCCATCTCATACTATAATCGTCTACAGTCTGAAAAAAAGCGGTGAATGTCATTGGGGCAATTAACGCACTTGGCGACCCGTCGACAATAATGGCTATTCTTCCCTGTAAGAGATGAGATGCAGTTCCATCGGGACGTTCCGTTGTTAAAGACTGTGGAAATAGCGCAAATGGATTGTCTTCGATAAGCTCCTCCAATTCCCCAGTGTTTAAGATGGAATCAATATCAATCTGCTGAATCCGATCCTCTAATTCCTGTAAAACTTCTGGATGAACCAGATCCTCAATATATAGGACAGAAAGCTTTGTTCTGCTTCTCCTCCCAACATCAAATTCCTTTATCTTCAGCTCGCGGTTTTGAATATAGCGGCGGACTAATGCAACATTACTTACACCCGTTTCAATAAAGCCTTGATGCGCTCCTTTAATTGTTGATTCAGTAGCCGGCTCTTCAATGGCTCTTTGAGGCCAGCCTTTTGTTTCCATTGCGTATGCCAATGGTACGCCATCAATAAACAGAATGCTAAACCCGTTAAAGATTAGTTCTTCCGCCATTTGCCATTTTTCCAATTTCAGAATCTTTCCCACTGATATGACTGATTCGATATTCCCGTTATTTAATGTGCTCGAATTCATAAGAGGACGGAGAACATGCAGATGTACTTGTTCCTTGTCCACCAGACCTTTCATATAAATCAACAATGCGTTCGAGCCTGTGCTTAATTGAAAATGGCGCATAACCATGTCGGGGATATCTGTGAACAATTGCTCCATAATATAGACATTAACATCAATATTAGAAGAAAATGGGGATTGTAAAATAATATTGGCATCCTGCTGTGATTGAATTTCTTTTTTATTAGTCTTTCTTCTGCGAAATGGCTTCATCTTTTCATCCCTCTGCTAAACCTTATAATTAAAGGATGTTGAAGAAACAGGCAAATTATACGGAATTTGCTATATCAGGGGTTCACTCCATATAAGCAATTGGAAAAGGAAAAAATCTAGTGAGGATATTGAATAAATACATCTTGCCGCTGTTACGGAAGAGCTTCCTTTATAGGGGATGAGGCTGTACAGTCATTAAGCTGTAAAAGGCTTCTTTCAAGTATCAGCCATTTATAATCTCATGATTCTCGAAGAAAAGTACAACTAATGTAACAAAATGATAAAGACCGTGAATTATTATCCGCGGTCTTTTCTATTTATCACGAAGGAACCCTCGCCTTATCCGTTAAAAACCCTTCTATAATCCTTTTTAACACTTCCCTATCCATATTCAGCAAAGAAAGCCCCGCAGATGTGAGCATTCTTTCTGTATGACCTGTTGGAAAATCAATTGTACGCTGAAAATAGCTATGAAAAATGCTCATTGAATCATAAAAGGCTTTTTCTTCATTTGTCATATCATCGCTTGATGATAGTGAATGCATCTCTAATTGCGGGAAGTCCAGGATCTCTTTCACAATCGATAAAATCTCTGATTGCCGCGGCGGGTTAGGATTTGTGATGTTAAAAATATCTCGATTCCTGCTATGGATCAAAGCTGCTTCCAGCACTTCAATAACATAATCGACAGGGACAAAATTTTGGGCAACTTCCGGATCTAAAAAGATCCTGTATTTCTTGTCTCCCTGTCTCCGGTCTGCTCGTTTTTTTAAAATCTTAACTCCTTTTAAAAATCCATATAGGCCAAAATTGGTGTCTGCTTCTCCAGTTTTTGAATCTCCGATAATAATGCCAGGCCGGAGAATGACTGTCTCAAGTTTATTACTGTAACCGTAAACCAAATGCTCTGCCTCGCACTTTGATGCTTCATATGGATTTACAAAGCTTCTATCCATAGAATAAAGCGTTTCTGACCCTGCCGTTTCTTGTCCGACCGTATAAGCAGTACTTATATAGAATACTTTACAACAGCTAATTTCCAATGAAAACTCCAACACATTCTTTGTTCCTTCTACATTCACTTGATAAGTTTTTTCCCGATCTTTTTCATCAAATGATAGTAATGCAGCACCATGATAGATTGCATCGAGCTCACCAGATAAAGATTTCACGAGCTCCATGTTTAAACCGAGATTCTTTTCGGTAACATCACCTACTAAAATATGAATCTGCCTGGAGTAGTCCTCTCCTTCTTTATCCATGAAAGTATTCAATCGATTTCTATTTCTTACTAATAAATATAGTTCATGTCCCTGTTTCAAAAGCCTTAGCGAAAGCTTTTTTCCTAAAAATCCATTTGCGCCAGTAATCAATATTTTCAAAGAAGAATCTCAACCTTTCCTACCAACCATCTTGTTTAAAACTTTAGCGGGAATTTCATCTAAAAGCAATGGAAATACCTTTCACTACCCTCAGGCTGAACAGGAAAAACATTCTCCGCCAAGCGAAAAGGCTGCTCCTGGTTCAATAATTACAATTGAAGCTTATGACTGTTTTCAGAATCATCCCGGCACAAATCCCTGAAAAGGACAAGCCTGCATTTTCATTTGGCAGAATACCCTTCAGTCATATAGTATTAATCACCTTTTAATCACAACGCTACTAAGAATCTCCTCTCTTCCCAAAAGGATAGACCATTTCTTTATCAAGGCCAATTTGTTCAAAGAAGTGATCCTGAATAAATTCTTTAATTTCCATTAATTCTGATGGAGTCGGAAAAGTAGAGACTTTTATGGTAGGGATGTACCCAATTAGATTGGATGAATCATGATAATCTGTAGAAATGATCAAATCAAACTCTTCGTATTTAGAAATCAGATCCATGCTTGAAGCATCCAAAGTTGAAATTGCCAACTGAGTCCCATGATGATACTTTAAGATTTCTCTAATATAATCTTTTTCATAATATGTTCGGCACACCAAAGCAACTTGTATCGTGTGCTGATTTTTTTTCGTAAAATGGCAGCCTCAAGGAGTGTAAAAATCTCGAGTACATCCAGTTTCTTTATAATAAGAGGAACCCTCGAAAAAGCTTTTACTGCGTGCTCCTCTATCGTTTGGAAAATCGTATTGGACTCATAATAAGGCAGGTATTGAAGCATTGAATTGCGAATGGTTTCCGTTTTAAATTCATTTTCAAGCGAAATTCTCTTCAATGTTTGATAAATATGAAATAAAAAAATATCATCGTCAGTAAGATTAAACCCAACATAATTTGAAAGACTATCCAGGAAAATGGCAAACGGGTGCTCTCGCTCTCCTATCTTTCTCCCGCGGAGATATCGGAGATGCTGTGACCTGTTAATCGGTCTTTCCTCACTCATAAGATAAATGGCAAAAAAGAGTATTTCTTGCAGCTGTATTTCACGAGATGGACTTTTGGCCATAAAATTCACCAAGTCTTTGGCAATTAGAAAAAACTTACTTTCCTCATAAGCTGCTAGAATGGATTTAGAAAATGAAACAAAATATCCCGTTGAAACGCGCAAATTAGAAATATAGATAATCATCTTAAGTCGCTGCAGCGCCCCGGTTCGCAATGACATGGAATATTTTGATAGCTGCTGAAGTAATGCGGTTTGAAATTCTGCAAAATTGACCGAACTAATAGCATCCTCTGTTTTAAAGGCCATCAAATCCAAATATTGCACAATAAATCGCCTAATATTTTTTTCATCACCAACTAGTTTAAACGGGCTGGCAGACAACGTTAACTCCGCCTCTTGCAGGACTTCCTGAAGCTTTTCAATATGGCGGTATGCAGTGGAACGGCTAATATGGACCTCCTGCGAAATTTGCGAAATATCCACACCATCATTTAAAAGAATCAATTTCAAAGTATGAAAATAGGAATTCTTTTCCCTTATATGCCGCAATATGCTTTCAAGCGTTCCGCTTTCAGGCTTAAACAGCCGCACCCCGAGGGTTTCATGCTTTTCAAGCTTCCAATCATCAGGTAAGATCGTTTCCAGAAATTCAAGGTCACGCCAAATGGTGCTTTTGGAAAACCCAGTTTTGTCTGCTAATTGTGCTAAACTATTCCATTTATTTTCACTAAGCAAATAAAAAATAATATCTGAATAACGTTTGTAAAACCGATTCATTTTATCACCTATCATATAAGGTTTCTTCCTTATTCTCTCTCTTTACAATAAAAAGTATCCTATATAACTGTCTCCATTTACCAAACTTTCATGCCAGCAAAAAAAGACATGCTCACAAGAACATGCCTTTATTGATGTACTCAATATAATAGCCTTAGCCGTGACTAATTTATGCTGACCCAGCCCCTTTTGATTGCCAAAAGAACTGCTTGTGTCCGGTCGGTCACTCTTATTTTTCTCAGAATGCTGCTCACATGGTTTTTAACGGTTTTATCACTAATGAAAAGAGCTTTGCTGATGCCAATATTGCTTTTGCCATCTGCAAGCAGCTGAAGGACTTCGCATTCCCGCCGGGTTAACAAGTGCAGCGGACGCTCCACTCTTGGTCCGGAAGCTGCAGCACTGCTAAGATTTGATGAGGCAAGTTTACGATATTCTTCAATAATATTCTGAGTAACCCTTGGGTCCAAATAACACTTGTCATCCGCAACAACTTCAACTGCTTCAACGAGTGCCTTTGCCCCCATATCTTTTAGCAAATAACCTGTCGCACCAAGCTGGAGGACTTTGCTCACATAGTTCTCATCGTCATGAATGGATAAAATAATGATTTTGCTATTTGATTTTTTTTCAATCAGTTTGCTGGCTGCTTTAATCCCATTCATATAAGGCATGTCGATATCCATAATAAAAACATCAGGCTTATAGGTCTTTTCTATCATAAGTGCATCCCGGCCATTATCACCTTCTGCTACTACTTCAAAATTCTCTTCAAGCTCAAGGATCCTTTTTACTCCCTCTCTGAAAAGTTTATGATCGTCTATAATAGCAATTCTAGTAGTCATTTAGCTTTGCACTCCTACTCAATTGTATTCATAACACCTATCCTTACTCCATATAGATAAGTGGGCAATTTCAAATAACCCATCCAATGGTTATATGATGATTCATGGTTAAATTGTTCCTGAATAATCCTATTTTACAAAAAAGATTCGCTTTCTTTGTTTCAAATGTGAGCTTTTCTGTTTCAACATAGAAATTCACTGGGAGTAAGTGGGAAGTGTCCATAACATTTAACTAAATTAATTAATCTGTTTTTTGTGATATTATCAGTTTAATAAGATCAGGGAGGGAGTTTTGGCATGAGCTCTTACAAGGATATTTCGAATGGTGTATTTCCTTCCGTTTGCTCACTGGATTGCCCGGATCAATGCGGGCTACTAATCCATAAAAAAGACGGAAAAATCGTAAAGATTGAAGGGGATCCCAATCATCCGGTTACAAAAGGCAATATCTGCAATAAAGTGCGGAACATGCCTGCACGGTTATATGATGAGAAGCGGCTGCAATATCCCTTAAAGCGGATTGGCAGCAAAGGCGAAGGCAATTTTGTGCGTATCAGCTGGAAAGAAGCCATAGACACTATTACTTCACGCTGGAAAGATCTAATTAAAAGAGAGGGAGCGGAAAGTATCCTGCCATACAGCTTTTATGGAAATATGGGCAGACTCAGCGCCGAAGGAATGGACCGCCGATTCTTTCATAAACTCGGCGCCTCACGATTGGACAGGACCATCTGCCAATCTGCGGGTACTGTCGGGTACAGCTATACAATGGGAGGCAGCTTTGGCATCGATCCTGAAGACACCAACCATTCACAGCTGATCATTTTCTGGGGCATCAATGCAGTCAGCACCAACATGCACCAGGTTGTGCTGGCACAAAAGGCGCGTAAAAAGGGTGCTAAGATCGTTGTGATTGATGTGCATAAAAATCAGACTGGCAGAATGGCCGATTGGTTTATTCCGATCACACCTGGTACAGATGCCGCACTTGCGCTGGGAATAATGCATATACTTTTCGCCGAAAACATGGTGGATGACCATTTTCTGCAGGAGTACACAGTCGGACACGAAGAGCTGCGCGATCATGTAGTCCAATACGATCCGGCAACAGTTTCTGGCATTACTGGAGTTCCAATTGAGGACATTTACAAGCTGGCTCGTATGTATGGAAGTACGTCTCCTTCTTTTATCCGGATTGGTAATGGGCCCCAGCATCATGATAATGGCGGAATGTGCATCCGCACCATTTCCTGCCTTCCTGCCCTAACTGGCCAGTGGGTTTTAAAAGGCGGCGGGGCCATTAAAGGAAATTCAGGTTACCTTGCTATTAACACTGCAGCCTTGCAGCGTTCTGACCTTCTGAAAAATAAAAATACGCGGATGATTAATATGAATCAGCTTGGCCAAGCCCTGCTGGAAATGGGGAAGCCGGTTAAGTCTATGTTTGTGTATGGTACGAACCCGGCAGTTGTAGCGCCGGATGGCAATAAAGTACGTAAAGGATTGCAGCGGGAAGACTTGTTTCTTGTAGTCCATGATTTATTTTTAACAGAAACGGCTAAATTCGCTGATATTGTACTGCCCGCTACTTCTTCCTATGAAAATACTGACCTTTATACTTCTTACTGGCATCATTACTTGCAAATCCAGCAGCCAGTCATGGATGCTTATGGGGAGTCTAAATCGAATGTGGAGGTCTTCCGCCTGCTTGCTGATGGGATGAACTTTGATGAATCTGTTTTTCAGGAAACGGAAGAGGAAATGATTGAACAGGCGCTTAATTTTCCTGCTAATCCTTTTATAGAAGAGATTAATATGGAATCTTTAAAGGAAAACCAATTTATAAAAGCGAATGTAAAACCGCTTTTCCCTGGCAGGCTTCCAACACCAAGCGGGAAAATAGAATTATATTCTCAGAGAATGAAAGATGATGGTTTCCCGCCTCTGCCAACTTATATTCCTTTGGAGGAAAAAGGCAGCTTCCCATTCCTATTTGTCCCGGCACCGAACCATAATTTCTTAAACTCTACTTTCTCCAACAATGAAAAGCATGTTCAGCTGGAAAAGGAGCCTCGCCTTCATATGAATGTAAAAGATGCAATAGCGGCAGGAATCAATGATGGAGATATGGTGCGAATATGGAATGTTCGTGGAGACTGTGAAATGAAAGCAGCTGTGGGTGAAAACGTCCTGCCTGGTGTGGTAGTTTCACAAGGCCTTTGGGCCGAAGCTCCTGGCACCAATCAGCTTGTCAACTCCCTGACCCCTGACCGGCTTTCTGATATGGGCGGGGGAGCTGTGTTTTTTTCCGGAAGAGTTAACGTAGAAAAAGGCAAATTGTAGAGCAAAATATATATAAGAGAATCGCATTAACCCCTGCAGATTAACTGCAGGGGAATTTTAATTTTTATCCTTTACAATTCTACTAATTTAACAAAATTTATGTTTATGTAAAAGACTAATGGGAATGATTAGTATGTAAATCTAATATTTGGAGGTTGAATATGTATATCCACAAAAAAGAGCTATTGTTTCCCGTTGATGTGAAAGAACCAAATCCTGCATATGCTGCAGCAGTACTTGAGCAATTTGGGGGAGCTAATGGAGAATTAAAGGCTTGCCTTCAATATTTTGCACAGAGCTTTAGCACTCCTGATCCAGCTATTCGTGATCTTTTGATGGATATCTCTACAGAGGAAATTTCCCATCTTGAGATGGTTGGGGCATGTATTTCACAGCTTATGGGTGGCCCGGATAAAGAACAGATGATGGATGAACTGGGCAGTGACGAGCGGAAAATGGCAGGAGAAGGAAACCTGCTTTCTGACGCAAAAGGCTATGTCAATCATATGATCCATCAAAATTCAACGGTGCAAAAAAGCACAATCCTTGATGGCCATGGCCTTGATTTTGTGGATTCATCAGGCACTCCGTTTACCGGAAATTTCATTAATAATGTCGGTGACCTTGTCGCCAACCTTCAATCAGACTTGGCAGCCGAGCTCCGCGCTAAAAAAGTTTATGAAGAACTGTATCGCCACGTAGCAGACCCTGGTGCAAGAGAAATGTTCCAATTCTTAATCGACCGAGAAGCAGCTCATGCAACCCTTTTCGAAGAAGCAATCGAACGTGCAAAAGGGATGGAAAATAAAAAGGCTGAAAACACCGGAAACCATGTGAACTTTTATCCGAACCTATCTTCCGGCGGGCAAGCTATGACTGAATTTAAGTTTGCCAAAAACTCCGAAGTGTTTGAAGGTCCTATTGCGAAGAAGAGATAAATAGAAAAAAGTCCCTCTGAAAATGTTTCAGAGGGACTTTTGTTCCTTATTGGGTCATCCTAATTTGTTACGGGTATCTATATGTCTATTATACTCCCTTAACTAGCTCCTTCATTGAATTTAATTTGTCAGAAAGCTCAATGAACCATTCTTCATCCCCTGTTGAAAGTGCCAAGTCTATTAGAAAGTGAATTTGTTCCTTGTTGGCCACTTTAGACTCAGGTAATCGCTTAACCCTCCTGCTTAACATTTGTATGGTTTTTCCAATCGTTTCTTGATTATCACTTGTCACTACTTTTACTTGTACTATACCTTTCATTATATCAAGAGTTTCAATATAACCTAGAATCAATTCACCTTTTTGTGTTTTTCCCTTGATCCAATCCCCTACTTTTAATATTGAATTATTATTAGCCTGCATTTGTTTCACCTTCTTATATTATTTTAGTTCCATTAATTTAAACTGTATTCTAAACCATACCCCAAATTAAGTGATTTACACCGATAGGTCAAACTGTAACTTTTTTTATTACATTTAAATAAGAAAAAATCATGCGGTATGGAGTCACCATTACCGCTTTATTGTTCCTGATTGATAAGGTCGATAATTTCTTTTATGGTAAAGGTCTTTAAATACTCTCCCATATGTTCTTCAGCACCTAAAAAAATGGCAAATAGAACTCTCTGCATATTCGCACCCACAATGCACTGTTCATTTGATTCCGGACATTTAGGCTGGAGTGTACCCTCAGAAGTAATTTTATAAAGATCCCAGAGATTAACTTTATCTAAGTCAAGCGCAAAAATAAATCCGCCGCCATTACCTTCTTTTGACTTAATAAATCCATGTTTTTTTAACAGACTTAACACTTTCCGAATGCGAACAGGGTGAACACCTGCACTCTCGGCTATGGCATCGCTTGTTGACATCCGATCCGGCTGCAGCGCAAGCAGGGTTAAACTATGAATGGCAAGTGTGAATTCACTGTTCATGTCCGCCTCCTAAATGATAAGCAATTATCTTACTGTAATAATAAACGTTACAGTATAGGATGTCAAGCATTGCACCGCCCAGGCGGCAATGGGCAGCTGCTATGCTCGTGAAGGAAAACAGACAAACAAGTATTAAGAACAACTTTATATTTGATAATCAAATCACTACAGTTATGCTATAAATGGTGCTTTTGGGAATATAAGTGGATGATGAGAGCGAAAGCTGCCAAAACGGCAGCTTTCAAATTTTCATAAGAAGATCTAATTCACTATTTAGATTTCACAAGCGAAATTTGAGGTAACTACATTATCCACCCAAGGATTCTCAATTAAAAGTGGACCATTTTGAGTTTTTAATAGTATTGGAAATGTATTTCTTGCATATTCCTCTAATGAAAATGCACCCTTAGGTGTTTCAACCTGTACATCTGCTCTAGCCGGGCACTTCTGTAAATCACTTAGCATTTGGACAGCTATATTTATAGGAAGTGGATTAATGGCCCGTACAATAAGATCCAAATCACTTTTAGCTGTAACAGTTTCAACTCCGCTTGCAAGTTCAAAACCCGCACTTCCCCCGGGCCCCCACACAAGCTTGTATCTATCCAGTATTTCCCCTGCTATTTCAAGTGATTCAAACACAGGTGATTGCTTATATTTCAAGAGATGCCTGCCAGTCAAATGCTCAGGCTTGATATGACCAATTACAGCATGCTCCGGTAAAAATGCTGCAAATCTTTCACCCCTGGACTTCCCCCTAATCCCTATAGCTATCTGTCCACTTGGCGCATGTGCTCTGCGGACAACACCGTAGGGTGCAACACTCAGCGATTCAATCGCCCAGTCCGGGATTGGAGAATGGCTGATGAGATTTTTTGTATCGATCTCCAATAAGTCATGCGGGTCTATTACCATTGCTCCGCCAGTTTCTTTCTAACTAAAATCGATGCTGACCGGCCACCTTCTTTCGCAAAATCTGAAGTAAGCCTTCTGCTCAAATCACGTGGACTATTTTGAATATCTTCTACCGCTGTTATTAAACTCTTATAAATTACATCCCGGTCTGCACCAGCAGGCTCATCGGCCTTAATACCCGAAATAAGTTCATAAAGTGCACCCAATTTTTCAAAGGACCGGATATCATAGGCCATTGACGGCACTTTTTTCGTGGCTTCTTCTAGTTCCTCAATGGTTCTTTGAGTTATTCTTGCTGCAGATTGCTTGGACATTACATGCACATTAACACCGTCATCATCCAAAGCGATTAACCGGCTAGCCTGCATTCCATGTGATAAAAATGCACCTGAAATAGCCTTTCCAGGAATAAATGCAATTACCGGATGCCCTGCTAATCTTGCTGATGCATAAGCATCAACCGCTGCAGCACAGGCTTGATGGATTCCCAAAAGCTCTTCACGGTACCCATAAGCCTGGCTAGGAACATCAACAATTGCTATAATTGCACGTTTTTCTTCATTGTTTCTGTCATCTTCAATAGCGTCCCGGATATGCTTGGCAATCATCCAACCCTGCTCAAGACCAAATTCCCCTGAACGTGCTCTTGGAAACCGGCTTGATTCATCGGGGACAACAGCAAGGAAACGAACAGGCTTGCCGCCGATTATTGCATCAGAACATAAGACTGAAGGAACAACTCCGATATTTTTGCTGCCGGCTGTCAAAAGATTAAACCATCTATGTCCCCTGCTTTTAATTTTAATAACACTATTATCAATAACTTTGTTGGATTCATCTGAATGATATAGATTTAATTCTGCCCACAAATCCTGCACTTTCTGAGGGGTGAGCACTTCTGATGTATTTACAGAGCATATAAAAGATAGGTATCTCTCAACCTGTGAGCTTCTCGGTTTTTCCACTGCTCCCTGCCGGATTGCAGACAATATGGCCTCTCTAAAAGAGCTGATATCATCCTCAACCTCTATATCGGCGAAACCAGCAGCCACTCTCTGTCTGCCTCCAATAGTATTCCAAATACGCTGGCGATCCGTCGAGTCAAATTCCTGTATACCAGCTTCCTGCTCGATTACCTCCGGTCCATTTAATCCAAGCCGGCCTTCCCTCGTGATGATTAAAGTACTGCACAAACCTGCATTAATTGACATCCCGCCAAAAGCTCCAATTTTCCCCGGAATTACACCAATAACGGGAACATACTCCCTTAACGCCACAATGGCTGCACCTATTTCAGCAATTGATAAGAGGCCATAATTGGCTTCCTGCAGTCTGACCCCCCCAGTATCAAAAATAAAAATGGGATATACCAGATTGCCAGATTTATTTTTTTCAAGTGCTATCTCTAAAGCTCCTGCAATCTTGGCACCGGAGACTTCTCCTATTCCGCCTCCCTGAAAATTTCCTTCAATGGAAATGACTACTGCTGGATTGCCATTTAACTCTCCCTTGCCAATCACGACTCCATCATCACTTTGAGGGACCATGCCTTGCGGCTCCAAATGCGGGGACTCAAATCCCTCAAATGGTCCTAAAAGTTCCCTGAAAGTACCCTGATCAAGCAAAACACGGGCACGTTCCCTTCCTCCGCATTCAACAAAGCTATTTTTTAGCGTATCCAGCATTTCTGCCCACCTCCAATGCTTGTGAAAGCCTTAGTGATACAACACCCGGAGTTGCTCCAAAATCATTGATTTTAACAATTGCTGAAATATCATTATTACTAAAGAACCGTTCTAATACCGTTTCCCATATTTGATTAAATCCTGTTGTTCCTGTCCGGACAGTCACATCTGCATGTCCTTGGTCGGATGGTTCCATTAATATCTCCAGGTCACCTGACCCTACAACTCCAACTTGAGCATCTGACTCCAGCATTTGAGTTGCAGGGAACTTAAAGTTTAATTTTTCCATATGGCAGCTCCCCTTCTATTAGATTAGTAAAGCTTCTTGTCTCTTAAGCTTGCTTCTTGTATTCTGATCTACAAGGTCCATAAAAATGGTGGCAGCAAGCAAATCCGCGCTTCCGCCAGGTGATACATTTTGGCCGCATAATGATTGATCCAATTGTTCCAGTAACTGCCAGCCTTTAGCCGTAGAAACTCCTCCAGCTTTTAAAATTTCCTTTGCGGACTCCTTTGTACTTTTCAAAGCTTCTGCCCCGCCTCTATGCAAAATACAGGTGTCATTTAGTTCTGCCATAAGTGCAATGAGTATGTTTAACCTGCAAAGAATCTCATTCATACATCTTTTTCTGGATTCATAAAGAATTGGCAGTCCAAAATGCCTGACGTGAGGAAAGCCTTGCTCCGCCTCACCCTTGGCACCATCTACTCCAAACCTTGCTTTAACATTGCTGCCATTTGTTTTAACTGCACTCAAATTTCGATCAGTAAAGAGAGCCAGCCTTCCTGCTTGAATTGCTACCTCCTCAATTGTGCTTTTCCCTAAGTCCATCGCTGCACTGGAGACAAGCAGGCCTAAAGCCCATATAGCTCCTTTATGAGTATTTACGCCACCAGTGGCCTTAAACATAGCCTGTTCCCCCCGCCGTCCAATGATTGCAATCTCTTCCCGGAGTTCTTGTGAAGGAATCCGGTTAAAGCTTGTTTCCGCTATTTCTCTAAATGTGGATTCAAGTGCTTTAGCAGACATAATCATCGTTTTTAGGGACATATCTGTATGCGAACCAGAACTATTCTTATCAACTAAACCTGGTTTTGGCGTAAGCTCGGCCTCTTCAATTAGTGATTGTACCGCCAACTTTCCAAGCTTAAAGCTATAAGATTGCAAGTCCTTCATTTTTTATCACTTCCGTCTCTTTTTACCAGCTTCTGAATTTAGCCGGCGGCTCATACAAACCTTCAGACCATTCCACAATCTCTTCAACATTTTTAGCAGCCAGCAGTGACCTTTTTGCATCCGTCCTTCTAATTCCGAGATCTTCCGGAAGAGCAATTAACCCTTCTCTTCTCAATTTTTCAGTCTTTTTCACATCATGTTTCAGGCCAATTGGGGTTACACCGGCAATTGCTGCGATTGCCTGTCTCCGTTCTTCCATGCTGTCCGTTTTATATAGATAAGCAATGCCCTCCTCTGTGACTATATGTGTCACATCATTTCCATAAATCATGACAGGTGCTGTTTCAAGCCCTATATCCTTTTTGGCGCCCACAGCATCCAGCGATTCAACAAAAACTGGTTTATTCCCGCTTTGGAATGTTTCAACTACCTGAACAACCAATTTTCTGCCGCGTGCAAGCGGGTTTGTGTCTGTCATCATGTCCAACCATGCTTGGGAGGAATGACGCCTTCCTCCTGGATCATGTCCCATGTTCGGTGCTCCTCCAAAGCCCGCAAGGCGTCCCCTCGTTACGGTTGAAGAATTCCCTGCTTCGTCAATCTGCAGACTTGACCCTACAAATAAATCTACAGCATATTGGCCGGCAAGCTGGCAAAGTGTCCGGTTTGAACGCAAACTGCCATCCTTGCCTGTAAAAAATACATCACGCCGGGCAGCGACGTATTTTTCCATTCCTACTTCTCCGCCAAAACAATGGACACTCTCTACCCAGCCGCTTTCAATAGCTGGGATAAGAGTCGGATGTGGATTTAAAGCCCAATTCCTGCATATTTTACCTTTTAGTCCTAAGGATTCACCGTAAGTTGGGAGAAGAAGTTCAATCGCGGCAGTATTATAGCCTATACCATGGTTAAGAGATTTAACTCCGTGTTTTTCATATATTCCCCGTATCACCATCATTGCCTGAAGAATCTGTATATCTGTAATATGCCGCGGGTCACGGGTGAACAGCGGCTCCAGCTGATAAGGCTTGTCGGCAACAACTACAAAATCAATCCAAGAACCTGGAATATCAACACGAGGCAATTCATCAGCCAATTCATTGACCTGTGCAATAACAATGCCGCTGCTAAACCCCGCTGCTTCAACAAGGGTCGGAGTTTCTTCCGTGTTTGGCCCTGTATATAAGTTTCCTGATGAATCAGCTTTATCTGCAGCCACTAAAGCCACTGAAGGAATTAAGTCGATAAATAGCCTGCCATATAGCTCTACATATGTATGAATCTCACCCATAGTCAGCTTTCCATCTTCCAGCATTTGCGCCATTCGCAGACTTTGGGGGCCAGCATAGGAAAAATCTATTTTGTTAGCAATCCCATTCTCAAATAAATCCAAGTGTTCAGGGCGAGATATACTGGACATAATCATATGCAAATCAAATAATTTTTTGGGATCCGCCTGGGCAAGGGCAGCTGATAGGAAAGACGCCTGTTTTTGATTGTTGCCTTCCAGAACAACCCGATCCCCTGGCATAATCAGCGTTTCTAAAGCCTCGACGATTTGGTGTGTGGGTATAATTCTGTTGCAGGTGATTCCCTTCATTTTCTCAATTTTTTTTTGCTTAGCTTCATGACGACTATTCCAAGATCGTTGTTTAACAGCCTGCATTATATATATCCCCTCTCTGATATCAATTTTATATTTAAGAACAAAATCTCTTTGCTAAGAATAAGCAATTTTCAAAACCGTTTTCATCCACTGAGACAGAGCGGGCGCCCGGCAGCGTTTTTTTATTTAAATTGGTTAGAACATTCCCTGAAGGCATTTCTATTAGAAGTCTTGTTCCATACTCACAAAGCAAAGAGCTGACTTCATACCAACGTACTGGATGGGAAACATTAAAAGCAAGATCCTCCCTAATTTGCTCCGAATTCCTTAATAATCTGGCTTTCCTGTTTGAGGCATAGGGAACAGCTGGAGAACGAATATTGATATGTGCCAGCTTGTCATATAAGGAATCACCAACAGAAAATAGTAAGGGACAATGTGATGGTACACTTACATTAAGAAGCTCAGCTGTCCTTGCACCACTTTGACTCGCTTGAGCGAGAACCATATTGATACCTGTTATGGAGCCAGATATAGTGATTTGGTCGGCTGCATTAATATTGGAGGAATATACTGGGTTCTCTTCTGAAAACATTGCTTCAACCATATCTTTTACCCACTTTGCATCCAAACCAGTGATGACACCCATCCCATAACCCGACGGAAAAGCCTCTTCCATTAGTTTGCCTCTATGTTTCACAATCATCAATGCATCGGCAAAATCCATCGCTCCGCAAGTAACTGCAGCACCAAAAGCACCGACTGAATGACCTGCCACAAAATCAGGCCTCACCCCTTCTGCTTCGAAAGCTTTTGATACAGCCACAGACGCAATTAGCAAAGACAATTGAACTGATACAGTAGACGTCAATGCATCCACAGTATCGAGGTTATTAATATTTTCACCCAGTACTTCACTTGCTTCTTGTAAAACTTCACCAACGACAGAATGCTCTGGTAAGCTGTGTAGCATGTTTATTTTTTGTGAACCTTGGCCAGGAAATAAGAATGCTAGTTTCATATTCTAACCTCCTACTAACCTAGCTTACTTTTCATGCTGGCAATAACGTCCTGATTATGGCGGGTCAGCAACTCTGCTGCCATTGTTATTTTTCCATCTCTTAAGAGACTGATTAACATTTCATGTTCACGTACTGACTTTTCAATGTTGCCTTGGTGTGCGAAGGAAAGACTCTGGATTCTCAACAAAGGCCAGCCAAGCCGGGAGTACATTGTCTTTATTGTTTCGCTTCTGCTCATTTCAACAAGTGTTGTATGAAAGGAGTGGTTTAATTGTGTGTACTGATGGATATCGGTAACCCCCTTCATTTCTTCTAAAAGTAGAAACATTTTTTGCAGTCCTTGTTGATCAATCCCATTTCTGTTGATTCTATCCATAGCCATTGACTCTAGCATAATACGAATTTCAAGGAGATCGTAAATTTCATTTTCCGTATAATTTTTAACTACTGCACCTTTCCTGGGAATTCTTTCAACAAGGCCTTCAATTGACAGTAAATAAATAGCCTCTCTGACTGGGGCACGGCTAGTTCCATATTCCTCCGCATAAATATGTTCAATAAGTTTTTCTCCAGGAACCAGCTCCCCCTTAATGATTTGTTCAGTAATGTGTTCAGCTATATGATTTGATAATGCATTTTGATTGATTTTATCCGTTTTCATGGCACTGTCTCCTTCACGGAAATATGATTTGGTCGACTGTCGATTATATTATAACTCTTCATTTTCGATAATTCAATATTTTGAGAAAATTATAAAAATTAATTGACTTTACCTTTTCTTTCGTTTTATTATGAGTTCTAGGAATACAGTCGACTGTAGATTTTCGAAATGCAAGCGCTTTCTTTTTTTTATTTTACCCTACCCCTTAGTCCAGACAGTTTATAAAAGTAGGATTTACTTTGCAGTTTCTGTCCCTTAGCCCTAAGCAAAAAAAATTAAAAGGAGAGATGAAATGGTCATTTATGGTGTTGCTTTATTAGCGTTTTGCTTATTATCGGGTGTGTTTGTGGGAGATCTCTTTGGAAAAGTCCTCGGGATCGACGCGAATGTCGGCGGTGTGGGAATTGCCATGCTTATGCTAATTCTTCTTGTCGAATACCTAAAGAAGAAAGATAAATTAAACAACCAGACCCAAGAAGGATTGTCCTTCTGGAGTGCCATGTATATCCCGATTGTTATTGCCATGTCAGCACAGCAAAATGTTGTAGCGGCTCTTGATGGAGGACCTTTAGCCCTTACAGCGGGTGTAGCCGCGGTTTTTATCAGCTGGGCAGTAGTTCCTCTTTTAAGCAAAGGCGGCAATGTAAATGAAACTCTCGAAAGTGATATGACTGGAGGTGGCCAGCGTGTTAGAAATATTAGGTAATGCTCTTTTAGACAATGGTCTTATCGTTGCATTTACAGTAGTAGGGATTACAATGTTTCTCTCTTATTTTCTCTCCGATAAATTGACAAAAGGCCGAATCCATGGCTCTGCGATTGCCATAGCTCTTGGTCTGGTGCTTGCCTATATTGGCGGAGTTGTTACAGGAGGGCAAAAAGGCTTATCAGACATCGGCATATTTGCTGGCATCGGTTTGATGGGTGGAGGAATGCTCCGTGACTTTGCCATTGTGGCTACCGCCTTTGGCGCCAATTTCAGTGAAATCAAAAAGGCGGGCGTAAATGGTGTTGTTTCCCTCTTTTTGGGAGTAGTCCTCTCCTTTGTGATCGGAGTAGGAATTGCCTTGGCATTTGGATACACAGACGCGGTCAGCCTAACAACCATTGGTGCCGGTACTGCAACGTACATAGTTGGCCCTGTAACAGGAACAGCCATTGGAGCTAGTTCTGAAGTGATCACCCTCAGTATCGCAGCTGGTTTGGTTAAATCCATTCTTACTATGATCGGAACTCCTTTTATTGCAAAATACATTGGTTTAAATAACCCTCGTACGGCCATGGTTTATGGGGGATTAATGGGTACAACAAGCGGAGTAGCCGGGGGATTGGCAGCAACTGACCCAAAACTTGTTCCATATGGAGCTGTTACTGCAACTTTTTACACTGGATTAGGTTGTCTGCTTGCTCCTTCTGTTCTTTTTTTAATGACAAAAGCTGTTTTCGGATAAAAGTATTTGATTTTAAAAAAGCGGCTTTTTTGCCGCTTTTTTACTTTTTACACAGTGCTTAAAATACATTGAACAGGATTTCACTATTTCTATGGTTATACTTTTGTTGTTACGATATTAAAAATCAACATAAAAAGGATGACACTCATCATTCAGGCAATACTCAATCCTTTGCCGGAAATTGTTCCATGTAACCATTTTCAAGGCATCCTCAATGGAAAAGAAACCAACTTCCAGACTCTCTGAACTGGTTGTCAATTTGCCTCCAACTGGTTTTCCCAGAAATAGAGTATTGCATATGCAGTCACTGACATTTTGGAAAACACCGCAGAATTTCATAATTTCAATTTCGATCCCTGACTCTTCCTTCGTCTCTCTGATAGCTGCATTTTTAAGAGACTCTCCCTCTTCAACCTGTCCGCCTGGCATTTCCCATCCTCTTTGCGGACCTTTGATCAGCAAAATTTCATTATTTTCATTTAAGACAATGGCAGCTGCTGACACAATATGTTTTGGCGGGTTCATTTTTATCAACCTGCTTTCATAAACATCTTATATTTTGATCGTTTTATGGGAAAAAGTTTCCCGCTGTTTGGTAGTTATGCGTCACTTTCCTTTATGAACCACTTTGGGAATTTTGTGTGCAACTTTTTCAATTTATGAACCACATTTGACTTACTTTGCATCATTTTTTAAATTTATGCATCTCTTATCGTCCTTAACAGGTTTACATACTTCCAACTAACAAGCCCTGTTTCCCTTGGCTTCCAAGCCTTTTACATAAAGTTCAATCTCCTCGATACTCTTCAACACAATGACCTTTTTTCCTGCAGCCTGAAATTTCATTAGCCGTTCTTCCATCTTTTTCTTGCGGGATTTATAAGTTGTAATGATGAATTTAATAAATGGCCAGTCCATTTTTTCCTGGCACCCCTCTGCCATGTCCGGCCGGGTTCTGCCAATGTTGGTTATCCACCTTTTCAAAACCCGATACAGGCAGATATATAAGGGAATCTCGAGGTATATAACCGTATCACACCTCTCCGCCCTAATATAAAAGGTATTGCTGTAATTGCCTTCCATGATCCACTGTTGCTTTTTGACAATTTCCCGCTGTGCTGCAGAAAATTCTTCAACCTTGCTCTCAACCCAGCCAGGCTTCCAATATAGGGAGTCCAAGTGAGTAACCTCTATTCCTAATGCTTTTCCGATTTGCCTTGCAAACGTAGACTTGCCTGCCCCTGCCGAGATCCCAATTACCATAATCCTGTTCAAAAAAATCAGCCCGCTTTCGAAAACTATTTACTCCTATAATGTAGCTCCATTGAATCTGCAATTTTGATTAGCTCATTTTGAGAATATTGCTCCTTGCCATGATTCTTTAAATATACGGTAATAGTATAATTTAATCCTCTGCTAAAACCGTTTACGAAAAATTCTGAAAAAAGGATTCATAAATACCTATTTTTATAGGTCTTTTTTGGCTGAAAGATATTTATATGCGGATAGCAGTCATTGTATGAGGATAAAAAAATTTATGTTCGCATAAGCCCTTATTTATGTGCGGATAACCTTATTTATGAGCGGATAAAAATTTTCATGTTCACTGCTCCAGGCTTTATAACGTACAGAATCATCCAAGGACACTGGTTTTAGTTTATACAGGTTCATAAAAAATACCTTTCATATAGGAATAATAACCCAACATAAGGAAAAATATATAATTTATACAACCCAACCGCTTTTTCAGGAGGCTTTAGGAATGCACCAGAACAAGACACATTTAACGGCAGCTGAAATCGCTTGCCTATGGACATCTTATATGAATGACAGCATGGCAAAATGCGTTTTAGGATTCATGCTTAAGCATCTGGAAGATAAGGAAATAAAAGGCATGGTCCAATATGCATATGATTTAGCATCCGGACATTTGAAGAAACTGGTGAAGTTCTATAAACAGGACAAACTTGCCCTTCCTGATGGTTTTTCAGACAATGACGTCAATATGAGTGCACCCTGGCTATTTTCTAATATTTTCTGTTTAACCTATGTGAACCATATGGCAAGAACGGGGCTGATTTCGTATGGCGGCTTTCTGTCCATGAGTTCACGGGAGGACATATCCGATTATTATACAAAAGGGCTATATGAAACATCGGTTCTTTATAACAAATCCAATAGGATCGCCCTAACGAAAGGATTGCTTGCGAGACATCCTTATATTGAAACATCAAAAGTAACGGAGTATATAGATAGCAAGAGTTATTTAAGCGGATTAAATCCGCTGGCGAATAAACGGCCCTTAAACGCAATTGAGATTTCCCATTTATATATGAATGTTATGACCAACGCGATGGGAGTAAATTTAAGCCTCAGTTTTGCCCAGACCTCCCCCACTAAAGAGGTTTCAGATTTTATGCTCAGAGGGGCTGAAATAGCAAATAAGCATATTAAGATTTTTACAGATATTTTGCTGCAAAATGATATTCCTACCCCTCGTTTGCCTGATGTCAGTGTGAGCAATTCAGTTACACAAACCTTCTCAGATAAGCTGGTTATGTTTCATATGAGTTTAATTAGCGCTGCTGGAACGGGAAATTATGCAACTGCGGCAGCTGCCAGTCAACGAAGCGATTTGGCCATGAATTATGAACGTTTATCTATTGAAATTGCCAAATATGCTAAAACCGGAGCCGATATCATGATCAAACATCACTGGATGGAAAAGCCTCCCGGCACGAAAGACCGAAAAAAACTGGCCAGTAATAAAAGCGGCTCTTGAGGGGTTTAGGACCGTACGATAAAAGAAAGAAGAGCTTAGTCTAACGGGTTCGGATACCTGTCACTTTTTATAAAAATACGTTTGAAAATCTGCTTATATTTGTTATACATTGTGTCCTGCAAAATGCAGGGCTTTTTGTTATGTAAGAATATTACAAAGTGCCACCTAATGTATAATGCATTTTATGGCCAAAGTACTGTTATAAAACTAAATGTTGATTTCACTGTGTTTGAAAAATAACCGGAAAAATTCCGTTTAAATTGGGAAATACCCCTATTTCCTTAAGAACAAGCGGAGTTTTTTCGCTTATATGATCCAAATCTTTGAATTTTGGCTTATTTAGAGCAGTTAACCGGAATTCCTCAGCTTATCTCTGCTTCTTAAGCTTCCTCTATATACAATAGCCGGAAATTCTCCGCCTATTAATTCTCATACCTATACGAAAATCATCAATGAATAATTACAGAGCCAAAGAGAAACTTAGTTTTGTAACTAAAAAACACAGCATTTTGCAATCCAATTTGCGAGGTAACAGAAATCTCTGTAACCTTACATTTCGAAATACAAATTGGACCACATTTTCAAGCCTATTTTTATAATTATTCGCGTTATATCAATGAAAAATGACCATCAAATTCACATACAAATTGATGGTCATTTTAATATACACATTGGATTTTTGTGACAGGTAAAAGAACCCGTTAAGCATAGTCGCTCTTTTTTTATTTTTTGGAAAACGAATATGTGTATGGAACACAATTGGTTACTTGAATGAATGAGCGGCCATTGTTCCAATGTAATTCTTCTATTCTTCTCGCAAAGCACACTCCAGCACCTCTGCCAGTACCTCATGCCACCCTTTTAAATAATCTGTTACTGTTTTTGGCTCAATTAATATTCTTTCCTTAGATTCAAATTTTCCTTCAAAGTCATGCATATCCTTAATATTCATTCGGTAATATACCTGATACCCTAACCTTGGATATGGACTGCTTTCATTCCATAGTAAATTCTCACTATGATCAACAATAACATGTCCCATAAGCTTACAATCACCTTCTACATAGCCCTCTTCCATCGCTTCACGTTTAAAACATTGTTCGGGGGATTCACCACATTCAATGTGGCCGCCTTGAATATCCCAGCCGCGATTATTTAAATTAACCAATAAAAGTTTCCCTTCATAAAAACAAAGCCCATGAACGCTAGTGATTAACTTAAATTCAGGCAGATTTTTTGCCTCTTGCCAAATCAGTTTAATTCTGGCCTCTCCCCAGTTCACATACGTAGCAGTCATCTTCTTTTCCTCGTTTCAATTGATTCTTCCACTTGATTACATTCTCCAGAAAAATACATCATACCTTTCGAAGGTGTAAATTTTATCCGGCATGCTTTGACTTAAAGCTTTTTCTGAAAAATGCTATAATAGTAAAGTATTTTTCAAAGAGAAAGGCTTGATCCCATTGGCAATGACGAAGAAAAAGCGTATTTTAAAAGAAGTAAGACAAATAGTCATGATTACAATTGGAGCCATAATTGCTGCAGCAGGGCTTGAGTTTTTCCTGGTTCCCAATAACATTCTGGATGGCGGAGTGATCGGCCTTTCAATCATTGCTGCTGAGTTAACCGGGATGACCATGAGTTTATTCCTGATTATTTTGAATTTGCCATTCCTTTACATTGGCTATCGAAAAATCGGGATCAAATTCACGATACATACTTTATATGGGGTTATCGTATTATCTGCTAGCACAGCCTACTTGCATCATTTTGAACCGGTAACAGATGACTTATTTTTAGCGACGATTATTGGTGCAGTTATTCTCGGAACAGGTGTCGGACTCGTAATTAGAACCGGCGGATCTTTAGATGGGACTGAAATTATTGCTATCCTCGTCAGCAAGAAGCGTCCTGTATCAGTCGGCCAATTTATCATGATTGTCAATGTATTCATCTTCATACTTGCTGCCTTCCTGGTTTTTAGCTGGGAAACAGCTATGTACTCGATTATCACTTATTATATCGCTTATAAGATGATTGATATTGTCGTCGAAGGTTTGGAAGAATTAAAATCAGTTACAATTATTTCGGATGTTCCCGAAGAAATTTCCGATGCACTCATCAAACAATTAGGCCGTGGAATGACCTATATTCAAGGACAAGGTGTTTTTACAGGCGAGCCAAAGAAAATTATTTATACCATTGTGACCCGAATTGAATTATCTACATTGCGTTCGATTGTGGAGGACATCGACCCTAATGCCTTAGTTGCAATTGAGAATATTGCAGATGTTAGCGGAAGCAATTTTGATAAAGGGCCAGCACATTAATCAGAACATAAACAAGAAAAAAGGCAGCCCCTCATTCTAATGAGAGACTGCCTTTTTGTTAAATAAACAGCAGGAGGCTTAGTGCCATAACGGCCATCCCGGCAACGAGACCGTAAATGGACGTATGTGCTTCATCATATTTCTGCGCAGCCGGCAATAATTCATCAAGAGAGATGAAAACCATGATGCCTGCAACTGCCGCAAAAATGACGCCAAACATTATATCGTTTAAGTAAGGCATAAGGATTAAATAAGCCACCAATGCCCCAATCGGTTCTGACAGCCCGGATAAAAATGATAGTTTAAAAGCTTTCTTCTTGCTTCCTGTTGCATAATAAACTGGTACCGACACAGCAATCCCCTCAGGAATGTTGTGGATGGCAATTGCGGCTGCAATGGCAATCCCCAGACCCGGGTCCTGCAGTGCTGATGTAAAAGTCGCAATACCTTCGGGAAAGTTATGGATGCCAATGGCCAATGCTGCAAAGGTTCCCATTTTTAGCAGCCCTTGATGCTCAGCAACCTTGCTAGGGTCATTCATTTCCTCTACTGTTCTCACTTCATGCGGATTATCCTGTTTAGGAATAAATCTATCTATTAATGCAATCAGGAGCATTCCGCCAAAAAAGCCGCCCACTGTTGCCCAGTTCCCGCTTACGACACCCATTGCTCCTACCAGTGCATCCTTCGCTTTTACAAAAATTTCAATCATGGATACATAAATCATGACCCCTGCAGAAAAGCCAAGTGCTAAAGACAGAAACTTTGTATTTGTTCTAGAAGTAAAAAATGCCATTAAACTGCCTATTCCTGTCGCTAAACCGGCAAACAACGTTAAACTAAACGCAAATAATACTTCTTGCGACATTTTCTTCTCTCCTTTTTAACTGATGTAAAAAATGTTTCTTCAGGGCAACTTTTGTTTTAAAAAAATATATATCCATTGCTTATAAAGTATATGCACATACTCGAAAAAGTTTACTTTGGTAAACATTTTATCTCCAAGGCAAACTAAATGCAATAAAAAGGTTTTTAGTTACTATAAATCTGCAAATAAATTCTTTTAATTTCCCTTAGATATTATAAGATTTTCTTTTGTAAATGTGCACTTTTTTTAAAAGCAAATAACCACAAAAACATTTCATACAAAAAAACTCCGCTGTGGTACACAGCGAGGTTTTATTTAGCAGCTTATTTCCAAACACGCTTTAACTTAAAAAACTCCTGAAAATACCCCCAGACAGAAATGGGAGACATAATCATCTGATAGCAGAGAATAAATAAAATAAATCCAATTGTATTTTTCCTTACCTTTAAGTTTAAGTTTTTAAAAACATAATGTTTCTGATAAAAATACAAAATCCCATAGCTTAATACTGTAAGAGGCAAAACAAATAGTGTCATTGGACCGACAATCCAATAATAACCGAAGAATGCTAGCACCAATCCAGGAATCCAGAAGAAAGTATACACAATATCCAAGTAAGGCATTACTAAATTTACACCTGTTAGATACTTGGTGTACATCTGCGGCTGATTCCATGGCTTGATTTCACTCAATCCCTCGATCATTCCCCTCGCCCATCTAGACCTCTGTTTAGCAAAATGCCAAATATCTGAGGGGACATCTGTAAATGCGGCTGCCAGCGGTTCAAAATAAACCTTCCACCCATTTTGGAGGAGACGCCAGGTCAGAACAATATCTTCCCCAATAGCATCCGGCCAGCCACCCGCCTGGCGGACACATTCTGTTTTATATAAACTAAATGCCCCTTGAGCTACCAGTGTCCCTTGATACAAACCTTGTAATCTTTTTATTGATGAAATCCCCAGGTAATAGTCCCACTCTTGAATTTTCGTCCAAATGTTGTCCCGGCTGTTCCTTACAAGCATGGAACCTGCAACAGCCCCGACATTTGCCGGGCTGCTTTCCATCCGTGAAACCAAAAAGCGGACGGCTGATGGATGCAGCAGAGTATCAGCATCAAGGGTAATTACGTACTGGGTTGTCACATGCAGCAAACCTTTATTCAATGCGTGAAACTTGCCTGGCAGGGATTCTATTAAAATATTCATGTCCAGGGGCAATTCTGTTTGGGCTTTTATCAGCTGTTCATATGTACGATCAGATGAATTATTATCAATAACAATAATGTTTATTTTACCTGCATAATCCTGATTTGCCACATAACTCAAGGTTTGAAAAATGGATTTTTCCTCATTAAATGCTGCTACAAGCATGGTTACTTCCTTATCAGGCTGCTGATTTTTAAATGGAGGCTGCCTGTCCAGAAGAAGACTCATAACTAGAAAAGCATTCATATAACCAGGTACATAAGCGATTCCTCCGATTACGATGACGGCTAAGGGCAAAGAAATAATAGCAGACAAATCCTCCAGCCAGGGTAATGAAAGGTAAAAGGAAAGAGCAAGCCAAGCTATCGAAATAAGATGGCTGAACACGAATTTCTTATTAATTGATATGTAAAACTTATTTTTCCTGCGTTTTATTTTTCGTTCTACAGGATTCAGGCTTGGCTGCATTAAATCACCTTCAAATACTATATATAAATTCAAAATATATTATTTTAGAGGGGAAGTAACTGGTAAATTAATGCTATCTGATGATTTTATTCAACAAAAAAATCCCCTGTACAGAAACATCATAACTTGTTCCTTTATGTCTGTCTGCTGCAGGGGAAAATCGACATAAACATTTAACATTTTTAATTATTTATTTCTAACCTTTTTATTGTCCTCTGTAGCTTTCCACAAGCTCATCAATCAGACTGCCAACATGGACAACTGCTTCACGGATAGGATCCGGTTTGGACATATCAACGCCTGCCTTTTTAATCAAATCAAGAGGCTTAAGAGTTCCGCCTGCTCTTAATACATCCAGCCATCTTTCGACCGCAGGCTTGCCTTCCTCAAGGATTCGTTTGGACACGATTGTAGATACAGTAAGACCAGCTGAATAAGTATATGGATACAGTCCCATATAATAATGAGGCTGATGCATCCAGGTCAGGCTTGCTCCTTCATCGATTTCAACCGAATCGTCCCAGAACTTCTTAAGAACATCTGCCTTTTGCTCGGACAGCACACTTGCTGTTAACGGCTCGCCGTTCTCTGCTAATTGGTAAACTCTCCGCTGCAGTTCACCTTCCAGCAAGTGAGTGACAAAATTATGATAATAAGTACCCAGCTGCTGAAGAATAACCCAGCGCTTTGTTCGGTTATCATTTGTTTTGGAAAGCAGATAGTTGCTGAGCAGCATCTCATTCATAGTGGAAGGTGCCTCAATAAAGTATCGTGAGGGCCTTGTATTCACCATTCTCTGTTTTTTTCCTGCAAGATAAAAATGTCCCGCATGACCCAGTTCATGTGCAAGCGTATAAGCCCCGCGCATGGTATCCGGCCAAGTCATCAATACATATGGGTGAGCTCCATATGGGCTGGAACAGAATGCACCTGTTGATTTCCCGATATTATCTGCATAATCCACCCATCTTTCCGTTAAAGCTCTATTAATCATATCCATATATTCCGGACCCATAATTTCCAAGGCACCCTTCACTGTTTCTGAAGCTTCCTCATAGCTTGTCTCCATCTTAAATTCCGGATCAAGCGGTGCTTTAATATCAGCAAAAGTCATCTTGTCCAATCCCAGAACTTCTTTCTTCAGATTCGCATACTTTCGCATATACGGCGCCAATTCTTCCTGAATGACATCCAGCTGGTTATGGTACATATCCTTCGTTACCTGCTGGGGCTGAAGCAGCATATCCGTTACAGAGTTATAGTTGCGCATACGAGACATGGTTACTTCATGGTTTACATTCGCAGAATAAGCGGCTGCAAAAGTATGCTTATACTGGTTTAATGTTTTATTAAAAGAATCATAGGCTTTTCTGCGAACCTCTGTGGAAGGAGATGAGCTGTACTTTCCTGCATACATAGCAAAAGAAAGAGGCCACTCATTTCCTTCTTCATCTGTAAATGAATCAAACTGCATATCTGATAGTTTTCCACGGTTGTAAATGTTGTACGGTGCACTAAATAGTGAGCCAAGGGCTGCAAAAGCCTCTTCTGTTTCCTCGCCTAGTGCATGGGACTTTCTTTCATGCAAATCAGCGAAATATTTTTGAAAGAGCAGCAGACCATTTTCCTCCTTCATAAACTTTTTAACCGTCTCTTCAGGCAGGGCTATAATTTCAGTTTCTACAAACGAAAGTGCTGCATTCAGTTCAGAACGCGCCTCCGATGCTTTTGCTGCGTCTTTCTGTCTCTCAGTCTCTGTATTGTCAACAGACAAGCGCAAATCTGCATACATTGAAACTAGATTAAATCGCTCAAGCAGCTGTTCTTTTGCTTCCAGGCAATCCAGTAGTACTTTTGCGCTCTCCTTCAGTTTGCCTTTATATCTTGTTACGCTTGAAAGATCCTCTCTTACAGCCTGTAATACTTTTTCCCATTCATCCTTGGTTTCAAAAAGAGCGGTCAGATCCCACTTTTGATTCTTTGGGACATCTTCCCGCTTTTGTCTGTCTGTTGTTTTATTTTTCATCTTTGTACCTCCATTTCGAGACTTTATAATATCTGGAGTTCAATTATTACTCCTATTTCTAGCTATACCACAACAAGAATGGAGTAACCTTTTTTGGATAATTGGATCATTATGATCTATTTATGGATTTGAATAAAGAAGCTGTACCCTGCTTTCTTCAAGAGTCAGGGGAATTGCATCGAGTGGAAGAAAACAGCCTAGTTTTTACTAGATTCTAATAAATTTCCGGAATTTTGTGAGTCGCAAAACGAAAATCTTTTAATTTCCTGTATTGTTTCTTTCTATGCCCTAAGGATTTTTATCTCTACCCTTACTATGTTATAGTTATTGAAACTACGAAGTTAGGAGGGAAATAAGATGCAAGAACTTTCCACTGGTACTATTCCCGATCATGCAAGGAACGAGTTATACCGGCAAATAGTTGAAAATACCTTTGAAACCACTATCGTTCATAGTAATTACAAGGTTTTATATATCAACAATCCCGGTGCAGAAATGCTAGGGGCAGCTAAGGAAGACTTAATCGGAGCGGAAGTACTTGATATTTTCCCTGATGATGCAAAAATAAGAATTAGAGAGCGAATACGGAAAGCATTAGAGGAAAATGAAATAGGCGCACTTATAGAGCAAACAATTGTTACTTCAGACGGGTCTTCATTAGAGGTGGAGCTGTCGTGTCACCCCTTCCCATATGGTGAGAAGCGGGCCATACTCTCAGTCTTAAGAGATATCACAGACCAAAAGGAAACGGAACGGGAATATAAAAAAAGGCAGAACGAGGTTTCAACCCCCATTGTTCCTGTGCTGGATGAAATTTCAATCATTCCGCTTGTCGGGACGATCGATTATGATAAAGCTCAAATCCTGTTGGAAACATTGCCAACAAAACTAAAAGCTGAAACAGATGTTAAACATATTATTATAGATTTTTCAGGAATTTTTAATCTTGACGAAGTCGTTGTCGATTTCTTAATTAAAATTGATTCGATTATGCGTCTGCTCGGTATTCAGCCAATAATTACAGGAATACGTCCGGAACTTGCACAAAAAGCACTTGAAAATATGGGAAGAAGCCATCAATCAATTATAACGATGAAATCTGTCAAACAAGCTTTAACTTTCTTAAAACGATAAAAACCGACTTTTCAACTGGAATTACATGCAATTATAACTATATTTTTAAATGAAGTTAGCCTAGCGGTTGAGGCTAACTTTATTTGCCATTCATTTGATACTTTTTCTTATTAATTTTCCAATATACATCCATACATAATATGCAATCCAAAACTTAAATCCCTGAACAGGAGATAATCAGGCAATGAACAATAGTCCTATCTATAAATTCTTTCAAATCCTCCGAACTCCCAGCCCCTCCGTCTCTATTTCTCCGGGTAGGTCTCCCGCAAAAATTTGATGGATTGAAGAATTAGCTCCTTTAAAACATTCACCTCAATGTCCGCCAATTTGTTTATGTACACACAGGCCTTTCCAGCAGTATGTTTTCCGAATTTTTCAAGTAGCACATGCCGCTCCATATCACCTGTTGCAAAATATAAGCTTATCTTTGCTTTCCTTGGCGAGAATCCGACAAGAGGCGCATCGCCTTCATGGCCAGTCGCATATTTGTAATGGTAGGACCCAAACCCTATAATGCTCGGTCCCCACATTTTGGCCGGATAACCGGTCGTTTCAGTAAATAAATCAAGGAGCTTATAAGCATCCTCACGTTTTTTCAGACTTTCGACCTTTTCTATAAACTCGATGACACTGTTATCATTCTCTTTAGTTTTTAGTTCGTACATAATCAGATCCTCCTTATATTGGGATGATATAGATTTCTGCAAATTTATTCGCATTCCTTCTTTTGGCTGCCTTTTATCAGAACCCTGTAGCAGCAAGGAGTTGTACAATACATCGGAAAAGTTGAACACAATACATGCGTTAAGTACTTCATAAATTTAGGTTGTTTTCGCAAACTTTGTTGCTTTTTAAACAAGTAGTGAGGAGAGGTTGATTTCCGCTCCAGGATGCTCAGCGAACGCGGGGCGGGCGGTGGTCCTCCTCGGCGCGCAGCGCCTGTGGGGTCTCACCTGTCCCACTCGTCCCGCTGGAGTCTCGCACCTTACGCTCCAATCAACCAATCTTATTTATCAATGTTTTTATTTACAAATCTATTTAAAAACAACAATCTTTTATAAAACAGCCTTAATTTATAAAGTTGAACATAAGTAAAAAGTTGCACTCAAAAAAGGGTCGGCTCATCTATACTTCCTAACAATTCTTCCATTTTCAAAGAAATTTCATACTAAATCATCAAAGAAGAGCAACCCAAATCAGTTGCTCTTCTCTATATCCCGTTATTTTAAGAAAGTCCCCTGCATGTATTCTTGATAAGCTTCCTGGATTTCTTCTTCTGTATTCATTACAAATGGACCGCGGGCTACAACCGGCTCTTTTACAGGCTCTCCTGCATACAGCAAAAAGCGCAACGGTTCTTCTGCTGTAAAATCGATTTCGCCAGTATCATTTTTCCCGCCAGTACCTAATTCGAGGACCTCTCCTTTAGAAGCGCGAACTTCATTTTTCCCAAAAACACCGCTGCCTTCTATTATATATATGATTCCCTTATAGCTGCCAGGCAAGTCCTGGGATACTGAAACACCCGCTTCCATCCTAGCCTCGATCATCGTTACTGCCACATGATTTAACGTAGGGGAAACGACATCTCTTGATGAACCAGAAAAAATACGGATGGTAGCCCCCTTCTCTTCTCTAACCGGCACTTCATTGCCTTGAAGATTTTGATACCTTGGAGCTGTCATTTTCTTATCACGAGGGAGATTAATCCACAGCTGCAGGGAGTGAGCTGTTATACCTTCAGATGGCACTTCATTATGGACCACTCCGCTGCCGGCAGTCATCCATTGCACATCACCCGGTCCCAAAACGCCGTCTTTTCCTGAATGGCTGTCATAATGCTCGATTGCTCCATCAATGACATATGTAACGGTTTCGATTCCACGATGAGGATGGATATCAAAGGCTCCTTTTTGAAACTTATCTTCCATCAGCAGCAAAAATGGATCATACTTTTCCCAATTACCCGGCTCAATGACAGGGCCAGCTGCATGGATAGGACTGTGTTCATGCAGATGTACTTTCCTGACTTCAGCAATCTCGCGTTTAAAAATGTCCTTGTTTCCCATTCTTAATTCTCCCCTTTTACAATGGTAAAGAGAGCAATCTGTCTCAACTGATTGCTCTCCAAACTATTTCAATTACTGATTTCCTTTTTTAACCCATTCCGCAACAGTTATTGTACGCTTTGCCTGATGCTTAACTGCTGCCTCAACATCTTCAATCATTTTTCCATTCTGGTCAACGGTTACGCTTGTTCCATAAGGATTTCCGCCTGCTCCGAAAATTACAGGATCCGTATATCCCGGCGTAGCGACAATCGCACCCCAGTGGTACATCGTTGTGTAAAGTGAAAGGATTGTTGCTTCCTGGCCTCCATGCGGATTTTGAGCAGAGGTCATCGCACTTACAACTTTATTGGCAAGCTTTCCTTGAGCCCAAAGGCCGCCAGTTGTATCAAGGAATTGCTTCATTTGCGAAGGCATGTTGCCGAAACGAGTTGGAACGCTGAATATGATTGCGTCTGCCCATTCAAGATCATCACCTGTTACTTCAGGAACGTCTTTCGTAGCCTCAACCGTTGCTTTCCATGCGGGATTGCCTTCGATTGCCGATTGTGGCGCCAATTCGGGAACCTTTAATACCTTTACTTCAGCACCCGCTTCCTTTGCACCTTCTTCTGCCCATTTTGATAATTGATAATTTGTTCCGCCCATGCTGTAATAGATAACTGCTAATTTTACGTTTGCCATATTTACCGTCTCCTTTTTAGTTGAATTTCCAAATAACCTTGATAATAAACCCATGCCTGCACCGCCTATTCCTTTATTCTCTTCCCTTATTAGGAATCCAATTAACTATTTTTATATCTGTTTATACCAGCGGGCTGCAGCTTGCACTTCCCCCATGGTTAATTGGTGTCCGTGATTCTCCCAATGAAGTTCTACTTTTGCTCCGGCATTTTCCAATAATGACTGTAAATCTGTTGATTCCTCAGCAGGACAGATCGGATCATTTGTCCCTGCAGCTATAAATATTGGAGTACCTTGTAAATTCGGAAGCTCCACATCTCTTCTTGGCACCATCGGGTGGTGAAGAATGGCCGCTTTTAGAGCATTTTGATAGTGGAATAATAAGCTGCCTGCAATATTAGCTCCATTTGAGTATCCAACCGCCACAATATTTTCACGGTCAAATTCATACCTTTCAGCCGCTTCATCAAGGAACCCATTTAATTCCTTAGTGCGGAAGATCAAATCCTCTTGATCAAAAATGCCTTCAGCCAACCTGCGGAAGAAACGCGGCATGCCATTTTCAAGCACATTACCGCGAACACTCAATACAGAAGCCTCTGCGTCAATATGACCGGCTAATGGAAGCAGGTCGGATTCGGTACCACCAGTTCCGTGCAGCAATAATAAAATGGGTTTAGAAGGATCTTTTCCTTGTTGAAAAATATGTTTCATTCAATCATCTCCTTTATTTTCAGTTATCAAGTTCTCTTACTTTAAATGGAATCAATTCACGCTCTATGCGGTCTCTAATTTTCTCATATTGCTCAGGCAGCATTAATTTTTCCCCCATATCTTCCGGCGATTCATCATGAGTAAACCCCGGCGGATCAGTAGCAATTTCAAAAAGGATCTCTCCATGCTCCCTAAAATAAATAGCATTAAAATAGTTTCGGTCCTGAACTGGTGTAACAGCATAGCCTTTTGCCTTAACATATTCTTTCCATTCCAGCTGATCCTGATCATCCTCTGCGCGCCATGCAATATGATGGACTGTTCCGACTCCCATTTGGCCGCGTGTGCCTCGAACGGTTTTCAGATCAATAACATTTCCAATATTGGCCGCAGATCGGAATCGCATCCATTGTCCTTCTTTTCCAATCTGTTCAAGCCCCATCACTTCTTCAAGCAATTCCGCTGTTTTTTCAGGCTGTGATGAATAAAGAGTCGCTCCTGCAAACCCTTTAATTGCAACGTCTCGAGTCACATCGCCAAAAGACCAGGGATTGTTTTCTCCTTCTCCTCTTTCAACGATTTCCAAAAGCAATCCATGGGGATCTATAAATTTTAAATATTCTTCACCAAATCTTTTTTCGGTTGAGAAGGGGATCTTGAACTTCTCCAGTCTCTTTTTCCAATAAGCCATAGTTCCTGCTGGGACTGCATAAGTAGTGACGCCAACCTGTCCATCCCCAATTACACCTTGATAAGCTCCTGCCCAGGGGAAAAAGGTAATGATTGTGCCCGGTTTCCCTCCCTCATTTCCAAAGTAAAGGTGATAAGTGCCAGGGTCATCAAAGTTAACGGTTTGTTTGATCAAGCGCATACCCAATACCCCCGCATAAAAGTCAACATTTTCTTGAGGATGGTCCACGATTGCAGTAATATGATGGATTCCCATTGTTTGTCTGCCCATTTTATAACACCTCTTTCTCTCTATCATATTAATTTATCCTATCTGAATCCGAACAATCTCATTCTAATTCAAACATTTTTAATTCGAGATATAAATTAAAAAAATTTATAATTCAGTTCTTCTTTTTATTTTTTCAAGAAGGTTGTTCAAATTTTCCATCTCAACTGGATTTAACTCTTCAAAAAAGGAATCCACCCATTTTTCATGCTCCGGCATAATCTCCTGGAGTATTTGTTTTCCTTTGTCTGTTAGGGCAATATGGATAGCCCGGCGATCTTTCGGACATGCAACCCGTTTCGTAAAGCCTTTTTCCACGAGCTTATCAATCACATAAGTCATAGAACCGCTCGAAATTAAAATCCTTTTCCCAATCTCATGGATTGTCTGCATGTCTTTATGATAAAGAACCTCTAAAACCGAAAATTCCGTCATGCTCAGGCTGTAGCTGGTGATATTTGTCCTAACACGTTCCTGGATTGCCTTGGACGTTTGCATCAGCAGCAGGAAAGTTAGGTTGGGACAAGATCTTTCCATTTTATCACCCTCTCTTTTTATATCTCGAGTTGATTTATCTTGATTTCGAGATAATTATAAAATACCTTTAGAATCATGTCAAGTGAGTCCTATGTTAAAAATTATATTATCCTCATTCCACATATTGACTCCCCTTTAAACATAAAGGTATAAATGAATTATGATATTTGAATTTTCAGAAAGTAACGAGGTGATGAAGTGTACAAATCATATTGCAGAATCTATCAGAAAACCTTTAAGCTGTTATCGCCTATACTGCCCTGGCGCAATCCAGAATTGATAGAGGGAGTAAATAGCCTGGACAGACTGCCTGAATTTATTAAGACTAAAGCAATCCGCAGGTTATTAATCGTCACAGACAACGGAATTCGTTCGCTGGGGTTAATGGATAGCTTTCTTCAAGGGCTGCAGAACAAAGGTATCGAATATTTTATTTATGATAAAACGGTTCCAAATCCAACTATCAAGAATATCGAGGAAGCACTTGAACTATATAATAACAATCATTGCCAGGGGATTATCGCTTTTGGCGGGGGTTCGCCAATGGACTGCGCAAAGGGTGTAGGTGCCCGTGTTGCCAAGCCTGAAAAGAGCATTTCACAAATGAAAGGACAATTTAAAATCAGAAAAGAAATCCCTCCTCTATTTGCCGTTCCTACCACTGCAGGTACAGGCAGTGAAGGAACAGTAGCAGCGGTGATAACGGATAGCCGCACCCACGAAAAATATGCAATTATTGATCTCAGCCTTATGCCTCATTATGCTGTGCTTGATCCGCTGCTTACTGTAAAACTACCTCCCCCATATTACAGCAGCAACAGGTCTTGATGCCTTAACCCATGCAGTTGAAGCCTATATTGGCAGAAGCAACACGCAGGAGACAAGGAAATACAGTAAGGACGCCATTAGGCTAATTTACGGGAATCTTTACGAAGCATACAGCAATGGAACGAATTTGCAAGCACGAGCCAATATGCAAAAAGCTGCGTATTTAGCCGGAGCAGCTTTTACTAGAGCGTATGTAGGGAATGTACATGCCATCGCCCATACGCTCGGAGGATTTTATTCAGTTCCTCACGGGCTGGCAAATGCAGTGATTCTCCCGTATGTTCTTGAGCACTATGGGAAGCCTGTGTATCGGTCTTTAGCCGAATTGGCTGAGGCAGCCGGGATTGTTGAGGATTCAGATTCTGTTGATGAAAAGGCAGTAAAGTTTATTAACAGCATTAAATCCCTCAACAAAGAAATGGATATACCGCCCAAGATCAGCGGCATCAAAGATATTGATATCCCGGTCATGGCTGAACGTGCTTTAAAAGAAGCAAATCCGCTTTATCCAGTCCCCAAAATCTTTAACAGAGATGATATGCTTAAGCTCTACCAGCTTATAAAAGAATAATGACCGGAACGGTGTTTGACGCGTTACCACATTCGACCGTTATGTATTTAATATTTCCACAATAAAAGTAATCTGCAGAACTTAAGGAGAGAAGGACTAGCTAATAGAACACTGATGGGTGGAATAGTCTAAATGTTTTGTGGACCGGGATCCGATTATAAAAGGTAAATAATTTTCCCCAACATAAAAACCAACTTTTTAGTTAAAGTTGGTTTACTGTTGTGGAGAGCCAGGAGGATAGTAATACGGTGGAACTTTAATCCATCCGCGCTTAATCATTAAGGTTTTTAGAACCTTACCAACGGTGGCCCACTCCAGGTAAAATCCAAGCCACATCATCCCCACATCATTCCGAATAGAATCTGCTTGACCTTTACCGCATGCTTGTAAACAAACCACCAATTTAAAAGCCACACCATTAGCAATCTCTTCATCAGTCAATTTTACGCCTAAAGGAATATCCTTTGAGCTTGATTTAGGTTTTGGTGATGTGACATCAGGCAAAGGAATGCCCTCTTTTATCATAAATTCATTTAGTAATTTTTTCTGGGATTCACATGTCTTAAGGATATCAGTCAGCATTTCCCTTACTTCATCATCAGTTGTTGTATTTAATCCAATTTCCTCATAACGCAAAAACTCTTCCACCATTGTTAAATAGGTCCAGCAATCGCCTGCTTCAATAATGTGCAATGGAGTAGAGGGTTCATTTATGTTATCAATCGTTGTTTTAAGTGTATTCCAAACTGCTTCCAATGGGTTTGGCATCTAATCACCTCAAACCTTACGATATCCATTAATATGGAAAATATGTAAAGATCTCTACAAAAGAAGACAGCAGGCTACCTAGCCTTGCTGCCTTTAGTTGTTTAAAGTCACACCTTTTTTGCATAATGCTGTATTAGTTAATTTGTTTAAAGTTAATGATAAGAAAGAAATCTGGCATCCTCCTCACCAGTTCCTTTGATAAAGAAGTTTTTCCGGCACTGGAGAAACTGTTTAATAAAAGTATTTACCTTTTTGCAAATCTTTTTCCCCTGCTTATACTATTCTTAAAATATCATTTGGCTCATAAACCTTATAATCGGGCTTTGCAGCTTTTACCACTTCTACTGCATCATAGCCCCATCCCACCCAAATGACCTTTATACCTGCCTTTTTACACGCAATAATATCCCTATGCTCATCGCCCACATAAATAACTTCCTCAATTTTTAAGTTTTTCTGTTTCAGGTATCTTTTTATTAATGTATCCTTGCCAAATATTCGGCTGGAACAAAAAATATTTGTGACACTTTTAATTTCATTGCGAACTAGGAAGGTTTTAATATTATCTTCAGAATTCGAGGATATAATTGCTGTTTGTATTCCTCTTTCATTTAGTTCCTCCAGGACATTTTTCATTTGGGGAAACAACTGTATGTCCTGAATAGTTTGCTGATACCTTTTATAAAACAAAGGTATGATCAGTGGCATCTTATACAATGGAAAGTTCAGCTTTTCGCTCCTCTCCCTGATTGTCATTTTTCTTAATGCATCCAATTCTTCTAAGTTTATCCTCTTAAAATTATGCTTATCCGCCATACTATTCCAAGCCGAGATGAAAACTTCTTTCGAATCAGCGATTGTACCATCGAAATCAAAGATTACATGTTTAATCATATTGTTGCTCCTTGAGCCTGGCTGATTATTCTTCAAAAAAAGCGATCCGTTCTGACAGAATCGCCTCCAGGTTATTGTGTTTATATAAGTGACAGAATGTATTTTTCACCGTATACCACCAATACGTGTAAATAACACATAATAATTCGAGATTGTTTGGAGAATTCCTTTAAGATTTTAAAAATGCAAGCAAGATAAACCCTTTCTCCTATATATCAACAAATTTTTAAATATATCAACGAAAACGAGCCAAATATCAACGAAACAAGCCGATATATCAACGAATATGCTTTTTCGAAGAGAATGTCTATGTTTTTCAAAGCTATCATTCCCGAAATAATGAATGATGGTGTTATAATGTCCTTATATTGAAATCATACATAAATATGGAAGGTTCGGATTTAATGAAGAGAAAATTGGTTATGGTATTTTTAGTTTATATATTTGTGCTTAGCGGCTGCGGCCAAGAGGAGAAAGAAACAAAAAAACTATATGTAGCAGCTGCATCGGATTTGTATCATGCGTTAACAGAAATAGGTGATGAGTTCACCAGGGAAACGGGTATTGAGGTTGAATTCACCTTTGGTTCCACTGGCCTTCTCACGCAGCAAATCCAGGAAGGTGCTCCTTTCGATTTATTTGCAGCAGCCCAGGAGTCTTATATTGATAAGCTAATTGATAAAAATGCAGTTGAAAAAGACTCAAAAGAATATTACGCATTGGGAAGGATTGCCATTTTAAGTTCGGATTCTGACAGTGAAGAGATAAAACTTGATGATCTCTTAAGCCCAAAAATGAAATCCATAACGATTGCAAATCCTGAACATGCCCCATATGGAAAAGCAGCAAAAGAAGCATTGGAAGCCTTAGGTATTTGGAGTGAAATTGAGCCTAAGATTGTATATGCGGAAAATATAAGGCAGGCCTTTCAATATGTGGAATCAGGGAATGCAGATGCCGGGATTATAGCATTGGCCTTACTGCAGGAAACCGATTTGCCATATGAACTCATTGATGAAAAAGCCCATTCACCAATTAAGCAGACACTTGCAATTCCTATACAATCAGAGAAAAAAGAAGAAAGCAAAAAATTTACTGAGTTTATTTTGAGTAAACAGGGGCAAGAAATATTAGAAAAGTATGGGTTTGATTTGCCGTAATGGAAACGATTATTGTACCTTTAACATTATCTTTAAGGATTGCTATTTTTGCTACCATTTTAGCATTTATTTTTGGTATTTTTTTATCCTGGTGGTTTGCTTTTAAGAAAAATCGATTGACGAAATTTTTATCTATAATTGTTACGATTCCTCTTGTTATACCGCCAACGGTTTTAGGCTACTATTTAATTTTGCTGCTTGGCAGAAATACGCATCTTGGCCAGTGGTTAGAGACGGTAACCGGAGGGCCGGTCATTTTCACTTGGAAAGCGGCTGTCATTGCAGCTATGATTGCTTCTCTGCCCTTATTGATTAGCCCCATTCAGGCAGCTTTTGAATCAATCAATAAAGATACAATTGGTGCAGCCGAGCTCGATGGAGCCAATCAATTTCAGCTTCTGCTTTATATCATTATTCCGCTCGCATACAAAGGAATATTAGCCGGGCTTGTGCTCGGATTTGCAAGAGCGATGGGAGAGTTCGGCGCCACATTAATGGTTGCAGGCAATATCCCGGGTAAAACGCAGACACTTTCTATCGCTATTTATGATGCTGTCCAGGCAGACAGGATGTCAGACGCACATCTAATGGTTATCATCTTAACAAGCGCCACGATTTTCTTTTTGTATATTATACACAGGTGGTTTAAATAAAAGAGCGTGTCCCAATAGTATAGTTTTTGGGCACCCTCCTTTTTTCCCAAAAAATAGTTTTATAAAATTGGCCTGTTGATTTCCGTTCCAGGGACACAGCGAACGCAGGCGGTCCAACGCTCCTTAGAGCATTCCCATCTGCAGGGTCTCCATTGACTAACTTCTCCTCTAGGACCTTGAATAAGCTTCCCCGAATTTACACCGCACTAAGCAAATGCATGCATTTTCGGGGATGTCGCCCCTTCCGCTCCAATCCACTATGTAGATCGAACTCACTATCTTTCCATTAAATAACTATAAATGTACTGCTCACCAATCTTCCCCATTTTCCTTCGGCCGGTATCCTGGAATCCTGCTTTTTCATATAGTTTCTGGGCAGCTATATTTCGTCTGTTCACTGCCAAAACAACCTCGCTGCAGCGCGGAAATTCCTTTTTCACAAATGGCTGCAGCTGAGCCATGCCCTTCCAGGCATAACCTTTCCCCTGTTGCAAAAAATTAATGGACAGCGCGGTCAGAAGCATAGCTGAGGGATTTTCAGTAAACTCTTTAACTCTTTCGGTAGTATGCAGGATAAAAAAGCCTACAGGATGATCATCTTTGGTTATAACAACGGGGAATTGACCCTCTCCTGTTTCCAAAACTTCTTTCGGCAATGCAGTAAACTGTTCCTGCTCCTCCGGAAGCTCGAAGGAAACCAGCGCGTCCTTATGCTCTGTACACAATTTTTGCAGAACGATTTTCTCTTTATTCATATCCATCCTCCTGAAAGGTCAATCAAAAAAGTTCATAATGATAATAAACAGGATCGATACAGCAAAGAAGCTAATAAAGAAGTATCCAAAAAATCTTAATGGTCTCGGAAGCTTCTTTAATTCCACTTTAGCTGGACACCCTTCAATCTTATTTAAATGGTCCGTCGCATCATTAAATGTTTTTTTATCAGGCAAGCCGTCCTCTCCTTATACATTTTTATAATAAAGAACTGTTGCATCTAGTTCTCCGCCAGCAGATTTCGCATAACCAGGAATTTTACCGGCTTTGATAAAGCCCAATGATCGATAAAGATCATTTGATGGGTCTCCTTCTCTTGTATCAAGAATGAGCAGGGTTCTGCCAACCCGCTTTGCTTTCTCCTCAGCCGTTTGCATGAGTAAGCGTCCAATGCCCTTCCGGCGCCTAGAAGTATCTGTCATTAATTTTGCGATCTCTGCGCGATGGCTGCCATTCTGTTTGGTGCATAAATGCAGCTGTACTGAGCCAACAACTTTACCATCCATACGTGCTAAAAATAAGATGACATCATCCGACTTTATGATTCCTGCCCAATATTCCTCCGCCTCCGACCTTTCTAATGGCGGCAAGAAACCTATTGAAGCTCCCTCTTCTACTACATTTATTAAAAGATCTGCTAACTCGGCTTCATATTCTTTAATGGAATAGACCTCCAGTATCTCTAGTTTCTCCATACGTCACCCTCTCTCTCTAATTCGAACTGTTAAATCAGTTCTTCTCACTTTAGCCTTTTGACCTCTTCCTCCAATTAATCAAGCCGCTTATGGATGTATAAAAAATCGGCAGGTATACGACTAAGACAATTACGAACCAGAGCACGCTCAATTCACCCTTCAAACAGCATTCTCTATAAATATTCCATTCTATAATTTGATTTCCTTCATATGCCTACTTTTTGGGAGAAAAATTTTTCTAACAAAAAAGCTGTGTCAGCCTCAATGCGACACAGCATTTTCTATAAATTCAGTTAGTTTAACTATCTAAACCAGCCTTTCTTTTTGAACCATCGGCAATAATATCTGTTTTCGGGAAAGTTCGCCATTCTATGTTAAACGTGGTACAATAAAACTGTATGAAAATACTAAAGGGGCTAACATTTTCTTAAGAATCCCTATTAAGGAGCAATAACTTATCGAGAAAATTAGTGTTTTCCTTGATGACTATCGATCAGCGCCAGAGGGATATGTTTTAGCAGAAACCCTCGATGAATGTATGGATTTGCTGCAGACTTTTTCAATTGAACATCTCTCATTAGATCATGATTTAGTGCATCCAGACAGAAATGGCTTTTTGCTCGTACAATTGATGGTTCAGAAAAAATTATTTGCTAACCGCATTACCATCCATTCTGCCAATTCAGTCGGTGGGAAAGCAATGTACAAGCATTTAAAACAAGCACAGGAAGATGCGATTATGTGTCAATCAATTATTGTTGCTTTAAGACCTCTGCCTTTAAATTTTTATCCGCCAGGTTTTATGGAGCATTATTTGGAAACCATTTAAACAACTGCTTAGTGAATATAAATTAATAATATATCAAAAAAAGAGCCCCGAAATGGAGTTCTTTTTTTGATATATACTTCTTATCGCTGGGATGCGTTATTGCTATTTAAAAAAAAGGAATTTAAATTGCCTAAAAATATTGACTTCTCTATTTTTGTCTGATAAATTATTTTTAAATAATAAATCGCTGACGAGAAGAGTAAGTCAGGATCACTGTTCCAAAGAGAGCCCGCACTTGGTGAAAGCTGGCGTTCAGTGCCTGTCTGAAGATCATCTCCGAGATGCAAAGCTGAAACAGAGTAAGCTTTGACGGGTTTTCCGCCGTTACAATGGAACGCGTATGATTGTACGTAGCTGAGTGCTGCAGTTTTTTGTAACTGCAGAATTAGGGTGGTATCGCGAGCACAGACTCGTCCCTTTCATAGGGACGGGTCTTTTTTATTTTTAAAAACAAAGGAGAGTTTACAAACTATGAAGAAATTTGACAGCTTATTTATCGGACTCATGTTATTTTCAATGTTTTTCGGAGCAGGTAATCTGATATTCCCTCCATTTCTTGGAGCCTTATCCGGCACTTCCTTTTGGATGGCCATGGCCGGATTTATTTTAACAGCAGTTGGATTGCCTTTTGTTGTCCTTCTTGCTATTTCCCTTGCTAAAGGTGGTGTAGATGCGATTGCCAGCCGTGTGCATCCTCTCTTCAGCACAGTATTTATGGTTGTTATCTATCTATCAATCGGGCCGTTCCTTGCCATTCCGCGAAATGCAAGTGTTGCCTTTGAGATGGGCGTTATGCCTTTCTCGAATGAGTCCTGGAATTCCACACTGGTATTGTTCTTGTATACAGCGATTTTCTTCTTACTCGTGTATGTGATCAGTTTAAACCCAACCAAAATGGAGAAATTCATGGGCCGCTGGATTACACCTGTTTTACTTCTTTCAGTGGTTGCCCTTTGTACTGTAGCTCTGGTTAATTTGGACGCAACACAACTTGCACCTGCAGGCGGCTATGAGAGCGGCGCATTTTTCAAAGGCTTTCTTGAAGGCTATAACACCATGGATGCACTTGCTGCACTTGCTTTTGGAATTGTGATCCTTACAGCCATTCAGAAAAAAGGTGTACGTGATGAAAAGCAATTATCCCGCCATACTTTAAAAGCTGCTCTGGTTGCAGGTACTTTATTGGCATTAGTATATGTCTCTCTGGGCTTGATGGGCGGAAAAATGGCTGCTAACGGCACATTTGAAAACGGTACAGCTATTCTTTCATCTGCATCTACTTTATTATTCGGTAAAGCTGGCACAGCCTTCATCGGCTTTATCTTTACGCTTGCCTGTTTTACCACTGTTGTTGGCTTAACAACAGCATGTGGCCAATATTTTTCAAATCTATTGCCAAAAGCAAGCTATAAAACCATTGTCATTGCGGTTACACTTGTTGGTTTTACATTATCAAACCTAGGATTAAGCCAGATTTTGAAAGTATCGGTGCCTTTCCTTGTTACTGCTTACCCATTAACCATCGTACTTATTACACTAAGCTTTTTTAATCGCTATTTTAAAAATCCGCGAAAGGTTTATGGAAGCGCGATGCTATTCACGGGAGTATTTGCTGCATTTGGCGGTTTAAGCGCATTCGGCCTAGACCTTGGAGCTCTTCAAAGCTTGAGAAACATCCTTCCTTTTGCTTCAGTCGGTATGGAATGGGTCGTTCCTGCCCTTGCAGGTACAGTAATCGGAATGCTATTAAGCAATACCGGCAAACAGGAACCCGCTGGAGCAGAGCAGCTGGATGCAAAAGCTTCTTAATGATAGTCTCTGTTAAACTTGAGTGTTGAATCAACATTAAGCTTTAACACAGCTAATCCGAAAAAAACAGGCTGCTCGCTTGCCGGCAGCCTGTTAATTATTTTTTGGCTCTTTTCTATAAGATTATTTATTTTTAATGGCTCTTTTCGTATAGATTGTTGTGTTTGGACTAAAAAGCTTGCCCATTGATTTCCGCTCCAATCACTTGCTTTCCGCGGGGAGGTTCACCGCTCGGCCCGCGGTTCGCTGAGCATCCTTAAGCGGGTATCAACCACTCCTCACTACTAGTTTAAAAAGCAACAAAGTTTGCACTGTTTTGTTATTTTCCCCCTTTGGAGGATTTCTTTTCTCTAGTATGTATCTAATAATATAATAAAGCGATTCCCATTAGAGAGAATCGCTTTGAATTTTTTACTAATCTTCTTTTCCAAAAATTGAATTTCTGGCACTTATATAACCAGCCCCATACACATAGGGATTTTGATTTACTGGAAAATCCCCCCATGCATCTGCCCCATCCTTAAGCTTCATTTTTAGCAGATCAGGTGACAGCTGGCGGTTGCTTTCCAGGATTAAGGCAGCAACTCCTGCGCAAATCGGTGTAGCCATTGATGTTCCAGATAAGGAGAAGTATTCAGTGCCTACTCGTGCTGATTTTTGAAGCTTATCCAAATAGGAGTTTGGCGACCGCAATGATATGATATTTACACCAGGTGCTACTACATCGGGCTTAACCAGCTCACTTGCCAGCGTTCCCCTGCTTGAAAAGTTTGCTATTGTATCACCTTCACGGTCAGGCGTGTCACGATCGTCCATTGCACCGACTGTTATAACTTTTTTACTGATGCCCGGACTGGCAATCGTTCCAAAATTCGGACCTGAATTCCCTGCTGCAACACATACAACAATACCTGCATCCCATGCAGCCTCTACCGCTTTTACCATCATATCTTCTTCTGGATCGCCTACAGGTGAGCTTCCAAGGGACATGCTGATAATATCAATTTTGGGATTATTATTTAGGTCCCTGTTATAATCGATGCACCACTGGACACCTGCCATGACGGTAGATAAGGACCCTGATCCAAGCTTATCAAGAACTTTTACCCCTATGAGGTTTGCATTCGGAGCAGGTCCCCGATAAACCCCTCCGGATGCGATGCCATTTCCAGCAGCGTCCCCTGCACAATGGGTACCATGGCCATTATCATCATAAGCATCTGGGCGGTTATTAATAAAATCCTGGAATTCAATAATTCGAGTCTGCTGCGTATCAGGGTTCTGCAAATCCTGGTGCGGGTAAATACCCGTATCGATGACAGCTATCGTAACATCTTGTCCTGTAAAGGAACTGCTATCCCCCAGCGCTGCTCCTGCCTCAACTGAGGGGGTGGCAACGTCTAGTAAAGCTTGTACTTTTCGATCGTAATAGATTTTGTGTATATAGGAGCAAGATGTTAATAGATCGTCCAGAGCAGCTGGTGTCATTTCCATACTGCAGGAGGAAATACTAGAAAAGCTTTTGTTTACTTTTGCTCTAAAATGCCTTTCAGAAATAACATGGCATTCTTTTACTGCATCAGAAAAACTGCAGTCATTTTTAAATTCAACGACTACCGGGAAGCTTTTTGTTCTTTTTAGCACTTTTTCCAAAGGAGAATGCAAAAAACAAGGTGTCCATTTAAAAGGTGTATAAAGGTGAATCAAATCCTGGCGCAGGTGCAGATCCAGTTTATCTGCATGTGCACGCACCATTTGTATCATTGAAAATCCAAACATGTTTGTCCTCCTTTCATAAGCTAGTAACAAGCTATGAAAAGGAAGAAAAAGGGAACGGTGTTTGTCCAATACGCTAAAAGAATGACAAAATAAAGGAAGGCTGACAGGCCTTCCCTCTATTTATTAATATGCTATTAAACTAGTCTATACAAGTTTTTGACAATACTTTTTATCCTGATAGCCCTTTTCCTTAAAGAATCGGTGGGCTTTATCTGTTCGCCTTCTAGCTTTTTATTAAATATAGCCTCTTAATTTATCTTATACTTATTCATTTTAAATATAATCTTTGATCCAAATTGCTTTTGTATAGGCGATTTTAAGCCCTGCCTTTTCCATATTATTCTGGCTGATTGAACCAAACCTTGCCTGCCCTGTGATGAGGCTGCAATTATGGGTTATGGCCTGATAGATACGTGCTTGAATTAATGCTGATTGGACTCCTTTGTTCCGTAGCTCCGGAATAGTTGCGGCTGCAGCAAGATTTGCAATGCCATTTTTCATATAAAGCACTCCAATGCCAGCTGGCTCATTGCCAACACTAGCAAGGTAAAACCTCCAATGGCAGCTGTCAAAAAGGACCTCATTGTTTTCTGATATACCGTTCCTCAGGAAATCAGGCATCCCAAATCCTTTTGTATAAATATCGCCAAATAGATTGAATTCGTGTTTCTGCAGCCTGCGAATTTCAATAGCAGAATTTATGGGTGAGTCAACTAGATAAGAGGGTTCTGCAAACATCGTTGTATGGAAGTCACATTGATAAAACCCTTTGTTGTGAAGAAATTTTAGTAAAGCAGGTGAAGCATGCGATGGTGTTAATTCTAAGCGGAGAGGTATTTCTTTTGTGCTGTAGAAATCGATTATATTATCAACAGCTTCTTCGTCCCCGTCTTTTAAGCCTTTAACAAGATTAAAAGCTGGCCCAGGAATATTTTTCACTGAAAAGGCTATGGCATTTCGAAATTTTTTTATGCCTACACCCATGGGATTTCCATTCCTATTCTTAATAGCCGTTAGCCTGGACACAAGTGCATCAGTTTCTGCCTGGTCCAGTTTCTCTGCAAGCTCAGTATTCATTACCAGATTCATAGTTGCCACCTCAATCTTCATCTTTTTTCAAGCGGCCAAAGGCATGAAGAATCTTATAACTGCAAGAATGCCTTGCCACTGTCTTCGTGCAATCTGAAATTCATTTTCAAACTGTCCCCAGCTCCAGGGAATATCCCAAATCCCATCACTTGAAATTTGTTCTATGTAAAAGTCCAGATTTCCCAGCATTTCCCTTAGAATAATTCTTCTCTGTTTGAATGCCATTTCCTTTTTTATTGCCTAAAAAAAAGGAAAAGAGTACAAGCTCTTTTCCTAGTCGATCCACTTAACAATATCATCAAACGGCCTGCGGGTCTTTGCCCTTGGCTCTTTTACACGGTACCCAAAAGCAACCATAACTGAAAGGCCAAAGCTTCCTTCTTCCAGCAATCCCTCATCATTCAATAGCTTATTCATTTTTTCAATATCAAAGCCTTCAATTGGACAAGAATCGATGCCAATCTGGGCCGCAGCTGTCATCATATTCCCAAGTGCTATGTAGCTTTGTTTGCACGCCCAATCAAATAACGGACGATCCCCATCCAAAAGGTTAAAATCAGACTTTTGGAATTCTTCAATCCGCTTTAAATAATTGGCCATAAATTCTTCCGGCATACCTAATTTATTTTTAAAATGATCCTGCAAATATTCCGAATCATACCTGGTATCTTTTTTGGTTCTTGCCAGAATTAATACAAAGTGGCTTGCCTCTGGGAGTTTCCCAAATGCCCCCCAGGAAGCATTTTTAATCTTATCGCGAAGCTCTTCATTTTGGACGACCACAAAACGCCAAGGTTCAAACCCGAATGAACTTGGTGACAAACGCCCTGTTTCCAAAATCAAACGGAAATCATCGTCTGGAATCTTTTTATTCGGATCAAACTCTTTTGTTGCATGCCTGAAATGGTAAGCACTCAATATTTCTTCTTTTAAAATTTCCTTATTGCGCAAAACCAAAACACTCCTTTCATTTATATCTTTCTTAAAAGTAACACATAGCAAAAATACATTCATGAAATAAGCATTTTAGTTTATCCTATTATTGTGAATTTATTAGTTTTTAAGGCGCTTCTGGTATTTGCTGTGCCCGTCAGTTACTCCAATGCGTTCAAACCCGTTATTTTTGTAAAAACCATTCAATTTTGGGTTGTTTTCAACACAATCAAGCTTAAGGTACTGTTTATCAGTAGTTATTTCTTTATCAATCCATTTTAAAACGGCTGCACCCAGCCCTGTTTTCATAAATTTTGGCTTCACCGCAAGCCTATGCAGATAAAGAGAGTCATGATTCGCTTCCTCACCAAAAATATGCTTGTCCCAGTCGTTTTGCTCAGAGCATAAAGTAAAGGTTGCCGCTAATTCATCAGCTTTTGTAACAAGATATGTATTTCCCTTAGAGACGGACTCCTTTATTTCATCATCTTCGCCGCCTTCCAATAAATATTGCCATTGGTCAATTCCTTGCGACTGAATCCATATTGCCACTTCTTTCAGCATATCTATGATTTGTCCGCATTCACCTTCACTTGCCATTCTAACTTGATAACCATCAAGAATATTTGCCTGCATCACACATACCTCCTAATCTATAAATCCATCGAAAGCCTAAGCATCGCTTTGCATTGTATCCCACTTTCAAAAATGTTTTCTTTATAATGGCGCACAAAATAATCCCGATCGACACCAGTAATCCTAAATCTGTTCCTAATCTATTAGCCAAAAATGCGATTAATCTGCGTCTGCTTCTCTTGCTCTTCAATGTATTCAAAAAAACCTATCGCATTTCCCCATGGATCGCTAAAGGTCGCCCATTTTACAGGAACCTCTTTTCTTGAAAAAATCTCGAAATGTTCTACCTTTAATTCATTCATAACCCTTTCACGCTCACCCTCCAGATCTTTTACACCCAGCCGAATCGGACCGCTCCGGTCACTGGAAAGCCCTTCAGCCACCTGGAGCCAGCACCCAGGAAGGAGCTCCCACTCTGCAAATCCCTCATGGGGAACAAAATCAGGTTCCTTATTAAGCAATGTCTCATACCATCTCTGGCCTTCTTTAATATCCGATACGCGAATTTGGACCGTCATCTCATAGATCACACAACAACCCTCCTGTTCTATTCCAATTTATGTATTTCGGTAAACCTTTTCTGTTTCCTGCTTTGCAGCTTTATCGTTAAATAACTCAAATTTAAAACCGTGCGTAATACATTAGGTTCGCTCCCTGATGTAAAGTTGGATTACTTATCAATATATGAAAACATAAAAAGCTATCATAACAGCGTAACTATTTTTTGGAATTTCCGTCCATTTAGTAAGGGGGAATAATATGAAAATTTCTTTTGTTTTTATCATACTTTTAGCGCTGCTATCCGGCTGCAGATCAACGCCTTTTGATACACATACAGTAATTGATTGGGTTGATTTTATCAAATGGGAAGGCAGGGAATATAACGGCATTTATACAGGTTTTTTAGCAGACGAAAAGTTCTTGGGAGAAAAGGCTGGAGAGGTAAAATTCCGGGTTGCAGACAATGTCACGAACCCAAATTACAAAATTCAAAATGGAGATGCAGCTTTTCATGAAAAAGGAACAGAAATCTATGCCATTAAAGGGCGGCCAGATCTAATTGCTGTTAAAAATCCGGACGAAATTAACGGATATTCTGTCTACTATTCAGTGGAAAATGAGGAGTTTAACTGGCATTTTGATGACATGCCTGCTGAGCGTGTAGAACGAATTGAAATCTACAGGCTCTACACACAGAAAGGAGACAAAAAAATATCAGAATTAAAACAGAAGGATGATCTTACCCAATTCCTGCAGTTGCTAAAAGACAGCAAGAACCAGCCAAGTTTTAATCCGAATACAGCAAAAGGAGACCCTATTTTCTATAATATGATTTTTTATACAGGTGAACCAGTTGCCTACAAATTCAATATGCAGTTTGACGGCACCGTCTATTACTGGCACCCATGGGAAACAGCCATTTTACCAGACTCAATAAAAGAGTATATTTTAGAGCCGTAAAAAACAGCATTGATCCCCAATGCTGTTTTTACACTATTTCTTTTTTGCAATCTCAAGCCCCAATTGTTCCAAAGCATATGATATACCTTGCTGCAGGATGGAAAAACACGGAATTTTTGTTTCGGTATGGCCTCTTTCGATTATTTGCACACTTAATTCTGGTGATATGCCGACGAATATGCATTGAGTGCCCAACAATGAAGCTGCTTTTACAAATTTTTGCAGGAAGTCGAGTGTGTATTGATCGACACCCTTTAAAGCCGTTAAATCCAATATAAGGTACTCAGCCTTATATCTAGGTAAATTCAACAGTGTCCTGTTTAAAAGTTCCTCTGCTCTAAGCTCTTCATATTTTCCAACCAAAGGAATGACCAAAATGGAATCAATGACCGGAATGATCGGTGATGATATCTCTTTAATAATTTCAGATAATACTCTGGTCTGTTCAGTGATTTTTTGTTCCATTTCTTTTTGGGCAGCCTGAGATTGTTCTTGGATCATGGCGTTTACATTCAGTGATGGCGTTATTTCAGATTCAAAGAACTCGTATTCGGAATACTCGTCCCCTTGTACCTGGCTTTTTACTACCTTGTACCACACCTTGGTTTCAAATAAGCCGCTTAATACTCCTGCCCAATGCCCCGGCAGAAAAGTGCCTTCTGTTTCTTTCTTTTGGGCCATATTAATTTTATATTCCCAGCTATTTTTGACACGCACGATAGCTTTCTTTTCCTCCAGGCAGAACGATACAATGTCGGTTTTCCCCCAGCCGGCAGTTAAGTAAATATTCGGAAGGTGGTTTATGACGGTTTCTTTTTCTTTATCGGATTCCAAATAAAATTTGCTTACGATTTTACCCGTACGATAGCCAGCAGTTTCAAGAACCAGCTTGGCCGGCTTTGCACCCGAGATTTCCTCAATTGAGTCAAGCAGGGTTTTAAAGGCTGTATTCACCCAAAAAAGAACAACTTCGTCATTTTCAAAATTAAAGGTTCCCTCATCAAGATCCCAATCAAAAAGAGAACCATTGACATCCACTTCATACTTGGTAGATTTAGATTCCATCGAATGTCCTCCCTGCGTTTTAGAAGATTGAATTTTTTTCTGCAGTCATCTGTTTATGAATATTACTATTCTACCCTCTAGGTTATTTTGGAGTCAAAAATAGATATGCCGGCTGGTAAAAATTAATTAAATTTCAAGCTATGTTATAGTGGTTGAGTTTCGCATCCTAGAGTCTGAAAGTGCACAAAAAACAACAAAAAGGATAAACGAAGCAAAAGTACCTTGCTTACATCTATCCTTTTTCTACCCATACGATTGAAAATGCACTTCCAGTATTTGAACTATCCTTTAAGATTAAATTGGCGTTTAATGCTTTGGCGAGCAGCTTGCTGAAGGGCAAACCCAATCCAAGCCCTCTTACTTTTAGCTTTTTTTGTTCGCCTCTGTAAAAGCGCTCAAAAATATATGGCTGCTCCTCAACAGGAATACCAGTTCCGGTGTCTTGAACATCAATATATCCGTCCTTTAAAGTTACTGTGATATGGCCATTTGTATCAATTGCCTGATAAGCATTATTTAGCAGATTAATTAACACTTGCTGAAGTCGGTAGGGATCCGTTGACCGATAAATCGTTTCATTTGGTACTTCGACGCTATATTGAAAATCGCTTTTTTGGGTTAATGCCCATTGGCGGACAATGTCCTGAACAAGTTTATTCATATCACAGATTTCAGGCCGTATTGAAAAAGCACCAGCCGAAAGGGAGTTGAAATCCAGTAAGTCTTCTATCATCTTCTGCAATCGATTGACTTCTTTTAACGTTATATCAAGAAACTCCTGCTTTTCTTCACCGTGGACAACCCCATCCCGGACAGCCTGGACAAGCCCGCTGATGGAGGTAACCGGTGTTTTCAGGTCATGTGTGACACCAGCCAGTAATTCTGCCCGAAGCTTTTCAAGATGCATGAGCCTTTCCGTCATTTCTTTGAATGAGGTGATGAGATTATGAACTTCTACCTCATTAGCTGAAGCTTTTAAGTCAATTTCATAATCCCCTTCACTCACTTTGGCAGCAGCAAATGCTACTTCCTGGATGGGCCGTGATATTTTAAGCGATAGGAAATAAATCACACTCCAGCCGAGCAGCCCCAATCCGACCAGCATAATAAATAATAGTCGGTATTCCTGATTCACATCCGTCAAATCATCAGCGCTCTGTACGACGACAACCCAGCCAACTTGGTTTTCATCAACTGTTATTGGCGTCTTGACTGTGTAAACAGACTGGCCATCCTGTGTTTTCATCCTTTTAACATTTTTTTCATTTTCCAGCAATTCAGCGGGCAGTGTTCCAAGCCCAGGGCCAGCTTGACTATTTCTTGGCATGCGGCCTGCTTTTTTATAAAGAACCTGGCCAGTTAAATCACTAATAAGGACTTGCGGCTCAAATTTAAATTCCAGCAATTTTGCCCTTTCCTCCAGCATTCGATTGAAAAAAGGATCAAATTCAATATTGCCGTCCTGCTGCACCACCCGATCCGCTGTTTCAACAGCTACATACTGCATTAAATTCAGCCGGTTTTCAAGGGTTGTTTGCCTGATCCACCACATCGAACCCGCCGCTAAGATAATGAGTCCAACTAAAAGGGTAAAAAGATAGCGGGTCGTCCAATAACGGAGCAAGGTGGTCCGTTTTCTATTTTTCATAAACATGGAATTGGTACCCCATTCCTCTTAGTGTGCGGATTTCACCTTCCGAAACCGGCCAATCTGACAAGGCCTGCCGGATTCTTTTTACAGCCAAATCGACTGCACGGTCGCTTCCATCATAATCCATTCCCCAAACATGTTCAATCAGCTGTTCCCTTGTAAAGGTTTTGTTCGGCCTTTCCGCCAGAAATAACAGTAATGATAAATCACGAGGCGTCAAATTTACTTCTTTTCCATTTAAGAATATTGTATGGGAATCAAAATTAATGGCCAGACTGCCAAATTGCTTTATATGTTCATCAAGGTAAACATTCGGAGAACGCCTTAAAACAGCATTCACGCGTGCAACTACTTCATCCCCTATAAAGGGCTTGGAAATATAATCATCAGCACCTGTATTGAGGCCTTTTAATTTATAATCAATATCACCAAGGGCCGTAAGCATAATGACAGGACAGGCGCTTTTTTCACGGATTTTTTCGAGAACACTCCAGCCATCCATCTCGGGCATCATGATATCCAGAAGCACCAGATTGGGCGAATCTTTGAAAAATAAATCAAGTGCATCCTTCCCGTTATAAGCCGACAGGACTTCAAACCCTTCACGTTGCAAGTATGCACTTAGAACCTTGGCGATAGCCAGTTCATCCTCTGCGACCAGGATTTTTTTCATATTACCGCCCTCCAATAACTTTACTATACAAAAAAATCCCCGAAATTGTATACGGGGATTTTACAATCCTTTTAAATAGCGTCGGCAGATGTTTGCTCAGCTTCATTTTCGCCGCCCATGAATCCTTGCTCTCCCATACCGCCCTCATGGAATTTTCCGTCGTGGCCCTTCCCCGGACCATTAAAATCCATACCATGACCGCCTTTCATGCCCATTCCCCTCATTCCAAACCCTTTCATTCCTAAAAGGTCTTCGCCAAGAACTTCTTGTAATTTTTCACTATCTTTTATATCTATTTCTGCAATCAGCTCAGCTGTTGTTTGATCTTTAGTGGAAATCCCGAGTTCCTTGGCAAGATTCACGACTTTCTTTTCCCTGACTTCCTGAGCAATTTGCTGAAGGTATTTGCCATCAATTGTGATTCCCAGTTCTTTTGCTTCTTTTTTCACCTTTTCGGATGCAACCTCCTGGGCGACTTCGCGGATATCCCTGCCTTCAACCGTTATTCCAAGCTTTTTAGCTTCATTTGTTACTGAAACCGTGAATATTTCCTGAGACAAAGTCTGTAAATCCTTTCCTTCTATAGAAATTCCAAGTTCTTTGGCTCGGCTGTTTATTGATGCTGTCTGAATATCCTGCATGAGGGTCTCTGCATCTTTCCCATCCGTCGCTACACCAAGATCTTTAGCCTGTTTCTGAAGTTTTGCTATACGTAATCCTTGTTTAAGAGCTTGTACATCTTTCCCATCTGTTTTGATGCCTAGATTTTCCGCTTCCTCTTTTACCTTTGCTAGCATTACCTCTTCCATAAGCTCAGCCGTCTCCTTCCCTTCCGTTTTGATTCCCAGTTCCTTTGCTTCCTTTTTAATTTCGGCAGCCCGGATTTCCTGCATCAGGGTTTGAGCGTCTTTTCCATCTGTCTTAATGCCAAGCTCCTCAGCTTTTTCCAGGATCGATTCAGAATCACCAGCGAATCCATGATGACCAAATCCCTTTCCTTTAAAGTTCCATGTTAGGGCCTTTCCTGTTTCGGTCGATGTTTCCGCATCTATCGCATAAGAAGTTGTTGCATACCCTCCTGCCAGTAATACACCTGCAATCGTTAAACCTGCTAATGCCTTTTTCATACGTATACCTCCTGAACTTTTTATAAGGACAAGCATCGCTTACCCTCGCCTTTACTATATCGGCCCAATATGTCAGGAAGATGTCAAAGATCCTATGGCAAAAAATAAAAATCGCCTGTACCATGGATAGGCCAGGCGATATATTTATCCTGCTTCTTGAACCTCTGCACTTACAAACTTTCGCTTTTGGATATAGATCAGCCTCATTGAAAGGCAAATTCCTGCAGCAAGCAATCCGATTGTTAAGCCAATCCAATAACCAGTTGCTCCCAAACTTGTATAGTTTGCCAGAACGTAGCCAACAGGAAGACAGATCAGCCAGTAAGCAATCAGTGTAATAATAAAAGAAATGTTCACATCCTTATAGCCCCTTAATGCAGCTTGCGCTGTAGCTTGAATGGCATCAGAAATCTGGAAGAACAAAGCATATATAAGGAAATGGGCAGTAAGAGCAATAACAGCTCTTTCATTCGAATAAAAACCAGAAACCTCATAGCGGAACAGAACCACCAGGAGACCGGTTAACAAAGCGATCAAAATCGATAAATAGATGCCGAGCCAGCTGTAGGCCTTTGCATCCTTATACCTTCCTGCTCCAACTTCAAAACCGACTAGTACAGTCTGTGCCATCGAAATGCTGATTGGGATCATATACAGGAAAGAAACGATATTTAATGCTGACTGGTAAGCGGCAATCGTTGTCACATTAAACTTGCTTATTAAAATAGTCACAACTGCAAACATACTTGTTTCAAAAAAGATTGACAGCCCCATTGGCACACCAATTTTCAAGATCTCTTTGCATCTTTCCCATGAAAAGTCCTGTAGATTCCTAAAAATATTGTACCCTGAAAATGGTTCTTTCGTTTTAATAATCAAAGCAGTCATGACAAGGATAAACCAATAGGTGAACGAAGTTGCATAACCGCCGCCTGCTCCTCCCAATTCCGGAAAACCCCAATGGCCGAAAATAAGCACGTAATTTAAAAAGAAATTTATCGGGAGCGAACAAAATAAAATGACCATAACCACCCGAGTTTTGCCAAGTGCATAGATAAAAGATCTAAGTACGTTAAAAACAAATAACGGAATAATTCCGAAGCTAAGGCCAATCAAATAGCCGCGTGCAGTTCCTTCTACAGCTTGCGGCAAATTCATGCTGTTCAGTATAGCATTCAGCAAAACAGACCCGATGGCAATCACAGCAAATGCAAGGATAATGGCGAGATACACTCCATTTTTTACAATCGATGTCACTTCTTTATTCTTTACCTCGCCAAATCGCTGTGCAGCAATCGGTGATACAGCCATCAAAATACCGCTAAGCCCGGTAAAAACAGGATTCCAAATCGAGGAACCAATCGCTACTCCGGCAAGGTCGGAAGCATTATATCTGCCTGACATGATTGTATTAAAAAAGACCATTGCAAACATGCCAAGCTGCGTAATCAAAATCGGGATCAGCATAATCGAAATCTGCTTAACCTTCTCTTGTAAAGTAAATGTCTGATACATTGCCAAGGACTCCCTTACAAATAATGAACACAAATTTCATTATATTATATCTTCTTTGAGAAAGACCTAAACTTTCAAGTGAAAATTTTTATCATCCTGGCAGTTGATGATATTTAACTGCAAGTTGACGATCTTTTTTTGATCAGTTGATGATATATTTACGCTGTTTTCGCAAAGTTTGTTGCTTTCGAACCAATTTTAATCACTGAGTTGATTGGAGCGGAAGGCGCGAGATCCTCGAAAATGCTCCCACATTTTCTTCGTGCGGTGTCCGTTCGAAGAAGCTTATTCAACGTCCTACGGGAGTAGCGTTCCAAGGGAGACCCCGCAGACGCAGAGCGTCGAGGAGGCTCCCGGTAGCCCCGTGGAAAGCGAGTGCCTGCAGCGGAAATCAACGGGCAGAGTTCTTAAGCAAAAACAACAATCTATACGAAAAGAGCCTATATTTAACAAGTTGACAATAAAAATGGCAAAGTTGCTAATATCCTATCTTTTCGGTTCCAAATCTTCCCTTAATAGAGGGTGAAACGCCCTTAAAACAAGAAAAAAGAGCCTATCTCAGCTCTTTTTCTCAAAATCATTCACTTTTTTCATCAATCTCTACTACTTTTACCCCATCATCCCCGTCTTCAACAATATGTTTGAGCTTTAGCAGCTTATTATTCCAAAATTGCTCGTAAAACGACAGCCACTGCTTTAATTCTGTCAGCGGTTCAGGCTGCAAATGATAAATTTTTTCCCTTCCAACCTTTTTCCCGCTGACCAGTTCAGCCTCTGATAATATGTGAAGATGTTTTGATATCGCCGTACGGCTAATCGGAAAATGAGCGCTGATCTCGGAAATAGGACGCTCTTTTTCAGCAAGCAGCCTTAGAACCTCTCTTCTAGTCGGATCGGCAATTGCCTGAAACACATCATGCTTCGGGGCAGACGAACTCATTATTTCTCTAAAACCTTGCCAAGGTTCTCCAGAATTCCAGTCCAGCCATGCGACATTCTTTCACGGATAACCGCGCTTTCTTCATTAGCTTTCGGAAGAATTGCTTCAGGCTGTTTCCATCCTCCATGAATAAGAGTGAACTCTGTTTTTCCGCCCAAATCTTTTAAAATAAATGAAACTACCCAGCCATCTTTATCCCAGGTAAAAGAAAGACGATTTGGCTCATCCAACTCAATGACCTTGCATGGGGACGGACCAAACGGTGATTGCAAATGAAACTCATAACCCAATTCAGGCTTGAAATCATTCGGCATAAACCAGGATTCAATTCCTTCTGAAGTTGTAACAGTCTTCCATACTTTTTCAATTGGCGCATTAAAAATAACGGTTTGTTTGATATCCTGCAATGTTTCCATTTATAAATTCTCCTTTATAGTAAAAATATAACCATTTGGTTTCACTTATTATATAAAACCTTTTGGTTTCATGTCAATCTCCATAACAAGTTTAGCTTTAACAAATGATTCCTGAATTTAAGGCTAAATAGGCAGGTTAAACCATATAATTAACAGAATATTATATTTACCAGTTTTTAAGGAGGGTTAACGATGCAGCAAACTGTCCATACACAAAAGCTATCGGAGCTGGAGACTGCGATTCATACATATGTACGGCCTGACACCTTTCCGCTTGCTATTAGAGTAATGAAAAAAGAGGAAATTCTGCCTGAACGGGTAAAGCGTCCTGCTAAAGACTTCGGCAAAACGTTCAGCATATGCCAGGGTGTGACAATGGCAAGGCGATACGGTTGGTCTCTTGCCATGGGTGGGGAGGATTTATCCTGCCCAATTGCAAAAATTGCATTTGGATTTGAAGAAGAACTTGACTATTACACAAAAGGAAGCCTGACAGATGGCATGTACACAAAAACTTGTGATTTAGGAGCGTTTACGGAAGCAGCTGTTCCAAAGTTTACAAGAGAAGAAGCAGGAACAGTTTTGTTAGCTCCACTGGGTAGGGCATCGTTTGAACCAGATGTAATCGCTGTCTACGGAAATTCAGCACAGGTTATGAGAATGGTCGCTGGAGCCCTCTATCACACAGGCGGGGAAATTACTTCCAGCTTTACCGCCAGGGCTGATTGTGCAGATATTGTCATTAAAACGATAAAGACCGACAAACCTCAAGTCATCCTGCCATGTTATGGTGACCGTGTTTTCGGCCAGACTCATGATCATGAAATGGCCTTTACGATTCCTTATTCCATGGCAGATGAGTTCATTGAAGGGTTAAAGCAAACCCACAAAGGCGGGGTCCGCTACCCCGTTCCAACCTACCTGCAATATGAGGCTAAGTATCCGGATACCTATGAAAAACTGAACGACATGTTCGAAAACAAACAATAATCCCTTGAAGCTGGGACTTCTATAGAGGTACCAGCTTGTTTCATTTTTACAAAAAGGTAAAATAGAGAAAGAACCTAATTGTGAAAAGAGATGAATATAATGAACAACTTCTTCCCATCCATATATGACCTAGCCATGCGCCCGCTTGAAAAACGGAAATTCCAGCAAATACGAAAAGAGTTACTCTCCCACGCTGCCGGCCGTGTTTTGGAAATAGGTGCAGGCACTGGCATCAACTTCCCATTATATAAAAATGCAGAGTATGTTGACGCCATTGAACCAAATCAAGGTATGATTGAACAGTCACACGCGCGCAAGGCAGCTGCCTCTATTCCAATTCAGGTCCATAAGCAATCAGCTGAAAAGCTTGATTTTCCTGATGGCACCTTTGACACGGTTGTTGCCACGCTCGTTTTCTGTACGATTCCAGATCCAGTAAAAGCACTAAAGGAAATCAAAAGGGTAAGTAAGCCCGATGCAAAAATACTATTCTTTGAACATGTGAAAATGGAACAGCCCATTCTCGCATTTGCCCAGGAAGCCTTAAATCCTCTTTGGAAACGAGTCTGCGATGGCTGTCACTTAAACAGGAACACACTGCAAATTATCCAGGAATCCGGGCTGCAGGTCACAAACGTGACATCTTATTATAAAGGATTGTTTTTGGTGGTAGAGAGTGAGAATGACAAAGTAATCCATCATCACTCTCTGTGATTAACCGATTATAGTCGTTAATCCTGATTTGTTAACGACCTTTTCCCTCCTGCTTTGGCCTTTATCGTCGTTATTCCGATTTATTAACGACCATTCCCCTCCTGCTCTGGCCATTATCGTCGTTATTCGGGCTTATTAACGACCATTCCCCTCCTGCTCTGGCCATTATCGTCGTTATTCGGGCTTATTAACGACCATTCTCCTTCTGCTCGGGACTTTACGTCGTTATTCCGGCTTATTAACGACCATTCTCCTTCTGCTCGGGACTTTATCGTCGTTATTCCGGCTTATTAACGACCATTCTCCTTCTGCTCGGGACTTTATCGTCATTATTCCGGCTTGTTAACGACCTTTTCCCTCCTGCTCTGGCCATTATCGTCGTTATTCCGGCTTGTTATAGACTACTCATCATTCAATGGCATTATGGTAGTTAACCCATCCTTTCCATCTTGTTTTGACAGCATGATACTATTAAAAAACCTCTGTTTAACTTGTCTGTTGATTTCTGCTCAAGAAGCTCGCTTTCCAAGGGCGGTCCGGTAGCACCCTCGGCTTTATACACCTGCGGGTTCTCCCTATGACTCGCTTTGCGTGCAAGACATTGTATAAGCAACCGCGAATAAACACCGCACGGAGGAAATACGTTTGCATATTCTAGATCTCGAGCCTTCTGCTCCAATCAACATAAGACAAAATTAACTATAAGCTTTTACAACGCCATAAAAAAGAAGGCCCAACAGCCCTCCTTTAGCTTAAACCTTTTTTAATTCGTAATTCCGTTTGTCGACCAGCTTTTTATCATCCTTCTTAATGGTGCCGGCTGCTGCTTTTTCCAAAATCGATTTTACCCTTATCACATCCTGAATTTTCACAGAAAGCCCAGGATCTAATTCCCTTTCAGATTCAATTAAGATCTTAAATTCGTCCTGCCCCTTATCATTTGTGACAATAGCTTGGAAATCTGAGTACCCTGCTTCCTCCAATACTTGAGCAAGCTGCTTTTCCCTTACGAACATTCCTTTCACTTTAACGCCATCGCTTACACGGCCAAGCACTCCGGCAATCCTTTTTCCTTCATAGCCTTCAACCCAGCGTGAAAGATCACCCGTTCCAAATCGAATGAGCGGGTAGCTTTTATCAAACAGTGTGACAACTACCTCTCCCTCGCCTGCTGAAACTTCCTTACCAGTTTGGGGATCACAAATTTGCACAATAGCTGTATCCGTCACTTTTAAACCAGGCCCTTGTTTATCCTGAAACGCCAGGCAGCCGCAGTCCGCTGTCCCATATCCTTCAAAAACTGCAATGCCATTGTCCTCGCACCTTTGCCGCATTTGTACAGTCAGCATTTCTGCTGTAAAAAATACTTTCTCGATGACTATTTCCTTGCCGACTTTCCAGCCCTTTTCTTCTATTGCGTCAAGCAAAAGGTTAAAGAAGCTTGGCGTCCCTACATAACCGGTTACCTTCACATCCTTCATCACCTGGATCTGCAGCTCGCGGTTCCCTGTTCCGGCAGGAACCACAGTTGAACCTAATTCACGAAGAGCCGAGTCAAACATAAAGCCGGCGGGTGACAGGTGGTAGGAAAAAGTGTTTTGTACAATATCATCCTGATTAAACCCCGCTGCCTGAAGGGCTTCTGAAAAACGCCAAAAATCTTTTTCATGGGTTTGCGGGTCATAGATTGGTCCGGGCGACATAAAGATCCTTGCCATTTCATTTGGCTCCATGGCGGCCAAGTTTCCGAAAGGCTGGCTGGCAGACTGCAGTTCAGGCAAACGATCTTTTTTAAGTACAGGTATTTTTACCAGATCCTTAATCGATTGAATATCATAGGATGATAGGCCGGCTGCATCAAGCTGCCTTTTAAAACCCGGAGCTTTTTCATATGCATGCTGAATCAAATCCTGCAGCTTTTCCACTAGAGCCACCTCTTTCTTCTTTTATAGGATTTAATATCTTTATAGCTTTTCCGGCCTTTATCGCCCATGCCCAGGTAAAATTCGCGCACATCCTGATTGGAAAGCAATCGTTCCACTGTTCCATCCATTACAATCCGGCCATTTTCCATGATATAGCCATAGTCTGCAATCGAAAGAGCCACATTGGCATTCTGTTCAACTACCAGAATTGTCGTTCCCTCTTCTTCATTGATTTTTTTAATGATGCCAAGATCTCTTTCACTAATAGCGGCGCGAGTCCTAACGATGGTTCATCCAAGAGGAGCACTTTAGGTTTAGCCATGATGCCTCTGCCGATGGCGAGCATTTGCTGCTCCCCGCCTGAAAGATAGCCCGCCTGGCGGTGCTTCAGAATTTCAAGCTTCGGAAAATAATGATAAACTTTTTGGATATCACTTTTAATATTTTTTCGGTCCTTACGGGTATGTGCGCCAGCAATTAAATTATCTTCTACAGAAAGATGCTTGAAAACGCGCCTGCCTTCCATGCATTGAAAAATGCCTTTTTTCACAATGGTTTCTGCATCGCTTACATCAATCCGCTCGCCGTATAATTCGATAAAACCATCAGTTACTTCGCCATTTTCGCTTTTTAGCAAACCGGAAATAGCTTTCAGTGTAGTCGTCTTCCCTGCACCATTGCTACCCAGCAGGGCAACAATTTTCCCCTTAGGGACGACCATTGACATCCCTTTTAGAACTAGGATGACCTTATCGTACATCACTTCAACATTGTTAATTGTCAGCATGCTTTATCCTCCCAGCTTCTTAATCTCGCTGAACCTTATTTTATTAGTTATTATCTTTATCTATTAAGCCGTCCAAGGTTTATTCTTCAGTTTTCGACTTTTATTCTCTAAATCTGACATTTCTTTGCTGTTTTAAGCATTTTATTCGCCAATCCTTGACAGATTGTTCGCTAAATTCCCCACTTTATTAGCTAAATTCACTCGGCCAATTAAAGCTTGCACACTCCTTAAAATTCAACAGGAGGCGGGTTATCAACCTCGCCCCCAGTCTTTTTAGTAGCCGATATAGTCTGTGAACACTTCGAACTTCCCGTTTTTGACTTCTGCCAAACGGATTTGATTTGTGCCTGCATGGCTGTCAGCTGTGAACGTAACTGGTGCAGCCAATCCTCCAAGGTCAAGGTTTGAAATTTTCTCAAGTCCGGCTCGGATGCCTTCGCCCGTTGTCGGATCTTCAGCAAGCTTTATGCCTTCAACCATAATCTTTGCAGACACCCACCCCTGGATAAACTTCTGGTTTTTGTCTTCCAGCTTTTCACCCTTGCTCTCTACATACTTTTTAACCTCTTCCATACCAGGAAGATCTTCATATGGGAATGCATGAGTTACGACACCGATAAACCCTTCAGCAGCATCGCCGGCAATTGGAAGCAAACCTTCCCCGGTAGCCCAGTTTAAACCGATAAATTGTGTATCCAAACCAAGCTTTTTAGCATCCTTTAGAATAGTTGCCGTTGCTCCCCATGTTTGGTTAATAATCGCATAATCAGGATTTTTCTTTTCCATATTCAATAATTGTGATGTTGCATCAAGCGTCTTCAAGTCAACAATTTGTTCATCAACAATTTCTATGCCATTTTCCTTTGCATAATTCTTGGCATCTTCGATGGGAGACTTCCCAAATGCGGTATCATTGTAAATTAAAGCTACAGTCGGGGTTCCACCAGTGTGATTGTCTTTTATCCACTTTAATACAGATCTTGCCTGGTCAGAATAGGATGCAGCAGCCAGGAAGTTATATGGGCTTTCATCAATATTTTTTAGGTTCTCAGAGTAAGAAGCTGAGATAAATGGAAGTTTGTCAGCTGCAACCTGCTGGCGAAGTGCCTCCGTATCACCTGTACCCCATCCTAAAATGGCAGCTACTTTATCTTTGGACTTTAACTTTTGATATAGCTTCTGTGCTTCAGGAATTTTGTACGCATAATCGTCACCGATTAATTCCAGCTTATTTCCGTTGATATCCTCGCCTGCAATGTATTCAAAAAATGCTTTTTCCCCTTCTGCATAAGGTGTACCTACATCACCCGTACCTCCAGTCAGGTCAAAAATACCGCCGATTTTTACTGTACCTTTTTTGTCGGCCGCAGCTTCCTCACTGCCGCCTGAACAGCCAGCCAGCATTCCAGTCATTAGTGTTGCTGCCAATAAACCTGCCCAAAATTTCTTCATAATGCTCCCCCTTATTACTTCTATTTTTATTAAAAATTGAAAGTATACATCCTTTTAAATATACTTTCAAAATTTTCAGATATTATTGCCCGGGAATTAATAAGAAAACGGCCAAAGTTTAAAATAATCCTTAATATTCTTCCAGATTTCGCAAGACCCTGTGGTTCATAAATTAAGAACAAGATAATTACCAGGCCAAATACAACTTCCTTCATCCCGATTAAGACGGTCGATAAGTCAGGGAAAAACCCGCTTAAAAGCTCTACACCAGATCTTAGAACAACTGGCAGAAGAGTTATAAACACTGCTCCATAAATTGACCCGAACACACTGCCCAATCCGCCTACAAGTATAATCGCCAAATACTCGATGGACACTGTAATGCTATACAGCTCAGGACTAACCACCATCGTGTAATGACCAAGCAAGGCACCTGCAATTCCTACGAAAAAGGAACTTACAATAAATGCCAGAACCTTAAATTTAAACAAATCAATTCCCATTACTTCTGCCGCCACGTCACGGTCACGCACAGCTATAAATGCCCGGCCAACCCGTGATCGAAATAAATTAAGGGTGAAAATAGTAGTAATAACGAGAACTGCAAACATCAGATAGTAATAACTGCGCTCGCTGTAAAAAACAAATCCTCCCAGTTCCGGCCTGGATAACACCATACCGGCTGTGCCTCCTGTAAGCGAATCCCACCGGGAAATGACAAATAGGATAATAACTTGTGCAGCCAGGGTGGCGATAGCTAGATACAATCCTTTCAGCCTGAGCGATGGCAATCCGAACAATCCGCCCACAATCGCAGTTATAATACCTGCAGTCGGCATGGCAATCCAGAAGCTTAACCCCAGCTTGGCTGTCAGAATGGCAGAAGTATAACCTCCCACACCCAAGAATGCACCGACCCCTATTGAAATTTGCCCCGTAAAACCGGTAAGGATATTTAATCCGATTGCACCTATTGCTGCAATTCCACACAGTGTAGCTAAACCAATTACATAATCGGAGGCAAACATTGGGAATATCGCGAAAACAGCTAGAAGAATGAAGACCCGCATCCGCACTCTGGAAATCTTCCAGATGGCCATATCCTGTTTATAATTCACATGGAATTCTCCACAATCCATTACAAAGGGATTTCTCATCGTTTACACCCTCTCGATTTCTTTTTTTCCGAACAAACCATACGGCTTGAACATCAGGATTAATACGAGGATGACAAACGGCATCACTTCTTTCAGACCGCCTCCAACCAATGGATCCAGGTAACCGCCAGTCAAGCTTTCTAGTATGCCGATAATGAGCCCGCCGATAATGGCGCCTGGTATACTGTCAAGCCCTCCGAGGATGGCAACCGGCAAAACCTTCAATCCGATAGCCGAAAGGGAAGCGTTAACGCCATTAATATTCCCTAGCAGGATGCCTCCGACTGCTGAAACAATAGCAGCAATCGCCCAGGCTACCGCAAAAATCATTTTGACGCTAATCCCCATCGACATCGCTGCCTGCTGGTCATCTGCAGTAGCTCTCATTGCAATGCCTAGCTTTGAATATTTGAAGAAGAGCGTGAAGATCACAAGCATAATAACAACTATTAAAAGCGACCAGAGATACACCGGTGCTATCACGATTTCTCCCAGCTTAACCGGCTGTTCAGAGAAAACTTTCGGAAACACGCGCGTTTCATGTCCCCATGTTATATGAACGATTCCTGCCAGCACACTGGATAACCCTATCGTTGCCATGATCATTGAAATAACCGGCTCCCCGATAAATGGCCTGAGTACAATTCGCTCAATTACAAATCCAAGTACCGCACTAAAAATCAATGCAATCATTAATGCCGCAACAAAGGGTATGTTGTATGCTGTGATCAGGGTCAAACACACATAGGTTCCAATGAGAAGGAACTCTCCTTGTGCAAAGTTGATGGCATCACTGGATTTATAAATTAAAACAAACCCGAGTGCCACCAAAGCATAGACACTTCCTACTACAACTCCTGTTACGATCATTTGCAAGAAAAAAGTCATTAAGCTGCCCCCTCTCCTTCATCCATAAAGATGACTTGAAGTGTCGTTTGAATCGTTTGTTCCATACCGTCACGATATTTGATCGTTCCATTAACCTTAATCTTTTTATCCTCGGTATACAGACCATCGATAAGCAATTCATACTTTTTGGCAACAAATTGCCTGCGTACTTTCTTTGTTCTCGTTAGTTCTTCATCATCTGCATCCAATTCTTTGTACAGCAGGACAAATTTCTTCACACGGGCTTTTTCTGGAAGGGACTGATTGATTTCCTGGACCTGTTTTTCAATTAAATCGAGGACCTCCGGCTTTGAAGACAAATCCGTATAGGTTGTGTAGCTGATCTGGTTCTTCTCCGCCCAGCGCCCCACATTTTTCATATCAATATTTATCATTGCAACTACATAAGGTCGGTCCTTGCCAATTGCTACTGCCTCCTGGATATAAGAGCTGAACTTCAGTTTGTTCTCAATAAATTGCGGAGAAAACATCTCACCAGTGTCAAGGCGGATAACATCCTTAATTCGGTCAATAACATACAAATGCCCTTCCTCATCCAGACTGCCCGCATCCCCCGTATGCAGCCAGCCGTCCTGAATGGTATCTTTCGTACTTTTTTCATTTTTGTAGTAGCCCTTACAGACACTTGAGCTTTTAATAAGAATTTCACCTTCATCGGAAATCTTTACTTCCGTTCCAGGGATGGGGATACCAACGCTATCGAGCTTGATATCTCCATCACGATGCACGATTGATATACCGGAAACCTCTGTTTGACCGTAAATACTTTTCACATTCACTCCGATGCTGTGAAAAAACTCAAACACATCCGGTCCTAGCGGGGCCCCTCCTGTATAGGCACGCTTGATTTTCAATAACCCCAAATGGTCGCGAATTGCACTGAACATCAGATAGTCCGCAATTTTATATAGAAGTTTTGTGCCCGAGCTTATTGGTTTATTTTCAAAATGGGCCTTAGCCACTTTCTCTCCAATAGGCTTGCACCAGTTATATACCTTTCTTTTCAGCCAGCCGCTATCCTGAATCTTAACCTGAAAGCGGGAAACCATGTCTTCATAGATTCTTGGCGGCGAAAACATTACCTGCGGGCCAATTTCCCGCAAGTCCTCCAAGACAGTTGTCGGTTCTTCCGGGAAGTTAATTGTCATCCCGTTATATAGCCCCATAGCAATTGTCATCATTTGCTCGCCAATCCAGGCAAGCGGCAGAACAGAGACGTATTCATCTTTATCTGTCAGCGGATCAATGCTTGATAGATTTTTAGCCATTTCTACCAGATTTTGATAAGTTAGCATTGTTCCTTTCGGATTTCCGGTTGTTCCGGAAGTGTAAGAAAGAATGGCAACATCGTCCGTAGTACCTTTATCAACTTCATGCTGGAAAAAAGTCGGCTGCTGTGATTTAAATGTATTGCCCAGTGCTAGTACATCTTCGAATTTAAGAAGAAAATCCTCCTGATAATCTCTCATCCCTCTAGGATCGTAATAAATGATCGTTTTCACTTTTGGAATGGTTTCTTTTATCTCCAGCAGTTTATCCACTTGCTCCTGATCTTCGGCTACCACAATCGTGGCATCGCAATCATCGATAATATAGCTGAGCTCAGCAGAAAGGGATTCCTGATAGATCCCCACGGATATGCCTCCCAGGCTCTGTGCCGCAAGTTCACTGATTACCCATTCAGGCCTGTTTTCTCCTATAATGGCAAGCTTATCTCCTCTTTCAAGCCCCAGTGTTGCTAATCCAAGGCTGAAGTTTATAACCTGGTCTAAAAAAGATTCATATGTGAGTTCGTTCCAAATTCCAAACTCTTTTTCTCTCAAAGCTACTTGAGACCCATCTTTGTAAGCCCTTTCAATTAAAAGCTGCGGAAACGTCATACTCATAAAATTGATCCCCCCTCCTTAAAAAATTAAAGCTCTATTTGCAGCCGCTTTTTGTTTTTTATACGGCATCTTCTTCTCCCAAATAAGCTTCTATTACTTTAGGATTATTCTGGATTTCTTCTGGTGTCCCATAGCCGATGAGCTTACCGAAATCCAGTACCGCAATATGATCCGACAAATCCATGACAACGCCCATGTCATGCTCTATTAAAATAATGGTTGTATTCATTTCCTCGTGGATATCGATAATATAGCGGGCCATATCCTCTTTTTCCTCGCTGTTCATCCCGGCCATTGGTTCATCCAAAAGAAGGATCTCTGGTTCCAATGCAAGCGCCCTGCCCGTTTCAACCCGTTTTTGTAAACCGTAGGAAAGTGTTCCCACAGGCGTGTTCCGAATGTGCTCAATTTCGAGGAAATCGATTACCTGCTCAACCTTTTTGCGATGTTCGATTTCTTCTCTTTGTGCCTTTCCCCAATAAAGGCCTCCAGCCAGAACCCCTGTTTTCATCCTCACGTGGCGGCCGAGCATCAGATTGTCCAATACTGATAAATGCGGAAAAAGTTCAATATTCTGGAACGCTCGGGCAATTCCGAGGCTTGCTCTTTTATGGGGCTTATAGCGGGTAATATCTTCCCCCTTGAAGTTGATCGACCCGGAAGCCGGCCTATAAAGACCGCTTATACAATTCAGCATACTCGTCTTACCAGCACCATTTGGCCCAATGAGTGAAAAAATTTCTCCTTCCTTCACTTCATAAGAGACATGATCCAGAGCAACAACTCCGCCAAATCGTAGTGTGACATCTTTAATCTCTAAAATACCCAAACGATCAATCCCCCTTTTTACGTGCAGCGAAATATATTTTTATAAAATTATGAATAGTTTAAATATTCTTTATTTAATACTATTTTCCTTTTTTTCTTAAGAATATTTTTTCACGTCCCCAGCACTTTCTCATTTTTATGTTCTTTGAATTTTTGATATGACATATTTCTTATTGAGATGTGTTTTTCACTATAGATATAGGAAAATTCAAGAGACTTTTAGATGATCGTTTAGGAATTTGAAAAATGGGGGTCTTTTCTCTATGCTTATGCCTTTTTACGGATAGTACTGGGTACGATTAGTTCCTCTTCTCTCTGCTTTTTCTTTCTAACGGGCACGAATCAGGACGATTAGTTCCATTTCTCTTTGCTTTTTCCTTCCCCTGGACCCTAATGGAGAAGGTTATTGCCAATTCGCACTGCTATACGGATTCTACTAGCACGAATAGGATCCTTACTTTCCTTTTCTCGATGCTTTCACATTTACTGGCAAGAATGATGCAGAACAAAACCTTAAATGCCATGTATTCTGCAAGCTACATCTAAAACAGGCTGGACACCAAGGTGTCCAGCCCCATAACAAACTATATCAACCTATCAATCTTCAAACTTAATAACAATACGGCCATTGATTTTTCCCTGTTCCAAGTCATCAAAAACTTTATTAATTTCTTCGAGGTTTGCTGTTTCTACTATCGTTTTAACTTTACCATCCGCTGCAAATTGTAATGCTTCCTGTAGGTCCTTCCTTGTTCCTACAATGGATCCGACGATACTGACACCATTCAGTACAGTATCAAAAATTGGCACCTCCATTACTTCTGGCGGCAAGCCTACTGCCACACATTTTCCGCCGCGTTTTACAGCTCTGTATGCTTCATTAAAAGCATGCTTGGAAACAGCCGTACAAATAGATGCCTGGACACCGCCAATCTCACGCTGGATGAAGTTTGCTGAATCCCCCTCTTTCGGATTAACTGTTAAATCCGCACCTAAATCCCTTGCCAGCTGCAGCTTTTCGTCAAACGTATCCACTGCAATCACTTTTAATCCCATTGCTTTTGCGTATTGGACTGCCACATGGCCTAGTCCGCCGATTCCATACACAGCCACCCACTCACCCGGTTTTGCTTCCCCTACCTTTAGGGCTTTATATGTAGTCACCCCGGCACAAAAGATGGGTGCAGCCTCTACATAATCAAGCGAATCTGGCACTTTTACGACATACCTTGCATCTGCCAAGCAATATTCAGCGTAGCCTCCATTGATTGAATAGCCGGCATTAAGCTGGTTATGGCACAGAGTTTCACGTCCCGTTAAGCAATATTCACATTGTCCGCAGGCGGAATACAGCCAAGGAACACCAACCCTGTCTCCTGCCTTCAAGTGTGTGATTCCCTCTCCGACCTCGACAATTTCCCCTACACCTTCATGACCGGGAATGAGCGGAAGTGTTGGTTTAACCGGCCAGTCTCCATGGGCTGCATGCAAATCTGTATGGCAAACGCCGCAAGCTTTGATTTTTACTAAAACATCATTCTTTCCTACTGATGGAATTTTTACGTTTTCAATTGCCAGGTTTTCTTTAAATTCATGTACAACTGCTGCTTTCATCATTTTTTCATTGCTGCATTGTTCACACATGTCTCTTCACCTCAAGCGTTATTTTGGTCTATCAACCACGTATTTATTGTCTTAGAAATGCCGTTATTCCACAATATTTTTGTGAATGTCTTCACATACAAGACGAACATTTATTACATTTTTTTTAACAAATTAATAAATTGCTTGATTTTTATATTACATGTTGATTAAAACTCAAAAATAAACATAACAATGCTAGTAAGACTTTTTAAAAAGGAGAATTTCACTTGATCTGTGTGTGCGAAGAGATAGGTCCTCCCCGTTATGGCCTTTCCGGAAAAGCAGCCATCGTCGAAGATAAACAGACTATATTAAAAAATTTTGGATTAAGGGACGGAAATTGGCTGCGTTTATGGAATATTGACTGCAGACTTCTAACAATGTTTTATCAATCACTTGATTCCCGGTATGACTGGTTTATTGTCGTTTATGATTATCAGATGTTCTGTATAGATAGAGAAGTTAAAGAAGCAATTATCTGGCATGAGGTTGGGCATATCACTTACCCTGTTGGGCGTAACTGCATAAGTGTGGAAAACGAAATCAATTGCGACCATATTGCTGTTAATAACGGACAGAAGGAAGGCTTGAAAAAAGTGCTCGATCTTACGCTTAATATGGCCCGCTCACTTAATAATGAATTGCTTATAAAACTGACAAACGAAAGAAAGGAAAGGATAAACGCTTACTAAGGATCTTAAGGGATCCTTTTTTAATTACTTTGAAAATTTTCCTGTCCAAAAAGGAACCTCTTCGGGTACTATTAAAAAAGCTAGCAGATATTTTGGGGGATTATGAATGAGTGAAAGTAAAACACAATACATAGAAAAGAAAACAGCTTTAGTGATCGGCGGAAGTATTGCAGGGATGCTGGCTGCACGGGTACTGTCAGATTTTTTTGAAGAGGTTATTATAATCGAAAAAGACCCGAAAAACACAAAAGGACAAATTCGAAAAGGAATTCCACAAGGAGCTCAAGGGCATGTTCTTTTAAAGAGCGGTGAAGAAATACTCGAGGAATTTTTCTCTGGACTGACAGATGAAATGATTAAAGAAGGATCTGTGCCTGCTGATTTTGCCAATGACCTGGCCTGGTACCATCATGGAGGATGGAAAATTAAATATGATTCAGGCCTATCCATCATCCAGCAAAGCCGCCCGTTTCTTGAGGGGCATATCAGAAGAAGAATGGATAGGATTGATAATATACATACACTATATAATACAAAAGTCAAAGGGCTGCTCACCGACGGGTCCAGAGTAACCGGAATTGAAGCTGAAACTGCTGATGAAGTGATTGAATTAAGCGCAGACTTAACAGTGGAAACTTCCGGGGCCAGTTCACTAGCAGTCCAATGGCTTAAAAAGCTAGGCTTTGCGGCACCAGAGAAAACAGAGATTAAAGTAAATTTATTTTATGCTAACCGGATTTACCGAAAACTTTCCCCTATCCAGAGAGAATGGAAAAGTTTATTGGTTTATCCGAATCCGCCTGCTCAAGTTTGTGGCGGCGGTATTTCTCCAACTGAAGATAACCAATGGATGGTTACGCTTTTAGGATATGGATTCAGCTCACCTCCGGCTGATAACGATGCTTTTCTGGAATTTGCAAAGAATTTAGAGCAGCCGCATGTATATGAAGCAATTAAGGATGGCGAACCGGTTACAGATACTGAAGCTTACCGTTTCCCAGCATTGCGCCGAATTCATTTTGAAAAGTTAAAGTCATTTCCAAAAGGGCTTATTGTGATGGGAGATGCCTTTTGCCGAATTGATCCGGTTTTTGCCCAGGGAATGAGTATTGCTGCAAAAGAAGCAAAAGCTTTACAAGAGATATTTAAAGCAGCAGGAGATTCAGAAGTTGATCCGAAAGTTTTTCACCATAGAATCAGCAAAATCGTTGATATTCCATGGTTAATTGCTTTAACAGAAGACTTCAGATTTTCTCAAACAAAGGGAACCAAGCCAGTTGGCCTTCCTCTGCTTCAATGGTATGTAAAAAAAGTGGTGCTGGCTTGCTCCCATGATTCTTACATATATGGGCGCTTTATGAAGGTTCTCCATTTGCAGGCACATCCATTTAGTTTAATCACTCCAAGGGTATTGAGAGGTATTTTCAGATTTTCTGCCAGGGTATGAATCACGAATCCTGACCTTGGATAAAATAAATGCAATTATCGGTTTTTTTCCTGATTGTGGATTACTTATTAAGTTTATGGTACCCTTTAGTTCAGAATAGGAAGTGATATTATTGATTAAAATTGAAATCCCTGAACCAAATCTCGTTATTACAAAAAACAGGCAAACTGGACAGGCAAGCGAAAGTGAGCTTAGCAGTGTCTATGGTTTCACAGACTATCATAAAATCCCCAGGGACAAAGGCGGCATGATTTTGTTTTTTGACGTGAATGAAGATCTGCTGTTTGTAGGGAAAGCCCGCAAGTTAAGGCAGCGTGTTAAAAAGCATTTTGAAGACAATGTATCGCCAATCAAAAACCACCGGGATGACGTATATAAAATTGCCGTCATCTATGTGGAAGATAGCATGGAACGGGAAATTTATGAAACCTATATTATCAATACACTGCAAGCAAAATATAATATTGACAAAGTCTTCTACAAGTAAAAAGGCCAATTAGGCCTTTTTTTCGTTTTAGTAAAAGGCTCTTTTCGTATAGATTGTTGTTTTTGGACTATAAAGCTTGCGAAAACAGCCCACTAAAAAGCAGACCCTATAATAGAGTCTGCTAATCGATTTCTTTTTTATTTTTCCCTTTAATAAACCTATAGGCCAAATACGCAATATATAACGGAATCGCTATGTAAATCAGGTTGGGAAATGGCCCGTATGATCCCTTATAGATTACATACAACACACTTCCCAAAAAGATTGTAACGATTGTCCCGTACTTTGGAAGTGGAACTTCCTTAAAGCTGGGTATTCGTATTCTGCTTACCATTAAAAAGCATAAAGCCGTGAACACAACAGTTGTAATGATATTTGGAATCCGGTCACCAAACAGAGTCAGAGTCGCCATAATCCCCCCGGCTGCCGTGATGGGCACACCGATAAAATAGTTCAGGGAGGATTTAGGAGGGCTTATGTTAAATCTGGCTAAACGATAGGCTCCGAATAATGGAAATAGACCTGATACAATTAATCCAAGTATTCCAAATTGAAAAAAGTATGTATAAAATACCAAAAATGATGGCGCCACTCCGAACGTAACGATGTCTGCCAGTGAATCTAGCTCTTTTCCAAGCGTACTATCCGCTTTCAGCATTCTGGCAAGCCTGCCGTCCATGCTATCAAGCATCATGCCAATTAAGATGAGAATAGCTGCATTTTTGAATTGTCCATTGGCAGCTAAACCGATTGATAGAAAACCGCAATATAAGTTACCCAACGTAACGATGTTTGGGATTGTTTTAATAAAACGCACTCGTGACCATCACACTCCAAATTTAATAAAAGTTTATTTTAGTATGTATTCCCATTCATTATATCATTTAATCTATATGCACAGTTGCCTTCTTTCAAATAGCGGCAAATATACATCTTATAGTTACTTATCATATAACACAACCTTTAAGCTCTCCATATATATTGTAAATACAAGGAGATGCAGACCGATGCCTACGAATGGCTCGGTTTGAATAGAAAACACCGCCATTACCCCTTCCGCCAAAACTTATACTACAAGTTCTTTTCCCTTAACAATCCCATCAGGGACAGTGATTCGTTTTAATTTTACCAGTAGTACTTTTTCGAAACTTTGCTAACTTTGCTAATGGAAAGACCCTTAATTCATAAATTAAGGGTCGGCTCATTTTTTGAACCTCTAATTCCGCCTGGCTAACAGCAGTATTCGGCAAAAAAACAAATCGCCATCCGTCCATTGCTTACTTTTAAAGTACTTCCTCTTTTTTCATTGTCTTGATTTTCTCAGCTGTAATTCCCGCAATCTCTGTTAAAACCTCTTCAGTGTGCTCGCCTTTGTTGGGAGGCAATGACGCTTCTGTCCTTAGATTTCCATGCATTTTAATAGCAGGATAACTTAGGTTCTTTTCAAAAGTTCTTTTGAAAAGAGGAAAGTCTTTCAGTTCCTCCGTTTCCAATATAGGAGCCAGGCAGCAATCAACTGTTTGCCCAAATTCAGACCATTCTTTCATTGTCCTGCTTTTGAATAGTTCCGTTACTTCCATAAAAATAGGATTATCACTATTAGTCTTGGAAAACTGGGCCTCAATCCAATCTTCCCTTCCTGCTGCCTTGCAGAAGTTCACCCAAAACTTAGGCTCCAGAGCAGCAAGTGCCATGAAACGTTTATCCCCTGTTTCATAGATTGAATAAGCAATGATGTCCCCATTTAAAATAGAAACTCCATTGGAATAGCCTGTCTCATTCTCTATCAGCAGATGGTTACCCATGATTGAAGCCATAACCTCTGCTATGGAAATACAATGATAACCTCCCTTGCCGGTATGCTTACAGGAAAGCAAAGCAGCCAGTATTCTTTCGCTCGCTGCCATGCCTCCCATATAGTCTGCCATTGTAATGGCAGGATGGACTGGCCTTCCGTTTCGATCCTTTAGCTGGGCAAGAACGCCGCTTACCGCCATATAGTTCAAATCATGGCTTCCCAGATTGCGTTTGCCTCCAATCTCACCGTAGCCTGTAAGGGAGCAATAGACGATATCGGGCTTCAGCTTTTTAGCAGATTCATAGTCAAGCCCAAGCTTTTTCATAACTCCGGGGCGGAAACTTTCTAGGACAGCATCACTTTCTGCAATCAATTTCAGGGCAGCATCCCGCCCATCTTCCCTTTTTAAATCCAGCGTTATACTTTTTTTACCGCGGTTATTCGCCACAAATACAGCACCTGTTCCCTCAATTTTAATATCCAGATGCCTGCCCGGGTCTCCGTTGACAGGTTCTACTTTAATGACTTCAGCTCCCATTTCCGCAAGTCTCATTGAGGCATACGGGCCTGGGAGATAATTTGAAAAATCGATTATTCTTATGCCTTTTAACATCATCCATTCCTTTCTGCGGCTTATATTTTCCCATCTGCAAATAAATCCTCAAGCTGTTTGCGAAGCATGAATTTTTGGATTTTACCGCTTGCATTTCTTGGCAGAACATCACAAAAAACATACTTTCTTGGCCGTTTATAATTGGCGAGCTCGATGCTTTTTTTACAAAGTTCGTCCAGCTCTTGTTCTGACAGGGAAAGATCTTTTTTTACAACAAATGCCGTAACCGTTTCTCCCCATCGGTCGTCAGGCTGGCCGATTACTGCAACATCAAGAACTCCATTATGCGTATATAAAACATCTTCCACTTCACGCGGATAGATATTTTCTCCTCCGCTTATGATCATGTCGTCGACACGATCTTTTACAAATAAATACCCCTCATCATCCAGGAACCCAATATCGCCCGAATGGTACCACCCGCCATGCATCGCATTTTGGGTAGCTTCCTCCCGATTAAAATAGCCACTCATCATACATGGGCCTTTCACGATTATTTCGCCTGTCTCTCCAGCTGGAACGGTATCTTCCGGATCCGAAGGGCCGTTTTCGTTTGGCCTGACAATTCGTATTTCATGATTTAAGCATGCCTGCCCAGCAGAACCGGCTTTTCTGATCTGGTCGTGTTCAGACAGGAACGTGATAGCAGGGCCCATTTCCGTCATTCCATATGCCTGCACAAGGGAAATGCCCAATTTATCTCGGCAAGCATAAACGAGTGCCGGAGCCATTGGAGCTGCTCCATAAAGCCCCAGTTTTAAGCTTTCAAGATTATAATTACTGAGTTTTTCCTGAAGAAGCATATTCCACATTGTTGGTGCTGCGAAAAATTTTGTAATTTTTTCTTCGGTAATTAACCGTAAAACTTCTTTCGGTTCAAAATGATGGAGGATTGTATTTGTTGCACCCACATGCACACGGGGCAAAAAGGCACAATGAAGCTCTGCACAATGAAACATAGGTGCGGTTACGAGGCCATTATCACTGCTTTCGAGCTTTGTCGCCCCGATGACGATAAGGCTTTGTTCCACCATATCCCGATGGCGATGAACCACACCTTTTGGCCTTCCGGTTGTACCGCTGGTGTACATGATAGCATATAAGTCTTGCTCTTCTATTTCCGCCTCTATATCGGTGTGCGGTGCCGAATCGACTTTTTCACGATAAGATGCTGCATATTCTGGCAAGTTTTCATCGATATACCAGAAGGATGTATGGGGGAAACGCTGAGCAATGGGAGTTATGCCGGATTCCAGCATTTGCTCAAATAACACTACTTTTGGTTCTGCATCCTGAAGAATATAAGCTACTTCCTCGGACATCAGCCTGAAGTTGATCGGATTGAACACCGCACCAATTTTCGCACAGGCAAAGAACGCCGTTGCCAGTTCTTCAGTGTTAAATAAATAGGTTGAAACCCTGTCACCTTTCCTTACACCGGCATTTAACAGGGCATTCGCGAGCTTATTTATCTCCAGGCTCCATTCTTTATAGGTAAAACGCAGATTTTTTCTGACATCAAACAATGCCTCTTTGTTCGGAAACTTTCCGGCAGTCAAGTCAAAAATTCTCCCAATTGTAGTCGTCATTTTCATTCCTCCCCTTAATTTTAATTTAATCGTTCAAGAATTGTGGCATTTGCCATTCCATGGCCTTCGCACATTGTCTGCAGACCGTAGCGGCCTCCGGTCCTTTCCAGCTCATGCATCATGGTAACCATTAAGCGGGCTCCGCTCCCTCCAAGCGGATGGCCAAGCGCAATCGCGCCACCGTTTGGATTAAGCTTGACCGGATCGGCCCCTGTTTCCTTCAGCCATGCAAGTGGGACTGGGGCAAAAGCTTCGTTCACTTCAAAAATATCAATCTCATTAATTGATAAACCAGCTTTTTTTAAGACCTTTTCTGTTGCTGGAATTGGTCCTGTCAGCATTAAGGTAGGATCAGAACCTACTACTGAACGGGCAAGAATCCTAAACCTGGGTTTAAGACCCAGTTCCATGGCTTTTTCACGGGACATAATCAAAAGGGCCGCTGCTCCATCACTTATTTGGCTGGAGTTGCCTGCATGAATAACTCCATCTTCCTTGAAAACTGTTTTTAAGCTGCTCAGGGCATCTACAGATGTTTCTTTCCGGGGCCCGGAATCTTCTTTTACAGTAACGGTTTGTCCGTCAGGCTGAGTTACTTCCACTGGTGCAATCTCACGGGCAAAATAGCCTTCAGCTTGTGCTTTTAAAGCTTTTTGATGGCTTTCATATGAATAATGATCCAATTGCTCTCTTGTAAATCCATACTTTTCTGCAATTCGTTCTGCCGACAATCCCTGGTGAATAATTTCATGCCTGCTTGTCAGCTTTTCGCTGAATCCAACACCTTGATAGCTGGAGCCTATAGGCACACGGGTCATGCTTTCAACTCCGCCTGCAATGACAACATCCATATCTCCTGCTAAAATAGCCTGTGCAGCAAAATGGACAGCCTGCTGGCTTGAACCACATTGGCGGTCAATAGTTGTTCCAGGAACCTCAATAGGAAAACCGGCAATCAATGCGGCTACCCTCGCAATATCTCCCGTTTGCTCCCCGATTTGCGATACGCATCCAAGGATGACATCATCAATGATGGCCGGGTCAATGCCTGCGCGATTTACCAGCGCTTTTAAAGCCTCTGCAGCCAGATCATCGGCCCGGAAATCTTTTAAAAGTCCATTTTTTCTGCCTACAGGGGTACGGACTCCTTCTACAATGACAACTTCACGCATATTTGCTCCTCCTTATAACCCCATATTTTTTGCAATAATACTTTTCATAATTTCATTTGTACCGGCATATATGCTGGCGACAGGAATATCCCTGAACCTTCTGGCAATCTCGTATTCTTCCATATAGCCATAGCCGCCATGAAGCTGCATGCATTCAGCAGCAATTTTCCGTGCATTGTCTGTCAATTTCCATTTCGCCATGGATACTTTTGTAACCACATCTTTGCCTTCCATGTGCTCGGCAATTAAATTGTCAAGAAAAGCCCTTCCCATTTCAATATCCGTAGCCATTTCAGCTATTTTGAATTGAGTGTTTTGGAATCGGCTGATCTGTTTTCCAAAAGCCTCCCGGTTCTTGACATATTCAAGTGTCAATTTCAGCATTTCTTCTGCAGCCACTTGTGCAGCGATTGCAACTACAAGCCGTTCCTGCTGCAGTTTTTCCATTAAATATAAAAAGCCTTTTCCTTCTTCACCAATTAAATTCCCTTTTGGAACCTTACAGTCCTCAAAAATCAGCTCTGCTGTGTCCTGACAATGAAGCCCTACTTTTTTTAGCTTCCTTCCCCGGCTAAAACCGGGTGTCTCTCTCTCTATAGCAAGCAAACTTACGCCTTTGTGCTTTGGCTCTGCATTCGGATCCGTTTTGCAGGCTACGATGATCAAGTCTGAATGGATACCATTTGTTATGAAGGTCTTTTCTCCATTCACAATGTAATGGTCCCCTTCAAGCTTTGCTGTCGTTTTAATCCCTGCCAAATCCGAACCAGCCCCAGGTTCAGTCATGGCAATCGCTGTGATGATCTCCCCAGTTGTACATTTTGGCAGCCATCTTTTTTTCTGTTCCTCTGTTCCATATGCGGTTATATATGGAACTACGATATCATTGTGAAGCCCGATTCCGACAAGACCTGAACCAACCCGTTCCAGCTCTTCATTGATGACAACAGCAAAACCCCAGTCCACTCCGCTGCCGCCATACTTCTCATCTATATCGGGGCATAGAAAGCCCTGCTCACCCATTTTGCGCCAAAACTCCCGAGGAATAATTCCGTCCTCTTCCCATTCCTCATAATTCGGATAGGCTTCCTTCTCTAGAAATTTGCGTAAAGACTCTCGAAAAATTTCATGCTCTTCCTGTATGAATGGTGCAGCCATGGTTTCCCTCCGAATCTATAAATTTTATTGCCATAATTCATATTGATGCATCTCCGCCTTTGCAAAGGCTTTCATGTCTATTGTACAATAATTGTCATTATTTTTAGAACATTTAGAATTATAAAATTCAAAAAAAACTAACCTTTTTGCTATAAAGGTTAGTTTTCTTTATTCTCTATTTTGGCTGCATGCGAATGGCACCGTCCAGACGGATCGTTTCTCCATTCAGCATCGGATTTTCTACAATACTATGAACCAGCTTTGCATATTCTTCCGGATACCCCAACCTTGATGGAAATGGCACCATTTTCCCCAAAGAATCTCTCGCCTCTTCCGGGAGTGATTCAAACATAGGTGTATGGAATAACCCGGGTGCAATGGTCATAACACGAATTCCATAGGAGGCAAGCTCTCTTGCAATCGGCAAAGTCATACTGACCACACCGCCCTTTGAAGCACTGTAGGCGGCCTGCCCTATTTGCCCTTCAAAGGCTGCGACAGAAGCCGTGTTAATAATGACCCCTCTTTCTCCGTGTTCATTTGGTGCATTCTTTGTCATCTGGTCCGAAGCTAATCTGATAACATTGAAAGTCCCTATAAGATTAATAGAGATAACTTTGGAGAATGTTTCAAGCTCATGAATCCCCTTGCGGCTCAATAATTTAGCAGCTATCCCTATACCTGCACAATTGACAACCGCATTCATATACCCGAACTGATCTGCCGCATATGCAACTGCTTTACGGATGTCGTCTTCCTTGGTTACATCCGCTTTTATATAGAGGATATTTTCACCATATTCCTCCATAAGCTTATTCCCTCGCTCTTCTGCCAGATCAACGATAAGTACTTTGCCGCCACTTCCCGCTAGTTTCCTGGCAGTCGCCTCTCCTAGCCCTGAAGCACCGCCAGTGATTATTGCCCTGCAATCCTGAAGTTTCATAATGAGCCTCCCTTTAAATAAGCATTCTCAGGAGTTCTTTCCATTTGCATGCTGGTTTTTCCTGCTAATTTAATTTAAAAACCATGCTTAAAATCATTACTTTGGTATTTGTTATATTCATTCCGCATGAAGTTAATTCCATTTTCTGGATCAAGGATAAAGGATCTTGTCCTATCCGTCATTTTATTCATTTTATATTGGAGCTGTTCAGCAGAATCGATTCTTAATTTAAGCTGTTTTAAACTAATCTCCAAAGTAATTGTACAGCCATTACTCAAGAATACTCCAGTATGGCTTTTGGAATAATAGACAATATCTGAAATATGATGCAGAGCAATCCAAACACAGTCTACCTCATTTGGAGATTTATGAGGAAGCCAGTACATATCCGGATTCCCGTTGATCCGTACCGGCGGGAAATTAATATTTCCGAGAATGGTTTTTGTACCCCGCATGGCTCCCTTTAAATCAGAGCAATAATGTAATAGACTTCCATTCATTAATTCATAAGGTGATGTATCCACACCAAAACTATGGTCCCCTTCTATTACTTTTGAGTAGTTTCCGCTTGGCGAGAATACTGGTAAGATCGCCTGCGTATCACGTCGTATTACAAACTTCCCTTTAAAACTCCCCATCATTTTCGAATCACCCTTTTTAAAATTTTTGTGACATATTTCACATTTTAATAAAAAGGAGTATACTTACATGGAAAGGTATACTCCTTTCACCACTCTCTCTTGTGTGAGTCCGCCAGGCTGAGGCAAGAGAGATTTTCTTTTCTGCCGCAAACACCCCCTAAAAAAGAAAGCGCTTTATTTTCCCTTTAGGGAAAATATTTTGTCAATAAAATTTATGAATACACATGTTGAGGACAATATTCTAAGGGGCAGCAGGTATGAGGAGCCTAACTAAGAGGATATCCTGCTAGAGCCATAATAGATTACGACAAATTCTGCAGCTTTCGGGACTATTATACCTATAATTTCTATTAAATGTAAAAATATATTTCGATAATTCTTGCAATTTTTAGAGCAGCATTATTTCCTTCCCTCCTTATTGATTAACTTCATTGACACCTCTGCGGGTATAGGAATATAATATTTGGGCTTCTTAATTAAATGAAGATAGAATTGTCAGCATTCTATTGATTTCATAGGTAAATGTAAATTTTTTTTAAAGAGTTAAGTTCCCTATAAAAACTTTCGAAAAATGTTCACATTTTAAAATGCCTCAGATGCGCAAAACATGGACCATATTCGTTTTAACTCCTATTAACTACCATATCAACAGGTATCACTGGATTATCGTCGTTATTCCATTCAATTAACTACCATCCTACCAGCATCCCTGAGATTTTCGTCGTTATTCCTCACGATTAACTACCATATCACGGCTCTATCCATTATCAATTCAGGCATTATAATCAAAATGTTCTTAATAATATCAGCAACTGTTCCAATGAAATATAAAAAACAGCTCCCCTTCAGAAGCTGTTTTTAAAAATCAGGCAGAAGACCGATCTTCGAGCATTTCTCTCAGCTGCTTCCTGACACGGTACAATTTTGTTTTAACTGTATTAGGGTTAAGATGAAGGATGTCCGCTATTTCCCTTTCCTTTAACCCATATCTTATTTTGAGCAGGAATACTCTTTTCTGTTCAGGTGAGAGAGAATCGACATATGTGTATATCTGTTCCTGCAGCATGTTTACCTCTGCTTCCTGACCGGCATCTAGATGTGTTCTCTCCAGACATTTTTCCAAATCGGTGCAGACTGCTATTCTCTCATTTGTCCTTCTTTCTTTTCGGACAAAATCGATCGCTGTTCTGGTAGCAATCGCCGATAGCCATGCACCTAATTTTTCCTGATCCTTAATGGTATCTATTTTTTTATATGCTTTAATGAGTGTTTCCTGCACAACATCCTGTGCAAGATAGTGATCACGGGTAATGCAGTAAGCAATGTGAAAAAGCCGATTATTATACAGATTGCAGATTTCTCTCATATCAACTGAATGTTTACTCACTCTCATCCCCCTCTCTTTCCAGCTATATAGCTTCTATTCAAAATGTTTTTTAATGAAGTCTGGCACGTTTTCTCCATTGAAGTTTTTAATATCAATTGCTCTTTGTTCTTCAAAATAGAAGGCAATTAAATATTCTCCATCAACAAAACCTCTTGCGTTCTTAAGACTGCTCTCAATTTGTTCTTTATTAGTGATTTTCAATGCCTGGTTGCTTTGTTTCATATCTTCAAAAATTTCCTCGTATGAAAAACCTCTTGCATGATTAATATTAAGATCCTCTGCTTTCATAACAAGGGCATATGAAACATCGTTACTTGTTACCCTGGCTTCATCAAGGAGTGACTTTTCCTTCAGCCATTTTTCAAATTTAGTATAGGAAGGATTCCATTGCATGTATGCTTTCTTGCTGTTGCTATAATAAATTTCGATATAGGCATACGGCTCGACATAATTCATGCTGTCTTCATAGGCTGCTGAATCCACTTCTTCTGTCAAAATTTCAACTGCTTCTTTTAGATCATCAGGATTTGTAACCGTAGCCCGCTTATTTACAGGACCTGAAGGTGTGATGGTAATTTTGGTTGTTTCTTCAGCTGCAACTTTATAGATTTCGTTTGTTGCTTTTTTATATTCATCCGATTCAAAGATAAGCTTATAAAATGGTGTGTATTTCGTTTTATCTATTTTGTAATTTCGAACAAGTTTTTCGCCATTTTTGAGCTCATACACGATAAAAGCAGTATCGAGGTCATTGGCCTGCATGTGTTCCATGTTTTTATTTTCAACAATCTCTTTATGAAGCCTTCTGACCAGATCAATATTTTCATATTCTCTTAGATATAAAGGCTCATCCCGATCAATGTCACTATATAGATAATAACTTTCGCTAATATGGACTCGATTTATCTCTCGGGCTGAAGGGATGTTTTTTTCATATTGGGTAAAGTCAAATTGAAATAGCATGAACAATACTGCGATTGCAGCTGTATAAATGATTAGTCCTTTAACATGGATAGTCACACGCCAGGATTTTTGCAAAACCATTTCTGCCATTGCATATCCGATCAGTGCTCCGAACACATAACCTGCAATTAGCCATCCCACGCCGTTCCGCATCTCGCCAAAGTACATCCCGCCAAGAAGCATGGTACAAAATGTTGTTCCGTATTTAAAAATTGGTTTAGTAATTGGAAATACAAGCGCCTGGGTAACAGCCTCAAGCTTTCTCTTTTTATAAACCCACAGGCTTAGCCAATATAGCGAAAGTATCAGAATAAGATAAACCATAATCTCGCTTGCTCCAGGAGATCGGTAATCGGTTTGAACCAATGAGACCAATGGAGAAAATTTTTCCAGCCTACTCTCCAAATAGTATTGGTTAGGGTATCCATATAAATAAAATGGCAAATTAAAAGCGAGCAGAATAATTAGCCCAACCGGCAGCAGCAGAGCAATATAGGTTAAGGCACCATGTACAGCAGATAAACCTGTAACCATTCCTACAAAAACACCAGCCAAGTAAATTATGGAGTTGTACATAAGGGTGATGCCCAGCCATTTAAAAATTTCGCCAATTTCATAAAATTCATTCAAGAAGAGCGGCTGGTAAAGAAGCAAAACGATAATGGCAATGAGCAGAACCGGCAAAATTAAAAGAATAAGTCCTGTAATTGCATATTGATGAAAAATGGCTTCTCTCTTAATCGGCAGGCTATGCATTAAATCACTATAGGGTTTCACCTGCAGAAACCGAAATAAAAAGACTGCCATAAGCACCGGTACGCTCATATTCAAAATTATTTGAATTTGAAAATGATATTGAAACAGATTGTCAATATCTATGAATTTACGCTGTTCCTCTGAAGTGGTCATCAAAATCTCAAGCGGAATGGTAAAAAACAGCCCTAAAAAATAGATAATCGAAACCCAGCCAATACTCCTTATGATGGTTTTCCAAATTTCTTTATTAACCAAGGATATTTTGGACGGCATATCCAACATCCCCCATTTCATAAATAAAGATTTCTTCCAGTGTAAGGGGCAGCAGATCAAAAATGACTGGTTTGAATTGCTCAACATATGCTGAGATTTCCTCAGCATCTCCCTTGACAATACAAATCATGACACTTCCTCTTTTTTCTTTATGCAGCAGATTCATAGAATCGAAGATGGCAGGTACCGGTCCTTTAAAAGCTACCTGGATTTTATGGGTCTCTGATTTGATATCATCCAAGTCTTTTTCAAGAATGATCCGCCCCTTATGCATAATGCCTATATAATCACACAAGTCTTCCACTTCCCGTAAATTATGAGATGAAATCAAAATAGTCATTTCCCTATCTGCAACCTCATTAATTAGAAGGCTTTTAACCTTTTTTCGCATAACAGGATCCAGGCCATCCATTGGTTCATCAAGAATCAGGACTTCCGGTCTCGCCGACAAAGCAAGGATAAATGCAGCCTGTCTCTGGATTCCTTTTGAAAATCTATGAATCTTTTTATGTACATCCATTTCAAATAGGGCAGCCAGCTCGTCGAATCGAACTTCATCCCATCCGCTATAAATGCTCTTATAAAACTGTGCCATGTGCTTTACCGTATATTGTGGAAGAAAAAAGGGATTATCCTGAATAAAGAAGATCTTATCCTTAATGGCCTTGTTTTCAAAAACTGGCTCGCTATCTATCGTCACTGATCCTTCATCCTGTACATAAATGCCTGACAATAGTTTCAAGAGTGTTGTTTTCCCGGCTCCATTGGAACCTAGCAATCCATATATAGATCCTTTGTTCACATGAATGCTAACCTTTTCAACAGCTTCCAGTTCCTCAAAAGATTTCCGGACGTTACTGATTTTGATCACTTTCAATCCCTCCCCCTACTGTTGCTTCTATCTCTTTAATCATCTTGTATAATTCATCGGCTGAGATGCCGAGGTATAATGCCTCAGAAAGGAGCTTTGAAAGCTCACTTTTTACCTTTACTATTTTTTCACTGTTTTGCTTGGGAGTTGCAGGACTGACAAAGCTTCCTTTTCCTTTAATTGAATAGATATAGCTTTGGGATTCCAGCTCCCTGTATGCCTTTTGAATGGTATTAGGATTTATCGTCAGCTGCTGGGCCAGCGTTCTTACGGAAGGCAGCTGTTCATCAGCCTTTAAAACCTCGGTTATGATCAGCTCTTTTAACCGTTCAACCAATTGTTCATATATGGGCTTCCGGCTCCTTACGTCCAATTCAAACATGCTAACCCTCCCATCTGTATATAGTGTACTATGATTCATAATACAGTTAATACAGTTAGATTATATTACAAGTAACTGGAAAAAGGAATAGGGATCTTAGAAGTTTTTTAATAACTTATGGCTGTTTTTGTAAAGTTTGTTGCTTTTTGAGGGCAAATGTATTTTACCAACTGAGTTGATTGTAGCGGAGGTCACATGGAGCCTACCTTATAAATCCACAATAAAAAACTGGCTTAGCATAACAGCTAAGCCAGTTGAAAAAATCATTATTTAGCAGACTTCACATTCACTGGAGGAGGAGGCAAAATCATGTTGGAGCGTCTGTTGTTTGTTGCGATAATGTAAACGGCAGCGACTGCAATACCGACTGCAATGAATGACCCAAGGTTGAAGATGCCTTTTTGTGAATACCAGACAATCGAGTATCCGACAGATCCTGCTAATAAAGCGTAATAGAAAAACGGGAATAATGTTTTTCGAATAACAGCTCCTTCTTTTCCTACTAATCCTACAACAGCTGATGCTGCTACAACGTTATGCACACAAATCATGTTGCCAGCTGCTCCGCCTACTGCCTGAAGGGCAACGATCCACGTAGCATCCACACCGATTTGTGATCCTACATCATATTGGAACAAGGAGAACATCATATTACTAACTGTATTACTTCCGGCAATAAAGGCACCAAGACCACCAATAAATGTTGCAAAGAACGGCCAGAATTCTCCTGCGAGGGCTGCAGCTCCATTTGCTAATTCAATCGGCATTTGGTTATAGCCAGCAGCTCCTCCGCCTGTATTAATGAATACCTGAACCATTGGCACTGTAAAAATTAAAGCCGTAGAAGCAGCTACTGTTGTTTTACCTGAATCAGCCCAAGCTTTTTTATATGAATTTGAATTCATTCCATGAATGAAATAGGTGATAACTGATACCAAAATAAAGATGGTACCAGGCAAGTACAGCGGCTGAAAACTCGAAGTGATTCCTGAATCAAAGATGTTCTCGAACTTTACAGTCCAGGACTGCATCCAGCCAAGGAATGGAAGCGATTTCAATCTGGTTAATACTAAAAACAGGCCGACTAAAACATAAGGAGCCCATGCACGCATCATGCTCATGCTTCCGCTTTTGTGTGTTACCTCTTTAATTTCAAGTTTTCCAGTCCATTCAGGATCCCATTTAGACTTTTCTTCAAAATCCCAAACCTGATCCTTTGGCGGCATAAGAAAGCCTTTTTTTGCTGCAGAAACTACAATTGCCAAACCGACTAATCCACCAACCATTGATGGGAACTCAGGTCCAAGGACATTCGCTACAATTACATATGGGATTGTCATGGCAAAAGCAGCAAATAGGGCAAATTTCCAGACTTTAATTCCTTCAGAAAAGGATTTGTTTTTTCCAAAAAATCTTGTCATTAAAGCCACTACAAATAAAGGAATTAATGTGCCTGCTATCATATGGAGAATTGCAACCTGTCCAGCAATTTGTGTAACTAGTGCCAACAGATTGTCCGTAAGGCTGGCGTTACCCGATAAACCAGTCTGTACTCCCACCAGCATAGGAGTTCCTACGGCGCCAAAGGAAACAGGCGTACTTTGAATAACCATACCGGCAACAACTGCTGCCATTGCTGGGAACCCTAATCCAACTAAAAGCGGAACCGCTACTGCTGCAGGAGTTCCAAAGCCTGATGCACCTTCAATAAACGACCCAAACAGCCACGCGATGATAATGACCTGAATACGCCGGTCTGCAGAGATATCCGTGAATCCCTGGCGGATTGTTTTAATGCCTCCGCTTTCCTGCAGGGTGTTAAGGAGCAGAATTGCACCAAAAATAATGTACAGGAGTGTTCCAGCGACTACAAGACCGTTAATTGAGGCAGCAGCAACATTAACGCCGGGCACTTTCCAGATAAATAGCGCTAAAACGACCGCCACAAGGTATGAAATGGGCATCGCTTTACTTGCCGGCCATCTCATTCCAACAAGGAACACTGCAACAGCAATAATCGGCAAAAGAGATAGAAAAGCTAAAGTTCCAGTACTCATAAAAACATTTCCTCCTTTTGTTTCGTAATGACAAACAATAATTGCATTTTGTTGCGGACGAAGAAACATTGTTATATAACTATAACAGTTTTGTTATACAACAACTACTTTGCCTATACTTTATTATACAGTCCTTTTTTGTAATTTCAACAATATTAAGAAAATTAGATATATATTTTTTAATAAAAAAATTAGCCCGATATATCTTTAATATAAGATAAATCGGGCTAATAAATTTAACTGATACGGCTGACATGACCTAAACGGACAGAAATATCTTTTCCTGTTTTAACCATTATCGATGTCAGCGTCTTCATCCTGTCATCGGTCATTCTCAGAGTAGGACCAGATATACTGACCGCTGCAATCACTTTTCCCAAATGGTCAAAAATAGGAACAGCTACACATGTAATGCCATATTCGTTTTCCTCCAGATCAAGCGCATATCCCTTTTGCCTAACTTGGCTGAGTTCTTTAAGAAATTCTTCTTTATCAGTTATAGTTTTATCCGTATGGACCGGCATCCCCTTCCGTTCCAGGATATCAACTACAACACTGGAGGGCAGGTGTGCAAGAATGGCTTTCCCTACAGATGTGCAGTGCATAGGAGCCCTTTTCCCAACCTTTGAGTGCATCCTCAATGTTTCATTGCCCTCAAGCTTTTCGATATATACAACTTCTCCCTGATCGTATACCACTAAATGAATAACTTCGTTAGTCTCATTTTCAAGTTCTTGTAAAAAAGGCCTTGCTTCCGCTCTCAAATCGATTGATTCAAGGAGCTTTGAGCTGATCTCAAGGAACTTGTAGCCAAGCTTATATTTGCCTGTTTCGCCATCCTGCTCAATATACCCATATTGTACAAGTGTAGAAAGGATTCGGTAAACCGAGCTTTTATTTATGTCTATTTGTTTGGCTATCTCCGTAACCCCAAGGCCGCCTTTTTTCATGCTAACCAGCGTGATGATATCAAGTGCTCTGCTAACAGATTTAACCATATTTTCTCTTTCCAAAACGTTCACCTCTGGTGCAAAACCTTTATCTTTAAAACATTATAGCATACAAGAAAATGTGAAAATGATTAAACTGTTTTTGCACCTTCTCGGGCTGCGGCAAATGTATTGCGAAGTGTTCCTACTTCTTTAATTTCACACTCAATAACATCGCCGGAACCAACCATTTCAGCTCCAACTGGGCTTCCAGTCAAAATGACATCCCCTGGCTTCAGTGTCATCACATTCGTCAGGTAAGAAATCATTTTGCGGATCGGTATAATCATTAATTCTGTACTGCTGTTCTGCTTTTCTTGCCCGTTTAATTTCGCTTCAACCTTTACTTGGAATGGATCCAATTCTGTTTCAATAACTGGTCCCAGCGGAGTGAATGTATCGAATGATTTTCCTACCGTCCAATGTCCGTCACTATGGAAGAATTGCGGCGCTGTTACATCATTCCCTACTGTATAGCCAAAGACATAATCAAGCACATCCGATTCTGCTACATTCTTAGCCTCTTTCCCGATAACTACAGCAAGTTCCGATTCAAATTTAACCTGTTCAATGCCCTCCGGAATTACGATGTTTTCCTCTGGTCCAATAACTGACGAAACTGGCTTGAAAAAGAATACTGGAATCTCAGGAGTCGTTTCAGGTAAATCAGCTTTTGCAGTTACGTAGTTAGCTCCAATACCGATAATCTGATTTGGCACAAGGGGGGCCAGCTGCTTTACTTCGCTTTTTGAGAAAGAATTCCCTGTATACTCCCATTCTCCAAAAATATCACCTTTAATTTCTTTAACTGTTTCATTTTCTATTACACCTGTATGTACAGCTGAATTAACTTCGAACCTTGTAAACTTCATTTTCTGCATCTCCCTTCAGTTATCTGTAAAGAACAGGGCATTTTCATGCCCTATTCCTAATCATTTATTGTTTTACAGCATACTTGGCTTTTGCTTCAAGACGGCGGCGGTGCAGAATTGGCTCTGTGTAGCCGTTTGGCTGATCATAGCCTTCAAATACTAGATCGCATGCTGCCTGGAATGCAACCGAGCTCTCAAAGTCAGCTGCCATTGGGCGATATGCCGGATCTCCAGCATTTTGTTCGTCTACCACTTTTGCCATTTTCTTAAGAGTCTCAAGCACCTGTTCTTTTGTACAAATGCCATGGTGCAGCCAGTTCGCAACATGCTGGCTGGATATCCTTAATGTAGCACGGTCTTCCATTAAACCAATATCGTTAATATCTGGCACTTTTGAACAGCCAATGCCCTGTTCAACCCAGCGTACAACATATCCCAGAATGCCTTGTGAGTTATTCTCAAGCTCTTCTTGAATTTCTTCAGGAGTCCATTGCGGATTTTCAGTAACCGGAATTTGCAGAATATCATCGCGCAGATCAGAAATATCCTCCATTAGCTTGTTTTGTACTTCCTTAACATCAACCTTATGGTAATGCAAAGCATGCAGTGCTGCAGCTGTCGGAGATGGAACCCATGCAGTATTGGCTCCTGCATTCAAATGGCCAATTTTCTGCTCCATCATATCAGCCATCATGTCCGGCATAGCCCACATTCCTTTTCCGATTTGGGCACGACCCTGGAAGCCTGTTTCAAGACCGGTGTTAACATTGGACTTTTCATAGCCCTTAAGCCAGGAAGTTGATTTCATGTCGTTCTTGCGGATCATCGGTCCAGCTTCCATCGATGTATGCATTTCATCGCCTGTGCGGTCCAGGAATCCTGTGTTTATAAATACAATGCGCTCCTTTACCTCACGGATACATGCTTTAAGGTTTAAGGAAGTACGGCGTTCCTCATCCATAACACCAATTTTCAATGTATTCCGCTCAAGTCCTAGCAAATCTTCTGTACGGTCAAATAATTCATTCGCGAAAGCAACCTCTTTAGTACCGTGCATTTTCGGTTTAACAATGTAGATGGAGCCTTTTGATGAATTTTGGTAAGGTCCATTTCCAAGAATGGTATGCTTGGCGATAAGGCTTGTTACCACTGTATCAAGAATTCCTTCCTGAATTTCATCGCCATTTGCATCCAAAATAGCATTGTTAGACATTAAATGACCAACATTGCGGACGAACATGAGTGAACGACCTGACAGAGATAAATCTTCTCCTGTCGGGGATACATACGTACGATCAGGATTTAATGCACGTGTCATTGTTTTATCGCCTTTACTAAACGTTGCAGAAAGGTCGCCTTTCATTAATCCAAGCCAATTTCGGTAAACAAGAACCTTGTCCTCTGCATCAACTGCTGTAACAGAGTCTTCACAGTCCATGATTGTTGTAACAGCTGCTTCGAGAAGTACATCTTTTACGCCGGCATCATCTGTTTTTCCGATAGGATGGCTTCTGTCAATTTGAATTTCAAAATGAAGGCCGTTATTTTTCAAAAGAATTGCGGTTGGGTGATCCTGCTCTCCTTGATAGCCGGCGAACTTCGCTTCATCTGCCAATCCTGCAATTTCTCCATTGCTAAGGAGAACAGCAAGCTTTCCATCCTCTACCTTGTACTGCACAGCGTCTTTATGCGAACCGCCAATTAATGGAACTGTTTGATCAAGGAATTCTCTGGCGAATGAAATAACTTTTTCACCTCTGACAGGGTTATAGCCACCATCCCGCTGAGCACCATCGTCTTCACTAATGGCATCGGTGCCATAAAGTGCATCATATAAGCTGCCCCACCGCGCATTTGCTGCATTGATTGCATAACGTCCATTGTTAACAGGCACAACTAATTGAGGGCCAGCCTGGACAGCCACTTCATCATCCACATTTTCTGTCGTGATCTTGAAATCTTCTGCTTTTGGTTCAAGGTAACCAATTTCCTCTAAAAATGTTTTATAGCTATTAAAATCGAATTCTTTATTTTCACGGTGCCATGTATTAATTTGATTTTGAATTTCATCACGCTTTGCAAGAAGTGCTTTATTTTTAGGCGTCAAATCGTTTACAAGCGCTTCCAAACCTGACCAGAATTGCTCCTGATCAACCCGGCTTCCCGGAAGAGCTTCTGAATTAATAAATTCATAGAGTTCACTTGCAACTTGCAGGTTTCCAGATTTCACATAGTTTCCCATTGGTCATTTCCTCCTTAGAATTGCCCTATTTTTAAGGCTGGCAAGATGCCGAGATAAAGTGTTTGTTATTACAAAACACCGTTTCTCATATTGTTCTTAAAAAAATAATAGCATGGTTTTCTTTATATTTTCAATAATTTTCAAGCAATTAAAGATTCTTTTCATTTTTGATAGCCAGCCGCCTTCTATAGGCGGCTGCTGATGGTTATGAAATCGCCTGGGCTTTCAACTCTTTCTTTATCTCCACACAGCGGCTCGGTGATGGGAAGAGCTTCCCTGCATTAAGCAGGTTATGAGGATTAAAGACTTCACGAATTTCTGTCTGGGCAGCAATTTCTTCTTCAGTGAAAACAAATCGCATCTCTTCCCGCTTTTCAATACCGACCCCATGTTCCCCGGTTATTGTTCCCCCAACATCCGCACATACCTTCAAGCATTGGCTTCCAGCTTCAAGCGCTTTCTCTGATTCTCCAGGTATTCTGGCATCAAACAAGACAAGCGGATGCAAATTTCCATCACCAGCATGAAAAATGTTCGCAATTCTTAATCCAGATTCATCGCTAATCTGGTTGATTCTTCGGAGTACTTCAGGCAGTTTGCTTCGAGGGATAACTCCATCCTGTACCAGGTAATCTGGAGAGATTGCTCCCATTGCACCAAAGCCTGTCTTTCGATTCGCCCACCATCTTGCTCTTTCTTCTTCATTCCTGGCTGCTCGGACTTCACGGACATTCCGCTTTCTGCATACCTCAAGAATCTGATCAATTTGTTCATCAATCCCTGCAGCAATTCCATCCACTTCAATCAGCAGAACAGCTTCAATATCCTTCGGATGCCCAACCGGGAAGGCTGCTGCTTCTACACCTTCGATCGCTGTCTTATCCATCATTTCCAACGCCGCTGGTACGATGCCCGCGGATATAATATCTGAAACTGCCTGACTGCCATCCTCGACATTATCAAAATAGGCGAGTACAGTTTGCTTTCCTTCCGGGTTCTTAAGGATACGGACAGTTATTTTAGTAACAATTCCCAATGTGCCCTCCGAGCCTGTGATCAGTCCAAGCAGATCATACCCGGGCGCATCCGGGATGCCATCATTTCCAATTTCAATTATCTCGCCATTCGGCATAACTACTTCAAGTCCAAGAATATGGTTTGTGGTTACCCCGTACTTCAAACAATGGGCACCACCAGCATTTTCAGCAACATTCCCGCCGATTGTACAGCAATATTGGCTGGAGGGATCGGGAGCATAGTAATAGCCTTTGTCTGATATTGAATTTGTGAGTTTAAGGTTAACAAATCCCGGTTCCACAACAGCGCGGCGGTTTTCAAGATCCACACTAATAAGCTTTTTCATCCGTACCATGCTGATTATGATTTCCCCATTAAGCGGTATGGCACCTCCGCTCAATCCTGTTCCTGCCCCTCTTGCAAGGAAAGGCAGCTCATTTTCTGAACAGTACTTTACCACTTCAGCTACTTCCTGGGTGTTCTTCGGAAAAACGACTGCTTTTGGCAAATGCTTGTGAATCGTAAAACCATCACAGTCATAGGCAAGCAAATCCTCCTTTTGATAGAGAATGGAACGGGCGCCGCCAACAATATTAGCCAAATTCAAGATATGTTTATCCTTCGATTTAATATTCTTTACCTTCATTATTCACCCTCCTTCATGCCGTCTTCCTTTTTATACGCCCAGTCAAGCAGCTGTACAGTATGGACGATTTTCTGGTTACGGCCGTATTTCTGAACCCCCATCGCCATTTGAAGCATACAGCCCGGATTTCCCATTGAAATCATTTCTACATCATCCGGCACATTCTCCATTTTGCTTTCAAGGACAGCATTGGCCATCTCTGGATTGGTTATATTATAAATTCCAGCACTTCCGCAGCAACGATCTGAATTTGGCATATGGACCATGTCTACTCCAGGTATATCCAATAAAATGTCCCTCGGCTGCTGGCGGATTCCCTGGCCATGTGCAAGGTGGCAGGCATCATGGTATGTGATACGTGTATTTAATTCCGCTTTTGGCTTTTCATATCCTGTATCATGAAGGTGTTTAGAAATATCCTCTACCTTTTCTGAAAACTCCTCTGCCTTCGCATGCAGTTCAGGATCTCCTTGAATAGTTCTGCATATTCCTTCATCATGCATCCGCAGCCTGCTGCATTCACAATCACCTTATCAAAATCCTTAAAGGCCTCCATATTCTGTTTTGCGAGCTTTCTTCCCATTTCGCGGTCACCAGCATGGACATGAAGTGCTCCACAGCAGGTCTGATTTTGAGGAATGACAACATCATTTCCATTTCTGGTGAGTACATTTATGGTAGATTCATTAATATCGCTGAACATAACATCCATTACACAGCCGGTTAGCATGGCAACTTCCTGCTTGGTTTCACCTTTTGCTTTAATCACCTTAACATCTTTATATTTCTTTTTAACGGGCTCTTTCACCTCTGGCATGATTGATTCCATATCAACAAGATGCTGAGGCATGATATTAATCAGCTTCGTCTTCCGTACCACTTTTTGCATGCCGCTTTTTTGATAAAACCTTAATAGGCCCCCAAGAGTGTTCAAGCGATTTTGATGAGGGAATAAATCATGAAGGAAAAACTTGCTGACAGCTCCCTTTACCCCTGTTAACGGCATTGCCTGGCGGATTTGCCCGCGGGCTTCTTCAATCAAACCTCCTACATCAACATCAGCAGGACAGGCAGTTGTACAGGCACGGCAATCCAGGCACTGAAATACCGGATCCATGAATTGCTCATTCACTAGAAGCTTCCCTTCAGCCACTGATTTAATCAGATGAACGCGCCCCCTTGGCGAATGCTGTTCCTGTCCTGTCTGCTCATAAGTAGGGCAGGATTCCAGACACATTCCGCAATGGACACAGTCTGCCCATTTCTTTTCATCCGGCGGATCGCTCCATAGATAGTTGCCCAAGCCTGACGTACATGGCGGATCTTGTTTTAAATCGAGTTCCCGGACACTCATTTAAATTCCTCCTACAAACCTGTTTGGGTTCAATGTTTTATGCGGATCCACTTTTGTTTTAATTCCTTGCAGAAGAAAGAAGTACGATGGATTCTTTCCCCAGATATTTACTTCTTTTCGCAGTTCAAATGGCAAATGCTTCACAATTGCATATCCACCAGCCTTCTCAGCGATCTCTCTTGCTTTCCTAACCGCAGAAGCTACATCCTCGGCAGCTCCTCTGATTGATACCTGACTCAATCCATGGCCCAAGCCTCCGTGTGACTCTACCGATACATTGAACATATCTATTAGAAGCTCAGTTTCCTTTATAACATTCAGCACATTCAAATTAACCGTACCAATCTTCAAGCAAGCCTCTGTTTCAGCTCCCAATACTTCAGATGTCCCATTCGGATTATGCTGGTAAAAGCGCTTCCAGAAGAAATCTGCTTCTTCTTTTGAATTTACACTTAATTTTGCATTTGCTGGCAAAATGTTTTTTATAAAATCTTCCTGATATCGGACAGAGCTTTCTACATCTTCAAAGCTCATCGCAAGAGTATAGAAGTTTATTCCGGTAAGCTTTTCTGAAAGTGCTGGGTTTAATAGCTCCATTGTTACTGGCTCAATCATGGAATCCAGAACCTTAACGGTGAATGATCTTATTTCCTGAAGGTTTTCTTGCGGGAACGATACGAGAACCAGGCTTTCACTTTTAGGCAGCGGTCTTAGTTTTAACGTAATTTCGGAGACAACCCCCAGCGTTCCCATTGACCCGATAAATAGCTTATTCATATCGTAGCCGGCAACATTTTTCACGACTCTGCCGCCAGAGCTGATAACCTTTCCATCAGGATAAACAGTCCTCAACCCAATTACCGCATCACGGGCGGATCCGTATCCCAATCTTTTGGGTCCGCTTTCATTTGCAGCAATCACTCCGCCAATTGTTGATTTTTCCGGCCAGAATGGGTCAAGTGAAATCTTTTGATTATGCTTTGCCAGGTAATCCTGTAGTTCTTTGAAAGGAGTTCCTGCTTTTACTGTTAATGTCATATCTCCAGGCGTGTGTTCTACAATTCCTGTATACCTTTCAAGAGAAAGCAGGATATCTGCCTTTTCATCAAGGCCTCCAAACCCCCGTTTTGTTCCTCCACCCATTATGTTAATGGTTAAACCATGTGCATTGGCATATTTTAATACTCCTGAAATATCATCTTCTGATTCTGGATACGCTTTTACATGTCCTGAGTTCCCAAAGGGATGGACTTCTTTTTCACCTTCTAGCAATTGATCTTCTTTAAGGATTGTTTTTAACTCGCTAATCGATTCTGCTACAATCAAAACAAACACCACCTATCGTTCCGTAATAACAAACAACGTTTCTCGTAAATTTCAAAAAAATACTTTATTGTTCCTGAAGAATACTCATTTGCAAAAGCTGCTCCACCAATTCTAAATGTTCAATCATGTGTTTATGCGCCTGTTCAGGTTGCTGGTTTTTAATAGATAAATAGATTTCAAGATGCTGCTGCCCAATTTTTTTGGCAGTTTCAGGTTGTGTTTGGATATGCTGGTGGAAATCTATCATCGACTTTTTCATTGTTTCCGAAATAAACTGAACAAACTGGATGAGGATATCATTTCCCGCTGCATGGGCAATCGCCCTATGAAACTGGTAATCCTCCTCCCATCCATGAATGGCTGTATCTGAAATCAACCCAGTCATTCTGCTGAGATCCTCTTCCGTGCGATTTCTCGCCGCTATTTCAGCAAGACCGGATTCGACCATTTTTCTCGCTTGGAACAGTTCCTGGATGTCTTTAATGCCAGGAAGCAAGTGGTGGCTGTTAAATAATTTCGAGGAATCAAATTTGCAAATATAGGTTCCTTCTCCCTGCTTAACATGAACAATTCCTTTCCCCTGCAGTGATGTTAAAGCATCCCTGACGGCGGAGCGCCCAACACCAAATAATTCGCATAACTCTCTAACGGATGGCAGCTTCTCCCCCGGCTGAAATGAACCTTTCGCAATCATTTCTTCGATTTGCTCTGCAACCAAATCTGAAATTTTCCGATTTGAAATCTTTTTTACATTCACGCGTATGCCTCCTTCCATTTCAGACATCACATATCTGATATGTTACTTGTTATTTATTATTAAAGCACGATGAATTGTATTAATCAATAAAATATTTAGAATTTAATTAAGATTTTAAGTATTTTATATCTTCTTTCTTATACTTTAGTGTTTTACTAGGAAGAAGGGCTTACTTATTAATCTTGCTGCCACTCCAGCAGGAATTGATATTGGAGAACAAAAAAACCTGACCAGTCATGCTTTCGCATGGTGATCAGGTTTGAACTATTATTCTATTACCCGGACTACACGGCCATTAAATACATTTTTCCAGTAGCCGCTTGACATATTGGCAATCGCGACCCCAGTTGAGCTTTGGGAGCCGATGAATTTTCCGCCGCCAAGGTAAATGCCCACATGTCCATCCTTTTTATACGTATCGAAGAAAACGAGGTCTCCAGGCTTCATTTCGCTGGCAGAAACCTGGCTTCCAGCGTATTTAAGAGAATCTGTGCTGGCTCCTACCTTAATTCCTGCTTGAGCAAATGACCAATTAACAAATCCAGAACAATCAAATCTTCCATTGGCAATATCATAAGCATTTCTGCCGCCGCCAAACACATAAACCGAATTGCCGATATACTTGTTGCCAGCAGTTGTGACAATATTAACTGCACTGCTTCCATTAACTGTTTGCTTAGGTGCAGTACTGCTGGAGCTGCCCGGCTTGTCCTTTCTTACTGTTGTTTGTGTTTTAGATCTATCTGCCCCTGGAGATGATGGTGATATAGTCGCAGTTTGAGCAGCTAAGCTTTGTTCGATTTCAGCAATCATAGAAGCATATTTGCTATCCTCAGTTAGAAGCTTCGCCTTCTTTTCAGCAATACTGCCCTCTTTTACTTTCAGCTGCTGAATCAGCAAGTTATTCTGCTGTTTTTGTTCCGCCATATTAGCCTGCATGCCTTCCAGCTCGGTCAACATACCGTTCAATTTGGACAACTCTTCTTCAACTGCAGCCTTTTTCTCTTCAAGTTCTTTTTTATCCTTTTCTTGTTCCGACATTAATTGTTTGTCTGCCTGAACGAAAGTCGTAACTGCATCAACACGGTCAACAAAATCACTGAAGCTTGAAGCACCAAGCAGAACATCTAAATAAGCTACTGTTCCGCCGCTTTCCTGGAACGACTGAGCTCTCTGTTTCAAAACAGAGCTTCTCTTTTCGATTCTTTTTTCGATGATCTCCATTTCCGCTTGCAATTCATCTAATTCGGATTGAGTGCTCGTAATATTGCTTTGTGTGTCTTCTATTAATTTATTATTATCTTCAATCGCTTTCTCTACTCTTTGAATCTTTATCTTTAGTTCGGATATTTCCTTTAATACTGAAACTAATTCCTGATCAGCCTTGGCAAGGCTGGTTTGTATGTCTGATCTCTGCTGCTGGATTTCACTTTTTTGATTATGTAATTTATTAATAGATTCCGCATTAACGCCCGGAATAGAAAAAGCACTTCCAAGCCCAAGCATAATTGTAGTATTTAAAACGAGCAGCTTTCTTTTCAAAATTACTCCCTGCTTTCTGATATGTACTCGGCCAAACCCCGCCAGCTTATGAAATATATATAACTTTTGCACTATGTATTTTAAAATTAAGCGATTACAATAAACTTATAGTAAATTTGTCTTTCTATGGAGGATTATACCACCGTTATTTGACAGGCTTGTAATATAAACATTACAAAAATATTTCATTCGTGACATTAAACCCCTTTTTTCGCCAATTGGGTATGACATTTTTCGTGTTTTTTTCTTCATTTAATAAAAAAGGTTCTGTTAAACTCGCCTGTTGATTTCCGCTCCAGGAGCTCAGCGAACCGCGGGCGGTCCGGGAGCCTCCTCAAGCATTAAGCCTGCTGGGTCTCCCTTTGACTCTCTTCTCCCACTGGACGTTGAATCAGCATCCTTGAATCAACACCGCACGAAGGAAATGCGAATGCATTTTCGAGGATTTCGCTCCTTCCACTCCAATCAACAGGATGAAAAAAATCAACAATGAGCTTTAACAGAGCCAATAAAAAAAGACTAAAAACCGAGTTGAGCTCCTCGGAATTTCAGCCTTTAGTTATGATGCTTTTAATTATAGAAGGAACACGACAAATAATTCTATTTGCTAACTCCTAAATTTGCTTTGAATATCCTGATCAAAAACAAAAACGGACATCCCAAAATCACGTTCTATATCAATGTCAACAAATAGGTCGATAAGTTTCGCCTGCAGGAAGTCTTCCATTTCTGAAGGACGATTTTTTTTATACATTTCTTTTACCATTTCAGTTCGGGCTGCACGAAGCATTTGTTTTCCTTCATCTGCACTGGCAATAAACTTTTCTACAGGAGACAGATTTCCTTCCATCTCACAAATAGCCCAATTTTTACAGAAAGTTGTCCTAACCTGGCTTGGCCCTTTACCCATATGCTTTTTCCTGAAGGAGCGCACTAAATTACTAAATTCAGCTTCATACTTATTCATCTATCCAACCCTCTAATATCCATTTATTTTCCCTAAAAACATAAACTGCTACTCACTTTTATAAGTTAAGCAATTATCGCCATTATTGTCAAACAAATAAGCCGGTACCAGGTACCGCATCTATATTAACACTATGCCAATATTAATTTCTTGCCTAATTGTGATTTTGTGCTAATATTTTTGTTAGTTGAACAGAAATTAGGAGGCGGCTTACATGGACAGCCAAATCAGCAACAGCAGTAAAATTGTTAAATTTCAGGATGGGGTTTTGCAGGAAACACATGATGAAATTGTATCAGAACATCCATTAACCATTCATCTGAATGGCGAGGAGTTCGCCACTATGGTCTGCAGCCCAGATAACATCAAAGAGCTGACAATTGGCTTTCTGGCTTCAGAGGGTTTTATCCGGAGAATAGACGAAATTAAAAATATACAAATAGACGAAAGCAAAGGCTATTCATATGTAGATTTACACGCTAAGACTATCACAGCAAGCCATGAATTTCATTCAAAAAGATTTATCGGTTCATGCTGCGGAAAAAGCAGGCAATTTTATTTCCATAATGATGCCCGAACTGCTAAAACCTCCACTTCTAAAATGACTTTGACTCCACAGCAATGTATCTCGTTTATGGAGCAGCTTCAGGAAGGCAGTGTTACGTTCCAGGAAACCGGAGGGGTACATAATGCCGCATTATTTTCAGCTGATGAGTTGATTGCCAGCAGGACTGATATCGGACGCCATAATGCATTAGATAAAATCCTTGGCTACTGTATTGAAAACCGTATTCCTGTCAGGGATAAAATTATTGCATTTAGCGGCAGAATATCTTCAGAAGTATTATTAAAAGCGGCAAAAATTGGAGTTGGCATCATCCTTTCAAAATCTGCCCCTACTAATCTCGCTATTAAGCTCGCAGATGATTTGAATATTACCGCAGTTGGTTTTATCCGCGGAAACACCTTCAATGTCTATTCACACCCGGAAAGAATTATTTCTGAGAAGCAAAGTTAATTTATGCTAACAACATAAATATATAAGAATAACAAATGAGAGAATCCGATTTGGGTTCTTTTTTTGTTATAGGATTTCGAACCTTAAATTTATCAATTATTGGTTATTTTTTATATTACGTTTCGCACCTGCTACCTCGGGGAAATCATTAATATCAGAATAACAAATTCGGATAAGGAGGTAATACCTATGAAAATCACTGAAATGATGACAACAGAGGTAGAAAGCTGTTCACCAAATGATACCCTTATGGATGTGGCAGCAAAGATGAAGGAATTGGATGTTGGTGTAATGCCTATTACACAAGATAATGAATTAGTGGGCTTAGCAACTGACCGGGACCTGGTAATAAAAGGCCTTGCTGAAGAGTTGCCGCTCGATGCACCGGTGTCACAGGTAATGACCGGCGATCCGGTGAGGGGAACTGTAACAATGACACCTGAAGAAGCGGCTGATATTATGGCTGATGTACAAATTCGCCGCCTTCCAATCGTAGATGACGGCAAACTTGTAGGAATTGTGTCTTTAGGTGATCTAGCCGTCCATAACCGAACTGAATCTGATGCTGGAGAGGCTCTGGAAGAGATCTCCTATCCTTCGGAACCAAATAAATAACAACAAAGAAATGGATCTCCTTTTGGAGATCCATTTCTTTTGTATTTTGACTGGTAAAAACTTCTTAAGCAACTCACTTTTTTCCATATAGGTGAATACCCTGATTATGCAAAGGAGGAATGCTTATGTATTATTTTAATGCACATGGAAACCTGCCTGTTTCATGGAACCGTGAGGATCAGGACTTCCGGGATGCCAAGAGCCAATGCCAAAAATATATGAATTACCATGTGATCGCCCAAATGAAGGACGGTTCTCAAGTTGAAGGAATCATCGAGGATATGGATGATGAAGGCGTAACAATGATGGTGCCTGAGGATGTTGAAGAAAATGAGTCAAGAATATATGGAGGGTATGGCGGATATGGAAGAAGAAGATACCGCAGATACCGGAGACGCCGTTTTCCATTCTATGCTTTCGCTTTTCCATTCATTTTCCCATTTCCTTTTTATTATTAGACTCTTATAGTATAGATTGTCTTTTTGAACTATAAAGCTTGCCCGTTGATTTCCGCTCCAGTCACGCAGCGAACCCGCGGGGAGGAACGGGAGCCTCCTCGGCGTTTCACGCCTGCGGGGTCTCCCGCTCCCTCTCTTCCCGCAGGACATTGAATAATCTTCCTCGAATAAGCACCGCACGAAGAAAATGCGAATGCATTTTCGAGGATCAAGTGCCTTTCACTCCAATCAACTCAGTAATTAAAACTAGTTTGTAAGCAACAAACTTTGCGAAAACAGCCTATTATTAAGATAAGAATAAAACCCAAGGGCTTTTGGCAGCACCTTGGGTTTTTTTGCTATTCAACACCCGGGAACCAGCCAGGTGTATTTATAATTGCCTGCCAGAGCGGGTCTGGAACAACCAAACGACCCTGAGCATTTTTATCGAGCTTTGTTTCAATTTCTTCTTCGCGCCCGCTTTGTATCTTTTCTACCCAATCCGGGTCTATTATAAGCTCACGACCAAGTGCAATCAAAGGAACACCACTTTTTTCTAATGCATGCAGGGCTTCAACTGCACTATATAAAGAGCCAACCCCAATAACTGGTATACGGTCTCCAACACGCTCCTGAATAATTTCCATGCGGGATCGTTTATCCTCCACCCCTCTTCTTGGTTCAGACCAGAAATCCTGCAGGGATACATGAAGATAATCCAGGCCCTTCTCCGCCAAAACATCAATTAAAGCTAAAGTATCAGCCATTGTTATTCCTGGTTTTTCTGGCTCTTCAGGCGAAAAACGGTAGCCTGCCAGGAAAGGCTCCTTAGCATGTTCAGTAATTGTTTTCTTTACTTCTTCAATTACCGCCAATGGGAATGCCATTCTTTTCTCAAGACTGCCTCCCCATTGATCTTCACGCCGGTTAGAGTGCGGGGAGAAGAATTGCTGAATTAAATAGCCATTTGCTCCATGAATTTCAACTCCGTCATAACCTGCCTCTATAGCACGCCGTGTTGTCTCACCAAATGCTTTAATGATTTCTTCTGTTTCCTGTCCGCTAAGTGCCCTGGGCTCTTTAGCACCGCCGCGTTCTGACGCAACAGCACTGGCGGAAACAATGTCACCATCCGGCACCAGCTCAGGTGGACATTCTCGTCCTCCATGAAAGATTTGCAGAATAGCTTTTGCACCTTGCTCTTTTATAGCAGATGCAAGCTTTTTTAAGCTGGGAACCATCTCATCCGTATGCCCTGCAAACTCTCCTTGAAACCCTTTTCCGTTAGCTGTTACAAAAGTGCAAGCGGTAATTACCATACTAACGCCTTTTGAGCGGCGGGCATAATACTCTACTTCTGCATCGCTTACTGTCCCATCCTCATTGGATGAAAAATTAGTCATTGGTGCCATTACGACACGGTTTTTAAGCGATATCCCATTCGAAAAAATAAAGTCTTCAAAAAGCGGCTGAAATTTTGGATTCATCGCTGTCTACCCTCTCTGTAATAAATTTATATTTTTCTACCAGTTCCTAAAAATACAGATTTTATTATTCTTATAATCGGCCACTTTTATGTAATACCTTTAAATTCATGTCATCAAACAGTTTGTTCTTCAATTATCCAAAAACTTAAAAAGACACTTAAGAAGTAATCCCTTTAAGTGTCTTCTAATCAATATTAATATAATACAAATGGTGGATCAATTCCTAAGACTGGCTCACCATTAACAGTTAACCAAATATAGTAATGGTCAATTTCAGTATTAAGAATTTTTTCAATTTTAGAGATTAAGTTTTCTTGCATTTCAAAAGACATTTTTGCTGTTTCTTCCCCTAATGGCACATTTGCCAGTCCAAGTAAATCGGCTATTTCTCTTGCTTTTTCATAAGATACTTCTACGTATTTGTCGTGTTCTGATAAGTATGCAGCTTCTGCTTGTTTTAAGTTAAAAATTGAACCAATTAAAACTACCATTAGTAACAATGCTATTTTTTTCAATGTATACTCCCCTTTTAACTAATATTATCTTTTAATGATAAAAATACTTCTACAATTCTTGGATGATACATTTTACCGCTATTGTCTACAATTTCTTTTAAAGCTTCCTCTATTGTTCTTCCTTTTCGATAAACCCTATCAGATGTCATTGCGTCAAAAGAATCTACTACAGATATAATAGAAGATTCTATTCTGATCTCATCCTTACTTAACCCTTTAGGATAGCCTTTACCATCGTACCTTTCATGGTGTTGTTCCACGACTTTGCCCGCATCTACTAAAAAAGGTAATCCAATTTCCTCTAGGATTTCTCTCCCGTATGAAGAATGTTTCTTCATAATATCCCATTCTTCAGATGTTAACGCTTCTGGTTTCTGAAGAATCTCAAGTGGAATTTTCAACTTGCCAACATCATGCAGGAAAGAAGCTATATTCAAACTTTTCATTTGCTTTGAATTTAACCCTATCTTTTCCCCGACCATCATAGATAAACGATTTATTCGATGACAATGATCGACAGTATAACCGTCTTTTTGTTCTATTGCTACTGATAATTCCATTAATTCTTTGGTAACTTTACTATATTGATGAAAAACAGGTTGTGATGTGACGTATAGGAATTCAGTCATTCCTTGTGCTTGAAATATATAATGTTCATCAACAGGGTTTTTATAAAATGAATCGCCTGCTTTTATCGCTTTTGTGCCAACTTTAGTTTTTAAATTCAAACTTCCAGAAAGGACATGCAAATACTCTAAGGCATCCCAACCTTCTGAAGGTTCGAGTCCCCAGCGGGTGTCCGGATCAAGTCTGTGATATATTATTTCAGTACCATCTCCTGAAGCGATTAGAGAAATTTGCACACCCTTCATGTGGACTGTTTCAATGAAACTATCTTCATTTATGATGCCCACTTAATTACCCTCTTTCTAAAACTTTCTCTTATGGTGCTGTATGTTTAATGTTTTTTATATAGAAACTAGTCTTTTTAGATTTTATGTAACTCTTTTTTCCCTATAGTGACATTCTAGTACATGATTTTCCATATTTCCACAAAAATTTTACTAGTTCCTTGATTTTCATGATAATGTTACCAATTAATATGTCTATTTACCCACTATTCTTCCAAATAAAGTATTTTGTATGACTAATTAAAAAAACCAGAGACCGCTCAGGTCTCTGGTTTGTGCTATATTACTCTCTTTTATTTGGTGAAACATCTTTTTCGTTATTCTCCCTTTTATGAAGATTCTGGTCTTCGGGAAGCTGTGTCGTTCTTTCCATTCCGCTTGTATCTTCTCCCATTCCTTTAAGGAAGGTAATCAGCAGTGTGACAGCCCTGTTTACTTCTGGGTCTTTTAATACTTTTACTAAATCAAAATAGCTCGTTCTTTCATCCGTTTCTTTATATTCGGCAACTCGGGCTATACCGGAATTTAATTTAAGCAGCAATGGCTCCAGCTGCTGGACATTTATCGTACCCAGTGTTCCAACCATTAGAAGCAGGTTTTTAATCGTGTTTGTGGCTTCTGGTTTGTCTACCGCTTTTACAAGCACGTTCAATACTTTGTCTCCCTGTCCAAACAAGCCGTTTAATAGGGAAAGAACACCTCTATCATGCATATGGTTAACAACTGAAAGGAGTTCGAGAATGGATTCCTTATTATCAATAAGGGCATTTTCGACTTCTTCCAAGTCCTTTTTGCGTTTGTCCTCGGGACTTAATTCGAAACGCTTTATATTATTAATCGCTTTAGCCATGCTGCTTCCGCTCCTTTTTCACCATATCTCCAGGGAAAATATAATCCTTTCGTGCCCACTTTTTCTGAACATTGACACCGATCTGCGGCTGCGGATTTCCATAGCGGTGATTTATTTTTGGAAGTGGATTGATTCCTTCTTCACTTAGAATTTCAAGTTTTGCCCTTGTTTCCTTGTATGCAGGCGTATCCGTATCTTTATCGGCATAGCTGCTTGTCAATAGGTTGATTGCTGCTTCTCCTCTATCATTCATCGGCAGATAGACCTCTTTGCCTTTAACCCTGTCGGTTATATGGCATTTTACTTTAACATTCCCGTATGGAGAGGTTAAACGAACCAGTGTCCCATCTTTCAGGCCACGTTCAGCAGCAAGGTCAGGTGAGACTTCCAAGAAGACTTCCGGTGTTTTTGAGCTGATTCCCTTTGATTTATATGTCATATTCCCTTCATGGAAATGCTCGAGCAAGCGGCCATTATTGACATGAATATCATATTCAATCGGGAACTCAAGAGTAGGTGTCCAATCGACAGGGTAAAGCCTTGCTTTGCCATCCGGGAATGGAAAGCCTTCTGTATACAAGAGCGGACTGTCTGTTCCGTCCTCCGTAACTGGCCATTGCAGACTCTTGTATCCTTCCAATCTCTCATATGTTACACCTGAGTATATCGGCATGAGCATAGCTGCTTCAGCCATTATTTCTCCTGGATGAGTGTATGTCCATCCCGCTCCCAGACGATTGGCAATCTCTATGATTATTTGCCAGTCCGGCTTGGAATCTCCAAGCGGTTCAAATGCCTGGTATAATCGCTGAATTCTTCTTTCTGTATTTGTGAATGTTCCCTCTTTTTCAAGGCTTGGACTTGCAGGAAGAACGACATCCGCAAATTCAGCAGTACGCGAGAGGAAAATGTCTTGGACTACAAAGAAATCCAGTTTTTCAAAAGCAGCTTGTACATAGTTGATATTGGAATCAACAAGGCCCATGTCCTCGCCCTTTAAATACATTGCTTTCAACTGGCCTTCATGGATACCCTCTACCATCTCGTGGTTGTTCATTCCCACCTGTTCTGGCAGCTTCACTCCCCATGCATTCTCAAACTTCTTTCTCACTTCAGGGTCTGTAACCTTTTGATATCCCGGCAAGTTATCCGGGCTGCTTCCAAAGTCTCCTGCACCTTGGACATTATTATGGCCCCTTAAAGGATAGGCGCCTGCACCAGGTTTAGCGTAATTTCCTGTTACGAGAAGCAGGTTGGAAATGGCGGTACTAGTATCACTTCCGCCAAGGTGCTGAGTAACCCCCATTGCCCATAATGCGCAAACTGAATTTGCTTCATGGATCATTTCTGCTATTTTAATTAAATTCCCCTTAGAAATGCCTGTTGTTTTTTCTGCGTATTCGATCGTATATTTATCAAGATTTTGTACAAATTCCTCTAATCCATTTACTTTTTCTTTTAAAAATTTCTCATCTGCCCATCCCTGGTCGATAATATATTTTGTAACCGCAGACAGCCAAACCATATCGGTACCTGCACGAGGACGAACGAAAAGATCAGAACGCTCGGCCATTTCATGTTCCCTCAAATCAGCAACGATGACCTTTTGGCCGTTTAGCTTTTGGGAACGTTTCACTCTGGTTGATAATACAGGATGCGATTCAGACGTGTTGGAACCGATAATAAGCACCAATTCAGAGTTCTTTATATCTTCGATAGAACCGGCATCTCCCCCATGCCCGACTGTCCGGAATAATCCAACAGTCGCAGGTGTCTGGCAATACCTTGAGCAGTTATCAACATTATTTGTTCCTAATACAGCCCTTCCAAGCTTCTGCATTAAGTATGATTCTTCATTTGTACATTTTGATGATGTAATGAAACTGAGGGCATCAGGTCCGTTCTGCTCTCTGATTTCAGTGAATTTCCGTGCGATCAGATCCAATGCTTCCTCCCATTCAGCTTCCCGGAATGAATCTCCCTCCCGGATTAATGGCTTCGTTAAGCGTTCCTCACTGTTAACAAAGTCCCAGCCGAATTTCCCTTTCACACAAGTTGAGATTCCATTTGCAGGCGCTTCAGCCTGAGGTTCAACCTTCAGGATTTCCCGGCCCTTTGTCCACACGTCAAAGCTGCAGCCAACTCCACAGTACGTGCAGACAGTCTTTGTTTTTTTGATTTTTTCCTCACGCATTGCTGCTTCCATATCAGATATTGTCAGGATTGATCCATAGCCAGTCTCGACATTTTTGGTGATTTCAATCATTGGGCGCAGCGTATTTTTAGCGATGCCTGTTAAAAAGCCTGCTTCCCCTTCCATTCCTTTTTCCATCATGGCATTACATGGGCAAACGGTGGAACAATGTCCACATGAAACACAAGAGGATTCATTGATTGGTACATCATTGTCCCAAATGACTCTTGGGCGCTGTCTTTCCCAGTCGATCGTAAGCGTTTCTGTGACCTGGACATCCTGGCATGCCTCGACACATCGGCCGCATAGTATGCACTGGTCGGGATCGTATCTATAAAAAGGATGTGAATCATCTCTTTCATATGGTTTTTGATCGAAAGGGATGCTTTGATGGTTAATTTTCATTGCTTTAACGGTGTTATGTACTTCACATCCCCCATTGTTATAATCACAAACTGTACAATATAATTCATGATTAAAGAGAATTTTATCCATGGCGATGGTCTGGGCTTCTTTTACATTAGGATCAATCGTATCAATAACGTCCCCATCTTTTATTTTTGTAGAACAGGAACGCACCAGTTCTCCGTTTACAGAAACAATGCATGTATCACATGTTTCGATTGCACCCAGGCTCGGGTGGTAGCAAACCTGTGGAATTTCAATCGAACTATCATTTAATAATTGCAAAACGGTTTTATCCGGATTTGCCTTCAATTCTACTCCATTTATTTTTATATTCAGAGAATCTGGCAACTCAATCAACATCCTTTCAAAAAATCAGTTTCATAGGTTTTCACTACCCTTGATTAAAAAAGTTAAACTTTAGTAGATGATAATGATTAATATGGCTAGGCATTGTCATAAAAAGCAAAGGAAGTGATTTATATCATCACCTTGATCAATGAAGTTCATTATCATTAAGGTGCAGACAATAAACTTTTGGAGGTTATTAATATGGAGAAACAATCAATTGTCTCTGCAATGGAATATAGCGATAAACAGTTTACAAAACGGATTCTTTTTAAAAAGGGTGAGAGCACCGTATTCGTCCTTAACTTTATGCCTGGTCAGGAGCTTCCTGCCCATAAGCATCCGGGTACTGAAGTATATTTGATGGTTCTTCAAGGAGAAGGAACACTGACGATTGATGGAAGTCCTTCTGAGGTTGCTGAAAGAGATGTCATACATGCTAGTGGTGAGGAAGAGTTTTCTTTTAAAAACAGTGGAGATGAACCAGTTAGCCTTTATGTAATGCTAAACAAAATTCCGGATGAAAGATATGCGCAGAATATATAAGCAAATGAAAAAACCGGCTGAGAAACCAGCCGGTTTTCATATAAAAAAAGACTAAAAGGAGGGGATACGTTCCTATGCAATTGCCTTATAATTTTCCGACGCTTCTCATAGGTTAAAATGATGTGTTTTTGGTATATCCTTCGCTTTTTCTAATGAAAATGAATTTGCCAATGGTCCTCCCTTTTTATCATTTTTTATAAAATGATTTTCGTGAAAGAACAGGAGTCCCATATAATAAACCCTTTTCGCTAGATTATTGGCTGCCGTTCTTCTGGAGAACCTTCAATCCTGTACCCATATCTGATGCCAGCACATAATTCCGATCTACAAAAACTCCCCAAATGTTTGATCTGCTAGGGATATAGACTCCAATTTCTTCCGGATTAGATGGATCAGTAATGTCAACTGTTCTAACCCCACCGGAATAATGAGATAAATAAAGGGTGTTTCCCTGTACCTTTGGATCATGGACTGTAGCCCCGCCTGGAATCGTTTCCGTAAAATCTGTTCTGAATGTGCTTAAAAGCTTTGGATTTGTTTTATCTTTAATATCATAAATCATCGTATAGCCATATGCTGACTCAAAGCCTTCCCTTTTTGGCCCGAAAACTTCTCTGGTCTCAACTAAAACTGTGCCCCCTTTTGCCAAATCCATGGAATGTGCCGCGCCTTGTACATCATTGGCAAAGTCCGTTCTTCCCAGATAGACCGGATTTTTGGCATCACTGATGTCAAGCATAATCGTTCCTAAATCCCAGTAAGAGAGGAAAGCTGTTTTACCAGTTCCATCTGTTTTTACACTATGAGCAAAAGCAGTTCTCTGAATTCCTTCTTCGTCAGTCCAATTATAGCCATCGTAGTTCTCGTCACTTACTTCGGAAATATAGTCGCGTGGATTAAATTCATAAATGGTTTCCGGACTTGCTGGCTTGGACACATCAACAATCGTAACATCCATACTTTCACCATGCGAGTAGTAGTCAGCATAACAATTAGCAGTCAGCACATAAACATTATTTCCCTGAACTGTTAAATAGAGCTCATGAGTTCCTCTCGCTCCTGAAGTATCTTCCCAAAAACCAAGCTCCTTCGGCTCCCGGGGATTTGTCACATCATATAAGACAAAACCTCCTTTTGAGTTAGGATCAAAACGGTCCAGCTTTTGCACACTGACAGCTGCCAAGTCACCTTTGAAATTCTCAGTGTCGACTGTTTTAACAATCACTTTTTCCTGCCAGGTTCCAGGGATATTTGCAAATGCAGCAACCTCTACTGGGTTTGAAGGATCCTTCATATCAAAAACACGAACACCGCCTGCACCCCCATTTGCTGAATGTGTCCCTAAATATGCATAACCTTTGTGAGCATATACATCACCTGTTGAGTTTTTTACACCTTCACGTAATTCCTTAAGCGGAACAGCAGCCACTTCCTGAAGATTACCAGTATTTTTGCTGCCTTCAAGCAAAGGAACTGCTAATTCAACACCAGCCAGGCTATCACCTTTTTCTGCCCCTCCGCCTAGTTCATCATGAGCTGAAACTGAGGCTCCTCCTGCCGAAAAAACTAAAGCACCTGCCAATGCAGTATGAACTAAAATTCTCTTTTTCAATGTAATTCCTCCCTTAATTAGAAATCAATAATCACCTATGTAGTCAAATCATGATCTATTTAGGACTCCTATAAATTAAGTGACCCGAAATAGTGTAGTCTTAATATTAATGAAAATTCAGAACTTTTCATATAACCAATATTTCCTAATGTTTCTACATAAATAGACAAGCTTTTTATCTTTCTATTGAACCAGTAAATTTTAAAATATATGAAGTTTTCACTACGGATAACTGGTTTACCTTTATAGCTTTAGACCCTTACTAAATAAAAAAGCACCTTCCTTTATGGAAGATGCCATATATTTATCTTTTGCTTTTAAGCTTTCTTTTTACAGCCGGGACGACGTACCTTTTTACCAAAGTAACACCATTCTTTACAATAAATGCTTTTATAATTCTTTTTAAAACCATCTTATATCCCTCTCTTTCATTCATACAGCAATTTTGTTTCCTTTACCTTTCCCTTGGTCAGGCTAAACATTGCAAAATAAATAGCCCTTGAATACAAGGGCTTGTGATCGGATTCCTGTGGCTTCGTTGAAAGTACAGAATAGTACTTAGTTAGGAAATTAACTACTTATTCCGAAGAGACATCACTAACATTTTCATCAAAAGGCATAAAACAAAAATCAAGACCTTTAACCGCTTCACCACCATTTTCCCATGAAGGATGGATATATGGAAAACCAAGCTTTTTATATCCCAGGTGTGACAAAACTTCACGGCGGACAAAGCCACTCATTGCTTAAATGGGTTTTTCCATTCCATTAAAACTCCGCAGTTAAGTGACTCCTCATCTTCTAAATAATTTTCTACAACAGCCATAGGTGTTCTCCCGCATCTTAACAAAAAAGTGATTACCGGATCTTTCTTCTCTCCTGCAATTATTTTTTGCAAATATTTCTCGGCTGACATTTCCTTCGCTGCTTTATGATACCCAGGCATCCTGCCGCCTCCAAGCAGCCTAGCCAGCCCCAGTTGAATAACAACCTGATACATAGCCTGCATCATCAGTTTACCTAATCCGAGCTTACGATATTTCGGGCGCACACTAATATCAACAATATATAAAGTATTTCCACCCGGATTGTGGTTGCGGATATACCCATTATCGGTTATTTCCTCCCAAGAATGGTGTGGATGCAAAGGATCAAAGTCAACAATCAGACCTGTCAACGATCCTGCTAATTCGCCATCCACTTCAATGCATAATGCACCTTCAGGGAATAACTCAATATGATTTGTCAGCTGTTCCTTATTCCACCAAAGCTCAGATGGAAAGGGCGGTGGAAAACAATCAGACTGAATCTTAATCAACTCTCCAAAGTCTGCCTTTGTATAGTTCCGAATGGTAACAGGCACCGGCTTTTCAGTATCATAAACATAGAAATCGCTTCTGTATGCCATTATTTAACCTTCAATATTCTCTTTTTCCCAGTCTGTGTACAAATCGGTTCTGCGGTCACGCCAGGTCGTTACAGACCCCTGCTCACGCACTTCGTATAAAAGACTTAAATCCAAGTCAGCTGTTACAATCATATCGTCATTCAGCTCGCCTTCCACCATAATCCCTTTAGGCGGGAAAGGAATATCATTGGGCGTTATGACTGCAGCCTGGCCGAAATTGGCACGCATGAAGTCAACTGTCGGGAGAGATCCGATTGTACCGGTCACTACTACATATACCTGGTTTTCAATCGCACGAGCGTGGCTTGTGTAGCGGACCCGATGGAATCCATGTCGATCATCTGTGCAAGAAGGACAGAATATAACGTCTGCACCTTTTGCCTTAGCCATGCGGACGATTTCAGGAAACTCAATGTCATAGCAAGTCAGAACAGCAATTCTGCCTTTTTCAGTATCAAATACCTGCAGCCCTTCACCAGGAGACATATTCCACTCATGAACCTCAGTTGGCGTTATATGCAGCTTGGCCTGCTCTTCAATCCTTCCGTCCGGATAAAATAAATGGGCAACATTATATAAGCGGCCATCCCTGTTAATCACGTGAGTACCGCCAATGATATGCATATTTGTGTCTTTAGCAAAAGTAGAGAAAAGTGTTCGATATTGATCAGTAAAACCAGGCAATTCGTTAATCGTCAGGCATGTTCCCTGCTCGCTCCCAATTGACAGAAGCTGTGTTGTAAAAAATTCCGGAAACAAAACAAATTCCGACCCGAATTCCTGGGCTGTTTTAATATAATGCTCACACTGTTTAGCAAAGTCTTCAAATGAACGAATGGTGTGCAGATGATACTGCACAGCGGAAACACGAATTTTCAATGTACTCCCCCTCATCAGCAAAGTTTATAGATGAGTATCACTCTATCTTTAAAAGATTATCAATGATTTTCACTAAAATCACAATACCTTTTTTATCGCTGCCCGAACTTTTTAATTCACAGTATTTTATTTTACGAACCAGACTTTTTGGATTTTATTATCCCATGTTTCATACATCGCTATTGCTTTTATTTCAGGCCCGTTCGATCGTCCTGTAACATACTCATGATCAATAACAATATTGCCTTTTACCATTCTGGAAAGCAGCTCAGCATGCTGGTTTGGGTTATTTCTGAACAACTGGCTGTATCTTTCCCTCATTTTATTTTTCCCTGTATATACTATCTCGTCGCCAGGAAAGTGCATGACTACAACATCCTCACTGTATACTTCCAAAAACTCCTCAATATTCTGCTGATTATAGGCATCCAGCTGCTGCTGGGCCAATAATGCTGCTTTATCTTCCAAATGGCTCACCGTCTTTCAATAGATTTTAATATTATTTTAATGTTTTTTTAGTGAGCAGGTCTATCACTAACAAACCGTTCTGAATACAAAAAAAGCACTACTCGTTAAAGTAATGCTTTTTGGCAGCTATTTTAGAAGCTTGCTAAAACCTGTTATAAGACTAACACTTTTTTTAAAATCATTGTTTGCTGCATTTAACACTTTTAGATAAAGGCGTAACAGTGAAGCATTTTCTTTCTTTAATTCGGCTACTTCCCTATTAGTATTTTTCAACTCCGCCTTTAATGCTGCTATATCTTTTTTTAATGCCTCAAATTCACTATCTTGGCCTTTACCACCTTCATTAGATAATTCTTCATCAGCATTATCTTCAGCTTGCATAGATGTCTTGCCGATTTCTTCAACTAATTCCATAAGAGAATCATCTTTTAGAAGGTTATTGGCCATTTTAAAGATTGAGCCAAAGTCAAGGTCTTCTTCCTTAATTAAGTTTTCGGCCATTTTTTTAAAAGCATCATTTTCGAATGTATTCAGTTGTTCCTTATTTTTTTCTTCCATATTCCTTCCCCCTTCCTAATTAACATTCTATGAAGCAATGGCAGTATGGATATGTACAAACATCCAAGGATAAAGAATTTGGGGGATTGCCTAAAAGATAAACCCTGGTGTTGTATACCAGGGTTTTTAGTCAAGCTTTGTTCAGCTCTTTTCTATCCATTCGTTGGAGTGCATCCCAAAAGCCTGCAAATTTTTTCTTGAATGTCATCTTCTAATGAAGGTACACAAATACTGGCAAAAAACAAAACAAAAGCCAAAAAAATAACAAGTAAAGCCGTTAAAGGTCCTACCATTGGTCATTCCCCCCTTTACAATCAATTAATAAGGAAACCCTTACCTTGTTATGTTATGTTTGAAAATTGGACATGCGTAAACGAACGTCATAGTTCAGGAAAAAGGGCCTTGTCCTTGGGTTCATTTCTTAGTATGCAGGGAAAACCATAAGATCCTTTGGAAAAACTGTGAGACTACCGGAAAACAAATTAGGATTTGGTAACTATGTCTAACACTCTATTTCAAAGACCGAAACTAACTAATTACCTTTATTGCGTATGTTTGTTGGTAATGAACACTCTTAGGTATCACTTGTATTTAACCACAAAAAAGCTGGCTCCTTTGATAAAGAGCCAGCTTATCATTTATTTCTTTTTCAATTCATTGGATAGAAACTCCACATCAGTCCCTACTATCACTTGAAGGTCAGTTTTACTCAGTTTTATTACGCCTTTTGAGCCAAGCTGTTTTAATCGAGCTTCGTCTATTAATGACATATCTTTTACTTTCAATCGAAGCCGGGTTACACAGTTATCGACTTCAATAAGATTCTCTTTTCCTCCTAATGCATCAAGGTAACGATTTGCTGCTTCAGCATAATTTCCTTTAATAGAAAAATTGTCTTCAAATTCACCTTCAACCTCATCTTCACGTCCTGGGGTTTTCAAGTTTAATTTTATAATCAGGAAGAAGAAGATAACAAAATACAGAAGTGCATAGATGAATCCTATACCTGCCAGCAGTACCGGCTTCTGGGCAATACCAAAGTTCAAGAAGTAATCTATCGCGCCTGCTGAGAACCCAAAGCCGTGGTGTATATCCAGAACATAGGCAATAGACATTGCGAGTCCTGTTAAAATTGCATGAATGAAATATAAAACAGGTGATAAGAACATAAATAAGAATTCAATCGGTTCTGTGATGCCTGTCAGGAAAGAAGTAAAGGCAAGACCGGCAAGCGCCCCGGCCATTGCCTTTCTTCGCTCCTTTTTAGCTGCGGCAATCATCGCAAACGCTGCTCCAGGCAACCCGAACATCATGATTGGGAAGAATCCAGCCATGAAAATTCCGGCGGATGGATCTTTTGCGAGGAAACGCCATAGATCACCTTTAATGACATCACCAGCTGCATTTGTAAATTCGCCAAACTCAAACCATACGAGTGTATTTAAAATATGATGAAGGCCAATCGGAATTAATAGACGGTTCAAGAATCCAAAGACACCTACACCCGCAGCACCTGCCCCAATAATCCAATCACCGACACTGTTGATGCCTGCCTGGACCGGAGGCCATACATAGCCGAACAGGAACGCAATAACAAGCATAACAAGTGATGTTACAATAGGGACAAACCGCTTTCCTCCGAAGAACCCCAGCCAATCCGGCAGTTTAATATCATGATATTTATTGTATAATAGCCCTGCAATAATACCGGAAATGATGCCGCCAAAAACGCCCATATTAATCGTTTCATTTATGGCAGCGGCACCTTCCGTTAAAACAAAATAGCCAACCGCTCCGGCAAGCGCTGCTGCTCCATTGCTATCCTTCGAGAAACCAATTGCAATACCAATTGCAAACAACAGGGCCAAATGACCAAAAACTGCATTACCTGCTGCAGAGATAAACGGAATCCCCAAAAGATCATCCTGCCCCAACCTCAGCAAAAGCGCAGCCGCCGGCATAATCGCAATCGGAAGCATCAAAGACTTACCAATCTTCTGCAAAAACCCCAACATCCCAAACACCTCTCTCTTTCTCAATTTAATAATAAATATGAACATGCATTCCTTTTTAGTACCAGGTACCACCCGAATTTTGTCGAAAGATTCCAGTAAAATGTAAAAGAACTTGGGGGCGTTTGCCACCAAGTTCTTTTTTCGGATTGCTAGTTTAGTAGAGAAGATATTGCTCGCGTGTTTGATTGAATTGATTCAGTTCTTCCTGCCATTGTGCAGAGATTTCTTCTACTGATTTTCCTTCTTCTATCGCTTCACGGACCCAGCCGTTGCCCATCAGGTTATCAAAGAAGGAAATGCCTGCACTGTTTTCTGCACGGAATTGGAAGTCTTCCGGATACATATCATGAATCGACTTTACGATATGAAGCCCCGTTTCTACAGGCATAAAGGAATTACGATTTGTAATATGAATCTGGATACCATGAGAAAGCTTTCCAGAGTGCTTTGAAAAGAACGGTGTAAATGAAGCAGCCCTAAATGTTACACCTGGCAATTTAAGACTGTTCAAGTGTGCTGACAAGTCATCTGCATTAATAAATGGAGCACCGATTAATTCAAAAGGCTTAGTCGTTCCACGTCCTTCAGATACATTCGTTCCTTCAATTAAGGCCGCACCCGGATAAACCAAAGCCGTTTCTAACGTTGGCATATTGGGAGAAGGCATGACAAATGGTAGCTGGGTGTCATCGTAATACATATTGCGCTTCCAGCCGTTCATTTCTACAACAGTCAAATCGGCCCCAATTCCGAATTCTTCATTAAATAACTTCGCAAGTTCACCAACAGTCATCCCATGGCGAAGCGGAATCGCATAATTACCTACGAATGAAGAATATTTCATATCCAAAACAGGCCCTTCAACCTTTGCTCCGCCTTGGGGATTTGGGCGGTCCAGCACGATGAATGGAATATTATTTTCCTTGGCAGCTTCCATGGCATAAGCCATTGTGTAAATATATGTGTAAAAACGCGTTCCTACATCCTGGATATCAAATAGAAGGACATCGACATTTTCAAGCATTTCTGGCGTTGGCTTCTTAGTTTGTCCATATAAGCTGTAAACAGGCAGGCCGGTTTTTTCATCGATATAGTATTCAACATACTCCCCTGCCTGAGCGCTTCCACGGACTCCATGCTCTGGTCCATATAAAGCGGTCAATTCAGCATCAGGATCATTGTGCAAAAGATCCACAATGCTGTTTAGCTCCTGATCAACGCCAGTTGGATTCGTAATCAGGCCGACCCTTTTCCCTTCAATTAGATGCTTTTGCTCATTTAATAGCACTTCCACACCCAATTCGAACTTTTTGTCCTTGCCATTTGCTTCGCCATTTCCATTTTTTGCGAGCACAACGGATAAAGAAGAGAGTACTAGAATCATTGTCAAAAAAGACATAAACCACTTTTTCATTAGATTTCCCTCCCTGTTTGAAAACGAAGCCGGACAAAGCCCAGAGAAACTTGTCCGGACCGTTTCGTTGAAAGATTACCCAAATTCGTGGATATATTGAAAATTTCGTTGATAAACGTGCCTTTATCGTTGATACATTATTTCGTTGGTATCTTCCATGCGAAGCACTTATCAATTGATCTTTCGTACAACAAAACCTGCTTAATAGCTCAAACCATGCCCAAATTCATATAAAACATTGCCTTCAACGCCTGGAATTGTAACTGGCAACTTACCGGAAGGGTTATTTTTACCGAAAATGGATGCTGCAGTTGCTTCAAAGCTCGCTGTTCTAAATCCGTATTGTGCGAGGTAAGCATCAACTTCCGGATAGGCCATAATGTCATATGGATTGCGGATGCCGACAGCAATAACTGGAGCGTCTGCTGCAGTAATGATCGAGTTAATCATTTGCATCTGAGCGCTGTCCGGCGAACGCCCGGATACATTAAAGGTGTAGGATCCAACGATTACTGCGCTGGCATCCTTGATTTGTCCCAGCTGATCTGCGGTCAATTCATTATTAACCGGTTGAATTACATCTGTATTTCCATAAATTTCTTTTACTGCATTACCCAGGTCTTCAATAAAGCTGTTGCCTACGACAACAATCTTATCATCATTTTCAACCTTTAAAGGCAATGCTGCACCTTCATTTTTCACTAGTGTAACTGACCTCTCTGCCGCCTCTTTTTCTACTTGTTTATGGTTTTCTGATCCTACAATCTCAAGTGCATTAGCTATTTTCTCATCTATCGGCTGAGGTATTTCTTCTTTAATAATCCCGCGCTTTACTTTCAATGTTAAAATTCTTTCAACAGATGCTTCAATGCGTTCCTTAGAGATTTCTCCACTTTCAACAGCGTTCAATAAACCTCCTGCAACTTCCTCCAGACCAACCGGCATTAGCACAATATCAGTACCGGCTTTAACTGCTCGGATAGCTGCGTCAACTGGTCCAAAGTGATCTGCAATGGCTTTCATATTCATCGCATCTGTTGTAATGACACCTTCATAGCCCATTTCTTCTCTCATAAGCTCGGTCAGCACTTTATAAGAAAGTGTTGCTGGAATTGCGATCTCTTCTCCTGTTTTTTGCGAGATCGCTTTTGTATCATCAATTTTAGGAAAAGTAACATGTGCAGTCATAATGGCATCGATTCCCGCTTCCATTCCCTTTTGGAAAGGATACAATTCAACCTCTTTTAGACGTTCTTTATCGTGCGGCACTTCAGGCAAGCCCAAATGTGAATCTACTGCTGTATCTCCGTGCCCCGGAAAATGCTTGGCTGTTGCCGCTACGCCTGCTGATTGCAGTCCTTCTGTGTAGGCTACTCCCATTTTTGCCACTAGCTCAGGATTTTCCCCGAAGGAGCGAACACCAATTACCGGGTTATCCGGATTATTATTAACGTCCATTACTGGAGCAAAGTTCATGTTAATTCCAAGTGACGCCAACTCTTCTCCAATTGCCTTACCGACTTTGCGGGAAATTTCTTCGGAACGTGTTGCCCCTAAAGCCATATTTCCAGGCATATCAGTCCCTGATTGAAGACGTGTAACGATTCCGCCTTCCTGGTCAATTGTCATTAACAGCCCGAACTTTTCAGCAGCCTCCTGGTATTCCGAAACTAGAGTGGCTGTCTGTTCTGTTGTCACAACATTTTCACGGAATAAAATAACTCCGCCCAGATGATAGTCTTTTACATGCTGCTCAATTTCAGGAAGCATTTCTATTACGTTTTCGCCATTCCAATTGCGGAAATCTGGCATCAGCATTTGGCCAACTTTTTCTTCAATTGTAAGGTTTCTGATTGCGTGGCCAATGACATCATAACGATCTCCCTGCTCCTTGATAACCTCCGCTTTGGAAGCTGGCTTTCCCTCGCCTTTTTCCTTTGAGTCCACTTTATAATCAATGGCAATCCGGTCTGTAAATTGACCATCTGTTACACTGATAAAAGTTCTGCCCTTTTGTCCAGTAAGTGCCACTTTTCCGTTCTGGTCCACTTTTGCGACGTTTTTATTGGAAGACCTCCACTCCATTCCGGAAGAAACACCCATGAAATGCCCTCCTTCAAAAACGTGAAGGGCGTTAAATTGAATATCCCCGCCATTGGCGTCCGTAACAGCTTGTGAAACATTTTGCAGGATAATTAAATCCTTGACTGCACTTTCAGCGACTGCCTTTTGCGCGGGAGCTCCGATCCAAAGCTGGGATACTGCCAAGGTTAATGTGAGAAGAGAAAGGAAAAATACTTTTCGCGCTTTCTTCATTTTTTACACCGTCCTAACTGCATATTTTCCTAATGCGCTTATGCTTACTTTCTCCAAATGATGGAAAACTAGTAATTTCTTTTTTGCCAGCCCTCACCTGTAAAATCTGGTTCAATTGTTTCGTTATTAGAAAGCTTTAACTTCACATTATCTACATACCAGCCCCTTCCATTTACAGTGCTGTCTGTCTGATATCGGAATCGAATATGTGTTGTTCCAGCAGGAATTTCAACTTCTTCATTATTCCAATCGACACTGCTGCCTGTGAATGGCTGGGCTGCTTGAGTCCAATTAACGCCATCCTCAGAAACCTCCACATAGGCCTTGTCAAAATTAGCTTCAGTTCTGTACCATGTATTGAAGGACAGAACTGCATCATCTGCTACATCCACTTTTGCAGTCAAATTATGCTGCGCTTTATCTCCATATCCAGAGAACCAGGCATCGCCTTTTCCAGGGATTGAAACAGGAATCGAATCAGCAACCTGCCTTGCAAAGTCTCTTCTGGCAATATTGGTTGTTACCGTATTACGTGATGGATGTACACGGTTTGTCAGGAGAATGGCAATTGTTCCGTTATTTCGATTAATAACGATGGAAGTTCCCGTATAGCCAGTGTGCCCAAGTGAATTCCCCTCAGATAGTGCATCCATAAACCATCCCTGACCGAGCTCCCAGCCAAGTCCGTGGTCGTCGCCAGGGAATTGCGGGATCTGATTTTCAACAAGCACTTTTACGGTTTTTTCTTTTAGAATTTGCTTGCCTCCGTATCGGCCGTCATTCACATACATATGGGCGAATTTCGCAAGATCTGCGGCTGTTGAAAAGACGCCTGCATGGCCTGCCACACCACCAAGTGACCAGGCATTCTCATCATGAACTTCCCCCCATACAAGTCCCCGGTTGATAGCAGGCTGATATTCTGTTGCAGCAATACGGTGCTTCAAGGAATCAGGCGGGTTATACATCGTATCGCTCATGCCAAGCGGCTCTGTAATATGCTCTTTCACAAATTCATCAAGCCTTTGCCCCGATAAACGTTCCACTAGTGCACCAAGCGTAATCATGTTCAAGTCGCTGTATGTATACGCTTCGCCTGGTTCATTGGCTAAAGGATACTTAAAAACGATCTGCATGCGATCTTCACGGCTGCTGCCCTGGGAATGTAACGGAATCCATGCGGCAAATCCTGAAGTATGGGTCATCAGCTGGCGAATAGTAACATTTTCCTTGTCGTTCTCGGCAAACTCAGGAATATATTTTGCTACAGGATCATCGAGCTGAAAGGAACCTTCATCGTATAACATCATTGCAGCTGTAGTTGTAAATATTTTACTGATGGAAGCTAGGTCGAAAATCGAATCTTCCGTCATTTCAACTGGATTTTCAGCTTCGGTAAATTTATCATCCGTATAACGGTAGGCATATCCATATGCATCATGTTTTACAATATGTCCCCTTCTTGCTACAAAAGCCACAGCACCGGGCATAACTCCATCTGCTATCATGTCCTCCATAATTAAATCAATTTTATCAAGCTGCTGCTGAACCATTCCCGCTCCGACTGCAGACCCTGGATGAAGAACAGGAGATACAGGTCCAGGACGATCCCATGCAAAAACCGGATGAACTTTGTGTTTCGTACTCTTGTTACCCTTTATTTCCATTGTTGGCGTAACTCCTTCCCCGCTTTGTGCAGATACTGGATATACTGCCGGAATAAAGAGTGAAGTACTTAGTGCAGCAGAAAGCACAACAAGTAATGATTAGCTTTTCATATTGCCTCCTTTATTATTATGACTTTTGCCCTTACAATAACCTCCTTTACATTTGAAAAGGTTTACATTTCATACTTTAAGCTTAATAGAGCAAGAGTATAGTTGTCTATACCACATAAGTCCTGTTCTAGTTAAAAACTTCCAATTAAAAAGATTATAAAGCTAGTTATATTTGACTATTCTGAAAAATTATTGACCTAATCTTTTCATAGGTATTTAACGTTCCTTCCCAACCACATGTCCTTCCTGTTTATTCGCTAAATCTAATGATTTCTTTGCAGTATTCATTTTTTATTCGCTAACTTCAAAACCTTGTTCGCTAAGATGATACTTTTATTCGCAAAGTACCCAATTAGAAATCGTCTGTACCATGTAAAAAAGCGGAATCCTAATCGGACTCCGCCCTTATCTTTGAAACTGCACATTATGAAGGCTGGCAAAGATTCCGCCTTGCTTGATTAATTCGTCATGTGTCCCTTCTTCTGCTATTCCTTCTTCAGTTACAACGACAACCCGATTAGCATTGCGAATGGTCGCAAGTCTGTGGGCAATAACTAAAGTAGTTCTGTCCACGGTAAGATCTGTTAATGCTGTTTGGATAATTTGTTCCGTTTCAGTATCCAATGCGGATGTAGCTTCATCCAGGATGAGAATCGGCGGATTTTTCAAGAACATTCGCGCTATTGCAATCCGCTGCTTTTGGCCGCCCGAAAGTTTTAATCCCCTTTCCCCAATTTGAGTTTCATAGCCAAACGGCAGCGAAGCAATGAAATCTTGCAAATGTGCTTTCTTTGCAGCTTCTGCAATTTGCTGATCTGTTGCTTCAAGCATTCCGTACGCAATATTTTCTTTGAGCGTGCCGGTAAAGAGAAAAACATCCTGCTGGACAATACCAATTTGCGACCTTAATGATTTTTTCGTCAAATCCCTGATGTCCATGCCATCTAAAGTGATGCTGCCGCTATTCACATCATAAAAACGCGGGATAAGGGAACATATCGTTGTCTTGCCAGCGCCTGATGGTCCAACAAACGCAACTGTCTCACCCGCTTTAATCTGAAGGTTAATCCCTTCCAGAACTGATTTATGTTTATCATAGCTAAAGGATACTTCATTAAAGCGGATATCCCCTCTTAGAGATGCAACCTCAACCGCATCCTCAGTATCCTCTACTTCCGGCTCTGTATCAATGATCTCTGTAAAGCGTTTGAAGCCTGCCATTCCCTTGGGATATAGCTCCATCAGCGCACTGATTTTATCGATAGGTTTTAGCAGGACATTCACGTATAAGACAAAACCTACAAGCTCCCCGTAGGTTAGCTGCCCGCTGAAGCTCAGCCAGGAACCGTACACCAATACAATTAGAGTGATTAATCTTGTCAGCATATAAATGCCGGAAGCACTAAAACTCATAATCTTATAAGCAGCAAGCTTGGCTAGGCGGAACCTGCCATTGTTCTCTGTAAATCTTTTAATCTCATAATTTTCATTTGTAAAAGATTGAACCACACGCACCCCGGAAACACTGTCCTCCACCTGGGCATTAACATCGGCAATTTCACGATACATTCGCTTCCATGCACTGTTCATTTTAATGTTGCAGAACACAATGAGCCATACCAGAAACGGAAGAACGAATATCGTCACAAGAGCAAGCTTGACGTTAATGGTCAGCATAATCCCAAAAGCACCGGCAAAAGTCATCACAGCAATAAATATATCCTCCGGGCCATGATGGGCAAGTTCCCCAATATCCATGAGGTCGTTTGTCACCCTGCTCATAATGTGGCCCGTTTTAGTATTGTCAAAAAAGCGGAATGATTGGCGCTGCACATGCTGAAACAGCTGCTGGCGCATATCTGTTTCTATATTAATCCCAAGCTTATGCCCCCAATAGTTAACAACAAATTGCAATAATGTACTCATCATATAAAGAGCCAGAAGGCCGGCACTAACAGAGACAATCATTGACCAATTGCCGCTGGGAAGCAAGCTATCGATAAACCACTGGACCGCTAATGGGAAACCCAATTCCAGAACTGCCACAATTACAGCTGAACTGAAATCAAGAATAAATAAGCGCTTATGCGGCTTATAATAGGTAAAAAAACGTCGAATCATTGCTGTTCTCCTTTTCTAAATGAATAAAAGACAGTATTCAGATAAACCTGTGAAATAAAAAATACCAAGTTAAAAATCGTCCCAGAATTGTCGTATCTGGAACGATTCAAAAATTATAGCATATAATCCAATTTAAAGTCCTGCCCGCTTATCCTTCTGAAAAGCTCGCCGAATGGGTATCTTCCTGAGGGTTTAATAACTTCATTAATTAAAAACTCATCAAATTCCTTGGGCTTTTCAATCATGATTGCACCTGTCTTTTGCTTAAATACAGAAGAGAGCATGGCACAGGTTACATCACCCATAAAGTAATTATGCAGGTATATCGGGTGGGTGGTATAGTGAATAGTGAACGCCCATGGCGGCTCTTCGCCAAACGGTTCTTCTTTTAGAACGTTCATCTGATTTTTCCAATACAAATCATAAATATCATCCAGGCTGCTTATATCATTTTTATATAAGCTATGGTCAAAGAAGATTCTATTGATTGCCCGCAATGAATTTTGCTTTCGATATCCCTTCAGTTTCTTGAATTGATTCCCTGCACCCATTTCTTCGTTAAAGAACCTTTTATAAAATACGGGACTGTATAAAAAGCCCTGGAACAGGTTGGCGATGCCTTCACTGATAATTCCGCTGACACCACGGTTCAGAATTTCCTCGTCAGGATTTAGGAGGAAAGAATGTACGGCATGGCCGGTTTCATGAAGCAATACGCCATATTCATGATATTTATTTTTGACATTGGCAAGAATTCGGGAATCCTTTGCTGTTTCAACAGGGAAATTGTAGCCCCATTCTGATTTATTGGTTCTCGGGAAAATATCATAAGTGATATTAAACTTTGAAATATCTATAGAGAATAAATCAAAAAGCTCTTTTATATTCCCGTAGAAATCCGACATGTCTACATGCTGATTCAGAGAAGGTGCAATCCTGGAATCAATATATTGTTCATCCCATGGCAAAATCCGCCCATCGTTTAAATACTCCAGTGCATATTTTTCCCTTGCTGCGTTCATTTGAGGCAGTGCTTCGTGAAGCTGCGGAAGCCAGCCATCAAAGATTTTTTGATCAAGTTCATCCTGCTCAAGCTTGTGAGCAATAAAATTTTTCGCTCCATATGCCCTGGCATATTCCTTGCGAAGATTTATCAGATCAATAAAACCGCCTTCAATCATCGGTTTATTAATTTGGTTCTTCGCAAAGTAGGCTTCCCTTCTTTTTTCCCGGCTGCTTTCAGAACTCAATACCTGATTAAGCTCTACAGAAGAAACTTCTCTTCCCTCAAATCGATAACGAAAAGTATTCAATATTTTAGAAAGAGCATTTACTTTATCGCTTATCTCCATATCAAGCTCGTTCAATTCGGCAGAAAGATGGTAAGGTTTTAATCTGTTCAGAACAATCTCTGCCTTTCTTTTTTCGAGCGGAGATATGTCCTTTTGCAAATATTCGAGAACGATCTCATAATTAGCCTTATTTTTCATTATGTCAGTGATTTTTGCATATTGTTCCTTTAGCCCAAAGTCATAGCCGGCTGTATATAGTGTCCATTGCATCCTGCTGTACTGGGTGTAATGGGTATGTATTTCTCTGTAAATTTCTTCAATCTTCGTTTGTGTCGCCATCACTAAACTCCTCTTATTTATTTAGCACTCCGAAATAACTGCTAAATAAATTATAGAGAAAGAATTTTCAGAAATCAATAAGTTCTTTCCGATTTAAACTGAACCTTGCGGATGATTTGATTAAGAACTTCAGATATTACCAGCCCGACAGCTATCGCACCAGAAATCATAAAGGCTTTGGCAGCCAGCTGAATAGCTGTATTGTAATCATTTTCAACGAAATTCCGCATTGCATCATAAGCCAGTCCGCCTGGCACGAGCGGAATGATGCCTGCTACACTGAAAATAATGATTGGCGTTTTATACATTCTGGCAAAAACCTGGCTGATGACTGCAATCGTAAATGCAGCAATTAACGAAGAAATAACAGCATCATACTGGCGGGTAACCAGCCATATATAAACGAACCAGCCCACCATGCCGACAAACCCGCATTTCAGCAATGATTTTTTCGGCGCATTGAAAAGCACACCAAATCCTGCGGATGCTATAAAACTTGTGATTAAGTGAGTTAACATCAAAATTCATTCCTCCGTATTAACCGTAACTAGCTTATACATTTAAAAAGTAAACACAAGAGCAATGCCTGCCCCTATTGCAAAGGCTGTAAGAAAGGCCTCCGCTCCCTTGGATAACCCTGAAACAAGGTGGCCGGCCATTAAGTCACGAACTGCATTCGTAATAAGCAGCCCCGGCACCAGCGGCATTACCGAGCCGATGATTATCTTATCCAATTCAGTCCCTATACCAAGTGAGACAAACAGATAAGCTAATAGCCCAATTAGCAAAGAAGCAATAAACTCTGAAAAAAACTTAATCTGCACGACCCTATGGACATATATAAATGAAGCAAAGCCCAATCCACCTGCAATCATGGCCGGAACAAAATCTGTCCATTGCCCTAAAAACATAATCAAGAAACAGCCGCTTGCAATAGAAGCTGCCAAAACCTGCTGGTATACGGGAAAAGTATAGTCAGCCCTTTCAATCTCTTTCAGTTTGGCTAAGGCCTCTTTCCCATCCAGCTCACCGCTGCTGATTTTTCGCGATATGCCGTTAACAAGTGTTACTTTATATAAATCAGTTGAACGCTCGGAAATCCGGATTAGTTTCGCCGGTTCTGTTCCATCCGTTGAAAAAATGATCCCGGTAGGTGTCACATAACTATGTGAATGCGGAATCCCCAAAGAAGCTGCAATTCTAGTCATTGTGTCCTCTACACGGTACGTTTCTGCGCCTCCCTGCAGCATAATTTTCCCTGCAAGCAGGCATAATTCGATTACTTCAATAGTTGGAGGAAACTCTCTCCCCATTCTTTCACCCGCTTTAGTTACCCAATTTTATGAAACCCTCTTTTATAAGGTTAAATCTTAAAGGAAATGATAAACGAAAGAAAGTGCTTTTGAGGAAAAATTTATATTAGAAGTCAAAAAAACGATTATTCTTCTAAAGAATAACCGCATTTAGAGCTTTATTTTTTTCGAATCCCGAATTGTGCATTAAGCTGCCCCTGTATCATTTTTGACCGTGCCGCCTTGTCGTCCATTTTCTTTTTCCTTTTTAATTCAGACCGTATTTCTTCCGTTCTGACTCCTTCTTCCCTTTTGTTTGCAATATCAATAAGCCTCTCAACATCGGAAAAAGAATACTTCCTGCTTCCCCGGTCCGATCTTTCAGGAAATACTAACTTCCTTTCTTCATAATAGCGAATCTGCCGTTCACTTAGGCCCGTCAATTCACTCACCGTTCCGATCGATATGACTTTTCTGTTTTTGTAAGAAGCTTCATTCTCCAATCAATGTCACCTCAAATTCAACTATTTCTTTCATTATACTAATCTCAGAGTTAATTTCATCAAATATGTTAGAAAATCTGACAACATTTAAAAAATACGTTAGAAAACCTCACATGATAAATGACAGAGAACTTATCTTTTTATAGAATGACAGAAACATTAAAGAAAAGAGGAGATCCAGATGCAATATTTACGAAAGGCAATAGAAAAGAAGAAACAATATTTGATTGATTTGCTGATTAAATCAGGAGGAGAATATCAGTATACCGAACCCGCTCTGCAAAAGCTGACATTAACAGAGCTGGAGGTTATATTTAAAAAGCACAAAAACGGAAACAGCTTTTAATAGGAGGATGAACATGGAGACGAAGGATGCGATTGACCTGGCGAGAAAAATAATTGAACTTGATATATTGCGTGATGAGATGTGGGAAAGCTTTGCTGCTGCAGCCGGAGACCAGGCTTATGAAATCTTGAGAAATGTACAGAATAATTAACAAAGAACGCTTGGATAGAGCGTTCTTTTTTATGTAAAAATAAAGGAATTGTAAAGATTACTCTCTCCCTCTTTTCATATTCTGTTCAATTTGTTATTATGCCAATATCGGTTTTCGATATTGGCTTTCGAAATTGAAGTAAGGAGGATTCTCTTTGGAGGAAAAAATAGTAAGAAAGCTGTTTTTAGGTTTTATACAAATCCACATTCTTCACCACGCAAAAGAGCATCCCATATTTGGCATGTGGATGCTTGAAGAATTAAAGGAGCATGGATATAGCATTAGTTCCGGGACACTGTATCCGATTCTTCATTCCATGGAATCTGATGGCCTTCTCCATCAGGAGCAAAAGAACGTGGAAGGTAAAATCCGAAAGTATTATACAGCTACTGAAAAAGGGATTATGGTCTTAGAGGAAGCGAGAAAGAAAGCCTATGAACTTTTCAAAGAAATAAAAGATTAAAAGGGGATGCATAATGGACAGGAATAATATCAGTTTAAAATCTTTACTGGAAATACTAATTGTTTCAACAAGACTCGGATTCACATCCTTTGGCGGACCTGTGGCACATCTAGGTTATTTCCACGATGAGTATGTGCGAAGAAGGAAATGGATGGATGAAAAAAGCTATGCTGATTTGGTGGCTTTATGCCAGTTTCTGCCCGGTCCGGCAAGCAGCCAGGTTGGCATCGGCATTGGGGTGATGCGGGCTGGTGTAGCCGGCGGCATTATGGCCTTCCTTGGGTTTACCCTGCCGTCTGTCATTGCCCTGATTATCTTTGCCATCTTGCTGCAGGGTATAGATGTGGCAGAAGCGGGCTGGATACACGGTTTAAAAATTGTCGCAGTGGCCGTAGTTGCTCATGCTGTTTTAGGAATGGCCCAAAAGCTGGTACCTGACCTGCCAAGAAAAACAATTGCTTTAATTGCAATGATTGCTGTTTTATTATGGCAAACAGCATTTACACAAGTCGCAATCATTCTAATCTCAGGCTTTATTGGATTTTTAATTTATAAAAGGCATGCAGAGAATGATGATGCACAGATCCATTTTCCTATTTCAAAGGGCTTTGCCATTGGATGCTTAGTGCTATTTTTTGCTCTGTTAATATTGCTGCCTATCCTAAGGGAGTTAACTGCCCTAAACTGGGTAGCTTTATTCGATAGCTTTTATCGTTCAGGTTCGCTCGTTTTCGGTGGAGGCCATGTAGTACTTCCACTGCTGGAGCGCGAGTTTGTCCCGACTGGCTGGCTAAGTGAAGAAGCCTTTTTGGCAGGTTACGGTGCAGCCCAGGCAGTGCCGGGACCCTTATTTACTTTCGCTGCCTATATCGGTGCAGCAATTAATGGATGGCAAGGCGGTTTACTTGCTACAGCAGCCATTTTCCTGCCTGCTTTTCTCTTAATTTTAGGTACACTTCCTTTCTGGGACAGCCTGCGCCGCAACCCGAAAATTAAAGGAGCTTTGATGGGTGTGAACGCAGCTGTGGTGGGAATCTTAATAGGCGCCTTTTACCATCCCATTTGGACAAGCAGCATACTGGAGCCAGTTGATTTCGCTTTTGCGGCGGTTCTATTCAGCATGCTGGTCTATTGGAAGCTGCCGCCATGGATTATTGTTGTGACTGGTGCAATTGGCGGAATGATATTAGGTTCAATCTTTTAAAAGAGTTCTGTTAAGTGATATTTATCCTCCACACCAATGAGGACTTTTTCACTACTCTTTTACTCTGTTTTTTCGACAAGATCCTTATGAACGCCATCTCTCTGCATACAGGGAACAAAATTGCCGTTAAGAAAAAGCTGCCGAATGCTCCGGCAGCTCTTTTACTATAAAGGAATTTCAAGGACGACCCTGGTTCCTTTTTCTTCTGCTGAATGGACTTTTATAGAACCTCCTGCAGCCTTGGCTCTTTCTTCCATGCTGAAGAGCCCAACGCCGCGTGTTACTTTTTCGACATCGAAGCCCTTTCCCTTATCTTCGATGACTACGCGGATTTCTTCATCATTTTGACGGATTGTAACAGTCGCTTCTTCTGTAACGGCGTATTTCCTGACATTGGTCAGCGCCTCTTGAATAATCCTATAGATAGTAATTTCTTTGTTGGAACTAAGGCGGGAGGTCAGGTAACAATCAAAATGGACATTTATATTATGATGTTCTGAATAACGGACCAAATAGGAACGTATAGCCGGAATCAGCCCCAGGTCATCAAGAACAGAAGGCCTAAGCTCCCATGAAAGATCACGAAGCTCTTCAATAATCTCAGTTGCTTCATCCTGCATTTGATCAAGGAGAGGATGGCTTATTTCTGCCTGCAGCCTGTTAATCGTAATTAGATGGCTGTACAGATTCTGGCCAATGCCATCGTGAAGCTCCCTCGACAATCTCTTCCGTTCATCCTCTTGAACATCAATAATTCTTGTCATCATTTTTTGAAGTTCTTCTTCAGCATTCTTTCTTTGGGTAACTTCATGGCGAATGGCAAGATGCTGGTAAGGCTTCCCATTTTCATTAAGGAAAGGCACAATGGTTGTATCAACCCAATAATATGTTCCGTCCTTTGCTTTGTTTTTGATTTCCCCTTTCCACACCTGGCCTGAGGAAATCGTTTTCCATAAATCTGTGAAAAACTCTTTAGGATGATAGCCGGAGTTTATAATCCTATGATCCTGCCCAAGCAATTCTTCTCTTGTATACTTGGAGATTTTACAAAATTGATTATTTACATATTTTATTGTGCCTTTTTGATCTGTGATCGCCACTATTGATGATGCATCAAGGGCAAATTTTAAGTCTATCAGTTCATTGACCGATTTTTTCAGTTCCGAAACGACACGTTTATACTCGGTTATTTCCTTGCGGATAGCCAGGTATTTGTAGGGATTTCCTTTTTCATCCATGAAAGGCACAATTGTTGTATCAACCCAATATAAAGTTCCGTCCTTAGCTCTATTTTTAATTTCTCCGCGCCATACATCCCCGCTGGAGATGGTTGTCCAGAGGTTCTTCATAAACTCTTTGGAATGATAACCGGAATTAATGATTCTATGGTCTTTGCCAATCAGCTCTTCAGCCGGATATTTTGAAACCTCACAGAACTTTTCGTTCACATATTTAATTTTCCCATTCTGGTCGGTAAAGGCGACAATCGTTGATTCATCCAGAGCGAATTGAAGGTCAACCAGTTCATTCAATGGATAGGACTGCTGTTTTTTCAAACGTGATCGGTCTTTTACAGAATTAAAAACGATTAATAAATAGCTCTCCTGGTTAAGCTTGAAAGAATTTATTCTATAAAAAATCGAAAAACTTTGCCCATTCCGATGCCTTCCGTACTGATGGACTACTTTGCCCTCCTCTGTATCGAGTGGAGTTATTTCAGGCAATAACTCTTTAAGGCTCTTACCCAGCAATTCATTGTCCCTGTACCCGAATTGTTCTTGTGCCTGCTGATTCGCATAGGAGATGTTGCCCGATTCATTAATAAGAATGGTAGCATCGCTGGAATCAGGAGCAATCTCTCTTTTATTATGTGTTTGATTATTCCTGTCCATTTTCTTTCTTTCCTCCAGTTGCATTTAGATTAAGCCGCTTAGCTTTTCTTCCAGCCTTCTGGCGGCAGACTGAACTGTGCTTTGCTCATCTTCATTAATAGCCTGACCGGTTCGATTTCCAATCAAAAGAACACCTTTAGGAATGCCCTTAAAGTGGATCGGGACTGCATAGGCATAATTTAGGCTTTCTGCAAGCATAATCGGATATTCAAGCACTTTGCCTGAAATATTCTCAGGGAAATTCTCCAAATACATCGGCCTTCCGGTTGATATGACCTTCCCTGCAATGCCTTTGCCGTACCTGACAGTAATCCGTTTATATTTTTCATTGCTATTGCCTGCAGCATAGTGCCACCTCACATCCGGCCCATCCGTATTTTGAAGGGCAAGACCGACAAAATCACATTCCAATTCAGATAGAACTTTTTCACAGGCCTGATTAATCTGGCCGCTGCCAGCCTGGCTGCATCCCCTATATTCCATACCCTAACAGCCCCTTTTTTAGTGCATAGGAAACAAGTTCTGGCCTTGTTTTCCTTTGGAGCTTTTCCATCAGATTGCCTTTGTGTGTTTCAACTGTCTTAACACTTATGACAAGCTGTTCGGCAATTTCTTTATTCGAGAAACCTTTGGCGATTAATGTCAGAACTTCCTTCTCGCGGTCAGACAGGAGATTGAATGTATCGGTGTTTCCTTGCTTTACGGTTCCGATATATTCCTCCATCAGCCTTTTCGTTGCGGATGGATGCAAGTATGCATTTCCACCGGCAACAGAACGGATGGCAGCTACCAGCTCATCATGCGGAGCACTTTTTAAAATACAGCCGGAAGCACCAGCCTGAATGGCCCTGAATAAATATTCCTCATCATCATGCATGGTCAGAATAAGGATGGCGACATCCGGCATAAGCTTTTTTAATTCTGAAGTAGCAGACATGCCATCCTTTCCATGAGGCATGCTTAAATCCATAACTACTACATCAGGTTTTAAGTCAAGTGACTGCTGGATCCCCTCATTACCTTCCGAAGCTTCACCGACTACCTGCATATCTTCGTGATTATTTAATAGCATTTTCAAACCCATTCTGACTACTGCGTGGTCATCGCACAGTAAAATTTTTATCAAGCCGGCTCCCCCTTTACATTGTTCGTATATAAAAATGATTTCATATATACAACAAGGGATTCGCTTTTGCGCATCCCTTGTTCAGTCTAATCTTAGTATAACGGAAGGGTAATATCTATTGAAGTACCTTCCCCAATTTTAGAATTTATCCGGCATTTTCCATTAATTAAGCACATTCGTTCAATCATAGCTGCAAGACCTGTAGATTTTTTCATAGCGGTGTCTGCATCAAAACCTTTACCCTGATCTTTTATGCTGATTGAAAGCTGGCCTGGCCCCCAATTAAATACAATATTTGCATTCATGGTATCAGCATATCTTGCTATGTTCGCTAAAGCTTCCTGGCAAACTCGGAATAGGGTGATGCTCTCTCTCGCGCTGATCGGCACCTCCATCCCTTCGTTTTGCAAATCAACAGTGATTCCATAGGTGGAAGTATATAACTTTAGATAACTCTTCATGGCAGGAAGAAGCCCAAGTGTTTCTAGAGTAGGGGGATGCAATTCCACAGCCAGAAGCCTGATTTCCTGAATCGTTTTTTCAAGCATTTGTGCCATATCGCCTACATACCCTTTCATATCCGGCATATTTACAGCTGCTTCAATGAATTGCATACCAGTATATAGACTGTATAATGTTTGCCCGACCCCTTCATGAAGCTCCAGGGCAATGCGTTTAATCTCCTCTTCCTGAGATTGGATAATGTAGGAGCTGATCTTGTTCTTTGCTGGCTGGGTTTCCATTTTTCACCCCTCCTCCTTTTTATTAGAATACTAGCCTGGCTAGTTATTTCGCCTGTTTCACTCTGTGGCTTGAAATATCACTAAACATTCCCGCATATTGAATCACATCTCCGGCATCATTTTTAATTGCACTTATGGTGAGCCATTGCAGGTATTCTTCCCCATCTTTACGGCTGTTCCAAATTTCCCCTTGCCAGAACCCTTTTGTTTCGATCGTGTTCCATAAGTCCTGATAAAAGCCACTTGTCTGTCTGCCGGATTTAAGTATATTAGGGTTTTTGCCAATCACTTCTTCTTCCTGAAAACCTGTAATTTCTGTAAATGCGGGATTAACGGAAATAATTTTTCCGCCCTTATCTGTTACCAGTATCCCCTCAACAGTGTGGTTAATGACCTGGCTTGCAACTTCCATTTTCCCTTGGAAATACATCCATATAACAAGTATTAGACTGGCAAGCGCTACTTCAGACAATGCCATAAAGCCAATTGCATAATGTCCCGTTATGTTAAATAACAATGTCAGGATAAGCGGCGGGAAGAATCCGCCAAGCCCCCCCATTGCTGAGACAATTCCGTTAACAATACCAGCCTGCTTTTGGAAGTACATTGGCACAAGCTTAAAGATGACGCCATTACCAATCCCTGCTGAAAATGCAATGCTCAGGCAGCCAAATGTATACCATGTGATAGATGGAGATAAAGAAAGAATCACTGCAGAAACGGTATAAATCCCAAAAACGAACATAAGCAGAATCAGAGAGTGGAAGCGATCAGCAAGCCAGCCTCCAATCGGTCTCATAGCAGTTGCAAGGACAATAAAACCAGCTGTTCTTAACCCCGCATCCACTTTATCTAATTCAAAATGTGCAACAAGGAAGTTTGGTAGATAAATGGTAAAAGCAACAAAAGATCCAAATGTAATAAAATAGAACAGGCTTAACAGCCAAAGCTTTTCATTTTTATAAACCCCTTTGATTTGTTCAAGGAGTGGCGTATTAACCTTAACCTCTTTTTTATCACCAAGAAAGAAGTTGGCGGCAACAAAGATTCCAAGAATAACAAGGTAAATTTGTACCGTTGCTGACCATCCAAATTTAGTAGCCACAACAGGAGCAGCAAAAGCAGTAACAGCTGTTCCCAGGTTACCGGCACCGTAAATTCCATTTACAAAGCCGTGGCGTTCTTTTGGGTAATACTTTGGAAGTGATGTCACCCCGACTGAGAAAACGGCTCCTCCGAGTCCAAGGAATAACCCGCCAATCAATAGATCTGTAATAGAATTCGCTATGCTGATATAGTAAACAGGAAATAATAGCAGGATAAAGCTGAACATAAAAATCTTTCTAGCGCCGAATTGATTGGCATAGTAGCCTAGAGGTATGCGAAGCAAGGATCCGAGGATTACCGGAACTGCCGTAACAAGCGCCAGCTTATCAGCTGGAATATTAATATCTTCCTTGATAAAAGGCATAAGTGATGATATTAATACCCATACCATAAAGCCGGCTATTAAATTCATCGTCTGCAAAGGAAGCTGTATTTTTCTTATCATTGTTTTCACGCTCTCTTCTTAATTACATATTTTAAACCAGCATCCTGATCAAATGCGGCCCATTCCTGCTCCGATGCTTCCACAGAGGAAGTTAGAGGAACCGCAAAGAAATTCATATGGTCAAAATAAATGCGCAAGTGTGTTCCATCAGGGCACAGCCCGGTTTTTTGTATGATTTTAGGAACAAAGGGGGCTTTGTCATTCCCCTCTTCATCTAAAATCGCTACCTGAACATCTTGCAGAACAAATGCATCCAAATCTTCTTTTTTAATGAGTTCCACAGCTGCCGCACCCTCTCTTTGCAGGATAGATATACATTTGGTAGCCCTGCAAATATCTCCAGAAAGAGTCACCGGCATGGTCTTCAATAAAATCAATGGTTTCATCCTCAGACTCCCATTTGCTCATACCTTTTACTTCGGCTATAACAATATCCATACCGCTCTCATTCTTTTCGTCAAGGTACCAGTTCAAGCGAACTCCTTTAAATAACTCGGAAAGTATTTGATCAACCTCTGGCGCAAAGTTTCCAGATGCCTCTCTGACAAAACAAAAATCAAGATAAGTCTCACTGTTCATTAAATCACGCCCTCATGTTAATGGTCTTTTTATAAGCGAATACGGCCAAGGGAAATAATACAATATTTAACCCGCCGAAAATTAGCACATTCACATAGTTTTCGTAATAATATTGATGGACCATATACTGGGTAAATACAATATTCATCATTAATATAGCGGCCAAAATGATGACGCCTATATAGCTACGCTTCATAACGTTTCACCCTCACTGCATAGATTGCACCGTTTTCCACTTTTACCTGTATTTCTGGAAGCGGCCTTCTTGGCGGTCCTGCAGTCGGTGCGCCAGTTTCTACATCAAACTTTCCGTGGTGGCAAGGACAAACCATTTCCCCTTGTTCCTTCACCCAAAAAACTGGACAGCGCAGATGTGTACAGGCGTTTTGGTAGGCAACATAATTTTTTTCTGATAATCGAATGAGTATGGCATCATCATGATCTCCTGGAAACTTGAAATCAACAGCATCGCCAATCGGTAATTTGCTAACATCTGTAATTTTTTTATGCGGATATTCTTTTTCACCGAGCCCCATTAATTCTTTAGCAGCTACAGCACCCCATGGAAGGGAGGAAACTGCAAATACGCCTGCAGCTCCAACCAATGTTTTCATAAATCCCCGTCTATCCAGCTTTCTTTCATTATTCCGTTCAATATTATGAGTATAGTTATCTTCGTTAAAGGGAATTTTATTATTTTTATCTGACATCCCTAATCCCTCCTAATACAGCTTTGTAATTCCCTGCAGGATTCCCGGCAGATTTACTTTCACGTTTGTTTCGCCTTCCAGGTATGGCATGCTTGTAACCCATTTGCCGTTATCAAGGTTAAATTGTTTCTTTTTGTTTTCAATTTCCTCATCTGTCAGCCACTGCAGTGTATTGGATGGGCACACACTTGCACACATTGGCGGAATGCCATCCTTCGTCCGGTCAATACATAAATCGCATTTATACATTAAGTTCTGTTCAGTATCAAACTTCGGTATGCCGTAAGGGCAAGCAATCGTACAGTTTTGGCACCCAATGCATTTTTCAACGAGGGCAGATAAAACTGCCCCTGTTTCATGGATCTGGATTGCCTGGGCAGGACAGCTTCTCGCACATGCCGGATTCTCACAGTGAAGGCACATAAGAGGCATCGTCTGCCGGTTAACCAGAGGGTTTACATCGTAAACATAGTTCCGGTTGCGTTCCTCATGTCCTCCGCATTGCGTACATGCTGCCAGGCATGAACGGCATCCTATACAGTTTTCCAGTTCCAAGTACAGCCTCTTTTTCATTTATTGCACCTTCTTTATTTCGACTTTTTCCAGCTGTGCAGCACATGCCTTAAATTCTGGCATACGGGAAATTGGATCCAGCGCTGCAATTGTTAATAGATTAATAGAGTCTTCGTGTCCAAAATGGTAAGGAACGAAAACCGTATCCTTTCTGATTGCCTCTGTTATTTTCACTTTATAGATGGCTTCGCCTCTTCTAGTAAACAGGCGTACTCTTTCTTCATGATCCATATTGTATTTTGCTGCTGTTTCAGGATGAACCTCTACAAATGGCTCAGGGCACATGTCATGCAGGAACGGAATCCTTCTTGTCTGGTTGCCGGATAAATAGTGATATACAACACGTCCGGTTGTTAAGCGGAGCGGGTATTTTTCACAAGGCTCTTCTGCCGGCGGACGGTATGGAAGTGCGCAAATTTTCGCTTTGCCATCAGGGTGATAGAACTTTTTATCTAGAAACATATGCGGTGTTCCCTGGTCATTCTCATCCTTGCATGGCCAAAATACGCCGTCTTGCTTCTCGATCTTATCCCATGTGGCACCATAGTAGTCAGCATAGCCGCCTTTACTTGCCAATCTGAATTCATCTGCAACATCTCTTGCTGTTTTCAGATGGGAAAATTGCTTTCCTCTTCCTAGCCGTTCAGCCAGCTCTACTTGGATCTGCCAGTCTGGCTTGGATTCTCCTACAGGCTCCTGTGCTTTATTGATTTTAATAATTCGTCCTTCAATGTTTGTTACAGTTCCCTCATCTTCGGACCAGGTTACCGCTGGGAGTATGACATCTGCAAATTCCGCGGATTCAGAAAGATAGAAGTCTGAACATACCATGAAGTCTAAACTCTTTAGCGCTTTTCTTACGAAGTTCTGATTTGGCGCTGAGACTGCCGGGTTTGAGCAAAGCAGATACAATCCGCGGATTGTTTTTTCTTCCATTAATTCGAACATTTCATAAGCAGAAACACCCGGTTTCGGCATTTCGTCTGGTGTGATGTTCCATACCTGGCAAACTTCTTTCACATGCTCAGGATTAGTGATTTTACGGTAGCCTGGGAGCAAGTCGGACTTTTGTCCATGCTCCCTTCCGCCCTGGCCGTTACCCTGCCCTGTAAAAGTGGCTACTCCTGATTTCGGGCGGCCGATCTTTCCTGTGACAAGTGCCATATTTGTGTAAGCTGACACATTGTCTACACCTTTATGCTGCTGTTCGACTCCACGAGCAAACATAACCACTGCGTTTGGAGCTTTGCCGTAAAGCTCTGCTGCGCGAATGATTTTTTCTGGTGCCACACCAGTCAGCATGCTCGTGTATTCCGGAGTAAAATCTTTAACAAGTTCTTTTGTTTCTTCAAATCCGTTTGTATGGTTATTGATGAATTCCTCATCTATATAGCCTAACTCGATTAGCTGATTAACAATCCCATTTGCAAGCGCAAGGTCAGTGCCCGGCTGTAAATCAAGGTGAAGATCTGCCCTTCTTGCAATCGGGGTTTCGCGTGGATCTACGACAATGATATAGCCGCCTCTTTCCTGGACATTCCAGATTCTGAACATGGAAGTTGGATGGCATTCAGCCGTGTTGCTTCCTGCGATAAACAGGCAATCTGTTTCATGGATATCTGTCCATGGCAGCGTTGAACCTCTATCTACTCCGAAAGATCGGAGGAAACCGCCGGCTGCGCTTGACATACAGAAGCGGCCGTTATAATCGATATACCGAGTTCCCATTGCAACCCTTGCAAACTTGCCAGTCAAATAGCATTTCTCATTTGTCATGGATACGCCACTGAATACAGACAGTGTATCTTTGCCATATGCAGATTGTAGTTCAGTAAATTTCTTTGCAATTAGATCGTATGCCTCATCCCAGCTTGCTTCCCGGAATCCTTCAGTTGTTCCTTTTAAGGAAGCATCTTCCCTTATCAGCGGTTTTAAAAGCCGGTCTTTATGGTTTGTCTGCTGATAGGCAGTAACCCCTTTAGGGCACATCTTTCCAACTGTAACCGGCCAATCATATCGGGGTTCAACTCCGATTATTTTATTTGTCTGTGTATTAACCCGCAGGTTCATTCCGCACTGCATACCGCAATAGCTGCAATGAGTTTTGATTAATTTCTCATTTGGATGGTTTAAATTCTCGATTTCTTTAAAAAACTTATCCCTTTGCATTCTGGTTTGCCTCCTTGACCTTCACTTCATGAGTAGGGAATCCGGAAAATTGTGCAATCCGGTATTTTCTTCGGCAAGGAAGGCACATTTCTGCAAGATGGTGGCCTTCCTTTGTTTTAAACTGAATATCGTTCACGCCGAGCACATCGACGACATCTTGTGATTGTTCTGATGAAACAAACTGATCTCCGCACACTTTACATTCCTTCATAGCTTGCTCAGCATAATGCTCTCTATAGTTTCTTGCCAGAACACTCATTGGACGGAATGGAATATGTGCAAGCTTACCGAATGGCAAATAAATTAGTGTAATAATAACTGACCATTGATGAATCAGGGACATTGCGGGCTGTCCAGCACCGTGTAAAAAGATATTCATAAATGTAAGAGCTAATCCAGTAACACTTACAAGAAGCAGCATGTATAACGGCATGAAATCATAAAGGAATTTCTGTTCCGCTCTTGCCTGCATATTTTTCAAGCGGCGGTATAGAGCCATGCAAACGCCCGCGATAACCATTACAGCCGTAATATTCAATGCGTTATAAGAAAGATTTGCGATGATGCCATCAGCAGGAACTGTCATCACCTGCATTCCTAATGCAATAATGTTGTAGTACCCATTGTCATCCATCGTAAAATACATCCAGCCGAAAACGAGCGGAAAAGTTACAAAGCAGGATAGAATACATCCCCAACCGATTAACACGTGCTGGGTCCATCGGTAAATTCCCCTATTCCAGATGAAATTGTAAGTGGCAAGATGTTCAACAGAAGTTTTTGGTGTTGACTTCCTGAATAATAATTTAAGTCCCTTTTTAAGGATGATTTTTGTCGGCGGCCGTTCACCCCAGGCAATAAACCGGTAAAAGAAACCTCCAATAAAAACGATTGTTCCAACCATATATCCGTAAAGGTTTAAATCAACATGTGTAAACATTCTTGTACCGATAAAAGATAAGATTGCCAGTGCTGTTACTGATAAAAACATCGACTTTGCGAAATGTGATGCAAATGCATTGTTTAGTGTATTTACTGTTTTTTGATTGACTGCAGCTTTTGCCTGCATATTAACTCCTCCTCATTCACAAACAATTACCTTAACCTTATTGTAAAAGCGGGAAGAGATTTTCCATATCGGGGAAACTCCCCATTAGGAGGGGGAAATTCCCCTATCTTTGACAAAAGGAAACTTTCATAGTGTTAAGTTGAATAAATCGGGCATTTATCGGAAGTTGTAGCCGTTCACTCTTTTTGTAAGTAAACTTACTGCTCATTTCTTTTTGTAAGCAAGAAATTTCTGTACATTATGAGGGAAACAAAAAATAGACCTATTTTAAGGTCTTCAATTTGAAACTATATATAACAATCATTCGTATATCACATGAGGAGGCGGGCTGATGAAAAGGAATTTGATTATACTGCTCATTACATTATTGGTGGAATTTGTGATTACCCTCTTTATTTCGAGAGCATTATCCATTCGATTTATAGAAGTTATGTTTTTTGCAGGAGTGGTTTTTACCGCTTTAAGTGTATGGTTCTCTGGGAGCGGAGGAACAGTCACGAGGTTTATTGACATCACAACAAGTGCCCGAACTGGATTTTTAACAAAGCGTGAAGAGTTTCACTTCAGGCCAAATAATGTTGTTCTGGGTTCTGCGATTTTCCTTATTGTTGGATTGGCTTTTTTTGTTTTGCTTTTAACAAACGTGATCCCTCCTGCTTAAAAAAGTGCAGGCGACCTTTTGCATATGATAAAATGAACTTAATCTTTTCGAAGGAGTTGTTATTATGGCTAAATCAGCTGCAAAAAAATTCCGTGATAAAGCTGTTCGCGAGGGAAAAAGAAATCCTGAATCAAACCGCAGTCCATTTGCATTTGAGGATATGCGTACAAGACAAACGAAGACCAAGAAAGATAAATTATATAGTTGCAAATATAAGAACCGCTTTTCTGATCGAGACAGGAGAGATGGTTCTTTTTATTTACCCTAAGGCTCTGTTAAACTGGCCTGTTGATTTGGATTCATTCGTTGATATATTGAAGAATTCGTTAAAATAATCCCTGTTTTCGTTGATATATCCTAATTTTCGTTAATAAAATTGATTTTTCGTTGATAAATTTATTTTTCGCTTTGAAAAAGCTTTTTAGGTAACCAGCCAGACACCTATAGTTTTACTAAAAAGCATTTTTTGTCCCATTTCCTAAAAAAAATCCCCTTAAGACGAAAAAACACGGCCAAAATAGCCGCATTCCTTCCTAATATATTTAATTATCTGCTTAAAATACCCATCTCTTCAATATTCCTGCGAGTTTGGTCATCACCTAACTCATAAATCATCCGATATATCCCTTCCATTGTGGCATCATATTTGTGATTTTGAGTTTCTTCCTTATCCTCCACCAATGGAACATGTGCAAGTTCAAATGTTTTCATATCCGCGTCATAATTTTGTCTGATATAATCGGCTAATTTTGCTATTTCTTTATCTGTAGCAAAAATTTTAAACTGCCAGTCAGCAGTTTCATCTGGTACAGGATATACTTGAGCATTTTCAATATCTATATAGTATGGCTTTTTAGCATGTTCCATGATTTCATCTCCTCTTTCTTTTATGGGTATTTACCACAAATGGACGGACTTTAACCCCCTCCTCTTCATTTTTAGAAAGCATTTTAAATTTGCCTTTGGGCATAATATACCTGTGCAATTTTAGGAAGGTGGCACATATCATGAATTTTTTCAGGAGGTATACAATGGGTATTTTAAGCGGTAATCCGAAAGACGAGCCGATGCACTATGGCGAGGTCTATAGTGCCTGGTCCTACTTGTTGGCAGGCAAGGGCATGGCATCAGCCTATCAAACGATGCTTAGCCATTCTGGAGATGAAGACTTGAAGAAATTGCTTGAAGAAGCTATCCGCCTTTCCAAGCAAGAAGAAGAACAAATCGAGGCACTCTTAAAGGAGAACGGGGTTGGGCTGCCTCCAGCACCGCCGGATCGCCCTGATGCATGTGTGAATGATATTCCAGCTGGTGCAAGGTTTATGGATCCTGAAGTAGCTGCCAAATTATCCGGGGACATCGCAGCAGGATTGGTTGGATGCAGTACAATTATGGGCCAATGTATTCGTGAGGACATTGCCGGCATGTTCGGCCAATTCCATACACAAAAAGCTGCCCTGGGTGTTAAGGTTCTCCGTATGAATAAAGAAAAAGGCTGGCTTATTCCTCCTCCGCTTCATCTTCATAAATCGGATAATTGCTAATAAAAAAGCAGAGCGAGAGCTGTACAACTATCAATACTTAAAGAAAGGCTGTTTTCGTAAACTTTGTTGCTTTTTAAACAAGTGGTGAGGTGAGGTTGATTTCCGCTCCAGGATGCTCGCTTTCCGCGGGGCGGGCGGTGAGCCTCCTCGGTGCGTAGCACCTGTGGGGTCTCACCTGTCCCACTCCTCCCGCTGGAGTCTCGCACCTTGCGCTCCAATCAACCAAGCTTATTTTCATTTTTTATTCACAGATTTATTTAAAAACAACACTCTTTGAGAAAAGAGCCTAAAGAAAAGAGCAGACCCTGTTTAATGTCTGCTCTTTTTCCATCATATACGCTTTTTAAAGCTAGGGCTTAATTCACTCCAGACATCGAAAAGGTTTCCGTCCGGATCGGAAAAAACAAAATTTCGGCCTGGATGTCCGCGGTTTTCAATCTCACCTATTTTAACATTTTGTAAAAGAAGCTCTTCATGCAAACCTTCCAATTGCGCGAGACCATCTACTTCAAAAGTAAGAGAAAAACGCTTGTTACCTTCAGAATCAAAAAAGTTCATGCTCTCTTGTTCAGGAGACTCAACAAGGAAGAAACTTTGGCTGGCCATATTGATAATGGCCATTTTCCCCTTTTCATCTTTGTAGCTCTCAACGGCTCCGAGTTTATCCGTATACCATTTTAGTGAGTTACTAACATTTGTAACAGGTATGTAGGCTGTTCCAACCCTTAGCAGCTTTTGTTTCATTAAAAATCCCCCTTCAATTAAATTCTCCTATTGTTAATTCTATCCAAAACTTTTAATTCCTTTTTTTGTTCTGTTAACTTGAGTGTAGATTTCCGCTCCAAATAACACATGCAAATCAGCTTATAGCTTTAACATAGCCAAATAAAAAAAAGCCCTAGTCTTGAATAAGACTAAGGCTCGTTTTTGTTTAAGTATATTTACTATCACTAGAATCAGGGGACACCATACCCCCTGCACCGCTTGAATTGATATCAGGGTCAGCTCCTTCAGGCTGTGATGGCAGTACTTTATTTTTCTTTTGGTTTGGAAGGCCAGAATGCTCTTGAAGATATTTATCATTTTCCATGATCGTTACAACATGAAAACCTGTTCCACCCAGCTGTTCCTTCAAATGATCAAATACCTTTGTTTGGTCCTTATTCAATTCCTTTTCATCGTATTGAAGCTCGACGTTAATTGTTTTCATGATAGCGACCTCCTTTTTAAAATTACTTTCCCCAATGTCCTTTTCTTAAACTACAGCAGCTGCTGTTAAAATGGTAAATTTATTTTCAATAAACTGTTTATGGTACTAAAAATAGGTTATAAGTAAAATAACAACTAGAACGGGAGCTTGATAGATGATTAAGGAAACAGAGTATTTGGCGTTTATTAAAGAAATTGGTCGTCTGTTTAATGATTATTACAAATGCCGTGATGAGAAAATGAAACAGGTTCTCCTGGATGATATCAGACTCATCGGGCAGGTACTTCATTAAATATCCCTTTTGCCTAAGGAAAAAAACTCCAATTCGTTCATTCCTTCTGGATTTTTGAATATATAAAAGTATGTTGATTCGGATGAAAGGAGCAGAAGCATGTGGTTTTGGATTCTGATCATCTCCATTCCTATTATAATCTTGGCTATTTTGGAAGAAACAATTCAATTTATCGTTAACCGTAAAATTTTTGGAAAAAGTGAAAAACAGTTTAAATTAAAAGAGAACTTCCGGCATGTAAAGAATAAATTTGTGCACAAGAAAAGCCCTTCCCAATAAGGAAAGGCTTTTCTTCTATAAATGCAGTTTCGGCGGCATGCCATGAAATGGCCATCCTTGATCGATCTTAGCTATCCTTTTAGAAATAATAAGAAATTAGGATTCTCCTATTTCTGTATTCTCTTCTTTTTCTTCGGCAGGCAGTACTTGTTTTCCTCCGGACATCCGCTGCTTTTTCAATGCAAAATAGGTATCCAAAACCCTTCTGCCTATTTCATAGTTGGCTGTATGTCCGCTTCGGCCCTGATACGCCCACGGAACAATAACAGACATGGCAATTTCAGGATTGTTATGCGGTGCATAGGCAACCAGGCTTAAATTCATCACATCAATTAGGGGATCTCCTTTTTTTCTAAGAGGTCCATCGTAAAAAGCCTCCGCTGTACCTGTTTTTCCAGCCGGAGAATAAGGAGCATCAGCAAATCGTCTGTATGCTGTTCCTTCCGGATGCTGCATAACCTGCCTTAATCCTTCTTTCACAGTGCTTAGCTCTCTATCCGTCACATCGATTGTATTCAGAACAGTTGGCTGAATATCCTTCCAAATTGGCCCTAATTCGCTTTGCACATTAGATGGCTCTCGAATTTCTTTTACAAGGCGCGGCTGAATTCGGTAGCCCCCATTCGCAATGGTTGATATATATTGTGCCATTTGCATTGGAGTATAGGTATCATACTGGCCAATTGCAAGGTCAAGCAGGAAGCCAGGCAACCGAAGCGGACCTTCATACCCTGCCATCTCATTTGGCAAGTCAATGCCAGTCCTGACCCCGAGACCAAACTGACCGAAGGAATCTCTCATATCTTCAAAGGCCCTTGGATTTTTAAAACCAAGAGGCTGATCATAAGCATATCGTGCATCCGCAATTTCGACAGCTGTTTTAAACATATAAACATTGGAGGAAATACGCAAAGCCCTGGTCTCGTTCATGACAGCCTGAAAATTAAACCAGGATTTTTTCACCTGCGGAGTTCCTGCAATTTTCATTGGAGCGTCCAAGAAAGTTGTTCCTGGAGTAATGGCACCTGTTTTATATCCTGTCAAAACCGTTGCTCCCTTAACTGATGAACCAACATTATATGAGGAGGCGATTGTTCCAAGCGCATAATCCTGCAGAACGGTCTTGCCGTCTTTATCTTTGCCGATCATCTTTCCAGCCATCGTCATGACTTCTCCTGTATGGGGATCCATTAACACAACAAATGCACGATCCATTAAATAGGTTCCGCCCGTCCGTTTTGCCTTCCATATTTCCTCTTCCAATACTTTTTCCACTGCCCTCTGGAGATCCATATCAATCGTAAGTACAAGGTCTTTTCCTCTCTTACCTTCCGAAACCATATCACTTCCAAGAATTTCACCTTTTTTTGTAATAAGCCGTTCTTTTGATTTTTGTCCATGAAGGACATCTTCATATTGCATTTCAAGATAGCTTTTCCCTACCCGTTCATTTCTGCTGTAATCTCTTGCAAGAAAATAATCCAGCCGCTCCTCAGGAAGCCCCTCGTTAGAATCTGTAACTTTCCCGAGAACTGTTTGAAGTGTATTGCCAAAAGCGTATGTACGATCCCAATCTGTAGTGGTATTGACTCCCGGCAAATATTGCAGGTTTTCACTGACAGCCGCGTATTCTTCAGGTGTTACACTCTCATTTTTTACAATTTGAGGTGTCATGGCATAGCCGCTTGTAAACTCTCTATAGATTGCGAGAACCTCAAGATCTTGTTCACTTAGCTGATTAAGATCTTCATCTGTAATTCTTTCAAGCTGCATCTCATAGATTTTTTTATTGGTGAGCTTTTTGTTTTCAAAAAGCTCCCATTCCTCTTCAGTAATTTTTTCTTTAACAGCTTCAGGATTTCTCATGATCCAAAAATCCTTTTTATCACGTTCCCTTACCTTATCAGGCTTTTTATCAATCAGCACAGCCAGCCGTTCTGCAACCTCCACCATTTCTTCCTGTTTGGCATTCCGGTTTGTGTACGTAATCGCACTTTTTGGGACATTATCAACAATCAGCTGATGATTCCTGTCCAGCATCCTTCCCCTTGGAACCGGGTTGGACACGATGACGTCTTCTGTCCGCTCAACTTCCTTTTTATATGTCTCACCATTGACAATCTGAACAACACCCAGCCTTAAGATAAGCAATGAAAATAGGATAAAAACTGCAAAGAATAATAAATTGACCCTAAATGGCACATGGCTTTTCTTTTTCTTTTTTCCCATGCTGGAATCTCCCCCCTTTATGAACACTATGGCTGTTTTGCAGAGATCCTTCAAAATCTTTTATACTCTGTTAATTTATTCCACGAATATTGTAAAATTCCTGCCAGATCCTGCACGGAAGTAATGATTATTGCAGAAACATACCAGGCTAAAGGCAGATAAATTCCGAAAAAGAAAATTTCATGGTAGGATTTTTAAGATTGCAGTTGAAAATGTTATACGAAGTATTCATTCCAGGAGGGATTAGGATGGAAAGATCACAAAAGCTTTTAAATTATTTTTTATCGCATCGCAGCGTAACAAATGAACTTGTCGGAAAAATTGAAGCGGCAAATTATGATTACAAACCAACTGAAACAAGCATGCCTGCGGGAAAATTAGTCACTCATATGCTCACTTCCTTTTACATGTTTGCAAGAACCGTAAAAGAAGGAAATGGAGCGGTCTTTGGAGAAAAATTGGATGACGTGCCGCAGAATCTATCTGAAGCAGCTGCGAGCCTCACAGAAAAGACAAAAGATTTAATATCTTCACTGACAAATGAGGAATTGGAAAGAAGCATTGATATGAAGTTGATCTTTGGAATGGAGTTAACAGGAAGCCAGCTTCTTCAGATTGCCATGGACCATGAAATCCATCATAAAGGCAACTTATTTGTTTATGTTCGTGAGATGGGACATACGGACCTGCCGATGTTTGTAAGCAGAGGATAAGAAGAAGGACGCCCCGGCGGCGTCCTTTTTTATAAACTATTAAGCGGGGAAATCAATTCTGCCAGCTCATTTTTAGGAGAATTAACTTTAGATGATACCGGATACTTATCCATTTTCTCAGCCGGATAAGGAACTAGTAATGATTTCAAGTATTCAGTATCATCAAAGTTGGGATTAAGCCAATCCTCAAAATCGCTTTCTTTTAATATGACCGGCATCCGATCATGGACTTCTTCTGTTACTTCATTAGGGACTGTTGTAATGATTGTACAGCTCATTAGGGGATTATCGCCTTTATCCCACGTATCCCATACTCCAGCAAAAGCAAAGGGCAACTCATTCTTTATAATAAATCTGTAAGGCTGTTTTCCTTCCTCTGTTTTCTTCCATTCATAAAAGCCGTCAGCCGGGATAAGGCACCTTTTGCTTTTAAAAGGTTTTTTAAAACTGGGCTTTGAATCAATGCCTTCCGCTCTGGCATTAATCATTTTATAGCCAATTTTTTCGTCTTTGGCCCAAAAAGGCACAAGTCCCCACTTCATCTGTTTGCCAATCCGCTGCTCCCCGCTGCCAATGATCGTTAATATATTCTGGCTAGGTGCAATATTATACCTGGGAACAATCTCGCCCCCTGAATATTCAAATTCAAATGTCATTTGAAGTTTATTAATTGTCTCTGTTAGGGTAAAACGCCCGCACATTAAACCTACCTCCATTCTAAAACAATCCTGTTAGCCAACGATAATTCTCTCTTTAGGGTAATGGTAGTTATCATCGTACTGCTCATGTTTATTGATAAGGAACAAGAAGGATAGGATTCCAATTCTTCCGATAAACATAAGAGCAATAATAACGTATTTCCCGAATGTGCTTAGATCAGGAGTAATTCCCATCGACAAACCCGTTGTCCCGAAGGCGGAACATACTTCAAAGATTATTTGCATGAGAGTAAATTTTTCTGATATGGATAAAAGAATAACTGCGATAAAACAGAGCCCAACAGCCATCATTGTGACAATGACAGATTTATTTACGTCCTCCTCATGAATCTCTCTTTTGAAGATTTTAATCGTCTTCTTCCCTTTGGCAAAATGATAAATATGCAAAGCATTAAGAGCGAATGTGGTTGTCCGGACACCTCCCCCTACAGAGCTTGGAGAGGCACCAATAAACATCAAAAAGCTAATCACAAGCAAAGTCGGTTCAGAAAATTGGGCAACATCCATTGTCGCCAATCCCCCATTCCTTGTTGTCGAAGATTGAAAAAACGCATAGAAGAAAGCTTCATGCCACTCTTTACCCTTAAAAAAGTGATTAAATTCCAATAACAGAATTAAAATGGTACCTAAAAGCATTAAAAAGAAAAAGGTAAGAGTTGTTAATTTCGTATATAGCGTAAACCTGAAGAATTTGTCTTTATTAGATAAAAAGGCTTTTAACTCTATTAAAACAGGAAATCCGATCGCACCTAGAGTAAGTAAAAGAATATTAATCGATTGCACAAAATAGTCATTTGCAAATGGCACAAGTGATGAGCCTGTAATATCGAAGCCTGCATTTGTGGTGGCACTTACAGAAGCGAATGCCCCTTGCAGGAATGCTTCCTGCCAAGTTGGGTAGTAATTAAGAAAATAAAAGCCAAGTATTAATGCGCCAGTGAATTCAATTGCAAGGATCAAAAGCAGGATTTGTTTAACCAATACAACCAGTCCAGCCAGATTGGTCTGATTTTGATCGATCATTATCAAGCGCCTCTCTTTAAGGCCAATCCTTTTTCTGACTACCAGCCATAAAAAGGTTCCAAGCGTCATAATGCCAATACCGCCAAACTGAAGAATGAACATTAAAAAGAAAATACCCGTGGTACTGAATATATCTACTGTTGATACAACGGAAAGCCCAGTTACACTTACTGCACTAACCGCGGTAAACAAGGCATCTGTAAAAGACCAGGTCATCCCCGGTTTATGAGCGACAGGCAAACTTAATAAAACAACAGAAATCGATACTGCGACAACATAGAAAGAGACGATTAGCTGTGTTGGTGTTAAAGCATTGATTTTTTCCTTAATCCAGTTCATTTGACTCACCAATTCATTATGTCTTTGAAATACCCTTACGATAAATCAAAATATGTAATCCTGCAAGTTAAAATTTTTTTCCGGTTTTTTACTGAAGACATTAATCTATTTTGCAAGATGGAGCATATTAAAACTGTTGAGCACTTTATTTAAAGGAGGATTTGACATGACAAAACAAGGCAGACAAAATGCAAACCAAACGAGAGAACAAATTGAAAAGCAGGATAAAAGAAATGATATTGAGCTAGGAAGCGAGTTCCAGATCGGGAACAATAACTCCCAAAGCCAGAAGAAAAGCGGTAAACAAATTAACAAGAAGTAATATGGAATCCCCCGGTTATGGGGGATTTTTTATGTTCTCACTGTATAAAGCTGAGCATCAACAGCAAATGAAATTCGTCCTGTTTCCTCAGAAACAATAATGACAACCGCATCTGTTTTCTCTGTAATTCCCAAGGCAGCCCGATGCCTTGTCCCGAGTTTCTTCCCCTCTATGCTTTTCCTTGCTAGAGGTAAAATGTTGCCTGCCGAGACAATCATATCTTCTCTTATTAGGGTCCCTCCATCATGGAGGGGATTTCCGGGATAAAAGATCGTTTCCAGCAAGGTATGGCTAACCTTTGCACCGATTGGCGTTCCATTATGCATATAATCATCAAGCGGCTGTTTTCTTTCCACCACAATGAGCCCGCCATGCCTTTTTTCCGATAAATGCTGGGCTGCCAATGACAAGTTTGAATATTCCTTTGTATATGGTGATAAATAAGACTGCAAATAATAAGTGGAAGCAATATTGTGGGCATCTGTCACCATTTTCTGCAATCTTTCAAAATCGGATAAAATACAGCAGTTGAAGTCCTCCAGTGTTTTGGAAAGTGAATGAAGCTGCTGATCTATATTGCCAATATATCGGTTTAAGTCATTACGATATTGTTCCTCGCCATAAATCACTGGACTTCCTCCAATCATTTTTCATATTAGTACCTTTTCCTGTAAAAAAATATTTATCCCCTTACATACTAAACAGAATACTTTGTTAAAGCTCTGTGTTGCACCCTGTTGATTATTACGGAAGTCGCGCGTTCCTCAGAAAGCTTATTGTAAGTGCCAGCGGGACAAGCGAGTCAAAGGGAGTCCCTGCAGGCTTAATGCTAGAGGATGCTCCCGGACCATCTGCGGAGAAGAGGATGCATGGATCGAAAATCAGCAGCCAAGTTTAACAGAAATAGGTTTAGAAACCCTAAAAAAGGATTAAATATAAGTATTACGCAACGAGGTGAGAGACATGTTTGATATTTTGGCAAAACAATTTGAAAAACCTGAAGGAATAATGGGTAAACTTGCAGGCAAAATTATGTATTTTGAAAACCGAAAAATTAATAAATGGACAGTAGGAAAACTCAAGATAAAACGCAGAGATTCGATTTTAGAGGTAGGTTACGGTCCCGGATACAGCATTCGTTATATTATGGACAATTACCGCCATGTGGAAGCTGATGGAGTCGACGTTTCAAGAGATATGAAATCAGCTGCCGCAAAGCTGAATGACGATTGTATCCAACAAGGGAAAGTCAGGTTATTCGTAAAGGATATACATGATTTCTTTCCGGATAAAAAATATAACAAGATCTCTCTGTTAACAATTATCCTTTGTGGACCAAACCAAGAGAATCCCTGCATTATTTATACGGAATGCTTGAAAGCAAGGGAAAAATCGCGATTACTGTGCAGCCGCGAGAAGAAGGAGCAAATGAAAGGATAACGAATAGTCTGGGACAGGTAATTAAAGCAGATATGGAAGCAGCCGGCTTCCATTCCATATCTGTTTCTTATAAGAATGCACGCCCAGTGTTAGCTGTCTGTGTAACAGGAATTAAATAAACTTTGTTGCTTTTTAAACAAGAATTTAAGAGAGGTTGATTTCCGCTCCAGGATGCTCAAGCTTCCGCGGGGTGGGCGGTGAGCCTCCTCGGCGCGCAGCGCCTGTGGGGTCTCACCTGTCCCACTCCTCCCGCAGGACTTTGAATAAGCTTCCTTGAATAAACACCGCACGAAGGAAATGCGGTAGCATTTTCGAGGAGCTCGCACCTTACGCTCCAATCAACCGGCGTTATTTAGTGTTTTATTCACAAATCTATTCAAAAACAACAATCTTTTAGAAAACAGCCATAATTAAAAAGGAGTGGAGAAATGATATTCTCCACTCCTTTTTTATGCTGCATTACCAGCCGCGGCTGGCGCCTCCGCCTCCGGAAGAACCGCCTCCCCCTCCTCGGGGACCGCCGCGTCCACCCCCGCCGCCTCTTGAGAGGATGGATAAAATGGCATATGAAAATGCTCCGCCAAAAAATTTAATATCAAGGAATAAAAAGCCGATAACAATAATGATGAGCAGCCAGGATGGAATGCCCACCCCAGTGTCTTGGGTTTCGGCATTGGCATTTCCGCCATTGCCCTGAACAATATTTTCACCGGCAGCCTCCTGTGCAAGAATCTTATAGGTTTCAACAATTGCCTTATTCGGCTGTCCTGCCTGAAGATACGGGATTGTATACTGATCTAGGATTCTGCCGGCTTTTCCATCGGGAATCCGCCCTTCAAGTCCATATCCAACCTCAATTCGAACCTGACGATCCTCCATGGCAACTACTAATAAAACACCATTATTTTCTGCAGCGCTTCCTATTCCATATGTTCGAAAAGCTTCATTTGCGTACTCTTCAATGGTCCTGCCTCCGGTCGTATTAACGGTAAGGACAGCAATCTGCGCAGAAGTCTGATCCTCGATCTGCCTGCCTAAATGATTTAATTCATACTTCTCCTGGTCATTAAGAACATTTGCAAAATCCTGAACATAAATGTCCCCGACCCGCTGGGATATGTGGTCATCTGAATGAGCTGGCAATACCCCTATTGTTAAAAGCAATATTAGCAGGATCGAGCTGACCCTGAGAATGGTCATTCTCCATTTCCTCCAAAGTCAACTTCCGGCGCTTCATTAGCCAGCGGATCTGCCCTAAAGTATTCTTTTTCATCAAAGCCAGTAATTCCGGCTACGATCGCACCTGGAAACCTTTTCACTTTCTTGTTATACACAGCAACCTGTTCATTGTAATCCTTTCGGGCAACGGAAATTCGATTTTCAGTCCCGGCAAGCTCGTCCATTAATTGAGTAAATTGCTTGTCCGCTTTTAAATTTGGATAGTTTTCAACCACAACAAGCAATCTGCTCAAAGCGCTTGATAACTCGGCATTTGCTGCAGCTTCCTCTTCAGGAGACCGAGCACCGGCCAATCTCGCACGAGCATCAGAAATTGCCTGAATCGTCTCCTTTTCATGAGCAGCATAACCTTTAACCGTATTCACCAGGTTCGGTATTAAGTCCAGCCTCCTCTGCAGCTGGTTTTCAATTTGCGAATATGCCTGGTCTACATTTTCCTCTGCATTTACAAATCCGTTATAGCTGGACATCAGCATCATCCCCAGCACAACAACTACCGCAATAACGGCAATTAAAACTCCCATTCCTTTTTTCATATTTTGCGCCACTCCTGTTTCTAAGTTGTATTGTGCCACTTGCATGGTATTTTTCCTTTTTTGAGCGGAAGTTAAACCTTATTGCAGATGTGATGGCGGATGAGTGTAGGATATAATTACGCAGGGTCCGCCATTTACACGCGGAATCTGAAGAAGACCTACTTTTAGAAATAGAGTTATTAAGTTGTCTCGGGTGTTTTTGGCCTCATTTCCTGAAGTTTAATTATCATCATCTCTCCCTTTTGCTCCATCACGCCCTTTTTGCGTCGTTTCTTCTTGATTGCGTCTTCCTTGAAGTTTTTACGTTACCCTCTTTGTGGATACCTGGAATTCCTCTGCTTCATATCCCAAATTCTTCAAATCAAAAAACCGGAACCCAATGTGGGCTCCGGTGAAAAATTCCTATTACTGAATAAAGTTTTTCGCAATAAGCTCGCTAAATTCAGGTTTGTCTTTAAGAAATTTTAAAGTATAGGATGAATCAGCAAATGCTTGGATGGCTTCGGCGTCCACTTCATAGGTGAATCCGATTCTTTCCCAGGCGCGGTCTACTACTTCTTTTTCAAGCTCCTGGCCTGTTACTTCCTTAATATCTTTAATGGTAATTGCTTTTGCCTCTTCGGGATTTTCTTCGATGAATTTTACAGCGTCCTTATGAGCGTCTACTATTTTCTGCACTTTATCAGGGCTATTTTTTACCGCTTCGCCAGTTGCTACTAATACCGATGCCGGTAAAGTTTCACCGAAGGATACTTCATCCCAGCCGATTACGACTTGAGCATTTGTTTCCTGTTCAATTACTGCTGCCCATGGTTCAGGAGCAACTGCAATATCAACTTTTCCAGTTTTCAGCATACTTGCATACTGAGCAGGGTTACCTGTCAGATGCTTCATTGTGCCGCCGATTCGGGCAGATGTGATGCCAGCTTCTTCTAAATACGTTTCATACTGAACATCGTGTGTGCAGCCAACACCTGGAGTGATAAACGTTTTCCCTTGGAAATCTTCAAGGGAGTTGATTTCTACCCCTTCTCTCGCAAGGACAACCGTCCCGCCAGTCGAGGCTCCCGCGATGATTTTCACATCTGCTCCAGTTGAGTAGTTGTTCATTGCTGGCCCTGGCCCAACAAGACCGGCATCAATGTCGCCAGTTTTAAGGGCTGTCATAAACGATCCGCCTTCAGCAAATGTTTTATATTCCACTTTTGTTCCATCCCCAAGCTGCTTTTCAAAGTAGCCCTGGTCTTTTGCCACCATTGCTGGGACATGATTGATGTTCGGAAAATATCCGATGACAATTTTGTTTTCGCTTCCGCTGCTCTTTTCAGATGAACCGCAGCCTGCAAGCAGCCCCGCGAATGTGAATAATACAGCGAACCATATAAATACCTTTTTCATATTTACCCCTCCTGATTAAGACTCAAGTCCCCATTTTTTTATAACTGACTTTTCAATGCGCTGGAAGATTAATTGGTCGACGATCATCCCAATCGTACCAATGATAATCATGACGCCAATAACAATATCCATTCTTCCAAAATCTGAAGCATATCGGAGTGTATATCCCAATCCTGGACCAGTGCTTAAAAGCTCACCGGCCATCAATGCCCGCCACGCGAATGCCCATGCAAGACGGGATCCAGTGACGACATATGGTATAGAAGCTGGGAAGATAACCCTTGTGAATAGGTCAATCCCATTTGCCCCCATGGTTTGTGCTGCTTTTATATATAAAGGTGATACATTCTTGATTCCTGTCCGCATATTCAGTGCCATTACAAATGTTCCGCCAAGGATAGTTACAAAAATAACCGCCTTTTCATTTAGACCGAACCACATAATAGCGATAGGCAGCCACACAATGCTCGGAACACTCTGCAGGGCAAGAATGACAGCTCCCAATGTGTCATCGGCTGTCTTCGATTTTCCAAGAAGAATGCCAATTAATGTACCGATTACAAGGCTGATGGCCAACCCTACTGCAAGACGTTTAAAGCTCGCGATTAAATCATATATGAGCGTTTTATCCTGAAACCCTTCCACCAAAGCGCTGAAAACACTGGACAAAGAAGGGAAAATTAGCGGATGCCATAGCTCCAGCCGGGAACCAGCCTCCCAAAAAGCAATGATGGCAGCGAAGAAGATAATTCGTTTAATGGCTGTTTGCATATTGAAGTTCCTCACTTACGACTTTGTCAATTTCCTTCTTTAAATAGCTCATAATATGATCTTCAATCTCCAGCATTTCTTTTTTGTATTCTTCACGCGGTCTTGGGATATCTACAGTGATGTCCTGTAAAATAGTACCCGGTTTTGTACCCATCACAATGATCCGATCTGAAAGCTTAATAGATTCAGAGATACTATGAGTGACAAACAGAATCGTTTTCTTAGTCTCGGTCCAGATATTCTCAAGCTGCACGTGTAAGCGGGAGCGGGTTTGCTCATCTAGGGCACCGAAAGGTTCATCCATTAGAAGTGTCTCTGGATTCATGGCAAGTGCTCTTGCGATTGCAACCCGCTGCTGCATTCCCCCTGATAGTTCATGGGGATAATGTGATAAATACTTCCCCAGCTGAACCATTTGCAGGTATTTTAGTGCGGCTTCCTCTGCATCCTTCTTCTTCATTTCTTTTTTCAAAGGGAACGTAACATTTTCCATAACGGTTAACCAGGGAAATAGGGCAGCCTGCTGAAAAACCATTCCCCTGTCTTTGCCAGGTTTAGTGATGGTATTTCCATCGATAATAATTTGTCCGGAGGTTGTTTTAGTCAAACCTGCAACGATCGAGAGAAGCGTGGATTTCCCGCATCCGGATGGACCTAATATCGAAACAAACTCACCTTTGTCAACCGAAAGATTAATACCCTTCAATACATCTACAGGCTGATTTTCTTTATCGCTATATTGTTTATTAACTTCATTTATCTCAATGAACACTAAAATCACCTATTCCTATAAAGCATATTAATTTACTCGGATTACTTGTAATTATAATGTATTCAACTTGCATGTCAACCTTTCTTGTAAATTTTTTTAAAAATGGGCTTTTTCAAAAAAATAAAACAAATTGCCAAAATCAACAAGCCCAGAGCTCCAAGAATAAAAATGAGCTTCCTCCTATTTAGGAGAAAGCTCATTCCATTACACCTTAATTTTCTCTGCCTTAGATGCAGCAATCAGCACTTCAATTTCAGTCAAGTTCCCGCTCTCAAACAGGTCAATAATCTTGCTTCCGACTATGACGCCATCACAATGCATATTCATTTTTTCAACATGGGAGGGCTCGGAGATTCCGAATCCTGCAAGGACCGGTATCGGGCTTACTTCCTTCACCTTTTCAAGGTGTTTGCCAAGCTCTTCATTAAATCCTTTTCTTGCACCAGTAATACCGTTAACCGTTACGGCATATAAAAAGCCTTTTCCCTTGGCTGCAATTCCCTGAATTCGCTCTATTGGACTCGTTAAGGTTACAAGCCGGATAATCTCAATTCCAGCCCGCTCTGCAATAGGAGCTATAATCTCTTCTTCCTCAGCTGGGAGATCAGGGAGAATTAAGCCATCCACACCTGCCTTTGAGGCATCAGAAATAAAGTTCCCAATTCCATATGCCATGATCGGATTCATGTATGTCATAAAAACTAGCGGAATATGGACAATGGGGCGGATCTCAGCAATTTTTTCCATAACACCCCGAAGTGTTGTACCTGCCTGTAAGGCCCGGATTCCAGCCTGCTGTATAACAGGTCCATCTGCTACAGGATCTGAAAATGGGATACCAATTTCAATAGCTGTTGCTCCCGCTTTTTCCAGGAAAGTTATTTTTTCAGCCAGTGTGTCCAAGCCTCCATCACCAGCCATAATATATGGCACAAACGCTTTTTCATTATTTTTCTTTAGAGTCTGAAATACTTTTTCGATCCGGTTCAATTTCCTTCCCCTCCTAATCTAGCTCTTACTGTTTCTACATCTTTGTCGCCTCTGCCTGATAAGCAGATTACAAGGCCTTCATCTTTATTCATTTGAGGTGCCAGCTTCAAAGCATAGGCAACTGCATGGGAGCTTTCCAATGCAGGAATAATGCCTTCAAGCTTGCATAGCAGCTTTAATGCTTCCATTGCTTCATCATCTGTAATGGATTCATATTGCGCTCTTCCCCTATCTTTTAAATAGCTGTGCTCCGGGCCGACACCGGGGTAGTCAAGACCAGCAGAAATCGAATGCGCTTCCTGAACTTGCCCGTGCTCATCCTGCAATAAATACATGAGTGCCCCATGAAGGACTCCTGGCGAGCCCTTTGTTAGCGATGCAGCATGCTTTTCTGTATCTGTACCTAAGCCTGCTGCTTCCACACCGATCATGCGTACACTTTCATCTTTTATAAAAGGATAAAACATGCCCATGGAGTTGCTGCCGCCGCCTATGCAGGCTACAACTGCGTCTGGAAGCTTCCCTTCCTTTTCCAGATATTGCTGCTTTGTTTCATTGCCTATAACACTTTGAAAATCGCGGACAATCATTGGAAAAGGATGCGGTCCCATGACAGACCCCAAAATATAATGGGTATCTTCAACGTTTGTCACCCAGTAGCGGAGGGCTTCGTTCACAGCATCCTTTAATGTCGCGCTGCCTGATTTAACACCTACCACTTTGGCTCCGAGCAGTTCCATCCGGAAAACGTTCAGCTGCTGCCTGCGGATATCCTCTTCACCCATAAAAATAATACATTCAAGATTTAATAGCGCACAAGCCGTTGCTGTTGCCACTCCATGCTGGCCTGCACCCGTTTCGGCAACAATTTTCCTTTTGCCCATTCTGGCTGCTAAAAGCGCCTGGCCCAATGAGTTATTGATTTTATGAGCACCTGTATGGTTTAAATCCTCCCGCTTAAGATAGATTTTCGCACCGCCTGCAAATTTTGTGAGGTTATCAGCATAATATAATGGCGTTTCACGGCCGACATAATCCTTTAATAAAGCTTGAAGTTCCGCCTGAAAGCTCTCATCTGCACGTGCTTTTTTATATTCCTCTTCCAATTCAAGAATAGCCTGCATTAAGGTTTCCGGTACATATCTGCCCCCATATTCACCAAAGTGCCCCCGTTTATCTGGCAATGTGTACGTCTCTGTCATTTTACTTCCTCCTTCTCCATGCTCTTTGCTTCATCTATAAATCTTTTAATTTTCAAAAGATCTTTTTTTCCTTCTGTTTCAACCCCGCTGCTTACATCAACCATATACGGGTTAGCTGTTTTAATGCCTTCTGCCACATTCTCAGGATTCAGGCCTCCAGCGAGGATGATTTTTTTACCTAATAAAAGATTCTCATTAAGAATGCTCCAATCGAATGAAACACCGTTGCCTCCCCGATACTTACCCTTTGGACTATCCAGCAGGAAGTATTCACTTGAGTACTCATCCAGCATGGTTAAATCCTCAGCCGAGCCAACGCTCAATGCTTTTATAACAGGAAGAGAAAATCCGCTGCTAAATTCAGGTGTTTCATCACCATGCAGCTGTATCATATTTATACCTGCGATCTCAACAATCTTCTCTATGTTTTCTTTTGTTTCATTTACAAACACGCCTACTTTTAATAAATCCACCGGAAGCTGGCGTATAATCTCCCCTGCTTCCACAGGGTCAATTCTCCTCTTGCTTTGCGCAAAAACAAACCCTAAGGCATCTGCACCGCTTTCAATTGCTGACAATGCAGTTTTAATGTCCCTAATTCCGCAAATTTTCACCTTCATTGTTTTACAGCCCCTTGCAAAGGAATCTTCATTGCCTTCAGCAGCCCTTCCAGATTATCTGCTTTCATAAACGCTTCTCCGACAAGAATGCCGTTTGCTCCTGCCGCAATTACACGATGCACATCCTCTTCCGTTTTGATGCCGCTCTCGCTAATCAGGAATCTGCCCGCCTTCTTAATAGCTGGTGCAAGCTTTTCCGTTGCTTCAAGGTTCACTTCAAAGGTTTTTAAATTTCGATTGTTGACACCAATTAATTTTGCCCCCGTGTCTAGTGCTGTTTCCAATTCTTCTTCATTATGGATCTCCATCAGCACCTCAAGTTCCTGCTCAAGAGCAAAATCGTAAAGCTCTTTCAGCCTTTCCGCATCCATTGCAGCAACAATCAGTAAAATAAGATTCGCACCTGCCGCCTTTGCTTTTAAGATTTGTGACTCATCTATAATAAAATCCTTGCAAAGGATCGGGAGGTCAACTGTTTGCCTTACAGCAGTTAAATCAGAAAAGCTGCCCTTAAAAAAGCTTTTATCGGTTAAAACTGAAATCGCATCTGCACCAAATTTTTTATAAAATAATGCCTGTTCATCAGGTTTCTGAGAAATATTAATATCCCCTTTTGATGGTGAAGCCCTTTTGAATTCGGCTATAACAGCAAGTTCATTTTCCTTCTCAAGACGGGAAATAAAGGAATGTTTTTCAAATTTTAAAGCTGCCTTTCCTGCTTCTTTTTCTTCATGAAGCTCCATAATTTCTTTTCTTTTTTTAGCTAAAATTTTATCTAAAATGGTTTCCATTTATATCACCTCTTTTTGAAAGCTTTTGCTTGCTTTAATTAATTGTTGGAGTTTATCAAAAGCTGCTCCTGAGTCAATGCTTTCTCTTGCTATATCAATCCCTCTTTGAATGGTGTCTGCTTTGCCTCCAGTAAAGATACCAATTCCGGCATTCAGCAGCACTGTATCTCTTTTTACCCCTTTTTCACCTTTAAGGACATTTAAGAGAATTTCCGCATTTTCTCTGGAATCTCCGCCTCTGATGGCGTCATTGCTGTAAACAGGCAGTCCAACCTCTTCAGGATGCAATATTTTTTCGATTACTTTGCCATTGTCAAGAATAGCCAAGTGATTTTCTCCCTGCAGCGAGGCTTCATCCATATAACCTGCACCATTCAGGACAACAGCACGTTTTCTTCCCAATGTCTTCAATACTTCTGCGAACATCATGGTGTAATCTCTTCGGTAAATGCCAAGGAGCTGATTATCAAGTTCAACCGGATTAGTCAGCGGTCCGATTAAGTTAAATGTTGTCGGAATTCTTAAATCCTTGCGCACTTTCATGATTCTCTTAATGTTCGGGTGAACATGGGGAGCAAACAGGAATGCAATGCCGATTTCTTCAAGGATTTCTTCAGTCCGTTCCGGCGAATTATCTAAGTTAATCCCCAGATGCTCCAGTACATCAGCACTGCCGGTTTTGCTGGAAACACTTCTATTTCCATGCTTTGCAACGGGGATTCCCGCTCCGGCAATAACAAATGCCGAGGTGGAACTGATATTAAAGCTGCTAGAACCATCTCCGCCTGTTCCGCAATTATCCAAAACATTGGGAATCTTCTTGCTAAATGTTAGTGATTTATCTCTCATAGCTCTTACAATTCCTGCAATTTCGTCAACCGTTTCTCCCTTCGTCTTCAGGCTGACCATAAAAGCGGCTATTTCACTATCTGTTACATCATTTGAAAAAATAGTATCCATTGCTTCCTTCATTTCTGTTTCTGTTAAAGACTCTCTATCAGATAACCGTTGCAGTATTGTTTTCATCTTTCTTTTCCCTCCCTATTGTTTGTAAAAAATTTTCTAATATCTTTTTGCCAAGTTCCGTTCCCACTGACTCCGGATGGAATTGCAAACCGTAAAGCGGATATGCTTCATGCTTGATGGCCATTATCTCATTGTCATCCATGGACCTCGCCAATACTTGAAAGCTGCCTGGCAAAGTGCCGGATTGAATGATTAAAGAATGGTAACGCATGATATTAATGGGCTGTGGCATGTATTGGAACAGCTGCGAACCATTATGCTTCAGGTTCGAAACCTTGCCATGCATGATTTTCCTTGCTTTTTCGATTTTGGCGCCAAATGCATAACCGATTGCCTGATGGCCCAGGCAAATCCCGAGAATTGGCAGCTTTTTATGGAAATTACGAATGAGTTCTACAATAACCCCGGCTTGTTCCGGCCTGCCGGGACCCGGCGAAAGCACAATTGCCTCAGGATCCAGTTGCTCTATTTCTTCAAGGGTAATTTGGTCATTGCGGACAACCTTAATTTCTTCCCCAAGCTCCCCTAAATATTGATAAAGGTTATAAGTAAATGAATCATAATTATCAATCAGCAAAATCATTTTTTATCCTCCAAAAATGCTTTTAGTTTATGAAGTGTTTCTTCATATTCACTTTCTGGGACCGAATCATGGACGATCCCCGCACCAGCCTGTATATATGCATTGCCATCTTTTATGACCATGGTTCTGATCGCAAGAGCGAAATCCATATTGCCATTTCCGGAAAAATAGCCGACTGCCCCTGAATAGATGCCTCTTTTAACTGTTTCGAGTTCATTAATGATTTCCATAGCCCTTATTTTCGGTGCTCCGGACACTGTTCCAGCCGGCAAGCATGCGATTAAGGCATCAATGGCTGAGTAAGGATTTTTCAGCTTGCCACCAACTTCTGATACCAGGTGCATAACATGCTTATATCTTTCGATTACCATGTTTTTTTCAATAGTGATTGTACCGAATTCACAGACACGGCCGAGGTCATTGCGGCCGAGATCCAGGAGCATGCGATGCTCGGCAAGCTCCTTTTCATCTTCTTTTAAGCTTTTTTCAAGCTGGAAATCTTCTGCTTCCGTTTTCCCTCTTGGCCTTGTTCCAGCAATGGGGTTTGTTATCACCTTATCGCCAGTCGCTTTGATGAGGCTTTCCGGTGATGCTCCAGCAACCGCATAATCCTCAAAATCAAGATAATACATATATGGCGACGGGTTTTGCACTCTTAATTTTCGGTAAAAGGAGAAAGGGTCGCCTGTCATTTCAGCTTTCAATCGCTGTGACAGAACTACTTGAAAAATGTCGCCCTCTTCGATGTATTTTTTTGCTTTTATTACCTTGTCAACAAAGTCTTCCTTTGAAGTGGAAGCTTTAAAATCATTAAGTGCAGCTTCATTGGATTCCAGATTGCTGTTTCCTTTTTGGATTTCTGCCTTTCTTTTCTCCACTTTTTGGCGAAGTCGTAATAAATCTGCATTTTCAGTCAAAGGCATTGCGACAAGGTAAACCTTTTGCTCCAGATGGTCAAACACAGCTACCTCTTCAAAGAACATAAGGTGAACATCTGGAACATTCAATTCATCGTCTGGAACCCTTCCAATATCCTCGTACTGTCTGATAACATCATAGCCTGCATATCCCACAGCCCCTCCGCAAAACGGAAATCGTTCAAGCTGCGGTCTATTATCCTCCGGCATTATCTTCTTTAAGACATCGAGCGGCTTTTCAGAAAAAACTTCATCACTTCCATCTGTTGTGATGGTTGTAAGGTTTCCATCTCCCTTAAGCTCCATCACTGGATCTGCGCCAATGAATGAATACCTGCCTGACTTTTCATGCTTTAATGAGCTTTCGAAAAGGAACTTCTTATTCCCGCTCATTCTCTGGTAAATCAAAATGGGTGTTAATGTATCACCCTCAAGCTCTTCGATAATGTATGGCTCATCAATAATCGTCTTCAAGTTATTTCTCCTCCAGTTCGTTTACAGAAATAAAAAAGTCCTCTATACACACAGAGATCGTGTGTATAGAGGACGTATCATGTGACCGTGGTGCCACCTCATTTCAGAGCAGCTAGCTGCTCCCTCTTCGGGTACGGATTAGATAAATCAACAATCGATACCCTATCCTTTTAACGGCGGAAACCGTGCTTTCCTACTGTTTTCAGAAAGCCTCTCGCAAGTCCATTCGATCGATTTTCCGTACCGGGCTCCCACCTGCCCCGGCTCTCTGGAACGGAAAGCATCAATGTACTCTTCTTGCTCAACGATTTAAAGCTATAAAGTTTTAAATGAAATAAAAAAAGGCTCCTCGTCTTAAAAAGGACGAGAAACCCGTGGTGCCACCTTCATTAGCTGAAATTTCAGCTCACTTTAACAGATATCAAAACGAAAAACGCCTGAATATCTGTCCCTTGTAACGATGAGACCGTTCGCCAAAGCCTACTGCTTTAAAAAGGTTCGGTTTGGAGGCTCGAAAGTCCATTCACTTCAGCATTCGCACTGATTTGCACCAACCATCAGCTCTCTAAAGCTTCCGCAGAAGTTACTACTCTTTGTCATTGCCTTTCGATATATTGCTTATTATAATATTCCGATAAATAAAAAATGTCAAGGGATGAACAATAAATTTTTATAAAAAATGTTTTCGCAAACTTTGTTGATTTTCAAACAAGTAGTGTAGAGGTTGATTTCCGCTCCAGGATGCTCAAGCTTCCGTGGGGCGGGCGGTGAGCCTCCCGCTGGACTTTGAATAAGCGGCCCTGAATAATCACCGCACGAAGGAAATGCGGATGCATTTTCGAGGATCTCACACCTTACGCTCCAATCTTCAACCTTATTTAACCATTTTTTTATTTACAAAATCTATTTAAGACTTTATAAAAGTGCTTTTTCCAGCTTCTCTCTCCAAACATCAGCAAGCTCCTGAACCTTCAGCAATTCTGCAACAGCACTCCGATTCTTGCGGTTATGAAACAATATATAATTTGCCTCAAGGACCGAAATATTTTCCTGTTTTCTTTCCACCAGCCTAAGGCAGGAATTAGCTCCCACTCTTCCTTCTTTAAGAACCTTGAAAAAATAACCGGTGTATCCTGTTTCGACAATTCTGCCCAAAAGCTGGTCTTCACCATTATGGTTCGATATGGTTGAACATGGAATGCGGCCCTGTGTTATTTGGACCATTGCCTCCCCCAGTGAATAAATATCCCCGATAAAAACATCCTTTTCAAGCATATTGCTTACACAAATATTTTCCCCGAATGATGGCGGATTGAAAACCTTGTTGAATTCTTTTTCCCACATTTGATAATGCTCATATGGATAAAGGCAGACAGCCCTGTCAGGTCCGCCATGGAAATCTGTATTGGCCACACCATCTCCGATAAACCCTTCCTTCGTTAAAAAAGCATCAGCAGTTTTACTTTTGCCAATCCCTGAAATCTCCTCTTTATTTTTCCAATAATGCAATTGTGGCTTTCCTACGCTTAAAGACTTGATGATCCCCTTTGTCTCCATTAAATTCTCCTCGCCCAGTTTGTTTTCTTTATATTTTAACTCTTTTTTTTAGTAAAACGAACATTTATTTCCATAATTTGATTTTTCCCATAAAAAGTAAACGCTTTTTCTAATTAGTTTCTGAGTTATAAGCTCATATTAATATTAGTTTGATTAACGAAAAGGAAGGTAAGAAATATGGAGCATGTTGAAAATTTACAATCCGTAAATTCAAAAGCCAAAAAGAAGTCCGGAGATGATGTTCATAACCAAAAATGGGCCGTTCTTTCACTTTCTTCAATTCCTCTCGTTATGACCCTTGGAAATTCTATGTTAATTCCAGTATTGCCTGAAATGGAAAACAAACTAAATATTTCTTCATTCCAATCAAGCATGATTATTACGGTTTACAGTATTGTAGCTATAATCTTGATACCTATCGCCGGCTTTTTATCCGATCATATAGGCCGTAAAAAAGTAATCATTCCAAGTCTTCTCATTGCGGGAATTGGCGGTCTGATTTCAGGATGGGCTGCCTGGAAAGTGAATGATGCCTATTGGATAATATTGGCCGGAAGAGCATTGCAGGGGGTTGGTGCTGCTGGAGCGGCACCAATTGTTATGCCATTGGTCGGTGATATGTTCAAGAATGATAATGATGTAAGCAGCTCGCTAGGTTTAATTGAAACATCCAATACATTCGGGAAAGTCTTGTCACCTATTCTTGGTGCCTTTTTGGCAGGATTTATTTGGTTTTTGCCGTTTTTTTCTTTTCCTGTATTTTGTACCATATCCATATTGTTGGTGTTCTTCCTTGTAAAAACGCCAAATAAACGTGAAGAACCGCTGCCGTTGAAGAAATTTTGGGGAAATATCAAGGATACCTTTAAGAACAATGGTAAATGGCTTTACGCTATCTTTTTTATCGGTGCAATTCTTATGTTTGTCCTTTTTGGAATCCTTTTTTATTTATCTGATATACTGGAAAAAACGTATGAAATTAAAAATGTTAAAAAAGGGCTGCTCCTGGCTGTTCCACTGGGTGCGCTTTGTATTTCGTCCTATTTGACCGGCAAAAAAATAAAAGAAAATAAAATTCTGATGAAGTGGATAATCTTTTTAGGTTCTGTTCTGGTTGCTGCAGCGACTGCTATTCTCAGCTTTTCAAACAATATGTGGTTTATGATTGGCATGTTTCTGTTTGCTGGTATTGGAATAGGGGTTGCCCTCCCATCTTTGGATGCTCTTATAACTGAAGGCATTGAAAAAGCGGAAAGAGGAACCATTACATCCATATACAGCTCAATGAGATTTATTGGAGTTGCTGCGGGTCCCCCGGCAATTGCAATTCTAATGAAGCACTCTGACAAGGCGCTTTTTTATATATTAAGTGCTATAACCATTCTTGCAGCCCTGGCGACAATTATGGCTATAAAACCCGATAAAAATGAAGCATAAAAAAAATCCGTATCGAGATTTGCCGATACGGATTTTTTTATTTAATTTGCTCTAAAAGCTACTTGATGATATTTAAACCCTGTTGATTGGAGCGGAAATCAACAGCCAAATTTAACAGAAACACTTAATTAAACTGCTGCTGAACAAAACCGGTTACAACCTGATTAAACAGCTGCCACTTTTTTGTTGGAACCTGATGGGAAACACCTTTGATAATCGCAGTCTGGAAGCTGACATATCTTCTGTAGCTTCTTAGGTGCTGATTCACAAAGTCTCTTGAACCGTATATAAGGAGCAGAGGAACATCAAGGTTCTCAAGACGGTCAGTACATGAGTAATGAAGATATTTATCGTAAAATTCAAACCACATGTTAAGGTTTGCTTTTTTCATGTGATCAAGTATTTCGTTTCTTACCACTTTATCATTTGTATGGCTTGTAGCTATTACATAGCGAAGAAAACCGGGAAAATGTTTTACAAAATACATTCCCAGTATATGTTCATACATGAATGCTTCTGATAAGACCTCCGGAAATCCTCCTGAAAGAATGACACCCAGAGTCCTTTCAGGAAAAGAAAGAGCAAATTCCTGTGCAATTGCCCCACCGGAAGAATATCCCAGTATTATGGCTTTGTCGATATTCAAGTGATCCAAAACAGCCCTGATTTCCTCAGCATAGCCAAGCATCGTTACCTTTTTTTCAGGACCCTTTGTATCGCCATTTCCGCTCAAATCAGGAAAAACAACTTGAAAATATTCCGCTAATAGACCCTGATAGTAAAAAACCTTCCTCCCCATGGCAGGAGGATGGATGAAAATAATTGGTATGCCCTCTCCTTTTGTTTCATAGAAAATGCTTGTATCGCCATAAAGAAATGCAGGCACTTTAAATCGTCCTTTCCATTTCACTTTTGTTATTATCCGTCCCCTTTTCAAATAAATAAAAAATGGGACAGTCTTAGTCTGCCCCATTTCGGTATATACTTTTATTCCAACATCAGTTAGGCTTCGTCTTTTCAGCCTTCTTGCTTTGCGGACTCATCTCTTTCGAGAATTCCATGTCATTAATGCTCTTCTTTGTGCTTTGCAATCCTGATTTGGTCTTAATATTGCGCTTTGTCATGAAGTGCTCCTCCTTTACAGGGATACGATTTTAGTATGGCTCTAAGCACTCGAAATCATTTATGGATTTTCCGAACAAGATTGGCATATACTATAACCATTAATGAGTTTATGCTTATTTCCGTGACTTTCAGAGCCGTATATGATATTCTTTAATTAAGATTATGAAAAAAAACGACCGCAGGTGTTGCCGCACCCACGGTCATTTGCAATAGTCGTTCCCTTAGGGGATCGGCCTGTCAAAGACATAGACCTCTCCCTCAATTATCAGATCAAGGGAGGTCTATTTTTTATGGTTAAAAGTCATGACAGCAATGATCAGACTAGAAAATGATATCATCATCATGATCGATTCGAATACTGTCAAAGGCATCACCCCCTTTCATACGGGGCTAGCCGACCACCCTTGAGAAACTCCCATTGCTTCTCTATTATAACACATTCTTGTCCATTTATTCGAACAAGTGTTCTATTTTTCTGAAATTGAGCCTTCTTTCCTATTTTTTCTTTTAATGTTATTTTTGAGAAATTTCCGTCTTAAATAACCCTCAAGAAAGCCCATCTCATTATTAAGCAGATACTCCATTTCTTCCAGCTGTTCTATTTTTAAGTTTCGAGGGCATCCTTTCCAATCTACACTATGGATAAAATAATAATTTTTAATCCTTTTAAAGATAACAACCGAATCAGGACAGCAATCAAAGACTCCCTTTACCTGATTTCTCCGCATATAGCTCCATCTTTTCAGTTTCATGAAATCAGACCTTTTATATCTCCTTTACCCTGAAAACGATTAAGCACTCCAAAAAAAAACTGCCAATCATGGCAGCTGTTTCTTACTCTTTAAGTCTTGGCTTAGCGGGGTCACATTTTGGCTTTTCGGTTTGTGAGGATTCTGCCAGCTTTGTCAGGTAGTAGCATTCTTCACGGAACATATGATCAGCCATTAAAGCAGCAAACGTTCCTAAAGCTTCCTTGCTTAATTCAAGTTCTTCAATCTCTTCCAGGAAGTTCATGAACAGCTTCATTTCAAGTGCGACATCTTTATTGAATCTTTGAAGTGCTGGAAATGATGTGATATTTGTGCGGAGGAATCCTGACATTTCGACTGCTTTTAAATAAAAGGCTTCAAAGTCCTTCACATAATTATCACTGATTTTTTTAATTTTCTTCTCAACCAGTTCCATATTGTCCGATATTGCTCCTGCATGGCCGGCTGCATCGAGAAGCCAAATTAAGTGATGGTGAAGCTCATGAAATACAGGCGGTTCCTCTCCCTTTTTGAGATATTGGAGAACAAGTAAATATTCTTCCAATTCATTTACCATATGATTAATAAATACGGGCCCAAGGTGAATGGAAATTTTACCGGTCAAATGGCGTTCCATTATATTCAGCTTAAACTTTCTCAGCTTTTTTCCCTCTTCCTCAGCCCTTCTGCTTAATTCCTTCAGGTCATCCACTTCCACTCTTCCAAGAAGCTGATCAAAGGTTTGGATGAAATAATTTGCAAGCTCGATACTATCTTCTTCCTTCGGTGATAGCGAATCATGGATAAACCGGGCATGATCTCCCAATATCTGTAGCCAAAAGCCATGTTCAAATTTTGCAGCATTTTCAAAAGCAGCCAAAATATCTCCCCTTTCAACCATACTCATAAATACATATCAGTAAGCCAGGGGATTTATTCCATATATTAGATAATCCTGATCCTATAGATGTTTCCTCATCATTACCTGGACCAACTTTTTTTCGAACCCCATTTTTAAAAGAGCTTTTGAAAAAGGATTATTAGCAGAAATATTCACAGCAGTAAAATGAATCCTATCATCATAGTCTTGAAAAAGAGTACTTAGGATACCTTCTGCCTCATCCTCTTTAAATGTGCTGTTATGACTATACTTCAGCTGATATATGGTAATCCTGTCTGTGTTTCCACCGCTATCCAGCATCCGTTTATATAAAATGTACCCTTTCTCATTTCCCTCCGGACTGATAAAAACAGCGGCTTCTCCAAATTTAACGCTTTCCCACTGACATTGCCAAGCTGCTTCCCTATCATAAAAACCTAGAGTCTTCAATTGTTCCGGATAAACTTTTTTAATTATTAATTCGCTATTTCCAAGGGCTTTAAACTCTTCTCGCTCAACCTTTTTATTTAAATATAATAAATGGTCTGTGACCTCATATCCCATTTTTTTATATAGGCGAATTGCTCTTTCATTTTCTTCAATTGCCTCGAGGACAGCAGTATTAACATTTTCTTCTTTATAGATCTTCATCACTTCTTCCATCATTGCAACAGAAAGGCCTTTCCCCCTATATTCAGGAGCAATGCCGGTTCCCCCATTCCAGGCAATTTTTCTACCGTCAATCTCCCTGATTCCCGTCATAATAATACCAGAGGGTTCTCCATTCATAAAAGCAATAATCGATTTTTCAGGTGAAAGGTCTTCGAGGGCCATCCGGTTCATAAAGGCCTGAACATCCATTTTTACAGGTACCAAATATCCTGTGAAGCCTTTATTCCAAGCAGTTAACGCATCTTCCAAGGTGCATTGTGACAGCTTTTTAATCTTCATAAATCTTTCTCCTTTTAATATGGCTTAACATCTTCTCACCTTATTTTTGTTTGCTGCCTCTTTTAATAACAATAATAATCGCCATTTAAGTCACCCCTTTATAGACTGATTAGTTTATTTCCATTTAAAAAAATTTAAAAAAGACTACTCAGTTTATTTTATTAAACCATTAATTTTCAGTTTTTTCAATAAATTTAAGTTTTATTTACACTTTTTTAACGTTGATTTTTAAAAAGGCAAGTATGTGAAGAGGTTGATTTATAATTATTCTTATTTACAAAAACTACTTAAAAAAACAATCTTTTAGAAAGGCTCTTTTCGTATAGATTGTTGTTTTTGGACTCTAAAGCTTGTCCGTTGATTTCCGTTCCAGTCACGCAGCGAACCCGCGGGGAGGAACGGGAGCCTCCTCGGCGTTTCACGCCTGCGGGGTCTCCCGCTCCCTCTCTTCCCGCAGAACATTGAATAAGCCTCCCGAATAAGCACCGCACGAAGAAAATGCGAATGCATTTTCGAGGATCAAATGCCTTCCACTCCAATCAACTCAGTAATTAAAACTAGTTTGTAAGCAACAAACTTTGCGAAAACAGCCTTTAGAAAAGAGCATATGTAAAAAAGCCGATACGCACACAGTATCGGCTTTAGACATAATTATTTACTTAAAGGTTTTTTCAGTAATCCAATCAATAGTGCAGATACAAATGCACCTGCGATGATTCCTACAAGGTAAATAACCCACGGACCATCAACAAGAGGTACAACGAATACCCCGCCATGAGGCGCCCTTAATCCAATCCCAGCCATCATTGAAATGGCACCCGCCACGGCTGAACCCGCCATGATGGATGGAATGACGCGCAATGGATCTGCCGCAGCAAACGGGATAGCACCTTCAGTTATGAACGAGAATCCCATAATATAGTTTGCTTTTCCTGCATCCTGTTCCTGTTTCGTAAATCTATTCTTAAACAAAGTTGTTGCAAGCGCGATTGCAAGGGGGGGAACCATACCTGCAGCCATTATGGCAGCCATTGGTTCGTATACGCCGTTAGCCAATAGTCCGGTACCAAAGACATATGCTGATTTATTAACCGGGCCTCCCATATCGAAGGCCATCATTAGTCCGAGGACAACACCAAGAAGCACTGCATTTCCAGTTCCTAGACCTGAAAGCCACTCAGTAATGGCAGTATTCAAAGCTCCAACTGGCTTATTTACCACATAAAGCATCAGCAAACCAGTAATAGCGATTCCGAAAAGCGGATAAAGCAAGATCGTTTTGATTCCTTCCAGGGAAACTGGCAGTCCTGCAAAGGCCTTTTTTAAACCGACTACAACATATCCCGCAAGGAAACCGGCAATAATACCGCCAAGGAAGCCAGCTCCGCCAGAAGCAGCCAGCATTCCGCCTACAGCACCTGCTGCAAAACCAGGACGATCTGCAATACTCATTGCAATGAATGCTGCAAGAATCGGTACGATCAATCCGAAGGCATTTCCGCCTCCGATTGTCATCAATGCTTCTGCAATTGGGTGATAGGAAGGATCGTTAGGATCTGCAGCTTTATACCCGAACATAAAGGAAATGGCTATCAAGATTCCGCCTCCAACTACGAATGGAAGCATATTGGATACACCGTTCATCAGATGCTTATAGATGCCGGCCTTTTGCTCTTTTTTATTTTCAGACCCAGCAGTGCCATTTGAGCCTCCACCTTTATAAACTGGAGCATCCTTTTTTAACGCTTTTTCAATTAATTCCTGTGGTTTGCGAATTCCGTCCGCAACTGGAGTTTCCAGCAGGTGTTTACCGCTGAATCGCTCCAGTTCAACCTTTGTGTCCGCAGCAACGATGACTGCTGTTGCGTTTGCAATCTCTTCAGGTGTCAAAACATTTTTAGCACCGCTGGAACCATTTGTTTCGACTTTAATATCTACACCTAGTTCAGCTGCCTTTGCTTTTAAAGAATCTGCTGCCATATACGTATGTGCGATTCCTGTAGGGCAAGCTGTTACCGCAACGATAAAACGTTTGCTGTCTGCAATATTTTGATCTTCCTCTTCTTCTGTTTCATCATAGCTGTCAATAATATCTATAACTTCATCAGCTGAAGCCGCATTCTGCAGCTTTTTGCGGGCTTCTTCATTCATTAATATAGATGAAAGCCTAGATAATGCTTCCAGGTGCGTATTATTGGCGCCTTCAGGGGCTGCAATCATAAAGAATAAATGGGCAGGCTGCCCGTCAAGAGATTCATAATCCACCCCTGCTTCTGACTTGCCAAACGCAATTGCAGGCTCCTTCACCGCGCTCGTTTTCGCATGCGGGATGGCAATTCCGTCACCAATGCCTGTTGTGCTTTGCTCTTCCCTTTTTAAAATGGCTTCTTTGAATGCTGAGCGGTCATTTAGCTTTCCAGCTTTATCAAGCTGGTCTACCAGGCCATTTATTGCATCAATCTTCCCTGTTCCGCTCATAGAGAGCAGGATTGTTTCTCTTGTAAGCAATTCTGTAATTTTCATCCTAATTCTCCCCTTTTAGGTTGATCTTTGTAATGGAAACCTGAGGAAGCAACCCCTCTGCCTTTTCTTTCGTGCAAAGACCCAATGAAAACGCGGTTGCGCTTCCGGATGCCACACTGTATTGAAAAGCTTTTTCTATATCTCTATATTTTTCAATAGCTGCCAGGAAACCAGCTACCATAGAATCGCCTGCCCCGACTGAGCTTCTCACTTCCCCCTGTGGGACGCTAGCTATATATGCATTTTCATCTGTGATCAAGACTGCACCTTTCCCTGCTAATGACACAATTACATTTTGTGCGCCCATGTCCACAAGCTTTTGGCCATATGGAATGACTTCTTCGGCGGCTTTAAATTCTGTATCAAATATTTCTCCCAGTTCATGGTGGTTAGGCTTTATTAAAAATGGCTTGTAAGGAATGACCTTTTTCAGCAATTCGCCTTCAGCATCAACTACAAATGCTGTCCCGTTCTCCGAGCAAATTTTGACCAGTTCTTCATATGTTGTTTCTGGCAATGTGGAAGGAATACTACCAGCTAAAACGAGCAAATCCTCATCAGAAAGACTGGCTATTTTCTTTTTAAGGTCCTGAAGATTCTTTTCTGAAATAGTTGGACCTTTAGCATTGATTTCTGTTTCTTTTCCAGTCTTTATCTTTACATTAATCCTAGTGTCTTCAGCCACTGGAACAAAGTCAGTATCAATGTTTTCATTTTTTAGGTAATCAGCGATATAGTTTCCTGTAAATCCGCCGACAAAACCAAGAGCTTTGCTTTTAACACCCATTCTGTTTAGCACTCTTGAAACATTGATCCCTTTACCGCCGGGGAATTTAGTGTCATTTTGCATACGGTTTAACCCGCCGACTTTAATCTCATCCAGCTCTACGATGTAGTCCACTGACGGATTTAACGTCAATGTGTGTATCATGCTGTCACGACCTTTATTGTAGTTTTGCTGGTATAAGGCTCCTGATGCTCCCTATCCAGCTCATTTGTAATGATTGTTGCTGTATGCAGATCGGCAATTTTGGCAAAAGCTATTTCCGAGAACTTCGTATCATCAGCAAGCACAAAGGCCTCCCTTGAAAGCGAAATAGCCATTTGTTTAACCATGGCCTCATCCTGGTCCGGTGTGGTATATCCAAATTGTGGATGGATTCCGTTAACCCCCATAAAGCATTTGTCAAAGCGATAATGCTCAAGGCTTGCCAGCGCTCCCCTGCCAATAATAGCTTTTGTCTGCTCTTTGGCAAAACCGCCAATTAAAAATGTTTTTATATTCCGTTCGAGCAGTGCATTGATATGCATTAACCCGTTCGTTACAACGACGATATCTTTAGAGGGCAAAAATGGGATCATTTCTGTCACAGTTGAGCCTGCATCCAAATAAATTGAATCTCCCTCTTCAACAATATTTGCTGCATATTGAGCAATTTGGCGTTTTTGCTGAAGGTTTTTGGAGGATTTTTCAGTCATGCTCGGTTCTTGCAGCTTTCCCTGGAGCCTTGCTGCCCCGCCATGAATCCTTTTTAGGTATTTTCCCTCCTCCAGCTGAGAGAGATCTCTTCTGATTGTTGATTCGGATGTCTCTGTTATCTCAACCAGATCCTGAATTTTCACTACACCTTTTTCTTTTAAAAGCTGCAGAATCAATTTATGGCGCTCCGGTGTTAACATAACATCACCCCTAAATACTGTTTCTTGCCTTGATTACATCATACTGAAACCGATTGCAAAAATCAATCATTTTCATCCAAAAATATTCAAAAACAGTCATTAATATGATTGTTTTTGATTGTTTTGCAATGTTTCAGTATGCGGTCAATAATTAAAAGAATATTTAAATATATCAAAATAATAGTTTGCCCTCTGAGCTTTATTATGCTAGAATCAAAAATAACAATATATAGTTTTTCTATTCTTCCAATAATACTATATATTGTTTCATTTTTTGAATTTACTCGTTCCAAGGTCTCTTTTTGGTCCGCTTTCTATCTTGAAAGCGGACATTTTTTGTTTTTAGAAATAAAAACAACACTCCCAATTTTCCGGAGTGTTGTTTGCTGTTCCTATTCAAAAATAAACTTTTAGGTCCAAGCGCTCTCATAGGAATACCCTAAAAAGAAAAACGCAAGTAAGTTTTTGTTTTAATTTTACACAGGACAAGGCAATGCATTAATTGCAGCTTGACATCTTTGAATGACATCTCCTGCGCCAGGCACTAAACCAGCAAGTAAACTAGCAACCAATAACAGAACAAGTAACAGTAATTTCCCAAGTTGACAAAGAATACCTTGAAGCGGCATTAATCTCCCCCCCTTCTGAATAAGAAGTTCTATAAGGGGCCCCTTACATAATTCATTCTATGTAGTTAAGATGGACAAGTATAAACGAATATCCCTAATGCTAAAAAAAGGGCTGTCCAATCAAAGGAATCAGTTCGCATAATGATTAAAATAAACGCTATAGGCTGTTACACCTCACTTTGAATGCCGCTGTACAAACTGATAAAAAGGAGAGAATAAAATGGCATAAAACAGCCCGGTAAATACCGAAGCATTGCCGGGCTGTTTATCCATTTATTCATAATTAACAAGGTCTTCTATTTTTCCATCTTCATTATGAAGGATGGCCATTGTTCCTGCTTCCTCTGCCATACGTTTGGCTTCCTCCACTGCATCGGACCTGGATTCAGCAGTATATTCAGGATTATCCTGGCCTTCTTTTTTGACTGCCCATCCTTCATCATCATGCGGTACTACATGGAATCTCGCTTCATCTGTCCCTGCACGGTCTTTAAAATATTGTTCCTGTTCTTCACTGCGATTATTTTGGTTATTGTTTGCCATGGTCATACCTCCTGGATGTTGTTAGTTTGATATCATCAAAGTGTTGAGCAGTTTTACTTTACCCTCCTGGAATGGAAGAAAACCTAAAAAGGAGGGATACAGATTTATGCAACAAAAAAAGATGCCCCAAAAAGAGCATCCCAGGATTAATAATCTTTCTCGGAACAAGTTTCTTCTCTGGCTGCTTGCCGATCATCATGCCACAGCTTCAGGTGGGTGAGGATTGTGAACAGAAAAAAGAAGTTCATCGCCCATATCGTTACAAAAGGGCTGATCCCGCCAAAGTCAATCGTTTGGTAGCCTTTCAAGAACATGACAATATAAGCTTCAACAAATACGAGGAAAAATCCTCCAATACCAGCGACTGACATTCGAATCATGCCTCGCCCTCCTTTTCTTTCTTTATAATTATTATAATCCTATCTCTATTTTGGTACAATATCGCCGGTAAAAATATTCTGTTTAATCCCGCTATACTGCAGTGTGTCCTTCTTTTTTAACCAATTTCATATTATTGCCATAATCTTTCTGCAGATGTGTGAACACTCTTTTAAATCGATCCATTTTTGTTTCCTTCGGAGTATATTATAAGTGTAATCATCAATTAAATTTTTGGAAGGAAGCGATTAGGATGTTTGTAAAATGGCTTAGAGAAAATCAAATTGCTGCTGCACTTCTCACTGTGATCAGATTATATCTTGGGTATTCTTGGCTGACTGCCGGTTACCATAAAGTAGTGGATGGCTTCGATGCATCCGGATTTTTGCAAGGAGCGGTTGCTAAAGCAACTGGCGATCACCCAGCTGTTCAAAGCTGGTGGGCAGCCTTCCTTGAAGGCATTGCCGTTCCAAACGCAGAATTATTCAGCTTTTTGGTAGCTTGGGGAGAATTGCTTGTAGGTCTTGGATTGATTTTAGGATGCTTGACCACTGCCGCTGCCTTCTTTGGAATTATCATGAATTTTGCTTTCTTGTTCTCTGGAACAGTCAGCACAAACGCACAAATGGTCCTTTTAACCATATTCATTCTTGTTGCAGGCTATAACGCCGGAAAATTCGGTCTTGATCGCTATGTCACCCCATTCCTGCGCAAACTATTCAAAGGGAAACTGGGAAGAAATGAAACAATTGCCTCTTAATCTACCTATTATATAAAGCCCGTTCGATTTCGAACGGGTCTTTTTTTAGTCTTCACTTGTTTTTAAAAAGGTTAAAATGACAAATAGCAGGAAGCTAATCAGCAGAATAACTCCACCGAAGATATAAAGAGCTGTGTTGACTGCTTCTGACAAAAAAGCCGGCTGGTAAATATGCAGTGCCATTCCGCCTGTTAATCCAATAGAACCGGCAGCCGCAGTCATGACATGCAGCTTTGACAATACCTTGCTGGCTGGAGTAAACACTTTATAATAAACAGCCCAAGCAAAAAGCGATAACCATCCAACAACCAAAATATGTGCATGGATTGGCCTAATGGCATAATCATTCGATCCAGCCATATGAGCTCCTAAGCCAGCGCCAATTAAAGCAAAAATTGCGGAAAGTCTTAATAAAAATTTACTGTACTGATGCATTGTTTGTTCTCCTTTTCGCTGTTTGTTCTAATAGCTGGCCATCTTGCATGGCATAAATCCGGTCACAGAATGGCAAAACCCCTTCATCATGCGTCACAATGATACCCGCCTTGTTTTTCTCTTTTACAATCCTGGAAATTAATCCGGTAATCGCCGCACTCCGGTTTGAATCCAGGCTGGCTGTCGGCTCGTCCGCTAATATGATATCCGGGTCATTAGCAAAGGCTCTGGCTATTGCCACCCTTTGCTTTTCACCACCTGAAAGCTGATGGGGATAATGGCTTGACCTATGTTCCATGCCAACTGATATTAATAAATCTCTAACATAATCACTTTTTTCTTCCGTGTTATGCTTAGCCATTTTCAGAACAAGGCCCAACTGCTCTTCTACTTTCAGGTAAGGTACCAGATTTGAAGTTTGAAAGATATAGCCAATGGAATGCAGCCTGACGTCAGCTTTTTCAAAACCAAAAAGACTGGAAACTTCTTTTCCATTTATAAATATTTCTCCATCATCCGGGGTCAAAAGAGCTCCGGCAATGGATAGAAAAGTACTTTTTCCTGAACCAGAGGGCCCTATAACTGCTGCTAATTCGCCTTTTTCAATTGAAAAAGAAAGATCACTTAATATTTTAATATTTTTATCACCGTCATTAAAGGATTTATTAATTTGTTTAAGAACCAAAGGATAATTTCCCATTATTCCACCCTTCCCATTGCCTGAATTGGATCTGCTTTTATGATGTTTATGCTGGAAATAAGTGATCCAAAAAGTGATACCATACACAGGATTGCAGCATATTTAATGATCTGAACAATATCAAATACAAAAGGAATGTTTGGGGGAAGGAGAAGTCCTGCCATCCATGTAAAGCCTATAGCTGCTCCAATACTTATCACTGTCAGCATTAGAACCTGTGCTAAAGTGTTTTTTATTAAAAAGCCCGTTTTGGCTCCAATTGCCTTTAAAATACCCATCTGGCCCTTCTTTTGGATCGTCATTATATAGAAGAAAGCTGCCAGGACAAATACAGCAATCACAATCAAAAACGAAAGCATCATGAATAGAGAATTCTGTTCAGCCTCGTAGCCTGGAATACCGCTAATAACCTTCTCTTTTTCCGCCCAAATACCATCTGCAGCTTTGGTGATTTTATCCTGCAGAACTTGATCCTTCTCCTGCAATGCCAGAAAGCTGGCTTTTCCATTTGTTAGCCTACTCCAGTAATCAAGGGATATAAACGCAACTGGTGTATGGCTATAGGTTTGATGTTCCGTAAATCCTGAAACTGTAAATATTGCACCAGTGCGTTCATCCTCCAGCACATCACCAATTTTCACTCCCTCTTTCTTAAGAGAACTGTCGGCAAGCATGGAATTATTATCAGTAAGTGCTTTACCCTCAATCACGTGAGGCTCTAAGTAACTTCCTGGATTAATAGCCATGAAGGTTACATCCAGCTTTTGATTATCCTTTCCTTTCAGCGATGCCATTTGGATGGCTGCAGGCTGAACATTTGCCGAAGAGGATTCAAATTGTGCCTGGCTAATCTCTAAGTTTGAACGGTCTAATCGTAACTTTGCATCACTGGAAATAAAAAAAGCCTCCGCATCCATTGTTTTGAATGACGATGCATTATCCATTGATAGTCCGTTTGCAAGGCCATTTATAATAAAAACCAGCCCAGCGATAAAAAACAGAATAAAGCTTATTAGCAGATATCTTACCTTAAAAAAGCGCATCTCCTTAAAGGATAATATGAACATTTCAATCACCTTCCTCTTCTTTCTTCCTCTTTACTATAAAAAGTGAATATGAACAGAAAATGAACAGATGGTTACAAATTATAAGAGTAGAAGACTTATTAATGTTAACTATATATAAAAACAGGTTGACATATTATATACCCTGCTATTATTCTAAATTATATAAATATTAATTCACATCAGGAGGCATCTTATGAAAAAAGGATTAAGAACAATTGATTTAACACTGGCTGGAATGTTTGTTGCGCTTATGGCTGTAGGAGCAAATATTACCTCATTTGTTCCTTTTATGGTGATTGGCGGAGTTCCTATTACTCTGCAAACCTTTTTTGCCATTTTGGCAGGGGCCATTTTAGGAAGCCGCTTAGGTGCTATAACAATGGGAGTATATGCCTTTGTCGGTCTTGCAGGTGCTCCGGTTTTCGCTAAATTTGGCGGAGGGTTTGCTACATTAATAAGCCCCACATTTGGATTTATCCTATCTTTTATTTTTACAGCTTATGTAACAGGCAAAATCATTGAAAAGAAAAAATCCCTGCCTGTTTATGTTACTGCTGCCTTATTAGGCATGATAATCAACTATGTTTTCGGGACGAATTGGATGTTTATGGCTTACAAGCTATGGTTTACAGCGCCAGAAGGCTTTACCTATCAAATGGCATGGCTGTGGATGGTTGTCCCGCTTCCAAAAGATATAATTCTATCCGTTTTTGCCGGAATGATGGCTTACCGCTTGGAATATAGAGTATTTGCGCGCAGCCAATTCAGAAAGAAAAACCACGCAGCATAACACAAGAGGAGGAGTTTCATGAATTATCGAGAGTTAGCGCAAAATGTATTGGAAGGATATCAACTGACAGATTCGGAGGCTTTGGAAATTCTAAATTGCCCCGATGAAGAACTGCTTGATTTATTGCATAGCGCCTATAAGATACGCCATCATTACTATGGGAATCAAGTCAAGCTGAATATGATTATTAACACTAAATCAGGCTTATGTCCTGAAAACTGCGGCTACTGTTCGCAATCGAGCATATCCACAGCTCCTATTGAAAAGTATAGAATGATGGATAAAAAATCCATACTCAAGGGAGCGACACAAGCTCACCAGCTGAACGTTGGCACTTATTGTATTGTGGCGAGCGGAAGAGGGCCAAGCAATAAAGAATTAGATGAAGTTGTATCAGCTGTTAAAGAAATAAAGGAATCCTATAATATGAAGGTTTGTGCCTGTCTAGGGCTCCTAAAGCCTGAACAGGCTGAAAAGCTGAAGGAAGCAGGAGTGGACCGCTATAATCACAATGTCAACACCTCAGAAACTCATCATGAAACTATTACTACATCACATACATATCAGGACAGAGTCAACACGGTCCAATTAATTAAGGAAGCCGGAATATCTCCATGCTCCGGTGTGATCATCGGCATGAAAGAGACCAAACAGGATGTAATCATGATGGCTAGAAGCCTTAAAGCTCTTGATGCAGATTCAATTCCAGTTAACTTTTTGCATGCGATTGATGGTACACCGCTCGAAGGAACAAATGAGCTGAACCCTCGCTACTGCCTAAAGGTGCTATGCCTGATGCGTTTTATAAACCCTTCTAAGGAGATCCGCATTTCCGGGGGCAGGGAGGTTAATCTTCGCAGTCTTCAGCCGCTTGGCTTATATCCGGCCAATTCCATTTTTGTTGGCGATTATTTGACCACTGCCGGCCAGGAAAGTACAGCTGACCATCAAATGCTGAAAGATCTTGGTTTTGAAATTGACTTTGTTTCTGATAATGCAATTTTAACTTAAATTAAAGGCTCTTTTCTAGTTAATAGTTGTTTTTGCTTTTGAATTCAGACCGTTGATTTCAGCTACGGGCATTTGCTTTCCGCGGGAAGCGATGCGAGCCTCCTCGGCTTCGCCTGTGGGGTCTCCCACTTCCCTCTCTTCCCGCAGGACATTGAATAGACATCCTTGAGTAAACATCGCACGAAGAAAATGCGGATGCATTTTCGAGGATCAAATGCCCTCCGCTACAATCAGCTCAGTTAGAAAAACTAAGTTTGCCTTCAAATAGCAACAAACTTTACGATAACAGCCAAATTAAAAGAAGATCCTGCGGTTAAGCAGGATCTTTCTGTTACTGCGTTTTTAGAGCTTTTTTGGCAGAGTCACTGTAAAAGTGGTACCTTCCCCTTTCTTGCTCATTACTTCTATTTTGCCATTATGCAAATCAACAATGGAATAAACAATTGCCAGCCCCAGTCCTGATCCTTCAATAGAACGAGTTCTGGAAGTATCGGCCCTGTAAAATCGGTCATAAATCCTTGAAAGCTCATCCTGCTCCATTCCAATTCCATTATCTTTAAAAAAGATTTCATAATGGTTCTCTTGTTCAACTAATGTAATGTCTATTTCCCCATTTCCGCTGCAATATTTAATGCTATTTGTCAGCAGATTTTCCCATACGGAATAGAGAAGAGGAGGATCTGCCACTATATAGGCTTTCGGCAAAGAATAGCTCGCCATCATTCCTTTTTCACTTAAATTCCATTGATATTGGCGAATAACCTTTTTGATTTGTTCACTAAGGTCATATTTTTGGACGTTAAGAAGGTCGGCCCTGCTATCGATTGATGACAAAAGGAGAAGCTGCCGTGTCAGTGTTGATAAGCGATCAATTTCAGAATCGACTGCACCAATGTTTTTCCAGGTCTCCTCCTGTGTTCCTCCTCCTTTTATTAGCTCGATGTACCCTTTTATATTTGAAAGAGGAGACTGAATATCATGGGAGATATTGCCAATGAATTCCTTGCGCATTTCATTGGTCTTTTCAAGCTTATTTGCCATTTTTGTAAAGTTGGAAGCCAATTCTCCGATTTCATCACGCCTATTAATATTGAGCTTAATGCCAAAGTCTCCCGCAGCAAGAAGCGATGTTGCACGATTAAGCTTTCCGATTGGGCGAATAAGGTATTTTGTACTGAACAGAACGAGTATTATGGTCAATAAAATCATACCTGCAACGAGCCATGCAATCAGTGAGTGAAGCTCCCCAAAAAGGAGCTTGATATCTGGACGTATAAATAAACCATAGTTTAACCCTCTATATTCAAACGGAATTCCCACAGTATTTTTTAATTCATTGGCAAAAAAACCAGTAACAAATGTCTTATGGGGAAAGGCCGCAATCCCATGATATTCCTCTCCGTCCAGCACCATTTCCTTTGCTTCTTCCGGTAAATTATTCTCTCTAAAACCAGAACCGTAATAAGTCTCTTCACCATTTTTATTCACGATGAATATTTGATATCCAATGGAACCGATGTGTGCGAAATAGCTATGTAAATCCGTATCCTCATGTGAACCAATAAAATCAGCCATTTCCATAGCGATATTGGCCATTTTAGTATCATTTTGACTTTTCAATTCCTTTTGATAATACGCATTTGATGTAAAAAAAGAAATAAGGCCGCTTACAACCATAATAATGATGGTAGTAAGTGTAAACTTGGAATACAATGATCTCATTGCCGATACTCCAAAGAATAGCCGATTCCTCGCAAGGTTTTTATGTTGAATTCTGTCAAACCCTTTGAAAAACGCTCCCTTAAGCGTTTAATATGAACATCAACCGTGCGTTCATCGCCTTCATAATCCATGCCCCAAATCTGTTCAATTAATTGGCCCCTGCTAAATACCTGATTAGGATGGGAAGCAAGAAAGTGTAGCAATTCGAACTCTTTTAAAGGGAGCATATAGGTCTTGCCATCCATCTCTACTTCATAGCTTTTTTTATTAATAAGCAGACTTCCTATTCGAAGATTTTCCACCTCGCTTTTTCCATACCTTCTTAAAAGAGCATTTACCCTGAACAATAGCTCCTTTGGCTCAAAAGGCTTGACAAGATAATCATCTGTCCCCAATAAAAAGCCTTTTTCCTTGTCTTCCAGCTGGCTTTTTGCGGTCAGCATTATAATAGGGACCTCGGAAAATTTTCTTATTTCTTCTGTCAGTCTATAGCCGTCAATATAGGGCATCATAAGGTCAATAATGGCAAGATCAATGGCCTCATTTTTAATAAAATCAAAAGCTTTTGAGCCATTTGCCGCCTCAACGGTTTGAAAACCTGCCTTGTTTAAAAGCTCTTTTACTAAAAAACGGACATGCTGATCATCATCTGTTATTAAAATTGTCTTCATACCTGCACCTGCTCACTATATAATCTACTGAATCTATTGTATTAAATTAGGGCATAGAAATAAACCTTGCCAGAACAGCAAGGTTTATAGAATAAATTCTAAATCTATAATTCGTCAAATCCATTATCCACTTGTACCTTTGTATATTGCCGTGACTTTTGTTCAAAGAAATCCGATTTGCCATGGTCCACTTCTTCGTACGCTACAATCCAGCGAAGCGGATTTGTACGATAACCCTCAAATGGACGCTCATAGCCCAGCTGATTGCAGCGCACATTTGCATAAAATTTGATGTATGCCTCCACATCAGAGAGCAGGATTCCTTCAGTCTTCTCGCCTATCACATAACGAGCCCATTTTATTTCCAATTCAGCAGCCCGTTTAAAAGTACCCAGGACAAAGTCCTCCAATTCATTTGTTTCCAGTTCCGGATTTTCATGCAAAATTTCCTTGAATATTTTCACAAACAGATCCACATGGATTTGCTCGTCCCGATTAATATAATTTATCATCGTGGATGTTGCTACCATTTTTTGATTTCTTGCCAAATGATAAAAGAATGCAAAGCCCGAATAGAAAAATAATCCTTCCAACACGACATCATACACAATCGATTTCAGCAAATTTTCAGGGTTTGGATTCTCGGTAAAGTCCTGATACCCATTCGTTACAAACTGATTTCTTTCTGCTAATATAGGCTCCGTCCTCCAAAATTCAAAGACCTCATCCTGCTTTTGTTTTGGTACAAGGCTTGACAGCACATATGAATAAGAGTGATTATGGATCACCTCCTGCTGTGCCAGAATGATCATAAGTGCTGAGAGGCTCGAATCCGTTAAATAATCAGCAACCTTACCTGCATAATCCGTCTGAATGCTGTCGAGCAATGCCAGCAATCCAATAATCTTCAAAAAAGCTGCTTGTTCATCTTCTTTTAACGCAGGAAATTGCTTTATATCCTGTGACATATTTATTTCAAATGGCGTCCAGAAATTAGCCAGCATTTTTTTATATTTCGGGTATGCCCAGGAAAAACGGACATCATCCCAATTAAGAATATTAGAGCATTCCCCGTTTAAGATTGAAGTTGCACGATTTGGTGCAGCAGTGTTGATTAGTTGACGCTTTTTTAATTTTTTCATAGGATTCTCCCCTTAGCTTGAACAAGATTCACAGTCTTCTATTTCTGATGATGTAGAACGTATATAATAGGTTGTTTTTAATTTATTATTCCAGGCACTAAGATGCAGATTTAAAAGATGTACCGCTTTTATATTGTTAGGGATGTAAAAATTAAATGAAATCGCCTGGTCAATATGCTTTTGCCTTTTGGCATTCTGCTGGATGCTCCACTCCTGGCCAATATGGTAGGCAGACTTGTAATACCAGATGGTTTCGCTGTTTAAGTCAGGAGCTGTCACAGGAATCCGGTAATCTTTTTTCTCCTCGGAATATTGTTTATTAAAAATAGGGTCTATACTTGGTGTGCTGCCTGCAATCAAGGCGGTTGATGCATTGGGAGCAACCGCCATCAAGTACCCATTGCGGATTCCAACTTTCTTTACTTTTTCTTTTAATGCGGTCCAATTAAATTTGGAGTCCGTGTTCAAATATCCTCTTTTTTCAAAATAGGCGCCTGTCTCCCAATCAGATCCCTCAAAAGCTGGATATTCCCCTTTTTCTTCTGCAAGGGTCATAGAGCTCATTATCGTTAAATAGGCAATTTTTTCATAGAGCTTGTCAGCAAAGTCTGCTGCCTGCATGCTTTCCCAGGGAATCTTTTTCAGTGCAAGCAGATGGTGCCATCCAAATGTCCCCAAACCAATCGCCCGGTACTTTTGATTGGTGATTTGTCCTTGGAGTACTGGAATCCTGTTAATATCAATCACATTATCTAGCATCCGTACCTGAATCGGAATGAGCCTTTCAAGGACATTATGTTGGGAGGCTCTTGCCAGATTAATAGATGAAAGATTGCAAACGACAAAGTCTCCAGGTATCTTTTCAATAATGATCTTCCCATCCTTGGTATACTCTTCCGTTCTCTTAGTTATACTTTGATTTTGAACAATCTCTGTACAAAGATTTGTACAATAGATCATTCCGGAGTGGGAATTTGTATTTTTCCGATTTACTTCATCCCGATAAAACATGAAGGGAGTTCCTGTCTCGAGCTGGCTTTTCATGATTGACTTCATAATTTCGATTGCAGGTACCTTTTCTCTTGAAAGCAGGGGGCTGTCAAGGCATTCTTTGTATTTCTGCCTGAAAGATCCCTCCCGTTCACCTTCGTCATAAAAGTCCTCAAGCGAAAAACCCATTACCTTCCGTACTTCATGAGGATCAAACAAGTACCAATACCCGCGGCATTCTACTTTCTCCATAAACAAATCCGGGATGCACACTCCGGTAAATAAATCATGGGTTCGCTGTCTTTCATCTCCGTTATTAAGCTTTGCATCCAGGAAGGAGAAGATATCTTTATGCCATACATCCAGATAAACGCTGATCGCTCCCTGACGCTGTCCCAGCTGGTCCACACTGACCGCTGTATTATTCAGCTGCTTCATCCATGGAATGACACCTGATGAAGCGCCTTTAAAACCTTTAATATCACTGCCTCTGCTGCGGATTTTCCCCAAGTAGACACCGATTCCCCCGCCATTCTTCGACAGAGAGGCTATATCTGTATTGCTGTCATAGATTCCCTCAAGGCTGTCATCGACCGTTTCAACAAAACAGCTGGAAAGCTGTCCCCAGTTTTTTCCCGTATTTGCCAGTGTAGGCGTGGCCACTGTCATATATAAGCCGCTCATGGCCCAGTAGGCTTCCTTCACAAGCTTCAGCCGCTTTTCCGGCCGTTCCCTTTTCATTAAAACCATGCTTATGATCATAAACCGTTCCTGTGGCAGCTCATATAGATTTTTCTGTCTATCCCTCGCAAGATACCTATCTGCAAGCATTTTCAGCCCCAAATATGTAAATAAATGATCATTTTCCTTTATAATAGTTTCTGCCAGCTCATTGATTTCGCCCTGTGAGTAGGTATCCAATAAATCTTTTTCATAGATTTCCAGAGCTGTCAGCCGCTCGATCAATTGATAAAAGTGTCCGTAGCAATCCTCCGGCAAACAACCTCTGTTTTCACCTGCTTCCTGATACAATTTTTTTAAAAGAAGGCGTGAAGCTGCAAAGGTCCAATCAGGCTCATCCATACTTATCCATGACAAACATTCTAAAATCAGCTGATCATACAGCGCTTCTTCCTTTAGATGGTTCATCTCTTCAGATCTTTTCAATAATAATTCAAAATCAAGGCTTGGAAATTCTGATTTCAGTTCCTCTATTACTGTATTCGTTTGTAAGGTATATACCATCTTGCTTCCTCCTAAATGGCAAAATAAAAATCCGCCCGGAAAATGAGCGGATCAAACGAAAGTTAATAGCAGGATCCAGTTCTTCTATGGAAAGCCATTACACCATCGTTTCATCATCTCAATCCCCGAAGATAAGAAACTTTCGATCGCCCTGGCAGGTCTCCTGGCTTGTGCTTCAATCTACTAAAAGCCCTTCCCATACTAGCGCCATAAAGCGGCTTGTACAGTGGCATGCTTTTTTCGTCTGCACTTACAGTTGCGGGGACAGCTCCGGATTTCCACCGGATTCCCTTTTAAGTCCATTTAAGAACACCAATCACGATCTATATGTAGTTTTTCATTTTATAATAATCACTATATATTGTAGGTAATTCTATCATAGGGAATACTAGATTACAAATTATTTAATTTAAGCTCTTTTCGTATAGAATGTTATTTTTTCCTATGAATTACGCCCGTTGATTTCCGCTGCAGGCACTTGCTTTCCGCGGGGAGGAACGGGAGCCTCCTCGGTTTCACTTGCGGGGTCTCCCGCTCCCTCTCCTCCCGCAGGAGTCAATTGCCCTCCGCTCCTATCAACTCAGCGAATTAAACTGAGTTATTGAAAAGCAACAAACTTTATGAAAACAGCCTTAATTAATCAATTCACATTTAGTTCAATTTTCCTCGATAGTTTCTCGACAATTAAACTGTAATCTAAAGATGCAATAAAAAAAGGAGTGATTCAAAAATGAAAAAATTGATTGCTGGAATATTCTCCGTTTCCCTTATTCTTGGTTCAGGTACTGCCATTCTAGCAGCAGGAAACGAATCACCTGAAGGTTTATTGAACTTTGGAAAAATGAAGCCGCTCATGCAGGAAATGCACCCCGAATTTTCCAACCAGGAACTGAAAGAAATGTATGAGAGCTGCCATGGAACCAAAGGTGCGATGCCGAGCAAAGGCTTTAGCACAATGGAAAATATGATGCACTAATTAAAAACAGAAGGAGATTATCTCTCCTTCTGTTTTCTTCTTAAAATCCATCATTCTCAATGATATTTCTAATTTCGTCATGGTTCATCTCAAAGCCTATTACATGCTTTTTCTTTGTTCCGCCATACCATTTCTTTTTTTCAAACAGAAAGGCTGGAACAATTCGGCTGCCGGTTAAATTGATAAGATCCTGTTCCCTATCTGGGTCTTTGGCAAGATCTACTTCATTATATGTTACATTATTCTGCGAAAGGAACTCTTTCGCCGCCTGGCAATCCTGTCAAGTAGGCCTTGTATAAAGTGTAATGTTTGCCTTCAACTCAGCAGCCTCCCTTTCGAATAATTTATCTATTTCTTTTACTACCCGAACTTATGGATGGATGTTATTCAGCATCCTCATTTACTTCGTGGTTCTCAATTTCATGCTGTTCTTGCTCAGGATCAGCAAGGAATCCATCATATATAGCATAACCTGCCATAACAAGTACCAAATAAGCAATGGCAGCACCAGCCCATTTTTTCATAATAGCCAGCTCCTTCCGTCTGCTATTCTTTAACCGTTCTTTTCATTTAACTTTACTCTTTGCAATCTGAGAGCATTTAATACGACTGAGACTGAACTGAAAGCCATCGCAGCACCTGCAAGCCAAGGGGCAAGGAAACCTAAAGCTGCTACCGGAATTCCAAGCGTATTATAAGCGAAAGCCCAGAACAGGTTTTGCCTTATATTGCGTATTGTCTTCTTACTCATTAGGATCGCATCTGCAATACTATTGAGATCGCCTCTCATCAGCGTAATATCGGCAGCTTCCATCGCAACATCCGTACCTGTTCCAATAGCCATTCCGATATCCGCCACCGCAAGGGCAGGAGCATCGTTAATGCCGTCACCAACCATTGCGACTTTTTTGCCTTGTTCCTGAAGCTTTTTAACTTCATCTGCTTTCCCTTCTGGAAGAACTTCCGCAATAGCGGCGTCAATTCCCACTTCATCTGCAATCGCCTGGGCAGTCCGCTTGTTATCACCTGTGATCATTACAATTTCAAGACCCATATCCTTCAGGCGCCTGATCGCTTCTTTGGATGTCTCCTTTACAGTATCCGCAACGGCTACAATGCCGATATATTGTCCATCAACCGCGACAAGCATCGCCGTCTTCCCATTGTCCTCAAGGGATTCCATTTTTGCCTGTGCTGTCTCAATGTCTATATCATATTTTTGCATTAACCTTCTTGTCCCGATAAGCAGATCTTTGCCGTCCACTCTGGCTTTAATTCCGAAGCCTGGAATGGCTTCGAACTCTTCAGGATTTAATAAAGTTATCTCTTTTTCCTTTATTCCCTTAACAATTGCTTCAGCCAATGGATGCTCTGACTGCCTTTCGGCTGAACCAGCAAGCTGAAGGAAAATGTTTTCTTCCATGTTCCCTTCCACAATCACATCTGTTAATACAGGCTTTCCGTGGGTTACGGTTCCTGTTTTATCGAGAACAACTGTAGTTATTTCATGAGTTAATTCCAAATGCTCTCCGCCTTTGAAAAGAACTCCATATTCCGCTGCACGGCCTGAACCTGCCATTATGGATGTTGGCGTGGCCAAACCTAATGCACAAGGACATGCAATAACAAGCACAGCAATTAATTTTTCAAGGGCTTCTGCAAACTCGCCAGGGCTAACCCATAGATACCAAACAAAGAAGGTAATAACAGCTATTGACACGACAATAGGGACAAAGATTCCGGAAATTTTATCTGCCAGGCGCTGTATTGGGGCTTTGGAGCCCTGTGCTTCTTCAACCACTTTGATTATTTGGGAAAGGGCCGTATCTTTGCCTACTTTAGTAGCTTTAATTTTCAGGAAGCCATTTTTATTGATTGTTGATCCAATAACTGTATCGCCGACTGATTTATCAACCGGTACACTTTCCCCGGTGAGCATGGATTCGTCCAAAGCGGACTGGCCTTCCGTGATTTCTCCATCCACAGGGATTTTTTCGCCTGGCTTTACATATATGATATCGCCAACAAGTACATCTTCAAGGGGGATTTCAAGCTCTTCCCCATTTCTCAAAACAGTGGCTGTTTTTGCCTGCAGCCCCATCAGCTTCTTAATAGCCTCTGAAGAACGGCCTTTGGCACGAGCTTCAAATAATTTACCCAAAATAATCAGGGTAATTAATATGGCACTCGTTTCATAGTAAAGCTCAACCATGTGAGTATCCGTGCCAATTGACAAAAGCGATTGATAAAGACTGTAAAAATAGGCAGCTGAAGTACCAAGAGCCACCAAGACGTCCATATTGGCACTTTTATTTTTAAGCGCTTTATATGCACCTATATAGAATTGCTTTCCGATGAAAAATTGAACAGGAGTTGCAAGTGCAAGCTGCACCCACGGATTCATAAACATATCAGGAACATAAATAAATTGTGTGAATTCAAAATGGCCTACCATTGACCAGAACAAAGGAATGGACAGGATTAAGGAAAAAATGAATTTCCCTTTTTGCTTCTCGATCTCTTTCTCCCTGTAATCTGCGCCATCTTTTTCTGCATCTTGTTTTACTTTGGCCTGATAACCGAGATTCTCTACTTTCTTTATCATGTCCTGGACATTTACCTGTTCAGGATTATATTCAACAGTCGCTGTCTCAAGGGCAAGATTGACAACAGCTTTTTTGACACCGGCCATCTTCTTAAGCCCTTTTTCTATCCGCTGCGAACAAGTGGCACAGGTCATGCCAAGCAACTCAAATTCAGCTTTCTCAGAAACAACTGCATAACCCAGGTCCTCAATTTTTTTCTCAAACGCTTCAACAGATGTTACATCTGGATTATACTTGACTGATGCTTTTTCCAGTGCAAGATTAACATTCGCTTCCTGAACACCTTCAAGCTTATTTAACCCTTTCTCGATGCGTGAAGAACATGCCGCACAGGTCATGCCTGATATAGGAAGCTGAACTTCTCTTAAAGCCGCATCATTCATAAATACCACTCCTTAAATTAAGTGACGTATAATTTTGATTTCACTCATTATACTATACCCCACTACCCTATATGTCAACCAAAAATAATTAGACAAATTTTTTAAAAAAAGAGAACGTGCTATTAACCCACACGTTCCATCGTTTAAAAACTATTCTACATCATATCCTTGATCATCAATTGTTTCCTTGATTTGCTCAAGTGATACCGATGAAGAATCATATTGTACTTGCACCTGTCCGTTATCAAGATCAACAGATACTTTTTCAACACCTTTTAATTTTCCAACGCTGCCTTCAACTGCTTTTACACAGTGACCGCAAGACATGCCGCTAACTTTTAATGTTACATTTTCCATATTTAACAGCTCCTTATTTTTTCATTAATTTTTGAATGGTTACCAAAAATTCATCCAGGACTTCATCATCGCCTTCATGAATTCTTTCTACTACACAGCTTTTCAAATGGCCTTCAAGCAAAAGCTTTGCTACACTGTTCAAGGCAGACTGAGTTGCAGAAATCTGTGTTATAACATCATCACAATAGGTATCTTTTTCTATAAGCCCTTTTATACCGCGTATTTGTCCTTCAATCCGATTTAATCGAGTTGTCAGATTCTTTTTTACTTTTTCAGAATGGTGACTTTTCCGGTCTGAGTCAATTGAACAACAGCTCTCTGCCAATAATTCATCATTTTCCAATTCAAAAGCCATTTGATCCGCCCCCTTAAGCTAATAGTATTATACCCCCGTATCCTATGTAAAGGATTTTGCTTAAAAATATTTACTTACTTTTCTTCACATTTTCCCACTTCTGTAAAAGGCTCTTGTTCATTTTTCCCTATTATGATATTCAAATTCCCTGTCCATACTAACGGAAACATATCTTTAAAAGGAGGAGATCTAAATGAAAAGGAAACAAACATTTTTGGAAGATACCGGAAAGGACTTATATGGAATCGACAAAGATGTTAGCCTTCAGTCAGTTAACTTTGCTGCGGCTGAAAACCAATATTTAAATGAACGCACCGAAAAAGAATCAAATAATGAAATATACTAAATAAAGCCGCCTTTTTTGGCGGCCTTTGAATGTTTACAGTTCTTTAAGCTCAGCAATTTCTACTTCCGATCTTTCTTCAAGAGGACCGCGCAAATGAACTGTAGCTGTTCGGCCATCTTCATTTAACTTATCAATCCAAACAGAAGCGCCATTGTATTTTACTTCAATATCTGCTGATGATGAAAGAATTTGTTTCACACGTCTAACATCCACTTTTAAACACTCCCCTATTTTTTTTCATTTTATTTTTTGCAGGGAAGCAATTTTTATGCTAAAAAACACAAATTAAGTCAGTTTAGTTATAAAAATGGTTGCCAGCCCAAAATAAATAAGTAATGACAAAATATCATTTAATGTTGTAATTAAGGGTCCGGACGCAACAGCAGGGTCAATATTGAATTTGTACAAAATGAGTGGAATAACTGTTCCAGCAAGAGTTCCGATGATTAAGGTTATAATTAAAGATGTGCCAACCACTAAACCCAGGATAAAACTTCCTTGCCATACATATGCAATTATTGCTATCAAGAATCCACAGGTCACTCCGATAATGATCCCGACGCTCAGCTCCCGAAAAACCAATTTTGTTACTAGTCTTTTATCCAAATCTCTATTTATCAGTCCACGGACGACAACGGCCAATGATTGAGTTCCCGTATTTCCTGTCATTCCAGCTATCATAGGCATAAAGAAGGCAAGTGCTACAGCTTGAGATAGTGTTTCTTCAAAACCGCTGATAATGGTACCCGAAACTATACCAATAAATAATAGAAGGATGAGCCATGGAAGCCTTCTATACGCAGCAACAAGAGGCTTTGTATCAAAATCGATCGCCCTTCCTGAAGCAGAAAGCTTTTCAATATCCTCGTTGGCCTCGCTGATCACGACATCAATAATATCATCGAATGTAACAATCCCAACAAGCTGCCCTTCTTCCACTACAGGAATAGCCAGAAAATCGTACCTCTCAATCAGCCTTGCAACCTCCTCCTGGTCTGTATCCGCTGCTACTGCAATGACTCTGCTGTACATAATGTCCTGAATCTTTTCATGCTCATAGGCAAGGATTAAATCGCGATAAGAAACAACACCAACCAATTTTTTGTCATCATCTATGACGTATAGATAGTTTATTGTTTCCGAGTATTCAGCAAATGATTTCATTTTTTCCACAGTGTCCCTGACCGTATAAAGCTGGGGTATCCAGACAAAACGATTTGTCATTAGCCTCCCTGCTGTTTCAGGCGGGTATTTCATAATGCTTTTTACGATACGGGATTCTTCAAGCTTCATGCCAGATAGAAGCTCTTCCATTCTCTCTGCTGACATCCCTTCCAATAAAGCGGCAATATCGTCATTATCCATCAGGTCAAGAACCTCACCTGATTTTTCAATTCCTAATAATGAAAGTACCCTTGCCTGGTGATCCTGTTCAAGTTCCTGAATTAATTCGGCGATCTGATCGGGGGTCATATAAAGAAGAAATCGCGGGTGATGCTTTACCGGCAAACCTTCAAAAATTCGGGCAATATCATAAGGCTGAAGCTCCGTTATTATACTCTGAAAATGAAACCTCCGTGTTTCTTTCAATGCTTTTATAATTTCAAGGGTAATTTGATTCTCAGACATGCTTATCGCCATGTTTTCCCCTCCAGAAGTTCACTGTATCTTATATATCCTTTTTGTTATTCCCGAAAATGCCACACAATAAAACGACTAGGATATCCTGCTCATGTAAAAGTTGTCCTATCCTGCTTCAAGACTGAATAGAATGTGTACAAACAATGTTTGAAGTTAGGGAGTTGTATATATGAGTATCTTTCTAGGGTATGTATTCTTGGGTCTTTCTCTGGCGGCACCGATTGGCCCTATCAATGCAGCACAGCTTGATAAAGGAATCAAAAACGGTTTCTTCCATGCCTGGCTTGTCGGCCTGGGAGCCATGACTGCAGACGCCGTTTACATGCTTGCCGTCTATCTGGGTGTCGTGCATTTTTTAGAAATACCATTTATGAAAGCCTTTTTATGGTGCTTTGGATTTTTTGTATTAGTCTACACAGGTGTGGAAAGCCTGTTAAGTGCCGGAAAAGTTATTTCTAGCACAAGAGGGAATGACGAATCTTCCATAAAATCGTTTATGTCCGGTTTTCTTATGTCATTGTCAAATCCTTTAACTATTTTATTCTGGCTTGGCATTTATGGTTCAGTCCTTGCAAAAACAGCAGCTGAGTATGATAAAACACACGTGATTTTATACAGTGGCGCCATCTTTATCGGGCTATTACTATGGGATTTAACAATGGCCGGAGTTGCCAGCAGCTTCAGAAGATTTTTAACCGGCAAGATCCTGGCATTCATTTCGATTTTGTCCGGACTGTCCTTGATTGGTTTTGGTATATATTTTGGGATACAGGCTTATAAGCTGTTGTTTTAGATACATACGGCTAGGTTGCTAAATTAGGCGGAAGCTATTTTTTATAGCAGTGTTCAGAGCTCAAGATAGGAGGGCCTGTACATTAGAACTCCGATTGAAGGCTTGGGCCATAATGGCCCCGGACGATACATTTATTTTTCGGGCCGAAAAAGGGCGCCACAGAGCCAACTTACCGATATATGGAAGAAGTGACCGATAAAAATGAAATCTGACCGAAAAAATGAAATTCTGACCGATAAATTTAAGAAAGTGACAGATATTTGCTATAAAACAGGACGAGTGACCAAAAAAAGGAGTCTACTTTAGAGAACTAAGCGATATAATAGCTGGAAAATAAATAAAAACACAAAAAGAGCACCCATCAGGTGCTCTTTCATTTGCCCGGCAGCGTCCTACTCTCACAGGGGGACAGCCCCCAACTACCATCGGCGCTGAGAAGCTTAACTTCCGTGTTCGGTATGGGAACGGGTGTGACCTTCTCGCTATCGCCACCAGACTATTTGGTTTGAAGAAAGTTCATTCCTTCAAAACTAGATAATGCATGAAGAAGTGTTGCCGAGTATCACCAATGCGTTGTCCAGCTCCGGCGGCTAGCCCCTCGAGGTCATAAGCCAATCACTTCCGGAAGGAAATTCACCTTCCTGCAGCGCTTGTCTTATGCTTGTCGGGGCTGATCAAGCCGCCTCCGCTTTTCGTTTTTGGTTAAGTCCTCGATCGATTAGTATCAGTCAGCTCCACATGTCGCCACGCTTCCACCTCTGACCTATCAACCTGATCATCTTTCAGGGATCTTACTAGCTTGACGCTATGGGAAATCTCATCTCGAGGGGGGCTTCATGCTTAGATGCTTTCAGCACTTATCCCTTCCGCACATAGCTACCCAGCGATGCCTTTGGCAAGACAACTGGTACACCAGCGGTGCGTCCATCCCGGTCCTCTCGTACTAAGGACAGCTCCTCTCAAATTTCCTGCGCCCACGACGGATAGGGACCGAACTGTCTCACGACGTTCTGAACCCAGCTCGCGTACCGCTTTAATGGGCGAACAGCCCAACCCTTGGGACCGACTACAGCCCCAGGATGCGATGAGCCGACATCGAGGTGCCAAACCTCCCCGTCGATGTGGACTCTTGGGGGAGATAAGCCTGTTATCCCCGGGGTAGCTTTTATCCGTTGAGCGATGGCCCTTCCATGCGGAACCACCGGATCACTAAGCCCGACTTTCGTCCCTGCTCGACTTGTAGGTCTCGCAGTCAAGCTCCCTTGTGCCTTTACACTCTGCGAATGATTTCCAACCATTCTGAGGGAACCTTTGGGCGCCTCCGTTACTTTTTAGGAGGCGACCGCCCCAGTCAAACTGCCCACCTGACACTGTCTCCCGCCCCGATAAGGGGCGCGGGTTAGAATTTCAATACAGCCAGGGTAGTATCCCACCGACGCCTCCACCGAAGCTGGCGCTCCGGTTTCTACGGCTCCTACCTATCCTGTACAAGCTGTACCAAAATTCAATATCAGGCTACAGTAAAGCTCCACGGGGTCTTTCCGTCCTGTCGCGGGTAACCTGCATCTTCACAGGTACTATAATTTCACCGAGTCTCTCGTTGAGACAGTGCCCAGATCGTTACGCCTTTCGTGCGGGTCGGAACTTACCCGACAAGGAATTTCGCTACCTTAGGACCGTTATAGTTACGGCCGCCGTTTACTGGGGCTTCGATTCAAAGCTTCGCTTGCGCTAACCTCTCCTCTTAACCTTCCAGCACCGGGCAGGCGTCAGCCCCTATACTTCGCCTTGCGGCTTCGCAGAGACCTGTGTTTTTGCTAAACAGTCGCCTGGGCCTATTCACTGCGGCTCATCAGGGCTATTCACCCTAATGAGCACCCCTTCTCCCGAAGTTACGGGGTCATTTTGCCGAGTTCCTTAACGAGAGTTCTCTCGCTCACCTTAGGATTCTCTCCTCGCCTACCTGTGTCGGTTTGCGGTACGGGCACCTTTTCCCTCGCTAGAGGCTTTTCTTGGCAGTGTGGAATCAGGAACTTCGGTACTAAATTTCCCTCGCCGTCACAGCTCAGCCTGTATGGTAACGGGATTTGCCTCGTTACCGGCCTAACTGCTTGGACGCGCATATCCAACAGCGCGCTTACCCTATCCTCCTGCGTCCCCCCATTGCTCAAACGGTAAAGAGGTGGTACAGGAATATCAACCTGTTGTCCATCGCCTACGCTTTTCAGCCTCGGCTTAGGTCCCGACTAACCCTGAGCGGACGAGCCTTCCTCAGGAAACCTTAGGCATTCGGTGGATGGGATTCTCACCCATCTTTCGCTACTCATACCGGCATTCTCACTTCTAAGCGCTCCACCAGTCCTTGCGGTCTAGCTTCAACGCCCTTAGAACGCTCTCCTACCACGGACATCGCAGATGTCCATCCACAGCTTCGGTGATACGTTTAGCCCCGGTACATTTTCGGCGCGGAGTCACTCGACCAGTGAGCTATTACGCACTCTTTAAATGGTGGCTGCTTCTAAGCCAACATCCTGGTTGTCTAAGCAACTCCACATCCTTTTCCACTTAACGTATACTTTGGGACCTTAGCTGGTGGTCTGGGCTGTTTCCCTCTTGACTACGGATCTATCACTCGCAGTCTGACTCCCATGGATAAGTCTTTGGCATTCGGAGTTTGTCTGAATTCGGTAACCCGATGAGGGCCCCTAGTCCAAACAGTGCTCTACCTCCAAGACTCTTACTACATGAGGCTAGCCCTAAAGCTATTTCGGAGAGAACCAGCTATCTCCAAGTTCGATTGGAATTTCTCCGCTACCCACACCTCATCCCCGCACTTTTCAACGTGCGTGGGTTCGGGCCTCCATCCAGTGTTACCTGGACTTCACCCTGGACATGGGTAGATCACCTGGTTTCGGGTCTACGACCACATACTCATTCGCCCTATTCAGACTCGCTTTCGCTGCGGCTCCGTCTTGTCAACTTAACCTTGCATGTAATCGTAACTCGCCGGTTCATTCTACAAAAGGCACGCTATCACCCATTAACGGGCTCTAACTACTTGTAGGCACACGGTTTCAGGTTCTCTTTCACTCCCCTTCCGGGGTGCTTTTCACCTTTCCCTCACGGTACTGGTTCACTATCGGTCACTAGGGAGTATTTAGCCTTGGGAGATGGTCCTCCCTGCTTCCGACGGGATTTCTCGTGTCCCGCCGTACTCAGGATCCACTCTGGAGGGAACGAAGTTTCAACTACAGGGCTTTTACCTTCTCTGGCCGGCCTTTCCAGACCTGTTCATTTACCTCGTTCCTTTGTAACTCCGTGTAGAGTGTCCTACAACCCCAAGAGGCAAGCCTCTTGGTTTGGGCTAATCCCGTTTCGCTCGCCGCTACTCAGGGAATCGCGTTTGCTTTCTCTTCCTCCGGGTACTTAGATGTTTCAGTTCCCCGGGTCTGCCTTCAATACCCTATGTATTCAGGTAAAGATCCTATCCCATTACGGATAGGGGGTTTCCCCATTCGGAAATCTCCGGATCAAAGCTTACTTACAGCTCCCCGAAGCATATCGGAGTTAGTCCCGTCCTTCATCGGCTCCTAGTGCCAAGGCATTCACCGTGCGCCCTTTCTAACTTAACCTACTTCGGCCGCTGATCGACTGCGAATCTCTGCGTCAGCTTCGTCACTGTGCTCCTCACGTACTCTCGTACGCTCCGGTGCTCGTTCGGTCGCTTCCTTGATCTTCTTGCCGCTCATCGTCCTCATGGTTTGTACTCTTACTTGGTTTTAAAAAACTTACATAAGAGAAAAAAACTAAGATGGCGATTACTCGGTTATTGCTTCTTCATTAACATTATCTAGTTTTCAAAGAACGAATATTCCAGAGAGATTGCTCTCTCAAAACTAAACGAACAAAACACGTCACGTCTCAAGTAAATATCCTTAGAAAGGAGGTGATCCAGCCGCACCTTCCGATACGGCTACCTTGTTACGACTTCACCCCAATCATCTGTCCCACCTTAGGCGGCTGGCTCCAAAAGGTTACCCCACCGACTTCGGGTGTTACAAACTCTCGTGGTGTGACGGGCGGTGTGTACAAGGCCCGGGAACGTATTCACCGCGGCATGCTGATCCGCGATTACTAGCGATTCCGGCTTCATGCAGGCGAGTTGCAGCCTGCAATCCGAACTGAGAATGGTTTTATGGGATTCGCTTAACCTCGCGGTCTTGCAGCCCTTTGTACCATCCATTGTAGCACGTGTGTAGCCCAGGTCATAAGGGGCATGATGATTTGACGTCATCCCCACCTTCCTCCGGTTTGTCACCGGCAGTCACCTTAGAGTGCCCAACTGAATGCTGGCAACTAAGATCAAGGGTTGCGCTCGTTGCGGGACTTAACCCAACATCTCACGACACGAGCTGACGACAACCATGCACCACCTGTCATCCTGTCCCCCGAAGGGGAACGCCCTATCTCTAGGGTTGTCAGGAGATGTCAAGACCTGGTAAGGTTCTTCGCGTTGCTTCGAATTAAACCACATGCTCCACCGCTTGTGCGGGCCCCCGTCAATTCCTTTGAGTTTCAGCCTTGCGGCCGTACTCCCCAGGCGGAGTGCTTAATGCGTTTGCTGCAGCACTAAAGGGCGGAAACCCTCTAACACTTAGCACTCATCGTTTACGGCGTGGACTACCAGGGTATCTAATCCTGTTTGCTCCCCACGCTTTCGCGCCTCAGCGTCAGTTACAGACCAAAGAGTCGCCTTCGCCACTGGTGTTCCTCCACATCTCTACGCATTTCACCGCTACACGTGGAATTCCACTCTTCTCTTCTGCACTCAAGTTCCCCAGTTTCCAATGACCCTCCCCGGTTGAGCCGGGGGCTTTCACATCAGACTTAAGGAACCGCCTGCGCGCGCTTTACGCCCAATAATTCCGGACAACGCTTGCCACCTACGTATTACCGCGGCTGCTGGCACGTAGTTAGCCGTGGCTTTCTGGTTAGGTACCGTCAAGGTACCGGCAGTTACTCCGGTACTTGTTCTTCCCTAACAACAGAGTTTTACGATCCGAAAACCTTCATCACTCACGCGGCGTTGCTCCGTCAGACTTTCGTCCATTGCGGAAGATTCCCTACTGCTGCCTCCCGTAGGAGTCTGGGCCGTGTCTCAGTCCCAGTGTGGCCGATCACCCTCTCAGGTCGGCTACGCATCGTTGCCTTGGTGAGCCGTTACCTCACCAACTAGCTAATGCGCCGCGGGCCCATCTGTAAGTGATAGCCGAAACCATCTTTCAGCTTTCCCTCATGTGAAGGAAAGAGTTATCCGGTATTAGCTCCGGTTTCCCGAAGTTATCCCAGTCTTACAGGCAGGTTGCCCACGTGTTACTCACCCGTCCGCCGCTGACGGTCTGGGAGCAAGCTCCCATCCGTCCGCTCGACTTGCATGTATTAGGCACGCCGCCAGCGTTCGTCCTGAGCCAGGATCAAACTCTCCATATAAGAGTTGATTAAGCTCACTTACACACGAATGTGTTGTCTTTTCAAAAAAGACTAAAGAATTAACGTTGACGTTTTTGTTCGTTCAGTTTTCAAAGAGCAAGTGTTAATATTTCAGTGAATTTACTTCAATCATGCTACCTAGCAACAAGCTGATGAGTTAAACCTTCAATATTAGTCGCTCACAAGCAACTTTAATAATATATCACGTACAGATTTCGATGTCAACAATTTTATTAAAGCTTTTCAACTCATTAAAAACTGTTTTCTGTTTGCCCGAAAGCTGTTCCTAAATAATAGCACCAGCTTGGATTCAAGTCAACGCTTTATGCATGGTAGATTATTCCTTTTCATTCTCATGATTTAGGATTGGCAAATTTATAATAAAGCTCGTTCCAGAGCTGTCACTTTGAACAACCATCGTGCCTTTATAATTCTCAATTATCTTCTGCGAAACAGAAAGACCGAGACCTGTCCCATCATCTTTGGTTGTAAAGAAAGGATCAAATATATGTTCAATAATCGATTCGCTAATACCCTTGCCGTTATCTTTAAAAGTGAACCTAATATCATTCCCTGCCCTTTCAGCCTTCAACTGGATTTGCAACTCAGCACTCCCCACTGCCTGAAGCGAATTTTGAAACAGGTTAATAAAAACCTGCAAAAGTTCTTCACGATTCGCTTTAAAAGTGCAGTTAAGCATTTCCGGTTGTGTTTCATATTCAATAAAAATATTATAAAGCAACGCTTCACTATTTAAGAATTTACCTAAATAATCATAGATAAATTCATTCACCTTTATCTCTTCAGTTGTAATCTCAGCTGGCTTTGCAATTCTGAGAAAATCTGAAATAATTTTGTTGGCTCTGTCGATCTCAGGAATCAGCAAGGTTTTAAACAAATCCGCCGTTACATCATCTAAATTACTTTGTAGTATCTGCAGGAAACCTCTTACAGTTGTTAAAGGATTTCTGATTTCATGGGCTATACCTGCTGCTATCCTGCCTGCAAGTGCGGCTTTCTCCGCTTCCTTAATTCCGTTCATGAAGTGAAAAACTCCGATAATCCTTTGGATATTCCCATACGAGTCCCTGAAGATTCTTGTATTATTTATGCCATAATTTTTATCTAGTATTTCTCTATTTACTATAGCATTTTCAGTTCTTAATGTTTCGAGCAGATTTATTTTCTCGTCTGGAATTTGCAAAAGGTCTCTTATGTGACGCCCAACTATCTCTTCTTTATTCTTATGAAAATCCCCGCAAGCCTGTAGATTGCATAGAGTTACAACACCATCTTTATCGATAAAGACTATATGGTGTGGAACGAGATCAAGTATTGGATCTAGAAAGCTTTCAATTTCAGTAAATGGAAGATCCACAAGCTTTTTATCAAGATGCAGCAGTTTTGTTTGCCGGATTCCCTCATTTTCAAGTATAGAATAGCTTTCATCATTATCCTTATCAAGCTGAAGCCCTGTTTCAGCATCTCTAAAAGAAAAGGAAAAAGGGAGCTTGCTAATAAGGTTTCGATAAAATTGAAGCTCTTTTTCTGTGTCCTGCAATTTATTCTGGATTGTTCCATTATTGTTCATCAGATACCTCTTTTAATAGCTTTAATTCCTGCGTTTTTATTATAGAATAAATCTAATTTTTAAGAAAATCTAATTATAGGCCCAAAACACAAATTTTTATTGAGGAAACATATAATCGTTAAGTTTCCTAATCAGTATCATTAAAACAATAAGAATAACGCTAAAGAAAATCGGGTGCCAAAAAGAGTTAATATGTAATATATTCATTTTTATAAGCACGATATGCATTAGATAGTCTGCAATGAAAAGGATTGCCAGCCAAAGAAAGCGATAATATTTGATAATAATTAAAGTTAATAAACATGTATAGATGATCCAGATTAAAACGTTGAAAGCAATGTGGTCCTGATAAGGCGATTCAAACCACCCAATTTTATAAACGTGTGTTTCAAATATAGCAGGCAAGTAAAAGGATACAGCTTGAAAAATTGTGGTGATGGCCATATAGATGGTAACAAAATGTATAAAAAAGGTTGGTCCCTCAACCCTATTTCTCCACCATTTTATAACAAAAACTGATATGAACAAGATTATTGCTGTATACCAAGATTTCCACCAATTATGCTCGTAAATCCCCAGCCAGAGGAAAAGCTCTTCAATTCCAAAGATTGCTGCGATAATCAAAATAACCCACTTGAGATTTATACGGAAAGCAGCAATTGCCATAAGTATGCTTGGAATGAAAAAGGCCTGAGAAATACTGGATCCAAAAACATCATCATACCATTGGATTGAAAAAACCCGCGGATAATAAGAATAGGCATCTCCCAAGATTAGCACTACGTACTCCATTAAAAAGGAGAGACCCATAGTGAAAAAATATACAGAAAGATTATAATGAAATTTAGTTTTCTTAAATGTGATATACATAATCCATACACTTATAAAGAACAATCCCAAGAACCATATTAAATTTGTTGACATTTTTCCACTTCCAATTTGACTCGTTTCCATTATTTTGTTCAGCATACGCAATCATATACTTTTCACTAAGAGCTAAAACGAATTGACGTTACCCCCCTTTCCTATACTAGAAAAATCAAATTAGAAGAAAAACAGTTGAATCAAATGGATTGGGAAATAATTACTTATCATTCTAGTGGTTCGGGTAGAGGGAAAAGGTGAAAATGCTCAAAAGTTCTCAAAACATTTTCAAACCTTGGATTAAGAGGATTACGAAGATTGGAGCGTAAGGTGCTAATCCTGAGAAAATGCATTCGCATTTCCTTCGTGCGGTGATAATTCGAGGATGCTTATTCAAAGTCCTGCGGGAGGTGTGGGACCCCACAGGCAGTGCAAGACGAGGAGGCGTTCATCGCCCGCCCCGCGGTTCGATGAGCATCCTGGAGCGGAAACTACTTGCTTAAAAAAGCAGCAAAGTTTGCGGAAACAGCGAAAATAAAAGAGCGACTACAAATGGTCGCCCTTTTTTTCATTATTTAGAAAAGATGCTGTTATTGTTAACGACCTGTAATTCTTTTATCGTCTCGTTCATTTCACTTTTGCAAATTGGACAGATAGGCACTTGGCTGCTTTTAAAATTGTCTCTCACCCAGCAGTTACAAGATTCTGATGAACATTCCCAAACCTTAACTTCCTCAACCTTAATTTCTTCCATATTCTTTCTGCCAAATCCCATTGCCATATTCAGGCACCTCCCAATGAGTAAGACCCTATACCCAAAATAAAAATCACTTGCTATATAAAGGGACAAAAATATCAGCTCTATATAACAAGTGTTTACGGGCAATATTATATTCTTTTAACTAAAAATAGTATAACATATATGGGTTAACCTGTCAAAAATATATACTTTTTAGTTAGTTTTATTATAAAACCATAATTATACTCAAAATAACAAACAGAGTAAATACTATCATCCTATTCAGGGAAAAGTGTATAATGACTTGTACGGCAGGTTATGTTTATGTAGGAAAGGATGGAGGCCATGAACATTACAGGATATTCAGTTGAGTACATAAAGATCCGACAGGCATCCTATCGGGTGACCGTTATGAATTCTTTTTAGATATCGATGTGGATGAAGAAGATGAATTGTATTCAGAAAACGGCATTAAATTAAGAGTTCTTTTCTTTAAAAAACAGGAGGACGAAAAGATTCTAAATTATCACTTTCTCGAAAACCAGACAGGAAAGGTCTTAGAATTCGCGTTGGATGAAGAAGAAGAGAAAACAGTGTCCCATTTTTGCAGCGAAAACATTTCTCAAGCCGAATAAAAAGAGCAGGGTTTTTTCCCTGCTCTTTTTATATGTATATTATACCTCGATTTTCTTTCCTTCTTCTGAAATGTGGTACATTAAGTGGGCTAAATGTTGAATAGGCGTATACAACTCTTCATCCTCATTCTGATCATTTTCCTCATTAAAATCCAAATCATTCAGGTGAAGTGCTGTAAATTGATAAAAGTCTTTTAATTCAAAAGCATAGCAAGCACTCGGCTCATCCTGGTCCTCCTCATATTGCAAAACCATGTAAGATTCTTGGCCATCATTATCAAGGCCATCAAAAAAAATAAAATAGCCAATGTTGGTATCCAACTCAAATAAATGCCTCGTTCCGCCCTCAGTGTATTGCTCAAAGTCTTTTTCACTTAGTTTTTGAACATGCATAGGCTGCACCTGATCCTCATTGTGGAAATTTACAGTAAAAGTTTTCATGGATTCTCCCCCTCTACTCATCCCATGCTAACATAAAGAATATTATATTCCTATTATTACCCTCTCTAAAAGGCAGTAACCCAATTTAGGTCTATTCGTTTGTAATTTTTTCCTATATGATATGTAAGAAGTAATTTAGACTGAATAATTCCAGGGAGGCAGAAAGATGTGCTGGCAAATAAACAATTAGAAGATATTAGATCTCTGCAGCAGATATGCGAAGCGAAAGAAAATATTGAGTTAAAGCTTAATTGGGATAGCTTGCGGAACAGGCCTGATGAGCAGCAAAATGACTTTTTCCAATATGATGATAATGGTAAATTACTCGGTTATCTCGCTCTCTACACTTTCGGAGGGCCAATGGAATTATGCGGAATGGTTCACCCTGATTACAGGCAAAACGGTATTTTCAGCAAACTGTTTAAGCAGGCAAGGAATTCGCTGGAAAAAGCCAGCAAGTTGCTTATAAATGCTCCCGCCAACTCTCAATCTGCAAAAAGCTTATTAAAATCCTGGCCCTGCACCTACTCGTTTTCTGAATACCAAATGAAACGCCAGGCAACCAAGATATTAGCAGTAGTAAATCCACAAGTAACTTTGCGAAATGCAGTTGATAGCGACCTCAAATTCATCAGTTACCTGGATTCTGTCTGCTTTAATATCCCCGAGCAGGAGGCAATAGCTTTTAATAAAGAAATTTGGGCTGGAGGAAATGAACCAACCTATATCGTTGAATACGTTGGGAAAGAAGCTGGGAAAATAAGGATTCAAAAAGTTGATGAAGCAACTTGGATTTATGGTTTCGCCATCGAACCCTCTCTGCAGGGAAATGGAATCGGCAGAAGCGCACTTTCACAAATTGTTTTGAATGAACAAAACAAAGGGATTGAAAGGGTGCATCTAGAAGTAGCAGCTGAAAACGAGCATGCACTGGGCTTGTACAAATCATGCGGATTTGAGCCATACGGCACCCAGGATTATTATGAATACAACCTGAATAAACTTTAGCAGTCCGGAAAAAGGGCTAAAGTTTCCCTTTTCAAACTTTTGAATCGTAAAAGATATGCCTGAGGTGCATTTTATCTTCTATTTCCATAATGCCAAATGAATATTGCGGCTGTCTGCGCTTATCTGTGGGCGAACCCGGATTAAATAGGGTAAGTCCACTTTCATCTTTATGGACCGGAATATGCGAATGCCCAAATACAATGCAATCCACTCTCTCATTGCCAAAAGCCGCGATACTCCTTTTTTCCGTAGTTTTTCCCTGCCCATGTCCATGAACGACCCCAATTTTATAACCTTTTATCTCAAGCAGCAGGCTTTCACTAAAAAGTCCGCATATCTCTTCGCTATCCGTATTCCCATATACGCCTTCAACAGGGGCAAAGGTCTTAAATTCATGATATACATCAATGGTCTGCCAATCTCCGGCATGAATAATTAAATCGCAGCCATTTAATTCCCGCATAAGGACACTCGGAAGCTTCTTGGCTTTTTTAGGCATATGGGTATCCGACACAATTATAATCTTTATAGGTGCTCCTCCTCCTTAACTTTCCCACTGTGTAGTTAGCTACCTCTATTATTTCAATAAAAAATAAAGGAGCCCCTTATTAGCAAGGGGCTCCTTTATTTTAGCATTATAACTTTGTTACATTAACAGCTTGAGGTCCACGTTGGCCCTGCTCTATGTCAAAGTTAACTTCTTGGCCTTCATCAAGGGATTTAAAGCCTTCTGTTTGAATTGCAGAGTAATGAACAAATACATCTTCTCCGCCTTCAACTTCAATAAAACCAAAACCTTTTTCTGCATTAAACCATTTTACTTTACCTGTTGCCATTTTATTTCCTCCTAATATCTATAACTCACAGGATGATATTTTACCCTGCATTTACTAATATGGGTAAATTAATCAGATTTTATAATAAAATGTTCAAAAAGTCCTTAAAAATACAAGTCCAGTCATTTTCGCACTTCTTTTGAACACACATTATCATTATTTACTGCGATTTTTGCTGCGTCTGTCTCTACCGCCTTTAAAATCTCTTCGGTCCCTGCTGCCGCTTCTGGATCTGTCGCCAAATCTTCTTCCGCCGCGGTCACCGCCGCCTTTAGGCTTTCTCACACGGATAGGTTCAACAGCAGTCAATTTAACAGGTGTCACATCAGGACCTTTTGTCAGCAATTTTAAAGCAGCTGCCAGCATCGTAACAGAATCGGTATCCTCAAGAAGCGTTTCTGCAGCTCTCTTAAAGTCCGCATGTTCGCCTTTATCAATAACTTCCATTAATTTGTTGATGGTAGCCTGCTGGTTGCCTTCAACCACATCCTTGAATGATGGTACCGGCTTTTTGGTCATTTTACTTTTTGTTACACTTTCAATAATTTTCAAATGATCAGTTTCTCTTGGTGAAACGAAAGTAATAGCCAGCCCTTTGTTTCCAGCACGTCCGGTACGGCCTATACGGTGAACGTAACTTTCTGGATCCTGCGGGATATCAAAGTTGTAAACATGGGAAACACCGGAAATATCCAATCCACGGGCAGCAACATCTGTCGCCACCATAATTTCGATTGTCTGCTCTTTAAAACGGCGGATAACCTGGTCACGCTTTGCCTGAGGAATATCTCCATGAATTCCTTCGGCTGAATATCCCCTCTTAATAAGACCTTCTACTACTTCGTCTACCCGTTTTTTGGTTCTTCCAAACACAATTGCCAACTCAGGAGATTGAATATCCAAAAGGTTGCAAAGCACATCAAATTTTTGCTTTTCATGTACTTCCATATAATATTGTTCAATATTTTTAACAGTCATTTCTTTTGCTTTTACTTTAACCATTTCAGGTTCCTGCATGAATTTTTCCGCAAGAGACTGAATTCTCTTTGGCATTGTAGCAGAGAAAAGAAGGGTTTGGCGCTCACCTTTAATTTCACTGAGGATTCGTTCAATATCCTCAATGAAACCCATATTAAGCATTTCATCCGCTTCATCCAAAACAACCATTTTAATGTTGCTTAAACGGATTGTTTTTCTTTCGATGTGGTCAATTAGCCTTCCAGGTGTTGCCGCAATAATTTGCGGGTGTTTTTTAAGAGCACGAATTTGGCGATTAATATCCTGGCCGCCATATACAGGAAGGGTTCTAACTCCTTTTACCTGTCCAATGCGATTCAATTCTTCAGCTACCTGGACAGCAAGCTCACGCGTTGGAGCTAGCACTAGTCCCTGAATACCTTCATTAATGTCGATTTGTTCTAAAAGCGGTACTCCAAATGCAGTTGTCTTTCCTGTACCAGTTTGCGCCTGTCCGATCATATCCTTGCCCTGCATACCGATAGGAATTGCTTGTGCCTGTATTGGTGTTGGTTCTTCAAACCCCATATTGGAAAGGGCTTTTACTATTTCATTACTTAAACCGAAATCTGAAAAAGTTGTCAAAATAAATTTTCCTCCTTGTACTAAAGCCTTTTTAATAAGACTGTAACATTTAATTTGATGACGTTCACTACGTTACTAGGCTTTCCAGTTTGTATCTCTTTTTTACATTTCCAAATGTACTAATTTTAAACTTTATTTTGTAAGTGAAGTAAATTATTTAGAAGAAATGAAAAATACTTTATTCCTAAAAAGCAGTTAGATGGGAAGAATCTGTTTTGAGGAATGCATGCAGACTACAAAGTGGATGAGTAAAATAACGTAAAAAGGTGATGCATGATTAGACATGCATCACCTCATTTTAAGCAAGATTATGCTTTTGTTACGTTAGCAGCTTGAGGTCCACGGTTACCTTCAACGATTTCGAAAGTTACGTCTTGGCCTTCTTCTAAAGTTTTGAAACCTTCAGTTTGGATAGCGGAGAAGTGTACGAATACATCTTGACCTTCTGAAGATTCGATGAATCCAAAACCTTTTTCTGCATTAAACCATTTTACTTTACCTGTGTTCATTTGTGTTGCCTCCTGAAAAATTGTTTTTCACTATAATGTACCATATAAACTTAAACATAAAAAGTCGCAGCCGCAAGAAATGAGGATGAACGATCGCCTACATTTCTTTGCAGCTACGACTTATCCAAAAAGTATATAACGAACTTTACAGCGTTAACCTAATAATAAACGACACATAGTTATAAGTCAATCTTTTTAGCAATCATTTTCAAATAGTGACAAATTGACTATTTGCGCCTTCCTTCTTTTTTCTCGCTTTTTCAGCCGCCTGGACTGTATGCTTTAAAAGCATGGAGATGGTAACTGGCCCTACCCCACCTGGTACAGGAGTAATAGCAAAAGCTTTCTGGTGGCAGCTCGTGTATTCAACGTCGCCTATATTTCCTTTATTATAGCCAGCATCCAGGACTATGGATCCTTCCTTGATCCACTCACCCTTTATGAAGTTGGGTTTGCCTACAGCAGCTACAACGATATCAGCTTGCTTCAGGATTTGCGGTAAGTTTCGTGTGTGCGAATGGCATGTTGTCACTGTTGCGTTGCGATTAAGAAGAAGCGCAGAGACAGGCTTTCCCAAAATCGGGCTTCTGCCTACAACAACCGCATGCAGCCCATCTGCACCAAGCTTGTAATAGTCCATAATCTCTAAAATGGCCGCCGGCGTACAGGAAGGGTATTCGCCAAATCCGAAGGCGGTTTGTCCGTATCCCAAACTAGTAACACCATCAACATCTTTTTCGATAGCAATTGCCTCAAAAGCTTTTCGTTCATCAATATGACCTGGCACTGGATGCTGCAGAAGAATCCCATGTACTGCAGGATCTTCATTTAGTTCCGTTATTGTCTGAAGAAGATCATCCGTTGTAATATCCCTTGAGAGATGAATACGTTTTGAAATAATTCCAAGCTTTTCACAGGCATTACCTTTCATCTTGACATACGTTTCAGAGGAAGGATCATCCCCCACCAGAATGGTTGCCAGGCACGGCTGTACATCGAGCAACCTTAATTCGGCGATTCTACCTTTCAGTTGTTCCTTCACATGATTTGCGACAACGATTCCATCGAGTATAAGCTTATTTTCCATGCATATCCCTCCAGATATGGAAAAGCGCATTATAAGGCTGGCGGGCTTCTCCATTTAATTATGAAAAAAGAGACAAGGGTATCCCTTATCTCTGCCCAGACGACCGGCTATACATAGACGCAGCTCCCCAGCGGTTAATTCCGCATTGTCGTCAGTCACTGCGATTTGGCTTACTTATACTAATAATGCCATCATACCACAAAATACATATGTTTCAAGTTTTTTTAACCTAAATGTTCGTGTTTTCACAAAAACGCTGTTTTCGCAACCTTTGTTGCTTTTTAAACAAGTAGTGAGGCGAGGTTGATTTCCGCTCCAGGATGCTCAAGCTTCCGCGGGGCGGGCGGTGAGCATCCTCGGCGCTCAGCGACTGTGGGGTCTCACCTGTCCCACTCCTCCCGCTGGAGTCTCCCACCTTACGCTCCAATCAACCAACCTTATTTGTCAGTTTTTCACATAATCTATTTAAAACAACAACCATTTAGAAAACAGCCAAAAAAAGAGAATAAATAAGGACAGCACAAGAAATGCTGTCCTTTATATTGATATATTTGAGTTATTTAATTATTACCTAACACAATGAAAGCCCTTCCTCTCTTCCATCCTTGCGGCTCCTTGACCGCGCCAGCGGGAATCAGGTATATCGGATTATGATCCGAATCGATGCTCTCTGAGATTTCAATTAAAATGGTAAGAAACTTACTGAAGTAAAAAACGGAGAAGTGTCTGGTTTATAGAAGATGATTAAGAAGAAATTCGGCATAAAGCCGTCCACACAAATTATTTCTTAATTACAAACACATGCTTACTCTTTCAAAATCCTAAAGAGCATTAAACATAACAAAAAGCCGGACTTCCACACAAAATGAAGGAGCAAAGGCGCCGACACTCACGTGAATTCACGACTTCAAAATTGTACCTCAAATACTTCAATACCTATACTACCTCATAATTTTTTCTCTGTCAAGATAAAAACTTGTCACCATTAAATCTTCTAAAACATTTACGGCTCACTAATCTTCCCCTTTGTATTCTGTTACATCAAAATAATCAGTTGTATCTTTATAATCATTATAATCTATATCCAGATCATGAAAAAAGCGATGCAGCTTAATGAGATTTTCCTTATCCTTGGAGCCGCTCCCGACTGATTCCGCTAAATTGCCGATTGTATCCAAGTCATGCTGCAAATCTTGATTCTCAGCTGACAGGCTGTTTAGAGCGCTTGATATTAAATCAGCTTGTTTCCGCTGTTTAGACCAACTGACAAAACGGTCCCTGCCCCAGCCAAGTGTTTCATTATAATAGGTATGGTTTGTAGCAATAAAATCCCCTAAATCACTGTACATCAAATCCTGTGCAGCCATTTCTGCCGTCTTGGAACTATTTTGCTCACCCGCTGTATTCTGCTCATTATTTAAATACACAAGAAGACTGTATGCAATGGCTATGGCAAAAATCATACCGATTATGGAAATGATTGTAATAATTTTTTTATTTTTCAGCAATGGCAAGAGCCTCCATTTTCTTCTGTTGATTTTATTTGAAACTAAATGGATTTTCTTTCGTATAGATTGATAACAAACTTAATGTAATGAGAATAATAACCAGCCTGTGCTCGATGTCTCCGCCAAAATAATTGTAAAACGGGCTCAGGTAAAAAGGAATGCCCATAGCCACGGACAGCATGTACACCACCATACCTCTACCCGTTACTTCATTACTTTCCGAAGTGGACAGTGGTGACCGTATGGAGTTCCATGTAAGCGGAAAGGAATACGGGCAGCTTTCTGAGGGCGATTATAGAAAACTAAGATTTCATGGTACTCGCTTTTCAGGATTTAATAGATGGCAGTAGACCTCCAGGAGATGTTACTGTACATTTTTTATTTTTCTTGCTCTGTTAAGTAAAACCCGATTAGGTTATCAAGTGTTTCATGCAAATCAGAAAAAGTAAATCCCAAGCTTCTCACTCGTTCTGTACTAATCGACCAAGAACCCGGCAAAGCATATGGCGAAGCATTATTTGAATCTATTTTATCCGTTACAAATGCTTTTCTAAGTGTAATGTTTTCAATTTTATTTAGGAGCTCGTTTAGCGAGAGATCTCCTTCGCTACCTGGATTAAACGCCCCGGTATGAGCCGTCTCACCAATCCTGTATAAAAAATCTGCTGCTTCACCTGATAATATAAAGCTATACCTGGCGTCAATATCATGAATTCCGATTGGCTCCCCATTTTTGACTTTATCAACATGAAACTTGAGGCGGTTTGTATAATCATCTTTTCCGATTACAATCGGAAATCTTATAGAAGATGATTTAAACCCTTGTTGACGTAATAGTACTGCTTCTGCAGCACGCTTTGCTTCCTGGTATCCTTCGTACCCCTTATATTCATTTCTTGGTTTATAAGTAAAAGAATATTTTTCCGGCTTAAAATCTCCTTCTTTATGCTTTGTCCCAAAATCATAGACAGCCATTGAGGATGTAAATATATAATGCGCCACCTTTCCATCTAAAGCCTCTGCAGTGTCCTTCGCTTCCTGTGGGGAAAAACATGATTGATCATACACCACATCCCATTTCCTCCCCGAAAAAGCATCAAGCTGTGATTCCTTATTTCCCCTGTCAATAGTCAAGCGTTCCACATTGTCGCCGAATGGATCTTTTGTAAGTCCTCGGGTAGCTATTGTTACCTTCTTCTCTTCACTTAGCAGCTTTTCAACAAGCCTTTTCCCAAAAAATTGTGTGCCGCCCAAAACAAGTATGTCTTGCATTAAGAGGTCTCCTTCTCTGCAAATGTTTTCCATACTATTTCTATACAAAGAGGCTAATTCCCTTCATAAGAATAAAAAGGCCCTTAACATAGTTAAAGGCTTTTGTACGTTTTGGTTTGGGAAAGGAATACCTCCATAAAATCAATCACAAACCTTTCCACATCTAGTTCAATCGCTATGTTATCAAGTGTTTCAGGTGGTTCCTCATCAGGTTTTGGCCGAAAGTCTGCTATGCTTTTTCCTTTGGCTCTTCCAAAAAGCTCAACTATAACCCTTCGCGGGATATACTTAACCAGGTCAGAATTTGTTAGCACGCTTAATACCAGAACATCATGCAGCGGAGCACCCTCTATCCCGGGTACTAGCTTTTTATAAGCTTCGTAGTAATAATCATATGCAGGCTTGATTAACGCCTTAAAGGGCGATTGGGTATTATTGGCCAAAAAATCGATAGTTTCTGGACGTATTATAGCTTTATTAGTCACGTTTAAAGGAAAAAGATATATGTTTTTCGCCTTTTCTAATACCGAGTTTGCCGCAATTGGATCTGCATAAAAATTTGCCTCTGCCTCTGCAGTGACATTTCCGGGTACAAGAAATGCACCGCCCATTAAGTAAAGGGCATTAACGTCCTTATAGGCATCTTTCCCATAAAGGATAAGAGGCAAAGCCAAGTCCGTTTGTCTTCCCAATCCTACAATTACAAGATTGTTTTTATATTCATTTACTATCTGGATCACTTTATTAATATCAAATACGTCTAAACCCTCAAAATCCTCTGGCGGCTGTATAGGCCCAAGCCCTTCCTCACCATGAATTTCAGGATAGAAAACAGCAGTCTCCCCTGACAATGGCCCACTCGCGCCAGCAATAACCGGAATGTCTTCCCGGCCGGCGAGCTTTATTAAATAGGCAGTATTATTGATCGATTGCTCTTTTGTTATGTTTCCGTATGCACTTACTACACCTACAACATTTATATCGGGATGCTGGAGGGCATACATCAACGCAAGCGAATCATCAACTCCAGAGTCAACGAACATCAAAACATTATACATTGCCCACCTCCATAACTTTCTACTATAGTATGCCGCAGGAATGTCCATTTTGTTAAAAAATGTTGTTTTCCTCTTTAAAGAAAGGGAGGAGTGAAACAAATGAGATACAGGAGCTTTGCAGCCGGGCGGTGAAGCCTCCTTGGGGCAGTTCGCTAAGCATCCAGGAGCGGAAATCAACAACTCCTCACTATTTGCTTAAAAAGCAGCAAAGTTTGCAAAAAAACAGCCTTAAAGAAAAAACTCCCCAAAAGGAGAGTTTTAGTTTTGGTCTGCCGGAATTGCAGCAAATCGGATTTCCTGATTTAGCTGTTGTTCAAAATTCTTTTTTTCGGATGAATCCCATATAAAGGAATCGGCCATATATTCTATAACCTTATCTTGATAAGTTCTTACGGTTTCGATATCAAAGAGAAGAGCACCTGTTCTGCGGTTAAAGAAATCGACAGGCGTTGCTGCCATTTCATGCTCAACAGCATATTTTAACTTTGCCCATAATACAGTTGGCAATCCAAACTTCTTTGCTTCGCTTCCTTTTTCCTCAATCATTTTAAAAATAATAGGTACATTTGAACCGTACATTTGAACAAGGTGAGAGGACTCTTCTTTTGTTAAGCCTATAGCTGTCCCTTTATCTGTCTGGAAACCAATGAATTCTTTAAATTTACTTGAGCCACCAACATTCCCGCCTGAAATAGGCAGATTCTTCGTTACACTGCTCGTGTAAGCCTGCTTAAATTCCTGTTTGAATTTATCTGCAAGCAGATCGACAATGGTCTCGGCCATTTTACGATATCCTGTTAGTTTGCCTCCTGCGATTGTCAGCAGTCCTGTTTCTGATTCCCAAATTTCATCCTTGCGGGAAATTTCAGAAGGGTCCTTTCCCTCCTCCCAAATAAGCGGACGTACTCCAGCCCAGCTGGATTCAATATCATTTTCTGTAACTTTTACAGAAGGAAACATAAAATTGATAGCATTTATGATGTATGTTCTGTCACTTGTCGTCATTTTCGGGTTAACCGGGTCTGAATCATAAAAAGTATCCGTTGTGCCCACATAGGTTTTTCCATCTCTTGGTATGGCAAAAACCATCCTTTTATCTGGTGTATCAAAATACACAGCCTGTTTTAAAGGGAATTTCGACTGGTCCATTACAAGGTGAACCCCTTTTGTCAGCCGCAATGTTTTGCCGCTTTTCGAACCATCTTTCTCACGAATGGAGTCTACCCAGGGACCAGCTGCATTGATAACTTTCTTTGCTTTTAGTTCATGCTGTTTACCTGTTAGCTGATCTGCAGCCGCGACACCGCACACTATACCCTTTTCGTCATATAGCAGCTTTTCAACTTTCAGATAGTTAACAGGCACGGCACCCTTTTCAGCAGCAGCTTTCATCACTTCAATCGTTAATCGCGCATCATCTGTCCGATATTCCACATAATACCCGCCGCCTTTTAATCCTTCTTTTTTAACAAGCGGTTCTTTAGCAAGTGTTTCATGCACAGATAGCATGCTTCTGCGTTCAGACTTTTTAACTCCTGCTAAAAAGTCGTACACTCTTAAGCCAATTGAGGTGCTGAATTTGCCAAAAGTGCCGCCCTTATGCATTGGAAGCAGCATCCACTCCGGAGTGGTAACATGCGGTCCGTTTTCATAGACGATTGCACGCTCTTTACCAACTTCCGCAACCATTCTTACTTCAAATTGTTTTAAATATCTTAAACCGCCATGTACCAGTTTGGTAGAGCGGCTGGAAGTCCCTGCCGCAAAATCCTGCATTTCCACAAGTGCTGTCTTCATTCCCCGCGTTGCTGCATCAAGGGCTATCCCTGCTCCTGTGATACCGCCTCCAATAATCAGGACATCGAATTTTTCAGAAGTCAGTTTATTTATCATTTCATTACGATTTAAATTTGAAAATGTCATTGCTGTCTCCTCCTTAATGAAAGGCTAGCCTGTATTCTTACTACCCTTTATTTGCAGGGAATAAAAAAGAGACCACAAAATACATTATCGATTAGCCGATAATGATTTTGTGGTCTCTCCGCATCTCCTGCCGAACTATTAACTTGATTTCATTGTAACATAAATTAGTCTATTTGAGTACTTTTATTTAAATGCGATCGCGGCCTTGACTGCTTTTTTCCATCCTCCATAAAGAATATTACGGACTTCCTCTTCCATTGATGGGTTAAATGATTTATCTATTGCCCATTGCTCAGAGATTTCCTCCTGGGAATTCCAATAACCGACAGCCAAGCCAGCTAGGTAAGCTGCTCCCAGGGCTGTTGTTTCATTGATATTAGGTCTTTCAACAGGAACATTTAATATATCAGACTGGAAGTCCATTAAGAAATTATTCTTAACGGCTCCACCATCTACACGGAGCGTTCTTAGCTCAATGCCTGAATCCGCTTCCATAGCAGATAAAACATCCTTCGTCTGATAAGCAAGTGATTCCAGAGTTGCGCGAATAAAATGCTCCTTGGACGTCCCGCGAGTCACTCCGAATATTGCACCGCGTACATCACTATCCCAGTACGGTGTCCCCAGGCCCACAAACGCAGGTACAACGTACACACCATCAGTAGAGTCCACTTTCTTCGCATAGCTTTCGCTGTCTTTTGCATCCTTGAGCATTCGCATTCCATCACGGAGCCATTGAATAGCAGATCCCGCAACAAAAATACTTCCTTCAAGTGCATATTCAATTTTTCCATCAAGGCCCCATGCAATGGTAGTTAAAAGGCCATGTTCCGAACGGACTGCTTTTTCGCCCGTATTCATTAGCATAAAACAGCCTGTTCCGTATGTGTTTTTGGCCATCCCTTTTTCAAAGCACGCTTGTCCGAATAATGCTGCCTGCTGGTCTCCTGCTGCTCCTGCAATCGGAATTTCCTTCCCAAAGAAATGATAATCAACCGTATGGGCATATAATTCCGAGGAAGGCTTTACCTCAGGAAGCATTGACTTAGGAACCCCTAAAATTTCAAGCAGCTCTTCATCCCATTGTAAATCATAAATATTAAACATAAGCGTGCGGGAAGCATTGGAATAATCAGTTACATGCGCTTTACCGCCAGATAACTTCCAAATCAGCCAAGTATCAATTGTTCCGAATAATAATTTCCCCTGTTCAGCTCTTTCACGCGCTCCTTCTACATGTTCCAAGATCCACTTTACTTTCGTTCCAGAAAAGTAAGCATCAATTAGAAGTCCTGTTTTTTCCCGGAATAAATCATTATATCCTTTTTCCTTTAAATCATCACAAATGCCGCTTGTTTGCCGCGATTGCCATACGATAGCGTTATAAACTGGAACACCTGTTTCCTTATCCCAGACAACGGTTGTTTCACGCTGGTTTGTGATCCCGATGCCGGCAATTTGTTCAGGTTTGACTCCAGATTCTGAAAGGACGCCAGCAATAACAGATAATATTGAGCCCCATATCTCATTCGCGTTATGCTCTACCCAGCCCGGCTTTGGAAAATGCTGAGTGAATTCTTTTTGAGCAGTATGCACAGTTTCACCTTTTTTATTAAACAGAATTGCACGTGAACTTGTAGTTCCCTGATCTAAAGATAAAATATACTTTTCCATTATAACGCTCCCCCAATTATTTTAAATAATATGTTTTAGGCTGCCACTTTCGAAGAATCCGTTTCTGCTGGCTGCTTTTTTCCTAAAGTATATGAAAGAATTAATACTATTATATTAACAGCAATCACTCCCCATAACATTCCTGAAGTTTTGCCTGCGAACATAAATTGGTAGAACACAGAGCCAAGTGCACCTCCAAGGACCGGACCGGCGACGGGTACCCATGCATATCCCCAATTTGACTTCCCCTTACCCGGAATCGGCAGCAGGAAGTGAGCAATGCGAGGGCCTAGATCACGGGCCGGATTGATTGCATAACCTGTAGTTCCCCCAAGGGACATCCCGATAACGACTATAAGGAGACCAACAGCAATTGGGTTTAACCCTTCAGTAAATTGATTGGCTCCTATAAACAGCAAGCCTAATACAAGAATAAAAGTACCAATGATTTCACTTAATAGATTAGAAAATGTATGCGGAATCGCAGGGCTTGTAGAAAAGACAGCAAGCTTCGCACCCTGGTCTTCGGTTTCTTTCCAATGCGGCAGGTAATGCAGGAAAACGAGAACGCCTCCTAAAAAGCCGCCAATCAGCTGGGCAATTATATAGCCAGGCACATCCGCCCAAGGAAAGTCGCCATTAAGGGCTAAACCAATTGTTACAGCCGGATTTAAATGAGCACCGCTAATCGATCCGACTGCAAAAACACCCATAGTTACCGCAAGGCCCCATGCAATGGTGATGACAATCCAGCCGCCATTAAATGAGAAGGTCTTTTTTAAATTCGCCCCTGCTACAACGCCTCCTCCAAAAAGAATCAAGATCATTGTTCCAATTACTTCTCCCATAAAAGCAGACATCTTAAAAATCCCCTTTCCCTTAATATGTGTATCGGAAAATAAAAAAAGGAGATCCACGACAGAATAAACCCTGAAAGGCTAAACTGTGTGAATCTCCTAATCTCCGACACGTGAATTAACTTGTTAAATAGAGTATACAAGCCTATGAAAACGTTGTCAATTGCACATCAATTATTTTTAAAATTATTTTATGAGAAAATTTCCCATAGTTCCACCTTGGAGGTAGTAATCGCTGCAGCTCCCGCATCAAGAGCATTTAATACTTCTTCTTTTGAACGGATTAGACCGCCTGCAAAAATTGGCGTATTCAAGCGTTCATTCACTTCTTTTATCATCCAAGGCATTGCCCCCGGCAAAACCTCTATATAATCAGGTTTTGTTTTTTCTAACAGCTTATAGCTTTTCTCAAGAGCGTGTGAATCAATAAGGAAAATTCTCTGGACCGCGACAACCCCTTTTTGCTTCGCCTTTAGAATGACACTGGACTTCGTGGAGATCAACCCGTATGGCTTAAATTCCTGGCATATGTATTCAGTTGCATAATCATCACTCTTAATTCCATGGATCAGATCTACATGATAGATCATTTTTTTTTGATGTTCTTTTGCCATCTGTGAAACATGCTTTAGCTGAGAGATATGAATGTCGAGAAAAACCCCTATTTCATATGGGCATTTCAGGAACTTTTCAAACTCTTTCATGTTTGAAGAAGCAGGCAAAATCTTTTGATTCATTTTTTCCACTCCCGTTTCCGTTATTCTCCCAATGTTATAAGGAAAGTGAGCAATTCTCAATACTTATTACAAATTTTTGCGGAATTCATAATATCGGAATCCTATTATCATGATTGTCAGCCATACACCGCCTGCAGCAAAACCTGCAATTACATCACTCGGAAAATGCACTCCCAAATAAATACGGCTTAGTCCGATTGCGATTATAAAAAAGCTCAGCAGCAGAACCCACGCAGCCTTCCATCTTCTTCTCTTTGCCAGATGGACAATCATATAAGCAAGAGAACCATAAAAAATAAATGAACCCATCGAGTGCCCACTCGGAAAACTGAACCCCTGTTCCTCAATCAGAGGCTTGATATCGGGGCGCTCCCTTTTAAAAATCCACTTTAATAATATATTGAAAAGCGCGCCAACTCCCGATGAAATAACCATAAAAAGTGCTAAAGAGCGCTTTTTAAAAATAAACAGCAGGACTGCCGCTATTATGACAGCAAATGCCAGCCACTTTACAGAGCCGAGAAAAGTAATCACTTGCATGAGCTCCGTAAGTCGCGGAGATATAAAAGCTTGAACATAGTCAATCACCCGCTCATCAAAACGGACGAGCTCTTTCTCTCGCAATTCATCAACAATCTCAATAAACAGAAACAAAAACACGCCAAGAATAGCTGCTGCCGATGCAATATAAATAATATTTTTTAAAGTTAACGTCTTCCAACTCATACGCACAAATCCTTTTTAGTTATAGGATTACCACAAAGTCGGGGGAAGTGAACGTGATTTTGGATTTTTATAAGAAGAAAAAGAATTTGTGGATTCACTCCATTTGACGTTCACTATCTTTTCATGCAATTTATTAACGATGAATAACTCTCCCTTTCTCTTTTTCGACTCCATGGGCACTATTCGCGGCCTTCAGTTCCCTTCAGGTTTCTATTTCCGTTCTTCGGTGAAAAATGGTGCTTCCGTTTTGGTATTCAAAAAATATAGTACATTTACTATAAAAAACCGATTTTACTTAAAGTAAAACCGGTTAAATATTTATCGCATGCGGGTATTCTAGTGAATTAAGCTTGTTTTTTCACTTTTGCCTTTGCTGTTGCTCGTTTCTTTTTAGCTGCCGGTTTTTTCGCTGTTTCCTTTTCGGCAGGCTTTGTTTTATCAATGGATGCCTGCAGGGCAGCCATAAGATCGGTAACATTGGTGGCTGGTTCTTTTTCAACTGGTGTAACAATTTCTTTTCCAGTTCGTTTGGCTTCAATGAGTTCGAGAAGCGCAGTCCGGTAATCATCATTATATTTTTCAGGCTGGAATTCGGAAGTTAACTGGTCAATCAGCATGATCGCAGTATCGATTTCTTTATCAGTTACTTTATCTTCTGCTGGTACATTTGGAACATCTGCCGCTTTACGCACTTCGTCCGGATAATGAATTGTTTCCATAACCAGTGTATTTTCATATACACGGACAACTGCCAGCTGTTCCTTTGATCGAATGATAATTTTTGCCAAACCTACTTTTTCGGAATCCTCAAGCGCTTTTCTTAATAATGAATAAGCCTTTCCCCCTCCATCTCCTGGGGACATAAAATACGTACGGTTAAAATAAATAGGATCAATTTCCTGGATTTTAACAAAGTCCATAATCTCTACAGCTTTATCTTCATTTTCCTGTTTTAGCTTTTCGAGATCCTCGTCCTCTAATACCACAAATTTTCCTTTGGTGTATTCGTAGGCTTTCACAATATCCTCATTTTTGATTTCCACTTCGCAAACAGGACACGTCTTTTCGTACTTAATTGGCGAGTGGCACTCTTTATGAAGATTTCTCAGCTTTATATCTTTATCCTCTGTAGCGGCATGAAGCTTAATCGGTATGTTAACAAGCCCAAAGCTGATGCTTCCTTTCCACATTGTATGCATAGTAAAACTCCATTCTCATTATGTTTTATGTACTCTTAATTTGTGTTTTAACAATTTAGCACATACCCTAAAAGAATTGGAAACAGAGTAGTTTTTGCGGAAAAGGTAAAACTAACTTGGACTATCCGCAAGGAGGCCAATTTTAATGAAACCAATGCTTCCTACATTAACTTTTGATGTACCCCAAGGCGAGGAGTGGCTGTTTGAAGCGAAGTATGACGGATTCAGGGCGATTCTGGACTGGGATAAGGAAATCACCCTGACAAGCAGAAATGATAAACCATTATTAGACTTATTCCCTGAAATAAAAGCATTTTTAGAACAAAACAAAGTTAAGTTTGAGCCCTTTCTTCCGCTCACATTAGATGGTGAATTGGTTTATTTAGAAAACGCCTTTAAAGCTCATTTTGGTTCCATTCAGGTACGAGGGAGAATGAGATCAGAAAAGAAGATTGCTGAAAAAGCAAAATCTGCCCCCTGCCGCCTGCTTATTTTTGATGTCCTGATGCTAAAAGGAAAAAAAATAAGCAATCAGGAGTATCTTTTCAGAAAAGGGGAACTCGAGTCACTTTTTAAAGAGTGTGATCTTCCTTTGAAACCTGATGAGACTAATCCGAAGCTTATTCAATTAATACCTAATTATCAGAGCTTTAATGAACTATGGGAAAAAGTTGTTCTTCATGACGGTGAAGGCATAGTGGCAAAACAAACAAAAAATCATTGGGAGGAAGGCAAAAGATCTTCTTTATGGTTAAAATTTAAAAATTGGAAGTATGTCTCGTGCATCATTACCGCCTACGAAAAGTCGAATGGCTACTTTTATGCAGGCGTATTACAAGATGAAAAAATCTATCCGATCGGACAGTTTATCTTTGGCTTAAAACCTGATGAAAAACAAGCTTTATTCCAAATAATCAAAGATAATAAAACAGATGAAGACAGCCGATTTATTTATGTGGAACCGGCGATCTGCGTGGAAGTTAAATATCTGGAGATCTATGAAGAGCAAATGCGCGAACCCCACTTCCATAAATTCCGTTTTGATCTTAAGCCTGATGATTGCACATATGATAAATTTATACAGCATCAAAAGAACCTGCCGCAAGAAATAGAAATTACACATCCCGATAAGCCTTTATGGGAAACGCCTTCTGTACAAAAAATCGATTATATACATTTTTTGCGGGAGATCGCTCCCTATATGCTGCCATTTTTGAAAAACCGGCTGCTTACCGTAATCCGTTACCCGCATGGCATTTTCGGAGAACCATTTTATCAGAAAAATTGCCCGGATTACGCACCAGATTTTGTAGAAACACAAATGGCTGAAGGCATTAACTATATCGTTTGCAATAATTTAAAGACGCTTCTTTGGCTCGGAAACCAGCTGGCATTTGAATACCATATTCCGTTTAAAACGATTCAAAGCAAGGGTCCAAGCGAGATTGTATTTGATTTGGATCCACCTTCAAGGGATGCCTTTTCTCTTGCGATCAAAGCGGCTTTATATATTAAAGAGGTGCTGGATCACTTGGAGCTGATTAGTTTTATCAAAACATCAGGCAATAAAGGCCTGCAAATATATATCCCATTGCCTGAAAATACGTATTCCTTTGATGAAACGCGCCTGTTTACTGAATTTATAGCCGAATATCTTGTCTCCAAAGATCCGGATTCCTTCACAACTGAACGAATGAAAAAAAACCGGGGCGGCCGCCTTTATGTGGATTATATCCAGCATGCGGAAGGGAAGACGATTATCGCCCCTTATTCAGCAAGAGGACACAAAGCAGCAACCGTCGCCACCCCTTTATTTTGGGAAGAGGTGAATGAGCGTTTAACGATGGAACAATTTCAAATACCCAATTTAATGATACGGATTAACAGTGGCGGGGACCCCTTCCAATCCTATTTTCAGACAAAAAATATTCAGAACTTCTTTCCGGTGCTCGACTTTTTAAAGCAACAGAAAAGAAAAGGATAAGGCCTATGCCTTATCCTACATCCATTCCTTTAAAAATTGCTGCGCAAATTCCTGTAGCTTTGCATACTGTTTTATTTCTTCAGCGAATTCCACTTTTGGCGAAAGAGTAAACTCAGCCGGATTTTCCATATTCACATCCGCTTCAGCGCGATATACGTAGCTGGCATTCCCGATTAAGTCGATATGCTGCCTGCCGTTTTTCTCATGAACGACACAGCGTACTTTCCCTCCGTTATTGTAAACTTCAACGGGTTCCTCTATTTCATTAAGGCCATTCATGCACGTAACAAGAGTTGAAGCAGACATTGCCGTTCCGCAAGCATTAGTAAAGCCAACACCTCGCTCAAAGGTACGGACATAGATATGGCCTTTTTTCAATGGTTTAACAAAACTGACATTTACCCCGTCAGGGAAAAATTCATTCGGTCCATTCAAGTATTCGCTAATCTTTTTTTGCAAATCGGAAGAAAGATGCTCCCTATCAACAATTGAAACAAAATGAGGATTCGGGACTGCTAAAGCTGTAAAAGTTAATTCCTCAGAAATTTTGCTGATTTTTTCATTGATTAGTGTTTCTTTTTCAAGATTAAGCGGCAGATCACCCAAGTTAAAAGACACCGGCGAAATCTCTACCAGGTAGGTCGGAATATCTTCAAAAATATCTTCCTGCTTTTTCACCTGCAGATTCGCTTTCATCGTCTCAATGATCGCTTCTTTCAAACCAAGAAGCTCACATACATATCGGGCCACACAGCGCAGCCCATTTCCGCACATTGAAGCTTCAGAACCGTCCGGATTGAACACTCTCATCCGTGCGTCTGCCTTTTCACTTTTCAATACAAAAAGAATACCATCAGCACCAAGGTCAGTACTGCGATCACACAACGCCTTTGCCAGCTCGGCCCGCTGCCCTTCTGAAAAGTCATATGTGTTAGAAATTTCATCTATAATAAAGAAATCATTTCCTGAACCGTGGCATTTAATAAGGTCGATCTTCAAAATAAAACCTCCAAACCAATTCTGAATAACTTATAGTAAGAGTGCCATAAAACCGTTTATTATTCAATAATAGTTTTCTATATTATATTAATAATATACTATTTGGAGAATATGATTCTTATGTTGCATCCCAGGGAGCTGACTGCCATAAACACTGAGCTTTATAAATTTAAATTTTTTATCCAGCGAACTGAAGACTGGGACAGCCACAATAATGAGAAGACGGCCTTCATTGAAGCAACAGCAGTCTTTAATAAAGCTCCTGTATTTGAGGGAGTGATCCGGGTACAATTCAATGACTATGGAGTTTTTCCTTTTCCCCAAGATCTTACTGCTGCTGAACTTCCCTCTTCTGTTAAAAGAAAGATGGCAACTGAAATAAAAAGATATATCCGGCCGCAAAAACCGTTTTTATAAAACGCCCTGTTAAATTTTCCTGTTTAATTCTGCTCCAATCAACAGGCTTTTGAAACCAGCAATGAGCTTTACTACAGCCTTATGAAAGAAGCCTGCAGAAAGTCCCCTGCAGGCGTTCTATTATTGAAAAATTTTTTCAGGGTTAAGTAATTTATTGGACCAATTCAATGATTCAGCATAAATTTTAAAAAGGTCTTTTTCATCAATGTTCATTTTCTTGCATTTTTCGCTGATTGTGCCCCATTTAGCTTTTTCCAATGCAATCGCAAGGTCAAGGACCTCTTTCAGCATATTGTTCTTTCCGTTCAAAGCTTCGCAAATATCATCCTGCAGAGGAAGATCTGCTAAAAATTGATTCATCGGAATGCTAAGCAGTGAATCCATTAATGAAAACATCCCTGTCATGAAATAGCTGGATGAAGGGTTTTTGCCGGACCTTAACCTTTCAATCTCCTCGCACATTTTCGCTCGTGTCATTGACAATCTTATTGCTTCTTCTGCCATTTCAGACTTTTGGCTGGTCGATTCCCTCACAGCCAATACATAGATCCATTTTTCTAGTTCAATAAGTCCAAGAAGAACAATTGCCTGACGAATTGAATTAATTTTTTGCTTTGGCCTGTATGCCGGTGAGTTTATTAATTTTAGCAGTTTATATGAAAGAGAAATATCTCTTTCAATTAGCTCTGTAATACGGTCAAGGCTTGGATCTGCGCTGGAAAGGCTTTGTATCATTTCATAATAAGAGTGAAAATATGCAGGTACATCATGTGTAGACATGATAACAGGCTTGGAAAAGAAATAACCTTGAAAATAATCGTAGCCCTTTCTTCTCGCTTCTTCATATTCTTCTCTAGTTTCTACCTTTTCGGCTACCATTTTAATATCCAGCTTTTTAACGAGCAGTTCAATTTTTTCCCGTATCTCCCTAGGAGTATGCAGGAAATCCACCTTGATAATGTCCGCATATTTTAAAAGCTCGCTTGCAAAAGGATTGCCTTCATTAAAAACGAAATCATCAAGAGCGATCTGATAGCCAAGCCCTTTAATGTCTTTGCATATGCCGACCAGCTCCTCGCTGGGTTCAACTGTTTCCAGTATTTCAACGACGATCTCCCGTGGCCTGAAATAGGTAGGCAGCCTGTATTTAAGCAATTTTTCGGTAAAATTTATAAAGCATGGCTTGCCGTCTGAAAGCTGGTCAATCCCAATGTTTAAAAAACTATTAATAATGACCTCCGCTGTTGCCTGATCTCCATTTATGTTAGGAAAAGCATTATCCTGATTGTTTCTGTAAAGAAGTTCATAGCCAAAAACCTCTTCTTTTACATTAAATATAGGCTGCCTCGCAACAAATACTTCCATCCTTATACCTCCGGGAACTAAACTACTGCCGTATTTTGTGTTCTCATTCTATACAAACAACTTTTATAAGTCTGTCGAAACTTGTTGAAACAACAAAAATTTTTAAGTTTTCCAAAAATTTATTCTTTTTTCACTGTAAAATGCGTACATCATGTCATTTAGTGAATTATTGCATTGAACAAGGGGATGAAAGGAAAGGAGAATTGCCAATAGCCTATATGAAAAAAGATGCCCTTTTCCGGGCATCCTTTTACTATATTAACTTATGACATGAAAAACAAAGTTAAACAAGAACAGCGCAGCAATTACATATAACGCAACGGAGACTTCCTTTGCTCTTCCAATTGAAATCTTTAGTATCGGATAAAGAATAAAGCCAATAGCGATTCCATCTGCGATACTGTATGTGAAAGGGATCATAGCGATGATAAAGATAGCCGGGAAACTTTCACTCATATCCTTTAAATCAAGGTTACGGATGTTTTGGAGCATTAATCCGCCAATAATAATTAAAATTGGCGCAATGGCACTATTTGGAATTAACTTTATGATCGGGATAAAGAATGCCGATAACAGAAACAACAAACCTGTTGTTACAGTAGTCAGCCCAGTCCGACCCCCTGCTGCCATGCTGGCTGCACTTTCAACAGTCGAAACAGTCGGGCTTGTTCCGAAGATACCGGATAGCAAAGCTGAAACCGAGTTTGCCTGAAACGCGCGGGAAAACTGTTCGGGTCTCTTGATGAAGCCTACATGCCCATGAACCAATCCGATATTTTCAAATACAAGAACCATTGTCAAAGAAAAGACAGCAATCCAAAAAGTAATGGAAAGAATATTATCAAATGACATCGCTCCAAAGACTTCCATATAATCAGAAACCGAGAACGATTTTTCTTCTGTGCTTTGCACATTTATAAGGCCAAAAACCCATGCAATAAAAGTGCCTGCAACAACCGTAATCAAAAAGTTGCCAGGTACATTGCGCATAAATAATATGATTGCAAGCAAGAAGGTTAATATGGTTGCGAGCACCTGCGGATCTCCAAGTTCGCCAAGAGCAATAATGGAGTTTGTACCTTTTTCAACTATACCGCCTTTTTCAAGTCCGATCAGCATTAAGAAAAGACCCAATCCAACTGTGATCGCTTCTTTAAGTGATTGTGGAATGGATTCGCTTAATGTCTTTGCAAAACGTGAGAACGCTACGAAAACAAAGATAAGACCCGAAATAAAAACAACAGCCAATGCTTCCTCCCAGGAAAGACCCATGGATTGGACCATTGTATAGGAAAATAATGCATTTATCCCCATACCAGGTACAAGAAGGATCGGAACGTTGGCCCAGAAGCCCATTATCAGACAGCCGACAACTGATGTTAAAATGGTTGCCAGAATAGCAGCTTCCAATGGTATTCCTGCTTCTGAGAGAATTAGGGAGTTAACAGCAATAATATAGACAATTGTAAAAAAGCCTATTGCTCCAGCCATAACTTCCCTTTTTACATTTGTTCCGTTTGAATTTAGCTGAAAAAGCTGGTTAAGCCACTTATTCATATATACTACCTATCTATTCAATTAGCCCTCTCCCTACCCGCTCTCCCCGATAAGCTGGCCTCTTCATGCGAAGAGGAGCCTTAAAATCAGGTGAGCCACAAGACTATATTTTAACAAAAAATATGAAGCTTGCCAATAGAAAGGTCAGACGTCTATTCAGATAAAGTGCACTTTCATCAGTATGAGCCTTTTTCCCAATGATGGCTAGCTGAAGCTAGTAGAAAACGGGCACTCAGACATCGCACAGGGAAAGCTGCGGCAGCGCTTCATCGCAAAGTGAAACGCGACAGCTTTCCCCTAAATAAGCCTTTGAAGCAAGGGATTACTGCCCATTAATCTGCGAGCTGTTTGTACAAGTTGCCCATTTCAATAGCGCCGACAGCTGCTTCATATCCTTTATTTCCAGCTTTTGTGCCTGCACGCTCAATAGCCTGTTCAATTGTGTCGGTTGTTAGGACACCGAATATTACAGGTACGCCGCTTTGCATTGCAGTTGATGCTACCCCTTTTGCCACTTCACCGCTGACATAATCAAAGTGAGGAGTTGCTCCGCGGATAACTGTTCCAAGTGTAATAACGGCATCATATTTACCTGATTCTGATAGCTTCTTGGCTGCAAGCGGAATTTCAAATGCTCCCGGAACCCAGACAACTGTAACATCTTCTTCATTTACACCATGGCGCTTAAGCGCATCTTCTGCTCCGCTTAAAAGCTTGCCTGTAATAAATTCATTAAAACGGGAAACCACGATCGCCATTTTTAATCCTGTTCCTACTAAATGTCCTTCAATTACTTTTTTCATCTCTTTATCGCTCCCTTAAAATTGTAATAAATGTCCCAGCTTAGACTTTTTCGTTTTTAAGTAAATTTCATTTTCTGTTTTGGAAGGCATCTGCAGCGGTACACGTTCAACTACCTCTAGTCCATAGCCTCCCAAACCTGCTATTTTCCGCGGATTATTAGTTAAAAGCCGCATTTTCTTTACACCTAAATCTCTAAGGATTTGAGCTCCGACTCCATAATCACGGAGGTCATCCTTGAAGCCCAGCTTATGATTGGCTTCGACAGTATCATAGCCTTCTTCTTGAAGCTTATATGCCTTCATTTTATTAATCAGGCCGATGCCCCGGCCTTCCTGCCTCATATAAAGGAGAATCCCTGTCCCTTCTTCTTCAATCTGTTTTAAGGCCGCTTCAAGTTGAGGTCCGCAGTCACAGCGGTTAGAACCGAACACATCACCAGTTAGGCATTCCGAATGAACCCTAAGCAAAACCGGTTCATGCTCATTGATATCTCCCTTAACCAAAGCAACATGGTCTTTTCCATCAACAGTGTTTGTATAGCCTACAGCTCTAAAATCTCCAAACTCTGTCGGCAGCTGGATTTCCACTTCTCTTTTCACAATCGAATCATGCTTCAATCGATATTCTATCAATTGCTGAATGGTAATCATTTTCAACTCGAACTTTTCTGCCACCTTTTCTAGGTCATCGACTCTCGCCATCGTTCCGTCATCTTTCATGATTTCACAGATAATCCCGGCTGGCTTAGCACCAGCAAGACGGGCCAGGTCGACCGCAGCCTCTGTATGGCCGGCTCGCCTTAATACTCCGCCTTTTTTCGCCACTAATGGAAAGATATGTCCCGGGCGGGAAAAGTCAGAGGGAGCTGCATCTTCTTCAAGCATTTCTTTTATTGTAAAAGCCCGCTCAAACGCACTGATTCCTGTGGTGGTTTTAACATGGTCAATGCTAACAGTAAAAGCCGTTCCATGGCTGTCTGTATTCACTTCCACCATAGGGTTCAATTCCAGCTTTTCAGCCAGCTCCTCGGTTATGGGAGCGCAAATTAAACCTCTTCCTTCTTTGGCCATGAAATTGATGGTATCAGGCTTCGCATATTCGGCAATAGCCAGAAAGTCACCTTCATTTTCCCTATCTTCATCGTCACAGACAATAATGACTTTTCCTGCCTTTAAATCTTCTATAGCATCTTTAATTTCACTGAACATATCACTGCCCCCTCCTTCTGCTGCAATATTTTATAAGAAGCCATTTTCCTGCAAAAATTGCTCTGATATTCCTTGTTTAGGCGTTGCTTGTTCCTGCTGTTTATTCATAAAGGAATACAGGTATTTGGCAAGCATATCAAACTCCAGATTGACCACATCTCCCACGCTTTTGAAGCCTAGAACTGTCTCACTGGCCGTATGCGGGATGATTGATACAGTAACTGTATTCTCCTCGTTGCCAAAGACAGTCAGGGAAATGCCATCCACTGCAATAGACCCCTTCATGATAAGCAAATGGCTTAATGCAGAAGGTACAGAAATCTGTATATAGATAGCATTTTCATTCGCTGATTTTTTTAGTATCTTTCCAGTGCCATCTACATGGCCTGTCACAAAATGACCACCAAATCTGCCATTGGCTGACATCGCCCGCTCCAAATTAACTTTTGTGCGTTCTTTTATGGCTGATAGGGAAGTGCTTTTGAATGTTTCGGGCATTACATCAGCTGAAAATCCTTCATTTGTATATTCAGTTACTGTAAGGCACACGCCATTAACCGATATACTGTCCCCAAGGTGAAGATCGGATAAAATTTTGGAGGCCTGAATGGTGAGTTTCATTGCTTTTCCCTGTTGAACTACTTTTTTAACTGTGCCAAGCTCTTCGATAATTCCTGTAAACATTAATCATTCGCCTCCTTTAGAGGTTTCGCCGTAATTTTAAGATCACCGCCTAGCCTTTCAACTTTTGCAAATTCAAGGACAGGTGCGTCCTTTACAAAGTCTGCACCGCTACCCCCGACAAAAGGGATTGCTTCCTTTCCACCAATTATTTTGGGAGCCATATAAAGAATAATTTGCTGAAAGAAATTGCTCTTTATAAACGAATAGTGAACTTCTGATCCACCCTCAACAAAAAGTGTCATTATGTTCCTTTCACCCAAATCTTTTAACACATCTTTAATAGGAACATTTTTGGAAGGAAACGAGAAAATTTCCACACCAAACTTGTTGATAGCTTCTGCTTTTGATTCATCTATTTCCGAGCCTGTATAAATGATCGTTTTAACAGTCTGGTCTGTGATGACATTGGCATCAGCCGGTATTCTTAAATTTGTATCTAATATAATTCGAATGGGATTTTTTCCGCCTCGGGGCAGCCTGGCGGTTAAAAGGGGATTATCATGAATGATGGTATTTACACCTGTCAATATTGCGTCATGTTCATGCCGTAGCCGATGGACATCCTGCCTGGATTCTGGAGAGGTAATCCACTTGCTGTCACCGGTTTTTGCAGCCGTTTTTCCATCAAATGACGAGGCTGCTTTAATCGTTACGTAAGGTGTCTTTGTTTTAATAAAATGAAAAAATGGTTCATTAAGAGCGTCTGCTTCTTCTTTTAATAGCCCGGTTACAACTTCTATACCGGACTCTTGCATCCTGGCGATCCCTTTGCCCGCCACAAGCGGATTCGGATCTACCGAAGCAATAACTGCCCTTTTTATGCCTGAGTTAATAATTAAATCTGCACATGGCGGCGTCCTTCCAAAATGGCTGCACGGCTCAAGCGTAACATATATATCAGCTCCTCTGGCCTTTTCACCAGCTGCCGCAATGGCATGAACTTCGGCGTGGGGGGTACCTGCTTTCAAATGAGCGCCCATCCCTAAAATTTCACCATTTTTAACCACCACAGCTCCTACTTGGGGATTCGGGCTTGTTTGCCCTTTAGTAGCAGATGCTAAGCTTATTGCCAACTTCATATAATCAATATCGTGCACTTTACTTTCAGCCTCCTTCCTTTATTATTTCTCCAGTTATGCAATTTAAGTATTAAAAACGGCAAAACCCCGTACACCAACAAAGGAGATACGGGGCAAAAATTTCATGACTAAATAAGCGTCTAAATCATACTTTTTTAAACGCAAACTTCTAATCATTCCTTCTCCCATCCAGACTTTAACTGTCGGCTTTGGAGTTTCACCAAATCCACCGTTTTCATTAGAAAAGCGCAAGCGCCTCGCTCACCCCTGACATGCACAAGTCGAGCCTCACAGAAAGGCGTTCTTTCTTTTTGGGAGGATTGGCTTGTGACCTCGAGGGGGTAGGCGCTGGAGCTAGACAGTAATCGAATCTCAATGCTTAAACTTACTGTCTAATAACAAAACCGGGTCACGGACTAAGAGGGCGTACCCTCATCACCGCCGGTTGGGAATTTCACCCTGCCCCGAAGGAAATCCTATTCTATTATAAGAATCTTATCACGAATTATCGGAATATACAAAGAGAAATGGCTCAATAAATTGAAACTTTTGTGGCCATTGTACGTATGAATGTTATCAAGTAATTGAAAGGGCGCTAAATAGATGATAGAAACGAGAGAGCATTTAAGAATCGAGTTAAAAAAATGCGAAGACTGGGAAAAAAGCCAGGGGGACTTATGGTTTTGGGAAAAGCTTGGGCGGCTTCCTTTCAAACTCATTGACAGATTTACACCTGAATTCATTCAAAAAAAAGTTGGAGTAATTATTGATGAACTAGGCACATACATCCAATCAGGAGGCAGGTATCTTAGCTCAGTATCCTCCTTAAAAAATTATTATCCAGATCAAAATATTCATACGTTAAAGGATGTCGAAAGCCTGCCGATTGCCAGAATGGATGAAGCTGCTGCCAGGCTGTCTTCCAACCGGAAAAGAGCTGCAGCATTTCAAGGGGCAAGTACAGGGATCGGAGGCATTTTCACTCTAACGATTGATATCCCCCTCCTGCTCGGCATCCAGCTTAAAACCCTGCAGGACATTGCGATCTGTTACGGTTTCGATCCTGCTGATAAAAATGAAAGAATGTTCATCGTTAAAATATTACAATTTGTATCCTCTGATATAGTTGGCAAGAAGGCCATTTTGCAACAGCTCTCCTTGTTTGGCTCTAATGCAGGCGAACCTAAAAGAGAGGTTGTTTCTGAGCTTCAGGGATGGAGAGAGGTTGTATTTTCCTATCGTGACCAAATTGGCTGGAAAAAGCTTTTTCAAATGGTCCCGATTGCCGGGCTTCTATTTGGAGCTTTCATAAACCGCTCTGCAGTAAACGATATTGCTGAAGCTGGAATGCTGCTCTACCGTAAAAGAGCCATTCTTCATCGCCTAGAACAGGATAATCCTGAATAAAAAGCCGGAAAGCTGTTCGCAGCTCTCCGGCTTTTCCAACTGTTATGGAAGTTTCGTGATTTCCTTTTCCATATATTCCTCATTTAATGCTCCAAGAACCTTTCCTCTAATGACCCCGTCCGAATCGATAAAGTAGCTTGTAGGGTATGCAAGCACTTCGTAATCAGCACCGACAACCCCTTTTTCATCCATTGGAATGGTGAATGTTAGTCCAAGTTCTTCAACAAACTTTTCTGCGTCACCGCTGTTTTTCTCTGTATTAGTCAAATTAACTGCAACAATATCAAAATTTTCAGCTTTATATTTCTTATATAGCTTTTCCATATGAGGCATTTCTGCACGGCATGGCGGGCACCAGCTTGCCCAAAAGTTCAATAGTACCGCTTTGCCTCTGAAATCGCTTAGCTTTACCTGGTTGCCTTCCATATCTGTCAGTTCAAAATCAGGAGCAAGATTTCCTTTCTCCAATCCAACAGGCAGCTCTTTTGGATTCTCTATTTTTTCATACTTTTGCATTTGTTCAGCTTGTTCTACTACCCCTTTATCCTTAAGAATTGTTTTATCAACAATAAACAGCAATAGGACAATAACTGCCGCTCCCAGCAAAAACTTTTTCATCTGAACACCTCTATATCGATTACTATTTTCCCCGTACGTTAGCTAAATCTATCATACTATACGGGGAATAGGGAATCCACCTTTCTGCACTTGGCCTTTTAATGATTCTGATAATGAAAAATACAAGCAAAAATGGCGTAAATCCTGATTTTTTCTTCTGCAGCGACTCCTGCTTCAAAGGTAAGCACTGGTGTATTGGGATCCTTAAAACGCTGGCCCCATTCAAGCGGCATCCAGCCTTTGCGGAAGCGGGCAATTCTAATGGAGTCTTCTTTGTAAACTTGCAAATCATTATGGAAAAACCGTTTAGGAATATAGTATTTTACGCTGCTATGTATATATATTAGATTTGATCCTTCTTTTTTTAAAAATATCGTTTCCTTTGCTGAACCTTTGCAATCTAATATTTCAACTCTGTTTCTCTTAATCATAATCATGGCTACGAGAGTGTCATCATCATTAAAGATGCCCAGCTTTTTAGAAAAAAAACGATCGAAAAGATAGGGCAAGAACCATCTGATCTTCCACAAATTCATATCCCTGATTTCTCCACATCGCCTTCCTTCTGAGTTAAAGATGACCATTCTAAGGGAGGGCGCCGGCATAAAAGCAATCAAGGCAATAGACTGCGAAAGCAGTGGCTGTGCATAATGGCCGCTGCTGAGTATACTTCTTTCCACTACCTCCTCTGCTCTTTGCTTATTCAGTAAATAGGTTTGATAGCAGAAAAAACTATAAATGATAAAAGGAGTCACGATCAGAAACAAATTGGTCCGGGGAACGGCAATAATTGCATATATTAAGAAAAATGAAGGAGGAACAAGTGCTGCCAGACTGCCATTCAAAGAAATGTCAGCTGTTTTTCGATAATATTGCTGGATATTCATTGTTTAGTCTCCCTGCTTTATATGATTCTTTTATATTCTATTAATAGATTCCCGTAAAAATGAATTTTGGAAGGATTTTGTGCAGAAAATGTTGGGGATATTGCTGAATCACATTTGCTCTTGAAAAACTGAAATTCATTCGCAAATTCTCCAGTTTTATTCGTATAATTTTAGGTTTATTCGCAAGATTTATTACTTGTTCGCAAGCTCCTTCAGTTTATTCATAAAGTTCACAATTCTACCTATTTTTGGATGACCTTCAAAGCAAAAAAAAACTGACGGAATCTTCCGCCAGCTTTTTAAACTATTATTTTAATGCATTAACTGCGTTAATTAGTCCATGGCCAGATTTTGCATCATATCCTGGCTCGAAAATATCTTCTGAAGAAGACTGAATGATTTGTTTTACTTGTGCAGGCGTGATTTGGTCTTTGCCATGCTTGGCAATAATCACACCAGCCAATGCTGCGACTTTCGGAGCAGCCATGGAAGTGCCGCCTTTATAGCCATATTTTCCGCCTGGGATAGTAGCATACGCAAGGTAAGTATTGTCCCTGCCAGTTCCAGTTGCAGGATCATAGTTCGGTCCTAAGTCTCCGCCCGGAGCCATAACATCTATTTTACCCACACCGTAGTTGGAATAGAAAGCAAGGTTCTTTAAGGCTCCTCCCGCAGACACTCGGATCATCAACTGGCTGCTGGGGCTCCTGTGTGTTGCACCCGTATCAGTTCCGGAAAGCTGTCCTGGGCTCTTTAAATCAACAGCATTGTTTCCTGCAGAACCAACTACTGTTACACCTTTTTGAATGGCATATTTGATTGCTCTGTTGAACATTTGTACATCCGCAACTGTTTCACTTGTCGCATAATCAGGGTTTTGGAACCAGTCATAGCCGCCAAGGGACATGTTCACAACATCGACATTATCATCTGCAGCCGTCATTAATGCTTCTGCAATATGGGAAGTCGCTGCTCCGCCAGTAGGTCCGAATACACGGTAGGCTGCCACTTTCAGATCAGGCCCCACACCCATTGTTCTGCCTTTCGCAGCAATCGAACCGGCAACATGCGTACCATGGCTATTTTCATCCATTGCATCAGGATAGCCAGGAACAAAAGACTTTCCGTATACGTAATTATCTTTTAAATCAGGATGGGTATAGTCAATACCAGTATCAATAACACCCACTACGATATCTTCTCCAGATGCCGTTTTTCCGGTTCCTCCAGGAAGATCCCATGACTTGCCATTGTTTGTAACCTGTTTAATATCCCATTGGAGTTCGTTATATAAATCTGCACTTTCCAATGGAAGATCTGCTTCTGCCGCAGGTCCTTCCGGATAAATGACATTTTCAGCTCCAGCAGCTGATACCAGTGAAGACTTCTTCACTTCATTCAGGAAGTTAGGATTGGTGGATGTAACTTCAACAGCTCCTAATTTATCAAGCTTATTCTCTACTTGACCGCCAGCCTTCTTCACTAAATCTGTATAGCCTGCAGGAAGCTTTGATTCATCCTTGAAGACCACCAGATATTTCTTCTCAATAGATTGTGCTTGTCCAATGCTGGATGCACCAGCAAACACCGTCGATGCACACAAAGCCAAACTTAATGCGCCGGCAAAGACACTCTTTTTCATATTCATTATTTAGACCCCCTTATGATTCCTAATTTTCATTATATTTAAAATTTTGACGCTCGCAATCTTCGTGTTTCGACACGAACCTTCTGGATTCTGCAGCTTCACCCTGCTAATAATATAGATAAATTGAAAATTATCCCATTTTATTCAAAAACCATGGATACTTTAACCTAATTAGGCGGACACTTTACTGGAGAACCGTTTCACCCTTTGTCGAAAATACAATTCTATCTTCCTAGTATTAAATAATTTAAAAACCGCACCTTAATGGCTGCGGTTTGTTAAAATTGCTTAATTTTCTCCAAAGACTTTCTGGCATCTTCATACCCTTGCAGATAAAGCTTTTCTAATTTTTGCGGATTTCGTTCCATTCGCCCAACCGCCAGCGATTGCTGCGGCTGGATGACAAGGACAGTGCCATTCTTTTCTTCCTGCTCAAGATAACGAAGTGTTTCGTTATAAATTTGATAACGGTCTGATAGAGCGTTTTGCAGTCCCGTATATTCCGGGTACTTTCTTTTAACAAGAAACTCGAATTTGGAAGGTTTTTTTGTGTACCCCCTGTTTCTTGTCAATATGACTATATTTTTTTTGAACCCATCTTGCTGGGCTTTCTTTATTGGGATTGGATCGCTGATTCCTCCATCAAGCAGTATGCGATCCTGAAAATTTACTTCCGGTGCAATAAATGGCAAAGAACTGGATGCTTTTAATATTTTCAGCATGTCTTTTCCATAGTCTTCTTTCCTAAAATACACAGGTTCACCCGTATGGCAGTCTGTTACTCCAATCACAAACTCAGACTGGTTTTTATAAAACTCATCATAGTGATAGGGTACGAGCTTATTAGGGATTTCATCAAAAATAAAATCCATGCCGAAAAACTGCCTTGATTTAAAGTAGTTCCGCCATGAAATATAGCGAGGGTCTGTTATATATTCAACATTCACAATTTTATTTCGGCCCTTTTGTTTGGACAAGTAAGAAGCGGCATTGCACGCACCTGCTGATACGCCTATGACATATGGGAAAAAGAGCTCCTGCTCCAGGAAATATTCGAGGACACCAGCTGTATAGACTCCCCGCATACCTCCCCCTTCAAGAACCAGGCCTGTTTCACTGATCAATGGTAATCTTCCTTTCATTTTTTATAAAACTATACTATCAAAACAATTTACTCTGTTATACAAATTTGCCCAAGAGAACCTGCCTCAGGCAAGTTCTCTTTTTCGGAAGATTGCTATAGAGGCAAAAAGGGACAGAATGATCATGAATAAGGAGATAAGAATGGTCGGCATCAATTCCTCCGGATAACCGCTGCCCATTATAAAACTATTTGTATAAGCAGATAGCAAAGCAGGACTCCAGTCAAGCAAATGTGATAGGGAGCTGCTTACCAGGCTTAATAGGATGGTGATGCCCATAGTGATAAAACCAACAGCACCAGGCGATTGTAAAAAGCTATTGAAAAAAATTGTAATCGTTAGAACAAATGTCAGCCAAATTCCATAAACAAAAAAGGATTGTATAAAATCGGTGAAAGAAATAAACTCAAACAGGATTCCTACATAATACCAGGAGAGAAAATAGCCGCAAAAATAAGAGAACCAAATGAGCAGCATAACACCAGCCCACTTTGCTGTTACAAAACGGGCATAAGATACCGGCTTAACTAAAATAATTCCTGCTACACCGCTTTTCCTTTCTCCGGCTATTACCCCCATAGTAATTAAAACAATAATTAGTACACCGAATGTATTAAACTGGCTAAGGCTTGCCGCGAGGGCTTCACCTGCAGACGGAACAGGGAGTTCTATGACAGCCCCCTCCGGCAGCCCGCCCAGCGAATCAATAATCTGCGGCATATAAAATAATGTCAGCGGCTCTTTTACAGCAATTAAAATAAAAGTAAGAGGAACCCAAATCCATTTATAATTCCGGACCATTTCGAGAAGCTCTTTCTTATATAATGTCAGCCATTGCTTCATTTTTGCACCACCTTCATAAATACATCTTCAAGACTTGTTCTGCTAATCTCAAACTTAATTAAAGGCAGACTGCGGCTGGTAATCTCTGTTAAGAATAACTTTTTGGCTCCTTCTACATCCTCAACGAACAAGCTGGCCTTTTCACCATTTATTTTTAAAGAGGTAACTGGATAAAGAGCTGATAATTCTTCGGCATATCGAGAAGTGTTTTCTTTAAAAACCAAGTCAATTTTGGCCTGCTGATGTTTATCTTTCAGTTGAGACATGGTCCCTGCTTCAACCAGTTTACCATTATGGAGAAATAATATTTCATCACAAACCTCTTCAGCATCATTCAATATATGGGTTGAGAACAGAATGGTTGTTTCTTTTTTTAGCTGTTCCATAAGCTCAAGCACTTCCCTGCGTCCAAATGGATCAAGTGCAGAAACAGGTTCATCAAGCATTACTAGTTTTGGCCGGTGGATAATGGCCTGTGCAATACCCAGCCGCTGCTTCATGCCTCCTGAATACTTTCCGATGCGACGATTTTTTGCCTCAGCGATACCGACAAGCTCAAGAAGCCCCTGCGCTCTTCCTTTAGCTTCTTTATTGGAAAGCCCCGCAAGCTTACCTGTATATTCAAGAAATTCCCTGCCTGTCATCCAGTCATAAAAAACAGGATACTGTGGAAGATAGCCTATTAAACTTCGAAAATCCCCTTTTTCTGCTCCCTCGAAAACAATCGTTCCGGAGTCAGGCTTCATCAGGCCCGAGAGCATTTTCAAAGTTGTTGTCTTCCCAGCTCCGTTAGCACCAAGAAGTGCTACGCACTTACCTTCTGTTAATTCGAAGTTCAGCCCCTTAATCACTTCCTGTTCCTGAAACCTTTTCATTAATCCATTAATGCTTACGACAGGCATCAGTAACTTCTCCTTCCAAAAATGAAATAAATAATCGGGCCAAGCAGATTAATAAACAGAATGATTAAAGCCCATACCCATTTTGGGCCATTTGCTTTTTCTATTCTTACTAAATCAATAATGGCAACAATCATTAAAATAAGCTGTATTATTATAAAAGGAGCAAGAATTGCCCAGTTAATGCCTTCTATTATTTCCAATTTAATTTCCTCCCTCAATCGCTTTTGTCATCCATATGACGTGCAGATCGAGAAATCGTTCACTGGAAAATAAAATTTATTAAATAGGCTCTGTTAAATTTGGCTGTTAATTTCCGCTCCAGGTACTCACTTTCCGCGGGCGGTACGACGCTCCACATGCTCTAAGCCTGCGGTGATTCCTATTGCTATCCTTTTCCCGCTTGGCTTTGGAATAGCCCGGAGTCTTCCGCTCCAATCAACATGTGCTAATATCAACAAGGAGCTTTTACATTGCTAAATAAAAAAACACTCCTATGAATAGAGTGTTTATGAAAAATTAAAAATTTCAATAAAAACTGGATCAATCTCCCGCGTTTTCGTACACTTTCATCATTTGGCGGATTTCATTTACTACTTCTTCAACAAGGGCAGGCGGAGAAAGAACCTTGGCCTTATTACCCCAATTCAGCAGCCATTTTACCAAACCATCACTTACGATTGCCTTGGCTGTTAATCTATTAAAAAAAGCCCAGTGGCAACGGCCATGGGCTCTTCCTCGATTACTTCAAGATCCTGAAAACCAGCGGTATTCTATATTCCTTTCCTTCATATGCTTTGACTGCAGCCATGATCGTGAAAATAAAGGCCAGAATCCCTACGATCCAAATAGTAATGACACCGATTAAGATAATCATTAAAACAACACTGATTGCACTATAAACTGTATAAGAAATCAGGAAGTTTAAGTATTCCTTTCCATGATAATCAACAAACTCCGAGTCATTTTTCTTCAAAAGCCAGATAATAAGCGGTCCGATAAAAGTGGTAAAAAAACTGGTTACATAGATGGCAGCTGCTAAAAGCCTTTCATCATTGGAAGGCATTTTTAAATCGTTCATTCTGCTTCCTCCTAAAATTTCACTTTAATTAAAAATTAAATTGATAATTCCTGCTTCTATATTATTTACGTTATTCATTCAAAAAGGTTTCAAGAATTTTTAATTTTTGGTTCTGTTAAACTTGACCGTTGATATTCGTTAGAGGATTAAAATCAGCAATGAAGCTTAATTTTTATGGCTGCACTTCCTGAACCGCAAAAGCCTGATTTTTTCAGTTCTTGATTGGGACAACTTGAATACATATGAAAGAGACAGGCATTTTTGCTGTCCTTTTGCCTAATTTTGTTATTTATGCGATTAGGAAGGTGATATAGATGATGTCAAAGCTTGAAGCTTTTATTCTTGGAATCATCCAGGGACTTACGGAATTTTTGCCCATTTCCAGTACAGGCCACTTGTACTTGGGGAGGCATCTTTTCGGGCTTGACGAAGCTGGCCTGTTCCTGGATACCATGCTTCATATCGGAACACTGCTGGCAGTCCTCGTCGTATACAAAAATGAATTGCTCCAAATTTTAAAGAAGCCTTTTGGCAAGTTGTCCATGCTGCTTGTAATCGGCACAATTCCGGCAGTAATCGTTGGTTTATTGCTTAGTGACCTGTTTGATTCCATTTCAAAATCAGGAGTTACCATCGGGTGGGAATTTTTATTTACCGGGTTCATTCTTTGGATGGCTGACGGCATAAAAAAAGGTGCCAAAAAGATGGATAGCATCAGCTACGGGGACGCCCTTTTCATCGGCACTTTCCAAGCTGCCGCAATTTTTCCAGCAGTATCCAGGTCTGGGCTAACCATTGCAGCTGGCCTTTTTCGGAAATTGGACAGGGAAACAGCCGCCTATTTTTCCTTTCTGCTTTCCATTCCTGCCATCGCAGGGGGTATTGTCCTCCAATTTGGTGAGTTAATGTCAGGTCATACAGAAGCGGTAACCCTTGGCAGTATGCTTATGGCAACCTTGTCATCTGCCATCTTTGGATATATGGCCGTTGTTTGGATGATCAACTTTTTAAAAAGAAAATCGTTGAAAGTGTTTGCTGTTTACGTTTGGATTCTTGGGTTTACTGTATTAGTCCTGCAGATGACCGGGATATTTTAATTTTTCATTAAAATCCTGCTGGGGAGGTTTCCGATTGAAAGATTTGATTAGCGTTATTTTTGAAGTGCTTTCCCAGCTGGGGTATGCTGGAATTGCACTTGGCTTAATGGTTGAGGTTATCCCAAGTGAAATAGTCCTAAGCTATGGCGGTTTCTTAGTCAGTGCAGGCGACATTCACTTTGCCGGAGCCCTGCTTGCCGGCATTGCAGGAGGAACCTTGGCCCAATTGTTTTTATATTGGCTTGGCGCATATGGAGGAAGACCCGTTCTTGATAAGTATGGAAAGTATTTATTGATTAAGAAAAGCCATTTGGATGCCTCCGAAAAATGGTTTGAAAAATACGGGACAGGAGTTATCTTTACAGCCAGATTTATCCCCGTAGTCCGCCATGCCATTTCCATCCCTGCCGGCATTGCAAAAATGCCCCTTTCCGTTTTCACAGTCTATACTATAGCGGCAATGGTGCCATGGACTGTCCTCTTTTTATTGTTGGGAATGGAACTTGGAGATCATTGGAGAGATATCAAGGAGTATGCGAAGCCCTTTATTATACCGATTGTAATCTTCGCCTTTTCTTCGGGTTTGCTTTATTTTCTTTATAAAAAATGGAAAGAATGATGGCCTTTTATAATTTATCGTTAAAAGATGATGAAAAAATTATTAAATTTAAGAAAGAGTGTGGAATGCTAATTTCACGCTCTTTTATAGTTGGAGAAGCTTTTATCTTTAACTTCGGCTGAAAAGTTATCAACTGAATATATATTGTCAGCGATAGCAAAATATCGTCACACTTTTAATATATCATCAACTTAGCCTGGCCCTGCATATATTACAATGTGCTTGCTGAAAACGTTCTTTTTTTAAAAATTCCTGTTCCCCTTTTCGTTCCATTTTTGTAAAATAGAAAAAATACTACAGGACTAAAGGACGAAAACTATGACAAAAACCTTATTAAAAAATGCACAAATTTACCCTGTCACTTCAGCTTCTTTTCACGGTGACGTTTTGATAGAGAATGGGAAAATCTTAAAGCTCGGTAAAAACCTTAAAACTGATTCTAATGTAAAAATTATTGATTGCAATCACCTCCATCTTCTTCCCGGTTTCATAGATGTCCATACACATCTTGGTCTTTATGATGAAGGAACGGGGTGGGCCGGCAACGATGCCAACGAAACAATTGAGCCGCTTAGCCCGCATATCAGGGCAATGGATGGAGTTTATCCCTTGGACCCTGCTTTCTCGGATGCGGTGAAGTATGGAATAACAACAGCCCATATCATGCCCGGCAGCGCCAACGTTATTGGCGGTACAACTTCTGTTATTAAAACGACGGGAAAGAATATTCAAAAGATGCTCATTCAGGAAACGGCAGGACTAAAGATCGCCCTTGGAGAAAATCCCAAGCGGATTCACAGCCAGGGAAACAAAGACTCCATCACAAGAATGGGCATTATGGGGATGCTTAGGGAAGCTTTTTATGAGGCAATTCATTGTGATAATCCGGAAGCTTTGAGATTTGCTCCTCTCGTTAAAGCTTTAAAAAGGGAGATTCCAGTCCGAATACACGCCCATCGAGCTGATGACATTATTTCAGCCATCCGTTTTGCTGAAGAATTTAACCTCGATCTCGTATCGAACATTGTACGGAAGGCCATTTAATTGCAGAGGAACTAGAAGGGCTAAATTTAAAAGTATCTGTCGGGCCCACGCTGACAAGGCGGTCAAAAGTTGAGCTGAAAAACAAAACCTGGAAAACCTATCAGCAGCTGACCGAGCATGGAGTGGAAGTCTCTATAACAACAGATCACCCTTACACACCTGTACAATATTTAAATTTGTGTGCGGCCATTGCTGTCCGGGAGGGCCTATCAGAGCAAAAAGCCTTGGAAGGGATTACAATTCTGCCGGCAAGAAATTTGCGGATTGATAACCAGCTTGGCAGCATAGAAGAAGGAAAGGATGCTGATTTGGTTTTATGGAGCCACCATCCATTCCATTTTTCAGCTAAGCCAAAGTGGACGATCATAGGAGGAAATATTGCTTACAAAGAGTCGTGAATCTGTCGAAAATTGCTGGTGTTATTTGACAGAAAACCGCAAAAAAAATAATCGAAAAACCTATTTCCTTTTTGAATTTTTTTTAGTATTATACCTTAAGTGAAGTGAAAATTTTGCTTCTAAACGACAGACAATCAAATATCGGAAACGATAGTTATAGGGAAGGCAAATGGTGCGCCACCAGGTTATCTGGTTCTAGTGGGTTCGATTCCCACCCCGAAATTTTTTGCAACATTATAAAAAATTTCGAGGGTGGACCGAAGGCTCTATTTGGCATGGAGTAGGACTGCCCTCAATTGGAGGGATAACCTATGCTCAAGAAACGTGAACTTCACGACTGCCATGCTTTGTATGATTTAATGACGCACCCTGATGTCTTCCCTTTTGTTCGCCAAAAAGCCGATTCCCATGATGAATTTATGTTTATAACAAAGCAGACAATCGAAGCAGAAGAACGCGGTGAATTGATTTCACGCACTATTCTTGATGAATGGGGCACTCCGATTGGGACGATTAATTTATTCGATATCCAGGATAATGCTGGATTCTTAGGCACATGGTTAGGAAAACCCTACCATGGAAAAGGCTACAACGAATTAGCCAAGGATGCATTCTTTGAAGAACTCTTTTATGAAACAGGCATTGAAACCATTTTCATGAGAATTCGAAAAGAAAATATTCGCTCGCAAAAAGCGGCAGAAAAGCTTCCTTATGTCATCCTTGCAAATGAAACAAGAAAGTCTGTTTATGATCAGCTAAATGCGGCTGGAGATATATACAATTTATACGAAATTCCAAAGGATTTATATACGCTGCATGTTATGCGGCAAGGAGTTGCAGCCCAAGAATCGTCCCAATTACTGGAGGCTTAGCAGAGATGTAAAAGCACTGGCTCTTTTAAGCCAGTGCTTTTATTATGTTGTCTCGGTTAGAGCTCATTGATAACATTGGTACCTGTTAATTGGAACAGGGACGCAGATCCTCTAAAGTGCATTCGCATTTTCTTTCAATATAAATTCCGGGAAGTAAATTCAACGTTTAGCGGGAGAAGAGAGTAAAATTGAGATACCTCAGCGCCGGAAACCGGGGTGCCCAACGGGTCAGGGGTTCGCTTATCGCTGGAACGGAAATTATCAGGCAAGTTTAACAGAGTCCATAAGAGAAAAAACAGCTGCCCCAATGCGGGCAGCTGTTAACTGGTTACACTGGATTCCTGTTCCTCCGCTTTTTCACTAATTCCCATCTGTGACAGCAGCTCTTCCAATTCTTCATTTGTCAGTGTTTCAAAACGGCCATCAAAAAACATGACTTGAGTTTGATTCGGATTAATCCTGTTTAAATTAAAGCTCATCTCCATTGCCCCCTTCAAAAAAATATGTTGCAGACAGGAATAACAATGCATAACAAAATTGAAATGGTATCTTTATTAATATATATTCCACATATGTAAGCGTTTCCATTCACAATTTTTAAAAGTTCACATAATTGAAAAAATCTTATGTCAATATTTTTACTTTTTTTCCACATGATTATTTCTTTTCGGTGAGGAGTAAAGCAGTAATTCCTATACCTACAGGATTCTGACTACGTTCCTTTAGCGTTCTTTAAAGGCATAACTTACTTTCTCTAAGTTTTGAATAACATCCTTTGCCCTGATATGCCACCTTCAACACCCTCTCCAAAAGCTTTTCCTTATAACCTATGTGCCTGGTCTTGGATTTCATGACCACTTATAATTTTTGATAAAATATCAAACTATGTTAAAATCCAATAAAAATAAATCTTTTTCACTATTAAACTATTTTTGAAATGATGGTAAAGTAATCGGGTTATTTCTTCAACTGTCAGCATAGTAATAACCTTAGATATGGAGGATAATGGATGGAATTCTTAAATTTAGAAAACACATGGGTGCAGATAGGCATCTCGGCAGGTATACTTTTACTGTTTTTAGCACTGAGAAAGGTGTTTACAACATACGTTTTCAAAATGATTCTTTCGTTTATGCAAAAGAGAAAAGTCGAAACCGCCGCAAATATCCTAATTGCTTTTGAGAAGCCGGTAAGGTGGCTTTTTGTCATCATTGGACTTCAGCTTGCACTTAAATTTTTCCCTTATGATCTTATTGCCGATAATCGGGAAGCACAATTTTTTCGGTCACTTTTTGTTTTATTAATCACATGGGGCCTTTTTAATTTAAGTACAACCATTACGCTCCTTTTCCCGCGCATCATGAATAGGCTTGACATTGATGTCGACAGGATTGTTATTCCTTTCATAACGAAAATAGCAAAACTGATTATCGTTGTGTTGGGCATTACTATTATTGCGGAGGAGTGGAATTATAACATAAACGGATTTATTGCCGGCCTGGGGCTTGGAGGGTTGGCTTTCGCCCTTGCTGCAAAAGAAACAGTCAGCAACTTCTTTGGCGGAGTCGTCATCGTGACAGAAAAGCCTTTTACTATTGGCGATTGGATTAAGACACCGAGTGTGGAGGGAACAGTAGAGGATATTACTTTTAGAAGTACAAAAATCAGAACGTTCGCCCAGGCGCTTGTAACGGTTCCGAATTCTACGCTCGCCAATGAACCGATCATCAACTGGTCCAAAATGGGTAAAAGGCAGATTGCTTTCCATCTGGGCGTTACCTATACTACACCAAAACATAAGCTTGAAAGATTGGTGAGGAGAATCGAGCAGATGCTCATTGAGCACGAAGAAATTCATAACGATACAATCCTTGTTAAGTTTGATCGTTTTAACGATTCCAGTCTCGATATATACCTTTACTTCTTTACCACTGTTACTACATTTGCTGAGTACTTAAACATCAAAGAGGATGTTAATTTCCGGATTATGGACTTGCTTGAAGGAGAAGGTGTAGAAGTCGCCTTCCCTACCCGTACACTTATTGTCCAAAAAGACGGATTGGCAGTTGAAGAACAGCAAGATCTGCTCAAAAAAGAACGATTGCATTCACATTCTTAAGAGGAAAAAGTGCCCTGCTTGCGGGGCACTTTTTTTGCTTCCTGGCAGCCTGTTTCTTAATGATTCTTAAAAGGTAAGAAAATCAAGATTGAATGAGTAGCGGAAGTTGTATATCATAATTAATGAATATTAAAAATATTATGATTTTTAATAAAACAGATTGAGTAGAAAGAAGGAACCCTATGATTGACGCTTTCTTGTTTAATTTATTGTTAGGCAGTATTGCTGTAATGATAGCTGCAGGTTTACAAGTATTGACTGGGTTTGGTTTTTCACTTGTTGCTATTCCCCTATTACTATATGTATTTCCAGGTTATCAGGCAATATTAATCTGTATGATCTTATCATTATTCACATTATCTCTGCAGGTAAAGGAGAGCTTTAGACTGGCTCGATGGGATCTTATATGGCGACTTTTACTAGTTGGTTTTCCAGGGCTTTTGATTGGGGTTATATGGAGCGAAAAGTTAAATGCTGGCCATCTTAAAGCAATAGTAGGTGCTACGGTTTTAATCTATGTTTTATTGCAATGGTTTAAACTTGATAAGAAAAAACGAAACCCAGGCACTTCAAACAATACTGCTGCCGAAACCTCAGCAACTGGCATTTCGGCAGAAAGCGACCCTCATTCGAAAACAAATACCACTCCAAAAGGCTTTTATGCAGCTGGTTTATTATCTGGATTACTAACCGGTGTAGCAGGATTGCCCGGCCCTCCAGTAGTCGCGATATTAGTTCAATTTTTACCAAGGAATATCTTCCGAGCAACTACAGTTAATTATTTTTTTATACAATACTCTATTGCCCTTTCATTATCTTTATTCGTATTTAATAAACATAATGACCCTGAAGTTCTCCTAACTGTAGTAATTCTGATATTGCCTACCTTTATAGGATTTTTACTTGGTCATCCACTCCGTAAATTAGTCAACGAACAAAACTTTAAGCGTTTGGTCTTTAGTTTGTTAATAATTGTAGGCGTGACCTCAACCTTGCAAATATTTTAGTTTGTTATAGTAAACAAACCTTTAAATGAATAAATTTCAGGAAAGCGTCCCAATTTTGAGGCGCTTTTTTGCAATTAAACTTGATTGTTAAGGATAATTCATATAACTAATTAATCCCATATAGATAAAAACAAGCCTGCTTCCCCTTTCTATGTTATAATTCTTTCGTCACTTCACAGAAAGAGGAAATTTCATGAATCAGACATACAACAAAAAAGACAAACTGCGACAGCTTTTATTTATTTTAATTCCTATTCTTATTACACAGCTTGCCATCTATTCAATGACTTTTATTGATACTTTGATGACGGGACGTTACAGTTCAGATGATCTGGCAGGAGTAGCTATTGGCTCTTCCCTTTGGGTTCCTGTTTTTACTGGGCTGAGCGGTATCCTTCTGGCTGTTACACCGATCGTTTCGCATTTGGTTGGGGCGAAGAAACAGGGTGATGTTGCTTTTTCCGTCATACAGGGTGTCTATTTGTCAGTTATTATGGGCCTCATTGTTTTTGCAGCAGGTACATTTTCTCTAACGCCCATTTTAAGCGGGATGAGTCTGGAAAGCCGGGTACACGAAACTGCATTTGATTACCTGGCAGCTTTAAGCATTGGATTGATTCCCCTATTTGCTTACAATGTGTTAAGATCTTTTATCGATGCTCTCGGAAAGACACGGGTAAGCATGATTATCACACTCATATCCCTGCCTATCAACGTGGTTTTTAATTATTTATTCATTTACGGAAAGTTTGGCTTTCCAGAATTGGGCGGCGCTGGAGCTGGCTTTGCTTCTGCCATTACCTATTGGCTTATTACCATTATCTCATTTTATATTATTCACAAACATACTCCTTTTTCATCTTATGGAGTATTCCGAAAGCTTTATGCAGTTTCTTTGGCAAAATGGAAAGAAATTCTATTGATCGGCATCCCTATTGGTTTATCGATCTTTTTCGAAACGAGCATATTTTCTGCCGTTACTCTATTCATGAGCAATTTTGAAACAAAGGTAATTGCCGCCCATCAAATTGCACTGAATTTTGCTTCTTTGCTTTATATGATTCCACTTAGCATCTCAATGGCTTTAACGATTGTAGTAGGTTTTGAAGTCGGGGCTGCAAGGTATGGGGATGCGAAAGAGTACAGCTGGATCGGGGTAATCATAGCTGTTTTAATGGCATTGGTATGCGCTGCAATCCTTCTGCTTTTTCCGGAAGAAGTGGCCTCCATCTATACAAAAGATACTAATGTCTTAGAACTGACGGCAAATTTCCTGATATATGCGATGTTCTTCCAGCTTTCCGATGCCATTCAGGCACCAGTCCAAGGGGCATTGCGCGGTTACAAGGATGTTAATGTCACCTTTATTATGTCGCTTATTTCCTACTGGGTGATCGGGCTTCCTTTCGGCTATTATCTTGCCAATTATACAAGCTGGGGAGCATATGGCTATTGGATCGGTTTAATTACTGGACTGGCTGCAGGTGCAATCACCTTAACAACCCGCCTAATTTATATTCAAAAAAGTAAATTTCCTGCCGGATTGCAGAAAAATTCTTAAAAGGAAGGTTCTGTTAACAGTTGATTTCCACTCCAGACAGTCAGCGAATGACAGGCGGTCTAGGAACTTCCTTCGCGCCCAGCGCCAATGGGGGGCTCCCTTTGACACGCTTCTCTCGCTCGACGTTAAATTAGCATCCTTGAATTTTTACCTCACGAAGGAAATACGAATGATTTTCAAGAATCTCGGTCTTCCGTTCCAACCACATGGTACCAAGCCTTAACATAGCCAAAAAGAAAACAAAAGCCATCGTGTTTTAGCGATGGCTTTTGTTATTCCTGAAATATTTTTCCCAAAACGTCTTTCCCGCCTGTAACAGGGATGATGCTGCCTGTAATGAAACCTGATTTTTCATCGGCCAGAAAACTGATTACCCTTGCGATATCTTCACCTGTTCCGGGCCTGCCCACAGGTGAGGAGCTGTCTTCAGCTTGATGGGTATCTTCAATGGTTTTTTCCTTCCAATCTCCTACAATATCGCCGGGACACACCATATTTGCGGTTATTCCATTTCGAGCTTCCTCAAGCGCAATTGATTTTGTCAATGAAGCTGCACCTGTTTTGGCAGCCGCAAAAGCAGAGCGATAAATCCAGCCTGAGGCTGCTTCAACCCTATCAAAACCGATGGTAACAATCCGTCCCCACTTGTTTTCCCTCATCTTCGGAAGAAGCAGCTTTGATAAATAAAAAACTGCATTCAGGTTTCCATTAATAAGGTAATTCCATTGTTCAAATGTATAATCTGCCATCTCTTTCCGTTCGTGAACGTATGGGCCTGCATTATGTATTAAAATGTCAATTGCAGGAAACTCGCTAAGTGCAGCCTCAGCCATCTTTTCACAATCCGAGGATATGGTAATATCTCCTTGAATAGCTATATTTCTCGTTCTATACTTATCGGTCAGTTCCTTGCACAATGAAACAGCTTCCTTTTGACTGCTACGGTAATTGATCACCAGATGGACACCATTTTGAGCGAGCGCAATCGCCGTTCTTTTACCGATCCCTGTTGCTCCTCCCGTGATTAAAGCTGCTTTATCTCTCACAAAATTACCCCTCAATTTTTTAAAAATTTATATAAGCCATTAACAATATACTAGTAACTACGCTGTATTTATGCAAATAATAAGAAGTTTTTTCTTCCTTCCATTTAAATATTTGGCTCTGTTATAACTTATTGTTGTTTTTTAACACCCTGTTGATTAGAGCGGAAGGCACTAATCCCGCGAAAATGCATTCGCAATTTCCTTCGTGCGGTGTTAATTCAAGGAAGCTTATTCAAAGTTCTGCGGGAGTGCGGATCAAAGGGAGACCCCGCAGGGAGCGTTGGACCGCCCGCGGAAAGGGAGTGCTTCGTGCTGAAATCAACAGGCAAATTTAACAGAGCCAAATATTTAAGGGCAGGCAAGCTTTTACAGTGAAAATCCTTAACGGATAGGCTCTTTTCAGCATAGTATAAAAGGACTTTAAATGCCTGGCTGAGCCTTGTCAGCAGTATTGCAAGGAAAGGATGAGAAGGATGTTCCCGTGGAATCTTTTTCCATTTAATAAAGATATGAAAAATCTTATGCAACAGATGAAGCCGGAAGAGATAGATAAATATGTCCAAAATATCATGGGGCAAATGTTCCCTCCAAATACGCAAGGAATGTCCGGCACCCCGGACTTTATGAAAGGATTCAATACAGCGGCAGCAGGTCAAAAACAGCCGAATCCCTCAGTTTTGGATTCCTCTGTCTTTGAGACCCATGATTATGTATATGTTAGAGTGCCCATTAAAAAGGAAAATTGGCTCAAAGATATGAAGCTTTATCACACCTCAAATCAAATGATTATTGAACATATACCTGAGAAGGATGATAAGCATATTATTACCCTCCCTGCTATAGTAAAAAGAAAAGGTTCAACTGCACACTTCAAGGACGGATTTTTGGAGATTAAGATACCGAAAAATGTGGATATGCAATATTCGGAAATAGATGTAACTGAAATCCTTTAACTTCTGTGTTAAGGAAGGAGACCGATCATGGATATGCAAAAATGGACAGAATTGATTAAATTGTCTTCCCAGTATCAAGATCTAGACTTTTGGAAGGGGTTTTGGGCGCAGGAAAGTTCGGACTTAAACAAAAAACGATCTATTTCCGGTCTTGAACAAGGAAAAATCAATGCTTTCCTTTCCACCCGAGAAGTTTATCCCCGCTGTGATATGTACGAAGCCGACGGAAGGATTATTATTGAAGCAGAGGTTCCTGGACTGGAGAAAGACGATATAAAGGTATCCCTTATACACCATGACCTTGTTATTAAAGGAAAGTGCAGTTCATTTCAGAATCATTTTCGTTATTTTTTAAAGGAAAGGCCGAGCAGAACTTTTGAAAAGAAACTGACGATTCCTCTGCCCATTGATAAAAACAGTATCGAAACCTCCTTCAGCCATGGAATTCTATCGATCATCCTTCCAATTGAAGATAATGGGGATGAAAAGGTGCCTATTTATATGAAGAATGATGGAAAGAGTTAAACTAAAATTTTATCATAGCAATAAAACGGATTGTCTCTGTCCATGAATATCGTGCCAACTCTTGTATATCCGTTTTTTTCAAACAAGCTTTGTGCCTTTTTATTTAGTGAGTATGTGTCCGTTCTCATGTATGTAACACCTTGGCCTACAGCATAACTTTCAGCAAATTTAATAAGCTTGCTGGCAATTCCCTCTCCCCTGATTTCAGGATCCACTGCAAGGCGGTGGAATACATAGCATGGCGCATCTTTTCTCCACCCGGCACCTCTATATTCTTCAGCTTGAACTTGATCAACTGTAATGGAACCAGTGACACTTCCATTCAGGACAGCAGTATATAATGTTCCTGCTTTAATATCAGTTAAAAAATCCTGATCCTGTGGGTATGTGCGATTCCATTGGTCATTATCCTCAGATTCCATGATATCAACTGTTTGTTTAACAATATTCATAATTTTTCCCAGGTCCTGTTCTGTACCTTTGCGTATTTCCACTTAAAATCACCTGTCATTTCTGATGTAATGTCTTTTAAATAATGTTCCTTTCGCGAAGTAAATACATACATTAAATAAACAAGTATAATATATAGTTACAGCAAATAAAATATAAAAAAGGGCAGCCTTGTCAGGCTGCCCTTTTGAAAAAATCATATATTATTTTCCAATGAACATTTGTGTCCAGTAGTTGCCGTCTGCAACATGTCCTACACCAAGATGTGTGAAGCTTGCATTCATAATGTTTTTACGGTGGCCTTCACTGTTCATCCATGCATTTACAACTTCTTCAGGTGAACGCTGACCCATTGCAATGTTTTCACCAGCAGTACGGTAAGAGATGCCAAATTGCTTCATCATATCAAATGGTGAACCGTAAGTTGGGCTTGTATGGCTGAAGTAGTTTTTAGCATTCATATCACGAGATTTTTCTCGTGCTACTTTGCTTAATTCAACATCTAGTTTAAGTGCTGGTACGCCTGCTTTTGCGCGTTCCTGGTTTGTTAATTCGAATACTTTTTGTTCAAATGCACTTACTTCAGAAGTAGCCGGTGCTGCTGCTTTTGGCTGCTCAGCAGGTGCTTGCTGCTGTTGTGCAGGCTGTTGAGCTGGTGCTTTTGCAGGTTCCTGAGCTTTAGCTGGCTCTTGTACTGGAGCTTTCGGCTCTTGTACTGGAGCTTTCGGCTGTTGTACTTCTTGTTTATTTACTTGAACATTTCCCCAATTAATATTGAAGTTTTTCATATATTTTTGAAGAATACTATTGATTTGTTCCTGGCTTAGATTGCCAGCTTGTGATTGAACTATTTTTGCTTGTTCAGGAGTAGGACAATTTGAAGCTGCGTCTGCCTTATTAACTCCTGGAGTAGATACTAGTAATGCTGCTGCCGCTGCTACTGAAAAAATTACTTTTTTATTCATCTATTAAAATCCTCCCTGTTGTTTGTTTTCTTTGTTGTTGTTGCTGTGTGACTTGCAACATAATCATATCACAGGGTTTTTCGTAATATTTTTGGTTCGATTTTACAATTGTGCAAAAAAAGCTCCCTTTTTAGAAAATTAGTAGACTGTAAAAATCATAAAAAAAATAGTAAATCCCTATATTAAAAGGTTTATGGACTTATAAAAACGGGTACTATTATGAATGGGTGTTTTTTACTATAGTGGAAAACCTCCCAAATCAATGCCAGTTATATACTAAAACATTGCTGTTGACAGGTTTTTAGATGGACCGGTATCTTTACGTATATTACAGCGATGTAACAAAAATGATAGGTTTTTTATGAAAATATGGGTAATAGTGCCTATGATGGATAAAAACCTGAGCAAAAATAGAAAAAAACAGCCATTGGCTGCTTTTTTAGTGGCTGCTATGTTCTTCCGTGTCTTCGGAACCTTCCTTATCTTTCATTTCAGAACCTGAGGAATCTTCTTCAGGTTCACTAGGCTGCCCAATGATAAACTCTTTTTTAGGCATATTATGCATTCTCCGTGCAGTTACATGGGAGTATATATAGTAGGTTCCCTCTACTGCAAAGCTTTTTTCCAAACGGTAGATCCCTTTTTCAGCGTGTTCAACAAGAATTTTCTCATGCTCTTCATCATTTGCTCTCCAGATTTCAAACTTTACTTCATCTGCATCTGTCACTTCTTCCTCTCCATAAGTAACCTTTGCTTCAAAAACTACCGGTTCATTTACTTCTGCTTTCTCCGGGTTGATAGATAATTCTACTTCAAGAAATTGTGGCTCTTCCTCAACAGCGTTATTATCTCCGCATGCTGATAAGCCAAAGACCAGCAATAGCATAGGAAGAATAATATGTTTTATTCTGTTCATTATATATCTCCTTTAATATATCAGTTAGTTGATCTATCTATTCCAATGCAAGGACAGGAAGAATAATCCTCACCGTTGTTCCCTTATTAACTTCACTTAATACGATTAAATCACCTTGATGGAGTTTCACAAGCTTTTCTGCGATAGCAAGTCCAAGCCCGGTACCTCCATCTGATCTAGTACGCCCTTTATTCACTCTATAAAATCTTTGCTTAATTTTGTTTAAGTGTCCTTCAGGAATACCTATCCCGGTGTCTTCTATTTCGATCCAGCATTTTTCTTTCATTCGAAATAACCGGATGCTTATTTCCCCTTTTTCTGTGTAACGAAGTGAGTTATCCATAATATTTTGGATTACCTGCTCAATTCTGCCTTCATCTCCGTTAATAATAATGTCCGGGTCTAAATCATATTGAAGCTCAAGCCCTTTTTCCTGAATAAAAGGTTCGTATTTTTCTATAGCATCTTCTATAAGCTGTGCCAGCGGCAGAGGCATTTTCTCCAGTTTGTATTCATCTGATTCAAGTTTGGATAAATCAAGCAAATCCCCAACGAGTCGCTCCATTCTTCCCGCCTCTCTATGAATGAGCCTTAAATAATTGTTTCTTTCTTCATCTGATTGGACCATGTCAGACATAAGGGCATCACTATAGCCTTTAACATAACTTATAGGTGTTCTGAGCTCATGTGAGACATTTGCCAGAAAGTCTCTTTTCCGTTCGTCCTCTTTTTGTATAGAAGAAGACATATGGTTAAATGCATACGCCAGCTGACCGATCTCATCTTTAGAATCAATGGCCAAATGCACACCATATTGTCCCTGGGATACATGCTCAGCAGCATTCTTCATATCCAGCAGCGGTTTGGTCAGTTTTTTGATGAGCATGGTTCCAAAAACAATACTGACTACTGTAAAAATAGTAGCTGCAATGAACCAGAGATAAGCAAAACCTTGGGTGATTTCGGAAATTTTTGCAAGAGGCAAATATAAATAAATGATGCCCTGAAGCCTATCTTCATCCAGCAGCGGGATGATCACACCCATGATTTTACGGTCGAACCTTTCTTCATAGCCCAATTTTTGTACAGCATTGCCTTTAAGGAGTTCTTCCCGCTCAGCCTGTCCTATCAAAGTCTGATAATCTATTTCAAAAGGCAAACAGGCACTTAGCTCCCTAGGGTTGCTGACGATAAAAATTTCTGTTTCCGATTTGGAATTATACCAGTCAATTTTCTCCCGGAGATCATCTTCCAATGGACCGCCACCATACTCCATTGCCAGACGTTTTCCTTCAGCCAACAGGGAATTCTCGACATTTTCCACATAAATTTTTTCATAAAAAAGATAAGATAAAAAGTAGGAATAAAGGATTGTAATTAAAATAGCAGCTGTTACAGTCAGCCACATTTTTTTGGCCAGACTATTAGTCAAAAACCTCATTCACCTGGCACCTCAAATTTATAGCCCACTCCCCAAACAGTCTGGATATAGTCGCCAACACCCAATTTCATTCTTAATGTTTTTATATGTGTATCAACCGTTCTCAAACTGCCTGTATAATCCATCCCCCATACCCGCTCAAGCAACTGCTCTCTGCTTAATGCATGGTTTTTATGTTCGATAAAAAACAGGAGAAGTTCGAATTCTTTCAGAGTTAGTGCAATATTCTTTCCCTCTACAGATACTTTCCTTGCCTTCTTTTCAACTGTAATTTTTCCAATTTGCAGTGAACCTGTATCAACCTTCACTCCGCCTGTTCTCCGGAGTACCGCATTCATTCTGGCAATGAGTTCTCCAGGGCTGAAGGGTTTAACAATATAATCATCTCCCCCGAGTTGAAGGGCTTTTACTTTATCCCATTCCTCTCCTTTTGCCGAAAGAAAAATAATTGGTATATCGGATTTCTCCCTGATTCTTAAGCAGACCTCAAATCCATCTTCCTCTGGCATCATAATATCGAGAATGATTAAATCGATCGATCTATTTTCAAGAATTTTAAACCCTTCACTTCCGTTTGCTGCAGCATAGCATTGAAACCCGGAATTCCCCAGGTACATTTCAATTAGGTGCCGCATATCTGCTTCATCATCAATAATTAGGATGTTCAGCATGCTCATTTCATTCTCTCCCTTAAAACAATTTTGAAGGGTCCTTCCCCAACCTTTATCGTTTTCAGCGATTTTAAATTTTCAGGATCCAAGATATGGACATCGTTGCTGTCATAGCCGGCAACCAATAATTTCCCTTCGGTAAAAGCCATTTCAAAAGGATTGGCAGCGATGGAAACAGAGGCATCCAGCTCACCTGATTCTTTTAGTTTATATAACATGTTTGACCCATGGCTTAAAACATATACGTGGTTATCTTTTTCAAGAAAATTAATTGGCATGGACGGGGCCGGGATCGTCTTCTTTATCTCTCCTGTCTCCGTATCATAGATATGAATATCTTGTTCAATTTCAATACCTTCTCCATGGCCGCCAATCCATATTTCATTACTTTCTTCATTTAGCCAAGCGCCGGCAGCAGAAGGATGGATGACAAATTCATCTGTTTTCTCTTTTGTTTGAAGGTCGATCACAGCCAGTTTTTCATTATTAAAGCTTAGCGCAAATAGCTTTTTGGCTTTCTTTGACTCCAAGATTGTAAGCGGATCGCTTTCAGTATCGATCTGTTTGAGTTCTTTCCCTTTTATATCAAAAAAGCGTATTTTGTTCAGGTCCTGGTCAACCAGAGCGACTTCTGTCATGTTATCCAGCAAAATTCCGTTTACAATACCGGTTCCCGTTTCCCAGCTGCCTATCTTTTTTCCTTCTTTTAAAGAATATAAATCAGCAGTTTCCAGCTGATTCCCGTAAAAGAGGATCGTATCCCGATCAGGCAGGATAAGTGCACCTGTATAAGGCTTTTCCATTTTCCATTCCTCTGCAAGAACTAGTTTCTTTAAGTCCACAAACGAAATTGTCATATCCTTTACATTGACAGTTGCGGCAAAAGAAAGATCCTCCGGTATTGAGGGCTGTATTTTTTCTGTACAAGAAGAAAGAAGGAGGGTTATCAAAATCACTGCGAAAAACCAAAATTTTTTAAACATACCATTTTCTCCTTAAGACAATCTTAACTCCATCATACATTAATTTTGTGTGCTAAATGTGAAGGGACTTTGAATCTTGAAGAAAAGCGAATGATTATGGCGTTTGCCAAAGTTTTGGCAAGAACCATACGGCAATAAAATTGAAAGAAATTCTAGCTTACAAAAAAATAGGAAGCTGACACTTCCTATTTCAAACCTTCAAGCTTATCAATATGTAATTGGATGAGGACATTTTTGTCAGCGGGATCCAAATTTGAGCCTGTCACTCTTTTCACAGCAAGGAAAAACTTTTCATAAAGCGGTTTACGGACTCTCGGATGGGAATTTTCATCCTTTAGCTCTCTTTCGATTGCTTCTTTTAAAACGGCTTCTGCATCTTCATCTCCGGCAAGCTTTCGATTATTCCAGAGTTTTCTATATTCATTAAGTAAATGAGCAAAGTTCGGCTCCACTCTATGCACATCCTTCCAATTCAGGAAAATTAATATTCTATAGATGTATTTTTACATAAATAAATTTGCAAATGCAAAAAATATAGCTAATATGCTAGAAAGGAGAATGATTATATGAGTTCACCATATCGGTGCCCAAACTGCAAGACGAACAGAAGCCGTTTTAATATTATTCAGCAGGTTCCACAATCGATCAAGATGGATCCTCAGACAGGGCAGGTGCTCGAGGAGTATAGCAGTGAACAGCTGTCCCCTTTTCACATGCCATATAAAGGCCCTGAAAAAAGAGTACAATGTGCTGCATGCGGACTTGTAGAGGATGAACGTACATTTGTTAAATTTGGTGAAAAGCTATAGGAAAAATGCTGGTCTCCTTGAATAGTAAAAAATAAAAGCTCGAGATTTTTCCCGAGCTTTTATTTCTTTGAGATGAAACCATTATCCTGCAGAAACCGATCGTTATCCACCTTCCATGAGTCTGCCGGGGAGAAACGGACCAAGTAAATGCTTCCTCTAAAATGCTTCCTCCCCTGATCTTTTATAAACCAATCTATTTCCACCGGTATTTCGAGGCTTACTTCTTCTGCTAAGTCTTCAGCAGGTAAAACTGGCATTGCGCTTAGTCTTACATTCGCTATTTTTGGCATCAATTTGTTCCAATTCAATGTTTGAAGGGATATAGCCCTTACTATCTTGGGATCTTGCTGCTTCAATCCTGCAACAAATGCACTTATTACATCATAAGGATTTGCCCCATTCAGATAGTCTTCAAGCTTGCCGGCTGCTTTTAATATCATCAATTTATGAGATAAGTCCATAAAATTCGTACGGTGTGTTGTACTGCCATAAAAGTGTATACAAAAGTGGCCGGGAAAGTTATTTTTTAATGCGCCGCCTCCATGAGGCATGCCATGCATGGAAGCAGCAATCCATCGGTCACCATGGATAACGATAATAGCGCGCCTTTTCCAGCTCCACTTCCCTCCATAAATGCTTTTCATAATCTTCGTTTCCTTGGCAGTTAATGGCTGCACATCCGCATGATGGCTCCCTGCTCTCCTTTGGACTTTAAATTTTTTGCCTGTTTCAACATCCAAAACCGTAAATTTGCTGTATTTCGGCAGAATTCCGTTTACTTTTTCCCAGGGAAGCATTTCGATTTGCCAGCTTATCCCCTCTTCCTCTGCAAATACCGATGAACCGCCTGAAGACAGGAGAACAACTGCCAAAACCATTGCTTTAAAAGTTTTCATTAGCTCCACTCATTTTTTATTATTTTTCAGTTCAGCACTATATAAAGAAGTTTTCCAAAAGCCTGCTAACTTCATTCATGGAACCGTAAAAAATCGCACCTAAACCAGGCACGATTGAATTAAATAATAGTCAAAATAATTGGCACTAAGTTAACAGCAGCTGAAATGATAATGAGTGCCTTCCCCGCAAATTCAATGACCTTTCAGGTTTCCGGTGACAGGGCAGAATTTTTAGGAGAAGCATATTTTAAAAAAATCTTTATTCATTTACGAAAAAACCGGCCTTTTGCATAAGGCCGGTTGTATTAATTTTTAACTGTTTCTTTTGCTTTGTCTATAGCAATCGGAATAGCTCTTCCATCTTCGTATCCCTCTTCCAGCAATGCGTTTGCAATTTCAATTGCTTTGTCACGGACATCAGGTTCGAGATTTTTCATTGCATCAGGATAATCATTTTTGGTCCATGGCATTCTTACCATCTCCTTAATCGTATTTAATGAAAGTATACCCGGATGCCTTTCTGATAAACAAAGGAAAATTCAGCACTAAGGGCTCTTCTATGTCTTAGCTTCAAGTGTATGAAGCTGCTGTTCAATCTTGTCCCAATCCAAGTTTTCTCCAATAAAGACCATGTTCAGCGGCATATTGATATTTTCCTGCATATACAACGGCATTCCATAAGAGAATTGAAATAAAAAAGGGTAACGTGATGAATCCAATTTCAAGTATCCTTTAATTCTGTAGACAGTATCAGGAAGGCTCCTTAGAAAGTCTTCAAAGCCAGACTGGTTTACTGGATGTTGAAACTGATAAACATATGTACTTAACTTTAAATCCGAGAAAACATGTGAACTGGATGCTTTATTCTTTTCACCCGAGGACATGCTCCTGACCTGTTTTATAGCGACTTTTGAATATGATGTTAATATACAAAATGCATGGCTATTCAGAGCTTGGATTTCCATGGTGAGACGAGCTTGCTCTGCTTCCGTCAATGCGTCTGACTTATTTAATAATATTAAGTCCGCATGACGGACTTGTTCGATCAACAGCTGCTGAACCTGTGGGCTCAACGATTTGCGATTTAGCCATCGAGGGCCGTCCACTACAGATATAATCCCCTTAACAACCATGCGGTCTGCAAATAGGGGTGAGAGGATGCTATCGAGCACTTCAACAGGATGCGCAGCCCCAGTTGTTTCAATGTAAATGGCTTCCGGCTTTTCAACTGTAAGCAGCTCTTGAAGCTGTGCCTCAAGCTTATCTGAAATCGTACAGCAAATGCAGCCGTCAAGAAGCTCCTTCAGAGGGACATCTTCATCTACTGTGTCTGAGTCAATCGACACTTTTCCGAGCTCGTTCATCATTACTGCTACTTTTCTGCCTTGTTGCTTTTCATCTTCCAGCAGCTGTTTAAGCAGTGTGGTTTTCCCGCTTCCGAGAAATCCGGATAATATATAAATTTCTGTTTTATTCATGCTTTTCCCCTTCTTCACGTTCTGACAGCATTTCTTCAATCATCACTTCCATTTTTTTCTCGATCAAATCCATATTCAAATCTGTTAAATATCCTACAGATTGAAACATCTCCTGCTTGCATTTCCAAATAGGAATATAGGCGTTTGGAAAATAGTCATCTTCTGTTTCGATTCCAACTTCCAGGGAAGATTCATAATCAACTGTAAAAACATCATTATTGTTGACATTCCTTCCTTTAATGCTCCTTACTAGATCTATAACAAGATGTTCGTTTACGATTTGGAAGTCTTGTTTATATTTATTATGAAGCTTTTTCGCCAGCTTTTCACATTCTTTTTCTATAAAGGCTATTTTATCCCGAGTTCGTTCATGGAGTTCTACTATTTGTTTCAAAGGATCACCTCTTTATAGCTATCCTGTCTAATGAGACATTTTATATGATTTTTTGAGTGCGTACAAACCATAAGGCATATTTGTTATAATCTCCTTATTAAAGGATGGTGTATTGAATGCTAGAAAATACCGGAGAAAGAATTATTCCAGAGGAATTGCCTATTACAAATGGCATGCTGCTTGAACATTTGGCCCGTTATTATTTCTCCCTCTATTACGCAAAAGGCAGGGTCCTCGATATTGCATGCGGTACGGGCTATGGCTCCAAGATTATGGCTAAATCCAAAAAGGAAGAAATTGATGAAATTATTGCTGTGGATATTGATGAAGAAACATTGAAGTATGCCAGGCACCACCATTACCATCCTCTCGTCCAATATGTTAAAGCAAACGCCGCAGATGATAAACTTCCTGACGAGTTAGGTTTTTTTGATGTTATAACCAGCTTTGAGACCATTGAGCATCTTGATACTGAAGAAGCATTCCTTGATAATCTTTTTAAAATGCTTAAGCCTGGAGGTATACTTATTTTGTCCACCCCTTTCGGCGCAGGCAGAGGCAAGCCGACAAGGGAACCTTTCCATATTCACCAGCTGACTGAAGAAGAATTTATCGAATTGTTTGAACCGTACGATGACACGGAATTTTATTATCAGCGAAGCGTTCTTATCGAACCTAAAAGAGTAGGTAAACATTATCCGATCGGTATTGCGGTTTGCAGAAAAAAGTAAAGAGGAGCATACAAGCTCCTCTTTATCTTTGTTCAGACACGATATCCAGCTTGGAAATTTGCATCTCCATTTTTCTAGTCCTCTTTTTTATTTCTTTCTCTATTTCTTTTCAGCCTCCAGAAATTGCTTAAGAGCTTCTGTATTTTCCTCAAAGTTTATTTGGAGGACCGCTCCAGCATGTTCATAAGTTTTATTTTCGTAACTGTCTGAAACAGGTACCTTCAGTGTTTCAATTTCAGTTACAGGATTCATCAAGAAAGAGGCGCCGATGGCTAGAGCTTCGTCAAGCTTTAAATCGGTATCAACATATTTCATTGTCTGGCTTACAACATCCGGAAATCGTGCAATGCCGGCTGGCGAAGTGAATTCTTTCATCACCTGGTCCTTTAGTAAGATTAAAATTTCCTGCTGTCTGTCCACTCTTCCAAAGTCACTTTGCCCGTCATGGCGAAACCTGACGTAAGATAATAGATCGCTTCCCTTAAGCTTTTGTTGCCCTGGTTCAAGTTCCAGCCCCATATCTTCAATCATAGCAGAGGTTACGTTCACTTCAATTCCATCTGGTGCAATGGCGTCCAGCATCTTTATGAAGCCTTGAAAGTCAATGACTGCAGTATAATCAATTGGCACACCAAAGTTTTGTTCAATCGTCTCTTTTAATAATTCCTTGCCGCCTATATAGTAGGCATGGTTAAGCTTGCTATAGGTGTATGTATAATCAGGGATTTTCACATAACTATCCCTCATCAAAGAAACCAATTTGATTGAATCACCTGAAGGCTCATACCTTGCAAGCAAGATTGCGTCGGAACGAGAATCTTCTTCTCCCCGGCTATCTACACCGATTAATAAAAAATTTCTGGTTTCATTAGAGAGCTTAAAAGGATTCCTATCTTCCTGATTTTCAGACTTATTTTCTGCCTGGCTATTTTCAGAAAGCTTTTTAGCGTTTTCTTTTTGAAAGAAACTAGTACATCCAGAAAGGATCGCCGCAGCAAACAAAAATACAATCAAAATTTTCTTCATGTTATTCACCCCTGATTGTTAATGCTCTTAGATTAAGTTTAGTATCATTGTTGGAAAGAAAAATGCTTTATATACCCACTTTCTATAGAAGCAATACATGTTTTCATAAAAAAAGCCCTCCTAAAATTGAGGCCACTGAAAAAGTCCTTAAAGGATAGCTTTGATAAATGGGCCGGTTGATTTCCACTCCAGGATGCTTCGCTTTCCGCGGGGCGTGCGGTGAGCCTCCTCAGCGCTAAAGCGCCTGCGGGGTCTCACCTGTCCCGCTGTTCCCGCAGGAGTCTCGCACCTTCCGTTCCAATCAACCTAGTGCTGTTAAACCGGTAACCTTAACCAAACTATTAAAAAGGCCAAGTCCCTGATTTTTTAAGGGACTTGGTCTTTCTTTGTTTTATAAAGGAGATAATCTATTCGAAATGGGTGGTTCCAATGATGTCAATGCAACAATCAATCAAGCTAAGTCCTTATATGGGTCTCTATGACCTTATCGTGCCAAAGGATAATATGTTGCGCCGGATTAATGATTTGGTCGACTTTACCTTTGTTTATGAAGAGCTTAAGAATAAGTATTGCCTTGATAATTGCCGGAACGCAATCGATCCCATCCGCATGTTCAAGGTGCCATGGCCATATTTACAGTAAATTTAAAAAGAATTCTAAAACTACTAGTGCAAAAATAAAAGCAAAAAACACAAAAAAAATAGAGCCGATTTAATTCCAAAAACATGGAATTGAATCGGCTCTTTTCGTTTGGATTCTCAAGAAAACCTAAAAAATCGACAGATTTTCAGTGGCCACCAAAAATTGGAGAGCTTTTTGTTTAGGAACCTATTTGTTCTTTTAAAATTTCAGCAGCCTTTTGAATTTGTGTGTCATTTTTATCGATTTCCTCACGAAGTCTTTCCATCAGCTTGATTGTAGACTGTCCTGCTAACACGCCAGTTTCTTCAAGTTTTTCAGCAGCCTGGAATTCTTTAACAGCCTGCTCTGTCTTTTCATCATAGAAACCATCTTCTCTGCCAGGTTCATATCCAAGAGCTTTCAGCATTTGCTGTGCTGCTTTTACCTGATTAGAAGATGAAGAAAGTTTTAATTCTGTATCTGGATTGATAAATGGCAATGTTGCATACTCAGGCAATGATACTTTATGGTCAGGAGTTATTCCCTTTTTATGGATCCAATTGCCATCAGGTGTGAGCCATTTTTCTGTAGTAAACTTCATGTTAGAGCCATCAGAGAAGTCTTGTGCGCGCTGGACAGTTCCTTTCCCGAACGATTTTTCACCAACAAGCGGAACACCTGCTGATTCATTGACAGCTGCGGCCAAAATTTCGGATGCACTTGCGCTTCCTTTATCGATGACAACCACTAAAGGAATATTAGGATTTTCTTCCTTAGTTGATTTCACTTCTTCTCTGTTGCCATTGCGGTCCTCAATCTGGAATAAAATTTCACCATCTGGAACAAAAAGACTTGAAATTTTGACTGCCTGATCTAGCAGGCCGCCCGGATTTTGTCTTAAATCAAGGATTAAGCCTTTCATTCCTTGCTGCTGCATCTCATTCAGAGTTTCAACAAGCTCTTTAGAAGTATTTTCTGAGAAGGTTGTAATTTGCACCTTAGCAATTCCATCCTCCAGCATTTCACCATACACGGTTTCAAGCGGGATTGTATCACGTGTAATAGAGATATTCATTGGTTCATCCACGCCCGGGCGCTGAATAGCAAGTTCAACCTTTGTGCCTTTTTCACCTCTGATCAGCATCACCGCTTCTGTTGAACTCATCCCCTGCAGGCTCTTACCATCAACAGACAGAACCTTGTCATTCGGTCTCAGTCCTGCTTTCTCTGCTGGAGAACCTTTCAAAGGCGAAACAATCACAATATAGCCTTCCTGCTCCTGAATTTCTGCACCGATTCCTTCAAAAGAGGATGAGATGCTTTGATGAAAGCTTTTCGCTTCCTCCTCATTCATATAATCCGAATATGGATCATCCAGAGCTTCAAGCATGCCGTTAATTGCACCATTGATAAGGTTTTCCTGGTCTACTTCCTGGAAATAGTTTGCTTTTAACGTATCATAAGCTGTATAAAGCTTATCGAATTCCCGTCTCTCGCTGGTTCCTACATCTACTGCTTTTTCATCTCCAAACGCCAGGGCAAATGTAGTAATGCCCGCTGATAAGAAGACGATAAAAAACAGCAGCATAACAAAATGAAACTTTTTCATGCGGATAAAACCTGAGTTGTTTTTATCCGGAGTTTCAGATGTCCCGTTGTTTAAATCTTCATTTTGCAAACTCTTCACCACTTTCATGACCGTAAAATTACTATGTACAATCCTTAATGATTAGAATAACATTTTTATCGAAAAAATAACAAAGAAAAATGCACGAAACCGGTTTCTTAAATTAGTTTCCTGGTGTAAGCTAAACTCCTCCCATTTAAACTTAAAATAACGCTTAGCGTAAATGCTAAGCGCTTTTTATATCAGGCCACTCCATAGCCTTGACCTTTGACTGCATTTATTAGATTTTTCTCAGTTGCTTTTTCTGGGTCATACTCCACTTCAACCTGTTCTTCATGGAAAGCTATTGAGACACTTGCCACGCCATCAACAGACATTAGTGCATTTTTAACAGCTTCCTCACAATGGCCACAAGTCATGCCCACAACCTTTAATGCAACCTTTTCCAATATCAGCGCCTCCTTCTTACCAGTTGACCTTACTTTATTATTACCTCATTTGAGGATTAAGATAAACATTTGGCTGATTTATGCTGCGGTTCATACAAGAAAAAAGTAGTTATCAAGAGCAATAACGACGAATAGTTAATGAATAAAAGGATTGATATTTAGAACGCAGAAGTTCATGATGCAGCTTGGTGATTTCTTCTCTAGAAGAAATGCACCTTGGATGGTGCCTAATGCGGGGGTAACTGCTTTTTATATCGGTTGAACTAAAGTACTAAATCAGGTTCTTATAATAGACCTTGGGATTATGCATCAAGCCAATAAATGGTAAGTGTTTTTCAAGCGCTTTAATCCGTATGGAAATATCAAGAAAAATAAAAGATTAATTGTTTTGCCAATATAAACATATTTTGTTATATAACCAGCTTTTTCTAATGGACCGCCAGCCATCTCCATTTCCCTTTCAACAGCCCGCTGCAAACCTCAAGAGTTTCAGAATTTCTTTAAAGGAGTGATCACATGATGATAACCGCTTTATTATGGCTAAGCTTTGCCCTTTCTCTTATAAGCCTTATTTCCGGAATAATGAATCAGTCGTGGAAGCTAGCATCACTCAGCGGCCTCCTTCTGCTCCCCTTAGCTTTCTTCTTATCAGGGGCAGAGAACGGCCTGCGCTACCTAATGTTTCTTCCTGCCGTTCCTTTTATATTGGCAATCATTTATTTTTTTCAAACGGGCCAAAAAGCTAAAAAACAAAAAGGAAATTAAAAAGAGGCCTTAAATCAGGCCTCTAAATTTTCTTAACAATATTAAAGTATTCTTCTAGCGTCCATTTTTTTTCGTAAATGACTGCAGCGGCATCAATGCCAACATATCGGAAATGCCAAGGCTCATATTTGTATCCAGTAATGCTTTCTTTTCCTTTGGGATACCGGAGAATGAATCCGTAGCGATGAGCATTTTCTGCAATCCACTTTCCTTCTTTTGTTTCCCCGAATTTCTCAGACAACTCCAGATTTGCGCTTCGGCTGGAGATGTCCATTGTAAGGCCTGTCTGGTGTTCACTGCTGCCGGGAAAGGCTACTGCCTGCACAGCTTTCTCTTCACCAACTCTGTTTACCTCAGCTTCAAATACCTGAGTCTGGCGATCATAAGAGCGGTAGCCTGAAACAGCAAACAGTTCCACTCCTGCTTCCTGGGCTTCTTTAAATAGGTTTTCTAAAGCCGTTGCAGCATCTTTTCGCATATAGCTTTTTTCCAAATCTAATTTTCCGTAAGAAAAAGAAACATCAGGAATAACCAATTGCGAAGGTTCATAACCATTTGGCAGGCTAAATTGTTTATTCACAAGAACCATAACGTTCTCGGGGTTTTGGATTACGTTTTTTCCATTAACTACTTTAACATCATTAAAGTACGAAGCTTCCAATGATAGAGGATCTTTTTCGGTGGAAGTTTCATTATTGTTCTCTGTGCCGGCATGCCCGGAATCCTCATTGGTGTTACTCTCTTCTTCCTGTAAAGATGTTTCTTTATCTTGTTTTTCCTCCATACTCTTCTCTTCTTGCAGGAAAGGTACTTTTTCGATTAGCGGCTTAACTTTATCCATATATGGATCCAGTTGGCTGCAGCCAGAGAGAAACAGGCTAAGCGCTCCAGCTAATATCAAAATCTTATTCATTCATTTCACCTATCTTCAAATTTCTTTGCAACATTACTATTTTAACACTACAAGTCAACTATTCCATACCTGCGGAAAAAACAGGACAAACGGCATAGATCTCTGCATTTGTCATTCAATTAATCGCCGAATCGTTCCAATTTAATCCTTAGCATAAATAAAAATAAAAAACTGGCTCATAAATATGAACCAGTTTTCAGAGTTATTCCTTAATAGCCGCCTCAAGTGCAACTTCAATCATTTCATTGAAAGTGGTTTGTCTTTCTTCAGCTGTTGTTTCTTCGCCAGTTAAGATATGATCGCTTACTGTCAGAACAGATAAGGCCTTGCGGTCAAACTTTGCAGCAAGCGTGTAAAGCGCGGCTGTTTCCATTTCAATGGCAAGAATTTGATATTTAGCCCATTTTTCAAGTTCGGCGTTATCATTATAAAACATATCAGCTGTGAAAACATTTCCTACTTTAAGATTAAGACCTTTTTCTACACCAGCATCATATGCTTTTTTCAGCAGGTCGAAGTTGGCTGTGGGAGCAAAATCAACTCCGCCGAATGTAAGCCTGTTCATCTGGGAGTCCGTCGAAGAGCTCATTGCCAAAATAACATCCCGGACTTTTACGTCCTTTTGGATCGCACCGCAAGTTCCCACCCGAATTAAATTTTGTACATTATAACTCTGCATTAGTTCATTAATGTAAATGGATATGGAAGGAACACCCATGCCTGTCCCCTGTACAGAAATGCGCTTGCCTTTATAGGTTCCTGTATAGCCGAACATGTTACGGACTTCGTTATAGCATTCCGCATTTTCTAAGAATGTTTCTGCAATATATTTTGCACGTAACGGATCTCCCGGAAGAAGGACCGTTTCCGCAATTTGACCTTCTTTAGCACCAATATGTACACTCATCAATCATTACCTCCAATTCCTTCTGAAGCCTGTGTAAATGCTTCCAAGTCACACTATACCATATGTGGCAAGAACTTAGAAACAAATAAGTAAAAGCATGTTTTCTCCCTTTTCGGGAAAGCTATCATTAGCTTTTCCAAAGGAGGTTCTAAACATGCCACAAAAAGGGATGAGCAAAAAACTGAGACAAGCCGTTCAGCATGCAAATGAAACAAACCCGTCTTCCAGGGCAAATACTGAACCGCATACATCTAAAACAGTTAAAACAAAAAGCAATCGATAATTTGGAGGGATTCAGATGGGCAAAAAGCATCGCAACCGCATAAATTCGCCAAAGAAAAACAATCATATACCTGCCGAAGCCATAATTGCCGAACAAGAGGCCCACGGTAAAGAATATACGGCCAATAAGCGTAAAAACAGCCCCGGGTCCAACATAACCGAGTAAATAGAAAAGAGGAAGGCACAGCTTGCCTTCCTCTCAAAAATTTTGTTATCGGATATGTATACGATTTATTTCTTCCCAGCCGCCAGGCTTAAGCTGGTAATAATACTGTCCTCTCCGGCCTTCATCAATAAAAAGAATGTCTCCCGTTGAAATAAACCGGCCGCTAAAGTCAACTGGAATCCTATCTGGTACATTAAATCGACTAAAAACATTATCAAGGCATTCCTCATGGGTTGATCCTTCAACATTCAAGCGATAAACTTGCTGAAACCCCTTTGTCTCCCTAAACTTGGGTGTTTGGAAAATCGTCACATCATATTCTTTTCTTCTGATCCTGGTTAATTCCTTCAGCATATGCATCCCCCTCGGTTTTGTGGTATCACCCTTTAACTCCTTGAATACTTCTTCTGTTTATGTAGATTTCCTGATGAAATGCTCTATGACGACCATTTTCCTCTTTCTGGGTGGTATTTCGACTTCATGAACGCCCTATGGCGACCATTCTCCTTTTTCTCACAAGAATATTGGCCGCATGAACGCTCTATGGCGACCATTCTCCTTCTTCTCACAAGAATATTGGCCGCATGAACGCTCTATGGCGACCATTCTCCTTCTTCTCACAAGAATATTGGCCGCATGAACGCTCCATGGCGACCATTCTCCCTCTTCTCACAAGAATATCGGCCGTATGAACGCTCCATGGCGACCATTCTCCCTCTTCTTACAAGAATATCGGCCGCATGAACGCCCTATGGCGACCATTCTCCTTCTTCTCAGAAGAATATCGTCCCCACGAACGCTTTATGACGACTATCCCGCCCCTTCTCCAAAGAATTTCGGCTTCATGAAGCTCTATTGCACCATTCAACACTGCATAATCTGGTCCTTACTAATATAATCAGGTATTATTATTGTTTAATTAGGCACTTTTCTTGTCGTTTCCTTCAGCAAAAAAGTACTAGTTTTGTCGATTCGCGAAAATTTTTATAATGAAACCGCTTTCAAACGAGTCCACCCTGCATAGTATATACAAAAGACTTTTTTAGGGGTGATGAAAAGTTGAGGGTTTCTAAAAAAACATTTTTGTTTTCAATCATTGTAAGTCTTCTTTTAACGTCATTTTCTTACTTTTTTCAGCCTCTCATATCCTTTAAATCCATAGCCCACAGGGGAGCATCTACTTATGCGCCAGAAAATACGATAGCTTCTTTTGAAAAAGCGGTCGATTTAGGTTTTGATTATATTGAGTTGGATGTGAGGTTCAGTAAAGATGGACACCTTGTTGTCATTCATGATGCAGATGTCCAAAGGACTACAGACGGTGAGGGCTTTATTACGGATCTGACTGTTGAGGAAATAAAAAAACTTGATGCTGGTTCGTGGTATTCCCCTGAATTTGCGGAGGAGAAAGTACCGCTGCTTTATGAAGTATTAGATCGTTTTATCGGAAAAATCGGATTACTGATTGAAATGAAAGCCCCGGAAAATCAGCCTGGCATGACGGAGGTGCTTGCTGAGATGTTAATGAGCTACAAGAAAGACGGACAACTTGTAAAAAACATTAAGGTCCAATCCTTCCATGTGAATGAAATGAAAAAATTTCACCAGCTGGCTCCAGATATTCCAGCAGGCATACTCCTAAGCAAGCAGCTGGATATGCTTCATTTGGCTTCCTACCGCCAATTCGCCTCTTTTCTATCTGTCCACCACCTTTTACTCTCCAAATCCTTCATAACACAAGCTGAGTTATTCGGATATGAAATATACTCCTGGACCATAAAAAAACAGTACCAATTCGCAGACATGCAGCGGCTCGGCGTTCATGGGATAATCTCTGATGAAGAAAAAAGAATACCGGATTCAAGGCTGTATGCGTTAATAACACCCTTTTTGAAAGGACAGGATTTTATAAAAACCTTGCTGACATAATTTTTCAGAAATTAAAAAACGATGGGAATTCCCCCATCGTTTCTATTTATTAAGATATTACATTAAGCATATTTTGCTATCATTGATTGAAGCTTTTGCTGCATATAAGGGATATCTCCATTTGTTACTGTAAATCGAACAAATGATTCATCCATTTCAAGCGCTTCTGCCAGGAATCCGCCTAGCCCTCTTGCTCTGCGGTCTACCTGCATAAGTATTTCTGTCTCTCCGCTTGGCTGAGGGAAAAATACAACTTCCAATTCATCAAGGCGGCCTCTATAAGGGCCGGATACTGGCACAAATTCAAATTCCTGTATAAATGGCAGCCTGCGGCGTAGACGGTGCGAAGCCTGCTCGCATTCAGCTTCCCGTAATCGGAAGCCCATATTGGATACAGCGTTTAAAACCGAATCCATTAACGGATTGGGGACGACCCTGATAAAATCCTGATCAGTAGGATCCACCGCATTTTTTATATCCAGCCCAGTGGCAACCCAAATTTTTGTCTTTCCAAAAGATAACGGGGTATCAGAAGGCAAATTAAAGGTAAACGGAATTTCCTTTCGCTCATTTGCAGAGAGGGTAAACGATTCCGCCAGCCTGAAACGGTCGATCAACCCTGAGACCGTATACTTTTTATCATCCGATTCCTTTATATAAGTCGTATTCAAAGAAAGATAAATATCGTCTATTTTCTGTTCGGTATTGCCGCCTGAAATTACAACAACTCCCTTTAAAACATCTCCGGGTGAAACAGTATCTCTTTCAAGCCTGGTATCCACTTTTGCAGACCCAATTCCCACACTTGCTAAGACCTTGTTAAAAAATGACATGTTCTTCTCTCCCTAGTCAAATTATATTTATAAATTTCTCTTTACAAAGAAGTTTCACCTTCCATCCCGCCAACTTTTTCTACCTTTTCCGGCGGCTTCTACAATTGTAAACAAAGAATTTCTTTCATAAAAAGATATACGTTTAAAGAAAAAGAAAGTTTCACTTTTCCCGTGGGCTGCCATAAATTTTTTATCCGTTGCCGGAAAAGCCTTTTGCCGTTATGTCGGCAGCCGTTATTATTGCAGCGAATTTTTAAAGCGGTATTGGCCCAACCTATGTATGATTAGCAAACTATTTAATGCGGAGCCCTGCCTCTTACCGCGCAAAAAAATGACGAGCGTCTTTCCTCGTCATTTTTCTATATTAGTCGTCTTCAATTTCCTCATCGATAATACATTTTTTCAATAAGTACTCAAACGTGATATCTGCGAGTTCATCCAGTTCTCCTTCAGTAGGCACATATCCCCTTTTTGCCAGCTCATGAAAGAAAAATTCGGCAATTTCCTCCGTATCAATCACGACCTCTATTTCCTTCACAGCATCGCCCCCTTTGTACAAAATGTATGATGCTCTCTCTAAATTCATGCAAAACAACTGTCAGAAAAGTCTTTTTCTTTATTTCATATAAATTTTTAATATTCTTTGGCATTTTTCCTTAATTAGGACATACATATGGGATAAGCAGCTTAAAATGATGATCGGTTTACAGAAAATATTTTTGGGGAGGAAACTAAAATGTCCAGCATATCCAGACTAGCCGCTCTAATAAAAGATGATGTAAATAACGAAGAAAGCTCGATTATTAGCTTATTTGGGAATCTATTAAATGGATGGTACAAGCTTGTTGTTTGGTTTGGCATTCCGTTCATGGTTTATATTTTGATGTCCTGGTTCTATTAGCAGCATTTAAGCGTTTGCTAAATATTAAACGGTGCTTTTTCCATCATTATTGGCAAGGTGCTTCAGCTTTCTGAGTATGACGCGCATGATATGCTTATACTCATCATCATGAAACATTTCATAAAGAATGCGATAATCATTATATATATCAAGTAAACCATCTATCAGCACTTTTCTTTCTTTTATGCCTTCAAGCAGTTCCTTTTCAGCTTTGCGGAATGAATTGGCCGTTTCCTTTAATTCAGGAAGCTTTTCTTTCTTGTTAATCATATAAAGCAGGCCTAATTTTTGAATAAAGGCATCCGCACTTTCTGCATCTGCAACGAGTGTCAGTTCTTCTTCTCCCGCCTCAAGCCATTCTCCGTCATTTATTCTGGAAAGCTCATAAATTACATCTTCCCACGCATCCTCTTTGTATCTCCAAATCTCTGTCCTGAAGCCAACTATTTTGAAAAGATCCGAACCATACCCCTTCACCTGGACAAGATCGCCAAAAAAGTATTTATATTCGATGTCAATATGCTCCTTTTCCATGATCTCACCTTCATACTCAGACAGCATTTGAAGGCTGGATTCCATATAGAGACCTTCACTTTTATTGACTTCATAGACGTACATATCATCAAGCCACTTTACATCCGTCACTTTACCGACTGTACCATAAATAGTGATCACGACTGTATCACCGATTTTGTACTTTGGTTTTTTCCTTTTGCTCATGTCCTCCATCCTCTCAATGACTGAGTCGTGAGTATTGAATACAATAGTATATGCACTTTTCCTGAAAATCGTCCGTACGTTCATTACAATCAAACAGAAAAGCGCTGGCGCATGGGGTGGACTGTTGCCCACCCCCCAGTTATTTTTAACTAGGCTCTGTTAAATTGGCCTGTTGATTTCCGCTGCAGGTACTCCCTTTCCGCGGGCGGTCCGGGAGCCTCCTCGTCGCTTTGCTCCTGTGGGGTCTCCCTTTGATCCGCACTCCCGCAGGAGTCTCGTGCCTTCCGCTCCAATCAACAGGGTGCTAAAAAAAACAATAACCTTTAACAGAGCCTTTAACTAAAAAACACTCCTCTGCAGGAGTGTTTCAAATGCCGCTATGTCTTAAATGTATGAGAACTACATTTATAGGGCCATCAGCTTTCGGAAAGCACATACAATTGCCATGCTTCATCAAAGACCGACATGCTTTCCATATAGGTTCCGTTCAATTCCAAATAAGAGCTGATTTCATCATAATCATAGGATGTTTTCGGAAAACTGTGGTCCTCGTATGCATGGTTGGCAAAATGGCTGATGCTATCCTTTGGTTCAGGATGCCTGTACTTCATTAAAAAATGGTAAAAGGTTTTGGACATATTAACGCCTTCCTCTAAATTTATTCAACTGGTTCCTTCAGTATTTTATCTACTACTATAAGATAAACCCCTTGGGTGCGTCTACTCACAGGACCATTTTAGGAGAAAAAAAGCAATCCGGAATCCGGATTGCTTTTTTCAATACCAATTAATTTATAGTATCCAATGGTGCAAATAACACTGTGAAAAATTGTCTTCAACAAGCTCCAGTGCAACGTGCTTGATTTTTAGTTTTTTCATTATTATTGCCAGCGGTCTGTTTTGGCTATTTCAGTAATTGCCCATATCACATTAAACATAAGAATGGCTACCGTAACAGGCACAGCATGAAGCCAATTCTTTCCGTACTTTTCTTTTATAACACCGACATAATAACCGCATAAGAATAAAACGCCCATTGCTGCTGCCAGCATTAACATTAACGCTAGTTCCATCGCTCTTCCCCCAGTGACTATATATAAATACTGTATACCCTCTAGTCTATTATAAAGAAAGGGAATCTGAAGTTTGTGACGAACCGGTGAAAAAACTGTGAATTATTTCCTGACTGTGATTTTTCTCCTATGAAGTAAAATCAAAATAATTTCTTTTCAGAAGCCTTGGCTGCTCCATTAGCTTTGCATAACTAATTTCTTTTCCAATTTTCTTCGTGTCGATTAAAAACAATTGATCCTCAATTTCCTTCACAAGATCATCAGACTGATACACCATGTCACAATCCCTACAGACCGTTGAAGGTGTGTCATTAATTTGAATGGCCCGGGTTCCATCCGGGAGCTCCCAATAGACGGTTTCCCTGCTACCAGATATATTTTTACTTTCACACCAAGCACATATATTTTGCATTCTTTTCCTCCTATTCCTTTGCCGCTGCCGGCTCCGCATCACTTATATCTTCCGGTTTCTGCTTTGTCTGCTGGGCTTTAAATTTTTTTTCCTTTAATTCATCCCGCTTGTCACGCTTATCTTTTAGTGAGCTATGTGAAGGGTCGCTTTCATATTTTTCACGGCGGTCAAGTCTTGCAAGTCCTTCAGGTACAAGATTAAATTGCTGGTCATTCATCAAAGCGGCTATACCAACATTTGATCTTTTCTCATCCATCTCTGGATAAATTTCTTTAAAATACCCCTCTGCCCGGCCAGGTACATAATTTTCCGGCTCCGGATATGTGGTGATTACACCTTCAAAATTGCGGAGCACCACTTTGTCTGCACTTTGTGAGATTAAATAATTTGGCTGAAGCGATATTTTCCCTCCCCCTCCAGGTGCATCGACAACAAAAGTCGGAACAGCATAGCCGGAAGTATGCCCCCTTAAACCTTCGATGATTTCAAGTCCTTTTGATACAGGCGCACGGAAATGACCGATTCCTTCAGAAAGATCACACTGATAAATGTAGTAAGGGCGAACACGGATCTTTACAAGATCATGCATAAGCTTTTTCATAATTGGAACGCTGTCGTTTATTCCGGCGAGGATGACGGATTGGTTTCCAACCGGCACCCCTGCATTGGCAAGCATTTCACATGCCCTCTTGGAATCTTCGGTAATTTCGATGGATGTATTAAAATGAGTATTTAACCAGACCGGATGATACTTTTTTAAAATATTGCAGAGATTTTCAGTGATTCTCTGCGGAAAAACAACCGGAGCTCTTGTTCCGATTCTAATGATTTCGACATGGTCGATTTCCCGCAGGTTTTTCAGAATGTATTCAAGAATATTGTCATTAATTAATAGACCATCACCACCAGAAATTAGTACGTCCCTGACCTGAGGAGCATTACGGATATAATCAATTGCTGCATCAAGCTGTTTCTTCGGGACTCCCATGCCAATTTGCCCCGAGAATCTTCTTCTTGTGCAATACCGGCAATACATGGAACATTGATTAGTTACCAGGAAAAGGACACGGTCAGGATAGCGGTGAGTCAGCCCTGGCACCGGAGAATCTTCATCCTCATACAACGGATCTTCGAGATCATATTTCGTTTTATAGATTTCCTTTGAGATTGGGACGGATTGCATTCTGACTGGACAGCGCGAATCATCCGGATTCATAAGCGATGCATAGTAAGGCGTAATATTTAATGGAATGGTTTTAGTGGAAATCCTCACTCCTTCTTCCTCATCAGGAGTAAGGTTAATGACTTTTTTAAGATCATCAACTGTGCGAATCGTATTTGTCAGCTGCCAGATCCAATCATTCCACTGCTCCTCCGTGACATCCTTCCAAAGCTCTATGTCCTTCCAGTGCCGATCTGGCTTATATAAAAAGTTTTTCATACAAATTCCCCCTATGTCAGATTCTTATCTAGTTATCTTGCAAGAAGTGTGCCAATTTAAAGAATTTTTATATTATCCTATGAAAAAGGGACTGAAATGGAAGGTTGCTTTTGATTTGGGGGATATTATTATTAAGGTGGTTTTTCATATACCTAAAAAAATGCCGATTAATCGGCACTTTGATGGTTATATTCATTTAGGCTACTGGAGTTTTCTTCTTGAATCCTGATTTTATACTTTGATAGCTTATATTGAAGGGTTTGACGGGGAACTTCCAATAGCTTTGCCGCTCTTTTTATATTTCCATCTGTTTGCTTAAGGGCAAATTCAATTAGTTCTTTTTCAAGACCCTCCATGTTCGTCTTTAATGATAACCCCCTTGCTGTCAGGTCTTTTTTATGTGATTGTATTTGCTGCTTCAGCATGACTGGCAGATCTTCTTCCTCCAGAAAGTCTTTCTCGCATACATTCATCATGTACTCGATCGTATGCTTTAGCTCCCGGACGTTGCCCGGCCAGGTATAGCGTTTGAAAAATTGATTTACCTCATTACCAATGTCTGTAATATTTTTATTAAACACCCGGTTGAACTGCTTTATAAAATGCATCGCAAGGAATTCAATATCCTCTGTCCTATCCCTTAATGGAAGCAGCCCGAATGTAAGGACGTTTAAACGATAAAATAAATCTGTCCTAATTTGCATTTTTTCAAGTGCCACACCGGGATGGATATTCATGGCCGCAATCACCCTCACATTCACCTGGAAGCTTTTCGTGCTGCCTACTCTTCTTACCATCCCATCCTCAAGTACTCTGAGCAGTTTAGCCTGAAGCTCAATGGGCATCGCATGGATTTCATCCAGAAAAAGAGTGCCGCCATCCGCCAGCTCAAACAATCCAGGCCTGTCTACTGCACCGGTATAGCTCCCTTTTGCAGTCCCAAACAAAATACTTTCCAGAAGCGACTCCGGAATAGCTGCACAATTCTGGGCAATGAAAGGGCCGTTACTCCTTGACGAAGCATGGTGGACCCCTTGGACAAATAGTTCTTTTCCGCATCCGCTTTCTCCAAATACAAGAATGGGAGAGTCTGACTTTGCCAGTTTAGCTGCTTCATTTTTTATTTTCTGCATTTCCTTGTTAATCGTAAGGAGACTGTCCAAGGTGTATTGGACAGTGTTCATTTTGTTTGTCTTTTTCGCAGGCTTATTTATTTTCTTCCTCAAATCAAGCAGGCTTTCCGAGAGAAGCTTCAGTCTTGAATAATCTTTTGCAATTTCAACTGCTCCGGCTACTTTCCCATTTACCAGGATTGGCAGTGTTGTGTTGATCGTTTCAATTTGTACGCCATGGACATTAACATACGATTGTGTTTGATTGTAAATCGGTTTTTTGGTTTTGATTACCTTTAATAGCGTGCTTGTCTCTTCATCCAATGATGGAAAAACATTCAGAACTGATTTGCCCAGAACCTCGTAGACGTCCAAACCATCATGCTTAGCAGCAATTTCATTATAAAAAATGGTTTTCCCATTCAAATCCACTACATGGATCCCTTCATCGATACCTTTTAAAATGGCAGCAAGAACTTCCTTTGACATAGCTTGTGTATCGGACATCATGATCCCCTCCCCTACATGTATATGAGGGAGTGCCGAAAACTTGTCATCATGGTGCCGAAAATCTGGCGCTTTTTTTGGGTTATGGGAGAGTATTCTTTTGATGAAGGGCTGTCTTTGCAGTTTTTAAAAGTGTCACCGGTAAAAGCAGATTAAATGCTATTTCTTAAGGACTGAATCTTTATCGTTGTTCGCCCTAAGCATTAACTACCATACCTCGAGAGACGCTCCCTTTTTCGTCGTTAATCAGCTGGATTTTTCTCTGGAGAGCCGCATCTTTTTTATCGTCATTCAACTGGATTAACTACCACCATAGTAAAGAAATTCAACCTCTCTTAGAAGAGGCGAATTTTCAATCCAATGCCGCCAAATCCTTTATCCAAACATTCATATTCTCAAGTTTATCGAAAATATAACAGTTATTGAGAAGACGGCCCCGATACTTGTAGCCAAGCTGATGAAGGACCGCATTCATGCCAAATGACAGGGCTCTGGCAATGGAGTAGGCGCAATAGACTCCCTGCGACTGCAAATCTTCTTCCAATTTTTCAAGCAGAATTTTCATCAAGCCGTGTTTGCGGTGGGAAGGAAGTGTAGCGCAATCTGTTAATTCTGCATTTTTATAAAAAAGATTTACTTCTGCGGAAGCTGCGCTGACCAGATTCTCTCCATACTGAAATGCATAATAAATGGTGCCTTCTTGGATTGTTTTTTTTATATATACGGGATCATGGAGCGGTGTGGGATAAATCTGAAAAACTTCTCGATAGAGGGCGGCAAGCTTCTCGGCATCCAGCTGTGTTACTTTTATTAGCTTGTATTCGGCAGGAGGCATAATCACGTCCCTGTTTTTTTCAAGGGCAAGAACATTTTTAACAATACTATCCTCAGTAATCCAATGTCCGCTTGTCCTTCTTTGATCCGAATAATATTTGCAGAAAAAATATTGGTCAGACCCAAGGAAATAACCATCGATGATCGCCTCGCACTGAAAACCGTGGGCCAGCAGGGCAGCGTAATTCTCCGCTCTTCCTCTGAATATTAATTTTTCACTTTGATGTGCGTTCACAGCTGCTTCTGCTTCGAGGATCGCTTCCTGTAAATTTCCTAAATAACCATCCACTCTTACACGTTTATTGAAAGAATCAATGTACATTTCCACTGAGAAATTTTCTTTTTTAACCGTTTTAATGGTTGCAGTACTATTCATCTATCTAGACCCCCTTATTTTTTAATAAAATTACCCGGCCATTCGGCCAGGCAATATAAGGTTCATCATGATTTACCGGCCGATTTCACTAAAATTCCGGCCAACCCGGACCATTTAGGCCAACTTCAAAATGCTGCACTTATCCAACCTTAAAGCCAATCAGCCTTCTTTACCGCCATTGCTTCGACTGCATATTTAAAGCCTTCACGACCCATGCCTGTTTAATAAAAGATTTTCTTCAATTGTGCCGATCAATTTTCAGTACCACACCAATCCATAATAGCAAGAGCAATTATTTCAGCAGCGTCAAACACTTCCTGAATGGGAATATACTCATTTACATCATGGGCTGCTTCTGTAACGCCCGGGCCAAACACAACAACAGGGGTATCTCCTATCCTGGATAAAATTCCACCGTCCGTTCCCCAGGGAGAGGCTTCTACTTCAGGCTGCTTCCCTTTAACTGCTTCAAAGGAATTGGATAGAACGGACATAAGCGGATGATTATCTTCCAGGGTCCCTGGGATCCATCGTCCGCCAAACCATTCGACTTGAGGAGGGTTCATTTTAAGCCAGTCATCTTTTTCAGCAGCTTTCTTCATACATAATTCGAGCTCTTTTTCAGCTGATTTCATATCTTCATCCGGAGCAACGCCCATCCTTCCTTCAATTACCGCAACATCGGGAACTGAAGAAGGCCATTCACCGCTATTTATTTTCCCAATATTAATAGGAATCGGAATAGGAATGTTGCTATATAGAGGGTCTGTTATTTTTAAATTTCTAGCTTTCTCCAATTCTTGCAGCTTTGTCATAACAATCATTGCTTTTTCTATTGCGCTAACTCCTTCATAGCGGGTGCCTCCATGCGCAGATCTTCCTTTGACTGTTATGCGGAACCACATGGACCCCTGCTGTTTTGGAAAAATCTTCATATTAGTAGGCTCGGGTATAATCGCCCCATCGGCTTTATATCCCCGCAAGACAGCAGCCAGTGTACCGGCGCCGCCACTCTCTTCTTCTATGACACTTTGAAAAATCACCTCGCCTTTCAGCTTAATATCTAAAGAGATAATTGCTTCCATTGCAAGCAGAAGTGAGACAGTTCCGCCTTTCATATCTGTCGAACCCCGCCCGTATAGCTTTCCGTCTTCGATCCTGCCGCTGAAAGGATCATATTCCCAATCATTCCTGTCCCCTGCAGGCACTACATCGATATGCCCATTCAAGATCAGGGATCTCCCGCCACCTGCTCCTTTCAAGGTTGCTACTACATTGGGATTTCCGGAAAAATCCTTTCTGTCAGAGGAAAAGGCCGGATGTTTGATCAAAACATCCTTTCCAATCTCCCAAATATCGAGGTTTAGTCCCAGTTTCCGGCATTTTTCAATGATCACAGCCTGCGCCCTGCTTTCATTTCCGCGGGTACTGCCTTCTTGGACAAGCTGCTGGAGAATTCTTACTCCCCGTTGTTTATTTTCTTCTAGCCATTGTTTAATTTTTTGTTGAGCTTCCATATAATTTCTCTCCCTTATTCTAATTCCTTAACACTATGAGGTGAGCAGAGGTATATTAACCAATCACTCTTATATTTTCAGCAATAGTAAAGCTGCAGCCCGTTTTAGCTCTTACTTCGTTAACCGAATGAGGAGAAAATAATTCCATTAATTTCAGTCCATCATGGGACAATTGAAAAACCGCCATTTCCGTTATAATCATATCGACACAGTTGGCGGATGTGAGGGGGAGCGTACACTCCTTAACGATTTTTGAATTTCCATGTTTGTCTGTCTGGTTCATTACTACAATAACTTTTTTGGCTTTTTGTGCGAGCTCCATTGCACCGCCCATCCCTGGCACTTTTTTGCCGGGCACGATCCAGTTGGCTAAATCCCCCTTTTCACTTACCTGTAAGGAGCCAAGAATGGTCATATCTACCCTTCCCTTTCGGATCATTCCAAAGGCAACAGCACTATCGCAGTAAGATGCCCCCTTCACTGCTGAAACAGGAAAACCGCCGGCATTGCAGAGATTTTCGTCTTCCTTCCCTTTCTCCGGACTAGGCCCCATTCCTGTAATGCCATTTTCAGCATGGAACATAACCTTCGTACCTTCAGGCAAGTGGTTCGGAACCAGCGAAGGGATTCCAATGCCAAGATTGACAATCATTCCGTTCGTTATTTCCTCCGCAGCACGCTTTGCTATACGGTTCCTGATTTCTACTCCCATGCCCATTTCCAATTTACTCCTTTCGAAGGGACAATATAATCGACAAAAACGCCGGGCGTAACTATTTCATCCGGATCAAGACTTCCTAGCGGGACGATCTCTTCCACTTCTGCAATAGTCATATCCCCGGCCATTGCTACAAGCGGATTGGTATTTCTGGCACTCTTGTCATAAATCAAGTTCCCATATGGATCGGCCTTTTTCGCAAACACAATGGATATCTCCGCAGTTAAAGCTGTCTCAATCAGATATTCTTTTCCATTTAATCTGCATCTTTGTTTATTGCCTGTTACGATGTCATTATCCATGCCGATATCAGAAAGAATTGCAGGAATACCTGCTCCTCCCGCACGAATTCTCTCTGCCAGTATTCCTTGCGGCGAAAATTCCACTTCCATTTTTCCATCTGTCATTAACTGGCCAGCGACCGGATTCGAACCTATATGGGAGGCAATCATTTTTTTTGCTCTCCCCTGACTCACTACCTTTCCAATGCCAATATGGGGAAAGCCAGAATCATTTCCGATTAGGGTTAAGTCTTTTATCCCTTTTTCCAAAATTCCGTCTATCATGGTCGGAGGTGTACCAATTCCACCGAATCCTCCAAACATTATGGTCATGCCATCCCAAAAATGTTCCATTGCTGTATTAATATCGATGATTTTATGAAAAGTGTTCTCCATTCTACTCAGCCTCTTCCTCAGCAAGGGTCAGATATTTCTCAGTAAAAACTTGCAGTGTTGTATCAAGGCGCTTCACCAGCTCATCAATTTCTCTTTTGGTTATTGTCAATGGCGGTGCAATCAAGATAGCATCTCCGTTATTGCCATTAGTACCGGCACCTGCAGGATAAATGAGCAGCCCCTGGCTCTGTGCAACATTTATTATTGTTTGAGTAAGCGCCAGTTCTCTTGAAAATGGCTCTTTCGTGAAAGGGTCTTTTACAAATTCAAGTCCGACCATTAGGCCTTTTCCTCTTACGTCACCGATAAAAGGAAACCTGGTTTGCAGCTTTAACAGCTTGTTTTTTAAATACACTCCTTTGCTGCCCACCTCAGCAATGATTTTATTTTTATCGATATATTCCAAAACAGCCAGTGAAACTGCACAGGATTGAGGGTTAGCGCTTAAAGTATGGCCGCTCATGATGCTTTTGGATCCTTCCAGAATCGGCTCCATAACCTTATCACTGACAAGGGCAGCGGCTATCGGTGCGTATCCTGCCCCCATTCCTTTTCCCAGTGCGACGATATCAGGTTCGACACTCCATTGTTCTGAAGCAAGCATCGTGCCTGTCCTGCCAAATCCGGTCATAACCTCATCTGCTATAAATAAAATTTCGTTTCGATCACATATTTCTTTAATAACCTTGTAGTAGTCCCTGGGAGGGGCAATAGCTCCTCCGGCAGCACCAATCACCGGCTCTGCAATAAATGCAGCTATATTCTCCGCACCTATACGCTTGATTACTGTATCCAATTCATGTGCACATAAATAGCCACAATCAGGCGCTTCGAGATTATAGGGGCATCTGTAGCAATATGGAGGGTGGATGACAGGAAAGTCCTCAAGAAGCGGTATAAAACGAGCCCTTCTTCCGGTGTGCCCTGACATCGACAAGGCTCCAAGTGTGATACCATGATAGCTCATCCACCTTGAGAGAACCTTTGTTTTTGTTTGAATCCCTTTTTCCTGCCAATATTGGATTGCAATTTTCATAGCTGTTTCTGTGGCCTCCGAACCGCTGTTCACAAAGAAACTCCAATTTAATTCACCAAGCGATAATTCAGCTATTTTACGGGCAAGCTTTTCTGCTGCCTCGCTTGTAAATTGAGAACGGTACACAAAGGAGACTTTCTTTGCCTGTTCATGCATGGCATCAATAATCTCTTTTACACCGTGGCCGATATTCGCGGTAATCGCGCCAGATGACGCATCCAGGTATTCCTTTCCATCGCTATCATATAAATAGACGCCCTTGCCGTAGTCAATCACCGGATATTGCCCATCAAGCATCGGCTTAATTAAGTTCGACTGGTCCATTAAGAATACTCCCTCCACCCTAAAAAATGCGAAAAATCGCCTGCGGCTTATATGTTCTCTGCTGCTGGCTTAACATCCAAACAGCCTTCTGGCTTAAAAACCTATCCTGTGTTTTGGCCAATATATTAAATTGTATGAAATGAATTATTAAATCTTTCTTAAAGAATGCCGATATCCCCAAAATGAAATATACTAATGAAGGCAAAAAAAAAACAGCCACACAATGGTGGCTGAAAGCATAATTAAATCATGCTTTTTTTCAAATTAATAAGGTCATTGTCTTCTTCTGCAAGTTCATGAAAAAATCCATCTTCGTCATGAGCAAATACATAATCCAGTTCTGCTTCAGCTTCTACAAGCCGGTGTAAGATTGATAGATAACATGCTTTATTATATCTTGCCATTAATAGATCCGGATCTATACCAAGCACTTCATCCATAAGCTGGAGGGATTTTTCCACGTTTTTCATTTTATGATAAGAGATGCCCATTTCAATAAAAAGTGAAGAATCTTTCGGATGGATTTTTAGACCTTCCTCCATAACTGCTATCGCTTCTTCATATCTCCTTCTTGTGTTTAAAAGATTGCCGTATCTAAAATGTGCTTCAGTTTCATAGGGATTTTCCATAATAATTTTGGTGAAAAGCTCTTCTGCCTGGGTAAATCTCATTCTTTGTGTATAAGCAATCGCCTTTAAAAGCATAAGATGGGTATCGCCAGGATTTTCTTCGAGACAGGCATCCAGCAGCTTTATAGCTTTATTTACTTCTGCTGCATCCTCGAGTGGATCACTGCCCCCAGATAGATGCAGCTGGGCAAGCTGGTAGGCTGTTAAGAAATCCCATCCTTTCTCAAGGGAAGTTTTTAATACCTTCTTTGCATCTTCCTCTAAATTGACAGATTCATAGAATCTGGCCAGGCCAACCGGGGCACTCTTATTCATAGGGTCATGTTTGATCGATAATTCATATAGATCAATAATTACCCCATATAAGGTAATCTGCCTTGTTTTATCCCTCATTTTCTGAACAACCCTTCCGAAGAGCGAAGGCCTTTGCTCAGTCTCCCAATCTATGGCGCTTCCATACTGTTCCAAAGCTTGTGCTGCCATGTAAAAAACCCGGCTTTTTTCACTCTTATCTGATCTAACCTTAGCCATAAACATAGGAAGCTGAAGAAGTTTTTTAGTCTCTGCAAATAACACAATTAAAGTCTCATATAAATCTTCATCTTCCCAGTTTTCTTGAATTAATTCTTCCAGCAAACGTCTTGCTTCTTTATTTTTCTTTTTCTTCATGAAAAATTTTGAATAATGATGCTTTACCTCAGACAAGTCTGGATATAGCTGCAAAGCTTCCTGCAGGCATCTCTCTTCCTCTTTACTGTCACCTGCTGCACCATACGCATATGCCAGGCTGTCCAGCCTCCATGTTTCAAGAACTTCGCCTTTTTTCAGGTGCAATCTTTCTATAAACTCACTAAGACCTTCACTGGTAATCAAGCTTGTTAAATATTCAACATTAACTCTAAGAGGAGCAATATCGAGCAGCTGAAGCATATAGGCTGCTTCCTGCTTTTTATCACCTAGTATTCCGTATATCTGTGCAAGCCTAGTATATGCTCCTTCTGCATTAGGATTAAGAACTATACTCTGATTCAACGCTTCAAGAGCGTGTTCGAAATGTTCAAGCTTAAAATAAGTTTCGCCAAGCCTGTAATAAGGAAAACCAGTTTCGTGTATCCTAATGGCCTTTTCGTAAATACGAATTGCCTCTCCATACTGGCCAGCACTTTCATATAAAGTCCCTGCATAGCAAAGATACTCAATTTGATCTTTTTCTTCCTCAGCTTTGTCTTTAAGGAAAGATATGCCTCGCTCTAGAAATGGTGTCTCTTCCAGGATATTCACATAGAGCTCCAGGGCCTCAACCAGATTTTGATCAATATAGTCAAAACCTCTTTCAATTAAGGTTAATGCCTCCTCTAGCAGGCTGCTGTTTTCTGATTCTGCAGCCCAATCGGCAAACATCTTTCCTCCATTAATCAAAAACTCACTATCCCCTCCAAAACGTCCAGCATGTTTTCTTAAAAATTCAACTGCCCTATCTATCCTCTTTATTTCTGAAAGAACATATGCATAACCAAGATATGCGAATATCTCTTCCGGGTAGTGATTTATGCAAGAATCGTAAACTTGCTCTGCTTTTTCAAATTCCTCATGATCCTTGTAAAAGTCACCTAAACGAATAAGAAGCTGAGGACTATTGACAAGCTTCTTGCCTCTAGTTAAGATTTCTTCAGCTCGAGTTTCGTCTTCCAAGTTATATTCATACAAATCGGCAAGAGCCAAATATGGGTAAGGGATTTCCGGATCCAAGCTGGCCGAAACGATAAACCCTCTCTCAGCCTTGCGCAGCTTTCCTTTTATTTGGTCGAGTTTTGCTCTCTCGTACCATACATGTGCATCACCTTTATCCTCCCGCAGCAATTGATCGTAAATAAAGCGGGCTTCTGTTGCCAATTCCAAATCGGAGAGAATTAAAGCATGGTTGACCCTAATAAAGCGGTCATGTACATAAAACGACATCGCAATATCTGAAATTTCCTTTGCCTTTTTAGGCTCAGAATTATAAAGGAAGCATAAAGCAACATAACTCCATGTGTAGAATTGATCAGGGTCAAGCTCCAAAGATTTTCTGAATAAAGTTATAGCAGACTCGTATTTGTCTTTATAAAGATGGATCCTTCCCAGCAAAAACTGATATAAAGGACTAAAGGTTTTTCTTTCAACCATCGATAATACCCTCTCCGCCTTATCCATTTCCTGTAAACGGATATAAGCCTGAGCTGCATGAAGTTTAAAAAAGTCAGACTCTGGATGGCTGGCCAGCAGTTTTGCTGCACAAGTTATAACAAATTCCTTATGCATATCGCCAGATAAATACTTTACTGCATAAATAAGCGTATAAGGTTCATTCATATTGGAGGCTAAGAAATCGGCAATAATGGGTGTGTTTTCCTTTTCATCCTCTTCAACTTTCTCTGATAGGGAGTGCAGTTCCCGATAATACTGATCTTCCACAATATTTAAAAAGTTCAGCTCGTCTTCCTTCTCTATAGGAACTGCTGCAATTGACAAAAAGCTTGTGTTCATATGAAGCTTTAGAAATTCTCCATATGTAACATACATAGTTTCAAGAAAATTTGGATCTTGAACCATATAAAAACCAAAACGGTCATCAAATCCGGTCATTAGTTGGACATGGGATGAATGCTCAAAATCGACGCTAAGTATGATCGGTATACCTTTTTTCAGTAAAGCTTTATATCGTTTTTCACTTCCTGTAAAAAACCGGCAAGAGAAGCCTTCTTTTTCAAGATAATCACAGAGGCAGATAGCTTTGAACCTGATACATCAAAAATATGTTCGGCAATTTCATCCTGATTTGCTTTTTTTCCGTAATATAAATAGAGCATTTCAAAGCTGGCAGGGACACAATAATTGCTTTTCTGAATAACAGGTGTGATAGAAAGCTTCTTCACGGTCGTTTCATAATTGATTGCATTTTTTAGTGAAAAGGGACTTTCCTTCAGTTTCTTTTTATCCACATATTCTTTCAGATTTTTAAGATCATTTTTCTGATAAAAAGAAAGAGTCCTGAGATGTTCAAAATATTGTCTATATCCGTGAGAGGGAACAAGACTATCAAGCTGGTCCATTACTGAAAGCATTTCATCAGTTAAACCTGCATCTCTGTAGCGGCGGATCAGTTCCATATGTAAAGCCGGGACTTCTGGATGCTGCACGATTCCTTCTTTTATCAAGCTCAGAGATTCTTCCGGTTCACCATTTGCTGCATATAAATCGGATAGCAAAAGATAGCATACATGGCCGCGCTCCTGTTCCTTCAGACCTTTCTTTAAGCAAATCTCTGCTTTAGCCCGATCACCAGTCTGCAGGTAAAAAAATCCTGTCTTATCCCATATCGGCTTCTTGGCAATAGCCTCCATTTCAGCAAGCCATTTTTCGGCTTCTTTCATTCTCTTCATCTCCAAAAGGCTATGAATCTTTGTAAACAAAGCACTTACTGCCAGCTCTGAATTTTCTTCCCCTGATTGTTCACTCAAATATTCAGATATAATCTCATCAGCTTCCAATGCTTTTCCGCTGTCATTCAACTCCTCGCAATACCAAACTGCAGTTTGAAGCGTGTTGAAACGGCGATGTGCATACCGAGCAAGGAACCCGCTGTATTGGTACATGATCCCCCGGTCAAATAATTGAAGGAGCATTTTAAAATCTTCAACCGAAGAGATTTCCGCCAATTTTTTTTTGATATCTGAAAGCTTTAATTTATTTATTTCGTCCAATTCTTTTGATAAAACACTAAGTGCACTTATAAATGCCCTGTTTTCTACTAATCTTTTTAGCTCATTGATGATTTCCATCCTGCACCTCATTTGGATAAGTTAGAAATATCATACAAAGTTTAACAGATAAATACTACAGGAAATGGTTGTATTTTTTACAAATAGGTTTGTTAAGCATGTCTGTTATTTTCCCTTCAATCAGCAGAGTGCCAAAATCAACAGTCTGCTTTAACAAAGCCTTGCAAATAAAAAGCCCCGACATTACCGCCGGAGCTTAATTTTACTATTGTTCAATCCAAATTTCAGTATCTGTCCCATTGGCAGAAATAGCTGCTTTTGCGCCAATCGGGATGGTGGCAAAAGGATGCACATGGCCAAAGTTCACATTGGCAATGACCGGTATCCCTTTAAGCTCCTTTTTAGAATCAATAATTTTTCGCAGAGCTTCTTCAGTTACCTGGGAGTTTTTCTGAAATCTGCCAATTAAAATTGCTTGTATACTTTGTGCATCTGGAAGATGAAGCAATGATTGAAGATCCCTGTCAAATGCGAGTGGGTGGGATTCTTCATCATCCTCAATGAATAGGATTGAGTTTTTAAGTGAAGGCATGAATTCGGTTCCCTGAAGCAAGTTAAGGGTGCAAAGATTCCCGCCGATCAAAACGCCTTCTGCTTCTCCTTCCTGAAGGACTATATAGCCATCTTGTTTTAAGAATTTCCTGTCTTCCTGATCCAAATACCACGGGTCATCACTCCAGTGGGTAGAAGGGACAATTTCATACGGCGCATCATTTGTGACGGCATTAATAAAGGATTCGAGGGTGTACTCGAACCCATGTTTAACACCGAAACTTGAAAAATGGGGACCCGAATACGTAATTAATCCCGTTTTTTTATAAATCGCACCCTGCAATGCAGTAATATCACTGAATCCGCAAAATACCTTTGGGTTGTTTTTTATAAGTTCAAAATCTATGTATTTTAAAAGCTGGTTTGCGTTATAGCCTCCTATTACTGTTAGAACCCCTTTTACTTTCGGATCGGTAAAGGCTTCATGCAAGTCCTCCACTCTGTCTTCGATAGAAGAACTGAAAAACTCATCATGGATTTCTGCGTTTTTTCCAAAAGTAACTGTGAAACCAAGTTGGTTTAATCGCTCCTGTGCAATTCTTAATTGCTCCCCCTTAATGATTGCCATGCTTCTGGACGGTGCAATCACCCTGATTTCATCACCAGGCTTCAAGCGCTCTGCAAGCATTGTACTTCCTCTCCTTATACTGTTAAATACAAATATTTTAACAGAGATTTGCAGATCCTGGAATGATGGTTATCACTGTATAACAAAAAAAGACCTGCTTTGCAGCAAGGCCCTTTATTACTTTATACAGTTACAGGTTCCCTTCTTGGGGCATTCTTTGTTTTTTCAACAATGTCTCTTGCAATCCAAACTCCGCAAGCACCTGCCTGGGCAAGCCCTCTTGTTATTCCTGCACCGTCTCCACCGACATAAAGGCCGCTGATTTCTGTTTCAAATCGATCGTTTAACCTCGGGCGGGCCGAATAGAATTTTGCTTCAACACCGTAGAAAAGTGTATGCTCGGATGCAAGGCCAGGTGAAACATGGTTTAACGCCTCTGTCATTTCTACTAGGCTTTTCATTGTATTGTATGGAAGAACAAGGCCTAAATCTCCTGGTACAGCCTCTTTTAAAGTTGGCTCCAGGAAGCCTTCTTTAATTCTTTTCTCTGTAGATCTTCTGCCTTTTAAAATATCCCCATACTTTTGAACGATGATCCCGCCATTTGAGAGACTGTTCGCAAGCCTTGAAATTTCGTGAGCGTATTCATTCGGCTTATCGAAGGGCTCAGAGAATGTATGGGAAACAAGCAACGCAAAGTTTGTATTCGGGCTTCCCAGCTTTGGGTCTTTATAAGCGTGGCCATTTGCAAGCATAATTCCCGAATGATTCTCAACTACTACGTGCCCTGATGGGTTGCTGCAGAAGGTTCGGACTCTAGTTCCAACTGAAGTGTTGAAGGTGAATTTTCCTTCATAAAGATGCTTATTTATCTCTTCCATGACAATATTGGATGTTTCAACACGAACACCAATATCCACCTGATTATTGATCATTTTTAAACGGCGCGACTTTAGAAGGTTCGCAAGCCAGACAGATCCATCTCTTCCAGGTGCAACAACCACTTTTTCAGCATGTATTTCATTTCCTGCTTTCAGCTTCACTCCCACAATCTTATGGCCATCAGCTGTTTTTTCTGTGATTAGATCTCCAACCTCTGTCTTGTAGGACATATCAATTTTTTCACGAAGATATTCATAAATGCTTTTTAGAATTTCAAGGTTTTGTTCTGTACCTAAATGTCTCACCTGGGCACGTAGAAGCTTAAGTCCGGCTGCATATCCGCGGCGCTCGATGTCCCTCACTTCATCAGTCATCGGATCGGTAATGCTTTCAGTCGCCCCGTGCTGCAGGTTAATTTCATCTACATATTTAATCAATTCAACAACTTGGGAATCAGGAAGATAATCGGTCATCCAGCCGCCAAATTCACTTGTGATATTAAACTTTCCGTCTGAATAAGCCCCTGCTCCGCCAAAACCATTTGTGATAGAACACGCGGGAAGGCATCCTGCAAACTCTTTTCTCCCTGCAGCCGGCGGGCACTTCTCAATTTTTTTCTGTAAAATTGGACAATTTCTTCTATATATATCATGACCTTTATCAATTAATAAGATATTAGCTTCAGGCATTTTCAGCGTTAGCTCATAGCAAGTAAATATTCCCGCCGGCCCAGCGCCGACAACTATTACATCATAATTTGTTTTCATCGTCCCATTCCCCCAGACGCATTTTTCGTTTATTTCTTTAACCAAATGTAACTATATCAAATTTAACTTAATCGGTCAATTTATTTACGAACTATATTTTATTAAAAATGATTAACGTTCGGTTTTTAAGCAATTTACTTTTAATTGTATAAATTCAGATAAAGATATGTATGGATGGGGATAGTGCCGTATTCACGGCGTTTACGCTCGAGGTCGTTTGCTTTTCACGAGCGTTAATGTATTTCCGAGCGGCGTTCCTACGTTACGTTCTCTTTACGCCTCCCTTCAAAATGGACCTCCCCCAAAGGAACAAAATATAAGGCTATTTTCGTATAGATTGTTGTTTTTGGACTATAAAGCTTGCCCGTTGATTTCCGCTCCAGTCACGCAGCGAACCCGCGGGGAGGAACGGGAGCCTCCTCGGCGTTTCACGCCTGCGGGGTCTCACGCTCCCTCTCTTCCCGCAGGAGTCAAGTGCCTTCCACTCCAATCAACTCAGTAATTAAAACTAGTTTGTAAGCAACAAACTTTGCGAAAACAGCCAAATATAAAAAAGGCTGCCCCTTAAGGACAGCCCTCTTTAAATCCATTATATTACCACTTGCCGCAGCAGCATGCTCCGATGATAATTAATAAAATGAACAATACAACGATTAAGGCAAATCCGCCATAACCTCCGCCGTAATGAGCACCTGCTACAGGATATCCATATCCAGGATAGCATTGGTCGTAACCTGCACCAGCAACTGCACCTTTATACATTAACAATCACTCCTCAACAAAGATTTCTTGGGCATTTTCAATATTAATGTATGTGGCAGGGACTTGACCCGCATGTGCATTTGCCCATTTTTAATAAAAAATCGCTTTACCTCATATTTAAGCTTTTCACCATAGGCATTATTAGGGTACGATAACAATAAGGAAATTGTATATAAATGGGGAGGCAAACCAATGAAAAAAAGGAAGATTGGCATATATTTTTTTATCATCACTTTTATTTATGGTTTGTATCAATTATTTGATAGCATAACAAAAGTAGAAAGCGCCAATCCTACTAGTGTTTATGAAAAACTGGCCAGCAAAGAGAATATCAATTATCTTATCATTGGAGATAGCATCGGCAGGGGTTCAGGCGCAACCTCAAAATCAACGGCATGGTTTTCCCGGCTTGAACGCCTTTTGCATAAAGAGTATGGGATTAAAGCCAAGCGACATTCATTAGTACAAAGCGGCGCAACTGCGTTTGAAGGTTTCTATAAGCTGCAGCAATCAAAGCATTTTGGAAAAATTGACTTAACGTTTATCGTTTTTGGGGAAAATGACCGTAAATATATGAATGAAGAGGAATTCTCTTTTTTTTATGAAGGTTTAATCCGGAAGACTAAACAGCTTTATCCAGATACAGAAATTATTACAATTACTGAAAGCCCGCTTGACAATGCAGCGTTTGCCCAGGCTATAACAACTATTTCAAAACATTATGGAGCAAAAAATATTGATATGAGAAAACCCTTTGAACAATCAGGACAGCCTATCGAGGAACTGACAAAGGATATGGTCCATCCCAATGATGCAGGCTATGAAATCTATGCAGATACATTATATAAACAGTTAAAAGAATTTATTGCTAATAAAGCAGAAACAGCTGCCTTATCCGCTCCAATTAATGAGGATACAGACTTTGAAATTGCTTCTATACCGCATGTAACAGACATATCAGGTTCATTTATACACAAGGACGGCATTTGGGAAAGCAGCCAACCTGGTGACAGCCTGGAATATCAGTTTACCGGTCCTTTTTTAGGAGTAAATATGATCAGAAGCGAAATGGGCAGCAAGATGGATGTTTTTATTGATGAAGTTTTTGTTACATCGCTTTCTGCATGGTGGCCTTTAACAAAAGAAAGATATCAGTATATTGCGAGCGGGCTCGAAAATGGTCCCCATCATGTAAAGTTTATTGTGACGGGTGAAAAATCAGTCAATAATAATTTGGACGATTCTGTCATACAGATTTCTTCCATCCTGACAAAAGCAGAATAGAAAAATTTTTTCCCGCTTGGAAGAGGAGAAATAAAGTAATGAAAAGCTTGTTAAAGAATTTTATTAATGGGATTATAACCATTGTACCCATTATTTTAGCGATTTTTGTAGTCGTCAAAACTTTTTTATTTTTGGATAGCCTTATGGGGAATGTTCTGAAGCCCTACCTGAAAGAAGATTATATTCCAGGTGTCGGACTTTTGGCTACATTAGTACTGATTACTCTATTTGGGTGGCTTTCAACAAAATTTATTACCGGTTCCATTATCAAGCTAGTTGATCGCCTCCTTGAAAAAATTCCCCTTGTTAAAACAATTTACTCGGTGATTAAGGATACTGTCCACTCTTTTTTGGGCGAAAAAAAGTCATTCTCAAAAGTAGCACTTGTTACGATACCAGGAACTGAAATGAAGAGCCTTGGGTTCATAACATCGGAAGAGCTGGAGGATTTTTATCATCCCCTAAAGGAATATATAGCTGTATATGTTCCCCAAACTTTTCAGGTAGCAGGCTTCACCTTTTTAATCCCCAAAGAACATGTTGAGATTATTGATGTTAAGCCTGAAAACGCCATGAAGTTTATTCTCTCAGGCGGAATGACTTCAAAGGGGAATCCAGTGAAGGAACATTCTATGTAATAATAAATTATAAAAAGGAAAGCCGCCCTTCACAAGGCGGCTTTTCTTTTTATTTCGCCGTAATAGTCATGATTGGAGAGTTACCTCTTGTTACAGGACCTTCAGCGTTTTTCTCAAGTGATGCAATCTTGTCGCCATTTGTTACGATGATTGGAGTAACCGTGCTTTTCGCTTTCTCTTTAACAAGATCCAAATCAAACGTAACTAGCTTTTCGCCTGCATTAACTTTTGAGCCTTCAGAAACATGTGTCTCAAATCCTTCCCCTTTCATGGAGACCGTTTCAAGACCGATGTGAATTAAAATTTCCGCCCCATTTTCAGCACGGATTCCAATGGCATGCTTTGTCGGGAAAACTTGCATAATCTCTCCATTTACTGGTGAGACAACTACCCCTTCTGAAGGTTCGATAGCAATGCCATCCCCCATCATTTTTTCAGCAAACACTGGATCCGGAACTTCTTCAAGATTAATAGCTCTGCCTGTTAATGCAGCCCTAACTTCTAAAGGTTTTAAGGCTTCTTTTTTTCCAAATAGCTTTTTAAACATAAAAACACCTTCCAATTCTTAATTTGCATCATCGAATAATTTCTGATATTCTTTGTAACCTTCTTCCTCTAGCTTCTCCTTAGGAATAAACCTAAGAGCAGCTGAATTAATGCAGTAACGCAGGCCGGCAGGTCCCGGCCCATCATCAAAAACATGGCCAAGATGTGAATCTGCTGTTTTGCTTCTCACTTCTGTCCTGACCATGAAATGGCTCTGATCTTCTTTTTCCAAAATTTCATTCTCTTCGATAGGCTTGGTAAAGCTCGGCCATCCACATCCTGCATCATATTTATCCTTTGAGCTGAAGAGAGGTTTTCCAGATACAATATCCACATATATTCCATCTTTAAATTCATTCCAGTATTCATTGCGAAATGGAGGTTCTGTACCATTATTCTGAGTTACATCATACTGCATAGGATTGAGTTTCTGCTTTAATTCCTCTTTATTGCTCTTCATATGCTTTCACCCCAACGTGCCTTTATAAAGGCCTTTCTTCCTGATCCGGTCTGATATGCTTCGTACCTTCCTGGATTCTTTTTGTAGTAATGCTGGTGATAATCTTCTGCAGGGTAAAAGTCTGAAGCCGGAAGGATCTTTGTCACAATCGGTTTTGTAAAAGGACCGTTTTTCTCCAGCTCTTGCTTCGATTCCTCTGCTTGTTGTTTTTGGCTTTCATTGTGATAGAAAATGGCTGTCTGGTATGACTGGCCCCTATCGTAAAACTGGCCGCCCTCATCTGTCGGATCAATCTGCTGCCAATACAATTCCAGGAGCTTTTCGTAAGGAAAAACCTGGGGATCAAACACGATTTGGACTGCTTCATAATGGCCAGTTGTCTCTGAACATACTTCCTGGTAGGTAGGGTTCTTCACATTTCCTCCGGTATAGCCGGATATCACTTCCTTGATTCCGGGCTGTTCATCAAATGGCTTCACCATACACCAAAAGCAGCCTCCTGCAAATGTTGCTGCTTCGTATTGTTTATCTCCCATTCTGTCCACCTCTTTCCGGCACTTCTCTACCTTTTACTTTTTCCCTTTAAAAGAAGATTTTACGCCATATACATAAGATTAATGAAAATATCTTTCATATGCAAAAGAAACCCCTTCAATGAAGAGGTTTCTGAAATTTTATACTCTTTTATGCTTTACGCCGGCGCTGATTTTTTTCCAGCGTTTGCGTTCCTCCGATTGTGCCCGCTTATCCTGTTTTCTGTCTAAATAAGCAAGCTCCTTCAGAAGCTTTTTATAGCTATTAAGGCGCGCACCGGAAAGGGTACCTTTCTCGACCTGCAGGATAACAGCACATCCAGGTTCATTCTCGTGTGTACAGTCCCTGAATTTGCAGTTTTTTGCGGCTGATTCTATATCAGTAAAGCTTTCAGCAAGTCCGCTTTCGCTTTCCCACAGCTGAAGCTCTCTCATTCCCGGAGTGTCAATCAGCACCGAGCCTTCAGGAAGCAGAATGAGTTCACGGTGAGTAGTTGTGTGTTTCCCCTTATCATCGCTTTCTCTGATATCCTGAACTTTTTGCTTTTCCTGCCCAAGCAGATAATTTGTGAGTGTCGATTTTCCTACACCTGACGAACCAAGCAATGCTATTGTTTTACCTGGTCCAAGAAATGGCTTCAAGCCTTCTATTCCCTTCTCTTCTACTACACTAATTGAAACAATAGGGACCCCCATTGCAATACTTTCTACTTCTTCAAGCTTTTCCAGCAGATTACTGCAAAGATCTGCCTTTGTCAGAACAATGACAGGGTTAGCACCGCTTTCCCAGGATAATAGCAAGTATCTTTCCAATCTCCTTAAATTTAGATCCTCGTTAAGTGAGTTAACTAGAAAGATGGTATCCACGTTAGCGGCAACAATTTGTTCTTCCGTACTTACCCCCGCAGATTTTCTTGAGAACTTGCTTTTTCTTGGCAGCACAGCATGAATCGACCCACGCTGTTCACCAGCCCTCTCTTTAATTACAACCCAATCACCAACTGCAGGGTAGTCTTCTCTGGCAGTAGCTTCAAATGAGAATTTGCCTGTTACTTCACAAAGCAATTCCCCTTTTTCCGTCCAGACACGGTACATCCTTTTATGCTCTAAGGCGACACGTCCAATTTGATACTCCTTTTGTTCATATGCTGAAAATGCTTCTTTAAAATAATCATCAAATCCATAGTTATTAATAGTCAAGGTTTGTTCCTCCATGCTTATTATTATTTTGGAAAGCACTTCTTATGCCACTTCCGTATTTTCGCAAACAAAAAAACCATAGGCCATCAGCCCATGGTTTAATAAGCATAGGAAAAACATTACAGTTTCCGCTCGATTAAACGAATTCCAATTGGGCTGTGCCTGAATTATCTACAATGAACGTATAAACAAGAATTCCTTTTGCCATAGCACATCACCCGCTTTCGTTTATTTATTTTTATTATATGGAAGATTACGCCAAAAGTAAAGACTTTATTTAATTTTCATCCTAATCTTAAATGATTAAAGGGCTCCTTCAAGTTGTGACACCAACCCAAAGAAACGCATATGTTATGGATGTAAGCAAATGAGATAGGAGCGAGGAGTATGGCTAAAGACAGAAACCACCAATGGTATTTTCAAAAAGCAGCAAAGTATGACCTTTTAGCACAATACTTTAAATATATAGATCCGGCTAAACATATTGCCTATTATCAGAAACATCTTCACTGTCTTAACTATGCAATGCATATGATGCGCACAAATAATATGATGCCGGCAGGTGAAGAAACCCAGCAAGCAACAGCAAAAGTACGCATTGTTCATACATCACCTGATGCTGGCCCGGTTGATATCTATGTAAACGGCACAAGAATATTGAAGGACTTTCCATATAAAGAAGCAAGTGATTACCTATCATTGCCGGCAGGAAGATACCAGATTGATATTTACCCGGCAGGAAATATGGTTTCTACTGTATTAAGCAGAAAGATTACAGTTGAATCTGGGAAGGTATATACAGTGATTGCCGCAGGAAACGCCGCAAAGTTAAAGCTTGTGGTTTTAGAAGATCAGCCTGATGTGCCATCCGGAGAAACAAAAATCAGGTTTGTCCATCTTTCACCGGATGCCCCGGCTGTCGATATTGCTGTGAAAAATCGGGATGTGATTTTTCCGAACATATCGTTCCGGCAGGCCAGCAAATATCTGGCTTTAACCCCTATGACTGTCGATTTGGAAGCGAGAATTGCCGGTACTCCCAATGTTGCCTTAGCAATACCGCGCACCCAATTTAAGGCAGATCAGGTATATACCTTATTGGCAGTGGGCTCCGTAGCCGGTGAGCCTGAATTAGAAGCAATCATTCTTCCTGGCTGATGCTGATTCGAAAAAGTAGCCAGCATATAATAAAAAAAGGATCCTTTCAGTTTCTGAAAGGATTCCTTATCCATGCTAATTATTTTACAGGAACTAAAAGAGTAAATCGGATATCATCCTGTTTTAAATTAAATTCATCCACTTTTACTTTCACATCACTTTTAAGCTTCATTTTTTGCAGTGACACATATATTCTTTCTTCCTTAGGCTGAATGGTGACCCCTTCGGGAAGTTTATAACGATCCCTGACCAATTTTAGAACATGGGAGACAGGCAGATTCATCTGCCCGACGGATATTGATTTCTGCTGAAGAACTACATCCCCGTTTTCCAATGCTTCCGGTTCGAACGAAAGCTTCATTTGCAGATCCTGGCTAAAAAATGGGATTGAACCATATAAATCCACTTCGTTATTCAGCAGCACTTTATAATCAATCGCTCCTCCAGTCAGCCCTTCTTTTTCAAGATAATGGTTGATTACCCTATTAAGATCCTCTTTATTTGCCTGAATATTAAAAGGTACATAATTACTTTCATTAACTTTGTTAGCTAAATATTCTTCATCTTCAGCTGGCAAGCTAATAAAAATCAGCAAAAATATGATAATGAATGCATTAATCGCCAGTAAAACAAAAAAAAGATTTTTCCACTTGTTATCTTTCAACTGCACTCTCTCCATTTCCTGCTGTTTCTCTTTTATATGGCAGCTCCTTTAAAACCTCTTCTGTCAGGGTTTCATAGACACGCCCTGCTATTAATTCATATCCTTTGTCATTTGGATGAAAATAATCGGTAAATAAGAGATTTTCCTGAGTATTTTGGAATATATCATCTATTTCAACAAAATAGGTTCCTGGATACTGTGCCAATATGGCTTGGCTTGTATTATTCCAGTCTTCAAGAATATCACTAATTTCCCTAATTTCTGAAAACCACTTTAAGAAAGGGTTATATAAACCTATTAAAACAATCTTAGTATTTGGATTTACCTCTTTTATTGTATTTAAAACCTCAGTTAAATTTTTTTCATAATTTATCTTTTCCTTTGTGAAAGCTTTCATTTTTAGGTTTGAAAAATTTTCCCGCACCACTTTCATTACATCATTGCCGCCAATGGTTATGATAACTACATCTGTATTTTTCACAGCATTTTTTACTTCATCAGTCGCTAATTTTTTTAATAATTGATCGGAACGATTGCCTCTAACACCAAAATTATATAAAGCTGCATCTTGAACACTTCTCTCTTGTTCCAATAGCTCTTCGAGATAAGGCAAATAGCCGCCTCGTTCAGTGCTGTCGCCAACACCCTGAGTTAAGGAATCCCCAACAGATGCAATCGTAAGATTTCTTGGAAAGAAACCCAGTGGAATTTGTTCTTTCGCAGATAGTTCTGATTGTTTGTTAGGCTGAACTATATCCTTATTAGTTAAAGGACTAAAACTGCAGGAAACCAGCAGAAACAAGCTAAAAAAGATGAAGGTGAATTTTCTGAACATTTTATCACCTGCCCCCATTAAGTCATTCATATTATAACATGTGCGTCTTATTTGAAAAAACAAACCCTCTTAAAGTTTGATTAACAAGACAAAAAAGAAAAATAGACCTTATAAAGGTCTATTGTAAGGCTTTGATATCCTTGATGATCTCATCTAAAGGAATTTCAGCAAGTCCAGTATAGTATTTCATTACTTTGCCTTCCTGATCGACTAGGTAAAAGTCTGTCCCATGAATTACCTGATCTCCAGTTTGCGGCTTTTTCACTATTGTTTTAAAGTAATCCATAGCGTACTGCTCGATATCCTCCTGGGCATAACCGGTCAGAAAATGCCAGTTGCTGAAATCTGCACTATATTGAGATCCAAACTCTTTTAACACTTCCGGTGTATCAACTTTAGGGTCAACACTAAAGGAAACAAACTCAATATTTTCAATGCCTTCTTCTTCAGCCAGCTGCTGAAGCTTTTTCATGTTGGCTGTCATGGGCATACAAACATCTTCACAGTTTGTAAAAATAAAGTCTGCAACCCAAACCTTACCTTCAAGATCCTTTAAACCGAATTCCTTATTATCTTGATTGATATAAGTAAAATCTGCCAGCTCCCAATTTAAAGCATTTTTTATTCCACTTTGTCCGCATGCTGAAAGAAGTAGAATAGCAGCTAAGCTAATCATTGCCAAAACTCGTAATTTCATAATTTCACCTGCTTTAATTAGTTACGAAGCTAATTTTAGCAAATATTCATGAAAGAAGAAAGAAATACCTGTGACAAACCTGTGAACAGAATTTCATTAGTCGATTACACCTGTTCTGACAAGTGTATTTTCCACTTTTATATCAAAGGTTGCATCCAGTTGCTTCGCTTTCCGAGGGCGGCCCGGGGAGCCTCCTCGTCACTACGCTCCTGCGGGGTCTCCCCTGACCCTTGCTCCATGTGGCAGTAGAAGAGAAAAAACACCCTGCTAATTAGGGTGTTCTTGTCTTATGGTTTGTCATAACATCATAAAATGTTTTAATAAAAGAAGAATAATTAAATTGCACGGCTATTTTATGGATACGGTATTTCATCTTATCCTCAGGTGGAACATTCCTAAAGTCACCGATGCTTTGCCCAAATGCTTCACCTCTATTTACTATTATCTTACAGGCACTTCCCTATACTGAACTTCTGCCATGTCAAGCATGGCCCAAAACGTAAATAAATCATGCAAAGGGCTCCCGCTAATGCCTTGATAAGTTTTCTTATAAAATTGGAAATAATAGTCAACCATTGGTTTCACTAGGAGACCCACCTTATTTTGTACAGATTGATAATAAGCATCCAGAGCATCTATTACAGCAGGAGTTATAATTGCAGACATTGTAACATCAAGCGGGTACACGTGAATTTTTACCGGTGCATTATCAAAAACAACATTTGCCGCGTATGGGTCACCGTAAAAATTGGCTTCTGCTACAGGGGTAACGTTCCCGGGGACATTGAAAGCACCACCCATTATATAAAAATCTTTTACTTTTCCCATTAGTCCAGGGTAAAGGATAAACGCGGCCGCCAAAGAAGAAAGCCTGCCGACATTAACTATGCAGATGTCATTCTCATATCTATTAATCAGCTCTTTAAATTCATCAAAGTTTTCAAACAAATCAACATTTTGTTCTATTTTTGGTACAATCGGGCCAAGCCCTTCCAATCCGTGAACATCTGGGTAATATATTGGAACTTCTCCAGTCAGGGGCAAAACGGCTCCGCTAAATACAGGTATGTCCTTTTGGCCGGTCAACTCCCTCAGATAAGCAGCATTTCTCAACGCATCTTCCCTCGACACATTCCCATAATCAGCTACAATGCCAACTATATTAATCTCTTCAGAGAAAAAGGCAAAAATAACAGCAACAAAGTCATCAATTCCAAAGTCACTGAAAAATAGAACATTTTTTTTCTTCATCCCCCCACCTCCCTAATTAAATGTATTCAGGGTGGAAAAAGAAATGGCAAAATTTTTCAATTCCAGGTCATCTGGCTTGTATCCTTTTTACCCTTTGGCTATTGGAATGTAAATTTTAAAAACTGTTCCTTTTCCTTTTTCACTGTCAACCTCTATTCGTCCTTTCATTCTTTCAATGATCTGGTAACAAACCAGCAGTCCCATTCCTGTTCCCTTTTCCTTTAAAGAATAAAAGGCTGTACCCAATCTTTCCAGTTCCTCTTTTGTCATGCCTATCACTGTGTCCCTTATTTCAAAAACTCCATATTGGCCATCTTGAAAGACCGATAGAGATAATCTTCCTCCATCTTTCATCGCTTCAATGCCATTTTTATAAATATTGATCAGTACTTGCTTAAGCTCACTCGTGTTCGCCCTAATGAAAACACCACCGGAAATATTCGATGCAATAGAGATGTTTTTAGACATAATTGCATAAGAATTCATTAAATCCATCACTTTTGACGCAAGTTCACCCGCCTCAAGGTCTTCAACCTGATCCAAATCTGGTTTAGCGAGTGATAAATAATCATTAATAATTGTCTCAGCCCTTTCCATTTCATCAATCATTAGCTTTATATACATGCGTTCTTCTTCGCTCATTTGGTCTTTTGCCAAAAAGATTTGCAGAAAACCTTTTACCACTGTCATTGGGTTCCTGATTTCATGGGCGACCGATGCAGCAAGCTGGCCGATTGCATTCATCTTTTCCGCTCTTTGAAGCTCCCTCAGGATTTTTGTTCTTTGCATAATGTGTTCCATTTCGCCTATAGCTTCTTCAAACCGGTGTGAAGAGGGGATGGTCCTTTGAACGGATCCGAATTGTTCCGAAGTTGCAGACAATCTCTCAAAAAGAATGGACAACTGGTTTGTCATAAAATTGAATCTTTCGGAAAGAACCCCCAAATCCGACTGATTTGATGGCTTTAGCTTCACATTAAAGTTTCCGCTGCTCACTTCTTTAAAGCCTGAGATTATATCATTGATCGGCTCTAGAACTTTTTTAAGTCCGCGTCTTAAAATAAAATATACAAGGATGATAATGGCTAAAAAGAAACCTGACAGATACAAAGCCAAATCCTTCTGAAATGAGTCTATCACTGCTGCATCAATATCAATACATAGAATGGCTGTAATATTGCCCTGCGAGTCTGTTATAGGTGCAAAGGCAGAAATCCACATTCCATATTGATCGCGATAAACTTTGCTGGATGCTGTGTTCTTATGGCTAATCGACTTAGAAAAACCCTCCAAAAATGCCTCTCCTGCTGAATAATTAGAAAAGGGTTCCAACCCAATATTTTTTTGGCTTTTAGAAGTTACTAAGTACATCACTGAACTATCATGATTTTTTTTAGGCATAAACAGGGAAGCATTAGAAAAGGATGCTTTTTCATCTACTAAAGAGATTACATATTCAAGCCTTTTATAGGCTGGATGTTCAGGATCTCGAAATTCCTTTACTTTTTCAACATCTTCAAAAGCAATAACAGAGCTCCAAAGAGAAGCCATTTCCGTTACCCTGTTTGAAAGCTGTTCCTCCATCTGTTTGGTTTCAACCATAAAGCTGATACCCGCTGTAAACACTGTAACGAAGAATGTTATAAGAAAGGAGAATAACAGCACTTTTCTGAATAAAGGAAGGTTTTTGATTTGATCTTTCATAAAACATTCACCGAATCCTTCTATTGTAAATAGCTAACTAACCTATTTCGTTAAAGCTCGCAAAAATACCTCTTAATTGAGAAAAGTTTTAAAGATTGCATACAATTACTCATGTATAAAAACTACTCAAAAATAGGTTTTAGACAAATCCATAAAGAGCCAAATAAAAAAAACGCAAGGTTCCATAAAGGAACCATGCGTCAATAGTTAATCTTCCAAATAATACATAAAGCCAATTGTTCCAGGACCAGTATGGGTGCTGATAATTGGCGTTGTTTCTTCTATTTTAATGTGTTCGTAACCAGTCATTTCTTCAATCATCATTTTCAGCTTAGAAGCAAGCCCATGACCTTCTGCATGCACGAGGCCTACCCCCTTAATTGCTTTCCCCTTAACATCCTCGGCAAATTGCTTAGCCAAATATTTTGCAACCTGAGTATGGCTTCTTACCTTTGCAACTGGTGTGTATACGCCTCCTTCAAGGGATGCAATTGGCTTTATATTAAGCAAAGATCCAATCATCGCTCTGCCTTTGCCAATTCTTCCCCCTTTTACAAGATTTTCAAGCGTATCCACCACTACAAATAATTTTGTATTCTCACGAATTGTATCCAGCCGCTCAACAATTTCTTCCACACTTTTTCCTTCCTTAGCCATTTCTGCTGCTTCCAACACTTGAAAGGCCAGTGCTTTGGAAATATATCTGGAATCTACTACTGAAACCTTTGCAGCTGACATTCCTGCTGCGCTTTCAGCAGACTGAGCTGTGCCACTCATCCCGCCTGTCATATGAATTGAAAGAATCTCATATCCTTCTTTTCCAAATCGGTCATAAACTTCTACAAATGCTCCAGCGGGAGGCTGGGAGCTTTTAGGAAGCTCAGTAGCTGCTTTCATTTTCCGCATAAACTCAGATGGGGTAATGTCAACCCGGTCTAAATATGTATTTCCATCAATATGGATCGATAATGGAACGACTTCAATATCATACTTTTCAATCATTTCAATAGACAGATCGGCAGTAGAATCTGTTACAATTTTAATTTTGCTCATTATGATTTCACATCCCTAGCATCAACAATTAGTTCATATTATACCTTTAAGCAATCTACAAATAAAGCGAAACATAAAACGAGCATTCGCTTACTATATTTGTCTGCCTGACTGCTTTAAACAAATCAGGCCCATAATAAAAGAGTACCGGCAATTGCCGGTACCCAAAGTGTTAGGCATTATTCTTTAGCTCAGGAGTTTTAAAAATTTCTTCATAAACCGGCCACTTTAAAACTCTTTTTAGGTACTCTCTAAATGAGTGGCTTCTGTTTGTTTTTCCACTGCCATATACGGCGGTAATAAAAGTTTGTAAACGGACTTGGATCATAAAATAATAATGGCTATCTTTCTCCAATACAGGAATTTCCACGATTTTTACCTTCTGTCCAACAGCATTTTTGAACTCTAGGCTTTTGAATAGCAAAATATCAATCCTCTTTTTTCACCCGTTTGTTTATATTATACCCCAATTATGGCTCGAAATGTGTCTGAATATGCTGTCTAACTAATTTTTTTATTAAAAAGATTTATTAACTATATTTCGAAGCTTCCGCATTCTGGTCTTTCTTCAGCTTTCGTTTATAAACAATTTTAGATAAGTTTATACTGATTTCATATAGAAGCAGCAAAGGGATTGTTACGAGAATATCAGACATAAAATCAGGTGGAGAAATGACTACAGATATTACAATTAGAACAAAATAAGCATATTTCCTTATTTTAGTAAGCACATACGGATTAATAATCCCGAGAGAAGTCAGGAACATAATGACCACTGGGAGCTCAAATAAAATCCCAAACGGCAGGGTCATATGAAGGACAAAACGAAAGTATTTATCAGCTGTGAAATTGGCCTCAAACATTTCTCCTCCCAATTCGACAAGGAAGCTTAAGACAGTTGGAAAGATAACAAAATACCCGAAGCATAAGCCTGCAATAAATAATATGAAAAGCGCCGGTACATACGAGAGTGAAACTCTTCGTTCAGCCGCAGTTAGAGCAGGCTTTACAAACAGCCAAATTTGAAAAGCCAAGACCGGAATGGTTCCTGCCACCGCAATGACAGTCGCAAGCATAAAATACACCCAAATAATATCGCTGGGCCCCAAAACAATTAATTTAACATCTAAATCTTTTACGAGCCACTGATAAATATCTTTTACAAATACGAAACCTGCAATAAAAAATACAATAAATGCTGCTGCTGTTATGATAAGCCTTTTTCTCAATTCATCCAGGTGATCGACTAAATTAAGCTCTTTATCTTCCATATTATTCTCCTGCAAATTTAATGAAGCCGGAATCTAACACAGCCTCTATTACTTTATCCGAGAGGCTCGCCTTTCTCTCCCATCAACATAGTGTCCAAAAATGGGCTATAACATTTCCAGCTAAAAAGAAAAAAGGCGCAAGAAGTAATTCCTCACACCTTATTTAACCGTTTTTTCTTTGTATCATCTTCAAGCTCTTCCATTACATCACTTGTCAGGTCACGAGTTGACTTCTTGAATTCCCTTAAAGTTTCCCCAAAAGCACGCCCGATTTCCGGCAGCTTCTTTGGTCCAAAAATTATAAGGGCCAACACAAGAATCAAAATTAACCCTGGAACACCGATATTCGAAAGCATGCAATACATCCCCTTTAAAATACATATTAAATCTAATTCGATTATAGTATTTTTCAGGGTAATTGTCGCAGATACAGAAAAAAGTTCATATTAAATTCACAAAAGAAACTTTTTATACCTTACGCGTATCTTTCGACGGAGACTTCATACCAGCAAATGGAAAAGATTGCTGTCTTTGTTTATCTCTGTATAGGAGAAACCTTTTTTATTCATTCTTAAAATTAGATCACTATAATCTTCTTTATGCTTAAGTTCTATTCCAACAAGCGCAGGGCCGTTTTCTTTATTATTTTTCTTTGTGTATTCAAAGCGGGTAATATCATCTGTTGGCCCAAGCACCTCATCAAGGAACTCCCTTAACGCTCCGGCACGCTGCGGGAAATTAACAATAAAGTGGTAAAGAAGGCCTTCATACAGCAATGACCTTTCTTTAATTTCCTGCATGCGCCCAATATCGTTATTTCCGCCGCTGATTACACAGACGACATTTTTTCCTCTTATTTGTTCGCTGCACAAATCCAAGGCCGCAATCGGCATGGCTCCAGCCGGTTCAGCGACAATTGCATGCTCATTGTATAATTCAAGAATGGTGGTACAGACTTTTCCTTCAGGAACCATGAAAATATCATCTACGAGTTCACTGCAAATTTCATAGGTTTTTTCACCGACACACTTGACCGCTGCCCCATCTACGAATTTATCAATCTCATCCAAAGGAGCCACTGTTTGGGTCCTGATTGACTCGCTCATGGATGGTGCCCCTGCAGGCTCTACCCCGATCATCTGAGTTTCCGGGGAGATGCTTTTTATGTAAGTGCTTAATCCCGCCATCAATCCGCCTCCGCCAATACTGGCAAAAACGTAATCCACAGGTTCCTCGGAGTCATTCAGCATTTCAACTGCTACGGTACCCTGTCCAGCAATCACCATTTCATCATCAAATGGATGTATAAATGCTCTGCTTTCCGCCTCAGCACATTTTATAGCTTCATGATAGGAATCATCAAAAGTATCTCCTACGAGGATGATTTCCACGGAGTCCCTGCCGAATAGCTCCACCTGGCTTACTTTTTGTCTAGGCGTAGTTGCCGGCATAAAAATTTTCCCCTGGACGCCCAGGTGCCTGCAGGCATATGCAACTCCCTGTGCGTGGTTTCCTGCACTAGCACAGACAACGCCGTTTTCAAGTTCAGATGCATTTAAGGATTTAACTTTATAGTAGGCACCTCTTAATTTAAATGAGCGGACATGCTGCAAATCTTCTCTTTTCAAATAAACATTGCACCCATATTTTTCAGATAGCCGTTCATTTTTCTGTAAAGGCGTATGGGCAACAATATCCTTGAGCTGCTGGTATGCAATCAAAATATCTTCCAACTGCACCCATTTCTTTGTCATTACCTTCTGTTCCATTTTGCCACCCTCTTCTTTACAAGTTATTAATTTGTACATTATACCATGCGAAATCGTGATTTCAATCTCATTTTTTAAAAATTTACAGTTTTCGAATTCTTTTATGGATAGAATTGAAGGAAACTAACATATAATAAGCAAAAGTTAATTCATATTTTAAAAGGGGTGCAGGTATGGAGTTTTCTTTATGCAGTCTGGATAGTGCGTTGCCGGTAGAAGTTACATTGGATGAGGACAATGGAAGATATATGATTCGGAAGAGCGACACGAGCGGAGAGTATTTTAATAGCGCCAATGAGTTAATACAGTGGGTTAAAACGAATTTCTCAGCGGACGAGTTTTGCGACCCAAGGGAGTATCATGGAATGATCCAAAAGTTATCCGATTATCTGGTCAATCCGAATCTTTAGTACAAACGGCAATAGAGAAAGCCATATAAAAAAGGCCCCGGAAAATTGGGGTCTTTTCCAATTATGAAGCAATTCTCTTTTCGGACAAACTGCTGCAAATAATCTCTCTAACATCATGTGCAAGAAGCTTCGCATCCTTTTCTTTGACGATTCTCGGATTGACAGGGGGGCATACGCGAATATTTATTAGAGCGGGCTTAATAAGCCTGCCTTTCTTTTCAAATACGTCTGCAGTCCCCTTGATTGAAATAGGAACAATCGGCACACCTGCATCCTGTGCAAGGCGGAAACCGCCTACTTTGAAAGGAGCTATAGGGCCCCCTTTGCTTCTGGTTCCCTCAGGAAAAATAACAAGAGAATGTCCTTGTCTCAAAAGCTCAGCACCTTCCCTAAGGGATTTTATGGCACTTTCACGGTTCCTTCGGTCAATGAAAACACAATTCATGACTTTCATCCATGATGAGATAATGGGAGCTTTTTTTACTTCTACCTTGGAAATGAATCCAAAGGGTTTATCAATAGAAGCTAAAAGAGCAGGAATATCAAAATCGCCTTCATGATTGCAAACCATTACAACAGGTCCCTCAGGAATGTTTCCCTGCCCTGAAACGTTAACTTTTGAACCTGATATTTTCATAACCGTTCGGGACCACCTTTGCGGTACATTGTGAATAATTCTATCACGCTCCTCCGCTGACAGACTTGGATCCAACTTTTTCATGCGGTACAAAGCAGGCAGACTATAAGTCAGGTATCCACCCATATAAAGGAAAAAGATAATCAATCGAAGCATAATAACCTCCTGATGTTCAGACGTCTCTCATTATATATTAATAAAATTTCATTCACTATATGTTTTAAATTTTTTTGTACAGCCAGCCGGTTAAGTCTCTTTCCATGCAAAAACCAGGCTATAAGCCCACGTTTTTATTGGAAATATTAATAAAACAGCTCCCCATATGGGAGCTGCTTTACAAGCTAGCTTCTTTTGTAAATTAAAAATTCATAATCATATGGATTTTTTTCGTCCTTAATACCCTTTTCATTTGAAATGAGTTCCCATTCTGCCATATCCAATTCAGGGAAAAATGTATCCCCTTCAAATTGATTATAAATCATTGTTAAATAAAGCCGATCAACTGCGGGAAGAATTGCTTTAAAAATCTCTGCACCGCCAATGACAAAGATTTCATCCTCGTTCTCCCCGCTGTATTTAAGCAATTCTTCAATTGAATTTAAAACTGTACAACCTTCGCACGTAAAGGTTTGGTTCCGGGAAATCACAATGTTTTCCCTCCCTGGAAGAGGCCTTCCAATTGAATCCCAGGTTTTACGCCCCATTGCGATTGGGTGCCCCATAGTAGTTCTTTTAAAAAATTTCAAGTCCTCAGGCAAATGCCAGGGAAGTTTATTGTCTTTTCCAATTACGCGATTTTCATCCATCGCCCACATTAAAGAGATCATACACTGACAACCCCTTTAATATGTGGATGGGGTTCATACCCTACAAGTTCGAAATCGTCAAATTTAAAACCTAAGATATCCTTAACTGCAGGATTAATAACCATTTTTGGAAGAGAGCGCGGATCGCGGCTAAGCTGCAGATTCACCTGCTCAATATGATTCTGGTAGATATGCACATCGCCAAAGGTATGAACGAATTCACCAGGCTCCAGATCGCAAACCTGAGCAACCATCATCGTCAGCAAAGCATAGGATGCAATATTAAACGGCACGCCAAGAAATACGTCCGCCGATCTTTGGTAAAGCTGGCATGAAAGCTTACCGTCTGCAACATAAAACTGGAACATGCAGTGGCACGGAGGCAAAGCCATTTTATCAAGCTCACCAACATTCCAGGCGTTAACAATCAATCTTCTGGAATCGGGGTTTGTTTTAATCTGTTCAGTCAGGCCGCTGATCTGATCAACTGTATTTCCATCAGCACCGGTCCAAGATCTCCACTGATGGCCATAAACCGGCCCAAGATTGCCTTCTTCGTCAGCCCATTCATTCCAAATTCGCACGCCATTTTCTTGAAGGTATTTTACATTTGTATCGCCATTTAAAAACCAAAGCAACTCATGGATTATAGATCTTAAATGCAACTTTTTCGTTGTAACGAGCGGGAAACCATCCTGCAGGTCAAAGCGCATCTGATAACCAAAGGTACTGATGGTGCCTGTACCCGTCCGGTCCTCTTTTTTTGTTCCATTTTCCAATACATGCTTACAAAGCTCCAAATACTGTTTCATATCAACCCAACCTTTTTTAAAATGCTTAATGCTATTGTACGGAAACTTAACGAAAAAAACTAGCAGTTACCTATAATGAGTTAATATTGAATAGTCTGCAAACAAAGAAACCCCTGCATGTAAACAGGGGAATTTATTTTAATTTTTTTATAAATTCATAGGTTTTCGGTGCATTCACCCTTATTATTTTTCGTGACTCTCCCCCGGCAAAATACATTGCAAAGACTTCAGCGAAATACTCCTCCGGGAATGTTAAAAAATAACTTTGTCCAGGAAATAGCTTAGCCTTTTCTGCTTTCCACGCGGCAAGAAATTTTTGGTTATAACGGATGCCGTCATAAACGTGCCGGTCTATCGAATGAGCAAGTTCATGCAGCTCCAGGTTAATGGATCCATGTCCTTTTCCTTTTTCACTGAAGCCAATTTTTACGAGGACCGTTTTAGCTCCCCCTATGCCAGGCACATCATCCCAGGTTGTATCTCCGTTATAGCCCCGGGGGATAACTCCCTCAAGATGCTGGGCAGTGGGGTTATCAGTCAGTTTCCCAACAAATAATTTAACAGAGATATCTTCATTCTGAATTTTTGATAACAGCGAAGCGGGCAGATTGTCTACTCTTGAAATCATATTTGAAGCCTCAGCTTCATCAAAAGCCTCCAATGGCAAAATAAAGATTTCGCCCAGCTGATCTGGAGAATTTAGGATGAGCGATTCTTTAAGTTTAGATGATTGAGGATAGTCTTTAAGTTTTATGCCGCCTAAAGCAGCCTGTGAATTCCCTAAAAGTGCAAGGGAAACAATCATTATAGCAAAAGTAAGAGCCATTTTACGCATTTATCATTATCCCTTCTGGAAGTCTAAGATGTATAAATTATGAGTAACAGGGCTTTGCGGGATGTTTAGTAGGTGGAGTTAACTGCCAGTAAGGAGAATTTCTATGATTTATGTCCTAATACTCTATTAAAATTATAACATATCAAGAATCAACTTGAAGGAAACAAATCATGGGAAATTAAGTGAAAATTCAAAAAGGACCCGTTTGAATAGCGGGTCCTTTTAAGGTATTTAGCTTTTATTAAGTGTATGAGCGCACAACGTCGGAAAGTCCTGGCGATGCTGTTCCAGTTCCAACAGCAGCAAACTTCCAATCGCTTCCGTGGCGGTAAATCTCGCCAACAATCAAACTAGTTTTTCCACTATAGTCATCTGTAAGATTGTAATGGATCATTTCCTGGTTATTGGAAGAATTTACAACACGGATAAATGCATTTTGAATCATACCGAAATGCTGTTTCCTTTTTACGCTATCATAAATGTTTACAACAAAAACCATCTTATGGATATGCGCTGGCACTCTGCTTAGATCAATCATGACCTGTTCGTCATCACCGTCACCATCTCCGGTAAGATTGTCCCCGCTATGCTGAACGCTTCCATCTCCGCTTCTTAAATTACCAAAATAAATGACGTCACTGTTGTTTCTAAGCTTTTCATTTTCCCCAAGCATAATTACAGAAGCGTCGCAGTCGATATTCGCACCGCCGCCTCCGCCAAATAATGACCCAAGGAGCCCGCCGCCTCCGCGGTTTTGAACCGGATCCCAGCCCAATCCTACCATAATTTTAGTTAGTCCTGGATTTCCTTTTGTTAAGTCAACACGCTGTCCTTTTTGCAAGTTAATTGCCATATCATTTCCACCTCATTAATTTATTTTCTATTAATCAAAATGAGCAGTCAGCTTATCCTTGCTGCTTCATTTTTTTAAAATTATCCTGAAGCTGCTCAAGTCTTCTCGTACCTTCCTGACGCAAGCGCTTGTTTTCTTCTTCGATCGATTTTGTCTCCTGCATGCCCTTCATAATAATATTCCAGGATTCCTCAATTGTCTCGATCTTAATGCTTGGACCTCCAGCCAGACGTGCGATATCTGCACTTTGATTTGAAATATTTTGAGCATTGCGCACCAGCATTTCGTTGGTTCTTCTATCAAGCTCGCTCATAGAATCTGCAACAAGCTTTTGCCTTTTTGCAGCAACTGCCTGGATAAGACCGTTCTTGAAGATTGGAATGGTCGTAACAAATGCTGAGTTAATTTTTCCAATTAGCTTCGTATTTCCTCTTTGCAGGAGACGAATTTGCGGTGCTGTTTGCAGGGCAACCATCTTAGCCATTTCAAGATCGTAAACCCTTTGTTCCAGCAGCTCAATGGCGTTTCTTAAAGTATCAAGCTGCATGGTTGCCATTTGGTCGCCTTGTTCAGCCCGTGCTTCAAGCTGTGGAAGCTGATTGCCCTTAAGTTCATCAGCTTTCATTTGCCCGGCAACCGCATACTTTTCCAGCGTCAAATAATACTGGTAATTCTGTTCATACATTTGTTCCAGCATGGTAGTGGAGTCTACCATTTCGCTTTGATATTTGGAAATTTCAACATAGACTTTGTCAATTTCCTGCCCCATTGTCTGGTACTTTCCAAAAAGCTTCTCAATCATTTTTTCTCCGCGTTTGAAAAGCTTTCCAAATAACCCTTTAGAGCTTTGTTCAAAATCTTTTTTGTCGAATTTGTCCATAATCTTGCCAAGCTGCTTTAATAGTTCACCAGAATCTTCTACTTTCGTAGTTCGCATATTGCTTAATATTTGATCAGAAAAGCGGGAGATTTGGACAGCCGGTTCTTTACCGAATTCAAGGATCTGAATCTGATCCCTTTCATCAATAGATCTGGCCAAATTTTGCACTTCAGGCTCCTGCCTTAATGCCAGCTTAATTTCAGATACCTTATTTTCAGTTAATTTGTCATCCTGAGCCTGGGTTGTTAAATTTAAATCTGTTTGCTGAGTCGGATTCATTTTCAATCACCCTTTAAATTTTTTAATAATCCTTGAAAGAGGACCTTCTTCAAAAAAGAAGGCTCTTTAAATTCCTGCTCAAATACAACATCCTCCAGCCAATGGACATCATATAAACCTTCAGAAATGAAATTTTCAATATCGTTATGGCCCGGGGGATTATACAACACAATATCCAGCCCAAACTGATTGAGCAGCAATAAAAGAGCGGCATCCGTTCTTACCATGGTCCCATTCAGCTCATTATTGTAAAGAATGAGCTTTGGCACGTCCTGAGAATAATCAAATTGCTGCATGAGCTTTAATATGCTGGGCGGAATTTGCATGCTCTGGGTAAAAAGATAAATTTTCAGCTCCTCTTCCGATTCCTGGGGGAGGGGCTTTAAATATGGGCGGGCACAGATATTTCTAATCGCCATCGCTATTCCGCTTTGCAGCCCTGCAGGCAGATGCTGATATTTCCAATAGTGGGCAGCTGCCATTTTTTCAGGATCAAGCAGCCCTTCGCTATCCAAAGCATTTCGGTAATGGAACCGAAAATCATTACTAACGCTGTTTGTGAAAGGAAACCTTCGAATCAATAAACTTTGCTCATACTGGCTTATCGTTTGTATCCGATCCCAGTACTCCTTCCGATTCTTGCTTACACCTTGAATTTTTGCGAAAACAGAAGGAATGTTGACCCGCCCTTCTTTCACTTCAAAATTGGGCCGTATCATGGCCTTCTCTTTTATCAAAATAAATAATTCATCATAGGTGGTTTTTAGTGTGACTGAAGAAGGTGTGTAATCCCGGAGCTGCCATGGTTTATACAATCCTGAACCCTCATGGTTCAGAATTGTTTCTATCTCCCTTGACGCTCTGTAGGCAACTGTTGCGCTTCTTCTCCTTTTTTCTTTCGGAAACGGCTCCGGCTTCTTCTTCTCAGGATAATGATGAACAAATGACTCTTGAATGTCAGTACCCATCATTGCAAGAAGATCCTCGCCCGATGGAGAAAAATAAATAATGTCGCAGCCCAGACTTAACAAGTAGTATAAAAAATACAAATGGCTCTTTTTCCCATCCCCATACCATAGGATTTTAGGCATGGCTTTTTCTGGATCAGTTTCCAATATCTCTTGTCCCAGGTGGTTAAAGGACCACTTAATGACATCCACCAGTACCCTGCGAATTTCCTGGCTCTTTAAACCATCCGGTTCATTTTCAGAAAACAGCTGAAGCATTTTGATCATTGCTTCTCTAATTTTTCTATGCAATGAAGGTACTGGAGATTTCATCAGCAGCTGTTCACCATCGAGAAAAGCAGCAAATCGGTTTATGGATAAATTTTGCTCGCGGTTAATATTCAGCACCTTTTGGATCGCTTGAAATTGCTGATTATTAATGGTTTTATCAAGTTGGTCTTCACTTAAAAGGAGCAGGCCTGCACTTTCTGTATGATTAAGATCAAACAGCCGATTATAATAATCATCTTCGTCCAGGGGGATTCCGAGAAAACGGGCAACAATTTGTCCTATATGAAGGGTATACTGTTCCTCAAAAAATTTCTCTCTCTCCTGATTGGTCTGTTTCAGCTGTGAAAGCCAGTTTTCATATGTAACCTGCAGCATGTGAGCTTTTATTTGATTATATGATGGGTTCATTTATATCCCTTCCCTCTATGAGCGAAAGATGGCTTAGCATTATTTAAAACTAGTAAACCGGCGCCTTTCCACGAAAGCGCCTTTGCTGACTAAAAAAGCCGGCAGAAATATGTAAACTTATTACCATCATATCATAGGTATGTATGCTATTTCTAAATTAGATTCACTTTCTTTTACGGAGCAACAGAGAAAAAAGTTTCATTTTCGATAAAATCATCGCTGCCTGCACATGAATATAAATTATAAACCTAAATAGCCGCTTTCACCTTTTTTCCCGTCCCCGCATAAATTGGAGTACCCCGCAGAAGAAGGTGAGTCAGTATGAGGCTGCTTTTTGGAAGAGCAAGATACCGAGGTATAGAGGACGATTTGGAAATCATTAAAAATGTTTTGTGTTCAAGTGCCTTTGTTTTTATGGATGTCTTTTTTTGGTCTTTTCTTCTGGCAATGCTTACTTTTTCCCTGCATCAATCAATTGCTATTGGAAGCTTGATATTTATAGGGGCATATTCGTTCGGGCTTTGCCTGTTTTTGGCTTTAAAAAAATGGCTGGGGGACCAGCCGGATTAAATTTTTTGCTTAATATTGTTCAAGATGTCAGCCAGAATTTCTTCACCGGCCTTAACTCCCGTGTTATTGGAAATTTTATATGGGAGGCAAAGTGCTTTATTTTTGGCAAGCTCCCCATGGTTCGGAACATATGGATAATCGCAAAACTGCAGAAAATCATGGTCAAGCACTGAATCCCCCGCTCCATAAACAGAGCTTATTCCTTCCCGGTCCTTAATAAACTTTACTGCCTCGCCTTTACATATTGGGTTAGGCATAAAATAAAGCTTTCGGCCCTGCACGGAGACTCTCCAGCCAAATGATTCAGCCAGATTGCTTATAATGCTTTTTGCATCACTTGTTAGTTTCTCATTCAAGATATAATAAAAGAAAAGATTATCTGCTGTTTTAAGTGTACCATCCAATTCAAACCCTTTAGTTTTCTCTATCATATCCTCAAAAATTGCACATTCGGTCTTTAAACGGTCCAGGACTATCCCCGTCCATTCCTCCAAAGGCTTTCCATTTAAATGAATTTTCGCTCCGTTCGATGTAACAGCGTATGGTGCAGGAAAGTCCTCTTGAAAAATAAATACCCGGTTAAATTGTTCGTACGTTCTGGTCGTTACAGGAACAAAGAGGATTTGAGAGCTGACCTCTTTTAATTTCTCGTGTGCCTCCTTAGTCATGAAGGCGGTTTCCTTTCCCTCGTTGCGCTCAACCGCTACTAAGCTGCCTTTGCCAGGATGTCCTAAATCAGCGAGGGCTCTGTCTGAATAAATAAGCGTTCTGTCCAAATCCGATGCAAACATCATCATTGCTCTTTCCCCGCCTTTTTAATTAAGCCGCAGCAGGTGTAACTCATGTTGGGATAATGGAGAATCTCCACATTGCGATCCCTGGCCAGCATTACAATATGGCGGACATACGGACTCTCCGGATCTTTCATAAGAATTTTCCATGGAAGCCTTCTGAGAAGAACTCTTGTTGTTTCTCCAACACCAGGCTTTACATAATTAATTGATTCAATTTTAAATTCTTCTTTAATTTCCCGGATTTCCTTCATTCCCTGAAAGGTTGCTTCCCCTGGGTTTGACATCAGGACTGCAGCTGTTTCTGCAGCTTCTTGCTTAATGGATTGAAACTCATTTCCCACAACTGAAAGATATTCATTCGAAACATCGGCATTTTCAAGTTCTTTATAATATTTGGCACCATGAAAATCACCAGGCCCAATTAAGTTATGATTTAAAACAGTTCTGCTTACCAGCCCGGAAACCGTAGAATTTAGGCAGGCACTTGGAATTAAAAAGTCTTCCCTGGTCCCATAAAGAGTTGTGCAATGCCCTGGATCTGCAAGTACGGCTAATGTATCATCCAGCATAACCCCATGAGTCCCATAGAACCCCTTGCAAGCCTTAGTCAATTCAATCGAAATAGCCCCTTTGCCGGTCCAGCCGTCAACAAATTGTATATTGCTTCCAGGGTGAGAGTTTAAAATATGCTTAATTGCGTTTTCATCAAGACCCCTGTCCCGGATAATTGATATACTGTAATGCGGCAGGTTCACCCCATAAATTTCAGAAAGATACCGCTTTATTAAAATGCCTACCGGGGTGCCTGCTCTTGCTAATGATACTAAAATGGTATTTTTACCTTTTTGTCTCCATATCTGTTCAGAAACAATGCCTGTGCACAAAGCTACTTTTCGTTTGTACTCTTCAAGTGTTTCCCAAAAAACCTTCAAGTAATTCTCGGGAGGCTGATACTCAATCGGGAGTGTCTCACTGTAATGCTGACCGGACTGAATATTCTTTTCCCTTTGCTCAATTGTCCCCTCAAGAGAAAAACTGCTTAAATCCTTTAATAAAAAAACGACATCATTTTCACTATATGAACCAAATTGATTCTTTTGATCTACAACTCTAGTCATTTGATTCACCTCCATTGAAGAAAACGATCTTAATATGTTTAAAGCAGCTCTTTAAATTGCTGATGAAAGGTTCAAGTGCGGTACGAGATACCTCTCTCTCAAAGAATAGAAATAATTCATCGTAGCGATCTTCAGGAATGTTATATACAAACTGTGACATATCAGGATCTTCAGGATTTGGAAAAGAAAGTCCATATTGAGCACCGTAATTTTCTTCATTCCTTACAAATATCGGGCTCCGGGTTGTGGAGTGGAACTTTATACCTTCACCCATAAATGACGCTAGTTTCATCGGGATATACATAAATTCCCCTGTTCCCAAACATAACGTGTTCTGGCCATCCCGTTTACTGGAAAGATATTGCCCAATCTCCTCTAGTGACTGGTTCAGCCTGGCCTGGCCTTCCGCATCCATTCCAAACCGGCCGGATTCCTTTACATAAGGGACATGCCTAATATCTCCACCTAGTGTTAATGATGGGTAGGCTGCCTGATTCAGCAGATTCGGGAGTTCTTTGTTTATATAAATATATGAAATGACAGCAGAAATTTTGTCCGTTCCAGGCTTTACATGAACTTCACTTATATCAGGTGAGCCCACTACCTGAATGATGCCTTTTAGAAGTGAAACGCTATTGATGATGATACCCAATTCCTTTTCAAGATCATCAAAACTTTTATGATCTTTATCAGAACGCCAATCCAAAATAGATACAACAGTATATACTTTTCTAGGAAATCTCTCATGTATGGACCTGATGATATTTATGGCTGTTTTTCCGGTAGTCATTTCATCGTCGACAAGAATAATTTCCCTTTTATTATCCAAAAGGCTTTCATCAATATAGCAGCGGTGAGAAGTGGCATGGGAATGCTCTTCTTCGAATGCAATAACAGAATCCTTGTCCACAAGCTCCTCTCTCGTAGTATGAAAGAAATCCGCTTTATTAAACGATTGGAAAAAAGCATGTCCGAGAGCGGTTGCAGTTTCTGCAAATCCAATAATAACTGGTCTTTCATCATCATCAATAAAAGGTCTTGTGTTATAGGCCATTGTGCCATTCCTAAATGCAGAAAGAAGCTCAAAAGTTTTTCCAGTCTCTTTATTCTTAACCTTTTCCATATAACGGTTGGCAAGGAGTTCGCCAGTCAGAAGCCCGATTTGCGGATTAATCGGAATATGCTTCCCGAGAACTTTGCTGACAAACAAAAAGGATCTTTTTTTGTTAATTCTCGCGGCCATAACAAATAAGTCCTCTGCAGGAATCTCATATGGATTGTCTGTAATATCTATCTCAACGCTTAACGAGTTGAGGATCTGAAGTGAATGTTTCGTTTTGGAGAATGTCAATGTATGTGTATTCCTCATGCAGCACCCCGTAAATTTCAGATTTTAACAATATCTTTTTAGCCCAATACAAGTGAGGCTTAATTTCATTCATTTTATTTTGATAAGAGCTTTTCATCACACCAGTTTTTCCATCTGCCTGGTCCACAATGCTCTTTGCATCAAGGTACTCTTCTAGAGTAACCGTATTAAGAGCCTGTACAGGCCGAATATGGGTAGGATGAATAATGGTTTTACCAGTCAGTCCATTCGAGATATCCATGGCTATCTCCCTAATTAACCCATCCATATGCTTATCAATCAAATCAGTGCGCATCTTGATTCCATCTTGCCCCAGCCGTTCCCGGAAAGGAGTCTGCCTGATCTGTGGCTTAAGAAGACGTTCCTTTGATGAGAAATATTCCCATACAGGGCCGGAAATGACGTACGGGTTGTCAGCGCGCAAAAAAACGTTAATGATATCGGAAATGCAATCCCTAATCACCGCGATATCGTAAACTGTCGTATCCGAATTTCTGCGGATACCGTACAGGCCGCTAAAGTCAGTAGCTCCAATTCTGACATTGAGTATTAAATTCTCGTACCGGTCCAGAACCTTTTTAATGCCGATTAACTCCTGAAGCCTGGTTTCTTTTTGTATGATCTGTTTGGTCTCAAGAATCGGCATTGCATATAAGCAATAACCATTGTTATTAAGATTATTAATTTCGCTTAAGACTCTGCTTCCCTCTGCTGGAGAAAATTTGGGCAGCACAAATCCTGTTAAGAGATGCAAACCATTAGGAACTTTCCTTTTTAATCTGAGGAGCTGCTCAAAGCTTCTAATTCTCACAAAAATTAAAGGGAGGTCTTCTTCGTGGCATAGGCCTTTTGCCAAATCCAAACTGAGGCTTTCCAACTCTGCAGACAGCAGTTCTTCTGCTCTTTCTACCTCATCATCCCCTATTGCATCCTCCAGGCAAATGACCATGGAGGTCAGGCCGGAATGCTTTTTTGAGAGAGATCCTGATGAATATTCGGCCTCGTTGCCGGCATATATAAGGTTGCACCCAGCGAGTATGCCAACAAATCCCTATCGGATCTTTTATTAAAATATCCAGGTTTTTTATAAAAGACCTGTTTTAATTTTTCATCCGGGAGATCGGAAAATAGTCTCATTTTTGCTGCTCAACTCTTTCTTATATAGGTTAAAATCCAATACATTTTACCCCTTTTATGCAAAAAAAGATAAAAAGAAAGGGAGCGGACATGTGTCTGATCCCTTTTGCTGATAGTTAGTTATGAATATTTATTTTATAGTTAATTGGCAGTTTCTTGGGCTTTCTTCTTGTTTCTGTAGTGAACAATGAATGTTCCTCCAAATACAACAAGCAGAAGAATAAAGAAATGAACATGTTCCACATGAACACCAAATACGCCTAAAAGCATCTTTGCTGCGATAATTAAAATTAATACATAAGCTGCAGTCTCAAGTTCAGGTATTCTATCAATAAGCTTCAAGAAGACTCCGGCAACTCCACGCATCATCAATACGCCAAGCATTCCGCCTAATAGCAGAACCCAAATTTCCTGGCTGATCCCAAAAGCTGCTAATACGCTGTCAACAGAGAATGCGATATCCATCAGCTCAACAGCTGCAACTGTTCCCCAGAAAGGGCCGAATAAACGGATTAGAAGGCCTTTCTGATTAATGCCTTCAATATCTTCTTCCTCTTCGCCCAGACCCTTTTTCTTGTCTATAAAGTATTTGATGGATAACCAGGCCAGGTAACCCGCACCAATAATTTTAACCCACCAAAATTCAATGAGGTATACACCAATTCCGATTGCAATGAAACGGAAAATATAAGCACCCAGCAAACCATAGAATAAAGCCTTTTTTCGTTTTTCCTCCGGCAAATGTTTAACCATAACCGCAAGAACCAATGCGTTATCTGCTGACAAAAGGCCTTCCATAATAACTAGTGTACCAATTAACCCCCAGTTAACAGGATTGGATAAAGCCTTTACCCACATCTCCCAGTCAAAAAATGCGGCATAAGTATTCAGAATTGCCTCTAAAACTTCCATTCTTGTATTATTCCCCCCATGTATTTGTCCGTATAAAAGACCCGGCATTGCCGAGCCTGATTATGCAAATATACCTCTTAATTACCCAACCTGTAAACCAAAATCTTTTGCCAATGCAGCAAGGCCGCCCTGATATCCGCTGCCAATTGCACTGAATTTCCATTCTCCATTATGTCTGTATAATTCACCCACTACAAGTGCTGTTTCAATAGAGAAATCTTCACCAAGGTCATAACGGATCAACTCTTCACCTGAATCCTCATTTAGGATTCTCACATAAGAATTGGACACCTGTCCGAAGTTTTGGCTGCGTGCTTCACCATCATGAATCGTAATAGTAAAAGTAATGCGCTGAACGCTTGCAGGTACATTCGCCAAGTCAATTTTCACCTGCTCGTCATCGCCAGCCCCTTCACCTGTACGGTTATCGCCAGTATGTACAACAGCCCCGCCAGCACCAGTTGTGTTGTTATAGAAAACAAAATCGCTTTCAGAGGTTACTTTTCCATTATCTCCAAGAAGGAAAACGGAAGAATCTAAATCAAAATCATTTCCGCCATCATATTTGTTTGTGTCCCATCCAAGACCGACTACTACTTTAGTCATTCCAGGGTTTGTTTTTGTTAAATCCACTTTTTGTCCTTTTGATAAGCTTACTGCCATTTCCAATCAAACCTCCATTAAATAGAATAAATGTATATACGGTAGATATTATGGAAAGTTTCATAATCCATAAAATTATTTTTTCATAATATGAAATTTATTTCAAACTTTTAACTCATCCATTTTGGAGGAGTATTTTTGTCCCAATAAATTGCCCCTAATTCGTGATGAGCCTGAAAGTTGTCATGATGTGTATGATAATGGAAATTAAACCAATAGCCCTGCTGAGGCGGATGGTCTCTTCTTACATGGAAGCGGATGACGTCTTCATTCGTTTGGCTATTGGCGATATGAAAGATCTTTTCGGATAAACCACCCCCAGGGGTTTCAGTAACCATTAAGTGTGCCATGCTTTCTTCAGGAAATTGAACGGTCACATCCTGGATGGCTTTTTCAATTTTCGGAAGAATAACTTCATTGAACTCATCTTCAATAACCGGGCCAATTTTTGTTCCGAATTTTTCATATGACTGCAGTTCTGCTTCTTTGACCATTTGCCTGATAAAGACTTCTTTATCAATAAACTGGTCTTCTTCAGCAGAAGATTCCGCACTTCCATCTGTATTTTCAACATTTGATGCTTTAGAAGCCTTTAACTGGTTCGTATTTTCATAAAGTAAAGCTTGAGACGGTGTAACCATGCCAAAGGTTAAAATGGTTACCAGCACAACAAAGGATTTTCTAAGCCATTTTGGCATTCTTTTCATCCACCTTTCCCTTTAAGCACGGACTTCTTTCAATATACCGCTTTTTCCGATATTGGCTGCAGCCTGTTTCAAAACTTCTTCAGGCTGAACCAGAGCAATTCGCACATATCCTTCTCCCCACTCGCCGAAGGCATTGCCTGGTGTTACCACAACATTCGCCCGGTTAATTAATTCAATTGCAAATTCTTTGGACTTGTATGGCCCAGGCACCTCTGCCCATAAAAACATAGAGCCTTCTGGCTTGCTGACATTCCAGCCGATTTCATTTAAACCCTCTGCCAAAACATCTCTTCTGTTCCTGTAAATATCCCTCAAGCTATTTAAGAAGCCCGATTCGATCTCTTAACGCTTTAGAAGCTGCAGCCTGAACCGGCAGAAATACTCCATAATCCAAATTGGATTTGAAATTACCCAGCATTGTAATCAGCTGATTATTTCCGGCCGCATAAGCTACCCGGCAGCCAGCCATGTTAAAGCTTTTGGACAGGGAATTCATTTCCAGCCCGACTTCCATGGCCCCTTCTACAGACAAAAAACTTAGCGGCTTGCATTCATAGTAAAGCTCCGAATAAGCAAAGTCGTGCACAATAACAAAGTTATACTTTTTAGCAAGACAAATGGCTTCAAGGTAAAATTCCTCAGTAGCCATCGCGGGAACAGGGTTACCTGGAAAATTTAATATCATTAACTTTGTTTTTATAAGGATCTCTTCAGGAATTTCACCCAGATCAGGAAGAAACTTGTTTTCCTTTTTCAGCGGCATAGAATACATTTGAGCCCCAGCCATGCCTGCACCTGCAGCATAGGCTGTATATCCCGGATCTGGTACAAGAATATAGTCATCGGGATCACAGAGAACCATAGGCAAATGCACAAGTCCATCCTGGGAACCCATCAACAGGAGCACCTCGGAATCAGGATCAAGGGATACTCCAAAGTTACTCTTATAATAATCACAGACCGAGGAATGGAACTCATTTGTACCCGTTAAAGAATAGCCGTATAAATCCGGATTCAGCGAACTTTTAGCCAATTCATCTGTAATAAAACTTGGCGGCGGCAAATCAGGGCTGCCAATGCTAAGGTCAATCATCGGAATTCCGTCTGAAAGTTTAGAATTCTTAATTTGCGCCAACTCCGCAAAGACACTTTCCTGAAAAGATGCCATTCTTTTTGAAATAGGGAATTTCATAATATCTGTCCTCACTATGTATCTCTTTTCTATTTTTCTATTATACTGCTTTTGGGAGCAAATGAAAATTGATTTCATTTTTCGGTTTTTAAAACAATAGATATATAGTGAAAAATAAGTATCATGTGATTACAAAGCAATAAAGCGGGAATAATAAGGAACAAATCGTTTTATACGAGTTCAGAAGAAGAAAAAGGGGGAAATCAGGATGGATTGGTCTCTTGTCTTTGTTATTGCAAGCTTACTTTTGATGGCTTATTTTGTTTATCTGGCCATTGCTGATTAACTGTGAAGGTGCCGTAAACTCGGCACCTTTTTCATTTTTCAATGACACCGAAATGAAATTTGGAGGTTTTTCTTTTATAAACTCTGAAGCCATATTGCTGAAATCTGGAGCTTCTAAAATGGTCTTTCAATACAACTCTTTCTTTGGCAATTCTCTTTGCGTGAAAAAGCATTTCCTCCGACAGGTCTGCATATACAGCAAATCGGCTGAGAGCTTTGATTCCATCTGACTCAAGGATACTTTCTTCGAACATCGGATCAAAATAGACTACATCATAACTATTATCAGGAAGCGTTTCCAAATAAGGAAAAGAGTTTGTGGTTTTAACGTGGATTCTCCTCATTGATTGGTTCATTGATTCCAACCCTGATTCCCATTGCCTCAGCCCATTTCCTACTAGAAAAGCGAGGTAACGGTTGCCCTCCAACCCTGTTACTTCCCCTTCTTGACCAACAGTATAACTCGCCATAATACTGTCAGAGGCAAGTCCAAGCGTACAGTCCAGCATACTTTTGCCTCTCTGAAGTCGGGCTGCCTGAAGAAAAGGATCACTTTCTCCCTTTATCAGTCGCTTTATTCTAAACATTGCTGAATTGGGGTGGAAAAAGAATGGCTGGTTTTCACCCACTGGAAAAAGCTCAAGGCGCTCCTTCCCCACTACAATGCAATCATCCTGCACTTGTTTCTGAATGGCTCCCACGGACCTTTTATTTCTGTCAATATATTCTGCGTCCAATTCGGCAGCAATTCTTCTGGCCTTTTCCTTCATTTCCTGATTGGTCCGTCCTGCAGTTGTAATTATCAAATCGAGTTCACCTGGCTCTTTTTTTATAAGACTCTTTTCTCATAGATTGTTGTTTTTGCTTATAAACTTTGCCCGTTGATTTCCCTTCAAGAAACTCAGCGAACCGCGGACGGTCCGACGCTCATCAAGCACTAAGCCTGTTTGATCCGCTTCTCCTGCTGGACTTTGAATAAGCATCCTCGAATAAACACCGCATAATGGAAATGTGAATGCATTTTCGAGAGTCTCGCGCCCTTAGCTCCAATCAACGGAGTGCAAAAGTTATTAAATAGCTTTTAATAATAAAATGACTCTTTTCATATAGATTGTTGTTTTTAGACTATAAAGCTTGCTCGTTGATTTCCGCTCCAGTCACTTGCTTTCCGCGGGGAGGAACGGGAGCCTCCTCGGCGTTTCACGCCTGCGGGGTCTCCCGCTCCCTCTCTTCCCGCAGGACATTGAATAAGCCTCCCGAATAAGCACCGCACGAAGAAAATGCGAATGCATTTTCGAGGATCAAGTGCCTTCCGCTCCAATCAACTCAGTAATTAAAACTAGTTTGTAAGCAACAAACTTTGCGAAAACAGCCAATAAAATTTACAAAGAAAAGGGTGCCAGCTGACACCCCTTTAAAAAAATATACCTTAATAAATCAGCAGTTGTCTTCAAACGCCGCCAGTAGATTTTCCATAATTGCTTCCATTGGATGGTCTTCAATATCATAGCGGTGAATGAAGTGAACAACTTCCTTCCCCTTTAAAAGGGCCATTGAAGGAGATGAAGGCTCATATCCCTCAAAGTATTCACGCATTTTCGCAGTTGCTTCTTTATCCTGGCCTGCAAACACTGTTACTAAATGATCCGGTTTCTTTTCGCTTCTTAAAACTGCCTGCGTTGCTGCAGGACGCGCTAAACCTGCTGCACATCCGCATACAGAATTAACCACAACAAGCGCTGTACCTTCAAGGCCTTCCATAAACTGCTCTACTTCTTCAGGCGTTGTCAGCTCCTTAAATCCTGCCTGTACAAGCTCTTCACGCATTGGCTTGACCATTTGTCTCATGTATTCTTCATACGCCATTGACATATTTATTGCCTCCTTCTACTGCTACTGCATTTTGTAAAGTAAGCATACTATAATCACTCACGTTAATGCAATTTTTCGAGGCTGCCTATTAGGCTATTAATTGCTTCAACTATGATTCTGCTGTTAAAAGAGTAAAACTCGCCTTATAAGGTGCCTTTTTCACCGATTTAGTTAATAAAACGATTTTAGGAACAACAATTAAAAATTTCCAAATGGGGTAACGGCTTAAATATCTAAATTCTTGCCAGTTTTAAAAGATTTTATATATTTTATCGGCCATACAAGACTATTTATCGGCCAAATCTATACATTTATCGGCCAAAGCCCTTAACAGCAAAAAGCCAGTCCAAAAAGACTGGCTTCCTTTAGCAATTTATATTTTCATCACGCCGCCTGTGCTGGCATTGGTAACAAGCTTGGAGTATCGTGCCAGGTAGCCTTTCTTAACCTTTGGCTCGAAACCCTTCCAATTAGCTTTCCGATTTTCAAATTCCTCATCGGAAATTTCCAGGTTGATCGTCCGGTTGTTTAAATCAAGCTCTATGATATCTCCGTTTTCAACAAAAGCAATCGGGCCGCCTTCTGCTGCTTCAGGAGAAATGTGTCCGATACTGATGCCGCGGGATGCACCGGAGAATCGGCCATCTGTGATCAGGCCAACTTTCGCACCCAGACCCCGGCCGACTATCTGGGAAGTAGGGGCAAGCATTTCAGGCATACCCGGCCCGCCTTTAGGGCCTTCATAACGAATTACGACAACATGGCCTTCCTGTACTTTTCCCGTAATGATTCCGGAAAGAGCTTCCTCCTGGGAATCAAAGCAAATAGCAGGTCCTCTATGATAGCCGCCGACAGATTCATCAACTGCACCGACTTTAATGATGGAACCTTGCGGCGCCAGGTTTCCGAATAATACAGCGAGACCACCGCGCTCGGAGTGCGGATTATCCAATGGACGGATCACATTTTTATCCAAAATCTCGCTGCCGGCAACATTCTCGCGCAGCGGATTACCTGTTACTGTCAGACAGTCTCCATTTAGAGCATCAGGCTTTTTTAGCAATTCATTGATGATGGCGCTGACACCTCCAGCATTATGCACATCTTCAATATGATAATCCGAAGCAGGCGCGATCTTAGCAAGGTGCGGCACCCGGTTGGCAATTTCATTAATGCGTTGAATTGGGTAATCAATTTCGGCTTCATGTGCCAATGCCAAAGTGTGAAGTACTGTATTGGTTGAGCCGCCCATCGCCATATCCAAAGCAAACGCGTTATCGATTGCATCAATGGTAACAATATCGCGTGGTTTGATATCTTTTTTGATAAGCTCCATCAATTGCTTGGAAGAACGTTTAACAAACTCTTTACGTTCTTCTGATACAGCCAGAATTGTCCCGTTTCCAGGTAATGCAAGACCAAGGCCTTCAGCAAGGCAGTTCATGGAGTTGGCAGTGAACATTCCGGAGCATGATCCGCATGTCGGGCAAGCAACCTGTTCTATTTCCTGCAGCTTTTGTTCATCGATTTTCCCAGACTCATAGGCACCAACTCCCTCAAATACAGAGCTTAAGGATAAAGGCTTGCCGCTTGAATCTACTCCGGCCTTCATTGGGCCTCCGCTGACAAAAACAGTAGGAATATTGACACGCAAAGCACCCATCATCATACCTGGTGTAATTTTGTCGCAGTTCGGAATACAAACCATTCCATCGAACCAATGTGCAGAAACGACTGTTTCCAGTGAATCAGCAATGATTTCACGGCTTGGCAGGGAATAACGCATTCCGATATGACCCATAGCAATCCCGTCGTCAACCCCGATTGTATTAAATTCAAACGGGACACCGCCCGCTTCGCGAATAGCTTCCTTAACGATTTTTCCGAATTCCTGCAGATGGACATGCCCTGGAACGATATCTATATAAGAGTTGCACACTGCAATAAATGGTTTCCCAAAATCTTCTTCCTTTACGCCGGCAGCACGCAATAAACTGCGGTGCGGGGCACGGTCCGTTCCTTTTTTAATCATGTCACTTCTCATCTGTGTATCAGACATAGTATGTAAAACCTCCAATTTACCCTAGATTCAAAAACTATTACTCTATGGGATTGTTTAATGTGAATCCCCCAAATATTTTCTTTTCAATATAGACCTTTTTTCAAACAATTTCAATAATTTTCACTAATTTAATATAATTTTTTACTTTAAAAGGGTAAAACAGCAGTCCGTGCAAGAAAATAGCAAAAAACCGCTCCTCGGTGTGTGTACCTTTCGAGCGGCCTTAACTTTTTATTCTTTTTCCTGTTTACGTGATTTAGTCATTTGCTTCCATACTGAACCTTTTGCTTCTTCACCATGTTCGATTCTTTCAATTGCCAGTTTGATTTGCATGCTTACTTCAAACTCTGGATCATCCTCAGCCGCCTTGAGAGCAGGAAGGGCATTCTCATCTCCCACTTCGTAAAGGAACATGGCTGCACGCCAGCGGACAAGCTTGCTGTTATCCTGCAATGCTTCCTTCATGGCATCCATCGCCTCTTTAAAGCCCAAATCTGATAAACAGTCTCCAGCAGTACGCCTTACAGTTACCGTTTTATCCTTTAAAGCTTTGTATAGAAGAGGTAGGACTTTTTTATCTTCTATCATGCCCAGGTAAACAGTTGCAAGCCTTCTAATCGAAGCTTTTTCATCATTCAGGGCTTTTTCCAGGACCTGCAGATCATCCACTGCAGGATCTTCCATTTGTTCAAATTTTTGATAGCGGACTCGCCAATCAGGAGAGTCAAGGTCTTCAATCGAAAGTTTTAATCGCGGACGGGCATGCTTTTCCTCTGTTTTTTCCGGACTTTTAGCTATTTGGACAAGTGCTTGGAGCCTCTCCTCGGGATAGGCTGCCATAAGCTCCTCAACAATATCATGGCCGACCTGTTCAAAGTCGCCATAACGGACGCCGAATTCCTTCCACTTACGGACCATCACAACATTATCAGCTGGATCTTGAGCTTCTGATACTGTTTTAATAAAGTTTTCAGGCAGGCCAAAGCGTTTTTCTTCCGTACCATCGGTTAGCTTGACCTGCATCGGAATTCCCTTATACATTTGAATGAGCACTTGCACTTCTCCAAAGTGCTCATCAATCTTTGTTTCATCGCTGTTTTCATTTTCTACATCTTCGCCAAATGCAGATCGGACTTGAGGCAACAGTTCTTTCCAGTCATATTTGGCATTTCTTTCAACTGCCAAAAAGTCTGCAACATGATAAACGCCTTTTACTCCTTCTATGTGGAGGATATCCAGAATGACCTTAGGAGCACCCTCACTTTTATCTTTTTTATAGTTATTGCTTTTTCCCATCGGAAGTTCTTCATCAAGAATAACTTTCATTGTATTGGGACTTGGGGTTGGTTCAATTGCCTTTATCTTCAAAAGTATCACCCTTTTTAGTATTTTCACGTTGGTAACTGGTTATATTTTAACACAAGAAAAATCGAGTAGCATTTCATCTGTTTTCATTAAGAAATGAAAAGAAACCCGGAGCATTAGCCCCGAGCCTCTTATCGAACTGCTTATTCATTTTCCGCTGCTTCTGAAAGATAGCTCCACCTTTCAATTAAGTGCTCCAGCTCATCATTTAATTTAGCTTCTTCCTCCATAAGAGTCTGTGCTTTCTCAAAGTCACTGCCTATATTGGCCATTTCAGAGGCTATGGCTTCTAATCTGCTTTCGACTTTCTCAATCTTACTATCAATTTCTTCCCATTCTTTTTTCTCCATATAAGTCAATTTCTTCTTTTTCTGCTTGGTTTCTCTTGGCTTTTCATCAGCAGGTATACTTTCCTGAACAGGCTTCGCGTTTTCTTTTTCAAGAAATTCACTGTAATTTCCATAAAAAGAATCAATTTTCCCTTTGCCTTTTAGAACAAGAAGCTGATCGGCAACTTTATCAAGAAAATAACGGTCATGGGATACCGTTATGACTACTCCCGGGAAATCCTCCAAATAATCCTCAAGAACCGTTAATGTTTGGGTATCAAGATTATTAGTGGGCTCATCGAGAAGCAGTACATTCGGTTCAGACATTAAGATTTTCAGGAGATAGAGCCTCCGTTTTTCTCCTCCTGAAAGCTTTCGGATTGGAGTACCATGCGTAAAGGACGGAAACAGGAAGCGTTCCAGCATTTGGGCGGCAGATATCGTTTTGCCATCAGAGGTTTCCACTACCTCGGCTGTTTCCTTTAAATATTCGATCATGCGTTTAGTTTCATCCATATCTTCGCTTTCCTGGGTGTAGTAAGCGATTTTCACTGTTTGGCCGATGATCCGTTCACCGGAATCAAGCGGAATCTTTCCTGCCAGGATGTTAAGCAGCGTGGATTTTCCACTTCCGTTCCTGCCAATGATTCCAATACGGTCTCCTGGTTTTACCAAGAGGTCAAACTGATCCAATATCACCTGGCTGCCGTAGCTTTTTGAAGCGGACTCCAATTCAAAGACCTGCTTACCCAGCCGGCTGCCGCTTAACGACATATCAAGCTTTTCTGAGGATTTTACAGAAGCAAGCTGGCTATCGAGTGCCTCGAAACGCTGGATCCTGGCTTTTTGTTTTGTTGTTCTTGCTTTTGCCCCTCTACGGATCCATTCAAGTTCTCTTCTAAAGAGGTTTTTTTGCTTTTCGACAGTCGCGGCCTCATTTTCTTCTCTTATTGCCTTAGCCTCCAAAAAAGCCGCATAATTGCCTTTGTAGCTGTAAAGATTTCCACCTTCGAGTTCAAACATTCGATTTGTCACCCGATCAAGGAAATAACGGTCATGGGTTACCAGCAAAAGTGCTCCCCTGTATCGCCCGAGATATTCTTCAAGCCATTTGACAGACTCAAAATCGAGATGATTTGTGGGCTCATCAAGAATCAATAAGTCAGGTGACTGGATCAGCACCTGTGCAAGGGCTACCCTTTTCTTCTGCCCGCCCGATAGCTCTCCGATATTTTTGCTGAAATCTTCAATTCCCAGCTTTGTTAAAATCGTTTTAGCATCTGTGTTTACTTCCCAGGCATTCAGCGCATCCATTCTCTTTTGAAGTTCATAAAGTCTTTCCTGTATAGCTGAGTCTTCGGGATTTTGATTTAGCTGCATAAGGGCAAGTTCATAATCTCTCTGCAATACCAGGATAGGGGCATTACCGGCAAAAACTTGTTCAAGTACTGTCAGTTCATAATTTAGTTCAGGCTGCTGGGCAGAATAGGAAATTGTATAATCCTTTGGAGTAACAATTTCACCCGAGTCTGGCTGGTCAACTCCGGCAATAACCTTCAACAGTGAAGATTTCCCAGTCCCATTTACACCGATAAGGCCAACTCTTTCTTTTTCGGAGATTGTAAAAGAAATATTGTTAAAAAGTTCTTTTTCCCCATAGGTTTTTGTTACATTCTCCACAGAGATCATTTTCATGCTTGACCATTCCATTCTTTATAAAATTGCTGCAAATATTTCTCCATAAACTGGTGACGCTCTTCTGCCATTTTTATTGCTGTATCTGTATTCAGCCTTTCTTTCAGCTTTAAGAGTTTTTCATAAAAATGGTTGATGGATGATGATTTTCCATGCCGGTATTCATCTTCCGTCATTTCATTTCTGCTTTCTAAGCCCGGATCGTAAATTACCTGCCCTTTCTTGCCCCCATATGCAAAGGCTCTCGCAATCCCTACAGCTCCGATAGCGTCCAGCCTGTCCGCATCTTGCACAATTTCTGCTTCCGGGCTTAAAAGCTTCGTGTTTTTTCCGCCTTTGAAGGAAATAGAATAAATAATTTCACTGATTCTAGCTATGGCTGTTTTTTTTATTTCCAAGGCCAGCAGGAAATCGGAAAGCTTTTTTTCCCCTGCCTCTTTTGATGCGTTAAGCTTCTCATCAGGAATATCGTGAAGCAGTGCTGCCATCTCAATAATAAACAAATCGCCTCTTTGCTCTTCTTCAGCTATGTAAAGTGCATTTTTTCGCACCCGTTCGATGTGATGCCAATCATGCCCGGTTGAATCTTCTCCTAGCGTATTCCGGACAAATTTTTCTGTTATATGTATGATTTTGTTATTCATTAATCTTCACCTGCTTTCAAACTCCACAGTCCATTTTAACACTAGTCGAGAAAAAGGAACATTGCCAAGGTTATTCCATATCCTTAGACTTGTGGGCCGAAATATGGACATTACCATTAAGACTGAAGAATATGCGAACAAACTTAGGAATCTTCAAATAAACCAGGCATAACTTGCGAATAAAGATCATGAGAATTAGCGAATAAACCATTAACCTAGGCAGCAAGCATAAAAACCTGGTCCAAGAAACCATTTTAAAAGATTTCTCTGAACCAGGTTTCTATTAAACAGTTCACTCACTGTCAGTCAAGGCCATTTAACCAGCTGATTCCGAGCGTGTTTTCCCCTGCATGCACTCCAATTGTAGCCCCCAAAGAGTAGCAGCCGAATTTAATATTCAGAAATTCTTCTTGAAGCTCTTCTTTCCACTTTTCTGCTTCTTCAGGATGCAAGCCATATAGAATAAAAACCTCTTTCAGCGGTTTCTTTTCATGCGCGTTCCTTAGCAGCTTCACAATTTTTTCTTTTGCCTTCTTCTCGCTTCTGGCCTTTTCCCTGACACTAAGTTCACCATCATGGACAGAGATAATCGGTTTTACATTTAACATGCTTCCCAGGAAAAATTGGACGCCCGACATCCTTCCGCTTCTATGAAGCTGTTCCAGGCTTCCGATCAGCACATACGTTTCACCTGTATCCCGCAGCATCTCAAGCTTATTTATAACTTCTTCAACTTCCATTCCTGATTCTGTCCATTCCATCCCTTTTAAAATCATTCTGGTTAAAGGGTATGATAGAATTTTGGAATCTACACTATACACTTGTATATCAACCAGCTGAGATGCCTGTTCACTTGATGAAACAGTCCCGCTCAGCTTAGCGGATACAAGGACTGCAATAATATAATCATAGTTTTCCTTCAGCTTTTCATATAAATCCTGAAAAGCCCCTATCGCAGGCTGAGATGTTTTTGGGGGAGTTTCTAGAGTCTTCAAACGCGCATAAAGCTCTTCAGAGGTTAAATCAACACCATCGGTATATTCTTTGCCATCCATAATGATTGTCATTGGTATCTGATACAAATCCGGATGATTCCTTAAATCATCATTTAAAAATGCGGTACTATCGGTAACCCACGCAACTTTTGCCATTTAAGCGCCCCCTTTTTAATTATTTATTCATGTATGTATGTAAATAAGACTATATGAAAGGCTGGCAGCGAACAAATTCATTCACCCCAGCCTCTGTTCATTATGGCAGGAATGGCTTAATCTTTGGAAAAACCCTTATAGCAGTGTTGTAAAAAACATCATCATGATGCTCCTCCGGGATCAGCCCTTTAATAAAATCAATATATGGCCCAATAGGTGCAAGCGGCCAATCGGTCCCAAAAAGCAATTTATCATAAGAATCGGCAAAAACCAAAGCATGTCGGAGATGATCCAAAAATCGACCTTCGCTGCGTTTTTTCAGCTCTTTTTCGGTTCCTACAATCAAACCGGATAGGTCTGCATAGACATTGGAATTTTTATAAATAATTTCAGCTCCCGTCAAGGTCCAAGGATCCCCAAAATGGGCCATCATGAAATTCACATTACGGTGTTTTACTGCGACTTCGTCAATCGCCAAAGGATGGGAATACTTCAGGAGCCCTCTTTCAGAATAAGTATCTCCAGTATGAAAAACAACCGGAACACTATATTTTTCCGCAAGGGCATACACTGGCTCATAGACCTCATCATACGCATAATAAGGGTAATAGCCTAAATAAATTTTAATCCCTACTACATTGGGCTTTTGCAGGTCCATCTCCAATCTTTTAAGTGCTGCTTCATTCAAATCATATGGGTTTATGCCCGGGCAGTAAACGATATGATCCGGTATGGCTGCATCAAGATCTAGACCCATTGGTGTCCTTGCTGCGTAGTCAGGAAAGCCCATTTGATCTGTTTCCGTTAGGCCCATTGCAATGCTAAGAACTACATTCGCTCTTTGAATCTCTACTTGGTGTCCTTTTAACGAATAATCTACAATAGACAGCTCCTTTGCTGTTTGATGAAATGACTTAATATCGGAAAAATGAATATGTGCATCTATGACTTTCATGATTTCTCCTTCTAATGGAATTCTAGATTATGCAGACTTTTAAGCACTGTTCCGCTGATGCTTCTTTCATCAAATAGGATATATCCGGGTTTTGCCATAGGGATTGCTTGCCGTTCAGAAATAATCTGAAAAGCTTCTTTGTTCATGTAAGCCCCAAGGTATTCACGATCATGACTCCCTGCCACATACATTTTTGCATGTCCATGGCAGTTTGAAATATAAGCGCCGTTTTCCATCGTGAACGATTGCTCCTCAATTCCAGCTTGATAGTTTGACTCAGTACCTTTATCTAGCATTGATAGAGTAAGATCTGTTAAAGAATCGCCTGACAAAAATAGATCTGTAATCCATTTCTCATTTAAGAACGTTTTTCCGCCTGAATCAGCCACTTTTACCCAATGCGCCATAACCGGCACCCCCGGCAGCAGCGCAAAGTACTGGGTGTAATCAAGACCTTTCCACAGGGAATGCTGAATAACTTTTGTCCGCAGGGCAAGAGCTGTCCACTCATTTCCATGGGAGTCTTTAATATTTGTAAATATTGCAGCAATATCCTCCTTTAATAAAGAAAAAACACTCATTTGAGAAGGGACTGTCTTCATGCCCCCAGCCCATGGATTCCACCAGCCTTTAGCAACTTTTTCAGGGAATGAGGTATCAAGCCATTCCTGCTCCTGATAGGCGAGCGAAAAAAGTCCGGGATAAAAACTTGGTGCTGCTTTCAAACGAATGACTCCATTGTCCATCATATAAACAGTGTTGCCAACCTGTTTTTCCGTAAACGTACGGACATCACCCGAAGGCACAAGAAGCAGATCACATAGCTGCTTTCTTTCACTATCCATATTCAAATTAGCTTTCACAATTGATAGAGGGGCTGCCCCTCTAATAGGCAACTTCGCTGAATAATCTATCATTTCCTCTTTTTGATTTACAATTGCGGATTGTTTTTTATCACTATTTAGGAAAAGCTCAATACTGCCGTTGAGATAGCTTGAACGGTGTGTTTTCAAGGTGACTTTCACTTTTTCCAGATCGGCTGCCACAGGATTGCCTCCATTTATAATGAGCGCTTTTTCATTCTGCACACCCTTGTTTTTCTTTTGAACAGCCATATTGGCGAACGCCTGCAGCTCCTCCCAAGTCTGAAAAGCGCCTATTGATAAATAGGCCGGTTCCAATTTAACTCGATCACCAGGTTTGATGCTCCCCACTTCATACTCATAATAAAACTGCCAGCCATCCGGGTGGGCCTTGGCGTTTTTCGGCCAGCAAAATCCAATCGGTTCTCTTATATTTGTGGAGAAATACCAATTTTCCGTCAAATTGCTTGCAGAAATCTCCCCAAATTCAAGGTCTTTGACACTCGAGAACTCTACAACTTGATTGTCGAGAGGGAAATAGGTATGGTGCTTCTCATGATATAGAGGCTGATTGAAAGATAAGTTATCAGAAAATATCTCCCCTTTATTGTTTAGTTCAGCCCATGTTTTTACGATTCCTTCGCCATATAAAGACGTATACATAGAGACAAGTATTCCAGGGAAATCTTTTGAACGGAAAACCAGTTTGAAGGTTATCGCTGTCTCATCTGTAAACCAAACTGCACTTTCAGGCTGTGCCTTTGAAAATTCGGTTGAATATGGCTTGCCCAGTTTAGGAACGAAGAAGGCGAAATGCTGATTTACATTTTCGTTCCGGCCTGCAGTAATTTTATAATCCAATTTCCTGATATTTACCTGGCAGATTCCATTACAGATGTGCCAATAATCTTTTGATTCCCCGCCGAATTTCTGCCCAAAACTCTTAAGGGGAACACCAACTGCTTTGCTTTTAAAAGTCAGCTCATTTCCATCTTTTTTCTTTACTGTAATATCGATCTCCGGCTGATAAAAGCCATACTTTTTCACAATGAAAGGTACTTTTATAAGCCTCCGTTCATTCTTAAGAAGTTTTATGGAATAATCACATTGATTTAATGAAACATGCTCATCCTCCTGAACCGATAGGCAAAATATAGCATCCTCTTTCAGGTTATTTTCCACTTCAAGTTCCAGTTCCGCTTCCTGAATTAGAAAACGCAGGTTTCCTTTTGCACCGCCGGTTATTTTGGCAGGCTGCTTGGGAAGCAAACCAAGGCGCAGTTCACATTCTTCTCCATCCACCCAAACCTTTACCCCCATGGAAGGGTGAGTTTTCCATACACTTGGTTCCTCTCCTTCATGAACAATTAACTGACCATTAATAGCCGCCTCGTTTTCAACCAGCTTCTCATATGAATAAGCTGACTCTATTCTGCCATGATTGTCTCCTGCTGCCCTAAAAGAAACAGGTCTTCCAGTTTTATTCACAAACTTCAGCAGGAAACTCTGGGTTTCATTTTCTATTGTTTCATGACTATTCATGGTTAGTTCAAGAAAATACTTCTCTGTCTCTATTAAACTGATTCCCCTGCCGGTTTTCTCAAACCTAACTCGCGCAGATGTCTGTTCATTACTCCATTCATACTCATAAAAAGTAAAGCCATCTTCCTTGACACCATCAGGCTTAACCTCAATTTTTCTCACACTGTCCTTATACCAATCAAGATCTTTTAGGAGCGATTTTAGCAGCGGAGTTTGATGGACGGCCGGGATAAAATTCATCAAATGGGTGGTATCATCCCTGTCCTCCCAGAAAAACCCGCATTTTTTATAAAGTGGAACAGCCTTTACATTTCCTGGCCATGTATATAAATCCAAACGAGGCCAACCCAATTCTATCGTTTTTTGAAGCGCTTTTAAAACGAGCAGCTTTCCTATTTTTCGTCCATGATAATCAGGCCTCACATTTAGAAGCGGGATATATAATGAACCTGTATCCTCCTTATATTCTGATAGTCCACAGTAACCGATTACCTCTTCGCCATCCATAGCTAAATATAAAGCAATATTTCCGTTATTGGCTTCCTTTGTTTTCACCTGTTCTTCAGTCATGACGCTTGTATCCCCGCCCCAGCTATCGCGGCTAAGGTTCCACATTTTGGCGATACCTGCTGCATGGCCCTCATCATACTCAGTAATTTTAATCGTGTCCGTACCTTGGATCATCAAATTATCCTCCTTGACTACGTTACTTCATGCCTTTCCTCTTCCTTTTCCTTGTTAATAAAAAATTTTTTCACCATTTCCTTCTCCTCCTTTAATGTATTTTTAGGAATGTTTTCCCATTCCTTCTTAATCGTATTAGTCAGAGCATTTGTTTGTAAATATAATTTTGAATTTTCAGGATAATTTTAATAAAAAAACGCCTCGCTCCCTTTATGAGCAAGACGCTATTTGCTATTTTATTAAAAACCAGCTGGAATTATGAAAACCTAATGTTTCTCAGAGCCTGCAAGGAAGTAATCATATAGGCAATCATATCGCTAAGATCATCAATTTGTTCTTCATATATCAGGCGGTTGAAATGTACAACAGATTCCGCTTCAATCTGATTATCCATCTCCTCCGGATTGAATTTTGCAATCTGTATTATGCTTCGCTCTCTTCCCCAAATATCTCTCAAAATTTCACGCGTTTCTTGAAAGAGCTTTAAGTCATTTTTTTGCTTAATTGTAAACTTTACATATACTTTACACCCTGCCAGCTTTTCTGATTGTGCTTCAGGCAAAAGCTCAGCAGCCAGATTTTTGAGCCCAGCCTCCATAGTAAAAGTACAGGTAATACCGTCATGTCCTTCAACATTTTCTTTAAAGGCTACCTCATAACTACGGGACATTTTTGCAGAGTTTAAGACATCATTTCGGTCAATGATTCTAATCTCACCGCTAAGATCCCGATCATAAAAGCCGCCATCCAACACAACCTTCATATTTTCAAACGCTGTAGGGTCAAACATGTGCAGAACCTCCCTTACAAAAAAGCCGCAAGCGACTTGGTAACCCCGACAACTTGATGGGGTAGACGCTGTAGCTAGACAGTTACCAAGTACAAACCTTCTTAAAATAAACCAAGTGCATTACCGTCATCATCCACGTCCATATTCATGGCTGCAGGAGCTTTAGGCAGCCCAGGCATTGTCATGACATCTCCGGTAAGGGCGACAATAAATCCAGCCCCGATGGAAGGCTTGAGCTCCCTGATAGTGATTGTAAAATTGGACGGCCTTCCCAGCTTTGCGGGATCATCGGATAGGGAATACTGCGTTTTAGCCATACAAATCGGCAGACAGCCCCAGCCAAAGCTTTCAAAATCACTGATTTGCTTTTTAGCTTTAGATGAGTACTCAACTTTATCTGCACCATAAACTTTCTGGGCAATCGTTTGGATTTTTTCTTCAATCGGAAGCGAAAGTTCATATAAGTGATTGAATTGTGCCTCTTTTTCTTCTAAAATTTCCAGCAGCTTGCCTGCAAGCTCGATGCCGCCTTCCCCGCCTTTTTCCCAAACCTCTGTCAGCGCAATAGGAATGCCGGACTGATTGCATAAATCCTTAAGTGTATTCACTTCATTTTCGCTGTCGGAAATAAATCGATTAATGGCCACAACGTAAGGCAGCCCAAAGCTTTCAATGGTCTCAACATGCTTCTTTAAATTCGAGAATCCTGCAGTAAGGGCTTTTGTATCTTCTCTGCTCAGCTCAGTCTTTGCCACACCGCCATGCATTTTCAAGGCCCTTATGGTAGCTACAATGACTACCGCTTCCGGGTCTATTCCTTCTGTTCTGGCTTTGATATTAAGAAACTTTTCAGCACCAAGATCAGCGCCAAAGCCGGCTTCTGTCACTACATAGTCAGCTAGCTTGGATGCTGCAGTCGTGGCAATGACACTGTTGCATCCATGTGCAATATTTGCAAACGGGCCGCCATGGATTAATGCTGGCGTATGCTCGATTGTTTGGACCAGATTCGGTTTAACCGCTTCTTTTAGAAGCAAGGTTAGGGCGCCTTCCACACCAAGCTCAGCAACTGTAACCGGCTGCTTTTCATAATTATAGGCAATGACCATTTTTCCGAGTCTTTCTTTTAAGTTCTTAAGATCGGATGCAAGGCATAAAACCGCCATAATTTCAGAAGCAACGGTAATATCAAAGCCATCCTCGCGCGGAACACCCTGCACAGGACCGCCCAGCCCGATTACGATTTTGCGTAAAGCTCTATCATTTAAGTCAAGTGCGCGTTTCCATACAATTCTTCTCTGATCGATTTTCAGTTGATTCCCCTGCTGAAGATGGTTATCGATCAGAGCCGCCAGCGCGTTATTGGCTGTTGTTATGGCATGGAGGTCACCTGTAAAGTGAAGATTTATATCTTCCATTGGCAGGACTTGCGAATAGCCGCCGCCGGTTGCTCCTCCCTTAATTCCCATTGTAGGTCCCAGGGAAGGTTCTCTCATGGCGACCATTGCTTTTTTCCCTAGCCGGTTAAAAGCGTCACCAAGACCAACCGTTACAGTGGATTTCCCCTCCCCTGCAGGTGTAGGATTTATGGAAGTGACCAGGATTATTTTTCCGCTTTCATTCGTCCTGATTTTTTTTAAAGCCTCTGATGAAAGTTTCGCTTTATACTTACCGAAAAGCTCTAGATCATCATCCTGAAGCCCGATTTTTTCAGCGATTTCTTTAATAGGTTTCATTGTTGATGCTTGAGCGATTTCAATGTCTGATTTCACAACCGGTTTCACATTCATTTGTATCCCCCTAGAATCCAATATGTATAGGTTCCTTACAGATATATTGTACCATTCCTTAGTCGGATAATTGCCAGTTACTTTTGATATTTTTGAGATTTTCGTACACTAAAGCATTGATACAATTGTGAATCGTCTTTATAATAAGTTTAATTGAAATTTTGCTCAGGGAGATGATCACTTGCCAATTAAAATTCCTAAGCTGCTTCCGGCCAGGGAAATCTTAGAGGAAGAAAATATTTTCGTGATGGATGAGGACCGTGCCAGAAACCAGGATATCCGTCCTTTAAATATTCTTATTTTAAATTTGATGCCAGAAAAGGAAAAAACGGAAGCACACCTTCTGCGGCTTCTTGGCAACACTCCGCTTCAGGTTAACATCTCATTCTTAAAAACTGCCACACATCAGTCAAAAAATACTAGTCCGATGCATTTGGAGCAGTTCTATACAACCTTTGCTAAGGTTAAAAATCGAAAGTTTGACGGTATGATTGTTACAGGCGCTCCTGTAGAGCTCCTTGACTTTGAGCATGTAGATTACTGGGAAGAACTTACCGAGATCATGGCGTGGACGAAAACCAATGTTACCTCTACCCTGCATATTTGCTGGGGTGCACAGGCAGCGTTATTTTACCACTTCGGAATCGGCAAATACGAGCTGCCTGAAAAATGCTCCGGTATTTATGCGCATGAAGTTCATGACAGAACCGAGAAGCTGCTAAGAGGATTCGATGACATTTTCCTCGCTCCTCATTCACGCCATACTGACGTCTATAAAGAAGAACTGCTCGAGCACCCTGAAGTAAAACTGCTATCATCCTCTGAAGAAGCCGGCCCTTTCATTATGAGTGCTAATGGCGGCAAACAGATCATGATAACCGGTCATTTGGAATATGAAGCTGCAACTCTTGCTGAAGAATACACAAGGGATAGAAGCAGAGGGCTGCAAGTACCTGTTCCTAAACACTACTTCCCCAATGACGACCCAGGCAGGGAACCCTATAACAAGTGGCGCTCTCATGCTCATTTATTGTTTTCTAACTGGCTGAACTACTATGTCTATCAGGAAACCCCTTTCGAGTGGGATTAATTTTGAGCCCCGCATTGCTGAGCTTTTGTTCGGGGAGTTTGGTGCTCTGATGGATTTTCAATGGCAAATATGCGGTTTTCCGGATATACGTGATATTTCCCGGTGTTGATATTTCGCGGTAAAATTGATTTGTACACGGATAAAACAATAAAACATGTTTAGCTAATATCAAAAAGGCCGGTTTTGAAGAGGTTTCCCTCGCAAAACCGGCTTTTCTTATGACTGCTGTGCGTAGTATACTTCTTCAAACGGCTGGACTACTACGAAACCGTTTCCGGAAAACTTCATTTGGATCGATTCACCGCTCCCTCTGCCCAAAAAGGTTTTAAATGAGATATCTGTCACAAATTCAGGTTCCAATGCACCTGACCAGGCAACCGTAGCATTCGGGTCTGTGTACACCGGGTTATCCGCTGTTACCATCAAGGTTAACGGTTCATAGTGCGAGGTAATGGCAACCATTCCGGAACCCTCCAAACGTACATTGAACAGGCCTCCCGCAAGCATTCCGGCCATCCTTCTCATCAGCTTAATATCCCATTTAATGGAAGGCTCAAATGCTAACAGATCGTTGCCGTTTACAAAAATAGAATCGCCATCGAGATTCAAGATAGATATTTTTTTCCCTTGATCTGCAAGATATAGCTTTCCATTACCAGTTGCTTTCATGAGAGATGTACCTTCTCCGGTGAGCGCCTTTTTAAACATTTTGCCTAATCCATGCTCCAGAATTCCTTCGCGCTCAAACTTAATTTGTCCGCGATAGGAAACCATCCCTCCGGCTTTTGCCCACACTTGATTGGTTAAATTGATCTCGAGCATTCTTGGTGTTTCCAATTCAAATAATCCTTCACCTTTATCCTGCTGCTTAGTCTGATTTACAAACTCTTCGATCGAGTAACGGCTCATTTTTCTCCCATTCCTTTCTGCTTCTTATTTTCCAGCATAAAGACCCACATAAAAGACAATGACTGTTTTAAATTGACTGGCAGTGATCCTCTTGGCAGCTGTTCTGATGCTTTTTTATAGACACCGAATTCATCAATTTTCACCCAGCCGTTTTCTTGTGCAAGCGCCTCAAATTCCCATGGCATCATCGTATTGCATATAACTTTTTCGTTATATAGGCGGCGGTAGCTGTTTACACGCGGAGCAGCTGTAGGCCCAAGAATGCCGATGCATGCTCTTCCCTCTGGCGTGACAATTCTTTGCATTTCTCTCAAAACATTAAGAGGGCTTTCTGTCCATTCGAGTGAATTGATAGCAAGAACAGCATCAATCGAATTCTCCTCAAAGGATAGGCAGGAAATATCACCTTTTGTAAATTCAGCACAGGTATCAGCATTTAGTGCTTTGGCTTTATGTATCATTTCCTCCGACACATCGATTCCTGTCACATTATAACCTGCCAAAGCGAGCTTATAAGAACCATAGCCATCTCCGCACCCAAGGTCACACACCCATGAACCTTTGTTTATATGCTTTTCAAAAAAGGAAACAATATCTTTTCTGCTTCCTTCTTCCCACATTTCTCGGCTTTTCGAATTCCAGGATTCCGAATTTTTATCCCAAAGCTTCTCAGCTTCTGCAGACCAGTTAAATGTTTTCATTCTATCCCCTCCGTCAGTAACTTTATTTACGTTTCGTCTTATAAAAAGTTCCCAGTATTTTTAATTCGCTGGCTTCGGCGAAAAATCCTTTGATTATAAAACAGCAGGAACGTCAACAATATTGATAGAAACCAATTAAAGGAGAGTTATTCAATGAACGGAGAACAGCTCGTAGCAGTACATCGAAACCATAATGGCGAAATTCTTTCTTTCCAAACCTCAGCAGGAAGGATCATATCTTATCGAAAAGCTTTACAGGAGGCTGAAGAGGGGTTAATTGAAGGCATACATATAGCTGAAGAAGAGAACGGTACTATGTCCATGATCCCTGCTGCCTCTTCTTCGTTTGATGAGTTTCCAAGCTTCTACTAGGGGGTTCTCATTTCTCTAACAGAAAAGGCTCTGTTAAGCTTGCCCACTGGAGGTGGAATCAGCCCCATCCTAGAGTTAACAAGGCACGAAGAAAATGCGAATGCAGAAGCGTACCTTCCATTCCAATCAAGAGGGTTATAAAATTCAACAATCCTCCCATTAACATAGTCAATGAAAAAAACCTGACAGCAGTCAGGTTTTTATTGTTCATCTTCATTTTTCCTCTGAATCTCTCGCAAAACTTCTATGCGGTTCTCATCTTCTTCAAAGAACTGCACTAAATCACCAACCCGGTCGATAGCATCCCAGCTCAGGTGGTGTTCAATCCCTTCAACATCCTCATAAATATTTTCTTCTTTTACTCCGATTATGCGAAGGAGCTGTTCCAGCAGTTCATGGCGGTACACAAGTCTTTTGCCGATTTTTTTGCCTTTAGGCGTCAAAATCAGCCCCCTGTATTTTTCATATACAAGATATTCATCTTTATCAAGCTTTTGTACCATTTTTGTTACAGAAGAAGGATGTACCGACAAGGCCTCGGCAATATCGGAAACCCGGGCATATCCCTTATCTTCAATTAACATATATATCTGTTCAATATAATCTTCCATACTCGGTGTTGGCATTTCGCAACCTCCTGCCACTGAGAAAAGCGCAAGCGCCTTGCCCACCCCCGACAAGCACAAGACGAGCCTCCCGGGAAGGCGTTCTTTGCCTTTCTGGGAGGATTGGCTTGTGACCTCGAGGGGGTAGGCGCTGGAGCTAGACAGTTTTCGAAGTTCTAAGTTCACTTTCATATTGTATTAGAAAAGCGCAGAGCGCCCTGTAAACTTTCAACCATTACATATCTCTTTAAGAAATGGCTCTGTAAAACGTGTGTTGATTTCCGCTTCAATTAACACAGGGTGCCATATCAATGTAACTTTAACATAACCTAATAAATATAAGGCTTTAACGATTTTACTACAGTTGCGAAAGGGAGACAAGGCAATATGTCACATATAGCCAAATTTAGGCCTTTTGCGGGAAGATAAATTTAATTCTATTTTCCTGTCCATCCCATGATAATTTGGCAGAAAAGGTTTTATCTTTTCCTTTGCTAGAAAAGCCTTCCACTAATTCTGTCTCTCCATCTTTTAGCAGCTGCTTAAGAATTTTTTGGGTAATTCCCTTGCCCATAATTTTTTTGGAAATAGTAAAACCACATTTGGTTTTATTGTAATTAGAGCAGCCGTAAAAACTGCCTTTATCAACAACTTTTCCATCGCACAGCTTGCATTGCCCCAAATTAACAGCCCTTTTTTGTTTGAACTTACCTGGAGTAAAGCCCTCTTTATCTTCTTCAGAGAATGTCCATTTTCCTGCATTGTTAACAGAGGAGTCAATGAGGTGGGTAACCATTTTATTCGTTTGGTCCATGAATTGTTTTGGCGAAGCTGCCCCATCTGATATATCCTTCAGCCTCTGCTCCCATTTTGCTGTCATCTCTGGGGAAGCCAGAATTTCAGAGCCAATGGCTTCTATCAGGATTTTTGCTTTAGGATTTGCATAGACCAGGTTCTTTTTTATATCAATATATTTGCGGTCTTTAAGCATCGTAATAATTCCGGCCCTTGTAGCTTCTGTTCCCAGACCTTCTGTTTTCATTAATACTTTTTCGAGTTCTTTGTCTTCGATTTGCTTTCCAGCTGTTTTCATAAGCGTAATTAGCTGTCCTTCTGTATAGCGCTTTGGCGGCTGTGTTTTGCTTTCTTTAACATTAGCCTTAACCACGGTACCATTATCACCTGCCTGCAATGAAGGCAGAACAGGCTCATTTTCCTTCTCCTGCTGCGGTATCACTTTTCGCCAGCCTTCTTCCAGCTGGACCTTTCCTTTTGATAAAAACAAAGCTCTGCCATCAACTAGGGTTTTAATAGTTGTATATTCGGTTACAGCTTTTCCATAATGGGCAGCAATTAAGCTCCTCGTGATAAGGTCATAAAGAATTTTTTCATCCGATGATAACTTTTGCAGATCGGGGACTTGTTCGGTCGGAATGATTGCATAATGGTCTGTTACCTTTTTATCATTTACATAACGTTTATTTTGCATAATCGAGCTTACAGGCAGAGGAAATAAATCCCTGTACTCTTCCTTCGCTTCCATTTTCCTGAGAATTTCAGGGAACATTTCCGCTTCCCCCTCTGTCACATGCCTAGAATCGGAACGAGGATAGGATACAAAGCCTTTTTGATAAAGCTTTTGCAAGACGTCAAGCGTCTTTTTTGGGGGGAATTTAAATCGACGGTTGGCTTCTGCCTGCAATGCAGATAAGTTATAGAGCATCGGAGGCAGGAACTCTTTCTTTTCTGCCTGGACATCATTTACTTGAGCATCTTTATTCTGGCAAAAAGCCGCTATTCTTTCGGCGAGCTCCTTTGTTTTAATTCGTGTTTCGCCATCATTTTCCCACTTGCCCGTATATTTTTTTCCATCCATATTAAATTGGGCTGTAACCTCCCAAAATGGTTCGGATACAAAATTAAGAATCTCATGTTCTCTTTTTACAATTAAGGCAAGTGTTGGAGTCTGAACCCTTCCTACTGAAAAAACATCTGAGAAGCCCTGCTGCTGAAGAAGCAGGCTATACAGGCGCGAAGCATTCATTCCAACCACCCAGTCAGCACACGCTCTCGTATAGGCTTCATAATAAAGATTCCGCGTATCGCTTTCATCAAGAAGAGCTAGAAACCCTTCCCTGATTGCTTTAGGAGTTAATGAAGAGATCCACAGTCTTTTCATTGGCACTCTCGATCCGGTCAGCCTTAGGATATTTCTGATAATAAGCTCACCCTCACGTCCTGCATCTCCCGCATGGATGACTTCAGCCAAACTCGGATTCGAGAGAAGCTGTTTTATAATATTAAATTGTTTTGCTTTATCTTTTGTGACTTCGTATTGGAACTGCTCAGGGATTATAGGCAATGCGTTAAGAGACCATTTTTTCCATTCCCTATCATATTTCTCAGGAGAAGAAAGCTGACAAAGGTGCCCTACAGCCCAGGTTACATACGCCCCCTGGGGAAATATATCATTTGGGAAGATTTCAATATATCCCTGATATTTCTTCATTTTAAAAATAGAAGCCAGCGTTAATCCCTGGTCGGGTTTCTCCGCGATAATCAGTTTCATAATTTAGCTCCCTTGCTTAATAGAACAAAATATAGATATCTATTTTAATATTAACTTAAAAAATTAGCAAAGAGAGCAATAATACTATTACAGGGGAAAAATTTTTCAAAACTTAAGCCCTTGAAGGATTCTCCTTACGCTGCTTATCTTTTCAGTACAAAGCTTATTACCACTGGATCTTTATACGTGCCCATTGTATCAGGATAATCCATTTCCGCTGCGATTCCCTGCTGAGTGAATTCCATCAAGGAAAGCGTTTGCATAATGCGAAAGAATCGGGACTTGTAACCTTTTCCTAATGTTAAGGATTACTTCCAGAAAAAAATCGGCTTTCGCCGATCATCCTTCTTTTTTATACGGTTTTATAGTAAGGTTCTTCTGGATGTACCATTTATTTTCTGTGACAATGTTGGAGACAGTCAATATCATTGATGGGATTTTTTCAACATTAAATACAATGATGCCTAATTGGTCATTCATAATGATAAATGAATCTCCATGCGGAAAAAAAGGGAGCTCACTGCCAAGCTGAAGGATTGAACTGATTATTGCCTGCTTTTCTTCCGCTTCAATTTGGATATTGGGTGAAAACCTCAAGATCCAATCCTGTTTCTCAATGGAAAACCGGTACATATCCTCACCCTTTAAAAACAATATAATTAATAATAAATATGAAAGAAACACTTAAATATGATATCTAAACATTGCTAAAATATTGAAATCCTAAAAATTGATTACATATTTTTAAATATTTAAAATATTTTATTGTTTTTTGTAAAAATACGCTTGTATTCCTTGACGGAAAGTGCCCATTCGTGTATATTATAATCATCATTTAACAGAATATATTTCCGTTATTTCAAAAAATATCTGCTCTATGTTTTGTTAGGTGGTAATATTCATCTAAGGCACCAAAGTGTCTTGAAAGGCTTAGGAGGAAAATTAAACATGCAAAACGGTAAAGTAAAATGGTTCAATAACGAAAAAGGTTTCGGTTTCATCGAAGTTGAAGGCGGAGACGATGTATTCGTACACTTCACTGCTATCCAAGGCGACGGTTTCAAATCTTTAGAAGAAGGCCAAGAAGTTTCTTTCGAAATCGTTGAAGGAAATCGCGGACCTCAAGCTGCAAACGTTGTAAAACTATAATTCAAATATAACAGTAATAAGGCTGGCATCTGCCAGCCTTTTATTTTGTCCGCAAACCGCCCAGAAGTCAGTTCAGCTTACTTCCGATTGATTTAATTTTTTCGCCTACCGTGCATTCAGATATGCAAAATCGATGAGCGTATCTGCGCCCCTTTTCCTCTTTGTGGTGTTTGTGAAGAAAACAGCCTTTGCAAAAGTTGGCCATCAGCTCCTCCACTTCATTGAATATTTCCTTTCTGCTCAAATTTTTCACGCCTTCCTTGTTTCCAATTATATGACCTGCATTCTGCTGTTAATGAATTTCCCTTGGAGTGCCTGGCTGGCCAACTTATCCGCTTCTTTGTTCTCGTTACGCGGAATGGGAGTATATCTTGGCAGAATTCCAAGCTTTTTAATCTTTTCTTCAATCCGATCAAGCCAGCGATTAAGGTTTTCTTCATAACAAGGCCATTCACCTTCAAGCTGTTTTAGTACCACCTGAGAATCACCCTTGAACTCACAGGTCATATGATGAACACCCATCTCTTCAAGAAGGTTTACTGTAAAATAAATGGCAGCATATTCTGCTTCATTATTATTATCCATTTCATCAAAAAGCTCATTTGCTCTTACACGGTATTTCTTTTTGCCCTGTTTAAAGTAAATCACTGCTCCAAGTCCTGCCTGATTTGTATCTTTATTAAATCCGCCGTCAAAAAATACGGTAATATCATGCGGATCCTCTTCTACTTCCGTCAACAGCTTCCGCATTTCCTTGGTGCTCCATGAAGTGCCAATTTCATCATAGTAGATAATGTCTTTTCCTTTGCCAGACCTTTCAATATCTTCTCCCACCTGCAAAGCCAATTCCCCGTTGATCCAGTCTGAAGCAAAATGAACATCTTCATTCCCTTTTAGTTTATATTTCCATTCCACTTTATATTTCATTTATTTTCAGCCTTTCTGTATTTTTTTAGCTGGTCACCTTTATTAGAACTGTTTGCAATAGCCGAATTTCTTATACTTAACTCAATCTTGTACTAACTGAGTATATTACAAGGTATAATGGTCAATGACAATCAAATAGACATTGCGGTTCCGGAACTCCCGCTTTATCAAAACTAGGAGGAAAACGATGTTTAATGAATGGTTTGGATTATTCTTTGCACTTGTCAATTTTATATTAGTTCTTGTCATTTACCGCCTTTTTGGAAAAACAGGCTTGTTTGTTTGGATTGGTTTTTCGACGGTAATGGCCAATCTTCAGGTAGTTAAAACGGTTGAAATGTTTGGCCTTACTGCTACGCTGGGGAATGCCATGTACGGAACTGCTTTTTTAGTTACGGATATTCTGAATGAAAATTACGGCAAAGACGAAGCAAAAAAAGCAGTTTGGCTTGGTTTCTTTACACTCTTGGCCATGACCCTCATTATGCAGATGGTCCTAATGTTTAAACCGCATGAAACTGATTTTGCCCAGGATGCTCTTAGCACCATTTTTTCCATCCTCCCCCGCATTGCGGCAGGAAGCCTGGCTGCCTATTTAGTCAGCCAACTGACCGATGTTTATATCTTTACCTATTTAAAAAAGAAATTCCCAAAAGAAAACCAATTCTGGATACGGAATAATGGCAGCACCATGATAAGCCAATTATTAGATACGCTAATTTTTACCAGTATTGCTTTCCTTGGCGTATTTCCGATGGAGGATTGGATTCAAATATTCTTCACGACGTATATCCTAAAATTTTTGATAGCTATACTTGATACCCCATTTGGATATATAGCCAAACGGTTTCCGGTAAAATAAGAGCAAATGATTAAAGGATGCCCAAAATGGTATCCTTTTTCTGCTATATAACGGATTTTTATGATAAACTACTTTTAGTTTACCCTGTTGCAGTGTTAAATAAAGAGCAGCATAACTCTCTTAACACATTACCCATGAAAAGTCGGGAGGCATAGCAATGATTGAAGTATATATAGATGGAGCCAGTGCCGGAAACCCTGGTCCAAGCGGTGCAGGTATTTTTATAAAAAATAACGGAGAAGTCCAGCGCTACTCGATTCCATTGGGTGAAATGGAGAATCATGAAGCAGAATACTGTGCATTTTTAAAGGCCCTGGAAATATGTATAGAAAAGGGCTATAAAGTTGTATCCTTCCGTACAGACTCACAGCTTGTCAATCGTGCTGTCGAAAAGGAGTTTGTGAAAAATAAAAAATTTGCCCCCCTGCTTGAAGAAGCATTGAATCTTACGAGACAATTTGAATTATTTTTTATGAAATGGGTGCCGAGTTCGGATAATAAAGCAGCTGATGAATTAGCCCGGGCAGCCATCCGGGACAATAAAATGAAAGGGCAAGATAAATAATGAACAGATCTACAATATTCGCTGATATAAGCCTTTTGCTCGTTGCCTTGGTTTGGGGATCCACCTTTGTGCTGGTGCAAAATGCTATTGCTTTTTTAGAACCATTCTCCTTTAATGGTGTGCGTTTTTTCCTTGCAGCCCTTCTGCTCGGAGGATGGCTCATCCTTTTCGAAAAAAAACAGCTGAAGCTGCTAAATAAGAAACTGATGGCTTCAGGGGTTATTATGGGCCTTTTTTTATTTGTAGGCTACGCTTTCCAGACAGTGGGGCTGCTGTATACTACTTCATCAAAAGCTGGTTTCATAACCGGTTTAAGCGTGGTGATGGTTCCCGTATTCTCTTTCATGCTTATAAAAATCAAGCCGGGTATTAATGCCGTTGCAGGTGTCTCAATTGCCACCGCAGGACTGTACCTGCTGACAATGACAGATAAAGTCTCGCTGAATATTGGAGATGCATTTGTATTTATATGTGCTGTCGGTTTTGCCCTTCATATTATCTTCACAGGCAAATACAGCAGCAAATATCCTGCCCTGCTGTTGACTGTCATCCAGGTAGCAACTGTAGCTCTGTTATCGATGATTTTTGCGCTTTTCACAGAGAACTGGCAACAGGCATTTCAGCCTGATATTTTGTTTAAATCTAATGTGCTGGGAGCTCTCATTGTGACTTCGCTTTTTGCAACAGCCATTGCTTTCTTTGCACAGACAACTTTTCAAAAATATACAACCCCAACAAGAGTTGCACTAATTTTTGCAATGGAACCAGTTTTTGCAGCTGCAACCGGTTTTATATGGGCAAATGAAAGGCTATCGTATAGTGCAGTGATTGGCTGTCTGCTTATTTTTGCGGGAATGATTTTTGCAGAAATCCCTGCCAAGAAAAATTTTTTCACCTTAAAGAAAAAAGCTGCCTCCTGATTGGAATCAAAGCAAAAGGCGTGTTCTCAAGTGGACACGCCTTTTTAAATTATTGATTTTTCTTTTACAAACTTTATTGCTTCACGCCTGCTGCTGATTTCATTGGAAACCAGTGTTTCCAGTAATGATACATAGAAACTTCCGTCAAATGATTTCTGTGCTTTTAATGTTAATTCAATAGCTGCATTTGCAAGCTCATCTGAAGCATTTGTGTAATTTTTGCCAAAGTAAATAAAGCCAATTGCGTCTTCACGTAATTGAAAACCTTTACTTTGCAAAAAGTGCAAATATTCTTCAACTGTCTTCACAAAAACCTTACCCTCTTCCCCTGCTCCCTTTGCTTTCTCCTAAATCTTACCTGAATTTTCGACAATTATCTACCTTTTTCTGCAGGAAGCAGGCAGGGGTTGTCCATCTTTGGAAAGTGGATTGACGGCGGCCAACGATATGTTGCGACTATTTATTTTTTCTTTGTAAGAAGATAGCCAAGCGTACCTGTAAGCACTCCCAGAAGAGCTCCTCCTAAAACCTCGGCAGGCTGATGGCCGAGCATCTCCTTTAGCTTCTTTGGACCTTCCTCTTCAAACTTTACTGTCTCATCTTTGTGAATCTTATCAACAAGCTCGCCAAGGCTGTTTACCTTTAATGTAAGCTCACCAGTCTGGCGCCTGATTCCCTGTGCATCATACATAACGATCAAACCGTATACAAGCGAGAGAGCAAAATCAACAGTCGGAACTCCCCGCTTTAATGCAATAAAAGTAGTTAAGGAAGAAACACCTGCCGAATGGGAACTCGGCATTCCGCCTGTCTGGAAAAATAAATCCGGACGAAGCTCTCCTTCTTTAACATAATGGATGGGAATCTTCAGCCCCTGAGCCAATCCTATACTTAACAGAGCTATATAAACTCCTTTATTCATTTCAGACTCACCTCTTTTATATTGTGAAGTATGCAGGTTGTTATTATTCCTCCAGAGAATGCTGATTAGAGCATCTTTTTATTGTGAAATAAACCAGCATAAATGCGTATAGCATCAGTTGCTAATTTGTACCCTTCATGGAAATGATTAAAACACAAAGACTTAAACAATAATAAGGTTATCAAAATCGGCAATGATTTTTTAAAGGAGGTGAACCCACTTGAGCAAAAATGGACATACAAACAGAGGAAAAAAAGCTCCGGGTGTAAACCCTCAAGGATACGGGCAGGATGCAGAATTCGCAGAAGAGCCGAAGAGCAAGCTTGAGAATGCTGCGAAAAAGAAAAATACAAAATAATGCAGAAGAGGCCGCCTTGAGAAGGCGGCTTTTGTTCGGTGGATTATGTGTGACCAATACTGATGCTGGCTCGCTGTTTACACGCGAGGTTTTTCCTTCCTTTTGCACTCGATGATTTTCGATTTGTACCCGGTCACTCCCTAACGCAGTTTTTGCTTACTGTAACCTTAGTTTTCTTGTACAACTTTAATCTGCTTATACGCATTATCCTATCTCACTAGCTTCCCCTTGCCTGGCACATCCAAAACAAAAACTCCAGGCCTGCTGCCTGGAGTTCCCATATTAAGCATATTCTTTTTTCAGATCAAGAAATCGGTGAAGTCCGCGAAATTCAATTTCGGTGAATTTTTCGATTACCTTTTCTCGGTTAATAGTAAATTGGGCAAGGTCCAGTGGACATTCAACAGGAACATCGCATTTTATTTCTGCAAGCTGTCTGCTCAGGTGGAGCATCTCAAGATCCTGTTCAATTTTAGTGCGCTGACCTTTTGTCAGCTGCTCCAGGTTTTCAAGGACGCCTTCAATATGCTCATACTGCTGAAGGAGCTTTAATGCTGTTTTTTCGCCAATCCCTTTTACACCAGGATAGTTATCGCTAGTATCACCCATGAAAGCTTTTAAGTCGATCATCTGCTTTGGTGTAATGCCTTTTTCTTCATAGAAGGTTTCGCTTGTATGAACCAGGTAATTTCCGTATCCCTTTTGCAATAAAATAACAGAAATATTATCATCCAAAAGCTGCAGGATATCCTGGTCTCCAGTAAGGATTAGCACTTCTGCTTCCTGGCTTGCTTTTTTTGCGATCGTTCCGATGCAATCATCAGCTTCATACCCTTCTAACCCGATATTTGGAACATCGAAAGCTTCGACAACATCCTTTACAAGATCAAATTGAGGCACAAGCTCAATTGGAGCTTCTGGTCGGTTTGCTTTATATCCATTAAACATTTCTGTCCGGAATGTTTTGCTTCCCATATCCCAGCAGACAGCCACGTGAGTAGGGCTGAAAGAAGAAACTGCTGTTAAGAAGTGTTTTACAAAGCCGTAGACTCCATTTGTAGGAATTCCTTTAGAATTTATCATAAATTGGCCGGAGACAGCGGTGGCAAAATAAGCTCTGAATAAAAGCGCCATCCCGTCAACAAGCAGCAGTGAAGGTTTGTTTTCGTTCATTTCTTCGCCTCCCGGTTATAATCGTAACTACTATTATAACATGGGAAACACCCACATTCTCTTGAAAAGTTTTACAATACTATTCCGTTTCCCTAATCAATTCAACACCATGCTCTTCAAGTTCAAAATATGTCGCGATTCTAGCCTTGCGGATATTATCATTCAAAAGATAGGAGTAGCTTGTTCCGTCATTAAACGTAAAAATCAGTTTATCATCTGACATTATGCCCATTTCATTTTTGACCGTTTGCCTCGCTTGTTTAATTTCTGTCCACTTATAGTGCTTCTCCTCCAAACTGAACAATGGATTAAAGTGAACTCCGTTTTTATCGATGTAATGGTAATAGTCAAAGCTAAGTATTAATGTGGCCAGCGAAGCAATAAATCCAATGCCGACAACCATTTTCCAAAGCTTGCCGAACTTTTCTGCGCTGTGAAGCCAGACCCCTGCAATCATAAAAACCGCTATCGCTACCAGTGCAAAACTAAATGTTAAGTAAGCGGATTTAGGCGCTTCGAATACCCATGTTCCAGTTGGTCTATAAAACTGTGCCTGGAATGGGGAGAGCAAAAAAATGGGAACAAAGATGGCAGAAAGAATAAGTATTATGGCGATGGTTACCAGTATTTGATTAATATCAGTTTTTTGCTTTTTTGTTATCGTATAACCTGAAGTATTCATTTAAGACCTCCAATAATCTGAATCTATTAAACCTTTTAAATTATATAATATTTTCTACAGTAAAAAAATCCCTTTTTTAAAAGGGATTTCTCTATTTTTCGACAGTTTCTATCTCATTATCCTCATATGATATCCAGTCACTAAAGCTTCCTGAATATAATTTTACATTGCTATATCCGGCTTCAATCAAAGCAAGAAAGTTTGGTGCTGCAGTGACTCCTGATCCGCAATAGACAATAACCGGCTTGTTTTTGTCGATTTCTGCAAACCTTTTCTCCTGGTCTTGAATTTCTTTAAATCTGCCATTTTCATAAGCCTCAAGCCAAACTTTGTTGATTGCCCCTGGAATGTGGCCTGCTTTTTTGTCGATTGGCTCTTCAAGCCCCAAGTAGCGTTTCGCTTCTCTTGAATCGATTAATACTGCTCCGCCGTAGTTTTCTGACTGACTTTTAACCTCTTCATAAGGAGCAAGGATACCTTGCTGGAGCTCAATGGTAAAAATAGCAGGTTCATAGCTTGGTATTTCATTACTTACGGGATATTCGCCGTTAATCCATTCTTTATATCCGCCGTTTAAGATATAGACTTTTTCATGTCCCAAATAGCGGAGCAGCCACCAAAACCGTGAAGCAAAAGCCCCTTCCCCTCCATCATAGGCAACAACTGTTGTTTCCCGGCTGATTCCCGCCTTCTCAAGTGCATGTTTAAGCTGCTCCAGCTCTGGCAGTGGATGCCTTCCTCCGTGCTCTTTTACCTTGCCTGAAAGATCTTTCTCAAGGTCAAAATAAACCGCATTTGGAATATGATTTAAAGAATATAAGCTGTGGCCCTCTTCAGGAGAACCGAGTTTAAACCGGCAATCTGCAATTCTTACATTTGAATCATTAAGTTTGTTTAATAGCCATTCCTTTTCGATTACATACTTCATCCCAGATTGTCCCCTTTTCTTTTTTTCATCAGCCCGACTACATGTTCCTTTGGAGTCCAGCAGTTAAATTGAAAGTCAGGTTTTGTTTCATAGCCAAGCCTGCTGCAAAAATAATACATTCCATCTTTGCGCTTTTGAGTTTTGAAGTTAATACAGGTGGCGCAAGCATGAAAAGAATTCTTCTCCATAGCTCTCCCTTTTTCGGTTTCAGACATTTTGCCTATATCCCAAGCAGCTCCCAAAGCCATCCATTGAGGAACGTTACCTGGCTGCTGCCTTTATTCAATTTTTCAGCAGCTGCTACCATTGCCTCTTTTTCTTTCTCCAGTCTGCCAATCATAGTGTCAGCATAATCTCCATTAATAAGACGTTTATTCTGTTTTTCTTCTGCAAGCTCCCGGTAAAAATGAGTGAAATTACTTTCTTCCTTTATTAGAAAAAGTCTTCTATAAAGAAAATGACCATTCAAATGTTCAGCAGCGAGTATCTGTCTGGCGATTAAAAAAGCTCTCACTGCCTGGATAAGCAACTTCTGCTTTTTCTCTGTGATTGCTTCTTTCTTGGCAGCTTCCTTTAAATTACGGGACAGAAGCTGAAGGTAATGCTGAAATAATTTATATTTTGAAAAATCATTTTCTACTATTCTCTTTAGCTTTACAGAAAATTGACACTTGTCCCTGTATAAAATGGGTGAGTATGTCCATTCATAAATGCTTGGATTAGATTTTTTCATCAGGTCAAGCGCTTTGAAAATATCCCAGCCATGCGCATCAAAAGGATCATCTAAATCTATAACCTCCTTTGCACGTTCAAGGGAAAGGTAGGATTTTATGTCCCTGTGTTTAAATATGAAGCGGATATCATAGTCTGATCCCGCATCATCAGTACCCCACGCTCTGCTCCCTGCTTCACATGCAAAAAGGATATCGATATGATATTTTTCTTCTATAGCGCGCAGCCATTTTTCCATGTGAAATGCAGCAACCTTTCGAAAATTATTTCTCGTTTTGTGCAATTTTCCTCTCAATTTCCTTCAGTTCCTCAATTGGGAAATCATCTTTTAGAGCCGCCGTGATACCTTCGTAGTATTCATTTGTCTGCTCAATAAGAGAATCGAGCAAACGCTCAAATTCTGTTGTCAAAAGGCTGTTGTAATGGAATTTCAACCTTGCACTTTCAGCCTGCAAATATCGGTCAGCCGGTTCCTGCAAGTTTTTCTCAAGCTCATCCGCCAACTGTTTCCGCTCATTTTTCTCAAAGAATGATTTCGGATTTTTAAAATGTGATAAGGCTTTTTTAAATTGAGCGTAATCCTCGTTTGAAAAAGCAGATTCAAATTCTATTCCATCCAAAGCGGATGGCTCATATAAACTATAAGACAAATCACTGTTCACATTAGCTGCTGATTTCGCAATGGACTCCTGCTGCTGTCCCAGCAGCTTGGAAATATAGGTTTCCAGCCTTAAGGTTGTTGCACGGAGCTCCTGGGCAAAATCAAATCCGAAGCTGGCAAGAAAATCATCAAGCGCTGCTTTTAGCATCTTCTTTAAATTACGGCCGTCGTCCTTTAAAAGTGACGGGTTGAAAGCCTCCTTGACAAAATCTCCAAAACGCAAAAATACTCTTTGCTTGATATAAAAAACAAGCTCATCTGTTTCCTGCTCAAGACTTTGAGACAGCAATTCAGGTTTCTGTTTGCGTATAAGATCAGAAATTGTTTTATGCTCATCTTTCAGCATCTTCAGCTTTTGAACCCTTACATCCTTGTTTTCCTGGGAAGAGGAAATATAAGCTCTTAACTGGCCTAATAAGCGTTTCCATTCTGTTTCTGCGGATGTAATGGAGATGTTCAGCAAATCCTGATTGATAAACGAATAAAAGCTTTTCTCAAAAGAGCTGATATTTGACTTTTCTTCTTTGTTTTTATCCATTTTTTCTGACAGAGCTTGAAGGCTGGATATGCCAAATAAATGAGGTCGGCGAATACCATACTGCACCAATTGGTCTTCCACATAATCAAGCACTGACTCTTTCTCTTCCTCATTACTTGCCAGGTCAATGGCATTGACTATAAAAAACATTTTATCGAGGGCAAAGGTATCTTTCACACGTCCCAACTGAATAAGAAACTCCCTGTCCGCTTTGGAGAAGGCATGATTATAATAGGTTACAAACAGAATTGCATCCGAGTTTTTTATATATTCAAACGCAACGCCAGTATGTCTTGCATTGATGGAATCCGCACCAGGTGTATCAACAAGTGTGATTCCCTGCCTAGTCAATTCACAATCATAATAAACTTCAATCGTTTCAACGAAGCATGATTTTTCCTCATTAGCCACATAGTCCTTAAATTCTTCAAGGTTAGCTTTAATTGTGCTCCCAAGTAATTCACGGAAAAAATGAAATCCACGCAAAAAAGCATTTAGAAAGGCAAAATGTGTCTTTTCATTCGCATCAAACCCCTGGTTGGCACCTGTTATTTTTTTTATAGCCGCAGCAGCATCGTCAAAACTGCTGGCTGTATAATCAAAGACTCTTAAAGAATGATTTACATCATTGAAAAGAGATTCGGAATCCTTGACCTTTACAAGAACAGTTCCGTGTGTATTCTCACCGGAAATAGGCTTTATTTTATTAATTGCGGCTGTTGTCGGGTTAGGGGAAACAGGCAGCAGCTTTTCGCCGATTAAAGCATTTGCAAAGGAAGATTTTCCTGCACTGAAAGCTCCGAAAAGTGCCACCGTGAATTCTTTGCTCTCAAGCCTTGATGCTTTCCCAGCCAAGTCTGCGGCAAGCTTTCTAAAGCCTGGAAGATCCTTAACAGCCTGAGCAGTGAAGTTAAGCTTTTCAATAACTGGCTGCACAGAAATGGAAGGTACAGGATCTTCAGCTGCTGGCGGTTCTTCATTGTGCACTGACTCCTTTAACTGTTCTTCTTTCCCATCCTGCCCTTCTTGCAGGAAAACAACCTCTGCTTCTTCAACATGCTCTGCAACTAGAACCTCGGCTTTCTCTTGAAACGCTTCCTGAGAATACTCTCCTGCAAGGTATGCCTGCATTTGGTTCTCTGCTGTTTGGAGTTTTTTTCTAATAGAACTTAACGCATTGAATGCTTCGGCATAATTTTTCAGCTGGAGGAGATCATCCTCTAGCTTTGATTGCTCATGGCTTATTTTATCCTCTAAGGCAGCCAGCAGTGCTTCTATTAAAATGGCTGCGCTGTTCTTAGCTATTCTTTTAACAGCATCTGCCGTATCATTGGTATACTGCAAAACATAATCGCCTGAAACCATGGCACCAGTCTTCACCGTTTCGGCTAAAAGTTCCGGCTCAAATTTCATTTCAAAGCGCTGAGCCTGTGCCAATAATCCAGGATCGTGAATATCATGCTGTTTAAATTGCTGCAGAAAGAGCTCTTTTAAATGCCATTCTAATTGAGCCTTTACTTTCTCGGAAAAGTCCTGATAAAAACGTTCAAGTCTTGCCTGTCTTTCCTGCTCTGTTTTCTGTCTGCTGAAAAAAAGACCGACTTTAAACTCCGGCTGGCGGGACTCTAAGTAAGACTCAGCCAGTTCTCTAGTCTGGAAAGGCATTAAATAAGCATTTTTCAGGATCTCATCGATTTTGTCCCTAACTTCGATGTCTGCTGTATGTATTGAAGTTTTCAGCCTTGTTAATTCAGTTTCTAAATTCGACAATTTTGCGGGCAGCTGTTCTCGTTCCTGCTGGCCAAGTTCAGCCAGTTTTTCTTCCCATTTCTCTTTTTCTGGTGCATTTGATTCATTCAAAAATTTAAGATGATCCTCAGCAAGTTTCTTCAAGGAATTGAAGACGGAAACAGGCAGGAGTGCTTCACGGTTCGCGATGCTCTCATTAATAAAATTCTGCAGCGGGTAAAACTCGTTTTCTTTATGGTCTTCATCTTTTAAAGAGGTATAGAAGATCCGTGCAGGCTTCACTCCCCATGAACCAAAAGAGTCTTTCACACTTTCTTTGAAGTGTGCAAAGCTTAGTTCTTCATCACGGTGTTTATCTATTTGATTGATGACTAGATAAACTTCTTTGCCTGCCGCAGTCAGTTCTTTTGTAAAAAGGAAATTCAATTCGGATTGAACATGGTTATAATCCATTACATAAAAAACCAAATCAGCCAAGTGCAAAGCAGATTCTGTAGCGATTCTATGCGCATCATCCGTTGAATCGATTCCCGGCGTATCCATAATGACAGCCTTTTTTGGCAAACTTGTTTTGGAATGGCTGATTTCAATGGATTGGATCAAATCGCCATCCTTGCAATAAGACTTTACTTGCCCGTAATCATATGGTGCAGGATACAGCCTCGGCTTCCCTTCCTTAAAAATCACTTTTGCATAATCCTCTTCACCGGATTTAACCTTTACCAGATTGGCACTGGTTGGGATTGGTGATGACGGAAGGAGGTCCTCTCCAGCAAGTTTGTTAATCATGCTCGATTTCCCTGCGGAAAAATGACCGCAAAAGGCAATGGCGAATTCCTGGTCTTTTAGCTTTCTCGCAAGATCCTTTGCCCTTTCAGCCGTCTGCTCATCATGATGACCCTTTGTATATGAATATAAAGCAGTAATTTTGTTCAGTAATTCATTTTGTTGTAATCCTGGTTGCATTGCCGTTTCAGCCATTTACATTTATCCCCTTGTAACTTCAATTTACTACCTATTTTAAATGATTTTCGTGTGTTTTCCTATACAGGAGATCTTATTCTTTGATTTTTCTAATATTTTTTGATGGAAATCTGCTTTTTAAAATAAATAATTATTTTCTTCTTAGTTAATAGCAGTTTCTTCGCTAATTTCTTTAGTTTGTTCGCAAATTCATTATGATTGTTCGCTAAATTTAAATATTTTATTAGCCATCTTCACCCGTTTGTTCGTAAAGTTCACAGATTTACAAGAATATGAAAATTAATAACAAAACAAAAACCAGGCAGCCGCCTGGTTCCAAATAATCCAATAATATTTATCTTGTATGAGGTTTTGCAACGTTATTCAGGACATGTTTCATAACCAGTGAGTATGCCGCGATAGTTCCTGCAACAAAAACGATTGTCATATGTAGCAACACCTTTCCTGTTGGAATGATATTGAGAATAATTTTCAACTTCAATTAGAAGTTTATCACGAACGATAATCATTTTCAATAGGGTTCATATAATTGTCAAACTTTTTTAATATCTTTATCAGGTTCCGGCCTGAGCCTCATAAAAGCATCTTCGTATTTGGTTAGCTCTTTTAGTGCTTTTTCTTCAGCTGGTATTCTGATGGACAGGATTAAAATATTCAGCAAAGTAAAGACAATTGCTGTAATGTATGCCTGAAACATCAAGGGGATTATCACAAATTCTACAGCTACGATCATATAATTTGGATGCTTAATAAATTGGTATGGTCCCCTTCTTATGACATTTGCGCCAGGCAGGACGATAATTTTGGTATTCCAAAATCGCCCGAGAGAAAACAGAGCCCACAGTCTGCCCGCCTGGGTGAGAACAAATAAAAAGAAAAGCATTGGCCATAAACGGGATAAGCCCTTGTCAAAAAATAAGACCTCAAAGATATAGCTGACAAAAAAGAGGGCATGAATCAAAACAATCCACTGGTAATGCCGCTGTCCAAATTCGAGTGCTCCACGCTCTTTCATCCATCTTTCATTATTTTTGGCAGCCACGAGCTCAAATGCACGCTGTAAAATGATTATCGTAATAAATAAGAAAAACAACATGTTTTCACTCCCACTCCAAAAGCAGCAATTCTGAACTGAATCCCGGACCGAGTGCAGTTGCAAGCCCGGTTTCTCCCTGCCGACCAAATTCCATAAATCTTTTTAAAACATACAGGATGGTAGCTGATGACATATTCCCGTATTCTTTTAAAACTTCCAATGATGTTTTCGTCATCTCCGGATCAAACTGCAGAGCACTTTGATAGGCTTCGATGACCTTTTTTCCGCCAGGATGGGCAACAAAATGGTTTACTCCTTCCATTTTAATCCCCTCCCTCTGCAAAAATTCCGCTACATTCGGCTTTAGCCAGCTTTCGATAATAGCGGGGATGTCCTTTGAAAAAACAACAAATAAGCCATCATCCTTCACTTCCCAGCCCATTACATCCAAAGAATCCCGCATCGTTGTTGATTGCGTCGCCAATATACGGGGAATGGCCGCCTGCTTCTGAAAATCTTCCCTTTTAACAGCATCGCCTGTTACAAGTGCACACGCTACTCCATCAGCAAAAAGGGAGGTGCCGATTAAATTACTTTTTGATCGGTCGTTGCGCTGGAATGTCAAACTGCATAATTCAATCGATAAAACCAAAACCTTTGCCTTAGGAAAAGCAAGGCAATATTCATACGCTCTTGAAAGACCTGAAGCGCCGCCCGCACAGCCTAAGCCCCAAATTGGTATTCGCTTCGTGTTTTCCGAAAAAGGAAGCTTATTCATAATTCTTGCCTCAATACTTGGTGTGGCGATGCCTGAACTTGAAATAGTAAAAATAGCGTCGATTTCTTCATAAGGTATTTGTTTCTTAAGAAACGTTTCACTATTTAAACAACCCTTGATGGCTTTTGTACCTAACTCAATAGCTTGATCAATATAAGCGTTATTTTTTTCTTCAAACGATTTGTCTGTCCTAAACCATTCCAAACCCTTTGCAAAATGACGCTTTTCAATTTGTCCGTTATGAAAAGCTTTTAAAAGTCGTTCAATATCCTTAAAGGATTCTGAAAATAGATCTCTGGCAAAATCCATTACCTGTTCCTGCCTTAGCACATGTGCAGGTATAGCTTCTGCAACTGATACGATTGCTGGCATACATGACTCCCCTTCTCAGGCTTTCTTTTAATTTTTCCAAAAAAATGCAGATTATGCTTAACTGTTATGTATGTAACCATTCCAACTTTATTTGAAACTATTAAATGATAGGTCTGTTAAGTTAGGTGTTTTTCGCTGCAGGAACTTTCCCCGGACTGCGGGGTCTCTCTTGGGATCTTTTTCCCGCAGAAATCACTTCTGCTCCATCAACACAGTGCTAAAATTAAGAATTTGCTTTAACACAGGATAAATAAAATAAAAAAAGCTCCCTCCGAGTAGGAGGAAGCAATATGTTTTGAAGGAGTTGTTGTGCATTTCCATTATATATGAATACTTGAATTAATAGCATTACTAAATCTTTTCCAATTTAAAGTACCTGTTTAGAATCCGTGTATGGTCATGCCGCCATCCACAAAAAGTGTTTGGCCTGTAACATAGCTGCCTGCAGAGGAAGAAAGGAATACTGCAGGTCCAACCAGTTCTTCAAGCTCTCCTACCCTTTTTAAAGGAGTAACAGCCAGGATATCCTTTAAGTATTCTTGGATCAGCCAGCAATTTTTCGGTTAGCGGAGTCTTAAAATACCATGGTCCGATGGCATTAACATTGATATTATGGGCTCCCCATTCATGCGCAAGGACTTTAGTCATTTGGATTAATGCCGCTTTGGTTGCTGCATAAACCACTCCCGTTCTTAAGGCTACATGTCCGGCAACAGACGCAATCGTAATGATTCTGCCAGGTGTATTCTTTTCCTTCATAACCTTTGCTGTTTCCTGTGACATCATAAACGCTGATTTAAGATTAGTATCCATAATGGTTTGCCACTCTTCATCCGTAACATCCAATGCCTTTGAACGGATATTCATACCTGCATTATTTATTAAGATATTAACTTCATTCCATTCGGCAGCCACCTTTTGAACCGCAGTATGTACATCTTCCCTTTTTGTTACATCTGTTTTGATTACTAAAGCCTTACTGCCCATACTTTCAATAATCCCAGCAGTCTCCTCTAAATCAGAGACGGTTCTGGATAATAATGCAACATCTGCTCCTGCTTCTGCCAGCCCAATGGCCAAAGCTCTCCCAATTCCTCTTCCTGCTCCTGTAACAATGGCTTTTTGGCCATCTAGGCGAAATGTCGGTAAATACATATTTTATCAACCCTTTATCTGAAAATTAATTTTATTTTAGCATAATAAAACTTTTTCACAAAAAAATGGCATCGGATTAATCCAATGCCCCAAATTGATTTTTATTTTTTTGATGTTTTTGAACTTCGATATAAATCTTCTTCGTAACAAGCAGTCCGCATGCCTCGCAAATTTCTTCTTCATTATATAAAAGCCGGCAATGGTCGCAATAATATTTTTCCATCACAATCCTCTCGCTTTCCTGTGAAGAACAGAGCGCCGGAAATATTGAAAGATATCCCGATAGAATATTATATTGATTGCCGGTTTTATTGTGAATAAAATTGTTTAATTTAAGAAGCTTTCTGCTCCGAAAAAGAAGCTGGCTGAACCTGTTTATTTCCTTTAAAAACATTGAATACAAGATTTAAAACAATGGCAGTCATACTTCCTGCTACGATCCCGTTATCAGTTAGGATGCGTATGCTAGAAGGCATTTGAGCAAATAATTCCGGTACAGCTGTTACTCCTAATCCCATTCCTACAGAGCAGGCAATGATTAATAGATTCTCCTGAGATGAGAACTCCACCTTGCTGAGCATTTTAATTCCATAGGCAACAACCATACCGAACATGGCTACCATCGCCCCTCCAAGTACCGGCGTTGGTATAATGGTAGTTAATGCTCCAATTTTCGGCACAAGTCCAAGCAGTACAAGGAACGCACCGGCAGTGTAAATAACATTCTTTGTTTTTACCCCCGACAGCTGAAGAAGTCCGACATTTTGTGAATACGTAGTATAAGGAAATGCATTAAAGACAGCTCCAAGGATTATCGCAAGCCCTTCAGCACGGTAGCCATTTGAAAGGTCCTTTTCCTCAAGCTTCTCATCGCAAATGTCACCGAGCGCAAAGTAAACTCCCGTCGATTCTACTAAACTAACCATTGCAACCAGTATCATTGTTAGAATGGCAGTCACTTCAAAAGTAGGCAATCCAAAATAGAATGGAGCCGGCATATGGAACCAGGAAGCCTCCGCAACTGCTGAAAAATCAACATTTCCCATAAAATAAGCAACAATTGTTCCTGCAGCCAATCCCAGTAAAATGGCAATGGAACGAATAAACCCTTTAAAGAAACGGAACAGCACAATAATGAACAGCAATGTTCCAAATGCCAGTGCAATATTTGACAGTGAACCAAAATCAGGGCTCCCCTGGCCCCCAGCCATATTATTCATTGCAACAGGGATTAAAGTTATCCCAATAATCGTTACCACTGACCCGGTAACAACTGGTGGAAAAAATCTGACAAGTTTCCCAAAATACTTGGAAATAGCTACAACAAAAATTCCCGAAACGAGAATGGAGCCATAGATGGCAGATATGCCGTATTGGCCACCAATGGCAATCATTGGCCCTACAGCAGTGAAGGTACACCCCAAGACAACTGGAAGACCAATACCAAAGAATTTATTGCGCCAAACCTGAAGGAGGGTTGCAATCCCGCACATGAAAATATCAATCGAAACTAAATAAGTAAGCTGTTCCCCTGTTAAGCCGAGTGCTCCTCCTACTATTAGCGGTACAATAACCGCCCCCGCATACATTGCCAGTACGTGCTGGATACCGAGTGAAGTTATTTTGAGCGGATTCTGATTCATCGCGTTAGTTCCTCCATTTTCTCTGATGAATTTTCAAAGCTGACCATGCCGTTTTCAAGTGAGTCGAGAATTGCCAATGATTCTACTCTGTAGCCCTTTTCGCGGAGAAGGCAGCCGCCATTCTGAAACCCTTTTTCTATAACAATCCCTATTCCCGCAATTGATGCATTTGCTTTCTTTGCTATTTCTGCGAGCCCTAATGCCGCTTGTCCGTTAGCAAGAAAGTCATCAATAATAAGCACTTTATCCTTTTCATCAAGGTACTTATTCGACACAGAAATTTCATTGCTTTCTTCCTTTGTAAAGGAATAGACAGATGCTGTTATCAAATCATTTACGAGAGTCAAAGATTTTCTTTTTCTGGCGAAAACAACCGGAACGTTCAAATAAAGCCCGGCCATAACAGCAGGAGCAATTCCGGAGGATTCAATCGTTAATATCCTTGTAATCCCGCTGCCGGCAAATCTCTCAGCAAATTCTTTACCAATCTCTTGCATAAGCTGTGGATCTATTTGGTGGTTCAGGAATGAGTCTACCTTTAGTACTGATGATGATAAGACAATTCCTTCATTTTTAATTTTTTCTCTAAGCAGTTCCATCTTTCTCCTCCTCTGAAAATAAGGCGCTATTAATCTTGTTAGTTGATTGCGCTCCATACTCCCGCCTTCCTACCCAATAAACAAAGTGCCAATGTCACATTTACCTTAAACACGCCAAAAATAAATAGCCCTCAAACACAAAAAAGCCCAAAGGCCATCATTCACAACATAAAAATGAGTGAAGCAATGGCCTTCAGGCTTTTTAAACGAAGCTTGCAGGCAATTATAGGGCGGAATCAAATCCCATCCTTTACATTGCTCACCCATAGTCGGATCATTTACGGTAACCCGGTAGAAACTTGCAGGCCATATTCCTGCGATTATATGAGTGAATGTTATTAATTTATAAATATTATAACATCATATATTATTTATTCAACCTAAAAATAAGCTAAAAACGAACTTTATTAAAAAAATGATTGCAATCGTTCGATATTTGATCTTTTTTTTCCATATCATCTTTGTTTATATTAATCTTCTGCAAAAAATACACTCCTTCAGAAGTCTTGAGTTAACCTTCACATTTTCTTCACAATTTAAGCTTGGTTTCTGTGACATATATCACTGTAATATCAACTTTTCACTATTACCATAGTAATTAAGTAACGAATGAACAATTTGTGAACTAACGGAAAGCATCTAGAATCTTCCTAAATGTCTTGTATTATGAAAATGTAATCATTTACTTTTTCCAAATTTCCGAAGGGAGTGAAAGAAAATGGCGAAAACGGAACTCAGCCGCAAAACAAAAACTGAAATAGAGGATAGCTCTTCCTTAAAGGGAACGTTAGCTTCCGTTTTCTTATTAGGATTCTTCCTAGTAATTACGTGGGTAGGCGTTTACTTATTATTTGTCAGTCGCTTTTAAAAGATAGAAAGGGGAAATAAAGCCATGCATATGCATAAATTCGAAAAAGCCTGGCTCATTTTTGGAATTGGATCGCTTTTGGTCTTTTTAACAGTATTGGGTGTCAGCGCATTTTATCTTGGAAACCAGCCGCCAAGCTGTTTGGCAACAATCGATCCTGAAAAGGTTGATACAACAGCTCCATTTAATGAGCCGGGATTGAAAAAAGTTGAGGGTAAAGACTGGGATTATGAATTGGTTTTTGTAGCATCCGCATTTTCCTATAGTCCTGCTTCCGTTGAGGTTCCTTATGGAGCAAAAGTAAAAATAATTGCTACAACAAAGGATGTTGTTCACGGATTTGAAGTTGCAGGTTCGAATATCAATATGATGCTTGAGCCTGGATATATCAGTGAACATATAACAACATTTGATAAGACTGGTGAATACTTAATTGTTTGTAATGAATATTGCGGTGTTGGACACCACATGATGTCGTCTAAAATTGAGGTGGTGAAGTAATGTTAAACCCTACAGCTAACCTTAAGGTGGACCGCCGTGACGGCAAATTGGCAATGGCTCACTTTTTTGTTGCATTTACTGCATTGGCAATAGGCGGATTGGCAGGTTTATTACAAACACTCGTTCGCTCAGGAAAATTCGAACTCCCTGCCGGAATCGGCTATTATCAAATTCTGACTGTTCATGGTGTTGTATTAGGACTTGTACTTACTACATTTTTTATTATGGGCTTCCAGCTCGCTGCAACTAGCAAAACATCTGGCACTTTTACGAACCGGCAGCGCATCACAGGCTGGATCGGCTTTTGGCTGATGACCGCAGGAACTGTACTTGCTGCAACGATGATTCTCTTAAATGAAGCAACTGTTCTTTATACCTTTTATGCACCGCTTCAGGCACATGCATTATATTATATCGGCCTGACACTGGTAATTGTGGGAAGCTGGGTTGATGGTGCGGCTATTATCATGAAATATGCTGAATGGAGAAGAAAAAATCCAGGACAGCCGAGCCCTCTCCTAACATTTATGTCACTTGTTAATACGATGATGTGGATCGTCGCAACAATAGGTGTTGCTTCAACAGTGCTATTTCAATTGCTGCCTTGGTCTTTGGGCCTTGTTGAAACAGTTAATATTGGAGTAAGCCGTACACTATTCTGGTACTTCGGACATCCGCTTGTATATTTCTGGCTATTGCCTGCTTATATGGCCTGGTATGTTGTTATACCAAAAGTTATTGGCGGAAAGATTTTCTCAGATTCTTTGGCACGTATGTCTTTTATATTATTCCTGCTGTTCTCCATCCCTGTTGGTTTCCACCATCAATTAATGGAGCCGGGAATTGATCCGGCATGGAAGTTCTTACAGGTTATTTTAACATTCCTTGTTGTTATTCCGTCTCTTATGACTGCCTTTTCCCTATTTGCAACGTTTGAAAGCTTTGGACGTGCAAAAGGAGCAACAGGATTATTCGGCTGGCTGAAGAAGTTGCCTTGGGGCGATGCACGCTTTGTCGTTCCCTTCATTGGTATGGTAACATTCATCCCTGCTGGTGCCGGCGGTATCGTTAATGCCTCCCACCAGATGAACCAGGTAGTCCATAATACGATCTGGGTTACAGGGCACTTCCATTTAACTGTGGCAACATCTGTCGTATTAACATTCTTTGGGGTATCCTATTGGCTTATTCCGCATTTGACTGGACGTAAATTAACAAAAGCTATGAATAAATTAGGCATCATCCAGGCTGTCATCTGGTCCATAGGCATGACTTTCATGTCAGGTGCCATGCATGCTGCCGGATTGCTTGGCGCTCCACGCCGTTCTTCTTACTCCGAATATGGCGGAGCAGCACAGGCAGCAGAATGGATTCCTTATCAAGTTGCCCAGGCGATTGGCGGTTCCATCCTGTTCCTTGGCATCATTTTAATGCTTTACATCTTTATCAATTTAGCTTTCTTTGCACCTAAAGGAGAACAGGAGTTTCCTGTCGGAGAGCCTGCAGAAGAAACTGAAAAAGCTCCAATGGTATTTGAAAATTGGAAACTATGGCTTGGAATTACGTTTGTACTGATTTTGTTTGCTTACACCATTCCATTTATTGACTTAATTCAAAACGCTCCTCCAGGTGCTAAAGGATATAAGCTCTGGTAAATAGCAAAGAGTATATTAAAAAATCTCTGTTCCCTAAGGAACGGAGATTTTTTAATGTTCCAGTTCTTTCGACTCCGAAAAAATGCCTTTATTTTTCCTTTTAGAAGGAAGGTTTACAATAATAACCGAGCTAAGTATTAAAAGAGCACCGGCAACTTGTATGATACCAAGGCTCTCACCATAAAGAGAAACGCCCAATAGCATTGCAACTACCGGTTCCACTGTTGCAATAACTGCAGCTTTGCTTCCTTCAGTCTGTTCCAGCCCCCAAGTGTAAACAAAGTAGGCCATAACAGTAGGAACAAGACCCAAGCTGATGCTAAGCAGCAAAACGTCGGCCGTTAGAAACAGTTCAGCTTTCTTCCATAAACGGGTCACCGGAATAAGAGCTGCCGCTGCAACAAGAAAAGTATATAGCGTTACAGTAAATGGATGGTACTTTTTTAAAGCAAATTTTCCGAATATGGTATAAAGGGCATAACCGATACCTGATCCTAACCCGGTCAAGATTCCCAGAATTGTAATTTTGCTGTCTCCTGCCGTCAGGCCTGCAATTAGAATACAGCCCATAATGGTTCCGGCCACTGCGGCAATTTTTTTAATATCCACCTTTTCCTTTAAAAACAGGAATGACAACACAGTAACAAATGCAGGAGCAGTATAGAGCAGAATGACCGCCATCGAAACATTGATCTGATTTATTGTTGTAAAGTAACAGTAATTAAAAAATACAATGCTTAATATACCGGTGCCTGCAAAGAGCCTAATATCTACCGGGGTTTTCAGCTTTAGCTGGTTTCTAAAGCGTGCGAAGCCAATCACAATTAGAAATATCGCAGCAGAGATGACTCTTATTGCCACAATTTCCATTGCTGTAAATCCGAATTCCCCCAACCCTTTAACGAAAATGGCTATAATCCCCCAAAGGCTTGCTCCAAAGGCAATCATTAAATATGGGAATATTCTCTTCATCATTTTCTCTCCATGAATGAAGAGGATGGCACTTGCGCCACCCTCTTAATTATTTTTTGTCCCTGATAAACTTGTGTAATTAAATTTCCACTCCAATCAACAGAGTGCCAAAACAACATTAGCTTAATGATAGCCTTATTTCCAGAGGTTATGTTTAGTTTAATTGGTACACCTTACCGTATTTATCATACAGATAGTCAATCAGATATTGTGCATTAAGACCTTCGCCGGTTACATCATTTAAAATTTCAAGGGGTTTTTTTATTTTGCCGTACTGGTGTACATTTTTTGTAAACCATTCCTTGATTGGAAGCAGATTTCCTTCTTCAAGGAGTTTATCATAGTCGGGCAAATCCTTTAACATGTTAGTTTTAAGCTGTGCCGCATACATATAGCCGAGAGCATATGAAGGGAAATAGCCGAAGCTTCCGCCTGCCCAGTGAACATCCTGAAGGACGCCCTGAGCATCATTTTCAGGCTTCACACCAAGGTATTGTTCATACTTTTCATTCCAAATCTTAGGAAGATCTTGACTTCAATCTCGTCATTGAACAAGCCTTTTTCAATTTCATAACGGATAATGATATGAAGCGGATACGTTAATTCATCTGCTTCAATTCGGATTAAGGATGGCTTGGATTCATTAATCGCACGATAGAACTCATCCAGTGATACTTCATCAAATTGTCCGCTGGCATAATCTTTAAGGAGCTGATAATTCTTCTTCCAGAATGAATAGTGGCGTCCGACAAAGTTTTCATAGAATAGAGACTGAGATTCATGGATTCCCATTGATGTTCCTGTGCATAATGGCGTGCCCACTAAGTCAGCAGAAATGTTCTGCTCATATAACGCATGACCGCCTTCATGGATGGTACCAAATACAGCTGTACGGAAGTCCTCTTCATCATACTTTGTCGTAACACGGACGTCGCCAGGGTTTAAGCCAATAGCAAACGGATGGACTGTTTCATCCAAGCGCCCTGCTTTGAAGTTATAGCCCATTTGCTCAAGAATTTCAAGGCTGAAACCCCGCTGCATATCCTTGGAAAAACGTTCAAATAAAAAGCTTGTTTCCGGCTTGTTATGAGATTCTGAAATTTGCTGGACTAGCGGTACAATTTTTTCACGTAATTGCCCGAAAACCTGATCAAGCGTTTCAACCGTAACCCCAGGCTCATACATGTCCAGCAGTGTATTATATTTGTTTCCTTCATATCCCCAATAACCAACGAAACGTTTATTCATTTCTACAAGCTTTTCCAGGTATGGGCGGAACATATCAAAATCTGATTTCTCCTTTGCCTCTTCCCAGATGCTTTCCGCTTTGGACTGGAGAATGACATACTCCTTGTATTCTTCTGCAGGTATTTTTTTGTTCCGATCGTAATCTTTTTTGCACTCTTCCAAGGTCTTCAAAGTTACTTCCGAAAGATATTCCTTGCCTGAAAGCTTTGCTATGTATGCTGCCATTTCCTCTGAAGTGGACATCCTGAACACTTCAGAGGAAATCATCCCGATTACCTCAGAGCGCTGTTCCACTCCCTGTTTCGGAGCACCTGTACGAGATCCCAAAACATTAGCGATAATGCTTCATTATATGCAGTCATTTTTTTTACATAATCCATAAATTGAAGTTCTATGTCTTTTAGTGCTTCAGTCACAATTCTTCCCCCTCTAAAACTAATACAAAACCATTTTATCATATTTTTCTGAAAAGGCAGTCTCCATTTTCAATTTCTTTAATTCTTAAATTTCTGCCGTACTCAGCTAATCTGCCGGAAGAAAAACAGGCACCGTTTTAGCTGGTGCCTGTTTTTCCGAGGAATGCATTTATAAATTTGTTTTTATTTTTTGCCTATTGCTACTCTCCATGTTTCCGGTCCCTCTTCAATATACTCCCAGGTGAATTGATCTTCTCGTTCCATCATAAACTGATACCGTAGAGGACGCGGATCGTGATCATTTACAATTTGCATAAATTCTCCGTCCTTTAAAGAGTCAAAGGTGCTGAAAATAACTGGGTGTTTTTCTTTAGGCGGATAGTCAGGCGCAATTACGGTGCTGGCAAATTCTCTCATTTCTATTTCCCTCCTATTCTTTTGCTTTACACATTAATTTTAATGGAGCAGGCCAAAAAGATTAGTGAACCGCATCACAACTATCCTATGATATTTACCGTTTTTCTTTTTAACCTTCCAGTGAAAGAGTTATAATGGTGTAAAGTGAACTATTCCAGGAAGAGAGTTAGTATGAGATATTTTATATTCTTTATTGTAATTGTAGCTTTTATAGATACATTTTCACAGCTGCCCATCATGAGCCCCTTTGCCAAGTCCATTGATCCGTCACCAGCTTTTATTGGGGTAATTGTCGGTATGTATTCTTTTTCCAATATGATCGGCAATATTCTGGCCGGGTACTGGATAGATAAAAGCGGCGCAAAAAATGTTCTGGTATCGGGACTTGCATTAACTGGATCCATTTTAGTGCTGTACACTCTTGTCAGTACTCCGTTTCAATTAGTTGCCATCAGATTTCTCCATGGCCTGTTTGGAGGCTTTCTCGTTCCAGCGGCATTCACAGTCATTGCCAACCGTGGAAAGTCTAATAAACAAGGCAAATCGATGGCTTTATCAGGTGCGGCGGTTGGAAGTTCAGCCATAATGGGGCCTGCATTTGGTGCTGTCGTCGCCTCCAAATACAGTGTAGATTGGGTATTTTTAATTATTGCTGCAACCATGATCAGCAGCGCCATATTTGCTTTCACTTTTTTGACAAATAGGCGAAATAAAGAAGCGAAGCGGACAGATGCCCATTCAGAGAGGGTATTGCCTTTAATGAAGAATCCGTTGCTTTCTGTAAGCTATGCCGGAGCTTTTTCGCTTATGTTTGCACAGGGAACACTTGCCTATCTGCTGCCATTACAGGTTGAGCATCTGAAATTTAATTCTATTTTCAGCGGTATTTTGTTAAGTACCTTTGGAATGACTGCTATCCTTATATTTCTTTTGCCTATCAATAAAATCTTCGATAAGTACAAGCACCAAAACACAATGCTGATAGGCATGATTATTATAGGCATGGCACTTGTTCTTCTAAGTTCAGCTTCTTCACTTGCCTTTATGTTTTTCTGTATGGTCCTATATGGTACTGGGTTTGCGCTACTTTTCCCTTCAATTAATGCGCTTATCGCAAAAAATACGACAGAAAAAACAAGAGGAAAGGCATTTGGCCTCTTTTATGCATTCTTTTCTTTAGGAGTTGTAGCGGGCTCCACCTTTTTAGGCTTATTGGGTGTATCATTTAGAGCAGGTTTTTCTATAGCTGCAGTAGTCTTACTATTTACTGTTTGTGCCATGTACCTTTATTTTAAGAAAAACAGCACATCAATTTTAAAAAGTCAGGAGTGAATGGATTATGAAAGAATTGGTAGGCAGCTGCTGCGTTTGCGGTAAACAGCTGTATTGCCTGGATGGCTTTTTCAACGGGGTTTACACCGAAAATAACGAAACCATCTGTTTTGATTGTTCAGAGGAAAGGAAAAAATCCGCAGAGTGACTATCTGCGGATTTTCCTTTTTCTTATTCATCATCATCTGTGCTAAGGTCTCTAACAGGAAGAGGTTCAATTTCCTTATGAGTCACTTTTCTCAGGTTGAACATAGCTTTTATTGAGAAAAGCACTAGTGCGACAACACCTACCAGGAAGATCGTATCCGGTACGGATCTTAAAGTTAATAATGATTGAATAATTTCCTGCTTTAAGAAGTCAGCTGAACGGGAAGCTGCATAGCCGTTCACATAAGCTTCTTTCATTTGCAGGAATCCGACTGGAAGCAGGGAAGCAAAAACCATTCCTGCAAGTCCCACATTCAGCATAATGCAGCTGAATTTGAGCCATTTGTCGTTCCATTTTTCCGGTTTAACAATATTACGTAATGAATAAAGCAATACTGCAATGGCAAACATGCCGTATACACCCATCATTGCTCCGTGACCATGTGCCGGGGTTAGGAATTGTCCGTGCTCAAGGAAGCTGACAGCAGGCAGGTTAATCAGGAATCCCAATACTCCAGCTCCAACCAGGTTCCAGATCGCTACAGAAATCAAGAACCAGAACGTAGCTTTATAAGGGAAGTCCACACCGCCATCTCTCATCATTTTATATTGGTCATATGCCTCAAGGATCAAAAGAGTCAATGGTATAACTTCAAGTGCTGAGAATACAGCTCCCAAGCCGATCCAAATTTCAGAGGAGCCATTATAATAGTAATGATGTCCTATGCCAATAACACCGCTTCCAAGCAGCAGGATCAGCTGGAAGTAAAGAGCTTTAACAGTAGAGCTCTTAGTGACAAGCTTCATTTGTACTAACAGGAATCCAATAACTACTACAGCGAATACCTCAAAAATACCTTCTACCCAAAGGTGTATGATCCACCAGCGCCAGTAATCGGCAAAGGTAAAGCTTGTGTCCGGATTCATTAAAAACGCGAACAGGTAGAAGAATGGTACAGCTATTGCTGAGTAGAATAATAAGTGAATTAAGCCGCCTTTATCATTCTCCCGCTTTAACCCGCTCTTTATTCCACGGTATACAATGAACAGCCAGATTAACATTCCTGCGGCCAGAACCCCCTGCCACAGACGGCCAAGCTCTAAATATTCCCAGCCCTGGTGTCCGAGCAGGAACCATTTGTTTCCTAAGTATCCATTTGCTCCAAGCCATTGGCCTATCATGCTACCGCCAACTAGGACTACAAGTGCCCAGAACAGGATATCAACAAGGAGGCCTTGCTTTTTCGGTTCATGTCCGCCTACTAATGGTGCCACAAAAATACCCATGCCGAGCCATGCTGTTGCAATCCAGAAGATAGCAAGCTGCAGATGATAGCCTTTGGCAATATTGAATGGAAGAATATCATGGATCCACTTAATGCCAAAGAAGCTGTCAGGTTCGACATAATAGTGTGCAAGCAACGCACCAAACATAGCCTGGACAAAAAATAGAACAGTAACAATTAAGAAATATTTACCGGATTTTAATTGAGAAGAAGTTACCGGCAGTTTCGCTAAGTCAATTCGAGGGAAGTTTCCGTCTTTATATGCCTCTTCCATTCCCAAATGATAGCGGTAGAATACAAACAGAATAATACCGACAAACAGGATCAGTACTGTAACACTTGCTCCGCTCCACCAAATAGCAGAGAAGGACATTTCATTGCCTGCATCCTCGTAGTAAGGCCAGTTATTCGTATAAGTAATATCATCATTCATGCGTTCTGTGCTGGAAAGCCATGCTGTCCAGAAGAAAAAATCAGAAATCTGCTGTATTTGGTCTCCTGAAGCAACATAAGCTCTACCCTCAGTTGGCATATGTTCTTCCTTGATTAATTCTGCTTTTAATCCCCAGCCGTCACCCTCTGTAAATACTTTTCGATAGAACTCTCCTACTTTTTCATACCCATAAACCTGTGCATCAGTTATTACCATCGTATCTGAATCAGGGTCATATCTATTTTCCCGCATTTCCGTTTTTACAAGATCCCTTATTACGGTTTGTTCCTCACCGGAAATGGCGTCAAATGGCTTTCCATACTTTTCTTCGGCTCTAAAATCCTGCATGCCCTTGGTGTATACCGTTAACGCTTCAGCTGTATAATCAGGTCCCATATAGGATCCATGGCCAAGCACGGTACCATAATCCATCAATCCATATTTTTGGAAAACCGCCTGTCCTCCCATTATCGTTTCCTTTGTAAGAATAACTTCTCCTTTTTCATTTGTTACCTCAAGCGGCCGCGGGGCCTGCTCCTTGAAAATCCAGTAGCCTCCCATTAAAAGAACTGTAAAGCTGGCAATTATGGTGAAAACAAGAATGGATTTTAATAGTGCATTTTTATTTCTTTTCACCACTTTATTAATGGGTGTTCCGCGATTGACTTCCATTGCTCTCGCTTCCTTTCTGTTTGAGTACGCTTTGATTCTAATATTCTTTATAAAGTGTTTTTGTGAGCCACCTCATGATCAGGCTGTGATTTTTCACACTATGAGAATGAGAATCATAAATTCTCTTCTTATATGATGCAGGTCACTTATTTCAGTACCTGGAGCTGTTAAACTGAGAGCAAATAGACGAATAACCCCACTGGAAGGTGATCTAATTGAGAAAAGAGGAAATCGAAAAGAGGATAGGCAGTGTTCCATTATTTAAAGAACTTAATAAAGAAGAGCTGGCGCCAATCGTTGAGATAGCCCAGACGCGTTTCTATAAGCAAAAGATGTATGTATTTATGCAGGGGGATTCCCTTGATCGTGTATTTTTCATTCATTCAGGCAAAGTCAAGATATATAAAACTGATTTTTCCGGGAGGGAACAAATTGTATCGGTTCTGGAAGCTGGGGAGATGTTTCCGCATGCAGGCTTCTTCAGAAAGGGCCAATACCCTGCACATGCAGAAATAATGGAGGAAGCACAGCTGATTGCAATTCCAATTGACCGCTTTGAACAAATTCTGATTTCTTACCCGGAACTTTGCATCAAGCTCTTTAAAGTGCTCGGTGAAAAAATAATCGATTTGCAGAACCGGCTTGAGGAACAAATTCTCCATAATACACATGAACAAATCATCATGCTTTTATTAAGACTTTGCAAAACCAATGGTGTAAAAGCAGATGAAATCTATAAAATCACAACCCACTTTACAAACAGAGAACTTGCAAACATGATTGGCACTTCGAGAGAAACTGTAAGCAGAACCATCAACCATTTAAAGAAAAAGGGTTATCTTGCAACTGACGAATCAGGCTACTTCTTAATCGACCGCAGCCAGCTGAAAGATCAGATTATTTAGGAATTTTTTATAAGGAGGAAGAATAATGGAGAACAAAATAGTTGAGCTTGATGTGCGAGAGGATTTAAAAAATAAGCTTGAACCCTTCCAAAAAATAATGTCTGCCATTACAGATCTTGATGCGAATGATGTTTTTATTCTTCATGCCCCATTTAAGCCTGTGCCTCTATTTGGAGTGTTAAAAGCAAAGGGCTTTGATCACAAGTCTGAAGAGATTGAAAAAAAGCATTGGAAAATAACTTTTACCAAGAGAGGTGAATCATAATGAAGCTGGACAACCGGGGACTTGAACCTCCACAGCCAATGATGAGGACTCTTGCTGCCCTTGAAGGCCTTTCCGGCGGTGAAACCTTGTCAATTATTAATGATAGACGTCCAATGTTTCTTTATGAACAGCTGGAGGAATTGGGTTACAAGCACGAAACCACTGAGCAAAATGATGGAAGTTTTTTAATAGAAATTACGAAATAAGCAGGTGATCCCATTGCTTCCAAATACAAAAAATGAAACAAATATTAAACTCCCTTTTTCATTTATATTATTCAGCATATTTAGTTTAATAGGATCACTTTCCCTTATTCTTCTTCAGGGAGACTTCATTATTAATGGCCAATTTAGAGTACCGGGAATCTGGTCGGCTGCCCACCTATTTGTGCTGGGATGGGCGTTAATGGCGGCAATGGGGGCCATGTATCAGCTTGTACCGGTTGCCTTTCTTACACCAATATGGAATGAAAAATTCGGGTTTATCCAATTTGGAGTAACAGCTTTTGGAATCCTGTATTTTGCCCATGTTCTCTTTTACAGCCCGCAGGATGCCCTGCTGCCTGGCCTTATTACATTAACAGGGATTATGATGTTCCTGCTGCAAATGCTGATGACATTAAAAAGACAAGCAAAGCCCACTGTACTGACTCTCTTTGTGGGAACCGCCCTTGCCAGTTTGTTCACCACCATCGTAATGGGCATCGTGATGATAATCAGCATGAAGACCGGCTTTGCTTCTGATCACTATCAAGCTATCTTTAAAAGCCATTTGCTTCTTGGGACAGCAGGCTGGTTTACACTATTAATCTTTGGTTTTTCCTATAAAATGGTGCCGATGTTTTCCTTGTCTCATGGTTATAGCATGAAGCCGGCCAAATTTGTTTTTGCCTTTTATGGAGCGGGGTTGGCACTGTCATTTATCGCATTATTCGCAGAACAGAATTTGCTTTTCACTGCAGGATTGCTCATTCTTGCGGGCGGATTCACTTTCTTTTCCTGGCATATGCTGCAAATTTTAAAGAAAAGAATAAAGAAGAAACTTGATTATTCCTTCCGGTTTGCTCTGCTTGCGATTCCTGCCGGATTAATGGTCCATTATGCAGCATTCGCAAACTCGCTTTTTGGCAATTTTGAAAACACTGCAGGATTTTTAATTTTTGCATACCTGATGCTGTGGGTGGCCTTAAGCATCTTCAGCTATCTATTTAAAATTGTTCCTTTCCTATGGTGGACATGGAAATACAGCAAGGAAATCGGCAAACGGAGTGTACCTTCACTAAAAGATATGATGGATGACAAAGCCTCGATTCCAGTTCTCTCTATCCTTATCCTTGGTGTCTTAGGTTTGATGGCTTCCATCCTATTTGAAAACAACGGCTTATTCTTCACTGGCCAAATGATGGTGTTGGGTGCATGCCTTAGTTTCAGTTATTTGATCATAACAGTTATTAAAAAATAGGAGGAGATTTCCATGAGCTTAAAAGAATTAGTGCTAACTAACTTAAAAAGAGTAATGGATCCGGAGCTTAATATAAACGTAGTTGATTTGGGGCTCATTTATGATGTCGACTTTCCTGAAGAAGGCAGAGCATTAATAACGATGACCCTAACAACACCTGGCTGCCCGCTACATGACAGTATAGTTAGCGGCGTAAAATACTGTATCGAAGAGCTGGAGGAATTTTCTTCTGTAGATGTTAATCTTGTCTGGGAGCCTGCATGGACACCTGAGAATATGACAGCTGAAGGAAATCGACTCTTAAGGGGATAAAGTGAAAAAAAGTGCCCAATCATTTTTTGGGCACTTTTCATTTTATATCTGTTTGCTTAATGAAGCCTTCGTCGGCAAAACCTTTTTAATCATCTCAAGCACTTCGGGATTCTCATTTTCATTTACTAAAATGTGAACAGTTCCTTTATCTTCATGGGTTCTGATTAATCGTCCAATTCCCTGCCTTAATCTCAAGATCATATATGGCAGATCGACCTCCCTGAATGGATCGGCTGCGCCTTCTCTCTTTGAAGTAAAGACCGGATCATGCGGAGGGAACGGCAGCCCAAAAATAATCACGTTTTCCAGAGATCTTCCCGGTATGTCGAGACCTTCCCATAAGTTAACGGAGCATAGAACAGATTGCTCGTCATTTTGGAAGTTTGACACCAGTGTGCTGATTTCCGCATCTCCTTCGAAAAAGAACGGGACATCCATTTTGTCGGCAGCATAAGCTTTAAATTCTGCCAAATCTGAACGGTTTGTAAACAGCACCAAAGCTCGTCCTTCAGATCGCCTGATTTTCCCAATCGTATATTCCATTTTTGCAGCTGTATCATCCTTTGCAAATTCCGGTATGCTAATGGACATGTTTTCTTCATAGTCAAACGGAGATTCTACTGTAAAGGATAAATATTCATCCACACCAAGACTTTTGGCCATATAATCAAAGGATTTATCTTCAGACAGTGTTGCCGATGAGAAAACAAAAGGCTTGTTCTGTGAAAAAACTTCCTCCCTCATAATATCCTCGACCATTCTAGGCATGATCACCAGGGTTCTTTCACCATTATGGTCTTCAAACCAAGTAATTCCCTTTAAATCTTTAAGGAACAGAGACAGTGAGTATGAGATTTGCTCAAGGTATTCTTCGACGATTTTTAAATCATAGTCGTTAATGACATACATTTCACTTTCAAAAACCAGTTCCTCTTCAAGTCTGCTTATTAAATCCTGCAGCTTTCTTCCTTCTCGGATGACATCGCCCGTTTTTTCAATGGCTTTCTTGTCTGAGCCTGTTTCTGTGGAAGAAGACAGTGCAAGCGTCAAGAAGAAATGCTCATTCTGGTATATAGCATCTTCAATGATATTCAAGGTTTTTTCCCGCACATCATTCGCCATCAGCCTTGTTAACAGAGATTCAAGTATTTGCTCAGTGAACCGATATGTCAGCGCCTTCTGGGAGGCATATTCCAGCAAGTGTCCCTCATCGAAAACAACACAAGAGCTTTCAGGAAGCAGAGGTAGCTGTCCTTCCCGTTTTCTTGATTCCTTTGTCCAAATGTGTTCCATGTAAAAATCATGTGAACAAATAATCAAGTCCTTTGCACTCCGGTAATATTCCCGATGCAAGGTTTGGCCGCAGCGGTGACGTTTTTCACATGTAAAACAATCCTGGATGGAGTCCCATGCAACATTTGCCCAATGCTCATCCGGCAGGTCTGGATAATCCTTACGATCACCATACCTCTCAAATTTTTGCATAGAGGAACCAGATTGGACAAAGTCAGGAAGCTCATCAAAAATCCCGTTGTAATGATCATGTACATCGTTTGCCACAAGCTTGTCCAGCTTATTTAAGCATAAGTATTGATCGCGCGATTTAGCCAGCCTTACATCGATATTCAACCCCAATGCCTTTTCAAGCTTGGCTATATCGCCTTCCTTTTTAACAAGCTGCTCAATCAATGTTTCATCCGCACATGCGATAATAGCAGGCTTGTTTATGTACCTTGCATAGCTGATTGCATACAGCAAATAAACAATCGTCTTGCCGGTTCCCACACCAGCCTCTGCAAAAATAACCTTCTTGTCTTTAAAAGCTTTTTCAAGCTGAAAAGCCATAAATATTTGTTCATCCCGTATTTCAAATCCTGCTTCAGGCAATATATCGTAAAAAACATCCCCGATCCACTCGCTTAACTTCTCGTAAAAAGATTCGCTTTTGGACACGGCAAAAGGCATTCGGTTAGACATGATACCCCTCCGTAAATAAAAAGTTAAAGCGTCTTAAATTGCAGACGCCGTTATTGCGGTTATATCATTATTTCAATTTTTTGCTGTTTATAAACAAATGAACATCATACAATTTTATCGCAAATATGGCAACTGTCAAGAATAATGCCACTTGAAGATTGTGGGACAGTTCGCGGCCGGAATTTCACAAAAAAGCAGGGGTGCTTTTACAGCCAGCCCCTGCCGCTACTTCATGTTTTATCCTTTAGTTAATGCGAGACATGGAAAATGACAATGCCTGCTGCAATTCGTCCTGTGCATTTCTAAGACTCTCAAGAGCCTCAGCCGAAGAATCACCTTCTCCTTGAATTGCTTCCATTGTTCCGTTCAGTGCCTGTGAAATTTTATGAAAATCAATATTCGAATGCTTCATTGCCATCCCTCCTGACAGAATTAGATAAGTATAGTCTATTCAAAAACAGGAGGTTTTATGCTTATTTGTTTCTTGGCGGCCTTTTACCCCAATACTGATAATAATCAGTACGGATAAAACCGTTAAAGAGCTTGCGTTTCTTCGTTGCAGGTTTTCCAAAATGAGTCTCAAATTCTTCATCAGAGGTCAAGATATAGATCGACCATGTATCAAGAGGGGCAAACGCTTTGCCCATTTCGGCATACATTCTCTGCACAGCCGCCTTCTCTCCAAGTCTTTCACCATAGGGCGGATTTCCGACAATCACTCCGTATTCCTTAGTGGTCGTAAAATCTCTTACCTGCATTTGTTTAAAATTAATGAGTTCTCCCAGGCCGGCTTCAAAAGCATTCTCTCCAGCTATTTTCACCATTCTGTGATCAATATCAGCTCCGGCGATATCCAGAGGCTGATCATAATTTGCCACATCCTCAGCTTCGTTTCTGGCATCCTCCCAGACTTTTTCAGGGATCCAGTGCCATGCTTCTGATATAAATTCACGGTTAAAACCAGGTGCGATATTTTGGCCAATCAATGCAGCTTCAATTGGAATCGTGCCCGATCCACAGAAAGGATCAACGAAAGGCTTGTCCGGCGTCCAATTTGTCAGCATCACTAATGCGGCTGCAAGAGTTTCCTTCAGCGGCGCTTCCCCCTGGCCAGCACGATATCCTCGTTTGTGCAGGCCGCTTCCGCTGGCATCGATGGTCAATAACGCCACATCCTTATGAAGTGCCACTTCTATTTTAAATAGAGGTCCATTTTCTTCAAGCCATCCCGTTTTTTTATATTTCGTTCTCATCCGTTCCACAATTGCTTTCTTAACAATGGCCTGACAATCAGAAACAGAAAATAATTTGGATTTTACAGATTTGCCTGAAACGGGAAACTCGGCGTTTTCTGGCAAGTAATTTTCCCAAGGCAGAGATTTTGTTTTTTCAAATAGCTCATCAAAACTTGTTGCTTTGAACTCGCCTACTTTTATCCGGATTCTGTCTGCAGTCCTTAACCATAAGTTGGAACGGACAATAGCGGTTTCGTCACCTTTAAAAGTGATCCTCCCGTTTTCAACTTCACATTCATATCCAAGATCTCTTACTTCTTTCGCTGCCAGAGCTTCAAGACCCATTGCAGTCGTTGCAATCAAATTATATTTTGACATAATTTCACCCTTACTTAAAAAATTGTTCTTTCTGATATGTACATTTTTAAGGTATTAGCATATGTGATTATCACATAAAGTATATATGTTTATTCGCGTGGCCGCAACGGAGTCAGCTGGTACCGGCAGTAGGACATACGGATTAGAGGGATTCGAATTATTTACTATATCAATGCAGTTGACGTCTATCTAACGATGATTTCTTCCTTTTATCTACCCATTCCAGTAATGTGATTGGCCCAATCCCCATGCTGTAACACATTACCGGCAAGAGGTGATACAACCTTATTGCTCTCGTTTCTTTGATTTATTAGCAAAGCTTATGGTACACAATAGGCTTTTGTAAGTCTTATGATCATTCAACCGAATAAATAAAAAAGCTCCCCTAAAAAAGGAGAGCTTGAATTTATAACACTCATACTGTCTCACTAATAACGTTCTGTAAGCCATGTTTTGTACCGTAGTACTGCAAGCGACAATTGTCTCGTACTCAGGTGGTAATCATCTATCTACAGGCGTTTGCCTGTCCTTCCCGTTGTTCAATTCCTCAGGGAAAGTGCCCCTACCATCATTTGGGTTTCTCGCTCGTGGGGTTTACCTCGTTCCACCCTTTTCATTTCTAAAAAGGCTCCGTCACTGTGGCACTTTCAAGGTATTCATGCCATATCCCGAAGGACTTAGGCATTTTCCCTGCCGTCAGCCGAGCAAATGCCCAACTGCCCTAGCTTATGAATTCGCTAGGCACGAACACTACAGGCATCTCAGCCTGTGCGAGCATGGACTTTCCTCTACAATATGAAATCATATTGCAGCGATTACCCGAACGCTATTAATGATCACAAAGATTATTATATGAAATCTCTGTGGGAATAGCAATGGTTTAAAATAGGAAAAGCTGATAATTTCTGTCAATCATACAATTTGCTGCCAAAAACATGCTTTTCCAGGTTTGACAATCTTTTTAAAATGTCAAAATTCGTTGTACCGGCAGTTTGAGCGGCTGGCCGGCGTGAAGCTTCTTCAACTTGCTTCTTTAACCTCATGTTTTCCTGCTGAATATTTCAATTTCCTGATGGAATGCTTCATAGTCTTTAATGACCAAGTCTAAGAATTTATCTACATCCTCAGGTTTATAACCGCGCATAGCTGTTTTAAACTCTTTTTCCAAAATATCTTTTGCCGTTAATTTAATTTTATCGGATAGCATTACACTCACCTCGGTATATCGCCAATCATCATTATTATTTTTTCAAAAATACGTACATTTGTCAATTTATCATAATATTATTCAAACATGTCTCTTTGTGACAATTGTTCTTCTTCTACAATCAATTGTAAATCATAAAAGGTGATTAGTCTAATTTCATATACATTTTCTTCTTGATATTTTTTTGCAGTTTCATATAAATATTTGGGACTGCCCTCTTTTTCCGAATCATAAAAGAGGAGGAGCACATCGCTTTTATTAACAAGAAAATGATTTTTAAGCCTAAACTGCTGCGGGTTTTCATATGGTTTCCGGGTTACGGAGTCAACAAAATCAGCCTGAGCCAGTATGGATTCATACCATTCTTTATTCGCATCCTTCCATGATGCCTCCTGCTCCAAAAAAGGAGTTATGACTGCAAGCTTCAGTTCGGAATACCCTTCGAGCTGCAGGTCAAAAACAGCTTCAGCAGCCCATAGTTCTGCTCCAAGCTGGCCGCTGATGATTACCCACTTAAGACCATCTTCAAGCAATGAAATCAGGCTTTTCTTTATTGCAATTTTTATGTAACTTACAGCGGGATCATCGTTTTTGAATATCCCTACTTCAAATGGTTTATACCCTGAAACAACTGCTACTTTAGACAAGATGCAAAACTCCTTAAAACATTACTAACTGATAATGTCCTATTTTTTGCTGGGTGTTTTTCTAGAGAAGTTTCTTCTTATAGTATGCAGTTAAGATGAACATTTTTCCAATAAAAAATATAGTTTTGAATACTTTATTGATTTATGCAGAACGACAATATAAAAACAAGGGCAAATAGCCCTTGTTCATTATCTTCCGTAAAAACTTGGCCCTTGCTTAGGGCCCATTCCCGGGCCAGTTGATGCTCCGGCTACTCCTGTTCCTGGACCGCCGTATCCAGGGCCCATTCCCATTCCAGGTCCCGGACCTCCAAATCCAGGGCCCATTCCCATTCCAGGGCCCGGACCTCCAAATCCTGGTCCCATTCCTGGACTATAGGCTCCTGCTACACCAGGTCTTGGCCCCACATTTACATTAGAGGTTGTCACCTCATTCACAACTGATTGAGTATGAGGGTAAGAATGCTGATTCTCATAATTAGTGTGGTTTACATGTGTATGATGTGTAGGATGAATGTGCGGAACCACAACATTTTGGAACGAATGAGTCACACAACATTTTGTCGGGTGAACAACAGCAGGCATAACCTGCGAAGGTCTTGGTCTGCAATGCATGTAAATATCCCCTTTCTGAATTGTATTTACATTAACAACCTATGTAAGAAAGGGGAATCTTGTACTAATGAAAACACCTAATTTTGTATAGTTTCATAGGTCTTTGTTTAGAGCATGCTGTAAAAACTGTCTTTCAGGTTGGAAAAAACGATTGCTGTAGTGAAAATTACAAGGAAGAATAAAACTAAAATTGCTTTATACATATTACCAGCCTCACTATATATTATTCCTAAAAAAGTACCACACAGCTACTTATTTTAACGCTTACAAGAGGTACATACAACTAGGAAATAGTGGATTTTTTTGTCTGGAATATTAAAGTTTTGTTACAAATATATTTACCCTCCATTAGGTACTTTTCGAATGAGACGTTCAAGCCGCTTTTTAAACTCTTCTTCTTTCATACTTATTTTCTCCGTTTGCTTTTCGGATAATTCTGCATAAAGCTCTAATGCTTTTTTTGCATATATAATGGCATGGTTGATATCCTTCAAACGATGCTCATAAATTTTAGCCAGCTCGATACAAGAGATCAACTTGGATTTCAGGCTGCCGCTTTCTGCAGTACCTTTCCATAGCCTGGCCGCTTCAGTCCAGTTTTTATGTTTCTTATGCTCAAATGCCAATGCAAACCTTGCTTCCTGAGCTTCCTGGGTTTTACCATCGGAAATTTTACAGAAAGCTGTTTTTGCTTCTGACGATTCTCCTAATGAAGAAAGCCATCGACCCACTTCGAAGATCTCTCGGGGCGTTTGCCTGGCATCAAGCTGCAATATTTGAAAGGAAAGATGTGTATATAAGCTGATCAGCGATAAAATATCAATTTCGTTATGTTTAATTATCCCGAGCATGCCTTCAGGGTTTTTCCTCTCAACAAAATCAAAATAAATCATGGGTGCGAGGAATCCAGGAATATCATCTTTTCTTTCTATACCCAATACATCTTTTTCAACCGCAGCCAGCTTTATTCTTTCAAGCTTATGCTTCCACATTCTCCTTGCGGCATGGTATAAATCAAAATGCCCGAATGGAGGCAGCTTTGGTACATGTTCCCTGATCAGGGTATGCCTCGTTTTAACCTGGGGCCAGTCGAAAGCCTTCCCGTTGTAGGTCACCATCGTTGAATAATCAATACTTTCAAGAAAACTTTTATATAAAGGAATCTCGGCGCCTGGGTGCGGGAGAATATGCTGCTTCAATTTTATCTTATTTCCTTTAAGGCTGGCTTGTCCGAGCAAAAATATAGAATTTCCGGCTCCTCCGCCCAATCCTGTTGTCTCTGTATCAAAGAAAAAAATATTTTCCGGATCATGGCCGGCAGCAGACAGAGGGTGTTTGATACTTGAAGAATTCCATGCTTCCACTGCTGCTGCAAATTGACCAAATGAATAAATACCATGCATCTGATCAAGACTATATTCCTTTTCTCTTATAAGACAATATGCATCTTCAAAATAAAATGGATAGACGCCATCCTTTTCCCAAAGGTCTTTATAAGGCACATCTATAGTTAGATCCTTTCTTTTAATAGGGGCAGGCATATTGCTTTTGTCATTACCGAGGTGGTTTTTTAGCCTATTCAGCTTATTCTTAATGGACAATGTTATCACCCACACCACTTTCTTCATTTTTAAAAGAAGCCAGAATCCTTAGAACATCTTTTTTGGCTGTTTCAGAGGAAGTATCCGTACCAATGCATGAAGGGCAGCCATGTTCACAAGAACATCTGCTGACCATTTCCATGGTTTCATGCATAATATGTTCAATTCCAGCAAATACTTTTTCGCTTAAACCCACACCGCCAGGGTACCGGTCATAGAAAAAGATCGTCGGTTTTTCATTATGGGCAGCCTTTACTTGAGGTACCACATGGACATCCTGAGGGTCGCACATAACAAACAGAGGAACAATATGCTTGAGTGCATGTGCAGTTCCAATAAGGCCCTGTTCGAGACGGTCCTGTTTAAACTTTATGGATTCTTCCTTTAAGGATAACCAGGTTGAGCTAGTGTGGAGCTCTTCTTCAGGCAGAGTAATCGGACCAGATCCTATATTTTCATGTGTTTCAAATTTTATTTTTTTAAAGATTGTAGCCATTGCCACAACACTTACATCTCCAAAACCTATTTCGCCTATGGAAGATATCCTTGATTTGTCCTGTTCGAGCACCTTCAGTTCAACTGCCAGGTTGGCATCTGTGAAATAGTCGACATCTACCTCGCGGACGAAGGCTTTTTTCTCTTCCCAGTCCAGCATTTCCACTTGAAACTGTGTACCCTGATGGAGATAGATCGCTTCTTCATGGAGGAGAGTCATAGCAGAAAAGCGATCCATTTCCCCAATTACTTTTGCATTCGCAACATCAGATTGGTCAATAATGACTACATTCTCCTGAGAAGCTGAACGAAGGCTGATATTATGGGCTGGAAAAGAGTCATTCATCCAGTAATATTTACCTCCATTTTGATGGAGAACTCTTTCCTCTGCCAGGTATTCCAAAACCTCTTCCGTTTCAAAAGTGCCAAAACGATCTCCAGCGTTAAATGGGAGCTCGTAGGCTGCGCATTTGATATGATCCACTAAAATAATGAGGTTGTCCGGGTTTATTCGGGCAGTCTCAGGGCTTTTATTAAAAAAGTAATCAGGGTTTTGAATGACGTATTGATCCAGCGGGCTGGAGCTTGCAACCATGATGACCAGTGACTCGCCATGTCTTCTCCCTGCACGCCCTGCCTGCTGCCAGGAGCTGGCAATTGTACCAGGATATCCGGTCATGACACACACCTGAAGCTGGCCTATATCCACACCCAGCTCAAGGGCATTGGTACTTACAACTCCATATATATCCCCTGAACGGAGCCCCTTTTCAATTTGACGCCTTTCGGTTGGCAAATAGCCACCCCTGTAGCCTCGAATGGCTTTTGGGCCAAGCTTATGTTTGACAAGCTCCTGCAGATAGGACAGCAGAATCTCGACCCTGACCCGGCTTCTTGCAAACACAATGGTCTGTATTTTATTTTTCAGGAGCTCACCTGCCAGCTTTCTCGCTTCCAGGGTGGCGCTCCTCCTGATATTCAATGGTTTATTGACAATAGGCGGATTGTAAAAAACAAAATGCTTTTTCCCGCTTGGAGCTCCATTATTATCGATAAGTTTGACCGGCTTTTCTGTAAGTTTCTCTGCAAGCTCAAGCGGGTTTGCAATTGTCGCAGAAGTACAAATAAAAATCGGATCACTTCCATAGAACCGGCAAATCCTCCTTAGTCGGCGAATTACATTTGCCACATGGCTTCCAAATACGCCTCTATAAATATGAAGTTCATCAATTACTACGTATTTAAGGTTCTCAAACAAGGAAACCCATTTTGTATGATGGGGCAATATTGCCGAATGCAGCATGTCCGGATTTGTAATGACCACATGGCCAGCCCTCCGTACTTTTTGACGGATGTTTGCTGGAGTATCTCCATCATATGTATAGCTATTTATATTCAACCCAGATTCCTGAATGATTTCATTGATTTCACTTTTTTGATCCTGTGCCAATGCTTTTGTCGGAAACATATAAAGAGCCCGGGCATTTGGGTCATTTACAATCGTTTGAAGCACAGGAAGGTTATAGCACAGCGTTTTTCCGGAGGCAGTCGGTGTAACTGCTACAAGGCTTTGCCCCTTCATTGCGGTTTGATAAGAGGTTTTTTGGTGAGTATAGAGCCTTGTAATCCCTCTCTTTAACAACGCGTCCTTTATCGATGGATGAATGTCATCAGGAAGGTCCGCTGTTTTTGCTTCTTTTTCCTCAATTGTATGCCAATGAACGATATTTTCTCTGTATTGTTGTTCAGAAATGAGTTCCTTCATAATTTCAGGCAGATTTTTGCGTACTTTCATCTTTTTCACCTCATATCCCTATTCTAGCGAATAAACGTTCGTTCTAACAGAAGAAAGTCGTAAATCCCATTAACTTTTTCTGGAAATCTATAAGGTGAATTTTTTGCTAATTTACTGAAGGCATAAATATACTGACTATTCCAGGCGAGGAATGCCGTATACTAAAATAAACTGGTATGTTTATAGAATTTAAATAGGTATAAAAATTCTTCATCTTTTTTGTTACAATAAGCTTATTAGAATGGGAAGTATGAGGTGAATTATGAAAGCAGCAGAAATTAAGAAAGTTCTTTCTCAATTCTCACTTTTTCGGGAGCTTAACGATGAAGAACTTGATAAAGTTGTTGAAATTTCAATTTCAAGGGAATGGAAAAAAGGAAGCCATGTTTTTCTCCAGGATGATCCTTTGGAAAATGTTTATTTTATTAATAACGGCAGAATAAAGATATATAAAAGTGATATTAATGGAAAAGAGCAAATTGTCGCGATCTTAACCAAAGGCGAGATGTTCCCGCATGTAGGTTTTTTCCGGAAGGGCGGATATCCTGCTTTTTCCGAAGTACTAGAAAACGCCCAGCTTGTTGTGGTCCCGATTGCTCAATTTGAGAAAGTTCTCATTGAAAATCCTGAATTATGCATCAAAGTATTTAAGGTGCTTGGGGAAAAAATCGTTGATCTGCAAGAAAGATTAGAGGCACAAATATTAAATAATACCTATGAGCAAATAATAAAACTGCTCGTACGGCTTGCGAAAATGCACGGACAGGAAATCGAAGAAGGCTCCTTCATCCTCAAGGGCGATTTTACCAATAAGGATCTTGCCAATATGATTGGCACCACAAGAGAAACTGTCAGCAGAACTTTAACAAAGATGAAAAAAGATAAATTAATTCAAACCGATAAAGATGGGCATTTAATCATAAAACCTGACCAGCTATTCGAAGAGATTTTTTAAGGACCGCATCCAAGCGGTTTTTTTTTATCCTTCAATAGCCTGCTCCATCAGGAACATTCACCCAATGGGCAGCATACGATAAAATGAATAATCCTGTATGAGAGGGGATGCATGTTATGGAGGAACCAAAGAAGAGAGACAGAAATAGAGATCGAAACGAGCCGTTTGGTGATTTAATGAAGTCCATGAATCAGCTATTTCACGAGAAACCGGTGAAAGGTTTTCTGCAGACGATGGATGATTTCTTTAAGAACCCCTTCCCTTTTGCTTCTTCCTTCCATGTAGATGTTTCAGAAACAGAGAAAGAACATATCATTACTGCAGAGCTCCCTGGCATTAATAAAGAGCAAATCCACATCGATATTCTGGACAATTATATTACGATCTCTGTTAAATCTGCTGAAACGATAACTGAAGAGGATGAGAACAGAAAAATATTCAGAAGACAGCAAAGCCTGCAGCGTTCCAGCCGGACTATTCCCCTTCCACAGCCGGTAAATGAAAAAAAAGTAAAAGCGGTTTACCAAAATGGACTGCTACAGATTACAGTGCCAAAACAGCAGGGAAAAAGAATACTTATTGATGAAAGCTGAACCGGACCACTGCCATAATTCTGCTGGGAATCCTCTACCACTGAGCTCTTTTAAATTGTATGGTTAAACAAAAACAAGCAGATTGATAGACTGCTTGTTTTTGTGTTAAGTATTTCAATTTTATTGACATTCAAACTGACAGGAAATAAACGTTTAACTGCTTGTTTTATTTGAAGTATCCAGCCAGTTATTAAAATAGCCAGTGGGAACGCTGAAATAATCTTTAGTAAACCGGATAAATTCCTGTGTATCTACCTCTTTATAACGGAACTTTTGATAATAATCGGATAGATACTGCATACCTACTTCCTTAGGCGTTTCGCCCTTTTGCCTGTACTTTTCCTGGATCATCTTATAGATTTCCAGGGTTGGCTGGCCATATACGAAGCCAGTATGTTTTATCTGATCAAGCGGGACATTAGAATACTGCCTGCCAAGACCTTCTTCCTCAACTGCCTCCATTCGATAACGGGAGATTCCAAACGCCTGCGGTTCGGGCTGATGTTCACCAGCATAATAATACATGGATGTGGCAAACTCTGTTATACCTTCATCAACCCATGCGTGGTGATAGGGATCATTAGCTACCACTCCATAAAAATATTGATGGGCAATTTCATGGACGATTGAAATATCATAAAATCGTTTATCCTCTATGTAAGGGTTGATGGTTACGATTCCGGGATACTCCATAAACTGGCCCTTATCCAGAACAATATCAAGCTGGTTATGGGGATACTCCCCTATGTTCTCCTGATAAAAAGACAGTGCTTTACGGGCGAGTTCCAGGGAAGCAGCCGGATCTTTGTCATGATTATTTCTCGTAAATAACCGGATTTTCACACCATCCTCACCTTCCGCTTCATACATATCCATATCCTTCATGACAGCAATGAAAAAGTCCCTTACTCTCTCTGCTTTAACGGCTCCTTCGTTCGTTTCCGCTTCAGGATCCTTTTCGGCAGTTGAAACAAATGTATATCCATTAGGCAATTTATATGAAATTTTGAAATCGGAGAAGCCAGTATGATATGTTTCCAGCCCCTCTATATAAGGCTCTTTATTCCACTTGCCATTTTGGTAAACCGCTGCCATTGGATACCACTGAGCAAGATAATAGTTAGAGCTTACCTTTGAAAAACGGCTGCCTTTTTCAGGCACTGTAAAGCTATACTTTATCCTTACTTTGTGTTTAGTTCTATCTGCCATCCCTTCACTGACAGCGATTTTTAAGGTATCATCCTCTAATGTATACTTCGCTTGCTGCCCATTCAAGGTCACTTCTTTGATTTCTGACTCGGAATGTCCCTCAACGGATTCGAATTGATGCCCCTCTTTAAAGACATTGGGTATATAGTAAAATACAAGTTCTTCCCATTCCTCATCCGATTTATTTTTTAATTGGATATCCGCTTCGGCTGAAAAGATCCCGTTTGCATCCATTTCCAAATCAAGGGTATATTCAGCCTGGCTGCCGCTTTTGACACCTATATCCGCGTCCTTTGTAGCTGTCACATAAATCCCTGCTCCAGCAAAAGCAATTACCAGCAAGCCTAGAGCGATTTTGGAAGTGGAAAGCGTCCAAAAACCTCTCTTTGCATTATACTGCTTTCTCGCTGGAAGCACCTGGGGCTCATGCCCAGTCTTTATCCAAGGTGTACGCTGGTAGTTAGATTGAAAACGATTCTTTAACCCATTGGCAAGCAGGCTAAAGGAGGCGGTTGTAAATAAAAGCACGATTAATGGCACAAGCAAAATATGGGTGCTTCCATAAATATTCCCTCTTGCCTGGCCGACAAGGCCTGCCAATTCTTTTGTTACAGAAAGATAAATGATCGGATCATATCTCATGATTGTACCGCCCACAAATATATTCATGAGAGCAAGCTGCCCCATAAGGGCAATCACATAGACAATCTCCAGAATAAACATGACTAAAAAAGATTCCTTTAATTGCGGAAAGATATGCTTCCATATAAGGCGGTGTTTGCTTGCCCCGAGTACCCTTCCGGCATCAATATAAACCGATTGATATAATTCGGCTGTTTTAAGTCTTACTGACGAAACAATACTTGGAATACTGATTACCGACGCTATAATAATGAAATAGCCAATAAGTGTGCTTGTTTCCAAGGAGCTATTAAAGCTAATCGGTGATAGAAAAAAATAGAGAATTAAAAAAAGCGGAACATAGCTCCAGGCATTTTCGAAAGCAATCATCCATCCGGGAGTTTTTTTCCAGGTTCCAATATACAAGCCGATAATTGTCCCAAAAACCATTTTAATGGCGGTGACAGCAGCAGCTATAATGACCGTATATCGAAGCCCATTCAGTATCATAGACATTAGATCATAGCCCCATTTGTCGGTGCCCAGAGGGTAAGAGTCTGATTCAAAAGGTCCCATGGGCGGTGCAAGCACTTTCCCATTTGTATATTGCGTTTCAAGCGTCGAAGTCAATGAGTGCGGAGCGAGCATTGGGCCAAAAATGCAGAAAAAAAGCAGTACTGTGACCAGGAAGGTTCCAATATATAATGAGTAATTTACCTTTAGCAGCCTATTCATAAATAAAACCCCGTTTAAACAGATAGAATAAAAGCCTAATTGAAACATAGACAATAAGAGATATTAAAAGCATGGCAAATAATCCAATTGCAATTGGCTGCACTTCATGGCTTTGGAACACAAACTTTGTAATACCAGAAACATTCATGATGTATTCAATAATAAACAAATTGCCGATCGCCAAAGAAATTACTTTAACAAGCTCAGCTTTAATGAAAGGCTCTATATTTTTATAGACATGCTGAAAATTTATGTAACCTAATCCCATCCCCTTTGCAACAGCCGTTTTAATATAGTCTTCACCGCTGGTTTGATAGTACTTTACGGATACGAGTTTAAACAAATATAACGTTGGTGCAATAGCCACAAGCATGGTTGGGAACCAGATGTTAAGCGCGCCGCCATCCGGCCTTAGTGAAATCACTCTTACCCCCGTCACTTTATATACTTTTACAGCAATAATCATGGACATGACGATGATAATAAAATCAGGAATTGCTGCAAGGATATTCAAGAACATGCCAAAGATTTTCGTTGGCCGGAACCTGCTTATAAATACACCAAATAACAGGCTAATGAAGACTGCTGAAATTACACCCGTTAAAACAATTTGTAAACTTGTTAAAAAATTATCGCCGATATCCTCTGCTATCGGCCGGGTTTGCCTGCCCAGCTGATATGTTCCGAGGCTCCCATGGCTTATTTCTGTGATAAAATCCCCATAAATCTCAGGCAGGCTGTCAAATTTCCAATCCATGCCTCCCTCCATCGGATCTACTGAAACGATTTTTGGCAAAGCTGCAAGAAGTAATATCAAAACAAATATAATAAATATTTGCTGCACAGCTCGAACCATAATAACCCCCCTTTAATGACTTCTAGTCATTTTTCTATTTTTTCACTTTCATCTAAATTTTGCAATCATTCAACAGCTAATGAGTGAGTTATTTACCGGATAATTTGACATATTCTTTTTAATGCAAAAGCTCTGCAAAATCGCCTTTTGTTTTCTGTACAATCAACAAAGTGCCAAAAAAAACAAAGCCTATGAACAAAGCCATCGCAAAAATAGACCAGCTATTCTATTTTCAAATATATTCAATTTTTTTTCAAGTCTGATTTTTCATCACAATATAAAAAGGCCTTAACGGCCCTTTAGGAAAAACTAAACTTTAAATATTCCTCCCAGCCCCTTCACCATCGACGAAACCTGTGTTACAGCATTCATCATTTGACCGGCTGTATCCACCATCTTATTGAGATCCAGCGAGCCATCCTGTGCTTTAAATGAATTCATAATTGTCTGGACTCCAGAAGGCTGCTTCGGAATGAATGACTGTTTAGGATACGGGTTCATATACGGATAAGGAGACACTGGCTGCTGCTGCTTAGAATTAGTTCCATAGTATTCTTCCGATTCTAATGGATTCTGAAAGATGCTAGTGTTTTGTGAGGCTGGAGCAGGATAATAATTGGATCCATAGCCCTGTGAAGGATATGGATTTGGACCATAATTGGGCTGTGCATCCTGCATTGGATATTGTACAGGGTAAGGCTGCTGGTAGGTCATTCCATATGGAGCATAGTAAGGATTCCATTGTCCCGATGATACCTGAAAATCGTGCATTGGCTGTTGCCTCATATAATTTTGGCCATTCATCCCCAAGTAGAATGGATCACTGGAAGAAAACTGGTTCCAATGTCCGTATGGCTGGAAATGGCTGGCTCTATTTGTTTTTCGGCCAAACATGGGCAAACACCCTCCTTATTACAATAATAAATGTAAGATATTTATTAGTTATGATATAGGTATATTGCCTACCTTCACTTCATCAATACAATATATGTAATACATGCCCAGAGTGTGAAAAGCCGAAAACTGCTAATGTTCTTTTTCAGTCATTAAAAACTTCCTGCACTTTCATGAGTACCTGCCGATAGACAGATAAAATATCTTTTGGAAGCGTTTTCTATTTTTGTCTAACCATGCGGAAACATGTCGGAAGTTTGATTTTTTTAAAAACGATGAAAAATTATTTTTCATGTTAGGATATAAAAAACAAACTATTTCTTGTCCCCTTATTCATGTCACGGTACTGCGAGGATCTCGCGAATCAATATTAAGAGGAGGCATTATCAAATGAATGTTCACGAACTAAAAAAGAAGTTTCAGCAATTACGGGAGTATACTCCTGAAAATGTTAATGAGTTATTGGATTTTGCCAAAAAGGCCTACATCCACAATGAAATTTCCAGTACAGATTATCGCAATCTTGTTCGTGAGCTCGAAGCTCATGGGGCTGCCGTTCCGGAAAGCTATAAAGATAGCTCCCTCCATGATTCAATTAATGTTTAATAGAGAACTGCGCAAAAGAGGGGAACCAATTAGGTTCCCCTCTTATCTTCTGTTAATAAATCTATTAATTGTTTTAGCACATATATTGCTGAGTTCACATAATTTATGAATCTTGTTTTGCTTGTTTCAGGGAAAAATGCCTGAATGGAAACCATCTCGATGTGCTCAGAAGCCGAATCGACTTGCTGCGGATAAAGATTTTTCGGCTTATATTCTTTTACCCACACTACCGCTTCGGTCTTCCACCTATCATTTATGGCTTTAACTTCATCTGCGAAAGGCTTCACCTCGTTATAGAAATCACCCTTTTCCCCTGACTCCTTTACACGTTTAAACTTGTCGTCCGAAGCTTGTACATATACCACTAACTGTTCTGTTAATTGCAGAAGTTCTTGTTCATTGCCCATTGATTATCAGCTCCAAAAATAAAAGTAGCTATTATAAATTAGCTACTGAATGTTAGTGCTATTTTATTTCACTTAAAAGCCAAGTTCAAGCTGCATGCTTTTAGACCCTTTGGCATTTTCTGTCTCAGACTTTGTTTCGGAGAAGGCTGTCAGTTCATTTTCAATCGTTTCGAGTTTATTTCCACAAATTGTTATTTTATCTACCTGATCTTCATACCAGTTTTGGCGAAGGCCAGATAAATTTGATTCAAGAACGCTTTCAAGCTCCTCAAGCTGATCATATATTTCCGTCAGCATAGCCAGCAATTCTTTTTTTTCAACGATTTTCCCTTGCATGTAAAAACCTCCCCATTCTTTTCTCCTTGCTTTCTTTATTACCCTATTGTGGAAGCAATGATAAATTTTTTGCTGTGTGCCTACCTATTTCTCTCCGGGAAAGAGGTTTCCTTCAACGCTGACAAAACTAGAAGAGATTCGCCAAAGAAAGTACTTATTTGCATGTAAAATTCTTTAATTCGACATCCGCCAAGGAATGAAAAAAAAGCCATTGAACAAACTATATATCGGAGGTGTTTACTAATGGCAAAAAAAGAAAAACAAAATAAGGTTCAGCCTAAGAAATTGGAAGAAACAAAGACAGGCTATGGAAATAAAAAACTAGAAGGCCCTGACCGTCCATCAACTTAAGAACCTCAATAGGAAAAGCAAGGAAAGTTCCTTGCTTTTTTATTTGGAATTAAACAGGTTCCCTAGCCAAGCAGCTGCTTTCAGCTGCTTTTGTTTGTGCAAATACCACTCTGTTATATGGATTGGATGTCTTTGACTTACGGTTTCTTTTTGCCATTTTTTCTGAATTCGCTTTTTTGAAGACCAATCATTAAATTGATGAATGTGATGATTAATTATAGGGTATGTACAGCGTAGGAAAGGAGTGTTTCTTGGTGTCCCCTTCTTAAAATACTTTTCATAATCGTGTCTTGAGCCTGTATGAATTGTGGTGGATGCGAATTCATAAATAGCCGAATAGTAACCGGGGTCGAACAAAATTTCAGCAAGCCTTTTTCCGAGGTCTATCCTTTTAGACACCGACCTGAAGCCGTTAACACTGGCTCCGTATAATTCACCTTTACATGTAGGGAAGATAACAGAGCTAAAATGAAAATAATCCTGAAAGCAAAAAAGCAGTGAATGAAAAACTTTATTTTTATAAACAGGGTGCTCCATCACTGGCTCTTGGATCACATTCTGTTCATTAATAATAAGTGAAGTTATTAACCTCTTTTTATTTCCTTCACACCAGAAATGCAGCCATTCCCGTTCCATAAATGATGAAACATGAAAAGTTTTTAATAAATGAAACATTGGCCGATTCATTTTCGTCGAATAATGATAGATGAGCAATTGAGGATATGCATCCTGAAAGATCATCCAATTGGCTCGTTCATATGTTAGGTAAAGCATATCCCTCACCTGCTTTCCAATAAGTTTTGGAAAGCAGGCGCCTTCAAGATCGCACATATTCCATCCCGCATTACGCGACACCATGGAGGCAAGAAAAGCCCAGCAAATTTCGGGGTGCTCCCTATAAAACTCAAAATAGGCATCTGTCCTGGAAATATTATCAATATTTTTTTTGGCAGTCATTTTGTTAATGTGCTTTATTAATAATTGCTCGTTTTTTGCAAAACGAGAAAAGGTATATTTTCCAGGTAAAAACATAGCATTTCACCTCAGGAAATGAATAAGTATTAACGCAGGCTACACATCATTAAAACTTTATCAGCTGAAACCAAGCCATTGGGGGCTAACTGGCCGTTTAGGCCAGATTTGTTTAACAAGACTAAACTTATTTGGCAACATCCTTGTGGGCCGGCGTCGACGGTGCCTCATCTAACCACCAGCGGAAAAGGCATCCAATGACGAAAGTTTCCCTTAGCGTTTGTTAATTAGAACTTTTTATTCAACCAAAAATTGCTGACTTTTGTTATGATAGGGAGTAGTTTAAAACGGGGTGACTGCATGAATTTCCATTATCCGAATGGCAGGAAATATGTCCCTGCTGCAAAAAGTACCAAAACAATAAAAGCAGAGAAAAAATGGTCCTACAGCAATCGCGGGATGACTCTGGAGGAAGATATAAATGAAACAAATGATTTCTACCTGGAACACGGCATAGCTTCAATCCATAAAAAGCCTACACCTGTCCAAATTGTACAGGTAGATTATCCAAAGAGAAGTGCAGCAGTAATCAAAGAGGCATATTTTAAACAAGCATCAACAACAGATTATAATGGTGTTTATAAAGGTAAATATATTGATTTTGAAGCAAAGGAAACTCAAAATACCACCTCTTTTCCGCTTAAAAACTTTCATGAACACCAAGTTAAGCATATGGAAACAGTTTTGGCCCAGAATGGAATTTGCTTTGTACTTCTTCGCTTTTCAGCAACTGAAGAAGTATACCTCTTAGAGGCGCATTATTTGCTCACCTACTGGAAAAGAATGAAGGATGGAGGAAGAAAATCCATTACCAAAACAGAAGTTGAAAGCAGCGGGCATCACATCCCGCTTGGATTTCAGCCCAGAATTGACTATATTAAGATAATAGATTATCTTTATAACCTTAACTACTAATTTTTTCAGTCTGATTGTCAGAAAGGATGAACATATATATGGCAGAAAAATATCAATCAAGAGAGGAGCGCCGCAAACAGCAATCCAAGCCAAAAAATAAGGGGAAGAAGAAAGCTTCAGGTACTTTTAAACGTATTTTTCTTATTTTAATTGCTCTTGGAATCGCTGGAATGCTTTTAGGTGCTGGCACATTTGCTTTTATGATTAAAGATGCTCCCAAGCTTGATGAAAAGCTATTGAAGGATCCGATTTCTTCACAAATTTATGATATGGAAAACAATTTCATTGTAGATGTAGGATCTGAAAACAGAGATTATGTTGCCTATGAAGATATACCCAAACTTGTTGAGAATGCCTTTTTGGCAACTGAGGATGTCCGTTTTTATAAACATAATGGGATGGACTTAATTCGATTAGGGGGAGCAGTGATTGCCAACGTAACCCGTGGATTTGGTTCAGAGGGAGCCAGTACGATTACCCAGCAGGTAGTCAAGAACTCATTTTTAAATAATGATAAAACGCTTAGCAGGAAAGCACAGGAAGCATGGCTTTCATTCCAGCTTGAGCGAAAGTATACAAAACAGGAAATTTTCGAAATGTATGTCAACAAAATTTATATGTCAGAAGGCCATGGTGTCCTAACAGCTTCGAAGATCTTTTTTGATAAAGAATTGGATGAGCTGGAGCTGCATGAAGCTGCCCTTTTGGCAGGCATGCCGCAAAGCCCAAACAACTACAATCCGTTCGACTATCCTGAGAAAGCAGAAAAACGGAGAAATATTGTGCTTTCACTTATGAATCAGCATGGTTTCATATCTAAGGAAGAAATGGATGCAGCGCAAAAAGTTCCTGTTGAATCCACTCTTGTAGCAGAAGATAAAAGAGAAACTGATGAATCAAATTATGATGCTTTTATAGATGTGGTGTTAGACGAGGTTGAAAAGAAGTACCCGGATCTCGATCCTTATTCTGATGGATTAAAAATTTATACAACCCTGGATCCTAATGCCCAGAAGCATGTTGAAACAATTTTAAACACAAATGAAGTTGTTGAATATCCAGATGAAGAGTTCCAGGCTGGTATTACCCTGCTTGATACTAAAACAGGCGAAATCAGGGCGATTGGCGGAGGACGGAACCAAAAAGTTAAGCGCGGATTTAATTTCGCTGTGGACCAAAAGAGACATGCAGGTTCAACTTTTAAACCAATTGTCGATTACGGCCCTGCGATCGAATATTTAAAATGGGGAACATATCATACGATTGTGGATGAACCCCATACTTACACAGGCGGAACAGAAATCAATAACTGGGATGGAACACACATGGGCCCAATGTCCATGCGTGAAGCCCTCGCACGTTCACGGAATATCCCAGCCTTGAAAACTTTGCAGGAAGTAGGAACAGATAAAGCACTCGAATTCACCAAGAACTTAGGTATTCCAATGGATGAAATGTATGAATCCTATTCTATCGGTGCTTATGAGGTTTCATCCATGCAAGTTGCAGGAGCTTATAGTGCTTTTGGAAACAATGGCTTTTACACGGAACCGCATGCAGTAAAACAAATTGAAATGCGTGATGGAACAAAGCTTGATTTAAAACCTGAATCTGAAGTTGTCATGAAGGATTACACAGCATTCATGATCAGTGACATGCTTAAGAGTGTTGTGAAATCATCATATGGAACAGGCCGATTGGCTGACGTTCCCGGCCTCCCTGTAGCAGGAAAAACCGGGACTACGAATTACCCTAAAGAACAAGAACAAGAATTTGGAATACCAGATGGCGCTGTTCCTGATGCATGGTTTGCGGGTTATACGACAAACTATACCGCTGCCATTTGGACGGGATATCAAGACAGAAAGAACTATATCAGTGCGGGTGCTGACCAAAAAATTGCCCAAAAACTTTTTAGCAATTTAATGGCACATGTATCCCAAGGAAAAGAAACAGCAGACTTTAAAGTTCCTAAGACTGTGGAAAAGGTAGCGATTGAGAAAGGCAGCAACCCTGCTAAACTAGCAAGCCAATTCACACCAAAAGACCAAATAATTTATGAATATGCTGTAAAAGGAAATGCTCCAACAGAAGTATCCGAGAAATTTGATAAACTGGACTCCCCATCCGGCTTGGGAGCAAGCTATGACCAGGCAGCAAATGAAATCACACTTACTTGGGAATATCCAGAAGATGCAGAAGGCACTCAGTTTGAAGTAACCGTATCGGTGAATGAAGGCGGCGACCAGCAGCTTAGCACTACATCCGAAAAGGGCTTAAAGGTTGCCAACCCACAACCGGGCGCTGTGTACACCTTTAAAGTAACAGCCATTCGAGGAAACCAGCAAAGTGATCCTGCATCTGTAAAGGTTGAAATCCCTGATCCAAGCATCATCGAGGAAGATGATACTGAAGGAGAAGAACAGGATGATACCGTTGAAGAAGGCCAGGATGGCCAAGACAGCGATCAGGGCGGTAACCAGGATGACGGCGGTTCTGAAGAAGATGGCGGAAATGAAGAAGACCAAGGTGACGGCGAAGGTAACGACACCGGTGAAGGCGAAGGTGGAGGTGATGGCGACGGTGACGGCGACGGTACTGGAACCGGAAATGGCGGCACAGGCACCGGTACCGGAACAGGCACTGGAGACGGCACAGGCGGCAATGCTGGAGGCTCTGGTTCTGGAACTGGCTCAGGGTCTGGATCAAGTTCTACCAATTAAAGTAAATCAAAAAAAGCTGACTCGAATATGAGTCAGCTTTTTCGATGTTGAGTGTGATTCAATGTTGTGTGCTGAATCCGACGTTTACGAACCTGAATTCTTAATATGAGTAGGATGGAACCCATTTTTGCGAGACTACCACCCTTTAAACACATAAAAAGAAAAAAGCGCCTATTTTCTTCCTGGCACTTTCTTCTTTATATTTTCCAGTGTAATATGCTTCATATAGTGCTTTTCTATTTCATACATCAGTTCGGACAGCTGGATATATGCGTGGTAAGAAGCTGGACGCTCAAATATAAAATCCAGTCTTTCCTCTAGGTTAACTGGTTTTATCTTCAACTCCCCCACCTCTGCTTGAAAATTAACAGGCTTGCCGTTTGTCCAAAATAATAGCTGCAGAAATAACCCAATGGCTGTTTTTATTGGCTCTTCGGCAGCTTTTTGGTTTCGATTAGCAAAGCACTTATCAAGAATCCATTTTTGTTCTTTCCATTCTTCCTGCAGCGCAGGAATGCACTCTTCTTTTTTTTCCCAAGGTTTTAAAGCCTCTATCCCGGCATAGTATGCAGCTTCATACAAAAATGGCGGGTGAAGATGTTGGATTTTAAGCATTTTTTCGTCTGCTGTTATCTCTTGCTGCTTATTCAATAAAGGATGGCAAAGCTGAGCTGCAATGGGGATGATTAGCTGCCCATTCATTTTTCTTGCTTACCCTTCATCCGCTTTTTTCCTTCCCTGCATAGGTCCAGAAGAGGGCAAATTTCACATTGAGGATTTTGAGCCTTGCAATGATACCTTCCAAAGAAGATCATACGATGATGGGTCACGGACCACTCATCCATCGGCACCTTTTTCATTAACGTTTTCTCAACTTCTAGAACGGAGTCCTTCCAGCGGCAGAAACCAAGCCTTTTACTGACACGCTCTACATGAGTATCAACAGCAATAGCCGGGACACCGTAGGCGACAGATACAACTACATTTGCCGTTTTACGGCCGACACCCGGCAGCTTTGTCAGCTCATCCCTGTCTCGGGGCACTATTCCATTATAGTCATCAAGGAGCATCCGGCAGAGTTTTTGGATATTTTTTGCTTTATTCCGATATAGCCCAATTGAACGGATATCCTCCTGCAGTTCATCTAATGGAACCTTAAGATAGTCCTGTGGAGTTTTGTATTTTTGAAACAGATCCCTTGTCACCTTATTTACCAGCGCATCGGTACATTGCGCAGACAAAGCGACTGCTATTACAAGTTCAAAGGGATTGGAATGAATTAATTCACAGTGTGCTTCCGTAAACATTTCTCCCATTGTATCAAGGCAATATCGGATTTGTGTTTTATTTAACAAAGAAATCACCACTTACTGTTTATCTATTTTTTCCTGAATTACCATTATTTACTGTTCAAGCCAATTGTAAAAAGGAACTGACTTGGTTGTCTGGGAAGGTATATCTTCTCTTTTATTTCTTTGCTGAGTTTGGTTTTGCCTGAATTTTTTTCCGTAGCTTTTTGCCTGTTCAATTGTCTTGATGCCGTTCTTTTTCCATTCAAATAAAATTCTGTCTATATATCTGAAGTTTAGCTTACCGGACAAGACAGATTCTCTTAGTGCAGCCTTGATTATATGGGGATCATGGTGGTCATCGTCCATCCATAGTGCAAGTGTCTCGCATTCAAACGGTGAAAGCGGCCTGCCAAACTCCCTTTCAAAGCATGTATACAAGTCTGTTTCGTCTTGCTGCAGCTTAACCGCTTCTTCCTTCTTGCCGATAAGAAGAAATTGATCAATAAGCTTCTCCCAAAGCGAATCGAGATGGTATTTTTCAAAACGGATGCCATCAGCTGAATAGCTGTCTCTAATCTCAATATAGCCTTTTTGAATTAATTTTCTTAGCATCTCCGAACATTCCGCTACAGATATAGTCATGCGGGAAGATAATTCAACAGGGGTGGGAAACTCATTCCCATGTTCAATAAAGGAAATTACATGTAGTAACAAAACAAGTTCATGTTCATTCAGATTCATTTCTTTGTATTGGCTTAATAGTACTCCAGGGATAGAAATATTTCCTTCCTGAAGCCATTTCAATAAACTTTTTTTTGACATTAGGGACACCTCCTTTAAAGTATATCATGAACACAAAGGCTAAAGTGAGGAGAATAACCGGTAAGTTTTCCATGAAGTTTTATCTTGACTGGAAAGACATGTAGCCTTCTAGCTTCAGAATGTTCATTCGATATCACAAGAAGCAAAAAATCCGCGGGAGGGCGGATTTTTTGCTTTAGCTCATATTCATTTCTTCCAAGCGGGCAGTTACATTATGGATACAAACGGTTTAGCAAACGAGGGAACGGGATTGTTTCACGAACATGCTCCACTCCGCTAATCCATGCAACTGTTCTTTCCAGGCCAAGGCCGAATCCGGAATGCGGTACAGAACCGTACTGGCGCAATTCAAGATACCATTTGTATGCATCCATTTCCAAATTATGCTGCTCCAGGCGCTTCTTAAGAAGCTCAAAGTCATGGATACGCTCGGAACCTCCGATTATTTCTCCATAACCTTCAGGAGCTATCAAGTCTGCACATAATACCACATCTTCCCTTGAAGGATCGGGCTGCATATAGAAAGGTTTCAGGGATGTTGGATAGTGTGTGATAAAGACTGGCTTTTCATAGCTTTCAGCAATAGCCGTCTCATGCGGTGCACCGAAGTCATCACCCCACTGGATATCATCAAAGCCTTTTTCCTGAAGGAATTTAATGGCTTCGTCATATGTGATGCGCGGGAATGGAGCTGTAATCTTTTCTAGCTTGTCTGTATCGCGGCCAAGCGTTTTAAGTTCAATTGCACAATTTTTCAAAACGGATTGTACAATGTGGGATACATATTCTTCCTGGACTTTAAGGTTATCTTCGAATTCGCAGAAAGCCATTTCAGGCTCAATCATCCAGAATTCAATCAAATGGCGGCGCGTTTTGGATTTTTCAGCACGGAACGTCGGTCCGAATGAAAATACTTTTCCAAGCGCCATAGCAGCGGCCTCCATATATAGCTGGCCACTTTGTGATAAATAAGCATCTTCATCAAAATATTTAGTTGCGAAAAGCTCTGAAGTTCCTTCCGGTGCACTTCCTGTTAAAATTGGCGGGTCCACCTTGGAGAATCCCTGCTCATTGAAGAATTCATATGTTGCACGAATAATTTCATTTCTAATTTTCATTACTGCATGCTGGCGGCGGGATCGCAGCCATAAATGGCGGTTATCCATTAAAAACTCAGTTCCATGTTCTTTTGGAGTAATCGGATAATCCACAGCCTGATGAATAACTTCAAGCCCGGTTACTAGGAGCTCATAGCCAAAAGGTGAGCGTTCATCCGTTTGAACCTTGCCAGTAACATATACCGAAGATTCCTGTGTCACTGATTTTGCACCTTGGAAGATTTCTTCAGGGACTTCAGCCTTCACGACTACTCCCTGGATAAAGCCTGTTCCATCACGAAGCTGCAAAAAAGCAATCTTTCCGCTCGATCGTTTATTGGCAATCCATGCTCCAATGGTAACTTCCTGGTCAACATATTTATGAACTTGAGAAATTGTTGTTTTTGTCAATTTATGTTCCCTCCAAAAAATCTAAGCAATCGCTTCTTATGTATCGCTATATATTATACCTTCCAGCCCTCTGACAAGCAATAATACAGTAGTTTTCAGCATAATAAATGATATTTTTCATTAAATAAGACGGAAGAAGGCCGGATATCATCCGGCACTCCATCACTAATTATTACTTCGTATTCTTGTCAACAAAGCTATGCATACGCTCAACTGCTTTTTCAAGCAAATCGAGAGACGTTGCATAGGATAAACGGATATTTTCCGGAAATTCAAAGCCCGAGCCTGGAATAACAGCAACCATTACTTCCTCCAGTAGAGCTTTTGCAAAGTCATCAACGTTAACAAAACCTGTCAGTTCAGCAGCCTTTTGTACATTTGGAAATAAATAAAATGCTCCTTGAGGTTTAACACAAGTAAATCCTGGAATATTAATTAATTTATCATAAATGATATTTAAACGATGTTCAAAAGCTTCTCGCATCTCTGCAAGCATATCCTGCGGTCCGGCATATGCCGCAATGGACCCGTATTGTGCTGTTGTTGTAGGGTTGGATGTACTATGGCTGGCAAGATTGGTCATCGCTTTAATGATTTCTTTATTTCCTGCAGCGTAGCCAATTCTCCAGCCTGTCATGGAATGCGACTTCGATACCCCATTGATAATAATGGTTTGCTCTTTCAATTCAGGTGAAAGTTCAGCAATGGAAGTATGCTTATGGCTCCCATAAACCAATTTCTCATATATTTCATCTGAAATAATTAAAACATTATGTTTTAGGCAAACAGCTCCCAATGCCTTTAATTCCTCTGCAGAATATAGCATTCCTGTCGGATTGCTCGGCGAATTAATAATCACAGCTTTTGTTCGGTCTGTGATGCTTTCAGCCAGCTGTTCCGGTGTAATTTTATATTCATTCTCCTCTTCTCCAACTGCATAAACCGGTACTCCGCCAGCAAGTTTAACTTGCTCAGGGTAACTAACCCAGTATGGAATTGGGATAATTACTTCATCCCCTTCGTTAAGCAATACCTGAAAAAGAGTATATAAACCATGCTTTGCCCCGCTTGTAACGATAATCTCCGAAGCATCATAATCAAGTCCCTGGTCCCTTTTAAACTTGGCTGCAATTTCTTTTTTTAAAGCCGGAAGCCCTGCAGAGGGGGTATATTTTGTATGTCCTTCGTTCATGGATTGGACTGCAGCTTCAATGATATGCTGAGGGGTATTAAAATCAGGCTCCCCAGCTCCCAATCCGATAACATCATGTCCCTGGGATTTTAATTCCTTTGCCTTTGCAGTAATTGCCAAGGTTGTTGATGGTGTTAATGCTTTAACTCGTTGTGCCAGTTGAATCTCCATTGTGCTTCCTCCCATTTTTCCTGACGCCGCTCATGGCTTTTTTTAGCTCCGGCTTACAGGTTTTCGATTTTTTTCAGCCATTCTCCAGTTTTAAAATCTATATAATAATAATTTATTAAATCACCTTTGGAACGATAATGAATTTCCCATAATGGTATATTTTTCTCCATACCGAGACGCACTGACATAATTTCAGCGGGGTTTTTTTCCTGCTTAAGCCTGTTAATGGCTTCCTGGCGGGATATTCCGTCAGATTGCTTTCGCGTAATTATTTTTCCTTTTTTCTCGGGAATCCACACAAATATGTTAGTCCCTTTAGGATCTATGCCTTCGATTACATAGTAGGTTTCAGTGCCATGATATAAATGGAAATCTTCAACCTCAGTAAGATCTGTTTCCTTTTTTGCAAGCTCCACAGCTTTTGATTCAGCCGCTCTTACGGGCTTCATGCTGCTGAAGTAAATCCAACTGCCTGCGCCAATGCCAATAACAAACAAAATAAGTGTGGCTATTAAAGCTTTTTTCATTTTATAATCACTCTTTTTTATGTACGATAAATGGTAAAAATCGCTTTATTTTGGTCTTCCTGATCAAGCGCCAAGCCGAACATCAGGTCTTTTTCCTTCAAGGTTCTATTTAATGCATCCACAATTTTATACAGATCCGGGCTTTGCTGGATCTTAACTGTAGATAATACCTCAATTTTGCTTTCCATTCTGGAATTCCTCCTCAGCCTCAACAATATTTGTAACTTATATACCTTATCCTTTAGGTTAAAATATACTTACAAAGAAATACACTCTATATCAGTATAACAGCAGAAATGTTTCCTTGTATCAAACGAATATAAATTTTCTTCTAGTCCACCACGTAATGCTGCGCCATAGGCGCAGCTTTTTTCATTACGGATTTACCCTTTACAAAGAATCTCCAGGAAGAGCATTTCCTGGAGTCATATAAAGCACTATCTGCACTACTTAAATTCCTCTTCCTGGAAAATTGTAATGACTTCATAGTTAATGTCGGTAAATTTGATGGTGACAGTTCCATGCTTCCTTGTATAATATACATCAACCCACGCATCGTTTAATAGTGCGAACAAATCAGAATCCGGTTTTATTGATGATTTATGAAACAAGATGGCAATCTGCGATCCATATGTTTAACCATATCTTCCGAAATGGATCCTTCCTTGCCAAACACAGGAAGTTTTACGATATTTACATTGGATAAGTCTTTCTTCATAAATACATCCTTCGCTAGGTCACTAGTTGAATTCATGAAAAGAATCCGATGTCTGGAGAAAATAAAGGAAACATCCATTCCATCGCCTGCTTCAATCCCTTCATAAAGAACTTCAGTTTGAAGCCCCGGAAGAAGCTGCTGTTTAGTATCTTGGCGCCAGACATGAATATTAATATCGCTCAACTCAGCATTTCCCTCTTTTAATTGAGCAGCAACGGTTTCACCTGTTATGACCTGCTTAACATCATATTCTTTTATTAGCCAGACAAGGCTTGATTCATTGTACAAATCCTCATCTGTCAGAATGATTGTCGAAATCTGATTTGTCCTATAAAGCTGCAAAAGCCTTTTTAATTCATGCTCAGTCCCGGCGCCGCCAGTATTGATCAGGATATTTTGATCATTTCCATGGTGAATCAATGATGCTTCACCATCGGATAAAGAAAAAAAAGTAATAGCCAATTCATCGCTTTTAAGTTTAAGATCAATGCTTTCCACTTTAACTGGAACAGCAGGCGAGTCTTTCGGTATGTAGTACCAATTTGTAAACATCAGTAAAAAGGCGAACAACACTTTCATCTACTCATTCCTCCTACCCAATGAACAAAAGCGGAAGCGGGCATATACACCATAAGCATGAACCCTTCTGCAAAGTCATTTCCACCCTACTTAAACTAAATACCCAACAAATATAGAATGTGTTATTCATGCGAATTTATCCTGCTCGCAAAAGTCTTTCCCAATGTTCATAAAAAGGATTTAAATTTTCGATTTGTGTCGGGATTCCAAAACTACATCAACCCCCCGCAGGCTTTCTTTAATGAAGATATTCCGATGCTTACCAACAAGGGATCCAGCCGCATCAGAATATATTTTATAGCCAAGTATAAATTAATTCCACAATTTCATCAATATTGCTTTTTTGAACTGGAATAGGCGGGATGGAATCCAGAAATGCCTTTCCGTATTTTGTGGTGACAATTCTGCGATCAAAAACAACGATAAATCCTCTATCAGAGCTTGTTCTGATCAGCCTTCCAACACCTTGTTTAAAGCGGATTACGGCTTCAGGCAATGAATAGGCGGAAAATGGGTTTCCTCCCTCACTTTTGATTTGTTCATTTTTGGCCTGTGCCATTGGTTCATCCGGCGGTGAAAAAGGCAGTCTGACAATAACAAGGCAGGAAGATCCTCACCAGGGATATCCACTCCTTCCCAAAAGCTGCTTGTTCCCAAAAGGATAGCTTTATCGAATCGCTGAAAATTCCTGGTAAGCCTTGAACGGCTGCCGCTCGTAATACCCTGGGCAATAACAGCATAATCTTCCAGAAATCCTGATTCCTTTATAAGCTCATACGTTCTCCTAAGCATCTCATGAGAGGTAAACAGAATCAGCATCCGGCCTTTTGTTGCTTCAGCAATCGATATAATATGCTCCGATATGGAGGCAACATATTCCTCCAGCGGAACAGCATTCACTTCCGGCAAATCACCAGGGATAAGCAGCTTCACCTGTTCCTGATAATTAAATGGTGATGGAATTTGTTCCAGTGTGCACTCTTTTTCTTCAAGTCCAAGTTCATTAAGGATAAAATGAAAGGAATTTTTTACAGACAAAGTGGCCGATGTAATGACGGCACTTTCCTTTTCACTGAAAAATTGTTCCTTAAGGTACTCTGAAACCGTTACGGGCTGAGAATAAACTGTAGTCGCATTTTGGGCTGAGCGTGTATCTATTTCAATCCAAACAACAAATTGGGATTCGTGCATCTGAAAAATATGCTTTATATTTTCATTCAAATCTTCTAAGTCACTAAATATGGAGGCTACCTCCTCCATAAATGCCTTCTCCTCCTGTGTTAAGGAAGCCTTTAGCTGAGCGACAATCATAACCCGCCTATCAATCGCTTCCATTAAGTCTCTCAGGAGAAATCCAAATCGCTCTGCGCACGCTAAAACGGCTTTTGACTCCTTGTCACTGCCTCCGTTTATAAATCGGACAGTTAATCGGTTCATGCTTTTCTTTGCCTTTGAAAACTTTTTCGCATAAATTCCAATAACTTTAAACAGTTCATCCATTTCGTGAAAGAGATCAACTATAAGCTGATTCATTTCAAAGGAATGAATCAAATCCTCCGGGCTCCCTGCTTTCTCTTCAACCAATTTTTCAAGCTTATAAAAGAGCTGCTTTTGTTCAAACAATCCTATTTGGCTAAGCATTAGCCGTACCGTTAAATAATCAAGCTTATGGCCAAAATGTTTACCAGATGCTTTCACAAAATGATGGCCCTCATCTATAACCACGTGGCTGAATTTAGGCAAAATCGCACTTTGGGCTACCAGATCGGTTAGAAGCAATGAATGGTTGGTAATAATAATATCCGCATTTTGCGCTTCTTTTCTCGCTCTCAGATAGAAGTCCCTTGATAGCCACGATTTATCCTGTAAAAAAGCTGTCTCATCATTCTTAATTTTGCTCCAGTAAATCATGCCGCCACTCGAGAGGTTCAATTCGTCAATATCACCTGTATCCGTCTCCATCAGCCATACAAGAATCTGCATTTTACTCAGAATCGTATCATAATTATCTTCTTTATCATCCCTTAAGGTCTGAACAAATTTGGCCAGGCTGATATAATGGCTTCTTCCCTTCAGCAAAACAGCTTTAACAGGGAATGGAAGCATTTTTTGCAGCAGCGGGATATCCTTAGTTAACAGTTGTTCCTGCAGCTGTGTTGTATATGTACTAATAATGACTGTTTTGCTGTTTCCCTTCCCGTAAATTGCTGATGGAACCAGGTAAGCCAACGATTTTCCAACGCCTGTACCAGCTTCAATTAATGCATGTTTTTTATCATTGAATGCTCCATAGACGGAGTCCATCATCTTAAACTGGCCTTCTCTTATTTCATAGGAAGGGAAAGCTTTCATAAAAATTTCCTGCTTTTCCTCAATACCAAAGGGATACCTTGTACCTTCAAAATTATCAGGGTTTCTGGGGACTATCGCTTTTTTCATTGCGATTCCTCTATGTATTTCAAGAAAATCAGGCAAATACTCAATCTTGCTTTCCTTAATTAAAATGAGTTCGTCAAGCAGAATATCAAGGTCGCTTTTCAATCCGCCCGAAAGCTTATGGAGCTGTTCAATTGTTTTAAGCGGAAGGTTTTCAAGTTTCTTTAATCGGATCAATAGGAGCTCTGCAGTTACATAGGCATCGCTGTCTGCCTGATGCGGCCGTTCATGGTTCAGCCCTTCACGGTGTGCAAGATCGGATAACTTGAAGCTATCCGCAGTTGGAAAAAGAATCCTTGACATTTCCACTGTATCAAGAACAGGCCCGTAAAACCCGTTATATCCCGCCTCCAACAATTCTTCCTGCAAGAACGACAAATCAAAAAGTACATTGTGGGCAACAAAAAATGCACCCTCCAGTAAAGTCAGAACTTTTGGGGCGATTTCAGAGAAAAGGGGTGCATTCTCCACCATATCATCCGACAGTCCTGTCAATTCTTCAATAAAAGGGGGAATCGGCTGCTCAGGGTTTACATATGATGAATATTCCTCCGTAATTTTTCCGTTTTCGATCACCACAGCAGCAAATTGTATAATTTTATCGCCCTTTTTCGGGGCGTTTCCGGTAGTTTCCAAGTCAACTACAACATATTTATTACCCATGGCCTACACCTCTACATTCAGTCATTCAAACGGTATCACAAAAACGGAAAAAGAAAAAGGCAAATAGCCTTCTGCTCATTACTTTTCTTCCACCCGAACCTCTCCCTTATTCATTCATGACCTTTGCAAGTTAAATAAAAAGCACTGAACCGGCGTTCCCGGGTCAGCACTTTTTTAAAAATTTTTTATAGAACTGTACTTTCCGGCTCGGCATGAATCAAATCGGCAATCCGATTATTTCTGTCCATAATAGCCACTTTAGGTTCATGGTAAGGCACTTGTTCATCAGGAACAAGGGCATAAGAGATGATAATCACAATATCCCCTTCCTGAACAAGGCGGGCTGCTGCACCATTTACACAGATAACGCCGCTTCCTTTTTCACCAGGGATGATATAAGTTTCAAAGCGTGCTCCGTTATTATTATTGACGATTTGGACCTTTTCGTTAGGTGCCATTCCTACCGCCTCGATAATATCTGTATCAATGGTGATGCTTCCTACATAATTTAAATTCGCTTCCGTTACGGTTGCACGATGGATTTTTCCATTCATCATGGTACGAAACATGCTGGTTCCCCCTTAATTCTCTTTATTTATTGTAATAATAGCGTTATCAATCAGCCGGGCTTTGGTGAATTTAACAGCGATGGCAATAATGATCTTTCCTTCAAGACGGTCAAGTACCTTAAGGTCCGGGTAGGAAAGAATTTCGACGTAATCAATATTGCCTGTTGTATTTTTCTCAATATGTTCACTGATTTGGGCAATTATCTTCCGAGGATCTTTTTCTCCCTCTATTATCGTGGATTCAGCGATTTTAAGGCTTTGATTTAGTGCTATAGCCTCCAGTCGTTCTGCAGGAAGTAGATTGATGTTCCTTGAGCTTTTAGCCAAGCCATCCTCTTCTCTAACTGTTTCTACAGGCACTATTTCAACGGGAATGTTAAAATCTCTTACAAGCCCATCAACAACCGCAACCTGCTGAGCGTCCTTCATTCCAAAATAGACTTTATTGGGCTGTACGATATTAAATAGTTTTGTAAGAACCGTGGCGACACCATCAAAATGTCCGGGGCGGGATTTGCCGCATAATACATCGGTCCGATCCTGCACTCTTGCAATTACTGACAAAGAACCAGGATACATTTCTTCTGGAGAAGGATAAAAAATAATGTCATTCCCTTCCTTTTCCGCCAATTTGCTGTCTCGGTTAAAGTCTCTTGGATATGTGGCCAGATCTTCTTTAGGCCCGAATTGAAGCGGGTTCACAAAAATGCTTAGCACGGTCACGTCATTTTCTTTTCTGGCAGCTTTTAATAATGAAAGGTGACCTTCATGCAAATACCCCATTGTGGGGACGAATCCAATAGACTTTCCTTCACGTTTAAGCTGCAATGCTAACATTTGCATGTCTCTAACTGTTGTAATCGTTCTCATACTTTGCCTCCATACAAGCTAAGCAGTTCTTCTTCTTTCATCGTGAAAGAATGGCTATCAGCAGGGAAGATCCGTTCTTTACCTCAGCAGAATAAGCGGATAGACTATCATGAATAACAGGATTTAAGTTTTGATATTGTTTTACAAATTTAGGAACGCGATCTACACCGTATCCCAATACATCATGATAAACAAGAACCTGGCCATCAGTATCCGGGCCAGCGCCTATCCCAATTGTTGGTATTGTCAATTCTTGAGCAATCTGCTTTGCCAGCTGTTTTGGAACACACTCCAGAACAACAGCGAACGCACCGGCTCTTTCACATTCCTTTGCATCCTCCATTAACTTTCTGGCAGCTTCAGCATTTTTCCCCTGAACCTTATATCCGCCTAAAACCCCAACGGATTGTGGAGTTAAGCCCAGATGCGCAACTACAGGAATGCCCGCCTTTACTAATGACCTAATTTGCTCAATAACTTCATCTCCGCCTTCAAGCTTGACAGCATGTGCACCTGTTTCCTGAATAAGGCTTGCCCCATTTGAAAGTGTATCTTTAATGGACAAATGATAGCTCATGAATGGCATATCTATAACAATAAATGTATCTTTTGCTCCCCTTTTGACAGCCTTGCCATGATGGATCATGTCTTCCATTGTGACAGGAACCGTTGAATCATAGCCTAAAACGACCATTCCAAGCGAATCCCCCACAAGAATCATATCTACCTCAGCACTTTCTGCGTGTTTGGCAGCCGGATAGTCATAAGCTGTGAGCATTACAATTTTTTCTTCACATTGTTTCATCTTTAGAAAATCAGTTGTTTGCTTCATCTTTCATCCTCCTTATTCAGGAAGAGGAGATAAAACTTTCCCAATGAGTCCGCAGCAAGATGCCGCTCCAACCACAAAAAAAATCCTTCTGTGCGCAGAAGGATCTCGTAATAGCTCATTATAGTCGTTCATCCCTCTGTCCCGGTCCATTTTGGATCTAGGCAGATATCTATTCGTTTAAGTTAGTACCTTAAAGGTGCAGTTCTTTATAGGATACTGCCCATAAAAAAAGTATAGCAAAAAAAAGAAAGTATTGGCTATAAAAATTTTTTAATTAAATCTTTTAACTTGCTCCGCCACTCAGCGAACGGAGGGCGGTCCAGAAGCCTCTACAGCGTTCTGCGCCCGCTGGATAACCCTTTGACTCACTTCTTCCGCTGGACGTTTAACAAGCATCTCGAATTAATACCCTGCGAAGGTAATGTGAATGCATTTCTAGAGGATCCCGCGCCTTCTGCTCCAATCAACAGGGGCTAATATTAACAATGAGCTTTAACAAAGCCTTATAGTTAGGAATCCAGCTCAATGTCTGCAGAATAAACATGATGGACTTTTCCAGTGCTATCTTCAATCATCAACACTCCATCATCAGTAATTCCAAGGGCCTTCCCATAAATGCTGCCAGTAATCGTTCTGGCAGTAAGATTCTTTCCGATGCTGACAGCGTAGCTCTCCCATAATAGCTTGATTGGATAGAAGCCTTTATCTAGGTATAGTGTATAAAGGTTTTCCAATTTACCAAGGAAAATTTTTATCAGTTCAGCTCTTGAAAGCTTTTCCCCTTTTTCAATTGATAGGGAGGTTGCAATGTGCTTAATCTCTTCTGGATAATCATCCAATTGCTGGTTAACATTGATTCCAATTCCAATAATAATTGAAATAATCCTGTCCGCATCCGCCTGAAGCTCTGTCAGGATTCCTGTTACCTTCTTGCCGCTCATTAAAATATCATTTGGCCATTTAATTTGCGGGGTTAAACCAGTAAGCTCTTCAATAGCCTGCACGACAGCTACAGCTGCGATCAGTGTAAGCTGGGGAGCTTTTGGAGGCGGGATATTTGGCCTTAGTATGAGACTCATCCATACTCCTGTAGATTTTGGGGAATGCCATCTGCGATCCATTCTTCCTCTGCCTGAAAGCTGTTCTTCTGCAATGACCACCGTTCCTTCGGGAGCGCCATCATATGCCAGGCGATGGGCAATTTTCTGGGTGGAATCGACACTCTCTTCATGATGAATATTGCGGCCGAGTTTTTTGGTTTTCAACCCCAGCCTGATTTCATCCGCTGTCACCTTTTCAGGCGTTTTTGTAATACGATAGCCCCTTCTTCGTACAGCTTCCAGCTCAAAGCCTTCCTTTCTCAGTTCCTCTATATGCTTCCACACCGCAGTTCGTGAACAACCGATTAAATCTGCCAAATGCTGACCTGATAGATATTCTTCTTTGCTGTTTGTAAAAGCATCAATCAATTTTTTCCTAAGTTCTGATTGCACTTCATGAGCCACTCCCTTATGGATTCATTGCTATTTTTTAATTCACCCTTTAACACGGCAGTTTCCGCCTTTTCCAGGTCCGCTTTAATCCATGCCCCTTGAGGTTTGCCAAACCAGTCCATCAGATCATTTCCTGTAAGCTGCAGCTCGCTTCTTTGCTTGATCGGCAAAGAATTATACAGTTCCATGAGGTTTTCTGTATTTCTTTTTAAATCCGTTTGCTGCAGTACATTGCGAATCCTCTCGGCACTTAGAGAAGATTCCTTCCCTGCCTGATAAAGAGAATAGCCATCCCATTCATTTTCGGATCTATACCTGATCCATTTTAAAATTGATAGTATCTTTCTTATCTTCTTTACTGGCAGTTTCCAGCTTTTTAAAAAGGACTCGGCGGCAGAATGATTTATATCAAAAAGACAAACAAGGAAGCCCCACATTTCTTCTTCTGTCAGTCCATCTGCATGATAATCTGCTGAGCTGAAAAGCTCCCTCTGGTAAGCTGACATGTGCGGAAGATATCTATATAACCCGGTTTCTCCAATAATTTTAAGAGCTTTCATACGATTTTTGCCCGCCAAAAGCTTCTCGAATTCAGCCAGTTTGCGTTCCACTGCAATTTTTTCAAGCAAATGAGCCAGTGATGATAAAGCCTCATAGGTTGATTTCTCAATATCAAATGAAAGCTGGCTAAAAAAGCGGACTGCTCTCATCATTCTAAGGGCATCTTCCGTAAACCTTTCTTCAGGGTTTCCAACAGTTCTGATTATCCTTTCCTCAATAGCCTTTCTCCCCCGAAGGGATCTATCAATTGCCCATTCCTATCCATCGCAATGGCATTCATGGTGAAATCCCTTCTTTTCAAATCCTCCTTTAGAGACCTGATAAATTGGACTTCAGACGGCCTTCTGAAGTCCAGGTACTCAGCTTCAGTCCTAAAGGTTGTAACTTCATATGGGATGCCATTAAATAGGACAACAACCGTTCCATGCTCGATACCTACATCAAGGGTCTTTGAAAATATAGATTTCATTTCCTCAGGAGTAGCCGAGGTGGCAATATCGACATCGGCAATTTCTTTGCCCAGCAAAAAATCCCTGACCGAGCCCCCGACAAAATAGGCCTCATAACCGGCAGACTCAATTTTATTTAACACAGGAATCGCCTGGAGGAATGCTTCTTTCATAGACCATCACCATTCTTTAGCAGCTCATAATAGAACTCTTCATATTGGGAAACTATTCGTCCAGCACTAAACACTTCTTTTGCAAGGGAAATGGATTGTGAAGAAAACTTGCGGTGAAGTTTTGCATCCAGAAGGAGTTTTATAGCTTTTTGGGAGATTTCATCAATGTCCCCAAGCGTACATACATACCCGGTTTCTCCATCATCTATCACTTCAGGAATGCCGCCAACATTTGTGCCAATACACGGAACTCCGCAAGCCATTGCTTCCAAGGCTACAAGTCCAAAGCTCTCCTTTTCGGACAGCAGCAGCATTAAATCGCTGATGCTATAAAGCTCCTCCAGATTATCCTGTTTGCCCAGAAACAAGACTTTGTCTTTAAGCTTTAATTCATTGACAAGCTGGCATATGACAGTCATCTCCGGACCGTCTCCGACAAGAAGAAGCCTTGCAGGAACTTTTTTTGCTATTTTTTCAAAAGCTTTAACGACATCAGGGACTCTTTTAACACTGCGGAAATTCGAAACATGGATGATAATTTTTTCTTCCGGCCTAATGCCATACTCATCTTTCAGATAAGCTGAATCCGTTTTCTGGTAAACTCTTTCATCTATGAAGTTATAAACCGTTTTAATCGGTTTATCAGGTTTAATTAAATCGTAAGTTTGAGATATTAAGGCATTGGATACGGCAGTAACCCCATCAGACTTTTCAATGCCGAAACGGATAGCATCAGTGAGGGACGGGTCGTATCCAAGTACAGTAATATCTGTCCCATGGAGTGTTGTCACAATTTTAATATCCTTCCCGCTCATCTGTTTTGCTAATATGGCACAAACAGCATGCGGGATCGCATAATGGACGTGAACTAAATCAAGATCCTCTCTTTTTATTACTTCTGCCATTTTGCTGGCAAGAGCAATATCATAAGGAGCATATTGAAATACGGAGTATTGATTTACATCAACTTGATGATAAAAGATATTATGGTACATTCTTTTTAACCGAAAAGGGAGGCTCGATGAAATAAAGTGAATCTCATGCCCCTTTTCAGCAAGCATTTTACCCAATTCGGTTGCCACAACACCTGATCCGCCTACTGTCGGATAGCAGGTAATTCCTATTTTCAGTTTCTTTTTCATATATCTTCACCAAATAAATCCTTATTTAAAAGCAGAGGCTTGCTCACTTTAAAGCCTTCTGCAAATTGAACTCCAGCCTGTTTTCCAAAAAGGCTCTCCCTGGCCTGGACGGTTTCAATGTAACCGTTGACCAAAGGTGTTTCGTATGACCCGGGGCTTTTAACAAACTGGCTTTTATAAGCCTCAAGACTGGCTGTTTTTTTATCCATGAAAGATGAAATATCAACCAGGAAGTCAGGAGTATGGAAGCCATTAATCATGTAATAATAGAGACTTTTCACCTTATAAGGAGGGTAGGTGCCTTCCGTCTCAAATTTTTTGATTCCCGCTGAAAAAATAGCTTCCTCAACCAGGCGGGCACAATGGCCATGATCCGGATGCCGGTCCTCCATAAAGGGTGCAAAAACCAGAGATGGCCGATATTTACGGATCACTTCCGCAATTTTAGTTATGTATTCCTGATTATAATATAAGCCCCTGTCAGGCAGATTAAGGTTCTCTCTAATGCCAACTCCCAAAATATCTGCTGCTTTCCTGGCTTCTTTTTTACGGATGTCGACCGTTCCGTTTGAGGATAGTTCAGCCCTTGTCAGGTCGCATATCCCTATCTTTTTTCCGTCGGATACATACTTCGCAATCACGCCGCCCATGCCGATTTCAACATCATCAGCATGAGCGCCAAATGCTAGAATATCCAGATTATCGTGGTCCATTCATGTCACCTTTTTCTTCGCTTACAATTTTCCGCCAGGATAAATCTCCCCGTTCAAGGCCTTTTATTAATATCTCTGCAGTACCCATATTGGTTGCCAATGGAACAGCGTATACATCGCACAGGCGGACTAGTGCGGAAACATCTGGCTCATGGGGCTGAACAGTAAGCGGATCTCTAAAGAAAAACACAACATCCATTTTATTATTGGCAATGAATGCTCCGATCTCCTGGTCACCGCCAAGAGGGCCCGACTGGAAACGGTGGATGTCCAAGCCCGCTTCCTTCATTATCCGTGCACCGGTAGTTCCGGTTGCATAAAGGGTATGCCCTGCAAGTATGGACTTATAGGCAATAGCAAAACGCACAATATCATCCTTTTTCTTATCATGGGCAATTAGAGCAATATTCATGTTGGCACCCCTCTCTATTCCATAATATTTTCAAGTCCGTATACGAGAGTATCTATTTTTAATACAGTGTCCACTGCCAGCTTAACTCCAGACATAAAAGAAGCACGGTTGTAAGAATCGTGGCGAATGGTTAACGTTTGACCTTCCGACCCAAACATAACCTGCTGATGTGCAATCAGCCCAGGCAAACGAACGGAGTGGATGTGCATTCCATCAAAGTTGGCACCTCTGGCACCAGGGATGGTTTCTTTTTCGTTTGGATGGCCTTGCTGCTTTTGCTCTCTGACATCCGCAATCATTTCTGCCGTTTTAACAGCTGTGCCGGAAGGAGCATCCAATTTTTGGTCATGGTGCAATTCTATAATCTCTACGTCGTTAAAATATCTGCCTGCCATTTGTGAGAATTTCATCATTAACACAGCCCCAAGAGCAAAATTAGGGGCAATAATGCAGCCAATTCCCTTGTCGTGGCAAAGTGCCTCAAGCTCTTGCAGGTTTTCTTTAGAAAAGCCTGTTGTTCCAACTACTGGCCTTACCCCATGCTCTAGTGCTGTTTTCGTATGATGCATTCCCACTTCTGGAGTTGTCAGGTCAATCAAAACATTTGGTTCGATCTCTTGAAAGCAGTCTGCTACATCTGAATATACAGGAATTTGGCCAAACTCTGAGAATCCATCAAAGTCGCCAAGATGGCCTCCTCCATTTTTATGATCAACTACCGCGGCCAATTCATAGTAATCAGTTCTTTTAACAAGCTGAACAGCTTCCCTTCCCATTCTTCCGCGCGGCCCGGCTATTACAACTTTGACTTTATCCATTTAAATCTCTCCCTCTAATCTTCGATTCTTGTCCAACGGTCTTTATCGCGTGTATTAAACTTCTTCATAACCCGGTCGTGTGCTTCTTCCAGATCAATGTTCAGCGAATTGGCAAAGCATATTAGAACAAAAAGCATATCTCCAAGCTCTTCTTCGATTGCCTTTTCTTCTTCAGTGGTTTTTTTCGGTTTTTCACCGTAATGATGGTTCACTTCCCTAGATAGCTCACCAAGCTCTTCGGTCATTCTTGCCAGCATTGCCAGCGGACTAAAGTATCCTTCTTTAAACTGGCTTATGTATGTATCTACCTCTGTTTGAAGCTCTTTCATCGTTTTTCTTGTTTGCATTTATTTCACCTCAGCTTTATCTTGCGCTTATAAACGGAGATTTCCACTTTTCATGTTAGCTAAAGCTTAGCCCTATTACAAATATTTTTAATCAAAAATATTTCCACTGTCTTCCCACTATCTATAACTGGGTCCAACTTCCAACATTATTGCTCTTATATTCAATATCTTATATAATTAGATACGCTTTGGATTTGAGATATTTAGGTAGTGGAGGGATAAAATGCTTTATGGATTAAAGTTTAAAAATATCTTTTTTATTTTGCTGGGAGCAGCCATTTTTTCATTTGGCCTCGTTCATTTTAATATGCAAAACAATTTGGCTGAAGGCGGGTTCACCGGTATTACCCTGCTGCTTTATTTTCTTTTCAAATGGGACCCTTCCTACACAAACTTGTTATTAAATATACCTCTCTTTTTTATCGGATGGAAGCTCCTTGGAAGGAATGTTTTTCTATACACGATTATAGGAACAGTTGCTGTCTCTGTGTTTTTGTGGATTTTCCAGCGTTACCAAATTGTAATGCCATTAAAAGAGGATTTGACTCTCGCTGCTCTATTTGCAGGTGTTTTTATCGGGATTGGGCTGGGTACTATTTTCAGGTACGGCGGTACAACAGGCGGAGTAGACATCATTGCCAGACTCGCCCATAAATACGCGGGAGTAAGCATGGGTAAAACGATGTTCATTTTTGACTTCTTTGTTATTGCCCTTTCGTTAATAACTTATTTAGACTATCGCGAAGCCATGTACACCCTAGTAGCTGTTTTTGTCGGTGCTAAAGTGATCGACTTTATGCAGGAGGGTGCTTATGCCGCAAGAGGAGCCATGATTATTTCCGAACTGAATGATGCGATTGCTGATAAAATAATGAAAGAAATGGACAGGGGTGTCACTGTTTTAAAAGGCCACGGCTCTTTTACAAAAAAAGATCGGGAAGTACTATATTGTGTTGTCGGGAGAAATGAAATTGTCAGGCTTAAAAATGTCATAACATCTGTTGACCCACATGCGTTTGTATCAGTCACAGCTGTTCATGATGTACTTGGCGAAGGCTTCACATTAGATGAAAACAAAAAGCCTGTTGAACGTTAAATCTGTACTAAAAATGAGATGCCGGAAAAGGGCATCTTTTTTAACGAAAAGCTCTAATAAACCCGGCTGTTGATTTCCGCGGACAGTCTGGGTGTCTGCCCGGCGCATGAAGCGTCAGTTGGGTCACCCACTCGCGCTTCCCGCGTGACATTAGGTAAGCATCCTTGAATCAATACCGTACGGAGAAAATCGGGATGCATTTTCGAGGAGTCTCGTGCCTTTTTCGCCAATCAACAAGATGGCAAAATCAACAGGGTTCTAAAAAACAACATTTTTTCAGAGCCAAAATAAAAAGCCGGCTTACTCAAAGCCAGCTCCCTACTCAGATCTTGTCATTCCTGTGTATATAAGGATTAAACGAAGCAATTCAAGTACAGCTACCGCCGCTGCCGCAACATAAGTCAATGCAGCCGCGTTTAATACCTTTTTGGTTTCCCTTTCTTCATCATTTCTGATAATTCCCAATGAAACAACCTGGTCCATCGCCCGATTTGAAGCATTATATTCCACCGGCAGCGTAATAACCTGGAAAACTACAGCTGCTGCCATGAAAATAATTCCCAATAAAACCATGCCGCTCATCCCTGCAAAAAATCCTATCATAATTAAAATCCACGAAAAGTTTGACCCGAGATTTGCTACAGGCACCAATGCATGGCGAAAACGCAGAAACGCGTACTCCTGTTGATCCTGGATCGCATGCCCTACTTCATGTGCAGCTATGGCAGCTGCAGCCACAGAATGTCCATGATAATTTGTGGCTGAGAGCCTGACCGTCTTAGATCGCGGATCATAGTGATCTGTTAAGTGTCCGCGGGTTTCTTCAACTCCTACCTGATATAACCCATTGGAGTCCAATATCTTTCTTGCTACTTCAGCACCTCTCATTTGGGTGGAAGATGGGACCTTCGAATACTTGCTATATGCTCCCTTTACTTTCATTTGCGCCCAGAGCGGGACAATAATGATAATCGCAAAATAAATGAGATATCCTCCCATTCTTTACCCTCCTATCAAGCTGATCATGGTGTCCGGCATCAGCACATTTTAAAACAGCAACAGGAAACAACAGAATTCTTTTCTAATCATTTCCCTTATTCCCAGTTTACAAAACTGCCACTTCGCTAAAAACTTGGCTGAAGCTGTAAGAGTAAAAATATTGTATTTTGCGCGATACTTCACAGTCAATCCTTCAGCTCTCTGGCCCCCGATTCTTCTGTCTTGCTTTATCTCCCTTGTATTTTCTCCAACCGACGTAAGATAATGTAAGGATGATTATACTTCCTGTCGAAATAATCACCCACCAAAGGGAAGGATCTGCTTCATCTTCTGTCATTTCATCAAAGATTGTCTGCAGATCACTCTCTAATGCCTCAAGCTCCTGCTGGCTTGCCTGCTGTGTTAGAACTTGCGGGCGATAATGATCAATAAAATTAATGCGTGCGTTTAATTTTTGAACCCGCTCTGCATCCACATCTATTTTCATGCTTGGATAAATAACCTCGTATAATGATAAAAAGGAATTCAAATTCAAATGAAAGTTTTCATTATTTCCACTATATGCTGCTTCCTTAACATCCGCAAAAACTGTCATAATTGGCTTTTCCATTTCTGTCCATAAAGGCTGATAATTAGATGAAATCGCGTCCATAACCAGCCTGAACTTTGTCACGTTATTCAACCTTTCATCATGGCTCATGGATGCATTTACGGTAGCTTGTACAGCATCATTATGTGAAACCGTAACGATACGCAGTTCATCCATCGTAAAAGGCCTTTCTTTCCCGTTAACAGCCACGAATTTCTCGGAGAAATATTCAAGTAGCTTCTTTGCATCCTCATACCGGTGAAGCTTAACCATTTGCAGTGCTTCATCGGATAACTGATCCAACTTATCTATGTGTGAGGTCTTTTCTGCAAACCCTTGTCCAGGCAATAACATTAAAATAAAAACTAAGACTGCGATTAATTTCCGCCTCATTAACTTGTCCCCCCTCAAATTACTACTAGATATGTATGAAAAGGAGGACAAGGTTAGACCAGAATTATACACACAGTCCATCATAATTAATTATTAAATATTATTAGGCTAATTCGCTATATCGAGGTTAAATCGATTTTTTCTTAATACTAAATAATAAGCTACACCTAAAGAAAAAATACTCAGCCAAAACGTAAAGTAGCCAATTTGAGGTGTGTACAAGTTCAAAATTGGATAACGGGGAAGCATAAAAAAGACATAATCGATTACATCATTATGAAGTGTCCAGACTCCTGTTAAAACAAGGTGCCATGTTTTAAACTTGTAGAAAGGAGCATATAATACGCCTTGAATGGCCATAGCCCCGTGTGAAAAAATTAGCATAAGCGCAGCTGGATCCATATCACCTGTCACCTGATAAACAAGCAAATTCATGACTACAGCCCATATTCCATATTTAACCAAAGTCACAATCGCCAATGCTTCAAGCAAAGGCCAATTCTTGCCTATCAAAAAAGCGATCAGGACAAACACAAAAAATAGGCTGGCAGTCGGGCTATCCGGAACAAACAGCAGAAAAATAGGAGGTGTATCAACAAGCTGCCATTTGTACCAAATATATCCGTAAATCGTACCCGCCGTATTTACAATCAATAGCAGCATTAACATTGCTCTACTGCCCAATAAAGGATAAATCCACTTCATTTTTGCTCTCCTTCTCTAACTATCATCTTATTTCATTATTTTACCATAGTACACCATTTATAACTATCAACATAAAAAAGAAGCTGGCAAATGCCAGCTCCTTATATATTATTTACTTTCAAGGCCAGAGATAAACTCAGCCAGCTTTTGAAGTTCTTCATCAGTGCCTTTGAACATACCGGCAGGCATTGCACCTTTACCGTTCTTGGCAATGTCAGCAACTTCTTCAGGCGTTAAACCAGTGTCAACAAGGGCAGGTGAACCTGCACCACCCTGAAGGTCTCCACCATGGCAGGAAATACAGCCATTTGCTTCAAAAATCTTGTAGCCTTCGTCTTCTTTATCGAATTCCACTTCAGCTACAATTTTACCTTGTTCTGCTGCAGCTTCCCAGTCATGGTGAGCAACAGACTCCCAAGTCAAATAAGTAATACCCGCTAATGCCAACAGCATAAATCCAGTAGCTAATGGACGCTTAGATGGACGGCGTTCAGGTCCGCGGTCAATAAATGGAGCAAGCATTAAAGCTCCAAATGCCAGTCCGGGAATAATGAACGCACCAATAGCATTATAAGGTCCTGATGCATAGCTATACTTAAGCAGCTGATATAGGAACAAGAAATACCAGTCAGGCAGCGGAATATAAGCTGTATCACTTGGATCAGCGATTTTTTCTAATGGCGGCTCATGCGCAATCGTCAAACTGAGGAAACCGATAAGGAAGACAGCTCCAACCATCCATTCCTTTAGCAGGAAGTTTGGCCAGAATGCTTCCGTTTTACCTGGATATTCCGAATAGTCTTTCGGAATATTCGGTTTGCGTTCAGCAGGAACACGAGAGTCACCTACGAATTTCATACCTTTACCACGATGCATTGGGCGATTTCCCCTCCTTTTTTATAAGTAGGAAGTATTTCATTTTTGAACTTTTACGGCTGTCCAGCTGCGAGCCCCATTGGCTCAGGGGACTTGCCGCCGATAAGCGGGGTCTCTCCGCTCTTCGTTTATCTTATAACGGTCCAGAAATACCTTGTTTACGGATCATTATAAAGTGGGCAGCCATTAACCCGAATAATGCAGCCGGAAGGAAGAATACATGGATTGCAAAGAAACGGGTAATAGTTTGTGCGCCGACAATGTCAGAATGACCGGCAATAAGTATTTTCAGATATTCCCCAATTAACGGAGTAGATTCTACGATCTGGATTGTTACTTTTGTTGCGAAAAGGGCTTTCATATCCCAAGGCAATAAGTAACCAGTTAGTCCAAGTGCAAGCATAATGAAGAAAATTAGCACTCCGACGATCCAGTTCAATTCACGGGGCTTTTTGTAAGCTCCCTGGAAGAAAACACGTAACGTATGTAAGAACAACATTACGATTACCAAACTTGCTCCCCAGTGATGCATTCCGCGGACAATTTGTCCAAATGCAACATGGTTTTGAAGGTAATACACAGATTCCCATGCATTTTTAATATCCGGAACATAGTACATTGTCAGGAACATACCGGATAAAATTTGAATTACTGTAACGAAGAACGTCAGACCGCCAAAACAGTAAACAAACGCAGAGAAGTGATGCGCAGGGTTAACATGTTCAGGCACTTCATGGTCAGCAATATCCCGCCAGATCGGCGTAATATCTAAACGCTCATCTACCCAATCATAAATTTTGTTTAACAATTATTACGCCTCCTTTCGCGGTTCAGCCTTTCCTAAATACAAAAAGCCGTCTTTTTCTGTGTAAGGATATACATCAAGCGGTGCAACCGGCGGTGTACCCGGAACGTTTGTTCCATCCTTTGTATAAAGGCCGCCATGACAAGGGCAATAGAAATGATCAGGGTTTGATTTGTCAGTATTCCAGTCGACTACGCACCCTAAATGCTTACAAACTGGAGACAATGCAACAACTTCACCCTTTTCATCCTTATAAACCCACGCAGTGCCTGTAACTTCGGATGTGTACCAGGCATCCTGCTGTTCAAAAGTGTAATCAACCCTTGTTGGCGTTTCGGTAATTTCCGACACTTTTTGCTTTGTTGGAATATAATCACTTTCGCCAGCTGCCTGCAATACAGGATCGACCGCAAAACGGACCATCGGCATTAACATGCCAGCTGCCATGAAACCGCCTACACCAGTAAGTGTGTAGTTTAGGAATTGACGTCTAGAAACTCGATTTTTGCTCATACTTTTCCCCCCTCTATTATGAAGTTAAGTCCAACGGACAAAATTCAACACAATATAAAACTAGGACATAACAATGATATATCAATCTTTATGTAAGGTCAATATAATCCTTTGGCGAAACATGTAAATGGGGTGACTTAAAATTCACACTATTCACCATTTTGCCATTTTTGCACAAACAAGTTAAGAAGCTGCTTCACTTGATCCTCCAAAATTGAATTTTTATAGTTTTCATCCATGTGCCCAAGAGGCAGAGATGGCAGCCATATTACCCCGCCCTCTAAACGATCTTCAAGCGCCTTCCACATGCTGTCCGAGGTTAAATGGAATATATGCTTAAATCCCTGGGATTTCAACTCTGCTTCCCATTCGCTTAAGCCGCTTACAAGCTTGTCCTCTGAAGCCGATTTCAAATAAGCATACCCAGGGAGCATAATGAGGCGGCCTCTAAATTGCCGTTCAAGCTGCACGCTGAGGAGAGATATGAATTCAGTCATGGCGACTGACTGTTTTATATCATTGCCGAATGAAACCGGAAGCAGGGGCAACACAGCAGTATCTACATATTGTTTTTCTTTCAGGAACATATCGATGTCCTGTGAAATCCACTTCATTTTATTCACTCCATTACAGTATTTTACCTATTTACTATATCATTATCCGCCGCTATGCAACAAACCAGAAACTCCAAGTGGGGGCTGGCGGCTTACTATGGGATTTTATCAGATAAAAAAAGCTCTGTTAAACTTGTCTTTCAATTTCCTCACAAGAAAAAGTTTACGAAAATAGCCATAAAAAAAGAGCAAAATAAGAGCCCTGCTTTTGAAAAAGCAAGGCTTAGGTTGTTTCCAATTTACTTAACTGCTGGGTTAAGATGCTGAAAGCTTTTTTATCCTGTTTATCCAGCGCCTCATCAATTAACTCAAGAAGCTTTTCCCTTCTAAATTTCTCCAGGCTTTCAGTCAGGAATCTTTCAGCAATCAGCCGATCCTTTTCGCTGATTTGCAGGCTTTTTGGCATAAAAGGATTTTCTTCCATAACTGCAGCATACTGATGAGCCTTATTGGAAGCGTGGAAATTAAGCTGGATGTATATTTCCTCATCTCGATTTAACCTGATATCATGGAACGATTTTTCAGCATCTGTTGTCATTACATTCTCTTTGTAAAAACGGAAAGGGACTTCATCCACACAATGGGTGGACATAATCAATCCGCGCGGGCAGTACTGTGCCTGCTCCACAAAATGCACTTTTTCCATCAGCTGGTCATGGCTCATCAAATAATTGAGGATCCAGACACATTCCCTTCTTTTCAGCTGGTAATGATTTAAAAACCAGCGTATAAAGTCTTTCTTCTCGTTGACAGATACAGGGGTCGCCATTTTTGATTCCCTCCTCTGCTTACAAACAAATTTGGCCAAAACTGAGTTTTCAATAAGTCAGCCCTCCAACGAGGAAAAACACTTCTTGTTGTCAAGCTTCCTTATTTATGCAAGAAAATCATCCGTAAGTCTTTGCAGAACATCCTGATACTCTTCATTGCCTGGTTCCAGTTTGATTAATGTATTAAAAATTTCGGCAGCATCTTCCCTTTTTCCTTCCTCAATTAAAAAATATCCGTAATCGGAGAGAAAATCCGGCTGCTGTTTAAAGAAAGTATATGCAAGCTGGTATTTGTTTAATGCCTCTGAATATTCTTCAATATTTTGATAGGCAATAGCAGCATCCCACAAAAGCTGCGGTTCTTCTTCATTAAGGTCATTCATCATATTTACAATTTCGATCACATCTTCAAATCTTTCCTGCTGAAGCAGGATTTTATTTAATGTAATGGCAGCCTTATTGTATTCAGGATCAAGCGCGAGAGCCTGCCTGAACATATCTTCAGCCTCTTTTTCATCACTATTCTTCAGAGACAATTTCCCTCCATAATAGAATAGCTCCTTATTGAATTCATCCTGCTTAATGCCTTCCTTAACTGCTTCCAGACCCTTAGCAGCCTCTTCTTCACGCTCATGGGCCTGGGCGAGATATAAATACAGAGAATGATATTCAGGATCAAGCTCTTTTAGTTCAGTGAATTTTTCGATAGCTGTCCGGTTAAAGCCAGCCTGAAGTGCTGTGAAAGCATAACTGAACAGAGTATTGATTTCGAGTTTGTCCTCCAGCGCTTTTTCGTAGTACGGGAGTGCCTCTTCAAATGCTCCTCCAGCGCTAAGAACCTCTCCCATTCTTTGGTTAACATTAATGCCAGCAATGTTTTCCTCTTTTTCCAGGACCTTTTCATAAACCCGGATGGCTTCAAGAAATTTTCCTTGTTCAGCATAAAGCTCTCCTAGGGCAAAATCTACAATAACTTCTTCCGGCAGTATATTTTTGGCTTTTAGCAGTTTTTGTTCGCTTACCTCGAACAAGCCGTCCATTTGATAAAGATCGGCTAGCAGGAGCAGTGACTGCGGATAACTGGGATCTTGCTCATTTATTCTTTCAAGGACGAGGATTGCTTCCTCCTCATTTCCCAGATCTATATGTGTCTCCGCCAATAATACAAGCAGTTCCCCCTCTTCGGGATAAGCTTCGAGGAGCCGTTCATATAGCGCTTTTGCTTCTTCAAGGAAACCAAACTGAAAAAGTTCTTCAGCCAGCAGGAACCTTTCCTCATGCGAACCGCCAAGCAAGATTTGCTGGTAGCTCTCCAATGCTTCTTCATGTTGACCGTTTTCTAATAGAGTAATGATTTTATTTACTTTATCCATACTAAATTCCTTTCGAATGCTAATCGGCTATTTTAAAGTAAGCGGGTGTATTAATTTTAATATGCTCGCCGAATCCGGAACGAAAAACCACTTCTTGTCCCGCCCGGACCACTTTGCCTCTTTGGACAGTAACAGCAAGTGTATCTCTATGATAATGAAACAGCTCCGATTCTTCAATTGTAAGGACTTCGCTGGGCTTCAAGTATAAATTATAGGTTACCTCACCGCCCTGCTGAATATTGCCCTTTAACGGATAAATTCCAGCCTTAGATAGAATCGTGCGAGAAAGAGGTTCATGCTCTTTCAGCTCGTCCGGCATAGAAGGAATTTTCTGTTCCTTCATCAATCTGTCCCATACTCTTTTAATTCTGCTTTTCTCCTTATCATTCCTTCCTAAAAATACAGGGGAAAGCGGGCAATTATAAGGAAACATGGATTCACGTATCCACCCCCAGGGGACTTGTTCCAGCTCCTGTGCATCCCTGACTTCAACGAACACAACGGGCACCCTCTCCCTCTTGCACTTTCTCATAAAAGAAGGAGTCAATAAACGAACTGGAATCCTTACTCCAATAATATAATCAATCGGACTGCTTAACAAACGTGCCCTAAGGCCTTTAATATCACTCTTCATGGAGTATTCATGTTTAACAGCAGCAGCAGTAAGGAAAGCCGTACATCCTTTAAGTATGAACTCCCTGATATAATAGTCCTTCAACTCTAAAAAAGGTTTTTCCAGAGGAATTTCTGTATCCAGGACAATAAAACCTGAAGTCATAATAAATGGGTCTGCATCCATTCTGGTAAAATGAAACCTTTTCAGTTCAGGCTGCATCAAAGAAATTTCATTAGTCTTGACTAGCAATGATACCTTCTTGAGCTTGTCTTCCTTTAAAATATTCGCATTCTCAATTATATAAGTCATAAAACCACCCTCTAAACGGTCTTATGACAAGCTATGTATTTTTACAGAAAATATGACTATTCAATAGAAAAAGAGCTGCGGATGACCAGCCCTTTTTCTATGTTTTATAGTGCCATTTTTATTTTGGCTGTGTTAAACCCCATTTTTGAAAATGTCCTGTTGATTGGAGCGGAAATCAACATGCAAAAAGCAGGACATTTATTTAAAAAGGCTTTCGAAATGCTCAAAAAACGAAGGATAAGAAACGGATATAGCTTCTTTCTGATGCAAGTGGACTTCACCGCTGGAAATCGCTGCTGCTACTGCAAGCATCATCCCTATTCTATGATCACCGTGGCTGGATACAGTACCGCCTGATAACGAGGATTTCCCTTTGATGATCATTCCATCCTCAGTGGCAACAATTTTGGCCCCAAGCTTTGACAGTTCATTTACAACCGTATCAATCCGATTAGTTTCCTTTACTTTGAGTTCCTCTGCATCTTTAATTACCGTATCTCCTTCTGCTTGTGTAGCCAGCAGGGCAATAACGGGAATTTCATCAATCAGGCGGGGTACAAGGTCTCCCTCAATAACTGTTCCGGTAAGGAAAGATGTTCTAATCGTTATGTCTCCGGCAGGCTCTGATGAACCATTTTCATATGGTTTTATACTGATGTCGGCGCCCATTTTTTGCATTACGTCAATAACACCTGTCCTTGTTGGGTTTAAGCCGACGTTTTTCAATCTGATTTCACTTTCCGGTACGATAGCTCCTGCGACCAGGAAGAACGCAGCAGAAGATATGTCTCCTGGAACATGGATCTCCGTTCCTGTTAACGTTTGGCCGCCCTTAATGCGGATTGTGTGTCCGTCTGTCTCAATTTTCCCGCCGAACTGTCTAATCATTCTTTCTGTATGATCGCGGGTCTTTACGGGCTCGATTATAACCGTTTCTCTCTTTGCCTGTAAGCCCGCGAAGAGCAGCGATGATTTAACCTGTGCACTTGCAACAGGCAACTCGTAGGATACACCTGCTAATTGTCCGCCATTAACCGAAAGAGGCGTAAATTCGCCATTCTTTCTGCCGTTAATTTCTGCACCGAATAAGCTTAACGGTTTGGTCACTCTTGTCATTGGCCTTTTCGCAATAGACTCGTCACCAACAAGCACTGAATGAAAAGGACGGCCAGCAAGGATTCCCATCAGAAGCCTGATTGTCGTACCGGAATTCCCGACATCCAAAATATCCACAGGCTCTTGAAGCCCTTCTAGGCCCCTGCCGCTTACTGTGACCTGATGTTCTTCCTGTTCGATGTGTACGCCAAGCTTTCGGAAACAGGCAATGGTACTTAAGCAATCTTCGCCCAATAAAAAATTGGTTATATTGGTCTTTCCTTTAGCAATTGCTCCAAACATAATGGATCGATGGGAAATGGATTTATCCCCAGGTATAGCTATTTCTCCTCTTAATCCTTGTATATTTGTATTCAGCTTTGCTGGATTCATATTATCACCCTTTTAAACTGATTTAAAGAAGACAATGTCCTGCTCCTCTTTATAGGCCGATGGTTGTTTCATAGCTAGTATATTGCTCTATACAATCAATTGCACGTTCACGGTCCTCTTCCGTTTGAAAACTGATTGCAAGGACTCCATATATTTCTTCTCTTGTTTCCAGGATCCTTATATTTGTAATGCTGATTTCTTCCTTCGCCAAATATCCCGTGATCTCGGAAATGACACCAGGGTAATCGGGAACATCGACAAATAGATCATAAAATGCCGGAATTGCGCCTTTTTCTTTTTTCGGCAACTCATCCCTGAACCTTTTGGCCTGAGAAAAATATTCAAAAATGCCAGCACTGTTTTCTTTGTTCAGCATCTTTTTTACTTTCTCCATCTCTTCCTGCCATTCCTCCATCAAATCCAGAAGAACTTCTTTATTCTGCAGCAGGATATCTCTCCACATGGCAGGGCTGCTAGATGCAATTCTCGTAATATCCCTGAATCCGCCTGCTGCCAATCTTGGTATTAGTGTTTGGGTGTGGCTCGTTTTTTCTGCCTGATGGACAAGAGAAGCGGCAACCATGTGAGGAAAATGGCTGACTATTCCCGTAATATAATCATGTTCTTCCGGCGAGATGGTTAAAAACTTCGCTTTTGTACCTGAAAGCCATTCCTTTAGCATGGCAATCTCAGTATCTGAAATATGCTCGTCTGGTGTTAGCAGATAAAAGGCATTCTCAAATAACAAAGCTTTGGCTGCCGTTACACCGCTCTTGTGGGATCCAGCCATTGGATGGCCTCCAACAAATGTGATACCTCTTTCTTTTAGGACTTTGGCACAGCACACAATCTCCTTTTTGGTGCTGCCGGCATCCGATATGATAACATTTTCCTTCAATTTGCAGTCATTTAACATATGTATGATTCTTTCTGTTTCCTGTACAGGTGCAGCTATTAAAATCAGGTCTGCTTCTGAAGCTTCCTCTTCAATCGCAAGGGCAATTTCGTCGACGACGCCCAGCATTTCAGCCAGGCGGGACTGCTCTTTATTTACATCATAGCCAATGATGACTGATTCTCTGTGAGCTCTTTTTATAGACAAAGCCAGAGAACCGCCAATTAACCCAAGGCCAATTACAAAGACTCTTCCTCTCATCCCCTCACCGCCTTTTTAAAAATAATTCAGAGGCATGAAGATGCCTCTGAATAAATGGGTTTTTCTATAAACTGGAGTAGATCCATTGCGGAAAATTTTATATCATAACGCAGCAGCCTGTTTAGCCAGGTACTGTTCCATTGCTTCAAGGACACCTTCGTTTTGCTCCCGGGAACCAACTGTCACACGGACAGAATCCGGGAAACCAAGGGCTTTCCCAGAACGGACAATATATCCCTTTTCAAGCAGGAACTGAAACACTTCGTTCGAATCAGCATTAAAATTAATTAAAATGAAGTTTCCTTGTGACGGAAAGTATTGAAGTCCATGCTTTTTGCAAAAAGCATAAAATTGTTCAAGGCCTTCACGATTTTTTTGCCTGCAGCTTTCAATAAATTGCTGGTCGCCAATAGCTGCAGCTGCAGCTGCCTGTGCAACCTTATTGACGTTAAACGGCTCCCGTACAGGCTCCAAAGCTCTAATTGTTTGAGGATTTGCGATTCCATATCCCACCCGGAGGCTCGCTAATCCGTAAATTTTTGAAAAAGTACGCAGAACAATCAAGTTTTCAAATTGGCTGATTAAATCCAGTGCATTATAGTAGTCATCTGCTACTACATATTCAGAGTAAGCCTCATCAAGGACAACCAAAATGTCTTCAGGCACTTTTTTCAAAAAAGATTGCAATGAAGATTCATTAACATAATTCCCTGTTGGATTATTAGGGCTGCAAACCCACAAGACAGCGGTATTTTCATCAATAGCAGCCAGCATTGCATCAAGGTCATGTTCACCATTCACCAACGGAATCTCCCTGATTTCAGCACCTTCGATGACAGCATTATGCTTATATTGCGGGAAAGTCGGAGCAGCCATAACGGTGTTTGTATCCGGGCCAAGCAATGCCCTTGAGATCATTTGTATGATTTCATCGGAACCATTTCCAAAAATGATCTGCTCTTCTTCAACCGACAAGTGATTCGCCAGAACCGTACGCAATTCAGTAGCATATCCATCTGGATATAGCGCAAAAAATGAAGGGGACTGATTCATTGCGAAAAGTACTTTTTCCGAACACCCAAATGGATTTTCATTAGAAGCAAGTTTCACTATTTTATCCAGCCCATATTCCTTTTTGACTTGTTCAATTGATTTTCCCGGCTGGTAAGGAGTTAAATTCAGAAGCTGTTCCTTCCATTTCATACAATTCCACCTCTTAATAATTACTTTTACTTATTATCGTATTAAAGTAAAAATGATTTGCTCCTATATCTGAAAAGCGCAAGGCGCCCGCCTTTCGGCAACAAGCTTAAGACGAGCGCCGGCAAAAGGCGTTCTTTGCCTTCAGAAGCGATTGACTTAAGACCTCGAGCCGATGGCGCCAGGAGCTAAACAGTTATCAAAATTCGAAAGTTAAACTTATTATCATAAAAAACCCCGCAAAGGAGAGTCCTATGTTGTGCTGATTGTTTTAAGATCGGGACGAAGCTGGACTGCGTCACGCAAATAAATATGATGAATATTCTGCTGCGGAGAGTCCGAATTAACATGCATCATAACTCTAATACATTTCGGCAGAGACCCTTCAACTGGTATTTCCCTCATGCACATCACAGGAACATATGTCCATCCTTCTAATGACCGCATAGCCTTTGCCGGAAAGGCTGCTGTCAGTTCTTCTGTAACAGAGATGAATACGGACGCTACATCTTCTGCTTCTATTTTATTTTTCAGTATCATTTCCCTAATAAGCATCCCAGTTGCCTCAATAATCTCAGATTCATTATTTTCATCAACGGTGACGGCTCCCCTCACTCCTCGAATCACTTGCAACACCTCCAAAAAACGGTATAGAGCGTCTCTATCCTGTCATCCCAAGCTCTTTCTCAGCCCAAGGCAAAGTCAACCTTGCTGCTTCGAAAAATTTTCAAGTTCTTTTAGCAACAGTTCATCAGAAACTTCGTATAATACCGGCTTCCCTATATCCTGTAATAAAACAAACCGGACTTTTTGGCCTTCTGACTTTTTATCCTGCTTCATGCGTTCCAGAAGATTTTGATGTGATAGCTCATGTGGTAAGGTAACCTGATATCCAAGAGCAGACAGCCAGTTTTTGAACTCACCAATTTCGAATTTTAAACCGAATATCTTTCTGCTTAATTCCAGAGCGAAGATCATCCCTACAGCAACGGATTCTCCATGTGTCCACTCTCCATAGCCTTTCTCTGCTTCAATGGCATGGCCGAGTGTGTGCCCAAAGTTTAAAAAAGCGCGTACCCCTGACTCTTTTTCATCCTCAGCAACTATGGCACCTTTTATTTCTATCCCCTTTGTAAGGATCGAGCTTAATTCCTCACTCGGTATTTTTTCAAGAGAATGAATCTGCTCCTTCAGATTGGAGTAGAATTGAATATCATGGATCAAGCTATGCTTGATCACTTCTGCAAATCCGGAACGTTTCTCTTTCGGAGGCAAGGTACTAAGAAAATCCAAATCATAAAACACTGCGGCCGGCTGATAAAAGGCCCCAACCATGTTTTTGCCTGACGGATGGTTAATTGCCACTTTCCCTCCTACTGCACTATCATGGGCCAATATAGTAGTAGGGATTTGAATAAAAGGAATTCCTCTCATATATGTGGCTGCAACAAAACCACCCAAATCGCCGACAGCTCCACCGCCAAATGCCAAAATGAGTGATTTCCTGTCAAGCTTGTGTTTTAATGCAAAAGTTAAACAATTATAGTACACATCAAATGTTTTTGCCTTTTCCCCGCTTGGCACCGTGCAGATGCACGCATCAGTGCCCTCTAGTTCTACCTCTAGTGCGGGTAGGTGAATATCCCGAACGGTTTCATCTGTTATGACCATTAAATTTGTTATAGACGGATAAGCCTCTTTAATAAATGTGCTTAATCTGCCAATTGCCCCAGAACCTATAAAAACAGGATAGGTTCTGGTATCTGTCTGGATGGAAACACTTTTCATTAAAACTCCCTCACAAATTTTCTTTGCTCTTCAACTGTTGCTTTTAATGTCTCAAATCTGTCTGAGTAAAATTGATCCACAAGTGCCGAGGCAAGTTCCCATGCAATCACATTTTCAGCAACCACTGCAGCTGCCGGAACAGCACAGCTGTCTGAACGCTCAATGCTTGCGGAAAACGGCTCTTTCGTTTCAATGTCTACGCTTTGGAGAGGCTTATATAGTGTAGGGATCGGCTTCATCACACCTCTGACAACAATTGGCATTCCGGTTGACATGCCGCCTTCAAAACCGCCAAGGCGATTTGTTTTGCGGTAATAGCCTCTTTCAGGATTCCACGCAATCTCATCATGAACATCACTGCCCGGCTTTCTGGCTGCTTCAAATCCGATGCCGAATTCAACACCTTTAAAAGCATTAATACTAACCATTGCACCTGCCAGCTTGGAATCAAGCTTGCGGTCATAGTGTACATAGCTTCCAACTCCAGGCGGCATCCCTTCAACAATCACTTCCACAACTCCGCCAATGGAGTCACCATTTTCTTTCGCATTGTCAATCGCTTCCATCATCTTTTGCCCGGCATCCGGGTCAAGACAGCGAACCGGCGACTCTTCCGTAATTTGTTTTAATTCTTCTAATGAGGAATATTCTTTTACTGAGGAAGAAACTCCGCCTATTTCAATGACATGTGCTGCTACTTTGATTCCAAGCTCAGATAATAGTTTTTTGGCAACTGCTCCGGCTGCGACTCTTACTGTAGTTTCCCTTGCAGAGATCGCTCAAGTACATTTCTCATATCCCTGTGCCCATATTTAAGGGCTCCGTTTAAATCTGCATGCCCTGGGCGCGGACGGGAGATCTTCCTTTTTACCTCTGCCTCATCTTCCGGATTTAGAGGTTCCTGGCCCATAATCTTAGTCCAGTGCTTCCAGTCATTATTCTCTACCACAAGGGCGACTGGCGAGCCCAATGTATAGCCATGCCTGATGCCGCCAGTTATTTGGACGGTATCCTTTTCAATTTGCATCCTTCTGCCTCTGCCATAGCCTTTCTGGCGTCGGGCCAATTCTTCATTTATATCGGAATCAAGCAGCGGCATTCCGGCAGGCAACCCTTCTATTATAGTGGTCAGCTGCGGTCCGTGAGATTCACCAGATGTAAGATATCTCAAAACTCTTTCCCCCTTCAACTCATTAAAGGATTATGTACCAATATAACATAATGATAAATATAAGAATAGATAAAATTTGAAAATTCCTATAATATTTTATTTCTTCTTATGGATGGAGCCATTTTAACACGTTAAGGAACGTACTACAAAATATGGAGGGGCTTATATCCCTCTGCGGGTAATTTGAGCTCCCACTGGGTTGTTTTAGAATGTAAGCTGGAGTCCAAAAAAGAATTAAATCAAAAATGATTTCATAAATTAACGAAAACTGATGATAGTTCAACGATAATTTGATTTTATCAACGAAAACTTATATTTTTTCAACGAAATTAAATTAGAGGATGGCATCAAATCATCCTCCATACCCGGTATTTCTATTAAAGCTTTCTGTAAAAGAAGGTTTCAGCAGACTCAAAGTGATAGCGCCCAGGATTGAAGATTTGTTCTGTGCTGCCAACAAATAATATGCCATCCTTTTTTAATGCACTGCTGAATTTATGATAGAGGCCATCCTTTGCCTCTTCCGTAAAATAAATTAAGACATTCCTGCACACAATTAAATCATAGGGTCCGCCAAAATCATCAGCAAGCAGGTTTTGTTTTTTAAACATTACTGTCTTTTTGATGTCATCAGATATTTTAAAAAAACTACCTTCACGTCTAAAGAACCTTTGTTTCATAGGTTCAGGGACTTCATTCAGGGCTCTTTCAGGATAGATGCCCATCCTGGCCCGTGCGAGGGCATTTTCATCAATATCCGTTGCAGATACCTTAATCTGTGATAATGGCAAAAATCTGGATAAAATCATCGCTATCGTATAAGGCTCTTCACCTGTCGAGCAGGCTGCACTCCAAACCCTAGGAGCTTTGTTTTGTTTAAGTACCCCTGGGAGAATATTTTTTTCCAGAACCCCCCAGCGCTTAGCGTTTCGGTAAAATTCTGAAACATTTATAGTCATCCGATCTAAAAACTCGTTCAGTAATTCCCTGTCCCTATTCATTCCACTATAAAAATCTTCAAAGGTTTCAAAACCTTTTTTCTCGTAAAGAGAGGTAAGCCTTCTTTTCATTTGTGTTTCCTTATATAGTGAAAGGTCAATCCCCGTTTTTCTTTTAATATTTATGATAAATTCCTGATAATCCCGCTCCATGTTTTTCCCCTCTAATTTAGCTCATTTGGCAGTGGTGCTGCACCTTCTTTTCCCCTTGATGCTTTCCGGCCCTTTACCCGGTTTTTTGTATTCGGTTACAAAAAAAGCACCTGTCAGCGACAAGTGCTTTTTTCACATTAGTTAATCCATTCATTCATTAATTTAGTATATTCCACTTTTTCTTCTTCTTTGAAGAATAGACCGATTTCACGTTCTGCACTTGCAGGTGAATCTGAACCATGGATTACATTTTTCCCTACAGTGATGCCGAAGTCTCCGCGGATCGTTCCAGGAGCCGCATCTTTAGGATTAGTTGAACCCATCATTTGACGGGCTGTTGCAATAACATTTTCACCTTCCCAAACCATAGCAAAAACAGGGCCGGAAGTGATGAAGTCTACAAGTTCGCCGAAGAATGGACGCTCTTTGTGCTCTCCATAATGCTCTTCCGCAAGCTCTTTGCTAATGCTCATAAGCTTACCGCCAACAAGCTGGAAGCCTTTCTTTTCGAAACGGGAAACGATTTCACCGATTAAATTGCGCTGTACTCCATCAGGTTTAACCATCAAAAATGTTCTTTCCATTTAATTCCACTCCTAAAACATATGTATAGTGATTAATCATTCTCTGACAATCCACGAAAATATTAACATTGTTTCGACAATTTAGCAACAGAAATCTGGAAGCGCTTTAAAAAAAAGGATACAAAAATGCACGATTCCAATCTATCCATCCGGATTTCAAGGCGAGTGATAAGGAATAGCCCAAAAAACACTCTACACTGTTGGGCACCCTCGCAGGAGATAGGTGCCCAGGCCTGAGTTATTAGAATTTTCTCTTGCCAATGAACTTGGCAATATCCCGCAAAGCCTTCTTAGACTTTGATGGCGGAAGCTCTTCCAAAACCTCCAGAGCCTTTTGCAGATACATGTCACTTATATGAAGAGATTTTTCGATTGCACCTGAATCCTTGACCAGTTTAATGATTTCCTCAATATCCGAACGCTCAGTTCCTTCATGAACTTTGATGATTTCCTCGCGAACGGTCTTATCTTCCATTGCAAAAAGGACAGGAAGCGTTATATTCCCCTGGTGAAATTTCCTCCCGCAGGTTTGCCGAGCTCCTTTTCCGTTCCGACAAAATCAAGGACATCATCAATAATTTGATAGGACATTCCGACAAAATAACCAAATTTGAAAAGCTTCTTATGTATATCATCTTCCACATTAGCTGCAATGGCACCCAATTGGCAGCTTACAGCTATCAGCATTGCCGTTTTTCTTTTTATTCTCCGAAAATAAGTCCTTACATTCTGGTCGTAATTATACTTATCTTTGATTTGCTCAATTTCACCAATACATAGCTCAACTAGCGTGTGGGACAGAATTTTATGTGCATGCGGGTTTTCAATATTCGTTATTAATTCGAGAGCACGCGCGAAAATATAGTCGCCTGTATACATGGCAATCTTGTTGTCCCACTTCGCTTTGATAGTCGGCTTGCCGCGGCGTATCTCTGCATCATCAATGACATCATCATGGACAAGAGATGCCATATGGATAAGCTCCAGTGAAACGGCCACATTTTTAATTTTATTAATATCGTAATTTCCGAACTTTGCTGCAAGCAAGACAAAAACTGGGCGAATTCTTTTCCCCCGGCCTGCAGTAAATGCAGTGATGCCTGATGCAATAGAGGAGACTCTGCTTTAATTGTCTCCTCCAACTCGTCCTCTATCACATTTAAATCTGAATTCAAAAATGAATACATCATTTTCAATTTCATTTTTTAACTCACCCGGCTTATCAATCCCGTCTGCTGTTTACTGCATTGTACAATGAGAAACATTCAGAACAAGTATTATTTTTGTTTGGTTCCAATGTGTACAGCTGCCACTCCGCCGCTATATGGCTTATAAGTGACATTCTTAAAGCCTGCTTCCTGGAACATTTCCGCCAATTCTCTCATTCCAGGGAAATCTCTTGCAGATTCCTGCAGCCAAGAATATTCATTAAAGCTTTTGGCAAAAAGTTTGCCGAACATCGGCATAATAAAACGGAAGTAGAAATAATAGGCTTGTTTATAACCGAGCATAGTGGGCTGGGATGTTTCCAGACACACTGCTATTCCTCCAGGTTTTACAACACGGTGCATTTCTTTTAATACCTGCATGTAGTCGGGGACATTCCTTAGCCCAAATCCAATTGTCACATAATCAAATGAATTATCGGGAAAAGGCAGATCCATGGCATTTCCATGAACAAGTTCAACTTGTTCAAGCTCCCGTTCTTTAATTTTTTCCTCACCAATTTTCAGCATGTTTTTGCTAAAATCAAGCCCGACTACTTGACCATTGTCGCCAACAGCTTCAGCAAGTGCAATGGACCAATCAGCTGTGCCGCAGCAAACATCGAGGGCTTTCGATCCTTTTTGGACATTCATTTTTTTCATGGTGTCCTTGCGCCATCTGAGATGCTGCTGAAAACTAATAACTGAATTCATTTTATCGTAGTTGCCATAAATCTTTTCAAAAACACTATGAACTCGCTCTTCTTTTGATTGCTGCATACCTTACCCTTCTTCCACAAAAGTTTTAGCCACAGACTGACTATGATTAAAAATGCAATGAATACGCTGCTCTAACAATTCGTTTACAAAAGGGATTTTCATCAGATATTGATCAACCAGATTTTTGGAAAAGTCAATATATCTGTCACAAATCAGAAGCAGATAGTTTTGCTGTTCAGCAGACATCTCTTTCACTTTTGGGAATGTCAGCTTTTTCAGCGCTTCAAAAACAATTGAAGTGCCGTACTTAATAAATTGCTCCTTCTCGGCAATTAGCCGTTTAATAAATAGCAGATTGGAGGCAACTTCTTTCCAATCAGTCTTGGAATAAGCATCGGTCAGCTTTTCGAATAGAGCCGCCTCAATCTTCTTAACGGAATTCATTAAGTGATCAACTGCATCAGGGGCTTTCTGGTAGAGGGATATTTTATGCTCATTCACATCTTTAATCCCATCAGCCAATGCACGAATCATGCTGATATCATCAAGTGCAGCAAGAATTTTATAATATAAGCCGCTGTAATACACGCCTGCAAGGACAGTAAGCTGTCTGTGTTTAAGGTCTTCGCCTTCAGACTCATCGTTCATTACAAGTTCATGGGTATCAAGGGCGATTTGGATAAGCATAGCCGTTACTGCATATTGTTCTGCCTTTGTTTCTGAAAGTTTTATTTCATCCAGGATAGAGATTAAGAGCAGAAGCTTATCTTCGTCTATAACGGGAGAATCAATATACCTGAGCAGATAAGGGTGGTGTACCTTTTTCTCAATCTGTTCTTTAATATCTGCCAATTTAATCTTCACGTCATGCATGTAATCACCCTTGTTTCCCCTAAGTTTTCTAATTCCCGCAGCAGCCTCCTTGCTCCCTGAGCATGTAAATTTAAAGGGAAAAGACAGGAGAAGCTTTATCAAAATTGTTAAAAACATTATCTTTGAGATTATATAGTCTATTTTTGACCTATTCATCGTTTACTATGAAATATATATAAATCAGGCATAAAAAAAGCCCTTTTTACTGGTATCTTGTTATCAGCTGCATTATTAATTAAGCAGAGACAATTATATCATAAATTACAGATACATGTCAGGACATTATCTTGAAAAACAATTATGTCCGTTTTTACCATATGAATTATTTTTTCGCATCGCTTTCAAGTTCACCATAACAGGTCATGATCCTCGCGTTTCCCCGCACCTTTATAGCCGATGTGTGTTCTGTAAATTGGGCAATCATAACTTCCCCCTGATCCAGCTTTTCCGAATGATGGAACCTTGTATCAGATCCCCGTGTTAAACCAATAACATTTACACCGTCTTCTTTTGCTTTAATAACTATATAATCACTTCCCGCAGGACTATTCTTTTCCATTTATAACTTCCTTTACTATATATTTTGGCAAGTATAATTTTTTACTAAAAAAGGCCAAAAGTTTTATCTTTCAGCCTTTCCAAATTTATTCTTTCTGTAAAAATAAGAATGCATATTTTATATTCTCGCTGCCAAGATTATTGTTTGATTAATGAAAGCACTTCTGCCCTTGCTCTTGCATCATTTGCAAACACACCTCTTACAGCTGAAGTAACTGTTTTGGAACCAGGCTTTTTAACTCCACGCATTGTCATGCACATATGTTCCGCTTCGACAACGACCATTACACCATGCGGCTCAAGCTTCTCGAGGATGGAGTTAGCAACTGTGGATGTAATGCGTTCTTGAAGCTGCGGCCTTTTTGCTACTGCCTCTACAGCCCTGGCAAGCTTACTTAATCCCGTTACCCTTCCGTTCCTTGGAATATAGGCGACATGGGCGACACCAAAAAATGGCACAAGGTGATGTTCGCACATGGAATAGAAAGGAATATCCTTGACCAAGACAAGCTCTTCGTGATCTTCACCAAATACTGTCTCAAAATATTCTTTAGGATCCTGGTTTAATCCCATAAAAACTTCTTCATACATTTTTGCTACACGTTTCGGCGTATCAAGGAGCCCTTCCCGATTTGGGTCTTCACCGATCGCTTCTAATATTAAACGTACCGCATCTTCTATCTGGGCACGATTTACGTCTGCCATAATTGCTTCCTCCTATGCTATAACACTGTGTGTAATAATATGTTCATATTAGCATAACCCTTTTGATCTGCGCAAAGCTGAATCTGTATTTGCATAGAGCATAGGCAGTGATTATCTTAAGGCTCTGTTATATTTGCCTGTTGATTTCCGCTCCAGGAGATCAGCGAACAGCGGTCGGTCCGACCCTCCTTAAAACATGAAGCCTGCAGGGTCTCCCTTTGACTCGCCTCTCCCGCTGAACGTTGATTAAGCATCTCCGAATTAGACACCGCACGAAGGAAATGTGGATGCATTATTGAGGATCTCGAGCCTTCCGCTCCAATCAACAGGATGCAAATATCAACAATGAGCCATAACAGAGCCCAGAAAATAGAAAAAACCGCGAACGAATCGCGGTTTTTAGCTCAAGCATAAGCTTTAAGCACTTTTATGTACATTACTTAACTGCATCTTTAAGCGCTTTGCCTGGTTTGAAAGCAGGAACTTTGCTTGCAGCGATTTCGATTTCTTCGCCAGTTTGCGGGTTGCGTCCTTTACGGGCAGCACGCTCGCGAACCTCGAAGTTTCCAAAACCGATTAGTTGTACCTTATCACCATTTTTCAAAGCATCTAAGATTGTATCGAAAACAGCATCAACTGCTTTAGTTGCGTCTTTTTTAGAAAGTTCGCCAGCTTCAGCAACTGCGTTAATTAGTTCTGTCTTGTTCATGCCTTTCACCTCCTCCCAAATATCGATAAAACCCAGTAAAATAAGATTCCTTACATACATTTGTAAACAAAATTACTGAATTCTATACGTTATGGCGTTTTTTTGTTTAACAAGCCTAATAATAAATTATGAAAGGAAAAATTTCAATCCATAAATTATCAAAAAATCCTTTAATAATAAGGGTTTTGGCCGCCACAACGGTAATTCTGTTAAAAGATTATCACAATCATTTACTCTTATCAAGAATATTTCATGATTTAATGGGAATCTTTTCTTCTTTGCAACATATTTGTAATAAGTTGACCTTTATTTCTTACCCTAAAGAGGCTGTTTTAAACATTTAAATACCTATCTCCTGAAGAAGGATTACTTTTTCATCGTGATAATTTTTTAAAATCCCTCTGTTGAATTGGGTGTTGATTTCCGCTGCAGGCGCTCGCTTTCCGCGGGCGGTCCGGGAGCCTCCTCGGTGCATTCGCACCTGCGGGGTCTCCCTTTGACTCGCTTCTCCCGCAGGAGTCTCGCACCTTCCGCTCCAATCAACACGGCGATATATAGACAAATAGCGTGATCACAACCTAATATTCCCAATAACCCCTTTGATAATTTCCTCTTGAGCTTTAGCACAGTCATAACAAAAAAAGACTCCAAACGGAGCCTTCAAGTTAAAGAATAATCGCTATTAATCCGCCAGAACCTTCGTTGATAATTCTTTCCAAAGTTTCTTTAAGCTTATATCTTGCATTCTCAGGCATTAGGGACAGCTTTGCCTGGATGCCTTCCCTCACAATTGAGCTCAGGCTGCGCCCGAAGATATCGGAGTTCCAGATTGAAAGTGGATCGTCTTCAAAGTCCTGCATCAGGTAACGGACGAGCTCTTCACTTTGCTTTTCTGTTCCAATGATAGGAGAGAATTCAGATTCTACATCTACTTTAATCATATGAATGGATGGCGCAACAGCTTTAAGCCTTACTCCGAAGCGTGATCCATGACGAGTAATCTCCGGTTCGTCAAGGCTCATATCAGCCAGCGAAGGAGCAGCAATGCCGTAGCCTGTTTGCTTCACCATTCTTAATGCATCGGAAATTTGGTCATACTCTGCTTTTGCATGGGCAAATTCCTGCATCAGTTCAAGAAGATGGTCTTTTCCTCGGATTTCCACTCCGACAATTTCTTTTAGTACTTCATCATAAAGATCATCCGGGGCATACAAGTCTATTTCTGCTACACCTTGCCCCATCTCAATGCCAGCGAGTCCGGCACGGTCAATAAACTCAAAGTCGCTGAATTGATGGACCACACGGTCTACATCTCTAAGCCTCTTAATGTCTTTTACGGTTTCTTTCACTGCTTCCTGATAGCTTTCACGAAGCCAGTGATCCTCATGCAGCACCATCACCCAGCTTGGAAGATTTACATTGACTTCAAGCACTGGGAATTCATATAGAGCTTCACGCATTACATTCATAACATCCGATTCCCTCATGCCCTCTACACTCATGGCAAGTACAGGAATATCATACTTCTCGGAAAGTTCATTTCTAAGCGCATCTGTATTCGGATGGTGAGGCTGCACGCTATTGATGATCATGATAAACGGTTTGCCGACTTCCTTCAATTCCTCAATAACCCTTTCTTCCGCCTCCAGGTAATTGGCACGAGGAATCTCGCCAATCGTTCCATCAGTCGTAATTACGACGCCGATGGTTGAGTGCTCCTGAATAACTTTTCTCGTACCTATTTCTGCAGCTTCATGGAAAGGGATTGGCTCTTCATACCAAGGTGTATTGATCATTCTTGGTCCATTTTCATCTTCATATCCCTTAGCGCCTGGGACTGTATACCCTACACAGTCAACCAGTCTTATGTTCACATCCAATCCTTCTGCCACATGGACCGTAGCAGCCTGGTTAGGTACGAATTTTGGTTCTGTAGTCATAATCGTTTTGCCGGCAGCGCTTTGCGGAAGTTCATCCTGTGTGCGGGCACGGTCTGCTTCATTGTTCATATTCGGCAAAACAACAAGCTCCATAAATTTCTTTATAAATGTGGATTTGCCGGTGCGAACTGCGCCAACTACTCCAAAATATATATCGCCGCCAGTTCTTTCGGCAATATCTTTAAAAATATCAACCTTTTCCAAGTGATCCCCTCCCGAATCATAGAGTTAGTGGGATAATATTATCCTATCTATTATGTTTGGACATTATATGTGTATGATGTTGTCCTACATTGTTATGACAGTTTTTTAAAATTTTTACCCCCTTATCAGGAAAGTGCAGCGCACCCGCCGGCATGCAAAGAAATCCCCCAGCCCTCAGGCGATCTGGAATGGACAGCCGGCCACCCCAAATTTCCTTTTCTAAATTTAATAACTCCCTTTACGCTTTATTTCTTTTTCTTTATGCTATTGGTCAGGTTGAAGAGTGCTTTTATGAAAAAATAATAAAAAAAACCCTTCTCCTACAATATATTTTGCAGAAGAAAGGTTATGACTATTTCACCAAAAAGATTGGTTCATTTGTGTCAGCATCTATTGTATAAGGCAATGAATAGGAGGGAACAAAAGCAGAGCCTTCAACAAGCATATCCCTGATATCATCCCCAGGCTTATACTTGCCTTCCTTTTCCTTCAGCGCCTGATACAGATCAATCCGGTAATCAACATATACTTCGGCATTTCCGGTGACAACAAACGGAAGGTTTTGGCCGCTATATGGGCTAAGCGCTTTCGGCTCTTCTTTAAACCCTAATTTTTTATAGTCCATTGTAAATACATTATCAGCAATTTGTTCTTTGTAAGGCGGGAAACCATGTGCTTTAATCCTCAGGTTTATATCCCTGATTGTTTCTGCGATCCTCAAATCAAAGATTTTAACTTTGGGTTCTGTTTCCACATCAACAAGTACATATTGGAATACGCCGCCTGACTCAAATGCATTTCCTGGAGGTTCAGCCATATATTGAGGCGCGATCTTTTTAAAATCAATCGGATACTTTTGATAAATTGGGGTTGTCTGATCCTTCGTCTTGATTGGAAGAAGACCGCCATTATCTTTTCTGTACTGATCAACAGCCGATTGGACAGACTGCATTTGGTCCTTATAGGCTATCTGATTTTGGGATAGCTTCTCTTCAGGATACATGCAGCCAGTCAGGGCCATTCCTGTAAGCAAAAGAAGCAAAAACGTGTTAAATGCTTTTTTCATCTAATCATCCCTTTATGTAATATAGCTAGCTGCTTGTGGGGCCGCTGAACACGACAAGTACAATTATAATTCCGCTAATAATCATCAAAATATAAGCAATGGTTGCCGTAAAGGCCTTCAGTATTCCAGCTTTCAATTTAAAGCGGCTAAGATATATCAGAATTATAGATATAAACATAAATCCCATTGAAGCCAGTGATACCCACATTTTCATTAAAGCCGGTGACATTTAATCAACTCCCTTTTCCGAAAAGTATTATAACATACCATGAAGAAAAATCTAAAAGCTTTTCCTCATCAAAGATTCAGGCATAAAAAAACTGAGGTAAAGAAGGGGCAATTCTTTACCTCAGCCAGTTGACTAAATAACCCAACACCCTGTTCATTACACTAGTTTGCTTCGTTGCATTGTATGCAGGAACCTGCCATCTCGCATCATCTAATGCCTATATTTTTAAATTATTAAAGATTTTCCTGTTTTTTACTTCCTTTTTGATCCTCCAGGACATTTGCAAGGTCTTCCATTTCGTGTGTTTTTCCTCGCCCCATCAACAGATCAACTGCATCCTTTGCATTAACATTATTAAAAAGGACATCATAAAGAACATTTGTAATTGGCATTTTTACATCATATTTTTTAGCAAGCTGATGGGCTGCTTTCGTTGTTCTAACACCTTCTACAACCATGCCCATATTATCCAGAACTTCCTGAAGATTATGCCCTTTTCCAAGAAGATTGCCAGCTCTCCAATTGCGCGAATGGACCGATGTGCATGTTACAATCAGGTCGCCTATACCAGCCAATCCGGAGAAGGTAAGCGGACTAGCCCCCATCTTCATGCCAAGGCGGGCAATCTCTGCAAGCCCTCGTGTTATTAAGGCCGCCTTTGCATTGTCCCCATATCCCAAACCATCTGTAATTCCGGCAGCAAGCGCAATAATATTTTTAAGTGCACCGCCAATTTCAACTCCAATGATATCTGGGTTAGTATAAACTCTAAAATTGTTATTAATAAACAAGTCCTGAATTTTCTCAGCAGCTTTCATATCTTTTGAAGAAACAGTAACAGTAGTTGGATGCCGCAGGCTTACTTCTTCAGCATGGCTTGGACCTGATAGTACTACAACACTATCCAGAAGGTTTTCGGGCATTTCTTCCTCAATCATTTCAGAAATCCGCAGAAGGGAGTCTGGCTCAATCCCCTTACTAACATGCACAATTAGGATAGGCTCTGTCCTGATTTCTCTAATTTTGCCAAGAACTTCCCTAATTGCCTTCGTCGGTACAGCTAAAATTATGATTTCTGTTCCGGTTAAAGCCTCTTCAAGTGATGAATAGCCTCTGATCTCTTCCGGCAGATGAATTTCAGATAAGTATTTTTTATTGGTATGCTGCACATTTATTTCTTCTATTTGCTCAGGATTATGGCCCCATAGCTTAACATCATGTCCATTATCAGCCAGGACCATAGCAAGGGCCGTTCCCCAGCTGCCTGCTCCTACAACTGCAACACTTTCTCTATTCCGCTCCATTTGATCACTGCCTTTTAATTTATTTGGATGTTACAAAACACCATCCATGCCAGTCAGCAATACGGAGTATGATCATATAAGAGGTACCGATATACTCCCCAATGTTATGGTTCTCCTTTTTCAAAGATATTTGCTTTCCATGCTATTTTCTTTCCCTTGCAAATATCTTAATAGGAGTGCCTTCAAAACCAAAAGCGTCCCTTATTCTGTTCTCAAGAAAACGTTGATAAGAGAAATGAAGAAGCTCGGGATCATTTACAAACACTACAAAAGTTGGCGGCTTCACAGCAACCTGAGTTGTGTAATAAATTCTTAGGCGTTTTCCCTTATCTGTAGGTGTTGGATTCATGGCTACAGCATCCATGATGACATCATTCAGCACGCTTGTCTCAACACGAAGAGCATGATTTTCACTGGCTGTGTTAATCATTGGGATAAGCGTATGAATGCGCTTCTTCGTTTTTGCAGATAGGAACACAATAGGAGCATAGTCGAGAAATTGAAAATGGTCCCGAATATTCTGTTCAAATGCCTTCATTGTTTTTTCATCTTTTTCAACAGCATCCCATTTGTTTACTACAATAACAACCGCTCTTCCTGCTTCATGTGCATATCCGGCAATCCGCTTATCTTGTTCAATAATACCCTCTTCTCCATCAATGACAACCAGGACGACATCTGAACGTTCAATTGCCCGCAATGCCCGCAGAACACTGTATTTTTCTGTCGTTTCATAAACTTTTCCTTTTTTGCGCATTCCGGCAGTATCGATAATGACATATTCCTGGCCGTCAACCTTCAGCTGGGAGTCAATTGCATCCCTTGTGGTTCCTGCGATGTTGCTGACAATAACCCGATCTTCCCCTAGGATGGCATTTACAAGAGACGATTTTCCGACATTTGGACGCCCGATTAATGAAAACTTAATTACTTCTTCACCATATTCACCCTGTCCATGCTTCGGAAAGTGTTTGGCTGCTTCATCCAGCAAGTCCCCAAGCCCAAGTCCGTGGGATCCTGAAATAGGGAATGGTTCCCCAAATCCAAGAGCATAGAAATCATAGATAAGTTCTCTCATTTCCGGATTATCAATCTTATTTACGCCCAACACAACAGGTTTTTTGGCTTTATATAAAATTTTTGCGACTTCTTCGTCTGCAGCTGTAACCCCTTCTCTGCCATTTACAAGAAAAATAATCACATCTGCCTCATCTATGGCAATCTCAGCCTGAAGCCGTATTTGTTCCAGGAATGGTTCATCACCAATATCGATTCCGCCTGTGTCAATAATATTAAAATCATGTGTCAGCCATTCTGCCGAACTATAAATACGATCACGTGTTACTCCAGGAATATCTTCGACAATCGATATCCGTTCTCCTACAATTCTGTTAAATATCGTTGATTTTCCAACGTTTGGACGCCCGACAATAGCCACAACCGGTTTTGCCATGAACATCACCCTTTCAATTCTTTATTCTTAATATGCTTCAACATCCTATTTTTTAGCTCGTTAAACTTGCCTGTTGATTGCCGCTCCAATCAACAGAGTAGCTAAAATCAGCAATTAGCTTTAACGCAGCCTCTGTTCTAGAAATGTCTATTCCTTTACTAAAGTGCAGATGGCTGGCCACAATAAGCTTTAAACTTTCCTGGCAAGTTCATCTATTTCGCTATACATTTATAAAATAAACCCTTCTCGAAGATAGAAGGGTCTAACTTAGATATTTTAACAAAGAGAAACCTTCCTAGCAATGAAAAACTTGGAAACCGCCTCAATGCTTTACAATAACGTATAATTCTTCTGTTAAAGCATGGGCGATTCCATCAAGTATGGCCTCAAGATTGGCTGCTATGATTTCCATTTCCTTTTTATCTTCGCAATGAAATACAGCAGCTCCTGAAGGTACTTTGGAAGGATTGGTTGTAATAACAGCAAGTATATACTTTTCAAGTACCATTTCCCTCAACTTCCTTTCCCATTCGTTTGCCGCTCAGAAGGCATCCTAATTGCGTTTTCAAGCGTTGGAACTGCACCGATAATTTTTAAAGCTTTCCCGATATTCTTCTCCTGCGGCAATACAAAAACTCCTACGCGCCCATCATCGAGGTCTCTTTTAGCCAGTGGTACAAGAGCAGGTGTTCCAGAATCACGATAAACTCCCAATGCTGTTGAAACATCATGCAAAATGGCCTGCCTTTGCCCAAGATTAGCAATGGTCGACCTGGCATTAAAATTTTTGGGCTTTAAAATGAAGCCCATCCCATATCTCAATACTTCCTCCTGTCTTTCAGGGAGTCCGATATTCATGATATAGATGTTATCCACATACAAACCTGCACCATCAAAACGAGGCTCAACATACTCCACATCCACAATATCTTTCAGCCTTCCTCCTGACATAAGCATATTGGAGATAATTAGAGCTATTATAGCTGCTGCAAGTCCGCCCAAAAAATTATAAAGCAGATAACCAAGTGTGCAAATTAAGGATGTGAAAATCACAAGATAATTTCTGCTTTCAAAAGCAATTGCTATACCCTCTATATACGGTTTCCCTCTTGATACCAATTCATAGCTGTCCAGTTCAGTCAATGTATTTCTTTCCATATTTCTTACTTCCCTGAACTGGGATGCAGCAAGCGTTAGGAAGGTTACTGCGGTAAATTGTTCTTCCATTATGGAAGGAATGGCCACAGTGCCCAGTCCAGCTGCAATAAACCCCAATGCAACATGTATGATTTTCCCATGCAAATAGGTAGGATATTGGCGGTAATCTGTTCTTAGCATATAAACACGAGTCAAGGTACCTACTGCAAGTCCAAAAAGTATTGGGTATGTATATTCGCTCATGATAATTTTTGTTTCTCCCTTTCAAAATGTTTGAAGTTGTTCTCAAAATAAGAAGCCGTCCAGTGCATCGCACTCCAAGCAGCAACAATTGAAGTGGAGAGTGCCATAATATCAAGGAATGCCAAGGAACCAATTATGTAAGGGAAGGAATATTGCCTAAGAATAAGCGCATACAAAACCTCTCCCTGGATTCCCCCAAGCAGTATTAGAGGCAAGCGCAGTACCCTTTTTTTCTGTAGGAGGACAGCCAAATAAACGAGCAGAAACGCAAGCATCCACTTCCGAGAAAAAATTACCCATACAGGATCAAATAACTCAAATAAGTGAAAGCTCACATATGCCATCATCATGATAAAAGTGCAAAAAAGGAAATAAACTCTTTTTAATCTCTCCAGCCTGCATGCCAATATGTATAAAGTCCCCATTAAAAAAACAGCAGCAGTGCTTGTTTCCACACTAAAAACTTTAAAAGTAAAAGGTGATAGAATGATTAACAGCAGAAGCCAGACCGAAAATATTGTCCTATCCTTATTTTTTCGATCCAGAAAGAAAGTAGCCATAATCCAAAACATCCAGGAAACCCAATAAAAAATTATACCTTCCATCCTCTTCCTCCTATCATTTCCATTATGGCGTTTTGCTATGTACTTTAACCCTCCCAGTTGAAAAGGTTTCATGGGTTCCTATGAGGAATGCTTTTCTTCTGTATAAATCTTTAAATCTGACTTCATCTTAAGAAGAGGGAGGTGTGTAACTATGGGCAAAGACCGCCAGGAAAGAAAATTGAAGGAAAGCAGAAGAGTGGAATCAGATCGCGATCAGGCGCTTCATTACCCGGGTGCTTCAAAACTGCAGAGTCCTGAAGAAGCAAGATCCTTAAATGATTCAAAATACAGCTAAGATTTATTTTTAGACCGAAAAAAGCTCCCGTCTATGACGAGAGCTTTACTTTTGAATTATCCTCTGGCTGAATGCTTTTGTATTAATGCTCCGTTCATTTAACCAGTGGTGGGTCCTTCCCGATATGATTACGGGAGCCTGCTGCAGCTGCCTGATAGTTGACGCACCAAGTGCAGTCATAATCATTTTTAATTCATTATGTATGATGTTAATTTCTTCTACCAGTGATTCGAGTCCTTCTTTAATAAGAATCTTTAAGAAATATCCGGCCATACCCGCAGCTTCGGCACCCAGCGCAAGGGCTTTGGCTATTTCAATGCTTGTTTGAATCCCTCCAGAAGCAATAACTGCGATATCATCTTCCTGGGAGGCAGCTTCTGCAATTGATACTGCGGTAGGAATTCCCCATTCATCAAAGAAACTTAAGAGCCTTTCTCTTCTAGCATTTTCAATGCGCGAAAAATTTGTACCCCCATATCCTCCTACGTCAACAGCTGAAACGCCTATGGATGCCAGCATTGATAAAGTTTCTTTATTCATTCCAAAGCCTACTTCCTTGACTACCACGGGGACTTTAGAATGCAAAACTATTTTTTCAATCCTTTTTAATGCTCCCCGAAAATCCCTATCTCCTTCTGGCATGGTCAATTCTTGAACAACATTTAAATGGATTTGCAACGCGCTTGCTTCTATCATATCAACAGCTGCTTTTGCCTGATCTATTGTGGCTTCACTGCCTAAATTGCCGAAGATGATCCCTTTTGGATTTTCTTTCCTGACTACCCTATATGATTCAATCTCATTTGGATCTTTCAGGGCTGACATTTGTGACCCTACTGCCATTGCAAGGCCTGTTGTTCTGGCAGCAGATGCAAGGTCCCGATTTATTTGGATTGTTCTATCTCCACCGCCGCCTGTCATCGCATTTATAAAAATTGGCGAACTTAATGAAAGTTCGCCAATTGAAGTGCCTAAATCAGCCTGATCGAGAAAAGCATCAGGAAGACTTTGGTGGATAAATGCTATATCCTCAAAACCTGTAAGACTTTTCTGTCCTGTTGCCAAGGCATGCTGAATATGGTCCCATTTTCTTTTTGATCTAGACACAATTTATCACCATTACTTTTTTAAATTCTTTAGCTGGTCGCCAATCATATCACCAAGCGAGAAGCCTTTATTTTCTTCAGGAAGTTCATAGTCAGTCACTTCTTCCTGTTCTTTTTCAAGAAGATCTTTGATGCTCAATGACAGGCGCTGGTCCTGTTCGTTCACATCAAGAACCTTTACTTTTACTTCCTGTCCTTCGCTCAATACTTCGTGAGGAGTTCCAATATGCTTATGCGCAATTTGAGAAATATGGACAAGGCCCTCTACTCCAGGGAACACTTCAACAAATGCTCCGTATGAAACAAGTCTCTTAACAGTCCCATCAAGCGTACTTCCTTTCGGTGCCTTTTCACTGATATCATCCCAAGGTCCTGGCAGCGTTTCCTTAATAGATAGTGAAATGCGCTCATTATCGCGATCCACGCTTAATACTTTTACTTTAACCTTTTGTCCTTCTTCTACAACATCGGAAGGTTTTTCCACATGTTCATAGGATAGCTGGGAAATATGAACAAGGCCATCGATTCCGCCAATATCTACGAACGCGCCAAAGTCTGTGATTCTTTGTACTGTTCCATCCAGTACCTGACCTGCCTGAAGAGATTCAAGCACTTGATGCTTCTGCTTGCCTTTTTCTTCCTCAATAACAGCTCGGTGGGAAAGAATCAGCCGATTCTTCTCTTTATCCAGCTCCACAATTTTAAACGTCATTGTTTTGCCTTTATAATCAGTAAAGTCTTCAACAAAATGAGCTTCTACAAGGGAAGCAGGTACAAATCCGCGAACACCCAAGTCTACAACTAATCCGCCTTTTACAACATCTTTGATTTCTGCCTCAAAGACTTCGCCCTCATTGAATTTCCTCTCAAGTGTTTCCCATGACTTTTCTGCGTCTACTTTTCGTTTAGAAAGAATAAGTGCTTCTTCCTCCACTTTTAACACTTCAAGCTCAAGCTCTTCCCCTTCAGAAACAGCATCACTTGCTTTTTCAATATGAAGGCTTGAAAGCTCACTGATCGGAATAATACCATCCAGCTTGCTGTCAGCAATATCAATAATGACTTGCTTTTCTTCTACTTTGGTGACTTGGCCTTTTACCTTGTCACCAACCTCAAAATTTTTGACTTCTACTTGGTTCATTTCCTCTGACATATGTATTCCTCCTTAATCCAATGGCTGCTTTCAAATTTTTATCTGTATTCAACTGCCTGCCATCCAGGCAAGAACCCTGTGTCAGCAGCAGAAATACTCGAATGGCGTTTTAATGCAGGCTATTTTTCAACAGTGTTGAACGTCTCTTTTCTGCCCTAATTTGAGAATTGTCAGCAAAGGACAGCCTCTTTATTTTTCGAATATTCTCGCCTTTTTAAAAAATGCCTTTTTACTAACTTCTTACAAAAGAAGCCTTTTGTCAAGCAAGAAGGTTTAAGAATTCTCCTCAATTAACTTACGGATTTCTCCCATAATGAATTCGGTCGTTTCTTCCGCTGAAGCCTTCCGTTCCCGAAGGTCCTTCATCTCAATTGGCTTACCATAAACTACTTTCAGCTTGGAAAAGGCTTTATAAGGGCCAATGATGGCACATGGCATAACATGCGCTTCGGATCTTAAAGCAAAGAATCCAGCACCGGCAAGCCCCTTACCCAATTGCCCCGTTTTGCTTCTAGTACCCTCTGGAAATAGCCCTAAAACCTTTCCTTCTTTTAAGATTCCAAGACCTTTTCTTAGGGCTTCCCTGTCACTCATTCCCCTTTTGACAGGAAAAGCATTTAGATGAGGGACGATTTTCCCAAGAACAGGCACATTAAAAAGCTCTTCTTTGGCCATAAAGTGCACAGGCCGCGGAGCATTAATGCCTACTACCGGAGGATCCAGATTATCAATATGGTTGGAACATAGCAGCACGCCGCCATCAGGTGGAAAGTTTTCCCTGCCAATCACTTCGAATCTGTAAACTGGTTTTAAAGCACCATAGACTAATGCTTTAGCAAAAGAATAGAGGTTCACTTTGATTCGATCCTTTCATTGGCCAGGTCCATTATTTTTTCTACTACCTGCTCAATTGATAATGAGGTTGTATCAATTTCTACAGCATCTTCAGCTTTTTTTAATGGAGCAACTTCGCGCTCTGAATCTAGCTTATCCCTCAGAGAAATTTCTTCCTTTAGCTTTTCAAGGTCCGATGAAAAACCTTTTTGGACATTCTCAGTATGGCGGCGAATCGCTCTTTCATCGACTGAAGCCAAGAGGAATACTTTTACTTCCGCTCCGGGCAGGACATGCGTACCGATATCCCGGCCGTCCATTACCACTCCTCCATTTTGTGCGAAGCTTTTCTGTCTTAAGACCATTTCTTTTCTTACAAGCTTATGCATTGAAACAATCGAAACAGAATTTGTAACTTCCGATGACCTGATTTCATTGGTCACATCCTGACCATCCAAATAAATTAATTGCCCTTCTGTGCCAGGCTGCAAATCAATAGTGGTACTGTTCAGTATTTCCATCAATGCTGCTTCGTCTTCTAGTCTCGCCTGCTGTTGAATGGCTTTATATGTCAAGGCCCGATACATGGCTCCGGTATCAATGTATATGTATGATAATTTCTCTGCTACAATCTTGGCTACTGTACTTTTGCCAGCAGCAGCAGGCCCATCTATTGCGATTGATATTTGTCTGTTCATAGTTCCTCCTGTACTGCCTGGCCAGGTTCTTTCAGGCCAGGTTCCTTCAGCTTTATTTTAACATAATAAGTGGAATTCAGGTTATATTATACAGCTTTTTTACAATGGCTCTATTCTAAAATCGTTTTCTAAAAGATTGTTGTTTTTAAATAAATCTGTAAAAAACATTGATAAATAAGATTGGTTGATTGGAGCGCAAGGTGCGAATAGATTCGAGGATCCTGTGCCTTCCATTCCACTCTAAAGAGTGCTTAAATCAGCAATGGCTTTAACATAGTCTAAAACAAAGGCTCTTTTCGTATAGATGTTGTTTTTGGACTCTAAAGATTGCCCGTTGATTTCCGCTCCAGTCACGCAGCGAACCCGCGGGGAGGAACGGGAGCCTCCTCGGCGTTTCACGCCTGCGGGGTCTCCCGCTCCCTCTCTTCCCGCAGGACATTGAATAAGCTTCCTCGAATAAGCACCGCACAAAGAAAATGCGAATGCATTTTCGAGGATCAAGTGCCTTCCACTCCAATCAACTCAGTAATTAAAACTAGTTTGTAAGCAACAAACTTTGCGAAAACAGCCAAAATAAAAAATAAGCAGGCGGCTGCCTGCTAGTAATTTTCTTTGAACGTTTCCAGCAGCTCAGTGAAGTTCTGGTCTGTAACACCCTCATATTGTGTCAGCTGCTTTAATTCAGGAAATGCATTCATATGATGAAAGAATAATTGAGTAATCAGCAAAAAAACAAACTGCACGATGATTAATTTTAGAAGAATCCTCTCGATCGCTTTCATCATCTACATCTCTCCATAGTTAAAAATAGGTCTAAGCCATTTGACTTCTTTATCTATTATGAGAGCTGCACATTAAAAATATCCCCATCCCTTTAAATTTCGAGACCTTTTTTCTTCATGGCCAATTGTCTGTCAAAACAAAATCGCAGCAGCAATTGTCGGTCTTGCGGGCTAATCTCCATAAACTGAACAGAAATAATGGACTTTCCATTATTCATTTCCGAGATTCTTATTACTTTGCTTTTCAGTTTCAAATAATGAGATTCCCCATTTTGCATAGGTAAAACAAAATAAGTATGTATTTGCATATTCGCTTTTAACAAACAGGATTTGTCTGCAATAATTGCAGCACCTCCTGCGCTGATATCATCTGTAACAGACACAAACGCTGAACATTCGCCTCTAACAGGGTGAACTGCCACATCGACTGACGTTTCAATCCTGACAAACTGGCGGCGCTGAATCTTCATTAAATGTTCATCCCCTGGATAAGAAAGAATCATCATAGGGATTTTTAGCTTTACCCTGCCGAGGACTTCGCTTTCAAAAAAGTAAACGGAGCCATCAGCTGCGACGAATGTTGCTTTTAGCTGAGTTCCGTCGAGCAGGAAAGCGGTCTTTTTCGTTTCCTGATTTATTGGGTAATCGATATAGAGGTTATTTCCTTCTCTCTCGACAAGCTTGCATTTGTATTTCTCTGATTTATCTGAATATTTCATCTCCAATATTAATGCTTCTCCAATTTTCACCATGCTTGCTACACTTCCCTATTCAAAAGGATAATCTTGTCATTTAATTATGACATGCTTTAAAACTTTCGTGCAACAGCATTTTATAAGAAATATAAGCAAAAAGTCCTATATCTGTTTTTCCGCATCATAATTAAATCAAATATTCTTCTTGATGCTATGATAAGCCGTTGGGTATCAGCTTCAACTGCGGGATTTAACGTTTACACCCTCCTCCCACAACAGTCTCGTTTCTTTCTCTTCAATCAAGGGTTTCATAAATAACTGCTTTGCTTTAACATAGCAATAAAAAAGAAAGCCATTCGGCTTTCTTTAAACAACGTCCTCGTATACAGGCTCAGCATTTTTGAGCTTTTCTACTTTCTCTTCTTGTCCAGTTTCAGCATTAATATAAATCCTATAGGTGTCTTCCCCCATCGTGCCAAGGAATTCATAACAGGAAACCTCCTGATTCAAATCATTCATAATAACTGCCCGCCTGTCTTCCATGACTTTTACCTGCGGATTTATTTTTGCTCTTGCCTCTTCCTTAGAAATCACAGGTTCAGGTATTTCCCGCTGATGATGGGACTTTAAATAATCATTTGCAGAAAAAGCGGCTATTCTGCCATTGTCCAGTGCCACTTTCACACGAATTGCATCCGGATAGATTCTTACACCATTTTGATTGGAAACAAAAGTAAACACCCCAAGGTTGTCATATTGCGCACTTTCAAACAAGTCCAGATCCTGGAATCCGTTTTGCTTAAGGAATTTTATTGCATTGTTGCTTGCTTCATTTAGACTGATCTTTTGCTGTCCGACTTCCCGTTTCAATATTAACCAAATCGGATATCCTCCTTTTTTAGTGATATCCATATCTGCTTCTTCTTTTGTTTTCTTATTCTGTATGCTTACACTGAAAAATCCGTAATCTGAACCTTTACCGTTTTCGGTTACCTTAATATTTACATTATTTCCAAGGGCAGCGTATTTCTTTGCTATTCGGGCAGCTTCGTCTTCCGTAATTTCTTTGCCCTTTAAATATTTAAAATTCTCATCCTTTTTCTGCATATTAACAAATGCAGGGCCAAAGTCTGTTTCACCATAGCCTTCAACGGTTTTTTCCACGGTCTTAAAGCCATCAATAATAGTATTGTCAGCAGCTTCCTGATTGGAAGCCAGTGCCATTTCAACATCCATCCAGCGAAGATTTTTTTCCAAAACCATATGCTGGACTTTTCGAAGATCCTGCTGGACATCAGCAGATTGCTTATAGAGCTCTTTAAGTGTTTGATATTCTTTATCGGTTAATGGTTCCTTATCTAAATCTCTTACGGCAGTACGATAGCTGAAATCACCAATATTGGACAGGAACTCCTCTGTTTTATTAAATGGAAGAAGTGACAGCGGCAGCTGGCCTACATCCGAATGAGCTTCAGAAGTTAACCTCCACACCTCCGCCAATTCTGGTGATAAAGAGGCCCTGGAGTTCATTGCCAAAGTAGTTCCAATTTTATCATGTAAAAGATCAACCTGATAAGTTAAGTCATGAAATGCTCTTTGATAATTATTTTCAGCATTAATTAGGATTGCATTTTTCTCTCGGTGTTCCTGATATCCCCAAAACGCTGTACCGGCGACACCCAACGCTAGTACCCCAATGAGAATTCCTCTAAGCATAGTTCTTCACCCCTCTATTTACAGAATATGTGCTTGCCAATTCTCTTAATCTGCGGACGAGTCCAAATCCATCCGCTTGTAGCAGTATCAGGATTAAAATAATAAAGAGCCTCTCCTGTTGGGTCCCAGCCATTGATTGCATCAAGGACCGCTTCCTTTGCTGTTTCATTAGGAGTAAGCCATATTTGTCCATCAGCAACGGCCGTGAAAGCCCGAGGTTCAAAAATAACTCCTGAAACTGTGTTCGGAAAAGATGCACTGTTTACACGGTTTAGAATAACCGCGGCAACTGCTACTTGGCCTGTATATGGTTCGCCCCTTGACTCTCCATAAACAGCGTTGGCCATAAGTTGAATGTCATTTTCCGAAAAACCATTAGGCATGTTCGCAGCAGTTGGCTGCTTCGGCTTTTCCTGCTGCTGAGGAGCAGTAGTTCCTCCTTGAGGCTTTTTCTGCTGTTCCAGATTTACACCGCCATAGTGGGAAAATTCATTGCCTTTATTAATCTGTTCTTTAACATATTGCTCATTATAATGTGATGCCTTTACGAGCTTATTCTTTGTTTCCTGGCCTGCAAGCCCGTCAACCGGAAGTCCAAACTCATACTGGAAGTTTCTTAAAGCCCAATAGGTCCCCCATCCAAAGACACCATCGATCTTTCCATTGTAAAACCCCAAATACTGCAGGCGGGATTGAAGTTCAATAACATCATCTCCTACCGCTCCGTGCTGGATAATCTGATTGGAAAATGCGCTTGCTTTATCAACACTTCCACTCATGGGAATTGCCAGGACACAGAGGGAGATTATGAGTAAAACCTTTGCTGCCAAAAAGTTCTTTTTCATGGATTATAACCTCCAAAAGTCAATCTTTTATCATTGACCCTATTTTTTGTAGTCTCTGGTTTTTTATTCAAGAACTTCAGGTTTTTAAAAACTTATCCATTTAGAGGAGGATAAAAAAACTCTCCATCATGAATGGAGAGTTTTCTGAAAGTCCAATTGATTATCAATATGATTGACACTGTGTGCCCTCGCTTTTTTAACCTTTCTAAGACCAAGCCACCAAAGGAAGATCATAAATGGAAACATGATATAAATCCAATGTTCAAGAGAAATTAAGATGAAGTCGTAAATGCCATGAAGCAGGAAGGGTACAAAGAGCGAAAGGGCTATCCATTTTTTTGTAGCAGTTGCCGTGAATTTTCCTTTTCCTATATAATAGCCCATGATGACACCAAAAAGAGCATGGCTGGAAACTGGAAGCAGGGCCCTCCCAATTGCATGTTCGACTCCAAGGGCAAGCAGATAAAAAATATTTTCCGCAGTAGCAAAGCCAAGCGAGACAGAAGCTCCATATACAATGCCATCATATGGCTCATCGAAGGTTATATGCTGATAGATCGTATAAAATAGTATGAACCACTTAAAAAATTCCTCAAGAAGGCTGGAAGAAAGAAAAGCATCCAGCAGGCTTGATTGAAGCACACTTTCCGTTTCAAGAACATATTGGATAAACATGATGGGGAACACAAGCAAAGCGCCAAACAAAAAGGTTTTAAATACCATTGAGATAGGCTCAGACTCATATTGATCTTTTAAATAAAAATAGCTTAATAACGCCAATCCAGGAGCGATGCCCGCAGATAATATTCCCAGCATGAGCTGTCCTCTTTTCAATCTGTTTTCTTAATCGTATCATGATATAGTGAGAATTTAAATGATTATTCAAATTTTGGAAAAAAATAAATACCATTACTTGTTAAAATTTCAGGCTGCTAGAAAGAAAAAATACAATTATTCGGGGGATTAATTATGGAGAAGAAAAAAATTCTTGTAATACATACCGGCGGCACCATTTCCATGAGCGAGGATGCCGCAACTGGCTCTGTAAAGCCAACCGATTACAATCCTTTAACGGAAAAGACAAAGGAACTATTATCGATGGCCGAATTATTGATTGAAGAGCCATTCCATCTCCCTTCACCGCATATAACACCGAAGGAAATGCTTAAATTAAAAGAGATTATTGAAGGATACATCGAAAAAGAAGAGATATGCGGAGTCGTCATTACACATGGAACAGATACCTTGGAAGAAACGGCTTACTTTTTGGATTTAACTGTCAAAACGGCTCTGCCAATTGTCGTTACCGGTGCAATGAGGTCCAGCAACGAAATTGGTTCTGATGGTCTGTATAATCTAATCTCTTCCATCAGGGTTGCTGTTTGTGAAGCAGCTAGAGACAAGGGGGTCCTCGTGGTACTAAATGACGAAATCCATACTGCTGAAAATGTCACCAAAACGCACACCAGTAATGTTTCAACATTCCAAAGCCCGCAATACGGCCCCATAGGCATCGTCACTAAACGTGGTGTATTATTTCACCATGCACCAACAAAAAAAGAATATTATCCCATAAAAGGTGTATCCAAACGAGTTACTCTTATAAAAGCCCATGCAGGGATGGATTCTTCTTTGCTTTTGGCGATTAGAGATTTGGACTTTGATGGTGTAGTCATTGAAGCACTAGGACAAGGCAACCTCCCTCCTGCTACTATTCAGGGTATTAAAGCACTTACCGAGAAAAGGATTCCTATTATCCTCGTATCCAGATCCTTTAACGGAATTGCCCAGGATGTTTACGGTTACGACGGAGGCGGGAAGCACCTTAAAGAAATGGGTGTAATCTTTTCCAATGGCCTTAACGGACAAAAAGCGAGGATAAAGCTTTTGATTGGCCTCGAAAGCCAGCAAAGCATTGAAAAGATTTTTCAATTGTAAGCCGAAGGATAAATGACCTGTTTCTTGTCTGTCCAGTTAAACTGGCTTTATTAATTTTCGCTCTTATCAGCAAGGGCCAAATTCAAAATACGCATTAACATATCCAAAAAAAAGGCTGATCCACAAACATGGATCAGCCTTTTTTTGCTTTGTTCTCATTTTTATTAATGGTATGAGCAATTAGTTTTCCATGGAAGCGGCCATTTTCTATAAAGATTTCGTTGGCGTTATTGCCCGCTGCTATAACGCCCGCAATAAAGATACCTTGAATATTTGTTTCCATTGTATCCGGGTCGAAAAGAGGTCGTCCTGTTTCCTCATCAATCATAATCCCCATACTTTTTAAAAAGCTATGGTCAGGATGATAGCCTGTCATCGCAAATACAAAATCATTTTTTATTTCATATAGGTGATTTTCTTTGGTGTAAGCCAGCTGATCTCGGTAATTTCTTTCACATGTGCATTAAATTCCATCTTAATAATACCATTGCGGACTAATGCTTCAAACTCCGGCAGAATCCATGGCTTTATGCTTGGGGAATATTCCTTTCCCCTATAAATGACTGTTACTCTTGCTCCCGCCTTAACCAATTCAATTGCGGCATCCACACTGGAGTTTTTTCCGCCTATAACAGCGACGTCCTTATCAAAATAAGGATGGGCTTCTTTAAAATAATGGTGAACCTTAGGCAAGTCTTCACCTGGGACACCCATAAAATTAGGATGATCATAATAGCCTGTAGCAATGACTACATACTCTGCAGCATATTGGCCTTTATCGGTATTAACTTCAAAAGCCTCACCCTTTTTAGCTATCTCTACTACTTTTTCATATGCGTTAATCTTAATTCCTTTTCTTTTCACAACTTCTCTGTAATAAGTAAGCGCCTGATTTCTTTTTGGCTTATAGTTTTCTGTGATAAATGGTACGCCACCTATTTCAAGCTTTTCACTTGTACTGAAAAAAGTTTGGTGTGTTGGGTAGTGGTAAATCGCATTTACAATGTTCCCTTTTTCGATGACTAGCGGATTTTTCCCCATTTCCTGAAGGGCTATGGCTGCTGCCAATCCGCATGGACCGCCTCCAACAATTATAGCGTCTATTGTCAAGATGTTCTCACTCCTTAGTTCACGACCAAAAGAAAGCAATGCTTGCTTTCATTTAAATTTTTTCCTTAGCTTAGTTAAGCTGTTGTTACCGCTTCGATCATCAGGGTGCCAAAATCAACAATGAGCTTTAACAAAGCCTTACTAAAAAATCTCCCATCAATCTATGATAGGAGATTTTTTATGATTATTCAAATGTCTTACTTCAATTTACTTTAAGAAAGAACACTATTCTAGATCCAGCCGCGGAATCTTGAAGCTTCTGCCATTTTCCGCACGCCAACCATGTAAGCAGCTAAACGCATATCCACTCTGCGCGTCTGGGCTGTTTGATAGATATTATCGAATGATTTAACCATTACCTTCTCTAGCTTTTCTTCCACTTCTTCTTCTGTCCAGTAGTAGCCCTGATTATTTTGAACCCATTCAAAATAAGAAACCGTTACACCGCCGGCAGATGCCAATACATCAGGTACAAGCAATATACCTCTCTCTGTAAGGATTTGCGTGGCTTCAAGTGTAGTTGGACCATTTGCAGCTTCTACAACGATGCCAGCTCTGATGTTATGCGCATTTTCTTCAGTTATCTGATTTTCAATGGCGGCAGGAACGAGAATGTCACATTCAAGCTCCAGCAGCTCTTTATTTGTAATTGTATCATTAAAGAGTTTAGTTACAGTACCAAAGCTGTCACGGCGATCAAGAAGATAATCAATATCAAGACCATTTGGATCGTACAACCCGCCATAAGCATCTGAAATGCCGACTACCTTCGCACCAGCATCATGCATGAATTTTGACAAGAAGCTGCCCGCATTACCAAAACCCTGCACTACAACTCTTGCGCCTTCCAGGTTGATGCCCTTTTTCTTTGCAGCTTCACGGATGCATATCGTAACACCTTTAGCTGTTGCAGATTCCCTGCCATGGGAACCGCCAAGTACAAGAGGTTTACCAGTAATGAAGCCAGGTGAGTTAAATTCATCAATCCGGCTGTATTCATCCATCATCCACGCCATAATTTGGGAGTTTGTAAAGACATCAGGTGCCGGAATATCTTTAGTAGGACCTACAATTTGGCTGATAGCGCGTACATATCCCCGGCTTAACCGCTCTAATTCTCCAAAGGACATATCCCGCGGATCACAGACAATCCCGCCTTTGCCCCCTCCATATGGGAGATCGACAATTCCGCATTTCAAGCTCATCCAAATAGACAGTGCCTTTACTTCCTTTTCAGTTACATTCGGGTGAAAACGAATACCGCCTTTAGTAGGACCTACAGCATCATTATGCTGGGCCCGGTAGCCAGTAAAGACTTTTACAGTTCCGTCATCCATCCGTACAGGAATTTTCACTGTCATCATGCGAATTGGCTCTTTTAGAAGTTCATATACCTCATCTGGGTATCCCAGCTTTTCCAAAGCTTTATGTATGACAGTTTGCGTCGACTTTAAAACGTCTAGTTTTTCAGCTTTATTTGAATCAGTACCTTTCTCGGCTACCATTTGTAAACCTCCTAGAAAAATCACTTTCATTAGTTGTCCGCTTCAGTTGTCCGCTTCCATGAAATAGTATACACCTTTGCTTAATTTATGCAAGAAGAATAGTACACTTTTCCGCATTTTTTGATTCTTTTATGAAACCGTTATCAATGCTGGTTTTAAAGGCAATTTTCTGTTTATTCTTATTACCTGTTTTCCCGCTCACAGGCAAAGAAAACATCCATTTTTATTCTTTAATATACAAAGGGTCAATGCTTCTTCGGCGGCTTTTGCAGCTCGTGAACTTACCATTGTTTTGCCCAATATCTGCATGGTTCATGAGCAGTTAAGATAAATTCCTGAAAATACGAAAGAGGAGGAACACCCCCCTCTTATTTTATAAGAAAAACTCAACTAGCTTTTTGGCAGCCTTGTTTTTAATGATGATTTTGCCATACTCCTCAATTAGATGGATACTGACAAATGAGGGGTTTCCAAACTCGGCCAATATAGCAACTGTCCTATGGACGTCTTCACCGTGAATATCGGTAATATGATAGAAATATTTTCCTTTATAGGAATAAAGGCTCCCGTTCTCAATATGAACAAGATTCAGCCTTTTAGCCATTTGAATTACATCCTCAAAATCCTGAAATTCAAACAGGATGTCTTCACTGCCATCAACTGTTACTTGCATTTCAATAAAACCATCGTCAAGGAGCTCATCATCCTGCTGCTGCTCCTCCATAGTTACAATCATAACCATTCCTTGGGCCTGCATGGAAAAAATTTCGACAGCGACAGTCCCTTGAATGTCAACGCCAAATTCTTCACTTGCTTCCTCAAGCATCTCATGGAAAAGCTGATGCCATTTTAAAGAGTCTTTCCAGACATCTTCCTTTGTTAGGCCCCTGTCTGTTAAATCATCTAATGTAAGAAAGATTTTGATTTTATTATAATTCAAACGTTCTAAGCGCATAATAAGCCCCCTGCCCTGAACCAACTCTTTGGTTTAGTGTATGAAGATAAGAAAAGTTTGTGAGTCGTCTCTTTTTAAATGAGGGCAAAAATTAAATTAGCCGGCAATGCACCGCCGGCTTTCTCAAATTAAATAGTCTTTTTTCGCACTTTTTAATAGTGTGAAGAGGTTGATTTCCGCTCCAGGATACTCAGCGAACCGCGGAAAACAGCCTTTAGAAAAGAGCCTTAATTTAAATGTTCTTTTATCCATCCTTCCCACTCGCCCTTGGAGCTACCGGGAATAAAATCCTTATACTTCTTTTTTTCCTCTTCCGCCAGGCTATCAATAGCGAATCCCCCTATTCCCACATTGAGCGACTCATAGGTTGCAAACAGTCTCTCGGACAATTTCAGAGTTTCGGAGACATTCGCCTTCATGGTACAGGAAAAAAATAAAAACTTAGGATTTACAATATTGATGACTGTATGGATATCATCGTCTGCAATGCTTGTCCCCAGATAAACCACTTCAAAGCCCTTTCGCCTTAAAAATAGTGTAAATATCAAAAGGCCCAATTCATGTGCCTCACCAGGGCCGCATACAGCTATGGCTTTTGGCAAAACCGAATTATGAGGAAAAGAATGGAGAATCATTCCGATTCTTGATCTTAAAATTGATGAAGCAAAGTGCTCATGTGCGCTGGTAATCTTTCCATCCTCCCAAAGAGTGCCGATATTAACCAGCAATGAACCCAATATATCAACAAGCACTTTATCAATTGTAAATAAACTAAACGCCTGATTGATCAAATCATGCGCTTTTGGTTCGTCAAAATTGAGAAGAGACTCAAGCAGCTCATTTGCTAAAATACTTGACCTGTCTCCTTCCTTTTCCATCTGTATGGGCTCTGTATTCAATTCATTGTTTTCCAGCAGAGAAACGGCCTGGCTTATAGAAAAACCCTGACTAACCTTCATCAGCAGCCATTTTAAAATTCTTACATGTTCCTCTGTATATAGCCTGTGACCTGAGTCATTTCTTTTAGGGGCGACAATTTGATAACGCCTTTCCCATGCTCTTAAAGTACCTGGCTGAATGCCGAGCATTTTTGAAACAGCCTTAATATTGTATTTTCCTTCATCATTAGACATGCTCAGCCCTCCATTCAATTCCAATTATAGAAGTTACATTTAAGTGTGTAAACTCTGTATATGTTTTGAATAACATTCATGGATCAGCCATTCTTAAGTGTAATGAAATGAGTTTCCGCCTTTGCACCAAGACGCAGTGGCACACCAGTCGTCCCGTATCCATTGCTGATTAGAATCGTTGTTTCAGGAAGGACTTTGATCCGCCCCTTTTCATAGGGACTATAACCTAAGATATGGATTTGACCTCCATGTGTATGACCGCTCAACACGAGGTGAATATTGTGTTCTTTTTTTATTTCTTTGGCGATTCTGGGATCATGGCTTACTAATACCCGAAAGCCTCCTGTTCCTGCATCTTCCAATGCAAGATCCAGCCTTTCCCTATCCTTGCTTAAATCGTCCGTTCCAATTAAAACAAAGCGATCCCCTTTCTGAGATTCAAAGGATAGCGCTGTATTATCAAGAATTTTAACGCCGCATTCTAAAAGTAGGGCATCAAGCTGATGATAGTCTACTTCATAATCATTATTTCCCCAGACAAAATAAACCGGTGCTATCTCCATTAGCATTAATACGTTTTTTTTCACTCTTTCAAAAGGAACTCCCTTTTCCATTAAATCTCCACCGATAATCACTATATCCGGTTTTTTCCCTTTGATTTCACTAATAAGTTTGCCGGTAATCTGTCGCCTATGAATATCAGAAATAAAAAAAAGCTTTACTTCTCCGAAGCTTTTCGGGAATTCGGAAAAAGAAAGCTCTTTATATATTATTCTATCCGCAAATGCCTCCTTGAGCATATGGATAAGTAATCCTGCACCGCCTATAAAGGTCAAAGCCGCTATATAAATCATAATTCCTCCTGCTTACATTGCTTTTACTCATAGTCTTCAGCAAATTTCAGTTTCTTAAAATCTAAAGAAATAATACCATAGATTACCGAAAAACAGAAAAGTGCAATCGTTTCCCAAAGAGAAATAGCAGACAAAATGATAAAGCTTCCGATAATTAATAAACTCAGCAGAAGTTCAAGCAAATGTGTTCTTTTATATATTATAAGCAATGCAGTTAATTCTATGGCGCTTCTGATCATTTCTGCATTGGCAATAAAAGCGATAATAAAAAAAATCATCCCTAAAAAAAACCCGCCCGGCTCCAGTACGAATATGACAATCATATCTGAAATACTCATTGGGACGGACACCGGAAAAAACTTTATAAATAAAAAACCGCTAATTAAGCCAGTCAGTAGTTTCAGCCATTGATAATACACAAAAAATCCCTCCCATACAAATTGTATGAGAAGGATTCGTTTTGTTGACTATATTCAAAATTAATCTTCTGTAATATCAAGAACACGAAACCCGGATTTTTCAAGTTTGCTAATGAACTTATCCAGATTATTATTTTTTTCCACTTTCATTACAATGCGGCGTACCAGCTTATCTGTTTCATCAAATGTCACAAGGGATATAATGTGTTCATGGAAGTAGTGGGCAATTTCTGCCAGCCTTGCGATCCGCCCCTCCGTTTCTACAGATGTAAAAGCAATCCTTACACCGGAACGGTTGGTGCCGAAAGCAGATTGGAATTGTGCAAGCACATCAAATCTTGTAACTATACCCATGAATTTTCGATTTTCTCCCAGAACCGCCAGCAAAGGAAAGTCCTTTAGTGCCAATAAAGTTTTTTCAAAAATTTCATTTCCCTCAAGATAGTTCTCATGATGTGTGGCGATATCTTTCACCAGTGTTGCACCTAAAAAATCCTCTTTTAATTTTCCTGATGAAAAGAAGTTCTCATATATTCCATATCTGGTGATAATGCCGACGTATTTATCGCCTTCCAATACAGGAAGTCCGTCAATTTGATGCTCCTCAAGCATTGCTAATGCTGTCTTCAATGTTTCATCCTGTCCAATTGTATAACAGGTGTGCTTTGGTATCATAATACTTTTCACAAACATTGCCATCACCTCAGAGTAATTAATAAGACCCATTTATAAGTTCTCCGTCACCTACGTTATCCCCTCTTTTTCTTATATAAAACTAACATGAAAACCAGAAATTTCTCATATGATTCAATGACGCACAAATGAGGAGGGAATAAGCATGTACACACTCCGTAAAACCTGGCACCCGTATGTAAGCCCTTTTGACCCTTGCAAACCCATTACCGTTAAAACATATTCAACCCCGCCAAATCTATATATGGGATTCCAGCCGCCCGGTCTTGAGCAATTCACACCAATGCAAGCCTTACGAACAGGAACACTATGGAAAGCATTCTATGACCCTTGGTATAGTCCATATGAAAAGGCCAGGGAGGGGCAGCAGCCATGAAACAAATGCCAGCAGAATACTACCAGCTTCTCGAACAACTGCAAGCAGTCGATTTTGTGTTAGTTGACTTGACTCTGTATCTCGACACTCATAATGATGATGCAGATGCGATTAACCAATTCAATCATTATGCAAAGGAACGAAAAAAACTGAGAAATGCAATCGAAAGCAAATATGGTCCATTAATGCAATACGGTCATAGCTACTCCGGCCAGCCTTGGAATTGGGATGACGCTCCTTGGCCATGGCAAGTGTAATATTCATCTGCTGCGCCTTCACTAACGGAAGCGCTGATAACCGGAAATATTCTTATCTATAGATAACGTGATCTGAAGGCAGATTTTCAGGGAGGGGTTGAAGAAAGATGTGGGTTTATGAAAAGAAATTACAATATCCAGTCCGGGTTAGCACGTGCAATCCGAAGCTTGCAAAGTTTTTAATAGAACAATATGGCGGTGCCGATGGCGAACTTGCTGCTGCCCTAAGGTATTTGAATCAGCGCTATTCCATTCCAGATAAAGTTATCGGCCTTTTAACAGACATCGGAACTGAAGAATTTGCCCATTTAGAGATGATTGCTACGATGGTTTATAAATTAACAAAGGATGCCACACCTGATCAAATGAAAGCAGCTGGCCTAGACGCCCATTATGCCAACCATGATAACGCATTATTCTATCATAATGCAGCAGGTGTGCCTTGGACAGCTTCTTATATCGCGGCCAAGGGGGATCCGATTGCGGATTTATATGAAGATATAGCAGCAGAGGAAAAAGCTAGAGCAACATACCAGTGGATCATCAACATGAGCGATGACACGGATTTAAATGATGGTTTGCGCTTTTTAAGGGAAAGGGAAATTATCCATTCACAGCGCTTCAGGGAAGCAGTAGAGATCCTTAAAGAAGAACGGGATAAGAAGAAATTCTTTTAATAAATACTTAACATTGAAAAAAGAAGCAGTTTGGCTGCTTCTTTTTATTGTTTACCCACTTATTTATTCTCATGGTAGAGGTTAATGTCATAATTTTTTTTCATCATTTCAAAAACGTTGTGCCGGTTTTTCCATTCATCTTCTCTTTTCCATAAATCCTTGCTTTTATCTATGATTTCACATCTTAATGCGTGAAATTCCTTTTCCGCTTTTTCTCTTTTTTCCCTCAGCAGGTTCATCAGCCCATATAACCCAACCGAAATAACAAGCAAATAAAAATTAGCCGATTGGTTGACAAAAGCAGAAAACATAGAGGCAAATGAATACGAAAAAGGCTGCATCACTGTTTTGTAAATATACAAAAAATATAAGAAAGATATAAAAACTGTTGCCCACATGGCAAACAAATGCCATGACTTGAACTTATCAAACTTTTGCTTTCTCTCCACTACTTTTTCAAGCATCTTACGTGTAGCCTGGTCTGTTCGATCATCAAGCATTCTAATCGGCGACTCCAAGATTCTCCCTCCTCTTTTCATAATAATGTATGAGCTTGTACAACATTATATGACTGTAGAAGCAGAGTAGCTTGAAGCACTTTTTCCTTAAACATCATTGGCCTGCAAAATACCCGGACAGGGAGCCTTAGTTTTCTGCTATTATTTAAGCGGAACTTTTAATACTTGACCTGTCTGAATTTCATTCGACTGCAAATTATTGGCTTCTTTTAAAATATCAATCCCAGCCTGTGATTTATAATAGGTCATAGCTATTCTAAAGATTGTTTCTTTTGGCTTAACAGTATGATAGACAACTTTTTCTTCTGTTTTGGGCTCTTCCTTCTGCTTTAATTCAGCCGCCTCTTCAGATACAGATTTTTCTACTGCTTTTGTCTGTTCTTTCTGTACAGGCTGTGCTGCAGAACCCTTATCTTCTGAATCTGCCTTTTGAGAAGCTTGTGTTTCAGAATCTGCTGTACTTTCCCTCTGTGCAGGAGAATTCTCAGGCTCTTTTGATTCTGATGCAATATTATCTTCTCTTACTTCGATCGTAGTCCCTTTATTAGAATCGTTAGTCGCATAGCCAACGGTTTCAAAGCCTGTCTCGGTAACTGCAGCTTCTTCAGCAGCTCCCATGCCCCTTTCTTTGCTCAAATAATTGTAAATGCTGAAAATAGTAATGGGAAGAAGGATAAAAAACATAGCAAGCAAGCGGATGACAGGATATTTAAGCTTCCATTTATTCTTTTTTCTTTTTTCCTGGTGTACCCTGCTCCTTGGCGGCAGAGCTGTTTTTGATCCACCTTTGTCCGATTCCTGCTTTCTATCAATCTTTTTACGGAGCCGTTCCGCCTGATCTCTGTATGGACCTTCTTTATTCATGGAACATCCCTTCCTGTATTAATATTCATAAGAAGCTAATTTTTATAGGCTGTTTTCTAAAAGATTGTTGTTTTTGAATAGATTTGTGAATAAAACAATAAATAAGGTTGGTTGATTGGAGCGTAAGGTGCTAATCCCGCGAAAATGCATTCGCATTTCCTTCGTGCGGTGATGATTCGAGGATGCTTATTCAACGTCCAGCGGGAGGAGTGGGACAGGTGAGACCCCACAGGCGCTTCGCGCCGAGGAGGCTCACCGCCCACCCCGCGGAAAGAGAGCATCCTGGAGCGGAAATCAACCTCAATACAATATTTTGTTTAAAAAGCAACAAAGTTTGCGAAAACAGCCTTTTTATCAAAAAATTTTTATAAGTGGCTTTGTTATTCGTTATGTATCTCATTACCGTCCTGTTCTTTCCTCGTCGGATTTTTGGAGTGCCGAATACGGATAATGACTCCCAATAGAAAATCAATCAGGAAATGCATAACCATGGTAACAAGCAAATTTTCGGTTACAAGATAAATATAACCTATAAAAAAGCTTAATGTAATAATATTTAAAAACAAAAACCAATTAAATAAATATCTATAATGAACAAGTGCAAAGATAATGCTTGAAACGGCGAGCCCAAAATGCGTTTGAATGACTCCCCTGAATAACAGTTCTTCACTGAAGGCTACTAATGCCGCTATCAATGCTATATGCAACAGATTGCGGCTCCTGAAAATCCTTTCATTCAATCCCCCATCATTATACAGGGATTCAGGGAGCAGCTTCATGAGAATTAAATCCACAGCTACAACACCCGCTCCAGCTGTCCCCCCAACCAAAAGAATATTAACATCATTCCACCTAAACAGATCTACAAAAGCGCCAAAACTATCAAATAATATAATACCTAATATAAAAGAAATGATTAATAGTAGAATTTGTGTAATATAGAGGTGAAATAACAGTTCTTTGTCAGTCAGGTCTTTAATAATATCCGCGTATTTCTTCATCATTTTCATTCACACACCCGGATTCAGAAGCGCATCTAAATGATTCTTCCAATCATATAGCGAGTTCTCCTGATTTACTTTATTAGTTTTTTTTGTAAAATCGTTTAGTTCCAGGCCGCATACATCGCAGCAGTTTGGGATAGCATCTGTTTTTTGCTCGTTAAAATGAGAAAGAATATGCTCTCGGCGGCATACATTCATACTTATCCAACTATATACTTCTTCAATACTCTGTTTCTTTGACTCAAGTCTCTTCTGATTATAGATCTTCATCTCCAGCACGATTTGCTCAAGAGAGATCCCTTGTTTGCTTTTTCGTTGAAAAAAATCTTCAAAAACTCGCCATTGTGTGTCAGTTAAACCTGATAGCTGTCTGATTTGCTCTTCGTATTGAGATAGACTTGATATAACCGCCGGATTATCCTCCAGCCATCCCTTTAACCAATCAATTTGCACTTTATCAGGCAGTTCGCTCTCTGCAAGCTGGTAGGGAAGCTGTTCATCCCCAGGAGCAAAGAGGAGAATGGCAATACTTTTATCTCCATCCCTTCCGGCCCGTCCAATTTCCTGCAAATACGATTCGATTTGCATAGGCATATGAAAATGAATGACATAACGGATATTCTCTTTATTAATCCCCATGCCAAATGCACTCGTTGCGCAAATAAGATCAAGCTGTCCATGAATAAATTGCTGCTGCACAAGAATCCTGCTTTCCTGGTCCATGCCGCCATGGTAAGCCATAACCCTTCCAACTCCACGGTCCCTAAGTAGCTCTGCAGACTGCTCCGCCATTTTTTTGCTGGAAAAATATATGATTCCGGGACCCTCCAGTGTTTGAGCAAGTTCAGCAAGTCTTTCTATTTTGTCGCGATAGCTGTTCAGCCTTTCCACTGATAGAGAAATATTAGGACGGTCAACAGAATAAATAAATTCATTCCCTTCAGTTATGCCCAGTGATTTTTTTATATCTCCCTTTACCTCTGGAGTAGCTGTAGCCGTCAAAGCCAAAGTAAGCGGATTTCCGAGCTTCTTTCTGACTTCCCCAAGTTTTAAATAATCAGGCCTAAAGTCATAGCCCCATTGCGATATACAGTGAGCTTCATCCACCACAAATAAAGCAATATGCAATTTCTTCAACTGAGACAGGACTGCCTCAAAATGTAGCATTTCCGGTGAAATAAATATAAATTTAAAGTGCCTTAAATTCATGAGCGATTGCCTTTTTTCTTCATGTGTCAAAAAAGAATTGAAAGCAATCACCTTCTTCTCCCCGTTCAGCATAAGCTGTTCTGCCTGGTCCTGCATCAGGGAAAGTAAAGGTGATATGATAATCACTTGCCCTTCAAGCAAGTATCCAGGAAACTGATAGCAGAGAGATTTGCCAGTTCCAGTGGGAAGCATGGCCACTGTATCCATTCCGGCAAGCACGGATGCAATGATTTCTTTTTGGCCAGGCCTAAAGGATGTATACCCAAAGTTATTTTGTAAAATAGTTTCTAAATTCATCTCTCTTCTCCAAACTTTGCCAATACTAATCTTATTTCAAAGTAATCCGCATCCGGCACCAATTGACGTATTTGTTTAAGCTGCCTTGACTCAGAGCTATTTGCTGCCTCAAGAATTGATTTTTGCCGGTCATCCGCAACATACGGTGAAATATCAAAGCTGCTCTCATTTAAAGCCACTTCAACTACATGATCTTCAATGGTACTTCTTTTTAAATTTCTAATACGTGCTATTTCGTCTAAACCTAAGCCCCGGTTTAACAATGAGTAGGTTTTTTTAGTCGAGAATGTTAGCGGAACAGAATCCTCAGATCCTGAAACCAGTTTTCCCAGCAAAGGATACTGGGAGGAACTGTGTATTAGGCAATCCAAAATATAATGGAGTACACCAAGAAATTGGTGGTGATAATAATCGTGGCTTATCCCCAGATGCTCGGCAGCCTGAACAGGGGTAAGGCCAATATGATTAAAGCCTGTAAGCCTCAGCGTAAGAACAGCAGGATTAATATCACTTAGACCGCCAAGACAGTGCTGCAGTTCTTTATTCAAAAGTTTTCCTAATTCATTTCGGGGGGCTCCAGCTGTTTTCAAAAAACCTTTAAGCCAGGCATGAACTTCCCTTTTTCTTTGAATTGGAAGATATTTTGTATGATTATAATTCAAATGTGATATAACCTGAATAAGGAGTGAAAGCCTCTCCCAAAAGACCCCTGTGGACGTATGGAATTTCCAGCCGTTTAAGGAAGAAGGAATTGGGCAATTTAAAAAAGCACTTTGCAAATACCTTTCTCCTTCTGCAGTCAAATCAAAATGGCTATTTTCATTCTGACTAATCCAATTAACGATTTCCATCTCTTTTGCATGCTGCTCAAGATCAGAACGACTTAATTGCCCAAATGTTTTAAAGAAGCGGGTTAATTGGAATAAGTGGGCATCCTGAATCGTTTGAGAAGACTTTTTGCCATTTAACAAGTGCAGAATGGAAAAGATCGTTCTCTGTCCCTTCAGTTCCTTTATACAATATAAAATAACTATCTTTAAATAGGAATTTTCCATATTTCTCACCTTATTGGTTGCTGATTTTATTTTATGCAGCCTTCATGATATTTTTGGAATGTTGTGTCTATGCGAGCATATACGACAATTTGTGACTCTCTCTCCATTTTATCATGAAAGAAATAAGCAAACTGTTTTAAATAAATTATTTAGGGTAAATTAAAGCCCAAACCCAGTTATGATAAGCATTCTCAATACATTTTCTATTGAAAAGTTGCCCATACAGTTTTACAATAGATATGAGGAATGCGTTACCATCTTCATGATGGAAGATTATTTGTTTAAATCTTGGGAGGTTTTTTTCATGGCAAAGTATACGATTGTTGACAAAGAGACATGCATCGCATGTGGTGCTTGTGGAGCTGCTGCACCAGACATTTATGATTACGATGACGAAGGCATTGCATTCGTTACCCTTGATGATAACCAGGGAATCGTTGAAATTCCGGATGTATTAATTGATGATATGATGGATGCTTTTGAAGGCTGCCCAACTGATTCAATTAAAGTAGCTGACGATGCGTTTGACGGCGACCCGCTTAAATACGAATAGATCTTCAATTATATTCTAATCCAATGTTAAGCTACTGCTCCCTTTCATGATGAAAGGGAGTTTTTATTTGCAGTGAAGGTGACAACAAGGTCCCGTTTTGCAAAGCAAAAAAAGCAACGGCACACATAGCCGCTGCTTTTTATTATTTATAATTTATTTAAGCTGCGTTTTTAAAAGTAGCCTGCTTGTTCATCCATGTTCCCATGCGTGTAAATAATAGCATGAAAACAATAGAGATCAGTAAACCTTTAACAATGTTAAATGGCAAAATACCTGTCACGATCATCGTGCGCATCTCCGGTGCAGACATTGAAGGGAAGTTTAAAAAGAATGTATATGCCGGCAAAATGATGAAATAATTTAACACACTCATGATTACAGCCATAAACATTGTGCCAATAACCAATCCGAAGGTCATGCCCTTTTTTGTTTTCAGCTTGTTGTATACATAGTAAGTTGGCAAGACAAACAAAATGCCAGCTGCGAAGTTTGCAATATGGCCAACAGGAACTCCTGTTGCGCTTCCAGTCATAAAATAATCAAGAACGTTTTTAATGAATTCGACTAAGATTCCTGCCGCCGGACCAAAGATTAACGCTGCGATCAATGCAGGGATATCGCTGAAGTCAATCATTAAAAATTGTGGAAATGGCGGGATTGGAAAATTCAGCAGCATTAAAATGTATGAAATACTGCTAAGCATCCCGATTGAAACTAAAGCTTTGATATTAAGTTTTTTCATGTTCCTCTCTCCTTTTTAGGACTATCTCTCCTATAGAAGAAAGGTTCGGCAAAGCAAATGTCTCTGGAATAAAAATCCCTCAAGCTAAATCACTTGAGGGAGAATTACAAAGGCACGCTTAATAAACATTCAAAACCTGCATTTTTTGAACGTCTGCAGAACCTCCATCTTCTCCCATCCAGACTGTACTGTCGGCTTTGGAATTGCACCAAATCCTGCCCAATTAAATAGTAAAGTTTTGTTAAAGAAGACTTTACTCTCAGGCTCGCGGGCTTAGAGTAAAAAAAACTCATCACCGCCGGTCGGGAATTTCACCCTGCCCCGAAGATAGACCGTATTAATTTTTTTCATCTCTTATTATACTGAAAAATAGAGGTAATGTGAAGGGATATATTCTCTCTGCTGATCATACAGGTGGAGAATTTCAAGAGATTTTAACTTTTCAAGAGTTTGAGTGAAGAGTTTTATCATCCTTAGTCATTTAATAGCTGTTTTCCAAGATATTTTTTCTGTGCTGTTTCTGAATTTCATGTCAGGATTCTTGATTGTTGTGCGTGGATTCCGACTTTTATAAGCGGTTATCAATTTGTGCACGGCTTTCCAGGTTTTACATGCGGGGTTTGATACTTCTGCGCGTCCTCCTGCCCTTTAGGCTCGGATTCACATTCCCATATAAAAGGATGGCTCCAAAGCCATCCTTTTTATCACCCTAGAGGATATTCTTTTCTTTCTCCTTTGGAGAAGGTCATTATTGACTGATAGCCCACTTCCTTCGCAAGCGCAATTGCCTGGTCGAAGTCGGCTCCTACATGTTCTGGAAAATGCGCATCTGATGAAAGCACAATCGGTATATTTTTTTCATAACATTTCTGCAAAAGCCTTTTATCAGGGTAAAGTTCCCCAACAGGCTTCCGCAAACCGGCTGTACTAATTTCCACACAGGTCTTTGATTCTGCAAGGGCATTGGCTGCACGGTCATACTGTTCCAGTAAAAATTCCTCATCCTGCGGAACATATTTAAAGATCTTCACTAAGTCAAGATGACCTACGATATCAAATAAATTAGATTGTGCTAATGTTACGACCTGATCAAAATATTTACGATAGACATCGTAAAGATCTCTTTTATCCCATTCTTTTCTATACTCTGCAAGATCTATTCCAAAATCCCCTACCCAGTGAATGGAGCCGATTACGTAATCAAAAGAATAATTTTGGATGAATTTTTCCATTTCTTCATGCTTTCCTGGCGTGTAATCCATTTCGATAGACATCTTGACATCTATTCCATTGTTCCAGGCTTCATGAAAAACATTCACATAGTCTTTCATATCATAGTACCGTCTCTCATTTACCCATGGATTCTGCAGGATGTCTGCTGTTTGATAGAAATGATAGGCATGCTCGGAGACTCCAAAGCTTTCAATGCCTTTTTGTGCAGCAGCATCTGTAAATTTCCTTAAATACTCCAAGCTTAATGTGCCATTTTCAAGATGATTATGATAATCTGTCAGCATTTCTCCAACTCCCCCAAGTTTTCTACCATTATACTTTAAGGGAGTAAAGCGACGCAATCAAAATCTACTCATTTTGGCGGATAATTAGCAATTGTCCAACATTAATAACATCTGTATCCAGTTTGTTGATTTCCTTGATTAATTCCGCTGAGGTTTGATAATTATTTGCAATGGCTGTAAGAGTGTCACCTTTTTTCACGGCATATCGCTCATAGTTTTCTGCACTAATTCTGAGCTTTTGGCCCGACACAATTTTATTTTGTTCAATTTTATTCAAACTCGTAATGGCATTAACTGATAAATTATACATCCTTGCAATCTCCCAGAGGGTTTCGCCCGGCTGGACAATATGGACCGATTCTTTCCCCTGGCCTGGTTCAGGTACAAGTATTTCGGCATTTTCAGATGGGTGTTCCAGTATTCGCGTCTGTCCCGGTCCAAGCTGTGATAATTGGGCTGATACCTCCTGTGCACTTTCTTCATTTAATGTAGCATACACCGGTTGTCCAATTTCTTCCTTCCCATAAGCTACAAAAGGATCGACTGCATTTTCTTTATCAACTGTCCATTCTCGTTTATGTATTTCAAAGTGGAGATGCACTCCGGAAGAGTCACCGGTGTTCCCCATTGTTCCTATTTTCTCACCCTGATTAACTTTTTGCCCTTCTCCGGCCAAGCGCTCGTTCATATGTGCATAAACGGTTTCCGTTTGGTTGCTGTGCTTTATAAAAATAACATGTCCATAAGTTTGTGAATAATACGATTTTGATACAATTCCAGAGTCGACAGCATAAACTGGCGAACCGGATTCGGCAGCAATATCGATTCCCTTATGTTGGCCATGCCTTGTCCCAAATGTATCTGTAATCACACCATCTGCAGGCCACATCCAGTCCCTTGTAAGGTCCTCAACATTTAGCTCGGCAGCTTTAGAATGCTTCCCTCCTAGAAATAATAGACCAACACAAAGAGCCATTATTCCTGCAATAAAGAAACGTCTTATGTAATCCCTCATTCTTTTCCTCCTAAATTGTTAGCCTGAATCACTAGCTGAATTTTGAGCTATTAAAAAATCTTCAGCGGCTCTCTTTTTCACCCTATGACAGCTTGTACTATTTTAGAACCGAATATATTTGGATGTTGGTTCCAAAAGCACATTTGTTAGTATACTTCCTGCCTGAGGTTTTTTATGCAAAGTTCTTTTAAACTTCTCTGTTGATTTCCATTCCACCACTCGCTCCGAGGGCTCCATATGACCCGCTTCTGCCCCAGAACTTTGAAAAAAAAGCTTCCTCGGATAAACCTTCGACGTAGGAAATGCGAATGTATATCTGAGCACCTCAAGCCATTCGTTCCACTCAACAGAGTGCCAAAATCATCCTATACTCCAAAATTTTTTTTGCACAACAAAAAAGACGGCCTCAATGGGCCGCCTTTTTAATTTGGCAATTCACGTTTATTTGCCGCCACCGGCACTTTTAATTCATTAGATAGGTCAAAGTTGCCAATCTTATCAACATCAGCATTTTCAAGCTTAACTGTCTCAAAGTTAAATTCCTTTGCAGTCAGCAAGATCGCTTCTATGGCATGGAGTGTTGGTTCATTATCAATAATTTCCGATTCACTTTCGAAGCGGATCAGAAGCTTCCGTTCCTGTAATTCTTCTGCTTCAAAATTAATATCTTCAGGAATGGATGCCTGCAAATTGTCTTCACCACGGTTCTTTTTCATAGCCCTTAGAGCGTCTTTTATAGAATCGAGCTTTTCCCTTAGAGGAACCATAAAGGGCTTAGATTCCGAACCATCCGGATACAGAAAATAATATATTAAGTTGCCAGTGCCTTTTTCCGGCACAAGGTTTTCTCTATATCCGAAATGGCTAAATTCAATGCCCTTTTGACCCTCGGTTGCAAGGTTAACCTTTTCTATTTCAAGATTATGCATAACATTTCCAAGAACCTTTTCAAGCAGCAGTTCAGTAGTAGAGGACATACTGTAAGGGTGGTCCTCAGGTACATCAACTGTTAATGTTCTATTTTCCTGGTCATAACTAAAGTTTGCTTTTAGTGGATAATAATCGGATAGTCCCCATTCCTCTTCAGTCAGCCTGCTCATGCTGTCTTCAAACAATTCAAATTTGGATTTTGCGGGATTCTCATCAACCAGAACGCTGACCGGAACGATGTTTTGAGCAGTCTGATCCGGAATAGCATACGTTAGCACTTCTTTCCCGGTCAAATCTTCCTCATAAACAGCAGTAGGACTAGTATTAGAAGCTAAAGATTTCAAGCTGATCTGATCATTTGATTCTGTTTCCGCATTATTTTTAGAAGCATCATCAAATTGTTCCGCTTTATCCTCTCCTATTTCTTCTTCCTTTGCTTTTAATTCGGCTTCATTATCGTTGGCTTCAAAAAGATTGTTTTCAGTGGCAATCTCTGCAGATGAAGAAAATTTATCAGCTTGGATCTCGACTGATTTATCGGCAGACTCCTGCCAATTTATAAGGCTTGGGGCAAGAATAAAAAATAGGAGCAAGGCAGCGGCGGCGGAAGCAGCAGGCAGGATCCATGTTTTTTGTTTTCGTTTTCCGATTTTCATTTCAATGCTTTGATAGATTTCTATTTGATCACGGTTATCTTTTATTTTTGGCATCTGACTTAATAATTCTTCGATCTGCTCATCGCTCCACTTTGACTTCCTCATTATTCATCCCCTCCTTTACCATTATGTCTTCCATATATTTTTTCAAAACCTTTAATGCTCTATGCTGAGTTGTCTTAACTTTACTTTCAGTCCAGCCTAATGCCTCGGCAGTTTCAGTAATGGTAAGCTCATGAATGTATCTCATGATGATAACCAGCCGCTGGTCAACTGTGCACAAATCCAGGCATCGGTAGATCAGTTGTATTTCTTCCCTTTGCATGGCGATTTCTTCCGGCAGGGGAAGCTCATCCATTACCTGCTGGGTAGACCAGTCAAATTTCTCCATAATCTTTTGTTTCCACCCTTTTTGTTTGCGGAAAGAATCGATGGCAACATTACGGGCAATTGAAAAAAGCCATGTTTTTTCACTGCTTTTTCCTTCAAAACGTTCGTATGATTTTAACACTCTTATATAGACTTCTTGGACCAGGTCCTCAGCCAGTTCCTTGTTTTTGACCATATAAAAAAGAAATTGAAAGACATCATGATGGTATTTTTTATAAAGTTCATCAAAAACGGAGTCCATGGATTCCCCTCCCCGTTCAATTAAATAGTCGTTATCTCTCTAAAAAAAGTTACAATTTAACTATATTATTATTCATAAAAAAAAGGAAGGATAATTCGACATCTCCTTCCCCCAGAATTCTATTTACTTTCAGCTGATAAAATGTTCCGCAAATGTTTCCCGTGTATCAAGAACAATCGCCACATTTCTCGATTTTACCCTTCATTTCGAGGAATAAAAATAGAAAATGTCGTACCTTGTCCCAACTTACTTTGAACAGTGATATGGCCTTTGTGTGCCTCAATAATATTTTTGGCGATAGCCAATCCAAGTCCGGTTCCCGAGCGCCCTCTTGTCCTTGCTTTATCTGCTTTATAAAAACGTTCAAATACAAACGGCAGATCTTCTTCAGGTATGCCCGATCCTGAATCTTTCACTTCAATAAACAAACCGCGCTCGTCGCTATGTTCCATTACTTTAACTTCGCCATTCTCTGGTGTATGGCGGATCGCATTATCGATCAGGTTTGTCATCACTTGTTCAATCCTGTCCGGATCAAAAGGTATAAACGTTTCCTTGCTCTCCAAGTCGAATTGAAGGCTAATATCTTTTTCTTTTGCGAGGCCTTGAAATTTACGGATGATCCTTTGCAGATATGCATTTACTTCTATTTCTTCCATTGTCAGTTGGATATGCCCCGCTTCCATTCTTGCCAGATCAAGAAGTTCATTTACAAGCCTTCCCATTCTTAAGGATTCGTCATAAATGACACTTGCCATTTCTTTTTTCTCTTCAACCGTTCCGGCAATATCATCTACGATTGCCTCACTGTATCCCTGCATCATGGAAATTGGTGTCCTTAATTCATGTGAAACATTTGCAATGAAATCGTTGCGTAGTTTATCAAGTTTGCGTTCTTCTGTCATATCTCTGATTACAGCGACAGCGCCTCGTATAAACTTATTATTATATAAAGGGCTGACAATGATCACCCATGAACGGCCTTGAATGGAGATTTCACCGATCTGCTCTTTTTCGGTGTTAACAGCCAGTTGAAAAAGTTCCATTACTTTGGAAGGCACGGCCTCAGTATTTTTAACAGCCTCACCCTGCTCGTAAAACCAGCTTTGTAAAAAGCGTTCGGCAGGAGGATTTGTTATGAGTATGGTACCATCCCTGTTAAACGTGATAACACCATCAGCCATACCGCTTAGAATACTTGCAAGCTGTTCTTTTTCCTGACTAAGGGCATTCATATTGAATTTCAGCTGCCTGCCCATTTGATTAAACGCGGTAGCTAATTCACCTATTTCATCATGTGTAAGAATTGGAACCTTTGTATCGAATTTCCCTCTTGCCACCTCAAAAGCAGCCTCTTTCATCTTTCTTAGCGGTGCGTTAATTCTTGTTGATAAGAAAAACGCAAAAATAGTTGTTAAGATGATTGCGACTCCTGCAGCAAGCAAGATAAATTTCGTTGTTGATCTTGTGGTTTCCTGCATAACCTCAATAGACTGGTAGATAAAAACAGCTCCATTGCTGTTACCGAGTTCAAGCGGGACACCTATAATCAAAATCCTGCTTTCATCATCAGCGCCTGCATCCGCATATTCGGGATTAACGGAGGATACTTTTTTAACCGTTTTATTTTTTGTAAGGACTTCTTTTAAGTCTTTCTCCTCTATCAGATAAGAAACAGGCAGTTTCAATGCATCTGTATGGTTGGGAGAATAATAATATTCTGTCGGCGTATTAATAATGACTACTTTTGTAACATCATCAACAAGCTCCCAGGAAATTTCTAAACCAACATCCCGGTCATGCTCTTTCATAATCCTGGTGATTTTGTGGGCTGTGTTGGTCAGCCCTTTTTCCGTCTCATTTATATGATAATTCTCAAAAAACTCCAAAAGCATCACAGTTAATATTAGCAATACAAAGGAAACCAATAAGAGGATTGTACCCCAAAGCTTACCTACTACACTCCGCCAAAGCATCATTCATTGACAACCTCGAACTTATAGCCCACTCCCCATACGGTCACAATCATTCTGGCAGCCTGTTCGGAAACTTTGTTTAGTTTTTCACGAAGGCGTTTTACGTGGGTATCAACTGTTCTTAAATCCCCAAAAAATTCGTAGTGCCATACTTCTTTCAACAGCTGCTCACGATCAAAGACCTTATCTGGTGCCTTTGCAAGAAAGTAAAGCAATTCATATTCTTTTGGAGTTAAACTTACTTCTTTCCCATCAGCCAATACTCTGTGGGCATCATTATCAATTGTTAAATGCGGAAACACAATCACATCTTTGGCAGTGGTTTCTGTTTGAAGGTAAGTCGTTTTGGAAGATCTTCGCAATAATGCCTTTACTCGCAAAACAACTTCCCTTGGACTAAACGGTTTTACAATATAATCATCAGTTCCTACCTCAAAGCCCTGAACACGGTTTACCTCTTCACCTTTAGCTGTCAGCATGATAACAGGAGTAGCTTTTTTTCTCTAAGATCTTTGCATACTTCAAGCCCGTCTTTGCCGGGCATCATTAAGTCAAGAAGAATGACATCATAATCGTTTGCCAATGCCTTTGATAAAGCCTGATTTCCATCCTCTGCTTCATCAATTGTGTAATTTTCTCGTTCAAGATACATTTTTAATAATCGGCGAATTCTTTCCTCATCATCCACTACTAAAATCTTTACTTCGTTTTCCATTTCACAAATCCCCCTAATGATTTAATAAGCCTCATTTCTCATAGATTGTGTTCTGTTTATGAATAATGCCCGTTGATTAAAAATACGTTTGCCTTGAAAAAGCAACAAACTATACGAAAACAACCCTTTAATAAAGAAATAAATGAAGTTTTAAATAAAGCCTTCACTATTGTGAAGTGAAGGCTCATATTTTTCCATTATGATCCGGCATAGGAGTGCAGACCCGCAATGACCAGGTTAACAGCAACAAGATTGAACATGATAATGACAAACCCTATTACAGCAAGCCAGGCTGACTTCTCGCCATGCCACCCTTTAGAAAGGCGGAGATGCAGGTAAGCAGCATAGAAAAGGAAGGTAATAAGCGCCCATACTTCCTTCGGATCCCATCCCCAAAAGCGTGTCCAGGCAATTTGTGCCCATATCATGGCAAAAATCAGTGCTCCGAGGGTGAATACCGGAAATCCGATTAGTACGGATCGATAGCCAATCTCATCAACTAAGTCAAGATTGATATTTTTCGCTAGAGGCTGCAGCGCTGCTCCAACCCGTTTGCGGAGTATCGCTCTTAACAGCAGATATAGAATGATACCCGATGCCAAAGACCATATAACCGTATTTAATTTTTTAGCATTAATGATTGCTGGCATTTCCGCTAACGGTTCAAATTTCCCTTCTGTCAGCATCTGTCCCTCATTGGGACCTGTTAAAGCGGGCATATGATATTCAAGAACTGCTTCCTGCCCGTTTTTATCAATCCAATTAAATTCTGCTTTATATCCCATACTTGCGAAAGTTGAGCTGATGATGACAAAGCCTAGTGTACAAACCAATCCGAACATAACTGCTTCAAGCCAGAATCTTTGTTTACTTTGCTTAGTCTGATCAACTGATTTAACTAAATAAATAATTCCCGCTGCAAAGCTTACCGCCAAAATAGCTTGCCCGATAGCAGCAGTTGTGACGTGTATGTGAAGCCAGTCACTTTGCAATGCCGGAATCAGCGGTGAAACTTCCCTTGGAAACATGCTTGCATACGCGATCATCAGCAATGCTACCGGAAGGGTAAAAACTCCCAAAATTGGTGTTTTATAAATTAGGTAAATAACAATAAATGCACCTACGAGCGACATTCCAAAAAACGTTGTAAATTCAAATAAGTTGCTGACCGGGGCGTGCCCGGCAGCAATCCATCTGGTTATAAAGTATCCCAGTTGCGCAATAAAGCCAATTATTGAAATCCATAGTCCAAGAGTTGCCCACCTGTTTGGCCCTTTTTTTGGGTTTTTCTTATCTTTAATGGAGCCAGCAAAAAAGACAGTAGCAATTAAATAGAGAATAAAAGCTGTATATAATAAATTGCTGCTTAAATTAACCACTCCGATTCCTCCTTAGCCTTTTTTCTCACTTTGTTCTTGCAGCTGGTCTTCAGGTTCGTTAATCCCGGTTCCATCCAGAACTGCTTCAATTTCTCGTTTAAGTCCATGCCAGTTTTTATTTGTGTGGCCGGCTACCCACACCTCGCCATTAACACGGCGAAGCCAAATGCGTCGATGGTTCCAGTAAGCCCCCTGAGCAACACCTATCATGAAAATGGCACCACCCAATGCGATAATCCATAGAGTTAAATCCTTCCGGACTGTCAAAGCCGACACATTCTTAGTATCTACACCTTTAAATGCCATCTTGTATTCATTATCGCCAAATGGCTCAATTGTCTGTCTTATAGCCACAAAACTGATTTCCCCATCAGGCTTATCCGGTGTATACATCTTAAAAACAAAGGCAGGATTATTAGGAATTCTTGACTTTGTAACCGGCTCCCCGTTTTCATCAAATTCAAAATCAGGAAAATAGCTGACAATTTCAGCTTTATAGCCATTACCAAGATCATATACATCCTTTGGATCATTTAAATCAATTGTTAAGTCGCCAAACTCTTCACCAGTCTGTTTATTGGTCAAGGCGAAGGACATTTTATTTAATTCATCAAGTTTGTAATCCACTTGGTATAAAGCAAAGTTTTCAAACTTGAGAGGCTCATTTACCCTTATTTCGAAATCTTTCACTTTCTCAAGGTCTGCCTCTTCTCCTGCAACTGCATCTCCCTGTTTTTTATAAAGAGTGACATTCGACTGGTAGTTTTTGGCTACCATTCCAGCTTTATCAATGGCTTCACCGAACACTTTGTTATCCTTCTCTTTATCGTAGACTTCAAGAATGAATGCATCATTCTTCAGGTAGTATTCCCCACTGGTTTCTGGGATGACCTTAGTCTCACCTTCCCGAATCCATAAAATTTTATCTACATACATGCCGGGAACAAAACGCAGCATGCCGCCTATTAGAAATATGATAAGTCCAACATGGTTAACGTATGGGCCCCATCTTGAAAAGCGGCCTTTTTCAGCAAGAAGGTTTCCATCTTCTTCTCTTAATTTGTATTTCTTTTCTTTTAACTTACCTTTTGCAATTGAAAAAGCCTGGTCTGTATTTTCAACTTCTGAAACTCCAAAAACCCTCTGGCGCTGCAGATAGCTTTCGTGCCTGCTTACCCGCTGCTTTTTCAAAGCCCTGTATAATGGAACAACCCTGTCAAGGCTGCATATTACCAGCGATATTCCAATGGAGGCAATCAAAATTAGATACCACCAGGAGCTGTATAGATTATGGAATCCTAGATCATAGTATAACTTGCCTATCCAACCATACTGATCCTCGTAATATTCAGCTGCTGGCATGATTGGCGGGATATACATTTCCTGCGGCAGGATCGTGCCAAGTGCTGAAGCAACCAGCGTAATAACAATGAGCCAGACCCCGACTTTTACAGACGAAAAAAAGTTCCAAATTTTATCAACGATCGTTTTATTATAGGTTTGCGAACGGCGGGCACTTCCTTCATACCGCATATCCAGAAGCTTTTTTTCTTTATCTTTTTCTTCCAAAACCTTGCCGCAGGATTCACAAAGAACCGTTCCATGCGGATTTACATGGCCGCATTCGCATTTTACTTCTTTCATATATAAAAACTCCCCGTAACTTATGGTTTAATCTGTTCCATATAGTCCTTAATCGTAGCTTCAGTCATCTCTCCTGTTATATACTTGATCACCTTTCCTTCTTTATCAATCAAAAAGGTAGCAGGAAGAGGATTAATTCCATACGCTGATTGAACCTGGGTTTCCTTATCTATTACTATTGGGAACGACAGATTGTAACGGTCAGAAAATTTATTTACTGCCAGGTCGGTTTCCCCTACATTGACTGCCAGCACTTGAACACCCTGGTCTTTAAATTGTTTATATTGGTTGTTCATATAAGGCATTTCTTTTTCACAAGGCTTGCACCATGTACCCCAGAAATTCAGGAAAACCCCTTGTCCTTCATAATCTGAAAGCCGATGTTTCTTCCCATCCATATCTGTCAGAACAAAGTCAGGCGCTTTTTCACCGACAGCAACCTTTTGCACCTGATCTTTTGTAAAATTAGCGTATAAGGTATATGCCACTGCAGCACCAAGGACAAGCAGAATGACTGTTCTCATTACCAGACGCTGCTTTTTCATATATAAATCCCTCCCGAAGCCGACCCCTTAACGATTATATCAATCGGAAACGGAGTCTAAAAAATCAAATTTCTTCATTATTAACAATTTATCAGGTTACTATGTAGCAACTTAGGATCATGAATAGCCTGCACAGCTGTTTATTATTATATCATTTTTCAACATGCCGACATTGTTAACAAATGAGCGTAACTGTGACACTTCTATGAATTTTTTAGAAGCCAGCCAGCTATTTATCACTTTTTCTTCATCGCAAGTGCACGTAGCTGCTTCACCTCATGGGCTGTTAGTTCCCTTGCATCCCCAGCTGATAATCCCTGCAAAGTCAGGAATCCGTATCTTTCCCTTTTTAGCTTGAGAACAGGATGCCCTATCGCTTCAAACATCCTTCTTACCTGGCGGTTACGTCCTTCATGAATGCTGATCTCAATAATGGATGTTTGTTTTTTCTTATCCATTGATAAAAGCTTTGTCCTTGCAGGGGCTGTTTTTCCATCTTCTAGTACGACCCCTCTTTGAAGGTTCTTAATGCTCTCCCTGGAAGGAATTCCTTTTACCTTGGCAACATACACCTTCTCAATTTCATTGCTTGGATGCATTAACAGATTTGCAAACTCGCCATCATTTGTAAGAACCAGCAGGCCTGATGTATCATAATCCAGCCTTCCTACAGGATAAATTCTTTGTTTAATTCCTTCGAAGTAATCTGTGACAACTTTCCTTCCTTTATCATCGGATACAGCTGAAATCACGCCTCTTGGCTTATACAGGAGAAAGTAAACAGGCTCTTCCCTTTCTACAGGAATTCCATCGACTTCTATTCGATCTGACGGCGACACCTTTACTCCCAGTTCTTTGACTGTTTTTCCGTTTACCTTTACGCGTCCCTCAGCCATAAGCTCCTCAGCTTTTCTTCGTGAAGCAAACCCTGCATGGGCAATGACTTTTTGCAATCTTTCCATTTATGTCACCTCATAGATTTAATAACAGATTTTCATTCTTTTTTCACTCCTAATGAATTATGACACAATTCGCCATGTTTTCAAAGCAACCATGATCAAATAAGTGAGTTCGCAGCAATCATGAATTAGCCTGAAGCACGGACATAAGCACAAAAACAAAAAAAGATACCTTTCAGCAGGTACCTTCTTTATAATACTGATTTATTAAGAACATATTAATTTCCATAAAAGCCCCCTCCAAGGAAAGCAGAAGAATCTTATACACTTCCAAACACAAGCGTAACGATCATGATTGCAGCAATGATTCCGGCCAAATCGGCAAGCAGTCCAACTTTTAAGGCATCCCCCATTTTCTTGATTCCAACCGCCCCAAAATAAACGGTTAATACATAGAAGGTCGTATCCGTACTTCCCTGCATGACAGAAGCAAGCCTGCCAACAAAAGAATCGGGTCCATGGACCGCTATTAAATCACTGGTCATCCCCAGGGCTGCGGTTCCAGAAATGGGACGAATAATAGCCAAGGGTACGATATCTGGCGGCACTCCGATTGCCTCCAGTCCAGGCCTGATAAAATCCATTAAATATTCAAGTGCTCCTGACGCCCTGAAAACCGAGATTGCCACTAGCATGCCTACGAGGAAAGGAATAATCGATACAGCAATTTTGATGCCTTCCTTTCCCCCTTCTACGAAACTTTCATATGTAGGTACCCTTTTAAAAGTACCATATACTAATATAAAACCTATTAAAACTGGAATAAACCAGAGTGAAATAACTGATACAATCTCCATTTATACCTCATCCTTTACGGGTTCTTCGATAATAGAAATAACGGTCGATCATTATAGCCGCCAATGTAGAGCAAAAGGTAGCAACTAAAGTAGGACCCACGATATCAGTAGGAGAGGCGGAGTCATAATTCATCCGGATCGCTATCACGGTTGTAGGTATTAAAGTGAGGCTGGAAGTATTGATAGCCAAAAAGGTAACCATTGACCGGCTCGCTTCATTTTTGCCCCCATTCAATTCTTTAAGCTCCTCCATGGCTTTTATGCCGAGTGGCGTTGCAGCATTCCCCAAACCAAACATATTGGCCATCATATTGGAAAGTATATACCCCATTGCCGGATGGTCATTTGGAATCTCTGGAAAAAGTCTTATTACAATGGGCCTGAAAAGGGCAGCCAGCTTTTTTAGAAGTCCGGCATCCTCAGCTATCCTCATCATGCCTAGCCAAAAAACAAGGATGCTGATCAATCCGATACATAATGTGACCGCTTCTTTTGCACCGTTAAAGATCGCTTCGTTCACCTCATTCATGGTGCCATTAATCATTGCAAAAAGGATTCCAATTGCAGTCAGCATAACCCATATGATATTAACCATTTTTTTTCACTCCGGCGATGGTGGTAAACAAGCTTCTAAAATAGTCTAATAGAGACTTATCTTCTTTTATTTTTTCCGTTTTATAATATATAGCAAGTTTTTTTACAGGCTGGTTATCAAAATAGACAGTTGCCTGTCCGACAACTTCCGGTATTTCCCGGCTGTCTTCCCACTCTTCCTTTGGTTTTTGAAACTTGAAGTCAATTTTAAAATGGTTTTTTTCTTCTTTTGTCACTGGGTAGCTGTATGCTTGTTTCAAATATACTTTATTTTTATAAAATTCATCCTCTATATCCTTAATAGACCCTTGAGGCAGAACCTCTACCACATCGTAATTTTTAAATGCGGTCTCATACATATTGATATGGTCGTTCCAATCATCCGGTCCGTTCAAGGTTACAGCTATCAGGTTCAAATTACCTTTCGAAGCAGTAGTAACAAGGGTTCTCTTTGCGCGTTTCGTATATCCTGTTTTTCCGCCGGTGCAATACTCGTATAATTCTGTCAGCAGTCTGTTTTTGTTTTTCCACACTCTGTCCCAGCTTTCATTCGGATTTGGAGCCCTGTGCACTTCAGTACCAGCAATCTTTTGATACATTTCATTTTTCATGGCATATCTTGTTAACAAGGCCATGTCATAGGCTGTTGAATAATGGTCTTCATGATCGTCCAGACCATGAGGATTAGCAAAATGAGTATTTTTCATCCCAATTTCTTCCGCTTTCTGATTCATTAAAAAACCAAAACCTTCAAGGCTGCCGCCGACATGCTCAGCAATGGCAACTGCGGAATCATTTCCTGAACGAAGCATAAGTCCGTATACCAGGTCCTCAAGCTTTATTTTTTCACCTGGCTGCAAATAAATCGATGACCCTTCAGCTCTTACAGCCTGATCACTTACTTTAACCGTTTCATCCAACTTTCCGGATTCTATCGCCAGGATGGCAGTCATAATTTTTGTAATGCTCGCGATTCTTCTGACTTTATTTGCTTCCTTCTCATAAAGAATGCGTCCTGAATCCTGCTCCATTAATATAGCGCTTCGAGCACTCACTGAAACAGAAGCTTCTGCCTTCTGCGGAATATTCAAGATCATCAATGCAGCAACTAATATTAAGGCCATCAGCCTGTTTAAGATTTTCATTGCACAAAACCCCGTCTCCTTTTATGGATGTCTATTTTTTCAGAAAAGCTCGGAAACTCATTGCGTGATAAAATGGCTGCTTGAGAAGGATGCCGATGCTTTTCTTTTGTTTGTACAAGTTTATGCAGGACAAGTAGTGATATGACTATTAAGTAAAACATGTCCTGATGTGATTGCTGCACAAATATGCTTGTCCTTTTTTTAAAAAAACTTGCTTTTTTATTATCGCTCCAGGTGCTCAGCGAACAGCGGGAGGAGTGGGACAGGTGAGACCCCACAGGTGCTGCGCACCGAGGAGGCACCGCCCCCCGCGGAAAGCGAGCACCCTGGAGCGGAAACCAACCTGCCTCCACTATTTTAAAAAGTAAAAAAGTTTGCGAATAAACAGCCATAATAAAAGACGGGAAACAGGATTCTGTTTCCCGCTTACTTATCAAAACGGCTTCCATTTCAGTTCTGATGCTTTCAGGAACCGGTTCTCAACATCCTTCCAGTTAACAACATTCCACCAGTTTTTCACGTAATCGCCGCGATTGTTTTTGTACTGGAGATAATAAGCATGTTCCCATACATCCAAAACAAGCAATGGGATTGTATCCCATTGAGTCAGGAGCATATGCCTTTCTGACTGAAGAATTTCAAGCCTGCGGGCCCTTGGTGACCATACAAGAAGTGCCCAGCCTACACCTTCGACCTGTTTGGCCGCCTCTGAAAAATGAGTCTTGAACCGATCAAAGCTTCCAAAGTACTTATTGATCTCATTCAATAAAGCCCCCGATGGCTTCCCGCCTCCCTTTGGACTCATGTTATTCCAGAAAATCGTATGGAGGTAGTGTCCTGAACCATGAAAAGCCAGTTCGCGGGACCAGTGTTTTACAAGACTGTAATCTCCTTTATCCCTTGCAATTTGCAGCATATTCTCTGCTTTATTTAACCCGTCCACATAGGATTGATGATGCTTATCATGATGAAGCTTCATTATTTCGCCTGAAATATGGGGTTCAAGTGCCTTATAATCATACGGCAGCTGCGGCAGGGTATGTTTACCGGCAGCGATATACGGTTCGTTCATATAGACATTCCCAACCCTCTGTCTATTTGTAAAATAATTCTCCATGTCTGAATGAAGCCCATCCACCTGTTCCTGGATTTTTTCCAACTCTCGAATATCCAGGTGCCCTGTAATTCCTTCCATTATGTCCGTAAAACTATCCAGCCTCTGCCAAAGCTCATTATTTTTATCAACATCCTCCGATTCCAAAAAACCTCTCAACTCCTTGTTCCATTGTGACACTTCTTTGATGTAATCTTCCATTTTACTCATACGTTCCATCACTCACTTCCTTATTTGGTTCCCTTTCTATATGTATGAGCGCAAGTTTGTACGATTGCCTAGGAATATAAGAAAGGTGCGAGGAGGTATTTTACTTGGATTTTAGTTTAATTACCAAGAAATAAGTAAGATTCAGTTTGGGATTGCACCTATTTGGATTGTATTTAGCCGTTACAGTAGTACGTTGCGTCGAGATTTTTCCTTATACGTGCTCAAACCGGTTAACAGCTATTTCCGTTTACCTGGCTGTCTCTAATAGGTAATATCGGATTTAAATATTCAATCAAAAAAAAGAACAGCAGTCTGCTGTTCTCTCTTAAACTATTATTTAGATTGAATCATTTTTGTGCGGTAATCTGTTTCGTAATACTCAAGTTCTTCTCTAATCCTTTGGAATTCTCCTTCCAATTGGCGAAACAGAGCTTTTAGGCTGTCCGGCACTTCCTCATGGAACTGGATGGAGTTTTTGCCTGTATAGGCTGAACGGCTATTTTCAAACCATGCATCATTTTTAGGAGAGAAGAACTCTTCAATACATTGATGATAGATACGGTATAAAGTTTTCTCGGCAGCACCTTTTTGGAAAGGGTCGCTTTTCGAAATAATATTGCAGGTATCGAGCCCTTCTTCACAAAAGACAATCAGCTTTCTAACATGGGATAGGATACTTTTGTAATAATCCGCATTTCCCTGTTTTTCTGCCTCTAAGTCCCTAATAGTTGTATTATTTAAAAAGTCTTCAAAAACTTTAACGCTATTACCGAGGAAATTTTTCACATCTTCCATTTGTGATTTAACGATTGAATTTCCCAATTATCACACCCCCATATTTGTAGACTGGCTATTATTGCGGTTGAATAATAAATTCTAAAGGAGATCGCAGGTCATAGGATTTTTTAATCTCCAGCGCTTCAAAAATTGAGGGAAGCTTGGAAAAGTCAAGATCCTGAAAATAGGATGCAAAGTCAGCCTTTGAATTAATATAGATACGTTTGCGGTGCCGGAAACCCGGGTTTTTAAGTAAACATGAAAGTGCAACAATATCCTTGAATTCCACTTCTCTGGTACCCGCAGCAAAGACCGGGTCACTCCCATAAGGTGTAAATTCATTAATGGATTCATCAAAGAAGCGGACATATAAAACATGAAAGGTCTTTTCCTGCCCATCTTCTTCAAACACAACTTCGCTACGATTAAAAAAGTCTTCAGATGTGTTCGGCTTTTCTTTTTCCAATTCGTATCCCCTGCAGTATTTAATCAGCAAGTAAAACCCTCCTAATTCCCTCGGTGGTTATACAATATATGTATGACAGCTATTTAGAAAAGAAAAGGGAAAAATTTAAGTTTATTTTACCATACTTCCATTGTAATGTGTCAGAAAACTCAAGAATCTATCTCCTGAAACTTTTCAAAAAATAGATCAGCTTCTTCCTGGAAAGAATCTTCTTCTTCACTTACCTTATCTGGAAGAGGCGGCAGTTCTTCAATACTCTTAAGCCCAAAATAATCAAGGAATTCCTTTGTCGTTCCATACAAGTAAGCACGCCCGGTACCTTCTGCCCGTCCGACTTCTTTGATTAGTGCTTTTGCAGCCAGTGTCTGGAGAGGCCTTTCGGTCTTAACTCCACGTATTTCTTCGATTTCTGTTCTTGTAATTGGCTGTCTATAAGCAATGATAGCCAGGGTTTCGAGTGCCGCCTGTGATAAGGTAGCAGCCGAGGGTGATTCCACAAGCTTCTTTAGATAATTGGAGTACTCTTTTTTTGTAACAAGCTGAAATGTGGCCGCAAGCTCAACCACCATAATCCCGCGTGTGCTATTGTCTTTGTAATCATTCATTAAGTCATCCATGATTTCACGGGCCTGTATTTCTTCAACGTCAAGGACATGCGCAATTTGCTTTAAAGATAAGCCTTCATCACCCGCTGCAAACAGCAGGCTTTCTGCTATCCCCTTCCAATTAATAATCTCCATGTTTTTCTCCTCCTTCCATGGAAGCCACATAGATTTCTGAAAAATTCCGATCCTGTTCAACTTGTATTTCCCTGCGCTTGATTAACTCCAATACTGCAAGGAACGTTACAACTATATATTCTCTGTCAGGTACCGGAAAAAGTTCATTAAAGCTTTTCCTGCCCTTCATGTTTTTTAGCTGCTCTACAATTTCGGACATCCGCTTTTCAATGGGAATCTCCTGCCGGGCAACTCTGGTAGTCAAAGGCCTCTGCAGCTTTTTTCTTCTTAACAACTTCTGTAAAGCTCCAAGCATATCATAGAGGCTAACGTTCAATTCTGCTTTTTCTGGCTGAGCATCCTTTACAAAATCCGAAAGGTCCGCTGGCGGTTTCGTAAACATTAGGCTTCTTTCCTGCTCACGCTCTTTAAGTTCATCTGCCGCTTCCTTAAATTTCCGATATTCAATAAGCCGTTCAACTAATTCATCCCTTGGATCTTCTTCCATATCCATTCCGAATTCGTCTTCAAGTTCTTCCTCTTCATGCTTCGGCAGCAGCATTTTGCTTTTAATAGCCAGAAGCGTAGCAGCCATTACAAGGTATTCGCTCGCTACATCAAGCTGAAGCTCCTTCATTGTATGTATATATAAAAGATATTGCTCGGTAATTTCCGAGACCGGAATATCATAAATATCTATTTCCAGCCGGTTGATTAGATGAAGGAGCAAATCAAGCGGCCCCTCAAAAGCATCAATCTTTACATTATAATGATCATATTGCATAAAATTCCCACCAAATTTTTCTGAAAAATTAAATTAATTTACATCCGATTCCCTGCAAACATAGTAAAAGACTATATTTAGTATAGATTATTCATTAGTGTTATCCAATAGAAAAATAACCCTATGTCCTAGATTATCCTCTAATATCCTCAAAAAAATAATGGATTCGCCCAAACACTCCGGCTAATGCCTACATAGGATGTATGGAATACAAAGATAACAGGAGGTATTTGATATGTCTAATGCTGGAATTGGCGATTGCTGGGGAACCGGATTTGCTTTGATTGTTGTATTGTTCATTTTATTGATCATTGTGGGAGCTTCCTGGTGCTTCTAAAAATATAAAAAAGTATTTTATTTAGGCTTTTTTCGCTAAAAGATTGTTGTTTTTGCTTTTGAATTCAGACCGTTGATTTCCGCTGCGGGCATTTGCTTTCCGCGGGGAGGGTTACGAGCCTCCTCGGCTTCGCCTGTGGGGTCTCGCACTTCTCAAATAGCAACAAAATTTACGAAAACAGCAAAAAAGCCGTTATTTAAAATAGCTTAAAGCCCGGATGATTCCGGGTTTTTATTTTTCAGCATAGATCCCTCAGGCCTGTATGTTAAAATATAGATAGAATTCGCAGGGAGTGAAACTATGTATCCGGATGATTATATAAAGTTTCTGGTCCATTTTCATGGTGATCGCGATTATTTTGAATGCCATGAAGTACTTGAGGAATACTGGAAAAGCGTTGATAGAAATAATAAAACTTCCCACTGGGTCGGTCTTATTCTTATGGCAGTTTCCTTTTACCATCATCGCCGGGGAAATTTCAAGGGGGCAGAGCGTACCCTTAGGAAAGGAATCAGCATCCTGGAAAACCAGCCAGCTGAAATGACAAAGCTAGGGCTTGAGGCTGGTCAATTGATCGAGGACTTAAAAAACAGACTGCAAGTAATTAAGGCAGGCGGCAATTATACGAGCTTTAATTTACCTATTGAAGATCCGATTCTCCAAGCAAAATGCATAAAAATGTGCTCAGGACAAGGATTTAAATGGTGTGCCAATAGTAACTTGGATGATGAAAACTTAGTTTACCGCCATAAAAAAAGGGACCGGAGCGAGGTAATTAAAGAGCGGTTTGAAGCAATGCATAGAAAACAAATGAAATAGAGAAAAAGGCAGGAATAGTTTCTATTCACTGCCTTTTTCCTTATTCTCATTCAAATCGCATTTATTCAGGAAGGATTTGGTTTCTTCCGTAGCTGTCAGGCTTTTCCCCGGATAAAGTTCATCCAGTGCTTTTATCATCGTTTTGCCTATTCCCTGATGACGGTGTGAAGGATTGACAGAGATATGCTGAATTTCCAAGGTACTGTCACTTGCAGTTACACCTACCAGCCCAATAATATCTTCTCCTTCTTTCCAAAGAAACAACTGCCAATTTTCTTCCATTTCATATTGCTTCATCGTTTGCTGCAATCTTTTCAAATCTTTCTCATTTGGCATAAAAGATAAAAGACCCATTGCAATTTTTTCAAATGATTTTTTATATCGAATTAGCATATTAATCCCTCATTATTTGAATAAAAACATCATAAACTATTTTTCCCAATTTATTAACTTTGTAAACTTCCCTTACCATTATATGTATTCAGGCTGAACATTGTTATCTTACGGATCAAACCGGCTGATTTTCTTTATCCTTATCTTGCCTTATCCCTGATCTGCACAATACTTTATACGATGAAAAACCAGTAAACCAGTCCCCAACCGAGACTTAGCACCAGCAATAAAATAAAAAGAAGCCAATTGCTTTTTTTCATAATTATTTACTGCCTCCACTTTACAATATCAAACCTATTGCTTTTAAACTATTATTCATTTTACACTATTCTCTTTAATAATTCCATTCCGCTTGCTGAATTAGGAATTTTGAGCTAAGGTTTCGTTAAGGAACCTGTGAAACCTTTTCTATTTTTTAATCGTCTATTAACAAGTAAAGCCATTCTGCTTCTATGAAAAAGCAGTGAGATATAGATATACCCTTTCTCAGGTTTCAACACTTAACTTAATGGCTTTAATATTTTACTCCGGGAGGAAACAAAATGAAATGGAATAAAATGCTTGCCATATTCATGATTTCGATGATATTTATTATGCCATTGCAGGCATTTGCTGATATGGCAGAAGGTGACATGATCATCACTTTAGGAGAGAATTTATCCGAAGAACAAAAAAATATGCTTCTCGCTGAGATGGAAGCTCCCAAAGATGCTGCCATTATTACTGTTTCAAATGAAGAAGAACATAAATACCTGGGTAACTATATTTCCAAAGCCCTGATCGGAACAAGGGCCATATCTTCTTCAGCAGTTACGATCGCTAAACCAGGCTCTGGACTCGAAGTCGAAACCAAGAATATTAACTGGGTAACCGATGAAATGTATATTAATGCGCTTATAACAGCAGGCGTAAAAGATGCGAAAATCTATATAACAGCTCCTGCCCCTGTTTCAGGCACCGCTGCTTTAACCGGTATCATTAAAGCTTATGAAATATCTGCAGAAAAAACTATTCCTGAAGATGTAAAGCAGGCTGCCAACGAAGAAATGGTTGAAACAGCCAAGCTTGGAGATTCGGTAGGAACAGAGAATGCAGCCGCTTTAATTGCAAAGATTAAAGAAGAGATTGCAAAAAATGCACCTGAGACAGATGCAGAGCTAAGAACCATTATCGAAAATGCAGCAAAGGAACTCGGCATCACTTTGACTGAACAAGAGATTTTAAGTTTAATAGATTTATTTAATAAGCTAAAAGAGCTGAATATCGACTGGAACCAAGTAGGCGAACAGCTCAATCAAGCAAAAGACAAAATCTCCAATTACCTTGAAAGTGAAGAGGGACAGGGGTTCTTAGAAAGCCTAAAGCGTTTTTTCGTTAGCGCAATAGATGCTATTAAAGCCTTTTTCTCATAAGTGCACAGCCTCAAAAAGTAAAGCTGCCTGGGACCAGGCAGCTTAATTTTTTATTTTTTCATTGATCGGCAAATCCAGTCGCAATATATCCTCGTACGTTTCCCTTTTGACAACCAGCTTCGCTTCGCCATTTTCAACAAATACTACAGGCGGCCTTGGGATACGGTTGTAATTGTTGGACATGGAATAGCCGTAAGCACCGGTGCAAAAGACAGCCAAAATATCTTTATCCCCTGCCTTCGGAAGCGGCAAATCCCAAATGAGCATATCGCCCGATTCACAGCATTTACCTGCAATCGAAACAGTCTCTTCCGGCTTCTCCATTACTCTGTTTGCCAAAACCGCTTCATATTTCGCCTGATAAAGAGCCGGTCTGATATTATCACTCATACCGCCGTCCACAGCCAAATAGTTCCTGACATTTGGAACCTCTTTGCGGGAACCTGTCTGATATAGTGTAGTCCCTGCATCTCCAACAAGGGAACGGCCCGGTTCAATCCAAATCTCAGGCATTTTCATTGAATAATGCTCAGCCTGATTTTTAACTTCCCCAATAATTTCTTCAACATATTGAGATGCAGGAATGGGATCATCATCCCCTGTATAGCGGATTCCGAACCCTCCTCCCAAATTAAGCACTTGGGGTTCATAAGAATATGCTTCTTTCCATTCGTACATCTTTTCAAAGATTTTCTTGGCCGCTAAAATAAATCCTGTTGTATCGAAATCTGGGAGCCAATATGGCAATGCAGTCCAAGCGTTTCAATCCACTCGGAATACATAGCCTTTTTTAATGCCTCTTCAGCCTGGCCATTTTGAAGATCGAATCCGAATTTGGAATCTTCCTGCCCTGTTAAAATATAGTCATGGGTATGGGCTTCAATTCCCGGTGTTACCCTTAAAAGGATTTTCGTCTTAATGGCAAGCGATTCACAGGTTTCCTGGAGAAGGTCCAGTTCATAAAAATTATCGACAACGATGCAGCCGACATTATATTTAAGAGCCATTTCCAGTTCTTCTTTGCTTTTATTGTTGCCGTGAAAATGGATCCTTTCAGGAGGAAAATCTGCAGCTAAAGCTGTGTATAATTCGCCGCCTGAAACAACATCAAGTGATAGGCCTTCTTCATCAACCAACTGTACCATAGCTACAGTTGAAAAAGCTTTGCTCGCATATGCTACTTGAGCCGTAATTCCCAGGTTCTCAAAAGTCTGCTTAAATCCTCTTGCTCTTTCCCTTATTAGAGCTACATCATATACGTATAATGGCGTTCCAAATTGGCCGGCGAGTTCAACAGTGTCCATACCGCCTATCTCCAGGTGCCCTTTATCATTAACTTTCATTGTGCCGTGAAAAAACATGTTTCCCCCTCTTCCCTTTTAGCGAAGCACAGGACTTTTTACATCCGACAGGATCTAAAAAGAAGCAACCCTCTCTTTTAAAAATCAAGCATATATTGCCCCTGCTAAACATCAATTAAAATTTATTAAAGAAATAGACAGTTTCCGCAAGAGACTGTCTATTCTGTTTCCTTTAATCCTTTATTCAATTAAAAACACTTTACCATATTTCGTGTATTTTCGCAATCGGCATTCCGTGTATTTATTGCTTCATGGCTGCTTATAACGATTCTTTGTCTGAACGATACTTGGCCGGATTTTTGAACCAGGCATTGACCGGCGAATCAATATTTGAGATAAAGCTACTGGACTGAACGGAATAAATGGCCATAAATAAGGCGTATTCAAAGATTTAATGCTAGCAAGCAGCAAGATGAGCAAGGTTAACCCCACGACTAGTCCTGGTGTATGGAACAGGGCTACTGACACCAGAAGTCCCAGCCTCACTATTTTATTGGCGATACTGAGCTCATAGCTCGGTGTAGCAAATGTCCCGATTGCCGCCAAAGCAACGTACAAAATAACTTCCGGCACAAACAACCCAACATCTATAGCGATTTGCCCTATGAGTACCGCAGCAATTAAGCCCATCGCTGTCGAAAGCGGTGTCGGTGTATGAATGGCTGCAATTCGGAGGAATTCAATTCCCACATCAGCAAGAAATAATTGCACAATTACTGGTACATTTGTTTCTTCATTTGGGCCGACAAACGCAATTCTTTCCGGCAAGAGCGAAGGCTCCAGAACAAACAAAAACCATAACGGCAACAGTACGATAGATGCAAGCAATCCCAGAAAGCGGATCCAGCGGACAAACGTTCCAACTGCTGGCGATTGTCTATATTCTTCAGCATGCTGCAAATGATGAAAATAAGTAGTAGGTGTGATGATGACGCTTGGTGATGTATCTACGAATACAATAACATGCCCTTCCAGCAAATGGGCAGCTGCCACGTCAGCTCTTTCCGTATAGCGGACAAGCGGGAACGGGTTATAACCCTGCTTTAACAAAAACTCTTCAACTGTTTTGTCAGCCATTGTGATTCCATCAATTTCGATCGCTTTGATTTCTTTTCTGATTAGGTCGACCAAATCCTTATTAGCAACATCTTTAATATAACCTATAGCAACATCTGTTTTGCCACGCTCACCTACCCGCATAATTTCAAATCGAAGTCTTTCATCCCTAATCCTTCTTCTTGTTAATGCAGTATTTACGATAATATTCTCAACATACCCGTCACGAGAGCCACGGACGACTTTTTCGGTATCCGGTTCCTGCGGTGTCCTTCCTGGATAGCTTCGTACATCTACAACAAGACCTACTCCAGCTCCCTCTACAACCACTACAATAAGTCCTGATAGTACCTGGTCAACCAGCTCATCCATCGTTTTTATATGTTCAACGGACTGGTGCATGATTCGGTTTTCAACTATTTCAAACAATTTAGTTGAAAGTTTTTCATTATCGTTAATTTCAACAAGCCCTTCAACAATTTCAATAATAAACTGGGTATCAGTCAAGCCATTTATATAATAAAAATGGACATCTTTTCTTAAAACCTTTAACTTGCGGACTCCTAAATCAAAACTATCTCCCAGGCCAACTCTGTCTTTCATATACCTTTCAATTTCATTAACAGATTCAGGAATGGGCATTTTATCTTTCTTCTTGCTGTCAGACATCATATCCGCTCCTTTCCAAAACAAGTTCTACTGCCTTCCTGGTAATTGGTGAACCTTTTTCGTAATGGTCCTTTTTCGACATTTTCCCAATATCACCGATTCCCACAATAATCGGAACATCTAATTGATCAAGACAATATACAGTATCGCCATTGATGCGCCCTACTTCCATCTCAGGAACACCAAACTTATCTACACCATATGGAGTGAGCTCCCCATTGCTATCAATACAAACATCAACTTTTGTCCATTCAGCCTGCCTCGTTTTCGAAGCTACCGCTATAACACCTAAAACATGGATATCTTTATGGCACGCCACATATTTCAGTGCATTCTCTCCTGCACCCTCCCCAATAAATCCGCTGTCATCAAACATGACAAGGACAGGGTCATGGGAGACTTTTTTTATGAGCTTAACGATTTGCTGGCCGGTTAATACAGAAGGATTTCCATGAGACAAGGACAAGCATCTGCCCCCAATTTCCTTTGCAACAAGCTCAACAGTTTTCCTTGCATAGTCGTCTCCATCAGTTATAAGAATGACGTGCCTCCGATCATCCATAATAATTTTTCCTTTCCGAATGAATATTGTTTAAACAAAACTCTGCAGCCAGCCTTTTCGGCAGTATACTATCTTATTTGTTAACAAAGTACACCCATTGAAATAGTGAGCCGATTACTTTTCCAAATACAAACGCCATTAGCAATATGGCAATTTTTCCATCAACACCGATCCTTTTCGCAAGGATCGGAAAAACGTTCAACACCTCAGTTAGGGCGGCTGCAAGCATTCCTACAAATACACCTGCGGCCAGACCTAGCGGGATCAAAAGATATGGTGTAAAAAACAAAACCGGATTCCAAAGGGACGCCAATGCTCCTGCCAATGCACCTAAAACGACTGCAGCTTCATAATGGTGTATCATTTTCATCGTTTTAGTCAGTTGAGTAAGTCTCGGTATGATTCCCAAAACTGCCAAAAATGCAACGAAGCCTGAGCCAACCGCCAACCCTCCAGCAAACCCAATTATCATCACCAAAACAACATTAATTGTCATCAATGTGCTTCATACTCTCCTTGTTCTCATGTAAAGCAACATAATTATCTAGGTCAAGCTGATAATTGAACATTTCCACTTCCAAAGGGCTTGGTTCTTCATTAAGCCGTTTTTTAAAGACATGGTTAAAAAAAATAATCATCCCCAGGCCCAGCCCGATTGAATATGGAATTTGAAAGATGAGCGGCTTGCTATCCACTTCTCCTGTTATAATTGTGTAAATTCTTAGCTGGACAGCTTGCATGCTGACATCTTCATGGAAATTCATAATGGCCAGTGCAGCCCCAATAAATAGCAGGGCCCAAACCAACAGGAAAAGTGGGAGGGAAACTTTTCGCTTCTTTGTGACAACCTCGACAATTGCCTGAGCCGGCCCTATTGACTGGACTTCCAGGTTCGGAAATGATTTAGTTATAGCGCGGATCACTTTCATAACGTCAATAATGATTATGTTCCGGTCATTGTCCGTTACCCGATACAAAGCAAGTTTGCATAGCGGTTCATAAATACCCTCATCTGCAATGACTTGAGCGATATCCTTGAGAAGAATAATCTCATCCGGCCGAACTTGCAGGCGATGCCGCAAGCGAATATAAACCGTTTTTTCCATTACGCTCACTTCCCACACAGTGATTTCCTCGTATATTTAGTATGAGTTACATATATTTGCTTCATGAAGACCAATAATTGGCTGTATAAAGAGGAATTGGATTTTTCGGCTTTGCTGGAAGGTTTAGAGGACTTTTTAGGAAAAAAGCTTTATTTTTTATAGTTAGCTGTACAGCAAAAAATCATTCTAAGCATGTTGCTTACAAACTAGTTTTAATTACTGAGTTGATTGGAGTGGAAGGCACTTGATCCTCGAAAATGCATTCGCATTTTCTTCGTGCGGTGGTAATTCGAGGAAGCCTATTCAATGTCCTGCGGGAAGAGAGGGAGCGGGAGACCCCGCAGGCGTGAAACGCCGAGGAGGCTCCCGTTCCTCCCCGCGGGTTCGCTGCGTGACTGGAGCGGAAATCAAAGGGCAAGCTTTAGAGTCCAAAAACAACAATTTATATGAAAAGAGCCTTTAGAGAAGAGCTAAAAGTTTGCGAAAACAGCCAAAATAAAAGACCGAGTGGATTTTACAAATCCATCCGGTCTTTCATTTGCTGCAATATCTTTTTTTCGAGCCGTGAAACCTGAACTTGGGAAATGCCAAGCCTGACTGCCACTTCAGATTGTGTCTGATCTTTATAATAGCGTAAATAGACAATCAATCTTTCCCGCTCATCCAATTCACGTATCGCTTCCTTCAGAGCAATCTTATCAAACCATTTGCCTTCATTGCCATCGTCAATTTGGTCCAGGAGGGTAATTGGATCTCCGTCATTTTCATACACCGTTTCGTGAATGGATGAAGGGATCCGGCTTGCTTCCTGTGCCAGAATGATATCTTCAGGGGAAATCTCAAGATGCTCGGAAAGCTCTGTCACTGTTGGAATACGGCCAAGTGTTTTTGAAAGTTCATCCTTAGCCTTCCTGATTTTGTTGCCCATTTCCTTTAAAGAACGGCTCACCTTAACGGTTCCATCATCACGGATAAACCTTTGGATTTCTCCGATGATCATAGGGACTGCATAGGTTGAAAACTTTACGTCATAACTGAGATCAAATTTATCAACCGATTTTAATAAGCCAATACAGCCGATTTGGAAGAGATCGTCGGGTTCATAGCCTCTGTTTAAGAATCGCTGGACAACCGACCAGACAAGGCGCATATTTTTCTGGACAATCCGATCCCTCGCACCCTGATCCCCGCTTTGGCTTTGCTTTATAAGCTCCTTGACTTCATGGTCCTTTAAATAAGTTTGGCCCTTATCTGATTTAACCTCCACATCCATAGCAAGACTCCCTTAATTGCATAGCATTTTACTATTTGATAAATGCTTCCTTAATCGGATCTCTGTGCCTATTCCCGGTTGCGAATTGATTTCAATTTCATCCATGAAATTTTCCATAATTGTAAAGCCCATACCTGATCTTTCTAATTCAGGCTTTGTCGTAAACAGCGGCTGCCGGGCTTCCTCCACATCCATAATCCCAAGCCCTTTATCCTTGATAGTCATATCAATGAAACCATCTTCAATTAGAACAGAAATATAAACAACTCCATTTGGATCATTTTCATAACCGTGGATAATAGAGTTTGTTACAGCTTCAGAAACGACTGTTTTGATTTCTGTTAATTCATCCATTGTTGGATCCAGCTGGGCAATAAATGCGGCAACTGTCACACGGGCAAAGGATTCATTTTGACTTAATGCACTGAATTCCAAATTCATAACATTTTTCATAGGTCAGGCAACCCCCAATCTTTGCAAAGCATTTTCCTCTGTCGGCTCTAAACGGATAATCTTAAATAAGCCTGACATATCAAAAAGTCTTTGCACTGCAGGGGAAATCGCACAAACAACCATTTCGCCATGTTTTTGTTTGATTTGCTTGTACCTGCCCAAAATAACGCCCAATCCCGAACTATCCATAAAAGAAAGATGTTCAAGGTTTAAAATAATATGATGGATATCATGATCTTCAATTGCTCTCGTCGCCTGTTCCCGCAGTTCATCTGCTGAATGATGGTCCAGCTCTCCACTTAGACGAATACATAAAACATCATGCTTTACTTCCAAATTAATGTTAAGACTCACTACTATAGCCTCCTTATCTGGTATCCTACACTGAAAAAGCACATAATCCTTGCTTTTCGCTTTTTCCTGCCGGATAGGCTGAACCTGAATCAGAAAATTCCGGTCTCCGCCCTTATAGTGAGTCAATTTCGATGCCTAATGTTTTATTTCCTTCCTGAAGACAAAACTAGTGTATATTCGCTAAAAATAGTTGTCATAGGGTATCTTTTCGACAAGTTCTCAAAAAGGTACCTAGCCTACTATTCAGTTTTTGTTAACATGCCCATCGAGCGTTTGAATAGTGTCCACCAGCCTGCCTCCTTGTTGTCTTCCTTTGCAACAAGCGGGCTTTCCACCAATGTCTTCCCGTTCTTTGTCAATGTTAAAGTGCCTATCTTATCGCCTTTTTGAATAGGCGCTTTAATATTTTTATCCAAGGTTACTTTTTGCTCAATATCCTCTATGCCTTCGCCCTTTTTCGTTAATAAGGAAATCGGCTCGCTGGTCAGAGCTTCAACCTGTTTTTTCTCGCCTTTACTTACAGATACCTTTCCCAGGGCGTGATTTCTCTCGTACATCGGATGTGTCTTATATTGGCTGAAAGCATAGTCCAGCATCTTTGTAACTTGAGCATTGCGCTCCTTTGAGGTTGGAGCGCCGAAAACCACTGTGATGACCCGCATTCCCTCTTTTTGAGCGGTCGCTGTAAGACAGTATTTTGCCTCCGATGTAAAACCTGTTTTCAGCCCGTCTACACCCGGATAAAAGCGGACCAGTCTATTTGTATTGACAAGCCAAAACTTTTTATCTGTATCCTCACGCAGATAAGCTTCATATGTGCCAGTGAACTTTGTGATATCTTCATATTTTAGAAGCTCTTTCGCCATCATGGCCATATCATAGGCTGTACTGTAATGATCTTCTGCTGGAAGGCCTGTAGGATTCTGAAACTTCGTATTCTTGAGACCTAATTCCTTCGCCTTCTTATTCATCATTTCCACAAAAGCTTCTTCTGAGCCAGCAATTCGCTCAGCCATGGCCACTGATGCATCATTGCCTGAACCAATTGCAATCCCTTGGAGCATCTGCTTGGTGGTCATTTCTTCACCAGGTTCCAGAAATATTTGCGAACCGCCCATTGATGCAGCATACTCGCTTGTTCGGATTTTCTCATCCCATGACAGTTTACCTTCATCTATGGCTTCCATGATTAACAGCATTGTCATCACTTTTGTCATGCTGGCAGGAGGCAACTGTTCCCCGCTGTTTTTTTCATATAAAACCGACCCGGTATCGCGTTCGATTAGTATTGCGGACTTCACATTATCCGCCAAATCTGCACCACTTTCCCTTGCAAATCCTGAAGGAACAAAGATTGTTGCCAATAAAAATGTTATTAACATTAATGAGACGATTCGTGTCATCACATAAAACCTCCATTCTTTATAGCCTCCATTTTTTCCATTTAAAGAAAATTTATACAGTCGAATGAGCCCAAATAGAAAATAAAGAAAAATCATTAGCAGGTCATTTTTATTGATAATTGGAAATCAGGCGGGATGTTAGGGTGGGTAATTACTAAATTCTTTTGTATGTTTAAATTCATACTGATGGACAGCCTTTTTCAAGATGCTTTTGGATTCTGCTTCAGCTCAGGATGCCTTGCAGTTTTAGTAGCCAAAAGAGAATTTTTCAGCGAAAAAAGCCGCCAGACACACTGTCCTGGCGGCTTTACTTAATTATTGAGTAATTTCTTCATGAATTAGTACAGGAGCCGGTACTTTTCCACTTGAAATTGTAATGTTTCCATATAGCATGTCTCTTACTTCTTCTATATTTTCGAAGTTGCTGTAAATTGTAACAAGAGATTCGCCCTTGTTTACCTGGTCACCAATTTTCTTTCTTAAAACAAGGCCTACAGCTAGATCAATTTCTGATTCTTTTGTAGCTCTTCCCGCTCCCAAAAGCATCGCAGCAGTTCCAATTTCGTCCGCTACAATTTCAGATACATAGCCATCTTCTTTGGCTTCCAGTTCAAATGTATATTTTGACTGCGGCAACCTTTGGGGATCATCCACAACAGATGCATCTCCGCCCTGAGAGCTAAGGAATATTTTAAAAGTTTCTAAAGCAGATCCATCTTTCATTGCATTTTCAAGCTTTTCACGTGCTTCTTTTAGAGAATCCGCTTTTTTCGCTAGGAAAACCATATGGCTGCCTAAGGTCAGGCAAAGCTCTGTCAAATCTTCAGGCCCCTCGCCTTTAAGTGTATCAATCGCTTCCTTTACTTCAAGAGCGTTGCCAATCGCAAATCCAAGCGGCTGACTCATGTCGGAAATAACTGCCATTGTGTTTCTGCCCACATTGTTCCCAATCCGCACCATTGCTTTTGCCAGTTCCCTGGAATCTTCCAGCGTTTTCATAAATGCGCCTGCGCCTGTTTTGACATCAAGGACAATTGCATCAGCACCTGCTGCAATTTTTTTGCTCATAATCGAGCTGGCAATTAGAGGTATACTATCCACTGTTGCTGTTACATCGCGCAGTGCATAAAGCTTTTTGTCTGCAGGAGTCAAATTGCCGCTCTGACCAATGACAGCAATCTTATTCTGGTTGACAAGCTTAATAAACTCATCATTCTCGATTTCCACATGGAAACCTTCAACAGATTCAAGTTTATCGATTGTTCCGCCAGTATGGCCAAGTCCGCGGCCAGACATTTTCGCAACGGGGACTCCGACTGCTGCTACAAGTGGACCAAGTACTAAGGTGGTTGTATCGCCAACTCCGCCAGTTGAGTGCTTATCCACTTTAATTCCCTCTATTTTTGATAAATCGATCTGATCCCCTGACTCTACCATAGCCATTGTCAAATCCGCTCTTTCATTTTCAGTCATTCCCTGAAAGAATATGGCCATTGTCAAGGCGCTTACTTGGTAATCCGGTATTGATCCGTCTGTATATCCTTTAATGACAAATTGAATTTCTTCTGTTGATAACTCTATTCCGTCCCTTTTCTTCTCAATAACATCGACCATTCTCATACCTAAACACCACAGCTTTCATTTCATTTAATATCTGTTTTTACACACCAAGTTCTTTTACTATTGCTTTTACATAACGAAGGAAATCTGCTTTGACTTTTTCAGTTGTTTCGATTACTTCTTCATGATTCAACGGCTGATCAAGGATTCCGGCTGCCATATTTGAAATACAGGAGATTCCGAGTACTTCCATACCTGAATGGCGTGCGACAATGACTTCCGGGACAGTTGACATCCCAACCGCATCCCCTCCCATTGTTCTAAGCATTCGTACTTCTGCAGGAGTTTCATAAGTTGGGCCAGTATTCCCAACATACACACCCTCCTGGATGTTAAGGTTAAGAGTATCTGCAATTCCTCTTGCAAGCTTTCTTAGCTCTTTGGAATATGCTGCCGACATATCAGGGAAACGCGGACCCATACGTGAATCATTAGGCCCGATTAGCGGATTGCTGCCCATATTATTGATATGGTCCGAGATTAGCATTAAATCACCAGGTGAAAAACTTTCATTCACTCCACCTGCTGCGTTAGTTACAATCAGTGTACTGACGCCCATTTCATTCATAACACGGACAGGGAAAGTAACCTTATCAAATGTATAGCCCTCATAATAATGGAATCGTCCTTGCATGGCTACCACTTCAATTCCATTCAAACGCCCGAACACAAGCTGGCCTGCATGCCCTTCAACTGTGGATACCGGAAAATCTGGTATGTCGTTATATGGGATCTTAACTGGGTCTTCAATTTCATCTGCAAGAACTCCAAGCCCTGATCCTAAAATAAGTCCAATTCTTGGCTGGCTGGAGTATTTGTCTTTAAGAAACTGCGCTGCATTTTGAATTTTGCTATAATCCATCATCTATTCTCCTCGTCTGCTTTTTTCTTACTTTAATTGGTTCAAGAAACTTTTTCCATATGCTGGTTTTTTCACATTAAAGTTTTCGGCGATTGTTGCCCCTATATCGGCAAATGTTTCGCTGATTGGAAGCTCTTTGCCTTCTTCCATGTCCTTTGCATAAACAAGCAGCGGCACATATTCCCTCGTATGGTCTGTTCCGTGGTGGACCGGATCATTTCCATGGTCTGCTGTAATCATCAATAAATCTCCTTCCTGCATCTTGGCAAATACTTCAGGAAGACGGGCATCATACTCTTCCAGGGCTTTTCCGTAGCCCTCCGGATTGCGTCTATGCCCGAATAAAGCATCAAAATCAACCAAATTTAAGAAGCTTAAGCCGGTAAATTCCTTATCAAACGTTTCGATTATCTTATCCATGCCATCCATATTTGATGTCGTGCGGATTGACTCGGTTACACCTTCACCATCATAAATATCTGAAATCTTGCCAATTGCTACTACATTCAATCCGCTATCAGCCATTTCATTCATAACTGTACGATCAAACGGCTTTAACGCGTAATCATGGCGATTTGAGGTTCTTTGGAAATTACCTGGATCTCCAACGAAAGGCCTTGCAATGACACGGCCTACCATATATTTTTCATCCAATGTCAGTTCACGGGCAATCTTGCAAATCTTATATTGTTCTTCAATTGGAATGATCTCTTCATGGGCAGCAATTTGAAGTACTGAATCAGCAGAGGTATATACAATCAATGCCCCTGTATTCATGTGCTCTTCTCCAAGCTCAACCAGAATTTCTGTTCCGCTTGCAGGTTTATTGCCAATTATCTTTCTGCCTGTACGGGATTCAAGCTCGGAAATCAGTTCTGGAGGGAACCCGTCTGGAAACACTCTGAATGGAGTCTGGATATTCAAGCCCATGATCTCCCAGTGTCCAGTCATTGTGTCTTTTCCATTGGAAGCCTCCTGCATTTTCGTATAAAAAGCCATTGGCTTAACGGCTTTTTTGATTCCCTTGATTTCCCGGATATTGCTTAAGCCGAGCTTTCCCATGTTTGGCATATTTAAGCCATTCATTCTTTCTGCAATATGGCCAAGTGTATCGGCGCCTTTATCGCCGAATTTCTCGGCATCAGGCGCTTCCCCGATTCCAACTGAATCCATAACAATTAAAAATACGCGCTTATATGTATATTTGGACATCTTAAAACCTCCTAATTTTTTGAATACGGTTACAAAAAATCATATTCGTATAGTACCCTTTTTAGGTGCATTTAACACAGTTTCCCCTGTTGTAATAAGTCTGTTCTGCCAGTTCATTTACAGAAGAGAATCCAGATCAGCTCTTTTATTCGTCAGAAGTCTGACATCTATATTTTACATAATATACAGGTAAAAAAACAAGAAAAAGCTGCCGTTTTTCGTGGCAGCTTTATGACATTTTATTTTAGGTGTTTATTCTGTTCAAACTACCACTTTAAGCTCGTGGATGAAACTGGCTGTAAACATCCTTAAGCCGTGTTTTCGTTACATGTGTATAAATTTGAGTGGTAGAAATATCAGCATGTCCAAGCATCTCCTGGACTGCACGCAAATCGGCCCCGTTTTCAAGCAGATGTGTTGCAAACGAATGCCGCAATGTATGTGGAGTCAAGTCCTTTTCAATGCCTGCTTCCTGTGCAAGCCGCTTTAGGATCTTCCAAAAACCCTGCCTTGAAAGCCGTTTACCATGATGGTTCAAGAATAACGCTCCGTCTTTATGCCTTTTGGAAACAAATTTTTCTCTTCCCTCATTTAAATACCTTTCAAGGGCTTCCGTTGCTGTTTTCCCGATCGGCACAATCCGCTCCTTGTTGCCTTTACCGATACATCTTACAAAGCCCATTGTTAAATGTACATCTCCTATATCCAGGCCGATCAGCTCGCTGACACGAATCCCGGTGGCATATAGCAGCTCAAGCATTGCTTTATCTCGCAAGCCATAATGGTCCCTTATCTCAGGAAATTCCAATAAAGTTTCAACCTCTTCCATATTTAGCACTTTTGGAAGCGACCGTTCCATTTGCGGCGATTCGATATGTACGGAAGGATCATGGCCCACTACTTTTTCACGCAGCAGGAATTGATGGAAGGCTCTTACCGAGGCTATGTGCCGGGCCAGTGTTTTCGAAGATTTCCCCTGCTTTTTTAAAAAGCCAAGGAAATGGACAATCTGCACACGCTGTACATTCTCAAGGTTCGACAAGTTTTCTTCGGCCTTGAGGTATTTCAAATAACTTTTTAAATCTCTCTCATAAGAAACAATCGTGTTCTTTGCAAGCCCTTTTTCTACAATTAAATAATGAATAAAATCTTTTAACTGATCGTTCATATAATAGCATTACTCCCCATTTAAGTAGAAAAGAATTAACCGGTCCAGCCAGCTTGCATCTTGGTCCGTTCCGCTGGCCGAAACTTTAACAGCCGCTCCCTTTGGTTCGTCATAGCGGTGATAATCCTGGTATTCTTCATTTAACCACATAATACCATAATAAAAAAGGATTGTGCATCCGGTAAAAAGGACAAACACTTTAATTGTTTGAAAAGCCAAACTAAGCCAGGATTTCATTCTTTTTTCCCCCAAAAACACATAATTGTAAGAAAAGCTAAAACTCCACTTTCTTATCTTTTATTAAAAGGTATGCCATTTTGGACAAGAATTATACCTGTTTCTGTATAATTGCTCTTCGCGCTGGGGATACTGCATTCGCGCTACTGCATGGGGAAATACAGATGCAATAAAAAAACCTTCTCTTAAATTAAAGAAAAGGTTTAGTTAACAAGGTTTAGTTTGCATCTGTTTCGTTATCTGTCTTTTTATCCTGGCAGCGGTAGCAGATTCCATGAAAAGTAAGGCGGTGGTCCTTTATTTTAAAGTTCCAGCGGCGCTCAACCACTTCCTCTACATCCTCCAGCAAGTCTTCCTGAATTTCATCAACAGCCCCACATTCAATACATACTAAGTGATGATGGAAATGGGCTGCCCCTTCCTGGCGCAGGTCATAGCGGGAAACTCCATCACCAAAGTTAATTTTATCAACAATTTTTAGTTCAGTTAGCAATTCAAGTGTTCTATAAACAGTTGCCAAGCCTATCTCAGGCGATTTCTCTTTAACAAGGAGGTAGACATCTTCCGCACTTAAATGATCCTCTTCGTGTTCTAACAAGACGCGAACTGTTGCTTCTCGCTGTGGTGTTAGTTTATAGCTGGATGAATGCAACTGTTTTTTTATTCTCTCAATTCTGCTTTCCATACCGAAAGTCCCTCCCTCGCCACTAACATTCTCATTATAACAGAAATGCTTTCTGATTCAAAATAAAATTATTATAAATAACATTAAATAATTAATATCATTTAATAATTATTATAAAATATTAGGCTGCGAATTAAAACCTTTTTATCTATACCCTAACTTGTATCTTTTTATCCTTGTATTTGCACAAAGCAAAAAAGGCAGGTTACATTGTCCTGCCTTTCTTTTATATTTATTAAGGCTCTTTTCTCATAGATTGTTGTTTTTGTTTATGAATTCTGCCAGTTGATTTCCGCTGCGGACACTTGCTTTCCGCGGGAAGGGTTGCGAGCCTCCTCGGCTTCGCCTGCGGGGTCTCGCACATCCCTCACTTCCCGCAGGACATTGAATAAACACCCTTGAGTAAACATCGCACGAAGAAAATGCGGATGCATTTTCGAGGATCAAGTGCCCTCCGCTACAATCAACTCAGTTGTCCAAATACGTTTGCCTTCAAAAAGCAACAAACTTTACGAAAACAGCCTTTATTAATAAATCAGGATTGGATGGAGTTTACTACAGACTTCATTAAAACAGGTGAGATAAAAGCCTCGACTCCAGCTGCGGCGATAAGAAACAGAATCGCTACAGCAAAGGTAATCATATATCGCCCGAATAGCGGCATGATTGGCTGGCCCACTTTTTTCATAAATTGTCTGCGAATCATTTTAAGTGAAAAGGAAACTGCGAGAGTCGCTGCCAGAATAAAAACCGGGATAATGATCAGATTTTGCGGAAGGATCGATACAAATGAAAGCAAAAATCCTTCCCAGCCCATTTTGTTAACCAAAAAACCAACTGTAAATCCTACCACCATCCCTTTCATAAATAAAAGAATCAGGATGACAGGAAGTCCAATAATGGAGATTCCCAAAATCCACATCAAGCCTATAAATTTCGTATTATGGAAAAAACTCTGTTTGAATAAGTCTTTTGCTGCTGCCACATGCCCATCAGATACTTGGCCAAAAAACTGAGACAGGTAATAAAATAAATCCTCTTTTTGCGTGAAGCTTAAGCTATTAACAACTATTGCTCCAAAAATCACACCCATCAGGAATAAAACAATGACAAACAAGTAAATTGAGGAATGTTCGCGAAAGTGGGCTGCGGCGACGTTCTGGTACATTTTTTTCTTCATTGCTCTTCCTCCTAAGACAAAACAAAATTTGATTATTAAATTGTATGCTTGTCCCCGGTTTGTATGACAGAAGAAGTATATAAGAAAATAAAATCTTGATCATTCCAATTTTTTTCGTTATAATTTTCGAAATTATTTAACTATATGGAGCTGATCGAGTGAAGGCCATTTTAACCGAATTTCCAGAGAAAATTGAAACTGAAAGGCTTTATCTGCGGCCTGCCTTACCGGGAGATGGGAAAGTAGTCCATGATGCCATAATGGCATCTGTTAAGGAGCTGAAACAATGGCTTCCTTTTGCCCAGAACGAACAAACAGTGGAGGAAGTAGAGGCTGGGATCCGAAGGTCTTACGCCAAGTTTATTTCAAGAGAAGATTTCCGAATCCATATTTATAAAAAGGAGGACAACATTTTTGTCGGCTCTACGGGCTTGCATCGAATTGATTGGGATGTCCGCAAATTTGAAATAGGATATTGGGGTGATTCGAGATATCAGAAAAACGGCTATATAACAGAAGCAGCTGAACGTTTAACGAAGTTTGCCTTTGAGCACTTTCAGGCTAACAGAGTAGAAATCAGATGCGATCCCAGGAATATAAACAGCAGCAAGATTCCCGAAAGGCTGGGATACAAACTGGAAGGGATACTTGCTAATGACAGTTTAAGTGCAGATGGCAAAGAGCTTCGGGATACATGTGTCTATGCCAAGGTAAGCAAGGCAGCCAGCACCTAATATAAAGCCTCTGTTATAATTACCTGTTGATTTCCGCTCCAATCAACAGGTTGCCAAAATTAAAAAGCCTGCTCATATCGAACAGGCTTTTTAGCTATCTGCTATTTTCCCGTACTTTCCTCCGCCCCCTGCTTTAAGGTTTAACTTCCCTTCACGTGCTTTGCCAATAAGGCCGGCTGTTTTGGCAGGGACCACACGGCTTAATTCAGATAACGGAACATGATGGAGAATGGCCATTTCTGTCCCAAAATGGTTTAACAGCTTCTCCAGCATTTTCGGGCCCAAACCAGGAATAAATTCGAGTGGCACCTGATGAATATAGGGAGGCCGGTCCATAGAAATCTCTCCGGCTGTTTTTAATTCTGAAATTCGGTCGGCTACTCCTTTGATGAACTTGGGATGATTGCAATGCTTGCACACACCCTTGTCTGCATTAAAAGGGCTAAAGCATTCTGAACAAACGGTCTGATGATATTTGCCAAGCAAGGGATCAAGGCCATAATTGGCTTTAACTCTGCGGTTGACTGCACCTGCCAAAGCCTTCCTAAGCTCCTCAAAGGTCGGTTCCTCTATTTCGAGGATTTGATATTCTCTTGCAATTTTTTTTAATGAATGGGCATCTGAGTTGGTAAGGAATGTATAACTGTGCAGTTCGCCGATTTGATCAGCCATGGCAGTATCTGCACTCAATCCCAGCTCTACAGCATCAATTAGGCCAGGATCAAAAACCTCAGTCAGGGACCGCTGTACACCTTTTCCAAATAAACTTTTAAAGGGTGTAAAAACATGGGCAGGAATAAATAACCCATTCAGCTCCTTTACCTTCTTCTGCAGCATTTGCCCTGAAGCATATATCCGCTGTGAGCTTAATGTAATATTTTTCAAGTAGTCAGACAGCCAGTTTGAAAATTCCTTCATAATCGGAATGGAAGGAAAAAAGCAAAGTACATGAATAGGGCCCTTGCACTTTTCATCATAAATCTCCAGCTCAGACCCTGGTATAATGGTTAAATTCCCATATTGCAGCCCGCCATCCCTATGTTCCGATAAAGATCCTTCCTCTATCAGCCCTTCCATTTCAAGAATGACTTCAGGAGAGTGGCAATCTATAATGCCAATTATATCCAGACCTTTTTCATTTCGGGCATGCCTGATAATATTTGTAAAAGTAAGAGACTTTGCACCTGTTATTTTAACCGGCTTCCCTGTAAAAGTGCGTCCTATGTGGATATGAAGATCCGCAAAATACTGATTCATTATTTCTTCAGCGCCTTTTGCAGCTGTAAATATTGAATAGCATAAGCCGTTTTTGCATCGTGGATTTTCTGCCCCTCCAGTAATGCCAATGCTTCATCCAGGGTTACCTCCATGAGATTCAGAAATTCATCTTCATCAGGGGATGCGGCATCTTCTTTTTTCTCCAGTCCCTTTGCTATGTATAAATGGACAAGTTCATCCGCAAAGCCTGGAGAAGTATAAAACGAGATCAGCCATTCCATTTCCTTGCAGCCGTAACCTGTTTCTTCTTCAAGCTCTCTTTCTGCACAAACCTGCGGATCTCCCCTGTTTCAAGCTTTCCGGCAGGTATTTCCGCAATAACTTTATCCAATGCTTTTCTATACTGTTCGACCATAACCATTTTATTATCATCCGTTACTGCCAAAACGGCTACCGCCCCAGGATGCTTGATAATTTCCCGCTTGGAAGTTTTACCGTTTGGAAGTTCAACATCCTCTACCTGCAGGCTAATCACTTTTCCAGAGAATATTTTTTCGGTTTTAATTGTTTTTTCTTCTAGGCGACTCATTGTTTTACAGTCACTCCTGTTCTATTCCGATAATGTTTGCTCATACATTTTATCATACTTTAATAGGGGGAGTATGGCATGAAGGTGTATGTCCACAGCAAGGGAATCGTATTGGCCGGAAAAGCCTGGGAAGTCCGAGAAAAACTGAAGCAATACAGCAAAAAGTATGTTTTTGTGAAAGACTGGGTTGAATCGCAAAAGATAACGAAGTGATGTTGTGAGTAAAAAACTTACTAAGGCTAAGCCTCTAATTTGAGTATGCCTCATTTCATTCTGTACAATGATAGAAAACAATTGAAATGAGGTGGGCCCTTGAAAAAGAGGCGGATAGGAAGTTCTGATTTATATGTCAGCGAGCTTGGGCTGGGATGTATGTCCATTGGAATGAACCCTTCAAATGCGCAGGAGATTATTGAAGCTGCCCTTGAAGAAGGCATTAATTACTTTGATACCGCTGATTTATATGATTTTGGCGAAAACGAAAAGCTTGTCGGGCATTTTCTAAAGAATGTCCGGGAACAAGTCGTCATTGCGACAAAGGCAGGAAACCGCTGGAACGAGCAAAAAGACAGCTGGAGATGGGATCCTTCAAAAAAACATATTAAAGAAGCAGTGAAAGATAGCCTGAATAGGCTTGCTACTGATTATATTGATTTATACCAGCTCCATGGGGGCACCATAGACGATCCGATTGATGAAACCATTGAAGCATTTGAGGAACTGAAGGATGAAGGCTTAATCCGCCATTACGGCATTTCCTCCATCCGGCCAAATGTGATCCGGGAATATGCAAAAAGATCCTCCATTGTTTCTGTCATGATGCAATACAGTATTCTGGACCGGAGGCCGGAAGAAGACGCACTTCCCCTCCTAGCAAAAAAAGGCATAAGTGCTGTAACACGAGGACCGCTGGCAAAGGGACTGCTCAGCAATAAAATGCTCGACAAAGCTTCTCAGTCTGTCAAAGCAAAAGGCTACTTAGATTACAGCTATACTGAATTGGAGGAAACGATTCAAAGTATCAGAGAAAAAATTTCCGGCGATCGATCCATGACAGAGATAGCATTTCAGTATAACTTGGCTAACCCGGCTGTTTCTTCTGTAGTGGCTGGCGCAAGCAGGGTTGAACAAGTAAGAGAAAATGCAAAAGCAGCCAGGGCTAACCCGCTGACTGAAGAGGAATTAGATGTTATAAAAGCTCTCGCTAAACAAAACATATATGAGCAGCATAGGGATCTATTCTAAATTAGGTGTGATTCACTGCCACATTCATTTTAAAATCCCGTTGATTGGAGTGGAAGGTGCGAAGACTCCTGCGGGAGCAAGGGTCAGGGGAGACCCCGCAGGAGCGTAGTAACGAGGAGGCTCTCCGGGCCGCCCTCGTTCGCTGAGCACCTGGAACGGAAATCAACAGACCCATTTCACTGACGGAAAAAAAACTATAGGCAAACCAGATTTTGATCAAGTTTGTCTACATTCTTAAGGGCTGACGAAAAGTCAGCCCTTTTTAAATCATCATTAAAATAATAGTATAGCCAATCACACCGGAAATAAAGGCTCCATAATTGCTTTCCCTGTCTTCAGGGAGCTCTTCTTTCAGTACATTTAAGATCATTCCTCCAGCCAAAGTGGCAAATAAAAAGGCGATCACCTTTTCACTGACTTCTGTTAAAATCCCAATAGACCATCCTATTAAAATGGACAGAGTCAGAAGCCAGCGGCCATATCGGTCGTATATTTTTTTATACGACTGCCTCAGACCATGATCGTTAGAAATAAAATGCACGGATAGTGCAAAGAAATAAATCAGCCACTCCTTCAGGTTTGCAAATTCGCCATGTACAAGCAGATAGCCAATAAGCATATTATAAATAAAGAAAGTGGACATATGCAGCCAAAAAGATCCGGCAGTATGCTGTTCCTCTTTGCCTTTTCGGGCATTCTTCCGAGAATGTTTCACTGCTTTTTCTATCCCATAAAAAGCGCAAAGGCCAAGCATCGCAAATATATATACATGGCTATCAAGATACCGGAAAATTTCCGTATTGCCGGTGCCCTCAATACTTTCCTGATGCTCTTTTAACTCAGGAAGGACATGAACAAATACATAAGCTACAGAAATTCCGCTGGCAGCTGATAAAAGCCTGCTTCGCGGGATATATGTAAGAAATTTCATGTATTTTGAAGAAAAATGAACAATTGAAAAACCGAGAGCGAATATAAAGCTTAATAAAGAAAGCATGGAACAACACCCATCTTTTTTATTAATCTTTGCCCTCGGTATCTATAGATGAAACTTTTATTCTTGTATCATTTGAACTCTTTCCAATTGAGATTGCTTTCGCCTAGCAATTCCTCGAAGCTTTTATTCTTTTCACGCAATCTTTTTTCCTCTTTCCTTCTGCGATCTTCCTCTTCCTTCTGCTTATCTTCAGCCTGTTTTAATTCTTGTTTTTTCCCTTTTAATTGCTGCATTAAGTCCTGGTTTAACATGTCTCCAAGCGTAATAGGTTTATCATCCTTTTTCGGCTGGGAATGCTGTTTCTTCTTTTTCATAAAATCCCCTCGTCAACTATTTTTGCCATACATTATAACATATTTTTTTGGACAAATTGCAGAAGTCTGACCGGCCATTGATTTATGCCAAAAATTCCAGAAACTCAATTCTGTTGCCGAATGGATCATTTGCAAAGAAGCGTTTTCTTCCTTCAATCGGGGCTTCCTCCTTAATACCGATGTTAAGCTTATGAAGGCTGCCCCTTAATTCTTCAAGGTTTTCAACGACGAAACCGGGGTGAGCCTTTTTTGCCGGCAAAAAGTCTTCCTGTACACCAATATGTATTTCCTGATTTCCGCAGATAAACCAGCACCCTCCGCGTTTTTGAAGGTTTTCTGGCTTTGGTATTTCCTTGAGCCCTAGCAGATCTCCATAAAATCTCCGAGCCTCTTCTTCGCACCCCTTTGGTGCTGCCAGCTGGATATGATCGATACCTTTGAATGAGAAACTCATATTTTCTCCTCATCTCTTTTTAAATTAGCTCTGTTAAACTTGCCTGTTAAATTCCGCCCAAGAAGCTCAGCGAACAGTGGGCGGTCCGACAATGAGCTTTAACTCAGGCTTTAAATAAGGAAAAGCACAGCTTATGCAGCTGCACTTTTCTTAAACTCATTAATAGGCATCTGTAACAACATTTCCGTCAACTTGCAACTCAGGCTCTGTTGAATTAATAATGTCCTCGATAGTGAAGCCTTTTGCGACTTCAACAAGCTTTAAACCTGAATCGGTTACATCAATGACTGCCCGCTCAGTTATAATGCGGTCAACTACAGCTTTTCCTGTTAATGGAAGACTGCACTCTTTGAGTATTTTCGAATCGCCATTTTTATTTGTGTGATCCATAATGACGATAATTTTATTTGCTCCATGGACAAGATCCATCGCTCCGCCCATACCCTTGATCATCTTTCCGGGAATCATCCAGTTTGCAAGATCCCCTTTCTCAGAGACTTCCATTCCCCCTAGAATGGCAATATTCACATGGCCTCCTCTAATCATGGCAAACGATTCTGCACTGTCAAAATAAGCAGATCCCGGAATTGCAGTAACTGTTTCCTTCCCCGCATTAATTAAGTCTGGATCTACTTCCTCTTCCGCAGGATATGGCCCGATGCCGAGCAATCCATTTTCCGATTGCAGTACCACTTGCTTATTATCTGAAATATAGTTTGCAACCAATGTTGGCATGCCAATTCCTAAATTTACGTAAAAGCCGTTCTCTATCTCCTTTTCAGCCCGTCTGGCAATTTTCTCACGGACTGCTGCTTTATCATTACTCATGACATCCTCTCCTTCCGTCACTGCTTTTTTATTTCTTTACTGTCAATCTCTCAATGCGTTTTTCCTGTTTGCCCTCTATAAGTGATTGAACGTAAATGCTTGGCGTATGAATGTAATTAGGATCCAGGTCACCAGTTTCACAAAGTGTCTCCACTTCTGCAATGGTCACTTTTCCAGCGGCTGCAATCATTGGGTTAAAGTTTCGGGCAGTTTTGTGATAGACGAGGTTTCCCATCTTATCGCCTTTCCAAGCTCTAACCAGGCTAAAATCTGCCTTAAGTGCTTCCTCCAGAAGATATTCTTTTCCGTCAAATACCTTTGTTTCTTTCCCTTCCGCAATTGGTGTTCCCACTCCTGCTGGCGTATAGAAAGCTGGAATGCCGGCACCGCCTGCGCGGATTTTCTCTGCAAGCGTTCCCTGAGGCTGAAGTTCCACTTCGATTTCACCTGACAGAACCTGTCTTTCAAATTCTTTATTTTCTCCGACATAGGAACCGACCATCTTCTTAATTTGTTTATTTTTTAAAAGCAATCCAAGTCCCCAATCGTCAACTCCACAGTTATTCGAAATGACTGTAAGGTCTTTTACCCCTTTATCTACTAAAGCCAGAATAAGGTTTTCTGGAATTCCGCATAGGCCGAAGCCGCCAACCATAAGGACAGCTCCATCATGAATTTCCTGAACCGCTTCCTCAAAGGAAGTACAAATTTTCTTCATTTCAATCGCTCCTTTCATTGAATAACGTATTTTCTATTCCGCTGCAGACGCTCAGCAAACCGCGGGTGGTCCGGGAGCATCCTCGGCGCATTCGCACCTGCGGGGCTCCCTTTGACACATTCCTCCCGCTGGACGCTGATTCAGTATCCTTGGATCAACACCGCACGAAAGAAATGCGAATGCATTTTCGCGGGATTAGCGTCTTCCGCTCCAATCAACACATTGCTAAATCGACAATTATCTTTAACAAAGCTAGTGCGAAAAGCGACTATGCAAGCTCCACTACTGTGGCAACACCCTGCCCCCCGCCAATACAAAGAGTTGCAAGTCCTTTCTTCGCCTGCCTTTTTTGCATTTCATGTATTAGGGTTACAAGGATTCTAGCTCCACTCGCCCCAATTGGATGGCCTAACGCAATTGCTCCTCCATTTACATTTAAAATTTCTTTGTTAAAACGAAGCTCCCTGTCTACAGCAAGGGATTGGGCTGCGAATGCTTCATTGGCTTCAATAAGCTCCAGTTCCTCCATGGAAACAGCCGCTTTTTCCAGTGCTTTTTTCACAGCTGCAACAGGGCCGATGCCCATGATACTAGGATCTACGCCAGCACTGGCATTTCCTTTAATTGTGACTAAAGGCTTGAGCCCTAGCTCATCTGCTTTCTTTTTGCTCATGACAAGCAATACAGCGGCACCATCATTAATGCCTGATGCATTGCCGGCTGTGACGCTTCCGTCTTTTTTAAATGCCGGGCGAAGGCCACCAAGCTTTTCAGCAGTCGTCCCTTTTTTCGGATACTCATCCGTGTCAAACACAATTGGATCTCCTTTTCGCTGCGGAATCTCCACTGGTATGATTTCGTCTTTAAATTTGCCCGCTTCGATTGCCGTTACCGCTTTTTCCTGGCTCCCGGCGGCAAACGTGTCCTGTTCTTCCCGGCTTAAGTCATATTTCGAGCAAAGGTTTTCGGCCGTTACTCCCATATGGTAATCGTTAAAAGCACACCAAAGTCCATCTGAAATCATGGAATCAACTAATTTTTGATCCCCCATTTTAAAGCCATTTCTTGCATTTTTTAGTATGTAAGGAGCCTGGCTCATATTTTCCATTCCACCAGCTACAACAACTTCTGCATCTCCTGCGATAATCGCCTGTGCAGCCAAATGGACAGCTTTCAAACCTGAACCGCAAACTTTATTGATTGTCATTGCGGAAACGCTTTCAGGAAGGCCCGCTTTAAGAGCAGCCTGCCTTGCAGGATTCTGGCCAAGACCTGCCTGCAGCACATTTCCCAGAATTACTTCATCTATCTGCTCCGCTTTTACACCTGCTTTTTCCAGAGCTCCTTTAATGGCTATTGCTCCTAGTTCGGGAGCCGATACATCTTTTAGACTTCCATTAAAGCTTCCGATTGCTGTCCGGACAGCGCTGACTATTACAACTTCTGTTTGTGCCATCTCTCTCATCCTTTCAAAAACATCTCTCTGCTAATATTCGATCAAAGTCTCAAAATTCCTTTTATTTTGTCAAAATTTCTATTATTCTTGCATTCGAAAAAGCTTTCCTACTACAATTATATTAAGTGCAATATGTATAAATCATCACAGCCAGGAAAGCGCTTACGATGCACGTTTTAAACTATGTGACGGGAGAGGAAAACATGACGCTTGGATTGCCTGAAAAAGTAACAATAATCGAGGTTGGCCCGCGCGATGGGCTGCAAAATGAAAAATCCTTTGTACCGACAGAAGTCAAGAAAGAGTTCATCAAAAGCCTGAAAAATGCCGGTTTAACTGAAATGGAGCTAACTTCCTTTGTTTCTCCGAAGTGGGTTCCGCAAATGGGCGATGCGGCTGAAATTGTTTCAGATTGCCTGGATGGGGCTACAAGGGACATCGTGCTGGCGCCTAACCGCAAAGGCATTGACAGAGTATATATGACGGATTGCAAAGCAGTCGCTGTATTTGTTGGAGTGAGCAATACCTTCAATAAGAAAAACATCAATAAAACCACTCAGGAAAGTATGGCAGAACTAAAACCCATTATCGGGGAGCTGAAAGATAGAGGCTATTTTGTGCGTGCGTGCATCTCGACAGCTTTTTATTGCCCTTACGAAGGAGAAGTTAAACCTGAGGATGCAGTCGAGCTGTGCCGTCAATTTGCAGAGGCCGGCGCCGACGAACTAAGTGTTGCAGATACGATTGGAATGGCTGCTCCTCATGAATCTTACGAGCTTTTTTCCCGTTTAAAAACAGAGTTTCCAAACACACTTTTGACAGCACATTTCCATGACACAAGAAAAATGGCGCTAACAAATATTTTTGCTGCTTTACAGGCCGGCGTTGACCGTTTTGATACATCAGCAGGCGGACTTGGCGGATGCCCGTTCGCTCCAGGTGCTGCCGGCAACGCTGCCACAGAGGATGTTGTTTATATGCTTGAGCGGATGGGAATTGAGACGAACGTTGATCTCGAAAAATTAGTGCAGGCTGTTAAGATCGTTCAGCCACATCTTTCCAGGCCAATTGAAAGCACCTATTTCAATTTGAATACCGAAACTGTTAAATAGAACACACTACCAGCAGCCAGGTACAAATTCCAAATCTGTTATTCATGTATAAGCCGCCCCTTCTTAAAGCATCTTATTAGGTGAAGACACCGAGCACAGCTCCGTACTTGTGACTAGCCGATTCATCCATAAACAAGGCACTGGAGCAAACCTACTTTTGAAGGGGGAAAGATAGATGAGCCAGAAACGCGATAAAGGATATAGCCAGAAGGGGAAGCCTAATTCGGATACAGTAAGCCAGACGATTGCTGCTGAGGAATTGGAAAAGGCAATTCACCCTACAAAAAGGCAGAACTCCCAGCAATAGCCGCCCTAAAGGCGGCTTTTTTCTTGCTGCAAGCTGAACTGAATTTTTCATAGCCATCGGGCATGCCTCCGTCCAATTTATAGTTTGTCCCGGTTCACTTCTGTGTTTTAATCTTTGCCAGAATGGTAAAATAAAGAAAAACAGGTGGAGGGATGGGTTTGAGAAAGGTTTTTCGCTATTTATTTTCATTCATTCTCTTTCTTTCATCACTTGGCGTCTATTTTACAAATAGGCTAATGTATATGAAAAAGAAGGAAGATGAGTTTATTTTAGAAAGGGAGAAGGGAGCGGGCAGGCTTGATCTAATGAAGTATGAAAGCCTGCCCAAAAGAGAAGTGCTGGTCCCCTCTCCTTTTGGATATAAATTAAAGGCTGTGGCTGTTGAACCTCATGAGAATAACCGTTATATCATTATCTCCCATGGGGTAACCGAGAATAAAGTGAACTCAATTAAATATATGAACCTCTTCCTGGAACGGGGATTTAACGCTGTTATTTATGATCATCGGCGCCATGGAGAATCTGGCGGAAAAACGACAAGCTACGGGCATTATGAAAAGTTTGATTTAAAAGCAATCGTTGATTGGCTCAAAGCGGAAAAAGGGCCCGGCATACAGGTTGGCATTCACGGCGAAAGCATGGGAGCTGCCACAATGATTCTCTATGCCGGAATGCTCGAAGACGGTGCTGACTTTTATATTGCTGACTGCCCGTTTTCCGACTTTAAAGAGCAGCTTGCTTATCGGCTTAAAGCGGAAATGAAACTGCCTCCGAAGCTCTTTTTGCCTGTTGCGGATTTATTCCTGCGAATGCGCGAGAAATATTCCATAGCAGACGTTTCTCCTATTTCTGTGATTGAAAACATAAAGAAACCAATCCTGTTTATTCACAGCGAGAAGGATGATTTCATTTTGCCAACCATGTCCGCAGCATTGTACGAGAAGAAGAAAGGGCCCAAAAAGCTATACCTTGCTGTCAACGGAATCCATGCCCAATCGTTCAATGAAAACAAAGAAGACTATGAGAAGGTAATTGATGAGTTTTTGGAAGAGTACGTTTATTTAAATAAAGGAATTCTTTCGCAATAGCAAAAAGCTGGCTCACATTTTGGGCCAGCTTTTTTATTGCTTGGAGATTACTTTTTCTTTTTGGGCAGGCTTTTGGCTTTGTTCTCGCTTTACTACTCTCACCATAGCTTAAGAAAGGTGCTTCAAACCTGGACAATCCTAATTTTGCTTCTGTTTCAGAATTTCCTTGCCGTCTGCTGATAATCCTCTTGCTGTGTGAAAGTTTCCTATTTTAAAATAGTAGCGTCCGCTCTTTTTTTCGATGACTGCTGCTTCTTCAAATTTCTCTTCCTGGCCGGCTACTTCTACTTTTTTAATATCCTGATTATTAATCTTCCCAAAAATGGCCGGGATCCTGTTTTCCAATTTTCCTTCTTTATCATAATCATAGAACTCGTCTGTATAAACAGTCATGTGTTCATTTTCATAATGCTCCCAGTGGTTGTGCCCTTCATTTTTCCAGCCGTTTTTATCGCTGCCCTTCAAATACGCAGCCGCCATAGCATCGAATTCACCCTGCCCATTTTTCTGATGTGTCGTATATAGAAGAATGATTCCGTCTTTTACTTTTTCTTTATGTAGAATTTCTTTCACATTAAAAGGGATATCCTCATCAATTGCCTGGCCCATTGTCTGTGTGCTGCACGCTGACAATAGCAGAATGGACGCGGCCAGCAATAGCAATATGTTTTTCTTTTTCATAAATTTCTCCTCCAATTCTGCGGTGTCTTTACCATTTAATGACAACCCCTAGTAAAACATTCGCTTTTTTTTGTGCCTTTAATAATTCTGTAGCCTTTTCCTACTATATTAAACCCTTATTTTCCAAAAATATGGAAGGGTCTTTATACCTATGTAAAAAGTTCGTGAATCATCCGATTTTTTGCTGATAGAACGGCAAAAAATAAGGCAGCCATCCGCGGCCGCCTTGTATATAACTTATTTTGTTTTATCAAAAAAACTCATTCTTGGATTTAAATACTGGTTCGGGCTTTTTAACTGGAAGCAGTTTGCTTTCTCTGAAAAATCTATTTTTAAATCCTCGTCCAAAAATACTTCCTTGGATTTTTCCACAAATATGCTTCCGGCATTCGTTTTGATTTCCCGGTCATCATCATCCAGTTCTTGCACTAGCCAGAGAGCTGTCACGCCGCTCACAACACATCCGCAGCCATCTATATCATATTTCAGCTTTACATAGCCACCTTTTCCGGCGACCCGTTCGGATAATTTTTCAGCCGCCGTTTCAGTTACTGTAATTTCCATGTTTTAAAACTACCTCCCATTTGCATATGCTGTATTTTAACACAGATAGATTTAACATGCTTCTGAAAGAGACAGTTGCTTTTTTCGCTTATTCCTTTTACCATCAAAGTGAATATGTGTCAATTTTGTGAAAGGGTGGTTGTGTATGTCAAAGGTTCAGATTAAAGTAATGGATAATGGCCCGCTGCGCGTAACAGGCGATGTGGAATTAATTGATGTGGATGGCAACAAATTTGAAACAAAGCAGGTATTCTCTCTTTGCCGATGCGGAAAATCATCAAAGCTTCCATTCTGTGACGGAACCCATAAGGGAAGTTTTGAATCCTGTGTCCGTGCCGAGAAGGTTTTGGACGATAAGGAGTAATCGCCGAAAAACGGGGATAGTTATCCCCGTTTTTTTTCGTTTTTAACTTTCGCTGGCGATACCCGCTCTTCCTGCACAATACCCTGCAGCAATTCCCGGTCCATTCCCGTGCTGTCATCTCCAGCGCCCGGTGCGATATTGGCCATTGGCAGCTGCTCCAGTTCTTTTCCTCTTGGCATATGAAACACCTCCTTGCTGTTAAGGTGCTTCTGCCGCCTAAAAACTACCCCTTTTAATTGCATCCATTATTTTTCAGCTATTATGGCCTGGCCTCCCGCTTTATCTATTCATCCGTAATCCGGGCATCGGCTATTGCGTTGATGGGAATGCGATGAATTTCCCCAAAGCGGTCCACTATATGCAGCTTCTGGTCAAGTTCATCCCAGTAATGAATGCTCCCGATTACAAGCTCATAATTTCTGCCGCGGTAATGAGTAATTGTAACCGATTTTTGAAACTCCATTGCTTCTGAAAGAATCTCATTCATAAATTCAAGCTTTTGCTCATCCAATTCCCGTTTTTGCTCGTACGTATCTTCCTTTGCCCAATCTCTTAGTAGCTTTACATGTTCCGGCAGCATCATGGAAGTCCATTTTATTCTGCCACGATCGCGAATCATAACCCGCCCCCCTTTGTTTACATTTTATGGCCGCCAACCAGTGTGGCGCGGTGCTTGGCGGTTCCTGCACTTGTATAAGATACGGCTCTTAAAAGAGCTCCTCCTCCAAACTTGGAGCGAATCCGGTCAACCGTGTAGCCGAGCTCCCGTTTTTTCCAGCCATCCAGATCAAACAGGCTCAGTTGCATTTCGCAGTCATCCGTAATATTTCCGAGGGAGATAGAGATTTGCCGCACTGTTTTGCCTTCATAATTCTCGTGAAAGAGCTCCAGGCAGACCCGATAAAGATCCATCGTGATATTCGTTGGCTGATCAATCGTTCTTGAACGGTAAAAACCTCCCCCGAATTCATCCTGGCTGTATCCGAGACCAAAGCTGATTGTTCTTCCGGCTTTGCGATGAGTGCGGGCTCTTCTTGCCACTTCCTCGCACATTTCAAGGACAACTTGCTTAATTTCCTCCTCCTCCTTGTAATCCCTTAATAGAATCTGGCTTTTCCCAAAGCTGATCTGCCCTTCCATAATCGGCGCCCCCATTTCTGAAAGGTCAATTCCCCATGCATGATGATAAAGCTGGTTGCCCATAATCCCAAACTTCTTTTCAAGCTTTTCCAGGTCATAGCGGGCAAGCTGGCCCACTGTGAAGATCCCCATTCCGTTCAGCGTTTTTTCGACGCGGCGCCCTATTCCCCACATTTCCCTTAAAGGAGATACATTCCACAATTTCGTCTTCACATCTTCGTACTTCCACTCAGCAACTCCCTTCTTTTTCGCTTCAAGATCAAGGCAGAGTTTGGACATGAGCATATTCGGCCCTATCCCGATGGCACACGGAAGCTGAAATTCCCGTTCAATATCACCTTTTATTTTCCAGGCAATTGTCTCGGCATCCCCCCAGAGATGGAGTGCACCGTCTACTTTTATAAAGCTCTCATCAACACTGTACGTATGAATGGCTTCCTTTGGGACATAGCGGTTAAACACCCGGGTGATTTCGGTGGAAATTCTTAAATAAGTGGCCATTTTCGGCTCCTCAACCCTAATGCGGGGGTCATTGGGAACCTCAAACAGGCGGGATCCAGTCTTTATCCCAAATTCCTTTTTCATCCTCGGAGAGGCAGCCAGAACGACACTGCCCTTCCGCTCCAAGTTTCCGGCAATCACAAGGTAGCAATCAAGAGGGTCCAGGCCAAGCATGACAGCAGAACAGCTCGCGTAGAAGCTCTTCATATCAACACACAAAATTTTATTTTCCGGCATTGCGCTGTAATCAACCATGACTTCCGACATCCTCCTTGGAAAAGTGTAAGGCGCCCGCTTGTCGGCTATGGCCTAGGGCTGATGGCGCCTGAAGCTAGACATCATCTAGCTTTAGAAAGTTATCTTGAATTCATCTTGCTTCAGATAAAGAACATTTGTTCTATATATGTATACCCATTATATTAAGCGAATATGCGTTCGGTTTCAATGGAAATTTTACGGACTTTTTCTTAAATCAGGTTCTTTTGCCAGGTGCCGAAATCCCCAGAAACCTGTATAATCAGCATGAGGTGCAATAAATGAACAAGAAACTAGTTTTTAAAATGGTGCAAAACTGTTTAAAACAATACAACGAGGACAGCCATTCCATTTCGCTCGAAAGCAGAGAGTTTAATGAAATTTTCAAGAAAATCATTGAGGCAAAAAATAAAGAGGCTGACAGCGATCTGCATGAAATCGTAAATGATGCAGTGTACGGCTATATCACAGATTCGCCGTATTTTTAAGGGGACCCCGGGATAAGTGCAAAAGAGAAGCCGCCAGGCAATTGCTGGCGGCCTTTCAGTATTTTACTTCTGATTAAATGCGCGTTTCCCGATTTTTTCAAACAACCTCGGAAACAGAGTATAAACAATGCTTCCTGCATTCATCCACCGCGGAAGATTAATTTCCCTGGCAGGCGTCAGCATGGCATCAACCACTTTAAGCGCCACATACTCCGGTTTGAGCATATACCGTTGAACATTTTTAACATAGGTGCCCTTTTCATCAGCAATATTAAAAAAGTTTGTTTCAATAGGGCCGGGATTTACGGCAGTTACGAATACATTGCTGTCAGCCAGCTCCATCCGAAGGCTGTTCGTATAGCCAAGAACTGCATGCTTGGTTGCGGAATAAACACTGGATTTCGGTGTGGCAATCTTGCCGGCCTGTGAGGCGATATTGATAATATGGCCGTTCTTCTGCTGCCTCATCGCCGGCAGCACCATGCTCGTGCAAGCCATCAATCCGACTACGTTAACGTCAAACATGCCCTTTATTTCTTCGATTTTCGCTTCATGTGCCTCCCGAAAAATTCCGTATCCAGCATTATTTACAAGAATATCCACACGGCCGAGTTGGGCAAGAATCTCTGAAAACACAGCAGAGACCTCATCAGAGTTGGAGACATCAATTTTATATACATGAATGTCTACTGAAAAACGGCTGCGCAGGTCGGCCTTCAGCGCATTCAATTTTTCAAGATTACGGGCAAGAAGAACAAGGTTTGCCCCTCTCTCAGCGCAAAGAGCAGCCATTTGGGCTCCAATTCCCCCCGATGCACCCGTAATAATCACATTTTTATTTTTCAATCGATCTGACAAATCAAACCACCTCTTTGGATGCGGAATACAGGAATGCTTTCTCCTCTTTATTTATATAAATCTCCCCTATAGAATGCAAATAATCAAGCTGGGCCACCGTTTCCGATATCGTCAGGGAAAGCTCTTTTTCATACACTTTTGGAAATAGACGGCAGCAAGCCTCAAAAACAGTGAGTGATTCGGATTCGAGCCATTTTTTCACTTTCATGGCACGGTCGTGCTGGCGTCCAATCCTCACTTCGATTAATTCATTTACATTTATGATATCTTCCCCATGACCAGAATAAAAAAGGCCGATTGGCAGATTCTGTACTTTTTTAAGGGAAGCGTTATATTGCAGCTGAGGTTTCGGCCGCTCTTTGCTTCCGGGCAAAGGAGGCTCCAGTATAGGGTTTGGAGAGATATGGGCGAGCAGATGGTCCCCGCCGATAAATACACCGTCCCTTTCCCTAAGTAAGCCGATATGGCTCTGGGCATGGCCTGGTGTCTCAATAACTGTCCAATCATCCAGCCCGGCAGGATTATCACCTTCTTTAAGCTCCCCTGTTAATGAGCGATTACAGGAAAAGCGAAGTGTCTTTCTCATCAAACCAATAAAGGATAAATACTTTTCCGGAACCCCGAATTCAGTAAAAAGTTTATAATAAAATTCATCATGGGCTTTTAAAAAGGCTTCCGTCCGGGACAGCCACCTTTGATTTACTGAATGCCCATATATCTCCATATTCTGAGAAAAAAAGTCCAGTAATCCTGCATGATCAGGGTGATGATGAGTAAGGACAACCTGGTCGAAATCGCCGGGAGTTAAACGGAGTTCTTTTAATTGCTCTTTTAACGCTTCCCATGCTTCTTCCGTTTTTGGACCTGCATCCACGAGAGTCAGCTTTTCTCCCTTCACAGCATATACATTGACATCTCCGACAGCAAAAGGTGTCGGGATAACGAGTTTTGCAATTCCATCTTTCCATTCCGGCATTTTTCCATCCCCCTAAAACGCTATATTTAAATAAGATACATTTCTTTTTCATATATTTCCGCAGGCAATTCTAGTGATACATAAGAAGTGCTTAGAATATAAATCATATTACCCAAGTCTTTTAAAATAAGGCGGTTGACTACAGCACAAATTCCCGAAACTCTATAGCATAATTTAGAAAATTTTCATATATAGAAATAAGTGTACCGCTCTTTTTAATAATTGTCATTATTTTCACATAACTTTTCCCGAACTTTAATAAAAATTAAAAAAATACAGCTTGACAAACAGGGGTATCTTCTTGCATAATCACAATTAAAATTTGATTTTACAGATCAAAGCTGCACTCAACTGCAGCAGAAAAAATAGCTATGATTAAGATTAGTAAATAGGAAACGGCGAAAGAGAGTGAAGCTCAGCGGCTGAAAGGCTTCACCGTCCAATTGACTATTGAACCTGCCTTATGAGCTGTTAGGAAAAACCTAAACGCATTCCCGGCGTTATTGGGATCGAGATGCCTTTTTCAAAAAGTGCAAATGGCTGTGTATAAAAGCAGTTAAATGCTTCTGCAGGAAAGGCAATGAAGGTGGTACCACGGAAGCAAAGTCTTTTCGTCCTTTACTGGATGAAAAGACTTTTTTTATTTTTGGCTCTGTTAAACTTGCTTTTTGATTTCCGCTCAGTCACTCATCGAGCAAACACCGCACGATGCAATTTCGAGGATCTCGTGCCTTCCGCTCCATTCAACAGGGTGCAAATATCAACAATAAGCTTTAACATAGCATAGTTTTACGAGAGTTAGGAGCACCCTTGCAGCGTTATATTCAGTTTGGTCAGCTGGCTTGCGGAATATTTATTTTAGAAGGAGGAATATCAATGAAAAAGTTAGCTGTTGTTGGCGCAGGATCCATGGCTGAAGCTTTAATATCCGGAATCGTAGAAAGCCGGCTAATCACGGGAGACAACATATGGGTAACTAATAAAGGCAATGAGGAAAAACTGCAATTCATGCAGAAAACCTATGGCGTTCAGGCAACTTACAATCTGGAAGAGATTTTCAAAGAGGCTGAGGCGGTTATTTTGGCGATGAAGCCTAAGGATGCGGCTGATGCTATCACCCTCATTAAGCCTTATTTAAAAACAGATATGCTGATCATTTCCGTGCTGGCAGGCGTATCTATTGAAAGCATTGAGCTTTTGGCGAAAAAAAAGCTTCCAGTGGTCAGAGCCATGCCAAACACATCTGCGGCAGTCGGCAAATCGGCCAGTGCTTTATCAGTCAATGAAAAAGTAACAACAGAACAAATGGAGCTTGTGAAGGAAATGTTTGAAACGGTCGGAATGGCTGCATTTGTTGAGGAAAAACAGCTGGATGCGGTAACAGGCTTGTCAGGAAGCGGCCCAGCGTATATTTACTATCTTGCAGAAGCAATGGAAAAAAGCGCAGAAGAAATTGGGCTCGAAAAGGAGATGGCCAAAGAATTCATCATTCAAACGCTGATTGGGGCAGCCGAGATGCTGGCAAAATCGGCTAAAGAGCCTCAGCAGCTCAGAAAAGAAGTAACAAGCCCTGGCGGCACAACAGAAGCCGGTGTAAGAGTACTTGAAGAGAATGGTGTCCAGAAAGCCTTTATAGAATGCATCAAGCAAGCGACAGCCCAATCCAAACGGCTTGGCCACAGCTTCAGCAGCACTGTGAAAATTTAACTGACAGCACTTCCTAAAATTTACGGCAAAGCTCCCCTTTGCCTTGGAACAAACTAAGAGAAAAGCATGAGGGAGTGCCTGCGATGTTCGCATTATTATTAAGCCTTAGCCTGCTTGTCTGGCTGGCTGTTTTCATTGATGCCTCTTTTGGGTTTAAGCGGCTCGATCGTCTTGAGGATTCCGAAAGCACAAGTGTTGGGCCCCGCTTATCTATTATTGTAGCTGCCCGGAACGAAGAAGCACGGCTGGAACAAAGCTTAAAAAGCCAGCTGGAACAAAGCTACAAAAGGATCGAATGGATATTGGTCAATGACCGATCAGCAGACAAAACCGGAAAGATCATGGATTGTATGCAGGAGTCTGATTCAAGAGTTAGAACCATTCATATTGACTCTCTCCCGGATGGGTGGCTTGGGAAAAATCACGCCCTTTATAAAGGGTACTGTGAATCAACGGGAGAATTGATTCTGTTCACTGACGCAGATGTTTTATTTAAAAAAGAAGCCATCGGCAAGGCCATACATTATTTTAATCATCACAAACTTGACCATTTGACAGCAGCTCCCAATTTAAACGGAAAAAGCTTCTGGCTAAAAGCGTTCATCGCCTTTTTTCTTTTTGGTTTTTCCTATTATAAACGCCCATGGCTGGCGAATAACCCCAGTTCTAAAACAGGCATTGGAATCGGTGCGTTCAACCTGATCTCTAAACAGGCATATGAAGTGCTGGGTACGCATGAAGTGATAAAAATGCGCCCGGATGATGATTTAATGCTGGGCATGAAGATGAAGCAAAAAGGCTTTAGGCAAAGAATTGTAACAGCGATGAATCTGATCGAGGTTGAATGGTATGGAAGCTTAAAAGAAGCCTTTAAGGGGCTGGAAAAGAACACTTTCGCTGGGCTCCATTACCGAATCAGCATGGTTCTGTTTGCCATTGCAGGTACGTTTATTTCACAGGTACTGCCCTTCACCACCATTTTCTCACCGGATAAGATTATTTCAGGCTTAAGCCTGGCCAATATCCTTCTGCTGGCTATCGTTTACACGCTCATTACAAAAAGGATGTCCGCTTTCTCTCCTCTTCTGTTTCTTGTATTCCCAATTACAGCGCTCCTTTTTATTTACTCCATTATACGAGCCAGCATTCTAACACTTGTGCGGGGCGGAATTGTTTGGAGAGGCACTTTATACAAGTTAAGTGAACTCCGGGGCAAGCACTAAATGGCGGATGCAAAGCAAAACGCATTCAAAAGTGCTTGTTCTTTTTCATTTGATAGCACGCCTGCTATACTTAATATTTAGGATAACGAAACAAGGAGGCTCTTATATGGAAACAAAGCTTTTTTCCCCTTTTACAATTAAAGACGTAACCTTTAAAAACAGAATCGTTATGGCGCCGATGTGCATGTACTCGAGTCATAACGAAGACGGAATGGTCCAAAACTGGCACCGTACACACTACACGAGCCGGGCTGTCGGCCAGGTGGGCTTGATTATTCTTGAAGCTACGGCTGTTACTCCACAGGGCCGGATTTCTCCGCAGGATTTAGGAATATGGAGCGATGACCATATCGCCGGATTAAAAGAATTGACTGATTTAATAAAAGAACATGGTGCAGCTGCAGGAATCCAGCTTGCACATGCCGGCAGGAAAGCTACAGTTGAAGGTGAAATTCTCGCCCCTTCTGCCATCGCATTTAATGAAAAAATGAAAAAACCAAAAGAAATGACAAAAGAAGAAATCTCTGAAACTATCGATGCATTCAGGCAAGGTGCTGAACGAGCAAAAAAAGCAGGCTTTGAAGTCATTGAGATCCATGCAGCACATGGCTATTTAATCAACGAGTTTTTATCACCGCTCAGCAATAAACGTACTGATGAATATGGCGGGTCAGCCGAGAACCGCTACCAAATTCTGCGTGAGGTCCTTGAAGCGGTTAAAACCGTATGGGATGGCCCGCTATTTGTAAGGGTTTCAGCCAATGATTATCACGAAGAAGGCTTAACAGCAAAAGATTATGCTGAAATGGGCAAATGGATGAAAGAACAGGGTGTAGACCTTATAGATGTTAGCTCTGGTGCCGTTGTCCCGGCAAGAATACACACCTATCCCGGCTACCAGGTTAAGTATTCTGAAACAATTAAAGAAGGCGCCAATATCGAGACTGGCGCTGTCGGCTTAATTACATCCGGCTTGCAGGCAGAAGAAATACTTCAAAATGCTCGAGCTGACCTAATTTTCATCGCCCGCGAATTGCTGCGCGATCCTTACTGGCCACGAACTGCTGCCAAAGAACTGGGCGTTTCTATTGAGCCGCCCAAGCAGTACGAACGCGGATGGCTATAAAAGCTCCTGAAAGATAGAAAAAGGGATGGTATGGTACCATCCCTTTTTTCTATTGGCTCAGTTAAAGCTTATTGTTGATATTGACACCCTGCTTGGAGCGGAAGGCGCAAGTAGCCGAAGAGCGTCGGCCCCGCCCGCGGTTCGCTGAGTGCCTGAAATGAAAATCACAAGGAAAGTTTAACAGCGCCTTTCTATTAAAATAACTGCAATGAATCAAGAAAAACAATGATAATGACCAAAGGCACCACATAGCGAAGAAGGAAGTGCCATACGGAAAAAATGCCGTTCAGCGATTTAGACCCTTGGATCAATTCATTTCTCAGCAGATCTTTTTTCATTTTGTATGAGACGAAAATGGAAATGAGCAAAGCTCCGACCGGCATAAGGATGTTGCTTACGAGAAAATCCGCACTGTCGAAAATGTTTTTTCCGAAGATCAATATATCTGACAGCGTACTGAAGGATAGCGCTGATGGGATTCCAACAATAAAGATAGCCAATCCAGTCAGCCAAGCTGCTCGAGTTCTGCCTCTCCCCTTCTTATTCGTTAAGGCTGCTACAACAATTTCCAGCATGGAAAAAGCGGAAGTCAGGGTTGCAAATAAAAATAATGCCAGGAATAATAGCAAAAAAACCTTTCCAAAAAGAATCTGATCAAAAACAGATGGCAGGACAATAAACAGCAAACCAGGCCCTGCAGCAGGTTCAAACCCTAGTGAGAAGACAGCCGGGAAAATTGCGAGTCCAGCAAGAATGGAAATGAACAGGTTCATGCCGACAACGGAAAATGCAGGCTGCAGCAGGCTTTCCTTTTTGGACAAGTAAGAGCTGTACGTCACCATAACTGAAACCCCGACACTTAGGGAGAAAAAGGATTGTCCCATTGCATATAGAACGGTTTCGGAATTTAAATTTGAAAAATCGGGTTTCAAAAAGAACGATACGCCATCCATTGCATTTTCAAGTGTTAATGAACGGGCAATCAAAATAATAAACAGAATAAATAAAGCCGGCATGAGAATTTTACTAACCTGCTCAATTCCTTTTTGAACCCCTTTAGCGACAACTAAAATAGTAATTAATAAAAAGATTCCTTGTGCAGCTACCACCGATGCAGAGTCTGATACTGAATTGCCAAACAGTGCTTCGTAGTCCCCTGCCGCATCCATAGAACCTGTAACGCCGTACGCAAGGTACTTAAGGATCCATCCGCCAATTACACTATAAAAAGATAATAGTAGAAAACATGTGAATACACCAAGATAACCGATCCAGTGCCATTTCGATCCTGGGGCAATGTCCCTGTATGCGGAAATCGCTTCTTTCCCTGTACTTCGCCCAATGACAAACTCACCAAGTAAAAGAGGGAAACCAATTAACAGTGAAAATAAAAGAAATAATAACATAAATGCCCCGCCACCGCTTGTTCCTGCCACATACGGAAGCTTCCAGATTGCTCCAAGCCCGATAGCCGAACCAGCTGATGCTAAAATAAACCCAATTTTCGATGACCATTGTTCATTTTGCTGCATGCTTGTACCTCCAATATTTTTACTAAAATCAAATGGAAACCGGCCGGATTTCCAATGTTAATAAAAGTTATTTTTCCGAAAAAAACAAAAAAGCCACATTCTTCAAAAGGGACGCGAATCTTATTCACGCGGTACCACCCTTTTTGAAAGCATGTGACTTTCCTCTCGAAATATAACGGATTAACCGTCTTTTCCACTGAAGTGCAGAAAAGAAAAGCTCCAAGGTGAAATTCATCTTATCTTTGTGCCAGTTTTCACCATACACCGGCTCTCTATATACAGGGAGATAAGACTTAATAGGTTCTTTTCATAGCTTTTTAAATATAATGTTTTAAGTATAAGTGTGATTATAGTACGCTCACATCGAACCGTCAATGCCAAGTTTGAAAAATTCAATTTTTCCGGTCATTACTCCCCGCTCCAAATCCTTTTCCAAACAGCGCCTTCATGGGTTCCTTTGATCTCAAAAACATCCGGATTGCTCATTTTCATAAGATGGTCAAAACCCACTTTTTCATCGAAATAGCGCAGCAAAAGAGTTGATAAATTTCCATGGGTGACCAGCAATATATGGTCTCTTCAGAAGCAATCAGATCTTTCAGAATGGAAGCAGCCCGCTCCATACCGGATGTCTGGGATTCTCCCCCTTCAAAAACAAGCTCAAAGTCTGAAAAGCTTTCCTTTAGCTTATCCTGCCAATCCTCATAATTAACATAACTAAGGACTCTTTCCCCCAAACGCTTATCCTCAATAATGTCCAAATTTCTTGATTCCGCCAACGGCTTAATTGTTTCAAGCGCACGCACAAAAGGACTCGAATAAATTCGGTTCATTTCTTTATCTTTAAAAAAGGCAATAAGCATCTGTGCCTGCTCCCTGCCTCTGTCTGTCAGTTTAGCGGAAAAAGGCTGCCCTTCAGCCTTTGCATGGCGGACGATATAGATGGTTTTCATTTAATCATCATCTCCCCTAACCAGCGGTATATGGATCTCTTTAAAGTCCTCAGCTATGTCAGTGTTGGGAAAAATGATTTGTGATTCCTTAACGAGCATTTCCCAGTCTGAGCGTTCATATCTAGAACTAATATGATTCAGGCAAAGCCTTTGGGCATTCGCTTTTTGAGCAACCTGGGCCGCCTGAATGGTTGTCGAGTGGAAATAATCATAAGCAAGCTTTTCTTCCCCTTGTGAAAAAGTGGCTTCATGTATAAGCAAGTCAGCGTCCGCAGCCAATTCAACTGCCGCATCACAAATTCTTGTATCGCCAAGAACCGTGATAATCCTCCCTTTTTGGGCAGGTCCAAGAAAATCCCGGGCATATAAGATTCGCCCATCCTCAAGCTCAATTTTTTCGCCATTTTTAATCCTTTTATAAAGCGGGCCTGGTTTTACACCTGCCTCAGTAAGCTTATCTGCCAGCAAAGTACCTGGCCGGTCCTTTTCAGTAATACGGTATCCAAATGAAGGGATCCCGTGCTGCAGCAAGCGTGCCTCGACTTTGAAATTAGGGTCTTCAAATATTACCCCATCTGCAATTTCTACAACTTTCAATGGATATTTAAGGTATGTACCGCTGACAGAGAGCGAGACTTCCACATACTCCTTAAGCCCTTTTGGTCCGTATAGGGTTACCTCTGTATCCCCACCCTGAAAAGAACGGCTGGATAATAAACCGGGTAAACCGTATATGTGGTCTCCGTGAAGGTGGGTAATAAAAATCTTTTCTATTCTTCGCGGTTTGATGCTTGTATGTAAAATTTGATGCTGGGTGGCTTCCCCGCAGTCAAACAGCCAGATGCTGCCTCTTTCTTCAAGAAGTTTTAAAGCCATGGAAGAGACGTTGCGGAGCTTAGCAGGAATTCCAGCTCCGGTCCCCAAGAAAAACACATCCATTATAAAAAGCCCCTTTCCAGCAGAATAGCAAAGAGTCCCACCTATCAGGAAAGGATTAAGCAGGCGGCACTCAGAACTAGACAGCTGCCAAATCGAAAAAATTATTAAAAACTTATATCGTACACTGGTTCAGTCTGAATACTAACACTATACCATAGAGGCAAGGCAATTCTCTTTCAAATCAATTCGTTTTTGTAGTATTTCATTGGATAGTTACACTCTTTTAGACGGAAACTATCTGTAGAGTGCATACATAATGTTTGCGAAAACAGTCTGAAACAGATAAAATTTAATATTTGTACAGGCGTTTTTTAGCAGTGCAACATACTAGCATATCTAAAACTGCGGGTGGACACTTGGAAGTCCAGCCTTACATACAGAATTTTTTGTCGAAGAGAGGTTCTAGAATCGTGAAATTAAACGAAAAACCGACCGCATTAATTATGATATTTGGAGCAACCGGAGATTTGGCGAAAAGAAAATTATTTCCGTCACTTTACCGTTTGTACAAGAAAGGCAAACTATCTGAACGCTTTGCGGTAATTGGGATTGCCAGAAGGCCGCTTTCAAATGATGAATTTCAGGCGAGTGTAAAAACCTCTGTCGAATCAGCTATAAAAGACAGCGGAGAGCTTGAAGATTTTGTTTCCCATTTTTACTACCATTCACATGATGTGACAGATGCAAGCTCATACTTGGCTTTAAAGAGTATGGCCGAAGAACTGGATACACACTATTCTCTTGAAGGAAATCGAATTTTTTACCTGGCAATGGCACCTGAATTCTTCGGGACCATCGCAGAACACTTAAAAGCTGACGGTCTGACAGACGTTGACGGCTTTAAACGCCTTGTAATCGAAAAACCATTTGGCCATGATTTGGAATCAGCGAAACAGCTTAACAAACAAATCAGAAAAGCCTTCTCTGAAAATGAAATCTACCGGATTGACCATTATTTAGGAAAAGAAATGGTGCAGAACATTGAAGTCATCCGTTTTGCCAATGCCATTTTTGAACCTCTGTGGAATAACCGCTATATTTCAAATATACAGGTCACTTCCAGCGAGGTGCTCGGTGTAGAAGAACGCGGACGATATTATGAAAAAAGCGGCGCCCTTCGCGATATGGTCCAAAACCATATGCTTCAAATGGTCGCACTGCTTGCAATGGAACCGCCAATCCGCCTCACTACCGATGAAATTAGATCTGAAAAAGTTAAAGTTTTAAGAGCGATGCGCCCATTGAAAGGCGAACGGGTAAAGGAATATTTTGTTCGCGGACAATACGGGAAAGGATCAATGAGCGGGAAACAAGTCCCAGCTTATCGCGAAGAGCAGATGGTGGATGAGCAATCCAATACCGAGACCTATGTGGCGGGCAAGTTGATGATTGATAATTTCCGCTGGGCAGGTGTACCAATTTACATCCGAACAGGAAAAAGAATGGCCGCTAAATCAACGAAAATCGTCATCCAGTTTAAAGACATTCCAATGAACTTATACTATCAGACTGAGCAAACGCTGAATCCGAATCTGCTTGTCATCCATATTCAGCCTGAGGAAGGGATTACTCTCTATTTAAATGCCCAAAAATCCGGCCAAAACATGGAAGCTACACCGGTTAAATTAAACTTTGCCAACAAGGGCATCGATGGAATGAACACGCCGGAAGCCTACGAACGTCTTTTATATGACTGCATGCGCGGCGATGCCACAAACTTTACGCATTGGGATGAAGTCGCCCTTTCCTGGAGCTTCGTTGACAAAATTTCGGACGTTTGGGAAAACACCAAAGAAGAAGGTTTCCCGAACTATGAATCCGGCACAATGGGACCAAAAGAAGCAGACCAGCTGCTTGAAAAGGATGGTTTCTTCTGGTGGCCTGTTACCGACCTTGATGTGGAAGAGTGTTAAATGAATGAAACCCCTGTGTTAACTGCAGGGGTTTTTATTTTTGGCTGTTTACGCAAACTTTGTTGCCTTTTTAACAAAAAGTGAGCAGAGGTTAATTTCCGCCTAGGATGCTCAGCAAACCACGGGGCAGGCGGTGAGCATCTTCAGCGAGCAGCGCCTGTGGGGTCTCACCTGTTCCACTCCTCCGGCTTTTCATCTGATATCGGTGTCATGAACCCTTTATAGCGACCATCTTCCTGCCTTTTCCTCTGATATGGGCGTCATGAATCCTTTATAGCGACCAGCTTCACGCATTTTCCTCCGATATGGGCGTCATGAACCCTTTATAGCGACCATCTTCCCGGCTTTTCATCTAAAATGGGCGTCATAAACCATTTTCGGAAACCATTTCTCCTGATTTTCATCTATTAGGGGCGTCGTGAACCCCTTACGGCGGCTATCTCCCATGCTCCGTCTCTGATTTCCTCTCACACCGGGGGCTTCTCATGCGAAAAGAAAAACAGCGTCCTGGGGACGCTGCTCTACTTTAATCTCTAATTATTCCATCCAATTTGTATGGAAGACTCCTTCTTTGTCTACACGCCGATAGGTGTGTGCACCGAAGTAGTCACGCTGAGCCTGAAGAAGGTTGGCAGGCAATGTTTCTGTGCGGTAGCTGTCATAGTAGGACAGCGCCGCAGAGAAGCACGGAACAGGGATGCCGTTCTGTACAGCAACACTGATGATTTCGCGGGTTGCATCCTGGTAGCTCTCAACAATTTCCTTGAAATAAGGATCAAGAAGCAAATTCTTAAGACCAGGTTCGCGGTCATATGCTTCCTTGATTTTTTGAAGGAATTGTGCCCGGATAATGCAGCCGCCGCGGAAAATCATTGCGATATCGCCGTATTTTAAGTCCCAGCTGTATTCTTCGGATGCCGCTCTCATTTGTGCGAATCCTTGTGCATATGAGCAGATTTTACTCATGTAAAGGGCTTTACGTACGCTTTCAATAAAGGATTTTTTATCGCCTGTGAAATCAGCTGAAGCAGGGCCGCGAAGAACCTTGCTTGCATTGACGCGCTCCTCCTTCATAGCAGAAATAAAGCGTGCAAAAACAGATTCTGTAATGATTGGAAGCGGAACGCCAAGATCGAGAGCGCTTTGGCTCGTCCACTTTCCAGTGCCTTTTTGGCCTGCTGTATCAAGGATGACATCCACAAGCGGCTTGCCTGTTTCATCATCTTTTTTCGTAAAAATATCAGCTGTGATTTCGATTAGGTAGCTGTCGAGCTCTCCTTTATTCCAATCGGCAAATACTTCATGAAGCTCATCTGCACTCAATCCAAGCACATGCTTTAATAGGAAATAGGATTCAGAAATAAGCTGCATATCGCCGTATTCAATACCGTTATGGACCATTTTCACATAGTGTCCGGCACCATCAGGACCAATGTAAGTTGTACATGCTTCGCCATCCACTTTTGCTGCAATGTCTTTAAAAATTGGGGCAACTAGCTCATACGCTTCTTTTTGTCCGCCGGGCATGATAGAAGGGCCCTTTAAGGCACCCTCTTCTCCACCGGATACACCAGTTCCGATAAAATGGATGCCAAGCTCGCTTAACTCCTTATTGCGGCGCTGTGTATCCACAAAGAATGTATTTCCTCCATCGATAAGGATATCACCTTTATCCAAAAGCGGTTTCAACTGCTCAATGGTTGCATCTGTTGGACCTCCTGCTTTGACCATAAGCATGATTTTGCGAGGCTTTTCAAGGGAGTCAACAAACTCCTCAATTGTATATGTACCTTTAAAATTTCTGCCTTCTACTTCTTTAAGCATTTCATCCGTTTTTTCTCGTGAACGGTTATATACAGATACAGTGTATCCTCTGCTTTCAATATTCATGGCAAGGTTTTTGCCCATGACTGCTAAACCGATAACACCAAACTGCGATTTCGTCATATTCGATTACTTCCCTTCTAACCTTTATACTGCGTAATGTGTTTGTCCAAAAAGGAAAACAAAGAGACCGCTATTTTCACGATCCTTTAGAATATCCCCAAAAAAGAATCCACTATACTTTAGCAAGATTCCTGCCCTTATTCAACTTTCCTGTCTTAGTTTTGCATATTATCGCCTGAATAAATCATGATTTATCATCTTTTTCTTCTTCTGTTTTCTTTACTCGATGACTATTTTGCAAAAAGTCTTTATTAAAGCTTGTGTCCGTGCCAATTTTCGGCCCCTGAACGTGCATTCCTGATAGAGTGCCTGCATGGTCGATAATCTTGGAACCGTATTTTTTTCGTAAAAGGTCCATTGTTTGAAAAAGCGGTTCCTTTTTGGCGTCTTTTTCGTAGCTGAATAAATCCAGCTGTTTGACAGCCTGCTGGGGCTCGACAAGGTCTGTCCCTGTTATGCCGAGCAGTCTGACTGCATTTCCGTTCCAATGTTTGATGAATAGTTCTTTTGCCATTTTAAAAATCTCATCATCCTGCTGTATGGGATTTTTAAGCTTCCGGCTTCTGGTAATGGTTTTTCGGTCCTTGTATCTGATTGTAATGCCAAGCGATGTCGCCAAAACCTTCTTCCTCTTCAATCTGGAAGAAACCTGTCCGGCCAATTTTTCAAAAACCTGGAGAAGCTCCCTCTGATTTGAAACGTCCCTTGGCAAAGTGGTCGAATTTCCTACACTTTTAAATTCGGCAGCCGACTCCGGATCGACTTTCCTGCTATCGCTGCCATTCGCTTTTTGCTTTAAGCGAGGCCCATTGATTCCCAGAGCCGCTTTTAATTGCACTTCATCCGCTTTTGCTAATTCACCGATTGTGGTAATTTTTAGATTGCGGAGCTTTTCACCGGTTTTCTTGCCAACCCCGTGCATCTCTTCCACTTCCATCGGCCAAAGAATATGGGGGACATCTCTTTTGCGGAGAACCGTAATCCCCATAGGCTTTTTCATATCGGAGGCCATTTTGGCTAAAAATTTATTAGGTGCAACGCCAATGCTGCAGGGCAAATCAAGCTGCTGAAAAATTTGTTTTTGAATGGTTTCGGCGATTTCCAAAGGGCTTCCGAATTCATAGCTGTCTGTAATGTCCACATAGCCTTCATCAATGGATACCGGCTCTACAAGGGAGGTATACTCACGCAAAATATCAAACATCCCCATAGAAGCGGCACGATATCTGTCAAAGTTCGGCTTTTTTATAATTAGCTCCGGGCAGAGCTTTTTGGCTTCCCACAACGGCATCGTTGTTTTAATGCCAAGGCTCCTTGCCTCATAGCTGCATGTGACAATAATCCCCCGCCGCTCCTCCGGATTGCCCGCGATCGCCAAAGGCTTGCCCTTTAACGATGGATCATAAGCCATTTCAACCGAGGCATAAAAACTATTCATATCAACATGGAGGATAACTCTCCCGTTTTTTGGATACATATGTTTCATGCCGGCACTTCCCTGTCCCTTATTCTTATTCTATTTTAACAGAATAACAGTGTTCCGATCACGTACCGGCTTCTTCAGAAAAAGTAAAAAACAGAGAACCTGTGATTCCCTGTTTCCATCTCAGTATTATGCTGTTGTTTGCTGTGTTTTCATATAATCCTTGATCTCCCGTATTCCTTCAAGGGATTCAACCAGTTTGAGCGGGTCAATCAACGTAATTAGCCGGGAGTCCAGATTGGCCACACCAGTAAAATAATTGGTTTTCTGATAGGCGATCAAGCCTGGCTGTTTCAGGTTATCTGCAGGTATATCAAGAATCTCCTTCGCTTCATTAACAAGGACAGCGAATGAAAGCTCTTCAGTTTGCAGCACAATCATTCTGGACGTCTCGGTTTCCTGAAGTGCTCGGCTATAAAGAATGCTTTCATAATCAACAACAGGAATAAGCTCTCCTCTTACTTCAGCAATTCCATTCACATAATGCGGCAAATGCGGAATCGGTGTGATTCCTTCCATTTTTTCAATTGATATAACAAAAGGAATTGGAATGGCATATTCCTCTTTCCCTACCCGGAACACGGCAACTTTATTAATAGCAGTCATTCCATAGCCTCCTAGCAACACTTATGTATATAACTAATATACCATAGCCATAATTTTCTAACTAGTCCAGATGAACCATAACTGAGATTATATACAAACTCGCCTGCTGATTTCCGCTCTACTTAAGGGTACTAAAGTCAATATAATACTTTAAACAAAGCCGGGATTATAAAAACAAAAAAGAGAACCGCACAATGGGTTCTCTATTCCTAAGGTTCTTTTCTTATAGATTGTTGTTTTTGGACTATAAAGCTAGCCCGTTGATTTCCGCTCCAGTCACGCAGCGAACGCGGGGAGGAACAGAGCTCCTCGGCGTTTCACGCCTGCGGGGTCTCCCGCTCCCTCTCTTCCCGCAGGACATTGAATAAGCTTCCTCGAATAAGCACCTCGTCGTAAGAAAATGCGAATGCATTTTCGAGGATGAAGTGCCTTCCACTCCAATCAACTCAGTAAAATTAAAATAGTTTGTAAGCAACAAATTTTGCGAAAACCGCCATTCCTATAAATTAGGCTGATGCTTCTTCGATAATAGCAATTACCATTTCTGCCAGTTTATTCAGTTCTTCAATTGGCATGCGCTCATTTGTTGTATGAATTTCTTCGTACCCAACAGCAAGGTTGACTGTCGGAATGCCAAAGCCTGCAATAACGTTGGCATCACTTCCGCCCCCGCTATGAAGAAGCTCTGAACTGCGGCCAATTTTGGCAGCTGCTCTACGTGCTAATTCTACTACATGATCGCCTTCGCCAAATTTAAAGCCCGGGTACATAACCTGTACATCCACTTCTGCCCTGCCGCCCATTTCTTGGGCAGCGCTTTCGAAAGCTTCTTTCATCTTGGCTACTTGCTGTTCCATTTTTTCGGGGATTAAAGAACGGGCTTCAGCAAGAATATCAACGTGGTCGCACACGATATTTGTCTGCTGTCCGCCTTCAAAGCGCCCGATATTAGCGGTTGTTTCTTCATCAATGCGTCCTAATGGCATTCTGGAAATGGCCTTGGCCGCCATTGTAATAGCAGAAATGCCTTTTTCAGGAGCAACGCCAGCATGTGCAGTTTTCCCTAGGATAGCAGCCTTCACTTTTGCCTGGGTTGGAGCTGCAACAATGATGTTTCCGACTTTTCCGTCACTGTCTAGCGCATAGCCGTATTTAGCCTTTACAAGGGATGGATCAAGGGCCTTGGCACCGACCAAACCGGATTCTTCACCAACAGTGATAATGAATTGAATCGTACCATGAGTGATGTTCTGCTCTTTTAAAACTTTAACAATTTCAAGCATAACAGCAAGGCCTGCCTTGTCGTCTGCTCCCAAAATCGTTGTTCCGTCTGTTACGACATAGCCATCCTTAATGGAAGGCTTTATGCCCTTTCCGGGAACTACCGTATCCATGTGAGACGTAAAATAAATGGTATCCACGCCTTCTTTCGTTCCCTGAAGGGTACAAATTAAGTTGCCTGCTCCATGGCCAGTTTGGGCAGTTGTATCATCTTCGTAAACCTCAACACCAATATCCCTGAATTTTTTCTTAAGAACTTTCGCAATTTGAGCTTCATGCTTTGTTTCCGAGTCAATTTGCACGAGTTCCAGAAATTCGTTCAACAAACGTTCCTCATTAATCATTTATGTACAAACCTCCAAATTAAATGCTTACTAGGCAAGTATAACTCCAATATTTAAGCACAGCAAATCCGAATTTCCTTACAACGGAATATTTCCATGCTTTTTATGCGGTCTGGTTTCTTTTTTATTGCGGAGCATTTCAAGTGCCTGAATGAGCTTTATTCTAGTTTCACGCGGGTCTATGACATCATCAACCATGCCTCTGCTTGCAGCAACATACGGGTTGGCAAACTTTTCCCTATACTCCTCAATTTTTTGCTCCCTAGTTGCTTCCGGATTTCACTGTTTTGAATTTCCCTTGCAAAAATGATATTGGCTGCACCCTGAGGACCCATTACAGCAACTTCAGCGTTCGGCCACGCATACACAAGATCTGCACCAATGGATTTACTGTTCAATGCAACATATGCCCCTCCAAAGGCCTTTCTTAAAATGACAGTTAGCTTAGGTACAGTTGCTTCAGAATAGGCATATAGAATCTTTGCCCCGTGGCGGATAATACCGCCATGCTCTTGCTTAACGCCTGGGAAAAAGCCTGTAACGTCTTCGAAGGTTATTAGTGGAATATTAAAGGAATCACAGAACCTGATAAAGCGTGATGCCTTATCAGAAGAATCAATATCAAGTCCCCCTGCCATGACCTTTGGCTGATTGCAGACAAGCCCAACCGTTTCCCCTTTGATTCTGGCTAAACCTACTACAATATTTTTAGCAAAATCCTTCTGAACCTCCATAAACGTATTTGCATCGACAACCTGTTCAATAACCTTTCTGACATCATAAGGACGCAAGGCGTCAAAAGGGATAACATCCGTCAAATCCGGACGATAATCTTCATCCTCGTCTCTTTCTGCAATTGGCGGCTTTTCCTCATTGTTTTGCGGCAAGTAGCTTAAAAGCCTGCGTACCTGCTCAATAACTTCTTCTTCGGACTCCCCTCTAAAGTGTGCGTTTCCGCTGATCGAGTTATGCACCTTGGCACCGCCGAGGTCTTCCGGTGAAATTTTCTCCCCGGTAACCGTTTCAATAACCTTTGGGCCAGTGATAAACATTTGGCTTGTTTTTTCGACCATGAACACGAAATCAGTGATAGCCGGTGAGTAGACAGCCCCCCCTGCACAAGGCCCCATGATTACAGAAATCTGGGGTATAACCCCTGAATAAATAGAATTCCGATAAAAGATATGGCCGTACCCATCAAGTGAAACAACGCCCTCCTGGATTCTCGCTCCTCCGGAATCATTCAATCCAACAAATGGAGCACCATTCTCCGCTGCTAAATCCATAACATTCGCAATTTTCTTTGCGTGCATTTCTCCCAGTGCCCCTCCGAAAACAGTAAAATCCTGAGAGAATAAGAAGATTGGCCTTCCGTTTACTTTTCCATAGCCAGTTACAACACCATCCCCGGGACCTTTCTGATTCTCCAGTCCAAAATCGGTGCTGCGGTGTTCAATAAATGGATTCAGCTCAACAAAAGATCCCGGATCTACTAATAGGTCAATCCGTTCACGGGCAGTAAGCTTCCCTTTTTCATGCTGCTTTTGTATACGTTCATCTCCTCCGCCCAATTCAACTTCCCTGCGGCGATCGTATAATTCATTAATTTTTTCATAGATGTCTGCCATGCTTTATTCCATTCCTTTCTTTTCACAAAATTCATATAGTATGCCACCCGTTGACTTCGGATGCATAAAGGCTACTTGTGCACCTCCCGCTCCAGGCTTCGGGGCATCCTGCAGCATTCGGATCCCCTTCTCCTTCATTTCATTGATGCGCTCCTGGATGCTGTCGACTCCTAATGCCACATGATGCAGGCCTTCCCCTCGCTTTTCAATAAATTTGGCGATTGGACTTTCTGGGCTGGTTGGCTCCAATAATTCCAATTTGGTTTCACCTGCTTTTATGAAAGCAACCTTTACTCCCTGGCTTTCAACTTCCTCAAGCCCAAGGAATGGCAGCTGAAGAGTCTCCGTATAAAATGGAAGCGCTTCATCTAAAGATCTAACAGCTATCCCTATATGGTCCACCTTTTTGATCACTTACTTCTCCTCCTATGAATGTCGAAAGATTGTATAATCTTATTCCCTAATAAACGGGCACTTTTAAGGTCTATTATCTAATTATTCGTTAAAAATGTCGAAAATCCTTTTAAAAATTGAGCGGTTGTTCAATTTGAAGATTCTTAGTAAAATAATATTAAGAATTTGGGCGAGGAGGCATAGAATGTCTAACAAGAAATTAATGAAAGTCGTTGTATATTTAATGATATTTGCCATGCTTGCATCAACCCTCATTATGGGCATGGCGATGTTTTTTTAAAGATAGGATATTTCCGGAATATGATTTCGAGCGGGAAGTGCAAGCTTTCCGCTTCTTTACCGTTTTCACAGGCTGTTTTCGCAAACTTTGTTCCTTTTTAAACAAGTATTTTGGAGAGGTTGATTTCCGCTCCAGGATGCTCAGCGAACCGCGGGGCGGACGGTGAGCATCCCGCTGGACTTTGAATAAGCACCCTGAATCATCACCGCACGAAGGAAATGCGAATTATTTTCGCGGGATTAGCACCGTACGCTCCAATCAACCAACCTAACCACAAAAAAACTGCACCAATGTAGTGCAGCCCTTTATTGTCACTTAAAATATCCTTTATTGATTGCCCTGTAATCCCTGCCAAGTTCCTCGAAGCTTTTGTCTGAAGTAACAACTAAGATCTTTGTTCCAATCGGCACATATTCGTAAAGCGATTCGACTGCCTCATTCTGCATTCTGATACATCCTTGGGAAACGTATTTCCCAATAGAGGATGGGTTATTGGTTCCATGAATGCCGTAAATCCTTCCATCTGTATCCGCTGCGTCAAAACCGATCCATCTTGTTCCCAGAGGGTTATTCGGGTCGCCGCCTTTTATATCCATCCTCCGGTAATAAGGATTGGCAGCTTTTACTGTTACTGTAAAAAAACCTTCAGGCGTGAGGTCCTCCGTCTTTCCAGTTGCCGCTGTGATAACTGTTTGAACTTTATTGTCCTGAATAAATGCTACTTCATTCGTTTTTTTATTTACAATTAAAAAAGGATCTCCCGGCAGCGGGTTTGGCCCTAGCGGCCAGATCGGGGAAAAAGAAAAAAGCATAATCGCTGCAGCAGCTAGCTTAAGCATGCAAAATCACGCTCCCGTTCATTTCCCTTAGTTTGCTTCAGCAGGCTGGCTTTGATTCATCTCCCTGTCTTTTAACCCTTTAAATGAACTCTTAATAATCAAATATTGTTCCATCTCTTTTACAAAATGAAGAAGGGCGGCACGAGCTTCAAATTCCTCCCGCGTTTTTGGCAGCTCCATTTCTTCAAAAGAAACTCTCATTCGATACAGCTTTTCGAGGAATTGAATGGCCGTGTTCCCCGGATGGATATGTTCTGATAATTCTTCGATAAAGTCAGCAATCATCTCCCCCTGTTCTACCGTAAGTGAAATGGAAGTAACACTCGGGAGGACCCGTTCGATAATTTCAAATTGTTTTTCCCGCATTTTAAAGTAGTTGTAGTATAAATCGTCATTTCTTAGGAAATGGTTTTCTACATCCCTAAAAGCCAGCGTTTTTGCCTCATTAATCAATTCCATGGTCTCAGTAATTTCTTTACCGTCCCATGCGCTTTCATTGGTGCGCAAATAAATGACAATTTCATCAAAGATGATCTTAAAATTTTCTTCTATTTGCAGACGATATTCCTTTAATTTAGTTTCAAGGCTGGGCATATAGAGGTTTGCGATTAGCGCCACACCAATTCCGACAATAATAATGCCCAATTCATTCAGAAGGAGTTCCCTCGTCACTTCCCCTGCAGAATAAATATGGAGGATGATGACTGAGCTTGTGACAATGCCATCACTAACCTTCACCATTACAGCAGTGGGAATAAAAAACAGAAGCAGCAGTCCGATCACCAGGGGATGATAGGCGGCTCCTTCAAAAAACAGAGAAGAGAACACCATTGCCATTAAACAGGCAAAAAAACGATCCCAGGAAGCACGCAGTGATTTTTTCTTTGTTACTTTTATACAAAGGATCGTTAAAATGCCTGCTGAAACGAAGTTATCCAACTGCAGCATTTGTGCAATCATAATGCTTATGGAGGTACCCAACGCAGTTTTAATCGTTCTATAGCCTATTTTGTACTTCATATTGTCAAGCTCCTATATTAATCTGCCTATTTAAAATTGGGAATACAAGGCGAATATTTTAAACTAAGTTTTTACCATTTAAATAACAAGAGAAGATGATCCTATAGACCATCTTCTCCCATAAGCATATATCGTTTATAGCATCTTTTGCAAGAAATCTCTTGCACGGTCACTAGCAGGATTAGAAAAGAACTCTTTTGGCGAAGAATCCTCTACAAGGACACCGCCGTCCAGGAAGAGTACCCGGTCGGCTACCTCGCGTGCAAAGCCCATTTCATGGGTAACAATAGCCATCGTCATTCCAGTATGGGCTAATGCTTTCATGACCTCCAGCACTTCTTTCACCATTTCAGGATCAAGTGCTGATGTCGGTTCGTCAAAAAGCATCACATCCGGCTGCATAGCTAGAGCTCTAGCAATAGCTACCCTTTGCTTCTGGCCGCCGGATAATCGGTTGGGATACTCATGTGCTTTAGCAGACAAACCAACCTTTTCCAAAAGTTGAAGCCCAATTTTCTCTGCTTCCTGCTTGGAAATTCCTTTTACTTTTACAGGAGCATAAGTAAGATTCTGCAGGACTGTTTTATGAGGAAATAGGTGAAAGTGCTGGAAAACCATTCCGACATTCTGGCGTACCTTCATAATATTTGTACTTTTATCTGTAATGTCCTGTCCATTGATCAGGATCCGGCCATCTGTTGGGGCTTCCAGCAGATTGATGCAGCGGAGAAAGGTTGACTTACCTGATCCAGAGGGACCGATAATGGCCACGACTTCACCGTCCTTAATGCTTGTAGATATTCCTTTAAGCACTTCCAGTTTACCGAAACTCTTATGCAAATTATCCACTTTAATCACTGCGTCTCATTCTCCTTTCAATCCCTTTGCCAAGCAGAGTCAGGATCATGACCATAATATAATAGATCAAACCGGCAATCAGAATCGGTTCAAAGTAAGAAAATTTCTCTCCACCAACAATATAAGCACGGCGCATGACATCAGTAACCCCGATAACCGTAACGATTGCCGATTCCTTTGTAAGGGTAATAAACTCGTTCATCAAAGCAGGCAGAATGTTTTTCATCGCCTGCGGAAGGATGATATCCATCATTGCCGGCCTATATGGAACACCCAAAGCCATCGCCGCTTCCGTTTGACCTTTATCAACGGCCAGGATACCTGCACGGATAATCTCAGAAATATAGGCAGCCGAGTTTAGTCCAAAAGAAAGAACAGCCGCTGTCGAAGGATCTATTTTATAGCCAATCAACTGTGGAGATCCGTAGTAAATCAGCATCAGCTGGAGTACAAGTGGTGTTCCTCTGAAAACGGACGTATATGCATCTGCAATCCATCCAAGAAATCTAAATCTGCTAATCTTAAAAAATGATAATATGATACCCAATACAAATCCCAATATAGCTGCAAGGGAAACAATTTGGAGTGTTACCCCAATTCCCTTAAGTATATAAGGAAGGGAGGGAATGAACTGCTGAAAATCCAGATTCACTTTCTTTTCATCCTCTCTATTAGTAAATTAATACTTTTAGCTTCAGGTAAGAATAAAGCGTCCAAAGGAAGAATGCCCCGGACGCCAATTCCCACAAGTTATTTATTATCAAACCATTTAACGATAAGCTCTTCCAATTCACCATTTTCTTTCATCTTAACAAGTTCTGCATTAAACTCCTCAGTTAGGTCGCTGCCTTTAGGGAAAGCAATGGCAGAGCCAGCTTCCTGCTCATCTTCTTCGATCGTAAAGCCTGAAAGATCTTCATTTTTTTCAAAATATCCTTTTGCAACTGTGTCTTCAATGATAGCAGCATCAAAACGTCCTGCCAGAATTTCCTGAATCAATTCTGGGATACGATTGCGGTTTTCAACACTCAAGTCAACTGTCTCAGCAATTTCTTCTGCTTTATCAGCTTGAATGGAAGCAAGCTGAACTCCCACTGTTTTACCATTCAAATCTTCAAGTGACTCAATGCCGCTTCCCTTTTCAGATACAATCATATGGCTTGCTGTATAATACACATCACTGAAATCAACGTTCTGTTTGCGCTCATCAGTTGGAGTCATGCCAGCCAGCACAAAATCTACCTGGCTCGTTTCCAATGCAGGAATCAATCCATTAAAGTCCATATCCTTTACTTGAATTTCATATCCAAGCTTTTCGGCAATAGCCTTAGCCAAGTCCACATCAAACCCAATAATTTCTTCGCCTTTTGCAGAATCTACGTATTCAAATGGCGGATAATCTGCTGAAGTACCCATTGTTAAAACCTTTTTATCCGATCCTTTATCGCCTGATCCGTTAGCTGAATCCTTTTCACTTGTACCGCATGCTGCCAATAAACCGACTAAAAGCATGCTGATGGCTATCATGGTGAATTTTTTCATTTTGTTTTCCCCCTGTATAATCTGAATAATATCTATAAAATAATTAATAAATATTCACTAAAATGAATTTTAACACATTTTTATATTTATGCAACATCATTTTTAAATATCAAATTAAAGTTCAACTATTCAGAAAAATTAACCGTAAAAAAAAGCCCCAAATCGGGGCTTTTTCAGTATTAAAGCTCTTTGCAGAATTTCTCGTAGGCATCCTGCAGCTTTTGAACAACAGCCATTGGTTCATGGCCTTCAATATCATGGCGCTCAATCATAGTGCATAATTCACCATCTTTAAGCAGCGCAAAAGAAGGTGATGAAGGCGGATAACCAGTAAAATAAGATCTCGCTTTTTCCGTCGCATCCTTATCTTGTCCGGCAAACACAGTTACCAGATGGTCAGGGCGCTTATCATAATGCAAGGAATGGGCCGCTGCCGGACGGGCAATTCCGCCTGCACATCCGCACACAGAGTTGACCATTACAAGTGTAGTCCCTTTTTTGTTAAGGGCCTCATCAACTTCTTCCGGTGTAGTTAATTCCGTATAGCCCGCATGCACGATTTCCTGGCGCGCCTGCTTAACGACATCATTCATAAATAAATTAAAATCCATATTCATATTTAATCTCTCCTCTGCTGAGTAAGTAATGTTAGTGACTATATACATAATACCAATACAGGAACAAAATTTACAATCACGACAATTTTTCACAAAAAAAAAGTTTAGGTTCCTGAGAAAGGGGAATGATAAAAGTACAGCTAGATCCATACCCCTAAACTCCCTAGATTCGCCAGTGCCATAAAGGCACTGGCCATTTTTTTGCATTCTTTTTTATGTAAAAGCAGCCCTATCCCAGGGCAGCTCTCTTCATTTACTTTTTAGAATACACATTAAACAATTCTTCAACTGCCGAGGTTACGGTCCGGTTTCCGGCAATTACTTCATTTTCTATTCTAGGCAGGAGAGGTTTGACATCAGGATGATAGAAAAAGCTGAACTGAAGCTGATCCTTGATCATTGAGTGAATCCATTCTTTGGTCTGCAGCCTTCTTCTTTCTTCAAATACGCCTGATTTTTTTGTATTCTCTTCAAACCTGCTGATCATTTCCCATAACTCCCGGATTCCCTGGTTTAAGGTAGATGAACAGGTATAGGCTTTTGTTTGCCAGTCTTTGGTGGCTGGCTGAAGAAAGTGGAGGATTCGGTCATATTCAGCTTTCGTTTTTTCAGCCAACTTCTTATTTTGGCCATCCGCTTTATTGACAATAACTGCATCAGCCAATTCCATTATGCCTTTTTTCATGCCCTGCAATTCATCCCCAGCCCCTGTCAAGGTCAAGAGCATAAAAAAGTCCACCATATCCCTCACAATAACTTCGCTCTGACCGACACCAACCGTTTCGACCAGGATAACATCAAAGCCAGCTGCTTCGCATAGCAGCATGGTTTCCCTTGTTTTCCGATGAACTCCGCCAAGCTTCCCAGCAGACGGCGAAGGTCTTATAAAAGCACGCGGATTTCTTGAAAGCTGCTCCATCCTCGTTTTATCGCCAAGAATGCTCCCGCCGCTCAAGCTGGAACTTGGATCGACAGCGAGGACGGCAACCTTCAAGCCTGAATTACATAAGAAAGTTCCAAAAGACTCAATGAACGTGCTCTTCCCCGCACCAGGCACACCTGTAATGCCAATCCGCAAAGAGTTTCCTGAATGGGGCAGAAGGTTTTGAAGCAGCTCCTGGGCATGGCGAAAGTGATGCTCCGCGTTGCTTTCAATAAGTGTGATGGCACGGGCAAGCAAGCTGCGCTCACCCTTCAGGATGCCTTCTTCTAAAACGTTAAGATCAGGCAAAGATGGAGACTTTTTTTGAAAACGTCCTTTCTTCACAAATTGCTGTGATGAATCTCCATTCTCCACTCCTCTACGTACTATACTTGTAAAATTGTCTGCGTTTTTTTCATCAAACCAATCAGGTTTCTTATCTTCAGGCATTTACTGGGTCACTTCCTCATACCCGAGGCGGCTGTATATTTCTCTGATGACTTTTTGGGCCGCAACAGGAATTACTGTACCTGGGCCAAAAATGGCAGAAGCCCCGTGCTCATATAGGTAATCGTAGTCCTGCGCCGGAATGACTCCGCCAATCACGACCATAATATCATCCCTGCCCAGCTTTTTAAGTTCCTCAATAAGCTGGGGAAGAAGAGTTTTATGGCCGGCTGCCAGCGAACTGATTCCGATGACATGAACATCATTTTCTACAGCCTGCATCGCTGTTTCTTCAGGTGTCTGGAATAGTGGGCCGATATCCACATCAAATCCCAGGTCAGCAAATGCTGTTGAAATAACCTTTGCACCTCTATCATGTCCGTCCTGCCCCATCTTTGCAATTAAAATTCTAGGTCTTCTTCCTTCATTCTCGAGGAAATCGTCGGTCATTTGTTTAACTTCTGCAATTTCTTCTTCATTTGAAAAAGCAGAGCTATATACACCGCTAATAGAACGAATAATTGCTTTATGGCGGTTTGCCACTTTTTCAATTGCTTCCGAGATTTCACCAAGCGTTGCCCTGACTCTTGCTGCTTTTACTGCCAGCTCAAGCAGGTTCCCTTCACCAGTCTCTGCTGCTCTCGTTATGGCGTCTAAAGCTTCTGTTACTTTTCCATTGTCACGGGAAGCTTTAAGATTCGTCAGCTTTTCAATTTGCTTTAAGCGTACAGCAGTATTATCAATGTCCAGAATTTCAATTGGATCTCTTTTTCCAAACGGTATTGGTTAACACCAATGATGGTTTCTTTGCCTGAATCTATTTGCGCCTGCCTTCTGGCTGCCGCTTCTTCTATTCTCATTTTAGGCAAGCCTGTTTCGATTGCTTTAGCCATACCGCCCAGATTTTCAATTTCCTCAATATGCTCCCAAGCACGCTTAATTAATTGGTCTGTTAATGCCTCTACATAATATGAGCCACCCCATGGATCAATTACATTGGTTATTCCCGTTTCTTCCTGAAGATACAGCTGGGTATTCCGTGCAATACGTGCTGAAAAATCAGTCGGCAATGCTATGGCTTCATCCAAAGCATTTGTATGGAGGGATTGCGTGTGTCCCATTGCGGCTGCATGCGCTTCAATAAGGGTTCTTGTTACATTATTAAAAGGGTCCTGCTCGGTTAAACTCCAGCCGGATGTTTGGGAATGTGTCCTGAGAGCCATGGATTTTGTATTTTCCGGCTCAAAGTTTTTCATCATTTTTGCCCATATATAGCGGGCTGCCCTCATTTTTGCCACTTCCATGAAGTAATTCATGCCAATCGCCCAGAAGAACGAAAGCCGTGGTGCGAATGAATCAATATCTATGCCGGCTTTAAGTCCAGTTCTTACGTATTCCAATCCATCTGCCAGGGTGTAGGCAAGTTCGATGTCAGCGGGCGCTCCCGCTTCCTGCATGTGATAGCCCGAAATACTGATGCTATTGAATTTAGGCATGTATTTGGATGTATATTCGAATATATCAGCAATGATTTTCATCGACATTTCCGGCGGGTAAATATAGGTGTTGCGCACCATATACTCTTTTAAAATATCATTTTGAATCGTCCCTGAAAGCTTTTCCTGACTGACTCCCTGTTCTTCCGCTGTGACAATATAGAATGCCATAACTGGCAGCACCGCTCCATTCATTGTCATGGATACAGACATCTGGTCCAAAGGAATTCCATCAAAAAGTGTTTTCATATCAAGTATGGAATCAATCGCTACTCCTGCTTTCCCAACATCCCCTACTACTCTTGGATGATCAGAATCATAGCCTCTATGCGTAGCTAAGTCGAAAGCAACAGATAAGCCCTTTTGCCCCATCGCAAGATTTCGGCGGTAAAAAGCATTACTTTCTTCAGCTGTCGAAAATCCGGCATACTGTCGGACTGTCCACGGCCTGTTCACATACATAGTTGAGTATGGTCCCCTGGTATAGGGAGGCAGTCCTGGCTTATCATTTAGATGCTGTAAACCTTTAAGATCTTCTTCTGTATATAATGGCTTAATCTTAATTTGCTCATTTGTTTCAAAAAGAAGATTATCAATAGATTGACTGATTTCTTCCTCTGCTTTCTTTTTCCAGTGCTCTTTATTTGCTTGTCTCTTATCAGAAATATTTATGCTTTTAAAGTCAGGTTTATTGGCCACTGCTAGCCACCCCCATTTCGTTAAGCAGACTCAACAGAGTTTTATAGCAATTGCTTTTTACATGGACAAATCCTTTAACTCCCACTGCAGTATACTCCGGCTGTTTGCTTTCTTCTGGAAGACCTGCTAAGAAAAGCTCTGCATCCGGAAAGGCTTCTTTAACCTGTTTAATAATAGGCAAAGCTATGCTGTCATACTGCTCATTTGATCCGCAAATAAAATAGTGCCTGCAGTTTGATTCTCTTATAAAGGCTGCTGCTGTTTCAGAATCCTCCACTGATTTACTTTTGACAACCCTTATTGCCCCCGGTGCCAAAAAGCCTGCAATAAAATCGGCCCGTGCTTTATGGTCCTTGAGCGCTCCAAGGCATATAAGCCCTGCTTCCGGATTAATGCCTTTACTGCTTAAATTTTCAGAAGCCCTGCGCAAGCCTTCATATGATTCGGAAAGGCGAATTTGTGGAATCGTCTGGATACTGCCGTTCTCATGTTGGACAGTTTTAATTTTTACCTGAAGCGGCTTGTCATCCAAATTGGCATAAATATTTGTACCGATCATACTTTGTTTCCTCGTTTCAATATCTTGTTTCCGCTTCTCAAGGACTTGCTTAATCTGTTCCTGAACCCACCCTGACTTCAAGGCTTCAGCCATACCATTACGCTTTTCAATCTCAAGGAAAAGAGCCCAGGCTTTTTCAGTGAGTTCGTTTGTCAGGTGCTCAACATACCAGGAACCCCCTGCCGGGTCCGAAACCTTAAGCAAATGGGCTTCCTCCCTTAATATCAGCTGCGTATTACGGGCAATCCGGTCACCTAGAGGAGAATCAGATGTTTCCGGTTCATTATACGGACTCACATGAAGATATTGGACGCCGCCTAAAACTGCTGCAAACGCTTCATTTCCTGCTCTGAGCATATTCACATAAGGGTCATAGGCTGACTTTGAAAAAATTGAAGTTTCAGCAGAAATCACTATTTTCTTGCTATCCTCTGAAGCACCATATGCTTCTGCCACTTTACTCCATAGAACCCTTGCGGAGCGCAGCTTGGCTATTTCCATAAAGAAGTTAGAGCCAATGGAAAATTTAAATACCATTTTGGATAAAATGTCCTCGAGGTTTTGCCCTTTATCAAGAAAATACTGCAGGTGATTCACGCCGGAAGCAACTGCAAAAGCAAGCTCTTGGACTGCGTTCGCTCCGCCATTATGATAGACCGCAGAATCAGCCATGATCGTTTTAAGCTTTGGCATTTTTTCTGCTGCCAAGCTGATTGCATCAATCCATTGATCATAAGCTTCATCGATTGAGCGATCGTTCAATTTTGCTGCAGCGGCAGCAGCCAGTGGATCGCTGGCAATATAACCTGAAATTTTTTCACTGTCTTCCAATTTCGCAAGTTCCCCGATCAGCTGCTGATTATAATTAACCTCGACGCAGAAAGGATGTTTTTTATAGAGGTCTCCAACTGCCTTTCTTATCTCCTTAAGATCTTCCAGTTGATCCGGCTGGAAAGCAAGAGCAGTCTGCCCTTTTTCTGTGGCTTCAAGAAGCTTTTCTGATAACTCCTCGGTAGTTAAGGCACTGATTTTTTGTGCGACTTTCCATTCTTCTGACAGGTATCCTCCGGTATTTGGTCCCCTTCTGAAATCAGCTTGACCTGGATACTGTGATAAAGCATATGTCTCCACATCTTCTTTTGAATAAAGCGGTTTCAATTTAATGTTTTCATATGTATTACTGGACAATGATTCAACGGACTTTCCTTTAAGCGTTTTTTCCGCATTTTGTTTCCAGTCTTCCATATTCTGTTCCGGAAATCTTGCTTCCATCATAATTTTTAATGACATAATAGGCTGCCAGGTAACTGACAGCATTCCCTCCCCTCATTAATGAATAAGGCTGTCACGGAACTGCCGCTTATTAAAGTGCATGAACCGTACTATTTAATTATAATAAAATTCAAAATTCTTTATATAACCATTTTAGTATACATATAGGAAACAAGCAATGAACATCAAGCCTTTTAGGACTTTCTGTCTCCGCTAACAAATAAACCGCCGCCCTGGTTTGGGCAGCGGTTTATTTTCACATTAATAGACTGATGTATTTTCCTTTGACGTGTTCTCAAGAATTTCTTTAACACGCTGCAGGAAGCGGCCGCAAACAAGGCCGTCCAATACACGGTGGTCAAGCGACATGCAAAGGTTAACCATATCACGAACGGCAATCATACCGTTATTCATAACTACAGGACGCTTAACAATTGATTCCACCTGCAAAATTGCAGCTTGAGGGTAGTTGATAATACCCATGGATTGGACAGAACCAAATGAACCTGTGTTATTGACTGTGAAAGTGCCGCCCTGCATTTCAGCAGAAGTAAGCTTTCCAGTTCTAACCTTCACTGCCAAATCATTAATTTCACGTGCAATGCCTTTAATTGTTTTTTCATCTGCCGCTTTGATGACAGGAACGAATAATGCATTATCAGTAGCAACAGCAATGGAGATATTAATATCTTTCTTCTGAATAATCTTGTCTCCAGCCCACATGGAATTAATCTGCGGGAATTCCTTAAGAGCCTGTGCAACAGCTTTTACGAAGAAAGAAAAGAATGTAAGGTTAAAACCTTCTTTTTGCTTAAATTCTCCCTTAATGCTATTACGGTACTCAACAAGATTCGTTACGTCCACTTCCATCATTGTCCAGGCATGTGGCGCTTCATGCTTGCTTCGAAGCATATTTGCAGCTATAGCCTTTCGGACTCCTGTGACAGGGATCTCAACATCACCAGGCAATACAGGAACATTAGGAGCAGGTGCTGCCTGTTTGGCTGATGCTGCCGGTTGAGAAGGTGCAGATGGTGCTGCTGGCTCTTCTGTCTTTTCCGGTGCAGCCGTTGCAGCATTGGCAGTTGGGATGTTGCCTGACTCAATGATTTTCATGAGGTCTTTACGGGTAATTCGTCCGCCGCCGCCTGTACCTGTTACCTGATTCAAATCAATGCCATGTTCTTGTGAAAGTTTTAATACGGCCGGAGAATATCGAGCTCCCTTTGGACTTTCTGCCTTGGCAGGTGCCTTTGGAGCAGAAGCCGCTTCATTTCCGCCTGATTGTGCAGGTGCAGCCTTTTCTTCCGCTTTTGGCTCGGATGCTGCTGGCGCTCCTTCGCCGCCTTCAGTTTCAATCGTCAAAATCACCTGTCCAACTTCATATGTCTCACCCTCTTCGGCAACCAATTCTTTGATCACACCTGTGAAAGAAGATGGTACCTCCGCATTTACTTTATCTGTCATTACTTCTGCAAGAGGATCATATTTATTTACTTTATCACCAACGGAAACCAGCCATTTGCTGATCGTACCTTCTGTTACACTCTCCCCTAGCTGGGGCATTTTAATTTGCTCGATAGCCAATGGGTATACCTCCTTCTAGCTCCCCGCTTATTGCGGGATATCAGACAGTTGAGCTTTTCTAGTAAAACGCTCAACCTCTCTGTTTTCTCCATTTATAATTAGTTGAACAGCCAGTTCGATTAAAATTCCGCTAATTCACGCATTGCTTTTTCTACTTTATCCGGATTTACCATGAAGTATTTCTCCATTGTCGGTGCGTATGGCATCGCAGGAATATCCGGGCCTGCAAGGCGTTTGATTGGTGCATCTAGTTCAAACAGGCAATTTTCCGCGATGGTTGCAGAAACCTCGCCCATGATGCTTCCTTCCTTGTTGTCCTCAGTTAGAAGCAGTACTTTTCCAGTTTTTGAAGCAGCTTCAATGATTGCTTCCTTATCAAGCGGATATACTGTTCTTAAGTCCAGGATGTGTGCTGAGATGCCGTCTTTGGCAAGCCTTTCAGCAGCCTGAAGGGCAAAGTGGACACATAGGCCATAAGTGATAACCGTGATATCTTCTCCTTCACGCTTAACATCTGCTTTACCAATCGGAAGAACATAATCATCTTCAGGAACTTCCCCTTTAATAAGACGGTATGCTCGTTTATGTTCAAAGAACAAAACAGGGTCTTCATCGCGGATAGCAGCTTTTAAAAGCCCTTTAACATCATACGGAGTAGATGGCATGACAATTTTCAATCCAGGCTGATTCGCAAATACTGCCTCTACAGACTGGGAGTGATAAAGAGCCCCATGAACACCTCCGCCATATGGTGCACGAATAACCATTGGACAGTTCCAGTCATTATTTGAACGGTATCGAATTCTTGCTGCTTCCGAAATAATTTGGTTCACAGCCGGCATGATAAAGTCGGCAAACTGCATTTCTGCAATCGGGCGCATTCCATACATTGCAGCACCGATTCCTACCCCGGCAATGGCAGATTCAGCAAGCGGTGTATCTATTACACGGTCTTCACCGAACTTGTCATATAAGCCTTGGGTGGCTTTAAATACTCCGCCCTTTTTACCTACGTCTTCACCTAATACAAAAACCTTTGGATCTCTTTCCATTTCCTCGCGGATTGCCATTGTTACCGCATCGATATAAGAAATTACTGCCATATTCTCTCCCCCTTACTGTTCAGCATAGACATGTTTCAATGCATATTCCGGCTCTGCATATGGAGCATTTTCGGCATAATCAGTTGCTTCGTTCACCTGTTTCATTACACGGTCATTAATTTCTTTTTCCAACGCATCATCCATTACTCCAGCTTCTTTCAAATAAGCGCCAAAAGTAATGATAGGATCTTTGGTTTTCGCTTCTGCGACTTCATCGGGAGCACGGTAGCTGCGGTCATCATCATCAGAAGAATGCGGAGTCAGACGGTATGAAATTGTTTCAATTAAAGTAGGACCTTCGCCGCGCCGGCCTCTATTTGCTGCTTCTTTAACTGCTTTATATACTTCAAGCGGATTATTTCCATCTACCGTAAACCCAGGCATCCCATAGCCAATAGCTCTATCTGAAACATTTTCGCAGGCAAGCTGTTTCTCAATTGGAACCGAGATTGCATACTTATTATTTTCACACATAAAGATTACAGGAAGTTTATGGACACCAGCAAAATTGGCTCCTTCATGGAAATCTCCCTGATTTGAAGAACCTTCGCCGAAAGTGACAAACGTTACAAGGTCTTTGCCTTCCAGCTTTCCGCCAAGTGCAACACCAACAGCATGCGGTACTTGAGTTGTAACCGGTGAAGACCCTGTTACGATGTTGTTTTTCTTTTGGCCAAAGTGTCCTGGCATCTGGCGTCCGCCGGAGTTTGGATCTTCCGCTTTTGCAAAGCCTGAAAGCATTAATTCTTGAGCAGTCATGCCGAATGTCAGAACTACACCCATATCACGATAATACGGAAGTACATAATCTTTTTCCTTATCAAGAGCAAATGCAGCACCTACTTGTGCAGCTTCCTGTCCCTGGCATGAGATAACAAACGGGATTTTTCCAGCACGGTTTAAAAGCCACATACGCTCATCAATGCGGCGAGCCAATAGCATCGTCTCATACATTTCAAGAACCTTTTCATCACTTAAACCTAATTCTTTATGACGGTTTTCAGCCATTTTATATAACCTCCTAAACTTATATGTACTTGCCGGTATCCTGTTCAGGAGGCCGGCATATTCAGTTGCTTCAAATATCTTTTAACCATGAATCGCTTTCCCATCAACTGCCAGAGCAGCTTCACCGATTGCTTCTGATAAAGTTGGGTGAGGGTGAATGGTATGAGCCACTTCCCATGGTGTAGCATCAAGGACACGCGCAAGGCCAGCTTCTGAAATCATATCTGTCACATGCGGGCCAATCATATGTACACCAAGGATATCGTCGGTATCTTTATCAGCAACTATTTTGACGAAGCCATCTGACTCTCCAAATACAAGTGCCTTGCCGATTGCGCGGAATGAGAACTTGCCAGTCTTTACATTAAAGCCTTTTTCTTTTGCTTCATCCTCTGTTAATCCTACACTTGCTGCCTCTGGTGCACTGTAAATACATTTGGAAACCAGGCTGTAATCAATTGGAGAAGGATTATGCCCAGCAATGTGCTCTACAGCAACAATCCCTTCATGGGATGCAACATGGGCAAGCTGAAGGCCGCCTATAACATCACCAATCGCATAGATATGGGATTCCTTTGTCTGGAAGTATTCATTCGTTGTAATGAAGCCTTTTTCAATTTGGATCTCTGTATTTTCTATGCCAATCCCCTCTACATTTGCCTGGCGGCCGACTGAAACAAGCAATTTTTCAGCAGAGAATTCCTTTTGTGACCCCTTCACTTCTGCAGAAATCGTTACGCCTTCTCCTTTTTGCAATGTTTCAGGAAGAACCTTGGCACCTGTAACTATTTTTACGCCTTTCTTTTTCATGAGGCGCTGCATTTCTTTTGATATTTCTTTATCTTCTGTAGGAATAATGCGATCTGCATATTCAAGAACTGTCACATCAGCACCGAAATCAGATAGCATTGAAGCCCATTCAATCCCGATTACACCGCCGCCGACAATAATGATGGAACTTGGAATTTCTTCCAAAGCCAGCGCCTCATCTGAAGTCATTACCAATTGGCCATCAATATCCAATCCTGGAAGACTGCGCGGACGCGAACCTGTAGCAACAATGACGTTCTTAGGGATCAGCATTTCGTTCTCGTCGCCATTGTTCATTTCAACAGAAATTGTGCCAGGCATTGGAGAAAAAATGGAAGGTCCCAAAATGCGTCCTATTCCTTCAAAAACATCAATCTTCCCCTGCTTCATTAGGTGCTGTACTCCCTTATGCAGCTGGTCAACGATTTTGTTCTTTCTTTCCTGAACTTTTCCAAAATTGATGGATACATCGCTTATAACAACACCAAAATCTTCACTATGTTTTGCTGTTGCAAAAACTTCAGCACTTCTCAATAATGCCTTACTTGGAATACACCCTTTGTGTAGGCAGGTTCCTCCCAGCTTGCCTTTTTCAACTATTGCCGTTTTTAATCCCAGCTGGGATGCACGGATGGCGGCTACATAACCGCCTGTGCCTCCGCCTAAGATGACTAAATCATACTCCTGTGCCAAGTTGCTTCCCCCTTTTTATTTGATTGCTGCTTTGTTTGCTGTTTTTCCTGGATATTCTTTTTCTTTTTCTTCACCGCGCAGGACACGCAAAGCCCCTTCTGCGAGTGCCTGAAGCTCATTTTCGCCTGGCTGGATAATTACATCAGCGATCCAGTTGATGCGCTCACTGATTTCTTTTACGAAACCTTTTCCATAAGCCAGGCCTCCTGTAAGAATGATGGCATCTACCTTGCCGCCCAGTATAGCACTGGCGGAGCCAATTTCTTTTGCAACTTGATAAGCCATTGCAGAATAAACCAGCTTAGCTTTTTCATCTCCATTTTCGATCATCTTTTCAACCTTTACAGCATCATTTGTTCCTAGATAACCGACAAGTCCGCCTTGTCCAACAAGCTTTTTCATAACTTCTTCACGATAAAAGCTTCCAGAGTAACAAAGTGCAACTAAATCGCCAGCAGGGACTGTTCCTGCCCGTTCAGGACTGAATGGTCCGTCGCCGTGCAAGCCGTTATTGACATCAACCACTCTGCCCTGCTTATGGGCACCAACCGTAATGCCGCCGCCCATATGAGTGACAATCAAGTTCAGCTCCTCATATCTCTTTCCAAGATCTTTTGCAACTCTTCTAGCAACAGCTTTTTGGTTCAGAGCGTGAAATATGCTTTTTCTTTCAATCATTGAAAAGCCGGAAATTCGGGCAATTGGATCAAGCTCATCAACCACAACCGGGTCAACAATATAAGATGGGATATTCAGCCCAGAAGCAATTTCATATGCAAGGATTCCGCCCAGGTTTGAAGCATGCTGACCTGAAAAACCAGCGCGCAAATCCTTAAGCATTGCCTCATTTACAGTATAAGTGCCCCCCTCTATGGGACGGAGCAGCCCGCCGCGGCCACATACAGCACTTAGCTTTGAAATATTGATCCCTTCATGATCCAATGTTTCAAGAATAGTGTTTTTACGGAATTCATATTGGTCGATAATATTTTCAAATGAGTTAATGACATCTGTATCATGGCGCAATGTTTTTTCCAGGACAGAAATCTCATTATCGAAAACTCCAATCTTTGTTGAAGTGGATCCCGGATTGATGACGAGAATTCGATGTTCTTGTTCTAGCACGTTTAAACCTCCATTAGAAAGCGGAAAACTCCCTTGTAATGAGAAACCTTTTACAAAGGAACTCAAGCTGCCGCTGCGTATTTTTTCAGTTCTATATTTAAAGGCAAAGACGCTGAATTTTCATTCAGCGTTTTTGCTTTCCGGGCATAAATGGCCATGGATTCAATGACTCCTATTCAATTCGGCCATTGCCTGTTTTATCTGCGGCTTAGGATATGGTGGCCGTTTTGCAAAAATTGGCCTCGGGAATTGCGCATTCTTTCAATTCTTTCCTCAGCCATACGGTCAGCCGCCTTGTATGTTGGTATGCCATCTCTTTTAGCAATTTCAATAACTTTTTCAATATTATTGTAAACAGTTTCAACTTTTTTCATGGCGCGTTCACGGTTGTAGCCGTATAACTCATCTGCAACGTTAATAACCCCGCCAGCATTTATGACATAGTCAGGGGCGTAGACGATGCCCATTTCATGTATTTGATCGCCATGGCGTGTTTCCTTAAGCTGATTGTTGGCAGCTCCTGCGATAACTTTTGCTTTTAGCTGAGGAATTGTATCATCATTAATGGTTGCACCTAATGCACATGGAGCGTAAATATCACAATCAACTCCATAAATTTCATTTGGCTCAACAGCTTTTGCGCCAAATTCTTCAACTGCACGCTGAACTGCTTCTTTATTAATATCCGTTACAATCAGCTGAGCTCCTTCTTCATGCAGGTGGCGGCAAAGATTGTACGCAACATTTCCAACACCCTGAACAGCAATTGTTTTGCCTTCCAAAGAGTCTGTTCCAAAGGCTGCTTTTGCTGCGGCTTTCATTCCTCTGTATACGCCATAGGCAGTTACAGGTGAAGGATTTCCTGAAGAGCCGAAAGCTGGTGATATTCCCGTTACATAATCAGTCTCCTCGTGGATCAGGTCCATATCAGCTACAGTAGTCCCTACATCCTCTGCAGTGATGTAACGGCCGTTTAAGCCTTGAATATAGCGTCCGAAGGCACGGAACATTTCTTCATTTTTGTCTTTGCGCGGATCGCCGATAATAACTGTTTTTCCGCCCCCAAGATTTAAGCCGGCAGCCGCGTTTTTATAAGTCATGCCGCGGGCAAGGCGAAGCGCATCTTCGATAGCCGCTCCTTCGGATTCATAAGTCCACATGCGCGTTCCCCCAAGGGCAGGTCCCAAAGTGGTGTCGTGAATGGCAATAATAGCCTTTAATCCTGATTGCTTATCCTGGCAAAAAACAACTTGCTCATAATCATAAGTTTCTAAGTATTTGAAGATTTCCATCTTAAAATTCCTCCCCGGATTCTTTTAAAGAAGTATGTTATTTTCATCTGGTATATCGTGTTTTTACAGCAGGCAATCAAGCCGCATAATATTCTATTTTGCAGAGCAGATAGCTAACGCTAAAGAATACACTTTGCTTTCAGCAGAATCAGACCTGGATGTTAGAACGATAGGCGCCTTAGCGCCGGCAATAACCGCGCCTACCTTTGCTTTAGCAAAGTAGACGAGAGATTTATATAAAGCATTCCCCACTTCTATTGTGGGCACTAATAATATGTCTGCCTGTCCGGCAACCTCACTCTTTATCCCCTTATGTTCGGCAGCCTCAAAAGAAATTGCATTATCTAAAGCCAAAGGGCCATCCACAACACAATCTTTAATTTGTCCCCGCTTGTTCATAAGAGTTAAAGCAGCCGCATCCAGCGTGGCCTGCATAGCCGGATTAACAACCTCCACAGCAGCAATCGGTGCAACCAGCGGCTTCTCAATCCCGATGCTTCTTGCTATATTAACTGCGTTTTTCACTATTTGGGCTTTCTGATTAAGATCAGGTGCAATATTCATAGCTGCATCTGTTATAATTGTAAATCGGTCAAAGCCTGGAACCTCAAACACCGCAACATGCGATAAAGCATTTCCTGTTCTTAAACCGAAATCTTTATTCAAAACAGCTTTTAAGATTCCTGCAGTAGGAATATTCCCTTTCATCAAAACGTTAGCTTTAAGTTCCTGTACAGCCCTCACAGCCTGTTCTGCCGCCGAAGCTGCAGTATCTGCATGAATGATTTTCAGCTTAGGGCTTTCAAATATTTCACTATACTTCTGATTTATTAACTCGTGAATCTTTTCTTCATTTCCGAATAATAAAAAGCTTGCTAAGTTAAGCTTAATCGCTTCTGCGACAGCTTCCAGCACTTCTTCGTCCTCTGCTGCAGCTACGGCTACCGTTTTTTCATCATATTGGGTTGCTCTTGCTATAAGCGAATCCAATTCCATCTGTTCAACCCCCTTACCAGAAAAAGCGCAAGGCACTAAGCCAAGCTTCTTCACTTTACTTTCAAATCTTGATGCTGCATCCGATTTTAATACTTGCAAGAAGTGTGCCAACTTACAAACCCCATGAAAGCGCTTTACTCACTCCACTAAAACATGAAAAAAATTGCACACTATGAAAATTATTGCATGCTATTATTTGCAATATTATATTTCTCCAGCTTATAGTAAAGATTTCTTACAGACAAACCAAGCGTTTTTGCTGTCAGCGTTTTATTCCCCTCCAGCTTCTGAAGGGTCTGCCTGATCATTTTTTCCTCATATTGCTCAACTAATTGGGACAAAGTTTTATCCTTCGTTGCCTCGCTAATTTCCTGACTGGCAGCTGGGCTATTCGAGCTGAGGAGTTCCGGGATATGCCTTTCCTCTATTTCCGTTTCGTTGTAGCTCATAAAGATGATTGCTCTCCCGAGAATATTATCCAGTTCCCTTACGTTCCCTGGCCAATCATAGGCCATCAGCTTTCTAATCGCTTTTTCCGTTACTCCCTCGACATTTCGCCCATATTCCTGATTAATTTTTTGAATCAGCCTGCTGCTAAGCAGCGTGATATCCTCCTTCCTTCTTCTTAAAGGAGGAATATGTATCGGCATCCTATTAAGCCTATAGTATAAGTCTTCCCTGAAAGTGCCACTTGCAATTCCTTTTTCTAAATTGACATTTGTTGCAGCAATTACCCTAACATCAATATGAATTGGCTTTGTACCGCCAACCCGGGTTATTTCATGCTCCTGCAGAACCCTGAGTAGCTTGGCTTGAGTATTGGCCGTCAACTCACCAATTTCATCCAGAAAGATGCTCCCTTTATTGGCTTCTTCAAAAAGTCCTCGTTTTCCGCCTCTTTTCGCTCCGGAAAACGCACCCTCCTCATAACCGAACAGCTCGCTTTCCAATAGGGATTCAGATAAAGCAGCACAGTTTACCCTTATAAACTTGTTATATTTTCTGTCACTGGCATTATGGATTGCATGAGCAAATAGTTCTTTGCCTGTACCGGATTCGCCCCGGAGCAAAACCGTTGCTGGTGTTTTTGCGCCGAGCTTTGCCTGCTCAATGGCAATGGTCATTTCTTCTGATGTTCCAATGATATCCTCAAATGAATATTTTGCCTCTAAGGTTCGGATAATCTGCCTGGCCCGATTCAATTCCTGATTGAGACTTTGAATTTCCGAGACATCATGAATGACGCCTACACTTCCTTTTAATTTTCCATTGACGATAACAGGAGCGACATTAACCACAACATCCTTCCTTTTGGGTCCGACCCTCATGGCCACTCCCCTCATCGCTCTTCTTGTTTGGAGCACCTTCATATGTACACTTTCCCCTTCAGAGATGTCTGTGGTCGCAGGCTGACCGATCACTTCTTCCTCTTTAAGCCCTGTCAGACGTGAATAAGCCGGATTTATCAATATCCCTTTTCCATTTTCGTCTACAACTGAAATAGCTTCTTCACTGGACTGGATAATCGCCTGAAGCATTGTCTGTATTTCCTTGAGATCTGTTATTTCCTCTGCAAGCGAAACTACCTCAGTAATATCTTTAAAGACCGCAAAGGCACCCATCAGCTCATTATTTTCTCCAAGCATCGGTATTCTCGTCGTAATGATTTTAAGGCCATTGCCTAAGATCATTTCCTGGTTGGCCTCTAACCTTCTTGTTTCCAATACTCTGGGCAGCAGGCTATCCGTTATAACATCATTTACCTTTTGGCCAATGGCATCTTTTCTTTTTATTTCCGTCATTCTCTCTGCACTTCGATTAAAAACAGTAATCTCGGCATTATTATTAATGACTATCATGCCATCATCAGTAGAATTAAAAATCAGATCATGTTTATATGCTTCATTTCTAAATTTAGTAATCAGCTCTTCCTTTTCCTCAAGCAGCTTTGCGATTAAATAAGCAACACTTCCCGGTATTAGAACGGTGTCCTTGCTTCTTGCTTCTCTAATATCTACAAAGACCTGATCATTTCCTGTAACTTCAACAATAATATCTATATTTTGATTCATGAATTCACGCCAATTGGCGCCAAACGGAATCCCACTTTCTTTCGCAAGCTTCAGTCCAGGAGCATCGGTATTAATATCTACCATAGCTTTAACATCCAAAACAGCTGTTTCTTTTATAATTTTTAATATGGCCGTTCCGCCTTTTCCTGCTCCTACTATCATTACTGTTTGCATCATTTAACCCGCTTTCACTGAAAATCTTTGCATACTCATTCATATGATCATGCAATATTCTTCACGGTTATATTTTAGCATAGTTGCTGGACTTGACAAATTTCTTTAATGATTTATTATTTCGATAGATGACTTCGATATGAAGGGAACTGTTATATGATCAGACTAATTGCATTATTGATTCTTTTGCTTCCAGGGGTATTAGCTGTTTATGGAATAAAATTAATGAGAGATATGGTCTTTGGCAACCTGCAGAGCCCATTTCCATATTTATGGCTGCAATTTACTGCAGGATTGCTGTTTTTAATAATCGGGCTTGGCTTTATCGCAGGCTTTATCCTTTACCGCGATCGGAAAAGAAACAAGGTGCAAGCACGGTTTAAGATTAAATAAATTTAATGAAGTGAGGGGAACATCCGTGAGACCATTGCAAATCTCGCCGGAAACAGCTATTAAACTGTCAGAGAAACTTAATCTTCCTTTGGAGCAAATTATGCATATGCCGCAGCATATATTGATTCAGAAAATGATCGAGCTTGAAAAGGAAGAAAAGTAAAATACAAAAAAGGTTCAGCATGAATTAAAATTTCACGCTGAACCTTTTTTATTGCACTTAAAAACGCCCCTTTAAAGGAGCGTTGAAAGAACTTGATGAAATTTATAAGTACGTTATTTTAATCCTTACCCTTTCAAGAAGCCTTATGCTCCAAACGGAGCTTGTCAGCAACCATCGCGATGAATTCGGAGTTTGTTGGCTTTGCTTTTGTCATGCTGACTGTGTATCCAAACAGAGATGAAATGGAATCAATATTCCCGCGGCTCCAGGCAACTTCAATTGCATGTCGGATCGCACGTTCCACACGGCTCGCAGTAGTGTTAAACTTCTTTGCAATATCAGGATACAGCACTTTTGTAATGGAACCGAGAAGTTCAATATCATTGTATACCATAGAGATGGCTTCACGAAGATATAAATAGCCCTTAATATGGGCAGGAACACCAATTTCATGGATGATGCTTGTGATGCTTGCATCCAGGTTCTTTGGCTTTGCCTCTGCCTGTTGGCGATATGCAGGAGATGGCTTCCGAAGTACAGCACTGGACTTTCCGCTGACCTGGCGAATATGGCTTGCCAAATTGTCCATATCAAATGGTTTCAGGATAAAGTAGGATGCTCCCAAGTCAACTGCCTTCTTAGTAACATCTTCCTGGCCAAAAGCAGTCAGCATAATGACGTTAGGGAGAGTATTCAAATTTAAGTCTCTCATCTTTTCAAGGACTGCAAGTCCATCTAAATGAGGCATGATTATATCTAATACAAGAACGTCTGGGTGAGTATGCTCCAAAACATCCAAACATTCCTGTCCATTATGGGCTACCCCTGCAACTTCCATATCTTCCTGAGAAGATATATATTCTTCTAAAAGGCCGACTAGCTCCCTGTTGTCATCCACAACACAAACTTTTATTTTCTTCACTTACTTTCCTCCTCGGTCCAATTATGGTCTCTTTTGAAATATGTTCAAAAAAATTGAACACGCTCTTTTCGGTATCTATTTTCTATTCTAAATGACAAATTCGACAATGCAACAAAAAATCCTTTAGTTTTTTGAAAATTTCTTAAAAAACCGGCGAAATCTTAATTTTTCTTTTGTTTTCTTCTCTTTTCGACTACTTTCGTCATTTACTTTAACTTTCAAATGGTTTTGTCGAAAAATCTTTATGGAATCTATTTTAACATAAAAATAAAAAAAGACGGGATTATCCCGCCTTTTTTCATTTATCCATTTTTATTTTTTTACGATGCTTTTTCCTCTGTCTTTTCATATATATTAATACCGGCTTCATTTAACATCCATTCTATATGGACACCATATCCGGAAGTCGGGTCATTTACAAAAACATGGGTTACTGCTCCAATAATTTTGCCATTCTGTATAATCGGGCTTCCACTCATCCCCTGAACAATACCGCCTGTTTTATCCAATAGCTTTTGGTCTGTAACTTTTATAACCATACCTTTGGTTGCAGGGAATTTTTGCGGAATGGTGCTTACTATTTCAATATCAAAGAGCGAAACTTCATCATTATCGACCACAGTCAAGATTTGTGCCGGACCTTCTTTTACTTGATGCGATAGTGCAATAGGCATAGGTTTGTCAAAAATTCCATTCTTCATATCACGGTTTAATTCGCCAAATATTCCGAAAGGGCTGTTTCTGACAATATTCCCGATGATTTCTTTATCCGAAGAGAATCGAGCCAGTTTTTCACCCGGATTTCCGTTGCTGCCTTTTTCTATCGAAGTAACAGTGGATCTGACAATTTGACCGTCCTCCACCACAATCGGTTTCTTGGTATCCATATCAGAAATAACATGGCCCAAGGCCCCATATTTCTTTGATTCAGGGTGATAAAAAGTCATTGTGCCGATACCGGCTGCGGAATCCCGAATATAAAGTCCAAGCTTATAGGTTTCCTCGCCTTTTTCTTTCAAAGGTGTAAGCTCGGTCTTTACTTTGCCGCTTTCACGGCTGACAACAATCTGGAGCGGATTACCCGACTTTCCTGCTTCCTGAACAAATGGAGCTACATCTGACATCTTCTCGATTTTCTTGCCATTAATTTCTGTAATGATATCTCCTATTTTTATGCCCGCAGTTTCACCCGGTGAAGCTTTTCCTTCAAGAGTATTTACCTGGTGATGGCCTACAACCAACACGCCTACAGTATTAAGCTTTACCCCAATACTTTGACCGCCAGGGATAACTTTGAAATCCTTTAAAACGTTAACATCAACCTTCTTTATCGGAAAACCAGCCAATTCTAAAAACATTTCATTTTTTCCGTTCTCTCGTGCTTGAAGAGAAACTGAATTGTTATCTTCTTTCAGTGATATACTTGAATTATCTATGGACAAGCCAGCTGATACGGCTTCTGCTTTTACAAAATCAAGCTGTTGTCCTTCAAAAAGAGTTATATTTGCAGGTATTTGCAAATAATCTTGAACAGGCTTAGAAAAACCTAATGCAATTAATGAAACAAGGAGAATTCCACCAATTATTTTACGCAGTACTTCATATGTCAAATTTTTCACTCTCCTCGCTTCTAGTCCCCCACGTTAAATGGCTACATCTTTAATTTTGCCTGCATTGAAGGCATTTATAACAGCCATTGATATAAAAAAAGCTATCCTTCTTTGGATAGCTTTTCAAGGTATCAGCGCCCTGCCTGCCCATGCTGCTTTTTGTAAAAGAAAAGCATAGGCTTTGGACATCTGGTAATTATTTTAACTGATTCGCCAGCTGGAGTAACTCTTTGGCATGCTCTTTCGTCAAATCAGTGATCTCTACCCCGGAAATCATTCGACCGATTTCTTTAATTTTTTCATCATCCGTTAATGGTTTGACAGTTGTTTTTGTTCGCCCGTCTTTTGTGTTTTTGGCAATAAATAAATGTGTATCTGCCATTGCAGCAACCTGCGGCAGGTGAGAAATGCATAAGACTTGCGAATTTACGGAAACATGATGAATTTTTTCAGCAATTGCCTGTGCGACCCGACCGCTGACCCCTGTGTCTACCTCATCGAAAATGATACTGGTAACACCCTGATGCTTTGAAAAAATGCTTTTTAAAGCCAGCATAATTCTGGACAGCTCCCCACCAGATGCAATCTTCGACAATGGTTTGACGGGCTCCCCAGGGTTGGTGGAAATATAAAATTCTGCCCTGTCAATCCCATTCTTTAAAAAGCTGTCATGTTCAGATGAGAATCTGACTTCAAAAACGGTCTTTTCCATGTATAATTCCTTAAGTTCTTTATGGATTAACTTTGTTAATTGACGTGCCGCCTTTTTCCTAAGCTGGCTCAGTTCTTCCGCTTCGACCAGAAGATCTTTTTTCAGCGCTGAAACTTCCTTTTCGAGTTTATCTATGTGCGTCTCTTTATTTTGCAGAGTCTCGATTTCCTCTTCAATCTTTGCTGCATACTCAAGGACTTCTTCCACCGTCTTCCCATACTTGCGTTTTAAACCGTTAATTTCGTTTAACCTGTCTTCTATTTCATTGAGCCGCTGAGGATCATATTCCATAAAGTCCATTTCATTCCGGAGTGATCTTGCAGCGTCCTCAAGCAAATAAAAGCTGTTTGAAACATTCTCGGCTATTTCTTGAAAGGCAGGGTCTAGCCCGGCTGCATCCTGCAAATGCCCCATAACCATCCCTATCCAGTCAAGCCCCTTTTGGTCGCCTTGAAGGCCGTTATAACCCGATTGAAGGGAATCATAAATACGCTCAAAGTTCGAAAGCTTTCTTCTTTCTTCAAATAGCTCATCATCTTCATTTATTTTTAACTGCGCCGACTGGATTTCATCCATCTGAAATTGTATTAAGTCCAGCCTGTGTGCCATTTGCTGTTCATTTTCGCTTAAATTTTTGAGTCTCTTTAACGTACTTTCATACGATCTGTAAATCCCTTGATATTCTGCTAAAGCGTTTGATAATTTATTCCCGCCAAATTGATCCAGGAGTGTTAAATGCAGTGTATCATCCATTAGCTCCTGATGCTCATGCTGCCCGTGGATATCAATGAGGGTACTTCCTATTTCCCGTAAGGTTGAGATTGTAACTAGTTTCCCGTTAACCCTGCAGACACTCTTCCCTGACTTCGATATATCCCTCCGCAGAACGACCATGCCATCTTCGATATCTATGCCAAATTCAGATGTCTTTTTATAGCTGGGATGTTTGGGGTCATCCAGTTGAAATAACCCTTCAATTTCAGCCTTTTCCTCCCCATGGCGAACAAACTCGGCTGATCCCCTGCCGCCTACAAGCAAATGAATCGCATCAATAATGATGGACTTCCCTGCCCCGGTTTCACCGGTTAAAACAGTTAAGCCCTTTTCAAATGAGACAGAAAGGGCTTCTATAATAGCAAAATTTCGTATTGATATTTCATTTAACATCTTATCACCTCATTAGAAAAGCAGAGGCGCCTCACTCACCCCAGACAAGACGGGCCTCACGGGAAGATGTTCTCTACCCTTCTGGGAGGCTTGTCTTGTGACCTCGCGGGGTAGGCGCTGAAGCTAGACATGTATTGAAGTACTGACTCATTAATCTAAAGCATTTCAAGAAATCGGTTTGAAATCGCTTCTGTATCCTCTGGTGTTTTGCATATGATTAAACATGTATCATCGCCGCAAATGGTTCCCAAAATTTCATCCCAGTCCAAATTATCAATGAGAGCCCCAATGGCCATTGCATTCCCGGGAAGAGTCTTCATAACAAGCAGGTGTCCTGCTGTATCCACTCTGACAAAGGCATCCATCAGATTTCTTTTCAGCTTTTGCAGTGGATTAAAGCGCTGATCCGCAGGAAGGCTGTATTTATACCTTCCATCCATTAATGGAACCTTTACAAGATGAAGTTCTTTAATATCCCTCGAGACTGTTGCTTGGGTTACATTAAATCCCGCATTCTTTAGTTCATCAACAAGGTCATCCTGAGTTTCAATATCGTTATTCGTTATAATCTCGCGAATTTTGATGTGTCTCTGGCCTTTATTCACTTTTATCACCTCTATAATTAAACCGCTTACCGGCTTGCACGCTAGCTTTTACAAATCCAATTAATAATTAAAGTATAATCTAATCCTATGTTAGCCGATTTTCCCTATAAAGTACAATTTTTCCCCATAATAATATACTAATTCGTTAAACATCGACAAAATCCTTTCTTGCTGAAACAAATAAAAAGGAATAGGCTTCCGCCTATTCCTCCCCATTCCCATGCTTTATCTTTAACTCGGCATGCGCTTCTTTTACTATCGCATCAGGCTGAAGCTTTAAAAGATCTTCTCCTTCTTCTTTGCTGCCTGCCCAATGCAGATGAAGTAAAAATTCTATATTTCCGTCTCCCCCCGTAATTGGCGAGAAAGATGCATCTCTCACATCAAATCCAAGGCCAAGCGAAAATTCAATAATTTTTTCAAGTACTGATACATGGACTTTCGGATCTCTGACGATTCCCTTTTTCCCTACCTGTTCACGGCCTGCCTCGAACTGTGGCTTAACAAGAGCCACCACATTACTTCCGGGTACAAGAAGTGTTTTGAGGACAGGCAGAATCAATTTTAGCGATATGAAAGAAACATCTATCGAAGCAAAGTCAGGCATCCCTGCAGTGAGATCGGCTGGCGTTACATAGCGGAAGTTTGTCCTTTCCATGACGACTACCCGTTCATCCTGTCTTAACTTCCAGGCAAGCTGATTATAGCCTACATCCAGAGCGTAAGACATCTTTGCCCCGTTTTGCAGCGCACAATCTGTAAAGCCGCCTGTCGAGGCACCAATATCAAGCAATATTTTGCCTTCTACATTTAAATCAAATTCCTTCAGGGCCTTTTCAAGCTTTAGCCCGCCGCGGCTGACATAAGGCATCACTTTCCCTTTTAAAGTTAAAGGAATATCAACACTTACTTTCTCGCCGGGCTTATCAAGGCGGCTTTCATTACTGAATACCAGGCCAGCCATTACAGCTCTTTTGGCTTTTTCCCTTGTCTCAGCAAGCCCTCTTTCAACTAATAAAACGTCTATTCGTTCTTTCTTTGTTTTCATTCTTTAAGCCCTTTTTTGTTTTTTTCTTGCTAATTTACTCATTCTTTCAACGACATCTTCTACTGTCATGCCGATTTCCTCTAAAAGCTCTTTTACGCTGCCATGCTCGATAAATTTATCAGGTATGCCCATCCTGTCAATTTCAGCATGATGAAAGCCTTTTTCATTTGCGTATTCAAGTACCGCACTTCCAAAACCGCCCTGAAGGACAGCTTCTTCTATCGTCAGGATTGGCATATTTACCGCGAACAGATCCTTCAGCAATTTCTCATCGAGCGGCTTAATAAACCTTGCATTAACCACTTTAATGGAATATCCTTGCTTTTCCAATAGTGAGGCAGCTTTTAAAGCCATAGGAATAGTTGTGCCGAAGGTTAGAATGGCTGCGTCATTTCCTTCTCGCAGAACTTCCCAGGTACCGATTGAAATCGTTTTAAGCTCGTCATCCATTGGCACCCCAATGCCATTTCCCCGCGGAAACCGCATTGCGATTGGGCCATCATTATATTCAATAGCCGTTTTAACCATGTGCTGGCCTTCATTTTCATCTTTCGGCATCATTAGAACCATGTTCGGCAAATGCCTTAAGAATGCTATATCAAAGACTCCCTGATGGGTTTCCCCATCCGCACCAACAAGTCCTGCGCGATCTATCCCAATAAATACATTCAGATTTTGACGCGCGATATCATGTACGACCTGATCATAGGCACGCTGCAGAAAGGTGGAATAGATAGCAAGGAACGGCTTCATATCTTGCGTTGCCAGCCCAGCAGCAACAGTGGCTGCATGTTGTTCTGCAATCCCTACATCATACATGCGATCAGGGAACTCTCCAGCAAAGCCCTCCAGCTTTGATCCAACTGGCATTGCAGGGGTAATGGCCACGATTCTTTCATCATTTCTTGCCAGCTTCCTGACTGTCTCGCTGACAAGCTTGCTCCAGGCAGGGGGTGGTGCACTGGCAGGTTTTACAAAATCCCCTGTTTCCATTTTATATGGGCCAGTACCATGCCAAGTTCCAATTCGATCGCTTTCGGCAGGCTGATAGCCTTTGCCTTTTTTCGTAATTACATGGAGAAGGACCGGTCCCTCAGTCTTCTTCGCATAAGCCAAATTCTCAAATAAATCCTCATAATTATGACCATCCACTGGCCCCAGATATGTAAAGCCCAATTCCTCGAAGAACATTCCCGAAACAAATAAATATTTCAGACTATCCTTTAGCCTCTCAGCAGTAGAAGCTAATTTCCCCCCCACTGCAGGCACTTTCTTTAAAAAATACTCAAGTTCATCTTTTACCCAATTATATTTGCCAGCTGTCCTTAGTCTTCCCAGGACATTGTGCAATGCTCCAACATTTGGGGCAATCGACATTTCATTATCATTTAAAATAACAATCATATTCTTCTTTTCATGGCCAATATGGTTTAAAGCTTCTAAAGCCATTCCACCGGTTAATGCTCCGTCTCCAATTACTGGAATTACATAATTATTCTCTTTTTTCAAGTCTCTTGCGATGGCCATTCCCATTGCTGCAGATAAGGATGTGGAGCTATGCCCCGTTTCCCAAACATCATGCTCGCTTTCAACCATTTTAGGGAAGCCGCAAAGACCTCTGTATTGCCTTAATGTATCAAATTGGCATGCACGGCCAGTCAATATTTTATGAACATAGGATTGGTGTCCGACGTCCCAAATAATTTTATCCTTGGGGCTGTCAAAGCATTTATGAAGTGCTATAGTTAGTTCCACGACACCCAGGTTGGGGCCGATATGCCCACCGGTACCCGATAGCTTTTCAATCAGGAATTCCCGAATATCCTGGCTCAGATTTTCAAGTTCCTTATTAGAGAGCCCCTTTAAAAAGGAAGGGTCTTTAATTGATAACAGATCCATTCTGTGGACCACTCACTTTCGTCTCTTATTCGTCCGTTGTTTAAATTTCATTTTTTTCTTGTCTTTTATTATAACAATATGGAATTTATCCTCAAGAAAATGCAGAACTTTCCCTACCTGGAAGATAATATCTTTAGAGTACCTTATTGCTAGCGATTTTCCAAATGCCTTTCCACCAACGGTCATCGCAGCAATAATGCTTGTTATGATAACCGAAGAAGCATATTCAAATAGGCTGCTGTCATTCACCTGAAATGAGACAGTTAACTGCACAATAACAATTGCAGCCGCTGAACCGCTGATAATGCCAGAAATATCACCAATTACATCATTGCAAAAACTGGCGAACCGGTCGGCATTTCTAACAATGCGAATCGAATGCCTGGCTCCAAAAACTTTATTTGAAGCCATAGAATGAAAAGGCACCTCATCTGCAGCAGTGGCAGCAATTCCTATCATATCAAAAAAAATGCCGATTAAAACAATAAATCCAACAACAATCAGCCCAATTCCCCATGATACACCGTTCAATATGGAGTTTGAAATAATTGAAAAAAGAGCCGCTAGCACAAAAGTGATAACGGCAATACTGAAGCTCCATTTAATCGAATTCCGCAGCAACTCTCTCATTTCTGTAAAACTTCCTTTTTGATCTAGAATGAAAAAGAGGCGGAGCTCGCCGGTTTTTCGGGAAATGAATTCCGCTCGTTCAGCTTCAGCAAGAGCTTCGCCTCTTTATTTGTGCTTATTATGCTATAACCACACGGAAACCTGTCAATAAAAACACATATATATGTACGAGAGGGGCAAACCCCTCAAAAACCCAAAAAGTGGATGGCCATACAAAGGGTTAAGATTGCGGCTTAGGTCCAGTAGGTTTTCCCAAGCGAATACCGGATGTCGCCATACCGGCGGTTTCCCTTTAAATCCGCCTTAGCCGTGTCGCCACCAGCTAGACTGGATTGCCACTTAGTCCGCACTAAAATCCCCTTTATATGTCATTGGAACAGTCTAGGAGATTTCCTCGGCAGCCTTTAACCATTTCCCTAGCCTCTTTTGCAAAGAAGATTTCATACAGGCGAAAAAGCATATATCAATGGCCAACTGATGTATGCCCTTATAACTGTAATCCCCTCTATCTTCACTCAAGGCAGGCTACGCTGCTAGTGATCTCCCATTGGACCACATTGCAGGTTCATAACCCGAGACTTCAGTGCTTACGCTTCCGCTGCAGCACGGCCTTCGGGGCCTCCGCGGTGAAAGGGTCAACGCCCACATGCCTTTGCAGATCGCCCTTACACCTTACACCCTGAATCGACCCAAGGCTGGGCGCCTCAAGCCAAAACAAGGAACTTCATCGATGTGCCCTTTAGTGGATTTTTAGCCCCACCTTCAGGAATGGTAGACCGACTAGAATACTGCACCATCCATATATACCTATTATACCATATTTGCGATTGTGCAACAATCGGCCTGCCCAGCCTCTTAATGATCCCTGCTGGCTACTAAATCGGTTATCGCCTCAAGCAGTTCCGTATTTAATCCTGTTTCTTTCAATTTTCCCTTGGCAGATTTTATGTGACGATCGAGTGCATCTTTGGCTCCCTCCATTGAAAGAAGGGAAGGGTAGGTACTTTTATTTTTTGACTCATCGCTGCCAATAGGCTTTCCAATCTTCTCTTCTGTGCCTTCAAGATCGAGAATATCATCTCTGATTTGAAAAGCCAGTCCCAAATGGTATGCAAAATCAGATAATGCTTGCATGGTTTTCTGACTGGATTTTGCCAAAATTGCACCTGACACAACACTGCACTTCAAGAGCTTGCCTGTTTTGTGCAAGTGGATGTATTCAAATATTTCCAAAGACAATTGCTGCCCTTCACCATTAATATCTGCTACTTGTCCTCCAACCATTCCCTCTGCTCCTGAAGCTTTAGACAGTTCCTTAATTAACGAAAGTTTTATCTCAGCTGAAGCAAATTCGTCCGGCGTTTCGGTAACTAACTGGAAGCTATATGTCAGCAGGGCATCTCCAGCCAGAATAGCAAAGGCTTCTCCAAAGATTTTATGATTCGTTGGCTTTCCTCGCCTCAAATCATCATCATCCATGCTCGGGAGGTCATCATGTATAAGCGAATATGTATGGACCATCTCAATTGCTGCTGCCGTCCACAAACCTTTAACCGTATCCTCCTCAAATGCAGCCAATGTTGCGAATAACAGCAATGGCCTGATGCGCTTGCCTCCTGCCTCAAGAGAATAAAGCATTGATTCTTTTACCGCTGAAGGAGCATTCAATTTGTTAACGCTCTCCTTTAGCTGATTTTCCAGCATTTGTTTATGATGGTCAGAAAAAGAAACCAAGGATTGTTGCAGCAATGTTATTCCTCCTCAGGAATGGCGAAGTTTTCTTTTCGGCCATCCTCCGCCAGTATTTCCGTAAGCTGTGATTCAACATTTTTCAATTTGTCATGGCATAGTTTTGAAAGCTCCATGCCCTGCTTGTAAATATTAATTGCTTCTTCAAGGGGGACATCCCCTTCTTCAAGCTTTTCGACAATAACCTCAAGCTGGTCCATAGCCTCTTCAAATGTAAGCTTTTTCTCATCCGCCATTCGATTCACTCCTCAATATCCGTTACCCGGCAATTAATCGTACCATCTGAAACTTTAACCTTTATTTGGTCATTCACATTAATTTGAGTTACGGTCTTTATTAACTTTTCTTTTTCTGTATATGCAAGGCTGTATCCTCTATCCATAATTTTAAGAGGACTCAGGGCTTCTAATGTAGACACAGCCCTCGCAAAGTCTTTTTCCTTGGCTGTCACAATATTGCCCAAAGCTCTATTAAGAAGCTTATGCAGCCTGTCATGCTTCTCCTTGGCCTGCTCCTTCAACTGTCCGGGATGGCTGCGGTGCAATCGTTTCTGTAAAGCGTCTGCTTGTTCAAGTTTTAAATCATGCAGCCTTTTGGAACCCCTGACAAGCTGTTCTGTCAGTTTATCAAGCTGCTCCAATTTCTGTTCATACAGCTTTTGAGGGTATCGAAACGCATAAGACTTATGTACTCTTTTAAGCCTTTCATTCTGAAGGGCAGCTTGTTCTTTCATTGCTCTTATTAACCGCGATTGCCTATTGAATAGCCTCTCTGTTAAATCGTCAATATGAGGGACCGCCATTTCAGCTGCTCCCGTAGGTGTAGGTGCCCTTAAGTCGGCCACAAAGTCGGCAATCGTAAAGTCTGTTTCATGTCCAACAGCTGATATAATAGGAATTTCAGAATGAAAGATTGCCCTTGCCACCGGCTCTTCATTAAAAGCCCAAAGCTCTTCAATGGAGCCGCCTCCACGCCCAATAATTAAGACATCGGCCTCTCGGGAAGCATTTGCCATTTGAATCGCTCTCACAATGGATGGCGCAGCCTGGTTTCCTTGAACAAGTGCAGGGTAGATAAGTATATTTGCAATTGGATAGCGCCTTTTAATTGTCGTTAGTATATCCCTTATAGCCGCTCCTGTTGGGGAGGTAACAACAGCTACAGTTTTTGGATAACGCGGGATTGCTATTTTATTGCTTCTTGAAAACAGGCCTTCATTTTCAAGCTTTTCTTTCAGCTGTTCGTAGGCAAGATAAAGTTCCCCAACCCCATCCGGCTGCATTTCTTTTATATAAATTTGATATTGCCCGCTTGGTTCGTAGACAGAAATTTCACCCCGGGCCAAGACTTTCATGCCATTCTCTGGCCTGAATTTCATTGTTCGGGCATTTCCTGCAAACATCACAGCCAGTATTCGGGCTTTTTCATCCTTCAATGTAAAATACATATGGCCGCTGGAATGCTGTTTGAAGTTTGATATTTCTCCCTTAACCATAATATTTTGCAAATGAGGATCAGCATCAAATTTTCTTTTTATGTACTTAGTTAAAGCGTTGACTGTTAGATACTGCTGTTCCTTCATAACAATCTCCTTTTTTGCCGAAGACGCCAATTGGGCATCCAAAGCAAGAACTATTAACCGCATAGACAGCAAAAAACTGCCCTTCCACTTATAATTAAGTCTTTAGGACTGCGTGCATTCGCACACAAAACCAAAGTCCTTAATATAGCATAATGGAAATGGACAGATTTTGCACCTGTATTGGAAGTTGTCAAAAATACAATTAACGTTTACTTTGGACTGACCTTGCTGCTTTTAAAGTGTTATACATGAGCATAGTGATCGTCATCGGGCCTACTCCGCCAGGGACCGGTGTTATATAACCAGCTTTTTCTTTAACGCCGTCGAAATCAACATCACCGCACAGCTTTCCTTCACGATTTCGATTCATGCCAACATCTATGATAATTGCACCTTTTTTCACATGGTCTTCCGTAATTAACCCGGCCTTTCCCACAGCCGCCACTAGAATATCTGCTCTTCTCGTATGCTCCTTTAAATCAGCTGTCTTGGAATGGCAGTAGGTAACCGTAGCATTTTTATTTAAAAACAACTGCCCTGAAGGCTTTCCAACTATATTACTTCGGCCGACAACTACCACATGCTTGCCGGCAATATCAGATCCGATATAATCCAGCATCTCCATAATCCCAAATGGAGTACAAGGGACTAAGGCCTCTTGGCCGGTCATCATTCTGCCAATATTTATTGGATGGAAGCCATCCACATCCTTATCGGGCGTAATTGTTTCAATAATGACCTTTTCATCAATATGGCCAGGAAGCGGCAATTGGACAAGTATTCCGTGTATATCCGGATCTCCATTTAACTCTTTGATTTTCCTTTTAAGCTCCCCTTCGCTGACTTCTTTCGGAAGTTCAATCAGCAAGGAATACATCCCCAGTTTATTGCATGTTTTTTGTTTATTGGACACATAGGTTTTTGAAGCCGGATTATCTCCCACTAAAATAACTGCAAGGCCTGGCGTAATTCCTTCTGCCTTCAGCTTTTGAACTTCCTCTCCTATGGAATCCTGTTTTACTCTTGCAATCTCTTTGCCGTCAATTATTTTTGCAGCCATTATTTATCCCCCTATTAGGACAGCGGAAGCGCCTAATGATAAGGAACGCCGGCATGTTTTCAATATGGCGCCGGCGCCAGCACATCCTGTGCAAGTCCGAACTAAATACTATTAAAGCTGTTCTTTCACCTTGGAAAGCACACCATTTATAAACTTGCTTGACTGTTCGTCGCCATATAATTTTGCAATTTCAATTGCCTCATCCAGCACTACATTTGCTGGAACATCCTCACTAAGATACAGGAGTTCAAACACTGATAATCGCAAAAGGTTGCGGTCCACTGTAGCAAGCCTTTCCAAAGTCCATTTTTCAAGATGTTTTTTTATCTCTGCATCAATTGTTTCCTTATACTGCGAAACACCTGATACAAGTTTGCTTAAATACTCATCATTTGGTGCGCCTTCTAAAACATGTTCAATGGCAGACTCCGGTTCCGCCTGGCTTACATCGATTTGAAATAAAGCCTGCAATGCTTTCTCTCTGGCTGTTCTTCTCTTCATCTTTATCTTTAACTCCTTTATGGCTAGCTTGATGGGGTTTCATTTTGGCTATTTTCGCAAACTTTGTTGCTTTTTAATCAAGTAGAGAGGCGTGGTTGATTTCCTCTTCAGGATGCTCAGCGAACCGCGGGGCGGGCGGTGAGCCTCAACGGCGATCAGCGCCTGTGGGGTCTCACCTGTCCCACTCCTCCCGCTGGAGCTTCGCACCTTACTCTCCAATCAACCAACCTTATTTTTTTCAATTTTCCTATTCAACAACTACAATCTTATAGAAAATAACCTTCATTTTTGAGCATATACACGTCCAAAAATAACATAACAAGATAATAGCACAAGTAAGGGATATTCGCACTAAGCAATAACAATTATGTCCATTTCATGTCCTTTTTTTACTTACAGGGTTACTCCGTTAAAAAAGCCTTTGCGATATAAAAGTTATTTTCCCTTTAAAAAATTTCTTTATAACCATCTTGGGATGAAGAGAAAAAAACCAGAAAAGCCAAAGACTTTGTCAGATGTCTTTGGCTTGGTGAAAGATTATTACATTTCCTGTTCGTATTCAACCTCATGCTTTTGGTTTTCAAACGAGATCCCCACTACATGGATATTTACTTCCTGGACATCAAGGGCTGTCATATTCAAAAGCGCCTGGCGGATATTGTCCTGAATTTTTTGAGCAACACTAGGAATAGATACGCCAAACTTCATCAGACAATATACATCAACCTTGATTCCTTCTTCAGTTAATTCAACTTTAACCCCTTTACCATGGTTCTTTTTGCCGAGCCTCTCAACTACACCTGTAGCGAAATTGCCGCGCATCTGCGCAACTCCTTCCACTTCAGATGCAGCAATGCCGGCTATAACCTCAATTACTTCCGGGGCAATTTCAACCTTGCCAAGGCCGGAGTTTTCATGGCTCATTTCAAGAATGTTATTTTCACTCATAATGGCACCTCCATCAATCTCTAGAATTCATTACATCATGCAATTCCAGGAATTTCGTGTTAAACTGCCCTTCCACAAATTTTTCATGGCTGAGAAGCTTTAGATGGAATGGAATTGTCGTATGTACACCTTCAACAACAAACTCACTTAAAGCTCTCTTCATTCGGGAAATGGCTTCTTCTCTAGTATTGCCGTACGTAATCACTTTTGCAATCATGGAATCGTAATATGGCGGAATCATATAGCCAGGATATGCAGCAGAATCGACACGGACACCCAACCCGCCCGGCGGAAGATACATATTGATTTTGCCTGCAGAAGGCATAAAGTTCTTTTCAGCATTTTCCGCATTAATGCGGCATTCAATCGACCAGCCGTTAAAAGTAACATCTTTCTGGGTGATATTAAGCTTTTCACCTGAAGCAACTTTAATCTGCTCTTTAATCAAATCGACCCCAGTAACCATTTCGGTAACAGGATGCTCCACCTGGATGCGTGTATTCATTTCCATAAAGTAGAATCGGCGTTTTTGGTAATCATAGATAAATTCTATCGTGCCAGCGCCTGTATAATCAACTGCTTTGGCTGCTTTTACAGCAGCAGTGCCCATCTCTTCACGAGTTTCCCCATCAAGGGCAGGTGAAGGAGTTTCCTCCAAAAGCTTTTGCAAACGCCTCTGGATGGAACAATCCCTTTCTCCCAGATGAATGGTGTTCCCATAATTATCTGCTAGCACCTGGATCTCAACATGGCGGAAGTCCTCTATATATTTTTCAATATATACGCCAGGGTTTCCGAATGCCGTTAAGGCCTCCTGCTGAGTAATGGTGATTCCCTTAATCAGCTCCTGCTCAGTGCGCGCAACACGAATTCCTTTGCCGCCCCCCCGGCAGTAGCTTTTATTATTACAGGATATTCAATCTTCTCAGCAAGCTGAATGGCATCTTCCACATCTTTAATAATTCCGTTTGAACCGGGAACAATCGGAACTCCCGCTTCTTTCATTGTTTCCCTCGCAATATCCTTCGTACCCATTTTGCTGATGGCTTCAGGTGTCGGACCGACAAAAATGATATTGCATTCCCTGCACAGCTCGGCAAAGTCAGCATTTTCTGCCAGGAATCCGTACCCTGGATGGATTGCGTCACAGCCCGTAAGCTTTGCAACACTAATGATATTGGTAAAATTCAAATAGCTGTCCTTTGATGCAGTCGGGCCAATGCAATAAGCCTCATCCGCAAGCTGAACATGCAGTGCTTCCCTGTCAGCCTCTGAAAAAACGGCTACAGATTCTATTCCCATTTCGCGCGCTGCGCGGATGATGCGAACAGCTATCTCTCCTCTGTTAGCAATCAAGAGTTTTTTTATCATTCCGTAACCGCTCCTTATTCAGGCTTTACTAAAAATAGAGGCTGGCCATACTCTACTAACTGGCCGTCCTTAACTAGCACTTCTACAATTTCTCCATTGACTTCAGCTTCAATTTCATTAAACAGTTTCATTGCTTCCACTATGCAGACAATAGAGTCTTTAGTAACTTTAGAACCTGCTTTAACATATGCATCCGCGTCAGGGGAAGAAGACTTATAGAAAGTCCCAACCATCGGGGATACAATTTTATGTAGGTCTGCGTCAGCTGCTTTCGCCTGAGGTGCAGGCTCCTTTGCAGGTGCTTCAGATTTAGGCTCTTCCACTTTTACAGCTGCAGCCTGAACAGGCTGCGGAGCAGGTGCAGGAGGAACTGCAGCTGGCTGAACTTGCTGCACGACAGCTGCTTCATTAACTTTTTTCTTCATTTTAATTTTTGAGCCTTCATGCTCGTAAACGAATTCATCAATATTTGAATCATTAACAAGTTTGATTAATTCTCGTATTTCCTGTACTTTCAACATTTTGGCACCCCTTGTTTTCTCACTGCTTTCCATTCCCTCTTTCTCCTATTGAAAACTGGCATTGGAAGAATAGAGAAAGAAAGAATTGGAATGTTCCGCATGATTTAATTATGACTAGATACTAATATCATACGATAAGACCTTATCAAAGTTCAACATCGTATTGTGTACTGTATAATTTTTTCTCCATTCCACCTCTAAAACCATTTTAATATTTCTAGAAATTTTTGTGAAATGTTACGAAGGATTTTGGCGAAAAATCGTGAAAAACTGATCTTTAAGAGGACTAAAGTACCAGAGAGGATCTGTGTAATATGAAAACAATAGATAAAATAAAGGAAGAAGATCTTATAAGCAAAAATTCGCTTGTGGTGAAGGCTGCTTTAATAAGCGTTATATTGGCAGCCCTCGTAGATATAGCCTTAAAAAAAGATATGGCTGTTATCCTATCTATTATTATTGCCGGTGGAATCGATTAATAAAGCCCATTTTTCGATGGAACACCTGGTTAATCTTCAAAAATAGCCTGATAACATTTATAAAAACTAAAAGGTGCCCGCAAGTTATTCCGCGGGCACCCTTTTTAGTTCTGTTTACTTGGCAATTTGGAATTCAACCGCAACTGCTTCAAGCTGTCCAATTTCATTTCTTACTTCCTGAATGATATTGTTTGCAGCAGAAGGCGAATGATCTTTAGCTTTTACTGTAATTTGAACTTTTTTTCCATCAGCGCGAACGAGGACATCTTCGTAATCCATTGCTCTGATTAACGTTTCAAGCATTGCTTCTTTTTGGGCTATTTCATTTAATTCATCGATTTGATCCTTTGCTTTCATTCTTTCTTCAGCAGGAAGATCTGTCTGTCCCAACACTGTTGTAAGTTCTTCTTTCATGCGGCTGCGCTCGTCATCGAGCTGAAGGCGAAGAGTTTCGAACATTTCATCGCTGGCTGTGTTTGTAATAATGGCTTTGCCATCTTCACTCTCAACTGCTTCCATTTCGCCATTTGCCTTCTCCTCCATTGCAGCTAGATCATTTCCTTTTTGCTCAGGAGATGTAACATAATACACGGATAACACAACCACCAAACTTAGCATTGTTAATAACCAGACCGTTTGTTTCTTTAAAAGCATCTATTATTCCCCCTTAGTTTTTTTAGGCATTACAGAAACTCTGTGGCTTGGTACATCAAGCGCTCTTGTAACTGCCTCAATAATCCATTTTTTCACTTGTATATTTTCAGCTCCCTTTGCAACCACCAGTACACCTCTGATTTCAGGTTTCTTGGTTTCTATTACAATTGGAACCTCTTTCTCGCCATTTCGTACAATCACAAGCTGCTCCTCCTGTGACTGGTCCTCTACCTTTCTTTTGCCACCTTCCCGATCTATTTCATCGGTTGTTTGTTTTTGGGTCGTTTTGTTTTTTTCAAGGACTTTCTTCTCTGTTGCATCCACATTGACGACAACCGTGGCATCATCAACACCCACTATCGCATCAAGGGCCTCTTTTATTTGTGCTTCATATGCCTTTTCATAATTGGCAATTTTGTCATTTCCCCCGGATTGTTTCTGGCCGAACACAGGCACCTCTTCCTCCTGCTTCGCCTCATCCCCGTTTTTAAAAACGGACATGTCTTCAGTGGAAGCATTCTCTTTAAACAGCGTGTTGCTGATCAGCATGATAGCTGCGCCAAAGAGGAGAACAAGAAGCAAGTATTGGTATTTTCCAGCTTTTTTATCGGGCTGCCCGTCTTTGGAGAGTAATTTTCTTAACCATGTGAAAGGACCTTTTTCATTATCCATCCCTATCCATATTCCCCCCTTCTACCAGTACTTCGATTGATTTTGCGTCTACATTCCATTTTTGTGCGAGAAGAGAAGCGACTTTTTTTGCCTCATCATCATGTTCAGCCCTGCTGGATGGAAGAGGTTCCCCGGTATTTATTTCCACTTTTTTGACCGCTTCTACAGCTTCAGCTTCTGCATCTTTTGCTTTTAATTGGATCATGACCTTATGCAGGTTATCCGGGAAGGCTTGATCACTGCTTTCATCTACTAAAATATCAATGTTAGCAATTTCCAGACCGTACTGTTCCATCAACTCCTCTTCTGCGTCCTGTTTCATGTGGACAGCCATTTGTTCTAAAATATATGCATCACTTGAGGCTTGTATTTCTTTTTTCTTCAATTCTATTAAATTTTCCATATTTTTTTCACCTGACGCCTCAAAAACAGGCACCGATACAAAAGCTTCTTCAAAATCGCTTGATATAAGTTTTAAAATTGGAGTAAGAATAATTGCGATGAGCAGAAGCCCTGTCACCATTTTTGTATATTTCTGCAGCTTTGAGCTCGGAAGGAGCATATCAATGACAGTGGCCAGCAGAACAAATAATATGATATTCGTTATCCATTCCTTTATAAAATCCACTTCATCCCCCCCTATCTGACCATCATGGTCAAATTCCCGGCTGCAATAATGACAGTAATACTAAGGAAAAACATCAAGGATACAATGGCCAAAGCGGCAAAAACGTAAATAACACTTTTGCTGATAATATCCAGGCAGGATATTATCGGACCTCCTCCCAAAGGCTGCAAAATGGCAGCAGCGAATTTATATATAAACGCAATCATTAGTATTTTGATTGCCGGAAAAGCTGCTATGATCAGGAGGATCGCTACACCTGCTATGCCTACTGTATTCTTTAAAAGAACAGAGGCGCTGATTACAGTATCTGTAGCATCGGTAAACATTCTTCCGATAACCGGAATAAAATTGCCTGTGATAAACTTTGCTGTACGAATTGTAATTCCATCGGTAACTGCGGCGGAGGCTCCCTGTACTGAGATGACTCCTAAAAACACTGTCAGGAACATGCCGAGAAGCCCTATACTCCAGTTTCGGAGCAGATTGGCAAGCTGGGTCACCTTGTAATGCTCCGAAAGGGTGCTGACAATGCTTAGCAATGCTGATAAAAATAGAAGCGGAAGGATGACATATTGAATAAACAAGCCGCTGACATTCATTAAAAATAAAATCACGGGGTGAAAAAAAGCAGCTGATACCACTCCTCCGGACGAAGCAATTAGAGCTAGCAGCAGTGGAATAAGTGCCATTATGAAGGAAACCATCGTTGAAATTGTTTCTTGTGTGTAGTCAATCGCTACATGAAAGCTATTAAGGGCAATAATGATTAATACCATAAACACAATTGCATACGCCGCTTTGCTGACTGTGCTTTTTTCAAACGAATTTTGCAGAGACTGCAGAAACATGCTGAACACCGTCAGCAAAATTAATGTGCCGAGCAATTTTCCGTTTACAATAAACTCATGAAATACAAACTTCATTGCGCCGGTACCCCATTCTTTAAGTGAGAATTCCTTATCCCCCTTAATGAATTCGTAGAGGCTCCCTTTTTGGCTTTCCGGCAAAAAACCTCCATACTCTGTCGTAATTTCTTCCCAAAAGCCTTTTAGTTCATCCAGATCAAGGGATTCCACCTGTGACTCCACTAAATCCTGGGGGGAAATCGTTTCATCTATTTCGCTGGTCTTTGGTGAGGCTTGTACAAATGGTGCGAGTAAAAAAAATAGGATTATGTTGGACAATAGAATTTTCTGCATCTTTTGCTTCATTTTTTCACCTCTTTTATAAGACCCTATCGTGCAGCTTTACCAGCATAAGGGGGGGCTTGTCCTGCATACCAGGCCTGCCCAGGTTGATTGGCCGGCCAGCTCCATTTAACTTGGAATCATCTGAATGATGGTTTCAATCAATACAGTCAGAATTGGGATGGCCATTGCCAGGATCAGGATTTTTCCGCCCATTTCGATTTTTGCCGCAATAGCCCCCTGTCCTGCATCTTTCGTAATTTGAGCAGCAAATTCAGCAATATAAGCAATCCCAATTATTTTTAAAATCGTTTCTACATATACAATGTTGACCTTTGCATTTATAGCAATCTTTTCAATCATGTGGATAATAGCGTATATCTGGTCGACCAGAAACAGGAAAATGGCACAGCCTACAAACACAATCAGTAAAAAGGCAAAATTAGGTTTTTGTTCTTTCACAATCAGTGCAAGGAACGTTGCAACAAGAGAGAATCCGGCTATTTGAAGAATTTCAATGGCTAAGCCCCCCTTTAGCTCTGGAATAAGAACACTGATTTTATTTTTTGGAATAGGTTATCTACAATAGATGCAACCATGAATAAAATATAAATAAAGCCGAAAAGCGTAACCCACTGTGCATATTCCTTTTTTCCGACCTGATCCAAAATCGTATGCAAAAAGGCTACTACGATCCCAACACCCGCAATTTTGAATATGATATCAACCTCTAACCCCATCCTTCTCTCCTCCTAAGCTCTGTCCATAGTCCGGCAGCCAATAGCTGATGCCCGCAACACCTACATTAATAAAATGATTAAAAGCAGTCCCGATAAAAATCCGAGGCTTTTGACCATTCTTTCGTATTTCACTTGCTTATCATGCGCATCTGCTTCTTCCCGTTCCAGATGTGAAAGGGTAAGCATAATCTGCTTTTGCTGCGAGAGCCGGTCATGCCGCCCAAGTGTTTCTCCAAATTGCTTCATAATTTCGAATTCACCTTGTTTAAAAGCGGTCAATTTCCATATTTCTTTTAAGCTTTGTTCCCAGGCATCCTTGACAGTTGTCTCAGAGTCAGTCAATTTTTTAGCAAAAGATTCGAAAAACCATGATAATGGCTTAGGCAACTGGGCAGAAAGCCTTCTGGCTGCTTCATGAAGCGGTGTGTGGCCGTACATAATTTCAGCCTCAAGGGACTGCAGGGCCGATTTCAGCTGGCGCAGCTGACGTGGCCGTTCAGTCAGATGTCTCGAAGCTTCAAATCCTGCCCAAGTTGTCGCGATTATAATAAATACAGCTCCAATTAGCTTCATCATTTAGGTCACTCTCACTTCTTGCAGGAGTTCCTTGCCTGAAGCATCCTTAATACAAGTAATGCTGCCTGGTCCGTCCCTCCTGCTGAGTTCAATAAACCGCTGAAAAATCCCCATATCCAAAACTGCTTTTAAAGTGGGCCGTTTCTTAATTTCTTCCAGCGAGTTTCCATGTGTGGTCATAATCAGTTTGATTCCGGCATTTACTGCCTCCATTATGGCTTCCGCATCTTCCTGCCTTCCAATTTCATCAACGACTAACACCTCTGGGCTCATGGAACGGATCATCATCATCATCCCCTCTGCCTTCGGGCACGCATCAAGGACATCAATTCTGTGTCCAAATGACATTTGCGGAATTCCATTTACACAGCCTGCGATTTCAGAACGTTCATCAATAATCCCCACCTTGCTCGCCTGAAAGGTCCCATCCGGGTCCCCGGATGATATAATTCTCGCTATATCTCTCAGCAATGTGGTTTTACCTGTTTGCGGCGGTCCGATAATCATTGTGTGCTGCCAGCCTTCCTGATAGATGCGCGGAATCAGCTTTTGGGCAATCCCGATTTTTTCTCTGGCAATTCTTATATTAAAAGAAGAGATATCCCTGATTGCCTTTACTTTTCCTTCTTCAAGAATCACTTTCCCGGCGAGTCCGACACGATGGCCCCCTTCAATTGTGATATAGCCCCTTTTCAATTCTTCTTCGAGAGTATAAATGGAAAAATGGCTTATTTTATTCAACAAATGGACCGCATCCTCCGAATCAACAATGTAGGGAAGAAAATGAGGCATACCCTTCGTAGTCAATTCGAGCGGCCTGTTAATACGGACTCTTATTTCTTCCATATCCTTCAAAAAATGTGGAGGGATTTGCTTTAGCTTCTCAGAAATTTTTTTCGGCAAAAAGGCTATAATCGTTTCCATATTTGCTCCTCCATTTTTAATATTTCGTGTCGGACTAGCTTCTCATTATTTAAAATGTATGCCTGCAACAAAACATTATGACTTTGATTTGCTGGCTCTCCCATTTTCTTTGGGACGAGTTTACTTAATGGCTGTTTTCACATACTTTTTTGCTTTTTCAATCCAATTTTGTTGATTTCCGTTTCAGGTGCTCAGCGGGCTGCGGGCAGTCTCAGGAGCCTCCTCAGCGCTTTGCGCTTGCTGGGGTCTCCTTCAACATGCTTCTCCCGCAGGAATCGAGCACCTTCCACTCCAATCAGTAACTACTCTAATTTAGATAACTATAAGCAAATTTTAAAATTGTCCAATCGGAGTAAAAAATTTGCTTTTCCAAAAAATAAGCCTATGCAAAATTAAAAAAGGCTGGTGTCAATATATGAAATCAAAATGGATATGCCTTATGATAATCATTCAAATCGCGGTGTTTGCTTGTTACCCTTCTCAGGGGCTCGCTCGGCCTGCAAATTCGGAAGAACCTCGAAATGTCATTCTGATGATTGGAGATGGTATGGGAGTCGGGCAAATTGAGATTGCGAGGGAAATGGAGTACGGGAAAAACGGTCGGCTGTTCCTGGAGACCCTTCCTCACACTGCACTTGTGCATACCTTTTCTGCCAATAACCTGGTAACCGATTCCGCTGCAGGCGGAACGGCGTTGGCGATTGGCAAAAAAACCAATAATGAAATGATTGGAGTCACTCCGGATGGAGTTGAATCAGACAGCATATTGGATTTATTTAAAAAGAACGGAAAGAAAACAGGAGTTATTTCTACAAATACGGTTACAGATGCAACCCCTGCTGCTTTTACCGCAAGTGTCCCCAACAGGTGGTCAGGACAGGAGGAAATAGCCCGTCAGCAGCTGAACAATGAAGTGGATGTGCTCATGGGGGGAGGAAGAACCTATTATAGTCCGGAAAAACAGAATGGAAAAGATTTAATTAAGGAAGCCATTCAAATGGGTTATACCTATGCAAGCAATCGGGATGAACTGATGCAAGCAAAGGGAAATAAGCTGCTCGGTTTGTTCAATAATAGTTATATGAATTTTAAACTGGATCGGCTTCTAATTGGGAGCAAAGAACCGAGTTTAAAAGAAATGACTGAAAAAGCAGTCGCTGTGTTGTCAAAAGGGAAAAATGGTTTTTTCCTAATGGCAGAAGGAGCGAGGATTGACCATGCTTCTCACGCAGGCGATATTACAAGCATATGGAAAGAAACAATCGAATTTGATAAAGCTGTAAAATATGCGGTTGAATGGGCTAAAAATGACGGAGAGACACTCGTACTTGTCGTGGCCGACCATGAAACAATGGGAATTTCTGCCTCAGAGCCGCTGGATATACACCATCTGAAGAAAATTAAAGCTACCCCTCAATATATGGTCAGCCAGTTTGTGAAGGATCAAAATTCTAGATCTTACAGGGGTTCCAGCATCAAAGAGGTTCTAAAGAAATACGCCAATATTGATCTAACTGATAAGGAAATTGCAGCTTTTAATGACCATTTGCTAAACTCCGACAATAAAGTATATCCTCAATACTTGGCAGCCTGGGAGATTGGAAGCCTGATTGCGGAAAGAAACAACGGGGGAATCATTGCAAACAAAGTTAGATCTTTAAGCTCCACTGGAGGTCATACAGGCAATATGATTCCTTTATTTGCATATGGCAAAGGAAGTGAGGTTTTTTCAGGCGTCCTTGATAACACCGATATTCCTAAAAAAATTGCATCATTGATGAGATACAAATGGGAATAATGCCTGGCTGGAAATTTAATGCGTATTTTATCCCCTTATCCGCCGTACATTCTAGAGAGATCTTAAATTTTGAAAGCGGGGAGAGCATTTCATGTATTATCAGCAGCCATTCGTCCGCCATTCATCTCATTCTGCCAGCCAGGCCAGATCCAAACCCAATATCATGAGAGTTTCAGGCGAAGGGAAAATAGCAGTCCAGCCAAGCCAATCCATAGTAACACTCGGAGTTTCAACTGAAGACCAAGTGCTGCAGAAAGCACAGGAGAATAATGCACAGGCAATTGCTAACATTAAAAACGCTTTAAATAACATTGGAATACTGGATCAACAAATTCGCACAGCCGACTTTTCGATTTTTCCGCAATATGATTTTGTGGATGGGAAACAGGTTTTTCGCGGTTACAAAGTGGAGCATGTGCTTGGCATTACTGTAGATAATATCGAAAATACTGGCCTTGTTGTCGATACGGCAGTGAACAGCGGTGCCAATCTTGTCAGGGGGATTACTTTTGAAATGGAAAGCCAAAGTTTTTACTATCAGCAGGCATTGACCTTGGCTGTTGCGGATGCTTATAAAAAGGCCGAAACGATTGCGGCTGCCTTAAGAGTCCAATTAGTCGGGACACCTTTATCAGTTACTGAGGGTGCTTTTGACTTTGAAAGGCCTGTTCCCTACCAGCCTGCAGCTTTTGTTAAAAGTGAAGTGAGTACCCCCATTCAACCGGGAACAATTGATATAACGAGCCGAGTGACTGCAGAATTTATGTATTACAGCTAGGATGAATTCGACTTATAATTCTCTTCAATATGAAGATAATAAGAGTCTGAACGACAATACGTAAAAAGAGAGGTCCTTTAATATGAATGAAGAATTGGGAGAATTTTTAAAAAACCAGAAAAAAGGGGACAGGGCCTATCTTGGCGGAACACGAGATAACCAAAAAGCGCCTACTTCCGTCCCTGAATATAATAACCGCAATGACACCGATATATCACCTGGAGCGGAAGGCAGGAAATATAAAGGATAAACAAAAAATCCCGAGAAACTCGGGATTTTTTTTCTAATTATTATGCACGTGACACATAAGAACCGTCAGTTGTATTGATGATAAGCTTGTCTCCTTCATTAATAAAGAAAGGAACTTGTACAGTAAGGCCTGTTTCAAGAGTAGCAGGCTTTGTTCCGCCTGAAGCTGTATCCCCTTTAATGCCTGGCTCCGTTTCAGTTACTGTCAGCTCAACAGAGTTCGGAAGCTCGATTCCTAGAGATTCTCCATGGTAAAGCATGATTGCAACTTCCATATTTTCCTTTAAAAACTTCAATTCGTATTCAATTGAAGCAGCAGGCAATTCAATTTGCTCATAAGATTCATTGTCCATAAACACGTGCTGATCCCCATTCGCATATAGATATTGCATTTTGCGGTTGTCAATTTGCGCTTTGGCAACTTTTTCACCGGCACGGAATGTTTTTTCCTGAATGGCACCTGTGCGAAGGTTACGTAACTTGGAGCGGACAAATGCCGCACCTTTTCCTGGCTTAACATGCTGGAAATCCATTACGCGCCAAATGCCGTTATCAACTTCAATTGTTAATCCCGTACGAAAATCATTTACTGAAATCATGAATATGTCCTCCTAAAGTTCAATTAAAGAATAATCAATTCTTTGGTAGAATGAGTAAGCGTTTCATTATGATCCTTTGTAATTAATGTATCATCCTCAATGCGGACTCCGCCAAGACCCGGTATGTAAATGCCCGGCTCAACTGTTACAACCATGCCAGGTTCAAGAATGACATCGGATTTAAACGACAGCCCTGGTCCTTCGTGCACTTCCAATCCAATGCCATGGCCAGTAGAGTGGCCAAAATATTCTCCATAGCCTTTATCGGAAATATAGTCCCGAGTTAAAGCATCTGCTTCTTTTCCGCTCATACCCGGTTTGATGCCTTCCATTCCCCGCTCCTGGGCTTCAAGCACAATATCATAAATTTCTTTCAGTTTATCTTCAGGCTTCCCTACTGCTACTGTACGGGTAATATCTGAAACATAGCCATTATAGTAAGCGCCGAAATCCAGAGTGACGAAATCTCCTTTTTCGATCACCTTATCGCTTGCAACTCCATGCGGAAGGGCAGAGCGGTGTCCGGATGCTACGATAATATCAAACGAAGATGAAGCTGCACCCGCTTTTCTCATAAAAAACTCTAATTCATTCGATACTTCCAGCTCGGTAACTCCTGGACGAATGACATCTAGAATATGTTTAAATGCAGCATCTGCTATGTCAGCTGCCACCTTTATTATCTTAATCTCTGATTCGGTCTTAATCAAGCGTAACTTTTCAATTGTCCCGGAAACAGGAACAAGTTCTGCTTCAACCGCTTTTTCATAGGTTTTAAAAGCGGAAAAAGTTAAATGGTCCTCTTCAAATCCCAGCTTCTTAATCCCAAGTTGTTTCACCTGTTCTGCCACTTCTTCAGGAATGGCTCCGGTATGCTTAACAATCTCATAGCCTTCACATTGTTTTGCAGCCTGCTCAGTATAGCGGAAGTCAGTGATAAATAACGCTTTCTCTTCACTGATTAAAACTGCACCTGCTGACCCGGTAAAACCTGTCATATAACGGCGGTTATAACTGCTTGTAATCAACATTCCATCTATGCCTGATTGCTCGAAGCTTGATCGCAGCTTTTGTATTTTATCCATGATTATCCTCTCCCCTTTAAAAGATCCATTAAGGCATAAAAAGCCAGTTCATAGCCCTTAAATCCCAGTCCGACAATTTGTCCGTGTGCCACAGGGGCAATCACAGATGTATGGCGGAATTCTTCACGGGCATGAACATTCGATATATGTACTTCGATCACAGGAACCCTGATTCCTGCTATGGCATCCCTTATTGCATAACTGTAGTGGGTAAATGCTCCAGGATTAAATATAATACCTTTTGTTCCATCTTCATTGGCAAGATGAAGCCTGTCTATTAATTCGCCTTCATGGTTGGACTGAAAACAAGACACTTCTGTCTGGTGTGCACCGCCCAATGATTTGATGTTTTCTTCCAGATGCTTAAGAGTTTCATTACCATAAACGCCTGGTTCCCGCTTCCCAAGCAAATTTAAATTTGGCCCATTTAACAGGAGTATCTTCCTCATAATCAACCCCCTCTTACTTAGTTGCTAATGGGCTTCTTTTTTGGAAAACAGTATGAATGAAATCGTTTTCCTTGCATGCCGAATCCAAGTTTAAAAAGAATGTCCATTAAGAACATTCTAACATAATGTGGAACTTCATACAGTTAAGATGTTTTTACTAAAAGAGGGAAGGCCGCATAAGATAAGGCATTCCCTGTTTGGCATTTGGCTGGTATGATACAAATCGGAAAACAGCTTTAAAAAGTGCTTTCTAACACTGCAATTTAAATATGGAGCTGCTTCATGAGGGCTATTTCCCATTCTCCACATTTGCTTACGGAAACTCCGGATCAGTCCGGGCCTTCTTCTCATCCTCGCTTTTCCCGCGAAGTTCATGGGCTTCATATGAAATGGAATACCCCACAAACACTCCAAATAAAAGATAAAAACATATGGATGTGATAATCGTATTTCGCTCCAATTCCCAGAACGGGCTGATGCCAGGGAATATCGGATTTAATACAAAAAATACAATTAAGAAAAGGGCAATTCCATAGGCGGCCCCAACAAAGATGCTTTCAAATTTCCGCAACGCTGCATAATAAATAAGTGCGGCAACAATTGAAATGCCTCCGATCAGGAGAATCGAAATCACTGTTCCCAACCAACCCTCTTTCCACGCCCCTATCGTCCAGGGTTCGAGAATGACATTAGGGCGTATTTCTGTAAAATTGAATACATAAGCCAAATAGGCCAGTCCGCTCCACAGAATGCCTCCGATCAAACCAGTAATCACGACCATAGCCATAAAAGACATCGGTTTTTCTCTCTGATTTTGTTCCAATTGCTCTTTTTCTTCTGCCATTTATGCCACCTCCATTTCCTATTATGTCCACCCGCATTTATTCCTTTGCATCAGATTGTAAATTATATTTAAATCGATTGTTGGCCGAAAAAAAAAGAGATTTTTTTTATGATATTTCCCTTTGGATAGAGGTTTTATCAGTTTTTAAGTAGAATAAAATAAGTATACAAATATAAATTTCAATTGCTTCCTACCCAATTCAACCCATTTCTCTAAAAGGGGTTCCGGGACTGCAGAATCGTGCATAAATTTAAGTAAGAATACGGGTTGCCTTGGAAATGTGCAAGCCTATCTTGATTTAGACCTGCCTTTAAGAAAAGAATGCCAGGTAAATACGATAAACATGACATTCATTCGTTTAAAATGTAAAGAAATAGGAAAAGAAAAAACTGAGGACAACTTTTAATGAAGAAATTACTTAAATCTTTGTATATATAGTTTAAAAGCTTAGAAATTTGCTCATCATGCTTTTAGGGAGGTGGCTTTCTTGAAAAATCGGATTTCATTTTATATTGTCTCCGGGCTTATAATTCTTGCTGCCCTTGGAGTTACCGTCAGCCTGATCTCAGATCCTGCCGGTTTTTTGCAGAGAATAGCTGTCATTGTCATCATCGGTGCTGTTATATACTTTCTTTTTCAGCGCATTAACAGAGCTAACCCCTCTAAGCGAGAGCAGCGGGCTTTTGTACGGGCAGCCAAAAAATCTAAAAAACGCTTTAATTATAAAGAAGCAGGTTCAGCCAACGGCAAAAAGGCGTCCCTCGGTTCCCTTACTTCAATAAAAAAATCTAAGAAAAAGTCTTCTCCACATTTGACTGTCATAGAAGGCAAAAAAGGCAAAAAGAAAAATCGAGCATCCCTTTAATAAAGGGCTCGATTTTTTGTTTTTGGCTGTTTTCGCAAACTTTGTTGCTATTTAATAAAATAGAGTAGTGGCTGATTTTCGCTACAGACTGCTCGCTTTCCGCGGGGCGGGCGGTGAGCCTCCTCGGCGCAATGCGCCTGTGGGTTCTCACCTGTCCCGCTGCTCCCGCAGGAGTCGAGCGCCTTCCGCTCCAATCACCCAACCTTGTTTATGTCTTATAAACTATTCAAAAACAACAATCTTTTAGAAAAGAGCCTTGTTTTTTTAATCTTTAGTAGCTCCATCTTGAGAAAAATTGCTCCGCACATTGTCTTCCATGCTCAAGCAAATCCCTTTTCTTTTGTTCAGTTAGCTCAAATTCGGCGGTCAGCACCCCATCAGTTGGGATAAATATTATATTTTGCGCGTGTTTTCTTGAAATGTATCGTGCATCATGCGCATCTTTCATGGTTTCGAAAAGGGCTTCATACATCTGTATCGCATTCGCAATCTTATTCGGCGGCCGTTCACTTAGGTTATGGCTTAGTTTAACTCCCAATACAGGCCTGATTTTTTTCACATTATCCCTATCAAATAACCACATCGGAAAATTGCTCAAAACTCCTCCATCAACGATTACACTCGTGCTGCTGTATGCCTGCATTTTTACTGGCTCAAAAAAATAAGGAAGACTGCAGCTCATACGGATTGCCTTGGCCACCGGGAAAGAGCCCGGATCGATTCCATATTGAACAGAGATCATCGGGCAAAACAACAAGCCGGCCATTAGTCAGGTCGGAGGCTATTACCCTTAATGACTGTGGCGGAAGGTCTGCAAATGTTCTTATACCTCTGGCAGCCAGCTTTTCAGCCATCCATTTCTCCAGTTCCACACCTTTGTAAAGTCCTAATCGCCAATAGAGGAGAAGCCATTTAGTGACAGAGAAGGGTATGAATGTCTTTCTTTCATCAAGAAACTTTTTTACATCAAGTTCATCCACAAGCTGATAAATTTCGTCACTTGTATATCTGGCAGCGATTAATGCTGCAACGATGGAGCCTGCACTCGTTCCGGCTACTCGTTTGAATTGGAACCCCCGTTTTTGGACTGCGTCATATGCACCGATTAAAGCAAAACCCTTAATTCCTCCTCCTGAAAAAACACCGTCTATATACATGTAAGCCACTCCTGTCGATGTACTTACTAATAGAGGAACTCTTACTTATACATCTTTAATCAGGAGCTTTTTAAAATAGTACGGCTGACAAGCAGAATTTCCTGCCGATTAGGAATTTGTAAAATAGGAGGTTATTATAGCTTAAAAGCTCATCTGCATCATGCTCCGTTTCTGCACGTATGTTTAGGTAAAATATTGGACTTCTGCCTCCGGAAAGAAGGAATGGACATATTGCCTGATCGTGTTCTCCAGTTCTTTTGCTTCTTCCGTTGGATATACATATTTACCGATTCCATATCTTCCCCATTTATACTTGCGCTTCTCTTCATCCATCTCAAGCTTGGATTTAGGATAGCGCTTTTCAATTACCTTTTTGGCTGGTTTGGTAAATCTGTGCTGAATCAATTCGAAGGTCAACCCTTGAAGATTGATGCCTTCAAGCGATTTGCTTAATCTTTGAAAAAGCTCAAGATAGCCTTCACGCCAATCTTCATGCATATAAATAGGCGCAACGATAAAACCCAGCGGATACCCTGCGTTTGCCACTTTTCGGGCAGCTTCAAGCCGGTCATCAAAAGAAGAAGTACCCGGCTCAAAATTTTTGATTACGTAACGTGAATTGACACTAAAACGAAAGCGAGTTTTTCCATTATGGTTAGCATCAAGCAGGTGGTCTACATGATGGTACTTCGTCACAAAGCGAAGCTGGCCAAATTCTGTTTGGCCAATAAATTCAATTGTTTTTTTCAAAGAATGTGTCAAATGATCAATCCCGACGATATCGGATGTACACGCAGCTTCAAAACGTGTTAACTCAGGTTTTCTTTCCTCCATATATTTCGTAGCCTGGTCAAATATTTCTTCCAGGTTCACATACGTACGTATATACGGCTTGCTGCCAAGTGTCGTTTGCAAATAGCAGTAATGGCAATGGCCCATGCAGCCGGTAGCGAGCGGAATGGCGTATTCGGCTGAAGGCTTTGAGGTATCAAATTTCAGGGTTCTTCTTATACCCACAACTAATGTGGATTTTGCATTGCGGTATTTCTGCAATTCATTGTCGCCGGGAATATTTCTTACCTGGTTGTGGGAAGTCGTCTCCCTAATTTCGATATTCATTTTTTCAAACTTCTCCTTCAGCTCTCTGCCTAAAGGATATTCCAATGCCTGGGGTTCAATATAAACAAGCTGCGGGATAAAAGGATTCATGGGTAACCTCACTTCTTATGTTAGTCGATTTGTTCAACGAACCATTTCTTCCTTGGGGGTCGCTGAACCTGATAACAGTAGTATGAGCCAAATCCCACAACAGCAAAAAAAGAAGATGGAACAATTATTTCCATCTTCTTTGGTAATTCTTTTTTATTTGGCTGCTTTCGCAAACGTAGTTGCTAGTTATACCTTACGCTCCATCAACAGTCCTAAAATCAACTTTTACTTAACCTAATTATAACCCGCATTTCAGCTGGGCATTACAGTTAGTACACGTATTGCATCCGCCGATTTCTTTTACCTTTCCTTTTCGGCATACCGGGCAGGTATTGCCTACTTCTGAACCGATTGTTACATCAGTTGAACGAAGGTCGCTGATCGTATCAACTAAGACAACGTGCTGCTTTGTTTTTTCTTTCTTAACTGTTTCTGTATCATCAAAGCTGTTTTCTTCTGCTTTCAGGGTTAAGACCTGAGAATCGCGCGATCCGTCAACATAGACCGTTCCACCCTTGGCACCGCCGCGGTACAGGCGCTCATACACTTTTTCAACCTGCTCAACACTGTAGCCCTTCGGCGCATTTACTGTTTTGCTTATTGAGCTGTCAATCCAGCGCTGGATTACACATTGTACATCGGCATGTGCTTCAGGAGCCAAATCCATCGCTGCAATAAACCATTCAGGCAGATTATCCGGATCTGCATCGGGGTTGCGATCCAAATATTCCTGAACGATATCTGCCTTTACTTCGATAAACTTGCCTAAACGGCCGCTTCTGAAGTAAGAGAATGAGAAGTATGGTTCAAGGCCTGTAGAAACTCCAACCATTGTTCCTGTAGATCCAGTCGGAGCAACAGTTAATAGATGCGAATTACGAATTCCCTTTTCCAGGATAGACTGACGGATATCTTCAGGCATTTTCTTCATGAAGCCTGTTTGTGTAAATGCTTGGCGTAAGCGGTTTGTATCCTCTGCATTCTCACCTGTTAAGAATGGGAAGCTTCCCTTTTCCTTTGCAAGCTCTACAGAAGCTCTGTACGCTGTCGTTGCAATTGTTTCAAAGACTTTGTCTATCAGATCATTTCCTTCTCCCGAGCCATATTCAGTTTCGCAGTAGATGAGCAAATCATGAAGTCCCATAACGCCAAGGCCAACACGGCGCTCACCAAGCGCCTGCTTTTGGTTCTCTTCAAGGAAGTATGGGGTTGCATCTATTACATTATCCTGCATACGAACGCCCACTTCGACAGTACGCTTCAGCTTTTCAAAGTTTACTGTTTTGTTTTCCTTATCTGCCATTTCTGCCAGGTTCACTGCTGCCAGATTGCAGACAGAATATGGTGCGAGAGGCTGTTCCCCACACGGGTTTGTTGCTACAACCTTTTGTCCATATGCCTGTGCATTTGTCATGTCGTTGGCATTATCGATAAAGAAGATTCCTGGTTCTGCAGAGTATGTTGCACAAATATTAATTAAGTTCCAAAGTTCTTTCGCTTTAATTTTGCGGTAAACTCGAACCTTGTAGCCAAGCTTATCCCATTCTCTTACGTCACCCACTTTGTGCCATTCTTCATTATATATTTTCATGGTCTCGGCATCGTAGGATTCCACATCAGGGAAGCGAAGATCGTATTCTGTGTCATTCTCGACTGCATCCATGAAATCTTTTGTCAGGCAGACTGAAATATTTGCACCTGTCAGGAATTCAGAATTATGGACACTGTACGTACCGCCAGCAGACAGTTTTTCTTCTGCATCTTTGATGATCTTCTCGCTGAATCCGCCATATCCAGGAATAGTCTTGTAATTAACAATTCCCTGATACATAGCAATTTCCTGTTCGGTGAAAGGGGTAAATTTCAATTTTTCTTTAGCATATTTTTTTATGGTTTCATCGTTTGTATTTTCAAGAAGGAATCGTAAAATCCTTGGATTTTGCATTTTAGAAATTATGAATTCAATAATGTCCGGATGCCAGTCCGACAGCATAATCATCTGAGCCCCTCTGCGTGACCCTCCCTGTTCAACAAGGTGAGTCAGTTTCGCAATGTCATCCAGCCAGGAAACTGAACCGGAAGATTTACCGTTGACTCCTTTTGCCAGTGTATTGCGAGGTCTTAGGGTAGAACCGTTTGTTCCCACTCCGCCGCCGCGGCTCATGATTTCCATAACCTGCTTGCGGTGCTCTGATATGCCTTCTCGGGAATCCTGTACAAAAGGCATTACGTAACAGTTGAAATACGTTACATCCGTGTCAGCACCTGCTCCGTAAAGAACACGGCCGGCCGGGATGAAGTTTAAGTTCTTTAGTTCCTGGTAGAATTTTTCAAACCATTCTTTTCTTTTTTCTTCTGTCTTCTCTACCGATGCAAGGCCTGTTGCGTTACGTTTAGCAATTTGTTCGTAGTAGATTTCAAGCGGTTTTTCAATTACATCCAGCGGCTTCGTGATAATGCCTGTACGTGCTTCCTCCGGATCATCGAGCACGCCTCTGTAATCTTCTTCGACTAAAACTTTGGCTGTCTTGTTTTCCCAGTCAATATCCAGGATAAAACCTAGGCCGCGGGCTGGAAATTTCGGATCTTCTTTGATAGTTAGGACAACGAAGTCACCATTTGTCAGAGTCACTTTCTCAGTATCTTTGAAAGTGTATCTGTCCAGCATGACTAAACGGGAAACACCTTTGTGGGTCATTTTCATATCCGGGGTTACAGGGTGAACCTGAGGGAATAAACGGATGTCCTTGTTCAAACGATCGATGTTCAATTTCATTTTTTGTCCTAGCGCAACAGACATTGTTACAACTCCTTCGATATAAATTCATGCCATTTTTCTGTATGTTGTGTAAACATTTTCATAGTTAGAGCAACTCTAGCTGTGTTAGAAGAGTACCCTAAAGTTACCATACCTCAAACCCCAAAATCAATATATAGTGTTTAAAATATTTTCGACACCACTATATGTTGTGTTCGATTCAGGCTTAACCGATTTTGTCAAACTTAAAAAATACTAGATTTTGAAGAAAACAAGAGTTAATGACAGATTTACGACAAATAACGATAAATTTTCATAAATTTCGAGGTTTGCACTTTATATATATATGAATTGGTAAAATGTTCAAAAAATAAAAAAAGACTCTGTTAAACATGCATCTTGATTTTCCGCTGCAGGCGCTCGTTTTCTGCGGGATTTCCTTGCCTACCCTTTCACGCAGGAAAATGAGAATATGCATACCTGTTAAAAGGTCCCGCGAAGTAATTACGAAGGCATTTTGAGCAGTTCAGCCATCTGTTTCAATCACCAGTTCTAAAATCAAAATAAGCATAGCCAAAAAGAAAAAAGCGACAGGGCCGCTTTTTATCTTTGGCTGTTTTCTAAAAGATTGCTGTTTTTGAATAGATTTGTGAATAGGAACATTATTATATTAGGTTTGTTGGTTGGAGCGTAAGGTGCGAGACTCCGAGCGGAACAGTTGAGATCACACAGGCGCTGCTCGCCAAGGATGCTCACCGCCCGCCCCGCGGTTTGCTGAGCATCCTGGAACTGAGAATCAGCCTCTCCTCTATACTTGTATAAAAAGTGGCAAAAGTTTGCGAAAACAGCCTATCTTTTATAGTTCCATTCTTCATTTTCATAGCGCTCTTTTGCAATTTTTTGCACATATGCCATTTCTTCAGCAGTCAGCTCGTATGGTTCCAGCTCTATATTCAGGCCTTCCTCAAAGCCTTTTTTAAAAGCCCGTTTGGCCTGATCCAGAGTGAACTTTTCGGATGTCAGCTGGTTCATGGCAACAGCTTTATTTTTAAAAGCTTTCTGCATTCTCTCTTTTACTCTTTCGTTTGGATACTTGAATAAGCTAAACAGTTTATCTTCATCCAAGTCAAGCAAAATGGATCCATGCTGCAGGATTACCCCTTTTTGCCTTGTTTGGGCACTGCCGGCCACTTTGCGTCCTTCTACCACAAGCTCATACCAGCTTGGAGCATCGAAACAAACAGCGGACCTGGGATTCTTTAATGAATCCCTTTCCTCAGCAGTCTTCGGCACTGCAAAGTATGCCTCCATCCCAAGTGCGTGAAATCCTTTTAATATTCCTTCTGAAATGACTCTGTAAGCTTCAGTCACAGTCATTGGCATATCAGGATGCTCTTCCGGAACAATTACACTATATGTAAGCTCATGTTCATGAAGCACGCCCCTGCCGCCTGTAGGCCTGCGCACAAAACCCAACCCATGCTGTTTAACGGCCTCCATATCGATTTCTTTTTCAACCTTTTGGAAGTACCCGATGGAAAGCGTCGCTGGATTCCATCCATAGAAACGAATAACCGGAGGCATCTTCCCCGAACTGTTCCAATCAAGCAGGGCCTCATCCAAAGCCATATTAAAAGAAGGAGATCCCTCTCCTGAATCAATAAAACGCCAAACTTCTTTTGTCATATGTAACCCTCATTTACAGATTCTTTAACCAGTCATTTGCGGTTTATAGTCTACCAAAATTCATACGAAAATTAAAGCAAGTTGATTTTCCATAATAAATTTAGCAGATTCCCTTTACTCGCATAAGGAAAGGCTTATATAATATAAGTTGGCTTAGCTAAGTGTGAAAGGAGAAAGACACATTGGATACACTTTATTTCATTCTTATCATTTTAGGTGCAATTATTACCTACTCCGTCGTTACTTGGTTATATCAGCGCAGGATTGTTAAAACGCTTACTGAAGACCAGTTTCGCGAAGGTTATAGAAAAGCCCAATTAATTGATGTCCGCGAACCAAACGAATTTGAGAATGGTCATATTTTAGGTGCCCGCAATATTCCGCTTTCACAAATGAAAACGCGAATGAAGGAATTGCGTCCGGACAAGCCTGTATACCTATATTGCCAAAGCGGCATGAGAAGCGCGAGAGCTGCCCAGTTTTTGCATCGTAAAGGCTATAAAGACCTTTCACACCTTCAGGGCGGATTCAAAAAATGGTCCGGCAAAGTTAAAGCGAAAAAATAATAGTGATAGACTAAAGGCCCCAGCCATTTTCGGCTGGGATTTTTTGATATTTTCCTGCTTTCTCTCAATTAAAACAGCAAAAAGGATGCCCCTATTCCGGGACATCCTTTAATTTTTTTATTGCTTTTGATAGCGAAGAACAGGTTTGCGGGCAGCCATTGTTTCATCAAGGCGTCCGATAACCGTTGTATGAGGCGCTTCCTGAACGATCTCAGGGTTTTCCTCTGCTTCTTTGGCAATTTGGATCATGGCATCAACAAAGGAATCCAGCGTTTCTTTTGATTCTGTTTCTGTCGGTTCGATCATAATGCACTCTTCCACATTAAGCGGGAAGTAAATTGTTGGCGGATGGTAGCCAAAATCAAGAAGGCGCTTGGCTATATCCAATGTGCGGACTCCCAGCTTTTTCTGGCGCTTTCCACTCAATACAAATTCATGTTTGCAATGCCTGTCAAAAGGAAGATCAAAGAATGGTGCCAGCCTTCTCATCATATAGTTTGCATTTAATACCGCATATTCTGTTACAGCCTTTAATCCATCCGGTCCCATTGTACGGATATATGTGTAAGCACGTACATTGATGCCGAAGTTTCCATAATAAGGCTTCACTCGGCCGATTGATTGCGGACGGTCATAATCAAATTCATACTTGCCATCTTTCTTAACCAATATAGGCTTCGGAAGGTATGGAATTAGATCTGCTTTTACACCGACAGGACCTGATCCCGGTCCGCCGCCGCCGTGCGGCCCAGTAAAGGTTTTATGAAGATTAAGGTGAACAACGTCAAATCCCATATCTCCTGGGCGGGCTTTGGAAAGAACGGCATTCAGATTGGCTCCATCATAATAAAGTTTTCCGCCTGCACCGTGCACAATCTCAGCCATTTCCAGAATATTTTCTTCGAAAAGGCCCAAAGTGTTAGGGTTTGTCAGCATTAGGGCAGCAGTATCTTCGCCAACCACTCTTCTTAAGTCCTCTAAATCGACCAAACCGTTTTCGTTTGATTTAACGGTTATTGTTTCAAATCCTGCTACTGTTGCAGAAGCCGGGTTTGTACCGTGGGCAGAGTCAGGAACTATAACTTTGGTACGCTTCGTATCGCCATTAGCTTCATGGTAAGCACGGATCATCATTAGTCCAGTCCATTCTCCGTGCGCCCCGGCAGCCGGCTGAAGCGTTACTTCATCCATTCCTGTAATTTCAATCAGATGCTCCTGCAAATCATACATAAGTTCCAATGCACCTTGTACAGAGCTTTCATCCTGAAGGGGATGCAAATGGGCAAACCCGTTAAAGCGGGCAACATTTTCATTGATTTTAGGATTATATTTCATGGTGCATGATCCCAATGGATAGAATCCTGAATCAACTCCATGGTTACGTTTGGAGAGAGCCGTATAATGGCGCATAATATCAAGCTCGGATACTTCTGGCAGTTCAGGCTCTTCTATTCTTAAATAACCTTCAGGGAGAAGTTCGCTTAAATCTGTTTCCGGAACATCCATTTCAGGGAGGCTGTAACCGATACGCCCTGCTGTACTTACTTCAAAGATGAGTGGCTGATCTTCCTTATGCATGGTAATCCCCCATTTCTTTAACAAATGTATCAATTTCTTCTTTCGTTCTTAATTCAGTTACAGCAACTAGCATATGGTTTTTCAAGTCAGCAAAATCTCTGCCAAGATCAAAGCCGCCAATAATGCCCTTTTCCAAAAGCTGTTTGTTTACTTCTTTGACCGGCTTGTTCAGCTTAATGACAAATTCATTAAATGAAGGGCCTTCAAATGCTATTTCGAAACCATTTTCTTTAAACTGCTTTTTGGCATAATGGGCTTTTTGCATGTTGGAAACAGCCATTTCTTTAACGCCCTTCTTTCCTAGAGCAGTCATTGCTACAGATGCAGCAAGAGCATTTAACGCCTGATTGGAACAGATGTTGGACGTTGCTTTATCGCGGCGGATATGCTGCTCACGAGCCTGAAGCGTCAGAACAAAGCCTCGGCGCCCTTGATCATCAACAGTCTGGCCAACGAGGCGTCCCGGAACTTTTCTCATCAGCTTGGATGTAACGGCAAAATATCCGCAGTGCGGCCCGCCGAAAGCTGTAGGAATCCCAAAAGGCTGTGCATCCCCAGCCACGATATCTGCTCCGAATTTTCCCGGAGGCGTTAATGCTCCTAGAGAAAGCGGGTTGCTTGAAACCACAAACATTGATTTATGTGCATGAATAATTTCTTCAAGCTCTTTTAGTGGCTCTACTCTTCCGAAGAAGTTTGGATACTGGACGATTACTGCTGCAATATCATCGCCAATCATATCGTTTAACGCGTCAAGATCTGTTACACCATCTTTGTGAGGAATTTCAATTACCTCAATATATTGGCCCTTCGCATAAGTCTTGACAACTTCCTTTGACTCAGGATGAACGCTGCTTGAGATCAGCACTTTTTTGCGGCGTGTATTTCCCGCACTAAGCATTGCAGCTTCAGCAAGAGCCGTTCCACCATCATACATGGAGGAGTTCGCGACATCCATTCCAGTCAATTCGCAGATCATCGTCTGGAATTCAAAAATTGCCTGAAGCTCACCTTGGGATATTTCCGGCTGGTAAGGAGTGTAAGCAGTATAAAATTCTGAACGCGATAATACATGGTCAACGATAACCGGCATGTAATGGTCGTATACACCTGCTCCAAGGAAAGAGGTGTTTGTGCGAAGATCGGCATTTTTCTGTGCCATTAAAGTGAGCTCTTTCATTAGTGCTGTTTCAGATTTTGCAGGTTTTATTTTATATTCACCTTTAAATCTTACGCTTTCAGGAATGTCACTGAAAAGCTCTTCCACAGCTTTAACGCCGATCGTTTCGAGCATTGCTTTCTGGTCAGACTCTGTCATCGGTAAATAGCGATGTTTCATCGTTTTCTCCCCCCGGTTAGTTCTTTTCTCTTTTATAGAAAGGTGTAGATGCAATTTTTGCTTTTAAACGTTTGCCGCGAATTTCTACTTCCACTTCTGTTCCTAGCTCAGTATGTTCTTTTTTAATAAGTGCAAGGCCAATATTCTTCTTTAAGGTTGGAGATTGGGTGCCTGTTGTCACTTCCCCGATAAGCTCTTCTCCTTTATAAACAGGATAGCCATGGCGCGGGATTCCGCGGTCAATCATTTCAATCCCGGCAAGCTTGCGGGGAACCCCATTTTCTTTTTGCTGCTTCAGAACTTCCTTGCCGATAAAACCAGCTTCTTTGTTCACTTTTACAGCAAAGCCAATTCCTGCTTCAAGCGGTGTTATATCAGGGGAAAGTTCCTGGCCATATAGTGCAAGATTAGCCTCAAATCGGAGTGTATCCCGAGCGCCAAGGCCGCATGGAAGCACGCCATCTTCTTTGCCTGCTTCAAGTATTTCATTCCACAATGCTACAGCATCCCTCGCATCGCAGTATACTTCAAAACCATCTTCTCCAGTATAACCAGTTCTTGAAACAAGGGCTTTCTTTCCATTCAGATCAACATCCTGCTGAAATTTGAAAAAGCCGATTTCCCCCAAGCTTGTATTTCCAGCAAGCTTTTGCATTACCTTTTCAGCAAGCGGTCCTTGGAGTGCAAGCTGCGCCATATCTTCCGAAAGGTTTTTCAATTCCACATTGCCTTCAACATGGTCTTGCAGCCATTGGTAATCCTTTTCAATATTTGATGCATTTACAACTAGCAGATAGTGGTCATCGCCAATTTTATAGACAAGTAAATCATCAACAGTTCCGCCATTCTCATAACACATCGCTGTATATTGAGCACCAGCGTTTTTTAATTTTGAAACATCATTTGTCATCATTTTTTGAAGATAAGCAAGGCTGTCAATGCCTTTCACTTCGATCTCACCCATATGGGATACATCGAAAAGGCCAGCCCTGGTACGGACTGCTTCATGTTCTTCTTTAATGCTTGAAAACTGTACAGGAAGGTCCCAGCCCCCAAAATCGATGGTTTTTGCTCCATAATCTTTGTACACCTCATACAAAGGTGTGCGCTTTAACTGTGACATTTACTCGTCCCCCTCATAATCTTTTTAAAACGGTGTAGGAAACATAAAAAAGGACAGAGTATCCCCTCGTAATTGAGAAGATCCCTGTCCTTGCACCTGAAAGTTTACCGAAATCGGCTTTCCCCTTGGGTGGCTCCTTTATAGAAGCACTCTCCAGAGCTGCGTCAAACAAGAGTTCTTTTGCCTGAGAGATTCACAGGATTTGCTTGCTCCTTCGGCGCTACAAACGTAGTCTCTCCCCTTGTTATCATTCGCATTTATAAAATTTCCCAAGTTGGTCATACTTATACCAAACAGAAAAATAATGACTCCATTATTTCGATAAACTAAATTTAATGTGTTAACTTTCAAAACTTTCAAAGCTATTATCATCCTACCACCTAAACCAGGTTTGGGCAATATGTTTATATAGATTAAAGGAGCTGTTTTTATGACGGTGCAAATTGGCTTTGATTCTTCCTGGCAGGATGAATTTTTAAAGAGAATAGAAGACGATGGTCCTTGGGGAAATTGGGAACTGTATAAGCTGGCTGTAGAAGTTGAAAAGCATACGGTCATTCCCGAATTTGAAGGCCTTCAGGCTCCAAAGCACCTGCCTAATCTGACACCGCTTCCCCATCAGCTGGAAGTAGCAAAGCAGGTTGTTGAAAGCATGAACGGAAAAGCCATCCTTGCAGATGAGGTTGGTCTTGGGAAAACGATTGAGGCTGGTCTTATTTTAAAGGAATATATGATAAGAGGTTTAGTAAAAAAAGTGTTGATTCTCGTTCCGGCTTCCCTGGTATCTCAATGGGCAATGGAGCTGAACAGCAAGTTTTTCATCCCAGCAGTTGCCCAGCGGAAAAGCTATGTATGGGAGCAATGTGATGTTGTGGTTTCTTCCATAGACACCGCCAAACGGAATCCCCACCGGGACATCATTTACAGCCTGGACTATGATTTGATCATAATCGATGAAGCTCACAAGCTTAAAAATAATAAAACAAAAAACTATGAGTTTGTGCAAAATTTAAAGAAGAAATTTTGCCTTCTGTTAACCGCAACTCCGATCCAAAACCGGATCGGAGAAATATTTAATTTGGTATCCCTCCTAAAACCCGGCCATCTCGGCAACGAGTCGGCCTTTTATGAGAGTTATAAAAAAGATTCACGTTCGTTAAATGATGATGAACATTTAAAAGAGCTAGTAAATAAAGTTATGATTCGGAACCGCAGGGCGGACACAGGGATCGAATGGACCAAGAGACATGTTGAAACCATTCCGATTGAATTTTCCCAGGCAGAGAGAGAGCTATATGATGCTGTAACCGAATTGCGAAGAGAAGGCGATTGGGTGAGTTCCAGCCAATTTTCTGTAATGACTCTGCAAAGGGAAGCATGCAGCAGCAGGGAGGCTGTTTATTTCACTTTGCAGAATATGCTCAAAAAACAAGAAGAGCCTACTAAAGCTTTCCAGGAACAAATTCAATACCTTGTTTCCAAGGTTGAAGCTGTCCAGCAAAATTCAAAAGCCCAAAAGGCTCTTGAATTAATCCAAAAAATAAATGATAAAGTAATTATTTTTACAGAATATCGTGCAACCCAAATGTATCTGCAATGGTTTTTGAAACAATACGGCATTACCTCAGTCCCTTTTAGGGGAGGGTTCAAACGGGGCAAAAAGGATTGGATGAGAGAACTTTTTCAAAAGAATGCCCAGGTTCTCATTGCAACAGAAGCAGGAGGAGAAGGAATAAACCTTCAATTTTGCAATCATATCATTAATTTCGACCTTCCATGGAATCCGATGCGCCTTGAACAGAGGATTGGCCGTATCCATCGTCTAGGCCAGGAGAAGGATGTTTTGATTTATAACTTTGCCACTAAGAATACAGTTGAAGAGCATGTTCTGAAACTGTTATATGAGAAAATCAACCTGTTTGAAAAAGTTATTGGAGATTTGGATGATATTTTAACAAAGCTTGAATTTGGCAACATTGATGATCACCTTATTGATATTTTTGGAAAATCATCTTCAGAGGGTGAGATGAGAATTAAAATGGAGAACTTAACTAGCATGATTCAATTTGCAGAGGATATGAAAGAGGGTGGACTGAATGCAGCAACAGGAAATTCATAAATTTCTTGAGAGATATTTTCACGCAAATGGATGTGAGATTGTCAATAAAGGCCCAGGTTATATGACAGTTCAGCTTACCATCGAACTTGATAAGGAACTCATGAACCGGCCGTTCTATTGGCATTACTTGGAGAAAACAGGCGGTATCCCAAATCCCATGCAGCTGACCCTTATTACAAACCAGCAGCTGGCTCCTGACCATTTAAAAGGAGAGATCATTCATTTTGGATCCCCCCGATTGCACCAAATATTTGAGTCTGCCCGAAACCTTGCAGGCTATATCAGACTTTATGAAAATCATCATCATGCTCCCGGCCAGCAAACTCCATTACGGCCCTGGCTGGGTATGAACGTTCGAATCTCCTACCAATGTGACCGGAAGAGAGACGTTTTCAAATCGATTGGCCTCCAATTAATAAATGGGCAAATGGCGGAGGACTTCCATGACAAGCTGCTTAAAATGAATTTAACACCCAGATCCCTGATTATTCTTTTACTCTTTCTCCACTCATTATGCCGAAAAGCGGTGTATCAAGGGTAGCGAATTTTTTAAAGATGGGGATTGAGCAGGAAGAGCATAGCTGGGCAGATGATGCCAGGATGCGCTGGAAAAAGGATCTGGATTTGCTGGAGCATTTTTATGAGGATGCTGAGGAAAAAGGCGAAAGCTACGAAACTGAAAAAACCGCCCTGAAAGAGCAATATGAGCCAAAAATTAATATTTCCATCATTAACGGAGGTCTCTTTTATCTGACAGACAGCGCTGTCTGAACAAAGCATAAAAGCAAAAACCGGCAGTTGCTGCCGGTTTCCTGTTTTGGTGCTATTTATGTTTTTTCTTATTTAGGGCAAAGTAGAAAATATAAGGAAGTACGCCAAACCACCTGAATAGAAAGGGTTCTTTCATTTCCTTTTTCTCCATCCTGTGCTTTTTTCGTTCATCCTTGGGCTGGTCAATATATTTAACTACAGTCTGTGTGATATATTTTACGTACTCGTTTGATTTCATTTGACACACCTGCCTTTTCCGCTCATGGTCCACCCAACTAACTGTGATGGAAACTGCACATTTAGAAGTTTCACATTGTCGTCATTAACAAGTATGTCCAGGCAAAATTATTCTAAACGGCTTATAATTTCATTAATAATAACGCCACTTTCTTTATGGGTCGTGTCAATGATTACATTTGCTGCTTCTTTGTATAAAGGCATTCTTTCTTCATACAGCTCGCGGATTTTTTTCATTTTATCCCCTTCAAGCAAGGGTCTAGATTGATCATTTTCAAGACGCTTAAATATTTCCTCCGGTGTAGCATAAAGAAAAAAAACATTCCCTTTCCCTTTTAGTGCTTCCCTGTTTTCAGGCCTAACGACTATTCCGCCGCCTGTTGTGATAACAGCTTCCCGGTTATTCAGCTCCTGCAGTATTTTAGTTTCAAGCAATCTGAAATATAGTTCACCTTGTTCTGCAAAAATGTCAATTATGCTTTTTTTCTCACGTTTAACAATCTCTTCATCAGTATCAATTACTTCTTTATTCACATAAGCCGCTAGTTCTTTACCTATGGTGGTCTTGCCTGCACCCATGAATCCTATTAAGTAAATTGATTTCATCCTTTTTCCCCAATCAGTTTTTTTCACTCCATTTTATCACTTTTTCCAAATCGATGTCATAATAAGCGTACGTTGTGAATTCGGAATCAGAGCCTAGTTTTGTTCTGAATGTGATTTGGTACAAACTCGAAGCTAGGGGTGCCATACTGTAGGATACATGCCCATTTGCAAAGTAATAATAACCTGATAAATCATATACCTGTTTCTCTTTCAGCAATCTTTCTGTGTTCTTGAGAGCGTTTAATAAATAATACTCTTGCACTAAAACCGTTTTCGCTTCTTCGATGAGTCTTTTTTCCGATAAATATTGTTCCAATTGGATCGTTAGCAAAAGGAAAGCAGCAAGAATAATTGTAAATGTAAGAGGATAAACAAATCCCTTTTCGTTACGGCACATTAGTACCCTCCCAATTTATATAGGAATAAAGGGAGGCAGAATATACCTGGGCAAATGTATCTTTCACTTCCATTTCCAATCCTCCGTTAATGCTAGTAAATGAAATAGAATCAACCTGCTGCAAAACAATTTCATGGCCTTTCAAGTCCACTCTTCTCCGCAGGCTTGAACCGTATTTTTCATATACTACGTTTTGCCCGGCTATCTTTAATACAATTCTTTCATTTGAGACATCTGCATAATCTGCAAGCCTGACTTCCTTTTTCATCTGATTGATAAATACCAGCCATTCAAGCCGTTGTGTCCTTGCATCAAATTTCCAGTCCTGAAAGAGAAAGTTAAAGCTAAGCGGCAAAAAGGAAACAAGCATCAAGAATATTGAAAAAGCAAAAAGCATCTCCAGCATGGTAAAGCCTTCGCTATTTATATACCTCACATTTCTCATTGGCTTTCTTAAATATATCTTCATACTTTACACAAACCTCCGTTAATTCTGCGCTTTCCTTTAAAAAGATTTCATATACTGTTTGGCTCCTCTTAATAGATTTACCGGAAGGCGAATACCCTTCAACCACAGTTTGCTGCAAGCTTTCATAAAGGAGCTGTGTGCTTTCAAAATCCTGTTCCATTTCAACAGAGTGCTCAACCGCTTTTATTATGAGGGGGAAAAGTACTCCCACCACAATCATCCAGGCTGATAATGAAAGCAGCAGCTCAGCCATGAGGAAGCCATCATTCTTTCGCCACATAAAACCTCCCTCTCCCTATTAAAAAAGTAATCAAGTACCTTTCCTCGCCAATCTTAATATAAAGGCTGCCAAATTTATTCGTGTTCCCGCTAGGTCCATACTGAAAATACAAAGGCATGGTCCCCTTCCTTATCTCAAACAAAGCAGAATATTCCCGGCTAATAATGATATCCGAACCTAACTTCACCTGTGCGGTATAAAGGTGCTGGTCTGGTACAAACTGGACGACCACATCTGTATGATGAGTTATTGCATACTGCTGGGCATACATCAAATCAGATTTTAATTGGGAAAAAAACATTTGTTTTTCAAAGTAGAGGAAATGTGGCTTAACCAAAACAGCCGTAATCGAGGCAATAATGATGAATATGCTGAGAACGAAGAGGGATTCAACTAGAGTGAATCCTTGTTGATTTTTCATCATGTTCCTGATGTATCTGTCTCTGGAGAAGCAGGAGGAGGGGTTGCAAGTTCAACCTTTCCATCAGTGGAAATTTTAATCTCATCCCCATTCGGACATGATTTTGTTTTATCAGTAAGATACTCTTCATCTACTAATTCTTGGATAGTAGCTGGTGGTGCTTTTTTATCTATCTCATACGCCTGAACCTGAGCTTGAACCATTTGAATAAAAGCCTCACAACCTTTGCTGTTAATTTTTGAATTATGTTTAGTCACATTCGGTATGGTGATGATTAACAGCACTGAAATAACCAGCAAAACAATCATCATCTCAATCAGTGTGAATCCCTTTTCATTTTTGACTTTCTGTAATTTCATTAAAATCCCTCCAATAAATGATACATTGGCAGTAAAACCGCCAGATACATGGATACAATCAAGAAGCCGATAAACAAGTATAAAAGCGGCTGAATCAGTTTGAGCAGCTTTTCTGTTTTTTCCTCAAGCAGATCTAAGCAGTGCCTGCTAAAGAAGATTAATTCCTGATCCAATTTTCCATTTTTCTGCCCGTGCCTTACAATGTTTGATAACTCCCTTTCAAAGAAAGGGAAACTTATTAAAATATCCTCCAGCTTTTCTCCCTTGCGCAAATTTATTTTCATAACCTCGCCTATCTCCCTGTAAAATGGCTGTTTATCATGTCTCTCAAATAAACTTAGAGCTTCAAACACAGAAAGGCCGCCTGCTAATAGATAACTAAGCTGCACAGCAAAGAAGTGAGTATAGTACAGACGAAGAAAAGGGCCTGCGACAGGAATTCTCACAATTTTCCGCTTCTGATCAAGTGAAGATTGCTTTCGAAAACTAAAAAAATAGTAGCCAAGCAGAACAATGATACTGAAAAGACTTAGGATCAATAACAAAGGGAGAAGCTCGCCAAAAAGGTAGACAACTTTTGTGAAGAAATTAGGCTGCAGTTTCATCGAAACAAACAAAGAAGAAAAACGGGGCAATAGTATATTTTCTACGAAAACAAAGAGAAATGAGGTAATTAGGATTAAAAAAAGAGGATATGCGATTAGTTTCTTTAACTTATCAACTTCCTTTCTTCTCTTCAGAATCATTTCACTGCCATCAAGAAACGCCGCTGCCAGACCTCCGTGCTGCTCAGCAAAAAACACGTATCCTATCAAGCTTTTATTAAAGTTCATATTGGAAAGAATTTGATAAAAGGGGTATCCTTCTTTCAACTCAGAGATGCACTGGCTTATCTCCTGTTTTCTTTTGCTTGGAAGCTGGTGTATTAGTGATTCTAATGCTTCAGATAATGGATATCCCCTGGACAAAAGATCACCTGTATTTTTTAGAAAATATCCTTGTTCATTAATTGTCCATTTATGTTGGTTCATTGTCATGCACCCACCTGCTGTATTCCGATTCCTTAATATAGCCAAGGGCTATCCCCTTTGTAATTACCTCCTTTAACGTACGATAATTCACATCATTCGCCTCCCCTCTGGCCTCTTTTATGGAAGCATTCAGCGCTCTCCCCGCCAGGAGTTCAAATACACTTGCCCTCTTCCATCTGCCATATCCATAACAATAAGGCGAACATTCACCCTCACAGTATGGGCAAGTAAGTTCCACAAGCCGCTGTGCCGTCACCGCCACTAGAGTCTGTTCAATCTCAAGCATGTTTACGCCAAATTCAGCTAGACGATGTACAGCCCCTTTTGCATCCCTTGTATGCATTGTGCTCAAAACTAAATGACCAGTCAGCGCTGCCCTTACTGCTATTTTGGCTGTTTCTGCATCTCGGATCTCACCGACCATAATGATGTCCGGGTCATGGCGAAGTATAGCCTTTAAACCGGCAGCATAGGAAACGCCTGCTTTTTCATTAACTTGGACTTGGAGAACCATGTCATTTACTTTTTCAATTGGATCTTCCAGAGTTATGACATTTCTGTGGAACATATGGGAAGTCTCATTTAATAAGGAATACAGTGTTGTGGTTTTGCCGCTTCCGGTTGGACCAGTAAAAATTATTAGGCCGTGAGCATGCTTCAGCAGAGCCAGCATTTTTCTTGTCATGTTTGGGAAAAGGCTGATTTGAAAGAAAGGAATTTGTTCCTGCTGGGGAAGAATTCTGATTACGAGACTTTCATTGTAGCTGGAAGGAAGAGTAGAAAAACGGAGTCCAATCATTTGTCCATCGATTTCAAGAGAATAAGCTCCGCTTTGCGGCCGCCTTTTTTCACCAATATCCATTGAAGCAGTAAACTTAAAATGTGAAATCAGTCTGTCGCATTCTTCTCTAGGAAGATAAAGCCTTGGAGTCAGTTTGCTTCCAAACCTTAACTGGATAAGAGTATCTTTTCTGCGGGGAATGATATGAATGTCTGAGGCATGGCTCCTGACGGCATCTTTAATAATTCGCTCAGCCATTCTTTCGATTGTGCTCAATTGATTTTAACACCACCTTTTTTTAATGTAATGAATATATTCGGCTTATTCCGAGTAATTCCTTTCATTAACGACATAACTTTTTGACGAATTTGTGAATAAAAAAATAGGAGTTATCTAAAAATATTATCGTGACAAGCCGAGAGGCATTTAATCGATGGGCTATAGCCAAGCGGTAAGGCAACGGACTTTGACTCCGTCATGCGTAGGTTCGAATCCTGCTAGCCCAGTTTTTTTAGCGGAAGGGGAGCTGATTATGCCCCCTTCTGTTTTTTTTTGCTTCTATTCTCTTTTAATTATCCGCCCATACTTAAGAATAATCGGCATATTTAACTACATTTTCTTGATGTTTTCTCCCTGGAGCACATTCTAAAATGCAATTAAATATGCCTGCGGTGATTTTTTCTTGATGCTAACTCATTGATGTTTTTCTTGGAGTTTATTCAACGGGCAACGGACTTTGACTCCGTCATGCGTAGGTTCGAATCCTGCTAGCCCAGTTTTTTTAGCGGAAGGGGAGCTGATTATGCCCCCTTCTGTTTTTTTTGCTTCTATTCGCTTTTAATTATCTGCTCATACTTAGGAGTTATCAGCACCCTATACCCATCCAAAAGAAGAATGCCATGATCAGCATTTTTCCTCCAAAAATTCACCTTGCCATATTTTTAAATGCATCCGGATTGTAGCCGATTACGATCTTTTCTCCGTTTGTGAGAATAGGCCTGCGCAGAAGCTTGGGATCTTTTATGACCATTTGTACTACTTCAGATAATGACAGTTCATCAAGGTTCAGTTCTAGGTTTTTAAAGGTTTGGCTTCTCGTTGCAAGCAGTTCGTCCAGGCCGTTCGTTGTTAAGGAAAGGATTTTCAATATTTCTCTTGGAGAGGGCGTATCCTTGAAGAGATGCCTTTCTACAAATTCAATTGAATGGGCAGTCAGCCATTTCTTTGTTTTTCTGCAGGACGTACAGCTGGGATACGTAAAAAAAGTCAATTGGCTCATTTCTCTTCACCTCACATTTAATTACTTTCTTATTCATTAATAGCATTGTATATCATTTGTATAATGTTTGTACAGTTTATTGCGGTCGAATAAATATTAATTGTGAACATTTTCTAAACTTATAGTGATTACAGTGTTAACCTGCTGCGCCTGTATTATAATGGGAGAAAGCAACCCAGCAATATTTAGAAATCAGGCTTTTAGCGGGCAGTTTTTCGCCATAGCCTACTTTCATGGCCCGGCTTTCTTCGGGGAAAAGCAGCTGCCCGTACAACGGGATAAAAAAACCTTTTGAGGTGACAATAAAATGGAACAGACATTAAAAATTACAAATGTTTTATCCGATCCAACTCGCTATTATATTTATCAATACATTACAAAAAGGCATAAAGATGTTACCGTTCAGGAGATTGCTGATAACTTCAGTATCCACCCTAATGTGGCAAGATTGCATTTATCCAAGCTGGAAGATGTAAATATGCTTGTTTCAGAAACGAAGAAGACAGGCAAAGGCGGCAGGCCAAGCCGGTTATATCGTTTGTCTGATGATGTAATCCAGCTGCATTTTCCATACAGGGACTACCAGCTTCTTGCGAAAATCGCAATGGAAACCATGCTTGAATTGGGCGAAGAAGGCAGAAAAGCCTTATATGCTACAGGCAAGAGATTTGGCAAAGAGTTAATTGATCAGGAGCTTAAAAGATTTTCAAGCTCTGAAGAACTTACCTTTGACCAAAAATTGAATATTTTAAAACATGCAGCCAATCTTTCAGGATTCCATCCAGAATTTGATACTAATGAAGAAAAGACTAAAGTATTTTTTCAAATTTATAACTGCCCATTTAAAGAGGTAGCTGCTAAACATGCAGAGCCTGTTTGCAATATGCACTTTGAATTTTTGCAGGGAATGTTTGAAAGTTTGTTTGATTCCATACAATTGGTGGAAAAAGGGAATATGCTGACTGGCTGTGATACTTGCACCTATCAGGCCATTGTGGGTAATTAAAAGAAATGTTGTTCAAAAGGCCGGAGAAAATAGCAGTCGAATCTTTGCCTCAGTTTCTTTTCCTGCGTGCGATGAAGATTCTTAGAGGCAATCCGTTGTGCTCGCGCAGCAACAACATACGCGCTGCTTAAAGCAGCGCATCACTGATCTTCTCTGCTCTTTTTCTCTTCGTTTTTGAACACTATTTAGAAACATTATTTACTTTTAATAAGCATTTACTTTATAATATTGTAGTGATGGACTTGTAAGGGTAAAAGGAGGGATACATATGGATCGTATGTACAGAGTATTAGGATTCTGGACGGGAATTTTCGCCGTTATGTTTTACTTGGGCGACATGTATACAACGTCCTTGATTTTCTTCGGCCAAACAGGATTTTTCCTGCTTTTAAGCTACTTAAAGCTTTCCGAACGTATGTATATTTATGTTTTTGGAGCGTACTTAACAGTTTTCTTCGTAGGCTTCACTTACTGGTCAACTTTTATGATGACTCCAGGCGCGGGCGGCCACTAATAGCCCACGTGCATTAATAGTATTTATACCAAATAAAAAAGCGATGAATTTTCATCGCTTTTTTATTTGGCTTCTATTCCTTTTTGCTGAAGGATGACATGGAATGCCGAACTCATTCCGGAAGGCATAATCAGACTCCTGATAGCCCGGTTTCTTTTGCTGACCTCTGAAAATGGATTAAGGTCATAATGGTCTTCAAGCTCATGCAAGATACCTGTGGATAGCAAGAATTCATCCTGCCTCAGCTTTTGAATAAGTCTCAAATCATACTGATCTCCAATTCGAATCAGCGAGTCAAAGTGGATATGGCTTGTAATGTCCATTTCACCGGGATTCATAAGAATATTATTAATTTGCGAGTGCTTATAATATCCCCGCAAGCTCCCATTTCTTCTGGCAGGCTCCCGCCACTCTTCATTTGAATAGCCATAATCTACTGTTAACACCATTCCGTGCTCCAATGTATCAGCTATGCTTTTGATCATATGTTCCATTTGCATAGGAATTTCAATCCTTTGTCCATTACTTAGCTTTAACCCGCTGTCCTCAAGGAAGGAGAGAATTTCTTCATTGCTTAATGGAACAGCCATTTCCGCCAGCTGCTCATCTTTAACTGTCACCATTATCTCAAATAGCCTTTCGTTTTTCTTTTCAATAACATGAACAGGAAAGGCATCAAACAATTCATTTGAAAAGATCAAGCCTTTAAATGGCGATATTTCATCCAGGCTTTCTATTTGCCTTATATGCTCTGAAAATGGGATTTGCTCCTGCTGCAGCTGGCGGTGGTATGGGCTAGTCTCCAAAATATAATATTGAAGCTGCCCGCCTGCTAGCAAATTCCACTCATCAATAAATGCCTTGGCAAAGCGCCCATTTCCACCCCCGATTTCACAAACATGAAAAGGAAGATGATTATTACAGGCCTCCTTATAAAACCACTTGGCTACTGTCCTGCCATAAATATCAGATATATTGCTGGTTGTTATAAAATCACCACCAGGACCGATTTTAGCTTTACTCTTCATATAATAACCGTATTCAGGATGGTAAAGTGCCTGCTGGATATACTCTGCATAGCTAATCATTTTTATAGGGGAATTCATAATATGATTCTTTAAATAATTCAGCATATTAACTCCTTTTTTCTGAGTGAAATTCGCATAAAAACACGTTGTTGATAACCACAAATTATATTGTTTTATTTATCTATTTTCACTATTGACATAGTGTTTTCTGTGTTATATTGTTAAGGTAGTAGCTTAACTATATCCCCTCCCATTATATGAATAAAACATCCCCCAGAAAAGCCCTTCTCATTTGGAGAAGGGCTTTTCTATTTTTTTGGCTCTGTTAAATTTGCCTGTTGATTTCAGCACGAGGCACTCCCTTTCCGAGGGCGGTCCGACGCTCCTCGTCGCTTTGCTCCTGCGGGGTCTCCCTTTGATCCGCACTCCCGCAGGACTTTGAGTAAGCTTCCTTGTATAAACACCGCACGAAGGAAATGCGAATGCATTTTCGAGGAGCTCGTGCCTTCCGCTCCAATCAACAGGGTGCTCAAAAATAACAATAAGCTTTAACAGAGCCAATTTTTAGAATCCATTCAGAAACGGATTTGAATCCATTTCCTGTCCAACCGTCGTAGTGGGCCCATGTCCAGGCAATACTTCCGTTTCTTCAGGCAAGATCAGGAGTTTGGCATGGATACTGTCCAGCAGTTGCTGATGATTGCCGCCCGGAAGATCTGTGCGGCCAATGCTGCCATTGAATAGAGCATCACCGGCAACTACGAGCTCTGCTTCCTTAAAATATAATGAAATGCTGCCAGGGGAATGACCTGGTGTCTCAAGAATTTCAAACGTAAATTCCCCGATGCTTAATTCTTTTTCACCCGTTATAATATGATCTGCAGGCTTGGCTTTAATAAGCTTGCCTACTTTGAAAAGATGTGACCCGTTTAAGGCTGGATCGAGAAGCCAATCTGCCTCTTTTTCGTGTATGTATACAGGGATGGCGAATTCTTCTCTAATATCGTCTACTGCCCCAATATGATCAAAATGAGCATGGGTAAGAACAATAGCTAGAGGCTTTAGCCCTTTTTGCTTAATGAAGCTGCTTAGCTTTCCGCTTTCTTCACCCGGATCAAAAATTAAGCATGCTTTGTTTTTATTCGATAGTACATAACAGTTTGTTTGCAATGGGCCAAGCGGAATCTGATTCCATTCCATCGCTGACACCTCCGATTGATGTATGAGTTCCTTTTTATTCTACACTATAATAGCTGCATAATTAAATGGAATGTATAAATCTTGGATGAAGGAGAATATTATGAAATTTCTTTATGGAGTTGAAGCAAACTATATTATTGAAGATGTTCCCGAATTTATGGATTACATTAAAAAGGAAACAGAATTATTTGATTTTCAGAGAGGCATTCTTTTATTTGAAAATAATAATGACGCGGAGCTGGCAAAAAACCTGCTGATAGAGTCTAATCTAATTGAAGGTTCTTCACTATTGTATTACATAACTAATGGCGAAAAAGGAGAAACTTTTGATGACTTTGGGTTAGAATCTGCCAAAGGATTTTATTTATACCCAGAGATGCTTTGCGCTTTCTTCATAACAAAAGGCGATACTGAAGACATTCAAATGGCTAAATATCAGTTCCATGAACACTTGGTTTTTACAGCAAAAGATGATGATAATGGCCTGATTTATTTTTCTGAGCTGCACTTAAAGGATTTAATAAACGGAATTGCTGAAGCCTATGACATAGAAGTGTCATTTTTAGACCTCGACAAATAGAGAAAAAAAATATAAAATAAATTACGAATGTATACTTAGGCTTTACATACAGGGTATATTACCTGAAAAGGGATTTTTAACATGGCTATCGCCTGCTGATCACGAAATAAAGGGGGCTATTTTAATGGGACTACCTATTATCTTTGCATTAGTCGCAGTTCTTGCAGCTTTTGGTGCCATCAGCGCACTTAGAAACAAGAATTTCCTTGGATTGTTTTTTGCTGCCGGGACGTTTGCCGTTTTCGGATGGTTTGCTGTAATGACATTAATAAACAGCGGATACCCAGCGGTTCACTAAAATGAAAGGGCTGCCCTATACGGGCAGCCCTTTTATTTTAGCTTTCTAATTGGCTTTCGACTCTTTGGACTTTTTCTTCCATTTTTCTTTCAACATCCCGCCTATCATCAATACGGATATTTGTCGCTACTCTCATTAGCCCTTTTTCAAATGGAACTTCATGCATTGCTTGAATTACCTCAAATAAAACAGAAAGCTCGCCTTCTATTATGGTGTTCATTGGCGTTAATTGAAAACGGATTTTCCCGCTTTCTTCATATTTTTTCAATACACGCTGTATATCAGCTACATAACTGCTGACGCTTGGCGTTTCCGTTCCAATTGGGATTACTGTAACATCTACGATTGCCATAACCAGACTCCTTTTTTTATATCCATTAAATTTCTTTATTCTCCAAAATCGGAACCTTCACCTTACTTTCAAGCATAATTAATTCTTCAAGGTAATAACCAGCCAAGCAAGCTGAACCATCTGGTGAGCAGCTAATTGGCGTATTTTCCATTCCTTCCATTAAAACCTCTTTAACACCGGTTTTATTATCAAAAGCAACAAGCTGGAAACCGCCGGCATACGTATCACTTTCAGCACTGTATAAAGGCTGGAAGGTTATAAGATTATCTTTTGCCCAGTCATAATAAGGAACCAGCCAGTCAGAAAATCTTGTTAAATGGGGAACAGTAAATGATGACAATTTATGAAAATTATTATCCATAAACGTATAAACAGCTTGTTCAGATTCTACTGAAGGCACCGTAATGGCCATAACCCTGTTTTTGGCAGCGTCAAAATGAAAAATGTTTTCCATTACCTCCGTTTCATTATCTCCATTGATTGATTGCATTATTAAAGGAGCAAATAAAGATGGGCTCTCACTGTCCCAGCCAAGAAACAATAACTTGTCGTTCTTCAGCCATTTGGCAAACGGTTCCCTAATTTTGATTTCTTCTAGGGTGTCTGCCTTAATATCCATGTGCCAGGAAGAAAAATCCCAATCTTCTGTAAACGAGGAAACTAGAAGAGACTCTTCATTATAAGGGTTCCATTCAACAGCAAGATCAAATGATGAAAGACTCTCATTCATCAGAATTTCTCCATTCCCTTTTACAACTGTCAAAGTACTTTCATATGTGCCCGGAGACGACCGAATCAGTACGTATTTTCCGGTTGGGCTAATCGTAACCGCAGCAATAGGCACCGAACTTTCGAAAAGGAGATTTTGTTCTCCGGTAAATAGGTTATAAGCGTAAACACTTGATGTGGTTCCATTATTTACAGTGTAAACAATTGTTTCATTACTAAGCCAGCCATTTGCTCCCTGGAATTCTCCTGCTATAGCTTTGATAGGCACTAGGCTATTTTTCTTATTATCAGCCGGAGGTACGGAGTCTTCAGAAATTTGATTTTGTTTTGACTTTGGCTGAATCTTCGTCATTTCTGTTTGTTCACAGCCTACTATAAATAACATGTAAATAAGGAGAAAAAGAAATAAAAAAAGAAACCTATATCTATATGTAATTTGAATCTTTTTCAAATCCGCACCTCCTTTTCTCCCTATATATGAGTACGTAAATACTATAAAAATGTTTCAATTATAATAGAAAAAATTATTTAAAAAGGAAAAAGCCGACTTTCCGGCTTTTAATGGAAAAGCGGCTAAATCTTATGTCGCTGTTAGCTGTATTTATTGTGATAGTTTATTTTAATCTCTGGCCAATTAAAAAACAATACAGAAACATGCAGCGTAAAAAATATTTTTTTACAAATAGAGAGATGCAAGGAAAATACCAAGAACCTCTTCGTATATTTCATCATACTGCGATAAAGGCAAAGGATTGATTCCACTTCCAAGCTCGATTGTGAATCCCGGCCTGCGAAACTCCTGAATAAACCAATCCTTATAACCGGCAAAGCTGTCAATAAATTGGACAGCTCTATAGCCGCTGACACGTTCAAATTCAGCAGCGATCACTTTTGACTCCGGAGGCTCCATTCCCTCATATCCCCAATAAAACTCTGATCCCTGGGTATGGAAAGCAAGCATTCTATTAAACTGGTTGTTCCTTGCCAGGTCAGCCATGGCTATTGCTTCCGGTTCTGTTAAAGGCGCTTCCCCCAGGTAGTCTCTTGGGGCAGGGGCATCTTGTTCTGATCTTTCTTTTTCAAATTCCCATTTGGCAGGGAATTGATTATTTAAATCCACCCCTCTAATATTCGCCTTCCAGCCGGAAAAATCAGTACTTCCTCTGTTTATCTCAATTACCTGGTCCCTTACTTCAGGAGGGGGACCATTTAAAACCAGATCAACCCCATCAGGGTTAACCATCGGCACTATGGAAAGATCCACTGTATTATATAAAGGCATTGTAGATAAGCCCCTTATAGGCCTTACATTGGTTATAGATAAAAGGAAATTGTTTAGCAAAGCCATTAGAATCGGTGTTGTAATCCATTCGTTCGCATGGAAGGAAGCATTTATTTGCACTTTTTTATTTCCTTTTCCAAAGCGGATTTCCTGAATGGGCTTTCCTAGAACACTATTTCCAATTGTATTTATCTTAATAAATGGATATATGGCAGCCAATGTCGATATATCAGCCGTTAAAGCCTGATAATCATATTGTCTCCTGCCTTCCACAATTGGTGAAATGACTCGTTTAGGCAGTTTAATGACAGCTCCGATAGTCAGGCTATTTGGATTAAGGGTTTGATTAATCAGCAGGAGAGCATCTACGGACAGATTTCTAGATGAGCTTAATTTCCAAAAGGTATCACCCTTTTTTACAGTATAGTTTTGTAAGGTAAAACCGGGAATGTTTATCTCCTGTCCAATCGTTAAAGAACTTGAATTTACGCTTGGATTTGAATCAATAATAAGATTTATTGGCATCATGAAGAGCTGGCTGTAATACCATAATGAATCTCCGGACCGGACTTTGACTTTCATCTTTCTCCCCCTTTCCATCATTTCAATCTTATGAATAAAAAAGAAAAAAGATGACCTTTTCCGCAGAAAAAAAGCCTGCAAAACCGCAGGCTTTAGGTTGTTCAGTGCCACTTCTATTTATATTTATTCTTGGTCTGCATCTTCATAGAAACGCAGCAAGTCTCCATAAATGATCTTATCCGAATATTGGAGTTCATTTTTTGCTTTAGACATATATGGCTCGCAAGCGGATTTGTCGATCGGCTGTTCCGTTTCCTTGTCATAGCAAATATCCCGGGTATATACATACCTTTTAGTTACAAAGCTGCCGTCCCGCAATACGGCAAAATCCACTTTATCTTTTGCAAATAAATCAGCACCAAATTCAATCGACCCTTTCGTATCAATGCCAAGCATATGAAGAATAGTTGGTTTAAGATCAATCTGACCGGAAACCTTGGAAATCGTCTTTCCTTCCTGTCCCGGTATATGAATGATTAACGGAACTTTCTGCAGCTGTGTGCTGACAAAAGGTGTAACTTCTTTTCCGAGGAATTGACCCATTGCTTCATTGTGGTTTTCGGAAATTCCATAATGATCACCGTAGAGAATAATGATTGAATCTTCATATAAGCCTTCTTCCTTTAATCGCTGGATGAAATTTTTGAGCGCTTCATCCTGATACCGGACAGTCGGAAAATAATTATTTACCGTTTTATCTGCAGAATTATAGGGCTGGATGAATAGGTCTTCTTCCTCGAGATCAAATGGGAAATGATTCGTGAGTGTTATAAATTTTGCATAAAAAGGCTCTGGCATTTCTTTCAAGTGCTGTACAGATTGTTCAAAGAAATCAATATCTTTTAAACCCCAGCCGACTGAATTTTCATTGCTGACATGATAATCAGGCAAAGAATAAAAACGGTCATATCCAAAGGACTGGTACATGATATCTCTGTTCCAAAAGCTTTTGTTATTTGCATGCAGAGCTGCTGTAAAATATCCTATATTTTTTAAAATATCAGGAGTTGCGTTATACTCGTTTCCGGAGTGAGTAAAGAAGACCGCTCCACGGCTAAGCGGATATAGTGAATTATCAACCAGGAACTCAGAATCTGATGTCTTTCCCTGGGCTGTCTGATGGTAGAAATTTTCAAAATAATAGCTTTCCTTAATAAAATCATTCAGAAAGGGCGTTATTTCCTGTCCATTTATTTTTTCATTGATAACAAAATTCTGGGTAGACTCCATTGAAATAAGGATTACGTTTTTGTCTTTTGCAATCCCAAACATCTCTTCATTCGGCTTTTTATAATTCGCTGATACATAGTTTTTTATATCTGCCAATTCACTTCCGTCTGCAAGTGCTCTTTGGGCAGATGATTTTGATTGAAGAAAAATATCATAGATATGATAGTTGTAGGTCCCGATATTTTTTACTAGCATTTCCCTGTCAAAGGTACGGGTCAAAAGCTGTGGCCGTTCAGTTTCTGCCAATGCAAGATTAAAAAATGCAATTGCAGCAGCAGCCAAAAAGTAAGCCCTCCGATACATTTTTGAGGCGGGACGATAAGGTGCCAGGCCGGGTTTCATGGATAGAATGAGGGCAAGCAATGCAAAGTCAGTAAAATACAGTATGTCACTTACATTTAAAAGTTCATTCACACTGCTTCCAAGATCGCTCATATTACTTGTTTGGAAAAGCACTGGAATCGTTAAAAAATCGTTAAAAAACCTGTAGAACACAACATTTGCGAATAAAATAGCAGAAATAGCGAAGCTGGAAATCATAATATAGCGTTTTTGCTTTTTTTCCCTCATAAATAAACCGAGTCCAAATACGAACAGAAGGAAGCTTAAAGGATTGAGAAACAAGATAATTTCCTGTTTCCAGTTTTCTATTTTAATTTCAAAGCTGGTTTTATAGACAATGTATGTCTTAAGCCAAAGCAAGACCGTCGCAAGGGCAATCAGCGAGAACTTTGACCATTGGATTTTCTTCATGATCTTCTTCTACCTCCTAGAAGTTTTGGAAGCAAACAAGCTCTTTTCAAGATAAGGAATATATATTTTTGTAATTTAAATCTTAATACTTTTTTTACACAAAACCAATTCATAATTTAAATTCAACTTGTAAAATTATAGAATGACTGCTATTGTTTATACCCCAATTATTAGACGTTTAAAACATGATTTAGTTTCGGAATTATCATAATTCAGAATTATTAGATTTTACGTGATCCTTTGTTAAACTTGTCTGTTGATATCCGCTCCATATAAAGGGTGCTTACATAACATTGAGCTTTAATACAGCCAATAATAAAAGAGTACCCGTTTACACAGGTACTCTTAAAGTTTTATTTATTTTTTGCCAGCCAGGCTGCCCCAATCACACCAGCATCGTTACCTAAAGTGGCAATATCGATTTCTGTTGATTCACTGACCCTCGGGAAGGCAAATTTGGCAAAGTTTTCAACCACAGGCTTTAACAGAATTTCCCCTGCTTTGGAAACGCCTCCTCCTAATACGATTTTCTCCGGATTAAGCGTATTAGCAATATTGGCCAAAGCCAATCCCAAATGTAAAGCTGTTTCCCTTATTACCGAAAGAGAAGTTAGATCCCCAGTTCTGGCTGTATCGAAAACATCTTTCGCAGTAATAAGCCCATTCTCATTGTATAACCTGGCAAGCTCACCGGCTTCACTCACTTGCAGCCTTTCCATAGCCTGCCTTACAATCCCAGTAGCAGATGCGATTGTTTCAAGGCATCCAGTCTTTCCGCAATTGCACTGAGCCCCTCCTGAAGGGACAGAGGTTATGTGGCCAATCTCGCCTGCGGCACCGCTCACACCCTGAACGATATCGCCGTTAGCAATTACGCCTCCTCCTACACCAGTTCCCAGCGTGACACATACAAGGTCTTTTGCCCCATTGCCGGCACCTTTCCACATTTCGCCAAGGGCTGCACAGTTGGCATCATTATCAATGATGACCGGAAGAGATGTTTCAACTTCAAGCAGATCCTTCAATGGGTAATTATCTTTCCAGCCAAGATTAACAGTATTATAAACGACACCGGTGGTAAGATTAACCGGTCCAGGTGCCCCCATGCCAAGCCCTATTATTTTGTCCTTCGTCAGATCAAGCTCTTCCAGTTTGCGGTCTATCGCTTTTGCAATATTAATGGTTATGTTTTTTCCTTCTTCACTATTATCCGTTGGGATTTCCCATTTATGGAGAATCTCACCATAGTAATTGATAAAAGCAAGTTTCGTAGTTGTCCCGCCTAAATCAACACCAATTAGCCACTTCTCTGCCAAATTAATCACCTTTTCTGTCTATTTTTTCTCTCTTAAACGCTGAATTTCAGTCCGTATAAGCAAAGTTGCACTTTGATAGTCTTTCAAGTCAATAAGCTGCGAATCATATAGCTCTTTTAATTCTGAGGCCATAAGCTCCAAGTCAGCTTCTCTGTCCCCTATGTATATAATCGTCCCATACTTCTTTAGGAATTGCTGTATATCGTAAATGGTTTTCATGCTTTACCTCGACCTTTATTAATAAGTTTTTGCCACATTAAAGTATAATCTAAATTATCCCCCTCCTCAAGAGGGAAGGAGCAAGCTGTACCGTTTTGATCGCTTTTGCTGCCAATGCCAAAAAGAATCCCTCCCTGAATCTGTCAGGGAGGGATTCTGAAATTTAGCGGTCGGGATCCTTAGGATGAAGAAACCGCGGGCGCCTGTTTTTCAACGGGATTGGCGACCTGACCAAAACATCTCTAAATGCTCTTAAGTTGAAAGGGATAAACGGCCATAGGTACGGTACCCCGAAAGACTTCATTCTTGCAAGCATAATAATCAGCAGCACAATTCCAATTACATATCCGTATGTATGGAATAAGCTTGTTGCAATCAGCAATCCTATTCTGATTAACCGATTTGCCAGGCTCATTTCATAGCTTGGCGTTGAAAAAGTTCCAATTGCTGCAATCGCCAAATAGAGAATGACTTCATTGATGAATAAACCAACCTCAACAGCTACCTGCCCGATCATCAGGGCAGCCACCAGTCCAAGGGCTGTGGCAAGTGAGGTCGGTGTATGAATGGCAGCCATCCTCAGCATATCCAGTCCCAGTTCAATTATGAGAAATTGGACTACTAAAGGAAGCTGCCCTGTTTCGTTTGGACCAACATATGATAAAGCCTCAGGCAGCAATTGCGGTTCAACAGCAAATAGGTACCATAACGGCAAAAGAAAGATGGATGCCCAAACCGCCAAAAAGCGCACAAATCGCAAATACGCACCTACAAGAGGTTTATTCCGGTATTCCTCTGCATGCTGCAGATGGTGCCAAAAAGTAGTTGGCGTTATAATAACACTTGGTGATCCATCCACAATAATACAAACATGCCCCTCATAAAGATGAGTAGCTGCCGTATCGGGCCTCTCGGTATACCTCACCATTGGATATGGGTTCCAATGCCGTCCCGATATAAACTCCTCGATGGACTTTTCGGCCATTGGCAATCCATCAGTATCAATTTTCGATATAGATTCTTTTACCTTCTCCACCATTGTTGGATCCGCGATGTCTTCAATATAACTGACAACAATATCTGTTTTAGATCTCCGGCCAACTTGCATATATTCCATACGAAGAGTCCGATCTCTAATCCTTCTCCTGGTTAAGGCTGTATTAAAAACAAGTGTTTCGACAAAGCCATCCCTCGAACCGCGGACAACCCTCTCAATATCCGGTTCTTGAGGCCCTCTGACAGGATAAGTACGTGCATCGATAAGGATGACTTGGTCCACTCCATCTACCACCAGAGCAGTAGGGCCTGCCAGCACCATATCCACCACTTTATTTAAATCATCGCTTGTCTCAACCTCAACATACGGAATATATGTTTTAATCAGCCTTGATAGCGTGTCTCCTTCCAGCTGTTCTTTGTCCAGGCCTGCCAGCATTTTCATCAAGTAGTGCAAAATATCGTCTTTTACAAAGCCATCTACCAGATAGAGGGCCATTTCCCTCTCTGCGTATTCTACATCAAGCTGGATTACATCAAAACTTTTTTCTACACCAAGAGCCTCTCTCAGGTAGGCAATATTTTCTTTCAGCGACACCTTTACAGGTTCACGTTTACCCTGCTCCATAATCCCCACCTCAGCAATCTATTCCATACTTTTCCTTGCATACTATTCAACAGGATAGACATGCAAAAAAAAAATCATACCAGCAAATGGTATGATTCTAAAAAATGCCTGATTTGAGCAGATATTTCCTAGGAATTAAGAGAAAAAAAACAGACAAAGCTTTTAGTGAATTCAACATTATTGCTGTCCAGACGTTTCCCAATCTGCAATTTGCTCTAAAAGCTGATGATACTCCTCCTGGCCCGGATTCAAATCAGCCGCTTTTTGAGCATGCTGCTTTGCTTTCGTTCTATTTTCTTCTTCTATATAGATGAGTGCAAGGTTATAATGTGCCTCATGGAAATCTGCTTGTTGTTTTATCACTTGTTCGAGATGTTCCTTCGCAATCTGAAGGTCTCCCTCTTTAATTTCTGCATAGGATAAAAGAAAATAAACTTCAGCTGAAGCCTCTTTCTCTTTAATAAAATCTGCAAGCAAAGAGTGCGCTTTTTTATAATCCTCCGTCTTAATATACTCCTGAGCCATAACCATGGCTGTCTGTTCATTCAGCAAGTTTCCCGGTTCACTGAATCCATATCTTAATAACCCGGCAACTAAGCTTACATTGATGGCTAAAAATAGAAGCTGCAGCCATAATTTCTTCTTTTTTGGAAAATGAACGATCCCTGTGGCAAGAAAACCGCCTATAAGCCCGCCTATATGGCCAGCATTGTCAATTCCGGGGATTGTAAAGCCGAAGGCCAGGTTTATTGCCAGCACCACAAGTATATTGAACCCCATCGTCCTAAAAAAGAGTTTTGGATAGATGAGCCCGAAGTACAAAAGTGCGCCAAAACAGCCAAAAATAGCTCCACTCGCACCTGCTGAAAGAGTAGGACTATAAATAAAGCTGGCTAAAGTCCCGCCAAATCCCGCAAGGATATAAATGAATAAGAACCTTAAATTACCATACACCCTTTCAACTGCTGATCCAAGGTAATATAATGCAAGGGTATTCATTAATAAATGAAGAAGCCCGATATGAAGAACAATTGGAGTAAAGAACCGCCACCATTCCCCTTCCAAAATAAGAGGATTAAATTTAGCTCCATACTTAATTAGTGTAGAAGTATCTGTACTCCCGCCCTTCCATTCCAAAAACAAAAACATGGCTATTTGAATAAATACGAACATATAGGTAAAAAAAGGCTTCCCAAAATTAAATAGCGCTTTTTCTTTTTTTGCTTTATTTACGGCTTTTGAAAGGGCTGCATGCTTTACTGCATCAGCGTCAGCTTCAGTATACTCCCCGCCAGGCAGAGTTAGCGGGTCATGAAAGATAGCTTGAATCTTGTCTATACTCTCTGGATTACTGGAATCAATAATCAGCGTTTGAACAGAAGCCTTTCCTTTTTCTGCCTTAAAAGGTGCTGATATCCGGAATTCATAATCGTCAACAGGCGGGTAGGCTGTAATATATATATTTAAAATTGGCAGTTCCTTTCTGCCAAGCTGCCTTCTGATTGATTCAGCTTTTTGGGCGGTGTTTTCAATATCCCGCTGCATCCAATTGCTCCAATCAAGATTATACTTTAACAGCCTTAATACCTTTGCTTCTTTATGTTCAAGCTTTTCAAGCCACAGTTCGTCCTGGCCTTTTGATAGCTGGATCATCCTGTACTCTTGGTCAGAGATAAAATAATGCGCCAGTGTCCAAAATATATAATCCTCTTGAAAGCCCAATTCTTCCCCCACCTCTTACTTCTTTTATTTAACTATAGGCAAAGAGCCTTCCTATTGTAAAAGAAAAAGCATTTTGTAAAAACAGCAAAATAAAAAGACCTATTACGGTCTTTTTACTTATCTACTGCCTTCTGAAGCACCTGATGAAAAAACCGAGCTCATCATCCGATCACGGATACCTGGAAAACTCATAACTGAGCTGACAAGGAACCTGCGGAGAAAGGCATTGCCAAAAAGGATATTTATTAATCGATAGCGGTTCTGGTAGGCAAAATAACCGCCCAGCCCAATCATGAATATGGAAAATAATCGAGACATTCGAAATCCCTCCTCTTTATTATTTTGAGAAGAGGGAGAAGGTTTTATCCATGTTTCAGCAGAAGTAAAAAATAAAATATCCATATCATAAATCTTCTATAGATGATTATTCATTCTTAAAGACTGGTTTCATTGTCTTTTTAAGTACCTCTACTGAATGGGTAAATTTCTCCTGCTCGTCTTCGTTTAAATTAAGCTCAACAATATCCCGTATTCCATTTCTGTTTACGATAGCCGGAACACCAATATAAACATCATTATGTCCATATTGTCCATCCAAGTAAGCTGATACAGTCAGCACCGAATTTTCATTTTGCAGGATTGCCTTTGTAAGACGAACAAGTCCCATAGCAATTCCATAATAAGTAGCACCCTTTCGTTCGATAATCTGATAAGCCGCATCGCGCACATTTAAAAAAAGAGATTCCAAATCCTCCTGCTTATAGGCCGCCTCTTTACTTATCCAGTCATCAATATTTTTTCCGGCAATATCAGCATGGCTCCATACAGGCAGCTCTGTATCCCCATGTTCACCAATTATGTAGGAGTGGACATTCCGTGTATCCACTTTAAAATAATCCCCAAGGAGATACCTGAAACGGGCAGTGTCCAATATTGTGCCTGATCCGATAACCCTCTCCTTAGGCAGCCCCGAGAACTTCCAAACAGCATATGTCAAAATATCAACAGGATTGGTTGCTACAAGAAAGATTCCATCAAATCCGCTTGCCATTACTTGGCCAACAATACTTTTAAAGATCTTTGTATTTTTTTCCACAAGATCAAGGCGTGTTTCACCTGGCTTTTGATTAGCACCAGCCGTGATCACAACCAGATCGGCATCTTTGCAATCAGAATAATCACCAAACCATATAGAGGTAGGAGATGGTGCAAAAGGCATCCCGTGGTTTAAATCCATTGCATCTCCTTCTGATTTTTCTTTATTTAAATCAACCAACACCAATTCCTCTGTAACACCCTGATTTAACAATGCAAAAGCATAACTGGACCCCACAAACCCAGTACCAATTAATACAACTCTGTTTACCCGATTCCTCACTTAAATCGCCCCTTTACCTCTATTATGTAATTGAATGAATGCGAAAGGCTTTATTCTATTCCAGCCGCCATTAGTCCGGTTATAGAATAAATATATATAGAAGCATTCCCAATGAAGTTGAAGCTAAACCTGAAAAGAGGTTTACAAAGTCATTATCTGCAAACTGTTTGCCTCCTATTAAAGAAGTCTTTTTTTCGCAATGATTTAGCTTCTCCACTTTTTCTCCGCAAACATTACACTTGTATACGGCTTGCAAGTAAGCTCCCAAAAAGGAATCAATTACATTTCCCGCAAATCCGAAAGCCAATATGAACAAAGCCTCATATGGCGTAATGTTGAACAAATAGAATGACAAAAGTGCAATTCCTGAAGCGCCGGCAATTGCAGCAAATGTCCCTAGCAGACTTACTGCTCCGGAAGTACCAGTTTCAATTGGCTTAAAAGTACGGATTGACAACGGCATTTTCTTACTCAATGAACCGATCTCTGATGCCCAAGTATCCGAATTTGCTGAGGCTAAGCTGATCAGGAAGCCCATTAGCCAAACGGAGGAGGGATAAATAAGATAGAGTAAACTTGAAATGCCGGCAATACCGCCATTGGCAGCTACCTGGTGCCAATCTCTGCGTGAACCCTTTACATGCCTGTCTTCGACTTTCATTTTTTGTTTCCTTTTAAATTTCGACCAGAGGCTTGAACTGGCAAAAAAGAAACCCAGCACCAATAGGCCATGCAGCCCGAAGCCATAGCCAACAGCAATGCCAATGATAAGTGCTGCTAAGCTCCCTGACATAGATAATAAATTTAAAGAAAAGCCGGCCACCGCTGTTATAAATATAAAGGTTAAAATAAAAGCATGCTCAAGCATCGTTGGTTTTCCATAACTGCTCATCAGTAATAATCATTTCCACCGGCCGGTCATGGTCTTCAACCGGCAGGCAGTTAATCACTTGAAAAGCAAATGCCAGCGAAATTGTATTGCCTTTATAGCCCTCTAGGAAACGATCGTAATAGCCTCCCCCGAACCCAAGGCGATATCCATTTTTCATATAGGCCAAACCCGGAACTATCACAATATCGATTTTTTCTCCTGGAACTTCCTCCGTTATTGCTTCAATCGGCTCCCATAAACCGTAGTACACTGACTCCAGGTCGGTGAAGCGGTCAAGCCTCCTGAATACCATTTCCTTTGTTTTTGGAATGCACTTAGGGACAGCGACTCTTTTCCCTTCGTCCCATGCTTGTTTGATAATTGCCCAGGTATCAGCCTCTGGCGGGTTGGAAACGGTAATCCCTATCGTCTTAGCTTGCAGCCAAAGAGGATTTTGATAAAGCTTGCAGGCTATTTCATATGAGCGTTGTTCATGTTCCGGCTTATCCAATTCTTTTAGCCTTCCCAGCATTTCTTTTCGCAGAAACTTCTTTTCTGTTTCCATTTTATAAACCTCCAACAGAAAAATTTACACACATTTATTCCCCGTACAAAGGAACCAATACAGGTAAGTTTACCCAATAAAAAAATCAACAAAAAAAGCAGTAGGAATTATCCTACCGCTTATTTTGTTTCGCGATGTGCAGTCGAACGCTTATCTCTTGGGCAATATTTTTTAAGCTCAAGACGATCTGGATTATTTCGTTTATTTTTTTTAGAAATATAGTTACGATCTCCACATTCTGTGCAAGCTAACGTAATGTTCACACGCATGTAATTTCCCTCCAAACTATGTTCAAACTAGTTCGTTCATACGACTTTTCTATAATATCATTTTTTAAATCGAAATGCTAGTACGTTTTTTTAAAAGTAGCCGGTTATACTGAAGAAGCTCTGATTTACTGTCACCGCTCACAATCCATGAATCTGCTTCAACTGTTCCTTTTCCTTCAAATCCAACGTTAAAGGCAAATATGCTTATAGTATTCCCCTTAACCATAGGGTTGTATTTTAAAACACCTTTACGCCTGCACTTCCAAATTTGATCACTGTATAAATTCCAGTACGGCTGAATCGAGCATTCTGCCATGTTCTGGCCGTTCAATTGGCCGTTTACCAGAAATACTTTTGAATCAGCCATGTGGAAAATGACATTTTCCGCTGGCGATATAAATGAGAACTGTTCACGAGAAGAATATTCGTGTTTATGCTGTATTAAAAGCTTCACATTGCGTGGCTTATCGTCATGATTGGTAATATAACTTTTGAAGAAAGAAATTTTGGAGTGAATATGTTCCCGCTTTACATGGACAGAAATATTTTCTTCCGGAAATAATTCCTTAAACCCATTTTCCATCCAATAGGTTTTCCCATCTACCCATAATCCCGGAATCATCCTCAGCTTCCCTTTTGCAGCTTGCTCCATTTCTTCATAAACATCAGATCTGATCCAGTTTAACGTGTTCATCTCCATGCACCTTTTTCTATAGTATTTTAAAGTCCTGCAAGTATTCCAATGGATTGGCAGCATAAATTAAAACTGGTTTTGCAAACTGTTAAACTTCTTTAAGTTTCTGGCTGATCAATGTCTCTTCAAATACCCGTTTGGTTTCTTCCGCTATACGGCTCCAGCTGAACAGGCTTTCAGCCACCTTTTTGCCGTTTGCTCCAATCATATTGGCTCTATCAGCATTTTCCAACAGATAAGCAGCCTGCTCAGCAAAGCTGGATGGATCACCCGGAGTCATGAGCAGCCCTGAAAAGCCATGCTTAACAATCCCTTTCAGGCCTCCGGTGTCGGAGACTACTGCAGGTTTGCCCGATATCATTGCTTCAAGGGCAACAATCCCAAAAGGCTCATAATAACTTGGAAAGACTGCAAGAGTACACTTACGAAACAAAGCAGAACGCTGCATATCGTTTATAAAACCCGGGAAATGGATGAAATTCTCCAAATTGGATTCTTTGACTTTTTTCTTATATGTTTCAAGCATTGGCCCCTTACCCGCTATGATAAAGTAAACATCCGGAAACCTTTCTTTGATCAAGTTTGCAGACTCAATCACGGTTTCAAAGCCTTTTTCTTTTACCATCCGGCCAATAGAGAATATCAGCCTTCCGCTTTCCCTTACAGGCAGGCCCTCTAGTGTGCTTTGAGGATTCTCCAATGGCACTTCTTTGTTAATCCCATTGGCAATAACCGCCATTCCTTCGCTACTTATACTAAATTGCTGAATCAATTCTTCCTTCATAAATTCACTGCAAACAATCACTCGATCCGAGCCTTTCACCAGCTGCTCTTCTTTTTCGTGTATAAATTTTTGAAGCTCTGTATAAATTCCATTATTCCTTCCATGCTCTGTGGCATGAATGGTTGTGATTAAAGGCAGTTTAAGGCTCTCTCTTAATGATAGTCCGCAGGCTCCTACAAGCCAGTCATGGGCATGGATTAGCTCGAAATCATGATAGGATGACAGCTCTCTGGCTTTTTGTTCCATGGCCAGATTCAAACCCAATATCCAGTGCAGAAAGTTAGGGTCCTTTTCTTTAAGCGGACTGACACGATGAACCTGAATTCTCTCATTACTTTCGTAGCTTGGAAGGTTACCTGGATTTGCAGTCAGCACATGGACTTCGTAGCCCTTTTGGTTCAAGCCTCCAGCCAGCCCGTGTACATGTCTTGATAATCCGCCCACGACATTGGGCGGATATTCCCACGTAAGGAGAAGGATTTTTGGCATCCCATCATTCTGCACATATTCTTTAGGTTCTGCCGTAATTATTTCATTCATGACTTATCCCTCTCCTTCATTTACAGTTTCGTAGTAGGTGTATGTACTCACGCTTTCTGTCCATTCTGCTGCCTTTTGGGTGGGCTCTTGGGGTCTGGAGATATTCTCAAATCCCGTTTCCGATGTATACAAAGCGTCTGAACGGAGCAAAGGGAAGAAGTTATTTTCTGTAAGCTTCATTCCCATTTCTATACAGTAGACCCTGTTGGGTTTTAATCCTTTGAAGATCCATTCCGTATTGTGGTCCAGGAGAACCACTTCATGGTCGCTCTGAGCATTTCCACCGTCAAATATAACTCCTGTTACATCATAGATTCGCAATGCCTTCCTCCAAGAGGAGCTGGGCTTATTAAAATACTGTGCAACCATATTTTCTTTATAAATAGAAATCTCCCAATCCACCTTAATCTTTTCAGCTGAAATTCGAGTTATGGTAATGCTATCTTCAAGTATAGAAGCATTCTTTTTATCCGCACCCTGATTAGGCGATTTGGTTTGTAAGGGCTCTTCGCTGCTGCGTTTAGCTTTGTTTTGAACCAGCTTCGTCCATTGGTATTGCACCTTGCCCACCGTTGTATCAAGCTCTAGGGCAATTTTCCGGAAAGAAAGGCCCCTCCTGCGCAGCTTAATAATTTCATCTATCATACCGGCACCTCTTGTTTTCGATTTTCTATTTTCTATATCATTAAGCATTTAAGAAGGCTGTTTTCGCAAAGTTTGTTGCTTACAAACTAGTTTTAATTACTGAGTTGATTGGAGTGGAAGGCACTTGATCCTCGAAAATGCATCCGCATTTTCTTCGTGCGATGGTTACTCAAGGGTGTTTATTCAATGTCCTGCGGGAAGAGAGGGAGCGGGAGACCCCGCAGGCGTGAAACGCCGAGGAGGCTCCCGTTCCTCCCCGCGGGTTCGCTGCGTGACTGGAGCGGAAATCAACGGGCAAGCTTTATAGTCCAAAAACAACAATCTATACGAATAGAGCCTATAAGAAAAATGCAATATATGAATAAAGGCGAAATTTTATGACATTTTTTTATAACTTAATGTTAGCATTGAAACAGGCTTGCTACAATGAACGGAAATTGTCGCTTATTGCGAGAGCTTTATATAGCAGGAGGATCGGAGCATAAAAAATTTTTATGCGTTTTTTCAGGCTGCGTTTCGACAGTTTTGTCAGGGCGGCAACGACAAAATAACTTAAATTTTCCAAGATTTTGGATTGATTATCGAAATTTGTCGCCGATGATGGTAAAATATTTCTGTTCAATGAATATGAGGTGACTTTTTTGGAATACATCATGTTGGCACTGTTGGGATTATCGATCGCTTTATTCCTTATTTCGGTCTTTTTAAAAGATCCATATAAAGAAATACGGGAAGAAATAGATCAAATATCCATTCAGCAGATTCAGGAAATGTACCAGATCAAGCAGAAGCTAAAGGTATTGGAGGAGGAACTGCTTGTCGCGGACGATAGTCTCCAGCCGCCATTCTCTGTAAAAAGCACTACTCCGCCCATTGAGAAAAAGGAAGTTCACGAAATAATAAGGAACCAGGTAGTGCTGCTTACCCAGCAAGGGTTATCCGTTGACCAAATCGCGAGACAATCCTCACTTTCCCCTCTAGAAGTTAAAGCAATTCAAACTGAAATGAAGTTTAGAGGCCAGAGCTATGAATAAGAGGAACACCCGGGCATTTGCTTTTGGAGTATTGATTTCGGTTTTGATTATGGGCTTTGCTTATTTTTTCAATAAGGATGATCTGCCAGAGGATGCAAAATTGGATGAATCATCTGCAAAGGAATTTTTAATACGTAAGGGTTATATTGTATTAACAGAAGAGGAGCATGCAAGTTTGCAGAAACCCCTCCAGGATTCTAAGGAAACAAAGGCCCACGAAGTGGATCTAACTGAAAAGGAGCCTTCGGAATCTCCCATAGCCTATCAGCTAGAAATTGCAAGCGGCATGACCCCTGTAGAAATAGCAGAACAGCTTGAAAAGGAAAATATCGTAGAGGATGCAGCCGAGTTTGGAGATTATCTGGAGGAATACGGCTACAGTAAAAAAATACAGCTTGGTACGTTTGAATTAACAAATCAGATGAGTTTTAAAGATATTGCAAAAACCATAACAAAAAGCTAAAAGGAACTTTCTCCTTTTAGCTTTTTTTGTTTAGTTATTTAAATCATACTGACGGCCTTTAACCATATAGAAAATATGTTCTGAGATATTTGTTACATGGTCAGCAGCTCTTTCCAAATAGCGGCAAACAAACGAAAGCTGGGTAATCTGCGGCAAAAACTCAGGCTTTTGAAGGTTTATTTGCAGCAATTCCTTGATTGTTTCCCCATATAAATCATCTACCTGATCATCCATATCTGCTACCTTTTTTGCTTTGGCTATATCATCATCATTGAAGGCTTCTAAAGATAAACGAAGCATTTCTGTTGAAATCTGATGCATTTGCTTAATATGCTCAATCGGCTTAATTAGAGGTTCAGAACCAATTCTAATTGTAGATTTCGCAATATTAACTGCAAAATCGGCAATTCTCTCTATATCTGTTGCAATTTTAATGGCCACGATGATGCGGCGGAGGTCGATCGCAACAGGCTGCTGTTTAGCAATTAGAAGAATAGCCAAATCATTAATTTCCTCGTACAGCAGATCTGCGTGGGAATCGTCATCCATTATTTCAAGAGCCAATTCAATATTTTGAGTTTCAAGTGCTTCAATCGCTTTGTGCAGGGCCTCTTCCGCAAAGTTCCCTATTTCAAGAAGTTTCTTTTGCAGTTCCTGTAAATCATATTCAAATCTTTCGCGTACTGCCATCATTTTTATCCCCCTTCATCCTATTCGATATGATTCATTTTCAATGATTTTACGCTTTAGAAATTAGCCGAATCTTCCTGTAATATAATCTTCAGTTCGTTTGTCTGAAGGGGTTGAGAAGATCTTGTCAGTTTCGGCAAACTCAATCACTTCACCGTTTAAGAAGAAGGCTGTCTTGTCAGAGATACGGGCAGCCTGCTGCATATTGTGTGTAACGATGATGATGCTGAATTCTTCTTTTAGTTCCTGTACAAGCTCTTCTACCTTTAATGTCGAAATCGGGTCAAGGGCAGATGTTGGCTCATCCATTAAGATGACATCCGGTTCAATCGCCAAGCAGCGTGCAATGCAAAGGCGCTGCTGCTGACCGCCAGATAAGCCATATGCATTCTGGTTTAAACGGTCCTTTACTTCATCCCAGATTGCTGCACCCCTTAAGCTTTTTTCAACAATCTCATCAAGGACTTTCTTATCGCGGATTCCGTGAATTTTTGGACCATATGCTACATTTTCATAAATGGATTTAGGAAACGGATTGGGCTTTTGGAAAACCATGCCGACACTTGTTCTTAAGTCTTCCACTTTAAACGATTTATCAAGGATATTTCGCTCACGGTATAAAATTTCTCCTGATATCTTAACAGTAGGGACCAGTTCAACCATCCGGTTTAATGTTTTAATATAAGTTGATTTACCGCAGCCTGAAGGCCCAATAATGGCTGTTACCTCATTCTCATTAATCGCCAAATTAATATTCTTTAGAGCATGGCCTTCCCCATACCACAAGTTAAGGTCCTTCGTATTATAAACAACCTTCTTGTTTTCTTTCGTTCCAGCGCTTAGTTTATCTGTTTTGACATTTGGATTTGCTTTTTCTGTCATTACAGGCATTTTATAAAACCTCCCAGACTAAAATCTTTTTTGAAATTTATTCCGAATCAAAATGGCAATTGAGTTCATCGCGAACAAAACAATTAATAAAATAACAATTGTCGCTGCTGCAAGGTTTGCGTATTCAGCTACAAGGGCCGAATCAATTGTCCAATAATAAATCTGCACCGGCAAAATGGTAAATTTGTCAAAGACTCCGTCCGGAACAGGAATTAACAATGCCGGTATACCGATAACGACCAGCGGTGCTGTTTCACCAATTGCACGGGATAGCGCCAAAATAACGCCAGTAAGAATTCCCGGCAAGGACGCGGGAAGAACGACATTTTTAATGGTCTGCCACTTTGTAGCACCCATTCCATAAGAGGCTTCCCTTAAAAATTGAGGTACAGCCCGGATTGCTTCCTGGCTTGCCACGACAACGACTGGGAGAACGAGCAGCGCCATAGTCAAGCCGCCCGCAAGTACAACAGAACCCAAATCCAAAGCCCTTGCGAAAACAGTTAATCCAAGAATGCCAAAAACAACGGAAGGAACACCTGCCAAGTTGGAGATATTTGTTTTAATAAATGATGAAATACGTCCCTTTGCGGCATATTCTTCAAGATAAATAGCTGTACCTACCCCTAAAATCATCGTTACAGGAGCGACAACCAGCATGAGCCATAATGTTCCCAATATAGCTCCCCAGATTCCCGCTCTTTCTGGATCGGTTGATAGCCTATTCGTCAAGAAATCAAAGTTAATCCATCCTAATCCATCTGCAAGGACCCGATAAATCAAAATAACTAATACAACCAGGCCAAACAATGTTGCCAAAAAGAAGAGAGTTTTTGCCAGGTTATTGGCAAATAGGCGGCTGCCCATTTTTTTATGCACTTGAGTTGAGTCAACATACTTCATATTAATATTCCTCCCTGAACCTGCGAGAGATATACTGAGCGATAAGATTCATAATCAGTGTAAATACAAACAATGTCATAGCAACTGCATAAAGGCTATAATACAAAGTGGTACCTGCCGCAGCTTCTCCGCCTGTTACTTCTACTATATAAGCAGTCATCGTCTGCATGGATTGAGTCACGTCAAATGTAAAGTTTTTTGAACTTCCGCTGGCAATGGTTACGATCATGGTTTCCCCAATCGCCCTCGAAATTCCGAGTACAAAGGAAGCTATGATACCTGAAATTGCGGCTGGAACCACTACTTTCCAGGTTACTTCCAGCTTTGTTGCACCCAATGCAAGAGCACCTTCCCTCATAGCATTTGGCACTGAACTCATCGCATCTTCAGATAATGACGCTACCATCGGGATGATCATGATCCCCATTACAATCCCAGGGCTTAGAATATTGGTTGGTTCAAGGCCAGGAATAATAGATCTTAATATTGGCGTTACAAATGTAAAGGCAAAAAATCCATAAACGATAGTAGGAATACCTGCCAGAATCTCAAGAAGAGGCTTTAAAATTCTTCTTAATTTTTCTGACGCATATTCACTTAAGAAAATAGCGGTCATCAGTCCGATCGGGATGGCTACCAGCATGGCAATTGCAGATGAAATAATTGTACCGGTCAGCAGCGGCACTACTCCAAAGACTGCATTTTCCCCTAGTGGCTTTAATTTTGTACCTGTAAAGAAATCTATAAAAGGAACGTCTTTAAAAAAGGCGATTGTTTCCGTAAGTAAAGTAAGTACAATTCCAATAGTTGTTAGTACAGAAATGGCTGCTATTCCAAATAGAATTTTAGGTATTAATTTTTCCGTAACGTTATTAACGCTTCGAGATTTTTTCTTTTCCTGTATGATTTCACGTACATTCAACTTTTTGTTGTTGCCGTGAACAGCGCTTTTTGCCAAGTGTAAAACCCCTTTCATCCTTCTCATCCAAGGAAGAACTCTTTAGCTTATATTACCCAAGGGAAACCCAAATTAACATTTAACACCAACAAGAAGATGAGAAGGCTTACTTCTCATCTTCCCATGTTCAACACTTTTAAAAACTTATTTTAATCCGTTTAAAGCATCTAGAGAAGCTTGGACATCTTCATCAGATAATGGGGCAAAGCCAGTCTCTGCTGCAACATCCTGTGCATTTTCCATTGTATAAATAGCGTAATCAAGCACTTGCGGCTTTTCTTTAGCCATATTTGTATTCAAGTATGTGAATACAGGGCGTGTAAATGGAGCATAATCGCCGTCTTCTTTAATTGTGTCCAATGATGGCTCAACAGGGCCCTTGCCAAAGTCAACCTTAACAGCGGATAACTTGTCTTTATTGCTATCGTAGTATCCATATCCAAAGAATCCAATTGCATTTTTATCTTTAGACACAAGATCTACAAGAGTTGAGTAATCCTGCTGCAGGTTAATGTTTTCAGGAAGATCTTGTTCTCCAAGGATATTTTCAAACATGAATTCATAAGTACCGTGGTTTTCATTCGGGCCATAAGTTTGGATTTCTTCATCCGGGAAGTCAGCGCGAACGTCCGACCACTTTTTCTTGCCGGCACTTGCCAGGAAGATATCAATAACCTCTTGCTGTGTAAGCTCTGTAGCCCAGTCATTTTCTTTATTAATTACAATTGTTATACCATCTAATGCAACCTTCATTTCCTGTACATCAATGCCAAGCTCTTCTGCTTGTGCTTTTTCTTCATCTTTAATTTGGCGGGAAGCATCATTAAAGTCTGTTCCGTCTTCTGCCAGGAATTTCTTGAAGCCGGCTGAAGTTCCAGAGCGGCTTACTTCAACAGAGACATTTTCCTGTTCTCCCATATAATTCTCGGCCATGCGTGCCATAAATGGATAAACTGTACCGGAACCGTCAATAACTACACTGCCTTCCAGCTCTTCACCATTAGCACCTTCATTTGTATCTCCGCCACCGCAAGCTGCAGTAAATACCATTACAGCTGCCAGCATTAAAAACAGGCTCATTTTTTTAAGACTCTTCATTCCTGAATTCCCCCTAAGAAAATTGGTTGTTTTGTCCTACGAGTAATAGAATAAGGGTTTACTGTTAACGCGGTTTTAACTAATTGTAAAGCTTTTGTAAATGTCGGCGATTAATGTGTAAATATGTCGAAATAGAGGTATAACGTTAAATTTAGCTTTCCAGTTTAGCCAGTTTCAAATACATTTACTTTTCATGAAAATAAAAAAACTGCCTCCCGTAAATTTGGGAAACAGTTATCCATAGTTATTCAGTTTCTTCGCGCACTTCTTCCTGCCCTTCAATCACTTCATTAATATTTTCTACTTTCTGGACAGGATCTTCGCTATTTTTGCCTTCTTTCTGGCGATTTTTTTTAAGGTCAAAGTAAGCATCCAGTACACGTTCGCCGATTTTTTTGTTCGCTCCGTGATCCCGGCCGCCTTGATATGCCCATGGAACCATTACAGCCATTGCTACTTCAGGATTTTCTGACGGAGCATAGCCAACCAGGCTAAGGTTCATTACTTCAGGAGGCTCTTTGCCAAATTTGCTGCGTTCAGGGCCATCATAGAATGCCTCTGCAGTTCCAGTCTTTCCTGCAGGCTTATATTCTTTGTCGGCAAAATAGGTATAAGCTGTTCCGCCTTTTTCTTGCATTACTTTGCGGAAGCCTTCATGAACTCGGTCCATCCAGCCTTCTTTCAATTCAATTCTATTAAGAACTTTTGGTTCCATTTCTTGAACAATTGGACCCAGTTCGTTATTTTCCATTAACGGTTCACGAATTTCCTTTACAATATGGGGCTCCATTCTATTCCCGCCATTGGCGATAACAGAAACATATTGTGCGAGCTGCATATTTGAATACGTATCATACTGCCCAATAACAAGGTCAAGCATAAAACCAGGCATGGTACTCATTCCTTTAAAGCCTGTTTGTTCATTCGGCAAATCAATTCCCGTCCTGACTCCGAGACCAAATTGGGCAAAGGAATCCCTGATCGTATCAAAGCCTTTTGGATCTAGAGGCAATGGGCGGTCAAATTTATATTCCCCATTACCGATTCTTATAGCTGTTTCAAACATATAAACGTTGGAAGAGTATTTTAATGCGTTAATATCATTTAAAGGTCCAAAATTTTTCCAGGATTTTTTCACGGGTGTATTTTTTATTTGGAGAGGACGGTCATAAATGACAGAATTAGGCTGAATGACGCCTTCTTTAAATCCTGTAAGAATGGTCGCTCCCTTTATGGCAGAACCAACATTATAGGTAGTTGTAATATTGCCCAGTGCATCATCCTGCATTTCTGACTTTCCAGTCTTCTCATCCTTCACGATCCTTTTACCGGCCATAGATAGGATCTCTCCGGTATGCGGATCCATTAGAACTACATATGCCCTGTCCAGCAAGGCTGTACCAGGAGATGCTTTAGCAGCACGCAATTCTTCCTCAATGATTTTCTCTACTTCTTTTTGCAGATCCATATCAATGCTCAGCATAAGGTCCTTTCCTCTTTGCCCATCCGTAATCGGCACAGTTTCCAGGACATTTCCGGCTTTATCGGTAATATTTTTCACTTTGGCCTTTTGGCCGTGGAGCACTTCTTCATATTGCATTTCGATATAGCTTTTTCCTACTCTGTCATTGCGGCTGTAATCACGTGCCATATAATACTCAAGCTGTTCAGCAGGAATCCCTTCGTCAGAGCTTGTCACTTTTCCAAGGACTGACTTCAATGTATCGCCAAACGCATAATACCTTTCCCAATCTGTTGTGGTATCAACGCCAGGCAGCAGCTGGAGATTTTCGCTGACTACTGCAAACTCTTCAGGGCTAACTTTTTTATTTTTAACAATTTGCGGAGTTAAGGCGTATCCGCTTGTAAACTCTCTGAAGATTGCCAGTACTTCAAGATCAGATTCTTTCAGTTCATCCAGCTCTTTTTCGGAAATCCGATCCAAAGTAAGCTGGTAAATAGCCTTATCCAGCTCCTTCTGCTTGCCTTCATACTTCTTTTTAAGTACTTCAATTTCTTTTTCAGAAACTTTCTTTTCTGCCTCATCCTGATTCTTCATGATCCAATAATCTTTTTTATCACGTTCCTGAACTTTTTCCGTATCTTTTTCAATTAACTGGGCGAGTCTTTCTGCTACTTCAAGCATTTCTTCCTGATTGTAGCCGTTATTGGTGAAGGTAATTGCGTTTTGCGGAGTATTATCTACAATAACCTTTCCGTTGCGGTCAAACATCTTTCCTCTTGGCACAGGACTATTGACGGTAACATCCTCCGTTCTTTCTATTTCACGCTTATAATCATCACCGTAGACAATCTGAACCATCCCTAGCCTAAGGATCAGCATTGAAAACAATAAAAAAACCACAAAGAAGAGCATATTCAGGCGAAAGGGAACATGGGTCTTCTTCTTTTTCTTTCTATTCAAGGTTTCGCACACTTCCTTTAAAAAAGTCTCTATTACCATTCTAAAAGATATCGGCAATTAATTCTATAAAGAACCTTTTTTCGACAGAAATAAAACACTGGAAATAATATCCTAATACTTTTTTAAAACTTTGGAATTGTTTTAGGGTCGAAAAGCGTACCAAGGGCGATCCACAGGAGCGGAACACCAAAGACATTCCCGAAAGCCCGATGATAACAAGGCCTGAAGCGGTAATCATTACTAAATTAAAAAAGAGAGGGAGACCCCCTCTCATGTTGATTGAAAATGTACTTTCCGGACGAAAAAGTAAATAACAGCATGTCCAGCTCCTATGATTACAAGCAATATGGGGATGCTTTTGTCATCATTAAAAAAAGTGACAGCAGTTAAAAAGCCGAGAATGGAAACAATTCTTCCTGAGTTAAGAAAAATTTCTCTGACAACGATATATTCTATTCTCATTTCTGCAGCCTTCCAACCGCGGCCGATTACATCATAAGTTAAAGAAATATAAGGGACAAGCAATAATGGGTATGCAATGGCTATGGTAGCAGCATACATAAGCAGCTTTGGATAAGTAACTTCGAATATGATAAAGAATATGGCGGCATACAATAATAACCCGCCTATGAGAATTGCCCTTTTCCGATGCTGCTTTTTTAGAAGCCTTGATACCAGAAAGTATCCAATAAAGGATATGCTCGAGTTAACCAGACCATAAGTTCCCAGGGCAAGCTCACTCCCTGTTGAGATAAATACATATACCGAAATCACAAAAACAAATGTCCCTTCCCTCAGCCCCTGAAAGAAATGGGCATTGGTGATCATGCGCCAATTAGGGTTGTTTTTTCGTTCAGTAAGAATTCTCCTAAACCAATACCTTCCATTTGCGGGCCGCCGTTTAAGAAAAAAACTTAAAAAGACGGCTATTGAAAAGAGCGTCAGCGATATCCCAAAAATAACAGAATATCCAGTGAACTTTTCCATCCTTGAAATAATGAAACCCGCTGCAATCGGACCAATCATTCCTCCAACGGATGTGAGTATTCCAAGGAAGCCATTGAAGAAATCCCTATTTTCCGGCTCCGTTATTTCAAAAGTCAGCACATTAAACGCAAGCCAGTAAAAACCATATCCAACACCTAACAAAGCACCCAGCAGCAGCAGAAATTTCGAAGCATTCGTACCAATGAATAGCACAGTTAGGTAAAAGGATGCAAGAAAGATAACTCCTATCCTTAGTACAATAACTCTGTCAATTTTCTTCGCCCATCTCCCTGCCAAAATAAACGTTAAAGGCTGCATGATTACGATGGATAAATTGTAAAGCGCAAGATCGCTGAACTCACCAGATTGCTTCCAAAGGTAAATATTTACGAATGTGTTTGAAAGGGCAGCACTTAATGAATAGAGCCCTCCAATAATCAGAAGCAATGTTAAATCCCTGGTTAAATCCACATCTCCGATCAGTTTTTTAAATCTGCTCATAAAAAAACTCCCCTTTGGTTCTAAAGGGTAGTTTCCTACAAAGTTTGTGTGCTTATGCAATATTTAAAGATTAGAAAATAACGCAAAAAAAACACGGCAGAGATTTCCTGCCGCGCTTTAATCCTTTATTACTTTGCTGCGCTGTAACGCTTGGAAACCTCATCCCAGTTTACAACATTCCAGAAAGAATTGATGTATTCAGGACGGCGGTTTTGATACTTTAAGTAGTAAGCATGCTCCCATACATCAAGTCCAAGGATAGGCGTTTTGCCTTCCATTAGAGGAGAATCCTGGTTCGGAGTGCTTGTTACTTCAACTTGGCCGTTGTTCACAACTAGCCAAGCCCAGCCGGAACCAAAACGAGTTGTTGCAGCTTTGGCAAATTCTTCTTTAAAGCTGTCATAGCTTCCGTATTTGCTGTTAATTGCTTCAGCAAGCTCACCAGTAGGCTCTCCTCCGCCATTTGGAGAAATAACCTGCCAGAATAATGAGTGGTTGGCATGGCCGCCGCCGTTATTGCGGACAGCTGTGCGTACACCTTCAGGAACAGCATCAAGGTTGGATACAACTTCTTCAACTGTTTTAGAAAGAAGTTCCTCGTTTCCTTCCAAAGCATTGTTCAGGTTTGTTACATAAGTATTGTGATGCTTTGTGTGGTGGATATTCATCGTTTCTTTGTCGATGTTTGGCTCCAATGCATCATAAGCGTAAGGTAATTGCGGTAATTCGAATGCCATAAAAAATTCCTCCCTATGTATCTGTTTAGTTAGTCCCCGAAACATCCGATCGTTTACAAAATTCTGATATTAGAATGTTTCTAAAGGCCTTTAGCTTAAGATTACCAAAGTTGGATTTTTGTTTCAAACAAAAAGCATTGCTACATATATACAATTGCCTATTTATTTTTTATTATTCAAGAGTTTACCTGCCAATCCTTCAATTTTTTAGAAAAGGAACTGTTTAGAAAACAGCATTCCAGATCAACATTCATAAAATCGTCAATAGTGTTTAAAAGTGAATTGTATCAACCCTTTCTCATGCCTTTATTCATCCATTTTATTCTGAAGCCCACTATCAGCTAATTGACAGTCTTCCTATATTTTCTTTAAATCAAGGTGAGGGAGAAAAGGAGTGAAGATAATGGATGGCTTCAGAATTTCACTATACAGTTTCTTATTGCAGCGTTTTATTGATAAGGGAAAAATATTAAAAGTAAAACCCGGAAATACTCTTTTTGAGGAATTTGAGCAGGTAAAAAATATTTACCTCCTATTGGAAGGATGTATGGCTTTAGGAAGAGTCCATAAAAAAGGGAAGGAATTCACTTTAAAAATCCTTGATGACGAAGAAGTATTAATTGAATATCAAATGTTTAAGGAGTCACCGAGATATCATTTCCATGCTAAAGCTGTAACGGAATGCAAATTCCTCCAAATTAAAAAGGAGGATTTCGAAGAGTTTTTGTTGGGCGACATGCAGGCTATGAGCTATTTTACAAAGTGGCTTAGCACCAGATATATTAAATCTCAGCTAAGATGCCAGGATTTAATGATCAATGGAAAGAAAGGCGGATTGTACTCCATTTTAATAAGGCTTGCCAACAGGCAAGGCAAGCGAGTTAAAGAAGGAATCCTAATTGATTTATCCCTAACCCACCAGGAAATGGCTAACCTTATTTACGGTACCCGGGAAGTCGTTCAGCGAATGCTGAAGGAGTTAAAGGATAAGGATATCATTCTTTATCATGAGCAGAAAATTATTATTAAAAATTTGAGCTATTTAAAACTGGAAACAGACTGCCAGAACTGCCCCAGTGAAATATGCGGAGTGAATTAGGAGTGCCATAAAAAAGGAACAGTCATAGCAATGCCTTATGACTGTTCCTTTCATGAACTATTTACAGCACCATAATCAGGAAATAAATAATCATTACTCCTTGAATAACTGATTTTGCCGCCACACTGCTGACAAATCCTATAACAGAGCCAAACCCAATTTTTATTGCATCATTCAGGTTTTTTCTATTTACCGCCAGTTCAGCAAGGATCGCGCCAAGGAATGGCCCGATCAGAATTCCTAACACCGGAATCACAAAAGGCCCTATTAGAAGTCCGATTGTACTTCCCCAAACGCCGGCTTTAGATCCTCCATATTTTTTTACCCCAATCATATTGGCTATATAATCCGCCCCGAAAAGCAAAACAACAAAAAGGCCCTGGATGGTCCAAAACAGCCAATTAAATGGCTCAAAAGAAAAAAGAAAACCATAAAGTATAAATCCGCCCAAAATAAACAGGACACTGGGAATAATCGGAAAGATCAACCCAGCAAAAGCTATAACAAATAAAATAATAATCAAAGTCCAATAAATAATTTCCATTATCAGCACCCTTTTTTAAAATTGCGCTTAAAAAGCAAAAAGCAAGAGGATTTCCCCTTGCTTATTTTACCACTTATTCTTCTCCTAAAACAGCTTCGGCAATATTCACAGCATGATCACCAATACGCTCAAGGTTGCTGACAATGTCAACATACACAATGCCTGCTTGTCCGGAGCAAATACCTTCGTTCAAACGAAGAATATGCTGTTTGCGAAGCTTTCTTTCCATTTTATCGATCTCTTCTTCTTTTTCCACAACATGCTTTGCAACTTCTTTATCGTTATGGTCAAGTGACTGAAGAGCTTCTTTAACAGTAGATATAGTCAGGTTAAACATTTGCTCAAGATCAGCCATGGCAGATTCTGTAATTGCTACCTTATTTGCCTGCTTATAATCAATAAGTTCTATAATGTTTTCGAAATGGTCACCAATCCGCTCAATATCCCTTACAGTGTCCATTAGTACTGTATGTTCTGCTGATTCATGTTCTGAAAGTGAGCTTGTCGCCAGGCTTACAAGATAGTCAGTAATTTTGCGGTCTAAATTGTTAATGGCGTCCTCTAATTGGTACGCACTGTCTGAGTGTTTTTGATGTCCTGTATTCAAGTACTGAACAGTTTCTTCAAGTCCGCGTACAGAGAATTTACCCATGCGGAGTACTTCTTCCTTAGCTTGTCCTAAAGCAATTGAAGGTGATTGTTCAATAAAAACAGGGTCCAAATGCTTTGCTTTATATTCAAATACCGAGTCTTCACCTGGTATCAGCTTTGTAACAATTAATGCCAGTAATCCAACAAAAGGCAATTGGATCAAGGTATTTGATGTATTGAAAATACCATGTGCAAAGGCAATGGTCATTTCCTGGTTTAAACCCAAACTTGCTTGTAGGGTTTCGACTAATAATGTAAAAGGCTTTAATAAAATTAAAAATATTGTTGTACCAATAAGGTTAAACATTACATGAACAGCAGCTGCTCTTCTTGCAGCAACAGAAGCTCCAATGGCGGCTAAAACAGCTGTAATCGTGGTACCGATGTTATCTCCAAATAGAACTGGCAATGCCGCATCCAGGTTAATCAGCTCCTCGGCAAATAAGCCCTGAAGGATACCGATTGTTGCACTGGAGCTTTGTACGATAACCGTGAACACGGTTCCGACTACAACGCCCAAAATCGGGTTGGAGCTCATACTTACAGTCAAATCATGAAAAGCCTCAAGGCTGCGGAGTGGTTTCATCCCTCCACTCATCAACTCTAACCCATAGAACAAAGCACCAAAACCAAAAACAATTTGTCCGAAGTTATGGACTTTCTTATTCTTAAAGAAGAATAATAAAATAGAACCTGCAGCGATAATCGGCAATGAATATTCACCTATATCTATACCAATAATGAAGGCAGTTATAGTGGTTCCGATATTCGCTCCCATAATAACCCCAATAGCCTGTCTCAAAGTCATGAATCCTGCAGAAACCAATCCAACAGTGATGACCGTCGTTGCCGAGCTGCTCTGAATAAGTATAGTTACAATAATACCTGCAATTACACCCATGATTGGATTGGTAGTAAACCTATCCAGGATGTCTCTTAGCTTGTCGCCCGCTGACTTTTGCAGTCCATCACCCATGAACTTGATTCCATATAAGAAAATACCAAGTCCGCCAAGAAACTCAAAAAGCATTTGTTGAACATCTAGTTCCACAATTTTCAACCCCTATAACTGTTTATTCGACATGTTTCATCAAACCCCATACAATTATTAATGAAAATCGAACAAAAAGTAAAGATTTATTTTATCAAATTTACAATAGCTTAACATTTCTTTTAAATATTACAGTTTTGTTACAAATGCGGAAAATCCCTTGTTTATTTAAATAAGCTGAGTTACTTGTAGAGACCTCAAATTGCGGCTAAACTATTAGGGCAAATCTTTTGAAAAGGTGTGTTAAAATGAATATTTTTCTGCAATTTTATAAAAGCTTATATTCTCCAAAAGACATCTCTTTGTTCCGCTTTCAAGGAATCGGGAAAACCATTCTTTATGTTTTTTTTCTTACCCTATTATCCATTATCCCAACCGTTTTTTATTCAAGCACAGCCATAGTGGATAGTTTAAACGCTGTAGATGAAACGATTGATAGCGAATTGCCGGATTTCCTGATTAAAGACGGAGAACTGATTACTGATCAAGAAGTGCCTGTTACCATTAACAAAAATGGTTTTGCAATTATTCTAGATTCTACGGGAACTATAAAGCCCTCTGCCTTTTCCAACAGCGACAATACAATCGCCCTTCTGAAAAATGATTTATACATAATCGCTGCGGGGCAGGAACAATCTTATCCTTACTCCATATTAACCAATGGCACACTTACAAAAGAAAGCCTATCAGACTATTTGGCATCTGCTAAATCTCTGATGCCGATTATTATCCCCTTAATAGCGCTTGTCATTTATATTTTTACAGCAGGGGTGAGATTTATTGAAATATCCATTCTCGCATTAATTGGCCTGCTTATTAAAAATGTTTTAGGAAAAAACTTGCAATACCGGCATTTATGGAGAATGTCTGCCTATAGCATCACCTTGCCGACTGTTTTTTTTACAATTATGGCGGCCTTGCAGACCACTGTACCGAATGGAGCCTTCATAAACTGGTTTGTCTCACTGATCATTCTCCTGCTGGCTGTTAAAGAAGTTCCACAACAAGCCCAAAAATAAAACGCGCCATATGGACGCGTTTTTTATTTTGGCTGTATTTTAAGAGAAATCACCATTATTAGGAGTTTGAAGGATAAACTAAGTAAGTGAAATGGATCAAAGCCCTTCATTCGCGGGTGAAAGTCTCAATTAACTAATAAAGTTCTCCTTATTGCTGCCAAATTATGTTCTATTCAAAATAGGACAAGCATACATATTGGGTAAACACGCTAATTACAGGGGGTTTGGCCAATATGAAGCGAATTGCTGGAGTCCTGCTTTCAGTACTTGTAATTTATGTTATTTATTATGATTTAAGCCAGGGCACACTCCCCGCTGGAAAAGAACAAGTATTAGAAGCCAGCACACAGCCAGCTGAATCCGGAATTTCTTTTTTTGAAAAAGAAGTGAGTCCGGGAGAGACCGTTCTTTCGATTGTGGAATTAAACCTTGATGGGCGAATACCTGTCAGCATAGATGAGGTTGTGTCAGATTTCTCTGAATTAAACAGCGGCATAAAGCCGGAAGAAATCAAATCAGGAAAAACCTACAAGTTTCCGAAATATAATACGAACAACTAATATTTATCATCATTCTTGTCAACCGCAGCGGTTCATTGATACAATAAAGTGAACCTTCTTTAACAGCATCCAAAATGTCATGCAGTTATATGAATAGATAAAAAGGAGCGAATCTCCATTGAGTGAAATTATACATCGTACTAAAACACGGCCTGTTAAAGTTGGGCCTTTAACTATTGGCGGCAGCAATGAGCTGTTCATCCAAAGTATGACCACAACTAAAACACATGATGTTGAAGCTACTGTAGCTGAGATAAAAAGGCTTGAGGAAGCCGGCTGCCAAATTGTCCGGGTGGCTTGCCCTGATGAAAGAGCTGCAGATGCTATTGCAGATATTAAAAGGCAAATAAATATACCGCTTGTAGTCGATATTCATTTTGATTATAAGCTTGCTTTAAAAGCCATTGAAGGCGGAGCAGATAAGATACGGATCAATCCTGGCAATATCGGCAAACGTGAAAAAGTTGAAGCAGTCGTTAAGGCTGCAAAAGAAAAAGGAATACCGATCCGTATTGGCGTAAACGCTGGATCCCTTGAAAAACGGATTCTGGAGAAGTACGGATATCCTACTGCCGATGGGATGGTCGAAAGCGCACTTCATCATATTAAAATTCTAGAAGACCTCGACTTTCATGATATCATCGTATCAATGAAAGCCTCGGATGTTAATCTGGCAATTGAAGCATATGAAAAAGCGTCAAAAGCCTTTGACTATCCTTTGCATTTGGGAATAACAGAATCAGGCACACTTTTTGCGGGTACTGTTAAAAGTGCTGCTGGACTTGGTGCAATCTTAAGCAAAGGAATCGGCAATACTTTAAGAATTTCATTAAGTGCTGATCCAGTTGAAGAAGTAAAAGTAGCCCGGGAGCTTCTAAAAGTATTTGGCCTGTCATCGAATGCAGCCACACTGATTTCCTGCCCAACCTGCGGACGGATTGAAATTGATTTAATCAGCATCGCAAATGAAGTGGAAGAATATATCCAAAAGATTAAAGCACCGATTAAAGTAGCAGTGCTTGGCTGTGCGGTTAATGGTCCGGGTGAAGCACGGGAGGCTGATATCGGCATTGCCGGTGCCCGCGGTGAAGGTCTTCTATTCCGTAAAGGCCAGATTGTAAGGAAGGTTCCTGAAGCAACAATGGTCGATGAACTAAAGATCGAAATCGATAAAATTGCTGAAGAATACTTCGCAAAACAAGAAGAAGAAAAAACAAAAGCAGAAAGCATTCAATCATAAAAAGAAAGCCTGGCAAGATGCCAGGCTTTTTACTTTGTTCAATATTCTTTTAAAAAAACGGCAAGATAAACATGCCAACAATAATCGATATGGCTCCAATTCCTATAGCCCATCCGCCGAGGCTTTCTGATCCTCTTCGGCGTGCTATAAAACCAAGGACAATGCCTGTTGCTCCAAACAGGACCGGCAATACAAACAGAGACAGAATGGACAATGCCAGGGCCGCGTATCCTACTCCCCGGCCGGCAGCAGCTGTTTCACTCTCTTCTTCCCTGTCCATCGCCCTGTCATAGACACCTGGCGCTGCAATTTCAGCTGCGGTTTCTTCTGTATAATCTGTATTGGCCTCTTCCCTGTCCAAATCCCTGTTATAGACACCAGGAGCTGCGATTTCAGCAGAGGTTTCTTCTGTATAAACAGTATTAGCCTCATCCCTGTCCAAATCCCTGTTATAAACACCAGGAGCTGCGATTTCAGCAGAGGTTTCTTCTATATAATCTGTATTAGCTTCCCCAATTCGCTCGCTATGGCGAAGATCGTACTCTTCTTTGGTGCGCTCTTGGTCTGCCATCATGATCCCTCGCTTTCTTTGCTGTGTTCCTTCCAAAAGTTTTGCTTGATGGAGCATTTATAGTGTTTGCGATATGCGCTCTTTTTAAGATGTTAATGTTTGACTATCAAATAATGCTCCCCCGGACAGCAAAACCTGCCATTACTCTTTTGCCTGGAATAGACTTTTGTTAAGATAAGGGATATATGTATTTAAAGGAGAGCAACCATTATGAAGAAGCGCTTTGGAATTGACATTGATGGCACGGTTACATGTCCATCATCCATGATTCCATACTTAAATAAAGCATTTAATCTTAATATAACCCTGGATGATATTAAGCAATATGATTTAACTCCACTTGTCGATATATCCGAAAAGGAATTTGCGAAATGGTTTAAAGAAAACGAACCAGTAATTTACAGGGAATCGCCCCTTGCAGAAGGAGCAAAAGAAATCCTGACAAAATGGAAACTTGACCATGATTTATATTTTATTAGTGCACGCGGTTCCCATCTCCAGCAAATTACAGAGGAATGGTTTTTGGAGAACGCTTTAGAATTTGATCATATCGAACTGATTGGGACACATGATAAAATTCAGGCAGCAAAGAAGTTTGAGGTAGACATCTTTTTTGAAGATAAACATGATAATGCAGTTATGATTCATGAGGCTTGCAAAATCCCTGTTATTTTATTTGACACCCCCTATAATCAAGACCCTATCCCAGATGGAGTCATTAGAGTTAGCAGCTGGCAGGAAGCTTTTAACTGGGTAGAAATGTGGCTAAAATAAAATACACCGATAAAAAAAGCATGGGCCTATAACAGCTCCCATGCTTTTTTTATCCTTATTAAAAACATTCCGGACATTTTCCGTATATTTCAAACTTGTGGCCGGAGACATCATAGCCTTTCAGGTTTTCCTGAACCTGTTTCATGGGACACACTTCTATTTCTTTCGTCTTCCCGCAGTCCAAACATATAAAATGATGGTGATGATGCTCATGTGAACAAGTAAAACGGAAATGTTTTTCTCCTGAGAGCTCTGTCATCTCAAAAATATCCAAATCCACAAACAATGATAAATTTCTGTATATTGTATCGAAACTTAGCCCGGGGTAATTGTCCTTCATTTTTTCCAAAACATCTTTGGCAGTTAAATATTTATCACTATCAGCGAATAGCTGAAGCATCTCTTCCCTTTTCCCTGTATGCTTATAGCCTTTATCTTTTAAAAGCTGCATTGCTTCATTTACATTCATTCTTTTCACCTCGTGTCCTGCTTCAACAATAAAGCTTATTACCGAAGACAGCCTAAATGATGACGCTAACCCATATTCGAATAATACCTCTTTTGCAGCTTTCAGGCTGGCCTCATACTTGAAATCTTCTTTGCCAGAATGGTGATAATCAATATGATTATTGTGATAATAACTATTGTTCCTCCTGGCGCCAGGTCAATATAATAAGAAATCGTTAATCCGCCCAAAACAGAAATTTCTCCAAACAGCATGGAAAGGAAAATGGTTTGTTTAAAGCCTTTGGCAATCCTGATGCTTGCTGCAACCGGCAATGTCATTAAAGAGGAAACCAGAAGTATACCTACAATTCTCATAGAGGCAGCAATAACCAAAGCCACCATGATAATAAAAATAAAATGAACACTCTTTGCTGCAATGCCAGATGCTTTTGCATGCTCTTCATCAAAAGATAGCAAAAACAATTCTTTATACAGCAAAATGACAAGTGCAATAACAAAAACACTAATGATTAATATGGTCCATAAGTCAAGACGGCTCACCGCACTTACACTTCCAAATAGATAGCTGAATAAATCCGTATTAAACCCGTCAGCCAAAGAAATAAAAATTGCGCCAAGTCCAATCCCTCCTGACAATATGATGGGAATTGCCAGTTCCTGATAATGCTTATAAACAGCCCTAAGCTTTTCAATAAACAAAGACCCAGCGACTGAAAAAGCCATTCCCATGTAAAGAGGGTTTAAACCGGCCAAACCGAGCACTTTTTTTTCAAGAAGAAGGCTGGCAGCAATCCCCGCAAGCGTTACATGGCTCAAAGCATCAGCAATTAAGGATAGCCTTCTGACAACAATAAAAACCCCCAGCAAAGGAGCAATTATTCCAATTATGATTCCAGTTAAAAATGCATTTTGTAAAAACTCATATTGTAAAATCCCTGCTATCATCGTGCTGACCCTCCGTGGGTGTGATGGTCATGATTATGGGTCAAAACATGGACATCATGGCCGTAAATCTCAGACATCTCACTAATATTCAAGCTTTCAAATTCTGCTGTATCCCCATGGAAATGTAAATTTTTATTAAGGCATGCAACATGCGTAACTTTATCCGAAATTGTTCCAATGTCGTGCGTAACCAGCAAAAGAGTAATGCCAAGCTTCTTGTTTAAGTCGTCAAGCATTTCGTAAAAGGATTGGACGTTTTTTGCATCCACTCCTACTGTCGGTTCATCAAGTATTAACAGCTTCGGGTCGCTCACTAGTGCACGTGCGATAAAGACTCGTTGCTGTTGTCCGCCGGAAAGTTCCCCTATATTCCGTTTCGCAAACTCAAGCAGGCCTACTGAATCAATCGCCTGCAGTACTTTTTGATGCTCTGCTTTTCCCAAGAACTTAAAAAGGCCAAGCTTCTTTGTAAGTCCGCTGGATACTACTTCAAAGACAGTAGCGGGGAAACCTGTATTAAATGAATTGGCCTTTTGCGAAACAAATCCTATTTTTTGCCAATCCTTAAAACGGTTTATTTCCTGTCCAAAAAGTTTAACACTCCCCTTTTGAACTTTAAGCAAACCCAATATCAGCTTCATCAAGGTGGATTTGCCGGAACCATTTGGTCCTACAATGCCCAAAAAATCACCTTCATGTATGGTTAAAATTATATCCTCAAGGACATTTTCTTTTTCATATCTGTAAGAAACGTGGCTAATTTCAATTATTGGCTCTGTCATTTTTATCACCTATAATATTAAGAATCATTCCGATTTACACAAGGTAGTATACAGGAATTTGCTTTTAAAGTAAAGGAAACAAGGATTTAAAAAAGGAAGCAATCATTTTCAAATACATATATGTCACGATTTCCCTTCTTCCCTCATAAAGTACAGGGGAGGAGTGATGAGCATGAAAATTTTTGAAAACATCATAAATCATAAATTGAGCAATATAACTGCAGATGAATTATTAAAATATGGAGAGCAATTCAACATCAGCATTACAAAACCGCAGGCACAAAAGATTGCTGACTACCTGCGAGGAAAGCAAATAAATATTTTCGCAGATCGTGAGCGAACTAAATTAATAAAGGAAATTGCCAAAGTTGCCGGACCGGAAACGGCCAGGGAAGTAAACCGCCTATTCCTGCAATTCACAAAATAGCCTTTTGTTTTTTCTTATACTTAATTTCCCATACAAAAAGCTGTGTAATCTACACAGCTTTTTGCCAATTACTACCCTTCCATAATTGCATCCAATAGGTTTTCATCGAATTCCTTATTGCGGAGCATATTTATTTCATGCTTATATGGCGCCTTTTTATTATTCTTGTCTTCTCCAACATATGGTGTCTCAAGAATTTTTGGGACATCCTTTAATTGCGGATGGTGCACGATATAATTTAATGCTTTAAAGCCGATATGGCCAAAGCCGATATTTTCATGGCGGTCTTTGCGCATACCTCGTTCATTTTTGCTGTCATTGATATGAAGAACCTTTAAACGGTCCAAGCCGATAATTTTATCGAAGTTTTCCAGTACGCCATCAAAATCATTAACGATATCATATCCTGCATCATGCGTATGGCATGTATCAAAGCAAACCGAAAGATGGTCATTATAATTGACCCCATCCATAATCATAGCAAGCTCTTCAAAAGATTTTCCGCATTCCGAACCTTTGCCGGCCATGGTTTCAAGCGCGATCTGGACCTTTTCTTCGCCATTTAGCACCTCATTCAGGCCTTCGACTATTTTCTTTATTCCTTCTTCCGTTCCTGCGCCTACATGTGCCCCAGGATGAAGAACAATCTGTCTTGCACCAATCGCTTCAGTACGGTCAATTTCAGAGCGCAGGAAATTAACACCTAATTCAAAAGTCGATGGATTTGTCGTATTGCCAATGTTGATGATATACGGAGCATGTACAACGATATCAGCTATACCGTTCTCTTCCATATGCCTTAACCCGGCTTCAATATTTAAATCCTCGATTTTTTTTCTTCTTGTATTCTGCGGGGCGCCTGTATAAATCATAAAAGTATTGGAGCCGTATGAAACAGCTTCTTCACTTGCAGCTAATAGCATTTTTTTCCCGCTCATGGAAACATGTGAACCAATTTTCAGCATGATGATACCTACCTCTCCCGTAGTAAAATTTATTTACGCTTTATTCTTTTTTCGCGCTTTTTAATTTTATCCATTTCCCATTTCATTTTCTTTTTATAGCCTGGCTTTACTTTTTTCGGTTTTTGCACCATAGATGAAGCCTTTTTATCTATATCATCTGTTTGTTTTTGACGGTTCTTTCGTTTATTGCGATTTTCGAGATCTGTCCATTCCCCTTTTTGCAGATCCTTATGTTTGAATTCAATCCCCATCTTTTCAAGCCTATTTAATGAATCTTCATCTGAAGTCTCATACACTGTCAGGGCAATTCCTGAAAAGCCTGCACGGGCTGTACGTCCCACTCGGTGAATATAAAAGTCCAAATCAGTCGGAAGCTCATAGTTAATCACATGGCTTATTCCCTTAATGTCAATTCCTCTTGCTGCAAGATCAGTCGCCACAATGTACTGAAACTCAAGATCCAATATTTGCTTCATCATTTTTTTCCGTTCACGCGGGTTAAGGTCCCCGTGTATACGGCCGACTTTTAGGCCTTTGCTGATTAATCCATCTGCGACTTCATCCGCTTTTTTCTTCGTATTAGTAAAAACAATAGCTAAATAAGGATTAAAAGAAGTCAGTGCTTCATATACCAAATTTACTTTATTGCGATGCCTGGATGGAAGCAGCCAGTGTTCAATATTGGCGGCAGCTGCCTGCTTTGGCTCAATATGAACATACTTTGGATTTTCCATATATTTCTTTAAAAATGGCTTCAGTTTCTCAGGAATCGTAGCTGAGAAAACAAGCATTTGCAGTTTTTCCGGCATTCTTGCGGCAACTTGGTCAACATCCTCAATGAATCCCATATCAAGCATTAAATCCGCTTCATCAACAACAAGGATTTCTGCAGTATGGACATACAAAGCCTGTTCCTTCACAAGGTCATTAATTCTGCCAGGTGTCCCAACTACAACATGGGGCTGTTTTTTCAGCTTCTCAATCGTCCTCTGCTTGTCCGTTCCTCCGATATAACAGCGTGCTGTTATTTCTTCTCCCTCTGGACAATGCTCAGTCACCTTGAGGATTTCATGATAGATCTGATTGGCAAGTTCTCTTGTTGGCGCGGCTATAATGGCCTGTACCTCCTGGCGGGAAGGATCAACCTTTTGCAAAATAGGCAAAACGTAGGAATGGGTTTTCCCCGTACCTGTTTGAGACTGGCCAATGGCACTTTCCCCCTTGAGTACAGCTGGAATCATTCTTTCCTGAATTTCTGTTGGCTCGTAAAAGCCGAATTCTTTCACCGCTTCTATAATAAATGGCTTAAGGTTAAATCGGTCAAATTTCGTTTCGTTCATATAAAAACTCCTCAGTGATTCAGGTTAGCAAATGCTGCTTGATTTTCAGCAGTATTGAATGCAACCGATTCATTTATTTAAAAGTAAGAAACATACTTGTATCAACTAAAAGTGTCCAGCTTCGAGCTTTTCTTACATCCTGTTATTATAATAAAGTTTCTTCTAAATAACCACTCATACAGGCATATATATTTTTATGATGGGCTATTCAAATGATTTTTAACAAGAAAATAAGAATCTTCCGCATAATACCTAAACCAAAATGGGATAAACGCATACTTTAATATATGGATAAAAATAGACCATTTCCACTGCCTGCCTCTAGTGCAGGTAAAAGTGTTTCTTTGAAAGGAGGCCACTAATAATGATGCCAGGACCAAGACCTCCCATGCGCGGTGGAATGCCCCCTCACCCATTTATGAACCCGATGCAAGGCAGACCTCCCATGGGGCCAAATATGAGAGGCGCTCCGGGAATGCGCCGTGGAGGAGGGGGATTGCTCTCCAAACTATTAGGCAAAGGCAATGCCCAGCCTCAAGGCGGAATGGGCGCTGCCAGAGCAGCAGGTGGAACCCGTGCAGGCGGGGGCATACTGCAGGCAATAAGCAATCCCAGTTCTATAAACGGCTTTTTAAACAATACCCAAAAGGTATTAAATACTGCTCAGCAGATCGGTCCCATGGTTCAGCAGTACGGACCGCTGGTTAGAAATCTGCCGGCCATGTGGAAGCTTTACAGAGGTTTGAAGGACGTTCCCGAGGAGCAGGCTTCTGAAGAAAAGGTCAAAACAAACACAGAAGTTAAAGCCCCAGCAAAGCAGGCTCCATTACAGCGAAAAAAGGCAGAAACGGATAATAAACCAGAACCGTCAGTTTCCAGAAGTTCCAGAAGTCGGGAATCCAAGCCAAAATTATATATTTAATTGCAAAGAATGCACTGGCATTCTTTGTTTTTTTACTTTCTAAGACCTTGTACCTTCTAGAGAATGGCTCTATACACGCCATTCTCTGCCCAAGGATTAGTGTCATTAAAGCTTAGTAAATTTCATTTTCTTTCCCTTTTTGCTTTTTGTAATATCCTGATATCTCTTATATAATAGAATAAGCACGCTGGGATTTCCCAGGTGTTTTAACCTAAACATATTACCATTACACAATTCAGATAAAGGCTGTAATAGGGAGGATACGCGGATGAATGTCATAAAAATCTCTCCTCGGGGATATTGTTATGGTGTGGTTGATGCGATGGTGATTGCCAGAAACGCAGCACTCGACCCATCATTGCCAAGACCGATTTATATTCTGGGAATGATCGTCCATAACAAGCATGTAACGGATGCTTTTGAAGATGAGGGAATCATTACTCTTGATGGAAAAGACAGAAAAGAAATTTTGGATAAGGTTGATAAAGGGACAGTCATTTTCACTGCCCACGGCATTTCTCCGCAAGTACGAGAAGCAGCCAAACAAAAAGGCCTTGTGACAATTGATGCTACATGTCCGGATGTAACAAGGACTCATGATCTGATCAGAGAAAAAGAAAAAGAAGGTTTTCAGATCATCTACATCGGCAAAAAAGGGCATCCTGAGCCTGAAGGGGCTGTTGGGGTAGCGCCTCATGCTGTTCACCTTGTACAAACAATCGAAGACGTTAACGAGTTAAATATCCAAGCTGATAAAATTCTGGTAACAAACCAGACGACAATGAGCCAGTGGGATGTTGGCCATGTCATGGAGAAAATAAAGGAAAAATACCCTCATGCAGAATTTCACAAAGAAATCTGTATGGCTACCCAGGTACGGCAAGAGGCAGTCGCAGAACAAGCAGGCCAGGCTGATGTTCTGATCGTGGTTGGAGATCCAAAGAGCAATAACTCTAATCGCCTTGCCCAGGTTTCCGAGGAAATTGCAGGTACGAAAGCCTACCGGATTGCCGATATTACTGAGCTTGATGTAAATTGGCTTAAAGACGCTTCAACCGTTGCTGTTACTGCAGGCGCCTCAACGCCAACACCCATTACAAAGGAAGTCATCACTTTCCTGGAACAATATGATCCAAAAGAAGAGTCTACATGGACGCGAGAGAAAAAAGTACCATTAAATAAAATTCTTCCTAAAGTGAAGAAAGCCACTAAGATATGATGTAAAAAGAGCCGGTTTTCAGGAAAACCGGCTCTTTTTTACCTTTACATAAATTGAAAAGGATCCGTATGTATCTCTGAAGGAAAAATCAATACTTCATACCCTTTTTCCGCACAAAGCTGTTCCAATTTTCTTGCGACGCCTTTTTTCATCACCTTTTCCACATTATGGCCTGGATCTACTATATTCAGCCCCGCCATCATAGCATCGTGCGCAACATGATAATACATATCTCCAGTAACATAAACATCCGCACCTTTCATTTTTGCGGACATAAAATACTTATTTCCATCACCGCCAAGAACAGCAACTTTTTTAACCTTTGAGGAAAGGTCTCCTACCACGCGGACTCTCTCTACGTCGAGAGTTGTTTTTACATGGCCGGCAAATTCCTCCAATGTCATCTCCCGGATTTTGCCTACTTTGCCGAGGCCTAAAACTTCTCCTTTGTTTTCAAGTTTGAAAATATCAAAGGCTACTTCTTCATAAGGATGGTTTTTAAACATCGCAGAAAGCACCTTTTTCTCCAGATGCTCAGGAAAAATGGTCTCTACTCGAACCTCGGCAACAGATTCAAGCTTACCTTGTTGGCCTATATGAGGATTGGCTTGTTCGTTTGGCTTGAATTGGCCAGTACCTGTTGAAGAAAACGTACAATGGCTGTAGTTTCCAATTGCACCTGCCCCAGCATCGCCAAGAGCCTTTTTCAGCACCTCTGCATTTTCTTCAGGCACATACACAGCAAGCTTTTTCAAAACAGTTTCATAAGTTGGATATAAAACTTCTGTATTGGAAAGCTGCAGAGCATCCGCAAGCATATCATTGACACCGCCTTTGGCTACGTCAAGATTCGTATGTGCTGCATATACCGCTATATCATGTTTAATAAGCTTTTCAATAATTCTTCCTGACGGAGAATCTGTCGCAATCTTTTGTAAAGGCCTGAAAATAAGCGGATGATGTGCAATAATCAGCTGCACATTTTTTTCAATTGCTTCATCCACAACTTCCTCCAAGACATCAAGGGCTATCATGACATTTTGAACAGGATTGCTGAGCTTTCCGATTTGCAGGCCGATTTTGTCACCCTCCATCGCGTATCCTTTTGGAGAGTACTGTTCAAACAATTGAATGATTTCATACCCGTTTATTTTCTTCACTGGTACAAGACCTCCTCCACCATTTTAATTTTCTGTTTTAATTCCTTTTTTCTCTTTTCGGTCTCTTCAGTGTCTGCTGCCTTCCCAAGCTGCATGAGAATACGTTCCCAATTTCTCAATTCCCCGAGCCACTTCGTTTGGAAGACCGCTGATTTTTCTTCCATTAAAAAGGGTCCCATAAGCAAACCCTGCTCTGCGTTTTTATAAGGCTTAAGCGCTTCCCCTTTTTCAGCTGCGAGTATTTCATAAATCTTTCCATCTTCTTCAAGAATCTCTTCGGCTATAAGCTCCCATCCATGTTCAATTAGCCAGGTTCTAATTGAAATTGCACTTAAATTTGGCTGCAGAACAAGTCTTTGAACAGAAGAAAGCTTGCTCTTTCCTTCTTCAAGAATGGCCGCAATTAAGGCGCCTCCCATACCTGCAATGGTAATGCAGTCTACTTCGTCATGGTTAACTACCTCTAATCCATTTCCTTTGCGGACCGATATCTGACCTACAAGCCCTTCCATTTCAACCTGTCTTTTGGCAGATTGAAATGGGCCTTCCACTACTTCACCAGCTATGGCAAAAGGGACAATCCCTTTTTTAACTGCATAACATGGCAAATATGCGTGGTCTGAACCAATATCAGCTACACGTGCGCCACTGGGGATATAATTTGTTACAGCTTCAAGCCGCTGTGATAATTTGTCCGTATTCATTCTGTCACCACTTATCTATGTATTAAGAAAGCGCTTATGCGCATTCTAATCAGCTCTTGGAGCGATTTAGTTAAAGGCTGTTTTCGCAACCTTTGTTGCTTTTCAACTAGCTAAGCTCTTTTCTAAAAATGGTTGTTTTTAAATAAATTTTGTAAATAAAACATTGATAAATAAGATTGGTTGATTGGAGCGCAAGGTGCGAGACTCCAGCGGGAGGAGTGGGACAGGTGAGACCCCACAGGTGCTTGCACCGAGGAGGCTCACCGCCCGCTCCGCGGTTCGCGAGCATCCTGGAGCGGAAATCAACCACTCCTCAATAAAAAAGCTATCGAATTACGATAGCCTTCTTATAGTATAAAAAAAGTCCTTTACATATGCAAAGGACTTTCATTATAGGTTACTTCAGACCTGCTAACCATTCGGCCATTTCTGCAGCCTTATCTTGAGGCACTAACCCTGGAGGCATAGAGCCTTTACCATTCACAACGATATCTGCAATTTCATCCTGAGATAAACGTTCGCCTACACCAGTAAGAGCAGGGCCGACTCCACCTTGATACTGGTCACCGTGACATCCAATACAGCTCTTCTGATAGATTTCTTCAGGGCTTGCTGCTGCTGTTTCTTCAGTTTCAGCACCGCCGCCTTCCTGTTCTTTTGCAAGATCGTCCATATCGCCAAGACCTTTAAAAGAAACAAGGAACATTGCTACCACACCGAAAACCATAATTAATACAAATGGAATGATTGGATTGCGATTCATGATTTAACCTCCCTTATGTAAGCACATTTCAGTTTAACGTAAGTATACAAACAATTTCTATTTTACTTTAAAAAGACCAGAAGGAAAAGCCCTAAAGTAAACTTTGTCATATCTTGTTCATAATTTAGACAAAAACTCCATCCAAGGATGGAGTTTTTCGAACTTAATCTTTTTATTTTTAAAATTTAAGGCTCTGTTAAACTTGCATGCTGATTTCCGCTTTAGAAGCTCAGCAAACCGCAGGCGATTCGGGAGCCTCCTCGGCGCGCTGAAACTGCGTGGTCTCTCTTTGTACACTTCCTCGCAGGCCTTTGAATGAGCATACCCGAATAGACAACGCACGAATAAATGCAAATGTTTTTTGGAGGACCTCGCATCTTCTGATTTATCAACACATGCTAATTAAGACTTTGGCATTATAACAGCTTAATAACTGAATGATGACAATCAGGCTCAAATAGCATAAGGTTTCTTAGCACCCAATTTGACGAGCAATAACCATTCGCTGTACTTCAGATGTTCCTTCTCCAATCTCGGTTAGCTTTCCGTCTCTCATATATCGTTCCACATGATAATCTTTCATATACCCGTAACCCCCATGAATTTGTACTGCCTGGTCGGCTATTTCCATACAAATTTCCGAAGCATATAGCTTACACATAGAGGCCTCTTTCGCAAAAGGTCTACCCTGGTCTTTTAGCCATGCAGCTTTATATACCATATTTCTTGCCAATTCGATTTTCATTGCCATATCAGCCAGCTTAAACTGAATAGCCTGAAAGCTTGATAGTGAACGCCCAAACTGCTGGCGCTCCTTAGCATATTGCAGGGCTTTTTCGTATGCAGCCTGGGCAATGCCCAAAGCCATGGCACCAATGCCAATACGGCCTCCATCCAACGTAATTAAAAACTGTTTAAAGCCCTCTCCTTTTTTGCCGAGCAAGTGCTCAGTCGGTACGCGCACATCTTCAAGAACAAGTTCTGTGGTATTGGAGGCATTTAGCCCCATTTTTTCATAATTATCGATGACTGTGAAGCCTGGAGCATCCGTCGGCACAATAATCGCACTGATTTCTTTTTTGCCATCCTTTTCACCAGTTATAGCTGTTAAGGCCAAATGCTTGGCATAGCTGGCATTTGTGATAAAGCATTTATTTCCGTTGATTATATATTCTCCGTCCTTCTCAACTGCAGTTGTCCTTGTCCCGCCGGCATCCGACCCTGCATTGGGCTCGGTAAGACCGAAAGCTCCAAAAGATTCACCAGTACAAATCGGTACAAGATATTTTTGCTTTTGCTCTTCTGTTCCGAATAAGTAAAGTGGCGCACCTCCAAGAGAAATATGGGCTGAATAGGTAATTCCAGTAGAAGCACATGCTCTGCTTAGTTCTTCGGTAACGATCGCAAAGCTAACTGTATCTGCCTCTGCTCCGCCATATTCTTCTGGAAAAGGAAGTCCCATTAAACCAAGGTCGGCCATTTTCTTAAAAACATCCACAGGAAATTCTTTCGTGCGATCTCTTTCAAGAGCTCCTGGCGCAACCTCCTCATCAGCAAACTCCCTTATTGTTTTAAGTATCATATTCTGTTCCGCGGTTAAATCGAAGTTCATATACATCCCCCTCATTGCGTTTTCTGTATCCGCTTTCATTACCATTATATAAGGGATGTAGAAGTTTTCTCAACATTTAAAAACTTTTTAAAATATTTTATTATACGAATATAGAAATAACTGTGAGCAAAAAACCAAATATACCCGAAATCCAAAGGTAATGAAGCCTTAGCTTCCACCCTGACACCAGCCAAAGCAAACAATTTAAAAATAAAGCAAAATAGAGCATTGTTTGGCTTTCTCCATATAAACCAGAGACCAGTGCAACAGTTCCAACCAGCAGAATGAAAGCCGCTGAAATAATAGGTAAATGAAAAGAGATTCTTTTTTTAGAAAAGTAAAAAACTGCTAAAATACCAGCAAAAACAAAAAGCAACAAAAAGGCGGTTTGCAAAATAATAGACAATTCAGTAAAATAAATTAAAAACACAGATATTGGAATAAGCAGCAAGAAAATAAGATTTATTAAATTTGTCATCATTCCTATTTTCTCTTTTCTTATTTCCTTCGGCTGATTTCCTTCCGTGTAGAGAGCTAGTAAGTAATCGCAATATTGTTCAGGAAGCATTCGGCTTTTCTTCCAATACAATAGCTCATTTACAATGATCTGTTTTCTGCTGTCTTTCAACCCTTAGCACATCCAATCACTTATATGCAAATTCTGCAAAAAAAATAGTTTACTTCCATTTTAAGAAGTAAACTATTTCCCGGCAATCTTTTTTCTATTCTAAGAAGTCTTTTAAGCGCTTGCTGCGGCTTGGATGTCTTAATTTTCTTAAGGCCTTGGCTTCAATTTGACGAATTCGTTCACGGGTTACACCAAATACCTTACCCACTTCTTCCAATGTTCTTGTGCGGCCATCGTCTAATCCAAAACGAAGGCGAAGAACATTTTCTTCACGGTCTGTAAGTGTATCAAGAACATCTTCCAGCTGCTCTTTCAGTAGCTCATATGCAGCATGTTCAGATGGGGATGTCGCATCCTGGTCTTCAATGAAATCGCCTAAATGAGAGTCGTCCTCTTCTCCTATAGGCGTTTCCAAGGATACAGGCTCCTGTGCAATCTTAAGGATTTCACGTACCTTATCAGGAGTCAAGTCCATATCTTCAGCGATTTCTTCGGGAGTTGGTTCACGACCAAGGTCCTGTAGCAGCTGTCGCTGAACGCGAATTAATTTGTTAATGGTTTCAACCATATGCACAGGAATACGAATCGTTCTTGCCTGGTCGGCAATGGCTCTCGTAATGGCCTGGCGGATCCACCATGTTGCATAAGTACTGAATTTATAACCTTTGCGGTAGTCAAACTTTTCAACTGCTTTGATTAATCCCATGTTGCCTTCCTGGATCAGGTCAAGGAAAAGCATTCCACGGCCTACATATCTTTTAGCGATACTAACCACCAGCCGAAGGTTAGCTTCTGCCAATCGTCTTTTCGCTTCTTCATCGCCTTCCTCGATTCTCTTGGCAAGCGATATTTCTTCCTCTGCTGAGAGTAAATCTACGCGTCCGATTTCTTTTAGATACATACGGACCGGATCATTGATTTTAACTCCTGGAGGCACGCTTAAATCATTTAAATCGAATTCCTCTTCACCTTTGGCAAGTTCCTGCACATTTGGATCGGCATCTTCGTTATCGCCTACCAATTCTACACCCTGATCGCCAAGGAACTCATAAAATTCATCCATCTGATGGGAATCGACCTCAAACTGAGACATTCTTTCCGCTATATCATCGTAGGCAAGGACACCTGTCTTTTTTCCTATTTCAACTAATTGGTCTTTTACTTGTTCAAGGGTCAACTCTGTATCAACCTCTTTTGAACGGGCCGATTTTTCAGCCATATGTCCCCCTCCTTCCAAAAATCACAGACATTCGTCATCCACCAAGCACTTGGAAAATTTTTATAGGAGACGTTTGTCCCAAGTAACTTGTGCCAGGCGCTATTTCAAGGCCTGTTTCAATATGCCATCTATAGTGACTTGCGCAATTGGATAATTTCCATTGCGATTAATGCTGCTTTTGCATAATCCTTTTGTCGCTCTGCTTCTTTTTCTTCATTAAGTTTTTCCTTTATTTTTAACATCTTTTGATAATTCAACACCTGTTTAATATAATCAGTTAATTCCTGTTCGCTTATTTCATCATTTATGGACATCATTTCGATATCCACCACGATTCGTTTAAGCTTTTCATCGTTTATAAAATTTATAAATGCACTTGGATCAGGTGAATGGCCATTTTCGTAGAAGCCCAAAAGATAGGTGATGATGGCTTGGTGCTCATCGATGTTAAAAGTATTTCCCTGAAGCATATCCTGAACTTTAAAAGCTGCGTCACTATCCCGAAGCATGTGGGCGATCAATCTTCTTTCCGCTGTATGGTATGCGGGTTTAAGGTTATCTGCCCTTTTCGGCACTTGAAGCCTTTTCTGAGGCTCAATAGCCCCTTTGCCCTGCTGGTTCTTACGCTTCTCAGCGTAAAAAACTTGTTTTTGCTGCTCTTTCAAAGCTTCAAGGGAAAGCGAAAATTCACTTGCAAGCTGGCGTAAATAATGGTCTCTTTCCACCGCTTTATCCAGCTGGCTGATTTCCTTTAATACTTCTTCGATATAAAGAAGGCGATCTCCTTCATTCTGAAGCCTTTTGCCCCTGCGGAGATAAAGCAGCTTGAAAGCCATAAATGTTACGCTTGAGTCAATTACCTCATTGCGGAACTTTTCTTCGCCATACTCATTAATATAATCATCAGGATCATATCCATCTGGCATTAAAGCAACTCTTACATGGCAGCCCGATTCGGTCAGCAGATTTGCTGCTCTATAAGCTGCTTCTATGCCTGCATTGTCGGAATCGTAACAGATCGTGATAGATTGAACATTTCTTCTTAAGGAAGCAACATGCTCCTCAGTTAAAGCTGTACCCATTGTACCGACACCATTTCCGACACCGGCACGATCAGCGGCGATTACATCAGCAAACCCTTCAAAAAGAACGGCTCTTTGCAATTTTTTTATCTGAGGCCTCGCCAAATGAAAATTATATAAAGTTTTACTTTTATTAAAGATTGCTGTTTCAGGGCTATTTAAATATTTGGGCTCATCGTCCCCGAGTGATCTTCCTGAAAAAGCAATCGTATTTCCGCTGCGGTCAAAAATCGGGAACATGATTCTTTCTCTGAAGCGGTCAAAATAGTTACCATCTTTCTCCCGTTTGATAATCAGTCCGGCTCTTTCCATAACATCTGCGGGGAATTTTCTTTTTGTCAAAAACTTAAATACAAAATCCCATGACTTCAATGAATAGCCAATTTGGAACCTTTCTATTGACTCCATTGAAAAGCCTCTGTTTAGCAGATATTCAAGAGCATGCTGACCATCTTTTGTGTTTACGAGCAGATGGTGATAGAATTTACGTAGAAGCTCATGAGCTTCCATCATCTGCTGCAAATCAATAGGCACTGATTTTGCTGACGCTACGGATGAGGCATCAATCTCGAGCTTGATATTTCCTTTCTCAGCGAGTTTTAATGCAGCTTCCTGAAAGGAATAGCCTTCTAAATCCATCAAAAATGAAAAGGCATTTCCTCCCGCTCCACACCCAAAGCAATGATAGATTTGCTTTTCAGGTGAGACAGAAAAGGAAGGGGTATTCTCGCCATGAAAAGGGCAAAGACCAAAGTAGTTGCGCCCTTGCTTGTTTAATTGAATATAGTCGCCAATGACATCAACAATATCTACAGCTTGCCGAATTTCATTAACTTTTTCCTCGGCGATCCGCTCTGCCATGAGAACAACTCCATTACTTACTGAGGTATTCTATAAAATGTTACCGAATCCCTTCAAAATTCGACAAAATGTTTGTCAGTTGTTCCACAAACCTGGACCGGTCCTCCCGACTATAAGGTTTGGGGCCTTTCCCGTATACTCCTTTTCTGCGCGCTTTCGCTGATAAATATCTCATATCAAGCGCAGTGCGAATTTCATTTTCTTCAAATAAAATTCCCTTGGGTGAAAGGACATAAACTCCTTTTAACAAAAGAGTTGACGCCAGTCCAATATCCTGTGTAACAACCACATCTCCTGAATTGACATTATTCATGATGAATAAATCAGCTGCTTCCTTACTGGAATCAACAAACTTCCAAACTGCCCCGTTAAGATCATTTTTCATGTGCGCAAAAGAAGCAACAAAAACTGCGTCCACGGAAAAGGAATTAGCAATTTCGACAATTTCTTCTTTCACGGGACAGGAATCAGCATCCACCATAACGATTGGTTTGCCTAATGTTCTAATTATTCTACATCACTCCGCATATTCCTTCTTTCCAAGAATAACTTTTGCATAGAGATATATGTCGAATTTTTTCTTGGACTAAACCTTGACATGCCACAATAAATAGTTTATTCGTTCGGAATGAACTCTAAACCTATTCGGGTACATTTTTATCACAATTTTTTATTATAGTACATTAAAGTCTATTTTGCCATTATTTTATCTCTATAATCAGAAACTTAAATTTGCAATTTTTTCACTTGGCTAGTGGAGGCTTACGAACCTGCATTTTCTTTACCCTGTTTGCTTACTAAAGCAAGTATAAATGTCCGATTTTATAAGTATTCAGCATTTGCTGGAAAGATTCCTGATTTTAGATGAGGAAGTACTTTTTGCGGCTTTATATAATGTAATTCAGGCAAAAGAAAAGGCACATAAAAAATTTATGTGCTAGCTTCTTGGAAAGCTTTTACGGTATTGATTTAAAATCATATTTGCCGTTTCTTCAACCGCTTTATTGGTAACATCAATAACCGGACATTTAATTTTGGAAACAATTTTTTCAAAATAAGAAATTTCTTCTTTAATTCTCTCTATATTTGCATAGCTTGCACTATCGCTTAATCCCAAAGATATCAAACGTTCTCTGCGGATATAATTTAATTTTTCAGGACTGATTTTTAGGCCGTAGCATTTTTCAGGCGGTACAAGAAACAGCTCTTCAGGAGGATCTACTTCCGGCACAAGAGGGACATTTGCGACCTTCAGCCTTTTATGTGCAAGATATTGTGAAAGTGGCGTCTTGGAAGTTCTCGAAACCCCAATTAAGACAATATCTGCTTTTAAGATTCCCCTGGGATCGCGGCCATCATCATATTTAACCGCAAACTCGATGGCTTCAATCTTTTTAAAGTAATCCTCATCAAGCTTTCTGACCAAACCTGGTTCAAAAAGCGGCGTTACACCGCACGCCTTTTGGATTTGATCCATTAAAGGACCCACGATATCAAATACATAAATCCCTTCTTCTGCTGCTCTTTGGTTAATATATTTTCTCATATCTGGTTTAACCATCGTATAAGCTATCATCCCATTATCCAGCTTAGCAAGAGAAATGACTTCATCAATATGTACCTTTTCTTCAACATACGGAAAACGCTTGATGGTTATATCACTGCCATTAAACTGGCTCGTGGCAGCCTTCGTAACAAGTTCGGCTGTTTCCCCAACTGAGTCAGAAACGACGTAGATGATCGGCATTTTTCCCATTCTTCAACACCATCTCCTTCTATCGATTAATCTACTTTTCCCCCGCAAGGGCTAAGAATGCTTTCGTTAAATTGGTTTTTGTTATTCTGCCGTTAACTTCAAATCCCTTATCAGACTTCTTTACTACCGGCAGTGCATCAATTTGCTTTTCGATCAGCTTTTTAGCTACCTCTATAAGTAAATCCTCTTTCTCGCACATCGTTATATTCGGCATTCTAGTCATAATAATGTTCACAGGAATTGAGTTCAGCTCCTGCTTTCCAATACTTGCACGAAGAGATCCTTTCTGGATAAAACTCCAACAAGCAAAGAATCCTGGTCGACAACAAATAATGTGCCTACGTCTTCCAGAAACATCGTAACAATAGCATCATATACTGAAACATTTTCATTGACCACAACCGGAATTGACTGATAATCCTTTACATACAGCTTTTGAAGGTTTTCCGTTAATAACTGGGCACCTGTTTTGCCCGTATAAAAATAGCCTACACGAGGACGGGCATCCAAATAGCCTGCCATTGTCAAAATGGCCAAATCCGGCCTTAAAGTTGCCCTGGTCAAGTTTAATTGTTCTGCTATGCTCTCGCCAGTGATTGGACCATTTTCCTTCACAATTTCAATAATCTTTTCCTGCCTTTTATTTAATTCGATTTTCCTCACCACCTAACATGGGAAAGATCCGGTCTATTTTAAAGGGTATACATTGCCAGACCTTCTGAATTCAATATAAATAAGGTTATACTTTTATATAATTATTATATACTATTTGCCATAAATGAAAAGGTGCGTTTCACACATATTCAGTTATTGCCAGCACATTGTGTCAAAAATATGAAAGAGCCCGTCGCAGATATAACAGGCTCTTCCTATACCTGGCAGCAGCATCCTGCTGCCGTTCCTTATTCAAATTTAATCCTATTCCATCATGAAAGGCAAAATTTTAGCTCGTTATTTAACAATAATTTCATTCATATTGGCAAACTGCATAATTAATTCGGCTAAAAGTGTCATTTGATTCAGTCTGTTTGTCCTGACTGCCCCGTTCTCGGCCATAACCATTGTATGTTCGAAGTATTGGTCAATCTCTGGCTTCATGCTTATGAGCAAGTTAAAAGCTTCTTCCTCTGAAACCTCTTTACGCAATTCTTCACTCACTGATAGGTATTTATTAAAAAGAGCTTTTTCAAACTCATTCTCAAACATGCTGCTATCGACTTCGCCCTTTTCTTCCGCTTTTGAAGAAATATTAATAACACGGCTAAGCGCTTCTATGCTTTCTTTAAAGCCTTCAGAATCCTTGTTGGACTCAAGGACTTCAGCTCTTTCTACAATGGATGGCACCGAGCCGATTTTTCCGCCTAAAACAGCGTCAATTAAGTCATATCGAACGGCTTTTTCCTGTAGCATATACTTGACCCTTAGCTTAAAGAATGAAACCAATTCCTGAAAAAGTTCCTCTTTTGTCTTCTTGCCGATCTTCGCATTAAGGACTGCTTCCAGTGATAAATCAATCAGGTTTTCAAGCTTAACATTCCAATTCTTTGCCAATAATGTTTGGATGATCCCTGTCGCCTGTCTTCTTAGAGCATAAGGATCCTGCGACCCGCTTGGAATTATGCCAATCGCAAAGGAAGAGACGATTGTATCCATTTTTTCAGAAATGGCCAGTACAGCCCCAGCATTGCCTGAAGGCGTTTTATCTTCTGCATTTCGCGGCATATAATGCTCATTAATGGCATGTGCAACTGCTTCTTTTTCGCCTTTTTGGAGAGCATATTTTTCTCCCATGAATCCCTGTAGCTCTGGAAACTCATAAACCATATGGGAAACAAGGTCGAATTTGCTTATTTCAGCAGCACGGTCTGCGACTGCTTTTTCCTCGTCACTGAAACCTAGTTCATCACTTAATTTATTTGCCAATTGGCGCACACGAGCGACTTTTTCCGCAAGCGTACCGATTTCTTCATGGTATACTATGCTTTTAAGCTTAGCCAATGAAACATTAATATCCGTTTTCTGGTCTTCTTTATAGAAGAATGCAGCATCAGCAAGCCTTGCTCTTAGAACTTTTTCATTTCCTTTAGCCACTTTCTCCAGATGCTCATGTCCGCCATTTCTGACTGTCACGAAATAAGGAAGCAGCTTTTCATCTTTTGATTTCACCGGAAAATAACGCTGATGTTCTTTCATAGATGTAATCAAAACTTCTTCTGGAAGTTCAAGAAATTCCTCTTCGAATTGGCCATATAAAGCAGTAGGGTATTCAACAAGATTATTTACTTCCTCTAATAAATCCTCGTCTACAGGTATAACCCATCCGTTTTCTTCTTCAATCTTTTCCAGCTGTGATTGAATGGCATTTTTTCTTTCCTGCGGGTTCGTAATCACATATTGTGCCAGCAAAGCTTTTTCATAATCAGCCGGATTGCTGAGCTCAATATCTTTACCCAGGAATCGGTGTCCTCTTGTCCAATTCGATGTTTGGACATTTGTTATGGCAAAAGGGATGACTTCGTTTCCGAATAAGGCCATTAGCCATTTAATAGGCCTTACAAAACGAAGCTCCTGGTCTGCCCATTTCATATTCTTTGGAAATGTTAAAGAAGTAATAAGCTGCTGCAGTTCTGGCAGAAGGGCAGCTGTTTCCTGTCCCTTAATAAATTTGTTGACATGAGCATATTCAATCCCATTAATTTCTTTAAAGAAGATGTCCTCTACAGAGGCACCTTGGCCGCGGCTAAATCCAATTGCAGCTTTTGACCATTCGCCATTTTCGTTTAATGCAATTTTTTTGGCAGGCCCTTTTGCTTCTTCATTTATGTCTTCCTGTGCAGTATTTACGCCAGTTACAAGAATAGCCAAACGGCGTGGAGATGAATAGGTTTTTATTTCTTCATGAGAAATCTTCTTCTCTTTAAGCCAGGAGCTTACTTTATCTGAAAGCTGATTCATTGAATTAGTCACAAATCTTGCCGGCATTTCTTCAAGGCCAATTTCCAACAGCAGATCTTTTTTATTCATGGGTTCCTTCCTCCTTTGCATTTAAAATTGGAAAACCAAGCTTCTCTCTTTCTTCATAGAAGGTTTTGGCAACTTTTCTGGCCAGGTTTCTGCAGCGGGCTATATAACCAGTTCTTTCTGTTACAGATATAGCTCCTCTGGCATCAAGCAGGTTAAAAGTGTGCGAACATTTTAAAACATAATCATATGCCGGATGGACAAGGCCTTCATCCATTTGCCTGTGCGCTTCTTTTTCATAGATATTGAACAAATTGAAAAGCATATCTGGATCTGAAGTTTCAAACGTATATTTTGAATGCTCAAACTCAGGCTGCAGGAATATATCTCTTACCGTAAAGCCATCTGTCCATTCAAGGTCAAACACATTTTCTTTATCCTGGATGTAGGATGCAAGTCTTTCAATTCCATATGTAATTTCAACAGAAACCGGCTTGCACTCTAATCCGCCCACCTGCTGGAAATACGTGAATTGGGTAATTTCCATTCCATCAAGCCACACTTCCCATCCTAAGCCAGCACAGCCAAGGGATGGGTTTTCCCAGTTATCTTCCACAAAGCGGATATCATGTTCCAGCGGATCTATACCTAATGCTTTTAAGGAATCTAGGTATAACTCCTGGATGTTATCCGGAGAAGGTTTCATAATCACTTGAAATTGGTGATGCTGATAAAGCCTGTTTGGATTCTCCCCATAGCGTCCGTCAGCAGGGCGGCGTGAAGGCTCTACATAGGCCACATTCCACGGCTCTGGTCCGATTGCTCTTAAAAAAGTATAGGGACTCATCGTACCTGCGCCTTTTTCCACATCATACGCCTGCATTAGAATACAGCCCTGGGCTGACCAATGTTTTTGGAGTGTTAATATCATATTTTGAATATTCATAGGACACCTCTTCCTTTTTCCTGATTTTAGTATTAAATATTTGGCTTTATTAACCTTGTCTGTTGATCTCTGCTATCAGGGTGTTAAAAGCCACAATAAGCTTTAATGGAGCTGAACATAAAAAAACTCCCGTCTCTATGCTCAAGGCATAGGGACGAGAGTTTACCCGCGGTTCCACCCTATTTGCTGCAGCCTTTGCCGCAGCCTCTTTTGTATCAAAAGACAATATTGCTCTGGAGCGCCCTTCCTCAACCTTCCATGCCTGGCTTCCACCGTCCCAGGTTCGCTTTTATAGAATGAGTTAAGTACTCTTCTCCTTCACTGCAATTATTTAATTAATTTGAATCATAGCGGAAACAATATTGATTGTCAATATTCAGGGGCAGCCAAAGCTAAGGTGCGTTTAAATTACATAAGATCATCAAACTTGGCCATCTGGTTTAGAAATTTTTTTGTTTTTAAGTTGAGGCCCGAGTATTCTTCGTAATAAGCTGAAATAATTTTTTTCAATTCCGCTTTTGTTTCTGGCTTGACAGAGATATTTCCAAGCCTGGACAAGTCAAAAAAGTAAAACAGGCGCAGCAGCTTGATAGTCCCCTGTGTAACCTTATAATGATACGGGTCTTTTTCGAGGCAACGGTGACAAATTAAGCCGTTTTCCCGGATAGAAAATGAAAAATGCCCGTCAGTGCTTCCACAGACAGAACATTGATCAAGAACAGGATATAATCCCAAACTATTCAACATTTTCATTTCATAAATGTTTGTTATTATCTCGGGGTCATATCCTTCATTAATAAAATTCAGGGACTGGTAAAGCAATTCAAATAGAAAAGGGTTTGGTTTTTTGTCCTCTGTGCTTTTATCAGTTAAATCCACAATATAGCTTGCGTAAGCGGTCAGAAATATATCTTCTTTGATGGAACGCATGGACGCAGCCATTTCTCCTTGTTGAAGAGTCCCTAATCCGCTTCCTCTTTGTACTAAAAAGTATCCGTATGTAAAAAGCTGGGTGACAGCAGCAAGGCGGCTGTTCGGCTTTTTCGCCCCGCGTGCCATCACACCAACCTTTCCCCACTCACGGGTGTATAGGGTGACTATTTTATTTGTTTCGCTATAATTAGTAGTTCTTATGACGATGCCTTCACATTTATCAAGCACCTTTGACACCATCCCTGTCTTTCGACAAACCTATGAGATGGGAAAATCAGCTTCTGCTAGCTCTTCATCGTTATTTCCGGGTATATCTTGAGTTTCCTTTTCTAGCTCCTTGAAGAGAAGATATGTGTCAATATTACCTGTCTGGGAAAACACTTTCCAGGTAAAATCCATCATCGAAAACCCCACCTTTCCGTTATTCAACTAGCAATTTATTTATCCCAATACTTTATCTATATCATAGCCTGTCTTTGTAAAATCATGAGACGAAAATATTGTCAATCAGTATCATGCATATTAACCAAAAACCGTTAATACTTTAATTAGGGCTGGTAAATTAGTACTCATCCTCACGGAAACCAAAATCGCGAAGCTGGGACATTTTGTTTCGCCAATCTTTTTGAACCTTAACCCAAAGCTCAAGATAGACTTTTGACCCGAGCAGATTTTCAATATCCACCCTTGCCCGTTTACCAACTTCCTTCAGCATTTTTCCCTGCTTTCCGATTACAATGCCTTTTTGCGAATCACGTTCTACGATAATGGTGGCCATCACATGAACGACATCTTTCTCTTCACGGCGCTCCATCTTATCGATCATTACGGCCAGCGAGTGCGGAATTTCTTCTCTTGTAAGGTGCAGTACTTTTTCTCTGATCAGTTCGGAAACAATAAATCTTTCAGGGTGGTCAGTCACCTGGTCGGCAGGATAAAACTGCGGTCCCTCCGGAATATATTCCTTAATCTGTCCCAAAAGTGTCTCAACATTATTTCCCTCAAGAGCAGATATGGGGATAATTTCACTGAATTCGTACTTCTCCTTGTAAGAATCAATTAACTTCAGTAGTTCATCCGGATGTACCTGGTCAATTTTATTGATAACAAGGAAAATAGGAGTACGAACTGACTGAAATTTTTCAATGATAAATTCTTCACCGCGGCCGAAACCTTCCTGGGCATTAACCATAAACAGGATAACATCAACTTCCTTAAGCGTGTTTTGGGCAACTTTCATCATAAAGTCTCCCAGCTTGTGCTTTGGTTTATGGATTCCAGGTGTATCGATGAAGATAAATTGTGCATCATCTGTTGTCAGGACACCTTGGACTTTATTGCGTGTCGTTTGCGGCTTATCACTCATAATGGCAATTTTTTGTCCGATTACGCGATTTAAAAAGGTTGACTTACCAACGTTTGGCCTGCCAATTATGGAAATAAACCCTGATTTGTGGCCTTTTGCTGTTGTCTCGTTATTCATGTAGATCCTCCGGTGAAAATGCTCCTGGCAATAATTCTTCTACTGTTAATTCACTTATATCCCCTTTTAAATTTGTTAAAACCACTTTCATATCTGGGGGGCATAACTCTGATATTACCTGCCTGCAAGCACCGCATGGAGGCACTGGACGATCTGTGTCAGCGACTACGGCAATGGCCGAAAAGTTTTTAACTCCATCCGAATATGCTTTGAACAGAGCAGTCCTTTCGGCACAGTTGCACATGCTGTAAGCTGCATTCTCAATATTACAGCCATGGAAGACCTGCCCGTCATCACTTAAAAGCGCTGCTCCTACTTTAAATTTTGAATAAGGTACATATGCTCTATCTCTTGCTATCTTTGCTTCTTCAATTAGTTGATCCATTTTCACAATTATTTCTTCCTTTCAAGTAAGAAGGCTGCCGCCTCCCTTTTATTTTACAACATTTTGCCGTCATTTTCATCGTTTGTAGCAAAATCGTAATAAAAAAATTGAATTTTCTAAAAATATATCAGCTTTTAAAATTTTTTATTGGCTGTTCTGTCATTTTAGCGGATTGAGTGAGCGTTTTCAAACTCGGAAATAACAATTTTGTGCTGTTAGCCTGACCAGCTTCTTTGCTGCACTCGAAATTAACTGGTTAGAAAAAATAAGCCGCCCAATAGGACAGCTTTCGTTCAGCTCATATAAGCAATGATTTTAGGCAAAAAAATGATGGTTCCAATAATTACACTTAAAAAGGCATATATAAAAACGGCTCCGGCAGCAGTATCCTTCGCTTGCTTTGCAAGGGGATGATACTCTTCAGTTACAAGATCGACAACTCTTTCAACAGCCGTATTCATTAATTCAAGTGAGAGCATTCCACCGATGGCGAAAAGGATGATAATCCACTCAAACCGGGAAATTGCAAATATTAATCCAAGCAAAATAACAGCTAAGGAAATAAACAGGTGTATTTGCAGGTTCCTTTCTTTCTTCACAGCTGATCTGATACCGGAAAATGCAAAAGTAAAGGATTTTAGGACACTGTGGGTACGTTTCTTACTACCTCGTGAGCCCGAAGTCATCTAAAATATCCTTCTGGCGGGAAAACATTTTTTCCTCATCCTCTTGGTTTTCATGATCATACCCCAGGAGATGAAGGAAGCCATGAACCGCCAAAAAACCAAGTTCCCGCATAAAAGAGTGTCCGTATTCCTCTGCCTGCTCCTTTGCTTTCGCAACAGATATGATAATGTCACCCAAAACCCTTGGCATATCCACACCAACAAGCTCGACTTCTCCTTCACCGAGTTCTTCCATAGCAAAAGAAATAACATCCGTCGGCCGATCTTTATCACGGTATTCCCTATTGATCTCTTGTATACGATCATTCGCCACAAATGTAATTGATACTTCGCTATCCGCTTCTACTCCTTCTCTTGAAGCAGCAAAGTTAATTAAATCTTCTATCTGTGCTATATCTTTTTCCGTCAGTTCATTTGTCTCATCTAAAAAGTCAATGCTTAAACTCATGCTTGTTTCACCTTCTGTTTTGTCATTTCAGGATATTCTATTCGAGAATGGAATATTCCGTTTAACGTTTCGCAAAATGAGTGCGAAACGGTTTCCAGTTCTTTTAAGGTTAAATCACATTCATTGAGCTGTCCATCCTGAAGCCGGTCTGCAATGATACTTCTGACCAGCCCTTCGATTTGTTCAGTAGTAGGGTGTGACATGGATCGAACTGCAGCCTCCACACTATCCGCGATCCCAATAACTGCGGATTCCTTTGATTGCGCTTTCGGTCCGGGATAACGGTAATCCTCTTCTTTGACTTCCAGGCCATTTTGTTTTGCTTTATGGTAAAAATATTTTAGCAACGTAGTCCCATGATGCTGCTCGGCAATATCGACAATCTCTTTCGGCATCTTATGCTTTCTTAGCATTTCCGCACCATCTGCTGCATGGGCAATGATGATATTTTTGCTGGTCTGCGGCGGCAGCCGGTCATGAGGGTTTTCAATATTAACCTGGTTTTCGATAAAAAATTGCGGGCGCTTCGTTTTGCCGATATCGTGATAATAGCAGCCAACCCTTGCCAAAAGTCCATTTGCACCAATTGCTTCACAGGCCGATTCTGAAAGATTGGCAACCATCACACTATGATGATAAGTTCCTGGTGACTCCGTCAAAATCTTTCGCAGCAGCGGATGATTTGGATTCGACAGCTCGATCAGCTTCATGGTTGATAAAATGCCAAAGCCGGCTTCAAAATACGGCAGCAGCCCAATCGTAAGTACTGCGGAGGATATGCCTGAAATAAGAGCAATCACAAAATAAAAACCATATTCAACAGTATCATAATGGCCATTTCTTAGAAACAGCAGCGAAAAAATAACGGCAATATTTACTGCTGATACAAACAGCCCTGCCTGCAGAATTTTCGATCGGCGATTTTGCTTGCTTAAAAACAGAATTGCCGCTAAACCACTGCATATGATATAGATTCCCGCGGTAACCTGGAATGTGCCTGTTATTCCCTCGTTGAAAATAATGCTGCCGCAAATTGCCATTATGATTGTATAGTAAAGCGCCAGTTTTTCATCGATTAAAATCTTAATTAGCATTGCACCCATAGCAGCAGGGAAGATGTAGCCTATTTCCGAGTAATCGTAGTCCTGGAAAATGCTAATGACCTTCATAAGCAATAGGGACAAGATAAATACGAGGCTGAACAGCAGCAAATAACTTTGCTTGACATCAGATTGAACATTTAATTCATGGAAGTAGTAGTACAGAGCAGAAAGAACAATCACGATGATCAGTGACAATCCGATGAAAGGCTGCAGTGAAGTAACGCTGTCGAGCAGCCCGACAAGCTCAAGCTGTCTGTAAATATCTCTGCTGATCAGCTGATTTTCTTCAACGATGATCTGACCCTGAAGAATTTTAACAGGTTCAACACTCTCTACAGTCTGCTGGCGCAATTCTTCAGTTGCAACCGGGTCATAAAATTGATTTTGATAAATGGCATAACGACCCAATTCAATTGCAGCCTGCTTTAAATCAGCACTTAAACTGGTAAATCGAAGTTCTTCCTCGACCCTCTTTTTAGCATTCTCTACCTGCTCTGCAGGTATTTCACTATTCATAATCTTATTAATGGCTGTTACCGTGAGGTCCTTGGCAATTGAAAGTTCCCCTTCTTTTGCCTGCAGCAATGCCAGAAATACTCCATCAGATACTTCCCTTGTTACATCTTCTGTCAATTTTTCTTTTACCCGTGCCAGTTTCTCATTGGGAGAAGGAACAGATGGCTCCGGTATTTCTTCCCCCAACTGATCAGATGCAGATGTCTCTTTCTCCTTTTCTTCCATCTCTTCCTGGACTTCTTCATTCACTTCAGAAACAGATCCAAAAATGGAGGTGACTAAATCGACCCGGTTTTGGGCTATTTCTTTTTTTACAACATATATATCCTTAACATTATTTTCGGCATCTTTTTTCTTTCTCTCTGTGCTCGCTTTATCTTCAATCGTAATCGGGGATCTGATGGTCTGTTCAGCTACAGAGAACAAACTAAGATCCAATTTTTCCGGTTTAACATTGCTATACATGGAAAAATACATAACAATTCCCAAAAGAAGAAATAACAGCACCCGAAAAAAAGTCATATTTAATAAATTCCTGATTTTAGTCATACTCTGCTGAAGGTTTGCCACAATTACCCCTCCTATCTTGGCTAAAAGCTGCCAGATAGCTTTATTAGCAACTCAATGGATTCTCTTTAATTATGTAAAATCATAACAGTTTTTTTACTAAGTTTCACCAAGAAAAATGTCTATTTAGTAACAGGTTACCTAAACATTTCACTAATAGCAAATAATTCCATAGTCTTCAAGGAAAAGTGCAAATCCTGCCACAAGGTTTTAAAGCATAGAGAAGTTAGGCAATGATCCTAACTCCAATTAAAAAACCGCCAAGGGCGGCGGTTTTTAGCTATTGTCTTTTTCATAGGCATGGATAATTTTTGCTACGAGCGGATGGCGCACAACATCACTTTGTTCCAGATGAACAAATGATAAACCATTTACTCCGCCAAGAATGTTCTCGGCAACAATTAACCCTGATTTTACTCCCTTTGGAAGATCCACTTGTGTTTGATCTCCGGTTATAATCATTTTTGATCCGAATCCCAGGCGGGTTAAAAACATTTTCATTTGTGCCTGAGTTGTATTTTGTGCTTCATCCAGGATAACAAAGGCGTCATCCAATGTTCTCCCCCGCATATAAGCCAACGGGGCAATTTCAATCGTACCTCTTTCAATCATCCTTTGGGTATGCTCTGCACCTAAAATGTCATGCAATGCATCATATAATGGCCTCAAATAAGGATCGACCTTTTCCTTTAAATCCCCCGGCAAAAACCCGAGGCTTTCCCCTGCTTCAACAGCAGGCCGAGTAAGGATAATCCGCTTCACATTCCCATTCTTTAATGCGTTGACTGCCATGACAACCGCCAAATACGTCTTTCCTGTTCCAGCCGGACCAATGCCAAACACAAGGTCATTCTTACGGATGGCATTGATATATTGGCGCTGCCCCAGTGTTTTGACGCGAATGGACTTGCCTTTGGCGTTTTTCGTTATTTCTTCTTCATATAAGTCGCTGAAATATTCAAGTGTTCCTTTATTCGCCATTTGAAGTGCATACATAACATCTCTCTGGCTTATATTTATTCCTTTTCGAATAACATACAACAATTTTTCCAAAACCTTGCCGACCAGCTCTACCTTATCCATTTCTCCAGATACATAAACCGATTCACCTCTGGTCACAATGGAAACATTCAGTTCTTGCTCAATAATTTTTAGGTTAGCATCCGAATTCCCCAATAAGGCAATTGCTTCATTTGGGTCTTCCAGCTGCACGTTCATTGTTTTCAAGTCTTCTGTCATTCCGAATCTCCTTGAATAATTGGTTGTCCTTCTGCAATATTCTCAATAATTTGGAAATGTATTGCTATTGTTACTTTACCATTGTCGACTGATTGGTGCAAAACTTTTTCACCCTTAACCTTAGCATTTTCATCTAAACGGTTTTTTATATCATTTCGTGCCATAACTTTCGCAACATCAAATGCTTCTTCATTTGAATAAATTCTGGTTACCTGCTCCCTTTCCCTGTAAGTTACATTTTTATATGAAAAAGGAAGTTCCCATTTCAAGAACCTGATTCTCTTTTCATTTTCCTCTAATTCATATTCTTTAAACTCCGGCTTGCCAAAACCCCATACTGGAATGTTTAACGACCCAATTGTTATGGAGTGCTTTATTTTTTCATTCCCATTAAAAACCTGAAAAGTGCTCTTAAGCGGCAGTTCAACTGTTGACTTGTACCATGTCTCCCCAAAAATTTCCCCTTTTGCAGGAATGGTCTCTGTTTCCCCTTCTTTGCCGATTATGCCAGATACCAGCAGCTGGCCGGGCTGAACATGATCATGTATGTCTACAACGGGCCGGCCATCTTCAACAAACATGTCCACTATGACGGCCTTCTTTTTGGCAACTAGATGACGCGGGCTTAAATGTTCCGGTTTATCAGGTTCATTCTTTTCTACAACTTGTAAATGGTAGGTTGTCCCTTTTAACTCCACACCAACCCACGTAATGGCCTCAATATTATTGGATAGCTTTCGCTGAATCGACTCCACATTATTAACAAAGAATTGCAGCTTTCCTGTTTTAACACCCATCTTGTCCAATTCCTTGCGAATTTGATATTCAGTGGCAGGGTTTGCCCCTTTAATTTCAATTCCCCATACCATATTTGATAGAAGGAGAATCACTGCGAGAAAAGCCAAAGCTCCGGCAACAAACCCGCTGTTTTTAAGAAGCCTTTTAAAAAGAAAAGGGACCCCCGCCCGCTGCAGGAACTCGATTTTGCAATCGCTGTTCCTGGCAAGGCTTCTGATTTTTTTTGCATCTTCAAGCTTCATTTTAAAGGTTACGGCCTGTGTGCCATGATTTTTTACATTCCAAATGTAAATACCACTTCGGGTAAGTGTATTAATAAACTGTTCAATTCCATTCCCGCTTGCTTTAACTGTTACAAGACCCCTATAAAACTCAATCCACTGGTTCTTCATTTCCTTCCCCCTGAATAATTAATCATTGTCTGTAATATAGGTTACTGAGTCAATTTTCCCCTCCAGCAGTATTTCTTCAGGCAAAATCGTTTTTATAACAAACGCTTTACCCTTTATTAATAGCTGCCCCTGCTTTAAAAGCAGCCTTAGTTCCTTATCTGAAAAGGCAAGTAATCCTCTGTGGTTTTCAATATATATATGGATTTGTCCAATCATAGTGATCCGGGGTAAATCCATCATGACATCTTGAGGAAGCTCCATATTTTTAGTCATCCAGCCGCGGACGAAATGTCCCCATTTTTTTGCCATAAAATAAGAACCCCCTTTCATCTCATATGTATGAAATGAAAGGGGGTTCTAGCACTTATTTTTGATTACTTCCTTTTAATCGCCCGATGGCGATTTTTCGCTCTGGGCGGACCGAGGATCTCCGCCCAAATAATTCCATCGACAATCGCCTGCTTTTGATGCGTAAACTGTCCTGATGTTTGCATTTGGGTTTGAGAGCGCTCCACTGGCTTTGCAGATGGCTCCCTTAATAAATTTGCTTGCCTTTCAGCAGCTCGCTTTTGGATCTGAAGGGCCCTCATGCTTTCCTCAGCCTGCTGTTTCCTCCGCCTGTATTCTTCTTCTATCCTGCTTGCTCTTTCAGCCTGCTGCCTCTTTTCTTCCTTCAGCGCATCTTCCATTGAAGACTCCAGAACAGGATGCTCTGATTGCTGCTGCGGCCTCTGTTGTTGACGTTTATTATTATTTTCAGGCTGTTGTCCCTTCTTTTTCTTAAAGAAGGAGGAGATAAACGCTAATAGAGCTATGAGAATAAATGGATTCTCTAATAATATTTCCAAGAGAGTTTCCTCCCTTCCCCCCTAAGGGATCATTTAGTCGTTTTTGCGGCCGTCTTTGCGATCTTCACTCATATTACCTATTGAATCTCTCATCTCCGTATCAGCAGAGATGTTTTGGATATTCATATAATCCATAACACCGATATTTCCGGAACGCAACGCTTCTGACATAGCTAGCGGTACCTGTGCCTCTGCCTCAACAACCTTTGCTCTCATTTCTTCTACGCGAGCTTTCATTTCCTGTTCCTGCGCAACAGCCATTGCACGTCTTTCTTCCGCTTTTGCCTGGGCAATTTTCTTATCCGCCTCAGCCTGTTCAGTCTGCAATTCTGCTCCAATGTTCTTGCCGATGTCCACATCCGCAATATCGATCGAGAGAATCTCAAAGGCAGTTCCTGCATCTAAACCTTTTGAAAGAACTGTTTGAGAAATCATGTCTGGATTTTCAAGAACCTTTTTATGATTGTCGGATGAACCGATTGTAGAGACAATCCCTTCGCCGACACGTGCCACAATCGTTTCCTCGCCGGCTCCCCCAACAAGGCGGTCTATATTGGCTCTTACTGTGATTCTTGCTTTAGCCTTCACTTCAATGCCATCCATCGCTACACCAGCAATGAAAGGTGTTTCGATTACTTTAGGGTTAACGCTCATCTGAACGGCTTCCAAAACGTCACGGCCCGCCAAATCAATGGCCGCACTGCGTTCGAAGCTTAAATCAATATTTGCACGGTGTGCCGCAATCAAAGCATTAACAACGCGATCAACATTACCTCCCGCAAGATAATGGCTCTCCAGCTGGTTTGTTGAAACATCCAGCCCTGCTTTATGGGCCTTAATTAACGGATTAATCACGCGACTAGGTATAACCCGGCGAAGCCTCATCCCAATTAATGTAAATATGCTGACTCTTACTCCGGCTGCCAAGGCTGAAATCCACAGCATGACCGGTACAAAGGTGAATAATATTCCCAACAAAATGACACCCAGTACGACGGCAACCAGGACAAATACTGTTCCTGCTTCTAGCATGTTCCTACCTCCTGAAATTTTTATTTATCTAAATCAAGATTAGATATTTCCCTTACAACAATACGGGAACCTTCTGCCTTAACCACTTTTACTTTGGCTCCTTTGGCAATATAGCCTCCCTCGCTGACAACGTCAATCCGTTCATCCTTGAGGACTACCGTCCCTGAAGGACGCAATGCAGTGAGTGCATATCCTTCGAGTCCAATCAGTTCAAGCCTGCTTTTATTCGAAATATAGCCTTTTTCCGTATTCGTGCTATCGGTTAAAATGATCTTTTTAAAGAATTTCATCTTTTTACCAAACACCTTTATCATTAAAATAGACGCCAAAACTGATATTCCGAGAGCGATTAATATTGACATTCCCATATGGGCAACATTGTCAGTCGCCAAAAACAGGCTGCCCAGTATAGATGCTATGCCCGCTATTCCCGCAATGCCGCCCGGGAGGAAAAACTCTGCAATAATTAAGCCAATGCCGATTACAAATAGGATAAGCGTTTCATACCCTGCTAATCCCGCAACCATATGCCCGTAGAAGAAAAGCAACAATGCTGATAGCCCCATAAAACCTGGAATACCAAAACCCGGCGAATACAGCTCAAGTACCAGCCCCAGGCTCCCAATGGATAAAAGAATTGGCACCACCACCGGATGGGTAATAAAGCGAGCAAGCTTTTCTGCAAAACTTTCATCAATTGTTCTTATTTCAGCGTTTTCATATCCCAGCCTTTTTAATAAATCAGCCCTCGAATTAACGGTACCTTCCGAATAGCCCACTTCCTCAGCCTGATCTGCTGTTAGGGTGAGCAGTTTTCCTTTTGGAGCGCCAAGCTCTGGCAAATCCACTGAATCATCTGCCATAGCAAGTGCATAAATAGGATCTCTATCTGTCTGCTTTGCCGCGCTCTGCATAGCAGCAAACCAGTATGATTCAGCTTTCTTTCCTGCCGTGTTGCCCTGCTGGTCGATGATGGCTGCAGAACCCATTGTCGAGCCAGGAACCATGTAAATTTCATCTGTATTTAATGAAATATAGGCACCAGCTGATAAAGCCTGCTTGTTAACAAACGAAATCGTTTTCACTTTAGTGGATGTCAAAAGCTTTCCGATCTCACCTGCTGCATCTACTGCCCCTCCTGGAGTATTTACTTCAAATATAATGGCAGAAGCATTCTCTTCCTCGGCTGTATGGACAGCCCTGCTCAAAAAAGCATAAAGCCCTTTTTCTACCGTTTCTTCAATAGGAGCGATATAGATTATTTCATTTTCGGCTTTTCCCTGAAAAGGGACTGCCAGCAGCACAAAAGCAAGCAAAAAGGAAAAGACAGTCAATAGCCTTCTTGCAGTCATCTCTTTCCCCCCTTCGAAGTTTAATTAGAATAGATGTATGTATCTACGGTTGAACTCTGAAAAAGTTTCACTTTTAAAAGAAAAAATCAACCTGTATATCCTTATTTTAGTATAACCCTCTTTCACCAGTAAAATATGATCAGCTATGATTACAATTATCTAATTTCAATGCTACCAACAATTGTACTTTTTCTATGCATTTGTACAGATTTTTCTCTGAAAAATAGGTAAAAGGCACTTACTCAAATATTTAAAATGAATACCCTAAAGTGAACCTAAAATTAGAAAGGAGATTGTTTAATGGGATATCCAAACATTCCAGACATTAATCCCGATATAACTATTGATCGTGAAGATGTTATTAATCTTTTATTGGCATCTATCGGCCTCGAGGAGCTTGCGTTAGCTCACTTAGTAAATGCTGAAGCAGAAAAACTTCAGAGAGCGTTAGGTACTCTAGAGCTTCCCGATGGAACAGTACCTTTACCATTGGTGGATACATTGGAAGAACTTTTGCAAGTAAATCGTGATGTGGCTAAGGTTTTAAAATTTGCCATGCATAAGGAATTTATTCTTTTAACAAAGCTGGAAGATGTTATTGACTTTGCAGAAGAGTTCACACCACCAGCTACACCAACTGGCACGAATGGTGCAGAATAAAGTTATTTTTTATTAAGGTTATAAATCCAGATAAAACCCGGAACTTATCCGGGTTTTTGCCTAGTCTATTGCCGTATTTGCATTACTCTGGGCTGGTAAACAGGCACTATAAATCATGATGAATAACTTATATTAAGGAGGTGAATGAAATGGGATATCCAAATATACCAGACATTTCGCCTGATATTTTAATTGATCGTGAAGAGGTTATCAATTTGCTGCTTGCTTCCATTGGTTTGGAAGAGCTGAGTTTAGCACATCTGGTGAATGCAGAAGCAGAAAAGCTTCAAAGAGCTCTCGGAACCCTTGTTGATGATGCAGGAATTCCTATAGGCGATCCAATGGTAGAAACTCTTGAGGAATTGCTGATGGTGAACCGGGACGTAGCAAAGGTGTTAAAGCTTGCTATGCATAAGGAGTTCATCCTTCTGACAAAACTTGAAGATGTTATTGACTTTGCCGAAGAATTCCCGCCAGGGCCGACGACAACTCCGACCGTAACACCTCCGCCAATCCTAGAATGCCCTTGTAGTGTAAGAGTCACTGGAAATAATATTTTCGATGTTACTGTACTCATTGATGGTCAACCAGCAACAGGCCAAGTAAACGTAGCCTTAATCAGTGTTTGCAACAACTGCAACCTGACAAATCCAGTTGCAAACTTCAATTTTGAAGGACAGCAGGGAGAACAAGAAATAACATTAACATTTAATCAGCTGGACCTGGTAGATTTAACTTGTTCGCCTGAAGATGAACCAACTTCAGCAACAATTACTGGAATATGGAATGTACAAGGCATTGGAGAAGCAACAGGTACAGTCACAGTTGATGAAGAAGGCAATTTTATTGTTAACCTGGCAATTACAAGTGATGATCCTGAAGCTCCAACGTCATTCGTTATTAATCCTGGCGTTATTACTGAATTATCAAATGTTGTGATAGAAGATTGTGATGAGGACTAAGACCAAAAAAGGCTGGAATTAATTCCAGCCTTTTTTGGTTTCATAAGATTGCAATTTATTTAATTGCCCTGTATTCAGGCTTGCCCAAATCGCACAACAAGCTTCTATATTCCATAGTCTAAAATATACAGAAGATAAAAGGAGGTCCCCGGATTATGAGTATGCCAACTATTCCACCTGAGCCCCATCGGCCCGACCGGAAAGAAGTGGTTATAGATCTTTTAGAGTCAATTGCCCTTGAGGAAATTGCTCTTTCACATATTATGAATGCAGAATCAGAAAAGATTCAGGCTTTTGTCGGCGAATGCCTTGACTTTCCCACAGATCCTACAAATAAAGAGATCATTAAATTTAATAAAAGTGTCAATCAACTCCTCGAAACAGTCGTAATGAAGGAGTGGCTGCTTTTGAGAAAATTGGAGAATGTGCTGGAGTTTGAAGATAAGGATGAATGCTGTAAGAAGGCTAAGCCGAAGAAATGCACTTGCGGCTGCCACTGCCTAAAATGTATGCACTGCCACTGCCCTAAGTGCGAGTGCTGCTGTCCAAAACCGAAGCACCATAAAGATGATTGCTGATGGGATGTGATGAAAATGTATTGCTGCCCCATTAATGATGATAATATGCTTAAAACACTCCGGTCCGTTTTCTCTCTTGAAAGTGCGCTTTTGAGCTATGTAAAAAAAACTTGTTTATTATTGGAATGTCAGTTAGAGATAGGACATGACGAGTCCGCAGGTGAAACTCTTTTAAACCTGCTTAAAAACACCAATGAATTGCAAAAGTCTATGTATCAAAAAATTCTTATCTATTCTAACCGTTTTTCTGAGGCGGAAATCTTCTCTGTATATGAAGGACACGATGAAATTGTATTTCTTCAGGAGAATGATTTCCCGCAGATTATTAAACTTATTAACGAAATGACTAACCGCTGTTCTTTAAAAGAATGGAAGCGGATGGAAATAAAAACTGAAGCAGAAAAGGCATTTCAGTATTTTAACAAAAGGCAGAAACTGCTAAGAAGTTTTCGCTCATTTAAAAATCACACGAAAACACTATGGATGATTTCCGGCGCCGATATTAGAAATAAAAAATGCAGAGATATGCCATGCTGAGCTATCTCTGCCGCCAGCTGACATACAAAATAAAAAAGACCGTCAGCCAGGGGCCTTCGGTCTTTTATTACATAGTTTTATGAAAGGTGTTGTTGTACAAGTTTATTTACTAGTGATCCGTCTGCTTTGCCTTTAACTTTAGGCATAATGGCAGCCATCACTTTTCCCATATCAGCCTTTGAGGATGCACCAGTTTCTGCAACCGTTTCTGCAACGATCTTGGAAACCTCTTCTTCAGAGAGCTGTTTTGGCATATATAATTCGACATACTGAAGTTCAGTACGAATTTTTTCAACAAGGTCTTCACGACCTGCTTTTTCAAATTCATGGAGGGAATCCTTGCGTTGTTTAACTTCGCGAGAAAGGACAGTTAACTCCTGTTCTTCGTTAAGCTCTTCACCGAGCTTGATGGCTTCGTTTTGAAGTGAAGCTTTAATCATACGAATGACAGTGAGTTTTTCTTTTTCTTTATTCCTCATCGCTTGTTTCATATCTTCATTTAAACGCTCGAGAAGACTCATTACATACACCCTCTCTTACCACTTACGCTTTCTAGCAGCCTCAGACTTTTTCTTACGTTTAATACTAGGTTTTTCGTAGAATTCGCGCTTTCTTGCTTCCTGCAAAGTACCAGTTTTTGATACTGTACGTTTGAAGCGACGAAGAGCATCTTCAAGCGATTCGTTTTTACGAACGACGGTTTTAGACATTCTCTTTCCCTCCCTCCGAGCACAACACACTTACATCAACAACATGGTTTATTCCATGTACCTTGCAATTATAATATAACAGCTTATAAAGGTCAACAGTAATTAGCCTGCACTGGCATTTGTTTTTAACTAATTATAATATTTTATTACCCAGCACGCGGACAAACTAAACTTTTTTGTCTCAGGCATGTCCTTGCCTTATTCACCATAGTAATAGATGTAGGGGGTGAGGGCTTGACCCAGCTGTTAATATTTTTACTGCTTATCGGGATATTTATTTATGGGATGACACTTTTAAGATCAGGACTTTTTAATCTATCCGCCAATTCTTTGAAAAATTGGCTGGCAGTGCTGACAAATGCTCCCTGGAAAGGCCTGCTTATCGGTACATTGATTACTGCTATTTTGCAAAGCAGCTCTGCTGTAATGATCATTACTATAGGCATGGTTTCAGCAAGAATGCTCACTTTTCCGCAAACCATAGGCATTATTTTAGGAACAAATATTGGAACAACGTTTACGACAGAACTAATTACTTTTAATATAGAATCTTATATTATCCCAATTGCCTTGACAGGAAGTATCCTTGCAGTTACGAAAAGAAAAAACCTTCAGAGTACCGGCCTCGCTTTGCTGGGTATATCTGCAGTATTTGCAGCAATGAGAGGCTTTGAATATCTGGCAGGTTCCCTAAAAAATAATGATATGGTCAATCAAATGCTGCTTGCTCTTGATGGTAGCCATTTGTATGCTGTTTTTGCCGGGATCATCATTACAGCCATTATCCAGTCAAGCACCGCAACAACTGGAATAATAATGGGATTTCTGACTGCTGGTACGATGGATTTAAATACAGCCATTGCCATTATGCTTGGATCAAATATTGGAACATGCGTTGATGCCTATTTGGCATCCATTGGTTCAGGCAGGGAAGCCAAGCTTTCTGCCTACGCACATATTTGGCTAAATTGTATAGGTGTAGCCGCTTTTTATCCTTTTATTGATTTGCTGGCTGCCCTTGGACAAAATGCTGCTGCCCATGCAGACGTGCAGCTTGCCCATATTAGCGTATTTTTTAATGTTATATCCTCTTTGTTAGTGCTGCCATTTGCCAATCAGTTTGGAAGGTTTATTATCAAGCTGCATGACAGATAATGTATTTCTGTATAATTATTGTTCTCCTTTTGCAGCAAGCATTTTTTTGTTGGCCAATGCTCTTATTAAAGGCTTATCTTGCATCTTGTTCAAATTATCTTGCATCATTTATAATTTTTCTAGCATTAATTGAACTTTATGTAGCAACATTCCGGATTTATCTAACATTTGATACAATTTAGCAGTTAATTTTGCCAAAACAAAAAAATGCCGGGTATCCCGGCATTTTTTTAGTAATCAGAATCGCTTGTCAAACCGTTGACAATAGCTGCTCCTGAGCTTGCACCAATTCTTGTGGCACCCGCTTCAATCATTTTCTGTGCATCTTCAGCGCTTCTTACTCCGCCAGAAGCTTTAACGCCAATATCTGGACCTACTGTTTTTCTCATAAGGGCGATGTCTTGAACAGTTGCTCCTCCAGTAGAGAATCCAGTAGATGTTTTAACAAAATCAGCTCCTGCTTTAACAGAAAGTTCGCAGGCTCTAACCTTTTCTTCTTCAGTAAGAAGGCATGATTCGATAATAACTTTTGTTAATGCTTTACCTTTAGCAGCATCGACAACCGCGCGAATATCTCTTTCAACAAGCTCATTATCTCCGCCTTTTAAAGCCCCAATGTTGATTACCATATCCACTTCTGATGCACCGTTTTCAATGGCGTTTTTAGTTTCAAACGCTTTAGTTTCAGGAGTGGAAGCTCCCAATGGAAAACCGATTACTGTGCATACCTTTACTTCAGTTCCGTTTAGCAATTCGCTTGAAAGGTTAACCCAAGTTGGATTAACACAAACGGATGCAAAGTTATATTCCTTTGCCTCTGCACATATTTTCTCAATTTGGTCTTTTGTTGCATCGGCTTTAAGTAATGTATGATCGATCATTCTAGCTACGTTATTTGTCATTTTAACTACTCCTTTAAAACAAGTTGTCCGTACCTCTTACATAATACCATTGAAATAAAAAAATATCGAGCAGAATTCAGCAATTTTGTAATCGTTTTCGAGACTAGTTTTTCCCAAAATACTTTATTCAATTAGGATTGAAAAAAGGAACTACCCTAAGGTAATTCCCTTTAATTAGACTGCTGCCTCTTTTTGTTCTTCCATTTCATCAAGCACACGGACAAATTGACCTTCATTATAAGGGTAGCCAGCCTTTGTAATTTTCACTTTGACAATCTGGCCAATCATTTCTTCGGTTGCCGGGAAGACAACCTTCAAGTAATTGTCAGTATATCCGACAAACAAATTGCTATCAGGGTCATCCTTGAAGCTTTCCTCAGGAATCACTTCAAGCACTTCGCCCTCATATTGGGAGGCATATTCTTTTGCAAGCTGATCAGATAATGCAATCAAGCGGTGCACCCGCTCGTTTTTAACTTCTTCATCAATCTGGTCATCCATTCTTGCAGCTGGTGTTCCTGTACGCTTGGAATAAGGGAATACATGAAGCTCGGAGAATTTATGTTCCTTTATAAAATTATAGGTTTCCATGAATTCTTCTTCTGTTTCCCCCGGAAATCCAACGATAACATCTGAGGTTACCGCCAAGCCTGGAAGAGCTTTCTTCAAACGTTCAAGACGCTCCGCAAAGAACTCCATTGTGTATTTGCGGCGCATTCTCTTTAGAACCGTGTTGGAACCCGATTGAAGAGGAATATGCAAGTGCCTTACAACCACTTTGGACTGATCCATTACTTCAATTACTTCATCTGTAATTTGGCTAGCTTCAATGGAGGAGATTCTTAGACGTTTTAGGCCTTTGACCTGCTCTTCCAAATCTCTCAGAAGCATCGCAAGATTATAATCCTTCATGTCCTCCCCGTAGCCACCTGTATGGATTCCTGTCAGGACAATTTCTTTATACCCTGCATCGACAAGCTGCTGTGCCTGGCGAATTACTTCCTGTGGATCGCGGGATCTCATTAAACCGCGCGCCCATGGAATAATACAGAAGGTACAGAAATTGTTGCAGCCCTCCTGAATTTTAAGGGAAGCACGCGTCCGGTCTGTGAAAGCTGGAACATCAAGTTCCTCATATACACGATTTTTCATGATATTGCCCACGCCATTGATAGGCTGGCGTTCCTGTTTGTACTGCTCAATATATTCGAGCATCTTAACCCTATCCTGGGTACCTACAACAATATCAACCCCCGGGATCGCCATTATTTCAGCTGGAGATGTTTGTGCATAACAGCCTGTTACACAAATTACAGCATCAGGGTTCTTCCGGATAGCTCTTCTAATAACCTGTCGGCTTTTTTTATCGCCTGTATTTGTAACCGTACAAGTATTAATGACATATACATCTGAAACCGATTCAAAATCTGTCCGATCATAGCCAGATTCTTTAAACAGCTGCCAAATAGCTTCTGTTTCGTAATGGTTGACTTTACAACCAAGTGTATGAAATGCAACTGCAGGCATATTATTTCACCCCATTAATTCAAAATGATAGGAAACAGCCGAAAGCAAATAAAGCGGTGCTGTTTCTGTTCTTAAAATACGCGGGCCAAGTCCGCAAGCAAGAAAGCCATGCTCCTGCAGCAATGAAACTTCCTGGTCAGCAAGCCCGCCTTCAGGTCCAAAAAATATAATCAGCGATTCACCTTTATTCATAGAAGACAAGGTTTTGGAAAGCACAGTAGCCTCCCCCTGTTTTGCTTCTTCCTCAAAGGCGATCAATCTATGTGTAAAATCCCCGCAAAGCTTCAGCAACGACTTCAAATCTAGCGGTGCAACAACTTCAGGAACCATGTTGCGGTGAGACTGTTCTGCAGCCTCTTTGGCAATTTTCTGCCACCTGTCTACTTTTTTCGCAGCCTTCTTCGCATCCCATTTTACTACTGAACGAGCTGAAGTAAAAGGGATAAAACGGTGAGCTCCCAGCTCAGTACCTTTTTGGATAATCCATTCCAGTTTATCCCCTTTAGGCAGTCCGCTCACGATTGTAATATCAACAGGAAGCTCAGAGGACCCTTCAATCCATTGTACAACTTCTGCCGCCACTTGTTCATCGGTAATTTCTGCAATTGTGCATAGCGCACTGTTTTTATGGGGGTCCACACATATAATTTTGTCGCCTTCTTTCATCCGCATAACCTTTGCAATATGATGGCGATCTTCACCCAAAATATTAAAGCGATTATCAATTGCTGATTTCTCAACGAAATACCGCTGCACAATCGGCACCTTCTTTCCTAACTTATCTGTCCGCTATCCTTCTAAACTGTAAAAGGGGGGTAATGAAATACCCCCTAAAAAAACCTGTTTAGCTTTTAATTTCTTTTCGCTACTATCGCGACCCAGTCTTCCATCTGAATTGTCTCTTCAATCTCAAAGCCAGCTCCGGCAATTGCATCTCTTACTTCCTGCTTTTTCTGCTGAATAATACCAGAGGCGATAAAGTATCCGCCTTTCTTTACGACAGATGCAACATCATCCGTAAATCGCAGAATCACTTCAGCAAGGATATTTGCCACTACGACATCTGCACCTTGCTCCACTCCATCAAGAAGGTTATTTTGGGAAACGTCAACAATATGCTGAACTTTATTCAGCTTAATATTCAATCTAGCTGAATTTACAGCGACTTCATCCAAATCAAGTGCTTTTACACTTTCAGCTCCAAGCATAGCTGCCGCAATGCTCAAAACACCTGAACCGGTCCCAACATCCACTACGTTGTCACCTTGTTTTACTGTTCTTTCCAAGGCTTGGATACACATGACAGTGGTTGGGTGTGTCCCCGTTCCAAAAGCCATGCCCGGATCGAGTTCAATGATAAGCTCATCACTGCTCACGGGAGTATACTCCTCCCAAGTAGGGACAATGGTAAACCGTTCTGATATTTTCACAGGGTTATAATATTTTTTCCAGGCTGTCGCCCATTCCTCTTCGTTAACTTCACTAATGCTGACCTTATTAGCCCCAATATCAATATTAAATAAAATCAGGTTATTAATAGCCTCTTTTATTTCATCAACCGTTTCACCCAAAAAACTGTTTACAGGCAAATAAGCTTTTACGATAACGCCTTCTTCAGGATAATCCTGTGGATCGAGCTGGTAGATTTCGCCGAATTGGTCCTTTCTTTCTTTTACAAGTTCCAAAGGATCTTCTATAACGACTCCGCTTGCTCCGGCTTCATGCAAAATATTCGAAATCGGTTCAACAGCTTCATTTGTAGTATGAATACTGATTTCTGACCATTTCACTTCTACCAACCCCATTTCGTTTATTCACCTTTAAAGGCTCGTTTTACTTTAGAAAAAAAGCTCTCTTCCTGCTCCCCTTGAGGAACTTTTCCGCTTACATCCGCAAATTCGCTAAGCAGCTGCCTTTGTTTTTCTGTCAGCTTTGTCGGTGTGATAGTGCGAACTATTATATGCTGATCTCCTGTGCCGTAGCCTCTTACGTTCGGAACACCTTTCCCTTTCAAACGGAATTTTGTTCCCGTTTGTGTACCCGCAGGAACCTTCAGTTTTACTTTCCCATGCAGGGTTGGCACTTCGATTTCATCACCAAGGGCTGCTTGCACAAAAGTAATAGGCATTTCACAATATACATCATCGCCATCCCGTTCAAAGAACTCATGCGATCGAACATGGAACACTACATAAAGATCTCCAGAAGGGCCGCCATTCACACCCGGTTCACCTTGTCCAGCTACACGAAGCTGCTGACCATCGTCAATGCCGGCAGGAATTTTAACGTGAATTTTTCTTCGTTTCTGCACTTTGCCAGAGCCGCCGCATGTAGAGCATTTATTCTTAATTTCTTTACCCGTACCGCTGCAATAGTGACATACTCTTCTGTTTACAATCTTGCCAAATGGCGTATTTTGTTCAACATTCAGCTGGCCTGATCCATGGCAGTGACGGCATGTTTCCGGCTTGGTGCCAGGCTTCGCCCCTGATCCGTTACATGTTTCACATGTTTCCTCACGAGGGATCTCAATATCCGTTTCTTTTCCAAAGACAGCTTCTTCAAAAGCCAGGGACATTGTGTATTGCAAATCTGCGCCTTGCCTTGGAGCATTAGGATCCCGCCGGCGAGAACCGCCTCCGAAGAATGAGCTGAAGATGTCCTCGAATCCGCCAAACCCTTCGAAACCGCCCCCGCCAAAGCCTTGATTCGGATCTGTATGTCCGAATTGATCGTAATGAGCTCTTTTTTGATCATCGCTAAGTACTTCGTACGCTTCTTTTACTTCCTTGAACTTCTCGTCAGCATCAGGCTCTTTATTAATATCAGGATGATATTTTTTTGAAAGCTTTCGATAAGCTTTCTTTATTTCATCCTTGGAGGCACCTTTGCTAATCCCAAGAACTTCATAGTAATCCCGTTTACTCATGATTACCACTCCCCGATTCATTTCACATAAAGGTTATTGTATCATTCTCTAAATATGTTCCGCAACCGCCATTCACTCGTCCATTGAAAAGAAGATCCGCAATTAGGCGATTTGCCGCTTCTCCAAAGAAAGGATCCGGATCCGCATCCGCTCATCGGGCAAGGGGCAAAAAAGAAAGCACCTCAGGAAATTCTCTCAAATGGCTTAAACCGCTGCATTCTCTTTAAAAAACTAAGTTTCCATAAACAGAAATAAAAGCCAAAGCCAAGAAATACCTGACTTTGACTTTTAAAAGACTAAAGGTTATCTAGATATTATTTATCGTCTTTAACCTCTTCGTATTCTGCGTCAACTACATTGTCGTCATTATTACCGCCTGTGCCTTCTGCGCCTTGGCCCGCCTGTGCTTGCTGAGCCTGCTCATACAGCTTCATGGTTAACGCCTGGACAATTTCCTGTAATGCATCTTTCTTCGTGCGGATTTCATCCAGATCGTTCTTTTCAATTGCAGCTTTTAGTTCGTCTTTAGCTTCGTTTGCTTTTGTAACCTCAGCTTCGTCCACTTTGCCTTCAAGATCCTTTAGGGTCTTTTCAGTAGTGAATACTAGCTGGTCTGCTTCATTGCGAATCTCAACTTCTTCTTTGCGCTTCTTATCGGCTTCAGCATTTTCTTCCGCTTCTCTTACCATTTTATCGATTTCTTCATCCGATAACCCTGTGGATGATTTAATCGTAATGGCCTGTTCTTTATTTGTGCCCAGGTCTTTTGCACGCACATTAACGATACCATTTTTATCGATGTCAAAAGACACCTCAATTTGCGGCACTCCGCGCGGAGCAGGAGGAATATCGCCAAGCTGGAAGCGGCCTAACGTTTTATTGTCTGCTGCCATTGGACGTTCCCCTTGAAGAACATGGATGTCAACAGCTGACTGATTATCTGCAGCTGTTGAGAATACTTGTGATTTAGATGTTGGGATAGTTGTATTCCGCTCGATCAGCTTTGTAAATACACCGCCCATTGTTTCAATACCAAGAGACAATGGAGTTACGTCTAATAGGACAACATCCTTAACATCGCCAGTGATCACTCCGCCCTGGATTGCTGCACCCATTGCTACAACTTCATCAGGGTTAACACCTTTATGAGGCTCCTTGCCTGTTTCTTTCTTAATTGCTTCCTGTACCGCAGGGATACGTGTTGATCCGCCGACAAGAATAACTTTATCGATTTCTGAAGGGGTCAAGCCTGCATCTTTTAATGCCTGACGTGTAGGACCCATTGTGCGTTCTACAAGATCAGCAGACAGCTCTTCAAATTTTGCTCTGGATAATGTTACTTCAAGGTGCAAAGGACCCGCATCCCCAGCAGTAATGAAAGGAAGGGAAATTTGTGTTGAAGTTACGCCAGATAAATCCTTTTTCGCTTTTTCAGCTGCATCTTTTAAACGCTGAAGTGCCATTTTATCTTTAGAAAGATCGATGCCATTTTCTTTTTTGAATTGTTCTACCAAGTAATCGATAATAACCTGGTCGAAGTCATCTCCACCAAGGCGATTATCGCCAGCAGTTGATTTAACTTCAAAAACGCCATCGCCAAGTTCAAGGATGGAAACGTCAAAAGTACCGCCGCCAAGGTCATAAACAAGGATGGTCTGGTCTTCATCCATTTTATCAAGGCCATAAGCCAAAGCCGCAGCTGTTGGTTCGTTGATAATACGTTCGACTTCAAGTCCTGCAATTTTCCCTGCATCTTTTGTAGCCTGGCGTTCAGCATCATTAAAATATGCTGGAACTGTGATAACAGCTTTTGTTACTTTTTCGCCAAGATAGTCTTCAGCATAAGATTTTAAATATTGAAGAACAATAGCAGAGACCTCTTGAGGTGAATACTCTTTGCCTTCAATTTCAGTTTTAAAATCTGTCCCCATGTGGCGCTTAATGGAAATAATTGTGTTCGGGTTTGTAATGGACTGGCGTTTAGCCACCTCACCGACCTGGCGTTCACCGTTTTTAAACGCAACAACTGAAGGAGTTGTACGATTACCCTCTGGATTTGGAATTACTTTTGGTTCGCCGCCTTCGAGAACTGCGACACATGAGTTTGTTGTACCTAAATCTATTCCGATAATTTTGCTCATGTTCTTTACCTCCCCAAAATATGTAGTTACTGATTTACTTTAACCATTGCTGGACGGATGACTCTGTCCTTTAGCTTGTAGCCTTTTTGGAACTCTGCGACTACAATATTGGAATCAAAATTCTCATCCTCCGCCTGCATGACAGCCTGATGCAAATGCGGATCAAATTCCTTCCCAACCGCTTCGATCTGTTCTGCACCTTCTTTTTTTATAGCCTCAAGTACGCTTCGGTAAACCATTTCCATTCCTTGGAGGATGGATTTTGCCTGTTCGCTTTCAGCTTCCATCTGAAGAGCTCTCTCAAAGTTGTCAACTGCAGGCAACAGATCAGAGATTAAGCTTTGTGCTCTATATTTTTCAGACGCTTCAAGGTCAAGCCTTGCACGGCGCCGGGAATTTTCAAAATCAGCCTGAAGGCGGTAAATGCGATTTTCTGCTTCTTCCAGCTTACCTTCCAGCTCAGCAATTCTTTCCTGAGCAGCGGTAAGCTCGGAATCCGTATCTTCCTGGGCAGCGCCTGTTTCTTCCGCCTCTGCAAATACTTCCTCAACAGGAGCATCATTTTCAGTTCTTTCAGTTTTGTGCATTTGTTCATTTAAATCTTCATTAAGTGTTTCTTTCTCTTCTGCCAACTTGTTCACCTCCCTTAAAGAATGGATGTTCCAGTGCATCACAGCACCACACTATATAAAAAAAACACAGGGAAAGGGATGGAAAAGGCCATTCCACCCTTAATCAATATTTCCACCGTCAGCCGTTTTGATACAGCTTCGATAAAACAGCAGATAAGTCTGCGCTGATGTAATCCAGCAAGCTTATGACTCTTGAGTACTCCATTCTGGTAGGTCCGAGGATGGCTATTGTACCCAGCTGCTCGGTACCGATAGAGTAGCTCGCTGTAATCAGACTGCAGTTCTCCATTGCTGAATTGTTATTTTCCCGGCCAATTTTGATATTGATCCCAGCCTTATTTTTACGGATTAAATCATATATGCCATCTTCTTGCTCAATCATATTCATGAGATTTTTAACTTTTTCAATATCATGAAATTCCGGCTGGCTAAGCATATTGGTTTTTCCGCCAAAAAATAATTTTTCATATGTTGGAATCTTAATCGTATCAGCAATCGAGTTCAGCATAAAGTCATAATTATTGATGTGCTGCCGCAAAAGCATAGCCACTTCTTTATATAGCTTATTGTTCAGGCTTTCGATCGGCGCTCCAGCCAATCGGTCGTTTAGGATGTTGACTACCTTTTCCAAATCGCCGGCATCAATGTTTTCCGGCAAGTGAAACATCCTGTTTTCCACATGGCCAGTATCGGTAATGATAATAGCTATTGCTGTTTCATTATTCAAAGGAACAATCTGAATCTTTTTAAGCTTGTTGTCCCTTACTGCAGGCCCAAGCACGATGGATGTATAATTCGTCAGTTCGGACAGAATTTTGGCTGATCTTTGAACAATTTTCTCAAGCTCATAAATTCTTTCCGCAAAGATTGACTTTACTTTATAGATGTCATGCTGATTTAATTTTTGCGGGGATAAAAGGTGGTCCACATAGTAGCGGTAGCCTTTCTCAGAAGGAATCCTCCCCGATGAGGTGTGTGTTTTTTCAATAAACCCAAGTTCCTCCAAATCAGCCATCTCATTTCTGATCGTTGCGGAACTAAAAGAAATCTCTTCCTTTTTCGACAAGGTTCTCGACCCGACAGGCTGTGCAGTTTGAATAAAATCATCAACAATCACTTGAAAAATTAATAATTGACGATCTGTTAACACAGTTATCACCTCTGTTAGCACTCTTTGTTTGCGAGTGCTAATTCTACTAATAAATTAACAAATCAAGCGTGCAGTGTCAATAATTTGGCTTCCATTTTTACAACATATAAGTTTACTCTGCCAATTATCCTATAAAGGACTGGAATACTTCATTTCCAAGGAATCGTCCTTGCCTTGTCAGCTTTATATGATTGTCATGAACAGCAATTAATTCTTTGTCAGCCAGCTGAGCAATTTGTACTTCAAACAAAATTAAAGGATCTCTGCCAAATTTCTCTTTAAATCGACCGATGGAGACACCATCCGTTTTTCTCAGTCCGAGGAACATCTCCTCTTCCATTTGTTCTTCCAGTGTAACTTTATGCTCTTCAAGCAAAGGAAGCTGCCCATTTGCTATTGGCTCCATATATTTCTTGAGCGGACCATGGTTTGACCTGCGCATTCCATTTACATATCCATGAGCACCTGCGCCAAATCCAAAATACCATTCATTGTCCCAATAAGTAATATTATGCCGGCTTTCATTGCCAGGTTTCGCAAAATTGCTGATTTCATATTGTTTAAATCCATGTTTATCCATTTGCTCCATTAACAAAGCATACATTTCAGCCTCAACATCTTCTCCTGGGGTTGGCAGCCTGCCTTTTCTCATAAGGTTATAAAATACAGTCTTAGGTTCAATAATCAGGGAGTAACCCGAATAATGGGCAATATCCAAATTGAATGATGTTTCAAGTGTTTCTTTAAAATCCTTTAAAGTTTGGTCCGGAAGGCTGTAGATAAGATCAATACTGATGTTTTTAAACCCTATTCTCTTTGCTGCTTCTACGGAGTGGAAAACATCTTTGGCTCTGTGAACCCTTCCAATTCTTTTTAGAAGCTCATCATTGAAAGTCTGTACGCCAAAGCTAAGCCTGTTGACCCCCGCGTCATACAATAATTGAAGTTTTTCATCAGAAACATCGCCAGGGTTTGCTTCAAATGTATACTCTGTCGAACTGTCATAAGGAAGCTGCTTTTTAATAATGGCACAAAGCTTTTCAAGCTGCTGCTCATTTAGAGCTGTTGGCGTGCCGCCTCCAATAAAAATGGAATCCAAATGACTTGTTGGCGTTTCAAGCAGGGCAAGTTCCATTTCCTTTTCAAGAGAATCAAGGTATTCCCCAACTGGCTGGCCCTTAAGAAAGACTTTATTAAAATCGCAATAGTGACATATGTGCTCACAAAATGGGATGTGTATATAAGCTGCTTTAATCATTAATTTCACTACCTTCATATAAACATCATTAATTAAAAGCTATGTTAATGTTAAATTTTGATTTAGCCCCGTGCTGATTGGAGCGGAAGGCGCAAACGCTTCGAAAGCCCGAGGTCAGTGCCTGCAGCGGAAATCAACATCAAAGTTTAACAATGCCAAATAAAAAAGAGGCTAGTGCTGCTTTTATTAAGACAGCATATCTAACCTCTTTAAACAAAGCAAATATATTACTTTTTAGAGTTATTGTCGTCCATTTTCAAAACAGCCATGAAAGCTTCTTGCGGAACTTCAACAGAACCAACCTGCTTCATCCGTTTTTTACCTTCTTTCTGCTTCTCCAATAGCTTGCGCTTACGGGAAATATCTCCGCCGTAACACTTTGCCAATACATTTTTGCGGATAGCTTTAATCGTTGAGCGGGCAACGATTTTTTGCCCGATAGCCGCCTGGATTGGCACCTCGAACTGCTGACGCGGAATAAGTTCCTTGAGCTTTTCAACGATTACCTTTCCTCTTTCATAAGCGAAGTCTCTATGGACAATAAAGCTTAGTGCGTCAACTTTTTCAGCATTTAATAGAATATCCATCTTAACAAGCTTGGAAGGCTTATAGCCGATTAGTTCATAATCGAAAGAAGCGTATCCTTTAGTATTGGATTTAAGCTGGTCAAAGAAATCATATACAATTTCAGATAAAGGAATCTCATAAATAATATTAACCCTTGTTTCATCCATGTACTGCATATCGATGAATATGCCGCGTTTCTCCTGGCAAAGTTCCATAATGGCACCTACATAGGCATTCGGTGCCATCATTGTGGCTTTTACATAGGGCTCTTCCACACGATCGATCTTTTGCGGGTCAGGCATGTTGGATGGATTATCTACTTTAATCTCAGTGCCGTCTGTCATAATGACATCATAAATTACACTTGGCGCCGTTGTAATTAAGTCAATCTTGAATTCACGCTCAATGCGCTCCTGAATGATTTCCATGTGAAGCAGTCCAAGGAATCCGCAGCGAAATCCGAAGCCAAGTGCCTGGGAAGTTTCCGGTTCAAACTGAAGTGCAGAGTCATTAAGCTCAAGCTTTTCAAGAGCTTCCCTCAAGTCATTAAATTTGGCGCTGTCAATCGGATATAAACCGCAATATACCATTGGATTTAACTTTCGGTAACCTGGAAGAGCTTCGGATGCACCGTTTTTAGCACTTGTAATGGTGTCACCGACACGGGTATCGCCAACATTTTTAATGGCTGCTGTCAGAAACCCTACGTCACCAACAGATAATTCAGGCAGCGGCGTAGATTTGGGTGAAAATACACCAACCTCTGTTACTTCAAATTCTTTTCCTGTTGCCATCATTTTTATTTTATCCCCAACTTTTACCGTTCCTTCCACTACACGGATATAAGCAACAACCCCGCGGTAGGCATCATAAAGGGAATCAAAGATTAGCGCCTTTAAAGGAGCGGCTGGATCGCCAACAGGTGCAGGTACCTTTTCAACAACCTGTTCGAGGATCTCTTCGATTCCGATTCCAGCCTTTGCTGAGCAAAGTACAGCCTCAGAAGCATCAAGACCGATTACTTCCTCAATTTCATTGCGAACTCGCTCAGGGTCTGCACTCGGAAGGTCAATCTTGTTGATGATCGGAAGGATTTCCAGATCGTTATCCAATGCTAAATAAACATTTGCAAGGGTTTGAGCTTCAATGCCCTGGGCTGCATCCACCACTAGGATTGCTCCTTCACAGGCTGCCAGACTGCGGGATACTTCATATGTAAAATCAACATGTCCCGGAGTATCAATTAAGTGGAAAGTATAAATCTCTCCATCTTTCGCTTTATATTTTAACTGGACGGAGTTTAATTTGATAGTGATGCCGCGTTCTCTTTCAAGATCCATTGAATCAAGGAGCTGATCCTTCATTTCACGGGCTGTAAGCGCATTAGTTTTTTCAAGGATCCGGTCAGCCAAAGTAGATTTTCCATGGTCAATATGGGCGATTATCGAAAAATTCCTTATTTTCTCTTGCCTTTTAAGTCTCTCTTCTCTGTTCATGGTTTATAATTCAACTCCTACTATAAGAAAAGCGCAAGACGCCTTTAATGGGCGTCTGGAGCCAAGTGTTAATCTATTTTTAGTTAGTCCTATTAGTTTATACACTATTTTTGATTATAGCAGTACGTTTATGAAGATTCAATGCTAAGCTGTATGGGCCTTTTTAATGCAAGGCTTTGTTAAACTCACCAAGTACAAAAAAATAGGGCTGCCCTGAAGCAGTCCTATTTTCCGGTTAATAATTCTGTAATGAAAGCGATCGATTCTTCTGTTAATCCAGACAGGCCTTCGGAGATACTTTTACCCAAAGACGAAAAGAAGTTATATGCTTTCATTTCTTCAAGCTTTTCTTTCTTCTGCTGAAGATCATGGCTGGATACATCATTTCCCAGTACAGAAGCCTGAAGCTCACCTTCCTCGCTTTCGCTTAAGGTAAGTGCAGCTTTGAAATCATCATCAGAGTAGCCCTTCATTCTCTGTATTCCTTCATTGGCCTGCTGCATCCCAAACAAGACAGATACAAACATTATGGAAGCCAGAAAAATCGCTTTTAACATAAACATCTTCATTACAAATCACACCTTTATTTCTTTTCCGAGTCCGTGCCTGCAGGTGAATTCACTTCCTCAGCCTGCCAATAATATTCACTGAAAATTTCCGCAAGGGCTTCCGCTGAACGATTCAATTCCTCAAAGGTATTATCGACCCCTCCAAATTCCACCAGGATTGCATTTTCAGAAAGGTCCTGATTAAATTTCCCATTCGTCCTCTCTCCCTGCAGCTGGATAATCCCTCTGCTCAAACCCTTGTATTTTTCCTCAAGCCTTTTATGCAATTCATTTGCAAACTTTAAATTCTTCTCGTAGCTTTGATGCTCCGCTCCGATCACAAATGCAAGCTTTGCATATGGCTTTCCGTTAATTTCTTTTGTCGTATCCTCTTTTCTTCGCGAGTCCCTGTGAATATCAATGAAATATGTTAAATCCCGGTCAGTGGTAGTAGCTGCCTGAACGACTTCCCGTGAAGCCTCATAGGATTGTGCATAACTCCACCCTTTTTTGTTTAAAGTTGCCTGGATATCCGTTTTATCAACCGTTGTCCCGATGCCTCTGCTTTCCAGTTCCTCTTTAAGCTTGTCCCCTATTTTTGTCACATTAATTTGAGAATGGCTGGCTGCATTCGGGTCATTCACACCTTTGAGATAAGGAAGAAACGATTCGCGGTTATGGCTGAAATAAACATATACTGCCTTTTTATCGCCAGTAGTCATAGGTGGTGTACCCGATTGGCTGCTGTTTTCATTTGAGTCTAGCCCCTCCGTGTTTTGCAGCGCGGCTTCCTGCTCAGCTTTCAAAACTTCCAATGGCGGTGAAGACTCAACAGGCATGTTGGTATAATCCGTTCCTTCACCCGCAACCAGAATTTTGCTGTCATAAATGGAGAAGTAGGGCAGTTCTCTTCCTAATAAACTTCTTGGGTCATCGAGATTTACATTGGTTGATAGCTTAAAAACCATATTGGCTAAGCTGGGAGGAGAGCTATTTTCAGGCATTCCCTTCAGAAAGGAGTGGTTTTCCCATCCAAGGAAATAGTAAAGCGATTCTCCAGTAAGGTTGGTTGCAGCTGTATTTACGGAAGCGGAGCTGATCCTATATTCCGGCTTTAAAGATGTAAGAGCTCCGCTTATTGAAAAGACCATAAATAGAAAGAGCAAAAACCCGCCTGCGGCTTTTAACAGGGTTGTCCCTTGAATTGTTACAACAAGTCCATTTGTCTTCAAAGGTTTCATTGTTCCACCTCTCTTTGCAAGTCTAGTAAATGTTATGACTATGCTAGAGAAGATAGAACAAAATATTTTTTATCTAGTATAAAAACCAGCATTTTCCTGGTTCACTTTTTGATGGAGTGCTGCATTCAAGCCGTTTGCAATCAGGTTTGACATATCCTCAATAAATACATCAACTTCCTTTGGCGTAACCATTAGATTATGGCCGAGCGGGGAAAGCACTTCATCGATCAGCCTTCGTTTTTCATCTTCCGGCAAGGTTCCAATCATGCCTAAAAAGGTTTTTCGGTGATGCTCCTCAGGCAAATCTTCCTCAGTCAGCTTTCTTTTTTCTCCAAAGGTCATGCCCGCTGGTGCAAGTGACCGGGACGGGCGGTCCCCCTCTTTCATTTCCTTTCCAAAATGCTTCAGAATAAAATCAATGGTGTCGCTTGTTATGGACACGGCATCCACAACAGTTGGAACTCCTATAGCGATGACAGGAATGCCCAAGGTTTCCTGGCTGATTTCCTTCCGTTTATTTCCTACACCGGAGCCGGGATGAATGCCCGTATCCGATATTTGGATAGTGGAATTAACTCTTTCAATTGAGCGGGATGCAAGCGCATCTATGGCAATGACAAAATCAGGCTTTGTTTTTTCAACAATTCCATAAATAATGTCGCTTGTCTCAATGCCGGTTAACCCCATTACTCCAGGGGATATTGCGCTTACCGGACGATAGCCTTCTTCAACGCTTTCAGGCTGCAGCTGGTAGAGATGCCTTGTAATCAGAAGGTTTTCACAAACTTGCGGCCCAAGGGCGTCAGGAGTGACATTCCAGTTCCCTAAGCCTACAATCAGGCATGAGGCGTTCTCTTTTATTCCTAATTGTTTGATGAACTGGGAAAATTCACCTGCAAAAACAGACTCTACTTTTTTCTGCAGTTCGGTATCCTGCTGGCGGATACCTGTCACTTCAAGTGTTAAATATTTGCCTTCCTTTTTTCCTAAAGCCTCTGCACCTTGTTTTGTCACTTCCACAAAAGAGATCTTTATATCGTTTTCTTCTTTTTCTTTTATAATTACGCCCTCTATTTGCGAAAGGTTTTCCTGCGCGTGGACATCGTCTTTCTGCCTGTCCGCTATAACCATTTCCCTTGCTTCAATTGCCATATCCGTTCGGACCGAGTACTTGCTTAAATCTATTGATTCCTTCAAGATAATCCCTCACATTCTCTGCTTTTTGGTTTTATGGAAAATAACCCATAAAATACTAGAATTCGGTTATGTACTATCATTGCCTGCAAAAGGCAAAAACATGCATAGGAAGGATTATCTTGATAACAGAATCCCAATCAGCAATTTTAATTACAGAGTATTGCATTATGGCCTCGAATTTGATAAAATATCACTTGTTCTTAATTATTGTTAATGAATGTGAATGTCGAGTTATAGAATCTCGATGCTTTTTCAGGAGGTGAATGGAATGCCAAACATTAAATCTGCTATTAAGCGTGTTAAAACTAGCGAAGCTCGTAACGCTCATAACGCTACAATTAAATCTTCAATGCGTACAGCTGTTAAGAAAGTTGATGCTGCGATCGTAAACAACGATGCTGCTGCTGCAACTGAATCTTTCGCTGATGCTGCTCGTAAACTAGACAAAGCTGCTGCAAAAGGTCTAATCCACAAAAACGCTGCTGCTCGTAAAAAGTCTCGTTTAATGAAAAAAATGAACTCTTTAAACGCTTAATGTTTAAAGATATCGGCTATCTTTAAGGGATAGCCTTTTATAATGCACTAAAAAGCGGTCCTTGCCAGGACCGCTTTTTTATTGCGTATGTTTTTGCAAAGCTTGGCTTTGAAGGCGAAACAGGAACATTTCAATCAGCATGGTTTTATTCATGCCCCCCGTTTTCATTTGGTAATCGGCATCTGCAAGCAAGCTCATGATGATCGTTAGTTCTTCATCGCCAAAAAGCTGCGCCTGCCCCGCAGCCAGCTTTACGCGAAAAGGGTGGATTTTTAAATAGCCCGCGATCTGCTGCTGTCCATACCCCCGTCTTGCGAGCTCTTTCACCTGATATATAAGCCTGAACTGCCCGGTTATCACGGATAAAATTTTTATCGGTTCTTCATTTTGCTTAAGTAAATCATAATAAATTCTTAACGCCTCTTCTATTTTGCGATGGACTATTTTATCCACAAGAGAAAAAATGTTCTGTTCCAGTGACCGTGAAACCATCTTTTCAACCATCTGTTCGTCTATTCGCTTTGTATCATTTGCATATAAAGCTAATTTATCTATTTCACTAGTCAGAATAAACAAGTTGGTTCCTGCAAGGGTCAATACCAGTTCAACTGCAGCTTCATCAATCTGAACCCCGTTTAAAGCCGCCCGTTCCCTAATCCATGTTTTCAGCTCACCTTCGTTTAGCTTCTTTGCTTCAAGAACAGCAGCCGTTTTTTTTAATTGTTTTGTTAATTTTTTCCGATCATCCAGCTTTTCAGAGGAAGCTGCCAAAACCACAACCGAGTATGGAGCAGGTTCCTTAATATAGGCTTCAAGCTTAGCCAGATTATGCTCTATTTTCGCTTTAGACTTTTCAGAGGTCAAAAATACTGGGTTATGTAAAAAAATCAGCCTTCTTTCCCCCATAAAAGGAAATGTTTCGGCATCTTCCAGCGCTGTATCAATTGCCGTTTCTTCAAGGTCATAAGAGGATAAATTAAAATCAGCTTCTTCTGGGCTTAACACATAATTGATAAGCAGCTGTTTTGTTTCGTTTATAAGATAGGGTTCTGTTCCATATAATAAATATACAGGAGCAAACCGCTTTGCTTTTATTTGTTTCCATATATCAAAAACCAATTTCTTTCGCTCCGTTCAATTTGCATTTTATTCTCTTTCTATCCTAAAGAAGCTAAAACGTTTTGACAAGTTATTCATAAGAAATTGGCGTCCGCTACGAACGCCAATTCCTGATCTATATAGAACGCAGCTACCTGAGACCCGGGATACTCAGGAAGCTGCGGTGCACCCTTTGTTTGGTTATTTTCCCCTTGATGTTCAGCCTTATTTGTGACAACTCTTGTTAATCCAGGAAAAGGGCAGGGGAACGCTAGATTTTTTTATTTGAATGTCTTATACTATATAGGAAATAGGAGGGGTAGACTGTGAACGAATTTGAAAAGAACGTCCAAAGTAAACGAAATGATGCTATCGACTCTGGCGTAGGATTTATCGTATCATTCGGTTTCTTCGCAACGTTATTTGTTATTGCAACAGTCATTAAATTTTTAGGAGCTTAATGGCTACATAAAAATGTATTGTCCAGGCAATTTTTTGTGCCAGGCCAAAACATTGAGGCTGCATATTTGCAGTCTCTTTTTTACTTTTGGCTGCTATCTAAAAGATTGTTGTTAGTAGCGGGCTCAAGTACTTTCTAAGATATACTATGGAAGCTGAACATAAAAGGTTCCTAAATTGCCTTTAAAAATATAGGTAACTGCCCCATGCTCATCTGTTCTTAAAATTCGAATATCATTGCTGCGAAACCTGGAAATTACATCTGTGTGGGGATGCCCGTATCGGTTGTTATCCCCTGCTGAAATTATGGCTATCTTCGGCTCAACGCTTGAGAGGAATAGATCTGTTGATGAGGTTTTACTTCCATGATGCCCCGCTTTTAATACATCAATTTTTAAGTTGGGATAATTTTGAACCAGCCTTTCTTCTCCTTCCGCTTCAATATCTCCGGTAAAAAGCCAGCTTAAGCCGCCCAATTTGGCAAATAGCACAATGGACCCGTCATTTCTCTCTGTTTTAATATCTTCTTGCGGAGAAAGAATTTGAAAAAAGCCTTCTCCCTCTGTCCATCTGTCTCCAGCTTTACTGAATTCGACTTTACTATTTCTCCTCTTTGCTTTATGAATAACTTCTTGCTCGAGCTCAGAAATCTCACTGACTATTGGCAAAATAACGGCTTTAACCCTTATTTCGTCAATGACCGCTGCAGCTCCGCCAATGTGGTCCATATCCCCATGAGTCAAAATAAGCTTATCAATTGAACTGATTCCTTTACTCTTAAGAAAAGGGACAACTATGTCCTTCCCTGCTTCAAATGGATTGCTCCGTATCTTCCATTCTTTCGTTTGAAAACTGACTGTGCCGCCTGTATCAATTAAATAGTTCCCTTTTCCATATGGAAGCTTAACCAATATGCTATCCCCCTGTCCAACATCAATAAATGTGACTTCTCCTTTTGGGGAAATAGAAGTGGTAAAGAAATGAAGCAATAACGCAAATACGAGGAGTAAACAACTTAAGAAAAACGCTTTCTTTCCCTTTCCCCTTTCCCATAAGGCGAAAAATGCGGGTATGAGCAAAACATATAGGAGCAGGACCAGTAATGAAGGACGCCCTAAAACAATAGATGTATGAGGGACATCTGAAAGTTTTCCTGCTATATAATCAATGAGATTTATAAATTCATCAAAAGGAGCAAGCAAAAAAGCAGACTTCCCGCCTGTTAATAAATGAAGCAGAAAAATAATTAGTATGGCCGGCAGAACAACAGAGGAAAATAATGGAACAAAAATTAAATTGGCAAATACAGAAATAATGGACATTTCAAAGAAATGCCAGAACAATATCGGCATTGCTGCGATTTGGCAAATAAAGGACACAGCGACAATGATGACAAGGGGGTTGGTAAATCGTTTTAATAGGAGCGGTGCTGACAGGATGAGCGATAAACTAACAGCAAATGAAAGCTGAAAGCCGGCATTAAATAGGATATAAGGGGAAATAAAGACATAGATAATAAACACAATGGAGAATATATCAATGATCAGCACAGCTGATTTTAACTTCCTGGCAAACAACACTAAAAGCATCATAAAAACAGCTCTGATGACAGATGGTGCTGCACCTGTAATAAGCGCGTATCCTGGCAAAATCAGAATTAGAGCGCTCGTCATTTTCTCTCTCGTTATCCCTGCCCGAATTCCCGCAAGAAAAAACATGCCGGCAAGCAATCCTACATGCAGGCCGGAAATAGCAAGTAAATGGATTATCCCCAGTTTTTGATAAGATTCAAGAATATCTTGTTCAATGAAATTTCGATCACCAAATATGAGGGCAGCTGCTATGGAAGCTGTCTTTTCAGGAAAATTTCCCATCAGGTAATTTATTCCTGTTTCTCTTATTTTCAGAAGTGATAATGGGAGGCTATTTTCACGGTAACTGCAATCGGAGAGGATTAACTGCTTAATTTCAAGTATCCAGAAGATTTTGTTATGATTGAGGTACTCTTTATAGCTGAATGCGTTGGGATTTGTGGCTATTGGCGGCGTCTGCAAAGTTCCGTTTACCTTGCATGAAAGTCCAACCCGCAAATAGTTGCTGAGGATCTTTTTTTCTTTATCAGATTTAATTTTATATTTAGCCATTAATCGTTCATTCGAAACTGTTTCAACAAGGACGGTAAGTTGGTCTCCATCTATTCTAGCAGATTCTTTAATCCTTACTTCAAAAAGTGTTTCGCCGCCAGCCAGACTGGTTAAATTATGGTCTTCCGCTATTACGCTTCGAATGAGAAAGAGAAGGAAGAGGATTAAGAGCAGGCCAGATTGTTTTTTTGTGAGGATACTTCTTTTATATAACAAAAACGCTGAGACAAACATAATGAAAATAATAATAACCGGTTTGAAAAAAGCTGTTAATATTCCAGAGAGTGAGGCAGCAGCTGCATAAATCCATCTGCCTTTCATGAAATTTGCTCCTTTTCTACTAATTTCTTCCGTTTAAAATGCAGGAATAAAATCCGCTCTTTCTTGGGTTTTACTCCTGCAATCAAATCATGGAGTAAATAGCTTGTCCTTTTTTCCCTTGTAAACTTTCAATAATTCCCGATTTGTTCCACTCTTCTCAAGTTCGCTCATCATCTCTTCGATAAGATCACGTTTTTCTTGCCTGCTTTCATCAAATGAAACCTTTTCAGCTTCAACCTGAACCGTTTTAACCCCGGCCTTCTCAAAGAGTTCAATACCATAAGGGTGATTTTTATAGTCCTGTGCGTAGTAGACTGTTTTAATACCTGCCTGGATAATAGCTTTGCAGCATTGAAGACAAGGAAAATGTGTTACATAGATTTCTGCATCACTTGTAGGCACACCAAATTTAGCACATTGCAAAATCGCGTTCATTTCTGCGTGTATAGTGCGTACACAATGGTTATCAATAACATAGCAGCCTTCATCCATGCAATGTTCACCGCCTGCAATTGAACCATTATATCCCCCTGCAATAATTCTCTTATCCCTGACTATTGTTGCGCCTACCGCCAGTCTTGTACATGTACTCCTTAGAGCAAGCAAATGGCTTTGAGCCATAAAGTATTGATTCCAGGATATACGTTCCATTTTGTTTGCCTCTCCCTTCCATCTTTTCGCAAGCTGTTGCCAGTCACTGCTATAATCTTATAGGAAATTCTAATTTTCTCAACATAAGTTTAAGCCCCAAATGATACAAGGTCAATGGAAGGAAGAATTTCTACTTTATCTCTATCCGTTCTTTCAGTTTTTCGAAGGTCTTTTCCCCAATCCCTGCAATTAATTTCAGATCCTCTATAGCCTTAAATGATCCATTTGTTTCCCGGTGCTCAAGAATGGCAGCAGCCTTGGAAGGACCAATTCCCGGCAGCGTTTGCAATTCAGCCTCGCTTGCTTTATTCAGATTAATTTTCCCATCATTTTGTTGGACTGATATTGAAGTCATTCCCTCAGCCCTATTCGTTTCAGAGAGTCCCTCTCCTTTTTCAGGAATATAAATAACCATTTCATCCGCTACCCTTAATGCAAAGTTTATTTGATTGCGATCAGCATTTTCCAGCAGCCCGCCTGCTTTTTCTAAAACATCTATAACCCTGTCGCCCTCCAGTGTTTCATAAACACCCGGCTTTTTAACTGCCCCTTTCAAATCGACTATTATCACTTGAGGCTGTCCATTTGCCGAAACTTTATCTTCAAGGCCAGTATTGACACTTTCCTCCCTTTCTGCTAATACCGCTTGATCAATATCAGGAAGGGCTTTTGTTTCTTGAGGGGGCATAAATAAATAATATAGGAAAGCACAGATTGCAAACGCACCTCCAAAAAAATATGCTTTATTGTTCTTTACCCATTCAACCATAGGCGTCCTATCCTTTCTTTTTGGCATAATTGTTTTTTTCAACACATATCGTTATACGAGAGAGCCTGCTTTTTTGAAGGAGGGATGGAACAGTGAAAATCGGAATCATTGGTACAGGTAATATGGGGAGAATATTGACAGAGGCATTCCTCGACGGAGGAGCCGTTTCCCCTTCCTCCATGACTATTACCAATAGGACAATTGCGAAAGCGATGGATATAAAGGTAACATACCCTGATATTGCGGTTGCGAAAGATGCAAGGGAGGCTGCACGGCACTCTACTCTTATTTTCGTATGCGTAAAGCCCCATGATGTTTATGAGGTGATTCAGGATATCCAGCCGTTCCTGTCAAAAGATAAGTGTGTGGTATCAATCACAAGTCCCATAAGCGTAGAACAGCTTGAATCTGTACTGCCTTGTTCTGCTGCAAGAGCTATTCCCAGTATCACTAATCGGGCTTTATCGGGGGTCTCATTATTATCATTTGGGGAACAATGCCAGGAGGAATGGAAAAGACGACTCCAGGAGCTTTTTGAGAGTATTTCAACGCCGGTATCTATTGAGGAAAACATCACAAGGGTTTCTTCTGATATCGTCAGCTGCGGACCAGCCTTTTTCAGCTATTTGACACAGCGCTTCATAAACGCAGCAGTTTCGGAAACAGAAATTGACCAGGAAACTGCCACTAAGCTTGCAGGCGAAATGTTAATCGGACTGGGGGATTTGCTAAAGAAAGGGTTTTATACTTTGCCGACATTGCAGGAGAAGGTATGTGTCAAAGGCGGAATTACCGGTGAAGGAATCCGGGTGCTTGAAAGTGAGCTTGGAAAAGTATTTGAACACTTGTTTCAGGCAACACATTCGAAATTTGACGAGGATCTATACAGGTAAAAAAACAGTACACACTCCAATAATAATTCTTTATCAGCTATTAAAAATCCTTCCTATTCAAATAAAAAATTATAGCCAGATTGCCTTTTGGCAATCTGGCCTTTTTAATGATCATGGATATTCTAAGAAGCGGAACCTTTTTCACCTTTAGTGTCTGCACTTTTTCTAGAAATAAAGAAAATCCGTTCCGCCTGGCTTCCCGGAGCTGCATCTTGGAAATCAGCTGAAACCTCCAAAAGCTCAAAACCGCATTCCCGTAGCCATCCGTCATAGGTTTCAACAGGGTAGGTCCGCTGAAAGTGAAGTTCATCATAACGATCGTATCTTCCCGTTGCTTCATCCAAAACAAAAAAGGAGAGATCATGCTCAACAGAGTTGGGGTATTCCCCCTGATAGCTATGCCATATATAAGAAATTTCTTCATCATTCTCAGCAAATGTCTGATTCATAAAGATTTGCATAATTTTATAAATAGAATGAACATCAAATATAAAGAGGCCATTATCTTTAAGGTGTCCATGAACGCGCTGAAAGGTTTCTTGGACCTCTGATTCTGTCTCTAGATAGTTTAATGAATCGCAAAAAATCCCAATAACATCAAATTCTCCAAATCCCTCCAACTCAGCCATATTCTGCTGATAAAAAGGAATTCGCAGGCCGCTTTGTTCGGCCTTAGCCTGAGCTACAGCCAGCATATTCACTGACAGGTCCACACCAGTAACATCATATCCCCGTTTTCCAAGCCTAATCGCAAGCTGACCTGTTCCGCATGCCAGATCCAGCAGCTTTTTGCCTGGAACACCATACTTACCCACCTTTTGGCTGATTAATTCCACCCAGCTATCGTATGGGACATCCTCCATTAGCTGGTCATAAAGATAAGCAAACTTGCCATAGCTCATTGATTAAGCATGCTTTGGACGTTTTCAACTGGCGCATCGCCCCAAAGCCTTTCCAGGTTATAATAGCTTCTTTCGTCACGATGGAAAACATGTGCTACGACATCCCCCATATCAACAAGAATCCACCTGGCTTCATCAAAGCCTTCCATTCTTTTAACAATAAATCCTTCTTCTTCCGATTTCTCTTTCATTTCCCGCGCAATGGCCTGCACCTGTTTGTCAGAGTTCCCATGGCAAATAATAAAGTAGTCAGAGATTAAGGAAATACCTTGCATATTCAGGACAGTAATATCCTCTGCTCTTTTATCATCCGCTGCCTTTACTGCAGTCATCAGCAATGTATTCTCACTCATTCAATCAATCCTCCGTTTTCATTAAAAGATCATTATAGGTATGGAAGGTAGCCGGAAAAACAGGCTGCCCCTTTTTTACTAAAAACATAATGGTATTCTGTACAGATTTTATTAGTGCTTTATCCAGACTAGAATTGGCCAACTCACGCACCTCTTCTACACCTGGGAAATGCCTTCCGGGCTCAATGTAATCAGCAAGGTAGATGACTTTTTCAAGCAATGACATCCCTACCCTTCCAGAAGTATGGTATCTAATTGCGTCGAGAACTTCGCTATCAGTAATTCCCGCTTCTTTTTCAGCCAAATAAGCGCCGACAGGAGCATGCCAAAGCTCACTGTTGTATGCAAGGAGCTCAACGGGCATACGATTGCTAATAATGATTTCCTTCATCTCATCTTTTGGCCGAAATTTTGCATAATCATGGAAGATTGCAGCCAATTCTGCTTTTTTTTCATCTGCACCATACTTTTCCGCAAGCTTTATGCCCGTTTCCATTACACCAATAGTATGAAGAAAGCGATGTTCGGTTAATTGTTCTTTAACAATAGCCAGGGCCTGATCACGATTCATATAAATGATTCTCCTTTATATAGTTCCTAATTGGATCAGGGACTAGATAGCGGATCGATCCGCCTTTCTTCAGCCTGCTCCTGATCATACTCGATGAAATCCCCATTTCCGGAACCTCTGAATAAAGAAGGGAATAGGAAGTTACGAGATTGTAGGAAGGCCTCTGCACGCCGATGAAAGTAATCATTTCAAGAAGCTTATCAATGTTGTGCCACTTAGGCAAATACTCTACCATGTCAGCTCCGATAATAAAGTAAAACTGCTTTTGAGGATAGTTTTCCTTTAAAAGCTTAATCGTATCATAGGTAAATGAAGGCCCTTGCCTTTCCAGCTCAATCAGTTCCAATTTGAATCTTGGATGGTCATCCACTGCAAGCTTAAGCATTTCTATCCGGTCACGGTTGCTGGCAGCATTGGATTTCTCCTTATGAGGTGGCTCCTGGTTCGGCATAAACCATACTTCATCCAAGCCTTGTGAGCACATAACCTCATTTGCAATAATAAGATGTCCCAGGTGAGGAGGATTAAAGGTACCTCCCAGTATGCCTACTTTGTCCATTTGCGCCCCTCCATTTCCGCATGCCGAATGAAACTGTTCTTATGGCAGTTCGATTTGTTTGTTTTCTATTGATTCTTTATATAAAACAATAATATTCCCAATAACTTGAACAAGCTCCGCTTTTGTGCCTTTTACCAGCTGCTCTGCAACTGTATCTCTGTCTTCATCACAATTTTGCAGGACAGTGACTTTCAATAATTCACGTGCCTCCAAGGCTTCTCCTACTTGTTTAGTCATGTTTTCATTTACCCCGCCCTTGCCTACTTGAAAAATCGGGTTTAAATGATGGGCTTTAGAACGTAAAAAACGTTTTTGCTTTCCTGTTAGCATAATAATCCTCCCAGTTGTTTTAAGACTTTATCTCTCATTCTTTTTATATCCGGTGAAATGCCAGTCCATTTTTCAAAAGCCAGGGCTCCCTGATAAACAAACATATCCAGTCCATTTTGGGTTCCGGCTCCCTTTTTCCTGGCTTCCCGCAAAAGCTGTGTTTCAAGCGGATTGTAAATAATATCACTCACAAAGGATCCGGATTTAAGATTATGTATGGAAAGCGGACTCTTTTGAATGTCCGGATGCATTCCAATTGGCGTAGTCTGAACGATTAGATCGTATGCCTCTAAATTCCCCTCAGCTTCCTGTATATCGAATGCCCGAGTTGGGACAGGATAAGGACAATCCTTCACGATAAGATCAGCTTTAGTAACAGTACGGTTGCAGATATCCAGCAATGGAGGCCCTTCTTTAGCCATTGTAAAATAGATGGCTCTGGCAGCTCCACCTGCACCCACTACTAACACCTTCTTTTCCTTTAAAGTCGAAATTTCCTTTAGCAACCCTTTCACATATCCGCTTCCATCTGTGTTAAAGCCTTTAAGCCTGCCATTATGGTTAACAACCGTATTGACAGCTCCAATGGCATTTGCCAAGGGATCCAGCTCATCCAAAAGAGGTATGATCGCCTCTTTATGCGGTACAGTAACATTAAATCCCGATATCCCTATCGCCCTGAGCCCTTTTATCGCATCCCCCAGGTTTTCTTTTTTTACATGGAACGGCTGATAATGGGCATCAATGCCATAAGCTTGAAATAAATCATTATGCATGGCAGGCGACATTGAATGTGATATAGGATCGCCTATAACACCATAGAACTTTTTCAAATTCCTCTCCCCTTTTGAAAAGCGTAAGGCGCCGCTAATCGCCCATGACTTCTAGTCCCTGGAAGCCGCAGCTAGCCTCGCTTAAGACCTCGAGCTGGGCGCCTCCTCCTAAAAGCTAGCGCTTTTTGTCGTGCGTAGATAATTCTCCAATGTAGTACCAATGGAGCTAGACTGTTATCATAGGTAACACATGCAGCTTTTGATGTATGGAAATAAACTATATCAAAGACTTTCTCACTATTGCATGAACACCTTTAGGAACATATGCAGCTATCTTTGCACCTGCTTCGTTAACTGTAATCCACCCCAGCCCGGAAAAAACGATATCTGTTTTCGGTTCCTTAATTGTAAACTCATGCCTAACAAGCTCCGGAAAAGTATCCATCTGTTCCCTTCTTGGAGGGGTAAGCATTTCACCTGCATGGTTTTGATATAATTCATCAGCATTCTCCATTTTTGTGCGATGTATATTTATTTCGTTAGAAAAATGGCAAACAAATGAACTGCGGCCTCCTGAAATATAATCAAACCTTGCAAGCCCTCCAAAGAACAGAGTCTGGCCTTCATTCAATTGGTAAACTTTAGGCTTAATTTCCTTTTTGGGTGTAATAACCTTTAAATCCCGCTTATCAACATAGTGGGCCATCTGATGATGGTTTATAATTCCTGGTGTATCGACCAGAGCTTTTCCGTCCGATAAAGGAATTTCAATAATGTCCAATGTGGTACCAGGAAAATGAGAAGTGGTAATGACATCTCCCTCACCTGTTACTTCTTTTAAAATCCGGTTAATAAAAGTAGATTTTCCTACATTTGTACAGCCAACTATATACACATCTTTGCCTTCACGGTATTGGTCAATAGCCTCTGTAACCTCGGTGATGAATTGGCCTTTCGCCGCACTTACCAAAAACACCTCTTCGGGCTTTAATCCAAGCTGCTTTGACTCCTGCTTCATCCAATTAATCAGCTTATTTGTCTTCACTGATTTCGGAAGCAGATCCACCTTGTTTCCGACTAAAAGAATTTTATTATTTCCAACAAAACGGTGCAGCCCCTGAAGCCAGCTGCCATTAAAATCAAAGATATCAACAATCTTGACAATGAGCGCATCACTTTGTCCAATTTCGTTCAGGATTTTCAGGAAGTCATCATCAGTGAGACTCACATCCTGAACCTCGTTATAATGTTTTAGCCTGAAGCAGCGCTGGCATATGATCGCTTCCTTTTGCAGCGCTGAATGAGGGGCATAGCCTAAATCTTCAGGGTTTTCCGTTTGAATTTTAACCCCGCATCCTATACAAACATATTGCTCTTCACTCACTTTTTAATCCTCCCACTGAATCATTCCCTTTTTTCTAAACCAATTTAAAATTCTTCTTTCAACTAAGCGGTTAAACCTTGTAATGAATCCATCTGTTTGTGCAACAGGCACAACTAATATGGTATGGAAGCCGCTGCGGTTTCCGCCCAGTACGTCCGTCAGCAATTGGTCACCTATGACCACAGTTTCTTCTTTTTTAAGCCCCATTTCTGAAAGAGCTCTTCGAAATGCCCGCCCCATTGGCTTTCTTGCCTGATAAATAAACGGAATATTAAGAGGGTGGGAAAATGCCTTTACACGGCTTTCATTATTATTTGATACAATTGTTACCATTATATTGCTTTGCTTCATTTCTTCAAACCAGCTAATCAGTTTGGGAGTTGCATTGGGCCTGTCCCATTCCACCAAAGTATTGTCCAGGTCCGTAATAATTCCTTTAATACCTTTTTCCTTTAAACTATGCGGAGTAATCTCAAAGATACTTTTCACATGCTGGTCAGGCAAAAAATGCTTTAACACTGTATTTACACCTCAATCATTATTCGTATTGTCCATTTTTTCCATAAGCTGATTTCACAAACTTTGTTACTTTTTAAACAAGTAGTGAGGCGAGGTTGATTTCCCCCCAGGATGCTCAGCGAACCGCGGGGTGGGCGGGGAGCCTCCCGCTGGACTTTGAATAAGCAGTCCTCGAATCATCACCGCACGAAGGAAACGCGAATGCATTTTCGCGGGATTAGCACCTTACGCCCCAATCAAACAACCTTATTTATCCATGTTATTCATTAAAGCTAGTTAAAAACAACAACTTTTTGAAAAGAGTATTTCCTTATTATTGTTCACAAAAGACAATTACCGATTACATCATAACCAATTTTATCCGCTCTTTCAAAAACAAACACCAATATGCCTTCCATCAATGTATAAAAAACACTTATCCACACCAAGAAAACCAGCACTATTCCAGCGAGTACTATTTTATACGATTCCACAAAAAGGTGAAAGACACTCAAACAAAGGGAATTTCTATGAGAAACATAGGATTTTTTACCTAAATTTAAAAATTTTTCGACAAAACCCAACTTCCTTTGATAGCTGTGGATAACTTTATGCACATAATCCAATGTGATTCTTATACTTTTCCCCTTTTTATAAACAAAATAATCACAGGTTATCCACCATCACCTGTGGATAACAGAACAGTTGTTCTAATCGTTTAATTTTGCTAGAGTAGGGGTACAACATAAAATCTTACATTATATGTATAAAAATAATCAGTTAGAACCGTATATTCCTTTTTCCTGGAGGTGGGGCAGGCATGCGTAAACTGTCAGATGAATTACTTATTGAATCCTATCATAAAGCAAGGGAACTGCAGCTCAGCAAAGACTTTATCCGTTTAATAGAAACAGAAATCCACCGGCGCTCATTATCTAACAGAATAAAAGTCTCTTCTTAAAAAGTACAAGCCCTGAACAGGGCTTTTTTTCTAGGCTCTTTTTCCAAAAGATTGTTGTTTTTAAGTTGATGTTGTAAATAAGAACCTTGATAAATAAGGTTGGTTGATTGGAGCGCAAGGTGCGAGACTCCTCGAAAATGAAAATTCGTATTTCCTTGGTGCGGTGTTTATTCAAAGTCCAGCGGGAGGAGTGGGACAGGTGAGACCCCACAGGTGCTGCGCACCGAGGATGCTCACCGCTCGCCCCGGGGTTCACTGTGCATCCTGGAGCGGAAATCGACCACTCCTTACTACTTTTTTAAAAAGCAACAAAGTTTGCGAAAACAGCCTTCTTCTATAAAATATTTCCTACTCGCTCCCCTACTTTTATGTGAGCCGGTGCCTTAATGGATGGATTCAGCTTAAACCTTCCTTTCTCGAAAAGAAGAATGACAGTTGAACCGAATGAAAAATAAGCCATTTCCTTTCCCTTTTCCAGCTCGATCTCCTTCATGGATAAGCTCAATGGAATTAACAAACATGGCACCCACTTTTACAATTGCAATAGATGCAGTTCCATGCATTACCTCTGTGATGCTTCGATAATTCTTTGAAAGGGTGCTCCTTCCATATTTCAATCCCCATTTGTTCACCGGATAAGATTTTGAACCGAGTACCCATTGGTCTGCTACCTTTCCGGTTACAGGGCTATGAATCCGGTGATAGTGACTGGGACTTAAATAAAATATCATAAAAGTGCCATCGGTATATTTTTTCGCTTTATTCTCACCCAGCATCTCTGAGATGGAGTAATCTTTTCCTTTCACAGTGATAATACGCCTGGCTTGGATGCTCCCTATATCCTCAATAACAGCATCTACAGGGCTGACAACCGAATCAGGGCTTTCATCCGTGATTCGTGCCCCTGCTTTTAGCCTCCTGATAAAAAACTCATGAAGGGAAGGGTACTCCTTTAACTCCCTTTCCATCTCACTCTCTTTTATGTTATAGATCTTTGAAAATGAAGGAATGGCCCATCTGCTCCATTTTGATCGTGCAAAACTTTGCAGCAGTGCGGATGTCCATCTCCCATTTGTAAGCTCAATCATCAGGCGATATAAAGACTTAATCAACTGGCAGGCCCCCTAAAATGAAATATGTTCTTTACGAACAGGCATAAAAAACATAGAGTAAAATATTATTATATAACAAATTAAACTAAGTTTGCCACAAACTCCCCCAGCTTTGCCACCATTTTGTAGAATGTATATCTATCTGTCAAACCTGTTGCTATCCCTTTAACATTACAAGGAGTGTATAAAATGTTTTTATCTGATGTTCTTGATTTAACCATCAAGAAGCTAAAGACACAGACAGCCAATGTCCTTACACTGGCTAATTTGTCTTTAGGAGGCTTCGCCATTTTATTTGCTATTAATGAAAATTTGAATTTAAGTGTGCTGCTTATCTTTGTGGCTGCTCTTGCTGATCGTTTTGACGGGATGGCAGCAAGGAAAATGAATATTGAATCGGAATTGGGAAAGCAGCTTGATTCTATGAGTGATATCATATCATTCGGAGTAGCTCCTGCACTTTTATTGTATCAGGGGTTATTGTCTGAATTTGGAGCACCTGGTTCGTTCTTCACAATCCTTTATATCGGGTGCGGAGCATTTCGGCTTGCACGGTTCAACATTAGTGAAAATAACGGATATTTTACCGGCCTTCCCATTACTGCTGCCGGCTGTCTTGCTACATTGAGTTTTCTTGCTGTCCCTTATTGGCCCGAACCTTTATTTCTGTTTATCATGCTGACCCTTTCCTTTTTAATGATAAGTCCTTTTAAACTAAAAAAAATGTAAAAGAAGCCGGTCTCAATTGAGCACGGCTTCTTTCTTTTTTACTTTTTTTCCGTTAATGAAAGGAACTCCTCTACATCATCAATGCACAATTGAACTGCACTTTCCCAGAATTCCGGTTTTGTTAAGTCAGCATTTAAATGTTTCATCGCTAATTCCTCAACCGTCATGGAAGCCGTATCCTTTAATAAAGCAATATAATCTTCCTCGTATCCTTTTCCCTCTGTAAGAGCCTGTGCATAAATGCCCAGTGAGAACAAATAGCCAAAGGTGTATGGGAAATTATAGAATGGAACGCCTGTAATATAAAAATGCAGCTTTGAAGCCCAGAAAGATGGATGGTATTCATCCAGCGCGTTTCCATAAGCTTCTTTTTGAGCTTCGCCCATTAACTCATTCAATCGTTCTGCACTCACATTGCCCTGTTTTCTTTCTTCATAAAAACGGGATTCGAAAAGGAAACGGGCATGGATGTTCATTAGAAGAGCTACCGATCTTTGAACCTTTTCTTCCAGAAGTGCAAGTTTTTCCTCCTCTGACTTGGCATTTTTAACGGCTGCATCTGCAACAATCATTTCAGCAAAAGTGGATGCTGTCTCCGCTACATTCATCGCATAGCTGCGGTTCAATAAATGGAGGTCTCTCATTGCATAAGTGTGGAATCCGTGTCCAAGTTCATGGGCCAAGGTAGAAATGTTAGAGGGTGTTCCCGAGTAGGTCATAAAGATCCTTGACTGGCTGCTTTCCGGGAAGTAGGTATGGAAACCGCCAGGGGCCTTTCCTGGGCGATCATCTGCCTCAATCCATTTATCTTCAAATGCCTTTTTGGAAAAAGCCGTCATTTCCTCCCCAAAAAGAGAAAACTGTTCCAGGATAAATTCTGCACCCTCCTGATAGGATACTTTCGTCTCTGTTTTACTAAGCGGTGCATCCAGGTCATACCAGCTTAATTTCTTAATGCCCAGAAGCTCTGCCTTTCGATTTAGGTATTTAACAAGAGGAGATTTATTTTTAGAGATAACCTCCCACATTGTATCTAAGGTTTCTTTTTTCATTCTGTTCAGATCAAGGGGCTCTTTCAGGAAATCATCCCATCCTCTTAATTTATAAGTATTTAATCTAAAGCCAGCTAAATGATTCAAAGTTTTGGATAGATAATCAGCCTGGCCGCTCCATGCTTCTTCCCATTTTTCAAAAACTTCCTTCCGGAGAGCTCTGTCCGGATTTGAAAATTTATTCGCTGCCTGGCCCACTGAAAGCTGCTTTTCCTCCACATTTTCAAGTAGGGGGATTTTTATATTCCCTACAATCACATCATACATTTGGCCCCAGCCATGGTAACCATCAATTGCTAAAGCATTAATCACAGATTCTTCCTCTTGAGATAACTTTTCTGCTGCACTCTCACGCCGCTCTGTTAATACAAATGCCAGTTCATTCAAGCTATCGTCCTTCAGAATTTCGGCCCATACTTCCTGACCGTAACCCGCGAGCTTCTGATCAAAAATCGTTAAGGCAGTTTGAAAAGATGCACTTAACTCAGTAGTAGATCCTCTAAGGGCTTTTGCTTTCTTATCTTCTGTATTTTGAGCCTGCAGGCAGCTGACAAAGGCTCCTGCCTGACGAAGCTTTTTAGCAGTTTGCTGGAATAAATCTATAAACTCACTGATTGCCTGTGCATCTGCAGCTGAATTAGAAGGCTGCCATTTATGTACCTGATTATAGAATGATTCTATATATTTTCTTGTTTCTTGCAAGTGCTGTCCAAACTCCTCTGAAGCACTTCCGCCTTTAAAAAAGGCATCCAAATCCCAAACTGTCGAATATGCTGTAGCAGTCATGATTTTCCCCCTGTAAAAAATATTTCGTATACAGAAGTATTATAAATTAATTTTTCGGAAATTTCTATCAAAATGACCGAATAGTTTATTAAAAAACGAAGCATTAGAACTCAGTGCATCTAAAATATTGGCTCTAAAAAAACTGGACTTGCCTGTTTATTCGCACCTTACGTTCCAATCAACAGGGTGCCAAAATCAACAATGGCTGTAACATAGCAAAATCTTTTATCCTGATAAAAGAAGCCCATACCGACTGCGGTATGAGCTAGGCTGTAATTCACTATTTATAATAACCGCCATAATAGGCAAATCCTCCAAAGACTAGCAGCAGAATCAGCAGCACCACCAACAGTGCCAGCCAGAATCCTCCACCCCCGTAATATCCTCCAGTATAAGGTGGAACCGGATAGCCGTAATAACCATAAGGCATAATGCTTCTACCTCCCTTCGTCTTCTATTATTAAGATATGTGTCAAACAGGAGGAGCGTTTAGGCGATTACATCAAATTCACTGCGATAGATTAGCAAAATCCATATTTTCCTGAGCACCGCTAAAAAAACGCATCATATAATAATAGCAAGAGGAAAATTAAGGGAGGAGTGTTAAATGAAAATCATATCCATCTGCAATAAATGCAAAGGAACAGGCAGCATAAAAGCTTATAAATTTATAAAGAAAACTTGCCCTGTCTGTAATGGAAAAGGAAAAATGACAAAAAACATTTCGGATATCAAGAAAGAGAAAAGACAAAAAATTTCGCTTATTCCCCATTAGGAAGCATAACATTGAATTTATATCAGCTATGGACCCTTTCCGCAGGCAAGGGTTTTTTATTTTGACTTTAAATGATTTATAATGACAACGGATAGAAACATCTTTATTTCGGTCAATTGGAGTGAAAAAAATGAAACTCTGCAGGAATGGGGTACTTCTTTTAATAACCTTACTTGTCTTGTTTGCAGCGGGCTGTTCTTTAGAGGAGCAAAAAAGTGAAAGTCCAAAGGAGCTACCTTCTAAAAAGGCTGTTGAAGAAACTCCCTATGAATTTACCAGTGCCTCAGCCCAGCAAATTGAACACATCCAGGGGATAGGCTATCCTGGAAATGATACAGGGCTATACCTCTCATCCAGTGACGGATTAAAGCTTTTCAAAGATGGGGCATGGCATGAAACTTCCACCCAGAACCACGACTATATGGGGTTTCAGGCAGTAAAAGACGGTTATATTGCCAGTGGCCATCCAGACGAAGATTCTGATTTAAAAGACCCCCTTGGCATTGTAAAAAGCACAGATAAAGGCAAATCGATTGAAGATCTGATGTTTTACGGTGAGAGTACATTTCCTTTTTTATCAGCTGGCTACAACACGGGTATAATTTATATTATCAATCAGGAGGAAAACACTGAGCTTGATGCCGGGGTATATCGTTCAGAAAATGAAGGGCAAACCTGGGACCCAGTCAGTTTAAAAGGATTGGATGCTGACACACTCGGGATGATAGCAGCCCACCCTGATTATGCAAATATAATGGCAATGTCTACGAGAAGCGGAATCTTTTTTTCCCGTGATAAAGGAGAAACAGTAGACTTAGTGTCTGAACCAATCATGGCTACAGCTTTGGCATTCACGGAAGACAGTTTGTACTATGCATTTGTTAAGCAGGAAAAGGTATTACTGAACAAGCTGAATCTTGAAACAATGGAAACCTCCATGGTCGAAATTCCATTTCTTAGCTATGACAACCCTATTACATATATTGCAGCAGATTATAATAATAGCGGCAGGGTTGCTTTCTCGACCTACCTGAAGGATTTATATGAGTCAGCAGACAACGGCGAGAACTGGGAGCTTTTATTAAAAAATGGCAGAATAAATAACTAAAGGGACAGCCAGGCTGTCCCTTTAGTTATTTTTACGCTTTTCTTTTTCTGCCCGATAAAACTCATGGAACATCTTCATTAGTGCCCGCTTCTCTATGCGGGAAACATAGCTCCTTGAAATGCCAAGTTCTTTTGCAATTTCTCTCTGGGTTTTTTCTTTTTGCAAGTCCAGCCCAAACCTGCCGACAATGACCTCTTTTTCCCTGTCATCCAAAACATCAATATATTCCTTCACTTTTTCAAGTTCCATATTAAGCTGAATCGTATTTATAACATCTTCGGATTCTGACTTGAGTACATCAATAAGGGATATTTCATTACCCTCTTTGTCCTGTCCAATTGGATCGTGAAGCGATACATCCTTCTTTGTCTTTTTTAAAGCCCGCAAATGCATAAGGATTTCATTCTCTATACACCGGGCTGCATATGTGGCCAGTTTTGTTCCTTTGCCTTCTGAATAGCTCTCAATTGCTTTTATCAGCCCGATCGTCCCTATAGATATCAGATCTTCAGAATCTTCTCCGGTATTTTCAAACTTTTTTACGATATGAGCAACCAGCCTGAGATTATGTTCGATCAGCATATTACGGGCATGCGCATCTCCAGCAGCCATCAATCGCAGGTATTTTTTTTCATCTGCAGGTGACAGCGGTTGAGGAAATGCATTATTTTTTACATAAGATACAAGGAACACAATTTCCTTAACCAAATAACCAAGTGCAGTTAAAATTCCGGACATTGTTCCACCCCCGCTTTTAATGCGTGTTCAAAAAGGCCTATAACTAATTCCTATGTAAGCATGGAGTTGTTTTTGTCTGTCCCATATAGATATTTTCAAAAGGAAAATTTCCCCTTTCTACTTCGCGGTCATCCAATGGACATTTAATAGGTTTTTTTTTATGATGAGATTATATAAAAAGAGAAAGAGGTCTTACTTTTGAACGCGCAGCGTATAATTTTGGCACTCGTTTTTTTCATTGTTTTGCTGGATAGCCTGGCAAAATTCATTTTTGACGGCTTTTCTTTAAAGCCTTTACTTTTATTACTGGCAACAGCCGCAATTGTAGTATTTCTATGGTTATTTCCAAGTAAAAAGGACTGACAAATTAGCAGTCAGTCCTTTTTTCAGGCAATTGCCTGGCTCTTTTTATCTTGCTACTCTGTTACGCTTACCTCCGCGGCAATGATGCAGCCAATTGCTCCGCAAATAACCAATCCCATAACAATCGAGAACATCTCCCACACCCCTTTAGAAATTCCTGGTTTCCTTTAATGTACCATGTTTTTCCCTTCTAAATAGCAGGTGAATGTGAACATTCTGTTAATCACAGCAACAGAAAAGGTTATTTCTTTTTTTTCCGGAATCGAAGAGTCAAAATTAAAACATGCAGTGACATACCCAATTTCCTCCTAACACAGTATTGTTAGGTGGAGTCTTTCTCCACCCAGAAAATTGCCTGACGTCCTTGAATACGAAAAATCATTTTCCTAACCACCTTTCATGTTTTTTTAAAGTCATTTTTATTAAAACGGGCGATACATTGAAAACTGACGGTCACGGTTTTGGTCCTGAATTTTTTTGACCATTTGTTCATGCATAATATCTTCTGCAGATAATTTACGTTTTTTAATGGTTACAGTCAAAAATAATATATTTAAGGTCATTAGATTTTCCACCTCCTCTTTCATATCCCGCCTAAAGGCACAAAAAAGCCGCAAAGAGATATACACTCTCTGCAGCTTGATCATGAAGGCATAAAAAAGCCGCAGAGCACGATTCCTCCCTGCGGCATGGATATGTACTGTCAAAAAGTCAAGCGATCCATTCCATGTAGGTCGAATTCGGTAAAATAAATATTTAATTCTGCTTCTAATGCAATACCTTTGATCATCATTTCATTCGACCTCCTTGTTTGAATTTTTCACTTACACTGGTAATTATATCCACGCACAAATGGTTTGTAAACCTTTTTTTGGATATTTTTTAAATTTTTTTTTAGAAAGTATAAGTCGATAAAAAAAAACACCCTGAAGCAGGGCGTTTACATCCTTTTATTTTTTCATCAGGAATTCCTGGCCTTCGTCCATTTCGTTAAGCTTAGCGCGGAAACGCTTGGAGAGCGCAAAGAAATAAATGGATCCAAACAGGAAAACGGAAGAAGATCCAGCCATTATATATAAATCCAACATTGTATTTGCAGTGTCGGGAATAATTAAACCCAGGTAAAAAAATGAACCGACAGCAAGCAGAGCAATAGCAAACCGCTTGAAGTCCACCATTTTTTCAAACAAGAGCTTTGCTTCCTTTTTCATTTTTATCACCTTCTATTTTATAGATCTTTTTTAAGACTATAATCCTACTTTAACATAGAAAGCAGTAGTCCAGGTGATGTAAATATTGTAAGCACTTTAGGATCATCCAATAAGAGAAAGCGGTTCTCAATGAAAACCGCCTAATAATTTGTCTTGCTTTCTTATTTATTTTGGCTAATGGCCTCAACAATCTTCATAACCAGACTGGCCGAATGGAGTGCGGCCTTTTCCAAAAATTGATCAAAAGAAATATCGGACTCTTTTCCTGCAATATCTGACAGAGAGCGAATGACTACAAAAGGAGTTTTAAATTGGTAAGAGACCTGGGCGATAGCCGCTGCTTCCATTTCTACCGCCTGCAGATCTGTGAATTTATCACGGATATAGTCGACTCTTGCCGGATCATTCATAAAGGAGTCACCCGTCGCAATCAATCCTCTCGCAACCTGAATATCCTGGATCTCCTTCGCGCACTCCTCTGCAATTTTAACCAGACTGCTATCAGCTTCAAACGCGGCCGGCAGTTGCGGCACCTGTCCATATTCATAGCCAAAAGCGGTAACGTCTACATCATGATGCCTTACCTCTGTGGAAATTACAACATCCCCCACATTTAAATCAGGGTTAAAACCGCCAGCCGATCCAGTGTTAATAACATAATCCGGCTTAAACCGCTCTAAAAGGATAGCGGTAGACATGGCAGCATTCACTTTCCCAATTCCAGAACGCAGCAGGACTACTTCCGTTCCATTCATCTTTCCTGTTGTAAACTCGCAGCCGGCGATGGTTTCCTGTCCTTTGCCTTCTATTTTATCTCTGAGTAAAGTAACTTCTTCTTCCATAGCTCCAATAATCGCTATTTTCATCATAAAACCTCTTTTCATATTTTCTATGGCTTTTTCTATAGCCGGGTGGAACGCACCATGCTTTATGTAAAAACTTCAGGAACGTGCTATTTGCTTCTGCAAAGACTATTCTACCATCACTGCCAGGAATTTTTCCATCTATCGAATGTGCAAACCGCTCCCAAGAAATAAATACTGCAGATATTTGCCAGAACAGTCTGCCGGCTCTAAAATAAATGATAGAAAATCTTTGTTTGAACTTTGCATAAGGAAGGATGATTTTGTTTATGAATTTTCAGTTTGATTTAATTGAAGATAAAGTTGAATTTTATGAGGCTCCTTCATTAAAGGAGCTTGAAAAGAAGATAAATAGCCAAATCGAACATAACAAGGCGATTCTTTTATCTGTCCATCATGTTTCCCATCAAATGCACCTTGACGAGAATGGAAGAACTTATTACTCTGCCGTTGTACATTTCAAGGCAAAAAAATAAGGGCGCTTAGACGTCCTTATTTTTTTGCTATGTTAAACATGTCTGTTGATTTTAGGTGCATAGTGCCAGGAGCAGCAATTAACAATAACCTAGTCTATTTTTTAATTAATTTCATTTAACACTTCTACCTTTACCGGCTTCCAGCCTTGACCGTCCACCCAGTCAATATAGACACGATATTTTTCGCTTTGGTCCTTTGTTGATATGGTTCCTACAGATTTGTTTTGTCCATTATTGCCAAGAAACCATACCGTCATATTGCTTTGATCGACTCCAGTAGCATAAGAGATTGCCTGAAGCATTTCCTGCCAGTCTACGGCATTCTGGTCATAGACTGCAGTATGTTCACCTGATTGGGACGTGCCGACCGGTTTCCATGCTGGATTTTCGATTGTTTTTTCAACATCCGGCGAGCTTCCGCCTTCCGTTACAACTTTTTCATTTTCTTCTTTTGATTTATCTTCAGCTTCCTCAGCTTCTTCCTTCTCTGCTGCTGCTTTTTCTTCGTCTTCTTTAGCCTTATCTATTTCTGCTTCTTCCTGTTCAGAATCACTGGCTTGATTATCTTTATTCTTTTCATTTTCTTTTATCTCATTCTCAGATGCTGTTTGTTCCTCCGCCTGTAGCTCTTCATCATTGTTCCCGCCAAAGAAAATTTTAGCTGACACAACGATTATTAGTAATACAACAAGCGCGATTAAACTATTTAAAATGATATTGGTTTTTTTTCTTTTTTCCCGTTTACCTAACCGGGACTCTCTTGATGAATGCTCATTCCCTTTCAAGGCTTTCTCCTCCCCAAACTTTTATCAGGATTACACAATAATGCTAATGAAAGGCATAAAACTATTTAGCCACGCCTCATTTAAGTCGTTACTTCCCAAACTGCGGCTGTGAACATTCTAACACGACATAAGGTTATCTTAAAAGAAATAACCTTTTCCATGAAAAAAGCAGCAGTACGTTTATTTCTTTCAATAAAATGGACGCTGAAGCCATTTGGAAAGTTACAATATATCATAGTTGTTTATTAATCTGCAGAGCCAAAGGGCGGAACTTCTTCTTTATGATTAAAGTTGTATATCCCTTTCACCAAGTCTGCAAATAGGGGATTCACACCGCCTGTATCCTCTGTTACGCCAAGATTTACTGTAACAAGCGCATATTTCGGGTTTTTATAAGGGAAATAACCCGCAAACCATTTATTATGGAGCTGCTTGCCGCCCACTATTCTTCCTGTCTCGGCAGTACCGGATTTGCCGGCTACCTCATACGGAAGTTCTTTGAACCATCTCCCGGTTCCATCCTCATTAATCACAACCTCTCTTAGAAGTTTTTGAAGTTTCATAGCTGTATAAGGAGCAACCGTTTCTCCGATCAGCTTTTGTTTCTTAAACTCCAAAAGAGATGTACTGTTTTTATATTCAATTTCTGAAGCAACCCGAACCATTTCTTTCTGTCCGCCTCGCGCTATTGTTGCCATCATATTGGCAACAGCAAGAGGGGTGGCTCTGACTTCGTGCTGGCCAATCCCTGTTAAGGCAACATAATTGCGGTCCTTTTTGGCATCTTCTGATAAAAACACACGGCCCTTTTCTTCATCCTGGAGCTGCCTAAAGTCATTAAAATGGTATATATCGCCTTGCCAGCTTACAGGACCCGTCAGCGATAACCTCTCTGCATAAACCTCCAGCAATTCGGAATCAATATCTTTTAATTCATTTGCTACGGTAGCAAATGTATTATTGCAGCTTCTTGCAAAGCTATCATTGAAATTAAGCATTCCATGCTGGTACTTCAGGTCTGGCTGCCCATTAATTTTCTTGCTGCAATCAAATTGCCTTGCAGGATCATCCAATCCATGATCAATGGCTGCTGCAGCAACGACAGTTTTGAATACTGACCCCATAATTTGCTGTTTTATCATTTGATTGACGGCTCCGCCGCTTTCTTTCTCAAATGGATTATCTTTATTAACGGCAGGGCGCGATACCATCGCCAATACAGTATTCGTCTCAATATCCAGGAGAACAATTCCTCCTTTTTTGATGCCATGCTGATCAGCCAAATTTTCCGCCATCATTTGAAGATCATAGTCCAAGGTTGTCTTTATATTGACAGGATAGAAAGGATTAGCAGGCTCTACATATTTCACATTGATGCCGAATAAGGGGCCTCCAGTTGCATCAACATGGTAGACTAGCTTAGAAGCACCTTCAGGAAGCAAAAATTCATCGAAGCTCTTCTCCATGCCTGTTATACCCACCATTGTGCTGATGGATAACTCTTTATCGGGGTACCTTTCCTTAACGAGATTTTGATTTTCTCCTGTAATTCCGATTAACTGTGCAGCTGGACTCTCTAAAATGTTGTACTTCTTCTCAACAGCAAAAACTCCTGGGATCTTTAGCGCATTTATTTTCTCCATTTGTTCCTCAGTCAACTGGAGCGGTTCAGGCTTGCCAAAAGCGAAAGGCTCCTTGGCGTTTTCAACTGAATATCGGAGAGAATAATCCGATGCACCTGTAATTTCCGAAACCCGTTCTATATCCCAATCCATTTTTGCCAGGAACGGAAATAAAATAAGGACAGGAATATTTTTATGAGTGAGGGGCTTGCCGTTGCGATCCAAAAAGTTTCCCCTTCCAGTATCAATGACCATTTCCTGTGATCTTTGGCGAACGCTTGCTTCGAGCAGATTTATTCCCCTGTCTGTAAAATGTTCAGTCGATATGAGTTGAAGCTGAATCAGCCTTCCCACCAGCAAAAATAGACCTGCAAAACTTATAATAAGCCAGCCAACTGCTCTTTTTCTCCACATAAAAAACACCTCGTCAAAAGTCTTGACGAGGTTTTCTGATTTCAAACTATTCGAATTTAAAAATATTATTTAATGGATACAATACGTACGTTCATTTCTCCCCCAGGAGTCTGTACAGTTACTTCGTCCCCAATCGTACGCCCAATCAGGCTTTTTGCGATGGGTGAATCGTTTGAGATTTTTCCTTCGAAAGGATCTGCCTCTGCACTTCCTACGATAGTATACGTTTCTTCGTCTCCATCTGGAAGTTCAACAAAAGTAACAGAACGGCCAAGTGCAACAGTATCTCCAGCCATTTCTTCCTCTTGGATGATTTTCGCATTGCGGATCATATTTTCAAGTGTTGTAATACGGCCTTCTACAAAAGCCTGCTCTTCTTTAGCAGAATCATACTCAGAGTTTTCGGAAAGATCGCCGAAGCTTCTAGCGATTTTTATACGTTCAACTACTTCTTTACGTTTAACCGATTTTAAATACTCAAGTTCCTGCTCAAGCTTTTCTTTACCTGCTTGTGTCATAGGGAAAACTTTTTCTGTAGCCAAAACCTTCACTCCTTCGAATTACACATTCCTTTATGGTTTGTGTTTCTATAATGTGTATGTACTTCTTTATATCAGATTTTTAGGAAAATGAATAGGAGCGCGTCCTCGTTAAAGGGCGCGCATGAAATATTTTTAGCTTTGTTAACCTTGCCTGTTGATTTCGCTCGGTGCTTAGCGAATCGCAGGCGGTCCGGGAGCCTCCAAGGCGCATTCCCGTCAGAAGGGTCTCCCTTTGACTCGCTTCTCCCGCTGGAGTTTCTTTCGCTCCAATCACCAGGGTGCCAAAATCATCAAGAAGCTTTAACACAGCCTAAGTGTTAAAAATAATGAATCCTATTGAACATTTTCTATGCTATTGTTTCATAAAAATGACTTTTGTTCAAGAATTGTTTGAATTTTTGTGACCATTAAATCGATAGCGACATAATTATGTCCGCCTTCAGGGATAATGATATCCGCATATCTTTTCGTTGGTTCGATAAATTGATTATGCATCGGACGTACTACATTTACATACTGTTCAATGACTGAGTCCATTGTACGGCCGCGCTCCTTAATATCTCTAAAGAGGCGGCGGATAATACGCAAATCTGCGTCCGTATCGACATATAATTTAATATCCATCAAGTTACGGAGCCTTTCATCCTCCAGAACAAGGATCCCTTCAAGGATAATGACATCCTTTGGCTCGACTTTGATCACTTCTTCGGATCTTGTATGCATCGCATAATCATATACTGGCTTGTTCACTGGCTCATACCTCAGCAGGCTTTCAACATGCTCTATCAGCAAATCGTTATCAAATGCAAGCGGATGATCATAATTAGTCTTCAATCTTTCTTCAAATGGCAAATGCGTCTGGTCTTTATAATAGTAATCCTGTTCGATCATCAAGATAGAATGCCCTTTAAAGCGATCGTAAATCGATTTTGTTACACTCGTTTTTCCGGAGCCGGAACCGCCGGCTACCCCAATTACAACGGGTTTGCGTTTCATTCGGTTAGAGCTCCTTTCGCATCATGTTGTTAGGGTATACCGGCTTTTCAACCTTGAATTTAACAATTTGGAGCGGGTGGCGTGCTGCATCCAATTCATTGCCTTTTTCATCCCAAATTTTATCGATGACTTGTGTAAAGTTCTCAATTTCAGGGCCAAAAAACTCAACTTCCTGCCCCGGCTTAAAATTATTTCGCTGCTGAAGAGTAACCATCTGTGTGTCTGGATTGTAATCCAATACTAAACCAACGAAATCAAAATTCGTCTTTTTGCTATGATTTCCAAACATTTGCTCTTTATACCCCGGAACCCCTTCAAAGAACGCTGGAGCAGTTTCACGATTAGCACATTTGTCCAACTCTTCAAGCCACTCCTGCTTAATTATAAAGTTGTCTGGATCTGCGCAATAAGCGTCAATCACTTTTCGATATACACTTACTACTGTTGCAATATAATGAATGGATTTCATGCGTCCTTCGATTTTCAGGCTATCAATTCCCAGTTCAATCATACGCGGAATAGACTCGATTAGCTTTAAATCTTTAGGGCTCATAGCAAATGGAGCATCCCCTTCTGTGTATAAAGGAACTTCATTTTCGCCTTCAAGCTGATACAAGTCGTAATCCCAGCGGCATGATTGACAGCAGCCTCCCCTGTTAGAATCACGGGCTGTCATGTGGTTGCTGAGCGTACAGCGACCAGAATAAGCAATACACATTGCACCATGGATGAAGGTTTCGATTTCAATATCAACTTTTTCCTTCATTTCTTTAATTTCCTCTGCACTTGTTTCACGTGCAAGAACAACTCGTTCCAAGCCTTCTTCCTTCCAGAACTCAACAGCTTTCCAGTTGGACAAGGATTGCTGTGTGCTTAAATGCACTTCGATTTCAGGAGCAACACGGCGGCAGGTTTCGATTATTAGCGGATCTGCTACAATAATTCCGGCAACTCCCGCTTCTTTAAGTCCAAGAAGATAATCCTCCAGACCTTCAATATTTTCGTTATGTGCAAAAATATTTGTTGTCACATAAATCTTTGCTCCATATTTTTTGGCGAACTCTACGCCTTCTTTCATTTCTTCAAAGGTGAAATTGCCGGCATTTGAGCGCAGCCCGTATTCCTGCCCGCCAATAAACACAGCATCGGCACCATAGTGAACGGCAATTTTCAGCTTTTCAAGGTTTCCAGCCGGAGCTAGCAATTCAGGCTTCTTCACAATAACCCTTTTGCCATTGACAATTTCAGAAATATTAGCTTTAACCGCTGTCATAAAGCTGCCTCCTCTTTCATATTGATTTATTTAAATTTCTACATCCAGCACGGATTAATATACGGTTTCTTTGAAGAAGAACCCTGTATCAAGCGGGCGGTTAGCCGGCTGAATCTTTTCTATTTCTGTTAAAAGATCATCTTTTATTTCATCATATTGATCCGGGTCTTTGACAAATGTATCGATTGCTTTTCTATATAGTTTAGTGACTTCAATAATATATTCGGGACTCTTTAATACCCCATCAATTTTAAAGGAATCTATGCCGGCCTCCATCATATCCTGCAGCTCATCAATAATGCAGATGTCGTTTGGGCTCATAATATGAGTGCCGTTTTCGTCCTCAAAAATCGGATATTTATTTTCACGTTCTTTGTCATGAAGGAACATATTTTTTTCCTGCTGGCGGTTCTCTACTTCCAGTGCCTTCCCCTGATATTCATAATAATTTCCAAGAAGGGAACGTTTGGATTGGAACATCGCTGTCATACCATGAACCTGCACCTCAATTTCAACTTCAGCATTATCTTTGATTTCAACGATGGCATCCATATTAATCTCGCGTGCAAGAACTGCGCGTGCAGCACCTTTTCTTCCCCAGTAATTGCATGTATACCAGTTTGTGGCTGTCGTTTCAGTATTCCAATGAAGCTTCATGTCAGGTGCAGCAGATCGGGCAGCCATTAAAACTGCTGGATCTCCAAAGATAATCGCATCAGCATTTATCTCTTTTAAAAAGCTGATATATCCCTCAAGCTCCGGCACTTTATCATTATGGAATAATGCATTCATGGCCACATATACTTTTTTTCTATGACCATGGGCGATTTCTATTGCTCTTTTCATATCTTCTTTTGAAAAATCTCCTGCAAGCCGCAAGCCGTATCGCTGTTCTCCAACCACAAAGGCGTCTGCACCAGCAGAAGCTAATGGAAGAATATCTTCGACACTTGTTGGTGTCACTAACAGTTCAGGTTTTTTCACTTCTTTCACCTCTTTTTACTAATTGCCACTCCGTCCCCTACAGGCAGTATGACTGTGTAGTATTCAGGATGACTCATTAACCATTTGTTAAAACCATCTATCTTTTTTACAAGATTCCGGATACGCTTACTCTCAATTTCAGGCTCGCACACAAGGCCTTTAAAAAGGACGTTATCTGTAATAATCATTCCATCCTGAGCAAGATAACCGGAATACATTTCAAAAAAGCGCTGATATTGACCTTTTGCCGCATCAATAAAAATGGCATCATATAAACCATGTTTCTGAACGTCTTCCTCTACTTCCAGAGCATCTCCTTTTATAATGAGAATTTGTCCATTTTTACCCGACTCATTTATATACTGCTCTGCAAGCTGGTAGCGTTCAGCATCCCGCTCAATCGTAACAATGTTGCTTTCAGGGAGTGCATATGCCATTCTTAGTGCGGAATAGCCAATTGCAGTACCTACTTCTAAAATAGTCTTTGGCTTTTGTATGCGCAATAGCTGAAGCATAGCCTCTATTCCTGCCAGCTCCATAATTGGCACATTATGCTCTTTGGCATAGTGTTCCATTTTGCTTAACAATTCAGGCCTTTCCGGTACCATTTCCTCTATATACTCATGCAGCTTATCGTTCATCAAGCTGGCATCACCTCGATTAAACGTAATTTTATTATCACCTTTAAAAATCATTTAGCCTGCTGTTACCCTTGGTGGTGATTTACGCTTTTGGCACTCCCTTTCCGCGGGCTTCCGGGAGCCTCCTCGGGTTCGCTTCTCCTGCAGGACTTTGAATAACTCTCCACCGAATAAACCCCGCACGAAGAAAATGCGAATGCATTTTAGAGGAGTGTCGCGCCTTCCGCTCCAATCAACACTGTGCAAATAATTATTTAGCATTATCAAAGCTTATATTAAAGCTAGAGTACATTTTGATAAAACTCTTTCAATTTAGACATGAAAAAATAGCGTTCACAGATAGGATGTCAAAATGCGCAGTGCTGCATTCCGGCCGTTTAGCCTTATCCATGCTTGTCCGTGATTCACGCTATTGCAATGCTTTATTAAAACACCTGATCTATTTTACCATAATTAAAAGGGGAATGCTATATTTCAGCGTTCCCCTTTTTTGGCATCTAATTGTTAGTAATGTGCTGTGATTTCTTTTGATTATGTTCATTAAGTGTCTTAGAGAATAATACATCTCCTGTAGATGTAGCAAGGAAGTACAAGTAATCTGTTTCAGCCGGCAGCAAAGCTGCTTCAATGGATGAAACGCCCGCATTTGCAATAGGTCCTGGTGTCAGGCCTGGATACTTATATGTGTTGTATGGAGAATCAACTTCTAAGTCCTTATATAGAACCCTTGATTTGTGTTCTCCCTTGGCATAAAGGACAGTTGGGTCTGTCTGCAGCGGCATGCCCGTTTCGATCCGATTATAAAACACACTGGCTATCTGGTCACGGTCAACTTTTTCTGTTGCTTCTTCCTCAATCAACGAGGCCATTGTCAGTAATTTATGCGGAGTGAATTTCTGCTGTTCCATTTCTCCACGGTATTCATTGATGACTGCGTCTGTTTTATCCAGCATTACTTTTACAACATCTTCTATTGCCGGATCTTCTTTATAGAAAGGATAAGTTGCAGGAAATAAATACCCTTCCAGTGGATATTTAATATTTTCAGCTAATATCTCATCTGTCAGCAAATCAGGATACTCAGCCATTAATGATTCAATGAAAGCCTTATCGTTAAGCTTCTTAAAAACTTCTTCAGGCTGCTGATTAATTTTTTCGCCAATTATTCCGGAGATCTGTTCAAGCTGTTTTCCTTCTGGAATGGTAATCTTAAAGGCCAGCTCCTCCATGACTTTCCCTGTTTTTAGGCTATCCAGAATTTCCGGCATGGTCATGGAAGGCTTCAATTCATATTCTCCGGCCATGAATCCAGCTTCGTTTTTAAATTTCACATAGTATTTAAAAACGCGGGCATCTTTAATGATCCCATTTTCCTCAAGAATATTTGCGATTCCTGTAACAGAGGAACCGATGGGAATCTCCACTTTCTTTTGCTGATCGCTTTCCGGATCGACAGGCTTCAAAGCGGAATTAATATAAAAATAACCTCCGCCGATGACCGCAATAGCTGAAATAAATAAAATGATTGCAACAATAAGAACAATCTTCCGGACAACTTTCGCTTCACTTTGCCGCTCAATCATTTTCTCTCGAATGACTTCCTTCTTTCCTTTTTTCTCTTCTGTAGACATCACAAATCCCCTCCGTTCCATAGACGTTGGCTCTATCAAAAGACAGGATATATCCTTATCTCTTATTTGATCTTTCCAGTAATGCTTGCCAACAGGCCTAAGAAAAAACTGCGTAATAGTTCTCTTTATTTCCAATACATCTCGGATTATTATACTATATTTTCTTTTTGAAGTCGCAGGATATAACAAAAAACCATATAATTCGCCATTTTTTTCCACAACTTTTGATAGAAGATAATTAAAAAGGTCTGTTATATATGTTTGTTGATTGCCGCTCCACGCTAAACGAACAGCGAGCGCTGCTGGTGCCTCTTGGCGGACATTGAATAATTATAATGAATTCATCATGAAGGAATTGCGAATGCTTTATAGAAGTTCTTCATCTTCAGTACCTATCAACAATGTGCCAAAATCAATAATTAGCTTTTATGACCATAAAAAAACCGGCCCGCAGGCCGGTTTTTTAGTCTTCTTGCTCTTCAAGGAATGTGTTAAGCATTTCTTCAATCAGGTCCCATTCCTCTTCTGTTTCGATTGGCTGCAATTCTCCGTCCTTGCTGTCTTCGCTAGGACTGAAAGCAGATGCGTGGATTTCAATTTCTTCATCATCATTTTCATCTGCCCCTACTGGATAGTAAAGGACATATGATTTTCCGAATTCATCAGAATCAAACGTGAACAATACTTCACACAGCTGTTCGTTGCCTTCTTCATCAATTACTGTAATGTTGTTGTCTCCGTGGTTCATTCTTTTCACCTCATTAAATTTGGCTATTTAAAAAGCCTTGTAAAATCATGACGGCTGCCATTTTATCAATGACCTTTTTCCTTTTTTTGCGGCTGACATCAGCTTCAAGTAAAACTCTTTCAGCTGCCATTGTGGATAAACGCTCGTCCCATAGCACAACAGGCAGGCCGAATATCTTTTCCAGCTCTGAAGCATAGAACTTGCTTGCCTCTCCGCGCGGACCAATGGTTCCATTCATGTTTTTAGGAAAGCCGACGACAATTTTACTGACTTCATGCTCTTTTATTATTTCACCAATTCTTTCAAAACCAAACTTTTTTTCTTCTTCGTTGATTTTGATGGTTTCCAAGCCTTGCGCCGTCCATCCCAGCGCATCACTTAGAGCGACACCGACTGTTTTAGAGCCGACATCCAATCCCATAGTCCGCATGTTTATCCCTCACGCTGCTGTTTTAAGTATGATTTAACCAATTCTTCGATGATCTCGTCCCTTTCAAGTTTGCGGATAATATTACGTGCATCCTTATGGCGGGGAATGTAGGCTGGATCCCCGGACAACAGGTAACCGACAATTTGGTTAATCGGGTTATACCCCTTTTCCTGAAGCGCGCCATAAACCTGAAAAAGGACTTCATTCACATCTTGTTCGATTGGTTCTTCAGGAAAATTGAACCTCATTGTTTTATCAAATGAGCTCACTTCTTACACCTCGCTTTTCTGTATGAAGGGTTAGGAGCCTAATCTCACCGGATTTATTTCAGTTGTTCCTGACTGCAATGTCCGGTCAGCTTTCAGCCTTTTAAACATCCATGCCTTCATAACGGTTTGGCCTGTGGAAGCCGTTTGAAAATACAGAGCGATCTTTAATGATTTTGTTCCTGACAGGAAAACATGGTGTAGAACAAGCTGCCCTCTTCCTGATTTTGAACAATCTCTCATGGTTACCTACATTTTACACTACTTTTCCGGGATATCAAACGGATTTTACCCATTCTTCTACAAATTGCAGTGCACTTTCAAGTTTTTCAGGATCTTTGCCGCCAGCTTGTGCCATATCAGGACGGCCACCGCCGCCTCCTCCACATCGGGAAGCCACTTCTTTAACCGCTTTGCCGGCGTGGAAACCTTTCTTAATCAGATCCTCTGTTACACCTGCAATGATATTCACTTTGCCTTCATTTACGGTACCCAATACAACTACAGCTGATCCCAGTTTTTGTTTTAAATCATCAGCCATATTGCGGAGGTTATTCATATCCGCTGCCTGAACCTGTTCAGCAAGAACTGTTACGCCATTGATTTCCCTCGCCTTAGATACAAGGCTTCCTGCTTCAATATTACCCAATTTTGCTGCTAATGATTCGTTCTCGCGCTGAAGCTGTTTAATTTCTCCAAGTAATACATCAATTCTAGAAGACAAGTCTTTTGGATTTGTTTTAAGTTTGCCGGAAGCATCTTTCAAAATGTTGATCTGATCATTCATCAGCTTGTATGCAGCTTCACCTGTGACCGCCTCAATTCTGCGTGTCCCTGCACCAATACCACTTTCTGATTGAATCTTAAACAACCCAATTGACGCTGTATTAGGAACATGGCATCCGCCGCATAGCTCCAGGCTGTAGTCTCCTACCTGTACAACACGGACAATTTTTCCGTACTTCTCGCCGAATAGAGCCATAGCTCCCATTGCCTTTGCTTCTTCAATCTCTTTGTAATTTATATCTACATCAAGACTATGCCAAATTTGCTCATTAACAATTGCCTCAATTTTTTCAAGTTCTTCTGCCGAAATTTGCCCAAAATGAGAGAAATCAAAGCGAAGACGCTCAGGGCCAACTAATGAACCTGCTTGGTTTACATGGCTGCCTAATACATCCTTTAAAGCCTGATGAAGTAAGTGGGTAGCTGTATGGTTCCTAATTACCTTTGAACGGATTTGCTCATTTACAGAAGCAAATACGGATGCATTCGTTTTTATTGTACCTTCTTCCACAACTGCTCTATGAAGGTTTTGCCCGTTTGGAGCTTTTTGGACATCCTTAATGGCAACTCTTAGACCTTCTGCTTCAAGAGTCCCCTGGTCGGCAATCTGGCCGCCGCTCTCTGCGTAAAATGGCGTTGCGTTAAGGATCAGCTGAACTTCTTCCCCTGCCGGTGCTTCTTTAATCAATTGCCCATCTTTAACAATTGCAGCCACTGTAGCTTCTGTTTGGAGCTTATCATACCCTACAAATTCACTTTCTGTTTTCAATTCACCTAAAACACCGCCTTGAACCTGCATGGAATCTACATCCTGACGTGCTGAACGTGCACGTTCACGCTGCCTTTCCATTTCCTTTTCAAAGCCTTCATGGTCAACCTTCATGCCTTCTTCCTCTGCATACTCCTCTGTCAATTCTACCGGGAATCCGTAAGTATCATAAAGGCGGAAAACATCTTCACCATGAATCGTGCGGTTTCCTTTTTCCTTCTCTTTCTTTATAACAGATGAAAGTATAGACAAACCTTCGTGAAGTGTTTCGTGGAAACGTTCTTCTTCATTCTTGATTACCTTCTGAATGAACTCTGTTTTTTCTTTTACTTCCGGGTAGTAGTCCTGCATGATTTCTCCTACTACAGGAACGAGCTCGAACATGAACGGCTCATTTATATTAATTTGTTTTGCATAACGTACTGCTCGGCGAAGCAACCTCCTCAATACATAACCGCGCCCTTCGTTTGAAGGCAGTGCACCGTCTCCTACTGCAAAGGCTACAGTACGTATATGGTCAGCAATTACTTTAAAAGCAACATCCGTTTCTTTTGCTGCACCATACTTTATGCCTGAGATCCCCTCTGTTCCTCGGATGATTGGCATAAACAGATCTGTGTCAAAGTTGGTTGGAACATTCTGAACAACCGATGCCATTCGTTCAAGTCCCATTCCAGTATCAATATTCTTCTTTGGGAGAGGCGTATAGGTACCATCAGGATTATGATTAAATTCAGAGAACACGAGGTTCCAGACTTCTAAATAGCGTTCATTTTCCCCGCCAGGATATAATTCAGGATCTTCTGGGTCATCTCCGTATTCAGGTCCGCGATCATAGAAAATTTCTGTATTCGGACCGCTTGGCCCTTCCCCGATGTCCCAAAAGTTTCCTTCCAGGCGGATTATTCTCTCTTCAGGCACTCCAACTTTCTCCTGCCAAATTTTAAAAGCTTCATCATCTTCCGGATGAATCGTAACAGAAAGTTTTTCTTCATCAAATCCAATCCAATTTTCATCTGTCAGAAACTCCCAAGCCCAAATGATTGCTTCCTCTTTAAAATAGTCGCCAATCGAGAAATTCCCAAGCATTTCAAAGAAGGTGTGGTGTCTTGCTGTCTTGCCGACATTCTCAATATCGTTTGTACGGATTGACTTCTGTGCATTCGTAATCCGTGGATTTTCAGGTATAACACGCCCATCAAAATACTTTTTTAGCGTTGCTACTCCACTATTAATCCATAGTAGGGAAGGGTCGTCATGCGGAACAAGTGATGCGCTGGGTTCAACAGCATGGTCTTTCTCCTTGAAAAAATCTAAGAACATTCGGCGTATTTCTGCACCAGATAATTGTTTCATTTTATCCATCCTCCTAAAATTATGTACTAGTTATTGCACATGCCTTGAAAAAAGGCAACAAAAAAAGCCCTAATCCCTGGACAGGGACGAGAGCTTGCTCGCGGTACCACCCTGATTATGGAAAAAAGCATAGGTGCCTTGCTGGCTCTGTACTTGTTATTCCATCTCTCAGATCCTTAACGCGGATAAACGGCAGGTATTAACTGCACTCAGGATTAGCTTTCTGTTATCCTTCATCTGGGAATTCTTTCAGCCTGGGAATTCCCTCTCTTATATGAATGCAAAACCGTTCGCATTCACGCAGATGGTCTATAACATACTCATTCCGTCTTCACTTTTTCAATCATAAAATAACTTTATAGACGCATTATAGCGACTTTTCAGGAACATTGTCAATACAGCCGTTATGATCCTGTGAATTTTGGTTCCGGCTTCTTGGAGAAATGTTTTCTCGCATGTATGAGGCTCACTTTCAAGACAGCCAAAATCGGGACGGCAATGATCAACCCCAATATTCCTCCTGCCTCTCCCCCTGCCAGCAAAGCAAGCATAATTAAAAGCGGATGCATATGAAGGCTCTTGCCCACAATTAATGGAGATAGAATATTCCCTTCAAGAAATTGCAGGACAATTATAATTCCCACGGTTATGACAATCATTTTTACAGAAAGAGTTGAAGCGATGATGACAGCTGGTACAGCTCCAATGATGGGCCCAAAATATGGAATAACATTGGTTACCCCAATAATCAAGCCGAGCAGGAGAGGATAACGCATGCCAAAAACCCAAAAAAGCAGGGAAGAAATGGTTCCAATTGCTGCACACACCAAGAGCTGCCCCCTGATATAACTTCCAAGGGATTTATCAATATCCCTCAAGAATAATACACCTTCCTTTCTCCATTTCCTGGGCGTCAAATACCAGACCGCCTTCTTCATAATCGTAAAATCCTTCAGCAGGTAAAAAGAGATGAAGGGAATTACTGCAATAATTACGGCATAATTCAATATATTAACCAAAGAATTGATAACCCTTGAAAGAAGTCTATCCAAAGCTCCCTCCACTGCAACAATCCCATCATCAATCCGGGATTGAAGCCCATCCGGCCAAGATGAAGTTTTTTGCTGTATGGCATCGATCCATCCCCGGTACTGGTTCGCAAACAGGGGAGCATTTTCTGCAAGATCCCTTAATTGATGGATAAAAGCTGGTATTCCTTTATATAAAGAAAAACCGGCACCTCCAAAAAATAAAAAGTAAATAATAAAAACGGCTATTCCTCTATGGAGTCCTGTCTCATGAAGTTTCTCCACTACAGGATGCAGGAGATATGTAATAAAAGCTGCTATGATAAAAGGGATAATTATAGACAAAAGGATGTTCAGAACAGGCAGCCATAAAGTCTGAAGCTTTAAAAAAACAAATATTATGATAAGCAAGAGAAGCAGAAATCCAAGCCTGTAAAACCATTTCAATCGAATATCCAATAGGTCCGCCTCCTTGTTTTTATTGTGAGAGCTTCTTGCGGATTTATACATGAGGTCCATTCAAGTCTTTATATAACAATTGCTCTGTGAAAGCTAAATCTTGATTTAGCATCGTGTTGATAGGAGCAGAAGTTAAGACATTTTTAAAAATGCATGTAGATTTCCTCTGCAGATAGCCATTTCAGTGCTTACGACACTCCTCGCATTTTTAACTATGGAGCCTGCCTGGGTACACTCAAATTTAACAAGAGCCACACCTAAAAGGCTGGCCCTCGTTTGAGGACCAGCCACCATTTAAATTCATTTTAGAATAAGGCTTTCGTTATTCTTTTTTGCATACGTTTCATCTGGCGCCCTGACATCAGATTATTTTTTTGAGCAAAATTATAAGCAGCCATGCCTGCACCTATTAACATTGCAGAGGTTAACATTCTGTTCAATCGTCTCACCTCTTTCGTCAAAATTCACGAAAGATATCGGCGCTCATTTTCTTCAAACAAATCATCAAGGGAGCTAAGTGTTCCGTCTTCCTCAACCTGATGGGTATTGATGACTCCTTTTGACAAGGAAAGTTCAATAAAGCAATTCCAGCAATAGAATTGGTTGATACCGATTTTGCCGATATCTTTACTTTGGCAATTAGGACATTTTAGCATGGAAAAGACACCTCACTATTTTACATTTACAATGATGGCGTCCTTTCCAATAGCAGGGGGTTCATCGGTTTTTATAACACGTTTTCCTTCCAGCACATCTGAAAAGAAGCCATCCGACAGTTCATACCCTACAATCGTCCCCAATTCTTCCATAAAATATACATCCTCCAGTAATCCGAGCCGCTCACCTTCCCTGCTCATCATCATTTTGCCGGTTAAACGGTTATGGCTTTCAAATGTATATTCATCAATTTTGGGAATTGCCGTTAGAACAGAGGAATCTTCAATCATCACGCCATCCCAGCCAAACGAGGCAACGTCCTCAATCCCAATCAGATAAGTTTTTTTCAGCAGAGCGCCCTTCCGCAGAAGTAAACCCTTTACTTTCCCATTGCCTGAAATGGATAAATCACAAACTTCACCTATATTATTGCCTGTTTTTACTTCAAAAACAGGCAGCCCTTTTAATAAAGAAAATGTCCGCAAGGAATGTCCCACCTTCCCGAACATTTATAGTTTTAACTGGTTTTAAAAAAACATAACGAAAAACCATTGCCATAGGACCCAATAAGTTTACCGGTTAGCATACGAATTCATGCTGCACTGGTTCTCAGCGGCCATCATATCTCGGTTTATTAAAACGAGCGTTCCGTTCCCCTCCGTCCGAAAGCTCTTCGGAAAACTCATAATCCTGTTTTGGCTGTTTTTGCCGCTTTACTCCATGGAGATTGAGAAGCGAGCTTCTTTTTTTCTTTTCCACAATAATCATATCTCCTTTACTGGTATCTATTTGTTATGGATACAGAATTAAACTGTTCTTCTATTGCCAGGACTTACTTTTGCTTTCCCGCCTGATTCATGATTAATCTTGTTAGCTTTTGCCTGCCCGGAATTCGAAACAAGATTGGATGATGCAAGTTCTTCCGATGCCATATTATTATTAGGTGCTGATTCTTCATTCCACTTGCCCATATCTACATCCCTCCAATGGATGGTATATAAAAAAGAACAGCCTGTATTTAGACTGTTCCTTTTTAGCTATATTCTTTTTCCATAAAATCATACGGTGTTATATTTCCCATTCCGATCATGGGGTCTGCTTGAAGCAGTTTTTCTTCGAGTGTGAGTGTTTCATTTAATGAAGTATCACCAGCTTGATCCTCTTTAAATTCACCTTCTGCCGGAATTGATTCTCTGAGCTTTTCAGAAAGAGTTGTTAGGCGTTCTTGTTCATCTGACCGCTCAACTCCAATTTTCAACGCTTCCTCTTCACCGCACAGAATTAAAAATTGCTTGCTGCGGGTGATCGCTGTATAAAGCAGATTTCTTCTCAGCATTCGATAATAACTTTTAACAACCGGCAGAATAACGATCGGAAATTCACTTCCCTGGGATTTATGGACGGAGCAGCAGTATGCATGTGTAATCTGGTTCAAATCCTGCCTGGTGTATGTAGCTTCCGCACCATCAAAGGAGACGACAACCATATCCTGTTTTTCCGTATTTTCTTTCGCATAAAAGATCGAAACAATTTCACCCATATCTCCATTGAATACACTATTCTCCGGCTGGTTAACGAGCTGAAGAACTTTATCGCCAATGCGGTATTTGACATCGCCAAAAGCGAGCTCCTTCCTCGAACCACCCGGATTGGGATTAAGGATTTCCTGTAATATTTCATTGAGTTTATCAATGCCTGCTGGCCCTCTATACATAGGAGCAAGCACTTGGATATCCCTTGACGAATAGCCTTTTTTCTTGGCATTCAGAACGACTTTTTCAACAACATCCGCAATTTGTCCAGGACGGCATTTAAAAAACGACCGGTCAGCCTGCTGTACGGAAATATTCTCAGGAAGCTTGCCTTTTTTCATTTCATGGGCCAGCTCGATGATTGACGATCCTTCCGCCTGGCGGTATATATCGGTTAAACGGACAGTTGGAATACGTTCTGAGCGGAGGAGGTCTTTCAATACCTGGCCAGGTCCCACTGAAGGCAGCTGATCTTCATCGCCTACCAGGATCACCTGCATATTTTCAGGCAATGCCTTGAAAAGCTGATTTGCGAGCCATACATCGACCATGGAGGTTTCATCGATAATTAAAATCTTGCCATCCAAAGGGCTTTCCTCATGACGATCGAAACCCTCTGTCCCATTCCAGCCCAAGAGCCGGTGAATCGTTACAGCGGGCAGGCCAGTAGACTCTGCCATCCGTTTTGCTGCCCGGCCAGTAGGGGCCGCCAGCAGGAATGGGAAAGGCTCATCCTTTTTATAATCCTTAGGCTCAAGAGAACAGCCATGCAATTCAGCGTAAAGTTCTACAATCCCTTTGATGACCGTTGTTTTCCCAGTGCCCGGGCCGCCTGTAAGAATCAGCATCGGGGACATTAACGCTGTTTGGATGGCTTCTTTTTGGGTCGGTGCATATTGGACGCCAAGACGCTCTTCCAGATTGCCAAGTGCCAGCAGAAACTCCGACTCCGGAAACTGTTCATCATACTGTGTTTGTTTAAGGATTCGTTTTATATTTGTTACAAGGCCTTTCTCCGAGAAATAAAGGGAAGGAAGAAATAATTTTTGCCCTTCAGCCATGATTTTCCCTTCTTCTTCAAGTTTAATCAGCTCATTAGAAATTTCTTTATATTCTATTGAGTCCCGCTTATTGTCTTCCAGCAGCTTTTTTACGCTTTGCAGGAGAACCTTTGCTTCAACAAAAACATGGCCTGCTTGCATGCTTTCCATTTCAAGTATGTAAAGGCAAGCTGCTTTAATCCGATCGGGGTGGCTGCCCGAAATGCCCAGCTGATATCCCAGTTCATCCGCGCGGCCAAACCCGACACCTTCAATATCTTCTACAAGTTTATATGGATTGTTTTGCAGCACTTCTATTGTTGACTCTTTATAAACCTGATAAATTCGCATAGACAGTTGAGGGCCGAATCCATATTGATTAAGTGCAATCATGGCCTGTTCAAGGCCTTGATGCTCCATAAGGGTCTCGTAAAGTAATTTGGCTTTATCAGCTGAAAGCTTGGGAACCTGGTCGAGAAGGGAAGGCTGGTTTAGGATTCGGGAGATTGCATCTTCACCAAGCGTCTCAACGATTAGCTCTGCTGTTTTCTTTCCGATTCCTTTAAATAATTCGCTTGATAAATAATTGGCCACTCCTTGTTTGGTTTGGGGAAGGTCTTTCCGGTAATGGCTGGCATGAAATTGGACTCCAAATTTGGGATGATCTTTGAATTCACCATAGAAAATATAAGTTTCATGCTCATGCATCTTTGGAAGATAGCCTGTAATAACCGCCTCTTTCTCCTCATACGAATCATTCGTTTCATCAACCCGAATTCGCAAAACGGTATATAAATTTTGTTCATTATGAAATATGGTGACAAGATGCCTGCCTTTTATAAATTTTCCCTGTTCGGCAAAAAGATCCATGGAGTCCTGTTTTTCCATCTTTTATCCCCTCCCCCTAAGCAAATCAATCTTATTTTGAATCGTTATCGCCGTTTTCAATAAGCTTTTTCCCATATCCAGCCAAAACATGGTCTGGCTGAATTTCAAGTGCCTGATTGAAGTGGGCAAGCGCTTCATCTTCCTGTTCCTTAAAACCATAGGCTACACCCAGGTTATAAAAGGCATCTGCATGTTCTGGCTCTATTTCAATGCACTTTTTCATTTGCTTAATGGCTTCATCAATATAATTTAATTGCGCGAGGCATAAGCCATATTGAAAATGGGCTTCCGCATCGTTTTTATTCAATTCCGCACTTCGCTGCAAATAGGGCAAAGCCAGTTTTCCCTGATCAAGTGCTGAAAGCGTCATACCGAGCATAAAAAAGTTATCCCCAGTTTCCAGCCCTTTTTTCATGGCTGTTTCAAACATTTTCTTTGCTTCATCAAATTGCTGCATTTCATAATATAAGTTACCCGCGCTATAATAAGCTGCCCCCGCATTCTCATCAAGGCCGATTGCTTTTTCATAAAACTTCAGGGCCTTTTCATTCTCTCCTACAGCGGATAGTACGTTTCCAAAATTAATATACGAAACCGGATCAGAAGGACTTTCCTCAATCGCTTCCATAAAAATCTTCGCTGCTTCTTCCCATTTTCCTTCTTGCATATATTGAATACCGATTTGGTTTTTATCCATGATCAATCACTCCATTCAAATGAAAGTATAGCATATTTTTGTCAGCTCTTTTACAAGCGGTGCCAGCGATTTTCCCAAAATAATACCCCGACTCCTTGAAAAAGAATCGGGGCATTTTGTTTGAAGTAAGCGATGCTTACCCTACGTAATCCAGGCGTTTTCCATCTTTGTATATTTCATCAATTGTACCGCCGCCAAGGCACTCGTCTCCGTTATAGAAAACAACAGCCTGACCGGGAGTTACCGCACGGATTGGCTCTTCAAAAACCACTCTAACTTTACCGTCCTCCAGAACCTCAACTTTTACCTTGCTATCATCCTGGCGGTATCTGAACTTCGCCGTGCATTCAAAGGTTCGTGGTTTATCTGTAATTGATACCCAGCTATTATTAACAGCAATAATCGAATCAGAGTATAGCTTTTCGTTATGGAAGCCTTGTCCTACATAAAGAACGTTGCGCTTCAAATCTTTGCCGATCGCAAACCATGGTTCACCTGCCCCGCCGATGCCAAGGCCGTGGCGCTGCCCGATTGTATAATACATCAGTCCATCATGCTTGCCGACGACTTTTCCGTCCATCGTCTCCATACTCCCAGGCTGTGCAGGCAAGTAATTTCCGAGAAACTCCTTGAAATTGCGCTCACCGATAAAACAGATACCTGTACTGTCTTTCTTCGTTGCTGTTGCCAAACCGGCTTCCTTGGCCAATTCGCGTACTTTTGACTTTTCAATATCGCCAATAGGAAACATGACTTTTTCAAGCTGCTCCTGTGTTAACTGGTTCAGGAAATACGTTTGGTCTTTGTTTTCGTCAAGACCTCTTAGCATTTTATGCTCACCGTCTCTGAATTCTACACGGGCATAATGGCCGGTAGCCAGATAATCGGCTCCAAGGCTCATGGCATGCTCAAGGAATGCCTTAAACTTAATTTCCTTATTGCACATAACATCCGGGTTTGGCGTCCTTCCTGCCTTGTATTCCTCAAGGAAGTACGTAAACACCTTATCCCAATATTGTTTTTCAAAGTTTACTGCATAATAAGGAATGCCGATTTGGTTGCACACCCGGATTACATCGTTATAATCTTCTGTGGCAGTGCAAACACCGTTTTCGTCGGTATCATCCCAGTTCTTCATAAAAATGCCGATTACATCATACCCTTGCTCCTTTAACAGAAGGGCTGCAACAGAAGAATCAACACCCCCGGACATTCCAACCACGACTCGTGTATCCTTCGGTTGTTTTTGCATATTTTCACCTCATTTCCTTAAGAAGGCACATGCGCAAGGATGCATTTTGCTTTCCTAACTAGTTCATCTATTTTGCCAGTCGTTTAACGATATTGGCTGTTTCTTTTGCTGCTATTTCGATTTGACCCTCGGTGTTAAAAAGGCCAAAGCTGAAACGGATGGAATTCTGCAGCTTCTCTGATCCTTTTCCAAACATGCTGACAAGCACATGGGAGGGATCTATGGATCCTGCTGTACAAGCGGATCCGCTTGATGCAGCTATTCCCGCCAAATCGAGATTCACAAGCATAGCTTCCACATTTGTTCCGGGAAAGCTTAAGTTTAAAACATGGGGCAGAGAATAATCAAGCGATCCGTTCTGCTCGAATTCCACATCAGACTGTTTAAGCTTATTCAAAAATAACCATTTAAAAGCTTTGTATTCTTCCCTTTTGTAATCCATCTCCTTCTGAGAGATCTGGACCGCTTCCTGGAAGCCGGCAATCGAAGGAACATTTTCTGTCCCTGCCCGGCGTTTCCTTTCCTGTTCTCCTCCAAATAACCTGGAAGAAAGTTTTACATCAGGATGGGCATACAAAAAGCCAATTCCTTTTGGACCATTAATTTTATGTGCGGAGACAGACAGCAAATCGACTCCCAATTCTTTAACATCCAATCTTTCAAGACCATAAGCCTGCACTGCATCCGTGTGGAATTTTGCAGGGTGGCCTGCCAGCATTTCCCCAATTTCCTTAATTGGCTGGATTGTGCCTACTTCATTATTCCCGTACATGATCGTCACAAGAATAGTATCATCCCTTAAAGCTTTGGAAACATCCTCTCTTGAGACACGCCCATTTAGATCAACAGGTAAATACGTTACTTCATAGCCTTGCTTTTCAAGCTGTTCACATGCATGCAAAACCGCATGATGTTCGACTTGAGTAGTAATGATATGCTTTCCATTTTCACGGTAAGCCTCTGCAACGCCAAATATCGCATGATTATCAGCTTCCGTTCCGCCGCTTGTGAAGATAATATCATTCGCCTTTGCCCCAATGCTGTTTGCTATGGCAGCCCGAGCTTCATCTATGATATGGCGGGCACTCCGCCCAAAAAAGTGGATGCTTGACGGATTGCCAAACTCGCATTTCATCACCTCTGTCACTCGGTCTATCACTCCCGGATGCATGGGGGATGTTGCTGCATGGTCAAGATAAATTCTTTCCAATCTATGTCACCTACTTATTTTCGTCCTGCTACTTGCATTTTTCCTATAAAAATAGGAATTATTCTCATCAGCAGCTAAATTCTTTATATGCCTAAATATAAAACATATAAGCATCAGATTCGCCTGTATCTGTATGGCTGGCAAGGTCTTCTAGGGTCGTGTTATCAAGGACATCTTTTACAGCATCGCGAATTCGCATCCAAAGCTCTCTCTTTGCAGGCTCTTCATCTTCAATGCCTTCTACCGGACTGATCGGCCCCTCTAATACTCTAATAATGTCGCCCGCAGTTATTTTTGTTGGATCATTCCCCAAAATATAGCCGCCATATGCACCGCGTATACTTTTCACGAGACCGGCGTTTCGAAGCGGAGCAATAAGCTGCTCCAGGTAATGCTCAGACAAGTCATTTGTCTGGGCAATAGATTTCAGGGAGGTAGGACCCTCTCCATGCTTTTTTGCTAATTCAATCATAATGGTTAAACCATAACGGCCTTTAGTAGATATTTTCATCAACTGGCACCTCTATTCTTTTCATTCATCATTCGATTTAAATATATTTCCTTATCATCTTTAAGCTTTGCCAAAAATCGGTCGGTTAAAGCCTGGCTCTGCGGCAAAGCAGCCCCGGCAATCGGGCCAACCATTAAACTGAGGACGATGGTGCCCCAAAAAACAGGCCCGCCAAGCTGCCATCCAATGGCCAAAACAATTACCTCCATTAAGGCTCTTGCATTCCTGACCTTCCAGCCGGTTTTGGCTGTTAATGCAATCATCAGGCTGTCGCGCGGGCCTGCTCCGAGCTGCGCTGAGATATACATTCCCATTCCATAACAGTAAATAACTATACCAGAAGCAAACATAGCCATTTTTCCGCCAAGAGCATTTGGCGTCTGCATGAATGGCAAAAACAAATACATGTCAATAAAAAGTCCAATGAGCACCATATTCAAGAAAGCTCCGACCTGCGGAAATTCCTTGGATAATAGCGCAGCGATCGCTAATATAAAAATTCCGACAATGATCGACCAGCTTCCTATTGTCAGGCCAAACTGGTAGTATAATCCGACATGGAGAACATCCCAGGGCGTTGCCCCTAAATCAGCCACAATTAACAAAACAATTCCAAGGCTCATGACAAGCAGCCCGAATAAATACACCAAAAACCTGGGGCCAATCTGCCCTTTATTTTTCAAAATCATGTGCCTTAATCTCCCTGCTGGTTAGGCATCTTAAATCCTTAGTAATAATATAGACTTTTGATATTATAGCATATTTTAGGAGGAAAAGGGGCTGGTGTGCACATGCCTGGCTGCTTGAAGCCCAAAACCAAATTCATTTTGAAGTGAGTTGTATTATGGTATCTTAAATAATAGAGCCTAAATGCCTGCGGGTATTCCTGTCTGCGGAGCATGAATTCTATTAATGAAGCCGAAAAGCCTTCTAAAGGTTGGAGTGATAAATTTGAGCATTAAACCTCTCGCATTTCGAATGCGGCCGAGAACGATTGAAGAAATCATCGGCCAGGAGCACCTTGTTTCTGAAGGGAAAATCATATATCGGATGGTGCAGGCGAAACAGCTGTCCTCTATGATTCTGTATGGCCCGCCTGGAATTGGAAAAACCTCCATTGCAAGCGCCATTGCCGGAAGCACAAAATATGCTTTCCGAACATTGAATGCTGTTACCAATAATAAAAAGGATATGGAGATTGTAGCGGCTGAGGCTAAAATGTCGGGTAAAGTTATTTTACTGCTCGATGAGGTCCACAGGCTTGATAAAGGAAAACAGGATTTTCTGCTTCCCTATCTGGAAAACGGCAGCATCACGTTAATTGGGGCAACTACAAGCAATCCATACCATGCAATAAATCCGGCAATTCGAAGCCGATGCCAGATTTTCGAACTAAAGCCGTTATCAGTTGAAAATATAAAAGAAGCCTTGACCAGAGCATTAAATGATAAAGAGCGAGGAATTGGCAATAAAGACACGGATGTTACTGATGAGGCGCTAACCCATCTTGCAACTGCATCAAATGGTGATGTAAGAAGCTCTCTGAATGCTTTGGAACTTGCTGTTTTATCGACAAAGGCAGATGGAGACGGCATGATCAGAATTAACCTGTCAGTTGCTGAAGAGTGCATCCAGCGAAAGAGCTTTTCCCATGATAAAGATGGCGATGCCCATTATGATGTTTTATCCGGCTTTCAGAAGTCAATACGTGGAAGCGACGTTAATGCAGCCCTGCATTATTTAGGAAGATTAATTGAAGCTGGCGACCTCCAAAGCATCAGCAGACGCTTGCTCGTCATTGCCTATGAGGATATTGGACTTGCATCACCTCAAGCTGGAGCCAGAACCCTAGCCGCGATAGAAACAGCGGAAAGAATCGGGTTTCCGGAGGCAAGAATCCCGCTTGCTAATGCAGTGATCGAGCTTTGCCTCTCCCCAAAATCCAATTCAGCCTATAAAGCATTGGATGCAGCCATTGCAGACATTCGGGCAGGCAAAAGCGGAGAAGTTCCTGACCATCTCAAGGACGCACATTATAAAGGGGCAAAAGAGCTTGGAAGAGGCATTGATTATCTATATCCGCATGATTATGAAACCGGCTGGGTCAAGCAGCAATACCTGCCAGACAGAATTAAGAACAAAGTATATTATGAGCCTAAGAAAACTGGAAAATTTGAGCAGGCTTTAGCTGCAGTATATGATAAGCTTTTAAAATCTTAAAGGTCTGGCTGATGCCAGACCTTTTTTGAAAAAATAAGATTTTTTCCATAGTCCATCTTCTAAGCAGCGACATCCCTCTTTTTAAACACATAAAAAGCAAGCGCCTGAAATAGCAGAAAATAAATGAGAATCATCATGATCGAGAAGCCAAGCGTCATCCCTTGGACCATTGGGACTCCTTCAAAGTATTGCAATAAATCCGTGTTTGCAAAGAGACTGTATTTTGCCCAGTCAAATTTCATTGCAATCAGCCTTGTGACCTGGCCACCCATAAACATGAGAAATAAAGAAAGACCGATTGCAAGTGAGCTGTTTCTGAAAACTGCTGAAATCATAAAGGCCATGGTTGCCAGCATTAACATATTAATGGATTTCAGAAGGTAGTATATAATCAAATGAAGAGCCATGCTTTGTTCCTTAACGGAACCATTATAATAGGTCAAAAAGGGCGCTGCTTCTTTCGGCATCCCAAAAAGCAGGATTCCAAGGAATGCTGAATAAGTGAAAAGGAAGAGCAGAATGATTAAACCAAAAAGAATAACAGTAATATATTTTGCAGCTAGGATCTTGCCTCTTTTTATCGGCCTAATTAATAACAGCTTGATGGTTCCCCAGTTAAACTCGCTTGCAACAATACCCCCGGCAATAACAATGGTAAATAGACCTGCAAATTCAATCAGCTGGGACGTATCTGCTACAAATCCCCAAATAGAATAGTCCTGGTTGGGTGAAATATCGTTTTCTATCCTATATGTATTAATGGCTATTTCTCTTTCATATCGTTCCTTAAGTTCTCGGGGCACCATACCTCCCATTTCATCAAGCTGCTTTTGATAGCTTTCATTTTGTATTTGCAGCCCTCTTTTCCAATCAGAGTTATCCGGAACTGTTCCACCGCTTTCCTGATATTTTATGAATGCACCGGCAACAGTAGTCATGATTAAGAGCAATCCTAACATGATATATGTGCCAGGACGCCTAAAGATTTTCATCCATTCATTTTGAATTAAACTAAACATTTCCGGCACCCTCCCTGTACTCTGTTACTTCCAGGAAGCGGTCCTCAAGTGTTTTAGTTACTTCCCGGACAGCAAATATATTTATGTCGGCTTGTACAAAATGTTTAATCAGGTTCGGAATTTCATCACGGACCAGCGGAATAAGCAAGCAACTTTCTGTTAGCTGGATCGGCAAGTCAGGATATGAGCCTTTCAATGTGGCATTAGCTTTCTCAGGATTATCTACTTCTATTTCATAGACCTTTTCTCTGCCATGTACGAAATCACTGATATGCTGAACATCAATCAGCTTTCCATTTTGAATAATGCCAATCCTGTCACACATCATTTCCATCTCGGATAATAAATGGCTTGATACGATAACTGCCATATCTCGTTCCCTTGCCAGCATTCTAAGGTGGTCCCGAATCTCTCTGATTCCTGCTGGATCCAGCCCATTAGTCGGTTCATCCAGTATTAGAATCTTTGGATCATGCAATAAACATTGAGCCAGCCCAAGCCTCTGCCTCATCCCAAGAGAATAGGTCCTTACTTTATCATGAATTCGATTTGTCAGGCCGACCAATTCAGCCGTCTCATCAATCTTCTCCTTTGTTACCCCTTTTGACATCCGTGCATAATGGACAAGATTTTGATAACCCGACAAAAATTTATACATTTCAGGATTCTCTACGATCGCGCCTATATAGGAAATTGCTTTTTCAAAATCAGTTTTGATGCTGCTTCCAAGTATTTTAATATCACCTGATGTCATACCGATCAAGCCAACCATCATGCGAATAGTTGTTGTTTTGCCTGCACCATTTGGACCCAGGAAACCAAAGACTTCTCCCTTTCTTACCTCAAAACTGACAGAATCAATAATGGTCTTCCCTTTAATCACTTTTGTAACATCCTGTATTTCTACAAAGGTCTCCATAAAGGCAACCTCCTCCCGCTCATTTAAAGTTTCGTCGAAACCAGACCACTTTAATATAAGGAAATCACTCAATCTTACTCTATTTGCTATTTTACCTTGCACCCTCTGAGAATGGAATATTTTCATTTATAAGGGTGACGATAAGCCTATAGTTATAATCGTATTTTCGAGGTGGTGAATGGAATGAAGGAACGGAAAGATTTATGGAAACCGGAGGAGGATCAGTTTTTAAAAGAAACGGTACTTGAGTATACATCCAATGGCGATTCTAAAGCATCAGCTTTCAAAAAAGCGAGCAATGAACTGGGACGGACAGTTTCGGCTTGCCAATATCGCTGGAACGCTGTATTAAAAAAAGAAATATCTTTACCTGCAACTGAAGTTGATTCAAGGATCACTACGGCCAAGCAGTCAAGCAATGAATTCGAAGCTGCTCCCTATGCAAACTTGGATCAAGTTATTCACTTCTTAAAGAATTTTGCAAAAACAAAGCCCGATTCTGAGCTGTTTAAACAGAATAAACTTCTGCATGAAGAACATACCCAATTAAAATTGCTGAATGAACAGCTGAACATCAAGCTCGAGGAAAAGAGAAGAGCTTTTGAAAAAGAACTTCTGCAATACGAAGAGATGGCCGGGATACTGAAAGAAGCCGATCATCTCCTTAAACAAGAAGGTATTGAGGAAAAAAGAGCCATTCATTAAGAGAAGCTGGATATATTTAGGGTAAGGGTACGGCTTGCGAGGATTGTATACTTGCTGAGTTAAACATTTTATGAGCGGACTCTCCTCTGTCAGCGCGGATTCTTCGTTTGCGCGCGGAGATCAGCAATTTTTGCGGGTTTTTCATTTGTTTATGTTCCGTGTCTAAGGTAAGCCCCTATCTTAAACTCAAACCTCCTGCCCAAAAAACCGGCTTCATCAGCCGGTCTTTTTCAGTCATTCACACGTGATATTTTAATATCGCTCAATAGCTCTCTTACTACATAACTCGCCATGATTAGTCCTGCGACAGATGGGACAAATGCGTTTGAAGATGGAGGCATTTTTGCTTTTCTGATTTCGGCATCATCTTTTCCGACTGTTTTACGGACATCTTCTCGGATGACGATCGGGCTTTCATCTGAGAATACAACCGGGATTCCTTTGCGGATCCCTTCTTTTCGCAAGCGTGTGCGAATGACCTTGGCAATTGGATCTGTATGCGTTTTGAAAACATCTGCAATTTGGAACCTTGTTGGATCCATTTTGTTTGCAGCGCCCATGCTGGAAATCATCGGAATGTCTCTCTTCAAGCATTCTTTGATTAGGTGAATTTTGTAAGAAATCGTATCAGATGCGTCCACGACAAAATCGAGGCCATAATCAAAGAATTGCTCATAGGTTTCCTCAGTGTAGAACATTTTCAGCGCAATCACTTCGCAGTCAGGATTAATATCCATTATCCTTTCTTTCATTAAATCAACTTTTGGCTTTCCAACTGTTGATAACAACGCAATTACCTGACGGTTTACATTCGTAATATCTACGTCATCTTTGTCTACAAGCACCAGCCGGCCAACCCCTGAACGGGCAAGTGCTTCAGCAGCAAAAGAACCGACTCCCCCGATGCCGAGTACGGCAACCGTACTGTTTTTCATTTTCTCAAGGCCTTCCTTGCCGATAGCCAATTCATTTCTTGAAAATTGGTGAAGCATTTATATCAACTCCATAACAAGTTATTAAAACTTTAAGCATTCATTATCTATTACCCGATAATGAATATATCATACTTCAATATTAAAACAAGTAGTTCTATAGGATTAATGATGTTAAAATACTCCAAATTCAGTTATCAAGTTATATGACCAGGTAATAAAAGTCACATCTTTTTTTAAAATTTAATGCTAAGATGCCCTTAGAAATACTATTAAATTTTGAAATGAGGTTAAACAATGAATCTTCCACAACTACAAATCGGTCATATGAAGCCAAGGGTTCCCATTCTTCAAGGGGGCATGGGGGTAGGCATCTCTCTTAGCGGACTTGCCTCAGCAGTTGCGAACGCAGGAGGAATTGGAATCATTTCCGGAACTGGCATTTCTACAGAAGAATTAAGAATGCATATTAAAAAGGCCAGGAATCAACTAAAAACGGAGGCTGGGTATATCGGTGTCAATGTACTATTCGCTATGAATGATTTTGCAGAGAAAATGAAAGCCGCATTGGAAGAAAAAGTTGATTTTATTATTTCAGGTGCAGGGATCTCACGTGATATGTATTCATGGGGAAAGGAATATGGAGTGCCGGTCATTTCCATTGTTTCTTCTGCAAAGCTTGCACGGCTTTCGGAAAGGCTTGGTGCATCAGCTGTGGTAGTGGAAGGGCACGAAGCAGGCGGACATTTGGGAACAGATAAGCCATTGTTTGATATTCTTCCAGAGGTCGTTAAAGCTGTGAATATACCCGTCATTGCAGCCGGTGGTATTTTAACAGGAATGGATCTTGCAAAAGCGCTGGATATGGGAGCCTCTGGTGTACAAATGGGAACACGGTTTGTTGCGAGTGAAGAATGCGATGCACCCAGATCTTTTAAAGAAAAATATGTAAGTGCCAAGGAAGGGGATACTGTACTTGTTAAAACCACTGTGGGACTGCAGGGAAGAGCAATTAAAAACAAGTTCACAAATCTTATCGCTGGGACAGACAAACTGAAAATACACAAATGCCATGATTGTTTAAAAAACTGCTCCTACCGTTTTTGTACACTGGATTCATTGCTAAAATCGGTTGACGGAGATGTAGAAAACGGGCTGGTATTTGCCGGAGCGCGGGTTTCGGAAATTAAAGAGATTCTTCCAGTACAGGATATTATAAATAAAATTGCGTCTGAGTATCACATTGCCATTTCATAGGGATTAAAAGCCTGCCATTTCGGCAGGCTTTTTGAAGACATAAAAAAATCCATGCAGGCATTGCATGGATTTTAAAGTCGTATGTATTAAAAAGTCCCAATCGTGCCGTCGCTATTGATGCCCTCGTTTTGAACCCGCACACAGCAGGTGGGTGTCCTGTTTCCTGCGTTTGTAAGTCCTCATCCATGAGGCATTTACGCTGCTGGAAAACTCCGGACTCCCGAAGGAATAATGTTGGTCAAAATTTCAGGTTTCACAACGAACACATCAGGACTCTTTATTTATTATTTGTATTGATCATACCATATGGCTTTCTCTTTTTCAAGCTGGTCAAGCAGAGCCAACATCATCGCCCTAACCAATTTTCTGCTCGAATTGAAGAAAAAACAACAAAAATCAGGAGCATCTTCCCAGTTTAAATTTCCGGGAAGATGATTGTCTATTTACTAATCCTGATTATTTAGGACATTACTCACTTTTTTTCAAATTAAGAGACAAGTGCAGATCATTAAGCTGCGCTTCGCTTACCTCACCTGGCGCATCTGTCAGAATACAGCTTGCACTAGCTGTTTTCGGGAAGGCTATGGTATCGCGGAGATTCGTTCTTCCTGCCAATAGCATGACAAGTCTGTCCAACCCAAGTGCAATTCCTCCGTGTGGAGGGGTCCCATATTCAAAAGCTTCCAGCAGGAACCCAAATTGTTCCACTGCTTCTTCCTTAGAAAACCCGAGAATGCTGAACATTTTCTCTTGTACTTCTCTTTCAAATATACGCAAAGAACCTCCGCCTAGCTCGTATCCATTTAATACAAGGTCATATGCCTGAGCACGAACCTGAGAAGGATCTTTATCTAGCATCTCCAAATCCTCTCTAGCAGGCATAGTAAACGGATGGTGGGCTGCATAATAGCGCCCTTCCTCCTCATCGTACTCTAGAAGCGGCCAGTCGGTAACCCAAAGGAAGTTAAACTTGCTTTGATCAATAAGGTCAAGCTCTTTTCCAAGCTTTAACCTTAAAGCGCCAAGTGCGTCTGCCACAACGCTTTTCTTATCTGCCACAAATAACAAAAGGTCACCAGGTTCTACAGATAAAGCAGCGTAAAACGCCTTTTGTTCTTCCTCAGTCACGAATTTTGCAATCGGTCCTTTTAATCCGTCTTCTTCTGCTTTTAGCCAGGCAAGCCCTTTTGCTCCGTAAACGGCAACAAATTCTGTCAAAGCATCGATATCTTTGCGTGAATACTTGCCTGCAGCATTTTTTACATTAATCGCTTTTACTTGTCCGCCTGAAGATACTGCTCCTGCAAAAACTTTAAAGCTGGACTCTTTTACGATTTCTGATAGGTCGGTCAATTCCATTCCAAAGCGGGTATCCGGCTTGTCGGAACCAAAGCGGTCCATCGCATCTTGATAGGACATGCGAGGGAATGGTAATTGAACATCCATGCCTTTTACTTCTTTCATGATCTTTTTCATCATGTTTTCCATTAAGCCTATGATTTCATCCTGGCTCATAAAGCTCATTTCAATGTCGACCTGAGTAAATTCAGGCTGGCGGTCTGCGCGCAAATCTTCATCCCGGAAGCATCGTGCAATTTGATAGTAACGTTCAAATCCTCCAACCATTAAAAGCTGCTTAAAGATTTGCGGAGATTGTGGCAATGCATAAAATTCACCCGGATGCACCCGGCTTGGAACTAAATAATCACGTGCGCCTTCCGGTGTGCTTTTTGTTAAGATAGGTGTTTCGACATCAAGGAAGTCTTCGCTATCCAGGAAATCCCTTATTGCTTTTGTTACCTGATGACGCATCTTAAAGGTATCAAACATTACTGGCCTTCTTAAATCCAAGTAGCGGTATTTAAGCCGGACGTCTTCCGAAACATCTGCTTTATTATCAATCACGAAAGGAGGTGTTTTTGCTTCATTAATAATCGTGATTTTCTCAGCTTGGATTTCTATGCGGCCTGTTTTAAGGTTCTCATTGACAGTGCCTTCTTCACGTGCAATAACTTTTCCCTCAATATCAAGTACATATTCATTTCTTACTTTTTCTGCTGCTGCAAGTGCCTCAGGGGAAACCTCCGGATTAAACACAACCTGAACGATCCCTGTACGGTCGCGAAGATCGATAAAAATTAGTCCGCCCAAATCACGGCGTTTTTGTACCCATCCTTTTAAGCTGACTTTTTCTCCAATTGCCTCTTCTGTTACTTCCCCGCAATAATACGTTCGCCCAAACATTCTTATTCCTCCCATACTGTTCTTAATACGCTTAAGTTTATGGCTTATAAAGCTCTGTAAATTTCTCTATAAACGAATCAAGTTCAACCTCTGATTGTTCGCCTGTTTCCATTGATTTTACATTTATTTTATTAGCTTTAAGTTCATCCTCGCCTAAAACCCCAACGAACTTCGCATTGGCACGATCTGCCGCTTTAAACTGAGCCTTAATTTTCCGGTCCAGATAATCTCTTTCAGCAGAGAATCCCGCTATCCGGAGCTTTTGCAGAAGGCCAACTGTATAATCCTTTGCTTCTTCGCCTAAAGATACAAGGTAGCAATCAATCTCCTTATTTAGTGGAAGCTCTACCTTCTCGGCTTCAAGTGCTGCGATAAACCGCTCAATACTCAAGGCAAACCCTATTCCTGGCGCTTCAGGACCACCGATTTCTTCTGTAAGGCCATTGTAGCGCCCGCCGCCGCATAGAGTCGTGATTGCCCCAAAACCTTCTGAATCGCTCATGATTTCAAATGCGGTATGATTATAATAATCAAGCCCTCGAACAAGATTAGGATCGACAGTAAACTCAATGCCCAGGTTCTCCAAATATTTTTGGACTTTTTCAAAATAATCCTTGGAATCATCGTTTAAATAATCAATGATTGATGGCGCTGATTTCATCAGTTCATGATCACGGTCCTGCTTGCAGTCAAGAATACGCATTGGATTTTTCTCAAGACGACTCTGGCAATCAGAGCAAAACTCTCCGATACGTGGCTGGAAGTGATTTATTAGCGCTTCCCTGTGTGCAGTTCTGCTTTCTTTATCACCAAGGCTATTTACGATCAACTTCAGCTTCTTTAAGCCCAGGCTCTGATAGAGTGACATTGCAAGTGCAATTACTTCTGCATCAATGGCAGGATCTGCACTGCCAATAGCTTCTACACCAAATTGTACAAACTGGCGGAAGCGCCCTGCCTGAGGCCGTTCATAGCGGAACATCGGTCCCATATAATAAAGCTTTACAGGCTGGTTCGCATCACCATACATCTTATGTTCAACAAACGATCTGACAGTTGAAGCTGTTCCTTCAGGGCGAAGTGTGAGGCTGCGCCCTCCGCGATCTTCAAAGGTATACATCTCTTTCTGGACGATATCGGTTGTGTCACCCACACTGCGCATAAATAATTCTGTATGTTCAAAAATAGGCGTCCTGATTTCACGGTATTGAAACCTTTCACAAAGCTCTCTGGCTTTTTCTTCAATCAGCTGCCATTTTTCTACTTCTCCTGGAAGAATATCCTGAGTTCCTCTCGGTATTCGGATTGACATGAAAATTTCCTCCTAATGCAAAAATGATAAAAGTTTATGTATTTAAAGAATGCGTTCAAAAAGGAACAAAATAGAACCTGACTGCTATTTTCCCAGGACTTTTTGAACATCCTTAAAAATAAAAAAACTCCCGCCTCCTTGTATTTAAATACAAGGGACGAGAGTTTGGAATTCCCGTGGTGCCACCCTAGTTGAAGCCCTGCTAAAAGGACTTCCTCTTTTACAGTTAACGCCTGTTAACGTTCTGCTCCTACTAAAGGCAAAGCCTGTTTCAGAGAGAAGCCTACGAAGTGTTCTTTCGTTAAATCATCATGTGAAAATGCTTTCAGCCAGCGGCATTTTCTCTCTTTTCATGTGGGGTTTAACTACTCTTCTCCATCAATGGTTTATCGAAAAGCGGAAGCGGCTAGATTCAGGGGCAGCAAGCATAAGACAAGCAGCGGGAAGGTTGTACTCTCCCTTCTTGCTGGATGGACTTATGACCTCGAGCCCCTAGGCGCTGCAGCTAGACATTTAATTGTATGTCATTTTATTTATATTATAATACGGAGCATCTTCACCAATGTCAAGACCGAATTATATTAAGAGCGCTCCAGCTTCTTTTTCAGCTTGCGGACATCCTTCATGGTTAAACCGAACTCAGAGGCAAGCTCAATCATATTCGAGCTTTGCTCTTTCTGGATAAAATCGTGGAAATCAACTCCAAAAAGCTGATTTTCCCCTGATTGAGCCGACATTCCTTTATCTCCAAATCTCATAGCATTCACCCTTTGTTATGTAGTCTGCTTTATTCTTTCCATTTATAAATGAAATGTTTCATAATCCGGCAAATTTAATCTTTCTCTAAAATTACCGACTTAAAAACTGATAAAAAAAGGGAATTTGTACTCCAAGCAGAAGTAATTTTAGGAGCAGAAAAAACATGTTTAGTACCAAAGTTATCTTGACTATTAAAGGCTTGTTTGTTTTTCTTTTAGATAAGGAAAAGTTTTTGATAGTAATTGAATTTACCGCGAAAGGAGGAAAAGTATTGCAGAAAAGAAGATCAATCATTCTGGCTTTTTGCTTTATCCTTATGGCCGGAATAATAAAGCTGGAAGAACCGGTAAAGGCCGAGGGAACAGCCGTAACGATCAGTACTCATAATCTAAATGTTCGTCAAGGCCCTGGCTTAAGTTACCCTATTTTAGGCCAGGCCCAAAAAGGAGACCGATTTAACATGCTTTCCCAAAAAGGAGAGTGGATTGAAATCGCCTTTCAAGGGGAAAAGGGCTGGGTAGCCAACTGGTTTGTGTCCGTACCTGCTTCCAGCCAGGGAGTTTCAGCAAAGAAAGGACCTGGCTCCCATGCAATAATCACTACAGATGGCCTTAGAGTGCGAAAAGGCCCTGGTACCGGCTATGCTGTTTTGGGAACCGTACATAAGGGAGCTGCCTATAAGTTATTGGAGAGTAAAGGCAGCTGGATTAAGCTCCAAACACCCCATGGAGATGGATGGGTTTCCGGTGAATACGTCCAGAACAGCAGCCAAAATAAAGATACTGCCAATGTCAGCAGCGGCAAAACAGGGAAGATTACAGCAAACTCACTGAATATCAGAAGCAAACCATCGCTCCAGAGCGCTGTTACCGGTAAGCTTAATGATGGAGACATCGTAACAATTACTTCGCAAAATGGCAGCTGGATAGAGGTTTCATTTTCAGGAAATACCGGCTGGGTCAGCAGCCAATATGTTGATGTGCAAAGCCCACAGTCAGGGAAAAACAATCCGGCACTGCAGAATACCGGAAAAACAGGCACCGTTACCGCTACAGCTTTGACAGTCAGAAATAAATCTTCATTAAGCGGCAAGCCTATCGGTTCTGTTTCAAAAGGGAAAGCCTTTTCCATTCTTGAGGAAATGAATAACTGGTCAAAAATAGAATATCAATCGGGATCATTTGGCTGGGTGGCAAGCTGGTTTCTGGAGCAAACGACAGCAAAAAAAACAGCTTCTGCTCATCAGGCTGTAAATGGCAGTTCTGCAGTTATCTTACATAATGGATCAAATATCAGAAAAAGTGCCAGCACCCAATCTTCTGTCATCCACAGGGCAAATAAGGGAGACAGCTTCGATATTATCAGCCTGCAAAATGATTGGTACGAAATACGTCTGCCGAACGGCCAATCCGGTTATGTGGCAGGGTGGATTGTATCTGTTAATGGCTCGGCTCCCAAAGTGGAAAAACCGGGTGCAGAAATGCATTTGAAAAATAAAACCATCGTCCTGGATCCAGGCCATGGCGGCCGAGATAATGGGACTACTGGGGCTAGAGGAACACTGGAAAAGACACTTACACTAAGAACGGCACAACTGCTTTATGAAAAGTTAAGGTCTGCAGGAGCAAATGTCATTCTTACCAGAAACAGTGATTCTTATCTTCCTCTTCCCTCCAGAGTGGGTGTTTCCCACTACCATAATGCCGATGCTTTCATCAGCATCCATTATGACAGCATCGCAGATCGCACGGTAAGGGGAATGACAACCTATTATTATCACTCCTTCCAAAAGAGTCTGGCATCCAATATCCATTCAAATGTAGCCTTCATGACAAACTTAAGGGATCGGGGATATCGGTTGGGGGACTATCATGTGATAAGAGAAAATAAGCGAAATGCAGTGCTTCTGGAGCTTGGTTACTTGAGTAACCCTGCCGAAGAAATCCTAATTACGTCAGCTCAATATCAGCAATCTGTTGCTGCAGGAATTTATCAGGGTCTAGCACGTTATTTTAAAAATTAACTGTTTTCGTAAAGTTTGTTGCTTTTGGGAGGTTAACTGAGCTTAGCCAATGTGTTGATTAGAGAGGAGGGCACTTAACTCCTCCCGCATTTCCCGTGCGGTGTTTATTCAGGATGCTTATTCCTTGTCCTGCGGGAGGCGAGGGGGGTGAGAGACCCCACAGGCGAAGCCGAGGAGTCTCCCATTCCTCCCCTCGGAAAGCAGGTGCCGCAAGGGAAATTAACATGCAACATTTACAAGCTAAACAACAATCTATGAGAAAACAGCTTAAAAATCAGAACCAAAGCCCCGGCCAAATTGGCCGGGGCTTTGGTTGCAAAAGAACAGTTCTATAAAAGAGCCTCTGAAATTTTCGCAATCTTATGTGCAGTAAGCATCCCAAAAGCAGCTATCCAAAATTAAAGGAGGGAGCAACTGCCAGCGGCACAATCGGTTTAACCAGCAACCAGTTCAAAAGGCGCAATAATTACAGTTTCAGCTTATTTACTTTCAAGAATCAAAGTAACCGGGCCGTCATTGGTCAGCTTAACATCCATCATGGCACCGAATTCTCCGGTTTCTACCTTCAGGCCTTTTTCTTCTAAGAACCCGTTAAATGCTTCATAAATTTTTATTGCATGGTCAGGCTTTGCCGCTTCCATAAAATTCGGGCGGCGGCCTTTTCGGCAATCACCATATAATGTGAATTGGGAGACTGAAAGGATTTCACCCTCCTGATCCAGAAGGGATAAGTTCATTTTCCCATTTTCATCCTCAAAAACACGGAGATTGGCAATTTTATCAGCCAAAAATGCGGCATCTTCTTCTTTATCTTCATGGGTGACTCCAACGAGCAAAACAAACCCTTTTTGAATGCTCCCAACGGTTTTTCCGCCAACTGTTACACTGGCTTCTTTGCTTCGCTGCACTACAACACGCATGCTATCTGCTCCCTCTAGTTCATTATTCTTCTTACTGCATATATGTCAGGGATTTGTTTAATGCGTTCAACAACCTTTTGCAGATGGCTAACATTGTGAATCGCGATAGACATATTAATTGTCGCCGCTTTATTGCGGTCAGAACGGCCAGAAACGGCAGATATATTTGTTTTCGTCTCATTTACTGCCTGCAATACTTCATTTAGTAATCCCCTGCGGTCATATCCTGTAATTTCAATTTCAACATTATATTCCTTCCGGTCATTTAATGCAGTTTCCCACTCTACCGGTATTAGTCTTTGTTTCGCATCATCTGTATCGATATTTGGGCAATCAGCACGGTGTACAGACACCCCTCTGCCCTTGGTTATAAAGCCGACAATTTCATCGCCAGGCACCGGATTGCAGCAGCGGGATAGCCGAATCAGCAGGTTATCAATACCCGAAACTCTTACACCGGATTCCCGTTTTTTTGCTGATGGGAATGTCTTCAGCTCGGAAACAGCATTGGTAATATCAGCTTGTTCAAGATCTCGTTTCTTTCGCCATTTCTCTGTAAGCCTATTAGCTACCTGAAGAGCTGTTACCCCGTTATATCCGACAGCAGCATACATATCCTCTTCACTGGCAAAGTTGAATTTTTCAGCAATCCTTTTGACATTTTCAGGTGTCAGTATCTCCTTCAAATCGAAATCCATATTCCGGATTTCTCTTTCAACGAGTTCTTTCCCTTTTTCGACATTTTCTTCTTTTCTTTGCTTTTTAAAGAAGGTCCTGATTCTATTTTTCGCCTGTGTTGTTTGTGCAAGCTTAAGCCAATCCTTGCTTGGACCGTAGGAATGCTTTGAGGTCAATATTTCGATAATATCACCTGTTTTAAGCTTATAGTCCAGCGTTACCATCTTTCCATTTACTTTGGCGCCAATGGTCTTATTTCCAATTTCCGAGTGGATGCGGTAAGCAAAGTCAATCGGAACAGAGCCGGATGGAAGTTCAATTACATCCCCTTTAGGTGTAAACACAAAGACCATATCCGAAAACAGATCAATTTTCAGTGATTCCATAAACTCTTCAGCATTTGCCGCATCGTCCTGAAATTCCAAAATTTCTCGGAACCATGTCAGCTTCTCCTCGAAAGATGATCCTTCATTCACTCTTTTGCCTTCTTTATAAGCCCAATGTGCCGCAATACCAAACTCTGCAATCCTGTGCATATCCATTGTACGGATTTGGACTTCAAGAGGGTCGCCTTTAGGACCAATAACTGTAGTGTGAAGTGATTGATACATGTTCTGCTTTGGCATTGCAATATAATCTTTAAAACGGCCTGGCATCGGTTTCCAGCATGTATGGATAATTCCCAGGACCGCATAGCAATCTTTTATGCTGTTCACAACAATACGGACTGCCAGCAAATCATAAATCTCATTGAATTGCTTGTTTTGAAGAGCCATTTTTCGGTAAATGCTATAAATATGTTTTGGGCGGCCCGAAATTTCGGATTTAATTGAGACTTCAGCCATCCTGCCCCGCATGACATTAATAACATCATCCAAATACTCTTCCCGTTCCGCTCTTTTCTTCTTCATCAAATTAACAATCCGATAGTATTGCTGCGGATTTAAATATCTGAGTGCTGTATCTTCAAGCTCCCACTTAATTTTTGAAATTCCCAGCCTGTGGGCCAGGGGAGCGAAAATTTCAAGCGTCTCATTGGAAATTCTGCGCTGTTTTTCAGCAGGCAAATGTTTAAGAGTCCGCATATTATGAAGGCGGTCTGCCAGCTTGATCAAAATGACACGAATATCCTGTGCCATCGCTACAAACATTTTCCGATGATTTTCAGCCTGCTGCTCTTCCTGGGATTTATATTTAATTTTACCTAGCTTTGTTACTCCATCGACAAGCATTGCCACTTCGGCATTGAAGGCTTCCTTAATATCCTCTAATGAGACTTCGGTATCTTCAACCACATCGTGAAGAAAACCGGCTGCGACCGTAGATGGATCCATCTCCAAATCTGCCAGAATCCCGGCCACTTGAATGGGATGGATAATATAAGGCTCACCGGATTTTCTATATTGTTCACGGTGGGCATGCTTGGCAAACTCGTATGCTTTTTTTACAAGCTCTGCATGCTCATCGTTTAAATATTCTTTTGCCCTGTCGATGACTTGCTCGGCGGTCAGAACTTGATCGTTCGCCATGGAATCACCTTTATCTCACTAAATTTTATGCGAATGCATAATGCTTTTTCTCTTTTTAAAAATTGGCTCTGTTAACATTAACATAGCCCAAAAAACTCTATGAACAAATTTTATAATTAATAAAAAATTAATGATTGCTACTATTATCGAAAAAAAAAGTAAAGATGTAAAGGGATAGACTGTTATTTTTATGGGAATAACAAAAAAATTGTCGTATTTTGTTGGAATTTCTTTTTATTTTTCCATTATTGCCAATGGAAGCACTTTATAATAGGATAATTAGCGCCCATCAAACGGTAAATTAAAAAGAGCGCCTGTTTCGTCCGGCGCTCTCCTGAAGTATAAATGGATGGTTTTAATATTGCATTAATGTCATGATATCGTAGTTATCCAGTTTTTTGCGGCCATCTAAATAAGTTAATTCGATTAGAAATGCAATTCCCGCTACAACTCCGCCAAGCTCTTCGACAAGCTTGATTGTTGCATCAATGGTACCGCCGGTTGCCAGCAGGTCATCAGTGATCAAAACCCTTTGTCCAGGTTTGATTGCATCTTTATGAATAGTTAAAATATCTTTGCCATACTCAAGGCCATAGTTTACCTTGATTGTTTCGCGTGGAAGCTTCCCTTCCTTGCGCACAGGTGCAAATCCTACTCCCAAAGAATAGGCTACCGGGCAGCCAATAATGAAACCGCGCGCTTCTGGTCCAACAACCAGGTCGATTTGCTTTTCACGTGCATATTCAACAATCTGGTCAGTCGCATATTTATAAGCATCGCCATTATCCATTAATGTTGTAATATCTTTAAATTTAATTCCCGGCTTTGGCCAGTCTTCAACAATTGTTACATACTGTTTTAAGTCCATTTTTCTTCCTTTGCCTCCTCAAATTTAACAGCCCCTTGCATAATTTCATCAAACCAGTTTTTGAGCTGCTGAAAGGATGAATAGAGCAAATCGCTCTCAAGGCTATATTGTGCCTGTTTTTGCTGATATGTTCGTGAATCAGCCAAATCACGTTTATTCGATGTATTATTTAAGGAAATAACACCATTGTTTATTTTAACAAAATCCAATTCAAAAAACACTTGTGACATAAAATCTACCGTTTCCCTGCTCCATCCCTTATGCTTGGCAATATCATTGCCATGCCGCTTAATATCAATGTGCCCTTTTTTAGCAAGCAGAGCAAAATACCATTTAAAATGGTCCCTGGTTGGCATCGTACTGAAAAAATCGCTGTCTTCTTTATAAAAATGCGCATAAATTCGAGCAGGCTTTTTACCCGAGAATAACTTGGACAACATTTCTATTGAAGGAGGCAAGTCTGCCAAAACAACATTTGCTTCATCCAGCTCTATAGATGCAGCTTCCACTACAGAATTTATTTTGACCATTTTTGGGCCGGCATATGTCCTAAATTTGGAAGTGTTCTCATCATTGAAGAGATCCATATTGTATTTTGCTCAGGAATGACGCTCTTAAGCCTTTCAAGCCGTTTTACACTGCGTATGTCGAACAGCTGCCAAGAGTGTACTGCCATATCCTGCAAAAAAATTTGCGGCTTTTTGTTATTATTCCATTCATTAATCGATAGCTCGCCAATAACAGACAGCTTGGAATAAGGTGAAATGTGTTCATATAAATGTCCAAGTCCAAATCCAATCCCATCGAGGGAAGAGCCTTCGCTCTCAATTGTGACTTTAATATGATTCTGTTCTGAACCGATTTTTCTCATTCCCGCAATATTTGCATCTTTAATCAAAACCTTCGGTTTTGGGTTTCCCATCCCATATGGAGAAAGCAATTGCATTTCTTCTATTGAAGAAAGAGTGATATCTTTGAGATCAATGATTCCATCCAGCGTAGTAACAGGAATAAAATCTTCTTCTGTAAGCTGGTTGTTAGCAAGTTGGTTCAGCCTGCCGCGGAGCTCATTAACTGAATTAAGATCGAGCGTCATCCCGGCAGCCATTGGATGCCCACCAAAATGGGGAAGGATATCCCGGCATTCTGATAGATTCTTAAACAAATCGAAGCCTTCTATGCTTCTTGCAGATCCCTTTGCCTGCCCTTTTTCAGAATCAAAGCTAAGAACGATTGTAGGCCGATAGAACTTTTCTACAAGCTTGGAGGCTACAATCCCGATAACTCCAGCATTCCATCCTTCCTTGCCTACAACAATCACAGAATTTTCACTAATTGGGAATTTGGATTCTACTTCATTAATTGCTTGTGCCGTTATATCATTGACAATAGCTTGTCTTTCTTTATTTAACTGTTCAATTTCCTCGGCAATTGTTTGGGCTTCATATGGATCATCAGTCAATAGCAGCTCGACTGCAGGATCTGCGCTTTCCAGCCTGCCAACTGCGTTCAGTCGCGGCGCAATCGAAAAGCCTATCGTTTCTTCCGTAATGGCAGGAAGCTCTACACCTGCCACTTTAAATAAGGCAGTTAAGCCAATATTTTTAGTCGACTTAAGCTTTCGAATCCCCCGTTTTGCAATCAGCCTGTTCTCTCCTTTAAGTGAAACGAGGTCAGCGATTGTGCCTATGGCGGCGATTTCGAGAAGGTGGGCTGGCATATCCCCGTATAATGCATGAGCAAGCTTAAATGCTACCCCAACACCTGCCAATTCCCGAAAAGGGTATTTGCTATCAGGATGTTTCGGATGGATGATTGCCAATGCTTCAGGGAGTACTGGCCCGGGCTCATGATGGTCCGTTATGATTAGGTCCATTCCCAGCTCTTTTGCGGCTTTCGCTTCATTAACTGCTGATATGCCTGTATCTACCGTTATAATTAAACCAATGCCTGTCTCAGCGGCATGTGTAAAGGCTGGGATATTAGGCCCATAGCCTTCGGTGAAACGATTTGGTATGTAGAATTGTACATTTGCTCCTAGGTCTCTTAATGCCATCATCATGACAGAGGTACTTGTGACTCCGTCCGCATCATAATCACCAAAAATTAAAATTGGCTCCTGCTTTTCAATCGCTTCTTTTATTCGGGTGACAGCTATATTCATATCTGTCATTAAAAAAGGATCATGAAATTCCTGGTCTTTATCCAATAAAAAATACCGTGCTGATTCAACGGTATCCATTCCGCGATTAATTAATAGCGACGCTACAAGAGGAGCAATATTCAATTCTTTTGAAAGCTGCTTAACTTTGTCTTCCTGTGTTTGCCGAACAATCCATCGCGTTCTTGAATGTAACATACGTTCACCCCTCAGCTTATTAATTATACAAGAGGGGGACTGGCGTTTCAATAATAGAAAACTGGGATATCCCATACATTTTTGGAAAAGGCATGTTAAAGCTCATCGTTGATATTGGTAACCTATTTAATGGACTTAAGGCGCGAGCTCCTCAAACTGCTTACTGATTTCCCTCGTTACCAAGAATGCTTAATCAAATGTGCAGCGAGTCAAGGGAAGACCCGACAGGAACAAGGCCAGAGGAGATCCCGAACAGCCAGCTGAGTGTCTGGAATGGATATTAGATCAGTAAATATATTTTCTGATTAGTGAGACCTTTTTATTAGCTTTTCCGGATAGAGCATCCACACAAAAAATCAATCCAGCTCCACATTATCTGCCAGCAGAAACTAAAAGGCTTGGACCCATCCCAGCCCAAGCCTTTCTCCTAATGAATATCCCGGTCCAATTCTTTTTCCGCTTCTTCCTTGCTGTTATCTTCGGGATTGCCCTGTTCTGCTTTCAGTTTTTCATTTTCTTTTTTAAGCAATTTCACTTGCCTTTGCAAGGAGTACATGCGAACAATTCCAACTGAGCCAACAATGAGTCCGCCCATCAATACTGAACTTAGGATCACCAGAATTAATGGCCATTGGCTTTCCCCAAATAAATAATTTACAGTTACATCATCAACATTGATAACTGCAAATACTGCTACTATTAAGGCAAATAAAAAACCAAATAGTAAAGTCCATTGAAATTTCATAATCCTCTCTCCCCTTAGGTATGTCTCTAGATTACCTTTCTTCACTATACGGATTAATATGAACAAAGACATTTTGCACGTTTTCCAGCTCAAGCAATTTGCGTTTAACCTCTTTGCCAACCCGGTGGCCATCCTCCACGGTCATATTAGGGTCAACAGACACTTTGATATCAACAATCACATAGTGGCCGTGTTCTCTTGCATGCAATTCGTCAATTCTTTTTACATAATTTACAGTTTCTGCAGTTTTGCGCATCTCTATTGTATCTTCCTCATGGAGGACGTGATCAAGAGTACTATGAATCGATTCTTTCCCAAGATGCCATGCCATTTTAATTACCATAAGCGATACAAGCAGCCCTGCAACAGGGTCAGCATATTCAAGCCACTCGATACCGATTTTCCCGCCAAGCACAGCACTCCCAATCCCTATTAAAGCGGCGATAGAAGAGTACACATCTGACCGATGTTCATAAGCATTAACAATTAATGCATCGCTATTAAGTTTCTTTCCCAAATTGAACTTATACCGAAACATCGCTTCCTTCACAATTATAGAAATTATAACCGCAACAATGGCAATGCTCTTAGGCGGTTCAATCGGTGAGAAAAATGCTTCAAATGATGATCTGCCTATTTCTATCCCGACCAGGAATAATAAAACGGCAACTATTATGGCTGCGATCATTTCAGCCTTTCCATGGCCATATGGATGGTCCTCATCAGGCGGCTGCTTTGCGGCCCTCAATCCCAAATAAACAGCAAAGGAACCTGCGACATCCGAGGCAGAATGGACGGCATCCGCTACCAATGCCTTACTCCCGGAATACACGCCAATTCCCCATTTGAGAGCAGCAAGCGCAATATTGCCGACGATTCCAATCATCGCAGCAAATTCAGCTTTCTTAAAACGATCATTTTTTTCCAACGCTAAACTTCCTTCCTCCCTGGACTTGTTGTTAGTTTATCCTATTTCGTGAAATCATTAACCTTTTATTACTAAATAGCAGCCCCAAAAGATTCAATACGTCAGCTTACAATTTTAAATTTCACTTATATAAATCACAAGCAAAAACCCCAGGCATTTTGCCTGGGGTTTTTCTAATGTAAGCCATTAAACTTGAGGTTCGTCACTGATTTTCCGTTTTTCTTTAACTGTTTTAATAACACCCTTTTTCTTTAGCTCTTTCCCTTTCCAAACAGCCCATAATTGTGCTGCAAGGAAAATGGATGAATAAGTACCGGCGATCAAGCCGATAAGCAGCGCAAAGGAGAAGTTTCGGATAGACTCACTTCCAAAGATAAGCAATGCTACAACGGCAATTACAACGGTCAATACGGTATTAATGGAACGGCCAAGCGTTTGACGCAGGCTTCGGTTTACAACATCCGCAATATCCTCAAATGTCTTGAGTTTTTTCTTTTTCTGCATATTTTCCCGCATCCGGTCAAAGGTAACGATTGTATCATTAATCGAATAACCAACAACGGTCAATACCGCAGCAATGAAGGTCAGATCCACTTCAAGCCGTATAAAACTAAATATAGCAATGATAAAGAAAGCATCATGCAATAAAGCCAGCACTGCTGCAACAGCCATCTTAATCTCAAATCGGATGGTTACATAAATAATGATGCCTAAAGACGCGATAACAAGTGCAATCAGCGCATTCTTGGCAAGTTCTTTACCTACAGTCGGTGAAACAGTACTTACGTTGGGATCTGCACCAAATTGCTCATTAAAGTGAGACTTTAACTCTGCAATTTCATCCTTTGTCAATACTCCTTTTAATCTTGCAACACCAATTTCATTATTAGTGCCGGAAATGACAATATCATCTGTTTCTAATCCCACTGCTGACAATTCAGTTTGGAATTCCTCTTTTGTTATAGGATCACTTGCCAGCTGCTCAATGCGCGTTCCGCTGGCAAAGTCAATTCCCAGATTCAGACGAAGAACAGCAACAATGATTATTCCGGCAGCAATCAATGCTCCAGAAAGGATAAAGAATTTTTTTCGGTGTGCAACAAAGTCGAACTTATCATACTTCGTAGGCAAATCAAGTGTATCAAAGTTTTCTGCAATATCCTTCATTTCGTTTTTCTTGACGCCAAACCATCCTGGCTTATTATTTAAGAATTTGCTATTAACCCATAATCCAAGCAATAATCTTGATCCATATACAGCTGTGATAAAGCTTGCCAGAATACTAATAATGAGCATTGTTGCAAAGCCCTTTACAGAGCTTGTCCCATAAAGAAATAATACGGTAGCGGCAAGTATGGTTGTGATATTGGCATCAAAAATTGTAGAAAGCGAGTTTTTTCCGCCAGCCTGGAAAGCTGATTTGATCGTCCTTCCTACTTTCATTTCTTCTTTGATTCTCTCGTATGTGATGATATTCGCATCGACTGCCATACCGACACCCAAAATAAGCGCGGCGATGCCAGGGAGTGTTAATACTCCATTCATCCAGTCAAAAACAAGGAGGATGAGATAGATGTAAAACGATAGAGTAATCGTTGCAATAAGCCCTGGGAAACGATATACAGCAATCATATAAAGGAATATTATCGAAATTCCAATAATGCCTGCAAGAATCGTCTTGTCCATTGCCTGTTCCCCAAATTTCGCACCGACTGAAGTGGAATAAACCTCATCAAGCTGTACAGGCAGAGATCCAGCATTTAATAAATCTGACAGCGTTTGCGCTTCATCAATCGTGAAGTTCCCGACAATGGAGACTGTATCCTGGTTAAAAATTTGGCTTACTTGCGGAGCAGATAAATATTTCGGATCTTCCTTTCCAGCTTCAGCCTGGAAGGAGTCTTCACCCTCCTCAAAGTCAAGCCAAATGACAAGCAAGTTATTTGGCGGTCCCATATTGACAATTTTTTCGGTTACTTCTTTAAACTTGCTTGCACTTTTCAGTTTCAGGGAAACACTTGGTTTGCCATTCTCGTCAAAAGTTTGTTTTGCTCCGCCTTCTGCAAGGTCGGATCCGTCCATCATCTTTTGGTCATTAACATCCCTAAATGAAAGATTGGCTTCCGTTGAAAGAATTTCACGGGCCTTATTTTGATCCGTTACACCTGCAAGCTGGACACGGATCCGGCTATCACCCTCAATTTGAATATTCGGTTCGCTTACTCCGAGAACATTGATACGTCTATCGAGTGCTTCAGCTGTGCTCGCTAAAACTTCTTTATCAATCTTTTGGCCGTCTTCTGCAGGCTTTACTTCATAGAGCACCTCAAACCCGCCCTGCAAATCCAGGCCAAGCTTAATATTTTTTAAAATGTTGTTTGTCGTTGCCCCTGCCAAGCTCCCTATCAATAAAACAATAAGGAAGAAAGCAACGATACGGCTGCGTTTTACCATTATGTATAAATCCTCCTTAGCTACTCGCCCGCTACAGGCATATAAAGTGGAACTGTTTTCATAGCAAATTTGCCATGATGTTTTTGTACGAACGGGCTTACACAGACAATCGCATTACAAACTAAATGCAACCCAGGCACTTAAAAGACTCGCTTGTTTCCAGCCAGGGAATTCTTTCGTCAAAATTGTTCTCACTTGCATATGTATGTTTATAGGTACATTGACTGTACAGGCCATTAAACTCCACGTTAATTATGAAACAGAATGCAAAACCTGTCAATTTGTCTTAGAACATGTAAAAACTTAAAAAATAAGGCACATCTAAAATTACTTTAAAAGTTCCCTTCTGTCTTCTTCACTATCAAAAGCAAAGCCAGTCCCTTTATAAGCTTCAATTGTAGCATAATGAATGTATTCACTGACTTTTACAGCCATTATTTCTTCAACAATTTCAAATAGCCTGACATTTTCTTTTGGCTTTTTCCACTTTTTCTTGGTAAGGAATCCCCATAGCTCCTGTTCTGTAACTTTTTCATAGCCAAGCAGTCGAAATTCATCTAATTTACTCTCCAACGCTGGCCTTACTTCCGTGCGAAAATAATCATATTCATGGCCGATCTTCATTTTCAGCCGCCTCCCCGCCAATTTCTTTCGCTTGAACTCATGGAAATTATCACAGCTTGTCATGCTTTGTCCACTCTCTTGCATATAGTTAATTGTATATGATATCACCCATTTTGAGAAGGCAGGGAGTTGAATGTCCAAATTTCTGAAAGGTACCATGATCCTGCTGGCTGCAGGCCTGGTAACCAGGGTCTTGGGATTTATAAACCGGATTGTCATTGCCCGTTCTATAGGAGAAGAAGGCGTCGGCCTTTATATGATGGCTTTTCCAACTATGATCCTTGTCGTCACCATTACTCAGCTCGGGCTGCCGGTAGCGATTTCCAAAAATGTTGCCGAGGCGGAAGCAAGGGGAGACACAGCTAAAATTAAGAAAATATTAGTTGTGTCATTAGCAACTACTATCTCACTTTCGATTATTTTCACTCCCGCTTTAATTCTGCTCGCTCCACTTTTATCAGAAACACTATTTACCGATAACCGCACACATTTGCCCTTGATGGCCATAGCGCCAATTGTGCCAATTATTGCGATTTCCTCTGTTATAAGGGGATATTTCCAGGGCAGGCAGAATATGAAGCCCGCTGCATATTCCCAGGTCATTGAACAAATCGTCAGAATCAGCCTGATTGCCATTATGACAAAAGCATTTCTGCCTTATGGGATTGAGTATGCAGCCGCGGGAGCTATGTTAGCGGCTGTGATAGGGGAGCTTGCCTCTCTAATCTATTTGCTGACCACTTTTAAGCTTAAAAAGAAATTTAGAGTGAGAAAACAATTTTTTAAATATGTTCAGTCTGGAAAAGGTACATTTAATGAATTGATGACGGTTGCCCTTCCGACTACTGGAAGCAGAATGATCGGGTCTGTCGCATGGTTTTTTGAGCCGATTGTTGTTTCCTATAGCTTAGCCATTGCTGGTGTGGCGACAGTTGCCGCCACTAAGCAATATGGTGCCCTAACAGGGTTCGCTATGCCGCTTCTCATGCTTCCGTCCTTTATTACTTACTCTCTGTCAACCTCACTTGTTCCCGCAATAAGTGAGGCTAACTCCAAAAATGATATGCATCTTATTGAGTACCGGCTTCAGCAGGCACTTCGTTTTGCTTTTGTTACAGGAGGATTAGCTGTGGTGGTTCTATATATACTTTCTGATCAATTGATGGAGGTTATGTACGGTTCCCCAAGCGGATCACATTTTATTAAATTGATGGCTCCATTTTTTCTTTTTTATTACTATCAAGGACCTCTTCAGGCAACTTTGCAGGCATTAAACCTGGCGAGAGCAGCTATGCTTAACAGTTTGATTGGAGCTATAGTGAAAACAGCTGTCATTTTTCTGCTTGCCAGCCAGCCTGCTTTCGGAATAAATGGAGTAGCAATGGGAATCCTGGTTGGCACAGTTCTTGTTACGATGCTTCATTTTGCAACTGTCCTTAAAGCGATATCCTTTACATTTTATGTTAGAGACTATTTAAAGACCTTTATAGCCATGGGCTTGTCAGGCAGCATTGGTTACTGGCTGCTAAGTGACATGCTTCCTCAAACCATGAATACAGCCATTAGAGTTATTCTTATTTCATCTGCTATCGTGGGAAGTTACATCGTCCTTTTATTAATATTTGGTTTAATTAAAAAGAATGAATTGATTCGGATTCCCTTTGTTGGCAAAATACTATCAAAATTCGCATTCAGATAATGCAAACACAAGGGCCTGCTCAAGTGCGGTGATTGACACTCCTGTTGAGCAGGCCTTTAATTGTGCATATTGTATTAATTCCGTTCATCAATCAAGTCTACATAAAACTGGCCATTTTCATAGCTGCAGAATGAAATTTTGGACATCTCTTTATATCCCTGCTTTCTGAGTTCTTGCCTCAGCCAAAAATCACTTTTATTAATTTTTTCGAGATTCGTTTTTTGAATCGTTCCATCGATAATTAACGGGATTGTCATTCCGCCATCCTTGTTGCCTTCTCTTTCAAACACAGACAGATTGCCTGAGGATTCTAGAATGGCAAATTCAACATCAGAGATTTTGGCAATATCTTTTTCTCTTAGCTGAAGCAGCAAATCATCAAAATTATATCTTTGCTTTCTCATCGCATTTTCGTCTATTTTTCCCTTGTTAATAATGATTGTTGGCTTACCATCCACCACATCGCGAAAAGTCTTGCTTTTTAGTGAAAAAATCGCCAGTACTATTTGCACAATCATTAAGAGGAGCATTGGCAAGACATTTTTTAGGATTTGTGAATCAGGATTTTCAATGGCCACTACCGCGAGCTCCGCTATCATGATATAAACCACTAAATCCAAAATGCTAAGTTCTCCAATCTCTCTTTTGCCCATCAATCTAAATATAAGGAGAATTAGTGCATATAGAAATAGTGTCCTTACAACAATTATTAAATATTCTTCCACTTCCACAGCTCCCCTTTAAATGCATTCTTTATTATTTTTGCGCATCGGCGGAGTATTTATGAATTTTTCTATAATCATTTCCATTGCTTAAACATCTTAATTTTTAGATTCTAATTTTTTATTGCGTGAATATGCTTGTACTAGGGAAAAAGCTGGGACAGCCGAGGGGCTAAGAGGCTATTCCGATTTATTCTTCAGAAGGGAGAGGGTCAATATAGAAGAGTCAAAGAACTTTGGAAGTGCCGTTCTCTATGGTATCATTGCAATTTTTGCAATTGCCATTGCCGGCAGTCTTATTTTTTCGCTTTTGCTTCGTTTTACATCACTTCAGGAGTCATCCTTACAGTATATTATTACAGGTGTTTCATTTGTTTCTCTTTTTGCAGGCGGATTCATTTCCGGCGGAAAAGGAAAGCAAAAAGGCTGGCTGCTTGGAGGCCTGACCGGTCTTATCTACTCAGTGATCATTTTACTTTTCCAATATTTAGGTCATGATAGTTTATTTTCAATGGAACAAATGATTTACCATACCTGTTTCATGCTCACTGCCATGATGGGCGGAATTCTGGGTGTTAATCTCAATTCCAAAAGAACCGCTTAGAAAAAAGAAGGTCCGCAGCGGACCTTCTTTTCTTTGATATATTAAGATTTAGCTAAAGCATCGCCAGTTGATTGCGTCACTTCGCGAATTGCTGCGCGATCGTATGTAAGCCGGCTTCCGTCACCGCACTTGATGACTACTTTGTCTTCGTCGATTGCATCCACAAATCCATGAAGGCCACCGATTGTTACAACCTTATCTCCCTTTTTCAAATCGCTCTGCATTTGCTGAACTGCCTTTTGGCGTTTCTGCTGAGGACGAATTAACAGGAAATAGAATAAGACGAACATTAGCAATAATGGTCCCAGTGTACCTAATAGCTCCATTGTTTTCCCCCCTTTCACTAAGGAGCAATAATCCGGGAAACAACGCGTTAGGCTTTTCCCGCTCCTTTTTAAGCACTCAATTTCAGCTATTAAAAGTTCTTCGCATTTGGTTTATTGAATCCATACCGTTCGAAAAACTCTTCTCTAAAGTCTCCGAGACGATCTTCTCTGATCGCTTGTCTGACCTGCTCCATTAATTTTAACAGAAAATAAAGATTATGGTAAGTTGTAAGTCTAATTCCGAATGTTTCATCACAGCGGATTAAGTGCCTGATGTATGCCCTGCTATAATTTCGGCAAGTATAGCAATCGCAATTCTCATCTATTGGACCAAAGTCTCTGGCAAACTTCGCATTTTTTACGACTAATCTGCCATTGCTTGTCATTAATGTCCCATTACGTGCAATACGGGTAGGAAGAACACAGTCAAACATATCAATTCCTCTGATTGAACCATCAATTAAAGAATCCGGAGAGCCTACTCCCATCAGGTATCGTGGCTTATTGTCAGGGAGAAGCGGTGTTGTGAACTCTAATACACGGTTCATGACGTCTTTCGGCTCACCTACAGATAACCCCCCTACAGCATATCCAGGAAAATCAAGAGAGGTTAAATCCTTCGCGCTTTGTTTGCGAAGTTCCTCGTATTCTCCTCCCTGCACAATTCCAAACAGACCCTGATCATTCGGACGCTTATGAGCTTTTAAACAGCGTTCAGCCCAACGTGAAGTTCTCTCAACCGACTTCTGCATATATTCATATGAAGCAGGATATGGCGGGCATTCATCAAAGGCCATCATAATATCAGAGCCAAGTGAATTCTGAATGTCCATCGCTTTTTCCGGAGAAAGAAACAGCTTGTCTCCATTCAAGTGATTGCGGAAATGAACCCCTTCTTCTTCAATCTTGCGGAATTCACTCAGGCTGAATACCTGAAATCCGCCGGAATCAGTCAGAATGGCACGATCCCAATTCATAAATTTATGAAGCCCTCCTGCTTCTTCAACGATTTCCTGCCCCGGGCGCAGCCAAAGGTGATAGGTATTGCTTAAAATAATGCCTGCTCCCATTTCCACCAATTCTTCAGGGGACATGGTTTTCACCGTAGCGAGGGTTCCAACCGGCATAAATACCGGTGTTTCAAAAGATCCATGCGGTGTATGGACACGTCCCAGGCGGGCACCAGTTTGCTTGCATGTCTTAATTAATTCATAACGAATTGCAGTCAAGTTGTATGTTCTCCTTCCATAAGATAAGCGCCTTAGTTACAAAATCAGCATTGCATCTCCAAAACTGAAGAAACGGTAGCGCTCCTCTACAGCCTTATTATAGGCATTCAATACATTTCCCCTGCCAGCAAGTGCGCTTACCAACATGATAAGCGTCGATTTTGGCAAATGGAAGTTTGTAATCATGCCGTCAATCGCTTTAAATCCATAGCCAGGGTAAATGAAAATATCGGTCCAGCCGCTGGCTTCCTCAAATCGTCCATTATGGGCAGAGGCGATTGTCTCCAATGTCCTGGTGGAGGTTGTGCCAACACTGATAATTCTCCCTCCCTGCTCGCGCACCTCATTTAACAATCTAGCTGTACCTTCTGTTACCTGATAAAACTCTGCATGCATCTCATGCTCATTTAAGTCTTCTACGCTTACTGGCCTGAAAGTACCAAGTCCAACGTGTAAAGTAATGAAAGCAACATGCACACCCAATTCTTTGATTTCCTCAAGCAGCTGTTCAGTAAAATGAAGGCCTGCTGTCGGTGCTGCCGCAGATCCGCGTTCACGGGCAAAAACTGTCTGGTAACGCTCCCGATCATCTAGCTGTTCCTTAATATACGGAGGCAAAGGCATTTCACCTAATTGCTCCAGCACTTCATAGAAGATCCCTTCATATTTAAACTCCAAAATCCTGCCGCCATGGTCGGAAGTTCCCGTGCAAACAGCAGTCAAACTGCCATTGCCGAAAGTGATTTCCGTTCCTTCTTTGACCCTTTTGGCTGGCTTGATCAGTGTTTCCCAGGCATCGCCTTCAAGCTGCTTGAGGAGAAGAACCTCTATCTTTGCGCCTGTTCCTGCTTTTTCGCCAAACAGCCTTGCAGGAAGCACCCTGGTGTCATTTAACACGAGGCAATCTCCTGCCCTTAAATGCTTCTTTAAATCTTTAAAAACGCCATGCTGTATATCACCGGTCTTTTTATCAAGGACCATTAATCTGCTGCTTGTCCGATCGGACAAAGGCGTCTGTGCGATTAAATCCTCCGGCAAATGAAAATCAAATAAATCTACCTTCATGTTGTCACCCTATCTGTTATTCATACTTTAAGCTACCGGAACCTGCCAAGAAAATAAAAGATGGCAGATAAAATGACACTCAGCAATATTGATGTAACGATTGGAAAATAAAAAGTCGTATTTCCTTTCTTTATTACAATATCCCCCGGCAGCTTGCCAATATTAAAGAATTGGCTTAAAAATCCGATTGCAAAAATAATAGCTCCAATAACCATCAGCCATTTCGATATGCCGCTCAATCGGCAGGCACCTCCATTTGGAAATGACGGTACACCAGATCTGTTACGATTCTTCCCCTCGGTGTCCGCTGAAGAAAACCAATCTGCAATAAATATGGTTCGTATACATCTTCAATAGTATGTGCTTCTTCCCCAATCGTGGCAGCAATTGTTTCGAGGCCAACAGGGCCTCCGCGGAATTTTTCAATAATCCCTCTTAATAATTTATGGTCAATATGGTCAAGCCCTAAACGGTCAACCTGCAGAAGCTCTAAGGCTTCTTTGGCAAGATGCTCATCCACTGTGCCATCTGCCTTAACCTGAGCAAAATCCCTTACTCTGCGAAGAAGCCTGTTTGCAATTCTCGGCGTGCCTCTTGATCGTCTCGCCACCTCAATGGCAGCTTTCCCATCTATGCTTGTTTCCAAAACTTCAGCCGTACGTATCACAATATCTGTCAGCTGCTCTTCTGTATAGTATTCAAGCCTGCTGAGAACTCCAAAACGGTCTCTTAATGGAGCGGATAATGACCCCGCCCTTGTCGTAGCGCCAACGAGCGTGAATGGAGGCAGATCAAGCCTTACAGACCTTGCGCTAGGCCCTTTTCCAATAACAATATCCAGGCAAAAATCCTCCATGGCCGGATACAGAACTTCTTCAATAGAACGGGGCAGACGATGAATTTCATCAATAAACAGCACGTCACCTGGTTCCAATGCAGTCAGGATTGCAGCCAAATCTCCCGGCCTTTCAATGGCAGGGCCGGCAGTAGTCCTGATATTCACGCCCATTTCATTTGCGATAATGGCTGCAAGTGTGGTTTTTCCTAATCCTGGAGGTCCATATAGAAGGACATGATCTAAAGTTTCCTCTCGAATCCTGGCAGCTTTAATAAAAATCTCGAGGTTTTCCTTTACTTTATCCTGTCCGATATACTGTTTAAGTGTTTGCGGGCGCAGACTCTGTTCAAACGAAATATCCTGAATATCCGCCTCGCCGGATATGATCCGCTCTTCCATACTCATCTCACCTTCTTCATGTATCAGCATAAGGCAAACGGGCCAGTTCTGTTATTATTTTTATATGAATAGATCTTAACCAATAAAAAAGATTATTTTAAAAGCTTCTGAAGAGCCTTCTTTATGTACTGATCGGTTGTAAGCTTTTCCTTTTTCAGATCAGGTGTTATTTTTTTCAGTTCCTTTTCTGAATACCCCAGCGCTTTCAGCGCCAGCAGGGCTTCTTCAAGATCAGCTGCAGCTCCGCTTTGTTCAGGCTGGATTTTATCTGCCGAAAATAAATTCGGGAAAAAGTCAGGTACAATATTGGGAAGTTTTCCTTTTAGATCGAGGATCATTTGCCTTGCCGTCTTCTTTCCAACTCCAGGAAACTTAATAAGAAATGCTTCATCTTCATTTTCAATCGCCTGAACCACCTGTTCAGGCTCCCCGGATGCGAGGATTGCAAGGGCACCCTTCGGCCCAATTCCCGTAACATTCAATAGCTTTGTAAATAGTGTTTTTTCTTCCCTTGATTGGAAACCATACAGAGCCATAACATCTTCTCTTACATAATGATAAGTATAAACTCTGACTTCCTGTCCAAACTCTTGAGTATAGCTGAATGGATTGGGCGTTAAAACTTGATAGCCGATCCCATTATTTTCGATTACTACATATTCCGGTCCAATGTATTCCACTTTGCCTTTTACAAATTCAAACAATACCTTTCGCTCCTCTGATTTAGCTGTACCTCATTGTATCATACAATAATTTGGGCACGAAGAAAAAAGTTGCGATATTTATTAAAATTTGAATATAATTATAGAGGTTTCGAACAAATTGACTGGAAGTCATATAACGAAAAGACTATTCGCACTTTTTGCTATTTTCTCTCTACTTAGAAAACATTACATATCAATTAGAATTGCAGGAAAACAGATATGTGGTAACAGGTATTGAAAGATAAAATGTTTTTATTGCCCGTTCACTTCCTTAGTGAAATACGGGCATTTTTATTTTTAATAAAGGCTGTTTTTCGCACACTTTGCTGCTATTTATACTCGTAGTTAACAGGCAGTTTTAAAAGAGCCCTGGCATAAGTAAAGACCGGCAAATGCCGGTCTTTACTTTTATTATTTCGCCTCTCCTGTAGAATAATCCTTAAATGTCTCAAGGACTTCTACATAACGATCTTTTGTCATAATAGGAATGCCCTTTTTTAATTCCTCACATTTTGTACTTTCCAGTTTTCCTAAATCAATTTGAAAAAAAGACTGGATAATATTCGTTTTGTGCGGCCTGCCATTAAATATGGTTAAAGTCCCGTCTTCTGTCAGCCCAAAATAACCATTCGCCTTTAATAAAGGTGAAATATCATCCATTTGCCGGCGAAACACCATATAGTCTATGTCCATATCAACCAGCTGCCATTGATCATATTTAGCCCAAAAATCCTCCATCGCCCAAATGGTTTCCTCGGTGGCTTCCTGGCTTACTTCTCCGTCCAAGTACACTCGTTCCAAAATGACCTTCATTTGAAGCGGCCCTTCTATGGGAGTATCCTTGCTCTCTTTTTCCATGGCGAATACAGATTCACCTTTTTCGTATCCAATGCTGCTTCCACCTGCAGTAAATAATATAATAAAAGCAGCGGTTAATACTGCAATGAATAAGCCCCATTTGGTTCTCATCATCGATCACCTCGATTAAAAATGTAACTTCCGCTATTGCATCCATTACGATTATCTCTTTTCTTTATTAATAGTGTGACCAATATTTTCTTGTTTATCCTTTTTGAATTGGCTCTGTTAAACTTGCCTGTTAATTTCCGCTCCATGCACTCGTTTTCCGCGGGTGGTCAGGGAGCCTCCTCGGCACCTAGTGCAAGGGTCTCCTATAACTCGCTTCTCCGGCTGAAGTCTCGCACCTTCCTCTTCAACCAACAGCGTGCCAAAATCATCAGCATGCTATATCAATAAAAATAAGTCTGCCGTAAATAAAAAAGGAGCAAAGCGCTGCAGCTTTGCTCCTTTTGCTATATCTTACTTTACTTATCTCTGCGGAACAGATTCTTTAAATCCCAGTCAATTTGTTCTCTTGGTCCACCGTCGCGCAGGTTGTTATCAATGTTTCTAAGGCGGCTGAAAGTTCCTTCGTCTGTTACAACCTTAGTCGACCTTCCTCGAAGATACGGCTGTACCGCTTCATGAATGGCGGCCTTTGTTTCTTCTTCCTTGCTATAATCCGTCAAGTCAACAGCAATCAAAACATTGCTGCCATAGGTAACTGAGCGAACATCCTCAACATTCGGAACAGATGCTGTTACATTGCCAATTTTTTCAGCAAGTTCACCTTCGTATGCTTGGTAGTAAGAACTCTTGGCTTGGCGTGTATTATCATCCAGATGTCCGTGGTAATTTGCATCACTATGGCTGAAACGGTTATCTTTTTGGAAGAAGTTCTGGTCCCTCTCTGCTAAGGGTACTGTTGGATTACCGGTATTGTTATTTCCATCCCTTACTTGAAGAGCATTTCTATTGTTGTTTCTGTTATTTCTGTTGCTTCCGTTATTTCTTCCTTCTCCGCCTAACGTATGATCCATCATTTCAGTCAGTGGGCCATCATTATCTGTTCCATCTTCAACCCTGACGTTTCCTTCACGGCCTCCATGGTTTTCATTCGAATAATAGCCCATCGGCTGTACCTGCTCGTTGTTTCGATCCTGAACAGCAGTATCATCATTTGTCCCGCAGCCAGTTAACCCCATTGACATTAAAGCAGCCAGCGGTACTGCAATTAGTTTCTTGTGCAAGCGAAAAACCCCCTCGCTAATATTACAAGCTTTGAGCATATTTGCTCCTTCTTAGCTTGTGAGCGAAGAGAGTCTTTCATCCTGTCATTTACGTCCAATTTTACAATGAGAAATTGCTTCTTAATCCTCTGCTGCTTTTTTTAAGGCTTGAATAAACCGTTGCCTTTCAGCAAATTGTCCTACGGTCAAATCCAGAACAGGACGTATTTTGACCGGGTCTAGGTAGGACCTATCTCGTATGACTCTATTCCACTCCCTAAAAATATCAGTGGGAAAGGCCAGAGCATAGATGAATCCTATTTCTTCCAAATGTTTCTTTATAATTGGAAACCTTAATAAATCCTCAAAAGACCACTTCATAAAGGGCAGAATCCGGTTCGCATACTGAAGGTAATCAGAATGCGGAGTGCCTTTTGCAATCAAATCAAAATCCAGCAAATATAAGGTTTTATTCTTAGCCCTTAGAAAATTGTGGTGCGCCACATCACCATGTAGAATAACTTGCTTTCCTGACTGAAACAGCCATGCTTCCTCTTCAATTCCTTTTAAGGACCAATCTGCCCACGATAGTAATTCATTAATAATTTCCTTCTGGACAAAATATCTTATAACAGGAAGATTATTAAGAAAAAGCGAAGCCCTTTCCCTCCATTTATCTGCCTGTCTGAATGTCGGCAGAACCGTTTGATAACGGGGGACCAGTTTTTCAGAGGTGTCATGAAAAGTTTGCAGCAAATCAAGCCCCTCTAATCGATCTCTTTTCAAATGATAAGAAAAAGAATCTTCTGATGGCTGGATATATTCAAGACACCCGTAATAAGTTCGATCAAAAAAAAGAGGCGGCTCTTTTGCAAATTCATAAAAAGCATAAGTTTTTGCAAAACCTTCTTTTATTAGGGATGCTGTAAAGGCTTCCTGGAGTTTTAAACGGTGATAAGAGGAAAATCCTTTTATGATAAATACTCGTTCCTTTGTTCTAACCAGATAAACTTGTTTTCTAATTGGTTTAATTTCATTAATTTTAAAGGGAAACTGTTCTTGCAAATAGGAGAGGAGACGATTTTTTAATAAATCGTCTCCCCCGTTTTTAACCGTCGTATTCACTGCTTTCATCGAAATTTCTTGGCATTCCAAACGCCTGCCCGCCCATTGGGCCGTAACCTGGACCTGCTCCAAATCCTGGGCCTGCTCCGAATCCTGGACCTGCTCCGAATCCTGGGCCTGCTCCTAACCCTGGACCTGCTCCGAATCCTGGGCCTGCTCCAAATCCTGGGCCTGCTCCGAATCCTGGGCCTGCTCCAAATCCTGGGCCTGCTCCGAATCCTGGGCCTGCTCCGAATCCTGGGCCTGCTCCGAATCCTGGGCCTGCTCCAAATCCTGGGCCTGCTCCAAATCCTGGACCTGCTCCAAATCCTGGACCGTACCCTCCAGGTCCCATTTGCGGTCCACCACAGCCGCAATCGTCTGAAGCACCCATTACCGAATCAGGCATCAAGGGCATTTGACTTTGAGACGGCATAAGAGGCATTTGTGCCATTCCCGGAGACTCTTCCATTACCCCTTGAACCTGAGGCATTTGATGCGGCATCTGGTGCGGCATTTGCTGGCCATACTCGGCACCCATCACTCCGGTTGGCATTTGGTGCGGCATCTGCTGGCCATACTCGGCGCCCATCACTCCGGTTGGCATTTGGTGTGGCATCTGCTGCCCCATATATTCAGCACCCATTACTCCGGACGGCATTTGATGCGGCATTTGCTGGCCATACTCGGTACCCATCACTCCGGTTGGCATTTGGTGCGGCATCTGCTGCCCCATATATTCAGCACCCATTACTCCAGATGGCATTTGATGCGGCATCTGCTGGCCATACTCGGCACCCATCACTCCGGTTGGCATTTGGTGCGGCATCTGCTGCCCCATATACTCAGCACCCATTACTCCGGTTGGCATTTGGTGCGGCATCTGCTGGCCATACTCGGCACCCATCACTCCGGTTGGCATTTGGTGCGGCATCTGCTGCCCCATATACTCAGCACCCATTACTCCGGATGGCATTTGCGGCATTTGGGCCGTTGGCATAAACGGTGATGATTCATCGTAATCAGGGCTCTCAACTCCGGCCATCATCCCCATATGCGGCATCTGATGCTCTGGCATCATCGCACCCTGGACTTGCGGCATTTGATGCGGCATTTGATGCGGCATTTGGGCCATCGGCATCATTGCACCCTGGACTTGCGGCATCTGGTGTGGCATTTGAGCCATCGGCATTTGATGCGGCATCTGGTGTGGCATCTGCTGGCCCATATATTCTGCTCCCATTACTCCGGATGGCATTTGGTGCGGCATCTGATGCGGCATCTGTGGCATCATTGCACCCTGGACTTGCGGGAAAGGCATTTGTTGGAAACAATTAGGATTATAAGGATACATTGGCTGATATTGACCTCCTTGTTGTGTGTAAACAGGTGATTCACTTTCAGGCGATTCCGGACTTTCATCTGCAATCGGCTTTGCCTGCGGGAGGATATTGACTGGTTTAGGCGGGAGCTGCGGCTGTGGTTTAGTCTCTGAAATTGGCAATGGCTTTTGCTTGGGTTTAACTTCTGAAACAGGCAGCGGTTTTTGCTGTGGCTTAACTTCTGCAACAGGGAGCGGTTTTTGCTGTGGTGCCGGCTGCTGGACAGACATATTCATCATGTAATAATTGTTTATATCAATTTCTGGCATGACTGGCTTTGGCATCTTTGGAGTATAAGGTTTTTTGGGTAATTCCTTTGGAACTTCTGCTTTGGGCGCAGTTACTTTTGGAACTTCCTTTGGAATTTCAACCTTTGGTGCCGTAACCTTGGGCATTTCTTTCTTTGGCGGTGCCGGTTTTGGCACTTCTTTTACAGGCTGCTCCTTAGGTGCTTCAACAACAGGCATGGTAATAGGCTTCTCTTTGGCAAAAGGATATTCTGCTTTTGGCATTTCCTTTTTGGCACCCATATTTATTTTAGCTTCCGGTTTGCCCCCGATTGGAGCTTCTTTTTTTATAGAGCCTCCAGTTGCGGGAACTTTTATTTTCATTCCGGGCATAATCATATCAGGGTTGCTGAGCTGTGTATTCATCTTTTTCAGCTCTTCAAAATTCACGCCGTACTTCTTGGCAATCTTCCAAAGAGTGTCCCCTTTCTGTACGATATGGATTTTCACTCTGAATTCCCTCCTATGCGTAAGGTGATACTTCCATCAGCAGTGTTTTATCGCTAATGATTAGTAGAACCAATCGGGCATTTACGGGCAGTTCATCCATCTTTTGAAAGGTGTAGACTACTGCCCGTTAATCGCGATGAGTCCATATAGTGTATGAAGAAATGGGCAAATTGCTAACAATCTACACAAAAAGATATGCTGTTTTTCCTGAAATTATGATTTATTCTTTTCTTCAAACCCTATTAAGAGAGGGCTTTAATGACTAATAAAAATCCTCCCAATTTGGGAGGATTTTATTCTTATTATGGCCGTTCCATCATTCTGTCCAATGCCAGTTTGGCAAAAGCTGCTGTCTGCTCTTCTACTTGGATAAGATTGTTTTTCTCACCCTGTTCAATTGTTTCCAGGCACCAAGCCAGGTGCGGCAAATCAATCCGGTTCATGGTCAGACAAGGGCACATATGCGGATTAAGAGAGATAATATGCTTATCAGGATGCTGATTGATAATCCTGTTGACCAGATTCATTTCCGTTCCAATCGCCCATGAAGAACCGGGTTTGGAATTTTCTATTGCCTCTATTATATAATTCGTCGATCCAGCCATATCGGAGATTCCTACAACTTCCCTTTTGCATTCAGGGTGAACAATAATTTTCATTTCCGGGTACTGTTTGCGGACTTCTTTTACATTTTCCACAGTGAAATTTTCATGAACGGAACAATGGCCCTTCCAAAGGATCACTTTAACGTTCTCAGGGGAGCCCTCATATTCCAGCTTATCTGAAACCGGGTTCCAAACAGCCATTTCATCGAGCCCAACTCCTAAATTATAGGCAGTATTTCTGCCTAAATGCTGGTCTGGCAGAAATACGACTCTCGGCTTTTGCCCAAATGCCCAGCTCACCATCTTTTCAGCATTCGAAGAAGTGACCGTTGCTCCCCCATGACGGCCAACGAAGGCTTTAATGGCTGCGGTGGAGTTTACATAGGTTAAAGGAAGCATTGTTTCGCCGAATAAATCAACGAGCTTTGTCCAGGCTCTTTCTGTTTGGTGTATATCTGCCATATCAGCCATGGAACAGCCCGCACGCATGTCAGGCAAAAGTACTTTTTGTGCCGGAGTTGTCAATATATCGGCGGTTTCAGCCATAAAGTGAACTCCGCAAAATACAATATATTCTGCATCCTTATTCTCCTTTGAAAGCTGGGCAAGCTTTAAGGAATCACCAGTGGCATCCGCAAACTGAATAACCTCATCTTTTTGGTAATGGTGGCCGGGGATAAATAGCTTCTTCCCCAGTTTTCCTTTTATCTCCCTTACTCGTGTCTCGAGTTCCAAAACGGTCATCCCGCGATATTTTTCCGGAAGAATATTTGCTTGTTTTTCTGCTGTCTGAAAAATATTCATACCTTCATACCCCTTTGCCATATATGCTTGTTTTTATTCGACTGTAACTTTCACGCTGATATCAAGCGCCTTAACTGAATGTGTGAGAAAACCGAGCGAAATAAAATCAACCCCTGTATTGCTAAAACTCGCCAGGTTTTCTAATGTTATGCCCCCGGACGCTTCTGTCAAGGTTCTTTCAGGAACAAGGCTAATCCACTCTTTAATTTCTTCAGGCTTTCTGTTGTCAAACATAATAACATCCGAACCTGCCTCAACTGCTTCGATTACCTGTTCTTTTGTCTCTGTTTCAACTTCGATTTTTACCATATGCCCTATTTTCGACCGTACCGCTTCTACGGCTCTTCCAATCGAACCAGCAAAAGAAATATGGTTATCTTTAATCATAACTGCATCATAAAGGCCATTACGATGGTTAAATCCGCCTCCGCAACGGACAGCGTATTTTTCCAGCATCCTTAGGCCTGGAGTTGTTTTCCTTGTGTCGCAGATTTTTGTATGGGAGCTATTAAGAACTCTGATAGCCTCACTTGTTTTCGTTGCAATCCCGCTCATTCTTTGGAGCAGATTCAAAATAACTCTTTCCCCTTTTAAAAGGATGGCTACTGGGCCATGTGCTTCGGCAAGGATTTGGCCTTTTTCAATCCTTTCTCCATCCCCTACTTTTAAATCGATATCTACACGGGAGTCAAGAACAGCATATCCGGATCTGATAATTTCTTCCCCGCAAAAAATGCCATTCTCCTTAGCAATGAAAACAACCTTCCCTGTCTGGCCTTCCCCAAAAATCAGCTCACTTGTCAGGTCACGGTCGCCGATATCCTCCAGAAAAAATTGTTCAAGTTGCAATCGCAGCTTTAATTTGTTCATTTTTACCATCCTTTTCTAATTTACGGCATTGAATAATCCTTTTTCGAAGCCATTCATGATTGTTTTCGACTGGATAATCCTGGCGGAAATGGCCACCCCGGCTTTCCGTTCTTTTTAAGGCAGAATTGGTTACAAGCCATGCAGCAATAAGCATGCATGCCCTTGTAATTTCATCGAGGGAAAGATCATCAAATTCCGTTGCTATCCATTTTTCGATTTGAAAGCTTTCAAGCCAAGCAAGCTGCTTCAGCAGCCCTTCCTCCGTTTTGATAATGCCTGCATGCTTCATCATTTTTTTCTTTATATCTGCTTTGGAAGGTAAATAACCGGTTGAAGGATTCCTTCCTTTTGACTCTGGACTCGAACCCAATTTACCGATTTCACAGGGTGGCTGTTCATTGATCCATTCCGCTAGTTTTTTTCCGAAGAATAAGCCCTCAAGCAGTGAATTGCTTGCAAGCCGATTTGCACCATGTATGCCCGTGCACGCTGCTTCACCAATTGCATACAAACCGGGTATACTGCTTCTGCCCAGTAAATCGGTTTTAATCCCGCCCATCAAGAAATGGCTGCCAGGTGAAACAGGTAATCTTCCGAGACTTACGTTTACATCATTTTGCTCACAGATAGCTGTAATGGTGGGAAATCTTGATTCAAAGTTTGCTATAGAAGATATATCCAAAAAGACCGATGTTCCTTCTTTCAACAGGTTGTAAATGGCCTGTGATACAACATGTCTTGGTGCCAGATCTCCTTGTGGATGTATGCCTTCCATCACTGGTTTGCCCTCATCAGTAACCAGACGGCCACCCTCCCCCCTCACCGCTTCAGAGATGAGGCCTAAAGCTGTGCCGTCTTTATAGAGCAGTGTAGGGTGAAACTGTATAAACTCCATATCTACAATCTCTGCTCCTGCCCGGTATGCCAGGGCAATGCCATCTCCTGTTACGGTTTCCGCATTGGATGTAAATTCATATAGCTGTCCGCACCCGCCAGTAGCCAGCACAACATGGTTTGAAAAGAACCTATGAATATTGCCATTAGTGTCTTTTCCTTTTGCGCCTATGCACCTGCCTTCCAACTCATTTATCAGCAAGTTAAAAACATGCATATTTTCTATGATTCTAATGTTTTCGTTTATATTTGTTAACATAAAGTCAATTAATGTCTTTCCGGTTGCGTCTCCGCCCCCATGGACAATTCTATTTTCTGTATGGGCGCCTTCCCTGCCCAATGCGATGGCTCCTTTTGAATCTCTATCAAACATGCACCCCTCTGCAAAAAGGCCATTAATGAGGGATGGGGCTTCACTTGTAAGAGCCAAGACCGCATTAGAATCATTATGGAATCTTCCTGCCTCAAGTGTATCCATGTAGTGCTTTGAGGGATGATCATTGTTTCCGAGAGCAGCAGCAATACCCCCCTGTGCCATATTTGAATTTCCATTTTTCACAGCGGACTTTGTGAGAATTATCACATTTAAGTCTCGTCGCAGCTGCTTTGCCAGCTGCAAAGCAGCCACCCCGCTTCCAATAATTAAAACGTCGGCGTACATCATTATTTACCTCCTGTTTTTACAGGTGTCTTGACACCTATATTTACATAGATTTAGAATTATGACAAGAGTTTTTCATAGAATAAGAGGAACTTCTGTGTGTTTTAATTTGGAACAAGGCGCCATTCCTCGAAAAACATTCGCATTTCCATCGTGTAATGCTTTTTCGAGGATGCTCATTCATTGGTCAGCGGGAAGGTAGACCCATAGGCTAAGTGCTTGAGGAGGGTCGGGCTGCTGGCGGTTAGCTGAGCGCCTCGAGTGGAAATTAACAGGCAAGTAAAGACCAAAGATTTATAAAAAGCGAAAGCAGGTGAGATTATAAAATACTTTGATTATGCCGCCACATGTCCATTGGATAGTGAAGCGGCAGATGCCTATATAAAAGCTTCAAGTGAATTCTTTGGCAATTCAAGAAGCCTTCATGATACAGGCGGTGAGTCTGAAGGGCTTCTCGAAAATTGCCGTAGTGAACTCGCAGGAATTTTGGGTACAGAGAGTGAAGGAATCTACTTTACAAGCGGGGGAACGGAGGGGAATTTCCTTGCCATTCATGCATTGCTTTCTTCCTCAAAGAAAATAGGGAAACATATTATCATGGGGATGGCCGAACACTCTTCCATTCATAGCATATTGGAAAAGCTCAGTCTGGAAAAAGGCTATGAAATAACCATGGTCCCTTTTGGAATGGATGGACGCATTGACCAGGAAAAATTAAGTTCAGCCATAAGGGATGATACCGTACTAATTACAATTCAGCACGGTAATCCTGAAATAGGCACATTGCAGCCGATTCCTGAAATTAGGGATATTTGCAAGACTAAAGGGATTTTGCTGCACAGTGATTGTGTCCATACATTTGGCAAAACAGACCTAAAGGAAATAGCCAAGAATGTTGACAGTTTATCTTTTTCAGGCCATAAATTTTATGGTCCAAAAGGGGTTGGAGCCGTTTATCTTCAACCAGGATTGCGGTGGGATGCTTTTTTACCAGGAGTATCCCATGAAAAAGGATTTAGGCCGGGCACAGTGAATGTTCCAGGGATTGCAGGGATGACAGTAGCGGCCCAGAAAGCATATGAAAACCTTGATGTCCATAACAGCCATTTTCAACTGTTGCGCAATGCCCTTCTGCTTGAACTTGAGCCAGCAAAAGGAAAATTCGTGATTTACGACTTTGAGCGCGAGTACCAGCTCTCTTCTACATTAGGAATGCGTAATAAAGGACTTGAAGGGCAATATATCATGCTCGAATGCAATAGACACGGATTTGCCGTTTCAACTGGCAGTGCATGCCGGAGCGGAATGAAGTCTATATCAAAAACGATGGAGGCACTCGGAGTGTCCGGAAAAAGCGGCAAAGAATTTTTCCGAATTTCTTTTGGATGGAAAACTTCTGTTGAGGAAGCAAAAGCTTTAGGCAGAACACTTGCACAAATCGCACACTCAACAGTGCCCCTTTAAGTTTTTATCTTCTTCCGGTTATTATGTTAGAATGAGACATTATCGGAAAGTAAGGGAGAGTAAAACATGAAGGAACAAAAAAAGGTACTCGGAGAAGAACGAAGATCCTTTTTGCTCCAGCTTCTTAAAGAAAGCGGGCAGCCCATTACGGGCGGTGAGCTTGCTGCGAAAACAAATGTAAGCAGGCAAGTTATTGTAGGAGATATAACATTGCTTAAAGCTAGAGACGAGCCAATTATTGCAACAAGCCAGGGGTATATGTACCTTCAGCAGGCGTCACCTTCTATTATGGCGGAACGGACCATTGCCTGCCATCATCACCCTGGGAGGACTGAAGAAGAATTAAATCTCCTTGTGGATCACGGAGTCACAATAAAGGATGTAAAAATCGAACACCCTGTATATGGGGACTTAACCGCTTCTGTTATGGTGTCGACCCGTAAAGAAGTAAAGCAGTTTATGGAAAAAATAAAATCCACAAATGCGGCTTTCTTATCAGAGTTAACAGACGGCATACACCTTCACACGCTCTCGGCACCATCCGAACAAAAACTGGATGAAGCGGAACAGTCATTAAAGAAAGCAGGTTTTCTTATTGACCTGTAATATGTTAAGCACATCCGGAAGTCCTTTTTTATAATCAAAATAAATCTGCGCAAGAACATGAGTATCGCAAAAAAGGATCCGTCTAAACGCGGATCCTTTTTTATACACCCAAAGAAGTTCGTTACACTAAGGCTGTGTTAAAGCTCATTTTTCATCTTGGCACCCTGTTGATTGGAGCGGGAGGAGCATCGGATCGTCCGCGGTTCAATGAGCTCCTGGTGCCGAAATCAGCAGGCAAGTTTAACAGAACCTACACTAAAATTGTTTATCCACAGATAAAGCCATATTAATCTTGAAGAACCTTATTTTCCTTCTTATGCAGCTGAAAATACGGGTAGCTCCCCAATATTTTCACACTGCATCCCAATGCTTCCAATTCCGCAACCGCCCCGGGTATCAGTACATCATCCTGTTTCATATCTACATCTATGATAAAGAAGTAATTGCCCAATCCTGTTTTCATCGGCCTTGATTCGATTTTAGTTAAATTTAATTTCCTCCATGCAAACGCAGAAAGTACCTGGTGAAGCGCTCCTGCCCTGTCAGCTGGCAATGTAACCATGACAGTCGTTTTATGTCCGCAAAACTCTTCTCTGTCTTCTTTAATTGTGATTTGTTTATTGGATAAAACAATGAATTTTGTATGGTTGAAATCAAAGTCGTGAATATCCTCTTTCGCAATAGCCAATCCGTAAACCTGTGCAGCTAATTCATTTGCAATGGCACCAGCTTTTTCACCTGGGTGGTCTTTAACATATTGTGCTGCAGCAGCCGTGGAGGTTGTGCCTTCACACGGGATTCCTTTCAGCTCTTTATGTAAAAATTTGTGGCATTGGGCAATTGCATGGGAATGGCTGTAAACCACATCTGTTTCAGCCCAATTTTCCAAATTATCGGGATGTACCATAAAATGCTGGCGTATAGGTGCTGTTAGTTCACCAACAATCGGCAAATCTACCTCATGGATTAAATAATCTAGAGTTATATTCACCGAACCTTCCAATGCATTCTCAAGAGGAACTACCGCCAAGTCTATTTCATTTCCAATCAAAGCATCAAAGCAGGCAGGTATAGTCGGATAGGGAACAGCTATCTCTTGCGGAAATAAGCCTCTAACCGCTATATCTGTGAACGTAGCCTTTGGGCCCAAGAATCCAATTTTCACGGTAACTCCCTCCCTTCGTCAGAGTTGTTTTAACTTACTGAAAACTTTCTTTATACTTTACCACTTTAACATATGTGTGTAAAATACAAAATAATAATTTTAGAAAAACCTGCATTACCACCTTAGTCATTTTATTTGCGATATTATTATTGGCATCATATCTACTATGGGCAATCATTTACCAAGTTAGCTGTGTTAAACTCCTTATCGAAAAAAAGCGCCGGATACCGGAGCGCAATTCCTTACGCACCTGTTCCCAGCACCTCTACTTTTTCTACAAATTCCAATTTTCGGAGCCTGGTTAAAAGCTCATCAATGTCTATTCCCATTTCCGTGACATTCAAGGATAAAGTGACATTGGCCCTCCCTTGGAGGGGAATAGTCTGGTGAATCGTGAGGACATTGCATCCTGATGATGCTACTACTCCCAGCAAATGGGATAGGGTCCCCGACCGGTCTTCCAAATGAAAAAATAATGTTATAAGCCGTTCTTTTACAACGGTATGAAAAGGAAACACAGTGTCTCTGTATTTATAAAAAGCACTCCGGCTCAAATCAACTTTCTGGACGGCGTCCCAAACCGATTCAGCCTTTCCCCTTTCGATCATTTCCTTCGCATCCAATGTTTTCTTCATAGCTTCTGGCAAAACATCTTCGCGAACCAAATAAAATTTTTTATCGAATCTATCTTTTCTCATTTCTCCACCCCGTCAATCGAGAAGGTTAGTCAATAAACTCGAATTCGTAATCAAGAAGCTTGACGGTGTCGCCGTCTTTTGCTCCTTTTTCGCGAAGAGCATCATCTACACCCATACCGCGCAGCTGCCTTGCAAATCTGCGGACAGATTCGTCTCTTGAGAAATCCGTCATCTTAAAGAGCTTCTCAATTGCATCTCCAGATACAACAAACACTCCAGCAGGATCCCTTGTAATAACAAACTCTGTTTGATCGGCTTCATGTTTATAGAGAACGCGATGAACTCCAGTTTCTTCTCCCTCTTCTTCATGCGCAAGAGGAAATTCAGGTGTTTCTTCGATCTTATCAGCAATTGCAAATAATAAGTCTCTTAGCCCCTGGCGTGTAACAGCCGATATAGGGAAGATTGGATAATCCTCTTCTAATCGCTCTTTAAACTTCTTAAGGTTTTCCTCGGATTCAGGCATATCCATTTTATTCGCAACAATAATTTGCGGTCTTTCTGTCAATCGCAAGTTGTATTCTTTCAGCTCGTTATTGATTGTTAAATAATCTTCATAAGGGTCTTTCCCCTCTACTGCTGCCATATCAATAACGTGAACAATGACTCTTGTCCTCTCAATATGCCTCAGAAATTGATGGCCAAGGCCAACTCCTGAATGGGCGCCTTCGATTAACCCCGGCAAATCGGCCATAACAAAGCTCCGTCCATCTTCTGTTTCAACCATGCCCAAATTAGGCACAATCGTTGTAAAATGATACTCGGCAATTTTCGGCCTTGCAGATGATACTACAGATAAAAGCGTGGATTTTCCTACACTTGGAAAACCGACCAAACCTACATCAGCAAGTAGCTTTAATTCAAGAACTACATCTCTTTCCTGCCCCGGCTCACCATGCTCAGACAATTCTGGCGCTGGGTTCGCAGGTGTCGCAAAGCGGGTGTTCCCTCTTCCGCCCCGTCCGCCTCTTGCAATAACAGCTCTTTGGCCATGCTCTGTTAAGTCTGCTATAACTTCACCAGTTTCCGCATCCGTAACTACTGTGCCAGGCGGGACTTTTACAATCATATCTTTTGAATTTCTGCCATGCATGTTTTTGGACATGCCGTGCTCACCGCGAGGCGCTTTGAAATGACGCTGATAACGGAAATCCATTAACGTACGCAAACCCTCATTTACTTCAAAAACAACATCGGCGCCTTTACCGCCGTCACCGCCGGCAGGGCCGCCATTCGGCACATATTTTTCACGGCGGAAAGCAACCATTCCGTTACCCCCGTCGCCGCCTTTTACATAAACTTTGACTTGATCGACAAACATTTTTTATTCCTCCCGTCTGCAGTATGTCCCGATTGCCTCGCATTCAGCCAAACAGCCGGCACTGACTGGATCCACTCCTACATTGAAGGATTCCCCCCAAACCTGCAGAGTTTCACTTTATAGTATTACTTTTTACGACGGAAATCACTCTCTGCCATTTGCAGTAAATGGCACAAAAAGCTCCAGCGCTAGCTCCTGTTCAGCTAATTCCTGAACAGCAACAGTTATGTCAGCGGATTCCTTTTTTAAAAATTGTTCCAAGCTTTCCATATCTGTTATTATTCCGCTAAAATCAAAAAAGAAACGAGCACCTTCTTTTTCATGGCTGATTGAAACGGATAAATGATTTTCATGATAAGGCTTTACCGATGAGTTAAGACAGTTAAAAAAAGAGCCTGTCCACTCAGAAAGAATGCAATCATCCAATCGTCCTGCTATTGCATCATCCAGGACTTCATATTCAAGCTGGAAGGAATGATTCTCCCAGTTATATGTGAATAGAAGTGAAGCAAATTGAGGAAGGTTTAAATTTGACAGTTTTGCCTCCTGCTGTGCTTCCACCACAATTTCATCTATAATTTCCTTTGCCCTGTCAACCTTGTTAAGGGAAAGATTACCTTTAATTAATTGTATTTTATTTAGCCAGTCATGGCGGGCATGACGCAGCACCTCAATCATATTCCAGTCTTTATCCATATATGCACTCCTGTACGGTTTTTAAGGTGTCAGAAGACTGCTGCTTGCTGTAAGTATATCAAAAAAAATCAACTGACAGTAAGCAATTTTATGCTAAATAAGAAAATATTGCTTTATGTATCGAGAAGCTGCCTCAAAAGAGCAATCTTTCTTCTAAAAGCTATAAATTCCATTAAAATAAGCGGAAGTGCATGTGTGAAATTTTTTAACCAGGGCTGTGTTAATGATAATTACTGGTTTAACAATGTGCTGATGATCAAAAGGCACGAATTAGCCGAAAATGCTTTCGTATTTCCTTCATGCGGTGTTTATTCCTGGAAACAATGTCCTGCGGGAAAAGCTTACCAAGGGAGCCACCGCAGACGCAGAACGCCGAGGTACTTCGAGGCCTGCGTTTCGCTGAGTGTCTGCAGCGGAACTCACCACGCAGGTTTAACAGAGCCTTAAACAAAAAGAAAACCCTAACCTTGGGCTAGGGTTTTCTCGAAAAGGCTTATGCCTCTTGAGCTGCAGGATATACGCTCACTTGCTTGCGGTCACGTCCAAGACGCTCGAACTTAACAACACCGTCTACTTTCGCAAATAGTGTGTCGTCTCCGCCTTTACCCACGTTTACACCTGGGTAGATCTTAGTACCGCGCTGACGGTAAAGGATAGAGCCGCCAGTTACGAATTGTCCGTCTGCACGCTTAGCGCCAAGACGCTTTGCGATTGAATCACGGCCGTTCTTAGTAGAACCTACTCCCTTTTTAGAAGCGAACAACTGAAGATCTAACTTTAATAGCATTTATTCCACCTCCTGCTTTTTGAAGGTAATGTTTATATACTTTCCGTAGTCTTCTTCAATCGTCTGCAATGATATGACCATACCTTCGAGAAGAAGCTGGACTTTCTCATTTACGTCCACCGGCAGATCCGGCAGAACACAGCGGAGAAAACCATCCTCGCCCTGGCCAATCTCTGGCGTCACACCGGTTAAGGCGTGCACAGCATTGATTGCGCCAATGGCGACAGCGGATACGCCTGCACAGACAATATCCTTTCCTCTATTTGCGAAGAATGCATGGCCGCTAATTTCAAACGAATGAATAGTTCCGGAGCTTTTACGATTAATCGTAACTTCAATCATCTAATATCGCCTTATTAAGCGTTGATTTTTTCAATCACAACTTTAGTGTATGGCTGACGATGACCTTGCTTCTTACGATAGTTTTTCTTCGCTTTGTACTTGAAAACAGTGATTTTCTTTTGACGGCCTTGTTTTTCAACTTTAGCTGTAACAGTAGCACCATCAACTACAGGGCTTCCTACTTTTACACTATCTCCGCCAACGAAAAGAACCTTTTCAAAAGTAACTGTTTCGCCTGCTTCTGCGTTAAGCTTTTCGATGTAGATAGCTTGACCTTCTTCTACACGTAATTGCTTTCCGCCAGTTTCAATAATCGCGTACATGAACTGCACCTCCTCTTAGACTAAGACTCGCCATCCCAGGCGCCGACAAGAAAAGCGGAGAGTGCCTGTTTATCGGCACTCGCAGCTAGACACAACTGCGCGGACTTAACTACCTGTTCTGAGCGGTTGTAGCACGGGTGCGCTACAAACATAACATGAAAATCCTATCATATAATGAATAATCATGTCAATAAGAATTATATGATTCTCCCGAAAAGGCATCCAATAAAATTTTAATGGCATGCCTTATCTATTATATAGCTTTTGTCCTTCCTGGGAAAGTGGCAAATAATGCTCTTGCTTCCCAAAACAAAAGCAGGCCGGGATTAGTTTTCCCTCGCCTGCTTTTTCTTTAATTCTTCCGCATAGCCAAACTGCCTTATTTCATAAAATGGCTTACAAGTCTCCTTGAAGGAAAAGATCACTTCCAAGCCAACACTGTCTTCTATTCTTTTTTTATGGATTCCATTCTTACCGGAAAAGACCGCTGCTACTTCCGATGTGGTTTCAACCAAAACTGCTTCATGGTCCTGGCCCCGGTGCTCCCATAATTCCCTTTCAAGTCTGAATGCAATCGTTTCACCACTCAAAACCCTTCCGGTGCCTTCACATACTGTACACCTTTCCGTAAGTGACTCAGAAATGGCCGGCTTCGTTTTTTTTCTGGTCAGCTGAAGGATTCCAAGCGGAGTGAATCCAACTAAATTAGTCCGCCTTTCATCTTCCTTCAGCGCGTTTTCCATTTTTGCAAGAATTTGTTTTCGGTCAGACTCTTCTTTCATATCGATAAAATCAATTAAAATCATGCCGCCAATATCCCGAAGCCGAATTTGCCTTGCAGCTTCTTCAGCCGCCCATGCATTGGTCTTCAAAACCGTATCCCGGCGATCCTGCTTACCGGAAAATTTCCCGGTATTCACATCTATAACCGTTAAGGCTTCTGCTTCGTCAAAAATCAGGTAAGCTCCATTTTCAAGCCAAACAATACGCTTTAAGGCCTTGTCAATTTCACCTTCGATTTTATGGGCTGCAAAAATATTTTCCTTGCCAGTGTAAAGGTGGATAGGCAGCCTGCTGGATTGCTGAAGCCTATTTTTTAGGTTTAATTCGTCTACAATGACTTCTCCGTCTTTGATCTTCTTGATTTCTTCCAGGATTTCCGCAATAAAGGAATCACCTTCAAAAACTATTCCTGGCTTTTTTAGGGCTTCAGCTGTCCTTAAAATCTCCCTATACTCCATTCTAAGCTTATCAAGCTCTTCAATCAGTTCAGCCTCCTTCTTTCCTTGACAGGAGGTCCTGAAAATCAGCCCTTCATTCTCTTCTTTTAGACGATAGCCAAACTGCCGCCATTTTTCTCTGACAGCACTATCCTCAATCTTTTTTGAAACGGCTACATACCGGCCATTAGGCATATAAATAATAGAATCACCAGGAAACTCAACCAGCCCCGATAATCTTGGGCCTTTCGTCCCTGTGGCATCCTTCTCAATCTGTACAAGCAGTTTTTCTCCCTGATGCACATAGGAAGAAATACTCTGTTTATCCTTAACAAGCTTTTCTTCGTTAGATTGAAGGTAAGAAGCTAATTTATCACGATGAAGAAATCCGCTTTGCTCTTCACCAACCTCCACAAAGACTGCGTTCAACCCAGGCATGACCTTTGCAACCGTTCCAAGATAAATATTGCCTACAGATGACCGCTGTTTAGGCTGATCAACAAAAAGCTTCTCGATCCTGTTATTTTTTAAGCGGGCAAATCTCCGCTCTCTAGTCACATAATTTACAACTAACGTATTCAAATTACTTTTCCTCACTTTTACGCAGTAATACGAGCTGTGCTATCTATAAAAGCCTGCTCATTAATAAACATACAGCAAGTCACCTACTTTTGCTGTTAGTACCTTTTCTGCAAAATAGGCATGCAGCAGCTCATTTTCATCTAAAGAACCTTTTTCTTTCCCGTCTTTTTCAATTATGATTGGGTGCTTGCATCCACGCTGGAATCTTTCAAGAACATGAATAACCAACTCTTCTTCTTTTACAACCAGTGGCTTTAATGTCCGAAAATCGCTTTTTTTCCCATAATATCTCTCAAGGAGAAAGCGAATAAAAACAAACCGGCTTTGCTTCCATTCATGGTATAGCGAAAACAGCAAAAAAGCGAGGACCACCCACATATTCAGGTTAACAGGAGAAGTCAGTAAAGTAAAAATAATGAATCCAAATATGCCAGCTGCTGATATCTGCAATGTTTTTCTGTGGGCATCCGGAAATGCCCGGTTACGTGACATCCATAAAAAAATCAGCTTTCCGCCATCTAAAGGCCAGACAGGAAGCAGATTAAATATTAAAATCATTAAATTAAATTGTATAAACAGCTGAAAGATTTCTTCTGGCATCCAAGTAAGGTGATAAAAAAGCAATGCCGCTCCCATCATCCAAATATGCTGAAGCGGCCCGGAAATAATCACTATAATTTCTTCCTTAAGCGGCCGATTTCCATGCTCATCCATTTCCGCCACACCCCCAAAGGGCAAGAGGGCAATCCTTTTGATTCTCCAGGAAAAGAGGGCTGCAGCAGCGGCATGACCCATCTCATGCACGAAAATAATCAGCAGCAACAGACATAGTTCAATAAAATGGGCAGTAGCCACTGACAACCCAATAATCGCCCATAACAAAGGATGGATATGAATATACTTTATCAATTCTGAAATTTTATTCAAATGGTATCACCTGAATCGGATCTATAAAGTCATCACCTTTTTTAATAGCAAAATAAAAGGAGCCTTTTTCACCATCTTCAGTATTACCCGCAGTACCTAATCCTGTACCTTTTTCAATATATTGATATGGATTTACATTAATATCTGCTAAATTGCCATACCAGGACTCGCTTTTATCACCATGCTGAATAATAACTGTGTTTCCGAAACCGTCTTTTTTCCCGGCAAACCTTACTAGACCTTCGCTCATGGCCTCAACGGAAGCTTCCTTTCCGGTTTCAATTGTAATCCTTTGGCCGTTATCATTAAAGTCTTCAAGAATTTTAGCAGAAGCAGGGAGTGCATAATCACTGTCTGCAGAAGGGCTCTGGGTCTCCTTTTTTCCGTCTGAAAACGGAAGGAATGCAAGCGGCTTACCAAACTGGTCTTCATACCAGCCTGAAACAGCTGCGAATTGAAAATCCTTTTCCATGGAAGTCATCACAAAATCCCTAGCAGGATTAAGTGTTGCCGTCTCGTTTTTAAAAAGAATTGCTGCAAGTAAAAAAATACAGGCTGAGGCAAGCAGTTTAAACAGAAATAACTCTTTTCGAAATAAAGGGTGGTCTCCTTCTCCCATTTTGCTGTCATAAGAAGGAAGCTTATTAAACCCGTAGCGTTCCTCATCCTCTGTCCAAAGAAGATGTGAATCTGCCTTCTTGGACAGCCTTTCATTTTCTTTTTTCCTCCGTGCAATTCTTTTGCGAATTTCATCCGCTCTTGAATTCATGAGATCCCCACCATTTCCTTAATAACTCTATTTGTACAAGTTTATGAGTTGTCCAAAAAGAGTATGACTCACGGAAGGAATAGATATAAAAAAAATAAACCGGGGAATTCTCCCCGGTTGTTTGCTGCTAATAGTCATTATTTAACGCCAAAAAACTTTTTAATTTTCGAAAAGACGCCCTTGTTCTCCTCTTCAAGAGGCTGAAGCGGCACCGATTCGCCAAGAATGCGACGGGCAATATTTCGATAAGCTACTGATGCTTTGCTGTTAGGGTTTAAAGCAATGGGTTCGCCATGATTCGAAGCCTTGATCACTTCATCATCATCTGCCACGATACCGATTAAATCAATCGATAGATGGGCTGTAATTTCATCCACATCCAGCATATCGCCATTTTTCATCATATGGCTTCGTATTCTGTTTATAATCAGCTTTGGCGCTTCTACATTTTCTTCTTTTTCAAGCAATCCAATAATTCGGTCTGCATCACGGACAGCCGAAACTTCCGGTGTCGTAACAACAATTGCCTTGTCCGCACCAGCAACCGCATTTTTATACCCCTGCTCAATTCCAGCTGGGCAATCGATTACAATGTAATCATAATCCTGCTTCAGCTCATCAACAAGCTTCTTCATCTGCTCAGGCTTCACGGCTGATTTATCGCTTGTTTGTGCAGCTGGCAGCAAATACAGCAAGTCGTCAAACCGCTTATCTTTTACAAGTGCCTGATGAATCTTGCATCGGCCTTCAACCACATCTACAAGATCATAAATGATGCGGTTCTCCAGACCCATCACGACATCAAGGTTACGAAGGCCAATGTCTGTATCCACCAGGCAAACCCTTTTTCCCTGAAGGGCAAGAGCCGTACCTACATTTGCGGAAGTAGTCGTTTTTCCTACACCGCCTTTACCGGACGTAATGACAATCGCTTCTCCCATCCTAGCTTCCCCCTTGCAATCTAGTAATATTTGGTCTTAGATGCATTAAAACCTGTAATCTGTCAACTGTAATTTGTTCATTTTCGTCTATGTAAGCACATTCCATTTCTCTCTTTTCCTCGTCCTGATCCTTGTCAGGAGCTCTGTTAATACAGTCGCTGATCCTTAATTGGGAAGGCTTCATAAGAGAAGCAACCACAACTGCTTCCTTATTTCCATGGCAGCCTGCATGGGCAATTCCTTTTAAAGCGCCCATAATAAATATATTTCCGCCCGCCATTACAGTGCCCCCCGGGTTTACATCCCCGATAAGCAAAAGATCTCCCGGGACTTCTAATACCTGCCCAGATCGAATCATTCTTGCAACTGATACGATTTCATTTTCTTCTTTTTGTTTTTCAGCTTCATCTTTTGTTATAACATTGGAACTTATGGACTCAACGATCAGATTTTTCTTTTGCCGGATTAACTCCTTTAATTCTTCCTGCTGTCCATTGGTGAGATATCGATTGCCCACTTGAACTCTAACCGAAATAAGCCGGTCTTCCCCAGCCCTGGAACTTTCTGAAAGCTTCAGGTCAAGCTCTTTCTTCAGTTCTCCGTATGAGCAAGAATCATCGAGGTGCAATGTCAGCCCGTCTTTTGTCCCTTTGATTGTAACGTTTTGGTTTTTTTTCATTTCAAGATGTTCACCTCAATGATAAGAACACATAAGTGGTTTATTGCACTCTATTTTCATGCAGCCCGGATAATAGGAACTCAGGTCAGTTAAGGCTGAATTTTATAAACAAATGGCTGTTTTCGCAAACTTTGCTGCTTTTTAAACAATCTTTTAGAAAAGAGCCAAATAAATAAATAAGTCAATTATCCCTATCCTAAATAGCCCATAGTAAGTAGGATTCGACAGAAACCTTCTAAATTCCTTTTTCCCTAATGCTGTTTTCGCAAACCTAGTTGCTTTTTTAACAAGTCGTAAGGGGAGGTTAATTTCCGATCCAGGATGCTCAGCGTGCAGCTCTTGTGGGGTCTCGGCTGTCCCACTCCTCACCGCCAGAGTCTCGCACCTTACACTCCAATCAGCCAACCTTTTTTCAAGGCTTTTAAATTACAAAATCCATTAAAAAACAACAAATTTTTAGAAAAGAGCATTCCCTAAAATTATTCATTTAAAAGAAACCGGGTTCAGCCGGTTTCTTTTCGCAGGATGATATTGATATTATATAGTACACATGTTTCCTATTCCCGAACACTACTCATTTAAGCTATCTGCATATTTTTCAAATAATCTTTTGAATGGATAGGCAGCCAGGATAATAAAAATCAGATTCAAAATAAGTGTAGGCACAAGGCGGGACGATAAGAAGGCTGCAAAGTCCATGTCTGTACGATGAATCAAAAAATTCATTTGGTAGGAGCCAGCCTCAAGCAAGGCAACCCCCAAGAGAACTATTATGGAAGCCATGGCTATATTTGTCTGAAGAATTTTCATCAGTTTAGTCATAATATAAGCAATGATAGGAAACAGAAATAGATAAATACCTATTATCTCTATATAAACGATATCGAAAAGCAAGCCGAATAAAAGGCCGTATATGACACCGTGCTTTTTTGAACCGTAAATTGTCAAAAACAGCAAACTGGCAATCAGAAAACGCGGAACGGCAATTTTGCCGCTGCCAAACAGCTCAGGCGGGGTTAATTGAACGTATATGCTTTCACCAATAAATAAGCCCAGGAGTATGAGAGGAAGAAGAAATCTTCTCACAGTTCCTCCTCCTTCTCATCTATCATTTCCATTAATTCAGGCTGGAGAGCCCCTCTCTTTACGACCATTACATGGCCAATATCGTAAAAGTCAGCTCCAGGTTCTATATAAGCAGTTTGCGTCAGTCCAAACTCATCAGGAACTACATCCACCACTTTCCCGATTGGAAGACTTTCAGGAAATACGCCTCCGAGGCCTGAAGTAATAACATTCTGCCCCTTTTCAACTTTAGCATCATAGGGTATACGTTTAAGGAGTAGAAGCCCCTTCTCTTTATCATAGCCTTCAATCAGACCGAAAAAGTTATTTTCTCCAGCCTGGATCTTTGCCGATATGCGATTGGTCGGATCCATAGAGCTTAGCAGCTGAACGGTTGAAGTGAAGGTATTGCTGCTTTTCACCTTACCGATAAGCCCTTTAGATGTAATGACAGCCATGTTCGGTTCAATCCCTGCATTTTTCCCTTTATTAATAATAAGCAGTTCATGCCATCTATCCGGGTTCCTTCCTATCACAGTTGCCTGCTTCGGTTCAAATTCACTTAATGAATCTTTTTTATCAAGGATCTCGCGAAGCTCAGTATTATCTTTTTTAAGTCGCTGAACTTCTGACTCCAGACGGGCAAGCTCATCAAGCCGTGTTTTCAACTCTTTATTTTCTTTGTATGTATTTTGCAAGTCTTGGACATTTTCAAAAAATCCAGCCACATAGTTTACGGGACGGGATACGGCATTTTGCACAAAACCGGTAGTATCTTTTAAAAATTGCTCAGGCCAAGTTAAATTTTCTCTATCTTTTAAAGAAAACCCAATCAATGCCACGAGAATAATGATGCTGACAAGCAAAATAATCAGGCGTTTATTCAAAAAGAACTGTGGCATCAGTTACACCTCGATTAGTATTTTTTCCACAGGTTATAAGAAAAGCGCATGGCGCCTCCCTATACCATCATTGCTTCCAAAGATAACATATATCTACAAATTTATCATTTTTCATACAAGATTAGACAATACGAAAGTTGAGCCCAAACACTTCAAACTCGTGAATGGGCTTCATGTTTTTTCGTATCTATCTTTGTTTTTTATCGTGACTCTTTGGCTTTATTTTTGAATAAATCAATATGGTCCAGAGCTTTTCCAGTGCCAATTGCTACGCAATCAAGCGGGTTTTCTGCAATAAGGACAGGCATTTTCGTTTCTTCACTGATCACCTTGTCCAGGTTGCGAAGCAATGCACCCCCACCAGTTAGAACAATGCCGCGGTCCATAATATCAGCCGCCAGTTCAGGCGGTGTTTTTTCAAGCGTGTTTTTCACTGCATCCACAATGGCATAGACAGTATCATTCAGAGCTTTTGAAATCTCTTCTGCAGTAATTTCAATCGTTTTTGGCAAGCCAGTCAAAAGATCGCGTCCGCGGATTTCCATGTTTTCCACACCCTCTGGATCTCCTGCGGAACCAACTTCGACCTTGATCATTTCAGCAGTGCGGTCACCGATCATCAAATTATAATTTTTGCGGATATAATTTATAATGGCATCGTCCATTTCATCACCGGCAATCCGGATAGATTGGCTTGTTACAATGCCGCCCAAAGAGATGATGGCTACCTCGGTTGTTCCGCCGCCAATATCTACAACCATGCTTCCTGTAGGTTCCCAGACAGGAAGATTAGCGCCTATTGCAGCAGCAAACGGCTCTTCTATCGTATAGGCATCACGTGCTCCAGCCTGGCGGGTTGCATCCACAACTGCACGTTCCTCTACAGCTGTAATCCCAGATGGCACACAAACCATTACATAAGGCTTTCCAGAGAAGAAGCTCTTATTTTTATTGGCTTGTTTAATGTAATATTTCATCATAACGGCCGTTGTTTCATAATCGGCAATTACCCCATCCTTCATTGGCCGGAGTGCTACAATATTCCCGGGGGTTCGGCCGATCATATTTTTCGCATCATTTCCGACCGCCACAATATTTTTGGTGTCCGTCTGGAGCGCAACTACAGATGGCTCTCTGACTACGATTCCTTTCCCTTTAACATAAACAAGTGTATTAGCTGTCCCTAAATCTATTCCAAGGTCTCTAGTACCGATTCCAAACATAAATGGTATCTCCCTTTCTGATACATAATGCTAATTTTAAGATAAGGTGTAATAATTGAAATCTCTTTAATCTATCAGGTAAAATGAGCCTTTTAAACGCAAGGCATCTCAAAAATCATAACCAATATTATATCGTATCGTCAATTAAAAACATAGCTTTTTTACAAGGTTATTTCGAATGTTACATTACAAATAACCTTTTTCTTTCAAACTGACAAATTTATTCTCGCCGATAATAAGATGGTCAAGTACATCGATGCCGATTATTTTGCCGGCCTCTGCCAGCCGCTTTGTTACTTCTATATCTTCTCTGCTTGGAGAAGGGTCTCCGCTCGGATGATTATGGATACAGATAATTGAAGCTGCAGACCTGCGAAATGCCTCTTTAAATACCTCTCTCGGATGCACAATCGATGCATTCAGGCTCCCAATAAAAATGGTTTGCTTATGGAGCACCTGATTTTTCGTATTTAAATAAAGGCATACAAAATGTTCCTGTGACAGGAACCGCATGTCGTTCATCACATAATTTGCACCATCTTCAGGAGAGCGGATGATATATCTGTCATCGTAGGCAAGATTAGAAATTCTCCGGCCAACTTCGACAGAAGCAAGCAATTGGATTGCCTTCGCGGTTCCAATACCCTTAATTGCGGTGATTTCATCCAACGATGCATCCTTCAACAGCCGAAGGCCTTCAAATTGAGTGAGAAGCCTGTTTGATAATTGCAGAACGGATTCATCTTTCGTGCCCGTTCTTAGCAAAATGGCAATCAATTCGTGATTTGAAAGGCTTTGTGGTCCATTTTGGATAAATCGCTCGCGAGGACGTTCATCTTGAGGGAAATCTTTTATTAAAAAGGATTCAGTTTGCATATTATTTCCTCCCTAACCTATGGGCCAGGGAGCAAAAGATGAGGAAAATCTATTAAGGATGCGGGTAGCCCGCCTTCCTTAATTCCCGAACCGTTCTTGACACAGGAAGGCCGACAACCGAAAAATAATCTCCATTAATGCTTTTTACAAGCACGCTGCCAAAGCCCTGTATTCCATATGCTCCCGCCTTGTCAAATGGTTCACCGGTGCCGATATAAGAGTTAATTTCTTCATCTGTTAACTCCCAGAACACCACCTCGGTTTTTTCATAGAATTTTATTTGTTTGCCTGGTGCCAAAATTGAGACACCTGTGTAGACGGAATGAGTTGTTCCCGACAGGCTCTTCAGCATACTGAAGGCTTCTTCGCTATTGCTTGGCTTTCCTAAAACGTTTCCATCCTTGACTACCACTGTATCTGATCCAATCACAAAAGCATCAGGGTGCTTTTCAAAGACAGCAAATGCTTTCCTGAAGGCGAGTTCCTTCACAATTTCATCAGGTGTTAACCTGGGATCAAAGCTTTCATCAACATCACTGCTGGAAACTTCAAATGTTAAATGAAGATTTTTAAGAAGTTCTTTTCGCCGTGGGGAAGAAGAGGCTAAAATGAGGTTTTGCATCGAATCACCTTACCTTTATGTATCAATTTGGGAGATACAGACTTATCGTATCAAAAATCGGCTGCACAAACAATTTAAAAAACTGCTTTACAAAATTATTTGATAAAAGTTTATAAGTATCGACAAAATGAAAGAGCCTGCCGAAATTTCCCGAACAGACTCCTTTAATATGCGATATTTCCCAGAAAATATTCGAATAGTAGAAAATTATGGCACTATTTGCTTACAATGACTGATACGCAGCCAGAAACGCAAGCAGATGCTGCTGAACTTTTTCGGCTGAAGCTGCATCTCCAGTTTGCTGGAAGGCATTCATTTGTTTAGATGCATTTACGAGTTCTTCTCTTATAGAAATAAGTCCTTGGTTTTTGATTTGATCAGCTTGTAATTCATTTAAATCAGCACTCTGCTTTTTCATATCCTCAACCAAACCTGCGGGCATAGATTTTTCAACAGCTGCACTAGCTGCACCTGCTGTAAGGGTTTGATACATGGAGGGTGCCATTTCAAGTATTTTTTTCTCCACTGCATTTAATCCCTCTATAGACTTCGCATCAAATATGATTTCTTTTGCAAAAACATCGATACCTTTACTTTTTAAATCTGCACCTATTTCTTTCGCATGCTCAATACTGTCAGCTACTCCTAAATAAAGAAATGTTTGTCCGTCCATTTCTATTAGTTTGCTATTTGCACCTTTTTGAGCATTTGCCGCCTGTATTTGTTTGGCTGCTTCGCTATTTGAGAAGACTCCTCCCTGGACCACAAACGTGGCCAATGGGTCTAGTGCTGCTGTTTCCGTTCCGGCCGGCTGTCCAGAAGATGCAGGGGTTTGAGTTACGGCAGGAGCAACAGTCTCGGCTGCCTGGTCGGTGAATACCAATTTGAGCATAATGAATCCAAAGCTTGTCCCAAGCAGGACAGCAAAAAAGACGGCAAGAAAAATGGATGTGAGAAAACCTTGCTTATTTTTCCTCTTGAAGTTTTTGGCCAATGTACTGAATCCTTTTTTTGCTGGGGATTTTGGAGGGGTTGCTACTTTAAATTCTTTAATTTCCGAATCCTCCGTCTCCTCTGGCAGGATCCAATCAAAACTATCATCTGCTTCTTTTGCAGCAGCGGTTTGTATTGAAGTAAAGAACTCCGTTTCCTGGTGTTTTTCGTTTCTTTCCAGCTCTTTCGGCTTCCAGTTTTTTTCCTGCTTTCCTTCATTTTTCTCCTGAAACGGACGGTCCTTGCCATTTATTTTTATTGTAATCGTTTTTCCGTTATTAGGCTTGTCCACACCTTGTCCTCCTTCCATGTCGATTGCTGAATTGGTTTCATCCTAACATACTGCTAAAAAAAAATAACAAGACTTTTGTCGTCTTGTTACCGAATGATTTCGTCAAATTTTTTAAGATCCTATGCAAATTGGAAAAAGGCATTTAAGCGGTTAGTTTTAAAAGCCTGAAGATAGCCATTGTAAGTATTGATTTATAATTTGGACTCCAAAATAATAGGAAGTCAAAGTACCTGCCCCGATGAATGGTCCAAAAGGAATGGCGCTGCCTTTTTTTACTTTACCTGATATCAAAGCCAGCAGACCGAATAAAGCACCATAAAGGGTTGCAATAAAAAAAGATAGCAGCATTAATTTTATGCCTATTACAAAACCAATAACTGCATAGAGTTTAATATCACCGCCACCCATGCCGCCTTTACTAATAACTGCTATAAACAATAGAAGAGCAAATCCGCCTGCTGCCCCATAAATTGAATCGAACCAGGGGTCTAAGGGGATAAATATTCTTTCTATTAAAAAAACCACTGAAAAAACTACCAGAATTTTATTCGGAATAATCATATACATAATATCAGAAACTACAATAATAATAATCAGAGAAGTGAGAGTCCATGCCACAAGCAATTCACTGGACCACCCCAATAAAAGGGGAGCCGAAACAAACAATAACCCTGTACCCAATTCAATTAAAGGATATATAGGAGAGATCAAAGCTTTACATCCCCTGCATCTTCCTCCTTGAAACAGATAGGATGCCACTGGAATAAGTTCTGCTGGCTTTAACTGCCGGCTGCAAAACGAACATGAAGATCCCGGAAAAACGATTGACTTTTTCAATGGAACCCTTAGCCCTACTACATTAAAAAAAGAGCCAAGTATTAAACCCAATATAAAAATAAAAACGAATATAAAACTCAATTCCTGCCACTCCCAAAATCTTGACGTTTTGCTTTTTAGATACATCTAAAGGATTAATAAGTTTATGCTAATATATATTCAGTTAGAGCACACCCTTACCATTTTTGCTAAAGGCTTTTTGTATAGATTGTTGTTTTTGGACTATAAAGCTTGCCCGTTGATTTCCGCTCCAGTCACGCAGCGAACCCGCGGGGAGGAACAGAGCTCCTCGGCGTTTCACGCCTGCGGGGTCTCCCGCTCCCTCTCTTCCCGCTGGACATTGAATAAGCTTCCTCGAATAAGCACCTCGTCGTAAGAAAATGTGAATGCATTTTCGAGGATCAAGTGCCTTCCACTCCAATCAACTCAGTAAATTAAAACTAGTTTGTAAGCAACAAACTTTGCGAAAACAGCCTTGCTAAAAAACCAAATTTATTATTTCTTAAGCTAATGAAGGCAAACCTGACTATGTAGTAAAGATACATTAAATATACTATGATTCTCTTATCTTATTTTACAAGCCTCCTTCACATTCCAAGAGTATTATAAATAATTCGCTCATTTGCTACATGCTTAATATCCAACATTTTTGTGTCTTTTGACATAGAAAATGCTATCTTTTATCTGCAACTCATGTAAAAGCAGCCTGCGTGATACCCTCAGGCTGCTTTTTTATTTTGCCTCTGTTAAACCACCCTGTTGATTTCTGCTCCAGGCACTCAGCGAACAGCGGGGGTCCGACGCTCCTCGACGCATTCGCGCCTGCGGGGTCTCCCGCTGACACGCTTCTCCCGCAGGACTTTGAATCAGCTTCTCTGAGTAAACATCGCACGAAGAAATGCGATAGCATTTTCGAGGAGCTCGAGCCTTCCGCTCCAATCAACAGGGTGCTAAAAATCAACATTGAACGTTAACACAGCCTTTATTTTACGTATTCTGCGACTCTATTCCTTCCTGCCCGCTTTGCTCCGATATACAGGGCTCTGTCGGCATGGCGAATCAAGTGAATCGTCTGCGTCCATTGGAGCAGAAGCTACACCAATCGAAGCTGTGATATGAACGGTTCGTCTTCTGCTGATATTATCCATATGGTGACAAAGGTTAAATGGGCGGTTGGCTATCGTTTGCCTAACAAGCTCCGCCCATTTCATTGCAGCTTCCTTGTTGGAATCAGGCAATAAAATAACAAATTCCTCTCCTCCGTAACGGGCAACTTTCCCCTCATTCCCCATTATATTGGTCAGCCTATTTGCTAGCTCACAAAGAATTTCATTTCCGCTTTGATGGCCATATGTATCGTTCACTTGTTTAAAATGATCTATGTCCAGACTAGGAAAAAAGTCGGATAATACGTATATTTTACCAAGTTTTCTAACCTTTGTCACATTGTCGATTTTTATTTTCTAATAATTTCAAAAGATATGGCTTCACTTCCGATAGAAAATAAAGTGATCCAGTAATTACAAAGACACTGTCTTTGTCTGTTTCTTTTAGTTCTTTATCCAAAAGCTGCTTCCAGTCTTTATTAAAATACTTCTTGTTGTTTGAGCTAATTTTATATAATTCTTCGGCCGCGGCTGCTCTTGGAAAATTAAATTCCGTGAAAGTGATCTTATCTGCAATAGAATCAAGACTATCAATCATTTTGTCGAGCTTTTTATCAGATAAGGCAGCAAAAACAATATTCCTTCTTTTATTTTGGAAACGCTTCTCCAACTCAGACGACAAAGCAGAAATTCCTTCCTCGTTATGGGCTCCATCAATAATAATCAATGGATTTTCTGAAATGATTTCAAATCGCCCAGGCCAGTATGCTGTTTTTAGGCCTGCTCTTATATGTTCATCTTCTAACAGAAAGGAGTAATTTTTATTTAAGAGCACTGCTGCCATCACAGCAAGTGAAGCATTTTCTGTCTGGTGCTTGCCTGCCATTGCGGTTTCAAGCCCTGGAAACTCCTGAAATACAGTCTTTAAGTTAAAGAATTCTCCTCTTGGCAATGATGTATGTCCAGCAATGGTAAATTCGTTCCCCAGCTGGTAAACCGGCGCATTCATCTCCAAAGCTTTTTCTTGTATGACAGCCAAGGCTTCTTGCTGTTTTACGCCAGTGATCACATTTATACCAGGTTTAATGATTCCAGCTTTCTCAAAAGCTATTTTCTCATATGTATCCCCCAGGATAGCTGTATGGTCAAGGCCTATACTCGATATGATAGATAAAACAGGATAAATGATATTAGTGGAATCGTATCTGCCCCCCAGCCCTACTTCAAACAAAACAATATCAGCAGGCTGGACATGTCCAAAATATTGAAATGACATGGCTGTAATGATTTCAAATTCGGTGGGACCCCCAAGTTCTGTCTTTTCAAGCTCTTCAGCCAGGGGATATATATCATTAGCAAGCCTGACGATTTCCTCATCCCTGATTGGGACGCCATTTAGGGAAATTCGCTCATTGAATTGCTCGAAATAGGGTGATGTGAAAGTTCCGACAGAATAGCCAGCATCCTGAAGAATCGACCTCAAAAATGTAACCGTTGACCCTTTGCCGTTGGTCCCGCCTATATGGACAGATTTAATTCTTCTCTCTGGATGCCCGAGCTTTTCCATCATCCATTCCATTCGTTGAAGCCCTGGCTTGATTCCTAGCCTTAATCTGGAATGAACCCAGTTAAGCGTTTCTTCATAAGTCGAAAACATGCATCTGCACCTCCGTAATACAGGAAGGAAGACGAATCCTATAAATGGACCCGCCTTCCGGATATATTGGTTATTCTCCTTTAAATATGTGTTCAATAAGGAGGACAAAAAGAGCCGAGAAGATCAAGGAAGCGCCGCTATGAGCAGCGGAGCGTATGTCCTTGATACGTGAGCAGCGGAAAAGCAAGCTGACGCAGAGATTCGACTGCTATTTTTCCCGGACTTATTGAACTTCCTTAAGTTCTTTAATTCGTGCTTCAACAGCTGCTCTCTTCTCACTGTAATCTTTTTCTTTTGCCTTTTCTTCTTCAATTACTTTTTCAGGCGCTTTTTTAATAAAGCCTTCATTTCCAAGTTTCTTTTGAACACGTTCTACTTCTTTGTTTAATTTATCCCATTCTTTTTGCAGGCGTGCAACTTCTTCATCAATGTTAATTAAGCCTTCAAGCGGAAGGATAATTTCTGCTCCGGTCACAACAGCTGTCATAGCCTTATCAGGTGTTTCAATCTCCAGTGCCAGTACGAGTTCTTCCGGATTACAGAAGCGTTCAATATAGGCACGGTTATTTTCAAGAGTATATAGAACTTCCTGATCCTTTGCTTTTACCATCATTTTAATCTTCTTACTCATCGGTGTGTTCACTTCTGCACGGCTGTTCCGGACAGAGCGGATGATCTCTACAAGCAGCTTCATTTCATTCGCCGCCTGATGGTCAGTGTATTCTTCCTTAACAGCCGGCCACTGGGCTGCTGTTATAGATTCACCCGAATGCGGAAGGTTCTGCCAAATTTCCTCCGTTATAAATGGCATAAATGGATGAAGCAGGCGCATTGTGTTATCCAACACATATGCCAGAATGGAGCGTGTTGTTTTCTTGGCAGCTTCATCTTCGCCATATAGCGGAAGCTTTGCCATTTCAATATACCAATCACAGAAGTCATCCCAGATAAAGTTGTAAAGAACGCGGCCAACTTCGCCAAATTCATAGCGGTCAGACAGACGTGTGACAGTTTCAATTGTTTCATTTAAACGAGTTAAAATCCATTTGTCAGCAACCGATTTTTCTCCGCTTAGATCGATTTCTTCGTACATTAAGCCATCCATATTCATTAAAGCGAAACGGGAAGCGTTCCAGATTTTATTGGCGAAGTTCCATGTTGCTTCTACCTTTTCCATGCTGAAGCGTAAATCCTGTCCCGGTGAGCTTCCTGTTGATAGGAAATAACGAAGCGAGTCAGCTCCATATTGATCAATTACATCCATTGGGTCGACACCATTTCCAAGAGACTTACTCATTTTCCGCCCCTGTGAATCACGAACAAGGCCATGGATTAAGACATCCTGGAACGGACGCTGTCCGGTAAACTCTAGTCCCTGGAAAATCATCCGCGATACCCAAAAGAAAATAATGTCATAGCCTGTTACAAGTGCAGCGCTTGGATAGTATCTCTTGAAGTCAGCTGAGTCAGTTTCCGGCCAGCCCATTGTCGAAAATGGCCAAAGTGCTGAACTGAACCAAGTATCCAAGACATCTTTATCCTGTTCCCAGTTTTCAATATCTACAGGTGCTTCGTGTCCTACATATACCTCACCTGTTTCTTTATGGTACCAGGCAGGTATGCGGTGACCCCACCAAAGCTGGCGGGAAATACACCAGTCACGGATGTTTTCCATCCAGCGCAAATATGTTTTTTCAAATCTTTCAGGAACAAAATTTACTTTTTCCTCTTTATTTTGAAGGGCTATTGCTTCATCAGCAAGCGGCTGCATTTTCACAAACCATTGAGTTGAAAGATACGGCTCTACAACTGCACCGCTGCGCTCTGAATGGCCAACAGAATGCATATGTTCTTCAATTTTGAATAGAACTCCGTCTTCCTGAAGATCCTTCACGATTTGTTTGCGGCATTCAAAACGGTCCATACCTTGGTATTTTCCTGCTTTATTATTCATTGTGCCGTCTTCATTCATAACCAGAATTCTTTCAAGATTATGTCGGTTTCCGATTTCAAAATCATTCGGATCGTGCGCAGGCGTAATTTTTACAGCACCTGAACCGAAATCCATTTCTACATAATCATCGGCAACAATCGGAATTTCACGTCCAGTGATTGGCAGCTTCACTGTCTTCCCAATTAAGTGCTTATAGCGTTCATCTTCTGGATGCACAGCAACAGCAGTATCGCCAAGCATTGTCTCAGGGCGTGTTGTTGCAATTTCAATATGTCCTGAACCATCTGTTAGCGGGTATCTCATATGATAAAAAGCACCCTGGACATCTTTGTAAATAACCTCAATATCTGAAAGGGCCGTTTTAGTGGAGGGGTCCCAGTTAATGATATATTCGCCCCGGTAAATTAATCCTTTATTATATAGTGAAACGAACACTTCTCTTACCGCTTTAGACAGGCCTTCATCTAGCGTAAAACGTTCACGGCTATAGTCCAGGCCCAATCCAAGCTTTGACCATTGCTGGCGGATATGGCTTGCATATTCCTCTTTCCACTTCCAGGTTTCTTCTACAAACTTTTCCCGGCCAAGGTCATAACGGCTTTTGCCTTCGCTGCGAAGTTTTTCTTCTACCTTAGCTTGAGTGGCAATACCCGCATGGTCCATACCTGGAAGCCATAAAACATCATATCCCTGCATCCGCTTCATACGCGTAAGGATATCTTGAAGAGTCGTATCCCATGCATGGCCAAGATGAAGCTTTCCTGTTACGTTTGGAGGCGGTATAACAATTGTATAAGGCTGCTTCTCAGCATCGTCCTTCGCCTCAAAAAATTTGCCCTCCAGCCACCAGTCATATCGTCCTTTTTCTATGGACTGTGGATCATACTTAGTCGGCATTGATAATTCATTATTATCCATGTGTCATTCTTCCTTTCTAAAAGCACTCATAAAAGATATCGGCTGTTTTCTCATAAATTGCTGTTTAGCCTGAAAATAATGGGCTTTGATTTCCACTGCGGGCGCTTGCTTTCCGCGGGGAGGAATGAGAACCTCCTCGGCTTCGCCTGTGGGGTCTCTCACCCCCTCTCCTCCCGCAGGACATTGAAAATCTTCCCTGAATCATCACCGCACGAAAAAAATGCGATAGCATTTTCGAGGATCAAGCGCCCTCCGCTCCAATCAACTCAGCAGTAAACTTAGTTAACAGTTAAGAGCAACAAACTCTGCGAAAACAGCGAAAATAAAAAAACTCCATTCGCCATAAAAGGACGAATGGAGTTGCTTCGCGGTACCACCTTTTTTTCAATCACTAAAGAAAATTAACGGCTCGCAATGGAGCAAAAAAGACATTCTTATAGAGATTGACTCTTAAACAGATAACGGATTTCCCGTCTTTCACTACTCGGATTGAACCTTTTGCAAAAGATGCTCGAGGGCGACCTTCCAAAGGTTTTGCCTGGAAAACCTCTCAGCTATTGGTCTTCCTCTCTAAAGGCAAAGGGCCATCGTACTCTTCCCTGTCTTAGCAGCTATATACAGTTTTTATATATTAGATATACTACCGAAAAAAGGCTGTTATAGTCAATAAGGATAACCGAATTTTTTATATATTATACGTTTTTTCAATTTAGAGGTGAGGCATAAAGTAAAAGTAGGCAACAGGTGATTTAGGCTGAAAGCCACGTAATTGATGCCAAATATGACCTGGTCCTTCATCTACTGAAGTTGAAGTTACTCCCATTTGAAAATTAGGCACTTTACCGCTGGATGAATCATAGAATAGAAATAAATAAGGACATTCGCGAAAGGGGCATGCGAAGTTGAGAAGAAAATATAACCCTTATACACTGCCTCCCTGGTTAAGAACTTTTAGAAATGTGTGTGCACAGTTCATTATTCCTTTTTGTGTTTTTCAGGGCATAAGAACAATACTTTTGCCCACTACCTTCGATGTGCTTTTGCTTTCGATTTTCATCCTTACAGCCATTGCCTTCCACCTGGAAATAATTTAGGAGCCCAAGTCCTGTCAGCTTTGGGCTCCTTCCTGCTGCTGTGCTTCAGCAGCTGCTTTTGCTTCTTGTTTTTGGCGTTCAATTTCATCTATTCTCATTGCTACATATTCGGTGTTTTTCAATAGCCAAAACTGCCTCTGCAGATGCTGGACGGCCTTTCTCTCCCCCTTTTCTGTTCTCCTTTATGATATTGTTCAGCAGCCCTTATAATGGAACCGGGATGGGCGAAATAGCTTTGGAACAGCAGCATCTCATCTTCCTTAAATGGGAAATACTTTAAGTACGTGTATATCCAATCCACACTTTCATCCGATCTCTTCGGAAAACTTTTCAAGGTCCGCGATAAAAATGGCAGCAAATCATGGAGAGGGGAACCTTGCCTTGCATTTTCAAAATTCATAAAGTAGCCATATCCTCTATCGTCATATAAAAAATGTTCAGTGGAGACTTTTCCATGTATGATGACAGTCCGGGCTTTATCACTGTCTTTTGTTTTTTCGTACCAATCCTTTAATTTATTTGTGGAAAATTTGAGAGCCTGGCTGACATCATGATAATAAAGAGAAAACATCAGCTCAAAGGGCGACATATACTCTTTTCTCTCACAGGACTCTATAAATCCATCCAAAAATTCATTTTCTTTTTCCCACTCCTGTAGTGTTTTTTCAAAATGTTCCGTTCGATCTTCCTTTTTGATGGGAACTTCACGGGCTGATAAGGTATGAAGGCGAGCCAGTTCTCTCAGCATTTGCTGATGGCGTTCAAACCGGTCCTCCTTTTCTTCATTTGACAGCCAGGGCATCAAATAAAAAAGCTCATTCCTATGAAGGACTGCATACCTGCCATCAACTGTAGGGTATATAGGTACAATTCGATTATAGCCTTTTTGGTAAAGAGTCTGAACATGCCGTATGAAATCCGCACCGTGTTGAGGCTTAATTTTTTTCAATGCAAAAACCCCTTTATTGCTATAAATCTTATGGACTCTTCCAAACTCCTCCACAAAATGCGGCTCTAAAGAATAATGCTTTAAAATGGGAGAGACTTTTCGCAGTCGATTTTCTTCTTCCACAGTATCCACTCACTTTCCGAATGGCTTGATTTCAATTTTGGAGTATCTTTACTCTCAGGATTTTTCCTGAGTGCCTGATTCACTCCCAGCTTTTGTCGCCATTTCTCGGTTCTTTCTATTGGGATGTTGTAAAATTCCTTTGAAATGAAAAGAGCTGAGCGGGTTATCACTACCTGCTCAGCTGTTTAACCATTTAATGGGCTACCGCAACAGGAATGTACAGCACTTGCCCCTCATAAATATCCTGATTTATTTCCAGGTGATTCACCCTTAATAATTGCTGGGCAGGAATTTCATACCTTTCAGCAATCGCATCGATTGTATCTCCATTCTGCACAATGCAGACCTTTAGCTTTACATGTTCTTCTTCCTCTTCTTTGCGGGCAAAGAATTCAGTTAAAGACATGCTTTTCTTTTTCGAGAATTTTTTCTTTTTAGCTTCCTGTTCAGAAGATGATGATTCTTCTTCTTCCTCTGGACTTTCCTGTACAGCCATTTCTACAGGCTTCTTTTCATAGGAAGGGCTATCTGATTCTAATGCTTCAGTCATTTGATAGATTTCCTGAGCTGAAGGTGGCGCTTCCTCACTCCGCTGGGAAGCAAATGAAATTTCCGGTGTTGACTCTGCAGGCTTTTCATCTTTCTTCACTTGTTTTTCTTCATTGGCTGCAGGCGCTTCCTCCTTCACTGCATCAGTTTCAGGCTGTTTCCTTGCCTCTGCCTCAAATGGTACAAATACTTCTTTAGGCTCACTCTGGTCCTCTTGGTGTTCCTCTTGGTGTTCCTCTTGGTGTTCCTCTTGATGTTCCTCTTCCCTATGCTCTTCCGCTGCAAAATCGTAACCCGGCTCAGCTTTTTCCTCCTCTGCTTCTTTTTCCTGATAAGCTGGCCATTCCTCCTGGTTTACCGCTTCCTCCTCAGTCTCTTCAATAGCAGCTGTCGATCTGTGAACTGGCTCCAGCTCTTCGACTTCAACCTCCTCTTGCCATTCCTGAACAGGGAGATGCTGCTGATCGCCGTATAATCCGGTGATTGTTAAATTGGCTGTTAATTTCATGCAGCTTCTTTCCGGCAGAACATAGTCAAAGGATTCTACCGCTACGTCAATATCATATATGCTTTGGATTCTATTATTTGGGATTGTAATATCGACTGGAAAATAGTGTTGAAATTCGCAAGTCCCCTCTTCTCTTTCCTCAACTGCCTGAACGAATTTAGCTCCTGCAAAAACCTCTTCATCACCAGCTGTTTCTGCATCACTCCGTTTATACTCACCAGCAAGTTCAAGCGCTCCCTGAATCGTTACATATTGATCGCTTTCCTGAATAGTTATATTGGGATCTAACGAAATTGAAATCAGTTCTGATACTTCCTGTCCTTTTTGAAACCAGACCGATTCCTCTAAAGAAAATCGTAAGCACGATGGATTCCCCTGAGACAAAGCGACTCCTCCCTTCAAATCTTCCCGTTTAATCACTATGTCATTAACAATCCTATGAGAGTTTTATATACTTTATGATTAGAAAAATAATGACAGATAGATCTTTTATTGATTTTTTGATCTTTTTAACCATATTAGAAGGCGCTTATAAAACTGTTGGATTGCCGCTCCTCACTACTTGTTGAAAAAGCAAAAAAATTCGTGAAAACAGCCAATAAAAAACACCCATCAATTTGATGAGTGTTTTGAGTGCTTATTTAAGTTTGGAAAATGCTTTTTCAGCAGCCTCTATTGTCTTTTCAATATCTTCATCTGTATGAGCGGTTGAGAGGAAAAGCCCTTCGAATTGAGACGGAGGCAGGAATACACCCTGATTTGCCATTTCCCTGTAGTATTCTGCAAAGTATTCCAGATTGGACGTTTTTGCTTTTTCATAGTTAGTAACATCTTCATTGGTAAAGAAGAACCCAATCATGGATCCGGCACGATTAATTGTATGCGGGATATCAAATTTTTCTGCGGCAGCTTTTAAGCCCTCTTCCAGCCTGTCTGCTTTCCGTTCGAACTCTTTATACGATTCAGGAGTAAGCTGACTTAATGTCTCAAAGCCTGCTGTCATGGCGAGTGGGTTGCCCGATAATGTACCAGCCTGATAGATTGGGCCACTCGGTGCAATTTGCTTCATGATTTCAGCTTTACCGCCGTAGGCACCTACAGGAAGGCCTCCACCAATAACCTTACCGAGACATGTAATATCCGGTGTTACATCGAAGTAACCCTGAGCACAATTGTAGCCAACACGGAACCCGGTCATAACTTCATCAAAGATTAGTAAAGAACCATTTTGCTCTGTAATCTCTCTCAACCCTTCAAGGAAACCTGGCTGAGGAGGAACAACTCCCATATTTCCTGCAACAGGCTCTACAATAAGTCCTGCGATATCTTCGCCATATTGTTCGAATGCATATCTTACGCTTTCAAGGTCATTATACGGAACAGTGATTGTATTTTTGGCTACACCCTCAGGAACTCCAGGACTATCAGGAAGTCCAAGAGTGGCTACACCTGAACCCGCTTTTATGAGCAGGGAGTCCCCATGTCCATGATAGCAGCCTTCAAATTTCATGATTTTATTTCGGCCGGTATAGCCCCGGGCTAATCGCAAGGCACTCATCGTTGCTTCTGTCCCTGAAGAAACCATGCGCACCACTTCTATTGACGGCACACGTTCAATAACCAGCTTGGCCAGTTCATTTTCAATTTCAGTCGGTGCACCGAAGCTCGTCCCCATTTCGGCCACCTTTTTAATTGACTCAACGACACGGTCATTCGTATGGCCCAGGATTAAAGGGCCCCAGGATAAAACATAATCAATATACTCATTTCCATCAATATCATAGATCTTTGATCCTTTGCCCCGTTCCATGAAAATCGGGTCCATATTGACAGATTTAAAGGCGCGAACCGGGGAGTTAACTCCCCCGGGCATTAATTTGCTTGCTTCTTTGAAAGCTTCAATAGATTTATCGTAAGAACGCATGTCATCCCTCTTTTCTTGTTATAGGTAAAACTATTGCTGTTCCTTAATCCATCTGGCTGCATCTTTTGCATGGTAAGTAATGATTAAATCGCTTCCAGCACGCTTCATGCCAGTTAGCATTTCCATTACAATTTTCTCTTCATCGATCCAGCCATTTTGTGCTGCAGCTTTAACCATGGAATATTCACCGCTCACATTGTAAATGACAATCGGCAGGTTGATATTATTTTTTACATCACGGACGATATCTAGGTACGGCATACCTGGTTTTACAATCAGAAAGTCTGCTCCCTCCATTAAATCAGACTCCGCTTCACGCATTGCTTCCATGCGGTTTGCAGGGTCCATCTGGTAAGCTTTGCGGTCGCCGAATTGCGGAGTGCTGTCTGCAGCGTCCCGGAATGGGCCATAAAAGGCAGATGAATATTTTACAGCGTAAGACATAACCGGAATATTTTCAAAGCCTGCTTCATCAAGCCCAGCACGAATGGCAGCTGTAAAGCCATCCATCATATTTGAAGGTGCAATGATATCTGCTCCTGCTTTCGCCTGGCTGATAGCCGTCTGTACAAGCAATTCAAGCGATGCATCATTTAGCACTTCACCATTTTCAATCAGACCGCAATGGCCATGATCAGTATATTCGCATAGACAAGTATCAGCAATGACGATCACTTCAGGAAAATTGGATTTAATAAATCTTGTTGCTTCCTGAACAATGCCATGGTCATGATAGGCCTGCTGCCCGCATGCATCCTTTTCTTTCGGGATCCCAAATAATAAAACGGATTTGATTCCAAGAGAAACCACTTCATTCATTTCTTCTTCCAAATGGTCCAGTGAAAGATTGTAGATCCCCGGCATTGAAGAAATTTCCCTTTTGATATCATTTCCCTCAGCTACGAAAATTGGATAAATTAAATCCTCTGTCCGCAAATAAGTTTCGCGCACAAGCGCTCTCATGTTTGGGCTTTGGCGAAGGCGTCTATGCCTGGTAAATTGTAGATCCATTAAAATTCCCTCCTAGTCATTGTTTCCAAATAGGCAATAATACTTTCAAGCATGCTATGTACTGTATATTCTTCCGGAACAGCATGTACCTTCAGACCGTAGGCTTCTGCTCGTTCTTTTGTAACGGGGCCAATACAGCTGATTAAGCTGTTCTTTACAGAATCTTGATACCCAAGTTCCCTTAGGGCACCCATGAAATGATCCACAGTTGAAGGGCTTGTAAAAGTCAGTATATCTATCCCTTTCCCTGAAAGCTGCTTCTGTAACAGGGCAATGCTTTCTTTTGGAAAAAAAGTCTTATAGACAATGATTTCATTGAGCATGGCGCCTTTTTCAGAAAGGGCAGTGGCAATATAGTCCCGTGCCAGATTTCCCTTGGGAATTAAAACCTTCGTTCCGTTTTCAACAAACGGCAAAAAATCCTCAACAAATCCCTCCGCAACATATTCCCGGGGGATAAAATCAGCATTAAGCCCTTTAACAGAAAGACATTTTTGAGTCTTTTCTCCGATTACTGCAATTTTCGGTAAAGGCTTGTTAACAGGCATTTTATAATCCTCAAAGAAAGCTTCAACGGCTGTATTACTTGTGAAAATTACCCAATCATAAGTGTGAATTCGCTTTCGTGCTTCAGATAAAGCTTCAGAGTTTCGTAAAGGCATAAAAGCAATTAGGGGGATCTCAACTGGTATCCCCCCATAGTTTTTAACAAGCTTTGAAAATGCCTGAGCCTGTTTTTTCCCTCTTGGCACCAGAACAGTCATGCCTTTTAAAGGGGAGGAACGGGTCATTGCCCTTCAAGCTCCTCTTTTACACGGTCAATCAGCTCTTTAGCTCCCTGTGCAGTTAACTTCTCAGCCATTGCAATTCCAACATCTTCCGGGTTTGTGCCTGTTAACTTTTCCTTATAGATGACCTTCCCGTCAGGGGAACCGACAAGACCGGTTAATTCAACTTCACCTGTTTCATTTAGAGTGGCATATCCTGCAATCGGCACCTGGCAGCCTCCCTCCATTTTATGCAGAAACGCTCGCTCTGTCCTTACAGTTTGGCTTGTCTCACGACATGTGAACTTGTCCAGCAACGAAAGAAGCTCTTCATCACTTTCCCGGCACTCAATGGATAGAGCGCCCTGGCCGACAGCCGGCACGCAGAGTTCAGGCTCCAAAAATTCAGTCACAACATCGGAAGCCCAGCCCATTCTGGAAAGTCCCGCCGCTGCGAGAATAATCGCATCATATTCTTCTGTTTCCAGCTTTGATAACCTTGTATCTATATTTCCTCTAATCCATTTAATCTCTAAATCAGGGCGCTGAGCTAAAATCTGTGCCCCCCTGCGCAAGCTGCTTGTTCCAATGATGGAACCGGCTTTTAAGTCACTGAGCTTTACATGCCCTTTTGAGATTAGCGCATCACGATGGTCTTCTCTTTCAGGAATGCTGCCTATAATAAGTCCTTCAGGCAGGACAGCCGGCATATCCTTCATACTATGTACAGCCATATCAATTTCTTTATCAAGCATTGCCTGCTCGATTTCTTTAACAAATAACCCTTTGCCGCCTACCTTGGAAAGTGTTACATCAAGAATTTTATCTCCCTTAGTCACGATTTCTTTCACTTCAAACTCAAAGGAAGGATCGATGCTTTTCAATTGATTGATTACCCATTTTGTTTGGGTTAGTGCTAGCTTGCTTCTTCTGGAACCAACAATAATTTTTCTCATGACAGCCTCCTACAATTGACCAGCTGACCATAAGCTGTGGCCGCTGGGCTTATGAATACCAAAAATGGAAAGATGAAAGTTTTCCAAACAGAAAGAAATTAATTAATACAATAAGAAAAGATGCTATATTCCAAAGTGCCAAAGATTTGCCGTATAAGCCTTTCCCAACTTTCATATAGAGATAGATACTGTATAAAGCAAGGACAATAAAAGACCCGATTACTTTCGAATCGAACCAAATCATATCAGGCACTTTAAGATAAGCCCATTGAATACCTAATATTAAGCTTATCATCAGCATAGGTACACCAATTACGTTTAATACATATGACATATATTCAAGCTTAGATAAATCCGTTATCCGCAGCAATCTGGTTCCCCATTTTTTCCTTTTAAGCAAGTCATATTGAATCAAATAAAGTAATGAAAAAACAAAGGAGAGAGAGAAAGCCCCATAAGAAAGAATCGCAACGGTTATATGGATAAGCAGAAGTTCTGATATAAGCTGCTGCGCCTTTACGGCCGAATCAATCTGGACGGGTGCGAATGTATGAATGGCCATAATTATAAAGCCAAGAACATTTGTAAAAAAGACGATAAAGTCGACCCTGAGAAGCCGATTTATCCCTAGTGAGAGAGTAATAAGAACCCATGCATAGAAATAAAGGCCTTCAAAAATGGTCAATACAGGGAACCTGCCTGTATTTATCATATATAAGACAAGGAATACAGTTTGCAATACCCACACAAATGCAAGTAACCAGAAGGCAACTCGGTTCGCCTTCCGGTTATGATGAAGAAAATCGATAAAATATAAAAGGACACATAAGGCATACAGAACCACCGTAAATTCATGCAGCCGTGTCATATAGATGTCAAACATGGACAGAACCTCTCTTATGATTGAAAGGAAGCCTGTGGTGATTGAGCGATAGCGTGTTTTGGCTTGGCTGCGGACACGTTCTGCTGCTCTGAAACAAGTTCTTCTATATTAAAGATTTTTACAAATAAATCTAATGCCTGTTCGGAATCATTCTGTCCAGCCATTTCTTTAGCTTGTAAAATAGGATCTTTTAATAGCTGATTGATGATGCTCTTTGTATGCTTGTTCAACACCTTTTTATCACGATCACTCAAGTGAGGCAGCTTTCTTTCAATGCTTGTCATGGTTTCACTCTGTATAGCCAGTGCTTTCTCACGCAATGCAGAAATAACCGGAACAACTCCAAGCAAATTCAGCCACTGCTTGAAATCAACAATTTCTCCCTCGATCATCAGCTGAATTTTTTCTGCTGCCTTTTTGCGCTCCTGAAGGTTTGCTTCGACTATTCCCTCAAGATCATCAATGTCATATAGGAAAATGCTGTCCAATTCAGCCAGCTTTGGATCCAAATCCCGTGGCACGGCAATATCCACCATAAATAATGGCTTCCCTTTGCGCATTTTTTCCACGTTAGTCATCATGCCTTTAGTAATAACAAACTCTTTGGCTCCCGTTGAACTGATTAAAATATCAGCATCTATAAGAGCATTTTGCAGCTCATCCAGTGTCTTTGCTTCACCGGCATAACGGCTAGCAAGATCCTGGGCTTTTTCATAAGTGCGGTTAATAACAGTTACTTTGCTCGCTCCATTAGCATGAAGATTCTGGATCGCAAGCTCTCCCATTTTGCCAGCACCTAAAATAAGGACATGCTTATTTTCAAGCGTACCGAATATTTTTTTAGCCAATTCTACCGCTGCGTAGCTGACTGAGACAGCATTGGCCCCTATTTCCGTTTCCGAATGTGCACGCTTTGCAAGAGTTACTGCCTGCTTAAACAGGTGGTTAAATACTGTACCAATTGTATTTTCTGATTGCGCCTCCAAAAAACTTGACCGCACCTGTCCCAAAATTTGTGTCTCTCCAAGAATCATGGAATTAAGCCCGCATGCTACTTTAAATAGATGCTCTATTGCCCCATCCTCTTCATAGATAAACAGGAAAGGAGAAAATTCGTTCTGATCCATATTAAAGTGCTCTGCCAGAAATTCCTTTATATAATAACGGCCAGTATGAAGCTGGTCCACCACCGCATAAATTTCGGTCCGATTGCATGTAGACAGAATAACATTCTCTAAAATGCTCTTTTTATCATTCAATGTCTTCATCGCATCGCCCAATTGTGAAGAGTTAAAGGTTAGACGCTCACGAATTTCAACAGGGGCAGTTTTATAATTTAGACCGACGACCAAGATATGCATTAGAAATTGACACCCCCAGATAGATTGCATAGTTCACTAAGATAATTATATCACTTCTATTTATTTAATTTAATGCTAAAATGTGAACAGAAATTGAACACATATGTTAATATGTTTTAGAAAATATAAATTTCTGAAATAGACAAATACTCCCTTAAGTACAGTAACAAAAAAACTTGCCAGATTCAAGTGAACCTTATTGGAAGTGGTGTTTTAATGAAAAATCAGCGTATTTTCCCGGGAATAATATTAATCGGCTTCGGCGCCTACTTTTTCCTTCAGCAAACAAACTTCAGTCTTCTACAGCCATTTTATACATGGCCTACGCTTCTTATGATCGTCGGAGCTGCCTTTTTATTTCAGGCATATCGCGCCAGAGACTATGAGTCAATTCTCCCAGGTGTGATTTTGGCCGGATTTGGCCTGCACTTCCATGTTGTGAACCGTCTTGAAATATGGCCCGATCACATAGGAACTTTTATACTGATCATCGCACTGGGTTTCCTTCTTCGCCATCAAAAAACAGGATCTGGATTGTTTCAGGGAATCTTATTTTTAATTCTTGCCGCCATGCTGCTTTTTTATGACAGAGTCATTGAATGGATGGGGCTTTTGGAAAACGGCGTATCGAACGCCTGGCGCTTTTGGCCAATCCTCTTAATGCTGATTGGATTTTATTTTTTAATTGTAAAGAAAAAATAGAAAAGACAGGGGATACTTTACTCTTCCCCTGTCTTTTTTGCCTTCAAACAATCTTATAGGACGGAATCCAAAAAGTTTTTAGTCCGCTCCTCTTTTGGGTTATTAAACAAATCCTCCGGATGCCCAACTTCCACAATTCTTCCGTCGTGCATATAGACAGCCCAGTCTGCAACTTCCTTCGCAAAGCCCATTTCATGGGTAACGACCACCATCGTCATTCCTTCTTCAGCCAATTCTTTCATTGTGGAAAGAACTTCCCCGACAAGCTCAGGATCCAAGGCAGATGTCGGTTCATCAAAAAGCATGATATCCGGCTTCATTGCCAGGGCCCTGGCAATGGCAACACGCTGCTTCTGTCCCCCGGATAACTTCGATGGATAAACATTTTCCTTGTCAGAAAGCCCCACTTTTTTTAACAGCTCCTGCGCTTCTTTCTTTACTTGATCTTTAGACAGCTTTTTAACATGCATAGGTGCTTCCATGACATTTTCGAGAACCGTCATATGGGGAAAAAGATGAAAATGCTGGAAAACCATTCCTACTTTTTCTCTGACTTTATTTAGATCATGGGTTTCTTTTTCAACCTTTTCACCCTCAAAAATGATGTTTCCACTATCTTTCAGCTCAAGAAAGTTCAAGCATCGGAGAAGTGTGCTTTTCCCTGACCCGCTTGCACCGATCAGGCAAACCACATCGCTTTCTTTAACTGTTATGTCAATATCTTTTAATACATGTAAATCACCGAATGATTTATTAAGCTTTTCCACTTTTATCATGTACGATTCACTCATGCCTATCCTTCCTCCTTAATCACTGCTTGCCATTCTTTTCTCAACCATATTTACAAGGACTGAGAAAATAAGTACAAGTACTAAATAGTAAACAGCTACAATCAGCAAGTAGCTCATGTAGTCATATTCATTTGAACCATATGTTGTCGCCACATTAAAGAGCTCGTACATGCCGATAAAGGAAGCAAGTGAAGAATCCTTCAGAGCAATTATAAACTGATTGCCAAGCGGCGGCATTGCACGGCGAAAAGCCTGGGGAAGGATAATTCGCCTCATCGCCAGGCTGGCTGTCATGCCAAGCGAACGCCCTGCTTCCATCTGCCCCTTGTCTATGGATTGGATGGAGCCTCTAAATATTTCGGCTATGTATGCGCCATTGTGGAAGGCAAGGCCAAGCACAACGGACCAAAACTGTGAAATATCCAAAGCAGTCAAACCAAAATAGAAAATGAAAATTTGTACAACCAGCGGTGTTCCTCTTACTAGGAAAATATATATATCAGCAATCCATTCCAAAACTTTAATTCTTGATATCTTTAAAAAAGCAAAAAATAAACCTATAAAAATCGCAATAAAAACTGCTACCACAGTTAATTGAAAGGTTAACAGCATCCCTTTCAAAAAAACGGGATATGTATCAATAAACTTCGTAAGCAAATCCAAAAGGATCCCTCCTATCCGATGCTAGTTGAGTTTGATGTTTAAAAAAAAACTGTTTTCTTAAAGTTTGTTGCTTACGTGCAGCTAACTAATTTTAACCACTGAGTTAATTGGAGCGGAAGACGCGAGAACCTCGGAAATGCTATCGCATTTCTTCGTGCGGTGTGCATTCGAGGAAGCTTATTCAACGTCCTATGGGAGTAGCTTTCCAAAAAGGGAGACCCTGCAGACGCAGAGCGTCAGGGAGGCTCCCGAGCCCGCGGTTCGCTGAGTGCCCCGTGCTGAAATCAACGGCCAGAATTCATAAGCTTTAACAACATTCTATGAGAAAAGATCCTAAAACAATAAAACAGGCGAATGCATTCTTACACACATCCGCCCGCAATGTTATTCCTTCTCAGGATCAACCGTTATATCTTCACCGATATATTTTTTGCTGATTTCTGTGAGTGTTCCATTCTCGCGAAGTGTTTCCAGAGCTTCATTTACCTTTTCCAAGAGCTCTTCATTGTCCTTTGCAACTGCGATTGCCTGCTCACTGCGTCCAAGAAGCTCTTTTCCTTCAATTTCCATACCCGCGCCTATCGCTTCTTTTCCTGTAATAAAGTCAGTAATAACAGCATCATGCTTACCTTTGCTTAATGCTTCCAGGGCTACAACATCACTATCATAAAATTGAATATTATCTGTAACTTCTTCTGCATTTGCAGTGTATGTAGATCCTTTTGATACGGCGATTTCCAAGCCTTCCAAATCCTCAATTGTTTCAACTGAACTATCTGGACGCACATAAATTTGCGGTCCTGAATAGTAGTAAGGCGTCGAAAAGTTTACAGCCTGCTTTCGTTCTTCAGTAATCGTATGGCTGGCTACAGCTGCATCAAAACGGCCTGATTTTACGCCTTCCACAATACCGCCAAATTTAAATTTATTCTGAACCGGTTCGAGTCCAAGCTCTTTCGCAACAGCTTCGGCTACTTCAATATCAAAGCCGCTCATGCTCCCATCATCATTTGTAAAACTAAAAGGTTTGAACTCTCCTGATGCTGCATACGTAAACTTTCCATCTTCTACAAGGTCCATTCCATCTTTAGACGCTTCCTCTGATCCACATGCAGCCAGGACCAATACAAAAGCAGCTGCTATAATTCCTTTTAACCAATGTCTCACTAGTCTAAATTCCCCCTTCAGTTTCTCTCTATTATAAATACCCTTTAACTTTATCATTATTATAATATTTTCTCAAAATTCATATTTTATGATAATTCACGATATTAAATGATTTGGCCGATTCTCATCAACTGACAAGCCTTGTGCTCCAATATGAACTTAGATACTCGTCTATCCTGCAAATTCCTTTTGATTTGACACCAACACTATTGCTTATCTTTCCACACAGCTTGCCTCCTTCTTCAAGGCTATAATAAACGCTTAGTTATATCCGCCTGCTCCAGAAGTGCGAAAAAAATCCCGCTGTATAATACAGCGGGATTCTCTTAAATATAGCTTAACAATGTTTTCCATGCCTGGTCTTTTCCATAGCCAGTTTCGGAAGAAAACATGATAATTTGATCATTTGGATCAATATCCAGCGTTTCTTTTGTTATCTTCATATGCTTTTGCCACTTGGACTTTGGTATCTTATCAGCTTTAGTGGCAATCACAACACATGGAATATCATAATGCTTTAAAAAGTCATACATCATGACATCATCACTTGTTGGTGGATGCCGCAAATCAACAATAAGAACAACTGCCTTTAACTGCTCTCTGTTCGTTAAATATGTTTCAATCATTTTACCCCATGCTTCACGTTCTTTTTTAGATACCTTTGCATAGCCATAGCCTGGTACATCTACAAAGTGCAGCATCTCATTAATGATGTAAAAGTTTAGAGTTTGCGTTTTTCCTGGCTTGGAGGAAATTCTGGCCAGCCCTCTTCGATTGAGCATTTTATTAATAAAAGAGGACTTGCCGACATTTGAGCGGCCAGCAAGGGCAAATTCCGGCAACTCACTATCGGGATATTGATCCGGCTTCACAGCACTGATGACGATTTCTGAGCTGGTTACTTTCATACTTGTGCACCGCCGTTCAGAGCATGCTTCAGTACTTCATCTACATGGGACACCAAAACAAAATCAAGTTCCTCCCGGATACTTTCCGGGATATCCTCAATATCCTTTTCATTATCTTTTGGAAGGATAATTTTGGTCAGGCCGGCACGATGCGCACTTAAAGACTTCTCTTTTAAGCCGCCAATAGGAAGAACCCGTCCCCTTAATGTGATTTCGCCTGTCATCCCTACTTCTTTGCGAATTGGTTTGCCTGATAAAGCAGAAACCAATGCTGTTGTGATCGTTATGCCTGCAGAAGGACCGTCCTTTGGAACAGCCCCTTCCGGAACATGAATATGAATGTCATGTTTTTCATGGAAATTCTCATCTATGCCTAATTCTTTTGCTTTTGAACGTACATAGCTGAATGCCGCTTGTGCGGATTCCTTCATTACATCTCCCAGCTTACCTGTTAAAACAAGTTTTCCTTTGCCTGGCGAAAGGGATACTTCAATTTGCAGCGTGTCGCCTCCGACAGTTGTATAGGCCAGTCCTGTCGCAACACCCACCTGATCCTCTTGCTCTGCCTGGCCATATCTGAACTTTGGTTTTCCGAGAAACTCTTCTACGTTCTTTGCAGAAACAATGACTTTCTTCTTGTCCCCCGAGACGATGATTTTGGCTGTTTTCCTGCAAATAGTAGCAAGCTGGCGCTCCAATCCCCGCACTCCGGCTTCGCGGGTATAATAACGGACTACCATTTGCAGCCCATCTTCGCGGATCTGAAGCTGCGACTTGGAAAGCCCATGCTCCTTCACTTGCTTTGGAAGAAGATGATCTTTTGCAATGTGTATTTTCTCCTGCTCGGTATAGCCGGCGATTGTGATAATTTCCATTCTATCCAGCAATGGGCCTGGTATTGTGCTCAGATTATTTGCTGTTGCTATAAACATTACCTTGGAAAGATCATATGTCTCTTCAATATAATGATCGCTAAAGTTATGGTTTTGCTCAGGATCCAATACCTCCAGCATGGCTGATGAAGGATCGCCGCGAAAGTCGGAAGACATCTTGTCTATTTCATCAAGCAAAAACACAGGATTAATTGTGCCTGCTTTCTTCATCCCCTGGATAATGCGGCCCGGCATCGCTCCTACATATGTTCTTCTATGACCGCGGATTTCTGACTCATCCCGCACTCCCCCAAGAGATACCCTTACAAAATTTCTGTTAAGGGATGTTGCGATGGAACGTGCCAGACTTGTTTTGCCGACCCCTGGAGGTCCCGCAAGACATAGGATTGGACCTTTAAGGGAGTTTGTCAGCTTCTGGACGGCAAGGTATTCCAAAACCCGTTCCTTAACCTTTTCAAGTCCGTAATGGTCTTCATTCAGAATGCGTTCGGCTTTGCGGATATCCAGATCATCCTCTGTTGCATTTGACCATGGCAAAGTAACAAGCCATTCAATATAGTTGCGGATGACGGCACTTTCAGCAGAACTCGACGGTACCTTCTCATAGCGGTCAAGTTCTTTTAAAGCTGTTAGCTGGACATGCTCCGGCATGCCTGCTTTCTCGATTTTATCAGTAAGGTCGGAAATTTCTCCAGTCTTGCCTTCCTTATCCCCAAGCTCCTTTTGGATTGCTTTCATCTGTTCCCGCAAATAGTATTCCTTTTGCGTTCTCTCCATTGACTTTTTAACACGCTGGCCAATCTTCTTTTCGAGGTTCAGAACTTCCTTTTCATTATGGATGATTTCAATAACCTGGTTCATGCGTTCTTTTACATCAATCGTTTCAAGTATTTCTTGCTTTTCCTTGAGTTTCAAAGGTAAATGTGAAGAGATGATATCTGCCATACGGCCCGGCTCTTCTATATCTGCAACCGAGGAATACGTTTCCGCAGAAATTTTCTTCGATACCTTTATGTACTGCTCAAAATATTCCAGCATGGTTCTCATTAAAGCCTGGTCTTCCACATCCTTTGTTTCCGGATCTTCAAAGACCTTGACACTTACGGAATAATGTTCAGCTTCTTCCTGAAATCCGATGATTTCAGCCCTTTTGAGCCCTTCAACGAGCACACGGATGGTTCCGTTTGGGAGCTTGAGCATCTGCTTTACCCGGGTAAGTGTACCCATGTGATATAAATCGTCCTCAGACGGCTCATCTATAGATATATCTTTTTGCGTTGTTAAGAAAATTAAATGGTCATCTACCATTGCTTTTTCAAGGGCTTGAACCGATCTTTCACGACCTACATCCAAGTGTAGAACCATGGTCGGATAAACAAGCAAACCCCGAAGCGGCAGGAGGGGGACGATGATTTCTTTCTTTTTCGCCATTCCTTTGCACCTCCAAATGCATATCATTTTAACCCTAAAATTGCTAATAATTGCTTTGTACAATTCTATCGTATTTATTAAACAGTGTCTATCAAAGAGAAAAGCGGATGTCTGTCTTGGAAAACTAACTGATAATTACACTTTATCCTTCTTTACGCAAATAAAACTTCGGTTTGTAGCCTAAACTGCAAACCGAAGTTTTTTACCGCTATTAGCGGGGGAATTTCTTAGAATTACCCTGTTTGCCTGAGCTAGACCACTAGATGCTCTCTTTTTTCGATAATTCGATTGAAGCTGTTATGGCTTGCTCTTTGTGAAAATCCTTTAGTAAGGCCAATTCAAATACTTCATTTAAGTGGCTTACAGGTACAATTTTTATGCCTGAAATCTCTTTTAGTATGGATTGCATATTTTCTTTCGGGATAATCACGGTTTGGGCTCCTGCCTTTTTGGCAGCTTTCACTTTTGGATATACTCCGCCAATTGGCTTTACGTGGCCATGAATACTTATTTCACCGGTCATGGCCAGAGTATGGTCAACCGGGCGCTTATAAATTGCAGAATATATTCCTGTCGCCATTGCGATACCTGCAGACGGCCCGTCAATCGGAACTCCGCCCGGGAAGTTAACATGAATATCATAGTCATCTGCCGGTACTCCCATTGACCTGAGCACGGTTATTACATTTTCAATTGACCCTTTTGCCATACTTTTTCTGCGGATTGATTTTCCTTGCCCGCCAATGCTTTCTTCTTCCACAATCCCTGTAATATTAATACTGCCCTTCTCTTTAGCCGGTATAACAGTAACTTCAATTTCAAGCAAGGCACCTGTATTTGGTCCATAAACAGCCAGGCCGTTTACAAGGCCGACCGCTGGATTGGAATTAATTTTCCGTTCCATTCTCGGGGTAAGCTGGCTCGATTGTATAACCCATTCAATATCTTCATCTTTTATGTAATCTCTATCTTCGGTAATAGCTAGTCCAGCTGAAATTTGGATCATATTGACAGCCTCACGTCCATTTCTTGCATAGTTCGCAAGGGTTCCGAGAGCATTTTCACTAATTTTAAGGTTAACTTTTTCCGCTGCTTTTTTTCCGACAGCAGCAATTTCTTCTTCGGCCAATTCCCTGAAAAATACTTCCATGCATCTTGAACGTATGGCTGGCGGAATTTCATTTGGCGTTCTGGTTGTTGCTCCAATCAGCCGAAAGTCTGCAGGAAGCCCATTTTTAAAAATATCATGAATATGATTTGGAATTTGTGTATTTTCTTCATTGTAATATGCACTCTCAAGAAATACTTTTCGATCCTCAAGCACCTTCAAAAGCTTGTTCATTTGAATTGGATGGAGTTCTCCAATTTCATCAATGAACAGAACTCCCCCATGAGCATTGGTAACGGCCCCCTGTTTAGGCTGCGGTATTCCCGCTTGTCCCATCGCACCGGCTCCCTGGTAGATAGGATCATGGACAGAGCCTATGAGTGGATCAGCAATACCGCGTTCATCAAACCTGGCTGTCGTTGCATCCAATTCAATAAAAACGGAGGATTGCTGAAATGGAGACTTTGCATTTTTCTTCGCTTCCTCTAAGACCAATCTGGCTGCAGCCGTTTTTCCCACACCTGGAGGCCCATAAATAATGACATGCTGAGGATTGGGTCCGCACAATGCCGCTTTCAGAGACTTAATTCCGTCTTCCTGCCCGACAATATCTGCGAAGCTGGTTGGACGCACTTTTTCTGCCAATGGCTCAGTTAAAGATATTGAGCGCATCTTTTTTAAGACATCCATTTCTTTTCTTGATTCCCGGTCAATTGAAACCTTTTGTGTCCGCTGGCTTCTTAGCAAATTCCAAAAATAAAGCCCGATGACAATTCCAAAAAACAATTGGATAAATAAAGCAATCCCCGTCCAACTCATTGTGTTCCCTCCTGCATTATTAGTTCTCGCTGATAATGCTAGTATCTCCCTCACTGAGTTGGAATAAACAAGGAATTCACTTAAAAGTATGTAAAGAATGCGGCAAAGGGAATGAAGCAAAATTCCGCTTAAGGGCATAAATCCATATAAAAATGGCCATGCCCATAAGGGCTGGCCACATAATCATGCAGAGGTTTTGCGTTCTTCTTCAACAACTGTTCCATCCTCTAAAACAAGCTTGGGAGTACCGTTGTCAATAACTGTTTCTTTTGTGATAATACATTTTTTAATATCTTCACGTGAAGGAAGATCAAACATGACATCAAGCATAATTCCTTCAATAATGGAACGGAGTCCGCGTGCCCCTGTCTTTCTTTCAATTGCTTTTTTAGCAATTTCTTCAAGAGCGCCTTCCTCAAATTCAAGTTCCACATCATCAAGCTCAAGCATTTTTTGATATTGTTTAACAAGAGCGTTTTTCGGCTTTGTTAAAATCTCAATCAATGCTGCTTCATCAAGCTGTGAAAGGCTAGCAATAACCGGTAGTCTTCCGATGAATTCGGGAATTAAACCAAATTTCAGCAAGTCTTCTGGTAATACCTTTGCCAGAAGATCCTTTGGTTCGATTTCTTTCTGTTTTTGATCAGAACCAAAACCGATTACTTTCTGGCCAAGGCGGCGTTTAATAATTTGCTCGATGCCATCAAATGCACCGCCGCAAATAAATAGGATATTGGTTGTATCAATTTGAATGAATTCCTGATGTGGATGCTTACGGCCGCCTTGAGGCGGAACGCTGGCAACTGTACCTTCCAGGATTTTCAATAAGGCCTGCTGTACACCTTCACCTGAAACATCACGAGTAATGGAAGGGTTTTCTGACTTTCGTGCAACTTTATCAATTTCATCGATATAAATAATCCCTTTTTCAGCCTTTTCAACATCATAATCCGCTGCCTGGATCAGCTTTAAGAGAATATTTTCAACATCCTCCCCGACATACCCAGCCTCAGTCAATGAAGTGGCATCTGCAATGGCAAACGGAACATTAAGAATGCGTGCCAGTGTCTGGGCTAGCAATGTCTTACCGCTTCCTGTCGGCCCGATCATGGCGATATTACTTTTTGACAGCTCTACTTCATCAATCTTACTGTTGGAGTTTATACGTTTATAGTGGTTATAAACGGCAACAGATAAAGATTTCTTTGCCTGGTCCTGCCCTATAACATATTCATCTAGAATGTCACGGATTTCAGCCGGCTTTGGCACATCCTTGAATTCAACTTCTTCTTCTGTACCAAGCTCTTCTTCAACAATTTCTGTGCAGAGCTCAATGCACTCATCACATATATAAACCCCTGGTCCGGCAACTAGTTTGCGAACCTGGTCCTGTGTCTTTCCGCAGAAAGAACATTTTAATTGCCCTTTTTCATCATTAAATTTAAACAAAATCCTTCACCCCTTGAAAGAAACTTCAAAACGATATATTAAGCTTGCGAAATCACATGCAAAAAATCAAAAATCAGCCATAGAAAAGTTGGAAATATTTATAAGACTCCGTTAAATTAGCGTATTGATTCCGCTGCAGGCACGCAGCGAACCGCAGGCTGCCTGGAGCCTCCTCGAATCAGCATCGCACGAAGAAAATGTGTATGCATTTTCAAGAATCTCAAGCCTTTCGCTCCAATCAATACGGTGTTAAAACATAGCCATTTAGGTCCTCAAAAAATCTGGCAGCAGCCTATCTTTAATAATTCACACTTTCTTAAAAATCAAAACCTTCAGCAGTTATGTATTGCATTGTAACACATTTTTACAGTGGACAGGAAATGATAACTCTTAGAAACCATGTAGATTATGTATGCATGCATGTGATGGTAATCCGCAAAGAAAAACAGGCTGAATTTATATGTACTTCCATAAGCTTAACCAAAAAACGCTAAATTAAGTCGGCCACTTTCGCCGATAATTAAATTAACTATATATATGTATTTGTATTCCTGTCCATGTCCAATATGTCGTAAAACTTTTCACTTGGCAAATATCCAAGAGCACGCGGCGCTGTTATGTATAGTCTAGATTGTATAAAACAAGGCACGATAAACTCGCGCCTTGTTTCTATTACTTCTATTATGCAACAGTTTTACTATTTTCTACAAGGAAATCAACTGCTTTTTTAATTTGAAGATCTGCTTTTAGGCCTTCAAGGCTTCCAAGCGCTTGTGTGATCTGGTCAACAGACATGTTGTACATTTCTGCCATTTTGTTAAGTTCTTCTGTAACTTCTTCATCCGCTACTTCAATGTTTTCTGCTTTTGCGATTGCTTCAAGTGTAAGGTTTACACGTACACGCTTTTCAGCTTCCTCTTTCATTTGTTCGCGTAATGCAGCTTCATCCTGGCCAGAGAACTGGAAGTATAATTCAAGGTTCATGCCTTGCATTTGAAGGCGCTGTTCAAATTCCTGCATCATGCGGTCAACTTCAGTGTCAACCATTGGAGAAGGAATTTCAACTTCTGCATTTGCAGCAGCAGCTTCAACTACAGTGTCACGAACATGATGCTCAGCTTCATGCTTCTTGCTTTCTTCTAAGCGTGCTGTGATTTTTTCTTTTAATGCGTCTAATGTTTCAACTTCTTCGTCTGCATCCTTAGCAAATTCATCATCCAGCTCAGGAAGCTGTTTTGTTTTGATTTCATGTACAGTTACTTTGAAAGTTGCAGGCTTGCCAGCTAACTCAGCAGCATGGTATTCCTCTGGGAATGTCACTTCAACATCTTTTGATTCACCAGCAGCCGCTCCAAGCAATTGGTCTTCAAAGCCTGGAATGAATTGGCCAGAACCAAGTTCAAGTGAGTAGTTCTCAGCTTTTCCGCCTTCGAAAGCTTCGCCATCAACGAATCCTTCAAAGTCCATAACAACTGTATCTCCGTTTTCTGCTTTGCCTTCTTCTTTAACAGCAAGCTCAGCTTGTCTTTCCTGAAGTGAAGTTAACTCGTTGTTAACATCTTCATCTGTAACGTTTGTATCAAGCGGCTGAACTTCAATGCCTTTATATTCGCCTAGCTTTACTTCTGGCTTAACTGTTACTGTCGCTTTAAAAATTAAGCTCTTGCCTTTTTCAATTTGCTCAACATCAATTTCAGGACGGTCTACAGGCTCGATTCCTGTTTCATCGATTGCATTTGCATAAGCTTCAGGAAGTAGAAAATCTACTGCATCCTGGTATAAAGATTCAACTCCGAAACGCTTTTCAAACATTCCGCGAGGCATTTTACCTTTACGGAATCCAGGTACGTTAACTTGTTTAACTACTTTTTTAAATGCAGCGTCTAAACCTTCGTTTACTTTCTCTGCATCTACTTCAATTGTAAGAACCCCGCGGTTCCCTTCTAACTTTTCAAATTTAGCAGACATACAATCATTTCCCTCCAAAAATCTATTATCATTTCATTCACAGCAGAATGTTATGAATATCTCTTGTTTTGCAAGCCATATCCATGGATTAAATGTATATATACACATAATACAACCATTATATTATAACATACGTACCTGGTCTTTCAACATTGAAGGCTAAATATTGGGATAAGAAATTTCTTCTATCTTTCTTATGAAGGCAAGAGCTTGTTCTACTTCCTCTTCAGGAGCCCCATATATTTGTCCCAGCTTGTCATTAAAATCACCCTGTCCATGGTACTCGTTGGCAAGACTATGGTATGCTGCGGCCCAGGATGCTGAATTAGCCGGTTCCACCTCAATTGGATAAAGTATAAAGAAATGCCTTTCAATGAGGCTTTTTGTATTTTCATATAGTATAGGGTCTTCCTGCTCCAAATGGGCACCCAACCGGCTTACAATTGTTAATAGCTGTGGCTGCTGATGTACCGAAGGAAGCTCAGAAGGCCTAACCTGAATCCTTTTTTCAAATTTCCGCAGCAATACTTCCTTATCATACTCATGCTCTGACAGTACATTTAAAAGCATTGTTTTAAAAAAAGGGTGCCCCTCGCTGGATTCGAGGTATGCTTTAATATCTTCTATATAAGGCCTTATATTGTTTTTTGCAAGCTGTGCAGCCAGCTGTATTTGCTCATTTTGATCCTGATAAGAAAATAGATTCAGCTTTTTATTTTTAAATTCTTCTATAGGAGGAGCTTCTTTCTCCCGTTCTTCCGGATTTGAATTAGCCATTTTTCTGCTGAATTCAAGCATTCTGCTAAAATGCTCAAACTTCTCCTTTGGGATCTCTCTTTCTTCCAGCAGAACTTCAATAGTTGTAACGATCTCACTATACTGATGAAGCTGAACAAGAATCATTAAATATAAATCCATTACCTGTATGTAATCTCCATTACCTGTTTGAAGCATTTTATTAGCAAGTTCTTTTGCTTTATGTAGTGCACCCGCTTCAAAATAAGCCAGAACAAGCCCAATATGGATATCTGTATTGTCAGGTTCGATCTCCATCGCTTCCTCAAAGAAACGGATGGATTCCTGATACCTTCTTTGCTGGAAGCTCTCAAGCCCTTTTTCCAACAATCTTTTCTCAACGTCGGGAAATAGAATAATTTTACTGTTTTGTTTTTTCCGTTCCCGTTTGTCCATGCTAGTACCGCCTCAATTTATTATTTTTGAAGTTAGTTTAGCATGAATTATTAAAAAAACAAAAAGATTCATGGCATCATCCATGAATCTTCTTCTTAATTTTTATGTTAAACGAGCTCACTTTTTTCAAAATCTGCAATGCTGTTCTCTAGTTGAAGGGTTATCTCGATCTCATCCCAGCCATTAATCAGCATCTTCTTCCAATAATCATTAATAGAGAATTGCGCTGTAAAGCCCTGGGCATCTTCAATATTTTCATTTTGCAGGTCAATTTTCAGTTCATATGGCTGGTTCTTGGCGCGCTCAAGCAGATAATCAACCGTTTCAGCAGGCAGACTGATAGGCAATAGTCCATTCTTTAAACAGTTTTGATGGAATATATCGGCAAAAGAAGGTGCGATTATCACTTTAAAGCCATAATCCCCCAGTGCCCACGGTGCATGCTCACGTGAAGACCCGCATCCAAAATTTTCATTCGCAATAAGAATGGGAGCACCTTGGTTTTCTTCTTTATTCAGTTCAAACTCAGGGTTTGGTTCTCCCTCTTTATTAAACCTCCAGTCATAGAAAAGATATTGACCAAACCCTGTCTTTTCAATTCTTTTCAGAAATTGCTTAGGGATAATTTGATCTGTATCTACATTCGCTCTGTCTATGGCTACTGCTTTTCCTTGTAAAGTCTTAAATCCGCTCATTCTGCTTTCCTCCTTCTTATTGAACTGTTTCCGCTGCCAGCAAAGCCCCCACGTCCACAAAGTGTCCATACAATGCTGCTGCAGCTGCCATCATAGGGCTGACAAGATGTGTTCTTGCACCTGATCCTTGGCGTCCCTCAAAATTACGGTTTGAGGTTGATGCACAATGCTCGCCGCTTGGCACAGTGTCATTATTCATGCTGAGACACATACTGCAGCCTGATTCTCTCCATTCGAACCCAGCTTGCTTGAAAATAACATCGAGGCCTTCAGCCTCTGCCTGTTTTTTCACCTGCTGCGAACCAGGTACAACAAGCGCTCTAACTTGCGGATGAACATTTTTACCTCTGATGATTTCCGCTGCCTGCCTCAAGTCCTCTAATCGGGAATTCGTGCACGATCCAATGAAAACGTGCTGGATTTGAATGTCCTTAATTTTTTGCCCTTCCTTTAAGCCCATGTAAGCTAAAGCTCTGGACAGCGATTTTTGCTCGAGCTCGGTATCGCAATCCTCAAGCTTGGGAATTTGTTCTGTTACTTTTGAGGTCATCGATGGATTCGTACCCCAGCTGACCATTGGTGCAATATCAGCTGCATGAATTTCGATGATTTTATCGTAGGCAGCATCCGGGTCTGAAGCAAGCTCTTTCCAGCTTTCAACTGCTTGCCCGAAGGCTTCCCCTTTTGGAGCGTACTTTCGGCCTTCCAGATAGGCAAACGTCGTTTCATCCGGACTAACCAGCCCGGCTCTTGCCCCTCCTTCAATTGACATATTGCAAATTGTCATTCTTTCTTCCATGGTCATTTGGGCAATGGTATCCCCGCAATACTCAATAACATGGCCGGTACCAAAGCCAATCCCATTTTTGGCTATCACATAAAGAATGACATCCTTTGCAGTAACACCCTTATTCAATTCTCCATTAATTTCTAACTTCAATGTCTTAGGCTTTGTTTGCCATAAGGTCTGGGTTGCCATCACATGCTCCACTTCACTTGTGCCAATTCCAAAAGCAATAGATCCAAATGCTCCATGAGTAGAGGTATGGCTGTCACCGCATACAATAGTCATCCCTGGCTGTGTAAGTCCCAGCTCAGGCCCGATAACATGCACGATCCCCTGGTCTGGGCTGTCCAGCCCGGCAAGAGGAACCCCAAATTCCATACAGTTTTTTTCTAGAGTGGTCATTTGGTTTAATGCAATCGGATCATTAATGACCTTTCGGTTATCAGTAGGAATGTTATGGTCTACTGTGGCAAAGGTTTTATCAGGTCTTCTCACTTTTCTATTTTTCATTCTTAAGCCGGAAAAGGCCTGAGGGGATGTAACTTCATGCACTAAATGAAGATCAATGTACATTAAATCCGGCTTTCCTTCTTCTCTGTGGACAACATGTTTTTCCCAAATCTTATCTATAATTGATTTTCCCATTATTTGCTCCACGCCCTTTTAAAAGAAACACGGCCGATTAAGGCCGTGTTTCAGTTTTTAGTGATTGGCTTTGTTAAACTTACCTGTTGAATTCTCCTCCGATCAACAGGGTGCCAAAAAATCAATAATGTGGCCTAGTGATTAAATCTATGCATAAGCTCCCATGATATTTAAGATTGCTTCGTTATCAAGAAGAGTAGCCTTCACTTCTTCGATCATTTCCGATGTAGAAACCTGTTTTTTCCCGAATGAGGCGATATCTCTCGTACGATAGCCTGCATCCAGAACTTGATTTACGGCATTTTCGATCGCTTCTGCTTCCTCTTCCATTCCAAAAGATAAGCGAAGCATCATGGCAGCAGATAAAATCATGGCAATTGGGTTTGCTGCATTCTTACCTTCGATATCCGGTGCTGAACCATGGATTGGCTCGTATAAATATGGTCCATTTTCTGAAATGCTTGCAGATGGCAGCATCCCCAGAGAACCTGTCAATACGGATGCTTCATCGCTCAAAATATCTCCAAACATATTCTCTGTTACCACAACATCAAACTGTTTAGGATTTTTAATCATTTGCATGGCTGCATTATCAACAAGCATATGCTCCAAAACAACGTCCGGATATTGGTTTGAAATATCCTCCGCTACCTCTCTCCACATTCGGCTTGATTCAAGAACATTTGCTTTATCGACAGATGTGACTTTTCCGCGCCGTTTTCTGGCAAGTTCGAAAGCCAGTTTTATCACACGGTACATCTCTTCTTTTTGATAAAATAATGTATCAACTACTGCATCTTCACCGTTCTGATGTGTGCGCTCGCTTGGCTTCCCGAAATAAAGACCGCCAGTTAATTCTCTGACCATCAGCATATCAACGCCCTCAATAACTTCCTTCCTTAATGGTGAAGTATCTGAAAGGCTTGAATAATACTGGGTCGGCCTTAGATTCGCATATAAATTCAGTTCTTTGCGGATCTCAAGAGGCCCCTTTCAGGACGAAGGTGGGGAGGCTGCCGGTCCCATTTTGGGCCGCCAACCGCTCCAAGCAATACCGCATCGCTCTCTTTGCAAAGCTCCAAAGTTTCTTCAGGCAGCGGAGTGCCTGCTGCATCAATTGCCGTTCCGCCAATTTTTCCGTATGAAAAATAAAATTGGTGCCCGAAACGTTCCCCAACAGCTTGCAGGACTTCAATTGCTCCATTCACCACTTCTTTGCCGATTCCGTCTCCAGGAAGTACCGCGATACGTTTTTTCATTTTAATCCCTCCGCCTAGTTTTTTAGTTTGAAAGGTGCCGCAAAAGCGGGCGCCTCCATTGGCATTTTTTATTTTGACTCTACTGCAGGTACTGCAGTTTTCTCATTCATGTAGATTACTCTATTAACAGCATTCAAATAAGCCTTTGATGAAGCTTCCAATACGTCCTGAGCTAATCCCCGTCCGCTGGTCTCCACTCCATCATACTTCAACTTTACATATACCTGGGCTAAAGCATCTCTGCCTGCCCCAACAGATTGAATACGGTAATCAAGAAGGTTAACCGTGCCATTTACGCACTTTTCCAATGTGTTATATAACGCTTCTATGCTTCCGGCTCCTGTACCCGCTTCTTGTATAACCTCATTACTTGAACCTGATAGTGTAACAGTCGCCGTTGGGACAGAGCTGGTGCCATATTGGATTTGGATTCCGATCAGCTCGTAGAAACGCTGTTCTTTGGAGAGCTTTTCTTCCAATACGATTGCCGCAAGATCATCATCTGTCATCTCTTTTTTGCGGTCAGCCAAATCTTTGAATACTGTAAATAACGGTTTAATATCTTCATCCGAAACGTCAAGCCCCAGTTCCATCAGGCGATTTTTAAATGCATGCCGTCCTGAATGCTTTCCAAGCACCATAGAATTGGATTGGAAACCTACCAAATCTGGAGAAATAATTTCATAAGTTGTTTTCTCTTTTAATACGCCATCCTGGTGTATGCCAGATTCGTGGGCAAAAGCATTGCGTCCGACAATTGCTTTGTTGGCTGGTACTGCCATGCCTGTAAGTTTGCTGACCAGGCTGCTGGTTCGGCTAATTTCCTGCAGATTCAAGCGGGTTGATGCCTGATAGTGATCATTGCGGATATATAGGGCAACCCCAAGTTCCTCCAACGCTGCATTTCCGGCTCTTTCGCCTATGCCATTAATGGTTCCTTCTATCTGTGTTGCCCCATTTTCAATCGCTGACAAAGAATTGGCTATGGCCATCCCCAGGTCATCATGGCAATGAGCTGAAAGGGAAACCGTATCTATAGAAGGAACATGATTTTTTAGGTATTGAAAAATCTCGCCATATTCCTGTGGAGTTGTGTAGCCGACTGTATCTGGTATATTGATAATCCTAGCCCCTGCCTGGATTACTTTCTCAATAATTTCAGCAAGGAATGGCAATTCAGTCCGGGATGCGTCCTCCGCTGACCATTGGACAATCGGAAACCTGGCCGCAGCATATTTCACTGTTTCTACTGCTGTTTCAGTTACTTCTTCTTTTGTTTTTTTCAATTTATATTGCCTATGGATGGGAGAGGTTGCCAGGAATGTATGTATTCTTGGCTCAGCTCCATCTTTTAGCGACTCCCAGGCTGCATCAATATCTGAAATCACAGCTCTAGCAAGACCCGTTACCGAGCAGTTCCTGATTGTTTGGGCAATTTTTTGCACGGAAGCGAAATCACCCCTTGAAGCAGCTGGGAAACCTGCTTCGATAATATCAACATTCAGGCGCTCTAGCTGTCTGGCAATTTCCAGCTTTTCCGAAAAATTAAGATTTACGCCGGCTGACTGTTCACCATCTCTTAAAGTTGTGTCAAAAATCTTAATTGTTCGCACTGACAGCAACTTCTTTCTTTTTGCTGCTATTTACAAATGGCATCATTTTACGGAGCTCTCTTCCCACCTGTTCGATTGGATGCTCATTCTCTCTTTGGTTCACTGCGTTGAAAACTGGACGATTTGCCTGGTTTTCCAATATCCAGCCTTTAGCAAACTTTCCTTCCTGAATATCCTTTAGAACTGCCTTCATTTCTTCTTTTACTCTTGCATCTACTACACGAGGTCCGCTGACAAAGTCTCCCCATTGAGCTGTATCAGAGATTGAATAGCGCATTCCTTCCAAACCGCCTTCATACATAAGGTCTACAATGAGTTTAAGCTCATGCAAGCATTCGAAGTATGCTAATTCTGGCTGATAGCCTGCTTCAGTAAGGGTTTCAAAACCAGCTTTCACAAGTGAAGTCAACCCTCCGCAAAGCACTGCCTGTTCTCCGAATAAATCAGTTTCAGTCTCTTCCTTAAAGGTTGTTTCCAAAGCGCCTGCACGAAGGGCTCCAATAGCTTTAGCATAAGCAAGTGCAAGTTCCTGGGCTTCACCTGTAACATCTTGGTAGATTGCAAACAGTGCCGGTACACCTGCATCCTGTTCATATGTTCTTCTGACAAGATGTCCTGGACCTTTAGGCGCAACAAGCAATACATCACATTCTTTAGGAGGTACGATTTGACTAAAGTGAATATTAAAACCATGGGCAAACATTAATGCCTGGCTGGTTAGATTCGGTTCGATTTCTTCCTTATATACCTTTGGCTGAAGTTCATCAGGCAATAGAATCATAACCACATCCGCCTGGGCAGTTGCTTCCCCTACTGTATATACCTGAAACCCGTCTTCTGCTGCTTTTTCCCATGATTTTCCTTTGCGAAGGCCGATTACAACATCAACACCGCTGTCTCTCATATTTAGGGCGTGTGCATGTCCCTGGGATCCATACCCGATTACCGCTACTTTCTTTCCGTTTAAATATGATGGATTTGCATCTCCGTTATAATACATTTTTGCCATTTTAAATCTCCCTCTCTTTTTTAAAGTTTATTAGATTATTAATTTCTATAAATTAAAATTAAACAATGGAATAAGACTTTTGCTGCTGGGAAGAACGCTGAGTCCCCCTTGGAAATGCAGTTGTTCCGGTTCGGGCAAGCTCTTTAATACCGTATGGTTTAATCAAGTCAATGAAAGCTTCGACTTTATCAGATTCTCCGGTTATTTGAATGGTCATGCTGTCCTTGCTTACATCAATAACCGAAGCCCTGAATGGCTCAATCAAAGAGTATATTTCATTCCTGGTGTATGGAACTGCCTGAACTTTGATGAGAGCAAGTTCTCTTGCAACAATTGACTGGTCAGTAATATCCGTTACTTTAATGACATCAATCTGCTTGTTTAATTGTTTGGTAATTTGTTCGCTGGCCCTATCATCCTCCACATGGACGACACAGGTTATTCTGGACATCCCTTCGTGTTCGGAAAGGCCGACAGAGATACTCTCTATATTAAAGTTTCTTTTTGAAAATAGATTTGTAATTCTGTTCAGGACGCCTGGTCTGTTCATAACAGTCAGGCAAATTACTCTTTTCATGGTTTAACACCTACCATTTCGTGAAGTCCTTTTCCAGGGGCAATCATTGGATATACATTTTCACCCTGATCGACTCTGAAGTCCAAAAGCACCGGTTCACGGCTATGAAGCACTTCATCTAAAATAGCTTCAGCCTCTTCTTCTGTTTGGATTACATAGCCTTTAATGTCGTATGCTTCCGCCAGTTTAACAAACGATGGCTGTACAGGAATTTTACTGTGTGAAAAGCGCGATTCATAAAAGATTTCCTGCCATTGGCGAACCATGCCGAGGGCCATATTATTTAAAATGACTATTTTCACAGGCAAGTTCAGTTCTTTTATGACTGCCAGCTCCTGAGTGGACATTTGAAAACCGCCATCTCCGCAAACAGCGAGCACACATGCTTCAGGATCGGCCAGTTGTGCACCTATGCTTGCAGGAAAGCCAAATCCCATAGTACCCAGACCGCCTGAGGTTACCCATCTGTCTGCTTTATTAAAGCGGTAATACTGGGCTGCCCACATTTGATGCTGTCCTACGTCTGTTACCACAATCGCATCTCCTCCAGTTTTGGAATGGAGCATTTCCATAACCTTTTGAGGCTTTAAACCTGCTGTTTCTTTCTCGTAGAAGTAAGGATATTCGTCCTGCCATTGCTGGATGGTTTCGATCCATTCTTTATGTGCTGGAGGTTTGCCATCCTGCTGGATCAGCTGCTCAAGGGCTTCTTTTGCATCTGCTACAATCGGGATGGAGGTTGGAACGTTTTTTCCGATTTCTGCAGGGTCGATATCAATATGGGCAACTGTTGCATTAGGTGCAAAATGATTTAGATTTCCTGTCAGCCTGTCATCAAACCGCGCACCAATATTTATCAGCAAATCACACTCTGTCAATCCCATATTGGCTGCATAGCAGCCGTGCATTCCTGCCATTCCGATGAACAGCGGATGATTAGCCGGGAATCCTCCAAGCCCTAGCAATGTATGGATAACCGGAATCTGCTGCTGCTCTGCGTACTCTTTTAACTCCCCGGAAGCCCTTGCATGCAGAACTCCCGCTCCTGCCAAAATCACAGGCTTTTTTGCTCTGCTAACTGCTTCTGTTAATTTGCGGATCTGCAAATAATTAGGCTTTAATGTTGGCTGGTACCCCGGTAAATTAACTTCCTGGTCATCTGGCGGCTCTGCTGCAGATGCTGCGATATCTTTAGGAACATCAATGAGTACCGGTCCAGGTCTTCCAGTTGAAGCTATATAAAAGGCTTCTTTTACTACTCTCGGTATATCTTCGATGCTGCGGATCTGATAGTTATATTTTGTGATAGGGGTTGTTATCCCGAGGATGTCCGCCTCCTGAAAGGCATCCGATCCAATAACGCCTGTTGCCACCTGGCCTGTAAAAACAATAAGAGGAAGTGAATCCATCATTGCATCCGCAAGTCCGGTTACAATATTTGTAGCTCCCGGTCCTGACGTGGCAATCACAACACCCGGCTTTCCTGAGATTCGGGCATATCCTTCGGCTGCATGAATTCCTCCCTGCTCATGGCGGGGTAAAACATGAAGAATTTTTGAATCATACAGCTTGTCGTAAATTGGAAGAACAGCTCCTCCCGGATAACCAAAAATCACTTCAACATTTTCTTTCTCCAAGGCTCTTAATAACAGATCTGCACCGGTAACCGATTCGGTCTCCGTTTTGGTTTCTGTTAAGGCAGCTTCCTGCAACATTTGTTGATAACCTCCTCTTGTTTTTTAATCCAATATAAAAAGCCCTTCCACCCCATACAAACCTATTGATTATAGGCTTAAGGGATGAAAAGGCTTTGATAACCTGTTCCACGGTACCACCCTGATTCACGCTTTAATGCGTGCACTCATGGATAGCAAAATTGCTATCCGTTTTGATAACGGGTGAAGCACACCCGGCAGCCCCTACTCGATGATCATCTTTCAGGCCTGCGCTCCGAGGTGAGTTCATTTTATGAGGGCATTGCCGGTTTTCAGCAGCTCCGGCTCTCTGTGAACGCCTTGTCATAAAACTACTTATCCTCTTCCACGCTTTTCCTATTTGTTTAAGTTATTTTTCAGCTTACGTGCGGAGCTGCCAGCGAGATTACCTTAATCCCTTCTGCTACAACCCGCTCCCTGAATTTCTCCAGGAGATTTTTTGTGTAACTTCCCGGAATGCCGTCACCTATTGTCCGGCCATCCACTTTTACAACTGCGATGACTTCCGCGGCAGTGCCGGTTAAGAAAACCTCATCAGCTGTGTACACATCATGCCTTGTAAAGGGTTCTTCCTTCACTTCATATCCAAGCTCTCTTGCTATATCGATAACAGCGTTTCTTGTGATTCCTTCCAATGCTCCGATATAACCAGGAGGAGTGTAGAATACCCCGTCCTTTATAATAAATACATTATCTGCCGAGCCTTCCGCTACATAGCCTTGATCATTTAGCATTAATGCTTCATTCACATTGGCAAGGCGTGCTTCAATTTTGACAAGAATATTATTCAAATAGTTCAGGGATTTTACTTTTGGGCTTAAAACATCGGGTCTGTTTCGCCGGGTTGCAACTGTTACAATTTCCAATCCTGTTTCGTAAAGATGTTTAGGGAAAATGGCCAAAGGCTCTACAATGATAACAACGTTGGCGCTCCTGCAGTTGTTTGGATCCAGACCAAGATCGCCGACTCCTCTTGACACCACTATTCGAATATAAGCACTTTCATGCTGGTTTCGTTCAACCGTTTTTACCACCAGGTCAGTGAACTCTTCTTGTGTATACGGAATGTTAAGCATAATTGACTTTGCTGATCGATACAGGCGATCCATATGCTCTTTCATTCTAAAAATATTTCCGCTGTAAACCCTGATACCTTCAAAAACTCCATCGCCATAAAGAAAACCATGGTCATAAACAGAAATTTTCGCGTTTTCTTTTGTGACGAATTCTCCGTTTAAAAAGATCCACTGTTCAGGCACGAAAAACACCTCTCACTAAATACAAATAATTTAACACTTTAAACCGCTGAATTTTTAGCTTAAAAAAATCTGCAATTTTCTTTACAGAATATTTTAATTTTGCTTCTGCGATTCTGTTTAATTCAGGTTTTGATTTCTTATATTGAGGACTATCTTACGCCCATTTTGAACAGTCGTCAACACCCTTTTTATGAATTATTTGATAATTTAGATTAATAGGTTTAGCTGTATCCGCTTACAATGTTGATATATTCACATTCCATGAGAAAAAAATTTTTTAAAAAATTTTATAATCAGCAGGGATCCCAGATAATTTTGCAGGAGGAGAGCTAGAGGATTTTTAGGGCACAAAAAAACTCACCAAAATGGTGAGTAAAATTCGGTAAGATATGTAGTGTTGCTAGGTGTGTAAATGGCGTCCCAGGAGAGATTCGAACTCCCGACCGACGGCTTAGAAGGCCGTTGCTCTATCCTGCTGAGCTACTGGGACATATAATATAATAATTACTGTCTCTTTTGGAGAAAGATTATCTCAAAGACAAGTTTTATTATATTAGACAAACAATCCGAAGTCAATACTTTTATTGAATTTTTTTGTGTTTGAGGGAAGCCTTGCTCCCCTCAGTTATTATAATCAAGTTATTCCTTTTTTGCCAGTGAAAATTTTTGAGAAAGACCGGGCATTTTCCCCGTGGCTAAATCATAAACCTCAAGGGTAATATCTCTTTGCTTAGTCTCCAGGATTATATATGTTTTTTCTCTTCTTCCCCTTGGCAGCCTGATACTTCCAGGATTAATAAATAAAGTGTTATCCACCATTTCAGCTCCCAGATAATGCGAATGACCAAAACATACAATATCCGCTTCCATTTCACGTGCGCGGTAGGAGAGATTCATTAGTGTAGACTTTACAGAATACCTATGGCCATGTGTAACAAACAGGCGCAGCCCTTCAACTTCTTCAAAACGATCTTCCGGGAATCCTGTCTCAAAGTCACAATTTCCTCTTACTGCAGAGTACCCTTTAATAGATTCGTCATCAGCTTGCAGTTCCGAATCTCCGCAATGAATCAAAAGATCCATCCCAGCATGCTTGTCACGGATTTGCTTCAGTTCGGAAGTTAGGCCATGGCTGTCGCTCAGAATAAGTATTTTCATGCTTTTTCATTTCCAGAAAGAAAAGCAGGGAGAAGCTCTTCAAGCTTTTTTAGCGCCTTTGCTCGATGACTGATTTGGCTTTTATCTTCAGGCTTTAGCTCTGCCATTGCTTTTCCTTTCTCCTCCGCAAAGAAGATAGGATCATAGCCAAACCCATGAGTGCCTCTTTTATCTCTTAAGATAGAGCCTTCGCAGGTCCCTGCAACTGTTAATGTTTCTTTTCCAGGTGCAGCAATTGCCAGCGCGCAGTAAAATCTCGCCTGGCGGCTGTTATCGGGTGTGTTCTCCATCTCCTTCAAAACTTTGTCCATGTTTTTCTGGTCGTTTTTCTCTTCACCCGCATAACGCGCAGAAAAAATGCCAGGCCTGCCTTCCAGCGCGTCTATCATCAGTCCTGAATCATCAGCAATGACCATTCTTCTGAACGCATTGGAAACAGTTTCTGCTTTTAAAATGGCATTCTCTTCAAAGGTGGTGCCGGTTTCTTCTACATCTTGAAAGTCATGATAGTCCAATAAAGTTTTGACCTCATAGCCAAGAGGCTTGAACATCCGCTCAAACTCCCTTGCTTTGCCTGTATTTTTAGTAGCGATTATAACTTCTTGCATCCTACGCCTTCCCCTCCAGCTTTTCTCTTTTGTTAATAATGCTTGTTGTGATTTTCTCTCCAAGTACAGCCTTTTGGTGTTCAAACAGCTCCGAGATGCCCCCCTGGGCAGCATTTAATAATTCCTGAAGCTGTGAATAAGAAAATGTCGCCTCTTCCCCTGTACCCTGAAGCTCTACAAATTCTCCGTTTCCTGTCATGACCACATTCATGTCCACCTGTGCTGAAGAGTCCTCAATATAATTCAAGTCTACTACAGCCTGCTTATTATCGAGAATACCCACACTTGTAGCAGCAAGAAAATCATTTACCGGGTATTGGGGAAGCTTTTTATTGGTGTAAAGCTTGTCCATTGCCTGTGCCATTGCAATGAATGCACCTGTAATAGATGCTGTCCGTGTGCCTCCGTCGGCCTGTATGACGTCACAATCCAGCCAGACTGTTCTTTCTCCAAGTGCCTCCAAATCGACAACAGCACGAAGGGCACGGCCGATCAGGCGCTGGATTTCCATTGTTCTTCCGGAAATTTTGCCTTTTGCCGCTTCTCTGATATTTCTCTGTTCTGTAGCTCTTGGCAGCATCGAATATTCAGCTGTTATCCAGCCTTTTCCCTGGCCCCTCATAAATGGCGGCACTCTCTCATCGATACTAGCTGTACAAATCACCTTTGTATCTCCTACTGTAATTAGGACAGAGCCCTCGGGATGCTTTAAGTATTCTGTTTCAATATGTATAGGCCTGAGCTGCATTGGTTCACGTCCATCTGCACGCAAAGCTGATTCCCCCTTTAATATCCATTGGATATCCATTGATTCGTTTTAAACAGGAAAGCTTCCCTTTTCTGCATAAAAAGTATGTAATCTTTGAAGGGATCTGCAATTTAAATTCGCAGTCCGTTTTTCTGCAACAAAGAAGAGGCGGCAATAAATGCCTACCTCTTTTTCCTGTTACTTTATAGTATAACAAAATCCGCCTTTTTAAAAACTTCCTGTATTCACATTTTCAGGACGTGTTACTGGCTCCGTTAACTTTTCCCCGTTCTCATTCACAATTTCTGCTTTTCCATCAACTGTGACAGCAACGCTCTCGATCCCTTTTTGTTCAGTTAAAGAGAGGACAAGGGCATTCAACAGATGCTGGGAGATCATTTTTTCTTCAAAACTGCTAAACACGTTTTCGTTAAAGTTAAGAGTGACTTTTCCATCCTCCACTTTTGGATCTTCAAGCAGCTGAACATCCGGCAGGAAGTCTGTTACCAGATTGGAAGCATAGTTTGGCCCTTTAACCAATTCGTTTACAACAGCTTCGACTTTGTTTTCCATTTTATTGCTTACACGTTTTGTGACAGGAACATAATAATAGTTTTCTTCATCCCCGCCAAGGTAGTACACTGTAACCGGTTTTGTATTGGTTATATCAACTACTTCTGTCGTGTCCATGTTAATTCCATTGGCTCTGCTTAATGATGCAGCAATCGGCGTTCCATTTACAGGCATTTCTTTTAATTCATGCCCATTCAAGGTAAGCTTTACTTTATCAATGGCATCAAATTGCGTAAGCGTCCAAGTAACAGATTGAAGAATCTTCATTTCATCTTCTGGAGCGTATTCCTGAAACTCCTTGGAGAAGTCCACAGTAGCAACTTTATCCTTAATATTGACTGAAACCTTTGTATCAGCTGGAAGGACTGCTCTGAAGTCATTAGGAAGCAGGTCGGTTACAGGGCCGTTTTCTACCAAGTATTCCAAAGCCTGTGTAGCAACTGAATTTGTTTTCGGAAGCTCTAGCGTCTGTGGGACAACATAACCATTTTTATCAATTAAATAAAGCTCTGTTTGAAGATTTGCTACCACACCATCTTCGTTCTCTGCTGTTTCCATTTCTGTGCCGTTTGTTTCTTCAGCTACCTTTTCTCCTTCATCAGAATATGTCACTTCTTTTGGCGGATCTACTTTTTCCTTTCCCTGGCTTCCAAATAATCCGCAGCCTGATAATAAAACTGATGAAACGAGAACAGCTGAAACTATAGTCGATTTTTTATTTATAGACATATTTAATCCCCCCTGAGACAGTTTGTACTACATGTATACGAGCCTATCTGTAATTTAGACCGCCTTTCGGGAGAAAAGTGTTAATAGATTTTTGACAAATTTGGACAAACCGCTTGATTCGGGCATCGATAACTGCCCATCTCTACTTTAATTTCAACCTCGGAATCTTCAATTTTTACGAACTGAGCAGGCTCAGGTTCCTCCTTTCACGGTTTAGCCAAAAATTAATTATAGGGAAAACCCAAACTGTAAAAATAGCAGCCAAACAAAAAGAAGCCCCAAATTAGAGCTTCTCTCCCTTTTGCTATTTTTGTTCCTGCAGCTCGTTCTTAACCAGCACAGCTTTTATTTTAAAATAATCGATTTCTTCAGGAAGTTCTTCCTTAATCGGCTTAAGCTTGTCCCTTCCGACTTTCTCCACCGCTTCCATGATCAGCTTTTCTTCTGTACCATCAAAAATTTCAGACCATATAACTGTATTGCCTTCTTTTATGGACCGGAGTATATGTTCCTGGATCGTTATCAGTGAAAAGTTTCGCTTTTTGGCTATTTCGCTAATTGGTACTCCATCCTTATAAAATTCAAATGAAATCAGGTAACTGGGGCGGTCATCCAGAGGCTCCTCAATCTCTGCCGATTTTTCGGACTTAACAGGGACAGACTTAATATTATGTTCCTCAACAAAGCTTTTAATTTCGTCGATAAAGTACTCACCATACTTATCAAACTTCATTTGCCCAACGCCTTTAATGTTTAGCATCATTTCCTCGTTAATAGGGAAGCAGCTGCTCATTTCTTTCAATGTAGTATCGGCAAACACAACATATGGCGGGACTTTTTCCTCGTCTGCAAGCTTTTTTCTTAAATTGCGTAAAACTGAGAATAGTTCATCATTTTCTTCTGTTTCCTTCATAAGATCAGGCTCTTTTATTTTCATAGCGATTTTTTCCTGTCCCTTTAAAACCGGAACCGCATTTGCTGAAAGCTTTACAGTTGGAAACTTTCCGTCCGTTAAAGCTAAAAAGCCTTCAGCAAGCAGGTAATTCATAATGTCTGCAATCTCTTTTTCCTTACGGTTTTTTAATAACCCGAATGTGGATAGCTGATTAAAGTTCATTTCGCGGATTCTTTTATTATGGGATCCTCTTAAAACCTGAGCGGTTAATGTAATCCCGAACCTCTCTCCCATCCGTTTAATGCACGAAAATATCATTAAAGCTTCCTGTGTAATATCTATGCTTTTACGTTCATCCAAACAGCTGCTGCATTTTCCGCAGCTGAACGATTCTGCATTCTCATCAAAGTATTCAATGATATAAGACTGAAGGCATTTTTCTGTATGGCAATAATTCACCATTTCCTTTAATTTGCTGTATTCCTGCTCCATTTTGTGACGATCCAAATTGCTTTCTTCTATTAGGAACTTTTGGAGTTGAATATCCTGCGGAGCAAACAGCAAATAGCACATGCTCTCCTCTCCGTCTCTTCCCGCTCTCCCTGCTTCCTGATAATAGGCTTCAATATTGCGGGGCAGATTATAGTGGATAACATATCTGACATTGGATTTGTCAATCCCCATCCCAAACGCATTTGTAGCAATCATGATTTCCGCTTCATCATAAACAAACGCATCTTGGGCTTTTTTTCGATCTTCTTCCTTTAAACCGGCATGGTATTTCGCAACAGAATAGCTCTTTCCTTTTAAAAATTGATGAAGCTGGTCTGTTTCCCTGCGGCTGGAAGTATAGATGATGCCCGCTTCATTTTTGTGTTTTTCAAGGCATTGAATAATAAAATCTCTTTTATTAACACCCTTCATTACTTGAAAAGCCAGGTTTTCCCGTGCAAAACCGGTAAGAAAAGTATCTTCCTCGCCAATATTTAATAGTCTTCGAATATCATCCGCCACATCACGTGTCGCGGTTGCTGTCAATGCAGCGACCACAGGTTTCTGATTCAGGCTGCCAAGCTGGCTGACAACAGAACGGTAGCTTGGCCTGAAATCATGGCCCCATTGCGAAATGCAATGGGCCTCATCAAAAACAATTTCACTTATAGGCACTTCATTTAACAGCTCTAAAAACGCATGTGAATCGAACCGTTCCGGCGCGACATAAACAAGCTTATATTCGCCATGACGTATTCCAGCCATTATGTTTTGGTACTCATCAGCAGACAATGAACTGTTGATATAAGCAGCAGGGATTCCAGCAGTCAATAGGGCATCTACCTGATCTTTCATTAAAGAGATTAACGGAGAAATGACGATGGCCGTTCCGGGGAGTACAAGAGCGGGAATTTGGAAACAGATTGACTTTCCGCCTCCTGTCGGAAGAATTCCTAGGGTATTGGTTTGTCCAATAATATTTTGGATTATCTCCTTTTGTCCTGGCCGGAATGAGGTATATCCAAAATACTCATTCAAATAGTTTTCAGCTTGTGCCAGCAAATCGATCACCAACTCAATTAATTTTTTGTATTTCACATTTCATGATACCAAAGCTTTCTTTGGATTGTAACCTTAAAGAGAATCGAAAAACACCTTCTGTAATAAATCGATCAGAAGGTGTTTGCAAGGACTTTGTTAAAGCGTAATTTTTTCTGCTTTATTCACAGGTATTTTAAGCCATTTGGATGCAATTTTTGAAAAAATCGCAGTGGATCCTGTTGTAAAAAATTTATATTCGGGTTCTTCAAGGATTTCCTTCAGTAATCCGTGATGATGGAGAATGGTACTTGCTTCCCTTGCGGTTTCTTCACCAGAACTAATTACCTTTACGTCTCTTCCCATAACATTTTTAATAATCGGCTCTAAAAGAGGATAATGTGTACATCCAAGAATAAGCGTATCCATTCCTCTGCCTTTTAAGGGGTATAGTGTTTCAGCCACTATTTTTTTAGCAACAGGCCCTTCATATTCCCCGCTTTCAACAAGCGGAACAAACTTTGGACATGCGAGACTGTGAACGATCGATTTGCTGTTAATTTGAATCAAGGCTTTTTCATAGGCTCCGCTCTTGACCGTACCTTCCGTTCCGATAACACCGATTGTATTGTTTTGCGTTACTTTAATTGCCGATCTTGCACCAGGAAAAATAACACCAATAACAGGGATGGACAGTTCCCGGCGAATTTCCTCGAGCGCTACTGCTGTAGCTGTATTGCATGCGATTACAAGCATCTTAATATTTTTTCCTAATAAAAATTGAGTCATTTGCCATGTAAAAGCTTTAACCTCATCTCCACTGCGGGGGCCGTAGGGACAGCGGGCCGTGTCACCGAGGTAAACAATATCTTCATTTGGCAGCTGCCGCATAATTTCTTTCGCGACAGTTAAGCCTCCAACTCCGGAGTCAATAATTCCTATAGGTTCTTTCAAACGTACCGCCTCATTCTATGCGCATATCTTGATGTAACTTCATTAAGTTATCTTTAAGGAACAATACCTCTTCGTTTGTGAAGTCCTTTAGAACTTCTTTCAAGTATTCCTGCCTCTTCTTAATAACCTCTTCAATAATCCGTTCGCCTTCTTCCAACAGTTGGATACGGACTACTCTCCTATCGTTTGGATCTTTGACTCTTTTTACCAGATTGTTCTTTTCCATGCGGTCAACCAGGTCTGTTGTCGTGCTGCAGGCAAGGTACATTTTATTTGAGAGCTCGCCTATTGTCATATCGCCTTCTTCAAAAAGCCATTGCAAGGCTACGAATTGCGGCGGTGTGATTGTAAAATCACTTAAGATTTCCCGTCCTTTTTGCTTGATAATACCGGATATGTATCTTAGGTCTTTTTCTATGTCAGCCACAACATCATGTATTTCATTTGTTTTAGGATCTTCAAGCTTCATTCATAAACACTCCCATTTCAGCTTTTACGATTTAAAGAAAAGCGCTAGGCACCCGCCTATTGGCTAAAGGACTCAAACAGATGGATGGTGCCCAGAACTAAACATTATCGAAATTAAGATACTATATACTCTTTAAATAAAGGTTAATTTTTTGCCCTTGTGCATTTATTTTCACCTTTTTCGGCACAAATTTCAAGACAGAAATAAATCCCTGCCTTAAAAACCCCATATAAAAGTGTTAACCGGCATCCCAGAAGGATAGCCGGTCTAGATTAAAGTTCTAGCTCTCCCATTCGAAGGAGCTCTACAACAGCTTGTGAACGCCCCTTTACACCAAGCTTTTGCATGGCATTGGAAATGTGGTTCCGAACCGTTTTTTCGCTTATAAACAATTCACCAGCGATTTCCCTTGTTGTTTTGTCTTGTACTAACAATTCGAATACTTCTCTTTCTCGTTTGGTGAGTAACGGCTTGTGAGTATATTCATTCTCCTTCAAGTATTGTAACCCTCCTTGCCTTTCGCCAGCTATGAACCGCGGGATGGGTATATATTTAGTCACCATATCATATGTCAGCAAAAGTGCTGAAGTGACTATATTTACATAAAGGAGAAAGTTATTTTAAAAAATATGTCTTTGAGCCGCTAGGCTCGTACTTTCACTCCGCTCTTCAGCAATTCTTTCATCTCTTCAGTCCACGGGACACCTTTGCCGGTCTTCTTGGATATCTGCACCATCGTCCCTCTGCCAGCAAAACAAATTGATCCATCTGGTTTCTTGCCCATATAGTGTAGATCGACAGAAGAATTTCCGATGGCAGCAGCCTTGACATATATTTTGATCTCTTCATCAAAGAATACCTGACTTAAAAAATCGCATTGAAGGTCCGCAACAACCGGGATTGTTTCGTTATCTGGTTTTACCCAATCCTGCATAAATCCTTTGCTTTTAAAGAATTCAATCCTCGCTTCTTCATAATATGTGAATGGAACAGTATTGTTCAAATGTCCAAACATATCTGTTTCAGAAAAGCGCACCTTAACGGGATGAAAAAAGATGAATTCTTCTTCCCATGTTTTAAAATCGTCTATATAGTTTAATTTTCCCATGGTGTTTCCTCCCGGTTTTATGAATGAGCATTCACTCTGTTTTATTTTATTATAGTGTTTTTCGAATTATTTGAAAACCCTTCAGCCCCGATTGAAAAGGTAATGACTCTAAATTAATTCAGCACGTTGATTTCCGTTGCAACTCAACGAAACAACGGGGCTACCGACGCTCCTCGACGTTCTGCGTCTGCGGGGTCTCCCTTGGTATGCTGCTCCCGCAGGACATTGAATAAGCATCCTCGAATGAACACCGCATGAAGAAAGTGCGATAGCATTTTCGAGGATCGCACCTTCCACTCCAATCAGCTCAGTGATTAAATTTAGTTAGCGGCCCAAAGAAACAAATGATAAAAATACAGCCTAAAAAACCCCTCTCCAAAAGGAAAGGGGTTTTCTGTAATGTTAAATCTGGTCGCTTCCAAAGAAGTTTTTGAAAGACTGGAATGTTGTATCACGGTTAAGTGCCGCAATGGAAGTTGTTAAAGGAATGCCTTTCGGGCAGGACTGTACACAGTTCTGCGAGTTACCGCAATTGGCAAGTCCGCCATCACCCATGATTTGCTCCAGGCGTTCCGCTTTATTCATTTCTCCAGTTGGATGAGCATTGAATAAACGAACTTGTGATAAAGGTGCTGGTCCAATGAAATCGGATTTGCTGTTAACATTTGGACAAGCTTCAAGACATACTCCGCAAGTCATGCATTTTGACAGCTCATAAGCCCATTGACGTTTTCTTTCAGGCATACGAGGTCCTGGTCCCAAATCATAAGTTCCGTCGATAGGAATCCATGCCTTAACTTTTTTCAAAGAATCGAACATACGGCTTCTGTCTACCTGCAAGTCACGGACTACAGGGAAGGTACGCATTGGCTCAAGTCGGATTGGCTGTTCAAGCTGGTCCACAAGTGCAGTACATGATTGGCGCGGCTTGCCATTAATCACCATAGAACAAGCTCCGCAAACCTCTTCAAGGCAGTTCATATCCCAGGAAATCGGTGTAGTCATTTCACCTTTTACATTAACCGGATTACGGCGGATTTCCATAAGAGCAGAAATAACGTTCATATTTGGACGGTAGCCAAGCTCAAACTCTTCCTGATAAGGGGCTGAATCAGGAGTATCCTGGCGGCTGATTATAAAACGGACAGTTTTAGCTTTAGTTTCTTGCATTGTTTAGTTCTCCCCTTTCTTTTTGGAATAATCACGCTTACGCGGTTTAATTAAACTTACGTCAACATCTTCATAATGGAATTCAGGAGCGGAATTTGCATCTACAAACTTCGCCATTGTTGTTTTAAGGAATTCCTCATCATTCCGCTCAGGGAAATCAGGCTTATAGTGGGCACCGCGGCTTTCATTACGGTTATATGCACCGATTGTAATAACGCGTGCCAATTGAAGCATATTCTGCAATTGGCGGGTAAAGCTTGCTCCCTGGTTGCTCCACTTCGCCGTATCGTTAATGTTGATGTTCTTATATCGCTCCATAAGCTCAACAATTTTTTCATCGGTCTTTAGAAGCCTGTCATTATGGCGAACAACTGTTACATTATCAGTCATCCATTCTCCAAGCTCTTTATGAAGGACATAGGCATTCTCTGTGCCATCAAGAGACATAATATTGTTCCACTTTTCTTCTTCCTGTTTAACATAACGGTCAAATAATGATGAAGGAAATCTTCAGCACTCTTATCCAAACCGCTGATGTATTTTACTGCATTTGGGCCGGCAACCATACCGCCATAAATGGCCGAAAGAAGAGAGTTGGCACCTAAACGGTTTGCACCGTGCTGTGAATAATCACACTCACCTGCAGCGAACAAGCCAGGAATGTTTGTCATTTGGTCATAGTCAACCCATAGACCGCCCATGGAATAATGGACTGCAGGGAAGATTTTCATTGGAACCTTACGAGGGTCTTCACCCTGGAATTTCTCATAAATTTCAATGATTCCGCCAAGCTTAATATCAAGTTCCTTAGGGTCTTTATGGGAAAGATCCAGGTAAACCATGTTCTCCCCATTAATACCAAGCTTTTGGTTAACGCACACGTCAAAGATTTCACGTGTAGCAATATCACGTGGCACCAGGTTTCCATAGGCAGGATATTTTTCCTCAAGGAAGTACCAAGGTTTACCATCTTTATATGTCCAAACTCGTCCACCTTCACCGCGGGCTGATTCACTCATAAGGCGGAGCTTATCATCTCCCGGAATGGCAGTTGGATGGATTTGAATAAATTCTCCATTTGCATAATAAACACCTTGCTGATAAACGATCGAAGCAGCTGAGCCAGTGTTAATGACAGAGTTAGTTGATTTACCGAAAATAATCCCCGGTCCGCCCGAAGCCATAATAACTGCATCTGCAGCAAAGGATTTGATTTCCATTGAAGTCAGGTTCTGGGCAACAACACCTTTACAAGCTCCATCATCATCGATCACTACCCCTAAGAATTCCCATCCTTCATACTTTGTTACCAATCCGGCAACTTCATGGCGGCGGACCTGCTCGTCCATCGCATAAAGCAGCTGCTGGCCAGTTGTAGCACCAGCGAATGCTGTACGGTGATGCTGTGTTCCACCAAAGCGGCGGAAGTCAAGTAATCCTTCAGGTGTACGGTTAAACATAACACCCATTCGGTCAAATAAATGAATGATTCCTGGTGCAGCTTCTGCCATTGCTTTAACAGGCGGCTGGTTTGCCAAAAAGTCACCGCCATAGATTGTATCGTCAAAATGAATATAAGGAGAATCTCCTTCTCCTTTTGTATTTACTGCTCCGTTAATACCGCCCTGGGCACAAACAGAGTGAGAACGTTTAACCGGCACTAACGAAAATAATTCAACCGGAGTCCCTGATTCTGCAACTTTAATTGTCGCCATTAAACCGGCTAATCCGCCGCCGACAACTATTACCTTTCCTTTACCCATCGTGACTCACTCCCTTAATCCTAATACTAAGAAAAGCGCAAGGCGCCCGCTTATCGGCGATAATTCCCTGAAGCCGATAGCTCCTTTTCCTAAAAGCTGCCGCTTTTAGCCGAGCCCAGATTATGCTAAGCAAAGCTTGCCTTGTGGAGCTAGACAGCTGCCTAACTTCAAAGCTTATATTTCTTATTTTTAATATCCGAACATAGTCTCATAGTGTTTTAATGTCTATTAAATGAATGCTGTAAGCGCACGTACGCCAACAATAGAAAGTGCGATAAAAATACCGATCGTTACATAAGTTGAAATAACCTGAGAACGAGGTGATACTGTAATTCCCCAGCTTACTAGGAATGACCAAAGGCCATTAGCGAAGTGGAAAATCGCAGAAATAACGCCAATAATATAGAACCAGAACATAAATGGATTTGATAGGATGTTCTCCATCATCTGAAAGTTAACATCTGCTCCAAAAGCGGCCTGCACACGAGTTTCCCAAACGTGCCAAGCAACAAATACCAATGTAATAACACCCGTTACACGCTGGAGCATAAACATCCAGTTGCGGAAGAATCCAAATCTGCTCGTATTATTTTTCGCAGTAAAAGCAATATAAAGACCATAAATTGCATGGAACAACAAAGGTAAATAAATAACAAACGTTTCAAGGAAAATCCTGAATGGAAGACTTTCCATAAAATGCGCAGCATTATTAAAAGATTCCTCTCCCCCTGTTGCAAAATGGTTCACTACAAGGTGCTGAACTAAAAACAGCCCAACTGGTATAACCCCAAGTAATGAATGCAATCTGCGATTAAAAAACTCTCGATTACCTGCCATAAACTTTCCCCCCTGATTTGTAAAAAATGATGCTGAGCCCCCGCTCAGGACATCATCTCGAAAATGTTATTCATTTTCTTACAATTATGTGACATGTCCATTTTACTCCCAAGATAATAGAGCGTCAAGAAAACGGATACATAAAATGTTCCATATTAAAAAAATTTTTAAAAAATATTAATAGCTTTAAATCAGTCATCAATACGCTTTCAGCCTGGCTGAACTTCAAAGCCTCGCATATATTAAAATAGTAATATTTTCTGTGCAAATCGTTCTATTTTTTCTTGAATGGATATTAAAACCCTCTGCATATTGTATATAATAGAATAATAGAAAGAGGGGAGACTATTGAGCGAATTAGCATCTGCGAAATCCACTAACGAAGATCATATACAGTCAGTCCCGGTATTCGGATATGAACTAATCCGGGAAGTGCTGCTTCGTGACCTATTAGGCAATGAAGCACCTGAAATTTTATATTGGGCCGGCAAAAGGCTTGCACGCAAATATCCTCTTGGTTCAGCCGAACATATTGCCGAGTTTTTCCATAACGCCGGCTGGGGAAACCTTTCAATTAAAAATGAAACAAAGCACGAAGTTGAAATGGAATTATCCAGCCCCCTGATCGCCGACCGATGCAAAAAGAATGATGGCTGCACCTTTCAGCTTGAAGCTGGGTTTATAGCCCAGCAAATAGAATTTCAGAAGGATGTCATTTGCGAAGCCTTTGAACATCCACGCAAAAAAACCGGAAAAATCCAAATCACAGTAAAATGGGATAAAAAAGATGCTTCCGTGTGATTTCATTTATGTTTGGGCAAAAAGCTTTCAAAAAGTTTCCTTTTGAAAGCTTTTTGTATATGTTTTTGGCTCTGTTAAATTAGCTTGTTGGTTTTGCTTCAGGTGCTCAGCCAACCGCGGGCAGTCCCGGAGCTTCTCGGCACCTGCACCTGTGGGGTCTCCCTTTGAATCGTTCCTCCCCCAGGACTTTGAATAAACTTACACGATTTCAGCGCACGAAGGGAATGCAAAAGCATTTTCGAAAACTCGCACATTCCCCTTCAAGCAACAGGTGCCGAAATCAACCATGATCCTTTAACACAGCATATTTGATTACCTCAGGTCGAGAAATTAGGCTTTTATCGCAGAACCTGACAGCTGGAAGGCTTCATGCAACGCATCAACTGCTTCAAGCATCTTTCCGTTTTCTACAACAGCAGAAACCTTTATTTCCGAAGTGCTGACCATTTTTACCTGTATTTCATTATCTGAAAGCACTTCAAACATTTCTGCTGCCACCCCTGGATTGGAAATCATACCTGATCCTACAATCGAAACTTTCGCCAGTCCTGACTCCCATTCAATGCGTTCGTAATTTAAACTAGCCCTATTTTTTTCCAATACCTTTACTGTATCAGTCAGATCTTCATTTTTGATCGAGAAGGACAGGTTGGTTGTTTTGGCCTCTGTCATGCTTTGAATAATGATGTCCACATTAATGTGATTTTTAGCAAGTGCTGAGAAGATGGTTGATAAGCCAGTAAGTGAATTAGGAAGGCCGAGAATTGTCACCCTTGTAATATCATCTTCAAATGCCACACCGCGCACGACCAAGTTTTGTTCCATTTTTACTTCCTCCTCAATAATTGTACCGGATTCCTTTTCAATGCTTGAACGTACTTCAAGCGGAAGTCCATAGTTTTTTGCAAATTCTACTGCTCTTGGATGGAGAACGCCTGCCCCTAAATTCGCAAGCTCAAGCATTTCATCATAGGAAACGGAATAAAGCTTTCTTGCATTTTTTATATACCGCGGATCGGTTGTAAATACCCCGGTTACATCGGTGTAAATATCACATTTATCAGCTTTAAGTGCAGCCGCTAATGCAACAGCGGTAGTATCCGATCCTCCGCGGCCCAATGTAGTGATTGAACCATCTTCTGTCATGCCCTGGAATCCGGCAACAATGACTATATTGCCTTGCTGCAGTTCCTTTTGGATTTTACTTGTATCAATGTCCAATATCCTTGCATTCCCGTGGACGGGTTCAGTCTTAATCCCGGCCTGCCAGCCTGTAAATGAAACGGCAGGGTGCCCTTTCGCACCTAAAGCCATGGAAAGCAAAGAAATGGTCACTTGTTCACCGGTTGTAAGCAGCATGTCCATTTCCCGTTTATTTGGAGCAGGAGAAATCTCCTTTGCCATACCAACTAGCTGATCTGTCGTTTTCCCCATGGCTGAAACCACCACGACGACATCATTTCCTCTTTTCTTTTCCTCAATCACCCGATTGGCCACATTTTGAATTCGGTCAACAGTACCAACCGAGGTGCCTCCAAACTTTTGCACAATGATTCCCACAACTTCCCCTTCTTTCTAAACAATCTTGTTGTATTGTATTGTTTGCCGTCCCTATGTAAATTACCCTTTACCGGTTTACTTCCGTTTTTTAGGCAATAAAAAAAGCAATGAGATATACTATCCCATTGCTGTGCAGCCAAATGTTAAAAAGAAGCAAACACAGTGAGATAGCTCTCCAGGACGGCATAGCCCTGACAATCCTGCATTTATTCAATACAGAACCAGCAAAGAAAATGATGAGATCTTCTTCACTTCGGCAAACATTCCCTTTCAAAGCTTTTCACGGAAGCTCATTCTTCTCCAAGCTTTTACTGATGAAGTTCGCACCTCTACCTTCACTTAACGATGTTGTTCGAAAAATTTTGAAAAACTTTCTTTTCGAACACATACTTTATCGCTATAAAGTGATATTGATATAAAGTTTCAATTATTATAACATATCAAAAAATGGCTGTCTATCTCCATTTAATCGCTTACGTTCACGCTTTTCCGTTCTTTTCCTCAAGGCGCTGCTTTAGTTCTTCTGCTACATTTGCAGGTATGCCTATTTCCCTGAAGTCTTCAAGAGATGCCTCTTTCATTTTCTTAACGGAGCCAAAAGCCTTCAACAATTGCTTTTTCCGCTTCTCGCCAATGCCCGGAATCTCGTCAAGGATTGACTGAAAAGCACTTTTTCCACGAAGCTGACGGTGAAAAGTGATTGCAAAGCGGTGAACCTCGTCCTGAATTCTCTGGAGCAAATAAAATTCCTGGCTGTTTCTGGAGAGCGGAATAATCTCAAGCGGACTGCCATAAAGGAGCTGGGATGTCCTGTGCTTTTCATCCTTAACCAGCCCGGAAATAGGGATATCAAGGCCCAGCTCATTTTCAAGCACATCTCTTACAGCTTCCACATGGCCTTTGCCTCCATCAATCATAATCAAATCAGGAAGAGGGAGCTCTTCTTTCAATACCCTGGTATATCTGCGGCGAACCACTTCCCTCATGGATTCATAGTCATCAGGGCCTTTGACGGATTTAATTTTATATTTCCGGTATTCCCTTTTCTCCGGCTTTCCATCAATAAAGACAATCATGGCAGAAACAGGGTCTGTTCCCTGTATATTTGAATTATCAAATGCTTCAATCCTGTGAGGAGTGTAGATGCCAAGCTGCTGCCCAAGATTTTCTACTGCCTTTATCGTACGTTCCTCATCCCGTTCAATTAAAGAGAACTTCTCCTGCAGAGCGATCTTCGCATTTTTATAGGCGAGCTTAACGAGATCCTTCTTTTGGCCGCGCTGTGGCTTTAACACTTTCACACCAAGAAGCTGTTCTGCCATTTCAGTATCAACAGAGTCGGGAGCCAATATTTCGCGCGGTTTAAAATGGTTGGCTTTTGAATAAAATTGGCCCAGAAATGTTAAAATTTCTTCCTCCGGTTCATTATGAATCGGGAACATGGATACATCCCTCTCAATGAGTTTGCCCTGTCTAATGAAGAAAACCTGCACGCACATCCAGCCTTTATCAACCGCATAGCCGAATACATCGCGATCTGTAAAGTCTGTCATCGTCATTTTTTGCTTTTCCATGGTTGCATCGATATGGACAATTTTATCCCGGAGCTCTTTAGCTCTCTCAAAATCAAGCTCCTCTGCGGCTGCTGCCATTTTCTCCATTAAATCCTTCTTAATATCTTTATATCCCCCATTTAAGAACCTTGCAATTTCATCTGTCATGCGTTTATATTCTTCTTCGCTTACATCTTTAACACAAGGAGCAAGGCATTGGCCCAAATGGTAGTATAGGCATACTCGATCAGGAAGGGTTGAGCATTTGCGCAGCGGATAAATTCTGTCAAGAAGCTTTTTCGTTTCATTGGCAGCCTGCACATTTGGATAAGGCCCGAAATACTTTCCCTTATCCTTTTTAACCTTTCGGGTTGTAATCAGGCGCGGATGCCGTTCAGCTGTCAGCTTTATAAAAGGATAGCTCTTATCATCCTTTAACATCACATTATATTTTGGGTCATATTTCTTGATCAAGTTCATCTCAAGAATCAATGCTTCCATATCTGAGGAAGTGACAATGTATTCAAAATCCTCAATTTCATTGACAAGCCTTAATGTTTTTCCATCATGGGAACCGGTAAAATAGGATCTGACGCGATTTTTCAGGATTTTCGCCTTTCCTACATAAATGATAGTACCCTGCCTGTCCTTCATTAAGTAACAGCCTGGCTGTGCTGGAAGCAGCATCAATTTATTTCTAATATTATCATTCATCCAATTCACCTCCCGGGTCCTTATTCCACTTATATAAAACGATATGATGATATACTGGATCAAATATCGGTTCTGAATGAAACTCGCTGACTTTTACAAATTCCTCTTCCACTTTTGCTCCCTGCTGTTTGAACCCTTCAACTGCTTTGCCGGTCACATATATGCTGGCACCTTCTCTATCTTTAATATCCCGTAAAAATAAAGGATATGTATAAATTCGTTTATGTGAAAATGGCATCTCAAGGTATTGAAATACTCTTGTTTCCTCCCACGTATAGACAATAAACTTTTCTTCCTTCTGTTCCAGGTAACTTGCAAGCTGATACATTGCTGGTATCTCTTCAGCCTGCTTCCTTACATAATAGAGCCCTGTGAATGTTTGGGCAAGTAAAAACAATCCAATCAAAACGTTGACTAATTTCCCAGAATTTCTAAGAGAAATGACAGCAATAAAAAAAACAATCAGCATCAAAAGCGGAAGTATATGTCTTGGTTTATCAATATTTTGAGCAAATAATGCCCAAAAAAAATAGAAAGCTCCCAATAAAGCCATAAGTATTAATTGAGGATTCCTTTTTAAATCCGGTGCATTTTTAAACTTAAAAACAGCGATAACTGCAAGAACCATACTGATTATAAAGACTATCACGTTTCCGGAGCCTAAACCCACCCAAAGCAAATTCCTGCCTATTAAAATGAATAGCGTTTCCCAAAAGGGATCAGCTTGTACAGCGGCGGTTCCTCCCCAATCTGAAAAATGTCCTTCTGTAAAGCCGAAAGCGAGCTGAAAAAGATAAGCAAATCCGCCAGTATTAAACGCCAGTGCTGAAACCCACACAAGCTGGGCCATAAGAGCGATAAAGCAATACACTAATATCTTAGGTACTGCTTTTCTTCCTTGTTTTTTAAAAAGGGCAAGCCACTGAAAGATAAGGCCTGCAGCAAACACTGCATAGGATAGCCTTACCCCAAGCAGAAGTCCAAGTAAAATAGCCGGTATAAATCCTATTGCCACTTTATCTTTTTTCATAGCTGCGCTCAGACTCCATAAATACCATGGAATGATCGCCAAGGCTGCTCCTTCCGACATAGGCTGGCCTGTCATAACAGCAATATAGCTGACAGATTGCAGAATCATGACCGTAAGGGCAGCTTTATTCACACTTAAGTACTGTCTTGCAAGAAAAAACAACGGAATCGTGGTTAACAGCATCATAGTCATATTCAAAATGGAAAGTGCCTCTGGCGGATTTTTTATAAAAGTAAAAAACAGTATTCCACCAAGGATAAAAAAGGGATATCCAGGAAAATGGGGCTGCATTTTTACAAGATCATATTCACTAATAGCAAGAGAAAAATCCACCTGATCCCAGCCCGCAGCAAAAGAAACAGCATTGCAGAACCGATAGCCATATAGAGTGCCAAGATAGAAAATCATAACCCATACAAGATAAAATCTATTCATTTCAAACATCCTTATCATCTGCTAAATGAAAAAATAAGCTGAAAAAAGACCCGCTTGCTGCGAGCCTTTTTGAGGGATTCTACAATATATTTTGACCTTAAAATCTTACTTTTTCAACTTAAGCTGTTTTGCCAGAAATACTGAAGCTATTCTTAATTCTTGCCAGGACTCTTTCCCAAATTCCTTTATGAATGAGCCACATCCAGAGAGCTACAAATCCAAAGTATAGCCAATAGCCTGCAACCTGCTCAAGAGATGGATTATGGCTGTAGCCGAACATCGCTGCCATAAATAGGCCAACCTGACCGCTGATCAATGTTTCGTTTCCAGTATCCCGTTTGTAATGCAGTTCATCCTGGTAGTGCTCAGGCATGACTTGAACAATATTATACAGTTCCTGTGGCTTACCTTCCGCATCCGTATACAGGGAACCCATCTTTCCTAAATCCTGCAAGACTCCGATACCTTGTACAAGAAGGCCTGCAGCAATAAACATGATGAGTACGCCCGTTACACGGAAGAAAGCTTTTAATGATATTTTCATTGTACCTGAGAAGAACAAATAGCCAATCATTAAAGCAAGAAGCAAACCGCTTAATGCTCCAAAGCTTTGAAATACTTTTGTCACATCCCCACCGCTGATCGCAGCAAAGAAGAATACAGTCTCCACACCTTCACGAACTACAATCAGATAGGAGTGTAGAATCATAGCGCCTATGCTTCCTGCAGTTAAAGCAGCATTTATTTTCTTTTGCATGTCGCCGTTAATATCTTTGGATTGTTTAGCCATCCAGACAACCATATGGGTCAGAAGGAAGACTGATGCAAACATGATTCCGACCTTTAGGTAAACCTCTGATCCAAAGCTGGCAAAGCCGGTGAAAATAACCTGGAACAGCAATGCTACGAGAAAGCTCGTTACCAATGCAAGCAGGACACCGACATATACCCATTTCTTGTATTTATCAGCATTCAGCCTTGTCAAATAAGAAAGAATCAAACCTACAATTAACGTTGCTTCAAGTGCTTCCCGGAGCGTGATGAGAAAAGCCTGAAAGTCCATTTTGAGAATCCCCCTCAAATGATGCTTTATTTTTTCTTGCGAAGCTTTTGAGTAACAATGATGAGAATAAAGGCAACAATCAAAACGGCTGAAAAGATGAGCCATAATGTTGAATTTCCTTCATCATCCCCTGAAAAAATCCCCAGATTTTCTTCGGTTAAGTGGCTTTTATCTTTTTCTTCTTCAGAAACAATCGGGAACAAAGGATGAAGAACCTCTATTATGTAATCCACTTTTTCGTCAAATAGTTCTTTATCACTGTTTTTGCTTCCAATACCAAATAACCCCGGATTTCCAAGTGCGGTTAGTGCATCATCAAACGCTTTATATATATTATCAACTGTTTCTTGATCTGCTTTCTTAATTACTTCAGGCTCCAAAACTGTAAAAGTGCCTCTTGCCTTTGCTAGCAATAACTTTGCCTGCCCATAATCATCAAATTGTTCCTGGGCAAAGTGAAGGCGGCGTTCCACATTCAGTTCCATAGCAGCCTGATAGCTTCTTAGGAGCAAGTCTTTGTCTTTCGTTTCCAATGCCTTTTCCATGTCGGGTTTTACCTTTGTAAAATAAAGGTCAAAATCCTTCTGGTAGGTATCATAAATTTTGCGTGCATTGTCCCAATCGTCATTTTCAACATAAGCTTCCAGTTCTTTATATGCTTCAGCGAATTGTTCTTTTCCTGGATTTCCGTATGAATATGCGTGGGCTGTTAGCGAAAAACTATTATTGAGAACGAATATCAATATCAAACAAAAAGAAAAGAGTTTTTTCATCTAACTTCCTCCTACATTGATAATGATAATAATTATCAGTCTAATTGTCAATGTCAATTTGCAATTGTCACACTTTTGCCATTACTTTTTGCTATTTTCATTTGACTGTTTGACTCAAGAATATGGGCCGTAAAATCAATATCCACTTTTCGTACAGGCCTTCTGATTTCTTTCCAAATGGCTGGGATAACAGAGCTTAAATACCCTTTGAATGTGATGAATGATTCTCCGGTAGAACGGACCCGATACTGAATGGGAACTTCCTTCACTCTGAAGCCTTTCCGGATCAGATTGAGAGATAATACCTGCGCATAATTGTAATCATGGATAATTTCCGCGTGCTGTAAAGCCTGCCTAGAAAAAGCCCTCATGCCAGATTGCCCGTCAACAATCCACTTTCTTAGGATTACCGATTGAACCAATGTAAAACAATAATTACCGAGGCGTCGATGTAGCTTCATTCCTTTAATCGTTCCCATAAAACGTGAACCCATTGTGTAATCAGCTTCGCCTCTAAAAATGGGTGCCAATAAATCCGGAATCTGACTGGCCGGATATTCGCCGTCAGCATCGATCATGACACCAATGTCTGCTCCCCTTGAATAACATTCCTGCAAACCTGCCCTTACTGCTGCTCCTAGCCCTTTATTGGATTTAAAGCTGACTATATAATCTGCACCTGCTTTTCTTGAGATCTCAACCGTTCGATCCTTTGAACCATCATCGATTACAAGTACTTTTACTTCTGCCAGCGGATGAAAATCACGGGGGATCCCGCGTATAACATCCCCGATTGATCCCTCTTCATTGAATGCCGGCAGAAAGACGATCACTGTCTGTTTTTTCATGTCCTGTCGCTTCCCTTCCGGATTGCCTCTTCCAAAATTTTCCCCCTACTTTGCTCAGGGAATGGTGCTCCCAATAAATAAGCAATAGTCGGAGCCATTGATACAAGGCTGTGTTTTTCTTCTACTTTTTTACCTTTATGAATATTTGGGCCGTGTACGATAAACGGGACAAAACGCTCTCCTTCATCTAAATGGCCATGCCCTCCAATCCCATCGGCCTGTCCATGGTCCGCGCATATCATTAAGGTTGTGTTTTCCATTTTCCCATCACGCTCAAGCTCTTCAACAAAATCTTTGACCAAGGTGTCCGCTTCTTTTATTTTCTGCAGGTATTCATCGTATAATACCCCTCTGCTGTGCCCTGTCTGGTCTGTAGCAATCATTTGAACAATGAATAAATCCGGGTCCTGCTCTTTCATAATTTTCTTTGCCCTTGCCATGATATTGGGGTCCGCTTTGTCATTATGCATAACAGCTGTAACAGTCTCTACATCGCTTCCCATTGAGTCTACAAGATGGGCAATACCCAGAAGCCTTCCTTTTTTCCCCACTTTACGCAAAGAATCAAAAATACTTTCTGTGTTTATGCCCAGCTTCCATACCATATTGGATTTAATGCCGTGCTCAAACGGATATGTACCGGTAAACATGCTGGAGAAACAAACCACCGTCCGCGCAGGGTAGACTGTCTCCATATTCATATATTCAGTTCCAGTTTCCTTCAAATAATCAAGGAAAGGTGTCTCGGCTTCATAGAACCTTTCTTTTCTCATTCCATCAATCACAATAATAACTACTTTATCTGACACAGCACAGCTAGGCTGTACATAAAGCTCCTTTGTATATTGTCCATACATTTTCGGGTGCCAATCAAAAAGATTTTTATGCAGTATAAAGGCAAAGATAAAAATGAATAAATAGAATAGTGCCAAGCCTGTATAAGGAATTTCGATCGCAGCTTTTAAATTCTGGTATGACATCTCCCATATTGAAACAACCAGCAGGAATTTCGGCAGCTGCTCCTGGGCATTCCCGCTCGTCGAGTCACTATTTTTAAGGACCAGTTTCCAAAAGCGTGTAAAATTAAGCCATGTAGTTCCTATTCTTAGGTGATAATATAATGTTCCCCAGAAAAACACTGTGAAGAAAAAATATAATCCTGCCGCAAAAAACAATAGCGTGATCGAGGCCGCATTCCAAACAATCAAGAAAACGACAAAAGGAATCCATAAATAATTGCGTAGAAATAAAGGGAAATCATAAATAAAATAAATAACGAGCAAAGGTGCCGCGATCAATAAACCAATTAGCCAGTAGATGATGTTTTCCCCGCTGGCAAATTCCAATAAGTGAAACAGCACCATAGTCCCCAACACAAAAATAGGTGTAAAAGGTTTCCCTTCATTCAATAAGTTCCAGCACCTGGCTGCAAATTTCTCAAATTTAGATGCGCTCTTCATTCTAATTCACCTCTCCTTTCTTTTTCACCCATTGGATGATTGTATTAAGTTTAATAGGATAAATAATGAAAACACTAGCTCCAGCCAAATAAGAGAATAAAAATTTTATTCCGTGTGTTAGAAGGGCAATGGTGTACCCAGTTTCCAGGTCCACGCCAATGGCATTAAGTGCAAACGCCATAACTGCTTCATAATTGGCTAACCCTCCAGGTGTTATTTGAAAAATCTGCCCTGCCACGGTCATACTGTTTACCCAAATAGCTTCCAAAGGACTAATAGGGTTGGCAATGAGGATAATCGTTACGAACACAACCCCTGCCTCCAGAATCCAGCTGGCGAATGTAAAGAGGAAAATCAGAATACCGTTCTTGCCAAGCAATGCCTCTTTCAATACTTGATATTGTTCTGCAAGCTTCTTCGGGAGAATTTTTTTGAGAAGAACCAGCAAGACTATCCCTCCTGCAAGGGCAGTTAGCACCAGGGCAAAAGAGAAATGAGCATTTATTTGAAAGACAAAGATTCCAGCACTGGCCATGATAATTAGGCTGGCAAAATCAAGGGCACGGAGCACAATAACGGAATGCGCTGATTCCAATGCTGAAATCTCCTTTTCTCTGTTTCTCATAACGCCCATTCTGACAGATCCCCTGCTTTTACAGGCAGGACATGATTGATAAACAGGCTATAAATCACGCCGATAAGACAGGTTGAAAAGCGCGGAATTCCTTTAAGGTACCATTTCCATGCGAACGCCTTCAGAATAAAAGAAAGCAAGTAAACTCCCATAATGATTAATAAAGCGAATGGATGGGAGAAGACAGCTCTTAGACTGACCAAAATTTTATCCCCGTCAAAATAGAAGTAACTTAAAATTAAGAAAGAGATGACAATAAATACGGAGATCATATATTTAATTTTGGATTTAAAGAATGCTCTCATTTTGCTTTGCCCATTTTACTGTTTCGCTTATTCCTTCTCTGAAAGACACTGCTGGTTTGTAGCCAAGCAGCTGGCTTGCTTTACCGATATCTGCCCAGGTTTTATCCACATCTCCTTTTCTGCTTCCTTTTCTTTTCACCTTCAAATTAGGGAAGTACGCTTTTAATTCATGAAGCAATGCTTCCATCGTGATTGGGTTACCAGAACCCAAATTGATAATTTCGCTGCTATCGAGCTTTTCGATTGATAGATTGATTCCGTTAACAATATCATCTATATAGGTATAGTCCCTTGCAGAACCCTCACCAAAAACCGTAATCTCCTCAGAATTAAGAAGTTTTTTAATAAATCCTGCTATGGCCATATCTGGACGTCCCCATGGTCCATATACCGTAAAGAATCTTAGGATAATCATTTTAAATCCGTAGAGATGTTCATACACATGACAGAAGGATTCTGCTGCATATTTAGACGCGGCATACGGCGAAATCACTTTCCCTGCCGCCATATTTTCTTTGCAAGGTCCTTCGGAATTGCCGTAGACTGAAGACGAGGAAGCAAATATTACCTTAGGCACACTCGCTTGCCCCGCAGCTTCCAAAACATTGATCGTTGCTTTTATGTCGTAATCAACATATTCAAGCGGCTGTGCGATAGAGTATGATACACCTGGCAATGCTGCAAGATGTATGATTGTATCAGGTGCAATCTCTTTTATCGCATCAATTGTTTTCTCCCTATCAAGCAAATCCATCTCATAAAAATAAAAAGAACCTGCATCCTTTATGCATTTAATATGTTCTCTTTTTTTCTCCTTGGAATAGTAGGGGTGAAGTGAGTCTATTATAGAAACCTCATTATTTTTTGCTATTAAAAACCGGGCTAGGTGGCTTCCAATAAAGCCTGCGCCCCCTGTAATTAAGACTTTCATACTGACATCTCCTTACACTAGATAGACAAAAGCTATTCTATCATAGCCGCAGATGAATTTCCTGCTAGTCTATTCAGGCAATTGCCGGAAATCAGACATCCTATTATGTTCCCAATAAGAAAGGCCGCAAATCTGCGGCCTTTTCATTATTGAAGCAATTGATCAACAGTCTGGATGATCGCATCGCTATGTGTTTTAGCTTCTTCCTGGCTGCCTTCCGATACAGCATTAAACCATTCTTCCGCATGTGTAAATGCTTCCTGTGCCTTATCTTCACCAAGTTTTTCATTCAATTGGATTTGAAGTGCCTTCAAGAACATGTTTCCTTCAAGAGCCTGGGTTTTTGCATCAACTAATTTATCTTCACCAAGAGATGCTGGCACTTTTTCATGATAGCTCTTTATTTTTCCGACAATTGCTTTATTGAACAGGCTATTTACTTCGTCAGCTTTGATGGAAGCTGGTTCTGTAGCATCCAATGAAAATAGCTCATTCAACTTGTTTGCAGCTTCCTCGTCTCCGCCTGATAATGAACCTTTAATCGCTTGATAAAAGCCCCATGCTTCTGCCTGCATATTTTTTAATTCTGCTTCATCTTTACCTTCTTTTACAGCCGCTTCAATTTTTTCTGCATAAGAAGCTGACGCAAGATAATAGCTCTTGTACACTGATTTGTCTGTTAATTGGATGAATACATTGAAATCATCTGCATTTCCGGATGTTAGAGCTTCTTCCTGCGCTTCAAGACCTGCATTAATATTTTCTGCAATGCTTGCCTCTCCGCTTAATTGATAATATTCATCCCTCTTAACTGCTGTTGGGACAAAAATCTCTTCTGCAAGATGCTTAATTTGTTCAAATGACTTTTCCGCTTCTTCCTGGTTTTCTTCAGCAAGCTTTTCAGCTGCTTCTTTATGAAGTGATTTCTGTTTTTGGTAGAAATAGGATTGTGTTGTTTTATCTACAAGCTGGCGTGCGATATTTGGATCCATATCCCCTGATTTACCTGCTTCAAGAGCTGCCATTATGATTGCATCAAATTCACCGTCAACCTCGTTTACCCCGTTTTGAAGGCCTGATTGATATTTTTCAATAACTAAGTCCCAATCAACTTCCTGGTCTTCTTTCGCTTTTTCAAGCTCAGCTTTCATTTCAGTAAAAACATTTGTCTGCTGAACAGCAGCGCTTTCTTCAGCTGTTTCTTCTTTAGATTCCTCTTGATCTTCTGCGGCCTGTTCTTCCTGCTTAGTTTCCTCAGGCTTCTCCGCTTCATCACCGCCGTTATTACATGCAGTAAGTGCCACACTTGCTACTAGGAAACTTGCAAAAATTTTTCTTAATTCTCTCTTTTTCATGTTATGTAATCCTCCTGTGTATGATATGAATGATAGTATGATGAATAAATTAATTAAATGATAATGATTTTCATTAACAATGCTTATTATATAGAGAATGATTCTCACTGTCAATAAGCGTTTGGTAAGATATTTGTCTATTTTTTGAATTAAATAAAAAAATCCCGAATGTCCGTTAAGGACATCGGGATTCTCATACATTAAGCATGTTTAGAAAGAAGTTCAGCAAGAGCTTCTTTCGGCTGGAAACCAACCACTTTGTCTACTACTTCACCGTCTTTTAGAACGATTAAAGTCGGGATGCTCATTACGCCAAACTTTCCGGCAGTTTCCTGGTTTTCGTCAACATCAATTTTTACAATTTTAACTTTATCGCCCATTTCAGAATCAAGCTCTTCCAATACTGGAGCGATCATTTTACAAGGCCCGCACCAAGGAGCCCAGAAATCAGCCAATACTAAACCAGAACCTGTTTCAGTAGTGAAGTTTTGATCAGTTGCATGTGTAATAGCCATTTGTATGCCTCCTAAAATTTAACTCAAATACTAACGACAGTATATCATCGTTTATAATATGTTGCTAACAATTTGCTCGATCGTAATTTACCCTATTTTATGCGAATTATTCCTCTTTGCCTGTATCTGTGATTATGTATAAAGGGCGGCCAATAGCCGCCCTTTCAACTCTATTCAAGAATAGCCAATCAGCTGATTCTTACGCGTTTACTTTAAGTTTCTTAAACTCTTCTGTTAACATTGGGACAACTTCAAACAGGTCGCCAACAATGCCGTAATCTGCCACTTTAAAGATATTTGCTTCAGGATCTTTATTGATGGCTACGATTACTTTTGAGTTTGACATGCCCGCTAAATGCTGGATAGCTCCTGAGATGCCGCAAGCAATATAAAGGTCTGGAGTAACTACCTTACCTGTTTGGCCAATTTGCAGTGAATAGTCACAGTAATCCGCATCACAAGCTCCTCGTGATGCACCAACAGCTCCATTTAGAACAGACGCAAGCTCTTTTAATGGTTCAAAGCCTTCCTCGCTTTTAACACCTCGGCCGCCAGCAATAATTACTTTTGCTTCCGATAAGTCGACGCCTTCGCTTGCTTTGCGGACAACTTCTTTAATGATTGTACGAAGATCCTTGATATCTGCAGATACTGAAGAAACATCGCCAGATCTTGATTCATCCTTCTCCAATGGAGAAATATTGTTTGGACGAATAGTCGCAAACAGCAAGCCATCTGTTACGATTTTCTTTTCGAATGCTTTTCCTGAATAGATTGGACGTGTGAACACAAGGTTTCCGCCCGCTTCTTCAAGGCTTGTTACATCGGATATTAATCCTGATTCCAATTTGGCAGCAATTTTAGGAGCAAGGTCCTTTCCAAGTGCTGTATGTCCAAAAATAAGTCCTTCAGGGCTTTCAGACTCAATAACAGCCATTAAAGCCTGAGAATATCCGTCCGGAGTATACTGTTTTAATTTTTCATCTTCAACAGTTACTACACGATCAGCTCCATACTGGATTAATTCCTGAGCTAAAGCGCTTACAGATTCGCCGATTAAAACACCTACAACTTCTCCGCCTTCTGCTGCAGTTTTTCCTGCTGCTACCGCTTCGAAGGATACATTACGCAATGAACCGTCACGGACTTCACCTAACACTAATACTTTTCTAGCCATATGCTTTACCCCCTGCGTTTTTATTATCAGTTAATTCCGATCAGACAACTTTGGCTTCGGTATGAAGAAGGTTAACCAGTTCTTTAACTTGATCTTCCAATTCGCCTTCAAGAACTTTTCCTGCTTCTTTCTTAGGCGGCAAGTATATTTCAATTGTCTTTGTTTTTGCTTCAACATCGTCTTCCTCAAGGTCCAGGTCGTCAAGCTCAAGCTCATCTAGAGGCTTTTTCTTTGCCTTCATAATTCCCGGCAATGATGGATAACGCGGCTCGTTTAAGCCTTGCTGAGCAGTTACCAATAGCGGAAGGGATGTTTCAATCACTTCAGAATCACCTTCAACATCGCGCACTATAGTAGCAGAGCTACCATCGATTTCAAGTTTGGTGATTGTTGTAACATAGGAAATGCCCAGAAGCTCAGCTACTCGTGGACCTACTTGGCCTGAACCGCCATCAATGGCTACATTCCCGGCAATAATTAAGTCCGCTTCTTTATCTTTTAGATATTCTGATAAAATTTTAGCAGTTGTAAATTGGTCTCCGTCTTCGAGGTCATCTTCCGTATTGATTAAAACAGCCTTATCTGCACCCATGGCAAGGGCTGTGCGAAGCTGCTTTTCAGCTTCCTCTGTTCCCACGGAAACTACTGTAACTTCCCCGCCTTGTGCATCGCGAATCTGGATCGCTTCTTCAATCGCATATTCATCATAAGGGTTAATGATAAATTCAGCGCCATCTTCGTTGATTTTGCCGCCTGAGATCGTAATTTTTTCTTCAGTATCAAATGTTCTCTTCATTAATACGTAGATGTTCATGATTTCCCTCCTAGTAATTTAGCTCTGTTAAACTTGCCTGCTGAATTTCACTCCCAGTAAAAAAGAGAAGCCAACAATGGCGTTAACATAGCTATTAATAAAAACATTTCTGCACTTCGAAAGATTGAAAATATTCAAGGCATACAGAAAGGCCAATCTGCTGGGACCGCCCAAATCATGTGATTGAGCGGCCGCTCGCTGGCAGACCAGAATTTAACCAATGAATCTTCTGAAGATTAAATCATCCGCATACAAGTCCATTATAATAGATTATAAGAATGAATGTAATCTTTCAGGGCAAAACTTTGAAAAACTATTGCCCGGTGAAGTTCGGCTCTCGCTTTTCAATAAAAGCAGATATGCCTTCCTTACCATCTTTTGAAACAAAAACCTCTCCAAACAATTCTGCTTCTCTTTTAACGCCTTCATAGAACTGTCCAGTCTTCCCATAATTCAATAACTCAATCGCTGCCTTAATAGAACCAGGGCTCTTCTTGGCAATCTTTTTGGCCATTTTATAGGCGTTCTCCAATAGCTCCTCTTCAGGGTAAGCATGATTTGCCAGGCCATATTGGACTGCTTCCAGGCCTGTGATTGGGTCACTTGTGAATAGCATTTCTGCCGCACGTGCTGGACCAACAAAGCGAGGAAGACGCTGCGATCCGGCAAAGCCAGGAATCAATCCGAGCTGAAGCTCAGGAAGACCAAGCTTTGCATTTTCAGCAACAAGCCGGAAGTGGCAGCCCATTGCCAGTTCTAGTCCACCGCCGAGAGCAGCACCATGAATGGCTGCAATAATCGGCTTAGGGAATTTTTCCATTCTTTCGAATAAGTCCTGTCCATAGGTTGAGAGGCTGGAAAAAGCATCTCCGCTTTCTATTGTCGTAAATTCTTTAATATCAGCGCCAGCAGAGAAAAATCTGCCTTCTCCGTGGATGAGAATTACTCTGATATCTTCATTCGGTTCAACTTCATCCAGAACAGCTGACAGCTCTTTTAACAGTCCGGATGAAAGAGCATTTGCCGGCAGACGTTCAATTGTGATCGTCGCCACCATATCCTGATGGGACCATTTCAAATATTCCAATCATATTCCTCCTCATTATATTTTAATAGCACTTTATGAGGATCAAACATTCCCGCAACCGTTGATCAGCAGCTTATGAACGGGTTCTGCCAAAGCAGTAAGGTCATATTTTTGTTCATTCATCACCCAAGTCGTTACCGTTTCATCCATCGTGCCAAATATCATTTGCCTGGCAAGCCTTATGTCCAGATCACTTGAAAACTCCCCGCTATCCTTGCCGTCTGCCAGTATTTTTTCCACTAAGGCAAGGTAACCCTTAAGGACTTCATTGATTTTATGGCGGAGATCTTTATTGGATTGCCTCAGCTCGAGCTGGGTGACTATTGCCAGGTGGCGGTCTTGAGAGAGCATTTTAAAGTGCGTTTCTACCATCATTAATAGTTTCTCTGCAGCTTTCTCTTTTCCTGCAATTTTTTCTTCGATTTTCTCTACGAAGTAACCCATTTTATCCTGAAAGAGGGATATTAAGATATCTTCTTTGTTTTTAAAATATAAGTATATGGTGCCGTCAGCGACACCTGCCTGCTTTGCAATTTTAGATACCTGTGCCTGGTGATAGCCATTTTCGGCAATCACAACTACCGCCGCATCAATAATTTGCCGGTATTTAGGTTTCGTTTTCTTCAAGCTTTTCCCTCCTTTCAAGAATAAAAAACCAGCTAAACGGCAGTGCACTTTTTCCTTTATTTGGTGCAGCCGGATGGGTCGCCTGCCTTTACGTGAAATCACCATCCGTGCTGCTGTTTTAACCAGTAAAATAAGAACCAGCAAGCCAATAGTTTAACTATGATTTTATATATTCCTTTAAAATTCGTTTTGAGGCATAAAATGAATGAATCATCATTCATGTTTCTATAATAGTAGCACACATCATTTCTGTCAAGAAATTACCGCCGAAATATTTAGTTCATTATGACATTCCCTAGAACAACGGACAAGCATAATATATCAAAAATAAAGAGCCGATGGGAATCGGTCTCTGCAATTAAGCCCGCTTTTCCTCTTCTTCTTTTAATCTCTTTTTTTCTTCATCTACAAGTGCTCTTCTCAATATCTTTCCGACAGCTGTCTTTGGAAGCTCTTGGCGGAATTCGTATAGCCTAGGAACCTTATAGGCTGCAAGATGCTTTCTTGCAAATTGATTCAACTCATCTTCAGTTGCTTCTGAGCCCTCTTTCAGCACAATATAAGCTTTTACGGTTTCGCCCCGGTAAGGATCCGGAATTCCGGCAGCCACTACTTCCTGTACTGCAGGATGCTCGTAAAGTACTTCTTCTATTTCACGCGGATAAATATTAAACCCGCCAGCAATGATCATATCCTTTTTCCTGTCCACAACATAGAAATATCCCTTCTCGTCCATGTAGCCAAGGTCCCCTGTCAGCAGCCAGCCATCCCTTAAAGTCTGTGCAGTATCTTCGGGCCGGTTCCAATAACCTTTCATTACCTGAGGGCCTTTTACTGCAATCTCACCAACTTCCCCTACTGGGAGCGGTTCACCTGTCTCTAGTGAAAAAATGGCTGAATCAGTATCCGGCCAGGGCACGCCTATGCTTCCTTTAACACGCGGACGATCCCATAGAAAGTTCGCATGAGTAACGGGTGAAGACTCTGTTAAGCCGTAGCCTTCAACAAGTTTTCCGCCTGTTATTTCCTCAAATTTCTGCTGGACTTCAACAGGAAGAGCTGCTGATCCGCTGATGCAAGAATCAATGGAGGACAAATCATATTTTTTCAGATCCGGATGATTTAATAAGCCAATATAAATGGTCGGTGCCCCAGGAAATAATGTTGGGCGCTGCTTTTGAATTGTTTTCAATGTCGTTTCAGGGTCAAACTTAGGCAGGAGGACCATTTTGTGCGCTTCCATTACAGACAAAATCATTACTGTTGTCATTCCATACACATGGAAAAATGGCAAAATGCCCAGTACCACTTCCTCGCCGCGCCTGCATTTATAAAGCCATGCTTTGCACATTGCGGCATTGGAAACCAGGTTCCGATGCGATAGCATAACACCCTTTGGAAAACCAGTAGTGCCCCCAGTGTATTGCAATAAAGCCAAGTCTTCCTCAAAATCAAATTTATGAATCACGAGAGGTTCAGCAGGCCTTTTTAAAATCTCTGTAAGCAAATGGTTATGTCCTTCATGCTTCACATTGACGACAATGCCATACTGTTTTTTTTGCATAAATGGATAAACCAGATTTTTAGGGAATGGAAGAAAATCTTTGATAGCGGTTACAATTATGTGTTCTAAATTTGTTTGAGGCATCACTTTAGTCACTCTTGGAAATAAAATGTCCATTGTAATGATCGCCTTTGCCTCTGAATCCTTCATTTGATATTCAAGCTCTCGTTCCATATACAATGGATTTGTCTGTACAACAACTCCTCCAGCCATCAAAATTCCGTAATAGCTGATAACAGACTGTGGGGTGTTTGGGAGCATGATTGCTACCCTATCTCCCTTTTCAATCCCGATATTTTGCAGATACGCAGCCAGCTTAATTGAAGAATCATACACATATTTATAGGTAATTTCCTTCCCCATAAATTGGATGGCTATTTTTTCCGGGAATTCATCTGCTGCTTGTTTTAAATATTCCTGCACCGGCTGACTGGGATATGACAAGGTTGAGGGGATATCTGCCGGGTACTGTTCTAGCCATGGTTTTGATTCTGCCATTGTGTCCCTCCTTATTGAATGCTCAAAGGGAGAGTTCTTCTCCAATTTGAACATAACTGAAAATTTTTAGAACATTCTAACTGTTCATTCTTATTATAATATAATGCCGTCTCTATGACAATTAGAATAAGACCTTTCACATAGGCAGAAAATTTTATAGAAGGTTGTCCTTTATACTGGGAAATTCCTGTAAGAATTAAAAATAAAAAACGCCATAAAACAATGGCGTTTTTTTGTATTTACCTATATCACTAAAACATTACACGATGAAAAATATATAAATGGCTCCTATGAGAAGAAATACTCCGCTAAGAACCAGTAAAACTTTAGCTAGTTTTTCCACTGCAATAAATCTCTCCTTAAGATAAACCTGCCCCAATGACATACGATAAACCAATCGATAACACCATCGAAATAAAGCCGACCGCTTTGTTATTATTCTCGATTTCTTCATCAATTTTAAACTTAGGTGTTAAAAATTCAAAGATAAAATAGCCGATCAATAATAGAACGAATCCAAATATTCCCCAAACAATCATCGTTAATAATGTATCATTATGCAAAATGGAATGCCTGAAGATATTGGCAATCCCAAATATTTTTCCTCCAGTTGCCATTGCAACTGCAATATTGCCATTTTTGATTTCTTCCCAATTGCGGTATTTGGTGACCAGTTCAAAAATGGCTAAAAAGACAATCATACATAAAATGACAACACTATAATACGCGGCTGTCTGAATATATTCATTTTCCCAAAATTGGTTCATTTGCATTCTCCCCGTTGGAATTTAAGGTCTTTTCGCAATCTTCAGTTCAAAGCCGAACTTGATGCCCGGATTCAAACGGTTATTAGAACAGCCACTAGCCCCGCGCTGAGCTAGAAGAGAGGCCTGGAAACAAATATCTAATTTCTTATTTAAACTCAACAACTGTAACACCTGTTCCGCCTTCTCCAGCTTCGCCAAATCGGATTTTTTTAACAGATCTGTGGTTTCTCAAATATTCCTGAACACCCTGCCTCAAGGCTCCAGTACCTTTTCCATGGATAATGGACACACGCGGATAGCCTGCCAAAAGAGCGTCATCAATATATTTCTCTACTCTTAACAGGGCATTTTCGTATCGTTCACCGCGCAAATCCAGCTCAAGACTCACATGAAAGTCTTTACCCTTTACTGTAGCCATTGGCTTTGTTTCAACTGGTTTAGGGCTCTTAATATATTCCAAATCCTTCTCGGAAACCTTCATTTTCAAGATCCCAATCTGGACTTGCCATTCCTTATCCGACACCTTTTCCAGCAGATGGCCTTTCTGTCCAAAGCTTAAAACCTTGACCTCATCGCCAGGTGCGAAGGTGTGTTTATCATTTTTAGGCTTGGCTTTGTTTTGTGTTTTCCTAATCTGCGGAGCAGCTTCAGCCAATCGTTTTTTCGCTTCAATCAGCTCGTGTTCCTTAACCTCCGCATTTTTTTCCATGCGCATCTTTCTTAAATCACGAATAATCTGCTCTGCCTCAGCTTTAGCTTTTTCAATGATATCTGCAGCTTTCTCCGCTGCTTTCTCATGCATTGAATCTTTTTGCTCATAAAATTCAATCATTTGCTTTTGCAGATCTTTATGGAGTTTTTCTGCATCCTTTAATAAATCATTTGCTTCTTCCCTGTCAGATTCCGCCTGCTTTCGGCTTTCTTCAAGGGAAGCTATCATCTTTTCAACCTGATTAGTATCTGCACCAATATAGGACCTGGCCGTATCAATCACTTTGTCATTGAGCCCCAGGCGTTTTGATATTTCGAAAGCATTGCTTCGTCCCGGCACACCAATAAGCAGCTTATAAGTTGGGCTAAGCGTTTCAATATCAAATTCTACACTTGCGTTAATAACTCCTTCTCTATTATAGCCGTAGGCTTTGAGTTCAGGATAATGGGTAGTGGCAATAACCCTGGCTCCGCGCTTGTAAACTTCATCAAGGATGGAAATAGCAAGGGCAGCCCCCTCCTGAGGATCAGTTCCAGCTCCCAGCTCATCAAATAGAACAAGACTGTTAAAATCGACATGATTCAGGATATCCACAATATTTACCATATGCGAAGAAAAGGTACTTAAGCTTTGTTCAATGGACTGTTCATCCCCGATATCCGCATATACAGCCCCAAAAACTGCAGTCTCCGAGCCATCCAGGGCAGGGATCTGCATGCCTGCCTGGGCCATTAATGTACAAAGACCAACCGTTTTTAGCGTAACAGTCTTACCTCCCGTGTTTGGACCAGTAATAACAATGGTGGAGTATTCCTCTCCCAATGTGATATCATTAGCGACCACTTCGTCGGGAGGTATAAGCGGGTGGCGCGCTTTAAATAAAGATATCCTTCCTTCATTATTGACTTTAGGCTTTGATGCCTTAATCCGCTTGCTGTACCTTGCTTTAGCAAACATAAAGTCAATTTCCCCAAGCACTTCCACAATTGTCTCCAATTCACCACTGTATTCAGCTGCAAGTCCGGACAGCGCAATCAAAATTCGTTCGATTTCCTGCTGCTCTTTTACCCTGATGCCTTGAAGTTCATTATTTAGCTGGACAATCGATTGAGGTTCAATAAATAAAGTTTGCCCGGATGAACTTTGGTCATGGATAATGCCGCCATAATGGCCGCGGTATTCCTGCTTTACAGGGATAACAAATCGGTCATTGCGGATGGTGATGATCGCATCGGAAAGCATCTTTTGTGCGCTGGAAGAACGAATCATACTCTCCAGGCGCTCTCTTACACGTGATTCCTTTGTGCGCAGCTGATTGCGGAGTGACCGGAGCGCCTCGCTAGCACTATCAAGCACTTCACCATTTTCATCGACAGCATTTCGGATGGACGTCTCCAGATCCGCCAAAACAATAATTTTATCTGTATATCCCTGCAAAATAGGCAGGCTGCTTTCTTCTGCAAAGTCCTCTATAAATCTTTTCATTTGCCTGCTTGCATGGATCGTACTAGCAACTTGAGTGAGCTCCTGCGGGCTCAGCATTCCCCCAATAACTGCCCTTTTCACATGCGGACGAATATCAAAAATGCCACCTAATGGCACATTGCCTTTAATACGGAGCACTGTAACTGCTTCATCCGTTTCTTCCTGCCTGCGGATTACTTCTTCAAAATCTGTTGAAGGAAGAATATTTTCTGCCTTCTTCCTTCCCAAGGAAGATGAAACGTGCTCAAGCAGCTGTTCTTTTACTTTATTGAATTCAAGTATCTTTAAAACTCGTTCTTGCATGAGGACTTTCCCCTTTCAAGCCAAATTCCTAATTGCGTTCCTTCAGGAATTTGAGCAAATCTTCTGTGTCCATGGCGTTAAGGACAGAATCCTTCTTAATCCATCCCTTTTTAGCCGCGGAAACACCAATTTCCATATGGTTTAGTGTATCTATTTTATGCGCATCGGTATTAATCACAATCTTGACGCCTGCTTCCTGAGCTTCCCTGATATGCTCTGCGGCAAGATCAAGCCTATTTGGATTTGCATTCAGCTCTAATGCAGTATTCGTTTGTTTAGCAAGTTCAATGAGCATTTCCATATCCACTTCATAGCCTTCCCTCCGGCCGATCAATCTACCTGTAGGGTGTGCAATAATATCCACATGGGCATTCTGCAATGCTGTTTTTAAGCGAGCCATAATTTTTTCCTTTGGCTGTGAAAAAGAAGAATGGATGGAAGCAATAACAATGTCCAGCTCTTCCAGAAGCTCGTCATCATAATCAAGGGAGCCGTCAGGCAGTATATCCATTTCCACTCCTGATAATATCGTAAAATCATCGAATTTCTCATTAAGACGCTTAATTTCTTCTTTTTGCTGGCGAAGCCTTTCTGCTGTTAGACCGTTAGCTACCCTTAAATACTGTGAATGGTCTGTAATGGCCATATACTTATAGCCGCGGGAACGGCAGGCTTCAATCATCTCCTCAATTGAATAGGCGCCATCACTCCAGGTCGAGTGCATGTGAAGGTCGCCCTTGATATCTTCTAGGGATATTAACATCATATCTTTGTTATATTCATCCACTTCTTTTCCATCTTCCCTAATTTCAGGCGGGAAATAAGGAAGTCCAAAATGGGCATAAAATTCTTCTTCTGTTGAAAAAGTGAGAATTTCACCTGTTTCTATATTTTCAACCCCGTATTCGCTGATTTTTTCCCCGCGCTCTTTAGCCAGCTGCCGCATTCTGACATTATGATCCTTTGAGCCGGTAAAATGATGCAGAGTTGTCGCAAACTCATGGGGCTCCACCAAACGGAAATCAGCTGATATATCATAGGATTGCTCAAACACGACAGAAACCTTAGTATCTCCCGCTGCGATAACCTCTTTTATTCCTGGAAGATTTAATAATTGCTCTTTTACTGATGGAGGATTTTCGGTAGATATGATAAAGTCAAGATCCTTAATCGTTTCTCTCATTCTCCTTAAACTTCCTGCTCTGGAGTATTTTTTGATGTCTTTCATATCAGCCAAAGCCGCCTCAATACCTTCTGCTATCGGAAGCATAAATGCAAGCGGAAGGCGTTCCGGCCTTGAACCTGCGTTCTCAAGGGCTATCAATATCTTTTCTTCGGTCTTTTTACCAAAGCCTGCAAGGTTCTGTACCTTTTTATTGCGGCAAGCTTCTTCTAGGTCTGCGGCATTTTCTACGCCCAATTCTTTGTATAGCTTGGCAATCTTCTTTCCTCCCAGGCCTGGAAGCTGGAGCAGAGGGATTAAGCCAGAAGGTACCTCTTCTTTAAGTTCAGCCAGTACGGAGGACTGCCCTTCTTTAATGTACTCCTCTATTACGGCCGCAGTCCCTTTTCCGATCCCGGACAACTTTGTAAAGTCTTCAATTTCAGATAAACTTTCATCATTGGATTCGAGTGCAAGTGCTGCCTTGCGGAAAGCTGCTGTTTTAAAAGGATTTTCTCCCTTTAATTCCATATAAACAGCGATTGTTTCCAAAATCCTGATCACATCTTTTTTATTTATACTCATTCAAACCACCTGCCCGTAACAGTATTAGTATCAGTATTATCTCTTATTTAGCGGTGCAACTTCAAATCAGGGCCATTTTCAAAAGGCTTTTTTCGTAAAGTATGTTGCTTTTTAACTGTAAACTAAGTTTAACCAACTGAGTTGATTGGAGCGGAGGGTACTCGACTCCTCGAAAATGCATTCGCATTTTCTTCGTGCGGTGTTTACTCAAGGTTACTTTTCCAATGTCCTGCGGGATGAGAGGGAGTAAGAGACCCCACAGGCGAAGCCGAGGAGGTTCTCATTCCTCCCCGCGGGTTCGCTAAGTGCCCCGTGCTGAAATCAACGGGCATCATTCATAAGCTAAAGTCTATGAGAAACAGCCTTTCAAAAAGAAAACTTCTCTAGAAATAGAGAAGTTACGCTGCCATATATTCAACCCACATTTCTTTTAACTGCTTGGAGAGAACGGGCGTATTCTTAACCATTTGTTCCGCCAGAAAGGAATTATTAATAGGTCCCTGCAGCACTTCAATTGGAACAAGTGCGGCTATGTATAATAGAATAAACATGATAAGATAGACTTCAATAAATCCGAGTATTCCACCTGCCCAAACATTGAGCTGCTTTAATATCGGCAGATGCGCAACAAAGTCAAGCATACTTCCAATAATTTGCAGCAGAATTTTCACCGCAAAAAAAATCACGACAAAGGCAATGGCGCGATAGTAAGCATCTTCAAGATTTGCATTCTCAAAAAGCGTTTGAATCGCCGAGTCGCTGCTAAAGCTTGGATATGGCACCCATAAAGTCAACTTGGGCGCAAGCTCCTGGTAATACATACGGGCTACTATAAAAGCGATAATAAATCCTGTTAAATGAATTAATTGCAGGATAAATCCTCTTTTTAGCCCAATGAAAAAGCCAAAAATTAATATAATGATAATTGCGATATCCAGCATGACTATTTTCCGTCCTTTACTCTATTTAATTCGTTTTCCAGCCGTTCCAGACGGTCTTTTAGCTTTATATAATCATTAACAGCATTGACTGCGGTTAGTACGGCTAACTTACTAATGTCGAGTGAAGGATTCTTCGAACTGATTTCACGCATTTTATCGTCAACCAGCGAAGCAATAAGGCGAACATGGCTGGAGCTCTCGGAGCCTACTATTACATATTGCTGTCCATATATATCTACGCTTGTTCGATTTTTTTGTGACAACGTCCATGCCCTCCTTCTTTAAAGAATCCTACTCATTATCATAACATGAACGTATATTGGTGGGAAGTCAAAGCATGTCAAAAGAGCATAGTTCATGTAAAACTTTTTCCATAAGGAAGGCTGGGAAATGAATCTGTAATCAGGCAAAAAAAACTAAACCGAAATTATAAGTAATAGAGGAGATATAAAATGAGCCAAGTTGTACTTTTAAAAAAAGCAAATGAAATTTCAGAAATGAAGACCTACTATTCACGACATTTGAACGATAAGCAGCCTCCAGGAAGTATCTTTGCAGCAAAGGTTCCCGGCTGTTCAATCACCGCCTACAAATCGGGCAAAGTCTTATTCCAGGGGAGCGGAAGTGAGGAAGAAGCCAATAAATGGGGTGATACCGGACGCAGCGCCCAGCCAAGCAAAAAGAAAAGCCCGGCCGCAGCTAACCTTCCGGAAAATATCAGCACCCTTTCAGTGATAGGTTCGGATGAGGTTGGCACCGGCGATTACTTTGGCCCAATCACCGTTGTCGCAGCTTATGTAAAGAAAGAACAAGTCCCTTTACTGAAGGAGCTTGGCGTAAAGGATTCCAAAAATCTTGGGGACGAAAAAATCATTGAAATTGCTAAGCAAATTAAGGATATCGTGCCACATAGCCTTTTAACACTGCATAATGAAAAATACAACAAGCTGCAGCAATCAGGCATGTCACAGGGGAAAATTAAGGCTTTGCTGCACAATCAGGCGATTGGGCATGTTCTTGGTAAAATAGCTCCTGAAAAGCCTGAAGCTATACTGATTGACCAATTTGCCAAAGAAGAAGTTTACTTTAACTATTTAAAAAATCAGCAAATCATCCAGAGGGAGCGTGTATTTTTTAGCACGAAAGCGGAAGGAATACACCTGGCAGTAGCGTCTGCATCCATACTGGCCCGCTATGCTTTTGTACGCCATTTCGAAAATTTAAGCAAACAGGCTGGATTTACGCTTACTAAAGGAGCCGGCCCAAAGGTAGATGAAGCGGCTGCACGACTGATCAAGGAAAAAGGCAGTGAAGCATTGCCCGCGTTTGTGAAGCTGCACTTTGCCAATACTGAAAAAGCAATGAAGCTGTATAGCCGGAAATATAATTAATGAATGGCTGTTTTATAGATAAGCCTGTTATATTAAATAGGCTGAAAAACAGCCGGATCTCAAAGTATTTCCGCTTTCATTTTTGTATTTATCGGCCAAAATCGGGCATTTATCGGCCCAACCAAAAATCCCCATAAGGAAAAGGCAGCCCCCAGGCTGCCTTCCTCTTTACTATCCTCTTAATACCGCTCCGGCTTTTTCCTTCACAGCATTCAAAACTTTGTCATGCGCTTTTGCTACATCTTCATCTGTTAATGTGCGTTCAGGATCAAAGTACTTTAGGGAGAAGGCAATCGACTTCTTGCCATGCTCCATACGCTCGCCTTCGTACAGGTCAAATACATGAACGTCTTTTAAAAGCTTGCCGCCAGCTTCTTTAATAATGGCTTTAAGCTCGCCAGCTGCAGCTCCCTTTTCCACCACAAGGGCAATATCACGAGTGATAGATGGGAAACGCGGGATTGCTTCATACTGCAATGGAGCAACTTCTGCTTCCAAAATAGCTTTCAATGACAATTCAAATACATAGGTTTCTTTTAGATCAAGTTCTTTTTCAACAGTTGGATGGACTTGGCCGGCAAATCCAACTGAATTTCCAGATAGCAGTACTTCTGCTGTTCTGCCCGGGTGCATGCCATCCTTTTCAGACTGTCTGAAATCTATTTTTTCGGAAAGTCCCAGCTTATCAAATAAGCCTTCAAGAATTCCTTTTAGGACGTAAAAATCAACAGGCTTCTTTTCCCCCTGCCATGGGTGGCTTTCCCATAATCCAGTAACCGCACCAGCCAGATGCTCACGCTCCTCAGGCAGTTCCTCATTTCCATTGGAAAGGAAGACTGCTCCTGTTTCATACACAGCGAGGCTGTCGTTCTGACGTGCAGAGTTATATTTTAATACCTCAAGAAGCTGTGGCACGATGCTTAAGCGAAGAAGGCTGCGGTCTTCACTCATTGGCATTGCCAATTGGACAGGTTTGCGCTCTTCCAAAGCGTACTGAGTTGCCTTTGCTTCATTCGTCAATGAATAGGTCACTGCCTGGTAAAGTCCGGCACCTTCAAGATAACGGCGGACCAATCGCCGTTTATTCTGATATTCCGTAAGATGGCCTGGTGTAGAAGCTCCGACCGGTAGAGTAGAGGCTAAATTGTCGTAGCCATATAAACGGCCAACTTCCTCAATTAAGTCTTCTTCAATCGTGATGTCACCTCTTCGTGTTGGCACTGTCACAGTGATTTCATCGTTATCAACAGCAGTTTCAAATTGAAGGCGGGCAAAGATTCCCTCTACTTCCTTCATGGACAGCGCTGTACCAAGCACGCGGTTAATCTTTTCAAGATTTACGGAAACCAGTGCAGGCTCAATCTGGAGTGAATCTGCCTCTACAGAACCTCCCAGCACTTCTCCGCCAGCATATTCAGCAAGCAATTGGGCCGCTCTTTCCGCCGCTTCCCTGACTCTGTTCGGGTCTACACCTTTTTCAAAACGGGAACTCGCTTCACTTCTAAGGCCATGGTCCTTGGAAGCCTTTCTGACAGCTGCACCTTTGAAATAAGCTGATTCAATAAGTACATTCTTAGTATCGGATTGTACTTCAGAATTAGCTCCGCCCATAACGCCGGCAAGGGCAATCGGCTCACTGCCATTAGTAATTAAAAGATGGTCAGATGTTAACTCACGCTTGGCATCATCAAGTGTAACAATGACTTCACCCTCTTTTGCTCTGCGGACAAGAATTTCTTTTGATCCCAAACCGTCATAGTCAAAAGCATGAAGCGGCTGTCCGTATTCAAGCAGGATGTAGTTAGTAACATCGACCACATTGTTGTGCGGGCGAATCCCGGCTGCCATTAACCGTGCCTGCATCCAAATTGGAGATGGACCCACTTTAACATTTTTAACGACTTTAGCTACATATAATGGATTATCTTCTGCTGCTTCTACCTGCACATCAATATAATCCGACGCTTTTTCAGATATAGTTTCCACTTGAGGTTCTGGAAGTTGTACTTTTCTGCCTAAAATGGCTGCTACTTCATAGGCAACCCCCAGCATACTTAAGCAGTCAGAACGGTTCGGCGTTAATCCAAGCTCAAGAACCTGATCGTCACGGTTTAATTGCTCAATGGCATCCTGCCCAACCTCAACGTTTCCAGGGAAAACATAGATCCCTTCAGAATATTCCTTTGCGACAAGTTTGCTTTCAATGCCTAATTCCTGCAGGGAGCAAATCATCCCATTTGATTCTTCTCCGCGAAGTTTGGCACGCTTTATTTTAAAATTGCCTGGAAGTACAGCTCCAACTGTTGCAACAGCTACCTTCTGTCCTTTATCGACATTGGGAGCTCCACAAATGATTTGTACAGGCTCGCCAGCACCTGTATCTACAAGACACTTGTTAAGCTTATCCGCGTTTGGATGCTGTTCTCTCTCAAGGACATGACCTACAACTACACCCTTGATTCCTTCATTCAGAATCTCAACGCCTTCGACCTCAATACCACTTTTTGTAATCTTTTCTGCAAGCTCATCAGGTGTAACGCCAGATAAATCAACATATTCCTGAAGCCATTTATATGAAACGAACATGTAATATCCTCCTCAACCTCGTTTTATTCATGAATTGAAAATTGTTTTAAGAATCGAACATCATTTGTATAGAAATGGCGAATATCATCTACACCATATTTCAGCATGGCAATTCTCTCCGGCCCCATTCCAAATGCAAAGCCTGTGTATTTCTTGGAGTCGAATCCTGCCATTTCAAGAACATTCGGGTGAACCATTCCGGCACCGAGGATTTCAATCCAGCCTGTTCCTTTACATACGCTGCATCCTTTTCCGCCGCAAATTTTACAAGAGATGTCCATTTCAACAGATGGCTCTGTAAATGGGAAGAAACTTGGGCGAAGACGAATCTCTCTGTCTTCTCCGAACATTTTCTTTGCAAATACTTCAAGTGTTCCTTTAAGATCAGTCATACGGATATTCTCATCCACAACAAGCCCTTCAATTTGCATGAACTGATGAGAGTGTGTTGCATCATCATTATCACGGCGATACACTTTCCCCGGACAAATAATCTTTACAGGCCCTTTACCTTCATGCTGCTCCATTGTTCTGGCCTGTACTGGCGAAGTATGGGTACGAAGAAGAATCTCTTCTGTAATATAGAAGGAATCCTGCATATCACGGGCAGGGTGGCCTTTAGGAAGGTTCAATGCTTCAAAGTTATAATAGTCTTTTTCAACTTCAGGTCCTTCAGCCACTGTATAGCCCATTCCAATGAACAAATCTTCAATTTCTTCGATAATGCGTGTTAATGGATGGTGGTTTCCTGTTTTTACAGGACGTCCTGGAAGAGTAACATCAATTTTTTCAGCAGCCAGTTTTTCCTGGACCGCTGCTTCTTCAAGGTGTTTCTGCTTCTCCTCAATTCCAGCAGCAATGCTATCCCTCACTTCATTCGCAAGGGCCCCCATTTTCGGGCGCTCTTCAGCTGACAATTTCCCCATTCCTTTTAGAACTTCTGTAATCGGGCCTTTTTTACCAAGATAAGATACACGGATATCATTTAGTTCTTTTAAATCAGCAGCAGTGCTGATTTTTTCTAACGCTTCAGTTTGTAGTTCTTTTAAACGCTCTTGCATCTGAAAAATCCTCCTTTAATTAATTTCTTTTACTTTTTTTGCCAAAACAAAAAACCTCTATCCCATAAAGGGACGAGGTTTCGCGGTACCACCCTTTTTAACACATATATGTACATAAAGCACGTGTTCACTTCATTGGGATAACGGCTGATGCCGGTACATCTTTACACCGAAATGCGGAGGCGACTCCTCGAGCCCCTAGGTGCCGTAGCTAGACAGTTATCTATTCTGGCTCTCTATTTCATTTCAATGGTCCCGATGCCAACTCAGGAGATGAAAATTCCCTTGCAATCCCAATAAAAATGCTTTCAGTCTAAGGCATTTTCTCCCTGAAAAGGCATTAACAAAGTACTGAACTCCGTCATCGTTTATTTCTTATAATTTTGCTGTTAATTATAGTATATTCTTCATGCCGTTTCAAACGGTTTTCATAAAAATGCTGCCCATTTTTTATTTTCTTAGGTGATAAAGCAGAATTCCGGCAGCGACCGCTACATTCAACGACTCACTTTTTCCCAAAATCGGGATATAGAGATTGGCAGTTGTTAGGGCTAACAGGTCTTTATTTACACCGCTTCCTTCATTCCCAACCAGCAGGGCAAAGGACTCGGCATGATCGGCCTCAGTATATTCCCTGGCGTTTTCTAATGCTGTCCCAAAAACAGTTACATTATTTTCTTTAAGCCTGTTCACCCATTCAAACAGGTCTCCCCTTATAACTGGCAAATGGAAATGACTGCCCTGTGCAGAGCGAAGAACCTTTGGGTTATAAACATCCACACTTCCATCGCCCACAATAACGGCATCCATTCCTGCTGCATCTGCTGTCCGGATCATGGTACCCAAATTACCGGGATCCTGAACAGCGTCAATCAGCAAATACCTATTGCCTTCAACATCATCAGAGGACTTCGCCTGTTCGCAAACAGCAAGGATCCCTTGCGGCGTTTCGGTATCAGTCAGCAGCCCAATGATCTCCTCCGTTACCATAGTTAAAGGGATATCACCATAATCCCATCCAGGAGGCATGTCCTTGGATTCGTTTATAATAATTTCCAAAACCTGATTACCTGCAAGCGCTTCTTCCACCAAATGGAAGCCTTCAACCAAAAAAGTTCCTGTCTTATCCCGCTCTTTTTTTGTTAAGAGCTTCTTCCAATCCTTAATTTTCGGGTTCTTTGCAGATTGAATATGCTTCAACACTGTCTCTCCTTTTATAGAAAATCCTGTTGGCCTGGAATTTCTTTTATACAATTTTTTCATTATAGCCTATTTGGAATACATAATAAAAGCAAAATTAGAGAACATAATAACGAATTATATCTGGAAGGAGTGCATGAAGGTGAATTTAAACCTGCGTAATGCCATTTTACACAATGTATCCGGCAACTCTCAAGACGAACTAAAAGATACAATTGTAGATGCAATTCAGAATGGGGAAGAAAAAATGCTTCCTGGATTAGGCGTTTTATTTGAAGTCATTTGGCAAAACTCTTCTGAAGAAGATAAGCAGGAAATGCTGCAAGTTTTAGAAAGCGGGCTAAAATAACAAAGACGCGCAAAATAGAAAAACTGCTCCCTGATGAACTGCACCCCATTTGTTAGACACAACTGACAAATAGGTGCAGTTTTTCCATTAGCCTAAGAAAAACTCAAAGCCATATTGAGTTGCGATGGCAAAAATTCCGCTCCATAATACGAGCGAAACGATCATCCAAAGAGTGGTCCATTGTTTTTTTGCACCAAGTCCCATCGCGATTGCTGCAGCTATATGGGTGCCAATAAGAATAGGGCCTGCAAGAGCCAAGCCGGGCAATCCATATCGGTTCCAAATCTTCTTGCCTCTTTTTGCCCGGCCGCTCTCTTTTCCTCTGGCCCCTTCTTTTTTCTCCGCCGAAGCTGAAAACGCTCAAACAGAACAATCAGCAGGAAGACAGTCAGAAAATTCCCCCCAAATGATAAAACGGCAACAAGGAAAGGGTTCAGCCCTTTCACGATGGCAATTGGAATAACTGCCGCTATTTCAATCCATGGAATGGCGGCCAATATGAAAACTAATATATATTCCCAGATGATATTTTCCACCCCGCTTTATTATTGTTTGCTTCCGGTGATTCTCTAGCTTTTTGACTTCCGATATATTTATAAAGTGTCTATTTGTGCTAGAAAAAGAATTTTCACCTACTAAAACGGCTGATTTAGTTTAAGTTACTATATTTGCAACCCTTTAATATTTGAAGATTTTCACTCTTATTTCCAATTATCAGTTTTTCCAATAAAAAACTCCGGGATGGACCGGAGTTTTCCTTTTTGCACAATTATTCAAAAGTAATTTTATCAACAGTTTCACGATCAAGGCGCTTAATCACTTCAGCGATAAGCTTTACAGCATTTTCGTAGTCATCGCGATGCAGCATTGCTGCGTGTGAATGGATATAGCGTGTTGCAATCGTGATAGAAAGGGAAGGAACGCCGTTATGCGTAACATGGATGGCTCCTGAATCTGTTCCGCCGCCAGCTATTGAATCAAATTGATAAGGTATATTTAGTTCATCTGCCGTATCTGTAACAAGATCCCGCAAGCCTTTGTGTGAAACCATGGATGCATCATAAAGAATGATTTGCGGTCCTTTGCCCATTTTGCTCATTGCTTCTTTTTCGGAAATGCCCGGAGTGTCACCTGCAATACCAACATCAACACCGAATGCGATATCCGGCTCAATTTTTTGTGCAGAAGTGCGGGCACCGCGGAGTCCAACCTCTTCTTGCACAGTTCCTACACCGTAAACAAGGTTTGGATGGTCAGCCTCTTTCAATTGTTTTAATACATCGATAGCAATCGCACAGCCAATACGGTTATCCCACGCTTTTGCCAAAAGCATTTTCTCATTGTTCATTACCGTGAATTCGAAATATGGAACCACCATATCACCTGGTTTAACTCCCCACTCTTTTACTTCTTCACGGCTGGAAGCGCCGATATCAATAAACATGTCTTTAATTTCAACAGGCTTTTTGCGTGCTTCCGGAGATAGAATATGAGGAGGCTTTGATCCAATTACACCCGTTACATCTCCCTTGGAAGTTACGATCGTTACACGCTGTGCAAGCATAACCTGGGACCACCAGCCACCAACCGTCTGGAAGCGGATAAACCCTTTATCATCAATGCTTGTTACCATAAAGCCAACTTCATCGAGGTGGCCGGCTACCATAATTTTAGGGCCGTCTTCTTTACCGGTCTTTTTAGCAATTAAGCTTCCCAGTCCGTCAGTTGTCACTTCATCAGCAAATGCTGTTATGTACTTTTTCATTACCTCGCGCGGTTCGCGCTCATTGCCCGGAATCCCTTTGGCATCTGTTAATTCCTTAAGCATTGTTAAAGTTTCATCTAATTTAGCCATCATTTCGACTCCCTTAATATGTATTCATCCCTATTATACCGAACCTGCAATTCAATATAAAGAATTATCAGACGGAAACCTAATCCGGCTCAAGACGGACATTAGTTTTATAACTCTCCTTAAACTTACCCGTAGGTTTTCACTCAACTCAATGCCAAAATCAACATTGAGCATATCCTGGCTTTTAGTATCCTTCCGCCTGCCTTTTATAATTCACTTCATTTTTGTCTATATACGCCTTTTCAATGTCTGAAGGAGTGAATCCCAGCATTTCTCCAAGATTTAAATAGGCTGAAAAAAGCTGTTTGTAACGGTTAAGTGAAGGGCTTGTCCGAAATTTGCCGATTCCATCATAAACCGATAAAAATTGACCAGCCACAGACTCTTCTTTATCTAAAGTGATGCCATAATCTTCTTCCTGGTCAAATCCGCACTCAATGCCAAGAGATAAAATGAAATGTATACCGTCCACAAACTCTTCCAATACTGTTTCCTGAGGGGAAGAAGGCTTGTGGCTCCAAAACTTAAAGCACCTAGTTTCGTTTGCCAGCTCCCCCAGCTCAACAAGCAATGCAAGTACTTTACGTTCGAATAAATCTTCATCCTGCAATTGATGATTTGTTTCTATATGACTGTCCAATGCCTTTTGCATTTGAAATAATTGCCGATATTTCATTCTCCACCATCCTATTTCCTTATTAAAGATAAGCTGCTTAAATAATACTTTATGATTTGTAAAGTCAAAAAGATTATAACAAATCGCTCTAAAGTTGAAACCTTTTTTAACTTCAACCGTAAAGTAAAGAAAATATTATTGGAGGGCTGTTAATATGTGGCTCCTGCGCATGCTGCTGTTCGCACTTATCCTTTTTCTCCTCTACACTGCGGTAAAATATCTTCTGAATTCGAAGCGAAAACTTGAACTTGCCCACGAACAAAAACGTTATTATTTTTGGGATGACCAGGAAAATGTCCGGAAAAACTTCCTGATTACGTATAAAGGTGTTTTATTTGAAGGCGAAAAATATCTTGGCACTACGGACAATGCTTTTGAAGTTGTTTCCATTTTTATCTGGCCGCGCAGTATTGCTGCCCTTAAAGGGATGGTTCGGGAAGATTTTATTTTTATTGAACGAAAAATCACTGAGGCCTATCCGAATGCTAAGATTGACTGGAAAAGCCCCGTTAAAGAGTTTATGCATAAAACCAATTCCCCAGGCGAGCTTTTCAAAGATCATATGTAAAAAAACGTTCGGGCCACCCGAACGTTTTTTTCATGCTGCTTTAAAGAATTCCTTCCATTTTATAACGGTTACTTTTTCCCTTAACACAAAAACTAAAATAGCAAGAGAAAACAAGATTAACAGAATCATGGATGGAGTAAACCGGCTGATAAACTCCCCAAACACGGTATAAAAGATTGCAAGGGGCAAATTGCTGACCCAGGAATTTTTCACATACTCATTAAAATTCTTGTTTCTCTCCATCAGGCAAAAGTTAAGCAAATGATAGTGAATAAACGGAATAAGCCTTAAGACAGTTACCTGCCCGACAGTCAGATTCCGGTACTCGCCGAACCATCTTTTTTTTAATAATGAAAGCTTTTCGTGCGTTCTTGGCATTTTGCTGATCATAAAATAAAAGAGAATGCTGCTCATCATTAATCCGATAATCGAGAATACAGAGCCAAAAAAGCTTCCAAACAGAACCCCCCCTGACACGCAAACAAGCGGGACGGGAATAAATAAAACCTGCCGTATAATATGAAAAAAAATAAAAGCAATGGGAGCAAGAATTCCAGCAGTCTCCACGATCACAAACAACAGCGACAAATGATCATTCATGCATCCACCTTCTCCCTGCTGTCATTCTGGGTGTTCACTAAAGCTTATGGAGGGCCATGCCTGCTTATGACAATTGAATGGTAAGGTACAGAATTAATCCAGCTTCCAGCAAAGCTAGAGCAGGCAATCCAAATTTAAATTGCAGATGCTTTGTTTTATGCCTAAATTTGTTCATTCCAAATGTCATCCCTGCAGCACCGCTAAAGAAAGCCAAAAGCCACAGATTCTTTTCACTGATCCTGTACTGATTTTTTTTCGCCTTTTCTTTATCCAGCTTCATTAAGAAAAAACCGGCAATATTCATAATCAGATAAATGAGAACAATTAATTTAATCATGCATGATCTCCTTTGTATGTATTACGCCTGTAATGAGCTTAAGAGAAGTGGGGCATTTTGTCTATATGTAAATAGCAATGTTCTTATGAAGGATTGCTATGCTCTTAAAAATATAGCTCTGTTAAAGCTTACTATTAGTTTTTCACTGAGGTGATTGGAGTGGAAGGAGCTCGATCCTCAAAAATGCTATCGCATTTCCTTCGTGCGGTGAGTATTCAAGGATGCTTATTCAAAGTCCTGCGGGAGGAGTGGGATAGGTGAGACCCCACAGGCGCTTGCACCGAGGAGGCTCACCGCCCGCCCCGCGTTCGCTGAGTGCCTGGAGCGGAAATCAACACCCCCATTTAACAGTGCTAAGAAATAAAAAAGCCACTCCCGTTTAGAGAATGGCTGGTGAATTATATATTATTTGCTAAGCTGCTGCTTTGCAACTGATGCTAATTCAGCAAATGCTTTTTCGTCAGCGATTGCTAATTCAGCAAGCATTTTGCGGTTAACTTCGATGCCAGCAAGCTTTAAACCGTGCATTAAACGGCTGTAAGAAAGACCGTTCATGCGAGCTGCTGCGTTGATGCGAGTAACCCAAAGTTTGCGGAAGTCGCGCTTTTTCTGGCGACGGTCGCGGTATGCATACATTAGGGATTTCATAACCTGCTGGTTAGCAACTTTGTATAATGTATGTTTTGAACCGAAATAACCTTTAGCTAATTTAAGAACTTTTTTACGACGTTTGCGAGTAACTGTACCGCCTTTTACACGTGGCATATTATTTCCCTCCTAATTTCGAGATATTACTTAAGATTTACTAGTAAGTTACGGATGCGCTTGTAATCGCCTGAAGAAACAAGAGTTCCTTTGCGAAGCTTACGCTTTTGTTTTTGAGATTTGTTAGCGAACATATGGCTTCTGTAAGCATGAGAACGCTTCAGTTTACCAGAACCTGTTCTTTTGAAACGCTTAGCAGCGCCGCGGTGAGTTTTCATTTTTGGCATGGGGAATTCCTCCTCTTACTTGTCGTTTTTCGGTGCTAAGACCATAAACATGCTTCGGCCATCCATTTTCGGATGTGATTCCACTGCTGCAACTTCATTGCAAGCTTCCGCAAAGCGGACTAGAACACGCTGGCCAATTTCCTTATGCGTAATGGCACGTCCTTTGAATCGGATCGATGCTTTTACTTTATCGCCTTTTTCAAGGAATTTAATAGCATTGCGAAGCTTAGTATTAAAGTCATGTTCTTCAATAGTCGGACTAAGGCGAACCTCTTTAATACTGATAATCTTCTGGTTTTTGCGAGCTTCTTTCTCTTTCTTCTGCTGCTCGAACTTGAACTTTCCGTAGTCCATGATACGGGCTACAGGAGGTTTCGCATTCGGTGCAACCAGAACAAGATCAAGATTTGCACGAGAAGCAATTTCAAGTGCGTCGAATTTTGATTTAATTCCTAACTGCTCGCCGTTTTGGTCAATAAGACGGACTTCGCGGGCGCGAATGCCCTCGTTTAACAACATATCTTTGCTAATAGCTAGACACCTCCAAGGTTTAATGCGAACACAACGTTTGGGTCAAGAAAAGCGCAAGCGCCTGCTGGAGATTGACAGCTTCATAAGCTGCCAACTGCACCGGACCAAAGCTGAATCGCAAGTTATGCAACATTTCTCTTCCACAGAGGGAAACAGAACTGTTTTTAACCAAATAAAAAAGTGCGGATGAAAACACCCACACTTACGTATATAAACAGAAAATGTTCACGTAAAACCTGCCAACTGCACTTTGCGTCAATCAGGTGAGAAGCGGGTGCTTCTTCTTTTCCTCAAACTGTATTCAATTACCTTAGATACTATATCACAAAGTATGATTTCGTGTCAAACGAATAACTTTTATCACAACGAAGAAAAGCATAACAAAATATATCTCTTTTTGCAATATGGTTTTGCTAATTTCTTTTAAAAAGAAATAAGTCCCAGTTTTTTTCAAGATTTAAAATATATAAACGAATTTATATATATCAACGAAAACCGCCCATATATCAACGAATTTTCCATTATATCAACGAAAATCACCATCTATCAACGAATCGTTAACAGAGTTTAAAATAGAAAAGGGCTGCAGACTGCGCAGCCCTTTCATACCTATATTAGCGTTTAACTTCAGCTTTTAAAGCTGAGATGAAATCTTCAAATGGAACTGTTTCTGATTTTTGCTCTCCATACTTGCGGACATTGACAGCTTTTTCAGTTACTTCATTGTCTCCGACTACAAGCATGTAAGGAGTTTTTTGCATTTGCGCTTCACGGATCTTATAGCCGATTTTTTCATTGCGGTCGTCAAGCTCAACGCGGAAGCCTTCTGCCTGAAGCTGCTCCTGTACTTGTTTTGCATAATCAAAATGCACATCAGGAGACACCGGAATGACCTGAACTTGAACAGGCGCTAGCCATGTTGGAAATGCTCCTTTGTATTCTTCAATCAGGAATGCCACAAATCGTTCCATTGTGGATACAACACCGCGGTGGATAACTACAGGGCGATGAGGCTTTCCATCTTCTCCTACATATGTTAAGTCGAAACGTTCAGGCAATAAGAAGTCAAGCTGGACAGTCGATAATGTCTCATCTTTGCCAAGGGCAGTTTTAACCTGAACATCCAATTTCGGGCCGTAAAAAGCTGCTTCGCCTTCTGCCTCAAAGTAATCCAGGCCAATTTCATCCATGGCTTCTTTCAGCATTGCCTGTGCCTTTTCCCACATTTCATCGTCATCGAAATATTTCTCAGTATCTTGAGGATCCCTGTAGGATAGACGGAATGAATAATCACTAATATCGAAGTCCTTATATACCTCTAGGGTCAAATGAACAACACGCTTGAATTCTTCCTTAATCTGGTCAGGACGTACAAAGATGTGCGCATCATTGAGAGTCATACCTCGCACGCGCTGAAGTCCTGATAGGGCTCCTGACATTTCATAGCGGTGCATTGTTCCAAGTTCTGCAATGCGGATAGGCAGCTCTCGGTAGCTGTGAATGCCGTTTTTGTAAATCATCATGTGATGCGGGCAATTCATCGGACGTAGAACCAGCTGTTCATTATCCATTTCCATCACAGGGAACATGTCCTCCTGATAATGGTCCCAGTGTCCGGAAGTTTTATAAAGATCTACACTTCCCATGATTGGAGTGTACACATGGTTATAACCTAATCTTTCTTCCTTATCAACAATATAGCGTTCGATGTTGCGGCGGATTGTTGCCCCTTTCGGCAGCCATAAAGGCAAACCTTGGCCAACCTTTTGAGAGTTCATGAACAGGTTAAGCTCTTTGCCGATTTTACGGTGATCACGCTCTTTTGCTTCCTCGAGCAAACGTAAATGTTCAGCCAGGTCTTCTTTTTTGAAAAAGGCTGTTCCATAAATACGCTGAAGCATTTTATTATCACTGTTGCCTCTCCAGTATGCACCGGCAATGCTTAATAATTTAAACTCTTTCAGCTTTCCTGTTGACGGAACGTGAACGCCTCGGCATAGGTCAAAAAACTCACCCTGCTCATAGATTGTTACTGTTTCATCTTCTGGAATGGCTTCAATCAGTTCAAGCTTATATTCATCACCAATTTCCTTATACATCTCGACAGCTTCATTACGGCTGACTTCTTTGCGGATGATATCAATATTTTCATTAATGATTTTTTTCATTTCTTTTTCAATTACAGGAAGGTCCTCCGGCGACAGGGATTCTTCCAGGTCTATGTCATAATAAAACCCGCCTTCAATAACTGGTCCGACACCTAGCTTTACATTTTTATATAAACGCTTTATCGCCTGCGCCATCAAGTGGGCAGTACTATGACGCAGAACCTCCAGCGCGTCGCTGCTGTCAGCTGTAACAATTTCAATAGCCCCATCCTTTTCAATTGGACGCCGAAGATCATACATTTCTCCATCCAGCTTACCGGCAATCGCTTTTTTCTTCAGGCCAGGGCTGATCGAAGCTGCGATATCTTCTGTTGTCGTTCCCTTTGGAAACTCCTTTACAGCACCATCTGGAAACGAAACTTTAACAACTTCAGACATGATATTTCCTCCTTTTTATGTTAGCGCAAGATATCTGAATTCAGAGTTCCTGCGTTTCAACCTGTTATAGATGGCCATGTTAATAACCTGAAACTCAGCCAAAAACAAAAAAACCCGCCCCTAAAAAAGGGACGAGTTATTATTAACACGTGGTTCCACCCTACTTCTCACTTTCCAATACGAAAAATGACTCTGTAGTAAGATAACGGTCTTTTACCGCCAGCCCATTTCCTGGCTGGAGTTCAGAGGCGGTAAGCATTCGAATCGTGTTAGGAAGGTTTCAGCCTTGCCTTCCCTCTCTTTGAACCGTATAAGAATACCCTTATCCTCATCGCAACTTTTGCTTGAATAACATAATATGTACGTTATTATAGTTTGTTATTTCAGGAAAATCAAGGGTATATCTTACATTTTTTCATCAGCTGCGAAAGGATAGATTCTTTTATTTTCGTAAAAGCCTGAAATAGAATCCAGTACAAGTCTTTCTTCGAATATATTGCGGATCGTTCTGACCAATGGCTGTTCATAGTCATCAGAATATAGATAAATGCACGATGGTGCAATGGAGAGAAGTGGCGCAATCGTTACGGAGTCCACATATACCGGATGATTGGATAAAAGTTTCCGGTCAATCATTCTTAGAAGCTCTCCCCGCTTTATTTCATAAAATTGCTCATCATAAAAATGAATGCCCTCATCCATAAGTACATGGATTGTATCCAGCTTTGCCTGCCTGCCTGATAAAAAATCTCTTAATGTTTGAATAAACATTTGGTATTCCTGCTCCATTTTATACTCATCGATGGATACTTCCACATATTTGGCCATTTGATCCATAAGCGGACGCATCCGAAACTTTACAAAGGAATCAAAAGAAAACGATATATTATTCTGAAACAGCTGATCGATTGCACTTTTCAAACTTTCCTTAACATCCACATCGCTTACAAATGCAGCTAGATCCTCACGGTTTCCTTCCAAAATGGAGCGGATAATTTCAAGAATTTGCTGCTGTTCACACTCATCTTCATAATAATAGTTTTCCATCAGGATTCTTCTAAACCAATCATCCTGCTTCCTGTTGACGATAAACTGGTAAAATACTTCTTTTACAGACTCCAAATCTTTTAGATTATTTTCAATAAGGATTTTAACTATATGTTGACCTTCAAATTGAAGAGTTTTTTTATCGGTTTGGTTAGAATACAGCAGCCGTTCATGAAGATGCTCATGAAAATTCATTGCATCTGTACTGCTTTGGAAAATGATTTCGATCAACCAAATCCCCCCTTTATACAAATCTCTGTTCTATGTATATGGAGAACCTGGCCAAATTAGAAGTCAGGTTTGTTCTTTTAACAATTTAATACAAGGAAAAATAGCATACAGAAGAAGCTGCCGGACATTTCACGGCAGCTTTCTTTGTTAAACTCTTCTGTTAGGGCCTTCCACAAGGACAGGATCTGCAAGGTATTTGATCCGCTCCATAATCCTTCTGGCCTTCATCTTTTCTTCTTCACCGCGCTGGCTGTAGGATAGATGATGCTCCAGCCCTTGGAAATCGAAGTTAGAGGTGAAAAAGGTAGGAAGGCTTTCCTGCATGCGGAACTGGAGAATTGGACCTAAAATTTCGTCCCTTGTCCAGCTTGACATCGTTTCGGCACCAATATCATCAAACATTAAAACCGGCGCTTTTTTAATTGTTTCAATCTTGCTATTTAAAGTATGGTCTCCAATTGAGTTCTTTAATTCCCTGAACAGCTCAGGGACATACACAATCATAGAGGAAACCTTTTTACTTGCCAGCTCATTGGCAATTGCTCCAAGCAAATAGGATTTACCGACACCGAACTTACCGTAAAAATAAATCCCCTTTTTCTTAGATCCTGGCTGATAGTCCATTACGAATGAAGCAGCTTTATCTACTGCCATGATACGATCGTCATCATCATAGACCGAGTCAAACGTGGCATGCAGAATATCAGTTGGGACATACAGACTCTGGATAAGCTTTTCATTTTTCCGCTTCTCATCATACATAACCTTGCGGGGGCATTTATCGTACTTCAAATCAATAATACCCATTTGAATAACAAGTTCAGGGTGATAGCCCTGCATAAAATTGATGCAGCCTTCAAGACTGGGGCATTTATTGCACTCCTTGCTTTGCTGTGTATATTCAAATAACTTGATCAGGCTTTTTTCAACCATTTCAGATGTCACTTCATCCTTATGGTCCCTCAAAAAAGCCTTTACCTCCGGGTGATTCAGCGTTTGATTACGCATCATTTCATACCTTTTTTGGAAGCCTTCATTGCCCGCAAGGCGCCTAAGTGTTTCATTGATCTTTTCCATCAATCAGTCACCTCCTGTGATCGAAGTTTTTTCAGTTTTTCTTTAAGCTCTCTTTTTTTCATTTCAAGTTCATCCTGATCCTTGCCGCTCTTATTCGGCTGGTCATCTGGTTTTTTACTGCTTGTTTCACTTTTATCATCAAACCAGTCAGGAAGCATTTCTGTCCTGATAGGCTGCTTTCTATTTGCTTTTTTATTAGGTGTTTTCTTTCCTTCTGCCCAGTCAAGATATTGGCGGTGCTCTTTTTTAGCTAAAAGCATGGCCTCCTGTGGGGTCTTGATCTTTTTTCTGGCCCAGTGACCCGCTATTTTTTCAACGTAGCCTTTGGTCAATTTCATATCTGTTTTTAGCATAACATATTGAATGAGTACATTAATTACCCCTGGCAAAAGCTTTTGCTGGAACATGACATCCTCAATTATTTGCAAGTCACTTTTTGATGGCTCTGCTCCTCCGGATATATCTTTTAAAAGCTCCCTAGGTGATGTGACTTCCAAATAACGGATCAATTCCTCTTCCTGCGTCTTTGGCTCATTTTTATGAGTTTGATGCACAGCAGGCTGTATCCGGTCAATAAGGGATGGAAGCTGATCCTGGTTTTGAAATTGATACCAATCGCGTGCAGATTTCCTTAATTCTTCAACATTAATCTCATTGTCGACATTTACAGCACTGATCACTATATTTTTCATTTGAATCGGGTCAATTCCATACAAAAAAGCAAGATTGCTGATGGATTCCTTTACTTTAGCTGTAAGGGCTTTTTTCGGAACAAGCGACTCATTCAGCCCTGCCTGAAGCAAATCAAAGTTAAAAGCTTCATTGGAGATCTGGATTCCCTCTTGTTCTTGTCTGCCTATATACCCCAGCCCCTTCGGCTCGTTCATAAGCTGCTCCATATCCCTGTCAACCTCAAAAGTGCCTGGATGCCCTGATTTATATACATCCTGAAAAGCTTTGGTTACTTCTTGATACCCTTGTTTTGGATGCACCTTTTGATCCGAAAAGAAGCGTTTCAGCCTCATAAATTGGTTTTTTCCCAATTTTTTGTAGAGATAAATATTTAACATGCCATCAAGGAAAAATTGTTCTGGTGTTAAAGGAGGGAGCAGCTCATATATAAATGAACGGGTATCATCTTCCTTGTTTACATATACCTTTAGAAGCCCAATTCCCTCCAGCTTGAGGCGAGCTTCATAAATTTCCTTAAGCCCCATGCCCATAAAATTCATCAAGCTGTGGTGTGAGTTGGAAGAAGACCAAAGCCGGTTTTCCTCCAGTTCAGCCCAGAGGGTCATATATAAGCTAAAACAAGTTGAACCAATAAGAGGCTGGTACAACAGTGTCAGCACTTTTCGGTCATATTCATGCAAAAGCCCGCTGGCGGCTACTGTGTATCTGTCAATTGGAAGCATTTCTTGCCAATGCTGGGCCATAACGATCACCTTTTTCCGTTCTATTATTATCTTGTTCGTCTTGTACCTGAATTAGTTAACTGCAGCTTGCCGGTTCCGGTAAGAGAGCGGCGTGCATATGTTTATTAGCTGCCATATTACGCTGGCCAGGTGGTTTTTTGTCGTTATTCCACTTGATTAACTACCATATTCCCTTTACCTGGTGGGCTTTCGTCTTTATTCCGCTCGATTAACTACCATATTCCCTTTACCTGGTGGACTTTCGTCGTTATTCCACTTGATTAACTACCATATTCCCTTTACCTGGTGGACTTTCGTCGTTATTCCACTTGATTAACTACCATATTCCCTTTACCTGGTGGACTTTCGTCGTTATTCAGCTCGATTAACTACCTTTTTCCCAATACCAGTTGGAATTTCGTCGTTAATCCGCTCAACTATCTACCTTTTCCCCAACACCAGATGATTTTGTCGCTAATATAAAGTCCCACTAAAAAATCCCTTGTCAGCACATATGTCGCAAAAAAAGAGCCAAAGAATATCCTTCAGCCCGTCATTCCTATTCAGCCAGAATCAGGGTGCAGTCAAACTATACCTGATTCGATTATGATTGTTCTTTTTTAATTAATTCTTTTAGTTCATCAATAAAAACGTTAATATCCTTGAATTGCCTGTAGACAGAGGCGAAACGCACGTATGCCACATCATCCACTTTCGCAAGCCTGTCCATGACCATTTCACCAATTTCATCGCTCTTTATTTCAGAAACACCGTTGCTTCTAAGCTCTTTCTCCACTTCAAAGGTAATTTCCTCAAGGTCCTTAAGTGCAACTGGCCGTTTTTCGCATGCTTTAATAAGGCCGCGCAGTATTTTTTCACGGCTGAACTCTTCCCTGGTTCCTTCTTTTTTAACAACAATAAGAGGAATTTCTTCAACTTTTTCAAAAGTAGTGAACCGGTATCCGCATTTTTCACATTCCCTTCTGCGGCGGATAGACCTGCTATCATCGACAGGGCGTGAATCGAGAACGCGGGTATTATTATTTTGGCATGAAGGGCATCTCATACAATCAGCTCCGAATCCATTTATATATTAAGAGGGCTTAAGTGCCTTGGGTTCTATTCCGATTTTTTTTGTTACTCTTATCTTATAAAAAAGGGGGAGACAGTACAAGTGCAACTATTTGTCTGCGTTTCTTGCAGCTCCAAGAAAATCATGTTTTTTATTTATCTTTTCGTAAATTGAAAGCACTTCTCTTTTAAGAATAGGGTGAACGCCTGACAAAGAGGATTGCTCTGTCGATAGATTAATATCTACTGCAGTTTCAAATGGCTTAACAGTAACAACGGTTACAATGGCAAAAAAGGTTTTGTCTTTCTTTATCTCTGCTGCAATCTCGCCATGTTCTTTTGAAGTGCTGACAATATGCACTTTGCGATCCGCTTTGAACAGTTCCTCAATTGTTTGCATTATTTGGGCAGTGTTCGTTCTATAATATCTCGTTGCCAGCTCAGGGTCGGAGTGATTTTCATGTGTTTCACACTGTTTTTTATAGCGATTGGCAAGCTGCCGAAAAATAGACATCCTCTTTCCTCCGTAAATTTTGTATGTATTCCTATTGTACTATTTTTTGCAAGGAAACCCTAATGGTTAAGCCAGGGTAATCAATATCGTTTTTCACAAAATAAAAAGAGGTGTAATGTATACACCTCTGGATTTGCCGATTATCATTCAGTTATTAAAGTACTTGAGCTTGTTTAACTTGAACTGGACCCATACCGCGAGGAATCTCGATATTCTCACGCGTTTGAGCTCCTAACGATTCTGCAATAAAGTCTGCAGCGATGTTAGGGTCAAGATCTCCACACGTATATACATCAATGCTGGCATAGCCATGCTCCGGGAAGCTGTGAATAGTTAAGTGAGATTCAGAGATTATGACTACTCCGCTTACACCCTGCGGCGCAAACTTGTGGAATGCAACCTCGCGAATTTCAGCACCTGATTTTAATGCTGCATTTACGAATGTCTGCTCAATAAAATCCATATCATTTAACTTTTCAAAATCGCATCCCCAAAGTTCTGAGATAACGTGACGACCCATAGTTTCCATATTCAAATTTCCCCCTTTAAACTTTTATGAAGCTATTAATTAATGAATTTCCAGATTTATACTGGTCTATAACTACCACGGGGGAAAGTTAGTCCAGAGAGGTCCTAACCCTTTAAGTAGCTACCGTACCAAAACTCGGAGAAGTTCACGAGGATTAGTATACTTCGTTTGTTTTCTTTTTGCAACACATTGTTCTACATTTTTTTCGCAAATTTATTATATAGGTTCGTCCATCGGCTTTAATGTAAATAATCGTTTTTGACAGAAGTTTTTCCAGAACAAAAATAGCCTGCCGGGGTAGGCAGGCATAAAGGGTATGGGTATTATTTTATAAAAAGAGATTGCTATAGTTTAACCAACTTTTACAGCAGATGCTTGGAAAAGCTCTTGGGCTACATATTTAGTTAAGTCGACAACCCGGCATGAATAGCCCCATTCATTATCATACCATGCCAATACTTTCACCTTATTTGTGCCGATTACCATTGTGGATAATCCATCGATAATGGCTGAATGTTCATTTGTATTAAAATCAATTGAAACTAATGGCTCATCTGTAATATCAAGAATTCCATTCAGCGATCCTTGTGAAGCAGTCTCAAAAGCTGAATTAACTTCTTCAATTGTAACATCGCGCTTAAGGTCTACCACCAAATCCACTAAAGATACGTTTGGAGTTGGAACACGCAATGCCATACCATGCAATTTGCCTTTTAAATGAGGCAATACAAGTGACAAAGCTTTGGCAGCTCCTGTTGACGTTGGAATGATGGATTGGCCGCAAGCACGTGCGCGGCGAGATCCTTGTGCGGGTTATCAATATTCTTTTGGTCATTTGTATATGCATGAACTGTTGTCATAAGTCCATTTTCAATGCCAAATTGCTCATCTAGAACCTTTGCAACAGGTGCAAGACAGTTCGTGGTACATGAAGCATTTGAAATGACATCATGCTCATTTATATTTAATGCGCTTTCATTTACGCCCATAACAATCGTAACATCTTCATTCTTTCCAGGCGCAGTAAGAATAACCTTTTTAGCTCCAGCTTCAAGGTGAAGACTTGCTTTATCGCGTGAATTGAATTTCCCAGTTGCTTCAATTACGATATCGATATTCATTTCTCTCCAAGGAAGCTCCTCAGGATTACGGTTGCTGACAAGCTGAACTCTTTTGCCGTTTACAACAATGGCATTGTTTTCAGGGACAACATTTCCTTCGAATTGCCCATGGTTTGTATCATATTTAATTAAGTGCGCCAAAGTTTCAGCAGGATAACTTGCATTTATGGCAACAACTTCAAGATTATCTTCCAGGATGGCTTTTCTAAAAACCATACGTCCAATTCTTCCAAAACCGTTAATCGCTATTCTCGCCTTCATGTTACGGCCCCTTCCGCATTAATGTTATACTTTTATTACCCTAAGATGTAATTAGTATAACATATTAATGGTCATTTGTGATGAATAAAATGCGGATTTTTTAATGTTTAACAATTCAGAAATGTTTTAATCAAGTAAAAGGCATAATCAATGCTTTTTATAATAATATTTTATCCTAAAAAATTAGCCTTATATTTTATTTTGTCATACTATTAAGCTTACTGAATAACAAAAAAGAGCCTTTTCAGGCCCTTAACTAACGTTCCACCTTTTTAAAATATTCCATAATTGTTTCTCTGTTTCTTCAATACTCCCGTTATTGTCGATCACAGCATCCGCCAGGACCTTTTTATCTTTTAAAGGCATTTGTGAGCGGATCCTCGCGATGGCTTCATCCCTTGAAAGCTTATTTCTGGCCATGAGCCTCTGGAGCTGCGTGTCTTCATTCACATATACCAATAAAGTCTTATCAGCCATATATGTTAACTTACTCTCAAATAACAGCGGAATATCAAGGATCACCAATTTTTCACTTCTCCTGATTGCTTTTTCTTTCTTTGCCAACATTCTTTTGCGGACTGCGGGATGGACAATGCTATTTAATTTCATCCGCTCCCTCTCATCATGAAAAATGATGGAGCCAAGCTTTCCACGATCTATTGAACCATCCTCAAGCAGAATAAGATCCCCGAAGTGACGGATAATTTCCTTGTATGCTTCCTCTCCTTTTTCAACAGCTAATCTGGCTTCCACATCTGCGTCAATTACAGTGATACCTTTTTCGATTAAGATGGCCGAAACGGTGCTTTTACCGCTTGCAATACCACCTGTCAGTCCTATGGTTAATGACATAGCTTGTTCCTTTCAAGGTCTTTTTAAATTTTCCAGATGCCAATTACGATTAAAATAATGCCGGGTATAAATGAGAACTTATGGACCCATCCGCACTTGGAAAAAAGAGATCCAACCTGCATTCCCATAAACACAAACAAAGAGCTCATTAAGGCAACTGTCAAAGCCAAGTAATATGGCGAATATCCCAGCATGGCCGCACCGATTCCAGCTCCAAAGGCATCCAGGGATAAAGCAAGCCCCAGCATGAGCGCTTCAACACCAGTAATTGCACCAGATTTATCAAAATCGGCAGACATCGGCTTTTTCAGGATATTAATAACAAGGCCCAGTGATTTAATTTCAAAATTTACAATTGTCTTTTCATGAGGAAGAACATCCTTAACCTTTTCAGGCCTGAAAAATTGATAAAGAACCCAGGCACCCAGAATGATAAGAATGATTCCTCCCATACTTTCAGCAAAAGCCGGCGATAAAAAGGCCTCTATGAGATGGCCAATTGTCATTGCAGCCATTAGCGTAATTGCTGAACAGCAAGCGATTATGCTGATCGATTTAAATGGTATATTCATTTTTCTCAAACCATATGTTAAACCGACACTAAAACTGTCAAGACTGACAGCAAAAGCAAGTATTAAAAGTGAGAATGCATGCACCATTGAATAGAGCTCCTTCCTGTCAATCGCTACGATAGTATATGGAAGAAGCCCATCCAATGTTATTAGAAATGCGTAAGTGCCTCAGGAACAAGCAAGCCCGCTTGTTCCTGCTGAGTTTCAAGACGCTTTCCATAGTGCTCTCCCTGACAAGCAAAGACGAGCCTTAAAGAAAGGTGGTCTTTACCTTTATGGGAGGGTTGGCTTGTGGCCTTGAGGGGACAGGCACCGGTGCAGTACAGCCAAGCAGACTGTCCGCCCATTCTGCGCATTAGTTAATATCAGGCTAGAATTTCATTAGTCTTTTTTCTGGCAGGATGGACAAAAAACTGTACCCCGGCCTCCTGTCACGATCCTTTCTAAAGTATTTCCACAGACTTTACACTCTTCTCCTTTTCGGCCGTATACATAAAGCTCCAGCTGGAACATGCCGATTTGCCCTTGGGAGTTTATATAGGAACGAATCGTGCTCCCGCCCTTTTCTACCGCTTCCTTAAGAGTGTCGGAAATTTCCTTGTGGAGCGTTTCCAATTCATCTCTCGATAAGCTTTTTGCCAGTCTTTCGGGATGTATACGGGAACGGAATAAAGCTTCATCAACATAAATGTTTCCAAGGCCGACGATTGTTTTCTGATCAAGAAGCGCAGTTTTGATATTTCTAGTCGTCTTTGCCAGCCTTGCAGCGAGCTCATCCGCTGTGAAATCTTCGGCAAATGGCTCCGGTCCCAGATGGGAAAGCGGAAGGGTGCTCAATTCATCGCCTTTTGCATATAAGTGCATCGTCCCAAACTTGCGGACGTCTTTATAGCGAAGCTCTGTTCCATCTGTAAAATGAAATATAACATGTGTATGTTTTTCAACGGGCTCGTCTCGCGAAAAAAGACCGTATCTTCCTTCCATTCTTAAATGGGAGACAAGCGCGTAATGATCTGTATAGAGAATCAAAAACTTGCCTCTCCTGCCTATTTCCCGAAAGGTTTGACCGGCTAAAGCATCCTGAAATTGGGAGACTTCGTCCGGATGCTTAACCATTTTTGGCCAGAAAACAGATACATGGGCAATTGTTCTATTAACCACCAATTCCTGGAGTGTCCTTCTGACCGTTTCAACCTCAGGAAGTTCAGGCATATAAATCCCTCCATTTCGTAAAGCGCAGTGCGCATTATAAGTATGTTCTTTTAAAACAAAAAATTTTAGATGGAAACCTCTATGGCAGACCTAAAAATTATTTTGCATCAAACCATGTCGGGCCATAAGAGTAATCAACCTTCAATGGAACCATCAGCTCAACAGCATTTTCCATTACTTCAGGCACGATCTTTTTAAGGGTTTCTATTTCTTCTTCCGGTGCTTCAAAGATCAATTCATCGTGGACCTGCAGCAATAAGCGCGCTTTAATACCTTCATCCAGCAGACGGTCTGCCATGTCAATCATTGCTTTTTTTATAATATCTGCAGCGCTTCCCTGGATTGGTGTGTTCATTGCCGTCCGCTCTGCAAAGCTGCGCAGGTTAAAGTTACGGCTGGTGATTTCAGGCAAGTACCTTCTCCTGTGAAGGAGGGTAGATACATATCCCTTTTGCTTTGCTTCGTGTATGATATCGTCCATATATTGCCTTACCCCTGGATAACTTTCAAGATAGCGGTCAATAAATTTCCCGGCTTCCTTCCGTGTGATGCCCAGGCTTTGCGAAAGGCCATACTCGCTTATCCCATATACAATCCCAAAGTTAACGGCCTTTGCATGGCGGCGCATATTGGAGGTTACTTCATCATCACTGACATGGAATACTTCCATTGCCGTCTTCGTATGAATGTCCATATCTTCATTAAAGGCTTCAATAAGCTTTTCATCGTTTGCGATATGGGCAAGTACTCGCAGCTCAATTTGCGAATAGTCTGCTGCAAATATGACCCAGCCTTTTTCTGAAGGAACGAAAGCCTGCCTGATTTTTCTGCCCTCCTCCAGACGAATCGGGATGTTTTGCAGGTTCGGATCTGTAGAGCTTAATCTTCCTGTTTGTGTAAGAGCCTGATTAAATCTTGTATGAATCTTGCCTGTTTCCTTATTCACAACCTTCAGCAGGCCCTCAATATATGTGGATTGCAGCTTGCCAAGCTGGCGGTAATGCAGGATATCCCGGATAATTTCATGTTCACTTTCCAGCTTTTCAAGGACATCAGCGGAAGTTGAGTATCCTGTTTTTGTTTTCTTCATAACGGGCAGACCCAATTTTTCAAAAAGAATAACGCCCAGCTGCTTAGGAGAATTAATGTTAAAGGCCTCTCCTGCAAGCTCGTGTATTCGCTTTTCAATTTCATCCAATTTAGAAAGCAGATCTTGCCCCATTGCTTTCAGCCGCTCAAGATCAACCTTAATCCCAGATGATTCCATATCAGCCAAAATTAAGGACAATGGCATTTCCAGATCATAAAACAGCTCTGCCTGCTGGTTTTCCTTCAGTTCGCTATCCAGCTTTTCCTTTAACGCCAGCAATGCTGCAGCCTTCCTGGCCAAATGCCCCGCAAGTTCCTTTTCTTCCGGTATTCTTCTTTTGGCTCCCTTTCCATAAAAAGCGTCATCAGATTGAACCGCCGTATACCCATGGTTTTTAGCAACTGAAGCAATGTCTTCAATTGTTTGGGAAGGATTAATCAAATATGAGGCAATATATAGGTCAAAATCTGCGCCTTTTAGATGGATGCCGTGATGGCGAAGGGAAACTTCAGACCGTTTTGCGTCATACACCGTTTTCTTTTTTGTGTCATCCTCAGCCCACTTTTTAAAAACTTCCGACTCCAGAGCCTTATCTTTAGCAATAAAAAAATTGCCCTTTTCATTGGCAATAGAAAAACCAATGATATCCGCATAATGATAATTATCTTCAAGAACTTCAACGTAAAAAGCATTTTCTTCTAAAAAAATCTCTTCGTTAATTTCTTCTTCAATCGTAAATTCGATTTCTTCTAGATTCTCTTCCACTGCTTCTGTATCACCGCCAAGCTTTTCAAGCAGAGAGTTAAAGCCGAGCTCTTTAAAAATGCCAATAACCTTCTCCTTTTCATACCCTCCGTACTCTGCATCATCAATTTTCACTTCTATTGGTGCCTCTCTTGTGATCGTTGCAAGCTCTTTGCTCATCAAGGCTTGCTCTTTGAACTCTTCCAGCTTTTCCTTCAGCTTTTTTCCGCTGACCTTGTCGATTGAATCTAATAACTCTTCAAGTGTTCCAAATTCCTTCAGCAACTTAAGCGCCGTTTTTTCACCAACTCCCGGCACTCCAGGAATATTATCAGAACTATCCCCCATAAGACCTTTCATATCAATAATCCGTTCAGCAGTAATTCCATACTTTTCTTCAATATGGGCTGGTGTATATTCCTCGATATCCGTTATGCCTTTTCTTGTTATGCTGACAGTAACAGCATCTGAACTAAGCTGTGTCAAATCCTTGTCTCCGGAAATTACTTTTACTTCATAACCGTCTTTTTCAGCCTGAAGCGACAATGTGCCGATAATATCATCTGCTTCATAGTTTTCCAGCTCATACCTTGAAATTCCGTAAGCATCAAGGAGCTCTCGGATATAAGGAAATTGCTCTGAAAGCTCCGGTGGCGTTTTTTGCCTTCCTCCTTTATATTCACTGAATGTTTTATGGCGGAAGGTTGTTTTGCCAGCGTCAAATGCAACCAGCAAATGAGTAGGCTTTTCATCTTCCAGAATTCTCTGCAGCATCATTGTAAATCCGTAAACTGCATTCGTATGTATTCCTTTATCATTGTTTAAAAGCGGCAATGCGAAAAATGCACGATAAGCGATGCTGTTGCCATCTATCAGAACCAGCTTCTTTTTATCCAATAAGGTCTCCTCCTCTTAAAAAACGAAATGCTATAAGATAAAATACCCTGGTAAAGCCTAAGGTATCAGCTTTATAACATAATAAAAACCGTTATTTTCCTTTATTCTATCATGAGCAGATAGAGAAAGAAAAATAACGGCCCTGCATTAAGAAACCCTATTTTTATCTATTTATTCTGTATAGCCCATTAGCAAACGGGCATATGGTGAATCAGACGGAAGAACAATAACGGTCTCTCCATTGATCGTCTTTTTATAAGACTCAAGGGTACGGAATAACGAGTAGAAGCTAGGATCTTTTGAGAAAGCTTCATTATATACCTTCGCAGCTCCCGCCTCCCCTTCAGCACGAATCTCTTCAGCATCTGCCTGGGCCTTTGCAAGGATTTCCCTTACATCTCTGTCAGTTTTTGCAATAATGATATTCTTTTGTGCATCACCCTTTGAGAGATATTCCTGAGCCGTTGATTGACGTTCCGAAATCATCCTCGTATAAACGGATTGTTCATTTTCAGCCGGTAAATCTGTCCGCTTAATCCTGACATCAGTAACTGTGATTCCATAATTATCTTTCGCAAGCAATTCGTTAACCTTAGCAGTAATTTGGTCATTTAACGATCCTCTTGAAGATTTTTCGTCATTTATAATTTCATCGTAATTAAGCCGGCCCAATTCGGAGCGGGTAACAGAGTATATGAACTCTTCCATTCTGGCTTCCGCACCCTCTAATGTTCTCGCATTCGCAATCAATTTCTTGGGATTTTCAATTCTCCATACAGCATAATTATCGATAATCATTACTTTTTTATCCCTTGTGTTAATTTCAGCTTCAGATACATCATAAGTCATCTGGTATTTTGGAAGCGTTGTAACACTTTGAATAAACGGTATTTTATAAGATAGGCCCGGTTCACTTTCAATTCTGACAACCTCTCCAAATTGGCGGATAACCTTATACTCGCCTTCCTTCACGATAAAAAGGTTGCTAAAAAGAATGGCCAATGCGGCAATGATGATGACCAGGAGAATTCCAATCTTTGTATAATCTCTCCATTTAAAGCTCCCGCCGCGCTCATTTATATTAACCACATTCTGATCACTCATTATCCGAACCTCCATCCTCTTTCGGCTTGGCCTGTTCTTTTTCAAGAGGCCGAATCGGGAAGTATTTCAACGTATTTCCGTCATCATTCATAATATATATTTCCGCACCAGGAAGTACTTGTTCGAGTGTTTCGAGTACAAGACGCTCTTTTGTAATATCCGGATTATTTTTGTATTCTCCATATAATTTATTAAAAACTGCTACATCTCCCCGCGCTCTTTCCAGACGGGCTGCCTTTTCCCCTTCTGCTTTGGAAATGAGGGCATCCTTCTCCCCCTCTGCTTCGTTCATTCTCTGGTTCTTATACTTTTCTGCTTCATTAAGTTTAGTGTTGGCTGTCTCTCTGGCGTCTGTTACATCGGTAAACGCCTTTCTCACATCTTCATTCGGCAGTTCAACATCCTGAAGCTTAACGGCCAGCACGGAAATTCCAATATCATACTTATTTACTAAGGAGGTCAGCAGCTCCCTTACTTCAGCCTCTATTTCCGCTTTTCCGGAAGTTAAAGCATCATCAATTTTAGAGCTTCCTATAATACTTCTCAACGATGCTGAAGTAGAATCATAAAGTATTTCTTTCGGGTCTTCAGCATTGTAAAGATATTTCTCAGGATCTGTTATTTTCCATTGAACAACCAGATCTGCAAGAACAATATTTTCGTCCCCTGTAATCATTTTCGTTTCTTCTGGAAAATCCTTTATTTCCCCATCCTTTTCTTCATAGCCAAATTGCAGGGAAAAAGTCTCTTTCGAAAGCTTCTCTACACTTTGGATAGGCCATGGCAATTTAAAATGAAGTCCTGGTTCCGTAATACCCTCTTCGACTTTACCAAACGTTAAAATAACGGCCTGATCTGATTCATCGACCGTGTACCATGTGGTAAAAGCCACGATACTTAAAATTACAATTGCCAGAACGAGGCCCGCAATGATATAAATTCTTTTTAGGCTGACCATTTCCTCTCCCCTTTCCCTCTTCTTATTTCTATAACTCTTCATACGCTTTAATTACGAAAAGGTTTCAGAAATATGCCAAAAATGGAGAGGGGATGTGCTTATTCGAAGAAATGGACAAGTGATAACCATTCGTTTCTGATAAAGAAATACAAATAAAGCAAAAAAACAAGAAAGGCGAAAGCGGGGTCAGCTTTCGCCTTTCTCTATGGCTCCTTGGATGAAGGGGTTTAACAATTAAAATTTTAACAACACAATGTAAAGGGAACATAAATCGGTTGTAAAAATAATGTAAAGTTAACATTTCCACTTCATCCAATTATTCTCATTTATCTATTGAATTTTTTAGGCAGTTCAATGGTAAAGGATGTTCCTTTACCAACTTCACTTTTCACCGTAATGGAGCCCTTATGTGCTTCAACTAGATGTTTTACTATCGCAAGGCCAAGTCCTGTTCCACCGGAATTCCTGCTCCTAGCTTTATCGACCCGATAAAAACGTTCGAAGATGCGCGGGATTTCTTTTGCTTCAATTCCTATTCCTGTATCCGCTATTTCAATTAGCACAGCGGTTTCGGTCTCTTGTAAACAAATATAAATGCTCCCTTGATTTGGAGTATAGGAGATCGCATTAGATATTATGTTAATGAATACCTGCTTTAACCGATGCACATCTCCCTCAATGTAGATTGGCTTCTCTTCCCTCTTATACTCAAAAACAATATCCTTTTCTGCAGCTTTTCCCTTCGTTATGGCTAATACTTCATCAAGTGCAACAGTTAAGTCCATTGGCTGAAACGACAAGCTGAATCCCTGCTGCTCAATTTTGGATAAGTCCAGTAAATCTTGAATGAGGGACTGCAGCCGGTCGCTTTCCTTCAATATAATATTCAGGAAATCATTGAGAGCGTGTTTATCCTCCATAGCCCCATCCAATAATGTTTCTGAAAAGCCTTTGATTGAAGTAATAGGTGTTTTCAGCTCATGGGAAACATTCGCTACAAAATCCTTCCTGATCTGCTCAAGCCTTTTTAGCTCTGTAATATCATGAAAAACCAGCAATATTCCCTTCCATTCATCATTCGTTCCGATAATTGGCACACCGTAAACTTCAAAATAGCGTCTTTCTATATTTACTGGTATGACCAGCTGTCTTTTCACTTTTTGCTCGGTCATGAATATCTCTTCAATCATATCCGTAATGCCTTTATGTTCAATCACTTCATAATAGAGTTTATATAAATATTCAGAGGAGTTTACATTAAAAACCTCTTTGTATGGACGATTAATTAAATTTATATAACCCCGGCTGTCAATCAGAATTAAGCTGCTGCCCATATTTTCAATTAAAGCCCCAAGCCGGTCCTGCTGCATTTCTTGTGATTTAACCATTTCCTGAAGGTTTCTGGCCAATACATTAATAGAAGTGCTGAGCATACCCGTTTCGTCTGCTTGATCTTCATAGGTCCTTGCCCGATAATTCCCTTTTGCAAGTTCAATTGCGACCTTAGTCGCTGACTCGATCGGCTTGGTATAGCGTGCTGTTATCCGAGTCCCCAGCATAATGATGACAAAAAGAGATAGCCCGAGACTGATGGTCAAAATCCACCAAATTTGCTGATAGGCCTTTTGGGTTTCTGTCATTTTTGTGCTTAGAAATATGTATCCTGCCTGTTCCCCATTTGCCAATAATGGCTGCCAATAATAATGCAAATTATATCCACCGGCAACTTCCCAGCCTGTTTGATCATTCTCTTCTTTCTTTAAAATCTCAAAAATAATCTCCTGATGCCTGCTTTGTGTAGTTGCACTTTTATTGCTGCTATCAAACAAGATCCTTCCCTGTTTATCAGAAGCCGTTACACGTACATCAAGAATGTCACTAAATTCATTGACTTTATCAATGGTTAGGGACTGAATCCCACCATTATCGACTATATAGCTGGAAATCATTTCAGTTTCTTTTTTTAACCGTTCATCAAAAGCCTTCAAATAATAGCTTTTAAAAAGCTGGCCCAAAAGAAGTCCCACTCCAATTAAGACGGCAAATATTAAAGTGAGCAATGCAAAAAGCAGCCGTGTCCGGAACCTGGTCATTCTCCTTTAGGCTCCTCCAGCTTGTAGCCTAAACCTCGGATCGTCTTAATATAAACTGGTTTCTTAGTATTTTTTTCGATTTTCTCTCTTAAATGGCTTATATGTACATCAACAATTCTTGTGTCTCCGGCAAAGTCGTAATTCCAGACTGCGCTTAATAGCTGGTCTCTTGTGAGAACACGCCCTTTATTTTTAGCAAGATAGAGAAGCAATTCAAACTCTTTCGGAGTTAGTTCAAGGAGCTCTTCTGCAAAATATGCTTCATAGTGATCAGGAAATATTTTCAATCCCCCAATTTGGAATGAATCAGTATCTTCTGGATTTTCCTCAGGTGGCTCAGGCACGAATTGAGTTCTCCGCAAAATTGCTTTAACTCTCGCAACAACTTCACGCGGACTGAACGGCTTTGTCATATAATCATCCGCACCCAGTTCAAGGCCAAGCACTTTATCAAATTCATCATCTTTGGCTGTTAACATCAAAATGGGCGTGGAAACTTTTTGCTGTCTAAGCTGCTTACAAACTTCAATGCCATCAAGCTTCGGCAGCATAAGATCCAATACAATAAGATCCGGCTTCTCTAAAACTGCCAGATCCTTTCCCTCCTGGCCATCCATTGCAGTGATAACCTCATACCCCGCCTGCTGCAAATTATACTGCAGTAAAGTTACGATTGATTGTTCGTCATCTACAACAAGAATCTTTTTGTCCATAAAATCCTCCGATTGAATGTATTACCCCTTTAAAAGCTTTAACTGAATCAGTTCGAGTTCCGAATCTGCCAGCTATATTATAGGCTCTGTTAAATTTGCCTGTTGATTTCCGCTCCAGGCACTCAGCGAACAGCGGGCGGTCTGACGCTCCTCGACGCATTCGCGCCTGCGGGGTCTCCCGTTAACACGCTTCTCCCGCAGGACTTTGAATAAGCTTCCTTGCATAAACACCGCACGAAGGAAATGCGAATGCATTTTCGAGGAGCTCGTGCCTTACGCTCCAATCAACAGGGTGCAAAAAATCAACATTGAGCTTTAACACAGCCTTATTATAAGAAAGCAGGTACCCCTCCTGCCTAGTAAACCCCTATTTGCCATATCTCTATTATAATATACATAAAAGGGTAATAAGCAACTGAAAGCTAAAAGCTGAATGAAACATAAAAAAGATGTGCAGGTTCTGCACATCTTTTTCCATTGGCTCTGATATACTTGGGGTGTTATTTTCCGCTGCGGCAATCGCTTTTCGCGGGCTCCCGATCTCCGCGGCTTCCTACGCCTTTTTGAGTTTCCTTAAAGTGCGCTTTTCCACCGGGCACGAAGGAATTAAGAGTGCATTTTAGAGAATAACCGGCCTTCGCTCTAATCAGCACAGTGCCAAATCACAGCTTTTCTATTAAAAATTTTCAAGAGCATTTCCATCCATAGGCTGAAGCTTGTACGGAGGGCACACAAGGAGCAGGCCATTTATAACTGTTTCATCCTCTTCATTTGTTCCCTGGACTTTGATTTGAACAGTATGGCTGCTCGTGTTGACTTCCGTTACCTCGAATAAGAATTGAACTGTCCCATAATGATAGACCGGCTTTATATACTCAATATCCTGTTTTAAAACATGGCTTCCCGGACCGGGCAAATATTTTGAAACAGCTGAATTTATGATACCATTTAGCATTACACTTGGGACGATCGGCTTTTTATAAGGCGTCTGCGAAGCATAGTCATGCTGAATATATAGCGGGTTGGCATCGTTCGTCAGGCCCAAATATAATAGTAAATCTTTATCTTCTATCTTTTCTGTAAGCGTCAATTTTTCTCCTACAGATATTTCTTCAATTCTTCTTCCCAATTTTCTTTTTTTTCCAAGCAGCATCTCTCTGCACCTCCGAGTAATGTAAACGTTTACAAGGTTGCTGAATAAAAAATAGACTGTTAAATAATTTTTATTATTCAGTCTATTTATTTTATCATAACATTTTATACCATTCCCAAAAAGAGTCTCTAGTAAAAAAATTCGGGGAAATCTCCCCGAATTTTTTTGCCTTATGCCAATACTGCCATTACATTGCGAACTGCTTCAGCTGACTTATCTAATGCGGCTTTTTCTTCATTTGTTAATTCAAGCTCAATAACCTTTTCAATCCCATTTGCTCCAAGGATAGTTGGCACACCAAGGTAGATTCCTTGGTAACCATACTCACCTTCAAGGTAAGCGATAGAAGGAAGAACACGGCGCTGATCTTTAAGGATAGCTTCACACATCTCAACCAGGGATGCAGCCGGCGCATAATATGCACTGCCATTTCCTAATAGGTTAACGATTTCTCCGCCGCCTTTGCGTGTACGTTCAACAATAGCATCAAGACGATCCTTTGGAATTAAAGTTTCTAAAGGAATGCCCCCTGCATATGAATAGCGTACCAGGGGAACCATATCATCTCCATGTCCTCCAAGTACAAATCCGGTAATATCCTTTACTGACAGGTTTAGTTCCTGTGCAACAAATGTACGGAAACGGGCTGTATCAAGTACTCCTGATTGGCCAATGACACGGTTTTTAGGGAATCCTGATTCTTTAAATACTGTATAAGTCATAGCATCAACTGGGTTAGTTAGCACGACGATAAAGCTATTTGGTGAATATTTAGCAATCTCCTGGGCTACACTTTTCATGATTTTCTGGTTTGTTTGAACAAGGTCATCACGGCTCATGCCTGGCTTGCGGGCAATGCCTGCGGTGATCACAACGATGTCAGAGTCCTTTGTGTCTTCATAGCTTGAAGTACCTGTAATGTTAGCATCAAAGCCTTGTACAGGGCTTGCTTCAAGCATATCAAGCGCTTTCCCTTTTGTAGGGTTTTCCATTTGTGGAATATCAACTAAAACAACATCTCCAAGTTCTTTCTGGGCAAGCAGGAAAGCTGTTGTTGCACCAGTAAATCCCCCGCCAATAACAGAAATCTTTTTGCGTTTCAATGACATGAATAGTTCCCCCTTTAGGTATTTAAAGTATCAGGATTTAGCCTGAATTATATAAGAGGCCGTTCTGAAAGAACAGCCTTCTTAGGAGAAAAAACATTGCCCGCTGGACAAACTATGTCCAGATATGCGGGCTTTTAGGTTTATTGAACTTTTGATATTATTCCATGTTCTTGATTAATTCGTCACCGAATTCAGAGCACTTCACTTCAGTTGCTCCATCCATTAGGCGTGCAAAGTCATATGTTACGACTTTAGAAGCAATGGATTTTTCCATAGACTTAACGATCATGTTGGCAGCTTCATTCCAGCCTAAGTGTTCAAGCATTAATACACCGGAAAGAATTACTGAAGAAGGGTTAACCTTATCTTGGCCAGCATATTTAGGAGCTGTACCATGGGTTGCTTCAAAGATCGCATGCCCAGTTTCATAGTTGATGTTAGCGCCAGGAGCAATTCCGATACCTCCAACCTGTGCTGCGAGTGCATCAGAGATATAGTCTCCATTTAGATTCATTGTAGCAACCACATCGAATTCTTTAGGGCGAGTAAGGATTTGCTGAAGGAAGATATCAGCAATTGCATCTTTAACGATGATTTTGCCTGCTGCTTCAGCATCTGCTTGAGCGCTGTTAGCTGCTTCAACGCCTTGCTCATCTTTAATGCGGTCATATTGAGCCCATGTAAATACTTTATCGCCGTATTCTCTTTCAGCAAGCTCATATCCCCAGTTTTTAAAGGCTCCTTCAGTAAACTTCATGATATTGCCTTTATGTACTAATGTTAAGGATTTGCGTCCCTCTTTAATTGCATACTCAATAGCTGCACGCACAAGACGGCTTGTTCCTTCCTCTGAAACAGGCTTGATGCCAATTCCGGAAGTCTCAGGGAAACGGATTTTATTAACACCCATTTCGTTCTGAAGGAAAGAGATTAATTTCTTAACTTCATCAGAACCCTTTGCATACTCGATTCCTGCATAGATATCCTCAGTGTTTTCGCGGAAAATAACCATGTCAGTATCCTGCGGGCGTTTAACCGGAGAAGGTACACCTTCAAACCAGCGAACCGGACGCAAGCAAACAAATAAGTCAAGCTCTTGGCGAAGCGCTACGTTAAGAGAACGAATTCCGCCTCCGATAGGAGTTGTTAAAGGTCCTTTGATCGCGATTAAATACTCATTAATTACATCTAAAGTTTCGGATGGAAGCCACTCGCCAGTCTGGTTAAAAGCTTTTTCTCCTGCTAAAACTTCTTTCCAAACAAGTTTGCGCTCCCCTTTATATGCCTTTTCAACAGCGGCATCTAAAACTCTGGAAGCAGCAGCCCAAATATCCGGGCCTGTTCCGTCGCCCTCGATAAATGGAACGATTGGGTTGTTTGGTACATTTAGTACACCATTAGTAACTGTAATTTTTTCACCTTGCATTGTTTATACCCTCCATTTTGAAAAGTGCGAGCATCAGCCTTTTTATGTATCTTCTTGCGGCGATGCTGCAGCAGTATATCAGAATCAAAGGTTAGAAGGCATATGCCTCTAACCTTTTCCCTGCTCTCTCTATTACAGCAATTTTTTGATAAAAAGTAAAATGCTGAGTATTTTTTTTATTGCCTCTTTTAAATTTAGCTGTTGTTTTCCGCTGCAGACAGCAGATTATCAGCCTCTTTGGTCAACAGGCACATATTTTTGCATTCCTGGGCCTGTGTAATCAGCACGAGGGCGGATTAAACGATTGTTTTCGTACTGTTCAAGAATGTGTGCAAGCCATCCGGAAACACGGCTAACTGCGAAAATCGGCGTGAACAGATCATGGTCAATGCCCAGGCTGTGGTAAACAGACGCAGAGTAGAAGTCAACATTAGGAGGAAGGTTCTTCTCTCCTGTAACGATTCCTTCGATCTGAGTTGACATCTTATACCAGTGAGGTTCGCCAGTTAGCTCGGTAAGCTTCTTTGACATTTCTCTTAAATGTTTGGCACGCGGGTCGCCCTGGCGATAAACGCGGTGTCCAAAGCCCATGATTTTTTCTTTGTTGTTAAGCTTTTCACGAATATATGGTTCCACATTTTCTAATGTGCCGATTTCAGTAAGCATTTTCATTACTGCTTCATTAGCACCGCCGTGCAGTGGGCCTTTTAAAGCGCCGATTGCAGCAGTTACACCAGAATAGATATCTGACAATGTTGCCACACAAACACGTGCAGTAAATGTTGAAGCGTTTAGTTCATGGTCTGCATGAAGGACTAACGCCTTATTAAATGCTTCTACAGCAATATCTTCAGGCTCATTGCCAGAAAGCATGTACAGGAAGTTTGCCGCAAATCCGAGATCTGTTCTTGGAGCAACCGGCTCAAGTCCTTTTCTCACTCGTGCAAATGCCGTTACAATAGCAGGCATTTTAGCTTGGAGGCGAATAGCTTTTTTATAGTTAGCTTCTTCATCCATCTGGTCTGCTTCATTATCATAAAGTCCTAAAAGAGACACAGCCGAACGAAGGGCAGCCATTGGATGCACTTTGTCAATCGGATATGTTTTAAAATGGTTCAATACTTCCTCAGGAAGGGAATAGTTTTCAGCAAGCTGCTTTTTCAATTCCTCCAATTGTGATTGTGTTGGAAGTTTCCTGTGCCATAAAAGGTAAATTACCTCTTCAAAACTTGCATTTTCAGCCAGATCATCAATATTGTAGCCTGCATAAGTTAAAGTGTCGTCTATGATGGAACTTATAGACGAAGTAGTAGCAACTACCCCTTCAAGACCGCGTGTTACTGTCATACCGAATCTCTCCTTTACATAATAAAATTTCCCCATACCCATTTTTGTCTGTACATGTCGTAAGTAAGCCGAACCTGTTTTTCAACTTTTCAGAAAAGCTTCCTTGAGCAGGTTCAACCTGTCCGGATTTTACCGTCCATTTGAACATGCTTTTATACAGGCTACTTAACAGCCTTTGCAAGTCGGCTTGGGTTAGCCGATCCACAGACCAAAATCATGAAAGGTGAAACTTCCATTTAGTGAGAGGCCACTCCCCGATATACGAAGAAGTAAACTTTCTTTTGGCATACTTTCCATCGAGCGGTTGCTCGGTTACGCTGCAAAAAAAAGAAAATGCTTACATTTTTTTTGTACTCGAAAAATATAAAGTATATTAATAATATTTTAATAGAGCTTAACTGAATATAAAAGGTACCGCGAATTAGGTTGCGCTTACAAGTCCTATTATAAACAATTATCTGACTTTTGTGAACGGAAAGCACTCAAATTGTTAAAAAATATTATTTTTCGAAAAAAGTTATTTAAAAAATTCAAAGATTCTCATCGCCATGTAAGCAATCCCTGCACCAATCAGAGGACCGACGGCAACCCCTTTAAACAGCGATACAGCAAGAATGGTACCAAGCACAAGAGCGGTTGTAATATGGGGATCCTCTGCGAGCAAGCTAATACCGCCTTTCGCCAGGAGTGCCACAGCCATACCTGAAATCAGGGCAATCCATGCAAAAGGTGATTTAAAGGCTCCGGTCAAATCACGGAATCCGATCTCTCCACTAGCAATTGGCGCCAGGACAGCAATTGTGATGATGGTCACACCCCAATTGATTCCTTTGGATTGCAAAAAAGAGAATGACTTTGAATCAAGGCCTGCAGCTTTTAGGACAATCAATACAAAAACCGCAACCATCAATGATTGATTTTTGGCCACAACGCCTATAGCCAGTAAAAGAAGTAAAAATATGAGTGATTGTGAAAACATCTACTTATTCACCTGCCAGCTCTCTATATTATCGTAACATAATTTCTTCACTTTTAATAATTTCTATGTTTTTTTTGCCTATTTCATAAAAAATAGAATACTTATTATAATAGGCTTAATAGTATCTTTCTTCTTAAGAAGAGGTAAGTATTTTTTCATTTTAAGCAAAAAGAAAAATGGTGTATGATGATATTAATTAATAATTTGCATAAAAATGGAATTATTAAAGGCTAATCCTAATTGAAAAGGAGGCAGTTTTTTGAATCCCGCATACATATATCGGACAGTAAGATTTTTCTTTGTCATTGGATTTGTGATTTTAAGCTTATATGCTTTTTTCTATTTATCTAAAGTTACCTATCCTTTTTTGATTGGATTGGCCATTGCTTTTCTTATTAACCCGTTTGTTAATTTGCTAGAAGCAAAATGGAAAATGCCGAGGGCCTTGGCTGTACTTATTGCATTAATTCTTATCTTTGCCATTTTTGCAGGATTAATCACACTGCTTGTAGCTGAAATTGTTTCAGGAGCGGATTATTTGGCAAAAGTCGTGCCTACCCATCTTGAAACATTAATCGGCTTCATTGAACAGTTTTTTGCCGGTCAAATTATTCCGCTCTACAATCAGCTTGCGAGTCTATTTAATAATCTCGGTACCGGCCAGCAAGATACCATTTTAACGAACATTGAAAATGTAGGAAAGCAAATTGGCTCCACTCTGGGAGACTTTATCCAGGCATTTTTTGAAAAGATCCCAAATATCCTATCCTGGTTCCCAAATGCGGCTACTGTTTTAATTTTCTCGCTGCTTGCCACTTTTTTTATAAGCAAGGATTGGCACAGGCTTTCAGGATTATTCAGCCGAATGATTCCCAGCAGGGCCAAAACAAGCGGAAGAACCGTTTTCACAGACCTGCAAAAAGCCCTTTTTGGTTTTATAAAAGCGCAGGCAACTTTAGTATCCATCACAACTGTTATTATATTGGCGGGACTCCTGATTCTCCGAGTTGATTATGCGATCACAATAGCGCTTGTTACAGGCCTGGTGGACATCATTCCTTATCTTGGTACAGGGTTGATTTTTGTCCCCTGGATCATCTATGAGGCCATCGGAGGAGAAATGAGCAAAGCAATTGGCTTAGGGATCCTCTATGTAATCGTCTTAGTGCAACGCCAGATTATGGAGCCAAAAATTCTCTCATCGAGCATTGGCCTTGACCCATTAGCCACCCTTATTGCCTTGTTTGTCGGCTTTAAATTAATCGGCTTCCTAGGATTAATTGTAGGACCGGTTACACTTGTATTAATCACTACCCTGCATAAAGCAGGCGTCTTCAGGGATATATGGATGTTCATAAAAGGGAATGAACAAGATGCATAGAAAAGCCGCTCCTGATAAAGGAGCGGCTTTCTATTTATATATACAGATATTTTTATCTAATGATTGTAATCGTGCCCTTGTTCATCCATTTTCGAATTCCGATAAGCAAAACTTTCTTATACAGCCTTCTTGTCGGAGGAGCCAGAAGAGTAAAACCAGCTGCATCTGTTATGAAGCCGGGGGTAAGAAGCAAAGTGCCCCCTACAAGAATGCATACTCCATCAAGGATAGTTTCTCCGGGCATTTGTCCATATCGAAGCTGGTCCTGCAATTTTCTGATTGTTTCCAGGCCTTGCTTCTTAGCCAGATAAGCTCCGAGAATACCTGTGAAAATGATGAACGCCAAGGTAGGCCATAGACCGATTGTATTTCCTGATAATAACAAAATTCCTATTTCAGCCGCTGGTACGATAATCAGCAACAAGAGAATGTAGCGCATATAGCCACCTCTTTTTAGTTTAAGACTTAAGTTAATTATATCAAATAAATGAACGGTACCTATAACAATTTGTCCATCCTCTTTTTCATTGTATTCGCTATTCAGAAGAAACATTCAAAAAAAGGAAGGGGCTGCCCTTCCTTTTTAAAGTAATACTTTATAGTACGCTTGCATGCCCGTTATAGATAACACCGCGCTGAGAGTCAACTGTTACTTCCTGTCCGTCTTTTAACAGGGTTGTCGCTCTTTCTACACCTACAATAACTGGAATACCAATATTAAGCCCAACAACTGCTGCATGGCTTGTGAGGCCGCCTTCTTCAGTAATAAGAGCGCTGCACTTTTCAATTGCCGGAACCATTTCACGGTCTGAACCAATGGTTACTAGGATTGACCCTTCCGTAACCTTCGCAAGTGCCTCTTCTGCATTTCTGGCAATTACAACTTTACCGAAAGCAGATTTGCGCCCAATGCCTTGTGCTTTTGCCAGGACATCGCCGACAACATGAATTTTCATCAGGTTAGTCGTACCTGCTTCACCAACAGGAACTCCTGCAGTGATGACCACCATATTTCCAGAAGCAACAATTCCGCTGTTTAAGCTTTCTTCAACAGCAATATCAAGCATATCATCTGTTGTAGTCGCTCTTTGGCCGATTTGAGGATATACCCCCCATGTTAGAGCAAGGCGGCGTGACACATGGTCATTGGATGTTACAGCTACAATTGGAGCTTTTGGACGGTATTTCGATATCATTCTTGCAGTATGGCCACTCTCTGTTGGTGTAATGATTGCATTTACATCCAAGTTCAATGCTGTATGCGCAACCGATTGTCCGATCGCATCTGTAATATTATGCTCATTATCCTTGCTGCGGTTGGATAAAATTTCTTTGTGGTCCAGCGCTGACTCAGCTCTGGATGCAATGTTGTGCATCGTTTGCACCGCTTCAACAGGGTATGAGCCCGCAGCTGTTTCGCCTGATAGCATGATGGCATCCGTTCCATCAAAAATGGCATTTGCTACGTCACTGGCTTCCGCACGTGTAGGTCGTGGATTCCGCTGCATGGAATCAAGCATTTGTGTGGCAGTGATTACGGGTTTTCCCTGTGCATTACACTTTTTAATTAATTTCTTTTGTACAAGAGGTACTTCTTCTGCGGGTATTTCAACACCAAGATCGCCTCGCGCCACCATCAGTCCATCTGAAATCTCAAGGATTTCATCGATATTATCAACGCCTTCCTGGTTTTCAATCTTAGGAATGATGTTAATATGGGCAGCATTATGCTCTTCAAGAAGCTGTCTGATTTCCAATACATCTGATGCTCTGCGGACAAATGATGCAGCAATAAAGTCTACTCCCTGTTCTATTCCAAATAGAATATCCTGCGCATCTTTTTCTGTAATTCCAGGCAGGTTCACAGATACTCCAGGAACATTCACACCTTTCTTATTCTTCAATGTTCCGCTGTTTAATATTTTTGTGTGGATTTCACTATTTGCTTTATCTATCTTGGTAACTTCCAGACCGATTAGTCCGTCATCAAGCAAAATTTTACTTCCAGTGTGAACATCTTCAATAAGGCCGGCATATGTAACAGAGAACTTCTCAGGTGTTCCCTCAACCTCATTCATGGATATGATAATATCGTCACCTGCTTTTAACTCAATCGCACCCTCGCGCATATTGTTCGTACGGATCTCCGGACCCTTTGTATCCAAAAGGATCGCTACCGTTTTACCAGTGCTTTTTGATGCTTCACGAATATTTTGAATCCGCTGGCCATGTTCCTGAAAATCACCATGGGAAAAATTCAACCGGGCCACATTCATGCCTGCCTGTATAAGCTGTGTCAACTTTTCTACACTTTCACTGGCCGGGCCTATTGTACAAACGATTTTCGTTTTACGCATATAATTTTACCTCCTGAAATGAATGAAGCTTAGTAAAGCAGGCAGCTTGTAGTAGCAGCTCTGCTTATTTGGCTTTATAACTAACTTAACAAAAAACTAAATAGAAAGTTCTTTTGACAATTTATAAAGATCTAAATCAAGTGTGTGCTCTCTATCAAGAATTTCAATTATATTATGGTCAACAAGCTTATTATTTTCAATTCCAACTGCGCGTCCGCCTTGCCCTTCAAGCAGCAGCTCTACTGCACGCGCTCCAAGACGGCTTGCGAGTACTCGGTCAAAGGCTGTTGGAGATCCGCCGCGCTGCATATGCCCTAGTACAGATACTCGTGTATCAAAGTCTGTTGTTTCCTTAATCTGCTTGGCAAAATCCACTCCACTGCATACACCTTCTGCAACTACAATGATACTATGCTTTTTGCCTCGTTCATGCCCTTTTTTGAGGCGTTCAGCAATTTCATCCATATTATAGCCTTCTTCAGGAATAAGGATGGTTTCGGCTCCACCGGCTAAACCTGCCCAAAGAGCAATATCTCCTGCATCTCTTCCCATTACTTCAATGATAAACGTTCTTTCATGCGAAGTAGCTGTATCACGGATTTTGTCAATCGCATCAATAACCGTATTTAATGCGGTGTCAAAACCAATTGTGTATTGAGTTCCCGGTATGTCATTATCAATGGTACCAGGGACGCCAACACATGGGAAGCCTTGTTCAGTTAAAGCTCTTGCTCCGCGGTATGAACCATCCCCTCCAATGACCACCAGACCATCGATGCCGTGCTTTTTCATTTGTTCAATGCCCTTCTGCTGGCCTTCTTTCGTTTTAAACTCTTCGCTTCTTGCAGAATGCAATACGGTTCCCCCGCGATGGATAATGTCACCAACAGAACCCAGGTCAAGCTTTTTAATATTCCCGGTCATCAAACCTGAGTATCCGCCATAAACGCCATAAACTTCAATATTATGATAAATTGCTTTACGGACAACCGCACGAACAGCAGCGTTCATGCCCGGAGAATCGCCGCCGCTTGTTAATACTCCTATTTTTTTCACAATAACCACCCCAGATTAGTTTTTATATAAAGATGAAAAAGCGTGTTGTTTATTGCGCTGCTTTCACCGGCCTAAATATCTTTTAAATCATGACCGAACCGAAATTTGTATGTAATGACAGGCTCATTATGTAAAGCCGCAAGGCTGCTTATCTTATTATGAACAAAACGCTTGTGAATATTTCTAAAATACCATGAAGAAGGACGCATCTCAACTTAATCAGACGATTTAAAACAAAGACAGAATTATCGGTGAACTGAAAGCGTTTTATATTGGAGAAGCAGTGATTTACGTCACACCAACTGGGATCGAGTATATCAAAAAATAAAAACGTGCCCGAAAGCACGTTTTTATTTTACCCCAATAAATTCCTTTAAAAACGAATATTCGCCGATAGATTTGAACTTGTTGTATCGGTGGTCGACCAGCTGTTCTTCAGACAAACTCATTAAATCCCTTAAAGAGCTATTAAGGACAGATTCAATTTCTGCTGCCTGGGTTTTAACATCTTTATGGGCGCCGCCTTTTACCTCGTCAATAATCTCATCCACAACGCCAAGCTCTTTTAAATCCGGCGCGGTGATTCTCATCGATTCTGCTGCTTTTTTTGCCTGGGAAGCATCTTTCCAAAGAATCGCAGCAGCTCCTTCAGGGGAGATTACGGAATAAGTGGAGTTTTCAAGCATATGAATATGGTTTCCCACACCCAGTGCAAGCGCACCTCCGCTTCCCCCTTCACCAATGACGATGCAAATGACTGGGACCTTTAAACTGGCCATTTCAAATAGATTTTTGGCAATGGCTTCACTTTGGCCTCGTTCCTCGGCTGCTTTGCCCGGGTAAGCGCCTTTCGTATCAATAAAACAAATAATCGGCCTGCGGAACTTATCCGCCTGCTTCATAAGCCTAAGCGCTTTGCGGTATCCCTCCGGATGAGGCATTCCAAAGTTTCTGCGAATATTCTCTTTCGTATCTTTTCCGCGCTGATGCCCGATGACGGTCACCGGAAGGCCTCTAAATTTCGCTATACCGCCGACAATCGCTTCATCATCCCCAAAGGCACGGTCACCATGGCATTCGAAAAAGTCATCAAAAAGATAAGAAATATAGTCCAGCGTAGTTGGCCTGGCAGGGTGTCGTGCAATTTGCACGCGATCCCAAGGTTTCATATTTTCATATATATCCGCTTCTAACTTTTCCAGGCGCGCTTCCAGTTTTTCTATCTCAGAGGACAAATCAACATCGGCCGTCTTTGTAAAGTCTTTTAGTTCTGCAATCTTTTTTTTCAGCTCCGTTACCGGACGTTCAAATTCTAATTCTCCTGCCATTGGAAGTCACCTCCTGGTTGATGTATGGATAGGATAGTTGATATCTTTTCTTTTAATTCTGTTCTTGATATAACTGCATCCAATTGCCCATGTTTCAATAAGAACTCGGCTGTCTGGAAATCCTCAGGCAACTCTTCCCGAATTGTTTGCTCAATGATACGGCGGCCGGCAAAGCCAATCAAAGCTCCTGGTTCAGCCAAATTATAATCTCCGAGGGAGGCAAAGCTAGCTGAAACACCGCCTGTTGTCGGATGAGTCATAATGGAAATAATCAGTCCTCCATTATCACTGAACCTTTTTAGGGCTACACTCGTTTTAGCCATTTGCATTAGGCTAAGGACCCCTTCCTGCATCCTCGCACCGCCAGAAGCAGTAAAAATAATAAAAGGAACAGCTAATTCATCAGCTTTTTCGATGGCACGGGTGATTTTTTCTCCGACTACAGAACCCATGCTTCCCATCCTGAATGTAGAATCCATGACAGCCACTGCTATTGTTTGGCCATCCACAGTGCCTGTCCCCGTGACAACCGCTTCATTTATTTTTGTCTTTTCACGATCTTTCTCGAGCTTTTCAATATAATCCGGAAAATTTAAAGGATTCTCCGAAATCATATTCGCATTAATTTCTTCGAAGCTATTCGGGTCTAAAAAGCTTGCCAATCTCTCTTTTGAGTTCATGGAGTGATGATAATGACAGTGGAAACATACCTTTAGGTTTTTAACAAGCTCCTTAGTATACATGATTTTTTTGCAATTTGGACACTTGGTCATGATTCCTTCCGGCACATCCTGCTTTGCCGTTTCCGATGGAATGGTTGCATATTTCTTTTTCTTCGTCTTTGTAAAAATATCTTTAAGCAAGATGAAACCTCCCTGTTTATTGCTGTAAAAACTTCCATAATTCCAAATAGTGGTCAGACCACTAATTTAAAAATGAATGCCTATATCCTAGGCCTCCTATATACTGCTTGTCTGATTCTTATAATATAGAATATAGCAACTGTGAAATCTGCAAAAAATTGTCGTTAACCTTTCGACAATTTTCTTAAGTTTTTATATACACGAATAACTTCAGACTCATTCTTAGAAATCAATGTATCAATTAGCTCAGCGTATTCTTTTTTAGCCACGATCATTTTCTTTAAATCTAAGGAATTATAATAATCTTTCAAAATCATCCATATCCGTAAAAAAAGGTGATTATCCGCAAGGGTGACAACCTCCAGGAAAAACTCATCATCTGTATACTCTGACTCCAGAGCCCAATTTCTGAACTTTAGAAGCTGATCTTTTTCAGCCTTCTGGATGATTAGCCATAAGCAATCGAGCTCAATCAGAAACTTTGTCTCTTTTACATCCCGTATTGCTTTTTGGTCCTGAAGAATAAATGTGCTTAGCAGCTGTACAAGCTGGTTGCCTCTAAAATCCCGGATAAAAGTCCCTTCACCTCTCCTTGTTTCAATCAAACCTAGAAGTTCAAGGGCCCTTAAAGCTTCCCGAACGGAAGAGCGCCCGACACACAGGCGCTCTGAAAGCTCTCGTTCGGAAGGCAATCTATCTCCAGGCTTAAGTCCATCATGCTCGATCATGGACCTGAGCTGTTTTACTATTTCGATATAGACCTTCGTATTATTTTGTGGTGAATTCACGTATGGTATCACTCACCTTTTCCGATGACCGCAAGGCTTCTTGTTTTTTCCTTTACTTCATTAGGATCAACCTTAATACGCGCAACTCCCGTTTCCATTGCTGCTTTAGCTACCGCAGCCGCAACTTCTGGAGCCACACGCGGATCAAATGGCCCTGGAATGACATAATCAGCATTAAGCTCGTCCTCTTTAATTAAGCCTGCAATTGCTTCTACAGCAGCTACCTTCATTTTCTCATTGATATGAGTAGCCCTGACATCCAAAGCACCACGGAAAATCCCTGGAAATGCCAATACATTATTCACCTGGTTTGGAAAATCCGATCTCCCGGTACCGACAACCATTGCTCCTGCTGCCTTTGCTTCATCAGGCATGATCTCAGGAGTAGGGTTTGCCATGGCAAAAATAATAGGGTCCTGGTTCATTGTGCTGATCATTTCCGCAGTTAATGCTCCTGCTACCGATACGCCAATGAAAACGTCTGCCTCTTTTATGACATCAGCAAGATTGCCTTTTACATTATCTCGATTTGTGTATTTCGCTACTTCATTCTTTATTTCATTCATGCCTTGAGGGCGGCCTTCAAAAATAGCGCCCTTTGTATCGCACATAATTATATCGCGGACACCGTAACTGTAAAGGAGCTTAATTATGGCAATGCCTGCAGCCCCCGCTCCGTTTGCAACAACCTTGATTTCATTCATTTTTTTGCCGGAAAGCTTTAATGCATTCACTAGGCCTGCAACTGTTACAATCGCAGTACCATGCTGGTCATCATGGAAAACAGGGATATTTGTTTCCTTCTTTAAGCGCTCCTCTACATAAAAGCAATGTGGAGCAGCAATATCTTCAAGATTCACGCCTCCAAAAGTCGGCTCAAGAAGCTTGACCGTTTCAACAATTTTATCAACGTCTGTAGTGTTTAGACAGATTGGAAAAGCATCTACTCCTGCGAAACTCTTGAATAAAACAGCCTTTCCTTCCATAACTGGCAGAGCAGCTTCCGGCCCAATATTCCCCAGCCCCAGCACAGCCGTGCCATCAGAAACCACCGCAACCATATTGCCTTTCATTGTATACTCATATACAGTCTCAGGCTTATCGTAGATCTCCTTGCAGGGCTCAGCCACACCCGGTGAGTAGGCAAGGCTTAAATCTCTCGCATTGCGCACCTGGACCTTTGATTTTGATTCCAGTTTCCCCTTATTCACTCTATGCATATGCAGTGCTTCTTCACGTAAGGTCAAAATATTCACTCCTCAATTATCCGGCAGCCGGACTGGAATTATTATATATAACAAAGCATAATGAACAAACTTTATATGGCCCGATCTCCGGCACGATATCTAATCCGCACATATATGGATGAATGCTGCAAATTGACAGTCATCTATTTTCTTAGGTTCGTTTATTCTAATTCACCATAGTGGTCAGACCAGTTTTTTTTCTTCTTACAAATATACCATAATTGTTATTGTTGTAAAGGGAAATTACTTTAAAATCACGTTAGTCTCTCCAAGTGAATTAGTTAGCTGATTCATGAATTCATCCGATGGCTGAACCAAGTCCTCTTCCCCAAGGCGTATGCTTTTTTGGGTGCTTTCGTAATATAGAACAACCTGTATCGTTCCTTCATTTTCCTTAAATAATTCCTTAAGGAAACGTAGATTTTCTGCTGTTTCCTTCTCCTTTGTAATCCTGAGATACAAAACAGGATTCTTGTTTCCCATTCTATCAATTGCTTCCTTTGCATCCTCTAGCTGCTGCAAGATCAGCTGCTTTTTTCCTCCACGCTCTTCCATCTTCCCTTCCGCAAAAATAATGTTTCCTTGAGAACATAGAGCGGCATAACGGTTAAAAACCTTTGGAAATACGACTGCCTCCATATCGCCCGACTGGTCGCTTAATGAAAGAAAGGCCATCGGCTCCCCTTTTTTCGTACGAATTTTCTTCACATCCGACACATATACAACTGTTCTCGCTTTTTTGTCTTCAGGTTCAAGCTCCAAAAGCGGAACGGCCCCAAGGAGAGTAAAATGAGGTTCATATACTGAAACGGGGTGGTCCGATAAATACAGGCCAAGTACTTCCTTTTCTAATTTCAGCTTATCCTCTGGCCGTATAGGATCCATTTGAGCATATTTTGGCTTTGGAAAAAATTCATCGTCTTCAAAGAAATCAAACTGCTCATCTTCCGGTTTAACCAGCTGTGCATGTTCCGCAGCCACATCGAGGCTGGCAAGCAGGACAGCTCTGTCTTCTCCAATTTCGTCAAAGCTGCCTGAATGAACCAGGGCTTCCAAAACTTTACGATTAACAGCTTTTGTTGATACTCTTATGCAAAAATCGAATAAATCCTCAAACCGCTTATTTTTTCTGGCCTGAAAAATATCCTTTAATGCCGCTGCTCCTACTCCTTTAATAGCTGCAAGACTATACCTAATCGAGTCTTTTTCAACTAAAAAGGAATAGCCGCTTTGATTTATAGAAGGAGAAAGGATGGATAAGCCCATTTGCTTCAGCTCTCTGATATATTGAGCAATCTTACCTTCATTCCCGATAACTGATGTCAGCAAGGAAGCCATAAAGTGCAGCGGAAAGTGGGTTTTCAAATAGGCAAGCTGGTATGCTATAAAACTGTAGGCGACAGCATGGCTTCGATTAAAGCCGTAGTTTGCAAAACGTACAATCAAGTCATAAATATCATTGGCGGTTTGTTCACTGTACCCTTTCTGTAATGCTCCGCCAACAAAATGGCTGCGCTCCCGATCAAGTACTTCCTTTTGTTTTTTGCTGACTGCCCGCCTCAGCAAATCTGCCTCTCCCAGTGAGAAGCCTGCCATTTTTGCGGCAATTTGCATAATTTGTTCCTGATAGACTATGACTCCATAAGTATTTTCAAGAATAGCCTTTAGATCCGGGTGGGGGTAGGATACTTCTTGCCGCCCATGCTTCCGGTCGATAAAAAGCGGGATATTTTCCATTGGCCCAGGACGATAAAGCGCATTGACGGCTACAATATCTTCAAAACGGGTTGGCTGCAGCCTCGTCAGGACACTTCTCATTCCTTCTGATTCAAGCTGGAAAATACCAGTTGTGTCACCTTGTCCAAGGAGGCTATAAACCGCTGGGTCATCCAGCGGAATTTTTTTGATATCAATTCGCTGACCTGTTTTTCTATGGATTGAGCTTAAAATATTTTCAATCAATGACAGGTTCCTGAGCCCAAGGAAGTCCATTTTCAGTAAACCGACATCCTCCAGATGTTCCATAGAATATTGAGTCAAATAGACATTTTCATGGCCTTTTTGGATGGGAATCGCTTCTACCAGAGGATGCTCGCTGATGACTACGCCAGCGGCATGTGTAGAGGTATGCCTCGGCAGACCTTCCAGTTTCAGGGCCGTTTCGAATAGCCTGCGGTTTAACTCAGTTTCTTGAGTAAACGCTCTCAGCGGTTCAGACTCTTTGTAAGCCTCTTTCAGATTGATGCCCAGTTTGGACGGGATTTTTCTCGAAAGAATGTCTAACTCTTTTGGATTTAACCCGAATGCCCTGCCGACATCCCGCAATGCTGCTTTCGCCGCAAGTGTTCCGAACGTAAGGATTTGGGCAACATGAAGCTCTCCATATTTTTTGGATACATACTGAATAACCTCGTCCCTTCTGTGATCCGGAAAATCGATATCAATATCAGGCATGGAGATTCTTTCCGGATTAAGGAATCGTTCAAACAGCAGCTTATGCTCGATTGGATCCACATCTGTTATGTATAAAACATAAGCAACCATTGAACCAGCTGCGATCCCCGCCCTGGACCTGTTAAAATGCGATTGTCTCTGGCAAATCTCATAAAATCCCAGACAATTAGGAAATAATCGCTGAATTTCATTTTTTTTATTATTTTAAGTTCGTATTTTAAGCGTTCGCTATGTTCAGCTTCTGCATCTGGATATCTTTCAGCAAAGCCTTGCCAGCAAATTTCCTCTAGCAGCCCATTGGCACTTAAGCCTTTTTCAGTAGGATACTTTGGAAGGTTTTGTTTGTGCAACTCAAGCATAACGTTGCATTGGTCGGCAATCTTAATGGTATTTTCCAAAGCACTTGGGTATCCGGACAATAACTCTACCATTTCCTGCGGAGTTTTTAAGTAATATTCATCACTTACCAGGCGCTCTCTGCCTTCATCCTGCAGCTTCTCCCCATATTTTATGGCCAGCAGGCATTCATGGGAAAAAGCATCTTCCTTCTTAAGATAGTAAACACTATTAGCGGCCGTCAGCTCGATTCCCGTTTCTTCAGAGAGGCGGGCCAGGCCATCCTGAATTTTTTTCTCTTCAGGCAATCCATGCTCTTGCAGGGAAAGAAAAAACGAGTTTCTTTCAAAAAGCATACTTAAAAGCTCTGCAGCCCTTTTAGCTTTATTGAATTCTCCATCCGCCAGATTCCTCTCAACCTCCCCTTCAAGGCCAGGAGTTAAGGCGAATAGACCGCCAGCATAATGCTTGAGCCACTTAACCGGGATTCCTTCGTGTGATTTTGTCTGGACTGTGCTTGTGATTTTTAATAGATTCTGAAACCCTTTCTGATTTTTGGCCAGAAGGACAATTGGATAAGCCTCGCCTTCATCCTCCTCGCTCAGTACATCCACGGTTAAGCCCAAGATTGGCTTGATGGACTGCTTCAAGCATTCTTTATAGAATGCGACCGCACCGTACATGACATTTTTGTCAGTTAAAGCCAGGGCGGGAAATCCCTTTTCCCTGGCACTTGAAACAAGTTGCTCTATTCTTGCTGTGCTGGACAGCAGGCTATAAGCGCTATATACATGAAGGTGAATAAATGACACGTTTCTCACACCCTTATTTTCTCTGCTGCTTTTATTATAGAACGCCAGTTTCCAAAAAGAAAATATGTTCTCTTTTTATAACCCGGCAGCCAAACATATTTTTAAAAGTTTGTCCATATGATGAAGTATCAAGATAAATCAGGCAGGACTTCTCCTGCAGTTAGGATGGATGATATGAATACCCAGCCTTTTTTTTCTACATTAATTGAGAGTTACTTCATTGCTCTTGGTGTTTTAGTAGGCGGTTCGATCATCGGCGGATTGGCTGCTTTTCTGACAGGCAAGCCTCCTTTGAATGAAATATTCCAAATTTCCAATATGATTCGCATTTGGGCTATCATTGCTGCAATCGGCGGCACCTTCGATACAGTTTACAGTTTTGAAAAGGGTGTATTGGATGGTCAGACGAAAGATATTTTTAAGCAATTCATGCTGATTCTTTCTGCTCTTGGCGGGGCCCAAACCGGTGCCATGCTTATTAACTGGCTGACTCAGGAGCATATTTCATGAGAATCCCGCCATACTATCGCCTTCCATCCTGGCAGCGCTTTTTTGCGGGCATGGCCATAGGAGGCATTATAAGCTGGTTTATATTTTTGTATATTTTTGGTGAGTGGCAGGAAAAGTACAGCAAGGAAATCAAGATGCAAAAGGATACCATTGATGAATTGGTTAAAGATAAAGAAATTTGGCAGGAGGAATTTAAAAAGCTTAATAAGGAAAACCAAAAAAACCTTACTGTTCAGGAGATTACTATTAAAATTGTAAACGGCGAGAAATACAAGCTGGATTCTTTCAGTGTCTTTCAGCTGGAAGATGATATTAAAGAGGACATTAACATGATGATTGCCAAGGATATTGATACAGTTTATAAAAGCAGTGAACTGATTAAAAAAATAATAGAAAATAGGACACATAGAGTGAATGAAAAAAGATACCGAGTTGAAGTAAAAGAGATGGTGATTTATACAACTGTTTCGATAGAATTGATTATTATGCTGGATTGAGACCCGGCTAAAGGCCGGGCAATCCAGATATTAGTTCTCTTTGCAGGCTTCCTCCAAATCCCTTACTACCGAATCCAGTTCATCCCATGAATAAATAGATGCTCCGGCAGCAAGAGGATGGCCCCCTCCTTTATACTTTCTCGCAATCTCATTGATAATTGGACCTTTCGATCGGAAGCGGACACGGATTTGATCACTTTCCTCAATAAAGAAAACCCACGCTTTTATTCCCTGAATATCACCAAGGGCACTTACAAGAAGAGATGCTTCCGATGGCACTGCCTGAAACTCCTCCAACAGTTCCTTTTTTAGAACCATTATAGCCGCCCCATATTTTTTCATTTCAAAGTTTTGCAGTACATAGCCCTTTAATTTAACGATATTTGCTTTTAGCTCATACATTTTATTAAACAGTTCGGGCCGCGAAAAATTATAGTGAATCAGCTCTCCTGCATATGCAAATGTCTTTTCTGTTGTGCTTGGATAAAGAAAACGGCCAGTGTCCCCTACTATCCCGGCAAATAATAGTCTTGCAGCTTCATCCGACATCTTTAGGCCCTGGTCTTTCCCAAAGAGATAAAATTCATAAATCATTTCACTCGTGGAGCTTGCATCTGTATCAACCCACATTTTGTCTCCATAAGGATCCATATTCGGATGATGGTCAATTTTAATTAGCATATTGCCCTGGTCGTATCTGCCATCACATATACGCTCAGCATTAGCTGTATCGCAGACAATTACAAGTGCTCCATTATATGTATCATCAGGTATTTCATCGAGCCTTCTCATAAAGTGCAGAGTTTCTTCTTCCTTGCCTACAGTGAAAACATTTTTTTCAGGAAACGAAGCCTTCAGGATTTCTGCAAGCCCTCCCTGTGACCCATACGCATCCGGATCGGGACGGACATGCCTATGTATAATGACCGTTTCATGTTTTTTAATTTCATCAAGTATCTTTTGTTTCATGGCGCGCTCCTTTTATTCGGAATACTTTATTTTTACCACATCATGGTGAAAAAGAAAAAGAAAACTCAGCACACTTATGGCATTTTTTCAATTATGCAGGTAGAATGATAAGAGATTGTCGAAACTTGGAGGTTACGATATGCCTATCTTTGTAATTCTGATCATTCTCTCTTTTTCTTTCTATATTTTTTACAAAATCAAATTCTTCAGAAGCAAGCAGCCGTCTGAAAGACAATGGATATCTGCGAAGTCTAAAATGGCGCTTGGTGCATTTGTTGCTTTCTTTGGATTAAATCAGCTGTTTTTATATGATACAACCACAGCGCTTATTGTCGGTATTATTTTTATCCTTGTTGGAGGATTTAGTATTTGGGGCGGCATAAAAGCCTATAAGTTTTACCAGCCTTATGCAGCAAAAGAAGCTGAGGAAGCAAGGAAGAATTAAGAAGATCGCTGGCAGACCTATTGTTAAAATTAAGAATTAAAAAAGCCGTTTCCTATTGGAGCGGCTTTTCTTATACCCAAACCACAAATGGGCTCCAATTTTAAATTAGTGCCGATCAATCAGCTGGCACATCATCATGGCCTTGCCAACGAGGACACCTTCATTAAATACTTCCACATCCACTTTCCCAAATTTGCGTCCTACTTCCAGTACTTTCGGATAGATCTCAAGCATGCTGTCAATCTGTACAGGCTTAATGAAATAGATCGTCATATTTTCTACGACCAGATCCCCTTTTTTATAGCTTCTTAAAACTCTGTTTGCTGCTTCAGAGACGATTGTCGTAAATACTCCATAAGATATCGTTCCAAGATGGTTGGTCATCTGCGGAGTAACTTCGCATCCATAAACATCCTCGCCCTTTGTTTTTCCTCTTGTCAGTACAAGCTGGTTTGTAACAATATCATCAAGGGTCTCACCCACTTGCGGCTGGCGCTGAATCATTTGCAGCGCTTTTAGAACATCCTGTCTGCTTACAATGCCTTCCAGCTTGTTCGATTCATCTACAACTGGCAGCAGTTCAATGCCTTCCCACACCATCATATGGGAAGAAGAAGCTACGCTTGTTTTTCCGCCAACAGTCATTGGGTTTTTGGTCATTATTTTTTCGATTGCCGTCTCCGGATCATGGCCCATAATATCCTTGGATGTCACCACTCCCTGAACCTTCAGGTTATGGTCGACCACCGGAAAACGGCTGTGATTGGTTTCGCGGTTGTATTTCAGCCAATCAGCAATCGTATCCGTCGTTTTCAAGACAATAGCCTCATGAAGAGGGGTCAGGATATCCTCCACAAGGACAATTTCTTTTTTGATCAACTGGTCATATATTGCTCGGTTAATCATTGTCGCGACGGTAAATGTGTCATAGCTGCTCGAGATGACCGGCAGCTGGAGCTCATCAGCCAGCTTCTTAACATGATCTTCAGTATCAAAGCCTCCCGTTATTAAAACCGCAGCCCCTGCCTTCAATGCCAGTTCATGGGCCTGTGTCCGGTTTCCGACAATCAACAGGTTTCCGGCATCTGTATACCGCATCATCGCTTCAAGCTTCATTGCCCCAATAACGAACTTGTTCAGCGTTTTGTGAAGACCTGCTCTTCCTCCCAGTACCTGGCCATCAACAATATTCACAACTTCAGCAAAAGTCAGCTTCTCGATATTCTCTTTCTTTTTGCGTTCTATCCGTATCGTGCCCACACGTTCAATCGTGCTCACATACCCTTTATTTTCAGCGTCCTTAATCGCTCTGTATGCAGTCCCTTCACTGACTGCAAGTGCCTTGGCGATCTGTCTGACTGATATCTTTTCCCCTACGGGCAGTTCATCAATGTATTGTAAAATTTGCTCATGCTTAGTAGCCAAGACTTTCACCCTCTACAAATTATTCCTAACTTTCATTATAAGGGTAAAAAGGCCTTGATACAATTGACTTCAGCAATATTGGCCTATCTGCTCAATGAACGGACCTTTTTTTGGCCATCATTTGCCGTGTGCGTTTTTGGACAGTTTCCGTTTTTTTCGGAGCATACAGCAAAGCAGTCAAATTTCCAGCAATAACAAATAGGGCAAATGCCAGCCAGCTAATGGCAAATATCCCTTCTGCTCCGCCATTAAAAACGCCAAGCCTTGGAGCAGCATAATAAAGCATCAATCCGCACAGCAGCAAACATAATAAATATCGGTTTTTGTTCATCTTAAGCTTCCTCCCTCATAACTTCCTCTTTAAAATGTATGCGGACAGGCCGGGAAAATGAGTGATTTTAAACGTATGCTGGCTTCCGAGAATGGATTACGGTAAATTTTTTTCGTTGATATAACGGGAGTTTCGTTGATATATCTCCATTTCCATGCTAAGTATCATAGAAAAACACAGCCTCCATAACAGAAGCTGTGCTTTTACTATCATAATTCGATTATTTCTCCTGCTTCGAGCACCTGGCCTACCCCATTCTCCAGCATACTTGTGAATTTATGCGGATCCTGTTTTATTGGCGGGAAAGTATTGAAGTGTATAGGCACAACCTTTTTGGCACCCAAAAGCTGCGCAGCATAAGCCGCATCGTCAGGGCCCATTGTAAAATTATCGCCGATCGGGAGGAATGCCAGGTCAATCGGATGGCGGTCTCCAATTAATTTCATGTCGGAGAATAGGCCAGTGTCCCCTGCATGGTAAATCGTTTTTCCTTCTAAAGTAATAAGTATACCTGCAGGCATTCCCAGGTAAATAATCTCATTATTTTCAGTCTCAAGCCCTGTTCCATGGAAAGCTGGCGTGAGCTTTACTCTTCCAAAATCGAAATCATATCCTCCGCCGATAGACATGCCATGTGCGCTAACTCCCTGCCAGCCTAAGTAAGTGGCAAGCTCAAAGTTTGCAATAACAAGAGAGTCATTGCGTTTTGCCAATTCAATCGTGTCACCTAAATGATCCCCATGCCCATGCGTAACAATGATTACATCTGGTTTCTCATCATCTGCTTTTAAATCTGTCAGCCCATTTCCTGTTATAAATGGGTCGATTAAAATTGTTGTTCCCTGTGATTCAATTTTTACAACTGAATGCCCGTGATACGAAACTTTCATATTAATGCTCCTCTCAAAAATCATGTTATGTAATTTTACTTCAACGAAAAACAGGTTAATCCTGCCTCAATTTAAATATATACCCTAATTAACAGCCTTTAAAAAGTTTACTTTTTCTTATTTAGTTGCTACTCTCAAGGTAACCGTACATAAGGAGGTTCATTATGAACAGCAGATTACAGAAACTATCACAGTGGATGAAGGATAATGAAATACAAGTGAGCTTTGTGACATCACCCGATAATGTCTTTTATTTGAGCGGCTTTTTAAGCGATCCGCACGAACGCTTGCTAGGCCTGGCCGTTTTTCAGGATGAGGAGCCTTTCCTTGTATGCCCGGCCATGGAAAAGGAGGATGCCAAAAACGCCGGCTGGAGCCACGAAATTATTGGTTACAGCGATATCCAAAACCCATGGGAATATATTCAGAAATCCATACATAGCAGAATAGGCAAAGTGGAAAAAGCAGCTATCGAAAAAGAACATATGAATGTGGAACGATATGAAGCAATTTCAAATCTGTTCAGCGGAGCAGCATTTGTTTCAGCAGAAGAAAAACTCCGGAAGCTTCGAATGGTCAAAGACGAAAAGGAACTGGAAATCATTCGCGAAGCCTGTGCATTGGCTGACTTTGCCATCGAAACAGGCTGTGCTGAAATCCAGGAAGGAAAAACAGAGCTTGAGGTTTTAGCAGCTGTTGAATACGCATTAAAGAAAAAGGGCGTAAACGAAATGTCCTTTTCCACAATGGTGCTAACAGGAGCAAATGGGGCTTCCCCGCATGGAACACCTGGAATGACAAAAATCCAAAAAGGGGATTTAGTGCTGTTTGACCTGGGTGTTGTCTGGAATGGATATTGTTCAGATATCACAAGAACCGTTGCATTCGGTGATATTAACGATAAACAAAAGGAGATTTATGATACGGTTTTAAAGGCACAGCTTGCAGCTGTAGAAGCAAGTAAGCCGGGAGTGCCTTGCTCTGAAATAGACTTAACGGCAAGGAATCTGATTGCAGAAGCCGGCTATGGAGATTATTTTCCACATCGATTGGGCCATGGACTTGGTGTAAGCGTGCATGAATACCCTTCCTTAACCGAAACCAATTCACTTCTGCTTGAGGAAGGCATGGTTTTCACAATTGAACCGGGCATCTATGTTCCAGGCGTTGCCGGCGTCCGGATTGAAGACGATCTTGCCGTAACAGCAGATGGAGTCGAAATTCTGACCAAGTTCCCGAAAGAACTTCAAATCATCAAGTAGGCTATGAAAATCAAATTTGATCTTGAAAAAGGGATTATTTTTGTGGATGGCAAAGAATACGAAGGAAATATAACCGATCCAGCAGGCTGCCGTAAATGTAATGGTCCGCTGGTTTATTCGGATCAATATGATGCAGCTTTCTGCCCTTCCTGCAATGTATGGAAAGAAAGTGCATGCAGCGATCCGGATTGTGATTATTGTGTAAATCGTCCAGAGAAACCCATAAAAAATCCGGAGTTTTAGGACTCCGGATTTTTTATTTATTACTGCTGCACCAGCTGGGTCCTGGTATCTGAATAGTCAAGATTATGTGCCTCGGCTACTGCTTTGTATGTCACATAACCATTCAATGTATTAATGCCTTTCATTAGGGCCTCATTCTCCAAGCAGGCCTGCTTGTAGCCTTTATTGGCAATTTGAACTGCATATGGGACCGTTACATTGGTCAATGCAAGTGTCGAAGTGCGCGGAACTGCACCAGGCATGTTTGCAACAGCGTAATGGACTACATCATGCTTTTCGTATGTTGGATTATCATGTGTTGTAATTTTGTCAGTTGTTTCAAAAATCCCGCCCTGGTCAATGGCAATATCCACAACAACAGAGCCGGGACTCATCGTCTTGATCATTTCCTCTGTTACAAGCTTTGGCGCTTTTGCCCCCGGAATCAGTACGGCCCCGATAACCAGGTCAGACTCCATAACCGCTTCAGCAATGTTGTAAGGATTTGAAATGAGTGTTGTCACTTCCTTTCCGAAAATATCATCAAGCTGGCGAAGGCGTTCAGGGTTTAGATCGATAATCGTAACCTTTGCCCCAAGGCCAATAGCCATTTTAGCCGCATTGGTTCCCGCTACACCGCCACCGATAATCGTGACTTTCCCGCGCTGGACACCCGGTACCCCCGATAATAGAATTCCTTTTCCTCCGTATACCTTTTCTAAAAATTGCGCACCTACCTGTGCAGCCATCCTGCCGGCCACTTCACTCATAGGAGTCAACAGGGGCAGTGTCCGATTTGGAAGCTGTACTGTTTCATAGGCAATGCCCGCCACTTTCTTCTCGATCAAAGCCCTTGTCAGTTCAGGTTCTGCAGCCAAATGTAAATATGTAAACAGAATTAACCCTTCACGGAAATAGGCATATTCACTTGGAAGCGGCTCTTTTACCTTCATAACCATCTCCACCGACCACGCTTCTTCTGCAGTTTGAACAATTTTTGCCCCTGCATTTACGTAGTCTTCATCCAGAAAACCAGAACCTGTTCCCGCACCAGTTTCAATGTAAACCTCGTGTCCAAATTGAATTAGGTTTACCACACCGGCCGGCGTCATGGCTACCCTGTTTTCATTGTTTTTTACTTCCTTCGGTACTCCGATACGCATGCTGCATACCTCCTATAAAATAGAGTTCTTTATCCACTTATTCGGCTTTTCTGACGGAAAATATACGAGTGGAGCAAAATTATTGCCATTTCGGGATTGTCCTCAGGTAGAATGAAATTAATGTAATTTAAGAAAGGAATTTTTCTATGCCATTTTCCGATAAAAAGCGTTCAACCTCATTTCCATCCATAGAAAAATTCGGTCTGGAGGCGGTTCCTGCCGAATTAAAAACAACCAAGTGGATTGATTATTTTTATTTGCAGTCCGCTTTTTCCGTTAATTCCGGAAACTTCCTTGTTCCCGCACTTGCTGTTTTGGCGGGCGGACTCTCCTTTTTGGCGGCTGTTGCATCTACCGTTATAGGGGCTGCCGCTGCTTTTCTATTTGTGTCTTTGTTATCACTGCCTGGTTCCAGGCATGGAATACCTGCCCAGTTTGCCATTAGAACCATACTTGGCACTGCTGCGGCAAGGTATATTTCTTCTCCTATCCGGTCGCTGACGTCGCTGTATTGGTTCTCCGTCCAGGCAATCGGGGGATCGGCAGTCCTGATCAGTTTGCTGGAGAAGGTGTTTGAAATAAAGCTGCCGTTAGTATTTGTATCGGTATTCCTAGCAGGATTGATGAGCTTGCTTGCCTTGATTGGCTTTAATACTGTCAAAAAGGCTATAAAGTATTTTATGCCATTTTTAATCATTGGGCAGGTTGTCCTTTTTGTACTTTTTATAAAAGAACTTTCCAGTACCCAATCTTTTGGATCCCTAACGCATTCTCAATGGAGTTTTGGATCATTCTTTCTTTATTCGTCTCTTGCCTTTATTCAATATGTCTCCGGGGTGAGCGCATCTTCCGATATGACCCGTTATGCTGCATCAGCAAAAGGAGCCTTTTGGGGATTGTTTGCCGGCAACACATTCGGCTTCACCATTACTGCTATACTGGGTGCTTTATCCGCATCTCTATTCGGTGAATGGAATCCTTTTGTTTCAGCCAGCAGCCTTGCAGCCTCCGGCTGGGTATTGTTTCTCATTTTCATTTGTGCTATGACATCCATGATTTCCATAAATATGAACAACGCTTATACTGGTGGATTTAGCCTATTGAATATCTTTCAAAACCTGGGCAGAGTAAAAAGCACATTAATATTTGGAGCTGCGGCCATTGTTCTAAGCTGTTTTCCTGCAGTTGTGAATAAAGCACAAGCATATATATCCATACTCGGTATTTTTATTATTCCGATTTCCGCTGTGATCATAGCAGACTTTATATTCGTCAAAAAAGGAACTCTTTCAGAAGAGCATTTAACAAAGCTATTTATCAGCCAAACTGATCAAAACCGTGAAGGGCTTATAGCGATCAGTTTCGGCGCACTGATATACCTTGCCCTTCCCGATCTCATCTCACCCGGATTTATCTCGTTTTTCTTAACTGGTTTCGGATATATTATTTTTCATAGATATGTAAGATTAAAAGGTAACCGCCAACTAAAAAGACAACAAAAGCTGTCATCGTAATGACAGCTTTTGTGATTTTTTTTATTGTAATCTTCCTTCATTCCGTTCCTTTTCTCCCATGTCAAACTGAGCATTTGACTGGTCAATAACACCGCTGTTATAGGCATTCATAATTTGTGCACTTACCTCATTGGTACCCTGTTCATCGTAAAAAAATGGTGACTGTGCTTTCGGTTCCCGCTTTTCCATTGCCATCTGCTCCTTTTAAAAAATTTTTGATCGGCTTTACTATTGTTCGATTTTTTGTTACAGATATTCACATTTGGGAGCTGTATAATAAAGGTAAAGGAGGAGATTAAAATGGGCATGACGTATAAGAATATATTAGTCGCCGTAGATGGGTCCACTGAAGCAGAATGGGCGTTTAAAAAAGCCATTGAAATTGCTAAACGGAATAATGCCTCTATGGTGCTGGCACACATTATTGATACCCGCACTTTTGCTACTGTAGAAGCTTATGATCGTACGATCGCTGAAAGAGCAGACCGTTTTGCAACTGAATTAATGGAAAAATATAAACGAACTGCAATGGACGCTGGTATTGAGAATGTTAGATTCGAAATCGATTATGGTTCTCCGAAAGTGAAAATTCCAAAAGATATTGCCAGAAAGCATGACGTGGACTTAATTATTTGCGGTGCAACCGGTATGAATGCAGTTGAACGATTCCTGATCGGCAGTGTGTCTGAACATATTACCCGTTATGCCCGTTGCGATGTCCTCGTTGTTAGAACAGATAAAGAAGATGAATAGCCTTTTTAAAGAACGCTGTGTTCGCAAAGTTTGTTCCTTTCGAACCAGTTTTAATCACCGGGCAGAGTTCAAAGCAAAAACAACAATCTATACGAAAAGAACCTTTTTAAGGTAAAGAAAGAAGAAAACCGTCCTCAAAATAAAAAGCTGACTCAAAAAGGTCGTCACTTAACGACATTTTGAGTCAGCCTCTTTTTATATAGTATTATCTATTTCACAGTCTGCTCTTTTTCCGCAAGAAGCTTCTTAGCTTTTTCAATGGCTGTATTCACTTGCTTAAAGCCTGTTCCCCCAGCGCTATTTCTTCTTTTGACAGCTGTATAAGGATCCAGGACTTCATAAATATCTTCTTCGAACAATGTATTGGCCTTCTTAAATTCATCGAGCGGCAAGTCACCAAGGAAACAGCCCTTTTCCACACATGTAAGTACAAGCTTCCCGACAACCTCATGAGCTTCCCTGAATGGAATTCCTTTATCTGACAGGTAATCAGCTAGTTCAGTGGCATTAGAAAAATCAGTTTTGGTCGCTTTTTCCATCTGCTCATTTTTCACTTTCATCGTACGAATCATTCCAGCGAAGATTTTTAGTGATCCGGTAACTGTTTTAACCGTGTCAAACATGCCTTCCTTGTCTTCCTGCATATCCTTGTTATAGGCAAGCGGCAGACCCTTTAGTACCGTGAGCAATCCCATTAGGTTTCCGTATACGCGTCCGGTTTTACCGCGAATAAGCTCAGCCATGTCAGGATTTTTCTTCTGCGGCATAATGCTGCTGCCTGTCGCAAAGCTGTCATCTAATTCAATGAACTGAAATTCCTGGCTTGACCAAAGGATGAATTCTTCGCTTAGGCGAGAGAGGTGCATCATCAGAATCGAGCTTGAGGATAAAAATTCAAGGATAAAATCTCGATCACTTACAGCATCAAGGCTGTTTTCGTAGATGCCTTCAAAGCCGAGAGATCCGCAGAATACTCACGGTCAATTGGAAAAGTCGTTCCGGCAAGCGCGCCAGCACCAAGCGGAGATAGATTGATTCGCTTCAGGCTTTCCGCAAAGCGTTCTTTATCACGCTCCAGCATCCAGAAATACGCCATTAAATGATGTGCAAAGGAAATCGGCTGGGCTCTTTGCAGATGTGTATAGCCTGGCATAATTGTTTCTACATTCTTTTCAGCCTGCTCAATCAGCTCTTCCTGCATTTCATTAATCAATTCAACAATCTGCTTAACCTGTTTGCGCAGGTAAAGATGCATATCTGTTGCTACCTGGTCATTTCGGCTTCTTGCTGTATGGAGCTTTCCGCCGACAGGCCCTGTCAATTCAGTCAGGCTGCTCTCAAGATTTAAATGGATGTCTTCCAGTTTTACTGAGTATGACAGCTCCTCATTTGCCGCTTTTTCCTTCAGCTGCTGAAGGCCGTTTTTTATTTGGTCGGCCTCGTCTTCTGTAATGATCCCTGTTTTGGAAAGCATGGCAACATGGGCCATGCTCCCCTCTATATCTTCCATGACTAATTCCTGGTCAAATGAAATCGAGGCTCCGAATTCATCTACCCATTCTTCAGCAGATTTCGTGAATCTGCCGCCCCATAATTTTTTCACACTGTCACCTTCTTGTTTTGTACGATGCTTTGAACTTTAGTCGGCAAGCCCCATAGCTTGATAAAGCCAACTGCCGCATTATGGTCAAACTCATCCTCAGATGTATAAGTAGCCAGTTTTTCATCATATAGTGAATACGGAGATTTTCTGCCTTCTACAATCGCATGCCCTTTAAACAGCTTTACTCTTACTGTACCTGTAACAAAGCTCTGCGTTTCCTTAAGGAATGCAGACAATGCATTATTCAGCTGCGAGAACCACAGACCTTCATAAATAAGCTCAGCAATTTTTTTCTCTATAACTGGTTTAAAGTGCGCAACTTCTTTTACTAATGTTAAGTCTTCCAGCTCTTTATGGGCTTTAAGCAATGTCATCGCACCCGGGCATTCGTAAACCTCACGGGATTTAATGCCGACAAGTCGGTTTTCCACATGGTCAATACGTCCAACGCCGTGCTTGCCACCGAGTTCATTCAGTTCAGCAATTAATTCTGAAAGCTGCATTGCTTTGCCATTTAAACTGACTGGAACTCCTTTTTCAAAACCGATTTCAACCGTATCAGGTGTATCAGGAGCTTTTTCCAAAGAAACCGTTAAATCGTATGCATCTTCCGGAGGAGCGGCCCACGGATTTCAAGCACTCCGCATTCATTGCTTCTTCCCCATAAATTTTGGTCAATACTGTATGGTGAATCAAGGTTAATTGGAATTGGAATATCATTTTGTTTTGCATATTCAATTTCTTCTTCACGTGACCAGCTCCACTCACGAACCGGAGCCAATACCTGAAGGTCAGGATTTAAAGCCTGAATGGCTACTTCAAAACGAACCTGGTCGTTCCCTTTTCCTGTACATCCATGTGCAACTGCAACAGCACCTTCTTTTTCTGCCACTTCAACTAGCTTTTTGGCAATTAACGGACGTGAAAGCGCAGAAATCAATGGATATTTATTTTCATAAAGTGCATGTGCCTGAAGAGCAACAAGTGCATATTCATTAGCAAACTCTTCTTTCGCATCAATTACATATGACTGAACTGCTCCAACAGACAATGCTTTTTTTTGAATAAAGTTAAGGTCTTTGCCTTCACCGACATCCAGGCAGCAGGCAACGACTGAATAACCTTGTTCCTGAAGCCACTTAATAGCAACTGATGTATCTAAACCGCCTGAGTAAGCTAGAACTACTTTATTATTTGACATTTATATTTCCTCCTCGTGAATATACGTATAAATATACAACAAAATTATGTTTTTATTCATTTATTATTCTCTTACTTTAACAACCTTTGTTTTAAAAATCAATAGTTATTCTTAAAAATGTATAAAAATTAATGAGTTTTTTTAATTGGCTCGGCTATAGCTTAATGTTGTTTTTTAGCAGTCTGTTGATTCGAGTGAAGGCATGAGATTCTCGAAAATGCATTCGCATTTCCTTCGTGCGGTGTAATTTCGGGGAAGCTTATTCAAAGTCCTGCGGGAGTGCGGATCAAAGGGAGACCCGCAGGAGCAAAAGCGACGAGGCGGCTCCAGGACCGCCCGCTGTTCGCTGAGTACCTGCAGCGGAAATCAACAGGCAAATATAGAAGAGCCTAAAAAAAGCAAAAGCCTAAATAGACTTTGGCTTTTTGTTTAATGAATAATAGCTTCGTAAACTGCTGTCACTACACTTCCATATTGACTGATACTGTATGTGTCCCCATAAAACTTATGTGGATCTGTAAGCGGATTAATAACAGGTGAATGTTTTTTATTCGTTAACAAAGCAATGGCTAAGTTATTTTTCCTGTCAATAACAGTGACTGTTCCTGTCCAGCCTGTATGGCCAAACACTTCTTCGTTTGCATATTTGCTGAACATCCATTCCATGCTTGAGTTTCCATTCAAACGCCAGCCTAATCCATATGTAGGATTCATTTCATAAGGTTTTACAAACTGGTCTATTGTCTCTTTATCAAAAAGTTTTACATTGCCATATCCACCCTCGTTCAGCATAACCTGCATAAGCACAGCAAGATCTCCGGTTGTGGAAAATAATCCTGCATGCCCGGATACGCCATCCATTGAATAAAAGGATTTTTCATCATGAACTTCCCCCTGAAGAGTATAAGTTCTTATATTAGGGAAGTTAACTGCCCCATCTCTTGTATTTCCATTTAATTCAGTTGCAGCAAAGTTCTTCTCTTTAAATCCTTTTCGAAGAGGATTGAAGAGCGTATTTTTTAACCCTAATGGTTCATAGATATGCCTTTCAGTATATTGGTCAAGCTTTTCCCCTGTTACCTTTTCAATAATAAATCCAAGAAGCATATAATCAATATCACTATAAATCTGTTTTGTGCCTGGTTCGTATTGAAGGGGAGTTCGTAATATCATTCCTAGAGTTTTGCCTCGTTCCTGGGAATATAATTCTCCTGCTCTATCAGGGTTATGATAATGCACACTGGAAGGAAAACCAGCTGTATGATGAAGCAAATCAATTATGCGGAGTTCATCTTTGCCATTTACAGCATCCCCAGCTTTATCCTTGAATTCAGGGTAATAATGCTGGATCTTTTCGTTTAAATCAATTTTCCCTTCACTGACTAGATGCTGAAGTGCGAAGTTAACAGAGTACATTTTCGTATTAGATGCTAAATCAAACATTGTGTTTGTCTTCATTTTTTGCGGATGCTTAAGCCGTTCAGATTCTTCGTATATTTTCGCGGAGCCGTAAGCTGAGTTTTTAACGATTTTCCCATCCTTAATAACAACAAGTGCGGCTCCCGGAAAACCATTTTCTATTTCTTCATTGATCAGCTTATCAACTAGTTTAAGTTTTTCTGATGAAAAGCCCACATCCTCCGGTTTATTGGCTTTTATTAGAGTTGGATAATCTGTTGGTTTTTTATCTTTATAGACGGCCGCTACCGAGATTTCACTTTTATTGACTAAAGATTCGGCAAATGCATTAGAATGCCAAGGCATCAGCAAAACAGCCGCCATGCTAAATACAACTAAATGGTTTAATAATTTCGTCATCTTCTCCCCCTCGGATAATTATTTGAATATTTTTACCAATTTATATACTATTTTAAAAATACCAATCCTGTAAACCAAAACAAGAGAATCACAGCCAATTCAGTTCCTCTGTACCACAATCATTTAGTTTATCAGTTATAAATTAGTCCTATTGTATTGTCTGCAATAAAGAAAATGGTTACTAAATAATTCATGCAGCAAAGTTAGCTTTATAGTAAAATGAAAGCAAGATCATTGTTTGGAGGCTTTATAATGGAGGAGCATTTTTCACATGATAACCGGCTTGGCATCCCTATTCCGGATTTTAACCGTGAGTGGGATGAATATTCACAGAAAACACAGCAGGTGATTTTGTTTCATTGGGAAAAAATAAGGGGCAGGATTCCGGATCGGATTGCTGAGCTTGAAGCAGATATAAACAGGAAACAGGCTGAATTGTCGGATGAAGGCAATTTCGAAAGATCGTGTGCGCTTAACAGCGAAATTTCCGAGCTTGCATCCGTCATAAATGATTTATGGCTCTGGTATAGAACCAATCAGGATATTACAGGGAAAATGCATTCATAAAAAAATCCTTTCCAGCCAGAAAGGATTTTTCTTATTTATAAGTCTTTCTTCAATTCCCTGACAACATGTCCAAGTTCGGGTAGTATCAGCTTATTCATCGCAAGACGAACTGCACCCGATGACCCAGGGGTTGAGAACACTGCTCTATTATTAACTGAGCCGGCAGCCGCTCTTGAAAGAATGGCAGCAGATCCGATATCCTCCGCGTAGCTTAACATACGGAAAAGTTCGCCGAACCCGTCTATTTCTTTATCAAACAAGTCTCTCACTGTTTCGATTGTAACATCACGCAAAGCGATTCCAGTCCCTCCATTAGTAAGCACAGCATCTATATTGGGGTCTTCGCATCCTTTTAAAACTGCCTCGCGTATCGGCCCTGATTCATCTTTCACAATCACATAATCAGCAATGTGATGTCCTGCCTCTTCCAACAACTGAATCATCAGCTTGCCGCTCTTATCTGTATCTTTGTCCCTTGTATCACTGACTGTTACAATTTTGCATCTTACCTCTTTTGGCGCTTCTTTTTTATGCTCGAATGTACTCATTTAACATCACCTTTATATAGTCATAAAATGAGGCAGCTTGCCTCCTCGCAGATCTAATTTTTCTTAGCTGCGCTTTTTCTTTTCGTGAAAATACCTCATTTGATAATACTTATGGGCGAAATCTGTTACATTTCGTGTCAGCTGATAATTGGCCCCTGCTCCAATTGCCATGCTGATGAAAGGAATCCCCTGAACCGATTTTTTCCGGAAAAAGTAAATAGCCATTGCTTTGAAAAGCTGCTTTATTGGCTGCTCAATCCACGTTATATTCGTCAGATCTTCCTTCCCTTCATAAAAATAGAACTCTTCCTGGTTTTGAAGCTCATACATTAGTTCTTCCCAGGCACTGCCCTGCATGCGCGGAGGAAGGGTGGCGGCATGGAAAACTTTAAGAGAACTCATCATTTCGTATGGAGTATTGACTTCAAAACCGTAGGTCATTGCTATCAGCTGTACAGCCCGAAGATTAATGACAGCCATTGCCGGAATATCTGTACCAATCATCAATGAGCTGCCTGTACCTGCAATTCCTCCCTGTGCAAAGGAATACAGCCGATGTCGGGCAATCTGCTGCTGCGCTATGTATTGAAGCTGATCGATAGTTAAGGCTTTAAGATCTTCAATTGTCTCAATATCGGAATGAAAGATCCGGCCCGCAGTCAATATGCGTTCTTTGGCATCCATCTGCAGCTGTGACCCCTGAATAAGGGCATGGAGATGGAACAGCCAGCTATCCAGAGCAGAAAAAAATTGCTGCTGTGCCTCTTCAGGCAGCAACGCAAATGATTTTTCCAACGATTTGTCATATACCATCTCCAAATCGTTGGGCTCATAGCTATACAATTTACTTTCCCAATCACGAATTCCGGCCAACACACTATTTTCCCGTTCGCTCAATGGCATCCGTATACCTCCCAAAACGTCGTATTGGTCTCAGTATAGCATAAGTAAGATGGTAAATTCTCCTACGGTCCTCTCTCCTATAAAATATAAAAAGACAAGAGCGCATTGCTCTTGCCTTCGTTTTTTATTTAGCCAATCTCACAACATCACGGGCAATCATGACTTCCTCATTTGTTGGGATAATCATAACTTTTACTGGTGAGTGAGGATAGTTGATGAATGCTTCCTCACCGCGTACTTTGTTTAGTGCGGGGTCCCAGTATACGCCCATGAACTCAAGTCCCTGAAGAACACGCTCACGGATAACATCACTATTTTCGCCGATTCCGGCTGTGAAGATGATCGCATCTACGCCATACATGCGGGATGCATAAGATCCGATATATTTGTGGATTCTGTTGGCGAATACTTCAAGAGCCAATTCCGCTCTTTCATTCCCTTCCACAGCTTGGATTTCGATATCGCGAAGGTCGCTTGAAAAGCCTGAAACGCCAAGCATACCGCTCTTTTTATTAAGTATATCCAAAACCTCATCTGCATTCTTGCCCGTTTTTTCCATAATGAACGGAATAAGGGCCGGGTCAATATTACCTGAGCGGGTTCCCATTGTAACACCTGCAAGCGGAGTGAATCCCATAGAGGTATCAATAGATTTTCCACCCTCAATCGCCGTAATACTTGCGCCATTACCCAGGTGACAGGAGATCAGGCGAAGCTGTTCAAGCGGCCGGCCAAGCATTTCTGCCGCACGTTCTGATACATATTTATGTGATGTGCCATGGAAGCCATATTTACGGATTCCATATTTTTCATAATACTCATATGGCAGACTGTATAAAAATGAACTTTCAGGCATTGTCTGGTGGAATGCTGTATCAAACACAGCAACAGCTGGCACATTTGGAAGCACCTGCTGGAAAGCCTTAATTCCAGTAATGTTTGCCGGGTTGTGAAGAGGTGCAAGCTCGGAAAGCTCATCAATTTTCGCAAGTACTTCATCTGTAATAACAGCAGAGTCATTAAATGCTTCTCCGCCATGAACGACACGATGGCCGATTCCATCTATTTCATCCAGTGATTGAATGATTCCAAGATTCGTTAATTTATCAAGCAGAATTTTAACAGCTACTTCATGATCAGGAATATCTGTTACTTCCTTAACTTTTTCGCCATTAACAGAAATGTTGAAAACGGCATTATCCAATCCAATACGCTCAATTAAACCTTTTGTAATAACTTCTTCGCTCGGCATTTCAAAAAGCTGAAATTTCAACGAGGAACTGCCGGCGTTAATTGCTATGATTTTTGCCATAAAGCAACCGCTCCTTTAGATGATGTTCAAATAGTCCGGGAAAAATAGCGGTCGAAAATCTGCGTCAGTTTGCTTTTCCGCTGGCTCACGTATCAAAACCATACGCTCCGCTGCTCAAAGCTTCACTTCCTTGAGTTTCTCGGCTCTTTTCGTCCTCCTCTTTGGACTCATACTTTTATATAAAAAACATCTGTGAGATGTCAAACTGGTACAACCTTATTGTGTACTTCAGACATCATTAATATCTCTCAATTCCCCATTTAAACACTCTCAGGAGCACATTTCAAGAAATACCTTGCAATGGTATCGTTTTCATGTTAAATTAAATATTTTCTGATTTTCTGATACTTCATTATATTTTGAAGTCCATTGAGAATAATTGTTCCGAGCTAAACCATTAAAAAAGAAGCCTGCTGCAGCAGCACGGCTTCTCCCTTTTGTTTATTGTTTGCTTTCTTTATACCAGGCATCGATTTTCTTAAGGATTCTTTCCACTTCCGTTGTTTTTGATAAACTTGGCAGATTAACCAGAAGAGCCTGTTTAGGAGGAATAACCCCTTCCCCTTTCTTCTGAAGAATGAAAATGCTTTTAGCTGCCTTTTCATTTTTGAACATGGTAAGCGGGAGCTGCAATAGACCTTGGATATAAGCATTTTCCTTTAAGTATTCGTGCAGCTTCGGGGCTTGTTCGCTTTCAAACATGCCATTTGGAATGATGAAAAATAAATAGCCGCCCGGCTTCACATGATTTATGCTTTGCTCGATAAACAGGTGATGGGAGTATGAATGTCCTTCATCTGCCTTTAGTTTATACTCTGCCGATCTGACATCATTTGGGTAATAGCCAATAGGCAAATCGCTGACCGCTGCATCCGCAGCTTCAATGAACAGCGGTTCAAGACTGTCCTGGTTAAAAAACTGGATTGGATGCTCCTGCAGATTGGCATTAATATAGGCGAGCTTAATTAAGAGGTCATCAATTTCTATACCGGTTGCTTCAACTGTTTTATCCTTCTGGTGGTTCATCATAGTTGTCAATAAATTCCCAGTCCCCACTGCCGGATCCAAAAGGCGGAAAGACTTTTCCCGGACAAATTTATCAACCAAATAGCCAATCAGCATGCCCACAGCATCCGGAGTCATTTGGTGATTCGGCTGAACGTTTTCTTTCATTCCCTTTAAAATCGAAAGCTGAAAGGACTTTCTGATCTCTTCTTTTGTAAAATCGCTCAAGTTAACAGATTCATAGCTCTTCTTTAGCCTTTTTACCGTCAACTCGCTCAATTCATCCTGAAGAATGCTTTCATGGAAAAGATTTTCTCCTGTCTCAGCAAGAGCTTCCAAATATGTACACTGCAGTTCTTCCTGCATGATTGTTGCCGTTTCATTAAAAATTGTAAATAAATCCTCAACCGGAGCTATTTTCACAGCATATTCCTCCCGTTCTTATTCTATTTTCCTATTTTAACGGGCTTTTGTGCCATTCACAAGTTTGATGCTAAGATCAGATACTGGTTTATCCGCTAATATTTAATTTTATCCGCGAAAAATTGAATATAACCGCGATATTTTGATTTATCCGCGAAAAATGAAATATAAAGCGATATTCTGATTTTATCCATGAAACGATTCTTTTAGCCCCCAAAAATCAAAGCCCCGGAAATAATATCCGGGGCTTCATCATTTTATTACTTCGCTTGCTTGGCAGCTTCTACTGCTGCTTCATAATTTGGATGATCCGTTGCTTCACTTACGTATTCCACATAAGTAACAGTGTCATTTGAGTCAACAACAAAAACGGCACGAGCCAATAGGCGAAGTTCTTTGATTGCAACTCCGTAAGCTTCTCCGAAAGAAAGTTCACGGTGATCTGAGACAGTTTGTACGTTGTCAATGCCTGCTGCTGCACACCAGCGCTTTTGAGCAAATGGAAGATCCACGCTTACTGTAAGAATCTTCACGTTATCCAGCTTAGCAGCCTCTTCGTTAAAACGGCGTGTTTGCGCATCGCAAACGCCTGTATCGATTGAAGGAACCACACTAATTAAACGAACTTGCCCTTTTGAATCAGCAAGTGTCACCTCTGAAAGGTCGTTTGCCAACACCTTAAATTCAGGAGCTTTATCTCCTGCTTTCACTTCATTTCCAAGCAATGTTACTGGATTGCCTTTAAATGTAATAGATGCCATATAAATCATCCTCCTTAATCACTTATGTACAGTGTAAATCATATCTTTTCAGAATCTTTTTTGCAATTATTAAGGGTAAGATCCAAGAAAAAAGTTAACTCCCCTTAGGAAAGTTAACTTCCTTCAATTAAATATCAAGGTCTTTTTTAGGGCCATTATAGTCTTGGCTGTTCTGATTTTGACTTTGCTGATTCCCATTGCTGTTTTCATTGTTCTTATTGAACATCTGCTGAATCTTATCGACAGCCTGAGGTGCAAGATCAAGAATTTTCTCATATAAATGAGTGCTTTCATCAAGGTGAACCATTTTCACACCATGGGAATTAACAATCAGAAACGCAATCGGGGTGATGGAGACACCGCCTCCGCTACCTCCGCCAAAAGGATGACCCTTCTGCTCACCTGAAGGCCCGTCAAGCATAAACTCGCTTCCTCCTGCCGCAAAACCAAAACCTACCTTCGAAACAGTTAAAATAACACTGCCGTCTGGGGTTTCAACAGGGTCTCCAATTATGGTGTTAACATCAATCATTTCCTTCAAGTTTTCCATGGCAGTAGTCATAAGCCCTTGAATTGGATGGTCAGACATAAACTGCTCCTCCTCTTTTAGACAGATTTTGTACCATCATCAGATAAGGCAGATAGCGGCTTTGTTTTAAAATCAGGCCGTCCGCCTTTCCAATATTTAATCAGTTTAATTCCTGCTAACATAGCATGCCCGACACGAAAATGAATCATACATGAAAAAGCTGTTTGTGAAACGGCAAATTGAAAATGGGGAGTAATCGTGATATCAGGCGGTGCTTTAAGCTTCATATAGTGACTGACCAACCCGATAATGCTGCCTTTAATCGCCCAAAGAGCTCCTGTAAGCATCCCAGTATGGGCTGCATCTCCAATTCCTGCAAAGGTATGCCATTCAAGTTTCCTGATGGTCACATGGCGAAGGAAATTTCGGATGATCCTATGAAGTGATACAATATGGTTTATCATTTCTTTCGTATCATGCAAGCTATTAATAAGATCTTTTGCGGAGAATTGTTTCGTATCTTTTTTCGTTGTATCTTCCTGCGGCCCGGCGGCTGTCTCTTCTTTAACGACAACTGTTGGGGAGTTATCATCGACTTTTATAAGCGGGACCTCAATCTTGTATCTGATCAGCCCGAACCAGGCTTTGAATTGAATCTTTAAATGGTCATTATCATTTCCGTGATAAAAGTGGAGTAATACTTTCAGCTTCGTTACTATAATCAAAATAAAAAGAAGTAGGAGGGCAATTACGGCGATCAGCAGCCACTTCACTTTTTTCACCCCTTTCAGCCTTGTATTATGCCCAATTGGATAAAAATAAACCTGCCACCAATGGGTGACAGGCCTCTTTAAGTTACCTTATTATGGAATGCTATATCTGCCTTTCATGAACAACAGAGGTATCAGCAAAGAGATCATGAAGCCCTTGTTTTTTCGGAAGGAAGGCCACGATAACATAGCCAATGAAAATGGTAACTGATATAAAACGTCCAATCCATTCACGGAAAATAATCGTGCCCCATGTCAGCTTTTTGCCTTCAAGGTCAACTACTTTCAACCCAAAGACCATTTTACCAAGCGTCTGGCCAAAGAATTTCGTCATAAGCACGAAATAGGCGTAAAAAGTAATGGCTGTAGCAATAGTAATCGGCGCAAATAAACTGCTTTCATGTAAAGGGATATCCATTGCTCGGAAGATCGGATTGATTAAAATTCTATCAATACTGCCAACAACAGCTAAATCTAAAAGATAAGCCCAAAATCTCATCCAAAATCCGGCAAACCTGATAGGCTCTGCAGTTTTGTCTTCTGAGGGGAAACTTCTTTGTTCAGCAGTCTGGGTATCCTCAACTGCCTTTTCATATTGAGCTGTTGTTACATCCGCATCTTTCTTTTTATCCAACGGATCTGAATAAATAAACTCTTGTTCATTCGGGTCATTTGAAGTCATTTATTCGTACCTCCCTATTCAGCATAAAGATACATTAAGCGCGGTGAATTTGGCTGAGACAGCATTTTCATTAGCCCTGCCATTTCGAGATCCTCGCCCATGATTTTGCGCGCGCCCATGCTGAACATGGATCCGAATCCAAGATTTTCGGTATACTCGACAACCTGCGCATCTTTCAAATTATGGTCTTTCTTTATCTGTTCAATCACATCATCGTCATAGCCAAAGCCATCAATCAGGTTCAATTCTTTTGCCTGGCGCCCGTCATAGATCCGCCCATCCGCAATTTCCTTTACCTTTTGGCTAGAAAGCCCTCTTCCATCAGAAATGACTTTAACAAAGCCCTCATAGGAATTGTCGATCATGGATTGAAGAATTTTTCTTTCTTCTTCCGTCATATCCCTGGTCGGACTCATGATATCTTTATAAGGTCCGCTTTTGACAGTAACAAACTCAACCCCATATTTTTCAGCCAAGCCGGCATAATTATAGCCTTGCATAATAACGCCAAGTGAACCTGTCAATGTTTCAGGGCTGGCAAAAATTTCATCAGCTGGAGCTGAAATATAATAGCCTCCGGAGGCAGCCATGGAACCCATTGATATGTAAACTGGCTTCTTTGTTTCCTTCTGGATTTCTACGATTTTATCATGAATTTCAGCGCTTTCTACTACACCTCCGCCTGGGGTGTTAACGCGAATGACAATGCCCTTTACTGCATCATCTTCTTTTACGTAATCGAGATTATCCATAAAGCCTTTGTGATTATACCCGGGACTCGCAAAAAAGGACGCAGCATCCCCAGTATCCTGAATAACTCCATTTACATCGAGGACTGCGACTTTTTTCATTGCATTTCCATCCTCAATCACTTCTTCCATAAAAGCCTCATTGCTGCCGGCAAATAAATCAGTAACCGAACTCTCAATGTCTGTAAAAGCAAATGCCGTCATAAAATTGATCAACACGGAAAAACCAAATAATACTACAGCAATCCCCAGAGCTGCCCAACGTTTTCCATTCATTTAATATCCTCCTTTTTCATCATCGCTCTCCATATCATAACAAGCAGGAAATCCAAACTGACTTTTATGATTACGGCAAACCAATCCGTCACATATTCTTCATACGTATTAACTTTTAAAATGTTTCAAAAACAGGTAAACTGAATTCAACAACCATAATCATAGCAAAATATGAATTATATGGGAAAGAAAATCCATATAAGTATCAAATGAACTTCTTATATAACCTATTGTTTGGAGGAATGAATATGCCTACCCGCCGGAACATATATTTTTATCACAAACGAGACGACGAAATGATGGAAAAAGTCAGCCCTCTTTACAATCTCGCCAGGGAACATGATTTTAAGATCGTAACTGATTACAAACAAGCGAATATCATTGTAAGTATTGGTGGAGACGGAACGTTCTTGCAGGCAGTACGAAAAACCGGCTATAGGGATGATTGTTTATATGCTGGAATCTCAACTACAGGAAGCTTAAGCCTCTATTGTGATTTCCATCTGGACGATACAGCAAAAATGGTAGAAGCGATGACAAATGAGCAAGTGGAAGTTAGACGCTATCCAACCATCGATGTAACAGTTGATGACCAGACATCTTTTCAGTGCTTAAATGAATTCAGTATCCGGTCTGCCATTATTAAAACCTTTGTAATTGATGTATTTATTGATGACCTTCATTTTGAAACCTTTAGAGGGGACGGAATGATTGTCGCCACACCGACCGGAAGCACTGCCTATAACAAGTCTGTTAACGGCTCTGTAGTTGATCCGATGCTTCCTTGCATGCAGGTAAGCGAACTGGCATCTCTAAATAACAACAGCTACCGTACACTCGGATCCTCTTTTATCCTGAGCGGAAACCGCAAATTGACTTTAAGGGTTGTACAGGACGGCAACGACCATCCTACGATGGGCATGGACAATGAAGCTCTAAGCATCCAGCATGTAGAAAAGATTGACATAAAGCTAAGCGAAAAAATCATTAAAACCGTAAAACTAAAAGACAATTCATTCTGGGAGAAAGTGAAGAGGACATTTTTATAAGAACTTTGAAGTCTCTACTAACTTCCTTCATAAGAGCAAAAAAAGAGTTTCGCACATCATGCGAAACTCTTTTTCTATATGCCAACATCTCTGCCGCGTTTCCATTTTGTTTCTAAATGAGCAAAAAGCTTTGTCCTTGAGATCGAATAAATGGTCAGTGCCAGCCAAATGAACATAAACGAAAGCAGATGAAGCTTTGTAAAATGCTCGTGGTACATAAACACACCGAGGATCAATGTGATTGTCGGAGCAATATATTGCAAAAATCCGAGCATGGACATCGGAATCTTTTGGGCGCCTTTTGCAAAATACAGAAGCGGTACTGCGGTTGCCGCTCCAGCCCCAATAAGAAGGAAGTCGGTGCTTGATGAAACATTTAAGAAAGCCTGTTTTTCATTTACAAAAAGAGAAATCATATAAAGTAATGCTACGGGAGTCACCACTAGGGTTTCGAGCGTAAGGCCAATGGTTGAGTCTACTTTAATAAGCTTTTTCGTTAATCCATAAAGGCCAAATGATAGCGCCAGAACAAAAGCAATCCACGGGACACGTCCGTAGCTTATGGTTAAGATCAACACTCCTGCAAACGCCAGGCCAAATGATACATATTGTGCGGGGGAAAGCTTCTCTTTAAAAACCATCATTCCCAGCAGTACACTTACAAGCGGGTTTATATAATAGCCAAGGCTTGCCTCGATCATTTGGTCCGTGTTAACTGCCCAAATGTACAAAAACCAGTTCGTGCTGATTAACAGCGAAGCAATGACAAGAGCAAAAAGCTGCTTTTTGTTGGTCCGAAACCCTTTTAGTGTCGTAATGAAAGAGTGCAGCTTCTTAGTGGCCAGGAGAATAAACAGCATAAAGAACAACGACCAAATAACCCGGTTCGCTAAAATCTCATCTGCATTCACATGGTTTAAATACTTCCAGTAAATCGGCAGGATTCCCCACAAAAAGTAAGCGAACCCGGCATAAAGAGCACCCATTTGGACTTCATTATTTTTCATTGTCATTGCCCCAATTCTTTCTAGTATCGAAATATTTATATTATAAGTCGAACGTAAAAATGTTGGCAATCTTTTTTTCTACACAAACGGTACCAGGTACCTATACCAGTTGAGCGAAGTGGTATAGGTACCTGGTACTTAATATTTATGATTATAAACGATTTTGCCGTCAATTACCGTTTTATCGACGGTTATACCGGCAATTTGCTGCTTCGGTATTTTAAAGATGTCTTCTTTTAATATGGTAAAATCTGCAAGGTAACCTTCTTTAATTATTCCCCGGTCGTTCTCGTGGGATGCGGCAAAGGCACTCCCTTTCGTAAATAAGCTGACTGCCTCGTACACAGTTAGTGCTTCGCTTGGATAATAAACTGTTTTATTGGGATCATCGATATTTGTTCTTGTGACAGCTGCATGGATGCCGAGAAGCGGATTAGCCGGTTCGATAGGCGCGTCCGAGCCTCCTGCACAAGGTACCCCTTCCTCTAAAAGAGTTTTCCAGGCATAACAGTATTCCATGTTTTCTTCGCCAATGCGATCAATCACCCAAGGAAAATCGGATGCTGTAAATCTTGGCTGGATATCCAGGATCAGAGGCAGTATTTTAGCCCTGTCAATCAGTTCCTTCCGCAGAATCTGCGCATGGATTAGCCTGTCTCTACCCATAATTTCTAAAGGATGCTTTTCAATCGCATTTAATGCCATTTCAAAAGCATAGTCTCCAATCGTGTGAATGGCAACAGGCATTCCATGCTTACGCGCTTTTTCCACAAGGCCATCAAGCTGCTCCTGCGAATAAATAGCGACTCCCGATGTTGAGGGGTCGTCAGCATATGGATGGCTTAACAGGGCTGTTCTTCCTCCAAGGGCTCCATCAGCAAATATTTTCATTGCACCGAACTCTATATGTTCGCTCCCGCCCAAAAAGCTTCCGCCTTTCTCAACCATTTCTTCCACGACCTCGTGATGAACAAGAAGATGGGCGCGAAACGGCATTTCATCTTCCTCGATTACCTGCTTGAACGCCTGATAGGTTTGGCCGAAGCCTCCATAATAATTCAGATCCTCTGTATGTCCGCCTGTCAGTCCCAATTTATAAGCATCATTAATAGCTGCGTGAAGCGCCTTCTTTAAATAGCTTTCCGAAACAGTTGGAAGCACATTAAATAGAAGCTCCTGTGCCTGGTCTTTTAATAGTCCATTAAGCCTTCCCTGTTCATCTTTATCAATAACTCCCCCCGGAGGGCACTCTGTTTCTTCTGAAATATTGGCTTTTTTCAGACCCAGCGAGTTGACTGCCAGTGCATGTCTGCATACTCGTTTAAGCATAACAGGGTGATTAGGTACATATTGATCCAGTTCTTGGGCATAAATTGGTTCCGGCTGATCCCAAAGATTCTCGTTCCAGCCTTCACCTATTACCCATTCCCCTTCCTCAACTGTTTCTGCAAATTGCTTAACTGCCAATAAAACCTCCTGCTTGGAAGTGTGTTTTGATAAATCGAGCCTGATCAGCCTTTCGCCATGCCCGATCAAATGCATATGGCTATCCACAAAACCAGGAAGCATTGTGCTGCCACCCAAATCTATTTCTTCCTGTATCTCACCTTTATACTTTTCTTTTAAAAATTGGATATTACCAATTCCAATAATTTTGTTTCCTTTGGTAAAAACGGCTTCTGCCTGATGATTTTCCTGCTGAAGGGTATAAATAGTACCCCCATGCCATAGCGTTCCCATAAATCTTTTCCCCTTTACCATCCTAAAATTTCATTTTCACATAGTATAACAAAAATACAGGCGGAATTCCCGCCTGTATCTTGTATTGCGATTTAGTTTTGTGCTGAAGCTGTTTCCGCTTCTTTTTTTCTTAATTCAACCCGCATGATTTTTCCTGATGTTGTTTTCGGAAGTTCGGATAAAAATTCAATTTTGCGCGGATATTTATATGGCGCTGTCAGTTCCTTCACATGCTCCTGAAGCGCAGAAACCAGGTTGGGGTCGCTTCGGTCTACGCCTTCCCTTAATACCACAAAGGCTTTGACAATATTACCGCGTACCTCATCAGGACTTCCGACAACTGCACATTCAGCTACATACGGGTGCTTTACCAATGCATCTTCAACCTCAAAAGGTCCAATGGTATAGCCGGAGCTGATAATAATATCATCGACTCTTCCTTCAAACCAGAAATAGCCGTCTTCATCTTTCTTTGCTTTATCACCCGTAATATAGTAATCCCTGCGGAATTGCATAGCAGTTCTTTCCGGATCTTTATAATAGTTTTTAAATAACGCAGGAGTATCTACATGGACAGCAATATCACCTACTTCACCTACAGCACAAACTTCTCCGTCCTCATTGATAATTTCAACCCTGTTCCCTGGAGTCGGTTTGCCCATCGAGCCAGCTTTAAGCTCCATCTCTTTTGTAATGCCAACAAGCAGCGTATTTTCTGTTTGGCCATAGCCATCACGTACGTTTACATTAAAATGCTTTTTAAATGTATCAATCACTTCGCGGTTTAGCGGCTCACCAGCTGAAACAGCACTATGCAGCTCCAGAAGCTTATATTCATGGATATTGTCCACCTTTGCCATCAGCCTGTATTCTGTAGGCGTACAGCAAAGGACGTTTACCTTATAATCCTCTAAAAGCTGCAAATATTTTTTCGGCTCGAACTTCCCATTATATACAAGGCCGGTAGCACCTGAGCCAAGAACGGAAAGGAACGGGCTCCAAATCCATTTTTGCCATCCTGGACCTGCAGTGGCCCATACTGTATCTCCTTCTTCAATGCAAAGCCAGTTCGGTGCAGCTGTTTTAAGATGGGCAAATGCCCAGCCATGTGTATGTACAACGCCTTTAGGATTTCCTGTGGTTCCCGATGTATAAGATAGGAACGCCATATCATCCTTTGTGGTATCTGCCAATGGCAGTTCGTCGGAAGCCTTGTCCATTTCCTCATCCAGGTGGATCCAATCCTCCGCTTGTCCGCCAATCACAAATTTCGGTATACTGGCGGCTTCCTTAATATTTTCAAATTGATCGACATATGGATAATAACTTACAATACCTTTAACATCCCCATGATTAATTCGGTATTGAAGATCTTTTGTACGGAGCATTTCCGAACTTGGTATCACGACAATTCCGGCTTTAAGTGAAGCAATGTAGACTTGATATGCTTCAATCAGCCTTGGAACTATAATGAGAATAACATCTCCTTTTTGCAAACCATTTTTCAAGAAAACGTTTCCAATTTTGTTTGCATTACGGAGAAGCTCCTTGTATGTAACCTCTTTTTTCTCTCCCTGCTCATTTACCCATCTGATTGCAAGCTTGTCCTTATCCCCGGCATAACGCTCCATTTCAGATACGAGATTATATTTCTCCGGTGCAATTAACTCTTCCCGTTTCATCAAATCTCCCCCTAACAATTTCTATTGCAGATGCCTCTACCTAAGATGCTAATCTATAGAAATTATTATACTAAATTATTCTAAAATTTTAAATTATTTATTTTTTGCAAATGTTCTATGTCCTGTCCTAAAATACGGTATGTTAAGCCTGCCTGTTAATTACGTCAATAAGCTCAGCGAAACAGCGGGGGCAAATGTCCCTCTGTGCATGACTCACATTTAATTTCCCGCAGGACATTTAACTAGCAATTATGAATAAACATCGTACGAAGGATTTTGAAGTTCTCGCTTTTTCTGTTCCATTATCAACTGCAAGGGTCAGCATTTAGCTTTAAACATAAATAAGGAGCAGGAAAGAATTCCTGCTCCTTGTAGCCATATTATTTAATTATTTTTGGAAACCGCCTAATTGCTGTTCAGCCATTTGAACTAAGCGCTTAGTGATTTCTCCCCCTACTGAACCGTTAGCACGAGAAGTAGTTTCTGCACCAAGGTTTACACCGAATTCAGTAGCAATTTCGTACTTCATTTGATCTAGAGCTTGTTGAACTCCAGGAACTAGAAGTTGGTTTGAGCTGTTGTTGTTTGCCATGTGATTTCACCTCCTTGTGAGTATAGAATGTGTAGAATCACATGGCCATATTCAAATATTTACTGGTAATTTCTTTCAATTTTTTAAGTTGAATCATTAGCATAGAAGCATGTTCCGATTATATAAATCAACAGATTGCCACAGCAATCAGCGAGAACATACCCAAAGGTTAAAATAAATCTTCAAACGACTCTTCCTTGCCGGATTGAGGTTTAATAATCATCTTTTCTGTATTCTCTACTGCTTTTGCAATAAGAGGTTCGAAATCAACAAAGCTTTCAAAGTGACGGACTTTATCCCGTTTCGGCTTTGTCTTTGGAGAAGCCGGAACAAAAACCGTACAGCAATCTTCAAACGGCCTGATGGAAATATCATGTGTATCAATCTTTTGAGCAATCTCGATGATTTCGGATTTATCCATTGTAATTAGCGGCCTAAGGACAGGAGTGTTCGTTACGTCATTTATTGCGTACATGCTCTCCAGCGTCTGGCTGGCCACCTGCCCAAGACTTTCCCCTGTAATGATGGCAAGCCCATCATTTTTCCTGCGGATTTCATCTGTTATTCGCAGCATTAGGCGCCTTGTTGCCGTCATTGTATAATTTTGGGGAACCTGCTGCTGGATCAGCTGCTGGATTTCAGTAAACGGAACAATATGCAGCGAAACCGCCCCTGTAATATTTGCCAATCTTTCTGTGAGATCAATGACTTTCTGCTTTGCACGTTCACTTGTAAAAGGCGGGCTGTAAAAATGGACAGCTTCTACCTCCAGGCCTCTTTTCATCGATAAATAACCAGCTACAGGGCTATCGATCCCTCCGGAAAGCATTAACATCGCTTTGCCGCCGGATCCAGCCGGAAGGCCTCCTGCTCCCTGGATCGTTTCACACGATAAGTAGGCTGCTTCTTCCCGAATTTCAATTTGGAGATTTATATCAGGCTTTTTTACATTCACCTTCAAGCCCGGTACATTCTTTAGCAAATGTCCGCCAAACTCATGATTGAGTTCGTCTGTATTTAAAGGGAAACTCTTATCAGCCCTTTTGGTTGTGATTTTAAATGTTTTTCCTTCTTCATAATTCTTATTGAATAAGGCCAATGCTGCATCCTTCATTTCTTCCATCTCTTTATTGGTTTTAACAGCGGGGCTGAAAGATTGGATCCCAAACACACCCTTAAGCCGTTCTGAAACCTCCTTACCATCTGCACCATTCAGAATGACATACATACGGTCTCTCGTAGCCTCAATCTTGATACCAGTAAAATCATGAAGCACATTGGATATGCTTTTCCTCAATTTATCTACAAACTTATTGCGGTTCCTGCCTTTTGTAGAAATTTCTCCATATCTAATAAGTATTCGATCATAATTTATCATTATTTCATAACCTCTCTTAGCCGATTAACAGTCTCTTTCACTGCCTCTATAAAAGCTGCGGCTTCTTCAAGTGAATTTTCATAAGTTAGGCTGACCCTTATGGCACTTTTTGCATCTTTTTCCGGAACTCCGATTGCAATTAGAGTACTGCTGGCAGCCGCTTTCTTTGACGAGCAAGCACTTGTGGTAGAAACATAAATGCCCTTCTCTTCAAGAGCGTGGACAAATACCTCAGCTTTAAACCCTTTTATGGAAAAATTAATAATATGCGGTGCTGAATGGATTTCAGGGGTATGGACAGTGATATCGTCCATTTTTCCAAGCTCTGCCATTAAATAATTTTTAATAGATAAAAGCCGATCAAGAAATTTTTCTTTATTATTCATTGTAAGTCGTAATGCTTTTGCCATTGCCACAATGCCAGCTACATTTTCAGTGCCGCTTCTTTGCTTCCATTCCTGATTCCCACCGGAAAATAACGGCGAAAGACTGATGCCATCACGGATGAATAAGACTCCATTCCCTTTTAACCCGTGAAATTTGTGGGCAGAAAGGGTACACAGATCGACATTAGATTCATGAAGGTCAAGAGGAACCTTGCCAATCCCCTGCACATCATCCACATGGAACACAATTTTTGGATGCTTTCTCAGCAAATTGCCGATTTCTTTAATAGGCTGAATAGAACCTATTTCATTATTTACATGCATGACCGAAACTAATATCGTTTCTGATGTGATCTCTTTTTCTATTTCCTCTACACTTATTACTCCGCTGCTGCCTGGCGGTATAAAAGTAATGCGGTAGCCCAGTTCACCAAGCTGCGCCATGGTTTCCCTTACTGAAGCATGTTCTACTTCTGTTGTAATAATATGGCGGCCCCTGTTCCTATGCATTAAAGCCGTACCCTTTAAAGCCAAATTATTGCTCTCTGTCCCTCCAGAGGTAAAATAAATCTCATTATGCTGGACATTCATCAACTTGGCAACTTGTTCTCTTGCCTGATTTAAAAGCCTTTCTGCCTGACCCCCAATGCCATGCAGTGAAGATGGGTTGCCAAAATATTCCGAGGAAACCTTTATAAATGAATCAAGCACTTCTTTATATGGTTTTGTTGTTGCACTGTTATCAAAATAAATCATGGTCTTCTCCTTCCATTGCGAAAACCCTTTTGCCAACTTTAAATCATATCATAACCTGCTCCGAATGAAAACGTAATTGATTTCATCCAGATAAATGAGTGATCATGATAGGCAAATGTGGACTTTATTAAAGGCTCTTTACTAAAAGATTGTTGTTTATAAAATAGATTTTGTAAATAAATACATTGATAAATAAGGTTGGTTGATTGAAGCGCAAGGTGCGAGACTCCAGCGGGAGGAGTGGGACAGGTGAGACCCCACAGGTGCTGCGCACCGAGGAGGCTCACCGCCCGCCCCGCGGAAAGCGAGCATCCTGGAGTGGAAATCAACCTCACCTCACTACTTGTTTAAAAAGCAACAAAGTGGCGAAAACAGCCTTATTAAATTATTCATTTTTGCCCTTTTTTAGTAAATGAATGAATTTATTTGCCTGTGGAAGGCTGTTAAATGTTGAACTTCCGGTACTGTTTTCCTATTCGGATGTTATCATAAAATACACAATATTAAGACTTCATTTTTATTCGACAAATTTCTCATAACGTATGCTAATATGAAAATGTTCTAAACATTAAGAAATAGAACCATCTTTCAGGAGGATATATATGGAGAATAAAACACTAACATCAAAACAAATTCTGGCGGTTGGGCTACTGTTATTTGCTCTTTTCTTTGGAGCAGGGAATATGATTTTTCCTCCTTTTCTGGGCCAGGAAGCCGGTACAAATGTATGGACTGCCATTTTTGGATTTTTGATTACAGGTGTTGGATTGCCGCTTTTAGGAATTATTGCAATAGCAAAAAATGGGGACTTACAGACAATTGCTAGCCGTGTGCATCCCTTATATGGAATAGTATTTACAATTGTCATGTATTTGGCCATAGGACCACTTTTTGGAATTCCGCGTACAGGGACTGTAGCTTATGAAATCGGTATTATTCCGTTCTTGTCTGAAACCGCTTCCAAAAATGGACTTCCACTATTTTTGTATACTGTCATCTTTTTCGGGATCACTGCCTGGCTTTCATTAAACCCTTCCAAATTAGTGGACAGGATTGGCAAACTCTTTACACCGGCACTGCTCATTATTCTGGCAGTCCTTGTAATAAAGAGTTTGATTACACCGCTCGGCGATCTTAAAGCTCCACAAGGTGCATATGCGGATGGACCATTTTTCAAAGGCTTTATTGAAGGTTATCTGACAATGGATACGATAGCAGCTCTTGTATTTGGGATTGTTGTCATTGGTTCTATCAAAGGAATGGGTATTACTAATAGACAGTCTCTTATGAAGATATGCATTACCGCAGGACTGATCGCAGCAGCAGGTTTAGCAGCGGTATATCTTTCCCTTGCGTATATAGGGGCTTCCAGCATGGATACTTTAGGAAAAATGGATAATGGGGGCGCTATCCTTTCTGCTTCAGCACAATACTTGTTTGGATCTGCCGGAGCAGCGATACTGGCGCTAGCCATTACGGTTGCCTGCCTGACAACTTCTGTCGGTCTTGTCTCTGCCTGTGCTCAGTATTTCTCTAAGCTTCTCCCGAAGGTTTCTTATAAATCCATTGTGGCCATTCTCTCTTTGTTTAGCATGATCGTAGCAAATATCGGTTTAACACAATTAATTCAAATATCATTGCCAATATTAATCATTATCTACCCGCTGGCAATCGTGCTGATTTTGCTATCCTTTATGCATAATGCATTTAATGGATACTCTTTGGTATATATAGGTGCTTTAATTCCAACAGGAGTAATCAGTTTTATTGATGGACTAAAAATCGCTGGAATGGATGTAGCATTCATAACGGAATCTCTTCAATTCCTTCCATTCTTTGCCCAGGGAATCGGCTGGCTCGTGCCTGCCATCGCAGGAGCGATCATTGGCTACTTTCTGGCATTGGCTTTCGGAGAATCCAAGAAAACTATTCCTGTTCATGAGTAAGCGCAGCACATCTACAATAAAAGACCAGATCCAAGTGGATCTGGTCTTTTATCTATTCTTTTATAATGTCTTCGATCTTCTTTATAGCTCCCGGATCTACCTCTTCTATAGAAGACGCAGCCTGTTCGAGTGCTGTTTTATAATCATAGCTCCTAAACGAAGATTCCGCTTCTTTAAGGCCTTTATCAATGGACGGATATCTGCTTCTGTATCTGTTTCCATATTGAATCACTTTCTCTGCAAGAAGAATGGTCTCTATCATGTCATTGGTAGAGTCAGCAGCCTTGTCTACCGTAAGGACAGCCACTTCAAGATACTGCTGGACAGCAGGGATATTTAATGGTTTCTCATCCAGCTTCGCCAGCACATTGTCTATGCTTTCTTTTGCATCCTGGATCAAATACTTATATTCCTGCGAAACGCCAGGAACATTGTTTTTAGAAATAATCCTCATAGTTTCAGATACTTTTTTGGTTAACTCTTTCACCTTTTCCCTGGCAGACAGTTCATCTTTTCTTAATGCCTGGAGTTTTTCTGCGAATGCAGCTTGTTCATCCGAGATTTCTTCAAGCTGTTCCTTTACTTCAGCAAGCTCTTCCCTCAAAACAGTGTGAGGAGCACTTTTGCTGTTAATTTTATGATCCAGCACTTCGAATTTTTTAAAGAGCTGGGTTAGTTTTTTTTCTAATTGCACTTGAACTTCCAAGTCCTTATCTGTAACATGGTAGCTCTGCCTGACAACCGACATTTCCGCCTTCAGGTGGCTATTAATGTCCTTATTATTATATAGCATGTTTCTTGTTGATTCATCTTGCTGGCTTAGGTAATGTCTTGCATGGACTTCTTTTTCAAGAAGGTCATATAGAAGATCAATTTTATCTTTAATTTCATCAACGCCTTTTTGGACTTCAGCCGTCTCTGCTTTGTCAACACAGCCGGCGTATGCAGCCACTTCCTGTACAAGCCGCTCAATTTCTTTTTCCATTTGCAAATGGTCCAGGATATAGCCTTGTTCAAGCATCTCCTTGTATCCATCCTTCAATTCTTCCAGCTGTGATGGAATTTTGGATTGGCATTCCACCATTAAGTTGGGTATTGCCTCCATTTTGCTTTGGGCATCCTCCAGCAGCGCTTTAATCATTAGGAGTGTTTCACGTGCTTCAAGATAGTTGCCCTTCTCTGTCTTTTCATCAAATTCTTCAAACTTCCCTAAAGCCTCATCAAGCTGTGTTTCCAGAAGAGTTTCTGCTTTTCCGAATGTATGGCGATGGGCAAGCAATGACTTCTTGCATTCTCGGTACATATCCTTCAATTCTTCAATTTCCGCCCTGTTTTTCTCTTCGCTCCCAACAAGCTCATTCAATTCGCCAAGCAATTTTTTAATACTCTCTTCAATTTCATACAAACGCTGTTCAATTTTCTGCTGAACTTCCTGGGCTTTTTTGAAACGGTATTTATCGATGTTCTCTTCAGCGTCAAATAAATATTCCTCAACATCAGGAAGCTGTGTTGTAACAATTTCGTCCCACTCGTTTCTCCAGCGTTCAAATAACTCCTCGGTCTGGCCTGTCATATTCAGCTTTTTAACCCTTGACATTTCATCTAGAACAGGGCGATCTGTAATATCCATCTTCCATGTTTCAAGCCTGTCAATTTCTTTATAATACTTTTTCTTCAAGTAATATCCCGTCAGATATAGGCATATAAGAATGACTATACCTCCAATTATGTATTCCATGTTAAAGCCCCCTGTTCTGTTCCCGAGCCGATATGTATATGTATAGGATTTTATTGCATGTTATTTTCAATGTTTTTATGATACCATGTAAACGACATTTTTTGACTATTTATTTCATATTTTTATGAATTTATTGCGTTTATCGGTTGGCAATTTTATCATTTGATTGGTATTTTTCAAAAGTAAGAGAAACGAACAAGCCACTCGCCTTCTCTTTTATTGAACAATATGAGATTCTCAATTACAACCAATTCGCTTTTTATTGCTTATTTCCTTCCTACTTCTAAAAGAAAGGTGATATTCCTTATGATAAAAGACGGCCACATTCACACATCATTCTGTCCGCACGGTACAAAAGACCCTTTGGAAGATTATGTCGAAAAAGCATTGGAGCTTGGCTTCAAGGAAATTTCCTTTACTGAACATGCCCCTTTGCCTGAAAGTTTTATTGACCCTGCACCAGCCTCTGACAGTGCCATGAGGCAGGGAGAACTCGAACAATATTTTGAAGATATTTCAAGGCTCAAAGCGGCTTATAGAGGAAAAATAAAAATCAACGCTGGGCTCGAAGTGGATTTCATAGAAGGTTTTGAACAGGAAACAAAAAGCTTTCTGAATAACGCAGGAAAATACTTGGATGATTCCATCTTATCTGTCCACTTTTTAAAGCACAGCAACCAATATGAATGCCTCGACTATAGCCCGGATGTTTTTGGAAAAATGATCGAGCAATACGGTTCAATAGAAGCATTATACACCAATTACTTCCGTACCCTGCTTTTATCAGTCCAATCTGATTTGGGTCTATTTAAACCTAAAAGAATTGGCCATATTACATTGGTTAAAAAATTCCAAAAAAAATACCCCATTAACAGGGAATTCAAGGGAGAAATCCTGCAACTGCTTGATGCAGTAAAAATGCAGGGTTATGAGCTTGATTATAATGGAGCAGGATACTCCAAGCCCCTTTGCAGGGAACCATATCCTCCTGATTGGGTTGCGGAAGAAGCTGTCAAAAAAGGGATACCGCTGATTTATGGTTCAGATGCCCATCAGGTAAAGGAAATGGGCCAGGGCCGCAGTGTCATGAAATACCTCTGATTGGTTTTAACTGTAAAAGAAGTATTACAACACTGCAGCATATGGTTTACCAGCATGATGATTGCATAGAACACCATCAATCCAATTGAAGATCTCCTTTGTGTATTTCTCCGCGAAGTATCTTTCATGCGGGAACACATGCAGGACTTCCGCCATATAATGGGTGTTCAAAAACGGCATGGACAATAGTCCTTTTAATTGGATAATCATATAATTGGCAGCATGGGCCCGAAACTCTTTCGTTTTCATGCCGCGTTCCAGCACTTTGCTGAAATAGAATTTTTCCTTAGCCAAATAAGTGGACATAATTTCCCGGACCACCTGTGAATCAATGGATATTTCGCGGAGAATAAGCCTGGTCAAATGGCTATTGTCAAATTGGTAAGCCATGATATTCTCCGCTATTTTCTTCAAGCTGATGGCTGCTCCTTGATCCATCAAAGAAAAGCCCCTCTCAACCTCCTGAATATAGCCTTCAAAAAAAGCAGTGAAGCAGTATTCAAGCAATCCATGTTTGTTATCAAAGTAGTATGATATGTTTGCTGGATTGGTTTTTGCTTTCCCGGCAATATCCCGAATGGATGTCCCGGAAAAACCCTTCGTATTAAATAAGTATATAGCAGCCGCAACAATCGCCTCTTTGGAATTTTTCCTCACCGTTCTCGCCTCGCTTTCTTTAGTCAAATTCACCTTAATACGCGGATTAGTTGTTATAATTAAACATTCTTGCTAAAATCGTCTTATCCTTTTTTAAGTTCTCGACAATGTCTTCCTTATTTCCTGCGTTTCTGCCAGGAAATTCACATATTTTTAAGAGAGTAAGGTGAATAGTGATGTTTAATGTCGAATCATACCGGGGAACCCGTGAAGAAAATTATAAATTGGTCATCAAACAGCTTTCTGCATTGCTTGAAGGAGAAAAGAACCAAATTGCCAATCTCAGCAATGCATCTGCGCTGCTCAATCAATTCCTTGACCGTACAAACTGGGTCGGATTTTACCTGATGGAAGAAGGAGAACTTGTGCTTGGGCCTTTTCAGGGACTTCCTGCCTGTGTAAGGATTCCACTTGGAAAAGGGGTCTGCGGAACGGCAGCCAAACAAATGGAAACTGTACGGGTGGAAGATGTCCATCAATTCCCTGGACATATTGCCTGCGATGCGGCTTCTGAGTCGGAAATCGTTATTCCTCTTATCAAAGACGGCAATCTGCTAGGTGTTTTGGATATTGATTCACCTGAAAAAAACCGCTTTGATGAACTCGATCAGGAATACTTAGAAAAATTTACAAAAGTACTGGCATCCTACCTATAAAAATAAAGGAGATGATCCCATTCACAGGACATCTCCTTTTTGTATACGTTAAATCCTTTCAAGCGCCTGGGCCAGATCATCACGGATATCTTCCCATGATTCAAGACCAACCGAAAGTCTTAACAGTGTATCTTCAATCCCCATGCGCTCCCGGGATTCTTGTGGCACAACCGCATGGGTCATGGTAGCCGGGTGCTGGATCAATGTCTCGGCATCTCCAAGACTCACAGCAATTTTGATTAGCTTTAGCTCATTCATAAATGCCTGGGCTGTTTCTTTATCTCCTTTTAAAGTAAATGAAATCATCCCGCCCGGTTTCCTCATTTGTTTTTGCATGATCGCGTACTCGGGATTATTCCTGTCACCCGGAAAATAAATCTTTTCGACTTTTGAATGTTCCAATAGATATCCTGCAAGCTTCTCAGCGTTCTCGCAATGGCGGTCAAGCCTTACAGCAAGCGTTTTTAACCCTCGGAGGAGCAGCCAGGCATCAAATGGAGATATAATTCCCCCAATATCTTTTTGAGTGGTCATTGAAACTTTATCCAAGAATTTCTTTGGACCTATGACAATCCCTGCCACGACATCCCCATGGCCCCCTATATACTTTGTTGCACTGTGAATGACGATATCGCAGCCCAGTTCAATCGGATTCTGAAGATATGGGGAACAGAAAGTATTATCGACTACAACAGGTATCCCTTTTTCTCTCCCTACCTCTGCAACCATTTCCAAGTTTACCAGTTTCATTGTTGGGTTAATCGGAGTTTCTACATAAATGCAGGCTGTCTCAGGTTTGATTTCCTGCAGAAGCTGTTCTTTTGATTCCATGGCGGAAAAATCATGGCTAATTTTATATTTTTCATCCATCATCTCCAGCAAACCAAATGTGCATCCATAAACGCCCTTAGAGCATAATATGTGATCACCTGTTTTAGTTAATGCAACTAGCACTGCGGATACCGCAGCCATGCCAGATCCAAAAGCAAGTGCAGATTCTCCCTTCTCAAGGGCTGCCATTCTTTCTTCAAGCATTTTAACCGTCGGATTGCCAAGACGTGAATAAATATATCCTTCCTCTTCACCAGCAAAGCGCTTTTCGCCTTGTTGTGCAGTTTCAAATGTAAAAGTTGATGTTTGAAAAATTGGCGGTGCAAGGCTTCCATTAAACCTTTCTGAATCATAACCTTCATGGATAACCTGTGTCTCAAACTTTACATGATGTTTCCTTTCCATCATAACTCTCCCTTTCGATGTAAACGCTTTCATTAATTTCTATAAAAAAACCTCTCTTTCAGCATATGATAATTGCCTACCTTTTGAAAGTATTTTGTTTTAAAAAAAGTACCACCTTAATATAGAAAAAGGGACTGCCTGCGGTATTATGGCAATCCCTAAATAAATGAATTTTCAGCCGACTCAATGACTGCTTTATTTTTACCTGAATGCTTTGCAGTATATAATGCTCGATCTGCTCTTCTAAATAAAGTTGAATAGGCGTCTTTCCGTCCCCTGCACCAATATGAGACTCCACATGAAATGGTCACTTGAGGATTCGAGCTTTCATATACCTTTTTAACGAGCCTTTCAGCAATAATTGTCCCTGCTGAAAGTGACACACCTGGAAGGTAAACAGCCAGCTCCTCGCCACCCCATCTCGCACCTATATCAGTGCAGCGTATATTCCCATTAATTACATTTGCGACCTGGATAATAACATCATCGCCAACCTGGTGCCCATACGTATCATTTATCGTTTTAAAGTCATCAATATCAATCAGCATAAATGTTCCTTCATGGTCTTGATTCATTGATTGATGTATACGGTCGTCCAAAAAGCTCCTGGAGTAAAGCTTTGTTAAATGATCTGTCACAACCATCTTTTCCAGCTCTTCCCTTAACATTGAATTGGTGAAGGCTAAAGTGGAATGATGAATCAATGATTGCAGCAGTTTAAAAGTTTCAAATGAAAAATGGTAAGGAGAGCGGTGCATGACTAGCGCAAATCCCTTTAATGTTCCTGATTGGGCCATTGGCACCGCCATAATGGATTTAAAATGGGAAATCGATTCCTGGCTTTGCAGGCTGAAATCCCCAATAAAAAGAGATTCGCGCTCCTGAATGATTTTTCCCTTAATATACCGAATATAAGGATCGGCATCTCTAGTGTGAAAGAAATCAGTACTCCCATTAATTACACTTGTATTGACGCCTTCCTCAGATACCAGAATAAAACCAGCTTCATCGGCGTCAAATGAACGCATAATTTGCTCTGACATAAACGTCATCGTTTCCGTCAGACGCAAATTTGAATTCAGGCGATGAGAGGTTTCATTGATTAATTGAAGGTCTGCTATTAGGCGCTTGGATTGCTGATAAAGCTGTGCATTTTCAAGTGCACTTCCTGCCGTATTGGCAAGCAGTGTGATAAACTTAACCTCAGTTTTAGGAAACATCAGGGTATTTGGCGCGATCACTTGAAGGACTCCATAAACCCCCTGTTTTCCTTTTAACGGGGCATAAAGGACCGAGCGCTTTTCCTGGACGGAATCTTCAAATTGAACAGCCCCTGTGACATAGGCCTGCATGGCTGCTATATTTTCGCTGTCATATTCCAGATCCCTAATCGGCAAATCTCCGTGATTACTATTGTCCTGGGATAATAATAGATAATAGGTAAAGGTGGGATACACTTCCTGCAAGGTATAAATGATCTCTCCCAGCACCATATCCATATCCATAGAAGAATGAAATTTTTCAGTTACCCTGTACAGCTGTTTATACCGTTTTTCTTCCGATACAATCTTGGCAAGCCCATTGGCTTTATCTAAAAATTGCCCGCACTCTCTACTAAGCTCCTGCAAGATACTTTCTTGCAGGGATTTGAAAAGATCCCGTCCCCCATTAAGGATCATACAGCCAAGTAAATGGTCATCCTTCATTAACGGAAGGATTAGTTCCTCCCTCTGGGTACCAGTGCCCATACTGCCGATTTCCCTGCTTTTCCTTACCCGCGCCTTGAGGGCCGCACAGGAAATAACAGGCGGTACAGCATGTGCCTGATAGCCGGGGTTAGTCGAAACTTCTACAAAAAACTCCTGTTTCCATTCATTCCAGCCATATAAAATAATTTCTTCCGCACCCGTCAGAGTTTTTATGGCCGAAAGCATTTCAGCCAGCAGTTTTTCATAATGAAAAAAACCGGTCTCTGTATCGATAATATCAAAGAAACGGCTTTTCAATTTAAAAATGATTTGGCGTTCGAGCGTATCCATCTCCATCATCACCTATCAACTGTTTCAGATCAGGAATTATTAAATCAATAAAACCATTATAGCTAACCAGACAATTCTATTTCGAAAACTTTATGGCTATATCGTTTCAATTTGCGTAATTTTAATATCTTCTTCAGAAAGAATCAGCCAAAGCAACTGACCATCCGCAGAATCTTCTATTTAAAATTAAAAGGCTGTTTTCATAAAGTTTGCTGCTTTTGGGCGATTAACTGAGTTTAGCCAATGAGTTAATTGGGGAGTCCATACATTCTGTGATCTGCTGCTATAAAATCATGCAGCAGCTATAAAAATAAACCAAAATTAAAAAAAGCGTATCCGCTTTTCATTTCTTCCTTCATTCATTAAGACCACTTCGGATCTATTCCAATTTTTTCTTTATTATATCATATCTTTCCAAATGACTCTTTAGTTGTTTAATAATTTCACGCAAAAAATAGCATAGTCCTTATTTCTCATATATAATTGCATATACCATTCAATAAACTTAGAGATAAATAAGCGATAACACCTTGACTTATATCCAATAAAAATTATATAATACTCCTTGTGTAAAATATTGCAGCCTATGTGAGCACCTTGATGTACTCATTTTGTTCCTCAACCAGAGCTTTGAAGTTAGTTTTGTCTAGCTTCAGGCGCCATCGGCGACAAGCATTTCTGGGGATGGGGTACTGTGTAACCCTCTGCTGCTAGGGCGAAGGTACATGAAAACAAAATGGTCTTGATTGTTGTGCACATCTGTTTCTGTTTTTATTTTACCAAAATAAAAACACAAAAGGAGGAGTCTTAAATGGCTCGTTATACTGGTCCAAGCTGGAAATTATCCCGCCGCCTTGGAATCTCTCTAAGCGGTACTGGTAAAGAATTAGAAAAGCGTCCTTACGCTCCTGGACAACATGGTCCAAACCAACGCAGAAAATTATCTGAATACGGATTGCAATTGCAAGAAAAGCAAAAGCTTCGTCATATGTACGGAGTAAATGAGCGTCAATTCCGTAACTTATTTGATAAAGCAGGCAAAATGCCTGGTAAACACGGTGAAAACTTCATGATTCTTTTAGAATCACGTCTTGACAACGTTGTATACCGTTTAGGTCTTGCACGTACTCGCCGTCAGGCTCGCCAACTTGTTAACCATGGCCACATCATGGTTGATGGAGCTCGTGTTGATATTCCATCATACCGCGTTGCACCTGGTCAAACAATCACACTTCGCGAAAAATCTCGCAACCTTGACATCGTTAAAGAAGCAATTGAAGTTAATAACTTCGTTCCTGACTTCGTATCTTTCGATGCAGACAAGCTAGAAGGAACTTTCACTCGTATGCCTGAGCGTTCTGAACTTCCAGCTGAAATCAACGAATCTCTAATCGTTGAATTCTACTCTCGTTAATATTCATTTAAAAACTGCCGATATATGTCGGCAGTTTTTTTATTTTAGGCTCTGTTAAGCCTGACTGTTGTTTCCGCTCCAGGCACTCAGCGAACCGCGAGAGGAATTATCAACTCCATTAGCTACCATATTTTTCTTTTCCAGCTACTATCGTCGATCTGCTCATGGGCGCAATTATCGTCGTTAAGCGACGATATTAACTGCCTTTAGATATTGTAACGGGTTTTCGTTGTTAACCACCGAAATGACGTCAAATGTTAACATAAGAATAGCCCTCCTTCAACCGGAGGGCTTTCGTTTTAGTACTTTATTAAGAAATATTTTTTCTTTCCACGGCGAATGACTGTAAATTGGCCTTCAATCCTGTCTTTTTCCGAAAGAACGTAATCAAGTTCTGTTACACGCTCACCATTGACAGAAACGGCGCCATTTGTAACATCTTCACGGGCTTGGCGTTTAGATGGTGAAATCTTGGCCGCCACCAGTAAATCAACGATACCAACTTCTCCGCCATCTGAATGCTCATAGGAAGGAACATCCTTAAAGCCTTGTTTAATCTCAGAAGCAGAAAGATTCTTAATATCCCCGCTGAAAAGTGCAGCAGTAATTTTAATTGCCTGCTCCAAAGCTTCATCGCCATGGATCAGGCGAGTCATTTCTTCTGCAAGGGCTTTCTGTGCTTTGCGGAGATGCGGTTCTTCCTGAACAGCTTTTTCAAGCTCTTCAATTTCTTCTCGAGATATGAATGTGAAAAACTTTAAGTATTTAATAACATCAGCATCAGCAGTATTAATCCAGAATTGGTAGAACTCGTATGGAGATGTCTTTTCGGGATCAAGCCAGATTGCTCCGCTTTCCGTTTTCCCAAACTTGGTTCCATCTGCTTTTGTTACAAGAGGAATTGTCAGTCCATAAGCTTTTGAGCCTTCTGGCGCCATTTTACGGATTAGTTCAAGCCCTGTTGTAATATTGCCCCATTGGTCGCTTCCGCCAATTTGCATCTTGCAGTTATGACTTTCATATAAATGAAGGAAATCCATTGCCTGCAAGATCGTGTAAGTAAATTCAGTGAAAGAAATCCCTGTTTCCAATCTCGAGGAAATCGTATCTTTTGCAAGCATGTAGTTGACACCGACATGCTTTCCGTAGTCGCGGAGGAATGTAACGATATCCATTGATCCTGCCCAGTCATAGTTATTCACCATGATGGCTCCATTTTCACTATCAAATTCAAAGATTCTCTTTAACTGGCTCTGGATACAATCCACATTATGCTGAACAGTCTCAAGAGTCTGCAGCTTGCGTTCCTCACTTTTGCCGCTCGGATCTCCAATTAGACCAGTCGCACCTCCAACAAGAACGATTGGACGGTGTCCTTCTTTTTGAAAACGCCTTAAAGTTAAAAATGGCAGAAGATGCCCAATATGCATACTGTCTGCGGTAGGGTCCACACCACAGTATAAAGAGACCTTTTCTTTATCAAGGATATTCTGGATCCCCTCTTCATCTGTTTGCTGGTAGACAATCCCTCTCCATTGCAAATCTTCAATTAAATTCATTGTTAAATTCCTCCTAGATTAAACTGTAACGAAATAGTTAAAATGTAGTTCCCCAGGCAAAGATGGTTGCAATTTCCACATACAAAAAGCGCCCCTGCACATAGCAGGGACGCATGATTTAAATTGCGCGGTACCACCCAAATTGAGGACAAAAGCCCTCCACTCTTGCCATGATAACGGATTAACCGTTCACCGCTATAACTGCTGTGCAGGTTCACAGTGAAAGCTCAGGGAGGTAATTCATCCTTCTATTTGTACCGGCTCGCAGCGGCCGCCGGCTTTCTGAAACAGGGATAGAAGCATTACTGGGTTCCCATCAATGCCCATATAGTATTTTTTGAAACAGAAATTATGTTTCTTACGTCTATGACTAAGATAAACCATTTTTATCATAAAAATCAGCCAAATGTCAAATACCTTTTCAAAAAAAGGAAATTTACGGGCAGTAACTTCGGAGAAAGGACTATATATTTAGTTAAAGATTAGGTTATTCCGAACTAACTGCCCGTAAAAGCCCGATTGGTTCAACTAACCAACAGCTGAAAACACGCTGTTGGAAGTTTCACTTTATCGCAGGTTAACGGGCAGTAACTTCGGAAAAGTAGTCTTCTAATAGGTAATCAGTTAGTTTTTCCGAACTACTGCCCGTAAAAGCCCGATTGGTTCAACTAACCAACAGCAGAAAACACGCTGTTGGAAGTTTCACTTTATCGCAGATTAACGGGCAGTAACTTCAGAATAGTAGGTTTTAGTAGGTAATTAGTCAATTTTTCCGAACTAACTGCCCGTAAAAGCCCGGTTGGTTCAACTAACCAACAGCAGGAAACACGCTGTTGGAAGTTTCACTTTATCGCAGATTAACGGGCAGTAACTTCAGAATAGTAGGTTTTAGTAGGTAATTAGTCAGTTTTTCCGAACTAACTGCCCGTAAAAGCCCGATTGGTTCAACTAACCAACAGCAGAAAACACGCTGTTGGAAGTTTCACTTTATGCTATAATAGATGTGATTTTAGGGGGATTGATACGATGAAAGAAAAGTTTCAAATACTTATTGATAAATTGAGGCAAACTCCAGGCCTCTCCGGCAATAAAAAAGCAGCTAAAGGGGCCAGCATAACTTACCAGGTTGTCTGGAATTTAGCCTTGCTGTTTATTATTTTGGCTGTCATTGGCGGTGCATTTGCCGGAGGTCTCGGTGCGGGTTATTTTGCCTCACTTGTAAAGGACGAGCCAATACGATCCTATGCAAGCATGAAAAAGGATATTTACGATTATGAAGAAACATCGGAAGTTTATTTTGCGAATAATGTGTATTTAGGCAAGCTAAGGACTGACCTTGAACGGGAGGAAGTTCAGCTTGAGGATGTTTCAGAACACTTGATAAACGCAGTTGTGGCTACCGAAGATGAATATTTTTACGAGCATGACGGAGTGGTGCCAAAAGCGATTATGCGTGCACTGTTCCAGGAAGTAACTAATTCATCTGTTCAATCAGGCGGAAGTACATTAACACAGCAGCTGATTAAGAACCAAATTTTAACGAATGAAGTTTCATTTGAACGAAAAGCAAAAGAGATACTATTAGCATTGCGCCTTGAGAAATTCTTTGATAAAAAGGAAATTCTGGAAGCATACCTGAATGTTTCCACCTTTGGAAGAAATGCTTCCGGCCGGAATATTGCCGGTGTTGAAGCTGCTTCCAAGGGAATTTTTGGGGTAAGCGCAAAAGAATTGACCTTGCCGCAGGCTGCTTTTATTGCCGGACTTCCGCAGAGCCCATTCGGCTATACTCCTTTTACAAGGGAAGGAACCGTTAAGGAGAATCTGGAACCAGGATTCTCAAGGATGAAAACCGTTCTGAAAAGAATGTACGACGACGGCAAGATTGACCAGAAACAATATGAAGAAGCTCTGGCTTACGACCTGACAAAGGATTTTGCAGATCCTTCAGCAAGTCCTTTAGAAAAATATCCGTACTTAACATTTGAAATTGAAGAGCGTGCCGTAAACATCATGACCACGATTCTAGCGAAAAACGATGGTTATGAAGAGCAGGACTTAAAAGAAGATGACGCACTGCGAGAGGAATATAAAACCCTTGCAGACCGGACAATCCGCCAGAATGGATATCAGATTCACACGACAATTAACAAAGAAATTTATGATAAAATGCAGCAGGTAAAAGATAACTACCCTTATTACGGACCTGACAAACCAGAGACAGTTAAGGACCCTGAAACAGGTGAGAACAAGCAAATCATGGAACCTGTACAAGTCGGTGCTATTTTAATTGAAAATAAGACGGGAAAAATTATCAGCTTTGTCGGAGGCCGCGATCACAAACGCGAACAATTGAACCATGCTACAAACGCTGTTAGACAAAATGGGTCAACCATGAAGCCGCTGCTCGTGTATGCACCTGCAATGGAGCTGGGAAAGTCAGCTCCCGGAACAATTTTACCGGATGTGCCATTATACCTTGCTCCTGGATTGAATAGACCTTGGCCAAATAACTATACCAGAACGTATAGCGGTCTGGTTTCAGCCAGAGAAGCTTTAAAGTATTCCTACAATGTGCCGGCTGTTAAACTATATAAGGATATTGTCGGACAAAGACCAGCTAATTACCTGGAAAAGATGGGCTTTACTTCGCTTATTGGACCGGACTATACGAATTTGTCCACAGCGATTGGCTCATTGGAATATGGGGTAACAATTGAAGAGAACACTAATGCTTTCAGCACCTTTGCAAATGATGGTAAATTTATCGATGCATATATGATTGAAAAAATCACTGATAAAAACGGCAAGGATATTTATCACCACGAAGTTAAGCCTGTGGATGTATTCAGTCCGCAGACGGCTTACTTAACAATTGATATGATGCGGGATGTTATTAACAGCGGAACAGCTACTTCCGTGAAAAATAGATTAAAATTCAGTTCAGACTGGGCAGGAAAGACAGGAACAGGTGTAGACTTCTACGATGCGTGGTTTGTAGCAACAAACCCAAATGTCACATTTGGCATATGGTCCGGGTATGATACCCCTAAATCTCTGAAAGCTCCTGGTCCATTAAGCTACAGTTTGCGGAATAATTATCTATGGGCAGACCTAATGAATGCTGCTTATGACGTTGCCCCGGATCTTGTCGATCCAAGCGCAAGCTTTAAAATGCCTGGAGGAATTGTAAGAAGATCCTTCTGTGCTATATCAGGCCTTCTGCCTTCTGAGGCGTGCTTAAAAGCTGGCCTCGTTGAAACAGACTTATTTAACGCGAAGTTTGTTCCAACAAAAGTGGATGATAGCCTAGGCAATGGCAAACTTGTGAGAATTGGCGACAAAAAATATATGGCTCTAGATTCAACTCCTGAAGAATTTACAGAACCAGGATTGGTACTTAATCCGGAGTATATCGAAAAATTATTTGGCATTAAAGCAAATCCTAGTGACCTTATTCCTAATAAAGAGCGCTGGAAGAGTGTTCTGACTACTGGCAATAAGCTCGAGGATAACGGCAGAGCCCCTGCAGCCCTAAGCATAAAAGCTTCAGGAGAAACGGTTACATGGGGTGCGCATCCAGAAAAGGATGTAATTGGCTACCGTGTCTATAGCGGCGGCAAAAAAATCGCTACTATTAAATCTGGCTCTTCTCTAAGTTTCAAGGCTGGAAATGGTGCTATACACGTAACAGCCGTTGATATTGCGGGCAAGGAATCCCAGCCTTCAAATGTTGTGGAGATCGGCAAAAAGCCGGAGGAAGAAAAGCCTAAAGAGGAAAAACCGAAAGAAGAGAAACCCAAAGAAGAAAAACCTGCAGACCCTCCAGCCGAAGAAAAACCGGATCCTGAAAAGCCAGAAGAACCAGGTGATGGAGGCGGAGATGGAGAAGATAGTACAAACTAATTAAATATTTTAAAAGTGAAGCTGATTTTCAAGCCGGTACAGGCTCGAAGCTCAGCTTTTTTTATTGTTTGAACCGGGTATTGACTAGTGTTCGATATACCCTACTAGCTGGATTCCTATCTATTCGCTAGTTTATGTCGTTAATTCGCTAAATTTAAAATTTGTTCGCTAGTTTTGATCGTTTGTTCGTAAATTTCACCACTTTGTTCGCAAGTCTTCCCGTTTTATTCTCGAAGTTCACAATTACCTAAGTAATCGACCCTGCTGCAAGAACAAAAAAAGAACCGCTGCCAAGCGGTTCTTTTTCTCTATTAGTCTTCCATTGTAGACAAGTCGCCAGTTGGGAGGTCTAGTTCCCAGGCTTTTAGGACGCGGCGCATAATTTTACCGCTTCGAGTTTTTGGAAGCTTGTCGCGGAACTCAATTTCGCGTGGTGCAGCATGGGCTGCAAGGCCTTTCTTAACGAACTGGCGGATATCCTCCACTAACTCTTCAGTTGGCTCATACCCGTCCCGCAATGCTACAAACGCTTTAATAATTTCTCCGCGGACCGGATCCGGTTTTCCGATTACGCCAGCTTCTGCAACAGCCGGGTGCTCAATTAGCTTGCTTTCTACTTCAAACGGACCTACACGTTCACCGGATGTCATGATCACGTCATCCACACGTCCCTGGAACCAGAAATAGCCATCTTCGTCCATATAAGCTGAGTCACCGGATACATACCAGTCACCAGGCATAAAGTAAGATTCATATTTTTGCTCGTTATTCCAGATCGTATGCATCATGGAAGGCCAGCCCTTTTTAATAGCAAGGTTGCCCATGCGGTTTGGCGGCAGTTCATTTCCCTGGTCATCAACAATGGCTGCTTTGACACCTGGAATTGGCTTGCCCATGGAGCCTGGCTTAATTTCCATGCAAGGATAGTTGCAGATCAGCTGTGCACCTGTTTCTGTCATCCACCATGTATCATGGATGCGCAGATTGAACACCTTCATGCCCCATCTGACTACCTCTGGATTTAAGGGCTCGCCAACACTCAAAATATGGCGCAGGCTGCCCATATCAAACTTCTTAACAACTTCATCCCCTGCACCCATCAGCATGCGGAAAGCTGTTGGGGCACTGTACCAAACTGTTACGCCATACTCTTCAATCATTTTGTACCATGTCTCAGGATTGAATCTTCCCCCAACAATCAGGTTAGAAGTTCCTGTAAGCCATGGACCGAAAATTCCGTAGGAAGTACCTGTAACCCAGCCAGGATCAGCCGTGCACCAATACACATCCTCTTCCTTAAGATCTAATACCCATTTAGCCGTCTGGTAGTGCTGAATCATTGCATTATGTACATGAAGCACACCTTTTGGCTTACCGGTAGAACCGGAAGTGTAATGTAAAATTAATCCGTCATTTCCGTCAACCCATTCCACAGAAAGCTTTCTGCTTGCTTCAGCCATTCTTTTGTTGAAGTCAACATAAGGACCTGTTTCCTCTACATTATCGCCTACCAGAAAAACATGCTTTAGAGCAGGAAGCTGATCAACCGGAACACGTTCCAGAAGCTCAGGAGTAGTGATTAGAACTTTTGCTTCACTGTCTTCAAGTCTGTCACGGACAGCTCCTTCCATAAAAGCCTCAAATAATGGCCCGACAATCGCACCAAGCTTGATGGCTCCCAAAACAGCAAAATAGAGTTCAGGGGAACGAGGCATAAAGATAAACACCCTGTCTCCTTTTTCCACATCGCCGTATGTCTTTAAAGCATTTCCTGCTTTATTGGAAAGTTCTTTCATTTCTTTGAAAGTATATTTTTCATTCCTTTGCCCATCACGATAGTACAGGGCAACCTTATTTTTTCTGAAGGATTCCGCATGGCGGTCGATTGCCTCATAGGCCATATTCATTCGGCCTGTATCTTTCCAGGAAAACTCTTTTTCCACGTCCGCCCAGTTAAAATTCTCATATAACTCATCATAGCTTTTTAAATTAAACTCCCCTTGCGTCACTGGTAGCGCTTCCACTTTCATATATTGATATCCCCCTTTTTTGTGATTTGATATTATTATAGTATAAATATTATTTTTTCTCAATTTTTAAAATATTGGTCCTGAAAAATAATTCCTATGCATCATTCCGTTAAATTGTCACAAAGTTTTTTCAAATTACCCAGAAAATTGTGTGAAAGCGCTTTATATTAATAGTTTTTATGTATAATAGATAATACATTGATCATGTCTTTTAGGCGGTGAATAAATGGAACATAAAAAAACGTACAATGCTAAAGAAATAAAAACAGCCAATGGAAATTTAATAATTGAGGGGCCAATCACATCTGAAAAACTCGCAGATTACGAGTTTCATAAAGATCTGGTAGCTTTCAGGCCCCCGGCCCAGCAGCATAAGGCTTTAGTTGAAATTGCCGGATTGCCGGAGGGAAGAATTTTAATCGCCAGAGACCGTCACACTATTGTCGGCTATGTAACTTATTTGTATCCGGATCCCCTTGAGCGGTGGTCTGAGGGGAAGATGGATAATTTAATAGAACTTGGTGCCATTGAAGTGATACCGGCATTCCGTGGTTCTGGAACAGGAAAGAACCTATTAAAGGTCTCAATGATGGATGATGCGATGGAAGACTACATCATAATTACAACAGAATACTACTGGCATTGGGATCTAAAAGGAACAGGACTGAATGTTTGGGAATATCGAAAAATCATGGAAAAGATGATGAATGCTGGCGGTCTGGAATGGTACGCAACAGACGATCCGGAAATCAGTTCACATCCAGCAAATTGCCTGATGGCAAGGATCGGCAAAAGAGTAGACCAGGAATCAGTCCAACAATTCGACCGTCTGCGCTTTATGAACCGTTTTATGTATTGATGAAGTATCAGTGGTAGCATGAAGAATTGCTTCAATGTTAAAAAATACGCTTTGTCCCAGCTCCAGCTCAGGCCTATTTATTATTGGCTGGCCGGGGAGTGGGGAAACTCCATATAGTTTTATAAAGGAGGCTCTTAAAGTGATTGTTGAAGAAATTATGAAGACGGATGTCACTACACTGACAAAGAATGACAGTATAGCGGACGCCATAAAAATAATGAATGCAAATAAAGTACGCCACTTGCCCGTAACTGATAATACTAATAACCTGGTGGGCCTAGTCACAGACAGGGATATTCGGGATGCCACACCATCTATTTTTCATACAGAGTTATTTAAGGAAGATCTTCAAAAGCCTTTGGAAACAATTATGAAAACAGAAATCATTACGGGGCATCCCCTTGATTTTGCAGAAGAAATTGCTGCTATTTTCTATGAGCACCGTATAGGCTGTCTTCCAATATTAAAAGATAGCAAGCTTGTTGGGATTGTGACTGAAACAGACCTTCTTCACACCCTGGTCCAATTGACAGGCGCTCATCAGCCGGGGTCCCAGATAGAAGTAAAAGTGCCTAATAGGGCTGGCATGCTTTTCGAAGTTACAGAAGTGATTTGCAAAAGGAAAGCAAATATACAGAGTGTCCTTGTTTATCCGGATAAAAAGGATGAGAAATTTAAAATTCTGGTGTTAAGAGTTCAAACCATGAATCCGACTTTTGTTATTGAAGATTTGAAAAAAGCCGGCTTTGAAGTATTATGGCCTAACCTGCCGGGGATTTCTCTATGACTCATGATTCAGTCTTCGTATATTCAAAAGAACTGCTGAACTACAAATTCAGCAAAAACCATCCTTTTAACCAGGTTAGGCTCAAACTGACACTCGATTTGCTAAAAAATATGAAAGCAATTGAGGATCATCAAATTGTCCCTCCTCGCCCAGCTACCGATGAAGAACTCCACCTGATCCATGATCCAAGCTATGTGAACGCTGTTAAACTGGCCGGCCAGGGACAGCTTCCTGAAGATATTGGGGAGAATTACGGATTGGGGACTGAGGATACACCTATTTTTCCAAATATGCATGAAGCAAGCTCGCTGCTGGTAGGAGGGACTCTGGCTGCCGTAGACTCCGTCATGAGCGGCCGGGCAAAGCATGCTCTCCACCTCGGCGGAGGGCTGCATCATGGGTTTCGCGGAAAAGCATCAGGTTTTTGCATATATAATGATACCTCTGTTGCCATTAAATATATTCAGGAAAAATACAAAGCTAAGGTACTGTATGTCGATACAGATGCACACCATGGAGACGGTGTGCAATGGTCGTTTTATGATGATCCTGATGTATGCACATTATCCATCCATGAAACAGGACGGTATTTATTTCCGGGTACAGGAAATGTAAATGAACGGGGACAAGGAAAAGGATACGGTTTTTCTTTCAATATACCAGTAGATGCTTTTACAGAAGATGATTCCTGGCTCCATGCCTACCGGACAGCCTTTCGTGAGGTAGCCGAATTCTTTAAGCCAGACGTGATTCTCACCCAGAATGGTGCAGATTCACATTATCTGGACCCACTTACCCATTTGTCGTCAACCATGAGAATATACAGGGAGATCCCTAAACTGGCACATGAAATTGCCCATGAGTACTGTGATGGAAAATGGATTGCTGTCGGCGGTGGGGGCTATGATATTTGGCGTGTAGTACCCAGGGCCTGGGCCTTGATTTGGCTTGAAATGACTGAAAACTCAAATTCCTATGGCAACCTGCCTTCGGAATGGATAAACACTTGGAAAAAGCACGCTCCTGTGCCCCTTCCCCTTCAGTGGGATGATCCTGATGATCTTTATCCGCCAATCCCCCGTAAAAGTGAGATAACTGAAAAGAACGCCCAAACATTGGACAAAGTTCTTTATCCCATCCGAAACAGGAAGATGACAGAGTCTATGTAAATAAAAAGGCTGACAACCGGCTTGTATCAGAACCGGATGCCAGCCTTTTTCTATTTTATCGGCTAAAGTAAAGCATTTACCGGCCATATTCCGCTAAATACCGGCCAAAGGCAATCCCTCGTATTTCCAAATAAAAAAGCCTGGCAAATGCCAGACCAGGAGTCAATTATTAATAAATCTTTCTTCATCATATTTCGGATCAGAAATAATGATTTCTACCCGGCGGTTTTTCTCCCAATTTTCCGGTCCGGAGTTCGGAACTACCGGTCGGGTCTCCCCGTAGCCAACAGCAATAAACCTGCTGCTCTCAAGATTATGGTTTTCAGTTAAGTATCTTATCACTGTGCTGGCCCGGGCCGCAGACAGTTCCCAATTTGAAGGATATCTGTATGTCGTAATCGGCCGGTTATCTGTATGGCCTTCCACTTTTACCAGGTTTGGCATGCTGGCTAAGACGGTGCCGACTTTATCCAGAAATGGATAGGAGCGATCAATTAGGCTGGCTTCTCCGGATTCAAATAACACCTGTTCCTGCAGGACAAGTACTACACCGCGTTCGGTTCTGTTTGCAACAATAACATCCTCCAGGCCATTTTGATCTAAGAATGTCTGGATTTCCATTAATAGCTGATCGAGTGAGTCTCCTTTTTCCCCTGCATTTTGATCGTCCAGTTCCATGCTTGTTGAGTGCTCATTGGGTATAATAGAAGGGTAGGAATCGAGCACCTGCCTATCACGGAATGACTCAGAAATCGCTTTGAATTTAATCATGTCAATCTGCGACATGGAAAAAAGCAATATAAAAAATACCAAAATCAGTGTAACCAGATCTGAAAATGTAACCATCCACCTAGGGGCACCCTTAGCAGGCTCAGGAGGCCTTCGCCTAAGCTTCATATTCCAGTGCCTCACCTTCATTAATGATTGCTTCCAATGCTCTGCGTTCTTCGGAAGATAAAAACGCACTTAGCTTTTCTTCAAGGATTTTTGGATTCTGTCCGGATTGGACCCCAATTACCCCTTCAATAATGATTTGCTTAAAAAATACTTCCCTTTCTGTCTTTAAAGCCAGTTTTGCTGCCATTGGAAGAAAAACCAGATTGGCCAGCAGCGAGCCATATAAAGTTGTTAATAGGGCAATAGCCATATTAGGTCCCAGCGTAGAAGGATCATTGAGATTTTTCAGCATGAGAACAAGACCAATCAGCGTTCCAATCATCCCCCAAGCTGGAGCATATTCCCCTGCTTTCTCAAGAATGCTTCTGCCTTTTCGATGCCTTTCTTCCATCGCTGTGATCTCAGCATCCATAATATCCGTTATGACATCGGGTTCGATTCCATCAACGGCAAGAAAAATTCCCTTTCGGATAAAAGCGTCATCCACCTTTTCCACTTCAGCTTCAAGCGATAAAAGCCCTTCCCGGCGGGCGCGATCGGAAAGGCGCACAAATATCCCAATAAGCCTGCCTATACTTTGTTCTTCGCTGGAGAAGACCTGTTTAATAACAGTAGCCATATGCTTGATATCTTTTAAAGGAAAACTTACAAGCAGCCCGGCTATTAGACCGCCTAAAACAATCAGCATGGAAGAAGGATCAATAAACGAAAAGAAACCACTAGTTCCTCCATTCGAAACGATCCCAAAGATAAGCATTGCCAGGCCAATTAACAGCCCCGCTGGCGTCAATACATCAAACTTCCTCATATTCTCTCTCCTGATCGGTTGCATATTGCCTGGGCTTGTACCCAAATGATCGTAATAAATAGATAAATGGCAGAAAGAACGCCTTCCACTTTAAAATGTAAGGCGTTAATCTTTTCTATTCTTTATATCGGCAGTTTTGTTATTTTGTTGAGTCTCGTTCTTCAATTCGGTGAGGAAGTACTACAATTTGTTCATCCACTGATTCTTTATTCATCAATTTAGTAAGAAGGCGCATCGCAACGGCGCCAATGTCATATAACGGCTGTACAACAGAAGTCAGCTGAGGACGCACCATCAATGCCAACCGGGTGTTATCCGAGCTGATGACCTCAAAATCCTCAGGAATTTTATAGCCTTTATCTTCGGCTCCGTGGACAATTCCCAAGGCCATTTCATCTGATCCAGCAAAGATCGCTGTTGGCCTTGGATCAGCTTCCAAGAGCTTTTCAAAGGCTTCTATTCCTGAGTCATACGTATAATCTCCCTCAACGACCAGTTCCTCGCGATAGGTAACTTCAGCTTCTTCCAGCGCACGCTGATAGCCTGCCAGTTTCTTTTCTTTATTGATTGGCTCGCGGAGAGGGCCAACAACAATCGCAACTTCTTTGTGGCCTTTTTCAATGAAAGATTTCGTTACATCAAAAGCAGCCTCTTCATAATCAATATTAACGGATGGAATCTTGCCTGACTCTTCAATAGAACCCGCAAGAACAATCGGAACCGGAGACTTTTCAAATTCCTCAACATGCTCTGACGTAATATTGCCTCCCATAAACACAATGCCATCTACCTGCTTTCCAAGCATGGTATTAAGCAAATGCAGCTCTTTCTCGACATTTTGATCAGAGTTGCTCAAAATGATATTGTACTTGTACATCGTTGCGATATCTTCAATACCCCTAGCCAGTTCTGCAAAAAAGGTACTCGATATATCGGGTATAATAACGCCGACAGTTGTTGTTTTTTTGCTTGCCAATCCGCGGGCTACAGCGTTTGGACGATACCCAAGCCTGTCGATTACTTCCATTACTTTCTTTCTAGTTGCGGGCTTTACATTCGGATTTCCATTTACGACACGAGAAACCGTTGCCATTGAAACATTCGCTTCTCTTGCCACATCGTATATTGTTACATTCATTATAACTGTCACTCCTTCTTGTATAGCGGTCACTTCTATTACTTTATATTTTACAGCAACCCTTCATAACCTACTCATTTTTTATCCTATTTTGTGATTGGATACACATGTTCAATTATGTATTTAATCATACGACAGTACAGGATTTGCCGCAATGTCAAGGCTTGATTTTTTGAAAAAAAGCTTGAATTTCTTTTAAGCACATGAAAAAGCCTTCTGTGATTAACAGAAGGCTCGATGCAATACATTTATACTTTTAGCAAAGCTGAGGATTGCAGTTCAGACATAAAGTGATCAAATTGGTTAAGATCCATTTGCTGTGCTGAATCTGACAGGGCAACGGCTGGATCAGGATGAACTTCCGCCATCACGCCGTCCGCTCCAATTGCCAATGCCGCTTTAGCAGCAGGGAGAAGCAAATCTCTTCGGCCTGTTGAATGCGTAACATCAACAAGTACCGGTAAGTGTGTTTCCTGTTTCAGAATTGGAACTGCAGAGATATCCAGGGTATTTCGGGTTGCGCGCTCGTATGTGCGAATACCTCGCTCGCAAAGAATAATTTGTCCATTTCCTTGGGACATAATATACTCTGCTGCATTAATGAATTCTTCGATGGTTGCTGCAATACCGCGTTTTAAAAGGACTGGCTTATTTACAGCACCAGCTGCCTTTAAAAGTTCAAAGTTTTGCATATTTCTTGCGCCAATTTGGATTACATCAATATAATTGACAGCAGTTTCAATATCATTTGGGCTTACAATCTCAGAGATTACAGCCAAATCGTATTCATCTGCCACTCTCTTTAATATTTTTAATCCTTCGAGACCAAGTCCCTGGAAATCATATGGAGATGTTCTAGGCTTATAAGCACCGCCGCGCAGAAGTTTTAGGCCTTTCGCTTTAACAGCTTCGGCAACTGTCGCTACTTGTTCATAAGACTCCACTGCACAAGGGCCAAATACTAGATGAGGATTGCCGTCTCCCACCTTTTCTCCCTTTAAATCAACAATTGTATTTTCAGGCTTCTTTTTTCGTGAAACAAGAAGCGCTTTTCGATGATCATCTTTTTGAAGCTCAAGGCCTGCTTTAAAAATTTCCTTGAACATATGCTCAATCGTTGAGTTTTCAAATGGACCGTCATTATTTTCTTTAATCAAGTCCAGCATATTGCGTTCACGGACAGGATCATAACGATAAACCCCTTGTGTTTCCTTTACTCTTCCGATTTCTTGAACAAGTTCTGCTCTTTCATTGATCAATGATAACAGCTGAAGATTCAGCTCATCTACTCGATCCCGCAGTTTATCTAGCTCATTATTGCTCATTTCCTGTCCCTTCCTTTCAAATCTGAATTAGAGCCGCACTTTTTGATAAGAAACATGCATAGAGCGAATATATTTTATCATTCGCCAAGTTAAACATTTCCATTCTTTCTCTTTTACGGCATCTTGATATGTGATACATTTTTTATAATTAGGGTTATTATATATGAATTATTCAGACATGTCACGAAAAATTTCTTTATTAATTAAACGCTTTTAAGTAATAAAGCGCCATTAAGCCATTTTATGGCATAAAACAAAGAAGGTGTTTCGCTTTGTACGATCAAAAAAAGCTTTTTGCTCTCGATATCGGTACGCGTTCTGTGGTTGGCATTATACTTGAAGAACACGAAGGCCAGTATCATGCTAAAGATATTGTAGTAAAGGAGCATGCTGAACGTGCAATGTTAGACGGGCAAATCCATGATGTCTTAGCTGTTTCAAGGATTATATCAGAAATCAGGGATGAACTTGAAGCAAAACATGGCACTCTAAAAAAAGTATGTGTCGCTGCAGCAGGGAGAGCTTTAAGAACGGAGAGGGCCCAATCCTCCATTAATATTAACGGAAAGCCGATGATGCAAAAACAGGATATCCTTCATCTTGAATTAAGCGCTGTTCAGCGGGCCCAGGCAATAGTTGCCGAAAAACATGAAATTGAAAAAAGCTATTATTATTATTGTGTAGGTTATTCTGTTCTTTACTACCGCCTGGATGGGGAAGAAATCGGCAATTTGATTGACCAGCAGGGAGAAGAGGCTTCAGTAGAAATCATTGCTACTTTTTTGCCAAAGGTTGTAGTCGAGTCCCTTATTTCAGCTCTCCAGAGAGCGGGGCTTGAAATGGAGGCTTTAACCCTTGAGCCGATTGCAGCGATTAATGTACTTATTCCGCCGTCCATGAGGAGATTGAATGTGGCTCTTGTAGACATTGGAGCCGGTACCTCGGATATTGCCATTACAGACATGGGAACTGTTATTGCTTATGGCATGGTGCCTATAGCAGGCGATGAAATAACAGAGGCTATCAGCGACCAGCTACTATTGGATTTTCCGTTAGCCGAAAAAGCCAAAAGAGATCTTCATGTCCATGATACCATTACAGTGACAGATATTCTTGGATTTGAAACAGAGGTCAGCAAAAAAGATGTTGTCGAACTGATTTCCCCGTCATTGGACCGCCTGGCAGATTCCATTTGCAGCGAAATCTTGAGTTTGAATAATAGGCCCCCAAAAGCCGTTATGCTTGTAGGAGGCGGAAGCTTAACTCCAGATCTTCCTGCCAGAATAGCCCGGAAACTAAGCCTTCCTGAGAACAGGGTTGCTATCCGGGGAATAGACGCTATAAATGGGCTGACTGTCTCTCACATAATTGACAAAGGACCGGAACTTGTCACCCCAATCGGGATTGCCATTGCTGCACAAAAGTCTCCTGTCCATTATTGTACTGTCTACGTCAACGAGCAGTCAGTCCGCCTATTTGAGGTTAAAAGACTCACAGTAGGAGATTGTCTTTTGGCCGCAGGCGTTAAAATGAATAAATTATATGGAAAACCAGGCCTTGCCATGATTGTTAGTGTAAACGCACAAAACATAACAATCCCGGGCGGCCATGGAGAAGCTCCAGCTATTTTACGGAATGGAGTTTCAAGTTCACTGGATGAACAAGTTGCAGCTGGAGATCAAATTACAGTTAAAAGAGGCAGAGACGGTCTTCCCGCTGAAGTACGGATTGGGGATTTAATTGATGATATTCCTGTTAAGTCTGTGACCATTAATAGCCAAAACCATACCATCCAGGCTGAAATCACGTGTAATGGTATACCTGCTGCAGCTGATCAGGTTTTAAGGGATAGAGATAAAATAGAATGCAGGATTCCTGAAACAGTTGAAGAAATCTTAAATGCCTTAAGCTTAAGAGAACCGCTAAAAGAGCTAAAGCCCTTTCGGTTCAATATGAATGGAAAAGAAACCTTTCTGCCGCGCCTTTCCGGGAGAATTTTTCGAAACGGCTTGGAGGTAAAACCTCAACATACGGTAGAACATGGAGACAATCTTTTGATTGAAAAAAGAGGTACACCAACCGTAAAAGAAATAGCTGAATTAAAACAGCTAATGCTATCGCAAAATATCCCTGTTATTTTCAATGGCAAGAGGATAAAGATTTCCAGAACCATGACTGAGTTTCAAAGACAAGGAACAGCCTTATCAGAGAACGACAGAATTTATGATGGGGATGTACTTACTGTCGTACACAAAAAAGTAAACCCATTTATTTTCCAAGATTTATTTAACCATGTTGAGATTGAAATGCCTGCAGATTCAACCGGCAAATTTATTCTATTAAGAAATGGGGAAAAAACGACTTTTCATGATCCGATTGAACCGGGTGATGATCTCAAAATTGTCTGGCCTGCTATTAATAAGAAGGACTCGAATCTAAAGCCTATATAAAAAACGGCACCTCTAACTGTTGGATGAGTCTAACAATTGGGGGTGCCGTTTAAATTCGGATGTTTATTTATTTTCTTCCAAAGCTTTCTCAAGGGAATCATATGTGATTTTCCAATGTGAAGCATGCCATGCCACATCCCCGTTATTAAACAAAATGGCTTGGGGGGATTCATGTTTTATATGAAAAGTCTCCGCTATATGATTGGATAATGGGCGATCCTCCTGGACAACTAAATAATAAATGTTCAAATCTTTGTGCTCGTTTGCAAAGCTTTCGTATTCTTCATAAGCCGCTCCGCTGACCGGGCATGTTGAGCTGTGTTTTAAAAGCAGCAGCTGCTCTCCTGACTTAACGGCTTGATCAAATGCTTCATTGCTATCAAATTTTTTCATCTTACTACCTCCTCAATTAGAAAAGCGCAGGCGCCGGAGCTGTATCAAAAAATAAATAACGGTGAAGTAATAGTATCACTTCACCGTTTTTAAAACAAATTTATTGATTGTACTTTTGTTCAGTTTCGTCAAAGGCCTGTTTTGTTTCTTCGAGCTTCATTTGAATTTCTGCATCATTTACTGGTGCATTGCCTTCTGGCTGATCCCCTTCAGCATTGATGCTCTCTGAAGCCAAATCGCTGGCTCCTTCAGCAGCACCATTTTCAGAAGCCTGCCCATTGGCATTTTGGCTTTCCTTCATACTTTTCACTTTATTGACGATTTCATTTGACTGCTTTGTAACTGTTTGGGTGAGAGCATTTGTTTTTTCTTTTGCGACAGTCGCGAGCTCAGTTCCCTTTGTCATTGCTGTTTCACGAAATTGGCCTGATTTTTCTTTTAAGACTGACGCTTTCTCGTTTAGGTCGCTCTGAAGCTCTTTACCTGATTTAGGAGCAAGGAACAGGGCAGTTGCAGCGCCAACCATGCCTCCTATTAAAGCGCCAATCATAAAGTCTTTCGTATTGATATTTTCCTCTGATTTTGTCTGGTTTACCTCAAACTGGTTACGGTCCTGGCTATTCATTCTTTTTTCCTCCTCGATTTCTAGTACCTTGCTCTCTCTCTTTGGCGTTCGGGCGGAAGCATTTGTTTCTCCTCGACATTATACTGATAAGGGTCATCTTTTCTCATTTTCCACTTATCCTTAATTTCAAGTAGAACATTGCTCCACTGTACCACCTGTGAGATTTTATCTTTATTTTGTTCAAGCTGTGTGTTTACAGAAGATGTAATTTTCTGAATAGATCCGTTAAATCTGCGGACAGAGTCTCCAACTTCCTTAACCGCGGTTACTACACTGTTCAGGTTTTCAGACTTTTGCTGAATGTCTGTTGCCAACGTATTGGTCTTATGTAGCAGGACCGTTGTTTCCTTTGTTACTCCATCCAATTGCTTTTCAAGACCTGCTAGCGTGTGAGATACATTATCCAATGTTCCCTGTAAGGATTTCAACGTTTTAGCCAAGTAAATGACTAAAACTAGGAATGCGATAGCAATTACTGCCACACTCAAATATAAAATAATTTCCACTTCATACACCTCCGGTTTTCTGTATACTAACTTTTACCCAGATGCACTGCCTCTAAACCAGGCGTACATTAATAGATTCCATTTCCAGTAACCAATATCCTTCTATTATTCCTATTTTCCCTTATCAAAGTAAATCTTAGCATAGTTGGAAAAGATTCAACAAAATCTTAATTTCGGTTACAATAAGATTTGTCGGAAAAAATAATTTTTGGAGGGATTTAGGCTATGAAAGATCCTCGTATAGAAAAGCTGGCTAAGAATCTAATCAATTATTCTGTCCAGCTGCAAAAAGGCGAGAAAGTCCTTATTGAAAATTTCGGGCTGCAAAGAGAACTGGTAACCGCCCTTGTTAAAGAAGCATATGCGGCAGGTGGATATCCTTTTGTTTTATTAAAAGACCACCAGGTTGATCGTTCTCTGCTTTTAGGAGCGCAGGAGGAACAATTTAATATGATGGCTGAGTTTGAAGCCAATGTGATGGCCAAGATGGATGCTTACATAGGGCTGCGCTCAGGAGATAACATCAATGAACATGCAGATGTGCCTGATGATAAAATGAAAATTCATGGTTCTACAATCGGAAAAAAAGTTCATAGAGAAATTCGTGTACCAAAGACGAAATGGGTTGTTCTGCGCTATCCTAACTCATCCATGGCCCAATTAGCTAAAATGAGCACGGAAGCATTTGAAGACTTCTACTTTGATGTTTGTAATTTGGATTACGGTAAAATGGACAAAGCAATGGACAATCTTGTGGAATTGATGAATAAAACCGATAAGGTTAAAATTACTGGGCCTGGAACAGATTTGTCATTTTCTATTAAAGACATTCCGACTATCAAGTGTTCAGGCCAGATGAATATTCCAGACGGAGAGGTTTATACGGCTCCGGTACGCGATTCAGTTAATGGTGTTATTACATATAACACTCCGTCTCCATACCACGGTTTTACTTTCGAAAATGTAAAGCTGACATTCAAAGACGGGAAAATTGTTGAGGCGGAAGCCAATGACAGAGAACGAATTAATAAAATTTTTGATACAGATGAAGGTGCACGATATGTCGGTGAATTTGCAATCGGTGTAAATCCGTATATTCTTCATCCAATGCAGGATATCCTATTCGATGAAAAAATTGACGGCAGCTTCCACTTCACACCAGGCCAATGCTATGACGAAGCATATAACGGCAATAAATCCAACATCCATTGGGATATGGTAAATATCCAGCGCCCTGACTACGGCGGCGGGGAAATCTATTTTGATGATGTGTTAATCCGCAAAGACGGCCGTTTTGTGATTCCTGAACTGGAAGCGCTCAATCCTGAGAATTTGAAATAAATAAAGGCCTTCTTTAAAGTTTGTTGTTTTTTAATAGGTGTTTGTGAAAGCAAGCAGTTCGTAAATAAGTTGATTGAAGCGGAAATCGACCGCTCTTTCATTTTGTAAATAGCAGCAAAGTTTTGCGAAAACAGCCTAAATAAAAAAGGATGCAGCCAAATGGCGCATCCTTTTTTTATAGTTGGTTTTCATATGCCTGCTGGAACTTTTGAATATCTCCGGCTCCCATGAACATAATCACGCCATTTTCATGATTTTTTAAAACTGCTGTTTCTTCTTCGCTCAAAATCTCTGCATCTGGAATTTTAGCTTTTAAATCATCTATTGTAAGCTTTCCGTGGTTCTCACGGGCAGATCCGAAAATTTCGCAAAGATAGACTTTGTCGGCTAAATTAAGGCTAGCTGCAAAATCATCAAGAAACGCTTGAGTCCTCGTAAAAGTATGAGGCTGGAATACAGCCACTACTTCCTTTTCCGGATACTTTTGCCTTGCTGCTTCTACAGTAGCTTTGATTTCTGTTGGATGGTGGGCATAGTCATCAATAATGACCTGTGATCCCACACTTTTTTGGGAGAATCTTCTTTTTACACCCTCAAAGGAAAGAAGCTGCTCCTGAACAATTTTTGCATCTATTTCTTCGTAATGGCATAAAGCGATAACAGCCAGAGAATTCAAAACATTGTGATCTCCATATGCTGCAATGGAGAATGTTTCATAGAAGGTGTTACGGACAAATACATCAAACGTAGTCCCCTCTGTTGTTTTCACCACATTGCGTGCCTGGAAATCATTATCTTCTCCAAAGCCATAAAATACGACAGGCACCTTAGCCTGTATTTTTTGCAGCTGCTCGTCATCTCCGCATGCAAAAATCCCCTTATTCACTTGCCATGACATCTCCTGAAATGCAGAGAAAACATCATCAATGTTGGCAAAGTAATCAGGGTGGTCAAAATCAATATTTGTCATAATCGCATAATCAGGGAAATAAGAAAGAAAATGCCTTCTGTATTCGCAAGCTTCAAATACAAAATATTCCGCTTCTTCGTCCCCTTTGCCCGTTCCATCTCCAATAAGGAATGAAGTTGGTTTTGCGCCTCTCATCACATGCGCAAGCAAGCCTGTAGTAGACGTTTTCCCATGAGCCCCAGTCACCGCAATGCTCGTGAATTTCTTCATAAAATCACCTAAAAAACGGTGGTAACGCACAACAGGCAAGCCAAGCTTCATTGCTTCCTCAATCTCTTCATGAGTATCCGGATATGCATTTCCTGCAATCACCGTCATACCCGGCTGTATATTTTCCTTTTGAAAGGGAAGGATCTTATTCCTGATTTTTCAAGGGCCACCTGAGTAAAAAAGTGTTTCTCAAAATCGGAGCCTTGAACCTGATAATTCATATCATGCAGAACTTGCGCCAATGCACTCATTCCAGACCCCTTAATACCGACGAAATGGTAAATAGTCATATAAAGAACCTCCAACCATCGTATATCTGTAAAACAGTATATGACATATATCTAGATTTGCGCATATCCCCTTAGAGGACATGCTCCAATGACCGTGTTTCTAAATGCTCAAAAAGCGGGAACATTTAGTCCTCTTTATGAACACACACTTTAATGTATTGCATCATTATAACATTATTTATATATAAAAACTATGTAACGTATTGCCAGCTAATTTATTCCCTAAATAAAAAATATAAAACATTTGTCTTTAAAAAGGCTCTCCACGTTAATTCAGGGAACTTTAGTTTTGCCTCCGAATAGGCTTCCAGCATTCTATCTATTGTAACTTTATCCTTAATAGGCAAGATAGGCCCCATCGCAATGTCAAAAATCTGTATCGGAATTTTTCTGATAAAAAACCATTCTCCAGCTGACCTATCAGGCAATCCACATGCATATGCCTCATTTGAAACGGACTTTCATGTTCTGCCCCAACAGCCGTTATTACATTACGGTCAATCTTTTTGACCCTAATTGGTTCCATGGCAGATGTTAAAAAGAGAGCCCCTTGAATTAAATCGGGCTCCGAAAGCTGCCGGGAATTATTTTTCAGGAAGAGGCTGAACATCGTTGAACCTTGGATCGTTTTATAGTCAAACAGAAACCAAGTCTGAAATACTTCATTTTGCAAAGGCGTAAAAGCAGCTTCAGGAGAAAGGCCGAGCGTCTTTCGGAATAGATGCTTTGCCCGGACCTTCTCTCTGATATTTGCGGTCCGTTCTGTATAATCTCCGGCTAGTGTATATAGTTGAACCGCATTTTTCTCTCCTTGTAGCTGCTTGGTCTCACGGAAAGAATTAAGGTCCAAAATCGAGCCTTCCATATCCATACAGGATGCTCCTTACTTTGTTTGTAAATATTACGGTTTGCTGATTGTGCCAGCCCCTATTTTATTCAACCTTTTCAAGGCGAGGGTTCGGACGATAACGCCGGCCAGCCTTGGCTGCGTGTTTTCCATCAATCATGACATTGTCACCGGTAAACCCGGTTGTGATTTTGAGCAAGCTGCTTCCGACTCCATAGGTGTCAACAGGTACACCCTGCTCTTCAAATTCGCGGATACGCGATTCGGTAAAACCTCCGCTAACCACAATTTTCACATGGTCGAATCCTTCATCATCCAATGCTTTTCTTAAAGCAAATATCAGCTCAGCATTTACTCCGCGAGGGTCAAACGTTCCCAGCAGGTGCTGGTTCCTTAGGAAATACTGGTCAATCAAGGTTCTCGAGGTATCTACTCGTACACCTTTAAGCTCATCTCCAAAGGCTCGTGCCACCTTCAATGAATCAGTAATTGCATCATTGTTGTAATCAACCAAAGCAACCAGTTCGTCTTGCGGGAAGGTCCCCTGATAAGCCTTTGTGGCAGCTACGATGTCACCCTCAAACATTTGGATCAGTGCATGGGGCATAGTCCCCATTCCCTTCTTGCCCCACCATTCGTTCATGGCATGCGTAGCTTGTGCTGTTGCCCCCCCAATGAAGGCTGCATATCCGTCGCCAGCCTGAGTAATATAATGGTCATCACGATCTCCCATGAAAATGACCTGTTTTTGAACCCCTGATGTACCTGCAGCTTTAACCACATTATATACATTCGTTGCGACCGAAGTTCTTCTGGCCAAAATCCCATCAATGATACCTTCCAGGTAACCAAAATCCTGGTATTTTCCTGTAATCGTCAGCACTGTTTCAAAGGGAGAAATCTTATCGCCATCTTTTAAAGAATGAATTTCCAATTCGTCCGGACGGTCCGCAAACGTTTTAAGCAGAGCAATCACTTCATCTGTCCCGCACAAAACGGCGTGATTCTTCTGAAAAAACTGCATTGTTACAATTTTATCCTCATGATATTTCTTAACAATTTCCCTAGTCTTGAGAAAATAAACTGCTGAAAACCAGCCATCCCTAACACGTTCATCAAATTTAAAGGTCTGGTTAGTCAAACGTTTGATTTCCCCTTTTACCTTCATCTCAATTTCCTTCATCCCTAAAGCTCCTCACAGACAATAAAGAAAGCGATTGTACCTGCTGGCCCTGGCGTTTTCAAGGGGCAGGCTCTAAAGCTGGACAGCAGGCAGCTTTAGAAAGCTTTCTTTTTTTATAAAAGTAGTTATATCTATTATTTAAAACATGCAAGTAAAGAATACCATGGATTAATTTAATGTACTAGTGTCTTGTATAGATTCGAGGTCGGCTTCGGTAATGAGGACGTCCCTTGGCTTGCTGCCTCTATTCTCTGAAATAAAGCCTTGCTTCTCCATCATATCAATCAGGCGGGCTGCTCTGTTATAACCGATCTTGAACCGTCTCTGCAGGCTGGAAGTAGAAGCCCCTCCCTGATCAACGACAAACTCGCATGCTTCAATAAACAGCTCATCCTCTTCTTCAACTACCTGGGCTTTTTTTAATAGCTCTTCCTGTTCAAATAAATAGTCAGGATCTCGTTCCCTGCGCACATGCGCTACCACATCATCAATTTCTTTATCAGAAACGAATGTGCCCTGCAGGCGCACTGGCTTGGACGTTCCATTTTCAAGGAAAAGCATATCTCCGCGGCCCAGCAGTTTCTCAGCCCCGCTTATATCAATAATGGTTCTGGAATCAATCTGGGATGATACGGAAAAGGCAATTCTTGTTGGAACATTTGCTTTAATTAACCCTGTAATAACATCTACGGATGGACGCTGGGTAGCGATAATCAGATGAATTCCGCATGCCCGCGCTTTTTGGGCTATCCGGCAAATCGCCTCTTCTACATCTGCCGGAGACATCATCATTAAGTCTGCCAGCTCATCAATCACGATGACCATAAATGGCAATTTTTCTGAGTAGCGTTTATGCTCCTCTGCCAATTCATTATAACGATTTATATCCCTGACTCCTGCATGTACGAACAATTCATATCTGCGTTCCATCTCTTCGACAGCCCATTTCAACGCAGCCGTAGCCGCTTTTACATCTGTAATCACAGGGCTTACTAGATGAGGGATCCGGTTATATGGAGCAAGTTCCACCATTTTTGGATCAACCAGCAGCAGTTTTAGTTCATCAGGGCTGGCTTTGTATAGCAAGCTCACAAGGATTGTGTTAATGCAGACACTTTTACCAGAACCTGTTGCCCCGGCAATCAATCCGTGCGGCATCTTTCTTAAGTCGGTTACGATCGGCTTTCCTGAGATATCAAGCCCTAATACAGCCGTTAATGGAGATTCGCTATTTTGAAATTCCGGCGTATTGATGATCTCCCTGATAAAAACAGGCCGGCTGCTTTGGTTCGGAACCTCGATGCCAATTGTATGCTTGCCTGGAATTGGAGCCTCAATGCGGATATCCCTTGCAGCAAGGCTAAGTTTAATGTCATCTGAGAGATTCGTAATTTTGTTCACCTTAACACCCGGTTCCGGCTGAACTTCAAATCTCGTAACAGAAGGCCCTTGCGTTACATTGACTACCCTTGCCCTGACATTGAAGTTTTTCAATGTCGAGTTTAACATTTGCTCCTGCTCATACAGCCAATCGGAAGTCTCTTCTTTGATTACAGGCGGTGTCAGCAGCGATCTGGACGGAAACTCGTAATAAGAGATTTCATCTTCCTCTTGGAGAGTAGCTGCTTCAGGCTGCTTGTCCTCAAATGCTTGTGATGACGGTACTTCAGCTAGGCGCGCTGTCTCTGTATGAACATGGCTTTGATCCTCAGCTTGCTCTACAGCTGCAGCGGATTGCTGGAAACTCTCTACAGGGAATCTTGTGATATTACTTTTTTTTTGCTGCTCTTCTGCAGGCTTGTTGTGTGATACGCTTTGCTGATTTAGTTTTTTCCTGTCATTGTTAAGCATAATGACGTTAAACGGAATAGTACCTCTGTTTGAAGGCTTTTTCTCTTGTTGACCTTCGTCTGATGTCCCGGCCTGTGCCTGTGCCTGTGCCTGTGCCTGTGCCTGTGCCTCTGCGGCGGGTTCTGCTTTTGCAGAAGAATTAGATGTAGCAGGATCCCGCTCAAGCTCTGCACTTTCATTCTGTTCGGATGCAGCTGATTGAACGGGCTGCACAGTATTTTCGGCTCCCTGTTCAAGCTCGCTTGATGCATGATTTGTTTCGATTACAGTGTCTGCTGGATGTTTATATTCTTCCAGCTGATCAGGCTTGGCTTCCTCTACGATTTCAGATTCCTGCTGTTCTTCGGAATCGGGCTGTTCTTCGGAATCGGGCTGTTCTTCTCCAAAAGTTTCTGCATGCCAAACTTCTTCTTCCTTCTTGGGCTTTTCATGGACTATTGTTTCAGGTTCCTGCTGTATGTGTTCGCTGGTTTCTGGCATATGAGCCAGTTCTTCTACTTTGGAAGTCAGCTCTGAACCTTTCGGATTTACTTCTGCTGCCTCTGCTTGCCTGGCTTCCCACGAATGTTCATCCATAGGACTGCTGAAATCCAGTTTGACGCCCTCCTGTATGTGGCCGGTTTCACTTGATTGCTCCGGCACTTCCTCTTCAAAAGTTAAGTCGGTAAAATCAGTGTCGTTTTGCACCTCAGTTTTAGGAACACTTACTTCATCTTCTGTTTCTAAAGATGTATGGTGGTTTTCCCCTCTTGGCTTAGAAACCGCTTCTGTAATTTCTTGCTTGTCACCCTGTACATTAGAGGCTTCCTCTTCTAAAAGAGCGTATTCCAGCAAATTGCTGATGTTTGCCTGAGCATAGTTTATATTTTTCGGAGTTGTTTCAAATCTGGCTCTTTCATCGTTTATGAACTTAGATTCGCCCAGGTCAGGGAGATTTCCTGCAGCTCTGCCTCTGAGGGTTGGTTTGTTTCAGAATGAGGCTTTTCTACTCCCTCTTCATCCGGAATTTCAAACATTAAGTCAGAGGCTGCTCCGATCGAATAATTGTTTACTGGATGTTCTTCCGTTTCTGATGCCTCTGCCTGTGTGTAAAAGGCCTCAATTTTATCGGAAATGGTGTCACCCTTTTCTTCTTTTTTTACGTTTTCTGCAGTACTCTTGGGTTTTTGCGGAGGTCTCTGCTGTATTTTGCGCATAATTTCATCATATGTAAGCTCCTTAGGTTTAAACTCATTTGGTTCATGATCTGATTTACTTTTTGCAGCACCTGAATTACGTCTCTCAAACCCATAAATAGGTGATGGAATTTCAGTTGGCTGGAAAGGCCTCTTCTTATTAGCAGCCTCTCTTTCATTCCTGGTTAGTATTTTTTCTTCCCTCGCTGCAGGAGGTGCAGTTTTTTTCTGTTGTTCACGTTCGACACTGCGCGGCTGCCGCTTTTCTGGCTTTCGCGCAGGGGCCTCTTGTTTTTCAACCGGACGAGGGCGGGGTCTCGGCCTTCTCTTCTCGCTTTCGCCTTCACCGTCAGGAATTACCGGAAAACGGAACTGGCCTTTAGGATATTGATAAAGCACCTTAGCATCAACATCTCTTGTGCTTTCTCTTGAACTCTCTCTTGTACTTTCTTTGAAACTTTTAGGTGGCTGTACATTTTCTTGCCCGCGTTCTTCTGCATATTCTTCTATACTTTCATATTCATCTTCATCGTGCTTGAACATATGGAAAAGTTTTTTTATCCAGCTCATTTATATCAACTCTTTCTATTAAGAACTTTATTAGTCTATCTTTCTTATTTTATCAGGTATTCACCGTTTTTGAATAATAAATGCGAGAATGAGTCCATTTAAAGGCAGAATGGGTAAATTTACAAACAAACTGCAGGTTTAAGGCATACTTTCGACTCAATTTCTGATGAAAGGTTCACAGGGATTACGATAAGACTTATTGCCCAGGTGTGATTAAAGCGATTCGTTGATATAGTTGCTTTTTTGATTGATATATCCTGAATTTCGTTGATATATTGGATTTCCGACCCACAGACAGCTACCCGCCTGCTCTCATCACTAAACCTATCATCCTCCGGATCCCCAAAAAGCAAAATCTATTTTAGAAGAAAATAAAATGGGATCACAGATCGTGATCCCATAAATAACTACTTCTTTTTATTTTTACCCAAGATGAAAATCGGTTCAAATTCTCCGTCCTCATATAAAAATGATAAAGAGGTGATTGGCACCCGGCCGCTTGCGAAGAAGCTCATCGTCATTTGGGCTAATATATCATAGCCAGTCTCATTTTTAATATCGGCAATAATCAAAACGTCCTGATGGGGAACAGCTACGGCCATGGATCCTTCCATTCTCCGCTCCATCTCTTTTATAAAAGCCTCATTTAGAATCCTGCTTGCATCATAACCATCATTTTTATTTAAGAAATAAAAGGTATTGCCTGCTACTGTATCAGTTTTCATATCTGTAGATAGAGACCGAACATTAAATAGCGCGGTTTCTTTAATTCTCTCAGGAACCCATCCTTCTTTTTCCATAAGCTGTTTGTCAATAAGGCGATAGGTATTGCCCAAATCAAGCGCATAATAAATACGTGTTTCAGCTGTGTGGTCATCCGTTAAAAACGGAACCCCTTCCTGAGATTCACTTGGGAATGAGGTGGAGCGAATCACGGGAAAAATGTTCTTTTCATGCCCCGATAACTGGGCGTCTTCCACCATCGCTTCAAGCCCTTCCTCAACATAGTAAACGACTTCGTCAATTGCCTTTTCTTTTTGTTCCTGCCACTTGGCAATGATGCCTGGAAGTGAAATGGTTATTCCCTTTCCAGTGTCTTTATTTTCAATGCGGAGCTGGTCCTTTTCCCTGTCAAAGGAGAAAGTACGATTTTCCTTTGCTAACCGCTTTTCCAATTCGTTCTTCATTTTCTTGCTGTCCATTTTCATAGATAAGCCCCTCCTTATGGGGATTGATTCCGATAAACATTTTACACTAAAAAACCCTCCTTCTCAAAAGAGACGCCGGAGGGTTTAAAAAAATGCTTATTTTTCAAGCGTTCCAATAAAATTCTCGATTTCTTCCTGTGTTTTTCTATCTTTGCTGACAAAGCGGCCGAGTTCCTGGCCATCCTTGAAACCGATAAAGCTCGGTATTCCAATTACATCAAGCTCAATACAAAGATCAATAAACTGATCGCGGTCTACATAGATAAAGTTATACTCATTATATTTTGCTTCAATTTCAGGTAATACCGGGTCAATAATCCGGCAATCAGGACACCAATCAGCTGAAAACATAAAAATATGTTTTCCATTCGCGCGCATTTCGTTAAATTGTTCTACTGATTCCAGTTTTTTCATTTCTTTTCTCCCCCTGTGTTGATCTTCATATCGCCGTATTGAATCCAACCCTTTTTCCTCATATATTCAGATAATATCAGGCTAATAAGAGCAGGTCCAATAAAATGCAATACGATTACCTTCATCCAAATGTCCGAACCAAACCCCATCGTTGTAAAAGTCATAATCTGGCCAACGAGCCCGCTTGTTCCCATGCCTGCTCCGGCTGCGTTATTTTCCATCAGCCATAGGGTCGTTCCAAAAGGTGCCAGGATCGCCCCTGCCAGAGTTGGCGGAATGAGAATCCGGGGGTTTCTGATAATATTGGCTACCTGCAGCATGGATGTACCAATTCCCAGTGCTATAAATCCGCCAACTTTGTTTTCCCTGAAGCTGCTGACTGCAAAGCCGACCATTTGGGCTGCACATCCGATCGTTGCAGCTCCGGCAGCAAGTCCATGCAAATCAAGCATGAGTGCTATAGCCGCTGAAGAAATTGGAGCTGTCAAAGCCAGCCCCATTAACACAGCAACAATGATGCCCATAATAATAGGCCTTTGCTCCGTACCCCACATAATCAGGCTGCCAAAGCTTTTCATTCCGTAATCAATTCCAGGCCCTATCAATGTTGCTACAAAATAACCCGCAGCAATCGTGACAAGCGGTGTCACAATAATATCCACTTTTGTTTCTTTGCTGACCAGCTTTCCTATTTCCGTTGAAATAACCGCTGCTACAAAGCTTCCTGCCGGCCCCCCAAGCGCGGCTCCTGCTGCCCCGCTGACAATCGCTGAAAAGATAACGAGCGGCGGAGCATTCAATCCGTATGCGACTGCAACTCCGATGGCAGGTCCCATTAGTCCCATAGCCATTACGCCCATTTCTGTCAGGTATTCATATCCAACTTGGTCACCGATTGTTTTAATAATTAACCCAATGATTAATGAAGCAAATAACCCCAGCGCCATACTGCTTAATGCATCAATAAAATATACCTTGGCTGAAAGGGTAACCCCTTTTCTATCAAGAAAGGTTCTCATCATTATCCCCCTATGTATACGTTTTACAACTATAAAGATAACACATGTCAAGACACTTGTTATAGAATTTTTAATCTTAATGTTATTCTTCTTTTCCGGAGGGCATTCTATGATACTTTACCTTTTTTATTTAGGCTCTTTTCTAAAAGGTTGTTGTTTTAAATAGACTTTGTAAATAAAATCATTGATAAATAAGTTGGTTGATTGGAGCGCAAGAGCGGGGCTCCTCGAAAATCCATTCGCATTTCCTTCGTGCGGTGATGATTCAGGGATGTTTATTCAAAGTCCAGCGGGAGGAGTGGGACAGGTGCCTGCACCGAGGATGCTCACCGCCCCCCCACGATTCGCTGAGCATCCTGGAGCGGAAATCAACCAATCCTCACTACTAGTTTAAAAAGCAACAAAGTTTGCGAAAACAGCCTTTATTTAAAACCAATCTAATACTGATATCCAAAATAAAAAAAGAAGGGCAAATGCCCTTCGTTTAGTTCTTTACCTTGACGGAGTTGACAATCTCCATCATGGTAGCGGCGTCAGATGATAAATGTTTGGTTTTCGATTGAGTGGATATTTTTACGCCGCCAATTCCGACGATCAGTTCATTTTCGTCTTTTTTATCGCTGTTGATTAATAGGAATCCCCTATGTCCATCTTTGGTATAGGTTTCATTCACATCATATTTCTCTATCTGCTTTACCGTTGCATCGTAGACAACTTTGCTTTCCGGGCCTTCATGAGGATTGTAAAATAGAATATACGTTTTTGATCCATTTTCTAAGATGATGTTATTAGGGCTTTCCTCTTTTACTTCCACCCCGAAAGGCAAATAATATTCTATATCTTCGTTCTTATGATTAGTCTTTTCAGATGTTTTGTTGAATGCTTCCTCTGCAGCATTCTTTGCGGCTGTTTGCTCTTCTTCTATTGATGCTGAACAAGCACTGAGCAGTAATACTGAAATAATAAAGAGCAAGGCTGCGTTGATTCTTTTACTCATACTAAAGTCCCCCCTTGCCAGGAAATCTATCATCCTTACTTATCATACATTTCTTCTTAATAGTCTGACAACCCTTCTTGTTGGAAATGACAGCCCTTTCAGTGCGTTACTTCTTAGAAGAAATGTTAAAATATAAGAATCATGCATAAAGGAGGAAAAATTATGGAAATAACCGTATATTTAGCGGGCGAAATTCACTCCAATTGGCGCGGGGAATTAAAAGAGAAAGCAAAATCTCTTCAGCTTCCCATTCACTTTTCAGGGCCAATGGAGAACCACGAACGTTCAGACATGATTGGCGAGGAGATCCTTGGGAAACAGCCTGATGCCATCTTCCGGGATGAAGCAGCTTCAAGCATCAATAATTTAAGAACACAGCTTCTTATGCAGAAATCTGATCTTGTGATTGCTTTATTCGGAGAAAAATATAAACAGTGGAATACTGCTATGGATGCGAGCGCAGCTGTTACTTTAGGCAAACCGCTGATCCTGATCCGTCCAAAGGAGCTTCACCATCCATTAAAAGAGCTTTCAAGCAAAGCCAATGTTACTGTTGAGACGGTTAACCAGGCATTAAAAGTATTATCCTATATTTTTGAAACCGAATAAAAAAGGGGGGTAGACATGGTGCTACCCCCTTTTTCTATATTCGTATTGTCCAATCAGCAACTTCATAACATGGGAGAACATTTCTGACCGATTTACTTGCCCATTCGTAAAGATCCCTACTGCCCCTTCATTATTGCGGACATTTATTTTTTTAGCGTAATCATCCATAACCGGTCCTAGCTCTTCGCCAGAAAGCAGTCTTGCCGAAATTTCTTCCGGAAGCGGAATCCTTGCTCCTCCCCCGATAATAGGAGGCTTGCCTTCCTCTGCCAGTGCACCCCAGTTGCATAGGAAAAGACCGTACTCTGTTTTCTGCACGCCTCCTTCAAGGCCAATGCCAATTTGACCTCCGGCTATTTCAAGCGCTCCAAATGCTCGATTGATTGCACCCTTAATGGTTTCTTCATCAGAAAAAGGCTGGTCACTTACGCCTGATGGCACGTCATACGGAATGATTCCGGCTTCATAATTGCTAAAAGCTGTTTGCACCGCCATAATTTTAGCCGGATTCTTTGAACCAATAATGATTTTCATAAGCTGCTCCTTTCTGGAAAAGCGCAAGCGCCTTGACCACCCCGACAATCACAAGAAGAGCTTCACAGGAAGGCGTTTTTAGCCTTATTGGGAGGATCAGTTTGTGACCTCAAGTGGTTAGGCGCTGCTCCTAAAAGCTAACGCTTTTAGGCGTGGGATGTTTAAGCTTCCGAAGTGTTCCCTGTTGAACTAGTCAATTCTTAAAGTTCAACATATTTTTTTCTAACTTATTGGAAAAAGAGACAGCATTTGCTGTCTCTAAAAGAATTAACTATTTTGGCGAATCGTTTCCACTGTAGAACGGTCACATGATTTAACAAGTTTTACAAGAAGCTCTTTTGCTGCAGCGTAATCATCCACATGCACCATAGAAGCATGGGTATGAATATAACGGGAGCAAATGCCGATAACCGCACTTGGGACACCTTCATTTGAGATATGAACTTTGCCTGCATCTGTTCCGCCCTGCGATACAAAATATTGATATGGAATGTTATGTGTTTCAGCTGTATCAAGAACAAATTCTCTCATTCCACGATGAGTTACCATCGAACGATCCAGAATTCGGAGAAGGGCTCCCTTGCCTAAATGGCCGAATTCATTTTTGTCGCCGGTCATATCGTTGGCTGGGCTCGCATCCAAAGCGAAGAAAATGTCAGGATTGATCATATTCGCCGCTGTCTGCGCACCTCTTAAGCCCACTTCTTCCTGTACAGTCGCTCCGGAATATAGGACATTTGGCAGCGTTTCGGCTTGGACTTCTTCCAAAAGCTCAACTGCCAAACCGCAGCCATAGCGGTTATCCCATGCCTTGGCCAATATTTTCTTTTCATTTGCCATTGGCGTAAACGGACAAATAGGAAGAATTTGCTGCCCTGGTTTTATGCCGATTTTTTTTGCGTCTTCCCGGTCATCAGCACCAATATCAATCAGCATATTTTTAATTTCCATTGGCTTGTTGCGCTTTGCTTCATCCAAAAGGTGCGGAGGGATGGAACCAATTACACCTGTAACGGGGCCATTGTCCGTAATAATCTGGACTCTTTGCGCAAGAAGCACCTGGCTCCACCAGCCGCCCAGCGTCTGGAATCGGATCATGCCATTATCCGTTATGGAGGTAACCATAAAGCCTATTTCATCCATATGGCCTGCTACCATAACAGTCGGACCGTTTTCATCGCCTCTTCTTACGCCAAAGATGCCTCCAAGCTTATCCTGGACCACTTCATCCGTATACTGACTGATTTGTTCGCGCATGAATTTTCGTACTAAATATTCGTTTCCGGGTGCTCCCGGCAATTCTGTCAATGTTTTAAAAAGCTGTAATGTTTTTTCGTTCATTTTTCTGCTCCTTTAACACTCGCATAGATTGGTTTTGAATTATGTATATTTCTATTTTACAGAACTTTCATACGGCTTGCCACCATTTCAGACAGCAAACTTCGTTCATAAAATTTATTCCCTTCTTTCAAAAGATTCATGAACAAAAAGGATAAGCAAGGGATAATTGACCGTAACGTCCAACTCGTCCAACCTGCTATTAGCAGTGAATGGAAATTCGCTTTATTGAAATACGTTATTTATTTTAGTGTTAGCCTTTTTTTGGTAAGATAGAAGTGTGTTAAAGTTATTCGAATTTTTTGGAAAACAACTCTTTTAAGATCCGCTTTTTTATCATCCGCTTTGGGAGGTACACTTATGAACTGGAAATCATTTATTTTAGGCGTAGGGGTTGGCTTGGCCGGCGGATACGCTGCAAGGGAACTGCTATCACAAAATGCTTCCGTTTCTCCGGAAAAAGCTTTGGCAAATGCAAAGGAAGCATTCAAACAGGAGGGGCCGATAAGCGGCTCGTGGATTCAAATGAAGGCTGAGCCCTATGAGAAGGGGCATTTGAAATACCAAGTATATAAAGGCGGCGTTTCAAGATTTTCCGGTGAAAAATCCGAGCAATACGAATTTATTGCCGATGCAGGGACTGGAGCAATTCTGGACGTTTTTCCGCTGCATTAAAAAAATCCCCGAATGGGGATTTTTATTTGATCTCTCTTTCCACTTTATCTGAAAAGCTTCTTCCTGTTTCATCCCATTTTACTGCGCGGTAAAATGCATCGTGGTAAAAGGTGAACCAGGCGTTATTTTTCAGTCCGTATTCCAACCATTTTTGTTTGGCACTGATTGAATCCATTGGATAATCATCGTAAGCCAGTACCCATAATACATTTTGGTGTGCATGTGTTGGCATGATATCAGCCATATGAACAATAATGTCTTTGCCGTCTTCTATGACGAGGATAGAATGCCCGTCGCTATGTCCGCCGGTATGCACCATTTTAATAGGACCAAGCGTCCATTCTCCTTCAAAAACCTCTACTTGGCTTTGTATTGCCTCCCAATTTTCTTTCCAATATGTATTTCTTGAACGAATATTCGGGTTTCTCATCTCTTCCCACTCAATTGCTGACGCAATGATTTTGGCATTAGGGAAAACAGAAACAAATCCACTGTCTGCAGGTTTTGTCAAACCGCATGCATGATCAAAATGAAGATGCGTCATTAGAATATAATCGATATCTTCAGGAGATAGATCCTGCTCAGCCAGATCCTGTATAACATTAGACTCTTCAAGCGCCCCAAAGTTACGCTTCTGTTTTTCATCCAGCTTGCCATTTCCCAATCCAGACTCCACTAAGATACTTTTGCCATCAGCTTGAATCAAAATGGGATCTGACCGCAATTCGATTTGATTTAGGTCATTGCAAGGATATTTTTTCGCCCATAACGGCTTAGGAACAACTCCAAACATCGCTCCTCCATCAAGATGCGTCACCCCGCCGCGAAGCCAGGTAAGCTTTATGTTTTGCAGTTCCAATGTTTCCATATTTCTCTCCTCCAAACCAGTGATCTAACTTTATAGTAACATTTAAGCTTTCATTTGTAGAAATATTTAAATTATTCACTGGATTAAAAAAGCCTACCCAAAGGGATAGACTCTAGCTTATCTATACTGCACTTCACATCTGTAGATGCGATTTCCTTTTGAAGAAAACTTCTCCTCATATTCAGTCATTATATTGCCTTCATATTCGCTGTTATGCAGATCAAGGCTCACATAAGTCAGCAGCATGCCGTATTCTGAAAAGCTCATTAGAGAAGATTCAAATAAGCCCTGGTTATCAGTCTTAAAGTGAATTTCTCCTTTATCGATGAGAATGTTTTCATATATTTCCAGAAAGCTTCTGTAGGTCAGCCTGCGCTTTGCATGGCGTTTTTTCGGCCAGGGATCTGAGAAGTTGAGGTATACACGGCCGACCTCGCCTTTATCAAAATATTCTTGCAGATCATTGGCATTTACATTTAACAGCTTAACATTAGGCAGTTCTTCTTCAATAATCCGGTCAAGAGCCGTCACAATAACACTGTCAGCCAGTTCAATCCCGATGTAATTGATATCCGGATTGGCTTTTGCCATTCCTGTGATAAAGCGGCCTTTGCCTGTTCCAATCTCAATATGAAGCGGCTGGTTCTTATCAAATGCTTCATTCCATTTCCCTTTATATTTTTCAGGTTCAGAGATCACATATTGAGGGTACTCGGCTAATTTATCCTTAGCCCACGGTTTATTTCGCTGTCGCATATTGACACTCCTAAAAATTAATATCGTTCAAAACAATATCATGCAAATTGCAGTGGTGCAACTTTATTTTACCTTGTCTGTTGTCTAAAGTGATTTATTGCTGATTATAGTTTAACCAAATGCCCCTGGAACAAATAAATTACAAATGACTCATGAATAAATTAAAAAGGAATCCACAACCTAAAGGTGAATTCCTTTTTGTTTTTCCCGATCGCAGTATGTCCTCAAGAAAATCAGTTGGTGAATCAAAAAGGCGCAAGTGCCAACTGCCGGCAAAGCCCAATTGATTCAAAATAACCAGCAGTGGGAGTTTCACTTATCTATCTTCAGATTCAGGAAGAAAGGGTGTTTGCAATGCCGCTTGGACAGCAGGATCAGTTAAATTTATTAAAAGATATATTAAGCAATCACCAGACAGATTGCTGTGGCTCTATTTCAGAATGTGAACAATTGGAACGGCTGGTTAAATCCTTAATGGTCAATGGCAATATTAATCAAAATGTCAAAACAGTATTAGAAGAAATATATGAGTACAGTCAGCATGGGATAAATTCTTCCCAGTTGGATAATCATATTGAATCCCATCAGAATGAATTATCTCAATGGGTTCATGATATCGATCAGTTTTCTTAATTTTACAGCAGTTCATCCAAAAATGAAATCCATTTATCCATTTCCTGGTACCTAAACTTATTTTTATGCCATTGGATAGAAGTCAATGTTTGAGCAATGACATACCATTTCATTCGAAGCATCAGATCATCAGTAAGTTCGATGCCATAACGTTCTACCCAATTAGGCCATTCCCCTTTTGGGATATACCAGTACAACAGCATCCCCAAATCTATGGCTGGATCTGCAATCATGGCTCCATCCCAATCAATCAAATACAGCTGGTTGTTTTCCGAAAGCAGCCAGTTGTTATGATTCACATCGCAATGGCATACTGTTTTTTCCTCACAATGGATATTAACAACCTCTTTTTTCAAGAAATCAATTGACTCAATGACAGCTCTCAGCTGCTTTAAATCGGAACCAAGTTCTTCCTCAATCATACGCAAAAGTGTTTCAGGCTGCAGCGGGGACTTTCCCATCCGTGTAAGCATCCCCAGCAAAGCATTTGAAGAATGAATTTTCTTCAAAAGCTTTGCAACGCTTTCCTGGTTCATGTCCCCTGCTTTAAGCTCTCTTCCATTTAACCATTGCTGAGCAGTAATGACATCCCCATTTTCCATCCTTTTCGTCCAGACGAGCTTCGGGACGATGCCTTCAGCAGAAAGAACCGCCAGAAAGGGCGAAGAATTCCTTTTTAAAAATAGCCTTTGCTCTTCATGCTGGGCATAAAAGGCTTCGCCCGTCGCACCTCCGGCGGGAACAATCTCCCAGTCATGTCCAAATAAATGTTCCAAAATTGTTCACCTGCAATTTAGTAAGCTATTTTTTCAAAAATAGCTTTAGTTGAAAAACCTACGCCCTGGTTAATGGCAATCAAAACTTATTTCTCCCGGCCGATCTGGAATGACCTATCCAGACAAAGCTTTCTACTACCGGATAAGCAAAAACTCATATGCATCTGGTAAGTTATATTTCAAAAAGTCCATTCATACACACATAATAGCCTGTTAAATCCGCTAAATTAAAGAACGCATCTATACCACGCAGGGTAAACAGGCGAATATATTTTATATGCGGCCCCTTGTTCCAAGGGACACAGATTGATATCGTAAAATAAAAAAAGAGCTATTGATGCAAGTTTCTCACAATAGCCATCTTTATAAATTTTATTCTTACTAGCTTTTTTCGTCAAGTGTATCTATTTAGGTTTCCGGAATATTGAGCGAAAAAATGAAGAACATTCGTCCAATTCCTGCTGTTTTTTCTATATAAGGATAATGTTTGCAGAATTGAGATTTATCCTGCTATGTTATTGCCTGCAAACCAATACATAAGTGCTGATCGGCATTACGGTTAAACTTTTGGCAATTTTCCCCTTAGATATTAACCCTGCAGTTTGCCCATCCGCAAGTAGTTCCCAATCCCCGTCTGGCAGTGCTACCCTCTCTTCAGCCATGGTAGGATTGAAAACTACAGCAGCCCGGCTCCACTCAGGATTTTTCTCTCCACTACTTAAAACAAAACCAATCAATGGCTTCTTCATATCAATAAACCGCATGGAACTTCGGATTAAGTCGGCACTTGCAAGCCTGAACAGCGGGATATTTTTTCTTATGTCAATGATTCCTTTAATATATTGAACATTATCAGAAAAACAGCTCTTCCGCTCCCAGTCAAGCTTATTAATGGAATCCGGTGCACGGTAGCTGTTTCCGTTCCCTTCTTTGGTGCGGAAAAATTCCTGGCCACTGTGCAGAAATGGAATCCCCTGCGAGAGCAGCACCATAACTGTAGTAAGACGATGCTTTCTCTGCTGAGTGGTTTCATCTGCACTTTCGGAGCACACTAGGATTTTATCCCAAAGAGTGTGATTGTCGTGTGATTCCACATAATTTACTGATTGGGAAGGAGACAGGAAAATACCCTTTTCCTTTTTTTCAAGGCCAATACTGCCGGCCAAAACCTGCTTTGCCGCTTCATAATAGTGCTCATTCCCCAATGCATACCCTTTATCATACAAATTAAAAGTGCTGCCTTTAATGGAGTCCCGGAACCAGTCATTAAATTGGCCAATCCCAGGAAGTTTATCCTGATTGCGGATGCTTGCCTTTTGATCCTCCGGGATCGGAGTATTCAAATCCCACCCTTCACCAATAATAATAGCAGTGGGATCAATCGAATTTGCTGTATTCCGAACCCTGTTCATAGTTTCAATATCAAGTATACCCATTAAATCAAACCTGAACCCATCCAGCTGATATTCCTTCATCCAATACTCCACTGAATCAAGAATAAACTTTCTGGCCATCAGCCGCTCTGAAGCAAAGTCATTTCCGACTCCTGTACCATTTGAAGGCATTCCGAATTCGTCATGGCGAAAGAAGTAACCGGGCACAATTTTTTCAAAAGAAGAATCTTCCCTGATATAAACATGGTTATAGACCACGTCCATAATGACTCTCAACCCCTCGGAATGAACAGCGTTGATCATCGCCTTTAACTCCCTGATCCGTGAATAAGGATCACCAGGATCAGTGGAATAACTTCCTTCAGGCGCATTAAAGTGCAAAGGATTATAGCCCCAATTATAGTCCTTCTTTGGGCCTCTTTCATCCACACCTTCATAATCATGGAAAGGCAGGAATTCGATATGCGTTATGCCCAGCTGTTTTACATAGGAAAGGCAGGTTGGATCGCCGTCATTTCCGGTAGTGTTTACTTCACCGGCTCCAAGGTACAAGCCTTTCCTTGCGGCTCCGCTTCCCGGATGAATGGTAAAATCCCTGATATGTGTTTCATAAATGATTGCGTCTGTCGGCTGCTGGAGAGGAGGGAGCTCAGGCTTAACTTTTTTAGTGCTTTCCAGATTAACCACAGCCCCATATTCTCCATTAACGGCAACAGAAACTGCATAGGGATCAATTGCTTCTCTCCATTCAAGATTTATACAAACAAGGAACGAGTATAGATAACGATCGAGATCACCCGGGATCTCGCAGCTCCACACTCCTTTTTCCCCTCTGGCCATCTCTGCTGTTCCAGCTTTATCATCCACGGTTGCTTTTAACTTGAGCCTGACTTTAGTTGCAGTAGGGGCCCAGAGCTTGAAGAGCGTCTTATCTTTGCTATAAGAAAACCCCAATGGTCCTTCATAGTAAAATTCTTCGTCAAAAGGCTCGGTTCGAATAACTGCCCCCATTTGCAGGTCGGTTTTTTCGCCATATTCGTCCACAACCCAGTATTGTTGCCCTATAACCAGATCCTGCTCAATCCGGCATGTATATTTAATGGACTCCTCGATCGGCATGCTGGTCACTATCTCCATTGGAATTTCCTCATTACCTGCAAGCAGAGAGAACCTTGAGGAACGCCCCTGATGATATTGGAAAGGAAGTAAGATCGTAATGATGTACATTTCATCTAAATAGGCATAGTAGTTCCGTTCAATTGATATCATTGCGAGCTCATCTCCTTTACTTCCTCTTTTTTAAAATAACTGGTAGTTCATCCCTGCATACAGATACTGTTAATGGTGTGCACCCGAGAGGCTCCCCATCAGCATGGGCAGGGATAGGATGTGAAGAACGTATCCTAATCGTTTTGCCTTGAAGAATCGCTACCTCTTTAAATGCCACATGCTTTCCTTTAAAAACAGAAGCAAAAACAAACAATAGCTTAAACTTTGATATATTATGGACAACCGTAAGATTTAGAATTCCATCAAACGGATTTGCATCGGGAGATATCTTCATACCGCCTCCATAAAATGGCTGATTGGATACGGTTACAAACCAGGCAGAATGAAAAGATTGCTTTCTTCCGTCTATCTCGATTTCAAGGGTACAGCATTTATAGACAAACAGCTCTTTGATCAGATAAAGAGCATAAACAAATTTCCCAAGTGATAATCGATTTAAAATTCCTTTCATTTTGGAACGGTTAACTTTTTCGGAAATTTGGGCATCGAAGCCCGCACCCATATTATTAATAAAATATGTTTCGTTTTCTCCTGTGTGTCTGACCATTCCTATGTCGGTTCTGACTGTCTCATCTTCTTTCCCCTTTAAAATCGTAATTAGTGCAGCTGCTGGATCTTTAGGAACCCCAAACCCGCGGGAAAAGTCATTCCCCGAGCCCCCGGGAATAAAACCTACTGTCACATGCGGATACATGGCAGTTCCATTAATAACTTCATGAAGAGTTCCATCTCCGCCGACCGCAATAATAGATAATCTCTGGCCGCAGGCTTGTTCTGCATAGTACCTGGCCAGCTCCTTAGCATGCCCGCTATATTCTGTGCAGCTGGCAAAATAGGGGACGTTTTCATGCTGCAGCACCTGCTCAACCTTCCTCCAGACCTTCTGGCAATAACCGTTCTTTGCCTGTGGGTTAATAATGAAAATGGTCGGCCTCATCCTATCTGTCCTCCGCTGAAGTGAAGGTTTCATTGATCATCCGAATCCTCCCACTCCAGCCTTCTGAATGATGTTGTCTGGCAATATTGAAGCAGGGCCTGAGCTCCCTTAAGCTGAATATGCTTCAGTGGGGAACGCTGGTTTCTCATTATTTGAAACCATTGCTCATGATTTCTTTTTTCAATAAGCTGGACATCGAAAGGGGCAGTAGGATAATCAATATACCCGTTTCGGCTAATGACTGCCTTTTTAATCGGAAAATCTATTTCATGGACCTCAAATACCTTACGGACAATCTTTTCCGTTCTGTTCAAAGCAAGCAAAGGATTAAGAATCTTTTTCTCTTCTCCTGTTCCCTTTTTGATCCAGAACCTATCCTTTGAACCTGAAAATACTGCTAAATCCTCTGCTTCAAGAAAACTGATGCACCAAGTTTCGGTCGGGCTAATTAAAATGGTTTCTGTTTCCACAGGTGCCTGTTTCAGCAGAAAAATAGGATGGTACATTACCAGATAAGTATCAGGAAATCTCTGCAAAAAATACTTCAATTTTTCTTCATAATAGTATCGTTTATCAGGAAAAGACTTTTCCGTTAAAGTGGATGTAGCCCATTTCATTTGAAAACGGTAAAGCTGATCAAGAAACTGAAGTTTTAAATTCTCTGCCGTTTCCGGACGAACTGTAAATGAAGCCTCAAAATCAAGCCCGTCAGCAGTCTTTTTTTCTTTCAGAAGTTCTTGTGGACTATACTCATCTTCGGCTTCATTTTTTCCGCGTTTTAATAAACCCTTCAACTTATCCATAAGAGGTTCTTTTTCTTCCTCTGGCCAGTCCCCGCCATTCCTTGATAGAGAAGACTCTGGTTCAAAGCTAAAGGCTTCATTTGAATCCCATGCTTTATGCCACTTATCCCATTGCTGTTTCTTCAGCCTGACAAAACGGGATGGATAGACAAAAATATCCTGTTCATACCGTGAAACATAGTCCTGCAATTTAATCAACTGTCCCATTTCTCCTAGCCCTGCTTTCGTATTTAACTTCTCTATTTATTTCAAACTTACCTGTTGATTTTCGTTCAAGAAGCCAGCGAATCGCGGGCGGCAAGGGCGCCTCCCAGGACGTTGAATAAGCATCCTCGAATAAACATCGGACCAATAAAATGCGAATGCATGCATTTTCGATATTTCGCGCCTTCCGCTCCAATCAACATAGAGTTAAAGAATGTGCAATAACCTATTTTTAAATAAGTATGTACCTAATTTTATTCCGGCAAAAGCGGAAAGATGGCAACACTTTCGTATTTAGGCGTTTTATCCAAGTGTGTCTGATATAAGACGACCTCTGAAGCGGTAAACGTAAGCGGTTTATCACGAAATGGGTTATATTCTTCCAGCATGTTCCTCTGAAATGAATCGACGCCGGACCATTTTCTCGCCATCGTAATGTGAGGCTTAAAAGGTTTTGTCTCAAGTTCAAATCCCGCTTTCTTGCATGCGAAGAAAACTTTGTCCCTTATAGAATACAGCCGCTCTTCCCGCTGAGTGTCGCACCAAAATATTCTTGGCGTACTTTCTTTCCCGAAAACACCTAGCCGGTTTATGGATAGCGGAAACGACTTTTCGCCTCTAATCGATTCATCCACCAGCTTTTTAGCAGTCCCAAGCTTGTCCTCAGGTGCCGAACCAAGAAATGCTAAAGTAATATGATAATCCTCATGATGTACCCAGCGGCTAAAGCGCAGAGTCCCTCTTAGGCCATCGCTATATTCTTTAAGCTTTTTCTTTGTCTCTGCTGGTATTTTGACAGCAAAGAAAAAATGAGCATTCTGCTGATCTGTCACCTGATCCTACCTCCATATTTTTACCTATTTTATCAAACATCACATAAAATTGGCAGATTCTTTATGCCTGCCTGCTAATTCAGTATATATTTGTTAAGATCTTAACCTAAATCCCCTTGATTTGATTGGAATAGTCTGTTTTAGGTATGATGAATATGATATAACATTATTATAGATTTCCTTATTGAGGATTGAATTAAACAGAACCACACAAAATAACAAGAGACAATAGCGGATATTCATTCCCTATCTTGCTTGTTATAAAAAATACCACCTTTATATGAAAGGGAGAGTCAGAGATGAAAATAGTCAATAATCTTGCAGATTTAATCGGAGATACTCCGCTTGTAAAATTAAACAGGCTGGCTCCTGAAAACGGCGCAAGCATTTATGGCAAGCTCGAGTTTTACAACCCTAGCCGTAGCGTAAAGGACCGTGCTGCTTTCAATATGATTGTTGAAGCAGAGAAAGCAGGCAAGCTTAAACCAGGCGCAACCATTATTGAACCAACAAGCGGTAATACAGGCATTGGGCTGGCGATGAACGCAGCAGCACGCGGCTATAAAGCTATTCTTGTTATGCCGGATACGATGACAGCGGAACGCATTAATATTTTAAAAGCATATGGTGCAGAAGTGGTCCTGACACCTGGAGATGAAAAAATGCCGGGTTCCATAAAAAAAGCAAATGAACTTGCTGCCGAAATTCCAGACAGCTTTGTACCTATGCAATTTGAAAACAATGCAAATCCGGATGCGCATAGACATTCCACGGCACTGGAAATTATCGACGGCATGAAACAGATCGGCAAGAATCTTTCTGCATTCGTGGCTACTGCGGGAACAGGCGGTACCATTACAGGTACGGGCGAGGTATTAAAAGAGAATTATCCAGGCTTGGAAGTGCATGTTGTCGAGCCAAAGGGTTCACCGGTATTATCAGGGGGAAAGCCCGGCAAACATAAACTCGTTGGCACAAGCCCTGGATTTGTCCCGGAAATACTCAATACGGATGTTTATGATGAAATTCATCAAATTAAGGATGAAGAAGCATATGATACAACGCGCAGATTGGCAAGGGAGGAAGGTATTCTTGTAGGCCCTTCTTCAGGAGCAGCATGCTATGCCGCCATCCAGGTTGCAAAAACGCTGAAGCCGGAAGATGTTGTGGTATTTATCGTTTGCGATACAGGCGAAAGATATCTATCAAGCGATCTTTTTCAATTTGAATAAAAATTTTAGGCTGTTTTCTTAACTTTGTTGCATTTTAAACAAGTAGTGAGGAGAGGTTGATTTCCGCTCCAGGATGCTCGCTTTCCGCGGGGCGGGCGGTGAGCCTCCTCGGCGCTCAGCGCCTGTGGGGTCTCACCTTTCCCACTCCTCCCGCTGGAGTCTCGCACCTTACGCTCCAATCAACCAACTTATTTATCAATGTTCTTATTCACAAATCTATTTAAAAACAACAACCTCTTAGAAAACAACCAATTTTTAAGACCCCGGGAGTGAATTCGGGGTCTTTTGTTTGGCTGATTATGCCTCATTTTTCAGTATAATTTCCGGAAACTAAGTGCTTAGGTGTGAGTTAAAGCCAGCATAATCTGAAATTAAAAAACAACCGGGCTTTCCGGCTGCTTTAGATTATCTTAATTTTATCGTTAAATCCCCGCACTGCTTTTCAATTTCTTTTTCAAAAAGATCCTGCAAATTCCTTGTGACTGGTCCTGGAGTGCCGCTGCCAACCGGCTTTCCTTCAATTTCTGTGATAGGCGTAATTTCGGCAGACGTACTAGACATAAATACTTCATCGGCGTGTTTTAGGCCCTCAACCGTAAAAACTGATTCTTCAACGGCAATTCCATTTTCATGGCAGATCTCATTAATTTTGCGGCGGGTAATGCCGTTAAGAATTAGGTTAGTGGCAGGGTGGGTGTACACCTTGCCATCTTTTACAATGGCGATATTTGATGAGCTTCCTTCTGTTACTGTGTCTCCACGGTGCTGAATAGCTTCGTAACAGCCGGACTGTGCCGCTTTTTGCTTTGCCATTATGTTTCCAAGCAGATTCAGGCTTTTTATATCACAGCGGAGCCAGCGGATATCTTCAATCAACAAAGCCTTTACACCATTTTTCATGCTTTCAACCGGTCTAGCCGTTTCACGCGTATAGGCAGTGAACGCAGGCAGCACTTCTGGTCCAGGATAAGCATGGTTTCTTGGCGATGCGCCTCTTGTAAATTGCATATAAACAATTCCCAGCTCCAGCTTATTTTTTATAATCATCTCTTTGAGCTGCTGTTTTAGCTCTTCAACAGTATAAGGTATGTTCAAGTCTATTTTCTTACCGCTATCAAGCAGCCGTTCAAGGTGTTCATCGGCTGTGAACATTTTTCCGTTGTATATTCGGATAACCTCATAAACCCCATCACCAAACTGATAGCCGCGGTCTTCAATATCGACTTTTGCCTCTGAACGCTCAATTAATTCTCCATTCAAAATGACATATTCCATTCACACTGCCACTCCCCGCATTGGTTTCTCGTATCATTTAATTTCTATTGTGTAAAATCTTTCAGCCATCATATCAGGTTTCAGCTCTATTTCGCAAGCTCATAAATGGCCTGTGCATAAATAGCTGCAGCTTTTAGCATATCTTCAATAAACATATATTCATCTTTTTGGTGAGCGATGTCTTCACGGCCAGGGAATAGCGGACCGAAGGCAACACCTGATTTTAAGGACCTTGCATAGGTGCCACCCCCGATGGACAGAAGTTCTGCCTTATCACCTGTCTGCTGTTCATACACTTTTTTCAGCGTTTGAATCAGGAAATCATCCTCTTCCACATGATGCGGCTTGGAATCCGTAAAATTTTCTAATTTGAAGTGCTCTTGTTCGATCAAGGGCTGCAGTTTGTCTTTTGTTTCTGCCATATCATTACTAACAGGATAACGCACATTAAAACCGAGACGGCCGCCATTCTCCTGCGTATAAGAAAGTTTGCCGACATTGACGGTTAAGTCGCCTGTTATGTCATCCGAGCAGGCAATCCCCAGCTTCCTCCCTCTTGAATCATCGCATAAATAATGGGATATAAACTGGAAGTATTGGTATGCTTTATCATCGATCTGAAGGGAAGCCAGGAAGGATGCCATTAGAATACCGGCATTTTTTCCATTGTCAGGCTCCATTCCATGAGCGGATATCCCCTGAAGTTCAAGAATCAGTTCTCCGTTATCTATGTAATACTTTCCCTTGAGTTCCGCCTTTTTAAGAAAGTCGATATACCTTTGTACGACCTCGGTCTGTTCGAGATGGACTACAAGGCTGGCTCTCGCAAAATCCGGAACCATATTATACCTTCTCCCTGACTGGAAAGAGGTTACTTCCGCCAATATCTCTCTTTCCGTTCCTTCATATTTGCCGATTTGCACAAGGTCAAAATCAGATATTCCCTTTTCCGCGTAAATAATCGGGAAGTCTGCATCTGGAGCAAATCCCATGGATGGCATTTCCTCATGTTTAAAGTAGTGTTCCACACAGCGCCAATCGCTTTCTTCATCTGTACCGATAATCATGCGGACACGTTTGCTTAGAGGCAGTTCCATTTCTTTTACTATTTTCATGCCATAGTAAGCAGCCATTGTCGGTCCTTTGTCGTCAATTGTCCCTCTGGCGAATATCTTACCTTCGCGGATTTCTGCACCAAATGGATCGCTTGTCCAGCCGTCTCCTTCAGGAACAACATCAACATGGCATAACACTCCAACGATCTCTTCGCCTTCACCGAATTCCAAATGTCCTGCCAAATTGCCGACATTCTTCGCTGTGAATCCATCCTTTTCACCCAGCTCCAGCATAAAATCCAAAGCATCCTTAACTCCTTCTCCGAGTGGAGCATTTTCTGTACCGTTTTCTTCATCCAGGATACTTTTAATTCTAAGCAATTTTTGCGCATCTTCAATTAAAGCGTCTTTTCTCTTATCCACTTCTTTTTTCCAATCCAGCACGTTCATACAATTTTCCTCCTTATTATTTGTCGGCTATCAATTTTGAGTATGTATCATGATCACAAATAATATATAATATAGCACCTGACGGTATCTTCTCGTCAAGCCGGCGGTTAATATTCATATCCTGCCCCGAACTGATTAGGGTTGCCCCCTCTTCAAGCAAGCAATAAAAGGCATCCCTGTAGGTTAACCACTTTGGCGATGCAGGAAGTTGGTACAAATCTTCCCCCACTTTACGGCTCATCAGCTGTGAATATATGGTAGTCGCTCCGTTGGAAAGAACTGCTTGTGCAGCCATTCTGGAGATCATTTCATCCGAAATGATAAACTCATCAACCGATACATGCTTAAACAAATCCATATGCTTCTCAACCTTTATTTCCACTGTTATATGAAGATCCCCTGCGAGACGTTCGATACCAGTGGCAATCAACAAAGATTTCCCATCTGTCAGCTGGTTATCTTCAATGGAGTCATCTGCAAAAATAATAACACTTTTCGCTTCTTTAATATTTGCCCTTTCCAGTACTGCTCCATCTGCAGCATCCCCTTGAACAAAGTGGACATTATCATGCTTGACCGGTGTCTTTTCCATCATAGCAATCAGTACGATTTCTTTGCTTGGATATGCCAGCCTGATTTCCTCAAGTGCATGCTCCGCTTTTTTTGACCAGCCAACCACTACAATATGATTTTTCCCATTATAACTCATTTTTCCCTCCTCTTGCTTAATACGGAATTGAGCAAAGCCTTCAACTAATTTTCCAATCACAATCCCGATAAGGCCAATCCCAATCAAGTACAAAAATACCGCGTATACTCTTCCTGCAACGGATACAGGAAAGAAATCACCATATCCTACAGTCGTTACAGTTGTCATTACCCACCAAAAGGAATCGAAGTAATTCGAAAAAGTCTCCGGTTCTATGAGAGTCATAATAATAGTACTAAAAATTATTAAAAATCCGCTTGAAATAAAAATCAGCCAATTATTCAGCGTATAAAGCCTTTTCAGAAACCTTCTAAAAAGAATGGTCCATCCCTCCTCATCTGACCTTATTATAAAGGAATCTCCCCGGCATTTTCCTCCAAAATATATTCAAGAATCAATCCCTCCATGAATCTCAAACTTGGATAAAACGATTAACCAGCATGCCAGCACCAGCCCTAATAGCATAATCGCCAATAAAAACAATCCCCACACAGCTTTTTTCCTTGCAGAATAATAGAATTCCTTTTCACCATATTTTTTTGTAAAAGGATGGGACATAATGGCCTTATCCCAGGTAATGGACAGCCAGGAGTAGGCTAAAAAAAGGAATATGCCTAAAACAATTGCTTTTATCCATAAAGGTGGAATGATAATGATACCGGCAGCGCTTATCGATATGATCTTGAAATAACTGATGATATACGACGGGTTCCTGATAAATATCTTTAAAAATAATTCAATTAGTCCTGTAACCGGTGTCCTCTTTTTAAAGAGCCGTTTGGATTTTCGAAAAAACAGCGGCTTGCTGCGCATTGAAAAAGCTGGCTTTTCAATTTCAGGAGCCATCATAAAAATCCATTGAATATACTTTGTTTTTTCCTTCTGTTCCAGCTTAACTTCAAAGTCTATGGCCGAAACCCTATTTAACAGCTGGAATATTCGCGCAAGCGTGCCTGCCAGGAGAACCGCTGACGTGATATAAACCGGCAAAACTTCCCCAAGATCCCAAAGGAAATAAACGAGCTGGCTGAACCAGCTAAACAAAACAAAAAGCAAAAAGCCCAGAACATATTTTTTAAATTTATTTTCAATCCTCTTCATCTGGTAGGAAACGGTCATAATCGTCCACTTCAATACAAGGAAAAAAACGAGCAGGGCAGTTATCTGGCTCCATTCCAAAAAATATCTGTTTATTAGAAAGGGTAATAGCAATAGGATCAATGCTGCTGTGCTGATTGCCTGAAAAAGAAACGAATAACCAAGTCCCCATTTCCTCATTCCCAAATAGAGATTCCTATTCTTAATAAGAAATACTTTATCAGCTTCCTGAACAAAAGGCCGGATACTTCCCAGCCATGAAAATACATAAAGCAAAAAGAAAAGCAGGAATAAAGGGAAGTTTGCAATCCAATCAGGCGTTTCAGTCCACCAGGAACGGTACATCATCACTAAAATGGCTGCTCCCGGAAGAATGATGTACAGCCAGATCGTCCAATCTGCGATCGATCGGAAAACGCTGTACTGATATTTCCAGCTGCTGATTAATCTTCTAAAAAAAATATCACCGCTCCTCATTGCCGGCTCCCTCTGCAATTAGGTGGAAACAATCATAGAGTGAGCCTCCCGGAAGACTGCATTGCTGCCTAATCTCACTTAAAGTGCCTGATGCTTTGAGCTGGCCTTCATGCACAATCAAAAAGCGGCTGCAAACCTTTTCTGCCGTATCAAGAACATGGGTAGACATAAGGATCCCTGCACCTCTTTTCCTCTCTTTTTCAATTGATTCAAGAAACAGTTTCATAGCATTCGGATCGAGGCCAATAAACGGTTCATCAATTATATAAACGTCCGGATTTGCAATCATAGCGAGAATCAGCATAGCCTTTTGCTGCATTCCTTTTGAGTAGGTCCCCGGAAACTTATGGGCATGCTCAGCCAGCTTATACTGATGTAAAAGCTTGTCGGCCATACCCTTGTATTCTTTATCCTGAATTCCTTCAACCGCAGCCACAAAGTCGAGATGCTCCCAGAGTGTCAGTTCATCATAAAAAATAGGCCGTTCCGGAATATAAGAATAGTTGGCCCCTTCCTTAAAATCTACTAACCCCTTTTTGTGCTCCAGCAGTCCCAGGATCGTTTTCATCGTGGTGCTTTTTCCTGCACCATTTGGTCCAATTAGGCCAATTAATTCTCCTTGCATTAATTCAAAATGAATATTTTGTATAATCGCATTTTCATTTTCATAGCCTGCAGAGGCAATATCTACATTCAATAAGTTCATATACTCTCCTCCTGTCTATTCTTACGGATGAGATTGGAAAAGGTTTACTATTTATAAGAAAATTATTCACATTTTTTGAATTTTCTGTACATAACACTAGCCTCCTGCACCATAAGGTATACTAAGAGGCAATTTCCCAGTGAGAGTTAACTCGCAAAGTAAAGTGAATGTTTAACTCGCTATTTAAAGGGAAATGAAAATACATTAAAAAGGAGGGAGATGTACAGACTATAAAACAGGAAGCATTATAAATATTTTGTAAATTTGTTTCCTTAAAGTAGAAATTATCAGATAATAGAGTTACAATATAGTCAGAGGTATGACATCTAGACTAAAAATATCCAGAATACAAAGGGGTTGTCTGGGGAAAAGAAAACTACATACTTTTGAAGGATCTATTTCTTCAATGTAGCTGTCGGTTGCAGGGAATTGCCATGGGGTTTGAAAAAAGGATAGGGAGTGGTTTTTTGAAACCTTCAACTAACCGGATGTTAAACCGTGTAAAATCCGTCTACATGTTTATCAGTAAGCGCGGAACTGTAACAACTCAGGAGCTTGTAGAGGAATTTGGTATTACTCCTCGCACCATACAAAGAGATTTAAATGTCCTTGCCTACAATGACTTGGTTAAAAGCCCAAGCAGAGGCAAATGGACCATTACCCAAAAGAAAGTAAAGATTTCATCTTAACACAAACGTTCACCAACATAATAGATTGAAAAAAATCGCCCGTTCTAAGGGCGATTTTTTTGTCTTTATTTCACTTCATAATCTAGCAGCATTTCGAGCTCTTCTTCTGTCAATTCCCGGTATTCTCCCAACTCCAATGTCTCATCAAGCCCGAGTGGCCCCATTGTAAGCCTTTTTAAATAAATGACTCTTTTACCGACAGCCTCGAACATTCTTTTCACCTGATGAAACTTTCCTTCTGTAATAGTTAATTCAATATCAGAGGTTATACCTGATTTTAAAATCTTAAGTTCTCCAGGTTTGGTTTCATAGCCATCATCCAAGATGACTCCTTCTTTAAATGCGGCAATATCTTCATCTGTTACCTCACTGTCAATGACTGCAAAGTAGGTTTTAGGAACATGCTTCTTGGGAGAAAGCAGCCGATGTGCAAGCTGTCCGTCATTCGTCAGCAGCAAAAGGCCCTCTGTATCCTTATCCAGGCGACCAACGGGAAACGGGGAAAAAACAAGGTCATCCATTTCCAGCAGGTCCACAACGGTTTCAAACTGGGTATCCTCGGTTGCCGAGATTAAGCCAGGCGGTTTGTTCATCATTAAATAGATGAATTCCTTATACTCAACCCTCTCACCATTAATCACTACAGCATCCTCTTCAGGATTTACATGGTGCTTCGGGTCTTTCACTTTTTCATCGTTAACCGTTACGGCTCCATCCTTTAAGAGCTTTTTAACGTCTTTTCGGCTGCCATAACCCAGATTGGCCAGCATTTTATCAATTCTCATCGTTGATTAACCCTCCAATTCTAAAAACCATTTACTTGGGCTGCTGTCCATGTCACATCCGCCCGCTATACATAGACTAATATCATATGTTCGAATCTATATGAAAGAGGAGCTGATTAGTATGTACCCACGCCAGCAAGGGCAAGGCATATATATTCCCCTTCCCGGTATTTCGCCAGGTTATCCAGGTTATCCAGATTATCCGGGAGGCGGCAATACAGATAGACGTCTCGATCGCCTGGAACGCCAGGTGCAAAGGCTTGAACGGCAGGTTGACCGACTGAACCGCAGGCTTGACCGAATCGAAAGGCGTCTCGGCATCGGTGACGGCGGTTATGGCCAGTAGTAAATTCAGCAAAAAGGTCTCCATCATGCGGAGACCTTTTTATTATGCCCTCAGCCTTAGCTTCTTCATCATTCTATCAACTCTTGACCCGAACAGGATATAGATTAACTTTGTTCTGAAACTCAAGTAGAAATAGATGCCCGCTCCAGCTGCTGCACAGATAGCTACAATGATTATCGCCTGTAAATCAGTTGCCGGCGATAAGAAAATGGTTAAAACTTTATAAACAATGCTTGTGACAATGAACATACAGAAAGTAAATAATACAATCAGCATGCCTCTTCTTAAGATAAGCTTAAACGGATATTTGGCATATGTTTTAATTACATAAAGATTTATTAAGATTGCCACAGTATAGCCAAGTGCCGTTGCGAAAACGGCCCCTTGTGTTTCAAATAGCTTTATAAGCGGAATGTTCAAAGACAGCTTTACCAGCAAGCCTGTGAGCAAACTGAGAATCGTAAAGCGCTGCTCATTGATTCCCTGCAAAATGGCTGCGGTAACCGAGAAATAGGCAAATAGGATTGCTACTGGTGCATATGTTCGCAATACTTCAGTTCCCAGCTCTTTATGCTCGTAAAATAATGTAAAGACGGGTTCTGCCAGCAAGGACAAGCCGACTACGGCAGGAAGAGTCAGAAACAGAAGCACCTGGAACGTCTGATTGAGCTGGCGGTTTAAATCTGACCTGTCTTCTTCCATAAACGCCTTTGTTACACTCGGAACAAGCGTCAGTGAAAAGGCTGTTGCCAATGATACCGGAATAATGACTAGCTTATGTGTTTCAAAGTTTAGGACAGAGAATGCGGCTACAGCATTTGCTTTCTCACCGATAGATGCCATAGCTCTCATAAAGGTAACCTGGTCAATAAACTGAAAAAGCGGATTTGCAAGACCTACAAACACAAAGGGAGCTGCATAAAGGATGATTTCTTTATAAATATCTTTTAGGGATATATCGACTGTTCCTTTATCATCCTCAAGCAATTTGTCCAAATGAGGCTTGCGCTTATACCAATACCAAAACAAAACCCCGAGGCTGCCCAGTCCGCCAATAAACGCCGCAAAGGTGGCAACACTAATTGCTGCAGTAAGAGAGCCTTTCATTACGTTTAAGACAATATACGCACCGACCAGGACAAACAGAATTCGGACAATTTGTTCCACAACCTGTGAAACTGCTGTGGGCCCCATTGACTGATGTCCCTGAAAGAAACCTCTAATTAAGCTCATAAAAGGAATAATAATTAATGCAAATGAAACCGCCCGGATAACGGTGGTCACATCCCCAATGCTGACTTCAACATCTTTTCCTGCAAGTGTCATTTCAGCCACAACCGGAGCCATCAAAAATAAGATGAGAAACGAAAGTATTCCACTGGCCAGCATGATTACCAAGCCTGATTTAAAAAGCTTTCTCCCGACTGCATATTCCTCTATAGCGTTATATTTGGATATAAACTTCGAAACGGCCAGCGGTACACCCGCTGTCGCAATACTAATAAAGATTGTATAAGGTGTATACGAAAAGGAATAAAGCGCGGTCCCTTCCTTCCCGACAATATGATAAAAAGGAATAACATAAAACAAACCAAGAACCTTTGAAATAATCGTCCCGAGCGTTAAAATGAAGGTTCCCTTTAAAAGCTTAGATGACATATAATCCCTTCCTTAAAAACTGCAGCCTGCAATCTGTGAGAATAGTATGATAAGGCCGAAGCTAATAGCGACAATGATTTTATCATAAATAATATAAAAATTCGTCATTTTTCTATCTTTTTAGACACACTATTTGTAGTGTACTCTTCTTGACGAAGAAATGCCACTTACAAAACCTGTATATAACGGCATTATTTTTAGAAAACGGATAATTGCATTATAATAGAACTATTGCTTAAAAAGTGAATCAAGATAAGTTGGTGGAAATATGAAATATGATGTAATTGTAATTGGCGGAGGACCGTCAGGATTAATGGCTGCCATCGGAGCAGCCGAACAGAAGGCAAAAGTGCTTTTGATCGATAAAGGGGACAAGCTTGGCAGAAAGCTCGCGATTTCCGGCGGAGGCCGATGCAATGTCACAAATAGGCTGCCAGTAGACGAAATCATTAAGCACATACCCGGGAATGGGCGTTTTTTGTATAGCGCCTTCTCCCTTTTCAGCAATGAGGATATTATTAGATTCTTTGAAAACCTGGGCATTAAGCTGAAAGAAGAAGATCACGGACGGATGTTTCCGGTAACTGATAGAGCCCAATCCGTTGTGGATGCCCTGATCACAAAACTTAAAGAGTTAAAGGTAGATATTAAAACCAATAGCCCCATCCATGATGTCCATTATGAAAATGGCAGGGTGAAATCGGTAGAATTAAAGACAGGTGATGTTTATGATGCAGATGCTGTGGTCATTGCGGTCGGAGGTAAATCAGTCCCGCATACAGGTTCAACCGGAGATGGCTATGCATGGGCGAAAAAAGCGGGCCATACGATCACCGATCTTTTCCCAACCGAAGTTCCATTGACCTCTGCGGAAAGATTTATTAAGGAAAAAACGCTGCAGGGACTATCCCTTAGAAGTGTGGCGCTAAGCGTTCTAAACCCGAAAGGAAAAGCCCTAATCACCCATAGGATGGATATGATTTTTACTCATTTCGGCATTAGCGGCCCTGCCGTTTTGCGCTGCAGCCAGTATGTAGTGAAAGCAATGAAAAAATGGAATCTAAAAGAAGTTACAATGAATCTGGATACAGTTCCTGATACTAAAGAAGAACCCTTATTCCAGGAAGTTTCCAAAATGATTAAGGATGAACCGAAGAAAAGCATTAAGAATTTGCTTAAAGGGCTTCTGCCCGAAAGGTACTTAATGTTTCTTCTTTACCAAAATGAAATTGACCCTGCGGCACAGGGCGCCACTATCTCCAATGAAAAAATCAGAAGCTTTGTAAAAAGCTGCAAATCCTTTCAGTTTACTGTCAATGGCACTTTGCCGCTTGATAAAGCCTTTGTGACTGGCGGCGGTGTATCTGTTAAAGAAATTGAACCGCAAACGATGGCTTCGAAAAAGATGGAAGGCCTCTTCTTTTGTGGAGAAATCCTTGATATACACGGCTATACAGGCGGATATAACATTACATCCGCTCTCGTAACAGGCAGGCTTGCAGGGATTAATGCTGCAGGCTCCTAAAAAATCGTTTAGTAAAAATATAAGCCTGATGCTTGCCATGCATCAGGCTCTATATATGACCATCGCAGAAAAACAGTATATCTGCTCGTCTTCATCCTCTTGTACTGCTGCCACATTATATTTTATATCCAGCAGCTTTTTCTCTTCGATTTTCTCTAAAAAGTGGTTCATATCCTTTTCTAGATCCTTTTCGTGTTCATGATCAAATAATTTCACCTTTATCATAGAACTCTTCCTTTCTGGCTTTTTTAATCAGTTTGGACAATTTTCTTAATTTTTAAAATTATATGCCCAAAAAAACGAAGCCTTGTCAGCTTCGCTTTTGTGTGTTATTCAGTTTTGCCCTGCCAGTTCATCATGCCGCCAACCATATTGCGGACCTTATAGCCTTGTTCAATCATATAGTGGCATACATTTCCGCTGCGGTTGCCGGAGCGGCAAATGAAAATGTATTCAGTGTCTTTATCAAATTTATCAAGGTTTTCCGGAATGGTCCCCATGCGGATATGCCTCGCTCCTGGAATCTTGCCAGATGCAACCTCATCATCTTCCCTTACATCCACAAGCTCAAGCTTCTCTCCTGCTTCCAGCTTCTTTTGCAATTCTTCTGTTGTAATTTCTTCAATACGGTCCATTACTAACACCCTTTCTAAAAAGCTTCTAAATATCAGGCATGTAGCATTGATAAATGCCGCCACTCCTATAATACCCTATATGGCACAAAAAATATAAAGTGAAACTTCCTTTATGGAGCGTTTTATCTCCATAAAGGTTAGTTTCACTTATCGGGTATTTACAGGCAGTTGGCTGATGCTCTCTATTTTTCACGCATTATGCTAATCTTCAGCCCTACTGCCTGTTAATCTGCGGTAAAGTTCAGCTTTTACAGGCAGTTGGCTGATGCTTTTATTTTCAGGGTGCTCTCAAATTTCAGCCTTGACCGCTGATATGCGATATGGCTAACTCTTTATACACTTCTCTGAAGGTAGTGCCGGAAAAGGGTACCAGGCACCTAATTGGCCTAGTTGATGATATATGGGCCCGATTTGATGATATATTTGCTAGGTTGACGATTAAAATGCCACAGTTGACGATATAGCCTTTTTCAAAATAATTTCAAGCTGTTTTATGGCACTAACAGTATCTCTTTTTATGCCTTTTTTCTGCATTCACACAAAAAAACCACCCCTTTTTCGTAAAAAGAGGTGGATTTAGCTAAAAAGTCTTAATTTGCAACGATATTTACAAGTTTACCTGGTACTGCAATAACTTTGCGGACTGTTTTTCCGTCGATTTGCTCTTTTACCTTGTCATCGCCCATTGCGATTTGCTCCAATATATTTTCTTGGCATCTGCAGGAACCATTAGTTTTGCTTTTACCTTGCCGTTGATTTGGATAACGATTTCTACTTCGTCGTCAACCATTTTCGCTTCATCGTATGCAGGCCATGCTTCATAGGCAATCGATCCGCTGTGGCCGAATTTTGACCATAACTCTTCTGATATATGAGGAGCGATTGGGGAAAGCATTTTTACAAAGCCTTCAACATAGCTTTTTGGAAGGACAGCAGCTTTATATGCTTCATTAATAAATACCATCATTTGTGAAATGGCTGTATTGAAGCGTAATCCTTCGTAGTCCTCAGTTACCTTTTTAACGGTTTGGTGGTATACCTTTTCCAGATTCGTGCCTTCTTCAGTGTCCTGGATTTTCGAACTTAATTCGCCGTTGTCTTCAACAAATAAGCGCCAGATGCGGTCTAGGAATCTTCTTGAACCGTCCAATCCATTTGTAGACCAGGCTATCGATGCTTCAAGCGGCCCCATGAACATTTCGTATAGACGAAGTGTGTCTGCACCATGGCTCGCAACAATCTCATCCGGATTGACTACATTACCTTTTGACTTACTCATTTTTTCATTATTTTCGCCAAGGATCATCCCCTGGTTGAATAGCTTTTGGAAAGGCTCTTTCGTATGGACAACGCCTACATCATAAAGGACCTTATGCCAGAAGCGGGCATATAGAAGGTGAAGAACCGCATGTTCTGCTCCGCCGATATAGATATCAACCGGAAGCCACTCTTTTAATTTTTCAGGATCTGCAAGAGCTTCACTGTTTTTAGGATCAATATAGCGCAAGTAGTACCAGCAGCTTCCTGCCCATTGCGGCATTGTGTTTGTTTCTCTGCGGCCTTTTTTGCCTGTTTCAGGGTCCACAACGTTTACCCACTCATCAATGTTGGCTAATGGAGACTCACCTGTACCGGATGGTTTAATTTCCGTTGTCTTCGGAAGTACCAATGGCAGCTGCTCATCTGGAACGGCTGTCATTGTTCCGTCCTCCCAATGAATAATTGGAATTGGCTCTCCCCAGTAACGCTGGCGGCTGAATAGCCAGTCACGAAGTCGATACGTAACCTTTTTCGTTCCAATACCTTTTTCTTCAAGCCACGCGATGATTTTTTCGATGGCATCTTCTTTGTTTAAGTCATTAAGGAAATCAGAGTTTACATGGACGCCATCGCCAGTGTAGGCTTCTTTCTCAACGTCTCCGCCTGCAACTACCTCTTTAATTGGAAGTTCGAATTGCTTGGCAAACTCATAATCGCGTTCGTCATGAGCCGGAACAGCCATAATCGCACCTGTTCCATAGCTTACTAGAACGTAGTCTGCAATCCAGATTGGCATTTTTTCGCCGTTAACGGGATTGACTGCATAAGCGCCAGTGAATACACCCGTTTTTTCTTTTGCCAAATCAGTACGCTCAAGATCGCTCTTGCTCTTTACTTTGTCAATGTATGCCTGAACCGCTTCACGCTGCTCATCCGTTGTAATTTTATCAACAAGCCCGTGCTCCGGAGCCAGAACAGCATATGTTGCACCGAATAATGTGTCTGGGCGTGTTGTAAAAACAGTGAAAGTACCGTCATGGCCATCTATATTAAAGGTAACCTCTGCACCTTCTGAACGTCCGATCCAGTTTCTCTGCATATCTTTAAGGCTTTCTGGCCAATCCAACAAATCAAGATCCTCAAGCAGGCGATCCGCATAAGCCGTAATTTTTAGCATCCACTGCCTCATTGGACGGCGCTCTACCGGATGGCCGCCGCGCTCACTTTTTCCGTCAATAACCTCTTCATTGGCTAGAACAGTTCCCAATGCAGGACACCAGTTAACAGCTACTTCATCAATATAAGCTAGCCCTTTTTCATAAAGCTTTAAGAAAATCCATTGTGTCCATTTATAATATTCAGGATCTGTTGTATTGACTTCACGATCCCAATCATAGGAAAAGCCTAGTGCTTTAATCTGGCGGCGGAATGTATTGATATTTTGCTCTGTAAATTCTGCCGGATCATTCCCTGTATCAAGCGCATATTGCTCTGCAGGCAAACCGAATGCATCCCAGCCCATTGGGTGAAGGACATTATAGCCCTGCATACGCTTCATGCGAGAAAGGATATCTGTTGCTGTATAGCCTTCCGGATGCCCAACATGAAGGCCTGCGCCAGACGGATAAGGGAACATATCAAGCGCATAAAACTTGCGCTTGCCTTTATCTTCAGTTGTTTTAAATGTCTTATTTTCGTCCCAGTAGCTTTGCCACTTTTTTTCAATCTCCTGGTGATTGAAACTCATCTTTGTTTCCTCCTATTAGTGAAAATAAAATAAAAAAACCTCTCATCCCATAAAAGGGACGAGAGGATTATGTATAAATCTCCCGCGGTACCACCCACATTAGTGACCATGTCACTCGCTTCATTCATCCTTAACGCGGAATACGGCAAGCATTACTGCTACTTCACACTTGCTGCTCAAAGGCGAGTTCATGATGTGCCCGGCTGACTTGCACCGTCCGTCAACTCTCTATAATCGGGCTGAAGCACCATTACTATTCCTTATCTAAGCATTTATATATATGAGAATATAGCTATTGTAATAAATTTCCCGCCAGGTTGCAAGTAGGCTTATCCTGACAGGGAATTTAATATCCAGAATATGCAGAGACCATTGAATAAGTGCACAATTCTACATGAATATTATTAAAATAAACAGCACCCCGCAATTACTCAGTGTTTCTCCCAAAATCTACTTCAAATCAGCAAGATGAGGATGAAAGAACCATAGAAGAATAGCGATAATAGGAACGGAAACCGCCAAAGCGATGCCGGGCTTTTTATAATGCATTCGCAGCATAATGAACATTATTGTATTAAAGAGTACAGACCACCAGAATCCCCAGCCGTTATCATATACAAACAATCCTTTCTTTGAAAACAAATACTCCAGCACTGAAAAATAGATGATCCAAACACCTGTATATATAAATTTTTTCTTTAGCTTCTTTTCAGGAAAATAACGAAGATAGATCATAACGACGACTGGAATGATAATCAAGGTGAAGGTGATTTCAATAAAAGTGTGGTTTAGCCAATCGAAGGTAACGGCCCTGTAAGCCCAAAGCGTATGATTATAGAACAAAAAATTATAAAGGAAGTTTGCGATCATATAAAATTGGACGGTTGGATAATACTCCTTCCATCTTTTCCAATCAACAAATTTCCATGCGAAAAAAATATAGACTAGAACCACCAATAGTAAATACAAAATATCTCCACCAATTACCTGCAGGATTTAGGTATTTCCAATATACCCAAATTTCACGCTATTTTATTCAACTTCTGGATCAATAGAAAAAGAGGGCATGGCAGCCCTCTTTAATATGTAGATAAGATCCGATTCTCCTGCAGTTCACAGTGGCTGTTTTAGTCCCTTTTATTACTGAACGGTATAGCCTCCATCAATAACTGCCGCTTGGCCCGTAATCCCTTTTGCTGATTCGCCAGCAAGGAAAATCGCATAGTCTGCAATTTCTTCAACGGTTAAAAGTCTTTTTTGCGGCACTAATGGATAAATAACCTCTTCAAGTGCTTTTTCAAGCGGTACATTTCTCGTTTTGGCAAGATCATTCAGCTGGTTTCTTACTAGCGGAGTATCTACGTAGCCCGGACAAATCGCATTAACAGTGATGCCGTCTTCGGCTGCCTCCAGAGCAGCGACTTTCGTAAGGCCAATCACTCCATGCTTCGCGCTATTATAAGCAGCTTTCCCTGCAAACCCTACCAATCCGTTGATTGAAGCCATATTGATGATTCTTCCTGATTTTTGTTTTTTCATGACAGGCATTACATGCTTAATCGCTACGAAGGGCGCGGTCAGCATGACCTTGATGAGAAACTCAAATTTTTCAGTTGGAAAATCCTCAATAAACGAAACATGCTGCAGTCCTGCATTATTGATCAGAACATCCAGTGTCCCGAAATGGCTGACTGTTTCCTGGATCGCCTCTTGTATTTCCTGTTCAGAAGTCACATCGCATTTTAGGCCGATCGCTTCGTACCCTTCACTGTTGAGAGTTTCTGCAGCTTTTTTGACGGCGTCTTCCTGAATATCTGTCAAAACAATTTTAGACCCGTTTTCCGCAAACCTTTTTCCAATTTCGTAGCCTATTCCCTGAGCTGCTCCAGTTATAAATACTACTTTATTTTTTACCATAAGTTTTCTCCTTTCAAAAACAAAGCTGGGGCCCGCTTGGATGAGCCCCTGCTGCAGTTAGATTCCAAGTCCAAGAGAGAACAAGACAATAGCTAGCGCAAGTCCGATTAGCGGAACGATAACCGTAACAGCTGCTACAGCTCCATATGCAGCCTGGTGGGTTTCCCCGCAAATCGCCCTTACAGTGGTAACGACATAGCCATTATGCGGCAGCGAGTCGAGGGCACCAGATGAAATGGCTACTGTCCTGTGGAGGGCTTCCGCATTGACACCCATATCCATATAATGCGGCGCCAATATTGGCAATGCGATTGCCTGGCCCCCTGAAGCCGAACCGGTCATACCGGCAATTACACTGACAGCAATTGCACCGCCAATCAGCGGGCTGCCAGGAATGCTTGTCATCATATCTACTGCTGTTGCAAAAGCAGGAACTGCCTTGGCAACCCCTCCAAATCCAACCACAGCAGCAGTATTACCGATAGCGATTAGCGCGCCAAGGGTTCCATCTGACACAGCATTCCAAAAGTTCGTAAAGTACTTGCGGTTTAACAAATAAGTAGCAATGACACCGCCCAATAATGCAAGAATAAGTGCAGATTGTTTAAGCGAATCATGGAACACAAACGAAATAATCAATACAACGATTAATGGCACAACGCCCATGAAGGGGTGCGGCAGCTCTTTATTTTCAGTAACTGGATCCTGTTTGCGCGATTCGAAGGTTTCTCCTTTGTTCACAGCCTTCGTAATCATGCGCTTCAGCCACCAATAGCCGAATATCATCATAAACACAGCTACGATTAAACTCACTTCCCATCCAGCATATGGAGTTGTTCCAAGGTATTCGATTGGAATCCAGTTTTGGATTTCCGGTGACCCGGCAGATGTCATGGTGAAAGTTACGGAACCAAAAGCAAGTGCTGCAGGGATAAACCTTCTTGGAAGATTAGCCTGCTTAAATAAACTTAAGGCCATTGGATATACGGAAAAAGCCACTACAAACAAGCTGACGCCTCCGTAAGTTAAAATCGCACAGGAAGCAACAATGGCAAGTACCGCGTATTTCATGCCCAGCTTATCAACCACCATTTTGGACACACTGTCAGCCGCTCCGCTATCCTCCATTACTTTCCCAAAAATCGCCCCCAATAGGAACATTAAGTACCATGAAGTAACGAAACCTGAAAAACCGGACATATAATTCCCGACCAGATTGGCCTCTCCTTCCCCGGTAAGCTGCGGAAACAGCGGCATTCCGCTAAAAACAGCTACAAACAGTGCAGACAATGGTCCTACAACCAATAGGTTCATTCCCCGCATCGTTAGGAAAATCAGCAGGGCGAGCCCTCCTATTAAACCGATCATGCTTAGCATTTCATTTCCCCCTTTATTATTCTTAAATAGAAAAAACTAATTGGCAACCTCCTTCTTGTAACCGCTTGCAAAAATAAGCTGAACCTTCGTTTTAAAACTGCAATCCGATAGTGGCTTATTTACTAATTAACTTTGCAAGAAACATGCCAAATAGAACTTCTTTATAGATAGGGGGATGATGAACTATTTATGAATCTTTTTTCCGGAATTCTGGAATAAGCAAATAGCAAGGCCGCCAAATATACTAGACAAGTTTTCAGATAATTATGTTTAAACCTTGATTAATTAAAAAGAAAATTACTAGAATAAAAACAGTCCAGAAATTCGGAGCGCATTCCAGGTTTCCGGACTACCTTTTGCTGGTTCTTCAATCTTCACCTTTGCTTATTCAATTCCATATTTTTTTAGTTTTTCATACATAGAAGACTTGCTGATGCCGAGGGCTTTCGCTGCTTCGCGACGGTCATTGTTAAATTTGCTCAAGCTTTGTGTAAGGATACGCTTTTCTGTTTCTTCCAATATATCCTTCAGTTTCTTTTTTCCAACCGGGTAAACAGCCGAATCTTTCAGGTAATCTGGCAATGATTCCGTTGAGATGGTTTCATTGCTGGTTAAATGCACGGATGCCTCTAAGACATTTTCCAGCTCTCTGATATTTCCCGGCCAGCTGTACTGGTGAAATTTTTCGATTACATCATCGTCAATCCTACTGATTCTCTTGCCTGATTTTTTGGTGATTTTTTCTATAAAAAAATCAATCAGGATAGTCAGATCCTCCAGCCTATCTCGCAATGGAGGAACCATAAACGGCACAACATTGATCCGATAAAATAAATCTTCCCTGAAACGCTTTTCTTCCATCATTTTTTCGAGCGGCCGGTTGGTTGCAGCAATAATTCTGACATCGACATTTACAGGTTTAATAGAACCAACGCTTTCGATTTCACCTTCCTGAAGAGCGCGCAATAGCTTTACTTGCATATTAAGCGGCATATCGCCAATTTCATCCAGAAACAATGTGCCTCCATCTGCGAGCTGGAACTTTCCTTTTTTGCCGCCTTTTTTTGCACCTGTAAAAGCTCCTTCCTCATAGCCAAACAACTCTGATTCCAGCAGATGCTCCGGGATGGCTCCGCAGTTTATTTTTACGAACGGCTGATGGCTTCTGTTGCTGAGCTGGTGAATGCTATGAGCAAACAGCTCTTTTCCTGTCCCGCTTTCCCCTCTGATCAAAACGGAAATATCGCTTGCAGCTACCATTTTTACTTTTTCCTTTAGGCTCTGGATTTGTTTGGAGCTTCCCAATATATCGTCGAGACTATATTTAACACTTCGGTCAATGTCCTGTATGTAGCTCTGGATTTTTGTCAGCATGCTCTTCACATGGCTGTTCATTTGCATCCATTCCTTTGTATCCCTGAAAAACACAGTCCCAAATGCTCCTAACACTTCCCCTCCCGCAACGATGGGAATGCGATTAGCAATCATATAATTGCCTTTAATGTATTGAAGGTCAGCAATTTCTTCCTTTCCTGTTGCGGCAACAATGTGCATCCGTGAATTTTCAATAACATGGGCAACATGCATACCCAGGACCTGCTCTCTTTCGGCCTCCAGAAAATCGCAGTAATTTTTATTGATATAAATAATTTTCCCTTCTTTATCAACAACCACCAGCCAGCCAAAAGCATTTTCAACGATGGTTTCGACAATTTCAATTGGCAAATCAAATAGTGCGCTTTTCATCTTAATCTCCTCTTTTAAGGTAAGCTCAATTTTATTAATTATTTTATCATATTTTTCTGACAACAAATTCGGCAATAAAGGTATTCTTCCTTCTTTTATTGCCCATACCATTATTAATCGGAAGCTTTGGGAGGTGTTTTGCATGAAAGGAATTTATTTTATCAATCCGCATTGGCAATCCGGAAAATTAACAAAAGAGGAAAGTTCTCAGTTACAAAAACAGGCGCTGGAAGATTACATTGAAGAACAGAATATTTTCACCGTAAAACTGAATCAATGGCAGCTGAATGACTATTACACGATTCCGCACGCCCTCCTATATGACTTAAAGCAACATAGAGCCGATCTGGATGTTTTGCTTCTTTATTCGGAAGAGGTGCTGGAAGACTTTATTGACTCCTATCCAGCCAGATGGCTTATATTAAAAAGCTTTTTCAATGAGGTTGTATTTGCGGACAAGCAAAAGGAAGAATTTTTGGAAGGCGCCGGTTAAAGGTTCAGAAATAAACTTGGCCGATAAAACTGGCGGATTCGTTGATATATTGATTTTTTCGTTGATATCTGGCTTATTTTCGTTGATATATTCAATTTTTCGTTGATATCTGGCTTATCTTCGCTAAGAAATCTTATAAACAGAAAAACCTGCAGCGGCAAACTGCAGGTTTTTCTTATGAAGCATGTGCCAATTCCTTGGTCTCCTTCAATTTCCGGTCATATACCATGGTTGTTATGATAGCAAAAACATATAATACCATCAAAACAGCAAATAGTATGGAGATTCCATAAAGGTCAACCAAAATACCGCCCAATAAAGGTCCAATCATACGGCCGCCTGTTGCTGTGCTGTTAACGATCCCCTGGTAAAATCCTTCCCGTCCTTTAGGCGCAAGCTGATTGGCAATCGTCGGCACCGCCGGCCAAATGAGCATTTCGCCAATCGTCAGAATCACCATTGCAGCAATAAAGGCTGAAAATTGCTGGGCGTTTGCCGCTACCGCAAAGGATCCGATAAAAATGACCATTCCAGCGATCATCTGCGACTTTAATGTTTTGAACCATTTTACCAAACCGCTGATAAAAGGCTGACCAAGAACAATCAGCGCTCCGTTGATAGACCAAAGCAGGCTGTATTGCTTGAGAGAAATGTTCATTTCCTGGGTATATGCCGCAATAGTGGATTGCCACTGAACATATCCAACCCAGCAGAGTAAATATCCCACACATAGAATGAGCAAAGCATATAGCTTTGTATAGTTTTTAACAACTCGATTTTCCTGAAGAATCGATGTTTGCTGGCCTGATATTGTATTAATGCCCCTATATCCGAATACGGCTATCAGCAGAAATACAATGTACATGAGTGTGTTGGCCAGGAAAATTAGCTGGAACGAATAGGATGCGACTAGGCCTCCAAGAGCTGCCCCAATCGCCACACCTGCATTCTGTGCCACATAAATGGCATTGAATGCCTTTCGCCCGCCTTCCGTCCAAACCGATCCCGCCATGGCAAACATTGATGGAAAAACAATCCCCGATCCAAAGCCTACAAATGTCAGAAACACGACATACGCAGGCCAGCCATGCCAGAAGGTCAGGCTAAGAAGCGCTATTACGGTAATCCCAATTCCGAGCAGAATGGACCGATAGCCGCCTATTTTATCAAAGAGACTTCCGCCAAACAAATTGCCAACGACACTGGCAGCCGAGTTCAGCATAAGGACGAGACCTGCTACAGATAAAGATTTTCCTAAGTGCTCATGAATGTAAATGGTATTTAAAGGCCACAAAAAAGAAGAGCCGGTTACATTTACTGCCATCCCAATAATTAAAAGCCATAAGGTACGCGGCATGTAAAAACGCCCCTTTAACATATTTATTTTACCTGCTGGAAGACACTGCCCCGGCACTATATTTCGAATTCCAAAATAATTTTAGTTGTTTTTTCCTGTCCTTGCAATAGGTTTTTATTCGATTATTATAGACAGAATAATTCTACTTTTTGATGCATATTAAAGCCCCGATACGAAGTGCATCGGGGCTTTTCCAAGTTTATTCAGGAGGATTGTTCAGGTTCCGGATGGAATTTTGATTTGACAGGCTGTCCGCCTGTGTTTTCATACTTCTTTTTCGATTGCTTTACTGCATCAAAATCCTGTCCAAGTTCAAGGTCCTGGCTGTTGACTCCATTTCGTGTCTTTTGTTCAGGATTATTTTGCTTGGAACGTTTTTTTACCAAATCAATCACTCCTTAATGAGGAAGTATAATCATCTGATTTTGGAGCTGCTGCAGCTGAAGCCTCATCCGATGAAGCTGTTCGCGCTGCTGGGAATTGGCGCTATGGGCCATTTGAGTAATATCATTATAAGCAGCTTCTAAAGATTGAAGAGCACTGGAGTAATCTTCATCATTATAGTGTTCCTGTGTCCGCCCGGACTCAAACTGCTCTTGTGCAGAGCGGATCGCATCCTCACATTGCTGCAAGAGCGTATCCATCGATTCACGAGTTGCCATTTTACGTTCCCCTCCTTGAAGAATGGGTTTAGAAGCATGCATGCTTCATGTATTAGTTTGTACATTTTCCGCAATCCTTACTACCCTATTTCCTGCCAATTCCCCTTGGATAAGGCTTTACGTTCATGTTAAGATTAATTCTGTCAAAACAAGCATTGCTAAATGGGTGCATTTCATCGCCACGTATTTTTATAAAAGGCTTTGTTATAGCTCATTGTTAGTTTTGGCAATCGGTTACGGAAATCAACAGGCAAAATTAAAAGAGCTTTTATTAAAAAAGTATGCTTTTAACCTTAATATATAAGTTCTCAAAGGGAGGGAACAGGTATGGATCAAATGAATCCTTTTCCGTTTGCATCTGATAATAAGCGCTACCATACTTGGAACTATCATTTACGGAATGAATTTGGCCATAAAGTTTTTAAAGTAGCATTGGACGGCGGCTTCGATTGCCCTAACCGTGACGGTACTGTTGCACATGGCGGCTGCACATTTTGCAGTGCGGCAGGCTCAGGGGATTTTGCCGGAAACCGTGCAGACGATTTGGAAATACAGTTTCACGATATCAAGACAAAAATGCACAATAAATGGAAAGATGGTAAGTATATGGCCTACTTTCAGGCTTTCACAAACACACATGCTCCTGTAGAAGTGCTGCGTGAAATGTATGAAAGAGTGCTCGCACAGGAAGATGTAGTTGGCCTATCCATCGCGACGCGCCCTGACTGCCTGCCTGATGATGTAGTCGAATACTTGGCTGAGCTTAACAAAAGAACCTACCTTTGGGTAGAGCTGGGATTACAGACTGTTCATGAGCGGACAGGCCTGCTGATCAACCGCGCACATGACTACCAATGCTATGTGGAGGGAGTAAACAAACTCCGCAAACATGGAATCCGCGTATGCTCCCATATTATTAATGGCCTTCCGCTTGAGACGCCCGAAATGATGATGGAAACTGCTCGTGAGGTTGCAAAGCTTGATGTACAGGGAATAAAGATTCACCTTCTCCATTTATTAAAGGGGACGCCAATGGTCAAGCAATTTGAAAAAGGCATGCTCGAGTTCATGTCTCTTGAAGAGTATGTAAACTTAGTATGCGACCAGCTGGAGATTTTACCTCCGGAAATGATTGTGCATCGAATTACGGGAGATGGTCCGATTGATTTGATGATCGGGCCGATGTGGAGCGTTAATAAATGGGAGGTTCTCAACAGCATTGATGCTGAATTAATGAGCAGAAACAGCTGGCAGGGGAAGTTTTATAGCCCAAGCCAATTGGAGGCAATGTCATGAACCTTGAAAGAATTTTACCTTTTGCAAGGCAGCTGCTTGAAAAAGCAGTATCGCCTGGAGACATCGTTATTGATGCCACTTTAGGGAATGGGCACGATACCGTTTATCTTGCCAACTTAGTTGGGCCAAACGGAAGGGTTTACGGATTCGATATTCAGGAAGATGCAGTTATTAATACGAAAGCACGCCTGGCAGAGAATGATCTGGCTGACCGGGCTACCCTTTTTCATTCAGGACACGAATTTATCCTTGAAAATGTACCGCCAGTTCATCATGGTAAAATAACCGCTGCCATTTTTAATTTAGGCTATTTGCCTGGAGGAGATAAATCAATTGTTACCCGGCCGCAAACAACTATTTCGGCAATCGACCAGCTATTGGAGCTGATGGCGCCTGAAGGAATCATTCTTTTGGTCATTTATCACGGCCATATAGAAGGAGCAGTTGAACGGGATTATCTGCTCCGTTATGTCAGACAGCTGGACCAAAGCCTGGTCCATGTCCTGCAGTATCAGTTTATTAATCAAAAGAATCATCCTCCATTTATTGTGGCGATTGAAAAACGGTAAACAAATGCAAAAAGCCTGCGTGAATGCAGGCTTTTATTATTTTATAAATGCTTTGCCCACCCCGGCCGGCACCATTTTTTGCAGCGCCCGGTAAGCACGTCCGTTCATATAAAAGAAATAACTGACCATTCCGCCCGTTTTGATCATGCCTTTCGCTAATCGGTGCACATTCCTTTGTTTTCTAACTTTTTCATCTGATAAATAGACGCCCAGCAATCCGCGATTAATCAGTTTATGGAAATGCTTATGTGGAAGTTTTTCGGTATGCTTGTCCGCTTCAAGGACAAAGTGCTTGAGGCGCGAAAACAGCTTTTCTTCATTTTCATAATAAAAACAAAAGTTTAAGTCCCCGCCTGCCCGATCTTCCTCCTGATCAATCAGGTAATCCAGAAGAATATGGAGGCCCTGGATATAAGGAAAATAGCCGTTGTGGATATTCACTGCATGTTCTCGCTTAAAATCATCTCTTAAGGCGTAAGAGATAAGGCAGAAAATTCCGAGCGTCGATCCGGAACAGGCTGAAAACTCATACCACTCCATTTCCGGAATATCCGCCCTGTATTGATCAAACCAGTTTTGCAGGCGTGGAACACGCTCCTCCACAACCACATGTTTATGTATTTGCAGATCACAATAGTAGCGGCATAATTCAAGCAAATGGCTTTTTATATGAGTGTAATGCTCTAGTTCGGACAAAACCTCCCTGCAGGTAGCTGCTAGATCCGCGAGATAATTTCCATCATCCTGTTCGTTTCTCATATGATAATAATTTTTACTGGAGGCATCGGTATTTAGGGCATCCTCCATTGACTCATGCAGAGCAGCAAAATCTCCAGGATCCAGTGAGGTACTGCGGTCACAAAGATTATCCAAATAATCGCTGATTGTCTGATAAGCGACAATAAATTTAATGGCTTTCTCGTATTTTCCCTTCGCCATTAAAGACATAATCGCCCCTCCTTCGCAATGGAAGGTTTTATTCTCAATGCTGGCAAGGGCCTGTTTCCTTAATTCCGGATCTGGGATCGCTTCTGCCCTGCTTTTCCAATATCCCAGTTCTTTGTGGACTGCAGGCAGAACTTTCCGATATACATGTGACATCAAACTAATTGGCATGGAAGGAACACTCATAACATTAATTACCTCCTTTGACACAGGGCACCCGCTGTTTAGTTATTTATTAAAGTTGGTTAATCCTCTTAAAGCTATCCCCGAAAGCTGCCGGGTTAATCCCAGCTATTTTTCATCTGACAGCCGATTTATTTTTAGAGGTACTAATTGATTAGTGACCTTTTGCTCATCGCAAACCCATTATGGGTGTGAGTCTTACTCCATGCAGGCAGAGTTTGAATTGTTCCCCTTACACAACATAACCCAGTGCTTTCAGCTGGCTGTTAACAAAATCCTTTGCATACTCGAAGACTTCTTCCCGCTCAGGTTCATTAAAAACTTCATGATAGCATTTCGGCCATTCTTTGAATCTTTTTTCGGAGAATGGCGCTGAATTAAACCAATCCCTGACTGTAATCTTATTGACAATTTTGTCATCTCCTCCCTGCAGAACGAGGAGCGGCACATCCTGTATTTTATCCAGATTTTCAAAGGCAAGCTTGATGGATGCAACAAGCTCGCGGTACCATCTGACTGAAACCTTGGTTACATACAGGGAATCATTTAAATCTGCATCACGTACATCTTGATTTCTGGTTGCCATCTCGACAGATAAGCCTGCATCCATTCTCAGGCTTGGAATCACTGTGTTAAGGCCAAGTGACAAAAGGTTAATGATTTTGGACGGCTGTGTGACCAGTCCTAAACACGGAGACGAAAGAATCACTCCCGCCAAATTCATTCTCTCCTCCTGCAGCAGCCTAATCGCAATCAGGCCCCCCATGCTATGGCCCAAAAGAAAAACAGGCAATTCGAACTCATATGCAGCCTGTATCCAATCCTTTACTTCAAGGATATATTCATCAAAGGAATCGATATGGCCTCTTCTTGACCTGGTCGTCATGCCCTGGCCAGGAAATCTCCCATGATGACATGGAAACCGGCCAAGCGCCACATTTCAATCAGCCAGCCATAGCGGCGATGATGCTCCATAGCCCCATGCACCATGACAATAACGCCCTTTGCTTCTCCATCAGTTTCCCATTTCCACATAGTCCATCCCCCCAGCCTTTTATTACGAACTATCTTATGTAAATATATTATAGCCTAGATGCTTAAATTGTTCATGAATCAAACACTGATAAAAATACGCCGATTCTTTTCGCTAAAATAACGTTAAAAATGCTTCTTGTGATAGAATCAAAATAATCAAACTGCTTATAGGAGTGTTCAAAGATGATCTATCCATACAAAGACAAAGAACCCAAAATTGCAGAGTCGGCGTTTATTGCTGATTTTACGACCATAACCGGTGATGTGGAGATCGGCGAGGAATCCAGTGTATGGTTTAATACCGTCATTCGCGGAGATGTAGCCCCCGCCATTATCGGCAAAAAAGTAAATATCCAGGACAATTCGGTTCTGCATCAAAGTCCGAATAACCCATTAATATTGGAAGATGAAGTATCTATCGGCCATCAGGTAATCCTGCATAGCTGCATTATCCGCAAAAAAGCATTAATAGGAATGGGGTCCATTGTGCTGGATCGGGCGGAAATCGGCGAGGGGGCTTTCATTGGAGCGGGCAGTCTTGTTCCACAGGGCAAAAAAATCCCGCCTAATACGCTTGCCTTCGGAAGGCCGGCTAAGGTAATCCGAGAGCTGACTCCCGAAGATATTCAAGATATGGAACGCATCAGCAGGGAATATGCCGAAAAAGGGCAATACTATAAGTCTTTGCAGAAGTGTTCCAAGTAATCCTTCTATCCTATTCCCTTATTAAATAAAGGAAACAAATTAAAAGAGTATAGGATATTGCCGATAATAAATTTAGGCTTTTTTCGCAAAGTTTGTTGCTTACAAAACTAGTTTTAATTACTGAGTTGATTGGAGTGGAAGGCACTTGACTCCTGCGGGAAGAGAGGGAGCGGGAGACCCCGCAGGCGTGAAACGCCGAGGAGGCTCCCGTTCCTCCCCGCGGAAAGCAAGTGACTGGAGCGGAAATCAACGGGCAAGCTTTATAGTCTAAAAACAACAATCTATACGAAAAGACTCTAAATTTAAAGAGGTACACCGATTTGGCGGGTGAAAAAATTGTATTTATATATAGCGGCAATAGTGGTTTTCCTTTTAATGATTGTGATATTCAGAAGAACATTGCTAAAAACAGCGCCAGTTTTTCTAATCGTTTTCCTACTGATTTCCGCTGGATTTGTGTATGATAATTTAGTTCGTCCAGCTTCAGCCGTTGATCCAGCTAAAGTCATTGTTGAGCCAACCGGTTAAGACAACAAGTGCATTTATAGAGACAGCTGTTATTAAAATAAAAGACGAAACACTGATTGATGCTCCCGCTGTTAATCAATTTCCCGAACTGCCGAGAGGGTGCGAAGTAACCAGCCTTTCCATGCTCCTTCAGCATGCAGGCATCCAAGCTGATAAAATTACTCTGGCAAAAGAGATAAAGAAAAACCCTGAACCTTATAAAATAGAAAACGGAAAAATTTATTTCGGCCATCCGAATGATGGATTTGTGGGCGATATGTACTCCTTTGATAATCCGGGACTCGGCGTTTACCATAAACCTGTGAAAGAGCTTGCCGAAAAGTATCTGCCAGGTTCCATTAAAGACCTGACCGGTTCCGATTTTACAGAATTAAAAATTCACCTATCAGATGGACGGCCTGTCTGGGTCATTACGAATACTGCTTACAAAGTGCTCTCGGATGATTTTTTCCAAACATGGCATACGCCAAGCGGTGCAATACAGATTACATATAAAGAGCATTCCGTCCTTCTTACAGGCTACGATCATGATTATGTGTATTTCAACGATCCTCTTACAGGCGAAAAAAACAAACAAACACCCATCTCGGACTTTGAGGAAGCCTGGGTGCAGATGGGAAGACAAGCTATTACCTATCTTTCACCATAAAAATGTCCATCAGGATTACCCTGATGGACATTTTATTTTAGCCTTTTAGAGGCTGAAGATCCTTATTCACTAAATACTCTTTTTCAAAGGAGTATTTCTTTTCTACGTATACCTGATGCCATACCATAAACATAAGAACAGTCCAGATTTTACGGCTGTTATCTGCTTTATCCTGACAATGATCTTCAAGAAGCCTTAGCACATAATCTTTGTTGATCAAATGGTCTGTGCTGCTTTCACGAATAATATTTTTAGCCCAATCGTTCATTTCATCTTTTAGCCAATGGCGAATTGGAACCGGGAAGCCAAGCTTTTTGCGATTTAACACATGATCAGGCACAACACCTTCCGCCGCTTTGCGAAGAATGTACTTCGTTGTGCCATTTGCCGTTTTCAGGCTGGTCGGTATGTTGGAAGCTACTTCAAACACTTCTTTATCAAGGAAAGGAACACGTAGTTCAAGTGAATGGGCCATCGTCATTTTGTCCGCTTTTAATAAAATGTCGCCGCGCATCCATGTGTGAATATCAATATACTGCATGCGGTCAACCGGATCATAGCCTCGGCTTTCTTCATAAAGCGGCTTTGTGATATCTGTATAATTTAAGCCATCTTTATATACATGAAGCAGATTGCGCTTTTCTTCTTCTGTAAACATTTTCGCGTTTCCGATATAGCGCTCCTCCATCGGTGTTACACCACGCTCGATAAAGCTTTTGCCCTTCATTCCTTCCGGCATCATATTTGCAATCATTCTTAGCAGCTTTTTGCCGATTGCCGGTATTTTGTTGAACACGTCTAGAGATTGCGGCTCACGGTAAATATTGTAGCCGCCAAACAGCTCATCCGCGCCTTCACCGGAAAGAACTACTGTAACATGCTTGCGTGCTTCCCTTGCGACAAAATATAAAGGCACGCAGGCTGGGTCTGCAAGCGGATCATCCATATGCCACATGATTTTCGGAATCTCATTCATATATTCCTCGGGCGATATGATATAGCTGATGTTTTCAACGCCCAGCTTTTCTGCCGTTTCTTTCGCAACATCCACTTCGCTGAAGCCATTGCGCTCAAACCCGACAGAGAAAGTTTTTATAGCCGGATGGAATTCCTTTGCAATTGAAGCAATAATGGATGAATCGATACCGCCGGAAAGGAAGGAACCAACAGGAACATCCGCACGCATGTGCATTTTAACCGAATCAAACAATACATCTCTAATTTCTTTCGTAAAGTCTGCTTCCGATTTTTTCACGGGATGGAAAGCTGCTTTCCAATAGCGGTTGATATCCATTGGAGCGCCAATTTTTTTCGTAAAATAGTGGCCTGGCTCCAGCTTATGGATTCCTTCTGACATCGTATTTGGCTCAGGCACAAACTGATAGGTTAAATAATGCTGCAAGGAATCATAATTCAATACATCATTCTGCAGCGCCAATAGGATGCTCTTCTTTTCTGAACCAAAGAAGGTACGGTCCCCTTTGTCATAGTAAAAGAAAGGTTTGATCCCGAATGGATCTCTTGCTCCGTATAATGACTGCTCCTGTTTATCCCAAATTACAAAAGCGAACATGCCGCGAAGCTTTTCAACAGCTTTTTCTTTTAAATGGCTGTAAAGGGCGATAATAACCTCTGTATCAGAGCTAGTTTCAAAGCTTAAGCCTGCTTTGAGAAGTTCTTCACGCAATTCCACATAGTTGTAGATTTCACCATTAAAAATAATCCAATAACGCTCATTTTCATAAGTCAGCGGCTGATGTCCGCTTTCAATATCGATAATACTCAACCGGCGGAAGCCGAATTGGATATGTTCATCAAAATAATATCCCGAATCATCCGGGCCACGATGGGTAATGATATCATTCATATTTTCAAATTGCTCTTTATCTGCGTCACGGTAATTTTGTGCTTTATCATGTACACAACCAATAAAACCACACATTATGTACGTCACCTACTCCATTCTTTTCTCGTTATTTAATATAGCCTATTCGGCTCCTCTGTCTTTAAAAAACATACCCTATAATACTACCACTAATCATTTTAAATTAGCACGGGGATTATGAAAAAAACCTCAGCGGAAAATAAGACCATTACCAGAAGTTTATACGATAACATAAATCGGTAAACGCCTAAAGGGCAGAAAGACCCTAAACGGGTGAATTTTCCCTTATATGTTTTAAGACGTAAAAAAGAAAGCGGGAGTTACATATTAAATGCAACTCCCGCTTTATGATTAAAGGGCTTCAGTACGAAGAATTTCTGCTTTGTCTGTACGCTCCCAAGGAAGATCAACATCTGTACGTCCGAAATGGCCGTAAGCAGCTGTCTGCTTATAGATCGGGCGGCGAAGGTCAAGCATGTTAATAATGCCTGCAGGACGAAGATCAAAGTGCTTTCTAATAAGATCAACAAGCACATCTTCCTCTACTTTTCCTGTGCCAAATGTATCTACAGATATGGATACTGGCTGTGCTACACCAATAGCGTATGCAAGCTGTACTTCCACTTTTTCTGCTAAACCAGCAGCTACAAGGTTTTTCGCAACATAGCGTGCAGCATAGGCAGCAGAACGGTCAACCTTTGTAGGATCCTTACCGGAGAACGCTCCGCCGCCGTGGCGTGCATAACCGCCGTAAGTATCTACAATGATTTTTCGTCCCGTTAACCCTGCGTCCCCTTGAGGTCCGCCGATAACGAAACGTCCTGTTGGATTAATGAAGTATTTTGTATCCTCATCGATTAGTTCTTTCGGAACAACCGGATTGATGACATGTTCCTTCAGGTTGCGCTGGATTTGCTCCAGGCTGATTTCCGGATGATGCTGAGTGGAAATAACAATCGTGTCAATACGGACAGGCTTGTCATTTTCATCATACTCAACCGTTACCTGAGTTTTGCCGTCCGGACGAAGGTAAGGAAGAATCTCTTCTTTGCGCACTTCGGTCAGGCGGCGGGATATTTTATGTGCTAAAGAAATCGGAAGAGGCATAAGCTCTTTTGTTTCGTTGCAGGCAAAGCCAAACATTAAGCCCTGGTCTCCTGCACCGATTGCTTCGATTTCCTCATCGCTCATATTTCCTTCGCGTGCTTCCAACGCCTGGTCAACACCCATGGCGATATCCGCTGACTGTTCGTCAATGGAAGTTAAGACTGCACATGTTTCAGAGTCGAAACCATATTTAGCACGGGTATAACCGATTTCTTTCACCGTTTCACGAACGATTTTTGGAATATCTACGTATGTAGATGTTGTGATTTCACCTGCGACTAATACAAGTCCTGTTGTTACAGAAGTTTCTGCAGCAACGCGGGCATTCGCATCTTTAGATAAAATCGCATCTAAAATTGCATCAGAAATTTGGTCACAAATTTTATCCGGATGACCTTCAGTAACTGATTCAGAAGTAAACAAACGACGCTTTGTTGACATCTGGCTTCCTCCTTATAAATAGAAAATTGAGCGAGAATTAGAAACGCGGAAGCAGCCTCAAAAAAACTTTTTCCTGGCATTTCAAGGATCTCTGTTTGATACGGAACTCATTCCCTTAGTAGTATGAAATAAACATGGAGTTTTTATCCCGCATTAACGGGCAGTATGCCCCACACTTCTAGTGTTTTATAGTCTAACTAAGAATTGTGCGTGGGGACCAACTGCCCGTAAAAGCCCGATTGGTTCAACTAACCATCAGTGAAACCCATACTGATGGAAGTTTCACTTTATTAAGAAAATTGGAAACGCTGACCACGAAGCCAAGGTTCATTTTCTTAAGCACCGCTGGAAGCTGCCTTTAAAAAGCAAACTTGCTAGCAGAGCCAGGCCATAAAACTCACATAAATAGTACATTCCAAAAGCCGTTCATTTCATTGCCAGTGCAAAATAAAAAACCTTCTCATTAGTGAAAAGGTTGAAAGCAAATCAATTCGCGCCTTTCACTCTTATCGTTCAAGGAATTACGTCCTTGCGTCAGGTTAGCACCTTTGCTGTTTATTGCCTTTTAGCAGGTTGCTGGGTTTCATAGGGCCTGTCCCTCCACCAGCTCGGGATAAGAGAGTATCCGTTCAAGGTTGAATCATACCGTATTTTATCGAATTATGTCAACAAATTTTAATCAATTTTTTTATTAAAATTTCCCTGATGAAAATAAGGTGATATCCTTACAGGGAACAGTTTCCGTCATCACACTTATTCTTTAAAAATTTATGCCTGTTTTTAGCGGTCCATTGATAAATGGGATTTCCGATTATAGGTGTAAATGGGATATATAATAGAATGCTTACTAAAAAGGTTGCAGGAAAATGCAGCATGAGTCTTCTTACGGCATAGTACCCTTTTTTAATATCACCATTAGGAGTAATGATATGAAGTTCTTTTCGCAAATCCTGTTTGGGAAACGAAATGGAGTTCGGTTTTTTTACATATTCCTGCAAGGAAACCCACTCCACCCTATTCAGCCAATCAAGCTTTTTAGAAAGCCGCTTCGTCTCCTTGCATAAAGAACACGTTCCATCATAAAGGGCAATTGTCTTCATTAATACCAGTCCCATGTTCAGACTTAACACTTTCTTCTATTTTAACATATACCGGTTATAAGGCGTTAAAATGTACTTTTTAGTCTAATTGTGACATTTCTATAACATTGGGTAAAAAATTATCACAATAGTATAGACTAATTAATTTAATGTGTTATACTAATTTTGAGATGTAATCACTTTCATAAAAAAATCGGAAAAAGGAAGGTATTCATCAGATGAACTCTGTAAGCATATCAAACGAATTGAGCGAATTATTAAATGGCAGCAACATTCAAGTACAATTATCTGTTCCTCAGCTTGTGGAAAAAGTTTTAAACCGTAACGAAGGGTCTCTTACATCAACTGGTGCCGTACGTGCTACTACTGGAAAGTATACAGGACGATCCCCTAAAGATAAATACATTGTTGAAGAAGCATCAAATAAAGATAAAATTGACTGGGGCAGCGTAAACCAGCCAATTTCTGAAGAAGCATTCTCAAGCTTATATAATAAAGTAATAAACTACTTAAAAGAAAAAGAAGAAGTATTTGTTTTCAAAGGCTTTGCGGGTGCCGATAAAAAACATCGCATGCCAATCCAGGTCATCAACGAATATGCTTGGCACAACCTGTTCGCACACCAATTATTTATTCGTCCGGCAGAAGATGAGCTTCTTGACCATGAATCAGAGTTTACTGTGATTTCTGCTCCTAATTTCAAAGCAGATCCTGCTGTTGATGGCACAAAATCCGAAACATTTATCATCATTTCATTCGAACGCCGCACTGTTTTGATCGGCGGTACAGAATATGCTGGCGAAATGAAAAAGTCCATCTTCTCTGTGATGAACTATATGCTTCCAGAAAACGGAATCCTTCCTATGCACTGTTCAGCAAACGTTGGACGTGAAGGCGATGTTGCTTTATTCTTCGGTTTATCCGGAACTGGAAAAACGACATTGTCCGCTGATCCAAACCGCCGCTTAATCGGTGATGATGAGCACGGCTGGTCAGCAAATGGCGTATTCAACATTGAAGGCGGATGCTACGCGAAATGCATCAACTTATCACGCGAAAAAGAACCGCAAATTTTCGATGCGATCCGCTTTGGGGCCGTATTGGAAAATGTAGTGATTAACAGCGAAACTCGCGTGGCTGATTACGATGACAGCACACTAACTGAAAATACACGTGCGGCATACCAGCTGCAGGCCATCGATAATATCGTTGACCCAAGCATTGCCGGACACCCTAATACAATTGTATTCTTAACAGCTGACGCATTTGGCGTATTGCCTCCAATTTCTAAATTATCAAAAGAACAGGCAATGTACCATTTCTTAAGCGGCTATACTTCCAAGCTTGCTGGAACTGAGCGCGGCATTACATCACCGCAGGCAACATTCTCAACTTGCTTCGGATCACCATTTCTTCCGCTGCCTGCAAACCGCTATGCTGAAATGCTAGGTGAAAAAATCGATGAGCATAACGCAAAAGTCTTCCTTGTGAACACAGGCTGGACTGGCGGAGAGTACGGAGTCGGCGAACGTATGAAGCTTGCCTACACACGTGCAATGATAGAAGCTGCTCTTGAAGGCGAACTGAACAACGTAGACACAATCAAAGACGAAATCTTTGGCCTTGAAATTCCACAGCACGTAACAGGTGTACCTGATGAAGTCCTTCAGCCAAACAAAACATGGGCTGACCAGGCTGCTTATGAATTTAAAGCGAAAGAACTCGCATCAAAATTCCGTGAGAACTTCAAGAAATTCACAAGCGTTTCCTCTGAAATCGAAGAAAAAGGCGGACCAATCGCATAATATAAAAAGGAATTGCCGTTTTGGAGCGGCAATTCCTTTTTTGTAGTATTTTCTTGGGAACCAATTGGATTTGTCAATTTTCGATTAGTAATCAGAACTATTAGTTCCTTTCACGCTCATTTTCCCCTGTTCACCGGCACTATTCACACCGATTAGTTCCCTTCTCGCGCTCCTTTCTCCGCTCACCTGCACTATTGACACCGATTAGTTCCCTTTGCAAGTGCCTTTCCTCGTTCATCGACACTATCCAAACTAAAGCTACTTCTACAGGTTAACCTTTTATTGTTTAGGATGATGGTCCGCCTTCCTCACATCAAGCGGCATCGACTGATTCAGGACGGTCATTCTATATTTACCGCTCTTCTTGATCTCCAGGTTACCGCTATACATACTGACTGTTTTTCCGCTTTCAGCTTTGATATATTCCTCTTTATCTGAAAATATAAATACTTCTTCTGTTCTGTCTTCAAAACTAAATAACCCAAGTTCCACTTGCTCAGGCAGGTCATCGCCCTCAACTTCAAGGTACACATTTTTAAAGGTTCCTGCCACCAGGTCTTCCTGCGAAATCATTAGTGTGGAGTCACCCATCTTTACATAAGGCTCCTTCACGCGAATGGAAAATTCCTCAAATGTTTTTTCTCCAAACATGAACTTCAGATTCCAGATGCCATGTTTTTCAAAAGGCTGGAAGCTTGTCAAAGCGTGGGCATCAGAACCATAAATACCTGCGCTTAAGGGGAATGAAGCCATCTTCTGTGTAAAGCCAGTATCCACATGGACTGCTTCCACTTTCATGTTTTGATAAACCTGCTCGCCAGGCTTCCACCATAAATAGACCATGATTTTCGCTACACTTCTGTCGTCACCGGCAATCCATTCAGGAGGACTTAACAAACTGACCCTTCCTGGTATGCCAAAATTCGAATCTGGATAGACAGGTTTCCCATCTTGACCAAGAAGAGCAAAATATTCACCGCTTTCTGCTCTTTCAACCACTCCCCCCAGATGATTTTCTGGTTCGCTTTTATTCTCCAAAACTAAAACAGGGGCAATGATAAGTACTGATAGAATTGCAGCCAAAACACCAGCCCTTTGAAAAGAAAAAATAAATTTTCTTTTTGGCGCCTTTTGTTTCCGAATGCTGTGTATAATTCTATTTTTCTGATCCCCATTTAGTTCATGGGCAGGAAGTTCTTTCAATTTCTCGAGCAGCTCTTTATCAGAAAGATGTGTCACTTTGCTCATCCTCCTTTAATAGCAAATTTAGTTTTTTTACTGCACGGTGAAAGGTCACATTCACCTTATTTTCTGTCCACCCCAGTACCTCTCCAGTCTCCTCAGCTGATAGTTCGGCAATTCCTCTTAGCAGGACTACGTCACGGTAGTTAGTTTTCAATGTATTAATAGCCGCCAATAACCGGGCAGATTCCGCCTTTTGTATTAAAATCTCTTCTGTGATTGCTAATTCTATTTGTGAAGGCTGCCTTGACAATTTCTCCTTAAGATTTTGCCAGACACTTCTCTTTCTATAAAAATCAATGGCTGCATTGCGTGCAATACTGATTAGCCATGTTTTTGGATTTGAATCAAATTTAAAACGTCCGCAGGACTGAAATGCTTTTAAAAATGTTTCCTGCACAAGATCTTCTACATCCATGGATCCTGTAAAATACACCAGGTAATTGGTGATATCTTTTTCATATTCTTGAAACCATTGTTCCACTTGCCGGCCGGCATCCATCAACTTCCCTCCTTTGTTAAATAGGACGGATTTTTTGATTCCATCTTACAGTTTTATTGGAAAAATTTTATTTACATCAAAAAACGCCCGGACATAGTCCAGGCGCTCATTTAATTTGTTGAATTTAATGCTACTAGTTGGTACGTAATGACTGTCTGGTTATTTTCCCACTCCACTTTTTTGATAATCCCTGTGCCATTCAGGTCGCCGTCAATCGTTCTTTTCACTTCAACAGGGATGTCCAGCGGGTATAATCTGTACCCTTCTTTGACCAGTGAAAAATAGTTCTCATCAAGTCTCTTTTCCCTGCCCTTTGTCACGATCATTGTATTTAACTCCAAAGGCATACCCATTTGGTATCTCTCCTTCATTTGTGATATCATTACCTCTATTTTACCCCACCTTTAACAGCACTGAAAGTCCCAAAGAAAAAATAGAGAGATTCTCATTCGCAGCTTTTCATCCAGGCTGTTAAATCCTCAACGGTTTTCCGATTAACGGCAGGGGGGAAGTAATGGGTGTATTCTTTAAAATACCAGCTATCCACCTTCTTATTGAGTGCTTTTAGCCTTTTTTCCAGGCGGAATGAATGCTCCACCGAGACATTCAGATCCTGCTCTCCATGGATGATCAGAACTGGCGCCTGCAGCTTTTCCAGCTGAAAAAGCGGCGTCCTGTATTTATAGCGGTCCGGAAATTTAGTCGGGGTCCCGCCAATCACCCGTTTCATCATCCGGCGAAGGTCCTTGCGTTCCACATAGGTAAGGAACATATCGCTGACGCCTCCCCATGTCACTACTGAAGCTGCTTCAGGAAATTGGATTGCAGTCAGCAGCGCCATCACACCGCCTCGTGAAAAGCCAAAAATATGAACCTTTTTTACTCTTGAATGCTCCTGGAGAAGAGTGAAAGCTGCGAAGGCATCCTGCCGGTCATCCCCCGCAAAATCCTCGTTGCCATCTCCTCCTTGGTTCCCCCTATAGAAAGGCGCGAAAACAATAAAGCCTTCACAAGCAAACTGAACAATCCTCCCAGGCCTCACTTTGCCGACATTTTTAATACCGCCGCGCAAGTATAGGAATCCATCAAACAATTCTTCACCCTTTGGTTCTGCAAGAAGACCCTTGATATGTAATCCGTTTGCATAATATGTGACCACCGATAGTTCGATTGCTGGGTTAGGTGAAGGAAATCTCTGCTTATCAATGATTTGCCCGTTTTTGAAATTCATAGTCCCATCTCCCTTTTGGAGTAGTTATTTGCTGATTGACGTCAGACCGGGAAGTTGCACTTGTATTTTGGCTGTTTTCGCAAACTCTGTGCTTTTTAAACAAGTAGTGAGGAGAGGTTGATTTCCGCTCCAGGATGCTCAGCGAACCGCGGGGCGGGCTGAGCCTCCTCGGCGCGCAGCGCCTGTGGGGTCTCACCTGTCCCACTCCTCCCGCTGGAGTCTCGCACCTTACGCTCCAATCAACCAACCTTATTTTCAATGTTTCTATTCACAAATCTATTCAATAACAATAGTCTTTTAGAAAACAGCCTATATTTTAAAAGTCGAATATAAACCATTCAAACTTCCTTCATAACCATTCAAATTGCACACCTTTCGAAGAGTACTAAATAAACCTTACATCGCGGCACTTATTAAACACATACTTCTTGTTTCGCTTATGAATAATTACGTATATTTCAAAAGTCCGGCTCGTTTAATTTCTTAAAATTTTGCACATTCCCCAACTTTTCTCCTGCTACGGCTACTAGTATAAGCATTCTTCCCTGCTTCTAAAAAGTTTTAATATAGGCATTCACACATTTTTTCCGCTTTCATACGATATCCTAGGCTTTTAAATCTGAAATTTTTTACCATAAGGGAGGTCTTACGGCTTATGAAAAAACGGTTAAAAGTAAGCATACTGTTGTTGCTTACGGCGATACTTATTGTTCCTTTGGCGGCATGCGGCAAGGATGAAGTCCAAAAGGTCCGCGTTGCAGAGGTAACACGTTCCATTTTCTATGCCCCGCAATATGTAGCCCTGGAAAAAGGTTTTTTTGAAGAAGAAGGGCTTAGTGTTGAGCTTACAACTACTGCAGGCGGAGATAAAACGATGACAGCCTTGCTCTCAGACAGCGCGGATGTTGCGCTCGTTGGCTCTGAAACATCCATTTACGTATCCGCACAGGGCTCCAATGACCCCGTGATCAATTTTGCTCAGCTGACACAAACAGACGGGACGTTTCTGGTTTCCCGTAATAAAATCGATAATTTTTCCTGGGATATGCTAAAGGGAAAAACATTCCTGGGCCAGCGCAAAGGCGGCATGCCTCAAATGGTCGGCGAATTTGTGCTGAAAAAGCATGGAATTGATCCGCACGCAGATATGGAATTGATTCAAAATATTGATTATGCCAATATTGCTCCAGCCTTCGCTTCTGGTACTGGGGAGTTTGTCCAGCTATTTGAGCCGACTGCCAGTGTGTTTGAAAAAGAAGGCAAAGGATATATTGTCGCTTCATTTGGAACGGAGTCCGGTCATGTACCATATACCACATTCATGACGAAACAAAGCTATATTGATGAAAATAAAGAAACGGTCGAGAAATTTACAAGGGCGATCTATAAAGCACAGCAATGGGTAGAGAACCACAGCGCGAAGGAAACAGCAGAAGCCATCAAAGGTTATTTTGACAACACAGAGCTGGAAATAATCGAAATGGTGGTAGACCGCTATAAGAGCCAGGGTTCCTTTGCGACAGATCCTATTTTGGATACAGAAGAATGGGATAATCTGCAGAACATCATGGATGAAGCGGGAGAGCTGCCAAAGCGCATCGAGCATGGCACATTGGTTAATACAGAAATCGCCGATGGTGTAATGAAATAATACCGCAGCTTTATAAAAATTTTAAAAAGAGGAGGCCGACATGGATTTTCTAAAAGTAAATGCCATTCACCACACTTATTTTACGAAGACCACTGCTGTTACGGCCCTCTCCGATGTTTCGCTTGAGGTGGAGGAAGGGGAATTTGTTTCCTTCCTCGGTCCGAGCGGATGCGGCAAGACAACTTTGCTTTCCATTATAGCTGGCCTGTTTGAACCGACAGAAGGGGCTGTGACGCTTGAAGGAAAGCGGGTAGAAACAGCAGAAAACGAAATCGGCTATATGCTGCAGCAGGATTACCTTTTTCCGTGGAAAACAATTGAAGAGAATATTTTGTTGGGGCTGAAAATAGGAAATAGCCTTTCACAGGATAAAAGAGCATATGCACTGGAACTCCTCGATAAAATGGGCCTTAAGGGTGTCGAATCACAGTTGCCAAAGCAGCTTTCCGGGGGAATGCGGCAGCGTGTCGCTCTTGTAAGAACGCTTGCGACAGAACCCAAGCTGCTGATGCTCGATGAGCCATTTTCCGCTTTGGATTATCAAACGAAACTGAAGCTTGAGGATTTGGTTTCCAACACCCTTAAATCTTTCGGAAAAACGGCTATACTTGTTACCCATGATATCGGCGAGGCAATAAGCATGAGCGATCGCATTTTTCTTTTCTCAGCAAGGCCCGGCCAGCTTCATAAAACATTTGTTATTCCAAAAGAATTAAGAGATGAAACTCCATTTAACGCTCGTAATCATGAAGCATACCCATCCATTTTTCAAACCATATGGAAGGAGCTGGAGTCCCTTGAGCCCGCAGGAGAACGTTAAATTCCTTCATCAGAAATATATCCAATCACTGAATCGCGAAAAACGTTGGGTCCGCTTCTATCAACTGGTTATCTTTCTAGTCTTTTTTACAGGCTGGGAGCTGGCAAGCCAGAAACAATGGGTAGACCCTTTAATCTTCAGCTCTCCTTCTAAGGTTTGGGGTCTGCTTTTAACAAAAATCCAGGATGGGACCTTAATGATTGACCTGGGCTATACCTTGTCAGAAACGGTATTCGGATTCATACTCGGAACTTTTTTAGGCACTTTCCTAGCAGCGATTCTTTGGTGGTCACCGATGATTTCAAAGATTTCCGACCCGTATTTGGTGGTGCTTAATTCAATGCCTAAGGTTGCGCTGGGCCCGATCTTGATTGTAGCATTAGGCCCGAGCTTCACTTCCATCGTCGCCATGGGTGCCATTATCTCAATCATCATCACTACTATTGTCGTGTATACGTCCTTTAGAGAAGTCGATCCGAACTATATAAAGGTACTGCAGACCTTCGGTGCCAATAGAGTGCAAATTTTTAAGGAAGCCATTCTGCCAGCCTCTTTTCCAACCATTATCTCAACATTAAAGGTCAATGTGGGATTATCGTGGGTTGGAGTTATTGTCGGGGAATTCCTTGTTTCTTCAAAAGGTCTGGGCTATATGATTATTTACGGCTTCCAGGTCTTTAACTTCACTCTTGTTATGCTGTCACTGCTTGTGATTGCTGTTTTTGCAACGATCATGTACCAGCTTGTCGAACTTCTTGAGAAAAAATTAATTAAAAATGGATCATAACAAAAACGGCAACGAAAAATTGCCGTTTTTATTTTTCTTCTACTATTCTTTTAATGCTTTTTTCGATCACTTTATCCTTCATGATAAAACTGTATTGATCTCCCCATCTTTCTTCCAAAAGATTTCCGTATATTAGAACCGGCCCGTCTGTTTCAAAATATTGTGGTTTCTCCTCCAGCTGCCCGGCCTCTCCGTAAAAAACCGCTTTAACAAAATGACCGTTATTCGCACTAACCTCATATTCTCCTAAAAATTCAAGGCTTTTCAGAATGGCACCCGTTTCCTCATAAACCTCTCTCCTTGCCGCTTCTTCAAGAGATTCACTTCTCTCTGCTTTGCCCCCGGGGAATTCCCAGCCGCGCTCTTTATGATTGGTCAGCAGCCATTTGCCTTCAAAGCGGCAAATGACAAGGACATGTTTAGGCTCGCTGTCAAAGGAACCCTTTTTAAAAGAGAGGCGTACTTCCCCTCCGTTCGCATCCGAAAATTTTTCCATATTATACCTCACTCGTAAAAATATCCTTTGATGTTATCATTATAAGGGGAAATGGCTTATAAAAAAACTCTGGGCCAATAGTATGGAAAATACATATTTTTGAAACTTTCTTCTTTTTTTATCGTAAAAACAACTGACTAACACACGAGGGAGTGTATATCTTGAAAAAAACTCTGGCAATCATGACAGGTTTTGTTATGATCCTTATGCTGGCTGCGTGCAGTGAAACAGCCAAGCCTGTCGATGAAACAGCTTCAGGAAACGCCAAAGGAACAAACAAAGAAGAAACCAAAACGGAAGAAAAATCGGGACTGACACTTGAGGAAGTATTAACTAAATCGACAGAAGCTTCCGAAGGGCTAAAAAGCTTCTCCGTTAAAATGGATATGAGCCAGCAAATGAGCTCTGATTCTGAAGCAGCAGAAAGCATGAATATTGATTCAGTTATTGATATGGATGTAACAACAGATCCTACCGCTTTTTATCAAAAGATGACAATGTCAATGGAAGGCGCAGAAGAATCCTATGATATTGAAAGCTATTTTACCGAGAAAGGCATGTTCCTTTTTGATGCAGCAGGCGAGAAGTGGATGAAATTCCCTAAAGAAATGTCAGATGATTTGCTCCAGATGTCCAGCCAGCAGACAAATCCTGGCGAAGAACTAAAAAAGCTTCAGCAGTTTGTAGATGACTTTACATTTGAACAAGACGCTGAAAGCTATATTCTGAAGCTTAAGGCCAATGGAGAAAAATTCAACGAATTTGTGAAGGAAACAGCTGCTGAAACACTGCCGCCTGAATTGGCTGCCAATGGAGAAATGCTTGAAAATATGAAAATTAATAGCGTTGAATACGAAATCGTCATTGATAAAGAATCGTTCTATCCAAACGTGCTGAACATGATCATGGAAATGGAAATTGCAGCTGAAGACCAGACAATCGCCATGAAACAGACCATGAACGGTCAATATTCCAACTACGATAAGGTAGAAGCCATAACAGTACCGCAGGAAGTGATCGATACAGCTATAGAGATGGAAATGTAAGAAAGCTGGGGCAAATGCCTCAGCTTTTTATTTATGCTCATCTTCAGTAAGAATCCCCATACCTTCAATATGCTTTCGGGCTTCATCGTCGCCAAGATTATAAATCATTCCGTAGATTTTCTTCATCGTCTCATCGTAGGCATCATTTTCACGGTCGTAATGGTACTGGACATACGGAACGTGAGCTCTGAAGAAGTTTTGCCACTCTGTTGAAAAATTCTGGTCAAAATACTCCCTTAATGCAATAATTTCATCGTCATTTGCCTCTATTTTATAATTCCAGGTCGAGTCTGTGGCACTCTGTGATATTTCCCCGGAGGCAAGCGTTATATAATACGTTTTTTTATTCCCTTCCATCCTGTCAGCCCCTTTTGGTTTAGGTTCTGTTAAATTTTCCTGTTGATTTTCGCTGCAGGCACTCGCTTCCGCGGGGATCCGATGCTTCTCTTCGCTTTGCTCCTGCGATCTGCACTCCCTCAGGACTTTGAATTTGCATCTCTGAGAAAACACCGCAAGAAGAAATACGATTGCATTTTTTAAGGAGTCTCTAGCCTTCCGCTCTAATCAACAGGTTGCTAAACAACAATAAGCTTTAACAGAGCGTTGGTTTAAGAAAAAATTAATGCTAATGTTCCAAGCAATTCGACTTTCTTAGTTATCGTTTCCCACATTTATGATAAAATTATACGAAATTAAGATCATTCTCCCGGAGCTTACATATACTAAGTTTAATCAATGGCTGTGATCAGCGAAGCAGACATTGCATTGTCCCGAAGTAAAGCAGCGAGGAATATTTTTCGGCATGAAGGGTATTAAATAAGTATACTATTAAAAACGGGATCTTTTTTTAGGGAGGTGAATTGCCATGAAACTTATTGATGAGCTTTACGAACTCTACCGAAACAAGCTGACAGGTGATGAAGAGGATATTGACATGCTTGCTTTCGCCTTCTTGGAGGAAATGGACAGAGAGGATTTGCTGAGCATTATCCGCGATATGGATAACCAGGAGCTTTATGACTTAATGGGGCTTTATTTGATTGAGAGCCTGAAAGGGAAGTTCGCAAGCGAAAATTATGGCCAGCGCCGCAGCCCGATCATCCATCATAGAAACATACACTAACGATACATAACAGGATATATTTTCAGTCCATAATATTATGCAGCGGCTCCAATGCCGCTTTTTATTTTGCAAAAAAATGACAAGCACTGCTAATACTTGTCTGTTGTTTCCGCACCAGACGTTTGCTTTTTCCGCGGGCTGTCTGATGCTCCCAGGCACCATGCGCCTGCGGAATCTCCCTTAGACTCGCTTCTCCCACTTGAGTCTCAAGCCTTCCGCTCCAATGAACAGAGTGCCAATATCAACACTGAACTATAACAGAATCAAATGATAAAAGACTGGCTTTGCAGCCAGTCCTTTATCTATTATCCCAGGTATGCTTTAAGCATCCAAATATGTTTTTTCAAGCTTTGCTTAACAGCAATCAGCATATCGCCTGTGCCTTCATCCTTAGCTTCTTCTGCAAGCTCAATGCCTTCCTGAAGCTCGTCCAGCATTTTTTCGAAGTCATCGACAATCGATTGGACCATTTCTTCTTCTTTTTCAGATCCAGTCGCTTCTTTGATTGAAGCCGTTTCCAGGCACTCCTTCATGGTTGCAACCGGATTTCCTTCTAATGCTAAAATTCGTTCAGCCAATTCATCTACATGTTCATTGGCTTCATTATAAAGTTCTTCAAACTTGGCATGCAGGGTAAAGAAGTTTTTCCCTTTAATATACCAGTGGTAGTTATGAAGCTTTACATATAAAACAGTCCAGTTTGCTACTTGCTGATTAACAGCACTTACTAATTCCTTACTCATATAAATCATCCTCCCAACAATAGATTACCCTCAAAAAATAGAAATAAAACCTGTGCCAGTTCTTCAGCGAAATTTTTATGAAAAGGCTATTTCATGGTAAAATATTGTTAGAAAAGGGGGAGAAACATGTATACGGTTTTAGTTATATCAATTATCATCGTCTTCGTCGTTCTATTATTAAGTGTAGTAACCACTTCAAAAGCCTATCAATTTAAACATACAGTAGACCCGATTGATCCGCTTCCTGAAAACGAAAGAGAAAACGAACAACAGGAAGAGGAATCAGAAAAAAACCAAAACCATTCATAAGCATACGCTATTCTAAATAGAGCCTCCGCCTTTTCGGAGGTTTTCCTTTTCTTTAATAGGGGATTGAATAAAATGACAATAAAAGTGGAGAGGACATTCTAATGGATATTTACTCCATAACGCTTACTGTTTTTTTAGTATTAAATATTATTCTTGCTGTCTTCGTTATATTTTTGGAACGAAGAGATGCCGGTGCTACCTGGGCATGGCTGATGGTCCTGTTCTTCATTCCGCTGCTTGGGTTTTTCATGTACCTTTTCTTTGGCCAAAATTTAACGAGAAGAAAAATGTTTCAATGGGAAGACCGCAAGAAGATTGGGATAGATGAACTGCTCAATAATCAGATTAAGGGGATCAAAGCCAAAGATTTTCGTTTTCAGAATAACATCATTTTGAAATGCAAAGATCTGATCTACATGCATCTGGTCAATAATGATGCTGTATTGACTCAGGATAACTCTGTTACAATCTTTACCGATGGCAGAGAGAAATTTGACTCGCTTATGCGGGATATAACGGAAGCAAAGGATCACATTCACTTACAATACTATATCTTCAAGCGAGATAATCTTGGGAAAAGCCTGATCAATCTGCTCACTGAAAAAGCCAAAGAAGGGGTAAAAGTGAGAGTACTGTATGATGAGCTTGGCTCAAGAAGCCTGCACAAAAAAGTATTTAAAGAGCTAATGGAAGCAGGCGGCGAGATTGAAGCCTTTTTCCCTTCACGTCTGCATTTTATCAACCTGAGGATTAATTACCGCAATCACCGGAAGCTTGCTATCATAGACGGTAAAATTGGCTATGTCGGCGGATTCAACGTTGGGGATGAATATCTCGGCTTGAATCCAAGATTCGGCTATTGGCGTGATACCCATTTACGGATTGAAGGAAGCGCAGTCCACTCCATGCAAACACGCTTCATCCTTGACTGGAACCAGGCTTCCCATCGCCATGATATTTACTATGCTCCTGAATTCTTTCCACCAGCCTATTCGTCTGAAAATGTAGGAATGCAGATTGTTACCAGCGGACCTGATTCGGAGTGGGAACAAATTAAAAATGGCTATATTAAAATGATTTCGTCAGCCCGCAAATCTATTTATATCCAAACCCCATACTTCATTCCGGATGCAAGTGTTCTGGACGCTTTGAGAATTGCTGCACTCTCCGGAGTGGAAGTCAATATTATGATTCCGAACAAGCCTGACCATATGTTTGTCTATTGGGCAACCTTTTCCTATGTGGGGGAAATGCTGAAAGCTGATGCAAATATTTATATTTATGAAAATGGCTTTATCCACGCCAAAACGATAATTGTAGATGAAGAAGTTTCCTCTGTCGGGACGGCCAATATTGACGTGAGAAGTTTCAGGCTGAACTTTGAAGTTAACGCATTTATATATGATCGTGAAGTATCGAGAAACTTAACGGAAAGCTTTAAAGAAGATATCCAGCTATCAAGAAAGCTGACAGCGGAAGACTACAGCAAGAGGGCTTTAAAAATTAAATTAAAAGAGTCAGTTTCAAGGCTGCTGTCTCCGATCTTATAGAAAAAACGGGCTGATAGCAGCCCGTTTTTCTTTTATGCAAAAACTTGTTTTAAATCTTCCTTTGAATGATCCAGCCAAAATCTCATCAGGCGCTTTGCACCTTCAAGATCATGAAGTTTTGCCTGGCCGCATTGCTTTTCATTTGCAGCAGGAATTTCCGTTACTTCAACTGCATCCTTTAATGTGTCTTCTAGCAAATCAATGATTTCCTCGACTGCCGGTTCTCCGCTTACAACCAGATAATAGCCTGTCTGGCATCCCATCGGTGAAATATCAATGATATCAAAATGATCATACTTTTCGGCATGTGTACGGATATTGAAAGCAAGCAGATGCTCCAATGTATGAATCACATCCGGCTTCATGGCCTGTTTGTTTGGCTGACAAAAGCGAATATCAAATTTATTGACCACACCGTCACTTCCAACCTTATGTACACCACAGTGCCTTACATATGGCGCTTTAACAGCGTTATGATCTAATTCAAAGCTTTCAACTGAAGGCATCAAGAACACTCCCTAATGTTTTCCTTTTATTATAACGCAATTTCCGACTAAATTCATCAAATTAATATGAACATTTAGACGTTTTAACGATTATATGTTATTTTAAAGGAAAATATGTTCGTAAAAGGGAAGGCCTTTTTATGCTGAAAAAATTATTAATATCACTATTTCGCTTTTACCAAATTGTTATTTCTCCTCTTAAGCCTCCAACATGCCGATTTTATCCGACATGTTCCCATTATGGGCTGGAATCTGTTAAGCGGTTCGGAGCGTTAAGGGGCGGATGGCTTACAATAAAACGAATCGTCAAATGCCATCCTTTTCATCCGGGCGGCCTTGATTTTGTCCCTGAGGAATGGCCCGGCAAGAAAAGGGATTAAGACTCGTACCCGTCTACTACCAAATCGAGCTTACCTGTGCCTGGGTTAATGACTAATCCGTGCACAGGCACATCCTCGGGCATTAATGGATGCTTTTTCACCATATGGACACTGTGCGCAACACTATCTTCTACATTTTCAAAGCCTTTCAGCCAGTCTCCGGCGGCAATTCCTGAATAAGTCACCGTATCCAATGCATCCTCTGTAATGCCTCTCTCCTTCATACTGCTAACAACAGTATCAGCTTTCATTCCGCTCATCCCGCAATCATGATGGCCAATCACAAATACTTCTTTCGCCTGCAGCTGGTATACTGCAATAAGAATGCTTCTCATAATACTTCCAAAAGGGTGTGTGACAAGCGCGCCAGCATTTTTAATAATTTTCACATCACCGTTTCTTACATTCAGTGCTTTAGGAAGCAGCTCGACTAAACGGGTGTCCATGCAAGTTAAAATAACCATCTTTTTATTGGGGAATTTTGTTGTTTCAAACTCTTCGTATCTCTTTTCTTCAACAAATTGCTGATTATGGTTTAAGATTTCTTCTAAAAGTTTCAATTGTTCCACTCCCATTCTAATTAATTATGAGACCAGCAGCTCTTAGCTGCTATATCGGACAAAGTTATTGTCAATAATATAGAGAGACTTTAACAGGCTGGCTATTGATTGTTAAAAAATGTCCCTCTTAACCATGATACAAAAAGCCGGGGCTGCAAACAAATTTTTATCCTTGCTTTTTTGCTATATATTTTGTAAGATTACTAAGTGAAATCGTAATGATTACGTATTAAATATTTTTTTACTAGATAAATCGTAATAAATACGCTTTATAAAGAGAGGAGAAACGTCATGAAAAAAGCCATTATTTTTTTATTTCTAGGCCTTATTCTGGTTTTATCAGCCTGCACAGATGAAAGCCCTGCAAAAGAAGGAGGGGAAAACAAGAAAGAGACTGTTTATACAACTGTCTATCCGCTCCAATATTTTACAGAAAGGATTGGCGGAGATTTTATAGAAGTAGCAACGGTTTACCCTCCTGGATCAGATGAACATACTTTTGAGCCATCTCAAAAAGATATGATGAATTTGGCTGATTCAGATCTATTTATTTTTGTGGGACTCGGACTTGAGGGATTTGTGGAAAAAGCAAAAGAAACATTGAAAAATGAGAATGTTACAATGGCCGCAGCCGGAGAAAATATCGAATTTGTTCATTCCGAAGACAATCACGATGCAGCTCATGAAGAAGAAGAAGGGCATTCAGAGGAACATGCCGGTGACGAAGAAGAAAGCCATTCTGATGATCATTCCGGCGAAGCAGAAGAAGGCCATGATGACCATAACCATGGGGACATTGACCCGCATGTATGGCTTGACCCTTTATACGCCAAGGAATTGGCAAAATCGGTTAAAGCTGCTTTAGCAGAACAAATGCCTGAACACGAAGAGCAATTCGAAAAAAACTATCAGGAGCTTTCACAAGAGCTTGATGACTTGCACAGCGATTTCGAGCAAACCATTAAGAATGCGAAGCATAAAGAATTCATTGTTTCCCATGCAGCTTACGGCTATTGGGAAGAACGTTATGGTTTAGACCAAATTAGCGTCTCCGGGTTAAACTCTTCAAGTGAACCTACCCAAAAGGAATTACAGAAAATTATTGCTGAAGCAAAAGAGCATGACTTAAAATATGTCTTTTTTGAACAAAATGTAAGCTCACGGCTTACCGAAATTCTGCAAAAAGAAATTGGTGCCAAACCTTTAATGCTCCATAACTTGTCTGTCTTAACAGAAGAGGATATACAAGATAACCAGACTTATTTTACCCTCATGAGAGACAATCTTGCCTCGCTTGAAAAAGCATTAAATGAATAATTAAAGTTCACCTCCCAGCCTGGGAGGTTTTTTTATTCCCTTGGCTGTGTAAAAGTTCACTTTGAATTCAGCACCTGTTGATGGGAGCGGAAGGCGTGATATCCCTGCGGGAGAGTGAATCAAAGATAGATCCCGCACAGAGGTATCATGCGCAGAAGAGCAACGGGCCGTCCAGGGAAACCGAGAGACTGAAACAGAAATCAGCTCACCTGTTTTCTAGAATTCTTTCCTTAAAATCAATTCAAGGAAATGTTTACATATTTGGATTTAATTTAGAAGAAACTATTTCCATTGAAGAATTTTGAAGGGATGAAAATTCAATGAGTGATTTATTGATTGCCCGGTCCTTATTTGGGACCACCATGGGCTTCCACATTATTTTTGCCACAATAGGCGTTGGTTTGCCGCTTATGATGCTAACTGCCGAACTCCTTTATCAAAAAACGAAGGACCAGGATTACGTCATTATGGCTAAAAGGTGGACCAAGGCCTTTGCCGTTCTCCTTGGAGTGGGAATCCCGACAGGAACGATTGCGGGGACACAGCTCTCCCTCTTATGGCCAGGTTTTATGGAAGTGATCGGCATAGTAATGGCATTGCCATTCCAAATTGAAATCTACGCCTTTTTTATTGAGGCTTTATTTATGTCCATATATGTGTATGCAGCTGAAAGAATCCCGCCATGGATGCGGATTTCAAGCCTGGTTCTCGTTGCTCTTGGTGCGTTCGCTTCTGCGGTCCTGATTACAAATGTCCATGCCTTTGAAGGAACACCGCAGGGATTCAGGATTGTTGATGGAGAAATTGTCGATGTGGACCCCTGGGCTGCCTTTTTTAACCCGAGCTTTATTGTGACAGCAGGGCATGTGGCATTATCGGCTTATACCACAGGGGCATTTGTGGTCGCATCGGTAGCCGCTTTTAAAATGTTGAAGACGCCATTTGAAACCAGAGTTTATAACTTTCATAAAAAAGCGTTAATGCTTAGCTTAATCGTAGGAGGAATCTTTTCCTTTCTAACAGCTATAAACGGCCATGAATCAGCTCAATATCTGCATGAATACCAGCCTGAAAAGCTGGCTGCGGCTGAAGGGCTGTTTGAAACTCAATCGTACGCCCCGCTGGCAATCGGCGGATTTACAGACCGTGAAACACAGGAAGTGAAATGGGGAATTGAGATCCCTTGGGCGTTGAGTTTTTTGGCCGGAAATAGCTTTGATACCGTCGTAGTAGGGCTAAATGATTTTCCGGAAGAAGAGTGGCCGCCGCTTTTCATCCATACCCTTTTTAATGCGATGGTCGGCATAGGCTCATTACTGATTTTATTATCATTGGTCGCCTTCGTATGGAACAAGTTTTTGAAAAAGGACCGTTTTCCCCGTTTCTTTATGTGGGCTTTTATTGCATCTGGCCCGCTGGCAGTTCTGGGGATTGAATTTGGCTGGATTTTCGCATGTACAGGACGCCAGCCTTGGACCATTTACCGGGTGCTTTCCACTGCCGATTCCGTTACAACTGCGGAGAATTTGGGTATTTTATTTATTCTTTTTGCCTTGATTTATGTGGTGCTCGGGGTGGCAGTTGTATTTGTCATGCTTTATTACTTTAAAAAGAATACCGTCATTGATGATATCAATAGAGCTGAACAGAAAAACGTTCCACTCTACGGATCAAACTCGTGAAGGAGTGAACTGAATGCCTGAAGAACTGCTGGCCATAACGGTGCTATGGGGTTTCGTATTTATATACGCAGTTATGGCAACGATGGATTTTGGCGCCGGATTCTGGTCTATGATTTATTTAAATCGGCCGAAAATCAAAGCTGCAAATGTGGCAAACCGTTATTTATCGCCTACCTGGGAAGTTACAAACACCTTTATCGTTGCAATTGTGGTAGCCGTTTATAGCCTATTTCCTTCTGCAGCTTATACTCTGGGAACCGTACTTCTCATTCCTGGGAGCCTAATTTTACTGCTGCTGGCTATCCGCAGTGCATTCCTCGTGTTTTCCAACATCGCTGAGGAATATCGAAAACCGCTTACATATGTTTCAGGTATATCAGGGATACTGATTCCTGGGTTGCTGATCAGCGTATTGCCGATCACTCACGGGAATTTCGTGAACTTCGCTGATGGCAGGCAGTCACTGGATCTCGCACGTCTTTTTACAAGCCCCAATGAATATGCATTTATCGGCTTTGCCATCAGCAGCACCCTGTTTTTGTCATCCCTGCTGCTGGCGGATTACTCCAAAGCCTCAGAGGAAATGGTAGCCTACTCTGTGTACCGGAGGGATGCCATTATTCTGGGTCCGATTTCGATTGCAATGGCTTTTCTCATTATGTTCACACTAAAGAAGGAAGCCTTCTGGATTTATGAAAAAATGCTTGATGATCTTCCTGTGCTATTATTTTCGCTCGGATTGTTTTTACTTGGCGGATTAGCACTTTTCCTGCCATCGGTAAATAAAAAAGGCGTGAAGGGAATCCCAAGGCTCTCCGTCATAGCTGTCACCCTGCAATACCTGGCTGCCAGCTATGTATACGGAAAAGCACATCTGCCATACATCGTTTATCCAGAGGTAACCATTGCCTCCGCCTTTACAGACCCAAGTTCATTCAGGGCTATTTTCGCTACCTATATCGCAGGATTCCTAATCCTATTTCCCGGCTTTATTTACTTTTGGAGCTTATTCATGAACGACAAACGCTATCTGCGGCAAAAACAAACCAAAGACCCAACCTAACATTCCCTGCAAATGCCACGACTTAATGTCCGCACCCTGCAGAAAATAAAGAAGACCCTGGTACCAGGTACCGCCCGAATTTTGTCGAATTCGGTTTGGTCGCAAATCTGCTAAGGAGTGATAGGTAATGGCTAAAGACGTTTTATGCGAAGTAAATAACTGTACATTCTGGGCAAACGGCAACCGCTGCAGCGCTGATAAAATCTATGTAGTCAGCCATACGGGCGAAACAGCCGATAACACACGCGAAACAGACTGCAAAACCTTCGAACCGCACGACCTTTAAGAGATGGTGACAGGCACCGCCCGAATTTTGTCGAACACAGGCGTGCCATAGTGTAAGCATTTTTTAATGTCTTCCAGGTTACAATAATAAAGCGGTGCCAGGTACTATACCGGCATCGCTTTTTTTCGGGAAAGTTGAGTATTTTTTAAAATATAATGTTTAAGACATACATAACGGGGAATGTATTGAATAACAACAACTTACAGGAGTGATACATATGTTATCAACAGTTATCATGCTTGGAGCTGCGTTCGCCGCTGCTGCTGGATTAAGCTCCTTTGCGATCAAAGAGGATTCATTTATTAAAGACGAAATTACTCAATAATTTTTAGGATAAAAGACGCTGCGTAAGCGTCTTATTTTTTTGCAAATTTTCCTCTTAAGCTAAAAAATACAATACTGAGATGCAAGTTCACAAAACCGCAATAAATAAAGCATTAACAATGCTATTATTAACACTATAATAAAGATAGAAAATAATAAAAGTAGGTGTTTATATTGACCTTCGCCATTGCTCTTGTCATCATAATTCTTATAGCTGCAGTCATTTTCACACTATTATTAACAGGAAAAAGCGATGAAGGCTATTCCAGTGCCACTAAGAAAAACACCGCGAACCTGACCTATATTTATATCATTGCTATTCTTCTATCTGTTGTAGCCCTGGCTGTCTATATTTATTACTTCACTTAGCCATATGAAAAAAGCAGTTCCGCCACTAAAGCAGAACTGCTTTTTGCTGCCTAAAACGCAAAGGTTTCCTTTGAAACTAAGACTTCCTTTAATCTCTTCTCATTAATCTCAAAGCCAATGCCAGGCTTACAAGGGACCTCTATTATTCCATTTTCCACCGTCACCTCAGGAAAAACAATATCTTCCTCCCAATAGCGGCTCGAGGCTGAAATATCACCAGGTATTGTAAAACCCGCCATGGAAGCAAGTGCGATGTTATGCGCTCTGGAGATCCCAAACTCCAGCATCCCTCCGCACCAGACTTGTATCCCCTTTTCCAGACAGTAGTCATGAATTTTCTTGGCTGTGCCCATTCCGCCAACCCGGCCGATCTTAATATTGATCACTTTGCAGCTGCCCAATTCAATCGCTCGCCGAGCATCATTAAACGTCACGATGCTTTCATCCAGGCAAATCGGTGTTTTTAGCTCTTTCTGCAATTTGGCATGGTCGACTATGTCATCGTGTTCCAGCGGCTGTTCGATCATCAGCAGCCCAAAATCATCAAGCCTCTTTAAATGGTCAATATGATCCAGTGTGTAAGCTGAATTTGCATCTGCCATCAATGGCAGCTTCGGAAAATGACGGCGAATATCCGAAATAAACTCAAAGTCATTATCAGGGCTGATTTTAATTTTCACCCTTTGATAGCCATCCTCGAGGTAAGACTCGATTTGACTTCGTACTTCTTCCTTTGTTTTTGCACCAACGACCACACCGGATGGAATCCTCTTTTGGGTTCCGCCAATAAATTGGGACAGTGGAACTTCTTCCTTCTTAGCGGCCAAATCCCACAAGGCAGTTTCCAGAGCAGCCTTGGCCATACGGTTTCTTTTAAAAGTATCAAATAAAGGAGCAGCTTGTGATGGATGGGTTAAGTCTGTCGACTTCCTCAATAACGGAATAAGAAAGTCCCTCAGCATATGATAGCTCGTTTCAACCGTTTCCTCGGTATACCATGGCGACGAGAATGCTACTCCTTCACCATAGCCTTTCCGGCCCTCTTTATCCTTCACTTCAACCATTATCCCTTCTCTGTCTTCCACAGTACCCAAATGGGTGGAAAAAGGAGTCCTCATGGGCATTGTTATTTTATATAATGTGATTGATTTAATATCCATGTCTATTTACCGCTTTTCTCAAGTAAATCCCGGAGCTTTCTTCTTAAAATCTTCTTAGACGCATTTCTTGGAATTTCATCAATGTGCAATATTCTTTTTGGAACCTTATACTTTGCAAGCTTCCCCGAGCAATATTGTATGATTTCCTCTTTATCCAGCCTTTCTCCGGCAACAAAGGCAACAGGGACTTCCCCCCAAACCTCGTCCTTAACGCCAATAACACCTGCATCAACTATGCCCGGATGAGAAACTAACACCCCTTCGATTTCGGCAGGATAAATATTTTCACCGCCAGAAATAATCAAGTCAGATCGCCGGTCGAGGACATATAAGAATCCTTCTGAGTCCAAATAGCCGATATCTCCAGTAGAAAGCCATCCGTCATTTATTTTCCTCACCGTTTCATCTTCACGATTTAAGTACCCCTTCGTTACATTCGGGCCTTTCACTAAGATTTCTCCTGCTTCGTCCGGCTTTGCGTTTCCCCCATCTGACGCAGCAATATAAAGCTGAGAGGGAAACAGGGGCTTTCCGGCAGATCCGAGTTTGCTAAAGCTGTATTCCGGAGCCAGTGTTACAATCTGTGAGGAGGTTTCCGTCATCCCGTATGTCTGATACACCGGAATATCTTTCCCCCTGCAAACCTCAAGCAAGGATTTTGCTGCAGGGCCTCCACCTAAAAGCATGCACCTGAAATAATCCGGAAGCTTTTTATCTTGAAGGTCATCCGCTATCCTTGTTAGCATCGTACTGACAACAGACATAATGGTAACTTTTTCGCTATGGATCGCTGCAATGGCTTTTTTCTCATCAAATGATTCAAAAAGCACCATTTTCATGCCATATATAATGGTGCGCATGAGAATTGAATACCCGCTAATATGAAAGAGGGGAACCATGCAGAGCCAGCTGTCGTTTTCACTTAACCCCAGATTCAGTGCAGAACCAATCGCACTCCACCAGTGGTTTCCATAAGTTTGCAGGACACCTTTTGGATTTCCCGTTGTACCGGACGTATACATAACGGTGCATACCTCATCAAGGCTAATCTCTTCAACAATTTCAGGATCGGTGTAATAAGAGTCAAATAAATTTTCCTTAAGGATGGCTGATACAGCTGGTAGGGAATCGGTGATATTTTGACTTACCTCTTCAAAGGCCCTTTCAGTTAACAGGTAAGCTGATTGGGAATCATTCACCTGCCATATCAATTCCTTTGCTGTCAGCCTGTTATTTAATATGACTGCTTTTACGTTAATCAGCTGTAAAGCCAATAGAATGAAAGCTGTATCAACATGATTTCGGAGCAGCACGCCGGTATATTGTCCACTCCTTAACCCCGCGGCCTGTAACTGCCCCGCAATGGTATAAGCCCGTTTATATACTTCTGAAAAGGAATAAGTTTTGCCTGAAAAATGAATGGCAGGGCGTTCGGGGGTTAAAAAAAATCTTTTAAGAAGAAAGTTAGGCATTATCTGCGTTTCCATCATAAACACCCCTTTTTTATGTAAAAGTAAGCTTCATCTCTTTTATATAAAGGCTCTGTTAAATTTGCCTGTTGATTTCCCTGCAGGCACTCCCTTTCCACGGGCGGTCCGACGCTCCTCGTCGCTTTGCTCCTGCAGGGTCTCCCTTTGATCCGCACTCCCGCAGGACTTTGAATAAGCATCTCTGAGTAAACACCGCACGAAGAAAATGCGATAACATTTTCGAGGAGCTCGTGCCTTCCGCTCCAATCAACAGGGTGTAAAAAACAACAATAAGCTTTAACAGAGCCTATATAAAAACAGCCTGATGGGACAAGCCATCAAGCTGCGTAAAATCTTACCGTTTCAAATCAAGGGAAACGAGGGAACTGGCCGAAGTCCGGCTTGCGCTTTTCTTTGAACGCGTCGCGGCCTTCTTTAGCCTCGTCAGTTGTATAGTAAAGAAGTGTTGCATCACCGGCAAATTGCTGGATTCCTGCAAGTCCATCAGTGTCTGCATTGAAGGCAGCCTTCAAGAAGCGGATAGCTGTTGGGCTCTTTTCAAGAATCTCTTCACACCACTGAATTGTTTCCTCTTCCACTTTATCCAATGGCACAACTGTATTGACAAGCCCCATATCCAAAGCTTCCTGAGCGCCATACTGGCGGCACAGATACCAAATTTCGCGTGCTTTCTTATGTCCGACGATTCTTGCAAGATAACCTGAACCATATCCCGCATCAAAGCTTCCAACCTTAGGGCCAGTTTGTCCGAACACAGCGTTATCGGCAGCAATTGTTAAATCACATACGATATGAAGAACATGTCCTCCTCCGATCGCATAGCCTTTTACCATTGCAATAACAGGCTTAGGAATTACACGGATTAAGCGCTGCAGGTCAAGAACATTTAAACGAGGGATCTGGTCATCGCCTACATATCCGCCATGTCCCCTTACAGACTGGTCTCCGCCTGAACAAAACGCTTTGTCTCCGGCACCAGTAAGGACGATGACACCTACATTTTCATCATCGCGCGCGTAAGCAAACGCATCAATCAATTCCATTACGGTTCTTGGTGTAAACGCATTGTGGACTTGCGGTCTATTAATCGTAATCTTGGCAATTCCATTGTATGTTTCATATAAAATTTCTTCGTATTGTTTTCCTGCAACCCATTCTACTGCTGACATACATGAATCCTCCTTATGTATTAAAAATTCGCGTTTTTTGCCGCATCCTTCTTCTGCATTATGTGACAGGTTCCTGCTTATAAATGCAGGCTTTCGATCATGTCAATCAGCTTTCAACGGTTTGCGACAAAAACCCACTTACTATTGTACCAAATTTTTCAGGTTTCTCCACATGAATTGCATGTCCGGCATCTTCAATTGATATCCATTGGCCATTTGGGAGGATCTTCGACATTTCGCCGGCAATCCTGCAAAACTTTTTGTCTATACTGCCAGTAATTAAAAGAACAGGGGATTCAACATTTGAAAGCTGCTCCCACCAGGATGGCTGGGATCCCGTCCCCATCCCTTTTAGGCTGTTGGCCAGGCCCTCAATAGAATTATCCAAACGCTGCTTTCTTATTCCTCTGCGAATGTCATATGGGAGTTTTTTTTGGCTTTCAAACAAGGGAATGTTCTCCCAAAACTCAACAAACCTGGAGACTCCTTCGGCCCTTATTTTTTCGGCCAATTTCTCATCCTGAAGACGCCTAGCTTGTCTCTCATCCTCTGTACGAAGCCCTGGAGAAGCGCTTTCCAGGATTAGCTTCCGTACCTTTTGGGGATATTTAATGGCAAACGTGAGCGCGAGTCGCCCGCCCATTGAGTAACCGAGGATATCAATTTTCTCAATTCCCATTTTTTCTAAAAGATGATTAATCGCGTCTGCAGATTCCTCAATTCCATATTGGGCAATATCAGCTGGTGATTCCGTGTTGCCATGACCGATAATGTCTAAAGCAATGGCTGTGGAATGATCCTTCCAGAAGGATTCAAACTCTTTCCAGCTCTCTCCGTTTCCAGTAAAACCGTGCAATAGGAGCAGCGGAAACCCATTACCCCAAGTATCGACATGATAGCGGACCCCTTTTATGACATAATTCACCGGCATTCACCTATCAAGCAATCGACTTATTTCCCGGGAAACAGAATCCCACAAATCTCGATGCTCAGTTAGGTTTTTGTCCCGATTTGTCGTAATCTCCATAACCTTTATGCCCTTTGCATCAGTGTTCCGTTTGAATGTGGAAATAAAATGTTCCCAATCAGAAATCAAATCATATTGCCCGCCGTACATGGTGATCGCATGTCCAAATTCCAGATCAAGCGGTGTTCCAAACAGTTTTTCGAAGTTCTTTGGATGGTTCGCTTGCGGAAGGAATGAAAAGATGCCGCCGCCATTGTTATTGATCAATAAAATATTGATATCTATTCCATAGAGCTTTGATGCAATTAATCCATTTAAATCATGAAAGAACGTAAGATCGCCAAGAACGAGATATAGCGGCTGTGACAAGGTGCCAGCACCAAGGGCTGTTGATACGGTACCATCTATTCCGTTGGCACCTCTGTTCGCCATCACTCTTATATTCTTTTCATTGAAATGGAAAAACGTGTCCAAATCCCGAATCGGCATACTATTGCCAACAAAAAGTGTGGAGCCTTCAGGAAGCATTTCGGATAGCTGGTAAAATAGCTTCCCTTCACTTAGGTCTTCCACTTTATTTATATCAGCCAATCTGGACCGGGTTATCTGATTGATTTCCTTCCACAAAGAAAAAAACTGATCATCCTTGCCGGCATTTAAAGAAGGAGTAAGCGACTTACAAAATAGTGTTTCATCACAATGTATCATCTCAGTGGAAAGCAATGCCGGATCACGCCAGCCGCCGCCGCCATCAACAATCAATTGGCGGGCATCACTGTTTTCTTTCATAAAGATTGTCAAAGGCTTTGACACAGGCATTGCACCAAAGCGAATAATAACTTCAGGCTTAAGGGCCTTCTTTGCGTCTTCATTTTTCAAAAAGCTATCATATGTATCAATAATCCAGCTGCCATCATGCATACCGCTTCTTAGTTGGGATAGCGGGTCAGCAATAATAGGGAAGTTGAGTTTCTCCGCAAGCTGAATTACAGCGTCAGGGAAACCAACTTTTTCCAGAGGGCCGCATACGATTATGCCTCTGCTGGTTGTGTTTAAGCTCTCCGCTATTTCCCTGTACTCATCTTCCCGAAGGCCAAGCTGACCTGTTTTAATGTTTACAAAACCATCATCGCGCTCATTCAGTGCAAATAAATCTTTTCGATCGAGCTGCGGCACCAATGGTTCTCTAAATGGAAAGTTGAGATGAACCGGGCCTGCAGGGGAGCGCTGTGCCATTGAAGCCGCCCTTGCACATACAGTTCGGGCATAGCGCAGCATTTCTGCTGTATTTTCCGGAGGTGCCATTTCAACGAACCACTTAACATTTTTTCCGTATAAATGAATTTGATCGATTGCCTGTGGCGCACCTACATCCCTTAACTCGTGGGGCCGGTCGGCAGTCAAGACCACCAGTGGAACTCTTGAATAATTGGCTTCTACGATGGCAGGGTAATAATTGGCAGCCGCAGTCCCGGATGTGCATAGCAAAGCGGCAGGTTTTTGGGAAGCCTTGGCAATTCCCAACGCAAAAAAGGCAGCCGAGCGTTCGTCTACATGGATATGCACACGAAGCTCAGGATGCTCTGCCATCACCATTGCCATCGGGGTAGAACGGGAGCCGGGACTGACCACGACATCCTCTACCCCGCTTTTTACCAATTCCGCAACAAAAGCGGCAATATATAAAGTTAACGATTCCTGATGATTCATCATTTATTACCCCCAAGAGCCGTAAGCATTGGACGGAACTTAATCTTTGTTTCCTGGTATTCGCTTTCGGCATTTGAATCCTGGACTACTCCACAGCCGGCAAAAATGGATGCCTCATTGCCCTGAATCAGACCTGACCTGATGGCAACAGCATATTCACCATTCCCTTTAAAGTCCAACCATCCTAGTGGAGCGGCATAAAAGCCCCGATCCAGTTCTTCTATCTCTCTTATTTTTTCTACGGCTTCATTTTTAGGCAGTCCGCCAAGAGCAGGAGTCGGGTGCAGGCGGTCAACCAAAGCCAATAGAGATGCGTCATCCCTTGTTTTTCCAATAACAGGGGTGTAAAGATGCTGAATGTCTCTCATTTTCATCAGCTGGGGCTTATCCGGAAGCTCAACTTCTGTACAGGATTCCTCCATCGCTTCTTTAATCATGTCTACCACATATTGATGCTCGGTCAGGTTCTTTTGATCACTTAATAAGGCATCACCAAGAATATGGTCATCCTCTTCTGTTTTACCTCTAGGAATGGATCCTGCCAGGCATGTGGTAAACACTCTTTCACCGTATTTTTTGATCAGCCGTTCCGGAGATGCCCCAATAAAGCAATCTCCATTTGATTCAAAAGCAAAGATAAAACTCTCTTTTTGAAGATTCATTAGATTTGCAAGCACTTGTTCAATCTCAATCGGCTTTTCAAATACGAGCCTGGATTCCCTTGCGAGCACAACCTTTTTTAAAGAGCCTGTTTTTAATTCCTCTACAATGTCTTCCACCGTATTCATCCACTTCTCCGGATTGATATCCGCTTCCTTGAGCAGGACATTTCCCGGCTCCGGTAAATGACTCTCTATAGAGGACAATACTGCTGCGCGTTCAGCGCCAACCTTTTCGAAAAGAGAAAGGTCATCATGCTGGGTACAAACAACATTGGTTGTTAAAAAGGCCTGTCCCTTAATTTCACTGTACATAAAGGTAGGTACATGAAAGAGTGAATCAGAAAACTTCGACCACAGCTTCGTTTTCTCTTTTAATGGATCAAAAGAAAAGCCGCCAAACATAACGGGACCTACTGCATTTCCGGTATATGGATTGAAAACAATACTATCATCTATAAAACGCTTCCATTCCTTTTCAACACGATCAAATCGCCCAGCACTTTGATCTGACTGAATTTGTTTGCATACACCGAGACCGATAATATAAACTTCACCAGAAGGATCCTTCCAGAAAAAACGTTCACCAAAAAAACGGCTCTTTCCTGCCACATAAAAAGAAAGGGGTTCTATATGATTTATTTTTTGAACTTCACTCACTAAAACAGGCTTCGATAAGGCCTTTGCCCTCTCGATCGCCTCTTGGATCCCTTCTTTTAGTTCCGTATCTTGTATCGTAACCAAAAAAATCCCTCCAATAACAGCCCAGAATGGCCATTATCCTACTTTAAACTTATTCTAAGATACACCTCAGGATTGGAAAATGTCAATGATGTCAATCACTGCAATCCTTTTTATATCCTTATTATATTATAGCTTACTTTGGGCTCGGGTATATGAAATACGCTCATTTTAAGCCATTGGAAAGCGATGCTTCTCCTTAGCCCAAGGAATTCCTGAAAGACTAACTTTAATCTTCCCTTTTTAGATGGAAAATACCGCCTCCGTTTACGGGAAAAATACGTTGACACCCCTTTAATCTTTACCTACACTTAAGTTGGTTCATGATTTCCATATGAAGTATTTCTTTGACAATACCCTGGGAATCGGTTAAAATAAACAAGTTTGATTGACGCAATAAAACCTAACATTACAGAATATAGATTAAACAAGGGGAGAGTTATAATGCAACCACAAACGCAGACCAGTTTTCCGCCTGCCTCCAATTCAAGGAACTGGAGAGTTTGGTGGCAGTTGACAAGACCTCACACTCTTACAGCCGCTTTTGTTCCGGTTCTGCTTGGAACGGCTTTAGCAATGGAAATGACAGAAATTCACTTTGGATTATTTTTTGCCATGCTGACAGCGAGCCTCCTGATCCAGGCTGCTACCAATATGTTTAATGAATATTACGATTATAAACGAGGATTGGACACGGAGGAATCCGTCGGAATTGGCGGAGCGATCGTCCGTGAAGGGATTAAACCACAAACTGTATTGAACCTGGCATTTGGTTTATATGGTATTGCCATACTGCTTGGCTTTTATATTTGCATGAGTACCAGCTGGTGGATAGCGGTAATCGGGCTGGCTTCCATGGCAGTCGGATATTTGTACACAGGCGGTCCACTGCCAATTGCCTATACACCGTTTGGCGAGTTATTTGCCGGGTTTTTTATGGGTATGCTGATCATCCTTATTTCATTTTATATCCAAACGGGAACAGTGACTTCTACAAGCATCCTAGTTTCCTTCCCAATTCTGATTCTTGTTGGTGCCATCCTGCTGGCCAACAATATCAGGGACTTGGATGGAGATAAAGAATTTGGCCGTAAAACGCTGGCGATTTTATTAGGGAAAAAAGGCGCAATTAACCTCCTGGCCGGAATGTTTATTGTGTCGTATGTATGGGTTTTTGCCTTAATCGCCATGAACATCATTTCTCCATGGCTTGCCATTGTCGTTATTAGTGCTCCAAAAGCTGTTAAAGCAACAAAAGGTTTTATCGGTCAAACACTGCCAATGCAGATGATGCCTGCCATGAAGGCTACGGCACAGACAAATACCATTTTTGGATTTTTATTATCAGTAGGCCTGTTCCTTGGCTACTTCTTATAAAATTACTTTAACCTCTGCTTCTTAAGCAGGGGTTTTTTGTTTGAAAAAACAACAGAAAACGCCATCCAGGTTTCGATTCGACAATAACGGGTATTTTTTACGCAAGGAAGAATATTCGCCTTGCCTTATACAATGAAGACTTTCTTCCGTTATGATTTTGCCAATAACGTCCATACTAAACCCATATGGACTATGTTTTATGTTTTTAAATCGGCGCGGCATGAGCGTTCGGACAAGCTTCAGCTGGGGAATTAGAAGCTGATTAGCTAGCTCGGCCTATTTATAAAAAATATTTGGAAAGACACCATGATACCAATCTGAGAAGGATGTGACATATTATGTTGAGCAATGAACAAATCAGCAGCTTAAAAAAGGAATTGAACGATGAAAAAAGATCACTGGAAGCTCAGCTTCAAGGCAATAAAGAAGGAAGCCTGGAAAGTGCGAGTGCAAGAGATACAGTGGGGGAACTTTCCCTTTATGACAACCACCCCGCTGATATGGGCTCTGAACTTTATGAACGTGAAAAGGATTTCGCTTTAGAAGAGCACCATGATTCCGAATTGAATAAAGTTAATGCTGCACTGAAGGCAATCGAGGATGGCTCTTACGGAAAATGCAAAGAGTGCGGAACTGAAATTCCATACGAACGCCTTGAAGTCCTTCCTGCAACTCTTTACTGCAAAGAACATAGCCCGGAGCAGAATGTGCCGGGAGACCGCCCTGTGGAGGAAGATGTTCTTGAACCTGCACACGGCAATACATTTCAGCATCATCAATTCAGAGAAGTTGTTGACAACGAGGATAGCTTTCAGGAGGTTGCCCGCTTCGGTACTTCTGAGACTCCTTCAGACTTAAGGGGGGACTACGAAGACTATAACTCCCTTTATAATGAAGGACATGATGATGAAGGCTTTACTGAGGATTATGAAACCTTTGTCGGAAATGACATGGAAGGCAAGCAAAGAAAAATCTACCCTTCCAAAAAGCAGGAAGAGTACGAAGCAATGCTCGATGATAATGATATCGAAGCACCTTATGGGGATGTTCCATACCATGAAACTGACGGCTATGTAGATGACGATAAAGAGTAAATAAAAGCGATGCCCCGCTGAGGAGCATCGCTTTTTTATATGTCAATTGGCAAAATAAGATTACCTAAATATGCTTTTTTTAAAGCTTGGATTCAATATCCTGGATAATCTCATCTATCGTATCAGAAACATCATTTGTACGGCGGGCAATGGAGATGCTGAACTCCAGCAGTTCTTTATAGTTTTTCACCGGAATGGATTCATTTGTCTTTTCGAATTCATTTAGTTGCAGTCCAATATTCTGAAGATGCAGCAAAACTTCTTCCATAGATCCCTTCTCGATTTGGTACATTTAACAGCTTCCCCCTTAATATCTATTGATTACATTATCAGGGTTTTTAAACCTTTTTTAAAGTGGCAATTATTTCTAATATTGAGTAGATGGCTTCGTCCAATGGAGTAAAACAGCCTTCCGTTGGAGATATTATTTTAAGAATAACTTGGTGGGAGGCCTATTATGTCTTTACAAAATAAAGCCGAATGTTTTTCCGAATATGAAAAGCTTGAGCAAGTCGTATTATGTGAACCGCAATATATGACCATTTTAGATACTATTAATGAAACGCAAAAGCATTACAAAAAAGAAGGCATCGATATTGAACGGGCGATGAAGCAGCACAGGCATTTTGTCAGTGCATTAAAGGAACAGGGAGTCGATGTGGTTTTGCTTCCTCCTCTTGAAAAGTACCCGGAACAGGTTTTTACCAGGGATATTGGCTTTACTCTTGGCGAAAAGGTATATGTAGCCGAAATGGCTGCTGATATCCGTCAAGGGGAAGAAAATGTCCTAAAACAATGGCTGGAACAGCAGAAAATCCCTTTTTACAATTTAACAGGAGACCGGATTGAGGGGGGAGATGTCCTCATTGATGGAAAAACGATCTATGTTGGCGTGAGCAACCGGACTTTTGAAGAAGCAATCGAGCATTTGCGAAGCCTTCTTCCTGAATATGAGATCATATCCATTCCTTTTACGGATACATATCTTCACCTGGATTGTGTCTTTAATATTATTTCACCAGAGGAAGCCCTTATTTTTCCAGGGGAAATCCATGGGGAAAAAGTTAAAATGCTTGAGTCCCGGTATGATCTGATAAGAGTATCAGAAGATGAACAGTTTACACTCGGAACTAACGTCCTCTCCATCGGCAATAAAAAAATCTTCAGCCTTCCTGTCAATAAAAATGTAAATAAAGAGCTCCGCGCAAGAGGTTATGAAGTTATCGAAGTAGACATTACCGAGATCATCAAATCCGGTGGAGCCTTCCGCTGCTGTACGATGCCAGTTAGGCGAAGCAAGGGATAATAATATAATGGTCTAGGGCTCCCTGGGGTGGGGGCCTATTATTTTGTTATTTTTGTGGTGAGCTTGGAGACTTTTTGCAGTAACCTTGTTTATTAACGACGGTTGCACCAATGCTAAAAGAATATGGTCGTTAACTTTGATGATTAACGACGATTTTCTTTGTGCGTTCCGGATTTGGGAGTTAATTCTGATGATTAGCGACGATTTTCCTTTGTTCTTTCAAGATGTTGGAGTTAATCCTGATGATTAACGACGATACTAGGCCCAGGCTTTCAACTTTGGGAGTTAATTTTATTTTTTTACGACCATATTTGGCCTTTTATTTTTATTTGGGAGTTAATCAAATTTATTTACGCCTATACTTGTCTGTTTAGGTTATTTTGCTAGTAAATCACACCGATTAAACATCAGAACGATACAAAAAACAGCCCTTCCACCTCCGGAAGGGCCGCTGCTCAATACCTATTTATTCATTATTTCAACACCAGCAGGCTTGATCTTCCAAATCTCCCGTGCATACTCGCTGATCGTGCGGTCGCTTGAAAAATAGCCTGAGCCGGCAATATTCATTAAGCTCATTTTCAGCCAGCGGTTTCTGTCTTCATAAGCTTTTCCCGCCTCTTTTTGAATATTCACGTAGGAAGCAAAGTCTCTTAATACAAAGTATTGATCATTTTCCATCAGCAGGGAATCAAAAATCGGTTCGAATTCATCATCCACTTCAGGAAAAAAGCCGTTCGTAAGCTGATCGACTACCTGGCGGATTCGCTTATCATGATGATAATATTCTCTTGAGTTGTATCCGCCATTTTGGTAATAGCTTAATACCTCATCCGCTGTTAGCCCAAAGATAAAAATATTTTCATCTCCCGCTTTTTCTTTTATTTCAATATTGGCTCCATCAAGAGTTCCCACTGTCAAAGCGCCATTCATCATAAATTTCATGTTACCCGTTCCGGACGCTTCCTTGCTTGCAGTTGAGATTTGCTCGCTAATATCAGCCGCAGGGAAAATTTCTTCCGCAAGAGAGACCCGGTAATTTTCTAAAAAGACAACTTTTAGCTGATCCTTTGTATATGGATCATGGTTTACCTTTTCAGCAACGGTATTAATTAATTTAATAATCTTCTTTGCATAATAATAGCCCGGGGATGCCTTTGCTCCAAAAATAAAGGTCCGGGGATGCATGCGGAAATTGGAGCCTTCCTTCAGCCTGTTATATAAATGCATAACATGTAGAATATTTAAAAGCTGGCGCTTGTAAGCATGCAGCCGCTTCACCTGAATATCAAAAATGGAGGAAGTATCTACAATAATGCCATTCTGCTCCTCGATCCGCTTTGCCAGTCTTTCCTTATTCCTTTGTTTAATCTGGTGCAATTGCTCGAGAAAAATTCCGTCATTCTTAAAATCTGTTAATTCACTAAGCTTTTCAGGATCACGAACCCAGCCAGCCCCAATGCTTTCAGAAATGAGATCTGACAAAAGCGGGTTGGCTTTAAGCAGCCATCTTCTATGGGTGATTCCATTTGTTTTATTATTGAATTTATCCGGAAAAATCTCATAAAACTGATTCATTTCCCGCTTTTTTAAGATCTCCGTATGCAAAGCCGCTACTCCATTTACGCTTGAGCTGCCAACAAGGGCAAGGTGAGCCATTTTAACCTGATCATGCGCTATGATGGCCATATCCTCAATTCTCTTCCAATCACCGGGATATTGTTCCCAAAGCTGGCGGCAGAATCGCTCGTTAATTTCATTTACAATCATATAAATGCGCGGGAGCAAAGGCTGGAAAATGCGGATAGGCCACTTCTCCAAAGCCTCTGAAAGAGTCGTATGATTCGTATAAGCAATCGTATTAACGGTAATATTCCAGGCCTCTTCCCAGCCCAATCCCTCTTCATCAAGTAAAATACGCATCAGCTCGGGGATGGCCAGGACGGGGTGAGTATCATTGATATGAATGCTGACATACTCATGAAAATCTCTTAAACTATTATGCTGCTTTCGATAGGAACGTACAATTGAGCGGATGCTAGCCGACACAAGAAAATACTGCTGCTTTAAACGCAGGATTTTCCCTTCATCATGAGTATCATCCGGATACAAAAACTCGGATACCGATTCGGTTTCGCGCTTGTATTTTAAAATATCATGGTTAACAGGATACGGAGACGGTTCTGCATTCCAAAGCCTAAGTGTATTAATCGTATCTGTCTTATAGCCAACAACAGGCATATCGTAAGGAACAGCTGAGATGGTCTCGGCATTTACATGGCGAAACACAAGCCGTCCGTTTTCCTCCGTAGTTTCCACCTTGCCCCAGAATGGAATCTCAATCGCAAGGTCCGCTTTTCTAACCTCCCAAACATGGCCGTTTCTTAGCCATTGCTCTGGAAGCTCGACCTGATAGCCGTCCACAATTTTTTGTTCAAATAAACCATGCTTATAACGGATCCCGCAGCCATGTCCCGGCAATTTTAACGACGCTAATGAATCCATAAAACAGGCTGCCAAACGTCCAAGCCCGCCGTTGCCGAGTCCGGCATCCGCTTCAATTTCCTCCAAGCGGTTCAGGTCAATCCCTAAATCAGCCAGGCCTTCATTGACAACCTGTTCGATTCCCAAATTTATTAAATTATGGTGAAGCAGGCGCCCCAGTAAAAACTCAATGGACAGGTAATACACCTGCTTTTCCCGGTCGATGCGGTATCGTTCATTTGTGTTAATCCACTCTGTACTGACATGCTCCCTAATCATATTGCCGAGAGTAAAATAATGGTCTCTTTCCGTACTTTCCCCAAAGCTTTTTCCACAGGTCATCTCCAGCTTTTTCAGGAATTCCTCTTTGAATTCGTCCCGGTCAGAAAACATGGCTTTCACTCCTTGAGACAAGGCCTGCATAAAGCTGATTATATTTAAATGCAGATTGCGCCCAGCTGTTATCCATTCCCATGGCATTTTTCATAATTTGCTCCCACACCTGGCTGTCACCGTAAAATCCAACTGCTCTTCGAATGGTGTACAGCATATCATGAGCATTAAAGTTGCTGAAGGAAAAACCGTTTCCTTCACCCGTAAACTCGCTAAAGGCCTGTACGGTATCATTTAAGCCGCCTGTTTCCCTGACGATCGGAATCGAGCCATATTTCATCGCAATCATCTGTCCCAATCCACAAGGCTCAAATTGAGAAGGCATTAAGAATAAATCAGAACCTGCATAAATTTTGTGTGCAAGTCCCTCATCAAACCCAATATACGCTTTGCACTTAGCAGGGTAACTGGCTTCCATTTCCCTAAAAAACTGCTCAAACTCAGGATCCCCTGTTCCAAGAACCAAAACTTGAACATCCTCCTGCATTAGATCATGGAATACACATTTAACAAGATCTAGGCCCTTTTGCTTTGTCAGCCTTGTAACCATGGCAATCAAAGGGATATCTTCTTTCACAGGCAGGCAGAATTTTTCCTGCAAATGCTTTTTATTTGCTTTCTTAGCCTCTAATTTCTCAAGGGAATATTTTTTATAAATAAAAGGATCTTTGCCAGGATGATAAAATTCATCATCAATGCCATTTAAAATTCCTTCGAGATCTGAGGATCTCCGCTTAAGCAAATCATGCAGCTTTTCACCGTAATACTCTGTTTGAATCTCATCCTTATACGTTGGGCTCACTGTTGTGATTTTATCAGCAGCAACGATTCCGCCCTTCATAAAATTGATATTGCCGAAGAACTCAAGCTTGTCGGGGTGAAAGTGGCTATAGTCCAATCCTAATAAATCCCCTAAAGCCCCCTGCGGCATAATTCCCTGAAACTGCAGATTATGGATGGTAAATACCGTCCGGATGAATTCATAGCCTTTTTTCGCACGGTATTCAACCCGCAGCAGAAAAGGAACCATTCCTGTATGCCAGTCATGGCTGTGAATGACGTCCGGATAGAAATCGATATGATCAAGGGCATCGAGTACAGCCCGATTAAAATACGCAAATCTCTCCCCATCATCAAAATAGCCATATAAATTTTCTCGATTAAAATAATACTCATTGTCAATAAAATAAAATGTTATTCCCTGATATTCCAGCTCTTCAATTCCGCAATACTGGTTTCTCCATCCCACTTGTACTGTAAACTCGCATTTTTTCGACATTTTCTCTTTAAAATCCTCTGAAATGGACCCATATTTGGGAAGGATCACCCGGACATCGGTGCCCTGCTTAGCCAACTCCTTTGGGAGGGAACCAGCTACATCTGCAAGTCCGCCGGATTTAACAAATGGAACACATTCAGAAACAGCAAACAATACTTTCACGAGTTCATCAGCGCTCCTTGTATGGTACCTTTCCGGATAACTAGAGGCATATTACGTGTCCCCTCTATCTTGGCACCGGATTCTACCTTAACATCTTTATCTAAAATAACTGAGTCTAAAACACAGTTTTCACCGATTTGTGATTTTTGCATAATAATGCAATTTTTCACTACCGAGCCCTTGCCGATTTTGACGCCTCTGGAAATGATGCTGTTTTCGACCACACCTTCAATCATGCATCCATTTGCGATCATGGAATTATGAGCGCTGGCCCCTTTTATATAACGGGTTGGCGGTTCATCCTTTACTTTCGTATAAACCGGCTGGCTGCGCTTAAAGATTGTTTTCCAGGCTTGAGGCTCCAAAAGGCCCATACTTGCAGCAAAATAAGTATCGATTGAATCAATCATAACGGCCAGGCCGGTATATTCATAATTGCATATTGTATAGGAATGGTGGATATCTGTAACAACATCGCTCATGCAAGTGTACCCAGTTTCATTTCTCGTTTCTATTAAATTGATAAGCAATGAAGTTTTAACCAGATACATTTCAAGCGAGCGTCCATCCTGGCGGGCAACTGTAATGTCGCACCCTGTATTCATATGCCTTTCCAGAACCGGCCTAAAATCCATATTAAAAACGGTAAAGCAATTGGATATCAAAGCATACTCTTGCTTGCTTCGGTAAAAATAATCCAAGTTGGCGGCAAAATGATTAAATGAACCAATTCCCTTGCTCGGGCTATCCAGGAGCGGGGACGGAAAAAAGAATAGGCCATCCCTTTTCCTGTTTAGATCCCAGTTCTTTCCTGAACCTAGATGATCCATTAAAGATCGGTATTGATACTTTGGAAAGATGGCGACACTTTCTATGTCCGAATTCACCATATTGGATAAGACAAAATCAATTAGCCTGTAACGGCCGGCAAAGGGAACAGCTGCGAGCGACCTGTGCACTGTCAATTCCTCTAATTCTTCATGGTAGGTTGTTGCGTCTATCACACCAAGCATTCTATTCTTCATGAAATTCCCTCCCGAAAAGTTGGTCAAGAAGCCGTTTCCGGCATCCAGGCATATATCTATTAGTTAAGAACAAATTCCCTGTATCATTTCCTGAGTAATTAAGATAATTTCATCTGTATCTTCCGATGCACTGATCACAAACCCATCAGGTACCTTCATTCCGCTTGGCACAATCGCCTTTTCAATGTAGACATTCTCGCCTATTACTGCATCAGGCATGATTACCGATTCCCGGATGACAGATCCTTTCCCAACCAGCACTCCCTGGAACAGTACTGATTTTTCAACTTCCCCTTCAATGGTACAGCCTTCATTAATCAGTGATTCCGCTACCTCAGCTTCAGGTGAAATATATTGTGGCGGATGATTTGGATTAACAGAATAAATTCTCCAGTCATGATCGAAAAGATTCAACTCGCATTCATCATCCAGCAAATCCATATTTGCTTCCCACAGGCTTTTAACTGTTCCAACGTCCTTCCAGTATCCATTGAATGGATAAGCAAACAGCTTTTTATTTTCGTCAAGCATAAGAGGAATAATATCTTTGCCAAAGTCATGGCTTGATTCAGGATTCCGGTCGTCCATTTCCAAATATTCCTTTAAAACAGACCAATTAAAGATATATATTCCCATTGATGCCAGATTATTTTTAGGAAAAGCTGGTTTCTCATCAAATTCAGCGACCCTCATATCTTCACTCGTGTTCATGATGCCGAACCTGCTTGCCTCCGGCCAAGGCACTTCTATGACCGAAATCGTTGCATCCGCGCCTTTTTCAATATGGTATTCCAGCATCAGTTCGTAATTCATTTTATAAATGTGGTCACCTGATAAAATGAGGACATATTCAGGATCATATTGCTTCAGATAGTTTAGGTTCTGATAAATAGCGCTTGCTGTTCCTGTATACCACTTGACTTCCGAGGATTCACTGTAAGGCGGCAGCACAGTCACCCCGCCATTTTTCCTATCCAGATCCCATGCACTTCCAATGCCAATATAAGAATTTAGCACAAGCGGCTGATATTGGGTTAGAACACCTACTGTATCAATGCCGGAATTCGTACAGTTGCTTAATGTAAAATCAATAATCCGATACTTTCCTCCAAACGGGACAGCCGGCTTTGCAAGACTCTTCGTCAGCGAACTAAGCCTGCTCCCTTTCCCCCTGCTAATAGCATGGCTACGCACTTTTTCTTTCCCATTTCCCTTCCTCTCCTTCCGATGTTTTACTGGACGCAAAATTGAAATGCCAAATGGCGGAATAGACATTTTCATGCTGAATGGTTTCCCATGAAACTCTTTTTCCTCTGTCTTAAGCACTTTTTTATTAATACAATTGGAGCCTCCATAGCTTTCACTGTCACTATTGAAGATTTCCCGGTATGAACCTTCATTTGGAACACCAACACGGTAATCTTGATATAAAGCAGGTGTAAAATTGCAGACAATGACCAGGAAGTCATCCTCTTTTGCCCCTTTTCTGATAAAAGAAAAGATGGATTGGCTTGAATTATTAACATCAATCCATTCAAAACCATCTTGCAGATGATCCAGCTCATATAGCGGCTTGGAGCGTTTATAAACCTTTATCAGCTCTTTCACATAGTCATTTGCTTTTTTATGCATCTCATAATCGAGCAAGTGCCAATCAAGCTGTTCTTTATCCTTCCATTCAGAGAACTGTCCAAGTTCGCTGCCCATAAAAAGAAGCTTCTTTCCAGGATGTGCAATCATATAGCCAAGAAGCAGCCTTAACTGGGCAAATTTCTCCCAGTAATTACCCGGCATTTTATCGAGCAGCGATTTTTTTCCATGAACAACTTCATCATGGGAAAGCGGAAGAACAAAGTTCTCCGTAAAAGCGTACAAAAGGGAAAACGTCATTTTCCCATGAACGGCGGAGCGCTTATCAGGCGCTGTTTCCATATATGTAAGCACGTCATTCATCCAGCCCATATTCCACTTGTAATGAAAGCCTAGCCCGCCATAATGGACCGGTGAAGTCACCTGTGGCCAATCTGTTGAATCTTCTGCCATCATTAAAAACGAGGGATCATATTGAGAGACAACTTTATTTAAGTTCTGCAGAAAACGGACACCAAATGGATTCTCCTTTTCTCCGTTCCGGTTTGGCCAATAAATGATATTTGCAACCGCATCAACCCGGAAGCCATCAATATGATAGTTTTCCATCCAAAAAACAGCATTGGAGATGAGAAAGCTTTGCACTTCATTTTTGCCAAGATCAAAATTGGCTGTTCCCCAAACACGATTCTCTCTGTCTCCTTCAGTTTCGTACTCATACAAATAGGTTCCGTCAAACTGATAAAGGCCATGGGCATCCTTGCAAAAATGCCCTGGAACCCAGTCCAGTATCACAGCAATCCCATGCTGGTGGCACTGGTCAACAAAATACATAAGTTCATGCGGAGTCCCATATCTGCTTGTTGCCGAATAATAGCCCGTTCCCTGATAGCCCCAGGAGGCGTCGAGCGGATGCTCAATGACAGGAAGCAGTTCAATATGGGTAAAGCCATGCTCCACTGCATAAGGAATCAGTTCATCTGCAAGCTCCTTGTAAGAAAGCAGGCTGCCATCTTCTTTCTTTTTCCAGGACCCCAAATGCACCTCATAAATAACAGCAGGCTCTGAATAAATCTTCTTCTTCTCCTTTTTCTGCATCCATTTGCTATCATTCCATTGATAGCCTTCCAATGAAGACACAATAGAAGCCGTATTGGGTCTGACCTCTGAATGGAAGCTGTACGGATCTGACTTTAGTAAAACCATTCCTTCCTTTGTTTTAATTTCATACTTATACAAGGCACCCTGCATGTCTTCATCCAGCTGAATAAACCAAACACCTTCATTATTCACTCTATGTAAGGTATAGCCTTCTCCATTCCAATCATTGAAATCACCGACTAATCTGACAATTTCAGCATTCGGTGCCCAAACACAAAAACGGGTAAAAACTCTTCCATCTTCCTCAACTACATGCGCACCAAATAACTGATGACTCTCAAAAAATGTTCCTTCATGGAACAAATGCAGCTGATAATCGGTTGGAAACAAAGTATCCACTAGCATCCTTCTCCCCACCCAGTCTCAAATTCTTATGACTTTCCTTTTATATTCGTGCAAGGAAGAAAAAATCCTTGTAAAAGTTTTTTTAATTTTATGACAGTAACATTCAAAATGCGCTAAAAACCGGAACGTTTTTACTTTATTCAGCAGCCTTCGACATAATCTGGAACAAACTTAGACAAAATAACACAAACTATGCAAGCAATAAATGAAGGGAGAATAATATTTTGAGTAATAAAGAAGAAGAATTTTTATTAAACGAGGCAAATAAAGACCAAGTGAAGATTCCACTATTTGAAGCACCTGATGGAAAAATCCTGGCCACAGGAGATATGTTCAGAGGACCATACACAGGGGTTTCTTCGGAAATTGATTTGAATAATCCAGGGAATAAGCTGAGTGAGAAGGAAGAGAAGTTTGATTAGGAGGTAAAGCCCACTTTTAAACAATGGGAGTGTTAACCTTGCTGTTGAGCTCTGCTCCAATACACAGGTGCTAAAATAAGCATAAAGCTTTAACACAGACAAAAGAAAAAGGACAACAAAAAAGCTGCCAACATCATGTTGACAGCTTTTTTGTATGACCCCTACGGGATTCGAACCCGTGTTACCGCCGTGAAAGGGCGGTGTCTTAACCGCTTGACCAAGGGGCCAATATATGGCGGAGAAGGAGGGATTTGAACCCTCGCGCCGGTTGCCCGACCTACACCCTTAGCAGGGGCGCCTCTTCAGCCACTTGAGTACTTCCCCATATATGGCTCCGCAGGTAGGATTCGAACCTACGACCGTTCGGTTAACAGCCGAATGCTCTACCACTGAGCTACTGCGGAACAATCAAAATGGTGGGCCTAAATGGACTCGAACCATCGACCTCACGCTTATCAGGCGTGCGCTCTAACCAGCTGAGCTATAGGCCCATTTTGGAGCGGGTGAAGGGAATCGAACCCTCATCATCAGCTTGGAAGGCTGAGGTTTTACCACTAAACTACACCCGCATTAGGTTGTATAAAAGGTGGCTCAGGACGGAATCGAACCGCCGACACAAGGATTTTCAGTCCTTTGCTCTACCGACTGAGCTACTGAGCCATATAAAATTAGTAATCCTAAAGCTTGAAACATGTGCTCCAAAGCACTGTGTTCTTTGTTGCAGATTTTAAAAGCATGCCATTCAGGGATGTTAATGCTTCGCAGCTGCATTCTTTTAAAATCCTCTACCGACTGAGCTACTGAGCCATATTATAAAAATGGCGGTCCGGACGGGACTCGAACCCGCGACCTCCTGCGTGACAGGCAGGCATTCTAACCAACTGAACTACCGGACCAGATTGCGGGGGCAGGATTTGAACCTGCGACCTTCGGGTTATGAGCCCGACGAGCTACCGGACTGCTCCACCCCGCGGTAATAGTATTAAAATAATGGAGGAGGAAAGGGGATTCGAACCCCTGCGCGGTTTGACCCGCCTGTCGGTTTTCAAGACCGATCCCTTCAGCCGGACTTGGGTATTCCTCCGTATATAAGTGAAAATGGTGGACCTTGTAGGACTCGAACCTACGACCGGACGGTTATGAGCCGTCTGCTCTAACCAGCTGAGCTAAAGGTCCAGCTTCGTTTATAAAAATGGTAGCGGCGGAGGGGATCGAACCCCCGACCTCACGGGTATGAACCGTACGCTCTAGCCAGCTGAGCTACACCGCCAAAATGATATGATATTATATTTATGGTGGAGCCTAGCGGGATCGAACCGCTGACCTCCTGCGTGCAAAGCAGGCGCTCTCCCAGCTGAGCTAAGGCCCCATTTAGTATCTAGTGGTCGGGAAGACAGGATTCGAACCTGCGACCCCTTGGTCCCAAACCAAGTGCTCTACCAAGCTGAGCTACTCCCCGTTTTATGGCGCGCCCGAGAGGAGTCGAACCCCTAACCTTTTGATCCGTAGTCAAACGCTCTATCCAATTGAGCTACGGGCGCGTTTTTAAAATTCAACTGGTGCCGAGGACCGGAATCGAACCGGTACGGTAGTCACCTACCGCAGGATTTTAAGTCCTGTGCGTCTGCCAGTTCCGCCACCCCGGCAATTAAATGGAGCGGAAGACGGGATTCGAACCCGCGACCCCCACCTTGGCAAGGTGATGTTCTACCACTGAACTACTTCCGCAAAAATAAATGGTGCGGGTGAAGGGACTCGAACCCCCACGCCTTGCGGCGCCAGATCCTAAGTCTGGTGCGTCTGCCAATTCCGCCACACCCGCATATTTAAATGGTGAGCCATGAAGGACTCGAACCTTCGACCCTCTGATTAAAAGTCAGATGCTCTACCGACTGAGCTAATGGCTCATAAAAATCTCAAAGAGATTGAAGAGAAAATGGTGCCGGCGAGAGGACTTGAACCCCCAACCTACTGATTACAAGTCAGTTGCTCTACCAATTGAGCTACACCGGCAGCTTGTACATTTAAATTCAATGGTGGAGGATGACGGGATCGAACCGCCGACCCTCTGCTTGTAAGGCAGATGCTCTCCCAGCTGAGCTAATCCTCCATTATTAAAGCCCGGCAGCGTCCTACTCTCACAGGGGGACAGCCCCCAACTACCATCGGCGCTGAGAAGCTTAACTTCCGTGTTCGGTATGGGAACGGGTGTGACCTTCTCGCTATCGCCACCAGACTATTTTTCAAAGACAAGGTTTATTATACCGTCTTTTTAAGATTTTTCAAGAGGAAATTTAATATTTTTCATTCCCTCAAAACTAGATAATGCATGAAGAAGTGTTACCGAGTATTCACCAATAACTTGGTTAAGTCCTCGATCGATTAGTATCAGTCAGCTCCACATGTCGCCACGCTTCCACCTCTGACCTATCAACCTGATCATCTTTCAGGGATCTTACTAGCTTGACGCTATGGGAAATCTCATCTCGAGGGGGGCTTCATGCTTAGATGCTTTCAGCACTTATCCCTTCCGCACATAGCTACCCAGCGATGCCTTTGGCAAGACAACTGGTACACCAGCGGTGCGTCCATCCCGGTCCTCTCGTACTAAGGACAGCTCCTCTCAAATTTCCTGCGCCCACGACGGATAGGGACCGAACTGTCTCACGACGTTCTGAACCCAGCTCGCGTACCGCTTTAATGGGCGAACAGCCCAACCCTTGGGACCGACTACAGCCCCAGGATGCGATGAGCCGACATCGAGGTGCCAAACCTCCCCGTCGATGTGGACTCTTGGGGGAGATAAGCCTGTTATCCCCGGGGTAGCTTTTATCCGTTGAGCGATGGCCCTTCCATGCGGAACCACCGGATCACTAAGCCCGACTTTCGTCCCTGCTCGACTTGTAGGTCTCGCAGTCAAGCTCCCTTGTGCCTTTACACTCTGCGAATGATTTCCAACCATTCTGAGGGAACCTTTGGGCGCCTCCGTTACTTTTTAGGAGGCGACCGCCCCAGTCAAACTGCCCACCTGACACTGTCTCCCGCCCCGATAAGGGGCGCGGGTTAGAATTTCAATACAGCCAGGGTAGTATCCCACCGACGCCTCCACCGAAGCTGGCGCTCCGGTTTCTACGGCTCCTACCTATCCTGTACAAGCTGTACCAAAATTCAATATCAGGCTACAGTAAAGCTCCACGGGGTCTTTCCGTCCTGTCGCGGGTAACCTGCATCTTCACAGGTACTATAATTTCACCGAGTCTCTCGTTGAGACAGTGCCCAGATCGTTACGCCTTTCGTGCGGGTCGGAACTTACCCGACAAGGAATTTCGCTACCTTAGGACCGTTATAGTTACGGCCGCCGTTTACTGGGGCTTCGATTCAAAGCTTCGCTTGCGCTAACCTCTCCTCTTAACCTTCCAGCACCGGGCAGGCGTCAGCCCCTATACTTCGCCTTGCGGCTTCGCAGAGACCTGTGTTTTTGCTAAACAGTCGCCTGGGCCTATTCACTGCGGCTCATCAGGGCTATTCACCCTAATGAGCACCCCTTCTCCCGAAGTTACGGGGTCATTTTGCCGAGTTCCTTAACGAGAGTTCTCTCGCTCACCTTAGGATTCTCTCCTCGCCTACCTGTGTCGGTTTGCGGTACGGGCACCTTTTCCCTCGCTAGAGGCTTTTCTTGGCAGTGTGGAATCAGGAACTTCGGTACTAAATTTCCCTCGCCGTCACAGCTCAGCCTGTGTGGTAACGGGATTTGCCTCGTTACCGGCCTAACTGCTTGGACGCGCATATCCAACAGCGCGCTTACCCTATCCTCCTGCGTCCCCCCATTGCTCAAACGGTAAAGAGGTGGTACAGGAATATCAACCTGTTGTCCATCGCCTACGCTTTTCAGCCTCGGCTTAGGTCCCGACTAACCCTGAGCGGACGAGCCTTCCTCAGGAAACCTTAGGCATTCGGTGGATGGGATTCTCACCCATCTTTCGCTACTCATACCGGCATTCTCACTTCTAAGCGCTCCACCAGTCCTTGCGGTCTAGCTTCAACGCCCTTAGAACGCTCTCCTACCACGGACATCGCAGATGTCCATCCACAGCTTCGGTGATACGTTTAGCCCCGGTACATTTTCGGCGCGGAGTCACTCGACCAGTGAGCTATTACGCACTCTTTAAATGGTGGCTGCTTCTAAGCCAACATCCTGGTTGTCTAAGCAACTCCACATCCTTTTCCACTTAACGTATACTTTGGGACCTTAGCTGGTGGTCTGGGCTGTTTCCCTCTTGACTACGGATCTTATCACTCGCAGTCTGACTCCCATGGATAAGTCTTTGGCATTCGGAGTTTGTCTGAATTCGGTAACCCGATGAGGGCCCCTAGTCCAAACAGTGCTCTACCTCCAAGACTCTTACTACATGAGGCTAGCCCTAAAGCTATTTCGGAGAGAACCAGCTATCTCCAAGTTCGATTGGAATTTCTCCGCTACCCACACCTCATCCCCGCACTTTTCAACGTGCGTGGGTTCGGGCCTCCATCCAGTGTTACCTGGACTTCACCCTGGACATGGGTAGATCACCTGGTTTCGGGTCTACGACCACATACTCATTCGCCCTATTCAGACTCGCTTTCGCTGCGGCTCCGTCTTGTCAACTTAACCTCGCATGTAATCGTAACTCGCCGGTTCATTCTACAAAAGGCACGCTATCACCCATTAACGGGCTCTAACTACTTGTAGGCACACGGTTTCAGGTTCTCTTTCACTCCCCTTCCGGGGTGCTTTTCACCTTTCCCTCACGGTACTGGTTCACTATCGGTCACTAGGGAGTATTTAGCCTTGGGAGATGGTCCTCCCTGCTTCCGACGGGATTTCTCGTGTCCCGCCGTACTCAGGATCCACTCTGGAGGGAACGAAGTTTCAACTACAGGGCTTTTACCTTCTCTGGCCGGCCTTTCCAGACCTGTTCATTTACCTCGTTCCTTTGTAACTCCGTGTAGAGTGTCCTACAACCCCAAGAGGCAAGCCTCTTGGTTTGGGCTAATCCCGTTTCGCTCGCCGCTACTCAGGGAATCGCGTTTGCTTTCTCTTCCTCCGGGTACTTAGATGTTTCAGTTCCCCGGGTCTGCCTTCCATACCCTATGTATTCAGGTAAAGATCCTATCCCATTACGGATAGGGGGTTTCCCCATTCGGAAATCTCCGGATCAAAGCTTACTTACAGCTCCCCGAAGCATATCGGAGTTAGTCCCGTCCTTCATCGGCTCCTAGTGCCAAGGCATTCACCGTGCGCCCTTTCTAACTTAACCTACTTCGGCCGCTGATCGACTGCGAATCTCTGCGTCAGCTTCGTCACTGTGCTCCTCACGTACTCCCGTACGCTTCGGTGCTCGTTCGGTTGCTTCCTTGAGCTTCTTGCCGCTCATCGTCCTCATGGTTTGTGCTCTTACTTGGTTTTAAAAAACTTACATAAGAGAAAAAAACTAAGATGGCGATTACTCGGTTATTGCTTCTTCATTAACATTATCTAGTTTTCAAAGAACGAATAATTCAATGAGAGATTGGTCTCTCAAAACTAAACGAACAAAACACGTCACGTCTCAAGTAAATATCCTTAGAAAGGAGGTGATCCAGCCGCACCTTCCGATACGGCTACCTTGTTACGACTTCACCCCAATCATCTGTCCCACCTTAGGCGGCTGGCTCCAAAAGGTTACCCCACCGACTTCGGGTGTTACAAACTCTCGTGGTGTGACGGGCGGTGTGTACAAGGCCCGGGAACGTATTCACCGCGGCATGCTGATCCGCGATTACTAGCGATTCCGGCTTCATGCAGGCGAGTTGCAGCCTGCAATCCGAACTGAGAATGGTTTTATGGGATTCGCTTAACCTCGCGGTCTCGCAGCCCTTTGTACCATCCATTGTAGCACGTGTGTAGCCCAGGTCATAAGGGGCATGATGATTTGACGTCATCCCCACCTTCCTCCGGTTTGTCACCGGCAGTCACCTTAGAGTGCCCAACTGAATGCTGGCAACTAAGATCAAGGGTTGCGCTCGTTGCGGGACTTAACCCAACATCTCACGACACGAGCTGACGACAACCATGCACCACCTGTCATCCTGTCCCCCGAAGGGGAACGCCCTATCTCTAGGGTTGTCAGGAGATGTCAAGACCTGGTAAGGTTCTTCGCGTTGCTTCGAATTAAACCACATGCTCCACCGCTTGTGCGGGCCCCCGTCAATTCCTTTGAGTTTCAGCCTTGCGGCCGTACTCCCCAGGCGGAGTGCTTAATGCGTTTGCTGCAGCACTAAAGGGCGGAAACCCTCTAACACTTAGCACTCATCGTTTACGGCGTGGACTACCAGGGTATCTAATCCTGTTTGCTCCCCACGCTTTCGCGCCTCAGCGTCAGTTACAGACCAAAGAGTCGCCTTCGCCACTGGTGTTCCTCCACATCTCTACGCATTTCACCGCTACACGTGGAATTCCACTCTTCTCTTCTGCACTCAAGTTCCCCAGTTTCCAATGACCCTCCCCGGTTGAGCCGGGGGCTTTCACATCAGACTTAAGGAACCGCCTGCGCGCGCTTTACGCCCAATAATTCCGGACAACGCTTGCCACCTACGTATTACCGCGGCTGCTGGCACGTAGTTAGCCGTGGCTTTCTGGTTAGGTACCGTCAAGGTACCGGCAGTTACTCCGGTACTTGTTCTTCCCTAACAACAGAGTTTTACGATCCGAAAACCTTCATCACTCACGCGGCGTTGCTCCGTCAGACTTTCGTCCATTGCGGAAGATTCCCTACTGCTGCCTCCCGTAGGAGTCTGGGCCGTGTCTCAGTCCCAGTGTGGCCGATCACCCTCTCAGGTCGGCTACGCATCGTTGCCTTGGTGAGCCGTTACCTCACCAACTAGCTAATGCGCCGCGGGCCCATCTGTAAGTGATAGCCGAAACCATCTTTCAGCTTTCCCTCATGTGAGGGAAAGAGTTATCCGGTATTAGCTCCGGTTTCCCGAAGTTATCCCAGTCTTACAGGCAGGTTGCCCACGTGTTACTCACCCGTCCGCCGCTGACTTCAGGGAGCAAGCTCCCATCCGTCCGCTCGACTTGCATGTATTAGGCACGCCGCCAGCGTTCGTCCTGAGCCAGGATCAAACTCTCCATATAAGAGTTGATTAAGCTCATAAGTTGTCTTTTCAAAAAAGACTAAAGAATTAACGTTGACGTTTTTGTTCGTTTAGTTTTCAAAGATCAATTTTCTCTTTGCTACATTTTACCTTATCGCTCAGAAGCGACTTTATTAATATAACATGTCACCCAATTAAAAGTCAATAACTTTTTTAAAGTAAATTAAGTTGTTTAACTTGTCTCGCTGAGGACAAGAATTAATATACCATGCATAAGAAATGTTTGCAATATAATTTTAGAAAAAAAGTTTACTTCTCTATTAATTAGGTATATAAACTATAACGTTCATTCTTCCCTCTATATAATGTTATTCATCAGAAATTCAACCTCTTGATAGCTTTTTGTTTAACCTCTGAATAAATATTCCGTTTTTACACTGTTCTATTCTGCCGTCCAATAACATTATATAGGTAAGAACTCAATTCAGTAGTGTTCTCCCCCATATACCCACATACTTATCCACTTTTCACTCCCTTTAATATAAGTTGTCAACAAGGTTATACACAAGATGTGGATAACTTTATACACTTTTTCCACATTATATTTTATCCATATACCCATTAGAGGAGTTAAGAAATAGTAATAGTTTTAGTCTGAACTTCATAAAATCTATTAACTCTACTATTAAAACGGAAGGTGTGAATTATGCTGGAAACCGCAGCACTATATCTATCAGTAATCATGGCAGTATATCTGTTTGCTTATGCGTATGCAGAAGGAATTAAAATAGCGAATTCCGATGAAGAGGTCTATGGGGGCACCTTCATACTTTCGGTTACAGCAGCATTTATTTTCTCCGGACTTACGTATGTATTTATATAAAAAATCTCCCACTTTGCGGGAGATTTTTTTATAAGGAAATTTATTGAATACTTTTTTCTAAACTATTAATAAGCCCTTTTATATCACTCCACACATAAGCAACTTCCACACATCTTGTGCCCGCTATCGTTATTTCCTCTTCATCTGCTTTCTCTGGATGGAATTTTTCATAGAACTGCCTGCTTTTATTATCTGCAAGCACCCAAACTAGGACCGATTTGAATCCCGCTTTGGAAAGCTCTTCGACACCAGCCAGAAAAAGCTTTGTTCCTATCTGGTTTCCTTGGTAATTTTCTAAAAGGTAGATCGCATATAATTCACCATCAGCACCAAACCGTTTCGTACGCTCAGGTCCCACTGCTGCAAACCCAACAATTTGTCCTTCTTCAGTTTCTGCTGCAAAAACAAAGTCATTCTCTTTCTTTGTACCGAGAGCTTCCAGCCAAATCTTTTCGCGGCTTTCAACTTTAAGGTTACTCAGAAACCCCTGTTCCAAAATCCCCTTATAGGTCTCCTGCCAGCTTTTCACATGTACTTCCGCAATAGCTCTTGCATCATTGAATACCGCTCTGGGAATAACAGCCATTGTTTCTCCCCTTACCCGGAAATCGTTGTTTTTTTCTTTAATTCCTTCATGCGGATTCTTCTCTCATCTAATAAAAAAAGAGAGATTCCTCCAATTACAATGGCTCCTCCAAGAACCTGGGTCCAAACAACCGACTCCTGCAGGAGATAATAAGCTAAGACAGCGGCACCAACTGGTTCAAATAGAATGGCCATGGAAATGGTTGAGGTACTAAGCCATTTTAACGACCAATTAAACAATGTGTGTCCAAGCAATGTTGGAATTAGGGCCAGCAAAATAAAATATACCCAATCACTCGTTCCGTACGGCAATAATGGCTCCTGTACGATAAGTACATATAACAACAATGTAACAGTGCTTATGCTATATACAACAAAGGTGTAAGTGACAAGGGAGAGTCTTTTTCTCACAGTCTGGCCAAACATTAAGTAGGCCGTTACCAAAGCACAGGCAATGAGAGCCAGTATATCCCCAAATAAAGCGGAACCGCTTATTTTGAAATCACCCCAGCTTATAATGACACTTCCACCTATAGCCAATAGCCCGCTTAAGATCGCTTTCCAGGTAAACTTTTCTTTAAAAAAGAAATACGTTCCCGCAAAAGCAAATAGTGGCTGCAGGGTGACGAGTACAGTTGAACTTGCTACTGATGTGTAATTTAACGATTCAAACCAAAGAATAAAGTGGAATGCTAAAAACACGCCGGCAATGATTGAGTAGATCCAATCCCGCCTTGTAATAAGACGAAGTTCCGGAACATATTTTATAAGAAATACAGGCAACATGAAAAGGACAGAAAAAAAGAGCCGGTAAAAGGCAATTACGCCTGATGGAGCACTGGATACTTTCACAAGAATCGCCGATGTGGAGACGGAAATAACACCAATCGCAAGAGCGACATAAGGGTTTACTTTTGTATCTGACATTTTCATTACTCCTTGTTTCTGTTTCCTGAATTTTAGGGTATAAACTATTTTACAACGTACTGTTGAACTTTTACTATGCTTTTATTATTTTCTTTTTAAGGATTTAAAAGAAATCATATTGGATATATAATACATTAAAAAAGCGGGAGATAGCATGAGCAGTTTAGAGATAGAAATTTTAATGAAATTGGGGATTTCAGCTGTCTTGGGCCTCGTAATTGGGCTTGAGCGGGAATTAAAAAGAAAGCCTGTTGGTTTAAAAACAAGTTTGGTTATTTCAATTGTCAGCTGTTTGCTTACGATTGTATCCATCGAATCAGCTTATATGTTCCCCGGAAATGATGACATCAACATAACGATGGATCCGCTTCGTTTAGCAGCACAAATCGTTTCGGGTATAGGTTTCCTGGGTGCAGGTGTTATTTTACGGAGAGGAAATGACAGCATCTCAGGACTAACCACCGCAGCTTTAATCTGGGGAGCGGCTGGCATCGGTATTGCAGTCGGAGCTGGATTCTATATTGAAGCTATGGCTGGAGTCGCTTTGCTCATCATCTCTGTCGAAGTAGTTCCTTTGGTAATGGGCTTAATTGGACCTCGACAATTAAGAGAAAAAGAAATTACTCTTCAGCTGAAAGTAAAGGATAAAGCAAACATCGCAGACATCATCCCGGCAGTTAAGGATCTCGACATATCTATCAAGCATATCCGGATAAAAGATCTGGAGGAAGAACAGCAGCACCTTGTCCAGCTCATTGTAGCGGTTGACTATAAAAGAAGAACCACGGATGTATATTACAGCGTATCGAATATTAAGGGTGTTCAATGCATGGAAATTGACAGCATGCAATAAAATTGAAAATTTTTTTAAAATCCCTCTTGCAAGCAGACTCCGATGTGGTTATAATTTTTCTTGTACCAACCACCCGGGGGATTAGCTCAGCTGGGAGAGCGCAACGCTGGCAGCGTTGAGGTCAGGGGTTCGAGCCCCCTATTCTCCATAAAGAAGAAAAAAGCTGCAAGGCCTGAAATGGCTTTGCAGCTTTTTTGTTTTAACTATTTTATTCGGGCTTTTAGATTCGTAACCTTAACCCATTCAAAAAATTCCTTCAAACTATGCTTTGCCGTATCATAGCTTAAAAACTGATAGTCAACAAAGTCCAGGTATTTCTTCAGAGATTTTCGGTTGCCTGTTTTAAAAGCATTATAGTCCCAAAGACTAACACGCTTAGCAGGCAGCCTTTTTACTTGATGCAAATATGGATTTTGCTCATAAACAATCGTTAATGTTCTGATCATTCTCTTTAGGGTCTTATGCTTGCGAGCATCACTCAACAAGATCCCATAATCCAATCGATCGTTAAAAAAATAAATCATTTGGATGATATCAAAAAAGTATTTCAGGGAATCCATATTGTGCCGCCATCCATGAATACAGATCATATAAAAAGTATGATAATCCGATAATTCTCTTATAAAACTATAGGACTGCATGGGAGCGGATTTTTCCCAGAATTCATTAATATTAAGAGAAGAAGAATTCTCCTTCAGCAGATCCCAATGCAGTTCCACTGTTAAAGGAATTCGCGAACCAGGGATTTCTTTGCTAAAGCTGTAATGAAAATGAGATGGGATAGGCTCTTCTTCTACTAAAAAGCCCAATGAAGTTATGCATTTAATGGCTTTTTCAAATTGGTTGGGCCTAATCAACAAGTCAATATCAGAGGTTCCCCTTGCTCCAATATGCCCGAAATATTTCTCGGCAAAGAGAATGCCTTTTAAAGGAATGGTCTCCACTTCAAGCTTTTCAAAACTACTTAGAATTTTCCCTAACTCACTTTTAATAAAAAGGTTAAGATATAATGCCTCATTATACTTCTCCTTCAACCGCTCCTGAAAATAGACCGGTGTTTGGCATAGTTTCCCTTGCTGTTTTAATAGATAATAAACCTGTGAAGAGACACCGAAGCAACTTATATCCTTTAGTGCCTTCTTAAAAAAGCTAGGATGATCAGGCAACGGGGTGCCTGGATCATATAATGCCTGAATCCATTTCATGCTCATAAAAATACTTCCTTTCAAAAACAGTTACGCAAGTGATAAGGCAGAACCCTTTTTACTTTGAAATTTAGTTTTATGAAGGTTGCGGTACAGTCCCTGCTGAGTCATTAATTCCTGGTGTGTACCCATTTGGACAATCCTCCCCTGATCCATGACAACAATTACATCTGCATTTTCAACGGTTGATAACCGGTGCGCAATTACAAGAGTCGTCCGGCATTTCATTAAGTCATCCAAAGCTTCTTTCACATGGAATTCCGTTTCACTATCTAAAGCAGATGTCGCTTCGTCCAATAACAAGATGGATGCATCTTTTAATATTGCACGAGCAATAGCTACACGCTGCTTTTGTCCCCCTGATAACTTAATCCCTCTTTCACCGATCTCCGTGTCATAGCCATCCGGGAGTGACATAATAAAGTCATGAATATAAGCATCCTTAGCAGCTGCAATCATTTCTTCTTCACTTATTCCAGGTTTAGCGATCAACAAATTTTCACGGAATGTGCCAGCAAATAGAAAAGTCTCCTGTGGAACGTGTGCAATCATGCTCCTCAAATTAGATAAAGTAAAATCGCCAATGCCGACATTATCGATAAATATGTCACCTGTTTGCGGCTTATAAAAGCTCTGCAACAGGTTAAATAAGGTACTCTTTCCTGCCCCGCTTGGACCGACAATCGCCACCACCTTGCCAGCGGGAATGGTTAAATTTAATTTATCAAAGACTTTGCTGCTTTCATCATAGCTAAAAGTAACATCACGGAATTGAATAGATTTTAATAGGGACTTCGCATAAGAGTAGGAAGGCAAATCACCTGAATCAGCAGGCTCTTCCAATACATCAACGATTCTCTCAACTGCCGTTACCGAACGCTGAAAACCTGCCCACTGCCCTGCCAGACCAGTAAGCGGATACACCAAATGGTTAACAAGATTTACGAAGGTTAACAGCGCCCCCACTGTCATTATGTCTTTGGATACATAATAAGCACCCAAGAGCAGACTTACATAAAAAGCGGCTGAACTGATCAAACTTCCACCTGAATAAAACCAGCCTTGAAGCTTGGCGTTTTCTTTCTCCAGCTGGAATAGCTCTTCATTTTTATTTTCGAACTTTTCATAGGATTGTTTTTCAAGGGTAAAAGAGCGGATAACCCCAATTCCATGGAAAGTCTCGTTTAAGTGAGTATTAATTTTTCCGAATAATCTATGTATCAACCGGCTGTTCCGGCGAAGGAGCAAGCCAAATAAAATCCCTGCCAGAAGGGCAATAGGTGTAATCAATATACTAAGAAGTGAAAGCGTAACATTGATTTGGATAAGAAAGATAAATACCGCGGTAAAAATAAGGGGCAGCCTCACTAAATTGATAAGACTATATCCGATCATCCCATCAAGGCTATGAACATCATTCGTAAAATGGGAAATTACTTCCCCTGATTTCATATTTGATACTTTACTCGAAGGCAGCCGTAAAATGTGGCTAAATAAATGGTTTTTAAGATCCCTTTTTACACCATTGGTTGCCACCGTTTCAAAGTAAATATCCATATAAGAAGTAACAACGCTGACCAGCACAAGGCAGATTCCGATTGGAACTAAGGACTTAATTTGATTAAAGTCAGCCTGGACCGCGGCATCAGCAATTTTTCCGAAAAATGATGCAAAGGCAATCGTCAAAAAAATATCCACCGCTAATAATCCAAATAAAACAAAATAAGCAGTCCTATGCTTTACAATAAAGGGCTTTAATAAAGAAAACGCCTTTAAAATATCCTTCATCGTAAAATATTCCTTAAACACTTTAATCAGCTGCCGCCTTCTAGTGATTTTCATATGTACACTCCAAAACTCTAAAATTGAGGGCTTTTTCTTTTATTTATGTATTTTCTTAATAAACCGGATAAAACAGGCATCGCCAAAATAAGCTTCCCCCATGCATATGCCTGCAAGTCCTCCACATTTACCTTCCGGCTGTTTTTCTGAACATAAAGGAGCTTCCCGACAATCTTGTCCTTGCTGACAGGCAGATCAAATCCAAGATTCGTATCACCCTTAAATACATAATGAGGGAGGCCGTGAATCATTTCTGCACGGTAAAATCGGTGTGCAACTAACTGACCAGATTCTGCCCAAAACAATGTAATATCCCCCTTATTTAGCAAAGAAGGTTCACAAGGGATAAACCTGCAAATCTCCCCTTTTTGGATTACCGGGTACATACTATCTCCCTCGGAAGGAAGGTCAATGCACCCGTCTTTTTGGATGGTCCGTTTTAATAAGTCAATCACTTCCTGCTCAAACAGCATATTTGACCAGCCCACATTCCATTAAATGAGATAAGAACTCCTCTATATCTTTTTCATTAACATCGCTTGTCTGGTATTCCTGGCAAAGAATTTTAGCTATAGATTCGGCCGTTTGATCTTTTTCCAGCAATAACCAGCATACTCCTCCAACATCGTTCAACTTTGTAACTGTATAATCAATGGTATTCAATATAATGTACTCATTATCCAGATGTGTCGTCTCATAGCTGCTTTTCTGAACATATCTGGCCATCAAGAAATCAACTCCCAAAACTGATTGTTTTTTTGAAAATGAAGATCGTATACTGGTACAGTTTCTACTAATTTATTAAGCAGCCTTATAACCTGCTTCGTTTCATCAGAGTTATGGGCCCAGTAAAATACTTTATCCATTAAGTGAATAAGAGCATCAGACTTCTTAAGATTCGTTCTTTTGTTGCTCAAAGCCTGATGTAAAAGCTGTATGCTTGCTAATGGAGCAGTCTCATTCAATCCCCTTGCTTCCAGCTCACTCCGGAATGGGGAGTCAAAGACAGTTATTTTTCCATTATCAATCTTTAAAATTGTCGCCTCATCGGAAAGCAGCTCTCTTGGCGCAGACAGTTTGGCAGCCGTCGATTTTCCTGCCCCCGATTGACCTGAAAAGATATGAGCTTTCCTATTTTCTATGGCACATGAAGAATGAATTAAAAGGCCCCAGTTGTGGTAGACGATGAAGGAGCTGTAAAGATTCATCAGGGCATGTTTTAAGGCTAGTTGGTCATAAACCAAGATAGTTGCTTCACTGTAATCATGTGTGGCTTCGATTAGATAGTCAGCTCGGCGGAAGCAGATTTTGTTGGGATCTTTGGTGATTTGGACGCTGTAGTTTTGGAAGGGAGTGCCATAGCCTTTTTTGATTTTAAGAATCAAGTTCGGTTGGCTTTCAAAATCCTTTAAAAGTTGAAATTTATAATCGATAATCTCAAAGAATAACTCTGGATTTCCCTCAACTTCCACTACATGTTCCCCAACTTTTAAATAACGAACTTTCATTGGTGAAGCTCCTTATAATTTTTATTTAGTACATAGACTTTCAGAGTGGCTGCCACTAATCTACCTATTTTTATTAGGATGAGGTTTTTTAGGTTCGAAAGGATCATGCGGGTAATAATCCCCATCACTATTTCCTGGATCACCTGATACTGGTCCACGCCCCTTATTCCAACTTTGAGACGTCTCGAACCTAATAGCTTGGTGACTTAAAACCAATGGGACTTTATATTCTTTGCTTTCTTGAAAATCAAGTGTTTTCACTTAATCAACTCCTAAATATATTAAATAAAATTCATTATAACGAACACTGAACCTTATATGTTACATTGACCTATACTTTAAACCGTAAAAAATAGAACTTTAGGAACTAAGTCTAATAATAATTAATTATAAAACATAGATCGTTCTTTTTAAAGAACATTTTTTCGACATTTTTATTTTATTTTAAGTAATAGGAATAACTCAGGAAGAAATGAAGTTTGCAGGAGGTTATTCTTGTAATGACTAGATTTTTCATACTAGATAGTGACGCTGTTAAATAGCATAATCCCAAATTTCAAAGGGTCACATCTTTTTTATCTTTTCTATATAGATTAGTAATTTTTCTTAAACTAGTGCCTAACCGTGAACTCTTATAATAATTTTTATGGACAACAAACCAAATGATCCATACACCTATGCTATCCTTCAGCAAATCAAAATAGGAAAAGGATCTAAAAGGCACAAAATGCTGGTGAATTTCATCAATAAGCCCATAAGCAATTGCTATAGAAGCGGCGATAATTTCTTTTTTTGAATCAAGTTTTCCAAAAGTGAGAAATAGCAAAATTAAGAGTAAATAAAGGAAGCCAAATTCAAAAAAATGAGCAAGCTCCAGAGTTGCTCCTATTAACAAAATAATACTTATACTTATGTGACTTGATAAAGCAAAAACAGACTCAGGGTTAAAATGACTGGATTGAAGCCAGATTATTGCCATATATAAGATTGGAAGAACGACAAGAATATACCTAATAATTAGCATTTTTCACCTGCCATTTCTTAATGTTTGCATCATTATTGTGTTTAAAGAATCTCTTTTCTTGCATAAGTCCTTGGGACCCCCTTTAAATTTATATTTTTGCCTCGTACGTTTAAATGGTTATTAATTAACCATCATTTTCTTATCTCATGTCAATTTCCATCTCTACCGCATTAAAACAAATAATTGTTCTTTATAATGAACTTTTTGTTATTAATATATTATCTATCTAGACTATAGTCAAACAATCTTTTTATAAATTATATAAGTTTTGGTTTGCATAACTATCATATATATGGACTAAACAGTTTTTTGAGAAAGTTAGTTATACTCCGATTGAATAGAGAAACTTAATTGGATTAGCAGTAATTTCTTTAGAATATAACCTTACATTCTACCCTGCCTATTCAATTTCACCTTACTTCAAACTATAAAAATAATCTAGAAAGAACATAATGTTAATGAATTTCAATTTCTATCATAAGTAAGAGGAGTGTTTACGATGAATAAAAGGAAGGAACCAGCCATTTTTGTTCTGGCTTTTTTGTTAATCTTTATAACATTTAATTTTGAAAGCACTAAAAGCATCTTTGCTGATACGGAAAAAAATTATACCTTGGAGATTAGCCGTTGGGGAATTTACAACAATGGCACCCATCCAAAGGAAACGACAGAAGGAATAAATAAGGCACTAAAATGGGCTAGTGAAAATGGTTATAATACCTTTATTGTCCCTAATGGAACATATTTAATCTCTAAAGATCTTCAAATTAATATGGTAAGCAATATAACCTTTGAATTGAAAATGGGTGCTGTTCTGCAAAAGGAATCAAATAATTTAAGTAACTATACTCTTCTACATCTTGGGCCAGGCATACATAATGTAACTCTAAAAGGTGGTACATTTAAAGGTGATAAAGATACACATGATTATTCAAGCGGCGGCACACATGAAGGCGGTTACGGTATTGTTACAGCCGGAGCTACAGACATAACTATTGAAGGCATTAAGTCCATGGATTTTACTGGAGATGGTTTAGCGATCGGGGCAATGGGAAAACTTATTGACGAATTTTATAATGAAGATTTCAAATCCGGTTCAGTTAATGATTCAGGTCAGCTAATCAAAGATGATGATAAAATACGATTAGAAAACCTGCAACTAACTGATCCATATTTTGATATTCAAAAAACTTTTCAATTTATCCATCAGCAAAATATGCCGAAAAAAGCACAACAATATGCAGCCTATTTTTTCAAAAAGGATGGCACTTTCATTACAAAGCACGATAGCAGCACGACTAATACTTCTGTTGGCTGGGGTGTAACCTCGATCCCAAAAGACGCAAGCTATATGCATGTTGTATTTGATACTGGCAAGGTTGACAACAATATTTATTTGGAACTTTGGATGCAAGGTGTTTCTAAAAATATCACCGTCAAAAACTCTGAGTTCGCCTATAACCGACGTCAAGGGATAACTGTTGGCGGTGCACAGGATGTATTAATTATAAATAACAAGATTCACGATATGAAAGGTACGGCCCCTCAATCAGGAATTGATATAGAAGCTGGCTATAACTTAAATAATCGAATAACCATTAAAAATAATTATTTTTATAATAACCAAGCCTATGACTTGATCTTATATGATGGCCGAAATGCGATAGTAGAAGGAAACCATTTTGCTTCCAAATCAATTGGCTTAGCAATTTCTGAACCCTTTAAATATGCCGAAATCACAAACAATCATTTTGATGGTTCGAGGATCTATGCCTATAATTATGCAACGTTTAAAGACAATAAAATGAATGATGCCATGGCTGCATTCCTAGGTCATGACCTTGTCATTGAAGAAATGGAGTTCTCCGACAGCCTTGTCAATCTTGCAAGTTCAAAGCCATTTGGTATTAAAGCTTCTAACATCACCGTTAACAATACGAAAAAGCAGCATACTCAATTTGGGATAAACAATAATCCTATACACCTAAAGAATGTAACCATTACAGGACAGGCAGCACTAGACAGCTTTGCTGGCAACGCACCCGATGGAAGCATCTTTGATAACCTAAAAGTAATTGGATACGCAAGATCCCAATTACCAAGAGGGACGTACAATAACACTGTGTTTGAAGCAGCGGAAGGACAAGGCGGAGTGGCTGTTAATAATTCAGGTATATATGAATTCAATAATAGTACCTTTACCTCCCATAGAGGCGGATTTGAAATAAACCAAGTACATGGGATGCCTGATTCAGTGACCCTGAAAAATTCCACAATACATGTGTTAGGCGATAACAACTCAGGTATTTCCATACAAGCTGGGAAACAAGTGATCATTGAAAACAATACAATTAAAACCGGTTTAATCCCCAACGATCATCTGGCTGTCATTAAAGTGGGGGATTATTGGAAAAAGGATGAGAAATATACAGTCTCTAATCTTATCATTAAAGGGAATAAATTAACGTCAAAAGATAAGGAAGCAGTTGGCATTTCTACTATTCATGCAGGCGTAAATGCACCTTCCTATGAAATTGAAGATAATGCTGGTAATTTAAAGCTAGAGCTGAAAGAAATGCATTATAAAAATTGATTAGTTTTGTGATTTTGTAAAAAGAAGAAACAGCTGCCGAAAAATTCGCTAGCTATTTCTTCTTTTTATTTTTATACCAAGGAGATTTAAAGGATTCTTAAACCTTCTCTTGAAATATGTGTAATTTCTCATAAGTAAAATAGAAAATGAATAAATTGCCGTATAACAAATAGAGAAAACAATCATAAACTATTAAAGATAAATATCGAACACATAATAGATTGAGCCATCGAACTACAAAATACCTCAAGAAAAAATGGAGGCGAAACTGAAATGATTTTAGTAATCAAGGATTACTTTGAAGGGAGTTCTAATGTAACGAAGACCTATCAAGAAGACATGATAGGGTTAAATATTACAAACAATCATAATACAACGAGCTTAACTTTTACGATACACGGCATAACAATTTCCGTTAAAGCCATGGAGACCTTTAAGGGGAATTTCGCCCCATTCAGATCCATTGCTATTAACACAGCAGTTCCTTACCGCGCTACCGTTTCAGCACTTTTTGATGGAACGACTGCTCCCCCCGCCTGACACCACGGCACCAAATGAAGTAACAAACTTATCTGCAACCAGCGTTACCTCAACCAGTCTAACTCTATCCTGGACAGCCTCTAATTCAGATGATGTGGCGAGTTATAATGTCTATAAAGATGGATCATTCCTGGCATCTATTACGGGTACAAGCTTTGAAGTTAGTGGGTTAACTCCATTGACAGCTTATACATTCAGTGTCCGTGCTGAAGATGTTTCTGGAAATGAATCAAGCGGTACAAATGTGACAATTACTACAGAAGCATCTGATACAGCGCCACCTGAATTATCCATTACCGCCGGGGGAACTTTTACTGATACGCAAACAGTGACCATGTCCACAAATGAACCAGCAACGATCTACTATACTTTGGATGGAACTGAGCCAACCACATCAAGTCTTGTCTATTCAGCACCGCTAACTCTAACAGAAACAACCACCATAAAAGCATTTGCAAAGGATACAGCAGGGAATGAAAGCGACATTCAAACCGTGACCTATACGAAGCCAAGTATGGTAACTGATGGGCTAATCCTGCATTATGATTTTACTAATAAAGCTGGAACATCCTCTAATACGATTACCGATAAAGTAAACAATGTTGCAGCTACTATAGTTGGTGTTGCTCATGATGGGGTTACTGATGGTTATGTGGATAATAAAGGAATATTGCTACAAATACAGGATTATGTACAGATCCCTAGTAACACAAGCCCATTAAATAGTTTAATTGATTTAAATAATGGGTTAACCATTCAAATGATCAGTTATGAAACCAATGGTTCGCATTGGAAAACTGAAGATGGGAAATTTACATCTGCTAAATCAGGATCGTTCGCTAGATACAGGAAAGCGGATAGCACCGAAGGAGGTATAGGCATAGATTCATTTTGGTTTGTTGATAGTACAGGAAACAAGAAAAGTTATCAAGAATGGGTAAATCCTAGCGGATCTAGCGCCGTTAATGTATTTACACTAAGAATAAATGCAGATAAAACCGGAAGTATATTTATTAATGATGCAATAAATGACAATGGACGCAGGCCAGTCCCAAATGATTTTGTATCATATATTAATTCAATGGCCACATCTCCCCTGCAATTAAGAAAGGATTTTGTTGGGCATAACACCGGTCCTGAAACACTGGTTGCTTTTATCCTTTATAATCGCGAACTTACAAACGATGAGGTAAGAAACAATTATAATTTCTTTAGTAATAAAGACACTTTTGAAGGAATAACAGTAAATCCTTCTTCGGTAGAAATAAAGGCAGGTGAGAATCAACGGCTATTCGTACAAGCTCTTCCCAATCGTTATACTGAACTACTAAATATTTCATATCAAAGCGGCAATGAGGGATATGTTACTGTTGATGAAGATGGAATATTAACCGGGGTAGCTGATGGAGAAACGAATGTTTCAGTTACTGCTATTTATAGGGACCAAACATTTACTGAATATATAAATGTGAAAGTAGGAGGGGTTGTAATCACTCCTCCTGCTTCATCCCGGGTTATTGACGGGATGTCGATAAACAGGAAAACCGATACACTTAAGGTTGGAGAAAATTTCGTTGTAATGGCTACTGCTTTGTCCAGTGAACTTCCGTATGACATATTTAACGATAATATTGTTATTTGGGAAAGCTCTAATACTAATGTAGCTAAAGTACAGTATGGTGTTGTAGAAGGCGTTTCACCTGGAACTGCAACGCTGACTGCGTATGATGCAACTAAGACATATATGAAAAGCTTCGATATTGAAGTAATTGATGCTATTGAAAATCCATTACCTGAAAACGAAATTTATTATGTCATTCCAAATAATTATAATATTAAATTAGATAATACCGATTCTGCTAATACTACAAATGGCATTCAAACTGCTTTAAACTATGCTTCTAGTAATGGCTATAAAAAAGTTATCTTTCCATATGGCACTTATTTAATTAGCCCCGCTGTAAGAACAATATACCCTCCATCAGATATAATTATTGATTTTAGTGATTCCACTCTCAACATTGAACACAGTGCATTAACCTCTTCTGGGTACAAAATGTTCTATTTTACAAATGTAAAAAACACCAAATTAATGAGGGCCCATGTATACGGTGAGCGGGATTCAACCACTATCGAGGATTCTGTAGAAGGTTGTTTAAGTGTTTTGATAGACGACTGTATAAATACAGGCTTGGAATCTTGCACATTTAGCAAATCGCCGGGCTTCAATGTGATCACCGGTACCCTTAGAAACAGAAATATGGGAAATCCTACTCAGAGCGTTTCCGTCAGCAGATTTAACTTCGAGCCAGGGAATATTGATGAGAATGGGCAGCTCGATCACAGCAAAACAACAAACTACTATAGATATAATCAATATATGGATGTATCAGGTTTGGGAGAATATTATTTGTTAGGATACACTCAAGGCTATCATGGATATCCGCATCTAAGATCTAGATTATATTCCATTCATTTTTATGATTTGAACTATAACCATATCGAGGCACAAATGTTTAACCTTCAATACTATAATTATAAAAAGCCTTCTAATGCTAAATACGCAAAAATTGTTATTTACCAGGAAGCCCCTCCATCATCCGGCGATTCGGATTTTAACGGAGCAGTTGCTTTTATTAGGACGATGGGAATGCCAAGAAACTGTTATATCAAAAACTGCACTTTCGAAAACAACTTTAGTACGGGCCTAGCACTTTGTGGTGGACAAGGCTGGCTGATAGAAGGCAATACCTTGTCCAATAACAAAGGAAGAATGCCTGGGTGTGATATTGACTGGGAAGATGGATGGGAGCATATGGTGGGAGATGTTCTAAAAAATAACAATTTCAACTCTCAGATTGGAGTTATTTTAAGTGCTGGAAGCAGTTTGGCTGCTTTCAATAATACCTTTAATCAATCGACAATGACGGTATGGGGACGAACGCAAAATTACAGAGTATATAATAATGTTTTTAATGGAAGAGGTTCTTTCATGAATGATTTTAAAACACAGGGTGATTCTGTATTTGCTAGAAATATATTAACGGATAATGCCACTTATACAACAGGTATTCACCATAGTGGGGCTGATTATAAAGTTCATGATATCTTTAATACGGTTGTATAATTAAATTAGAAAATATCAAAAAACCCGGATAAAGAAAAGATTTTCTTATTCGGGTTTTTTGTTGTGAGGTATACAGAATCTACCCTTATTAAGAAGAACTATAAACCTTTGTTTTTCTCCCAAGTCTCAATGTAATATTACTTAAGACTTTCCATAAATATTGAAACTCTGATGTCCTATAAAAAAGGATAAAATATATTAAATTAGGAACAAGAAAACAGATCAACCCTTTTAATAACAAATTTTGTACACTATCTACTTGAAGAAACCCACTAATTAGATTCGTCAAAATATATGTTCCAATTCCAATTATCAGATATGACCCGTATACCATGAAATAATTTCTTACTGGCATCTTAAATGCCATCTTAAAAACCAAATATGGTGTAGTCCAAAAGGGGACAGCCAGCGCGCTTACCAGAGTGCCAAAAAAGACACCTATAATCCCCATCTTTTGCACTAATATTATTGAAACAATTAAATTTATGGCAGCCTGACAAAGTGGAGCAAATCGATCTTCATTAAATATTCCAGAGGTTGTTTTTATTGTAGTTATAGAATTCCTCATACCTCTTTCATAAAAAATAATCATTAATACTAAAAGCAAGCCTTCTTCCATAATAAACTCAGAGCCAATCCAGAGAGCAATAAAATCCTCCAGCATAATGGCTAAGAAAATAGTAAAAAAAGAATACAGCCAGAAATTAAGAAATCTATAAGTTTTATATATACTGTATACTTTATCAACATTCTCTTTGGCTACCAGATTGCCAACACTATGATAAATATTATTAAAAACTTGATTGATAAAAGTTCTGCAAATTTCTATTAGCATATTATAATTCGAATAAAGGCCAACAGCTGCTACACTCACAAAAGAGGAAATAATAATGTTATCAGTTCCAAAAACCAAGTAATTTCCTACATTTTGAAGTACGATAGCTTTAACATTTTTTGTAATACCCTTTTTAGTTTCATTATCTAATTTGCCTTTTACTTTATTTTTCAAATATGGGTACATCCTATTTACTATAACCGCTAGTATAATTGAATTTGTAATCGTAATAACACTGTCAATAACTAAATATAAAATATAATTTTCGGTATAATGGAGAATTGCGATCTTAATTAATACTGACAAAATGGATGAAACTGAATAAATGGCTGTAACAATATAGCTCTTTTGACAAACATTCAAAAACGAACTTTTATGCACATAAAAATAGGGCGCAACAGTATTAAGTAAGAAAATTAAATATATTATATGAATATTTTCTACCTTTGAATCCTTTATAATAAAATCAAGAAATGGCATAATGGCAAGACCTAAGGATAAAATCACCAAAGCTATCACCATGTAGGCGTTTCTATAAAATTTCATCAGGACATTAATCGTGTAATGATCATTCTCTGCTACTGGTTTATAAAGGCTATACATGATACTCGCGCCTAAACCAGCCTCAGCAAGAGTCAGCATAGCTAGGATGTTTGTAAATAAACCGTTTATCCCAAGATATTCTATACCCAGTGTATAAATAAATACCGTTCTTGAAATAAAGCTTAATAATGTAATGATGATTTGGTTTGCTAATCCTGCTCCAATATTGATTAATGAACTTTTAACTCTCATTTTCATTCTCCATATAATACAAAAAGCCCATATTTAACGTTATGAGCTCCTTGATTATTTATTATTCATTAAAAGATTTTTACACTTAAATAAGAATATTACGGTTAGCAGTGTTATAGGTTTGATGTCCAAGTACTTAGCAGCTTGAGATAGCCCGGTATTTCTCTTAACAAAATTATAATATAGATTATAATTTGATAATCGGCCCTTTAGACTATAGTTATTAAACCTAATTTGCTGCTTAATATACACAGCTGTACCCTTTGGGTTCTTTGAAAATATCTCTTCTATATTTTTCGTTAATCCATCTTCCAGATAGTCACAGATATAAATAGTTTTATTAACCCACCTAATCTTATATCCATCTTTGGCCATTCGATCCCATACGGTTGCCTCTGTAATAAATTTTTCTTTCTCAATTTCATCAAACTTATACTTACGTAAAATTTTTGTATAAAATACTTCTGCTTTATCTCCTGTGATATTATATTGGGTCCGTTCAAGTGATGTGGCATCCATGTATTCTCCAACAAAGGTGTTTCCAATAATATCTGAATGATTTCTACCTCTATTACCTGATACTCCACAGAATGATTCTTTGTTTTGCAAATTCTGCTCCCAATTACAAATTGACTCAAGAGCATTATTCACTAGAAAATCATCAGAATCAACAATAAAAAAGAGCTCCCCATTCGCTAAATCGGTCGCTTTGTTTATGGCCCTATGTTTGCCTCCATTTTCAACCTTATAGTATCTAATCGAAAAAGGATTGTTTTCTGATCTCCATGCTTTAAACAACTCCTCCGTATTATCCGTTGACCCATCATCAATTACTAGCCATTCAAAATCCTGATAAGTTTGTTGTTGTAATGATCTATACAACTTCTCAATAATATAGCCACGATTAAATGTTGGGGTAAAGACTGTTATTTTCATAGACTGACTTCCTTTTTCAAGATTGTTTAATAGTGAAACCTATTATCCAGCATTTTGCTTATATGAATGATTTGTTTCGTTCAAATAAAAATTTATTGATCTAATGCAAAATCCTTGAGTAAAAGGTAAAATGTTAAATATCGTTGAATAAACTCCAATATCTTTTGTGTCTCCTTGTGAAAAGTCAACGGCACCATTTCTTCGTGTAACCTTCATTAAATAATGAAGAGCTTTTTCTGAACTCAAAATACATTTACCTGCAATTGCATCAATTTTTGCTGCATTCAATAAGAACCAGCATAGAGTAGCTGTCGCAGAAGAATCTGTATTACTTTCACCTCTTGAAACTATCCATTTCCAGCTTCCATCATTATGTTGGAAGTTTAAAATCCCTTCAGCAAACCTAATAATGCTTTTTTCAAGTTTCGATTTATATTTGTGGTTAACCGGCAGCTCACTCCAAGTATCTATTAAGCCAATGGCAAACCATCCAAGTCCTCTTCCCCATCCATAGAGTCCTAGTGGCATATTGTTTTCAGTATCATAAGCATGCACAGGAATATGATATTCTTTATGCATCCCATTCTTTTCAAAAGAGAAAATTTGTTTTACAGCAAGTTCAATGCTCTCTTCGTTTCCATATTTAATCCCGTAAGATATTAGGAAAGGGCAAATGAAACCGATAGTATCGACATATCTATAATTTTTCATTGAGGGCCGATACATTATCGTACCATCTTCTCCCAAATTTTGTTTAATCATTTCAAATGTATAATCTAGTGCATTCTTATATTTATTGGTATTTAAAAAGTTCAATTTCATAACGGCATATGCTAAAATTGCCTCATCTACATTACTTGGCTTATTAATCCATTGACCACTATCATCGAACTTAGAAACCAGGTATTTATTAATTCTGCTTTTCACTTCTAAATCATCATTATGTTTCAAATACTCTGATAATCCTAGCAAGAGTGATGCCTCTTGCCAATGCTGTATAGCACTTTTGCTATAATTCCCTTTTAGCATGTCTAATATTACTAATCGTGTATTATCAGTAACTTTTATTTTTGGGGTATTTATTACCCACTTTAACCCTCTTTCTGCTAATCTTTTATTCCAATCTTCATAAGCTTCAAATCTTCCAATTCTGATTCTACCAACCCAATCCTTTATTTGAGGGATTGCATCAAAAGTAATTATAAGTATAAATATAAAGGATAGAATTATGCTTAAAATTTGCATTAACATTTTTAAAAATCCTTCCCATTAAATGATTTTCAATCACTTTACATACCCAATTTCATTATCCAGTTCTAATGTCATTTTTTTTCGCATTTCAGATATAATATTTCCACCAATAGTCCATTGTTCATCAAATACCGCTGCATTTAAAATTTATGAATTATGTTTATTAATATATTCCTCAGTTTCAATAATCACCCTTGCAGGATTACCGCCTACTACATAACCTTCTGGAACAGATTTAGTAACTACACTTCCGGCAGCCACAATTGCATTCTTTCCTACTGTAACACCTGGCATTATTATTGCCCTAGCTCCAATAAACGCATTATCTTCTATCCTTATTTTTGCAATTTTTGTATAGTCTAAGTACCGTTTTGTGCTTGCATCGTGTGCTAATAAGTATACTTGAGGAGCAAATGTAACGTTATCACCGATTTCTATTAACCAACAATGTGCATAATCTATTGTGCCTGCCAATCCATGGCAGTCTTTTCCTACTTTCATTCCTTTTTCAATACAAGCTCTTACCGTTAATTCTTCCCTAGTAGTTTTGCCAAGACGTATTAATAAGGATCTAAAAATCCTTGAAAACATTTTTGTACCCCCAATAGTGAATGATAAAGAATTAATTTTAACCTTTAAAAAAACACTCGATTTACGTCGGGTGTATGCCTTCAACTTATGATTTTATTTAATCCATGTTCTATTAACTCGTATAATTTCTCAATTTCATTCTCAGTACCAAGTTGGTCTTTTTCTAAATTGGTTATGAACTTCTTTCTTAAATCATCCTCTTTTATTAACCTTTCTATATTATTTGCTACTGAGACTGGATCCATATTTGAAATTAATCCGTTATAATTATCTTTTATATGGCTTTTAGCTGTATTGAAATTGGTTATAACAATCGGTTTTCCTAATATTTTCGCCTCATTAATAGAAATGGATTTTCCTTCATATCTTGATGACTGGATAAAAATATCTGCAATTTTAATGTAAGGATAAGGATTCTCTTTCATCCCTAGGAATACAACTCTCTCTTCCAGCTTTCGTGTTTTAATGCTCTTCTCTAACTCTGATTTAACATTTCCCTCCCCAATCAAATACCATTTAATGTCATATCCCTTTTTAACAAGAATATCGATAGCATCTAGGGTAATATCCAAGCCTTTTTCTTTAGCTAATCTGCCTATGGAAATGATTGATGTACTGCTATCATTTACAGTTTTCAAATTCACTTTTTCTAATGACATTTTATTAATAGCTCTTGAAGAGACAATATTATAAATATAATTTATTTTATTTTTCGACTCAGGGAATTGTTCTTTAAGGCTATGTACCAAATCTTCAGAAACTGTGACAATATAGTCTAACTCTGCGAAATAGGATTTATCTTTTTCAGGATCAATCCCTAATTTTTTATAGTCAGTGTGTATCCATCCTATCTTCACTTTGGCTTTTACATGATCTACACAAAAATAGATAGGGTTTTTTTCTTGAAATCCAATTGCTATATCATAGTCTTTATCAATCTTATTAATTGATTTGGAAAGGTATCTCCAAAACTTTTGTTCCATAACAGCTCCATTTTTTTCGGTTTTCGCTAAAAACCCCAAGATAGAACGGTTGAATGCCGTATTAATTTTTCTCTTTTTAATCAGCTCTTCTGTGGCAGTTTTAAAGGCCATATTAAAATACTTATAATTTTCTGGTTCTGGAAGCAGCGTCACTTCCTTTGGAATCTTGTTCAGGAATAAGCCTTTATGGCTAAACAAATATAAATCAACATTATATTTTGAGTAATCCATCGCTTCTAATAAGGATAAAAGTGACTTTTCAGCACCCCCGCACACTAAATGATTCATCACAAAGAGAATATTCCTTTTCAATTTATCACCCCCTAGATAATTTTATATAGTTTATTAATTTCATCCTCTGTTCCTAACTTTTCTTTTTTTAAATTTCGAATAAAGGTATTCCTTAATGCAGGATTCATTATTAATTTCTCAATACCTCTAACAAGTCCATCAGAATCCATATCAATAATTAAACCATTGACATTGTTTTCAATCTGATCCTTCGCCGTACTAAAATCCGTAACAACTATCGGTTTATTTAATATTTTTGCTTCATCAATTGCAATTGACTTTCCTTCAAATCTGGAAGATTGAACATAAATATCAGCATGCTTTAAATAAGGATATGGATTCGATTTCAGCCCCAGTAATTTAAAGTGTTCACCTACCTTGTTCTCTTCTATGAGCTTACTAAGCTTCTCCCTTTCGTCTCCTTCTCCAATGACATACCATTTTACTTTATGTCCCTTTTCCAGCAGGCCTTTGCATGCTTTAATTGCTAAATCCAGCCCTTTTTGATCATGCAGCCGTCCAATAGTAAGAATAGTAGTATCGCCACTATTTTTGAAGTAACCATCCTCCAGCTTTTGATTAGCCATTTTATTAATGATGGTTGGTGAAACGATGTTATATATAACATCAACTTTTTCACTTTGAGATGGAAATCTTTTCATAAATATATTTGCACATTCTTCCGATACTGTAACTATTCTTGATAGTTTCTTAAAATATGGAAAGTCAAATTCTGGATCCATTCCTAACTTATCATAATCAATATGTACCCAGCCTATTTTTTGGCGTGCATCAACTTTATCAATGCATAGATAGGTGGATGTTTTTTCTAAAAACCCGATAGCTGCATCATACTTTTTTTCGAATTTATCTATTGATCTTGAAAGTTGCCTCCAGGTATTCTGCTCCCTTTTAGAAACATCTAATATATATTTGTTCTTTATTGTAAAAATAATGCGATGATATATTAGTGATAATTTCCTGCTTTGTAGGAGTTTCCAAGTTGAATTAAACAATGGTAAAGAAAAAAGCTTATAGGTCTCTGGGAGAGATAATACATTTACTTGTTTTGGCAAAAACTCCATGAATATCCCTTCTTGGTTTAACATAAACAAATCTACATTGTATAAATCGTAATTTATCTGTGATAATAAATTGACTAAACTCTTTTCACCACCGCCAGCGGACAAACTGGGTATAACAAATAATAAGTTTTTCTTCATAATAAATACCTCATGTCATTCAACAAGCTCTCTTAAATATTCAACTGCTTTATATGACATTTTCTTAATATTAGGAATGGACCGCTGGAGCTGATGTTTAATTTGTATTTCTTCACTAATCATTTCATTAAATGCTTTAATTAATTTATTGGAATCAGATATCTCTTCAATGCCTAGAACTAATTTTTCTTCCCCAAATAAATCTTTTGAGATCCCCTTTGATTTTACACTGTAGCCTAATACCATTGTGGGGACACAATTTGAGTAAGCAGCAATTGTTGCATGTGTTCTGGCACCGATAAAAAATCTCATTCTGGCTATATAACCCTTGTATTGAACGGCATTTAAATGATCATGTAATATGATGACCCTGCCTGTTTCCTTATACTCTTCATAATATCTTGAGAGTATTTCATAATCATTATTGCCATCTGCAATAACATGTGGTGTAAGAGCAATTGTCATATCAGTAGTTTTTAAAATGTGATTTATAAGGTCTTTTACAGCCTCCTGAGACTTTTTGTTTCGCTCCCAAACCAGCGGGCTAAAGTTTAATCCTACAGTATTGCCTTCCTGCCAGCCCTCAGGCAGTTCTAGTTCTTCTTTTTCCATGGTAAATGCCGGATCAGCGCATAACTTAACATTAGTAAGACCTTTGTTAATTAACATATTGTAGGTAATGGTTTCACGAGCCAAGATTAAATCAAATAACTTTAAGTCATCTAAGGTTTTCTCTGACACATCTTCTTCGCCAATTGAGCAGCCCCATAAAACTAATTTCTTTCCTTGCTCTTTAACCTTTTTATCAATTTCATATAATGCTGGCTGTTCTCCGTAACAATAATTGTCTCCACCTACTGATAAAAATACGTCCATGTCTTTTATATGTTTAATCGTATTACTTTCAATTTTTCTTAGTGCGTAGGATTCATCTCTAAATAGCTTTACTCTAAGAGAAGAGAGTACCCAATCGTAGGAATACCTTTTTATCATGCTGGGAGACCCATCATATATCCCATCTAATGATTTTATACATTTATCTGTATCCGGTTTACCTGATGTTAAATAAACACTAACACCCTTTAATCTTTCTTTAATTATATTTGCAGATGATCTAACGATTGCTTCACATCCCCTATTAAGACTTCCGCCATGTGCAAACATCATTATTTTCATAAAAGGTCCTCCATAGTTTACTTGTTTCTAAATCTACTATAGGTAACAGCGCAATAAATGCCCATGAAAGATTTCCATTTAATCATACTTAAAATGAATTTTTCATATCTTCCTAATGGTTCATATAACTCTCTATAGTAGAAAATTAATGCTTCCCCTACATCTTTATTGCTTATCATATTTTTCACATATTTGTATCTTTTATTAAAACTCATATCTTTTACAGGTTTTAGATACACATGTATGTATGACATCACATTATTCACAAGCTTTATTGACTTGAGCTGCCGGATTCTTACATTATCAATTTTTAGAGTATAGATTTCCGGCAAGGGACAATGGTACACTTCTAAGGACCTTTTGAAGTAGTCCTTCCCCGATATATTCCTGGTAGCACTTCCAGCAACCTCTCTGTAATGGTATCCTGCATACTCTATATAAATAGTTGATGCTGCAATACTAAAGAATCTCATGTTAAACAAACCATCTTCACCAAGTGCAACCTTTTCCGGAAACTCTAACCCTTTCTTTTTAATTATTTCAGCCTTATATATCTTATTCACTACACTATTAAGATTATCTGCCTTAATAAAATAAGGTATTAATTCCTGATCTATAAAATCTTTATTTAGAACCTGATTTTTTGGGAATAGATAATTGGTTATAAATTTCTTTCCTTCCATTTCACTTTTAAAATTGCAAATTACTGCGTCACAATTATTGTCTTTCGCAGAGTTATAAAGAGTTTTAAACATCTCTTTCTCTACGTAGTCATCTGCATCAACAAATCCAATGTATTCCCCCGATGCTATATCTAACCCTTTATTTCTAGCCGCGCTGACACCCTGGTTCGATTGATTGGTTAATAGGATTCGAGAATCCCTTTCAGCATATTCCTCAATAATTTTTCTGCTATTATCATCAGATCCATCATTTATAAATATAAATTCACATGAGTTCAAGGTTTGAATTAGGAGTGATTCAATACAATATGAAAGATATTTCTCAGCATTGTAGACTGGGATAATTACGCTTAACTTTATATCCATTCTCATAACCTCCATCCTCCTAACCTAAATGACAATTTTGAGCGCTTCATCATCTCCAAACAATGAATATAGCTTCTCCAACTCACTTTCATTACTAAAATCTAGCCCTCTTAAAGAATTCGATAAGTTCATTCTCAATTCATGGTTATGGTAAAGTTTTTCTATAGCCTCTGCCATACCTTGAGCATTCAACCCGCAGATTAATCCCTCAGTCCTATCAATGATTTGACTATTAGCCGTTGGATAATTTGTTATAATAATTGGCTTTGCTAATATTTTTGCTTCAGTTACAGTAACTGCTTTCCCTTCGTACCTTGAAGGCTGGACATATAAATCACTTGCTTTTATATAAGGATAAGGATTTGTTTTTTTTCCAAGTAATTTAAAGCTATCTTCTAAATTGTTCTCCTTAATCAATTCTGTAAGCTCTTTTTCAAAGCCCCCATAACCGACTATGAACCAATTTATATCCTTATACCCTTTGTCATGCAATTTTCTTAAAGCTTCAACCGCCATATCAAATCCCTTGACATATGATAATCTTCCAACAGAGACAATGTTGAAAGCATCCTTATCAAAAATGTTTTTTTCCTTAGTTTCTTCTGCCATATATTTTATAAATTCTGGAGATGTTATGTTTTCTATTTCTATAATTTTTGATTCCAAAGAGGGATATACTGACAGGAACGATCTAGTGCAATCCTCGGAAACAGACGCAATATTATCGAACTTTCCCCATACTCTAAGGTCCTGTTTATGGTCGATTTCAAGCTTGCTATAATCTGTATGAATCCATGCAATTTTTTTATCTGCATTTACTATTTCCGCTAAAATATCATGTGGCCAGGCAAAGCTTATTGCGACATCATAATTTTTTTTCAATTTCGGCAAAAATCTTGATGCATATTTAATCGCAAGCTGCATTTGAATATAGCCAGAACCCTCTTCTAACTTCATGAAGCCTGCTTTAATGTTAGCTAAGGGTTTGCAGATTAATCTAATCAGCGAGGTAAGATAATACCCCTCTTTAAGACATTGGGCAATTGGCTTGCGAAAGACTGAATATTCCCCTACCTCTGAAATCATATGAACGGAATTAGGGATTAATTTTAAAAACTCACCGGAATGATGATAAATTAGAAGATCTACCTGATACTTATCAAAGTTAAAGCTTTCTAACATATTTATTAGGCTTCTTTCTATTCCGCCTATTTCCAAATCATACGCAGAAATTAAAATGTTTTTTTTCATTTCAATTCTCTCCATGCTACATATTTCTAATTCTTCACTTCTCAGCTTAGTTAACTGGACAATTCTATTCTTTCTTCCTTTAGTTCATTCTTACTGTAAGGAATTAATAGATTGTCTCTTTTATTTACAAAGAGTGTGTTGTCAGGAATATAGCCTTTAACCACACTCCCTGCTGCAATTACTGCATTGTTGCCTATGATCGTGTCTTTTAATATCACTACGTTAGAGCCAATCCAAACATTTTCCCCTATGATTACTTCTCCGACTGAAAGGTGATGATTACTCGGATCCTTATAATTATGATCATGATCATTGATACATACATTTGGTGCGATCTTTGTATGCCTTCCAATTGTGACCTTATTTACACAATTAATATTGCAATTATCATTTATAAAAACTTTTTCCCCTATATCAAGAAAACCATTAAAATCAATACGAAAGCTTACATTCTTCCGAATAAAAACAAATTTCCCAATATGGACTATTGAATTTTTATTAAATATTTCAATTTTGCTATTTGCTTGCAGAAAAAAAACTGAAGATTTTATATTCTTCAGATACATAATCCTATTCAATAATCCTCGTATTACACCCACAAGATGTACGAAATTCATCATGAATGCAATATATATTCCTCTGTCACGTATTTCTGCATTTATAGAGACAACTACTTTTCTCAAAGCATCCATAAGATTTCTCCTTTATTGCATTCCTCTTAAACTTCTTAGCTTGGCAATTCTTTCTCCACCAATTACTTGTGCGATAGCTTTTTTCGCTAGACTCCTCAATCTAGCCTTTGGAGGCAGCCAGCTTTTATAAAAGTGATGCAAAGTATAAGTGTTTTTAGTTATAAATTTTCTGCAATTAATATAGTCATAGGGGGAAAAGTATGATTGTGGATAAAAAGCTCCAATCCCTTTAAGCTCCTGATATTCTCCCGTTAATTCCAGTCCTTTACTTTTAAGTATGTCAGTAATTATAGCTACATTGGTTAATTGATCTATCTCTCCATTTTCTTTGAGAAAACTCTTTTTTTCATAAGTGCTTTTAAATTCACCAATTAGGACATTGCTTTGACAAGATCCAATCGTACTTGTAGCAATATAATTCTCTTGTTCGAATCCCCAAAATGATTCATGATGCAATAAATCATCAAAGGACTTGAATACTTCTACATCCGTGTCAAGATATATCCCTCCATAGTTATACAACGCATGAACTCTTACATAATCACTAACAAAAGCAAACTTTTTTGCCTTGTATGCCTCGCTAACATATGAATTGCAACGGATATTAAAGTTAGTTTCATTCCACTCAATAATCTTGTAATCTGGCAAGTTTTTTTTCCAGGAGTCCATACACTTCTGGACGATTTTGGGCTTTTCTTTGGAGCCAAACCAGCAGTAATGTATGACTTTAGGAATTTTAGTATTCATCTTTGTATCTCCAATCCTTGGATGGCTATTTCATCTTTTTTTCATTCTGCCATTTTATAAATTCAAGTAATGTTTTGTATTCTTTCAGCTCATCTTTATCAATCCCAGAATCTTTTAAATCCGTTACAAATTCCATCCATTCCTTATCAAGTTGCTGATTTTCTGATTCAAATTGTTTCTCAGTGTTAAGTAAAGCATTAAGATCAACACCTAAAACTAGTGCCAGTTTTTCCATAACATTTACTGAAGGATTTTTATTTAAGTTCCTTTCAATACTGCTCAAATAGGACTTTGCAATCCCCGCCCAATCTGCGAGCTCTGTTAAGGTAAGACCCCGCCTTCTTCGTATTTCATATATATTTTTACCTATCATTCTAGATACCTCTTTATCCTTGGAGATGGGTGTTGGTCTATACCTTTATTCTCATGGTATTTCTTATACATTCAGTTACTCTTGCAATTTCTTCTTCAGATAAATTTGATCCTGAAGGGAGGCATATGCCTGACAAAAATAATTTATCTGACACACTTTGATCCTTTTTATGGGAGTAATATTTCACCCCTTTAAATAACGGCTGCAGATGTAAAGGCTTCCAAACTGGTCTCGCTTCAATATTTTCATCTTCCAGAGATTCAAGAAGTGTTTTTGTCGAGACACCAGCTGCTTGCTCATCTATTGTTAATGTAGTAAGCCAGCGATTTGAGAAGGTGTTCTCTAGTTCAGGCATGAATCGAATGCCTGGAAGAAGATGCAACTCTCGATGATATTGAGAGAATATTAATCTTCGTGCAATTACCCTTTCATCTAAAACCTCCAGCTGCCCCCTTCCTATTCCTGCCAGAATATTACTCAGCCTATAATTGTAGCCCATTTCGCTATGCTGGTAATGAGGGGCTGGGTCTCTTGACTGAGTAGCTAGGAAGCGCGCTCTTTTTAACGATTCTGCATCATCTGAAATAAGCATTCCCCCCCCTGATGTAGTGATAATCTTATTCCCGTTGAATGAAAATACCCCATACTTTCCAAAGGTTCCACTAGGCTTTCCTTTATAGCTTGAACCAAGGGATTCAGCCGCATCTTCAATAATTGGAACATCATAACTATTGCAGATTGAAAGAATCTCATCCATCTTGGCACTCTGTCCGTATAAATTGACCACAATCACTGCTTTGGGGAGCTTTCCTTCTCTGGCAGCCTCAACAAATGCTCTTTCAAGCGCTTCCGGAGACATGTTCCACGTTTCCGGTTCTGAGTCGATAAAGACGGGTTTTGCTCCTTGATAAAGAATCGGATTGGCACTTGCTACAAAAGTAAGTGAAGAACAAAAGACAGTATCACCTTTTTGTACGCCCAATAAAGAAAGAGCCAAATGAATTGCAGCTGTTCCTGAACTTACAGCTACTCCTTCATTGGCTCCTGTATATTGAGCTATTTCTTTTTCAAAAGCATCCACATTAGGTCCGAGCGGAGCGATCCAATTAGTTTTAATCGCTTGCTGTATATACTTAATCTCATTGCCAGATAAATGCGGTGGTGAAAGGTAAATACGACTTTTTTTTGATGTATGGTTCATTTATCCACCTTCAATCATTAGAATTAACTTGCTATATTAAATATGCAATCAATGATAAATAAGTAATTTTTAATATTCCAAAGATTATTTTTAAGAATGTAATACCTTTGAAATGCTTGAAAGTATTTTACTATCTGTAAGTGTAAAAAATTGTTCTCCCACTTTAATCTTAGCCCCTTCATAGGGCGGATACCAAAAAGCCCTGATTTTTCTTTTGACTATTTCTTCTGGATCATCTTCATTAATAAATTTCATTTCTTCAAATTTTTCCCTATTAATATAGATACCTTCTGATTTTTGGTTTTTAGTCAGACAATCTTTAAGTTTATTTTCTTCAACAAGAGTCAATGTCTCTTTAAACAGCTCAAACATTTCTATTTGACTTTTGTTTTCCAATGAAAAAGCAGTTTCATTTTCTTTATTTATTTTAAATCTCCTTATTCTAATAATTTCCCCTTCATCTATTTCTTCATTCATTAAATGAGCGGACACACCATAAGTTGAACACCCATCCATTATAGCTATATTATAACCACCCAACCCTTTATAATCAGGAAGTGGCGCAGGATGAAAATTAATAGCACCTAATTTAGGAGCTGATAAGAGCGGTTGCTTTACTTTTTGCCAAAAGAGATAAGAAATAACTAGGTCTATTTTTTTTACGGGTATAGGACTATTGAGCGGATTTCTAAACCAAGAATATAGTTCATCTATTGTTGGTGTTAAAATGTTATGTTTTTTAGCAAGATCAATTAAAGAACCTTTTTTTGAATCTAATTCCTCTATTGCTGGTTTACCAACTACCGCTAAAACATTATGCCCTTTATCCAATAGGTGCATTAAAGCCTTCGCACTCCAATATTTTCTTCCTAATAAAATTATGTTTAATGACTTCTCTACACTTCCCACATTATTTCCTCCCAAAAAATAATGTTATTAAATATTCTAGTAGATATTACTATATCTGCTTTTTATGTTATTCTTTGATCCTTTAAAGTTTTCCACAGTCGCGTTCCCTGGTTGATTAATTCCTTCAGAATTGATCACTTTTTTAATGGTTAATATCAATATCTTTAGATCAAGGAGTAGGTTTCGGTTGTTTACATACCACACATCAAGCTTAAACTTTTCCTCCCAGCTTAATGCGTTGCGTCCGTTCACTTGAGCCCAGCCGGTTATACCTGGCCTGACAAGGTGGCGCTTCGCTTGTTCTGGTGTGTATAATGGCAGATATTCCATTAATAGTGGACGGGGACCGACCAAACTAAGATCTCCTTTGATTACGTTTATAAGCTGAGGCAGCTCATCCAGGCTATACCTTCTTAAAAATTCCCCAAATGAGGTCAGCCTGATGTGATCCGGGAGCAAATAGCCCTTGTCATTTCTTTCCTCTGTCATACTTCGGAATTTATATAAATAAAAAGGTTTACCGTTTAACCCCGGTCTTTCTTGTTTGAACAGGATGGGGCTGCCTAATTTTATTTTTATTAATAATCCACATATTAAAATTACTGGAAAAACAATAATAAGCAACAGAGTCGATGCAAAAAGATCTAACAGCCTTTTCAATACCTACAACTCCCAAGTTTTTTCTGGTGTTCCAATAAAGCTGCGAATCTTATTTTGTATTTCATCCAAAACTTCTTCCGTTTTGATGTACTCTGATTGATTTACCTTTTTATAAATATCTTCCAGTAATTCCTTTAGTTGCTCCTGCGAAAATTTTCTGGATAAGCTCATTACTATTCCTCACTTTACTAAGCTTTCTATAGTAAAATCCTCGCTTTTATTAATTAAGCGAGGATTTTCTTCCAATTCCATATTATTTTTTGTTTCATATCCATTAGGATTGCAGAATTGCCATCTCCAGGAATCCGTACACATCTCTTCAATTCCCTTTTCTGCCCTCCATCCTAGTTCATGATGAGCTTTAGCAGGGTCTGCATAACAAATGGCGACATCTCCAGGTCGTGGGTCTGTAATTTTATAAGATATATTAACACCAGAAGCCTTTTCAAAAGCTTCAACCATCTCCAACACACTATAGCCATTTCCAGTTCCAAGATTATAGGCTTCAATTCCAGTTTCAGCTGCCGCTTTTTCAAGTGCTTTCAAATGGCCCATTGCAAGGTCAACCACATGAATATAATCTCTTATCCCAGTTCCATCTTTTGTCGGATAGCCGCTTCCATAGACACTCAATTCCTTTAGTTTCCCAACTGCTACCTGAGTAATATAAGGCATTAAATTATTGGGGATTCCATTAGGATCTTCTCCAATCAATCCACTCTGATGGGCGCCAATTGGATTAAAATATCTTAAAAGTGCAATACTCCAACTGTTATCTGATTCATATAAATCCCTTAGCATTTCTTCTATCATTAATTTCGTCCGACCATATGGATTGGTCGCATACAATGGTGAATCTTCAACAATCGGGACCTTTTCTGGCGTCCCATAAACCGTTGCAGATGAACTGAATACCAGATTCTTTACCCCATACTTTTGCATCACCTTACACAATGTTACTGTGCTTGTGATGTTATTGTAAAAATACTTAAGCGGTAAATGAACCGATTCACCTACCGCTTTTAAACCAGCAAAATGGATAACTGCTTCGATATTATTATTAATGAATACTGTTTCAATCTTTTCCTCATCAATCAAATCAAGATTATAAATTTTAATGGTCTTCCCTGTAATATCCTGAACTCTCTTCAGGGCTTCCGGCTTACTATTGATAAAGTTATCAACAACTGCAACATCATAACCTGCTTCTAATAATTCTACACAAGTGTGACTGCCGATATAGCCGGCTCCACCAGTAATAAGTATAGTCACAATTTTTCTCCCTCCATCTCATCAAAGTTTATGAAAGGTCAATATAATCACTTTCATAAATAAGACCAAAGCCTATTACTGACTCATAGTAATAATAAATAAAGTAGAAAATTAATATAGCAAGATAAATTAATTTCCTATCCCTCTCATAAAAAAGCTTTACAATCCAGGAAATCAATATTAAATTATATAGCCCAAAATATATATTAAATCTGGCAAAGATCCAGTTCTGGGATGCAATAATTATAAATACCATGCTAACAATTGACATATTTACAATATAGTCACTTTTTGGCCACATTTCTCTCAGTTTATGCCTCCCTATGAATGCGATAACTATTGGAGCTGCATTTACTAGAACCCTGAGAAAATTTGCTCCTCCCTCTGCAAAATCACTATAGTGACCATATTTGGTGTCTTCTATTGCTGAAAATAGGATGCTAGAAAACTGATTAAACCCTAGAACAATTAAGACTGATAAACCTAAAAGTATAAAGGTTATTTTTGTCCATGCCTCTTTTCTTACAATAAAAAACATTGGCAATAGAACTAGTGCACTCTGATGAATTGTCGATGCAAGAAATATAATAATTGCATATTTCTTAAAATCCCCATCAAGAAGGTACTTTGTTGCTGTAAATGCAATTGCTGCAGCTAAATATTGACGGATCCCATTCATAGAGGTTGTATACATACCTGAAGTGATATAAACATAGATACTTAGTTCGAATATTCTGGAATATTTATATAAAACTGTAACTACTAGAACATTAGTTATGATAGCAGTCGTTAAAATAAGGATTTGCGGATATGCTGAGAGCTTTTGAAGAAACATTTGCATTATATTGAAGCCAAAGTCACCTGAGAAATCAATCTTATCCCATGTTAGGATATTGGTTTTATAAGAATGCATATAAAAGTAGGTATCCCCGATATTGTTCCTTAATCCTGATACTAAAACTAAGGTGATTACTACCAAATACATATAACTTCTATTAGGTTTTATAAAGTTGAAGTTAACATCAATAGGATTAGAAAAATATCTGGACAAGAATGAAAAAATATATACTAATGAAAGGTTAATCCACATTATTGTCATTACATTACCCTTTCAAATCATTAATTTCTAACTCTTCATTACAGTTGTTTTACTTGTACTGTTTATAAAAAAATATAAAATAATACCAAATGGCATGGCAAATAAGGTAGTAATTTTATTAGGGGATTCAATCAAAAATCTATAGTTCTTTACCATGATGCTGCTTGATACATAATGAATACCTTCCCTTAATCTTTCCTTAAATGTCGGTGCATACTGCATTGCAACTTTTCTAAAAAAAGAAAACCCTTGTGGATTCTTTTTATATTGATTGATTATATTCATGCTGGAACCATCTGCTAAATACTCTACATGGCATAAAACATCGTTCATGACAAGCAAAGGATACTTCTGATCTATGAGTATATATTTATAGCTTAGGGGGCAATACTTCTCTCCTGAAAAAATTGGATAAGCGGGTGTGTTTCTAGTTAGCTCTGTTCTATATACCAGTTTTTTATCTCCTTTTACTTTATGTTTCCCATAAAGATTGGAAAGAGTTGATTCTTTTAAACTCGCTGGTATCTTTGTTCCGATTATTTCTCCTTTCGGATTGGCGTCTAGTCCGACTATTCCTGCATAGTTATTGCCTCCATAAGCTTTCCAAAAGGATACTATCTTTTCAACAGCGTCATCTGGCATATAATCATCGGAATCGATACAAACATTGAGTTCTGTATCAACTAACTCGTATGCCGTGTTATGCGCTCCATGCATACCTTGGTTAATTTGATAATGATAATGGATAGGAACTTTTCCCTCTTTAATCCACTCATCAACTAATTCTTTCGTCTTATCACTAGATCCGTCATCAATAATTAACCATTGAAAATCCTTGCAAGATTGCCTCTTTAAGCTTTCATAACACAAATGAAGAGTATATGCCCGATTAAATGTTGGTGTAAACACAGTAAGTGTTGGCTTCAACTTGGAACCTCCTTTCATTTGGCTTCTAATAAATAAAACTTGCTTAACCATTCAGCCATGGTGGCTGTATCATAACCAAGCTGGCTCAACATGTCAGCAGTGTTGGCATGTTCATATGTAGAAGAAATAATTTTATTGGCCCAACTTTCAGGTGTATTATTTAGACTGACAAATTCGACTCTCCCCGTAACATCACTTTCCTGTGTAATAGCATCTGATACGATACACTTTAATCCTGCTGCTTGTGCTTCCACAAGTACAACAGGTAAACCCTCAAATAATGATGGAAATAAAAACAAATCCATCCCCTGCATTAAGTCAGCGATATCAGATCGTACTCCTATGAACAAAACGTTTTTTGTCAAACCTAAGCTTTTAACTTTTTTTTCGATTGATGGCTTTAAATCACCGTCTCCAGCTAATACCAAAACTGCATCTGGTCTATTTTGATGAAGGCATTTAAAAATATCAATTAGAAACTCATGATTCTTCTGTTTATTAAACCTTCCGATGTGACCAACTACTAGTTTATTGCCAACTCCCAATTCCTCTCTTACCTTTTTTCGAACTTCAGGATTAAAATTAAAGTCACTTACATTTACAGCGTTATTTAAGACCGTTATCTCATTTGAACTTTTACCGAAAAGCCATTGCCCAGCTTTTTCCGAGCAAGCAAAATATTTGGTAGGAACATCTTTCATAAGATACCGGGCATATAAGCGGAAAGGAAGCTTGGCATCGATACCCAAATCGCTTAGATGGCTATGAGCAATCCTCCCCGGTATACCAGCTCTTTTGGCAGCCCTTAATACAAAACTGCTGTTTTCATTAATATGGGAATGAACAATTCTATAACCTTTATTAGATTCAAAAAATCCGTCTAGTTTATTAAAATATTTGCGATAATTACCTGGCCTAATTCTAGGCATTTTGAAGATTCTTCCACCAAGACTTAGGATCTCCTTATCGTAATGCCCTTCTACATCTCGATGGACCATAAAATCAAACTGAATCTTGTTTCGGTCTATTTTTCTGTAATAATTCATCAGCATGGTTTCCAGACCGCCGCGATTCATAATGGTAACTACTTGCAGTACTCGTATAGGATCCAAGGAAATCCCCCCTATCTAATTGCCCTTCTTAAAAAGTTAATCCCATTTAACATTAAGTAAACTCCTAATGCCGATCTAGTTTTCGCACAAAAATAAAAAGCTCTCCAAACAACCGGAAATGACGACAAGTCTAATTGTTTAAAAGAACTTATGATTTGTTTATTATTAAGAATTAATTTTATTCTTTTTATTTTTTCAAGAGAGTTTGCCGGGTTGTCAGCACTTATCGTATTTAAACCGAGACCAAGTGTACCCATGCATATTCGATTATTGAGAGCAGTATTATATTCTTCATCCATTTTCTCAGACTCAATAAAGGTTTTCATTTTTTTATAAAGGTTTTCCCACTGGATTACTAAGTCAGGTTTGTAGGAAGATGTTACGGATGCATTATTTTCACGCCAATAATGATAAAATGGTTTATTAATAAAAATAAAGGACTTAGAATAATATAAGGCTTCAATATTGAATAAAGAATCCTCATTCGTTCCTATTTCTTTAAGATCGGTGAAGCGTAAATTTTTTATAATTTCTGCACGGTAAATCTTTGACCAAACAGTTCCCCAAGCATCTAAAAGCTCAGGATTGGCTAACTCATTATCCAGGGGGCCAATTAAGCGTCTCATGATTTTGCTTTGGACCTCTGTTCCCGTATAACGGATTTTTTCGGGTAATTCAAATTTCTTTTCTTTAGAATGTGTTCCAAATTCCCTTGTATAAGTACACATAACAATATCTGCTTTTTCTTGGAAAGCAATATAGTACAAAGTTTTATACATGTCGTTTTCAATCCAATCATCAGGGTCAACAAAACCAATATACTCTCCAGCTGCTAATTTTAGCCCTTCATTTCTTGCCGAAGAAACTCCACCATTTTTCAAGTGGACTGCTTTTATACGCAAATCTCTTTTTTTATATTCATTTAATATACTTGCACTAGAATCTGTCGACCCATCGTTGACCGCAATTATTTCGATATTCACTAATTCCTGTGAAAGCAAACTGTCGAAACATCTACTCAAATATTTTTCCACATTATATATAGGCACGATTATGCTTACTTTTGGTCTCATTCGTTTCCTCCGCCATATAAGTTGAGTAGACACTTTGTAATTCTCTACTAACTTGAGCAATCGCATATTTTTTAACGCGATTACGACTTTCAACCCCCATCATCCTGCGCAGCTCTGTTATTTGATATATCTCAAGAATCCTCAAACCAAAATCCTGATAATTCTTAGGCGATAAAGTAAACCCATTAATTCCATCCTGTATTAGTTCCTTATGTCCCCTATTTGAACTTGCTACTACGGGTAAACCAGACGCCATTGCTTCCATTATATTTACTGGGAGTCCTTCTCGAATACTTGATCCCACCGCAAGGTCACTCATTTTCAGCAGCAATTCAACATCATCACGAAAACCAAGAAAATTGATCATTTTTGCAATTTCCAACTTCTCTGCCAGCTCCTTGCATTGCTGCAGTAAAGGACCTTCACCTGCTAATAATAGTTTTACATTCGGTACTGAATCCTTAATATGTGCTAAAGCTTGTATAAGGAGAGTTTGATTTTTATTTCTATTAAATTCAGCTGCATAAAACAATATAAAATCTTCATCTTTATATCCATACTCTGCTCGTAAAACAGACTTATTAAACTTATTTATAGAGCAAAACCGATCAGTATCCACTCCAACGCCATGAACATGTTCTATCTGTTTCGCCTTAAATCCATGTTTTACAGCAAGACTATAGTCTTCATCATTAATCGTTATTAAGCAATCTGTTAATCGGGCAAGAGTTCTTTCAATAGGATAATAGATAAGCCAATTTAAGAGTGGAGCCCCTTTACAAAAATGGAATCCATGTGCCGTATAAATGACTTTTGTTCCATGCTTTCTGGCTGATCCGGCAGCAATCCTGGCCAATACACCACCCATCGGAGTGTGGCAATGGATAATTTTATACTGGTTTCCATCAATAATTGCCTTTAATTGCTTATATGCCCCAATGTTCTTCCTTTTGAAGGGGGATCTTTGAAAAGGTATATTAAATTTCTGATCTACATAAGGGAGGTCCAACTCACCGGCAGCTGCGACATGAACCTCCCAGCCTTGTTCCTTGAACCATTTTAGATATGGCAAGTGAAAGGCACTAAAGTGATAATCAACTGTTGCACAAAATAACACTCGTTTTCTCATAAGCTCCTGCCTATTTGATTAATTGTCTATCAAGAACAGATGATAGATAATCTAATAGATCTTTTCTTAATTCCCCACGTTTTAACGCAAACTCAATCGTTGTTTGAATAAAACCCATTTTTTCGCCGACATCATACCTGACACCTTCAAAATCATAGGCGTAAACCGCTTCATGTAAATTCAATCCTGCAATGGCGTCCGTTAACTGAATTTCACCGCCAGCTCCAGGTTTCTGCTCACTTAATATTTCAAAAATTCTTGGGTTTAAAATATATCTTCCCATAATCGCCAGATTGGACGGTGCTTCTTCCTGATTTGGCTTTTCTACTAGACTATTAACACTGTAAAAACGATTTCCGATTTCATTTCCATCCACAATTCCGTATCTGGACACTTCTTCATTTGCAACGGTTTGGACTCCTAGGATTGAAGCGTTATATCGCTCATATTGCTCGATCATTTGCTTAAGACAAGGCTTTTCGGCCTGCACGATATCATCACCTAACAAAACGGCAAAAGGCTCGTTTCCGATGAATTTGCGAGCACACCAAATGGCATGGCCCAACCCTTTTGGCTCCTTTTGGCGAATATAGTGGATATCCGCCATCTGTGATGACTTTTGCACTTCATTCAATAACTCTAGCTTTCCTTTTTCCAAAAGGTTTTGCTCTAATTCAAAGGAATGGTCAAAGTGATCTTCAATTGCTCGCTTACCTTTCCCTGTTACAATAATAATATCTTCAATCCCTGCTTCTATAGCTTCCTCTATTATGTATTGGATTGTTGGCTTATCAACGATTGGCAGCATTTCCTTGGGCATGGCTTTTGTAGCGGGCAAAAATCTCGTTCCTAATCCTGCAGCAGGAATAATAGCTTTTCTTACTTTCTTCATTTTATAATCCACCTTTCTTAACTTGAAATTGACATAACCGGCTCAGGTATTGCAGCTTTGTTGTTTGCCAGGTTAATAAGTGTTTCTCTTAAAGCTCCCTTATCAAGGGTATGATAGGTTTGTATAATTTCATTAATATCCTCAAGATAAAGATTTGCCGTTTTTCCAATATAAATGTTTGGATATACCTGCTGGTCATGTACTTCTTCGTCCTTAAGCAATTCCTCGAAAAGCTTCTCTCCTGGTCTAATGCCAGTAAACTTTATTCCAATTTCTTCTATAGAATGACCGGATAATTTGATTAAGTTCCTTGCAAGATCCACTATTTTCACCGGATCTCCCATATCAAGCACAAATATTTCCCCGCCTTTTGCTAAAGCACCCGCCTGTATGACTAATCTCGACGCCTCGGGAATGGTCATAAAATAGCGAATCATATCGGGATGTGTGACAGTTACGGGTCCACCTTTTTCGATTTGCTTTTTAAACAGGGGAATGACACTGCCTCGTGATCCGAGGACATTGCCAAAGCGGACAGCAACAAATTTTGTCTCACTGTTTTGATCCATATTTTGAACAATCATTTCAGCCAGACGCTTGGAAGCTCCCATAACACTTGTTGGATTAACCGCTTTATCCGTAGAGACCATGACAAAGGTTTTCACTCCATGCCAGCTAGCCGCTTCTGCAACATTTCTGGTGCCAATAATATTGTTCTTTACCGCTTCTTCAGGATTTCTCTCCATTAATGGCACATGCTTATGGGCAGCAGCATGATATACCACATCAGGCTGGTACGTACTCATTACAGACATCATCTTTTTTCCGTCCTGCAAATCGGCTATTTCCGTCAAGAACTCGATTGGCAGATGGCTAAATTTCTCTTTTAACTCAAGTTCAATGGAATAGATGCTATTTTCACCATGTCCCAGAAGCACAAGTCTTTGCGGGTTAAATTTTGATATTTGACGGCAGATTTCAGACCCTATAGAGCCGCCTGCACCTGTCACCAAAACTGTTTTGCCCGTTACATATTCAGATATAGATTCTATATCCAAATCAACAGGACTCCTTCCCAAAAGGTCTTCAACCTTTACATCCCGGAAAGCATTCACAGAAATTTTTCCTGTTACCAGGTCCTCCAGCATCGGGAGTATTTGGGTTTTAGCTCTCGTTTTAGCGCATTCCTGAAAAATCAAACTTAATTCTTTTCTGCTTAGTGATGGAATGGAGATGATGATGTTTTCAATACCTAACTTATCCACTGTTTCAGGTATTTTCGTTATATCGCCGACAACAGGCAACCCTAGAATATGCAATTGATCCTTTCTGCGGTCATCATCAATAAAAGCGATTGGATGCAGCTCAGCTTCACTATTTTTTAATAACTGCCTCGCTACCATCGTGCCGGCTGAACCAGCGCCTATTATGAGGGTTCTTTTCTTGTTGTTATTATTTATTAAGTAGTTGTCGCGATAAATTCTCCAGCAAAATCTTGATCCCCCAATAAGGAGCATTTGCAGCAGCCAGGTTACAGCCAGAAGCCTGTAGTATATTTCCTGCAGCAGTATTTGCTGGATCAGGACTGCTGTCAATATGGATAAGCTAACAACTTTAAAAATGATGATTAACTCACCAGTACTAGCATACTCCCAAGCTTTATGATAGATTTTAAATTTAAATGAAAATATATGATGACTTACTATAATGCCGATGGAGCTTATTAAAACAGGTAAGGTGATCACATAAATGTTGGCATCTACTAAAAATCGTCCCAGGAAAATGGCAGACAGAACAATAAAAGAATCAGCCAAAATAAACAGCGACAGTCTTTGTCGATACGACATGTTTTCCCTCCTTTACATGATTTTCGATTGCATTTATTCAAGAGTTATATTTCTTCGCTGTATGGCGTATTCAACCAGCTTCCTGATCTCTTCCAATTGTTCTCTAGTAGCATCTTGTTTTATATACCTTACAGCCTTCTTAATTGACTTTGGAAAGTTATCAATTTCTTTCATTCCCGCATCTCCTTTGATAAGTAATAAAAACCTTCATAATAGGGTTTAGACCAAATCTTATTATGAAGATTTTTATTAATAATTGGGGCATTCAACCCCTCCTCACATCACACTCTCGACGACCGGCGTCTAAGGTCTCTCAACCCACAGCATGACCGAGTGCCTCCATTGATAAGGGTAAGGAGACATCACCACATTAAAGAACATTTAATTCTAAATAACGAACAAATCCTTAAAAAAATATATGTCAGCTCCTAGCTGAACATACTACTTTTTTACTAGTTTTTCTCATTTAAAATAACTCCGACAATCTTAGCCTTTGCATACTCTAAAACTTTTTTAGATTCAACCGCATATTCTTTATTCGTTTTATCCTGCCTTATTACCAGGACAACCCCATCACTTAAATTAGCTAAAATTTTTGTATCTGTCACTTCTAGTACAGATGGTGAGTCAATTAAAATGATGTCATAAAGCATGCTGACCTTTTCCAATAATTCTCTCATTGTCTTTGATCCTAGCAATTCTGCAGGATTAAAAGGAATTGTACCGCTAGAAAGAATATCAAGGCTGCCAATTTCCGAAGAAAAAACCGTTTCTTCAAATGTTGCCTTACTCGAGAGAACATCCGTGAGCCCGCTTTCGTTTGAGGTTTTAAAAATTTGGTGAATACTCGGACTTCTTAAGTTTCCATCTATTAAAAGAACCTTTTCTTTCTGCTGTGCCATGGAGACAGCTATATTAGCAATGGTTGTGGATTTCCCTTCATGTTTGCTTGGAGAAGTGACTAGCAAAGTGTTATTTTTCTTTTCTCCATGGATAAAATGGAGATTTGTCCGGATAGTCCGATATTGTTCAGAAATGATCGAATCAGGATTTGTGTAAGTAATTAAATTTCGTTTTTTTGTAGAAGCCAAAGTTCTTCTTTTACTTAAAACCAATCGTCTCACCTCTGAACTCAATTTTAGTTTTAAGTTTCTTTTTATTTATATTCTTTTTATTCATTTTCGAAATACTCCCTAAAACCTGGAGTTCAAGCAGCATTTCAATATCACGCTCTGAATTGATTGAATCATCTAATGAATCAATTAAAAAGATTAATCCTATTCCTGCAATTATTCCAAATATAAATGCGACGAGAATAATTTTGCTTTGTTTGCTCTCATTAATTGGTATAGGATCTTCTTTGGCACTTGATAACACCCGTACATCATCAAAGTCCATAATTTTTGGAATTTCTTTTATAAACACTTCTGCAGTCGTATTTGCAATGTCAGCAGCCCTTTTGGGATCCGTATCAATCACGCTAATTTTCACAACCTGTGTATCATCAATACTTGCAACATTGATGGATGCAGCCAGTGCTTCTGGGGATTTTTCAAGTCCGAGTTCCTTAATAACCTCTTCTAAAACGGTAGTGTCCTTAATAATTACCTGAAGGGTATTACGATATCCTGACTCTGCATTTATGATTATGTTTGTTGAGGTATCATATAATGGAACCGTTTTATTAATGCTGCTATAAAACCATCCTGCTATCGTGGCTAACCCTGCAAATAAAATTAAAATCCAATACCTTTTTTTAATTACTCTATACAGATCTTTAAGATTAATTTCTTTAGCAATTTTTTGATCCTGGAAATGACTCATAAAAACCACCTTATTGGTAAGATAATGTTCTGAATAGAGAACAAATGATCCAAAAAAATAACAAACTTAAACAGTATTAAATTAGCAACATATTTACTAGGAGTTTCTTATCATGTCTCTATTTTAGTTCTCTATACAGAACAAGTCAATACCAATCTTAAAATTTATATTTTTCTTAAACAGCGGTTTCCAGCTGTTTTCTTAGCATGTTACTAAACATGCTGCCTTCTTCCTTTGCCAACTGCCCAAATTCACCCTGCTGAATAATTTCCCCTTTATCCAGAACCACAACTTGATCGGCATTTTTAATAGTAGAAAGACGATGAGCTATTACAATAATGGTCATCTTTCCATTTAACCTTTCGAGAGCTTCTTGGATTTTAGTTTCATTCTCTGTATCTAATGCGCTTGTTGCCTCATCCAAAACAAGGATTGAAGGGTTTCGTAAGATGGCTCGAGCTAGAACGAGACGCTGCCGTTCTCCTCCTGAAAGCCTTACACCTCTATCACCTATAAGTGTATCTAAACCTTGTGGAAGTTCTTTAACAAAATCAGCTGCTGCAAATTTTAGTGCTTCGAGGATCTGTTCATCAGATGCATCCGGATACACAATTTGCAAATTTTCTCTAATAGTAGTATTGAACAAAAATGGGTCTTGCGGAACATAACTAATAGATCTCCTTAATGCTAAAAGATTTTCTTCAGATAAAATTCTTCCATCAATATTTATATTCCCTTTTTCAGGTTGGTTTAATCCCATTACAAGGTCTATTAATGTACTTTTGCCTGCTCCGGACTTTCCAACAATTGCAGTCATTTGATTTGAAGAAAATAAAATATTAATATTCTTTAATGCATAATAATTTTCACACGCATTGTATCTATAAAAGACATTCTCAAATTTAATTCCCTGTTTTATGTTTATTGGTTTTATATCTAGAGAATCGAAACTTTCCAGCTCTCTAGCTGCAAGGGATTCACTTCTTAAATTAATAACTGATTTTAACGCAGGTATGGTTGATGCTATCTGCTCCAATCCCGACTGTATACCTGTCACTCTCGGCCACAATCTTGTAAAAATAATAATAATTAACATTAGTTCACCTGACTGAGCATTAAAAAGATTCAAAGATAAGAAAATGAATAGGGAAATAAGAGCAGCTGAAGCGACTTTATAATAAAATTGTGAAGCTGTTTTTAACGTTACATATCCCATTTGTTCTTCATACATTTGCTGAGAAACGGAATTAAACCAATTCATTCTGGATTGTTCTAACGCATTGCTTTTAATATCCTTAATACCATTAAAGTTATCAGTTATCCCCGCCATGAAAATCCTCCCAACCTGGGAAGTACTACTTCCGAGCAAGCGAGATTTTTTGATATAACTACTGGAGAAAATAGCCAAAATCACACCGCTCAATAATACAAACCCTGTAATCTCGGGAGATAAAAAGAATGCAATAGCCACTTGAATTAAAGTAAAAATAATAGCGGTAATAAATTGAATAAAGGTATTAGTTCCCGCACTAACACGTCCTAACTCTGCAGTTATTGTATTAATAAGATCTGATTTTCTTTTTTTTAGATAAAAACCCCAGTTAGCTTTGAGCAGGTCACTATAAATTTCTGATCGTAAGTACCTTGCAAACCCATGCTGAATTTTGACATTTTGTATCGTCACATATCGCTGGAGAAGATTTTGAAGTATGTTCACTAGTAAAAAGACTCCGAGAATAAAAGTTAAGCCAAACATTGCTGGTAATTCCTGCAGAAAGGCAAATGCATTTGTTAAATAGGGATCTCCTCCTTCAACTCTCACAATACCACTATGACTGATAACCGGTATTAAAAGTAAAAGTCCAATTCCATCTAAAAGGCTAATGCACACCATCCCTAGAAGATTAAGAAATATTTTTTTTCCAGAATATGAATACAACTGCTTAAAAAAATAAAAAACTGATTTCACCTTAATATCCTCCTAAGGTAATGCATGTTTCCTTTTCTTTCTAATAATCCAAAGTAATGGACGAAGTGGAAAATAAAGAAAATGGAGTTGTTTTGGTAAGGGTAAGGTTTCTGCATCAATATGGTACGGGTGCAGTAGGCTTAATAGATAAATAATTCTTTGCTGGAAAGACATTAATGAATATAAGTGCTTTGCATGATACTCAGATATATATTTAGGTACAGGATCAGTATGCAAATTAACCATCTTATCAAAATAGAATAATGCTTCATTTGCCAGTTTTCTTGGACGTCGCCCTTTTGTAAGCTGTTTCATTTCTGTGGTTAATCGCGTGCTTATAAGATTTTCTGAAAGTATTAGAGACTGTCCACCTATATGAGTACTATGATATTTTTTTAATGTTTTACTTATTTCTTCCCAATTGAGATCTTTCTTGATAATTTGATAGATATCTGTAAGCCAGCGCAGCCGTGACCATCCATGGCGTGCACCGTGGGTAACAAGAAAAAAGAATAAATCTTCTCTTCCTAGGTAATGGGATGGAGATCCTGTAAATGTTGTCTGTCTTTTTCTTTCCCACAATTCATCAAAGCCAGGTTCTTTACCGGGGGCAGGGTTAAGCCTCCAATGAATCTCTATTTTTGTGTTTTTATTTTGATGATAGTAAGTAAAGTGATGGTGTCTCCATTTCCAATCATCTAAAAGACTTTGGATATATTCATCTTTTTTATACCCTATACTAGTTAGTAGCTGATCCACTTTTTTCAGGTCTTCGATTGGAATAAGGATGTCCAGATCACCGCATGTTCTAAGTGAAATATCATCATATAACTCTACAGCCAAAATGGGGCCTTTAAGAAAGATGGATCGTATTTTATTCTCCGTAAATAATTTACTAAGCTGTTCCATTTCCCCACATAACTGAAGCATTTGGAGCGTGTTTTTTCTATAAAGCTCTTTCAAAACTTTAAGAGTTTTTTCAGGAATTGAAGTATTCTCAACCTTAGTTAGCTTTGAATATAATAATGGAAATAGTCGATGGTGAAGTGCCAGTTGGAGAAATAAATCCCAGTTTATCTCTTTTGTAGAGTCATGGAAAGCAATACAAATATCTTCGTTTTTAATAATATCTAAAATCAATTTAAGCTCTCGGGGAATATTACTCTGGTTAATTTTTAAATTTTTCGTCATATCTTTTCCCTTCTAATAAAGTCTTTTAATTTGATTAGCAAACATACCAACGACTGTAAAATTATTCATCCCCTCTGATCCTGATATATAAAAAGGGCCACTTCTCAGCCATGCATGTGCAATCATCTTCCCTGTTTCATCCCTTGCAGTTCCGAGATAAAGAGTACTATCAATCCCTCTCTTTTTCAGCATCTTCATTCCCGCAAAGGCCTTGACTAGGCACTGACTTTCCCAAAAGGTGTACCTGCTCATTATATGTATAGCATGGGAGACTTTTTTTATTTGCTCATGGTTCGATTCAATATAATCATAGGAAGTTTCTCTCATATGATCACCTAGGGAAGGAGATACTTTAGAAAATGGCACCATTTTAAGAATACGTGCCCATCCTAAATAAAAATACGCCTCAAATAAAAGAAGCCTTGTTTTGTGGTCAGTCTTAATAAATGTTACTAATTTTAACATAATTATCCCCTGTTTAAAGATAGATGATTATTTGACTATTTCAACTAATCCTTGGTTAGACAATAGATTGATGAAATCGATAACTTGTTCTTCACATTCCTCTATACCCACGTGATACCTGGAAATTAATGTGTTAATTATTTGACTAATTTCAATTGGATTATTAATTAAATCCCAAATATCTCCTCCAATTTCTCCAAGATTATAATACTTGCCATTTTTTATGCTTAACATCACTTTTTCACCACCCATATCACTTACAATATTGCCCTCAACTTGACAAACCTTGTAATTTAATGAAATTCCTTGATTAGTAATCATTGTAATTCCCCTCCATATTAATATTGTTTAATATCAATGTTGTTAAATCGTTTGCAGTAAAACGGTCTTGTGGCCTTTCAATTTTATATACATGTATTTGATTTACTAAGGTCGCTGTAAACTGAAAGTGCCATTCCATTAAGCCGAGCTCAGAAATTAAAAAATTACGATATGTATGCTTAAATAAAGTTTGCAAACTTTCAAGATTAAAGATTGGATTTAAACTGATGTCAGCATTATTTGTTTTCACTAGTTCAAAAACACCTGCTAAAGGCATAGGTTCAGAAGAAAATTTATATTTGACTGGAATTGCAAATTTAGTTTTTCTATCATATATGGGCTTATAAGTGTTTGATTGCATACCAAAGGCATTAAGACTTTCCTGCCAAAGCTTTTGCTGTGGATAGGATGGCGTAACAATAGGAGTTCCACCTTCAGAGAAATGTACAGGAATGACATCGTCACTCAAAAGATGATATCCATTATTTAAAAAAGCTGAAGCAAGAGTTGATTTTCCTGCACCGGAATCACCTACTATTGCATAAGCCTTGCCATTAATAGCTATTGCACTTCCATGTAAAGGAAGGAATTTTCTTTGGATTAAGAGGGCACCCATGCATGTTCCTAACACATAAAGACGTATTTGGTCTTCGTTTGAGCCAGCCATAGGAGAAACAATTATTTCTTTTCCATCCCTTATGCAAAAGGTAGCTGTATCAGGGATTTGAAACATAACTATATTCTCTCTAATAATAAAATAGCTAGCAGGCTCTGAGTATTTCCCCCATAGTGCTGATAAATCTTCAACTTTAATTTTTATGTCTACCCTATCAACCATACTATTGCATAGATGGAGTTCAGGTAGTCGAATATCACTAATAACCTGTAATCCAAACGCTTTGTAAATTACTTTTTCAATAGTGTTATACATCTTTTCCCCTCTTAATTTGAAATAGTTTTCGAAGACCGTAATTTGAATTGCAAAAGGGTTGATGACTTCTTTAAAGTAGGTATAGCCCTCATACAACATTAATGTACAAGGGCACCTAGAAACACTTTTAAAAGAACATTAGATTATGATTCATGATGGGGACCGTAAGCTGGTTCACCATTATAAGCCTCATCATGATATCCTTCGTAACCAGCCGCCATGGTCTGGTCAATATTAAGTTCTTCTAAACTTGGTTTTTGCCATTGTTTTTTCACGTTATCACCCCCTCTCAAGCAATTTTCTTTAAAAAGCGATATATTATTAAACTGCGTATGGCGATTCTATAATCAGGATCGATAGAATTTTCGATTTTGGGCCCTTCCTTAATTTTATGAATTGCTGATTTTACAACTTTTTTATCTAAATACTCATAAACTTGACTATCCCGTTCGAGTTCATCCAATTCATTGATTAGATTTTTCCACGATGGTGCTGTCCGATGCACCCAATCTACACCTTGAACACCCCTATATCGTTGATTAAGCCTAACTTTATCTGGCAAATAATTTTCTGTAGAATTTCGTATTAGGGCCCTATCTAACCCATCCTGGACATACTGCTCTTCAGGTATCGATAAACAAAACTGGATTACTCTTAGATCATTTGTGGGATCACGCTTCCACAAGCCATACCGCAGAGAAAGCTTTGTTCCTAGTGTATTGGTTGCATTCCAATGGTATAGTTGTTCAAAATGCTTTTTTCTTTCAGAAAAAATATCAGGTATAGATTTATTAAGTTCATTTAAACCATAATCATTAAGCTTTTTATATACATCTGTTTTCTCTGCAAACTCGCTATTAATGAGAACACGTGACTGATATGGTTTGATTGTTGGAGATAATTTATTAATAAAAGGAAATGCCATTCTTGTAACATATGAAAATGTTCGTCTTTCCTTAACACCTAAATTTGCACTATATTGTTTTAACTCCTTATAAAGAGAAATCCATTTCAATCTTTTTAATAGGACAGCATAATACTCCAGGGCAGGTCCCCAAGAAATAGAGAGATTTCCTCTTCCTCCATTAAGCAGCAATCCGACATTATCTTTTTGTGCTTGTTCAAAAATCCCTTTAATCCAAATAGAGTTTTCAAAAAATTTATATGGCATCTCTAATAAATCTAGAAAATCGTTTATTTCAAAAAAAGGATTTTCCCCTTCAAAATCTAAGTAATTCTCATTTAATCCTCCAATGTGGTTAACTGTTGACTCAATAAAGCTCTTCTCATTGGCTAGCCGATACTTTGGAGTAAAATCAACAAAGTCACTAGGGGGGATATAACTATATGTGTGCAAGACCTTCTTATCTTCTTGCAATGCCCGTGAGGCAAAACTGGCAACAGTGCCAGAATCCAACCCACCGCTTAAATGTGCTCCAACATCCTTATGGGTCCGTATCCTTTCTTTTATTGCCCGTTGAAAGATCTCTTGGAACGCTTCAATATATTCATCTTTTGACTTATAGGCTACCTCTTTGTCTTTTTTTAAATAGCTGTATCTGGCTAGTTTTACTTTTTCAGTTTCTATGGTGATAGAATGTGATGGAGGGAGTTGTTCAATTTTCTTATACACAGACATTGAAGTATCAACCACATCAACTACTCCTGAAATGGCAATAAACTCAGCCAGCCACTGCTCATTCAATTCCTTCTTAACCCCAGGCAACGAAAACAACGGCAGAATCGTCGTACTAAACCCAAACCTATGGTTATCACGATAATAATAAAGCGTCCGTGCCCCAGAAAAATCCCTAGCCCCAAACATCTTCCGCTCTTTTTCATCCCATATCATAAAGGCAAAGTCCCCAACCAGAAATTTAGGAGACTCTTCTCCCCATTTGTGGTAGGCGAGCAGGATCAGCTGGCTGTCTGTTATTTTTTTTCGGTCTTCCCGGTCTATTTGGAGTCTTTCGAAGAGTTCTTCACGATTGTCGATGATGGCGTCTGCTGTGATGGCAAGCTGTCTTTGGTAGTCATAGAATGGCAGCTGTTCACCAATGGATTCGGGTGTGATCCACTGAGCGTGGCAGCCCAGGAAGATGTTTTCTTGATGCCATGTCTGTATATTATCTGCAGGAAATTTTTCGAAAGCCTTCATCATTCCGCCGCTCTGTTCGATAGAAACCGGTTCTCCGTTTAAGTTGTAAATCCCAGCGATTGCACTCATTATTGCCTCCTGTGAAACATTATGTATTCACTATTATTAACAAATTTGTTCTTATTAAAGAACATAAATGCATAATTATATATCTATACATTTATCCCGCTTAATATGAATGATTTTTCTATCAAACACATTTTCTATAAAAAGTCCAATAAGTTCTATATAAAGAACAACCTTAAAATAAAAATACCACCTCTCTAATCCACTGTCAACCAATTCTAATAAATTTTCTGATAAAAAAAGACCAACCCACAAAATAATCTGTACCCCTTGTAAAGGACATTTTAAAAAAAGGCTATGCTACTTTAAGAAGGTGATCTCTGTATTGAACAGGGGTCATCTTTTTCATATTCCATTGATATCTGTAGTGATTATAGTAGTGGATGGCAGCTTTCACTTCTTGTTTAAGCTCTTCTAAGGTTTCACATGATTTTATATCAGCCAGGTCCTTAAAATGACCAAAGAATGATTCCTGTGGGGCGTTGTCCCAACAGTTACCCCTCCTGGACATGGATTGTCCCAATCTGGATTTTTTCACGAGCTTTTGATAAACAGGGCTGGTATAGTGACCTCCCTGATCAGAGTGTATATAGCCTCCTTTAGCCAGTTTGATTCTCCTGTTTTTCTTTAACTTCTTAAGTGTATCCGTAGCGATATCAAGAGTAACTCGATCAGAGACCTGATGAGCTAAGACTTCATTGGTGGAAGCGTCAATAATGGTTGATAAATAAGCCCTTTTTCCTTTTCCGAAATATAGGTAGGTGATATCCGTAAGGAGGACCTTGTAGGGGATTCCCTGTTTGAATTCCCTGTTAAGCAGGTTCGGGACGACCTTGTGCTCCTGGGTAGCCTTCATGATGCGCTTATAAGGATTCGCTCTCCTAAAAGGACTCTCAATCCCGTACTTCTTCATGATTCTTCTGATTCGCTTGAGATTGAAGACAATACCAAACTGACCTGCCAATACCATCTTAATTTGGCGAGCCCCTTTCTTACGGTTCTTGAAATTGTATGCTTTTAAAACTAGGTCTCGTAGGGATTCATCCTGTTTCGCCCGATCCTTCCTTCTCTCAACTTGTTTAGCTGAAAAGTAGTTATAGTAACCCTGACGGGAAACACCAGCTACTTTACAGAGGTGTGAAACCATCCCAGTTAGATTGTATTTCTCGATGACGGAATGAATAAGGTTGAATTTCAGGTCAGCCGATAACTTTATTTCTTCTTCATCCCCCTTTCGGCGAATCGTATCTTTTTTAATAGTTCGTTCTCTGCTTTCAACAGGTTAGTTTCGGCCTCTAACCTTGCATATTTTTCTTCAATGGAAAGCTCTCTTTCCCTTGGTCTACCTGTGTTTCCGGGCCTTGTATCACGAAGGCCAAGCACTCCATTTTGACGATAGGCTTCACGCCATCTTTTTCCTGAAGAACGAATACGGTCAATACCAATGACTTCTTCATCAAACCCACACTTCTCAAAGATTTCTCTAGGGGTCTTTCCCTGTTCATTTTGTGTTATGAAAAGCTCCTTAAACTCATCAGTATAAGTAATCCCCTTTGAGGATACTGATTTGACATAAATATTTTTAGAAAGTATTTGAATCTCTTTTTCCGTGAATATTTTTTTACTCATAATTGTTCTCCCGTCCCCATTTTTTATCTATTGTACATAAAAAGACCCTGTGCAGTGGACTTTTTTTAATGTGTCTACTACACAGGGTACAGTTTAAAATCAGGTTGGTCTTCCACGTCACTCCCCTATCCCCTCATCCTTCCCTGCCAGCCAAAAAGCAGCAGCAATGGATCCAATAATCACAATAAAGGGAGCATAGAACATTACAAATTCCGCCACGATTCATCCCTCCTAGGCATGGTCATTCCGTTTCCCCTGAACATACTCTTTGTTAAACAAGAACAGCCTTAACAGCAGGTACAATGATGGGAGCAGCAGTCCCAGTCCTGCGACGAATGCGATGATGAGGGCAATGGCCATTGCTTCGTTTGTGAAGCTGTCGTAAATAGTCAGGTATGGATAGAGAAGATACGGATAATGTGAGACTCCATAGGCAAAGAAAGCAACCAGGAATTGCCCTGTTAATAGGCCGAATGCAACTCCATATGATTTCCGCTTCCATATTAGATAGACTGTACCGGCAAACATAATAAATGAGATGCCGAACAGCCACCATAAATCCATTAACCGGCTGAAGTGCTCAGGATTATGGCCCTGCAGTTCAACAATAATGCCTGTTGCTGTAACGATGGCAGGCACTGACCAGATGAGTGCGTATTTCCGCAGCAGCTCTGTGGCCGGCTGGTCTTTTGCTTTATGGGAATACCATGTTAAAAAGACGGCTGAAATGTATAATACTGCTGCCAAACTGAGCACCACGATGCTCCAGGTCAGCGGGCTGGTGAACAGTGCCCAGTAATCCAATTCCAGCCCTGCTGCTGTTTCGCTAACAAATCCGCCTTCTGAAATGGTCAAAACGATCGACAATGAAGCGGGAATAAACAGCCCTGAGAGACCATACAAATAGGTCCATTTTTTTTGCTTTAGACCGCCATAGGTTGTAAAAGCATAATAGGAACCGCGAATGGCAAGCAAAACAACTGCGATGCTTGCCGGTACAAGCAGAATGGTTCCATAATAATAAGCTGTCTTAGGAAAAAAACCGACAATTCCTACGAAGAAGAACACAAGGAATACATTGGTCACTTCCCAAACCGGTGATAAATAGCGCTGGATAATCCGCGTTAAAATATGCTGTTTTCCCCTGAATAGGCTGTATGCGTTAAAGAACCCTGCACCAAAGTCAATCGAGGCAACGATGACGTAGCCAAAGAGAAAGAGCCACAGTACGGAAATTCCGATTATCTCCAATGTCATCGCAGGTCACCTTCTTTCTCTAATTCACGGTCGGCCAGTTCCTGCTCCACTGTATTTTTGCGGAACATGCGGGTGAGGACGACTATGCTTCCGACCGCCAGCACAAGGTATAATCCGGCAAAAAGAAGCAGCATGAGATCTACCTGGCCGCTTGTTGTTGCGGCATCTTCTGTTCGCATAATCCCGCGGAGCACCCATGGCTGGCGCCCAACTTCAGTAAACCACCAGCCTGCTTCAATGGCAATCATTGATAAAGGACCGCCTAAAACAACCAGCCAGCGAAACCATTTAGACGAAACAAAGCGCATTTTAAGCCAGGTGCCAACTACGTATAAGAGAGAAAGTGCAGTCATCCACATTCCAATGGTCACCATAATGTCAAATAAATAATGGATGTAAAGCGGTGGAATTTCATCCTCCGGAAATTCCTCAAGCCCGATCACTTCCGCATTCGGGTTGCTGTGGGCAAGAATGCTTAGTGCATAGGGAATTTTTATCGCATATTTCACTTTTCCATCATCCAGCACCCCATAAAGCATTAACGGTGCTCCTTCTTCTGTTTCGAAATGCCATTCGGCTGCAGCCAGTTTTTCCGGCTGGTATTCAGCCAGATATTTTCCTGAGAAATCACCTATTACTGCTGTGGCGATTGAGAAGATCAACCCGATTTTCATCGTTAAAAATAAAGCCTTCTTGTGATACACATGGTTTGACCCTTTAAGAAGGCGGTAAGCGCCAATAGATGCCAGAACAAACGCTGACGTCATATAGGCGGTTGACAGCACATGCGCAACCTTGGTTGGCATGGCCGGTGTAAACATCGCCAGTACCGGATTTATGTTGACAAGCTGACCATTAACAATGTCAAAGCCCTGCGGAGCATTCATAAAAGCATTCACAATCGTGATAAATACAGCTGAAAACGATGCCCCAATGGCAACTGGAATCAATAAAAGCATATGCTTTTTCTGATTTTCAAACCGGTCCCATGTGTATAGATAGATTCCAAGAAAAATCGCTTCAAAGAAAAAGGCGAAGGTTTCCATAAACAAAGGCAGGGCGATGACATTCCCAGCGAGCTCCATAAAGTTTGGCCAGAGCAGTGAAAGCTGCAGCCCAATGGCTGTACCTGTTACGACACCAACAGCAACGGTAATGACAAAGCCGCGCGTCCATCTTCTCGCCAGCAAAATATAATGTTCATCCTGTTTTTTGATTCCCACCCATTGTGCAATCATAATCATTAGCGGGATGCCCACACCAATGGTTGCATAAATGATATGGAACGATAATGTCAGCTCGGTTAAGACACGGCTGAAAAAGACTGATTCTTCATTTCCCATTTAACATCCCCCTTTTCTATCCTGCAAAGATGCGTCCAATAAAAGAAAGGCCCATGATCAAAGCTACAGCAAAGGCCAGCCACATTAAGATTCGTTCCTGCTTTTTATACATTCAACCACTCCTATATGAATGCTCACTACATCACATTATTCCACATTTCAGAGCCCATGACCGTTACAATTTAACAACATCTTTATGAGGAAAATGTGAAGAAAATACGTTTATGTAAATCCTATACATCCTTCTATTCCCATTTGAAGCGGGGTTAAAACGAAAGAAAAAAACGCCAATCAAGTACATCTTACCTTGGTGTTTTTCAGGTAGTCCAATTTATAAAATGATTTTCTGTCCGCTGATTCCGGCGGCTGCTCTATCCATCCCGCGCAATCATCAGCTTTAACCCTTACCCGCTGTATTTCATAATATCCCCTATAAACAAGGTATAGACTCTTTATGTATCCATTGCCCTGACTCCCTTTTTTTATTAACCCGTTCGAACGGAAGGAGTTTATACTATGTTTTTCCAATTGACAGCAGGGCAAATAAAATCCCGGTGGGACAGCCGCACCGGGTAGGGCTTCTATAGATTTTTTAAAGCGGTTTCTACATCTTCTTCGCCTGACACCAGGTCAAACGAACGTTTAAAGGTATTCTCTTTATCTAAAACAGCATAAATGGTTTTGGCTACATCTTCGCGCGGGATCAATCCCCGTTCCAGATTATCTGCTGCTTTGATTTGGCCTGTGCCGGGATTATTTGTCAGTCCGCCCGGGCGTACGATTGTATAGTTTAAACCGCTATTCTCCAGCATTCTGTCTGCATAGTGCTTAGCGACAAAATAAGGTTTAATCGCATCGCTCCATTTTTCCCGGTTGTTCGCCTGGATGGCGCTGACCATTACAAAACGATCGATGCCTGCCTGCTGTGCCGCTTCCATTGTTTTTACGGCCCCATCAAGATCAATTAAAAGTGTTTTGTCATAGCCAGTATGCCCGCCTGAACCGGCAGTAAATACAATCGCGTCACAGCCTTTTGCAGCTTCCGCCAATTCTTCAACTGTTCCTTCAAGACTGGCTATAGCTGTTTCCACACCCATTTTCTCAAAATCTCCAGCCTGCTCCTCTTTCCTAATCATAGCCCTTGCTGTGTGATTACTGCTTTCATTTATAAGCTTAACAAGCTGTTTCCCAATCTGGCCGTTTGCACCAACAATAAGAACCTTCATCTGTTCATGCCCCTTTCTGCATTTGCGGATTTATTCTTCCATTATTTCAAAAGAAAAAAACGATATCAAATGAACTGTTTAGGACCCGGGCCGTACAATCTTTCTCTTATAAAGAGCAGCTATCGTGTTCATTACTAACACCGGGATTTTCTTTGGAAAATACCGTTTCTTGTAAAATGTATAGAAAGCATGCTTCAGGTCATCCCATTGTGTACATTTTTTATTTTGTTTAAACCGTGCCACATCAATGATTTTTATATGGCCTTCCGGTGTAAGAATAATATTGCGTAAATGAATGTCAGATGGATTCAGACCTTTTTCCCTTGCCAAAAATAACGCTTCGTCTATTTCATTGATTTTTTCTTCTTCGATTGGAATACCTTTAGCCAGGCATTCGAATAAAGTGAGGCCATCCACATAATCGATCACAATATAGTTTTCGCCGGAATCGTACAAGGCCGGGAAATAAGGATGGTCAGGAAGGGCTTCATAAATCTCCGCCTCAGCCTGTGCAATTCTTTTAAACTCTGGGAAAAATACTTTTAAAACAAGGTTTGTTTCTTTCACCCTAAATGCAAACGCACTTCTCCCTGCCCCGATACATTCCAGAGCATTATCCTTTTCAAGGAGCCTGGTCCAATTCCTGCTTCTGGAAAACTTAACACTCTCTGCAAGCTGTTTATATCGTTTCATCCCGAAAACCTCCTTGTTCATCGGATCCTTCCTACCTTTAAATAAAAGGCTATTTTCTCGTAGATTGTTGTTTTTGTTTATGAATTCAGCCCGTTGATTTCCGCTACGGGCACTCAGCGAACCCGCGGGGAGGGTTGCGAGCCTCCTCGGCTTCGCCTGTGGGGTCTCGCACTTCCCTCTCTTCCCGCTGGAGTCAAGTGCCCTCCGCTACAATCAACTCAGTTGGTTAAAATACGTTTGCCTTCAAAAAACAACAAACTTTAGGAAACAGCCAAATAAAAAGAACGCTGGACCATTTATCCGGTCTCAGCGTCCTTTAAATAAAAGAGACCTTACCAAATAAATGGTAAAGGTCTCGCCAGCAACGTGTGTTGCCAGTAAGGCCGGAGATATGCATCCCGTATTGACGGCCCTACTTAACAGCTACTCCCCTTTAAGGAAGAATCCGAACTATTTTATTACTTAAATTATATGGCTTCAGCATGCAATTAGTCAAATAATACGACGCATTCTTTAGTTTTTTGTTCTGTTAAAGCTTATTGTTGTTTTTTTAGCACCCTGTTGATTGGAGCGGATGGCATGAGACTCCTGCGGGAGTGCGATCAAAGGGAGACCCCGCAGGAGCAAAGCGACGAGGAGGCTCCCGGACCGCCCGCGGAAAGGGAGTGCCTGCAGCGGAAATCAACAGGCCAACTTTACAGAGCCTATTTTTTAACCGGAAGGCCTTTTTCCTTCCAGGCATTGAATCCCCCTTTTACATTGAGGACATCTTTAAAGCCATTGGCCTGCAGAAGGCTGACAGCAATAGCGGACCGCGCCCCAGAGGCACAGTGGGCCATAAGTGTCTTATCTTTTGGAATCTCCTCTATCTTATCTTCCAAATTCCCGAGCATAAAATGATGCGCTCCGGGGATATGGCCATTGTTCCATTCATCCTGGCTGCGGACATCCAGAAGATAGTATTCATCACTCTCAAGGAGTTTTTTCGCTTGTTCCGGCTCAATATTTTCATAAGATTCCGTATGATTGGCTAGCTCGTTTGAATCATAGTAGCCTGTTACCTGATCCAGGCCGATTGACTGCAGGGATCTTTTGATTTGATCAAGATTTTCCTCATTCGCAAAAAGAACAATATCCTTTTCATAGCTTAAGAGCCACCCAGCCCAATTCGTAAACGATTTATTATATGGGATATTTAAAGTGCCTTCGAAATGGCCCTTGGAAAATTCATCAGCAGGCCTAGTGTCAACAGTTACAGCATTAATTTTTACAGGGGCGGAAAGCTTTGGCGTTTCTTCTTTTCTCAGCAATTCCGGCCCCTGCTTGTTAAGCTTCTTCATTTGAGCGAAATATTTCGGCGGTTCTGGCTGGCCTGCCAATAGCTCATCAATAAATTGTGCTTCCTCTTTGATTTGGAAAGCCCAATTAAATTTCTTTTCATAGCCGAGGGTGGACATAGGAACAGCACCAAGTGATTTTCCGCAGGCGCTTCCGGCACCATGGGCAGGCCAGACTTGAAGGAAATCAGGCAGCTCTTCTACTTTCCGAAGCGAGGCAAACATATCCTTTGCACCTGTTTCAGAGCTTCCAGCTGCACCGACTGCTTTTTCCAAAAGATCAGGCCGGCCTACATCGCCGACAAACAAAAAGTCTCCGCTAAAAATCCCCATAGGCTCGTTGGCACCGCCGCCTTTGTCAGTCAGCAGAAAAGAAATACTTTCCGGTGTATGGCCTGGCGTATGGATAACGTCAAATAAAACGTTTCCTGCCGAAAAGGATGATCCGTCCTTCAGCAGCTCATGCTTGTAATCTTGGACATACTCATATTTCCAGTCTTTATCTCCCTGATCTGAGACATAGAGCTTGGCGCCGTGATGATGGGCCAGTTCTCGCGCTCCTGAAAGATAGTCAGCATGAATATGGGTTTCGGCGGCGCCGGTAATAGTGAAGCTTTCTTTTTTTGCAGTTTCCAGATAAGGATCTATATTACGGGCCGGATCGATGACGATCGCTTCGCCTGTTTTTTGACAGCCGATCAAATAGGACATGTTGGCGAGCTGTTCATCAAAATAAGATTTAAAATACACGATTATTCCTCCTCAGGTAAATATCATCTATATACCTCGTAAGGTACCCGAATTATCAGTGATTAAACAGTTCATGGAATAGACCCGGGTTACGCCCGGGTTTTTCATGTAAATAATTCATTTTTTATTTTTAATGAAATTTTAACAAAAGCATAACAGAATGAAGGTGAAAAGGAGTGAATGTTTAATGAATGAAATTGGAATGTTTTTTGCTCTGGCAGCAGGCGTACTTTCTTTCTTTTCTCCATGTGTGTTCCCGCTGCTGCCTGCATATGTTACCCATCTGACTGGAGGAAAAATTGAAGACTCAAAAATGCAGGTGGATCGGGCAAAGCTTTATTTACGTTCTTTTGGATTTATAATTGGATTTAGTATTATCTTTATAGCACTCGGCGCCTCCGCCAGCTTTATCGGAAAAATTCTCATGAATTACCGCATGATAATCATGCAGGTAGCCGGACTGCTGATCATTATCTTCGGTTTACAGATGGCCGGCTTACTCAAATTCAAATTTCTGATGAAGGAAAAAAGATTTCAATCTGAAAACAAATCTAAAGGGATCTTTGGTTCTGTTTTGCTGGGAATGGCATTTGCCAGCGGCTGGTCTCCTTGTGTTGGACTTGCCCTTTCGTCCATACTATTATTGGCAAGCTCATCCGATACGCTAGGACAGGGAGTTTTCTTATTGGTGGCTTACTCTCTTGGAATGGCTATCCCCTTTTTCATTATTTCGGTGGTTATTTCTTATTCATTAAAAACGATGCGAAAAATTAATAAGTATTTATCAAAGCTTGCCTTTATCAATGGAATGGTTATGGTTGCACTCGGAATGCTTGTCCTAAGCGGTCAGATGCAAAAAATCAGCGCATGGCTTTCAGCATATAGTCTATTTCAATTCTAGAAAAGGTAAAATGCCCGATTTTATTTCACAGCTGAATTGTACGTTTTTAATCTTTTAAAAAGGATGATTGTCTTGATTGATCAACACCTCATTGGCAAATCTGTATTAGTGGTGGAAGATGATGCAAAAATCCGAAACCTTGTAAAGATCTATTTGAAGAAAGACGGTTATGAAGTGATTGAAGCGGTTGATGGCCACGAAGCCATGAAGAAAATTGAAGAATTTGATCCTTGTATTTTAATCCTCGATTTAATGCTGCCTGGTGTGAGCGGCGAAGAAATTTGCCGCTGGGTCCGGGAAGACCTAAAAAGCATGATGCCGATCATTATGCTTACGGCCAAGGCTTCTGAAAAAAGCCGCATCCAGGGGTTTAAGCTGGGTGCTGACGATTACGTCGTTAAACCCTTCAGCCCAGCTGAACTAATGGTGCGGATTGAAGCAGTATTAAGAAGAACAGCCAGCAGATGCGGCAAATTAAGTTTTACCGGTTTTACAATCAAACCGGCAAAGGGAGAGGCCCTGATTGATAGGGAGCCTCTGGAATTGACACAATTCGAATTCAAGCTTCTCCACATGTTCATGCAGCACCCTAATCAGGTTTTATCAAGAGAGCAGATTTTGAACTATATTTACGAGAATAACCAAAAGGCCGTTTCAGAGCGGACTATTGATGTGCACATTAAGCATTTGCGAGAAAAGGTGAAGGAAAAGACGCCAAAGGATTATATTCAAACAGTAAGAGGAATGGGGTATAAATTTGTCGGTGTTTAAAAAGTTTTCCGACCTGTTATCAAAGCTTGTTGCACTAAATAGCCTTGTCATACTGCTTGTGATTCTCCTGGCAGGCTTTTCAGTTAAGGATTATGCCTGCTTTCTCGTTAATTCTGAAGACGTCACCGGCCAGGATTTGGTCGATACCTTAAACGGTTTTTTATGGATGGTTAGTATTGCGGCATTTGTAATCGCCGGGTTATTCCATTATTTCACCGTCCGGAAAATTGTCCGCCCGATCAGGCATTTATCCCTGGCTGCAAAAGAAATTAAAGAAGGCAAAGCCCCCGGTAAAGTGGATGCTCCTTCATCAGGTGAATTGAAGGAGCTTACGGAAAACTTTAATTCTATGGCTGCTTCCCTTGTATCCATACAGGAAAAACGGGAAGAAATGCTCCGTGATATTGCCCATGAGCTTCGTACCCCCTTAACCAATATCAATGGCTACCTCGAAGCACTGCAAAACGGAGTAATGGAAGGCGATCCTGAATTGTTCGGCTCCCTTCTTGAGGAATCAAGAAGGATCACCAGGATTGTGGAGCTCATAACAGAACTCAATTCCTGGAACACCGGGATTTACTTTATGGAAAAGCCCATTGAACCATTAGCGATAGACGAGGTTTTGACCGAATCGTTGAATGCCTTCAGGCTTAAGCTTGACGATTCTTTTGAAAATCAGCAAATCCATATTGAACAGGCAATAATTATGGGGAATAAGGACGGACTAAAACAGGTCTTTACAAATATTCTTCAAAATACACTTGATTACAATGCCGGAAAGGATCTAGCCATAGATGCCTCTTTAACCGGGAGTCAATACACCATCACCTTTTCCCATACTGGGCAATTCATTGATCCTGAAAAAAAGGATCTGATATTTGAACGTTTCTACAGGCTTGAAGAGTCCAGGAGCACAAAAGTGAATGGAGCAGGTTTGGGGCTGGCCATCGCAAAAAGTATTATAACTGCCCATAAGGGAGACATTGTTTTGGATACAGATGGCAGTCTGCATACCTTCAAAATTATGCTTCCAGCAGGGAATGCAGAGAAAATGTAAGTCCTTATTTAAAACATTTAGTTTTCGTTTCTTAATCATTCCTTAACAAAACCATTACATACTATTGGCAGAAAAGGGGTGGAGAAATGAAGTTTACAGTAGATCATGAAAAGATAACAGGAAAACTAGGCTTTGGAGAGCTGCCAATATCTCCGGATGATACTTTAGGCTATCGTCCATTTGAACTTTTTGTTTCTTCTTTAGTTGGCTGCAGCGGGACTTTGCTGCGGAATATCCTTCAAAAGAAGAAGTTTGCGATCGAGAAAATTGAAGTAAATGTTTCTGCTGTCAGAAATCCTGATGAAGCAAACCGCATAGAAAAGCTCTCATTTATCGCAGAGGTTCATGCTGATAAGAAACTTTCTACAGAACAAGCAGCAAAGGTTGCAGAGCTTACTGTTAAAAACTGCGGAATGATTCAATCTGTTATGGGAACCATCGATATTAGCTTCGAGGTAGTTTTTCCTGGTGATTCTAATTGACCTATTTTAATATAGGGAGCCTGACGATCCCTTCTGTATGGCTGGCGGTTCTGCTTGCCCTATTTATAACAGCGCTTTTACACAGGTATCTTTCAGGCAAAAAGGTTGAGGAATGGTATTGGAACAGCTTTTTTTTATACTTTCTTGTATGGAAATTAAGCTATATTCTTTTTCATTTTAAAATGGTCATAGAGATGCCTCTTTCCATCGTTTATTTTAATGGAAGCACAGAAGGGCACTTCCTTGCTCTGGCATCCCTTTCTGTTTACCTTCTCTATAAAGTGAGAAAAAATTATCCATCCTTACATCAGGATGCTTTGCAGCTATTTCCGCTCTTCTTTATTAGTTTTGAAGGCATTAAATATGCACTTATTACAAACACCCTTGCTGCAATAGCACATCTGCTGCTGCTGATTTTTTATGTTGTTTTTCTGTCTATTTCTGGTGTTCTGTTAAACAAGGATGTTGGTTCATCAATTAGCTTTAATAGAGCAATTTCAAAAAAGAAAAAAGGAATCCTGTCATCGCAGGTATTTGCGTTAACTATGCTTAGCGAGCTGCTTGTTGTAAGCTTTTTTCAGCCAATCTTATCTCTTGAAATCCTGACATTCAGCTGGCTGGCTTTAACGGTGTACACTCTGGCTATCTTGGATCATAAAAAACTAAGTCCCAAACCAACTTCTTAAGGCGGTGTAAAGATTTGAATAAAAATTTGTTATCAGTAGCCATCATTCTATTGGCTCTGGCAATTGTATTCGTCAATCTATGGAAACCCTCTGCAGATAAAGAAAGCACCAGCAATGCTGCGGTTGAAAGCGGAGAAGACATCACAGCAGCTGAAGATATTCCAGGATCAGATCTCTCTCAGGTCCAGGAAGGAAAGCCAGCTCCTGACTTTGAGTTAACGACACTGGATGGCAAAACCATGAAGCTATCAGATTATCAAGGTAAAAAGGTCATATTGAACTTCTGGGCAACATGGTGCCCGCCATGTAAAGCTGAAATGCCCCATATGCAAAACTTTTACGAGAAGCATAAAGAGGATGGCATTGAAGTCGTAGCCGTCAATCTCACGAATATTGACAACGGCCGGGAAGATATTGAGAAATTCGTAAAGGACTACGGCCTTTCCTTCTCCATCCCGCTCGACGAAGAAGGCATGATTGGCCCGCAATATCAGGCTTTCACGATTCCAACAAGCTATATCCTTGATACCAAGGGCGTCATCACAAAGAAAATTGTCGGCCCTATGGATGAAGCGATGATGGAAAGCTTGACGAAGGACATTAATTAGTTAGAAAAGCGGATGAGCTCTTCGAAACAAGAAAAACCACTTGTTCCTGCAAGGCTTACACTATTTACAAAGAAAGACGTGCAGGCGCACGTCTTTTTTATTACACATTTATAATTTTCCGGTCCTTCTTTACCACTCTGCCACTTCCTTTCTTCCAGAATAGTTATCCCGTAAAATTGAAGACAGAAACCCATTTGGGTATAGAAAAAGGATTGTGTTTGCGGTTTTAAAAGAGGTAGATTTCAGAGTTGGTTGAATTTAGTGCTGATGGTCGGACTTTTTGCTGAATTTAGCTTTCTTTTACTGTTTTTGGTGTTTCTTTTGATCATTTGGGTAGTTTTTAGCTAATATTAGCGTTCATTTAAAAATTTGCTGGCTAAATTTAATGCTCATTTTACATTTCTCTGCGTATAAAAAAATTTGTCTGCGTATAACTGGCATTTCTCTGCATATAACTTTTTTTCTCTGCGTATAAAATTTTTTCTCTGCATATAACTTTTTCCGGAAAATTTAGAGGCTTATGCAAAAAGAGGATGCCCCTTTGGACATCCCCGATCATGCTCATTATTTTTCAAAAATGGAATTAGAAAGGAGACGGAACAGGTAATCTGTATGGTCGCGGAAGCCGGCTTCCAGTCCGATTAATGTTACATCTTTATCCTGTTCTTTGACCATGATAGCCTGACCCTGTGCTTCCTCTCGATCAGCCCAGTGTCCGGCAACAAAGAAGTTTTCGTCATCCGCAATTGTTGCAAGAACTTCATCATTATCCGTGCTTGTATACCATACAGGTCGGTAAACAAAACCAAGGTCATCTTCTCCGTATCCTGCTGTTGCACCTGTTCCTTCGTAAGCTACCTTAATAATGCCGTTGCTGTTATAGCCGCCAGAATTAATTTCATCATCTGTCAGGCCTAATGTCTTGGTTGCACGAGAGGCACTAGCTCCGACAGCAATATACTTGCCGCCTTCATTAACAAATGATTCAATGTTAGCTTTGAAAGCATTAAGCTCTTGCTGGCTTTGAAGGCCAAATTCTTTGTTCGCAGGACTTAAATTTAAGGAAATCAGGTTTTCTGTGCCGCTGTATACAAAAACATCATAGGAAGCAAGACCTTGCTTGGCGACTTCAGATGGAGCAATCTCTTTTACATCAAAGCCCAGTCTCTTAAGTGCGAGCTTTGTTCCGGAATGTGATTGGGCTTTGCCCATTCCCCCATCCTTCAATATGGCAACACTTACTTTTTCAATCGACACAGCATCAGCAGGTACTTTACCCGCCCCAATTTTCAAGCCGGATTCTTTTACAGCTGGTGAAATAGCATTGGCTGCCGCTTCAGCATAGAAGTTTCCTTCGCTGTCGCGTTTAACCTCAATACCCTGCTGCAAAAGCTGGTTTACAAGCTGAACTGCTTTTACTGAGCTGTTTGGAATCATGAAAGGACCTTTTCCGCTTACCGAACCTTGTTCTTTCACATTCGTTACTTTAGATGCAACTGCGTCTACATCCCCTTGGACTGCAACGGCTTCAAAGCCCCAAAGCTCAGGAAGGCTCCATGCAGAAATATCATACATGGCAGGCGTATCATCTGTTATATCTTCGCCATCCCAAAGCATGGTATTGGCAAGGCCGGCTTTTGCCTGATCCATTTGCACAATGTATGTGCCTTTTGGATAAGACTTGCCATCAGCTTCAAATGCTTTTGCAGCCTGTACGACTTCGATGTCATTGTTAATTAAATGATTCACGGCTTTGTTCGTAACCGTAGGATCTTCCTCATTCACAGGAAGAACATATGCTTTAGGAAAGAACCCTTCTTCATGGAATGGGTGGTCAAAATTGATGCCGCGCTTGAACATTTCAATTTGGTCTGTAATCATCTCTTCCTTATTTTCAGTGGCAAATTTCAATGCACCCATGATGGCATTGTATATCCAGCGTACTCCATCTTCATCATTTTGCGGAGCTTCAAGTGTATGGCCGTAAGCACCATGGTACATTGCGTACATCGGTGTGAAAATTGGCGGATAATCATCCCAGCCTGCAGAATCATCACGCTGCGGAATATATGTGCCCTCCATGTTTTTGTATAAGTCACCCTCATATTGCGCTTTATCCCCAACGATTTCTGCTTCCATGGCTTTCGCCTGGTCAAGAGCCCAATTTTCATACAGGTCATACTCATAGTTAGGATTATGAGGCGGCGTACAAGGTTCAATTAGGCCTGGATTATTTTGGTCATAATTAACATAACCGTGTGTATCCAGGAACACCATTGGATTCCATTCCTTTATTAGCGCAACTGTTTCCTGTGTTTCCGGCTGTGATTGGGTAATGAAGTCACGGTTCAGGTCAATTCCTTCTCCATTAAAACGGGTTGCATCTACGCGGCCATCCGGATTTTGCACTACGTTAAAGATCAGGATGTTATTTTCCAAAATAGACGTTGTTTCTTCATCATTCTTTGTTGCAAAGCGTTCGATCAGCTGCATCACTGCATCACTGCCGACAAATTCGGTGCCATGGATGGATCCATTGATCATGATTGGCACTTTAAAGTCCGGGTTATTGGCAATCCAGTCCTGAGCCTTCTCTGGATTTTTAAACATTTGCTTTCTTAAAGCCTGGATTTTGCCGAATTTGCCATGTGCACCAGGGTCGGCAATTGTTACAACATACAGAGGGTAGCCATCTGCAGAAGTTCCTTTAACCTCCACCTTAACACGATTGGACTGCTTTTCAATCTCTGCCAGCTTAGGGCCAATCTCAGAGAATTTCATAAAATCATAGTTTTGGGCATTAAATTTACTGCTATCCTGTTCTTCTGACACATTAACATTTATCCATTTCGGCGTAATCGCTTGAGCAGCACTCAATGGAACGGATGCCAAAATGCCTGCTGCAAGGATTCCCGATAGAGCCTTCTTTTTATTCATTATGTACCTCCAGATGTAATAGTTTTGTATATTTATAAGATAAAATACATTTTAATTCACTTTATTCGCCTTTGACAATAGTTCTATTCTCCTAAAATATATTTCTCATAAACACGAAAGAAGCGACCAAAGAATGATCCTCCCGCCTTTTCATCTCTGCTGAAAATTGCCTTTGCCCTCCACTGTAATTGAAGCATAATAGGGCTTCTTTCATGGGGGAGTCAATTCCGTCCTTGATTTTTATTTCGTCTCAGCTGAAGCTGTATTCGGCTTGCCAATTTATCCATGACAGACATCAATCCACCCGCAATCAGCGAAAAGTTATTGCCGGTGTCATCATCACTTTTAAGGCTGCTTTTTCATAGATTTCCTCCTCTCTGTAATGATCAGAACCTTTATGGTTTTCAGAATAGAAGAAATCCGCATAAATTTCGATAGCCGAAAGACCTGTTTTTGGAAAATAATCTTGAGCTCATCTTCCTTTAACACACTTCTAAAGTCATGAATTATTTAGGCTGTTACTCTCCTTCCAAAAATGGGCAATTAGTTCTTTCATTTAAACTTCTTTAAAAACGATTAGTATTTCTTTTCGCTTACTATTTAAAAAACTACTAGGCTATTAGATTCGTTTTCCCTTCCGTTGAAAGGAACCGAATGAATGTAAGCGAATACATGTAGTTGGATTATTAATTTAGGAGGTACAAAAATGAAATTTGGAAAGAAACCTGCTACTGTCATGCTTGCAGCAGTTCTGACAGCTTCCAGTTTGTATACAGCGCCTGTACAATTTGTCCAGACAGCTGAAGCGGCAGAGAGCAAAGCTGCTGAGAACCCAGGTTTGAAAGCATTTGACCAAAAGGTGATTGCAAGAATTGATGCAGAACGCATGCTCGAAGATGTTCGTTATTTAACAAAGACTATTGGCCCCCGCGTTACAGGAACGGAAGCGGAACAGCAGGCAGCGGATTTTATCCGGGAACGCCTTCAATTATATGGCTATACAGTAGAAACACAGGAATTCAGCATTCCTGACAAAATGATTGGAGACTTGCATACAAGTGACAAGCAAGAGGTTTTAATAACGATTCCTTCAGGTTCAGGTTCCACTCCTGAAGAAGGAATTACTGCAGGGTTATTTGATGCAGGTTTAGGAAGGGCAACTGATTTTACAGAAGAAGCAGCGGGAAAAATAGCCCTTATCTCTCGCGGGGATTTTTCTTTTGCAGAAAAGGTTGCGAATGCAGCGGCTGCAGGGGCAGTCGGGGTTTTAATCTATAACAATATTGATCAGCCGGCTCCAATGAACCCTTCAATCGGAGGACCCTATGACATACCTGTCGGCAGCATAACGAAAGCCAGCGGAGAGGCACTTCTGCAGGATGTTGTGGCACAGAACAAAATGGTGACACTTAGTGTAAAACGAATCGAAAATGTTACATCGCAAAACATCATTGCCACCAAGCAGCCTACTAAGGGCAATGACACTGAAATCGTCCACATTTCAGCTCATTTTGACAGTGTTCCATTTGCTGCAGGAGCGAGTGACAATGCTTCAGGAACCGCTGTAGCCTTGGAGCTGGCAAGGGTTTTGAAAAGCTATCCTACTGATAAAGAACTGCGATTTGCTTTTGTCGGTGCAGAAGAAATTGGACTGGTTGGCTCAGAGTATTATGTCAGCCAATTGAGCGAGAATGAAATAAAGCGGAGCATTGCCAATTTTAATATGGACATGGTGGGGACTTCCTGGGAAAAAGCAACCGCAATCTACCTGAACACACTCGACGGGCAGTCAAATCTCGTATCAGAAACGGCTCTTGCCACAGCTGAACGAATTGGAACAGCATCTGAATTAGTTCTTTACCAGCGCGGCTCTTCCGACCATGTCTCCTTTCATGATGCAGGCATTCCAGCTGTTAACTTTATCAGGCGGGAGCCTGGCACCGCCAGCCTTGAACCGTATTATCACACACCGCTTGATACCATTGAACATATCAGTGCCGAGCGTTTAAAAGAAGCGGGAGATTTAGTTGGCGCTTCTGTTTATAGCTTAATACGAAAGTAACTTGAAATTAGTATCCCCGGACTTTTTCCGGGAATCTTTATTCCTTCGAGGGTTTTCCGGCTTATTTGGTATAAATGGTGGTTTAAGAGCAGCATAAGAGGGTAAAGTATATTCGTTCTAAATTTGCGTCCAAATAATTATGATTGTTACCGTTTAAATTGAAAGAAATTCGGGTAACATAAATGTAACATAACAGAGAATTCAACTATCGAAATGATAGTCCTTTATACCCCCAAAGGAGGGAGTCATCATGGATTTTGAACAGGAGGCTGTCATATTAAAGAGAGAACTCTCCCTTCTCATGGATGAATATGAAAGGTGCGAGATTGACGACGTGAAAACGGAAATATCCAAAGACATTCAACTACTGAGCCGTGCAATAGACGATATTCTTAATTGAGTATATGTTGGCATGGCTTTTTTTTATATTTATCAGCGGCAGGTTGATTTTTAAGCTTGCCGCTTACATATTTTCTTTGAAAAATACTTGTATTTGGGAGTGTAGATTGTGCCGCAGCAGCTATATTACAATTTTATTCGATTGCCGCTTGTCATTAGAATTTTGCTTATTGCCCTTCTCGTTATCCTTTTTTACGGAGGATTAATTCATATTATTGAGCCAAAAACCTTTCCAACAATTTTTGATGGCATTTGGTGGGCTGTTGTTACCGCATCCACTGTGGGATTTGGTGACTTTGTTCCTGAAACCGTGTTTGGCCGTATCGTTGGAATTGCTTTAATCTTAACCGGTGCAGGCTTTTTATCCACTTATTTTATTTCACTTGCAACTGCAGCCGTTACTAGGCAAAATGATTTCCTGGAAGGCAAAGTGGACTACAAAGGAAAAAATCATATTATCGTGATTGGATGGAATGAACGTTCACGGGAAATAGTTAATACTCTTGGAGGAGACGGAATGAATCATTCCATCACCTTAATTGATGAAACCCTTAAAACAAACCCCGTTCCCCACAATAATGTACATTTTATAAGAGGCCGCTCCAATCGGGATGATGTTCTAATCAAGGCAAATATATATGAAGCCAAAAAAGTGATTATAACTTCTGACCAGAATAAAGATGAACTTCATGCAGATATGAATTCTATTTTAACATTGCTGGCTATAAAAGGATTGAACAGTGAAGTTCAATGTATTGTAGAGATTTTGACTTCGGAACAAGCAGCGAATGCCAAAAGAGCCGGTGCAGATGAAATTGTCCAGACGAATGTCCTTACAAGCTTCGTTATGATTAATAGCATCTCGTCTCAGGAACTTGTTACTTCATTTTTAGACTTGCTTGGCCAGCTTGATAAACGCAAATTGACCTTTCAGCCTGCTTCGGAAGAAATTGCAGATAAGACCTTTGCTGAACTAAGTGCCGAGCTTATGAAAGACGGTATTCTTTTATTGGGTGTGAAGAGAGGGGAAGAAACTCTGGTCAATCCCCCCCAGCCTTTTAAAATTCTCCAGCAGGACCAGCTTATTGTTATACTAGGCTAGTCCCTTATTAAAACAGATTCCAGCTCCTTGACAAGTGCTTTGCCCAGATCAATGTATTCTTTCGGAAAACTTGCATCTTTATCTACAGGCTCTGAAAATTGGTCAAATGAGCCGGTGAAATTCCCTGTATAGGCGTGGTCATCAAGGCCACGCTGATATTTGTGGGAAAGCAAAAATGGCCTGCCCAATTCCACCGTACAGCTTGGGATCATCAAGCTGCCCGTCAATTGCGTTGAACGGAAGCCGTAAAAATTGATAACCCACCTCATCATCAATCTTATAATCAAAAGACCCATGGTCATAATCCCAATTCCCGCCAATCGAATACCCAATCGGCTTCAGCGCCTGCTCCAGCTTATACAAATCAAAATGCTTCCCTTCCACTTTTGAAGGAATCTCGATCACTGCATCCATCCCCTTTCCATGCTTTTTGCTTAGTTTCTCCAAAGAAAGGGATATCATGAATTCAATTTTGGAGAGATGAATCAGTTTAGCGGATATAGTATCGTTACTATTTCGTTTCGCGGATAAAACAAGAGAGTGATCCAATTTGATAGCAAAGAACGCCACAAAAAAATGAAGCTTTATTAAGGCATCTCTCCCAAACACGTTCGCAGATGCCCTTAATTTCCCAGTAAAAAAGCGTCTACCCCTCAGGCAGACGCTTCCTTTTATTACTTCAATCTCTTTTCAAGCTCAGCTTTCTTCTCTTCGAATCCAGGCTTGCCTAATAGGGCAAACATGTTTACTTTGTATGCTTCTACGCCCGGCTGGTCGAATGGGTTGACTCCCAGCAGGTAGCCGCTCATCGCACATGCTTTTTCAAAGAAATATACAAGATAGCCAAATGTGTAGGCATCCATTTTTGGAATGGAAACGATTAGGTTTGGCACTCCGCCATCTGTATGTGCAAGCATAGTTCCTTCAAAGGCTTTATTGTTAACAAAGTCTACTGTCTCGCCTGCGAGATAGTTTAGGCCATCAAGGTCATTATCCGCTTCCTCAATCGTAAGTTCATGGCGTGATTCTTCTACCTTAACAACGGTTTCGAATAGGTCACGGCGTCCTTCTTGTACATACTGCCCTAATGAATGAAGGTCAGTAGAGAAGTTTGCGGATGAAGGGAAAATTCCTTTCTGGTCTTTTCCTTCACTTTCACCAAACAGCTGCTTCCACCACTCAGCAAAATACTGAAGTCCTGGCTCGTAGTTGATCAGCATTTCAATGGTTTTGCCCTTGTTGTATAAAACATTGCGGACAGCAGCGTATTGGTAAGCAGCGTTTTCCTGAAGCTCAGACTTGCTGAAGTCTTCACGCGCCTGGGCAGCCCCGTTCATCATGTCTTCGATGTTTGCACCGCTCACGGCAATTGGCAATAAACCAACAGCTGTTAAAACGGAATAACGGCCGCCGACATCATCCGGAATGATGAATGACTCGTATCCCTCTTCTGTTGCAAGTGTTTTTAACGCTCCTCTTGCTTTGTCTGTTGTTGCATAGATACGTTTGCGTGCTTCTTCCACACCATATTTTTCTTCAAGCATCTTGCGGAAAATACGGAAAGCAAGAGCAGGCTCTGTTGTTGTACCGGATTTGGAAATGACGTTAATGGACCAATCCTTTCCATCAAGAAGATCCATTAAATCCTTCATATATGCAGAGCTGATATTGTTGCCGGCGAATAGAACCTGAGGAGTTCCGCGCTTTTCTTTTGGAAGAGCATTGTAGAAGCTATGCTGCAGCATTTCAATCGCCGCACGCGCTCCCAAGTATGATCCGCCAATACCGATTACAATAAGTACCTCGGAATCACTTTTGATTTTTTCAGCTGCTTTCTGAATGCGGGAGAATTCTTCTTTGTCGTAGTTTACAGGGAGATCAATCCAGCCTAAAAAGTCGCTGCCTGCTCCTGTTTGTTCATGAAGTGAGTGATGCGCAACTTTTACAGCATCCTGCAAATATGTAATTTCATGTTCCCCAAAAAAAGGAAGTGCTTTTGAGTAGTCAAAACGAACGTGTGTCATGAATGTCCTCCATTTTTCTCAATTTTAAACAGCAGTTTTATCGGCAAAAATAAACCTCTGCTTTTATCCCTTATACCACTTTAACCAAAGCCTCAAGCATAATCAAGAATCATCCTATATTGTAAGCGTGTCCAATTTTGACATATTTTTTACGCTCAATTGATTATTGTTATTTCCTAGCGAAAAATAGAAAAGGACCCCACTATTCGCAGAGTCCAATCAGGGTTACATAAGGTTTTTTTTATTGCTCTTTTCGTATAGATTGTTGTTTTTGCTTAAGAACTCTGCCCGTTGCTTTCCGCTGCGGGCATTTGCTTTCCGCGGGGGAGGTATGAGAGCCTCCTCAGCTTCGCCTGTGGGGTCTCCCACTCCCTCTCCTCCCGCAGGACATTGAAAAAGCTTCCTCGAATAAGCACCGCATGAAGAAAATGCGAATGCATTTTCGAGGATCAAATGCCCTCCGCTCCTATCAACTCAGTAGATAAAACTTAGTTTATAAAGATGCTCGGTAAATTGAAACTACATCATCATGATTCAATTTCGCAAAATTGCCGAATTCTCCATTGACTGTAGCTTTGTCTGCCATCAATTCAAGCTTGCTGTCATCGATCTCATAATCCGCAAGTCGTGATGGTGCACCAATGCTATTCCAGAATTCGCGCAGCTTATCAATGCCTTCCATTGCTGCCTCTTCATCTGTTTTGCCTGCTGGATCCACATTAAATACGCGAACAGCAAGCTGTTTGAATCGTTCAGGCTTCACGCTGAGGTTATGCTTCATCCAGTTCGGGAACAGGATCGCAAGCCCTCCGCCATGCGGAATATCATAAACAGCTGATACGGCATGCTCGATATTATGGGTAGCCCAGTCACCGCGGTAGCCCATGTTCAGAATTCCGTTCAATGCCATCGTACCGCTATATAAAATCGTTGCACGATGCTCATAGCTTTCAAGGTCTTCAAGCAATTTTGGTGCTGTCTCCATAATGGTGATCAGCAAAGATTCACACATACGATCCTGGAAATCTGTATTCTCTTCAAGATGGAAGTAATGTTCAAGCACATGTGACATCATATCCACAATGCCATATACAGTTTGGTTCCGCGGCACGGTGAATGTATTGACAGGATCAAGAATTGAGAATTTCGGGAACGTTACCGGGCTGCCCCATCCGTATTTTTCATTCGTTTCCCAATTTGTAATAACCGATCCGGCATTCATCTCAGAACCGGTTGCTGCCAGAGTCAGAACGGTTCCAAACGGAAGAGCCTCCGAGGCAAAAGCTTTCTTGGTTACTAAATCCCAGGCATCGCCGTCATATTTTGCACCTGCAGCGATTGCCTTAGTGCAATCAATCACACTGCCTCCGCCTACAGCCAGGAGGAATTCGATGCCTTCATTCTTGCAAATGTCAACGCCTTTGCGGACAGTTGAAATCCTCGGGTTTGGTTCAACTCCGGAAACTTCAAAAACCTCAGCTCCCAATTCATTGAGCTGTGCAATCACTTTATCGTATAAACCATTGCGCTTAATACTGCCTCCGCCATAAACAACAAGAACCTTCTTGCCGTATTGGGGAATTTCTTTTTGTAACTGGTCAAGTTGACCTTTTCCAAAAATCAATTTAGTCGGATTATAAAAGGTAAAATTTTGCATCTTCTCATCTCCTTTACCACATTATTATCTTTCAATTTAAAAGCCATTGCAAAAAGACCGATTCACAGCCAGCCACTTCCTTAATGAGACAAACAGAAAGCTTACCTAAAGCTAAAAAATATCCCTGTAACATTATGACCTACTACATGTGGTTCAATGAATATTTTTTATTCCAGTGAACAAGCTAATTATGAACCTATACTACAAGGAGGAAACATCATGAGTGGCATTCAACGTATTGCACTGGTTCTTACAATTATTGGCGCAATTAACTGGGGTTTAATCGGGTTCTTCCAATTTGATCTTGTGGCAGCTATTTTTGGCGGCCAGGATTCTGCCCTTTCAAGAATTATATATGGCTTGGTAGGCATCGCAGGTTTAATCAATTTGGGGCTATTATTCAAACCAAATGAAGAACTTGAAAGAGAGCCTGAGGCAAAGCCTACACGCTAGAATGCAAAAAATCCTTGCACTTAAGTGCAAGGATTTTTCTTTAATTTGCAATTTGCCAAGGGGATTACTTAGATCCAGCCTCTGAAGCGGGAGGCTTCAGACATTTTACGGGCACCAACCATGTAAGCCGCAAGACGCATATTCACGTTTCTCTGCTGCGCTGTTTGGTACACATTTTCAAAGGCCTGAACAAGCACTTTTTGAAGCTTTTCTGTAACCTCTTCTTCTGTCCAATAGTACCCCTGATTATTTTGTACCCATTCAAAATAGGATACCGTCACACCGCCTGAGCTGGCCAGGACGTCAGGAACCAGAAGAATCCCTCGGTCTGATAGAATTTTAGTTGCTTCAAGAGTTGTTGGGCCGTTTGCAGCTTCCACGACAATTGGTGCCTTGATATTATGGGCATTAGCAGCAGTAATCTGATTGGAAACAGCCGCAGGAACCAGGATATCACATTCCAGTTCCAGCAATTCTTCATTTGTCAAAGTGTTATCAAATAAGGTTGTCACCGTTCCAAAGCTATCGCGTCTATCCAGCAGGTAATCGATGTCAAGGCCATCCGGATCATAAAGGGCACCATAGGCATCAGAAATCGCAACCACTTTAGCGCCGGCATCATGCATGAATTTCGCCAGGAAGCTTCCCGCATTTCCGAATCCTTGAACCACAACACGTGCACCTTCAATCGAAATGCCGCGTTTTTTGGCAGCTTCCTCGATGCAGATTACAACGCCCTGCGCAGTTGCTTTTTCCCTGCCCTGCGATCCGCCAAGAACAAGCGGTTTGCCGGTGATGAAACCAGGTGAATCATATTCGCGAAGGCGGCTGTATTCATCCATCATCCACGCCATGATTTGTGAATTCGTGTAAACGTCCGGAGCTGGTATATCCTTTGTCGGCCCGACAATCTGGCTGATCGCCCGGACATATCCGCGGCTTAGGCGTTCCAGCTCGCCCATCGACATTGTGCGCGGATCACAGATGATACCGCCTTTCCCTCCGCCATAAGGCAAGTCAACAATTCCGCACTTCAAACTCATCCACATGGATAAAGCTTTTACTTCATCTTCATTCACTTCCGGATGAAAACGGACACCGCCTTTGGTTGGCCCTACCGCATCATTATGCTGAGAGCGATACCCGGTAAAAATTTTGATGGCACCATCATCCATTCTTACCGGAATCCTTACAGTCAGCATTCTTAACGGCTCTTTTAGCAGCTCATACATTTCATCTGAATAGCCGAGCTTGCCTAAAGCTTCTTTGATTACCACTTGAGTTGAAGTAAATAAATTTAAAGACTCTTCCAATTTTTGTTCAGCTTGTTTACCAGCTACTCCTGCAGCTCCCATAACGGCACCTCTTGATTAAATATTTAGGAAATTACCCCTGCATCTGTTGGATGCAGGGATTTACACTTAATCCTGAAATTAGCTTAATACTTTTTTGATTCTTTCAATTGCCCAGTCCAGCTCTTCTTCCGAGATCACTAATGGAGGGGCAAAGCGGATAACTGTGTCATGCGTTTCTTTGCAAAGAAGACCTTCTTCTTTCAATTCTTCACAATATTTGCGTGCTGGCTCATTCAGCTCCACACCAATAAACAATCCGCGGCCGCGTACTTCTTTGATGATAGGGTTATTGATTTCTTTTAATTTACCCATGAAATATTCGCCAAGCTTAAGTGAGCGCTCCGCAAGGTTTTCTTCAACAAGGACATTCATCGATGCAACCGAGACGGCACAAGCCATTGGGTTTCCGCCGAATGTTGAACCATGTGAACCAGGGTTGAATACACCAAGAACATCTTTGTTCGCTACAACACATGAGATTGGGAATACTCCGCCTCCAAGCGCTTTTCCAAGGATATACATATCCGGATCGACACCTTCCCACTCACATGCGAACATTTTGCCTGAACGGGCAAGGCCAGCCTGGATTTCATCTGCAATAAATAGGACATTGTTTTCCTTACAAGTTTCATACGCTTGCTTTAAGAAGCCTTCAGGCGGAATAACGATGCCGGCTTCCCCTTGAATTGGCTCGATCAGGAATGCGGCAGTGTTTTCAGTGATTGCTTCTTTAAGCGCATCCAGGTCACCGTAAGGAATTAGCTTAATTCCAGGAAGCATTGGACCAAAACCGCGCTTATATTCTTCTTCAGAAGATAGAGAAACCGCTGTCATTGTACGTCCATGGAAATTCCCAATACAAGCAATAATTTCAGCCTGATTATCTGCAACGCCTTTTACATCATAAGCCCAGCGGCGTGCAGCTTTGATTGCCGTTTCAACTGCTTCCGCACCCGTGTTCATCGGAAGGGCCATGTCTTTATTTGTCAGTTCACAGATCATTTCATACCAAGGTCCAAGCTGATCATTGTGGAAAGCACGTGAAGTTAAGGTTACACGGTCTGCCTGATCCTTTAGCGCCTGGATGATTTTTGGATGGCGGTGCCCCTGGTTTACAGCAGAATAGGCACTTAGCATATCCATATATTTATTGCCTTCTGGGTCTTCAACCCACACACCCTCCGCCTTAGAAATAACGATTGGAAGCGGATGATAGTTTTTGGCACCATATTTTTCAGTTTGTTCGATAAGTGATTTTGATTTAGTCGCTTCAGTCAATTAAAATTCCTCCTTTTTCAGAATAGTCCCTTTTATTGTAACGTTACGCCGGTTGTCTTTAAACTATTTACGGTTATAGCATGTGCAGGATACGAAAATCCTGCACAGTTCTTAATCATTTTAGTACATTTCAGATGTTGTCTTCGCCTGCATATGAAGCAGAATGTAGTCAGGTCCGCCTGCTTTTGAGTCAGTTCCTGACATGTTGAAGCCGCCGAACGGCTGGTATCCAACGATGGCTCCTGTACATCCGCGGTTGAAATATAGGTTTCCAACATGGAAGTCTTCGCGTGCTTTTTGGATGTGCTCACGGTTCTTCGTGATGACAGCACCTGTTAAGCCATACTCAGTGTTGTTCGCGATTTCAAGCGCATGGTCGAAATCTTTTGCTTTTGTGAAGCCTACTACCGGTCCAAAAATTTCTTCCTGCATTAAGCGTGCATCTGGCGCAAGGTCAGCGAATACAGTCGGTTTGATGAAGAAGCCTTTTGAATTGTCTCCTTCTCCGCCTGTCATCAGCTTGCCTTCTTCTTTGCCGATTTCAATATAGCTCATGATCTTATCAAATGCACCCTGGTCGATTACAGGACCCATGAAATGGCTTTGATCTTCCGGATTGCCCTGAGTTAATTCGTTTGTTAACTCGACCACGCGGTTTAATACTTGATCGTACACATCCTCCACAATTACTGCACGTGAACACGCAGAGCACTTTTGTCCTGAGAAGCCGAATGCAGATGCCACGATCGAAGTAGCAGCCAACTCTAGATCTGCTTCTTTATCAACAACGATTGTGTCTTTACCGCCCATTTCCGCGATGACGCGCTTCAGCCAAATTTGTCCATCGTTCAGCTTAGATGCGCGCTCGTTGATGCGGAGACCAACATCACGTGAACCTGTGAATGAAATGAAGCGAGTATCCTTATGGTCAACCAAATAGTCGCCCACTTCTGCACCGCTTCCCGGTACGAAGTTCAGGACGCCCTTCGGAAGGCCTGCTTCTTCCATCACTTCAACGAATTTCGCTGCCACAACAGGAGTTGTAGAAGCTGGTTTTAAAAGAACAGTATTTCCTGCCACGATTGCCGCAACGGTTGTACCGGCCATGATTGCAAGCGGGAAGTTCCAAGGAGAGATGATGATGCCTACTCCCAATGGAATATAGTCATAACGGTTATATTCATTCGGACGGCTGTTTACGGGAACACCGTCTTTAATTCTTAATACTTGGCGTGCATAGTACTCAAGGAAGTCAATAGCTTCCGCAGTATCAGCATCTGCCTCATTCCAAGGCTTTCCTGCTTCCTTTGTTAAAAGGGCAGAAAACTCATGCTTGCGGCGGCGGATAATCGCAGCAGCTTTAAACAGCACATCTGCGCGTGTTTCCGGCTTTACTTTTCTCCAAGTCTTGAACGCTTCAACAGCAGCCTGCATTGCTTTCTCGGCATGCTCGCGGTTTGCCTTTGAAACACGGCCAATAACTTCTTCTTTATTAGAAGGATTGATTGATACGATTTTATCTTCAGTGGAGATTCTCTCTCCGCCAATTAACAATTCATAATCTTGGCCTAAATAGTCTTCGACTGTTTTTAATCCCTGTAAGTATGCTTCGCGATTTTCTTCTGTTTTAAAATTTGTGAAAGGTTCATGTTTGTACGGCTGTACCATGATTCCATCCCCCTTTAAGTCGTTTTTTGCATCCGTCGTTTTATAATGCAAGAACTGTGCCAACTTTAAAAAGCGGTTAAATAAAGGTTTGTTGTTTTTGAAAGCAAAATATTTTTGCGTATTGATATGCCATTCTTATCTTTGGGTGCAAATTTCCATTGCACTATTTCAATTTAGTTTATACTATTAAATAAAATACAGGATGAGGAGACCAAAATGAATCAGCTTGAATTCGAACAGCTTCAATTAAAAAATATGATCTTTCAGCGAATTTTGGATGAAATCGATGTGGGTGTCCATGTTGTAGATGACGAAGGAAAAACGATTATCTACAATAGAAAAATGGTTGAGATAGAAGGCATGAACTATGAAGATGTATTGGATAAGAACCTGCTTGATGTCTTTTCTTTTAACCATAACGAAGACAGTACACTCCTTCAAGCCCTCCAAAAGGGTAGGAATATTAAAAACGCCAAGCAAACGTACTTTAACAATAAAGGCCAGGAAATCACAACGATTAATAACACTTTTCCTCTCATTGAGGAAAATGTGCAAATAGGCGCCATGGAAATTGCCCGCGATGTAACTAAACTTGAAAAGCTAATCAGGGAAAACATGAACAAACGAGGAGATACCCGCTACACCTTTGATAGCATTATAGGGAGCAGCGATGAGATTCGGGAAGTGATCGAGGCAAGCAAAAGAGCGACCAGGACGAGCTCGTCTGTTTTAGTCATCGGGGAAACCGGTACCGGGAAAGAACTTTTTGCGCAAAGCATCCATAACGGCAGCAGCCGCTCTTCTAAACCATTTATCTCCCAAAACTGTGCGGCATTACCTGATAGCTTGATAGAGGGTCTTTTGTTCGGTACAAAAAAAGGCGCCTTTACCGGTTCGATTGAGCGCCCGGGTCTATTTGAGCAGGCTGATGGAGGAACCCTGCTGCTGGATGAAATTAACTCTCTAAATCCGTCCCTGCAAGCGAAGCTTTTAAGAGTTTTGCAGGAAAAAACGGTCCGTCGGATTGGCGATACGAAAGATCGGACGGTTGATGTAAGAATAATCGCCACAATCAACGAGGATCCAATCGATGCAATATCGGAAGGCCGTTTGCGGAAGGACTTATACTATAGATTAAGTGTCGTGTCCCTTTTTATACCTCCTTTACGGGAGAGAACAAAAGATATCCAGGACCTCGCTCAATTTTTTATTGAAAAATACAATCAGCTCTTTGGAATGAATGTCGCTGAGCTCGATGAAGACGTAATGAGCAAATTCGAGCAATACGAGTGGCCTGGGAATGTCCGTGAATTGGAGCATATTATTGAAGGTGCCATGAATCTTATCGACCAGGAAGAAGTCATCAGCTACGTCCACCTGCCTCTCCATTTCCGCAACAAACCGCAATTCAAGGAGGAACAGCACGAGACCAGCACGATGGACGACCTGCTGATCCAGAAAAACAAGCCGATCAAGCCGCTTGAGCAATACATCCAGGAAGCTGAAACCTATTATCTAAAGAAAGTGCTCAAGCATCATGGCAATAATATAACCCAAGCCGCAAAATCTCTTGGCATGAGCCGGCAAAACCTGCAATACAGGCTGCGAAAGTATGGAGTTAAGAAGGAGAATAGCTAATTTAGGCTGCGAGTAGGCGATTCGTTGAAATATTGGAATTTTCGTTGATATAATGTGGTTTTACGTTGATATATTGAAAAATCCGTTGATATAATCGGATTTTCGTTGATATTTCTAAAAGGGCGGGGATTGCTGCTTTGGGAAGAGACAGCAATATAACAGTTTGTCGCGGTTATATTCAGAATTCCGCGGATAAAACGGGTATATCCGCTCTTTTTCCAAGCAAAAGTACGTCAGACAGCTATTATTAGCTAAAAAAAATAAAGGCTCCCCGCGGGGAGCTTTATTTGTATAGAATATCATCCCGAAGCGCTGCAACTCGGGTTAATGCTTCGTCAATATCCCTCTCGCTCACGCCGAAGTGGGCAAGCGCGTCATGGAGGTGCTTGGCGATGGCGTTAAAGTGTTCCGGCTGCAAGTTCATGCCTTCGTGTGCTTTTGCCATCGAGTTGCCTGAATATTGATTAGGCCCTCCCAGCGCATAGCTGATGAATTTCGATTGATGGCGTTTCTGTTTAACCATATCAGTGTGCTCGAAGAATTGATTGACGGTCGGATCCTTCAATACTAGCTCCTCATAAAAATAATCCACTACCTTTTCAATGGCTTCCGCTCCGCCTACTTTTTCGTATAATGTTTGCTCTGACATAACTGTCACTCCTTTCAACAAAATGTATTCTTTGACAAAGTGAAAGCCCCTATTCATAAATTAACTGGGTTGCTTCAATTTACCTTTACCCAGTTAATTTTCCAATAATCAAAATAAAGCGAAAGGCTCTGAAATATTCAGAGCCATCTTTTAAGATGCCTTTTGTTCGTTTGCTTCCATTTCTTTTCTCTCTTTATCACTCATAAAAGTAATTTTGTAGCCAAGCATGGCAAAGATGATGGCCAGGATTGGCACGGTGAAATTCAATATCGCATATGGGGCGTATTCAAATGGATGCACGGCTAGTGTCGAAAAAATAAACACCGCGCAGGTATTCCACGGGACAAATACAGAAGTTACAGTCCCTCCGTCCTCTAGTGCGCGAGAAAGATTTTTGGATTGCAGATTTTTATCCTTATAGGCCTGTGCATACATTCTTCCAGGCAGCAGTATGGATATATATTGCTCTGCTGCAGCAATATTTGTGAAAAAGGATGATAGAACCGTAGTAGCTACAAGACTCCGAGCTGAACGGGCAAGCTTCAAAATCTGATCGACAATCGCTTTTAGCATTCCTGTCTGTTCCATGACACCGCCAAAGGTCATCGCGACAATGGTCAGTGAAACGGTGTACATCATATCATCGATGCCGCCTCTGTTGAAAAGGTCATCCACAAGGCCATTTCCGCTTTCAATCGAAAATCCGCCCTGCAGCGTATTTACAGCATCTCCTGCTGAACCACCTTGAACGAAAATATGGCAGAGCCAGCCAAGCACTACTCCAGCCGCCAATGCAGGCAGGGCCGGAACTTTTTTGGCTACCAGAAAGATAACCAGTACAGGCACAAGCAGAAGCCAAGGAGAAATGACGAAGCTCTCTGAAAGCACCTTCATTACCTCTGTAATATTTTCATTATCTAATGCACTGCTGCCAAACTGCCTGCCCATAATCCAATACGCAATGACCGCAATCACCAGAGCAGGGATGGTCGTGTAAAACATGTGGCGAATATGTTCAAATAAGTCCGTGCCGGTAATCCCTGCAGCCAAATTAGTTGTATCGGAAAGCGGCGACATCTTGTCCCCAAAGTACGCACCTGAAATAATGGCTCCTGCCACCATTGGATCCGGAATGCCCATACTGATTCCAATTCCCATGCCTGCAACCCCGATCGTTCCCATTGTGGACCAGGAGCTTCCAATCGCCAGTGTAACAATTGCACTGATAACGCATATTGAAACTAAGAACATTGAAGGCGTAATAAGTTTTAATCCATAATAAATCATCGTTGCGACAATTCCGCCGCCTATCCACGAACCAATCGTCAAGCCTACCATAATGATAATAAGGATGGCAGGAAGAGCCAATCGAATCCCTTTATAAAAGCCTTCTTCTATATCGTTCCATTTAAATCCATAACGCCAGGCAATGAAAGCGGATACAATTGTGCCTGTAATTAATGGTACATGCGGGCTTCCCTCAAATTTTACAATCGTGACAGCCATAACAGCGATCATTACGATTAACGGCAGCACAGCCATCCAGAATGGAATCTTCATCCCTCTCGTTTCTTCCATATAGGTTCCTCCTTTAAATAATATTTCTGTTTCAATTGTCCTGTTGATTTCCGCTCCCCTTAGAGTATCCTTTGCAAGATTAATGCCAAAACACAAAATTACGTCACTTTTCTGAATTCTCCCGATAAAATGTATCAGCTAGGAGTTTCTATGTAATTTACAATGCAAAATATTTTGTCGAGCGCACGCTCATTTTGCATGTAGAAGCAAATATTTTTTGCGCATTTAAAGTTCTTTTGCCAGCACAGCCAGTGACTCTGATTCAGCTTTATAACCAATAAAATAAAAAACCGGGCAAAAGCCCGGCTTCCCATGTATTACTTCTTGATAAAATCTTCGCGCTGGGATTGTTCAATCCACTCTTGAAGCTTATCTTTAAGTGTGTTGAATCCTTGTGCAGATTCGTCTTCCATTTTAATTGGTGCTGCCTGGCGTTTGCGAGGCTTTTTAGCTTTTGCTTCTGCTTGAGGCGCTTCTTCAGTTGCGCGGATTGATAATCCGATTTTACCTGCTTGTTCATCAACAGATAAAACTTTTACTTTTACTTCGTCGCCCACTTTAAGATGCTCGTTAATATCTTTAACGAATCCGTGAGTTACTTCGGAAATGTGGACTAATCCTTGTGTATTCTCATCCAGTGCAACGAACGCACCGTATGGCTGAATACCCGTAACCTTTCCTGTAATAACACTGCCTACTTCGATTTTCTCAGACATGAAAACACTCCTATTTAAATTCAAATTTTATCTCTTTATACGCAATAAAAAATTATACCATAACTTAAGGAAAATATCAAAAGTGAAAATGGATTAACAATAAACCTATTTTATTCCATTTTATATTCCATCCTCATTTCCGCTTCAGGCAGTCCAATGCTCCTCGGCGCCCGCCTAAAGCCAGCGGGGTATCCCTTTGACCCGATTCTCCCGCTGGAGTCTCACCCCTTCCGCTCGAATCAGCATGGTGCCAATATCAACACTGAGCTTTACCGAGCCTAATATAAAGGAAACATTCTGCAAACAATAGAATCACCCTACACAATTTTCGTAAATCATAGTAAGATGGACAAATATCTTTTTTGGGGTCTTTACTACATAAGGGTAAAAGTTCTCCAGCTAAAGAATTTGTACATCATTTTAAAGGAGTTATTTATGAAAAAACATGAACAATGGACTTCAAAACTTGGCTTTATTTTAGCCGCAGCGGGATCTGCCATTGGCTTGGGAGCTATATGGAAGTTCCCTTATATGGCTGGCACAAATGGGGGCGGAATCTTTTTTGCCATTTTTCTTCTCTTAACCATTTTTATTGGCGCTCCCATTTTAATTGCTGAATTTATTATTGGCCGCAAAACACAAAAAGATGCTGTTACAGCTTACAGGATTTTAGCACCCGGAACTGGCTGGCATTGGCTTGGGATTGGCGGAGTCGCTGTCTCGTTTATTATCCTTTCCTTTTATAGTGTTGTCGGCGGATGGATTCTTTCATACCTGTGGAGAAGCTTTACAGGTACTTTAACCGGCCTTTCACAGGCGGAATACGCAACCCTCTTTGAAAATATTATTGCGAATCCAACAGAGGTTGTTGTTGCGCAATTGATTTTTATGCTTATGACTATTTCAGTTGTCCAAGGCGGCATTCAAAAAGGGATCGAACGGGCAAGCAAATATATGATGCCTGCTTTATTTATTCTTTTTGTCATCTTAGTTTTCCGTTCGCTTACCCTGGAAGGTGCGCTCAAGGGAGTAAAGTTTTTATTAAAGCCTGATTTTAATAACCTGAATGCCGAAACGGTCCTTCTTGCGCTTGGACAGTCCTTTTTTGCACTGAGCGTAGGGATTTCCGTCATGGTTACCTATGCGTCTTACCTTTCCAAAGAAGATAACCTGACAAAATCGGCCTTCTCCGTAGTCGGCTTAAACATTATCATATCCCTTTTGGCCGGCTTGGTTATTTTCCCTGCGGTTTTCGCTTTGGGATTTGAACCTGGTGCCGGACCAGGTCTGGTATTTGTCGTACTGCCTGCCGTATTTAATGAAATCACGTTTGGAGGTATCTTTTTAACCATCTTCCTCGTGCTGCTTTTATTCGCTACATTAACATCCGCTTTTTCCATCCTGGAAATTGGGGTGGCAGCCCTGGTAAAGGATAAAACCGAAAAAAGAAAAACAGCGGCATGGTCTTTCGGATTGCTTATTTTCCTTGCAGGCGTTCCAAGCGCCCTTTCATTTGGCGTTTTGTCGGATGTACTGATTTTTAATAAAACCATTTTCGATTTGGCTGATTTTATCACCAGCAATATCGGCCTTCCGCTTGGAGCGTTATTTATTTCTCTGTTCGTGGGATATAGAATCCCCCGTCAAACTGTAAAGGAGGAACTGAATGCCGGCACAAAGGGGATTGGCCTGATCTTTGACTTATGGTACCTTTCCATCCGGTATCTTGTCCCCGTGGCAATCATATTTGTTTTCCTTCATTCGTTTGGGATTCTATAGTTAATTTAGTGAAACTCCCGTCATTGCAGCTTTTTAACACCAGGGAACCAAACAGGCGAGTCCGGACTGTTTGAACTCCCATTCACGCTCTTCGGAATTCCTGAGGAAACTCTTACTGTCCGGTCATGCCGGAGATGTTAACGAAATGTTCACGAAGAGCATCCATAACAAACAGCCCCACATGATAAACTAGTAATAGGAGAAAATGATAAAAGGGGTGATGGATCATGTCAAACATCGGCAATAACATAAAGGCATGCCGGGAACGTGCGAATATGTCCCAACAGCAGCTTGCGTTAAAAGTGAGGGTTGGAACTGGTACCATTGCAAAATACGAAAACGGGGATCAAATTCCGGATACCCAAACTGTTTTAAAAATTTCAACAGCACTTGATATACCTGCTTCAGAACTGCTTGAACAGGAGCTGCAGACAAACCAGACTGGAATCGATTATGAAATTGAACAGCTTGTACGTGAAATAGGCACAAAAAAGGCAAAGCTCATACTAAGAAAAGCAAAGGAAATCAGTGAAGAGGATTTTCTGAGGGTTATGCAAATGCTCTACGAAATCAAATATCATAATAAATAAATTTTAAAAACCAAGTATAAAAAGGGGAATACTGGTTAGCCTTGTAGTATAAGGCTTTCTAGTATTCCCCCCCCTTTTTGAAGTTGACAATCTGTTATGGATTGTCCTTTTTTTATGCCTTTTGACTTTGTCTTCGTTCAAGGAAACGGCCGATCCGCTTTATGGCCTCCTGCAGCTGTTCCATGGACGTAGCATAGGAGCAGCGCACATGTCCTTCCCCGCTTTCGCCAAAGATATTGCCCGGCACGACTGCTACTTTTTCTGCCAATAATAGCTCTTCTGCAAATTCTTCTGAGGTTAAGCCTGTACTTTCAATAGACGGAAACGCATAAAATGCTCCACCCGGCACATGACATGTTAATCCAAGCTCATTAAGTGACTGAACAAAATAGTTCCGCCTGCGCCGGTAGCTTTTTTTCATTTCTTCTACATCTGCCCTGCCTGTTTTTAAAGCCTCCAGGGCAGCGAATTGCGCCATAGTCGGAGCGCACATCATCGCATATTGGTGGATTTTAAGCATAGCCTGAGAGATTTCCTCGGGCGCGCAAACAAACCCCAGCCTCCAGCCTGTCATCGCAAACCCCTTTGAAAACCCTGAAATTAATATCGTTCTCTTCCGCATACCGCTGATGGCAGCAAAGCTTGTATATTCTCCCTCATAAGCCAGCTCTGCATAAATCTCATCTGCCAGCACTAGCAGATCATACTTTTCTGCGATCTGCGCAATTTCCTGGAGCTCACTTTTGCTAAGCATTGTTCCTGTCGGATTATTCGGAGAACAAAGCATAATCGCTTTTGTTCGTCCTGTGATTGCTTTATCCAGCTGTTCAGGCTGAATTTTAAAACCGAACTCCTTTAGCGTTTGCACTTGTACAGGCACCCCGCCCGCAAGAGCTACCAAGGGGACATAGGAAACAAAGCTAGGTTCGACAACAATCACTTCGTCACCGGGATCGAGGATGGCTCTTAGAGTAATATCCAAGGCCTGGCTCGCTCCGACTGTGACGATGATTTCCTTTTCAGCAGAATAGGACACACCGAAGCTTTTCTGCAAATAACCCGCAATCTCTTCCCGAAGCTCCAATAAACCGGCATTGGCCGTATAAGACGTATACCCTTGTTCAAGGGACAGGATCGCAGCCTCCCTTACAGACCAGGGCGTAACAAAATCAGGTTCCCCCACACCCAGGGAGATGACGCCTTCCATTCCTGCAGCCAGGTCAAAAAAGCGGCGAATTCCCGAAGGCTTCAGCTCTTCAACCGTTTTGGAAAGATACGTTTTTGTACGGTTCATTACGGAGACACCACGATTCGTTTGTCATCTTCATTTTGTTCAAAGATTGTTCCGTCATGCTTATATTTTTTCAAAATAAAATGGGTCGTCGTAGACAGGACCGAATCGAGTGTTGACAATTTTTCAGAAACAAACCGTGCAACCTCATTCATGGAACGGCCCTCAATAATGACGGAAAGATCATAGGCGCCAGACATTAAATACACAGATCTTACCTCTTTAAAGCGATAAATTCTTTGGGCAACCTCATCAAAGCCTACCCCGCGTTTAGGAGCAACCTTCACATCAATCATAGCCGTAACACCCTCATGCCCATCCACCTTCGACCAATCAATAACCGAATTATATCTGACTAAAACCTTTAATTCCTCAAGCTTTTCTAACGCCTCATTTGTCTCTTCAATGCTCAATTCAGCCATTTTCGCAATGTCTTCAACGGGGATCCGCGCACTATTATTTTCTAAAATTTCCAAAATTTCTATTTGTTTATCTGTTAATTTCATCTTTGTCGCTCCTATCCTTTAGTGTTTTACTCTATAAAATAGTTCCATTATAGCAAAAACTGCCGAAAATATATGCGTCACTTATATATTTTTTTAAATTTATAAAATCCTATGTGTCAGGATGGAGATTGAGGGGAAAATATAGGGAAACATCAGTTTTCGGGCCTATTTAGCACGCTGAAGCCAACGATCCTGTCAGGGATTGCTGCCCGTTAATTTCTTATCGTTTAGTTTAAAACAAGGAGGGGAACGCCAATGGAAGAGGTAACTTTTTCAGGAACAGAACCGATTAATGGTACTGAGGTTTACTATGAGTATTATAAACATGAATCTTCCAGGGAAACCCTGGTCCTGCTGCATGGCTTCCTGTCATCCACGTTTAGCTTTCGCAGGCTGATTCCTCTATTGAAAACGGAATTCAATGTTGTTTCCATTGACTTGCCGCCCTTTGGCAAAAGCGGGAAGTCCCGCCAGTTTGTTTACTCATACAAAAATCTGGCGAAAACAGTCATCGTGCTATCAGAAAAGCTTGGCTTTGAAAAAGTTACATTAATTGGCCATTCTATGGGAGGACAGATTGTTCTAAATGTCGCCCATTCCAGGCCTGAACTCGTAGACCAGGCGGTATTGTTATGCAGCTCCGGCTATATGAAAAGGATGAAACCCCATATTATCTTTTCCAGTTACATACCTTTCTTTCATTTGTATGTAAAATTATATTTACAGCGTTCCGGGGTCAAGCAGAATCTGAAAAATGTCGTCCATGACCATTCCATGATCGATGACGAGATGCTCTATGGATATTTATCGCCATTTTTAGAGGATGATATTTTTCGTGCATTAACCAGGATGATCCGCGACCGGGAAGGGGACTTGCCGCCGGCTGCCTTGAAAAGGATTGAAACTCCATGCCTGTTAATTTGGGGAGAGCATGATAGGGTCGTTCCGCTTCACATCGGGAAAAGACTGAATAAAGATTTGAAGAACTCCAAGCTGGTTATTTTAAAAGATACCGGTCATCTCGTACCTGAAGAACGTCCGGAAGATGTCCTTCAGCATATAAAAAGGTTTATGAAGACTGCAGAGAGTGTATAGACGAAAAAACGGCATACCGGGTAGGGCTGCCGTTTTATTGCAGTCTAAATTGCTAACTGCCGTATTAGAATAATTAAATGGTGCATGAACCATTATTCTTAATATCAAGAAGCTGGGCGGATATTTCCTTGCATTTTTCCAAGGGGATGATTTCTTCAAAGGAGAATTCATATATGGATTGTATTTTCCTTGCAAGCTTGTCCCTATCATCGAGATCGTGAACAGCCTGGACTGAATCTGCGATTTCTGTATCATAATTCCCTGGTCCGATTCCAAATGGATCCCATTGATCCAGAGTGTGGACAAGCAAAAGGTTTGTTTGCTGAATTTCCATGTTTTATCACCTTTTTATCGTACGGCTGCCAGATTGAAGCCGCTTTGTTTTAATTTTTAGTATCAATATCATATCATAGAGTCAGGATACATAAAAGAATCATATAGGCGGTGACAGGAATGAGTCAATTTAATTTTCATCAGAAAATCGCACGGGAAAATACAGCTTCTGTTAAATGGGATATGACCAAGGCTGTTTTCGGCACAACAGATGTATTGCCAATGTGGGTGGCGGATATGGACTTTCAGCCACCTGAAGAAGTAAAGAAAGCACTTGAGGAAAGATTGGATCACGGCATCTTTGGATATACATACGCTCCTGATTCTACTTCTGAAGCGATCATGCAGTGGCTCAGCAGGCGGCATAGCTGGGAGATTAAAAAAGACTGGCTCCTGTACAGCACCGGAGTCGTTCCATCTATCGCAACAGCCATCCAGGCTTTTACCGAAAAAGATGATAAAGTGATGCTGCAGTCTCCGGTGTATACACCTTTTTTCGAAATGATCAAAAAAAATGGCCGAACAGTTGTTAATTCCCAGCTGAAGCTCGAAAACGGCAGATATGAGATTGACTTTGAGGATTTTGAAAGCAAGCTTAAGGAAGGCGTGAAGTTATTCCTGTTGTGCAACCCGCATAATCCGGGAGGAAGAATTTGGACTGAGGAAGAGCTGCTGAAAATCGGAGAGCTGTGCGTTAAATACGATTGTATAATTCTCTCGGACGAAATCCACTCCGATTTGATTTTCAAAGGAAATAAACATATACCGATTGCTTCTCTCGATCAGCAATTCGCTGATATTACAGTCACATGCATCGCTCCGACGAAAACATGGAACCTCGCAGGAATCCAGGCATCCGCTGCTGTCATCAGCAATGAACAACTGCGGAAAACCTTCCAGGAGGAACAGGGCAAACAAGGCTTTTTCACCCTTTCCGCCTTCGGAATCATCGGTATGGAAGCAGCCTACCGCCATGGCGAAAAATGGCTGGATGGATTAATGGACTATCTGGAGGAAAACAAGAAAGCAGCCGCAAAGTTTATTAAAGAAGAATTACCTGGCATTACGATGATTGAGCCTGATGGTACATATTTATTATGGCTAGACTGCCGCGGGCTTGATATGAATGATGAGGAGCTTAGAAAGCAACTCCTGGAAAAAGGTAAACTCGCCCTCGAACCAGGACCAAAATACGGCCCAGGCGGTGAAGGATTTGTCCGCATGAACATCGCCTGCCCGCATGAGGTCTTGGCGGATGGACTGGAGAGACTGAAGAGAGCTTTGGGATAAGATGGGGAATGAGCACGGAGGAGGGTTCCGTGCTTTTATTCTTTCTACCCGGGCCTAAACTTGTTATCATCATGAGATGAAACAGTGCCATTAAATAATCTAACTACAATAAGAGATTCCCTTAACAAGATTCGTGGTTACTCAACTGGATTAACTACAAAATTCGTTACAATGCCTCATTTTTGTCGTTAACTATATGGATTAACCACTATTTTTCACTTACTGCCTCAAGTTTCGGCGTTAATCATAATGATTAGCTACCATTTCCGTTTCAATGCCTCCAGTTTCGGCGTTAATCATAATGATTAGCTACCATTTCCGTTTCAATGCCTCCAGTTTCGGCGTTAATCATAATGATGAGCTACCATTTCCGTTTCAATGCCTTCAGTTTCGGTGTTAATCATAATGATTAGCTACCGTATCCGTTTCAATGCTTCTAGTTTCGGCGTTAATCATAATGATGAGCTACCATATCCGTTTCAATGCCTCCAGTTTCGGCGTTAATCATAATGATGAGCTACCATTTCCGTTTCAATGCCTCCAGTTTCGGCGTTAATCATAATGATTAGCTACCATATCCGTTTTAATGCCTCTAGCTTCGGCGTTAATCATAATGATGAGCTACCATATCCGTTTTAATGCCTCTAGCTTCGGCGTTAATCATAATGATGAGCTACCATTTTCCGCTTACCACCCATAGTTTCGTCGTTAATTTATAAAGATTTACTTCAAAATTATACTAAAATTAATGGCCTACTTACTAACGTAAAAAGAAGATTTGGCTCTTCCTTTTTTCTCATAATTCCTCGAAAGGATCCTTTGTATTACTTTAGTAGAACTAATTATGCTGCACCATTCATAAATACCATTTGAGGTAATCTTCATTTTCGGGAAAAGGGTTTTAAACTCATCCACGCTTCTCAGAACGGCGGAATCAATTTCATCTTTGTTACCGCAGTCGTTGCATATTAAGGTGCCTTGCCTAAATGGAACCAGAAATGATGAACAAGATGAGCACGGGATCCCTTTTTCAAGCTGCTCATAGGTATATTCAGGAATTCGTAAAAAAGGATTTTCTTTCAAGCAACGAGAGATTAACTGTTCTGCAAGCCTCACATTTCTTGCTTTTGATGCTGCGGGCGTACCTTTTAATTTTTCTATAAAGCGGTTTAGTTGGGCTGGAAAAATAGCGGGCAGATTCTTTGGGGCTTGGTAGAGTTGGAAGCCGGGGTTAACGAATACTAGATTCGATTTGATGGGAAGGTTGAAGCCAAGTTCTTTGAGGATTCCTCTTAAAAGTGTTTCGCTCCTTTGCAGCTGAAGGAGGGGATTTTTTATCTCTGCTTTTGAAATTAGTGAATACCACCTCTCATTATCAATGTAGTAATCACCTTCATAATTTTTTACTTCAAAAATATAAATGGTACCGCTACTGATGAGCAGAGCATCAGTTTGAAACATTGTATTGTTGCTTTCCAGCAAAAGGTCATTCAGAATGATCCAATCATCCGGCAAATCCTTTAGCATCCTGTCAAACTGCAGTTCACCAGCAGTTCCTTTTTCTAAATTAAGATAGTGATTTTCATCCTTCACTGATAATTCCAGACGGCGATACAAATAGCGTAACACTTTTAACTCTTCTGATTCAAAGCGAGGTTTTATAATCATATTTCACAACCCTTCTTTAAGATAAATCCATTCTATGAAAATTTTACTATTTTAACAAGCAAAATAAACCCCTTACCGGCTGCCAGTAAAGGGTGGTATTACAGTACATATTCAGCAAGAACGCTTTGTACTTCGTATATATTTAAGCTTTTGTTAAATTGCTTTTCAATTGGCTCTTCTGAACCTGAAATCCAAATCTTCAATTCAGCTTCCAGATCGAAACTGCCTGCGGTTTCAATGCTGAAGTGGGTAATGCTTTTATATGGGATAGAGTGGTATTCTACTTTTTTCCCTGTAATCCCCTGTTTATCTACCAGGATAAGGCGCTTGTTTGTAAAAATGAATAAATCTCGGACCAGCCGATAGGCTTTTTCCACTTGTTCGCTCGGAGCCAGTACCGCTGCAAATTCCTCCTGAACCTCTTCAATTTTCGCTTCAGAAGCATTGCCTATAAAACCATCGAATAATCCCATGTAAATAACCTCCTTAACAAGGGTTGATTCTATTATACGAATAATATCGGATATTTCCCAGCTTTCTGATTATGAAAAAAAGCAGCTTCCCTTAGCAGAGAAGCTGTTCTTTGTTTTATCCTTCAGTCGATTGGTCATCCTGAGCCTTTTTCTGGTCCTTTTCGTCTTTATCCTTTGATATCTTGCCGCATGCGATGCGCTCTCCGGAATCACCAGCTGGCTGGGTCATACCATCATCCATTCCTTCATGGATGACAATTGAAGTTCCTTCCTTAGTGAGCAACGAGGTTTTGCCGTCTTTTAACGTAACTTGCGGAGCCATTAGATCTACCTTCACTTTGCCGTCATCCTCGACAATTAAATTGGGAAGATCTCCAGCATGGGCACCTTTCGGATGAAGCAGTCCGTGCTCCTTGTTGTCCGGGTTAAAATGGTTTCCGGCCGTTTTAAAATCTGGCGGCTCGCACTTTGCATCTTCATGAATATGGATGGCATGCTCTCCCGCCGGCAGGCCGTTTAGATCAAGACTCAGCATAACGCCGCTCGACTGTTCCTCAACCTTGATTGTACCTAAGGAATCTCCCACGGCATTAAACATTTCCACTTCCGTATTTGTAATATTTTCTTCTGCACACCCAGCCAGAAGCACTACAAAAACAAGCAACCAACCTTTTCTCATGTTAGTATCCTCCATCAAGACATTTTGTCTTTAGTGTTGCCTAATCAATTTTTTGATAAACAGAGAATAAAAAAAATGGACGGATCAGACAAAAAAAGAACAGCTCTCAGCTGTTCTCTTCCTGCCCATTTTGCCTGTTTATGCGATCTTCAAGTTCCTTTGCCTTCGCAGCCTCGCGTTTTGAAATACGGATAATTAATCTCATTGTCAGGATGGCGGCAACTAAAAAGATGGCAAACGTAACGGCTGCAGGGCCGTATTCTGATTTATCTTCCGGAAAATATAGAAACAGCGACAGTACATACCATTGCAACATCATATTCTATCCTTTCTGCAAAAGCAGTGGTTCAATGGTTTATTATATCAGCTATAAAAATACTGTCCAATTTATTAGCGGTTGTTCAAGCTTCTGGTTGATTGTGCCACTTTAATTATTTCAATACCTCGATCTTTTCAATCACCACATCTTCAACAGGTTTATCCTGCTCTGCTGTTTCGACTGCTGAGATGCTGTCCACTACGTCCATTCCTTCAACAACCTGGCCAAAAACAGTGTGTTTGTGGTCAAGCCATGGTGTTCCGCCTTTTTCATAGGCTTTAATGATTTCTTCCGGATAGCCTGCCTTTTCCATTTGTTCCTTCAAGCTTGGATCCACTGTCGTGTTTTGCACGATGAAGAATTGACTTCCATTCGTATTCGGTCCGGAATTGGCCATGGATAACGCTCCGCGAATATTAAAGAGCTGATTGGAGAATTCGTCTTCAAAAGCCTGTCCATAGATGCTTTCTCCACCCATGCCTGTTCCCTGCGGATCGCCGCCCTGAATCATAAAGTCTTCAATGACACGGTGGAAGATCAAACCGTCATAATAGCCATCTTCGCTATGTTTAATGAAGTTTTCGACTGTTTTTGGAGCCTGCTCAGGGAAGAGCTTGATTTTAATATTCCCTTTGCTTGTCTGCATTTCAACCAGTCTTTCATTTTCCTGGACCTCTTCTGTTAATTGCGGAAAACTATCCGAAGTTTCACTTGCCTGGTTTTCAGTTTGGGTTTCTTTGTTTTCGGAACCGTTTGCATTGTCCGTTTCCTTTTCAGTGCTTGTCCCGCATGCAGCCAGGATTAGCATTAAGGCAAGCAGCGGAGCAAAAATACGCCATTTCATGTGTTCATTCCTCCTATGTACGATATTGACAGCCTCTCCATAAGGCAAATCAAATTTCTGCTATTTTTTAGCTTACCTGATTTATTGAAAATTTGCACTTTGTTTTTTCAAACATGTAAGTCATAATAGGGCTAAAGAAGAATGGAAGGGAGAGATGACAATGGCAGACATCAATATCGGCGACAAAGTTACAGCCATTTATAAAACCGGCAAGTATATCGGGGAAGTAACAGATATCCGCCCGCAGCATTACCTGGTAAGAGTATTGGCGGTCTTAAAACATCCAATGCAGGGCGATTTACATAACCCTAAAGAGGCAGACGTTATGCTTTTTCACGAACGGCGTGCATTGGCATACAGGGAGCAAACCAATGTGCCGAAGCAAATGGTCAAGCCATTTGAAGAGGAAATACCTGAATATAAGGATTCTCTTAAAAAGGCACTTGATAAAATGAGGTCAGAGTTGGCGGAGGATTCATCCGCATGGGCTGAACAAAGCCTGAACAATATTGAAGCATTGGAAAGGGACTATTTTAAGTAAAATGAAAACAAGCCAAATCGTTTTGTTGGATTTGGCTTGTTAAGCAAATTTATTAAAAAGCTTGGAAAAATCGACCCGGTCTCCAATTGTTGTAGGCTCCGGCTTTTGAAGATACTTTTTATCCTTTTCTACCAATCTGAAAATATTGTAGGTAGTCAATGCATCATCCAAGGCACGGTGATGTTTCCCGGTTCCTTCTTTGCCGTACTCCTGGACGGCTTTCCATAAACCAGTCTGGTTTTGGTCTCCGAAAAAACGTTTATATTCCATCGACAGATCCACTTCTTTGCCTCTGAATGGAAAAGCTGTTCCTGCCTGATTGCAGTTATTTTTTAAGACCCTCATATCCATATTGCCCCATGTAATGATTGTGCAAGGCCGGTTTTGGTTCATTTCATTCATTTTTTCAACAAGCTCAAGAAAAGTAATTCCCTGGTCCACCTGTTCCTGAGAGATATGCAAAAAAGACTTGCATCGCTCGGACAATTTTGGAAAACGGACAGGAGTTACATAGGAAGAAAACTCTTCACAGATTTGATTGTTAATAACGGATACGATTCCAGCTTCAATGATCTCCGGATAAAACCCTCTATATGCACCGCCTTTTTCAGGCATTGTAAACTCAAAATCAATAAATAAGTATTGGTGCTCCTCCCCCACGCTTTCACCTGCTTTCACTTTAAAATTAACGCACATAATTTCTTATATTATAGCACGAAATATTTCAATTTTCTGTGTAATTTGGTTTTCAGCCCTGATTTTTTAACAGGTCGTCCCCGGTTTCACATGCACTGACAAAAAACTTAACTCCCCGCGGAAAAAGCCGAAAAATAGGATAGGACTTTAAAAACTGCAAAAAGGCGGTGTTATGGGCATTTGCGTACATGGACAGGCTTTTTTATCATACTTTTTTTGCTGCCCATTTTTGTCGTACTGGTGTTTGCCACTTCCTCGGAAACCCAAAAGGTGCAGGGCTTTCATGAGGTGCTGGATGAAAACCTGCAAATAAAAGAAATTCGTTTGCCGCTTACCAGCTATATAAAAGCAGGCAATGGCCAGGTAATCTCCGAAATACATCAGCCCGTGAACAGGGTATACTTGTCTTCCGTTGGCATACCTTCCTTTCTTAAGGATGTATTGATCACAGCAGAGGACCAGCACTTTTATGAACATGCCGGATTTGACATAGCTGCAATTGGCCGGGCTCTGGCGATCAATATCCAATCTGATGATATTGAACAAGGAGCCAGCACGATTACCCAGCAGCTTGCGCGAAATGTATTTTTGACTCATGAACAATCCTATAACCGCAAGCTCAGTGAGATTTTATATGCTTATGAACTGGAGCGGAAATTTTCAAAGGAGGAAATTCTGGAATTGTATATCAACGCGATTTATTTCCAGAATGGCGCTTATGGAATCGAAGCTGCATCCTGGCTTTATTTTCAAAAAAGTGCGGAGGATTTGTCAAAAGCACAGCTTGCATTTCTCGCTGCTATCCCAAATAATCCTTCCTTCTACGACCCAGTTAAGCATTTTGACAGGACAAAGAAGAGACAGGAAAGGCTAATTGACCAATTGAAGGAAGAAAATCTCCTTAGCCTGGAGGAAGCAGAAACGATAAAAAGTGAATCTATCAGCCTTCAGATGAAGCAAAGGATTGACTTGTACCCGGACTATGTAACGTACGTTGAAGCAGAACTAAGGGAATTGATTTCCCAAAAAGAGGGCTACTATGAAAAGATTTCAATTGCGGACGAACAGAAGAAAGCAGAATTAAATACACAGCTCGATGAAAGAATTTCCAGCTTAATGGAGCAGGGCATCATAATTGATACAGCCTTGAACCCTGTTCTCCAGGACAAAGTAAAAAGTTCGCTTCAAAAACGGCTGCCCTACAAGGATGTTGAAGGTGCCGCAGCTGTAATTGACAACGGCACCCTGGAGATATCCGCATTAGCCGGCGGAAAAAATTATAATAAATACGATTTTAATAGGGCATTCCAGGCCTACAGGCAGCCAGGCTCTGCCATAAAACCGCTCCTTGTGTATGCGCCATATATCGAGCGCACAAACGCTTCTCTTCAGGATCAAATAAATGCCGGTGCTTTTTGCAGGAACGGCTACTGTCCGAAGAACTATGGCGGGGCCCGCTATGGGATGGTGTCTCTGGAAAGAGCCTTCATTCACTCCTATAATACACCTGCTGTAAGGCTATTGGATTCGATCGGGATTGAAATGGGATTTAAGGATTTATCACAGTTCCGTTTTAAAATGGTTTCTAAAAAAGACCTTGGCTTATCTGCTGCAGTCGGCGGCTTCTTGTACGGAATGACACCACTGGAGCTTACTTCTGCTTATACCGTTTTTGCAAATGAAGGATATTACCGGCCGGCAAGAGCGATACGAAAAGTTACCAATCTAGAAGGCGAACTCCTTTATAGCTGGAATGAGCCTTCTGTTCAGATATGGAGCAATAGGACAACAGACAAGCTCCGGCAATTATTGGCGAAAACGATCCAATCCGGTACTGCACGAAAAGCACGCATGTCCAATGGATACGCTGGCGGTAAAACAGGAACAACCAACGGGTACAAAGATTACTGGTTCATAGGCTTAACTGGTCAGTATACGGCCGGAGTCTGGATTGGAAAAGACAATCCAGGCAGCCTCAAGTCTATCCAATCACAAGCTCCCCAGCTGCTGATTTGGAAGGATATGATGTCGGACTAAAAATTGTTTACCGATCAAAATGGTTTAGCTGATAAAATGAATCTTTCATTGGTAAATTCCAATATCTCTTTGATAAGATTTAAAAAGGAGGGCACCCTTTACGGTACGCCCTCCTTTTTAAATCGGCAGACTCGCCATGATGCTGTTGTAAATTTTAATAGAAAGATAGACCACGCCGGTCAGTATAGAGGACCAGATGATAACCTGAAAAAAAATCACACCGGTCAAGCCCGCAAAAGTTAACGATGTACTTGCCTTGTACACAAAATAGATAAAGTAAATAAGAGTCGCTGCTGCGAATATGATTCCGATGCCTGTATAGCTGAACAGGCTAAGCAGCGATAGAGCGCCTCCAATAAAATATATGGTGGAACCACGGCGTATCTTTGTCAGACTATCTCCTTCCAAATCCTTTGAAAAAAACAGAAGAGAAAGCCCATTAATCGTATCAGCTACCAGTTTTAAAGCGGCAAAAACCATGAAATACATGACTAATAGCAAAATGGTCAGAGATAGCTTAACTCCGCCTTCTGAGAAAAACTCCAGCATCCCCTTATAGATCCCTGATTTCTTCAAAAAGATAACCAATTCCATCTGGGTTTTAATTGCTAGAGAGGTACTAAACAAAATAATCGCTAAAAGCGGAAAATAACTCGTTAAGTATGTATTCTTCATTTCTTCCCCATTCAAATAACTCTTTTATTCTAGCTATCTATTATCATCGATTTTCATAATTTTTACAATAGCCGCCCCGATCTGTATATTTCAGTTTTTCCCGGCATAGATATAAACCATATTCTAGCAACTCCATTTGTCCTTTAGAAAAAGGGGGAACACATTTGAAAAAAGGATTTTGTTTTCTTATGGCCATTCTTTTGTTATTGGTTGTATTTATAAACCCGGCAGGAGCTTCGGAAGTGGAAAAAGGATTTGAGGAAGTGCTTGAAGAGCAGCTGCGCAGTACTGTTCACTATTATAATGAAAACTCATTTACAGTCATTGATGCATATGGCATGCAGGGCAACGTTACAAAAATTGTTACATCAGATGACCCCTCCACCTCGGAGAATGAGGAAGAGATCGAGGAATACTCCTCACATATCGGTGTTGTATTTCTGGAATTGGAACAAAAAAGAGATAAACTATTTATTTTTAAGAAAAAAGAATTTTATTATTATGACTTTGACAAAGAAGAATTTCTTACCGCATCAAATGTATTAGGCAATGATTCCATTCGTGAATTCTTCGATATGTATGTAGATGACATCGAGAAAAAAATTACGGCATTTTCTAAGTTATTATTTTTGTTTTTCCTTTCGTTTATTATAACCGTCCCGCTTTCCATTATGATTTTTCACAACCGCGGGCGAAGCAAATACTAATAGGACAGCAGTCAAGAGGATGAGGAAACTCATCCTCTTTATTATGACGCTGTCTGTATCCTCACATATTCCCTTGATTCAAATACCTTCAGCCTTTGTTTGCCCCCGGCTTCCAATTCATAATTTGCCGGTATCATCTCGACCACTTCTTCTTCTCCAGGAATATAGAAATCCCGTTTCGTTTGATGATCGAGTATCCAGGCTCCTGCGAAAAGCAGGGCAAAGATAGCAATGGCTGCTGAGACTTTATGTCTGATCATACAAACACCACCCTAAGAGTAGTGTGCATAATTAATGTATTATTTATTCACTGGGATGCGCTGCTTTTTTGTAAACTGTACACCATTTAGCGGAAATCAAACTCTTCTCACTACTTGTTAAAAACAACGTATAGATTGTTGTTTTTGGACTATAAAACTTGCCCGTTGATTTCCGCTCCAGAGGAACGGGAGCCTCCTCGGCGTTTCACGCCTGCGGGGTCTCCCGCTCCCTCTCTTCCCGCAGGACATTGAATAAGCTTCCTCGAATAAGCACCGCACGAAGAAAATGCGAATGCATTTTCGAGGATCAAGTGCCTTCCACTCCAATCAACTCAGTAAATTAAAACTGGTTTGTAAGCAACAAATTTTGCGAAAAACAGCTATTTTTAAAAATTAATTTCAAAAAAATTTTCCTAATGGATTCGGGTTTCTACCTATTTAATAAAGAAGGGATAAAACCTGTAATGATAAGGGTTTGATGAATGCAGAGACTTTTAATTTAGGGTATAATTTGTTCTAGGTGCATGGGCGGGTCGAATTTTTGACTTTTATGATTTCCATTTGGCTGGCAAAATCAAGTCACACTGCCATGTGATTGGATATTATTACTCAAGAAGGAAAAACTTTTTATAAAGCGCTTCCTTTAATTTAGGAGAGCAATGTGAAGGTTTTTACAATCAGATTCAGGAGATAAATGAGGGGGAGTTTATTCATTCTGATTAGGAAAAATACATTCTTTCTTTCTATACGTAAGAAATTTTTCCTGTTTAAGAGATTACAGTGTTAAAACAAATGGCCATGCTGCTGAAAATTACATACATATTAAAGGGGGTAATGTTTTGTCTTTGCTTCACCTGGCAATAATTTCACCATTTTTACTTGCCATACTTGTGCCAATTGCGTACAAGCTTTTTAGGCAAATACATACGGGTTGGTTTATTCTTCCTCTGCCAATCCTTTTATTCAGTTATTTTATCTCTTACTTATCCATCACCTCTAATCAGCAATCAGTAACAAAATCTTTTTCATGGATTCCATCACTTGGAATCGATTTCACGGCTAAAGTCGATGGATTAGGCTTGCTGTTTTCTTTGCTGATTACCGGAATTGGAGCCTTAGTTGTTCTTTATTCCATTTATTATTTGGATAAAAATAAGGAACAGCTGAATACCTTCTATGTTTATTTGCTTCTTTTCATGGGAGCGATGCTAGGAGTTGTTCTATCGGATAATTTGCTCGTGCTTTATACTTTCTGGGAATTTACAAGTTTTTCATCCTTCCTGTTAATCGGATATTGGTATCACAGAGAAAAATCGCGTTACGGTGCACAAAAATCGATGATCATAACGGTTTTCGGCGGTCTTTCCATGCTTGCGGGGATTATTCTCTTATATCTAATGACTGGGACCTTCAGCATTACGGAAATCATTGCACAATCAGATGAAATTTTTACGAATCCATTATTTGTTCCTGCTTTGCTTTGCATCTTGCTTGGTGCATTTACAAAGTCAGCACAGTTTCCTTTTCATATCTGGCTTCCCGATGCCATGGAAGCGCCAACACCAGTCAGTGCTTACCTGCACTCAGCAACAATGGTTAAAGCCGGCATTTACTTAGTGGCAAGAATGAGTCCGGTATTTGCCGAGCATTCGCTTTGGCTGTGGCTTGTAGCCGGGTTTGGTATAGTAACGCTATTCTGGGGCTCCTTCTCGGCTGTCAAACAGACGGATCTAAAAGCCATTCTTGCTTTTTCAACTGTCAGCCAGCTGGGCATGATTATGTCCCTTCTCGGAATCGGCGCTGCCGCTCTTCACTTTGAAACGGTTGAAGATAGTTATTTTACTGTTGCTACAACAGCTGCTGTATTCCACCTAATCAACCATGCAACCTTTAAGGGCAGTCTTTTCATGGTAGCTGGAATCGTCGACCATGAAACCGGCACCCGCGATATCCGCAAGCTTGGCGGATTAATGAATTTTATGCCGATCACCTTTACTCTGGCGATCATTGGCACATTTGCAATGGCAGGACTTCCGCCTTTCAACGGATTCCTGAGTAAAGAAATGTTCTTTACAGGCATGGTCCGTGTTCTGGATATGGATATTTTCAATTTGGATACATGGGGCTTCTTATTCCCAGTTCTGGCCTGGGTGGCAAGTGTATTCACATTCATCTACAGCATGGTGCTTGTATTCAAAACATTCACAGGCAAATTCCAGCCTGAAAAATTGGAAAAGAAACCGCATGAAGCTCCGATTGGAATGCTGATTTCACCAATTGTACTGGCTTCTTTGGTCATCATTATCGGTTTCTTCCCTAACATTATTGCGAACACGCTTATCTCACCTGCACAGGCAGCCATTATGCCGCCTGCAGAAGGATATATGTATGATGCTCATATTTACTTCTGGCATGGTTTTACGCCGGAATTGTTTATGACTTTGGGTGTCATTACTCTGGGAATATTGCTATTTGCAACTCTGCCGAAGTGGAGAAAAGTATATGATATGTTCCCTGAGAAGCTTGCATTAAATCGTTTTTATGATGGGATGCTTGAAATCTCACAGAGAGCTTCCTTTAATTTGACAAGATTATATATGAATGGGTTTATCCGGACCTATCTTGTGTATATTTTTACCTTTTTTATTGTTGCATTGGCAGCTACTTTATTTATTAAAGATGCATTTAAATTCGATACGAGCAATGTAGCACCGATCCATTATGCTGAAGTCCTGCTGGCATTAGGGATTGCAGCTGCTTCTATTACAATCCTTTTTGTCAAATCAAGAATGACTTCCATTATTTTGTTGGGAGCAGTTGGGTACACCGTTTCGCTTTTCTTTGTCATTTTCCGTGCACCTGACCTTGCCCTGACACAGCTTGTAATCGAAACCATTTCTGTTTCATTATTCCTGCTCGCATTCTATCATCTGCCAAAGCTGCGGCATGAAGAGCGGATCAGATTTAAAATGACAAACGCCCTTATTTCTGTGGGAGTTGGTGCGGTTGTAACCATGATAGCCCTTTCAGCACACAGCAATAAGATGTTTGATTCGATTGCACAATACTATGTAGAAAATACGTATAAAGAGGCAGCAGGAAAAAACATGGTCAATGTTATCCTTGTTGACTTCCGTGGTTTTGATACCATGTTCGAAATTACCGTTCTCGGGATTGCGGCACTTGGAATTTTTGCCATGATCAAGCTTCGCCTGGAAGGAGGAAAGAAAAATGAAAACAAATGACATTATTTTGCAGACGGCAACAAAGGTTGTTTTGTTTATCATTGTTCTTTTTTCTGTTCATATCTTCTTTGCTGGCCACTATACTCCAGGCGGAGGATTCGTTGGCGGTTTGCTGACATCCGGAGCAATCGTTCTGCTGTTATTGGCTTTTGACATGAAAACAGTATCAAAAATTCTCCCTGTCAATTATATTCATATGATTGCAGTAGGGCTCCTTTTTTCAATCGGAACAGGGGCGGGAGCATTGCTGTTTAACGTTCCATTCCTAACCCATGCGTTTGGTCATGTCGAATTGCCTGTATTGGGAGATACTTCACTCCATACGGCTACACTGTTTGATCTGGGTGTTTTCCTGGTTGTTGTAGGCGTTACGATGACCATTATTCAAACGATAGGGGAGGATGAATAATGGAAATATTAATGGCTTTTGTTATTGGCATTTTATTTATGTCAGCTACGTATCTAATGCTGTCAAAAAGCTTGCTGCGCATTATCGTCGGGACAGGCCTTCTGAGCCATGGCGCACATATGCTGATTTTAACTATGGGCGGTTTAAAGAGGGGAGCTGCCCCGCTGCTCGGCGAACATGCGAGCTCATATACAGATCCAATTCCCCAAGCGCTCATCCTGACTGCAATCGTAATCAGCTTTGGGGTTACAGCCTTCTTCCTTGTGTTGGCCTACCGTGCTTACCAGGAACTTGGCACAGATAATATGGATCGAATGAGAGGAACTGAAGGAAATGATTAACTTTTTGATATTGCCCATCCTGATCCCTTTGATTACGGGAGTCCTTCTCATCTTCTTTGCTAAAAAAATCATGCTGCAAAGGTGGATTGCAGGCCTTTCATCAGTGATAACCATTATGGTTTCAGCTTTATTGGTTCAGAAGGTGAGGACTGACGGGATACAAACTTTAGATGTTTCAAGCTGGGAGGCACCCTTTGGCATTACGCTTGTTTCTGATATGATGTCTGCCATTCTCGTTCTCACAACCAGCATAGTCGCTTTTGCATGCCTGATTTATTCCTTTTGGAGCATAGGAGAAGATCGGGAAAAGTTTTATTATTATGCTGCATTCAATTTTTTGATTGTTGGTGTGAATGGTGCTTTCACAACCGGTGACATCTTCAACCTCTTCGTCTTTTTTGAAGTTATGCTGATGGCCTCCTATGTTTTGCTTGTTTTGGGGGGGAAGAAAGCCCAGCTCAGGGAGTCAATTAAATATATTCTAGTGAATGTAATTTCTTCCGCTTTATTTGTTATAGCTGTAGCCTATTTGTATTCCGTTGTCGGCACGCTAAATATGGCGCATATTTCTGTTCGCATCAGCGAAATCAGCCAAGTTGCACAACCAGGAATTATAACAGTTATAGCCGTTCTGTTTTTGATCGTTTTCGGATTAAAAGGGGCCATTTTCCCTTTATACTTCTGGATGCCAGGTTCGTACTACGCACCGCCGGCTCCGATATTGGCTTTATTCGGAGCTTTGCTGACAAAGGTCGGCGTGTATTCAATCACAAGGACCTATACATTGTTCTTTTACCATGACATCGGGTTTACCCATCAGCTCCTAAGCATTCTGGCGATTATGTCAATTATCGTCGGTGTAATTGGCGCGATTGCATACTGGGATGTTAAAAAGATTATCATCTACAATATTATTGTGGCTGTGGGTGCCATCCTGTTTGGTATTTCAGCAATGACACCGGATGCTCTTTCCGGGTCCATCTTTTATTTGGTCCATGATATGATTATTAAAGCGGCATTATTTTTACTTGCCGGAATCGTTTTTGCGATTGCAGGAACGAGTGATTTGCAAAAGATAAGCGGTTTGATTAAACGCTATCCAGGCTTAGGCTGGACCTTCTTTATCGCAGCGCTTGCCTTGGCTGGAATCCCGCCGCTAAGCGGCTTTATTGGAAAGCTTCTCATTGTGAAAGGCGGATTTGAAGCGGAGCAATACTGGGGAGCTGGAATCGTTTTAATGTCCAGCCTTCTGGTCCTATTTTCAATTATGAAAATTTTTATCAATGGATTCTGGGGAACTCCTCGCACTTATAAAGGGGAAGACAAAGTACCTGTAAGAAAAATGATGATTGCCCCTGTTATCCTTGTTGCCATTGCCGTTCTTTACGGTGTCGGCTCTGAATTTGTTTATCCGTATATCTCACAGGCTGCTGAAACTCTTGCAAATCCAAATATCTATATTGAAGCAGTTTTAAAGGAGTATTGAGTATGGCATTTCAAATATTATTAAATGTGTTCCTTGGATTTATGTGGATGTTTTTAACAGGATCATATGAACCGGTTGCGTTCCTTAAAGGATACCTTTTTGGCCTGCTCATCATCTTTACTTTCAGAAGATTTTTCGATTCCCGTTTTTATCTTTTAAGAGTTGTGGCAGTGATCAATCTATTGTTTATTTTTATTAAGGAGCTTATCCTTGCTAACATTGGCGTGCTTAAAGTATTGTTAAAGCCAAAGCTTGATATGCGCCCAGGAATTTTTGCCTATCCTACTGTGCTGAAAGAGGATTGGGAAATCATGGTGCTTTCCAACCTGATCACACTGACTCCCGGGACACTGGTTGTAGACGTTTCACCTGATAACAAAATCCTATACATTCATGCGATCGATATCGATGATGCAAAGGAAACCATTGATTCAATTAAAAACACGTTTGAAAAAGCGATTATGGAGGTGAGCCGATAATGCTGAATACTGTTGTGTTAATTGCCATTCTAATCATATCGGCTGCCACCATAGGATTGATTTACAGAGTCATTAAAGGGCCTACAACTCCCGACCGAGTGGTAGCGCTTGACGCAATCGGAATTAATCTCGTGGCGATTGTCGCTCTTATTTCAATCGCCCTGAATACAAATGCGTTTGTGGAGGTCATCCTTCTTATTGGAATTCTCGCTTTCATCGGGACTGTAGCCTTCTCTAAATATTTGGAGAAGGGGGTTATTATAGAAAATGAACGAGATCGCTAATATTACCATCATTGTGCTAATCATAATCGGGGCCTTTTTAAGTCTTGTAGCAGCATATGGCGTCATTAGACTTCCGGATATCTACACGAGAAACCATGCGGCATCAAAATCAGCTACTTTGGGTGTGATGTCCATTCTGCTTGGAACGCTGCTCTTCTTTTATGTAAAAGATGGCTTTTTCAATTCCCGAGTGCTGCTCGGTATTGTGTTCATCTTCATGACTTCTCCTGTCGCCGGTCATTTAATCGCCCGTGCTGCTTATAATTCTGGCGTCAAGCTCTGGGATAAAAGCGTACAGGATGATTTGAAAAATGCACCGCATATGAAAAAGTCAGCCAGTAAGGATCAATAGATCATAAACCCGCGGGAGTTATGCACTTCCGCGGGTTTTTATCTTGCTTAAAAAAGGGGCTGATAAACTTGCCTGTTGAGGCAGCCCGACATCTCTTCTCCACAAAAAAAGCCCGTTTCCACAGAAACAAGCTTTTTTTAATCCCTTATTTTCTTTTAATAACTGCCATTGTACATCTTGAGGTACAGATCAGTTTATCGTCTTCATCCGTAATTTTAATATCCCATACCATAGTTGTACGGCCCTGATGCAAGACTGTTGCGACCGCTGTCACGATTCCGTCCTTTTTAGCACGGATATGGTTGGCATTGATTTCAAGGCCGGCTACTGATTCTGTTTCCTTGTCACAAAGCTCGTAAGCACCAATGCTTGCTACGGTTTCAGCGAGAGCGACGGAAGCCCCGCCATGCAGCAATCCAAACGGCTGGCGGGTCCGGCCGTCAACAGGCATAGTAGCCACCACACGGCCTTTCTCAAGAGACAGTATTTCCATTCCAAGCGTTTCGATTAATGTATCTTTCAAATCCATTCCCCTATCCCCTTTCTTATGTAAAATGTTGTCATACTATAATTCATTATATAAGAACAAAATAGGTATGTCCTGTTGGACAATCACGATAAAAGAGGTGACCGCCATGAATCGTGTTCGCGAAGGATTAATTCCGGCTGTACTCGGCACTGCCGTTACTGCTGCAGGCTATGCAATGAATCAGCGCCGCAGAACAAATAAAACAGTATCAAACACCATCGTTGGTTTTGGGCTCGCCCATATTGTGCTTGGCGCCATCGACCTTGTTGAGCATCGAAATCAGTATTAGGCGGCTTTTTTAATAAACAAAAGGCAGCTGCTCAGCTGCCTTTTTAATCTATAATCCCAAACCCTGGTCATGAAGCTTTTCATGTTCTTTCCCGCGCTTTCTTCGAATAAGACGGACCGCAATCGTAAGCACAGCTACAGCCGCCAGTCCAAGCAATAGTTCCTTTTCATATTTGATTATTGTATTAATATGATCCCCAAATACGTATCCCAGTGTAAAAGTTAGGGAAAGCCATAACAGCGCGCCGCTGTATGCAAACAGAGCGAATTTTTTAAAAGGCAATTTACTGAAGCCATACAAAAAGGGAAGGAAATTTCGGATGCCCGGAACAAAATAACTGAAGGAGAGAGAAAAGGCATGATACTTTTCCATTAGCTTTAATGAGGAGTCAATCACTCTGGAAAACCTTTTGCTTCTCTGAAAATATTTCAGAAGCGGCCTGCCGATAAAACGGCCGATTGTATAGCAAGTGGTAAGGGCTGCCAGTATTCCGAAATAAATCACGATAAACGCGAGTACAGGATGAAGCGATTTTAAAGAGGAAGAAAGACCGACAGTCATAACAATCAATTCATTGGGAACAGGAAAAATAAAAACGCCTACCCACAGCCATAGAAACAGCCCCAAATACCCGTTATTTTCAATGACTTCCAAAATCAATTCCAATTCCATATGGGGCCTCCTATCCTGTTTTAATTGTGTTTCCCAATTTCACTAACACGCATTTATATATTCTTCATTCCCTTCCTTTACCCCTTTAATTATTATATCAATCCTTTCAAAATTTGCCCTTCTAAAGCAACCATATGCGAAAGCCTTTTTTCTATGACGGAGGACAAAAAGTGAATTTTGGTTTCCTAACATTTCAGAAATGACTTTCATAGGAAGAGCCCTTTTTTCATATATTGGAAATGCGTTCAGTGAATATACATGAAGAAAGGGGCAGAACCGGATGCACCCCTATTATTATTTTCGATACCCAAGGCCAGGACCCTATTCTCCACCTCATGGCTTCAAGCATTATCCTGTAAATTATCAAGGCTTTTACCATCCTGTTTACTTTTATAGGACATTTCCTGGTGTGGATCCCGAGATGTTCATGAGCTCGGCAAAAAAAATGGAAGTAATTATGAGGGATGCCAGCACATTACTGGTAAACATGGCGGAATCAAAAAAATTTTCGTATGATCTGATGTCAGCTGCCCAACAATCAAAAATGAGTGAAGTTGAAAAGATGATAAAATCAACAGGCATTTCTCAAGTACCTTCTGTGTCTTATACGCCAGATGGCCTCAGCCTTCATTTCGAATCCGAGAAGGAAGGTAATGTGAAATGCTGTGATTTGACTCTTAAGCTTCGGTGGATGTAGGATAAGATTCATTTCTGCAGAAAATAAAAAAGCTCTCCAGCCAGAGAGCTTTAACTTTTTATTGATAATAAGGATTTCCTCCGTATCCATAAGGGCCGTATCCCGGGTATCCGCCGCCATAAGGACCGTAAAACGGTGCCGGGGGCCCATAGAATGGCCGCGGCGGGCCGTAGAATGGCCTTGGAGTAAATAATGCTGCCCCTAATCCGCCTCCCAAAAAACCGCCAAGCAGACCTCCTATAAACGGTCCTCCGAAAAAGAATCTGTCGCCCCCGCGATGATAAGGGCTTCTATAGTGATGCATATTGGGTAACCTCCTTATTTTCATTGCCTTCTCTATTTAATATGCAGATGTCCTCATTTTGAGTGGGCTATTAAGAAAAGCAAAAGGCTTCGAGGGGGCAGGCGCTTTGCGCAGGACAGCTATCCAAGCTCAAATTTCAAACCTATTTCATCATACCAGCGCACATAAAAAAGCCCTCTCCTATTAATCAGGAAAGGGAGGAAATAATTAAGGCTTACCAACCTTATTATAAAGATTCGCTGAATGACGTCTTTTTATGGGTGGTTTTTATACAAGAATATTTTGGTGGAAAAATAGTCGGCCAGTACCAAAAGCAAAACCCCCTGAGCCTCATCGCTAGGGGGTTTTTGGTATATTAGTTTACTGCTTTAACTTTAGCAAATGCTTCTTCTGCAGATACATAGTCATAGCCAAGGTCTTTTGCAACCGCTGGGTATGTGATGCTGCCATTTACAACGTTCACGCCAAGCTTAAGTGCAGCGTTATCTTCAATTGCTTTTACAACGCCCTTATTCGCAATTTGCAGAGCGTAGTTAATTGTAACGTTTGTAAGAGCGATTGTAGATGTTCTTGGAACGGCACCAGGCATGTTCGCAACTGCATAGTGTACAACGCCGTGCTTTTCATAAGTTGGGTTGTCATGAGTTGTAATATGGTCAACCGTTTCGAAAATACCGCCTTGGTCAATTGCCACGTCTACAACTACAGAACCAGGCTTCATTGTTTTGATCATTTCTTCTGTTACAAGCTTAGGTGCTTTAGCTCCTGGGATAAGAACAGCACCGATTACTAGATCTGCCTCTTTAACTGCTTGTGCAATATTGAATGGGTTAGACATTAGCGTTTGGATGCTGTTTCCAAAGATATCATCAAGCTGGCGAAGACGCTCTGGGCTTAAGTCGATAATTGTAACCTGTGCACCAAGGCCGATTGCCATTTTCGCAGCGTTGATACCTACTACACCGCCGCCAACGATTGTCACTTTGCCGCGTGATACGCCAGGAACACCGGCTAAAAGAATTCCCATGCCGCCATTTGTTTTTTGAAGGAACTGAGCTCCGATTTGAGAAGCCATGCGTCCTGCCACTTCACTCATTGGAGTAAGAAGAGGCAGTGTGCGGTTTACTTCTACTGTTTCATAAGCAATAGCAGTAACACCACTTTCAGTTAATGCTTTTGCTAGCTCAGGTTCAGCTGCAAGGTGAAGATATGTGAAAAGAACCAAACCTTCACGGAAATATCCATACTCAGATGGAAGTGGCTCTTTAACCTTCATGACCATTTCTGCAGCCCAAGCTTCTGCTGCTGTATCAACAATGACAGCTCCAACTTCTGTATAGTCTTCATTTGTGAAACCGCTTCCAATTCCTGCGTCGATTTCAACAAGTACTTTATGTCCGGATTTAACTAGTGCATCAACGCTTGCTGGTGTTGCAGCAACACGGTTTTCGTTGTTTTTAATTTCTTTAGGTACTCCAATAATCATGGAAAAATCCCCTTTCAATCTATCAAGTATGAAATTTACTATACTCAGTATAATAATTTTATAAAAGCGCTGTCATTGTTAATTCGGTAAAATGAAAGAGCCTTCATTTGTGGAAATCTACAAATGAGGGCTCTTTTTTTCCAAACGCCTTATTTTCAGCTCAAGATACAAGGAGAGCTTTGTATTGGTATTTTTTAAATCGACTTCCCCTATCTCTGTGATTCTCTTCAGCCGATAGTTAAGTGTGTTCATATGGACGTGAAGTTTCTTTGCTGTTTCGTTTACATTGCTGTCATGGTCGATAAAAGCTTCCAGAGTAGCTAATAGATTGGTTCGATGCTCAGCATCGTATTTTACAAGCTTTTCGATTGCAGGGTGCTCATAAGGTTCTGCCCGCTTTTTCTCCAGAATCGAATCAAGGTACCGGAATATGCCAAGCTGCTGATAGCTATATACCTCCTGGGTTTCTTCCGTAAATTGATCTTTAAGCCTAAGAACCTTTAATGCCTCCTGGTAGCTCTTTTCCACTTTTTCATAGCGGTCGTAGATGGTTCCGGTGGCCCCGCTAATGTGGTCAATGGTAAACCTGGTTTTCATTTGATCGATGAAGAACTGGATGAACTCAATGAATGGTTTTTCAGATAAAGAAGGTTCAGGCGGTGCTGCAAGGATAATAAACTCATTCCCCATCGCTGCATAAAAGGTAATATTAATTTTCTGGCTAGTAGTAATCAGATAGATAATATTTTGTTCAATTTTTGACGTGATTTCTTCCTTAAACTGAAAGACGAGAACGGCAAAGGGGGCTGGCGGTTTGATATTAAGATCCTCGAATCGGCCCAAAATTTCATTATGGCTTTGAAAATGGCCGGTTAACAGCTCCCAGAAAAAGTCCTGGTACCCTTCCACTCTTTTCTTTTTTTGCGAGTTTAGTTTTAACAGTTCGGTCCTTGCAGACTGGGCAGCCAGTTTTAGAAGGTTCAGCTTGCTTGCTGTTAAAGGCGCTTCTTCCTCCACTGCCCAAATATAGCCCAGTACTTCATTATGATTACGGATGGAGATTGCTACCCGATTGCCGAGGCCGATTTCCGTTATTTCCGGAATTCTCAAAGGTTCACCGCTTTGCATGAGCTGGGGAATCACCCGTTCCTTCCATAGACGGTTAATGACCTTTTCCGGCACCTTTCTGCTGATAATCGTTGCAATTCTTGCCGTATCCGTCTGGTCGTCATGCGTACTGTAGGCAATCAGGCGATGATTGACATCCTCTATTGTCACTGGACATTCCAAAACATCCCGAATCTTATCAACCAGTTCCTCGAGATTGCCAAACGTCCTCTTAAACGGATCTTTTTCCAATTTATCTTCACCCAATCCTAAAACCCCTTTAAACCACTAATATATACTCTCATAATTAATATCCTATTGAAATTCCAATAACACCATTTCCAACCTATAATATTATACCTCATTCCACCCCCAACTCTCTACCAAAGCTATAATGGCGATTCGACAAAATTCGGGTGGTACCTGGTACTTTTTTTATAAAATTCCCAATAGTTTTAATTTGTGAAAATGGGTTGAAGTTATATTCAGATAATTTTACAATAGGACATGTTCACAAAGTTATCATAGTTTATTAGTTTAGGTTATTAAAATTGAAAGCGTTAACATCTGGGAGGCGACGATTTTATGCTTGAAACGCTTAATAAAATTAATGGGGTGCTTTGGGGTACACCAAGTTTGATTTTGCTTTTTGGTACTGGTGTTCTATTAACAGTCATGCTGAAAGGTCTTCAGTTCAGAAGACTGCTGTATGCATTTAAATTAGGATTTACAAAGGAAGGGCAAGCTTCCTCTAATGATGAGGGAGATGTGAGTAACTTCAAAGCCCTTATGACGGCTCTGGCTGCTACAATCGGTAACGGTAATATTGCCGGTGTGGCAACGGCGATCACGCTAGGGGGTCCTGGTGCCATCTTTTGGATGTGGGTCGTTGGTTTGCTTGGAATGGCAACCAAATATGCCGAAGCGCTATTGGCTATGAAATATCGTGTTAAAAATGCAAATGGCGAGTATTCCAGCGGGCCTATGTATTATGTAGAGCGCGGCCTGGGCAAAAAATTCAAGTGGCTGGCAGTTGCATTTGCCATATTTGGCGCATTTGCAGCACTTGGAATCGGGAACAGTGTTCAATCAAACACAATCGCAGCTGTAATGGATACATCTTTTGGCATTAATAACTGGGTAACAGGGATTGTTTTAGCAGTACTTGCAGCGTTAATTATTTTTGGCGGAATTCAGCGCATCAGTACAGTTGCCGGATTCTTTGTACCAATCATGGCAGTTCTTTATATTGGCGGGGCTTTGATTATCCTTGCCGTTAACTACGACCAGATCATCCCTGGTTTTGAAACAATCTTCTATTATGCCTTCAATCCGGTTGCAGCAACTGGCGGATTTGTCGGTGTTGTTGTATCTGAAGCAATTAAAAACGGTGTATCGAGAGGTATTTTCTCTAACGAAGCAGGTCTTGGTACAGCTGCCCTTATTGCTGGTAACGCAAAAACAGACCACCCTGTTAAACAGGCGCTAGTAGCCATGACAGGTACTTTTATTGTTACAATCGTTGTTTGTACAATGACTGGATTAGTTCTAATCATTACAGGATTCTGGGATACAACAGGCGGCTTGCTATCAGGCGTTCAGCACGAAGCCAATCTTGACGGCGGCGCATTAACGAGTGCAGCATTCACACACGCCCTTGGCACAGTCGGGGAGTATATTGTAGCATTCTCCGTTATCTTCTTCGGTTTCTCTACAATCGTGGGCTGGTATGTTTACGGTGAAAAATGCTTTGAATACCTTGTTGGAACTAAAGGCATTATGGCATACCGCGGAGTATACATTTTTGCTACTGGAATTGGAGCAGTTGCAAGCTTGACAACCGTTTGGGCTTTCGCTGACATGGCAAACGCATTAATGATGATTCCAAACTTAATTGCATTAATCCTGCTTAGCAAAGTAGTTGTAAAAGATACAAACGAATTCTTTGAAAACCACTACAAAGCAGCTAGCAAGCAGCAGAAAATGGCTAGTTAATAATAATATCTAAAACAAACACAGGTCTCTGATCTGTGTTTGTTTTTGTTTACCACGAGAAAAAAGAAAGCTCATTTTTATCCGAGATATATTTAAATATGCGGTAGTGATAGAGAAGTTCATCTGCATAAAGCTCTCTTTCGCCAACAAAGGAATAAGCACTCAGAAATTCCTCTATATCCTCCCTATTATCCGTATCCCATTCCCCTTTCAGCCACACTTTAAAAGCCAGTCCGCTGTTAAGCACTTGAGAGCCGGATTCATTAAAGATCTCCTCGATTTGTTCCCTGTCCATGTTTCGGCCTCCCCTCAGTTTATTATTCATCCTTTTCTCTTTCCTTCTCCCTTATACATTTTGGGACAAGGCGAAAATACCAATTTTGGCACCACTGGCGGTTTGCTTGTCTATACTATATCGAAGTCTATTTTAAAATAAATCTGCTAAAAGAATGGCAAACACAATTTTGCTAAAGGGAGGGATGACGATGGAACTGAATGAGTTATTTCATTTGGATAATAAAACGGCAATCGTAACAGGCGGCGGACGCGGACTTGGCGAGCAAATGGCGAATGCACTTGGAGACGCAGGAGCGAACGTTGTAGTGTGTTCACGCAATCTCGAAGCATGCGAGCGCGTCAGCAGCAGCTTAACTGCAAAAGGAATCGAATCGCTTGCCATGGAGTGTGACATTACGAGCGAAGAAGACATCCAAAAAGTAATCAATAAAACTTTAGAAAAATTCGGAAGCATTGATATCCTGATCAATAATAGCGGCACGTCATGGATTGCTCCCGTACTGGAACTGCCTGCTGATAAATGGGACAAAGTCATGAATGTAAATTTAAAAGGTCTGTTTTTATTTTCACAGGCAGCCGCAAAGGTGATGACGAAACAGGGCAGCGGAAAAATCATCAATATTTCTTCTGTTAACGGCATGAGGGGGGCAAATTCGGCTTTTCTGGACGCAGTCGCCTATAGCACCAGCAAAGGAGCAGTTATCTCCCTCACAAAGGATTTAGCTGTAAAACTGGCCCCTTTAGGTATCCAGGTAAATGCCATTGCTCCAGGCTTTTTTCCAACCAAAATGACAAAGGCATTGGAAAAATCAAGCTCAGTCATCCTCAAAAACGTTCCTGCTGGAAGATTCGGCAATGATGATGACTTAAAAGGAGCTGCTGTCTTCCTATCCTCAAAAGCCTCTGATTACGTTACAGGCCAGGTTTTAGTCGTCGACGGCGGTATGACTGTATCACTTTAGTTTTTTATTTATGATTACCGTTCAAAAAGGAGGATTAGACTTTTTGAACCGCATCTTATAGAAAGGAGAATGAATATGACCATAAACCATACAGACGCCCTATTGAACGCTATAAAAAAGGTAGGGATGAAGGTGGAGAAAGAGCTGAATGAATCGATCCAGAGCTCCATCAATAAAGAAGATGTGTTAAACAATATGCTCACCCGCTCTGAGGTCACGGCCGCCGCTATGAAAAAGCTGCAGCAAGCCATTGAAACTCTCTCTATCCCTCTAAATTTCCCTACAAAAACAGATGTGGCAAATGCCGCTAAATTGACGGTTCAGGCGGAAGAAAAAATGGATCTGATCGATGAAAGAGTGATGTCTTTGGCTCAATCGATGGAGGAATTAATAAAATCGCTTGGCGGCCCACAATCAAAATTAGAATCTTCCAGCAGCAGTGAAAGCGCGGATCAATAAGATGGCAGAAACTCCTTTATATAAAAAATTGCAAGGGTTTTTCAAAACCATCAAGCAGCCTGAACCGGAAACAGGGTTCACTCCCCGCACGGCTGCTTGGAAGAAAAACAAGGCTGTTCTCTGGCATTATGCACCCGCTGAAAAGAAATACAGGGTGCCAGTCTTCCTTGTTTATTCCTTGGTAAATCAAGCTTTTATTCTTGATTTGGGGCCGCAGAATAGTTTAATCGAAGCCTTGACCAACAGCGGCTATGATGTTTACTTGCTCGATTTCGGCATTCCAGGCTATGAGGATAAAGACATTACGATGGATGACTATATTGTCCAATACATCCAGAAGGGTGTCAGGAGAGCTCTATACCATTCCAGAGCAGAGGAAATAACGGTTATGGGCTTTTGCCTGGGCGGGACTTTTGCAGCCATTTATGCTGCCATTGCAGAAGAGCCTGTTAAAAATTTGATCCTATCTGTTGCGCCGATTGATTTTAGCCTGGTCCCGGTGTTCGACCAGTGGGCAGAGGAATTGCGGGAAACAGACGCTGACCTGGATTCCATCTTGGATGCATGGGGCCTAATTCCTGCCCCGGCCATTAAAACGGGAATGCGGCTGGTTACCTCGCCTGTCTATTATTCCCCTTATTTAACCCTTCTGAGCCGTGCCGACAATGAAGAATACGCCAAAAGGTGGAAGCGGTTCAACCACTGGACAAATGGCCATATTCCGTTTGCCGGTGCAGCTTTAAAGCAAATACTGCATGATCTCGGAAAAGAAAACAAGCTTGTCAAAGGCAGCCTCGTCATCGATGGAAAAAAAGCATCTCTTGGCAATATTAACGCAAATCTCCTTGCAGTTGCTTCAAGCTATGACCGCCTTGTACCGAAAGAACAGCTTCTTCCCGTCATGAACCTGGTGTCAAGCAAGGATAAACAATTTCACCTGCTGGAGGGCGGACATGCCAACCTTACATCGGATGGAAAGGTTCCTGGCTATATGAACGAATGGCTCTCGGTCCGTTCTGAACAGATAAAGTAAATCTCTTCCCCTGCCAAAGCGGGGGAGTTCAATTTTAAAGGAGGTACCTCAATGTTTTTCTGGAATTACACCCATTTTGATAAAAGCGGACATACCATCAGTGCGTATATGGGCTTCGCTTCCCTTGTTTTCAAAGACTTTTTTAAAAATTAAGTATTGTTAAGAACCATGCTATTGCTGCATGGTTTTTACTTTGTTTTAGGCTGTGGTAAAGCGTATGGGTGTATTTATTGATTTAAAGCGTAAAGCGCGGGATTCGCCTTTCCTTCGTGCGATGCTTATTTAATGTCCTGAGGGAGTGCAGACTACAGAGGTTTTGTTTAAGGAGGCTCCCGCTATGCTGGCAATATATCCATGAAACAATCATTAGTCTGCGAACAGCTTGCTTCAGCAAATTCCCATATCAGGTTTTGAGTTAATAAGGGCAAAGTGGCAAATATTAAGGGTATTAAGGCAAAAGGAGATTGTAAAATGGATGAAAAGTTTTTCAACGCAATAACCCGGATATCCGGCCGTTTTGCCCCCCTGGATCTCTGATGATTCTCATTTCGAATAAGGCAAGGTATGTGTTTTTATTTGCACTGGCAGGTATGTGGCTGGCAAAAGGGCCAGCAAGAAGGACAGCAAAAAAGGCTGTGCTGGCTTCTCTGTTCGCACTAGTCCTGAACAGATTCATCAAGCTTATCTATTTTAAACCGCGGCCCTTTGTAAAAAGAAAGGTAGGGATATTGATTCCATCAAAAAGGGATTCCACTTTTCCAAGCAAGCATACAGTAATGGCATTTGCTGCTTCTGTTGTCATCCAAAACGGAAACCGATTTATAGGCAATGTTTTGTGCTGGCTTTCAGTTCTTACTGGGTTTTCACGTATTTGGGCTGGCCATCATTACCCTTCTGACATCATTGGAAGCGCCATGATAGGAAGCACTGTTGGCTGGATTACCGATAGATTTTTCAAGATGAATTCCTCAGAGCACAACGAGGAATTCAAAAAAATGTAAAATTAACACTATCTTTGGCGAAAGAAAACTTGTTTTGTCACCCGGGAAGGACTTCTTGTTTTCAATAGAGAATTGGGTTTGGAAAACGGGAGGGGATCAGGATGAATACGAGTGCTGTAGCCAAATTATTAGGGGTTTCACCAAGCACTGTGCAGCGATGGGTCAAACAACTGGAACTCCGGACGGAACGGAATGAATTGGGGCATTATTTATTTACGAATGAAGATATTGATCTGCTGAAGCAGGTTCAGGATCAGCTAAATCAGGGATTGATTTTGCAGGATGTAACCGTAAGGGGCAAAAAGGCCAGAAAAGGAACTGTCCAAAACGAACAAACGAACCCAGCCATGGAAAAGGTTTTGTTAAAAATAAGCGAACTTGAGCAGAGACTGAACGGAAAAGCAGATGACGTTGTCTCTTATCAGCTGCTTCAGCACCGCCGGGAAATAGAAGAATTTCAGAAAGAGATAGAACGCTTGAATAAACGGATTGAAGCACTTGAAGCCAAACAAGCTGGAAACAGCCGTAAAATTCCGGCTGATACTCTTTTGGTTTTTGATCAGGAAAAACCAAAGAAAAGGCTTAAAAAGAAAAATATCTTTTCTATGCTCTTTGGGTTTTAGTGGACGGCAGTCTCCTTCTAATAAGCTGTGTTAAAGATCTTTGCGGATAGGAGCGGAAGGGGCAAGAGGCTCTTGAACTGCCCGTGAAAAGCGAACACCTGCAGCGGAAATCAACGGGCAAGGTAAACAGATCCTGCTAATAAAAAAGCGTTACAGCTGCTTTCCAGCTAGTAACGCTTTTATGGTTAAGGGAATACTTCAGTTAGAGAGCACAGACCGTCACGCCCCAAGCGGGTTACGCCAGCGCCTATTTGATTAGCCCTCTGCTATCAGCAATTCCACATTAAACCTCTCCAATATGTCGATAAAAGCTTTTTTAGGCATTTTATCCGTTATAAGAAGATCAACATCAGTTAACTCGGCAAACCGAAAAAACTCGGTTACACCGATTTTGGTATGGTCAGCAAGGACGATTACCTGGTCCGCCTGGCTGATCATTTTTCTTTTAACCATACCATCTTCCTCATGAGCAAGAGTTAGGCCGCTTTCCGAAAGGCCGACTACTCCAATGAATGCTTTATCCACTTGATACTGTGAAAGCTTTTCAATAACAGAAGAGCCGTATAAAAAGCGGTGCTCTTTTTGCAGCATGCCGCCAAGCAGCAGGATATCCGCATTGGGATTTGATGAAAGTATTTCCGCCTGGTTAATTGAATTAGTTATAACCGTACAAGAAATTTCTCCCATATTTTCGGCACATGCCTGAACGGTCGTGGAGGTATCCAAAATAATTCTTTCACCGTCTTGGATAAGGGATGCTGCACTTTGCCCGATTCTTTTTTTCTCGGAAGAAACCATCTTTAGCCGATTGGCATAATCCTTTACTTCATGGCGGGGAGTTGGCAGAATTGCTCCCCCTCTTGTCCGGATAATCTTCTGTTCCTCTTCAAGCCTAACCAGATCGCGCCTTGCCGTGTCTCTAGATACATTAAACAATGTACAAATTTGTTCTGCCGATATCCGCTTATTGTTTTCCAGATAATTCAGTATCGCTATCAATCTTTCTTCTTGGAACATATTATACCGCCTGCTTTTTTAAGTGAAATTGCTTTTGCGTAAGCAATAATAAGTAGTTATCTTATTATAAACTTTTTTTATAAGTGTTTTCAAGTGAATATAATGAAAAACTCTGCCAATGCTTATGATGGATTTAATCCCAGCTGAAGCGTTCTTCTTTAAAGGGATCCCCATAATTATGGTAACCGTTTTTCTCCCAGAATCCCGGCTTATCAGATTCTGAAAATTCAATGCCTCTCACCCACTTGGCGCTTTTCCAAAAATAAAGATGGGGAATCACTGCACGCAACGGAAATCCGTGCTCAGGTGTTAATATTTCACCATTATGCGTATGCGCCAGCATACTGGTCTCTCTTAGAAAATCATCAATTGGAAGGTTAGTTGTCCATCCTTCCTCTGCATGGAGGATGACAAATTTTGCAGTCTCTTTTACACCTGCAATCCTGGCCAGCTCTACAGCCGAAATTCCCTTCCACACATTATCAAGTTTTGACCAGCCCGTGACACAGTGGATGTCATTTTTATACTCAGTCTGCGGGAGATTCATCACCTCGTCATAAGATAACGCAACCTCCTTTTCCACTTCCCCAGAAATTTTTAGAGACCATTCCTGCATATCGCTGTAATAGGGGACATTTCCATAATGCAAAACAGGAAAGGACGTCGTAACGTTCTGGTTGGGCGGTACCCTGCCGGAAACCTGTTTTCTTACTTTCCCAAAATACACTGCCGCCACCTCGGTTCGTTTTTTCTTTATGGTAACCTACTTTTAAGGTGGTTAAAAGTATATAGAAAAGCAGCCTCCCTAAAAAAGAGAAGCTGCTTTTACTATGCTCTGCTGCCTGTTGATTTTTGAGGATCTCGTACCTTCCCCCCAAATCAGCAGGGTGCCACATAGCCTTTTATTAAGGCTCTTTTCGTATAGATTGTTGTTTTTGTTTATGAATTCTGCCCGTTGATTTCCGCTGCGGGCACTTGCTTTCCGCGGGGAGGGTTGCGAGCCTCCTCGGCTTCGCCTGTGGGGTCTCGCACTTCCCTCACTTCCCGCTGGAGTCAAGTGCCCTCCGCTACAATCAACTCAGTTGGTTAAATTATAATTGCCTTCACAAAGCAACAAACTTTACATACACAGTCTTTTATTAAAGAATAACCGCTGCCAGCCATCCAAAGAGGATCAGCGGGATGTTATAGTGCACGAATGTTGGCACACAAGTGTCCCAAATATGGTTGTGCTGCCCGTCAGCGTTTAAGCCTGCTGTCGGCCCTAAAGTACTGTCTGATGCCGGGGATCCAGCATCTCCGAGCGCTGCGGCAGTTCCAACTAATGCGATTGTCGCCATTGGGCTGAAGCCAACCTCAAGTGCAAGCGGAACGAAAATGGTTGCAATAATTGGAATCGTTGAAAATGAGGAACCGATTCCCATTGTCACAAGCAAACCAACAAGTAGCATAAGCAATGCTGCAAGCGATTTATTGTTACCAATGACTCCTGCTGCCTGCTCAACAAGCCTTTCCACATCTCCCGTTTCTTTTAAAACATCAGCAAATCCGAAAGCTGCCAGCATAACAAATCCAATAAAGGCCATCATCTTCATACCTTCTGTTAAAAGCTGATCAGCTTCGCGCCACTTAACAGCCCCACTGATATAAATCACTAAAATACCGGCCAAAGCACCAAAAATCATGGAATCAAGCTGCAGCTGAACAACCAATGCTGCAACAATCGCAACTAGGGACAAGATAATGCCCGCTTTTGAGTACTCGCCTTTTTCCATCTCAACGATTTCTGTTGTTTGATAGTCTCTTTTCTTGCGGTAAGAAACAAAAATCGCAATGAGCAAACCAACAACAAGACCTGCAGTCGGAATCAGCATCGCTTTTGGAATGTCGGACATGTTTACCGCCAAACCGCTGCTTTCCATATTTTCTGCTAGGATCCCTTGGAAATATGGCCGAAGCCCACCGGCAATAGAATATAAGGTGCCGTTAAACCGAATGTCAATACAGAAGCAATTAATCGGCGGTCAATTTTCAACTCATTCATGACCTTCAATAAAGGCGGAATTAAAATCGGAATAAACGCAATATGGATTGGAATCAGGTTTTGGGAAAAAATCGCCATCATTAAGATAGAAAATACGATCAGTGCTTTCGATAAAGTTTTCCCTCTGGATTCACCATCCTTGCCGACTTTTGCGAGAACCCATTCAACCATCAGATTTGGCAGGCCTGTTGCCGAGATTGCAATGGCAAAGCCACCTAATAAGGCGTAGCTTAAAGCAACTTCAGCACTTCCTCCCAGTCCGTTTGAAAAGATTTCAATTGTTTTATCTATGCTTAAACCGCCTGCCAGCCCGCCTGCTAGTGCACCCGCCACAAGGGCAAGAACCACATTCACACGCAAAAGGCTGAGAACAAGCATGATTAGAACTGCAAGTACAACTGCATTCATGATGTAACCCTCTTTCTGTTTGCTACCTTTTTATTTTTACTTTACTCTGCTAAATTGGTAGAGTATTAAAACACAAGTATTAAATTATCATACCTTCTCTTTGGGTGTCAATCTGTTTTTAGTAGATTGGTATTGGGAGTTTAGACCAGAGGTGGAAATAGGGTTTGACGCTGGAAGATTTGCGAAAAGTAGAGGAGCAGCCGGCCTTTGCCAGGTACTAAGGCTGATACCTATCGATCGGCCGGTAAAGCATGCAGTTTGGCCGGAATTTTGCTAGTTTTGGCCGGTAAATGTACGGCTGCGGCCGGTATTTTGCTAGTTTTGGCTATTTGGTTCCTATCGGCCGGCAAGAGGCCTTTTTTGCCTGCTTTCTTAATATTAAATTTTGGCCAGAGACGCATTTAAGCTGAATTTTCATGGAAATGGAATACAAAATCTGTTTTTTTGAACTTTCTAACGAAGTTTTTCATTTATCAGTGAAAAAATCAATATATCCTCGATATTCCCTTTTTATCCGAAAAAAAGGCTTTACCTGCAAATTTTCCCCAATAAAAAACTCCGGATTTCTCCGGAGTTCTAAGAAAATATTATTTAGTTTCAAATCTTTCCACCAGCAGGGCCAGTGTGCGGACCATTACTCCTGTTGCGCCTGATGGACCAAGGTCATAGTTTTTCGTCGTTGTCGCTGTTCCTGCTATATCAAGGTGCACCCACGGAGTGTCTTCGGCAAATTCGCCTACGAATCCTCCGCCCATAATAGCATGCCCGGCGCGGCCAGGTGAGTTGTTCAAATCGGCAACTTTGCTGTTTCTGATTCTTTCCTTGTCTTTTTCAAAAAGCGGCAAGCGCCAGATTGGTTCGCCTGCTTCATAGGATGCTTCAAGGACCTGCTCAAACCATTCTTCATTATTGGCTAAAGCTCCTGTTGTCTCCTCGCCAAGCGCGACGATCACACCGCCTGTCAGTGTTGCTACATCAACCAGGTAGTTTGCTCCATGATGCTTTGCGTACGTTACCGCATCCGCTAGAGCCAGACGGCCTTCCGCATCCGTATTAAGGACTTCGATAGTCTTGCCGCTCATGGATGTGATAACATCATCGGGCTTGAAGGCTGTTCCACTGATCATATTATCAGTGGAAGGAATGACAGCGACCACGTTTTGCTCAGGCTTTAGCTCTCCGATCACTTCCATTGCGCCAAGCACGGCTGCTGCCCCGCCCATATCGCTTTTCATGCCGACAATGCCGTCCTTCGGCTTAATGGAATAACCGCCTGTATCAAAGGTAATCCCTTTACCGACCAAACCAATTACGTCTTTCCATTCTTCCTTGCCCTGATATTTAAGGACAATCATTTTAGGAGGCTCTGCTGACCCCTGGTTAACGGCCAAGAGGGCACCCATGCCAAGCTTAAGCATGTCTTCTTTATCAAGGATTTCAACTTCGAATCCATATCTCCATGCAAGCTCTGAAGCGTAATTTGCCATATCTGTAGCTGTCAGCATATTCCCTGGCAAATTTACCAGTGTACGGGCTGAGTTCGTTCCCTTTCCGTATGCATATCCAACCGTTAGGGATGCCTTAACATCTTCTTCATCCGCTGCATCACTATACACCACAACGCTTTCAATTTCTTTTTCCGGTTCATTCGATTTCTGTTTGTAATCTTCAAATTTGTATGTAGCAAGAGCAAATGCTTCACTGACTGCGTGGGCTGTGTCCAGCGCATCTACTTTTTCGCTTGTAAAAGTATCAAGGTATACTGCTGCATCCTGAAGCTTGGACGATTTCACCTCTTTAAAAGCTCTGCCCAATGCTTCGCGCAGAAGCTCAAAGCTAAAATCTTTTTCCTTCCCAAGACCCACTGCAATTAAGCGCTTGGCCCCAATTTTTCCAAATGTATGTATTTTTGCAACAGCTTTTCTCTTTGCAGAAATATCTCCGCTTTTCACAAGCTCTGTCAGCTGGCCGTCAAACTGCTCGTCTGCACTGGCAAGAGCACCTTCAAACTTGTTTGGTTTATCAAACACACCGACAATCAGGCATTCGTGTTCAGCTGAAAAATTGAATTCCTTTTTTACTGAAAACATTTTAGCACCCCCATAATAGCTTCACTCATAACTTCATCTTATTATATCGAAAACACAGAATTATTTCGACTATCTAATTTTATAACACTATCCTTCCTGCCTAATCTTCCAGATACAATACGAGTTGAGGGAGCTTTGGAAGATTTCCGACCTCTTTAAATGGCACCCGATCGATCTGCTTCGGAAAAATAGAGAGACATTCCTCAATGAACTTATATACATTCTCCAAGTCGAGCCCCCAATGCTTCGGCCGGTACGACTGCAAGTAATCATGGGCTGCCTGCATCATAAGCCTTGCTCCTTTTACATTGCCATACTCGTAGTGATAAATGCTTACACTCATCTGAAGAAGCCCTTTAAAAAAGAGGTTGCCCTTGTCCGTCATCCACATTTCCTCCAGAAGGTCGTGGCACGTATAATAGTCACCTTCATTAAAGCTGATGAAGAACTCATAATATTCAATCGGGTAATCTACCAAGAGCATCCTCTCCCACTTCATTTTACAAGCCCCTGCCTTGCTGTTACTGCCCATTTTAGCAAAAGGAAAGATTATTCGCACATCAACAGCTTCAGCACCTTTTATTAAGTATATTCCGGCATAAATGGGTAAAGAAGAATAGAGAAAGAAAGGAGTACGATATGGACACGATTTTATTTGCCGGATTCGCTATCGCTTATATATTGCTTTTCCTCTGGGCGCTCGTTTTGGTAAAAAACAGTGGGTCTGCGAGTGCTGCCTTCTTGCTGCCCGTTATAGCCGGTCTGATTTATGATAATGGAATTCTGGCAGCCGGCCGTTTTATCGGAGAGGGAATCGCACTTGAATTCTTGAATTATGCCCGTTTTTGGATTCATGCCTTTTTCACGCCTTTGCTTGTTCTTTATTCCTGGAGTACCTTAAAACAGGCAGACATTGAGTGGGCGAGTAAAAGCTGGCTGAAAATTATAGCATTTCTCCTGACTGCAGGATTAATTATGCTTGAGCTTATTACAGAGGTGTTTGGCCTTAAACTCGAGCGGCAATGGGAATACAATGTTTTGAGTTATAGCAGTGCAGAAGCTCAAAGCGGACCGCCTATCATGGTCCTGATCGTTTCTCTTGTTCTGCTGGCATCCTCAATTTTGATTTGGCGCATACAAAAATGGTTTTGGTTTTTTGCCGGATCTCTAATCATGATCATTGGAAGCCCCATAAAGCTCCCTATCGAAAGTGCTGCAGCTGTTAATGCGTTTGAATTAATCCTCTTGCTTTCTTTAACTGCAACGGCCCATTTTCAAAAAAAGAATAACTCTTCACAAAGCTTATAAGAGAACTGCTTGCAGGAAGAGGAAAACTATTAGAGAATATTAGATATAAGTTTTAAGAAATTTCAGCCAATCTGTTGAACTGCATTTTAAAAAAGGCTGTTTTCTTAAAGTTTGCTGCTTTGAGAAGGCTAACTAAGTTTAACCGCTGAGTTGATTGGAGCGGAGGGCACGAGATCCTCGAAAATCCTATCGTATTTTCTTCGTGCGGTGCCATTCGAGGAAGCTTATTCAACGTCCTACGGGAGTAGCATACCAAGGGAGACCCCGGAGACGCAGAGCGTCGAGGAGGCTCCCGGTAGCCCCGTGGAAAGCGAGTGCCTGGAGCCGAAATCAACGGGCAAATTCCTAAAAACAACAATCTATAAGAAAACATGCTAAAAAAAACGATGACAGTTCCAGTAAAGTAACATACAACTTAAAGGTGGTCTCAAATGGAATTATTCACGAACTTCCCTCTATGGTCTGCTCTCGCAGCCATCTTCTTTGCCCAATTTGTAAAAGTGCCTATTCAATTTATCGCTTCCAGGAAAGTTGATTGGTCACTGCTGACAAGTACTGGAGGGATGCCAAGCTCCCATTCTGCGGCTGTTACAGCCCTTTCCACTGGTGTTGCACTTGAAACCGGGATGGACTCCGCTGTATTTGCCGTTTCTGCCGTTTTTGCCATCATCACCATGTTTGATGCTACCGGCGTACGCCGCCAGGCAGGGGAACAGGCAATCGTTTTAAACCAGCTTGTCGCGGATTTCAATAAATTTGTTGAAGAAGCAAAGATGTGGCAAAAGAAAGAGGAAAAGGAAAAGCAAAAAGAATTGAAGGAGCTGCTTGGCCATAAGCCAGTTGAAGTTTTATTTGGCGGCTTAACAGGCATCCTATTAACTTTAGGACTTCATTATTTATTATCCTGATAGGTGTGATTGGAAATGAAAATCCTTTCTTTATGTCCGAGCAATACGGAGTTAATGGAATATTTAGGTTTTACCCATATGCTGGCCGGTGTGGATGATTACTCAGATTGGCCTGATCAAATTAGCGGGCTTCCGCGGCTGGGGCCCGACTTGTCCATCAATATGGATATGGTTGAAGAATTGAAGCCTGACCTGGTGCTTGCCTCTTTAAGCGTACCGGGTATGGAAAAGAATGTGGAGGAATTGAAGAAAAGGCACATCCCCCACATAGTTTTAAACCCGCAAAGCCTGGAGGATATTGAGCAAGATTTAATCACTGCTGCCGAAAAAATCGGTAAGCCTGAAGTAGGCATTTCTGCAGCTAAAGACTTTCGGGCAAAAATAGAAGAGCTCAAGAAAATCTCAGCAGCGATAAGGGAAAAACCCAGCTTATATTGGGAATGGTGGCCGAAGCCTGTTTTTACACCCGGCAAAGTCAATTGGCTCACAGAGATCAGTGAGATTGCTGGAGCTAAGAACCTATTTAAGGAAGTTGAGCTTGCAAGTGTCCAAACCGATTGGGATGATGTGCTGAAAAGGCAGCCGGATTATATTTGCCTCGCATGGGTAGGTGTCAGAAGGGAAAAGGTAAATCCGGAAATAGTGTTGAAACGTCCCGGCTGGAGCGAGTTAGAGGCCGTAAAGCAGAATAAGATTCTTGTCCTTGAAGAAGAACTTTATTGCAGGCCATCGCCACGGTTGATTGAAGGAGCGGTAAGTTTAGCTAAGAAAATTCATCCAGAGGCATTCTCCTCTTTATAAAATTAGGCTCTGTTAAAGCTTATTGTTGTTTTTCAGAACCCTGTTGATTGGAGCGGAAGGCACGAGACTCCTGCGGGAGTGCGGCTCAAAGGGAGACCCCACAGGAGCAAAGCGACGAGGAGGCTCCCGGACCGCCCGCGGAAAGGGAGTGCCTGCAGCGGAAATCAACAGGCAAATTTAACAGAGCTTAAAACTAAAAAGGCAAATCCGTTATAATTTGGATTTGCCTCCTTGCTATTTATTTTTGCTCGGATTGAATATATCGCTGCCTAAAAACCTGCATCGACTCATTTTCATTCAGTATTCTTAAATCTTCTTCCGTCAGAGTGCCATCGCCCATTTCAATGATAAAGACATCAAGCGTCTTTTTTCCCCAATTATTATAAACATCTTCAACCGTTTCATAATAAAGGTCAAGTTTGTTTCCTTTAATCGCGCCGCCTTTATCGGCCACAACGCCATAGCCATAGTCAGGGATAAACAGGATTGTCCCAATCGGAAAAACATTTAAATCTGCTGCAACAGTAGAATATAAATCTCGTTTTACTTTAACTCCTGAGTATGTAATGCCAAATGAAGGGTGATCAGGATTTTTTCCTGTTGATTCATAAAATGCCGTATAACCCGTAGCAATGACTTGCTTTGTCTGATATTGCGACCAGTCAATGGATTCCTCCAAAGTTGGGGGTTGGCTTGCAACCGCTTCGCTGGCTGAAATCTTTGGATCCAGACTGGCTACACGCTTTAAGAATTTAAATGCCACTCCAACCGACTTAAATGTATGATCAAAACCTGATTGTTCATCCTTGCTCGTTTGCTCAGCTTCACTTTGATAAAAGTTAACGATCGATCTAGCTTCTACTCCGGATATCGAGTGAAAAGTCGTTAACAATGCCCCTAAAAATAAAGCTGACATGATGGATCGTTTTGTCCATTTTTTTAATCTGTTCATCTAAAACACTCCTCCCAAAGTTATTCATTTCCCATCTTTCAGAGAAATATTCATAACTTTAAAGAGCGCAAGGCTTCCAGAAAGCATTTACAGACAGCATGGAGCCAATAATGCCAAGGGCTCATCCGAATTTGAACACACTATTCAAAAAAAATAAAAAAACCCCTGCTTTTAGCAGAGATTTAGTATATTAATGGTATTTTTAAAACATACGATAACCATTTTTACGGAGCAGCCTTATTGTAATTCCGGCAACAATGGCCCCTGCCATTCCGCTGCTTAAAATTAGAATATCCGCCAGAGCAAGACTTGATAACTCAACACCGAGACTGGAGAAGGCTTCACCTGTATTTTGAAAATATTCAATAAAACGGACCTTATCAATAATCAAGACCGCAATGATTGGATAAATAATGGCCATAATCCAGGACATTCTCAACAGCATATTCAATATAAAACCTATCCCAAAAAACAGCACAAAAAACAGGAGCATGGAGATAGGCAAAACGAAGATCGTCATTTGCATAGACTTGTTTCCTCCCTTAGCACATCAATATTTAGTGTACTTAATGTGGGTTAGGGAGTCAATAAGAAAAGCGCATGCACCTGAAAGCCCCAATTTTAGCGGGCAGTTCTAACCTTTAGTCATAGCCCTTCCTCCGCCATAATAGTATTCACAAAGAAAAAACTTCGCTCCCCGCGAAGTTTCATTCTTAGTCTTTTTCCTTGCCTGTGCCGCCGCAGCATGAGCAGGTTTCTGAACCTCCCAATAATAATTGGAAATATCCTTTACCTGAGCAATACAAACACTCTTTGTTTTCATAATTCTTAGCTGCCATGTCATTCATCTCCTTTGTTTTTGTAACTGAATTTTCTGATAATATACCAAGGATTCGAATAAATGAAAAGCTTCAAATTTCATGAAAAACTATTGGTGGAAACGCATACAAGCATGTTTTGCTTCTGAAATCTCACTTTATCTCTAAATTTCAGAAAATTATAAAAATACTTTGTAAGCTGTATATCCAAATGTATCCCCTGGGTTAATTCCATCTATTAAGGGTTTTACAGAGGAATCCGAAGAATTTAATATGTATTTTAGAAGAACTGAAGAGTCCGGATCGATTGCCAGCTCCCCCGGATCACGATATTGTACATCAAAAAGCTCGCTCTCCTGCACTTTTAAGGTTTGACCAGGCACTGCATCCAACATAAAAAGAATCATATTATCACTGACTTCGCCTTTTATGACCCCTGTTCGCAAGCCTATCATCCCATTCACTGTGCATTTAACTCCTGTTTCTTCCTCAATTTCCCGAACTGCAGCTTCATCCGCTGTTTCTCCTGGCTCCACGAACCCGGCAGGCAGTGACCATTTCCCTTTCAAACCGCCGTACTTCTTTTTCACAACAAGCCACTTGCCATCAGGAGAAATAACCAGTCCTGATACAGCCAGCCAGACTTTACCCCTTTTATGTTCCACTCCCATCTGACATCCCCCTTTTAAAAATATTGTATCACGAGCTTAATCCGGTTAGCTCCTTATTTGGGCATCAAAAAGGGACAGACCCATTAGGTCTATCCCTTCACTATAATATAAGAGCTGTTTTATTAACGCTGTTTTCGCAAAGCTTGTTGCTTTCAAACCATTTTAATCACTGAGTTGATTGGAGCGGAAGGCGCGAGACTCCTACGGGAGTAGCGTTCCAAGGGAGACCCCACAGACGCAGAGCGTCGAGGAGGCTCCCGGTAGCCCCGTGGAAAGCGAGTGCCTGCAGCGGAAATCAACGGGCAGAGTTCTTAAGCAAAAACAACAATCTATACGAAAAGAGCCTTTATTAAAGAACGTTGAATTTACCTTTTTTCAATACAAGGGAAGGTCCGCCAACCATGTATAGTGCACGGTTATCAATCATTTTCTTCATAAATGAAGCTTTGGAACCAACCATTTTTTTGCCGAATGCAACACCGATTGCATCGTCTTCACCAAGTGAACATACAGTACCTTTAATATCAGGAGTGAATGTTTCTAACTCAGCCTTGTTGCGGATAAGTGCAGTTAAGTTCCTTGCACACACTTCACCCTGCTGCATAGCAATTTGTGCAGTAGGAGGGTATGGACGGTTAATTTCTTCATTGATTATTAAAGAGCAGTCTCCGATGATAAACAGGTTATCATGGCCAGGAGCACGTAAATCAGGCTGAACTTTTACTCGGCCGCGCATTGCTTCAATGCCGGAGTTCTCAATAATAGAGTTTCCTCGTACACCTGCTGCCCAAACGACTGTTTCGGCTTTGATTTCTTCAACCTCATCTTCGCCTTTTCCAACGATGATGCCTTCAGGTGTAGCTTCCTTGATGGCAGTGCCGATCATGAATTGTACGCCTTTTTTCTCCAAGTGGGACACCGCATAATCGACAAGCTCTGGATCAAAGCCAGGAAGTACCATTGGGGCTGCTTCTACACAGATTAATTTTACCTTATGGTAATCGACATCGTACTCTTTGCAAAGCTCAGGAATACGGTTTGCCAATTCTCCAAGGAATTCTATTCCAGTGAAGCCAGCTCCGCCGACAACGATCGTCAGGCGCTCGTCCTTTTTCTCTACTTCTGTATTATAAGTAGCAAATTGATATTCAATATGCTCACGGATTTGGCGTGCTGCATTCACATTAACAATCGAAAATGCATGTTCTTTAAGCCCTTTGATTCCGAAAGTTTCTGGTTCTGCGCCAAGGGAAACTACTAGATAATCATAGTCAATTTCGCCGTTCTCCAAAATGACTTTCTTTTCTTCTGCTTTAATTTCAAGTGCAGTTCCCTGAACAAATTCAACCTTATTGCGGTCAATAACATCTTTAATATCGTAGCGTACACGATCGTGATGAAGGGTTCCGGCTGATGCCTCATGTAGCCATGTTGTTTCGTAATGGTAGTCATTTTTATTCACTAATACAATTTCTGCTTCATTTGTTCCTAAAGATTTCTGCAAACGGGTTGCAACCATCAATCCGCCGTAGCCTGCACCTAGGATAAGAATCTTTGGCTTTCTCAAGTGTATCACTTCCACCTTTATTAAGTATTTTCTAATGTTTTTCTTATCTTCCGCTGCTTTATATTTTTTATTTCAAAAAATATAAAAAAGTTTGTGATTTTATTCACTAACAAATTCAAAAAAATGCCTTGAAATTGTCACAAAATATTAACATTATGCCTACTTTACATATTATTCTACTTCCAATTGTTTTTCAAGCCTAAAAAAATAGTTGAAAAACTTAAAAATTTTAACACTTTCTAAGAGAATATACGTGTTTATGATTCTCATCCCTCTATGTATCCTTTTTAGAGAGTTTTTATTATTCATAATATTTACCACGATTAGTGAGGTTTTTTTTGATTTATGTTAGAATATAGAGTGGAATTGAAATACATACTTGGGGGGATATAGCATGAATGAAGATCAAAAAGTGTATGACATAACCATTATTGGCGGGGGGCCAACTGGTTTATTCACTGCTTTCTACGGGGGTATGAGACAAGCTTCAGTTAAAATAATTGAAAGCTTGCCGCAGCTTGGGGGACAATTATCTGCTCTTTATCCTGAAAAATACATATACGATGTTGCTGGCTTCCCGAAAGTCCGCGCTCAGGAATTAATCGATAACCTGAAAGAACAAATGGCTAAATTTGAGCCGACTGTATCTCTTGAACAGTCTGTTGAAAAATTGGAAAAGCAGGCTGATGGAACTTTTAAGCTGACTACCAATAAAGAAATCCACTATTCCAAAACAATCATCATCACTGCTGGTAATGGCGCATTCCAGCCACGCCGCCTTGAACTGGATAGTGCAGCACAATATGAAGGAAAAAACCTTCATTATTTCATCGATGACCTAAATAAATTCGCAGGCCAAAAAGTGGTTGTATTCGGCGGCGGAGATTCTGCTGTTGACTGGGCACTCATGCTTGAACCAATTGCCGAAAAGGTAACCATTGTTCACCGCCGCGATAAATTCCGCGCGCATGAGCACAGTGTGGAAAACCTGCAAAACTCCAAGGTGGAAGTCAAAACACCTTACGTACCTGCAGAGCTAATCGGTGACGATGAAGGAATCAAACAAGTCGTTCTTGAAGGCGTAACAGACAAAGAAAAAGAAGTGTACGACGTTGATGCAGTAATCGTCAATTACGGTTTCGTTTCTTCTCTTGGACCAATCAAGGAATGGGGACTTGACATCGAGAAGAACTCAATCGTTGTTAACTCCAGAATGGAAACAAACGTTGAAGGCATCTATGCTGCAGGCGACATCTGCACATACGATGGCAAAGTAAAGCTAATTGCCTGCGGCTTTGGTGAAGCACCAACTGCAGTCAACCATGCCAAATCCTTTATCGATCCAAAAGCAAAAGTACAGCCAATGCATAGCTCTTCTATGTTTGGCAAATAAGAATAGCGAAAGGGTGGCCCTGATGGGGTCCACCCTTTTTTGTTGGAATGAAATAATTAGCCTGTTCCGTTTTCAGTTTGCATTAAAACGCGGTCTAAGGAAAGAGGAGCTCTCTCTCCTGCTCGATTAGCACTCTTCAGGTGTGCCAGTGTTTGTAGCCGTACGGAAAGAGGATCCGCAGCCGCATGATGCGATGGCGTTTGGATTGTCGATCGTGAATCCGCCGCCCATCATGGATTCTTTGTAATCGATTTTTGTTCCTTTTAAGATCGCCGCATCTTCCTTGCTGACAAGGACCTGAATGCCATGGTGATCTGCCTGGATATCACTTTCCTCTACTTCATGGGCAAATCCCATTCCGTATGAAAGGCCGCTGCAGCCGCCTCCCTTTACCGCCACACGCAAGTAAGCATTTTCTTCTTCATTTTGTTTCATCATTTCTTTTATATGCAAAGCCGCTGCTTCTGTAATGACCACTACTTGTTCCATTTTTATTCCCTCCTGTCAATGTAAGGATACTTCTATATTCATAGTATATACAGTAAATGTTATGCGCTCAACTTAAGAAGCTTAACTATCTATTTGCCATTTATAAATTCCGTATTCAAAATAGTTCTTTTTACTCAATTTCACTAACAAGACATGGTACAATAGTCATGATCATCAAATTTCCCCGGAGGTGGTATTCAAATGCAGCAATTAGAGCCCACTTATGATAAAAAATTAGAATGCAAAGTCTGCAAAAAGAGTTTTACCACTAAAAAACTTCGCTCCAGATTTGTGAAAGTCTCCAGTTATGACACTGATTTTTGTCCCAACTACTCTGCTGAAGGCATGAACCCACTTTATTACCATATCCACACCTGCCCTCATTGCGGCTTTTCAGAATCAGAAGATTTTTCACCCTTTTTTCCTCCTGGAGCATTGGAACTTATCAACATGAAAGTAGCCTATGCCTGGAAACCTCATGACTACAGCAGGGAGAGAAGTATAACGGATGCTATTAGCACATACAAGCTAGCTGTTTATTGCGGGACATTAAAAAAGGAAAAACATCTGATCCTCGCCGGATTATATATGAGGCTTGCCTGGCTGTACCGCTCATTGAAAAATATTGAACAGGAACAGCGCTTTATGAAACTCGCCATTAAGGAATATCTGGAATCGTATATGGCAGATGACTTTAGGGGATCGCCAGTTTCAGAAACAAGGCTATTCTATCTGATTGGAGAGCTTTCGAAGAGGACACAGCAAATTGAACAGGATATAAAGTATTTTTCAAAAGTAATCGAAAAGAGAAGCCAAGAGACAAAGCTAATTGAAATGGCAAGAGAACAATGGTATGAAATGAGGGCAGAGCAAAAATCAGCGGTTAACTAAAATAGCTATTTAAAAAACATTGATTCCTATTCAGAACTAGGCTTAAACAAAAAAGGAGCGAACCATTCGCTCCTTTCTCTATTAAAACATCGGATTATCATCCAGATATTGATATATATTTTCAACCAGTTCATCTGGCGTTTCTCCCGTAACGACTTCCCCATTTACAAGAGCAAAAAGAGTGCTTGCACATTTTCCGCAATAGCCCAGACAGCCATATTCAATCACATCAAGGTCATAGTCCTTTTCTAATGTTTCCAATGCTTTTTGCGAGCCGCTGGCCAAATTGCTTATGCAAAATTCGATGATTGGCTTGATCACATCTATCACCTCACTACCCTGTTAATGCTACCTTTTTTAAGGGAATTCTGCAAGATTTGGACTCCTTTCTCTCCTTTAAGTGCACATATTTACCACTTCATGTCGTATATTGTCAAGTTTCCCGCCGATATGTGTTGTGATTTTGTCACAATTTCGTTATACTTTTTATGGGTTTAAGGTTATTAATATCATTTATTTATTTTTTTAAGATAATTTGTATACGCTTAAGTAAAAGTTCTGAATAAAAGAGAGAAAGACTTATTTAGCAGTTGATTTCGCTACAGGCGTTCGCTTTCCGAGGGCGGTCCAACGCTCCTCGTCATGCGCCGCGGGGTCTCCCTTTGACCCGCTTCTACAGCTGGAGCCAATCAACAGGGTGCCAATATCAACACTGAGCATTAACAAAGCTTAACAGATAAACAGTACGGACATAAAGGGGAATTATACTATGAAAAATCTTGTGATACTTGGCGGAGGCTATGGCGGTATGAGGGTGCTTGCCCGACTTTTGCCTAACCAGCTTCCTGAAGATGTCTCCATTACGTTAATAGACCGAGTGCCATACCATTGCCTGAAGACGGAATATTACGCGCTTGCTGCCGGCACAATTTCCGATCAGCATGTACGTGTTTCCTACCCGGAACATCCAAGATTATCAATTAAATATGGCGAGGTAACAAAAATCAGCATTGAGGAAAATAAGGTTTATCTCCAAGATGAAGAGCCTGTTTCTTATGATGATATAATAATAGGCCTCGGCTGTGAGGATAAGTACCATAATGTTCCTGGAGCGGACGTCCACACTTACAGCATTCAAACGATCGAAAAGTCCAGAAGAACATACCAAACCTTAAATAATTTATCTCCAGGATCTGTTGTTGCGATTGTCGGAGCAGGATTAAGCGGTGTGGAGCTCGCTTCCGAATTGAATGAAAGCCGTCCAGATTTGAAGGTGAAATTATTCGACAGAGGCAAGCATATTTTATCAGCATTCCCTGAGAGATTAAGCACGTATGTGGAAAACTGGTTTGAATCACATAATGTTGAAATTATTAACCATTCGAATATAACGAAAGTTGAAGAGAATACACTTTTCAATCATGATAAAGCCATCCATTGCGATGCGATCGTATGGACTGCCGGAATACAGCCTAATAAGGTAGTCCGGGATATGGATGTAGAAAAAGATCAGCAAGGACGTGTTGTTTTAACCAAGTATCACAATATTCCTGACAATGAACATGTATATGTAGTTGGCGATTGTGCAAGTCTTCCTCATGCACCTAGTGCACAGCTTGCTGAAGGTCAGGCTGAGCAAATTGTTCAAATCCTATTGAAACGCTGGAAAGGTGAAGAACTTCCTGAGTCATTGCCTGTCATTAAGCTTAAAGGGGTTTTAGGTTCTCTAGGGAAGAAACATGGTTTTGGATTGGTGGCTGAACGCCCAATCACTGGCCGTGTAGCCCGCCTCTTGAAATCCGGAATTCTATGGATGTACAAGTACCACAACGGTTGATCCAACCGTAAATTTAAAGAGCATCCTCGCCAGGATGCTCTTTTTTATTGGCTATGTTTGCCTGTTGATTTTTGCTCCAATCAACAAAGTGCAATAATCAGCATTGAGCCTTTTTATAAAACAGCCTGATAGCCGTACTTTTCCATTTCTGCATAAATGGTTTTCAGCTTGGGATTCCCTTCGCCGACGATCTCATTCTCAATAAGGACTACAGGGTAGAACATATCCTCCTCAATGACCCGCTGCGCAAATTCCTTTTTATCCTCTTCTTCAGGCGGGTTATGGATATCAACATACACGATCCTAAAAGGCTGTTCTGCAAACTTCCTGGATAGGGCTGCATCCAGCCACTCGTAGGTCTCCTTTGATGAAGGAAGGTTCACACAGCTTGGGCAAAGCTGTTCTGCTCCATATACAGTTATTTCTATTTCTTTCTTCATTTCATAATCCCCCTCTTTGCTCACGCTCTTCTTAGCTCCATTTTACAATATAAACAAACAGTTAACATTAGAAAATATTTTTCCTAATGTGTGGAAATTATGTTCCGGGAATAGATTTTTAGGATTGATTTGATTATAATAAATATAAGGAAAGGAGTCGATTTCACATGGCAGAACAAACGACTATGACTGAACAAGTTCAGGAAGTATTAGATAAATTGCGCCCGTTCCTTCTTCGCGATGGCGGGGACTGCGAATTGGTGGATGTTGAAGACGGTATCGTAAAATTACGCCTTCTTGGTGCATGCGGAAGCTGTCCGAGCTCAACAATCACGTTAAAAGCCGGTATTGAGCGCGCTCTTTTAGAAGAAGTACCGGGTGTAGTCGAAGTAGAACAAGTATTTTAATTTCATTTGCAAAAAGCGATGTCGGCATGACATCGCTTTTTTTTTGCTTTCTTTTTTATGCCTCTGCTAAAGCTTATTGTAGATATCGGAACCCTGTTGCCTGGAACGGAAGGCGGGTTATATATGGCCAAATTCCGGTTCCTGTTCTTCAGCTAGGCTTTTTTTTAAAACACTGCTGCCTGCCTGATCAATCTGAAGGCAGAGGATATCCATATCCGGAAGCAGCTTTTGCAGCCCCTCTGCCACTGATGGAGCCAATCCTGCTTCTGCAAGGCAGAGTACTGCTGGTCCTGCACCGCTTAAGGCTGCACCAAAGGCGCCAAGCTTAGGAGCCATTTTTTCAACAACTTCCAGATGTGGAACCATTTTTTTGCGGTAAGGATGATGGTATAAGTCAGCTTGCATCATCTTCCCTGCCAATGGATAGTTGCCGCTCAGCAAAGCCGCTACCATGACATTACCTACCGCTCCTGCTTGTACCGCCTCTTTAAAAGACCATTCTTCAGGCAGAACGCCCCTCGATTCTTTCGTAAGAAGCTCTTCCTTTGGTACGACTGCAACGACATCCAATTCAAGATTTTTAATGGATTGGACATGGACCTCTTCCTCTGATTGGCAGCCAATCACCATCCCGCCCAGCAGCGATGCTCCTGCGTTATCGGGATGGCCTTCCATTCGTGAAGACAGCTCCAATTTTTCCTGCTGGCTTAAATGAAGGTTACAGAGCGAGTCTGCCAGCTCGATTCCGGCTACTATGGCTGCAGCACTTGAACCAAGGCCTCTTGTCAACGGAATATCACTGGTAATCCTGACTTTGCAGGCCGGAAGCTCTCTTCCATACTTATTTGCTGTATCCCTTGCAACTTGAAAAATGAAATTCGATTCATCGGTAGGGTAAATGCTCAAAGGCGCTGACAGGGGGATCATTTCAAACCTATCAGACCTCTCTGCTTCAAGCGTTAAATATAAGTTTAATGCGAGGCCGATGGAATCAAAGCCTGGCCCCAGATTTGCCGTGCTGCCGGGAACTTTGATGACGAGCATTTCACCTTCGCTCATACATTGACGACTCCCTTAATATGCTCAGCCACCGCTTGTTCATCATTTGGCAGCAGCATCGGCTTTACAGGGCTGCAATCAATAGCTGTACTTGGATCCTTTAGCCCATTTCCTGTCAGAATCGCGACAACTTTTGTTTTATGCGGAATTTCGCCATTCCGCAGCTGCTTATAAATTCCTGCCAGTGAAGCACATGAAGCAGGCTCGGCAAAAATCCCTTCTGATGAAGCAAGCTTGCGGTACATGCAAAGAATTTCTTCATCACTGACTTCATCTATTTTCCCATTGGACTCTGCCAAAGCCGCGTTCGCTAAATGCCAGCTTGCCGGGTTTCCGATTCGGATTGCTGTCGCAACTGTTTCCGGATTTTCAAAAACACGGTTATGGACAATGGCTGCTGCTCCCTCAGCTTGGACTCCGTGCATTTTAGGCAGTCCAGTCTTGCGTGCTTCATGGTATTCTTTAAAGCCCTTCCAATAGGCAGAAATATTGCCAGCATTGCCGACCGGCAAAGCGAGGATATCAGGAGCTCCCCCCAGCTGGTCGCAGATTTCAAAGGCAGCTGTTTTCTGCCCTTCAAGACGATATGGATTCACCGAGTTTACGAGAGTGATAGGTTCTGTTTCGCTGATTTTCCGAACCATCGCCAGCGCCTGGTCGAAGTTACCTTCGATTGAAACGACCTCTGCACCGTACATGACAGCCTGTGCGAGCTTGCCCATGGCGATTTTCCCTTCAGGAATGACAACAACACATCTCATACCCGCTCTGGCCGCATAGGCAGCCGCTGCAGCAGACGTATTGCCTGTTGAAGCGCAGATGATGGCATCGCTTCCCTCTTCCTTCGCCTTGGCAACTGCCATTACCATGCCTCTATCTTTAAAGGATCCAGTCGGATTGGCACCTTCTGTTTTTACATAAAGGTCAATGCCCCAATCCCTTGAGAGCTTATCAAGCCTGATCAGGGGTGTGTTGCCTTCATTCAGCGTCAGCATTGGCGTATTTTCATTTACAGGCAGAAAATCTTTATATGTCTTTATTAGCCCTTCCCATCTCATACCTTTGCACTCCCTTCTACTCGGTAAGAACTTTCAATTGTTTGTACCGCAGGCAAGTCTCTTAAATTTACTAAAATATCCTCGTAATCTTGCAGTGAGGCCTGATGTGTAACCAAGACGATTTCAGCAAGGCCCTTCTCCTTTAAAGGCAGCTGCAGGATTTTTTCAAAGCTAACATGATGGTCTGAAAAAATGGAAGTTATATTGGCAAAAGTGCCAACTTCATCTTTCACATGCAGCCTTAGGAAGTACTTTGAATAAATTTCATCTGCATCCTTTAGTTTCTTTTCATATTGAGGAGTTACGGCGCTTTTGCCGTTAACGCCAAGACGCATATTTTTCATCACACCAACAAGGTCGGATACAACGGCGGTTGCAGTTGGCAGACTGCCTGCCCCGGGGCCGTAGAACATGGTTTCTCCTACAGCTTCACCATATACATATACAGCGTTATATTCATCCTGAACAGACGCAAGCGGATGGGATTCAGCGAGCAATGTCGGCTGTACGCTGACTTCCACCTTCTCTCCTTCCCGATGGGCAATGCCGATTAGCTTCATTGTGTAGCCAAGCTGTTTGCCATATTGAAGATCCTCTTCAGTAATTTCAGTTATTCCTTTCACCTTCACATCATCCAAGTCTATATTCATGGAGAAGCCGAGTGTTGATAGAATAGCCATTTTTCTAGCTGCATCAAGGCCTTCTACATCGGCGGTCGGATCACTTTCAGCATACCCAAGATCCTGTGCTTCCTTAAGTACTTCTTCATAAGCGCTGCCCTGCTTGCTCATTTTTGTCAAAATAAAGTTTGTTGTTCCGTTGACGATTCCCATCATTTTTGTAATTCTGTCCGAGGCCAAGCCGTCCACAAGTCCTCTTAGAATTGGAATACCGCCTGCGACACTCGCTTCATAAAAGAGGTCGCATCCATTTTGCGAAGCAGCAGATAGCAGCTCCGGACCGTAAACGGCCATTAGATCTTTATTTGCTGTCACTACATGCTTGCCGTTGTTCAATGCTTTCTTTAGATGATTTCTGGTTTCTTCTATTCCGCCCATTACTTCAATTACTACATCTATATCATTGTCATTTAAAATATCATCCGGATTCGCAGTCAGCATATTCCGATCCACCCTGACCGCTCTTTCCTTTTCCAAGTTTTTAACGAGCACCTTTTTTACGACAACAGGACAACCGACTTGATGCATGAGCTTATCCTGATGCTTCTCAATGATTTGCACGACACCTGATCCAACTGTTCCTAATCCTAATAAACCGATTGAGATTGATTCCACGCTAGCTCCCCCTTTAATGTTCACTATGTAAGTACATTTGTATTTGTATAGTAGACATTATAGGGGTGTATGCTAATTTTTACAATAGGCAATTTTCCGAAAAATTATATTGAAAACGCTTAACACCCTATCATATTGCGGTTTTAATAGTAAAAATATTTTTCTTTTACTGAAGGTTCTTTTAAATGTGGGTGTTTTCGCGATAAAACATCTTATAGAAAAAGCACCCAGCTATATGGGTGCTTAGTACAATTCATTTCGTATTAACAGGTGTTTTAGGCGGATTTCCTGAAAGGACAAGGTCGATATTATCCATGCAAAGCTTCATCATGGCATAGCGTGTTTCCGTACTTGCGCTTCCGATATGAGGCATAGCCACTACATTCTTTAGTTCTAACAGGGGGTGATCGGAGCCAATTGGTTCTTCAGCGAATACATCCAAGCCCGCTGCTGCGATCTCACCTTCCTGCAATGCTTTATATAAATCTTGTTCATTCACAACCGGCCCCCTGGAGGCATTAACGAAAACAGCATGCTTCTTCATCTTTTTAAAAGCATCGCGATTAAATAGATTTCTTGTGCCGTCCGTTAAGGGAGTCAGGCAGACAACGAAGTCCGAACGTTCCAACAGCTCATCAAAGGTGACATATTGGGCTCCAAGCTCCTGCTCAGCGTCCGGTTTCCTGGAACGGTTATGATATAAGATCTCCATTTCAAACCCGGTTGCACGCTTCGCTACGGTTTTCCCAATGTTCCCCATTCCAACAATCCCAATCGTTTTATGATGCACATCCTGGCCAGCCAGCAGCAGCGGACTCCAGCTCCTCCAATTACCCTCCTTCACAAACTCAGCCGCTTCCACCATTCTGCGGGCAGCAGCCAGCACAAGGGAAAAAGTTAAATCGGCCGTTGAATCATTTAACACATCAGGTGTATTGGTGACTGTGATTCCCAGTCTTGATGCTGCCTCAACATTCACATTGTCATAGCCAACAGCCATATTGGCAACAATTTTCAGCCTCTCGCCTGCATTGAGGACTTCTTCATTGACAGGTTCGGAAAGCATCGTCAATAGGGCATCCGCTTTTTTTGCTTCCTTCAGGAATATTTCATAAGGGACAGGCACATCTTCCTGCTCCCACATATGGACATCGTATTTTTCCTTTAGAATAGCGACTGCATCATCAGGCAGCTTTCTGCTTATAAAGATATATGGTTTCATACAGCACCCCTCTTATTTTCTCTTCTGTATGTTTCTTTCGCTAATATGGGCCATTATCCCTTCCTCTTTTCTTTAACTCTTGATCCAATCAAGCACCGGAATCCTGAATTTCTTCACAGGAACCTCGGCAAATTCGAAAAATCCTCCAAGAAAGCGTTCATGGTCATCAGACTGCCAAAGGTACTTTTGAAGCCGCTCCTGCAGCAGCAGTTTCTGCTGCTCAGAATCCGTCACATAATAGTCCTCAATCGTTTCAAAGTAATGAAGCGGAAACAGGAGCCTGGCGTAATAGAGCCTCCAAGAAAAAGAAGACAGCGGCGCGACACTTTGATATTCCGATAAAAATTGGCGAAGCTCCGGCTGGTAGGTTTTAATATTATGGAAGTACCTTTCCCGCGTCCACTCGGCCAAGTCTCTCGAAGAATGGTCAAACACCCAGTCAAATGGATTCTTCATATAATAGGAATCTCCCCAGGTGGAAGATAATAACCTGACATGGCAAACCGTCCCGCTGTCAACCATGACCGGCTCATCATCCAGCTCTGCATCAACAAGATATTGTATAGAGTTCTCGGCAAGCCCCATATAGTAAGGAAAAGATTCCAGAAACATCCGCTCGAAATCATTATCGGGCTTCTGAAACAGCATTTCATTCCAAACCTTTTCCATTTGGTCCAGCCGCTGTTCCCAGAGCTGTTTCCATTGCCCGATTCTGCTCATTTTTTTCACCGGAAAAGAAATAGTCCTTCCTCTATAATGGAATTTGGCCAGCTTTCGGCCAAACTTAGTCAGTTTTCGATTTTGATCATGCTGATTGACCAGAACACAATAACGGCTATTCTGCCAATCAATATACTGCTTTCCATCCTTCGTTTTTAAAAAGGCACTAATGTTCCTGTCACCATTTTTCACAAGATGCTCAGCCATTTTCTCCAGTTCTTCAAGCTCTTCTTCAGCTACATGCCCCGCAGGTACAAGCAAGTAAAGCTGCCCTTGCTTTCGGCATGCATCATATTTTCCGATCCGCATCGTACCTTCTGCCTCTATGCCAAATTGCTCCTTCAGCAACTTTGTAAACATTTTTACCACCTCGTTTGGGAATGAGTCCTTAGGGAATATATATGAAAGCGCACAGGAAAACTTGTTGTTTTCTTGAATAAGACTATGTACCATGGAGATATTGATAAAAGAAATGAAACTAATCACATTTGCCGGCAGCGGGCATATTTTTGCAAAAAAGGGTATATACATAGGGAAAATAAATAGAAAAGGTGACGCCAAATGAATAGAGAAGAAAAAGTAGTAAGTGTTACAGAACAGACAGCGCGGAAATGGCTCCATGAAAGAGGCGTGGAAATTCAGGATATAGCTGATTTAGTCTTCTTTCTTCAGGAAAAATATCACCCTGATTTAAAGATGGAAGACTGCATCAATAATGTCCAGAGGGTTTTATCAAAAAGAGAAGTGCAAAATGCTATTTTGACAGGCATTCAGCTTGACATGCTTGCAGAGGAGAAAAAGCTTTTGGAACCGCTGCAGTCGATAATCGAGTCTGACGAAGGGTTATATGGAGCGGATGAAGTACTGGCATTATCCATCGTTAATGTATATGGATCCATCGGATTTACAAACTTTGGTTATATCGATAAATTAAAGCCTGGTATTCTAAAGGACCTAAACGATAAAAGCTCAGGCAGATGCCATACGTTCCTTGATGATATTGTTGGGGCCATCGCAGCGGCAGCATCAAGCCGCCTGGCACACAGCGCTGCACATGTAGAATAGAAAAAGGATGGAGAGTGTTCTCCATCCTTTTTTGTTTATTTTAAATCCCATTCTGCTAAAGAATCAAGCACAAATGCCGGCTTTTTTTCATACCCCTTAAGCAACTCCTTCGTTGTCACGCCTGTATGGACAAGCAGTGTATCCATGCCGGCATTCATGCCTGCCAATATATCGGTATCATAGTTATCTCCCACCATAAGCGTCTCTTCCTTCGCGGTGCCCAGCACCTTTAAAGCCTGTTCCATAATAATCGATTCAGGTTTGCCGATAAACACAGGCTGGGTTTGAGTTGACACCGTGATGACTGAAGTTAATGAACCATTCCCTGGCAGCAGCCCTCTTTCAGTTGGAATGGCAATATCGCCGTTTGTTGAAATGAACGTGGCTCCATTTCTAACGGCCAGACAGGCGATTGACAGCTTTTCATAATTAATGGAGCGGTCAAGCCCTACCACAACATAATCGGCATGCTCCTCGGCAAAGCTTAATCCTTTTTCAGCCAATGCTTCACGGATTCCTTCCTCACCGATCACATAAACAGATGCCTCATTTTTCTGTTCATATATGTAGTTGGCAGTTGCCATGCTTGTTGTAAAAACCTGACCCTCTTCCGCAGGAATACCGAACTTAACAAGCTTATCCGCTACCTGTGCAGGTGTTTTGGAAGAATTGTTTGTCACAAACAAATACGGCAAGTCTTGCTCACGCAGCTTGTTCACAAAGTCAGCAGCCTCGCTGATCAGCTCTGTTCCGCGGTACATCGTTCCATCCAGATCTATTAAGTAGCCTTTATATTTTTTCAAAAAAATCACTCCCAAATTTATCATGGCCAAATTTAGTATTTGTATGAGATTGGCTTTTTAGCTACGTAAAATACCCATAAAAGTTATCTTAAAGGATAGTCAGCATTTGTGCAATTTTTCACGATTTGGTCGTTTCTCAAATTAGGTGTCTCCATCTATAAAAACATGTGGTCCCCCTACTTCTTCTATCCCCTTCGATTAGTTCTGATCATGCATGAATAAGAACTTTCATCAGTTCTAATCATCTCAACCGGATTAAAAAGAAAAAACTCCTTCAGCAGGAGCCATACTAGTCTTGGTTTATTATATAATGACAGCAGCCGTCACCGGTGGCCATACAGGATTTGATTTCGACTTCCTCTGTATCTAAAAAGTCCTTGATAAATTCTTTTTCAGATTTGCATATTTGTTTGAATTCTGCGGCTGTTTCAATATAGGGGCAATTGTATTCTTTCAGATGGATTTGCCCTTCTTCTTTTCGGATTTCAGGCATGAAGCCTTCCATCGATTGGATTTCAGTGAGGATTTCCAGTTTTTCCGCAAAGGTCTTCTCGGATGTTTGAATTTCATACTGCTGTACCAGGCGGTTTTTTCGTCTTGTGAACAATTCCGTGATTAAGCTTTCCTGTCCCATGCTTTTTAGTTCTTTTAAGAGCTCGACACTCAGCTGTTTGTATTTTTTAGGAAACAAGTCTTCGCCTTTTTTCGTTAGCTGATAAAGCTTTGAAGGGCGTCCCTTTGTCTGCCTTAGAATAACTGACTCTAGATAGACGTCCTTTTCAAGCATCTGGATATGCCTCCTGACAGCCATTTCGGATATCCCTAATTCGCTCGCCAATTCGATAATGGACAATCTTCCGGATGTCTTAATTAATCGCAGGATAAGATCTTTAGTAGATTTTGCTCCAACAAGCATGAAATTCACCGTCCTTCCTTATATATTAGCTTAAAACTGCAAACCATCACAATTATTTATATTTTATCAGGCCAGTTAGAAAAAAAAGACCGGATTGCTCCGATCTTTATTGCGGTTTAAATGCAGAAACCGGCCCTAATTCATTAATTAAATACTCCCTTACACGGTCCGGAAATTCTTTCATCATCAGCAAATGTTTGCTGAATGCCGCCTTAACTTCCTCATGATTAACCTTTGTATAACTTTGTACGAGCATTTTACGGTATGTAATCACTTCTTTAAAGCTTTCGCTCATCTCTTTGCTGATAACTTTTTCATCGTCAAGAATGTCTACAATATCCTCGTAGCTGCCTGGATCCCTCATGATAAAGCCGTCAATCATCGCATTTCCTGTATCAAGGATGGCCTCGATTATAATTTGGGCGATGCGTTCCAGTGCGGCCTTTTCAATAGGGGATGTCCACTCCTTCACTTCTTCAAAAAGGGAGATTTGCTGTTCCAAGTAATTAAGCGTGTCTTCTATTTTTTCCCTGTCTACGAAATACATAATGCTTCCTTCCTCCTAGAAAATTTCAGGCTCTTATTAAAGTATCTGGCGGAGCGTAGTAATAATTGACTTTGTTTCTGGAGAGTACAGACGCTTTCCCTTCGCTTACTATTCCCTCGGCAACAACTAAAGAACCCGCTTCTTTTGCTAGTAAAAAGAAGGCCCTCCTGTTTGTATCAATGCCTGAATGACGGAACCGTCGATTTTAATAAGGTCCGGCATAATCTCACTAATAGAATGCAAACTGGCGTATCCTGCGCCAGTGTCATCCACAGCCACCCGAAATCCCAAAGTTCTTAGTACCTTTATATTGTATATAAAGTTTTCCATCCCTTCAATGGCATCCCTCTCCGTAACTTCGAGTATAATCCTGCTGGGAAAGATATTTTTATTTTTGGCCAGCACCTTTTTTATATCCCTGACTAACCGTTCACTTCCGGTTGGGTTCATTTTCTTTAGACAATGTCGAACCATAACTTTTCTTTCTCTCGGGTGTCTGGATCTAAACATCCAAAAACGTTTCCATTTCTATGTTTCAATTGTATCACAATATTTTGAATTTATTTTTTTTCCTATTATAGAAATATTGATTGGCTGGAATTTTGTCGAATTTGCCGGAATGACATTCAGTATTAGGGATAATTCTGATAAAATAGTAAAGGAAGCAGAAGCAGAAGCTGCATGCTGATGCAAATTGATAATGTAAGCGCATAAGCCTATACGACTGTGATTTTACAAAAATTAGAAAGAGTATTGCTAACGGGAGGGGAACCTGGTGGAACGTGAGCTGGCTTTAGATATTGTCCGTGTTACAGAAGCTGCCGCACTTGCATCTGCGCAGTGGATGGGCAGAGGGAAAAAGAACGAAGCAGACGGCGCTGCAACAGCCGCCATGCGCGGAATGTTTGATTCAGTTAATATGGACGGCATTGTCGTTATTGGAGAGGGAGAACTTGACGAGGCACCAATGCTTTATATTGGCGAGAAGCTTGGTACAGGCATGGGACCCAGGGTAGATATAGCTGTTGATCCTTTGGAGGGTACAAGCATTGTGGCAAAAGGGCACAACAATGCCATGGCAGTTATCGCAGTTGCTGATAGAGGCACACTGCTGCACGCCCCTGATATGTACATGGAAAAGATCGCTGTTGGAAAAAATGCTGCCGGGAAAGTGAGTTTACTTGATCCAATCGAGAAGACCATTGACATTGTAGCCGAAGCAAACAATAAGCGTGTCCAGGATCTGACTGTTATTATTCAAGAGCGGGACCGTCACGAAGATTTAATTGAAAGAATCCGGGCTAAAGGCTCCCGCGTTAAATTATTTGGCGATGGTGATGTGGGTGCCGCGATTGCGACTGCACTGCCTCATACAGGGATTGATCTATTTGTCGGCATTGGCGGCGCGCCTGAAGGGGTAATCTCGGCTGCCGCTTTAAAAGCGCTGGGCGGAGATATGCAGGCACGTCTCGTCCCTTATACAAAAGCAGAGGAAGAACGATGCATTGGGATGGGCCTAAAGGACCCGCGACAGCTTCTGTTCCTGAACGACCTTGTTTCTGGAGATGACGCCATTTTTGCTGCAACAGGCGTTTCAAGCGGAGAGCTGCTTGATGGGGTTCGCTTTCTTGGCGGTGACTTAGTTGAAACCCACTCTATTGTTATGCGTTCCAAAACCAAAACCGTCCGCTACATAACGGCGCACCATCATCTTGAGCATAAACCTCACCTGGTGATGTTATAACTACCGTGCCTGCATGTCGTCTATTATTATTCACAAAGAGGAGAGTGCAAATATGGCTGAACGTTTTTTCTTATACGATGACCTGGAAAATACAAAAACCCGGTTTGTCAGCTTTATGGGTGAAAATCAGCGATTCGATCTCGCCATTATTCGTTCTGATCGTTATTATGGCAAACAATTAGTGCTTGATATTCAGGGAAGCCGCTTCGCGATCATCGGGGAAGATGATTTGAAGGAAGAAGGCTACCTTGAACATGTATTCCAGCTTTCAGAAGAAGATGCCGAAGAACTGCGGTCATTTCTGATGGAACTTGTTTAATATTAAATAATCAACAAATACTAAAGGAGAACCCTTGTTTAATGGGTTCTCCTTTTTTCATTTTGTATTAAAAATCTCCATCCAGATACTTCTTAAGGAGTGAAAAGCATGGACGATAAAGAAAGAAGGACCTATACAGACTTTTCAAATGTGGAAACGCAAAGGAACTTCCTCATTCCTGAAGACCTGCCGGAAGGGCCCTATGGCGCTCCCAGGAATGCGGATGAACCTGTAGAAAATAAAAGCACTCCTTGGCGTGAAGGGCAGCGTTATTACAGTGCGTTCAATTATGAATTCAAGTCCCTTCACCAAAACCTGCCGCGGCAGATGGACGGGGCGCATCCTCCCCATGATGATCCCGATAAAAACGAAGAACCGCCATATACAGAGACTTAACAATCAGACAGAGGATAAGGGCCGGGTTTCACCCGAGCCCTTTTTAGCTTTTTACCTTTTTAACAACAAAATAGGCACACCCAAAGTTACAGAATTCGTACAGATATTCTGTTAATGTGCTGATTTTTGTATCAAAGGATGCTTTCTGATTCTGGTCATCAAAAAAACCCCGGAGACGAAGCTGGCCATAACCCCAGTCCCCAACAATGTAATCATATCTGGACAGAATTTCACTATATCTCCCGCGAAACGCTTCCTCATTAAAACCATCCCGCTCTTCCTCGATTACTTCATAACAAATATTATTAATGCAAACCATCTTTTTCACCTCAACTTAACAGCTTATGTATCAGTATTATATTGAAAAATAACGATATATGAAAACTGATTCTGAATGTCCTATTTAAATTATAACTGATTCCCCATCAATTACTAAGAGAAAAAAATGTGCTGGTGGAAATTCTATAGATGAGGAGGTGTTTTATAGTGAAAAAATCACTAATCATTCTTGGAATTTGCGGAATCGCTGCACTGACAGCATGCCAAAACAATGCTGCAAGGGAGGATATTTACGAAGAAAGCGGCAACACCATTAACGTCAATGACCAGCGTGCAGAATTATATAACCGGGATATGGGCAACGGCAGAAATGGAAGAAACAATGCAGGCGAAGACTTCGGGTATGTTCGCCACCAAAAAAGCCCAATTATGGGGGACAATGTTTCCGCTGACCATTATGCAGCAATTGACCGTGAACAAGTTGCTGATATTATTGGCAAATACTGTACTGAAATTCCAAATGTAGATGATATATCTACCCTTGTTACAGATGAGGAAGTCCTAATTGTCTACAATACAAATTCGGAAAATCGCAATCAAACCGCTGACCAGGTTAAAAAGATGGCAATGTCTGTTGTACCTAGATGGTATCATGTTTATGTGAGTGATAATACTTCTTTAAGAAAAAACGTGGAGAATTTCGCCACTGTTGACTCAGACGGCCGAAATGCAGATCATGGCGTAGAACAATTAATCAAGCAAATGCTCAAATCCCCTCAGGGAGAAAAAATGAGCGAAAGCGAAAATGAAAACGGTGAAATGCAAGGAGAACGAAATGACGATATGGATAAAGATGATCTGAGCGAATCTCTCCAAAAAGCAGGAAACCGTTAAAAAAGCATGATTTCAAACGAAAAAGAGTCCAGCGATATGGCGCTGAACTCTTTTTTTGATATTAAGCTTCCTTAACTTCTTGTTCCCCCATTAGCTGCTTCTGTTTGGAAGCGGCATTTACCTGCTCGTCTGCATGGTAAGAAGAACGCACAAGCGGACCTGCTTCACAGTGGCTAAAGCCTTTGCCCATGGCAATTTCTCTGAGCTCCTGGAATTCCTCTGGAGTATAATACTTCACAACTTTTATATGCTTCTTGGACGGCTGCAGATACTGGCCAATTGTCATAATATCAACATCATGCGCACGAAGATCATCCATGACTGCAATAATCTCCTCTTTAGTTTCGCCAAGGCCGATCATTAAGCTGGACTTTGTTGGGATATCAGGCTGCATTTCTTTGGCACGCTTTAAAAACTCAAGAGAACGCTTGTATTTTGCACGTGCTCTCACTCTTGGTGTAAGACGTTCAACGGTTTCAATATTGTGGTTAAGAATATCAGGACGGGCATCCATTAATGTTTTCAGGTTTTCATAAACACCGCCCATATCAGATGGCAATACTTCAATCGTTGTGAATGGGCTTTTTCTTCTGATTGCACGGACTGTTTCAGCAAAAACAGCTGCGCCGCCGTCTTTTAGGTCGTCTCGTGCCACTGCAGTTACAACAGCATGTTTTAGGTTCATCAGCGCAACTGAATCTGCTACGCGTTCCGGCTCCTGAAGATCCAATTCTGTTGGCAGTCCCGTTTTAACCGCACAGAAGCGGCAGGCACGCGTACAAACATCCCCGAGTATCATAAATGTTGCCGTTCTTCTTACTGCCCAGCATTCGTGGATATTTGGGCATTTGGCCTCTTCGCATACAGTATGTAAATTTTTCTCTCTCATCATCTTTTTGAGGCCATTATAATTTTCGTTCGTATTCAATTTTATTTTCAGCCATTCGGGCTTGCGCAAGTACTCTTCTTTTTTGCTCATTTTCCCACTCCTTAGAAAATCGTAAGCGCATTTATCATGCGCCGAAGCTAGACGTATTAAAAAAGCCAGTCATAAAAAATTCCGACTAAGCTGATTAGGCTTCACCTGATGCCACTTTATCATAATGAATTAAAGAGGACAAGCCGAAGATATTGGTATTACCATTAATTGATATTAATTAAATTTACCTTTACTCACAAACTATATTAAGTAAAGCTTCACTCAGTGGTTGAGTGTTAGTTGAGTCCCGCACGTTGCGGGTCACTCAGGCGTTGCCACAGTTTGTGGCGCCCTTTAGCCTGAGTTCCTACTCCGGGCCTATACGGGGAATAGCTTAGCTACGCTGCCCGTTAGACTGCGATAGGCAGACCAGAAAAGAAGGGAGGATTTCCGTGCGGATTTTAATAACCGCTGCTGCGGCCTTATCGTTATTTCTGACTTCTATGTGTACAGTAAGCGCTCAGGAAAATCAGTCTGATCCTTATAAGCAAAGGATGGAGCTATATAAAAAAGTAGAAGCCGTCACGAATATTCCATGGTACTACCTTGCCGGAATTGACCAGTATGAGCGGAATGTCAGGCAGTCCAGAAGGGATATTCCCAAAGCCGATGGCATTACCGGGATTTATTTTAAGCCTGAAGAGTGGGCTGGAATATTAAACCCGGATACACATGATGAGAATCCTACATCCATTCAATTTTTCGATGGAATGGGAATCGACGGGGATGGGGACGGAAAAGCAAGCCTGAAAAGCGATGAAGATGTACTTCATTCCTTTGCAAATTTCCTTCTAGCCTATGGTACAGATCATGACAATTTAAAAATCGGATTGTGGAATTATTATAAGCGCGATAAAACGGTGGGCATCATCATCGGAAAAGCACAAGTGTATAAGCATTTTGGACGCCTTAACCTCGATGACCACGCATTTCCCGTTCCTTTAAGGAGCAATTACAGTTACAGAAATACTTGGGGGGACGCAAGGGGCTGGGGTGGAAGAAGAATACACGAGGGAACCGATATTTTTGCTGATTATGGAGTGCCTGTCAGGGCAACATCCTATGGCATTGTTGAAATGAAAGGCTGGAATAAATATGGAGGATGGCGAATCGGCATTCGCGATATAAATAATAATTATCATTACTTTGCCCACTTAAGCGGATTTGCCAAGGACCTTAAGCTTGGCCAAATCGTTGAGCCCGGAATGCTAATCGGCGGAGTTGGAAGTTCAGGCTATGGCCCGCCTGGTACTTCAGGAAAATTCCCTCCCCACCTTCATTACGGCATATACAAGGATAACGGTTATACTGAATGGTCCTATGATCCATATCCTCACTTAAGACTTTGGGAAAGGCAAGATCGGATAAAAGCGAGGAAAAAATAATATAAAAAATAAAAAGGACTGCCTCTTTATATCAGGGACAGTCCTAATTTATTTATCTTATTTAGCTTTTCTCGATTTGGAAACTGCGTTCATAACACTTGCTGCTAGGCCGCCCCAAATAATGAGCATCCCAATCACCATCATTGTAATCGCGCTACCGGACATTATTGAGATACCTCCTTCTTTTCAGGCATATCGAGCGTATTTTTCTGCCATTTGATGGACATGAAGACAAACCCAAGGACAATCGCTCCGATTGCCACTCCCCAGCCGGAATATAGCAGGAAGCTAGTAGGATATCCTTCATAATTGTCTTTAATGTTGGTAATGATGTTTTGAACCATCATATAACCTAAAACTACTGGAGTAATGATGCCCAAGCACACTCTCCACCAGCCGCCAAGGCGGATATCAGACATGCTGTCTGCATGGTTTTGAAGATTCTTAAGCTCTTTTAGTACCCAAGCTACAATCACAACTTCAACCAGGCCTGCAAGCGCAACACCGAATTGGTTGATGAAATAATCGGCTGCATCAAGGAAGTATAAACCGCCCTGAGTGGCAAACAAGATCGAGATAATGGCAGATAATCCTCCACCGTATAAAACCGCTTTTGTACGGGAAACCTTGAATTTGTCCTGTACCCCAGCAACAAAGGTTTCCACAATTGAGATTAAAGAAGACAATCCTGCAAGCACTAAACAGATGAAGAATAGTGAGCCGAAAAGGCCATTTAACGCAGGGAATTCATTGATGATCTGCGGGAAGACAACGAATGCCAAACCTACACCGGCAGATACAACTTCACTGACTGGGACTCCAGCTTGATTTGCCATAAATCCTAGAGCAGCGAATACTCCTATACCGGCAAGCAACTCAAATCCTGAGTTAGCAAATCCTGTAATAAAGGCGTTGTTTGTAATATCAGTTTTCTTTGGCAGGTAGCTTGAGTAAGTTACCATGATTGCAAAGGCAATGGATAAACTAAAGAAGATTTGTCCATATGCTGCTACCCAAACTTTTGGGTTCGCAATTTGGCTCCAGTCAGGCTTGAAGAAAGCATCAAGTCCCTGTGCAGCACCTTCCAATGAAAGGGCGCGAACAACAATAATTAAGAATAATACTACAAGTGCAGGAATAAAGATTTTGTTCGCAATTTCAATACCTTTTTTAACACCTTTAAATAAGACTCCAAGTGTAATGACCCAAACGATAATCAATGGAATGAATACGCCTGGAACAATGGATCCAACCTGGCCGGGAGCTTCAGCTAGGTTTAAGTAGCTTCCGAATAAGAATCCTTCAGGATCATCTCCCCATTTCAGGCTGAATGAAAAACCTGCGAAAGACATAGCCCAAGCGATGATAACTGCATAATAAGTGGAAATTACAAATGATACTGCTACCTGCCACCAGCCAAGCCACTCATATTTTTTGCTTAATCTGGCGTAAGACAGCGGTGCAGATCCACGATATTTATGGCCGATTGTGAATTCCATAACCAGCAAAGGAATCCCTGCTGTCAATAATGCAAATAAATAAGGAAAGAAGAACGCTCCTCCTCCATTTTCATAGGCTACTGCCGGGAATCGCCAAATGTTTCCCAAGCCGACAGCCGATCCTACAGCAGCTAAAATAAAGCCTGCTCTTGTACCCCACTGTGGACGATTATCCATAGTATTTTCTACCCCCTGTAAATAAATTACTTTTCTCCCAATTAAAAAGAACAATGGGAACTTTTTATATTTTCAGATAATTCTATCTAACATAAAACTAGTATAGCTATTTTTTTAAATTCTGTCAAAACATTATTTTGGCAATAGTAATATTTTTCAAAATCCTTTAACCGAACACTAAACTAAAGTAAAATCTCTTTCAAAATTAGTATTTTTCTATTTTAATTTTTAACTAAAACCACTGTACCAGGATCTATTTTATCAAGTGTTGGTTTTTATCCGTTGTCCACACCTCCTTTAATAAACTTTATTCCCAACAGCCAAAAACTTTCATTAAATATTCGGAAATTTCAATTCTTGAGTTTTTAATATCATATAGCACATTATGAAAATTTTGGACAAGTTCCCAATATTAAACTTGTTTGCTTTGTCAAGACCCGGGAATAAAATCAATGTGCTTCACTTTAACAAAAAATTTAAAGCGTAAAGCGCAACTTTATTTATAGGAGGTTTTTAATAATGGATGCCAATATTATCGGAGTTTATAATTCACAGCGAGAAGTAGTAGATGCAATTCAGGAACTGCAGAATGACGGATACCCTGTTCAGGATTTATCCATCATCGCTCAAACAGAACATCTAGATTCATCTCTTGAAGATAAAACAGGTGTTCATGCAGAGACCTTCGAAACAAAGGATAGAGACAGCAGTGAAAGTGCAGGATTCTTAAACAGTTTAACATCATGGTTTGATGACGGTCGCACAAATCAAGGTTCTACAGTGGAAAAATTTAGAGAGCTGGGCATGTCTGACGATGAAGCCAGCAAATACGAAACATATGTGAATGAAGGAAAAATCATCTTATATAGCGACAGAATTGATACCGCAACAGGTTTTACAGGAGGAACAACTGAAGCTAGAATGGATAGCACTTACACTGATGGTTATGACCAGCGCAACGGTCTAACTGAAGATGAAGAGCAATCATTAAAGCTTCGTGAAGAACAGCTGGATGTGACAAAGGATCGTGTTCAGGCTGGAGAAGTGGAGGTCCATAAGGATGTTGTGGAAGAACAAAAAACCGTCAACGTGCCGGTTGAGCATGAAGAAGTATATGTAGAAAGAAGAAAAGTGGATGATCCCACTGCAGCAAGTACTGCACCAATTGGGGACGATGAAACAATCCGCATTCCAATCACAGAAGAACGAGTGGAAGTCTCCAAAAAGCCTGTTGTAACCGATGAAGTAGTTGTCGGCAAGCGTGAAGTACAGGAAACACAGCAGGTAACGGAGGATCTAAAAAAAGAAGAAGTTCATCTAGATGGCGGCCGTGAGTTCGTATCTGAGGAAAAAGATATGGACCGTCCGGTTAATAGAAAAGATAACGATAAATGGTAATAGAGTTGAAGGGGTCTCCATAAGGAGCCCCCTTTTAATATGGAAAAAGGACTAAAATTCGGGCTGAATCCGTACTAAATTAAATTACCTATAGAAAAGGCTCTCTCACAAAGAGAAAGCCTTTTTCAGATATAAATGTTTAGCTTGCCGTTTTTTCTTGCATTGTACCATCTTTTTTATTGCCTGCTATTAGTGCAAAGGCAAATACAAGGACAGCTACAGTCAGCAAGGCAAAAATTGTGCTTCCTGTAAAACCAATGATCAAGTATCCGACCGATGCGATTCCTGCCGAGATCAGCGCATATGGCAGCTGCGTCATCACATGGTCAATATGGTTACATCCTGCCCCTGTTGAGGAAAGTATGGTTGTATCAGAGATAGGTGAACAATGGTCTCCAAATACTGCTCCTGCAAGTACTGCTGCCATTGCCGGCAACAATAGATTGATGTCTGTTGCAGCGGCAATATCACCCGCGATCGGAAGCAGTATGCCGAATGATCCCCATGAAGTCCCAGTACTGAACGCCATGATTCCTGCAATAAGGAATAGGATGATAGGAAGCCATGAAGTACTCATATTTGAGCTTTCAACAATCCCGGCTAAGTATGTCCCCGTTTCAAGACGGCCAATCAGATCAACGATCGCCCAAGCAAATAATAAGATATAAACGGCCGGAAGCATGGATTTGATGCCTTCCCATACTCCTCTTCCGAAAACATTTGAATTAATTCCTTTTAATACAAACGCCTGGCGGAGGAATAAAGCCATTGTGACAAATAGCCCAATTAGTCCTCCAAGGATAAGTGATTTCGAAACATCTGTGTTTTCAAAGATTTGCAAAATAGTTGCGTTTCCTTCAACTGCTTGGGAACCCGTCCAGATCATTGCGCCTACTGTACCAATAACAAGAGCAACAATCGGCCATACAAGATCACCGACAGAGCCTTTTGTGCTTGTTGGAAGATCATCTTTTAGTTCACCAGGTGCAGGCTTATCGGGATCCATGACTAACCCTTCTTCAACAGCACGCTTTTCATGAACCTTCATTGGCCCGATCTCAATTCTTCTTAATGCTACCATAAACACAATAGCCAAAGTAGCCCAAACATAAAGATTCATAGGAATCATCTGAATGAAAGCCGAGAATGCAGAATACTCGGTTACATTATGGGCAGCAAGGATGGTACCAATTAAAGCAATGATGTATGCTCCCCAGCTTGAAACCGGCGACACAACACAAACAGGTGCTGAAGTTGAATCAATCAGGTATGCCAGCTTTGCACGGGATACACGCTGGCGATCCGTTATCGGACGTGAAATCTGCCCGACTGCCAGAGCATTGAAATAGTCGTCAATAAAAATGATAATTCCTAAAACAGCTCCGACAATCTGTGCGCCTGCACGGGTTTTTACCCGTTTCATCGCCCATTCGCCAAATGCGCGGCTTCCACCTGAGATCGATATAAATGCTGTAATAACTCCTAATACAAGCAAGAATAAAAGAATATAAACATTCCAGGTGTTCAGCTCTCCGTCTGAAACAAAAATTCCTTTTACTGCATCAAAAATAATGCTAAATGTTTCTGTAATGCTGAATTCAGCCAGCAACAGGGCTGCTGTGACGATCCCCACTCCCAATGATAGCAGAACGCGCCTAGTCAGGATGACCATTGCGATGGCTACCAGCGGCGGCAGCAGGGAGAAAATCGTGTTTGCCATTACTTGTCCTCCTCTTGTTTTTTGGATCGCACCATTAAGGCACGTCCGTTTTTCAATCAGGGGGAACAACATGGATGATGACAGAGCGAAAATAAAAAAAGAGTAACGATAGAGAAAAATCTATCATTACTCTTTTGAAGTAATTAGTTTCTCCATCACGATCTGTAGCTCCCCATTATGAAGGCTTTGACAAAGTATATTCATACCTTCCCCTCATAATGACAGTGTTACTCCTATTCGAAGTAACCCCAGCGGAATAAAAGCTGACCCATTTATTCTGCTTCGGCAAAATTCCCTTTTAGCTGTGGTCACGGTTGTCATCCTCACACAGCTTACTCTTGAATCCTGCACCTCTACCCCATCGGATATGATAAGGTTTTTATACAATTGTATTTATAAGTATAGCAAACTACGAGTCTTCTGGCAAGCCTTTATTGACCTGCAGGTATTTCTATGGAAGGCGATGTGCCTCCGCCGCCATTATAGAATTGAGGAACCTTTCCAGGATATATACCATACGCAGCAAGCACATCTTCTTGGACGGTAATGATTTTGGTCGCAAAAGGGATAATGATTTGAACCTGCACATCCAAACGAACCAGGACCTTCACTTCAACATTATTGATGCCGTGGTCCTTTGTTTCGGTTATGAAGTTGGACGTAACAGAACCAACTGCATTAAACTTGACGGGAATCCTCGGCCCCAAGTTCCCGAGAAGCGCATTATTGGTCGCCTGCCCAAGCGGCACATAATAGACAATGCCATTTGAACTCTGCTTTTGTTCTGTATTAATCTCAACATCTGTAAACGATTCTAAGGCATCGAGATCTCCTTTTTCCGCTTTTTTAATATTATCCTGAACGAGTTCGGTCACTTCAGCCTTTACCCTGTTCAGTTTTTCAACATTTATGCTGACGACACCGCTTTCGCTTGCTTCAAACATGTCTTCCAAATCCATTACATTTGTAATTTTTTTATTGATCGCATTGTTGATAACCAACGATGCGATTTTTCTTGTTTGAGAATCGGCATAGCTCATAAGTGTGGGTTTAAGTCCTTCATTGATTATCCATAGGCCGGCAGCTGTTGAAAAAACAAAAAAGACGAAGGTCAGCAGAAAAACATACCGAAACGGCAGTGGACCTTTCCGGGGCAGCCGGCCGCGAAATTTTGCCAAAACAAATCCCCCCTTTACAAGCTATATGTATGCTATAAAGGAGGGAACTAATCCAAAATCGTTCATTGTTTTACAAAAGTAATGTCACAGCCTATAATAACAGCATTCAGCTCAGTCCTTAAATCTGCTTCATACGGATTGGTTCCGCTTCCGTTTTCCTCCAAAATCCGAATGACCGGCCTGTCGCTGAGTCCTGCATTCTGCCTGCAGACAACTCCCTTTCTTCCATCACTCAATTCAACTGTTATGCCAACAGGATAAATCGCAACTGCCTGCCGGAAAGCTCCAATAAGTTTTGTCTCATAAAGGGTTCCCGCTCCAGCATATAAAATTTCGAGGCCCTTATGCGGAAGCATTGCCTGCCTGTATATTCGATTGGATGTTACCGCATCAAATACATCTGCGACCGCAATAATCTTCCCATAATCATGGATCTGTTCCCCCTGCAGACCTCTCGGATAGCCCGAACCATTAAGCCGTTCGTGATGCTGAAATGCACAATGGGCAACAATCAGCGGGATTGTCTGGACGCCTCTTAAAATATTAAAGCCCTCTTCCGGATGCTTTTTTATTTCATCGAACTCCTCAGCATTTAATCTTCCTGGCTTCAGCAAAATATCGGCAGGAATCTTCATTTTTCCAACATCATGCAAAATGGCCCCCATTCCCAAAGTTTCCAGCTCCTTTGGCGCCATTTTCATCTCCATTCCGATTGCCAGTGAATAGAGGGTGACATTAAGGGAATGAGTAAAAATATAGTGGTCATATGTATAAACATCAGAAAGAATCGTCAGCAGCTCTTTGTTTCCTCTTACCTCTCCAAGCAGCCGGCGAATTAAATCAGAGAACCGTTTAGAAGCTTTTTCAATCACTAAGAAGCTTGTTAAATTCCTGTCTTCCTCCACTTGGCTGAATACGGATTCAATCGTTTGAATGGCCTCCTTGCGCATATGGGACGGCAAAGGATCTTTGTATTGAATATCCTCTGTGCGGTGATCTCTGATATAAATGTAGGTGATGCCCATTTCCTGCAGCCTTCTAATCAGCCTTTCTGCCAGCTCTACCCCTTCATTTAAGAGGACCTGCCCTTTATCATTATATATAGCCTTGGCTAAAACGCTGCCAGCTTCAATCGTTTCTGTTGCAGCTAATCTCATATGTTTCTCCTGTTTCCATTTTTGAAATTGCACCCTTTTTAATCATATCCATATCGGGTCTTTATAAGGTTTATTTACATTATGCGACAAAATTTTCATTGTTCGGTTGGAAAGGTGCGAGGGATATAATGAAATTGAAAAAAGGCAGCCCTTATAAGGCATGCCTTTATAGCATTTTCAGAAGAGCTTCCCTTCCAATCGTTCCTTTATGGATGCCAAGCTCCTTGGCTTCGTAAGTTACAGACTCGAGAGGTGCATTTAACAGCTGCTCAATCGTTTTAACACCAACTGCCCTGCCTGCTATGACTTTACGGTCCTTCAGCTTTTCATTAAGCAATCCGACATCCAGCGCACCGCACATTATATATCCCTTATCATTGGTTACAACTAGTAAGTTCGTTTTCGGCAATTGCACCGAAACACTTAAAAAAGTATGGCCATCTATATCAATCGGTTTCAAATCAATCAATTTTACCGCCACTCCTTTCCCTTTTCCATTACACAATATGTGCGGACAAGGAAAAGCGTGTATTTAAAAAGCGAAAAGTACCAGGTACCTATACCAGTTAGCTTAAGTGGTATAGGTACCTGGTACCTTTTAAAATAGATCGAGCTGTCTTGGAGCGAGTTGTTCGTATTCGATATTTAGTAAATCAATCATTTGCTTTGCATTGTCTGCCGCATCTCCGCCAGAGTTGTTGTTGAATACGACAAAGACGGTTTGGCAGGTCTTCTCAAGCTCCCTTAAATGGGCCGCCCATTCGGTAAGTTCCTTTTCGTTATAGCGGTAAAGATAGCGGACTTCGCGCCAATTTTCCCCATTCTTCTTTTGCCACCCATGGAAGTTGCGGCCATGGAAGCGAACAAGCACTTTATCAAGGCTGGTCGTTTCCAAAACGGTTGGAACAGAGCCCTCGCCTGCTTGCGGCTCATCGCAAATGCTGTGAATCCAGCCTTCCTCTTTCATAAAATGCACGGTGCTTTCTTTAAATTCAGGCCTGAACCAGGATTGGTTCCTGAATTCAAGCGCGCATGGGATATCGCCCATCTGCTCTTTGCACCAGCGCAGGTAGTCTACATTTGCCTTTTTGCAGTCAAACCAGGGCGGGAACTGAAACAGCACCATAGCGAGCTTTCCAGCTTCGATATATGGCTCCAAAGAGTCTTTAAAAGCGTCAAACATCTCTTCTTTATTATCAAAGGGGATTTCTCCCCTTTGATGGCCTGTCATGCCCTGATAAGCTTTTACTATGAATTGAAAAGATGCTGGGGTTTCTTTTACCCACTTGGAGGAGTTCCTTTTTGGCTGCACCGCATAAAAAGCAGAGTCCACCTCAACCGTCGGAAAATGGCCTGCATACTCCTTTAATTTATCTCTCTGCGAAATATTGCCCGTATATAAGCTATCATGGTCACCCCACCCTGTAACGCCAATGATAATCATCGAAACACCTCCGTTTTGTTGATTTTTTACTCTGTAAATTTGATTTAAAATCCCATTCTGGCACACATTTAAGTTTTATTTATAACAAAGACACTTTGGGCCCTAAACACGTACTCTTTTTAAGAAAAAACAGGTCTATTTTAAGAAAAAAGATAATATATCATCAACTTCGGCTTGGCCCCCTAATTTCGGACACATACTCGACTTTTCTTGTCTTTTCACAGTTTTTTATTTTTTCTATCCTTCTTCACTTTTTGCATAATAGATGATTTCACTCAAGCGTCAAGCCCACTACGCTTGACCCTTTCGCTTCATCATCTATGAGCGGTTTAAGTGAAGAAGGAGTACCTTTGCGATGCTATAAGCTAATCGCCATTTCTTCTGTATTTCCTAGCTCTTTATATATATCATGAAACTCAAGAGGGGCCCTGTAATTCAAACTCCCATGAAATCTTCGCAAATTGTAAAACTCCATAAATTCATCTATCCGAAAATAGGCCTCCTCAAAGCACTCAAAAGTATACCTACGGTAACACTCCCGTTCAATCACACTGTGAAATGATTCAATGAATGCATTTAAGTTAGGAGATTTAGGTGGGATTCTTTCATGGTATATCTGGTTTTCCGTACAAAACTCCCCGAAGTGATGACTGACAAATTGAGGGCCATTATCGGTTCTTATAATGATACTATATTCATCTTTTTCGTTAGTTTTATAAACCTGACGGGTCTTTAATGCCTCTTTAAGCATGTTAGTAATATCCTTTGCTTGGCACTTTGAACCTCGATAATATCCAACGATACTCCGGTCAAATACATCAATGGCACTAGCCAGAAAAAAGAACCTTCCACTCTTCTCAATGGATCCGTACTTAATGTCTAGCTGCCATAGTTGATTAGGCTGCGTGATCACATGCTGTTTAGCCATTCTTCTAGGGAATTTTGATTGAGCAGTTCGTTTCGGTAATAGAATATCTAACTTCGCACATAACCGATAAACCTTCTTTTTATCAATCACAAGGTTATGTTGTTTTTGAAGGTAATGAGTCAGCTTCTTATATCCGTAAATTCCTTCTTCTCCTTCGATAGCTTCCATTAAAAATTCTTCTATCTGCTCGTCTGGAATTCTTTCTCCTGTGTTTGTCAAAGAATACCCCGGAAAAGGTCTTCCTCTTTTGACATCTGTAGATGTCTTTTCCTTATTCTGCTCATAATAGTACATGGATCGAGAAACCTCCAATGCTTTCATGGCCCTGTTAATAGGGAAGCCTTCAGATACCCAAAGTTCAACCTCTGCCAAACGCTCCTGTACGGTCACTCTCTTTTTTTTAATAAATTCTTTAACATAGCTACTTCAAGTTCTTTTTCTCCAAGAAGCTTCATGGCTTGTTCGTATTTTTCCATTAACTCATCCTTAGAAGGATCTCAGAAAGCCTCACTGTACCTTCATTATCCATCAAGTCCTGAACTTCATCTTCATAGGTTCGCATCCAGGCTCTTAAAGTTTCCCTTGAAATACCTGCTTTACGGGCAATGGAAGAAATGTTCCCTGTCTCTATAGCCATCCGAACATATTTCTTCTTAACATCTTCAATAATATCAATTCTTTGTTTGGGCATTTGGACACTCCTTTCCTCATAGAATCCTTACCTCTAGTTTACTTTTTCCAGTAGGTTCGTGTCCAAATGATTAAGGGGTCCTAAAAGACTTTAGCAATTTTATCGTCAAATTTCCAAATATATCATCAACTCGGGCAATATTTCGGCAACTTTTTTGATATATCTGCATCTTTGGCTAATTCAAGCTGATGGATTTAAAGACAGCGGCATGGTATCAGAGGCTTATTTGCAAAACCCTTGTTTTATTTGCAGATTTTTCCTCTAGTTCATTCAAATAACCCTTCCTATTTAAAAACCCGCTTACCTTGAGTAGTAAACGGGTTTTGGAAAAAAACATCAGGTATCCGTGTTCTCCTCGGCGCATTCCCCGCATGCAGTCTCTCATCCACACGCTCTTCTGCGCTGGAGTATGGCGCCTTCTACTCCAATCAACAAGGTACAAATCAATAATGGCTTTAACATAGCCAAACAAAAAAATGATTGAACGGGATAACCGTTCAATCATTTTAACAACTCATATTTATTATCCGATTGAACCTTCCATTTCAAACTTGATCAGGCGGTTCATTTCTACTGCGTATTCCATTGGAAGCTCTTTCGTGAATGGCTCAATGAAGCCCATTACAATCATTTCTGTTGCTTCTTCCTCGGAGATGCCGCGGCTCATTAGATAGAATAACTGCTCTTCGGATACTTTAGAAACCTTCGCTTCATGCTCTAGTGAGATGTTATCGTTCAGGATTTCATTGTAAGGGATTGTATCAGAAGTTGACTGATTATCCATGATTAGGGTATCACACTCGATGTTTGCACGTGCTCCATCCGCTTTGCGGCCGAAGTGTACGATACCGCGGTATGTTACTTTCCCGCCTTGTTTGGAAATCGATTTAGATACAATCGTTGAAGAAGTGTTTGGTGCAAGGTGGATCATTTTCGCACCTGCATCCTGGTGCTGGCCTTTACCTGCTAAAGCAATGGAAAGGGTCATACCGCGTGCACCTTCCCCTTTAAGGATAACTGCCGGATATTTCATTGTTAATTTTGATCCAATGTTTCCGTCAATCCATTCCATTGTTGCGTTCGCTTCGCAAACCGCACGCTTTGTAACCAGGTTAAATACGTTGTTCGCCCAGTTCTGAATCGTTGTATACCGGCAGTATGCGTCTTTCTTGATGATGATTTCAACAACCGCACTGTGAAGTGAATTTGTTGTGTAAACAGGAGCCGTACATCCTTCTACATAATGTACATGTGCACCTTCATCAACAATGATTAACGTACGCTCAAACTGTCCCATGTTCTCGGAGTTAATGCGGAAGTATGCCTGTAATGGCGTATCCACCTTAACACCTTTAGGAACGTAGATGAACGATCCGCCAGACCAAACCGCTGAGTTTAACGCAGAGAATTTGTTGTCTGTTGGAGGGATAACCTTTGCCCAGTGCTCACGGAAAATGTCTTCATTTTCGCGAAGAGCGGAATCAGTATCTTTAAAAACAATTCCTTTAGCTTCAAGGTCTTCCTGCATGTTATGATAAACTACTTCTGATTCGTACTGTGCAGAAACACCAGCAAGATACTTCTGCTCCGCTTCCGGAATACCCAATTTATCAAACGTTTGCTTGATTTCCTCAGGCACTTCATCCCAGGAGCGCTCAGTTTTTTCAGAAGGCTTAACATAGTACGTAATTTCATCAAAATTTAATGACGCTAAATCTCCGCCCCATTGCGGCATAGGCATGTTATAGAAATGCTCTAATGATTTTAAACGGAAGTCAAGCATCCACTGTGGCTCTTCCTTCAATTTTGAAATCTCTTCAACAATTTCTTTTGTCAAACCGCGTTTTGATCGGAAAATGGAAACGTCTTTATCGGCAAAACCATACTTGTAATCGCCGATCTCAGGCATTTTTTTTGCCATCGTCGTATTCCTCCATTCGTTTAGGAAAGGGCCCTCGCCCAATCATTTCATAATATTTTATCACACAAGGCAGGTGAAAAAATTATTGAACAAAAGTTTGATTATTTTTTCTTTGGCTCTGTTAACATTTAGCTATAAAACAGCTTCCCTAAAGGTTCAATCAAACGTTTGATTGAATTATTATTCCTGGTCTTCGTTTTCCTCGTTAATGCCTTTCTCCATGGCTTTCCATGCCAATGTGGCACATTTGATTCTGGCCGGGAACTGGGATACACCCTGAAGAGCTTCGATATCGCCAAGATCCAAATCATCTTCATCATATTCTTTTCCCAGCATCATGTCAGAGAAAACTTTGGAAAGCTTTAATGCTTCTTCAATATTTTTACCCTTGATGGCTTGAGTCATCATCGAAGCTGAAGACATGGAAATCGAACAGCCTTCGCCTTCAAACTTCGCATCTGTCACTTTGCCATCCTCAAGCTTCAACGTCAATTGAATTCGGTCTCCGCATGTAGGGTTATTCATATTGATCGTCAAGCTGTCATCTTCAAGTACCCCTTTGTTACGAGGATTTTTATAATGATCCATAATCACCTGGCGGTAAAGGGTATCTAAATTTTTAGAAGACATCGCTGAAATACTCCTTTGTTTTGACAAGCCCTGCAACAAGCTTATCAATATCTTCTTCCGTATTGTACAGATAGAAGCTTGCACGTGCAGTTGCAGAAACCTTGAGCCATTTCATTAGCGGCTGTGCGCAATGGTGGCCGGCACGAACAGCAATTCCTTCTGCATCCAATACAGTAGCCACATCATGAGGGTGGACATCGTCAATATTGAAAGTGACTAGTCCGGCACGCTTAGATGCTTCTTTCGGGCCGTAAATCGTCATTCCCTCAATGCGGGACAATTTTTCCATTGCATAAGCAGCGAGCTTATGCTCATATGCTTCAATTTCATCCAAGCCAATCTGTTCAAGAAAATCAATTGCAGCACCTAAACCAATGGCACCAGCAATGATTGGCGTGCCCCCTTCAAACTTCCAGGGAAGCTCTTTCCAAGTGGATTCATAAAGGCCGACAAAGTCGATCATTTCTCCGCCAAACTCGACCGGCTCCATCTTCTCCAGATGCTTTTTCTTTCCGTACAGAACGCCGATGCCTGTAGGGCCGCACATTTTATGGCCTGAAAAAGCAAGAAAATCACAATCCAAGTCCTGAACATCAATCTTCATATGAGGAGCACTTTGAGCGCCATCCACAACCATGATAGCGCCATTTTCATGGGCAATTTTTGCAATTTCCTTTATCGGGTTCATCACGCCAAGTACGTTCGATACCTGCATGATCGAAACGATTTTGGTATTGCCATTCACGGTTTCCCTTACATCATCCAAGGAGATCGTTCCATCTTCCTGAAGAGGAAGGTACTTTAGTGTTGCACCCGTTTGCTTGGCAACCTGCTGCCAGGGAATGATGTTGCTGTGATGCTCCATATAGGAAATCACAATTTCATCGCCTTCATCCAGGTTGTCACGTCCATAGCTTGCAGCAATTGTATTGATTGCTGTTGTTGTTCCTCTTGTAAAAACAACTTCCTCAGTCGATTTAGCGTTAATAAACTTACGGACTTTTTCCCTTGCACCTTCATAGCCATCCGTTGCTCTTGTTCCGAGTGTATGGACTCCTCTATGAACATTGGAGTTGTATTCCCGGTAGTATTTATCAAGCGCTTCAATAACAGGAGCAGGCTTTTGGGAAGTAGCCGCACTGTCTAAGTAAACAAGAGGCTTTCCGTTGACTTCCTGATCCAGGATGGGAAACATTTGCCGAATATCCCGGACATTCATTATTTTACTTTCCTTTCAATGACGGCTGTCAGCTGCTTTTTAACTCCTTCAATTGGAAGAGCATTAACAACCGGTGCAAGGAATCCGTGAATAACAAGGCGCTCTGCCTCTTTTTGTGAAATCCCGCGGCTCATTAAGTAGTAAAGCTGCAAAGGATCCACCCGTCCAACTGATGCTGCGTGTCCTGCGGTTACGTCGTCTTCATCGATCAATAGAATTGGGTTGGCGTCTCCGCGCGCTTTCTCACTTAGCATTAGTACGCGTGACTCCTGCTCGGCATTTGACTTCGTAGCGCCATGCTCGATTTTTCCGATTCCATTAAAGATGGAAGAGGCAGAATCTTTCATAACACCATGCTTCAAAATATATCCTTCTGAATTTTTTCCAAAATGGATGACCTTTGTAGTGAAGTTTTGCGTTTGTTCTCCGCGTCCGACTACAACTGTTTTTGTGTCTCCAAAGGAGCCATCGCCAACAAGGTTTGTCGTATTTTCAGAGACCGTGTTGCCATCATTCATAAGGCCAAGAGCCCATTCAATGCGTGCATCGCGCCCTGCAACACCGCGGCGGTTAACATAAGCAGTTGTGCCTTTTGCAAGCGTATCAACAGCACCGTATTGAACTTTAGCGTTTCCATTGGCAATCACTTCAGTCACGATATTGAAAATTCCGTTTGCTTCTTCAACTGTTGAAATATAGTTTTCGACATATGTGACAGAGCTGTTATCATCAGCCACAACCAATACATGGTTGAAAAGGTTTGCTTCTTTATTATCGTGGATATATACAGCCTGAATAGGTTCTTCAATTTCCACGTTTTTAGGAACATACAAGAAAGCTCCGCCGTTTAAAAGGGCTGCATGCAGCGCAGTCAAACGATGCTCATCTGTTTTCACGCCATCCTTCATGAAGTACTTCTGAAGAAGGTCGCTATGTTCTCTTGCAGCAGTAAAGATGTCAGTGAAAATAACGCCTTTTCCCTGAAGCTCTTTTGAAAGAGACAGATGTGTTGGTCTGTTATTGCGCTGAATGTAAAGATTCTGGTCGCCTGCTTCAAGATCAATCAGATTTCTAACATCCTCAGGAAGGTCGTTTAAGGAAGCAAAGTCTTCACTTCCTACGATGTGTTTTTCGAACTGTGTGAAGTTCCATTTATCTATTTTTGTTTTATCAGGCTTTGGCATTGGCAGGTTTTCCGCGTTTGCAAGCGCATTTAGACGGAGTTCTGTCAGCCATGCCGGCTCGCCCATATCTTTTGAGAAGGAACTTACATATTCCCTGTCAAATGGTAGTTTTATTTCCGTTGTCATAGTGATCCCCCTAACGCTTACGCTTCTTGCCCAACTGTTTCGTCTTCAATGCCCAATTCTTGTTTAATCCAGTCATATCCTTCTGATTCTAAACGCTGTGCAAGCTCAGGACCGCCTGACTTTACAACGCGTCCCTGCATCATCACGTGTACATGATCAGGAGTGATGTAGTTAAGAAGGCGCTGGTAGTGAGTGATAATTAAGCAACCAAAATCTTCTCCGCGCATTTGGTTAATTCCTTTAGAAACAACCTTCAATGCATCGATATCCAAACCTGAATCGATTTCATCAAGGATGGCGATTTTTGGTTCAAGCATCATTAATTGAAGAATCTCATTGCGCTTCTTTTCACCGCCAGAGAATCCTTCATTTAAGTAACGCTGAGCCATGTCCAGATCCATTTCAAGGAATTCCATTTTGCTGTCCATTTTTCGGATAAACTTCATTAAAGAAATTTCATTGCCTTCTTCCATGCGGCTGTTGATTGCTGAACGCAAGAAATCGGCATTAGTAACACCGCTGATTTCACTTGGGTATTGCATTGCAAGGAAAAGGCCGGCTTGTGCACGTTCGTCAACTTCCATTTCAAGAACATCTTTACCATCTAAAGTAATGCTGCCTTGAGTTACTTCATATTTAGGATGGCCCATGATTGCAGATGATAATGTAGATTTACCTGTTCCGTTAGGCCCCATGATTGCGTGGATTTCTCCGCCTTTAATTTCAAGGTTTACACCTTTTAATATTTCTTTCCCCTCAATAGCAACATGAAGGTCTTTGATAGTTAGTACTGATCCTGCCATAATATATACCTCCGTCAATAAAAGAAGATTTGTGTAAATCGGCTGTTTGCCGCAAATCTCTATTCTCATTTTATTCTCATTACAATCTTATAACAAATGAAATTTCATAGCAACTCTTTAAGACCCTTTAACAAACTTTTCAAACAAAAATGTTTAGAAAGCCTTTAAATGAAGATTTTATCATAGAATCTATCCTTCATCAAAGAGTGCGTTCTTAAAAAAACAGGCATGTCCTATTTATTTTTTCCTCAGATGGTTGATTCATGTATGGAAAGCTTAAATGAGAATGGATTGAAGGGTTAAGTCAAAATATTTATAAAAAAGAAAACCAGCGCACAGAGCAGCTGGTTTCCATTTTTCTTCTTTATATTATATATATGGTTTAAATCCTAGGAATGAATTTTTCTTTCAAGATCGGCAACTAAACGCTGGCTTTGTAGATAATCTTCTTCACGTTTCTTTTCAACTTCCATACGAACATCATGTTTCCGGCTGTACACTTCATATCCAACTCCATGGGCAGCTTGCATTGCTTTCTCCATTTCACTCGTGTAGTTCAGCTGTAACTGACTGATAATGAATCAATCCTTTCGGTTTTTATGCTTTCGCATTTAGTTTTTACATTTAAAATCTTAACACTCAACTTATACCCTGCACAAAGCCGAAAAAACCTGATTTTTTTAGTAAAATAAGGAACCAGATTTGGTGAAGCGCTTCCATCTCGCCCATTCTTACAATAATGGCTATTTCCTCCTGATAAATGGTTGTTTCATAAATTTTCTGAAATTATACAGGCTTATAGAAAAGACTTTTCCGTAAAGTTTGTTGCTTTTTGAAGGCAAACGTATTTTAACCACTGAGTTGATTGTAGCGGAGGGCACTTGACTCCAGCGGGAAGAGAGGGAAGTGCGAGACCCCACAGGCGAAGCCGAGGAGGCTCGCAACCCTCCCCGCGGAAAGCAAGTGCCCGCAGCGGAAATCAACGGGCAATATTTATAAACAAAAACAACAATCCATGAGAAAAGAGCCTTAAAAAATAAAACTCCTGCTTTTAGGCAGGAGCTGAAGGTTTATTTATTGTTTAAGCTGATTCAATTCAGTCATGGCTTCCTGCACAAGAGTAACTGCCTGGCTCATTGCTGCACCGCCGCCGAATGCAGCTGTTACACCTACCGCTTCTAGAATCTCTTCTTCTGAAGCTCCCTGATCAAGGCAGCCTTTTGTATGGTAAATAATGCAGTATTCGTCCTGAGAATATAAACTGATTCCAAGTGCAATGAGCTGCTTCTGTTTTTGGCTTAATGTTCCTTCCTTAAAGCAAGCTTCTGTAAATGCGTTATAGTGCTGGGCTAAATCAGGCATTTTTTCAGTGAATACACCTAATCCTACTTTATAATCATGAAGAGCTGCTTCTATTGAGTTTGATGGTTCATGATAATGTTCCATTTTGCTCCACTCCATTCAAATTATTATAAACGTTAGTATGTTTGATTATTTTTCAAACTATGCGGATAGATAAGCCAATAGGCTGGGCATATAATGGAAACCTAATAAGCATACAAAAAAGCAGGCATACGCGCCTGCTTTTTTTAGCTCTATTATTCGGAAACCGGTACAACGGCTCCTTCATATTTTTCAAGAATGAAGTCCTGAATTTCCTTTGAACGAAGAACTTCTACTAAAGCTTTAATTCCTTCTTTTTCTTCATCTCCGCTGCGGACAGCAATCACGTTAACATATGGTGACTCCTTATCCTCGATCGCAATTGAATCTTCTAATGGATTCAGGCCTGCGTCAATTGCATAGTTAGAGTTGATTAGAACGGCATCGCCTTCACCATTGTTGTAAATTTGCGGAAGCAGGGAAGCTTCATATTCTGTATCAAATTCCAGCTTCTTAGGGTTGTCTTTAATATCTTCTAAGGTAGCTTCTGTTTTTTCAACATCTTCGTTTAAGGTAATAAGGCCTTCTGCTTCTAGCATGGCTAAGATCCGGCCATGGTCTGCTACAGAGTTGCTCATGATGATTGTTGCACCTTCAGGAAGCTCTTCAAGGTTCTTATATTTTTGAGAATACACACCGATTGGCTCGATATGAATTCCGCCAGCATTTGTAAAGTCATAGCCATGCTCTGCTTTTTGTGATTCAAGGTAAGGAATGTGCTGGAAATAGTTTGCATCAAGCTCTTCAGACTCTAAAGCCTGGTTTGGCAGCACATAATCCTGGAATGTAACAACATCTAGTTCAAAGCCTTTTTCCTCAAGAAGCGGTTTAGCTTCTTCAAGAATTTCAGCGTGCGGTACGTTGGAAGCACCTACAGTAATTTTAGTGCTTTCTTTGCTATCTCCGCCATCCCCTGCATTATTTCCTTCTTCTTCTGAAGTTCCGCAAGCTGCAAGTACAAGTGCCACTGCAAGTGCAAGAACGAGTGATAACCACTTTTTCATGTTGATCTCTCCTATCGTTTGTCTAATTTTGTTGTTATTAAATCACCAATAAACTGGATGATAAATACGATGATAAGAATAATAATGGTCGCCATCAAAACGACATCATTACGGCTTCTCTGGAATCCTTCCAGGTATGCAAGGTTGCCAAGTCCTCCTGCACCGATCACACCGGCCATAGCTGTGTAGCCAACCAGGGCAATGGCTGTCACTGTAATACCTGAAACTAGGGCTGGCATGGATTCAGGAAGAAGGACCTTCCAGATAATCGTGCTTGTTTTGGCACCCATGGACTTGGCCGCTTCAATGACGCCTTTATCAATTTCTCTAAGTCCAATCTCAACCATCCGCGCGTAAAATGGCGCTGCCCCAATTATTAATGCAGGCAATGCTGCATCCTCCCCGATCATTGTTCCGATTAGGAATTTGGTAAAAGGTATTAAAAGAACAATTAAGATAATGAACGGAATAGAACGAAAAATATTTACGAAAGCTGAAATGACTTTATTGACTGCAGCATTTTCCCAGATATTCCCCTTTGAGGTCAGGAAGAGAAGCAGCCCCAAAATCGCACCTAAAATAAATGTTGCAACCACAGATATAGCAGTCATATAAAGGGTTTCCAAGGTAGCTTCCCACATGGAGTCCCATTTTACATTTGGAAACCATTCGTTAAGCATTGGAAATCACCTCCACGCCAACCTGCTGGGATTGGATATAATCAATTGCTTTGGCAACTTCTTCTGCATCTCCATCCAAATGGATGAACAAAGTTCCATAAGAGCCATTTTGCGTTTGAGAAATCTTCCCTTGAAGAATATTGACTGTCACTTGGAAATTTCGGATCAAATTCGTTATTAATGGCTGTTCAGCTGCTTCCCCGACAAATCCTAATTGCACTACTTTTCCGCGCGGATATAAATCCACTAAATGATCAATTGTTTCTTTCGTCTCTTCAGGCTCTGTGACCTGCTGGACAAAGCGCTTCGTAATCGTCGCTTTAGGATTTTTAAATACATCCAGCACAGGACCAATTTCAACAATCCTGCCGCCTTCCATGACAGCAACACGGTGGCAAATTTTACGAATTACGTGCATTTCATGTGTAATCAGTACAATTGTTAAACCTAAACGCTCATTGATATCAACAAGCAAATCGAGAATTGAGTCAGTTGTTTGCGGATCGAGTGCAGAGGTAGCCTCATCACAAAGCAGCACTTTTGGGTTATTGGCAAGGGCTCTCGCAATCCCTACCCTTTGCTTTTGTCCGCCGCTCAGCTGAGAAGGATACGCATCCTCTCTGCCATCCAGGCCGACCAGCTTGATGAGTTCATTTACTCTTTTCAGCCTTTCCTGCCTTGGAACACCTGCAATTTCAAGCGGAAATGCAATATTGTCCCTGACACTTCTCGACCATAAAAGGTTAAAGTGCTGGAAAATCATGCTTATTTCCTGGCGTGCTTTTCTTAATTTGCTGCCTTTTATTTTTGAAACTTCATTGCCGGCCACGATTACACTTCCTTGTGTTGGAAGCTCAAGGCCGTTCAGCATGCGGATTAAAGTACTTTTACCTGCGCCGCTATATCCGATCACACCGAAGATTTCTCCTTCTTTTATCTCCAGGTTTACGTCATCTACGGCTTTCACCTGGCCCTTTTTAGAAGAATAGATCTTCTTTACATCATTTATGGAAATCAACGTGTTATTTCACCTCTTTAATCGAAAATACAGATTATAATTAAAAGACCGCTTTTTTCTCTAGTTTTTGACTGCTCAGCAGCTTTCATTCATGAGCAGAATAACGAGCTGAAGCCACAAAAATAAAAATGCCTTTCTGCACATGAGCAGAAAGGCATTAAAAATTTAAGTCCTTTCTCTCATCTGTCAAAGCTATGCTTTGAGTGAATTGGCACCATTTCAAATTAATGACGGTTGCCGGGCTTCATAGGGCACTTCCCTCCACCTCTCTTGATAAGAGCGTAACGTTTTATATTCAATTAACACTTTAAATAATTTAAGCAGCTTTTTAATTACGTTTGCTATCGTATCATAGCTTTCAAAAAGGTGTCAACGAAGAACTTTTAAACTTTTTGAAAAAATGGGCGGTAAATTTTTCTTGCTGTCATTAAGCTTTTGCAGCCAAAGATGTTATCCCTGTCGCAGCTTCAATTGCCTGCTCAAGATCTTCAATCAAATCATCCGCATTCTCGATCCCGATAGATATCCTAATTAAATCTTCAGGTACCCCTGCAGCCTTTAAACCTTCTTTATCGAGCTGCTGGTGGGTCGTGCTGGCCGGGTGAATGATTAGGCTCTTGGCATCCCCGACATTGGCAACATGTGCCCAAAGCTGAAGGCTATTAATCAGCTTTGCACCAGCTTCCCGGCCGCCTGCAATTCCGAAAACAGCGACAGCGCCTGCTCCTTTAGGCAAATATTTATCAGCTAGAGCTTTATCCGGATTGCTTTCATGGCCTGGGTAAAGCACCCAGTTAACAGCAGGGTGGGCTTCCAGGTATTCAACCACTTTCTTCGTATTCGCAATATGCTCCTTCATTCTCACATGCAAAGTCTCTAGTCCCAATGTGAACTGGAATGCACTTTGCGCACTCATTGCAGGCCCCAAATCTCTTAAAAGCTGTACTCTGGCTTTAATGATATAAGCAGCCTCGCCAATTGCTTCACTATAAACAATATCATGGTAGCTTGGATCCGGTTCTGTGAAGCCAGGAAACTTCGGTGAATTCCAATCAAACTTTCCGCCATCAACGATAATGCCGCCCATTGTTGTTCCATTGCCAAGCAGCCATTTAGTCGCTGAGTGAATAACGATATCAGCTCCATGCTCAATCGGCCTGCATAAATAAGGTGTAGCAAAGGTATTATCAACGATTATTGGAACACCGTTTTCATGAGCAATAGCAGCCACCTTTTCAAGATCAAGCACCTTCAAACTCGGGTTTCCAATTGTTTCAGCAAAAACTGCCTTGGTTTTATCTGTTATGGCGTTTCGGAAGTTTTCCGGTTCTTTTGGATCCACAAACTTGACATCAATCCCGTACTTAGGAAGTGTGACTGCAAACAAATTATAAGTACCGCCATATAGATTGGAGGCCGCAACAATCTCATCCCCGGCCTGGGCAAGATTTAGGATTGCCAGAGTAATAGCAGATTGACCGCTTGCAAGCGCCAAAGCACCGACTCCGCCTTCAAGCAAAGCCACTCTTTCCTCAAATACACTTACAGTGGGATTATGTATCCGGCTATAAATGTATCCAGGTTCCTTTAATGCAAAAAGATCTGCGGCATGGTCTGTATTTTTGAATTGGTAAGCATTGTTCTGGTAAATCGGCACTGCTCTTGCCCCCGTAACCGGATCAGGATTCAGTCCCCCATGTACTCCTAGTGTTTCAAAACGGTAGCTTTTTTGTTTGTCAGTCATGTTTCTCTCTCCTTTATTTGTTATTGTCTAATAAAATATTTATGAATTCTGCCCGTTGATTTCAGCACGGGGCACTCAGCGAACCCGCGGGGAGGATTGCGAGCCTCCTCGGCTTCGCCTGCGGGGTCTCGCACTTCCCTCTTTTCCCGCTGGAGTCGAGTGCCCTTCGCTACAATCAACTCAGTTGGTTAAAATACGTTTGCCTTCAAAAAACAACAAACTCTAAGAAAACTGCCTTAATAAAATAGCTCACTTTCCTGCAGGATCCGGGAGCCTACTCGGTGAAAATGCGAATGCATTTACGAGGAGCTCTGCCTTCCGCTACAATCAAAAGGGTGCCAAAATCACGAATAGCCTTAACACAGCCAATAAACTAAATTCAGCTAAAAAAGCAGTACTTCAATTTTCCCTGACTTTTTGAACTTCCCATTAGAAGAGCCGAAAAAACCCTCTTCACAAGAAGAGGGCTATACCATCTCTTCTTATCTTCCAGAGCCAAATTGCTCTGCTGGATTTAGCACCGTGTAAACTACCGGTTGCCGGGCTTCGTTGGGCCAGTCCCTCCGCCACTCTTGATAAGAATATTCAGTTAATTTTCAAGTTAAAGTGATACTATCATACTTTTTCAAAAGTGGTCAAGTGTTTTCATATCAAATCTTGATCTTGCCTAAACAGAAAAAGGACTCAAGCAAAAGAGTTTTTCGGAAGGTGGTGTCTATTGCTATATCTTTCCGGGTTAGGGCTTCTCTAAGCTTGACCCTGCCGGAAATAATTGAATGAATAGCCTCTTCAGAACCTGTTATCTTAACATCAAATTTCTTTGTTCGCCTGGCTTTCCTGATTTCCCCTTTTGAAATCTGCAGAGGTATGCTAATATTTCCCGCTTGGATAAGGATAGAAAAAGTCGATTTTCTTAATAAATATCCTACATGGCCTTTTGCTTGGTTCTCCCTGACAAATAGATCTGCTAAATCTTCCATAGCCTCACCCCTTGTACGTACTGGGTCTCTTCCTTTTATATTCAGTAATTGCGTTTTACAGTCCTTTTATTTTTGTTCGACAAATACAGCATAAAAAAAAGACAATGCCCTTTTTTTATTAGGCATTATCATTCATTTCCCGAGAAATATGTCAGATTATACTGCTTTTACTGCAGGATTGGCAGCTTTTGTCTTATTGTAGCTTCTAAACACGAAGAAAAAATAAAGAGATCCGATAAGATACAATGACGCAGTAATCGAGAAGACGAGTGCATAACCCCAGTAAGCCCCGTATTTAATGACGATTCCGGTTGATACGGGACCCATTACCGCCCAGCCAAGATTAAATACCATTTGATTAATAGAGTTTGCGAGCCCCTTCATTGAATCATCTACCTTGGACATCATGAGCGACATTTGGATTGGATTTCCTGCGTTCATCAGGGCCTGGCGGAATAGAAAACCGATGGCAGCCAGCCATAGGTGTTCCGTATAAGCGGTCAAAAGCAGGAATGGAAGCGACATTAGCTGCAGAAACACGACAGCTTTGACTTCCCCAACCTTCCTTACGACGATAGGGCCGATAATCATTGCAAAAGCAGTAGCTGCCTGACCAAGGGAAATAATAAATCCAATCACAGAATTTGATGCGGCAAAGCGGTCAGCGAAATACAAATTCAGATAAGGAATAACTAATCCAGCCCCAAACCCAATCAGCAGCTGAGCAAAAGCAAACATGGCAATAATTTTAATACCGTCATTTTTAAACGTAAGGTCTTTAAAAGAGAATCTCTTTATGGATTTGTCTTCCTTCTTATCTTTACGCATTTCATTGAAACGCAGTATTGGTATCAGTCCAGCCATAAAAAACAGGCTCCCAATTAAAAGCGTGATCCGAAGACTGTTCAGGTGGGTAGTAAATAGAGAAAATATGTCCGTTAGGATCCCGCCGCTCAGATTGCCTATTACATTAGCTCCGGTCATGATCGCAAAATGAATGCTAAATAGGTGAACCCTCTGATCAGCCTTTGAATTTTCGGCCAGCCACGGAATGCTGGATACCTGCAAAAAGGCTGTCGTCAGCCCTGTAAAAAATGCAAACAGAATCAGCAGTGACTGCAATTCAATCACACTTCTGAACAACATAACAGCACCCGTGGCTGCAGCTCCAAACAGCATTGCTTTCTTTCTGCCAAGCCTGTCGCTCGCAATCCCTGCCGGAACAAGAATCATCGCCGTTGCGAGCGCAGTCATGGAAATAACCTGACCATTAATATTTTCGGAGTAACCAAGTTCCCTTATATAGAAATTATAAATGACCATGAAGATTCCAAAGCCTATTTGCGTAAGTATATTAGCCATAAAGGCAAATTTTATATTGCGATTGTAGCCTTTAATCTGGCCAGCCCATTCCCTGTAAAATGCCATCTCGATCCCATCCCTGCGCTGTATGTAAAATCACACTCAATTTTATTTCGATTCCCTAAGTATCATACTCCATTCCTCAAAGGTTTGTAAATATTTTTTGAATATTTTAAAAGGTGGGATTTCGGTTGTTTAACAGAAAAAACCAGGTGGAATCAACACCTGGTTTTTGGCAATATTCGGCCGGTACTGCAGTCATGCTAATGGCACTTATTTATATATTCCTGATTTTCTCCAATAAGTATGGGACAGACCGGAAGGCATATAGCTTTTCGTGAACTTTTCCTTCTTTAAAGATGATGAGGCAAGGGACGCTTTCGACTCCCCACTTTTCAGCGATTTCCGGCATATAATTTAAATCCGCTTTCCCCATTGCTTTGTCTGGCAGCAATTCAGCTGCAACGGCCAGCATCTTGCCCGCCATTTGGCAGGTTCCGCACATAGGCGTGTACAAATATAAGAGAGCGCTTTTTTGCCCATTTACCATTTCTTCAATCTCATGGCGCGACCATTCCTGCATTTTATCATCCTTACCTGTCTAAGTACTGTGTATAAACGTCGATATTGGCTCCCAGCAAAACCGTAGCCAAATGATGTTCAGGAGCTGTGGCTACCTCTCTGTACATCCTGTCGATGTATAGATGTTCTGCCTCGGGAAACTCTCTTTTAAATTGCTTCCTCAGCTTTTCCCCGGCTGAATCAGCATCCACCAATATATATACATCCTTATCAAACAGTGTGTCAATTAATTCGTCCAGTTTCGTTATGCTGATTGTTCCGTTGGTGCAAATAATCTCTACCGGCTCTCTTATGATATTTTTTACCTTTGTTTTATCTGACTTTCCCTCAACAATAATAACTTTCTCCGGAATTGCCTCATTCATCGTCATCACCTGAAAGGAGTTATTTTGAAGCTGAATTGCTTTGCAGTTAAAAACCGTTAAAGAAAGTGTTTATCCAATATATTCATTATTCTTGATTATGGTGTGAATCTCCTGCCTTTTTTTGAGCGGAAGGGTTTTGATGATTTTATTAATTTAGATTTGTAAAAGGCTCTTTTCTTTTCTCATAGATTGTTGTGTTTGTTTATGAATTCTGCCCGTTGATTTCCGCTGCGGGCACTTGCTTTCCGCGGGGAGGGTTGCGAGCCTCCTCGGCTTCGCCTGTGGGGTCTCGCACTTCCCTCTCTTCCCGCAGGAGTCAAGTGCCCTTCGCTACAATCAACTCAGTTGGGTAAAACAATTACTTTTGCCTTCAAAAAACAACAAACTTTACTAAAACAGCCTTGTAAAATCAAAATGCCTTTTTAAAAAATAAACCCTTTTTCTTGGCTTTGTCCGGCAAATCTTTGTCATTTTTAAATTTGTCTAACATGTTTTATTCTTTTCAAGCATGATACTTGGTTTTTCTAGCATGTTTTTGAATTTATCTAACATCTATTTTGGTTTAAGAATCAATTCCCGGAATTTATGCGTCACTTTCAACATTTATGAATCAATTACCGGGTTTTATGCGCCACTTTTACGAATATTTGCGCCACTCCCTATTATGACGCTCTTTAGATGGTACCGAACCAACTATCCAATCCAATATATGCTCTTCTTCTATGCTTTAGCATATTAAATAAACAGCGGAAATTCTCCCGCTGTTTACGATGTTAGCACCAGCCGCCTTCGTCACAGTCAGTATAGCGGGCTTGCGCCTCATCTGTAACGGAAACGTTCTGATAAATTTTTTGCTGGTCAGTTTCAAAATGATGGTCCAAATTAAAGGAAGAGCCTTCAGGCAGGCTGATTTGGCCTATTTTTTCATTTTCAAGGTAAAGCTCTATATGATCATTTTTCAGCTTGCCGACAACCCGGTCAGTTATATCGATTTTCTGCTCCTTCAATGTCATGGTAACCAATCCTTTCATACCTTTTGGTACTCATAGTTTTGCCCTATCTCCATAAAAGAAAAATAGCAATTAAAGGCAATGCAGCAAAAAAGCCGGCTCGTATTGAGCCGGCTTTTCAGTCAATTAGTCTTCGTTTGTCATTTCCTTGTATTGCTCAGCAGTCATAAGCTTGTCTACTTCGCTTAAATCTGAAGGCTCAACAACAACCATCCAGGCTTTTTCGTATGGAGATTCGTTTACGAATTCAGGACTGTCGTTAAGGTCTTCGTTGACTTCAACTACTTTGCCGCTTACAGGAGCATAAAGCTCGGAAACCGTTTTAACGGATTCAACACTTCCAAATGGCTCATCTGCAGTAAGCTCATCCCCAACTTCAGGAAGCTCAACGAATACAATGTCGCCAAGTTCTGATTGCGCAAAATGCGTAATTCCAATGCGGACTTTTCCATCTTCTGTTTTTACCCACTCATGCTCTTCTGAATAACGTAATTCTTTAGGTGTGCTCATAGTTTATCCCTCCACTTTTTATATTTCAATTTATGATCGTAAAATCGATCGCTTAATTCATGATGGCCCATCGGAGCAAAATATCAGCCCTTAGGATAGCCATGCCTTTTCATAATCCTCTTCTTTGAAGCCAACTGTTACCTTTTGGCCGTCAGTCAGAACTGGACGCTTAATCAGCATGCCGTCCGTTGCCAAAATATCCAGCAACTCTTCTTCTGATGAGGTTTTCACTTTGTCCTTTAAGCCAAGCTCCCTATATTTCTGGCCACTTGTATTAAAGAACTTTTTTATGTCCAATCCACTTTTTTTATAAAGCGTTTCAAGCTCGCTTCGTGAAGGCGGATTCTCCACAATATGTACTTCTTCATAAGACAAGTTATGTTCATCAAGCCATTTCTTCGCTTTCCGGCATGTCCCGCATTTGGGATACCAGTAAAAAGTCAACGCCATTCTATCACCACCCAATGTTAGCATATCCAGGCTTCATAAAAAATTGCTGCCTTTTAATTGAATACTACCATAAATGAATACCAATGAACACCAAGATAATATTCGACATTTTTCTTCAGGGTTCCTGCCGGCAGAATAAATTTTTAAAAAGTTTGTCTCAGATAAACTCGCTGTTGATTACCGCTCGACGCATGCTTTCCGCGCCCGCTTCCTGGTCGTTTTATACCAGCCGGCCTCCCTTTGCCCGCAATATGCGCCCGCGAATAAACTTTGCCCGAAGGAAATGTAAGTGCATTTTCGAGGAGCCTTGCACCTTCCGCGCCTTTAAATATAGTACAAAATGAACAATCAGCTTACAGAGCTAAAAAAACAAGCCCCCTTCGCGGGGAAGGGAGCCAGCTTATGATCAAACCACGAAACGTTCAGCGTCTGTTAGCTTCTCTGCAGCTTCACGCTTTTTAGCAATCACATTGATAGGCGTGTGGCGCGTAAATTTGCGAAGTGCTGACATCATCATGCGAAGAGCATCGCCATTTTCAACCGCAACAAGCGTTTCTTTTGCATCCTGCTCAATTTTGTTGAATGCTTCCTGACAGAAAATTTGTGTATAAAGAAGCTTTTGTTTGCTCTTTTCAAGACCAGCTTTTTCGATAGCCTTCTCTGTACGAAGAACAACTGATTCCATTGCATATGCATTTGAAATAATATCGGCAATGTTTACAAGAACTTCTTGTTCTTTATCTAGAGCCTTGCCGTATTTCTGAGCAGCTAAGCCTGCAGCAAGCAAGCCGATCTTCTTCGCATTTTTAACTAAATATTTTTCCTGTGCCAATGGCTCATCGCCAGGCTCTTCAGGCATCATCATCATAAGCTCTTCCTGCAGTGCTTGAGCTTTTTGGAATAATGGAAGCTCGCCCTTTAAAGCTTTGCGAAGGTATGTGCCTGGCACCAATAGACGGTTAATTTCATTTGTGCCTTCAAAAATACGGTTAATACGGGAATCACGGTATGCTCTTTCAATTTCATACTCGGCCATGAATCCGTATCCCCCATGGATTTGAACGCCTTCATCTACAACATAGTCAAGGACTTCAGTGTTGAAGAATTTGTTCATGGAGCACTCAATGGCATACTCAGCGATTGAGTTTGCTACTTCTTTACCATCTTTCACTTCTTCATCAGTCAGCTTGCTCATGCGGTCTTCGAATAAACCTACTGTGCGGTACACTGCACTTTCAGCTGCATAGATTTTGGAAGCCATTGTTCCGAATTTTTCTTTTGTCAGGTTGAACTGGGCGATAGGTGTTTTGAACTGCTGGCGCTGGTTTGCATATTGAACAGCCAGCTCGAATGCACGCTTAGCGCCTCCAACTGCACCTACTCCTAATTTGTAACGTCCGATATTTAAGATGTTAAAAGCAATTACATGACCCTTGCCGAATTCGCCAAGCAGGTTTTCTTTTGGAACTTGTGCATCTTCAAGGATTAATGTACGGGTAGAAGAGCTTTTGATGCCCATCTTCTTTTCCTCTGCCCCTACAGAAACACCAGGGAACTCTCTTTCAACGATGAACGCTGAGAAGTGCTCTCCATCAACCTTTGCATATACTACGAATACGTCTGCAAAGCCCGCATTTGTGATCCACTGCTTTTCACCGTTTAATACATAATGAGTACCTTCTGCATTCAGTTTTGCAGTTGTTTTAGCGCCTAGGGCGTCAGAACCGGAGCTTGGTTCAGTCAAAGCGTATGCAGCCAGCTTTTCTCCTGTTGCTAATGCTGGAAGGTATTTTTGTTTTTGATCTTCGTTACCGAAAAGTACGATAGGAAGGGAACCGATCCCTACGTGTGCACCATGGGAGATGGAGAATCCGCCGGCACGCGCCATTTTCTCAGCGATCAGGGCGGAGCTGACTTTATCTAATGCAAGTCCGCCGTATTCTTCGGGAACATCCGCTCCTAAAAGGCCAAGCTCACCAGCTTGCTTTAATAATTTAACGGATCGTTCAAACTCATGGTTCTCCAAATGTTCGATCTGCGGAACCACTTCATTTACCACATAGTCTTCTGTTGTTTTAGCAATCATAACCTGCTCATCTGTGTAGTCTTCAGGTGTAAACATACGATCATAGGAAACATCTTCAATTAAAAAGCTTCCGCCTTTAATTAGGTTATCAGTTTGATTTGCCATTTTTATTTCCTCCATTCTATTTGGGGAGAAAAGCCGATGGGGCTTTTCTCCGTTATTTTGTAAGTTGACCTTTATTCATAGTTTTTTTGTTTTAGCTTATGAATGCTGCCCGTTGATTTCCGCTGCGGGCACTTGCTTTCCGCGGGGAGAAATGGGAGCCTCCTCGGCTTCGCCTGTGGGGTCTCCCACTTCCTCTCCTCCCGCAGGAGTCAAGTGCCCTCCGCTACAATCAACTCAGGTGGTTAAACTTAGTTAGCAGTTGAAAAGCAGCAAACTTTACTAAAACAGCCTTTAAGTATTATAGAAGTTCAAAAACGCCGGCTGCACCCATTCCGCCGCCAATACACATCGTTACGACTCCGAATTGCTGGTTGCGTCGCTTCATTTCATGGATTAGGGATAAAGTCAGCTTTGCACCTGTACAGCCAAGCGGGTGTCCAAGAGCAATCGCTCCGCCATTAACATTCACTTTTTCTTCATCCAAACCTAGTTCGCGGATAATCTGAATGGATTGAGATGCGAACGCTTCATTTAGTTCGAATAAGCCGATATCGGAAACCTCAAGTCCTGCTAGCTTAAGCGCTTTAGGAATTGCTACAACCGGTCCGACCCCCATGATTTCAGGAGGAACTCCTCCTACTGCGAAGCTTCTGAACTTAGCCATCGGCTGCAGGCCTGATGATACTGCTTTTTCACGGTCCATTACCATTACTGCCGCTGCTCCATCACTTGTTTGTGAAGAGTTTCCTGCAGTAACTGTTCCTGTCACAGAGAATGCCGGGCGCAGCTTTCCTAGGGTTTCAACTGTAGAATCCGGGCGTACGCCTTCATCCTGGCTGAATTGGATTGTCTTTTCTGTTAGTTTATTGTCTTTCCCTACAGATCTTAAGATGACATCCACAGGAACGATTTCATCCGCAAATCGCCCTTCATGAATGGCCTTTGCTGCTCTCTGGTGGCTTCTTACGGCAAAGGCATCCTGGTCTTGTCGTGAAATGCCATATTTCTTGGCCACTTCCTCTGCTGTATGTCCCATGCCCATATAGTACTCAGGAGCTGTTTCCGCCAATTTGGCGTTCGGGCGGACCACATGCCCCATCATCGGCACGAGGCTCATCGATTCCGCTCCGCCGGCAATGATGGTATCGGCATGGCCGATCATAATTTTCTCGGCCGCATAAGCGATTGACTGCAAGCCTGAAGAGCAATACCGGTTGATTGTAATGGCTGGAACCTCGTGGGAAAGACCGGCAAGCGCTCCGATATTCCTCGCCATATTCAAGCCCTGTTCTGCTTCGGGCATGGCGCAGCCAATGATCAAGTCATCGATATTTCCTTCATAATTTCCTGCACGTTTCAATGTTTCTTTTACAACAAGCGCACCTAAATCATCCGGCCTTACATTTGCAAGCGTACCTTTCTTTGCTTTCCCGACCGGTGTCCGGGCACCTGCAACAATTACCGCTTCTCTCATCTTATTCCCTCTCTTTCTATAAATGTTTTAATCTATTAATTAGTTGCGCAACGGCTTTCCTTTTAAAAGCATGTGCTGCATACGCTGCTGTGATTTTGGCTCAGCAACCAGGCTTAAGAACGCTTCACGCTCAAGGTCCAGCAGGTATTGTTCATCAACTTCTGTTCCATATGGCACTTTACCGCCAGCAATCACATACGCAAGTTTTTTCGCGATGTTAAGATCATGCTCGGAAATATAACCTGATTGGAACATGGCATGCGCACCAAGCAGCAGGGTTGCATATCCTGTTTCTCCAACCACTGGCACCTTCTTGCGTACGCGTGGCTTATATCCTTTTTCATGCATGACGAGGACAGCCTGCTTGGCATCATAAAGAAGGTGGTCTCCGTTCACGCTAATGCCATCGGCAATATTCATGAAGTTATGATCCCGGGCTTCTTCACCTGAAGTAGAAACCTTTGCCATAGCGATTGATTCGAATACTTTGTTGGCTACCTTTTGCAGATCGAATTCGACGCCATTCGGCATACTTTCAAGATGCTTAATATATAGCTCCTTGTTACCGCTTCCGCCAGGAATCAGGCCGACTCCTACTTCAACAAGCCCCATATACGTTTCGCTTGAAGCCTGAATATGTGCTGCAGGAAGGCAAACCTCTGCCCCTCCTCCCAGTGTCATTCCGAATGGAGCAGCCACAACCGGCTTGGAGCTGTATTTGATTTTCATCATGGCATTCTGGAAGTGGCGGACTACCATATCAAGCTCGTAAATATTGTCATCCTGTGCTTCCATCAGAATCATTCCAAGGTTTGCACCGACACAGAAATTCTTGCCCTGGTTTCCGATGACAAGGCCTTTATAATTTTTCTCCACTTCATCAACCGCAAGATTAATCATTTGGATAATATCGAATCCGATCGCATTGCTTTGCGAATGGAATTCCAGAAGGGCAACACCATCGCCAAGGTCGATTAGGCTTGCTCCAGTATTCTTTTTAATAACACCCTTTTTCTTTTTAAGCTGCTTTAAGTTGATCACTTTTGGATTTTCTTCGATTAATTTATATTCGCCATTATGATAAAAATACAGCTGGCCTTCCTCTTCTTTGTAGAAAGTAGTGAAGCCTTTTGCGAGCATGTCTTTTACCCATGCAGGCACTTCTTCGCCGGCTTTTTCCATCTTTTGCACTGATTTTTCCACACCAATTGCATCCCATGCTTCAAATGGTCCAAGCTCCCAGCCAAAGCCCCACTTCATCGCACGGTCAATTGCTGTTACATCGTCTGCAATTTCACCATGCAACTGAGCTGAATAAAGAAGCGCCGGGCTAAGAATATTCCATAAAAGCTGGCCTGCACGATCATCTGCATATACAAGCGCTTTCATTTTTCCGGCAGTGCCCTTTTCCTGTTTGCTCAATTCTACTGAAGCTGTTTTAAGCTTTTTGCGAGGTCCATATTCCAGGCTTTCCGGATCCAGTTCAAGGATTTCTTTTCCCTTTTTCAAGAAGAATCCCTGGCCTGACTTGCTTCCCAGCCAGCCTTTTTCCTGCATGGCTTTCATGAAGCCCGGCACTTCAAATACTTCTTTCTCTTTTCCCTCTACTTGCTCATAAACGTTGCCCGCAACGTGTATAAATGTATCAAGGCCTACCACATCCAATGTTCTGAATGTTGCACTTTTCGGCCTTCCGATCAGCGGGCCTGTAACGGAATCGACTTCACCAACGCTATAGCCGCCTTTCAGCATTTCCTGTACAGTGACCAGGAGTCCATAGGTGCCGATGCGGTTTGCAATAAAGTTTGGTGTATCCTTCGCTTCTACAACACCCTTGCCCAATGTATCTTCACCAAATTGCTTCATGAATGAAAGCACTTCAGGATCAGTATTCTTAGTTGGAATTACTTCTAATAGCTTTAAGTAGCGTGGCGGATTAAAAAAGTGTGTACCAAGAAAGTGCTTCTGGAAATCCTCCGAGCGGCCTTCAGACATTGCTTCAACAGAAATTCCTGAAGTATTTGAGCTTACAATACTGCCAGGTTTGCGGTACTGGTCCACTCTCTCGAAAACCTGCTTTTTAATATTCAGGTTCTCTACAACAACTTCGATTACCCAATCGACATCTTTAAGGCGTTCCATATCATCATCAAAGTTGCCTGCTTCAATCAGAGCAAGATTCTTTTTGGAAGTCAGAGGAGCTGGTTTTTGCTTTATTAGCTTCTGACGGTTGCTTTCACTGATGCGGTTGCGCACCGCTTTATTTTCAAGGGTAAACCCTTTTGCTTTTTCTGCATCTGTTAGTTCACGAGGTACGATATCCAGCAATAATGTTGGTATTCCGATATTAGCCAGGTGCGCCGCGATTCCTGCCCCCATCACTCCGGAGCCCAAAACTGCCGCTTTTTTAATTTGTTGGATCAACTTCATTTCCCCCTTTTAGCTTTTTGAATGAACACTCATTCATTTTGCTGCTAAAAAAAATATTCCTCTAATCTGAATGAGTCCTGTTAGTTATAACTATAAAATATTTGCAAAATTTACGCAATGATTTTAAGTGGAAATTTGAAAATGTTTTGAAATTTATTAAAGGGACAACATGATTGCTGGGACTGTTTGGGCGAAATGATAAACGTTTTTTTGGATATTCTATAGGAGAAGCAACTGTCGTCGGACGGCAGGAGCTGATTGCAACGGAGGTGAAAAAAATGGGAAAAATGAAGAAGGATCCATCCAGGGCTGGTGTCAGTGCAGCAAGCGTGCAGGGTGACGCGGGTCCTACTGTTGAGAGACAAGGTCCCAAAAAGAGGAACAGCCAAAATAATCAATATAAACGATAATCCGGGTTAAATGCCAAGGCGGCTTATATGAGCGGCACTTCAAGCTGTAATCATCTAGCATTCAAAGGCTGGCTGCTGTCTGTCAGCCTTTTTCCATTATGGACATAGGGTAAATCTATAAATCCTCTCCTTAAGAATAACTGGCGTTTTTCAGAGGAAAGATATGTTCGAATAAAAGTGCTTTTATTCCCGAACCGCTTTGCGGTGTCAATTAATAAATTAGGAGGGTTTATTATGCAACAGCAAAATATGAACATGCAAAACCAGCAGGGCATTATGCAGCAGCCTCCTGCAGTTGTTTCCACTAAGGATTCCCTGTACTTAACAGATATGCTTTCCTGGAATCTTCTCGCATTTAAAAAGGCTCATTTTTACTCTCAACAGTGCCAGGATCAGGAGCTTAAGACTCATTTCGAACAGTGCGGGCAAATGCACCAGCGCCATTATGAGCAGCTGCTTACCCATTTAAATCAGCAAAATCAGCAAAACTTTATGGGAATGCAATAGGAGGGGAAATAAAAATGAACCAAAATCAGAATCAAAACCAAAATACGATTCAAAATCCTGAAACCCAGGTTAATAAAACACCGCAAATGAACGACCGCGACTTTACAAATGATATGCTGGCAATGGAGAAATGGATGACAAATGCTTATTCTGTTGCGATGAATGAAGCAAGCCACCAAAGCCTTTACCAGGATATGCTGACTGTTTTTAATGAAACGCAAAACCACCAGAGAGACCTTTATAATCTTATGTTTAAAAAAGGCTGGTATAAAGTTGAAGCAGCTGACCAGCAAAAGCTTCAGCAGTCCTATCAGCAATTTCAGGGATATTCCAATCAATTCCCATATGGAAATGGGCAAATGCAATAAAGGAAAACCGCTGCATTTCCTGCAGCGGTTTTTTTAAATTTGCATAAGTAACGAAGAGTTTGCAAATATCATGAGACTTGCAATAAACCTGGAATAAAAAGCATTTTCAACCCTATTTAAAATGAATTCTTAATTTCATTTTTTGCTTCTTAATTCCTCATTCATCTTCTTAATTTCAGCAATAAGAGCTTTCATTTCCTCTTTTGCATCCGGATATGTATCATTCCAGTGTTTGGCAAGCGGGGGCATGGATTTAGCGATAAAGGAGTACAATGCCCATGCTTCAACCTTTTCTTTTAGTTCAGGATCGCTCTCGCCAATTAGGAGTTCAGTATATTTTTCAAGCAGTCCATTAAGCTGTTCTTTAAATTTGTCATCCATTAACGTTTCCCTCCTTTTTATAAGCTCTTGCAAACCTGAGGGCAAGTACCGCAGCGTTTGCCGCTATCCGTTAAATAGGAAAAGCAGCAGGTTTTTCGCGGCCTGATCAGCTTTCCTTTGCTTTCTACAAATATTTTCTCGTTATGATACCGTTTCAGCGGGTTTTGATTATATCCCCCGAAGAGATCCCCAGAGGCTTCTTCCATGATAAACTTGAAATCCCCGTCCGCCTGCTCAGCCACTGATGTTTCTCCTGGCAAGACCGTTTCATAAAGCCAGAATAGATAAATCGCAATATTTTCCCAAAGAATCAGCTTTGAAATCTTCGCTTCTTTTGCGATGTTATCCAAGATTGGAAATACATGTCCGTTAAATAGAGCACGAATAGATTCTTCTCTCCAGTGCCCCCTGTCTGCTCCGGCACATTCACCCCTAAGGCTTTTAAACCGAAACTCCGGCAGCCAAAGTCCGTCCTTTTCCTGGCCTTCCAGAGAAAGGTTTTCATGCGAAATATCCAGCCTCAGATTCCAGGCGGTCATGCTATATAAATAAATCACAGGCAGAAATGCATATCTTTTAACCAGAATGGAAGCGGCTGCTTTTTCGTCTTTTGCTCCAATATGTTCTTTTACCTTAGCCAGATATCCCCCTGCTTTCTTGGGATCCAGGAGGTCAATCACATCAATGGAAAAAGGAGAGTTTGCCGAATCTGTGGAGAGCCTGAATTGCGTAAGTGCTTCTGCCTGTTTTTCTGTCAGCAGGGCCATTCTTAAACCCCCTGCCCTTTCAGGATACACCTTCCTTTTCCGTACGGAATGCATAGCGGGGTGCCGAATAACGGATCAATCGTGACTTCACAGTCCATGCCAAATACATTTTTAACTAATCCGCAATTAATGACATGTTCAGGCTTGCCCTGGGCAAATACTTTTTGATTTTTTATGGCGACTATATTATGTGCATAGCGGCAGGCCAGATTAAGGTCATGGAGTACCATCACAATCGTGCGCTGCTCTTTTTCATTTAATTCAAAGAGCAAGTCAAGAATTTCAATTTGATGGGTCATATCCAAATAAGTGGTGGGCTCATCAAGTAAAATGGTATCTGTATCCTGGGCTAAAGTCATCGCTATCCACGCTCTCTGGCGCTGACCTCCGGATAGGGAATCAACAGTCCGATCCTTTAATTCCTCCATGCCGGTTGCTTTCAGAGCGTTTCTAACCTTAAGTTCATCTTCTGTTGACCATTGTTTCAGCCAGGTCTGGTACGGATACCGTCCTTGCTTCACAAGCTGGAGCACTGTCAAGCCTTCAGGAGTTGCAGGAGATTGGGGCAGGATTGCCATTTTCCTGGCAACATCTTTTGTTGATAGCCTGGCTATGGCCTCCCCTTCCAGTAAAACTGCACCTGACTTAGGTTTCAGCAGCCGGGCAATGGATCTGAGCAAGGTCGATTTTCCGCAGCCATTTCCACCGATAAAAACGGTGATTTCCCCTTTTGGGATTTCCAAGTTAAGCTCATTAATGATAATAGTATCTCCATATGACAGTGTTAAATCCTTTGTTGCGATCGCTTGCCCTGTTGCCATGTCTGCCCTCTCCTTTTTTTTAAGGCTCTGTTAAATTGGCCTGTTGATTTCCGCTGCAGAAACTTTCTTTTATTATGCTTATGAGTTCCTTGTTTTAAAAAGCAAATAAATAAAGTAAGGTGCACCGATGCTGGCTGTAAAGACACCTGCCGGGATTTCCAGCGGAGAAAATAAAGTTCTTCCGATCAGATCCGCAGCCATAACCAGGATTCCTCCGATTAAAGCAGAGGCCGGCAGCAAAGATCCAAAGGCTGAACCAACCAGCCTCCGTGCCATATGGGGTGCCATTAACCCAACAAAGCCTATCCCGCCGGCAAATGCCACGGCTCCGCCTATCAAAGCAGTGCTCACCATCAGGAGCAGGAATCGGTATTTTTGCACCGTGCTGCCAACGCCTGTGGCAATTTCATCCCCAAGCTCCTGGATATTGACATTTCTGGCTAAAATAAATGCCAGAATCAAAAGAATAAGCGTCCATGGCACTAAAATGGCTACATTTCCCCAATTAGAACCGTAAACTGTGCCAGTTATCCAAATATTCGCCTGGCTTGCCTGGTAAATCGGGCCGAAAACCATCATTAAAGTCGTTAAGGCCTTCATCAAGCTGGCGATGCCGATTCCGATCAAAACAAGGCGGATCGGCGAAACTCCGTCCTTGTAAGCTAAAAAATAAACAAGAAAAGCTACAATAGCAGCTCCGGCAAACGCAGCAAGAGGCATCCAATTTATGCTTACGGTCAATGCATTGTTTTCATCACTAAAAAAGGCAAGAAAACCGACCACCGCTACAGAGGCACCCCCGGTTATTCCGATAATGTCCGGTGAAGCAAGCGGGTTACGGATCATCCCCTGCAAAATGCCTCCAGCTACTGCAAGAGCAATCCCTACCATGAGAGCAACGATAATTCGGGGAAGCCTAAAGGATTGAATAACAAGTCTTTCCATATCCGAGCCTCCGCCAAAGAAGACCTGCAAAACCTTTAGTGGGCCGATCTTCATTTCACCCGTCCCTGTACTAATGATAAAAACCCCTGCAGCAGAAGCAATCAGGATAAAGAAAATCATTAGTGCCCTGCGGTCAATTAAGAAGGAAACCTTCTCGCCAAAAAGGCGCAAATTATAGTATTTTTTCATTATTGATTGAACCCCCTTCTGGCTATGTACACGAAGAAAGGAGTTCCGATCACAGCGGTCATGACCCCAACAGGAACCTCCTGCGGCATGATGATATATCTTGCTGCTATATCTGCCACCAGAAGAAGCATCCCGCCAAAAAGCCCTGCATATGGAATGACCCAGCGGTGGTCAATGCCAACAACTGCGCGGGTTAGGTGAGGAATGACAATGCCGAGAAAGCCAATAGGACCTGCAACCGCTACAGCCCCTCCGGATAGAAGAACGACAATAATGCCGGCACCCAGCTTAAGCATTCCGGTTTTTAAGCCCAGCCCTTTTGCCACATCCTCGCCCATTGATAGGACATTCATTTTCCCCGCGATAACCAATGAAAAAATCCAGCCTGCCAGGAGGTAAGGAATCACCGCAGTAAGAGTTTCCAATTTCCTTCCGGATACAGACCCGGCAAGCCAGAACAGGACCTGCTCAAGGGCCGTCTCGTTTAAAACAAGAAAGCCTTGTGTCATGGAGGCAAACATGGCACTTATTGCCGCACCGGCAAGCGTCAGTTTCATGGGTGTTAACCCTTCCCTGCCAATCGAACCGATAATATAAACAAAGATAAATGAGACAGCCGCTCCGAGAAATGATATCCATGTAAAAAACTGAAGATTACTAATGGATAGTAGAGAAACAGAGATCACAACAGCAAATCCTGCCCCTGCGTTTATCCCAAATATTTCTGGAGCAGCAAGCGGATTCTTTGTTAGTGTCTGAAGCAATACCCCGGCTATCGCTAGACTTGCCCCTACCGCCGCTGCAATTAACGCCCTGGGAAGGCGGACAGATTGTATAATGATATGTTCATTGGATCCATCAAATTCTGTAAATGCATCAATGGCCATCTTCCAGGTTGTGTCCGTATATCCGTATACAATGCTGAAAGACATTAATACTAACAGCAGGATCATAGTTAAAATAAGCCCTGCCCATCTTAGGAAATTCGTTTTTAATAGCATAGTGAAAACCTTTCCAGCTTCTATTTAATAAGGTTTATTTACAATATAAGTCTATTGTACAGGGCTAATCGCTGTCAATGAGTTTGAAAATCATTTTCACTGGCAATTTATCACGTTTAATGTAATGACATGGTTTTCCCATATGCTGGTGGTTCCCTAATTTAATTTTGCAAAAAAGCCTTTAATAATGGTTATTAAAGGATCGAATAAATAATTGAAAATGATTATCATTTACCCATTGACAGACGGAAGAATCCATTTTATTATAAAGTTGTCAAATGAAAATGATTATCATTAACAATACATATTGGAGGATGCATTATGAAATTTAAATCTTTACTTGCCATACTTTCAGTTTTGACTATCTTGTTCTTAGCCGCATGCGGAAATAACAATGAACAAGATGATCAGGCTGCTGAAAAAGAAAACGAAGGAAACAAAACAGCAGATACAAGCTATACTGTTGAGCATGCAATGGGAACTACTACTTTGGAGAAAACCCCTGAAAAAGTTGTCATTTTAACAAATGAAGGAACTGAAGCTCTTTTATCCTTGGGCGTTACTCCAGTGGGAGCTGTACAGTCTTGGACAGGTGATCCATGGTATGAGCACATCGCAGATGATATGACAGATGTCCAGGTTGTTGGAACAGAAAGCGAAGTAAATGTTGAAGCAATCGCTGCACTTCAGCCGGACCTTATTATCGGAAACAAGATGCGCCAGGAAAAAATCTATGATCAATTAAATGACATTGCTCCTACCATTTTTGCTGAAACATTGCGCGGAAACTGGAAGGAAAACTTTGAGCTATATGCAAAGGCAATTAATAAAGAGGAAGAAGGGCAAAAGGTTATTGCTGATTATGACAGCCGCATTGAAGAGATTAAAACAAACCTTGGCGACAAATTAAGTCAGGAAGTATCGATTGTCCGCTTTATGGCCGGCGATGTCCGTATTTACCATAAAGATTCATTTTCCGGAGTTATTCTAGACCAAATCGGCCTTGCACGTCCTGAAAGCCAAAATGTTGATGACTTTGCTGAAAAAAATGCCACAAAAGAACGAATCCCGGCTATGGATGGAGATGTACTGTTCTACTTCACGTATGAAACAGGCGACGGCGAAGCAAGCCAGCTTGAAAAGGAATGGATTGAGATCCGTTATTTAAAAATCTGAAAGTTGCCCAGGAAGGCAATGTTTATCAAGTCAGCGACACCATCTGGAATACTGCCGGCGGCGTCATTGCGGCAAACCTGCTTCTGGATGACATTGAGAAATATCTTGTTAAGTAAAAGCTGTTTTCGAAACTTGTTGCTCTAAGGCTCTTTTCTAAAAGGGTACAAGGTTGGTTGATTGGAGCGGAAGGTGCGAGACTCCAGCGGGAGGAGTGGGACAGGTGAGACCCCACAGGCGCCGCGCGCCGAAGATGCTCACCGCCCGCCCCGCGGTTCGCTGAGCATCCTGGAGCGGAAATCAACCACTACTCTCTTTTCAAATAAAAACTTAGTGATTGCGCTCCCATAATCCCCCTCTTTTATGAGAGCTCATATATAAAGGAACCTGTCTTGTGCAGGTTCCTTTTTTACGGCCAAATTTGCCTTTTTTTTATATAGGAATATAAAACTCATTTTGATTAGGGTACCCTGTTGATTGGAGCGGAAATCAACAGGACATTTTAACAGACCAAAAATAAAATAATTGCTCCGTCTCCCCTTTTCAAGACACTCCCCACTTTTTTATTGCCTTCCATTCATAAGTTTTCCAAAACCGGCAACAATAAGCGTAATGCCGAAAATGATGGTGATTTTGCTATGAAAAGATGGTTGAAAAATAAGCGAATTAAAGAGGATGTTCAGCACAAGGAATGGGAACAGTCCTTTATAAAATCTAAAGACTTTAAGAAAGTTTTTTATTATAACCAAAAAACAAATGTTCGATTTGGGCTTACGTTCATGTCTACTTTGGTGGATGAAAATATCATTCAGGAAGGTATTCTCCCAAATCTGCTGGATGAGGAATTCCGGGAAATTGAGGATATTAAACAGCTGGTACCTGTTGCCGATGTCCAAATTTGTGATGACCCTTCTTTAATCGAACAAAAGGTTATGAACGGCTATGTGATGCTGACAATTGAAACAGAGCTTAAGCATTTCGGCTTTATCGCAGCGCAAAAAGAAATTGTCAGGGGAATCAGCCAGCCGGAGGTTGAGTTTTCCGTTATTGGGCCTAAGGAAGCGTTCGTTGAGTCTCTCGGGCAAAATTTGAATTTAATCCGCAAGCGCCTTCCTGTAAAAGAACTGATAATCGAGGAGTTTAAACTTGGCAGTTTGTCAAAAACCAGTGTCGTGATGCTGTACATGGAAAATATTACAAACGAGGACAATGTGAATACCGTCAGGCAGCGGCTATCGAATGTAAAGTTTGATGCCATAACAGACAGTTCCTACATTGTACAGCTTATTTCGGATAACTCGAACTCCCCTTTCCCTCAGCTTCTGGATACGGAAAGACCCGACCGGGTGGCGGGCATTCTGGCTGAAGGGAAAATTGCCATTGTGGTGGATGGATCGCCCCATGTTCTAATCACGCCAACTACTCTGGTTGAATTCTTCAGTTCATTTGAAGATTATTTTTTAAATTGGATTTTATCATCCTTTTTCCGTCTAATTCGTCTGTTTGCGGTTGCTTTTTCAATTCTTGTAACGCCCATTTATGTGGCGACCTTGTCTTATCATTATGAACTCATTCCAAAAGATTTACTAAGTACTTTGATTACGTCAAGGAGGGAGATTCCCCTCCCACCTATTCTTGAAGCGTTGTTTCTGGAACTGACAATTGAACTGCTGCGTGAGGCCGGGGCCCGGCTGCCTACCAAGGTCGGCCAGACAATCGGTATCGTGGGCGGAATCGTTATCGGAACGGCTTCAGTAGAAGCTGGCCTGACAAGTAACGTCCTCCTCATTATCGTTGCCCTTGCCGCTCTCGCTTCCTTTACGACACCTGTTTATCGGATGGGCAACACAATCCGTTTGCTGCGCTTCCCTTTCTTATTTTTTGCCGAGCTTTGGGGGCTGCTGGGAATCGTTTTCTGTTTCTGTTTACTGCTGACCCATTTAGTGCGGCTTACTTCACTTGGAAGGCCGTTTCTTGAGCCGCTCTACCCTCCTCGGGTTGTAGATATGAAAGATGCGCTTATCAGACTGCCATTTGAAAGGCAATCCAAGAGGCCTATCTATTTAAGAACAAAAAATCCTATCCGGTTTAGCAAGAAAAAGGCACAGGAGAAAAAGGATATTGATGAATAACACGAAAGTGCTAGCCCAAATAATGATCCACCCGTTAACAAGCATGGAGCGGAGGTGAACCAGATGCAGGAGCAGGCAGTACCAGACAGACTGAAGATATCCCCTTTTTTGGTATTTTATATGATTATGTCTATGCAAATTGGAATCGGTGTCCTGGGCTATCAGCGAATTATTGCCATGGATACCGGCTATGATGCATGGATATCTATCCTATTTGCTGGGGGATGTATTCATGTCATTGTTTGGATGATCTATAAAATTTGCGAAGCGGTTAACGGGGACATCGTAACTGCCCATAAATTTCTGTTAGGAAATTTCTTCGGCAAGGCCCTCAGCTCCATTTTCATTGGATATTACATCCTATACAGCTTAACAGTTGTCAGGACATTTATTGAGGTTATTCAGGTGTGGATGTTCCCGGAATTAAACACATTCTGGTTCTCTTTGGGATTCATGATCCTTTGTGTTTATATCATTTTTGGCGGATTTCGGACTGTAGTCGGGACAGCCTTCTTCGGCCTTGTCCTTCCTGCTTATCTGCTTCTGACATTTGGCTGGGCTACCAAATTCGCCAATTTCTATAATCTCTTGCCCATTTGGGACCATTCCATCAAGGAGATTCTAACAGCCTCCTTTCATATGTCGCTTACTTTTATTGGGTTTGAAATCATCTTGTTTTTCTACCCTTTTATAAAAGAGCCAAAAAAATCCCAAAAATGGGCCCATCTGGCTGTTTTGGCCACTACCCTCATTTATACAGTTTTAGCAATTATCACTTTTGCCTATTTTGCAGAAGAACAGCTGGCAAAACAAATCTGGGCTACACTTACTATGTGGAAAATAGTTGAAATGCCCTTTGTAGAACGCTTTGAATATATCGGCATTGCAAACTGGAATCTAGTCATTCTTCCCAATGTTTGCATTTCGATGTGGATTGCTTCCCGCCTGGTAAAAAGAATTTTTAATATCAGGCAAAAAATAGGCGTGTTCTTTATTGTAGGGGCGGTTCTGTTCTTAATTACTTTTCTGGATACACGCGAAAAAATAAACATGCTCAACAACAATATAGGAAAAATAGGATTTGCGTTTACCTTTATTTATATCCCCATGCTCTTTTTCGCAATTATGATAGCAAAAAAACTGAAGAAGAAGGGAAAGAAGAAATGAAAAAGCTATTGATATTATTTCTTGCCATGCTTCTTACAGGATGTGTAGAAAAAGAAATTCTTGATGATATTAATATTGAGGTAGCTGTTGGCTATGACATGCTGGAGGATTCTGAAGATAAATACAGAGGCACTGTTCTGTTCCAGGAATTCCAGCCTGATAAGAGCGTGATTAACCGTACCTTCAGCGGTGAGGGCACTATAAGGCAGGACATAAGAATGGAAATATCCAAACAGTCTTCTGAACCTGTAGTCACCGGCGGCTTAAAACTGGCGATCTTCGGTCCTGAAGTTGTAAAAAAGGGAATGTATGATATTGTGGATTCTCTGCAAAGAGATGCCAGCATCGGTGCGAGATTATTTGTTGCCACCTCGGATGGAAAAACTGAAGATCTATTAAAAGGTGAATATGGATCAAGGGGGAATTCCACCTACATATATAATATGATTAGCCATAACGTCGAAAAAAGGGATATTCCAAAGACCAACCTGCACCTGGCTGCCCATGATTTTTACCAAAAAGGAAAGGACCCGTTCCTCCCGCGTTTAAAACAGGTCAGCAAGGATAAAGTGGAGATCTCCGGTATTAGCCTATTTAAGGAGGATAAAGAAGTAGATATCCTGCGAGTAGAAAATTTGTTCTTTTTTAAATTATTAGTGGACAAATACAGCGAAGGCAATTTTGATGTTTCTGTATCCAAAGATGCTAAGGCTGCCGTAAAAAGCATCAGATCCAAGCATAAAATAAAAATTCTAGACAATAAAGCAGATATAAAAATAAAAATCAGGGGCGTTATCCGTGAGTTCACTGGTGATGCTTTAACTCCTGACGTGATAAAAAAGATTGAAAAAAATCTGGAGAAAGAAGTGGAAACAAAATGCTTAAAGCTCTTGAAAAGGTTTCAGGAGCAGGGGATCGATCCAATCGGCATAGGCCAATTAAAGAAATCGCAGAACAGAAATTTTGACTTTAAGAAATGGGAAGATGACTACAAGAATATGAGCTTCAATGTTAGATGTAATGTGCTGATTGAAGAAACAGGTGTTATTGAATAAATAAAGAGCGGCCGTTTAATTTCGGGCCCGCTCTTTTTTAGTCGCTCGTTGAGAACATATATTTTTTATAATGGTAGCGGATTGAGAATATAAGCCCCATAGCCAGCATATTCCCCATAAGCGAGCTTCCCCCATAACTGATGAATGGAAGCGGAATGCCCGTAATTGGCAAAAGTCCGATGGTCATGCCGATATTTTGAAAGACATGGAAGGTGACCATGCTGATTACCCCTACACAAATATAAGTATAGAAGTTGTTTTTTGTTTCCATGCCAATCTTGGTAATATGATAAATCAGCAGGAAGAAAAGGCTGACTACAATACTTGCTCCAATAAACCCAAATTCTTCGCCTACAATACTAAAGATAAAGTCAGTATGGCTTTCAGGCAGATAAACTTCCCTTGTTCCATACCCTTTGCCGCTTGTTTCTCCTGATCCAATGGCAAGGAGAGACCGGGTAAGCTGGAACCCTGTTGAGCTCTGGTAATTGTAGGGATCAATCCAGGAATAAATACGCGCAAACTGATATTCCTTGACTCCCAGATATTTCTCAAGAATGTCAGGATGCCAGAGGACGAAATAAAGGATGGTGCCGGCCAGTGCAGCTCCTGTGCCAAAAATCGGAGCCAGCAGCTTCCAGCTGATTCCCGATATAAAAATCAGGCCAAGCATAATCGCAAGAAAAACCAGGCTTGTACCCAAATCCGGCTGCTGCATGACAAGCATGAGCGGTACCATGGTTAAACCGACCAGTTTAATAAGCAGCCATAAATCGGTCTGTATGGTTTTAATGGCATTTTTTTGATGATGATCATCAATCGTTTTTGCCAGAACAAGGATAATAAACACCTTAACGAGCTCTGCCGGCTGCAGGGAGCCCATCCCAGGAACCTTATACCAAGCCTTGGCTCCGTTGATGACAGGAGCAATGCTGCTTGGCGCAATAATCAAAAAGCCGAGCAGCAGGATGCCAAGGCCGTAGACATACCAGGAAATCTTCTTTAGCTGGTCAGAGTCCAATGTGATAACAGCGGCAATGATCCCTGTTCCAACGATATACCAGACAATCTGCTTCAAAAGGAAATTTTCAGTATATTGTCCCGTTGTCTGCGCGCTGTAAATCGAGATCGCGCTTACTAAAAATAAAAGCATCAATATTAATACTAAGCCCCAATCAAGCTTAGGGGGTGTATGCCGATTAGAAGTCATAATCATTCTCCTTTAAAAAACCATCTGCCTTTGGAATTTTGCCAGGCATAACGGAGTATGACGCAGCTTAAGGATGGAAATGAGGGAATCCAGAAATTTGTTTATGTACCTCTCATTAATCCTCGCTACAATATTCCATTATATTTTTTATAGAGATAAATCACAACTTCTAAAGAGGCAATGGGTATTATTTCAAGTTTTTGCGAAACCAAAATGATTACTTTTGCCTAGCACTCACTGCTGCAGGTCAGCCTTGGTGCCCAAAGCCGTTTTCTCTGGGTGGATTAGGACCTATTTTTATAATCACCGCTGAAATAACGCACTTTAATGTCATCTCTCATCCATTCCAGGTTGTTGGGGACCTGAGGGATGCTATAGCCGATAAAAATAGGGGTGGTTACATAACGCGGAACGATTTTGGCGTAAATATCCTTGCCCAGCCTATAAAAGAACAAATTGTAGCTGTTGCTTGGAAAAGGAAAGCCATTTAAAATGTAATGGGCCGCAGTCTGGATACATTTGGCGAAGTACGGAATATCCTCCTCATCGGCAAGCTTGACATTGAATTCATAGAAGCCGATTCTAGGTGAAGTCGATAACGTGAAGACCGTTCCGCTTTCTTCATGGATGAGAAGCCCTTCAAAATCGTTTGCATGGACTTTTTCCTTATAATCGATATTTTTAAGCCCAACAATTTGCATATGCGGATGGGCAACGCTTCCTCCCGATAAAGGTCCATGATTCTTAAAAAAAAGGACAGATTCATACTCTCCACTATCTTCCATTTCACTCCAGTGTTTTAACCCGAATGAAATAAGCCTGATTAAATGCTCCTCAGGATACACAGAAAGCTCACTGTCACATTGATCCGTTTCAATCAAAACTGTTTGATATGCATTTTCCAGCACAGGATACTTATTTTTCAATAAAATGATTGAATCCTGCATCTCAATAATATCCGTCAGCTCCTCCCTCGCACAAAAAGGGCAGCTAATATCCTTATTCCGAATACTATTAGGCTTCTGGACTCCAATCCCGGTATTAAAATGCAAATGCGTATCTGCCATCACTCTTACACCTGCTTTTCTATAATCTCTCCCCCTATTTTATCATGAAAACGAGTACCAGGTACCTGTACCAGTTCGGCCAACTGGTATAGGTACCTGGTACTTTTATTCTACCGTTAATTTTGTTTCGGTGTGTTCATGGAGGTCTTCGCCTTTTTCGACGTGGATGGTGATGATGTATGTGCCAGTTTCTGAGAATTGATGGTCAGCTGTGTATTCGCCTTCTTTACTTTCGGTTAGGTTAACCCATTCAGGTGTAGAACCATCAAGGGAGATTTCGAGCTTAACTTTAGCTTCTGTTAGCGGATTACCTTCTTTATCAAGCATTACTGACAAATCAGTCTTCTCTTTTGCATGGACATGGTCAGATGTTTTCAGCTCTATGGATACTTCTCCGTCATGGCCGTGGGAGTGGCTTTCTTTATGCTCTTCTTCCACATGTTCATGGCCATTATTCTCAGCTTTCATGTCTCCAACTTGGATAGAAACCTTAGGCATCGTATGCTGGCTTCTTGCTGTAACATGGGACTGCACATAGTAGATGCCCTCATCGGCGAATACATAATCAGCCATATATTTTCCCTCTTTATTATGCTTCGCCTCTATCATTTCACTTTCTTCTTTCTTGCCTTCCTTCCAAACCTCAAATTTCACGTCATCTGCATCTGTAACGGCTTCATTGCCTTGTTTCACAGTAACAAAAAGGGACGCTTCTTCACTTGTTTCCAGTGTTTCAGGCACCTGCAAGATCGCTTCAATCACCTGAGGGGTCTCTGCACTCTCATTGGCCTCTTCCTGGCTGAACTGGCTGCATCCTCCAAGAATAAAGAAACTTGCCATTATAAAAACGATTAATTTTTTCAATTTGTTTCCCTCTCTTTTTCTGTATTTACATTTTATAACGTAAATATAAAAGGAATTTGTGATAGAACGATGAAATTTTTTCAAAAAATAAAAGACCCTTATAGGTCTCTTGTTAAAAATTTTCAAAAGCATTACACGGGTTTGCTAATATTAAACGGAAGCAAGGTCATTTATAGATCCAGATCTTTAAAGCCGTATCGTCCTTCCACATTTAAGTCGATATCCAGATAAGTAGTAAATTCATACACATAGTACTCCAGGAGGTTTCCAAGCACATGCTTTTGCTCCTCACTGACCTCTTCTAAAATGGAATTCATCTTGCATTCTCCTTTTATAAAAAATGATCAATAAACAGAAACAATGCCATACCCCAAATGATCAAGGCGGACACTTTATTAATGGCAGCAAGAGTACCCGCTGATTTCAGCTCCCCGGTTACCTTGCCCGCCAATGCCAGGCCAGTGAACCAAAGCCAGGATACGACTATGCAAGTTGCTGCGAAGGCCCATTTATTCTGACCGCTGTAGCTGATGGAACTGGTGCCGATGACCCCAATTGTATCCAGAATGGCATGCGGATTTAATAAAGAAACGGAGGCAGCAAACAGGATTTGTTTCTTTGGAGAATACTTAGCAGCTGCGGCATCTTCCTGGGTGGCAGGTTTGTTTCTAAATATTACAAACCCCATGTAGATCAAGAACAAAATTCCCGCACCAAGAAGAACAGTTTTAAGAACGGCATTAGCCAGGACAACGACTGACACTCCCAGCACAGCCAGCAAAATCAGCATCGTATCACAAAGTGACGCTGTAACAACGGCAGGAAGGGCTTTTACAAATGGTTTTTGCTGTGCACCCTGATTAAAGATGAAGACATTTTGGACACCAAGAGGCAAAATCAAGCCAAATGCAAGCACAAAGCCATGGACAATTGCAGTCAACATACTAATAATTCCTTTCGTGCTTCTTTTACAATGGACCTTTTTTTATTCGTTTCCCATTTCCCTTTTTCCTTCCTGCTCATCTTCTAAATTAGCTTATCCGTCATATATTTGAAGAGATGGAGGGATCCAAATGAATTCAAAATTAAGAGTCCATTCTGTTTTCTTTTACATAAACAGCTGGGTGTTCAGTATTTGTGCGGTTATGGTTCTTGCTGGGCTTGTAACATTTTATCCGTCTGCCTTTACTTCATCCCATATGAATTTGCTGCTAAAGGATATTAAGGCAGATCAGCTGTTCATCCACTTCCTGAAAGCAGAAAACCATTATTTTTACCGGGATGTGCCAACCGAAAGCTATTCCCTTTCAGGAACACTCTTCAAGCTGGCCACCAACACCCAGCCACAGGACGTCAGAACATTCCTTGGACGCGAACTGCCTGGTTTTTCTATCTTTGACACCGGCATTGCCGTTGCCGGAGAGGGAACCGATTTTACCAATCTCCCGGTAGAGTCTGCACCGCCTCTTGAAGTTCTTTTAAAAGAAAGAGAGCTTGCTCTGAATAATGGGGATAGCGGGGGCCTCGCCGCCCCGCCAGTCATTCCGGATAAAAAAAGTGTCCTCATCTATCATTCTCATAGCTGGGAGTCGTTTGCACCGCTTTTAAAAGATGTGAAGGAATCAAATGAAGCGGTCAGCCCAAATGAACAGGTTAATGTGATAGCTGTCGGGAAAAAGCTGAGTGAAGAGCTTGCGAGAAAAGGCATAGGCGCTGAGCATGATAAAACGAATACAGCCGCAGAGCTAAAAAAGAAGGGCTGGAGCTGGGAAAACTCTTATTCTCTTTCAAGGGAGACTGTACAAACCGCCATGGCTGAGAATAAGGACGTAAACTTTTTAATTGATATTCACAGGGATTCACTTCCCCGGGAGGAAACAACGGCTTTAATCGGCCAGAAGCAGTATGCACGGCTGTTTTTTGTCGTTGGAAAAGAGCATAAAAATTACGAGCAAAACCTGGAAGTAGCCTCGGAGCTCCATAAAGCACTTGAGGCAAAGTATAAAGGGATCAGCAGGGGAGTCTTCGTAAAAGGGAAAAGCGAGGGTAACGGCATATATAACCAGGACCTTTCCGAGCGAGCCCTTCTGCTGGAATTCGGAGGAGTGGAAAATAACCTGGATGAGCTGAACCATTCGATTGAGGCTTTTGCTGAAGTGTTCAGCGAATATTACTGGAAGGCAGAGACGGTCAATGCGGAAGGAAATTAAACCAAGCCATTACTGCCTCCTGTTTACATTCTTCAGCACCATTATTACCTACCTTTTGTTTGGCCTCAGCACCCTCACAGTTGCCTGCCTGCTCTCGGGAGTCATTCTCTCGATTATCAACTTAATAGAAGACGAAATGAAACAATACGGGCCGAACCGCAATAGCTGATGCAGGCAATATTTATTATTTTCTGTTTTAATAGACATAATAAGACAGGAAATAGGAGTGATTAAATTGAAACTGGCCATAATTACAGGCGCCTCCAAAGGCCTTGGAGCTTCCATCGCAAAGAGAATGATCAAAGAAGGAACAGGCATCATCTCTGTATCGAGAACAGAAAACCCGGAACTGACAGAGTTTGCTGCAGAGAATCAAGTCTTCTACGGTCACTATTTCTGCAACCTGGCTTCGCCTGAGGAAGTGGAATCCGTCTTTAGGGAAGTTACAGGGCTATTGCGGGAAAAGCAGCCGGAAGCTCTTTATGTTTTTAACAATGCCGGAGTCATTGATCCAATCGGGACAGCCGGCAACCTGGACCACAAGGCTTTAATTCAAAATGTTCACGTCAACTTAATCGCACCTTTCATGATCTCTAACATTCTGCTGGGTGAAGCTTTACGGGATATGACGATTGTCAATATTACTTCGGGCGCGGCAGAAAGGCCAATTCAGGGCTGGAGTGCTTATTGCAGCACAAAGGCAGGAATAAATATGTTCACAGAAACAGCCGCACTGGAGCAGCAAACAGCAGGCAGCAGCCATAAAATCATCGCTTACAGCCCTGGAGTAATGGACACAGATATGCAGGGCATCATCCGTTCCTCGGCAAAGGAAGATTTTCATGACCTTGAAAAGTTCCAAACATACAAGGAAAAGGGCATGCTTAGAGACACAGATACCGTGGCAAATGCATTGATTGACCTTATGCTGAATAAGGAGATTGAAAGCGGAAAAGTTTATTATGTGAACGACTTGATCTGATAGTAGCTCCAATAGCGAAGCCGGCTGGTCTTTTGAACAGCCGGCATTTTAATTAGAAAAGCACAAGGCACCTGGAGCTAGACAATTATAGAAGTTATTCTTTTCCTAAAATATCACTGTCCACGACACCATGGTGAATCCGGACGACTTCATGGTTTTTATCTTTTTGAATAACGAAAAATCCGTTCGAGAAGTCAGAAGATAACTCTTTAAAGAAAATTCCGTCGATACCCTTCTCATGCTTTTCGCCGATTGTTAAATGGTATTCAGAACCTTTTTTGACAAGCTGGGCCGGAAAGCCTTTATCCCAATCCTCTGATGGATTATGGATCTTTCTCGTTACCTCCACTGCATGGACGTCCACCCCTTCCAGCAGCTCGAATAAATCATTGATAAGCGAATGCTTTACCATTCGTTCAAGCTTGGTCTGGACAGCCTGCCCAAGAATAATCTGGGTGATCTTATATTGCTGTGCCGCGTCCGCTATCACTTTGGCAATTTTTTTGCCTTCTGAATACTTCGATAGCATTTGCAGTCCGTATTTTTCTGCTAAACTTTCGAATAGAAACTTTGTTTGCAGCTCATTAAAGTCAAGATCTACATCCTTCTGGTTTTCTACCGAGAGAATATACCCTTCACCCTGAAAAGCGTCTTTTAAGATTTTTCCTCTTTGGGCCAACCTTTCCGCATTGTTGGGATTACTGACACATACTAAAATATTTTCTCTCATCTCCACACCTCTCTCACCTGATCCTATAATTAGTATAGCACTCTAACAGGGGAATAAACCTTATTCTTCCAGAGCTAAGCCTGTGATGTCAGCGGATGCTTAAAATTGACCGGAAGCATCAGTTCTTTTGTGGCGCGGATAAAAAGCACCTCATCCGGATAAAAGCTTCTTGCTGCTGGATTAATATCCGGAAAGCCAGGGGTGAAATGGAACAGGATTTGTTTCGTACTGCCTGAAATGAATTTGGAAAGGACAGGTTTTATATGTATCATTGCGTGGGAGATCACATCGTAGACATGCAGCGTTCCCTGTTCTTCTTTTAATAGAGCGATCGCTCTTTCATTCTCGAGCCAATAAATATCCTCATTGAAAACATTGCTGCAGTAGAACATAAGAATGTCATCCGTACCCTCAGCTGCCAGGCTGGTCGAGAGGGGCATTCTCTTGGAGGCAAACTTTTGAATGAATTGAAGATCTTCGCTGTTCGAACCATTTAGCTTTCGGATGCCATCCAGCGATGAAGGTATAAGGTCACCGGTACCGATCCAAAAAAGCTTTTCTTCATAAGGCTTAAAGCCAAACTTCGGGTAGAAGTTAAGCACAGACCTATTGGCAAATAAATATATTAGATCGCATTTGTTTTCATAATCATTGATTACCTTATTCATCAAATCTATAGATAGCCCTCTGCCCCGATAATCCGGATGTGTCATGACAGTTCCGATCTGGATCGCTTTATGGATTTCCCCGTGTATCAATAGGTTAACAAAATGAACAGATACATTGGCGACAATCTCATCTTTGTCCGCATAGGAATAGGGAATATAACTATCTCCCCAAAACCCTTCCCTATACCAGCGTTCAAAAGTGATTCCGAATACTTTGCAGGCAAGGCTGTTAAAGCTCTCCCGGTACAGTTCATGGTGTTTATAGTCTTTGATAAAATTCAGCATAGGCAAGCTCCTTCCCCCTATACTAATTAGAATAGCAGATTTTTTTGAATTTTTTTATAGAAACGTGAATAAAGAATAATAGGGCTGGACATACTATTCCTACAAGTGTAAATCCCCCTTTTTTTCGCTTCCAAATTGGAAGCATTTTTTTTTGCAAAAGAGAAAATCGCCATTCTATGAGGGAGAACGCAGATAATATGTAAAAACTCCGCTGTTTATCAGCGGAGTTTTTGTTTATTGGATCAGATTTAAAAATTGTTTGGTGCGAGCCTCTTTTGGATTAGAGAATATCTGTTCAGGATTGCCGCGTTCCACTACCACGCCGGCATCCATGAAAATGACTTCATCTGCTGCTTCTCTGGCAAATCTCATTTCATGGGTAACAACGACCATCGTCATTCCTTCATTGGCAAGATCCTTCATCACCTTCAGCACTTCCCCAACAAGCTCAGGGTCAAGGGCAGAAGTGGGCTCATCAAAGAGCATGACCTTTGGTTCCATAGCAAGTGCCCTTGCAATCCCTACCCGCTGCTGCTGGCCTCCCGAAAGCTGAAAGGGATAATAATGGATCTTATCACCCAAACCTACTTTCCCTAAAAGCATTTCGGCCTTTTTTCTGGCAGCTTCCTTCTTTTCACCTTTAACTGTTACAGGTCCTTCCATGATATTTTCGAGTGCAGTCATATGGGGAAAGAGATTGTAGTTCTGAAAAACCATTCCGGTAAGGCGGCGAAAAGAAGGGATCTTCTTCTTTGGCACTTGCTGTGAGAAATCAAGAACTTGATCCTCAATCGCAATTTGCCCAGATGTGGGCTGTTCCAGTACATTCAGGCAGCGCAATAATGTTGTTTTACCTGATCCAGACGGTCCAATCACCACTACAACTTTTCCTTTAGCCACTTCAAGATTAATTCCTTTTAATACTTTTAGCTGATCAAACTGCTTATGCAAATCCTTTATCTTAATCATTGAATTGCTCCTTGTCTAGCCTTTTCATGAAGAAACATACCGGTCAAGGCGGTTCTCAATCCTTCCCTGCACGACAGAGAGCAAAAAGCAAATTACCCAATAAATAAGGGCAGCCTGCATGTACAGGAGCAAAAATTCATAATTGGTTGCTGCTATTTCCTGTGCTCTTCTGAACATCTCTGTAACCAGGATCATGGAAGCCAGAGATGTATCCTTTACAAGACTGATAAATGTGTTAGAAAGAGGCGGTATCGATACCCTGGATGCCTGCGGAAGAATAATCCTCTTAAGAGTTTGCGGATATGACATTCCAATTGAGTATCCAGCCTCCCATTGCCCTTTGGGAATCGATAAGATCGCTGCACGTATGATTTCAGAAGCATATGCCCCTACATTTAACGAAAATCCTATAATAGCAGAAGGGAATGGGTCAATTATGATTCCGATGGTCGGCAGCCCATAAAAAATAATAAAAAGCTGAACAAGCAATGGGGTTCCTCTTACTGCTGATACATAAATTCTAGCTATTGTCTGCAGCACCTTTTTGCCTGAAATTCGTGCAAGAGCCGTTAAAATCGCCAATGCCAAACCGCACACAAATGAAATCAGCGTTAATGGAATGGTATACATAATGGCACCTTCAAGTAAAGGCTGGAATGAATTCTTGCCAATCTCCATAAGCCTTGCGACCCTTTCCGGGTCTAAAAAAATACTACTTAAGAACATCTTCGCCAAACCATTTTTCCGAGATTTTTAGATACGTGCCATCCTCAATCATTTCATTTAAGGCTTTGTTAACTTCTTCCACCAATGTGTCGCTTCCCTTTCGGAACATCAAGCCGCTTTGAGAAGCATCTTCAGATTCCGCAACTATTTTAACAGGAGCATCAGGTTTTTGTTTTTTGAAATCTAAAAACGATAAATTATCGTTAATTGTAACATCTGCACGCTTTGAGTTTATTAGCTCAATTGCTTGATTAAATCCTTCCACACCCACAATTTCTGCTCCATTGGACTTTGCAAGATCGGCATAATTACTTGTCATGGATTGGGCAGCTTTTAGTCCTTCAATATCTTCAAAGCTCGAAACAGTATTATTGGATTCATGAGTAATCAGTACTGCGGCTGAAGAAATATATGGATCCGAAAAGTCGTACTTTTCCTGACGGTCAGGTCGAATTCCAACTTGGTTTGCAATCATATCAAAACGTTTTGAATCCAAACCGGCAAACATTGCGTCCCATTGTGTTTCCAGGAATACTGGCTCCACATCAAGCCTTTTGGCAACTTCCTTCGCAATTTCAACATCAAAACCGGTAAGTTCCCCTTTATCGTCATGGAATGTAAATGGAGGGTAGGTCCCTTCTGTTCCGATTAACAACTTTCCTTCATCCTGAACTTTAGCCAATAGGTCCTCGTTCGTATTTTTCTCCTCTGCAGTGTTTTCTGGATTCGCTTTATTCGTTCCACAGCCTGCAATTAACAACAAAGTGCTCATAAGCAGCATGAGAAGCATAGTAAATTTTTTCATTTTCAATCCCCCTAATTCTGATGTGTTTTATTAGCATTAGCAATATTATTATATGAATTAACATCTGTCAAAAGAAAAAATCTTACTTTTATAGCTTTTCCTTTAATAGCCAAATTACAACTGCAATCTTTCTTTGAACGGGACTTTTTCCCAAACAAAAAACCTTCTTTGAGCAAGAAGGTTAAAAGGAAGGATTATTAATAAGAAGGTTTTTTCAGCGAGCATTTGGAAGCTTCTCCTGCCAGCTCGGGAGCATAGTAACTAAGTTTTTTTATTAAATAGCAAGCTTCCGGGAAATGTGTTCGAGAAATCTTAACGTCGTTTTATTAAGGATCCTTTTGCCGGCGTATTTTTGAACAATTCCCTTAATGTATTCATTCATTTCAATAACAGCAAGCCCAACATCATGTGCAAATTCCTGCTGGCGCGGAAATCCCGGATGTGTGAATTTCAGATATCCCTTCATATGGCGGTTCTGCACCATGAAGCCCTGGAATATCCGCGTATAGACTTCGGCCTGCTCCTCAACAAAAACCTCAATTGGATCAATCGAATTCCTCAGCAGAACAATATGGCCAAGCTGGTCCTCCAGCCATAAATCAAGTAAGTCAACAAGAGATTGAGGCGGCGGTGTCAGCCCTATTGCATAATAGCTCAGCAGCCGCAAGTATTCCTCGTTCTCGCTTAATGTACCGTTGAAGTATGTCGGTGAAAGGTTAATATTAACCACGTTATTAATCCGTAAATTCTGCAGCTTCCCTTCGAATTGAAAATAGCCGTTTGCAATTGGCCAGACTTCCATCGCAAAAGAAATGGCTTCCTGGGAATTTGCCTGTGCGGAAGGCGGAAATTGGTTCAGCCTGCTTTGCAGATTTCGAAAGGCTTGTCTATATTCATCTGCTCTCTTTACGTATTTTGTTTCTGTCGGTGAAAGATGGTCTCTTACAAAAATCGCATGGTCCTCGAGAATTTCCAGCCAAAAGGCATGCTCCTCCCAAGGCGTCAGCCCTATTTCATTCATCCTGCTATCCCCCCATATTAATCCTTTTAGATGTATATGCTTTTCGAAAATGAATCATGAATTAAGCATTTCGGATAAAAAAGGGGTGAATTACAGAAAATAAGGGAGCATTTTTAAGAAAGGAGAATCACCATGACGAAAAAATATAACAAAGGCAGCAAAAATCAAAACTCGCCAAGAGGAAATCAATCACCGGTTAGCGGAGATAACAGCAAAGGCAATAAGCGAAATAAGGATCAAAACGATAAGACGGATTTGGATTAAAAGAAAAACCGGCTTTCTGTTCAAAGCCGGTTTTTCCTATTCATCGTCCCCTGTAATTTTAATAGCAGGCGTATTGTTATACAGATAGGTTGGTGCCATGTTCTGATGCTCTTCTCTATTATTCATCGCTTCCTGAAGCTTAAGATTGGCATCCTCTGTTTCTGTCTTGCTGCTCATTTTAGAGTGGACAGTCTGATCTTCCAGCTTTTCATTCAGCTTTATATTCGTTTCAGCAGTTTTCTCGTCCATTAAGATTCCTCCTTTTTCGTTTTAGTATTTGATAAATGAGTATTAAATATTTACCACACCTGTACTCAGGTAAAACAAAAAAGCATAGAACACAGTTCCTTATTGTCCTATGCTTTCGTTATTAAAGATGATCCATCACGGAGTTTTCCGGCACTTTGAATGGGTCGTTTTTGTCGATTCTGTCATAAAACATGATCCCGTTTAAATGATCGATTTCATGCTGCATAATAATGGATGGGACGCCCTTGAAACGAAGGGTTACTTCTTCGCCCTCCAGGTTATAGGCTTTTACCTTAATGCGTTCATAACGCGGGACATACCCTTTAACATCCCGGTCTACAGACAGGCAGCCTTCCCCATCAGGAAGGAAAATCACGCCCACTGAGTGGCTGATGATTTTCGGGTTAATCACATAATATTCCTGCGGCTCGCCTTTTTCATTGGTAAAATACGCTGCAAACATGCGCTTGTTCAGTCCAATTTGGTTTGCTGATAAACCTATCCCCGGGCGCAGGCTATATTTTTTCGCCGTGGCAGGATCCTGGCTATTTTTCAAATACTGCATCATCGCGATTAACGTTCCACGGTCCTCTTCAGTAAGCGGTATTGTAACTTCCTTCGTCACTTCGCGCAGAACCGGATCGCCTTCTCGAACAATATCTTTCATAGTAATTATTGTATTTGCATCGAATTTAGTCATAAATAAATACTTCATCTACCTTTACATTTAATGTTTTGGAAATCTTAAAAGCGAGCTCCAGGGTTGGGTCATACTTATTATTTTCAATGCAATTGATCGTTTGCCTGACCACACTGCACTCTTTTGCCAGCATTTCCTGTGTAATCCCCAGCTTTTTCCGCATTTCTTTTATTTTATTCTTCATATTATCACCTTTTTGGGCTGAAACTGTATTTATCGTATCATTTTGGCTGTGGTGATGTCCAACTAATTGGACATTCTTCTGCGCGGAAAAATTTATCCGCGAAATCTCGGTTATATCCGTGAAAAAAAAGACCTGCCCTATCACAGACAGACCTTTTGCTAACTATGCTTCTGCCTCTGCCAGTTCTTCAGGCAGTTTTTTCTTTTTCAGCAGCTGCTTTAGTTCCCTTTTATATTTTCTTTTTGTGAGGATATACAGAAAATCCCCCTGCTCAATGGTCGTGTTTCCTGTAGGTGTAATAAGCTCATCTTTACGGATAATGGCATTGACAAGTGCGCCTTCAGGAAAAGGAATTTCCAGGAGTGTATGCCCGATAATAACGGCATCTTCTTCTATTTCATATTCAATCATTTCAGCATCAGCCTTGCCAAGGGAAACAAGCTCAAGAGAGTGCATAGGCGTTGTTTTTTCAGGACCTGAAAGACCCAGTTTTTCAGCAAGGATGGTGATCGTAGACCCTTGGACAAGGGCGCTGGTCAGGACGACGAAAAAGACAACATTGAAAATTTCGTGGCTTCCTTCCACACCCGATAGCAGCGGAAAAGTGGCAAGTACGATTGGTACTGCTCCTTTCAATCCGGCCCATGATAGAAAAATTAATTCTTTATGCGTGTAGCCCATTTTAATCGTAGATAGGTAGACTGCCGCCGGCCGGGCAACAAAAATAAGAAGACCAGAAATGGCAAGGCCTTTTAATAATATGTCCGTATGAAAGAGCTCATCGGGAAAAACCAGCAGCCCCAAAATGACGAACATCGAAATTTGCATCATCCATGCAAAGCCTTCGGTAAATCGAAAGACGGAATGGCGGTAAGCAATATCGGTATTTCCGATGATAATTCCGGCAACATACACAGCCAGCAGCCCGCTTCCCCCGAAAAAAGCAGTAATACCATACGTCAGCATCGCAAAACCGGTTGCGAATACAGGATAAAGTCCGCTGGAATCCAAATTAATGCGATTAAGAGCGAATACAGCCAATTTACCAAATAGCAGTCCGAGCAGCAGCCCCACGCCCATCTGGATAAAGAATGAACCTATGAGAGAAAACATACTTGATTCCGGTATTGTAATTAGTTCGATCATGGCAACAGTCAGGAACACAGCCATTGGATCATTGGAACCTGACTCAGCCTCCAGCGTTGCAGAAATTCTAGGCTTAATATTTTGGCCTTTTAATACGGCGAAAACGGCAGCAGCATCTGTTGAACCGACAATCGCGCCAAACAGAAGGGCAACCACCCAATCCACCCCTAGAATGAACTTGGCAGCGACTGCAACAAGCCCTGTTGTGATAAGAACTCCAAGGGTTGCCAATGATAAAGAAGGGGCAACAACAGTCCTTACAGTTTTCCAATTTGTCTGCAGCCCGCCCTCAAACAGAATAATAATAAAAGCAAGTACGCCAATCATCTGTGCAAGTCTCGCATTATCAAAATAAATGAAATGACCCAAAGCCATTCCGACAGCAATAAAGAGAACAAGGGCCGGCACTCCAAGGCGGGCGGAGAACTTCGTTGTTAGAACACCGATTATAAAGAGAATGGCGGCTAATAAAATAAGTGCATCTGTTTGCCAAATAAACTCAGCCAATGGTCATCACCTTCTTTCTATAAATTCACATCAAGAACAATGGGAACGGAATGGCGGTCTGAAATGCCGAGATAAGCCAGGGTTTCTGCAGGCGAGGATTGCTGCAGCCTTTTTTGAATCAGAGAGATCGCAATTCCCTTCCGATAAGCATGTAAGGCAAACGTTTTTCTTAAAGTATGAGTGCCAACGGGACCTTCTATTTCAGCTTCTTTAGCAGCTTCATTTAAAATGCGGTAGGCCTGCTGGCGCGTAATCGGCGCATTGGCCTTTCTGGATTTAAATAAGTAATCATCTGATGTAAGGGATCCTTCTTCAATCCAGTTTAGGATGGATTGACGAACATTTGGGTTTAAATAAACAGGCGGATTATTGTATGGAGTAGAGGAAAGAAAGGGAAGAACATGATTGTTCTCATCGAGCACATCCTTGACCAGGAGGTTCAGAAGGTCATGGATGCGTACACCGGTGTTTATGCCAAAAAGGAATAAACAGTAGTCCCGGGAATATCTGTGCTCCAGATATTTTTTCATCACTTCCAGCTTGTGAATATCTTTAATTGCTTCAACAGTCTTCATTTGATCACCCTGTAATGTAACATAAGTTCATTATACACTATATTATGTAACATTGCATTTCATATGCGTTTTAATAAAGCACAAAAAAAAGAACCTGCCCTGAGGCAAATCCTTTATATTGATTTGAATAGATGGATCATTCTTTCTTCCTGTAAAGATTCCTTATATCCGCTGCTTTTATAGAGTGTGACGGCGCTATTCCAGGCCAAATGGGTTTCAAGGACAATTTTTTTATAACCGTCTGCTTGTGCCTGGCTCTCCAGTACTTGCAGCATCGCTCTGGCGATTCCCCTATTGCGGAATGCTGTTTTCACCGACATTTGCTGAAGCTTCATATTTCTTTGTAATTTTAAAGGTGTTTAACTCTGCTTTAATCATGAGGACCTCTCTGGTGTGCATGAAAGTTCTCTGATTCAAAGATCGTTCCGCCATCCGGTTCCATCATTCCGCTGGTAAGAGCACAGCTCAGGCATTCCACTTCAATTGTCTTTCCATTTGCAAGCGTAATCGTTTTCATGCATTCTCCTGATTTTTCCTTTTATGATAAAATATAGACGGTGAAAGAAAATCCTTTTTTACAAATCTTTAAGCCTCAAGTCTTAGCTGAAATTAAATCTGCGGCTCAATGTGCTCAGCTGAGGATTTTCATAAAATAAAGATAAGAAATCTAATGAATGAAAGCAGGGATTATGTTGAAAAGGATTTTTATGATTTTTATCATCCTGGTCGGCTCCTATCTATTGTTTACTGGTGTCACTAGCTGGATGACCTTCGGAGGCAGCGCAACAGAAGCTTCCATTAACGATCGAACGGACTTGATCAGCATCGATGTTTCCGGCTCAGATACTGTGATTATTCCGGAAAAGCGCAGCGATGTTAGAGCACAGCTTGACGGCAAAGGGAAAGTAACGGTAAATAAATCCGGAAATGAAGTTCATGTGGAATACAAACGTAAATGGCTTGATGGCTTCCAATTTTTTAACAATAAAAGCAACTTGAAGATCTACATTCCGGAAGATTATAGCAGGTCCATGTCGATTAATATTGGTTCTGGGCGTTTGGATTTTGCAGGTGAATCTGAGAACGAACCTTTCGAGCTTGAAAAGCTGAATATTGATATGAGTTCCGGAAAAGTCAGCCTTTCAAATATTAAAGCTAACGAATTTGAGCATGAAGGTTCCTCAGGGATGATGGATGCCGATCATCTGATTACCCGCAGCGGGGAAATTGACATGAGTTCGGGAAGAGTAAAAGTCCAAAACTACCAGGGAAAATTGGATGCGGAAGTTTCTTCTGGTCAGCTTGATATTATGATGGAAAAATTAACTGATTCCGTAAGTGTGGAAGCAAGCTCGGGCTTCGTTCGCCTTGATTTGCCTGATGACGCTGACTTTACATTGAAAGGGAAAGCGAGCAGCGGACATATCAGCAGCAGCCTTTCGCTAGACGAGGAAAATCTGGATAAGAATGATATTTCCGGCAAGCAAGGAACAGGTGAACATGATATTAATGTGTCCGTATCGAGCGGGAAAGCGGAAATTAAATAAAAATTGGTAAAGCCGGGAAACCGGCTTTTTTTGATGTGCTTAGGATGGTTAACCACGGTCTTCATTGGGAAATAATCTTATAACTGATATTTTGATAAACGAAATTTTTTAAAGGAGGGTATTTTTTGAGGAAAGCTATTTTACTGGCTATGGTACTGCTCACGGGATGTTCAGCGCCTTCAGGAAACACGGGGCAGGAAGCTGAAAAAGAGTCTGTTGAGCAAGAGAACGGCAAGGTCCTGATTGATGCTCCCCATTATTTGCAAAAGCCTGAGCTGGAAAGAGGCTGCGAAGTCACCAGCCTGGCCATGCTTTTAAATGATGCGGGAGTGGAAACGGATAAAATGACACTATCAGAGCAAATCAATCGGGTCCCTTTTGAAGAGGACGGCTACAAAGGAAACATCCATGAAGGTTTTGTAGGCAACATGCGAACATTGGATGAACCCGGACTTGGAGCCTACCACGAACCTGTGGCAGAACTCGCTGAAAAATACCTGCCGGGAAGAATTAATGATCTGACAGGCAGTGATTTTGATAAAGTCATCGAACAGCTTGATGAAGGGCGCCCTGTATGGGTCATTATTACAAGCACCTATGACGTCTTGCCTGAATCGGAATGGGAAACCTGGGAAACAAAAGATGGCCCGATAAAAGTCACTTACAGAATGCACGCCGTTTTAGTCACTGGCTATGATGATGAACATATTTATGCAAACGACCCGCTAAAAGAGAAAAACACCCAATACCCAAGGGATGAGTTCATTGCCGGCTGGGAGCAGATTGGAAAACAGGCCATTACGTATGTGGATTGAGGAAAGATTCTGGGAGGGAAAACCTTCGGCTGGGGATAACTTTAGGGAATGTACAATGATCGATTATTATGTTGTGGATACTTTTCGAAAAAGAAGCCCTTGTTGTGAATTATCCACTACATGTGGATTATTTTAATTGAAAACACATTATATTGTGGATTACTTCAGAAAAATAAAAAAAGTCAGTGAATTATTTATCCACAATTAGAAAGAATCCTTCAGTTTGGATCCCCTATCTTCATTTGGTGGATAAGCTGTGCATAATTAGATAAAATCGCTTTTGCAAGTGAACATTCTTATGTGGTGGATTAGTTGTGTATAAGTTGAAGGAAGAAACCCTTATGTGATGGATTACTTGTGTAAAATTTGATTATTAGGTCCGATTCTTAATTTTATAAAACAACAATTATCCTCGAGCCGTGGATATCTTGTGCATAATGTAAAAGATCCTCATTTCGGGGATCTTTTATCATTATGTGAAAGCTTCGGACAGCAGTCTGTAGGAATTCAGCTTGTCCTGAAAATCATAAATATTGGTGATGACCATGAATTCATTTGTTTGATATATTTCACTGAGCAGCTGCAATTCTTCTTTTACCTTTGCAGGCGTACCGATGATCATCCGTTTGCGGTTTTCCACTGCTTTTGCTTTTTCCTCTGGTGTCAGAGTGATGCTTTTTGCCTCTGAGGGTGAGATAATCCTCGTGTCCCTCCCCTTTTCTACCGCCAGCAGCCACATGTCCTGGCTTAATGCCAGCTCTTCCGCCCTTTCCTGTGTTTCGGCACATACAACAAAAATGCACACATTTGCCTTCGGTTTTGATAGCCCGGCTGAGGGCCGAAATTGATTAATATACGTATCCATGGCCCTTTTTCCGTTGGCAGGAGTTATGAAGTGGCCATATGTAAATGCGGTTCCATACTCGGCAGCCAGCCTTGCACCCCGATGCGTTATACCCAGCATCCACATTTGGGCTGGATCAGCCACCTGTGGAAAAGCTTCGACAGTCTGATAAGGATGTCCCTCTGGCAGTTTCTTGTATAAAAAATCCTGGAGATCCTTTACCTGCCTCGGAAATTCGTTCAGGCTTTTTCTTAATCCATCAGTCAGCGCGAGCCGGGTAGATGCAGAACCTCCGGGTGACCGGCCTAAACCGAGATCGATCCTGCCCGGAAATAGAGTCTCTAGCATATTAAAATTTTCGGCAATTTTATAAGGACTATATTGAGGCAGCAGAACTCCTCCTGAGCCAACACGGATATTGCTGGTGCTTGAAGCAATATGGGAGATGAGGACTTCTGGAGAGGAACCTGCTATGCCATTGGAGTTATGGTGCTCGGCTACCCAGAACCGGGTGTAGCCAAGCTCTTCCGCGGACTGGGCCAGCTTTACCGTTTTGCGGAGAGCATCACCGGCAGATTCCCCTTTCGTGATGACTGATTGATCCAGTATGCTAAGCTTCATGGGCAGCCCTCCTTTTTGTTGAAAATGATCTTACCATACGGAGGGAGCTTTTCTCAAATATTCAATTTGAGCAGGCGGTTTATTAGGAAATTCACATACTTTTTGGTAGTATATGAATGATTTTTTTAAAAGGAGGAAAAAACGATGCATACAATAAAAGGCAAAACAGCACTGATTACCGGAGCTGGCAGAGGAATCGGGCGTGCAACCGCTATCGCGCTTGCAAAAGAAGGTGTCAACATCGGATTGCTGGGCCGCACAATGGAGAACCTTGAAAAAGTGGCAGACGAACTAAGCCAGTTTGATGTGAACGTTTCTGCTGCTGCAGCTGATGTTGCCGATCTTGAAGCTGTAACACATGCTGTTGAGCATATTAAATCGGATCTCGGTTCTGTGGATATCCTGATCAACAACGCGGGCATAGCCAAATTCGGCGGTTTCCTGGAACTTTCACCGGAGGAATGGGAAAACATTATCCAAGTTAATTTAATGGGTGTGTATAATGCTACAAGAGCAGTCCTGCCTGATATGATTGAGCAGAAGTCCGGGGATATTATCAACATTGCATCCACAGCCGGCCAAAAAGGTGCCCCAGTCACAAGTGCATACAGTGCATCTAAGTTTGCGGTTCTGGGGTTGACGGAATCGCTAATGCTTGAAGTGAGAAAGCATAATATCCGTGTAAGCGCACTGACTCCAAGCACAGTTGCAACTGACCTTGCGATTGAAACAAACCTGACTGACGGCAATCCTGATAAGGTGATGCAGCCGGAAGACCTTGCAGAGTTTATCGTGGCACAGCTGAAATTAAATCCGCGTGTGTTTGTAAAAACTGCTGGCATGTGGTCTACAAATCCATAATTGTTAATGGCAGATCCGGTATGGGTCTGCTTTTTTTAGAGGATATAGCGTTTGCCTTTGTTTTTGCCGGTGGTCTCTTTCGGAGGAGTCCCAAAAAAAAGGCTACCCAACAAGGATAGCCTCTTCCCTCTTTAATTAACGCTTCTTTTAAACGGCCACCAGTTTGCCTGGCCGAAGTTTTTGACCATGACCGGGATGAAGAGCGGCAGCATGACCAGTGCGTAGAGCATGAGTCCGATGAGGACAATGGATGCGATTTGTAATAGTGATAGCATTCCGGATGGCATCATCGCAGCGAATGTTCCTCCGAGGATGACGGCAGCCGAGATGATGACGGTACCCATCTTTTTCATGGATAGCAGCATGGCATCTGCTATGGAAAGATCGCGATATTCGTTAAAGCGGTCCATTAAGAAGATGCTGTAGTCCACGCCGAGTGCAACTAAAATAACAAACGCGAAGAATGGAACCGCCCAGCTGATGCCTGAGTATCCGAGAAGGTTCACAAAAATGGCCTCATTCATCGCCATGCTTGTATAATACGTTAATATCAGTGAACCAATTAGATAGATTGGCATAATAATTGATCTGAAAAGGAACACAAGGATGATGGAAATACCAAGCAGCATCAGTACAACTGTACGGGAGTAATCCTGGTCTGACATTGTGCTTAGATCGGCATTCGTACTTGTGATACCGCCGACTGCCACAATGGCATTTTCAAGTTTTGTTCCTTTTGTTGCCCTTTCAACCGCTTCTTTTATTTCATCAACCTGGCCAATTGCTTCATTGGAATAAGGGTTGGCTTCCAGCACAATGTCCATTGTCATAACTTTGCGGTCTTCAGACATGTACGTATCGAATACTTGAGCAAACTCTTTATCTTCAAGAACTTCTGGCGGCAAATAGAATCCGTCCATATTTTCCGAGCTTGATAGTCCTGTCAAGTACTCCTGTGCTGAGCCCAGTCCTTCTGATACCTGTTCCAGGCCATCCGCACTCTGGCCAAGCCCATCTGTCAGCTGGGTGATTTGCCCGCCCAGGTCACCAAAGCCTGCAAGCAGCTGTTCCTGTCCGCCATTGATTCCAGCCAAACCGTTTGTCAGCTGCGGGAAGCTATTGACGATTTGTCCCTGGCCGTCGGCAAGCTGGTCAAGGCCTGCCTGCTGTGCATCGATTCCATCGATTAGTTTTTGCAGGCCAGCAGCTAATTCTTTTTGGCCGCCTAGTGCTTTTTCAAAGTTTGTATTAGCTATTTCCAAGCCAGCCTGCAGCTGGGATAATCCTTTGTTGGCTTCAGTGATTCCTTCAGAAACCTTGGGCAGCTGCTGCTGAAGACCTGCTACCTGGCCTTTGATTCCTTGATATTGCTGATCTTGTGCCAATTCAGGATATTGGCCCTCAACATAGTTAAACAATGCTGCATTAGCCTGTTCAATGCCTGCAGATAGCTCATTCAAGTTGTTTTGAATTTGTTCGTACCCGCCAATTAAGTTAGGAATGTTTTCTTCCGCAGATTCATATCCAGCTAAAAGCTGCTGGTAGCCTGCAAGAAGTTCTTCCGCCCCTGCTTTCGTTTTAGCCAATCCTGCTTTAATTTCCTCTGAACCTGCGATCCCTGGCGAATACCGTTTTCAATTTTAGCAAGATTGGTCTGGATTTCACCTAATCCGGATTTGATTTCATTTGTACCGGATATTAAGTCATTGATTCCTTTAGTGGCACCTTTCAGTTCAGGCTCCGATTTGGCCAGTTCATTGCTCGCTTCATTCAAGCCGTCCGAAATCTTATTCAGGCCGTCTTTTCCTTCTCCTAGACCTTCTTCAAGAGTTTCAGCTTGCTTGGCAACAAAAAAGTCTTCAATTGGCTCACCAGTCGGTCTTGTGACAGAGCGGACGGTATCAACTAAGTCTACTTTTTCGACTTCTCGGCTTATTTTTTCAGCCAGACCTACATATTCTGCTGAATCCATCGCCTCGTCATTTTTCAAAACAATTTGTGTTGGCATGGATTGTCCTGGACCAAAGCTATCGGCAATCGCATTAAAAGCTTTGATGGAGTTGACATCTCCGCCAATTTCCTCAAGTGAGTTGTAAGATAATTCTCCGTCATATGTCACCAGGAACGGTACGCAAACAGCAGCCACGATAAGCAAGGCCAGAAATGGACGTGCCAGTGAGAAGCGGCCGACTGTACCCCAAAGCTTGCTCTCGCCATGCTCAGCACTCTTTTTAGATGGCCAGAATACCTTCTGACCCAATACAGCCATAAAGAAAGGAACAATCGTAAATAGCGCAATAAGAAGAATCGCTACCCCAATTGCAACAGCTGCCGCGGATTGATAAAGAATAAATTGCGAAAAGCCAATCGCAGCAAAACCAATCATAACGGCTACGCCACTGAAAAAGACGGTGCGCCCCGCATTGCGGTATGTCGCTACAATCGCATCAGCTGTGCTTTCATTATATGAAAGTTCTTCTTTAAAACGGCTCAGCAGCAGGATGCAATAGTCTGTTCCGATTCCGAACAAAATTGCAACTAGAAAAATCTGTGTGTAGTTTGATATCGGAAAATCCAATTTCTCAACTAAAAAAGCAACAATAGACTGTGAAGCAAGATACGTAAACCCAACTGTCAATAACGGGATGACCGGGGCAATCACGGATCTGAATACCAGCAGCAAAACAACCAAAATAAAGACGACTGTAATCCCCTCAGTCTTTTTTAGCCCTTCCTGGGAACTCGTCATCAAGTCCTCATTTATCAGCCACTCGCTCGTATAATAATAATCTACTTTTACATCATCAATAGCCGAATATAACTCTTTCCTCAGCTCAGCTGCCTCGCGGTCATCCCACCTGACACTGACAGAAGCAAGAATCGATTTACCGTCCTCTGAAACGAGCTGTTCTTCCAAGCTTTCTTCGTTAAAATGAGTCAGGATTTCAGTAATGCCAATCTTATCACTTTTTTCTTCAAGCGTGCGGATGGCTTTTTCCGCTTCGTTTATTTCTGCATCTGTCAGCTTTTTATCATGATGAAAAACAAGCGCAACCTGGGTCTCATCCCCGCCGCCTTCCTGCTTTTGCACTTCTTCCATAATCTCCCCGGCAAGGGTCGATGAATACTCTTCAGGAACGGTGATCTGCCCCTTTTCACGGACGAGATCTGCCATGTTCGGTGCTGCCAGAAATAAACCGGCAACTATGGCAATCCAGGCAACAATGACAAGCCATTTTCTTTTAATAATTGTATGCACTCTTTATTCCCCCGCTTTATCATCTGTGCTTTCTAATAAGACTTTGTTCAGTTTTTCAAAGGTTTCAATAAACTGCTGGATTTCAGTCTGGTCAAATCTCGTAATCAGTGATTCTACAAGCTTATGAATTTTTTCTTCTGCCTCAGCATACAGCTCATTGCCTTTTTCAGTCAGAGTCAAATACACAACCCTGCGGTCATTTTCATCGCGCGTCCGCTGGATCAGTCCCTTCTCCCACATCCGCGTAATCATCGCGGTAATCGCACTCTTTTTCACATCAAATACTTCCGCAAGCTCGGACGAAGTACAAGAACCCACCTGATTTATGTACCTCAGCGTATAATGCTGATCATTTGTAAGATCACTGCCAATCTGATCCTTTACAAGAGAAGCTGCCTTTTTTTCCACAGAAAAAGAAACGGCTATATACCGGTCGACCAATTCCTTAATATTTGGCACACTCACTTATATATTCACCTCACGCTTAAATTATTCTATCGTTTAACTGTTCAACTGTTTAACTATTAATGTAGTTAACTTTAATGGATGGAGGGAGAGTTGTCAATCTTTATAAACCTTTCCAACTCTAAAAACAAAAAAGACCCCAACACTGGAGCCTCTCCCTTTAAAAATCAATCTTAATCTTTTCTGCATCCTCAATCTTTTTCCCTTCTGCATTGAAGACGTCGCTCGTCGTAATTTCGATATTTTTCAAATCGGATTTTTCTATAATAAAGCCGATGTTTCCGGCCTTGGTTTCGTTTGGTCTTATTTCTTCATTTAATCCATCAAGATAAATATCATTTTCCCAGGTGACTTGTTCTCCTTCGCTTGTTTCCATAATAGCAACAGGGGCAAAGTTTACTTTTTCATCGGATGTGTTTTTGATTTCTGCAAAGACTTTGACAAAGTCGAATTCTTCGTCATGTGTCAGGGTATGAAAGTAGTCCACTAAGCTGTAATCAGGTTTTAAATGCATGATTTTTGCTTCGGTAATTTTCAATTCAATCGGACCCATGTTATAGGTGCCATTTACATTTTTGACTTTTTTTAAGGTTATTTCGCCTTTTTCATCCAGGTGAGTCTGGCCAGCTTTCTGCAGCTGACGGTCATCCGGAACCTGTGGGTTGGGTGCATAGTTTTTCATGGCTTCATTCTCAATCGGAGCTTCAGCGCTGACATCTGCAGGCTGTTCCGGCGCACTAGAGCAGCCAAATAAAACGATAGATAAGAGAGCAATCATTGTTATTAGTTTTTTCATGATGATCCCCCTTCAGTTGTTGTAAAAAAGTTCCCGCTGCTCTATGAAAGCAGCGGGAGATTGAAATTTATTTATCTTCAACCTTTACATTGGTCTTCAATAATTCAAAAATCAGTTTAGCCTGGTCAGTATTTTCAATTTGTCCCGCAAATCGTTCGCTTGAAGGGCCAAATGCATAAACAGGTACATCTTCACCAGTATGGCCGCCTGTTGTCCAGCCAGTATGGGAGCGCTCGTTGAAAATTTCTTCAATAGCATTATCAATATCTGTTACCTTTTTCGTTTCAGCAGCTTTTTTAACAGATTGGATTTCTTCAGCTGTCAGATCAAGCTCAATATATTGCTTTAAAGTATCCTCTACACTTGCACCATTGGCAATTTCCTGAGCCATAAAGTCTGGTGTGCGCTTAGCAGCTTTAATAGGCTCGCTGAACCAGTTGTAAACCCCGTCAGAACCGATCGAGTAGCCGCCAGTTGAGTGGTCGGCAGTTGCAACAACAAGAGTATGCTTGTCCTTTTTCGCGAAATCGATCGCTGCTTTGAATGCTTTTTCGAAGTCTTCCATATCGCTCATAGCTGAAACGATATCATTATCATGACCCGCCCAGTCGATTTGGCTTCCTTCTACCATTAGGAAGAAACCGTCCTGATCCTTGTTCAGGCGCTCGATTGCAGAAGCAGTCATTTCTTCTAGTGAAGGAATGTCTTCTGTGCGGTCAATCATTTTAGGAAGGCCGCGCTCCGCAAATAAACCAAGAACCTGCTCATTTTGATCCGCCAGCAATTCCTTGCGGTCTGTTACATAGCTGAATCCATCTTTCTTAAACTCTTCTGTAATGTTTCTGTCATTGCGGATGAATAAATCGGTCCCGCCGCCAAGAAGAACATCAACCTTATGCTCGCCATTGATAAGCTCATCATAATAATCATCAGCAATAGCATTCATATTTTTACGGCTTTCGTCATGCGCGCCGAATGAAGCTGGAGTTGCATGTGTAATTTCTGAAGTGGCCACAAGTCCTGTCGCTTTTCCTTGCTCTTTCGCTGCTTCTAAAACTGTTTTCACTTCAGAGCCATCATTATCTACTGCAATCGCATTGTTATAAGTTTTAATCCCTGCAGACATGGCTGTTGCTGCAGAGGCTGAGTCTGTTACGTTTTGTTCCGGATCTTCCGGGTAAGTCATTTGCTGGCCGACCAGATATTTATCCAGCTCCGTACGCTCAACAAATTTTGTGCTAGGGTCGTCTTTCAAATAGCGGTATGCAGACGTATAAGATACGCCCATCCCATCACCGATAAGGAAAATTACATTCTTGATCTCTCTATTATTTGATTGTCCTTTTGCTTCTGTTTGCTGAACGGTACCCATTAGTCCGCCAAACGCAACGGCAGAAGCAGCAAGAACCGGAAGTGCTTTTTTTGTGAACTTCTTAAATGTCATTCTATAGAACCTCCCTGTTAGTAACTTACAAGTAAAAGTATAGGGACATAGTGTAAATGAGAGATTAATAGAATGTAAAAATAATATAACACTTATGTAAAGATCCAGTTTTTTGCTTTATTAAAATTTTTTATGTAAAATCCATAAAAACAGACGTTAATGATAAAGGAGCGATTTTTAATGAAAGTATTGACCCTGCTTGGAAGTACAAGAGAAAGCGGCAACTCTGAATACTTAGCCAAAAAGATTGTCGAAGGTACCAATTCTACCCTTGTTAAACTGTCAGATATGCATATAGAGCCCATTGTTGATAAAAGGCATGCCGAGGAAGGCTTCTCACCTGTTGACGACGATTATGAAAAATTAATACAGCACATGCTGTCTCATGATGTTTTATTGTTTGCCACACCTTTATATTGGTATGGCATGAGCGGCCAAATGAAGGACTTCTTTGATCGCTGGTCACAGTATTTAAGAGATGAGCGATTCAATCTTAAAGAAGAACTGGCAAAGAAAAAAGCATATGTCGTGATCACTGGAGGAAACAGCGCCAAAGTGAAGGGATTGCCGCTTGTTCAGCAATTTCAATACATATTTGACTTTGTCGGGATGGAGTTTGCTGACTATATCATTGGAAGCGGAGTTAAGCCGGGAGAGGTCAAGGAAGATACCCTTGCTTTGGCAAAAGCGGAACAGTGGAATCAGTTATTTTTAAAATAATGCCCTCTGAGGACCGTCTAGCTTGACGGTCCCTTTTTCTAAGAAAAGCCGCCAGCATTCCTCCATATAAAAGATGACCCGACAGCCAGAAAATAAGGGCCGCAGCAGATGTCAACTCAGGGGTGCGGTCAGATAAGGCCGTCGTTGGATAAAGCAGCACGCCGATAAAGATAGATATGGATACGGTGCGAAACACAATCTGCTTTCTGGTCCATTGAAATTTTTCTATTAGATGAAAGAGGATGACAGCCAAGAGGACTGAAATGATTAAATGGAATAAGAATTCCACGATTTCAGGGAAATTATAGCTATTTAGGATCGGGATGTAATCTACGTTGAGGAGCAGTGTATACACTTTTACTCGGGTAATAGACTCAATGATTTTAAAAAATAAGCCTAGAAATATGCCGGGGATAAGGCCTGCGGTGATTCCTGTAGAAATATTTCGGCTCACGTTGTTCGTCCCTTCTTAAAGAGGATTCTGATTTAACACCATTATATAATTACATTTTATTTGGAGACAGTTTAAGTCGGTTGTTTACAACTTCAACCACTTTAAATTAAAATAAAATAGAATACACGTTCTCTTTTTAGAGGGGGTTAAACATGAATAATTGGGAGGCAGCATATATTGCAGGTATAATAGACGGAGAAGGAACAATCACTTTAACCAGAATGCATGCCAGTGAGCATCGAAGGCCATGCATTACCATAGCATCAACCGATATGGAACTATTAGTTTATGTACATTCATTAACAGGCGGGACAATTACTAATAAAAAAAATTATAAACCGGATATTCATAAGAACTCTTTCTCTTTAAATATCAAACAAAAAGTAATTGTTCTCACATTGCTTAAACAAATATCCCCTTATTTGAGAGTTAATAAAAAGAGAAATCGAGCATTGTGGATTATTGAAAACTATGAGAAAGTAACACCCAGAAACGGAAAGTATAATGCTGAGATGTTAAAACAAAAGCTTTTATTCGAGGAAACATTTTTTAATATATAAAAAGACAAATAAAAAACCACCAAATATGTATTTGGTGGAGACGGTGGGACGTGCACTTCCATCCTTTCGAGATGGCACTGACTATATCTTGAACCTGCAGTCTGGCAGGCCCTTCGGCGTATTATGCGAAATATATATTTACCTGGGTTTCAGGCAGGATTCCGCATCCTAGTACTACCATTTTTGTGGCAGCCTATAAGTCGATACACGGCTGTTGAATTACTCCACATACCGCTCGGCATTGCCTTATCGCCAGTTAGGCGACTTAGGTTTCACCGATAAAGCCGAATTTTCACTTGTGTGTTGCCACACAAGGCGACTAATAATTAATCGAACCCACGTCCAGAAATATCGGCACTTAAGCTTCTACGAGTGTAGTCGATATATTCGCGTTTCGCTGGTCCTTATGCCTATCGACGGGCGTCCGGCCAGCTAGTCTGGTTGTTCTCTTCCTTCATCCTCAGACGGTGGAATCCGGCGTAGCCCACTAAGAGTGAGTCCGCTACCCTACCACATGGGCGATGGAGGGGCGAACCGCTAAAGGCCTATTAGGCAGCTAAAGCGAAGTTGTTTTGTTGTTTGCCAGTTATAGGCTTTGACGTTTTAACGAGGCCGATCCCCTCGACTCGCAACCTAAGCTCGAACTATCCCTGTCGAATCCGTAGCGTCCCCATATAATAGGTCTGCGCCGAATCTCATTCTGCACGCTGACGTTCGGAAAAGCTCGAAATAGATGAGCTAAAGATTGTGTCACTCACTGTGACAATTACTATTATAGCACACTGAGTTAATTTTTCAATTGTAAGGTTTTGGATTTACATTTTCTGCCTTTCGCGGAAAGCACGCTCTACTTCACGCTTGGCTTCTTTCTTCTTCAGATCCTCACGCTTGTCATATTTCTTTTTACCCTTTGCAAGGCCTAATAAAACTTTTGCATAGCCGTTTTTTAGATACATTTTTAATGGTACAAGCGAATAGCCAATTTCTTTTGAATCGCCGATCAGCTTGTTGATTTCTTTTCTGTGAAGAAGCAGCTTTCTTGTCCGGAGCGGATCATGATTATAGCGGTTCCCCTGCTCATATGGGCTGACATGCATGCCGAATAGATGGATTTCGTTGTTTTGAATCCTTGCATATGAATCCTTTAGGTTTACCTTGCCGGCGCGGATTGATTTAATCTCTGTTCCCTGGAGAACAATGCCCGCTTCGTAAGTTTCTTCTATTGAGTAGTCATGATATGCTTTTTTATTTTGCGCAACCATTTTGCCAGTACCTTTTGGCATGATGAATCCCCCTTTGCTCCTCTTTCCTATTTCTGTCTTTAACGGCAGGAAAAATGCAGCATCCGTTCTTTAGCAGTCTCTCTATTATAGCAAATTTCCAGTTCTCTCTCAACGAGAAGCCCTATCAGGAAGGGAAAGAGAGAGCCTTTTAAGACCCTCCCTTATTCCGCTATCGCTTCTTTTTCTTCCGCTTAGCTTTCGGCGCATTTTCGTAATGCTTTTTCTCTTTTTTCTTTCTAGGTCCGTCTGAATTGTTTCCTCTGCCTTGGTCAGACTTTCCTTTGCGCGGCTTTTTCTCGGTGCTGCCTGTTTTGAAAACCTTCGGCGCATCTCTTGGTTCCCGTCTGCGGGTTCCCTTCATGCCGACGATTTCAAAATCGATAGAGCGCTCGTCTTTGTTTACATTGACCACACGGACAGTGATTTCGTCACCAATCCGGAAGACATTGCCCGTCCGCTCGCCTATCATGGCCATCTGCCGCTCGTCATAGCGGTAATAATCATCTGTCATATAGCTGACATGGATCAGGCCTTCGATCGTATTTGGAAGCTCAACGAACATTCCAAAGTTCGTTACAGAACTGATAATGCCGTCGTATTCCTGGCCAATTTTATCAGCCATATATTCCGCTTTCTTCAGCTCATCTGTTTCACGCTCAGCTTCAACCGCACGGCGCTCCATATTGGATGAATGCTCCGCAATATCCGGAAGTGAAGCGTTCCATTTTTCCCTGGTCGCCTGATCCAGCTTACCTTCAATTAAATAGGTGCGGATTAAGCGATGAACGATTAAATCCGGATAACGGCGAATCGGCGATGTGAAGTGTGTGTAAAACTCTGTTGATAACCCGAAGTGGCCCAGGCTCTCTTCAAAATATTTAGCCTGCTGCATGGAACGCAGCATTACCGTTGATATAACCATTTCTTCGGGCTTGCCCTGAACTTCTTCAATGATTTCCTGCAGGGCGCGCGGGTGAACAGAATTAGCTGTTCCCTTTACAATATAGCCAAAGTTTGTGATAAACTCGAAAAACCTTCTAAGCTTATCTTCTTTCGGATCTTCATGAATACGGTAAATAAACGGCACGTCCATCCAGTGGAAATGTTCAGCAACCGTTTCATTTGCCGCCAGCATGAATTCTTCAATCAGGCGCTCTGCAATCGAACGTTCACGCAGGGCAACATCTGTCGGATTGCCTTCTTCATCCACAATAACTTTTGCTTCTTTGAAGTCAAAATCAATGGCTCCGCGATGCATTCTCTTTTTACGTAAAATAAGAGAAAGCTCCTTCATCAGCTGGAACATTGGCACAAGAGATTCGTACCTGTTGATAAGTTCTTCATCTTCGTCTTCCAGAATCTTATTCACATCTGAATAAGTCATTCGTTCAGTTGTTTTAATCACACTCTGGAAAATTTCATGATTCACAACTTCCCCATCTGATGTAATTTCCATCTCACAGGATAGCGTGAGGCGGTCCACTTTCGGATTTAGGGAGCAAATACCGTTTGATAGGCGATGCGGAATCATCGGGATTACCCGGTCTACTAAATACACACTCGTTGCCCGTTCTTCGGCTTCCCGGTCAATCGGCGAATCCTCACGGACATAATACGTAACATCCGCAATATGGACGCCAAGCCTGTAATTGCCGTTATCCATCTTTTGAACCATGACGGCATCATCAAGGTCCTTTGCGTCGGCGCCGTCAATTGTGACAATGACTTCATTTCTTAAGTCACGGCGGTTTTCAAGCTCGCTGGGGTCAATCGTATCCGGCGTCTCTTCAGCCTGCTTAAGCACTTCTTCCGGAAACTCAAGCGGAAGGCCATGTTTGTGGATAACGGACAGAATATCCACACCCGGGTCATTTTTATGCCCAAGGATGTCGATCACTTCGCCTTCAGCACTTTTGCGCCCTTCCGGATAAGTAGTCAGCTTTACAACAACCTTATGCCCTTCCACAGCACCCTTTGAGGCTGCTTTCGGAATAAAAATATCGCTGGCAAACTTTTTATCATCCGGGATCACAAACCCGAAATGCTTGCTTTCTGTATATGTTCCCACGATTTGTGTAACACCGCGCTCCAGGATGCGGACAACTGTACCTTCTCTCCGCTGCCCTGAGCTTTCAGATGTAACCCGCGCAAGGACGGTATCACCGTTCAGTGCATTATTTGTTTCATTCGGCGGGATAAAAATATCGTCCATCCCCGGCTCTTCCGGGATCACAAAGGCGAATCCCTTTGCATGTCCTGAAAGTCTTCCGCGGATGAGATTCATTTTTTCCGGCAAGCCATAGCGGTTGCTTCGCGTTCTGACAACAAGGCCTTTCTCTTCCATCACAACAAGCGCTTTGACGAAGTCTTTGAAGCCAGTCGAATCCTCGATTCCAAATGCAGCCTCAAGCTCCTGCACCGTTAAAGGCTTATAAGCCTCATCCTTCATATAATGAAGCAGCTTGTCAATCAGCTGTTGAATATTATTTTCCAAATCAATCATCCCTCCTTAAGGAGATATTTTATTTTCTTTTCTTTTATTCTTCCCAATCCAGCTTTTCTAAAAACTGATAAACGTCTTCTTCAAGCTGATTACGTTCTTTATCAAGCGTAATCACATGGCCGGACTCTTCATACCACTTCAGCTGTTTTAAATCATTTTCGACTTCGTTAAAAATGATATTGGCGCTGTCCGTGTTGATCATATGATCATGTCGAGCCTGGACGACAAACGTCGGGGAATAGATCATATCCACATGATTGCGCACATCCGCTATCAGTTCCTGAAGGGCTTTCAGCGTTTTCATCGGCGTCTTTTGGAATTCGTCCATTTCCTGGTCAATTTGATCTTCTGACTTCCCTTCCAGTCTCTTATATTCTCTTGCGTAGCTCAGAATTCCTTTATACATGACCTCTTCGCTTTTTATGTACATAGGTGCGCACATCGGAATGATACCCTTTATAGGTACAGTGTAACCCAATTTAAGGGAAAATACGCCGCCAAGGGAAAGACCTGCAACAGCAATCTCCTTATGCCCTCTGTTTTTTAAAAACTCATACCCTTCCATGACGTCCTTCCACCAGTCTTCCGGCCCTGAGTGCACAAGCTCCTCCGGCGGCACGCCATGTCCTTTATATAGCGGAGCATGGCAGGTGTAGCCCTTCGTTTCAAGAAACCGTCCCATCATTCTTACATCCGCAGTATTACCTGTAAAACCGTGCAGCAGCAGAACTGCCCTTTTTCCATTTCCAAACGTAAACGGCTTTGGCGCTACAATCTTCATTTATAAAACTCCTTTTACCTATATAATTCCTAAATTCTTCTTAATCAAACGTTTGATTGAAACTGCATTCCTTATTTTTAGCAAACAAAGGGGCAACATGCCAACAAAAAGCTTTGTATGTAAAAAGAAAAGCGAAGGCGCCCTTCGCAGCAAGCAAAAAGCCGCTTGTGATAGGGGCCACAGCAGCAAAAAATAAAAAGCCTGACCTTATGACAGGCCAGGCACTGAGTTCATTTATACTGCGAAAAAAGATACTAAAACCGTAAGGATAAAGAACAAAACAGATAGTATAATCGTAGCACGGTGTAGAATCAAATCAAGACCGCGCGCTTTTTGTTTTCCAAAAAGCTGTTCAGCTCCCCCGGAAATCGCACCGGAAAGACCTGCACTTTTACCAGACTGAAGGAGTACAACAACGATAAGCGCAATCGATACAATCACTAAAAGAGTAATAAATAATGTATGCATGAAGCCACCTCCTGAAAACGTACAATCACATTATTCTTAATTTATCACATTTTGGTGGTATAAACAATAAGATTTTGGCAGGGCCTGTTAGATACCGGCCAACTATTAATTTTGGATGCTGTACACCAGCAATATTACCTGTTAAAAAACAGCCGCCCCATCCGGGACGGCTGCTCACCAAGCAAGATTACTTGCTCAAGTTATAGAAAGATTTTAATCCGTCGTATACTGCTAAATCGCCAAGCTCGTCTTCGATGCGAAGAAGCTGGTTGTATTTAGCGATACGGTCTGTACGGGACATGGAACCAGTTTTGATCTGGCCAGCGTTTGTGGCAACTGCGATGTCAGCGATTGTAGCATCTTCAGTTTCACCAGAGCGGTGGGAAACTACTGCAGTGTAGCCAGCGCGCTTCGCCATTTCGATTGCTTCAAATGTTTCAGTTAACGTACCGATTTGGTTAACTTTGATTAGGATTGAGTTTCCTACGCCTTGCTCGATACCTTGAGCTAACTTCTTCGTGTTTGTTACGAATAGGTCGTCACCAACTAGCTGAACTTTTCCGCCGATGCGGTCAGTTAATAGCTTGTGGCCTTCCCAGTCGTTTTCGTCCAGACCATCTTCAATAGAGATGATTGGGAATTCGTTTACAAGCTCTTCATAGAAGTTAACCATATCTTCAGAAGTTAAGCCTGTGCGGCCTTCGCCTGCAAGATCGTATTTGCCAGTTTCTTTGTTATAGAACTCAGAAGAGGCAACGTCCATTGCAAGGTGGATGTCTTTACCGGCTTCGTAGCCAGCGTTAGAGATTGCTTCGATGATTACTTCAAGAGCTTCACGGTTTGAACCAAGGTTTGGAGCGAATCCGCCTTCGTCACCAACAGCTGTGTTCAGGCCTTTGCCAGATAGTACTTTCTTCAATGAATGGAATACTTCAGCACCCATACGGATTGCTTCTTTGAAAGTAGGAGCTCCAACAGGCATGATCATGAATTCCTGGAAGTCTACGTTGTTGTCAGCATGAGATCCGCCGTTGATGATGTTCATCATTGGTGTTGGAAGCTGCTTCGCGTTGAAGCCTCCAAGGTAACGGTATAAAGGAAGTCCTACAGACTCAGCTGCAGCATGTGCACAAGCCATAGACACGCCTAGGATAGCGTTCGCACCTAGCTTGCCTTTGTTTTCAGTTCCGTCTAATTCAATCATTGTGCGGTCGATGCCAACCTGGTCGGTTACATCCAAGCCGATAACTGCATCAGCAATTAGGTTATTTACGTTATCTACCGCTTTTTGAACGCCTTTTCCAAGGTAGCGGGATTTGTCGCCGTCACGAAGTTCTACAGCTTCGTGCTCACCAGTGGAAGCTCCAGAAGGAACAATCGCGCGGCCGAAAAAGCCGGATTCTGTTAAAACTTCAACTTCAACTGTTGGGTTACCGCGGGAATCTAATACTTCACGAGCATAAACATGTTGGATAAATGGCATATCAATTCTCTCCTTTTTATATCGAAAAATTGTTATATCTTTTGACTCTTCTCTTATTTGTTTTCACTTGAAAATTCTGCCCGTTGATTTCCGCTGCGGTCACTTGCTTTCCGCGGGGAGGAATGGGAGCCTCCTCGGCTGCGCCTGTGGGGTCTCCCACTTCCCTCTCTTCCCGCAGGAGTCAAGCGCCCTCCGCTCCAATCAACTCAGTGGGTTGAATTTAATTTACTGAAAAAAAGAGCTGCAAACCATACGGAAAAAAACTATTTTTTCAGAAGCGTTGTTCCAGTCATTTCAACAGGCTTTTCCAGTCCAAGCAGGTCAAGCACGGTCGGAGCAAGGTCTCCGAGGATTCCGTTTGTATACGGAGTTCTGCGCCTTCCTGTGTGACGATAACTGGTACTGGGTTTGTTGTGTGGGCGGTCATCGGGCTGCCTTCCAAAGTGACAACTTCGTCGGCATTTCCGTGGTCAGCTGTAATGATAGCCTTTCCGCCTTTTTGAATCAGCAAGTCGACAATTTTGCCTAAGCATTCGTCAACTGTTTCTACCGCTTTGATCGTTGGCTCAAGCATACCTGAGTGGCCGACCATGTCCGGGTTTGCAAAATTAAGGATGATCGCATCGAATTTGTCCGCTTCTATTTCCTTCAGCAACGCGTCCGTTACTTCATAAGCACTCATTTCAGGCTTAAGGTCATAGGTAGCTACTTTCGGTGAATCAATCAGAAGCCGCTCTTCGCCAGGGAATTTCTCTTCACGTCCGCCGCTCATAAAGAACGTAACATGAGGATACTTTTCTGTTTCCGCAATGCGGAGCTGAGTTTTATTATTTTGCGCTAAAACCTCACCTAAAGTGTTATCCAGGTTTGTCGGTTTAAACGCAACATATCCATCAACCGTTTCACTGAAGTGGGTTAAGCAAACAAAGAATAAATTCTCAGGATGCCCTGGCCCTCTATCAAAGGAACGGAAGTCTCTTTATTCGTAAAAGTATTTGAAATCTGAATGGCCCGGTCCGGACGGAAGTTATAGAATATAACCGCGTCATTATTTTTGATCGTTGCAACCGGTGCGCCATCTTCTTTAGTAATTACAGATGGAATAACGAACTCATCAAAGATCCCATTTTTATAGTTATCATCAACTAAATCCAGAGGATCGCTGTACGCAGGGCCATCTCCATACACTATGGAACGGTATGATTTTTCAACACGCTCCCAGCGCTTATCGCGGTCCATGGAATAATAACGGCCAGAAATCGTTGCAAATTCACCGACTCCGTATTCCTTCATTTTTTCCTGTGCTTCTTTAATGAAGCCTTCAGCTGTTTTCGGTCCAACGTCACGTCCATCCAAAAAACCATGGATATAGACATTCTTAACACCTTCTTCAGCTGCCATGCGAAGCAAGGCAAATAAGTGCTGTATATGGCTATGAACACCGCCATCTGATAGAAGTCCCATCAAATGAAGATCTGTCCCATTCTTTTTCACATGGTCAATCGCAGAACGGAAGGTTTCGTTTTTCTCAAACTGTCCTTCACGGATTGCCACGTTCACTCTTGTTAAGCTTTGATAAACAATCCGGCCTGCGCCAATGTTTAGGTGGCCTACTTCAGAATTTCCCATTTGCCCTTCTGGAAGCCCTACCGCTTCACCGCTCGCCGTTAAGGTCGCATTCGGGTAGGTGTTCCAAAAACGTTCGAAGTTTGGCTTCTTTGCCTGGGCAACGGCATTACCCATCCGCTCGCCCCGCAATGCGAAACCATCTAAGATGATTAATGCAACTGGAGATTTACTCATTCTTGCCTGCCTCCAATAATTGAAGGAATGATTGCGGCTCAAGGCTTGCTCCGCCTACAAGTGCGCCATCAATATCAGGCTGTCCCATATATTCTTTAATGTTGCCAGGCTTTACGCTGCCGCCGTACTGAATGCGTACTGCATCTGCAGCCTCTTGTGAAAATTGCTTCGCAACCACAGAGCGGATATGGGAACATACTTCATTGGCATCTTCAGAGGTTGAAGATTTGCCTGTTCCGATTGCCCAGATTGGCTCATAAGCGATTACAGTTTGCTTTACCTGCTCTTCAGTCAAGCCGTTAAGGGCTTTTTCAACTTGAGAGCCAACAAGCTCCTTCGTTTCGCCGTTCTCACGCTGTTCAAGCGATTCACCGACACATACGATTGGAGTTAAGTTATATTTGAAAGCAGCCAGCGTCTTCTTGTTTACTGCCTCATCTGTTTCATTGAACATTTCTCGGCGCTCTGAGTGGCCGAGAACGACATATTTAACGCCAAGATCTTCAAGTGCAACCGGGCTGATTTCGCCTGTAAAAGCACCGCTTTCCTCGAAGTGCATGTTTTGTGCACCGATTTCGACATCATAATCCTTCGCGCTTTCAACCAGGCGCTCCAAGAATAGTGCAGGCGCACATACGACTGTTTCAACCTGCTCTTTCCCCGGTACTAAGCCATTGATTTCTTCAAGAAATGCTTTAGCTTCCGGAAGTGTTTTATGCATTTTCCAGTTTCCTGCGATAATTGGTTTACGCATCTTGCACATCCTTTTCTGCTTTTTATTATTGTCAATAGACAGGGCTAAATCAGCCCCTTCTATTATTTATCGTTTAAAGCTACGACACCAGGCAGAGCTTTCCCTTCCATAAACTCAAGAGAAGCGCCGCCTCCTGTGGAGATATGGCTCATGCGGTCTGCTAGATGGAACTTCTCAACCGCAGCTGCAGAGTCACCGCCGCCGATGACTGAATATGTATCATTCGCTTCTGCTAAAGTCTCAGCCACAGCTCTTGTTCCGCCGGCGAATTTTTTCAATTCGAACACACCCATTGGGCCGTTCCAGATTACAAGCTTTGAGTTTTGTATCACATCGCTGTAAATTTCGCGTGTTTTTGGTCCAATATCGAGTGCTTCCCAGTCAGAAGGGATCTCTTCAATCGCAACTGTTTTAATATTGGCTTCCTCAGAAAAATCATCCGCAACAATGGCATCAACAGGCATGTAGAAATTTACTCCTTTTTCTTTAGCCTTTTGCATAAACGATTTTGCAAGGTCAATTTTATCTTCTTCCAATAGAGACTTTCCTACTTCATGGCCCTGTGCTTTTACAAATGTGTAAGCCAGTCCGCCGCCAATGATCAGGTTATCTACATTTTCAAGAAGGTTTTCAATTACGCCAATCTTATCTTTAACCTTTGCACCGCCGATAATGGCTGTAAATGGACGCTCCGGATTTGAAAGAGCTTTTCCGAGTACATCCAGTTCTTTTTCCATTAATAGGCCGGATACTGCAGGCAGATGGTGTGCAATTCCTTCAGTTGAAGCATGGGCACGGTGGGCAGCCCCGAATGCATCGTTTACATATACATCAGCCAATTCAGCAAAAGCCTTAGCTAATTCAGGGTCATTCTTCTCCTCGCCAGGATAGAAACGAACATTTTCAAGAAGAAGTACATCCCCTTCACCCAACGTTTCAATCATTGCTTTTACAGAATCGCCGTAAGCTTCATCCGCTTTTTTCACTTCTTTGCCAAGAAGCTCGGACAAACGATTGGCAACAGGTGTTAAACGCAATTCTTCAACAACTGAACCTTTTGGACGTCCCAAATGGCTCGCTAAAATAACTTTAGCGCCCTGGTTAGTCAAATACTCAATCGTTGGAAGAGCTGCGCGGATACGAGTTTCGTCTGTTACCTGTCCATCCTTCATAGGCACGTTGAAATCAACGCGGCAAAAAACTCGCTTACCTTTTAACTCCACATCTTTTACGCTTTTTTTGTTCACAGCAAAAGGACCTCCTTACTAGAAAAGCGGAAGCGCCTGGCCCAGGGGCGACAAGCATAAGACGAGCGCTGGCAGAAGGCGTTCTTTGCCTTCAGAAGCGATTGGCTTATGACTCGAGCCCCTAGGCGCTGGAGCTAGACACCACCCTAGTCAATTATTTTTACTTTTTGCTTTAAAACAAAAGGGAGAGGGAATGTTTCCCTGCTCCCCTTTTACCTTTATTCATTATAGACGTTCACGATTTTAATATCCAACAAGATGAGGCAATCTTAGAAAGATTTTTTCAGCTGGTGAATACTTCGTAAACTAATCTTTTTTGGTAAAGAATTAAATCTTAAAGTCCTTTTTGAGCAATGTAGTCAACAAGGTCAACCACACGGTTAGAGTAACCAGTTTCGTTGTCATACCAAGAGATTACTTTTACCATGTTGCCTTCCATAACCATTGTAGAAAGCGCATCGATTGTAGAAGATGCTGGGTTTCCGTTGTAGTCGCCAGATACTAATGGCTCTTCGCTGTATGCAAGGATGCCTTTTAGGTCGCCTTCAGCAGCTGCTTTAAGAGCGCTGTTTACTTCTTCAGCCGTTACGTCTTTGTCAAGCTCAGCAACAAGGTCAACAAGAGAAACGTTTGGAGTTGGAACACGCATAGCTCCACCGTTCAATTTACCTTTTAGTTCAGGCAATACTAGAGATACTGCTTTTGCAGCTCCAGTTGTTGTTGGGATAATGTTTTCTGCTGCTGCACGCGCACGACGGTAGTCTTTGTGCGGCAAGTCAAGGATTTGCTGGTCATTTGTGTATGAGTGGACAGTTGTCATCATACCGCGCTTGATTCCGAAGTTGTCGTTCAATACTTTCGCAAATGGAGCCAAGCAGTTTGTTGTACAAGAAGCGTTTGAGATGACATGATGGTTCGCAGCATCATATTTCTCATGGTTAACACCCATAACAACTGTGATGTCTTCGTCAGATGCAGGAGCAGAGATGATAACTTTTTTCGCGCCGGCTTCAAGGTGTTTCGCAGCGTCAGCACGCTTTGTGAAACGGCCAGTTGATTCTACTACTACTTCTACGCCAACATCTCCCCAGCCTAATTGAGCAGGATCGCGCTCTGCGATAACTTTTACTTTTTGGCCGCCAACTACCAGGTAGTCACCATCAACTGTTACTTCTTCATTTAATGTTCCGTGAACGGAATCATATTTTAAAAGGTGTGCAAGCATGTTTGCATCTGTAAGGTCGTTTACTGCTACAACCTCTACATTAGGGTTATTAAGGGCTGCACGGAAAACAACGCGCCCGATTCTTCCAAATCCGTTAATACCAACTTTAACTGCCATTATTATTTCCTCCTTAAAAAGGTAGATTTTATATTTGAAAAGGGATTACCCTTTTAACAACTGTTTTGCGGCACCTTCGTCTGTAATTAAAATCGTTTGGGATGGTGCACGGTTCATATAAGCTGCGATGGCTTTTGCCTTGGAGGCACCGCCTGCTACAGCAATAACATGTTCAATATGGGATAAATCATCCAGCTGAAGGCCGATGGTTTGAACCTTATGTACAACCTCGCCGCCTTCATTAAAGTAATAGCCAAATGCTTCGCCTACCGCTTCGGCCTGCTCAATTTTCTCAAAATCTTCATCACTGGTTTTACGGCGTTCCGCCATTGTTATAGCGTCCCCAATGCCATGTAAAACCATGCTTGCAGATTTGATTTGGGTGATGACTTCTTTAATATCAGGTTCTTTAATAATGCTATCGTACATTTCCTTGCTTACCTGGTCCGGCACATAAAGGACTCGGTGCCTGGAATCTGTATGATCGGCCATTTTCGCACAAATTGTGTTGGCCTGATTTTTGACATCCTCGCCAATTCCGCCTCTTGCCGGGACAAATAGCCAATCCCGTTCCGCCAGGTCTGGTGTCAGCATTTCTGCGACGGCAGCCATCGTTGATCCGCCAGTAACTGCGATGATATTTTTTCCTTCAAGCCTGGATTTCATACACGAAGCCGTCGCTCGTCCAAGCTCTTGCTTGACCCAGGGAGATTCATCGCTATTGCCGGAAACGATGATTGCTTGGCGGATGCCAAGCTTAGCTGATAGTTTCTGTTCCATTAAGGCTATACCCGATATATCCCTCATTATTCCTTCGAGGGCTTCCAATAAATCTTTGCCATCGGAAGTGAGGCTCATGCCTGCACTGGAGATGCGAATCAGGTTCTGGTCTTTTAAAAACTCAACCTCGCTTCTCAGTACTCTTTCCGTCAAGCCAAGACTTACGGCAAGACTTCTTCTTCCAACAGGCTCCATCAGCCCTATGTAATGCAGGATTCCGTAACGCTTTTGCATAACCGCAAGCATATCAGGCAATATTCTTTTTTGAATATCAATTAGTGAGTACATCGGATGGCTCCTTCATCATATGTGGTCATTTTTTGTCCCGCATAGACATATTATGTCCCACTTACCGCAAAAAAAATCACCCTTGCTTCAAAATCAATAATAGCAGGAGTGATTGATGAATTCAACTGATAAAACTCAGATTTTTTCTGTAAGCGCTTCACTTATTGTAATTGTGTCAATATGCCCAAATTGCACTTCTTCCCCATTCATTTCAACGACCGGAATCATCAAGCCATATTTTTCTGTCAGTTCATCGCTCTCATCGATATCGCGTTCAATTAACGTAAAATGGTGTTCTTTCTTTAATTCTACTAGTACATCCTTTGCTTTATCGCAAAGCGGGCATCTGCTTCGTGTATATAGCACGATCTCTGGCTGGTTCACAGTGATAATCTCCTTTATCAATCATACCTTTTCCGTTTTGATGAAGATGGGATGCCGAGCTGGTCACGATATTTCGCGATCGTTCTTCTGCTGACAACCATTCCTTCTTTTTCTTTCAGCAGCTTTACCAGCTCCTGATCGGATAAAGGCTTTTGCTTATTTTCCCCTTCAATCATTTTACTAATAATCGTCTTAACCTGCTGAGATGATGTATTTTCATCGGAGACTGTTTTAATCGTGCTTGAGAAGAAGGATCTAAGCTCATACGTTCCGTACGGTGTTTGTGCATATTTTTCCCGGACTGCACGGCTGACGGTGGATTCATGGATATCAAGCTCATCTGAAATCTCCTTCATCGTCATCGGTTTTATGTGTGATGGCCCTTTTATAAAAAAGTCCTGCTGCTTTTCAACGATTTTCAGGGTAACATTGGTGAGCGTCTCTTTTCTTTGTTCTATGCTCCTTATGATCCAATGATAATCCTGCTGCTTCTCCTGGAGGAAGCGGCTCACATTTCGATCTCCAGTAGCAGAAAAACGTTTATAGTAATCATTATTAAAACTGATCTTCGGAAGGGCTTCGTCAAAAACGCTGACTGAAAAAGATTCCCCATCCCATTTTATGATCACGTCCGGTGTTATATATGCGGACTTTTCGCTTTGAAAGGATGATGCCGGCCTTGGGTTCATGGTCTGAACGAGATCGAAAACCTCCTGGATTTCCTTCAGTTCCACGCCCAGCTGTTTCGCGATCTCCTTCCACTTCTTTTCCGCAAAAAGGGTGAAATATTCATCAATAATAGCTTCTGCCAGCTCGTTTCTTTCGGGCATTCTTTTCAGCTGCAATGAAAGACATTCCTGCAGGTTTCTGGCTCCTACACCGGCAGGTTCCAGTTCCTGTATCATTTCGAGCATGTGTTCCGCTTCCTCTGGCGATATGCTGAAAGATGAGGCAACGGCGCTAAGCTCCGCCCGAAAGTAACCGTTTTCATCAAGGCTTTCAATAAGGCGTTCGATTACCTTTTCTTCGGCAGCGTTCAAATTGAAGTGCAGCTGTGACTTTAAGTGCTCATCCAGCAGCATCGTTTTTCCGCAGCCAATTTGCTCAATCCAATTTATTTTATCTTTTTCAACCTTTTTTCTCGTCTGTTTCACACGGTCATAACGGGGATCCATTGATTGGACGTGACCTGACTCTACTTTTAAGAGGGGATTTTCAAGTGCTTTACTCTCGAGGAAAGATGAGAGCTCCAGTGTGCTGTATTGCAAAAGGGCAATCGCCTGCGTTAGCTCCTGTGTCATTGCTAATTTCATTGTCTGCTGCTGCCATAACCCAGCTTTCAAATTCATCGTACATTCCCCCTGTCCCCATTTTACATTATTCGCGGTAAATATTGTATGGAAATATCTTGCCAGCTCATGTAAAAAAACACGCTGGTACCTGCACCGCTCCGTTTTTCTGAATACTTCACCATATGCATGCGGGAGGGAATAATATTCTTTTTTTTAGATAAAATGCAGATTTTTAGCGGATTTTTTTTAGTATTTTTGTGAAGACGGCTAATTTGCAGAGTTGGCGGGATAATTTCCGGGTGAAAAGAAGGAAAGAAATGCGGATAAAATTTTTTATGTGCGGAGTAGCGTCGATTTATATACGGATAGAAATTTTTATATGCGTTTGGAGCCGGTTTATGTGCGGATAGCTTTTTCAAGTGAATGCAGACGGTTTATGCGTGGATGGACCAGTCTATATACTGATAGACTCAACTTTTTATGTAAGGACATTTTCCGCAAAATAAAAACCCCCTGTCCATATCAGACAAGGAGTTTTGGCAGCGCCCTCGGCAGGAATCGAACCCACATCTCAAGAACCGGAATCTTACGTGCTATCCGTTGCACCACGAGGGCAGATACTTTAATCGCTGGCTGACCAAGCGCTCAGCCGTTACGATTACTAATTATATGATAAGTTCCTTAACTTTGCAAGCATACTTTTTGTTTAAAAATTGGAACAATGGGTATCATGGAATGGGATAGGACAGCACAGAAAATGATGTCGAACGAATATGCCTGGCTTTCCATGCGATTTGTTTGACCTTAATTGACCATGAGTGTATCATATTATTACATACAGAAAGTATTAAATTTTTCTTCACTTGGTAGAACATGCTTGTTCACATTGTATGTTGAACCCTTATTTTAAAGGAGGAATTTGAAAATGAACTTAATCCCTACAGTTATCGAACAAACAAACCGCGGGGAGCGCGCTTATGATATTTACTCCCGCCTTTTAAAAGACCGCATTATTATGCTGGGAAGCGGAATCGACGATAATGTGGCCAACTCTATTGTTGCCCAATTGTTATTCCTTGAAGCTGAAAACCCTGAGAAAGACATTTCTATTTACATAAATAGCCCTGGCGGAAGCATCACAGCTGGTATGGCTATTTATGATACTATGCAATTTATCAGGCCAAAGGTTCAGACGATTTGTATCGGTATGGCTGCATCAATGGGTGCTTTCCTGCTTGCTGCAGGTGAAAAAGGCAAGCGTTTTGCCCTTCCAAACAGTGAAGTTATGATTCACCAGCCACTTGGCGGTGCACAGGGCCAGGCGACAGAAATTGAAATTGCTGCAAAACGCATTCTTTTCCTTCGTGAAAAGCTAAATACAATCCTTTCAGAGCGCACAGGACAGCCGCTTGAAGTGATTGCAAGAGACACAGACCGCGACAACTTCATGACAGCTGAAAGAGCGCTTGAATACGGTCTGGTTGATCAAATTATTACCCGCAACTCTTTGGAAGAAAAGAAAGATAAATAAGATAAAAAACAACTCGCATCTTCCCGATGCGAGTTGTTTTAGTTTTCCTTCTGGATGTATTTTGAAAGCTCTTCGATTGCTTCGTTTTCGTCGTTTCCTTGTGCTCGTAGGGTAACCACAGACCCGGAGCTGACAGCAAGGCTCATAAGCCCCATGATGCTTTTCGCATTTACCTTTTTGCCGTCCTTTTCAAGGAAGATATCGGATGAGAACCGATTTGCCTCCTGAACGAATAATGCTGCCGGACGTGCCTGCAATCCTGTTTTAAGCTTAACTTCAACCTGTTTTTCCGCCATATTTATCTCCTCCCTGCTGACTCCTTGTTAATGATGTGACATCGTTTCTCCTGCTCGGAGTTTATCAGCTATTTCATCTATTTTTCTTAATCTGTGATTGATGCCCGATTTACTAATATTGCTGCCCGAGACCATTTCCCCAAGCTCTTTCAATGTGACATCCTGATACGCCACACGCAATTCGGCGATCTCCCTTAGCTTGTCAGGCAGAATTTGCAGTCCGACTGTCTGGTCGATGAACCGGATGTTTTCAACCTGGCGCAGCGCTGCACCGATGGTTTTGTTCAAGTTCGCTGTTTCACAATTTACGAGACGGTTTACCGAATTTCGCATATCCCGGACAATCCGGATATCTTCAAAGCGCAGCAATGCAGAGTGGGCGCCGATAATGTTCAGGAATTCGGTTATCTTTTCAGCTTCCTTTAAGTACGTGATATATCCTTTTTTCCGTTCGAGCGTTTTGCTATTCAGTCCGAACATATTCATTAGTTCACAAAGAGCGTCATTATGCTCCTTATAAAGCGAAGCAATTTCAAGATGATAGGATGAGGTCTCCGGATTATTAACAGATTCCCCCGCAAGGAATGCGCCGCGCAGGTAAGAACGCTTACAACATTTCTTTTTAATAAGCTCACCGGAAATATCGTGTGTAAAAACGAATCCCTCGCTTAAAATTTTCAGGTCATCTAGTATCATGCTTGCCTGTTCGTTCAATCTGACAATATAAACATTGTTCTTTTTTAATCTCATTTTCTTGCGGACAAGCAGTTCAACCTGAACTTGATAGTTCCTTTTGATCAGTGTGTAAATCCTTCTTGCAATTGCCGCATTTTCCGTCTGAATATCCACGATCAATTTCCTGTTGGAAAAAGAGAGTGATCCATTCATCCTGATGAGCGCGGATAATTCCGCTTTTCCACAGCAATCTTTTATTTCCAGGTTCGTCAATTCCTTTTTCGTTTCCGAAGCGAAAGACATCCCTTCACCCCCTATCTGCAAAAACTGAAGCCAGGATAAAAATATTCTTTAGATATAATATTCTCTCCGGGGCAAGCGTATGCACAGTTTATATTTCACTGGCTTAGCCTTTGCACACATATATATTACGCGTTAAAACGCTTATTGGTTTCATCTAAAAGCAAATTATAAAGCATTTGGGCAACTTCTTTTGTATCATGGCGAATCATCCCATTTTCGTGGCTGACAATCTCGCCATGCATAATCTCAAGGCCCAGTTCGGTCAGTGCACCTGTATCATAAACAACAGGCTTAGCCATTTCCTCGCTATACCGTTCCTGGATATGCCGAGGAATTTCTTCATTATTGACAAGAATCGTGTTGATAAACGCACAGCTCATATGGTCATATAACGCCTTCACATGGTCACTCGCTGTATAGTCAAGCGTTTCCCCTGCTTGTGTCATTAAATTGCATATATACACCTTTTTGGCTTTCGAGTGGCAAACCTCGCTGCCGAGCTTAGGCACTAGCAGGTTTGGAAGTATGCTGGTGTATAAGCTGCCAGGCCCGATAATAATCATATCTGCCTGTCTGATTGCCTGCAGTGTTTCAGGCAGGGCTTTAATATTTTTCGGCGTTAAGAATACCCGTTTAATTTTTTTGCCGGAGTAAGGGATCTCGATTCACCTGAAACGATTGTCCCGTCTTCCATTTCCGCATGCAGCACAACACTTTGATTGGCAGCCGGCAGAACCTTTCCCCGTACATTTAAAACCTTGCTCATTTCCTGAATGGCATGGACAAAGTTGCCTGTAATCGAGGTCATGGCTGCAAGAATCAGGTTACCGAGTGAATGGCCGGATAACTCATTGGATGTCGCAAAGCGATGCTGGAACATCTCCTCAATCAGCGGCTCCACATCTGATAGAGCAGCCAGCACATTTCGGATATCCCCAGGCGGAGGGATGCGAAGGTCATTTCGTAATCTTCCTGAGCTGCCGCCATCATCGGCTACTGTCACAATCGCAGTAATATCAACAGGATGCTTCTTTAATCCCCGCAGGAGAACGGGCAATCCTGTTCCGCCTCCGATGATGACAATTCTTGGCTGTCTGTTCATTTGGTGTTTTCCTTTCTCCTCTCGATGTCACGATGAGTGATGGCCGTGTGGTAGTCCTTTTTATAATAATTAGCTATATATTCTGCCAATGCTACCGAACGGTGCTGGCCTCCGGTACAGCCAATCGCCACAACGAGCTGGGCCTTTCCTTCCCTTTTATAGTGAGGAAGCATAAAGCTCAGCAGCTCCGTAACCTTCTCGAGGAATTTACTTGTTTCCGTCCATTTCAGCACATAGCTGGATACATCTTCATCCAAACCGGTTTTCGGCCTCATATGCTCGATATAATGAGGATTTGGCAGGAAACGCACATCGAATACAAGATCTGCGTCAATCGGTATTCCATGCTTAAAGCCAAAGGACATCACATTGACTGTAAAGATTGTCTTTTTATTTAATGAAAATTCCGTAAGAATTTTTTCACGCAATTCTCTTGGTTTCATTTGGGAAGTGTTATAAATAAGCTGGGCCCTTCCTTTTAACTCCTCCAGCAGCTCCCGCTCAAGCTTAATTCCTTCCAGGGGCAATCCGGATGGAGCAAGGGGATGTGATCGTCTGGTTTCTTTATATCTTCTAACCAATGTCGAATCATCCGCGTCCAGGAAAAGAATTTGCGGTGTAACCCATGAGGTCTCCGATAACTCATCCAAAGCCTTAAACAAATGATCGAAAAATTCACGCCCGCGCAAATCCATCACCAATGCTACCTTATTCATTTTATTACCTGATTCCTTCATCAGTTCAAGAAACTTCGGCAGCAGTGTCGGCGGCAAATTATCGACACAGAAAAAGCCAAGGTCTTCGAAGCTTTGAATGGCTACCGTCTTGCCGGCCCCTGACATTCCCGTAATAATGACCATTTGAGTATCATTCACAGCACCCGTACTCATTCTATTTCCCCCTGTTTATGTCAAAATTCAGCTAGGATCCAGCCTGTAACTGATCAATTCAAAATCTGGCGTGTACGTAAACGTTCCATAAATCATGCCCTGGCCGTGAATCATATATTCCAATATATGTGAATCACCAGCAGCCATCGGCAGATTTTTTATCTCCGAAAACGGATGCCAGCGAAGCTTGCCTTCCTCGGACTCATCCACATTTAAGCCATCCGAGGCTGTGGCCAGGAACGTGAACATCATCCACTCCTGTACAACCTTATCGCCATCCTTCATGATAAAGGTAAAAATCCCTTTTATATTGGGATTGCGCAGATAGATTCCGGTTTCTTCCCTGAACTCACGGATGCACGAGTCCCTTACTGATTCGCCTGGCTCCATTTTTCCGCCCGGCGCTACCCACCAGCCTCGTCTGGGCTTTTGCAAAAGCAATACTTGATCATCTTTTAATAACACACAGTTCGTGACTCGCTGCAACACTATTCACCTCTAATTTATCCGAATCATTCCGTTAACTGCTTTTGCAAGGAATCGCTTTATGTAAAAGCCGGCTAACGCTTTTCTTTATTCCTTTCATTATACTATTTTTGTCATACAGCCACAATGAATACAGATTTCCAATAAAGAAAGTTAAAAGGAATACCGGAGGGGCCTGTTGAGTACTCCGCAAACCGCTGGCAAGACTTCATTCCGTAAGCCTCTCTCCATATAAACTTCCCAACACAAAAAAAAGAGCACAGGCCAAGTGCCTGTGCTTTACAAAGGATTATATCTTTAAAAGGGGGTCAATTTCTATTCCTATATTACCCGATATTTATTTCACACAGGTTACAGAAGAATTAAAACAACATGACTTTTTGTTAATCTTTGCACGAGGTGGCTAAATTTTCTAATAAAAAAGCTGCACGTACCCCTTTTGGGTGATGTGCAGCTTTTTGAAATTAATTTTTCGCTTTAAGGCTTTCTTTTAGTTCCTCAACATAATGCTGGGCACTTTGAGCAGCGATACTTCCATCGCCAGTAGCCGTTACGATTTGGCGCAGGGATTTTTCTCGAATGTCACCAGCAGCAAAAATGCCTTCCACCTTCGTTTCCATACGCTCATTTGTTTCAATATAGCCGTTGCTGTTTGTAATGCCGAGGCTTGCAAACGGCTTGGATAGAGGAACCATTCCGATATAAATAAAGATACCGTCTGCCTTGAATTCCCTTTCTTCGCCCGTTTCAGTAGACACTAGGGTTACGCTGCCCACTTTGCCATCCTTTTCGTTGACTTCTTTAACCGTTGTATTCCAGATGAAGTCAATTTTTTCATTGTCAAACGCACGCTGCTGCAGGATTGCCTGCGCGCGCAGCTCTTCACGTCTGTGAACGATTGTTACCTTGGATGCGAAGCGAGTTAAATAAACACCCTCCTCAACAGCGGAGTCACCGCCGCCGACAACAACAAGCTCTTTGCCTTTAAAGAAAGCACCATCACAGACCGCACAGTAAGACACCCCGCGTCCGCCCAGCTCTTTTTCACCAGGAATGCCTAGCTTCTTGTACTCCGCACCAGCTGAAATAATGACAGAACGGGCTTTGTATTGCTTGGATCCGGCAACAACTGTTTTATACTCTTCGCCGTCAATCACTTCTTTAATATCGCCATAAGCGTATTCAGCGCCGAATTTTTTCGCATGGTCAAACATTTTTGTAGATAAATCCGGCCCTAAAATATGGTCAAAGCCAGGATAGTTTTCAACTTCTTCTGTGTTCGCCATTTGTCCGCCTGGAACACCGCGTTCAAGCATTAATGTAGAAAGATTAGCACGGGATGTATAGACAGCAGCTGTCATTCCGGCTGGGCCTGCTCCAGCGATAATGACATCATAAATTTTTTCTTCACTCACAACGATTCACTCCTTCAGTATTCTGCTCTCCTGTAATATCCGCAAGGTTTTTTATTAAATAGTCCTTTATTACGCATATTATAGTATGACCTTCTTACTGCTATCCTATAAAATCCAAGAGTGTTTCGTCCAAAAATCTGCTCACTGAAGACGGTCGTTCACAGATTTCACATATTTGCCCATTGTCGAAGCGGAAATTCCGTACCTGCCGGCTATTTTTGATTGTGAAACCTTTTCGTTGCGGAGCTTATGCCACACATATTCAATTGCAGCGGCCCAGGCTTCTTTATTTTTAACATTCTGCTGGTTATTTGTCATTTCAACAAAGATGGTAAACCACATTAAATATAACCCAGCTTCCACTGTACCGATAGGATGATGGTTTTCGTAAAGCAGCTCGGCTGTTTTATGCGCATCCTGAACACCGTTCGGCGTTTCCTGCTCGTTCTTAACAAATGAAAGATAATCCTTTTCCATTTGTGTGAACCTGTCATTTTTGACCATTGCGTCTGATGCCAAAATGTCATTTTTTCTGCTGGAAACGGACGTTAGGAAAAGTCCAAATAAGCGCTCTTCGATATAATCGCTTTCCAGCTTTTTCAGAATGGAAGAATAGTGGTCTTCAAAACCGCTGTTCGTCACTTTTTCATCATTCCAAGGTTCAAAGCCAACCTTCTCCGGATTGATTTCGATCGCTTTCTTCCATGCAGATTTCGCCAGTTCTTCCTTCCCGGTAAAATATGCTGAGTAAGACAGCCAGTAATAGAATGGACCGTCCCCTTCAAAGCCCTTTTTCTGAAGCTTGCGCAGCCATGAAAAAGCAGCATCGTATTCACCTGTTAACGCAAAAGTCGCACCAAGTTTAAACTGATGTTCAACCGAAAGCGGCTTAATTTTTTTCAGCGCCTCTTTTAACAAACGCACCTGCCTGAAATCACGCTCGTAAAAGGCAAAAACAAGCTTGTTGCAAAGAGCATGTAGATTCCCCGGATTTTCCTCAAGAACTTTCTCCAGAATATCGGAGGCCTTTTGGACCTCTCCCAGGTAAAAATACGCCAATGCCAGGTTGTTGTATGCGGACCAATACTCCGGATATTCATCAATAACCGAATTCAGAATCTCCACCGCTTTCGGAAAATGCCCGGACTCAAGCAATTCTCGTGCATGCTCCTGCTTCGTAATTAAATCATCCTGCTCGTAAAGATCCTCATCCAAATCATCCGCCTCAAGCGTCAGTAAATCCAATAGATCCTCTGTATCTTCCGTGAACTCTCCGTCCCGATCCAAATCAAGATACGTATTCGCGTGCTGATAAGCATCCTTAAAAAGACCCAAATGAGCATAATTGTTTGCGAGGAAATAATGGCACTCCACCATATCCTCATCAAGCTCCTCCAGTATCATATGAAGCAAACGATTTGATTCCTGATACTCGCCCATCTCGGAATGGACAATCGCCAGCTGACAAACAATCATCGGTTCACCCGGCTCAAGCTGCATCGCACGCATTAAGTATTTCTTCGCTTTATGAAAATCCCTGCGGTGGTACGCCTTAATTCCTTTTGAAAAATAGTACTCACCTGTCGGGATAAATGACAGTAACTTTCCTTTTTGGTGTCTAGCCTTAGAGTCTTTGCTCATGAAATCCTCCATTAATGTTAGTAACTAAAGTAGTATATCATACGAACAAGCCTGCGGAGAAGGGATGAAATCACAATAGTGTTTCCAGCAGGATTTTTTTATTGGAAATCTTACCGCTGTTATGTTTTAAAGGGTTATCGCAGCAGTTTAATATAGCTGGATATCTATATGGGGAATGTCCCGATAGCGGGGCGGCGGAAGGTAGCGGCGGCCTTTGCCTGTACGGTATGGGGGAGGTTGAGGGACTCTAAGAGGTATTAAAAAAACCGCCCTCCCTTATTCGGAGGCCGGTTCACTTTTCTTATCGTGCCGCTTATTTAATACTTTCAAAACTTCATTAAAAGGCAGGTCCTGTTCGCGCAGGAGTACCATTAAGTGATAGATCAGGTCGGCAGATTCCCATTTTAGTTCTTCCTTATCGCGGTTTTTGGCTGCGATGATGACTTCAGCTGATTCTTCGCCGACTTTTTTCAGGATTTTATCGACGCCCTTTTCAAAGAGGTAGGTCGTATAAGCTCCTTCAGGACGTGTTTTTTCGCGCTCTGCGATGACTTTTTCAAGTGTGTAGAGAATTTCGTATGAAGATAAATCAGATGCAGATCCGCCAGCTTCTTCCCCGTACACTCTCTCCTCAAAGCAGCTTTCCGTTCCTTTATGGCAGGCAGGACCTGCTGGCTCAACCAATACCACAATGGCGTCCTGGTCGCAATCAAGCTTCATTTCAACGATTTTCTGTGTGTTTCCGCTTGTAGCCCCTTTATGCCAGAGCTCATTGCGGGAACGGCTGAAGAACCAGGTTTCGCCTGTTTCCACTGATTTTAATAGTGACTCCTGGTTCATATAAGCGAGTGTCAAAACTTCTTTAGTCTTCGCATTTTGCACTACAGCAGGGATTAGTCCCTTTTCATCAAACTTCACGCTCTCAATATTCACCGGACAACCACCCCTTTTTCCTTTATATAAGCTTTCACTTCTGTAACAGATGTTTCTTTATAGTGAAAAATCGATGCTGCCAGGGCGGCATCTGCTTTTCCATCGATAAATGCTTCGGCAAAGTGATCGGCATTGCCGGCACCGCCGGATGCGATTACCGGAATCGAAACAGCTTCACTGACTGCTTTCGTAAGCTTAAGATCGAAGCCTTTTTTCTCGCCGTCTGAATCCATGCTTGTCAGTAAAATTTCGCCGGCGCCGCGTTCAGCAGCTTCCCTGGCCCAGGCAATGACTTCAAGTTCAGTTGGTGTCCGGCCGCCATGTGTGTACACACGCCAGGAACCTAGCTCTTCATCATATTTTGCGTCAATCGCTACGACGATGCACTGGGATCCGAAGAAGTTCGCACCTTCTGTAATTAGATCAGGGTTATTTACAGCAGCTGTATTAAGGGAAACCTTGTCGGCCCCTGCGCGCAAAATCCGCTTCATATCTTCCAGCGCATTAATCCCGCCACCGACTGTAAATGGAATGGCAAGCTCAGAAGCAACCGCCTTAACGACTTCCACCATCGTTTTCCGGCCTTCATGAGAAGCTGAAATATCGAGGAATACCAGTTCATCAGCACCCTGTTCATCATAAAATCGGGCAAGCTCAACCGGATCTCCGGCATCACGCAGCTGAACAAACTGAATTCCTTTTACAACACGGCCCTCTTTAACATCCAGGCAAGGAACGATACGTTTTGTCAGCATTATTTCTTCACCTCTTTTAAGGCTTCTGCCACAGTAAATCGCCCTTCGTAAATAGCCTTTCCGACAATTGCACCGGACACGCCTTCTCCCGCGTACTGCTTCAATTGAGCCAGATCTGCCAGCTGGCTGACACCGCCGGAAGCGATGACGCTTTTGCCTGTTTCCTGCGCGAGAAGACGAACCGCTTCCACATTTGGACCTGAAAGCATGCCATCAGTTGCGATATCAGTAAAAATAAAGGTTTCAGCACCAGCATCTGCAAATCTTTTACCAAGGTCAACTGCCTTGACTTCAGAGGTTTCAAGCCAGCCATGTGTTGCTACATAGCCATTTTTTGCATCAAGCCCGACAGCAATCGCTTTTCCGTATTTTTGGATCATCTCAATTGCGAACGCTGGATTAGATACAGCAATACTTCCAATAATCACCCGGGTAATGCCATTTTCAAGGTAGTGAAGAATGTCTTGTTCTGTACGGATCCCTCCGCCGATTTGGACAGATACTCCGAGTTCGCGAGCCGCCTGTATGACGTATTCATCATTGACGCGCTTCCCGTCCTTAGCGCCGTCAAGGTCCACCATATGGATCCAGCCTGCTCCTTCATCAGCAAACTTTTTGGCCATATCAAAAGGAGAATCGCCGTAGACTGTTTCCTTATCATAGTCCCCCTGCAGCAGCCGAACGCACTTGCCGCCTCTCATATCGATTGCCGGATAAATGGTAAAACTCATTTCACAGACATCCTTTCTTCAACCAGCTCGGTAAAGTTGCGCAGCAGCGCCATCCCGAGCGCACTGCTTTTTTCAGGGTGGAATTGCATGCCGAACACATTTCCCCTGCCGACAACTGCCGGCACTTCTACATCATACAAACTTCTGCTGATGACAACTTCTTTATCATTAGTATCCACAAAATAGGAGTGGACGAAATAAACATAATCTTCTTCAAGCCCTTTTAAAATGGGAGAGCTATGTAAGAATTCAAGGCGATTCCAGCCCATATGCGGCACTTTATACGTTTCGCCTTCAGCTGTTGTGCCTGGAAAACGTCTTACATGGCCGGGCAGGAGCTGCAAACCTTCAGTCAGCCCATTCTCTTCGCTATCCTCAAACAAAAGCTGCATCCCGAGGCAAATACCCAGCAGCGGCTTTCCTGTTTCTGCATACTCTTTTACCAGATCAGCAAGGCCTGTAGAATTCAAGATGGACATTGCATCTTTAAAGGAGCCGACTCCCGGCAAAATCAATCCATCTGCCTTCATCAGCTCATCTTTATTTTCAGATAAAAAATAAGGAACTTCCAAGCGTTCGAGCGCTTTGCTGACACTAAAGAGATTCCCCATTCCGTAATCAATGATGCCGATCATTTACAACATCCCTTTCGTTGATGGAACTCCCTTAATCCGCGGGTCAATAGTTGTCGCTTCGTCAAGAGCACGAGCGAGCGCTTTAAAAATCGCTTCAATAATGTGATGTGTATTTTGTCCGTAGTGGACGATCACATGCAGGTTCATTCTTGCTTCAAGTGCAAGCTTCCAGAGGAATTCATGCACTAGCTCCGTATCAAACGTGCCAACCTTTTGGCTTGGAAACTCTGCGCGCATTTCCAGGTGCGGGCGATTGCTGAGGTCAACCACAACTTGAGCCAAAGCTTCATCCATTGGAACAAAAGCGTTGCCATAGCGCTTGATGCCCTTTTTATCACCTAAAGCATCCTTCAGCACTTGTCCGAGGCAAATGCCGATATCCTCTGTCGTATGGTGGTCATCAACGTCCGTATCCCCATTGGCAACAATGTTCAAATCAAATTGCCCATGCTTGGCGAACAGGTCAAGCATATGTGTCATAAAAGGCACGCCTGTTTCCAGGTCGCTTTTGCCTTCCCCATCTATATTTAAGGAAAGTGAGATATTTGTTTCGTTTGTTTTACGGGAAATTTCTGCAGTTCTGGCCATGATTATTCCTCCAGCTTATTTTCTTAGTCTTGTTTCAATGGAGCGGGCATGGGCTTCAAGCCCTTCGAGTCGTGCAAATGCCGCAATTTTTTCGCCATTGCTTCTTAAAGCTTTTTCACTATATAAAAGAATACTTGATTTCTTTTGAAAATCCTCCACGTTTAGCGGACTTGAAAAACGGGCGGTTCCGTTGGTCGGCAGAACGTGGTTCGGGCCTGCAAAATAATCGCCGACCGGTTCCGGACTGAATCTTCCAAGGAAAATGGCACCTCCGTGCCGAATTTGTCCAAGAAGCTCCATCGGGTTCTCTGTTAAAATTTCAAGGTGTTCCGGAGCGAGACTGTTAACCGTTTCAACCGCTTCATCCATACTTTCCGTCACATAAATGGCGCCATAATTCATGATGGACTGAGCGGCAATTTCCTGGCGCGGCAGCTCGGCAAGCTGGCGTTCAACTTCTGCTGAAACCGCTTCTGCCAAAGCCGACGATGGTGTAACGAGCACCGCACTCGCCATAGGATCATGCTCAGCCTGTGATAAAAGATCAGCTGCAGCCTCATCAGGCTGTGCCGTCTCATCTGCAAGAATGGCAATTTCACTTGGGCCAGCGATCATATCAATATCCACATCGCCAAAAACTTCACGCTTGGCGAGTGCTACAAAAATATTTCCTGGTCCTGTGATTTTATCGACTGAAGCAATCGTTTCAGTACCATATGCAAGGGCGGCAATCGCCTGGGCTCCGCCAACTTTATAGATTTCTTCCGCACCTGCGATATGTGCGGCTGCCAGAACCGCCGGAGGCAGCTTGCCGGTCTTTTTATCAGGAGGCGAAGTAATCACAATCCGTTTGACGCCCGCTACCTTTGCAGGAATCACATTCATGAGTACGGATGACGGATATGCCGCCGTTCCGCCTGGAACATACAACCCAACCGAATCAAGCGGTGTAATCTTTTGCCCTAGGACTGTGCCATTTTCCTCGGTTGTCATCCAGGATGGGCGCAGCTGTTTTTCATGGAAGGACTTGATATTATCAGCAGCTTCTTTAATGATCTCGAGGATTTCTTCATCCACCTGGCTGTATGCTTCTTCAATCTCAGCCTGTGTTACCGCAAAATCATCAAGGGAGATGCCATCAAATTTTTCCGTGTATTCTTTTAACGCCTGGTCTCCATTTTGGCGGACTGCTTCAATGATACCTTTTACAATTGCCCGCTGATCCTCCGTTCCATTATCAACAGACCGTTTAATCGAAACCTGGTCTTTTACTTTTAAAATTTTCATAGGGTTCTACATCCTTTTAAGAGCTTATTTCTTCTCCTGAAATAACTTCTGACAGCCGGCCAACGAGCTCGCTGATTCGTTCGTCCTTCATGCGGTAGCTGACAGGATTAACAATCAGCCTTGAGGTGATTCCCACGATTGTTTCGTATTCAACGAGTCCGTTCTCTTTTAAAGTACGGCCTGTTGAAACGATATCAACGATCCGATCTGCAAGCCCGATCATTGGAGCCAGCTCGATGGATCCGTTCAGCTTAATGATTTCAACCTGCTCTCCCTGCTCGCGGAAATAGGCAGCCGCGATATGCGGATACTTTGTCGCGATTTTAGGAGCAACATCGTTTAGCTTTGTGTTTGGCAGGCCAGCAACCGCAAGATAGCAGGCACTGATTTTTAAATCAAGCAGCTCGTAAACATCACGCTCTTCCTCAAGCATAACATCCTTCCCGGCAATTCCAAGATCTGCAACGCCATGCTCCACATAGGTTGGCACATCCATCGGCTTTGCGAGGATAAACCGGAATTTTTCTTCCGGCACATCTATAATCAGCTTGCGCGAATCATCAAATTCAGGAGGCAGTTGGAAGCCCGCCTGGCGCAGCAATTCGGCAGCTTCTTCAAAAATGCGGCCCTTCGGCATCGCAATCGTTAAAACGTCACTCATTTTACGCTCTCCTTTCCAGCTTTTCCGACTAAAAAGGTAATATCCTCATATTGGTTCGTACAGGCATCAAGATCCTTCACGCCGCTGATATCCTGAAGAACCACTTTCTTTCCGGATGCGCGCTGTTCCTTTGCAAGCTGGAATGCTTCTTTTCGGCGCTCCGGGCTATATAAAATGCAGTAAACCGGTTCAGCTGCTTTGTTATCTTCGAGAGCTTCAAGCAGGCGGTCCAGTCTGATCGCAAAACCGGTCGCTCCAGTATCTTTTCCGAATTTTCGAAGCAGAAGATCGTAGCGGCCGCCGTTTCCAATCGGGAAACCGACGTTTCCGGCATAAACTTCAAACAGGATGCCCGTATAATAGCTCATATGGCTGACAAGCGTTAAATCAAATTTAACTGTGTCCTCCTGACCGTAATCAAGCATGATTCCCCATAGCTGCTGCAGCTCGGCAAGGGCCTTTTTGCCTGTACCGTTTTCGAGAAGGCCATAAGCCATTTCAATAACTTCTTCTCCGCCTCTTAATTTAAGGAAGTCGAGAAGCCTTTGTTTATCGATGGATGAAAGGGCCAGGCTTTTTACATGTTCCCTATACCCCACATAATTCTTTTCATATAAAAATCTGGTTAAGTTTTCAACTCTTTCTGCCGTTCCAAGAATCTGCTGGAAGAATTCGCGCACAAATCCGACATGGCCGACAGACAGCTGAAAGTTCTGGAGTCCTGCTTCTTTTAAGGAAGAAATCATCAGTGCCATGCCTTCTCCATCTGCGCTTATTGTATGGTCGCCAATACACTCAACGCCGATCTGCTCAAACTCGGCCGGGCGTCCGCCCTCCCGCTGCTGGGCGCGGTAAACATTCGCAGAATAGGCCAGCCGGATTGGCAGCTCATCTTTTAACAGGCGTGAAGCCGCCACCCTCGCGATTGGAGCGGTCATGTCCGGGCGCAGTACAAGTGTATGCCCCTGCTGGTCAAGGAGCTTGAACAGCTGCTGATCAAGAATAGCAGAAGCCGCTCCAACTGTTTCGTAATATTCAAGCGCAGGCGTTTCAATAAACTGGTAGCCCCAGCGCTTCATTTCTTCCTGAATGGATGACCTGACTGCAGCTTTTCTTTCATACAAATCAGGTAATGTATCTCTCATTCCTAATGGTTTTTCAAACATAAATAATCGGCTCAAAAGTATTCACCTCTATGACTAAAAAATTCCGAATCCTTTAGTTCGCTAATATGGTAACAAATTGAAGTTATATGTAGTGTAACGCGGTTCGTTTGTGACGTCAACCAATAGGTTGGAGAAAAATTTGATCCTGCATAAAAAAGGCTCCTTTTTGGTTTGAAAAAGGAGCTTTTGCTTTAGTTTGCTCTTTTATAGGAGAGGTTATTTGAGCCGATAGCGTTTTTTGCGTCACTTTTCGAATTTATGCGCCACTCCTTGATCTGATGCGGTTTTGTATCTATCCTGATCACGGGGATATAAAAAACCCCGCCAGCCTAAGCCAGCGGAGCCTTCTCCTCATTCATGCCATATATCGGATCGTCTGCCCAGCGAGCGGCGAGTTCTTCCTTTGTGTATATAACCCGCATCGGGTTGCCGCCGACGAAGGCGCCGGCAGGGACATCCTTGTGGACGAGCGTTCCCGCGGATACGATGGCTCCGTCACCGATCGTGACACCCGGCAGGATTGTCGAATTGGCGCCGATCATGACTTCGCTGCCAATTTCAACTCGGCCGAGACGATACTCTTTGATCAGGTACTCATGTGCCAGAATCGTTGTGTTATAGCCGATAACCGTGTTGCGGCCGACGCTGATTTTTTCCGGAAACATGACATCCAGCATGACCATGAGTGCGAATGACGTTTGGTCCCCCACCTTCATTCTTAAAAAGGTCCTGTAGAGCCAGTTCTTCATGCCGAGAAACGGTGTATAGCGTGCCAGCTGGATGACAGCAAAGTTTTTGACGACCTTCCAGAACGGAACGGTTTTATACACATGCCAGAGAGAATTGCCGCCCTCGACTGGGTAACGTTCCGTTTTTCTCATTGCTTTTCTGCCTCAAGGATATCAAGCAGGTCAGCCATGTTGTCGAGCATATAATCAGGTTCAAAGCGGGCCAGAAACTCGCGGCCTTTGGCCGTCCAGGCAACTCCTGCCGTTTTCGTGCCGGCGTTTTTCCCGCCTTCAATATCGTGTGAGTTATCTCCAACCATGATCGCATCTTCCGGCTTTGCATCCAATAAATTCAACGCTTTTAAAATGGGCTCCGGATCCGGCTTCGGTTTTTCCACATGATCGAGCGTCACAACCACATCAAAAAATTGATCAAGATTTGTCAGCTTTAAGCCCTTATCTACTACATTGGAAACCTTGGTCGTTACGATGCCCAGCTTGTAGCCGGATTCCTTTAAAGTCCGCACTGTTTCGAATACGCCTTCAAACTCCTTCACAAGGACATCGTGATTTTTAATATTGTACTCCCGGTAAACAGTGATCATTTCCTCCACTTTCTCCGGGTTGATCGATTCGAATGTTTCATGAAGCGTTGGCCCCATAAAGGGAAGGACATCCTCACGCTGATACCGTTCTGGGTAATATTGCCCCAGTGTATGCAAAAATGAAGATATAATTAATTCATTTGTATCGATTAATGTTCCGTCTAAATCAAATAAAATTGTGTTAATACTCATATGTTGCTTCCTTTCTTTTTGCCAGATCAGCACGGTTCCAAATCATTGCAACCACCAGTGTCAGCACAATTGCTACCCCCAAGCGGATGAGCAGGAGCGGCAGGATTGGAATGCCCAGAGGAACAAAGATCAGCGTATCCTCCACAACAGCGTGGCAGGCTACGAGGAATATAAATGCGATCGTAACATCTTTTTTGCTGACACCATCCTCCTGGACAGCCTGGATCATGACACCCGCCCCGTAGGCGAGACCAATCAGCAAGCCAGCCGCCAAAGTGGTTGACGTATTTTCTTTCATACCCAGCGCTCTTGTAACAGGCGCCATCCATTTTGAAAAAACAGCGAGCCATTGTTTGTCTTTTAAAATTTGAATAGCCACCATAAGCGGTATAACAATTATGGCAAGCTGGAAAATCCCAAGCAATGCTGTTTGCAGTGCATCCATTATGATGGGAACGAATCCGGACACCTGCTCTTCTTTTGCTGGGATAAATCCGTACTTGGCCGTTTCCGAACCGCCCTGCCAGGTTAAATTAATGACTGCCGCGCTAATGAACGCAAGACCGAATCTTACGGCTAAAACAACCCAAAGCTTGACGCCGACTTTTAGGGCTACTCCCGTTTCAATCAGCATATTATGCGAAAAAGACAGCATGACTGCGATAATAAAAACTTCTTTTACCGTGAGATCAAGCGTTAAAATCGCCCCGATTCCGGCATACAAATTCAAAAAATTCCCCAAAACAAGCGGTATGGCTGCATCCCCTGACAGCCCAATCAGATTCATAAGAGGCGTGATCAGCTTTATAACCCATGGAAGCACTGGCGTATGCTGCAGCATTGCCACGATCAGCGTAACCGGAAAAATGACTTTTCCAAGTGTCCATGTTGTCTTTAAGCCGACCATGAGCCCCCGTTTCGATGATTCAACCAGCATCTCTTTTCTCCCTTTGTTCGTTTTTTCTATGCTTTATCCAAATAGCGGGCGTCTGCCAATCCTGTTTTTCTTCTATAGAAAATGAGAGCAAGCGCGCCAATAATAAGAGCAATTGAAATCGTCTGCGCGATTCTTAATGTGTCTGTAAGCATCAGGCTGTCTGTCCGCAATCCTTCCACGAAGAAACGGCCGATTGAATACCAGATCACATACGTAAGGAAAAGCTCTCCGCGCCGCAAATTCGCTCTTCTTAATAATATAAGAATAACAAACCCAATTATATTCCAAATTGATTCATATAAAAACGTTGGATGATAATAAGCACCATTGATATACATTTGGTTAATAATAAATTCAGGCAGGTGCATATTTTCCAAAAAAGCGCGGCTGACTTCCCCGCCGTGTGCTTCCTGGTTCATAAAGTTGCCCCAGCGTCCGATTGCCTGACCTAAAATAATACTTGGCGCTGCAACATCAGCAAGCTGCCAGAAGGAAATCTTTTTGTTTTTCGCAAAAATATAAGCGGTGATGACGGAACCAATTAGAGCTCCATGAATGGCAATTCCGCCATTCCATATTTTTATAATCTCGCCCGGGTTCTGCGAGTAAAAGTCCCATTGAAATATAACATAATAAATCCGTGCGGAAATAATGGCAATAGGAATGGCCCAAAGCATTAAATCTGCAAAAATATCCTTAGGGAGTCCCCTTCTCTCCCCTTCCCTCATTGCAATGATGAGAGCCAACGCAATGCCGATCCCGATAATGAGGCCATACCAATGGACTTGGATCGGTCCAAGGGAAATGGCAATCGGATCAAGCGGCTGTATATTGTTTTCCATGATCACTTCTCCTTCTCTAGAAAAGCGCAAGGCGCCCGCTTAATTAGAACGCAGACTAAAACCGCCACGTCCTGTGGCAACGTCTGAATGACCCGCATCCTCCCAAAAGCTGCCGCTTTTGGTCGAGCGATGAGGATGCTGACGAAGCTTTCCTTGTCCTGCGGGCCTCAAGCATAAGACAAGCCTGCATGAAGGTTGTTCTTTAACCTTTGTGACGGATTGGCTTATGACCTCGAGCCGATGGCGCCTGGAGCTAGACAGTTATCTATGGTTGTGCTTCCTCTATTTATATCACTTAATTCCTTTAATGAAGCCGTTTATTAGACTTCAATCAAACGTTTGATTGAAATGAAAAGCAAACTTAACGGTCCTCATGATCGCCGTCTTCAATGACATCAGACAAGCGGTTGGTAAATTGTTCGGCTGCATTCATGCCCATTCGTTTTAGGCGGAAGTTCATGGCCGCAACTTCAATGATAACAGCAAGGTTACGTCCAGGGCGGACCGGAATCGTCAGCTTTGTGATTTCCGTATCGATGATTTTCATTTTTTCTTCATCAAGGCCGAGGCGGTCGTATTGCTTTTTCGGATCCCACAGCTCCAGATTCATCACAACGGAGATTTTCTTATAGCTGCGGACTGCCCCTGCTCCAAACAATGTCATAACATTAATGATGCCAAGGCCGCGGATTTCAAGCAAATGCTCAATAAGTTCCGGCGAGTTTCCGACTAGATAATCTTCATCCTCCTGCCTGATTTCCACACAGTCATCTGCAACAAGACGATGGCCCCGTTTTACGAGTTCAAGAGCTGTTTCACTTTTACCGACACCGCTTTTTCCCGTAATCAGCACCCCTACACCATATATATCGACTAGAACACCATGGACTGCAGTCGTAGGGGCAAGCTTGCTTTCAAGAAAGTTGGTCAGCAAGCTGGAAAATCGGGTTGTTTTTTGCTTTGTACGAAGAAGAGGTACAGACTCGCGTTCAGCGGCTTCGATGAGCTCTTCCGGAATTTCAAGCGACCTTGTGATAATGATGCCCGGCGTAATATCCGTACATAAACGTTCCAGGCGGCTTTCCCGGTCTGTATCGTTTAATTTTTCCGCAAAGGTTAGCTCCGTTTTCCCCAGCAGCTGAACCCTTTCTCCCGGGTAGTAATCAAAATAGCCAGCCATCTCAAGCCCTGGCCGTGAGATATCACTCGTTGTAATCGGCCGGTTAATGCCTTCCTCCCCGGCAATCAGCTCAAGACCAAATTTTTCTATAATATCTTTTGTGCGAACTTTTACCAAGTTAAGCTCCTCCTTTATGCTGGCACTTCTCGGATGAAATTGTTTAATGTCCTATAATAGTTCCTCTTATTTTAGCACTTTTTAACGCAGAACCAAATTTCTGATAGCGAATTTTACAAAAGTTTAAGGATGTTATAGGCCCTTTTGCTTAATCGGCAACGGAATGGACAATTTTTCACATTAGGCAGCGTATAGTTATGGTAAGACAGCCTCGAAATCTTTAACAATATAAAAATATACATAAATGGTATAGACAACTATACTGTTAGTTGGTAATATTAGTATGTAAGCGGATTCATTGACTTTTTATTTGTTTCTTGCACTTGTATTCTATTTTTTTATGAGGGGGAAAAGCTCATGCGTAAAGAAGAACGCTTGGCGAAAGAGATTACGGATCAGTTGGGCGGCACCGGCAATATCGCAGAACTGGCTTCCTGCATGACCCGCCTTCGTGTGAAACCGGTTGATGCAAGCAAGGTCAGCCTCGAAGGCATCAAGGATATTGATGGAGTTATGGGCGTTGTTGAAGCAGAAACACTGCAAATCATTCTGGGACCGGGTATTGTCACAAAGGTGGCTGACGAGGTATCAAAAATGACGGGCATGAATGTGGCTTCTGTGGATGATGGCGAAGAAATTGATACTTCATTGGAAGGCCTGGCTGCACGTACAAAAGCTGGACTCAATGAGAAAAATGCCACACCATTCAAATTATTTTTAAGAAAAATTGCCAGTATCTTCATCCCGCTGATTCCGGCGATTGTTGCATCCGGTTTGGTCGCGGGGATTACAAATGTAGTGATCCGCTCCGGCGCAGATCCGGAATCAACTTTAGTACAGATGCTGAGCTTAATTGGCTGGGGATTATTCAGTTACCTGGGCGTGTTCGTTGGTATTAATACAGCGAAGGAATTTGGCGGATCGCCTGCTCTTGGTGGTGCGGCCGGTATCCTGTTAATCAACCCGGGCCTTGCGAATATTACTCTTTTCGGTGAAGCACTTGTTCCTGGGCGAGGCGGATTAATTGGCGTCATGCTGGCAGCTGCTCTTATCGCCTTTTTAGAAAAGAGAATCCGCAAAGTGGTTCCATCAGCTGTTGATATTATCGTAACACCTACTCTTGCTTTATTAATCACAGGCTTTGCAACATTCTTTATCCTGCAGCCTGTTGGCGGATTCCTGTCAGATATCATTACAAAAGGATTGCTTGGCATTCTTGATATTGGCGGCGTCCTTGCCGGATTAGTACTTGCCGGAACATTCCTTCCGCTTGTTGTAACCGGCTTGCACCAAGGTTTAACACCTGTGCATATGGAATTAATCAATACAATCGGCGATGACCCGCTTCTGCCAATCCTGGCAATGGGCGGCGCAGGCCAGGTCGGTGCAGCATTTGCCATCTATTTCAAAACAAAGAATGCCCGTCTGAAAAAAGTCATCAAAGGCGGTCTTCCGGTTGGAATTCTCGGCATCGGCGAACCGCTGATCTTCGGGGTAACCCTTCCATTGGGACGCCCGTTCTTAACAGCATGTCTAGGAGCTGCTGTTGGCGGAGCATTCCAGGCGTTCTTTAAAATTGCCACGATTGCGATCGGGGTTTCCGGCATACCGCTTGCCTTCCTCGTGCACACACATCAAATAGTATTGTACCTAATCGGTTTATTAATCGCCTATGCATTCGGCTTCCTGTTCACATGGATGTTCGGATTTAAGGAAGAAATGGCGAAAAATATTTAAAACAAAGGCTCTGTTATAGCTTATTGTTGTTTTTTAGCACCCTGTTGATTGGAGCGTCGGACCACCCGCGGAAAGGGAGTGCCTCGTGCTGAAATCAACAGGCAAATTTAACAGAGCCAAAACAAATAAAGAAGGAGGATCGATTCCTCCTTCTTTACTTATGAGGTCATATTTTTTAAAAATTCGAACTTAAATTGAGGTGAGCTTGATGCTTGGAATATCAGTCTATTTATCTGATAAACGGCAGGAACAAAATGCGGAATGGATTGGGAAAGCAGCTTCCTTTGGGTTAAAATCCATTTTCACTTCCCTCCATATTCCTGAAGACGACCACAGTACATATAAGCATTTGCTGCAGGAGCTCGGCGCTCTGGCCAAACAGCATGATATGGAGCTGCTGGCGGATGTTTCTCCGCAATCATTAGGCCACTTGGGCTTAAATTGGGAATCGATCGATACCCTTCTTGACTGGGGCCTGGCTGGCATTCGGGCTGATTATGGCTTTTCAGCTTCCCAAATTGTTAAACTCTCGAAAAAAATGAAACTTGGAATAAATGCGAGCACCATTCCAGCAAAGGAGCTGCAAGAGTGGCTCGATCTTGGCTTAAACGCCAGCAATGTAGAGGCATGGCATAACTTTTACCCGCGCCCTGAAACAGGTCTGGACAGAGAGTTTTTAATCAAAAGAAATCAATTTTTAAAAGGAATGGGCATTACAACGATGGCTTTTGTTCCCGGTGATGGCGAACGGCGCGGTCCTGTTTTCTCAGGACTGCCGACTTTGGAAAAACATCGGGGCTTCTCCCCTGCTGCGGCAGCTGCTGAATTAATGAACAGCTGTTATACGGATAAAGTATTAATCGGTGACCATTCGGTAAATGATGAGACATTGATGCAATTAACCAAAATGGCCGAGGGTGTGATTCCTCTTCGCATCGAGACTCTTGGCGGGCAGCACCATGAGGACCTTTTTAAACAAGTCCATACAAACCGCATGGATCCTGCCCGGGATGTGATCCGGTCAGTGGAATCAAGATCATATGCCCAGCAGGGACAAACTAAACTGGAACCTGCTAACCAGGTGGATCGTAATAAAGGCATGGTGACGGTTGATAATGTTCTATACGGACGCTATGCAGGCGAAATGCAAATCGCTCTGGCAGACCTGCCGCGGGATGAACGCGTCAATGTGGTGGCCAGAGTCATAGAGGAAGACCTTCCTCTTTTGGACCAAATCAAAGCGGGAACAAAATTTCAATTAGTGGTGAGGGATCAATGATGAATATTACGAAGCTTAATACCGAGCAGCGAAATCCAAAAACAATGGAAATTGATTTAATGACAACAGAAGAAATTATTACAATCATCAATCAGGAGGATACGATTGTTCCCAATGCCATCGCACGGGAAATTCCCCATATTGTAAAAGTGGTGGATGAGATTGTGGAGAGTTTTAAAAAAGGCGGCCGTCTCATTTATGTAGGGGCCGGCACTTCCGGAAGGCTTGGCATTATTGATGCTTCCGAATGTCCTCCAACCTATGGCACCGATCCTGAAATGGTTGTCGGCATTATCGCCGGCGGAAAAGAGGCGATGACCGATGCGATTGAAGGCGCTGAAGATGACAGTGCGCAAGGCCGCCAGGATGTGATGGATATCAGCCTGACTGAGAATGATGTGCTTGTCGGAATCGCAGCAAGCGGACGCACTCCATACACAATCGGAGCGCTTCAATACGGAAACGAAGTCGGAGCTGTTACGGTTTCGGTCGCCTGCACAAAGGATTCCGAGATGGAGAAAATCTCAAGATATACGATTGCGCCGATCACGGGTCCGGAAGTGGTTACAGGCTCCACACGCATGAAAGCAGGAACTGCGCAAAAGCTGGTATTGAACATACTTACGACGGCGTCTATGGTCAAGCTCGGAAAAGTGTACGGGAATCTGATGGTCGACGTGCAAATGACCAATGAAAAGCTGTTCAAACGAGCGGAGAATATCGTCAAAATGGCAACAGGCGCATCTGATAAGGAAGCCAAAGCCGCTCTGCTGGAGCAAAAGCATAATACGAAGGCTGCCATCCTGCAAATCTTAACTGGATTAAAAGGCGAAGCAGCGGCAGAGCTTTTGGATAAGCATAACGGCTATTTGCGTGAAGCAATAGCAGAATATCATTCAAACTAGGGATAGAATTAGGATTCTTAGCAGTGTTTTCTGCAGAAGAATGACTAGCCAAATCGGAATTAAGCCGGCATTTTCGATTTATCCGCGAAAAAATTGATTTATCCGCGAACCCAATAAAAAGGATAGAAAGCCACATTCATTTGGTGCTCTCTATCCTTTTTTATTTTAGTTGTATAGACCAAATATAAACCAGTGTATATTTACATCAACTGGTATAGACATCTATTCATAAACCTTTTATAATAGAGGTATACTCTTAACCCTATACTAAGACTTGAACGGAGATGAAGTAAGATGAGCCGTCTTCTTATAAAAAATGCGAAAATTATTCGAGAACACGACCTTCTTAATAACGGTTTTATTTTAATAGAAAATGAAAAGATCATAAAAGTGGGAAGCATGGATGAGATTCCTGCTATTGATCAGGATATAGAAATCATGGAACTTCCCCCGGAACAGACGATCAGCCCGGGATTTATTGATGTCCATATTCACGGGGCAGGCGGAGCGGATACGATGGATGCAACGCCGGAAGCTCTCACCACAATGGCCAGCGTTCTTCCGGCAGAAGGAACAACCAGCTTTCTGGCTACCACCATTACCCAGGAAAAAGAAAAGATAGAGGCGGCGCTGTCTAATGCAGCCCTCTATCAAAAAGAGCAAAACACGCCAGGCAAAGCAGAGATCATCGGTATCCATTTAGAAGGACCGTTTATTAATGAAAAAAGAGGCGGAGCCCAGCCGAGGAACCATATTCTCGAACCTGATATCGAGCTTTTTAAACGCTGGCAGGAAGCTGCAAACCACACAATCAAACTTATTACGCTGGCGCCTGAAAAGGCGAACGGCTACGATTTTATCCGCTATTTAAGCGAAAATGGCGTTGTTGCCTCGATCGGCCATAGTGATGCTATTTTCACCGAAATGGAGGAAGCCGTTAAAGCAGGTGCCACGCATGTGACCCACCTTTTTAACGGCATGAGAGGCTTGCATCACCGGGAGCCAGGCGTTGCCGGGGCTGCTCTTTTATTCAAAGAACTCATTGTTGAAATGATCGCAGACGGCATACACGTCCGGCCGGAAATGATTAAGCTTGCTCTCAACGCCAAAGGCCAGGATGGCATGATTCTGATTACTGATTCGATGAGAGCCAAATGCCTGAAGAACGGCCATTATGATCTCGGAGGACAGGATGTCACCGTTGAAAATGGCCAGGCCCTGCTCGCTGATGGAACATTGGCTGGCAGCATTTTAAAAATGAAAGATTCGATTAAGAATATGATTGATTTTACGGATATCACTTTATTGGAAGCCGTCCGCCTTGCCAGCAGCAATCCGGCCAAACAGATGAACATCTATGACCGGAAAGGCAGCATCTCGGAAGGAAAGGATGCTGACCTGGTGATCCTGGATGAAAATCTCGAGGTGGTAATGACCTTTTGCAGAGGTATAAAGGCTTTTGAACGCGAGGTGAAGTCTTCTTGAAGATTATCCGAGCAGCCCATTATGAGGATATGAGCCATAAAGCGGCACTGCTGATGATCGAAAAAATACGTTCCAATCCAGATATGACTTTAGGGCTGGCAACCGGCAGTACGCCAAAAGGAGTTTACGCTGAGCTGATTAAAGATCATCTTGAAAACGGCACCTCCTATGAAAACATCACAACGATTAATTTGGATGAATATATCGGCCTGCCTTCTTCTGACCCTAACAGCTACCGATATTTTATGAACTGCGAGCTTTTTAAACATCTTAATCTTCCGCTCGAAAACACGCATCTCCCTAATGGGACGGCGGAAGATATTAACCAGGAATGCCAGCGTTATGAACAGCTGATTAAAGACCTTGCGGATATTGATCTGCAGCTGCTGGGCATCGGCCGCAACGGGCATATCGGCTTCAATGAGCCAGGCACTTCTTTTAAAAGCCGGACGCATGTCGTCAAGCTTGCGGAAAGCACACGAAAAGCAAATGCAAGATTTTTCGAATCCATCGATGAAGTTCCTGCCCATGCGATTACAATGGGCATCGCCTCCATCCTTGATAGCAGAGAAATCGTGCTGCTCGCATCAGGCTCAGCTAAGGCAGAAGCAATCAGACGCCTGGTAAATGGAGAGCCTGATGAGCAGTTTCCAGCCTCTGCTCTAAAGCTTCATCCCAATGTGACGATCATTACCGATGAAGAAGCGCTACGTTTGGTGCAGGATTATTAAGACAATGCTTTGTTAAAGGCTGTTTTCGCAAAATTAGTTGCTTACAAACTGGTTTTAATTACTGAGTTGATTGAAGCGGAAGGCACTTGACTCCTGCGGGAAGAGAGGGAGCGGGAGACCCCGCAGGCGTGAAACGCCGAGGAGGCTCCCGTTCCTCCCCGCGGAAAGCAAGTGACTGGAGCGGAAATCAACGGGCAAATTTTTATAGTACAAAAACAACAATCTGAAGACAAAGTGATAGGAGAATTTCCCATGATCGATAAACAATCACCTATTCCGATTTACCATCAATTAGAGGAGTATATTAAACACTTAATTGAAAACGGAATTTTAAAGCCTGATGAAGCGATTCCGTCTGAACGCGAGTATTCCGAGCAATACCAGATCAGCCGCATGACGGTCAGGCAAGCCTTGAACAACCTGGTGAACGATGGATTTTTGTACAGGCAAAAAGGCCGGGGAACCTTCGTCAATAAGCAGAAGGTTGAGCAGAAGCTGCAGGGTCTGACAAGTTTTACAGAGGATATGAAAGAACGGGGCATGGTGCCAAGCAGCCGCCTGATCTCCTTTGAAATTATCCCGGCTGAACCGCAGCTTGCCCGTAAGCTTGGCATTAAAGAAAATACGCCTGTTTATGAAATTAAGCGGGTGCGCATGGCTGATAACCTGCCAATGGCACTAGAAACGACCTACCTTCCTGCCAATCTGGTAAAAGGGCTTACGGAAGAAATCATCAACCAATCATTATATCAATATATTGAGGAAAAACTGGCGCTCACAATCAGTGAAGCGACACAGCAAATTGAAGCTTCCATTGCAAAAGAAACAGAGGTAAAGCATCTGCAAGTCGATACAGGCTCCCCTGTTCTTCTGATTGTCAGAACTTCATTTTTGCAGGATGGCACGCCTTTTGAGCTTGTAAAATCAGCATACCGGGCAGACCGCTATAAATTTGTCCATTCGATGCAGCGCGCCACTAAATAGGAGAAAGCCCATGGGGGTTTTCTCCTTTTTTATTTTGCCATGTCCTTTTACAGGGTTTGTCCATATTATATAAGTGAGAATATTTTTATAAAAAAATGACTCAGAAAGGGGAGATAAAAATGAAGATTATGCTGGACGCCGGCCATGGATACGACACTTCCGGAAAAAGAAGTCCCGATGGTATACGGGAATATGAATTCAACCGAGCTGTAGCAAACCTTGCAAAGGGTCTGCTGGAAAACTATCAAAATGTGACTGTTTATTTTGCCCATTCGGATGAGCGGGATGCACCTCTCTCTGAGAGGACTGACCTCGCAAACAAGCTTCATGCAGACTGCTATGTGTCCATTCATGCTAATGCATATGGAACGGGCGGCTGGAACGAGGTCGGCGGGATTGAAACATTCGTCTATCCTTCCAGGCCTCAGGAAGCGCTTGAACTTGCACAAAAGATTCAGCGGAATTTAATTCACTCAACCGGCTTGCGCGACCGCGGCGTAAAAACGGCCGACTTCCATGTCCTCCGGGAAACGAAAATGACCGCCGTCCTTGTGGAATGCGGGTTTATGACAAACAAAGAAGAAGCCGCACTGCTCCGCACACCTGTCTACCGCAAACGATGTGCCCAAGCCATTGTAAAAGCTATAGCTGAACAATACGGTTTAAAAAGAAAATCGGAAGGACCCAAACAATATAAAGTGCAGGTTACTTTTGAGGAAAGGCAAGAAGCTGAAAAACTCGCAGGGAATTTACTGAACGATGGCTATAATGCGATTATCATTGAATAGGAAAAAGCCAGCACGTGAAATGGTGCTGGCTTTTTTCGGATGGGAACATCATGTCCCGGGTTTGTTTCGGTTATTCTCTCACATCAAAAAGATGCTAAAATCAACATTGAGCTTAACACAGCCAATTTTATGTGCAACTTCCCATTCTGGCGCGGTTTTTCATTTTTCCTTCGCAGGTTCTAATACTGCTTTTTGGATAATCAGGTTGACGATCGACATAATGATGGAAACGATGATTGCCGTGCCAAAACCCGCAATTTCAAAGGAATCGCCCATGAAACCGTCTGTGATCATTAATGTGACGGCATTAATGACGAACAGGAACAAGCCGAGCGTTAATACTGTGACCGGCAATGTCAATATAATCAGGATTGGCTTCACAAGGATATTTAAAATTGAAAGCATAAAGCTGGCCCCGATGGCAGCGCCAAACCCGGACAGGTAAAAAGAATCCTCAAAGAAGCCGGCAATGGCGACAAAGAGGATGGCGTTGATTAATATGCCAATCATCCATCTCATCGATTACAGCACCTCTTCGTTCGGCAGCACAAACACCAATAGTGCATAAATCAAAGCCATTGGAAATACTCCTGTCGTAAAGAGCAGGACTATGAATATGACCCTCGTTATGGTCGGGTCAATACCGATCGATTTAGATAGCCCGCCAAGGACACCAGCCACTTTTCTGTTGCTTCGTGAGCGCATAAGCTTATTCATAAAGCTTCCCTCCCATCATAAAAACGCTATGATCCTACCAGGCTGATGACCTTTTTAACGTAATCGTCCCGGTTTTCGAATCAGCCAATAGCTTAAGTCCGCTATCCGCTTCTTTTACAGACTTAAAGCGCATCATTTTTTGTATCACTTCGCTCTTTTCTTCTACTACCTCTATTCCCTCAATATCTACATGAAAACCGCCCAGATTGGTTCTCAGCTCTCCGCTGACAGCCGCAAAATCGGGTACAAACAGGTCAATGCTGCCGGTTGCCGCCTTTGCTTCTATCCTTTCACAGCGTTCATTTTCAGCCCTGCAGGTTACGTTGCCATTAAAGGATTGCAGCTCCGCCTTTACAAAGTCCCCCTCCGCTAAAATGGCGCCATTAAGCGTTTCAGCCTCAAGACTATCGATCCGGCTTCTTTGAACAGAAATCTGCCCATTTGCTGTTTCCGCCTCAACATATTTGCTGCTCAAATCCCTGATTGTAATTTTTCCGTTGGCGGTTTTGGCTTTAAAGTTTTCCACTGATAAGTTTTGACTTTCAATTGGTCCATTAAACATGCGAATTTTAACATTTTCATATTCTGCCTTCGGAATATAGATGACAGCATCAAGCTTCATCCACTTTTGCTGGGTGGAGAAACGGAGCTTTTGTCCTTCAATGGCAAAAATAACATCCTTAAGGAAATTCTTGCGTGCTTCCTCCTGGTTATCCACCCGGTAAACCTTCGCATGGCATTCAACACGGACATCGCTTTGCTCCCACGGTACAACCCTGACTGTTCCGTTTGCAACATCTATATCCAGATCCTTCAAGTATGTGTCTGCATGCTGGAAAATATGCGAGATCTCAACGTTTTTGCCAAAATTGAAATCAAGGTCAAAGTCCTTCACTTTCTTTAATGCAGAGTCTACGAAATCAATAATCTTTTCTTTGGCACTTTGATGCTTTGAGCTGTAGGGATCTCCTTCTTTGATTCTTCAAACTTCACATCTGCGGAGAGTTCCTTAATAAGATCTTCCTGCTTTTGTTCCATTGTCTGGTGTGAATTTTCAAGCTGCTCTAATAGCGTTAAAGCCTCATCAACTGTCAGCTTGCCTTCCTCTACCATTTTTAGTATGCGTTTCCGTTCCTCTTTCATTTTGGTTCCTCCTCTATATCTATTTGCTACTCTTCAATAAGGACTTTTACCCCTTTAATAATATTCCAGATTAGTACAATTAAACTTAGAATGATCGTGATGACGACAGCCGCCAGAAAAAATACCGGAATATCCTGGCCGGTAACCGTAAACTGGGTCACTGCTGCAAAAATAATAAAGGGAACAGGAACCAGCGGAATTAAATGCGATAAGAATGCACTCTTCGCATGCCGCTTCACTTCCGGGTCTCCAGTTGCAAAAAACACAATTAGCGGAAATATAAATCCTGCGAACATAATGCTGAAATAGCTTAACGCGGATAGCACCTTTCTCGTTTCCATTGTTTTCAGCTCCTTTTACTCTAATACGAATGTGGAGCAGGTAAGGTTTCGTTTTTGTAAAACCAAATAGCGTTTCCTCTTCTCACTTTCATTATAGGAAACCGCAGGAGTATTTACCTCTGTTTTTGCAAAAATACATCTGCAGGCTTAGGCTTCAATGGCCAAAAGGCGTAGAGCTTTTGGCTAACGACAAAAACCGCCTTTCTGCAAAGACGGTTTCCTTCATTGAAGCTTATTTGTAGGCAGCAGCCAGGTCGGTTCTCGGCGCTTCCTTCCGTTTCACTTCATCAATCTTGTTCACAAACATTTGGAACACTTTTCTTTTTTCATCCAAATCCCGTATGTACTCTTTCAGTTCATTATACTTTTCTTCAAAAGGCTTATGATACATTTCGCGAATATTATCAATAATCTCTTCGTTCACTGTCGATTGAATAACCTGCTTGGTGATTCCATATTTATAGGAATAAACCTTCAGCTCTTTTTTCACATCTTCGTACTCATTATTGATTTGATCCAATACCTCTGAAATATCTTCTTTCCATTCATCTAATGACTTCGCTAAATAGTCCTCCATAATGACCTCCCCATTTTGTCTAAAATTTCCCTTGTTACAATTATAACGCAGTATGTTTACATGCTTTTTGCTAGAACATTACATTGTCTTATCAAAGAAGAAGTTGAGAAGGTCATTCTTGAAGGATAATTATTTAAATGAGTACTCGTTCAGGATCTTGTCAGCGATTAATTCATAGCCTTTTCCGTTCGGATGCAGAGAATCAGAGAAATATTGCTTCTTGTTTTTCCCTTTGAATAACTCATTGGTAGAAATATAGGTGATGTTTTCATCTTGCTCTGCTGTTTTCTGAATTGATTGGTTCCAATGATCAATGTATTTTTCAATTTTATCCCCATCCGGATATGGATTGTAAAGCCCCAGCAGAATAATAGGAGCTTCATTATCGGCCGTTTCTAGCGTTTCAAGAATTCCGTTTAGTTTATCTTCATACACATTCTTAGCTTCGACGAGCTTTTTATGGTGGAGTGGATACAAATCTCCGCCATTGCTCTTCAGCAAATCATTCGTCCCGATATAAACGATGAACATATCCGCTTCTTTAAGGTCCTGCGCCACTTTCGGCTTGAGCATCTGCTTTAATACATCGGATGATTTATAGCCGTACACACCATAATTTTTTATTTGGTAATTCCTCTCCGGATAAGCACGGCTCAGCTTGCTCTGCAGCCTGCCGATATAACCCTTCTTCGTTTCATCTCCGTACCCATAGGTAAGCGAATCGCCAAATGCCACAATCATCTTGCCGCCATCCGCTTTTTTCTCTTCTCCTAAAAAGGTAATAGAAAGATAAAGTGCCAGCCCAATTAGGAGAGCTCCAGCTAATAGAAAGATTCCTTTTTTCATATATGTGTGTTCCTTTCTTGGTTGTGCCTTGCATTAAGGAAGTGATCGGTTTAACCGCCAGTTTTCGTTATGATTGGAATGATTGTTAGGCCGCAAAGTGACTGATAAAATTGAGTTCTGACCAATAAATCGAAAATTTCCGTTATTACTAGAATTCTCACCGCTAAATGACGAAATAGTGACCTTTTGATCCGGTTATTGATAAATTACTAGTGTCCGGCAGCCATCATCCTAAACGGATGATGGCTGCAGCCTGATTTTCTTTACCCGATTTGAATGAAAGTAATCTTTCTTCCATAAAAAGAAGCAGCGCCTCATGGCTGCTGCTTCCATTTATCAAGCGTTTGTCACGCCTTCTTTTTCTTCAATTTGCTGTTTCATTCTGAGTCGGTCTCTCTCCAATATTGGTTTGAGGTATTTGCCTGTATAGGATTCCGGAACTTCCGCAATTTTTTCAGGCGTTCCGGCGGCTAAAATAGTACCGCCTTTGTCTCCGCCTTCTGGTCCAAGATCTACGATATAGTCGGCCGCCTTGATCACATCGAGATTATGCTCGATAACCAATACAGTGTCACCATTTTCAACAAGACGCTGAAGAACGACAAGCAATCTTGAGATATCATCCACATGGAGGCCGGTTGTCGGTTCATCCAGTATATAAAGTGAACGGCCGGTTGAGCGGCGATGCAGCTCGGAAGCGAGTTTGACACGCTGCGCTTCCCCTCCGGATAAGGTTGTCGCCGGCTGTCCCAATGTAATGTAGCCAAGGCCCACATCAAAAATGGTTTGCAGCTTACGGCGAATTTTCGGGATGTTCTCAAAAAATTCCAATGCATCTTCAACAGTCATTTCGAGAATTTCAGAGATGTTCTTCCCTTTGTATTTAACTTCAAGCGTCTCCCTGTTATAGCGTTTGCCATGGCAGACTTCACATGGTACATACACATCAGGCAGGAAGTGCATTTCAATTTTAATAATCCCATCGCCACGGCAGGCTTCACAGCGTCCGCCTTTAACGTTAAAGCTGAAACGGCCCTTTTTATAGCCGCGCACTTTCGCTTCATTCGTTGTTGCAAATACATCACGAATATCATCGAACACGCCCGTGTAGGTTGCAGGATTGGATCGCGGTGTCCTTCCGATTGGCGATTGGTCAATATCAATGACTTTATCTAAATGTTCTACACCTTTAATTTCCCTATGTTCACCAGGCTTCGCTTTTGCTCTATGAAGCTTTTGGGCAAGCCCTTTATGAAGGATTTCATTAATTAAGGTGCTTTTTCCGGAACCGGAAACGCCTGTTACAGAAATAAAGGAACCAAGCGGGAACTTCGCGTTCACATTCTTAAGGTTATTTTCTTTAGCTCCTTTAATTTCAATAAAGCGGCCGTCATTCTTCCTGCGCTCAATCGGCAGCGGAATGAATTTTTTCCCGGATAGATATTGTCCTGTCAGAGAATTTGGATCATCCATAACGTCCTGAGGCGTCCCCGCAGAAACGATTTGCCCGCCATGAACACCTGCTCCAGGGCCAACATCAATCAAATAGTCGGCAGCGACCATGGTGTCCTCATCATGCTCAACCACAATCAATGTATTGCCGATATCGCGCATATTTTTCAGCGTATCGATCAAACGGTCATTATCACGCTGATGCAAGCCAATGGAAGGCTCGTCCAGAATATAAAGAACACCTGTCAGACGTGACCCAATTTGTGTTGCCAGGCGAATACGCTGTGCCTCTCCACCGGATAAAGTTCCGGCTGCACGGCTCAATGTAAGATAATCCAGTCCTACATTAATCAGGAAGCCAAGTCGTTCTTTAATCTCACGGAAAATGAGATTGGCAATCTTCATTTCTTTTTCAGAAAGTGTCAGATCCTCGAAAAAGCTAAACGCTTCTTCAATTGAAAAGGCCGTCACATGGCCGATATGCTTTCCGGACACCAGCACTGCAAGGGTTTCCGGCTTCAATCGGTAACCTTTACATGAAGGGCACGGATGCTGCGCCATATATTTTTCCATTTGCTCCCGGATATAGTCTGAGCTTGTTTCCTTGTAGCGGCGCTCCACATTCCGGATTACACCTTCAAACCGGATATAGTTCTCCCTCACCTGTCCAAAATCGTTTTCATAACGGAAATAGATATTGTCTTTGCTTGATCCGTATAAAACCTTCTCAAGTAAGTGTTCAGGAATATCCTTAACGGGAATATCCATATCAATTCCATAATGATTGCAGACTGCCTCTAAAAGCTGAGGGTAGTACTGCGAGCTTGTCGGTTCCCAAGGTGCAATGGCATGCTGCTTCAAGGATAGCTCCTTGTCGGGGATTACAAGATCTACATCGACTTCGAGCTTTGAACCAAGACCATCACATTCGGGACAAGCGCCGAACGGGCTATTGAATGAAAACATTCTTGGCTCCAGTTCGCCGATTGAAAAGCCGCAGTGCGGACAGGCATGATTTGCGCTGAATAACAGTTCTTCTTCTCCGATCACATCGACAAGCACCTTGCCATTTCCAAGGTTTAGCGCTGTTTCCATTGAATCTGCCAGACGCGGAGCCACACCTTCTTTTACTACGATCCTGTCTATCACTACTTCAATCGAGTGCTTTTTATTCTTTTCTAGTTCTATCTCTTCTCCAAGATCCATCATCTCTCCATCAACACGGACTCGGACAAAGCCCTGTTTTTTAATATCCTCAAGGACCTTTACATGTGTGCCTTTTCTGCCGGATACCAGCGGAGCCATTACCTGGAGCTTTGTTCTTTCGGGGTATTCCATAATCCTGTCCACCATTTGTTCAATGGTCTGCGAGGAGATTTCGATATCATGAATCGGGCATGTCGGGCGCCCGACCCGAGCGAATAATAATCGCAGATAATCATAGATTTCCGTCACCGTTCCCACTGTGGAACGCGGATTTCGGCTTGTTGTTTTCTGGTCAATTGAAATGGCAGGAGACAGCCCCTCAATGGCATCAACGTCAGGCTTATCCATTTGCCCAAGGAATTGCCGTGCATATGCTGATAATGATTCCACATAGCGGCGCTGCCCTTCTGCATAAATCGTATCAAAAGCCAGTGAAGACTTTCCGGAACCGGACAGCCCTGTCAGTACGACAAGCTTATCTCTCGGAATGGTGACATCGATATTTTTCAAATTATGGGCTCTGGCACCCTTTACAATCAGCTTATCCATCGCCATTTGTACGTCATCCTTCCGCTTTTAACTCTAATAGTAAATCACGAAGCTCGGCAGCCCGTTCGAAATTGAGGGCTTTTGCCGCTTCCTTCATTTCCTTTTCCATATCGCCGATCAGCTTTTCGCGCTCTTTCTTGTTCAGCTTGCCAAGCTTGGCTGATGGCTGATATTCTTCCTGCTCTTCCGCCGCATGGGTTGCACGGATTGAATCGCGAATATCCTTTTGTATAGTCATTGGCGTTATGCCGTGTTTTTCATTGTATTCTTCCTGAATGGAACGGCGTCGCTTTGTTTCACTGATGGCTTTTTCCATGCTATCCGTGATCCGGTCGGCATACATAATGACATGGCCATTTGCATTACGCGCAGCCCGCCCCATCGTCTGGATGAGTGAACGCTCGGAACGGAGGAAGCCTTCTTTATCAGCATCCAAAATGGTGACAAGAGATACTTCCGGTATGTCCAGCCCTTCCCTTAAAAGATTGATTCCGACTAGAACATCGTATTTTCCAAGCCGCAGCTCCCGGATAATTTCAATCCGCTCAAGCGTCTTAACCTCTGAGTGCAGATATTGGACCTTAATGCCGATCTCCTTCAAATAATCGGTTAAGTCCTCTGACATCTTCTTCGTCAAGGTTGTAACCAGTACGCGTTCATTTTTCTGGACACGCTCCTGAATTTCGCCGATTAGATCATCGATTTGCCCTTCAATTGGGCGGACATCAATGGTTGGATCAAGCAGTCCGGTCGGGCGGATGATCTGCTCAATCATTTCCGGAGTGTGCTCAAGCTCATACGGACCTGGCGTCGCAGAAACAAAGACAGCCTGGTTCACATGCTTTTCAAACTCTGCAAAAGTAAGCGGGCGGTTATCCATGGCAGATGGCAAACGGAAGCCATGATCCACAAGAACTGATTTTCTTGCCTGGTCACCATTGAACATTCCGCGGATTTGCGGCAGCGTTACGTGTGACTCATCTATGACAATCAGGAAGTCCTCCGGAAAATAATCCAGAAGGGTGTAAGGTGTGGAACCAGGCGGTCTTAACGTCAGGTGCCGCGAGTAGTTTTCGATACCTGAACAGAAGCCCATTTCCCTCATCATTTCAAGGTCATAGCGGGTCCGCTGCTCCAGACGCTGTGCTTCAAGGAGCTTATCATTTTCTCTTAATTCAGCTAAGCGTTCTTCCAGTTCTTTTTCAATATTTTGAATCGCAATCCGCATTTTTTCTTCACGTGTTACGAAGTGGGATGCAGGGAAAATCGCGACATGATCGCGTTCTCCGATGATCTCGCCTGTCAGGGCATCCACTTCACGGATCCGGTCAATTTCATCTCCGAAAAACTCGACCCGGATACAATGCTCATCCCGTGATGCTGGGAAAATTTCAACTACATCCCCGCGCACCCGGAAGGTTCCGCGCTGGAAGTCAATATCGTTTCTCTCATATTGAATATCTACAAGCCTGTGTAGGAGCTGATTCCTTTCTATCTCCATACCCGTTCTAAGAGATAGTACCATCTCACGGTATTCTTCAGGAGATCCCAAACCATATATACAGGAAACACTTGCAATGATGATGACATCGTTCCTCTCAAATAAGGAGGAAGTAGCCGAGTGGCGAAGCTTATCAATTTCATCATTTATGCTCGCGTCTTTTTCAATAAAGGTATCTGTTGAAGGCACATACGCTTCGGGCTGGTAATAGTCATAGTAACTGACAAAATACTCTACAGCATTGTTTGGAAAAAAGTCTTTAAACTCGCTGTAAAGCTGGCCGGCCAGCGTCTTATTGTGTGCAATCACAAGCGTCGGCTTGTTTACTTCTTTAATCACATTCGAAATCGTGAAGGTTTTTCCTGTACCTGTCGCTCCCAGTAGGGTCTGGTGCTTTTTGCCGGAATTTATACCTTCAACGATCTTTTTAATGGCCCCCGGCTGGTCGCCTTGAGGGGAATACTTTGAGACTAATTCGAATTGATCCTTCACCTAAAAGCCTCCCGTTCAAAAATTAACTTCTATCTATTTATAAACACAAATCAGCCTGTTAAATGACTGAGGGCCGGGATGCTGCTGATTTGTCAGTTTTTTACTCAAAACTCATATCATCATTCTACCACAAAGAGGGTAAAACAAACCAACAATATGCGAACGGATATTCGTTTTTTTATTTTTATTAATAAAGTATTGCTCGGGAAATATGCCGAAAAAGGCTGGGTAGTGTCGAAGAATAGTTAATCAAACGTTTGATTAACTTTTTGTATATATTTAAATCCTCTTATTTAGAGATCAATGAACATTAATCGGCTTAAATTAAAAGTGCCGGACAAAATGCCCTTTGGAAGGTACTTTATCAATTTTTTCTTCCACTCTAAATGCAACTCCTTTAGCCTTACTTTTGATAAAATAAAAAGCCCGTAGATGAAGTCTAAACCATAGACTTATCTACAAGCTGAGAGATTGATCATAAATTCTATTCTTTTTAAACTTTTAGTTAATAATTGAAAACTTTTATAAGTGATTCGCTTTAAGTACTTTCTTAAGTGATGAAACAATAAATGCAAAATCCTCATCTGTACAGGATAAAGGAGGTGACAGCGATAAAATATTATTATGCCCGTCAACCGTGTCTCCGTTTTTGCCGATAATCAGCCCGTTGGCCTTACACTCACTGATTATTGATCCAAGATATGAAGGTGGAGCAGGTTCTTTGGAATCTTTATCCTTCACTAGCTCAATGCCCATTAAGAAGCCAATTGAACGAATATCTCCTACGTTTGGATGGCTATTAAGCTCTTCCATTTCCTCCGCAAGCCTTTCTCCTAGCGTTCTTGAACGTTCGGTCAAGTTCTCTTTTTCCATTAATTCAAGGTTAGCTAACGCCACTGCGCAGGATACAGGGTTTCCGCCAAATGTATTAACATGGCGGAAATGGTCGTATTCTGATGAGGTTTTAAATTTTTCATAGATGTTTTTCTTAACCGCTGTTGCAGAAAGAGGCATGTACCCACTGGTGATTCCTTTTGCCATTGTAACAATATCAGGTTTGATTTCAAAGTTTTGGAAGCCAAACTTTTTCCCTGTCCGTCCGAATCCGCAAATAACTTCATCGATAATAAGCAAAACGCCGTATTTATTGCAGATTTCTTCAACTTTTTTCATATAGAGTGGATGCGGGATGATAATTCCGCCACCCGTAATAACAGGTTCCATTATAACTCCGGCAATGGTTTCCTTTCCTTCCCAGATAATCTTTTGTTCTATATCCTGTGCACACTGCAGATTAAATTCTTCAATTGATTGGCCATTAGGACGGCGGTAGCTGTCGGGTGGCTGGACATGCAGGAAGCCCGAGACGAGGGGTTCATATTTATACTTTCGCTGGGACTGGCCAGTTGCGGACAAGGCTCCCATCGAACTGCCGTGATACGCCCGATAACGGGAAATAAATTTATATCTGTCCGGCTCTCCATTCTGTGCATGGTACTGGCGGGTTATTTTAAAGGCGACTTCATTCGCATCAGACCCGCTGTTTGAGAAGAAGATGACATAATCATCGCCAAGCCAGTCATTTAATTTTTCAGCTAGGAGGATGGCTGGTTCATGACTTTGGGTTAACGGGTAGAAGGACAGTTTTTTTATCTGCTCATACGCAGCCTGTGCCATCTCTTCTCTTCCATAGCCAGCATTAACACACCATAAGCCCGACATAGCATCCAGATATTTGTTTCCTTTATTGTCTGTTACCCAGGCGCCATCGGCCTTAGAAACAACCATCGGATCTGCTTTTGCGCTATATGGTGAAATATGGTGCCACAAATATTTGCGATCTTTCTCTGAAAGGGTCTTGCTACTTGCATTTGTTATTGTTTCCATGGTTTCCCTCCACGACAATATACTTGTATTTCCAATCATTAAAATGAGCGATGGAGCTACTGTTGCGAAGACACCTACAATGGCTTTTAAATTGATTATGTAAAGCTGTTTTTCCGTCTGATTCTTTAGCCGAAGCTATTTCCGGTGACTCTTTTCTGGCTTCAGAATCTTTCCCCATTACCAACCGCACCTCCCCGGGCCACATCTTTACTTTTTGCCAAGCTATTAAGGGCAGCAGATGCGGTTAATAGCTTTAAAGCGGAAAGGTAATAAAGTTGATCCCATCTCACTGTATTCACCGCTTTTTCATTGAATAAAAAGTGTTCCTGGCCTGACTTTATTTCATTTCCTTCTATTGGTTAACCTATTACCGTATCAGGAGTAAAATGGTAATAGCCACCACCTTGAATTTTCTTTGAACAGGGAAAATTAACCTCCTCCTGTTGTTTCTGGTGTTTTAGTGTTTAAACGAAGGTGAATGGCTTTTTTACCAGCCAAGAACTGTACCATCTGTGCGAGATTCTGAACCTCCTGACAGTACTCCTGTCTTAGGATTTCTGACTATTATCTGTCCTCTTCCAAAACTAATACTGTCTACTCTTTTTACGATTTGATGTCCTTTGCGAACCAGCGCCTGAGCAATATGATCAGGGAAATGAGGTTCAACCTCTACTGTTTTGCCATTCACCCATTTCCATCGCGGAGCATCTAAAGCTGCTTGCGGGTTCAAATGAAAATCAATCATATTCATGATAACCTGCACATGACCTTGGGGCTGCATAAAACCTCCCATTACACCAAAAGGGCCAACTGGCTGACCATCTTTTGTCAAAAAGCCAGGAATAATAGTGTGATATGTCTTTTTCCCTGGCTCCAGACAATTATAATGGTCTTCTTCCAGCTTAAAAGACAATCCACGGTTTTGTAGGCTAATGCCCGTTTCAGGAACAACCATCCCTGATCCAAACCCTTTAAAATTACTCTGAATATATGAAATCATATTACCATCCTCATCAGCTGCAGCTAAATAAACCGTTCCGCCAGCTAGAGGATCCCCGGCTCCGGAAACATGGCTTCTTCAGTGATTAGACTTCTACGTACCTCAGCATAAGATTCGGATAATAACTGTTTAACAGAAACACCCATTTTGTCTTTTTCGGTAATATATTTAAAACCATCCACATATGCCAGTTTCATTGCTTCAACTTGTTTATGATAAGTGTCAATTGAACTGGCTTCACCAATATCAAAGCTATTTAATATATTTAAAGCCATTAGCGCAATCATTCCAGAACCATTTGGGGGAATTTCCCACACATCATACCCCCTGTATTTTACATTTATTGGATTAACCCATTCAGGGCTATAGGAATAAAGATCTTCTTTCCTTATGAATCCTCCGTTCTGTCTGGAAAATTGATCAATTTTTTCGGCTAATTCACCTCTATAAAAGGATTCTGCATTTGTTTCTGCAATGGATCTTAATGTACTTGCATGATGCGGGGAATTCCATATTTCTCCCGGTTTAGGGGATCTCCCTTCTGGTGCAAACGCCTCAAACCAGTGTTTGAATTCTTCTCCTTCTTCCTTAGAATAGGTTGCATAAGCCTCTTCCCATAACTGACTAATAACAGGTGATATTGGATACCCTTTTTCCGCATACTCAATGGCAGGCAGCAGGGTTTGCTTTAAGGAAAGCTTGCCAAAACGTTCAGATAATGCTGCCCAGGCTGACGGTGCACCCGGGACTGTAACAGGTATCATACCGTGCTGCGGCATCTCTTCATATCCTAGTTTTTTAACTTCCTCAATTGAAATACCTTTTGGTGATGGTCCGCTGGCGTTTAATCCATGAAGTTCCCCTTTCACCCAGACAATAGCAAAAGCATCTCCTCCAATTCCATTCGAGGTTGGTTCTACTACGGTTAAGGCCGCCGCTGTTGCAATAGCAGCATCAATGGCATTTCCCCCTTGCTTAAGAATGTCAAGGCCTGCTTGAGAAGCCAATGGCTGTGAGGCTGCTACCATTCCCCTGCTGCCAAAAACAGTCATTCTTTTAGACGAGGAAGGGTTATATAAAGAATCAAAGTTTAGCATTTTATAATTCTCCTTATTTATTAATTTATATAGATATAGTTTCGAAATCTCTTAATTACACAATGAAAGAATACTTAACACCGATTTGTAAATAATAAAAATAATGGGGATCTCTAGGTTCCTTCCTATTATTTTTTTATCCCTTTGGTTTACGTAGAGACATTGCGAACTATACTCGTTTAAGATATCTTTTGATCTGTCTCATCTCCATCTATGCCCCCACCCTCTGTTTGTGCAACCCTTTTATTTTGCTTAATGGAAACAATAATTGAGAGTAAAGCAAAAACAAAAAATAACAAAGATAGCGGTCTAGTAAAGAATGTTAACCAGCTTGAGTCAAGCTCCAGGGCCCGAAATATTTGATTCTCAAGGTTATGTCCAAGTACTACCCCTAAAATTAAAGGGGTTAAAGGCACTTTAGCTTTCGATAGAAAATAGCCAATAAGCCCGAATCCAAAAAGGACCCAAATATCAAAAACAGTATTATTTAACGCAAACGCACCGACTGCACACAGCATCAGCACTATGGGAACCAATATAGCTTGTGGCACCAATGATATTTTGGCAAACACCCGGATTAATAAGAACTGCGCCGCAAGCATGATAACCGCACTTACAAGGAGACCTACATAAATAGCTCCTATAAGCACTGGATGCTCTGAGAACATTAACGGACCAGGTGTAATTCCGTGTAAAATTAACACACCCATCATAATAGCCATTACCAGATCACCAGGAATCCCCAAGGCAAGAGTTGGAATAAAGGCACCGCCCGCTACGGCATTATTGGCAGTTTCAGACGCAATAATTCCATCTGGAATACCCTTCCCATACTTCTCAGGATGTTTTGAAAACTTTTTGGATTGATCATAGCTCACAAAATTAGCAACAGATCCGCCTGTTCCTGGAAGAGCTCCAATAATACTTCCGATCATAGCTGAACGGAAAGTGTTCATTTTTTGCGACCATAGATCCTTTCCGATTTGGCGGTATGGTATATGAACATTCATATCTGGTTCTTTTGTATTCTTTTCTTTATCTTTATTTAGTTTCTGAACATTATCCATCAGCTGTGCAAAAGCAAAAATCCCAATCATAACAGGAAGCATTTCAAAACCTGCAGAAAACTCATTGATCCCAAAGTCGAAACGTAAATTTCCGCTGCGGTCAAGTCCAATGGTTGCAATAAATAACCCGAATCCTGCCGCAATTAACCCTTTGATCATAGCTCCGTTTGAAAGGCTCGCAACCAGTGTAAGGGTAAAAACTATCATTGCTGTAATTTCCCAAGGACGAAAGTTAAGACTAAACTTTGCAATTAAAGGACCGAATATTACCAGTACACCTACACTAATGATGGTTCCAATAAAAGATGCAAGCACACCAACTCCCAAAGCCCGTCCAGGTTCTCCTTTTTGAGCCATTGGATAACCATCATAAACCGTTGTAATTGATGAAGGCGTTCCCGGAATACCAAGCATAACACCTGAGATTAAGCCCCCAGAGTAGCCCCCAACAAAGATCCCGATCATAAGGGATAAACCATTAATAGGATCCATCGCAAACGTAAATGGAAAAGCAACCAAAATGGCCATCGTGATAGTAAATCCAGGGATACAGCCTCCAATAATTCCAAAAATGACACCGATTGTAATTAACACTAAGGTCCAAAGATTCAATACTTCACCTAGCGCTTGAATAAAAAACTCACCCATAATTTACCCCCTTCCCATTTATGGCAGCCATACATTTAATCCATAGTTAAAAATGGCAAATACCGACAATGTTGTTATTACAGTCACCGAAACATTTAACAGTAATTTCTTTTTCCTTTTAACACCCATTAGAATAGCCTGTGAGATAAAAAGATAAAGAGCGGTAGCAATAATAAAACCTGCTAAAGGAAGAATAAAAACGTAAACAAAAAATGCGATAAACAAAAAAATAATTTTATTGTATTCGTTCCAGAAAGATTTAAGATCTCTTTTACTCGACGTACTTGGTTTTTTATTTCTAAATGAATTAATAAATAGCAGCACAGCTAGAGCGCCCATTATTGCAAGCAAAATTCTAGGATAAAAAGCAGAGCCGTATACTTGCCAGCTAGACTTTTCCGCAATCTGCATTGATTCTACATACATTATGACGATAAAAATTCCTACTGCTAAAGCAAGAGAACGATCCTTTGTCATTTCTATCACCCCTCATTCAATGTCGTACGATTACTGTGTACGATATGGAACTAAGATGAGTTCAAGATTTAATTCATTATATTTATTTGAACTCATCATTACTCCCATCTCGCAAAATGATTAAATATATCTATTACTTTTTAAAATCAAGTCCTTCTGCAATTTCTTTTAGTTTAGATTCTTGCTTATCAAGAAAATCCTTGTATTCTGTATGTGGAATAAAACTTGTAATAGATCCTAACTCATTATTAATTTTATTTTTGACTTCTTCACTTTCAAGAGCCTTTTTAAAAGCTTCCTCAATGATGACAATATGCTCTTCTGGAGTTCCTTTCGGCGCAAAAATTCCACGGTTTGTAGCATTTTCAATGTTAATTCCCTGTTCGATGAGAGTAGAAGTATCAGGCAATAAGTCAAGTCTTTCATTATGTGCTATACCAGCAGGAATAAGAGACCCATCCTCATAGAATCCTTTTCCGGATGGGATATTTAACATAGAGAAATCTACTTCGTGTGCATATAAAGCTGCAACTTCATCTCCTGTTCCCGGATAACCAACAAAGCGGATCTCATCAGTAGAAATTCCGGTTTCAGCCAAAAATTGCGCCATAAAAAAATGACTGGTTGAACCCGGTATCATACTTATCTTCGCTTTTCCCGGGTTTGCTTTCACATATTCAACAAACTCTGCTGCGGTTTTGATACCCGACTTTGAATTGGTAGAAGGGATGTTAATCGTCTTTGTCAATAATGAAATCGGCTCAAAAGCGTCAAAGGAAAAATCAGAAGAGCCAGATAAGTGGGACGTGGCAATAGTGTCGTGACTTCCTAAGATTGTATATCCATCCGGTTTAGCATCTTTCACATGCCGAGCTCCGAGCGTCGCCCCTGCCCCTTCCATATTAACCGGAACAACAGGCTGCCCAAGATGCTTTTCAGCTTCTTTAGCAACTAAACGGAAAATGACATCTGTTGCCCCTCCCGGTCCATATGGAATAATAAGTTTAATTGGCTTTTTAGGAAAATCAGACTTGGCCGATTCAGTTGGTTTTTCACCTGTATTCGAATCCGCTTTAGTTGAAGTGCTATTCGATGATCCACAAGCTGCCAAACTAAAAACAAAGAATATTGCGACTATTAACACTAAAAATTTTTTCACTTTTAATTGCCCCCTTTTTTATAAATATTTAATAAAATTGCTAATCAACTAAAAAGAACATGTCACCAAAACAGAGATTTCTTTTTTCAAACGAGTAAATCACCCCCTGTATTTCTGATAAAAATGGCTGTAATTCCCTTACACTTGTTAACCAAAAAACCTTTTTTATATTTACTAAATATTAAAGATTACACCTTTCACTTAACAAGAGTAACAAGCTTGGCTCTCTTATCAATTATAGTTCCGAAAATTTTAAATATTCCATTCTATTTTATTTTAGATAGAGTAATACTTATTGATGTTTAACATCCATTAAGATAACTCCATATATATTGAAAATTTACAATTAAAACCTTACATTCATTTAAACTGAAGATTACCTGCAAAAAAAATACCTCAATCCAGTTTGGAGAGGCATTAAAAGACATTATTTACTACTCTTATAAGCAGTATAATAAAGAGCTTTTCTTATCTGAGAAAGAAGGATAGAGAATACAATCCCTACTAATAACCCCCAAAAAATATCCAACATTAATGTTGATATAAACGTTGCGAGAAAAATAAACAGCTCACCAGGTGGATGATTAAGGGAACATTGCTTGAATTTCACAAGGCTTGAAACAGCAACCATAATAATAGCAGCCAGCGATGCCTTCGGTAAAAAATAAAAAAGTGGTGTCAAATAGAGAAGTGAAATTACAATAAAAGAAGCAGTCAGAAGGAGTGCAAGCCTGCTTTTGGCGCCTGACTGATAATTGACCGCTGTTCTTGAAAGCGCTCCCGCTACTGGTATTGATCCAATAAATGAACTAGCAATGTTTGCGAGTCCCAATCCAAGTAACTCTTTGTTTGTGTTAATCGGTTCTTTTTCTCTATTATTAAATGATTTAACAACTGCATAGGATTCGAGAAAGGAGATGAGTGCGATGATAAGAGCAGTAGGAAACAATAGCTGAATAGTATAAAGTGACGGTAAATTAATCTTTAGTTTCGGCAACCCCTTTGGTATTTCTCCAACGATGTCCACACCCATTTTGTGCAAATCAAAAACACCGACTAAAAAAATAGAAACAAGAACAACAAGTAGTGGGCCGGGTGATCGGGGAGTGCACTTCTTTAAAAGGACCAATATAAAAAAACTTACTAAACCTATTGTCAGGGTGTAAGGGTTTACTTGCGGAAGTTTAACTATCACTTCCATTACATATTGGAAAAAATTTTGATACTCAGGCAGTGAAATTCCCAGTAATGACTTAAGTTGATTTACAATTATAATAATGGCTGCAGCAGATATAAATCCATTAATAACGCTAGGTGATATAAAATCAAAAAAGTCCCCCACTTTAAACAAACTCATTATTAAATGAATAGATCCAACCATTAATCCAAGCAATATAATCAGTTTTACAAAATGAGCAGAGCCCGGCTCAGTGAAGCCGGAAATACCAGAAAAAGCTATAAGGGAAACAATAGAAACAGGTCCAACCGATAAAAACTTAGAACTTCCAAATAGTGTATATACTATAAGCGGAAGAGTCCCGGCATACAATCCTAATTGAACCGGTACACCTGCAATAATTGCGTAAGCCATACTTTGAGGGATAAATAAAACCGCTACAATAATACCTGCAGATAAATCGCCAGATAAATAAGACTTCGTGTAATTAACACACTTTTTCAATTCTGGGATTGCTCTAATAAATATCTAACCTCCATTCATTACATTGTGTACAAGCAACATATCGTCTTATTTGTATGAATTCTTCCGAATAAAAATGTTTATTTTTCAATACTTAATATTTTTGGGTTATTTTTTTGAGGTTATTTCAGCTTTAAAGCCTTAAGCGCATTCGAGAATTTTATTAAAAAAGGAAACTGAAAATAGAAAGACCCGATTCAGGTGGAGGCTAGTCTACTATAAAGGAAGGTGGTGTTAATGTTTGACTGTTTTCGCAAAGTTTGTTGCTTACAAACTAGTTTTAATTACTGAGTTGATTGGAGTGGAAGGCACTTGACTCCTGCGGGAAGAGAGGGAGCGGGAGACCCCGCAGGTGTGAAACACCGAGGAGGCTCCCGTTCCTCCCGCGGAAAGCAAGTGACTGGAGCGGAAATCAACGGACAAGCTTTATAGTCCAAAAACAACAATCTATACGAAAAGAGCCTAATATTTTTAATCTTGATGAATTAAAGAGGACTAAAAATTTCTAAGATTGACCGATGAGGAAGCAGCAGCCCCGGCTTACGGATTCTGAATTTTTATAATTTTAAACCACTTCTACTCTTAAAGCGCCTTAATAAAATATGGCTCTCTACTCTGGTAATCCCTTCTAACCCATATAACTCCTTATTAATAAAGGATTCCAGGCTTGGAAAGTCATTTACCAGAACATGCATATGCAGGGTACTCGGTCCTGTCATTTGATAACAGCTGGCAACTTGTGGATTATTCGCTAATGTCTCGGCGACTTTAACTAAATGTGCGGGCTCACAATCCACCTCGAAAAACGCAGAAACACTTTTACCTACTGAATCAGAATTTATGACAACACTAAATTTTTCAATGATTCCTTTTTGAATCATTTGATTCACGCGCTCCCTGACAGCAACACGGGAAATTCCTAGTTCTTTTCCAATGTCTACATAAGACATTCTTCCATTATCGGAAAGCAGCTCAAGAATTGTTTTATCAACCTGATCAATTTTCATCTTTTCACCACTCAAAACGAAATTATATAAACTCATTTTATTACTCTTGTAATACATCACAACGCTAATAGCTGCTCCTCAGGAAGCAGACATCCAGCCATCATTTTATCAATCAATCGTTTGATTGAAGATTATGTCCAAAATTATTACCTCATAATTTGAGTGTCTCTTTTCCCGCAGGTAATACGAGCTAAAGAGAATGTCTTTAAAAAATCTATTCACTTATTTCTAAACACTTTTTCTAGAACTTGGCCTCATTTTTTGGGCGTACCAGAAACCGGCTGTAAGTGAAAACGCATCTGCCACAATAAGTCCGAGTGTATCTGTATATCCTTTATAAACGGAAGCTGCAATAAGTCCTACTGTCAATACAAGGCCAACTACACGATTGTAGCTCACTCTTGTAAAAAGCAATACAAGCAGACCGGGAAGCAACAGGGCTAACAGGTATTTTAATGCCAATTGATTACACCTTCTTTTCAGATTTGTTCACAAAACGTTCAAGGTCATTGTCATAACAATAGAATAGCTTTTCAAGCCGTTATGTACAAGTCTTTTCTTATTTAATATGCGTTTCATTATAAGGGGTAAATCCGTCAGATCGGCACATAATAAGGAAAAAGAATTTCTGAAGGAGGAATGCAGCATGGCAAGAAGAAAGCGCCGGCCCCTTGTACCGGAGTCAAGGGCAGCACTGGACCAGCTGAAAAATCAAGTAATGGCAACCCAGGGATACCAGGTTGACCGGGAAAACCCTGATGGTGTGAAATATGAAGTAGCTGAAGAAGTTGGCGTGCCTTTGAAGCAAGGGTATAATGGCCGTTTGACTTCCAAACAGGCTGGAACTGTTGGCGGGAAAATTGGCGGTAACATGGTGAAGGAGCTTGTACTCTTGGCGCAGGAGCGGATGAAGGAAAAGTAAGATCATGTGGAATGTTTTTATTAACGCTGTTTTCGCAAAGTTTATGGCTTACAAACTAGTTTTAATTACTGAGTTGATTGGAGTGGAAGGCACTTGACTCCTGCGGGAAGAGAGGGAGCGGGAGACCCCGCAGGCGTGAAACGCCGAGGAGGCTCCCGTTCCTCCCCGCGGAAAGCAAGTGACTGGAGCGGAAATCAACGGGCAAGCTTTATAGTCCAAAAACAACAATCTATACGAAAAGAGCCATTAGAAAAGATTCCTTATTAAAACGAAACCAGGATTTATATACGTTAAATAGAAGAGCTATCCCCCCCTCCAGGATAGCTCTTCTATTTCGCAGCGACTGCCCCATTTTCAGCATGGCTTTCTTTTGCATGAATAACCAGGACTCCTATTAGTGCGACCACACCGCCAGCAATCGAAAGTACAGCCGGGACTTCCCCAAGCCATAGCCAGGCAATGACAAATGCCAGAGCAGGTGTGAGATACAATGAGCTTGTAGCTTCAGAAGCCCCTCCCTTTGAAGTGAGAAATGCCAGAGCAATATAAGGAATGACCGTTGGAAAAAGCCCCAGATAGATGGCGCTTAATGTAGATTCAGTTGAAGCTTGGAGAATTTCCCCTCCCAGTCCCGGAAGATAAATCAGCATAAGGATTGTTCCTGCCCAAATGGTATAAGCTGTAAAGGCCAGGAATCCGTATTTTTTAAAGTATTTCGTCTGCAATACGAAATAGACACTTTCTGAAACGGAAGCAAGCAGGACAAACAAAATTCCTATTTGGATTTCAAAACCATCCCCTGTGCCCATTGAAATAAGGGCTACGCCAGCAAAGCTGATGGCGGAACCCAGCCACCTAACCCATCCAAAACGCTCGCCTAAAAATAGCGCCGCCAAGGCGGCAGAAAAGACCGGGGTCAACGATACGATTAAACTGGCCGGTCCGGCGCTGACTGTTTGTTCCCCTATATTAAGAGCTGTATGGTAAACAGTAAAACCAAGAAATCCGAGTATGAAAATAGCAGGAAGATCTCTAACATCAGGCAGGCGCATTCTTGTCACAAAAGCAAATACTGCCAAAGCTGCCGAGCCAATCAGGAGCCTTAACAGGGCAAGATGCTCCGGCGAGTATGATTGCATCCCTGCCCGGATCCCCGGGAACGCAGAAGCCCAAAGCAATATAATGGAGCAGTGTGCCCCGATAATTAGTAGCTTTTTAGCATTCACGTCCATTCCCCCTTCCTAAATTACCAGCCATTGATTGTGTTGCTTTTCATGATAGTCAATAACTGCTACAATGTCTTCAACCAATATGGAATGAATTTTACCAGCCAATTTTAATAAAGGCGGTTATAGAGATGAATGCAGAGCATATGCCTAAATACCAGCAAATTGTCGAGAGTATTAAAGACAAGATCTCCAACGGCGAGTGGCCAATTGGAAGCAAAATTCCGAGCCAGCGTAAGCTTGCAGAAGAGTTTGGTGTAAATAGAAGTACCATTATTACAGCGCTTGAAGAGCTTGCTGCAGACGGGTTAATAGAAGGGAAAACTGGCGTTGGCACAAGAGTCATCAATAATACCTGGACTCTGCTTGCCGCCAGACAGCCGACCAATTGGAATGAGTATGTTCACACAGGTGTTCATAAGCCAAGTGAGCAAATCGTCCAGGAAATTAACGACACTGAATCTGACCTAAACTTTATCCAGCTGAGCAAAGGGGAATTGTCACCGGAGATCTTTCCGGTTGAAACCATGAAAAAGGTACTTAAAGAAACTGCAGAAGAATTAGGTGTGCTGGGCTATGAGGAACCAAAGGGGTATCTGCCATTGCGGCAGGCGGTCAGTGATTATTTGGCAACAGCGGGAATCAGTATTTCCCCTTCTTCCATTCTCATTGTTTCCGGAGGCTTGCAGGCCCTGCAGCTTGTCTCGTTAGGCCTTTTGCAAAAAGGATCGCCTGTTTTTCTCGAAAAGCCTTCCTACTTATACTCTCTTCAGCTTTTCCGTTCAGCCGGCATGGACTTAAAAGGGCTGCCAATGGATAACGAGGGTGTTTTGCCGGAGAGTATTTCCCTTAAGAAATATGAAAAAGGGAAATCAATTCTTTATACGATACCCTGCTATCACAATCCTACCGGCATTCTAATGTCTGAGAAAAGGCGGCAGGAGCTGCTTCAAGCCTGCGGGAGTGAACAGCTTCCAATCGTTGAGGATGATATTTATCGCGAGCTTTGGCTTGATAAGCCGCCTCCTCTCCCTCTGAAAGCGATGGACAAAAATGGTCAGGTGCTATATATGGGTAGCTTATCGAAAACTCTAAGCCCAGGACTGCGGATCGGCTGGGTAGCAGCTCCTGAACCCGTTATTGACCGTTTAGCCGATTTAAAAATGCAAACCGACTACGGATCGAGTTCCCTTTCGCAAAGGGTTGCTGCCAAATGGCTGTCGAGCGGTCTTTATCAGAAGCATATGGAAGCAGTTCGAAAGCAGTTGAGAAACCGGCGCGGGGCAGCCCTGGAAGCAATGGACACTCACTTATCCGGTCTGGCGGAATGGAACTGTCCTGAAGGCGGGTTTTTCATCTGGCTCAAGGTTCCGTCGGATATTCCGATCCGAACATTGTACGGACAGACTTTTTCAAAAAAAGTATTGATTAATCCTGGAAGCATATACAGTGATGGACCTAACCGCTACATACGGATTTCCTTTGCGTATGCTCCTTTGGAGGAACTGAAAGAAGGCATTCGTATATTAGGAGAGCAGATTAGAAAATTTCTATGAAAAAGGTACCTAATCCGGTATCTTTTTTTATTTTTACGAGCTAATAAGGTGAAATTTATCCTATATGTCAAACAGAATAAGTCATGTATAATAATGGAAAAGTGCCAATTTTCAAAAAGGAGGGATGAAAAAATGATCATGACCCAAAACCACGCTGATCTGTTCGCCGATAAGGTAGAAGCGAGGAATTTGCAGCTGGCCATTCAGCACTCAAGCGATATTATTTCGCGCGTTACAAAAGAGGGAATTGCTTTATATGTCTCTCCCTCCTGTTTGCCGATGCTTGGCTATACCCAGCAGGAGTTTTATAAAAGCAGCCTTTATACATATTGCCACCCAAGTGACCGGGATCTTTTGCGGGAGGCATTTGCTGAGCTCGATTTACTCCCCCATAAACGGGTAACCTTTCGCTTCAGGCATCATGAGGGCCATTATTTATGGCTGGAAGCGAATTTTTCCGTTATTAATGAAGATAAGGAAATGATGTGCATTATCAGAGATATGACACAGCGAATTATCATGGAAGAGGAGATTCTTGAAACACAGGAAAAGTACCGTTTTCTTGTTGAGTATTCTAAAGATACGATTGGAATGGTAACGCAAAAAGGCATTTGGACTTATATCAATAATGAAGGGAAGAAGCTCTTTGGATTCACCAGCATCAAAGAAATGATCGGCACCTCCCTCCACGACTATACTCCCCCTTCCGAACATTCCACCCTGGATGACTTTTTACTTACAAAACAAAGTGTGAATTTCGAGCTGAACTTGATCCGGACAGATAGTCAAACGAGAAAGGCCGAAGTCCAGCTGATTCCGACCACTTTTAAAAATAGAAAGGTTTACCAGATTATTATTAAGGACGTGACAGGCCAGAAGAAGACAGAAGAAAAGCTGCAAAATGCAGAAAAGCTTTCGGTTGTAGGCCAGCTGGCTGCTGGTATCGCTCATGAAATCCGTAATCCGCTCACAGCGATAAAAGGGTTTACACAGCTTTTAAATGAAGAAAGACAAGGCGATTTTGCAGATGTCATCCTCAATGAACTGGAACGAATTGAAGATATCGTAAATGATTTGCTTGTTCTCGCCAAACCGCAAATTACCGAAATGGAAGAAACGAACCTGATTACAGTCGTGAAAAGTGTCATTACGCTTCTAAATAGCCAGGCGGTTATGGGAAACATTATGATAGAATTCACGCAAACACAGTGCAGCTTCAATGTGAAATGCGAGAAGGATAAAATTAAACAGGTTCTCATTAATGTGATCAAGAACTCGATTGAAGCGATGCCTATGGGCGGAAAAATTAACGTTGATATCCGGCAGGACAACAACTTTGTCATCATCAGCGTTGAAGATGAAGGCATCGGAATTCCCGAAGAGCGCCTTGCAAAATTGGGTGAGCCTTTTTACAGTACAAAGGAAAAAGGGACAGGCCTCGGCATTATGATATGTAAAAAGATTATAAAAAACCATGGCGGAAACCTTTATATTCACAGCAAGGAAAATGAAGGCACAACGGTGAGGATTACGCTGCCGCTTGTATGATAGCCATGAAAATAGAAGCCAGAGCTACTCTGGCTTCTTAGTATTGGATCGTAAATTCCTGCTCTTCCTGACTGTCGCCAACATGCACCCGTTCTTTGTAAAAAATTTCGTCCTCTGACATCAGCATGACCGTTGAGCTTCTTGTTCCATACCCTTCGCTTTTAATAAACATCGGCGACAGGATGCGTTCCCACTCAAGGGAAACGCCTGTTTTGGGAAGAAATTCGTCAGGTGCAGGATCAGCATGTTGCAGAAGGGTAAATAGTTCTTCAGTTAAGCTGTTATCGGAGGTTTCCATTCGGTCAGCAAGACCCTCCTTCCCTCTTTTCACCTTTGGCCACTCGGTATTTAGCACATGATTGCTGACTCCGTATATCCCCGGCTCCAGCTTCTCCATTTGGTTTTCAACATTTGAGTAATAGTAAAGCTCATCCCCGCTGCCGGCAAGCAGATTATAGCCGGGGTACTGCTCGCGGTTACCTGCTGCTTTTTTCATAAATTCCTCAGGCTTGCCATTGCTTTTTAAAAATCCGGCCACAAGCTCTCCTCTTGACCGCTTCCCATCTGTTACTTCTTTTGGATCACGGTAATTAGTCAAGGCAGCGAACCTTCCATCCTTCGCCACTCCCATCCAGGTGCCCATTTTGCTCAAGTCCCGTCCGGCCAGGATATTCGGATGATCTTCCCAGAAATGTGCCGGGGCAGTTGGCCGCTCGTAGAACTCATCCCGATTAGCTGCAACCACAAGCTTATACTTTGGATGCACCTTGTATGCAAATAGAATTAAACACATGAACGATCACTGCTTTCGATTGTTTTATTGCTTTTATTGTACCTTTTGGGAAGGGAAGAGTAAAAAGGCGCGGTTGATTAAGGAACCTGTACAAAGCATAAATTTTTCTCTTCATTGAAAAAGCCCCTTTTCAGAAATCAAAAAGGAGCTTCCAAATTTTCTTTAAGTAACAGCCTCTTCCTTAGCCGTTTTCCTGGCTCTTAAAAACCGGACTGTATTTAGAACAATCGTTTTGGTAACAGCATAGGTAGGGATCGCTAAGATCATGCCGAGAATTCCGGCCAGATTGCCCGCGACCAGCAGCAGAATAATAATGGTAGCCGGATGTGTGTTCAAGGTTTTCCCCAGAATAAGCGGGGAAAGCACATTCCCTTCAATCTGCTGTGCAATAACAATGACCACCACAACGAGCAAGGCTTTTGTCGGGGAGTCGAAAAGGGCAACAATGACTGCAGGAGCTCCACCGAGAAACGGCCCGACATACGGAATAATATTGGTAATCGACACAATGAGCGCCATAACGAGCGCATACGGCAGGTCAATGATTAAGTAGCCGATGAACGATAATGTTCCGACAAACAAGGCGACTGTAATCTGTCCCTGGATGTAGGAAGATAGCGTCTCTGCTGTCTCCTTTAAAGTCTTAACACCTTCTGCCCGATAAGAAGTGGGGATAAATTTTGAAACAGCCGCAGGGAACTTATCACCGTCTTTAAACATGTAAAACAGCAGGAACGGCACGGTTACAATGGTGATTGCAATATTTGTAACCAAGCTGACAATTCCGGCAACCCCTTCCGTTACACGGCTTGGCAGCGTATTGGCATATTCCATGATCCTTGCTTCAATTTCTTCAATTGATATGTAATCCTGTGCCATAAACCACTTAAACTGTTCAGAGTCCGCCATCGAATTAATGAATTCACGGGTTGTACGGGCATATCCTGGCAGATCATTGAATAACTCGGTCACCTGCCTGCTAATAAGCGGAGCCAGATTTCCAATCACGAGGACTACAAGCCCAATCACCGCTGCATATATGATCAAAATGGCAGCCGTCCTTGGAACCTTGTACCGCTGAAGCAATTTCACAAGCGGATTTAATAAGAAATACAGAAATCCTGAAATAATGATCGGAAAAAATAATGTTGATACAAAAATGCCGACCGGTTCAAACAGGAAGGAAATTTTTGTTGATACATAGATGATTGTTAAAATAATCAGCAATTGCAAAGTCCAGTACTGCAGTTTTTTCTTTGCCACAATGTCACCTTTTTTCCTTGTTTGGATAAGTAAAGAATACCATATTAAGGTTAAATTCTACTATTATGAAGTTGGTTTCTATATGTCCTATACGAACAGCTTTTCTAAAAGGTTTCAGAAATAGACTAAAAAAGGGGCATTCCTATTTAAAAGGAATGCTCCTTCCTTGCTTATGATCGAGCTGTATACATATGAGTATTTAAGGAACGGTTATCCGTAAAGGTTGTCTGCACTCTTTCGCGCTGTTCTTCGTCAACCTCGACCAGTAAGAGGATATGGCCTTCTTTCACAAACTTTTCATACTCTTTCGCGTCATTTTCCGGTATGCCCGCTCCTGTCAGTGCACCGATGATGCCGCCGCCCGTAGCGCCGATAGCAGCTCCGCTTAATGTTGTCGCAATCGGTCCTGCTGCCGCCAGAATACCAATTCCGGGAATGCTAAGCAAACCAATCTCAGCAATCAGGCCGGCAATTCCGCCTAAAACGCCGCCCGTACCTGCTCCGATTCCTGCACCTTTTCCGGCATTGGCTCCGCGATGGGATCCTTCGTCCATCACATCCACATCTGTGCGCTCCTCGATTTCTTCCAATTCGTCGTCATTTTTAGCTAATACAGAAATATCATGAGGGTTAAATCCGCTCTCTTTTAATCTCTCAATCGCACGTACGGCTTCTTCAGAATCTCTAAATACTCCACCTACAATTGTTTTTTCCATTGTTAATTCCTCCTTTGCTAAGATCAATAGGAGTACGATTTTTGCTACATATAATCCATACCCGGCGTAAATCCCCCTAAACATGTCTATGTTTTTACAAAAAAAAAATCTCCTAACTATGGAGATTTTTAATTAATGCTAATTAGAGTTTTAAATTTCAGATTAAATTTAAATAAAACTAAGAGATAACTCTGCAGCTCTTAAAAATATTACCTAGTTGAATGTTAATAAAACGTGATACCTTTGCTTCCATGCATTCCTTTCTAACACCAGCAATCCTCGCCCTCACATACTGCGAAATCTTTGTACCGGAACAAAGTAGCCGAGTCTGCCTGTTCCAAGCCTGGTTCACTTGGGTTAAAGATGCTTCCCCCCACAACTGAGATTTCGAGGAGTCCGCAAACCGGTTCACCTGAGCGATCACTGATCTTAAAGTCACCTTTTGCAGATATGCGATAAACAGCATTTCTCTCATCTTTTCCCAAAAGGCAGGCTTCCGGAATATCTCTTTCAATTCTTGTGCATGTATGTGGCTTTAGCTCAAATGTGCCAAGGTTGTAATCCTTTTCAGGTATGTTCTTAAATACCCTTAGACCATCCTGTTGGATCATTGGTGCCTGCGGCTGGAGACAGACTCCCAGTTTCACTGACGCTCGTAATCTTTTAGACGTTGGGTTTTTTAAAATAATGATGATCCTGTCATTATCCCTTCCAACCTGATACTCACAATCTGTTTCCAAGGGAATAAGAAAGGGACCCGTTGTGATTTCCGGCATCTGAAAATCATTATGTTTTTTATTGCTCAGCATTTTAAATCGCTCCTTTAACTTTTTGCCGTAAGAGACATACATTAAATTAGGCTCTTTTCGTATAGATTGTTGTTTTTGGGCTATAAAGCTTGCCCGTTGATTTCCGCTCCAGTCACTTGCTTTCCGCGGGGAGGAACGGGAGCGTCCTCGGCGTTTCACGCCTGTGGGGTCTCCCGCTCCCTCTCTTCCCGCAGGAGTCAAGTGCCTTCCACTCCAATCAACTCAGTAATTAAAACTAGTTTGTAAGCAACAAACTTTGCAAAAACAGCCTTAAATTAACAATGGAGAATTTCTATCGGATAAACATGTCCTTGTTATATTTAATGCATCATAAGCGCTAATTGAGCAGGCGAAATAATAGTCTATTTCATTATTTTTCAGAAAAAAGTTAGGTGAAAGGAGCATTTATGAGAATCGGAATCAATCTTTTGAACCTTTCTGAGGAGCGGTTTGGGGGAGTCGAGCAATATATATCTAATTTAGTAAGATTTCTGGCGGTAAGCGAGGAAGAAATAAGGCTATTTTTATTTCTAAGAAATCCCTTTAGAGACCTATTTCCTGATTCCAGCGCCAAGATAAAAAAGGTGTTATTTAAAAGATTAAGAGATGTATCCGACATCCATAAAGCGATCCATGAAAATCAATTGGATGTTTGGTTTTGTCCTTTGCATAGATCCTATCTTTCTAATATCAGGATTCCAGTTGTTGCTGTCATCCATGATGTCCTCCATACATCCTATCCCGATTTTGTCTCAGGCGATCTGGAATGGAATAATCAATATTATCAGAAATACGCCCCAAACTTTGATGCAATTATTACTGTTTCATTTTTTTCAAAGGAGGCCATTGTCCGGAACCTGGGAATTCCGGAAGAAAAGATACATGTGATCTATGAAGATGCCCCATCCGTTTTTAGTTCACCGCCTGATCTAAAGATGAAGGATGCAGTCCGTGAAAAATACAGATTACCCGATGCTTATGCATTTTATCCGGCTAGCTATAACCCTCATAAAAACCACCACAACCTATTAAATGCCTTCCTTCTTCTAAAGAAAAAATACAATATGCCGCTCTCTCTTGTTCTCACAGGATATTTTTATAAAGGAAATAATGTTTATGAGGAAGTACTGCAATTCATTAAGAAAAATAAGCTAGAAGCCTTTGTTAAACTTCTTGGTTATATTCCTGCCAAAGAGATGCCATACCTTTATTACAATTCAAGCTTTATTGTTTTTCCTTCTCTTTATGAGGGATTTGGCATACCGCTTGTGGAGGCGATGAAAACCGGTACTCCTATTGTTTGCTCGGATCGAGGCAGCATCCCGGAGATTACCGGAGGCGCTGCACTCATGTTTAATCCAGAAGATCCTGAGGAAATGGCTTTGCAAATGAGGCTGGTCATTGATAAAAGGCTGGAACTGATTAAAAAAGGGGCAGAAAGGGCCAAAACCTTTTCATGGAAAAAGAGTGCCCAAGATACCTTAGACGTCTTCCGAAGCGTTTTGTCACAGGGGAGGTCCTCATGAAAAGAATTCTGGTAGTAAACCATTTTCCTGTCGTAAATCCACCCATCAGCGGAGGTACCTTGAGATACTTTCACCTTTATAAAGAACTTAGCCGTTACTATGACATTACACTTCTTTCCCAAACCCATGGCAGGAAGGAAGGTCTCTTTCATTACACGCCCTCGTTCAGGGAATATAAGGTCAGGAAAGACTCATTATTTGATGAGGTCAGAAGGAAACTCCCAAGCAGCATCCCACTTTATGAACTCGGATTGATTGTGAATATGGAGCTGTCAAAGCATGACACCACGTTTAAAAAACAATTCGAACGCTTCTATGAAACCAGCAGCGATCTCATTATCCACGAATCTCCTTTTTTACTGGGGTACGATCGGTTCCTGGGCATTGATGGCAAACCCAGAATCTACAATAGCCATAATCATGAATACCATTTAGCAAGTCAGCTTTGGAAAGATGAAAATTCAAAGGTCTATCTGCCTGATGTTTTTAAGCTGGAACAGAAGCTGGGAGCAGGAGCCGATTTGATTTTTACTACGTCCGAAACGGAACGAAATAGCTTTATTGAAATCTATAAAGCTGCGCCATGTAAAGTAAAGCTTGCTCCTAATGGAATCCATCCAGGTGAATGGCTTCCCCCTAAAAAAAATGCCAATGAAAAACCAGTCGGGCTTTTCATCGGATCGGAGTATCCGCCTAATATTGATGCTGCCGGATTTATTGTAAATGAACTTGCCAATAAGTGTCCGAATCTTGATTTTGTTATTGCTGGGGGATGCAGCAATCCCTATTCAAAGATTAGTAAGGCAAATGTCCAATTGTTGGGCAGAATCCCCCACCAAAGCAAATTAAGACTCATAGCTTCATCGAATTTTGCGCTTAACCCTATGTTTACAGGGGCTGGCATTAACATAAAAACGCTTGAGTTTCTATCAGCCGGCCTGCCTCTCTTCTCGACCGCTTACGGGGTGCGCGGGTTAAACGTTGTTGCCGAAAAGCATTATATCCCTGCCGAAAAAAATGATTTTGCCGAAAAGATAAACCAATCTGTTCACAATGAAAAACGTTTAAGCCAAATTGCCTTATCGGGTCAGCAATACATTAATAAAAATTATTCGTGGCATTCGATAGCCAAAAACATGCAGAAGGATATTGCGGAAACACTTAATTTTTAGCAAGGGTCTTTTCAATCGCTGCTTTTAATAAGACACCAGCATGATCCCAGGAGCGCGAGAGCATGTCGATTCTGCCCTTAGCTCCTTTTTTCTGGCAAAGATGCGGATTTTCAAATGCCATTCTCATTTTCTTTTTTAAATCCCCGATATCCGCTTCTGCCCATAACTGCCCTTCTCCTTCAAATAAGTCCGAATACAATTTAGAAATGGCGTTTTCCTTGCCTTTCCCAGGATGACTAAGCTTATAATCAACTAAAAACGAATTTTCTTTGTTCAGGAAATCCATATGCCCTCCCCAGCTTACAGCAATTGCCGGAGTCCCGCTGGAAAGTGACTCCAAATAGGGGAGTCCCACGCCCTCTCCTCTTGAAGGAAGAACAAAAACATCACCAAGTGTATACAAACCCTTTAATTCCACTTCAGAAAAAATCCCGGACATGATATAAACAGGGGCTGTGTTTTCTTTAAAATCGTTTTTTCTTTTGTATTCAGAAATAGCACTTAAAATCTTTTTCCGGGAGTCCCCATATGTTTTAATGATCAGCAAGACCCGCTCCTTCTGGCTGAACTCTTCCCAATAGGCTTTTAAAAGGGCTTCAGGGTTTTTCCGATGCTGAAAATCAAATACTGATATGAAAACAAACCTGTCTTCCGCTTCTTTAATCGACAGTTTTGGAATGTTAGGATGAAAAGCTTCCGTATCTGCTCCATGGGGAATGAGGTGCGCGGGAACAGGCACACCGCTGTTCTGGATGGCCTTGATGTTTGCCGTACTGGGAACACAGACAGCATCAAATAAATGAATCATCGGGATCCATTGGCTTGGTATTTTATTTGTTTCCCAAACCGTATTCAGGATCATATGGTCGAAATCTTTCTTCTCCTCTCCCAGTGTGATGTTGCTTGGAGGAGAATGATAAATGAGTATTTTCGATTTATGATCTGCATAAGGTTTTTCAATCAAATGTGCCAGCCGCTCCCTTTTCTTCTGGTCACTGAACTTATAAGGAAAGTTCCAGGTGTAAGGCTCTATTTTGACATCTGCCCCTTGCCGGTCCAAGGCCAGTGCATACTCTCTGCTTGCTGTTCCATAACCGGTAGCATCCAGAACCGGCCCCCTCCAGACAACCTGATAATCGCCCATGATATTCAACTCCAGCCCACATTAGTTAACCTTCTGCAAAAGGTCTGAAATCCTCTGTTTCACAAACCATTGAAGACTTTCTTAGCAGAATGTGATTCCCAATATTCCATGTATGATGCCCCGGCTGTGAAAAACGCAAGCAAACGTAATGGTACTTATCTCCTGAAAATATCTTACACTGTTTTTTTGCACACTCACTTAGAAAAAAAGTATCTTCGCCAAGGTTTAAGGCTGGAAATCTGGTATGTTCCCAAACCTCTTTTTTAAAGACAAGAGTAGCTCCCTTTATCCCTTGTTTTACAAAAATATTCTCTTTGCCGGGTTTATGGACAGCCAGCACCTTTTCATTTTCAAAGTACATAAAAACGGATCTTTTACCGATGATATCAGCCTTAGATCTTTCAAGGGCATGGATTGAATTTACCAGATAAGCCGGGGCATAGTAATCATCATCATCAAACTTCGCAATGGTGTTATACCTCGCTTTTCCAATTCCGAGATTGAGGCATTCACCCAGTGTCATATCTGAGTGGACTTGAAAAATGGAGACATTCTGGGTTTGTTTAGCCCTTAACCACCATTTTTCAATATAAACCTGATTATTGTTTAGTATCACAATCAGTTCCTTTTGAGGCCAAATCTGATTTTCATAGTTGCAAAAAACATTTTCCATAAACTCCTGCCTCATCGTACAGCAAATGATAGAGACCATGAAAATCCCCCTTTTATATACAGAGCCTCACCGCTTCTTCCCAGGAATCTGCAATCCGGATTATGTCATCTTCACTCAGCTTTGTCCCCAGCTGTACCTCTACAATTTCCAAAGATGAAATGGCCTTTACACAATGACGGGCTCCCTGGGGAATATGCAGGAAATCACCTGCTTTGATGCGCTGAAGAATTCTTCCATAATATTAAGAAAACACCTTTTCGATATTGTATGAGATATTAGGGTTTCCGATATGGTCATTAGGCCAGTGAGGTAGATATCAGGAGCACGAAACAAATAAAAAAGCACCCCGTTTAAAAGGAGTGCCTAAGAATCGTATAATAATCAAACAGCTTCACTATCCCACTTCTTCTCATCCTGCACGAGCAGCAGGCCCAGCTCGTGGTGGTCACCTTCGTAAAGAGCACGCTGGACGAAGCGAATCTGGCCGTTTGCATCAAATACTTCAAGCTTGCAGTGCGCCCCGTTCTTTTGTAAAGCTTCATAAAATCCTTTTTCATCATGAACCTTCACGCTGTTTACTTTCGTGACGATTTCACCAACCTGAAGAGCCATTTTATCCGCTGGCGATCCCGGCACGACCCCAAGAACCATAATACCCTGATTACGCTTGGAAAAATAAAACGGGGCATGGTCCTCTGACATTCGCTGGCGGAGCGATATAAATTCCCTTCCGATAATCGCAAGCGCTACCACCCCTACAGCTGCAAGCGGATACCAGTAGCCTGCCGCTGACAGCAGTAAAAGCAGCGAGCCAAATGCAATGATCCTTTGGCCAAGAAGCTTGACTGCTTCCTTAGGAAGTGTTCCCTGGATCCGCTGATAAAACCCAATCGCGAACGGCACCAAGATCAGCGAATAGGATTTACCGCCAATCTCGAAAACCGGCCACCATTCGAACGGAACTTGGAGGGCACTTCCTGGAATGAGCAGAAAAACGGGTACCATCCAGAGCCTTTTTGCCTCATGGATGCCGATCATTTGCCCGCGCTTGCTTTTTACAAGTTTAGGAGATGTGCCCTTCCGTCCATTTTTAAAAATAAGGAAGCCCTCCACTATTACGAGCATGGCAAGCAGCACTGCGATGGCTGGGAAGATTGAATCCTCTGAAGATGTCAATGATTTTGCGAAAGACGGCAGCGGCCATTGCTGCTCAACCGCAAACATCGTCGCAAAAAAGGCGAACCCCAGCGTATAAACTGGCGCCATCCATCTTACTTTTGTCGTGAAGCTCCACAGGAATGTAAGGACAGCAGTAAAGACAACCGTTTCCATTGGAATGACGAGTCCAGCTCCAACCACAACGATGGATACCGCCATACCGGCCAGCAGCCCAAGCGGGATGAGCTGCCTCAGTTCAAAATAGGCATTCTCCGCACGGACAGAAAAGTTTTTACGCTCACGCTTTACACGGGAAACACCCAGGTATGCGGCCACAAAAACGAGAAAATAAAATACCGGATTCAATAACAGCTTACCCGTCCCTTTCAAAAACTCAAAAATCCACTCCTCAACCAAACTTGCCACCAGCCTCTATAATAAATTTCACAAGAAATTATGTATTTACCAGAAAGATCTATTACTCTATATTCTACCAAACCCCCCACTCAAAACCTATCACAAACTCACCCAAAAACAAAAATAGCAGAAGGAAAAATCCTCCTGCTTGAAAATGGGTACCAGGTACCTATGCAATTCATAAAAAAATATGATGGAGATTCGACAAAATTCGGGTGGTACCTGGTACCTTACCTATTTCGCGATGTACCTCAGGGCTGTTTGCAGCTGGAGGTCGTTTTGTTCTATTTTCATTTCTTCAATGGCTGTTTGTTCGAGGGCAGATGCTGTTTTTTTGTCAATTTGGCCGGTTGGCTCCAGTTCTTTTTGCTGTTGGAAGGCTTTGACGGCAATGGCTGTGGATTCACTGAAATAGCCATCTTTTCGGCCTGGTTCGTATCCCAGCCCATCCAGGATTTCTTGCGCGTTTTTCACCATTTCGTTGTTCATATCTACCACTAAAGGCTTTTCCACCTGCAGAGGGTGTGTGTGATAGATGTCAGGCTGTTTGACCTCCAGGGTTGGTTTAATGCCTTCTTTATGGATCCAGTTTCCATCCGGAGTCAGCCATTTAAATAATGTGAGCTTTATATTGCTTCCGTCTCCCATTGCCACAGGCTGCTGGACGGTTCCTTTTCCAAAGGTATTTTCCCCGATTAATGTATATCCTTGAGCTTCCTTCAAAGCACCGGCAAGAATTTCCGATGCAGATGCACTGCCTTTGTCGACTAATACAGCAATAGGATAGTCTTTGGCCTTTTCCAGCGTAGAGAAATATCTCATCTTCTCTCCGTTTCGCTTCTCAATCTGCAGGTAGGGTTTTTCGGAAGTCACGAGTTCCTTTAGGATTTCCTGCACAGATGAGAGCAGGCCGCCCGGATTTCCACGCACATCAATGACAAGCCCCTCAATCCCATCCTTCTCCATTTCCTTCAACTGCTTCGCAAACTCCTTAGAGGTGTCTTCTGAAAAAGAGGTAATTTCCGTATAGCCAATCTTTTTGCCACCCTGGTTTTTAACGTCTGAGAATACCGTGATTTGCGGTATCTCGTCCCTTTTGACCTCGACAGTTAATGGCTCCCTTAACCCTTGCCGGGCAATTTCGAGCTTTACTTTTGTTCCTTTTTCCCCTCGGATTTTCATCGTAGCTTTATATAAGTCCAATCCCTCAACACTTTCTCCGTCCACTTTTAAAATTTGATCTTTGGGCTTTAAACCGGCTTTTTCAGCAGGCGAGTCTTTGAAAGGAGAAACAATGATGATTTTGCCCTCCACCATGCTCACTTCCGCCCCAATGCCTTCAAAGGAGGATTCAAGCGTATCGCTAAACTGCTTCGCCGTTTCTTCATCCATATAAACCGAATAAGGATCCTTTAGTGTTGCGAGCATTCCCTGAATGGCACCCTCTACAAGCTGCTTTTCTTCCACCTTTTCTACATAGCTTTTTAAAATCAGCTGGTAGGCCGTCTCCACCTTTTCTATTTTCTCTTCATCTATCGGAGTATTATTTTCAGCTGAATCTATTAACTGGTTTTCGGCTCCTGCATTTGGGTTTTCCTTTGTCAGCCACTGCATGCCCGCATATGTACCGCCCGCTCCTGTCAGCAATGACCCCGTCATCAGCAGGACTATCCATTTTCTGCTCATCTCCATCTTCCTTTCCGGCTGCATATAGTATATATTTTGAGCCTCAGAGAATTAATTCAGCTGTAATCGGCTGTCTTCATGCAAATTTTTTATAAATGAACGCAGGTTTGCATCTTTCAATCTCATGACAGCTGCTTCTTTTCAAGGTTATCATTCAAAGATTTAATTTTATGCGCCACTTTTGCACCTTTCTGCTTCACTTTTTGTTTTTATGCTCCATTTTCCATCGCATATGCGCCACTTTTTCATTTTAAGCATTACTCCTTGAATCTCAAGGCAATCGTGCAGGCAGAACACTGGTCTCTTCCAACGAAAAAACACCCCACAAAGGAAAGCGGGATGTCTTTGCTCATTCCATCCTATGTTGGAAATGGACGAGTTATGATTTCTTTTAGCAGTTTAGTAAAAGCACTTTATTTCCAGAAACGAATATTATGGTTTGGATGAAAAATAAAGAGAGGGATGTGTGCACATTCCCGAAAGAGCTTGAGAAAGAGGAATTTTCCTATGTGTTTATGAATCTGTCAAGAGGGGATGAAAGCAGCCAGGGCCGCTGGGCTTCCGGCCGCAGCATGGATGGCCAAGGAACTTTCAAATACCTGCATGAAGTCCCTCCGTTTGCATCCGCACCTAAATTAAAACCCGCCCCTCCATATATCCATGATACGCCGCCAAATGTAAAATAATATAATGACGGGGCATAAATAGGATTAAAGTCCTTCTATACGGGTAAAAGAAAAGTGGAAGAAGCTAAGCTCCTTCCACTCAGTATTTTTATAGAGGCACGATGCCAACTGGATTAATAGCATTTGTTTTGCCTGCATTCCAAGAACCTTTGTGAAGCTCAAAGTGTAAATGCTGGCCATAAGATTGTCCAGTGTTACCCATGATACCGATTTGCTGACCTTTAGATACTGTCGCACCAGAACCGACAGAGCGGCTTCTCATATGTGCATAAACAGTCGTGTACGTTTGTCCGCCAACAGAGTGGGCAATAAAGATCGCATTCCCGTAACTGCTGGAGTAGTAAGAACGGATTACAACACCGTCAGCAGCTGCTACGATTGGTACCGTTCCGCCAGAAGCAATATCCACACCATAGTGATCACCTAATGAACGGCTGCCAAACCCGGAAGAAAGTCGTCCGGAAGCTGGTCTTGTCCAGGCTCCGCCTGATACTGCCGGCGCTGGGGCTGGAGAAGAAACCTGTGGAGTGCTATTGCTTGAACTGCTTTTTGCAGAAGAAGAACTCTTCTTTTTAGCTGCTTCTTGGGCTGCACGCTGTCTTGCAAGTTCTGCTTGTTTAGCTGCTTCAGCCTGTCTTGCTTGCTCAAGCTGAATAGCTTTTTGAAGCGCTGCTTCCTGGGCTGCAAGAATTTCTTTTTCTTCCGCAAGTTCCATTTTCGCAGCATGCATATGCTCTTCCTCTTTCTTTAAGGAAGCCAATAACTTATCTTTTTCAGCCTTTTGTGCGTTTAAGCTTTTTTTCATATTTTCAAGCTCGGCCCGCATTGTTTCTAAGGAAGCAAGCTCTTCTTTAACCTGAGCCTGTTTTTGTTCCAATGCATCTTTATCAGCCTGATGCTCTTTTAAAATCCCCTGGTCAGCCTCCACAATTGTAGCAACTGCACCCACACGCTCAATGAAATCTCCGAAGCTCTGCGCTCCCATCAATACATCAATATAGCTTACCATTCCGCCCGTTTCCTGATAATTGCGGGCACGGTCTTTCAAAAGCTCATTGCGCTTTTCAATGCGTTCTACCAAAACTTTGATTTCACCTTCAAGCTTTTTAATTTCCTGTTTTGTAGCGGTGATTTGTTTGTTTTTTTCTTCAATTTTTGCCAAAGCATCGCTGATAGCCTTATCAAGGCGCTGAATTTCGCTTTCTACTGACTTTTGCTCACCTTGGATCTTATTAATCTGTTTATCTGTCGTATTAATCTCTGATTCTATTCCAGAGCGCTCTTGGTTGATCTTATTTTTCTGGCTGTTTAGCTCATTTAATTTATTGGCCGCAACCACCGTGTCAGCAGGCAGTCCGACTGTTATGCTGCCTAACCCCAAAATGGCAGCTAATGATAAGGTAATAATGGATTTCTTCAATTTTCCGATTTCTCCTTTCAATGAACACCATATGTACAGGTCAATCGTTCAATTTTAACCGTTATTTTTGAAACATTTCTCTCTATAATTCGTCTATTATATGAGGCTTGAAGGCGCCTGAAAAGGTTTCCCCCCGCAGGCCCTTCAAAGCCGGTTACACTTTAAGGAACTTTCTCACTGACATTAAGCTTCCCCATACACCAATGAGCGCACCCATTAGGATAAGCAGGCCGGAAACCTGGTAAATGAACGGGCTGAATTCCAGCAACCTGATAAAATGACCCTCAAGCTTTGGCGCCAGGTAGTCATATGCATAATAATAGGCTGTTGCAACAAGCCCGATTGGAATAATAGCTCCAAGCAGTCCAAGCCATAAGCCTTCCAGGAAGAATGGCCATCTGATAAAGGCATTGGTTGCTCCTACTAATCTCATAATCTCGATTTCTCTTCTTCGCGACATAATGGTAATTTTTATTGTGTTTGAAATCAGGAACATGGCTGTGAAAAGAAGGCCGACAATCAGCACCAGCCCAACGTTCCGGCTGGCATTAATAAAGTTGAAGAGCTTTTCAACTTGTCCCTGCCCGTACTTCACATTTGATGCATATTCCATTTTTTGAATTTGTTTTGCTGCTGTCATTGTATCTGTCGGTTTTTTCGTCTTTACGATAAATACATCGTTCAACGGATTATCCTGTTCGAACAGTTTGAAGGCTTCCCCTTCTTCACCAAGGCTGTCTATCAGATTATCAAGCTCTTTTTCCTTAGTTGAGTATTCGACTGTTTTGACTTCGGGTATTCCTTCGATTTTTTGCCGTAAAACTTGCTGATCCTGCTCATTTGCAGCAACATCGATGTGAACGCGGATTTCCACGTCCTCTTCAATGGTTGTCGCCACCTTGTTGAGATTCATCATAATGACGAAAAATACGCCAACCAAAATAAGGGTTACTGTTACCGCACTTGCCGAAGCGAACGTCATCCATCCATTACGGCCAAGGCTTTTAAAACTTTCACGGAAGTGCCGGCTTAATGTTCTAGCTTTCATAGCCGTAATCACCTCTTTGCTCGTCACGTACGATCCGGCCGCCTTCAATGGCAATAACGCGGTTTTTAATCGTGTTGACAATTTCTTTATTATGAGTTGCCATGACCACAGTCGTTCCTCTCGTGTTGATTTCCTCGAAGATGTTCATGATTTCCCATGATGTATCCGGGTCAAGGTTACCTGTAGGCTCGTCCGCTATCACGACCTTCGGAGAATTGACAATCGATCTGGCGATGGAAACACGCTGCTGCTCTCCGCCTGATAATTCTGTCGGAAGCATCCGTGCCTTATGCTTTAGATTTACAAGCTCCAGTGTTTCCATAACTTGCTTTTTTATCGTTTTAGGATGTTCTTCTATTACTTCAAGGGCAAAAGCTACATTTTCATATACCGTTAATGTAGGCAATAGTTTAAAGTCCTGGAAGACTACGCCGATTTTTCTTCTTAAAAGTGGAACCTTTGTACTTCTCAAAGTAGCAAGGTTCACTCCATCTATCGTTATCGTCCCGCTGGAGGGCTTCTCTTCCCGGTACATCATCTTAATAAAGGTTGATTTACCGGCTCCGCTTGGACCTACAACGTACACAAACTCACCCTGTTTGATATGGACGTCAATTCCGCTTGCTGCGGTGACGCCATTCGGGTACCTCTTATATACGTCTTTCATTTCGATCATATATATCACCTAATATCTAGTGTGTATTAAGAATTAAAGAGATTTTGCTCTTTTCGCTAAAAAACGACATCCTTTCGACATAAAGGATGACACAATATTTGTAAATACTCCCTTTTTAGCCATCTGAAATTCTCACACAACCCATTATAACATCATAGTTTGTCAAAATAACGGAAAAAATTATTACAGTTTCTTTTCAAACCTGTGATTTTTCGTTACTTTTTACCCGTATTTCATTTTTATCCTAGTCATTTATTCACCCATTCGACGATCTTTTCCTTCTTTCTTCTGATAAAGAATAAGTTGAAAGTATAAAAAAGTCATTTTTTGCAGATTTTTTTCACTTGAAATTTTAAATTCCTGTAATATACGGGCAAATAAAAAACGTCCTGCTTGTTACAGAACGTTTTCATGCCGGACTTGTTGCCGTCCTTTATTCTAATTATTTCTTTCCTGCCAGCCAAGCAGCTACTTGTGATGCTTCTTCACCTTGAAGCAAGCCTGCAGGCATAGCTCCTTTACCGTTGGCAATCGTGTTCTCAATGTCCTCTTGGGAAAGGTTCGCACCAATTTTATCAAGCGCAGGCCCTACACCGCCTTCAAGATTGGCACCATGGCAGCTTGAACATTTTTGTTCATAAAGCTTTTGTGCATCTCCGGCGTCAGCAGTTGTTGTTTCTCCGCCGCCATTTGTTGCAGTATCCTTCTCTTCAGTTGCTTCGTCTCCACCGCCGCCGCATGCAGCAAGGACTAGTGAAGTACCCATTAGTAATGCTAGTAGCTTCTTTTTCACCAATAATTCCCCCTCAGGAAAAAATACTAAATACAGCTATATTATACCAACACTATGCTCTTTTGAAACCCTCGCCCAGCACCTCGGAAGCATCCGTTACAATGATAAATGCAGTAGGATCAATGCTTTGAACCAGTTGTTTCAATTTTGTGAACTCTGTCTGATCCACAACACACATCAGGACAGGGCGTTCATGGTCGGTATATCCGCCGTATGCTGATAGTTTTGTCACACCTCGGTCAATTTTATTCAAAATTCCTTCACGAACTTCAGTTTGTTTTTCCGTAATAATCAATGCCATCTTCGTTCGGCTGAATCCCAGCTGTACTAAATCAATGGTTTTACTGGTGACATACAAGGCGATCAAAGCATACAACCCTTGTTCAATGTCAAAAATAATCGCTGCCGACAGAACAATCAGTCCATCTATAAGCGCTACACAGGTTCCGAGTGTTAAGCCAGTATATTTATTGATAATCTGGGCGGCAAGGTCTGTCCCGCCTGTTGATGCTTTACCCCTGAAGACAATTCCTAAACCAAGGCCCACACCGATTCCTCCAAATAGGGAAGCTAATAATGGATCCAGTGTCCAGGCTTCAAAGTCCTTTGTTAAAAAGACAACAAACGGCAGAAAAATGGTTCCGGCAAGCGTTTTGGCACCAAATTGCTTGCCGAGTAAAATAACTCCCGCTATAAAGAGCGGTATATTAAAAGCCCACTGCACGTAAGCAGGTTCCCAGCCAGCAACCGCATCAAGTATCGTACTAATCCCGCTTACTCCCCCAGACGCAATCCGGTTTGGCAGCAAGAAAACATTGAAGGCCACCGCCACGATTCCTGATCCTATTAAAACGTATAAATACTCCAGCGCCCTTTCCGCCTTTGTACTATATGTATAATCTCTTCTTTTCTTTCCCATCCTCTTCTCCCTCCGGTGTCTTAATCTTTCTGAAATTATGAGAGGGCAAGCGGTGATTCATCTAATCGCTCGTCCTGTTTTCACGTCCATGGACTACCTTTTCAAGTTATTGGTTCCATTTTTACCGTCAGTGAGTATAGCACGGAGTTTTTGCTCTGTAAATGCCAATGAACTGCCGTATTAAAGGATTAATGCAAGCTGTCTTTCTTGCTTATTTTAGGATGTGAAAGGATTTATCTTTTTATTAGGTTCTGTTAAATGTGCCTGTCGATTTTCCGCAGCAGGCACTCTTGATTTGGGGCCCAAGCTGTTTCTTATGATGGGGCAGATAAGCGAATTGACGTTTTGGCCACAGCCATTAAAGGCGGACTAACAATCTTTGATCTCCCAGACCTTGAACTTGCTTATGCACCGCCATTCTCTTCTGCCAAAGACCCAGTCAATATGGCAGGCTACGCAGCCAAGAATATTGCGGAAGGACTTGTAGAAACCATTCAGTGGCATGAAATAAATGACCTGATTGAACAAGGCAAAACGGTGATCGATGTACGTGAAGAGATCGAGCGCGATATGGGCTTTATTGAAGGATCCACCAATATTCCTTTAGGCGAACTGCGTGAACGCCTTGACGAAATACCGCAGGATGAGGAAATTTATATTTACTGCCAGGTTGGCCTGCGCGGATATCTGGCAACGCGAATTTTAGTGCAAAATGGCTTTAAAGTAAAGAACCTTGATGGCGGCTATAAGACCTATTCCTGTGTATATGATCCAGGAGTGAAAAGCTGCACCAATAGCGCGCAATCTGAAAAAACCGAAGCAGCCGAGCCTGCAGCTGCAGAAAAAGAAGCTGCCCCTGTAACTGTCCTGAATGCATGCGGCCTATCCTGTCCTGGACCGATCATGAAGGTACACAAACAATTGAAAGAAATGAGTGACGGAGAGATTGTTGAAGTGCATGCTACTGATCCAGGCTTCACCAAAGACCTGACCTCATGGTGTGCAAAAACAGGTAACACACTAATCCGTACTGACTTTGAAGATAAGGTATTTAAAGCCTTTATCAGGAAGGGACAGAAAGTGCCTGCTGGGGTATAAATAATGGATCAGAAAGCTGGCAAGAATTGCGGCCAGCTTTTTGTTTTTCCAGCCGCGGATGTAAGCATGATCTCTCAGTTAATATGGTATAATGTCGAAAAAGGAGGTGAAAAAAATGGAGAAAATTCTTAATGAAATTTTAAGTACTTTAAAAGATCATTCTAAAAGATTTGACTCAATCGATGAAAGGTTTAATTCTATAGGCGGAGATTTAGCTGATGTAAAAATACGGCTTGGCAGTGTTGAGGACAAAATAATCTGTGTTGATGGCAGATTAGACAGTGTTGAGGACCGATTAACCAGTGTTGATGGCAGATTAGACAGTGTTGACGACAAATTAGTCAGTGTTGATGGCAGATTAGGCAGTGTTGACGACAAGTTAATCAATGTTGATGGAAGATTAGGCAGTGTTGACGACAAGTTAATCAATGTTGATGGCAGATTAGGCAGTGTTGACGACAAGTTAATCAATGTTGATGGAAGATTAGGCAATGTTGACGACAAGTTAATCAATGTTGATGGAAGATTAGGCAATGTTGACGACAGACTAGTAAGTGTTGATGATAGATTACAGACCCTTTCTGAACAAATCGACAACAATGCAACCGAATTTAGAAGCCATTTTAAGCACATCGAAACAAAGCTAGAACAGCATGAAGAAACCTTTCATCTAATTTCTGATACTTTAATAGGTACGCAAATCGATATTGAACACCTCAGCAAAAAGAGCGGATTGCATGAAACAGAAATTAATCAGCTCAAGAAGCGAATTCACTCCTAGCAGCATTCCACTCTGGCAGATAGCTTAATTCCACTTAATTCCATAAAAAAGAAAAAGCATTTGCCGACTCTAGCGTCAGTAAATGCTTTTTTAACGAAAAAATATAAATTCCATTTTTCTTTTTAAAAAACTTCATTTTCTTCAAAAATATATCTGCCGGGTCATTTTAAAAGGCTGGCATGAGCCCACTGCATCTATTTTCATAGCTAATTTCTTAATTGTCATCAACTTTGATCTTACTATCATCAACTTCCTTGATATATCGTCAACTTTTCGTATATATCGTCAATTAAGCTCATGCCAGGGATATAAAAAAATAAACTTTATTTCGCTGCCGAGGATTGCAGCATTTGATTCATGCTGCCGCTCTTATACCCCGTTAAGTCCATAGCCACGTATTTAAAGCCAAGCTGTTTCAGCTCTTCAGAAACTTGTTCATGATAGGTAAGGAGGTTTGCCATATCCTGCGGATCTACTTCAATTCTGGCAATTTCATTGTGAACCCGTACTCTTACCTGCTTAATGCCAAGGCTTTTAATAAATTGCTCAGCCTGATCTACCTTATTAAGCTTTTCAATCGTAATTTTTTCTCCATAAGCTATTCTGGAGGATAAACAGGCAAGCGAGGGTTTGTCCCAAGTATCAAGGCCAAGCTCTTTGGATCGGATGCGAATATCCTCTTTTGTTATATCCGCTTCCGCCAGCGGCCCTCTCACATTTCTTTCCATAGCTGCTTTCACACCCGGACGATGCTCACCTAAATCATCTTTAATAAGTCCAAATGTCAAATTCTTGTAGCCTTGCTCGGTCATAATAGGATAAAGCTCATCGAACAGTCCTTTTTTACAGTAGTAGCATCTGTTCGAATCATTTTCGGCATAGCCAGGGATGGAAAGCTCCGACATCTGTATAACTTGGTGCGGGGCATTTAATGCCTTTGCTATTCGAATCGTTTCCTCCAGCTCAGAGCGTGGGAACGATTCAGAATCGGCTGTAATAGCCAAAACATTTTCTTTTCCTAACGTATCCAATGCCACTTTTAATAAATAGGTACTGTCCACACCACCGGAAAAAGCAATGATGATGCTTTCCATATCTGATAAAACCTTTTTCAGGTGCTGCTCTTTTTCTAAACTGAGGTGTATATCCATAGGTTGTATCCTCCTTTATCAAATGGCTATGAGGCATTATTTACTCGTGACCCAGCCTCCCGCCAATGCAGAAAATTGCTTTGCCTTTTCTGTGAGGGCCAAATAGTCATCATCCGAATTTAGATTCTTCGCATTTACCAGCGAACCGCCCACTCCTGCAGCCACCGCCCCTGCGTTCAAATAGTCCTGGATATTTTCAACGCCTATGCCCCCTGTAGGCATTAATGGAATATGAGGAAGCGGTCCCTGCAAGCTTTTAAAATAGGAGACACCCATTACATCAGCTGGGAATACTTTGATCAGATCCCCGCCATTTTCATAAGCCGTCAGAATTTCAGTCGGCGTTAGGGCACCTGGAATACTGAGGACACCATAGCGTTTTGCCATTTTAATGGTTTCGGCATTAACGGTTGGCGAAAAAATGAATTCCGCTCCGGACATAATCACTGCGCGCGCTGTTTCCGGGTCCAGCACCGTCCCTGCCCCGACGATGACCTCATTGCCAAACTCTTCTTTTACTTTTTCAATTAATGTGCAAACCTTGGGGGTTTCGACTGTAATTTCAAATGTGCTGACACCGCCAGCCTGCAGCGCATGGGCAATGGGCAAAATTTGATCTGGCCGTGCACCGCGAATAACGGCAACAATTTTGCGCTTCTTTAATTCTTCTAACTTGTTCACTGATTTTCCTCCTTTTTTATCTCGTAACATCCTCCAGGCCGCCATTCATAAAGGACGCAAGATCAGATCGATTGGGCAATCCTTCTGCATCGCCATTCACCATGGTTACCATTGCTCCCATCGCATTGCCCCGCCGCACTGCTTCTTCCAGCGCTATTCCGTCCAGCAGTCCTGACAGCACACCCGCTGCAAATGCATCGCCTGCTCCAACCGGATCTACTACCCGCTCTACCGTAAACCCCGGAATTCTTGTCATTGGAAGAGATGAGGAAGATAGCAGCGCCCCTTCCTTGCCCAGCTTCATAATGACTGTTTCAATGCCAAGAGCGTGAAATTTTTCAACATACTCCTCCGGTGTGCCGGTGCCGAATAAAAATTCCGCTTCCGAAATGCCTGGAAGGACGATATCGCTTATAGAGGCATATTTTCTCAAAAACTGGCGCGCTTCTTCTTCATCTCGCCAAATTTTCAAACGGAGATTTGGATCAAACACAATTTTCGTGCCATTTTCTTTCGCGGTACCGATAGCTTTTTCCAGCATCTCACGGCACGATACACTGAGCCCTGGCGTAATGCCTGTAATATGAAGATATTCAGCATCCGATATGGAGTCCTCCTGCAGCCATTCAGAACTCATTTTGCTGGCGGCGGAATTTTTTCTGTAGTAATAAACACGCGTGTCGTTCAAGCGCCTGAATTCTTTAAAAAACACACCGGTCGGTGCACTTGGATCGCGTGTCACATAAGACACATCCACTCCTTCACCGCGGATGAATGACAGCATGGCATCACCGAACTCATCCTCCCCAAGACGGCTGATCCATCTTGATCTATGGCCGAGACGGCTCAATCCGATGGCAACATTGGACTCTGCCCCGCCGAATTTCATTGAAAAAGAATGGGCATGGCGAAGCATGCCCTCTTCATTCGGTGTAAATAGAGCCATCGTTTCCCCGATTGTTACAACATCCATGTCTATCAGCCCTCTTTCTTCTGTGAATCACCTTTTACGTAATTGGATAAGGTTCCGATATTTTCAATGGTAATACTCATTCTGTCACCGTCTTTAAGCCACACCTTGGGATTCCGGCCCATTCCGACTCCAGGCGGTGTTCCAGTTGCAATTAAATCGCCTGGTCTAAGTGTCATCGACTGTGATAGGAATGAAATGATTTGCGGAATGGTAAAGATTAAGTTACTTGTATTGGAGTCCTGCATGATTTCCCCATTGAGTTCGAGTGAGATTGCCAGGTTGTGAGGATCTCCAGCATCCTCTTTTGTCACGATCACAGGCCCTGTTGGTGCAAAGGTGTCAGCTGTTTTCCCGCGGGACCATTGTCCGTCTTTAAATTGCAAATCACGGGCGCTAATGTCATTCATGATTGTATAGCCAAATACGTAATCGTTTGCCTCTTCTTCCGATACCCGCTTTGCTTCTTTCCCTATGACAATGGCCAGCTCAGCTTCAAAATCGACTTCATTTGAATTAATAGGAATCTCTACAGCATCATTATGGCCGGCAATGGCATTAGCATATTTAGAAAAGATCACCGGCGAGGCGGGCGGCTCCATCCCGGTTTCCCTGCAATGATCAATATAATTCAGGCCGACACAAATGATTTTTTCCGGGGCTGTAATCGGCGGAAGAATCTTCACATCAGAGACTGGAAAAACAGCAGCATCACTGTCACGCTGATCAATCAGGTTTTCAGCAAGCGGCAGCAGCTCCTCGCTTTTTTCTATAAATGTTTTCAGACACTTCGGAAATCGGTCTCCTCCCAGCAAGGTTAAGCTGATGGCTTTCTCTCCCTGAACCACACCAATATGCTGTTGTGAATGAATGGTGAAAGCAGCTAGTTTCATATTCAGCACCTATCCTTTCTTACGTTAGGGCATAAGGTGTTTTTTCACCTTTTAAAACCTGAACGATATTTTTCGCAGCCTTTTGACGAAGCTCAACCATTGCTTCCTCGGAATACCAGGCACTATGCGGAGTAATGAGGACATTGTCCATATTGAGAAGCGGACTATCTAGGCTAACCGGCTCTTCTTCGGTAACATCAAGAGCTGCACCAGCAATTATTCCTTTTTCAAGCGCTTCTATAAGAGCCTTTTCATCAATAATCGGACCACGGGCAGTATTAATGATGACGGCATTTTTCTTCATTTGGCTGAAGCGTTCTGCATTTAGCAGATGGAAGGTATCCTTGATAAGCGGTACATGCACCGATAAATAGTCGGCTTCCCGGATGATTTCATCAAGCTCCATTTTTTGAACCCCCACGGCAGCCATATCTTCTGCTGAAACGAACGGGTCGTATGCAGCCGTTTTAAAACCAAGAGGCTTCACCTTTTCAATAAACCGGCGTGGAATGCGGCCAAAGCCAAGAACCCCTACTGTCTGCTCGTTAAAGCGATGAATCGGTACACATGCTTTGAAGTCCCAGTTTCCTTTTTTCACTTCATTATTTAATAGAGTCACTTTGCGGGCCCATGATAATAAAAGGGCGAGTGCATGGTTCGAAACCTCTTCCATCCCGTAATCCGGAACGTTTGCAACTGTGATGCCTTTTTCATTCGCAGCATCCAGATCAATCGTATTGACACCCACTCCATAGCGGGAAATAACCTTGGTATTTTCTAGAGATTGGATAACGCCGCGCGATATAGGGGCATATTGATTTAAAATCGCATCGGCATGTTTTGCCTGCTCGATAACCTCAGCTTCTGTTTTGCATTGCGCTTTGACGAATTCAATTTCAAGCCCGCTTTCCGCAAATACATCTTCTTCATATTTCAAATTCTCAAATTCATAGTCTGTTAACAGTACTTTAAAAGCCATCCTATTTCACTCCTAATATATATAGTAAGAAATCCCTGGAACAGCATGGGGCTGCTTCAGGGATCTATTGTTATTTAGCTAACGTTTTTTCAACCTTCGGAATTCCAAGCCCCTCAGCACCAAGCTCTGAGGTTTTTGCTTCCGGATAATAGCGCTCAATCATTTGAATGCCAATGGATGCACGGCGGACACGTTCTTTTACTAATGAAATATTCGTGCTTTCCCATTGCTTTCCTGAAGGGTAAACATCCGGATGATTGCGAAGGCCGAATTTAATATAAACGGGAGCAAGCACCCGAATGATTTCCGGGATCTCGTAGTAGCGCAGGAATCCGCCGAAATTATCAGGAACCTCTACATACAAATCGATCGGAATATCAATGGCCTGCCGGATCGCCGCAAGTTTAGCCAGCGGCAATGCAGAAGGTACATTGTAGGTATCTGCCCCGATATCCTGCATTAATTTTACAGATACTGGATTAGCCGAGCCCATTTGAACGGAAACCTTCACAACAAAGTCCTCCGGAAGCTGTCCCTTCTTTTTCATTTCTTTTGTTAAAAGAAGGAGTCCTTCATCAGCCACAAGTGCGCCCCTTAAACCAAGTGCGGCACCACGCTTTAAATCTTCCATTGCATAGACAAGCTGATCGGCTCCTTCGTGGCGAAGCGCCTGAGATTTGCCGCCCGATGTAAACGGAGCTGCACTGATATCCCATGTGCCTCGCGGACCTACGAATAAGCTTAATTCCATTCCGCGTTCTGCTGTCAGATCACACATTTCTTTGATTTCTTCATCTGTTTGAAGCATAATGCCGCTTCCCTGGGAGACGCGGTGAATCGTCAAGCCGAGGCGATCGATTTCTTCAAGCGTGGCTTTTAACGCTTCAGGACCTTCAACGCTCGGAATTTCAACCCGGTATTGTGCACCGTCCGGGAATCTTTTCGTCGAAGTCGGCAACTCTTGGAAATCACTGGATGGATAGCCTAATTGTTCAAGCAATTCGCGGGATTCTTTCATGATTGGACGCCTTCTTTCGTTTCAATAGTTTTTAATAGATTACGAACATTTTCACGCAGATCGGCAGGGTATACATCAAACGGAACACGGTGCCCCGCTGCTGTATCAAACCAGCGCTGGTGAACAGCTTCTTTCATCGAGGTAAAAAACGTCGGGCAATAGGTGTAAACATCCATGAGCTTTGAAATCAGCTGATGATTCCTCTGCGCTTCAGCAAAATCTCCTCTTTGATACGCCTCATATAAATCCACTGATATTTCCGGAGCAAAAACGGCGCTGCCATTAATGCTGCCATCTGCACCGATCATTTGGGCCGGAAGCATATGCTCATCAAAAGCGGAGAATACAAGGAAATCTGGGCGAACTTTTTTCACCTCTGTAATCACTTGGCGAATGTGGCCAAAATCACCGACGGTTTCTTTAATGCCTGCAATATTGGAATGATCTTTGGCCAATTTAACAATTAGCTCAACAGGCAAATTTTGGCCGGTTAATTGCGGGATATTATAAATAAACACTGGCAGCTCAGTATGGCTGGCAACAGTTGAATAAAAGCGGTAAAGCTGCTCATCGGAAAGCTTCCAATAGTATGGGCTGACAGCCAGTACACCATCTGCTCCCAATTCTTCTGCATAAGAAGTTAATTCAAGAACTTCTTTGAGCGCAGTATGGCCTACACCAACCATCACTTTTACACGTCCATGGATGTGTTTAATCATTTCCCTTACATAAAGCTTCCGCTCTTCCATTGAAAGAGAAGAAAACTCGCCGGAGCTGCCCATCAGCAAAATACCATGAATTTTCTGTGAAATTAACTGATCAAGATAGCGTCTGTTTAGCTCCAGATCCAGATTTCCGGCTTCGTCAAATAAGGTGACGACCGGTGGAATAATTCCATGAAAGCCCATTATGTTCTCCCCCTTTTCCTTACCATTCGGCAATACTGCCATCTTCATGGCGCCAAATAGGATTTCTCCAATCATGTCCAACTTCCGCTGCCTCTTTAACTTTTTCTTCGTTTATCTCAATACCAAGGCCAGGCAGATCCGGAATGTTTACATAGCCATCTTTATAGGCAAATACTTCAGGATTATTGATATAATCCAAAATGTCCATTCCCTGGTTATAGTGAATGCCAAGGCTTTGCTCCTGAATGATGAAATTCGGAGTAGAGGCATCCAGATGAACAGATGAAGCAAGCGTCATTGGCCCCAATGGACAATGCGGTGCAATGGACACATCATAGGCTTCAGCCATCGCGGCAATTTTCTTTCCTTCCAGAATACCGCCTGTGTGGGAAAGATCTGGCTGGATAATATCCACATATCCGTCCTGCAGAAGCTGCTTAAATCCCCAACGCGTATACATTCTTTCTCCGGTTGCAATCGGACAGGTCGTATGAAGCGCTATTTCACGAAGAGCTTCATTATTTTCCGGCAGCACCGGTTCTTCAATGAACATAGGGCGGTACGGTTCAAGCTCTTTCACAAGTGTTTTGGCCATTGTTTTATGGATGCGGCCGTGGAAATCAACCCCGATGCCAAAGTCTTTTCCGAGCACCTCGCGAATGGATGCAACGCGTTCAATGACTGCATCCACTTTTGAAAAACTGTCTATGTAGTTCATTTCTTCCGAGGCATTCATTTTAATAGCTTGAAAGCCTTGTTCCTGTTTTTCTTTAGCTGCCGCAGCCACATCAGCTGGCCGGTCGCCCCCGATCCAGGAATACACTTTAATTTTCTGGCGCGCTTTGCCGCCAAGCATTTCATAGACAGGTATATTGTAATACTTGCCTTTAATATCCCAGAGAGCCTGCTCAATGCCGGAGATCGCGCTCATAAGAATCGGTCCGCCCCGGTAAAAACCGCCCCTGTACAGTGTTTGCCAGATGTCTTCGATGTCATTGGGGTTGCGGCCAATGATATAATCTGATAGTTCATTGACTGCCGCCTTCACGGTTTCAGCGCGCCCTTCAACAACTGGCTCTCCCCACCCGGAAATGCCTTCATCCGTTTCAATCTTTAAAAACAGCCAGCGCGGCGGAACTTTATATAATGAAAGTTTCGTAATTTTCATATGGGCACCTCGCAACATTTTTATAAAAAGGAGATTTCTATTTCGGGAAATCTCCTTTTTGCGACCAAATAGCCTTACAAATTTAATGAGTTAAAGTCTTTTCCATTAGCTCTGCTAAATTGGCCTATTGATTTCCGCTCCAGGCGCTCGCTTTCCGCGGGCGGTCCGGGAGCCTCCTCAGCGCATTCGCGCCTGCGGGGTCTCCCTTTGACACGCTCCTCCCGCAGGAGTCTCGCACCTTCCGCTCCAATCAACAGGGTGCCAAAATCGACTATAGCTTTAGCAAAACCTACCCATTAAGAACCTTTGATGAAGACCGTTTTAATAGCTGTATAAAACTCTTTCGCAGCTTCACCTTGTTCGCGTGAGCCTGTGCTTGAGGCTTTCATGCCGCCGAATGGCGCCTGCAGCTCTACTCCAGCACTTTCTGCATTAATGCGGACAAGTCCCGCTTCGATTTCATCAATGAATTCCAAAATGGAGCTGATGTCTGAAGTGAAGATCGATGCGCTCAAACCATATTTCGTATTGTTCGCCAGATCGATTGCCTCTTCCAGGTCAACGGCTCTAATAAGAGCGATCACTGGCCCGAAAATCTCTTCCTGTGCAATCGCCATATCTGGTGTCACTTCATCAAAAATCGCTGGCTTAACGAAGAAGCCGTTATCATATTCTCCGCCTGTCAGTACTTCGCCGCCATGGACCAGTCTTGCACCTTCATTTTTCCCAATCTCAATGTATTTATTGAACGTGTTGAATTGGCTTTCACTTGCACAAGGCCCCATCCAGATGCCCTCTTCAAGGCCGTTTCCGACTGTGATTTTTTCAGAAGCTTCGATAAGCTTTTGCTTGAATTCGTTATAAACATCGGCTTCTACGATGACGCGGCTTGAAGCCGTACATTTTTGTCCAGATGAGCGGAATCCGCCGCTGATGACCGCTTCAACAGCCTGGTCAAGATTGGCATTTTTCGCAACAATAACAGGGTTCTTTCCACCCATTTCAAGCTGGAATTTGATGCCGCGTGCAGCAGCTGCTTTCGCTACGCTTTGACCGACACTTTCTGATCCTGTAAAAGTAATGGCATTCAATTTAGGATGATCGATCAATCCCTGGCCGATCTCAGAGCCTGAGCCCGTTACAAAGTTTAATACACCTTCAGGGAAGCCGGCCTCTGCAAAGCACTCGACCACCATAGCAGCAGTGACAGCCGCTTCACTGGCAGGCTTGAATACAACTGTATTTCCGTACACAAGTGCAGGCGCGATTTTCCAGATTGGAATCGCAACCGGGAAGTTCCAAGGAGTGATAACACCTACAACACCAAGCGGAGCACGCTTTGTGAACATAAGGGCATCTTTATCGGTTGATGGAATCACGTCCCCTTCTTTGCGCATTCCTTCTCCTGCATAATAACGGAGGATGGCGATGCCTCGGGCTGTTTCTCCTTTTGCTTCAGGAAGGGTCTTTCCCATTTCCCTTGTCATGCTTTCCGCAATTTCATCCAGTCTTGATTCAAGGATGTTTGCTGTTTGGAACAAAAGCTGACCTCTTGCCGACTGGCCAAGCTTGCGCCATGCTTTCTTCGCATTGAATGCCGCCTCTACAGCCTGGTTCAGCTCTTCCTCAGTAGACTTTTGCACATAGCCGACTGCTTCCTTCGTAGCCGGGTTAATGCTTTCAATGACTTTGCCGGATGCTGATTCTTTCCATTCATTGTTAATAAAATTGCTGTACGTTTTTGTTTCGATCGTTGTTTTCATGCTTTAACCTCTCCTTTTAATAGAATTGTAAATTCTGCTAATATTGCCTGTTGACTCAGAGCCTTTTATTAAAACGTCGGACCAATACGCCAAATTCCGAAGTCATGCTGTTTCAATATCTCAGCTTTTGTCAATTTGCCATTTGCAACAGCCTGGATTTCTTTCATGATGCGTCCGCCGACTTCTCCTACTGTTTCTTTGCCGTCAACGATAGGTCCTGCATCAAGATCCATGTTTTCGTTCATGCGTTCGAACATCGGTGTGTTTGTTGAAATTTTAATAACCGGAGCGATTGGTGATCCGGTCGGTGTGCCGCGCCCGCTCGTAAACAGGACGATTTGTGCGCCGCCAGCCACCATACCTGTTAGCTGTTCAATGTCATGGCCCGGTGTATCCATCCAGACCAGCCCTTTTTTGGTTGGAATCTGTGCATAGTCAATGACTTCTTCCAATCGACTTGTACCCGACTTGGTTGCAGCCCCAAGCGACTTTTCTTCGAGTGAGCTTAAGCCGCCTTCAATGTTGCCAGGGCTCGGATTGCCGGTACGAATGTCAACGCCCATTTGAATCGAGCGGTTTTCCATCATTTTAATGACGGCATATGCTTTTTTGGCGACTGAGTCATTCGCTGCACGGTTGGCAAGCAAATGCTCTGCACCGATTAATTCGGTTGTTTCAGCTAAAATCGCGGTGCCGCCCTGTTCAACGATCATGTCGCTTGTGCGCCCAACGGCTGGATTTGCCGAAAGGCCGGAGCATGCATCAGATCCTCCGCACTCTGTACCGACGATCAATTCGCTGAAATCGCATAGCTCCCTCTGTACCATCGAGGCATCCTGAACCATTTTTACTGCTATTTTTGCCACCTCGGCAATCGTTTGAAGCGTCCCTCCATGTTCCTGGATCGATACTGTTTCCACAGGTTTGCCGCATTTGGCGATTTCATCCCCAATGCGGTGTGCCTGATGGGTTTCACAGCCAAGGCCGAGAACGATCACACCGTAAACATTTGGGTTCATCCCCATTCCGGCATATGTTCTGGCCGTCTGGTCATAATCCGTTCCAACCTGTGCACAGCCATGCTGGTGTATGAATGTAACAGTTCCGCTGACAAGCTCTGTCACCCGCTGGGCAGTTTGCGTTGCACATGTAATCGTTGGGAGTATCAGCACATGATTTCTTACCCCAACGCGGCCATCAGGTCGGCGGTAACCCCAAAACTGAAGTTTCTCATTGAACAACTTTGTCACCTCTTCCTCTTTTGCCTTCCAGATTATGAACATGCACATGTTCCCCGGCATCGATCGGGACGACTGCCGCCCCGATCACCTCACCGTATTTAATAATGTCATCCCCCTGGGGAATGGCTCTGACAGCGAATTTATGGCCAAAGCGGATGGGCTCAAGAATCCTAACGGTTTTTTCAATGCCCTCTGCTTTAACAATCACTTCAGCTTCTGCAGGAATATCTGAAAGAGCGACAGCTACACTATCCTTCTCGTTTAAATAAAGTGTTTTATACTCACTCATTTCCTCACCCCTTAGCGGCTTGCCTCACTTTTTCGCTTTGGACAACTGGGTTATTCAGAACGCCGATTCCAGGGATTTCAATTTCAATCCGGTCATTTTCGGCTAATGTAAATTCATTTGGCGGTACAACACACGTTCCGGTTAGGAGTACCGTTCCATCAAAGATATCATTATCAAGCACTAAATAATGGACAAGCTCATCCAGCGTGCGCTTCAGCTGATTGACCTGCGCATCCCCGTAAAAGACAAGCTCTTCATCGCGGTAAATGCGGCAAATAATTTGGAATTCATAAGGGTCTGAAACAGCTTCTGCCAATACAATAGCCGGCCCGATGGAGCAAGAGTTTTTCCAAACCTTTGCCTGCGGCAGGTAAAGCGGGTTTTCTCCTTCAATGTCACGGCAGCTCATGTCGTTACCAGCCGTGTAGCCAAGGACATTGCCCTCTTTATCAATAACCAGGCCCAGCTCAGGCTCCGGAATTTGCCAGTTGGAATCTGAACGGAGATAAACAGGATCATTCGGTCCTACCGTTCTTGCAGCCGTTGATTTAAAGAATATTTCCGGTCGTACGGCATCATAGACTTTGTCATAAAACGTCTCACGGTCAAGCTTGCCTTGTGTTGCTTCATAGTTACGCGCTTCTCTGCTTTTTTTGTACGTCACGCCTGATGCCCAAACTTCCGGTGCATCGATAGGAGTAGTTAACTGAAGGCCTTCCAATGGCTGCTTTTCTGCTTCAGCCGCGATTTGTTTTACAATATCAAATGCCGTTCTATTATCTTCGCGTGCCTTGGCAATCAACGACATAAAGTCGCTGAATGGAAGGTCTGCTACTTCATTTTCATTTGTCACAGCTGCAAGTTGTTTTTCATTTTCTTTTAGGTAGCGAATAATTCTCATTGTTTATTCCTCCTGAATGACCGATTGTCATTTTTTATATTTTTTGATACTCATAACCGAGATCCTGTGAAATGCTGCTACTGCAATCTTTTAAAATGCCCACATAATACTCGCGGGTTTCATCTGTAACTTTTGTAGCCGGCATGGACATGCTTATGCCTGCTATAACCTTGCCGGAATAATCCTTGATCGGAACAGCGAAGCAGACAATGCCTGGTTCATTTTCTTCATTATCCACTGAGTATCCGGCCATCCTGACATGGTCGATTTCATCTAATAATTCTTCTTTTGAGCTGATTGATTTCGGTGTTTGTTTTGTGTATTGATAGTTTTTAAGAAACTGGTCCAGTTCGGCATCTGTTTTCGTCGAAATAAGCGATTTGCCCACCGCGCTTGTATGAACGGGAACACGGCGGCCAATGCGGGAATAAAGGACGGTAACTCCGCTTCCTTCAACCTTATCGATGTAAACGCCCTCCTGACCGTCCAAAATGACCAGATGGACCGTCAAGTTCGTTGTCGCTGATAGCCTTTCAAGATGCTTTCTCGCCACTTTGCGCAAATCGAGATTGCTAAGAACCATATTGCCCCGTTCAAAAAGCTTCAGGCCAAGCCGATACTTTCCATTCTCCTCATTTTGTGAAATATACCGCTGTTCCTGTAAGGTTTTTAAGAGCGAATGAACGGTACTTTTATGCAGGTTCATTCGCTTGCTGATTTCAGTAATGGATAATTCTCTCTCCCGCTCGTCAAATAAATCCATTATTTTTAATGCGCGTTCCACTGATTGGATAATAGGCATTTCCGCTCACTCTCCTAGTTCTATTTAGCCTAATTTTACAGGATATTTGACGAGCATGCCTTATTTTGCAATCGTGCTTTTTTCATGCATTATAATATCTTTCTCATAATCCAGCACTGCATCTTCCACGACAGCCAATGGAACAACACCATTTGCAGCATCTGTATGGCCATACATGCGATTGCTTGCCGCGACCATCTTCTGGCGTACTTTTATTCTCATTTTTCTCTCTTCAGCAAGTGATCGTCTATCTTCTTTTACGCTGTCTGAAAATAAGTGAACAACGTTTCCTGCGAAAAGCTGGGCTCTGTCTACAAAATCAATGCGGCGTCCTCGAAGCTGAAGATGAACAACGTCACCAGTCTCAAGGAAACCAATGCCACCATCTTCATAGGCTTCAGGCGTCATATGCCCGATTGCTGCACCATATGTGACGCCAGAATAGCGCCCATCACTAATGATGGTTGCCAGTTTTTTCATCACGCGGTTGGCATTAATATGCTGCATTGGCGTGAACATCTCAGGCATTCCGAATGCCACAGGACCCTGGCCGGCAATCACAACTGAAATTTTTAAAATGCCTTTTTCAGCCATCTCGTCAAATAATTTTTCGTATGTTTCTTCTTTTAGCAGTTCCCATTCTTCCTTATTGTTGTATTTAAGTGTTTCAAGGAGCAGGTTATGATCAAATAATTTTTTCTCTTTTATACTGTTCAAGAGATTTGAGTCCAGCAGGCTTTTATTCGCATCATCTTCATTCTCGAAATAAAGGACGAATGCAAGCTTGTCATCAAACTGGTCAAGCTGAGGCGTCGGCATGCCGCTTATTTTTACAACAGCGCTTTCAAAGAAGTTTCCTTGCAGCACATCTACCCCGCTGAATGTCCTGCGCGGCGTTGATAGGATAACCGGGTTTTCTTTAACACTCACAGCTTTCAAGCTTTGTGTTATGGCCAATCTCTCTCTCCATGTTCTGGCTGCAACAGTCGGAGCATCCTGATCCATTGGTACCCCGTTTTCAATCAGTTCATAAAAGAGTGTTTCCATCCCTCTGCTCGTACCGCTGCAGCACTGCATGGCGAGCGAGTAAATATCGCGCCCTTCAGTCAGGCTGTAGTCAAACAGATCCGGTATTGGGTGCTCATGATGTATGCGATCCAAATCCCATAAGCTGAATTTGTAACCTGCATAGAGCATGCCTGCAACAATATGCATCATCAGGTTAGTGGATCCGCCAGAGGCGCTGTGGATGCGAATGGCATTTTTAATGTTTGCTGCGACAATATTGGAAACGCCATATTTTTCTTCATTGATCATGGTAGCAAAACTGTCAAGAACGGCATTGATCTGCCTTTGTGTTGGCGGATCTGTCAGCAGTTCAACCGCTGGATGAACAAGGCCCATACCGGCTACTAGATGGCGGGAACTATTGCCTGTTCCGTTAAAAGCACACACACCGCCCTGGCCATCACATGTTGCAACTGCCAGCCGCATTTCAAAATACTTATGCTGTTCTTTGGTTATAATGCCCCGTTCATAGGCACGCTCGAAAACACCCTGGAAAGCTGTATTGGATGAGCACTGCAAGATATAGGCCATTGTGTCACGCAAATCAATCGCCACATCTGAGGCACCTTCTGCCTCTGCTTTTTTCGCCAATTCTTCCAGTTCGGCGATGACATCATCCGGAATCGAACCGCCTTCCAAAACATGCGCTGGAGCAAAAGTTGCGAAGAACGGAGCCTCACCGCGGTCGCGCCTTACGCGGTCTACATGTGCCAATGCGCTAACAACACCAAGTGGCTGTTTATCGCAGCCTTGAATAACAAATGCTCCGTGGTAACTATGTGCTTCAAGCTGATTGACAACCATTTGGGCAACAGCGTTCCGGCTTTGGAGTGAATAGCTCATTCCCTGATTACTTTGAGCTGTACCGTCGCACATTACCGGAGTAGAAAAGTAAAATGGAACTCCTCCGTTTTGCCAAATGCGGATTGCCGCCCGAGCGGAAGTTTGATAATCCATTATGTGAGCCGGGTGATCCGATGAACCTCCAATAATAGCAATACGTGGGGCATTAACCTCCAGGCGGTTATAGATTTCTTCAAGTGTCCAATCCGGCTTTCCGCCTTCATATGAGGAACCAAGTGTCAATTTTGCACGGTCAAGCAGACCCGCTACAGTAATTGGTTCATTGGCTTTCCCCTGCACGTTATCACGGTAAGGGTTTACAGGATTATCAATAAGTGGATATAAATGTGTCATGTTAACACTCCTCATCTATCAATCTGCAAAAATAGCAAATCACTTTGCAGCTATTTTTCGAATTAATCGAGCACCAATTCTTCCAGCTCTGAAATAATTTCCAGATTGCTATTTTGTTTGGCTTCTTCAATCAGGCTTTCCGAGATCCAAATCTCACCGATGTCTAATGTATTCTTGATTCTAACGGCTTTTACCTTGTTTAAATCAAAGGCATTGCAGGTTTTAATAGCAGCCTTGACCGCAAGCTCTTTTGTTTCAAGCACCATCGGCAGTTTAATGACTTCAATTACGGTGCTTGTCAATGCGTTCGCATAGCCTTTTTCCCAGATAATCTCATCCACAACCGCTTTCGTTGTCATGTCCGCCATGCCGATGCCATTTGCATTTCCATGCGTTTTTTCTGTTAGGCCGAGCACAACTGTTCTTTTAATATCGGGTCCGCCAGTGGCGTAAGGTGTAGCAAAATTCCCAGTGATGTTCGGATCCATCCCATCGCCTGAAATATCCTTGCCAAGCTCATCTACTATCAGAACATCAAACTCATCAAAATGAATTTTGGGCATTAAGGACTTCGCTTGTTCTAATAATTCGGGCTCGGCTTTTTCCAGATCTTCTGCCGGGACCGCGATGACTTTTGCCACCTTGTCATATGCATTTTCAAGAGAAGCAAGGCCGAAAATGATCGGCGCTTTCGATAATGAGATTTTGGCCATTTCAGGCACATGCTCTGCCATATATTTAAAGCTATAGGCATGCGCGGCTTCTGCCCCTTTTTGCTTCCCAAGCCCGATCGTAATCATCTTCATTAGCCCGCTTTCAATGGGGCCCCGGAAAGCTGTATGAGGCTTAATCCGGTTAATGACGACAATTTTATCTGCTTCATAGGCGTTTTGATCAATGAAGACCGGGAGTCCATTTGGGAGTTCGCCAATTTTGACCACTTCCATTGAAGATTTAATCGGTGCCCCGACAGCGTCCTCCGTCACACCCAATTGTTGAAGCACATCAATCTGTCCTTCGTCTGTCGCACCGCCATGGCTTCCCATTGCCGGAACGATAAATGGCTGGCCGCCAACACGTTTGATTTCGCTTACTGTCTCGCGCACAAGCACAGGCAAGTCAGCCAGGCCTCTGCTTCCAACCGCAACCGCAACAGAATCGCCTTCTTTTATTTTCGTAAGCACATTGGTTTCATTTAGTGTTTTCCGGACCTCAGCTCCTACATCTTCAAGCTGGGGTGCATGAAATTTCTGCTTCACTTTAACCATTTTGGGAATGGGAATATCCTTCAAGATTTCTTTAATGATGTCCATATCCTTATCTCCTTCATCATGATCACTCTGGCAGCTTCAATTAATTAAGCCATTCAAGCGGCACCGTAATGATTTCCGGGAATAATATTAAGAGCGCCAGCACGATTGCGTGAACGACCAGGAATGGCCAGATGCCTTTCGTCAAATCCGCCAGGCTGATTTTACTTATTCCGCAGCCAACATATAGAACCGTGCCAACCGGTGGAGTAATCAATCCAATACACAGATTGATAACCATTACAATTCCGAAATAGACAGGATCGATTCCCGCCATTTTAACAAGAGGCAGCAATACTGGCGTAAAAATCAGGATAGCTGGTGTCAGGTCCATCACCAGGCCAATCAATAATAGGAAAATCATAATAACAACCATTAAAAGCAGCGGGCTATTAACAAGTGAACCCATATAACCTGCAATTTCCGCAGGAACATTGGCTACGGTAATGAGCCATGCCGATACCATCGCGGCAGCTGCCACAAACATAACAACACTCGTCGTTTTTGCCGAAGCAATTAAAACTTGATACAGCTCATCAAGCTTCAGCTCCCGGTAAATAAATAGACCAACAAACAAAGCATAAAATGCAGCAACAACGGCAGCTTCAGTTGGTGTAAAAACGCCGCCTCGAAGACCGCCAATAATGATGACCGGAAGCATTAAAGCAAAACTGGCCTGCTGGATTGCCTTCCAAATTTCTTTGGCAGATTTCCGCGGAGGCAGTTCACTTGTATCCTTACGTGACATAAAGAACCAGCCGATCATCAGTCCGACTCCCATCATTACCCCTGGAATGATGCCGCCCATGAATAAATCTGTAATCGATACACCTGCGGTTACTCCGAATAGAATCATCGGAATGCTTGGCGGAATAACGGGAGCAATGATACCCGATGCACAGATGATGCCTGTAGAGGTGTTGACGTTATAACCTTTGGCAATCATCATTGGAATTAAGATCGCTCCAAGTGCTGCTGTATCCGCAACAGCGGATCCTGATAATCCCGCAAATAAAATACTGGCAATAATGGCTACAAACCCAAGGCCTCCTCTAATATGGCCCACAAGCGCCATGGAAAAATCGACGATACGCTTGGAAATTCCGCCCGCATTCATTAATTCACCAGCTAATACAAAGAACGGGATGGCCATCAATGAAAAGTTATTGGCGCCATTAATCAAGTTTTGAGCAACGATTTGGCTATCAAAAGTACCCATGACAAACATCAGCATGACACCGCTGGCCAGCAGCGCAAATGCAATCGGCACTCCTAATGCCAGTGATCCAAATAGTGATCCTAAGAATACTCCTATCATGGCGAGTAATGCCCTCCTTTCTTGCAGCCGCTATTTTGCTATCATCTTATCTTCCTGATTAGGGTTTACCTCTGATAAAACGTCATCTGACGATTGAATGATCGTAAACCGCTCTGACGTTCCTTTGATTGCTTTAAATAGACTGGCAATAATAAGGATCATCATCCAAATGCTTGATACAATGCCAATGCCATATAAATAGGAAAGCGGCATTCCCGTAGCCGGGCCTGTACTGTTCATATTGAGAATGGTCATTTTCCAGCTTCCTTCCAAAACAAGCCAAAGCAGGTAAAGGACAATGGCATTGCTGATAATGAAGGCCACTTTTTGAAGTCCCTTTGGCAATGCATTAACGACTATGTCCACGCCCAGGTGCATTTTATCTTTTAATGCGGCAATCGCCCCAAGGAAAACCATCCAGACGAAAAAGTAACGGGACATTTCTTCTGACCAGGTTAGGCCGGAATTGAATACATATCTCAGTACAACGTTTCCAAAGACGGAGAGGGACATGGCTGCCAGTGAAAAGGCAATCGCAATGTTTAAAACTTTATTTGAAAAAGAGCTGATTTTACTAAACACGGCTTTCTCCTCCCTGCTAATGAAAGCTCGGAGAAATAAATTGGTTTATCCCTCCAAGCCGTTTATTGCAGTATTACTTTGCTTCTGCGCGGATGCGGTCCGCCAGATCCTCTGCCCAATCAAATTCGCTGTAAATCTTTTCATATAGAGGCTGTGCTGCTTCTTCCATTTCAGCTGAGAATTCCTCTGACGGTGTTGTGAATTTCAGGCCATTATCCTCAAGAAACTTCTTGTCTTCTTCATAACTCTTTTCAAGGAGCTCAAATTCATAATTTGCGGCTTCCTTTGAAGCCTTTTCAATAATTTTTTGCTGTTCTTCTGTTAAACCATTCCAAAAATTGCTGTTGATAATATACAAGTTCGGGCTAAACATATGCTTTGATTCTAGAATATCGCTTTGCACTTCATACCAGCCTGATGCCCGAACAGTGGCAATCGGGTTATCCTGCCCATCCACAACGTTTTGCTCCATCGCTGTGAAAACTTCGGAAATCGGAAGCGGCGTTACATTGGCACCAAGCAATTTTCCAAGTTCGATATAGTTCGGTATATTCGGCATTCTCAGGCGAAGTCCGTTAAAATCCTCTAAACTTTCAATCGTTTGATTGGAAGAAAACATCCGGAAGCCATTCGCACTCCAGGCAAGCGGCTTTACGCCATGCTCGGATTCAAGATCTTCTGTCAGTTCTTCTCCAATCGGCCCATTCAATACGGTCTTGGCATGTTCAAAATCTTTAAATAAAAACGGCCATTCAGGTGCTGCCATTTTCGGAATATCCGCCTGCATGATCAAGCCCGGAATCCCCATTTCAATTGTTCCGTTTCGCACACCATCATAGAATTCCTTCTCAGCACCAAGCGTACTGTTCGGGAAAATTTGTACTTCAAGCTCCCCATTGCTTTCTTCTTCAACCATCGTTTTAAACTTTTCTTTTAAGGCAACATTCTGGGGGTGGTCCTCAGCAAAGTAGTGTGCTACTTTGATAACCTTCTTCTTTCCTCCTCCATTTTCGCCTCCTGCTTCTTCCCCGCCGCAGCCGGCAAGAAATAAAAAGCTTGCTAATACAGTTGCAGCCAAGCCAAATAACTTTTTCTTTTTCATCTTCATCTCCCCTTCATATAATGTGCTGCAGTATCTTAAGTTGACTTTTGTTCTACAATATAAAACTGTGTTTTGTAATATCTGCAAAAAGAGAACAGCATTTTTTGGATGACATATAAAATGCTGTTTAGCAGTGATAGATTAATAGCATAGATTTTGCCTATTCAGACACTTTATAAGAATAGCAGTGAAAGCTGAGGTGCCACGATAATAATCAGCAATGTTATTAACATCGCAAAGAAAAACGGCACAATCGCTTTTGATAAATCCTCTAGTGATAAACCGGATATCCCCGCTCCTACAAACAGGTTTACACCAAGCGGCGGTGTTATGAACCCAATCGAAAGGTTTACAATCATAATGATTCCAAAGTGAATCGGGTCGTAGCCAATTTGAAGTGCAACTGGAAGCAGGATTGGCGTTAAGATAATAATCGCAGCAATTGTATCCATAAAACAGCCTACTATGAGCAGCAATAATGTAATGAGCAGCATAATAATGAGCGGTTCACTTGAAATAGATATCATGGCTTCAGCAATTTGATTCGGTATTTGTTCGAGTGTTAATAACCGCCCAAACGCTGTAGCAGCTCCAACAATTACAAGGACTGTGGCTGTCGTTAAAGCAGAGTCGACAAAAATCTGCGGAAGATCCTTGATTTTCAATTCTTTATAAACAAAGACGCTGACGATTAATCCGAATACTACAGCGACAACTGCTGCTTCTGTCGGGGTGAAAATTCCCCCATAAATCCCGCCTAATATAACAACAGGAATGAGAAGTGCCCATTTGGCCTCCCAAAGTGCAGTTAACACACCTTTAATGGTTGTAGCCTGATCCGTTCCTGTATAGCCCATTTTCTTCGAATGGATGTAGGCATAAATCATCAAGCCAATACCCACCATAATTCCTGGTATAATCCCGGCAATAAACATGTCCCCAATTGAAACACTGCCAGATACTCCATAAATAACCATTGGAATACTAGGAGGAATAATAACCCCAATTGAACCTGCTGCTGCAACGACTGCTGTTGCAAAGCGCTTATCATACCCTTTTTGAACCATGGCCGGAATCATGATCCCACCGATCGCCGCCACAGTTGCTGGCCCTGAACCGGAAATTGCCGCGAAAAACATACAGGTAATGATCGTTGCCATGGCAATGCCGCCTGTTTTATTTCCGACCATTGAATCTGCTACATTAAAGAGGCGCTTGGAAATTCCGCCCTTCCCCATAATTTCGCCCGCGATAATAAAGTAAGGAACAGCTAATAGAGGAAATGAGTCAACAGAGTTTGTTAATTCTTTCATTAAAAATTCAACTGGCATACTGCCGGTATATAAAATAGTGAATAATACCGCTAACCCGATTGCGATTCCTATAGGAACTGTAAGAAATAGGAATGCTGCGAAGGAACCGAATAATACACCTGCCATTCAGAGCCTACCTCCTTTAAAAATTCTTCTAGATCACATTAATAGTTTGTTCCGCATCTTTTGGAAGTTCATTAGTTTTATCAAAGTTTTTAATCGCTATAATATTGCCGATTATGTTCTGAATCAACCTAATGCCCGCAAGCCCCATGCCAACGGGAGGAGCCAGATAAACGATTCCTGTTGGAATTTGAAGTGCCGGTGTTGTCTGCCCAAATAAAAGTAATTGGGATGCAATGCCATAACCATAGATCACAACATACACACAGAAAACGAGAAAGAGGATATTAGAGATGAGTGAGAAATAGATTTTCGTTTTATCCTTAAAAAGGATTAGTGCAGCATCCACTTTAATATGGCGGTGGTGCTTGACTGCATAGCTTATTCCGATATAGATGAGCCAGATAAAGCAGTACCGTGCAAGCTCCTCTGACCAGGACAATGAATTCGACATGACGTAACGCATGAATACCTGTACAAAAATAACGGAAACCATGACAGCCGATAAAACGAATAATATGTACTTTTCGAGGTTTTCATCTAGCCATTTTAATGATTTAAGCAAACTGGATCGCCTCTTTTCTTAAAAAAGCGACCGGCCATCAGGCGACAACCGGCTGCTCTTTTCAAAAATTTATTTTGCCTTTTCAACCTCAGAGAGGAATTCATCTACAATTTCAGCGCCGATTTTATCTTTATACTTATCAACAACTGGCTTAACCGCTTCCTGGAACTTTTCAAATTCCCCATCCTTTATTTCAGTAAAAGTCATTTCCTTCTTTAACGTTTCAAGTGATTCGTCCGCTACCTCACGAGTACGCTCGCGGTTAAATTTACCTGCTTCTACTGCTGCTTTAGATACGACTTCCTGCTGTTCAGCTGAAAGCTCCTCCCAAATTTTCTTACTGAATAAGAAGATAAATGGTGTGTATACATGATTTGTATTCGAAACATGCTTCTGAACTTCAGGGTATTTACTTAAGAGAATGGTCGGATATGGATTTTCCTGTCCATCAATTGTGCCTTGCTGCAGCGCTGTGAACAATTCAGTAAATGCCATAGGCGTCGGATTCGCACCAAGTGCTTTCCAAGCATCTAAATGAATTTCGTTTTCCATTGTACGAATTTTAAGGCCTTTTACATCTTCCATAGTGGCAACCGGCTTCACATCGTTCGTTAAGTTACGGAAACCATTTTCCCACCAAGCAAGACCAACAAGTCCCTGCCCGTCAACCATCTCAAGCATCTTGTCTCCAAATGGGCCATCTAATACCTTGTCTGCCACTTCTTCATTCGGAACAGTGAATGGAAGATCAAATACTCCAAACTCAGGAATAAAGTTTACAAGTGGTGATGTTGAAGGAATCGTAACATCAAGTGTACCGAACTGAAGCATTTCAATCGCTGAGCGGTCATCGGCAATTTGGCCGGAATGATAAACTTCAACGGTTAAATCATCTGATTCTGCTTCAACAAGCTCTTTAAATTTCAATGAAGCTTCATATTCCGGATGCTTGTCATTTACTCCAATACTAACTTTAATCGTACGCTTTCCGCCTTCTCCGCTTGCACTATCTGATGAGCCTTTTTCGGAAGCGCCCGTCGAGCTTGAGTTCCCTCCGCAGGCTGCTAATACCAACGTACTGATCATAATGATGCTCAGAAATAAAATGGATAATTTTTTCATATATTCTCCCCCTCAAATATTTTGAAAAATGATAGTGTACTCTTTTTTTTTGCGCTATCATTGGAAGTTCTAAAAGGCTTTTCGAGAAATAAAACGCTTTCATTAACGACTAAAAAAATTTGATATGTAGATCACCCTTCCGTTGATGGTTTTACATTATAAAACTCTGTTCTGTATTCATGAACTTATTTGTATTGTAACTTTAGCTAGTTTTATTGTCAAACTATTTTTTATATTCAAAATCTGTTTTGTGCTAAACGCTATTTCAGAAAAATTACTTAGTCATATTATTGGGGAATTACTGAAGAAAAAGCAGTTTTAATAATATGCTAGTAAAATAATTTTGATGAAAAAAATTTTCTTTTTAACGAAAATAATTCTTCGCCGGTTATCAAGGCGGAGGATTTGGCTCTATTATGCTGCGGCAATTCTTTGAGCATTTGCGATCTGGGGACAAAATGTGCTGTTTTTATTCTTTTGTGGTTGTTATGTTTCAGGAGTTTGGTTTTAAGATGAGTTTTATAGGTCAAAAAGCCTAATTTCTGATATTGAAATTTTTGATTGAATTTTAGGTCCAAAATGCATATTTTAATAGGCTATTTTGATTTTGAATTTGTTTTTGCTTGATTTTTGGTACCAAATACATTTTTTAAAAACCAGTTTTAAATATATCAGCAACTTTGCAAATTTTATCATCAACTACTTTGATATATCGTCAACACATCGCACGAAGGAAATGCGAATGCCTTTTCGAAGAACTTGCGCGTTTTCCGCTCAATCAACAGGTTGGCAAAATCAACCATAACATAGACCACACGAAAAAAACCTATGCCGCTAATTTTCCGGCATAGGTTTTGGGTGTATTAGTCCTGAGACAAGCTTAATCTTGAACGCAGGTAGGCATTAATAAAGAGATCAAGATCACCGTCCATGACTCCCTGGACGTTTCCGACTTCCGTATTCGTACGGTGGTCTTTTACCATGGAGTATGGGTGGAAAACGTAGGAGCGGATTTGGCTTCCCCAGCCGATTTCTTTTTGTTCGCCGCGGATTTCAAGCAGTTCCTGCTCCTGCTCTTCAATTTTCTTTTGGTAAAGCTTAGCCTGGAGCATTTTCATCGCGCGCTCGCGGTTTTTAATCTGGGAACGTTCTGTTTGACACGTTACCACGACATTTGTTGGCAAATGCGTGATACGAACGGCAGAGTCAGTCGTGTTGATGTGCTGGCCGCCCGCGCCGCTTGCACGGTATGTGTCAACTTTCAGGTCTTCTGTGCGGATGTCGATTTCAATTTCATCGTTGAATTCCGGCATCACTTCACAGGATACGAATGAAGTATGGCGGCGCCCTGATGAATCGAAAGGTGAAATTCGAACAAGGCGGTGTACGCCTTTTTCTGCTTTTAAATAGCCGTACGCATTATGGCCTTTGATGCTAAGCGTAACACTCTTGATGCCCGCTTCATCCCCTGGAAGGTAATCAAGCGTTTCGACTTTAAAGCCTTTTTTCTCTGCCCATCTTGTATACATACGCAGAAGCATAGAGCCCCAGTCCTGTGACTCGGTTCCGCCTGCACCTGGATGCAGTTCAAGAATGGCATTGTTTTTATCGTATTCCTCGCTTAAAAGAAGCTGCAATTCAAAGTCTTTCAGGCGCTGTACTAAATCCTTAAGCTCATCAACAAGCTCTGCCTGCAATTCCTCATCGCTTTCCTCTTTGACTAGCTCATACGTTAATTCCAGGTTCTCGAACGTTTCGAATAAATCGTGAAATTCATTTACCTGGTCCTTCAGGGCATTTGACTCATTGATGACACCCTGTGCAGCCTGCTGGTCGTCCCAGAATCCCGGCTGCAGCATAACATCATCAAGCTCGGCAATACGCGCCTCTTTGTTTTCTAAGTCAAAGAGACCCCCTAAAGTCCGCTAAAATCTTAGCTGTTTTTTCAAGTTCATTGCGAATATCTGCTAATTCCATTCCTGTCACCTCTAAAATTATTTTTACCTAAAAAAGCATGTTTATCTCTGAAAGGCTCTTTTTTACATAGATTGTTGTTTTTTGAATTTTGCCCGTTGATTTACGCTGCAGGCACTCGCTTTCCGTGGGGCGGGCGGTGAGCCTCCTCGGCGCGCTGCGCCTGCGGGGTCTCACCTGTCCCGCTGCTCCCACTGGAGTCTCGCGCCTTCCGCTTCAATCAACTTAGCGGTTAAAACTTAGTTATCCGCCCAAAGCAACAAAATATATGGCAAAGTCCTTAACTTGTCAAAAGGATAAGCCGGCAAAGCTGTTGCCGGCTCGGTTGTTTATTTTTCTGCACCACAGCAGTTTTTATATTTTTTGCCGCTGCCGCAGATGCATGGGTCGTTGCGCCCAACGTCCATTTGCTTGACGACTGGCTTTTTCTTGACTTTTTCTCCGTCTTCTTTCGGGTTGACGGCCTGGCCTTTGGCAACTTCCTGACGCTCGAGGTTGTTGCGGATTTCGGCTTTCATGATGTACTTGGCCACGTCTTCTTCGATGGAAGCAACCATATTTTCGAACATGGCAAAGCCTTCTGCCTGGTACTCCCGCAGCGGATCTGTCTGGCCGTATGCGCGCAGGTGGATACCCTGGCGAAGCTGGTCCATGGCGTCGATGTGGTCCATCCACTTGGAGTCAACGGCACGCAGTACGATAACTTTCTCAAATTCGCGCATTTGCTCAGGCTGGAGCATTTGCTCTTTTTCGTCGTAGCGTTCTTTCACCTTGGCAAAAATCGTTTCAGCGATTTCTTCTGTATCTTTGCCGCGGATATCGTTGACTGTCAGGTCGCCTTCATGGAGAAGGTTGCCGTTTACATAGTCAATGATGCCTTGAAGGTTCCAGTTTTCTTCGTCTTCATGGCCTGGCGCATAGGCTTCGACATTGCGCTGGATGCTGGTCATGATCATTTTTTCAACGATGTCTCTCAGGTTCTCGGACTCAAGAACTTCGTTACGCTGAGCGTATAGGATTTCACGCTGCTGGCGAAGAACATCGTCGTAGGAAAGAAGCTGCTTACGCGCATCAAAGTTATTGCCCTCAACGCGTTTTTGAGCAGATTCAACCGCTCTTGAAACCATTTTGCTCTGGATCGGCTGGGTGTCATCCATGCCGAGGCGCTCCATCATCGATTTCATATTGTCAGAGCCGAAGCGGCGCATCAGTTCATCCTCCATAGAAAGGTAGAACTGTGTTACACCCGGGTCTCCCTGACGGCCGGAACGTCCGCGGAGCTGGTTATCGATACGTCTGCTTTCGTGACGCTCTGTACCGATAACGGCAAGTCCGCCACGTTCCTTTACACCTTCGCCAAGCTTGATGTCAGTACCGCGGCCCGCCATGTTTGTCGCGATCGTAACGGCACCTTGTTTACCTGCATCCGCGATAATTTCAGCTTCACGGCCGTGGTTTTTCGCGTTCAGGACATTATGCGGAACACCTTTTTTTGAAAGGTATTTAGAGATAATTTCAGATGTTTCGATAGCTACCGTACCGACAAGTACAGGCTGTCCATTTTTGTAGCGTTCTGCAATATCTTCCACAACGGCGCGGAACTTGCCGTCCATTGTTGCATAAATTAAATCCGGACGGTCGTCACGGGCAATCGGACGGTTTGTCGGGATGACCACAACATTCATATTGTAAATATTACGGAATTCCTCTTCTTCCGTTTTCGCCGTACCAGTCATACCAGCAAGCTTTTCGTACATACGGAAGTAGTTCTGGAATGTGATCGTCGCAAGTGTCATGCTTTCGTTTTGGATTTCAAGGCCTTCTTTTGCTTCGATTGCCTGGTGAAGTCCATCGCTGTAGCGGCGCCCTTTCATCAGACGGCCTGTAAATTGGTCAACAATGACGATTTCGTCTTCCTGGACGACATAGTCAACGTCAAGATGCATGCTTGAGTGTGCTTTTAACGCCTGGGTAATATGGTGGTTAAGGGCAACATGAGAGATGTCGAAAAGGTTCTCGATTCCAAAAGCCTTCTCCGCTTTTGTCATTCCCTCTTCCGTCAGCTGAACACCCTTTGTTTTCTCATCATACGTGTAATCCTCGTCTTTTTTCAGGCGGCTGACAAAGGCATTTGCCTGGATATAAAGCTGAGTTGATTTTTGGGCAGAGCCTGAAATAATCAGCGGTGTACGCGCTTCGTCAATCAGGATGGAGTCAACTTCATCGATTACGGCATAATGAAGCGGGCGCTGAACCTTCTGCTCTTTGTAAAGAACCATATTGTCGCGAAGGTAGTCAAAGCCAAGCTCATTATTGGTCCCGTATGTGATGTCGGCAGCATAGGCAGCCTGTTTTTCTTCTTTGGAAAGTCCATTCAGGTTAAGTCCGACAGTCAGGCCAAGGAATTCGTATAGCTGGCCCATTTCAGTGGCGTCACGGCTGGCAAGGTATTCGTTGACCGTTACAACATGAACGCCTTTGCCAGTTAGTGCGTTCAAATAAACCGGCATGGTCGCAGTCAAGGTTTTACCTTCACCGGTTTTCATCTCGGAGATATTGCCTTCGTGAAGGGAAATGCCCCCATTAACTGTACGGGATAAGGATATAAGCCAAGAACGCGCTTCGCTGCTTCGCGGACAACCGCAAATGCTTCGATCAGCATATCATCAACGGATTCACCCTTTTTGTAGCGTGCCTTGAATTCTTCCGTTTTTGCGCGCAGCTGCTCGTCCGATAATTTTTCGGTATCAGATGCAAGTGCATCAATTTGTTCTGCCATTTTGGTGAGGCGTTTTATTTCGCGTTTATTTTGATCAAATACTTTATTTAAAATCCCAAGCATTAAAAACGCTCCTTTATAGTGGATATGAGAGTCATTTGCTGATCCGCCCTTTTCTGGAAAAAAGGTAGTAATTAAAAAAGATTCGCTTTTTACCGGCGGAATCCTCCCATGAAAATTCACATTATTTCTTATTAATATTACCACTTTGGGAGGGGGGTGACAACTTATGCCACATGCCAGCTTAATCCTTGCTGTTCGTTTGAATTAATTGATTGAAGTCGGGGTCGAAATATAAGGTTCCTCCGTAGTTTTTCACTTCTAAAATTACGGCGAAAGCGGAGTAGCGTCCTATCAACATTCCTGCATTCATAAGGTGAAGATAAGAAAAACGGAGGGCCCACGCCCTCCGTTTAGATTAGGAATTCGACGATTCAATTAAATCGCGGATAGTATCCTCAACTTCATTATAGATTTCACCGTAATAGGTCGATACACGGCTGCCATTGATGCCGTACTTTTCGCCGACTTCCTTTTGAGTTAAAGTTTCGTTTGTCTCAGCGATTGTGGTAACAAGGTAACGAAGACCCGCCACATAATTGTCTGGCTTTTTCACTTGTTTGCCTGTTTTCTCGCAGTAATCCATCCAGAGTGAAATACCCATGCCGATAATCCAAGGTTCCTCGCCTGCTGCAATCATGTCGTCTCTGAAAATTTCAGCCACTAGCTCAGCACCCTTGCTCGGCCAGTCAAAATTATCCATGGTTGGAGCAGACACTGATTTAGGTGTGTCGTGCATGAGATCGATGAGATATTCCGCCAAATATTCTTCCGGGTTATCATAACCTTCTTCTTCAAAAGAATATTGGATATAATCCTCAAATTGTGATGCATTTTCTTTCGGTAAATCAAAAATAGCCGGAAACGCCAGATACTCTTCTCCATATGGAAGAAGAATGGCAAAGGCAAAATTTCCTTTCTCAAAGCCATGCAAGTCCCCGAAAAGCGCAACATGATAGACTTTTCCTGTTAAAGCATCCTTGATGACAGCCTGTTCATCAGTCACTTGAGTAAACACGCCAGCCACAGCTTTGCCTTCAGTCCAGGATTGCACAATGCTTTTTAGGCGCGGACGCGAAATGTAAGTTATTTTCTCACGAATAAACTCACCCATGATGGATTCCTCTTCCTCTAAGGTACCGAATAGAATATACCAGAAAGAGTGAACAAACTCATAGAACTCTTTTTCTTCCCCCTCAATGCCTTCGAGTATATCAAGAGATCCGTAAAATCCTCTTTTATGTCATCCTGATAATGGGTAAGTGCAAATACCCTCGCTTCCTTTTGAAGCTCAATTACTTCATGGTTCAATACATCTTTAATCGAAACGGCATCCTTCTTGCCGCAGCATTTTTTATACTTTTTTCCGCTGCCGCATGGGCACGGTTCGTTCCTGCTTACTTTAACTGTTGACATTCCTAAAATCTCTCCTACAAAATTCGTTTAACTCTACTATCCTAACATTTATCAGCCATTTAGGCATTATGCAAGTAGATGAAAACGATTGGTAGGTTAAGGTAGCGCCCTTTAAGATACTGCTGGTTCATTTTTTTACTGCAAGATACTGTATCAGTCACTCCCCCATGTTTATCGGTCAGTTTTTCAATATATCCGTCACTTCGCGTCCTATCAACTTTCCCTTGATTACATAGTAAAAATAGAAAAAACGGAGAGCCCCCACTCCCCGTTTTTCTGCAAACCTTATTGCTTTTTCATGTAATCCAAAACATCCAAATCTATCTTACCCGCTTCCTGCTCGCGGGCTTCGAAGTTTTCGGTATGGATGTAGGCTGTTAGTGCTTTTGAAAGTTCGTCCTCGCGGCCTGCTTCTAAATAGCCATGGCGAGTCAGTTCACGAATCAGCTCTTCTTTTACTTCGCCTTCAATGGAAGCTATACGTTCTGCCTTTGAAGGAGCGAAATAAAGCTGCTGCAGACCAAAGATGCGGATTAGCTCGGTAATCGGCTCCGGATGGTCATCGACACGCAAATCAATGTAGCGGTCGTTGAATCCGCCGTATCCGCCAGCCTCTTTGACCACCAGCAGAGCAGCTGATTGCTGGCCGCGGCTGTCACCGCCGGCAGCTTGGCCCGCATTCAATGCCGCCAACAAACGTTCCGCAAGAGAGCCTTCCGTGTCAACGAACGTCTGTCCCATAGCTAAAACCGTTTTTTCGTCCACTAAAATATTCCCCTGTGCAGCAAAGTGAGGGCCGATCATTCCGCCTGCCCAGTTATAGCAGCCTTCTCCCGTGAAGGTTGCCGGATTCCCCATTGCATCCAGCAAACCGACCTGGCGAAGCTCTTTTTCCGGATCATCCTTAGTGATGATTTCAAGTGCTTCTTCAGCTGTTTTCCCCTCTTCCATCAGCTGAAGAGCACGCGGCCCATAAGAGGTATTCGCATATGACTGGGTCGCAACAGCTCCGACTCCCGCTTTGGCAAACGGCACAACGGCGCCAACGCCTAAAAATTTTGATTGAACCGCAATTCCCCATTCTTTTTCCTTGGGATCGTATCCTACAATAGAAAACGTCATATATTAGTCCTCCCCTATGCTAAAACAAGTCCCCCGTAAACGAGCGCTCCGGCAATGACATAAGCCGGATGCACTTTGAGCTTTTCCATCAGGAAAAAGCTTAGTATGCCAATGAATAATGTCTGCCAGATGCCGACGCCTTCATAAGCTGAGAAAAAGAAATCATATGTCATGATGCCAAGCAGCACGGCGATCACCGGACGGATAAAAGTAGTCATCCGCTTTACGCGCGGTGATTCCTTATATTTCATCAGCAGTCCAAGCAAGGTAATCATCAGAATCAGGGAAGGCGCAACGGTTGCAAACACCCCAACAATTGCTCCGAGCACTCCCGCCTGCTGGAAGCCAATATAGCCGGCCATTTTTGTCGCAATCGGGCCAGGCAGTGCGTTGCCCATCGCCAGCACTTCACTAAATTCATTGACGGTAAGCCATTCGTAATTATCTACCACTTCATTTTCCACCAAAGGAATGGATGCCGGTCCCCCACCGTATCCAAGAATCCCCGGGATGAAAAATGCAAGGAAAATCTGTACGTATATCATGCTGGATTCTTCTCCTTTTTCGCTTCATTTTTTTCGGCTGCATCCTTTTTCAGAAGAGCTGTTAAGAGTAAAGCAAAAATGATGATGGCAGGATGAATGTTTACAAATTCAAGAAGAATCAGGCTTGCCGCTACAAAAAGGAGTGTCCAGCCCCAGCCAAGTGATGATTTCGTCGACTTTTTTACAAAGTCCCATGTCAGAGTGGCCAGCATGACTGCTACCACCGGAACAACTGCTTTGGTCATGCCTGCGACCCATGGCTGGTCTTTGAATGTATTTAATGCAGTAAGAAGAATAATCATAAGGACAATCGTCGGAACCATTGTTGCCACAAGCGCTGTTACCATGCCAAGCATACCGCCGACGCGGTAGCCGATATAGCCGGCCATTTTCGTGGCAATCGGGCCAGGCAGGGCATTACCAAGCGCCAGCACATCGCCAAACTCATCCGTATCCATCCATTTGTATTTATCAACAACCTCTTTATGAACAAGCGGAATCGACGACGGCCCGCCGCCATAACCCAGAATGCCCACTCTGAAAAAAGCCATAAAGATGTCAACCTGCTTCAAGATGCCACACCTCTTTTCATTCAATCGTGCCTGTTCCCCCATCCGGAAAAAGCAGGCGAAGGAGCGGCTTCCTTTTCCGCTCCTCAGTACCTTTTATATGGTTATTTTACGCTGATATGCGAGCTTCTTCCTCGTTTTTTATTACCAAGCAGCAATGCTGCCATCTGTACGCGGCTCGGTTCCGCCCATAAGCACGCCGGTTTTCGGATCGCGCCAGATAATTTGGCCACGGCCGAATCCGCCGGTATCAACGGTTACTTCGATTTGATGTCCTTTACGCGCTAAGGCCTGGGCAATATGGTTCGGGAAGTTCGGTTCCACTTGCACCTTTTTGCCTTCAATCCATTGCCATCTTGGCGCATCCAATGCTGCCTGCGGGTTCAGGTGGAAGTCAACAGTGTTCATGACCACCTGCATATGGCCCTGCGGCTGCATATAGCCTCCCATAACGCCGAACGGCCCGACTGCTTCCCCGTCTTTTGTCAGGAAACCAGGGATAATCGTGTGATACGTTTTCTTGCCTGGCTTCAATGCGTTATGGTGCTCAGGATCAAGCGAGAAGTCGTGTCCGCGGTTTTGCAGCGCAATACCTGTTCCCGGAACAACAAGCCCTGAACCAAAGCCCATGTAGTTGCTTTGGATAAATGAAACCATGTTGCCTTCACTGTCAGCTGCTGCAAGGTAAACAGTACCTCCGCTTGGCGGCTGGTACGGCTCAGGTGTAAGAGCTTCATCACCAATTTCGCTGCGGCGGGATTCGCCATATTGCTCAGAAAGTAATTCTTCAACCGTTACTCTCATATCGGCTGGATCCGTAATAAATGCCTTTCCGTCGGTGAAAGCTAACTTCATGGCTTCGATTTGCTTGTGGTATGTATCCACCGTATCTTTATCGCCGAACTCAAAGCCTTTGGCAATATTCAACCCTAATAGAGCAACAAGCCCTTGGCCGTTCGGCGGGATTTCCCACACATCATAGCCGCGGTAGCTAACCTTGATTGGATCAACCCATTCCGCTTTAAAATCAGCCAAATCTTCTTTGGAAAGGAATGCATTGTATTTTTTTGAGAAGGCGTCAATTTTATCAGCAATTTCACCGCGGTAAAAGCTTTCGCCGTCTGTTTCGCCAATGGATCTTAACGTAGCCGCATGGCCTTCTGAGCGCCACACCTCGCCAACCTCAGGGCACTTTCCGTCTGGAGCAAACGTTTCAAACCAGTGCTGGAATTCGTCATCTGTAAAAATTTGCTTGAATTTGTTATAAGCAAACTTCCAGTACTTGCCGAGAATTGGCGTTAATGGATAGCCTTTTTCCGCATAATCAATGGCCGGCTGCAGCACTTCTTTTAATGGAAGCTTACCGAAACGCTTGGATAACTCTGCCCATGCGGATGGCGCGCCTGGTACTGTAACGGGCATCCAGCCGTGCACCGGCATTTTTTCATGGCCTCTTTCCTTTAGTGCTTCAATGGAAATGGACTTTGGCGCCGGGCCGCTGGCATTCAATCCGTGTAGTTCTCCCTTTGTCCAAACAAGTGCAAATGCGTCACCGCCGATTCCGTTTGAAGTCGGTTCAACTACTGTCAGAGCAGCAGCTGTTGCAATCGCTGCATCGATCGCATTTCCGCCTTTTTTCAGCATATCAAGTCCTGCCTGTGCAGCAAGCGGCTGGGAAGTCGCAACCATGCCGTTATTTGCCATAACTGTCGTTCGCTGTGATGCATATGGATGGTTCTGAAAATCAAAGTTCAAGCTGATCACCTCTGGTTATATTTACGTACCTTTAGTTCTGATTATAGCAAATTATTAAACTATTAACGTTTTAATTCCATAAAAATTTCGGGTCAAGAAATAATTTTTTCGATGAAAGGAGCCGTATCCGAATGGCTACAGCTCCTTTATGTTCCTATTTGTCCTAGTTTTATAAAAGTTTACTTATTCAACTGTTACCTTTTCAAGCATGTACAATCCTGATGGATGCATCCAGAAGCCTTTTACATTGCTTCCGATAACGGCAAGATCTTCGTCATTGCGCAGGAAGACAATTGGTGCTTCTTCCATTTCAATTTCTTGTGCTTCTGCATAGATTTCAAGGCGTTTTTGCTCGTCTGTTTCCTGGCGGCCTTTGTCAATTAACTCATCGACTTTAGGATTGCTGTAGAAAGAACGGTTACCAGGGTTTCCTCGTGCATCACTGTGGAACAGGAAGTATTGGTTATAATCCGCATCACCAGTCATATTGGACCAGCCAAGGATGAACATATCGTGATCGCCTTTTGCTGTGCCTTCAAGATAAGCTCCCCACTCAACAACTTTTGTTTCAACATCAATGCCAATGCCTTTTAATTGAGACTGAACAACTTCCGCTACGTCCATACGTGCTTTGTTGTCGTTTGTCCAGATCGTTGTTTTAAATCCATCCGGATAGCCGGCTTCTGCTAAAAGCTTTTTCGCTTTTTCAAGGTCATATTTATATCCTTCCAGCTCTGCATTGTGTCCCCAAATCGCAGGTCCCATAGGTGCAGTTGCCACAGTACCAACATTATTATAGACACCATTTACAATTGCTTCTGTATCGATGGCATAGCTGATTGCCTGACGCACTTTTACATTGTTAAAAGGTTCTTTTTCAACATTAAAACCAATGTAGTCAACACCTAAAGCGTCACTGCGAACAAGCTCCATGCTGTCGCTGTTTTCAATGCGTTCTACTTCCGTAACCGGAACAGGCTCCGCGATATGTGCTTCTCCTGTTTCAACCATGGCAATACGTGTTGAATCTTCAGGAACTACTTTATAAGTGACAGTTTCCATGGTTGGCTTATCGCCCCAGTAATCTTCAAAGGCAGCCAATTTAATTTCCTGGCCAGGCTTCCATTCGCCAAGCTTATAAGGGCCTGTACCAACCGGATTTTGTCCAAGATTTTCGCCTGATTCAATCGCCGTTGGGCTTAGGATGCCTGCTGCATAATGAGCAAGGTTAGCCAATAAAGGCGCATATGGATATTCAGTAATCAACTGAACTGTGTGGTCATCTACTACCTTAACTTCAGTAATCATTTCAAAAAGGTTTGAACGCGGTGAAGCTGTTTCTTCTGCTAAAACTCTTTCGATCGTTTTTTGTACTGCTTCGGCTGTAAAATCAGTGCCGTCATGGAATTTCACGCCTTCGCGAAGCTTGAATTCCCAAGTCAGGTCGTCAAGCTGCTTCCATTCTGTTGCAAGCGCAGGCTGGATTTCCATGTTTTCATCCTGCTGTACAAGGCCTTCGTAAATTTTACCGTGATAAACGTTCGCGGAAGGAATGTCAGTGCCAAGATGCGGATCTAGCTTTGTCGCATCCGACAGTACCGCAATGATTAAATCCTTATTTGATGCCGCTTCTCCCCCGGAAGATTCCAGGCTGCCCGGATCACTGCCGCCTGAGCATCCGGCAAGCAAAAGAATCGCTGCTACTAACCCTAACCAAAAACTTCTCTTTCTCATCCTCACTACCCCCTGTTTTTTATGATATTACTTGCAAATCCTTCGTAGATTTAGTGAAATTCACATGGCCATCCTTTGTAATGACGACCAAATCTTCTATCCTGACTCCGCCAAATTCAGGAATATAAATCCCCGGCTCAACGGTGATGACCATTCCTTCCTGTAGAACGGTATCATCCGTCCCCCTCATGGCGGGCTGTTCATGAATGGCGAGTCCAAGCGAATGGCCCAGACTATGGCCGAAGTTATCGCCATATCCTGCTTCCCGGATGATTCCCCGGCCGACCCCATCAAGCTCACTGCACGTTTTTCCCGGACCAATCGCTTTCAACGATTCGTCCTGTGCATGGCGGACAATATTATATATCTCCACCTGCTTGTCGGAAGGCTCTCCAAGGACGACTGTTCTTGTAAAATCGGAAAAATATCCGTTTACGATTGCACCGTAATCCATTTTGACAAAATCGCCAACTTTGACAACCCGGTCTGTAGCTTGTCCATGCGGAAGGCAGGAACGCGGTCCGGAAGCAATCACATGATTCGGCTTGATGCGTTCAGCACCTTGCTTTTTCATAAAAATCTCAAGCTCCAGGCCGATATCCTTCTCGGTAATGCCTGGACGGATGAAATTTAAAATGTGTGAAAAAGCCTGATCGCAAATCTCAATCCCTTTTCGCATGTTCTCGATTTCTTCTTCATCCTTAATCATGCGGATTTCATTGGTTGCCGCTGTTACATCAACCAAGTCGGCTTCCGGCAGCCTTGACTGAATTTCAAGATAAACAGATGCCGGTACATCACCAAGCTCAAGGGCGAGTGTTCCTTTATGATGGGAAGAAAGTGATTCGCAAACCATTTCAATTAGGTTTTGCTGGTGCTGGATCACCTCGAAATCCGGTGCCTGGTCTTTGGCCTGGTCCACATAACGGAAGTCTGTGAATAGTTTTTGCGAATCTTCTTCTATTAAGAGTGCTCCCGCTGATCCTTTGTATCCGGAAAAATAGTATCTGTTTTCCGGTGAAAAGATGAAAACACCCTTCCATCCTTTTTCCGACATTTTCTTTCTAAGCTTATCTAGACGCTGCTTCAAAGTTACACCCCCTGTTAATAAGTAAAGACTCTTTTCATATAGGTTGTTGTTTTTACTTTTGAATTCTGCCCGTTGATTTCCGCTGCGGGCATTTGCTTTCCGCGGGGAGGAATGAGAGCCTCCTCGGCTTCGCCTGTGGGGTCTCTCACCCCCTCTCCTCCCGCAGGAGTCAAATGCCCTCCGCTCCAATCAACTCAGATAAACAAACTAAGTTTGCAGTCAAGAAGCAACAACTTTACGAAAACAGCCAAAAAGTAAAAATATGATAATCATTACTGTTTTTCATGAAGTACAGTTGAGACGAGCAGAGCTGATTCTGCCGCCCATTTGTAAAGGTTGTGTCCATTATAGGAAAAATATTTTGTCGATGTTTTCATTTTTTTGTCGTGTTTTTGTGAATTTTATACTTAATCATAAAATTCAGACAAAATAGATAATATTTTTGATAAATTAGGTTTCAACCAAATAAGTCACTGGGAGGAACTTAATCATGAGCACTATTGCAAATCCGCAAGAAACCGCAAAAGCTCCTGTGCCTATTTCCAAAAGAAAGGCTAAAGGAGCTGGGCTGGTCAAAGCTCTTATTAAAAATAAAATGTCGCTCGTTGGGGGCAGCATTGTTTTAATCTATATTATTCTGGCCGCACTTGCACCGCTTATCTCGCCTTATGATCCATACGAGATTGATTTGGTGAATAAACTGCAGGCCCCATCGGCTGACCATATTATGGGGACAGACGATAAAGGCCGGGATATTTTCAGCCGGATTTTATATGGATCACAGCTATCCCTGGCAGTAGGTTTTGTATCCGTCTTTATCGGAGCGTTGTTTGGAATTATTTTAGGAATCGTTTCCGGCTACTACGGTGGCTGGGTGGATACGATTATCATGCGTTTCATTGATGTATTGCTTGCATTCCCTGGATTGCTGCTAGCTCTCGCCATTGTGAGTGCGCTGGGGCCAAGCCTGATCAATGTCATGATCGCTGTTGGTGTTTTCTCGGTTCCGACTTTTGCCCGTATTGTTCGCGGCTCGACTTTAAGTGTAAAGAAAATGGAATATATCGATGCCATTCGCGTATTAGGGGCAAGTGATGCGAAAATTATTTTTGTTCATATACTGCCTAACATTATGAGTCCAATTATTGTACAGGGAACATTAAGGCTCGCGACTTCTATTTTATCGGTAGCCGGCCTTTCCTTCCTTGGAATGGGTGCACAGCCGCCAACACCTGAATGGGGAGCCATGCTGAGTGATGGTCGTGACTTCTTATTCACAGCACCGCATATTGCCTTATTCCCTGGTATCGCCATTGCGTTGATTGTTCTGGGCTTTAACCTGTTTGGAGACGGACTGCGCGATGCGCTGGATCCGCGAATGAAAAATTAAGGAGGTTATCATATGTTTATCTTTCTGATGCGAAGGCTTGTTCAAATCGTCCCGGTTCTGCTGGGCGTTACCCTTATGGTTTTCTTCATCATGCAAATGGTTCCCGGTGACCCTGCCGTTCTTGTCGCAGGTGAAGGAGCCAGTGACGAACAAGTAGAAGCCATCCGCCATGACCTTGGCCTGGATCAGCCTATCTTTGTTCAATATCTTGATTATGTCGGCAATGTTGTAAAAGGAGACCTCGGTGAATCCATTCGGACAAGCCGTCCGGTTCTGGATGAAATCCTCGTCCGTTTGCCGATTACCCTTGAATTGGCGTTTTGGAGTATTGTCATTACAGTCGTTTTAGGTGTTCTTATTGGAATAATCGCAGCAACGAAGCAAAACAGCTTTACAGATGTAGGGTTAATGATGGTTGCCCTGCTTGGCGTTTCCTTGCCGAACTTCTGGCTTGGCCTTATGCTTATCATTTATTTCTCCGTTGAGCTTCAATGGTTTCCGGTTGCCGGCTGGGGTACCTTCAGCCACGTCATTCTTCCAGCCCTCACATTGGGGACAGGCGGTGCAGCAATTGTTGCCAGAATGACTCGTGCCAGTATGCTGGAGGTTATTCGCCAGGATTATATCCGTACAGCCAAAGCAAAAGGTGTCCGCCAGCGCCTGATTATTTATAAGCACGCTTTAAAAAATGCACTAATCCCGGTTATTACCGTAGTCGGCCTGCAGTTTGGCGCCCTATTGGGAGGAACCGTTTTAACAGAATCCGTCTTTGCCATCAATGGAGTCGGCCGCTTAATCATTGATGCCATCCGGATGCGTGACCTTCCGCTTGTACAAGGATCGATTTTATTCGTATCCGTGCTGTTTGTCATCGTCAACCTGCTTGTCGACCTGTCATACAGATTCCTGAATAAACGTGTTGAATTGAATTAAGGTGTTTTTTTAATAAATCTATGAAAATACATTGATAAATAAGGTTGGTTGATTGGAGCGGAAGGTGCGAGACTCCAGCGGGAGGTGTGGGACAGGTGAGACCCCACAGGCGCCGCGCGCCGAGGAGGCTCACCGCCCGCCCCGCGGAAAGCTAGCATCCTGCAGCGGAAATCAACAAATCCTCACTACTTGTTTAAAAAGCAACAAAGTTTGCGAAAACCGCCTTGAATTAAAACCATTCCCAATTGAGAGGAGCAAGAATGATGGGAACTGAACATAAAGAAACAATACTGGAAGTGAAAAACTTAAAAACTCATTTCTTCTCCGGAAAAAAGGTCATCAAAGCCGTCGACGGCGTAGACTTTGATGTAAAAAGAGGAGAAACGCTTGGAATTGTCGGAGAGTCTGGAAGCGGAAAGAGCATCACCTCCCTCTCCATCATGCGGCTGATTGCAGAGCCTCCCGGAAAAATTGTGGACGGTGAGATTAATTTTAAAGGGAAGAACCTGCTTGCCGAAACAGAAGAAGGCATGCGCCAAATGCGCGGCAACAAAATTTCGATGATTTTCCAGGAGCCGATGACTTCACTTAATCCTGTCTATTCCGTCGGGGAACAGATTGCAGAAGCCTTTCGTATCCATCAAAAGCTGCCGAAAAAAGAAGCCTGGCAGAAAGCCGTTGAAATGCTGCGTTTAGTCGGCATTCCTTCTCCTGAAAAAAGAGCCAAGCAGGAGCCGCATGAGCTGAGCGGCGGTATGCGCCAGCGTGTCATGATCGCGATGGCATTGGCGTGCAAGCCGGAGCTGCTGATCGCCGATGAACCGACAACTGCTCTTGATGTAACAATTCAGGCGCAAATCCTGGATCTATTAAAAAATCTGCAGGAACAGCTGGGCACTGCCGTTATCATGATTACACATGATATGGGTGTTGTTTCTGAAACCTGTGACCGGGTTGCGGTTATGTATTGCGGAAAAATTGTGGAGCATACCGATGTCGATGCCCTTTTTGAAAACCCTAAGCATCCATATACACAGGGCTTGCTGAGAAGCATTCCGACAGTAGACAAAGACGTGGAAGAATTGGAGACCATCCCAGGAACAGTTCCAAGCCCGGACAATCTTCCGCCAGGATGCAGCTTTGCACCAAGATGCCCGTTTGCCACTGATTTGTGCAGAACGGAAGAACCGCCATTGTTAATGGATCATGATGATAAAGTTCGCTGCTGGATGTATTCGGAAAGATGGAACGGCCCGGCAGTAGAGGAGGTTGCAGCAGATGTCAGCACCGCTAACTAAAGAAAAAGAAATCCTTCAAGTCAAAAACCTGCAGCAGTACTTCCCGATTAAAGGCGGAGTCTTCGGCAGGACTGTCAATCATGTTAAAGCTGTCGATGGCGTGAACTTTACGATTTATGAAGGCGAAACTGTCAGCATCGTTGGCGAATCCGGCTGCGGCAAGTCCACTACAGGACGTGCAATTTTGCGCCTGGATGAGCCGACTGGCGGAGAGGTTATTTTTCAGGGAACAGATTTATTAGCTAAATCGAAGAGTGAAATGCGTTCGATCCGCAAAGACTTGCAGGTCATTTTCCAGGATCCGTTTGCTTCTTTGAATCCAAGAAGATCAATTGGGCAGACGCTTGAGGAAGCAATGGGAATCTTGAATGTGGTTCCGAAAGCCGACCGCCGTCGCAGAGCGATTGAGCTGCTTGAGCAAGTTGGCTTAAAAGAAGAGCATATTGACCGCTTTCCGCACGAATTCAGCGGCGGGCAGCGCCAGCGGATTGGGATTGCCCGCGCATTGGCGGTGGAGCCGAAGCTGATTATCTGTGATGAAGCGGTATCCGCGTTGGACGTGTCTGTTCAGGCACAGGTGCTGAATCTATTAAAAAAATTGCAGAAGGAATATGGCTTAACCTATCTATTTATCTCTCACGACCTAGGGGTTGTGCGCCATATCTCTGACCGAATCATCGTTATGTATCTTGGAAAAGTCGTCGAAATCGCCGAGAAAAAGAGTTTGTTTGAAAACCCGCGCCATCCGTACACGCAGGCGTTGCTATCAGCGATTCCGGAACCGAACCGGAAAAAGAAAAAGGAACGAATCATTCTGAAGGGCGATGTGCCATCCCCTATCGATCCGCCTACCGGGTGCCGGTTCCACACAAGATGCCCGCTGGCAACTGATCTTTGCAGACTGTCCGATCCCGAGCTTAAGAGTTTGGGAGAAGGACATCAGGCTGCCTGCCACTATGCAGAGGCAATCTCTTAATTTGGCGAGTACCAGCCAAAATGGCTGATCTCATATAGTTGTAGTAACCCCCTTTTGGGCGGAGCTTGGTGGCTTCGCTCTTTTTTTGTATTTTTGGGGGAGTTTTTTATAGATTTGGCCCTTTTTTCTTTCGTTTTTGCTACTTTCTTACCTATTTTTCTAAAATTCCTGCCTAAAATAGATTCAGTGGCTGCTTCTCTTCCTGGTTTTCTAGTTTTATCATCAACTTTGCCCATTTTTTCATCAACTTCGCTAATATATCGGCAACTAATCCTTATATCAGTAACTTTGGAGATATATTGTCAACTTCACCGCCGCTCACACCCTTCACATATTCCCTGGCCAGCCGATTTATTTGCAGATTCCCCATTTTATTTGCAAATTTTTCATTTTATTTGCAAATAATCATTTATATTTGCAAATCCCTAGATATATTTGCATATGCCACTTTATTACTGTTACGCAATAAACTTACTACTATTTATCAGACATGTTATACTATTAGAAATTCTTTTAAGGCAGTGAAGATCATGCTAATTACCTATGAAACGTTCTCATTGTTCGCGATTTTTTCCATATTCGTGCCGATGGCCGGTGCAATTATTTTGATGATGGTACTGGCGTTTGAAAAGCAAATCGACAGCCTATCCTTCGAGAAGCAGCAGGTTGTCCTTGAAAATACGCTGCAGGAAAGCAAATATATGCAGCTGAACCAGCAGATCCACCCCCACTTTTTATTCAATACCATCAATCTGATGCTCGGGCTCGCCCGCCTCAACCGGATTGATACACTCATCAAGGCAATGGAAACCCTGTCTTTATTTTTAAAATTCAAGTACCAGATTAAAGAGCAGTTAATTCCGTTAAAAGAAGAATGGAAATACACAAAGTACTATTTAAAGATTCAGGAGCTGCGGTTTCATAATCGGTTAACGATTACGGAAGATATAGAGGAAGAAGCATTGGAGCATGTCGTACCACCCTATCTTCTGCAGACGATTGTGGAGAACTCTTTTAAGCACGGGCTGGAAAAAAAGCCTGGTCCGCTCTCCCTCTCCATTAAAGCGGTCGATGCCACAGACAGCATCACCTTATATGTCGAGGACAACGGACTTGGCATTGGAGATCACTCTTTCGATGACATGATGACGAAGGGGCAAGGCCTTTCCAATGTGAAAAAACGACTCGAGCTGCTTTTTAACAGTGCAAATCTGGATATTTACGAAAATGAACAAAACGGGGCAACCGTGAAAATAACCATTCCAAAAGTGGAGATAAAGAAGGAGGAGCAGGCATGAATGTATTATGCATAGACGATGAACCGATCGTAATTGAACAGCTTGAATATATTCTGAAGCCGGCATTTCCGTTATGGAATTTTCACTTTGCCTATGACAGCAGCCAGGCTCTTGCCATAAGCAAGGAAAACTACTTTCATCTCGCTTTTGTCGACATCGAAATGCCGGGCAAATCCGGGCTTGAGCTGGTCAAAGACTTGAAGGAACTCCAGCCCCATCTGCAAATTATTATTTTATCAGCCCACCAGGACTTTGAATTTGCTAAAAAGTCCATTCAGCTGGGCGTTTCAGAATATTTAACCAAGCCTATTATTGAAGATGAATTAAAGGAAACGCTGAAGAAATTCTCAACGCCCATTTTCAAAAAAGAGTATTCCAAAATTGTGAATGAAGCATTGCTTCAAATTCACGAAAATTATGAGCAGCGGACCAGCCTCCAGGACATTGCAGCAAAGGTACATGCCAGCCCTGCCTATTTGAGCCGCAAGTTCAGCGAGGAAGTTGGCACTTCCTTAATTGATTATTTGACTGTTTATCGGCTCGAAAAAGCCAAGCACCTTTTGGCCACGACAAATAACAGCATTTCAGAAATTGCTGAGAAAACCGGATTTAACAGCCTTCATTACTTCTCAAGCCAATTTAAGAAAAAAGAAGACATTACACCAAAGCAATACAGGGAGCAGCATTAATGAATACGAACTTATCAAAATCAGTCCAATACGGCTTCGGGCTGTTAAGCATTGCTTTGATCTCGAGATGGACATCAGGCAATGCCGTTTTTACAGCTCCGGAAGCTTTTTTGCGTTACGGGTTTATCGGAGCAGTCAGTTTTTCAGCAGCTGGCATCCTTGCCTTCCTTATGCTGATCCCGATTATCACGCGTGTTCGGGAATCAGCAGGATCGGCATCCTTTCTCGGAATCATGGCTAGCCGTCTATCTGACCCATCCCTCAAGTGGATGAAACGAATCCTCCTTATGGCGATCTTTTTCGGGATGACGGTAATGGGATATGCAGCGGGCATTCTCGTTTACCCTCTGGGTACCCCGGTTCCAATGGGGATGAGCTTATTCTTTCTGTTCGGATTTCTCGCAGCGATTTTTTTCCGCTTAAAGTGGTTCACCCGCTTTAGTATGCTGAAGGTCGGCATTCTTTTTTTAATTATGATTATGATTCTTGTCCATGCGTATATGCTGGAAGGAATTGAAGTCGTTTATGATGGCATACGGCTGTACCACCCGTATTTGCTTTATGTAGAATGGGATGTACTGCCAAGCTTAGTAACCGCCTTTACACTCGCCATGCTCGGCCACCTGCTGCTGGACTTGAAAATGTGGAATATGCTTTTAAAAAGCAAAAAAGAGAAGCTGCGCCCCGGCCTTATCACAACCGGACTCATTTGGGGCACCATCCCCTTCTCCTTCTCCATGATTGCCTTATCGGCTATTTACAAAGGAGGATTTGAAAGCCTTTATGCTGTGTTTGAAAAAATCTTTTTGAGATATGAGCATTTTACCATTACCGTTTTGCTTGTTTTTATCTTAATGATTATTTTCTTTGAAACCTTTTTATCGCAGGTTCACTCCCTCTATGTCCTTTATGACCGGAATGATCGGAAACTGAACAAGCATATGTGGGGAATATTGAGTTTATTTGTGCTGGTCATCCCATTATGGGTGCACTTCTACTCGATTTCACTGCTGAATTTATATTTCATTTCCGGAGTCTTTTTTGCTGGTGCCTTGCCTGTTGTTTTGAGAGTGTTATGGAGCAAGCAGAAGCAGGGAAGGATGATGCCGGCAACTGTACTGATTAGTGCACTATCGGGCTGGACGGCACTCTATACCGGAGCTGAATATAGGGGGATCATCGTCAGCTTCATGGTCTCCATTCTGATTTTGCTTGCCGAATGGCCCATCGTAAAAATGCAGCACAAAACCAATTGACATTTTTCAAAAAATTTAATATGATTTAGCTATAAATTGAATAGTCATTCTCCTAAAGGGGAGTAGCTTTTACAGCAGAGTCGTCATTACGGAGCACACGCTCTCGGCTTTGTTGGCAATCTAAACAATTGTTAGCAAGACCTTTACCAATACGGTAGAGGTCTTTATTTATGGCCTTTACCAACTGTGGTAAAGGCCTTTTTTGTATACAGGCCCACACAACTAATTGTTTTACTTTATAAAATGGAGGAATAGGATATGAAGAAGAAAATACGATACACAATGGATGAACTGATCAAACGAAATAAAGAAGAACTGCTGAAGGACAAAATACAGCTGGAGAAAATTGAACGAAAGCTTGATGAGAAATATATGAAGGTGAAGCCAATGTAGTTTACAGCTAATAGATTGGGGAAATATGAAACTTTCTCATCCTATTCACGTAACTATACCTAATAAAATCAGGCGAACAATCGCCGACACCAAAAGAGGAGAGATCTTGATTGATTTTGCGAAAATATATGTCAATGCTGGGAATCGGTTCTGCAAAAATTGACCTGCAGCTGCCAAAGCATATATACACTCCAGGCGAAAATGTGAACGGCACCTTCCTAATCGAAGGCGGCACCATCGACCAGCAGATTAAACGGATTGAATGCGACCTGGTCATGACCACACTAACTGATGAGCAGGAAGAAGTAATCGACTCAGCGACAATCCTGACATCTCAAACGATTGAGTCGGAAGAAACCAATCGGATGGAATTTAACTTTCAATTACCTGAAGATATTCCTGCTTCCACACCGGAGCGCACGTTTCAATTCAAAACGAGACTGATCTTTAACGAAGGCGTCAAAAGCGCGGACCTGGATAAAATAACGATTACCTATTAAACAAACCTAAGGAGGAAGAACTGCGGTGTAAATAATCCCCTCTATCATAGAAAAAATAACACACAGAGGAGATTCGTACCCCTTTGAAAACAGCGGCTTTGCAAAAGTGGCTTATTATACTAACCTTTTGAAGCATACTTGAAACCAGTTATCTATCGGCTGTCACACTTGAAGTGAAAAATCCGCCCAGAATCCAAATGGCGGCCATGGCAGCCCCCTTCCAGCGAATGAACTAGAAAAAGGTGAAAGCGATGAAGTTTATAAAACGCATCAAATTTGTATTTAAGTTTTGGAAGTTCCTGCCCTTCCTGAGAGACTACTTTCTCTCAAGAGAAGTATCGGCCGGCAAAAAACTGTTTCCGATTGCAGCTGGATTGCTGTATATCTTCCTGCCGCTGGATTTCGTGCCCGACTTCCTATCCATTTTTGGCTTTACGGATGATATTGTCGTGACATCGTTCGTCCTCCAGCAGATGGTGAAGATGGCCCCGGAGGAATTGAAAGAGAAATACAAGGTTCTAGAAGATTGATAAAAGCCCTGCCGGATGCCGGCAGGGCTTAGTTTTTGTATTATTGGGCTTCAATCAAGCCATAACGGCCGTCTTTACGCTTGTACACCACGTTTGTTAAGTTAGACTCTGCATTCGTGAACACGTAGAAGCTGTGGCCCAGCATGTTCATTTGCAGGATCGCCTCTTCGCTGTCCATTGGCTTCAAATCGAAGCTCTTTTGACGGACAACTTCTAGATCCTGATCATCTTCTTCCACTTCAGGCACTTCTGTTTCATCCGCCAATGCTGCAAACACAGCTGTCATATTGCCTTTTTCGCGGAACTTGCGGTTTACTTTCGTTTTGTGCTTGCGGATCTGGCGCTCTAATTTATCAGTAATCAAGTCTATTGCTGCATACATATCCTCATGATCTTCCTCTGCACGAAGAACCAGGTTCGGCATCGGAATCGTTACTTCCACTTTAGAACGGTTATTATTGTACGTTTTCAAGTTTACATGTACATTTGCATCAGGAGTTTCAGTAAAATACTTTTCTAACTTAGCAATTTTCTTCTCTACGTACTCTCTAATTGCTGGAGTTACCTCAATGTTTTCACCACGAATGTTGTAATTCATAAGTGAACTCCTCCTTTTCATTATACAATAGCGGCTATTTTCCAGAACGCCAGCTGTAAAATCAACAGCTAAAAAAATGGGCTTCTGAAAAAGAATGCCTAGTCTTAAAAGTATATTAAGACTATGTATTTATATTTCTATTTTACCCTTAAAAACTCCTGCCGAAACAGTGAAAAATGTGCAAAAGTTGTGGCGGATTGGTGACGAGAGTGTGACTAAATTATAGGGGGAAAATAAAAACCGCTTCGTCGGGAAGCGGTCAGGATTGGATATAGGGATGAAGCTCTTGCTGGATGGATTGATGCCAATGAGCAAAAGCTGGATAAAGCTTTTGTGAGATGATTTCCTGCCTTACTGGAAGGTCTTCAAAGCATTGCAAAAGAAGCTCAGCCTGATCGGCCACAGTGCTGATATCTTTTAACGCATTCTGCATTGAATGGCCGTTATGAAAAAGCTGGCTGAGCTGCTCATTAGATGCTGCTATCTGCGGCAATGCATGAAAAACATCAGCAAGGAGACGGTCTCCTTCTGTTTTGCTCAAATCGCTATAGCTTTTGACAATATAATCAAACGCCTCATCAATCGTATATAAAAGGTCGCTGTATCCTTTCAAAAAAACGTACTGCTCTTCTGTCAAAGTTAACAAATGGGTCACCTATTTTCTTTTATCATAAAACATGCCGTCCGTCGCCATGGATTGATAAGGGTTTATATATTTATTGGATGATTCCTTTTTAACGCTTAAGTCTTTGATGTCTTTTTGGATGAAAAGCTTTTCCCGCTGCATCAGTTGGGTTGCCTTTTCGTTGAGCTTGATTAGCTGAGCTCCAATTTCCTTTTCGGCCTCCGAATACGGAGAAGACATGCCTGCCATTGCCTCCTGGCGCTTCTCAAGGAGCACATCTACCTCACTTATTTTTTCATCCCGGTCTATTACTGTATTTTCTAAAGTGGCGATCAGCTCTAGTGTTGTTTCATAAAAGCTTTGTACCGAACTCACTAGACTGTGCCGCCTTGTGAGAATTGCTTTTGGCGGTTAACCTGGATAACTTCCTTCCAAGTATCACGGAATTCAGTTACCAGGCCTTCTACCTCATCAAGAATCGCAGCATCATTTTTAATATTAGCTTCTATTAATCTCCGGTTCATATAGTCATAGAGGGACATCATATTCCGCGAAACGTCTAAATCCATATTAAGCGTCACCATCAGCTCCTGGATGATATTCTGCGCTTTTTGGATATTGATATTTTTCGTTTCGATATTCTGATCTGCCATGGCCTTTTTAGCCTGATGAATAAACTTCAGGCAGCCGTTATATAGCATAAGTGTCAGCTCGCCTGGTGAAGCTGTATTCACTGAGTTCTGCTGATAGGATTGGTATGGATTGCTTACTGCCATTTAAAACACTCCTTTTTATTACATGCCGCCGCTGAATTGGTTCATGAGGAACATGGATTGCTCGTTAGAACGCTGGATCGCTTTTTCCATGGCGGTGAATTGGCGCCAGTAGCGGTCTTCTACTTTAAGAAGGCGATCTTCAAACCTGGTGATTTGACTATCAAGGTTGTTCAATAGCCTGCCGAGGGAAAAAGTATTATTTACACTAGATGCTTTCCCTGCTTTTTTCTCAATATCGGCCATTGTTGTTTTAATTGAGTCACGCAATCTTCGTGCTAACCCTTTTTCTTCGGTTGTATTGCCTTCCTTTTGAAATAGTTCATATACACCATTAGGATTTTCTGATATAGCTTGCTTTAATTTATCAGGATCAATAATTAACTTGCCGCCTTCAAGATAATTACTGGAGGTTTTGATGCCTATTTGTGCAAGCTGTGATATTCCCTGCAGTCCGCTAACTGGTGCATATAAATCCATTCTCATTTTATTTAGGCTGCCCGATAGGATTGAGTCTCCCCGTAATGTGCCGCTTTTTGCTCTTTCTTCCCAAAGTTCGATTTCTTCCTCTTCCATTGTTTCCCGCTGTTCCTTCGTTAGCGGCTGATAGTCACGATATCTTTTTTCATCCAGTTCACCTTTGATCTTGCCGATTACTTCATTGTATTTATCCACAAACTTAACAATAGTTTCCACAACGGCATCCACATCTGGTGAGGATGAAAAAGTAACTGGCGTTGTTGTTTCATTTTTCAATGTAAATTCAACGCCATTTATTTGGAAATTATTAGACGGACGGGTTGTCGCTAACCCGTTATATATAAATTCAGCATTCGTTCCGTGTGTTCCAGCCAGATTGTCAGCCGCAACTCGATTATTAGAAGCCAGCTTTAGATGTGTGCTCAAAAAATCTCCCGTTAAGATGATTTCTGATTCATTTAAAGCAGTATTCGGATCATCAATACCCCCTGTGTTTTTTGCAGTCAGTGAAATCTTCTTTGTTGTTGTATCAAAGAAGGCTGTGACACCTGAGTTTTTATTGATTTTTTCAATAATACTGTTGATTGTTTCTTGGGCTGGATCAAACTCCAGGGTATAACCCTTAGTGTCCATGGCACCATCTTTATTAATAGCTTGGATCTTAATAGTCTGTGTTCCCGATATCCCTTGCTCGCTAAGCTTTTTGGAGGGGTCTAGGGTAATCTCTACCCCGCTGAACATAGTAGCTGAAGTAGCCAGTTTATCTACCTTAAGCGATCCATTAAATTCTGTAGTTGAATTAATGTTTCTAATTGAGACTGCACTGGGATCAGATATATTAATAGTCTTTTTTATATAGGAGCCCTGTTTTCCAATACCGTCAAAAATTAAGTTATCAAGTTCAAAGAGCATTTTATTCATGTCTCGGTAATCGTCCCGCTGCCACTCCATGTATTGTTTCTTCTGACTGAGTTTATCAAGCGGAATTCGCTCAGCTGTCATTAACTCTTTGACCATTTGGTCTATATCCATTCCGCTGGCAAGTCCACCAATGCGCATAATGGGTCACTGCCTTTCCTAAACTATATTTTTTTATCTACTACCAAACCTACAAACTCTGTCATAGCAGCATATAAATCCAGAAGCTTCTTAGAAGGAATCTCCTTCACCACTTCCTGTGTTGTATTATCAATAACGGTTACATAATATTCGTTTAATTTATCATGAAGCACGAACTTTAGAGATGTATAAGAAGCTGTAAGTATTCATTGGGATGATACTTTTTCAAGCATGGTTAATCCCCCTAAATAAACATCTAATTGTTAACACTCTTTATATCGGAATTATTATGGAAATTTTAAGAGAAGTTAGAAACTTAGTTTAGTAGGATTTGAAGGAGGATAGCCAATAATATCTTTAACTTTTTTTCCTTATTTAAAAAAGGGACTCTGGTTTCCCAAAGCCCCTAAAATAATTAACGTAATAACTGAAGAACACCCTGCGGCTGCTGATTTGCTTGTGCTAACATAGCTTGAGCAGCTTGAGAAAGGATAGAGTTCTTAGTTTGGTTCATCATTTCTTTCGCCATCGTGCGAACATTTGCTTTCACAAATGACAAGACTATATCTTCACCCTCTAGCAAGTAGGGGTCGGGCACTTCGGATTCACAATGCTGATGACCATTGTTTCACCTATGGATTTCATCATCATAGCTTTCGCCTTAGATGGTTTATCCTAGTCGTTGAACCTTCTCCACTCTTTCGAGACAGGAGCTTGGCTGCTGATTGCCCAATCTTCTCTTTTATCACACCTTCACGCATGTCGTTTCCAACTACGTTGTGGTAAGAAAAGCTCTAAGGGGTTTCCAGCAATTCACCCGATAATAATCTCTAGCCGTTACCAGCTAGGACGACTGTGCTTGTCACTGCTTATGCAGCTAAAGCATAATCAACGTCACGGATACGAGATTCTGCAGCAGTTAGGTTTTCAGAGGAAGTACCTAAGTTGTTGATTGTGTGTTCTAGACGGTTTTGGTATGCACCAAGTTTAGAACGTTCGGCTGATACTGATTCAATAGCTGTGTTAATTGCTGTAATAGCTGTATCTGCAGCTGATTGAGATGAAATATCAATACCTCCAGCTACTTTAGCATCATCAGTTTTTGCACCCGCAGCAAAAGTAGCTTTAGACGAAGCTTCTAAAGCAACATCAATTGTTGCTGAAAGATTTTCATCAAATGCACCATCGGTAGTTAATTTAAATCCTGCAAAGTCCCCTGTACCAGAAATAGTTGTTTCATTACCAGCAAGTCCAGTAATTACTGAGTTAACATTATTTCCATCAGATAATGTAACAGTAAAAGTTTCACCAATATTTATAGTACCCGCAGTAGTTGTACTTACCGTACCGCCTGTGTTAAATGATAGAGTTGAATAAACACCTGTACCAGAAACAGAAGATGCATCTGCTGCTACTCCAGATACGGTCACTGAAGTTGATCCATCATTGAAAGTGACAGCATAGTCTGCATCATCCCCTGTATCAGTTGATCCATTTGATAAACCAAATGCAGTATCTATATCTGTTGTAGTAGTCCCAGATATTGCAACTGAAACATTTGAAGTACCGCCTGTAGTTCCTGATGCCAATACAATTTTACCTGCATCGCCACCAGTTCCCTCTGTTGCAACATCGCTTCCTACAGCAGAGTTAATTGCCCCAATTAGATCAGTAATAGTCTTTCCTGCTCCAGTTGCCCCTTGCAGATCAGCTTGGTCGAGCTCATAATTAGTGCCATCAACAGTAATAGTTAACTTTGCATCAGCAGATATTCCAGCTAAGCTAGTTGTTGCAGCGGTGGTTCCACCTGTAATGGAAGCTGAGTTTGCAGCATTATCAACAGCCACACTAATATCAATACTTGCTCCATCTACAACCGAACCACCAGATGTTGCAGTAACACCTGTAATACCCGTCGCTCCTGTTGCTACTGAACCACCAAAAACATTTTGAGCTGAAACTGTAACGGCATTGCCATCTGTAACAGCTGCAGCTGAACCTGTAATTGATATATCAGTTACATCAGTAGCACCATTTTGGACAGTTCCTTCTATCTTATCTCTAGTAACTCCTAAAGATTTAGCATCCATCGCTTTAATAGTAAGCTCTAAGTTTTGCCCGTTGTTTGCACCAATATGAAATGTTGCAGCTTTTACGTTATTATCATCCACAGCTCCATTTAATAGAGACTTTGTGTTGAATTCTGTGTTATTAGCAATGCGAGTAATTTCTTCAGCTAATTGGTCTACTTCTTTTTGAAGTTCTCCACGGTCAGCATCAGTATTGGTATCATTTGAAGATTGTACTGCTAATTCACGCATACGTTGTAGGATAGAATGTGTCTCATTTAGTGCACCTTCAGCTGTTTGGATGAAAGATATTCCATCTTGTGCATTTTTAGATGCCATATCTAATCCACGGATTTGCCCACGCATTTTTTCAGAAATTGCTAGACCAGCAGCGTCATCCCCAGCCTTATTAATACGTAAACCTGAAGATAATTTCTCCATTGATTTAGATTGCGCACCAGCAGCATTATTCAACTGACGATAAGTATTAAGCGCCGCAATATTATGATTAATTCTCATTGTTTGTTTCCTCCTTGAGCTTAGTGTCCCACGTCCATGTGGTTTGTTTTACTGAACCAGCAGAAAAGTCGGCCGCCTTTTTGCTGTCCAGCTTCACATTGGTTATATCGACCAATTTACCCAGTTTTTAATAGAATTAAAATATTTTTATCTCTTTTTAAAAAAGTTACTTAAACTGTCTATTGCATTTGCTTCCGTTTGTGTCGCACTGCTGTTTTCCTGCTGGATGGATAGGTAGATTTCTTTTCTATGTATGTCGATATTTTTAGGTGCGGTGATACCAAGTTTTATTTGGTCTCCTTCGATGGAGAGGACGGAGACTTCAATGTCATTCCCGATCATGATAGATTCTTTTAGTTTCCTTGTAAGTACAAGCATTATTTCTCCCCCTGTTCTTGAGGAGTTGGGATTTTATGCTTTGTTTGGTAGGCTAGGTTATTGAGTATGACTTGCTTTCCCAATTTTTTTGTTTGGTTGATGATTAACGGCGCCTGCAGGTTGGCCGTTGTTTCCTGAAATGGCTCTCTTACTGTTAAGATTGCAAAGGTAGCGACGTCTTTTTCTGATTTTATCTCTAGTTTTTCGAGGACTTCTTGCGGTAAATCAAATTCATATTGCGGAAAAAGCGCAAAAGGATCGGTAATGATAAAAGCTACCTCTGTCCCCCTAACTGACTGTAGCACATAAAGGTCAGTCCCTTCTAACGGAAGAATGTAGAATTTTTTCTCCTCTAAAAACCCCGGTATCCCTGATGGAAACTTAATAATATCTTCTCTGTTTATCTCTTGCTCACCATGAAACTTCGTATGTATCTTCATTTTTTCACCACTTTGTTAGATTGTTAGATTTATAAAATCAATTCTTAGACCGTTTTTCTCATGTATTTCGGCGCTAACTTTCCCTGGCGTATAGTTATGAATCGGCTTTCTAATTTCAACGTCAATCTTCGGCTTTTGCGGCTGGGCTTCAATGTTCACTTTTGCGGGCTCATATTGGATCTTTACACTATTGTGAGATGGAAGCCAACCGATATTAAACTGTTTAGGCAAACCCTCACTGTTTTCCTTCGCCTGATAAGCAATCGGATTGCCGCCATTTTCAATTTTCATGAGCTCCGTCCCTTGTATCGCTCTTCTTTCAAGCCCTTTCAGCCAGTCCTGATAGCCATTTTGAGCAAATTCCTCAATTCTCCTGCCAATGCTTTTTAAATCTACGTCTTCTCTTGCCTTTGTTTGGTCAATCGTGAGCTTGCCCGGTATGGTTTCAATCTCAAGGATCGCTTTTGGCTGCTGGATGGATTGGACAGCAGGCGGCTGGTGAATTTCCTGTACTGGTTTTTCGATGTTCAGACCCATACGAATAAAATTGGATTGGAGCCGTATTTGCGGCACATTCATCTTTGACACCTCTTTTATGAAGGCTCTATTTCATAAATTGTTGTTTTAGCATATGAAAGCTGCCCGTTGATTTCCGCTTCGGTCACTTGCTTTCCGCGGGGAGGAATGGGAGCCTCCTCGGCTTCGCCTGTGGGGTCTCCCACTTCCCTCTCCTCCCGCAGGACATTGAATAAACTTCCTTGAATAGACACCGCACGAAGGAAATGCGAATGCATTTTCAAGGATCAAGTGCCCTCCGCTACAATCAACTCAGTAGGTTAAACTTAGTTATCAGTAAAAAAGCAACAAACTTTACGAAAACAGCCTTTATGAAAAAAAGCTATCACAGATGGATAGCTTTTCCGTTATTATCTTAAAAAGTCCGTCAAAGTAGGCTGTATAATCTTGGCACCGACACTTAGTGCGGCACGATGGACGCTTTCCTGAGTCGTGAGCTCGATGATCGCTTTTTCCATATCAATGTCTTCATTATCAGAAAGGATTCTAGTCGAGAATACTTCCTGCTGGGAAAGCCGGTCCTCCATTAGGTCGACACGATTTTGCTTGGCACCAATGAGAGCACGCGCTGACAAGAAGTTATCGATATTCTTATCAACGTTTTCAAGCATATCCCCAATAGCCGGATCATTCGTTTCCAGAGCCGTGATTAATTTTTGAATATCCCCCTCAGCAGACAGCATATCCCCAAATAACTCAGATCCCTCTGTATTCACCTGAATTTTTATTCCCGAGAATACTTCAAGCTCTATACTTCCACTTGCATATGTACCAGTCTCGGAAGGTCTTACATTAGTCTGGTTTCCATTAAAAATATACTTCCCGCCAACCTGAGTATCACCAATGTTTTGCAAATGCTCTTTCAGCTGCTTAACCTCTTCAGCAATGGCCTTTCGCTGATCCCCTTCAAGCGTACCGTTGCTGGCCTGAACGGTCAGCTCACGAATCCTTTGCAGCGCCAGCACGCCTTTATCCAGAGCATCATCCGTGCTGTCGACCCAGTTCCTCACTTCCCCGATGTTGCGGGTATATTGCTGAATTCGATTCAAGTCCGTACGATAGTTCATGCCCATCATCGCTGCAACCGGATCATCGGATGGCTTTGTAAATTTCTTTTGTGTGGAAATCTGGTCCTGCAGCTTGTCCAGCCGGTTGTAGCTGTTGCTGAGGTTTCGCAGCATGTTATTGGATAGCATTGATTGCGTTACGCGCATATTATTTCACCGCCTATCTGCCTACAACGCCCATGCCGTTGATGATTTTGTCGAGCATTTCGTCGACTACTGTGATATTGCGGGCCGAAGCATTGTAGGCATGTTGGAATTTAATCATATTGGTCATTTCTTCATCTAATGAAACCGCGCTGACGGATTGCCTGTTCTGCTCAACCGAGTCTGCGAGAATCGAAGAGTTTTTCAAATCCTTTTTGGCGCTTTGGGAATCTACGCCCATCCGGCCTATGATTCCTGAATAATAGGAATCAAGGCTGCCGCTTAATTGGGCCTTTTCATCTGAAGAGAGAGATGTATATTCACTAAAACTCTTCTTTCGCAGATCCGCCAATTCCTGTGCATTTGCGTTATCTCCTGAAGCGCCGCTTGCTTTGCCTGCAGCGATTTTAGTCGAGTCATCCAATATCGCCTGATTAACCTTAATGGATTGAGCCGCATTTCCAGACGCGAATTGGAAAAAGTCCAATCCCGATGGCTCACTTGCTCCAAGTGCGAATCCATTTTTATGAATCTCATTAAACTCCCTGGCAAATGCCTCAGCCATTTTATTCAGCTTGTCCAGCATTTCAGGATAGATTCCCTTCGAGCCGCCTTCAGCCTCGTATCCAAAGCTTTTTATTAAACCGGCCAGTCCTCCTGAGAGATTGCTAAAATCAGAGATTTCATTCTCTCCAATTTTCAATCCCGATACCAATCCGCTGTCAGGGTTCTTTTCTAGTCCCACTTTGCTAGTGCCCACGATACCTGACTCCTTGGTAACAGATACCAGGCTTATAGGGGGATCGAACGACTTCCCATCCTGCTGCACGATTTCAATATTATATAATCCATCTGCAATCTTCTTGGCGTTGCCATAATTATCAGGGATCACTTTGGACACCTTTACATTCACCAGACTTGAAAGACTATCAACAAGCATATCGCGTTCATCATACAAGTCGTTCGGAAGATAGCCATGCGGCTCTACCGCAGCAATCTGTTTGTTAAGATGATCAATTTGCGCCACAATCGCATTTATTTCTTCTACTTTCACTTCAGCCTGGCTGCCGATATCATCCTGCACTCTTGTTAACGAGTTATAGTAATAATTAAGCGTGTCGGCGACCATCTGGCCGGATGCAGCGACAACATCACGGGCACCCGTGTTTTCAGTGTGGCTGGATAGATCCTGAAGCGCGTTCCAAAATTTCTCGAGCGTGCTATGCAGTCCGCTTTCGGAAGGTTCATTCATAATCTCTTCCATCTTGGTAAGGGACTCGCTCATGGCACCGTAATAGCCCATTTTGGTATTCTCTGTTCTGAATTGAACATCCAGGAAGGATTCCCTTATGCGCTGGACACTCCCAGCTTCAACACCAGTTCCCATTTGGCCTGGCAGCTGCGGGCGGTTCATGCCGACAGATGGGTAGGGAGTGGTCTGTGTAAAATTAATCCGCTGCCGGGAATAGCCGGGCGTGTTTGCGTTTGAAATGTTATGGCCTGTTGTATATAGAGCGCTTTGCTGGGTAAACATGCCGCGGCGGGCAGTTTCAAGTCCCATAAAGGTTGAACGCATGTTTGTTCCTCCGTTCTGCTACACTTTCGAGTTAAAGATGCCTGGGGCGTTCTTTTCGGATGGTTTCTTTTTTGCCGGCGGGCCGTAGTTCATGTTTTCCGGCTGCGGCCTTAATAGATTCATAGAGACATTGACAAACTGCAGGGAATGATGGACGAGCTGCTGGTTCAGATAATTCTGTTCCTTTAGTTCGTATACCAGCTCAGTCAGCTCTTTTGTTATCGTCTCCAGCTTGATCTGTTCATCCTGTGAAAGGAAAGCCATACAATCTGAAACTGTTGGGCTCTCCGTCCCGGCAGTTATCATCTTTGCCGCTTTTTGCCGCTCCTTTTCCATCCGGTCAATCGCAGCTATATGGGTCTGCTCATCCTTCAGCATCTGGTTCAGGGCGTCCATGTCGCCGTTCTTGATGATGTCTGTCTTTTGAACTGCAAGCTTATAAAGGCTTTTATGAAGCTTTAGCAGTTTTTCCATGGATGTGATTAGCGCTTCGGCGGACATGCTTCTTCCTCCCCTTTATTTTTTCGAATAGAAGTTGGCTATGCTTTTTGCAACTTCCTTTGGATTCATTTTATATGTGCCGTTCTCTACCTGGATTTTAAGCTCTTCTACCTTTGCTTTGCGGTTTTCACTTAGCTGTGATACCTGCTGCATTTCCTTGGCAGTGGAGCTGATTTCGATTTTATCTGAAGCAGTCTTCGCTGGTTTACTCGTGCTTTCAAGCTTGTTCATTTGGCGTTTGTACGGATTCACACCTGAAGGTCCAAAGTTATTGATTTTCATAGGTATCCCTCACTTTCATTCCGGTCGATTTCAATCTAATTCTATTATCGGCTATAGATGCAGTTTCTTTAAATATTAATTTATGTTTGGTAAAAAATACATCTAAAAGCCTATAGAAAAGACTATGTGCACCTGACACATAGCCTAATACCGCCTCTTTAGTTTTTCATCTACCACAAAATAAGTCGCGTTTTTCTCTTTCTTTAACAATTCATTTCTCCGCTCTTCCTCAGCTGTATACTGCTGAAGGTCTTTCCTCAGTTCCTCAGCACAGCTCCCGCAAATCTTTCCTTCCCGAATGCTCGCCCCGCATTTTTCGCACGGATAGCCGAGGTTTGGAAAGTGAGCAAGCTTCAGGCGTCCGCTTTTAATAAATTTCAAAATAAGCTCTTCTTCAACCCTGGTCGCTTCCACAACCTCCAGCAGCTTTGCTGTCCGATTCTCCCGCTTGCGGATAAATTGATAAACTGTTTCGTATGCCTTTTCTTCCTCTTTCCAGCAGTCCTGGCAGATTTCGCGGAATTGATTTTTCACAAAAAGGCCGTCGCATTTTGGGCAGTTTGAAAGTTCAGCCACTTCTGCTCCCCCTCTTTCAATTGATTACATATTTAGCCCCTTGCAATAGTAATAGAGCTAACAGACTCAGCGCCTGCTTCCATGAGGAGTTTTGCCGCATGATGAAGCGTTGAGCCGGTAGTATATATATCGTCAATGATGAGGATTTTTTTATGTGTGATTTTATCGGGCGCAGTGATTTGAAAAACCTGCGGAAGGTGTATCCTTTCGGAGCGGGATTTTTTTGATTGTTTTTCCGTGTGGGTTCTGGCGAGGAGTGATTCGGGATTGGCTCCCATGGCAATAATGATTGCCTCCGATTGATTAAATCCCCGTTCATACAGGCGTTCATAACTCAAAGGAATAGAGGTGAGGAGATCATATTGAAGAGTGTTCAGCTTGGCTTTCATCAAACTGGCAAATACATAGGAAAGAATGTAATCGCCTCGAAACTTATAACGTGCAATTGTTTCCTTGCATAAATCTGTGTAGGTGACCAAGGAATGGTTTCGTTCAAGGCAGCCTTCCCATTGAGGATCCGTCTCCCATCGAATGCAGTCAAAACAGAGGTTTTTCTGTTTATACTCGGTGTCTCCAAGAGGGCGGCTGCATTTGCTGCAAGTCTCTCCATCTATTAAAGTGAAGCTGTTTTCACAGAATTCACATAGGTATTGAGGTTCTTGCTTTGAAATTAAGTAGTTCCATCCAATTTGCGGCAGGATTTCTTCATGGCATATTAAACATTTAATAATTAATCAGTCCTTTCTTTCTAGCATCTTCATTCATTTTAAGAATTTGTTTACGAGCTTTGACCATGCTTTCTGTTTTTCCGTAATGAAAAAAGGTTATATCACCAGTGGGAAATTGCGCGCTTCTGCCGACCCTGCCGGCGATCTGGACGAGGGCGCTTTCTGTAAAAATGCGGTCTTCCGCTCCTAGAACGGCTACATCAACATTGGGGAAGGTTACGCCTCTTTCCAGAATGGTTGTGGTTAAAAGCATCGGTACCTCTTTGTCGCGCATGGCTTGGACCTTGCTTTTTCGGTCTGGATCTTCCGCGTGGACCGCTTCAATTTTCGGATGGAGCTTTCTGAGGATAATTAGGACTTTTTCCATCTTATCGATTTTGGGGAGAAAAAGAAGACATTGCTTCTGGCTGTCGAGCCGCTTTTTAATCCATTGGATAACTGGCGGCGGAAGCTTTTCCTTTTTGAGTGCTTTCTCCCAGTTGCCGCACCATTTGAAAGCTGGAACTGGTAAAGGGTGACGGTGATATCTTGCGGGAATGGTGACATAGTCTCTCTTCCCGCTCCGGCATTCGTTTTGCCATTTCTGGTTTGGAGTTGCTGTGAGGCAGATCATCGAGGAGAGGTCTTTGCGGGCTTGGCGGACAGCATATTGAAGGCTTTCGTCTGCAGTGTACGGGAAGGCATCTACTTCATCCACTATGACGGCATCAAAGGCTTTGTAGAAACGGAGAAGCTGGTGAGTGGTGGCGATTGTTAGCGGAGCCTGGAGGTGGCGATCTTCACTGCCACCGTAGAGGACGGCAACTTGTATCCCGGGGAAGACTGCTTTTAGACGGGGACCAAGCTCGAGGACTACATCAGTCCGCGGAGTGGCAATGCAAACTCTTTTTCCAGATGCGAGTGCCGTGCTGATTCCAAAGAAGAGCACCTCTGTTTTCCCTGCTCCGCATACGGCCCATACGAGAAGCTCTTTATTAATTTGGATAGCCTGCTTTACTCGGTCAGAGGCAACCCGCTGTCCATCGGAAAGCTTGCCGTTCCAAACTAAAGGATCCTGAGCTATCACCTCGTCCTGCTTTGTCCCCCGCCAGCTAATCAAAGGCGTGCAAGCACTCACCCTCCCCATCATGATGCACTTCCGGCAATAGGTACAATCCTTCTCACCGCAGCGCGCACAGGGAAAGCTGGCAAAAAGCGAGGGATCCTGATTGCCGCACCTGGCACAGGCAATCTTATTATTCTCTTTACTAATCCCTTTTCGGTATAGAATATAGCCGTTTTCATAGTGTTGCTGGATTTCTTCCAAGGGGAAAGGCAGATCATCAATTAGAAGCTGTTTTCCGTGGAGTAATTGCTGGAGTTCTTTGTTAAAAGGGAAAGTTTGATTAAGCGGCGGCTCTGGAGTGGTCTTAATCGAGGTAATTGGGAGGCTGTCTGGAGGGTGTTCGTTAACATGTGGAGATAACATATTGCTTCTTAAAGTAAATCTCAAAAAATCACCTCATTATTTTTTAGATAGGCTGTTTCGTAAAGTTTGTTGCTTTCGGGTAAGCTAACTTAGTTTCACCTCTGAGTTGATTGTAGCGGAGGGCACTTGATCCTCGAAAATGCATTCGCATTTTCTTACGACGAGGTGTCTATTCAAGGAAGTTTATTCAATGTCCTGCGGGAAGTGAGGGGGTGGGAGCCCCCACAGGCGAAGCCGAGGAGGCTCCCCTTCCTCCTCTCGGAAAGCAAGTGACTGCAGCGGAAATCAACGGGCAGAATTTATAAGTGAAAACAATAATCTTTGAAGAAAGAGACTTTTGATAAAAAGAATAACTATCTTCTACTCTTCAATTTTGCCATTCTACTACCCAGTTGTTCAAGTCCATTCACGTATTTCACAATATAGACAAAAAGAAAGCACCATCCTCTTTAAAAGATGGCGCCTTCTTTTATTTTTTCACCCAGCCAAACCCCATTGCACCTTCACCGAGATGTGTCCCGATAACCGGCCCAAAATAGCTAATCATAAATTCCACATTCGGATACTGGGCCGCAAGCTCAGCTTTCCATTCGCGGGCTTCTTCCTCACGGTTCGCATGGATAATAACCGCTCGATAGGGCTCTCCGCTTTTCACGTCTTCCCAGAACAAATCAACCATGCGCTTCATGGCTTTTTTTCGGGTGCGGATTTTTTCAAAAGGCACGATTTTCTTATCGTCGAAATGAAGCAGCGGCTTCACCTGCAGCAGGCTTCCAATCAATGCCTGTGCACTTGATAGGCGCCCTCCGCGCTGAAGATGAGATAGATCATCGACCATAAAATAGGCGCGGATTGATTTCTTCATTTCTTCAAGACGCTCAACAATCTCCTGAGGGCCTTTCCCGGCTGCAGCCAGTTCAGCAGCTTCTAGAACATAGAAGCCCTGCACCATACAGCTAATCTCAGAATCAAACGGGAACACCTGAATTCCTTCCACCATGCTGCCAGCAGTCACGGCTCCCTGGAAAGTGCCGCTGATGCCGCTCGATAGATGAATTGAAACAACTGCGTCATAGTCCTTCGAAAGCTTCTCAAAAAGCTCGACAAACTGGCCAACAGAAGGCTGCGAAGTCGTCGGCAGCTCCTTATGCTTCACTTCTTCATAAAAATCTGCTGCAGTGATTTCCACTTCTTCCTGATAGGTTTCATTTCCGAAAATCACGCTAAGCGGAATCATATGTATATGTAACTTCTCTCTTAAATCCTTAGGGATGTATGCTGTACTATCTGTTACAACAGCCGTTTTCATAAATAGAGTTACCATCCTTATCTTTTTTCTCTACTGTATGTTCTTGTACCATTTTATATGATAGTGGGGAAAATTGCATTAAGTTTAGTATGCTGCAGCCAACAGCGAGATTTTATGATTAAAAAAGGTAAAATTCCTGTTTTTACAACAAAACTACCATTTTTTCATGTATGATTAAATTAGTAGTTTGCGGAAGATTGCTAATTTTACATAAATTAAATACTTTGAGGAGTGATCTTATGTGGATGTGGATAGCCATAATTGTTTCGGCTTTTGTGTTATTTATGGTCATTGAGGAATTTTCTCATATAACAATGAAGAGGTATTTGAACGGTCCCTTTAAAATCGAAATAAAGTTCAAGAACATAATTAGGAAAATGACTGTTAAATAAAGGGCTGCCTGACACGGCAGCCCTCTTTATTTTACTTTATATACAATTCATAAATGACTTTTGCAGCCTGTGCACGATTTGCATTATGCTTAGGCAAGAACTGGCCGGTTGTTGAGCCGTTCATGATTCCCAATTCAGCAGCTTCATGTACATATTCCGCCAAACGCGGGCTAATCATGCTGGCATCTTTATAGGATGTCTTTTCAGAAGCATCATACTCTTCGCCGGTTTTCACTTCATAAGCACGGACAATCATAGCAGCCATTTGCTCACGAGTAATTAAGCTGTTCGGGCTGAAGGTCGTTTTAGACGTTCCAGAAACGATGCCAGCTTCGTAAGCTGCTGCAATATCAGAAGAAAGACGTCCGGATACATCTTTAAATGGAACCGGATTTTCAGCTGTTAAGCCTAAAGTTCTCACAACCAATGAAGCGAATTGTGCACGCGTTATTTTCCCTTCAGGGTTAAACAGGCCATCGTCTGTGCCTTTTACCACATTGTCTGCAGCTAATTCACTAATATACTTATAGGCCCAATGGTCAGCAGGGACATCTGCAAATTCTGCCCCCTCTTTCTTAGGCAAGGTGGTTGTATATTCAGCAAAGCCGCTGGATAGCTGTTTGGCAAATGTGATATGCGGATTGGCTTCAAGATATTTTTCAGCATTTGGTGAAGACTCAAAAGATACCTTCACATCACCTGGTACCGGAGCAAATGTCCAGTTTCCATCCGCAGAAGGATTGATTGTCTTTGTCTCTTTAATGTAGTCGATAATCGCCTGGCGATTTTCATCCGGTGCAGCAAGAATCGTATTCTTGCCTTCAGGATTTACAATCATATTTGTAGAAGCACGATAGTTGTTTGTCGCTACAACGAATTCCATATCCTCTGTGACAGGCTTGCCTTCATACTTTAAATTCACGATACGGCTTGAATCAGGGTTGATAACTGATTGGTCCTTTGCATACTTAGCTGGTTTTGTTACATCAATTTCATATGTTACTCCATCAATGATGTCAAAGTTATAAGTCGGGAACTCTGTATCAATTAAAGGCTGAACTTCGCTGCTTGCCGGATCAACTTGTTTAAATTGGGCAGCAGACCATTCAAGCCAATTTTTCAATTCAGTTCCATTGATTTTTAATGCATACACAGTATTTGGATACAGATATAGGTCTGCCACGTTCTTAATAGCAATAGTGCCTGCTGGTATATCTGTGTAATATTCTGCTCCATTTCGTCCGCCTGCTTTAAATGGAGCTCCGGCAGAAAGCACTGGAAGACCTTCATGCTGGGTTCCCTTTAACTTATTCTCCACATACCACTTTTGGGCATTTGTCACGATCTGAACGGATGGATCATCCTGCACAAGAGCGAAGTAGCTATTGATTGGGCTAGTCGTTTCTCCAACTGGTGAACGTACATACTCAACCGTTCCTTCATGCTCTCCACTGATAGCATCTTCAATTTCAGCATCACTTGCAACAGAGTCACCGATTGCAGAGCGTAAAGCAGAGCTTGCATCCTTAACGGTCCACTCTTCTCCCACTTTTTCAAGAGTCATGTCAATAACGCCCAAATAGTCGCCCCAGGAGCTAGGCATGGCAACGGGAACACCATTAATGGTTCCTTTTTCATTATCAAATCCTTGCCCGTCCGGGAAATCCGCTTTTGTTTTGTCAACAGCCGGGAATTTCTTATGCTGATGTCCTGTTAATACAGCATCAACTCCCTCTACTTGAGTAAGGTAGTATGATGCATTTTCCATAAATTCCCGATATGCAGGAACATTGCCTTTGCTGTCCAGGTCGGCAATTCCGGAATGGGAAAGTACAACAATAATGTCTGCTCCCTCTTCCTTCATTTTCGGTATATAGCTTTCTGCTTCTTTAATAATATCTTTGGTGATTACTTTTCCTTGAAGGTGCGCACGATCCCAATTCATGATTTGTGGGGCTACGAATCCAAGAACCCCTACCTTGATTGTGTGCTTATCGCCTTCTTGATCTGTAACTTCTCTTTCTAAAATTTCATAGGCATCAAAGTAAGTTTCGTCGTTCGCCGGGTCATCGTCGCCGTCATCTTTATAAATATTTCCTGATAATACTGGATACTCAGCATCATCCATAGCTTCATTCAAGAAATCCAAACCATAGTTAAATTCATGATTTCCTAATGTGGCAGCATCATAGTTTAATAGATTTAAAGCTTTTACCGCCGGGTGGACTTCACCTTCTTGAAGCCTGTCCACTGTTGCGACATAATCACCAAGAGGGCTACCCTGAATAATATCTCCATTATCGAAAAGGAGTGTATTAGCATTTTCTGTTCGAGCTTGTTTGATAAGAGTAGCTGTTTTAGAAAGGCCAAAGCTCTGTGTTGGTGCATCCTTGAAATAATCATAGTTTACAATGTTCGTATGTATATCGGTTGTCTCCAAAATTTGCAGGTTAACTACATCACTATTCATTACTTCCGCATAGGTAATAACAGGAGCTGCCTGCGGAATGATTAATCCAAACGCTAAAGCTGCACCTGTAAGGGCTTTCAAACCTTTTTTATTGGTTTTCTTTTTCAAAGGAACTTCCTCCTAATGAATTAGTAGATTACTTAGTTATTTTATCATAGAAATATTAAAAATTTGTAAAATTATTAATAACATTCCAATTCCCAATATTCCCCTCAAAGAATATAGTTTTCGACAAAATTCGGGTGGTACCTGGTACCCATAAACATAAAAAAACGGAATGGCATTTGCCATTCCGTTTTTTTGCTTATCGTACTTCTACCCAGCCATTTTTGATTGCTACGACTACCGCCTGGGTACGGTCGTTTACGTTCATTTTTTGAAGGATGTTGCTTACGTGGTTTTTAACTGTTTTTTCGCTAATATAAAGCGCTTCGCCGATTCCGCGGTTGCTTTTTCCGTCTGCAAGGAGCTGAAGGACTTCACATTCGCGGCGCGTCAGTAAATGAAGCGGACGTCGGATTTCAGGCTGTGAGTAGCTTGATCCGCCACCGCCTGCACTTACGGTAGCCAAACGGCGGTATTCATTTACAAGGTTATGCGTAACTTTTGGATGTAAATAGGAGCCGCCTTCAGCGACAACCTTGACAGCATCCACCAATGCATCTGCATCCATTTCCTTAAGCAAATAGCCGCTTGCTCCTGTCTTTAGTGCATGGGTAACATAGTTTTCATCATCATGAATGGACAAGATGATAACTTTTGAATCAGGATATTTTTCAACTAATTGGCGTGTAGCTTCCACACCGTTCACATGAGGCATATTAATATCCATGATGATTACATCAGGATTATTTTCTTCAACAAGGGAGATAGCTTCTGTGCCATCATCGCCCTCTGCTACAACTTCGAATGATTTTTCAAAGTCTAAGATGCGTTTTACCCCTTCTCTGAACAATTGATGGTCATCTATTATGACGATCTTAGTAGCCAATTGCTTCGCCTCCCAAAATTTCCGGTTTTTTCTCTCGAATTTTTCTCTATATTACAAGTTTAAAGGTACTTGAATCAGGACAACCGTGCCTTTGCCAGGCTTGGAATCAATTGAAAGTTCACCTTCCAGAAGTTCCACTCTCTCTCTCATTCCGATAATTCCAAAAGACTCCGCTTTTTTCTCACTGATATCAAAGCCTTTTCCGTTATCCTTAATCACAACCATTACACTTGTCTTATTAATCTCCAGTTTTACATTTATCTCTCTAGGGTCCGCATGCTTAAGCGCATTTGTGACGGATTCTTGTACCAGGCGAAAAAGCGCAACTTCATATTGGGATGGAAGCCTTACTTCATTGCCTATATTACTAAAATAAATCTTTGTTGACCCATGATAATCTTCGATCGTTTGCAGGTACTTTCTGAGGGTGGGAACTAAACCCAGGTCATCCAAAGCCATAGGGCGCAGGTCATAGATAATGCGGCGAACCTCATATAAAGCATTTCGGACCATTTTTTTAAGGCTTTTGATTTCAGTAAACGCCTCACCGGCACCCCGTTCATTATAAACTCGTTCAATTAAATCTGAACGCATCATGACGTTGGCCATCATTTGGGCAGGACCATCATGAATTTCCCGGGATAACCTCTTCCGCTCATCTTCCTGAGCTTCGATTATTTTCAGTCCGAATTCTTGTTTAAGCTTCGCATCCTCTAAAATTTCACCCATTTGCTTTAGGTCGCTTGTAAGGTAGTTCATGACGACAGAGATTTGGGAAACAAGAGCCTCAGCGCGGTCGATGGTTTCATTTACACTCAGGAGCCTTCTTTCAATGTCATCCCTTCGGTCACGCAACTGTTTTTCCAGCTGTCTATTCATGGAAAGGTCCATTTGCAGCTGATGGGCTTTTTCGTAAGCGTCCCTTACCTCTGCCTCTGTGTAATCTTTAAAATGCATGCTGACCTCTGCAAGCCTCTTCCTGGCAAACCTCGTCTGGACTTCAAGCTTGTCCCCTTCATCAATGGTTTTGATCACCATCTGTTTGACATCTCTTAGCTCGTCTGTCAGGGTTTCGTGGTCTTTGCGGCATTGTTCCCCTATGCGAAAAATCTCATCCTTGCTCGTACCGACTGTGTCGATCACTCTTTTGTAAAATAAGATCGAGTGTCTTTGTGTCAAATCTCTTAATATTCATATTCTAATCCTCCAAGGAGCATAGAACTCCTGAATGCTGTCTACCACTATTTTAGCTTGAATTGGAGGGTTATACTATCTAATTGGAATGAAAACTATCCCACAATAGCCAAAATTCGGTAAAAAGGCACAGTCTTGAGTTTCTTCCCTGAGTCTTATATCCTATATAAAGATATGTAAACTTACAACACAACAAGTACTATAGGGCAAAGAATGTTTTCTCAAAAGGAATTATACCTAAAAATTATTCTAAAATAAAAGACATATGTACTATCAGAATATTTTTTATTATAACATGTGAAAAGAACGGCAATATTAAAGTTTCATTACAATCAGTTGAAATTTAAGTGGGAAGCTTTTTGTCGAATTATAATGAAAGAAGCAGAATTTTATACATAACACGGGAGCAATAGGAAAGGAGCTGGCTTGTATGCTGCCCCGATACTATACAGTAAGAGATTACGGTGAATACGAGATCATAATCCAAAAATCCAGATTCATAGCATATGTTTCCAGAGCTGAAACTGAAGCTGAAGCGCAAGATTTTATCCAAACGATAAAAAAGAAGAATTGGGATGCAACCCATAATTGTTCGGCTTATATGATAGGCGAGAACGATCAAATACAAAAAGCGAATGATGATGGAGAACCAAGCGGGACCGCTGGAGTTCCTATTCTGGAGGTTCTGAAAAAAAAGAATTTGAAGGATACTGTTGTTGTCATAACCCGTTACTTCGGGGGAATAAAATTAGGAGCAGGCGGCTTAATCCGCGCTTATGGCAAAGCAACTTCCGAAGGCATTAAAGAGACCGGAATGGTTGAACGTAAACTAATGAGGGTTATGCATACCAAAGTGGATTACACATGGCTTGGAAAGCTTGAAAATGAACTGCGTTCTTCCGTTTACAGTTTAAAGGAGATTCATTATTTGGACACGGTAGAAGTTGAAACATATGTTGAAGAAAGCCAGACAGATTCCTTTACGGAGTGGATGACCAGCCTGACAAATGGGCAAGCCGAAATTTCTGAAGGAGACATGTTATACCTTGAGGAAAACGTTCCTCTGTAATCCGTAATTTACGGTTATTATAAAAAACGGTAAAATAATTTATATGAGATTGAATTCATACTTTTTATTAAAGGAGAAAATACAATATGTCCCTGGACAGACGTTCCTATAAAACCAAGAAAAAGCGAAAAAAACGAATCATTACTTGGATATTACTTCCATTATTATTTATTACATTAAGCGCAACCGCATATGGTGCAATTCTTTACAACAAAGCTCAATCTGTTATGGATGAGTCGTATCAGCCCATAGAGCGTGAAACAAAGCGGGTGCAAGCAGACCCGATGGATGAAAACACCTCTATCCTATTCATAGGCGTTGATGATAGCAATGTTCGCAATTTTGAAGGCGGCTCTCGTTCGGATGCATTAATGGTTGCTACTTTTAATGAGAAAAATAAATCCGTAAAGCTTTTAAGTATTCCGCGTGACTCTTACGTCTACATACCAGAATTAGGCTATGAGGATAAGATTACACACGCCCATGCCAATGGTGGCGCCGGATCAACGATTGAAACGGTAGAAGGGCTTTTGGATATCCCTATCGATTATTATGTCAAAATGAACTTTAATGCATTCATAGATGTAATAGATGCATTAGGCGGAATTGAAGCAGAAGTTCCTTACGAAATCAGCGAAATGGATTCAAAGGATCGAAAAAATGCCATTAACCTTCAGCCGGGACTACAAGAACTGAACGGTGAGGAAGCCCTGGCATTAGCAAGAACCCGAAAGCTGGATAACGATATTGAGCGAGGGAAACGACAGCAGCAAATTATTAAGGGAATTATGAAAAAGGCGGTATCCGCCAAGGGGTTAACTAAATATTCAGATGTTATCGAAGCTGTAGGAGATAACATGACAACTGATTTATCTTTCAGCGAAATGAAATCTTTTATTGATTATGCGACTGCCGGATCAGGACTCAACATTGAAACCATGACACTTGCTGGCAGCGATGCCTATATTGATTCAGTATATTATTATCAGTTAGATGAAATGGAAGTCGAAAATGTGCAGGAAACCCTAAAAAGGCACCTGGAAATTGAAGAAACCATTAATACAGCTGATCAAGATAACATTTATGAGGATAATCATAATACCGGAAGTGAATACTAGGATTAAAAGGCTTGTTCGAAAGGAACAAGCCTTTTTTTAATATACAAAGGCTGTTCTTAAAGTTTGATTGGAGCGGAAGGCGGTCAAAATGCATCCACAATTTCTTCTTGCGGTAATTATCGGGGTATCAATTCAATGGCTTGCAGGAGTCGGATTCAAAGGGAGACCATGCTGACTTAGTGTTGGAGGCTCAAGGGTCGTCTCTGGTCCGCTTAGTACATGAAACAAAGATAAAAAAAACAGTCATAAAAAAAAGCAACTCCTAAGAGTCGCTTTTTATAAGCAGGTCCAATTATTTCATTACTTTTTTGGCATTTACCATCTTCAGTATCGGTTTGTAATCCTTGTTAACAAGTCCAATTTTCTCAACAATAAGCTCAATGGCCAAAATCAATGTTCCGATTAAAAGGAGCGCTCCCCAAACGGTAGCCTGTGTCAAAATAACCGCGGATAGTCCAAACATTGCCGCCAATGCATAAATAAGCAGAACTGTTTGCCTGTGGGAAAAACCAAGCCTTAACAGGCAATGGTGCAAATGGGACTTATCCGGAGCCGATAACGGCTGTTTATTGACAATTCTTCTGATGATGGCAAAAAACGTATCAGAAATCGGAACACCGAGAATAATAACAGGGATAATAAAGGAAATCATGGTGACATTTTTAAAGCCGAGCAGTGAAAGCACACCAATCATATAGCCCAAAAATAAGGCTCCAGTATCTCCCATAAATATCTTGGCTGGATGGAAGTTATACAGCAGGAAGCCAAGTGTACTTCCCAGCACGATGAATCCAACGCTTACTACAAATGCATCACCCTTTAAAATAGCCATACCGGAAATGGTGATTAAAGCGATGGAGGAAACACCGGCTGCAAGACCATCAAGGCCATCGATCAGGTTAATGGCGTTTGTAATGCCCACAATCCACAAAATAGTTAGTGGAATACTTAGCATACCAAAGTCCAATGTCCCCATAAAAGGGATGTTAATGTAATCAACCTGAACACCGCCCAGTACCACAACCAAAGCTGCTGCCAGCTGGCCAATCAGTTTGATTTTAGCGGAAAGCTCAATTAAATCATCCAAAATCCCGGTAACGATGATGATTAAGCTTCCGATAATAATCGGCATTGCAAATTGATCTTCCGGTCTTAGAACCAGCAGACCGATAATGAAGCTTAAATATATAGCAAGACCGCCTAAACGCGGCATGATTTTTTGATGAACTTTACGCTGATTTGGCTTATCAACTGCACCAATTTTTATGGCAAGCTTTTTTACCATTGGTGTAATAATTATTGAAGCGATAAAACATATTAACAAGGTAAGGTAAACCATGAAGGACCTCCTCAATCATTAGCATATCCAAAGTGAATTTTTTTAAATTAACAAGTTCGTTCATAAACTCCAAAAATTTGGGTTTTTAATCGCAGGCTTTTCTCAGACTCTTTTATAATACTAGTAATCTTGTAAAGTCAATAAACTATACCCTTATCAACTTCATTATTATATCTACTTCTTTTTAATTTATCCACTAAAATTTGATTACGGTTTTCTTACATCCATTTCCCCGATTTCCCCCAAAATCAAACATCCGCTCTATATCCCTATTCTTAGACGATAGACAAGGGAAAATAGTTACATAATTTGATAATGTTTTCTGGGTAAAAAAGACGAATGATCCATTAAAAATATTGAATTATTTCCCATTTATTCTGGAAATATAGTAAAAATTGCATTCTTTTGGTAAGATTAATAAATGTTAGAAATTATTAGTTTAACTAGATATTAAGGGGCGTCAAACATGCTAACGTTTCTCAAAAGAACTATCGGAGATACAAATGATAAACGATTAAAGAAGTATTACAAATTTGTCAATCATATTAATTCACTTGAAAAAAAGTATGAAGCTTTATCCGACAGCCAGTTAAAAAATAAAACAGATGAATTCAAATTAGCTTTACAATCGGGCAAATCCATACACGATATAAAAGCTGATGCCTTTGCGGTTGTTCGCGAAGCATCAAAGCGGGTACTGGGCTTGCGCCACTTTGACGTTCAATTGATTGGAGGGCTTGTTTTAACAGAAGGAAATATTGCCGAGATGGCTACAGGAGAAGGAAAAACTCTGGTAGCATCCCTTCCCAGCTACCTAAGGGCCCTGGAAGGAAAAGGCGTTCACGTTATTACCGTCAATGATTATCTTGCCCGCCGTGACAGGGAAATCATTGGACAAATCCATGAGTTTCTCGGCCTTTCAGTTGGACTGAATGTGCCAATGATGATGCCTGAAGAAAAGCAAAAGGCATATGAAGCAGATATTACATACGGTGTTGGAACCGAATTTGGTTTTGACTATTTAAGGGACAACATGGTCAGGAATACACAGGAACGCACCCAAAGGCCATATCACTATGCGATTATAGATGAAGTGGACAGTGTATTAATTGATGAAGCCAAAACGCCGCTTATTATTGCTGGTAAAATGACGGCAAGCGCAGACCTTCATTATATTGCTGCACGCCTTGCAAAGCGTTTTAAACAAGATATTGACTATACCTTTGATGAGGAAACGAAGGCAACCAGCCTCACGGACGAAGGAATTGAAAAGGTTGAAAGAGCCTTTGGCGTAGAAAATTTATACGAACTTGAGCACCAGACTTTATACCATTATGTAATACAGGCTGTAAGAGCACATGTGATGTTTGAACGGGACGTGGATTATATTGTTCACGAAGGAAAAGTCATGCTTGTTGACATGTTTACAGGCCGGATAATGGAAGGCCGCACATTAAGTGATGGGCTGCATCAGGCAATAGAAGCGAAGGAAGGCCTTGAAATTACAGAGGAAAATAAAACACAAGCTTCCATTACAATCCAAAATTACTTCAGAATGTACCCTTTCCTCTCCGGAATGACCGGCACTGCGAAAACGGAAGAAAAGGAATTTGAGCAGGTTTATGGAATGTCCGTCATTCAGATTCCTACTAATAAACCTAAATTGAGGGAAGATCTGCAAGATAGAGTGTTTAAAACAACTCATGATAAATACACAGCAGTAACTAACGAGGTCAAGGAAAGGCACAGCAAAGGACAGCCTGTTCTAGTGGGTACCACCTCCATTCTTCAATCGGAAAAAATAGCAAAGTACCTGGATGAGGCTGGTTTAAACTATGAGCTGCTTAATGCCAAGAGCGTGGAGCAGGAGGTACGTCTAATCTCGCTTGCAGGACAGAAAGGACAAATTACGATTGCTACGAACATGGCCGGACGAGGAACGGATATTCTTCTGGGTGAAGGAGTAGCAGAGCTTGGCGGCCTTCATGTCCTGGGAACAGAACGCCATGAGAGCAGACGTGTAGACAATCAGCTGAAAGGCCGCTCAGGGCGCCAGGGAGATCCGGGCTCGACCCAATTTTTCATATCGCTAGAAGATGATATGTTCAGAAGGTTTGCAAAGGACGATTTGGAAAAGATCCAAAAAACACTTACCGTTAATAATATCGGATTAGTGGAAAACAAGAAAATCCATGAGTTCGTCGATCGAGTACAAAGAATCGTTGAAGGCGCGAACTTCTCGATGCGCGAGTACAATTTGAAGCTGGACGATGTCATTAATGAGCAAAGAGGAATTATTTATACATTAAGAAACAGGGTCCTGGAACAGGATGATCGCATCAAATTATTAATTCCTATGATAGAGGAAACTATTAAGAACGAAATGGAAGACACCTGTGCAGATGAAATTCTGCCGGAAGATTGGCCGGTAAATAGCCTTTTGGCATCAATGAATTCAATTCTTTCCGGACAGTCCATTTCAATGCCGGAAACAGTCACCGATAAATCAGAGGTTGAAGATTCCATTAATCCTGCTTTAACCAATTATATAGAAGAAATTGAAGCATTAAGAGACCAGGAAGATTTCCAGGCTGCCCTTAAATATGTAATGACAGCAATCATTGATAGGCATTGGATTCAGCACCTTGAGGGAATGACAAGGCTGAAAGAAGGAATCGGCCTCAGACATTACCAGCAAGAGGACCCTATGAGAATTTATCAACGAGAAGGCCTTGAATTGTTTACGATAACCTACCATAAAATTGAAAAGGCCGTTTCCCTTGAAACAGCCAGCATGCATCAGCGTATAAAAGAAGATAAACAAAAACAGCAAAAACACTAAAAGGAGAAAAAAGCCATGCTTTCTATCTTCCGCCGTAAAAGCAAGGAACAAGTGAAAAAATCGGGACTGGATAGCAGCGTCTCTGCTGCCGAGCTTCTCAATGAAAGTGAGTCAGCAGAAGAGGAAGAGGTAGATACAGAGTTATCAATCCATCCAAGCTGGAATATCCCAACTGAACAAATGTATGTTTTAAGATTTTTAAATAACGAACTGGCTCCTTTAAAGCCGAATCAAATTTCCCTTTCCGGGATTGATTTAAAACCTGCCGAGTCAGGATTGGAAGTAACAGCCTTTGTCCGGAACAGCTTAAATAAAGGCATTAAGTTTGAAAAAACGGATCTGCTCCTTCTGGACTCCAATAAAGAAGTAATTGCCCGACGCCAATTCGATTTAAGTGAACTTGGCGATTTACCCGGGAAGAGCAGCCGGCCATGGACTTTTGTATTCCCGGTTTCTTCAATGCAAAAAACAGAATGCAGCAAAGAGGATTGGACAATCGCCTTTGAGCTTAAGAAACAGCATGCATTAGATCTGCATGAAACCTGGGAACAGACAATTGCCGAAGAAGATAAGGAAAAGCTCCAAACTCTTGTTCAAAGCGTTCAGCCTCCCAAGCCAGGAGAGGTTAACTTTATGGGTCTGTCTGCGAAACTTGCGGAATCCGGGGATCTTCATGTGACAGTTCTTATCCGGAATGGACATGATAAAAATATTAATATTCAACAGCTTCCGCTGCAGGTTGAAGATGCCGCTGGCGATATAATCGCTAGAGGCGGATTTAAATTGGAAGACTTCGAGGTTAAAGCAAACACTTCCAAGCCCTGGACATTTATCTATCCTTCCAGCCTTGTAAACAAGGAAAACCCGGACCTTACCAAATGGAAGGTTTCTCCCGGCCAATAAACCTTTGAACAGTAAAAAAGATCAACCTGCATCGGTTGATCTTTTTATTTTCAAGTCACTAGTCAAAATCAATAAATACCAAAAGGCATAGAATAGTCTTTCCTTAAAGGTATTCCCTTAGCCGAGCGTACGAATGTGGTTACAACAAGCTGATAGGATTTGCCGGAAGCATATCCCTTGGAGGGAGCTCCGATCATAACAGTCTTAAGATCCTTGTTTAATTTAACACTGACAGGCAGCCTTTCACCTGCTTCATCCTGAACATAGATGTTGCCGCTATTCACGGTGGAGGGGCTCATTTCTATATTAAAAGCAATCTTCCATTGTTTGTTTGCTGAAGCTTTAATCGTACTCGAATTGGTTTGGAAGTACGGTTCAATATGATCTTCATCATATACAGCCTGCAGCTTATCAAGATAAATACTTCCTTTATTTTGATTCGCAACTCTAGGTTCAGCAATATAGATTCGATCCAGTGAAATAGGATAGCTTGCGCTGGAAGGGATATCAGCCTCTATGTACCTCCACCCTTTCCAGTTCAACGCCCCATCTTCCGTAAAATTAATCGTCACTTCTTTTCCTGAAGCATCATACAATTTCCCGCGGAGCCAATGGGCTTGTCCATCACCATAAACCCATATTCCAATCGCAGAAGGTTTTCCCGGTATTAGTAACCGTTGGGAAGCAACAGCATAGGAAGCTGCTGTTCCGTTTTTATTCCCCTCAAAGTCATAAGTCAGCTTTAAAGTCCCCTTGCCTTCTTTATGGCCGAAGTTCGTATGGGACGACAATGAAGTTCTGGCTCTAATACCTTCCGCCTTCCACTCCACTGCAGAATCAAAACTGCTGATGATCTCGGCTTATTGCTGACGGTCACTAGTATTACTGCTTTTGCGCCTCCTATCCTTCCCGTCAATGTACCCTTGGCTTCTTTTGCGGCAGCCTGGAAGACCCCATCAGCACCTACCTCTCCGATCTCCCCGGAAGAAGACCATTCAATATTGGATGAATTAATAATTAGCGGTTTTCCGCTTGAGTCATAAGCTTTAACTGTAAGCTTTTGCTTATCTCCTTTTCCAAGATAGAGTTCTTTTGGATTAACTTCAATCTTATGCGGAGTACCTGAAACAGTTACCGGTACTTTCACTTCCGCTTCGCCGTATTGAATAGTGACATTTGCTGTGCCTTCCTTAAGCGCAATAAATCTATCACCTTCCATTTTCCCGGCGGCCCCTTCAGCTTTATACTTCACTTGGTCCTGGTGGACTGGAATTAAATTATTATACCTATCCAAAGCTGCTGATAATGTAAATGAAACGGAAGCTCCGACGGCAAGCTTCCCTTCCACTGACTGTGCAGCTTTAAAAGAAACCGCTTCTCCGTAAGGTGCTGTGCTGATGGCCTGCAAAACAGCAGAAACATTCCGCTGTTTTCCTCCTGAAGGCTTGTTAACTAAGGAAGCATACCGATTCCCCGGCAATCTTGCAGCCATAGTAGTTGAGCCTCCCCCATCCAGGTTCAATGCCTGATCTGCTCCCAGACTCACTAAATAAGCTGCAAACTCTTTAAGTGTCATCCCTTCACTATAGCCCGGCATTCGCCCGTCCACTGTTACAAAGAACACTTTATTACGTGTGGAATCCACAGCGACTGCAGTTCTAGGCTCTCTCGAAACGGCGCGCGGGCTGGAGGGATCAATAGTCATATTCACTTTTCCCTTCTGCACAAGCAGCGGTCCGCTTGCAAGCATAAAGGAAGCATCCCTCCATTTATCATCTATATCAGCTTTGACCGTCACAGAATCTCCTATTTTCAAATCTCTTATTTGATCGGCCTTTGTTCCATGTGCAGAAATAACAAATCCGTCTTCAGGGATGATAGAACTTGATACTTGTCCATAAGGCCTGATTCCTGTAACTTTCCCTGTTACCGTTTCGCCGAAATCAGCCCCGGGGTCCAGTGTCTTGTTCAAATTCCTTACGATAATTTCAAGTCCCGTTTCATTTGTTCTGGTATTTCCATAGCGGAAACTGCTTGTATATAAGATACTTTCATTTGTGTTTCGCTGGCGGTTAAATGAATCCACCTGAAAGGTTTTATTATGGTGGCCAAAAGTTATTTTAAGCTTAAATTTATCAATTAATGCCTTTCCGTTTTTATCAACACCAAAAGCTGCCGGCGTGTACATATAGCCATTTTCAAGATTAGATACAGCCCCTAGAAATTGTATGTTATTATTTGAGGATAATAGATAGGTAGGATTTCCGTTTTCCATATGAAAAAAAGAAGCATTAATAGCTCCAACAATATGATGTTTTTCAAAGGTATTCATTTTTGCCATAGCTGTAACAGGTTCCAGCTTATTTATTGGATCAGATACTCCATAATTCATGGTGGTATAAGGATCTAAAAGGTTAATGTTTAGCAGATTTATTGCCTGCTTTTTATTGGATATGAGTGTATTCTTTTTTTCCAGAGTTATACCAGGTGTCAACCGGATGGGACTTTCAGCTGCATATACTGGTTGAAGCCCTGCCAGACCAACCAGAAAAATAATACCTAAAAAAATGATTTTCTTCACTTTCTACAACCCCTGACTTTCTTTCTAGTAAATGTCTATATATGTAAAAATCTATTACTTTCTAAGTATAGCAAATTTATTGGTAAAATAATGAAATATTACCATTATCTATAAAATAACACAAAAAAAAGATATCCGCTTAATAAAGCAGATATCTTCTTCCGGCCTGCGACCAACCATCGCCCACACAATTTATCGCCAAACAAAACGGAAGATATTACATTTTCATTTTAACACATAAGAGGTTTTATACAAGAAGGAAATATGAAAATTTTTCTTCTATTGGTTAAATTATCATATATGGATAAAATATGGTTTAAAACCCTTTAATTACCATAAAATAGGTAATTTGTATCAGATTAATCATATACCTTAGTTTTCTTTTATGCTATTAAAACTTAATATACAGTTTTGAATTTTAGGATCATATCAATTCGTTTTTCATTGTGTTGTCACTCTCAATCTTGTATAGTATGATTTATTTGGCAATCAGACTGCATGATAGCCATTATAAATTTGGCTGTGATTAAGCTTTATATTGATTTTGGGCACTTTGCTTGATTGGAGCGGAAATCATCAGACAGTATACTTAGTCATAATTTAATGGAGGAGATTCTCTTTGATCTTTAATTCTTTTGAATTTATTTTTGTGTTTCTCCCAATAGTGTTTATCATCTATTTTCTTTTAAATAAAATAAACTTTACGCTCTCAAAAGTATGGCTGCTCGCTAGCTCGCTATTCTTTTACAGCTGGTGGAACCCAAAGTACCTGCCTTTAATATTGGCATCCTTAATTATTAACTTTTCCATTGGTTCATTTTTAGGAAAGGATAAGCCAGTTTGGCAAAGAAAATTGCTTTTAACCATTGGTATTATCTTTAATGTCTGCCTTCTTGGATATTTTAAATATTACGATTTCTTTGTAACGAACTTGAACATAGCCTTTGACACCAATTTTAATGTGCTTCATTTAATATTGCCTTTGGCAATCAGCTTTTATACTTTTCAGCAGATTGCTTATCTGGTAGACTCTTATCGCCATGAAACGAAAGAATATAATTTCTTAAATTATTCATTGTTTGTCAGTTTTTTCCCGCAGTTGATTGCTGGGCCGATTGTCCATCACAGCCAGGTAATGTCCCAGTTCGATGATAAAAGTAACCGCAAAATCAATTTTAAAAATATCGGTCTCGGACTCTTCGTTTTTTCAGTGGGATTATTTAAGAAGGTGGGGATCGCCGATACTTTTGCCGTTTGGGCAAATAAAGGATACAGCATCGCTGAAAGTCTTACATTCGTGGATTCCTGGATGACTTCACTGGCTTATACGTTCCAGCTATACTTTGATTTTAGCGGATACTCGGATATGGCCATTGGAGCTGGGCTGCTTTTCAATATCGCCCTTCCGCTAAATTTTAATTCGCCGTACAAGGCATTAAACATCCAGGACTTCTGGAGAAGATGGCATATCACACTATCAGGATTTTTAACGAAGTATATTTATATACCCCTTGGTGGAAATCGGAAGGGAGCAATACGAACCTATATAAATATATTGATCATTTTCTTTGTCAGCGGAATCTGGCATGGAGCAGGCTGGACTTTTATTGTCTGGGGCTTGATGCACGGTTTTGCCAGCGTAATTAACCGTTTTTGGACAAAAGCAGGGTTTACAATGAATAAACTGCTTGCATGGTTCATCACCTTTAACTTTGTTAATGCCACATGGGTATTTTTCAGGGCACCATCCTTTGATGTAGCGGTGAATGTATTAAAAGGAATGGCAGGCTTCAACGGCTTTGCACTGCCGGAAGAACTGAACAGATATGCCTTTATACAAAAGGTCACCAGCGATTTTTACCAGTATCCGCTCGCGGAAGGATTTTTAAAGCCAGCCTTAATCACGCTAATCGGCTTTGCCATTGCAATATTTGCCAAAAACTCAATTGAATTAAAGAACAGCCTTAAACCTAATTGGGCTTACGCCTTTTATGTATCAGCACTAATTGTTTATTCTGTATTCCAGCTGCAAAAGGTCACTGAGTTTCTATACTTCAACTTCTAAGGTGGAATATCCATGAATTATAAATCATTTGTTATAAAAATAATGTCCATTGTACTGCTGTGCGTTGCTTCTGTAGGATCCCTCATTTATTATATGGATCCTATGTGGACATTTGGCCATCAGCATAAATACAATGATGTTCAAACAGTCATTAACGAACGGCAGCAAAAAACAAATCGAATCCTTTTTCAGCCCTTCCCCTATGATACACTTCTGCTGGGAAGCAGCAGAACCACTTATATAAATCAGCATGACTTTGAGGGTATGAATGTATATAACTTTGCGGTAAGCAATGCTTCTGTGCAGGAATATAACAGCCTTATTGAACTCGCCAAGAAGAAACGCGGAAAAGAATTCGAAAGAATCATAATTGGCATCGATTTTTTCAAATCCAGCCTAAAGGAAAGCAGTGCAAAAAAATCGTTAAACCAATATATCGAAGCAGCAAACGAACCATTTTACCGATATAAGAACCTGCTCTCAATGGATCTCCTGGAATATTCGTGGCAGAATTATAAAATGTCCAGAGATAATAAAGTATTGGAAGAGCGAAATTATAACAGGAACAATGTGGCCAACGCCAAGGCTGTTGATCCTGAAGTGATGGAAAAGCAAACAGAAGCTAAAATCCAAAAGTTCAGGGATGTATTTTACGGTGATTCGTATGAATACAACCCGGACTATAAAAGGATCTTAGAAGAGTTGAAAAAGAATAATCCAAATACAGAGTTTATCGTGTTCACAACACCAATTTCCACGCCATTATTTGAAGCGCTGGTGGATGAAGGAAGACTGCCGGACTATGAACGCTGGCTCAATGATGTGGCTGAAGTCTTTGGCGGAGTGCATAATTTCATGTATCCCAGCTCAGTTACAGAGGATCTTAACAATTACTTTGATGGACACCATTTTTATCCCAATGTTGGAAAACTGATCGCCCAAAGAATCAGCAATTCAAGCGGCAAGGAACTCCCGGATGACTTTGGCGGCTACGTCGACCAAAAACACCTGGCTGCCCACTTAGCAAGCATCCGCAAAGAAAACGAGCCGCTCCTTGTTAACAGATGACAGGTACCAGGTACCTATACCACTTCTATACCAGTTCACGCAAAAACCGCCTGCCCGGAATATACGATCCGGCAGGCGGTTTTTATTTTTACGGTTTAATTAATTGTCTGGGCTTCTTTAGCCATCATAATGCCAATAGAATAATTCTTCTTCCAGATGCTGTCAAAGTATGATACCGGTACAGGCTTGGCACCAACATATGGGGAGATTTCCGGTGTAAAACCGGGTCTTCTTTCGTTCTGGATAAACCAGTCTGTAAAACCTCCGCCGCTGGGATTCCTCATTGCCGGAACTAGAGAATACCCCGTCTTGGCTGAGATTTTCTGGGCAAGAGCCTTATCCCTTTGAAGTGCGGAATATCCCTGGTTAAAATGCCAATAAAGGATTTGTCCCGAAGAATGGTAGGCAAGTGCTGTTTTAAAATCGTGGGCAAGCGTAAAGTCTGCCACTGCCTTTGCTTCAGGCTCACTTAAAGGCCTTGTTCCTTTGTAATTCTGCGGGCCCGGCTTCCCTGGATCGCAGCAAATATTCGCCCAATCAGCCGGATATTGGCGGTTAAGGTCAACACCTCTTATATTGGCCTTCCATGCTGAAAAATCGGTTTTGTTACCATTTAGTTTCAGTACATAACTAGGGTTTTTGGCACTCTTATAACCTCTCTGGACGAGAGTGACTCCGTCCGGGTTGACCATTGGCACAAACCAGATGCTTGTTTCGCTTAGAATCTGCCTCACATTATAGCCATCGAGCGTTTTATTGCGCAAATAATGATATGCATATGCATCAATCATTTCCATTAATACGTTGGTTGTCATATGTTCCCTGGCATGGTGAGATCCATTTATAAAGATTTCATTTTTCCCTGTTCCCAGCTTTAATGCATACAGGTTCCGTCCGTCAACAGACTTCCCGATAATTTGAATTTCAGTAATATTCGCATACCACAGGCGAATATCTTTTAAATCACGGATCATTTGTTCATATGTATAAGTCCGCCTTGGTTCAACGAAATTGCCTGTATACCTATTTACATCGCTCTTTTTTACGTAGGCACGGCGCCCCGCAATTTCAACTATGTAGTAGTCCCGGTATGTTTCAAGGGCCTGCACCTCTATTTTCTTTTCAATCCTGGCCATCGACTGAAGCCTGCCATTGTTAGAATAATAGAAATTAGTAACATTTAAAGAAATAAGCCTGTTTGTGAATGTACTGCCCTTCACAACCCCATTTGGCAAAGAACCATTGAGAACTGGCTCAGTTTCAGACTTCAATACATACCCTTTAAAGGAACTGAATTGAATAATATGATACTCCCCTTCTTCACCAATCCTTTTAAAAATCTGGCCTGACATCAGCCTGGCTCTCTTTACCAGCTTTCCATCTTCCTTGCGCAAAACCGCAGCATCTATTTTTGCTTTAAAGACTTTTATATCTTTATAATAATCCCAGCTGCCGGCTGGCTGCACATACTCCTTTAAGATCAGCGCCTTCTGATTATTAAAACTGATATAATAGCCATTTTCCAGCACTTCAACCACCTGAAAAACAGTGTTTACAGCAGCAGACTCTCTTCCAACTTCATTCCCCTGGCTATCCACCAGCACCAAATCAGTCAGAGCTATTACTTTTACATACTCCGTTGTCAACTCACTTGCCGAACCTTCGGGAGCATTGATCATTAAAACAAATATAAACAGTAATAAGGCTTCCTTCCAATTTTTTGTATTTTTAAGCAAGTTCTCTCCCCCTTCCCCTATCTATCTTATGTTCTGGAAATTTGTAAATCTAGTACTTTTTGAAATAGTTTACAAAAAAAAAGAAACTCCGGCTAAGCCAGCGCTTCTTGTTCTGAATGAAACAAAGACATATTTTGAAGATATAAAAACTTCTTGACTCCAATTACCCTTAAAAATTCCAATATATTTTTTAAAGATGCTCTCTTGTATTCTTCCATGATCTGAAATTCTTTAAAATAGGCTATTGTATTCTCGATTCCTTGGGGCATGTGTGATCTTGTTCCCAGATTAAATTCTTTCATTCCGTTCCTGGATGTTAAAAAGGCTTCTGAACAGGTACAAATGACTGCTTCCCCAATTTTTTGCCGGCCATTTTTAAAGTGAAAGGAGAAAATAATGGAACATTCATCATCCACGAATGTCGGTAAAACTTTCATTTCTATTTCGTTCATCATATCACCTCTTTATCAGGATGTTTTTAGGATACCAAATATATATAAACGGTGGAAAAGCGATTATAATGGATTAACAGCAAAAAGGAATCGAATATACCGGTGTAGAACAATTAATTATAAGAAAATATAACTATAAGCATATTTTTGTAATTTTAAAAAAACTGGCTTAAAAGAAGATTATTCTTACAAAAAAAATCACCCCGAATCGGAGTGATAAAATGGAGATTAATAAGTAGTGTTCGTAAAACTGATAAACTTAACAGGAGCATGCTCCCAATAATGATTTAAAACATGGTTTTAATGCACAGATGGAAGTTCAGATGTGCGAATTGCGCCATCACCCTGACCTGCAGCGCTCGCTGATACACCTGCAAAACTTAAAATCAACGTCATAACTGCCAAGACAGCAAAAATACGTTTTTTCATTAGACAGGCCCCCTTTAGAAAGTTTTTAGTTAAATATTAGTATGAACTAACAGTTCTATTTAACCATATTTTTCGGAACAGGCCATTTGCTTTAAAAGGCGATTTAGGCAGGTTTACCTTTATAAATCTACAAAATATACATGATAACTAAGCAAAATATAATTATAGGAATATTTTCAGGGGAGTGTTCAGATGAACTTTTCAGCAATTGGGGATAAGATAAAAGAACTTAGAAAATTGATGGGGCTCTCCCAAAAAGAACTTGCCCAGGGGATATGCACCCAGGCACAAATCAGCAAGATTGAGAAGGGAGATGTTTATCCTTATGCATCTACTCTCTATCTAATATCACAGCGATTGGGTGTTGATGTCAACTACTTTTTCGATATAGGCACCACTCCCAGAATTGATTATGTAAAGGAGGTCAGCAGACAATTAAAGCTGGCTCGAAGAAATCTGCAATATGAGGAAATCTATCAAATTGTCAAAACAGAGGAAAAAAATGCACTTTTCCTGCAAAATCGGAGAAATCTGCAGCTTCTGCTATGGCATAAAGGAATCTGTTATTATCATCTGGATAAAAATGTATCAAAAGCTCTAAAACTATTAGACGAGGCCATTCAGTTGACTCACGACAAAGTTTGGTCGGAGAGGGAGATCGAAATTTCACTGAGCAAGGGCATCATATTATTTGAAGAAGGCCATCTTCCTGAAGCCCTTTCAGTCTATGAACCTTCAAAGGAGCATTTAAAGCTGCTGCCGTATCTGCAGGATGACACAATAAAGTCCCGGCTCTATTACAACCTGGCAAGAACATTAACAAGGCTGGGCGAGTTCAATTTATCAACAAGCTACTGCAAACAGGCCATTGATTATTGCATTGAAAGAGACAACCTCTATCTGCTGGGCGAATTACATTATCATGTGGGCTACAATTATGAACTAAAAAAACAAATTAAGACCGCAAAATCCTATATGGAAAAGGCCTTAATCATTTTTGAACTTCAAATGGATGAAAAATATATTCACTTTATTAAAAAGAAAATCAGTGAATGGTAAAAAGCCGCCCTTAAAAAAGGGCGGCTTTCCTTTGGGTTTCTTTATTCATCAGCCAGTAGTTCTAGTGTATCCTTTCCCAGTTCGCCTGCAGCACTTACATTTCCATAGCCTTTAACAAGATCGCCAAAGCCCTGTTCGCGAAGCATATCAATAATATTTCCTTTTATTGGCTGGCCTGTATTGACTAAGTAAGAAGTTTTAGAAACAATCATTTTATCAAAGATCGCACTTCGCGGCTGGCCAATCTCTTCAAATAAGGTTTGACTTTTTAATAAGTCAACCAATGTTAGCCAGGCATAGTCTCTTCCGTTAAATATAAGCTTGCCGTTTACCTGGTACCAAAGATCGCCATCTTCCCTTACCCAGCGGGGATATAAATATTCAATCGCTGTCTGCAGCTCTCTGGCCGTTTTATAATACTTATCATCTTTGGTTTGTTTATAGGTTTCAATTAAGAATCGCATTTCACCCAGCGCATGATTTAAGGAAACATGTGTAGTCTGGCTACCCGGTGCATAGTAATCCGCAATTAAATGGCTGGAACTTGTAATTTTAATAATATTACCGATTTCCTTCTGATTGACAAGGAAATCAGCATATTTCCGGTTTGCTTCTTTAAGCTGCGAAATATCAAAGATCTCGCCTGCATTCTTCAAGAACAGTGCTGTGTTTTCGTTATGCCGGGTATCAATATACGGAGCGGTTGTTCCATATGCATTTTTCAGCCATGTACTCGTGTATTCTGTTTTAAAAACAGGCACATCGCCATTCCTGATCGCTCCATTTGTAAAAACATCCAAATCAGCAATGGAGTTCATAACTAAATTATAAAAGTACCGCTCATTCGATCCTTCAAAGGCACGCAAATAGATGCCCCCCTGAATGTATCCAAGGTTACGGCCAAATGCCATTTTATAGCCAGGCTCTACAGACCATGGAAGCTTCGTATAAACACCTTCTGCTGTCAGCCATTTATTGATCGTATGATACTCGTCTATACTTCTCTTAAACCAGTAATCTATATAGTATTGATCCTTGAAAAGCTTCTCATTTGACAGCATGACCCAGCTTTCCGAAACCGCTTTGCTTGTAACCTTCATATTCAATTGCATGGAAATTGCCCTGGATGATGTATTTTGATAGATCTTTACACTTTCATACTCATCCAAAAACTCTCTTAAAACCGATTTTTGCCCATTTGGATAGGCTTTTTCACGTTTAAGGGATGTATAATTTTTACTCATCATCACATTCGCGACCGTCTCGCTGCCGTTTGCTACATTAAGCAAGCCAATCGGATGTGTTGATGGATCAATTCCATACGTATTGCTATGTTCATGCACTACTTCCCCATATGAGTCATAACGCTGAATATTATAGGATGAGGCGTTAGTAAATGGAAGAATAACCGACGCAGAATAATGATTGTTCCCGTTATGTTCAAATTTAGCAAACACAAAAGTATCGCCGTTATCGATTCTTCTTAACGTCACCTTCAAGGTCCCTAAAGGGCTGCTTGGATATCCCATATAATAATAGTAATTATAATCCTTTGAGCGGATATGGGTAAATACATCGGAACGTTTATAGGAAAGCGGAACCCCGGAAGTATTCATCCTGACCTTCACATCATTCCCATCCCCTAATGGAATTTTAATTTCAGACGATGACACATTTACTGATTTACCCGGTTCCCCAGGCGGCGGTGGAGGAGCAGGCTTTTCTTCATCAATTTCCCCCAGCAGAACCAGCATTCTATATACGAAAACGGCTGACTCAGCTCTTGAAGCCGGTGAAGAATGCTCTATTTTATTCTCCTTCGTTCCAAGGACAATGCCATAATGAACCATCCTCTGGAATGCTTCCAGCGCATAAGCCGGTATCGATCCCTGATCATCAAAAGTCAGGGCCGCCTTATCCTGATAGTCTCCTCTGGATTGCAAAGCCCTGTCAATCATGACAGCCACGTTTGCTCTTGTAACAGGTTCGTTTGCAAGCGCATATCCATCCTTAGTGCCAACAATTATTCCAGCTTTTTTGGCAGCAGATAGATCGCTGTACAGCTTGCTGCTTTCCGGAACATCTTTAAATCCTGAATCTCCCGGAGGCAGTTCAAGTGCCCTTACCAAAAAAGCCGCAAATTGGCCTCTTGTTACAGTTGAATATGGCCGAAACGTACCATCTTCAAATCCGGCAATAATCTGTTTATTTACCAGGACTGTTATTTCATCTTTCGCCCAATGATTTTGAATATCCGAAAATCCTTCTGCTTTAGTCTGGCTAATCCCTTGCGCAAAAACAAACAAAAATATTAGCCCAGCAATAAATATCTTTTTCATTTCAGCCCCCTATTAAAATAGAATTCAATTAAAATCGAAATCCAAAATTTCAATTTTTATCCATATGATATTATACAACAATAGACATAAGTATTTTTTAGGAAACATCTGGAATTAGGGGTGAGAGACCCAGGTCTTTTAGCTGACTCAAAAGTCATTAAGAAAAAATATATGAACAAATAGGCAAAAATAACTTCTAAATACCCAAATAAATATACTATAATAATATTTTTAGGATTTTAGCACTATTTTCTATATTTTTACATATGATTCACAGGATATTTTGTGCCTTTTTGTCAGTTTTTAAGTTAAAATAAAGATTGTTGTTGCAAATTTGTTCAATTCTATCTAAATATTGGAGGATTTTTCATGATTTATCAGGTCCGTTTTTCGAAGGGGCTTCTCCACCAAAAGGACTTTCTCTATCAGCTTGAAAAAGCGGAAGAAATACGGGGATTTAACGTACGGGTCTTAGGACTATTCCTTACTAGTGTACTTCTTTTTTCGATTAGTGCCCTGCTCGGTGTCGGCACAGAAACCCTATCCAGAGAGTTAACCACCCTATCAGCCAGTGACTTTGAAACAAGGAAACTATTATTTTTATTGGGCCAAATCTTATGGGGGCTGATTTTTCCGGCCATCATGTTACTAATACCTGTAACCTTTTTTTGGTCATTAAACGACATTCCTTTTAAAAAAATATTTGTCATTCAAATGTTTGCAGTATGGGTGCTTTTGGCAGAAAAGGTATTATTATTGCCTCTGTTTTGGCAATTCGGATTGGATAAAGAGTCTTCCCCCATTTCACTTGGTGTGATTGCTCAGTACTTAACGGATTCCTCATTAATCGTCGCTTTCTTTGGCCAAATATCCATCTTCAGTCTATTTGCTTTGTACCTTCAGTACAAAGGGCTGCGATATCTGTCTGACAGAAGTTCAGGAATCGTTTTTACAATGGTTATGGCATTAAATTTCGTATTTTGGATGATTTCATCCTTCCTTTCATTTATGAAATTTGAAAAGCTTCTATAGAAGGTGTTGAATAATATGAAAAAATGGCAGCTGGGCCTTGTCGGGTCTATAGCAATCCTGCTTATTGCCGTTAACTTTTTTCTTATTTTAAAAGACAACAGCAAGATTGAGAGAACTGCTTATGTCGATGAATGGGAAAAAATAGGCAGAGGCGATATGAAAGAAACTCTCAAAACCGAAGGAGTAGCAACTTCCTCCGACGAGCATTACATTTATTTCAATGAAGAGATTGGATCATTCAATCAATTTCTTGTAAAAGAAGGAGATCTGGTCAAGCAAGGCGATCCTTTGTTTGAGTATGAATCCTTTAATGTCGATCGCGATAAACAGGCATTGGAGGATGAATTGGATAAAGTAGAAGATCAAATTGACAGCATTGAAGACCATATCGATGAATTAGGCAGCTTTATATCTGTGATTGAAGCCAAAAATATGCCTGTCATAAAAGACGATGATGACAGTTCTTTTGAAAACATTTACAGCTCTGTAGTGGATGTCGAGAAAGAAATTTACAACAAAGAGCTGGAGAAAGACCTTCTGGAAAAGGAAGCTGAACTATTAGAGAAACAAATCGACAGCATAGACGAACAATCAAGCAGATTGAAGGTTGCAAGCGATTTTGAAGGAACGATTACAAAGGTAAACACAGAACTGGGCAATCCTATTGTCGTTATTCAATCCAATATACCTGCTGTGAAAGGTCAATTGGATGAAAAAGAAGTGAACACAGTAGAAACGGGAATGCCAGCAGTTATTTATCCTTCCAGCACCAACAAAAAAATGAAAGGCTTTGTATCACGTGTACAGACATTTCCAGAAGAGGAACCTTCTATAAATGAGGAAAGTCTCTTTCCTTTCTTTATAGAACTAGAAGGAGAAAATAATGAGTTATATTCGGGTACACATACTGCCTTAACGATTATTACAAATGAAGTAAAAGATACAGTTATTGTCCCTGAGGATGCTTTGAAAAAGAAATACAAACAAACCAATGTTTTTGTCATTACCCAGGACGGAAAGTTACAAAAGCAAAAGGTTGGACTGGGGATTAAGGTTCATAAAAAACAGGAGATTAAAGAGGGACTGGAAGGAAATGAGTTCCTGGCAATCACTCCTTCATTTCCAAAACAAGTTAAAAAGGCAGACTTTATAACCCCTATTAAAACCAGCGAGCTTAGCAAAAAATCAATCAAAAGCCTTACTCGCAAAGAATGGCTGAAATATACTTTTACTGGTTTTGTACGAAGATAATAAAAAAGAGCAGCTTCCCGACTGCTCTTTTTTGCATCGCTTTTTTGTTTAAAATTTCCATTCCCAATCGATTGTAAAAAAATGATGAATTTTGTAAAAATTATTGCTGATTCTGCCAATTTCCTCTGTTAATTTTGCTATAATAATATTTGGGTCTATTTCTCTATTTCTCTATCATTATGAAAAATTCATACATACTTAACCATAATGGCCCTCTAGTAAGAAGAACTCAAATTTGAGGAGGAAAAATAATGGCTAAACCTTACCGTAAGTTTGTTGCTACTGCTGCCGCCGCTGCCCTTGTTGCTTCAGCGTTCGCACCGGCTGGTTCTGCAGAATCCAATTTCACAGATGTTCCGGAGCGCTATCAGGATGCAGTTGATTTTCTAGTATCCAAAGGTGCTAACGGTGTTACACCAACTTCTTTTGGAACAAACGAGAGCATTAAACGTGTAGATGCTGCCGTTTTAGTGGCTAATGTCCTCGGACTGGATACTGAAAGCGCTCCCGATTCAGGATTCACGGATGTGCCAAGCCGTGCTGCCGGTGCTGTCAATGCCTTAAAAGAAGCTGGAATCACATCGGGTAAAACAGCTACTTCTTTTGGTTCCCAGAGCCCCATTACAAGGGGAGAGCTTGCTGTCTGGATCAAAAAAGGCTTTAAATTGAAAGGAACATCTGAGCTTGTATTCACAGACGTGAATGAACGGTATGAAAAAGCAATCAAAGCGTTAATAGCCAACGAAATTACACAAGGTGTTTCAAGCACCAAGTATGGAATCGAACAAAATGCAAAGCGTGGAGACTTTGCTATTTTCCTATATAAATCAGATGCAGCTAAAGGCTTCTTTGAATTATCCATTGCCCACACAAATGATAGCCATGCAAATGTAGAGCGCATGCCTAAACGTGCAACGGCTATAAAAGAGTTCCGTGCGGAAAAGCCGGATGCTTTATTGCTTGATGCAGGGGATGTTTTCTCTGGGACTTTATATTTCAATGAATTTACTGGAGAACCAGACCTGAAGTTCATGAACTACCTAAACTATGATGCTATGACATTTGGAAACCATGAATTTGATTTGGGTTCAAGTGAAGATGGCCATAAGGCTTTATCCGAATTTGTTCAAAATGCCAAGTTCCCATTTGTAAGCGCCAATGTTGATTTCTCACAAGATCCCCTGTTTGATGGACTTCAAGAGGTTGCTACTATAGCTGAGGCGCCTGAAGACGGAAAAATTTATAATGCGATTATCAAAGAAGTAAATGGAGAAAAAATCGGTATCTTTGGATTGACGACTGAAGAAACAGCAGAAATCTCAAGCCCTGGTTCCGTTGAATTCAAGAACTATATTGAAGAAGCACAGAATTCGGTACAGCTGCTTGAAGAACAAGGAGTCAATAAAATTGTAGCCCTTACTCACATTGGCTATGATGACAGTCTTGACTTTGACAATGACCTTGAATTGGCTAAACAAGTAGAGGGAATTGATATTATTGTCGGCGGACATACACATACACAATTAACAGGACCTACCTTCTACACGGAAGGCAAGGATGAGCCAACTGTTATCGTCCAGGCAAATGAGTACAGCAAGTATCTTGGAACACTTAGCGTGGACTTTGACGAAAGTGGCAAAGTAACAGCCTACGAAGGCGAGCTTGTTGATGTAAGCAGCAAGGCAGATGATGCTAAGGCTCTTGAAATGCTTATGCCTTATAAAGAGCAAATTGATGAGCTGCAAAAACAGCCTATAGGTGTTGAAGCTGCAGTAACATTAGATGGCGTGCGCGAAAATGTCCGAACAAAAGAAACAAACCTTGGAAACCTGATTACAGACGGTATGCTTGCAAAAGCCCAAACGATCAACCCTGAAACGTTAATCGCTGTAACAAACAGCGGCGGAATCCGTGCTTCAATCCCAGAAGGAGACATTACATTAGGACAAGTACTGACAACTATGCCATTTGGAAATACACTTGGAATTATGAATTTAAAAGGTTCCGAGATTAAAGAAGCATTAGAGCACAGTGTTAAAGATGCACCAAATGCATCTGGCGGCTTCCTGCAAATCTCTGGCATGAAGTTCACTTATGACAGCTCATTGGCTTCTGGAGACCGTGTTGTTTCAGTGGAAGTTAAGGATAAAGACGGCAATTATGCCCCATTAAATGATGAACAAAATTATTATGTTGCGACAAACACCTTTACTGCCAAAGGCGGAGACGGCTATGATGTGTTCAAGAACGCCTATGAAGAAGGCCGAGTAAGCGAGCCTGGATATGTGGACTATGAAATGTTTATTGATTATTTACAAACATTCGAAACCATTGAAGGTACTGTTGAAGGCAGAATTACTGACGCAGCAGCTAACTAAAAGCTTTTAAAGCGGGGAAACTTCCCCGCTTTTTTATATGGTTTTAATTACCACTTGAAATACCCTCTTAAAAACGGCCTCATCCCTGTATACTATAAGTAGACTTGGTTGGTAAGCCATTGTAGTCTCCCTTTCTTGCGTGGAAGGGTCTTTTTTTTGCATAACTATAGAAAAAAAGAGGATGAATCAAAAGGGCGTTAAGTGACAATCCTTTTGATTAAATTTTTTATTATGATGACGATTTTCTTATTTTTCACTTTAATGTATTTGCTGATATTGATTCTTGCACCCTGTTGATTGAAGCGGAAGGGGCGAGACTCCTGCGGGAGAAGCGAGTCAACGGGAGACCCCGCAGGTGCGAATGCACCGAGGAGGCTCCCGGACCGCCCGCGGAAAGCGAGTCCCTGGAGCGGAAATCGACAGGCCAATTTTATAGATCTATTGTTTGTAAAAAAGAGGGTGCCCCAAAAATTTATACTTTTGGGACGCCCTCTTTTCTATTTATCCTGCAACTGTGGGATATAGTTAAAAGGTTATTGTACTTTTATATCCAGTGTAAGGGTTGTTGTATTATCTGCAGCATCAGTAAAATCTGCTTTCAATGTATAACTCCCCGCAGGAATAGAGTCATAGTTTGGTGAATCTGTTAACTTCCATTCTCCATCAACATAAGTTAGAGTTCCCCAAGTCAGTCCAATTCCAGGAGCAACCTGTGGTACGTCTGTATCTTTTAAGATGACATCCACTGTAGAATTTGCAGCGAAAATATCTTTTACCTCCATTTGCATTCCATTAAGATTTACAAAAGCCCCATCTGTAAGGTCAATATCAACACTTGCAGTGGTTCCGCCTGCAAAATTAAAGGTAACCGGAGCAGCGACTCCTTCCAGTGTTACAGACCCGGCACCGGCAACAGGTGCTGCATAATCAAAAGGAATCTCCTGATCTTCCACATAAAGAACTCCTTCTTTTCCGGCAAGGTCCTCATGTTCCACGGTTAGCGTCTTACGGTCCGCAGAAAGGCTGGCGTGTAATGGAGTTAACTCTACATAGGATCCATCTGTTAATTCGGCCTCCATATAGAGGATATCTGCTACTTCCAGGGCTGTTAACTCTTCTGGAACAGCCTCTGCCAATAAAGCCTCAAAGGAGGTAGAGCGATTCAGCTTCACTGAATCTACTGTTACAAAATAATAATATTCATCAGTAAATAAAATAGTATTATATAGAAGGTTTGCAAAATCACCGCGAGTGATATTTTGATGTGTACCATACTGGGTTTCTGTTTTTCCAGCAGTGATGCCAGCTCCATAAAGAGCTTCAATAGAAGATTCAAATACACCGCCGACATCCGTAAATGGAGTTTCAACAGCAAAATCCTCCAAACCATACGCAGTAACTAGAAACCTCGCCATAGCGCCCCGGGAAAGAGGCTCGCCTGGACCAAATTTTGTAGAAGTGATGCCAGCTGCAATACCTGCTTCAGCCAACGCATTTATTGCTCCCTCTACACGCGGAAATAAATCCGTAAAACCTGCATCCTCCGCATTCTCTGTATCAAGCCCTAAAGCATTTGCCAGAATAACTGCAGCATCACCGCGAGTTAAGTTCTGATGGGTTCCGAATGAAGTGGGAGTTTTGCCATTAACAATTTCATAGTTATAAAGATAACTGACTGCTTCATCATATCTCGGCCCTACATCTGTAAATGGGTGATCACCGGCAGCACTAACTGCCGGAGCGACAGCGGAAACCGCCAATACAGCAGCAGCTCCAGATGCTACAAACTTATTAAATCCTTTTGCCATGTTCTAAAGTCCTCCTAGGAATATAAAAAATATGCCATAAGGATAATCCTCATGGTAGAAAAAGAACAAATTACCCAGTCAAATCTACTAAAATTTATTAATAAAAGAATATTTATCCTTTTATGTAATCTAATATTAACAAAATTAACGTTTTTGAAATACAAGTAAAATTTACCTTTTCTACCGAATTATCCACATTTTTAAGGTCTTCAGAACTAAATAAAACCCTCTTTTTGTAAACTATATTTCTAATCTGTGTCTATTATTCTATGGACTTCCTTCTAATAAAATTCATATAACAAAAAAGCAATGCCACAGGGACATTGCTCTAAAACTTACTTGATTACAATTTTATAAGGGTTTGTGCTGGCATTCCCGAAGGCATCTTCTACTTTAATATAGTAAGTGTCTTTCTTCAGGTTTAAAGGAAGAATTTCATTGTCTCCCTTGCCATAAAAATCAGAAACGGCAACCTGCTTGCCTTTTGAATTATAAACCGTTACTTTTCCGTCTATATCGGACGGAGCTTCAAGAGTTAGGGTCAGCTTGCTGTCTTTATCAAGCTTAAGCTTATAATGATCCGTATCCCCTTTATTCGAAGTAAGGTTTAAATAACCGTATGCATAGAAACGGTCTTTTGCAGGGCGATTCAAAAGAATTGGCTTTGTCGGGATATTGTTTTTAACAATTGAGCCTTTATCTTCATCTGCACGATTGCTTTCATCAATTTTTAACACATACGGCTGAAGTGAGGAGTTGGTTCCGAAATAATCAAGTGTCAGGATGAAGTAGCCCGATTTCTTTTTCGTCCTGAAACCTGTTCTTTCTTCGTCATTCCATAAACCGTAATCAACCATGGTCATGTTGCCTTCTTCGGCAGGATCCAGCTTTCCATTTCCGTTTGTGTCTTCGATCATAACAAGTACTGGATCAATCTCTGACTTTTGTTTTTCAGGTGCATTGCTGAATTTGGACGGAAGCTTGCCAGGAGTTAGTCGAATGCCGTATACTCCATCTTTGCCAGGTTTAAAGTAGAATGTATCAATATCCCCGGAGGTAGAGTAATTCCCTGTAATACCTTTAGTTGATATTTTTACTGCGTTTTCAAAGGAATCATTTGTCTCAAATTTATCAGTGATATGCGTCACCTTGGTCTTTACCGTAAAGCGGTAAGGATCAAAGGAAGGGCGGTACATCGGATCTGCGACACGGAAATAATAGGTTTCTCCAGCCTGCAATCCGAGTGTGAACTTATCCTCCACCGATACCGTGTTATCTGACCAGGACCACATAGCATTGGAATAAACATAAACGAAGTCTTTTAAACCCTGATCATATTTAAGTATTTCCATCCCTGCAGGCTGGTAGAGTGAGGTTTTATCCATTTTCACTTCAAAAATAGAGCTTTTCTCCGGAGTGAATACAAACCAATCTTCATCTCCATAAGATTGAAGGTAACCCTCAGATGCTTCACTTTCGCCAAATGGAATTGCAGCATCCTTCAGCATATTGATATATTCTTCATAAGATTGGGCATAAGGGTCAAACATTTTTTGTTCGAGCTCTTTTTTCTTGGCAAGATACTCTTCAATATCCCCTTCAGCTAGGTCTTCTTCCGGATTTTCCATGCCGAGCTCAAAAGGAATGCCATCTTCATCTGCTGGCACCATTTTCGTATCAATGGATAATTGATATGGCTTAAAGGATGAGTAGCTGCGGTTATAATCAATTTCATATTCACCGAACATGATCATAAATTCATCAATATACGGTTTATTAGTTACTTCCACAATGAATTCCTGGCCAGGCATTCCACTGATCATCAAATCTTCGCCTTTTCCATATCCATTATTAGCGGCCTGATCAATTTCATATACGAATTCTTCCTCTTCCATTTTTTCAATCATATAAAGCTTAAGGGAAGGGTTGATTCCCGGAACATCGGAAAGCTTAATCTTAACCATTTTCATTCCATCTTCTTCATTGCCTGGAATCTTAAAACGGAAATAATCAGAATCTCCAGGAATTTGCACTGGCTCTTCAGCGGCCGTTTCCTCTATGCCTTCTTCTTCGGAAGAGGCCGCTTCCTCAGTTCCCTCTCCTCCAGGAGCTTCTTCATCTAAGATTGAAAGCTCATCGGTATAGTAATGATCCAATCCCGTTTTAAAAGGAAGGGATTCTGCCATTGTCGGAGTTTCCATTGTGTTTCCATCGTCCAGCAATTCCTGGCTCTTATGAAGAACGAGTTTATATGTGGATTGCCCAGACTCATTATATTTGCCAAAGCTGTCCTTCACTGCAACAACGAGCGTACCGCTTTCAGGTGCTTTGAAGAGGATTCCTTCTGAGCTGCCTTCTCGGGCATCATTAACTTCAATCTTTTGGGAAGGTTTCTTCTCCCCATCCCGGAAGAACAATAGTTCAAATTTCAGATCGTATTTGTCTGTGCTATCTAATGATACCTGCACATATTCTCCCTTTTTAAGCTTTGTTTTATAGAGATCCGTCTGATTTAGCTTCTGTAATTTTCCGGCTACGGGAATCGCTTCAAATTCACCTAAATCCTTTGCTTTGGCAAGAGCATCAGCTTCTTTTACAGCCGGATCAGCAGGGATTTTTTTCGGATCAAAGGAGAGAATTTTCTCCAGGTCAATCATTCCATATCCATATTTTAAATCATAGCCCTTGTCCCCTAAATCCTTAGCCGTTTTAGTTAAAAGGTAGTTTACCTGATAAGGAGTAAGATTAGGGTATTTAGAAAGCAATAGTGATACTGCTCCAGCAACCACTGGAGACGACATGGATGTACCGCTCATTTCCACAAAAGATGATCCTTTATCTACATCATAGACAGAAGAATATACTTTATGGCCAGGCGCTACAACATCCACAGAAGGTCCGTATGTAGAAAAGAAGGCAAGCTGATTCTTTTCATCTGTCGCACCAACACTGATTACCCCATCAAAGGATGCAGGATAATTCAGGACGTTCGCTCCATCGTTACCTGCAGCTGCAACGACGATAATGCCGGCGTCAATAGCCTTCTGGACTGCATCCTTTAGGATTGGTGAAGGATAGTAGGTTCCCAGACTCATATTGATAACCTTTACCTTTTGGCGGATTGCCTCAAGGATTCCTTCTGCAATGGTATAGTCAGTGACGAACCATGAACGGTTAAAGACGTCAATGGAAACGATATCAGAATCAGGCGCAATTCCGTATCCGCCCACACCATTTCCTTTTTCGGCCGCTATAATACCCGCAACATGAGTTCCATGGCTATCCGGATTCCCTTTTTTTAAAGGATTCATTGCGTTTTTATTAGCGATCAGCTGGTTTTTGAGTTCAGGATGACCGGCATCTACACCTGTGTCTATGACACCAACTTTCACCTTATTCTTCCCTGCCAACGAATGAGCTTTTGCGAGATTAAGATTTTTAATATGAAACATTTCAGCTGCCTTAGGGTCTGCTGCACCCAATCTCTTACCGTAAGCGCTTCTGGTGATCGACGTAACATTCTCCATACTTGAGTATGCCTGTGCTACTTCCTCTAGCTTTTGATTTCCCTGCACTTCAATAACATCATAGCCTAAGCTGGAAAACCTCTTAACAAGCTTTCCGCCTGCTTTGCGATGCTCGCTTGAAGAAAGAGGCGATTTGTATTTCACGATTAGCTGATTTTCCGTAAATTTCTTTTCCTCATTTTTTGTTAGCTGGCTCATCTTCACCTCATTTTTCTGCAGGTTAAAACGCTCCAGCTGCTGGTAGACCCGCTGATTAACATCCTTTTCAGATGCAAGGGAAACTCCCGGTAAGAACGAACTGACTGCTAGCGATGCAGCTAGGCCTGCGGCAGCCAAACCCTTCCCCTTCAATTTCTTTTTCTTCATACACTGACCTCCCTTGGAAAATTTTCCACCATTCATACTATTCTCCAAAACAATTAAAATACCTACCAAAAATTCCATGAAGTTACAAAAAATTAGTCATTTCGAATCAGCAAAAATGGCACACTATATAGACGAATCAGAATGGTAAAAGTTTCAAAATATTCAGGTACCAGGTACCACCCGAATTTTGTCGAAACATTTTTATGTTGGCATTTTTATGCAGCTTCTATCTTACAGGCTTGCTCTTTTGATTGAGAATTAAATATAATGAGGATAATCAATAGATATAGAATACTTTGTATGAGGTGAAGCGTTTGCGGGAAGCGAAGGGGAAAAATAAAAGAAAAAGAAAGTGGATCCGTATGATTGGCATTGTGCTCCTGCTATTGTTTTTAAGCACAATCGGATATGGATTTTATTTATACAATTCTTTAACATCTGCTGTCGACACAATGCAGGAGCCAACTGAAAGAGAGAAATCTGAGAAACGGACTGAAAAGATTACACTAGAAAAAAAAGAGCCCTTTTCTGTTTTGATGCTTGGTGTTGATGAACGGGAAGGCGATAAAGGCCGCTCTGACACTATGATTGTTTTAACCGTGAATCCTGATTTAAATTCCATAAAAATGCTGAGTATTCCTAGAGATACACGAACAGATATAATTGGACACGGTACAGAAGACAAAATTAACCATGCCTACGCTTTTGGAGGAGCGGAAATGTCCATTGCCACTGTAGAAGATTTCCTGGATATCCCCATCGATTACTATGTAAAAATGAACATGGAAGGCTTTGCGGATATTGTGGACGCTGTTAATGGCATTGATGTGCAAAATGATATGGCCTTCAACCAAAGCGGCCAGAACTTTAATGAAGGAAATATCCATCTGAATGGCAAAGAGGCCTTAGCATACGTCAGAATGAGAAAGAATGACCCAAATGGCGACTTCGGAAGACAAAAAAGGCAGCGCCAAGTCATTCAAGGTGTAATTGACAAAGGTGCAAGCATAGGGTCAATTACCCGCTATGATGATGTCTTTAAAGCGCTTGGCCAAAACGTAAAAACAGATATCTCATTCAGCGAAATGACGGATATTCAAAAAAATTATAAAGGTGCCAGAAAAAATATCACCCAGCTATCCATTGAAGGAACAGGCGAATACATCGGGAATATTTGGTACCTTATTGTGTCGGATGAAGAAAAACAAAGAGTTCAGGACGAACTCAAAGAACATCTGGAATATCAGGAGAATCTTTAATGGAAAAACACGGACCTAAATAGGGCCCGTGTTTTTTTGTGACAAATATTTTCATATCCTGAGGCTTTATCTCTTTTTATTAAGACCTGATAGAATTATTTCCCCGAAAATAGTCGGAATTTGCATAAAAGTTTATTGTTTCAACTACTGTAAAACGCGGTATAGTTTAGTAAGAAATTTACAACTGCATCCTTGTCCTATGAGAAAATTGATTGTAAATCTCTATTTTACAATTTATCAGAGGAGTGGTTTAAAATGAGAATTAAAGCAGGAAGCTGGAGAATGCTTACCCGGCAGGAAAAATTATTTATCCTCAACGCAGTCAGCTTTCGTTCCAGAACAAAGAACGGAGCATGACAGTTGGTCATAACAGTAAATTCCCCATTAAGTATATACTGGACAGAGAGAGGCTTCTCTCTGGATGGAAGCCTCTTTCAGCTATTAAAAGGGCAATAAAAAAACATGGAGAGCAAGGATGCTTCCATGTTTATTACCCAAAATCATTCCGCAAATAAATGATTGCCAATTTGTTTTGTTACCGTCCGGGTAAATATCCACTGGCTTGTTGCCAGGACTGGATTATAATAATATAAAGAGCCATGGGAAGGATCCCATCCCAAGAAGGCATCTTTCACTGCCCGATATGCTATATGATTTGGTTGAAGACCATATTGACCATCATAAACTGCCGTAAAAGCATTCCTCTGAAAAATGACATTGTAAATGGTGTCAGGAAATTCATCTGATTCGACCCTGTTTAAAATAACTGCAGCAACCGCAACCTGGCCTTCATAGCTTTCTCCTCTTGATTCACCATAAACAATATGCGCCATCATATCTACATTACTGATCATATTGGCAGTGTTGGCACCAATTACTCCATCCATCCTTAATCCAAAATCCCTCTGGAAACTCTCTACTGCGTTTTCAGTCAGCCGCCCATAATAACCCGTTGTTTCTGTTTCAAAATATCCAAGTTTTTTTAATACGGACTGTACGTATGTAACCTCCTGCCCTGATGCACCAGCCTTTAATACCTGAGAAGCTTCTGCCTTCACTTGTGTGAACCCCAGAACAAAAACAAGTGCTGCAGCTGCTGTGATCAATTTTGCGAATTTCATTCCATCTCTCCTCTTCCAATGCAGTTTTTATGTGCCCTGGCAAAAGTACATTATGTAACCTAATAGACTTAATCTATTAAACCTCGTCTCTTATTTACACCAGATTCACGCACATACCTAGTTTCTTTACCCCATTAAGGTACTGGAAAACTCATTCAAAAGAACGAAAAACAGCCATAAAAAAAGACAGTCCTACCGGAAGGCGCGAACCTTCTTCACGGGAACTGTCCTGTTTAAGATTTAATTGTAAATTCATTCGACAAAATTCGGGTGGTACCTGGTACCTTTTTTATTCTTCTTGCACCAGTAATTCCAGTTTACGGGTGATTTCTCCCATTAGGTCGCCCAGTGTGGCATCTACAGATTGCCCTTGTTCAAATGCTTCTTGCAAAATTTGGGCAAAATCAATTGATTTGACAGTGCCTGCAATCTTAGTTTTGGACATACTTTACACCTTTTACTAGTTTTTTTAAGAATTTAAATCTTTCATAATTTCCTATTATATTACAAATTTCTTGTAAAAAATATAGTTTCTTTCACTTACCAGTTAAAGGAAATAAAGATAGGTAGTAGGTGCTATCCAAAGGAGTTTATAAAGTTATTTATAAGGTCAATAATTTGTATATGGCGACTTTGTCTGCTTGGCTTTCATGGTATGATGCTTTCTCTATTAATTTCAGCTTGAGAGTTTCACAAAGACAGTCATCAACTAAAAGCTGATTATGCCTTTTGTGAAATAAATGCCAATAGTATTTTGCTTTATAGATAGGCTTTATCACAATGATCTCTCTCCTAACATGTCCATTTAAAGAATTGCCTCTGAACCTTCATGCCGGCTAACCATGACTTAAGAAGTGTTTACCAAGATATTAATTACCAAATTATTTTACTAATGGAATGTTTTTCTTTTTTATTAGTTAATATATACCATAATTCGACAAAAACGTAAATATAAACTTCAATGATATAGGCTCAAATAACTATAAAGCATAAAGTAAAGCATTTAATCTCAACTAATGGTTTTATACTTTTATAACCTTAAAAATGATCCTTTTAAGATAATTCGAATGATCCCTGATAAATCTGGCGCTCTTTTAGTAAATTTTTAAAATCAGGAAAAATGATATACTACTAATTTTTCAATTAATGTATGAATAACTTGTATAAACCTTAATTCAGAGGAGTCGTATAATCATGACTTTCAGAAGGAACAACCGAGCGACTTTTTTATCTTTAGCAATTATCGTTATTATCATTGCTGTATTACTTCTTGCTGTTAAATCACTTTTTTCCTCACCAGAGCGGCAGGCAGAGAACGTTGTATATAGTTTTTACTCTTATGAACAGAAAGGAGAATTTTCTTCTTCCTGGTCACTTTTTCACTCTGCCATGAAAGATAAGTTTGGAAAGGGCCATTATATACAGGATCGGGCCCATGTTTTCATGAATCATTTTGGGGTTGATACCTTTAGTTTTAAATTGAATAGAACGAAGAAAATAAAGGACTGGAAAATGTCCAAGGAAGGCCCTTCTTATAAAACAGGTTATCAATTTACAGTGACCCAAACGTTTAAAGGAAAATACGGAAATTTTGATATTGTGCAGAATGTATATGCAATAAAAGAAAAAGGGGAATGGAAAGTGATGTGGGATTATAATAAATAGGCTTAAAAAAAAAGCTGCCTCCACTTTGGAAGCAGCTTATATTTGTTTTATTCATTCATTAACTTTGCAGAAGCGAGGAATTCACCCAAAATCCTTGCCATCTGGTCACGCTTTGTAAAACCATTAGGATTAAATTTTCCAGCTGATGTTCCGCTCATAATTCCGGCCTGATACACAGCTTCTATATCCTTTCTTGCCCAAGGAGCGATGCTGTTATAGTCTTTGTAGCTGGTCACTTTTTTAGAAGGGTCAAGAACAGATTTATCATAATCCAGGAAGCCCAGCTCCATGGCACGTGCAATCATAGCAGCGGCCTGAACACGAGTGATTTTTTCACCTGGAGCAAAACGGCCATCCCGTTTGCCTTGAGTGATGCCATATTTAACAGCTGCCATAACTTCTCCGCTGGAATTAAACCATTCTGTGCCTTTTACATCCCGGAACTCACCATTATATTTCTCCCCCGGCAGGCCAAGGCCGCGAACCAGCAGGGCAATAAACTCGGCCCGTGTCATTTGATCATCCGGAGCATATCGGCCATCCAGCTTTCCCCTAATAATATACTTCGAAGCGAGCGTTTCGATATAATCCTCGGCCCAGTTGACATTGTTAACATCCGGAAAAGTTACTTCATTTTCAACGATCGTATATTTCGAATTAGTCAATGATTTTACAGTTGCTGTATTGCCATTAAAAGTGGTTGGAATCGCAGAGAAGGAACCATCTTCATTTAGCTTTACAGCTACAGATTTCTTAGCATCAAAATCATCTTCTCTTATGATCTTGCGCTCAACAAAACCGTTGAAAGAGGCAACAGACTCCTCTTTATTTCCAGAGACAGCCGTTACATGAAAATCTACAACCTGGGATGCAAGTTTTAATGCATTCTTATTAACTGAATCCCTGACTTCATCAGGATTTACATTATTAACATATACTGAGATCTCCACATCATTTTGATTAGCACCAAGCTTCTTTGCAAGGTCCCCCGCCTTTATTTCTTTTACAGGCAGCTTATAGCTTGCTACTTCTGTTTGAATATCTATAACTGCATGTGGATTTTTCCCTGCTGCCTCAGTAAATAACGAAGCAGGAACACTAGCTTTAACTTTTTCTCCCTCTGGAGGAGTTTTTAGCTTTAATGGGATTGTATTTTTTTCGGCAGTAATCAGGGAAACGATATCATTAACCTTATCCTTTGAAACCTTTGTTATAATCTCAAATTTATCGGTGTTAGGATTTTTCTCACGTACGACAGTTGCAGCTGCTTCTGGAAGTACGATTTCATGAGGCTTAGGCTGAACCGGAGGCTTAGGTGCCCCTGCTTCAAACGCAGCATCCAGAAAAGCATTTCGAAGAGTAGTCAATTCCTCGGCAGTAATAACCTTTTTTAAGACAAGCTTGCTATTAATATGATCTTTAATACTAAATAAGCCTTCTAAATCAATTCCTGTCTTTTGATTAAGAGTTATATTTAGCGCTCCATATGTAGCCGGATTCTCTTGAATCAGCTCATCTCTTACCTTCGCTGTAATGGTGCCGACTGAGCCTCCCGCAAGCAATTCGGACAGGATGGCATCATACCCCTTCTCCCAAAGCTTTCTTTCAGCATCGGCTAAAAATTGCAGAATTAAATCGGAGGAGCCGGCTCCAACAATTTCTTCAAAGGCTTTTCCTTCGTCAGAATTCTTAAACGATATAAAGTTTTCGTCCAGATTTTCAAAATTAGCTTCATAAACAAGTTCAGCAACTTTGGATGCAATGTCTGCCGCTGTTAAGCTCGCATAGCTTGAAGCTGCAAGCTCAGTATTAATTTTAGCGACAGCATCAGCCCCTAACACCTGATTCCAATCGTCAACGGTGAACTGAGCATTCAAACCTTGTGCAGCTTTATGAAAGATGACTCTTTCATTCGTATCAAATTTACTATAAATCAAGATCATACGATCAATCGCATCACTGGAAGTTACCGTTGCTGCCGCTTCCGCCTGCTTTGCCTCAAACAAACCATCCACTGTTAAAATTGGCGAAAAGGCAATGGACGCTGCTAAAAAAGCTTTCATTGCTTTCTTGCTAAAAGGATACTTTTTCACTTTCTTTACCACCTCGTAATTTTCTAATGATGTAATTATGGATATACAAGAAAAGTTTAACAACATTAAGTAATATTGCTAATCTTAATTGTAATAGTTAAATAGATACATTTAATCATACTTTTTACTTATTTTTCATTTGTATTAAAATTATTACAAATATAATACTGGTATTACTTCTTTTTTATGGTAAAATCATAGTGCTAACTTAGGAGCTGAAAGGGGAAACATCAAGAGAATGAGAAAAGTTTGGAAGATATTTATTTCTTTAGTCCTAATCCTGCTGGTTGGAGGAGCGGGTACGGCCTATTATTTTTTGGAAGTTAAAACCTATGAAGTCGCGGATAAAGCAGTAGAAGAAATTACGGAAACTGAGTTTGAAATTATTCTGCCGGATGAAAATGGAAGTGTTGAAATAGAAGAAAAAATGGAAGAAGCACAAAATTCTTTAGAGACTGACGCTGCCAGTAAAAATAGTGAAGGCGAACCAAGCAACATAAAAGACGGCAGCACTGTGAGCAGCTCTTCACCTGGACAAGCAAGCAGCACGCAAACGGAGCAAATAAGCAGTGCAGCTGCTGTTGCCAGTAAAACGGATTCTTCAGAAAAAGCAAATGGACAAAGAACACCGGAAACTAAAGTAAGTGCCAATGCCAATGAACCACAGGAAAGCAAACAAGAAAAAAGCCGTACAAGCAAAACGGAAGAAATTACTGTAGCCAGCATTAAACAAAAATACTACCCTTCTTTTGAATACCTGCAGATGCAGGCAAACGAAAAAATCAACTCTCTTGTTTCCCAGGCCTACGGAGAATACACGGATAAAAAAACCAACGGAGAGACCATTTCCATCTCCTATTTCTATCAAAAATACAGCGCTGCCAGCTCAGAGCTGGAAAGCAATACAGATTCCGCATTTAACATCATTTATTCAGCATTACAGAATGACTTAAAGAAAAACGGTTTCAGCCCATCCCATGCAGATAGCTTCAAATCAGAATACGAATCTGCAAAAAAATCACGCGAAACCGCCCTCCTCAATAAAGTTAAGGAGGCTTTATAAGAGGTACCAGGTACCACCCGAATTTTGTCGAAAAAAGTATCAGCCGCCAGCCAACGACACTTGTCCTTAGCTGGCGGCTGATACCTATTTTAGTGGATTAATAAAACCGCTTTCCACTTATTAAGGTTATTTTTCTGCAAATCAAGCTAGAAGTTACAAGATCAATCATTAAAATGCAGCTCAATGTTTAAGTTCTGCTATTTCCGAGCTTCTCACTTTGCTGCTTGCATCAAAAAGGTTATCGAGACATTGGGTCCGCAGCCTTTCATCACAAACAAAGTCATATAGAATCTCGGTCTTAAGCTGTGCGGTTATAAATGATAAGCACTCATCAGTACTTTCGCTCAAATCAACCTCTGCTAAATAATTGCCAATCTCCTTCTCGAAATATTCGACTGTGCCAAAAATAACATCCATCCTACCATCTGCCTTTCCTTTTAAAGTTTGGTTATTAACTAGCTTGTTTATAATAATTTATTTGTCTTATATCATTCACTTCCCTTAAAACCCGCCATGAAAACATTTTAGCAGATAGATTCTTTATTCAACTCACATTTCAAGTGATAAATCTCATATAAAAATTAAGTCATAATAAAGGCTGTTTTCTAAAAGATTGTTGTTTTTAAATAGATTGGGGAATAAAAACATCGATAATAAGATTGGTTGATTGGAGCGGAAATCAACTTCATTTCACTGCTTGTTTAGTATGCAATAAAGTTTCCAAAACAGCCTAAAAAAAGACAGCCCCTCAAGAAAGGGACCATCCTGGTCTAACTTTAATATTTCAACGCCACATTCTTTACCTGCGTATAATTCTTCAATGCTTCCAATCCCTTTTCCCGTCCAAAGCCGCTATGCTTATAGCCGCCGAATGGCTGGGTGATGCCGCCGCCTGCTCCATAGTGATTAATGAAGACCTGACCGCATTCAAGCGCATTGGCAACGCGGTGGGCCCGGCCGGCATTTTCGGTCCATACGCCTGCAACAAGGCCGTATGCTGTGCCGTTTGCGATTTCGATTGCTTCTTCTTCTGTTTCAAAAGTAGTTACGGTTAAAACCGGTCCGAAGATTTCCTCCTGGGCGAGATGATGGTTCGCCGGGACGTTATCAAAAATGGTCGGCTGGAGATAATAGCCTGAATCGCAGTTCTCTACTGGCTGGCGTTTTCCGCCAGTTGCTACCCGGATTCCATCATCCTCTGCAAGCTGCAGGAAGCCCTGGATACGTTCAAATTGCTTTTGGTTTAAAACTGGTCCAAGATCAGGATTTTCGATTCCAGGCCCTATCGTCAGCTTTTCAAAGGATGCAGCGAGTTTCTGCACAAACTCATCCTTGATTGATTTTTCAATCACCAGTCGTGAGCCAGCAGAACATGTCTGTCCGGCATTTTGTATGATGGACTTTAACACCCACTCTAATGCTAACTCCTCATTGCAGTCAGAAAAAACCACATTCGGAGATTTTCCGCCAAGCTCCAGTGTTACCGGAACTATGTTCTTCGCTGCTGTCTCCATGACTCTTTTTCCAGTCTCTACCGAACCAGTAAAGGTAACATGATTGACTCCAGGGTGAGCAGATAATGCCGCTCCTGCTTCGTAGCCATAGCCTGTTACCACATTGAGGATTCCCTTTGGCAGACCAAGGATTTCCATTAATTCAACAAGCTTCAGCGTGGAGAGCGGCGTATCCTCAGCAGGCTTCAGTACTGCTGCATTGCCGGTTGCAATTGATACGGCAATGCTGCGCGCTGCGATTTGCAGCGGGTAATTCCAGGGAATGATGTGCCCGACAACCCCCAGCGGTTCACGGACAGTGTAATCAATAATCCCTCGTTCCACGGGGATTGTCTCTCCCATGATTTTATCAGCCACACCTGCGTAAAATTCGAAATAGCGGGCAGCGATTTCCACATCTGTCTCAGCTTGAGCCAATGGCTTGCCGACATTTAACGTTTCCAATTTAGCCAGTTCTTCTTTGTTTTCGCGAATGATATCTGCTGTTTTAAAAAGCAGCCTTCCCCGATTAGATGCCTGAAGGGACTTCCACTCTTCCGAACGGAATGCCTTCTTTGCCGCTTTGACGGCTATGTCGACTTCTTCCTGGTCCCCGCGCGGCACCAAAGCCAAAACAGAACCGTCTGCTGGATTTTTTACTTCAATTAATTTGCCTTCGTCCGGAACCACCCATTCTCCATCAATATAGCAGCCTTGAATCTGTACGTCTGTTGCTTTCATTATTTATATCCCCCTTCCGCCATCCACGTTCAGGACAGAGCCGGTCACAATCGCGGACTCTTTGGAACATAGATAGACAAGTGAATTGGCAATATCAATTGGCTGAATCAGCCTTCCCAACGGCACACTCTTTTTGAAAATAGTATCCTTCGTTGCTTCAATATCTGCATCCTTTGAAGTGAACTGGCCAAGCATTCCTGTATCGGCTGGTCCCGGATTAACGACATTAACACGAATTCCGTGTTCAGCCAGTTCAATGGCCAGGGCCTGTGAAAAAGAAACTGCTGCTCCCTTTGAAGCAATATAAGCATTCAAGCCAGGGCGCGGACGCACCATGGAAATGGAAGCGATATTAACGATTACGCCCTCTCCCTGTTTTTTCATATAAGGAACCGCTTCACGGCATGTGAGAAAAAGGGATGTCGCGTTGACAGCCATTATCTTCTCCCAATCTGCCAAACTTACTTCTTCGATAGGTGTTGCTGATTGGGCGATTCCCGCAATATTAACCAGTCCACTGATTTTCCCAAATGTTTCGCTTGCTTCAGAAAAAATCCTCGCTACATCTTCTTCCTTTGTTAAATCACCGGCAATCGGCAGAAGACGGTCTGACTTTTCTGCACCATCCACGTTCAAATCAACCGCTGCGACATAGGCTCCTTCCTCCAAAAACCGTTTTACCGTTTCTTTTCCCATGCCGCCCTGCGCACCGGTAACAACAAATACTTCATCCTGCAATCTCATTTTATAAACCTTCTTTCACTAGAAGTTTTTGCTGCAAAGCCTCACTGATGGCGGATCCCATTTCACTTGTTGTAGAGGTTCCGCCCAGATCAGGGGTACGTACTTCCCCTTCGACCAGTACCTGTTCAATAGCTTCTATAATTACCGCAGCAAGATCCGCTCTTCCCAAATGCTCCAGCATAAGTGCTGCAGACCAGATCTGTGCAATCGGGTTGGCAATTCCCTTTCCGGCAATGTCAGGTGCTGAACCATGGACAGGCTCGAACATCGATGGGAAATCGCCTTCCGGATTCAGGTTGGCTGAAGGTGAAAGGCCAAGGCCGCCTACTACGGCCGATCCCAGATCGCTTAAAATATCACCGAATAGATTGGACGCGACTACCACATCAAAATCAGCCGGCCTTTCTACAAAATACGCAGCCAGCGCATCAATATAATAGGAATCCATTTTAATAGACGGGTACTGCTCAGCTACAGTACGGACCACATCATCCCAGAGCTTCATCGAATGGATAATAGCGTTGGATTTAGTTGCGCTTGTAACGGACTGTTTGCCATGCTTCTTTGCGTATTCAAACGCGAATTTCGCTGCTTTTGCAGTACCGATCCGAGTAATGATGGTGTTTTGAACTGCCACTTCCTCTTCAAGTCCGGGATATAAACGGCCGCCGCTGTTGGAGTATTCTCCTTCGGCATTTTCACGGACAATCACGAAGTCAATGTCTTCTCCCTCAAAGCGGGAAGATACGCCCTTCAGCATTTTGACCGGTCTTAAATTAATGTACTGACGGAATTGCTTCCGGATTGGCATGATCAGTTCCCAAACGGTTACATCGTCCGGCACCCTTTTATCGCCAATCGCGCCGAATAAAATCGCATCATATTTCTTCAATGTTTCCAGCGCGTCATCCGGCATCATTTTTCCATGCTGGAGGTAGTATTCACTGCTCCAGTCAAACGTTTCAAACTCCAGATCCAGCGTCGGATCCAATTTTTTCAAAAGCTCCAATACATTAACGGCTTCCTTTACAACCTCAGGCCCGATTCCATCACCAGGCAATACAGCAATTCGATGGCTTTCCATTAACTATGCACCTCTTCCATTTCAACTATTTTTCCAGGATTTAATATATTTTGCGGATCCAATGCTTTCTTGATCATTCTCATGACCGGCAAAGCAGTGCTCCGTTCTTCCTTTAAAAATTTCATTTTTCCGATGCCGACACCATGCTCGCCAGTACAGGTTCCACGGTGATCAATCGCAAACTTCACCATTTTTTCGTTAAAAGCATGGAAGCGTTCCATCTCATCCCGATCGTCTGTATTTAATCCGAATGCCACATGGAAATTTCCATCACCGACATGTCCAAGAATCGCACCATCAAGCTTGTATTCATCGAGGAGCTGGCGGGTATGGGCAATGGTTACAGCCAATTGGGAAATCGGCAGGCATACATCGGTCGCAACCAGCTTGCAGTTAGGCTTTCTTCCGAGTATGGCCAGGGCAGCCTGATGACGGGCTTCCCATAGCTGAGCCCGTTTCAGGGAATCATGCTCAAACTCGAATTTTACCGTTCCGGCATCTTCCATTAGTTCTTTGATGACGGCAATTCCCTGTTCAGTTGCTTCAGACGTTCCGTTGTATTCCAAAAATAGAGTTGGCGCTTCATCAAAGTCAGTTCCTTTAAATTGGTTTACTGCTTGAATCGTTGCAGCATCCACTAGCTCCATTTTTCCTATATCAACACCGGACTGAAGCACAAGCTCAGCCGCCTTTCCAGCTTCCTCCACACTTTCAAAGGCCGCTTTTGCGACAACGGTTGCTTCCGGAATTCCGGCAAGCTTAAGCGTTAATTCCGTAAAAATGCCAAGTGTTCCTTCAGAACCGATCAGCAGCTCGGTCAGATTATAGCCAGCAGATGATTTAACGGTTTGCCCGCCTGCCGCAACAACGCTTCCATCCGCCATAACTGCCTGAAGGCCGAGCACATTATGCTTCATCGTTCCGTATTTAACGGCGTTTGTTCCGCTCGCATTCGTCGCAGCCATTCCGCCAATCGTCGCGTCAGCACCTGGATCAATCGGGAAGAACAGCCCATACTTTTTCAAATGCTTATTCAGCTGCATTCTCGTCACACCAGGCTGGACTTTTACAAGAAAATCCTCAGGGTAGACCGCAGCGACTTCATTCATTAAGGTGAAATCCATGCTAATTCCGCCATTGAGAGGAAGCAAATGGCCTTCAAGGCTGCTGCCCGCTCCAAATGGAACAATAGCCACCTTGTTTGCGGCTGCATATTTAACGATGGCAACAACTTCATCCTCCGTTTTCGGGAAAACAACCACATCAGGCTTTTTCCTTTCGTGGTAATCCATTCCGCCTGAGTGATGCTCAAGCACCGTTTCATTGACACTGACACGTTCAGCGTCTTTTAAAATCTCCAGCAAATCTTGATACATTTTCCTTCACCTCTATTTATCTAGTAAAAACAAGCTGATTGATGGCATGAAGCTTAAAATGAGTACATCAATGATCAGGACAATAATGAATGGCATGATCGCGCGTACGATATGCTCCAGCCTGATGTTGGCGATATTTGATGCTACAAACAAATTTATGCCGACTGGCGGTGTAATCATTCCGATTGCAAGGTTTACAACCATGATGACCCCAAAATGGACGAGATCCATGCCGGCTGCTGATGCGATTGGCACGAGAATTGGCGCCATGATGACGATCGCTGCTGATGTCTCCAGAAAGGTTCCAACAATCAGCAAAATGACATTAATAATGATTAGGATCATAATGGCATTTGAAGTAATGCCCAGCATGCCTTCCGAAATTTGCGCCGGGATTTGCTCTCTTGTTAAGAGGAAGCCGAAGATTGACGCACAGGAAATAATGAATAAAATCACCGAAGAAGTGATCGCCGAAGAAATAAAGATTTCCGGCAGGTCCTTCCACTTGATTTCCTTATAGATTAATAGTCCTACGATCAGACCATACACAACCGCAACAACAGATCCTTCTGTCGGAGTGAAAATGCCGCCGTAAATTCCACCAAGGATGATTACAGGCATAAGAATGGCTAGAATAGCACTCTTAAACGCAGACACCACTTCCTTTATCGAACTCTTTTCTTCCTTGCCGTAGCCCCTTTTACGGGAGATGAAATAGGCAACAAGAATAAGAGACATTCCAACAAAAACCCCTGGGATGATACCCGCGATAAATAGATCGCCGATGGAGGCTCCTGCTATAACTCCGAATAAGATCAGCGGAACACTCGGCGGGATCATAACCCCAATCGTACCGCCGGCAGCCTGAATGGCGGTTGAAAAGCTCTTATCATAGCCGCGCTTTACCATTGCCGGTATCAGGATGCTTCCAACTGCAGCGGTTGTAGCTGCTGCTGATCCTGAAATGGCTGCGAAAAACATACAGGTCACAATCGAAACCATTGCAAGACCGCCATGAAGGCTTCCAACCAGCGTACTGGAAAAATTAATTAAGCGTTTGGATATTCCTCCAGATTCCATCAGCTTCCCCGCCAATATGAAAAATGGCACAGCCATGAGCGTGAACGAATCTGTAGACGTAAACATTTTTTGGACAATAACCATCAATGGAACATTATCCTGAACCATTAAAACAATCATGGAAGCGAGCCCAAGTGCGACTGCAACCGGAACATTAATAAGGAAAAGCATCAGCAGCAATCCGAATAATAGCCATGCCATCAGTTACTCGCCTCCTTTCCCCATTCCGAAACGGTTATGTAGAGCAGATTGATGACAAATAGAATACTTGAGATCGGAATGACTGTATACACAATGCCCATCGGCAGCTGCAGGGCCGGCGAGGTTTGTACCATGCTACGCTCGATAAAGACCAAGCTATTAACGATAATTTGATAGAAGAAAAAAACAACTAAAAGAGTAGAGATAACCAGCATGACTTTTCTCACTGCTTTATTTGCTTTTTCAAAAAGCAATTCGATGCTCGGATGTGCCTTCACACTCACGGCATAGCCCGCCCCCAAAAAGGTCATCCAAACAAGGAGGTAGCGTGATAACTCCTCCGTCCAGGCAAGTGGCTGATCCAGCACAAACCGGAATAGCACCTGTAAAAAGACCACAATAACCATAATGAAAAATAGAAGGATCAGTATCCACTTAATGAAAGCATTCAATGAATCTACTAATTTTTTAACCACCATAGACTTCCCCTTATGTGTAAAAAACTTGGTCTGTGCCGGCGTCAAAGTCCGGCACTCGCCAAGTTTCCCTGATTTATTATTTCGTGTTTAAAATGGCGTCAAGTTTTTCCTTGCCGAATTGAGATTCATATTTTTCATATACAGGCTGGATCGCTTCGCGGAAAGGAGTTACATCCACTTCCTCGACGATTTCCATACCCTGTTCTTTCAGTACCTTTAAGGATTCTTCATCAGACTTTGTGATCAAGTCGCGGATTTGGTCGCCCGCCTTTTTCGATTCTTCCTTTAAGATATCCTGATACTCCGCAGGAAGCGTATCCCATACAGATTTACTGAACATGATGACAGCTGGTGAATAAAGATGGCCAGTTAATGTCATATGTTTTTGGTTCGCTTCATAAAGCTTGTACGTATCTGCTACAACGATTGGGTTTTCCTGCGCATCAACTACACCCTGCTGAAGAGCTGTTAACGCTTCAGTCCAAGCCATTGGCGTTGGCTTTGCTCCTAATGCGTTAAAGGCATCAAGATGGATTGGATTTTCCTGAGTACGGATTTCAATCCTTTCAAATCTTCAGGCTTATTGATTGGCTGCTTGGCGTTCGTAATATGGCGGAAACCATTTTCACCCCATGCTAGACCAACAATGCCTACATTCTCCATGCCTTTTAAAAGCTCCTGGCCAACTTCCCCGTCCAGTACTTTGTAAGCGTGTTCTCTGGACTCAAATAAGAATGGCATGTCCACAATCCCGATTTCCGGATAGAAGTTAGCAATTGGAGCTGTAGAAGAAACCGACATATCAGCCGTTCCAAGCGTAAGGGCCTCAGTCAGCTCTCTTTCCGCTCCAAGCTGGCTTAACGGAAATACTTCAATCTTTACCTTTCCGTCCGTACGCTCTTCCACATTTTTAGCAAGCTCCAATAAACCAATATGATAAGGATGGTCCTCTGTTAAAGAATGACCTGCCTTCAAGCTAAATGTTTTATCGCTATCCTTTTCCCCTGAATCAGCTTCGCTGCCGGTCGAACTGGAACCGCCTCCGCCGCAAGCCGACAAAATCAGACTCAGCACCAGCATCGGCACTAACCACAAAAATCTCTTTTTCATCTCTCTAAATCCCCCTTTAATGTTTAACTTGTTAGAATATACAGGCAATTATAACACCTTTTGCGCTTTTATGCGGTAAATTTTTTGTGAATTTTTTAAATAAATAGGTACCAGGTACCACCCGAATTTTGTCGAAAAAAAAGTGCCTGCATTCTTTTCAGGAATGCAGACACTTTCTTCGTTCATATTTACAGCTTCTTAGAAGCGGCCTTTATGCTCTTCAAAGACTTTCTTTACTTTTTCTACAACCACTTTTGATCCGCCGCTGTTTTCTACGCCCTCCATCATCATTGCAATAAGGAGTTTTGGTGACTGAGGGTTATAGGCAACGAACAAACCGTTTTCCTGGCCTTTTTCGTCAGCGCTTTTCTTCAGCTCTGACGTACCGGTTTTACCTGCTAGCGGATAGTCTTTCATAAGGGCAGCACGGCCGGTTCCGCCTGGCTCCTGCACCACTTTTGCCATTGCTGAAGCTACAGTGCTAGCTGTTTCCTCGCTCATCACGCCTTCTTTCAGCACCTGGCTCTTATCCTCACCTTCAATCAATACAGGCATAATCATCGATCCTTTATTGATAAAAGGTGTATAAGACGCTGCCAGGTGAACAATGCTCATCTCCACTTCTCCCTGGCCGTAACCGGAGTCCGCCAGCTTTATTTCACTGTCCAGGCTGCCGATTTGTGACTGCTCAAGCGGGAATGCATACGGAAGCTCTTCTTCAAATGCAAATTTCTTAAGTCCCGCAGCAAACCGATCCTTCCCAAGCTCAAGAGCCTGCTGGGCAAAATAAATATTATCTGAGTACATCATCGCTTTTTCAAAATTAACCGGTCCCCCCGGACCTTTTACACGGGTGACTTTATAGCCTCCCCACGAGCTGCTCTTTTGCCATTGGAGGCCTTTTACATTAGTGGTTTCATCCAGTGTTAACGTACCCTCTGTTAGCCCAATTGCTCCCGTTAGCGGCTTCATCACCGAACCTGGCGCATAGGTTTGCTTAAAACGGGTCATAAGCGGCAGGTCCTTATTCTCTTCAATCGCCTTCCACTCTTCAGCAGTAAAACCGAGTGAAGCCTGGTTCGGATCAAAGCTTGGACTGCTCACTAACGCCAGGGTGTCTCCCGTTACAGGATCAATTGCCGCTGCAGTTCCCGGCTTTCCTCCAAGCTCTCTGAATAGAGACTGCTGCAGGTTTACATCAATCGTCAGCTGAATATTTTCGCCGTTCTCAACCGGCTTTTCAGCCAGGACCGCCTCGGAACCGTCCTTCTTTTTAATGCCGATTCTGATTCCGTTTGATCCTTTTAGCCGTTCTTCCAGGACCTGCTCCAGCCCTCGTTTTCCGATACTATCAGTGCTTGAATAGCCTTTTCCCTCGCGCTCTTTAAGCTCTTCTGCTGTAATTTGCCCCACATAGCCAATCAGGTGGGCGGCCGATTCGCCGAAAGGATAAATCCTGCCCTTTGCATCCTGCTTTAACACTCCTTTTAAAGCAAAAACCTTATCAAGCGTTTCGCGACCTTCAGGGGAAACCTTCTTAATCGGCACAAAATAACCCGGCTGCACCCAGCTTGCATTCAAGTTTTTATTAATCTGTTCCTCAGAAATCCCAAGCGCTTCGGACAATCCTTTGATGGTCTGTTCCTTCTGGTCCCCCATCTGCTCTGGAACCACACCGATTTCATAAAGTGTTCCATTTAGAGCTAGCGGATCTCCGGTACGGTCCACAATATCACCGCGCTGTGCCGGAATGGTAGAATAACTAATCTTATCCTCCGCCCCTAGCTCGGGAAAAATATAGGTCGTATCCCAGGTTATAAACCAATTTTCCTCGTCCTCAGCTTCTTCCTTCACAAGCTTGGCATCATGGGTAAAATCAATCTTCCCGGCAGCACTGTCCATGCTAGCTGAAAAAGGAAAATTGGCGCTCTCTTCCTTCTTATATTCCTTTTCCATATCAGGCGCATATGTAACCTTCAAATTGTCTATCTCCAAATCCTTATAAACCTTTTCATATCGGCCTGCAAAATCCTCTTTGCTGATCGACTGCTTCGCATCCTTTGAAAGGAACTCGTACATCTCTGCGAACTCCTGCTGATTCCAATGCTCCACATACTGCGCAAAGCGATCCTGCGGCTTAACCTCCTTATTGCACCCGCTCAAAGCGGCCAAAACCAGGGCAGCAAAAACAACAAACAAACTCCTTCTCATACATCACCCTCCCTTCCAACAGTTTACCATTTAATTGAAGAATTTACCTAGTACCAGGTACCACCCGAATTTTGTCGAATAAGCCCCTCTTCATTTCAATCAAACGTTTGATTTATTCTTTTTTTGTTAAAGAACCTATTTTTTTGTTGAAAGTGAAACAGCTCACAGGTTCGGGGCTTTGCAGCCGATATAATGAAATTAGGAAACTCTAGCAGCCTTTTTAGGGGGGGATTTCATGGAAACGAATTGGTCCATTTCATTGGAACATGGAGAATACGAGTGCAATTTGGAATTGGTGGTAAGGGAAGCCCTTGATGCAGTGCAGCAGACGGCGAAAGGATTTTATGTAAACGTCGTGACACCAGCGAACTTCGGAAATCCTGAGGATTATTTAAGTGAAGCCTTATTGCTATTATTCGGAAATAAAACCGAAATCAAATATATCGACCAATGCGGCTGTGGAGGGTATGTGCTTAGAGTATGGAAAAACAAATAAGTGATCTTGCCATTTTCAATAACTATCAAAACTTCCAAGTGATCTTGAATTATTATGAAGATGATCTTCTAAGCAACAGGTATGGTTTTCATTTTAGCTATCTTGATATAAGCGGTGACTGCCTTTCCTTTTATAAAAATAACGAAAAGTGCTTTACCCTTTCATTAAAGGAATTCCCATTAAGAAATAGCTGCAGTGATTTTCAGCATTATTTTATCTTTCGCAATAATAAAGACCGTGTTGAAATCTACTTCACAAATTAAAATACCTAGAGTGAACGAGTCCGCCACTTCTAGGTATTTATCTTCATCTCTTTATTTATCTTCAAAAATCCCCTGCCTATGGCAATAAGCAATACCGCAGTAAAGATCCCCAAACTATCAAATCCCACATCAAACAGCCTTCCATCCCTCATAAAAAACAGCTGCAAAAGTTCGGTCATCACAGCATAAACCAAGGAATAGAGCACATTTAGAGATAGAGAAGGATATACCATATACAAAGCAAGAGTAAAAATGAAAAACACCAGAGCATGCCCAGCTTTCCTCAGAAGGAAAGCCGTGGATAGATCAGCAGGCAATGGCTTTAGCATTTCTTTCATTGGCGGCTCCCAGGTCCAAGCAAATTGAATGCTCAGCGTTTCTGCGGCCGTTTCAATACTGGCCACACAGGTACAGATAAAAATCACCCCAGCCCAGCTAATTAAAAATAAGAACCTTAGCAATACACATCACACCTTGTTACCCTTTTAGCAAACCATTTTTGCCAGCCGGCAAGGTGCATATGCATTTAATAAAAAAATTCATCAGAATAGGGAATCAATCAAACGTTTGATTGATTTCAAATCCCAGCAAAAAAGCCTCCCTTCATCAGGAAGCTTTTTTGTTTTGGCTGTTTTCTAAAAGATTGTTGTTTTTGATTAGATTTGTGAATAGAACAATAAATAAGGTTGGTTGATTGGAGCGTAAGGTGCGAGATCCTCGAAAATGCATTCGCATTTCCTTCGTGCGGTGATGATTCGAGGATGCTTATTCAAAGTCCTGCGGGAGGAGTGGGACAGGTGAGACCCCACAGGCGCAGCGCGCTGAGGAGGCTCACCGCCAACCCCTCGTTCGCTGAGCATCCTGGAGCGGAAATCAACCTCCCTACAATACTTGTTTAATATGCAATAAAGTTTGCGAAAACAGCCTTTGTTTTACACATATGTATTTGACTTGGTAGATGGGATCATAACTGACTTGCTAACACCGTTATTAATGCACTGATTGCACCTGTAAGAATGGGGAATGAAATATACATTGCTCTTTTCTTAAGCTTTTTCCTTTGCGCAATCTCTTCTGGAGTGATCCAAGTATGGTTTGACATCAAATTTTCTCCTTTTCATTTTGATGGCAGCTGGCTGGCTTTATCTTTTTGATAGAGGCCCCTCTAGCTTTGCGTCATTACTTTTCAGTAATTTTGCCCTTAGATTTATTATCGGCCTTCCAAAGAAAGTTTTGGAGGCTCTAAGGTGAAGTGTAAATTTTCAAAAAAGTCAGCTCAATTGCAATTACAAATCTTTTATACCCATGCAAAAAGTGAATAAACATCTATATCGAAAAAAGTTAAAAAGACGAATAAAGTCTCAGGATGGAAGTTCTATTTAACCTTGGAATTTGTTAGAGATCTCTTATCAGGATGTATTTAAAAAACCCGAGCAGAATAGAAGTTGACGAAAAGGACTTCATGGCGACTTTCTAAAGTTCTTTCCGAAAAGCTAAATTATCGAATATTTTTCTAGGTTGTAAATATATTTTATAGTTATAAATGAATATGAATCTTCAGAAGAAAAATGTGATTAAAATGGCCGAAGACAAACTGATTAGTGAAATGAAGATAATAAAGGATTCATTAAAAAGGGATTTAATACATTATAAAGAGCAATATGATGTTTTAGAAGGATTCATGAATTTAACTGAAGTAATAGAAAATGAGAAACTTAACTATGTAAAGAGCCTACAAGATGAGTACTTAGAAAAACAAAGACACACCTTTAATTTGCTGCAAGGACTTTGGGAAAACATACAGGACCTCGAAAAAAATTTAAGAAAGAAAGAATGGAAAAAGTTAATGGGGGAAAGGATAATTTCTGCGATTCTTAACATTTATAAGGAGAGATTCAGCTTTGCATAATAGGTTTGTCAGATACGTGATTTATTTGTTTTTATTAATATTTATTTTTAAGCTCGTTGATGCTAATCCCACTAGAGAGGATTACAATTCCTGGATGAGTAAACAGGCTACCAATTCAACAGAAAAACATTTCATTCAAGGTTTGGTTGATTTAGTTACAATACCCTTATTAAATTCCTCAACAACGCATACTGATTATGTAATATTTTCAGTGTTTGAAACATATTTTACGGTTATAGGTGTACAAAAAATAAAGGTAATAGGAATATTGGGTCACTTTATACCATTATAGCCTTTCAAATTATAAGTACATGTTAGTGATTTACAGATCCCAAGCTAACAAAAAACAAATAGAAGTAACCAACCCTATTATTCTTAAGCTGGGCGGATTACTTCTACCAATAGCCGTATTCGACAAAATCCGGGTGGTACCTGGTACCTAAGCGCTAATCTTTTCCCTCTTCCTACTAACAATATACTCATCCACATATCCCGTCCCCAGCACAACCCCAGACACAATAAACAAAAACCCGATAATTTGCTCGAGCAGTATCGTTTCTTTTAAAAATAAAACCGATCCCAGCAGGGTAAAAAACGGCATAAGGTTGTTGAAAATTGTTGTCTGGCCAGGGCCGATATTTTGAATGGCGATATTGTAAAGGAGCTGGCCAATTCCTGTTGCCACCACACCTGATAACAGGAAGAGGATCCATACTCTTATGTCGGTTACAGCCATGCTTGAGATCCCCTCGGTGTCTATAAAAAAACTAAATAGGAACATGACGATTGAACCCGCTGTAAGCATGATAGCTGTCATAAATTTTGGATTGACAGATTGAGAGTTTCGTTTGATTAAGATAAAGCTAAAGGCCTGTGTGAGCATCGCCATAAAAATCAGGAAGTCTCCCAGGGATATGCCGCCCAGCTGTCCACCGCCGTTCAGCACCACAAAAAGGACACCGCCAAAACCCAGGCAGATTCCCAGCAGCCTCATTTTGGTCAGCTGGTCATGCAGAAAGAGGATTCCGAGTATTGAGGTGGTTAATGGACTGAGCGCAAGAATGATGCCTGCATTGGAAGCGGTTGTTTCTAATAAGCCAATGGCCAGAAACAAATGGTGCCCGGTGACGCCCAAAACTCCGGCAGATATCGTAATTAGCCACTCTTTCTTTGTCATCTTTTGCAGGTTTTTCCGCCACCAAAAGAATAATACAAGCAGTAGTCCTCCAAGAAATATTCTGGTGCTTTGCATCAGGATCGGCGGAAAGTATTCAATTAATATTTTGATAGCCACTACATTTAATCCCCACATCATCATGACGAAGACGAGTATAAGATAGGTGCCAAATCGTGACATAGGTTTCTCTCCCTTTTAGCCAGAAAAATGCCGAATACGAATTGTATCCGGCCATTCTGGTCTATTTGTTACTTAACAATCGTGACGATGCGGTTTTTGCCGATTTGCTCCGTTTGATATTTTTCAAAAACAGCAATATCATGTCCCGGAATGACGCGATCTACGTTTCCTCCGACCAATTCATTGACTTTATGAATGGACATGACCTGTTCAAGGTTATCCAGTCCAAGTCCCAGAGGTTTATAGTCCGTAGCATTCTCATATGTGTACACGACATCCTGGGCAAGTGCATAGGTGCCTTGTTTTGTATCAACAGTCACAGCCTGGGTCCCAAATGTATGGCCCTTGGCAGCATGGACCTTTATCCCTTTAACAACTTCGGTATTATCCTCTTCGATGAGTGTCAGCCTGTTTTCGGCAGCCACTTCCATCAGATCATTAATATGGTCAATATCTGTCGCCAGCCAAGCCCATTCACGCACTTTGTCCGGAAGGGATAAAGAGGAAACCCATCCATCCAGCTCCTCTTTTTGGACATAAAATTGCGCTTCAGGAAACTGATCAATATTTCCCGCATGGTCAAAGTGAAGATGGCTTAAAATAACCGTATCAATATCATTTGGCGTTAGGTTTACCTTTTTCAAAACCTCGGCCGGAGCTTCAATGTTTGAACCTCCGAATAAGTTTGTCCAATCCTTTTGGCCATCTTCTGCATCATTCCGATAGCCGATGTCAAATAAGATATTGTGGTCTTTATTCTGAATCAAATTATAAAAGAACGGCAGATACGTAGTTCCTTGATTATGCGCCCCGTAAACCAATCCTGACTTAGGATAATCCTGGATTCCCCCATACTCAAGCAGCTTTACGCTATAATCGCCTTTTTTCGCTGCAAAAGCACTGCCTGAAAAGATAAAAGAGAAAATCAGAGTAAAAAGTATAATGAGCTTTTTCATGCCTGCCCTTACTCCTCCTTTAATTTGCATTCAATTCATCCGTCCACATTTCAAAGAGGACATTTTTAATACCGGCATTCGCCTGGTTAGAGCGGTTGAGAAATTCATCCAAAAACTTTTTATCCTCGGTTTCAAAATACTGCTCGAAATAAGTGATGGATTCCTCATAAGTTTGAACAGACTCCAAATAGGCGGAAAGAATATGCTCCATCGATTGCGGAGCATTCAGCTTCTTTAATTCCGACTCAATAAAAACAATCTTTTCACCAGCTTCTTCCCTTACCTTTACAAGGTTTTCTTCATCTGTTCCGCCGCTTAAAAACAGGACGCCGGTTCCTGTCATCCTCAAAATCATTGTTTTTAAATCAAAATGAAGAGGCCGAATTTTTTTAGCAAATTCAAGCTCTTCCTCTGTCAGACTGTCAACAAATTCAGCGTCGTCAAGCGCCTCTTCTTTTACTGTTTCGAAATTGCTGTAATCCTTTTTGGTACTCTCATCAGCTGTATGATCATGCATACCTTGATTCTGCAGCTGTGCAGACTCTCCCTTGTTTTCAGAAGAGTCAGACACAGATGGAGATACTGAAGTACAGCCCGATAGCGTCATTAGCATTATGGTTATAGTTAAAATATATTTCAAATGAACGCCACTCCTTGAAAAAAGCCACTGTTTCTTTATTGTGAAATCGTCTTACTGTCAGGTACAGCTACTTCTGTACCGTAAATATTGTCAATAAACTCTTTAGGCATCGGTTTCGTCAACAAAGTCACCAAAATCATGACAGGTGTCGCGACTAAAATGGAGTAGCCGGAAGCCGCAAAAGGATTTGTGATGGCTTCCAGGCCTGGAATCCATCCCATATACAGCACTGCATAGCTGATTACACCCACACAAAATGAAGTGATAGCACCCTGTTTGTTGGCGCGCTTCCAAAGAGCTCCGATCGCAAGCGGACCTGCAAGGCCTGATACCATTCCCCCTACACCAATCCATAAGAACATGGCCAAAGATTGAGGAGGATTATACGCCAGGAGGATTCCTAGTAAAAGACAGGCAACAACAGCTACCCTGCCAATGATTAAGGAGTTTCTTTCTACCTTTTCTTTATCCGGATTGTTTTTCGCAAACGTTTTACGGTAAAGGTCATTTGCAAAGATTTGTGAGAAAGAAACAACTAATCCGTCACCTGTAGAAAGAATAGCCGATAAGACAACAACGGCCATGAGAGCGGCAGCAAATGGCGGGAATACTTCAACAAACAATGCCGGTATGACTGCGTCTGCACTTTCCAGCGTACCCGGAATTACCGCTGCACCCAACAATCCGCCAAGTGCCATCATCGGTAAGAGAGCACCGCCAACGATACAAAAGCTTAAGAAGACCTTCATTTGCTTTCCATTTTTAAGAGCGAAAAACTTGTTGCCGATATGCGGCAGCACACCGAAAGGGATATGAGCAATTAAAATGAGGAACACGAGCCAAGCACTGCCATAAGTAGGATCCCCTTCAATAAACAGTGTGTCCCATCCGCCCTGCGGATTTTTGGCTGTAATCGCATCATTGATGGCAGAAACTCCGCCATCTACGCCAAATCCAGTAAAGAACATAACCGTGATCATAACGGCAATAATTAACATGAGGAAACCTTGAACAGCATCCGTTAAAATATCAGAATGCGATCCGCCGAGAACCAGATAAATGCCAAGAACAATAGCTGTCAGCCAAAGCCCCGCTTGATAGCTTAAACCCATCATCGTTTGGAACATCAATGCGGCAGCGACCAGTTGGGAAACAATATAGAAAATAAGAAGTAAAGAGAGCAGTGCCAGCCCAACACGCAAGAATTCACTGTTAAAACGTTCTCCAACAATTTCCGGAATGGTACGGTTGCTGAATTTGTCACCCATTTGCTTGACCATTTTCGCTGTCAAAAGCATCCCGCCGTAGATGCCGATCGGATAGATCATCGGATACCATAGGCTTGGAAAACCTGAGGTATAGGCGGTACCCGGAATACCCATGAAAGTGGATCCGGATGCTGTTGTGGCACATACGGCAAGCCCAAGTGCAATAGGGCCATAGCTTGAACGTGCTGTAGCAAAGTCATCTGCATTTTTTGTTTTCTTCATTCCTGCATAACCCAGGTAAAGCATCAGCCCAATAAAGAACACCATTAAGGTCCAGGACCAAGCGATTACTGACATATACAGACCCCCCTCTTTCAAAAATTAGTCGATTTTAAACATATCTGTTTTAAAAATTAAAAAACCGAGGACTACCCAGGAGCCCAAAATATAAATGGCGCCATAATGCAATACAGTCATCTTTCTCACCTCCTCAGAAAGGATTCAAAAATGACAACGCTTCCAGAATCATCCATGGCGTTTTGCCATGCTCTCCAGCCATGAATTAAGTTCCTTCATTTTTCTGGCTTCAGCCGTTACGCCGGTTAAAGCTTCTGTGACCATCAGCTTTTTTTTGCCTGAAGATTCTTCTTTGAAAACATGATAAGGAAGATAGATCCGTTCCTTCCTGCTTAACTGATAAATGGGAGGCTTTAATGGCCTCATAAACTTAAAAACGTAATTTTCCAGTGCAAGCCTGCATTCATCATCGGCTGATTCGTCCGTTACTCTAAAAGTCAGACAGTTCTGCGGCTCAGCCTGAACCGTTTCGCAATCAGGCCAGATATCTGTTTGGGCAGCGACATTTGTTAACCCATTCACACCGATGCGAATAAGGGCTTTGCCGTCCCTAAAAACAAATCTGGGGACGGTCACCTTCCATTCATAGAACATATAAGGATAATAAAAGGTAAAAACCGGATCAGCCCGCTGACTGGCAGAGGAACCAAATAATGATTTTTTTCTTGGTTTGTTTATGATCTCATCAAGGGTAAGCCCGCTCTTTGCGGCCTGAATGGCAATGGAAGATACATTGATAATAGCCTGAGTCATTTTCCTGGCCTCCTTCGCGAACAATTTATTGATCATATTATTTTGCGCTGATAAAGTTGGCTGTTGCTTTCCGCTGCAGGCACTCTGAACCGCAGGCGGTTCGTGAATATCCTCGCCGGCGGAGTTGACACGCTTCTCCCCCAGGACATTGGAAGAGCATCCTCGAGTTAATACCTCGTATTCAAAATTAGCGGGAAAACAGGTAGAAAGGAGTCGCCCCCCAACTTAGCTGAATAATGGAAAAAAGGGACTGAAAACGCTCCAATCATACCCGATCTCGGCTGGACAGCGGAAGAAAGGGAACGAATACGCTCCAATCGTACCCGAACCCACCGGACAATAGGAGCAAGGGACTGAAAGCCCACCACGATGCCATTCCGCTCCAATCAACAGGGTTTAAATATCAATCCTACTATTTAAAAGACCCTACAAATTAATAATCACTGTCTTAAGGAAGGTCATTTCCTCTATCGCATAACGCGGCCCTTCTTTTCCAATGCCGCTGTCTTTAATGCCGCCGTATGGCATGGCATCCGCCCGGAAGGTGGAAGCATCATTGATAATAACTCCGCCCGTTCTAAACTTTTTGACTGCCTTCATGGCTGTGTTGATATTGGTGGTAAAGATACCGGACTGGAGGCCATAGTTAGAGTTATTTGCCTGCTCGATGGCATCATCAATATCATCAAAAGGCATCACCGTTATAACCGGTCCGAAAATTTCCTGGCAGACCACTTTCATCTCGTGGTTTACATCGCTTAAAACCGTAGGCGTCACAATGGCCCCGTCCTGTTTTCCGCCGGTGATCACTTTGGCGCCTTGCGAAACAGCCTCATTGATCCATGCCATGACTCGATCCGCTTCCTTTTTACTGATTAGCGGCCCTATATTCGTTTCTGCATCAAGCGGGTTTCCTACCTTTAATTGCTCTGTTTCCGCTTTTAGCTTTTCAAGGAATTGGTCATATACTTGTGAATGAACCAGTATCCTTTGAACTGAAATACACGCCTGGCCGGCAGTATTGAAGCCCTTTAACACGCACATTTTTGCAGCCAGATCCAGGTCTGCATCATGATGAACAATATTAGGAGAATTGTTCCCAAGCTCAAGCGACACAGGGCGCAGTCCGCTGTTTTCCTTAATGTAGCGGCCTACCTCTGCACTTCCGGTAAACGTATATTTGGCAATTCTCTCATCCTCAAGCAGCCACCCGCCTACTTTTGATCCGGAACCGCATACGAGATTTACGTATCCGGAAGGGAGCCCTGCTTCTTTTAAAATACTCATTAAATGATAAGCCGAAGTGGCTGTATCAGAAGCCGGCTTCCATACAACCGTATTTCCGGAAGCAATCGCCGGGCCAACTTTATGGCAGGCAAGGTTGAACGGAAAATTAAATGGAGTAATCGCTCCTATTACACCAAGCGGGGCCCGAACTGCATAGCCCATCCGATTTTCTGCTCCCGGGCTTGCTGAAATAGGGATCACTTCGCCGTCAATCCGTTTTGCTTCTTCTGAAGATAAAGTGAGCGTTTGGATGGCGCGGTCCACTTCTCCCCGGGCATCGGTAATGGTCTTCCCGACTTCTCTTGATAAAGTCAAGGCCACTTCTTCTTTTCGCTCTTTTAAAATTTCTGCCGCACGCTTTAATATTTCATAACGCTGATAGGGTGTAAGCTGATCTTGATCAAAAGTCTTTTGGGCGATCGATACAGCCTGATTGACATGCTCTTTGCTCGCCTTTGCAACATTGGCAATCACTTCACCTGTATATTTATCTAGTACGGCAAACTCTGAATCTGTGAAAATTTCCTGATCTCCTATGATAAGTCCTTTTCTTTCTGCAGTTGTTTGATCGGTTGGCATACGAATTCCTCCTTTAATAAGCTCTTTTTCGTAACTTTAGAATTTTATTACTCTCTTACTTTTCCGCAGCTACCCCAACCGGCAGCACGATCGAAGCACGTGTTACTTCTCTTGAAGCAGATTTATCAAGTGCTTCCTGGATATTGTCAAATTCAAAATCACCGTCAATCATATTGGCAAATGGATATTTATCGATATTTTTTGAAAGGAACTGAAGGGCCTTATCCAAATACCAAGGGTCGTAACGGACAATTGGTTTTATTTCAATCGATTTACGTGTCAGCAAGCCAGGATCAAAGTCTGCGAACTTACCAGGGGATACATTCCCAATCGACACATACTTCCCGCCGCTTCGCACCAGATGGATTCCTTCAAGGAAAGCAGATGGAACACCGCTCAACTCGATCCCGATGTCAGCGCCCAGCCCATCTGTAAGCTCTCGAACGGCTGCTGCCCGCTTTTCGGTTGTATCGTACTCTGAAATGCTAATGGTATGGTCAGCACCGAATTTCTTGGCCATTTCAAGTCTGGATTCGACTGCATCAATGATAATGACCGTAGCTCCTTTTTCCTTCGCTACTGCAGTCGCATTTAGCCCTAAGCCGCCTGCTCCTTGAATGACAATCGTGTCACCATACGTAATGCCTGCTTTATCAAGGCCAAAATATACCTGTGATAACGCACAGTTTGCACTGGCTGCCGCAATATCAGGAACATTGTCAGGAACTTTATAAAAGTACATATCAGGGTGAATATAATAATGAGAAGAAAATGTTCCATGAAAATGCGGTGCTTCCTCCGGATCTTTATTCCAGAAGCTGTAAGCGTTCTCACAAAGGTGCAAATGACCTTTTAAGCACATACTGCACTTGCGGCAAGTTCTGTAGTATACCGTTGCAATACGGTCCCCCTCTTTAATCGGGCGGCCCGCATAGTCTGTTGTGACACCCTCACCAAGCTTATCGACAACCCCAACCATTTCATGGCCCAAAACGCCTTTTTTCTTGGTTGGATGTTCCCCGCGCCAAATATGTAATTCAGATCCGCATACATTCGTACGAGTTACACGCAGCAGAACCGCTCCCTTTTCCGGCTCAGGCAAATCAAACTCGCGAAACTCCATCTTCATCGGTTCAACCATTACTGAAACTTTGCCTTTCATAAAAAAATCCCCTTTCTCCATATAAAATTTTAGGCTATCCTTAATGAATGCAAGTACCATGCCAATAATAAAAACTTGTAATAATTGGATTTTGGATACATCAGTGTTGCAAAAATACAATATATTTAAAATATTCAGATTTATTTATAGGTTAAAATGCTAGTGTACAGGCGTTCTTAAGGGAATTGCATTTATGCAACACACATTGCAAAAGTACAACCATCAGACAAAAGGATGAGATATACCACATGCACATGGTAAAAATCGGGCCAATAATCCTAACTTAAACGAAAAAAAGAGAAGTGCGTCAACACTTCTCTTTCGACAAAATTCGGGTGGTACCTGGTACTCACAGTATTACCAGCGAGCAGTCAGCATCTTTCTTCTTGTATAAAACTCTACGCCGTCTGTTCCGTTGGCATGGAGGTCTCCGTAGAAGGAGTTTTTCCAGCCGGAGAATGGGAAGAAGGCCATTGGCGCTGGCACGCCGATGTTGACGCCGAGCATGCCGACTTCGATGTTTTCTCTGAAGTAGCGGACGCTGCTTCCGCTGTCAGTGAATAGGCATGCACCATTTCCGAAGTCTGATTTGTTTGTAAGCTCGATTGCTTCTTCAAGGTTTTTCACGCGCACAACAGAAAGGACCGGTGCGAAGATTTCTTCTTTCCAGATTTTCATGGATGGGTCAACATTGTCAAAGATAGTTGGTCCAATGAAGTATCCATTTTCATGGTAAGCTTCGTCTTTGCGGCCATCTCTGACAAGTGAAGCTCCTTCTTTTTCACCAATTTCAATATAGCTGCTTGTGCGTTCTTTATTTTCCTGTCGGATGACTGGCCCCAGGAATACATCTTCGTCCAATCCATTTCCGATTGTCAGCTGGTTTGCCTGCTCATTCAATTTCGCAACAAGCTCATCAGCAATCGAATCTACTGCTACAACGACGGAGCAAGCCATACATCTTTCTCCTGCTGAACCGTAAGCAGCCGCGATAATTTCCTTAACAGCGATATCCATATCAGCATCCGGTAAAACAATGGAGTGGTTCTTTGCACCAGCAAGCGCCTGAACACGTTTGCCCTTTGCTGTTGCTGATTTGTAGATATACTCGGCAACCGGCTGGGATCCAACGAATGAAATCGCCGGTACATCCTTATGATCAATCAGGCTGTTTACAACATCATGTGCACCGTGAACGATATTGAACACGCCAGCTGGAAGTCCTGCTTCTGTGAAAAGCTCTGCCAGGCGGTTAGCCAGGATTGGTGTTCTTTCAGATGGCTTTAATACAAATGTGTTTCCGCACGCAATCGCAAGCGGGAACATCCAGCAAGGAACCATCATCGGGAAGTTGAAAGGCGTGATCCCGCCAATGACGCCAACAGGGTAACGGTACATGCCTGATTCAATATTGGTCGCAATGTCCGGAAGCTGCTTGCCCATCATAAGGGATGGAGCTCCTGCTGCAAATTCCACACATTCAATTCCGCGCTGAACCTCGCCATACGCTTCTTTATAATTTTTGCCGTTTTCCTGAGTAATTAATTTCGCCAGCTCGTCCCAGTTATCTACTAATAACTGCTGATATTTAAATAGAATTCTTGCTCTCTTTGGAACCGGCGTTTTGCTCCAGGTTTTAAAAGCTTCTTTTGCTGCCTGAACGGCTGCATCCACATCTTCACGTGTTGAAATCGGTGTACGTGCCAATTCTTCACCAGTTGCCGGGTTTGGCACTGCTTCGAATTTATCTGTTTTTGCATCTACCCATTCACCGTTAATGAAGTTTTTTAATACCTTTGTTGTTGTCGTTGTCATAAGTAAAATCCCCTTTCAAAATTAGAAATCTATAAATCACCTAAAACTGGATTTTTAAAAAATGGAATATAAGATCACGGCCAGGATTAATACAGCCGTTGGCATTACTACACTTAGTATAAAAATTGGCCAGTATGATCGTTTATGGGTTTCTCCACAAATTGCCCGAATCGTGGTAACGACGTATCCGTTATGCGGAAGTGAATCCAACCCGCCTGAAGCCAGAGCTGAGATTCGGTGCATCGCACCAGGATCCAAGCCTTGAGCCATATACATTGGCGCCAAAATAGGAAGCGCAATTCCCAATCCGCCTGAAGCCGATCCGGTGATACCGCAAATCAGGGTGACGGCAATGGCCAGTCCCATAAGCGGAGGTCCCGGGATATTGACCAAAGCATCTACAAAGGTTCCAAATGCTGCTACTTGTGCAGCAACACTGCCAAACCCTACAACCGCACAGGTATTGGCGGCGGCTACTAAAGCATCCTGCGCACCCTTTGCAAGTGCTTCCCAGAATCCAACCAAATATTTAATCATCAATACACATGCCAGAATGATTCCGCTCGACAAGGAAATCAGCGCCGCTGCAGTTGAAGAAGTAAAATTGGCGGCTGTGTTTAAAATCGCAATAACCGCCGCTAACGGCAATATCGCCATAATCACATGCGGATAGTCTTTCCCAACAGGAGCAGCGTCTGGTCTTTGCATGGCCAGTTCTGCCTCAAGAGCTGCAGCCGATTCATTGGCTGCACTTGACGGCTGATTTGGCAGGGAGAATACCTCTCCATTTTGCACAGCCTTTTTCACCATCCTGCTGAGAAGCAGCCCGCCCACAACCATGATCAAGAGTGCCATTAACACCCCGATTATTCCGCCGGCAGTCGGCTTTGTTCCGAAAAATTCAGTCGGAATCAGGTTTTGAATTTCCGGTGAGCCCGGAGCTGTCATGGTAAAGGATATTGATCCAAACACTAATGCTGCAGGGATAAATCGGTGCGGCAGATTCGCCACCCTAAATAAGGAAACAGCAATTGGATAAACGGCAAAGCCTACCACAAACAAGCTGACGCCGCCATATGTCATAATCGCTGCTGCAGCCACAACGGCAAATACTGCTCTTGATGGGCCAAGCGTATCCTTCACCCAATTCGCAATACTATCAGCCGCTTTGGTCACCTGCATAATTTTTCCGAAAATCGCTCCCAGTAAAAAGATTAGGAACCAGGAATAAAAGTACTTTGTAAAGCCTGTCATATAGTGCTCTGTCAGGGCAGTCTCAAGGTTTAATCCCCCTGTCAGAGCCACCACAACCGCACTAATGATGGCAGCAATAATAATATTTATGCCTTTCATAGTCAGATACATTAATAGAAGCAGTGAAGCGATTAACCCAAGCATTCCGATCATCTGTTATTTCCCCCGTCCCCTGTTAGACTTTCTCTGTTTCAGAGGAAAATTGATAATCATAGCAAACATGATAGAGCTCTTCCAGTTCGCTTTGGGTTGGCACTCTTGGGTTGTTGCCGGGGCTGCCGCTGTCAATTGCGTCTGTTGCCATTTTTTCAACAGCCGTCTTAAACGCTTCTTGATCAATTCCCCATCCTCTTAAGTTAGGAATATTTAGTTTCAGACACAAATCTTTAACAGACTGAACGGCGATCTCAGCCGCTTCCTCGTTGGAAAGGCTTTCATTGTCAGGCTGAAAAATTCTGCCGATATCAGCTAGCCGATCCACACATGCTTCCTGGCTGAATTCCAAAACGGCCGGCAAAAGCATCGCATTTGAGATTCCATGCGGTACGTGGAATAAGGCGCCAATTGGACGGCTCATGCCATGCACAAGGCATACAGAAGCATTTGAAAACGCCATTCCAGCCTGAAGAGATCCAAGGCTCATCGCCTCACGGGCATCGACATTGTCTCCTTCATTGTAAGCGGTTAAAATATTTTCCACGATCAGCTTCATAGCCGATATCGCCATTGTGTCTGTCATCGGATGAGCTTTTTTGGAAAGATAAGCTTCGACCGCATGGCTTAGTGCGTCCACCCCTGTTGCTGAAGTAACATTCTTCGGTGAAGATACCGTCAGCAGCGGATCGACAATCGCTACACTTGGCATAAAAGCAGGCTGCTTGATCATCATTTTCACATCATTGGATGAGTTGGTGATGACCGTTACATCGGTTGCCTCTGAGCCTGTACCCGCTGTTGTTGGTATAGCAATGTGAGGAACAGACGCATGCTGGGCCAGCTTCTTCCCTCCCATATAATCTCCAATAAAACCGCCATTGGTTACCAGAACCGCTATCGCCTTTGCCGTGTCGATACAGCTTCCGCCGCCAACTGAAATGACTAGGTCGCACTTTTCTTTTTGGAAAAGCGCCAATGCTTCTGCTACATACTCATCTGTCGGTTCAGAAGCTACCCCAAGATAAACCTCGCTTTGAACACCTTCTTCTTGAAGATAAGTTCTGCATTCACTTACATATCCAAGCTGATCCATAATTTTATCACTGATAATTAATGCCTTTTTCCCTCTAAGTGCCGCTTCAACTCCAACCTTTTCAAAAGAGCCTCTACCATAAAAAATCGCTTCCGGCACCCGGAAAACTGCTGGTTTCTCCATTGAGCATTCCACCCCTTTTGTTCTGTTACTACTATACTTGCAAGGAGCGTGCCAACTTTGAAAACCTATTAAAATCAGGGTTTTTGTATTTTGCTAGTGTAGTCACTACACTACAGTTGTAGATTTTGTGTAGCGGATCCCCTACACTATATTCAAGAAATCCCATGCTTTTTCAGCTTTTGGTAAAGAGTAGTCCGGTGGATCCCCAGCAAATCGGCTGCCTGCGATTTATTCCCGCCCGCTTTTCTTAAGGCATCAAGAATTAATTCTGATTCTCTTTGGTTCCCGAGAAACCTGGCTTCTTCTATGGATCCGACAGCTGATGGGGTCTCTTTCACTTTTTTAATAGCAGGCTCCGCCCTTTTCAGCATCCCCGGCAAATGATGATAATCAATGACCTTCCCATCCACCAGCGTCACCAGCTGCTCAACTGTATTCACCATCTCCCGAATATTCCCTCTCCACGGATGCTGCACAAAAGCGTTCACTGCCTCAGATGTAAATAGTTTTCCAGGTACCTGGTACCGTTCACAGATTTCTCTCAAATAATGGACCAGCAGGACCGGGATATCCTTTTTTCGTTCGCGCAGCGGCGGGATGTGGAGCTGAATGATGTTAAGCCGGTAGTATAAGTCCTCCCGGAATTCTCCGTTTTCGATCATTTGTTTGAGGTCTCGGTTTGTCGCCGCAATGACTCTGACATTGATTTGATATTTTTTTACACTGCCAACCCGTTCTGCTTCCTTTTCCTGAAGGACCCGCAGAAGTTTCGTTTGCATGACGAGCGGCATTTCCCCAATTTCATCCAGAAAAATCGTGCCGTTATCAGCCAATTCAAATTTCCCCGGCTTACCGCCTTTTTTCGCACCGGTAAACGCCCCTTCTTCATACCCAAACAGCTCGGACTCGAATAAATGCTCAGGAATGGCCCCACAGTTGACACTAATAAACGGCCCGGTCGAAAATGGGCTTAAATGATGAATGCTTTTGGCGAACATCTCTTTTCCTGTTCCGCTTTCCCCGGTGATCAGGACCGTAGCTGCGGTTCTTGCCGCTTTTCGTGCCAGCCGCTTAACCTCCGTGATCCCCTCGCTTGTCCCAATGATTTGATCAAGAGTAATTCGGCTGTCACTTTCCTTTTTCTTTGTTAACAAATCCGGTTTTGGCGTTTGATTTTCCTGAAGCTTCTCATAGATCTTATAAACCTCGGTTACCCCTTCAAAAATCAGCATCCCGATGGCGCCCACAATTCGGCCTTCCTTCCAGATCGGAATCCGGTGCACCACCATGTCATGGCCTTGAATGTTTTGAAGCACCCCGCGTTCCGCAGCCCCGGTTTTCACAGTCTCATGCAGATGAGTGTTATCAATAACTTCAGTCACATGCCTGCCAATCGCATCCTCCCGTTTGATTCCGGTAAAACGGCTATACGCCTCATTGAACTCCTGGAGGATACCATTTTCATCGACAACCGCTATTCCCTCATAGGCACTTTCCAAAATGGCACCAAGAGCACCGGCAGAATTATGCTGCTGCTTGAGCTTGTAAATATACTTGGAAAGCCCATCAAGGATATCCCTAGTGGTCAGGATGCCAAGCAGTTTCCCATCCTCCCCCATGACCGGCAGCTGATCATACGGAAGCGAAAATACATCCAGAAGGGAATCATCCGGCCGGACAGCAGGCAGATTCGATTTCGGAATGCTGCCAATAAGATCGTCTCCCCGATTGCCCTGCGCAAAATAGTTGAGCAGCTTTCGCGACGTAATCATCCCAACCAAACGATTGGTTTCATCTACAACAGGCAAGCTATCCAGGCGGAGCTGCACCATCATTTTTGAAGCTTCCTGCAAAGTTTGACCCGGCTGAATACAATAAGGACTGGGCGTCATCCAATTTTTCACATGGAAGAGTTCATCACTATGTAGTTCATGAATCTTTTCAGATACAGCTTGAGGCATGTCGGATCCCTCCGTGAGTCTTAATTTTCTAAATTATAACACTATTTAGGAGCGGCAAAAACTGGCGGGTATTGACAGGATTATGTTTAGACATATTTTTGCACCCTGTTGATTGGAGCGGAAGGCACGAGACTCCTGCGGGAGTGCGAGTCAAAGGGAGACCCCGCAGGCGCGAATGCGCCGAGGAGGCTCCCGGACCGCCCGCGGAAAGCGAGTGCCTGGAGCGGAAATCAACAGGCCACATTATAAAGAGTATTTTTTTACAAGAGCCTCATACACAACTAAAAAGAAAGACAGAGAGCACTTCCCCTCTGTCTTTCTGCAAAGCTTTTTTAGAAAATCGAGAACAACACAACGGCTAAAATAACACCAAGGATCGGCACAATAACCGTCAGTGCACCAAATGCAGGGTATGCATCCTTATGGGACTCACCGGCAATTGCACGAATCGTGGTAACAACGTATCCGCCATGCGGCAGGGAATCAATCGATCCTGAAGAGATCGCCACCACTCGGTGAAGCTCGTTTGCATTAACACCCATATCAAGATAATGGGGTGCAAGGAGCGGCAGGGCAATCGATTGTCCGCCGGAAGCAGATCCAGTCAGTCCTGCAATGACAGCGACCGCAAGAGCTCCGCCGATTAATGGACTTCCCGGAATGCCTGTCATTACATCAACTGCACTTGCAAAGGCAGGAGTCGCTTTAGCTACACCGCCAAAGCCGACAACCGCCGATGTATTGGCAATTGCGATTAAGGCTCCAATCGTTCCTTCCGATACAGCTCCCCATACATTTGCAAAGTATTTCCGGTTAAGAAAATAGGTAGCAAAGCAGCCGCTTAACAACGCAATGATCAGGGCTGACTGTGCCAATGAATCATGGAAAATAAATGAGATGATAAGAACCACCAGCAATGGAATCATGCTTAACATCGGGCTTGGCAAGTTTTCGCGGACCACGGTAGAATCGGTTTCCCTTGCCTCAAATTTTTCACCATTGCGGATAGCCTTATTGATCATTTTCTTTAGCCACCAATAACCAAATGCCATCATGAAAACAGCGACAATCAAGCTGACTTCCCATGCTGCGTACGGGGAAGTTCCCAGGAACTCAATCGGAATCCAGTTCTGGATTTCCGGAGAACCAGCTGATGTCATCGTAAAAGTAGTGGAACCGAAGGCAAGAGCTGCCGGTATAAACCGTCTTGGCAGGTTGGCTTCCTTAAATAGGCTCAATGCCATTGGATAGACGGAGAACGCCACGACAAACAAACTCACGCCGCCATAAGTTAAGACCGCACAGGCAATAACAACAGCTAATGCTGCACGCTTCATGCCAATTTTGTCAATAATCCATTTGGAAACGCTGTCCGCTGCTCCGCTGTCCTCCATTAATTTTCCGAAAATCGCACCAAATAAGAACATCAGGTACCAGGACGTAATAAATCCGGCAAATCCATTCATATAGTTGGTTAGAAAATTGACCTCACCTTCGCCTGCAAGCTGAGGAAAAATCGGTAATCCACTGAATATTGCAACAATAAATGCTGCAAGAGGGGCAGCAAGCAGCAGGTTCATCCCTCTCATTGTCAGAATGATGAGCAGTGCAATACCCCCAAACAATCCAATCATACTTAGCATAAAATCCTCCTATCCGAAAAGCGTAAGGCGCCCGCTTAAAAGGAACGCAGACTAAAACCGCCACGTCCTGTGGCAACGTCTGCATGACCCGCATCCTGCGGGCCTCAAGCATAAGACAAGCCGGCTGAAAGGTTGTTCTTTAACCTTTTGGACGGATTGGCTTATGACCTCGAGCCGATGGCGCCTGGAGCTAGACATTTATCGAATTTCAAAGATGTAAAATAGGACTTTACGAAAACCCTGCCTTCTCTCCATCACCTTCTATCCATTACGGATCCTCTTTCTACCAAATGCCCTTCTACTCTTTGGATATCAGGGGTGTCAGTATCCCCTGTAATATGCTCAAGCAGAAGGTTAATTGAATCATCGACCATTTCATCAATCGGCTGGTGCCAGGTGGTTAATTCATAGGATGACCAATCTGCCATCGCCACATTGTCAAAGCCTATGACTGAAATATCCTCGGGAATATGGATTCCCTGTTTCTTCAGATAATCCATCGCACCAAAAGCAGATATATCATTTGCACAGAAGATGGCATCTATCTTTTTATCACGTTCCAGCAATCTTTGAGCTGCTGCAAATCCTCCTTCATAGGAATAATGACCGTTTTCTGTTAAAAAGGAAGAGATGCCCTGTTCAGCCAAAGCCTCCTGGAACCCGTTTTTTCGATCAACTGTTGTTGATGTATTCATCGGTCCGGAGATAAAGGCGAGATTTTCATGTCCTTTTTCTAGTAGGTAGTGCCCAATCCTTTTCCCGGCAGCAAAGTTATCGCACACAACAGCACTGCTTAAGGAATCGTTCACATAGCGGTTAAACAGGACGACCGAGATGCCATTGCGGGTGAATTTCTGTACAGTCGAAGAGGTCAAAAGCGCATCCGTGATAATGGCTCCCTCTACGCTGTATTCAATTAAATGGCTTACTTCGTCCTCTTGGATTTCATTATTTTGTGAGTTGATAAACATAACCTTATACCCTTTTTCTGCCAGCCTGCTGTAAAACATATCAAGGACTTCCGGATAAAAAGGGTTCTGGATATTCCGCATCACAACGCCTATGATGCGGGACTGGTTCGTGATCAGGCCGCGTGCAATCGCATTCGGCTGATAGCCCAGCTGTTCGGCAGCCTCCAGAATAAGCTTTTTCTTTTTCAATGAGATACTTGAATTTTCACTAAAAGCCCTGGATACGCTCGATTGCGAAACGCCAGCCAATCGAGCGACATCCACTGCTGTAACTTTTTTATTTTTCAAAGCATTTTCCTCCTGCCTGAATCTAGACAGAGAAATTATAACAGATTTCGCTTACTTCACGAGGCTGCTGTAGCGCTTCACGCGTAGATCGGCCTGTGCCTGGTGACCCTTAAAGCCTTCAAGGTCACATAGACGGGATGCATATTCGCCGATTTTTGCACTCGCTTCAGGAGTCGTTCTCTGGTATGTGCACGTTTTCAGGAACTTTCCAACCCATAGTCCGCCAGTGTAGCGAGCTGCCTTCTTCGTTGGAAGCGTGTGGTTTGTGCCGATTACTTTATCGCCATATGCTACATTCGTTTCAGGCCCAAGGAAAAGCGCACCGTAGTTTGTCATGTTTTCAAGGAAGTAGTTCGGATCTTCTGTTAAAACCTCCACATGCTCGTAAGCCAATTTATCCGCTTCCACCACTGCTTCTTCCAGGCTGTCTACAAGAATGATGGAACCGTAATCCTTCCATGCCGCGCCTGCAACATCAGCTGTTGGCAATGTTTCCAGCTGGCGCTCAATTTCTGTTACTGTTTCATTCGCTAATTTCTCTGAAGTTGTAATCAGACATGCCGGAGAGTTCGGTCCATGCTCTGCCTGTCCTAAAAGATCTGTTGCAATCATTTCAGCATCGGCTGTTTCATCCGCAATGACAAGAACCTCTGTTGGGCCTGCGAACAGGTCGATTCCAACTCTTCCGTATAACTGGCGCTTCGCTTCCGCAACAAACGCATTTCCTGGTCCTACCAGCATATCAACCGGCTCGATCGTTTCTGTTCCAATTGCCATTGCGCCCATCGCCTGGATTCCGCCCAGAAGGTATATCTCGTCAGCGCCGGCAAGATGCATAGCTGCAACCGTCGCAGAAGGGATTTCTCCTTTAATCGGAGGCGTGCAGGCAATCACGCGCTTAACGCCCGCAACTTTAGCTGTCAAAACACTCATATGGGAGGATGCAACCATTGGATAGCGTCCGCCAGGGATATAGCATCCAACACTGTTTACCGGAACATTTTTATGGCCAAGGAACACACCAGGCAATGTTTCCACTTCAATGTCCTGCAATGCTGCTTTTTGATGTTCAGCGAAATTGCGGATTTGTTCCTGCGCAAACTTGATATCGTTGATCGTCTGTTCAGGTACAGATGCAACAATTTCCTTGATTTGCTCTTCAGATAATCTGAATTGTTCCGGTGACCACTTGTCAAACTGCTCGGAAAGCTTGCGAACCTCTGCATCCCCGTTTTCTTCGATATTTTTAAGAATCGCACTTACCGATTCTCTTACTTTTACATCTGCTTCCTGTACCTCTTGATCGTTTTTGCCTTGTTTTAAGAAAGTTGCCATTTTGATATCACTCCTGTTTTTTATTTTTGAATACGTATGCAAAAATCGGTAAAAATTAAATGGCTGTCCAGCCGCCGTCTACTTTAATCGTATCGCCTGTTATAAACTTTGATAGATTGGAAGAAAGGAATAGGGTTGCTGCAGAGACATCCTGAGCCTCAGCCAGCTTTCCCAATGGTATCCTGCCGTAGACTTCTTTTTCGAATTCCTTATCCTCGAACATCCTGGCAGTCAGTTCCGTCTCGATGAAGGTTGGAGCCACTGCATTGACATTAATGCCATGGGAGGCCCACTCAACCGCAAGCGCTTTTGTCAGCTGAACCATTCCACCCTTGCTTGCACAATATGCTGCCCGTTTATAGTAGCCGACAAAGGCCATCTGGGAAGCAATATTGACAATCTTGCCGGATTGATTGGGAATCATATATTCGGCTGCTTTCTGGCTGCAGAAAAAGGCTGCTTTAAGGTTGGTATCGAGCGTCAGGTCCCAATCCTCTTCTGTCACTTCCATGGCAGGCTTGGCCCGGTTAATGCCCGCGTTATTGATGAGCACATCGAGAGAGCCCATATAATCCACTGCCGCTTCCGTCATTCTTTTAATTTCAGCAACATTGTTCAAATCAGCGGAAACGTAAAAGCTGTTGCTGTTTATTTTTTTCAGCTCATCGGTTGTCTGCTGGAGAGCCTCTTCGTTTCTCCCAACAATGACCACCTTTGCTCCGTTTTTGGCAAAGGAAAGGGCGATATCCCTTCCGATTCCCTTGCTTCCTCCCGTTACAATCACTGATTTATTCTCAAGATCGGGAAAGTTCCTCATAACATTCCTCCATCAGTTTGATTGGATTCCTAAATCCTTTTTTAAAAAGCGGATCAGCTCAGCTTCCCTTTTCTGGTTGTACTCTTTGGAAAAAGCCTCATCCCACTTGTAATAGCCTTCACCTGTTTTATCGCCAAGCTTCTGTTCTGCCACAAGCTTCTTTAAGATTGGCAAGGATTCCTCTGCACTGGATAAATGCTGGAACAGATAATCAGATATGGCTGAGAATACATCCAGTCCGCCCATATCAGCAGTCATCAGGGGCCCAGAAACAGGCAGCCTGCGGCCAATTCCGTAAGTGACGGCATCATCAATATCCTCCTTGCTCGCAATGCCTTCCTCCAGAAGATACTGTGCTTCGCGGAATAGGGCATATTGAAGGCGATTGCCAACGAAACCGGGAACCTCTTTTTTCACTTCAATCGGCTTTTTCTTCATTTGCTTTAAAAGCTGAAAGGACCTTTCTACTGCTTCATCGCCCGTATTCTCACCCCGCACGACTTCGACCAGAGGAATTAGATGAGCCGGATTCCAGAAGTGTGTAACCACGGTCCGTTCCGGGTGTGCCGTTTCAGAAGCAATCTCCGTTGGACTGAGGCCTGACGTATTGCTTGCGAGAATGACATCCGGAGCGCAAAGAGCGTCAAGACGCTTAAATAGTTCTATTTTTAATTTAATATTCTCTGGCACAGCTTCAATCACGAAAGTTGCGTCTTGAACCGCTTCTTCTACCGAAGTGGTCAATTTGATGTTTTCTTGAATTTGGCCAGCTTCCGCATCGGATAAAATACCGTTATCGAGCATAACCTCCAGCTTCTTCAGCATATTGGTCCAGCCCTGTTCAAGGTCGGCGTCACTAATGCCCTGCATCTTCACACTCAACCCGGCCCAAGCCGCATTAAGCGCAATCGAATGCCCCATCGTGCCGCACCCAAGCACAGCTATTCTCTCCAATCACCCACCAACTTTCTGAAATTTCTACTTTTTGAATACGTATTCAATATACAATGTAAGCGCTATAAATTCAACCGGAAAAATTAGACTATTAAAAAGGTTTGGGAAAATAACATAGAGAAATACAGTAGAAACCCATATTAAAAGAGGGGTTGGTGCGGGAGAGGGCGGAATAGTTCTTACAACCCCTTTTTGGTATTTTAGAAGCCTGCTCTAATCTCCTAAACTTTCATCCCCATCATATAAATGCTTCTCCAGCTCACTTCTTATACTATCGGGAATCGGTTCAGAGCTTTGGGCCTTAAAGTTATAATTCACATATATAACAGTTCCTTTTGCACATAAATGACCATCCTGATGAATCTCCTCATACAGCTCAAAACTTGTATTTCCAACTCTTTTTACCCAGTTTCTTACTTCAACATCCATACCAAAATAAATTTGTGCTAAATACTCAACATTCATTTTCAGCAAAATTAATTTCCAGTTCTCGAAGGTGTGCTCAGGCGTAAACAGCTTAAACACCTTATTCCGCCCCGCCTCAAACCAAACAGGCACCGTCGTATTATTAATATGACCGACCCCATCCGTCTCGGAAATCCTGGGTTCAATAATCGTCTTATACAATTCTGCCGCCCCTTTCATTTCATCTCTGATTCTTTTTAAATTCTAGGCTTCTTTCCCAATTCCTGCTATTACTGGCATCACATGCTGCAACTTGACCGTATTGGGACAAAGTTATTTTTAAACAAAAAAGTCTGCTGAAGATAAACTTCAGCAGACTCCTTTTCGACAAAATTCGGGAGGTACCTGGTACCTATTTGGATGTTCCAGGTATTTCGCAGCCCTCAGGACCGCATGCCAGTCCGCCTTTTAATTCGGCCTCTCTGGCTTTTTCTTGTGTTAATTGCTGTTGCTGCCATTCTATATCGATTGTTGGCGAGAATTTCTCCGGATGGCGGATATACCAGCGCTGCTTGCGGATCAGGAAGTTGTCTGTATCCAAAAGCAAAGCTTCATCAAGTTCCTTTAAGGCAGCGTCTTTGTTGCCATTCTTCGCATATTCCATTCCAAGCTTGTATTTGGTTTGTGCAAGCTGCTGCTCAAGATCACTCGGTGCTGCGGAAGGATTGAAATACTGGTCTTCCAGCTCAACTTTTTCAGCTTCTCTGTGTATCAATTTTTTAACAGCCTCAACATGTTCTTCTTTGGTCACCTGAAAGCCCTGCTTCAGTAGGCGAATGGTTCCATCCTTATCAACAAAGATGCCATTGGGTACGATTTTAAAACCAAATAAATTGGCCAATTTATTTTCCGTATCAATCAAGGTTGTAAAAGGCTTGTCCTTTGCATAAGGTTTTACAACTTCCGGTCCCTGGATATCAACTGAAACAGACAAGAGTTCGAAATCCTCATCTTTATTTTCTTCAAAAAATTGCTGCCAGCCTGACAGCTGTTCCCTGCATCGTCACCAGGAAGACCACATGAAAATAAGCGTGTTTTTACCGAGGTAATCTTGAATGGAAACTTGCTTTCCATCCAGGCTAACAAGCTCCACATTAGGCATTTTTTCTAATAACAATATAATCCCTCCTTTACCACTCAGTTTACTAATTAATTATTAGTGTAACAAATATTTTGTATTTTAATTTAAAATATTTAGATAAATGCAAGCCAGACCTACTGCTATTTTCTTAATTCGCGGGTTTTACCAGTCTATTTCCAAAAGTTCATGATCTAGTTGCCGAATTCACAAATGTTCCCGCTGATTTAATCAAACGTTTGATTAAAATAAGGAGACGCCCTTTGGCATCTCCCTTTCCCATTCAAAATATCTGCTATTGTACTCCAGCCAATACAGCCACAACTAATGCTATGGAACCTATAATCAGCCATCCCATAATGAGTTTCCAAATGAACTTCACCCAGCGCTCATATGGAATTCCGGCAACTGCCAAATACCCCATTAGAGCTGCAGATGTTGGAATAATGGAGTTGGTAATTCCATCTCCATATTGGAAGGCCAGCACCGCGACCTGACGTTCGATCCCAAGCAGGTCGGCAAGCGGGGTCATGATCGGCATGGTTGTAGCGGCTTGCCCGCTTCCGGATGGAATGAAAAAGTTGATGACAACCTGAACAAAGAACATCCCAATAACATTTAACGTATTTGGCAGGGCACTAATGACTGAAGCAAGGCCATTGATCATCGTATCAATAATCACGCCGTTTTCCATGACAACTAAAATGGCGCGGGCGAAACCAACGATAAGTGCACCAAATGCAACCAGCTTCATCCCATCAACAAAGGAGTCAAACAAACGGTTGATTCCAATGCCGCCAACAAGGCCAGAAGCAAAACCGATAATAATGAAAGAGGCGGTCAGCTCGGTTAAATACCAGCCCCATTCAAAAACACCATACATATTAAAAGCAAGTCCGCCTGCAATAATCAGGAGAACAAGGGCGTGGCGAAGGGAGAATTCTTGAAATTGGCCTTCAGGCAAATCCCTGCGCTTTTCTTTTTCCTTTAATTCAATATCGTACATCACGCTTTTTTCCGGATTTTTCTTTACTTTGGACGCATATCTCATCACGTAAAATATGGCTAGTGAAAGAACAAAAATATAAATAGCGAACCGGAAGCCAATTCCGCTGAAGAGCGGTACTTCTGCGATGGACTGAGCAACCCCAACCGTAAACGGATTCATCATTCCGCCGATAAAACCGCTGGCTGCCCCGATGCTGATCATGGCCGTCCCGGTGATGGCATCATATCCCATCGCCCTTGCAATCGCAATTCCAATCGGCACAAAGATAATACTCTCTTCTGCCATTCCGGTTGTAGCTCCGGCAATTGAAAAAATAATCATCGTGATCGGAATGAGCAGCTTTTCCCGCTTCTCCAATTTCCTTACGGCCTTATGAATCCCGGCTTCAATTGTTCCGGTTTCACGAATAATCCCAAAGGCTCCACCTACCAAGAAAATATAAAAAATAATGGTAGACCCTTTGGCCATCCCCTCTGGAATTGCCTTAAACAATTCAAAAAAACTAATCGGGTTCGATTCAACGACCTGGTAGCTGTCTTGAACCACAATGGTTCTTCCATCCTGCTCAATTCTTTCAAATTGGCCTGCAGGTAAAATATAGGTAGCAATGGCAGCTAAAACAATAATGGCGAAAATGATGGCATACGTATGAGGAATTTTTCTTTTCTTTTCAGCCACAACCTCCTGCTGGGGCGATTCCACTTTCATCCCTATTCCTCCTTATCCTTTTTCAATCGAATCGTATTGAATGGTCAGCTCTTTTAAAATATCCTCGTTAACCTCAACACCAAGTCCCGGCTTATCACTTAAATGAACAAATGGAATCTCATATCTCAAGTCCCCAATATCTTTGCTGAATAGCAGCGGTCCTGTAAGCTCCGTGCTGATAATATTTTTTCTCGAGATGGCCACATGATAGCCTGCTGCAGAACCGATTGAAGACTCTACCATCGAACCAATCTGGCATTCGATTCCTGCGTATTCAGCTGCTTTTGCTATATGGACAGCCGGATAAATACCGCCGGATTTCATGAGCTTAATGTTAATTTTATCTGCGGCCCCATTCCGGATAATCTCCACTAAATCCTCCCCGGAATGAATGCTTTCATCTGCCATCAAAGGCGTGCTCGTTTTTTGCCTGATTTCGCCGAGGCCGTGAATATCCCCCATCTTAATCGGCTGTTCAAGCCATGAGATATTGAGAGGCTCCAGCAGCTTCATAGCCTGCAATGCAGTAGAGACATTTCTCCAGCCCTGGTTTACATCCACCCTGATGGGAACTTCCATGCCAACCTGCTCACGGACATGCGCTATCCGTTTGCAGTCTTCCAGAGAATTTGTGCCGACTTTCAGTTTCAAAGACTGATAGCCCTGCTCAATAGCCGCTTTAGCCTTTTTGGCCATCAAGGCTGGCTCTTCAATGCTCAGCACCTTTGGATAGGTAAGAGTGTCATGGTATTGCCCGCCGAGCAAGTTGTAGACCGGCTCTTGCTTATATTTTCCCAAAAGGTCATAGCACGCAATGTCCACAGCTGCTTTTGCAGAGGGATTGGAGCTTATCAGCCCGTTCATCTGCTGATGAAGTTTTTCCATGTTAATAGGAGAAGCTCCAATAATGGCAGGTAAAAGGTTGTGCTTTAGTACAGATATGGTGCTGTGAAAGGATTCCCCTGTCACATGTTCATCAGGAACAGCTTCTCCATATCCCGTTAACCCGTTATCTGCTTCAAGCCGAACGATAACCGATGGCATATAATCGAAACTGGCATAAGAGATAATAAACGGCTCTTTTAGAGGCAGATGAATCCCAAAGATTTCAGCTTTTACTATTTTCATAAAATCAGTCCTTACATAGAATTTTTAATTGTCGTTAAGGTGTCGTTAATTGGTTATGTTTTATAATATACTGAAAATTCAGCAATGGTCAAGAGGCATTTTAAGCCTCACTCAGCCCTTTTAACATAGAGCCTGCTTGATAAAGCGAACGCGGACGCCCCTGATCATAAGGCTGTTCCTCTCCAGATACCTGCAGTAATTGCTGTTCCAGAAGCTTTTTAACCATTCTTTCTGCTGACCTTCTGCTGATGCTGAAATAATCGGCAAGCTCCTGTGCTGAAAAAGGCCTGAAATCACTTACCTCCAGAAAATTAATAAACCTGGAAATGTTTCTGCTGCTCATTTTCAACTCGGCACTTAACTTCTTCACTACTGGGTCTTCATTTTTCAGAGAATATTGCTCCTCATTATGGAATAAAGGACCTGTCAGCTTTTTCTCCTCATCCACTATATAGACTGCAGGTTGTTCACCGGGCTTCTTTTCCGCAAAGTCCAATGCAGTGATAGAGTGAGATTCCGCCTCTTTCACAGTGTATCCATACCCAATTCCAACTGCTGTTTTTTCACAATCGCTTCGAATGCCGGTTAACAAACCATCGAGCTTTTGATTCAGGATCAGCGTCTGCAGCACTCCCCGATTCGAAAGAACCAGCTGTAAGCCTGAATCACTTGAAGTCATCTTCGCTTGCAAAGCCTTTGCAAACAGTTCAATTTGATTAATTCTATTGCTTTTAAAACAAACGGCTGCAACCTGCGAATTTTTGGATTGATTCAACTCAGCAAGGGTCGTGGCCTTCTCCAGGCCTTCCTTTAACGTAGGAACCGACTGAATCATAAACATGGAAGGAATCCCTATCTCCTGAAGCTGATCAAATACAGCATGAATACTCGTTAGGGCAAAAGCTGTTTTCCCTTGCTCGTATAAGTCAGAATGAAATTCCACGAATTCATCGATTGATATTTCCCTTTCCTCCTGAAAATCGTATATCCACGGATACTCCTTTACATGGCTAACACGCTCTGTAATCCCTGTTTCATTCAAGACTCCTTCAAGAAATCTTCTCCCCGGCAAATCAATCGATACCTCTCCCAGCTTAAAAGAATGGTGGTAATGAATAGACAGCAGTGATAACGCTACCATATTTTCGTTAAAAGAAAGATAACTGGACCCGATCGGATAACGATCTAACAGCTTCTTGGCATTGTGATAAGGAATGATACCCGAAAACAGCAAAAAATGGCATTCCTTTACCGCCCGCTCAATCAGTGCGTTTAACTCTTTCGGGGAAGCGTATGTATAGGAAATCAATTTATATGCAGGATAATGATCATAAAACTTGCTGATCTCATCTATAAACTGCTGCGAACCGACAACACCAATGGCTAACAAATGGACTCACCTTCTTTTACAAAACTCTAATTTCGTTTATATAGATACTATCATAATAACGGCAAAGGCAAACAGAGTTTTATAATGAGCCCTTTTCAATCAAACGTTTGATTGAAAATCTTTATTCGACAAAATTCGGGTGGTACCTGGTACCACCCGAATTTTGGAATACTATTAATCTTCCATCAAGCCCTCAACAAAATCCTTCAGCACATGTACCCCGTAAACACAGTCATTTAATGATGTCCATTCCCGCGGATTATGGCTGATGCCATCCTTGCTGCGGACAAACAGCATGGCGGCCGGGATTTCAGTTCCGACGATCATCGTGTCATGGCCGGCGCCGCTTGGGATGTAAACTGGTTTTATATCAAACTTGGAGAGGGAGTCTGCAATGTTTGCCTGCAGTTTTTCTTCAATTGGCAGCGGCTTTATTTTTGCATTCAGGTTCATCTGTATTTCCATATTTCGTTCCTCAGCTATTTTACGTGCTTCGTTAGTGATTATGTCAAGCAGCCGGTCACGGGTATCTTCAAAAATATCCCGGATATCCACAATGAGTTTTACTTCCTGGGCTATGACATTAAAGCCATTTGGATGTACGTTCAGCTTTCCGACAGTGGCAACGGCTGTATCACTGACCTGCTTTGGAAACTTCTCGATCGCAGCTACAAACAATGCGGAAGCCACCAACGGATCTTTGCGTCCAGCCATTGGCGTATTTCCCGCATGTCCGGCTTCCCCTGTAAAAGTAACCTCCAGCGAGGCTGGGCCTGCAATGCCTTTGACCACTCCAACAGGCTGACCTTCTCTTTCCAGGACCTTTCCCTGTTCAATATGAACTTCCACAAAGGTTTCAATTTCATGCCTGCTGTTTCCGGCCTTTAAGCATTCCTCAGCACTGCTGCCATATTCGGCTAGTACCTCTCTAAATGACTTGCCATTTTCATCCCGCAGGCTATCCATTTCCTCCGGCTTCATTTGCCCCATAAAAGCCCGGCTGCCCGTTAAGCTGCTTTTGAATCTCGAACCCTCTTCATCTGAAAAAATAACAACCTCATAAGGCTTTTCCGGCAGGTATCCTGTTTCCTTCCACGCTTCCACTACCTCCAAAGCAGACAGAACGCCGAGGGGCCCATCAAAATGCCCTCCGTTTGGAACGCTATCAACATGGGAACCTGACACAATCGCTGGCCCTTCCGTTTTTCCTTCTAATCTTCCGAATACGTTTCCGGCACCATCTGTTGTTACACTTAGTCCCGCATCTCTCATCCAGCCAATGACTAATTCTTTTGCCCGTTTCTCTTCCGCTGAGTAGCCTGTACGTGTCACTCCGCCGCTTTCCATAAGGCCTATTTTTGAAAGCTCATCAAGCCTTGTAGCTAATCTTTCGCCGTTAACACCTGAATGAGTGAGTTCATCATTATAATCTTTTACAAGCTGTTCATAAAGGTTTCTATCCATTGCTGCTTCACACTCTTTTCTTTAATTTAGATTGCTTGGGCTTCTATTAACACTGTGAAATCCTTAGAATGTTGATACACCGCGAAGTGACTGATATATCGAAAAACTGACCGATAAAAATGAAATCTGACCGATATATCGGAAAAGTGACCGATATATTAAAAAAGTAACCGATAAAATCCATATCGACTGAAAAAAAAACAATCTCACTGATATACACGAAACAAATTTTAACATGCGAAGGAAAAATTCATTCAAGCAGGAGATTTCCACAAGAAATTGGCTTTTCCTAAGCTTAATTTGAAACCCACAGATTGGTTTTACTTTCAGTCAAACGATTTACCGCAAAATTCCTCCGCTTTTTTAAACGGCAAAAGCCCAGCAGATGAACATCTGCTAGGCCCCCCATTAAATAATCCCCTGCATACGTAAAATGATTTCCGCTATTACGGCAGATCCAATGAAGGTTCCGAAGAACACAAAGATTGCGACAATGATGCTTCTCCAGCCCAGCTTGGAAAAGTCAGCCCAGTTCTTTCCGATTGAAATCCCTGCATAAGCAAGAATCGGAGTGGCAAGAGCCAGGATATTCACTTGGGTCGTCCATTCTACAACATATTCAGAACCAGGGACCCCTGGAATCGAAACAATAATTCCGATAATCCCGATATATCCAACGCTCGGGATATTGCCAGGCAGCACTTTTTCAAGAATAAGACCTATCACGCTAATTACAATTAAAACAAGAATGCCCGGAATTGCTGCAGACGGCAGGATATCATAGCCAACCCAGTTTCCGATCAGCGCTGAAAAACCGAATATAGCTAGAATCAGAAACCATTCTGTTATATTTTTAAGCATGAATGTCTCCCCCTTTGTCCGCATCTGAAGACTTTTTCTCTTTGCGCTTAATCATGATGCTGTACAGCTTCTCAGTAAGAGGCAATCCAATGAAAATACTGGCATACAGACCTGTTGAAAGAGATAGCAAGTTACTGGCACCTGCAAAGGCGATAATCTGTGCTTCCATCTCAGGGAACGCAGCCACAAGCGATCCGCTGGCGGCAGCCATCATGCTTCCGCTTCCCACACCTGATGCCATGGCAAACGACAGCGGGTGAAGCGGTGTAATCGTAGCCAGGAATCCGGAAATCAATCCAAGGAAGGCAGCACCAAACACAGTACCAAAAATATAAATAGCCATTACACCTCTGCCCTCTGGTGAATCAAATCCGTATTTATTCATGATCAGCCCGACATTTGGTTCCCGGCCAATCGAGTGAGTCATACCAATGGCTTCTCTTTTAAAACCAAGAAAAATGGCAATTGGCAAAGCAAATAAAATCGTTCCCAGATTACCAAGCTCCTGGAGGAGTAATGATGGTCCCGCAGCAATGATCGCCTCTATTTGCGGGCCAATCGTAACACCGATTTTTGCAATTAAAAGAGTTACCCCTAATACGATAAGGGGCTCGGCATTTTTAGCCTGTTTTTCCTTAATAAGCGGAGTAAAGTAAAGCCCAAGGCCAAGGAAAAAGGCATAAAGCATAGGCAGCAAAAGGATAACGCCGGCGCCTAATTTAAAGCTGATCTGCCCGATTGCTTCTGTGGCCGCAACCAATACAAGCACAACCGCATGCAAGCGCCAATCTTTTAAAATTTCTGTCTTCTCATTTTTCATAATTTCCCCCCTAGATTAAAAGATTACTAGAACCCCTCGCAGATTGCCGATGAATCGAGCTTGGCTTTCCCTTGCTCCATCGCCCTTTTATAAATGCTGCAGACCATTTGTCCCAATGGAGAATCCTCGCTGTAATGTTCGGCTGTCTCTTTATATAGATGGATATCCTTATTCATGTGCTCAAGGCTGAAAAGCACATTCTCGTATGTACCATTAAGGATATTCTCACCGAACACCGACATCACCCGATTATGGGCCGAGCCGCTTTGAATGACTTCCGCCAGCTGAGTCCGGCTGACACCTGCTTTTTCCCCCACTGCAAAAGCCTCCCCCAGGCCTGCAGTAATCAAAGCAACTAGCATATTATGGCACAGCTTCGCCACTTGTCCTGATCCTGAAGAGCCAAGCAGAAAAATATCCTTTCCAACGCTCTCCAGAACCGGGCGAATCTCTGCAATATATCTATCGTCTCCCCCAACCATTATGGTCAACGTACCGGCATCAGCACCCTTAGGTCCTCCGCTTAACGGACAGTCATAAAAATGGACTTCCCTTTCCTTAGCAGCACTGTATAATTCCTGGGCTGTTACAGGATCAATGGTGCTCATATCCAAGACAAAACTGCGAGGCTTTAAAGCAGCAAAGACTCCGCTTTCACCCATCATAACATCCCTGACAATAGCGGGTCCAGGCAATGAAGAAATTACTAAGTCCGCTTGCCTCCCCACATCAAATGGCGAAGGCTGGGGAATCGCCCCCAGCTCCTCGCATTTCGCCAGTGCCTCCGCACTCGGATCATAGGCAACCACCCTATATCCATTCTTAATTAAATTTTTAACAATCCCCTTGCCCATGGCTCCGCAGCCAATCACACCTATATGTTTCATCCTCTCCCTCCTCTTGTTTTAAGGTTTAATATAGACCGTTTTCGTATCCAGCCAGAAATCCAATGCCGTGCTTCCCTGTTCACGCGGCCCAATACTTGATGTCTTTTTGCCGCCAAACGGAAGCTGGTTTTCATAATGATTGGAAGGGATATTGACATGGGTGACACCTGTTTCAATTTTCCGGACAAAATCGAAGGCCTTTTGAAGGTCATTGGTAAAAATAGCAGATGATAACCCAAAGTCCGTATCATTTGCCAGCTCGATTGCCTCTTCATAAGAATCCACTTCCATCACCGCAACCACTGGTCCAAAAATTTCTTCTTTTGCAATGGTAAAATCCTTTGTTACATTGCTAAAAACAGTTGGGGCGACAAAATAGCCATTTGCTTGATCCCCATCAGTCAGCTGTTTGCCGCCGTATTCGAGTACCGCTCCTTCAGAGATGGCGCTATTCACATAATGAAGATAAGTATTTAATTGATGCTTATTGGCCACAGCACCATTATCATATCCTTCGCGAATACCATTTCCGACCTTAATTTGTTTCGCTTTTTCAACTAATAATTCGATTACACTTTGCGAAATAGATCGAGGAACAATTACACGGCTGGTTCCTGTACAGCTTTGTCCGTTATTGTAAAAACCGCTGATGACTACGCTCTGTACGGCTTCCTCCAGATTCGCATCCTCCAAAATAATCGTTGCATTTTTTCCGCCCATTTCAGCCTGCATTTTGCCGCCATGTGCTGTAACGAGCTTGCCAAGATGAATGCCCACATCAGAGGAACCTGTAAAGGAAACGGCTTTGATCTCCGGATTCGTTCCAAGCTCTTCTCCCACGACAGATCCAGGTCCCGTAATCATATTTAGCACACCCTTTGGCATTCCTGCTTTTTCAAAAAGCTCTGCGACTTTTACTGCAATAAGAGACGTATCACTTGCGGCTTTATAAATAATCGTATTTCCCGCCAGCATGGATGGGGCAATTTTATAAATGGCAATCCCCAGCGGGAAGTTAAATGGAGTTACAACTGCAACAACTCCAAGCGGCTCCTGAATTGTGCAAGCAAAGGAATTCGGATCAATAGCCGGAACTGTTTCACCAGATAAACGATTGGCTTCACCGCTAAAATGCTTCAAAGCCTGAACCGTTGCATCCACTTCTTTGCGGGCAGCCTCAATTGTTTTGCCGACTTCCTTCGTAATGATTTCTGCCAATGCTTCTTTTTCCTGCTGAATTAAAAAAATCAGGTTAAAGAGGATGTCTCCGCGGCTGATTGGAGATGTTTGCTTCCATTCAGGGAAAGCCCTCTTTGCGCTTTCGATCGCTTTTTGCACATCAACTGAATTCGACTTTTGAAAATAACCCAATACCTCATCCGTATTGGCAGGATTCACACTCGGATACGTTTCCCCAGTCACAGATGGAACCCATTCTCCAGCAATATAATTGTTATAGGTTTTAATCTCATCATTGCCAACAGCAGTGCTTTGGCTATTTACCTCTGTACTCATCAAACCTCTCCTTACCCATTAATTTAAAATTAATTATAATATTTAGAAAATTTAATGTACATGTGTCAATAACCAAATAATCCTGTTTTTCATTGTGACAAGCACCAATTAAGGGGATAAATAATCGAAAATTTGAAAAGCAAGCACTATTGCTATCCAATCGTCTTTTTTATTAAAATCCATATCTAATTGATTCTCTATTTTTTTTAGGCGGTAGGTAAGGGTATTGGGATGAATATGCATTTCTTCTGCCGTTTTTTTATGGCTTTTGTTATTGGCAAGGAAGGCTTGCATCGTTTGCAGATATTCTGGCTCCATTTGTAAAAGAGAGCCCATCTTATCGGACACGAATTTTTTCAGCAAGCTTCGGTCCATATTGAGCCAAAGCCTTTCTGCCCCAAGCTCTGAATAGGTAACAAAGCTTTTGTATTTATGGTTTTTACAGTAGGAAACCGCTTCGGTTGCTTCCTGGTAGGAATCAGCTATTTCTGTTAAAGCAACTTCTCTGCCTAAGCCTATTACAGCTTGTTTGTTTGTCGTCATAAATTTCTGTATTTCTTCAGCCAGTTGATGATCGTAATTTTTCCACCCGTTCACCAGCAGGGCAACAATTTGGTCTGATTTAGTGAATACAATGCTGGTTTCAGAATATTTCATGAGCACTTGCTCTAACGATCTAATAAGCTTTTCTTTTTGGAGAATGGCTCTTGCATCCCACAGAAAACCGGCTTTGCAATCAATGATCATGCAGGAAACTCTGCTTTTTTCATTCAATTTGTATTTTTCCAAAACTCTCTGATTCAGGCGGGTATCGTTGATAATATCATGAAACGCCTCTTCTCTTAAGTGCATTTCTTTTTCAAATAGCGTATTTTGTTTGACAAATTCCAGAGATAAAGCAGTAGCAGCATGCTCAAGAGCGGCCCTTTGGATGCTTGTTAAGCTTTCAATTGGCATTTTCAAAAGAAAATACCCGAAAAGTTCGTTGGAGCTAATAATCGGAAATGAACGAGATTTCTCATCACCGATTTCCGCATAGGTGACAGGCGTCCCAAGGATATTGCTGATCGTTTCAAGAATATAAGAAACCCCTCTTCCCTCCAGCAAAATTTTGGTGAACCTGCGGTGAATATCCAGGGAATGGCTCAGTTCATCATTTTTACGCTTCACTTCTTCGTAAAGCTTTGAGTTCATAATCGCAATCGCTGCCTGGTCTGCTACAACCTCCAAAATGTGAAAATCTGATTCCGTAAACTGAATATCCTTATCAAAATTATCCACCACAAGCACGCCAATACACTCTTCTTTATATACCAAGGGGACAACAATTCCGCTCTTAACCTCCCGCCGGAAAACTCCGTTAAAAAAGTGAGCATAATTTTTCTCAGACATGCGGCTCATATGCTCCCTGAACTCATCCCCCGAGACAATAACACCTTTCTTTGTGAGAAAAACCAGCCCTGTCAAGGATTCTCCAGGCTCGAATTTCACCTGGCTCATAAAGCCCGCATCTACCCCGACCCCATGAGAAAAATGGAGCAAACCATCATCCTTTAACTTATAAAGAATTGTCGTATCAGCGTTCTCTACTAAATCAAATGCTGCCTCAACCAGTTTCCTTAATATGTCCTGCAGGTCAAGAGACTGCGTCAGACTTTTATTGATTTCAAGAAGTCTGGAGATATTATCTTGTGTGATGCTCATGGCTATGCTCCTTTCGCAGTTTGCTGGAAAAATGCAATTATTATTTTTATAGGAATCAGAGAACTAAAAGTATCTTTTAGCCTTTGTATGGACGAATAACACCTTTCAACCCACAATCCCAATTAATTGCAGCCTTACTATCCATAAATAAAATAATCAAAGCCTGCCAAATATGAAATTCAGCAAGCTTTTTCGACAAAATTCGGGTGGTACCTGGTACCTTAATGTTTCTCCGCCAGCACCTCAATACAAGTCAAAATCCCTTTTTTGAGGTCTTCGTGGGACCAGCTTGGGATTTTGCCGTGCTGGATGGCGAGTTCGTGGGAAGCTGGGATATGGATAAATCCAGACGGCGTGTTTTTATTATGTGTTTTGGCATAGTGCAGGCCCTGGTACATGACATGGTTACATAGGTAGGTTCCTGCAGTGTTCGATACTTCTGCAGGCAAACCTGCTTCCTTTAAGCGATTGACCATGGCTCGTACAGGCAGCGTGGACATGTAGCCGTCCGCTCCGTCTTCCTGGATCATTTCATCAACCGGAACATTGCCGCTGTTATCAGAATCCCCATCATTTGTGTTAATCGCGATTCGTTCAGGTGTTATTTTATAGCGTCCGCCAGCAAGGCCCAAAGAAATGACCGCGTCAGGCTGAATTTTTTCAATATGTTCTAATAGCAGCTTCCCCGACTTTCTGAAATCGACCGGTAAAATTTCGCTATGAATTTTGTATTCTCCGACTTCTTGTCCATTTAGTTCGTCCACAATTCGCTTTGTCGGGTTGATCGTAAAATCAAGAAATGGTTCAAAACCTGTTAATAATAGAGTTTTCATTATTTAAACCCTTCCTTTCATGAAAGTTTAATAGGCCGCATTCGTTGATACGATAGCCCATTTCGTTTTACTTCTATAAGGGCCTTTTGAAGAACCTCCAAAATGGCTAAATCAAAGACAATATGTGCTTCAATGCAGCTTTCAAGCACCTCATCATATACCACTTCATCTGCAGCTTCCGAGATCACTTCCGCTGCAATCCAGTCAGGATATCTCGAGATTCCTATTGTGGAATAAGATGGCGCTACATCCGCCTGACGGTAAAAATGAATGCCAGGTGCTTCTTCAATCGGAAAAACTTCCGGCAGCCACTGGTTCCCATATTTTCTGAACCGTTCCTGCCAATATTTATTTTCTTTTTCTATGCTCGTCCCGCCAATATACTGGCTAATCCTTTCAACAACAGCCTCCAGATTTTCCACATGCAAATCACGATAGTTTCCGCTCGATAGTCGCCCAATCCCGTAGATTTTGGCACTTGGAAGAAAGTAAGAAACCGGAAAGCGCGGCGGACTATTATAGCCTGCAAAAGGCTGGACCCACTCATGTGCCGGGATGCCGTGGTCATCAACAATCACGTCCGGTGCCCAGCGGCGCAGAATTTCGGGATAGATATTCGCCTCGCCAAATACTGTTTTTTGGAAACGGACAAGAGAGTACTCCAGCCCAACGGCATTATACCTGGCAGCGTGATGCTTCCATTCCGGATGCTCTTCTGTAAGCTTTGTAACAAGCTCATATCCATCCGGATTTGCCAGAGGCAGGATGACGAGGTTTATATCCTTTAGCCAATCCCCAAACTTGTTATCGGCACGTTCCAGCAGCTGAAGTACAGCAGGCGTACTCGATACTTCATTGGAGTGATGGCCTGCTTCTATGAAAATCGTTTTCTTGAACAATGACATTTTCAAAGGAGAATAAAACTCCTCCCCTGCATCCATGAAACATTCAATAATAGGAATGGCATGCCCCTGGTAGGAATGGTCCGGGTATAAAATACGATAGGAACCTTGCTCGCCCAGCCAGCGCTGCACATCCTGATGGATATGCCCTGCAGGTTTTTCAAAAGCTTCTATCACCAGGGTGACCTCTTCCTTGTCATTGGTCATGACAGCTTCAGCCAAAGCCCCTTCCTCATCAAATAGAATGGAGGTTGTCACCCAATCTTCAAGCGGCTTGTCCTCCCAGCTGTACACCCGAATACACGCTTCGGGCTTCTCCCCTTCTCTAACATGCATAAAAGGATGGACACCGCCTGGCGCATTAAATAGCTTGCCTTCAAGCTCTTCACCCATATAGGCAAAATAATCCAGTGTATTGAAATAAAGGTCCTCATGCAAGGCTTCAAGTGAAGATACACGCTCTTCATCAACCGACAGCTTCCGCTCTTCTTCACTCATCCACACATCGATTTCAATCCGATCAAACAGCGGCCGTGTGCGGCCTTGCCCATCCATATAATCGGCAACTTCTCTGCGAAGCCTTGGCAGCACTTCCTCTGTATAAAAGCGGTAAAAGCGTTCCCTGTCCGTTTGGATGAGCTGTTCCCGGACAACACTCTCGCCCTTACGAATTCGAATAGCACTCGAAACAGGATAAACATAATGCTTTCCATCTACATATGGCAGCTCAGAAACAGGAACATCCAATGAGCTTACAAAATGTCTCACACCCTGTTCATCCACACGAAAAACTTCATATGTATGTTCCAATTTATGCTCTAACTGATAATTTACTAGTTTTGCCTTCAGACCGAACTCTTCCTCTAAAAGCCTGTCTGCAGGGTACATTTCCTGGATCCAGCGAATCGGAAGCTCAAGCCCATTTTCCCCTGCTTCCTTCTTCACTTTTATCTCCAGCCCATGAACAGCTTCGCCAGAATCCCCCAATTCAGGCAAAACCTCCTCAACAAGCCAATGCAGACCTGCTTTAAAAGCAGACCGAACTTTTAACATCTTTACTTCAGGAAACAGATCCATCCACTGTTTCTCAAGCTTCCGGCGGACTTCACCCGGCTCCGATAAAAAAACCTCAATATCAGCACCTGCAAGATCCTCTGAATCTTTTAAAATTTCATAAGCCAGTTCTGTTTCCTGTACATCCTCCCACTCCACTTCAAACAGCTGCGGAGCCTCCGTCTTTTGCTTTAAACTATATCCCTGTTCCCAGTAGCCAAAGGCGCCGCCCTCGCTCCAATGCTTCTCCCTTGCAAGATGTTGGACAGCCAAGCCTAATAACTCCTTTGGTCCCTTTAGCTGCAATACATTCGGTTCTGCCAGCTCTAAGCTAGCAGAGGAATCCTCTAGAACAGCCAGGCGCAGCCCTCCTGACGCATGCCCACCACCAGTTACAGGAAAAACAATGTCAGTAGAGTACATCGCACTTCTAGCAGCAAAGCAGCATAATCCTTTTAAAACCTCTGCTGTTTTAATAGATTCTTCCACGCTCACATTTAGATTCAACAGTTTAGATGGAGACGCTTCATTATTTTTACCAACTCCGGAAAAGCTCCACAAATCACTTAAACTATTAATTTCAGAATTTACCTCTGCACCCCTGCCCTCAATCGTTTTGATAACAGTTTGTCCAGCAGCCAGTCTGCCATCCTTAAGTTCAAGCGCGACACTTTTTCCACTGGACTCTTCAGGGGCCATCGCAGCTAAAAGTTTCAGCAAATCGGATAATTCCGCTTCACTCTTATACCGAACAATAAGCTCCCGATTTTCAAGTCTTATCTCCGTTTTTACATCCGAATAGATAAAACTCATTTTCACAGCACTGTTATCTTGTTCAAAAAAACGAAGGGATAGAGAAGTAGTCTCATATCCCAGCCGGGCACAAAAATCAATTAATCCTTCCGGAGCGAGATGATCCGGAAGGTCTATAAATACAGCTGTTCCATCAATGACTCCATCGTCATTGTTATCACGAAGCAAGCCTTCCTTCGTCCATATTGCGAGAATATTATCCACCCTTATTCACCTACAATTTCATATTAGGGTCAAAACGGTCACGAAGCCAATCGCCCAGCAGGTTAAATCCTAAAACGGTCAGCATAATTGCAACACCAGGGAAAGTGGCTGTCCACCATGCCGAAGTTACATAGTTGCGGCTGTCTGCCAGCATTCCTCCCCATGATGGAATCGTCGGATCGACGCCCAATCCAAGGAAGGTCAGAGACGCTTCTAATAGAATGAATTCGGCAATATACATCGTTCCAAGTACTAGAATGGAGGACATAACATTCGGTAAAATATGCTTTCTAATAATCGTAAAATTAGTGCCGCCAATTGCTTTTGCAGCTTGAACATATTCCTGTTCTTTTAGCGAGATAACCTCACCTCTAATGAGACGGGCAAAGCCAACCCAATAGGTCAGACCCAGAATAATAATGATTTTCCAAATTCCCGTTCCAAGTACACTCATAATGACAATTGCAAACAGCATAAAAGGAAAGGCTAATTGAATATCGGCTATACGCATGATAAAATCATCCAGCCATTTTCCAAAGTAGCCTGAAATAAGGCCCAGCACTGTTCCTATGACCATGGAGATGATAACACCGAAAAACCCTACCATTAGCGAGATCTTGGCTCCATGGATAATTCTGCTTAATAAATCCCTTCCTACCTGGTCCGCACCAAGAAAGAATACAGATTCTCCCGTTTCATCCGCCCACGAAGGTGGCGCAAGGCGTGAAGTCAGATTGGCTTTGGAAGGATCAAACGGGGCAATCCATTGTGCAAATAGTGCTGCTGATACACTTAAAACGACGAGAATGATCCCGACCACACCGGCTGGATTCTTTTTGATGAAATTCCAGAGCTTCTTCATAAAAGGCTTTTTGGCCGCAACGGGCTGCTGCTGCGGTGTTTTTTCCAATTCTAAAGTTGTCATGCTTTTCCGCTCCCCCCGATTTTAATTCTAGGATCAATAAGGGTGTAGCTTAAATCGATAATTAAATTCACTACCACCATAATGATGGCAAGGAAGATAACTCCGCCCTGAATCACTGGATAATCCCGCTGATTAATGGCGTCAATAATCAAACGTCCGATTCCCGGCCACGAAAAGATTTGTTCCACAATAACGGTTCCGCCAAGCAGCGATCCAAACTGAAGGCCAAGGAAGGTAACCGTCGGCAATAAAGCATTGCGGAAAGCATGCTTTATAATCACTGCCCAGTCACTAATGCCTTTTGATTTTGCAGTAGATACATACTGCTGGTTCATCACTTCAAGCATGGAGGACCGGACAAGCCTTGCCAAAATACCCGATAAAATCATCCCCAGTGTAATCGATGGCAAAATAAGGTGCTTGAAACTTTCAAAGCCTGATGAAGGAAGCCATTTTAAATTAACGGCAAAAATCAAAATCAGCATAATGCCCAGCCAAAAGTTAGGAAATGAAATACCGATTAATGAAAAAATACGTCCGAAGAAATCGATGCCTGTCCCTCTTTTAACAGCCGATAAAATGCCCACCGGAAAAGCGATCAGCATAGCTACAGTGATACCGCCAAACGCAAGTGCCAATGTGGCGCCAAGCCGTTCCAGAATCATATCCATGACCGGCATGCCGCTTCTGAATGACTCGCCAAGATCAAACGTAACAAGGCCTTTCAGGAAAATTCCATATTGAACATAAAGTGGTTGATCCAACCCAAGATTGCGCCTCACTTCTTCAATCGCTTCTTTCGTCGGCTCACCTGCCGAAAACATGACTGATACCGGATCGCCAGTCAGGCGAATGGAAAAGAAGATAATCAAAGAAATAGCAAATACAACTAAGATGGTATGGAGCAATCTGCGAATAATATAAGCTGCCATTTTTGTTCCCCCTAAGAAAAGCGCAAGCGCCTTCGGAACAAGCAAAAACCGCTTGTTCCTGCGATGTTTCATCCAAGGAAGATTTCCTTGGTGCTCACCCCCGACAAGCACAAGACGAGCCTCACGAAAAGGCATTCTTTCCCTTTTTGGGAGGATTGGCTTGTGACCTCGAGGGGGTAGGCTGCTTGCGCTAGACAGTTTTCAACGTTCAAAAACTTAAACTTTCTTATTTTGTATAAAACGCAAAAGCCCTGGTCCCGGAAGTGGATGATTTGCATTCCGCGGGCCATGCATCAGCCAGATACGCTCCGGCTCATAAATTCTTAAAAGAAAGAGATAGCATGAAGACCATACTATCTCTTTTTAAAGGTCATTTACTTAACTGTTACTTCTTCCAAACGCATACGGTCCTCATGAGGCGGCTGGAAGTTTTGAACTCGCTTGTTCACTGCGTATAAATCAACTGCAGAATATAGGTTCAATTCCGGGGCAAGATCATAAAGAACTTCTGTTAGCTCCTTAAAGATTTTTTCGCGTTCCTCTTGATCAACAGTCGCACGCTGTGCAGCAAGAAGCTCTTCTACCTTCTCATCTTTAAAGGATGGATTCCATTGCTCGCCTTCGTGATACATTAAGTAAGCTGTGTTATCAAAGTCAAGCGTCCATCCGCCCCAGCCCTGGCGATACATATGCCCTGCATTGCCGTTCGGGATCAGGTCAGAGATAAGAGTCGTGTTATCCACACTGTTGATGTTTACTTTTAAGCCTACTTCTTCAAGATAGAAAGAAACAATCTGTGCAATCTCTTTGAAGTTTCCGTCGTTACCTGGAATGAATAAGTCAAGCTCTGTTCCTTCACTCACACCAGCTTCTTTCAATAATTCCTTCGCCTTTTCAGGATCATATGGGTATGGCTCTAAGTCAGGGTTGTTTCCGAAAGAAAGCTCACTTTGGAATGTGCTGATTGGCTTGCCATAGCCGCCAAGGATTTCGTTAATGATCGCTTCTTTGTCGACTGCATAGTTAATAGCTTGTCTTACTTCTTTCTGATCTAGCGGCTTTTTCGCCGTATCAAAACGCAAGGAGAATGCTGTTGGTGTACCAACTTCCTGTAGTTCAAGGAAGCCTGATTCCTTCACTGTATCTGCCTGGGCAACCTCAACGCGTTTCATAACATCAATTTTTCCTGTTTGAAGCTCAGCAAGTCTTGTTGATGCTTCAGGGATCACTTTGAAAACAACCTTATCCAGTTTTGGAAGCCCTTCTTTCCAGTATTCAGGGTTCTTTTCCAATACGACTTCCTGGTCACGCTTATAGCCTGTCATTTTGAAAGGGCCAGTACCAACAGGGTTATTGTTGAAATGCTCGTCCCCTTTTTCAGCAATATACTTAGGAGGTACAATCACAGCTCCATATCCGGCAAGCTTTGTTAAAAGAACCGGATCCTGTGATTTTAACTTCATGTTAACAGTAAACTCATCAACAACCTCTACACTGTCAATGGATGTATAGTTGGAGTATTGAGGTCCTTTTTGTCCTTCTTCACCCAGTAAACGATCAAAAGTGAATTTAACAGCTTCTGCGTTGAATGGCTCTCCATTATGGAAAGTAACGCCTTGGCGAAGCTTGAATTGCAATGTTTTATCGTCAAGATATTCCCAGCTTTCAGCTAAACCAGGCTGAATTTCCAAATCAAGGTTACGGTCTACAAGCCCTTCAAATACAGAAGTACCGATTGTGCTCCAATCCAATAGGAAGGTATCAATTGGATCCCAGTTTTGCGGATCCCCTGAAACACCAATCACAAGTTCATTATCACGGCCTTCAACCGGATTTTTTTCACTGCCCTTACTTTCGCTTGAACTTGATTTCTCTCCTCCGCCTGAACATGCGGACAAAATGAGTGTAAAGGTCATAAATACGGCAAACAAAGATAGTAATCTCTTCTTCATTCTCTTTCCCCCTGTAATTATTTAGTTTATTTTTATTTTTCCTCCATAAGGATATGGAAGGTTATAACCAATCTCTTTTGAAATGCCGGCTGCCGCTTCCCAAAGAGGCCCTAAGAAACGATCAACCTTATCTCTTGGAAATGATGTTGAAAATCCGGCAATGCTTAGCGAGTAAGAAACGGTTCCGTACCGGTCAAAAATCGGAACGGCTATGGAGACAGTGCCTTCCTCCAGTTCGGAATCACTGTAAGCAAAACCGGTCTCTCTTGTTTCTTTTACCAACTCAAGAACTTCTTCTTTTGTTTTCGCTGTTTGGCTTGCATAGGGAATGATGGGATTTTTCAGCACCTCTGCAATTTGCTCATCCGGCAAAAAGGAAAGAAGGGTGCGTGTGCAGGCCCCAGCGTACAGAGGCGCTTGCCTGCCGACTCTTGTATAAAGCCGGACAGGGCGAGTGCTTTCAACTTTCTCCAAATATATACCTGCATTTTGTTCCCGAATGACCAACTGGACTGCTTCATTAAACATCCCCTGCAAATTTTTCATATAAGGAAGCGCGATTCGGCGAATCTCAAATCGTGCCGCAACCCGTTCCCCCATCTCCAGGAATTTGATGCCTAACCCATATCTCTCGCCATCCATAACCATTCCATCCTGATGAAAGGTAACACGCTGCAAATAGCCGAATTCGGCAAAGGTTCGTAAAAGGCGAAAGGCGGTTGCCTTAGGAATTCCTAAGGTCCTTGAGATTTCATCCAGCCTCCAGTAAGGTTTTTCATCTGTGAAAACTTCTAAGAGGTGGAGTCCTTTTTCAATTGTTTTGCTCATACTGGTTCTCCTGCTACTACAGTTTTTTTCCCAACTTCAGTATATAAATGGCAGGACACTGCATGCTGGTCTTCCACCGTCTGAAGGGTTGGCTGATCCGTTGTACAGACATCCATGCAGGAAGCACAGCGAGGATGGAATGTACATCCGCTTGGAGGATTCGAAGGGCTTGGTACATCTCCTTTTAATATAATCCTCTTCTTTTTCTTAAGCGGATGAGGGCTTGGCAGTGCAGAAAGCAGCGCTTCAGCATATGGATGCATTGGCTTATCGTATAAACGATTCTTTTCTGCAATTTCGACCATTTTGCCAAGATACATAACACCAATTCGATCGCAGAAATGTTTAACAACACTTAAGTCGTGGGAAATAAAGATATATGTAAGACCCAGCTCTTTCTGTAAATCCCTCATTAAATTAAGGACTTGTGACTGAATCGATACATCCAGCGCTGATACTGGCTCATCCGCAATAATTAATTTCGGTTTAGAAATAAGGGCTCTGGCGATTCCGATCCGCTGGCGCTGACCGCCGGAAAACTCATGCGGGAAGCGTGTAAGCTGTGCAGGTGTCAGGCCAACCTGGTCCGCAACTTCCAATAATCTTCTTTCTCTTTCCTTGCGATCGGTCACCCCGAAATTAATAAGAGGCTCTTCAATAATGTCCCGAACCCTCATTCTTGGATTCAGTGAAGCGAAAGGATCCTGGAAAACAATTTGAATATCCTTCCGCAATGTTCTCATTTCACTGTTATTAAGCTCGGCAAGGTTTCGGCCTTGAAAATAGATGTTTCCTTCAGTCGGTTCAAGCAGACGTAAGATTGTTCTGCCTGTTGTACTCTTTCCGCAGCCTGACTCTCCAACAATCCCAAATGTTTCACCTTCCATAACGTCAAAGGAAACTCCGTCAACTGCTTTTACATGCTGAAGCGTTTTGTTTCCAAAAATGCCGCCTTTAACCGGAAAGTGCTTTTTCAAGTTTTCTACTTTTAATAGAACGTTTTGTTCTTCTGTCATGTTGCGGTCACCTCCGACTCTTTCTCTTCAAAAAGCCAGCATTTAACCTGTGAACCTGACTCTGTTTCAAAAAGCGGCGGGGTTTCGTTACAGCGTTCGTGGGCTAAAGTACAACGCGGTGCAAATCGGCAGCCGGCTGGCATATTACCTGGTGCCGGTACGACTCCCGGTATGGAAGATAAATATTCCTTTTGTTCATCCACATCTGGCAAAGAAGCAATTAACCCTCTTGTATAAGGATGCTTTGGATTGTCAAACAGCTCTATAACCAAAGATTCTTCAACAATTTCCCCTGCATACATCACGATTACGCGGTCACACATTTCTGCTACAACACCCAAGTCATGTGTAATCAGGACGATCGACATATGCAGTTTATTCTGTATATCCTTCATCAGCTCCAGGATCTGTGCTTGAATCGTGACATCTAACGCAGTCGTTGGCTCGTCCGCAATCAGTACCTCTGGATTGCACGAAAGAGCAATCGCAATCATAACCCTTTGGCGCATACCGCCTGAAAGCTGGTACGGGTACTCATCCAGCACTTGTTCCGGCCTTGGAATCCCGACTAACTTCAGCATTTCCAATGCCCGTGCCCTGGCAGCTTTCTTGGAAACCTTCTCATGGCTTAAAACCATCTCCATAATCTGTTCCCCAATGGTATAAACAGGATTTAAAGAACTCATCGGCTCCTGGAAAATCATTGAGATTTTTTTACCACGGATCTTTCTCCAATCCTTTTTCATAAAATTCTTAAAGTGAAGATCCCCTAAGCGGACATCACCATCATGCCTCTCAACTCCGGGAGGCAAAAGGCCCATCAAAGAAAGCGAAGTCATACTTTTCCCGCAGCCCGATTCTCCTACGATTCCGAGAGTCTCCCCTTTATGAAGATGAAAACTAATTCCGTTAACAATGGCTATTTTCTCGCCATCATCCTGGATCCCAACTTTTAACTTATCAACCTCTAAAACTCTTTGAACCATTATGACACTCCTAACGGTTTCATTTTATGAAATGCAATTTCATTTTTTGTATAATTTAAATCATATTTAATAATCCGAATATTTTCAATAGTATTTGGCAAAAAAGTTAGATAATTTCGTAAAAACATTAAGAAATAAGAACTAAAAAGGAAATAACTTCTTGTTATTTCTAATAAGTGGGAATGGTACCAGGTACCTATACCAGTTGTCCTAACTGGTATAGGTACCTGGTACTTGCCTCTGAGGTTTTGGTACTAAAATGTTAGGATTAAAAAAATTTGTTATTATATAATTATTCCTAAGAACAATAGGATTTGCTTTTATGTTCGTAAAGGATATGTACTACAATTACCGGGAGTTATCATGGCTAAAATTAAATATCTTGAGATATACACTGATTTAAAAACCAAAATTAACAGCAAGGTATACACGTTCCAGCAGCTGCTTCCTTCTGAGAATACCCTGATCAAACAGTATGACTGCTCCAGAAATACCGTTCGGCGGGCAATTGCCAATCTGGTTTCCGATGGGTATGTCCAAACCATTCATGGGCAGGGCGTGCGTGTGATTTATCAGGAACTCAAGCAGAAAGAATACTTGTTTGGCGGCATTGAAACGTTTAAGGAGTCTTCGATCAGAAATAAAAATAAATACCGGACAGAGGTTGTCCTTTTTAATGAATTAACAGCGGACGAAGAAATTGCACAGCTCACCTCCTTCCCGATTGGCACCGAAATCTATTATCTGCAAAGGGTCCGGTACCTGGATGAAAAGCCTTTGATTATTGACAACAACTATTTTCGAAAAGAAATTGTAAAAGATTTAACAAAGGAAATTGCCGAGGATTCCATCTACGAATACATGGAGAATGAGTTAAAGGAAAGCATCATTACAACGAAAAGAATGATGACGGTTGAAAAAATAAATGAGCTGGATCAAACCTATTTAAACCTGCAGGATTACAATTGTGTAGCGGTTGTCACCAATTTTACCTTTAACGCGGATGGCGTGATGTTTGAATTCACCCAATCCAGGCATACGCCTGACTCCTTCGTGTTTTTCGAGCAGGCACAGAGGATAAAATAAAAAGATCCCCGGCACATGATGGGTGCCGGGGACTTTTTTATGCAGAGGCTTGCTGTATTTTAGCAGCCAGATAAATGAACGTGCTTGCCGTCCAAGTAAAGGATGGATCTCTTAACCCCTCACCTGTAAGGGCATTGAAGTTTTCTGCAAAGCCATTCTGATGAACAAGCTCGCAATATTTTTCACTAACGGACAGCGCCGCCTCTGTTTCGCCGCATCTTTCCAGTGCATCGATGAGAATAAGCGTAGTTGGTGCCCAGATGGCACCGCGCCAATAGGCATCATCCTGATAAAGGCTGCTGTCAACCGCTTCTGAAGCAATGCCCCATTCTGTTGTATATTTGTCGCTCTTTATGATCTCAACCATTTTCTTTCTGGCAGAAGCCGGAAGTTTATCTGCGATCAAAAGAGACATAAGCGGCAGGAAACTCTCGCTTTCGATCACTTCGCCTGTAGACATGATACGCGCAGCAGGAAGATCATCCACAAGGAAGTAAGAACAAAACAGGTCTGTCAGCCGTTTTGATTCCTGTTCCCAATAGCTCTTTTCTTCTGATTTCCCCAGCTTTTCCGCGGCCATTGCCAGCATATCCATATCCTTGATTAAAAAAGCAGTCAGGTCTGGAGAATCAATAATATTGGCATTTCTGAACACCGTACTATTATCCTGGCCTGAATCATTGCCATGATGATATTCCGGAATGCCATCTTCATTAGAATCCTTATAGGTCAGATAAAACTGCACCTGTTTCTCAATTTGACGGTAAATGGTCTCAAGCTGCTCCGTTGAAAAATCCATTTTTTCCATCATTTTTGTATAAGCCCAGCCGTGAACAGGCGGTTTGGCAAAGTTCCAGCGCATGGTGGAGTCACTGAGAGAACCAGGGATTTGCCCAAGCTCGTCCTGATAATCAAACAGGACAGCCATTTGATCCCACGCCAATTTAGGATCTACTTCGGCTAAAGCAATCGCATTGAAGCAGTGGTCCCAGCTCCATGTGCCAAGAAAATAGTTATTGGAAACAAACATCGTATCCCGCTTCAGGTACCCTTCCGGTTTAACGAAAGAAGACCAATTAATGTACGCCGCATTGATTTGGGTATCCTTATATTTTTCTGCTGCCTCTGGCAATTTGCTGCAATAGTCAGCAAACGCCTTCCTGCTGTTTTCAAGGGATTGCTCAAAGCTGTATTCCCGCTCGGCAGGCTTCCCGCCATGTGTTGGAAGGTCCTCGATCACACATAAAAACCCGCTTCCATCCACAGATGAGATATCAATGGCTGACTGATTTTCTGCCTCATTTGTGCTCCCTCTGCTGTCCATGTAAACGTCCTGATTTAAAACAACTTGTCCATTAGGGCAGAAAATCATAAATTTTGTCAGGTTTTTATAGCTGTTGACGATGCAGTACTCGCTGCCTTTTTTCCCTAATAAATAATTATATTCAAAGTTGTAGACAGGCTGTGTGTCCAGACGCAGTCCAGTCTTTTCTCCTGTCCCTTTAATAATCATTTTCGAATCACTATCGAAACAGATAGAGATTTCTCCGCCTGGGAAACGCAGTGAAATCTGATTATAGTCTGCTATGTATTCGTAATCAACGGGTGCTCCGCTGACTGTTGGAATCAGCTTTAACACATTCATATGGCTTCTTGACTTGCCTCTTAATGAGTTTAAATAAAGGCCTGTTTTCAATGCCTCCTCATGCTCCTGAAAGGCAAGAGCCATATAAGAGCCATAAAAGCTTAACGGTGTTTTGGTTATATCCATGATAGCCGGACACTCCTTAAAATTTTTTCAAAATTCATTTGTATATACAAGTAAAGTATATTATACTGAACTTGTTTAAACAAGTTGGCCGTAAATGAAAGCCATTACATAGCGAGGTGTTTACCATATGTCAAAATTAAATGAAAACGTTTCCTCCATTATCGAAAACATCGGAGGAGCAGAAAACGTTGTAACCGCAACACACTGTGTCACCCGACTGCGATTAGTGCTGGATAACGAAGAACTGGTCGATGTGAAGAAATTGGAAGAAAATGACCTTGTAAAGGGAACCTTCTCTGCAAGCGGCCAGTTTCAGGTCATCATCGGACCAGGATTGGTTGAGAAAGTATATGCAGAATTTGTAAAACAAACAGGCACAGAAGAAGTATCTTCAGAGGAATTAAGAGAAATTACATCTAAAAAGAAAAACGTCATTCAAAGAGGCGTTCGAGTTCTGGCGGACATTTTCATCCCGATCCTGCCAGCCATCGTTGCAGCCGGTTTACTAATGGGATTAAACAATGTCCTGGCCAATCCTGGCATCTTTTATGAAGGAAAATCGGTACTCGATGTCCATACAGAATGGTCCGGTTTTGCAGGAATTATTAATCTGATCTCCAATACCGCCTTCACTTTCCTTCCTGCACTCATTGCCTTCTCTGCAGCAAAGAAATTCGGCGGAAACCCTGTACTGGGAATCGTGCTTGGCCTGATCATGGTTCATCCTGAACTGATGAATGCCTATGCCTTTGCATCTGACCCAGGCTCAGTAGAAAAATGGAATCTGTTTGGATTTGAAATTGCAAAAGTAGGTTACCAGGGACAAGTTATCCCGGTTCTGTTTGCAGCGTATCTTCTGGCAACACTTGAGAAGAGTTTAAGACGAGTCATTCCGGAAAGCCTGCAGCTATTGGCTGTTGCGCCGATTGCCCTGATTATTACGGGGATTGCAACATTTACAGTTATTGGACCTGTTACCATGACAGGAGCGAACTGGATTACAGATGGAATTTTATACTTATTCGATGTTTCACCAGTATTGGCAGGCGCTGTCTACGGATTAATTTCACCGCCGCTTGTTATTACCGGAATGCATCACTTATTCCTGGGTGTAAATCTGCAAATGGCAGGCTCACTAGGCTATGTAACGCTATGGCCGATCGGCGAAACCGTTACTTTAGCACAAGGTATCGCAGCCTTAACCATGTTCTTCTTAATTAAAAACAATAAAAAACTAAAAAGCGTATCCCTTTCTGCAACCGTTTCCGCGTGGCTGGGCATCACCGAGCCGGCGATCTACGGGGTTAACCTGAGATTCAGATACCCATTTATTGCGGTCATGATCGGAAGCGCCATCGGAAGCGCATACCTTGCCTTTATGGACGTAAAAGCCACTTCAGTAGGTGTCGGCGGAATGTTGTCATTCCTATCTGTATTCCCGGAACACTGGGGCTCCTACTTTACTGGAATGGCCATTACCGCAGTCATTACAGTAGGATTAACCTTGCTGTTTAGTAAAGGGAAGATGTTTAAATCAAAGGAAGTTGAAGCAGAAGTGAAGAGAGCTGCTTAAGAGTTTGAGAGAGCCCGGTAGATGACCGGGCTTTTTTTGTGGGGTTGGCGGTGGTATTTGATTCACTAGCACTTTATTTTTAATGAAATGCTTGGTATAAAACTATCAACTTGCCCGCAAATTCCGGACTAGCCGTTCCTGATTACATGTATTCGCCAAATTCAAATGTTTATTCGTAAGTTTAAGTGATTTGTTCGCAAGTTTTACTAGTTTGTTCGCAAATTTCCGCTGTTTATTTGTGAGTTTCACAGTTTTATTCTTAAAGTTCACAATTTGGCAATGTCCTCATCCTGATTGGCATATTCAATCAAACGTTTGATTGAATCCCCTGCTTGCAATCATGTCATACTTCCAGTCCTTTTCTCCTTTTCTAAAAAAACACAAAAATTGTATTGCATAAATAATATATTTATTGCATAATTACTCATAGTTTAATTTCCATATTCTACTAGGAGGACATGCTCATGGAACACTTAGGCTGGTTATCTGTCATTCCGCCATTGCTGGCAATTATAGCGGCGATCGTAACCAAAAACGTTATTATTTCATTATTTTTAGGTTCATTTTCAGGTGTCTTAATTTTAGCAAAGGGTCTGCCGCTCACAGCAACTAAGACCATGATCGGTGACTATTTGTTTGTTCAGCTGACAGACAGTTATAACGCCGGTGTGCTGGTATTGCTAGTTTTTATCGGCGGATTTGTCGCGCTGATGGAGAAGTCTGGCGGAGCTGCCGCGTTTGCGGAAAAAGTAATTAAGTATCTAAACACTAAAGCCAAAACGCAATTGGCTGCCTGGTTTGGCGGGATTGTTATTTTTTTCTCGGATCTCGGCACCCCGCTTTTGGTTGGACCTATTTTTGAAAAGGTATTTGATAAAGCAAAGATATCAAGGGAAAAATTAGCCTGGATCATCGATTCAACGGCTTCCCCAGTTGCCGTCCTCATTCCATTCATCGGATGGGGCGTATACATCATGGGACTCATTCAAAAAGAGTTTGAAGGACTGAGCATTGCTGAATCAGATTGGGATGCATTTATCCAGGCAATCCCTTATCAATTTTATCCAATCCTAACTGTTCTGATGGTGCCGCTTGTGGCATTTACAAAACTGGAGTTTGGTGCAATGGCGAAAGCCGAAAAGCGGGTAAAAGAAACGGGTGCACTGTATTGGCCTGATTCCAAGCCGATGAGAAAACCGGACAGTTTTAACGAGTTAAAAGAAACAAAAAGCAAGCCTATCCTCATCTGGCTGCCGTTGCTCGTCCTGCTTGTAACCTTATTCGGTATGCTGATTCCGCTTGGGTTCCCATTCCAAAAGATTGAAGGAAGCGCCTTCCGGGTGGCTCTTACAACCGCTTATTTATTTGCTGGCATTCTGTTAATTGTCATGATGGTATTTTACAAGGTTAAAAAGTTTGGAGAAGCTTTTGATATTTATGTATCAGGCATGCAAAAGATGATGTATGTGGCTGCTACACTCGTGCTGGCCTGGTCTCTTGGCACAGTCATGAAGAATCTGGGAACCGCCAATTACATGGTAGAAATCATGGATGGAAATGTCCCTGCCTTCATCGTCCCTGCGATCTTATTCCTTGCAGGCGCATGCATGTCTTTTGCGACCGGAAGCTCATGGGGCACATTCGCGATCATGATGCCTTTGGCCATCCCTATGGCGTTCCATCTGGATGCATCCATCTATGTATGTATCGGGGCAGTTTTATCTGGAGGACTATTCGGTGATCACTGCTCACCTATCTCGGATACAACGATTTTATCCTCTACCGGAGCAGGAAGCGATCACATGGACCACGTAAAAACACAGCTTCCTTACGCGATTTTGAATGGATCTGCTGCACTTGCTGCTTATCTTGTCGCTGGGCTAGTTGCAAATACCATCTCACTTGCAGTTGCGATTGTAATCATGGTTTTAGCCGTTTATGTTTTAGCAAAATGGCAAAATAAGAACAATACTCGGACACCCATGAATATGTAATAATCAGCAAGCCCTATTCCTCTTTAGGAACAGGGCTTTTATTTTGGAAAGATTCTAGGTACAAAACTCTACTTCCTGCCCCTACCAATCTTATATTTTCTAATCTTATACAATAACCCTTGCCTGGTAATGCCAAGTACTTCTGCGGCACGTGACTGGTTGCCGTTTTCGCTATCGAGGGCTGTTTCGATAACTTCCTTTTCAACCTGTTCCAGATGCTCTGTTAAGGAGAAGTCCTCATCAAGCTCCAGCGGCGCAGCTGGTGTTCCATCTGCTTCCTCTCCGGAGAAGTAGTTTACAACCTCCAGCGGAAAATCCTCCAGCCGCAATTGACCGGCTGGTGAGAGGACAGCTGCCCTTGACAAGGCATTTTGAAGCTCCCGGATGTTGCCGGGCCATGGATATTGGGTTAATTTTGTTAACAGGTCTTTTGATAGTGAATAATTCTGGTTATGTTCTTCTTCAAACTCTGCCAAAAACTGCTCAATCAGCAGCGGGATGTCCTCTGTGCGTTCGCGCAGCGGCGGCAGTGTGATCCCGATTATATTTAACCGGTAATACAGATCCTCACGGAAATCCCCGTTTTGGACCATTTCCCATAAATTTCGGTTCGTTGCCGCAATGATGCGGACATCCGAAAATTCTTCCTTGGAAGTGCCAAGTGGCGTAAAGGTTTTATCCTGTGCGAACTGCAGAAGCTTCGCCTGTACATCAAGCGATATCTCGCCAATCTCATCCAGAAATAAAGTTCCTTTATCAGCAGCTGCACATTTCCCTTCCTGCGATCGGATCGCACCGGTAAAAGCTCCTTTTTCATAGCCAAATAATTCGCTTTCGAGAAGGTTCGAGGGAATGGCTGCACAATTCACCTTAATGAACGGTCCTTCCCTGCGTGTGCTATCCAGATGTACAGCATGGGCACATCTCGATTTCCCAGTCCCACTCTCACCCTCCAGTAAAATAGTGATGTCCTGAGAAGCGACGCGTTCAATCAGAGAATATACCTCTTGCATTTTAGGACTTTTCCCAATCATTCCATGGAGATTATATTTTTGCTGAACAGCCTGTTTCAGCTCTTTATTTTCTTTTTTTAAATTTTTCATTTCAAAGGCTCTTTCAATAACGACCTTTAATTCGTCCGCCTTAATGGGTTTTGTTAAGTAGTCATAAGCTCCCATCTTCATGGCTTTAACTGCATCCTCGATATCCCCGTAGGCTGTGCAGGCGACAAACGCGGTATCAGGATAGTTTGGCGCCCATTTTTCGAGGAGTTTTAATCCTGTCGTATCGGGCAGGAGAAAATCCAGCAAAACAAGATCGACACTTTTTCCCTTTATCAGCTCTTCAGCCAATTTCCCTGTCTCCGCTTCGATGACATCGTAGCCTTCCTTTTTTAGGGTCAGCTTTGTCAGACGGCGGAATTTCTCATTGTCTTCAACTAACAAAATCGTCTTTTTCATTGTGAATCGCCTTTCTCATGCTTTTTCAAAGAAATCAGGAAGGTTGTCCCTTCACCCATCTCACTTTCAACTTCGATATGACCATTATGGGAAGAGATGATATCATGGGTAATCCATAATCCCAGCCCCGTGCCTTCTTGTTTGGTCGAAAAGAACGGATTAAAGATCCGCTTGATCTTTTGCTGGGGAATTCCGATCCCATCATCCTTCATTTCTATTTCAATCGTACCATGATTCGCTTCTCTCATCGCAACGGAGACCTGCCCATGCTGGGAGACCGCTTCTATACTATTAATAAAAATATTGATGAAAGCTTGAATCATCTGATTTCTGTCGCCTTTAACGAAATACTCTTCCCCTTCAGCCTCCATGGTGGCATTGATTTGCTTTTTCCTGAACTGGTGGGATAAAAGCTGTAACGTTTCAGCGGCTAATGTTTTGATGTTAAATACGGATTCATCCTTCTTATTCTCCCGGCTAAACTGCAGAAATCTCCTAACGAGGAGGTCCAGACGCTGAATTTCGTCCTGGATATCCTTCGCTGCTTCAGAGATAATCTCAACCGAAGCATCCCCATCCTCTGCTGAAACAGCAAGATCTTTTATTTCGCTCGCGATTAAATCACTGGCCAGCTGGACTGTTCCGAGCGGATTTTTCACTTCGTGAGCAAGCCCGGCCGTCATTTGGCCGATAGCAACGAGCTGCTCAGAGCGTTGAATATGCTTTTCAAGCTGCCTGATTTTTGTCACATCCCAAAAGGTTGTGAGCACACCAATCACTTCATGTTTTTCATCCAGTAAAGGCGAGCTTGACTGCTTGATAATCTTTTTGCCAAATTCATTTTCAAACGTAAAATCATCTTCAAGGCCATCAAATTTCCTGGAAACATGCTTGCAATGTTCAAAATGATCTCTGAAAAACTGCGGCAGGACCGAGATTGATTTTCCGGTTAAATCTTTATTGGTGGCGTTAAGCAGGTCTTTTGCCGTTGTATTCATGGAGGTAATGAACCCTTCAGGATTAATGGCAATAACTCCAAAAGGAAACGACTCTAGTATAAGCTGCAAATGACGCTCGTGGGATTTCAGACTTTCCGCCATATATTTCATCGTACTGGACAATGTCTTAATTTCATCTTCTTTCTCCAAAACAGGAGCAAACCACTCTCCGCCCCGGGCATAGCTGGCCGCCTCATTTGTAAGAGTTTTAATCGGCTTTATGATCCAGCGTATACCGAAAACAAGCAGTGTCAGCGCGGCTAAGAAAATCAGGATGAATCCCTGCAATAATATATTTTTCAAGGAAGAAATAACGGCATCTGCCTCTTCCAGCGGAATGGAAGTAGCTGTGTAAAAAGGCAGGCGGTCTATGGGATTATAGGCCACTAAAGATTCTTCACCCCAAAGTTCTCCCCTGTACACCCCGGTCCGGTCCAAAACGGCTTCCCGCGAAAACGAATAGTCCTCAAGAGGACTGCCCGATTTGCTGAAATCATTTGTATCAAACAAGACCTTCCCATCCTGGCTAAAAAGAAAACTATGGCCGGAATCACCGATTACATTTTGCGTAAAATACTTTTGCAGATAAACAAGGCTGACGTATGCAATCAATCCTCCTTTCACTTCCCCAGCTTCATCTGCTTGAAAAGGAACAAGAATTAATAAGGTTGGCTCGCCGTTCATTTCTTCCATTGAATCGGCTACAAATGAGCTGCGCCGCCATGTAAGCTCCTCATATAACTCTTCCTCGGCAGCGCTAAGCTTGGCATCCGCTTCCTGAAAAGGAGCATTATATTCAATTCTTCCATTCTCATTGATCATGTGGATTCTTTTAAAAAAGGGATCGTTCACCGCCAATTTGGTCAAAAACTCTTCCAATGTCCCTTTTTCGCCATATTGCCGTCTATTATCAGCGATATTCTCCAGCAGCTGAATTTTAAAATTAAATAAATCACTTGTCTTTTCTGACATGACTTTCGTGACCTGTATAGCTTGATTCTCTGTCTGTTCTTTAATAATGTCTCTTGACGAAGTGACAGCAAAAATAAAGATGATCAGGATAGGAATAAAAATAATGACTGTCGTTAAATATAGGAATCTTTTGGTTAGTCGTGATGGAAAAAGCCGTTTCATCGATTTCCCCTTTCTAAAAGGAAGGAATTTTCTATTACCTTTATACCATACACTTTGGCTCATGGGGGGGCATCCAATATAAAGGAAGAACTTAGTAGAATCTATTAAAAAGGAGGAAACCTTTTCAGTTTCCTCCCTGCTGTCTTATTCTTCAATTAAACCATTCTCAGTAAGCCACGCTCTCGCAACTTCTGTTTCGCTTTTTTCCTCAATATCAACTTGATAGTTTAAGTCTGTCATTGTTTCAGTGTCCAGTTTTTCCGCTAATGGCTTCAGCAGCTCTTCCAATTCAGGATATTTTTCAATAGTTTCCTCATGAATCGTGATAGCAGCATTATAGGCAGGGAAAAATTGCTTGTCATCCTCAAGGTTTACGAGCTTAAACGCTTTGATGCGGCTATCAGTAGCAAAGCCTGTTGCCACATCAACCTGCCCATCCCTTAGTGCCTGATAGAAAAGACCAACGTCCATCTTCTTCAGATTGGAAGAACCAAATTTAAATCCATATGCCTTTTCCACGCCTTTAACTCCATCCGGTCTAGTCGCGAATTCAGCATCTGTTCCTAAAGATAAATTCTTGCCAGCATTTAAATAATCGGCCAAATCACTAATAGACTGAATTCCAAGCTCACTCGCTTTGCCTTCCTTCATCATTAGCGTGTATGTGTTATTGACTGAAGATGGATCAAGCCACACAATCCCGTTTTCCTTGTCAACTTCTTTTACCTTTTCATAGGCTTTCACTGAATCTGAAATCGGATCAAGCTTGTTATAAGTTACAAGACTCGTTCCAGTATATTCCCAATAAAGGTCTACCTGTTTATTTTCCAAAGCCTGGCGGACAACCTGGCTTGCCATATTGCTTTTCTCTTCGATTTCGTAACCATTTTCCTTTAAGTAAATTGCAAGGATTTTAGAAAGAACAAATTGTTCCGTGAAGTTTTTTGCTCCAACGACAAGTTTTTTGTCAGTAGCAGAAGCAGATGAATCTGATTCGCTGCTGCATGCGGCTAGCAGCGACAGCAATAACGTTACTATTACGGCAAATGATAAAATCTTTTTCATTTTGGTTATCCCCCTAATATAGTCTTAATCTGAGACTGTTACCGATTGCCTCAATCCTTTTGAAACAATCAGTTTCTCAGCCACTCTTATCAGCTGATCGGCAAAAAGAGCAAGCAGTGTAACCGGGATGGCACCGGATAACAGATAAGAGTTGTCCCTCATCATGATTCCAGTGAAAATCCAGTCACCCAGTCCGCCGCCTCCTACTAAATAAGCTAAAGCAGCCGTTCCGATATTAATGACAACTGCTGTTCGGATCCCTGCCATAATGGGATAAGCAGCGTTTGGCAATTCAATTTTTAAAAGTATTTGTGCTGGTGTATAGCCAATTCCTTTCGCAGCATCCAGCAGATCTGGATCAATCGACTTAATCCCAGCCACCGTATTTCTTAAGATTGGCAATAAAGAATATAGAAACAGGGCAAAAACCGCAGGCTTAAAGCCGATTCCCATCCAGGTCATCGCCAGTGCCAGAATAGCCAGGCTGGGAATGGTCTGTCCGAGGTTTGCTGTATTCATAAATAGCCATTGAAGCTTTTGAAATTTCGGTCTTGTGACCAATATGCCCATCGGAATCGCCAGCACAATGGCCAGGAATGAAGACAAAGCCACCATATTGATATGCTGTTTTAATAGAAAAATAAATCCCTCTGAATCATCAAAGATTAGCTGGTAATAACCTGATTTAAAGGACCAGGCAATAAAGCTCATAACCATCGTAAAGAGAGCGAGCTTGATGATAAAAGAAACTAAGCGTTTATTGTTCATGCTATCTCTCCCCTATTTAATATGGTGATGCAAGTATGCCTCTACATCATCAATCTGCATGGCACCGATCAGCTTGTTGTTTGCCTGCACAACCAATTGATCGGCCTCCTGGTTCAGGAGAATGGATAAGGCATCCCGTAAATTCGTTTCGACCGTAATCGTCTTTTTATTATGCTTCTGCAGTCCGTCCACTTTTCTCAGCATCCGCTCTGAAACCAAATCCTTTACGGTATGAAGACTTAAGCTTTTAAGCGCCCGATCCTGTCCGACAAATTCACGGACAAATTCATTCTTCGGACGCGCTAGCAGCTCGCTTGGAGAATCATACTGCATCAGCTGTCCATCCTTGAAAATCGCAATGCCATCGCCCATTTTAATCGCTTCATCAATATCATGGCTGACAAACAGAATCGTCTTTTTCACTTCCTGCTGAATTTGCAAAAATTCATTTTGAATGCGGGAGCGAATCACCGGATCCAATGCTCCAAATGGTTCGTCCATTAACATAACAGGCGGGTCTGCGGCCATGGCACGGGCAATCCCCACCCTTTGCTGCTGCCCTCCTGAGAGCTCGTGCGGGTATCTCTTGCGGTACTCATCAGGATTTAACCCTACAAGGTCCATTAAATAGTTATACCGATCTGCTTTTTTCTTACGGTCCCAGCCAATTAAATTAGGGACTGCCATCACATTGTCTTCAATCGTCATATTGGGGAACAGGCCATTATGCTGGATGACATAGCCAACATTCCGTCTGAGCTCAATTTGATTCAGGGAATTGACATCTGTTCCATTTACAAAAATCTTCCCCTCTGTAATCGACTCCAGCCTATTTACCATTCGTAATGTCGTCGTTTTTCCGCAGCCTGAAGGCCCCAGAAAGACGACAATATTCCCTTCAGGAACATCAAAGCTTACATTATCAACGGCTTTCACCTTATCGCCATACACTTTAGTGACTCCATCAAATTTAATCATGCTCTCACCTCATCTTACTTGTAATTTGTGTTCAAAAAGGAGGAGAAAATCTCGAAAGCTATTCCGGCCTTTTGAACATCATTTATTATTGTTGAAACCCTTTTGGCGTCATCCGTTTCTGAAGAACCCCCAGCAAGCCATCCGTCACAATAGCCAGGATGGAAATCGCGATGGCGCCGGCCAATACCATTGTTGTATTGGATCTGGAAATACCCTGATTGATCAGCACACCAAGGCCGCCAGCTCCAATAAACGCTGCAATGGCGCCGATTCCGATATTCATGACCACAGCCTGCCTAACACCTGCCATAATAATAGGAAGGGCATTGGGAATCTCAACCCGCAGAAGGCGCTGCATCGTGCTCATTCCCAGTCCAATGGCGGCATCACGAATATTGGGATCGACGTTATTGATGGCTACATATGTATTACGGATAATCGGCAATTGCGAATACAAAATAAGGGCGATTACTGCCGGCACAAACCCTATCCCCTGATTAATAATGGATAAAATCGGAATCATAATCCCAAAAAGGGCAATACTCGGAACGGTCATAATAACATTTGCTACCTGCAAGACCGTCTCGGCCAGCTCCTCATTCGTCGTCAGATAAATGCCAAGCGGCAGGCCAATGGCAATTGCGATAAAAACAGAAAGCCCAACAAGCTGAAGATGCTCTGCACTATAAGCCCATATCGAAGCCTGATTCTCTATAAAATAGTTCATTAGATCATTCATTACTCTACACCCCCTCAAGCTTCACGATTGTACATTTATTATAGATGCAAGACTCGTGCCAACTTTTTAAAAAGCAATAAAATAGCGCCCAAACCCTGAAATTGCAAAGGGTCTAGACGCTTTCAATAAAAATGGCTGAAAGTATGAAATTTCGCTTTACGCAAAGAATTTTTACAAATTTGTTAAAATATTTTTACAGAAATGAGATTTTGGTGAAAGATTTGTAACACTTATTTGTTAGTTACCCTGTTTTCGATAGAAAAAACAGCTTTTTTAAGAATGGTCATATTTTTCTAGATTTAGCTCTCCTAATCCAGATTGATCTATTCAATCAAACGTTTGATTGAATCCCTAATGGTTGATGGCGTCTGTCTTGACTATATGGCTGTGAATGCACCGCGGAGCTTCGGACCGCTTATGTCGCTGAGTCCCTGTAGCGGAAATCAACAGGCCAAATATTATAGAGGTATTACCGATCGAAAAAGGTGCCCCAAAGCTATACTTATGGGACACCCTTTTTCTTTATTAGCAATGTCAAAATAGAGGAAAGAACCTGTCTTTCCATAGACAAATTACTTCTTCAAGATTATCCGCGTTAAATTAACAGAAGATAACTCAGCCTCTTTCCTTCGCCCTCTGCGTATCCCGAATATTCTTCTGAACCGTTACAGCAGCAAATAAACTAAGAATAAATGACATCGCATAAAACCCTTTTTCGCTTAAAACAATACTTCCTGCATTGTATAAGCCGATGGCCATCAATGAAATGGATACGATAAGGGCAAACCAGCTAATTCCATAATAAATGCCTGTTACGGGGATTCCTTCCTCTTTATCTCTTACTGCTTTTTGTAAAGACACGGCTGCATAGAGTCCGAACACTAAAACGGCAAAATAATAGCCTTTTTCGTTCAATTGCATGGATGCGTTAAACAAGCCGATGAGATAAGCTGTAACACCTACCAGCAATGCTCCCCAGGATGCCCCTTTGAACGCTGGAGTCGGTTCTCCCTCTTTCCGTTCGATTTTTATTTTTGAATCATTTTGTTTTCCGTTATCTAATAAAACATCATGATCATTGGACATTGAATGTCTCTCCTCCATCCCTTTGTATGCTCTTTCCTTAATCTATTATATAGAAATTTCTTACAAATAATATATAATTTATCCTAATCTTTAAATATTCAACAAAGTGATTCAATCAAACTTTTCCCTAATAAAAAAACTAGCTCCTCAGAAGAGCTAGTCCTTCAATCCTCTATTTTCTAAAATCAACTGTTTCCGCTGTTTCCCCCAGATGAATGGCAGTGGCACTCGGTTTTGTTTCCGCAATCACTTTGCCATTTCGAATGGAATACCGTACAGCCGCCTGCTTGCGAATCGCTTCATATTCATTCTCAGCATCCAGCACGATCAGGTTAGCTGGCTTTCCGACTTCAATTCCGTAGTTGTCTTCAATATTCAATGTCTTAGCACTATTATCAGTAATCAAATCAAATGAGTTTACGATTTGCTCGTAGCCCATTAATTGCGTAACGTGGATGCCCATGTGCAAGACCTGCAGCATATTGCCCGTCCCCAGCGGATACCAAGGATCAAAGATATCATCATGACCAAAGCTTACGTTTAGCCCGGCTTCCAGCAATTCTTTCACCCTCGTAATCCCTCTGCGTTTTGGATACGTATCAAAGCGACCCTGCAGGTGGATGTTCACGAGCGGGTTGGCCACAAAGTTAATATTTGATAGCTTTAACAGCCTGAACAATTTATACGTGTATGCATCATTATATGAACCCATTGCCGTTGTATGGCTGGCGGTTACCCGATTGCCTAATCCGCGTTCATAGGCTTCCGCAGCGACAACCTCCACAAACCGGGATTGCTCATCATCGATTTCATCACAATGGATGTCAACAAGGCGGTCATATTTTTCAGCCAGGTCAAAAGCTGTTTTCATGGAGGAAACGCCGTATTCTCTTGTGAACTCAAAATGCGGGATGCCGCCAACAACATCAGCTCCCATTTTCAGCGATTCCTCCAGCAGCTCAGCTCCGCTCGGGTAGGAATTGATTCCCTCCTGCGGAAAAGCGACCAGCTGCAAGTCTACATAGGAAGACATTTCTTCCTTTACTTCCAAAAGTGCTTTTAATGCCGTTAAGCTCGGATCCGTTACATCCACATGTGTGCGGACATGCTGGATTCCCTGTGCCATTTGCCACTTCAAGGCCGTTTTCGCTCTCGTTTTTACATCTTCATGCGTCAGTGTTTCTTTTCTCTGCGCCCATCTTTGGATGCCTTCAAACAAAGTTCCGCTCTGATTCCACTCCGGCTCACCCGCCGTCAGGGTTGTGTCCAGATGGATATGCGGCTCGATAAAAGGTGCAGAGACAAGGGAACCCTCTGCATCGAGGATTTCCTGTCCTGCTCCCTCCACTTCATCTTTTGAAATGTCTTGAATTTTTCCATCCTGTATCGCTATATTCCATAAGCCTTCTTTGCCTCTAAGCTTTGCGTTTTTAATAATCACTTCTTAGCTCACCTTCTCTGACTGTATTCTTAACCTGTAACCCGGCAGCCGCTTTTGAAACCAGTACAAACGTGATGGCTGAACCTAACAGCGCGTTAACCGGCGGAATTCCCGGTACTAGATTCGCAATGGCTACTCCAGCGGCCCAGGCAACGATAGCCACCCAATTGACAGCTTTAAATTTCATGTCTGCAAAATTCTTATATTCTCCGCGATTTACAATGAAGTAATCTGCCAAAATGATCGCTCCGATAGATGGCAGTGTTGAGCCGAGAATGGTCAGGAAGCCAACAAAGTTGTTATATAACCACATGGCTGCAATCGTTCCTACGATTCCGTTGAAGATGACAACCTTACTTTTTGAGATTTTTAAAATGCTGGCAAACCCTAGTCCTGATGCATATAGTGCATTATCGTTTGTCGTCCAGATGTTTAATCCAAGAACCAGAATCGCTGGGAGGATCAATTTTTGGATGAACATAACCTCTGAAATATCAGACTGTCCTGTTGCGATTGCCCCGATTGCTCCAAAGATGAACATGACAGAGTTTCCAATAAAGAAGGCAATCACGGTTGAAACCACCGCTGTACGTTTTGTATTTGAAAAGCGTGCAAAATCCGGAGTCAATGTCCCTGCGCTGATAAAAGATCCGACACAGATCGTTAATGCTGCTGCAAGCCCAATCGCTTCAGTCGGCTGATATTGCATAAGGCCTTCCAAACCGCCTGCTGTTTCAGTTGCCTTAAAGACTGAGAAGCTTCCCAGAATGGTGATTAACGGTACTGCGATAAAGCTGAGAATTGCCAGTGCCTTCATTCCGAAGAAGGCCGTTGCTGTCATTAAAAGTCCTGCCACTAAAATCAGCATATTGGCATCAAGCCCTGTTACCTTTTGAACCGGAAGAGCAAACATAGCAACCCCTACGCCAAACCAGCCAACCTGTGTAGCAGCCAGCAGGAAGGAAGAAAGATAAGAGCCTTTTTCACCAAAAGCATAACGGGTAAGCAAATGCGTTGATAAACCTGTTTTTGCCGCAATATAAGCAAGTGCTCCTGTATAAGCACCTAAGATTAAGTTACCTGCCAAGACGATTCCGATAAATTGCATGAAGGTTAACCCTGTTCCAAGTGTTCCGCCTGACCACATGCTTGCCGAGAAGAAGGTCAGTCCCAGCATCACCACAAGCATTTTCCAAAAACCGCTGCGATGCCCCTGAGGTACCGCCTCTAACGAAAAATCCAAATCTACTTTCTTCATACCAATTCCTCCATTCGTTTTTTGAAACTGGTACCGAAGGATTTCTTCGATATTAATAGACGGTGGAAAAGAAAAAGGCTTCTCGCCGTTTTCCGACAAGAAGCCTTTTTCCTCATGAAGAACCCCTGGGCAGGATACACCTCACCCAATGATTATCATAATTCCGCTGTCCTTGTCAGCCTCACGGGACTGAATTAAAGGTACCAGTATTTAATTGTTTACTATTATTTCAGAAAAAAAGGATTGTGTCAATACCACTCAATTGGAAGTTACTGGGCTGTGATCAAAGGAAAAGGGTACTAGCCTTGGCCAGCACCCTTCTATTTTACTGCTCTACAAATTGATACATGTACTCCATCGCTTCAGGCAAGGATTCTCTCCAGACTTTCCATTCATGATCGCCATCTACCACTCTGAACTCCACTAATTCTTTCTGGTGTTCTCTTAAGCTCTGGTAAAGCACCGCAGCGTGGTAAGCAATATCAAATGTGTCATGATCACCGGAGTTAATGTAAAGCGGAACCTTGTGACCGCCTGCTTTGTAATCATCAATGTATTGTGTGTAGTTCAATTCTTCCCATTTCGCAGGGTCGAATTGGCCATCCTTTTGGAAGGTAGGATGCGTTCTTCCTGATGAGTGGCTTGGCGGCTCCGGTACATAAACCGCAGGGCTTAAAGCCGCACCGGCAGCAAACATTTCAGGATATTTTAAAACAAAGTTAACGGTTCCGTATCCGCCTGCTGATAGACCAGCAATTAACCGGCCTTCTTTTTCCTCAACCGTTCTCCAGGTTTCATCAATATGAGGGATTAAGTCATTCATGAATGCAGTTTCAGCCGCTTCATTATGGCCATCAACCCACCAGCTTTTGCTGCCTGGCATGACAATAATCGATGGAGGAATAACCCCTTTATTGATCAACTTATCAGCTGTTTCCTTCACATTCCCGCTTTCAACCCAGTTATTCTCATTTCCGCCGGATCCATGAAGGAGATACAGGACTGGATAGTCTTCCCCGGAATTTTTATATTCACTTGGCAAATAGATGTTGTAATTATAATCCCGCCCCAAGGTTTCTGAACTGAAGCTTTGATGGATGATCTGACTGTTGCTCGATTTCGGCGGTGTAAGATTATCCGCAAAAGAAAGACTTGGAATTAACATGGCTAACAATAAAACAAAGATAAATATTGTTTTTCTTTTGAACATGTATAGGCCTCCTAAAACGATTTTTCGCTTTGTTGTTTCCTCAATTTAACTGCAATACTGACAAATTTTTTAAAAATCTTTCCTGCTCTTATTCCATTTAGAATCAAAATTCTCTATCCAATAGGAATTCCAGCTTGAACAGGTGTTTCTTTTTGATTAGTTGGGATATATCGGCCACAATCTCAGCTTTATCGGTCAGATTTTAATTTTTTCGGTCACTTTTTCAATATATCGGTCAGATTTTGATTTTATCGGTCAGTTTTCCAATATATCGGTCACTTCGCGTCGCATCAATTTTTCAGCATTTGCACGGTGAATATACCATTCGAACTGCGATTTTACCAATAAAGCCTTTATTAGTAATAAAGCGAATCAAAGTCCATTTAAAAGACTTCCTTTATTCCGCAGACCCGCCATTATTTTTCTGGACAACCTTTAAACCTGACTGCATATCAGAAGCGAGAATATAGTTGCGGTCCACAAACACTCCCCAAATATCTGCGTTTTTAGGAACATAGGATCCGATTTCTACCGGTTTTGCAGGGTCTGTTATATCCACCATTCGGACACCGTCAGAATAATGGGATAGATAAAGGGTATTGCCTACCACTTTCGGGTCATGGACAGTATAGCGCCCGGCTGCCCTTTCACCAGCTTTAATTTGCGTCGCTGAGTTAAAGGAGCGGTAATCCCCAATCAGCACAGGATTGCTCTTGTCCTTAATATCATACAGGCGGACATAGCCCCATCCTCTTTCAAACCCTGGGTCACTAGGATCTGGATTGAACACCTCTCTATTCTCTATTAACACTGTGCCGCCCTTGGCGAGAGCAACAGAGTGGGCTGCTCCCTGAACATTCCGCTCAAAGCTTGTCCTGCCGATAAGCTCGGCATTTTCAGGCGAGGAAATATCAAAAATCAATGTTCCCATATCCCAAAATGAAACATAGGCATAGTTCCCGGTAGCATCTGTCATCACACTGTGGGCAAATGCTCTTCTATTCACACCATCACGGTCTTTAAAATATGCTCCGCTATAAGTGGATTCAAGTTCAGAGGGATCCCACTCATACACCGGAGTTGGATTTGTCGGATCTGTCACATCGAGAATAACAAAATCCTGTGCTTCACCCTGGGAATAGTAATTGGCATTGGAGTTAGCTGTCAGCAGCAGGGTTCTGTTTCCTTGAGTAGTCAAATAAAGCTCATGAGTTCCTGTTACGGATTCCGGCAGCTCCCAGAAACCCAGCTTCTTTGGAGATAACGGGTCGGAAACATCATATAAAACGGTTCCTCCCCTAACGGTATTCCGGCTCCATTGCTGAACGGACACCGCTGCAAGATCCCCTTTAAAATAAGGAGTACTTACTGATTTGACTACGACCTTTTCCTGCCAGGTTCCCGGAAGATCATCCGCAAATGCAGAGACTTCAACCGGGCTGGACGGATCCTTCATATCAAAAACCCTAACCCCTGTTGAGTTTTGTGCTTTTGTCGCCACATAGGCAAATCCTTTATGAGCATATACATCCGCTGTCCTGTTATTCACCCCGTCGAGCCCGGTCCATGGAACGGCTGCTACTTCTTTCAGATTCCCAACATTCTTTCCGCCTTCAATGACTGTAACTGGGTTCACTTGCTCATACCCTTCAACATCCTGCCACTTGCCATCCCCTTCATCAGATAGCTCATCGTGTGCAGACACAAGTGGTACCCCTGCTAAAAAAAATGCAAGACTTGCTGCAAGCAAAGATTTTTTCTTCATACGTCCCCTCCTATTAATCTGATAATTTAAAATAAATTGAATATTTGATACGAAGTTGTTTATTCTACCTTTTTCACTAGACTACCTTTACAAAAAGGAAAAATAAGTAAGAAGGATCAGTTCGATTCCCGTAATATATGTAAATAGTAGGAGATTACATGACCGTTTTTTACAGGTACCAAAAGAAAGGATTATTTACTAAAAAAGAGAGATAAACAGCCTTTTTACCAAACAAAAAAAGCTGCACGCTCAAAGCGGCAACTCTCTCTAATTGGCTACTACTCAATAAAATACCTGTGGAACATTTTTGTGAAACAAGAAAATTCGGGTGGTACCTGGTACTACTTTTTTATCCACATCCACGCTTCCTCCAGCTGGTGACCTTCGAAGTATTCGACTGTAATTCCAGGCAGGTAATTAGAAAGCTTTGATACAATGCCAATCCAGTCTTTGTCACTGACCACAGCAAATTTATCAAACTGCTTCCATCTTTTTATATCAAATTTAACCCCTTCTGTAGCACCTTGGAAGGTGGTTCCGTCTACATCGGTCATGATGGCTAGAATATTAAATTTCTCATCTTCTTTGAAGTGCTCTCTTACGTATTGATCCAGTTTTTCAGCGTCTTCTTTTGTGGCATTGCCATTAAAGGCGAGTGCGATGGTGGACGGGTCTTGGGATTCTATGAATTGAAGCATATCATTACCTCCAAATGGTCACTTTTAATAAAATAGATTCCCTTGATTTGATTTTATGAAACAAGTAAAAAGAACCAGCAAAGGAATGTCCCCCGCTGGCTCTTCTATTTATTTCTTGCTATAAAACCGATCCCGCACCTTCTTCAGCCGGGCGTGATATTTCAAAATATCCAGCCTTGCCTTCTCCGCTTCCGGTGCAATCGGCCTCAATTTTTCAATCTCCCAATATTCAATAATCACATCCAGAACCTGATCAAAATACTCCAGCGGCCCATAGTTCGCTTCTTTAGCAATGATAGACATCCGATCTTCAAAGTCCGGCATCACTGCACCAGGCATCTTGAAGTTCATGATCACATTTCCCAGATAGTAGCAATAGTTGGGCTCCAGCTGCAGGTGATATTTAATCACATCCCGATAAAAGGCATAGTGCAAAGTCTCATCCTTCGCCAGGCGCCTTAGCATACTGGCCAAATCCTTATCATGCGGTCCTGCTACTTTCGCCACATTGTAATAAAAGACCATGGTGGCAAGCTCCTGCATTGACGTATACACCATCGTTTCAAACGGTGTATGGAAGTCGGGATTCCAGCCATTTTCCACTGTTTGTTTATGCAGCTGGTGAAGCCTCGCCGGGTTTACATTCCGTGTGATTAACAGATACGTTTCAAGCAAATTCGAATGCTGATCCTCTTCCGCTGTCCACGTATGTACGAACTCCTTAATAACACTCAATGAACCTTTAAAAGTCTGATCCAGGTACGAGGTGAACCATGGCAGATTCACTTCAGTTAAAAGAGCTGTTTCAACGGCTGTAATAACTGAGCCTGGCAGAGTCACCTGGCTTTCATCCCACGGAACGCGCCGAAAATCCTGCGCCTTATCCCATGGCAGGAATTCGTGATAACCCCAATCTATTTTCTCTGCCCGCTTTTTATGCTCCTCATACAACTCCCTTACCTTTGGCTCCAGTCGAAAATCCAGATGATTTGTTAACACAGTAAACCCTCCATTGCCCTAAAAATTTTTCTAAAATTAAAATCCATATAGGAGTAATCTATTAGTTAAAGAGGTAAAATTTTGTAACTAACTATTATGACCTGTTACTAAATATACTATATCACATCTATCCTTTAGTTAACTAACAAGAAACTTAAATTTTCAGGTTTTTGGGACTTTTAACATTTTGTTTTTCTACTTTTTTCCTTATTTTGAGAAATATATTCAAAGTTTCGACGAAACTCTCCCTCCATAGACAGCATCCGATTCGACATAGGTCGACAGCTATAGATAAATGTAAAATAAAAGAAAAATCCTTGTATAAAACTGTTAAAATATAATTCTTTTTGCGGATATATGTGGTAAAATTATTAAAAATTATCTGAATTCTATTCCATAGGAGTGATTGAAAAAAGTGAAAAAACAGATGGTCTCCATAGCCGCTGCTGCGATGCTTTCTTCTGCTTTTGCTGCGCAGGCATCAGCTGATACATATGTAGTAAAGCAAGGTGATACTTTATATCAATTGGCTACAAAATATAAAACCACCGTGCTGGAACTAAAGACTTTAAACCATTTGAGTTCAGATTTCCTTTCTATTAATCAAACACTCCAGGTGCCGGCGATCGTAAAAGAAGCTACTGCCAATCAGCCTGCACCGAAAGTTACGACACCTCCAAGCCAAAGCACAAATCATACATATACCATCAAGCCTGGCGATACTTTGTCCAAAATTGCCCTTAATCATAATATGAGTTTAAAAGACTTAATGAGTTTGAATAACCTGAGCACGACTTTGATTTTTCCAGGACAGGCATTAAAAGTGAACAAATCCGCCGGAAGCACTGTGGGTGAAAATACCAAAGCGCCTTCTACACCTTCCACGCCACCTGCAGCCCCTGCCGGGAATTCAATATCTTATACTGTTAAAAAGGGCGATACATTAAGCGCAATTGCGGTAAGAAACAACACCACTGTACAGCAAATTAAAGAATGGAATAAGCTCACATCGGATATGATCTTCATTGGCCAAAAGCTGGTGCTGGGTGAAAGTCAAAATTCACCGAACCCTTCTATTAATGAAAAACCAGCACAGGAAGTCAAAGAAGATAACAGCTCTGCTGCTTCCCTTCTGGCAGAAGCCCAAAAGTACCTCGGAGTTCCTTATAAATGGGCAGGCACCACTCCCGATGGCTTCGATTGCAGCGGTTTTATCTATTATGTTCTAAATAAATCCGGTTCACAGCTGGGAAGATATTCAACGGAAGGATACTACAGCCGCTCGTATTATATCGATAACCCGCAGCCCGGTGATCTGGTATTTTTAGAGAATACATATAAACCTGGCATTTCCCATATGGGCTTTTACGTAGGAAATAACCAGTTCATCCATGCCAGCTCCAGCGGCGTGGTCATTTCCAGCCTGGACAATCCTTACTATAAAGCTCATTTTGATGGGTTTAAGAGATTTTATTAGACACCCGGATGAGGGTGTCTTTTTCATGCTGTTAAAATAAAGTATTCACTGAAAACTATATTTACCATCCGTTCCAATATCCAGTATAGAAGATCAACAAAAACTCCCCTCGGGTGTTCCCAGGGGAGTTTCTGTTGATATTGCGTTATGACTAATGAAGTGTCACGTCAGCGATTACAGGATAATGATCGCTAGGGAATTGCCCATTCTTTTGGAAATCTACAATTTCAATGGTCTCTGCTGTAACATTTCCTTTTGAAAGAATCCAATCAATACGGTTATTCGGCCCTCCGCCATTTGGATTATGGAAACCATTAAAAGTACCAAGGTCTTCATTAATTCTTGTTTCTGCAGTATTCCATAAATCCGCAAATGCTCCTTCCGCTGTAAGAAGCTGGTGAGGCTTGGTGCCAGGATTTGCATTAAAATCGCCTGTTACCAAAATAGGCAGCTCTGGATTAAATTCTTTTATTTTTTCTACAATTAATGCGGCACTCTTTTCTCTCGCTTCTTGGGATCGGTGGTCAAAGTGAGTGTTTACGAAATAAAATTGCTGACCAGATTTTTTGTCATGGAATTTCACCCATGTTACCATACGCGGAATCGTGTTGCCCCATGACGTAGATCCGATTACATCCGGAGTATCAGACAACCAGAAATGGTCGTATTCAATTGGAGAAAACCTGTTTTTGTCATAGAAGACAGCCATGAATTCTCCTTTGCTTCCTCCCTCTCGGCCCTCACCGATCCATTCATATTGCGGTAAATCCTCATCCAGACCCTTAATTTGTTCATATATGGCCTCTTGAGTTCCAAAAATATCAGGCTTTTCATTGTTGATTACTTGGCGGATGGTTGGACGCCGTTCTTCCCAGGTATGCGGGGATGGATCAGAGTTATTTTTATACCTTAAATTATAAGTCATGACCCTCAAATCCGTCACAGAAGCTTGCCCCTCTTGGCTGGAAGCAAAAGTCTCAGAAGAGCCAGGCAGCAGATTTCCAATGAGCAGTAAAACAAATGACAACAGTAAAACAGGTTTGAATGCTTTTTTCATTCCAATCCCTCCTAATTTTGAATTCAAAAAAATCGTAGCAGTTAAATATGAATTAACAATTGCCAAATTGTAAAAATATACTAGTAATTATGAAGGTTATATTAATTTAGCCTCTACGAAGGAAACAAAGGATAGGGAAGTTGAAAATGAAATAGGCTTTTCGACGTTGCTGGGAGGACATTAATAGACTCCATGAGAATAGTCTAATACTTACGTTATTAGACATTAAATTACAATAGTTTAATGTCTATTTACATATCCGTAAACGGTTATTTACATGCTGCACGTTTTTTACTTTTCACAACTCCGTCACATCTCCCCCAAAATCACCCTGACCATTTCCACCCTAAGTTTGTATATAGGAAGTGAAAGGGTGGTGCAGCAATATGAATCTTAAATCAGGCAGTGTTGACCAGTTCGAAACGTTTTCCCAGTTCAAAAACCTTCAGGAGTTTAACTCCCATTTGGAAATGTGGCTTGCTGTAAATAAAGACAAGTTCTCTAAGGGTGAGCTTGTTGGCTTAAAAAGGCTTGCACGCTTTGCAGCAAAAATCCCTGGCGTATCTAATGCAAAAATCGGTACCGTTTTAAAAGCCATTCATGAGGAGTACAACGGAAATGGCATTTCCCGTTCCACTTTTAAAAGAATGATCATCAAAACATCTGAAATAGGCATCTTTACAGTCCATGAAACAGAAAGAAAGAACGGCTCCCAGTCCAGCAATCTATATGTGTTCAATCGTTTTCCAAAGAGTGAACCACCTAAGGAAGAAAAACTGGACCACCCTAATAAAACAATCAATCTTTCTAAAACTACTAAAATTCAAAAGAATATTAAACGTAACGAAACTGAGCTTGACCACACATTTACAAGTGATTGTGTTCCAAATGCATTCGTAGACGTTGTGAAGTACTTCTTCCCCGAAGCTAAGAGCATTGAAGAGTTCTGGAGAATGACAGCTATTGCTACTTACAAAAATAACCGTGAACAAGATAAGACCCAGGTGCTGGACACAGCCATCCATTCCTTTAAGCAGCTAATCCGAAAAATGAAATCAAGCCCAGTATCCAAACCGATCGCCTACTTCTACGGCATTCTAAATAAAAAACTTGAAGAACTTTACTTTAAAGACCTGTATGAAATGGGCTTTTCAGCGGATAACGAGCAATCGTACATGGGCTTTTTCTATAAATCTTAAACGTTTTTAAAAAAAGTGAATTTTTCCGGAAAATCAGCAAGTTAGACCCTTCTTCAGGGAAGTTTAGTATGCAAACTCGCAAGTTTAGGGGGTAAACTCCCCGAAACTCGACTTTTTTCCGATTCGCACAAAAATCATTTTCCCTCTATGTTAGAGCTACCCGGGAATACTTAGAGAGCGCGCTTTCCTGAAGGGATTTCACATGGAAAGCTTTGAGCAAGTCGCAGCACAATATGAACCTATGATCCATAAAATCATGAACAACCTGAACATTTATAAAAACAAAGATGAATTCTTTCAGCTGGGGCTTATTAGTCTATGGGAAGCGTGGAAGAATTTGATTCAGACAAAGGAAAATTTGTGACCTATGCATTCAGTTATGTAAAAGGCAAAATGCTGAAAGAACTAACCAAACAAACATCCTACGATCAACAATGCGTCTATCCCGAGGAGGAATTTTGGGGATTAATAGAGGCACCGCATGTCAGCGAGCCTATTCCTATTAATAATCTGTTTTCCATTTGCAGCACCCTAACAGACAACCAAAAAAAGTGGGTAATCTATACCTTCCAATTTGAGATTTCAGTCCAAGAGATTGCCGAAAAAGAAAGGGTATCCTTATCGGCCGTAAAAGCATGGCGGCATGGTGCCAGAGAGAAATTGAAGGCATACAACTTTAAAGATGGCAGATTGGAAGACTTTCTTATATAAAACTTTTTAAATCACCATGTCCATTTTTGCCAAAAAAACGTATATAGAAAGTGAAAGGAGGTGAGCAGCATGGCACAAGCAAATATCATCGATACAAAGCTTCGCCTGGTTTTTGAAACGGGTTTGGATGAAAAGGGCAAACCGATTCACAAGTCAAAAACCTACAGCAGCGTGAAGCAATCCGCAACAGCAGACCAGCTTTTCACTGTTGGACAAGCCGTTGCAACGTTATCAAACGATCCGTTAGTTGCGCTTAACCGTAACGACAGCTTCGACATCGTAGGCTAATCTTCTATTAAAACACTAAACTCGCAAGGAGGTGAAAAACATGGCAAAAACATTGGAAATGACTTTTCTATCTGATATGGGAAAGCCATCTAAACTAACGGTTGATAATCCAAAGGAACCGATTGATCCAATAGCTGTTAAAGCAGCGATGGACCAAATCATCCTTGCCAATGCCTTTGACGGCAATGGCGGTGACTTTGTTCAGGCGCAAGGAGCTAGATTGCTAGAGCGCAACGTAACCGAATATGAATTAGTGTAATGTGAAAAGGCCGGTTTCTTTCTGAACCCGGCCTTTTTTAGGGTGCCTGGCACCCAGAAAGGAGCAAATACTATGGAACAGATGGTCACATTAATCAGCGAGCTTGGCTTCCCGATTGTTGTCACGCTATTTTTGCTGAACAGGATTGAAGCTAAGCTGGATGTGGTGGTGTCGTCGATCCAGGGTCTGCCGGATCGGTTGAGGGAGTAAGTGAAGGACAAAAACCAACTTTAAATAGTAGTAAAAAGATCATATAAGATCATTAAAACCCCACAGTCTCTGTCTTCACAGTTCCTGCGGGGTTTTAAACTTCATTGCTAAACCAATGGATAAATCATTCAGAAGCCCAATACTTTTAAGTTTTCAATCAATCGTTTGATTAAAGAAACCGTATTTCATTAACGCTCAAAAATGATCAAGTAATTCTTTAACATTTTACCGAGTTTAGCTCAGGATCCTATTTATGCAAATGCTCATATAACAGCACCTTAAAAAGCTGATTGAGTTCCTTAGTTTTCTGCTCCTTCAGCCACTCCACTTGATCAATGGGCAAATTTAATTTAAGCGTAACTTTTTCATTTGGCATTTCCACTTTCCTGATATCCTCTAATGTTATGCCTTCTTCAATATCCGGGAATGCTGAATCATTTTCACTGATTCTAAGAACACCTTCGTAATTTTCCTCCTGATCCAGTCCGCAAAATAAATTAAGCCTGGGCAGCGTTCCCGGCAGCGATTTTAGGAACATAAATGAACTAATGAGCCTGCCATCTTCCAATTCGATTTCTGCTATCAGATTTTCCCTGTCTTTATATTTTCTAAGTGTCACTTCACTTACAATCATATCCACTTCCAAAGTAGTATCAGAAGAGGATTCAAAGATATAGATGGCACTGTTAAACAAATAGATCGTTTCCCCATCGATCATAACCGACTTTATACCAACCATACTTCTTCCCCCATGCAATATGATTTCAAACGTATCCAAACGATAGTAATAAATACATCATATCAAAAAGAGGTGTGAATTGGGGGTTCCATTAACCAGCTAAGATTCTTTTGAAGCTTTTTTTGTCATTAACTCGCTCTTTCCTCCGCAAGATTCATTTCCTCAAACTTCTGCACAAAATTGCAGGTCTTACAAGCCCGCCCGATCGATTGTTTGGTAACAGGATCCCGATAGTACGTTTCATTAAATCCGCATATCGTGCATTCTAGTTCGTGGATAATTTCCCGTTGGCCAAATACAGCTTCCAATAGTAACTCGAAATGCAAATCTACCACTCCCATTTCCCTTTTAGTTTTTTATATCAAATAGGAAGTGCGAAGATTCCCGAACTTTGTATAGTCTAATGGCGCATCTTTCCGACAAAGCATATACCTGTACCATTTTAGACCTGGGTAAAGATAAGGTATTTCGACTCGTAAAAGCTAATCTAAAAGATGAATTAAACTATTATTCATTTAAGAGTTTTACATGCTTCGATATTTTCTATTATTTTTCGGGAAATAATAGGCTTTTAATGTCGTTAAATGGGGTCTGAGTTATTTAATAGGATCCTCCTTAATAGGGGTTCATATGATCGTTTCTATATTTTATTAATAGAGCTCACTTAAAAATTCAAAGCTGGCCCATTTTTGCTGAGTACGGGCATGATTGATGCCCTTTCGTCCCCTTTTTCTTCCCAATTTCTTGAGTATGGGCACGATGGATGCCCTTCCCCTCCCCTTCCGGTATGCTCAGTCGGGATACCTTGTTTACTTCGTTAGCAACAATCCTTTCTTCAGGACAAGAATTGGAATCATTTAATTTCATTGTTTCTTCTCTAAACAGCTTTCCATCAATGTTGCGATCAAATGAATCAAACATTTGTTTCATTTCCGCGGCTGCTTCTCTATAAAACCCTCGGATACCTCCCAGATTCCCTCAGCTTCTAAAACGCATCTTTCGCACTAATTTATCCCCATTTTTCGTCAATATAAAGAGACTAGTTCAGTCATACCAAGCTGATCCTTAGCCAGGCACCTATTACCCAGCACCTTCTTCCCTCTTTTTATTCTGAATAAACCAAGAAAAACCAGCATAAGCATAGCAAGAAAAATTTGCTTTCATTTCAAATAAAAGGAGAAAACTTCATGCCAAATGTCATGCTTAAGGAAATGCTGATTAAACCCTTACCATTTAATCTGAATGTAAATCCTGCCACAGTTAATCTCACCAATAACAGAATGCAGCACCATAAAGCCATTTTGGAATCATTCGGAATTACCAGTTTGTCAGGTCTCGGTAAATTGACAATCCGCGGCAATGTCATCCCACAATCAGGATTAACGAAGCCGGAGACCAGCGTAATGGGTGCGGAAACCTTATTTCAATCCGTTTTCCGCAGCACCGGAGCAGGACAAAATGGGTTGCGTTTCGAGCCTGCTGGAGGACGGGCTGTCCAGCTTAAGGCGATTCCATTCCCCCAGCAAGTTCCAGTACCGCCAATACAACCTAAATTCCCTGGCCCAATTAAAGGGCCTGTTAAACCATTTCCTGGTCCAATAAGCCGCCGAACTGTATCGCCACCACCAGTACCAGCCAATCTAGTCCGAAGCACGAGCACTGTACCAATCGATACAGCCTATTGGGCAGCCGAAGAAATTGACTTGGAAGACAACACTTTGGTTATTCTGAAATATCCGCAAAAGCACTTGATTATACTTGCAGAAAAAATTACTGTCGGTAAAAACGTGACGTTTACGTGGGAACGCCCAAATATACAGAAGCCGGCAAAACCTGCTAAGAAAAGCCAGGTGCAAGGGTTTCAGACTTCTACAACATTGAGCGGCGTTACCGGAAAGGAAGGAATTGCCGGCATTAAAGGAGAACCTGGACTCGATGGTGCGGATGCGCCAGAACTGGAAATCTGGATGTTGGAGTTAAACGGCAGCCCGGCATTCGATCTTCGCGGACAGGACGGAACCCAAGGCGGCGATGGCCAGAATGGACAGGATGGCGGAAACGGCTGGAAAGGAAGGGCTGGCATTAAAGATTTTGCAGGTGCCTGGTGTACAAGTGGTGCGGGAGCAGGCGGCAACGGAGGACGCGGTGGTGCTGCGGGAAATGGGGGTGACGGCGGCGATGGCGGACATGGCGGTAAATTGTCTTTATATGCTCCACAAAGCGTTATAAACAACTACTTGCAAAAGGGATTTTACGTAACGGTGGATGGTGGTAAAGGCGGGCCTGGCGGCATTCCAGGTGTTCCCGGTGCTGGCGGCAAGGGCGGACCGGTTGGTGACTCGGTGAAGGCGATCTTTGAAACATGCGGACCAAGAGAAGGTCGAAGTGCCGGCCAGCCAGGAGCGCAAGGTTACCCTGGAAGCGCAGGTTATCCCGGGAAAGATGGTGAGCGGTATACAGAAGCATTGAGCATGAAAGTAATAGATTCTGATGAATACAGAAGGAAATTGCTAGAACCAGCTATTTTTCACACAATGCCCAATGAGGCTTTCGTTGGGGATACAGTATCGATCGATGGAAAACGCTTTACGAAAACTGATGTCGTACTTGTGGAAGGCATTCCGGCTCAAACCCTTGTCTACAGTGATACAAAGCTGCAGTTTACGGTTCCTACCATTAAAGGAGGAATCAGGACGGTTCAAGTGAAACAAAGCGATAATACCTTATCGAACCGAGGGACCATTTTTGTGAAACCCAGACTGCTATCGGCCATGAAGACCCGGGTGCAGCCGGGTTCGAAAGTACAGCTCGCTGGTACTGGGTTCGCTGAGGGGGTAATGGTCAAAGTCAATGATCAGAACATGCCTGACGTAAAATATATTAGTCCGACCAGCATTGAATTTACGCTCATTCGACCGGTTAACATTCAGAATAACCCCACTGGAGAGAAAGTACGGGTAAAAGTAATGCTTGGAAATGGCACCCCCTCCAATGAGATTGAATTGGTACTCGAGACATTCCAAATGCTTGTGCTTGGGGATTCGATTCAATGGGGTCAAGGATTGATGGAGCACGAGAAGTTTCACTCGCTCGTAGCGGCTGCGGTTCAAGCTCGCGCAGGCGGTATAGGATTTTATAAAGAAGTTCTCGCACACTCAGGCGCCATCATCGGAGCGGAAAATACAGAGGTTCATCCGCGTCTGCCTGGCGAGGTGCCTTCAAGTTTCCCTACTATCCTGCAGCAGGTCGATATGTTTACAGGCTCAGCGGATTTTGTGGATCTTATCCTGTTGGACGGCGGGTTTAACGATATCGAAATCACGAATGTGCTGAATCCTCATGGACCTGATTTAGTACTGCCTGCACAAAAGATTTTCTTCGAAGATATGAAGAAGCTGCTGCTGAAAGTGTCAGGCACATTCAAAAATGCAAAAATCGTTGTGACCGGCTATTATCAGCCTCTTTCCGAACAAAGCAACACGGCGTTCATAAAAGCAATGCTTACTGCCTTGGGAGTTGTAATAGGAGGTATGCCTGTAGCTGCTGCCACCGTACTTAGCGCAGTCGAAATTCAACTGATTATTGCTCGGAGCAAACAAATTATGGAACTGTCCAGGATGCATCTTAAAAATGCAGTTGATGCTGTCAATAATACCTTGGATGGCGGGAATCGCATCTTTTTCGCAGATCCAAACTTTGGTCCGTCCCACGCAGGGCTGACAAATGATCCTTTCCTATACGGAATACATCCGAATTTATCGCCAGAGGATATAAATGTCGCACCTTCCCGTGCCGTAGATTGTGTAAATTCCAACCAAACCGGACTCGATTTAGAGCTTTGCCGGATCGCTTCAGTAGGACACCCTAATCCGAAAGGCGCCAAAGCCTACGCAGACTCCATCATACCTCTGTTATGATTTGATTAACCTTGATATTGGGCCATCTGATTAGCGCTCTTTCATAATAGGCTCAGTTATAGGATCATGTTGATATTTCGCATAAAAATAGACCATCATTTGATGGTCTTCTTCTTTAACAAAACCAACCTGTTAGTAAGAAAAAAATCCAAAAACAATCAATCATATAGATCAGAAACCTGTAAATTGGTCACAGTTCCTTGATGAAAATAAAGCTGCCATCTTCCATCAATAAACTTCCATATAGAGCTTCTAAGTGTATTACGATTTTTGGTTTTATTATTTATAAAATAAGTTGTTAACACTACGTCTGGAGCTAAAGAACGAACTTCAAAATCATATAATGATAAATCATCCAATGCCAACCCGCTGTTAATGCAATCTTTTTTATATATTTTATAACCTGAGCTTCCTATTTCTAAAAAATCGTCAGCAAGTATTTTATCTAAATCATCGATTGAACTGCGAACCTTAGGGTTTAAGTGGCTTTCTTCCAACTTTTTTATTGTGTCTTTAATATTCGTATCCAATAAATCCTCTCCTAAAATAGTTTCTTTTTAAAACCTGCACCTTTAATTCATAAAGAAAAACTGCATATTTGCAGCCTGTTTATTTTAACTCTGGCATCCGCCAGTTAAATAAACTGATGTAAATAATATCGGATTATTCGAGTCAATCTCTCTTTTTTTATAACCACGGCGCTAAACTAATTTTTCGTAATTTATCATAGTCACACATCCTTATTCAAGCCGTCCATTTCAAAATAACGATACCTTTTTAATTTTAAGCTAAACTGCCCCTTTTGCATAAGAAGAAAAAGCTGCCGCAATGACAGCACTGGATCCCAAAAGTAACCAACCCATTAAAAGAAGCATGTCACTACGGATGCTTTTTTAGCAGCCAAGTCTTTAAGGAAAGCTCCCTATCAGTGCGCCAGATTTCAAAATTTTATATAAAGGGAGTGTTAGTTGAAGGTATGTTTCTCCTTGATTAATTGTGATTTTAATCTCAATAATATCGGCATTTTTGGTGCATACTTTAAGAAGTTTTAATTAGATGCGACTGAAGCCATCATGGATTATTAGAATCTTGGAGAATTGGGATTTGTCGATGGAGGCTTCGAATGGAGTAAAGTGCTGTAGCAATTAATGGACGAGCATGTGCCGTTGAGGCTGTAAAGGAGAGGAGTGGAAATAATGAGAAATTTCTCTGACATTGTTCACATAGGTGAATTAATAGCCGTTTCCAATGCCTTCCATTTAAATACCTATCGAATGTTAACGTTACTTGAAAATGGTTTAATGGAAGTATTTGAAAATAAGGAAGCTTTTTTGAATAAATATGGAGACAAGGAAACATATGGCGAAATAGATTGGTGTGAGTTAAATAATGGAAAAATCTTCACTAAACAAAAAATAGGAAGGTAACTGAACAAAACCTTGCGTTTTAGCTATTGTGAAAAACACCGCCCGAAGGAAACGGGTGAGCATTTTCGAGGATCTCTCACCCTTCGCCCCAATCAACAGAATTTTAAAATTGAATGTGATTAACGGGTCAACTGGAGATGGCAGCTATAGACCAGCCGGCCCTACAAGACCACTTTCTCCGCTAGATGGAAGGAGCATTTGATTTCTCTTCATTTTTGATCTTGATACACGACAGACTCCTTTATTTTGTGAAATTCCCTCAAACCCTCCGGATACACCTAGTGTTTTTTTAAGATAATAAAAGCGATAACAAGAAATTGAGGAGGATTTGTATGGAATACCAGCAAGCAAAAGAGAATCTCGGTTCTATTGTAAAACCGCCATCTTCCAGAACTGATGCAAAAAAGGTAAAACAAGAAATTCAAAAAGATGTTAGCGAAGGACAAGGTGCTATGACCTCCCGAGAGGCAGGGGCAATGCGAGACTAAACTCTAAGTGGATTTATGCTGGAAAAAGATAAGAATCTATTGTCCGGTTTATCTCAACACAAAAAAAGACCGCCAATGCAAATGCATCGGCAGTTCCTATTGTGAAACATACCTCTGAAACAAGAAAATTCGGGTGGTACCTGGTACTCCATCTACACCACCACACCACTTTAGTTATTATTTATTATAATTAACTTCATCTCCGTCATTTCCTCGATGGCGTATTTAATGCCTTCCCTGCCGACGCCGCTTTCTTTGACCCCGCCGTATGGCATGTGGTCGACGCGGAAGGTTGGGATGTCGTTGACCAGGACTCCGCCGACATGCAGCTTTTTGGTGGCGTCCATGGCGGTGCGGATATTTTCTGTGAAGATGCCTGCCTGGAGGCCGTAGCGGGAGTCGTTGACCAGTTCAATCGCGTCCGACACAGAATCCACTTTGTTAATCAAAACAATTGGAGCAAACACTTCCTGGCAGGAAACTTTCGCAGCCGGCTCAACATCAAGCAGCACCGTTGGCTTAAGCACATTCCCTTCATTCGTTCCGCCCAGAGCTACCTTTGCCCCGTTCTGCTTGGCTTCCGCTATCCATCCAAGCGTCCGCTCCACTTCCTTAGGAGCGATTAAAGCAGAAACATCCGTTTCCGGATCTAAAGGGTCTCCCACCTTGAGCTTCGAAGCAGCTTCAACGAACTTTTCTACAAAACTATCATAGATCTCACTATGAACATAAACTCTTTGAAGAGAAATACACACCTGTCCCTGGAAGGCAAATGCCCCGGTAACACAGCGCGGGATGATCTTTCCCACATCCACACCCTTATCAACAATCAAAGCTGCATTTGATCCCAGTTCAAGGGTCACATGCTTTAACCCTGCTTTATTGCGGATGCCAATCCCCACTTCAGGGCTTCCCGTAAAAGAAATCTTCTTCACGCGACCATCCTTTACTAGCTTTTCCCCTACCACAGAGCCGCTGCCTGTTACGACATTAAACGCACCTGCCGGCAGTCCGGCTTCCTCCAACAGCTCGGCGAGGAAATACGCGGATAGCGGCGTCTGGCCCGCTGGCTTCAGCACAACTGTATTTCCTGCTGCAATTGCCGGACCCACTTTATGCGCCACCAGGTTCAGCGGAAAGTTAAACGGAGTAATAGCCCCAATCACACCAAGCGGCTCTCTCACCGTGTAGGCTACCCTTCCTTCCCCACCAGGAGCGGCATCCATCGGGATCGTTTCTCCATTGATTCTTTTCGCTTCCTCAGCGGCAAACTTGAATGTCTGAACCGTTCTCGCAATCTCGCCTTTCGCTGTGGTAATCGGCTTGGCTGCTTCCAAGGCAATAATTTTAGCTGCCTCATCTGACCGCTGATCCAAAAGGCCGGCAAGCTTTTCAAGAATACTCGCACGCTGATGGCTTGGCACCTCTGCCATCTTGCTTCTTGCCTGGTAGGCTGCTTCTATAGCAAGGTCAACCTCCTCTTCGGTTGCCTGCGGAATCTCTGCAATCAGCTCTCTGTTATATGGAGAATACAAGGAGGTATAATGTTTCGCCTCTACCCACTCGCCATTAATATACAACTGCTTTTTCGCTTTATTTTTAACCGTCATGTCCTGTCCTCCCAGTTTCAATAATAAGAAGAGTGCCTTACGCACTCTTCTCTCTTAATCTCTTATATACCTTGTTCTACAGCATAGATGGAATCATGAAGAATCTCTACCAGACTTTCAATTTCCTTCTTGTTAATGGTCAGCGGCGGGGCAAAGACAAGAATGTCCATTCCATCAAAAATTACTGATCGGATAATGAGCCCTCGTTTAGCGGCTTCATTCACAACAGCCGGTGCAAACTGGCCTTTGTCACTCTTAAGCTCAACAGCGCCAATTAATCCAAGCCCTCTCACTTCTGAAACAAGCTCTCTCTCATCCTGGATCCACTTAAAGCCCTTCAGCAATTCCTCGCCCATTTTCCTGGAATTCTCTATTAGATTCTCATTCTCGATAATCTCAATATTCTTTAATCCAACTGCACAGGCCATTGGATGCCCGCTGTACGTATAGCCATGCAAAAGGGTGCCGGCTGAAAGCTCCTTGAAATCCTCATGCATCTTTTTCGAGAACACTACTCCACCAAGCTGGGCATAGCCGCTTGTAACTCCCTTGGCAAAGCACATCATATCCGGCGTTACGCCATAATGCTCGATTCCGAAATATTTTCCTGTTCGGCCAAAGCCGGTAATGACTTCATCCGTAATAAACAAAATATCAAACTCACTGCAAATCTTCCTTACTTCCTGAAAATAACCGTCAGGAGCGATATGGACACCGCCTGCCCCTTGGATCGGCTCAGCCACAAATGCCGCAATCGTTTCAGGGCCTTCCGCTTCAATCGTTTCCCTTAATGCTTTAGCAGATAGATTCTCCGTATAGTAAAAATCAGGTGCGAGGGAATTCGTGAAATCCCGGAATGGCTTAAGTCCTGTCGCACTCGTCGCTCCCATCGCTACTCCGTGATAGGACTTCTTCCTGGATATGATCTTCTTTTTGGACGGCTGGCCCTTTAAAATCCAATAATGACGTGCGAGCTTATAAGCCGTATCATTCGCTTCCGACCCGCCAGAGGTAAAAAAGGTGGCACTTAAATCCCCAGGTGCAATCTCAGCGATTTTCGACGCTAGCCTTATCGCCGGTTCATTGCTGAAGGTTGCAAAGCAGGAGCTGAACGCCAGCTGGTTCATCTGCTCCATTGCTGCCTGGCCGAGCTCAGTTCTGCCGTGCCCAACATTCACATTCCATAAGGAGGACATCCCGTCAATCACACGATTGCCCCTCACATCTTCAAGGTATACACCCTCCCCTTTTGTAAAAATAAAGGCCGGACCCTGTTCCTGCTGCTGTTGGATTGGGGAAGTCGGATGCAGAAAATGCTTTTTATCCAAATCTGCCAGTTCCTGATATAAAGCTGCAGTCTTGCTCATTATGATACTCTCCTTCACTTCGTATTTTTACATGCCTAACTTGACGATAAAATAACCCCATAGAACAACAGAGATGACAATAAAGGAAACAGCAACCGTTAACGTTTGCTTGTATTCTCTTTTTAACTCGGCAGCTCCGTTGTGTTTGGCCAAAATCTTTTGGATCGTTACAGTAGAAAGTCGTGTTTCTTTTATCTTCTGGTAATAACCCACCTCATAATCGGTAGGTTTTACCATAAACCCTACGATGATTAAGGTAAGAACAGAAACAATAATCGCCAGATAGAAATTATCAAATCCAACCGGGAAGGTGATCATTTCATACCTCTTCAATTCACCGAAAACAATAAATGTGATAATCCCTGCAAGCATGCTCGCTGTTGCCGCTTTACTGCTCATCCGCTTCCATTCAAGGCTGCCAATGATCGTCGGCATCCAGGAAACCGCAAAGATGGAACCGGCATAAATGGAAATCCAGAAGATGGATGATGGCTGAAGGATAGCGATAATACAAACAACGACTGCCACAATGACCTGGGCACCACGTCCAATTAACATGCTTTTCTTCTCATCAAAATCTTTATGCAGGACGTTTTCAAATAAGTCCTTCGCAAGCGCAAATCCTGTTAAGACAAAAAGCGTGGAAGCAGTCGACATGATGGACGCCATTAATCCTGCCAAACCAATTCCAGCTAAAGCAGGCGGCGTATAGTCCATCATCCCAACGATAAATACGCGGTCAGCCGGATCAATGCCAGGCTGAAGGACCATCATGGCTGCAGCAGCAATGAAAACAAGCAATTGCATAAATGGGGCGAAGAACACGCCAATAACCGCAGTCTTTAAGATGACAAAATCATTCTTTGCAGGGAAAACACGGGATACAAGGGATGGCGTACATCCAAAGAAAAGAATCCACATTAAAAATTGCGAGAATACCCATCCAAACGGACGGTCAGCACCGCCATTGACACCATAATAACCCGGTATGACTTCCCCTAAGTTCTTGATCTGGTCCAGGCCTGCCTGTCCAATAATAAGCGGCGAAATCACAATCGCAATCGTCAGCATTGTAAAGAACATCAGTGTATCTGTAATAACAACCCCATACATGCCGCCCATCGCACTGAAAATCAAAAGAGCTAAAGTAAATAATAAAATTAGAACAGGGAACGGAATATTTAAAATCTCGGATAGAATCACACCCGCCCCGATTAATTGAACAACTCCATATCCCAATAAACCGATAATCATTATGGATGTAGCGATTACGGTTACCCATTTGTTTTGGAATCGCTTTTCAAAAAAGTCCGGAAGTGTCTGGCATTCCAAGGCCTTTAACTTTCTTCCTACATAAATAACAGCAAATAATGTTCCTAACCAGGCTCCATAAGAACCGAATCCGGCATGGGCAACAGGTCCTTCGTTGTAGATCATGCCTGCAAGGCCAAGCAGTGTCACCGCACTTAAATAGGTAGCTGCCAGTGTACCGACAATCAAGACGGTCGAACCTTTTTCCCCCATGACATAGAAATCATCTTTGCTTTTTACAAATCTCGTTACGATAATTCCGGCAATAACATAAACAGCAACGACAACAAAAAATATGATTTTCTCCATCCTAAACCTCCTTCGTTATGCCATCATGAATGGGATTTGCCGGAGTATCTTTCTCTTCTTCCAGCTTTTTTATGGTTGGCAAGTATTCTTTCTTTAAAATCCACATGACAATTCCTGCTGATATAACAGTTGTCGCAATCGCGTTTCCGAATAATAACCATAATCCTGGATTCATCATTTCAACCCCCATTTGGATGGCGGAGAAAGGGTATGGGCCCCTTTCCGCTCTATTTTTTACTCGTTGGATCTTTTCTCATAGATTGTTGTTCTTGCTTATGAATTCAGCCCGTTGATTTCCGCTGCGGGCACTTGCTTTCCGCGGGGAGGAACGGGAGTCTCCTCGGCTTCGCCTGTGGGGTCTCCCGCTCCCTCTCCTCCCGCAGGAGTCAAGCACCCTACGCTCCAATCAACTCAGTAAATTAAACTAAGTTAATAAAAAACAACAAACTTTACGAAAACAACCTACTCGTTATACTGACACCACTTCAACAGAAAAGCTGCATAGGTTTTCGTGACTCTTTTGACACTTTCCAGGTCTACCCATTCATCCGGGGCATGCAGGTTTGCGCCTGTTGGACCATAGCAAGTGGAAGGAATATTGTAATAGAGATTATAAAATCTGGCGTCTGTCGTTCCTGTAAAGGCACCATATTTTAAATCGCTTTTCTCAATGATCTGATGGGCTTCCTCCAATGTATGGATAAACTCCTGATCCGGATCAAGGGTAAAGCCTTCAGCATGGAAGCCGTAAAAGCTGATTTCCGGCGGATTTTCCTTTAGCCACTCATCCTTTTTGGCCGCTTCCAGCAAAAATTCCGTTAACTCCTTCTTCACATCTGCCGGATCCACTCCCGGGTTAAAGCCGACTCTTGCTTCAACCGTACATTCCGATGGTACCGTGGAAGGCCAGTCGCCAGAATGGATTTTTCCGATATTAATGTTTTGCGGATGCGGATGATCGCCGAACACTTTATGTTTAGATCGGCTATTAATCTCTTTCTCATAGTCTTGAAGGGCTTCTACCATTTTATAAGCTTTTACAATGGCATTGACCGCTTTGTCTGCTCTTTCCGTATGGGCACCAAGGCCGGCCACCTTAATGCGGACCCAGATGACGCCAACCTGCCCGACTAATGCCTGCTGTCCCAGCGGCTCCGGAATGAGGGCTGCATCTGCCCGGTATCCGGCTTCGATGGCAGCCAGTGCACCATTGCCTGTGCACTCCTCTTCCGTGACCGTCTTAATCGTCACATCATTAGCAAGCTCCACCCCTGCCTGCTGAACAGCCTTTAAGGCATAAATCATCGCCGTAACTCCGGATTTCATATCCGCAATGCCCCGGCCATACATTTTATTGTCGACAATTTCAGAACCCCATGGATCGTAGCTCCACTTTGATACCGGCTCCGGACTGACCACATCAATATGCCCTTGAAAAATAATGCTTTTCCCTTTCTTTTCTCCCTGTGCTTTATACTTCCCTACCACAACAGGGCGGCCATCATAAGACCATTCAGGCTTGGAGAATCCGGGATGAGCACCAAGCCTTTCCGGATCAGGGATAATTTTTTCAACCTTCAAATTCAAATCCTTTTCAAGGGAATCAGCGAGATAATCTTGAATCGCCGCTTCATTCCCCAATGTAGACGGATACCGTCCCAGCTTTTGCAGATAGGAAACTTCCTCTTCCCACAAAGCATCCACTTGTTCAAAAACTTTCTCCAGAACATCCTTTTTCACTTTTTCCAACTCTATCACTCCTATAAGGTTTCTTTATTTGCCAAAGTCAAAACAGTATCAAATAAAACCTGAACGCCTTTTTCAATATCCGATTCTTCACTAAACTCTTCCTCACAGTGGCTAAGTCCGTGGATGCTTGGAATAAACAGCATGGCTGTCGGTGCAATCCGGTTTAAATACTTGGCATCGTGGCCCGCCCCGCTCAGCATTCTCATATTGGAGAAGCCATGCTTTTCAGCTGCATTTTCCATTACCTTGATAATTTCTTCTGAAAAAGAGTCTGTATCAATTTTGTCTAGCTCTTTAATTTGCAGCTCCATTTCCTCTACCAATGTCATTGTGCTTAAGTACTCCTTTAACTGCTGCTCAAAACGTTCCCGGACATGATCCTCGGGGTGGCGAATATCGATGGAAAAAACCACTTGATCTGCCACTGTATTGATAACATTCGGGGAAGCCTGGATTCTGCCAACTGCAACAAGCAGCTCTGGAATCTCCTCTGCCAGTGAATAGATCTTTGTAATTAGCTTGGAAGCAAGCAGCACAGCATCCTTTCTCCGGTTCATGGGTGTTGTCCCTGTATGAGAGGTCATCCCGGTAACCGTTGCCTCTAGCCAGCTCATCCCTTGAATCCCCGTTACAACACCAATCGATTTACCCTTATCCTCCAGGACAGGGCCCTGTTCAATATGAAGTTCAACGAAACAGAAAGGGTCCTGCTGGCGGTTTTCCTTTAACCCTCTGTAGCCAATCCGCCCCAGTTCTTCTCCGAAAACCAAGCCCTTTTGGTCCTTCGAATTCAGGATTGTTTGTTTGTTAAAAATTTCAGCCATGGCACCTGACCCAAGCATGGCCGGCTGAAACCTGGCCCCTTCTTCATTTGTAAAATTGACAATTTCAATAGGTCTCCCTGTTTTCACACCCAGATCATTTAATGTGCGGATTACCTCCAGGGCGCCAAGTACTCCCAGTACCCCGTCATACTTTCCGCCTTTTGGCTGTGTATCCAGATGGGAACCAATTAAAACGGGAGCCAGTTCGTTTTTTTTGCCCTTCCGTCTTCCATACATATTGCCAAAGTCATCAACCCTTGTTTCCAATCCGCAATCCTTCATCCACTGCAGGAAAAGGTCTCTCATTTTCTTATCCTCATCAGTCAAGGAAAGCCTGCAGATGCCTCCATTTGGCAGCGTGCCAATTTCCGCACTTTGCTGGATCGTTTGCATTAAGCGATCCAGCTTAATATTCATTACTTGCTGCTGTTTCACTAAACCCGCTCCCTTCATGCCTATTACTTTTGCAAATTGCGTGCCAAGTTAATAGGGTCATAAAGGCTGGTTTTGCTAGTTTTTGTTGTGAATTTTTAGAATATTTACTATAATTGTTTTTAAAAGCGACTCACTGAGTTGACTTCGATTCGCCTTTATCACACACTTCAGATAAAAATGAATCGAAATCAATTCAGAAAGGAGGATTTTATGGAGCAGCTTCTAAAACTGGCCGATCAGCGCCCAAATTTTTTTATAGATATTCTGAATTCTATTAATGATGCTATCTATATTACGGATAAAAACGGAGTCACCCTATGGGTCAATCACATCAGCGAGGTCATGACCCAGGTGCCGAGGGAGAAACTAATCGGTAGAAATGTGAGAGATTTGGAGAAAGAAAGGGTATTTTCCCCTTCTGTTACAAGACTTGCATCTGAAGCCAACAGCAATGTCAGCACCGTCCAGGAAGTAGGAGACGGCCGGAAATATATCGCGACCGGCCATCTGGTGAAGGATGAAAATGGAGAAGTGATTGTAATCGTCGCCCATTGCAGGGATATTACTGAAGCCGTCAAAACCTCTTCCAAGCTGAGAGATACAGAAGAATTGCTCGAGAAATACAGCCGGGAACTTAGAAAATTAAAGATTCCCCTCCATACAAACGATCATCAGACAAAGAAAGAACTCATTTTGCACCCCTCGACTGAAGACCTAATCGGAAAAATTGCCAATGTCGATACGACTGCTTTAATCACCGGTGAAACAGGAACAGGAAAAAGCGCCACCGCAGAAAGAATCCATTTATTAAGCAACCGCCATAGTGCACCGTTTATGCAAGTCAACTGCGCTTCTATGCCGGAGCAGCTGCTGGAGTCCGAGCTTTTCGGCTATAAAAAAGGAGCTTTCACAGGTGCGAACACAGCTGGCAAGTCAGGATTAATCCAGGCTGCAGAAGGCGGAACTTTATTTCTCGATGAGATCGGCGAGCTTCCTCCCCATCTCCAGGCAAAGCTATTGCACTTTCTGCAGACGAAAACCTATCTGCCAATTGGAGCAAGGGAATATGTACAGGCAAACGTCCGAATCATCGCCGCCACCAATCGGAACCTGGATAAAATGACTGAGGAAGGCTCCTTCCGCTCAGACTTGTACTACCGGCTGCATATACTTTCCATCAACCTGCCGCCGCTTAGAGAGAGGAAGGAAGTCATCGAGGACCTGGCTTTCTATTTTCTGGGCACCTACAACCAGAAATACAACGTCAATAAGCGAATGACTTCCAGAGTATTGGATATCTTCCAATCCTACAACTGGCCCGGAAACATCCGCGAGCTGGAAAATCTGATGGAAAGGCTGGTCATTCTTTCTGACCAAACTATTGATGAAAAAGACTTGCCTCAAAAAATGATGGAAAACCAACACTTGCCTGACTATATGAAACAGGCTGATCCATATAACAGCATGCCGGAATTTCTGGAGAACATTGAAAAAAATATGATTCTTGACGCTTTAAATATAGAAAAATCAACGCGGAAAGCTGCACAGAAGCTGGGCGTTACGCAATCGCTACTGATGAGGCGGGTGAGGAAGTATGGGATCGATATTCATGCAGAATCCGCCAATCAGCAAAATAGCCGAATATTTATTTGACTTGGCTGGCAGCAGTAAGATTAAATTTTGCTTTTTAAGTTTTCTTTCATTAAATTGGAAATTTGCTGCTCATCAGTATTTGAAATCTGTTCCAGCTGATTAACAATGAGCTCTTGCCGCTGCAGGGAATGGTTTTGGCTTAATTTCGCCTTCCCTTCTATCCTATTAATCTTTATTTTAAAGCCTTGAACTCCTTTATTCATGCCGGCGAGAAACTCGGGGTCAATTTCCTGCAAATTATAGGAGCTATCAGGCGCTTCATATTTCAATACCATATCATCTAGTGAACCCATTAACTCGTTTTCATCTTCAATAAGTTCAACTTCACCATACACATGAACGGCTGTGTAATTCCAGGTTGGGACGGCTTTATTGGTCTCATACCAGGATGGTGAGATATAACAATGAGGACCATGGAAAATAACGAGTACAGTTTGATTCAATAGATCCTTCCACTGAGGATTCGGACGGGCAAAATGTCCATATAAATATGTATTTTCCCTGTTCAATATTAACGGCAAATGAGTGGCAAATGGCTGACCATTGTGCTGAGAAATAAGAGTCGCAAAGCTATTCTCCTTTATTATAGTGAAGGCTTCATCCTCACTGATCTTAAAGTGCTTAGGAATATACATGAAAAATCTCCTTTCCATTTGAATAAATCAATCTTTCCAGAAAGAATTTATATTTGTTACAATTATAATAATATTCAAACTGACATATAAAAAGATACAATTTTAAATAATTAAGCATGTCAAAGGAGATGACAATGAAAAGTACCATTTTTGTCATTAAGGATGATTCCCCTAAATACAAACAAATCTATGAGCAGTTTAAAAACTATATTGAGCAGGGTGACATACCGGCCGATGAACAATTGCCCTCCATTCGCCAGCTGGCAGACTCCCTTCAGGTAAGCCGCAATACCACCTTAATGGCATATGACCAGCTTGCTGCTGAGGGCTATATTCGCGGAGAAGGAAGAAAGGGATTTTTTGTAAACAAATTGGAACCAGGTTTATTTCAAGACATGTCCCTTTCCATTAGCCCAAAGCAAACGGAGCCGCCACCAGCTGTCAGGATTGATTTTAAAGCAGGGGCAGTAGATCAAACACATTTTCCTTTACAGGCCTGGAGGAGAACTTCCAATCAAGTATTAACATTTAAGGAAAGCTTTCGATACGGGAACCCTTTTGGCGAAGCGTGTCTCCGCGAACAAATTGCGGCATACCTGCTCCAAGCCCGTGGGGTAAAAACAGATTACAATTCTATTATTATAGGCAGTAGCACCCAGCAAATGCTGATTAATCTTGGATATATACTGAAGAATGATTTTCCGGGCATTATAGTCGAAGACCCGGGCTATGATGGCGCAAGGGCAGCTTTTCAATTCCACCGTTATCCACTTGAAACCTTGCCAGTTACTGAAGCAGGTGCTGATTTTTCAGAATTAGAACAAAAGGCTTCACGATTAATCTACGTAACTCCTTCACATCACAGTCCATACGGGGTAAGCATGTCCATTCAGCAACGGCAAAGGCTTATTCAGTGGGCGAACAAGAAGCAAGGATATATTATTGAAGACGATTATGACAGTGAGTTCCGCTATACGCAGCAGCCATTTCCGGCTCTTGCTTCCATTGATGCAACAAGAGTCATTTATCTCGGAAACTTTTCAAAGTCCTTCCTCCCGGGAATCCGATTAAGCTATATGGTGCTTCCCCAGCCGCTTTTAATCCTTTACAAAAATCAGTTCCTTCATTTTGAGAATACCGCTTCTCTGCTTAATCAGCTCACAATGGCTGAATTTATGAAGGATGGGGAATGGGATCGTCACATTAAACGCATGCGAGTGGTCTATAGAAGAAAAATGGGAGAATTAGTATTTGCATTAAAGGAGCAGTTCGGCCCATGTTTAACGATTATTGGAGAGCAGTCGGGGTTGTACGTTTTAGTTAAAGTTCACTTAAACCGCACAGAAGAATGGCTTCTTCAACAGGCTTCCAGCTGCGGTGTGAAAGTCTATCCTACTTCTCTTTATTTCATCCATAATCATACGGAACAGCCGATTATCAAACTTGGCTTCAGCAATCTTTCCTTTGATGAAATCCAGCTTGGGGTGAAACTCTTAAAGAAGGCGTGGCTATAACCCTGCCCGCGATTGCTCACAAATCTCACCAAAATAGCAAGATATTAACCCTGGATGGTTGCGTACCCCTTTGATGTAAAACCGCGTCCTTTACTAAAAAAGCAACCATCCAGCCAAGCGGCCTTTATCATATACTCACCTATTTGATTCAAGAGATTTGTCTCCTTAAATACATTTCTTAACAAAAAAACCCGCATCAATCATTCCAAACAAAAAAAAGGAGTAGCAACTACCCCTTTTCTTCAACTCTTTTACAAGAATATTAGTTTCTAGGATCTACATAATCCGGATAATCAGAAATAATCGCATCAACATCCATTTCGAATAGAAAGTCTGCTGCCTCTTGACTGCGTACCGTCCATGATCCAATTTTCATGCCAAGAGTGTGAACTTGATCCACTAATTCTTCTGTCACAATTCCATAGCTTGGGTTAAACCAATCTGCATAGGCTGAAAATTCCTGTAGAGCTTCCGGTGTTGTATGTGCACGGTTAGAAGTCAATACACCGATTGGAACTTGAGGAAGAAGCTGGTCCATTGTTTTCATGGATTCAAAGTTAAAAGATTGAATAATGATTTTTTCATTTTGCGGTTTATCAAGATTTCGTGCTTTTAATGAATCTGCCACTTGTTTCTCAATACCAGGGTAAAGCTCTGGAGCCTTTAATTCGATCAAAATTCCAACTTTTCCATGATAACGAGCAAGAATCTCTTCGAATGTCGGAATGGGTTCTCCTGCAAATTGTTCCCCTTTCCAGCTGCCTGCATCAAGACTCCTAAGCTGTTCAAATGTTAAATCCCCTACTTTTCCCGTTCCATCTGTTGTACGATCCACTGTTGTATCATGGATCACTACTAATTCACCATCTTTGCTTCTTTGAACATCAATTTCAATATAATCGGCTTTCATATCAACTGCCAGATCAAAACCGGCAATCGTATTTTCAGGTGCATAAGCCGTTGCACCACGGTGTGCCACATTATCAACTTGTTTTCTTTCCCCTGATACTGGCTCTTCAGCAAACGCCTGACTGAACGGGCTAAATAACAGCGAAAAGGCCATTCCTGTTCCTATTAATAATTTTTTGCTCATTTTCTCCATCTCCTATCTAAAATATGTATTCAAATATATTCTAGAAAAGGAATGTTGAACTAGTATGTAGATATATTTATACCTAAATAAAGATTGTGTTAACAAAATTCGGCCTTTTTCCTTACGTTTTTTTACAAACCTGCTAATGATTAATAGAATAGAAATGCACGATCGCTCCATTTTACCTATAATCGAGGATAGAGAGTGATCATTTTCCTCTTCAGCAGTGTTGCTTCATTAAGTAACGCCTATCCGCTTAATTTCCTTTATTCTTATTTCTACAAAAAGAGACCTTGTCACTCAATTATGTGACAAGGTTTCTTATTTTCTAATACTCTATCATTTTCTAGTCATCTTCATCACCGAAAAATATGACAGTATTAGCCCCGCCTTCGCTAAATACCATGATGGCCACACATGCCATCCACCTGTTTTTATTATAGATGAAAACGCTTACATTTTCCATTATAACTGTTCATCAATTTTCGACAAATACAGTATAAGCCATTCATTTCTTACCTTATTACATAAATGAAGGCTTTTGGGCACTGGCGGCAAATGATTAAAATATTGTGTACTTAACTTCAACCACCCTGCAAGTTAGTGGAAGGAAGATTAGACCTGCATCTTCTCTATGCTTTCCCCAATAATTTTGGTGTTGATGTGTACTGCCCTATGGCAGCCTAAATAAATCTACTATTTCCAAGTGCGTTTTTTATATATCTCAATTACATAGAATCAATCCTTGAACACATAAGATAAATAGAATCTTATTAAAAGGAGGAACAAATAGATAAAACCTACATGCCACGCTTATGGACCCCAAGCACAGGCATGCGGACCTACAGCGTTGGCATTTAGTTCAAGAAAAAACCCTAACTCTTTAATAATTGTTAAGGTAAGAGTCAGTCTATAAAAATTTTCTTGATAGGGTTATCATCTATTTTGTCCTTCTGTCTACAATTGCCCGCACCAAACTTGTCCTACTTACATTTCCTAATATTAGTTAGGAGAAAAGGAGGTGTGGAAAAATGCCTTGTACTCTAAAAGGGTTAACTCAACCAGTTTGTTTAACCCTTATCTACAATTTAAGTTCTCGCATACTTGTAGATTCTTTTATTTCTTGCGTGGATAATGAAAACGAATGTGAACTAAGTATGGATATACACCCTTCTAATAGGAATCTAACCATTAGAATCCCATTGACTCTTGAAGGTCAAGTTACTTTTGGTGACAATCCATTTAATTCAGGTTGTGTTACAACGGGTGTACGTTTAACTTAAACCGAATAAAATTTGTATTTATAAGGTAAAATAGAAGGTTGACTTCTATTTTTCCTTTTTTTGTGTCTTACTTTATTTTGATTAAGAAATTAAAAATGAACTTCTTCAGTTTAAAGTAATAAATAAGTTCTATTAAGATTCTTCATTTTTATAAAACATCCTGCTTATTCTTATTTCACAATCTGGCCTAAGAAAGACGGTTTCCTTATTTCAAAAAAAGCGCTCAAGTCTCTAACGCAGCCGGGGTCAGGTTCACTGGCGCTTACAAAATTAGATAAAAACTATTATTTTTCGGGAAATAAAAAATATTTTTATGTCATAATTGGACTTTTAATCACGACTTTCAGTAAAATCTCGGTTTATTTGTAACCCTTCATTGCTATAACCGCCTTACATCCCGCTGCACCGGATGCGGGATATGCGTAGAATTTCACCTATCAAATTTCACTGCATGCAGGCATTACCACCTAATAGATTTAATTTTACAAAGCTCAATAAACCTTAACACCTCTGCAAAGATAGATTAACGCTTGATTAATATCTGTTTTTTATACTGTGGATAAATGTGCAATAAAGCATCCACTATTACATATAAGGAGTGAAAAAATTGAACAAATCCTTTAAAAAAGCCATCATCCCTGCAATTGCATCCATCAGTTTAACCTCTGTTCTGTTTGCAGGCCCTGTTCAGGAGCTGCCGGCCAGTGCAAAATCGGAAGGTCAGCCGCAACTGAAAGCGGAGAAAGAAACGCTGCCGCTTGGCCTTCCCTATTTAAAGGAACAAAGAACCACCGAAAGCCTTGCCCCTGGAGTGACTTACACAAAAATCATCAGGGGTGAAGAATCTGAAAAGGATTTTTTCACCGTAGATGTTGATTTTACCGAAACACATGAACAGGCCAAGGCTTTGGCAAAAAAGCTGAAATCAGAAGGGTTTAACCCGCGTATCGACCGGATTGCCGATCGGGCCATGGATGACAAGGAAATAGGCCCTCTTGGCTACTTGGTTCGGGTTGGAGAGTATAAAAACGAAGAGGCTGCCAAAGAGCTTCAGCAAAAATTGGCCGAGAAGGGCTATACAGGCCTGCGTACCGTTTATACCGGCGAAGACGGACAGCGGACTTCCGGCCCGTGGGTCGTAAATGTTCTTAAAGTCGATCAGGATACATTTAACGGAACCATTTTACCGGAGCTCGGGAAAGATAAGGTCCAGGACAAAGAAACCCTCACGGAGATGGCTAACCGCAATAACGCACTAGCTGGAATCAATGGAGGCTATTTTGTGGTAGGAAACAAGGATGGAACACCTGGCGATCTTGCCGGTATTTCCGTTATGGACGGAAAGCTTGTTAGTGAGGCGGTAAATGGACGTTCAAGTCTTATCCTGCCTTCTGCAAACACAGACGCTGATATTGCCTCCGTCTCTTCTTCCCAGACTGCTGTATCATCTGACGGGGCCGTACGGGAAGTAGATGGTTTAAACCGGAAACCAGGCTTGATCCGGGGCTGCGGAGGGACTGGAGAAGATACCCCGACCGAGAACCCGAAGCATGATTATACATGTACAGACGAGAGTGAGCTCATCCATTTTTCACCGGTGTTTGGCAATGAAACGGAAGCCGGAGATGGCGTTGAAGCAATGCTGAATGAGTCAGGAGAAGTGATTGAGCTTCGCACACAGCTGGGCGGAGAAATCCCAAGGGCAGGTTCAGTTCTGGCCGGAACTGGAGAGGCAGCCCAGTGGCTTGAAGCTCATGCTCAAGTCGGTATGACTGTTCAGGTCAAAAATGAAGTAACAGCGGATGGACAGTCATTGTCATTAAAACAAACTTCAGGAATTATCAACGGCGGCCCGCGATTGCTTGAAAACGGAAAAATCTCCATCAATGCGGCTGCAGAAGGCTTTCACTGGGAAGAAAACCCTGAGTTCTATTATCGGTTTGGGGAACGACGAAACCCAAGGACCCTTGCCGGAGTGAAAGCGGATGGAACCCTCCTTTTCGTAACAGTAGATGGACGGGCACCAGGACTAAGTGTCGGTGCCAACTTTGAAGAGAGCGCCAGCATCATGAAATCGCTGGGTGCAGTCGATGCCCTCAACCTTGACGGCGGCGGCTCTACGGCCATGACAGTCGGCAATACACTGGTCACAAGACCATCTGACCAGACAGGTAAACGGCCGATTGCAGATGCTATTCTTTTGCTTCCTTAAAGGTAAATGACTTTAATCAAACGTTTGATTGAAAAAAATAGTTTTAATTGAGAGAGTCAGCGGTCTAATTCGCTGGCTTTTTTATATTGAATATTGGGATCGTCACCTTTTTAAAAGAAGATTCCTTGCCCCCTTCCCTCTCCTTCCTGAAGCCCATGCTTGTTAATTTTTTTACAGTATTTTACGCCAATGTTAGCTAGTTATAGATTATTTATACTTTCGGTAAATTCCACCATTTTCTCTCTGAATCTATGTTATCTATTAAATGTCAGAACGATCTGACATCATTTTATAAATACATAAGGAGTGGAAAAAATGAGTTATGAAAAATGGTTAAAGGATTTCAATTCGAAAACAATTACCCGGCGTTCTTTTTTAGGCACCTCCAGCAAAGCAGCTCTTGCTGCCGCACTTAGCGTGACGATCCCTCATTCTTTGTCTGCAAAGGGCGTGGAAGCATCTTTTACCTTTAACGCCTACCCATTTACTCTCGGTGTAGCATCAGGTGATCCCCTGCCGGATGGAGTCGTCTTATGGACAAGGCTGGCACCTGAACCTGCTGCGGCAGATGGATTAGGCGGAATGCCCGATAAAAACATCCGTGTAGAGTGGGAAGTAGCGGAGGATGAACAGTTTAAAAGAGTAGTAAAGCACGGAACAGAAGTTGCCATGCAGGAACTTGCACATTCCGTCCATGCAGAAGTACATGGCCTAAGGCCGGGAATGGAGTATTATTATCGATTCAAAGCGGGAAATGAAATCAGTCCTGCCGGAAGGACAAAAACGGCTCCAGCTTGGGGAGCACATGTGAACAGCCTTTCTTTTGCCTTCGCCTCCTGTCAGGCCTGGGTAGGAGGACGCTATGCTGCTTACCGTGACATGGCACAGCAGGATCTCGATTTTGTTCTGCACCTTGGGGACTATATATATGAAAAAAGGGACACGGCAACCCTTGCAGATTTCCGCAACCAGCATGCCCTTTATAAGTCTTCTCCTGACCTGCAGCAGACTCACGCTGCGTTTCCGTTTATCGTGACCTTCGATGATCACGAAATTGAAAATAACTGGGCAAATGATATTTCACAGCCGGATGGAGAAGAATCGAATCAGAACTTTCTTGCCCTTCGCACTGCAGCTTTTCAAGCCTATTATGAGCACCTGCCGCTCCGGCTTCGATCCAAACCGCATGGCTCTGATATGATTCTTTACCGTCAATTCACATATGGAAACTTGGCAGAATTTAATGTTTTGGATACCCGCCAATACCGGGATGACCAGTTAAGGGACGGTTTTCCAAGCGCACCGCTGGATCCTGAAGCACAGAGCCCTTCAAGAACGATGATGGGCTCAAAACAGGAGCATTGGCTATTAAAAAATCTGGAGCAGTCCAAAGCCCGCTGGAATGTCATTGCCCAGCAAACCATTATGGCTCAATATGATTATGATCCCGGTTCGGGTATCAGTGTCAATCATGACCAATGGGACGGCTATGCGGCCGAACGCGATCGGATTTTAAAGTTTATCCAACAGCATCGCCCTTCCAATCCGATTGTCCTTGCCGGAGACTGGCATTCAAGCTGGGTCAACGACTTGAAGGCGGACTTTACGAATCCTTCCTCAGAGACACTTGCAACAGAGCTTGTCGGCACTTCAATCAGTTCAGGTTGCGGTTGGAAAGACAATGTGGAAGCAGCACTTTCCGCTAACCCGCACGTTAAGCTCTTTAATGGGGACCTGCGCGGATATGTACGCTGCGATTTGACGCATGATTCATGGAAAACGGACTTCCGTACGGTTTCTTCCCCTGGCGATCCGAATGCACAAGCCTTTACGATGTCATCGTGGGTGGTTGAGAATGGAAAACCGGGTGCGACTGAAATTGGGGTATCCAGATATAATAAGGTTGGCGTAACGGTATAGGAAACCAGGCTATGAGATGATAGATAGAGGACGAATCCCATGCGGGTTCGTCTTTTTGTATAAAAAATAACTATGGCTCCCTAATTTAATATTAAAGTCGCATGACCTCCATCAATTATCCTTCAAAGCCCTCAAAGTCTTATCCCGAATCTGGATACGGTTAACATAGTCTTTTGCAACAAGTTCTGTATATAGTAAGTCAAAGAGCAGAAACAGCGGAAGGGTTGGAGAAATGTTCTGACCCATATGCATACTGTTTTTACTCATAACCAGAAGGGATAAATCTGCTAACTGGGAGAGTTCAGATGTTTTGTCACTTGTAATGGCCAGAACTGTCGCACCTTGCTTCTTGGCAATTTTAATCGCATCGATGACTTCTTTTGTTTTCCCTGAAACGGAAATGCCAATGACAAGACTTTTTTCCGAGCTTAAGGCAGCATCCATCACAGCTTGATGAGGATCTGTAATCGACTCAACCTGGATTCCAATCCGAAAAAATTTCCATTTGAACTCCTGGGCTGCAATCCCTGAGTTGCCGATGCCATATACATGTACTTTCTGAGCTTCCTTTAAAAGAGAAACGGCTTGCTGAATATCTAAATAAGTCATTTTCCGAAAAGTCGTTTCGATAATCTCTAAATGGTTTTGATAGAGATTAGAAAAATAATCAATCTCCTTGATGTCACTGGCCACATTCGGTTTGTTCCTTAAATCGATATATCTTTTTAATTCGTGTTTGAATTCATTAAACCCGGAAAAAGAAATTTTCTGACAGAATCGGGTAATCGTAGCCGGGGAAATATGAATTTTTTTCGCGATTTGATTGATCGATAATTGGCTGATTTCATCAGGATTTTCGATAATATATTTTGCTAATTCCGACTCCGAGCTTGTGAATTTTTCCATCGTGCAGGCTATGCCATGCAGAAGGTTCTCACCTAGATATTCCATATGTTTTCTCCTCTTTTAGATAATCCATACGCTCATTATAAAGGATGATAACCTTATTTTGGTCAATTTGCTGAAAACTATGACATACCCAAAACTGGCCCCACTAAAGCAAAAAGCTAAAAATAACCCAGTCAGGAGCCCTGGGTTATTTTCAGCTAATCCTTATTTTTGCATAGCATCTACAAATCTTTTCGTAATGATCTGCGGTCTTGTAATCGCTCCGCCTACCACAACCGAGTGAACATGAATATCCAGCACAGAGCGGGCAATTTCCGGTGTTGAAACATTTCCTTCAGCTATCACCTTTGCCTGCTTTACTTTTTTGACGATTTGTTTGATCACGGCGTAGTCATGATCATCGATTTTCAAGCCTTTTGTCTCTTCTGTATATCCGTATAATGTCGGTGCGACGATATCAAACCCCAGCTCATCGGCAAAAATGGCTTCTTCAACGGAAGAGACATCCGCCATCAGCAAAATATGAGGATACTTTGATTTTACTTCCTGATAAAACGATTCTAAATCCTTGCCATCTGGCCTGATCCGATTCGTTGCATCTGTCGCAATAATTTCGGCACCCGTCTCAGCTAAGGCATCGATCTCTTTCATCGTTGGTGTAATAAAGACAGGATGGTCCCTGTATACCTGTTTAATGATGCCAATCACAGGAAGGTCGACTTGTTCTTTTATTTCCTTAATATCAGGGACGGAGTTGGCCCGAATGCCAACAGCCCCTCCCTCCTTTGCAGCTAATGCCATACGCCCCATAATGAACGAGCTATGAAGCGGTTCCCCTTCTAAAGCCTGACAGGAAACAATTAACCCATTTTTGATCTGTTCGAGCACTTGATGCATGTAAAACACGTCCTTATTATTTATTACTGACCTAAATACTCTTCTATTTCGTTTTTAACAATGGTGACTTGAGGTCCATAAATAATTTGTACACCCGTTCCTTTTTTCACAATTCCTTTTGATCCGGTCTGTTTAATGACATCGTCTTTTACCAGGGATTCATCCTTAACGGTTACCCGAAGACGAGTTGCACAGCAATCCACAATATCAATATTATTTGTTCCGCCTAGTCCTTCTACTATGGTTTTAGCACGGTCTGTAGCTGAAACTTGCTCCGTAGCCTGTTCCTCGTCTTCACGTCCAAGAACCTTGAAATTCTTTTTTCTGATTAAGAATTTGAACGTAAAGTAGTATAAGAAAAACCATGGAATACCTACCATTAACACGTATGGCCAATTTGTTTTATCGGCACCTTGAAGAATTCCAAATAAAATGAAATCAATAAATCCGCCTGAGAAGGTTTGCCCGACAGTAATATTGAAAATATCTGCCATCATAAAAGCAAAACCATCAAAAATGGCATGTACTAAATAGAGAAGAGGTGCCACGAACAAGAAGCTGAATTCAAGTGGTTCAGTGATTCCTGTCAAGAATGATGTTAACGCTGCTGATAACAAAATTCCTGCTACCACTTTTCTATTCTTCTTTTTAGAGCAATGATAAATGGCCAATGCAGCACCTGGCAGACCAAACATCATGGTAATAAAACGGCCTGACATGAATCTTGATACCCCTTCGTAATATTGTTCAGTCGAAGGATCACCCAATTGGGCAAAAAAGATATTCTGTGTACCGCTGACCAGTTTTCCGCCAATCTCCAGCGTTCCGCCAAGAGCCGTTTGCCAGAATGGAAGATAGAAGATGTGGTGCAAGCCAAGCGGTCCGAGCATACGCAAAATAAATCCATAGAATAAAGTTCCGATTTCCCCTGTTCCTGTAACCACTGACCCAAGCCCATTGATTAAAGCCTGGAAGTAAGGCCAGATCACAAATAGAAGCGCTCCTACAAAAATCGAAGCAAATGAAACGACAATAGGAATGAAGCGAGATCCCCCAAAGAATCCTAACACTTGAGGCAGCTGAATTTTATTGTATTTATTATGCAGGGCAGCTGCTGCTATCCCGACGATAATACCGCCAAATACACCCGTTTCCAAAGTCTGAATCCCGACAGCCATCCCTTGACCGGCTCCTGCCAGATTATCCTTCGCCAGGTCTCCCGTTAGTGAAAGCAGTGCACTTATGGTGCTATTCATAACAAAATAACCGATCATGGCTGCTAATCCAGCCGTTGCTTTATCTGATCGGGCTAAACCGATCGCCACACCTACCGCAAAAATGATCGGCAAGTTGGCAAATACGATCGAACCTGCCGCACTCATGATTGTAAAAATGGCCTGCAGCCAGCTTATATCTAAAAATGGATAAGCTGCAACCGTATTCGGGTTAGACAGCGCTCCGCCAATTCCTAATAACAAACCTGCTGCCGGCAAAACCGCTATAGGCAGCATGAACGATTTACCAAATTGCTGAGCTTTTTCAAAAGCTTTTTTCATTGATATTGGCCCCCTTTATCTTGATGAGATACTTTGGTGCTTTAACCTTCTATCCGTATCATATATTCGCGGCTGCCTCAGTTCAATGGGTATGAAACCGTTTTCAATCCTTTTCATCATTCTTGCCCCAACACTGAAAACACGTTCAATTTAGAGTGCGTGTCTACACATTCCAGATAGTAGAATAATTACTTGAAAAAGAAAACCCCGTCTTGTGGAATCAACGGGATGAGTTGGACGAGCCATTATTATTCAAGTTTTCAGTTAAGCAAGTAAAAAGCCAAGGGTGCGAAATCCTGATTGAGTGAGTATTTGGGAGAAATTCGTATTTAGCTGAGGAAGTCAAAAAAGAATAAAGGACTGCTGCCGCAATCCTTTATTCTTACCCTTCTTCTTTTTTAAAGTAAAACCTCAGTGATGAAATTGATGCTTCTATATTAATAGTTCTTAATTATTAATACCCCTTCGAAAAATCCACCCTATTAGGCAAAACTTCATTATTTTCGATTCTCTTCAACGTATCCAAAAAGCATGCTATCGCTTCATTCAGCTCTGTCACAGCTGATATATGAGGAGTGATGACGATATCGTCTCTTTCCCAAAGCCCGGACGTCTCCGGCAGCGGTTCTGTTTCAAGAACATCTAACACTGCGTAACGGACCTTTCGGGAATTTAGCGCTTCAATGAGCGCTTGCTCGTCCACGGTCTGTCCTCTGCCGACATTGATAAAAGCAGCGCCGTTTAGATTGCTGAAAAAGGCACGATTAAATAATTTACTCGTTTCAGTTGTCAAAGGCAATGTGCTGATAATCCAATCTGCCTCTGCAGCCAAGGTGCTTGCAGAACTAGTTTCCGCCACCTTTTGAAAATACTCCTTTTTCTTGCCGCTCTGCGAGACGCCGTAAACGGCGGCTCCAAAGCTTGAAAATACCTTGGCAACCTCCTGACCAATCTCCCCTGTACCAAATATAACAATCGTTTGATCCTTCACCATTTTTGGCGTTTTTGGAGCCCATTTCTTCTCCCTTTGCTTTTTTCCAAAGTAGTGATGAAATTGAAGATCTCTTAATACATAGCTTAAACAGTACTCGCTAATTCTTTGTCCGAACGTGCAAACCGTTCGGGTTAGAAGGATATCATGCTCCTTCCATCCCTCAATTTCCAAATAGTTATTTACACCTGCATTAAAGGAATGCACCCATTTAATTTCGCCAAAGCGGAAACCTGGACACGGCTTGAAACCAACATAGGCATCTGCCCATGACAAATCCTCTTGTGTAATTTCATCAACCTGCTTAAAACGAAAGCTCTGAGGTGTTTTAGCTGGCAGCTGTTCCTGGAATTCCTTTTCATAGTTTCCTGCGACCAGTATATTATGTATATTCATTAGGCTTCCCCCCATCCTATAATTAGGTAGAATAACTTTGAAGCTCCTACAAAAACAAAATCTCTCTTAGATCAGTCAGCGATTTGATGGCCACGATCCTTGCATTTTTCTTAATTGAATAATTTGTCCAGTATGATAAGCATCATGAAGCATGATGTCCAGTAATTTCCTCTCAAGTGAATGTTGATCAAGATCCCGGTCGGAAATTCTGCTCAATACCTCTCTTAAATTACGTTGAGCGTTTTCGGAACGCTCAACGACTTTCTTCCATTCCTTATCATCATTAGATTGTTCGGTAAGATAAAAGGTTTCATTACCGTCGAGATTATTTGTCCATTCACGGCCTTCCAAGTTTGCAGCGAGCCTCTCTTTGTAGTAAATAAGATGATTAACGTTCTCCCAAATGGTTTTAGTTGCTTCTCCGGATGGCTTCCAGATAGCTTGTTCTGCTGTAAGTCCTTCTATAGCATGTTTAAACGGAGCATACCAACTCTCTTCATCGAATGTTGAATCTAGTACACTTAAAAGTAAGTCCATTCGTTTCAAAGTCATCTCCTCCTTAAATATTTTGAATTTCAAAAACCCCAATAAATAAATTACCTCTGTTAAGATTCTTCATTTTTATAAAACATCCTGCTATTTCTTATTCCACAATCTGGCCGAAGAAAGACGCTTTCCTTATTTCAGAAAAGCGGACAATAACAAATTAGAGAACCATGAGAAGCCTTGAAGTACAAGAAAAAGGACACTTTCTTTACTCAAGAAAAGCGCCCGATTCTTAAAGATCGAGTTTAGATTTTTTACATTGGGACTCCCGCTAAAATCCTCGTCCATGGATGATCATTATACTTTCTATTAGCTGGTTTAACTGGACAGTGTTACGTCGCTATTGTCTCCAAAGGCAACATAAGCAGACTTGTTAAAGAACTCCTTTAGCAATAAGAAAATTAAATTAGACTCTAAAGGTAGTTTATCGGACATTCTGATACATCCTTATGTACATATTTTCTTCTTTCAATTCGAGAATTCTTAAAGCAATTGTATCAAAGTAAGTTAGTGGATTTTTATACGGGTAAGGACTTTGCTTTGAGAGGATTATTAAGGTAATGGTGGGCAATTTATTTCAACCATACTGATACAGTAAAAAAAAACCATTGCAGTCAAGTGTTATATTGATAGTTTCAGTAGTTCCAACGGGTGTATTCGGTTCAATGGTAGCATCTATAACATCCATAACTAAAAGATTTACAGCATTAGGTGGAATAACTTCGCCCCTTGTTCGTTAGAAAAAAAAGCGTTGACCCAGGCCACATTTGACACGGTAAAGGATTATGGTCTTAGGGGGATCAGCTACTGGGTAATAGGCTATCCGTCCCCGTAAAATTGGCTGCTCCTCGAGGATAACTTTAGCAGTCATAAGATAATATAGGAAGACAGTAGATAAAGAGGTTGGTTTCTTGTATCCGGGCTCCATTGGTAATAGAAATCACATTAGAAAACGAGCTCGGGTTAATCCCAAGCTCGTTTTAGTTTCTTCTATTCATTTCTGGTTGGTGAGATATAACAATGAGGACTCTGGAAAATAGCCAAAACAGTGTCCGAACCCGTTTGCTTCCGAGACCTCTGTTTTTTAGAACCTAATAAGTATGAGGCAATTCATGTTTATATCAGAGAAATTTCCCTTCTAGTTTGGTAAGCTTTTTTAATGAACTATCAAGGGTCTTTCGTATATCTTTAATCATTTGATAATCTTCTTCATCAAATATCTCTTTTTCTTCCTGCTTCTTGTTACTCTGATGCAGAAATTCAGATGATGTGTTCATTTCTTTTTTATCCTCAATTAATTTCCAATATTCATCTGATTCTAGATATCTTTTTTCGGTTAATAGACTTTTTGCGTTCTTTTTAATAGAAAGTTGTTTTCTGTATTCTGAAGGCGTTTTTCCAAAGCTCCCTCTAAACGCTGTATTAAACGATTTCACATCGGAAAATCCATATGATAGGGCAATATCAGAGATTTTTTCTTCCAAGTCAGCCAGGGCATATGTTGCTTCCCTTAGTCTAATCCTAGTCAGATATTCATAAAAGTTGATTCCAAGATTAAGCTTAACAATCTGGGAAATATAACTCTTATTGTAGCCAGATACTTTGGAAAGCTCCTCAAGACTGATTTTATTTTTATAATTCTTATCAATATATTGTATTATTTTATTCACAGCGTCATTTTTCTTTTTATTACTTGCCATTTCTGTTGATGTTATTTCTTTAGGAGGAAAATAGGTTACCAAATTTGCTGTAAGCTGATGAAGGAGACTTTCGAAATACAGCCTTTCTGCCGGTGAGATACATCCAATAAATTGGATCATTTCTCCAACGAGTTTTCTTATTTTCTTAAAAGGTTCATCATTTCTAGTCTTAGCACTAGATACACATTCAAACTCAAGTAATTGGTAATCTTGATAATAGGAGCTAAAGTAAATGGGATGGAGATGAATAACCATTGCAATAGAATTTGACTTTCTCGCGAGCGTTGCATGCCCTGCATTCGTATTTATAATGATCATATCATCTTCTTCTAATATATAGTTCCTGCCATTATTACTAACTTCAATTTCTCCCTTAAGAACAATTAAAAGCTCTATAGCATCATGCCAATTATAATGATAGGATCCAATATGGTATACATACTGCTTAACATCAATATCTCTTTTGCTGTTTTTCCAAGTATAATACATTTGTTCCATTCGTTGCTCCAACTCACTTATGAATATAATTATAGTTCGAATTATACCAAACATACGGTAATATAAATATTTTCCCTCTAACCTCTTCCACTATGTAATTAATAAACATAACTGGCTCATTTAAATGCTAAGTTTTTAATACAATTTTTTTAACTTCGGATATGTTTGTGTTGAGGAAAAATGAAAAAAAACGGAAAATGAAGATAGAAGCGATGAAAAGGAACATAACAAAAAAGGCGTTATATACTCAATTACGGAAAATTTTGTATATAACACCTGCAATAATGATACAAATGGAACCTCTGATTTCATAATGAAATTTCATTTAGAATAATACTTAGCAACAAGATAAATTAGCGGCGGTCAATTGGAATAGCCTTCAAAATGATCTACCTCACATAATTGCAAAGTTTACCAATTTGTTCTACCTCAACAACTACAGTATCTCCAGATTGCATTGGACAGCTTCCTGCAGGTGAACCGGTAGCAAGAATATCACCTGGTTCAAGTGTCATAACCTGAGAAATCCAACTGATTAGAAAAGGAATGGAAAGCGACATCTCATTCGTATTGCCCTCTTGTACAACTTTTCCATTTAAAGTTGTAACAATTCTTAAGTTTGTTGGATCTAATCCTGTTACAATGCATGGTCCCAATGGTCCAAAAGTATCGAAGCCTTTACCTCTTGTAAACTGGGGATCCGATTTAGTAAGGTCTCTAGCTGTAATATCATTAAAAACAGTACAGCCAAAGATATAATCTAATGCCTCTTCCTCTTTTATATTTTTACCGCGTTTTCCAATAACAAGTGCTACTTCCCCCTCCATTTCAACCTGTTTGGTTAAATTACTGGATGGAAGAATGATTTCCCCCTGATCTGGAATGATAGAAGAAGCAGGTTTTAAAAAAAGAAATGGCTCTCTAAGATTTGCCTTTCCCCCAGTCTCTTTTGCGTGTTCTGCATATGTCCAGCCAAAATTAACGACTTTTGAAGGCACTACTGGTTCCAAAATCTTCACATCTCTATATTTAACTGTTACGCCATCATATTTTAGTTCATTGTTTACAATCTCAGTAAAATTACTGGATAATTGAGCAATTTCATCTTCCTCAACCATTCCAAAATATACTTTACCGTGATTCTGATAGCGAACGATCGTCTGTGTTTTCTGTAAAGTCTTCATTTTTATACGAACTCCTTCAACTACTTGATGAATCGTACCTGCTTGCTGATTAATTCGTATTGTTCTTCCTTCTTTTTATTGAACTCAATCTTATTTTCTTCAAAGATGTTATTCCCTTCGGCATCAATAGAAACAATAAGCGGACCGAACTCCTTCACTTCACATACCCAAAGAGACTCAGGCATTCCAAGATCTTTCCAGTGTACCTCTTTGATTTGTTCGACCTTCTTTGCCCCATAAACAGCATTTCCCGCTGGAAAGACGACATGAAGCGCTTTGTGAGTCTTACATCCTTCTTCGGTGTTTTTCCCCATTCCGCCTTTTCCAACAATCACTTTAACACCGGTTTCTTCAATGAATTCCTTTTCAAACTTTTCCATTCTCATACTCGTTGTAGGCCCAATGGAAACAATCTCGTACTCTTCATTTCCTAAGTCTCTCACAATCGGACCCGCGTGGAAAATAGCATTCCCCTTAAGATCCACCGGCAGCGGAATTTTTTCCTCAATGAGTCTTCTGTGGGCAACATCCCTGCACGTGACTAATGTGCCAGTCAAATAAATGATATCTCCGGTGCGGATATCCTTTAAATCTTCATCTTTTATCGGTGTAGTTAAGACCTTTTTACTCATAGTGTTACCCCCTCGTGAGTATCAATTTCATAGTTTAAATGACGGTCAAAGGTTATTTTTCCTCTTCTATGAGACCAGCATCCTGTATTAATGGCCACTCCAATCGTTGAAGGATGTCTTGCTGTATTCACCACATTTACACCCATAAGAGACTTTGATCCCTTAAGCCCCTGTGGCCCTAGACCAATGGCATTTATTCCATCCTCAAGGAGTTGTTCCATCTTAGCAGCATTTTCATTTGGGTTCTTACTTCCAACAGGTCTCATCAGCGCCATTTTAGAGTTCATCGCCGCAGTTTCAACCGATGTGCCAATTCCTACACCTACCAGGAGTGGCGGACATGCGTTAAGCCCATAACTGGTCATTCGATCAAGTACAAACTTTACTACGCCTTCATAGCCTTCACCTGGCATCAGAACTGTGGCCATTCCTGGAAGTGTACATCCGCCGCCTGCCATATACGTATAGATTTCCGCCTTATCACTGTCTTCTTCAATTTCCCAGAAGATACTAGGTGTACCCTTTCCGATGTTCTCTCCTGTATTGTATTCATCAAATGTCTCTACAGAGTTGTGACGCAAAGGGGTTTCTTTTGTGGATGTATAGACGCTTTTTCTTAAAATACTCTCCAGTTGTCCGATTAACGGGAAGTTCTCTCCGCATTTTACGAAAAACTGAAGAACTCCTGTATCCTGACATGATGGTCTCTTTAACTCATAAGCTAGCTTCTGGTTTTCTTCCATAGTTTCATAGATGATTTTAGCAAGTGGATTTGTTTCCTCATCTTTTAATTCCTTCAATTTATCTTCTACATCTTTAGGAAGCTTATAGCTAACAAGTGATACAAATTTTGACATGATATCTGTCATTTTTTCTTTTTCCAATACTTTCGTCGTCATAGTTAACTCTCCTTTAATTTTTTTATGGATAGAATGGGAATAAAATTGGCAGCAAAATCATCGCTACTATTATGGAAATAACAATTAATGGGGCACCTGCTTTTACATAATCTCTAAATTTATATCCTCCCAAACTGTATACCATCGTATTTGCGGGCATTCCAATCGGTGTTGCATAAGCGCATGAGCCCCCAATTACTGTTGCCATTAAAACCGCCTTTGGATATGCGCCCATGACACTTGCAATAGAAAGACCTATTGGAACCAATAATGCAGTTGTTGCTGTATTGGACATGAAATTTGTCATTACTGCAGAGAGCACAATGATGACAAATAATAAAACGTATGGGGAGGGATTTTCGCCCAAAGCTCCTACTATAGAATTTGCTAAAAGGTCTCCCGCCTTCGATTTCACCATGGCTTGAGCAAGCGCCAGTGAACCTACAAATAAAAGGATTGTATTCATATCTATTGATTTCATTGCATTCTTCTCTGAAATAACCCTTGAAGCGACTAAAACCAAAGCTCCAATCCATGCGGATATATACAGCTTTACGCCAATTTGTTTTTCAAATACCATTGCGGCAATTGTAAGCACTAGTATAATGAGTGCCATGTTGCGTTTCCATTTCGGTACGCTAGAGTAATCAACTTCCTTACTATAAACAGAATCAGCGTCTAGAGAATCATCTTTTCTATCCGGGAGAAGCTTATATCCAAACAAACCAAAATAGATAATCCCAATAATAAGCATCGGTAAACCTACCTTTGCATATTCAAAGAACCCAAACTCCAGCCCCATATCCTGAAGGGCCGATTGAGCGATCATATTACCCGGGGCACCAATTAAACTAAGATTCCCCCCCATTGCTGAAGCTAAAACTAGCGGCAAAAGAAGTTTAGACCTTGCAAATCCAGACTTTGCTGCTATACCTAAAACAACTGGAATAAGAACCGCTGCTGTTCCTGTGTTAGAAAGAAATCCAGACATGATACCTGTAATAACCATTACAGCAATTATTAACTGTCTTTCGGTTTTCGCAAACTTAGTAACAACTCCTCCTACTCTCTGTGCCATACCAGTATCAAAAAATGCAGCACCAACAATAAACATCGCCATAAAGAGAAGGACATTCCCGTCTACAAAACCAGCAAACGCTTCTGACGCATCGAGAACTCCAGTAAGAGTTAGGCCAACAGCCACAATCATCGCTGTAATGGATAGAGGTATTTTTTCCCAAGCAAACATGATAACAGCGAAAATTAAGAAAATTAAAGTTATAATTGGAGGACTGATCATTCAACTTCCCCTTTCAGTGTTTATAAATAATACTCAATAGAGAAAACGCTTTCTTAAAATACATGTTAATACCTTGTAAACGTTTCCGCTATACGAATATTTAAGTCGAATTCACATGATCCTCACACGTTTTCCTTTTTATATAAATAAAAAAAATATGAAATTCTAAAAAATAACCCGATTATTTAAGCCTTTAATACTATTTTGGCTTAGATAATCAGGTTATTATTTGTTTTATTAAATTAAAATCTTAATTGTTTATTCTAAAAAAATACCTAAGTAATTATTTTAGAATAAACTTTTTCTTTTTTTTGATTATTCTTAAAAAATATTAAAATTTGTCTAATTTTTATAAAAAACGTTATAATCTTGGGCTAATTTCTGCCATTCATTTTCCAGGATTGCAGTTATCATTAAAGAAATTCTTTTTTCTAATCAATTTAATTAATTTTTTCTGACACTAGAGAAAAACTTTTTCCAACCTTTATCCATAATTATATTTCTGGTTTTTTATATGATAAGCAAATCAGAATTCACAAATCTATCTTTGAGATTAGTAAATATTCCTAATGAATTAATCCAAGAAAGTGAAATTGAGGTAATTTAGCAATTGTATATGTTGCCTTTTAATGAATCAAAATGAAACATTTTTACTCATTAAAAGTGCATTGTATCACGGCAAAACGTCAATGCTATGATAAGACCCATCTTTAGCGTTAGCATTAAAATATTTACTTTTGAGGAGGGTAACAAATGACTAAAGCAGATGAACTGGACCAAACCCCGGCAAATAAATTATGGATTATATTGTTTCAAATTTATTCCATTTCTTTATTAGTATATTCCTTCTATCTATTTTTCACTAATAGAGATGGCGGTATTCCATTTATTATTCTTATGATTAGTTATGCGGTATTTTTCGGTAGCCTTCGTATGAACGAACTAAAAATGAAACAAAGTTAGCTGGAGTTGACCTCTTATTGCGAGAGGTCTTTTCTTATGCACTTCTCAAGAGGATCAACCACAAAGGGAAGGAGAGCTTATAGTAGCTATTCGGGAGTATATTCATTTTTATAATCTTGAACGCTGCCAGTTAAAATCAAACAAGCTGGCACCTGTGGAATAAAGGCACCAGCTTGCAAAACTTAATATTCTCTTATCTCTGTTTAACTTTTGGAATCAGTCCACAGACCCCTTTTTGAGGTCCCTTTTTTAGCATCAATTTAAATGGTGATAATTCATACCTGTCAAAATTGAGTTTACCTTATCTAAACGTTCCTTGGTTTTCTCTGGGGAATTGATCGCAAGTGCGCTAATGAGATAATCGGCTATAAACATAGACGATACTGCAGAATTATGAAAAGCGATACTGCTAGAGTTACAAAGGAGAATCTTATCAGAATGCTTCACAAGCGGAGAGGAATAACTATCCGTAATGGATAAAACATTCACTCCGTTATCTTTCGCTATTTCAGCAAAGTCAATGATTCTTCTAGCGTATCGTGGAAAGCTTATTGCTATAAGCAAATCATTTGAATTCATATTCACAACACTGTCGGCCCAATCACTAACATCTGCGATAACCAGCTGAGTATTTCCGAAAAGACGGTTCAATCCGTGCGTTAAATACTGTGCTATTGGCAATCCGCTTCGAACACTTGTGCAAATAATTCGGTTCGCAGAAGTAATCATATCCATTGCCTGTTCAAGTGATTCTGGTGAAGTCATATTGATTGTATCTTGTATACTGTTAATTTGACTTTCTGCATAGCGACTCCACAAATTATTACCACTTATCCCTTTTATATTTGCTTCCAATCTTGTTTGAGGTGCAGCCTGATGACGCAGATTTTCTTGAAGACCTTTTTGAAATTCAGTATATCCTGAATAGCCAACACTGAATGTCAGTCGCATGATGGTGGTTGTACTTGTTCCGACAATAGCAGCAAGTTGATCGACTGTTAAAAAAGCAACATCCAGTGGATGCTTTATAATGTAGTCTGCAACTCTACGCTGTGTTTCTGTCAATTCCGATATTTTCTGCTGCAGCTTTACTATTGGATTTTCCATATAATCTCTCCATACAAACACGATTTGTTGTAAATTTTACGCCTATTATCTTTAAAGTAATAATATCACCTTTTATATTTTTTGTAAAAAAGAGACTTACATGGCTGAATGCCTCCAGCCAAAATAACTGCGCCACATAAATAAAATACACCCGACATTCCGCCAATCCCAGAAACTGCACCTAATGATAACGGTGCCACCACCTGGGTAACTTTATTAAACATAAGTCTAAGACCAAGACCTTCTGCTATCCGATCCTTGGGAAGAGCTGTAATGGTAACGAAAATGGACAGTGGCTGTCCTATCCCCGAACAAAAACCAAGAATAAAGCCGAGGACACTTAGCCATATCACATGATCAACAAACGGATTGATCATATATATGAATCCAGCCATGACAATTGAAATGATAATAATCATTTCCCGCTTATAACGCTGGACAATCCACGGCAAAATACTGCGTATTAAAATACCCGCGGCTGCATTGAATGAAATAATCACACCAATGACCGAAGTGGAAACTCCTTTTTCTGCTGCCAGCAATGGAAAGAATGCAATATAAGCATCCTTTACAAGTAATACAATCGAACTAATTAATATCGCTTTTCGCAAATTCGGATCCTGCAACAATCGAAATGCTTTTTCAGCTTTCTCATGTGGTTCAATTGATTTTGGATATTTTATCTTTATTTTTCTAAATAAACACGATAAGGGCAGTGCAATTAAAATGATTACTCCTAATACTAAAAAAGCGTAAGAATAACTGTTTGTATCCGTAAGAAATCCACTAATCACCGGTCCAGCAAAGCTTCCTGATGCCACCGCGATACTAAAAACGGCAATATAATATTCTCTTAGCTTATTTTTTGAAAAGTGCCCTGCATATGATTGTATAGAGAGGACGAATACTAAATGAGCAAATCCTGCAAAAATTTGTGATATGTAGACTCCTATATAGTCCCTTGAAACTGATAATATGAACATGGAAATGCTTCCTAAGACAATACTAAAAATGAGTGGTTTTTTTACACCAGTGGAATCAATCACTGTCCCAGTTTTAATAGACAGCAATAAAGGCAGCATGGAGAACAGGGCTATGATCACACCAATTTGAATATTCTCCGCCCCCAATTGTTTCGCATATAACGGGATAAGTGGTCGACTGCCAGCTATACTGACCGTAAATAAACATGTACACATAAATACTAAATAGCGGTCAAGCCTTTTTTTATTCAATATTATCCCCCTTATAAAAGAAGAAAGGCAGACCTAAATTGATTAGAGTCCACCGGATGGTTATATTCTATGGAAGCCTTTATTGCCAAATTAGCTGCAAAGTTAATGTTGGTGACTAATTTGCTGCTTTACATGCTTCAATTACTTGGAGCCAATGATCTGGCTTTGTACCTTTAAAAGTATCTCTTAAATTCCTTTTGGCAAGACTTTCAAGCTTCGCTTTTGCTGCTTGAGACATCACTGAATCAATGTTGACTGAATCTAACATTTCAATGGTACCACCAAGTTCGATTGATCGTCTTAATGCATGGATGGATGTTCCTGTCACGAGACGGTTCATTGTTTCTTCAAATGTGTGTCTATTCATGGTTTCACTTATTGATTCAATAACAAGTTTATCAACATTAAATTCATGAGCGGCTTCTAGTAATTCCAAATACAAGGCAGCAATTCCTTTCATGTGGATGCTTCGAATTAATTTAACCGCTGTCGCTTCTCCAGGAACATCACTAACTTTTGAAATATTCATTTCAAAGGCAGTCATTAATTCCAAAAAAGCATCAGTACCGTTACCACTCGCAAGAATAGGGACTTTATGTTTGTAAACTGGAAGTGGTCCCATCATAGCTGCATCGACAAATTTCCCGCCATGTTCATTAACATTTGCAGCTGCTTTTCGTTTTATATCTGGGCTGGAAGCAGATACATCAATATATACGCAGCCGTTTTGTAAATACGGCTTTAGCTGATTGCTTACATCCAGTGCTTTGTCAGCTGGCACTGCGACGATAACCGCATCTGCTACCTGTAAAACTTTCTCTGGTGACTCAACGAGTTCCACATTTGCTTTTGCAGCTCGATTTAATACTAGGTCACTGTAAGCCTCAATATTCCAAAGTGGATCATATGCCGTAATGTTTTTTAGTCCATACTGTTTCAAACCTGACGCTAATTCAAATGCTGCTTCTCCGAATCCGATAAATCCTAAATGCATCTTTTTTCCACCTCCTATTAATATCCAAATTCCTTGATTTTATTTTCCAGCCAAGGTGGTGCAATGCTGACTCCATCGATGTTCCCACGTTTGCGCTCTTCCTCATAATTAGCAATGGTCTGCAAACGCTTTTCTTCATATTCAAGTTTTTCCTCCTGCTTTTTGAAGTACTTCCTCAATGTTCTCTTTTGGGATAACAACTACTCCATCTTCATCACCGACAATTAGATCACCAGGATGAACAGCTACACCTGCACAGGAAATGGTTGTATTAATTGCTCCCGGACCATTTTTGAATGGACCATTCGGAATGAATCCTTTCGCGAAAATGGGAAGTCTAATTTTACCAAGCATTTCTTTATCACGGACAAGACCATCAATGACAATTCCTTCAAGTCCAACTGCTTTTGCAGCTCCCGCCATTAATTCACCAAGATACGCATTTTCCGAATGCCCTTTTCCATCAGCTACAATTACATATCCTTCTCCACCGCTATAAATTCCCTGATGTAAAAAGAGATTGTCTCCTGCTCTCATATCAATTGTCAGAGCCGTTCCCACTACTTTCATTCCTGCTGCTACTGGTTTCACTTTATGATCCATTGAACCAGTGCACCCCATTGCATCTGAGATTAATGTTGAATTTAATTTTTTTGCCCGTTCGATCACTTCTTCAGATAAAAGTGGCGCTGTAAAATTCAATTTATACACTTCCCTATTTTTTAATAATTTGACTGCCTTCAAAGCGATATAACCTTATGAGTTTTTTAGATTAAGAGAGTAATGAGTAATACATTGTGATATTAGCCACAAGAACTAAGAATTTAGGAACTCACTTTGGATCTACTAAAAAGACCACGTTTTTTCACTCTCAAAAACTTTCTAAAATGGGTATTTTTATAAGATATAAAAGCATAATTCAAAGTCATTAAAATAAATAGCGTTATAACAATTGAATCATCTGCGGTTTGTTTAAATAACTTTTCATATTCCTTCTTAAACCCTTTATATTTCTCTAGCGCGGGCTCCTTCCAAACATGGATCTCGCCTGCGGATTCGTTCATTTTATCTATTTCTTTTTTTACGAACTCTTCTTCTATCTTTGAACAGTTTTCTATAATTGTCTTAAATAATAAGCCATTTTCACCTTTTGTATTTTCCACTAATAAAAACTCAATTAAATATCGATATTCTCTTTCATTTAAAAGTAATTTTAATTGTCTACTCGAAAAATTATGCACATTATTATGCTTTAACTCCAGCATAGAAAAACCTCCTTAATAAAATGAAAACATCTGATCTTTTCATAAGAAGGAAATGTTTTGCATTTAAAAAATATTTCCCAGATGACTACTTCTTTTTGACTAGATAGCTTCTCATAAAAGGAGTTAAGAATGTAATGATGGCTATAATTAGAAATACCGCACTAATTGGCCGTGTAAAGAAAACACTTACTTCATTTCCAGATTGCAGCATTGCTTGTCTAAAACTTTGCTCTGCAAGCGGACCTAAAATTACTGCAAGTACGATAGGGGTGACAGGTACTTTAATGAGACGGAATATGTAGCCGATTAATCCGAATGCTAACGCTATCCAAATATCAAAGTAATTGTTATGAATAGCATAAGAGCCTATAAAGCTTAAAATTAAGATGATTGGGCCTAGAATAATGCCAGGCACTTTCAAGATTGCGGAGAAATATTTTGTACATGCAAGCCCAATAATTAAAAATAAAAGATTACTGACAATTAAACTCAAGAACAAAGAATAAACAACATCCCCATTCTCTTGAAACAACATTGGACCGGGTCTAAGACCGTGAATTAGCAGCCCTCCAATTAAGATAGCTGTCACCGTGTTACCAGGGATCCCGAGTGTTAATAGCGGAATCATTGCCCCACCCGTTACCGCATTATTGGAAGCTTCTGGTGCTGCGATTCCGTCCATAATGCCTGTTCCGAATTTTTCAGGATGTTTCGACCAGCGCATCGCTTCGTTGTAAGCCATAAATGCGGCAGGATCCCCCAATTCCAGGGATAATGCCGATAAATGTGCCGATAATTGATGACCGGGTAATATTCGGCATTAATCTTGTAAATTCTTTACGAGTAGGAAGTATTTTTCCTGAAACGGATAAAATCCTGGTTTCCCCATTTGAATTAACTGATTCTTTAATTAGCACAAAAGCTTGTGAAACGGAAAACAGACCGATCAACATAGGGACTAGAGATAATCCACCAGCGAGGTTTGGATCTGAAAAAGTAAATCTTGGGTAGCCATTAACCGGATCCATACCAACTGTAGCAATTAAAATACCAAAAGCACCGGCAATCAGCCCTTTAAAAGGATTAACGCCACTCAGACTCGAAATAACCGAAATACCAAAAATAGCAACCGCAAAATATTCAGGTGCCCCAAAGCGCAAAGCTTGCTCCGCTAAAAAGGGTGCTGTTGTGGAAAGAATAATGGCACTAATAATACCGCCAATCGCCGAGGCGATAGCTGATATGCCCAGCGCTTTCCCGCTCTCTCCTTTTTTTGTCATCATGTAACCATCTAAGACTGTCGCGGCAGCTGCAGGTGTTCCAGGAGTATTCAGCAATATAGCTGATATAGAACCACCATAAACAGAAGAGCAGTAGATAGCGGCAAGCAGGATAATACCTGTAGCCGGATCCATCGTAAATGTAAAAGGAATGATGATTGAAACTGCCATTGTAGAGCTCATGCCAGGCAAGCATCCCATAATGATTCCAAAAATAGTCCCTGCTAATATTAATAATAGAGTTGACATCGAAAACACTGTTCCTACAGCAGTAAGCCACATATCCAAAATTGCTTCTCTCCTTCCTAAAAAAGATTTTCCAAAATACCTTGAGGAATCGGGACATTAAGTAAAAATTGAAAAACAATTGTTATAACAATTGTTGCAGAGATTGACAAAGCGATTAATCTTGAAGTATTACGATAGTTAATCGACCAAAGAAGAACAAACACGTATATTGGCGTCAAAATTAAAAAGCCAATGAAATTCATCAATAATAAATAAGCCAACGTTAAAATAATTGTATACAGGACACTGCGATCTTTAACTGGCTTCTCTTCTTTTTCTTCTTTTTCTGCTTGTTCTCTGTTTGGCTTTATAAACGTGTCAACAATTAATCCAATGGAAAGAATGATTAAGATGATAGCAAAAAATTGGGGCCATTTTGCCGCATCTTCAGAAAGTGCATTGCTCATTAAATAAAAAGCTAAAGCCAGGAGAATCATTACACCTGCAAATAAACGATTAACTTTTGCCATTTCAAACCTCCTGTATATCTTTTGAAAAACCAATGGTAGCCCTCTGTATGAGGGCTACGCACCAATTTTCCCCTTACTTATTTTCACTGAAACGTTTATATACATTATCAATTGATTGCTTAAATTCTTTACTGTCTTTGTATACTGGATCCATCCCCTGGTTGTCCATTTTTTCTTTGAACTCTGGATTTTCAAAGCCTGCTTTAAATGCATCTTGTAAATACTGAATTACTTCAGGATCAGTACCTGCTGGTGCAACAATACCGCGCCATGACTCATCTGATATTTCATATCCTTTTTCAAAAGATGTTGGGACATCAGGGTATTTAGTCGATTTATTTTCACTGAAAACAAGAATTGGCTTAATTTTCCCTGCCTGAACCTGACCTTCTGATTCGCCAAAACTGCTCATGGCTGCTGAGTCATGTCCTCCAGCAACAGAGGCAACACCCGGAGCAGCACCATCATAAGGAATGACAGTTGCATCAATACCAGCTGCTTCAATAAACTCTTTAGCGGCAATCGTATCAGATGCTTGTGCCCCAGATGTAGCAATTGTTACTTTTCCAGGGTTTGCTTTCGTATATTCAATAAGTGAATCAATATCATCATAAGGCGCATCGGTACTTATATATAAATAAGAAACATCGCTGACAACCTGTAAGATAGGGTCAAAGTCTTCATGAGTAAAAGCAGTTTCATTAAAAATCGGACTTGTTACAATCGATGTAGTTGCTAAAAGCAATGTATGCCCATCTGGTTCTGCAGTAGAAACATACTGTTGGCCAATTGTTCCTCCGCCTCCTTCACGGTTTTCAATAACGATTGATTCACCCATCGGTTCCTCAGAATATTCCGCCAGAAGTCTAGCAGTGGTGGTAGCACTACCACCTGCTGCGAAAGGTACTATAATCTTAATTGGTTCCTCAGGAAATTTTTCTGCAGCTGAACCATTTGCTGCGCTATTTGACCCTCCACTTCCACAGCCTCCTAAAAAGAGTGACATTGCTGCCGTAAGAATTGCTAACGATTTAAATTTTTTCATTTCTTACCCACCTTTTTTATAAAATGTAGTAAAAATAACTTCTTTTAATAAAAAAGTAAAAATTCTTACTTTTGAGATATATCATAACATGGGGTTTTCACTATGTAAACAATTTCTTAAAGCGCTTACAACAAATATTATTTTGATTTATTATTATAATCTGACTTATCTTCCGACAAGGACTGGCGGCCTCGGGTTGATTCTTATAGATGCAGACCATCAAATAGACGTCTATTCCTGCATCCGATTTTTGCCGGAAGAGGTGCTGAGCGAACTTAATTCCTCCATTGTGCCTGATGGTTTAAGATGAAGAGGAATTAGATAAGGATAAACCTATGAAAATAACAATTCAAATTATAGAACAACATTTAGATGAACAAGTAAAAAAACAGCCATCAGAGCATTATTAGTCTCTGATGGCTATTAAGATAACAGTGGCTCCCAACCTCACATTTAATGGCTCAATTCAACCGCAATAATCATCCTATAAAACTTTTTACCGTAAAAACAAATAACTAGCTCAGCAAAGGCAAGCTAGTCTATAATACTTCACCGGATGTGGGGTCAGGCAAAGGATTACATCCGTCAAAAATCGTACAGATGCTCCAATTATCAAAATGGGCTTCATCAATCTTTCCTATGATGAAATCAGGCTTGGTGTGGATATTTTAAAGAAGGCGTGGTTGTAGGTGTATGCCAGTGTTGATTATAATTCCTACTAAAATAGCAAATTAAAGGCTTTGAGGATGCCAGTTTACGATGCTGCCCCGTCTGTTTCCGGCTTAATAGGTATATAGAAAATAACGGGCTGGCCTACTAAATAATGGAGGTTGTTATGATTGTAAAAACCTGGGGATGGATACTGTGTATCCTGCTATTGATATTTTCTTGCGGAATGTTATTTGTTGAGGTCTCTTTGTATTCTCTGCTTCCTCCAAGCGAAGGAGGATTAAGTTTCTGGATTAGCTTTAAAAATGTTTGGCTTAGCTCACTATGGTTTTATAATACTTTGATTATGACCCTTGTATTTGTATTCTTGTTATATATACGTTTCTAAAAAACGGCTAGTATGAGATAGGAAAGGGGAGGAATTTATCGGAAAGAATGTTTACGAGCTTGAACAGGAAAATCTTTTTTCAACATCGGTCACATCAATGGTATACAATAGCTCTGTCCTCATAACCGGGGATCCGGAATCGGGAAAGAAAGACAAGGGGCCTGTCCCTTGTCCCACTTCTATGTCCCTTATAAATTTAAGAAGACTCATGCTCCAAAATCAAATGCTCCAAAATCTTGGGAAGCTGTTCAAAGGCAAATGGCATATGCAGCCTCTCTGTTTTTTGATGAGCATCCCTGCCAATTGGCCCAACATTGATAACCGGTGCTTTGAATTGGGCCATTTCTTCAAAAGGTATGGAATACAGCTGCTGTCCTCCAGGAAGGTTTGAATTATAGCATTCCATTTCAGATAAGTCTCCCTGTAATCCGGCATAGCTTAAATCTGAAATACCGTTAAAATAATCAACTGCATGAAGCACCTTGCCATACTCCTCCTTGGTAAAGTGAACGAGAGTGTGTGATAGAGACTGGATATCCTTATGCTCAGCTGTATTAATGGCCGGATAGTACGGCGGTGCATAGAACAAGACGATCATGGGTCCCAGTTCCTGGCAGAGCATGGATATTTGGTCGGCAATTTGAATGGTTTGTTCGCGAATGTCGCCTTGCGTGTCTCTGGCAATGGACTGTTCCAGAATGGCGATATAATCTTCACCTGTCTTCTTAACAGCAAAATCCCTTAATTGCTCATAGAAAAATACGCGGATAGCGGGAACTTCATTCATTTCCAGTTTGAATGAACGATACCTTTCTATAATGAAATTTTCCATTTTCTTGGCTGCGGTTTCAGCTGCACGCTTCATTTCCTCCATCACATCAGCAGGCGTTTTCTTCATTAATAGGAGATTATATAAGCTGACAGAACGGTGCGGAATTTGAGTGGAATACTCTTTTTTCAAGTCCTTTTGAAGCAGGAGAGTCGGCGGCGGACTGGTCTTTCCATTCACCGTTTCGCAAAACATTTTATTCCATTCCATTTCCTGTGTGAGTACGGATGACATCCACCCCGCATTGATGCCGGAGAACGGCTCACCTACATGTGTTTCCCGGCCAAAGCAAAGGGCTCCGGGCATAATTTTCCCGATGGATCCCGTATAAAAGTAGTATTTCTCATCCTGAGGAATTTGGGAAAACATTGGCTCTGAATTAAGGAATAGAGTGTACGTTAAATCATATTCTTCCGAAAGATCAAGCAGCTTGGGAATCACTTCCCGCATTCCCCTTGAATTCACCTCTTCATCAGGAACAGTCAGTAAAAGCAGATTGATTTTCCATTCTTCACTGGAAGCCTTCTCGATGAGCGACAGATGCTGAACAAGCCCGCATTTCATATCCATTGTGCCTCTTCCAAACAGCCATTCCCCTGAATTAAGATCGTCCCTTACATCAGCAGGAAGACGATCAACACGTTCCTTCATGGCCCTGGTTAACTCTTCCGGATAAAAGGCAAGATGCTTTAAATCGCCATAATCATCAATATCTACAACGTCAAAGTGACTGATCATGACAACAGTTTTACAGGCCTCGTCATGCCTGTAAAGGGCAGTCAGAACAAACCTGCCATCCGCCATCGGATGGTTCTTTATTTGTAATGAATGTTTTTTAAAATAAGGAATATCCCTTAACAGCTGTTCCACTCTCAGCGGAAAATGCTTTTCCCCTTCTGTTAAGGTAACACTTGGGATAGATACCAGATCACATAAAGTGTCCCGCAGCTGCTTTGGTGACTGAAATGAATAGTTATGTGTCATGCAAAAGACTCCTTTGCCCTGTAATGATGAATAAAATTTTCAAGTCTGTTTAATCCTCCCTGAAGGACTTTCCATGGAATAAGCGTAAGAAATTCGTATATAGCCTTCCCGTATGGTGTAAAGGCACTGCCGGGAACAACGCCAGCCCGTCATGGAGTGGGACTTGGAGTGCACATTAATCACAATAGTCCTTTCTTTCCTACCATCTAATGAAGCAAAAGAAACATGCCGTCTCACGAATGTGTTCTCGCTGTATATTTCATCCTAAATAACATATAAATCCTGTGTCTTTGTTCTGCCAGCCGTTCCATCTCCTCTTTTTTCATTATAACGCCTTTTGGATTGGATGGATAAAGCTTTTCTGTATTCCGGTCATATTCTTGCCGTACGATACTCCTTCCCGAGATATACAGATGGGCGGGGACATGAAGTCTAGTTTGAAGATGCTCAAAGTGCCCAGGCCAAATTTGACGCGGTAAAAGATTGTGGTCTTAGGGGGATCAGCTACTGGGTATTAGGCTTTCCGTACCCGTAATATTGGCTGCTCCTTGAGGATAACTTCACTAATCGTAAAATAATACAGGGAAAACGGTAAATAAAGAGGGTAGTTGTTTTTAGCCGGCTCCATTTTGGGAAAAAATAAAAAGAAAGCACTAAAAATTACAATAGGAAGCACATTAAAAACGAGCTTCGGGTTAATCCCAAGCTCGTTTTAGGTTCCTTTATTCATTTCATATGTCTCGTTTACTTGACTAAATTCACCCATACTACCTGAAAAAAAGCCATCTGCCTCAGATTCTATTAATAATTACTTTAATTGTAGCTTGATCTACTTGGTCATCTAACGGGGTAATATACGTTGGAATGATTCCTGTAAATGAGTGATTTATAATATAACCCCTTATCATTCCATCCCTACCAAATAGTAAATACCTTTTAGAAAACCCCTTACCAAAAACTTTCTACTAAGCTATTAAATTCTTTCACAAGCGCATTAACTAGCTTTTCACCTGTTTCTTTAGAAGCCTTTGAAGGTGCCCCTATCGTCCCTGTGGGGCTGATTTCCTTAAACTTTCTATAAACATTTATTTTATTCGGTGCAAACATATCTACATTTTGAAAGGGGTTAATAGGGACCATCACATCTTCTATCAAGCTCTCTCTTACGTCGCTTTTATCAGCATGAAAATAATACTTTAACGACGTTTCCAGCTCACACGCATGTGCCATTCCATTTAAGGAAGATTGTCTTATGTATGGGATTTGGTCTGCGAGCAAGTGCCAATAGGTGAAGTATAAAATAGGGATATTATGTTTCATGGTCATTTCGTCTGCGACCGTTTTTAATAAGGAAATGTTGCCTCCATGACTGTTCATCAATACAATCCTCTGTGCCTTATGAGATAGCAGGCTCTCAATAATATCAACAGTTAAGTGAAATAATGTTGACTGTTTTAGGGTAATCGTTCCGCAGAAATCCATATGATGTGGTGAAAAACCCGTCCATACTGGAGGGGTTACGATTACTTTTTCTTTACAATTTTTCGCCATTTCTATAGCAACACTGTATCCTATGTCCGCATCTGTATTTAACGGCAGATGTGGACCATGTTGTTCTGTTGCACCAACAGGAATTATGACAATCGGGTTCTCTTTATTAATCATTTCCTTTAGCTCATAAGACGTATAATCACTATAAGCGTGCTTGTTCATGTTGACCATCTTTTATCAACCTTTTCTTATAAAACATGCCAAGTATTTCGATACCCTTCTTTAATCTTTCATCATCTCCAGCAAAACATAGCCTGATCATTTTTTCTCCTGAAGGACCAAATGTTGTGCACGGAGCTATAGCCACTTTCTCCTCTACTAATAATTGCTTTGCAAAGTCCATTGAATTCATATTTGTTTTAGAGATATCAATCGTGATATAAAAGGCTCCGTTTGGCTTCACATAATCCATTTCATATTTCGTTAGAAGCTGACAAGCTAGGTCACGTTTTTGTTTATACAATTCCTTCATCTCTTCAATAAATGGTTCAGAGTGGGGGGAAGTTAATGCCGCTTCACCTGCCTTTTGCGAAATAGAAGAGGCACATGTAGTGACTGGTTCTTGCAATTTAGTTGTGATTCCATATAAGTGTTCTGGGATGATGGCATATCCTAATCTCCAACCAGTCATTGCAAAAGATTTGGAGAATCCATAAATTGCAATGATATGGTCGTTATAGTCTGGGTCTACGGATAAGGCACTGATGTGCTCGCGGTCATATATGAGGTCATCGTAGATTTCATCTGAAATAATATAAATATTATTTTCCTTTGCAACTTCAATAATTTCCTGATACTTTTCCCTCGTTAAGACAGCCCCTGTTGGGTTGTTAGGAGAATTAAGGATAATGACTCTCGTTTTTTCAGTAATGCATTCTCGCAGTTTACCCACATCGGGTAAGTATTCATTTTTAGGATCAGTCGGATAATACTTTGGAACAGCATCTTGGATTCGAATTAAGGCGTCATAATTTGGATAAGATGGGTCAGGAATTAGCACTTCTTCACCAACATCAACAGTAGAAAGCAGTGCAATATTTATAGCAGCCACTGCACCAGGTGAAACGATCACATTTTTCAAGCCTAGTTCAACATCATATTTAGCCTTCATTCGGTTGATAATTGCCTGTCTTAAAGATGGCAACCCGGCATTTGCCGTATAACGTGAATAATTATTATGAATGGCTTGAACGGCAGCTTCTTTAATAAAAGCTGGTGTATCAACAACCGGTTCTCCGACTTGCAGCTGAATCACATCTTCCATTTCCATGGCTAACTCCATAATTTCTCTTATACCGTTTCTTTTAATTATATCCCTCTGACTGATATGTACCATTATTACACCCCCTAAATAATCTTCATTGCTTCTACTTTTTGCACTAATTCACTTGCATTCTGAGTCAGTTGCTTATAATTTCCTTCTTGAATCAATTGTTTATCTATAAGTGATCCACCCATCCCCACAGCTAAGGATCCCACTTCTAAAAAGCTAGTGATATTTTCTTTATTAATGCCGCCAGTTGGGATGATATCAATAAAAGGCATTGGACCTTTAATATCCTTAATAAATCCTGGTCCTACTACATTTGCAGGGAAAATCTTAACAGCATGTGCTCCTGCTTCATATGCTTTATAAATTTCCGAGGGTGTCATTACACCAGGTATAGAGATAACATCATGTTGAAGTGATAATTTAACAACCTTTTCATCAAAATTAGGTGAAAAGATAAATTCTGCACCAGCATGAACAGCGCTATTGACATGCTTCTCGGTTAGGACGGTCCCAGCTCCAACTAAAACCTCGTCCCCAAACGTATCTTTTGCCTTTTTAATAACACCTTCTGTATTTGGACTGCCAAAGGTTACTTCCATCACTTTAATGCCACCTAAAAATAAGGCTTCTATTACCTTTATTGCTTTTTCTTCTGGTACATTTCTGATTACTGCAATAATTGGATTATCTGCAATTCGTTGTAACTGATTTCTCATTAACGATTCACCTCTTCTTGCGAAGGCTCTAGCAGGTAATCTTTAAACTCATATAATTGCTTCCGGTATGGAAAGCCTTCGATGTCGCCATTCGTTTGAACAATAATAGCACCAAGTATATTGGCTTGATGCAATGCTTCCTCTATGTTTTTCCCTTCTAGCAACCCACCTACAAATCCAGCTGCAAATGCATCCCCAGCACCAATTGGATCAATTATTTTTTCTGCTTTGATTCCTTTCACATATCCCTGCTGCTTACTGTTTGCATAAAAACAGCCTTCACTGCCAAGCTTTAAAATTAATGTTAAAGATGGATTCATCGTTAAATAAGCGTTTGCGATATCTTCAGGAGCATCATAGTCACATAGGAACTTTGCTTCCTGCTCTCCGGGTAAAAAATAATCTGATAAACTTGCAATCTCGTTTATCATCTCTTTATATTTAGTTTTATCACTACACAATTTAAATCGAAGATTAGGGTCAAAGATTACTTTTAGTCCATTTTGTTTTGAAACCTTAATGGCTTCGAAAATCATTTCCCTGCACGATTCACTTAATGCTGGCGTGATTCCTGTAATAAACAAGTATTTAGACTGGGAGATATAGTCTTCATCTATAATGTCTTTCGTCATAAAACTTGCTGCAGTTTTATGACGATAATAGTGGATATTCACTTGACTTTGGAAAAGACGTTCCTTAATTAATAATCCTGTTGGGTTTTCTTCATCAAATTCGACTAAACTAGTATCGACACCGTTTCCTCGTAATAGATTGTGGATATAATACCCCAGCGAATTATCACTCAATCTGCTGATCCAGCCAACTTTATGCCCTAAACGACTTAGTCCAATCGCAAAATTGGATTCAGCTCCACCGATTTGTTTCATAAAAAAATGTGAGTCTGTAAAAGGCATATCTTGTATCGGGTTAAGTATCACCATTGTTTCTCCAATTGTAACCACGTCTAATTTTTTCATATTTACACCCCCATAAACTGTTGCTACTCCCCTTCAATTGATTCCATTAACCTACTTTTATCAATGTTAGATCCGCTTGCAAGAATAACCGTTTTTTTCTGTTTATCAACTTGATTTTCAATGATGCTAGCAAGCGTTACAGCTCCTGAACCTTCTACTAAGAGCTTTCCGAAAAACAGAAAATCATTTATTGCTTCTTTTATCGTTGATTCCTTAACATAAATAACGTCATCTACCCATGTTTTCATTAACTCGAACAAATAAGGCTCTGGATTTTTTAAGGATAAGCCATCCGCGATCGTAGTCGAACTTGCAATCTTGGTTAATGTCCCTTTCTTCCAGCTCTCATAATAAGCTTTCGACCCTTCAGGCTGTACACCAATGATTCTCACATCGGGTTTTACCGATTTTATCGCGATGGCAATACCAGAAATAAGTCCGCCCCCTCCGATTGGAACAATGACTTGTTCTACATCCGGAATTTCCTCAAGAATCTCCAAACCGATTGTCCCCTGACCTGCAACCACTTCACAATCTGCTACGGGGTGAATGTATACGTATTGATGCTTTTCTGAAAGTCGTCTCGCCTCTTCATAGGCTTCGTCATAATTTTGACCATGAATAACGACATTCGCCCCCATGTTTCTGCACGTATCAATTTTAATTTGAGGCGTTTTTTCCGAAACGACAACTGTCACAGGAACTCCAATAAATTGGCCCGAATAAGCCACTCCAATCGCATGATTTCCAGCTGAAGCTGTAATAAATTGCTTTACTGATTTACTATCCTTTAAAGCGAGCATTTTGTTAAATGCCCCGCGAATTTTAAATGACCCTGTTGGCTGTAAACCTTCTGGCTTTATATAAATATTAAATCCATATTTGTTGTTAAGGGTTTCCTGGTTGACCACTTTGGTTTCCAAATTTATATTTTTTTGCATTCGAGCTTTTGCTCTCTTAATATCTTCAAGATTAGGAATCGTTAAGTTTTGACCCAGCAATGATAGATCCTCCTAAAGTAATTTCCTTAGCTCATCAACACTTGGGTTGATACATGGAATTTCTTCCTCAGTTGTGGAAATACTTTTCATATCTTTTAGTCCATGACCAGTTAATAGGAGCATGACTGATTGGTCTTCTAATGGTTTATCTTTAATAATTTTCTTTAATCCTGCCAGTGCCGATGACGATGATGGTTCAACAAATAATCCCTCATCTGCAGCTAACTCCTTTTGCGCTAACAAAATTTCTTCGTCAGTTACATCTACACATACCCCATCCGATTTTCGAATGATATCCAACGTGAATGTACCATCCTCTGAATACCCGTTAAGTCCGTCGCCAATTCCTCCCGCTATCGTTTCAGGATTTTCTTCTGCGAATACATGACGAGCATTTTCTTTAAACGCTTTAGCGATTGGCGAACAGCCTGTTGCTTGCACGCCGATCATTCTCGGAAGCTTGCGTTCAAGTCTGAAGAGTTCATTTAGCTCTTTAAACCCTTTGTAGATTCCTACTAATAAAGGACCAGCGCCAATCGGAACAACTATATAATCTGGCCATTCATCAAGCTGGCTGTGAATTTCAAAAGCTACCCCTTTATCGCCTTCAATTGTATAAGGATTAATAAAGGTCGTTGTGAGGTTGTATAACTCCCCCATTTCACTCATTTTTAACGCTAGATCGAAGCTATTACTGTAAGGGCCCTTCACTTTAATAACCTTACTTCCAAAGAACTGTGATTGTTTCACTTTTTCCGCTGGAGTACTTTCCGGTACAAGAATAATTGATTCCAAATTATGTCTAGCAGAATAGGCAGCTACTGCTGCAGCTCCATTTCCGCTAGAAGCCACAATTACCTTGTTGTATCCGAAATCTATTGCCTTTTTAATTCCTGCCGCAACAGGCCGGTCCTTAAAAGATCCTGTTGGATTTAAAAATTCACTTTTGCCATACAGCCCCCTAAGTCCGAGCTTGATTGCACTCTTTTTAAGCTCTATAGAAGGGGTGTTTCCCTCACCTAGCAGACTATTCGTTTCATCATCGTGAAAGATTAATTTTTCCTTTAATTGATTTACATCCTGATCAGACCTAAAGTCTGTTCCGTCAAAAGTATATTCAATTTGTAGAATCCCTTTACATTTCGGACATTTGTATGCTGGTTTTGCTTCAAAAGCAGCTTCACAATTAATGCACTTTAAAGAATATTGAGTTGCCATATGATCAAATCCTTACTCACTTAATAGTTTTAAGCCTACCTCTACAAAGATTTTCCCTGCCTTAACAACCTGCGATCTGTGAACACGCTCGTTTTTCACATGTGCTTGATCCAATGTTCCCGGTCCAAAGATAATCGTTGGAATCCCTTTGTTTACAGAGAAAAATGTTGCTTCACAAGTAGCCTCAAAGGATTTAATTTGAGAGCCTTCTTTATACTTTTGACTAACTTCTTTCACAGACTCCACAAGAAAGTGGTCTTTTTCTATTAAACTAGCAGGTAAAAACGTATAGTTCTCAATTTCATACTCAATATCAGTACTTGAAAGCAATTCTTTATATTCCTGTAACACTTGTTCCTTTGTTTCTCCTGGTAATAATCTGCGGTCTATTTCAACAACACATTCATCCGGAATGATATTTCCGGCAATGCCACCTTTAATAGTCGTCACGTTACTTAATGCACTTCCAAGGAAGTCATTTGTTTTCTGTTTTTTGATTTCTACTCCCCAGTTGAATAGGGACGGAAGCAATTTATTCATTTTTTCAATTGCGTTGTCTGGCTCTTTTATATAACAAGCATGACCAGCTACACCTGTTGTTTTCACATAATATCTTGAGGACCCTCTGTGCCCAATGGCAATATCTAGATCAGTCGGTTCACTAATAATTGCAAAATCAGCCGTAATCTCCTCTGTTAAAAACTGTTTCATACCTAAATTGGCAATCTCCTCATCTGCATTGAAAAAGAGGATGATTTTCCCCTCATTGGGATACCCCATTCTTTTCAAGCAAATGGCAGCATACAGCATAGAGGCAACTCCAGCTTTCATATCGGAAGTACCTCGTCCGTAAATATACCCTTCTTCATCCTCGTAGGCGCTAAATGGACTATGTTCCCAGCCTTCACCAGCAGGCACTGTATCTAGATGACCATTATATAAAAGGGTTTTCCCTTCTTTTTCTCCTTCAAGGATTGCATATAGATTTGGCCTCTTTTGATCGACATACTCTAAACGAGAAGCGATCCCTTCATTTTTTAAGATTTCCTGAATTTTCAAAGCTATATCTTCTTCGTAATTTCCAGGGTTTTCGCTGGGAACCTTTATCAATTCTCTAAAAATAGCAATCTGCTCTTCCTCTTGAAACACTTCTTGTAATTGATCAAGTACTTTACTCATCTCACTTCATCCCCTATTTATAATTTCGACCTCTTGCATCCACATTGATTGATCTCAATAAGCGATCTCCATCGAATAAGAAAACCTGATTAAATAGATTTGGAACGACGCAGGCATGGTTCGGAATAATTTCAACAATATCACCAATTTTCACGTCCACTTTCTCCGGGTCATATTCGACAAATCCGTGCTCTTCATTTAATTTCGTAATCTTTAATTCTGGATTATTCACAATATATCCAAACTGATTACCGCTGAGGGGTCCGTCTGTTGTCATTGCCTTTGATCCTGCATCAATTGTCGCTCTGCCCTTCGTTGGAATACTAATGACTTTCGCAACAACTCGTAATGCACATTGTTCGATATCCACAATCCCTAAATGAACAGCATTCATATCGTAAAAAATATAGTTACCTGCTCTAGATTCTGTAATTCCTGATAATTGTCGGGGATGCATGGAAGAAACAGTGGAGCCTCCAGAAAGAACTTCAACAGAGATACCTTCTTGCTCTAATTTCTGTTTTTGTTCTAGTAAAATAGCTGCTTCTTCCGCCGCCTTTTCTGGATGTTCTGCTAGCTCATATTGATAGATATGGCCATAATACGTAAACAAGCCTTTTAAATTTAACCACTCATTTTGATGAACCTTCTTTGCAAATTTGACTGCTTCTTCAGGCTGCACCCCTTCCCGGTGGCCTCCACTATCTATGTCTACTAGAACATTTATTGGTTTATTGATTCTTTTACCTATTTTAGCCAACCCATTTAGTCCTGTTTCACTATCTACCAAAGTCGTAAATGTAAAGCTATATTTACTTAAGATATCCCCTAAACGATCCCACTGATCTTCTCCAATCAATGGCATTGCCAGTAGAATATTTTCAATGCCGCCCTGTGCCATGATTTCAAGTTCGGTTAGCGTCGCACATGTTATACCAACGGCTCCACTTTCAATTTGCAGCTTTGCGAACTCTACATTTTTATGTGGCTTTACATGTGGTCGGTGTGAAATATTAAATTCAGATAAAGAACCGGCCATTGAATGGATATTTTTTTTAACTTGGTTAAAATCTATCTTTACGTATGGTGTTATCAAGTCAGATCACATTCCCTTCATCCTATTTAAGTAAACTTGGAATCCACATCGTTAATGCCGGGATATAGGCAATAAGTAAAACCACTGCAACCCCAGTAATTGCAAATGGGATCAAATCTTTAATAGTTTTATCCATATCTAATTTTGCGATATAACATGAAATAAATAGAGTTGTACCTACAGGAGGTGTAAATAACCCAAGTGCAAGCGTACATAACATAACTAGACAGAAATGGATAGGATCCATCCCCATATTAATAGCCATTGGCAGGAAAATCGGAATAAAGATAAACAGGTTTGGAACTAAATCCATTACCATACCGAAAAAGAACATCACTAAAACCATAAGCAGTAAAAGTGCCCAATTTGGTAAACCAAAACTTAATAATAGTTCAGATAATTGTTGCGGCACTCCTTCTTGTATTAAAACCCAAGTAAATATAGAAGCAGAGCAAACGATCATCATAACAGATGTAGTTGAATAAACACTTTCTTTTAGTGCCGCTAAAAAGCCCTTCCAACTCAACGTTCTATAAACAAGTAATGCAATGATAAACGCATAAACTGCTGCTACCGCTGCCGCTTCAGTTGCTGTCGCAATACCAAAAACAATTACTGATAATAAAACGATTGGAAGCATTAATGCCCAAAATGCACTTGTGATGCTCTTAACCAACTCCATAATCGTTGGTCTTTCTTCACGAGGGTACTCTTTTTTTAACGAAATAATGATCGTTGTTGCTAGATATGTAAGTCCGATAAGAATACCAGGAATAATACCTGCCAAAAACATTTCTGCAACCGAGAGATTCGCTAACCAGGCAATGATAATCATCGTACTACTTGGAGGAATAATAATTCCGACCACAGAACTTGTCGCATTAATCGCTACAGCAAAAGAAGAAGGATACCCTTTCTTTTTCATTTCTGGGATTAAGACACTTCCAACTGAAGCCGCATCTGCTACTGAAGATCCTGAAACCCCGGCCATTCCCATACTCGTTACAACAGATACGCAGCCTAGTCCACCAGGCAGATGCCTTACCATCGAATTTGCAACATTAATTAGTCTTCTAGCAATATCCCCATGCACCATCAAGTTTCCTGCAAGAATGAAGAAGGGTACTGCTAAAAATGCAAAGGATTGAGTATTTGAGAAGAACCGTTGAGCCATTGTCGAAAGAGGAATACCTTCGACTAATATAAAAAAGAGAGAGGATGCACCCATCGCAAAGGCTATGGGAGTTCCCAGAATTATTAAGACAAAAAAGCTAAGCACCATGACCCAAATCATTATTATCAACTCCTTCATACTCACTTTTTATGACATAACCATTTTTTATTATCGAAATAATTTGAAAAATCAATACGATAGAAGTTCCAAGAAAAGATACGACCATAGAGCCATATAACCATGCACGTGATATGTTTAAAATCGGAACCAGTATATCCACGACACCTTCTGTCAATTCATAGCTTGACATAAGCATAAATAATGAAAAAAATAGCATGATAACCCTATTAAAAATAAGGGCTATTTTTTTATAAGGATCCTTGAACTTTTCAAGAAAAAACTGAACGCCAATATGATCATTGTATTTTGTAACACTGATAATGGCCAAGAACACCAGCCACGGGAAAACAAATGCTGTTAATGCACTAACAAATGTAAATGAATGATCAAAGAGTTTTCTCGCAATTACTTCCATTGTTACAATAATTGTCAAGGTCACTAGAAAGACATTAGATACGCCGGTGATAGATTTAAGTGCATAATCTTGAAGTTTTTTTAAACCCATCTTCTTCCCCCCTAAAAAAGTGCTTAACCGGATGAAACATCCACCCGGCTAAAACAAGCTTTACTTATTTCGGTAATCTTCAATAAATTTTTGTGTTTTTTCCAAGAATTCTTGACCAACAAATTCGTAGAATGGTGCATAATCAATTTTTGATCTAAATGCTTCTAAATCTGGCTCCTTAACAATTTCTAGTTCAGATGATAAAACATCCAGCATTTCGCCGTTTTTCTTTTGTGTATATTCGCGAGATGCCTCCTGTGCTGCTTTCGCTGCTTCATCTACAATTGCTTGCAGCTCAGGATCTAACCCCTCATATAAGCTATTATTCATAATAAAGTTAACATGGTAATAAAAATGGTTTGTCATTGTCAGGTGTTCTTGAACTTCATGGAATTTGTTTTCATAGATTGCATCTAATGGGTTGAATTGACCATCAATTACATTTTGCTGTAATCCCATGTAAACCTCAGTAAATGCCATTGTTGTAACAGAAGCGCCAAGCTGAGTGAAGGTTTCTACAGAAGTTGGTTCTTGTGGGCTTCGAATCTTTAATCCTTCTAAATCCTCTGGTGATTTTACTGGACGTTTACTATTTGTAATTTGGGCAAAACCCAGGTCTGTATGTGCTAATACTTTATATCCTTTCGCTGCTGCCTTTTCTTTGAGCTCATCTCCAATTTCGCCATCTAAAACTGCATATGCTTCTTCGTAGTTTTCAACCATAAAGGGAAGAGCTAAAACTGCATATTCTGGGACAATATTTTGCATACCGCCACCACCAGAAAGCTGCATATCTAATGCTCCTGAACGAACTTGCTCTAGCATTTCTTGCTCAGAACCTAAAATTTCACCAGCAAATAGTTTTACTGTAACTTTTCCATCCGTCTTTTCTTCTAAAACTTCTTTAAACTTTTGAGCTGCTACCCCACGCACAGAATCTTCAGGTGTGTTAAATCCAATTTTCCATTCATAGGATTCACCTTGGTAGCCTGACCCCGAGCTTGATGCTTTACCATCTGACTTATCTGTATTATCTGAACTACTTGTATTACTACTACAAGCTGCAGCAAACACTACTACGAACATCGTTATTATTAGCAATAAAAACTTTTTCATTGTATTTCCTCCCCTTTGTTCCTGAATACGGAACACTGTTCCATGTGTTTTTTATAAAAAAATATATTGGTTACTTTAATGTAGGTACGGTTTCAACTTTGATATTAATAAATAGGTTCCCTTTTTGAGGAATATTGTTATAACTTTTAACTAATAAAAATTCCTGTTTCTTATAGTGGAACGATGTTCCGCATATTTGGTATAAGATAACAATCAGGCCTACTTTAAGCGCCTAATTCTTTTGAAATCTGTTGAGATGTTTTCGTAATGAAATCGATTAATTCAGAATTAATTCTATCCATTGTAATTCTAGATTCAGGTCCAGATATACTGATTGCAGCAATTGGCACTTGATTGTGATTAAAAACTGGTGAAGCTATACATCTGATTCCATCTTCATTCTCTACATTATCAATAGAATAGCCATTTTTTCGAATCGTCTCTAATTCCCTTTTCATATGTTCGATGTCCGTAATAGTGTTTTTTGTATATGCTTCCATTCCTTTGGATATTAAAATGTCTACTACATCTTTTTCATCCAAAAATGCCAGGATTGCTTTACCTACTGCTGTACAATGCATGAGTGCTCTTTTCCCAATCCTAGAATGCATTCTTATTGTCTGGTTTGACTCAACTTTGTCAGCATAAACAACCTCACTACGATCATGAACACATAAGTGTACTGCTTCATTTGTTACACGTGATAGTTCTTCGATTTTCTTCTTAGCAATATCTCTGATATTAAAGTTTTCAAGTACAAAATTTGAAATATATAGAATTTGAGTACCTAACTTATAATTATCTGTTAGTGCGTCCTTCATAACGAAATTTTGTTTTAGTAATGTATGAAGTAATCTGAAGGTAGTGCTTTTCGCAACACCTAACTTATGTGAAAGTTCAGTAACTCCAATTCCATTTGGATATTGTGTAAGTATATTAAGTATATCTAATGCTCTATCAACGGATTGTACTTTACTCATTGATATTTTCTACTCCAATATATTATTCTTTTAATTTACTATTCTAGTTCCACAATCATTTCAATTTCCACTGGAGTATCAAATGGTAATTCGTTTGAAGACAATGCACTCCGGGCATGTCTACCTTTTTCACCAAACACCTGTACAAGTAATTCAGAAGCTCCATTCATGACATACGGCTGTTCCACAAAACCATCCGCAGAATTTACAAATCCTAATACTTTTACAACTTGCTTCACTTTATTTAAATTTCCAATCTCTTGATGTAATACTGCTAGACAATTTATCATCGTTTGTCTTGCAGCATCATAACCTTGTTCAATTGTAAGACCAATTTCTCCTCCTACTTTACCTTTGTAGAGTAGCACCCCATCTTTTCTGGCATCTTGTCCTGAAGTATAAACAAGCTTACCTAAAAAAGTCTTGGCAGGAACATATTCTGCTACAGGTTTATAAGCATCTGGAAGTGTAATTTCTAATTCTTCTAAATTTTTATATACATCCAACTAGAACCCCTCCTTTTTCCTCACTTTTCATGGAATCAAATGTCTTTTGTCGACAATCAACATAATTAGAATAATATATATATTCAGAAATTTCAATATATATTTGAAAATTATTACGATTAGTTGAATTCTGGTAAAGGGTATTTGAAATGATCGTTTACAAGCATTCTATATTCATTCTCCACATACAACTTGCCTTGCAAAAAACTATTCCACTTCCTTGCCACCCATATATTTAAATCTGAATTCCCCAACATCCCCAGCAAATTTGATATAGGATTAAGGCATATCTCACAGAAACGATAGCGTATATAGGAAATTCAGTCCATTTACAAAAAATTCCTGCATGGATACAATTATAAATGTTTGAATATTCTAAATTATCTGGAGGGTTGTGAATGAAAGGGAAGTTAAGGGTACTTTTTTCTTTGCTGCTGACTACTGTCCTGGTCATGTCTCTTTTTACAGGATTAGTATCAGGTAAGCAAGTGAAAAATGGCGAGGATTATGATTATCAAGTAGTGAGAGATGTTATGGTTGAGATGAGAGACGGAGTGAAGCTTTCAACAGATCTATACTTACCAGCTCCTACGAGCAAAAAAGAGGAGAAGCAAGGTTTTCCCACTCTTGTTTTAAGGACTCCTTATAACAAGGATACTTATGGCGGGGCAGAGGGACCTTTCTTTGCCCAAAAGGGTTATGCTGTTGTTGTACAGGATACTAGAGGAAGGTTCAAATCAGAAGGAGAATGGGATTTTATCTTTGATGACGCAAATGATGGGTATGATCTTATCGAATGGGCTGCAGCACAAGAGTTTAGCAATGGGAAAGTCGGGACAATGGGTCTTTCGTATATGGCTTATACCCAATACGTATTAGCTAAATCAAAACCGCCGCACCTTGTTACTATGATTCCACTGGAAGGAGCGAGCAATTTCGCCGAGGAAGTATTCTTTACAGGCGGAGCCATGCAGCTGGACCGCTATCTCTCTTGGACTTTAGGGCAATCGCACGATACAGCAAGACGCATGGATGAACAAAATGGAAATACTTATTATCAGGAGCAATTGACAAATGTAAACTACCAGGAGCTGTTAAATTATACCCCAAGAAACGGAATCACCCTATTAAATGAACTCCAGGGCTGGTGGCAAGAAGCACTCCAAAACCCTGAGTATGGACCTTATTGGAAACAGATTTCTCCCCAGGAGTGGCATGATTCCTGGCCAGTGCCGACTTACCATGTTGGCGGCTGGTATGATATTTTACTTAGCGGAACCTCAAACAACTATATAGGAATCACTGAAAATGGTCCTGAGAAAAGAAAGTTAAAAACAATAGGAAAACCAGTTAATATCCGTGAAAGCCAGAAGCTGATGATTGGCCCTTGGACACATGGATATCCGACTAAAGACGTAGGAGAAGATGTATTTCCAGAAGCAGATTTAAGCGATGTTCATAGTGGAGCAAATGGAACTGAAAATTGGCGCCTGGAGCAGCTGCGCTGGTTTGATTATTGGCTAAAAGGAATTGAAAACGGTGTCATGAACGAAGACCCTGTAAAATTGTATGTGATGGATGAAGAAAATAGCGGATACTGGCGCACAGAGAAGGAGTGGCCATTAGCGCGTACTGAGTACACGAAGTATTACCTGCGAGATGGGAAGTCAGGAACCATTGATTCCTTAAATGACGGGGTACTGTCTCCTGAAAAACCTAAAGCAAACGAAAAACCTGATGCCTATACTTATGATCCTGATAACCCTGTTGAAACAGTCGGAGGAAATTTATCTGGAACAACTCCAGCTCCAAAACGCGGCCCACAAGACCAGCAGGAAATTGAGCAGGGTGTATTAACCTTTACAACTGATGCACTTAAAGAGGATACGGAAGTAACGGGCCCAATTGAAGTGAAGCTATGGGCATCCTCTTCTGCAAAAGATACAGATTTTGCTGTAAAACTAACCGAGGTCTCCCCGGATGGAAAATCCATTATTATTCAGGATAGCATTATCCGGGCGAGATACCGTGAATCCCGGGAAAAAGAGACACTATTAAATCCTGGTGAAATCTATGAATTTACCATTGATTTAGGCACCACCAGTAATATATTTAACAAAGGCAACCGTATTCGTGTTGACGTTTCAAGCAGTAATTACCCACGCTTTGATAATAACCCTAATACAGGAAACAAGTGGGGAACGGACTCTGAAACCATCATTGCAGAAAATATGATCTATCACGACTCGGAACACCCATCACATATCATATTACCAATTATTCCGAGCAAGTAATGTTGAAAGTCAAGGGATTCATTCCCTTGGCTTTTAATTACTTATTTATTATTCTTGATTTTATTTTAGTTAACTGCCATTCACCTTTTTTCGAGTTACATTCTTCTCAACCAAACTATTCAACTTAACGGCCTCCCATAAACTTTGATCTGTAATCCCTACACTCTCCTGCAAATCCGATATGGTCCGTGCTAAACGAATAATTTTAATCTGGGTGCGATTGCTCAACTCCTTTTTATAGGAGAACTGCTCCAGAGTCCGCTGCTATTCAGGTGTTAAGGGGCTTGTTTTCAATAGTGTGTCATAGGATACTCTGCTGTTGCCTATTTCTCTTCCATACCGCTCGTACTGCCTTTTTCTGGCTGCTTCTTCTCTTTTTCTTATGGTTGTAAAAATAGGAAGGATATTATTTCCCCCCTATCTTGCCAATTAAACTTATTCATTCCTGGCGTAGAACCACCTATATTCTAAATTTATTGTTTATTTCCATTACAACAAGTATTAATATTAGAAGAACAATCACTTTTGCCAAGAGATTTAGCGCCAGCTAAATTACTGTGATTTAATAATTCTTAAAAATGTCTAAAAAGTATTGATGTTGGGTGAAATAGATGTAAATAGACTAACGTTGAAAGAAGATGAAAATTTGAATCAAACACGCATAAAATGGATTTTGTTACTCGTAATCTTAATGTGGGGAAGCAATTTCGTCATTACAAAAATATTGCTTGAAAGTTTCTCTTTTTGGACTTTATTATTCTTTCGGAACCTTTTTGCTGCTATTGCGCTGATTTGGGTTGTTCGAAAATTCCTTTTTATTGTGCCAGGAAATAAGAAGGTGTGGGGTTATGTTTTAGGTGCTTCTGTTATTGGTGTTGTTATTAACAATGCTTTCTTTCAAATGGGGCTAAAATATACGTTAGCCACCAATGCCTCACTCATCATGGGATTAACCCCTTTAGCAACTGCCTTGATTTCGTATTTGATCTTTAGTGTTCCTTTACACTGGAAGCAAATGCTTGGTATTAGTCTTGGCTTTTTTGGTGTTTCGCTGGTAGTCTTGGAAGGGGCAATCACAAACTTAATTAATTTATCTTTTAACATTGGTGATTTGTATATCGTTGGAGCCTTACTAACTTTTAGTGTTAGCTTCATATTTATAAAAAAAGCAACTGACATAAAGTTTCCACCGGCAATCATCAGTTTGTACGCCTACTCCCTTTCTTCAATCTGTTACTTCCCCATGGTGATCTGGGAACAAACGATGAAAGGTTGGAGTGAGTTGCCTACGAGTTTATTACTCTGGGTAATGCTGATCTATGTCGGTGTATTTCCTACAGGGATAGGAAATATGCTGTGGAATCGAGGAATTAGCATCCTTGGTCCCGGTCAATGCGCCATTTTTATGAACGGAATTCCCCTAGTTGCAGCCATTACTTCAGTATTGGTATTGGATGAGCCTATCTTGGTTTTACAAATTATAGGGTTTCTCTTCATTGGTTCTGGGGTGATATTAGGATCTCAAAATAGTGGGCCAATAGCTGTGAAGAAAGAAGAGAAAGAGACTACCAGCGTTACCATGTAATATATGATAATAGGGAATCTACTGGAATGAGTAAAAAAGATCTTTTTAAGTAGAGTTCAAAAGCGAATAAGTATTCACTGGATTGGGTCACTACCATCCAATTTATGAGTCAATAGTCTATTCACGCTATTCTTTTCTAAAAAAGAAAAAAGGCTTTTTCTTTTAGTTAATAACCCTATGTAACCGTCAAGTAGTTAATTGTTGAAAACTGTTGATTCTAGTTTAGCGTTCACATTTGTCAATAAAGGCAATCTTAAAGAATACAGGTAGCTGGCACCTTCCTTTTAGACTATTATATATAGCTGAAAGGAGGTACTTTATAAATGTCAATCCAGCTTTCTGAAGTTTTATGTCCTACATGTAAAAGAAGAATTAAAGAATCTGAATACGTGCTATTAGATTTCAGTTATACCCTTTCACATCAAGAATGCTATGATAGTAACGAAGATTTACTAATAACAGCAGGCACATACAAAGAAATAGCAAAAGGATTTCCTTTTTTCTATGAAGATCTTTTGAATTAAATTTCATACACCAAGGGAAATACGGTGCCATTATTAAAACCAGCACCGTATTTTACTATTTTTCCTACCCTTTAATACTTTAAAGTATGTGGGGGCAGGCACCCGACTTCCTGAAGAACTATTTTGGATCCTGTACTGTAGCTGAAAAGCCAGAGGCACTGAAACTATTATCGACGATCTTAAAGGATCACGATTTCAGCGTTATTACCAAAGCCCTGGTCATCGCTTCTGAACATGGGCATCCTTCCGTAGATGCGATTAAACAAGTATTCTATCAACTTATTAACGGCCGTGGAATCAGAAGTGACCTAAGGTCTAAAAGGTCGCTGCCTCAACTGCCGGAAGCAACGCGAGGCTTAGATGATTATGACCAACTCCATAAAGAGGTGGATGCATAATGAATGACCAAATAAAGTCTTATGCTAAACGGTTAAAGCTGAGTTGGATCAAAGAGCATTTTGATGAAGTAGAAGCGTCGAGTAACCAAGAGTATTTACTCAAACTTTTTGAAGCCGAAATCCGGCAGCGTGAAGAGCGCAGGCTAAATCTCCTGTTAACCCAGGCTACCCTTCCAACGCTGAAAGGAAAACCGTTTGATTGGAATGAGGTTCAGGTTCCGCCAGGAATGACAAAGGACAACCTTTTAAATGGAGAGTTCATGGAAAAGCAAGAGAATTTTATTTTCTACGGAGGAGTAGGAGTCGGCAAACAACCTACCTAGCTACGCTAATCGGCTTGAATGCCATACATAAGTTTGGCAAATCGGTAAAGTTCTACACAGTGGCAGGATTAGTAAATAGGCTTCTTGAGGCGAATGAAAAAGGCACTCTGCCGAAATTATTCAAGCAACTTGAAAAGCTGGATTTATTAATTCTCGATGAGCCGGGTTACATTCCTCTACATAAACAAGGTGGAGAGTTATTATTCCAAGATATTTCAATGTGTTATGAGGCAAAAAGCATCATTATTACCACTAATCTTCAGTTCGGTCAATGGAACCATGTTTTTGGCGATCCCATCTTGACGGAAGCAGTCATTGACCGACTGATCCATCATTCTCATCTGGTAGTTTTCAACGGCGATAGTTATCGCTATAAAGAATCTTTATTACAGAACTAGATATACTGTTGGCAGGTGGCTATATTTTTAACTGCTATGGACAAAGACGCACGGATCAAAGAACTAGAAATGGAGAATAAAATTTAAAAAAGTATTTAAACAATCTAAACAGGGAGTTATATGTAAATATCTGACCATCAATGAAATTAAAGGATAAATATTCTTTTGTAAAATCATGCCGTATACTAAGTGTAGTGCCTTTTAGTTATTATAAATAAAATAAAAGGGATCAAAAAAGCAAGTTGAAGCAGAAAAATTAGTAAGATTAAAAAAGTTAATTAAGGAGATTTAAAATAACCGAAAAGGCGTTTTTGGTTGCCGCAGAATTACAATCGAGAGGAAAACCAATACAACATTCTTGTCAGTTCCATTATGGTGTATCGTTTGATGAAAGAGATGGATGTAAAAGCAGTAATTAGGAAACGAAAAAAAACTTAATCCATAAATAATATTGTGAAAGTGGATGTTAAATCCCCATTATAGCCGGAATAAAATTCCTCATCTAAAATAGAACCATAGTTGTTGAGATGAGCTATGGTTCGTGAAGACTAGAGAGGAATACTTTATGATCAAGGATATGTACCAAATGGGAGGGAGTGGACACTAAAACGGTTAAGAAATACATAAACTCCCCTACGGGTTTCCAGGAAGAGAAAGAGAAACAGTAGCAGTAAGTATTTAGACTTTACTAATATTTTTTCACTAACAACACTAAACTCCTCATTATTCACTTAGCAAAGTATAAATAATAAAAGGAGCAACCATGATATTAAGAAAATTCATCCTAGTATTTTCGATCACTTTAATTATGCATTTAGGATTGTTTCAAATAAAGGCAACAGATGGATTAAACCCAAACGAAATTATCACCAAAGGGTTATACGATGAATGGTATTTTCAACAATCAAATTGGTCAATAGAAGAATTCCCTCCTAATGAAAAAAGAAAATTTAGCGCTAATGAATATGCATGGGGATGGGGCTATACTGCCAATTCTCTAATTGACATGTATCACGCAACTGGACAGGAAAAATATTTAGAGTTGTTTATTCCACAGGCACAGTATATTCTGAATCATACAGATGAAAAACTGGGAATTGAGAGCTTTTCATATTCAGGACTATCCTTACCCGCTTGGTCAGACCGTGCTCGTTATACATCAGGAAGATTCAATTATACTTACCCTGTCCACACTGGAATGATTGTTCTCCCAATCTTAAGATTTGTAGATATAGTAGAGAAGTACAATTTAATTAAATATAATAAGGTAGCAACCAGTTTCTTATTAGAAAGCGGAAAGGCTTTAGCCATTCACAATAACAAAGATTTATGGGTAAATTTTTCCGAAGATGAAGGATTTTATAAAGGGCATCCATACGGGGAACCTTACGTATCTGAGGCAAATAAAATAGGGGTTCCAAATAGGATTTTAACATATCTGGCAGCGTGCGGGCTTTATGATAAACTGACTAATGATAAGCAATATACACAAAAAATCGAAATGAGCTTGAACTATTTTAAAAATACCTTGTTGAAATATGACTCTTATTATGACTCTTATTATTGGAGTTATTGGGAAAATGAAAAGGGTAATTTTCCTTGGGAGGATATTAGTCATGCCACATTAACTATTTATAGTTTATTTATCCTCCATGAAGAAGCTGACTTTAATATTTTATCTGATAAGGACTTTAGGAGAATATCAAAAATTATTGAAAAAATGATAAAGGATGGTAATCCGCCTCAAATAAGAAAAAACATTCATAATAGACCCCATGAAAAAAAGCTTTACTTTAATGAAGACGAAAACCCTTATTATTATGATATTTTAAGATTGTCCTTTTTGGGTCTTTATAATAGGGAAGTATTTAATGAATTAAATAATGTTTATATAGAGTTATATTTAAGAGGAAATCCTACTAATGGAAACTTATTTAGTATTGCTGCATATTTACACACTGCAGAAAAGATAAAGTGAAACTTCCATCAATTGTGGTTATTTTCATCCCCTACTTAGAATTATCTTTGGCTCCCCAACTCTTGAAGTGGATCCTGCCCGTAATTCGGGATTAATAATTTAAGTGTACAAAACCGCATTTTATGTTATGAAAATAGCTATAAATAAAAAATCAAGTCTAGGATCCGGATCCTAGACTTGATTTTTTACTTATCCAAATGAATAATGAATTATAATAAATCTTTTAAAGTCTTTAATAAAAATGCAGGAAAATAAAGCGCTACATCCGAGTGGTTTTTATAATCTAGAACTTCGAAAGTTGCATCTATGTTATTTTGCTCCAAATCCTTGACCAAATCTTTTATATGGGCTTTGTAGGTGTATTCCTGGTTTGAATACTGTAAATAAACTTTAGTCTTAATTCCAGAACTTTTCTGTATAATATTAGGCAAGAGAGCGTTTACATATTCAATATCCTTTTGAGTATCTCTTCCAGCTATATATTTTACCAAATCTGGATTTCCGCTTTCTAAAGCATATCTTCCTAAATAATATTGCGGAGCACCGATTATAACAGCATCTGCATGATATTTTAAGCCGAAATAAAGACTTGCATATCCTCCCTTACTAGTTCCAATAAAAATAAGCTTTTTTATATTGTTTGTCTTTTTAAACTTACGGATAAGCTCTATTGTTGCTTTTTCTTCATTAAAACGATTGTTACTGCCAATGTAGTAAGAACCACAATGGTCAAATCCAAAATTATCTAAAATAAACAGTTTATTAGTATTTGTTCCATTTAGAGTTTTTACGTAATTATATTTGGCTCCACCTGGAGAAAAACCGCTAAAGCTAACAATTAAAGTATCTGAGCTGCTTTTAGCCAACAAAAAATTTAATACTGTACCTTCATGCTTATATGTCTTTTCGCAGAATTTAACATAGATTTTTAATAATTGTTTTTTTACTTTTACAAAGTTCACTTATCTGCCTCCTTAATAAATAAGTGGCTTGCTAATAGGTACACTTATTCATTTACTACGTTTCTAAACTTTATAACTTTTGCAGGGACACCCGCTACTACTGCATATGGAGGTACATCTTTTGTTACGATTGCATTGGTACCGATAATTGCATGGTCTCCTACTGTTACACCAGGCATGATGTTAGCTCTTCTACCGATCCAAATATCATTTCCTATAATAACTTTTTCAGGTCTAGTATGACCTTGCAGACGCATAGGAATAGACGTGTCTGATGTTTTATGATGAGAAGTGTAAATTAAGACCTCTGGTCCCATCATCACATCTCTCCCTATTACAGTCGGACCCTGGATAATACTATTCGCACCAATCCCTGAGTTATCACCCAACTCTATATTTCTATAAAATTTTGCTTTTCTTTCAATGTTAATATTTTTACTTGTACTGCCTGTTATGTTTTTAAATAAATAGCCTCTAAATTTTTTACTGAAACTTCCAAGCCTTGTATTAGAGCCAGGCAAATACGCGGCAAATAAATAAAATAGAATCGATGAAATCTTCTTTTTCATAATTAACACCTGCTAATTTAATTTATAATCTTGCGATTATCTGCCCTTCTGTAATTCAATAAAAGCACTGACCTTATAATCATTGTTTTCCGCACACTCATTAACGCTTTTACTGATATATAAACCGATAGAAGGGATGATGAAGAATAACACAAAATATGCTTGGGGAAAATTAAATGGATTTAATATAAACATTATTAGTAAAGTTATAATATATGCTCCCGAAGTATAATGGTAATTACTTTTTCTTTCATTTTTTATAAACACATAAAAGATCAGAAGGAAAGGAACTATCCCTATCAATCCAAGCTTTGCTATATTATCAAATAATTCAGAATGCCCTCCAAGCAATGGATTCATACGCAGGCCGTATTCTATTGAGGTTCCAAATAAAGGATTTTCCAGGAAGGTGTTAATGGATTTATTATATAAAAGCTCCCTTGCGCCTAGGGTGCCTTCACTTGAACCCGTTAGCAATTTTATTCCTATTTGCTCTATTCGGCTTGCAAGTAAGTCTGACGAGAATAATGAGGAAATGCTGATAAGCCATTGCCCAATATTCTTCAAATTAACAGCTAATAACAGCAGCAAAATAAGAATAGATATATTCGATATAATGATTCGAATTGACGAATTTTTGTTTGACTTACTTTTTTTCACTCCTATACTAAAATACACACTAAAGATAAACCCAGCGATCATTGCAAGTAATGTTATCGTAGAACCAGTTTTCATACCGATATAAAAACAAATAAAAGTGATTAGAATGGAAATAATATTGATTCCTTTATTTTTATATTTAGCAGCTTTAATTAAACTAAAAAAATATACACCAAGAATTGCACATCCGAAAGCTAAGCCATATCCCTCACCTATAGTAACTGCCCCAAATTCATCTCCATTGCCTGATATAATCTGGCGAGCTGCATACGGATTATTGCTATAGAAGATCAATGCTTTAATACAATAGTAAACCCAAATAATCAGGACAATACCTAACAATCTTTTAAATCCTTTGATACTGTATTTACTTTTATAATAGTTAAACATGAATATACCAATAAAAATAGATAACTGACTTAATAGAAAACCTATACTGGTAACTATTCCTTCAAGGATAAATGAAATAGTAAATACATATATTAAATAAATATAAACAAATAACATGTTCTTATTTCTAAGAGCATTACTGAATGATCCTATATCTGTCAAAAAAGCAATATAGGCCCACATAAACATAAAAGCAAACGTTATATACATCTCACTTTCTAAACCACGCATTAATAGGACAAAAAATATTAAGAAGAAACCCATCGAAACATCAAGGTTGTTTTTCCCGTTTTCGATAAAAAAGCTTTTTTTCTCACTGCTGCTTAATTGCAATCATTTCACCTTCTTAACCTTCTATAGGATTCTTGCACATATAGTGAAACTTCTATCAGTGGGGGTTTCATGCCCCGCTGAGGGTTAAATGAATCCGACTTATCCTTTATGGTTCCCTCAAAGTCTTCATATAGGGATCTTACTACCCTCCCCCATTAATACGGGATAAAAAAAGTATGATTCCCTTTTTTGATACTATATAGTTATTGCTTTTTTCAAGATGTTCGAAGGCCCTATGATAATTTGTTCGGAAGTGGAATTTTTCATCATCAGGCACTCTTTGCGTTTTTTTTCCTTTTAACAAAAAGCTTTAAATTTTCAACTAAATATTGAAAGCATTCTATCTTAAACAAATGCGCAAGTCCCAAATAGACCAATAAACCAACAATTATTTGCAGCATAAGTTTCACTCCTGTATTTAAATCAATAAAGTGAAATACATATACTGCTGCTCCCATAACTAAAGACAATATTAATGAAGGTATAATATCCTTCATTTGCTCTTTATAATGATAATTAAGCAATTTCTTGTTTGGATAAGCGTTTATCATGCTAGAAACAACCCCACTTATAACAGTACCAATGGCAATGGCGTATAAGCCAAAGAAAGTCGCTGCTCCTAATATAGCAAGCCCCAGTCCTTTTTTAATTAGCTCCAACTTTAAGGAAATATCGCTCCGCCCTAAGGCGTTAATAGCCTGCAGATTGGCTGTGTGTATTGGATACATTGCATAGGCTGCGCAATAAATCTGCAAAAATGGAACGCTTGGAAGCCATTTATCTGTTAACAAGAGTTCTATTACAGGCTCAGCTATAATGGCAAGTCCGACCATTAACGGAAAGGTAATAAAGGAACTTGTTACGATTGAATATCCTCACCATATCTTTTACTCTTCTTTTATTGTCTTGCTGTTTCGAATAGGCTGGAAGCATTACAGATTGTATAGGTCCGTCAATATTTGACACAATTAGAGTTGGAAACTGTTTACCTCTATTGAAAAACCCTAATATCTCAGCACTGTATAGTTTACCGATAATAAGGCTTTCTAAATTCATATATAAGTTTCCTATTAAGGTTGACACAAGCAGTTTCCATCCATATGAAAATAAACCTTTTAATTTTTTTAATGAAAAAATCAGTTTTGGTCTCCATTTAACTGTAAACCAAAGAATCAATGCAGTCATGGCATTGTATACTAGTTGCTGTACAACCAGTGCCCATACACCAAATCCCATGTAGGCCATTATAATACCGATGGTTCCGGAACTTATAATAGCTCCTAAACTGCTAAAAAATAACTTTCTGAACTGCATATTGCGAGAAACAATTGCCGTTTGAATAGAGTTAATAGCTCCAAAGAAAAGAGTAATGGCCATGACCCTTAGGACTGGTATAAGCTGTGGTTCTTCATAGAAATTGGCTATAAGCGGTGAAGTAAAGAAGATTAAAGTATATAGAAGACCTGCAACGATAAAGCTCAAATAAAACACTGAAGAATAATCTGATTCATCTGTGCTTTTCTTCTGAATAAGTGCAGTATTAAAGCCACTTTGAACAAAAACGTTAGCCAATGTAATAAATATGGTAATGAGAGCTACTATACCGTAATCCTTAGGTAAAAGAAGACGTGCAAGAATTATTTGAACTATAAACTGTATTCCTTGGGTTCCTCCGCGCTCCATAAACTTCCAAAAGAGTCCAGAGAAAACTTGTTTTTTTACATCCTGTTGACTTTGCAAAATGATCCTCTTTTCTACTTTTATCAATAACTCTTAAAGCATATGTTAACCTACAAAATTCCTTTTGCCCATAACTCTTTTATTCTTTTTGGAGATGAAATATTTAGAATTAAATCCCTATTCGTTTTCAGCCTCGGCAAAATTTCTTCATAATTCCTTACGACTTTTTCCAGAGAATCAGATACTTTATTTATATCATCTATAGATTGGGCGACAATCCCGCTATTCTCTATTTCATAATAATTTAACCACTTCCCGTAAATCATCATGGCCCCGGAATATAAGTTCTCTTGCATAACCCCAGAAAAGGCATCAGTTGTAATGGTGGTAATATAAATGTCACTACATATAAATAACTTTAGAATTTTTTCTTGTATCATGTAATCACTTAATACAGCACCATCCAGGTCAGATTTTTTTAGCAAATTCTTAATTTCCCTCTGATATTCTTTTAAATTCGAAGGTCCATAGGTCATCAAAAAAAGAAAATAGCATTTCTCTTTTACTTCATCATTACATTTCGACAATGATTCAATCATTTTTTCATATTGTTCTTGTTTTGTCCCAGTGTGACCACAAATGACAAGCAGTCTATCCCGTGGAAGTCCAAAGTCTTTTTTTAAGGAATCTGTATCACTTGTTTCTTGAAGATGATCAATTTTCTCAAAAGACATAATTGGAAACTTTATTACCTCAACCTTACTGTCAAACTCTGTATTAAATGCTTTATTAAAGAACTTTTTCATATTTTCAGTATTTAATACGATCTTATGAGACATTTTGAATAACTGCCTATAGCTGGCTAAATCGAGTTTTTCGTTTCGCAGCAAGTCGCTCCCCCAAAACACAGGGATTATCTTGTTATAGAGATCCTTATTTTGAATAACCAGTTTTGATTTGGTAATATCAATGAAATGAATAAAGCAATAGTTAAAAGACCCTAAGCTTCTTATTTTTCTATTCAATTGTTTAATATGAGCAATCACTCGCAGCTTCGGTATTTTTATGATTAGTGAGCCCTTAACAAGCTCGTTCAACCCATTATTTAAAACTACTTTTATATTGTTTTTTTCATAGTATTCTTGTGCATCTTTATTTGTAACTTCCTGTGACTTTAAATCAAATAAAGTAATTTCCATATTATCCATGTCCTCTAGGACAACTCGTAAAAAGTTTACAATGTGAATGGAATTACAGTCACCTATTATTAAAGCTTTCATTCTTTAAATTCTCCTTAGCATAACCGACTTATTTGCCGTAAGCAGTTATAACACACTCTTAACAAAGGAACTAAAAATACTTGCTTGAAATGAAAATAAACCGAGGACATGTTGTTACATACATGCCTTTACTTTTTCAAGATAGGATTGAGCAGCTTTATCTTCAGTAAAATTGATGATGGTTTGGTTAATATTAATAGTTAAATCCGTTAGCTTCCCGATATCCATCTCGACAATACCTTCCATTTTATCTACAGCCTCTTCTATAGAGCGAGGTGTACACAAAAAGCCATTCTGACCGTCCTGTACTACACCATCTATTCCATTATTGAAAGCTCCAATTACAATACATCCTTTTGCCATAGCTTCAATATAAGAAAGTCCAAATGTTTCCGGTTCACTGACCATTACAAACACATCGCTTTTCTCCATATAGGCAAGGACTTCTTTACGGGTCTTCTTTCCTAAAAAAAATACTCTTTCCGTTATTCCAAGCTCAAAAACAAGATTTTCTAAAAAAGCTCTTTCAGGTCCGTCGCCAAGAATGTAATACTCCCATGCTAATGATTTGTCCAGCCTGGATAATGACCTTAGATTAATATCTATATTTTTTAGTTTTTTCAAGGTTGCCGCTGTAATAAATCGTATCGGCCTTTCTTTATTCTTCCACTCTTGTATTTTTATTAAGGTATCTTCAACTGGATTTATAATACTTTTTTCTATACCTGAAAATGCTATAAAATATTTTTCCTTATATTGCGGAAAAATTTTCATGGCTTCTTTAAGAATTGACTGAGAACGGCAAGCAATCAAAGCGGCTTGCTTGAATAATCCTTGATAGTTACTTTTAATATTACTATTTCGAAGGTGCAAAACATCAGCGTAGTGCAGCCCTAAGATTAATGGTTTATTATAAATTCTTGCAAGCTTTGCAGCCCCAATTGCACAATGCAATCGATGGGTTATAATGACATCAGGATCCATGTGATTCCTCTTCACATATTTAATAAGAGGTTTGTAAAAATAATTATTTTTTTTCGGTATCTTCCAAATAGGAACTACATGAACTTTAACATTATTAACAAAAACCTTATTTTCCTTATAAACCTTTTTTTTTACTAAATCTTTAAATTCTGTAGGTAAAAAAAGCGGCCTTATTACTTCCAGATCCTCATCCCATAATTTGGATATATTGAACAAAGCTTTTGTATTTTTATCTTGCTCTAAATTTACATCATATGGATAAAGGTTTGTAACAAACAAAATTTTCAATTTCCCCGCTCCCTCTTTCCATATTTTTTAAAAACCGAGCCGCAAAATGATCAAAAAGTTATTTCTAAGTGACTGGCTTCATTTTTTCACTAATTTATAGATTTTATCAAACTCTTGGCTGACAGCTTCCCAATTGAATTTATCGCTATAATTGATGCAATTTGCAGATAGTTGTTTATAATTTTCCATAATGCTAGTTATTTTATCTGCAATCTCCCTGTGATCATAGCAGTTCACGTGATACCCAATAACACCTTCATCAAACTGTTCATCAAAGCCTTGACCCTTTGTATAGATTACCGGTACCCCCTGGCTAATAGCCTCTGCATAAACTAAACCAAAGGTTTCCGTTATTGATGGCATTACAAAAATATCATTTTCTCTATAAAGCTGAATTAATTTTTCTTTTGGCTGCTGGGGCAGATAGTGAACAAAATTATATTTGATAATTTTGTTGAATTCATTTTTATCCTCCACTCTCCCAACTACTGTCAGCTTTACATCAAGACCTTTGTTAATTAACAGCTCACATGATTTTATCGTGGTTAAAATATTTTTATTTTTATCAATTCTCCCAGCAAAAATGAGTTTAATAGAATTTCTTTCAGAAATATCTTTCGGAGAGAATTTATTATTTAGCCAATATTCATCAATTCCATTGGGAATAATAACACTTTTTCCGGAAATTGTTTCACGAAGGTTGCCAGGCACATATTTATTTAGCACTTCATCCTGGTATACCTTTGACATAAATACTATCTTTTCGGCATTTTTCAAGATTTCAATCCCTTTGTTTCTTAAAAGAACCCTTTTTTTTAAAAAGCCATTTACATCTGTATTTCGTACAGACACAATATATGGGACGTTATACATCTTTGAAAGCTCGTAAGCTATATTCCCATCAGTAAATAAAGTATGTGCATGGATTAAAGCAAACGAATCATTCCTTATATTTATGGTCTTTTTTAATGAATAAAGAATCTTTCTTTGCTTATAGTGATAAAAATATCGATCTCTCTTCTTATAACAAAGTGGATGATAGACATACTCTTTAGGCTGAATCACGTAATCTTTACCGCTGGATGTCGGCATATATACTATATTCTCGATATTTTTTTTAATTAGACACTCTATTAATTTCTCATGAAGAGTCGTATATAGATAATTTGAATTTATATGTAATAATTTCATCTATATCCTCGTTTCTTAACACTTTTACATTTGGTTATTACACTAATATCACAATATAGCACCAATTTAGATAGCCTTTCCCTATATTATTTATTCAGCTGAATTTTATCTTCTAACGACTTAATTACTTTTTTGGCTTGCTTGATATCATGGTTAAACCAATTACTCTCTTTTATTAATTCAATGGTATCAGGGTCAAAGCGGTATCGGATAACCCTGGCAGGCATACCTACAGCAACAGCAAAATCAGGTATATCATGAGTTACTACAGCATTGGCACCTATTACAGCCCCATCACCAATTTTTACACCTTGCATAATCACTGCATTGGCTCCGCACCAAACGTCATTTCCGATTTCTGCTGGTGTTGTTTTTAGAGAATGCCCTACTAACTCTCCACTGATTTTCTGATAGGTAGTAACATAAGATAGGCTATGGTTTCCCTGCCCTATTTTAACCCCCGGACCTATTGAGCAATAGTTCCCGACTCTCCCGTTATTAAGCATGGTATAAGGGCCAAAATAATTATAGCTGCCGATGAAAGCAACTTCTTCAACAAATACTCCTTTTGCGAATGTATTTCCCTTCCCGCGAATTTCACCATATATCCCCTTTTTCCCCGTTAAAATCCTACCAATCCTAAAAAATGCCTTTTTTAGCAGATTCACTTTATTCATCCTATCTTAGATATCTCTTGATATTGATCATTTTAATAAGGGCTTCTTTCTTCATAATGGTGATCGCGGAAATAACGACAACCACGTTATAGCCGGACTCTTAATCTGACTTCCTCTACAATCTCCAATATTTGTATCCAGCTTTTTCTATCTCATCTTTATTTAAGATGCTTTTAATATCAACTATGACTTTTTCCTGGTTTGGAAAGTCCCCAAACAGTCCATCAATATATTCAATCGGCATCTCTTTAAATAAATCATGCGCTACTGCAAATATAAGACAGTCAGCGTCATTTACCATATCAAGAGGGACAAGATCAACACCATACTCATGCTTTGCTTCCGAAGGATCTGCATAGGGGTCAACTATTATCGGATTAATCTCATATTCATTAAGGCGATTAATAATATCTTCAACTTTGGAATTACGAGTATCCGGGCAATTTTCCTTAAAAGTTAAACCTAAAATCACTACTTTTGATTGCTTAACCACCTTGTTAGCATGAATTAGCTGCTTAATAATGGCGTCTGCTACAAATGAGCCCATTCCATCATTAATCTTTCTGCCTGATAATATAATTTGAGAATGATAGCCTAGCTTTTCTGCTTCATAAATAAAATAGTATGGATCAATGCCAATACAGTGGCCTCCAACCAGCCCTGGGTAAAACTTCAAAGCATTCCACTTAGTATTCATCGCCTCAACCACTTCTTGTGTATCAATCCCCATGCGGTCAAATACCATAGCAAGCTCGTTCATAAATGCAATGTTAATGTCACGCTGACTATTTTCAACAACTTTAGCTGCTTCAGCTACTTTAATTGAGCTGGCACGATGGACACCAACCTCAACTACAAGCTCATAAATCCTTGCAATTTCTTCTAATGATTCCTTATCCATACCAGAAACTATTTTAATGATATTTTCTAAACGGTGTATCTTATCGCCAGGATTTATTCGTTCTGGTGAATATCCAACCTTAAAATCTATTCCACACTTTAAACCAGATTCTTTTTCTAAAATTGGAATACAGATATCCTCAGTTACTCCCGGATAAACTGTAGATTCATACACCACAATGGATCCTTTAGATAGATTTCTCCCTATAGTTTTACTCACACCTTCAATAGGAGCTAAATCTGGCGTTTTATCTGCATTTACTGGCGTAGGAACTGCCACTATATGAAACTTAGCTTCCTTTAACCTAGTAGCATCTGAGGTGAATTCTACAGTGGTTTCTTTTATAGCGGTATCACCCACCTCATTTGTTGGATCTATTCCATTTTTATATTGATTAATTTTGTTAGTATTAAGGTCAAAGCCAATAACATTAACCTTCTTAGCAAAAGCAACTGCAATAGGCATACCTACATACCCTAATCCAATAACAGCTATCTTTTCCTCTTTATCAACTACTCTTTCGTATAAGCTCATTTGTATGTTCCTCTCTTCCATCCACAGTTTCAATAACATTAATTAGTTTTTCTGTTAATCTATTAAAGTCAAATTGATAGGAAGCTTCTCGGGCATTTTTGCCCATTAAGCTATTTTTATTTTCATCACTACAAGCACGGAGTATAGCTTTAGCAATCTCTTCTGCATTTTGTACTGATGCACTTATTCCACAATTAAATCTATCGCATATGCTATAACCAGTAGTATATGTTTGAACAATACATTTCCCTGCAGCTAAATACTCAAAAAATTTATTTTGGCTTTGACCATACTTATCTAGTGAAGTACTTGAATTATGAAGTATATTTACATAAGATTTTTTAAGGATAGACGGTATATATTTCTTTTCAACATGACCTTTAAAAACCACATTGTGAATTCTTTCATCTTCACAACGCTTTTTAAGCATTTCACTTTCATTACCTGACCCATATATCAAAAATCTAATGTCTTTATTACCTTGCTTTTGAATTATTTTAGCTGAATCCAATAACAGTCCAAGGTTGTTGACTTTTCTAATAGAGCCAGCATATACGACATTTTTAAAATTTCTATCCTCTAGGTCAAAATCTGTTATTTTATATTTTTCGCTATTTTTATCAAAAGTGTCGATTATTACCCCATTACTAATGTGCTTTACTTTATTCAAATCAATTTGGCTTTCCCATTCTTGATCACGTAAATATTCCCTACCACCTTCCCAAGTCATGATGATAGAGTCCGCCTTTTTATATATCCATTTTTCACCTTGATATAATATTTTTGCAATCAAACTATTTCTTTTTAAGGCCCCATAAGCAACTATACTCTCTGGCCATAAATCTCTTACTTCACAGATACAAGGGATTCCAAATTTCTTGGCTATCTTTATCCCTGCAATTAAGGTTAGAGGATGAACACTAGAAGCAAGTATCACATCTGGACTTCCATATTTATCTGAATATTTTTTCGCAACAGGGAACAGGTTTCTATAAAAGGCCAACATATTTTTAATCCTTTGCTTCCCATTACCTATATAATTAGGTGTTCTTACAAAGGTAAATGGGATGCCGTTAATTTTATCTGAAATACATAATCTATTTTTGGTGTTCATGTTTTCATTAGTGTTATGAACAGTAGAAGCACAAAATATAATGGGGTTATAGCCATGTTTTATCAAATTTTCTGCAAACCAGTAATGTCTTCCTGCTTGATCTTTGAACATATTGGTAGCATAGTGGTTCAATATCCAAACATTCTTTTTCATGCCCTAACTCTCCTCACAGGAACCCCAATATAAGTACCAGGTTCAGTTATATCTTTAATAACAACACCCGCAGCGCCGATCTTACAATTAGTTGTAATGTTTATATTATTACTAACAACACTACCAATCCCTAACCAAGTCCCTTTCCCTACTTTAACAGTCCCAGCTAGATGAGCTCCTGGTGATATATGAACAAAATCTTCGATTCTATTATCATGATCAATTGTTGCACCAGTATTAATAATGCAACCTTTACCTATTTTAGTACAGCAGTTGATTACTGCTCCTGCCATAACAGCTGTTCCAGTCCCAATTTCAACTTGGTCTCCAATTATTGAGTTCGGATGAATTAATGCTGGGATAGTTGCTCCTACTCCTTCAAGAATCAAATGAATCTTTTGTCTAGTTATATTATTGCCTATACCAACGAATATCTGATATTGATCAATATACTTTTTTACATTACTGAAGTTTCCTAATACCTCTAGCCCCATTGATGTTTTTAAACTTGGGTCATCATCCAAGAACTCTATGGTTTTCCATTTATTCATCTTTAAAGCGATATCAGCAGTAACCTTCCCATGTCCACTTGCTCCAATTATTAAAAGTTTGTCTTTCATATCTCTGTTCTTTCCCTTTTAGTCCCTTGAAAAGGCTCCATAGTAGCTGCAGTTTCTGAGCTTATTCCATCTCTAACAAGAACCTTTTTAATTGTTAAAAACATGATCTTCCAATCCCCCATGAAACTCACACTATCCACATAGCGAATATCAAGGTCAAATTTATCTTCCCAACTAATCGCATTTCTCCCATTAGCCTGTGCTAATCCAGATAATCCAGGTCTTACTTCATGGCGGCGTTTTTGATGCTCATTATAGAGCGGGAGATAATGAACCAACAACGGTCTTGGACCTATAATAGACATATCCCCTTTTAGAATATTAAAAAGTTCCGGTAGTTCATCAAGGGAAGTCGAACGGAGGAATCTTCCAAACTTTGTTAACCTTACACTATCAGGAAGCAATTCCCCATTCTCGTCTCTCTCATCCGTCATTGTCCTAAACTTAAACATCATAAAAATCTTTTCATTTAGGCCAGGTCTTTGTTGTTTAAAAAGGATTGGGCTGCCAAGTTTCGTCCTTACTAAAATTGCAACAATCATAAATACTGGGCTTAAAATAATAATAGCAATCAAGGAAAGGATTAAATCCATAGGTCTTTTTATAAAGCGTCTATAAATTCCACCTTGGGAATGTTTCATTACCTTAACCACAACCCCTTAATAATCTTACAAACTCTCTCCAAATCCTCATTTGTCATCTTTGTATCTGACGGCAAACAAATACCATTCTTAAATAAATTCGCAGATACACTTGTTCCAACAAAATCATACTTATCAAAGAATGGCTGCATATGCATCGGCTTCCAAACAGGTCGAGATTCAATATTCTCTTTTTCAAGTGCTTCCATAATATCTATTGGTCTAACTTTTCCATTTAAAGTTATGCTACTTAACCAATAATTCGGATTATCGCATTCATTTTCAGGCATAACTCCAACACCTTCGAGCCCACCAAGCTCTTTTTTATAAAACTCATATATATACTTTTTCTTCTCAACTCTTTGTTCCAAAACCTTAAGCTGTCCTCTACCAATACCAGCAACTACATTGCTCATACGATAATTAAATCCTAGTTCACTATGTTGATAATGTCTTGCTTGATCTCTGCTTTGGGTGGCCCAGAACCTTACTTTCGCAACTTTTTCTTCATTATTAGAGACTAGCATTCCTCCACCGGAAGTAGTTATAATCTTGTTGCCATTAAAAGAAAAAATTCCGTAATCCCCAAAAGTTCCTGTGTGTTGTCCTTTGTAATAAGTACCTAAAGATTCAGCCGCGTCTTCTATTAAAATGACATTATGTTTCTTACAAAGTTCTACTATCTTATCCATATCAGCAGATAGTCCATAAAGATGAACTACAATTACTGCCTTCACTTCAGGGTACTTCTCAAAAGCTTCTTCCAAAGCTTTCGGACACATATTCCATGTCTCATAATCACTATCTATAAAAACAGGTAACGCGTTTTGATAAATAATCGGATTAGCAGTGGCAGAGAAAGTAAGTGTCGGACAAAAAACGATATCACCTTCGCCTACTCCTGCTGCTCTTAAAGCTAAATGGATTGCAGCAGTTCCAGAAGAAAGTGCAGCAGCAGCCTTGCTTCCAACTTTAGCTGCCAGTTCTCTTTCAAACTCATCAACATTTTTGCCAAGGGGAGCTATCCAGTTTGTATCAAAAGCTTCCTTTACATATTGCATTTCATAGCCTTCATCGCTCATGTGTGGCGAAGAAAGGAATATTCTTTCTCCCATATTCATAGACTTCCTTCCTTATTAACTGCTTTACACTCATATGGAGTCTAGCGGTTTCTTAACTAACAACTTTAAAAACAATATCAATTCAAATTATAAGCCCTTCCTCATATAATGGTTAAAATACGAGCGAGGGCCTATCTTGTTTAAAATTTATTTATTCATAACCATTTGCTCACTTAACAATTGAATATATTTTGTTCTTCCTCTTGTTGGCCAAACTTAACACAAACTCACTAATCTCACTGCTAGACATCCCGTCATACTTATCAATCAAATAATGTACTTCCTCTTCCTGCTCCAAAACAGCCTTCCCAATAAAAATCTTAGGAAACACAGCTTCCTTATGAACTTCTTTTTCATTAAGAAGCTCCTCATACATCTTCTCACCAGGACGAATACCAGAGAACCTAATTCCGATCTCTTCCTCTTTATAACCAGAAAGAGTAATAAGATTACGAGCCAAATTAACAATCTTAACCGGCTCACCCATATCCAATACAAAGATCTCTCCGCCACGGGCCAACGCACCCGCTTGCATGACAAGCCTTGAAGCTTCAGGTATCGTCATAAAATACCTCGTCATATCCGGATGTGTAACCGTCACAGGCCCACCAGCTTGAATCTGCTTCTTAAACAGCGGGATAACACTCCCCCGGCTGCCAAGCACATTCCCAAACCGAACTGCCACAAACTTTGTAGCACTATGTTTATCCAATTCCTGAATAACCATCTCCGCAATCCGCTTCGTAGACCCCATAACATTCGTAGGGTTAACCGCCTTATCAGAAGAAACCAAAACGAATGTCCCAACACCGAAGGTGTCCGCCGCCTCCGCAACATTCTTCGTCCCAAGCACATTATTCTTCACAGCTTCCTTAGGATTATACTCCATCAAAGGCACATGCTTATGTGCCGCTGCATGATACACAACATCTGGCTCATGAGTTTCCATCACTTCAAATATCCGATCCCTGTCCTGAATATCCGCAATGATTGGGACAATTTCCATTTCACCTTTATGCTTATTCCTTAACTCCATATCAATCAGATAAATCGAGTTCTCTCCATGCCCTAATAGAAGCAGCTTCTTCGGCTGAAACTTGCACACCTGACGGCAGATTTCAGACCCAATTGATCCGCCTGCCCCTGTCACTAAAACGATCTTCCCAGTCAGTTTTTCTGAGATACTGTCAATATCCAGTTTAACCGGCTCCCGGCCCAGAAGGTCTTCCACCTGAACATCGCGGAACTGGTTAACAGAAACTTTACCTAGCATGACATCCTCAATCATCGGCATAATAACTGTCTTAGCTTTCGTGCCGGAACATTCCTCAAAAATTCGCTTCATTTCTTCTTTATTAAGAGAAGGAATGGCAATGATTATTTTGTCAATTCTCAATGTTTCAACAGTCTTTGCAACGCGTTTAGAATCTCCTACTACGGGTAGACCAAGTATATGCAACTTATACTTTTTCGGATCGTCATCTATAAACGCAACAGGCTTGATGCCGGCATCCCGACTTTTTAGCAGCTGTCTTGCAAGCATAGTACCTGCAGCCCCTGCTCCTATGATTAATGCACGCTTCGGTTCCACCTGTGGTTTGATATATCGATCCCGGTAAATCCGCCATGAAAAGCGGGAACCGCCGATTAATAACACATGAAGCATCCAGGCAAGACCCAATGCCCGAACGTAGATGTTGTTCATGATTAATAGCTGTATGACTGCAGTAGCCATAATTGAAAGGGTGACTGCCTTCACAATCGTAAACAGCTCGCCTACACTCGCATACTCCCAGGCTTTGTTGTAAAGACGGTACATGGAAGCAAACAAATGATGGCTAAACAGCAGGGTAATCGATGTGACCAGCAAAGTTTCATATTTAAATATTTGTAAAGATGGATGAAGGATTAAATAACTGAGATAAATAGCCGATAATACAATTAGTGAATCCAATAAAACTAAAAATGTAAGCCGCTTTTGATAAGTCAATAATATTGCCCCCTTAAAATAGTAGAAAATAACTATAAAACAACCAAAGAAAATTACCCGACCGCGTATTTACGCGCATAAATAAATACCTAATGAAACCACACGTGTCTTGACACATACTTTTTCATTAAGTATCTAGGTAAAAGCATTAAGGGCATTGAACCCGTCCTCACCTTATGCTAGTTGGCCACTTGGGCTAAGGAGGATTGACCTCCCACAGCATAATCGAGTGTCTCCATTGATAACGGCTAGGAGGCATCGCCATTTTTATTTGGTTAGGTCTGCTGTAAGCTCCTTACTGTTATCTTTATTATAAGAAGGAGCCCGTTCAAAAAATTGAACCGGTACTCTAGATTCTTAAATAAAAATGTTTAACCTGATCTCATGTGGTTTAAAAGAGTCCAAGAAACTTTTTCTTCTTTACTCTCTCTGGGATGTCCCTCATTACTTTTTGTCCCTGGACGAGCAGTTCGGCATTTTCTGTAAACAGGTAGACCAAATCAGCACCGTATTTAGAATCAATCAAGCTGAAAGCTTCTGCCATTTTAAACGAACGGTTATTGGTATTATGGGCATCTGAAGCAATAAAATGGGTTAGGTTTGCTTCGATTAACTGATGGGAAAAGGTTTTGACTTTTTTCCCGAAGTAGCCGCAAAGGCTGGATGCTGTCACCTGGGTCAAGACACCCTTTTTTACTAATTGGTAGAGCCGATCCGGATGCTCAATCAATTCAGAGTTCCGTTCCGGATGAACGATGATCGGTGTCAGCCCATTCAGTTGAATGTCGTAGAGCAGCTGATCCGTATATCTTGGAACATGGCCTGAAGGCAATTCGATGAATACGTACTCTGAGTGTGCCAGTGTCATGATTCCTCCAGATTCATAATGATCGACAAACTCCCCAAAAATTCGGCTTTCCTGACCAGGCAAAACCTCTAATGAAATCCCTTCAGCTTTAATCGCCTCGTTCACTTCTCTTACCTTTTCCAGGATCTCCGGCTTTTCATTTTCATACTGCCCATTTTTATGATGGGGAGTTGCGATGAGCTTTTCGATGCCCTCTGCGGCTGCTTTTCTTGCCATGGCCAGGGTTTCGCTCATATCCTTGGCGCCATCATCGACACCGGGTAAAATATGGCTGTGTATATCAATCATCGCAATTTCCCCTTTCTTTTGGTCTGTTCTTTATATTGAAAAATTGTTCTTTATATGGCACTTTTCATAACTTACTATTTTAGTAGGGTAAAGGGGTCTTCTTGTCAAGAAACGTTACTTTCCCCCGTAATAATAATAGTATTGAGAGTCTTTCATTTTCTTATTATTTAATACCACGCCTAGAAGCTTGCTTTTTGCTGCCTGCAGCAGGTCTCTTGCCTTTTCAGCCTGTTCGATTTCCGTTTCCCCACTACGCGTCACCAAAATCGTTCCATCACACTGGTTCGCCAGAATTTGGGCATCTGCCACAGCTAAGACAGGTGGAGTATCAAATAGGACCATATCAAATTCCTGATAAGCTTCCTCCAGGAATTCCTGCATCCCTTTTGATCCGAGCAGCTCTGCCGGATTCGGCGGGATCGGGCCGCTTGCCAATACAAAAAGGTTATTAACTTTTGTAGGAGAGACAGCTTTTCCCAATGTTGTACGCTTCGTTAGGATATTGGTTAACCCCGTTATATTATTCACATCAAATGTATAGTGGACAGTTGGCTTCCGCAGATCCGCATCCACAAGGAGCACTCGTTTTCCCTGATCTGCAAATACAACAGCCAGATTGGAAACGGTTGTTGATTTTCCTTCTCCAGGTCCGGAGGATGTCACCATAATTGAGCGAACTTCCTGATCCACGGATGAGAACTGGATGTTTGTCCGTACTGTTCTATACTGTTCGGAGACGGGAGACTTTGGAGTTGTTACGGTTACTAGCCGGCGCTTATTGTCCCGTACAGGCTTTTTCATTTTTTTCTTAAACAACGTTCTCACCGCCTGCTTGTTTAATGCCCTCTGTTACTTGCTTTTTGCCTTTTGGCACTTTTTCTTCCTCTATCGTCGAAATCGCACCAAGTACAGGAATGTCCAAATGCCTTTCGATGTCCTGCTCTGTTTTAATCGTATTATCGAAGTACTCAAGCAGGAATGCCAGACCGACGCCTGCCATTAGACCGACCACTAACGCAATCGCAATGTTCAAAATAGGCTGAGGCTTGACCGGTGATGCATTTTCTTTCACTTCCGCTTTTGCGAGAACACTAACATTATCGATGTTCATGATTTTGACAATCTCTCGCTGGAAGACATTTGCCGTTGTATTCGCGATATCAGCTGCCATATTTGGATCCGCATCCTGGACAGTGATCGCAAGCACCTGTGAATCCTTTTGGCTTCCAACCGTAATTTTAGAATTAAGCTGTTCCGTTGACATATCCAAATCCAAATCCTGTTTCACCAAATCCAAAATTGCAGGACTTTTTATAATGACGTTATACGTATTAATCAGCTGCAAGTTGGTTTGGATTTCACCGGGATTGTAGATCGGCTGGTCGCTTTTCGCCTGGTTTACAAGAAGTTGTGTCGAAGACTGGTAGATAGGAGTTAAGAAAAAGTAGCTAATAATTCCACTTGTGAGAACCGCCACAAATGTTAGGGAAAGAATTAGCAGGATACGTTTCCTTAACGTTTGCAATAGGTCTCTGAGACTGATTGTTTCTTCCATGATTTCCTCCTGACTGATGTATATACATATAAAACAAGTAGTATTATAGCATATATGGAAAAAAACTAGCGATTTGTATCTTGTTCAATTTAAAACTAGCTATATCTGTAATATTTGTAAATCCATTTCCCTATGTCCTTTTCCATTTTAACAGCAAACTGTAACAAATTTGTAGCATAAATTTAACATTGGAATAAATTGCATACTTAGACCTATACCACCGTTTTCCATGTTTAAACATATTTTTAATAATATTTTTCCATTTGTTCTTTTTTATGTCGAAAGCTGTTGTCATCGACTTTAAATATTGTCATAATTTTAACTGTGATTGAATAATGATTTAGTCCTATTTTAATAGATTATTTTAAAAAAGTTAGGAGGCGTACGATTGAAAGCTCTTATTCCAGCTGTACTGGCAGTCGCCTGTATAGCCGTATTAATAGCAGGACAAGTGCATTGGAAGGATAAGATATCCGCAGCAATTGGAGCCAGTGTGATGGATACTTCAAAAACAGAAGATACTATGACTGAGAGCCAGAATGACCCTATTTTAAAGCTTGCGGCAAATTGGCCAGAGGATAGTGTCCAAAATCTGGAGAAGGCTATTGAAGAAAATAGACCCTATAAAATCCAAATTGTCGGTTCCACCGCTTTGGGAAAAGGGCCAGATTCCTGGCCAGAGCTTGTAAAAGATGAGCTTTTGAATGCATACGGAGAAGGTCTTCTGGAAGTTTCCATCCTTTCTTATGACCTGAATTCTCTTGAATTTATAAGCCAAAGCAAGCAGGATGATCTGCTTGAGGATCCAGCTGACATGATAATCCTGGAGCCTTTTACGTTGAAAAACAATGGCGAGGTAAGTGTAGAGCACTCGTTCAAGCACCTGCAAACCATTATGGATGACGTAAAAAGTGAAAGTCCTAAAACCACATTCCTGCTGCAGCCGCCGCATCCTTTATACAATGCGGAGCATTATCCGAATCAAGTCGAGGACCTGAAGGAATATGCGGCTGAAAATAAAATTCCATATCTGGATCATTGGACAGCATGGCCAGACCAGACGACTGAGGAATTTAAGGAATATCTTTCAGAGGATAATAGCCAGCCGAGCAATAAGGGGCATAAGGTTTGGGCTGAGTATTTAACGGATTATCTGATTAGCCAGGAGTAATGGAATAAACAGAAAAAGGCTGCCTCGGGAGTTAATCCGGGCAGCTTATTTTCTCATGAGGCTCTTTTGACATGTCGCCTTCCACGAGGTTCAAGATATTTTCTCTTTGAATGCAGCCATTTTGGAACGTTACCTCAAGTTCCAGCCCATCCACCTTTTCATTTTTGAAGTCGGCCAGGTAATGCCATATACGCTCCTCGTATTCAGCCTCCGCTTTTTCCTTCAATGGAACCCTTTTCTCCTTTTTATCGGTATAGAGAATCATCGCTACTTCTTTTAGATCAAATAAGTCGAAAGCAGGCTTTTGGTACTGCCACACCTCCAGTTCAACGGCAAGAATTCTACCGTTCTCCTGCATGTGAAAGCTCATGATTTCCGGATAAAGCGCCATCATGTGATACAATTCGTACGGAATGGGTTTAATATCGTCTGCTCTCTGAACCGAACCAACACTCATGATTCGATACTCGTACTCCCGGGATGGATGTAGCCTGAATTCTGTTTTATACTCGTTGTCCCCTGTTTTCTCGGCCAGCTGCTTGACCCATTTTCCGTTTCTTTCCCTGTATTGTACATAAACCCCTGCGTCCGTTTCGATTTCCCTAAAAGACCATTTCAGATCAAGAGAAACTTCCCGCCCTGTTGTTTTTTCATTATTGGCTTCGAACTCTTCTGAACTGACCCATTTTTGCTTTTCTTTCATTTCATAGATTTCACTTTGGAGTGAGCTGATTTCGTTGTGAAGAAAGCTTGCATTCGCTGCCGCTTCCTCGATTTGATATCTTAATTCTTCCGTTACGTGATTTAATCTTAGATTGAACAATAAAAGGCCCATCAAAAGCAAGATCGCGACAATGGTGTATGCTTTTTGATTCATCCCCGTCCCTCCGCATTTTCAGGCTCATTCTTTCAAAGCCAAAACAAAAAGCCGGCACCTGCCAGCTTTTTGTCATTATCTATTTTTTACTTTTGCACCCGCTCTGTAAAATGTATGCCGGTACACACTACATTAGAACCCGACAATTCGTGCTATCGTCCCGCTTTATTCTATAAAAAATCCCCTCCAAGCCAGCATTCTACCTTCGCATTAGCAATGAAGGTTTTTGAATGTCTGCTTAAAGGGGATCATTTCAGCTTTCCGGCTTATTGCTTAGTTAAAAGCTGGGACCTTATTTGTCTTTTCCGGTTTGCCTCGTTCTCTTAACAATGTCTGAATCAGGACAGGGTCATGGTCACTTGCGCGTCCATGCTCTTCCATGAAGCCTGAGTTGATGTGAAGAATATCCACTTCTGTGTTATCCGCAAGATTGTTAGATACTAAAATATGATCAAGCACCTGGGCATTCCCCTGGTAAGAGTAAGAATAGCGCTCATCAGCCGGCACTTTTTCAATCATATTGGTTAAGTCGTCACCTTTTAAAGCTTCTAAAGGATTGGAGAATTCAAAGTCGTTAAAATCGCCAAGCAATACAATATTGGCATCCGGATCTCCGCTTTTACATCCTCCACAAAGCCGTTCACGATATTAGCAATCTTTATACGCTGAATTTCGCTGTTCAGAACCGGAGGCTGGACTTTTCCGAATAACGGAAGGTCACCGCCTTTGGAGTTAAAGTGGTTCGCCACTACAATAATGCTTTCTCCCTGGAACTTAAACTGCGCAGCCAAGGCTTTGCGGCTATCTTCAAACGCTTCGTTCGTCGGGTCGATGCGGCCCGGGTTTAATGTCAGCTTGCCTTTTTCATAGTCTACTGCCTGTGTTGCGGTACCCTTCGTGCCATCCACCAGGGATACACGCTCTTCGTTATAAAGGAAGCCGACACGGATGTTTCCGCCAGGCTGTCCGCCGTCTTGCTTATCTTCAGGAGCGATATCTGTGTACGTATACACAGGTCCGCCAAGCTCGACAATTTTATTAATCAGGACTGCCGCACTTTCACTCGCGTCAGTTGTGCCGCTGTCGGTTGGGCCGTCATTATCCTGGACCTCAGTTAGTCCGATAATGTCTGGCTGATTCATGTTTTGAACGATCGCTTCCGCTAATCTTGTAACCTTTTCATCATCTGTTTTAGTAGAGAAGTTCTCCACATTATAGGATGCGATGGTTAATTTTTTATGATCGAATTCAAGAGTTGTTTCCTCGCGATCGTTGTCGCCCTGGATTAACTCCGGCAAATCTGCTTTATTGCTTAATACTTTATAGTTGCTGAAGCCGTAGCTTACAACACCCTGAATATTTCCGTTGAAGCTGTCGCCCATTTTAGCCACAAAGCCTTCGTCATTGATATCAATGTGAATTCTCTCAGGGTTATAATCAGTTTCAGAAATCTTCAATCCGCCAGCGTCTGTATTTGTTGCGATATTTTCCGGAACAACTACAAGCTCGCCGTATTTCTGCGGAGCAACAATCTTAGGGTTATTCACCTGTACAAGCATACCTTCCAGGCTTTCATAAAAATCGATGCCATCTTCTGCCGGATCAAACTCGGAGAAGCTGTCATTGTCGATCACTTCAGTTGGAGGCATGCGGTCTTCGCCGATTACAACAGGTGCAGGCAGCTCCTGGCCAGTAGCAGTTACTTCCACTGTTGATGCACCGATTTCCGTTACAGGAAGATCTGTCTGAAAACGCTCAGAATATCCTTCCATTACATACTCGGTTACTTCCCCGCTTACTTTTACAGCATCACCAACACTTAAGCCGTGAGATCTCTTGTAAACAAGCAGTCCTTCAGAAGTATTCTCGTTATCGTCAGGCTGTGTGTCCTGCATGTAGAAATTGCTGCTGTTGACTACCTTCGTTACAACACCTTCAACATTGCTTACATTTTTTCCATCGTATAAAGAATAGTGGTCTTCACCCTGAATGTCATGGATGCGGACATCTTCTTTTTGGATCACAAAGTCCATTACTGACACTTCGCTTGTTGTTAAGCCTTCTTTTACAGCAATCGCTTTAATTGTTGTATTGCCAGTGATTTCAATTGGCTCACTGTACACATTGCTGCTTGTTGTTGGGACTGTTTTATCAGTCGTATAGTAGATAGTTGCACCTTTTGTCCAGGTTGATAGAGAAACTTTATCGTTCAACTGAACAAGCCCTGGGCTTGGGGATGATGTTACCGGCTGGACCTTGCTCGCGTCCACAATTACATCGCCTGCGTGGCGCGGGATTAACTGGTGAACATCATTATATGAACCTAAAACACCTGTGATTGAATCATAAGTTGTGTTGACTTTTAGCAGAGTGGAATCATCCGGCCTGATTTGGAAGGATGTACCTTCTGCATCAACGGCTGTATAATTTCCGCCTGCAAATGATTGAACTGTTACGTTTTCAACTGTTACTAATTTTGCTTCTTTATCTTCCTGAAGCTGTGCTGCTGTTACCACTTCTGCTTCAGGCACCTCTGCTGTTTCGATGACTTCAATATCAGAAGCCTGGACTTCAAGCTCAAGAAGGCTTCTAAAATCTTTTACGACTCCTTTTGCCCGTACCTTATCGCCAGGCTGAACATTTAAGTTTGAACCGTAAAGGACAATCCCTGCTGTTTCATCCTGTATGTAAATAGAGGATCCTAAAGCGGCTGTCACGACACCGGTAGTAAGAGCTGTTTCACCCGGTGTGAGAGTGCGAACTTCAGCAATTGTCTTTTCTGTTAGAATGCTATATTCGAAGGTTGATACTTCACTATTATCAAGGCCTTCGGCCACGGCAATCGCCTTGATTGTTTTATGGCCATCGATTGTGATTGGCGCTGAGTAGACTGTGCTTGCTGTTGTTGGTTCCGAACCGTCAAGCGTGTAGTAAATCGCTGCTCCTTCTGTTTCGGATGCTAGAGCAACCTTTGTTCCGGCTCCAACGGCTCCTGCTTCAGGAGAAGCGGTAACGGCACTTACTTGTGTTGGCGGAGCAACAGCCAAGAACTCCATATTAGTTGGGTTCTTCAAGCCTGGCATACCATTATAGGCCATAAGAGCACCAGATACACTTACTTTTTTCCCAATATTGCCCGGATTGCTGTTCAATCCAAACTCAGCCCGGTAATTGGATGAAATTTGAACATTAAGCATTTTCGTCTTGTCTGTCTCTTCTGGAGAATCAGCAATCGAATAGTTATAATCAGTGCTAAACTTTGTTGGATCCTGTGTAATACTATTGGCTCCTGTAGCAAATGCCACAATATATCCTTCAACCGTCGCCGTTCCGCTATTATTCGCAATAGCCTCCGCAACAGTAATCGCCCCTTCCGCATTAGCAGTCTGGGAATTCAAAGGAGCAAAAAGACTTAGGACTAACGCAAAAATCGACACAAGGCTGAACAACTTCTTACGGCGTCTTCCTATCATAATATCCTCTCCTGTTTCTATAGTATGAAACGTTTACAAACACTCCAATACTAGTTAAACACTACTCTAGGAACTGTACAATTGGATATTTATAAAATTTTGTAAATTATTCAAAAACAGGATTATAGGACTATAACGGAGATAGGTTATTGGTACCAGGTACCTCCCGAATTTTGTCGAATTTCTTCTATTATATATAGCTCCCTTTAACTGCTTGGATTTTTTATAGTAAGCCTGCCGTTCTATATCATAAGAAAAAAGACAGAGAATCTCTCTGTCTTTTGGGATTTTTCATTCTATTAACCGCTTAGGTGAAAGCCCGTCTTAAACGTACTCGTCAATCCAGTGTCCAAATATAGCTCTTGTCCACTTATTCCTTTTGCAAGCGTGCTTGCTAAGAACAGGCAGGTAAAGGCTATTTCATCCGTTTGGATAAATCTTCGCTGAGGAACAAAGCTTAAGATCGCCTTCTCTGCCTCATCAGCCTGAAGAGAGTGCATCTTAGCTATCCCCTGTATCAGCTTTTCCTTCATTGGTGTATCGGCCCAGCCGGGACAAAGGGCATTCACCGTAATCCCATCACCCGCTAACTCAGCTGCCCACACTTTAGTCAAATTGGAAACAGCTGCTTTTGTCGATGAATAGAGGGAATAAGTTTCCAGCCCTATTTTAGATGTCATGGAAGAGATGTTAATAATCCTGCCTCTCCCCGATTTTTTCAATTTCCCGGTCAGATGCTTTGCTGTCAGCATGGTTCCACGAACATTAATATCATATATTCGATCCCATTCTTCACTTTCAATCGATTCCAAAGGGGACTTTATGATAATACCGGCATTGTTTACAAGCACATCAATCTGATCTGGCAGATTCCTAACAGCCCTTTTGATCGTTTCCTCCTCTGTAACATCGACCCGCGAGAAGCAGTAATTAGTTGGGAAGAAGCCTGCTAAATCTGCTGATTCATTGATATCCCAATTAAAGACATTAGCGCCTTTTGAGAGAAATGCCTTGCATATTGAAAGTCCGATACCGCTGCTTCCCCCTGTAATGACCACATTTAAATCTTTCACATCCAACTCAAACGTAGGAATCCCTCCCTGAATGCTAACTATATAAAAGTATTATCCTTTTACCGCGCCTGATGTTAGACCTCTTATAAAATACTTGGTGACAAATGAAAATAAGATCACCATAGGAACAATGATCATTGCCGCTCCCGCCAGCAATTCTCCACGCTGCAGGGACGTTGATTCCTTAATTCCGGCAAGCCCAACAGGAATTGTTTTGTTTCCTTCGGAAGATACCATCATCAGCCCAAATGTATAGTCAGTAAACGAAACAATAAAAGAAAATACGCCCACACTAATGATTCCTGGAATGATGAGGGGCATGATCACACGGTATAAGGCCTGAAAGCGGCTGGCCCCATCCATCCAGGCACTCTCTTCCAGCTCAAATGGAATCGTTTTAAAAAAGCTATTTAACATCCAGACTCCAAAAGGCAAGGTTATGGCAATATGCGATATAGTTAATCCAAATAAAGTATCTTCAATACCGAATGAAATGAAAATGCCCAGTAACGGAATTGCCAGAAGCATCGGCGGAAGCATATATCCGATTAACATGCTGTTCAGTAATAAATTTTTTCCGCGGAAACTAAAACGCGTCAGCACATAGGCGATCAAAGAGGCAAAGATAATCGTAATTATAGTTGTAAAACCTGCTACAATAAAACTATTTTTATAATAAACTGGAAAATTCGTCTCATTCCATATGTTCACAAAGAAGGTCAAATCAAAGGCAGTCGGCCATAAGGAAGCACTGGATTCAAAAAATCCTTCAACACCCCTCAATGGTGATATGGTAATCCAGTAAATAGGAAAAAATGAATAAACAAAGACCAAAAAAGCAAGTATATAGAGCGTTATCCTGGAACGAAGGCTTTTTTTCATATTTTCCCATCCCCCTCGAGAGATCTTTCTTCTCTTTGGATACTAGCTGACCTGACCTTCCTTTTGTTTACCTTTGGAGAACTGCTTGTGACTTTCAAGTAAATATACATAACAATCATCATGATGATGGCAGAAGAGATGGCAACCGTTGCCCCATAGCCAACTTGATTGAGCTTAAAGGTTTTTAAATAGATATAAATAGGCAAGGTTTCTGTTTTTTCCAGCGGACCTCCCCCAGTTAACAGCCACACCAGATCGAACTTATTAAACATCCATAAACCCCGCAGGAGAACGATCGTAACTAATAAGTCCTTTAACATTGGCAGAGTAATAAACCAAAACTGCTGCCAGCCATTGGCACCATCTAATGTGGAACTCTCATACAGGTCTTGAGGGATTGTCTGCAGTCCTGAGAGAAACACAAGAGTCACGAAGGGTGTCCACGTCCAAACAGACAAAAGAATAGAAGTAAGCATGGCTAGGTCAATGGATAAGAACTGAACTTTTTCCAGCCCCATAAAGGATATAAAGTGGTTAACAACCCCAAAATTCGTATCAAGAATCCACTCCCAGCCCATCGTTACAACAATTACCGGTATGATATAAGGGACGACCGAAACTCCTCTTAAAAAATCCCGTCCTTTAAAAGACTGATTCAGAACTAATGCAATGACAATCCCCACTACTATTTGCAGAGACACAGAACCAAAAGCATACACGAAGGTTTGCCATAAATCTCGCCAGAAACGCTGGTCCTGCAATAATGTTAAATAATTATCCAATCCAACAAATGTTGGCACACCTACAAAGCTCGCTGCCTCGTATAAGCTATAACTGACTGCGAACCCGGAAGGTATAATCGTCACCAGTGCAAAGATGATCATGCCGGGTATCAAAAAAAGCAGCACTAAAGGAATATCTCTTTTTGTAATTCTCCTTTCGATGTGAACCCCCTCCTATATTGATAGGGAGCCAGGCATCCCTGCGGCATGCCCGGCTTCAGCACCCTACTTACTCACCAACCAGAGCACGAATCTCATCGGCAATTTCCTCCACCGCTTTCTCTGGATCCTCATTATTCAATGTTACCTTTTGGAACAGCTTTGGAATTAAGAAGGCTTCAAAGACTTCACCCGGACGGGCATCCGTTTCAGGACCATCTGAATCAATGGAATGAAGCTCAGCATTTTTCAACAGTTCATACTGTGGCTCTACACCTGTCTCCCAATACTTTGTAATCACTTCATCTGAACGCCATTCCTCACTGTTATAAATGGATTCCTGTGCCGGGAAGTAGTGAACACCAAATGTATGAAGGAATTCATTGATTTTTTCCTTATAGAACCATTCAACAAATTTCTTTGTTTCATCCGTATGTTCTGAATTTAATACGGCTATGGAGTCATAACCAAGCGATGCAGCGACGCCATCCCCGTCTTTCATCGGAATGCCGAACACTTCAAAATTCTTGCCCAACTCTGGATTTTTCTGATCTAAAATATCAACAAGTCTTCCAGAATAGAAAGTCATTCCTACTTGATCGGCAATAAATGCTTCAGTCAGCTCCGCATAGGATGCCTTAGCAGCTTCTGCCGGCATATACGGAAATAGCTCTTTTAACAGGTTAAGAGATTCAACAACCTTTGGTTTCATTTCCTCGGAATCTAAAATGACATTCCAGTTGTCATCAAAAATTCTCACATCATTTGCCCATAATAAGCTGCTTGTCACCCAGTTTGTTGCACCATCTGACTTTAATGGCATCATTAAACCATATTTGTTTGCTTCTTTATCCGTAAATTCCTTAGCTACATGGACCAGTTCCTCCCATGTCTTTGGAACAGATAATCCCTTTTCCTTTAACCAGTCTGTTCGGATGTAGCCATATGCCAGGTTATAGTCATATGGAATCCAATATGTTTTGCCTTTGATCGGGAATAAAATATGCCCGTTGTAAAAATCTTCTTTCCCGCCGATCTTTTCAATAATATCGTCCACCGGAGCCACCTTTCCCTGCTCCTCCAAAATGGAGATGTGTCCAATATAACCCGTCAGAAAAGCATCATACTGAGCTGATGTCCCATATGTGGCATTTATTTTAGTAAAAATATCAGCAAGAGGTACCGCTTCCACTTCTACTTTGATTCCAAATTCCTCTTCATACTCTTTACCGGCATTCTGCAGAACTTCCATTGTTTCCGGTCCCGTTTCAGTCGAAGCAACCCTAATCACGTAATCCTCTTTATCACCACCGCCTTTTTCTCCATCTGAAGGAGATGGTTCAGAAGAAGAGCCTAAACATCCAGAAAGCAGACCTAAAACCAGAACACCGATGATGGTTAAGAAAAACAGTTTTTTTCTCATTTTTGTCCCCTTTTCTTTTTTTATTTTTTAAATATTCAGATATTGTTGATCACATTTGGGCCAGCCTATGTGAGAGATCATAAGTACGGTTATGCAGCTCCTGATAAATGGAAAACAGCTCTTCATAAACCTTTTGATTTTCTCTTATTGGCAGGACGCTATCAGTCACCTTTTGGGCTGATAGGACCCCTTCTTTTAAGCTTGTAAACCACCCTATTCCTGTCGCTGCAATTAACGCTGCCCCATAGGAAGCATCACTGCATGCCGGGATTTCCAGCTCAACATTCAAGATATCCGCAATAATCTGAACCCAGCCTCTGCCCTTGCTGCCACCACCGATGATCCGCATTTTGTTCATTTGTTTATCTGAGAATTGCAGACTGCAATCCTTAAGGGAGAAACCAACTCCTTCTAATACAGCTCTTGCGAAATGGCTTCTTGAATGGCGTGCAGTACATCCAAAGAAGCTTGCTCTCAAAAGGGGATCCCAGTGTGGAGATCGTTCCCCATTTAGATAAGGCTGAAAAATCAGTCCCTCTGATCCAGGTTTAATTAGCTCAATCTCTCTCATAATCTCCGGATATATAGGTCTACCATTTAAACTTTCCTCAAACTCCTGATAAAAATTTTCCTTAAACCACCGGAAAGAGGCTGCAGCAAAATTAGTGGCACTATTTTGATAGAATAGGTCATCTACTAAATGATGGTAGGTTGTCAGCTTATCGTTTTTGGTGACATCATCCGAAACAATCGTGAAGTTCCCTGCCGTAGCCAGCTTCACAACTCCATCGCCAGCTTTTACAGTTCCGCATCCGTATACTTCAGCTGCTGTATCAGCTGTTCCTGTAATAATCTTCACCTTATTAGAAAGACCCAGCACTTCCCTCATTTTGCCGGATATCGTTCCACATTGATCAGTCGGTGACAGAACTGGCGGGAACATGCCTGCATTTAGATCAACCAATGATAGCAGGAAGCTGGACCAATCACGTTTTTCAATATCAAATAGTAATGAGCCTTCTGCTTCGATATAATCTGTCGCCATATGTTCAGAAAAACGGAATCGAACGTAATCCTTCATAAAGAGGATTTTATCTATCTTATTAAACTGATCGGCCTCATTCTGTTTTAGCCATAAAAGATGGCTTAACGTCCAAGTAGGATTGGGAGCATTATAAGTAATGTCATATATTCTCTCTCCATACTCTTCACTCAGCTGCTTAGACTGCTCCCCTGAGCGCTGGTCATTCCACATGATGGCCGGACGGATTACATTCCTGTCTTTATCAAGCAGAACAGCTACATGATGCGGTGCAGTGAAGCTAAGAGCTACAATATTATTTCGATCATTCTGCCCAAAATTTTCTGTTGCCATTGAAATTCCTTCAATCGCTGCTTTAATCCACATTTCCGGATCCTGTTCCACCCATCTGGGAAAGGGGTATAGAGATGGATATGAGACGTATGCTTCGGAAAAGATCTTTCCGTCGGATCGAAGGCACGTTACCTTGCATCCGCCTGAACCATGATCAATTCCCAATACGTATTGGTGCTTCATATCTTTTCTTCCCCATCCGTGATTGAAATGAGGATCTTAATGACATCGTCACCCTGATCGATAGATTGAAAGCCTTCCTCTGCCGCTTTCTTTAATGAAACAACCCTGGTAATTAAAGATGTTAAATCGATTTTTTTGGATTTAAGAAGCTCGATAGCTTGAATATAATCCTCTCTCTTATAAACGCGAGTTCCTGTTATATTTAATTCCTTGGCAATGATTCTATACGTGTCGAAATCTGCATTCTTTTTTGGCAGGCCGGCAAGTACCACCGTACCCTTTATACGTGCCGCTTCAATGCAGGAAACAAGACCTGCATTCGTTCCTGTCGCTTCAATCGATACATCCGCACCCTGATTGTTTGTTAGTTCATTTAATTTTTCATCTAAATTTTGCTCGATTGGATTAATCGTTTGGAATCCAAAATGGCTGGCCATTTCAATCCGAAACGGATTAATTTCCGAGATAATGACCCTTGCGCCTTTTAGCTGCGCAACTAGACCGGTGATAAGCCCGATTGGCCCACCGCCTGCAATGAAGACAGATTGATTATGAGTTATATTCGCTTTTTCGACCATATGGACGCATACAGCGAGCGGCTCTACCAGCGCACCCTCCTGCATGGTTATGGGATCTTCAAGTCTATATACCTTTGATTCAGGTACTTTAATAAAGTCAGCCATCCCACCGTCACTATCAATTCCAATCAGATTTAAAGCTGTACAGAGATTATACTCTCCGCTCCTGCAGCCGTTACATTCGCCACAAGTGATCAATGGTTCAACGGTTACCCTTTCCCCCGCTTTAAAGGTACAATTACTGCCTGCAGCATGGATTGTTCCGGAAAACTCATGCCCCAAAATAACGGGCGGCTTTACCCGTTTTTCCATTCCACCGTGATATGCCAGCATGTCTGTGCCGCAAATTCCCGTATAGGCTACCTTAATCAATACTTCTCCCGGCCCAATCTCTGGTATCCCGGCATCCTTAACAGCCAGTTCATTGGGTCCCTTGTAAAATAAGGCCTTCATTGCATTCTCTCCCTTTTTATTTCTAAAGCTATTTTTCTATTTGATCACGTTATTACCAGTACCCAAAGCCCAGCTTGCCCGGATTCATAATCCCTTTCGGATCGATTACTTTTTTAATATCCAGAAGGACATCGAACATATCACCATACAGTTCCGGCATGAGCCACCCCAGCTTAAATCCTATTCCGTGATGTTCATTTAATAGTGCGCCATTTTCAAGATTAACCCTTGAACACTCTGCCCAGATTTGGTTATGAAGCCTGAATAGCTCTTTTGGATCTTTTGGGGGATCTGCTATATAAAAGCGATCGTAAATCATAGTTCCCCATGGATACCAATGAGAGAAGTGTGCCATATATTCAGCATTCCACTCCTTATATTTCTCTTCTACCAGTCGTTTCTTCTCATCGTAAAGCTTATGGATTTTGTCATAGGTTGTGATGGTTTCTACCGTTCCGTATAAAAGCGGATACGATGGCTGCAGCGGCGGTCTGTAGAAGTCATAACGGGTATTCCACCAATATATTCCAGGCTCTTCCCCTAAATCAGTACCGCCATTTTTCTGGCATATCTCAATGACTTTTTTCATTTGTAAAGCAGCCATATCCGCGAATCCATCGACCATCAAAACCATATTGACACCATCTGCATCCAAACCGGTTCCTTTTAAAGACTTTTTACTTGATCCCGGATCGTAAAGCCTAATAACTGCCGGGTTAAGGCGACATAGCATGATTTCTCTTCCTGCCTCGATCCCATCATGGATATTATTAAATTTGATCATTCTAAACAGGCGCGTTTCAGGAAGTGGGTCAACCCGGATACGAATTTTTGTAATGACACCCAGGGTTCCTTCTGATCCCACAAATAATTGGAGCATACCTGGACCGCTCGCATGGTTTGGAACAGGAAGGGTTTCAACCACTTTTCCGTTTGGCAGTACCACTTCTACTGACAAAACCATGTCCTCGGCTTTTCCGTATTTCGTTGACATGACACCGGAGCCCCTTGCAGCAAGGTACCCGCCCAATGTTGCCATATCCACCGACGATGGATAATGGGCAAGCATTAATCCGTGTTTATTTAGTTTATTTTCAAGAACACGGCCGTTAATGCCCGGCTGTGCCGTTAACACTAAAGACGTTTCATCAAGATTAATGATCTTATCCATTCTGGTTACGTCTAATAAGATTCCTCCATACATAGTGGCTGCTCCGCCCTGTGTCCCGGAACCCCCTCCTCTTGGCACAACCGGCACCTTATAGGTATTGCAAATTCTCATTACCTTTGAGACCTCTTCTGTCTCAGCGGGCCTGACAATAAAATAAGGCATTGGCAGATCTTCATTTTTTTGCTTCCACATATAAGTAAGCCAATACTGATCGATGGCTAAATCCTTCTCTGCATCTGTCACAATATCCAAAACATTTTCCGGGCCAACTGCATCTTCAAGCTCCGAACGGAACATCTCAAGAGCATATCCTTTTAAATTCAAAAATCCATTCCCCTTTCCTATTGGGCTTAAAAAGACATATAATTGTCTATACAACTGTTGAAATGAAAGAAAGCTAATTTGAAAGATTGATCGTATAGGAGAATTTATCCCCTCTGAAAAATGAATGCAAAAGTTCTACGGGTCTTCCATCCTCCAGGTAAGAAGTGCGATCGAAAAAGAAGAAAGGGATATTCTTTGATATTCCTAATTTTTCTGCCACCTCACAATTAGTGACAGCTTCCATTCGCTGCTCTGCACTTTTTATTGGTTTATTAATTTCTTTTAGGTGTGAATATAGAGATTCTTTTTCCAAATCCAGGGTGACTAAGTCTGGAACAAGATATTCAGGTACAATTAACTCTTGAAACCCGTAAGGAACCCCTTCAATATATCTCACCCGTTTCATTTCAAAGACTTTGTTCATTTTACGGATATTTAATTTATGGCACTCCTTCTCTGTAGGAGTTCTCTTTTCAAACTTCAATATTTTTGAACTTGGGTTTAAGCCTATTTCGATCATATCTTCATGAAATCCGGTGATTTTATTTAAGCTGCGCTGGAGTTTAGTCCTGGCAACAAACGCACCCTTGCCATGAACACGATAGACCAGGCCTTCATTAACCAGTTCAGTCACAGCATTTCGAGCAGTCATTCTTGAGACTCCATATTTCATGACAACTTCGTCTTCAGTTGGAATTTGATCTCCTTCCTGATAATGTCCATTGAAAATCAATTCACGTAAATCCTGCGATATCTGGATATAGATTGGAACTTGAGAATTGCCAAATGTCCTTGCATCCGTCATATAAGAAAGCCCTCTCGTATTCGTGTTTTTTTATCCATCAAACCTATTGAGCAGCAAGCAGGCGCACTCCCCAATCCCATTCGCTCCCCCAGTCACAGCAGCCACCCTATACTTTAACCTCATTAACCTCCCCCATCCTCTAAGTCGTATATACAACTATACTTATGTAGACCCACCCAACAAAAGAACTACTAATTTTGGTGCAATATGGGGGTACCAGGTACCACCCGAATTTTGTCGAATGATTCTATTTTTCACAAAAGAAAAAAGGCAGAGAATCTCCCTGCCTTAAGTGGTAACACAATTAACTTTTATACTTAATTATTAATCTACCTCTAATTCTCCATTCAAAGTACCGCTGTATTGATATTCTTCACCAATCTTAATTCGAATTGTTTCTTTTCCAGTGAACGGATCCTCCTCATCAACAGTAACTAGAACAGGGACGGATCTTTCGGAGTCCTTTATTTTAGCGGTCCCTGTAAAGCTCGCCCAGCCTTTATAGGTTTGAAGGAATCCAAGTTCATCTAGTTTTATATGGATGTTGTTCTTTTTGTCGATAATTTGGAGCTTTGCTTTTGATTGTGTTTGATCGGCTTTTTGCTCAACCGTAATATTAATCTTTGGTCCTTGAACTTTATCATTAACGAGCTGTCCCTTGGCAGAAACTTTGTGAGCTTCATTGAGGCTCATTGGGCGGCTTGGCATGTCATAGCTGCGCTTCAGAGCTTTTCCTGCCTGTACGCCAGTTATGTCACCGTTCTTTATGGCAAACTGCCCATCTATAATCACATACTCAATACCTTCCGCATACTGCTTCGGATTATCAAATGTAGCCTTATCAGTTACTGTATTGGAATCAAATACAGTAATATCAGCTGCCATTCCTTCAGCAATAAATCCGCGGTCAACCATTCCAATGATATTGGCAGGAAGGCCTGTCATTTTTTGAACAGCTTCTTCCAAAGATAATAACCCATCTTCTCTTACAAGCTTTCCTAAAACCCTAGGCTGAGTTCCATACCTTCTCGGATGAGTGCTGCTTGAAACAGTTGCTCCTCCATCAGAAGCAATGGCGGTCGTAGGGTTTTTAAGTATCCGTTCAAAGTCCTCTTGGTGGCCAAAGAAATAGATGGTTCTTATGTTTCCTTCTTGTTCAAGGATCTGCATAGTTGCTTCTCCAGGTGAAACACCTTGTTCCGCGGCTATATCCCCTAACGTTGTTTGCTTTGTCGGGAAGTAGACATCAGCGGCATCTCTTACCCGGCTCGCAATAGTAGCATGAATTTCCTCTTCAATCTGTGTGCGCATGGCAGGATCCGCAAAGCGCTTAAGCATCTCTTCACGGCCGCCATCCTGTATCCACTGAGGCACAATCGCAGTTAAGCCTGTTTGGCTGGCCAAGTAAGGATACTGGTCCGCAGCAGCAAATGTTCCCCGCTTATTGGCATCCTGTATCATATTAATCGTTTCCACAGATTTCCCCCAGTTGCTCGGACCCATTACCTTCATATGGGTAATAACCGGGACGATTCCTGCACTTTCACCTATTTCTATCGTTTCAGCGGTTGCCTCGAGAACGTGATAATTCTCATTTCGGATGTGATTCGGAAAATTCGTTCTCCACTTTTCGGCAACACTTACAACATCAATGACTTCCTGTATTTTTGCATAGTTCCCGGGAGCGTAGAATAAACCTGCAGAAATTCCCCAGGCTCCTTTTTGGAGGGCTGTTTCGATCAGTGACTGCATATCGGAAATTTCTTCAGGAGTGGCACGGCGATCGTCATACCCCACTACCTCTTCCCAAACCGAATTAAATCCAATATAGCTTCCCACATTGATGGCCAGGCCCTTTTCTTCCAGCTCGGACATATAGGAAAGATCAACCGGGCCTCCTCCATCCGGACTTATCATTTCAGTCGTAACCCCTTGGGTTAATGAACTTTTTGCTGTAGTAAGCACGTCAGTATCGGCATGGCTGTGCATATCAATAAACCCTGGAGAAACAATTTTACCTGACACATTGATCTCACTTTTTCCACTTGCTCCGTCCAAGTTTCCAATCGATTGAATATACCCGTCGGTTATTCCAATATCAGCTTTATAGCGCTTGGAACCTGTACCGTCAATAATCGTGCCATCCTGAAGGATTAAATCAAATTCCTGTTTGGTTTTCTCCTTTGATTGGCCGGTTTGAGGGTACCCTACAAATAATATCCCCACAAACAAAACAACAGCCAACGTTAGAGACAGAATACTTTTGCTTAAACTTTTCACCTTTTAGCCTCCCTTATATTTGAATATCGACCGAAACTACCCTTTCCGCCTCCTCCTATCTCCAATATTTAACAAACTAACATTAACACAGTTTACTAATTTTTCTAATATTTCAGATAATAATTGATAGTAAATAACTAAGACCTTAAATTTCGGAACCCTAATATTTTCCTAATAGTCTAGTAAATAAGTCCAGGCTATTCTTACGAACCAATCTTAGAATTTCGCCAAATAAAAAAGGACTCCTCTCAGTCCTTTTCGTGGATTCTTAGTGCTCTTCAATATTTCCAATCTCATCTCCATTAAAGTCAACCCTTAATAAAGGATATTTAGCTTTTTTGTTTGCGAGATCCAATGACATATTTTTATAATCTCCGAAAACCCTCACTTCATTTTGTGATCTATCATAATAATATGTATATCTAATGCCTGGATCATCCTTAAAATAATAGTTTTTCTCCCATCTGCCCCGATGGTAACTAAAAGTGTCTAAATCCTCTTTACTCTCCGATAACGCTGCACCTTGAAGCTTTATTACTTTCGCTATCCTTTCATCGGCTAATATATGATAATGATAGAAATTAACCTTCAACAAAATGAAACAAACCAATAAAAACAGTAAAATGGCAATAATCGCTTTAAAAAGCTTAACCATTATCCTTCTCCTTAAAGTGTAATTTTACACTTTTAATTATATAACCTCCATCATTTTGGGTCAATATAAAATGAATGGTACCAGGTACCACCCGAATTTTGTCGAATTATGATTATTAATAGATGTATTCACTAATGCGTTGAAAGCTCGGTCAAGTGCCGCGTTTTATAGAAATAAAGACAGAGAATCTCTCTGCCTGTAGCTGTATGACAATCTATCATGATTAAATTATTCATCATCTATTTCTAGTTCCTTGTAAAGTCATCATCGTGTAATTGGAGATTGTCCTTTTTACGGATTTGAGTTTCCTCCGGATCGATAAATTTCATCGATTGTCTGTCCCTTTGCCCGCGCAAGAATCTCAATTCTTGCCATAAGCTGTTTTTCCGAGTATTTCTTTATTTCAGATCTGTATTCATTTACTTTTTCCCCATCCCCAACAAGTCCCTCTGCATTTAAAGAAATAGCAAGAGGCGCCAATTCCTCAAGCTTCTTAACCACCCTGTCAAACAGATGAGGATGTTCACAAATCAAGCGCTGAAGAAGATAGGTTCCATATGCAATATGCCTTGATTCATCTTTCTTTAAGTAGCCAATTCCCTCTAGAAGTCCAGGCATTTTACCGAGCATCTGCAGTCCATCGTAAAATGACTTATATCCGGTTTCAGCTAATACTCCTTCAGCAAACATATTGTACACTGTCGCTGCGTCAGCTATTGCCTCTGGGGTTTGATCATGCCATAGCCGCTCCATTGTTTCGGGGAGAATTTCATAAAATAATCTGCGATAGGATTCAGAATGCAGGTGGGAAAGATCGCCTTTTTCACCAATAGCATTTAACACCAGGCGAAAGAATTCAGTATGTTTAGCTTCATCGCTTAAAAAGGTAGTGAGGAACATCTCCTCTTCCAGCCTTCCTTCTCCCGCAACCACCCAAAGCAATGGGAGCAAGTCAATGGTAACCGCTTCTTCCCCACCCTGAAATTGCGCAAGAAGTTTTAGAATCCAGTCTTTTTGTTTACTAGATAATGTTTTCCAGTCTTTCTGGTCCTGTGAAAAATTGATATGCCGAGGATTCCAGCCGCCAAACTTTTTTGCCTTTTGATACAGCTGGTAAGGATATGAATCTTCCATTAAACTTTCCGAGCTAGTAGTTAAAAGTTTCTTTCTCAAGAATATTCCTCCTTAGAGTTATAATTACTACTTTATGCAAGGAGGAGTTCATCTGTATGGACAAGTTGATTACTAGTGTAAAAAAATATAAAGCACATAACCTTTTAAGAGGCCCTGACTGCAAAAAAACAAGGCAGAGAACCCCTCTGCCTTTTACCTTACTGCACATTATCCGATTTCATAATAAACGTTTTCCATACACCGGTTGTTGGTGACTGTTCTTCTCCCAGAACGACCAGGCTGCCTTTGTGGTTGAATAGGAAATAGCCTTCACCGCTCATGCTATAGGTTTTAATAAGCTCAAAGCTCTCATAATCATAGACATAAACACGGTCACCAATTGCCAGGTAAAATTTTGTCAGGTCCGTATTGAAAGAAACATCATAAAAAGGAGTGCCAAGATCGGTATAGAACTGCATATTAGCCGTCTTTAGCGGAGATGATCTGAAAATTGCTCCCGCACTATTGAATAGAAAGCGTCCATCCGGAGATATTTTCATATTTGGATTCAAGTCGTATTCTCCATGGTAAGGTGAATCATAGCTTGGTGAAATCATGCCATCCTGAATGGCAAATACTTCGGTATCCATTGGGCTCACAGTATTTGGATCGACTGCATATATTTGATTTTTGTTTGGATGCATATAGATTTCACTTTGCTCGTAGATCATCTGGGATGACACCTTTGTGCCGGTTTCCTTATCAAAGCTCATTAGATTGGTCCATTGGCCCGAACCGGATGAAACATAGAAATAGTGATCATCCGCCACAATATCGTAAGGATCTATATTAATATCAAAATACTTCTTAATCTGGAACGCAGCAGGATCAACGATCGCTACCGCACCCTCCTGGTCTTCTTCCCACCAATAGGAGCTGTGCTCCCCTTTTAACAGGGTGACATAAAGCTCGCCATTCGCATAAAAAATGCTTTCTGCCGGCAGACTGAACGGAAGTCTTTTAATGCTCTTCGTTTCATAGTTAACCGATATTAATGCGCCGCTTTCATTAATGCCATAAATAACAGGGAGCTCCGGATCATGTACCGCATCCAGGAACATATCAGACAGCGTTTGCTTCGTTCCCTGAATAGGCTCCAAATCAATCGGATCCGGACGGTTCTCATCTACCTCTTCCTCATCCCATTCTTCCTCATATGGCATATCCACAAAGCTTTCTACAGGAATCTGTTTAAAATCGACCGGCTTATAATCTGCTGTCATTTCATTGACGTAATCAGTAGAAACGGCAAAATTCAAGTCTTCATAGCCAAATGAATTAACACCCATGACAAAGCCCTTCATATTTAAAAGGGGACCGCCTGAGCTTCCGAAAGTGATTTCCGCTGTTGTCTGAATTACTTTTGATTGTCCCATTTCATCTTCAAAGACATGCTTCCCGGATACAATCCCTTCCGAAATCGTGTTCTGCAGGCCATATGGACTGCCGATCGCGACTGCCTTTTCCCCTTTTTTCACTGCACTAAAGCTGGCTAAAGGCAGGGAAGGATAACCGATTCGGTCTACTGGTTTTAAAATCGCGATATCCTGGTATTCATCGTATTCGACGACTCCCTCAAGCTCGATTTCGTCTCCATCTGCCGTTACCGCTATCGCGTATGATCCGCCAGCAATCACATGGAAGTTGGTCGCAACCAGCTGGTTGGCCACAATAAATCCACTGCCCTGGGAGACCAGTTCATCGAATTCATCATACAGCTCAACCATCACTACGCTTTGCTCATGCATCGCAATATCTTCAGTACTGCGTACAGGCGCCGTTGTCATGTTGAACGGCTTAAAATTCTCATTTAAAAAGCGCGCCATGAATGCAGCAAAATGGGCTCTTTTCATAATTTCATTCGGACGGAAGGTTCCATCTGTATAGCCTGCCGTAATACTGTGGGCAGCTATCGACTGAATGAACGGATAGGTCTTCGCGGAAGGACCTACATCCTTGAAGCCTGTATAATACGTGCCCATCAGATTATAGGCATTGACCAGGATGATTGCCATCTGGCCTCTTGTCAGCTTCCCATGGGGATCAAACGTCCCATCCCCTTTTCCGGAGATAATGCCAAGCTCTGTCGCTTTGGCAATTTCATCATACCCAGGGCTTCCCGGGACTACATCCGTAAAACCAGGATCTGGCGCGTCTCCAACCGGAACACCCAACTCCCTTAAAATCATTTGCACAGCCTGAATCCGTTTGATTGGATCATCTGGCCCAAAGTTTCCGTTTTTATAACCGCTAATGATCCCTCTTTCAGTTAAAAAGATAATCTCTTCACGGAAACTGGTCACATCAGGGAACAAAGTCGCCCCTTCTGCTTTATTGCTGTAAGACGGCACCGGAATGGACAACAAAAGAATTAAAGTTAAAACCACCTTAAAAGCCCGCTGCAAGTACGTTCCTCCTTAATATTTATCAAATAAATATTAATAGATTTTCAGAAAAAAAGCTTGTTGTAAAATATGGAAATCATTTCTTGTGAAACTAATATTAGTAAATTCATTGAAACCTTTGCCGTAGGCGGTTTGTTGGGGACAAAAAAAGATGGCAGCCCGTTGACTGCACATCTTTTTACACACATAATGCCTCAAATGTAGAGTTTTCCCGATACTGGTGATTTACCTTGTTATACGCACATTCCAAATTCTCCAGACATTCCTCCCGGAGCCTTTCATCACAAATAAAGTCGTGCAAAAGCTCTCCTTCAAGAATGGAGGCAATTGCCGACAGCTCCTTTTGATCCCTGTCCTCTGAAAGATACTGAATGATCTCTCTTTCAAAGTATTCCACTGAACCATAATACACCTTCAACTTAATCCCAGCTTTCTATAAAAATATGAGTTTAAAAGCCCGCCAAAGATTGGCGGACTCTTTCATTTGAATTAACAGGATCCGTTCCAATCAATTGGCAGCCCGACGATCGTAGCCTTCTGGCCTTAGACTCGCGGCTTTGCGTCCTTATCTTTCAATAAGTTTGCCTTTTTCAATATCTATTACTATAATCATAAAACTTTTGTCCTGCATTTTCAACAATATTCGATATTATTTAACAATTATCAGACATAAATACCTAGATAAAAAGTTTAGTTTAGTAAGTCCCTTCTATTTTTCTGATAAAATCTTCAAAAGTATGATAAGGCCCAATTCCCTGCCGTTTAAGTTTGTAGGGATGATCTCCAAGCAGCACATTGCCTGTCTCGGTTGTAAAGGCGAGGCGAATGCCAGCAGCTTTTGCGGCTTGAATCGTTGTTTCATTATATTGTCCCCACGGATAAGCCAGATATCTGATTCTTGCAGGATCCTCATAAACCTTTCCAATATGCTGCATGCCTTTTAAAAGGTCTGCTTCGATTTCCTCTTGGCCCCTGGACAGCAAATATGGAACCCTGCTATCACTCTCTCGTAAGTGCATCCCTTGCGTATGATGCTGAAAATCAAATATATCCATGGTCTCAAGCATCTCTTTATATCCCATATATTGCAGCGTCTGCGGATCCCATGGCTGCCCGAACGTCTTCGTTTTTCCGCCAATCACAAACGAAACTGCTTTTTGGCTGTTGGCTTTTAAAATGGGATAAGCATACTTCATCAAAGACGTATAATTATCATCAAACGTAATGACCGCCACCCTGCCTGTCAGGTTTTGTTCATGCTGCAAATATCGTTCCAGATCACCCAGAAGGATTGTTCTCCAGCCATTTTTCTTCAAATAATCCATTTGTAGCTGAAATTCTGATGATTTAATAACCATTGCATTCGATTTAAATGGAGTCTTCTCCGGCTCCTCCAGCATATGATGATACATTAATACAGGAACGCCAAGATCTTCGTATACATTCATCTTATGAATATACCCTGTCTGTCCGGCCACTTGAACGGTGTACCAGTCCCCTGCCTTTTTCAAGATGGGATAACGGATATTCTTATTGACGATCCCAATGCCCTTCTTTGCTTTATCCGTCCGGTCATAGATAACTGAAGCCGTTTTTGTGATGATAGCTTCATTGGAATTCTTCTGTATGACTTTTGATGGCTGGGCACTTTTGGTGACTGCTTTTAAGATTAAACTTTTCTTAACCGTTCCCGCACCATTCCCAAACGGAATATAGTAATTGCTTTCATCTTCATTGAGAACCTGATAGGTTTTTCCTTTTAATAGAGTTCCTATTGCTACCTGCCTGCCATCAATCAGATCGTAAACAGTTGCATTTTCCTGGGCCACACCCCAGAATCCCTTTTCCTCGGCAGATACCCCTTTTGCAAATACCATTAATAAAAAAGCAATACATATCAATAACCTAATCTTCCATCTAAATCCTTCCACTAGTTTTCTCCTTTAATTAACTTATTTTCCATTTAATAGGACTATTTTATTATACAAGATTTTGTCGAATTTAGATAAAAAGAACCTATTTTGGAAAATAAGAAAACCCTCCCGATCTCAGAGAGAGTTTTCTTTAACAAATTTACTAACTTAAAAACCCATTGGGTTAGGTGCAAATAACCAGGATGAGGCAAAATCTCCCATGAAGTCCAAAAGCAGGATTACGCCGGATTTATAGGAACTTAGACTGTATCCGTATGACCAACATAGTGGAAAATCTGTAAATAAAATAATTAGTATGAACTATCGACGCCATTTGACAAGCAATGTTATAAATAAAGTACGGTAAGGCTTTGGTTGGTAAACCATTATGGGTTACCAAGACCAACCATCGCCCTAAGGCATCGGCCCTGGAAAAGCCGGTGCCTTTGAATATAAAAATAAACATTTGTATATGAAAAGCCCTTCTCGTTTGAGAAGGGCTTTTTTAGGTAAATCTTTCGTCATTATTTAATTTTAAATTCTTCTCCTAGCGACCTTGCCATAAAAGCTGAGAAGTCGGAGCGGATTAACTGCCGGTCAGGCTTGAAGGTCCCATCCGGATAACCAGTTGTGATTCTGGCAGCCAGGATTTTTTAATATAAACATATGAGCTTCTTTCAGTTACATCAAAACCTCTAATTACCAAAACGAACCTCTATTATTACAAAACTATGAAATAACATATTATTTCTGTAATAAAAATAGAGTAATTCTGAAACCTGGCTGTCATCTTCCACTGTTAATATAATCCTATGAAGGAAACATAAAGGAGAATACAATGCTAAAGAAAATATTATTAACTGCAAGCACTGCTGCTTTTCTATTATTTGGATTTTCTGACGCCACCTTCGCCGCTGGAAATACTACCTACGAGGTTAAAAAAGGCGATACTCTCTGGTCTATCTCTAAAAAGAACAACGTTACCGTCAATCAAATTAAATCATGGAATAAATTAAAATCAGATACAATTAGACCTAAGCAGGTTCTAAAAGTTAAAGCACCTGCTAAAACAACAACAACCACTACTACTAAAAAAGCAACTGCTGCAAAATCAGCAAGCTATAAAGAAATCACGGTTCAAGCGACAGCTTATACTGCCAGCTGTGCAGGCTGCAGCGGCATTACCTATACAGGAATCAACCTTAAGAAAAACCCATATATTAAAGTTATTTCAGTGGATCCGAACGTCATTCCACTTGGATCAAAGGTTTATGTGCCAGGCTATGGTGAAGCCATTGCCGCTGATAAAGGATCAGCTGTAAAAGGAAACAAAATCGATGTATTCATCTCCAACAAGCAGCGCGCTATCAATTGGGGACGCCAGACAGTAACGATTAAAGTTTATAAATAATAAGCACAAAAAAGGAAGCAAAACTCATCGAAGTTTTGCTTCCTTTTTTTGTGTAATGCGTCCACCTATTCTGCTAAAAAAAAGTTCTGAGTAATTGATTGTGCTCTCTTAACAGTTACTATTTCAGTTTTAGATCTTCCTCCACTTGCTTCAAGAAGTAGAGTATATGTTCCTTCTGGGGCATTTATTTTATAGGAACCTGAAGCATTTACATTAATTCTATTAATTAATGCTCCGTTACCATCTAATACTTTTATAGAAACATACCCTACAGAAATACCATCGGTATAATCTATTTCACCCTCAATTGTTCCACCTTCTACTAATACTAAATCAAATATTACTGGTAAATTAGCTGAAACTACTACCTCTTTTTCCACACCTATAAAGTAGCCCTGTTCAGAAACAATTATTGGATATGTTCCAGCTTCCCTTACATTAATTTGGTAATTACCATTCTCGTCTGTAGATGCTCCATAATAACCACCGTCGTCTATAAGCCTTATCTTTGCCCAAGAAACTGGAGTTCCATCTTCTTTAGTTACTTTACCTTTAACCACAAAGGTGTTATCAGGCAACTCTTCAGAACCACCTTCTTGCCCCTTTAATCCTTCAACCTCAGACATTAATGTTGAAACTTTCTCTGTTAGTTCTCCGATTAATTTATTTTGGTCTTCCACTGTTTTTTTCAATTCAAAAACTTCATTGGATTGACTAACAACTGTTTTGCTTAGTTCTTCCATGTCCCTATAGTTGTTAGAACTAGCATCCTTCAAATTTGAAATTTCTTCTGCCTGCCCAGAAACGCTTTCTTTCAGATTAGCAAAAAGGAGTTCTAAACTCTCAACCCTTTGTTCAATACCCTTTGTTAATTTTTCTTTACCCTCTACCGCAAAACTAGTAGATGAAAATAATATTAATCCTAAGAACAACGAAATAAATATTAATAGCCGATATCTCTTTTTCCCCACTATTTCCCCTCCTATTATGAATAAAGACCTACTAAATATATTTTATATTTTTCCATTTATTTCCTCAATAGTATTTTATAGTAAACATTATTTTGTTAATGGAGTTTTGAATCTCCTTTTTTTAGGAGAATGGGACAGGGGGACAGGTTCCTTGTCCCTCTTTCTGTATCTATTCGGAGACTTCTTTGGACTATTTCTGCCATTCATTTTTTTCCCTTGAAGGACACTTTTTCTTTCTTATAAACCATTTTATCTGCGCTATAGAACACTTTATCCCTCTTATAAAAATTTTTATCTATCTTATAAATTCATTTACACCTCATATTGTCAAACCCCTTTATCATGCATGATGAAGCGCTACCACTCTAGTGGTTAACTCCATAAATTCCTGTATTATGAATTTTACAAACATTTGAAAAATCACAATATTAACTTTATAATATGCACTAACTTCCCGCCCGAAAGAACATGGGAAGAAAATCGATTGGAGGGATTTAAGAAAATTGGAAGCACAAACGACAGATCCGCAGCTAAAGACTGAGACAAAACAAAAAAGAAAATGGGAAATGCCTGATACCTATGTCATCCTTTTCCTTGTTCTATTAATGGCTGTAGCAGCCACCTATCTGGTGCCAGCCGGCTCTTTTGAACGTGAAATGGTTAATGATGTGGAACGGGTAGTCCCTGGAACATATGCAGAAACAGAAGGAAATCCCACTGGATTTATGGATATTTTTCTTGCATTGCAGGATGGCATGGTCCAATCCGGCGGCTTAATCTTTCTTGTCCTTTTTGCCGGCGGTGCTTTTGAAGTAGTTGAAAGATCAGGAGCAATCAAAGGAGGCATATTGCGTGCCGTTTCCAAAACGCAAGGCAAGGAATTTTGGTTAATTGCAATTGTATCTATTTTATTCGCATTGGGCGGAGCGGTTGGAGCCGTAGCCAATTCAGTTATTCCTTTCGTCGCAATCGGACTCATTATCACCAGGGCACTTAAGCTCGATGCACTCGTGGCCGTCTCTATTACATTCGGCGCCACTTTCGCAGGCTTTAATGTTGGATTCCTGAATCCTTATACCGTCGGGATTGCCCAAACCATTGCAGATATCCCCTTATTCTCCGGTATGGCATTGCGAATCATTGCATTCATCGTCATCGTCGGAGCAACGATTTTATACACATGGCGCTATGCTAAAAAGGTGCTCGAAGATCCTTCCAAAAGCCTTGTTGGAGTATCCGATCACAACTCTTCCTTAGAAGAAAATCTTCAAGTACCCTTTACGGCAAGACATAAACTAATCCTCAGTTTTGTAGGTTTATCACTGCTCTTTTTCATTTATGCCACCATCCAATTCCAATGGACCATCAACCATATGGCTGCCTTTTTCATCATTATTGGACTGGTTTCCGGTATTATTGCCGGCATGAACTACAACGAGGTGGCATTGACGTTCCTTGAAGGCTGCCAAAAGCTAGTCTATGGCGCTTTGATTATTGGTGTTGCCCGCGCCATTCTGATTGTAATGGAAAACGCCAATATCCTGGATACCTTTGTCCACGCACTTTCCATTCCGCTTGAGGGCTTATCTCCGATCATGGCAACCATCGGCATGTTTGTTTCCAATGCAATCCTGAACTTCTTAGTCCCATCCGGAAGCGGACAAGCTATGATATCCATGCCCATTCTGGCACCGCTTGCTGATATGATCGGCATCACCCGCCAGGTTGCTGTCCAGGCATATCAGTTTGGAGATGGCTTTACCAATAGTATCTTCCCTACTTCCGGTCCGCTCATGGCCAGCTTGGCAGTTGCTGGCGTGCCATGGATCAAATGGGCCAAATGGATGCTCCCGCTATTCCTGATCTGGTGTGTGATGGCGGTAGTTATGCTTAGTGTGGGAGTTTTGATTAATTGGGGGCCGGTTTAAATTTCATAAAAAAAGCAGCCCGTCGGCTGCTTTTTTTCATGACCTTACTTAACAATATATTTGGAGGCAATATAGCCTTTAACCGATTTTCCGTTAATCGTTGCCTCTACAGGGTACCAAACAAATTTGTTCACCGATTCAGGATTTGTGTCATATACAGGAGCACTTATGATTTTCATGGAAACACTCGGATTCGTGTAAGTCAATGATCCCTCTGTACTTGGGATGGAACGAATCCCCGATCCCTCATACTTTACAATATCCCCTGCTTTAAAAAACTCCTTTGAAGCAGTTAGCAAACTTTCATCCATTTCATAATGATCTACTAAAAACTCTATCGGTTCATCAGAATTCCGATCATAACGGAAGTCCTCTGATTTCATTGGGATATGCTCAATATTCGTGTATAGCCTATTAGGTTCATCTAAGTGCGCATACACTTCTTCTTGATAGGCTGTATCATTTCTTAAACCAGTTTCCTGATAAAACGGACTGTTTTCAGGAACTGTCCCGTTATACGCCATAATCGGAAAATACCAGCTTTCCAGCAGTTTGGCATCATGGTTATTGATCTTAGGCAAGTCTCCGCGTTTAAAGTTATTGAGAAGGAACTGAATTCCAATTTCAATATTATAAGTGACATCATACTTTAGCCGCTCCACCTGCTCCTCACTCAATCCAGACATATTGGTTATTTGCATTAAACCAATACCTCCATCACCCTCGGTATTTCTTACGGGCTCCCCGTTTTCGTCAAAGTGCTTCCATTCACCATTCTCTTCAGTCGCAACTGCCTTCACAATATCAGGTGGAATCTGAAATTTTTGAGCAGTTTTTGTCATTAAACAGTTCATTGTTTGACGATCAGGATTCACCCTGGAAGACGAATCATAACCGCATGTATCCACGGATAATCTAAACTCCTCACTCTCTGCTCTTGCCAAAAAGGCTGAGAACTGAGCACGCGTTAAATCAAGACCTGGCTGAAATCTGCCATCGGGGTAGCCAGCAGTAACCCCAAATGCAATAATTTTGCGAATGGAAGAATAAGCACTTACCTTCAGAGATACATCACTAAAAGGAACCAGCTCTTCATCCGTCAAAGAATAGGCTCTCGCAATAAAAATAGCCATTTCTCCGCGGGTTACATAATTGTCAGGACGGAATTCACCATTCGGATAACCTGAGATAATCTTATTTTCATAGGCTTCCTGTATATACCCTGAAGCCCTGTTGGATTTACTTACATCGGGAAAACTTGTATCTGTTGGTTCTCCTTCATATCCAAGTACTCTGCCAAGCATAATGGCTGCCTGAGCACGAGTTACTTTGTCATCAGGCCTAAACTCACCACTGTCATGCCCGGTAATAATTCCTTCACTCGACAAATACATAATTTCATCGTAAAAACGGTCACTTTCATGAACGTCAGGAAACGTACCTGCAAAGGCATTAGCGGTGCTCAATAATAATAGAACCGCACTTATTACTAAACTGCGATAGATATTTTTCATTCCTTCCCCTCCTACTCTATTAGTCTACTAGAGTTAGAAAGTAAAAGGAAGATTTTAGGGGCGTAATCTTAACTTTAAAAGGGAACTGGAACAAATTACTAGAAAATAACTTAACGATTATATGGTTTAGGTTCCTTTTTAATGATATTATTTCTTCTGATAGAAATATTAGGATATTTACAGTGAAAATAGTACCAACTAACTTTATTTTCAATACTTCCCTTAGGACTAAAAAATTTATATTACTAGAAGGTTTAAAAAGGAGAAAAAAATGAAGAAAAGAATTACTCTCTTTACTTTACTATTTTTATTTTTATTTGGATCTATGAGTTATGCACACTCTGGAAGAACCGATTCAAGCGGCGGCCACAACTGCAGCCCAAAGTCTCAGGCAAAAGGCTTATGCTCGGGCTATCATTCCCATAATGGCGGAAGTTCTTCTTCCGGAACTCAATCCAGTGTTAGTAAACCTGCTGCAACAAGAAATGATAAGGATTGTTCAGACTTTACAACATATGATGAAGTCGTATCTTATTGGAACGCAAAAGGCTATTCAGCAACTTATGACCCTGAAAACCTTGATGGCTGGGGAAATGGAGCAGTGGATGATGGAATCCCTTGTGAAGCGCCAAGCGGTTATGATAAAACCCAAATTAACAACAGCCCTGAACAAACACAATACAAGCAAGATCAGCAGGACAGCGCAAACGGGCAAAAGCAGGGTCAAGCTCAAGGCTTTAAGGATGGCTATCAGGAAGCATCAGCCAACACCGAGACATTTGAGGGCTCTGAAGCATTTAAAGAAGGATATACCGCTGGTTATTTAAATGGGTACGAAGAAGGCAGCAACAAGATCGAAACAGAAAAAGTGAAAGCTGGAAAAGAGGGGTATGCTCTTGGTAAAGCTCAGGATAACATTTCTATTCCTGAAGCATATAAAACTCACCCTGGGCTAAAAAAATCCTTTGAAGACAGCTTTTACAAGGCAGTAACCGAACGCATCGAAGCCAAAAAAGCCGAAATGAATGAGTTAGGGTACAAGAACGGCAAGAACGATACTCACTCTCCTCCTAATAATTTAGATGAAATCTTTTTAAATGCTTATCAAGAGGGATATGAAAAAGCTCAAAAAGAGTTAGAAGAAGAGTATTTTGAAAAAGGATACGAGGCTGCTTTTACAATACTGGAGTATAAAGAACCACAGTTGGAAAATGAAAAGTTTACGAAATGGTATAAGAATGGATTTGACTCTAACCAGGAAATTGATGAAATTATAAACGCAGGCCTTTCTTTAGGTAAAGATGGTGAAGAATTAAGCATCCCTTCTGAATTTGAGAACAGTGAAGTCATTTTTAAACACTATTATCAACTTGGCTACAAAGAATACGAGGAACAGCAAAAAGCCAATCAGGCAACAGCTGCTGGTGGTGCAGGCCTGGCTGTGCTTAGCTGGTTAGGCAGAAGATTATATGTTGCTAAGAAAATGATTAGCTAAAGGAGAATCAATATGGGTATCTATCAAACTATCTGTCATAAAACTGAGGACCTTTTTGTAAAAGTATTATCTAAAAAGCAAGATTCTGAATTGATAAAAGAAAAAGTCCAAACCTACCGAATTGAAAAGGAAAACCTGCGCCAACAAAAACGAACTAAAAAAGAGTGAGGGACATAGGGACAGGTTCCTCGTCCCTTTTCATTTCCCTTTTCCTCAACGAATTCGATGAATAACACTTTTCGATATCCCAGTTATCCTCGAGAGCTGTCTTAGCGATACACCATTCAGCCGTTTAAGTTCCCACAAGACATTGTCTCTTTTCTCTCGTTCCATTTGCTGCAATTCACTGGTATTAGCAACACCCATCTTATTTAAATGCCTTATCACCTCACTGTCCTTCATTCTTATCCTTCTTCCATCTTCCAAGCATTGGTCATGATTACTTTGCTGCATATACTTTTTAAAATTTTTCACAGCAAGATCTCTATCCTGAGAAAACAAGGAAAGTCCATACTCTATATCTACAAATTTAACTTTATGAATATATTCATTTATACTTGTCCAGTCGCTTTCAAAAACATTTTTTGCGAGTCCCGCTTTCAATGGATTTTGGTGTATATATCTTAAGACCGTTAAAAAGTATGCTGTATGATCAACATTTTCACTTTTAAACCTTTCTTGAAATAGATGACCGCACCGGTCGTATTTCATGTTGTACCAATAAACATAACTTGAACTGATTCTCTTGATCGATTCAGAAATAGGTTCCTCTGTCTCCTTTATTAATAAATGAATATGATTATTCATCAAACAGTAGCTATAAAGTTTAAATCTCCTTTTATCCTTATATTTTCTCAGTGTCTCAAGGAACCTTGTTTTATCCTCATCGTCTTCAAATATTGTCTGTCTATTAATACCCCGCATCATAATGTGATAGATACCCGTGCTGCCTTTTCTCCTACCAAAAAGGTAAGTTTAAATTACTACCTTTGATTTGTATTTTTCAAAAAAGAAAAGCCCTGCTGAGATTTCTCTCGACAGGGCTTTTCACATTAACTCATCCAATTATGAGTAGAATCTTTAATTACTTAGTTACAGATACGTTCAATTGAACAGGTGCAGCTAGAAGGTTATGTGCAGCTTTTTCTGCAGCAGATGTACCTTCTTCAATAGCAGTTACTGAACCAGTTGTATAGATACCAGTGACTACAAGTGTGAATGTAGTTGCTTTTCCAGCAGCAGGAGTGACAATACCAGTTGCTTCATCAATTGTAGAAGAATCATTTACATTTGCTACCATGTATTCTACTGAGAAATCATCTGCAGCAAAAGCAGTAGTATCATAACCCTTTAGAGCTTCAAGAAGTGCATTGTTCCAAGTGTTAGCGCTATAGTCAGTTAAGCTTCCACCATAAACGCTTACACCAGTAGCAAGAGCTTTTCCGTCAGTGCCAAGGATTGAAACAAGTGGCTTGTTGTATTTATAGCCAGCATTTTTAGCTGTCTGTAATACGCCAATTACCTCATCACCAGCTACTAGATCTGCATCATCTTTAATTAATTGTGCGTTGTCTGCAAAACCAAAGATTAGGTCTTCGATTGAAATACCTGCAGTTGCTTCATCACCAGTTAACTTTACAGAAACTGCACTTGTTGCAACAGTTGCTTTGTTTGGAACGATTGCAGTGTTCTTATAAGTGATTGGAAGAACTTTTGTTACGTTATCAGCAGTAACAACTACATCTACTGTTTCAGATGAACGTAGGTATGTTAATGCAGCATTAGGTGAAGTGAATGCAATCTTGTTTGCAGTAACAGAAACATACTTATCATCTGCATCTTTATCAGCGATTGTTGCTGCAGCAGTCAATAGTTCTAGACGGTTACCCTTAGTATCTAGAGCGTATACTGGGACAGCAGAGAAGTCGATTGAAGCTTTACCTCCAGATACTTCATAGTTTGCATCGATTTCTGATGCAGCTTTAACATCGATAGAAGAAGTTAATGCCTCAGGATTGATATCAGCAACATTAACTGTGATAGTCTTTGTTACTGTTGGTTTTGCATCAGTAGCTTTAGCAAAGTAGCTAACTGTTACTTTTGCATTACTTACTGGAGTATCTTTCTTCGCAACAATCGTTACATTAGCACTACTTGCTCCTGCAAAAGCCACTTCATTGCTACCCGCAACTAATGGATTAGCACCTTGGACTAGTTCAAGACCTTCAGTGCTTGATGATACTGTTACTTTACCAGCTGTGAAAGCAATTGCCTTATCAAACTGGTTTAAAGAAGTAATCTTGAACGTATGTGAGTCAACGCCTTCTTGAGTTGGAGCAGTAGCTTCTTTACGATTTTCATCTGAAAGCTTAACTGTTGTTGCATCTAGTGCGATTGACTTTTGAACAGGTGTAGCTGTTACTGTAATAGGGAAAGTCTTACGTGATCCATCCTTCATAGTTACTGTTACAGTTGTTGAACCTGGTGTTAAAGGATTTACCTCAATTACTCCAGCATCATTTAAAACTGCAGTCGCAATGATTGGATTTGAAGAAACTACACGAGTAGCTTCGCTGAAGTCAATGTTTTCAACATCAGGGTTGCCGTTCGTTTCTCCGAAAGCAGCTAACTCAAATGGACCTGTTTTCTCTACAACAGAAGTTTTAGCAGCAGCGAAAGACTTGAATGCTACTGTGTTAGCCATAGTCTCATCAAGAGCTATGACATCATCTACTAATGAATATCCTGCGCTAGAAACTGTAGTTACAGCTTCTTTTACTGTTACTTGGAATGTATGATTTAATACCGAACCATCTGGCAATGTAGTTTCAACTACTACATCAGTAGATCCAGCAAGTTTAGCATTGTTAGCAGTTACAATTACTTCAGATGGTGAACCTTCGCCATTAGTAATAGTAACTAGGTTTGTATTGTAAGAAGTTACTTTTACTACTGCATCTTTAACATCTTTACCAGCTTCGTCTTTAACTGTTAAGCCAACAGTTTGACCTTGCTCCAAAGTTGTTGCCTCAAGTGCTACTTTAACACCTTCAGCAACTTCCCAAGTGAATGAACCCTTAGTTTCTGCATATTCGTTACCTTCAGCATTTTTGATACCAAATACGCTTACAGTATATTCTTGGTTACGAGTGAATTCAGAGCTCGCTGTAATAGTTGCAGATTTGCGATCCGAAGAAATTTTAACATCCGCTACAGTAAGTCCGCCGTTTAATTCAAAGTTTGTGAAGTCTACTCCTTCAGGAAGAACACCTTTGAAGTTAACTTTTGCTTGTTTAGCGTTAATCGCACTTACACTAACTACTTCTGGAGCAATAACTTTAACTTCTAGGTTTTCTACTTTATATAAGAATACAGCAAAATCTCCACGGATGATTTTGTCTGCAGTTCCAAAGCTAGTTGGAGTTTTACCAGAAGTGATTTTGTTGTTAACTAATGCCTTAACCGCAGTCAGGTAACGGTCGCTTACATCTGTAAATGCAACTTGTGCATCTTCGCCGTCTAGCTTATAAGCATTAGAAAGAATTAGAGCTACTTCACCACGAGTAAGTGGATCTTCTGAACCGAATTTGGTAGAAGTTTTACCGTTGATGTATCCAGCAGCTTTTAGAGCATTTACAGCTTTAAGAGCACGCTGAGGAACATCAGTAAAACCAGCATCAGGAGCATCTACATTTTCGATTCCTAAAGCTTTCGCTAGCATTACAGCTGCATCAGCACGTTTGATATCTTCGGAGATACCAAATTTAGTAGGACTCATTCCGCTAGTGATTCCGTTAGCTACTAGGTAGTCAACAGCCTCAGCATAACGATCTGGTACATCAGTGAAGTTGGAAGCAGCTGAAGCCGCAGGAGCTACAGCAGATGCTACTAAAGTAGCAGTCGCAGCGGTTGCTACGAATTTACGGTAAGACTTTGGTTGGTAAGCCATTGTAATATTTCCTCCCTGTTTTGAGTAAAATGTTTTGTTTTTTCTAAATCGATGAATGATCATCGCTTAGGAACTAATTTGCGGGCTTAACTCCTTTTCCGTTTTATATATTGGTAATTTTATAGTTTATATGTACCATTTGGAAGAAATGGAAAATTAAGCTTGTCTTTATTCTACCAAAATACTACTATATTTCAACCATTTTTTACAATTTTCTCAGTTGAAAAAATTACCATAATTTATCTGTACAGGAAAATAGAGTTAAACAATCAATAAATATCCTTATTGAACGCACTTCTACATTATACATAGTTGTTTTATAAATTGGAAGATTTTTTATAAAAAAGTTAAATAAACCACTTTTATATAAAATTATCCAATCTATAATACACATTACCTATATATTATCGGCGTTTCAGAAAGTTTTTCCAATAATTAAAGACAAATAGCTTATATTATTTTATAAATTAATCTTTTTATCCTGTGCCAAACATCCAGGATACTCCACACGAATCTTAATGACTCCAGCTTTAAAAATGAATATACAGGATTTTTATGGAAGAATATTAATTTATCATTTTAGATGGATTGATCCGTTTCTTTTCCAATCAGATTTCCAGGCACACAAAAAGACAGCGTGCTTTCGACACGCTGTCTTTTTGTGCTTATTGACCTATTGACTCTTTCCGGTTGAATGAAAGGAATCCAAGTACTAAACCGGCTGTTAGCCAGAAGATTACATTCAGCTGCGGAATGAAGATTAGATTGTTGGATAAGTTCTGAACCATGTAGCAGATGCTTCCGACAAATAGTCCTACGGCCATCACTCGGCCAAGACGGTCTTGCCTGAAATACAGCTTAATGATGGTCAGGAAGTACACCACGTAGATAAGCAGAAATGATACCAATCCGATAAATCCGGTCTCAGCTCCTACTTTCAGGTAGGAGTTGTGTACGGAATAGCTTTCATGGCCAATGTACAGCTCTGGATACTTTGATACATACTCCTTATAGTTGGCTGTGTAGTTACCCATTCCTACACCAAGAACAGGGTTGTCCCTTAGCATATACCAGCCGGTTTTCCAAAGGGTCATACGGGATACAACAGCACGGTTGGTCGTTGTATCTTCTTCTTCAGTTTCTTCCTCATCTGCCACTTCTTCGGGTTCCCCATCTCCGTCAGTGTCCTCGGGCTCCCCCGCTCCTTGATTGTTTTGAGAACCTTGAGGCAGAAGCTTTTCAATTGCATATATGGCTGAATTTGTCCGGGATTGTACATCCGGTATGAAATAAAGTACAGCAAACAAAATCACAAAAGAAATCAGAATTTGCGGCTTAATAACATTTTTAATGAATTGCTTTGGCATAAGAATGATAACCAAAATGCCTGCACAGAACATGGTTACCCAGGCTGCGCGTGTGTACGTTAAGATCACATTTATTACATAAATCGCATAAACAGCGAACATCAAAAGCTGCGCCGTTCTGTTTTTAAAATAAACAACTGCCAGAAGCAAAAGAGTTGGAATAATGTAATTCAAAAAGGCCGAGTAATAGTTCGGGTTCACAAGTGTGGAGTCAACCCGACCCTTTGCTTCCTCTAGAGCATATAGGCCTGCTTTATTTAATGAGAAATTAAAAACATACTGCAGAACTCCGAATAGCCCCACAATCACAACTGCTGCCCCAAACCATTTTGCAAAGCCCAAATACTGCTTTTTCGTAAAGTCCACTTTTGCAACAATCAGGAAAAGAACAACATAGGATAAGTACCTGGCAATTTCCATAACTGCCGATTTTAGGTCAATCGCATAAATCACAGAGATTAGTGAAACAAGTAAAAACAGCCCAAAAGCTGCGGCCAGCGGCCAGATTTTAAAATCATTCAGGCGGATATTTCCTTTAAAAAAGTCATAAAATGCCGCCAGAGTTACAAGCGGGATTAAGAAGATCTCAATAGATAACGGGATCGGTCCCAGATAGGTCTTAAAGTAAAGTATCGGAATCAAAAACAAGCTTGCTAACACAAAGTAGTAAGTCAATGAGTTTTTATTAGCCATTCTAAAGCTCCTTTATTTCGTCAATCACGCTTTCCTTTGTATAGATTACACGATTCGACCTGTATAGACAATTTTAATTTTTTCCTATTTTCACTTTTTCATAGGTCTCTTTGGTTTCCTTGTACAGCTGCTGCAGTGAGAATCGGGATGAAGCGAAATGATAAAGCTTTTCTCCCATCTTTCTTAAGTTGCCATTTTTATGCGCATCATATGCCTTCGAAAATGCAGAAGCTAAAGCTTTTGCCTCGCCGGTTGGTATAATCCAGCCGGTCTCATCCTCTGTTACCAGCTCCTTGACGCCTCCCACATCTGTGGTTACCAGGGGAACATGCTGATTGGCCGCTTCCAAAAGTGCGAGCGGAAAGCTCTCACTGAATGAAGCCAAAAGGGCAAGGTCGGAGGCAGCATAGATGGAATCCACATCCTGGCGAAATCCAAGGAAGCGAACCTGATTTTCCACGCCCATGGTTTCAGCCTTCCGGAGGAGTTCATCCCTAATTGGCCCATCCCCTACTAAAACAAGCTTCATATCGGCCTTGTCCAGCTGTTTAATCGCTTCGAATACAAGCTCATGCCCTTTAATGGGATGAAGCCTTGCGACAATCGTCATGACGAAATCATCTTCGTTCAGCCCCAGGCTTGCCCTTGAAACAGGGTGCGCTTTTTGGCTGGTGAATTCGATTCCGTTATAGACGGTTTTTATTTTATTAGCGGAAATGCCCATACTGACCAGATTATTTTTAAAAGTTTCTGAAACAGCAAAGTAATAGTCCATTCTATTTAACGCATATAAACTAAGCTTGGTAAAAACCGTTCCCTTTAATCCGGATTTCATGAAATCAAGCTTCGGGTCGCTATGCACGGTTGTTACCCATTTCGCATTCGTCCTGCCTTTGAGATAGACGCCAAATAAATTGGCTCTTGGACCGTGAGTATGCAAGATGTCGTAGCCATTTTCACGGATAAAGCCGGCCAGCTTATTCAGGACAGACAAATCATAGCGGGAGCTTTGCTTGAAAAGGTGAACATCTATTCCCGCTTCTCTTGCTTCCTGGGAAAGAGCTCCCTCCTGCAGAACCGCAAGTGATGCCTGTTCCTTTGGGAATTGCGACAGGAGTGTGATGACATGCTTTCGAGAGCCGCCTGTCTCTCCTCCGCTGATAAAATGAAGAACCTTCATTTAGATGCTCCCTCCCTGTCCGGAATGGCGTTCTTTGTACATCCGCTTCTTTTCATCAACATTTTTCAGGATGCCCCATATTAAGGTAGTCGCTTTATTGACCTGCTTGAAGATCTGGTTATAAGGATATTTCTTTTGGTCTACACACTCGTATTGACTTGAAAATTCCGGCGCGGGGATTTCAAGAAATGTCTCAACGGCTTTCGCGTTTGTTCCAGGAACAAGCTCTGTCTTGATTTTGCTAAGCTCAATGAATCCATCAAAATCGATCGCCTGTGATTGGAAGATATCGACCGCTTTTTCTTTCGTTTCAAACGCTTCCGTTATATCAATGACTGTATTGATTTCATTCGGCGGGATTGGGCAGTTGATTTCATAAAGGCGGACAAAACCGCCATACTCTTTTTCCTTCAATACATCCGAGAGTATTCTGCCGGTCGTGACATGGTCAGGGTGGCAGTCAACAAAGGTTGGGCAATAGATGAATACCGGGTTCTTTTCCTCAATCAAGCTGCGGAATAGCTCCCTGGACTGTTCATTACTTTCCAGCGCCCCATCAGGAAGGTCGAGAAAAACCATATCCTGAAAGCCAAGAAGCTGCTGAACCTCTTTGGCTTCCTGCTTTCTTTTGGCCATTAATTCTTCTTTTGAAAGGGAGCTGACACTGCCAGATCCATCTGTTATATAAGCAACCGTGACATGCTGGCCTTTTTTCACATGCTCAATGATCGTCCCGCCAAGGCCGATCGTTTCATCATCCACATGCGGAGCCAGCACCAAAACATTTCCTTCCGTTATCCTTGTCAGTACTTGCTCCCCTTTATAAAAGCTCTGCAGCTTTTGGCGTGTATAAGGGAGGATGAATGGCTTGGCCATATTTAAGACGGTTCTTTTTACATTTGCCATGCTTCCACCTCCTAAAATGAATCCACATCTGCCGGGGTAATGTACCAGTTTTCAATCGAATCATCTTCGTTTAAGGAAGAATCAACTGGTTTTCCGACAAGCGGCATTGGGTTGTCTTTATGAACAAAACGGTAGTTTTTCAAAGTTTTAAAGTAAAGGGAATGGGTTAATGCCCATGTTTGGATGACATCGGCTTCTTCCAGCTCCTGTAGCGTTCCCGCTACAAGTTGGTCCCAGGCTTCCTGATTTTCTACTGCCAGCATATCGACAATGGTTCCATTTACAACATTTCCACCGCCAAAGGCTTTTTCCTCCAAAGTTATGACGGAATAGCCGCAAAGAACACCATTCTCATACATAGCCAGCATCTTATATTCCCGATCGGGATGTCGATGAAAGCGCCAATTCAAAAATTGGGCATCTCTTTTGAGCAGAATGGGAGCGATCCCTTTGCTATTCTCCCAAAGAGAATCAAACTCTCTTCCACATTCCGATACGTATTTAAATGAGTATTTCTGGGAGTTAGCCTTTTTCGGCTTCAGAAAACGATCAGCCAATCTGATGGCAGGCTTGGCTGCTTTTAAAAACGAAAGCTTGTTCACCACGAGGGTGGAAAGGCGGTTAACACGGATCAGACGCGGGATGCTGGCAATTTCCTTTGCTCCGGTATAGCGAATGAAAAGCTCTTTTGCCTTTTCAGCCGGGTAGCCATATAAATAATCGATCCCTTCGGACTGGGCCGTGTCAATCATTTCCTGATTGAGCTTTTTGTAAAGTCCTTTTCCCTGATGCCTTGGGGAAACCATCGTGTCATTCCGTGCCCCAAAGATCACTTCTCTGTCGTACCATTTTGTTTTGGCTGGAACAAGGGCTACATGGCCGGCAATTTCACCAGCTTCATCTGCTACTGTAATGATGGATTTCCTTAAAGGGTTTTCCTTGTATTTCCATTCCCAATGCACAAGCGAGCGCTGCTTACGAAAAACCTCGTAAAACAGCGCATTGATTTGTTGTTCATCGTTTTGTTTATATGAACGAATCATCTATACTAGCTCCTTAACGGCTGAATAATACCCTGATTAAAAACTTTGGAAGATTCATTTGGCGTTTAATTCGACTTGGCTCTTTCATTAAGCGGTACAGCCATTCAAGTCCAAACCTGCGGTAAAATTCCGGGGCTCTTTTGGTCCGGCCGGAAAATACATCGAAGCTGCCTCCCACACCCTGAAAGACCTTTACATTCAGCTGCTTCATGTTTTCTTTAATCCAAAGCTCCTGCTTCGGGCTTCCAAGGGCTACAAATAAAAGCTTCGCACCGGAGGCGTTAATTTTGTCAACCAGTGCCTGATTATCTTTGGTATATCCATTTTCATAGCCTGCAATATTCAAGGTTGGGAAGCGCTCCTCCAGCTTTCTTTTCGCTTCGGAAACGACTTCCTCTTTGGCTCCGTAAAAAAATACGCCATGTCCTTCCTCAGCTGCAAATCGGAGAAGTCTTTCCATCATATCGACGCCTGTTACCCGCTCTCTCAAAGACCCCCCTTTGACTTTGGAAGCCAGGATCATGCCGATTCCATCCGGTATTTGATAGGTGGATTCGTTTATAAGCTCTTTTACAAGCGGGTTTTTATTGGCTGTGATGACTTTTTCCGGGTTAACCGCAATGACGGTTGACTGCTTGCCCTCGCTGATGCGGGAGCGGAGGTCATCCAAAATTTCCTCGTAAGTCATGACAGATACATTTACACCTAGGTATTGTTCTTTTTTCATATTACTTTCCAAGCTTTCTATTCCTGAATAGCCTTCAGGTTCGTTAAGTCTCCGATTTTATAAAGGGTCAGCTTCTCTTCATCCAGGTTCGTGCAGTTCTTTGTATCAAAGATCACCGGTGTTTTCATGCCTGAAAGGAAGTCTTCTGCTTTCATTGTTTTGAATTCATTATGATCCGCTAATACAACAACAAGGTTGGCATCCTGAATCGCTTCCTCAAAGGAAACAACCGGGAATGGCACCTGTTCATCGCGGACATGCGGATCAAAGACGCGCACATCAAAGCGCGGATTGCGGCGAAGCATCTCAACGATTTCAATCGCCGGACTTTCGCGAACATCATCAATATTCCCTTTATACGTAAGACCGAATGCCGCGATTTTAGGTTCTTTCAGCTCAACTGTCATTCTTTCCACTTGCTCTACTACAAAGTGAGGCATGGAATTGTTGATATCACGGGAAAGCTTAATAAGCTTTGCTTCTTCGCTCGCTTTTTCAACGATAAAGTATGGATCAACTGCCAGGCAGTGTCCGCCTACACCTGGTCCCGGATGGTGGATATTTACACGCGGATGCTTGTTGGCAAGCTCTATAACCTTATGGGCATCCACACCAAGACGGCTGGAGATTTTCGCAAGCTCATTCGCAAGTGCGATATTTACATCACGGAAGGTATTTTCCATCAATTTGGACATTTCCGCTGTTACCGCTTCTGTTTCAATCACATCGCCTGTTACAATTGCGCGATAAACATCGGCAGCTTTTTTCGCTGCATCAGGCGTTGTTCCGCCAACGATGCGTGTATTTTCAATTAGCTCAATTAGAATGCGGCCTGGCAGCACTCGCTCTGGGCAATGCGCCAAGTACAGATCCTTCTCGGTATCAAAGCCTTGCTCGCGAAGGATTGGCGCTACGATATCGTCCATTGTGCGCGGCGGGATCGTCGACTCCACGATTACCACATTGCCTTTGCGCAGGTATGGAGCGATCGCTTTAGTTGCACTGATAACATAGTCAACGTTAGCTGTGTAATCTTCATGGATTGGAGTTGGCACAGCAATTATAAATACGTCTGCTTCTTCCGGTATCAAGGAAGCACGGAGCTTTCCGTTTTCTACTACTTCCTTCACGATTTCAGGAAGACCAACCTCCTCGATATGGATCTCTCCGCGGTTCAACTTATCGACTACATGCTCGCTCACGTCAACCCCGACAATCTCATAGCCTGCACGCGCAAATACTGCAGATGTTGGGAGTCCGATATATCCTAAGCCGACAACACAAATTTTTTCCATTAGTAAGGACCTCTCTTTAGTAAATAATTTCTGGTTTATGTTCATGTTTGCACATATATTATAGGGTTTGCCTGATTCTTTGCAATAAATCCTAACATAGTATAACAAATTCCAACAAACGTTGCACCAATTACGTTGAATGTGTCGAACGCTAATGTTAAAATAAAGTTTAGCTTTTTTAAGGCTATTTAAGAAGCGCCGTTTTTCCTGAGATTAAGCGGTTTAGCAGGCACTCCAAACCGGCTGGACATTCGTCTTCTATTATATAGAGGCAGCTTTTCTCCTCAGGCAAAAATAAGGCCTTCGCATTATGAATTTGGATGATTTTACATAAGGAGGAAATACTTCTTTGAAAATTGTAATATCTGGTTTTTATGGACTTGGCAACACTGGCGATGAAGCCATCCTTGAGGCAATTGTTGATAACCTGAAGGATGAACTTGATCATCCGGATCTCACAGTCTTTTCCCTCTCTCCCGGCAAAACAGCCGAGACCTATGGGGTAAAGAGCGTGTACCGCGGATGGCGCCATGATTTTAAAGGCAAAGTAAAAGCGCTGCGTGAAGCTGATCTGTTAATCAGCGGCGGCGGCGGCCTTCTTCAGGATACGTATCCGACCAAGTTTTTGTTCGGGCCACTTCCTTATTATTTGCTGATTGTTTTCTTAGCGAAGCTATGCGGAACGAAAGTCATGTTTTTCTCTCAGGGCATTGGTCCTGTCAATTCCACCTGGGGGAAAATATTAATGAAAGTATTTGCCAACATGGCAGACTTTATTACGGTTCGCGACCAATACTCCAAGGACTTGCTTCACAAGCTGGGAGTCAATCGACCTGAATCAGTCGTCACAGCCGACATTGTATTTGCTTTTCAGAAAAAAGAGGATCAATCTTGTATTGAAAGCCTTCCTTTAAATGGAGATGAAAAGCTGGTTGCGGTTTCTGTCCGTCCTTGGTTCCAGCATACTGCCCATTACAAGCAGATCGCCGAAGCACTGGACCACTTGATAGACAGCGAAGGCATTACACCTGTCTTTGTTCCAATGGAAGGGCATCACGATGTCCGTGCTTCCAACAATGTACTGGAACATATGAAGCAGGGAGAGAAATGCCATGTACTTGGACCTGACTTTTCACCTAACCAGTACCTGAACTTCATTTCCAATTGTGAAATGACAATCGGCTTGCGCCTGCATTCGCTTATCTTCTCAGCGCTTGTAGCAGTCCCTCATATCGGCATCAGCTATGATAAAAAGGTCGAAAGCTTATTAAAACGTTCCGGCATGTGGGAATACTCCTTCCCATTAGAAGAACTTACTGCCGGCGAGCTTATCCAAAACAGCCGCAAGGTACTCGCAAACAGAGAAGAATTAAGTGCCATGATTGAAAACAACGCCCGCGAAATGCGCCGGGATGCAATGGAAAATATCGATCTGCTAAAAGCGCGGTTTTTGAAATAAGCGAAAGTTGTTGTTTTAATCCGCTAACTACGTTTAATCTAATGAGTTGATTTAAGCGGAGGGCACTTGACTCCAGCGGGAGCAGCGGGACAGGTGAGACCCCACAGGCGCAGAGCGCCGAGGAGGCTCACCGCCCGCCCCGCGGAAAGCAAGTGCCCGTAGCGGAAATCAACGGGCAAAATTCATAAGCCAAACAACAATCTTAAAAAACTTTGTAACAGGTCAGATTTCTGAAGCTAATTTAAAAATACTCTCAATGAGGAGACGGTGATATGAAAATCCTAATTACCACTGTTTTTGATTACCCCCATGCCGGCGGTTTGTCGACACATGTGACTACATTAAAAGCAGGCCTCGAAGCAAGAGGACACGAAGTAGACGTCCTTTCAATCAGCGATGTGCCGGGCTGGCAATCCAAATTTATTGCCCGCGGCCCAAGCTTCGTGCTGAATAAGGTCAAAAAAGGCAAGGGAATCCTTTGGAGCCGCAGAGCGCGCCAAAACATGCTTAAGACCCTGATCGAAAAAAATAAACATAAACAATACGACATCATTAATGCACAGGATGTATTCGCAACGTTCGCTTCTCTCGAGTCCGGGATTCCAACTGTTTCAACTGTCCATGGCTATATGGCCTTTGAAGCCGTTAGTGCTGGATCGGTAGAAGAAAACAGCGAGGAAGCCAAGTTTCTTCAGGAAATGGAGAAAAAAGCTTATAGCCAGACGCGAAAAGTGATTACGGTGGACCAGCGCATTAAGGATTATGTAAAAAAGCAGGCAGGCGTTGAAGGAACAGCCATCCGCAACTTTATTGATATCCATGATTTCAAGCCGGCTGTTGAAAAGAAATCGGAGCTCCGTAAAAAGCACGGCTTCAGTGACGATGACTTAATCTTCTTCGTGCCGCGCCGTCTGACAAAGAAAAACGGCGTTATCTACCCGACACTTGCCTTCCCGAAGGTACTTGAGAAATTCCCGAATGCGAAGCTTGTCTATGCAGGAATGGGCGAAGCCTTTGAAGAATTAAAAGCTCTTGTAGCCGAAAAAGGACTGGAAAACCAAGTCACTTTGCTTGGCGCTATTCCGCACAAACAGGTTAAAGACTTTTTCGCTCTGGCTGATGTTGTGCTTGTGCCAAGTATCCACTCTGCAGGGGTTGAAGAAGCAACTTCCATTTCTGCCCTTGAAGCAATGGGATCAGGCATTCCGCTTATCGCCTGCGCTGTTGGCGGATTAAAGGAAATTGTCGATCATGAAAAGGACGGCCTTCTTGTTGAAGAAAGAAATGTGGAAGAGCTGGAAGATGCCATGATCTATCTTCTCGATAATCCAGAAAAGGGTGCTGCCCTTGCTGAAAGAGCCCGCCAGAAGATTGAGGATGAATATTCCCATCTCGCTGCGGCTGAAAAATATGAACAAATTTATTTATCTGCTTTAGAGCAAAAATAATCTGATTTTACATGACGTGTAGAGAGCTTCTCTGCACGTTTCTTTTGAAATCTCACAGGAAGTGAATGTGATATGGCTTCATTAAAAAAAGCTGCAATTTTTATTACGTTATTGGCACTTGTTTTAAAGCTGTCCGGATTTCTGCGTGAAAGCATCATCGCCCGCCAGTTCGGGGCCAGCGAATATACGGATGGCTATTTACTGGCCTTTTCTTTCATCACTCTTGTTGTCGCGATGATTTCGGGAGGCTTTAATAATGTCTTCCTTCCTTTATATGTACAAAATCGCAAGGAGAAGCCGGAGGAAACGGAACGCAATGCCAACGGAATTATGAATGCAACCGTTCTGATCTTCCTTGGCATTACCATTGGCGGGTACTTTCTCGTGCCTTATTTTGTTCCATTTATTTATGGCAGCATGCTCCCTCTTACGAAAGAGGTTGCCGTTGATATTACGCAATTCTTCTTCCTGTTTATGAGTGCGATTGCCCTTAACGGCATTTTAGACTCTTATTTACAGGGACGGAGAGTGTTTGTACCAACGCAAATCTCCAAGCTGCTCGCTACGCTGATGGGTGCCGTTTTCGCCCTTCTATTTTCAGATCAGTGGGGAATCAACAGCCTGGCCTACGGTTTCATATTCGGAACTCTGCTTGGCTCCGTGATCCAGATTTTCTTTTTGCGTAAAAGCGGGTACCGCTGGAGCCCCACGATTAAAGTGGATAAGGAATTCAGGAAGGCCTTTTTGGTTCTGCTTGTCCCTTCCCTTCTGAACTCTGTTGTTGGCCAGATTAATATGTTTGTCAATAAATCGTTTGCTTCCGGAACAATCGAGGGTGCTGTCACATATTTGAATAACGCATCCCTGCTTGTCAGCATTCCGCATGCCATTTACGGCACAACGATTGCGGTGATTATTTTTACGCTTCTGTCCGAACAAATTGATAACCCGAAGAAGTTTCAATCCACCTTCTTTTTGGGAATGCAGATTTCCTTTGTGACACTGATGCCGATTGCGGTCGGATTGTTTCTGGTTGGAGAACAGGCACTTTCCTTTATTTACGAGCGCGGCCAGTTTACGGCGGAAGATACACATAACACCTATATTGCTCTTATCTTTTACCTGCCAATGATTGTCACACAAGGCCTGCAGTATATTGTATCCAAGTCGATGTATGCCCGCGGCAAGACCGCGATCATTTTCCGGATCAGTGTAACGACCATTGCCTTGAATGCGTTCTTGAACTGGCTGTTGCTGAAGCCGTTCGGATACCCTGGGCTTGCCTTATCAAGTGCGTTTGTATCGGTTTACTACTTAACCGCTTCAGGTTTTGTCGTTTATAAGGATTTTGACCGCTCTGAGGCCTTAAAGCTTTTAAATCTAGTTGTCCGCGTTATCATTCCGACATTAATAATGGCTGTACCGCTTTACCTTTTACAAAAATTCACGCCGATCACCGAATTGTACTCACTTACCCAGCTGATTATTTTAATTCCATTGGGAGTCATTCTTTATGTGGCCGGTATTTATATTTTTTACCGCGAAGGCTTCAATCAGCTATTAAGTGTGCTCCGAAAAAAGAAGAAAGCCCGTGTGTAAGATTTGGGGATATGGGTTATGAAAAAAAGCATATTTATTCTGTTATTCATTATCATATTGGCGGGTTGCCAGGAGGAAGCGGAGCCTGTTGAAGCGGAACCTGCTGTATCAGAAAGAGCAATTCCTTTTGATGCGGCTGAGTTTCAAGTGAGCTCTCCTAAGCACTCCCTCGATAATGAAAATGTCTCAAAATCAAACTTATTATCTGTTTATCATGATACTTCCTATCAATATGATTTAACCGATGGCAAGAATGATGCCGGAAATTTATTGGTTAAATTCAGGGAAATCGATAACGGGGACCAGCTTGTTTTTATCCAGCTTGAAGGGAAAGGCAGTAAACCTGTTACCGCACAGGCTTCATTAACCTTTAAAGACACGAACCGGGCTGAGCTTTTAGACTGGGATCAGCGGTTTGTCGACCGTCCTCACGATAAAAACACAGGCGATGATAAAGCCACACAGCCGATTGGTTTGTTTAAGCTAAGCCATTTTGAAGAGCCAAGAAATGAGCTTGTTTTGAGCAAGCAATATCTATCCACCAGGCTTAAAGAAGAATACGGTGAAGGTTTATCCAGTCATGTAAGGGTTCTTCAGGAGGAATCAAAAGGATATTCCATTGAGCAATCAAACGAAACAGTTCAGATCAGCCTGGAGCTTACTGCAGAAGATGGCCAGATTGCTGAACAGTGGTTTATGGTCTCCGATCAATCGTTATTTACTTCTGAAGAGGAACTCCAAAGCTGGGTTGATTACCAGCTTGATTTTTATAAGGAAGCCAACGGATGGCTGACAGCCGGCGGTCCGATGAAAAAGCTTCCTTGGTCGATCGAGCCTTTTACAAAAGAAGGGTATGGCCGAAATCTCGGTGTTATGGTGGACCGCGAAGCCATCGACCGGTACATCTCAACAAAAGAACGATATTACTATAACCTGATGGTCAATTCCGCGGCGGACCTTTACGAATATCGCCAGGAAAAAGGCACTGAAATTTGGGAAACCGAATATACCAGCACCTGGCTGAAAGACGCCTATGGGTTAACAGCACCTTATATCGATACCCGGCATAATGAGTTTATCTCGCTTTATCTAGGAAAGATTGGAACGCAGCTGGACCTGCCGGAATTGCTTCAGACTAAGTTAAACTACGCAGATTATCTAATTGGGCAGATTGAGATTGGAAATGTGATCAAGGCAGAAGATGGCCTGCTGATTTCCGACTATTTTTCACCCTATGACCAAAACCAGAAAACCCATGCCTCCATGAATCATGTCCTTGGTGGAGCCAATCTGCTGCTCGAGAGCTACCAGCAGTCTGGCGATAAGAAATATCTGGAGGCCGCAAAGAAAATTCGCAAAGCCATCGAGAACCTTGGAACCGGCTGGATTCGTGAAAGCGGCGATCTCTGGTATCAGGTGAATCCTGACCTCACCTTTGCAGGCAATGATTACGAACAGCTCACTCTTGTCGATCTGCTCAAGCATCAGAAAAAGTGGGAATCAATTGGCGAAAGCAGAAGTGAGCTGATTGACCAGCTGATCTCCTCTAAAGTCGGATTCCTGGCCAAGGAAAAAGTGATTTTGCTGGATGAAGTGAAGGCGGAGTTGATGGATCAGGGTTTGAGTTTGAAACCATAAAAGAGCAGTCCTGTGGCGGACTGCTTTTTTAGTGATCTTGCACATTAACGACGATTTTGCTTTCTGTTACTTCATTTTGGGCGTTAATTTCGTTTATTAACTACCATTTTCTCTTCTCTTTCTCCGTTTATGTCGTTAATCCAGCATATTAACTACCATTTTCCTTTCTATTACTTCATTTTGGGCGTTAATCTCTTTTATTAACTACCATTCTCTCTTCTCTTTCTCCATTTTGGGCGTTAATCCAGCTTATTAACTACTATTTTCCTTTCTATTACTTCATTTTGGGCGTTAATCTCTTTTATTAACTACCATTCTCTCTTCTCTTTCTCCATTTTGGACGTTATACATCGCTTATAGGCAGGATTTTTAGTTTTCAAAGCCATTTATACCTGTTATCTATCTGGTTTCAGCCGTTTATTCGCAAGTTCCCACGTTTTATTCTCAAAGTTCACATTTAAGGCCTTTACCAGCATTTATTTACAGTTCATAAAAAGAAGAAGCGCCCCAAATTTCTTTGGGACGCCCTTACTTTATGTCTATTAACTAGATTAATTTGTTACTAGCTTGTCTATTAGATTTGATCTTACCCATCCGTATTGTGTTCCGTTTGCATCTGATAGGATTTTATACCAGACATGTCCGTCTGTCTGCTTTTCTTCACTTACAATCACAACCGGCTTATCCGCTGTTTTATACGTGTATAAAAGGTTGGCTGTACCTAATGCAGAAGAAGGTGATGTTCTTACATTCGTGCCATTAGTATTGATAAAGCCAATGACCTGCTTATTGGTGTAATCCTTAAAGCCAAGAGCTTTTTCAATTCGGTATATATGGCCATTGATTTTAGATCCCCAATAGGCATCCGTTGCATATCTTACATTGAACCCGATCAATTTATTCCCTGGAGCTGCCCCATTGCTGCGCCAGTCTCCTTGAGGAATATAAGCACCATTTAAATATTTATCAACAAGCGCATCTACACTATCTGTTGGTTTCGGATACGCGACCGCACCAGATGGGTTGCTGTCATAAGCTTCAATTCCGAATAGGTTGTTAAGTTTTAGAGCATTTGCACTCATGCCGTAGTCACTTTCATGAAATGCCCACCCAAGAATTAACAGTGCATTTACATTGGATTCGGTTTCTGCCTTTTTCACATATGCTCCAAGCCCTTTAACTCTACTAATCTGTGTTGCATCCTTATATTTCGCTAAGCCAGTTGCTTCAATCTCCGCTAACCTCTTATCAATAAACTGATCAAGCTGTTCTGCTGTGTAGCTTGTTTTTGTACGGGCAGATAAAAATTGATAATAAGGGTAGTACTGGCCCACATAAGAAGTTGAGCCTCCCATAGAATTCGTGTAGAACTTGGTTCCATCCCAGCTGTAATAAGACATGTTCTGTTTTAGGAAGCTTGGAGCCTTCCCAATAATAAAAGCAGCAGATTGTTCTGAAGCCGGGTTATAAATGGTGTATACCAATTCATTACTGCTATTCACTTTATAGGAGTTTTGCTTTTTCACCATTTTAACTGGTACAAGGTGTACTTCGGATTGCTTTACATAAGCAGTTCTTCCGCCAATGTATACCTGAACTGCTGTTTCGTTAGAAGCCAGATATTTCATTTCCTCCTGCGGAGGGACAGCAGCTGCTACAGAAGTTAAATCAGCGTTACTATACAAGTATGTTGTTGCTTTACCGATTGATGGACTTGCATAAGCCAAACCGGATTGCATTTTTAATACTTTTCCATTAAAAGTGAGAACCTCATTTGAAGTTGGGCTCCAATTTTCAATCGCTTGGCTGTATGTTTCAAACACCTTATTGGTTTCAACAAGCTGTCCATTTGCATCAATGGTTGAAATGACAAAAGGCTTTTCGATTTCAGGCTCACCTGGTTCACCAGGAAGCTGATTCTCGTAATCTTCTATCGCATGAATCATTCGGATGATAAATGCTGCTGATTCCGCTCTCGTAGCCTGTCTCTCAGGAGCGAATCTATATGTGCCATCAGAATTCGGGAAACCGATGGTAATCTCCAAGGAAACACTTGCAGCCACTGCAATACGTGAAGTGGAAGAAGTCAACTTGTCAAAGTCACTTAAAAGAGTCGGAGCTTCATATTCTACTTTCATATTTTTATAGTCTAACGCGTTCTTAATCATAATAACCATTTGCTCGCGCGTAATTGCCTGATCTGGATTAAAGTTACCATCGGTCTGTCCGGATATTATTCCTGCTTCGGCTGCAGCGTTAATCCCTGGAGCTAAACTTGAAGTAATCGCTACATCCGGAAATTTATGAGGAGCATGAGGAAGTATTAATGCCCTTGAAACAAAGTTGGCAAATTCTCCACGGGTTACTTTGTAGTCTGGTTTATAAACTCCATCGCCATAGCCGTACATAATCTCTCTCTCTATGGCCTCCCTTAGTTCCTCCTCCAGCTGTATTCCCGTAATGTCATCTGCTGCATAACCTGTTGCAGGTAATGTAGCTAAAAAAAGAACAAAGGCAAGCAACAGAAGCCTAGCTTTTTTCAATGTTGTTTTTCCCCTCTCTGGATAAATGTAGAACATTTGACATATATGTCGTAATTTGCATGTTCCCTACTATTCTACCAGATATTTACCTTTCTGCTAAAGGGTAATTTATATATTTTTTCAACTATTTTGCTTACAGTTAAATAAAAAGTGAAACTAATAATAGGCTGAAAACGTCTAATATATGAACAAGAAAAAGCCAGAACAAAGTCCTGGCTTAATTAACTGCATTAATAGAGTTGTAAATAGCTGCCGAGAAAAAGGCTCTTGTTGCACGATGTGTCGCATAGTATTTGCTACCGTCGAAAATGGTTGTTGTATCGATATTGCTCATTGTTACAATCGCATCATGCGCTCGATAGCTTGGAGTGATATCACTGTAAGGGCTGCTTGCTTTTGAATAGCTTGTTCCCTGAAGGTTGAAGGCTCTCTGAACAATGATAGCCATATCTGCTCTTGTCATATATTCATTTGGACGGAATGTGCCATCTTTGAATCCGGTAATAATGCCTAATTCCTTAATTACAGCAATATCCTTGGCAAAGCGGGATGAAGTTGGAACATCCTTGAATGCATAAAGGCTCTTAGGCTGTTTATTTAAATGGCGGTTGATAATGGCAGCAGCCTGTCCGCGTGTAACAGCTTCCTCAGGCCTAAAAGTATTATCTTCATAACCGTGGATGATATTTTTTATTCCTAATGTATAGATCGCCTTGTATGCAACATGGCTTTTTGACACATCGTCATATACACCAGGAGTACTTGTGATAACGCGTTTCGCACCGTAATACTTAGGACCCCAATAAGTGCTGCCCAATGAATCAATTTTAATGCCCTTGCTTGAAGTGGCAGAGATAAATTCATTATTACCTATGTATATGCCTGCGTGGGTTACACCCGCTTTATTGTATGTTTTTTCAAAGAATACCAGATCACCAGGCTTCAGGTCAGATTTTGCGACCTTCGTCCCTGCACTGCTATATTGATCCGCTGATGTTCTTGGCAAATCAATACCGACTTGTTTAAAGACATAAGTCATATAACCTGAACAGTCAAATCCGCTTGGTGTTGTTCCCCCCCATTTATATGGTACTCCCAAATAAGATTTTGCAATTCTTACGACTTCATCCTGTGTGGATGATGCAGATGCAGTATTAAAAGGCAGGATAGCCAGGATTAAGACCGCTATCAAGAATTTTGTCATCAGTTGCTTCATTATGTCACCCCGTCGGTTTCTATTTCTTTTTTCCTCATAATTTATCAAATTATGGTTTCGATAGATATATTCTACCAAAAGCCCCAGGTAATTTATTTTACTATTGTATTACAAATCGTTTTTAGAGGTTTATTGTCGAAAAAACCCGGGAATATAGTCATTTTTCAGACTATTAAACTTTCACCACTCTTCTTTAATCACAAAATGTTACAATTTCATTACAAGAATATTGGGAGAATCGCCCTTTTTGGCTAATCCTCTCTGTAATTGCCGAAAAGGGTCTAAAGAAATATAAAAAGCCCGCCACAAATAGTGACGGGCTTTCTCTTAGTAACTCCTTGCCAAAAAGTAATTAATCGAAAATGTCATCATGCTGTGCCCTCTTGGAGACCAATGGAAACCGGATGGATCATAGAGTCCGCTTGCCCAAAGCTTTCCATCCTGAGCCCCGCCTGCTTTATGTATCGCATTTGCGTAATGGTCAACGAGATGGACTCCCTGCGTCTTTGCGACTTTGCGGATGATTGTATTATAGCTGTTCATCCATAAACGGATCCCGCCCTTATCGGCATAAAGATGTTTCTTTTCCGGATACATATTGTAGTAAAGTGTCTGCTGCACCGGAATGTTTGTCATAAGCAGCACTTTCACATTTCTGGTCTTTAGCTGCTTAACCATGTATGTAAGATTTTGCTCAAACTTCGCTTTGCTAACCTGTGGCTGGCCATTGTCATACAACAGTCCATCATTGAGGCCAAACATAATAGCTACGCTGTCTGGATTTTTCGCCAGAACATCGGTATTGAACCGCTTCATGGCCTGATCGGTATGGTTTCCGCTCACACCTGCATTAATGGCACCCGTCTGGACTACCCAGCGCTTATTTAAATCGTACCCGTATGTGGTAAAGGAAAGGCCTTCCGTGTTGCTGTCTCCAAAGCCGATTAGCCGTGCTGCATCAGCAGCGTTTGCATTTGCCAAGAATAATAGAATAGAAATTGCCAAAATGCTTGCTATTATTTTTCTATTCACTATTTCACCCCCAAGAATATGATCACAATAGTAACAATATGGAATTTCCACTTAATTCTACCATACCATTAGACCTAGTCTATGAAAGTTTCAGGAAAAATTGCAAATTTTAAAGAGCTGCTTGGCGCAGCTCCACGGGATTAATCGTATAGTTAGGACCTATAAATCTTTTACCTTTACTTCCCATTCTTTATCTTCCTGCTTTAAGCTCACATTCCACTGATCAAGATCTGCGTCATACGAAATCTCCCTGACAGCCAAAACACCCATTTGGTTTTTGTTTTTCTCCAGGGCTTTCCGAATTACCTGTGACTCGGAAAGGTTTGCACCTGCTGGTTTATATTCTGGAAGTACTTCGACATACAACGCCGTTCCCTGCCCTGGGTAAGATTCCATAATCCAGCCTGATGGTTCTACCTCCACACGCTGCCCAACCTTTAACTTTTTCGAGGCGTCAGGAAATTGAAAATGAATGGCCGAAAAGAAGTCATTTTGACCTCCGCTTTTACCAAAATCCTCGGGCGCGGCATCCACAGCAAGCAGGCCCTCCTCCGTTAACTCCATTACGTAAGCCCCTTCTTTGGAATAATGATCTGTGAACTCCTTTTTAGGATAAATGGTATCAGGCTCCCCGCCAATCGGAGCAAGTCTTCCTGTCTGCTCAAACACCATCGTTTCACCAGGAAATTGCTTTTTTAAGCTTTCCTGTTGTTCCTCTGTCAGGAAATTGTGTTCAATTTTAATATCTCCTGTTATGGTATCAACACTTACACCCAGGGAAACACGGTCCGGGGTCTCATGCTGCTCTTGAAGCTTTCTGGCAGCCTTGTGTGCCTCATCCATTTTCTGATTATTTTCTGCTGTTGTGTGTGGTGAATGATAAATATAAATATATTCCGCCTTGACCTCCCCGGCATTTACCTTTTCCTGCAACGAATCAATGAATTTCTTCAATCGCTCATCCGGTTTTTTTACGCCAATCCAAAGGCCCGTTTGTTCCGCTCCCCGTGTTTTATTTTCATAAAAGAGGACACCGGCATTATTAAAACGATCATGCCCTCCGTATATTTTCTCAAGCAAAGGGATCGCAATGGCGCCTTCGACCTGCTGAACAGCTAATTCTTCTGCCAGATCATCTGTCGGCTCCCCAAACAGCCCTTCTTGAAATTCTCTGCTTTCCTTAACTTTTTCAACAGCTTGGTCCCGCTCTGGTGTTTCAATTGCTGGATTTACTAGTTTTGCAATGATGTTCCGATTGCTGATGGTCTCGATCGTTTCCCACTCGGAGTCATTGACTGGCGCGCCTGTTTGAACTTGTTCGTTAGGGTCTTCCCTTGTTGTATCCTGTATATTCCCTGTCCCGCAAGCAGTCAGAACAAGCCCAAAGCCAAGCAGGACGGCGAGCATTTTTGAATGAGCCATAAAAAAATCCCCTCAATTCCGGTGTCTTTGTTAACATAGACGGATTGAGAGGAAAAATGTTACAGAAATGGACTATTAAAAAAACCACCCTCTGACAAATCAGAGGATGATCCTTTTACAATTATTTATTTGTGTAATCAAACTCGGCAATAATATCATCTACCCAAATAGTTCCAGCTTTGCCGTTTAAGTCAAAATTGGTATGATCAACTGTCAATACTGTACGATCAGCTGAAAGAATTAAATTACTTGGATTCACATAAACTGAAGTGCCGTCTTCCAGCTCAATATCTACATAGAACATATCCCAAATATTTCTGGCAGAATACTCTGCAGGGGCCGCTTCAGTTAGCGTGATGCTGAATGAAGTGGAGTTGATTAGTGTAACATCTTCTGCGTAAGGAAGGTATTCATTTTCGAACATAAATAGGAATGTTCTATATAATAGGTTAGCAAAATCACCGCGCGTGATGTTCTGGTGTGTTCCGTAAGTAGTTTCCGTTTTTCCGAAAGTAATCTCTGTTCCGTATAGTGCCTCGATATAAGGAGCAAGGACTCCACCAACATCCGTAAACGGAGTAGGCACAGCATAATCTTCTAATCCAAAACCAAGAACAAGGAATTTAGCCATCTGGCCGCGAGTCAGTGGATCATTCGGCGCATATACGCCAGGTTTTACACCAGAAACAATCCCAGCATCCGCCAATGCATTTACAGACCCTTTAATACGGGAATTCAAATCCTTAAAACCAGCATCTGGCGCATATTCTGTATCCAAACCTAAAGCATTAGCCAGGATTACTGCTGCATCGCCGCGTGTCAGATTTTCGTGCGTTCCAAAAGTAGTCTCTGTTTTACCGTTGATAATTTCAACTTCATAAAGGAAACTAACGGCTTCCTCATATCTTGAACCTACATCCGTAAATGGATGATAGAACTCCATTTCGTAAGTATTAGCCTTTGTTGCAGCAGCTGATACAGCAGCAGGATCGACTTCAGCAGCAGAAGCAGCTGGAGCGAAAGAAGCAGCAACCAAAGCAGCCATGGAAACAGATGCAAAAAACTTTTTTAAACCCTTCATCTTTAAAGCGCCCCCTTAAATAAATGAAAATTTATTTTTTAATAGGCAGTTCTCTTAAACTTTTAACCTACTTGTTTTCAGAAGAAATATCCTATCTCAGATAGGATTGTAACAAATTTAATATTTTTGTAATACAGGTAATTTTTAACATTTTTTAAGTATACCTCATAACCATTATGTAAATATATTAATTCATCAAAATAGGTTGACCAAAACTGTTAGCTCAAAGTTAAAATACGTTTTAACTGTCTCCTTTTTTAAAGACTAAATGAAAGAATTAGTTTTCCTTCCTAAATAAGTACCTTTGAACCGAAAAAGGGCAGCACCGAACTCTAGCATCAAAATTTTCATTAAAAAAGCTGCCCCAAGGACAGCTTTTTCGACAAAATTCGGGTGGTACCTGGTACCTTTATTGTTTTTCTGCTTTGGCCAGGAAGACAGAGTATGTGGAGCGGAGCATTTTTTCGTATGGTCTGAATGTTCCGTCCAGGTAGCCCTCTGTGATTCCGGAGGCTGCTAGGTTATAGATGGATTGGTAGCCGGTTACGTTTGTGTTTACATCTTTAAATGTGACACTTTTAGAAGCAGGCAATGAGTATGCCTTGGAAATTAAGATGGCCATTTCAGCACGCGTTACAGGTTCATCGGGACGGAATGTTCCGTCAGGGAAACCCATTAGTATGCCTTGCTCTGCTGCTGATTCAATGAAACCGGAGGCAAAGTTATTGCTCCCGACGTCTTTGAACCTTGTAGACCTTTTTGTTTCATCAAAGCCTTTTGCCCTTCCAAGCATAGCTACCGCCTCAGAGCGTTTGACCAGCTGTTCCGGTCTGATCTCGGTTTCCATCATACCCGAATAAAATGCCCCGGGAATTTAAATAGATCATATAATTGCTATACCATTTTGAGTTGCTTATATCATAGAAGGTTGGCGAAGATAGAACGATATTGAGCTTAACCGCCCTGTCCCTTCTCTCTTCTCCATTCTCCAGAGGAAAAATTGTGTATTCCACATTTCCTTTCAGCCCGTAATCTATTAAAGAAGGTTCTGTCTCATCTTTTGCAATTAGCTGGTCAAACCGATAGACATTATATCGGTTGTAGCTCTCCAAAAGAGTTTGCATATTTAGCGTTATCTTGCCATTTGCCTTTGTTTCATAAGGAACCTTTAACGGCTGTAAAACTTTCGTATCCACTTGTGCAAGACCATAGCCATAGAAAGGGTCTCTCCCGGGAGCACCCAGGTCTTTGGCATTTTTCCGCAAAAGCTCTCTAATCTCCATGTTGCTGATAAAAGGGAATTTTTCCTTATATAGTGCTGCAAGGCCTGTTACAAAAGGTGCCGCCATAGAAGTTCCCGTCATGTGGGCATAGCCTCTTGAGTCCAGACTGGTTGGATACGTGCTATATATATTTTCTCCGGGTGCTGCCAGCTCAACTTCTTTTCCCGTTGAAGAGGAAGAAACACGAGTATTGGACTGATTAACACCGGAAACTGCTATAACATTGGGAAACCTGGCAGGATAAAGTACGGTTTCTTCACTTCCTGTCCGGGTTCCGCTGTTTCCAGCAGCTGCGATTACTGTAATGCCTTTTTGGTAGGCTCTATCAATCAGCGCCTTCATGCCAAGGTCTTCATATGGGGTAGTCAAACTCATATTAATGATATCTACATTTTGTGAAATTGCCCAGTCAAGGCCTGCCATAATCGTTGTGGTTGTTCCATTTCCAAATGCGTCAAGAGCTTTTACCGCATAAATTTCAGCATCAGGCGCAACCCCTACAATTCCAATATTATTGTTTTTTGCAGCAATCACTCCTGCTACATGAGTGCCATGGCCATTGTCGTCCCGATACGAATTCGGGCATTTTTGAAGAGCACAATATCCCTTTTTTATAGATAGATCAGGATGGCTAATGTCCGCTCCTGTATCCAGGATGGCAACTTTCACATTCTTTCCTGATAAGTCGGCTGGCTGTTTCGCGCCCAGATTCATGTTTGTATGCCCCCAGGGAATAACCTGTGCATTCACCTTTACAGGGTTTTCTTTTGATGCCTTATTTATGATTCCAAGGCTTTGGATGATGGGGAGCTGGCTGTCATTTACATTTATTGTAGCAGCATTAATATTTTCATAATGTTGAACTACTTCAATTCCCATATCAACTAATGACTGACTGTCATATTTGGAATCAAGGAAAACAATATAATTTTCAGTCTCCTCTGCAGCGGTAACCTGTGGAAGATAGATCAAAAACAGGGCGAAGACTGTTATGATTTTTAGGGCGATATACGATCGGCAATTAATTTTCATGATAAAATCCCCATTTCTTATAAACAAAAGGAGTCTAAATTTAGACTCCTTTTCATTTTAATAGGTTTATAGACTGAAAAAAAGGGTATTTTATTAATAAAAGTTTGAAACGTTGAAGCCCTTTTCTTTATAATAGTCCAGAATTCCCAAATAAATGGCTTTTGCGGCTTCTTGTCTCCATGCTTGAGACGCAAGCTTCTCATTATCCTTTTTATTATCAATAAAACCAAGTTCTGCCAATACAGCTGGCATTGTATTTTCACGGATAACGTGGAAATTGCCATGCTTCACTCCTCGATCGTAAAGATTCCATGCTGCCAGGAGCCTGCTTTGAATCTTAGCAGCCAGGAGTTTGCTGTCTGCAGTATTAGGATTTTCATAGGCAGAGTAATAGTATGTTTCTGTACCGTTTGCTGATCCATTAAATGCATTGGCATGAATGCTTATAAAGATATCTGCATTTGCTTCTTTGGCAATAGATACTCTTTGGCTTAAGGAAAGCGATTTATCTGTTTCTCTTGTTAACTTGTATTGGAATGGAGTTTTGGCAAGTAATGCCTTAACCTTTAATGCCGTATCAAGTACTACGTCCTCTTCTTCAAGCCCATACGCTACTGCACCTGGATCGGTTCCGCCATGTCCAGGGTCAATGACAATCATTTTTTGGCTAAGCACGCTATTATTTCCTGCACTTATCGGTGCATTCAAATACGATGAATGAACAAGACCTTCAATACTGCCAGACTTGATGTACGCCCAGCTTCCAACTGCATATGCTACTTCAACCTTGGTTCCTTTATTCAAAGTGCCTGTTTTCGGATATAGAGTTGAAGGGCCGCCCCGGACATTTAGTGCATCAGCTGTAACCGTACGATCCATATTAAAAGAAACTGCAGGTGTTAACCTTAGCTTGTAATCAATAGCGCGTGCAAGGAAGACAGAGAAATCTGCTCTTATAATATCTCTATCCGTTCCAAAAGTGCCATCCGCCATACCTTGGGAAATTCCTCTTGTTATTAGTGCATTGGCTGCTCCAGAAAGCGTTCCGCCAAATTCATACTTGAACGCCTTGCTAATCAATACTGCCATTTCGCCGCGGTTTACCGGCTTGTCCGGTTTGAAGGTCCCATCCTTATACCCAGATAGAATATTAGCCTCCACTGCTGATTGTATATATCCTGAAGCAAAATACTGGCTTCCGACATCTGAGAAGTGCGTACTTCTCTTTGTTCCGTCCAGATTCAGCGACCTGCCTATCATAGCAGCCGCTTCCCCGCGCGTTACTATCTTATCGGGATAAAAATACCCTGTTAAAGAACCACTGACTATTTTTCCATCGGCCAAATAACTAATTTCCTTGTAAGCCCGGTAACTTGTGCTTACATCCTGGAATGATCCTGCTGCTTGAGTACTAGTTCCATAGAATGGAAGGCACAATAAAAACAGCAGCGTCCCAAGTACAAATTTCCTCATTTGTTTTCTCCCTTCGCCTATTTTCTACATGATAACACATGGAAAAACCGCCTGCATTAACCATTTTTACAAAATTATAGAAATTATATGGTCTAATAGTGTCGGATATTATCAATATCGGAAGGAAATGGGTATATTTAATAATATTTACTTTTATTTTGTCAGGTAATAAGTACCAATTATAATCCGTAAATTACATAATGACTGAAAACCTGTTATTTATTACATGGGCAGGGGGCTTTATTGGGGGTAGCTAGGACTAAAGAAGAAGTGCTTTTATATTAATAAAAAGGCTGTGTTAACGCTTAATGTTGATTGGGGCGGAAGGTGCGAGACTCTAGCGGGAGGAGCGTGTCAAAAGGGACCCCGCAGGCGCTTGCTCTGAGGAGGCTCCCTGACTTCCCGCGGAAAGCGAGCGTCTGGAGCGGAATCAACAGGCAAGATTAACAGCGCCAATAAAAAAAGAAGTCTCCTGTGAGACTCCTTTTCCATACATTAAATTAAAGGTGATAAAGATGTGTAACGTAAAAGCCCTTTTCTTTATAATAATCTAAAATTCCCCAATAAACGGCTTTTGCTGCTTCACGTCTCCAAGCATCAGATGCAAGCTTGGCATTATCTGTTTTGTTATCAATAAAACCAAGTTCTACAAGCACCGCCGGCATCATGTTTTCCCGGAGGACATGGAAATTCCCATGCTTATGCCCTCGATCATTAAGCTTCCAGGCTGTTACTAAACGCCCTTGAATTTTAGATGCCAGCAGCTGGCTGTCTGCAGAACTGGAATTGGTGCCATAATAATATGTTTCTGTACCATTTGCAGATCCGTTATATGCATTTGCATGTATGCTCACAAAAACATTTGCATTCGCTCTTTTAGCAAATGCCACCCTGTTTTCCAAAGTAATAAAGGTATCCGTTTCTCTTGTTAGTTTGAACTGGAATGGTGTTTTAGATAGGTAATGCTTTAATTTTAAGGAAGTGTCCAATACAACATCCTTTTCCTTTAAGCCATATCCAACTGCACCCGGATCTGTGCCCCCATGGCCAGGATCAATGACAAGCATCTGCTGGTTCAGTACCTTTTTACTGTTAAAAGGGGCATTTAAGTATACAGAATGAACGAATCCTTCTAGGCTGCCCGAACGAATATAAACCCATGGCCCTACCCCGTATGCTGCTGATACTTGAGTACCGCTCTGCAATGTGCCAACTTTGGAATAAAGATTAGATGGACCTGTATAGATATCTATTGATGAAGACTTCACAGTACGAGTTGCAGGATAGCTGATTTTTGGATCGATTCTTAATTTATAATTTACCGCTCTTGCCAGGAAAACTGCATAATCTGCCCGAATGATGCTTTCATCAGCTCCAAAGCTGCCGTCGTCTTTACCTTGAGAGATCCCCCTGCTCATTAGGGCATGGGCTGCACCTGAAAGAGTTCCCCCAAACTCATAACCAAATGCCTTGCTGATTATGACCGCCATTTCTCCACGATCTACAGTCTTTCCAGGTCTAAAAGATCCATCTTTATAACCTGAAAGAACTCCCGCTTCCACAGCAGACTGTATATATCCTGAAGCAAAATACTGTTCCCCTACATCCGAAAACTGTGTAGGCCGTTTTCTCCCATTCAGGCTTAAAGCCCTGCCTACCATAGCCGCTGCTTCTCCCCGTGTCACAACCTTGCCGGGAAGAAAATAACCATCCAGCGTACCGCTCACAAAATTGCCTACAGCCAAATAATTAATTTCTTTATAAGCACGGTGATTTGTACTTACATCCTTAAAAGACCCAGCTGCCTCCGACTCTATCTCAAAAATGGGAAGCAACAACAAAACTACTAAAAACCCAATTACAAATTTCCTCACAAATTTACTCCCTTTCGACTTTTTTCTACAAACATACTACCACACTGGCAAACCCGCCTGTATCATCCAATTTAGCTAAATTCCCACCAATAACATGCCAAATAGTGCCATGTTTTAACAAAAGCCGGTACCAGGTACCACCCGAATTTTGTCGAATAATGAAGGAAATACCAATTACATGATTATCTTGTAATGGGAAGTAAGTTTTATTTTTATCGAAAACCTAATAAAGAGCTCACTCTCACATGAAAGAGTTAAAAAAATGGATTCAACATAGGTACCAGGTACCACCCGAATTTTGTCGAATGAAAGGATATTTTATTAATAAAGGAGAATATCTTTTAATGATATTAATATGAAAGGGGATAAATAGATGGTGCGCCCTAATAGAATATGGAGTCCCGAGCATTTTCACCATGTTGTAAGCCGCGGAAATTGGAGGGCTAATTTGTTTGAGGAGGATTTGGATTTTATTTCATTTTTGAACATTCTTGACTACACTCACCGTTCTACAAACCTCGAAATTGCCAGCTACTGCTTAATGTCAAACCACTATCACCTCTTGCTGAAATTCCAGGAAGTATCCCTATCCAAGGTCATGAGAAAGATCAACAAATCCTATGCTGATTACTACAACAAAAAATATGAGGTAAGCGGTCACTTATTCGAAGAACGCTTTTTCAGTAAGCCCATTTACGACCTTTATGGCCTGCTGGAAGTCAGCCGATATATTCACATGAATCCTGTAGAAGCCAATATTGCAGCTGTCCCCCAAAACTACCGCTGGTCCAGCTTCTCCTATTATTTTTACCCCAGAATGAAGAAGCCTTCCTATATTACTCTTACTCCCATAACAGAATTGTTTTCTGGCGAAAATACAAATATGCAAAAACAGCAGTACTGCAGCTGGATGATAAAAGAGCTCAAAATTGAAAATCTCGCTTCAAAATAGCGGTTTCCAATACTATAACGATGTTTAGTGGTCTAGTGACTGGTCTAGGTACCTGGTACCCAAATCTATTAACAGCAGTCCCAATTATAAAGGACGTTTGTAAAATCCCTTTTTCGCAAATCGTCTTCCTTAATAAAGAAATTGGCCACACCGCTGTCGCCGAACATCAAGTCTATGTCATCATCGGTATCGGCTTGAAATAGCAAAATATTATATTCACTTGAAGGATCACCTTCATATCTTGGATCTTCCTGGTTGAAGTATGGATATCCCCCCATTTTATGGCCTGCTGCACTGAGTGCTTCAAAATACAGCTCATGTAAATCCTCATATTCCGGATGATTAATAGATTGAAATAAATCAATATCGATCAGCTTTTCAAAACGGAAATCCTCAAGGGAAACAGGGGCTATGTTTAGCTCGAACTTCATCCTTCCTTCTTCCACGATCGGTCCGTACTCATCACCAAAGTCAGGCACATAAGAAAAATCCGTTACAAGCTCAGACTCATCTTTTTTTACGACAGGATGGTAAAGGATCCGGTAATTTTTCTGGGCTGTAGGATGGTCAAAGTCGAGTCCGTACATCTCATCCACTGGCGACAGAAAGAATTGAAGAATGCCGCTCTCCGGCATCGGTTCAATATGGGGAACCTCTTCAAAGTTAATTTGCGCAAAAAGGTTCATATAATTTCCCTGTTCATCTCTAGGGTGTTCACTGGATTTCGGAAGATATGGATTTCCCCCAAATTTGCTTTCAAAAAGTGTCGTTTCTCCTTTTTCCGCCTGGATGCTGATAAAGGGTTTAGCCGTCTTTTCTAATTCGCTGCGATACTCTTCAAATTCCTTAGGCAATATTAAAGAACGATTGGCCATAAAGTATGTCCTCTCCTTTTCCATAAAAAATCTATATTCGTTTCATCTATATAGACATAGCTTACCATAAACCTCCCCCGCAGCCTGAGTTGTATCTGTCCTTTTTAAGTACCATCCTCCCCGCCCCATTTGGAACGGCCCTATAATATACTGAACATTCCATTAATTGGTAGTTAAGACCCATGCTTCCAATGTTTAGTAAAAGTAGAATAAGATTGTATGAGTTATAAAAGAAGGGAAGGGATTTATCTGAAAAGTAAACTGATAGCGCTTTCTTTAGCCTCTGCTTTGAGCTTCTCACTCGTTCCCGCTTCAGGTTTTGCTGAGCAATCTGTCTTGGACTCCCAGGCTGTTATTCCTGGTGCGCATTCTGTAACTGAAGCCTACTTTGACGGATTGGACAACAACTGGCTGACCACTAAGAATCCAAAGCAATATGAGCAAGCACTCCTGTATGGAAATATCGGCCTTACCCCATATAATTGGGGAAATGCTGCGGAGGGTACGGGCTGGCATCAAATGTACAAACCGGCTGAAGTGACCGGGACACAGGTAAACGGTGCTTTTGAAGATGCGCAGTTTGTGATCAGGGTTCCGGATGATTGGAATGGCAAACTGGTGGTATCCGGCATCCCGGCCACAAGAAACGAAACGTCTACTGACTTGCTTTTTAGCGATTATGTTCTGGAAAAAGGATATGCTTTTGCAGCGATCGATAAAGGAACCCAGGGCGAGGCCGATGCGGCTGATCCGTTAGCAAAGGTTAAAAATGCCCTGGCCGATGAGGATGATAGCTTAGCAGAATGGCATCAGCGCTTTCGCCAAATCACTAAAGCTGCACAGCAGTACTTAATCAATCATCATCCCGATCAGCTGATCGATCCAGCAGATCCCTCTAATCCGGCAAGTGATTTAATTACGGAACAGCACAGAGTGCCTACATATGCGATGGGAATTTCAAATGGCGGCTATGTGGTCCGATATGCCCTGGAAAATGACGATCCGGAAAAAACAGGTGAACCGCGCCTTTTTGATGGAGGAGTTGATTGGGAGGGAGTTTTATGGTCAGAAAAAACGCCTAACTTAATCAGTTCGCTGACAAACGTTGTCAATAATGCCGGTGAAGCATTATACGGAAGCGGCATCGAACAGCAAAAAGCCATCAAGGAACTTTACAAAGCAGGCTTGCCGAAAGGGTCTGAAAAATTGTGGGTCTATCATGACCAGGTATACTGGTTTGTATCACTCAATATTTACAGGGACCACTTTGATCCGGAAGCTCCAGAGCGAACGCATTGGAGCAAATACTTGAACTTCGTAAATGGTGTGAGAGATCGTTCATATGATCCTATTTTTAAAGATTACAAGTACATTACCCGGCCAAAGGATGTTAAGGAAAATATTAAAGAGGTTGCCAACACAGGTGATATTGATGTCCCTCTGATCTCTTTTACAGGTTCACTTGATGCACTTATTTTCCCGGACATCCACGCAGAAGGCTATCAGAAGCTGGTACAGAAGGCCGGAAAGCAGGACTTGCACCGACTTTATACCATTGAGAACGGCAACCATGTCGACAGCCTTGTCTGGAATGCGGGCACCGATCCGGATAAAGAGCTTCAGCCTTTACTGCCGTACGCGCACCAGTCTTTTGACTTGCTTGTTGACTGGGTAGAAAACGGCCATGCTGCACCGGAAAGCAAAACCATTGAAGCCCCTGAAAATCCTGTAAAAGTTGTTGACCTTAAGACTGGGAAAGAAAGGGATCCTCGCTAATTTTCATAATCAAAAGGGTGTCTATCTCGACACCCTTTTGTGCTATTAAATACCCCGCACCCATTGAACAAGCTTCCTAAAACCACCCGTCAGCCATAAAACAACTGGTATTAAAGCAAGCGATACAGCTGTGACCCCTGTCCAGCCGATGTTCTGCCAGATGAGGCCGGTAAGGGAGCCGCCTGTTGCCACACCGAGATAGTAGCTTACCAGATAGATGCTGGACGCGCCGCCTTTGTGGTGAGTGGCACGCTCATTTACGATGGCTGCCATCAGGGAGTGGGCGATGAAGAAGCCGAAGCAGGTTAAACAAAGCCCTACTACTACAACTGGCAGTGAATGAATATTCGTTAAGAGGGAGCCGCTTATTAAAATAAGTGTGCCAAACAAGACAAGGGTCGTTTTTTTCATAAAAATAGACATTCGCCCTGCTAAAATCGGCCCGATCATTCCCAAGGTGTAGGCCAGATACGTAAACGATATGTCTTTCACTGCTAATCCAAAAGGGTCCCTCTCAAGATAGAACGGAAGATAGGACCAGACACCCGTAAAAGAGAACTGCAATAGGATTCCCATTGCAAAGGCGGGAAAAAGCAGCTTATTGTTCAGATGTGACAGCATTCCGGTAAGATCTTTTTTAAAAGAGATTTCGCTTTCCTGGAAGAAATGCGATTTTGGAAGTGTGATAAAGTATAGCAAAAATAATAGAATGGAAAACCCAAACAGAATATAGATAGATGTTTGCCAGCTCGTTCGATCAGCCATATAGCCGGTAAGTATTCTCCCAATCATCCCGCCGATGCCGTTCGCCGCAATATACATTGTAATACCAAGATTAATGCTGCCCGGAGCGACTTCCTCACTTATATAGGCAATCGCAGCAGCCGGCAATCCCGCCATGAAGAACCCCTGCACAAATCTGAGAACCAGGAAAAATTCAAAGCTTGGCACAAGCGGCATTAATAATAACGGGATCATGGTGCATACCAGCGTAATATGCATAATACGTGTACGCCCCATACGGTCGGATAAAAACCCAAAAAATAATAACCCTATAATCATAGAAATAACGGCCACAGATAACGCAAGACCTGAAGCTGCAGAGCTAATGTTATAGGAACGGACCAGCAGGGGCATTATCGGATGCACAAAGTATAAGCCTGCAAAATTCAGAATCGAGGCACAGGTTAAGGCAAACAAAATTCTCTTAAATCCGGCCTCCCGGAAAGTATACTTCTGCTTTTCACTTCTTATTGCTGTTACGGCACCCATTTTTTCACCCAGTTTCTCTAAAGCATTAAATTCAATATATTCATGATACCACTTTCTTACATAAATTTCATAAACAATATAAATATTCAGAAAACACCACTTAATCCTAATGTAGTTTCTCTAGGAAAATTCGAGCAAAAATTTTTCCGTTCGCTTCCCTCCTTCATTCTCACCCTCCTAAATGCTATAATAAAGGAATGTACTTTACAGGGTACCAAACCACCACAATGCGGCAATCCACTAAGTTTTGCCGCTGATATGATTCGACAAAATTCGGGTGGTACCTGGTACCGAGGGAGGTTAAGTGATGATTCCGGAGCGGTTTTTGGAGCCTTTGGAGTTTGCAGCGAATGAGTTGAAGGGTTTGTTGCGGGCGGAGAATGAGGAGGATGTGCGTCTTGTCCAGAAGGGGCTGATGCTTTTTCGGCAGGGGCTTGTGTATCAGCTTCGTTTTGAGGGCGATAAGGTTGTGGCCACAGTCCAGGATGTAACCCAGGCTAAGGTTGAGCTGGATCTTGAATATATTCATTTAAGTGAATGCTCCTGCCCGGCAGAAGGATTTTGCCGCCACCAGGTTGCTGTTTTTCTGCAGCTTCTTTCCAAAGCCAGAAGTGTATCTATGTGGATTGAAGATTGGCGGAAGCCGATTAAGGAAATGCAGACAGCCAAGGACTGGGGCCTCAAACGAGCAAAGGATCTTCTGAAATCGTCAGGCAAGCAGCAAGCTGATTATGACCAATGGATTTCAACATTTGACGAAAGCTTTTCAGAGCTGATGGAAAAACAGGGTGAACCGCGGCCCTATGTCCTTCCCGAGCTCTTTCATGTCTATTTGCGCCGCATGAAAGCTGGCGCACCGGTTGAACAGGAATGGAAGCTGCTTTATCTGCTCGTCGGCTATGTCTTTTCTTTTAAAAGGCTGATGGCGCTCAGCATGAAGTACGGTCATCACGAGGAAATGATCGACCGCTATTACCGCCATCTCTATCAGTCGCTGATGGATGATTCGGTTGAAATCATGAACAAATTGTCCGTGCATTCCCTTCCCTTTGCTTTCGATCAATTTATTGAAAAGCTGAAAGATGATTCAACCGGGCTCATTACCGGTTCTTTTGAATTGGAATATGAACGGGCTCATTTATACAGGCTGTTATGGACGCACTTTTTCAAAAAGAAAGAATGGCGTGAAGCAGAAATCGAGAAGCTGGACTCCTTTTACAAAGAGGATGAAACGCCAAGCCTGCCTTCTACAGTGGGCTTTATCCACCTTAACATACTGGAACGCAATGAAGAGCTGGCACTCAGTGTTTTAGACGTCCCAAACGAAACGATGACGCCTTACTTGCTCTACTGGCTCGACTATTTTTCAGCGCAAAAGGACTGGAACCGGATGGGGCCATATGTGGAATTATTCATCCATAAATTACGGGATTACTTAAAAATGTCTGGTGACTATTATGCCAACATGGATTTTACAAGGCTGGCGATCAAAGCCATTTCACCATACTGCATAGAAACCGGCAGGCTGGACCTTTTCGAAAAAGCGTTAATGGAAACACTGCCTTATAGCTATAACGATTATGAGTATCTCCTATTTGAAAAAGGCGAGTTCGACAAATGGGCTGATTTGCAGGCGTTCATCGGCTTTGATATTGATTCGCTCGGCAAGGATCGTATTAAAGAAATAAGCAAAAGGGAGCCTGAAATCCTGCTTCCGCTCTACCATCATGCCATCCAGGACCATATTAATCTGAAAAACAGGGATCATTACCGCGAGGCCGTCCGGAAAATGAAAAAGCTTCGCACCCTGTACAATAAGCTGAAACGCCAGGAAGACTGGCAGCTCTTCCTTGAAATGCTGCTCGAAAAAACAAAACGTCTCCGCGCCTTTCAGGAAGAATGCAAAAGGGGTAAGCTAATCGATGCTTAAAACGAGATTTCTCCATGTGAAAGTCAAACCGATAACCCATGACCGCTATCTGATTTTTGCCGTAAATGAAGAAGGCCGCCTCCTTTCCCCAAAAGAATGGAAGCCGCTTCTTTTTAACCATCATAAAGAAAGCTTTTTCGGAACGATGCTTAATATTGAAAATGTGGACGGAATCAATGGTATTTCAATGAGCGGCTGGCAGCTGGTAACCCTATTTGCGGCTGAACAGTTCAACCGGCTTATTGATTGGGATTGGGATGATACTGCCCAAATTCTGCTGGCCTCATCTCATGCTCTTCATGATGCCATTTTAGAAAAAGAATGGATGCCGGACTTTGCCGCCTGGGAAAATGACCAGTTCCGCTGGGCACTCCCGGAAAGTGTTATTACGGAGTTCGGCTCAAATTTTTGGGAGCAAACAGTCGAAAGCGCTCCTGTCAGAGAGTTTATTGGGGATTTATTTCATTACTCCCTTGACGGCTATATGAACCAAAATCGTGAAACAAAGGCTCAGTTTGGCGAAAAGCTTGAGGCATTGCGGAGTGAACATCTCTCTCCCCGCGATCTTGCCGCCTACTTTGATGAAGAAAGCTGGCAGGAATGGATTGGGGTTAAATCAAATGAAGCTCCTTTTTCGATCGGGCTGAAACTCGAGGAGCCAGGGGATATCGATACAAGCTGGGATCTGAACATTTTCCTCCGCGGGAAAAATGACCCGGATGTGTTTGTCGACTACAAGGATTATTCAAACTACCCCCGCTCATGGCATGATTATGAAGACACGATTGAAAAAGAGATCGGTCGCTGGCTTGAGCTTTTTCCATGGCTTGAAGGCAAAAGCGACCAGATTACGTCACAGCTCACCGAGGATGAAGCCTGGACATTCCTGACTGAAGCGAGTGAAACCCTGCTGGCGCTTGGTGTCGAAATCCTGCTTCCTTCCTGGTGGCAGGCGATGAAAAACGCGAGCCTGAAGGTAAAAGCAAAAGTAAAAGGAACCGGCAGCCATCGCCCATCCTTTGTCGGACTGCAGTCCATGCTTGATTATGACTGGCGTTTTTCCATGAACGGCGTTGATTTATCAGAGGAAGAATTCCGCGGCATGGTGGAGGAAAAAAGACGTCTCGTCTATATTCGCGGCCGCTGGATCAAGCTGGACCCCCATTTCGTCCGCCATATCCAGGATTTAATGAAGAAAGCGGAAAAGGAAGGTCTGCATGTCCGCGACCTGATTGAGCAGGAGCTCATGGCAGACGAAACGCAGCAGGAGGATGAACTCGACAATCCTAAGGCGTTCGCGCGGATTCAAATCGAGCTGAACCGACAATGGAAGCAAATGGTCAAGCAGCTGCGCGATATTAAAAACCTTCCGCTTGAAGACGTCCCTGCCAGCTTCCAAGGCGACCTTCGCCCTTATCAGAAGCTGGGCATGAGCTGGCTGCTGTTTTTGCGCCGGTATGGTTTCGGTGCCATTCTTGCCGACGATATGGGACTCGGAAAAACCATTCAGCTGATTTCCTACCTGTTAAAAGTAAAACAACAGGAAGAAGGCGGCCCATCGCTCATTATCTGCCCGACGTCTGTGCTTGGAAACTGGCAGAAGGAAATTGAGCGATTTGCACCTAATTTGAGTGTGTATCTCCATTACGGCTCAAACCGGCTGAAGGGAGATAGCTTTTCTGAAAAAGTAATGGAATCTGATATCGTGCTGACATCCTTCGGACTGACCCATATGGATCTCGCAGATTTTGAAACCATTGAATGGAGCTCCATCAGCATTGACGAAGCCCAAAATATAAAAAATGCCCAAACGAAACAATCTAGAGCCGTACGCAAATTAAAGGGTAAGCATCATATTGCTCTAACCGGTACACCGATGGAAAACCGCCTGACCGAGCTTTGGTCCATTTTCGATTTTACGAATCACGGCTACCTCGGCAGCATCGGGCAGTTTCAGAAGCGGTTTGTTCTTCCAATTGAAAAAGAGGATGACAAAGACAAAGTGAAGCAGCTCCAGGCTTATATCCGGCCGTTCCTGCTACGCCGCACGAAGAAGGACGAGGAAGTAGCGCTAAACCTGCCGGATAAGCTCGAGCAAAAGGAATACTGCCCGCTCACAGCTGAGCAGGCGTCCTTGTATGAACAGCTCGTCCAGGATACTTTCGCGCAAATTGAAAAGCTATCCGGCTTTGAGCGCAAGGGCTTAATTTTACAATTATTAAGCCGCTTGAAACAGCTGTGCAACCACCCTGCCCTCTATTTAAAAGAGGAAAAACCGAAGCATGTACTGGAGCGTTCTGTTAAGCTTGAGAAACTGAGCGAACTTGTTGGCGCTGTTCACGAACAAGGTGAAAGCTGCCTGATTTTTACCCAGTATATCGAAATGGGCAATATGATCGCACGCCAAATTAAAAAGCAATTCGGCTTTGATGTGCCATTTTTAAATGGAAGCGTGCCTAAAAATGAACGCGATCAAATGATTACGCGATTCCAGAATAACGAATTTCCTGTATTCCTGCTGTCTCTTAAAGCAGGCGGAACGGGTCTGAACCTCACAGCGGCCAACCATGTCATCCACTATGACCGCTGGTGGAATCCAGCCGTTGAAAACCAGGCTACTGACCGTGCCTATCGAATCGGGCAAAAACGCTTTGTGCATGTTCATAAAATGATCGCGACCGGTACACTTGAAGAAAAAATCGATGCCATGCTTGAGAAAAAGCAGTCGCTTAATGATCAAATTATTACCAGCGAAAATTGGATTACCGAGCTTTCCACAGATGACCTGCGGGAACTGGTTCATCTCACATAGGGCTTGGTGCAGGGACCTTGACGGCGTTCAAACACTTGACCTTATGCGAATAGCTTTATCATCAACTTTGGCTAAAATATCAGCAACATAACCAATTTATCAGAAACTCTTTAAATATATCGTCAACTAAGCCCCATATATCATCAAGTACGCCTATCAGCCGCCAAGCCCCCTTATCAAAGCCGGGCTTGGCGGCATTTTGTTTTTTTCGACAAAATTCGGGTGGTACCTGGTACCTTTAAGAAGCCAAAAAAACTCCCGGCACATCATGTACCGGGAATAGACGGGGAAGTTACGGGGATTTTATTGATTCTCTATAGGGAGGGAAAAATAGTGGACATTTATTTGCGGGATGGTTAATTCATGATGGTGAGTCGTCTTGGCGGGGGTGGTTCCTGGGGATGGCCGTTTTGCATGACGTTTTCCCGGAGAAGGTATTCGAGCTGAATGACGCGCTTGCTGAGGTCATCTACTCTTTGGTTGGATCTGCCCAGCATTTTTATCAGGCTTTCAAGCAAGGATTCCAGTGTTTGTTCTCTATCTGATGCTCTGTTCAAAAGGGCAGCTCCTCCTTTGTTACAGGAACCTCTTCTGTCTTCCGCGGATCAAGGAACCGGACTGATTCCGCTACCACTTCTGTTACGTATATCCGTTTTTTTTCCTGATTATCATAATGCCTCGTTTGGATTCTCCCGGTAATCCCGAGCAGTGAACCCTTGCGGCAATATTGGGAGGTGTTCTCCGCCGTCTTTTTCCATAATGTGCATTGCACAAAATCGGCATCGATTACACCTTGCTGGTTCCGGTAATGACGATTGACTGCCAGAGTAACATTCGTAACAGGGATTCCTTCCTGTGTCCGTTTCAATTCCGGATCCCTCGTCAGCCTGCCAACCAGTGTGACTTGATTTATCATGTATTCAACTCCTTTCTTGATGATCCCATCATAACTGCAGAGACACATCGGTGTAAAAATGCCAAAATTCGATTTCATTTGCGTTTTTTTTTGAAAAACACCCTCCAAAATTTAATTTTCAGCCCCTTTTTTCAGAAAAAAACTTTGAAAATTCAATTTTTACTACCCAGATAAATAAAATTCGACAAATCGCCAAATTCGCTTTCAGCCACTCCTGTGTTATAATTTTTATATATAATTATCGGAAAAGAATGATTAATAAAAAAGAGATGGAGGTAAAGGATGAAAACATTTAAACTTGTTTCCCTGCAGTTAGTGGAAGAAGACGGTCTGGTTGATATTGAATTGGATGATGGATTAATCATTAATAAAGAAGACGAAAAGAGCAACTGGCTGCTTGAGGCCTATATTGATAAGTCGTATCTTGATTATTTTAAAAAACGTGCTGACAATAAGGACGAGTTAATAATCCAAGTGGTAATTACGAAGCGAGAAAATGACCCGGCTGCATTCCAGACGAAAATTACCTCTATCAGAGAACTTGAAAACCACATTAGCATCCTTTTTGAAGGGTCTCTAAAAAGAACGAAAAACGATTACGCCGAACTATTGCTTCAGGACCTGCTCGGCAAAGGCTTTAAAGGAGACAATCTCCTTGATGAGTTTAAAGTCAAGATGCAAAGCAAACCGCGCCTTGCCACTGCCAAGAAACAAGATAAAGAAACTCCCGTTCAATAAAGACGGGAGTTTTTATTATTTAGGCTCTTTTATCATAGATTGTTGTTTTTGTTTATGAATTCTGCCCGTTGATTTCCGCTGCGGGCACTTGCTTTCCGCGGGGAGGGTTGCGAGCCTCCTCGGCTTCGCCTGCGGGGTCTCGCACTTCCCTCACTTCCCGCAAGAGTCAAGTGCCCTCCGCTACAATCAACTCAGTTGGATAAAATACGTTTTCCTTCAAAAAGCAACACGAAAACAGCCTTATTTATATATATTAATGCACTAACACACTGTCAAATACGTCCGTACCATCTGTCAGCTTTAATTGAAGCTGTTCTATGATATATTCGACATCCTGTTTGCGGTAATTGAGCAATGGAAGATCCTCTTGATAAGCCTGGTAATAAAGAATAGAGGCAATCTTAAGCTCCTCTTCCCCAGCAGGCATTAGCTGCTGCGCTTTTTTTTTAGTTCTTCCTTCATCACTTCAATCACATACTTGGCTTCCATTTTACAGGAATAGTTATAGTCTTCTTCAAGCTGTTCCTGAAGCTCTGCTATCTCATCCATTTGCTTCTCTGACGGCTTTTCAGATAAGATCTTATTGATGACCTCATTGATTTTGACAGCCAGCTCTTCATGAAAAACAGGATCCGCTTTCGTCTCCTCGCTGATCTGGCTATACCAGGATGCGTGGTTGATTATGTATTCGCGCCATTCTGCTACAAAGTTTTGCATATTAAATTTATCTTCAGTCCAATTAATTCCGTTCATATAAGATTCAAATGAAGTGGTGATCGAACGAGAAATACTGATTTTTATCCCCTGAGAAAGATCTTTAAACGCCATCCTTGTAAAAGTACCCCCCAATTGTTAAATCTAATCTATATATCCATATAATTCTTATCTTTAATCATATCATAAATACATTAACATAAGTGCGCAGGAAAAATTAAAAAAAGTTCTCAATATATGGTAAATTACCCATTTTTTAAACATAAGAAAAGGACAGGTTGTCCCTGTCCCTTACTTTTTACTATTCGTCTTTATTGTCTTCGTCTTGCATATCTTTATTGTCTTCTATAGCTTCTTCGCCCGGCTCGTTGTTGTCTTCCATAACATCACCGTCTTCGTCAGTGTTGATGTCATTGTCATCGCCGTTCTCATTTAATTCGTTGGTCATGTCGCCATTTTCACCATTTTCACCATTCATACCGCCATTTCCACCTTCATCTTCCATGATTGTATCGTCTTCTGGCGGCGGCTCCTGGTCATCTGTGGCACAGCCTGCTAAAAGCATTGCTGAAAGGACAGAACCTCCGATAAGTTTTAAAAGCTTTTTATTCATCGTAAAAGCTCCTTTCCTAAGTTGTATTTGTTGACCTGCTGCACTGGTCTTCCTTTATATTTCCCAAAAACCGAAACAACTTGCATAGATTTTTTGTTTCTTTTTAATTGCTTTTTTTCATAAAAAAATCCCGCACAGCATGTACGGGATTTCCAATAGATATTACCTTTCAATCGCAAACATAATCTCGGCTTCCATCGCCACTTCATCGCCCACTTTGGCAACTGCTTTTCCTTTTCCAATTCCTCTGCGGACAGAGAGTAATTCGACTTCCATGATAAGTGTATCTCCCGGGCGAACCTGACGCTTCCAACGGCATTTTTCAACACCAGCGAAAAATGCCAGCTTTCCTTTATATTCATCAAGAGACAGCAGAGCTACCGCGCCAGTTTGAGCGCACGCTTCCAAAGTAAGGCAGCCGGGAAATACGTTGTAATTAGGAAAATGACCATTAAAAACATCCTCATTTGCACTCACGTTCTTCTTCCCAACAGCTCTTTTTCCAGGCTCCAGCTCTTCAATGGAATCCACAAACAAAAAAGGATAACGGTGCGGGATGATTTCTTTAATTTCTTCAACATTTAATTTCAATGACTTTCGCTCCCTTATAGGTATGTAATAATTAGTACCAGATACTAATAATAGCTTACACTTATTTTACTAAAAAAAGCGACTTTGGCAAAGGGGTGGCTGATTTTAGGTAAGTTTTCGGCTTTTTATGTTTGGAGACGATGGCGCAGCTAACTTTTTTATTAAGAAAGCTGATTTGAAAAACCTTGATTTTTCAAATGTTATTTTCAATTGGGTTTGTCATAAAAAAAGGCAGAGGGCAGATCCTCTGCTTTTATTTATAAAATAGCTAATGTTAAACTTGTCTGCTGATTTCACCTACACGCCATCGCTTTTCCGCATGCTTTCCAAGAGCTCCTCTAGCCATAAGCCTGTGGGTTTGCCACTGGCTCGATTCACGATGGAGTCTCGTACCATGCAATTTAACATAGCCTCACAAAAAAAGAAGGCCACCGCCCTCCTTCTTTGCTTCTATTCCTTTTCAACCAGCTCCATTATATGTGTCCAGGTTGATTTTGCGAAAATGTCTTTCACTTCTCCGTTGCCCAATATCCCGTATCCGACAGCGGCTCCGGCCATAACGCTCAGGAAAATTAAAAGTGCTACAATAATAATCCGAAGCCAGATTGGAATGAGGCGAACGCGAATCCGCCCTTTACGCGGTGCTTCTTCTTTGCTGCGTTCTTTCTTCAGTTGTTCACGCGTCTTGACTGCTTCTTGATTACTGTTGTTTACAGACATTTTACTTTCCCCTTTTACCTAACGTATTCCGTTAACGAGGCCCATCATTTGATCGGCCATTGACACGGATCTTGATTGAAATTGATAAGCACGCTGCAGATTGATTAAATCTGTCATCTCTTTGGACATATCTACGTTGGATTGTTCAAGAGCGCCTTGTGCCATTCCAACTTGGCCGCGGAGAGCTCCGTTCAGCTCGGTAAAAATCTCCTCGCCCTCGATTCCATCTGGAAGCCCAAGCAGATTTCTGCCTTTTTGCTCCAGAAATTGCGGCTTGTTCATTTGGACAACACTTAGATTAAACTCCTGGACATCACCATTTGCCGCTTCTGCTATAAAACGTCCATTTTCAGTTACTTTATAATTTTTAGCTTGTCCATTTATTATAATTGAATTGTTATTTTCATCAAGGACAGGATAACCGTCTCCTGTCACGAGCATTGTCTCATTTTCTGAAACTGGTGTTAAGTAAAAAGCACCGTCTCTTGTAAAACGGACAGCTGTGCCCGCATCGGTCTGTTCAAGCACCCGGAAGTACTGGCCTTCCTTTGTAAAAGCCAGATCAAGCGGACGCTCTGTGGCTTTAATTGCTCCCTGCTTCATAACGATTTGGGATTGCGCCAGCTTTGCCCCAACACCCTGCCGAATGCCTGCTGGTGTTAATCTTCCAACTTCGAAATCCTGATTCTTTTGGTTATTGTATTGCTGGAAAAGCAGGTCGGTAAAATTGGCTTCCTTGCGCTTATAGCCAGTTGTATCGATATTCGCCATATTATGGCTGACGATATCCATCTGCTTCTGCAGCTGGGCGAGCGTATTGGTCGCTGTAATCATCGTTCTGTTCATATTTCTCCCCCCTTAATGGGTTTGCTGCGGAACCTTACCCGATCCGGCCAACTTCATTAGCCGCTTTATCCATACTGCGATCATAGGCCTGAAGGACCTTTTGATTGGCCTCAAAAGAACGGTAGGCAGTCAGCATATCTGTCATCGTTCTGGATGCATCCACATTAGAGCGTTCCAGATAGCCCTGCTGCAGCTTGAATTGTACACCATCTGCATTATAGGCTTCTTCAACAACACTCGCCTCAGTAGCAGCGAACAGGCCGTCGCCTTCTTTCCTCAAACTCTCAGGGTTTTCAGCAAAGGCAATTCCAAGTCTAGCTGTTTCGCCAGCTTCACCGGTTAAGATACCATCGTCATTTACAGTAAATCTGTCGCTGGAAAGCTGAATCCGCTCGCCTTCATTATCCAAAATATATAATCCGCTGGCAGTCGTTAAAAAGCCATCGCCAGCGATTGTAAAATTTCCGTTCCTTGTGTAGCGCGGCTGGCCATCAGTACCTGATACTGTATAAAAAACGGAACCTCTAAGACCGCTTTCGTTTTCCGGCATATTGATATCCAGAAGAGCCAGATCAGTGTTTAAGCCCGTATCCTTTAAATCTCCCTGCATAAAAGATGGCAGGGTCTCCTGCATATATACACCTGTGTTAAGGCTGCCGATCCTTTTGTTTAAAGGAAGATCTAAACCTCCTTCAGCGGAAACGGACTGCTGGTCAAACCGCTGCAGCAGCATTTCGGGAAAAGCCCTCATACTCGTTTGGTCAGCCTTAAACCCCGGGGTATTGGCATTAGCCATATTATTTGTCAGCACTTCCGTCCTCCGCTGCTGGGCAAGCATCCCGGAAGCCGCCGTATAAAAACCTCTAAACATCGAGTTCACCTCTAAAATGAAAAGCCAATTTTTTCAACCAAATCCGCACACTTATTCACGATACTTCTATTATAGGAAAATTTCCGATAATAAACATTAAAAATTTGAAGAAAAAAGTCAGAATTTGAAAAAATTTGTACCTCTCTTTTAAATCGGCTCGAATTGTTAAATCTTTACTTAAAAATTGGCTTTGTTTAACTAGGCTGCTGATTTCCGCTCCATACGTTCGCTTTCCCGGGGCAGTCCGATACTCCTCAGCGCCTTGCGCATGCGGGGTCTCCCTTTGACTTGCTTCTTCCCGCTGGACGTTGAATCAGCGTCCTCAAATGAACACTGCACGAGAGAAATCAAATCTACTTTCGAGGATTATACACCTTCCGCTATAACACTGAGCTTTAATCGTGCCAAAAAAGCAAAAAACCCGCCAATAAAGGCAGGTTCATTCTTTTTAAATAAGCTTTCTTTTAGGAAGCTTATCAATATTATCAAGCATAATGCCTGTTCCGATGGCCACACAATCCATTGGATTTTCAGCAATGAGGACTGGCACTTTCAGCTCTTCAGCCAGCAGCTGATCAATGCCGTGGAGCAGCGCGCCGCCGCCTGTTAAAATAACGCCCCGGTCAATGATGTCTGCAGATAATTCTGGCGGTGTACGTTCAAGTACACTTCTCGCAGCTTGTACGATCACAGCTACTGACTCGCTTAAAGCTCCTTGAATTTCTTCTGAACGAACGGTAATCGTTCTTGGAAGACCTGAAACCATGTCCCGGCCGCGGATCTCCATTTCTTCGCTTTTAGACCCAGGGAAAACAGTACCGATTGTCGTTTTGATATTTTCAGCTGTTCTTTCCCCGATTAGGAGCTTGTACTCCTTTTTAATATACTGAAGGATTTCATTATCAAACTTATCTCCGGCCATCTTGATGGATGAAGATGTCACAATGTCACCCATTGATAAAACAGCAACATCCGTTGTACCGCCGCCGATATCCACGACCATATTTCCGCTAGGCTGGAAGATATCCATCCCTGCTCCAATCGCAGCTACCTTTGGCTCTTCTTCAAGATAAACTTTTTTGCCGCCGCTTTTTTCAGCAGCTTCTCTAATAGCCTTTTGTTCAACACCTGTGACATTTGTCGGACAGCAAATTAAAATACGGGGCTTGGACAAAAAGCCTTTGACGTTTAATTTGTTGATAAAATGCTTCAGCATCGCTTCCGTTACATCAAAGTCAGCAATAACTCCATCTTTCAGCGGACGGATGGCCACGATGTTTCCCGGTGTACGGCCGACCATGCGGCGCGCTTCTTCGCCCACAGCCAGCACCTTATTCGTATTTTTATCAATCGCCACAACAGACGGTTCATTCAGCACAATTCCGCGGCCTTTAACGTGGATCAGCACGTTCGCCGTTCCTAAATCAATCCCTATATCCCTTGCAAACATTTCTTTTCGTTCCTCCTTGCACAAATGGCCAGCTTACGTCCGCAGCTTTGAAGGCTCTCTCTATTTCGGCTTTCTGAAAGCGAACTTCGCTTTTAATTTTTTGATTCTGTTTAACTTGCTTGTTGATTTCCGCTCCAATCAACAAAGTGCATAAGTCAATATTGGGCTTCAACACAGCTAAGTTTTTAATAATTCATTCGTTAGTTTTCTTTACACAGCAGATTAAGCCACGCAAAAAAATCAGTTCTTTTTCCTAAAAAGAAATGATCTTGCCTGACACTCTTTGGCGTCCTAGTCATTACGAACCAGGTTCTATCCTAATTTTATATTTTAACACATTCCTTGTGAATACAGTAACATTTTGTAAAAAACTGTGTGACTTTTTGAGGAATTTTGTCGTAAAAAGAGGATTAAATGAAGGCGACTTATGAAGGGGCTTAAAAGCATAAGGGAAGGCCACATTGCCGGCCAAAAAAACAACTTATGATCTCGAGCCCCCGGGAGCCGCTGTGAGGTTATTCATAATTCTTTAAATTTGGGACTGCACAGCTTTAAAGGAAGCTGCCAAAGCAACTGTAAAGCTCGGCTAAAACGCTGATTTCCAGCAGGAGACGCCTGAGCGGGCGCCTTGCGCTATTCTCATTTAACTGGCTCTTCTTCCATTTCTTCTTTTTTATACTTCATTTTTGTGGCTTCACCACCGCGCAAATGGCGAATCGATTTATGATAATCCAGTATTTCCTTTACTTCGTTTGCCAGTTCAGGATTGATTTCAGGTAGTCTTTCCGTTAGGTCTTTATGGACTGTACTTTTGGATACGCCAAACTCCTTCGCGATTACGCGAACCGTTTTTTTCGTCTCCACGATATACTTTCCAATCTTGATAGTTCTCTCTTTGATGTAATCGTGCACACCACTCGCCCTCCCCGATTTGGATGTGAGAAGTGTGAAATGAGACTCGCTTTTTGCTTGGTTCGATACTGTATTCCGCATGGCCCCTGCTTTTGCAGACACTAGATAGGATTTAATCTGCTTACATGCGGCTGAGAGCAAAAGCCCTCAGCTTGCGATAATTAAACATGTCCTCAACTTATTCAGTGGTTTCAGTAAAACGATCCCTCACCTCATACATTCTCTTTGTAAGGTTTGTAACAGTTTATTAGCTTGGTTGACGTAATATGCACGAAAAACTCAATAGGGACAAGGTTTTGTGTAAATTTTTTGAAAATAGGACATCTGAAGGCTAAAAACAGGAAATGTTTTCATTAAATCCTTTGGGGTAAAAAATAACAAACAGGCTAAAGACCAATGTGTTGTTACCTACATAATTTCCAGTTAGATCCCTACACCTAGGTATAATTCCTGGTAGTTCGACAGATATAGTCTTTGCTGAAATGCAATATTTTTCTGTAAATGCATTTCTTATCTATCAGATAAATTCAAGAATATGAGAAAACACCATACAAAATAGCTAATTGAAGTTTCTTAAAAAAGGTAAAATGATGCTGTTCTAATGGCGTTCTCAAAGGATTTATTCCCTATTGTGATCGCTATATTTAGAATTTATATTCATATTTATGGTTATATGACCACTATATTCCAACAAACTATTCATATAGATAGGATGATTTTTGAAATGCAAACAACGATCATGCAAACACGTAAAGATAGGATTCTTGATGAAAAGAGAAAGCAGGCAAAGTCACGAAGAATGAAAGCTGCCAGTACGGCTTTTGCTGCTGCTATCGCAGCCACCAGTTTAAACGCTGCTCCAAAGGATACCCACGCACTTGTTGATACCTATACAGTTCAAAAAGGAGACACCCTTTACCGGATTTCCAAAGAGCATGATATGACTGTCGAAGAATTGAAAGCGGTTAACAAACTAAAGTCTAATATGATTTACCCCGGACAAAAGCTAGAGGTTCGATCAGAGAGGCACACAGAGGAAACGTTCCTGCAGCATGCAGCTATCTATACGGTTGTGCCAGGAGATACATTATGGGGAATTGCTAAGCGTTATAACATGTCCGTAACCGAGCTAAAAACGCTTAACAATCTCAAAAGCGATATGGTGCTCATCAGCCAAAAGCTCATCATTAAGGAGGACATCGCTTTTACAACGGCAAACATTGTGGGTGCTGCCGATTACTTTACTGTTGAATTTAAAAATGACTTCTTTAGATTACAGGTTCCCTACGGAACAGCTCAGTCTTATCAAAAAATGTCCGGGGAACAAGTAGTTGTGGCTCATAAAAATGGGGCCTTGATTAATATTCAGTAAACAAACATACGTAAAGCCGGATTCCTGTTGGGATCCGGCTTTTGTATATCAATTGGCGATCTTCTTTAGTTCACTTCATTGGCACTTTCTCCTGGTCAACGGCACTATTCGCACTCATGAGTGCCTTTCACCCGCTCTTTCTCCCGGTCAACGGCACTATCCACCCTCTGAAGTTCCCGCCCTCGGCTCTTTCTTTACTCTTCGGGAAACTATCCAACCACTCAGCTATTAATCCTGACCTTAAACCATCCCCCCATCATCACTCACCCGCCCACCAACATGTCAACCACTATACATTCTCCCTTTAAAACTGCATGGATCTCATCTGGCTGTCGGTTGCTTTGATCAGTTCTCCCCAGGTGTTATAGCCTCTGTCTTTAAACTGTAGAAGCAATTCAACAAATAGGTAGGCAGTGGTTAGTGCATCCCCTACTGCACTATGGCGCTCATAAATTCTGGTGCCAAATGCCATAGCGTACCTCTCGAGATCCCGCATGTCATAGGACGGGGCGATAAAGCCAATTAAATCGAGGGTGTCTATAGTCAGGAAATTTTTCAAAGCAAGCTTTTCCCGTTTAAATTCGCTTTTCAGGGCAAGTGCATCAAAACTGACATAGTGGCCGACCAGGCAGACCGTTTCCCTTGATTCGACATAATCAAAAAAGCTCATCATAGCCTCTAATGCTTGCGGGGCGCCTTTTACCCGTTCGGCGGAAATAGAGGTCAATTCTGTTATTTCCCGAGAAATTTGTCGATTTGGGTTCACATATGTTTGAAAAACATACTTGTCACACACTTCCAGACCCCTAACCGGAACTGCGCCAATTTCAATAAGCCGGTCTATTGTTGAAACCTGAAATCCCGTGGTTTCCGTATCAAACACAACAAATTTCAGTTCCTCCAAGGGTGTTGACAGCGGAATATTTTCATAGGTTAAGGAACATGCTACATTTTTTCTGCGAAAAAACATTACCAGCCTCCTTCTTGAGAGTTATATTGAAAAGTGTATAAACACCTGGCTCTGCAGCTCCCTTAATGTTTTTAAGCTTAAAATCAATTCTTCCTTTTCGCGTGTTGACAATCTTGCAAACGATACAACGGATGTTAGCTCACTTCCCGCTTTCGCCTGCTGCCAACGCTGGGTAACATACATGGTCAGGATGGTGCTTACTGCTTCCTTCAGGTCCAAAGCAAACTCCCTGGAAATAACCTGTTTCTCCTTCAGAAAATCTATTTTTTCAACCGGTGTCCCCGATTGTTTTCCATGCAATAGAGATAAAATTTGCAGACTGTGATGATATGGAAACAAAACTTCTTTTTTCATATCAATGCTTTTCCGTTCAAGTTTAAATAAAGACCGGATTGGCTGGTCCAGGGTCGGAATCGGATTCTCCTTTTCAAGCTGTGCCAGCCGGTACAAAAAGATCCTCGACCTTTTCATCTGCTCAGCAATCATTCTTTCAAAGTTCTCATGCAATCTCTCAGAGCCAGTAATCAGCCGGTACGAAAAGAAATTCTGGGCTAATAATAGATTGTCGTTAGTAGATTGCAGCCTCCATTTTAGCAGTCTATCTTCCCACACAGCCAATGAGCCGCGCCATTTCAGTTCACTGCACATCATTAATCCTTTACAGCGGGCATATCCTGCCGCTTCCATATTGGATGTAATCTCTCTTCCCAGTTCTTCAAAATAAGCAGAGGCTTCCTCTCTATGATTTTCATAGACCAGGAAATGGTCCTGATCGGTGAGCATAAACTGTTCACCCCGGCCGCTGCTGCCCATTTGATAAAAGGCAAATTCACATGGCCTTTGCTTGCCTTTTTCCTGCAGATTTTTAATAGAGAGCTCTACTATTCTGCCTACAAGGCGGTCATAAAGCTTTGTTATGATTTCAAAGGTTGTCAAAATGGGAACCCGATCCCTTATTAGCGTATCGATTACCTCATAAATGGCATTTTTCACCTGTGGAAGACTGTCCTGGTCCGCCTGTTCAATCTTCTGGATCGTTTTCATGACATTCTCGTTTTTCTTCCTCAGCAAATCTGATAGAGTAACAATTCCAACTACCTTGGAATCCTCCACAACAGGCAAGTGCTTAATTCCTTTTGAAAAGATGAGTGAAATCGCATCATAATAATAAGCAGACCTTGATATCGAGACAGGGTCTGGTGTCATAATCGTACGGGCTTCGGCTGATAACTCGATTCCCCTGGCAACCACCCGCTCAACCATGTCCCTTTCCGTAATAATCCCTTTTAATAAATCATTTTCTATGACCAGCACAGAGCTCGTTCTCATTTTATGCATCAAACGGGCTGCCTTTTGGACACTCTCTTCCGGATGAACAGCAGCAACCCCTTCACTCATCACATCCTGGACACGTATCATAAAGGCGTCATTTTCTCCGTAATCCGTAGCGAGCTTTACCTGTTCGGCCAGAGAGGTATAAATATCTTTTAATCGTATGGCAACCTGCGTCAGGAGATAATCGTGGACTGCCGGGTCATCCCATCTTCTTGTAACCACTTCAAACGGGATGTACATCGCCCTTAAAGCACTCACCGCTTTCACTTCAACCATCACATCGGTTTTCACTGGCTTTGAAACGCCAAGGAAGTCAGCAAGGCTTGAAAATCCAATCATTTCGCCTTTTTGGACAACCTCGAGAACCTCCTCGTGTCCATGGGTTTCATTTTTCACAAAAACCTCTGAAAGACCTTCTAAAATGAGCAGAAGGCCTTCCCGGGGTTTATCTTTTTTTAGCATGATTTCATTTTTTTCGTATTGGCGGACTTCGCATAATGATAGAAGTGAAAGGGCTGTGTCAGAGTCCACCCCTCTGAAAAAGGGGTGAAACCGCACAGCCTCCAATTCGTATAAACTAGACGGATCCATCATCATTCAGCCAAACTTCACCGTTTTTATAAACCATTTGCTCTGGATAGCGAAGATCCATAACCTCATCCTGAATCTTTTGCGAAGGAGCTGCTGTCATTAGGGAAACAACGATGTTGGCGATAAATGCAGCTGCAGCACCAAAGACGCCCGCACCTGTATCAATGATCCCAAGGATTGTAAATCCGCCATATTTTGCTGCAAAGATGTATGCCAATGTCACACCCAGTCCGACGAGCAAGCCGGCAATAACACCCTGTGAGTTTGAACGCTTCCACCATACACCCAGTACAAGCGCCGGGAAGAAGGTTCCTGTTGCAAGCGCAAATGCCCAGGCAACAATCTGTGTGATCGCTCCTGGAGGGTTAAGCGCGATAAGTCCTGCCAGGAGAGTTGCCACAACTATTGACCAGCGTGCTACAGATAGACGAGTTTTTTCAGTTGAGTTCGGCTTTAGCACTCGATAGAAGATATCGTGGGCAAAAGCGGAAGAAATGGCAATCATTAAACCGCCGGCAGTTGATAATGCTGCCGCCATTGCACCTGCTGCTACCAGACCGATGACAAACAAACCAAGGTTGGCAATTTCCGGTGTTGCCATAACGACAATATCATTCGAAATGATTAATTCGTTCCACTGAAGAACGCCATCTCCATTTCCATCTGCTACTTGAAGCTTGCCTGTATCCACCCATGTCTTGGTCCATTCAGGCAGTTCGGTGATTTTGCTGCCTGCAACCTTTGTCATAAGGATGAAACGGGAGAAAGCAGCGTATGCAGGAGCTGACAGGTAAAGCAAGCCGATGAATAGCAAGGCCCATGCACCTGACCAGCGGGCAGCTTTCATCGTTGAAACCGTATAGAAACGGACGATTACGTGAGGAAGCCCGGCTGTACCGGCCATTAAAGTAAACATAAGCGCCAGGAATTGCCATTTCGTTCCATTTGTAAACGGTGCAAAGTATTCAGAGATTCCCAGTTCACGATCCAGCTCACCCATTTTACCGACAAGCTCACCATAAGAAAGCCATGGTGCCGGGTTCCCTGTAATTTGCAGGGACATGAATACAACCGGAATGATATAAGCAATAATTAAAATGACATATTGTGCAACCTGTGTCCAAGTGATCCCTTTCATTCCGCCGAAAGCAGCGTAAAAGGCAATAAGGACAACGCCAATCATTGTTCCAAGCTTAGCGTCAATTTCAAATAAACGGCCAATAACCACTCCTGAACCGGAAAGCTGGCCGATGGAGTATGTGAAACTGATAATGATCGTACAAATCGCCGCTATCACACGGGCTGTATGGCTATCAAAACGGTCTCCGATAAATTCAGGAACCGTGTAACGGCCGTATTTTCGCAGCTGTGGAGCCAAAAGGAATGTCAGCAGCAAATATCCGCCTGTCCATCCCATAATGTAGGCAAGTCCATCATAGCCAAGAAGCATGATCGTTCCAGCCATACCAATAAACGATGCAGCACTCATCCAGTCAGCGCCGATTGCCATCCCGTTAAATATGGGCGGGATTCCCCGTCCGGCAACATAGAAATCCGATGTTACTTTTGCTTTGTTATAAATGGCAATTCCAATATATAAAGCAAATGTGGCTAAAATAATGGATAATGAGACCAAAAATTGTGTATCCAAATGCCATCCCCCTTTTTCACAATGCTAAATTTTTCATGACGCCCCTTTATATCTCTCTTTTAAAGCCGCTCGAACAGCCGCTCATTTTTTCTCTATTAATGATCAAACACTTTTCCGGAACTGATCTGCTTATTCTTTTCTTCGTCAATTCCGTATTTCCGGTCAATGGCATCACCCATCTTGGCATTGACAAACAGCAGGATGATAAAAGTCAGAACTGCTCCCTGTGCACCCATAAAATAATGGAACGGGAAACCATTAATGGTAATATCACTTAAAGGCTCAGCAAAAAAGACGACTCCAAAGGAAGCCAGAAATCCAATAGCAAAATAAATGATCATATTCCGAGTCTTTTCACGAAAATAACTGTCAGCTACTTTCTTCTCAATTTTCTTCACAACTCCACCCCCGGTTAAAATGATTGGATTTACATGAATGCATAATTGCTGGTAAACAGGTTTTCAGCGTGTGGAACCACTCCTTTTGAAAACAACTGCAGCAGTTGCTGCTATTTGACCGGATCCGTTTACCGGACCCGGAAAAAACCATTACCTCAAACTGAAAATAAATTTGACTGTTTCCATAAATGGGGCTGGGACTAGGATGATTTGAACGAGGAAGTAGGCAAAAATGGATAGGAATGGCACAGCAAGGAAGATTGGCTTTTTCTGTCTTAAAGCAAGAAAAAGGCAGACACCGGTAATCACCATTAAAGACAATAAAGTAAGCAAGTTTGTTTCCCCCTTTTTTAAAGAAAGCGCTATCATTTTTTGTCGCTTTCTGCTTTAAGTTTGGAATGGCCGTATGGGTGTTCGTTTTCTGATTAAACTAAATTTTAAGAAAATTTATACTTCATTATGTACAAAAATCTTTTCTAGGTCAAGTATATGCTGCAAATATATTTATATTTTTTTTGTAAGGATAAAGATGAGAGGGCGGCAAGGCTTGACAGGAAAGGTTTTGCCTTTATTTATCAGCCATTGTACACGTTCGGACTTTACTTAGAACTTTAGGGTATTAGAGGAAAACACTATAGCGGTGATAATAACCTGTGTCTAAATTACTATTTCAATAATTTATTTTATCAATTTTAAAAGGAGCCAAACGGCTTGGCTCCCTAATCAAGTTCTTCTATTATTAATGTGATTGCCTTTAGCAGGTCAGCGTCCGACCAGCTTGCCATGCTCTTTTTGCTGGCAGCAGCCAGCGCATGTGACGCAGGGATATGTACAAAGCCGGCAGGTATGTCTTTGCCAGATAACTTAAGCTCATGAAGTACGGAATACATAACATTATTGCATAGATAGGTTCCAGCTGTATTTGACACTGCCGCAGGATATCCTGCCTCTTTTAATCTATTGACCATCCGGCGAATTGGCAGGGTGGAAAAATACCCATCAGGCCCATTCTCCTCTATTGGATTGTCCTCAAGGGTAACTCCTCTATTATCCGGTTCCCCGTCCTGGCAGTTGATCGCAATCCTTTCAGGCGTGATGGCTGTACGCCCGGCAGCCAAGCCCAGTGAAATAACGGCATTCGGATTTTCATCGGCTACCGCCTCTGCTATCTTCTTAGGTGCCTGTTCGAAATCAACGGGTAAATGCAGGCCCCTTATTTCATAGTTTCCAACCTTTTGACCATCTAACTCTTTCACAATCATCTCGGTCGGATTGATCGGAAAATCAAGAAAAGGCTCAAACCCCGTTAAAAGCAACTTCTTCATACTAAGCTCCCCCTGTACAACTTTTCGTCTTTCGAAATATTATACAGGATTGGTTCAGAATTGTCGAAAAAATAGTGCATTCGACAAAATTCGGGTGGTACCTGGTACCCAAAAAAGAGCCCGCCATCATGGCGGACTCCCTATTATTATGCGTCAGTAGATTCAGTCTTTTCTTCTTCGACTTGGTCGTCAGTTTGACCTTCGTCTTCAGAGTTTCCAGCTGGATCTTCTTCTGTGTCAGTAGATTTGTCTTCGTCAGTTTGGCCGGCATCTTCATCTGTAGTGCCAGGTTCTTCAGTAGAGCCTTCTTCTTCAGTTGTGCCAGACTCTTCTGTAGACTTATCTTCAGAAGGAGCAGCTTCGTCGTTTTCTTCAGTTGCACCGCTGTTGTCAGCAGCATCTGTTTTATCAGATGTGTCTAACTCTTGTAAAGAGCTTAGCGGCTTATTGAAGTAATCAAGCGGATTGACCGGCACTCCATCTTTGCGGATTTCAAAGTGTACGTGAACACCTGCTTCTTCATTAAACAAGCTTTCGCCTGCTTTAGCAAGAGCATCACCTTGTTCTACCTGGTCGCCAACCTCAACATTCATCTCTGTAACAGATTGATATTGTGTTACAATTCCTTTGTCATGCTCAACTTCAATGACATTGCCCAACAGTGCATCTTCTTCTACTTTTTTCACAGTTCCGCTTAATGCAGCTAGTACATCAAACGTTTCTCCATCCTTTGTGGCAATATCAATACCTGTGTTCGGATGGTATGTGTTATTGTAAAATACTAGAGCAGCTTCCTGTTCTTCAGCTTTGCCGTCATAGTCATAGAATTGTTTTTGAATGACAGCTGAGTCTGGATCCTGAACAGGCATTACGAAGTTTTCCATAGCACGGTTAACTTCTAATGCTGGCTCATCGTACTTCTTACCGGTAATATCAGTGGCTTCATAGTCGTAGCTGTCTGTGTCTGTAGCGTTGTCACTGCTTTGGTACCAAAGAACACCGGTTAGAATGATTGCTGCACTTGCAATGTAGATAGCTGGGAATGCCCACCGCTTTTTCATAAAGCGTTTAAAGCTGGAATCTTGAGAAGATCGTTTCTTTTCTTCCTCTCTCATTTATCATCACCTCAGCAATCAGTCTGAACAGATTGAGAGGATTATATACATTCTGCAAAAAAATTTTTTTGGGTTTATTTTTCGACAAAGGTTTTATTATTATGCATGATATAAGAAAAAATTTTTAAAGGAGTTTTTGGAATATGTTTAAGTGGATCATTAGAGTTCTTCCCTTCCTATATATGGTGCTGATCTGGACTCTATCCGGCCTGCCGCATAATGCCGTGGTGGAGCTGCCCGATTCGGCAGTCGACCGGTTTATAAAAGAATCCCTGCATCTCATTGAATTCGGCATTCTCTATGTTCTATTCGTTTTTGCTGCGTTAACTGCAGGCAAGCTGACTCCTGCAATGAATATTCTTCTGGCAGTTCTTGCCTGCCTTTACGGGATCCTGGATGAGATTCATCAATCCTTTGTCCCTTACCGTTCTGCTACCCTTATCGACGCAGTAAAGGACATTACAGGCGTTTTGGTGTGCTGGTATTTTATAAGCCGCGCTCTTTACCATGGCCGGTTTAAAAAGCTTGCTTTCATTCTTTCTTATTTTAAAAAGTAGGCTGTCTTAGATTATCCGGTTGATTTCCGGTTCCAACTCAGCAATATGCAGCCAACAGGCAAATGAAAAGGCTGATTCTAAAATAGAACCAGCCTTTTTGTTATTTTTTTGCAGTGATTTTCGTAAGCAATTGATCAGAGGCTGCAATCTCAACACCTTGATAATAATGGGAAACAATTTCTTTATAATTTTTTCCTTCAGATGCCATCCCATTTGCGCCGTATTGACTCATGCCGACGCCATGGCCATAGCCTTGTGTATTAATAATGATATTGTCGCCCTTTCGTTCCCAGGTGAAGTCCGTTGATTTCAGGCCAAGCTTTTCCCTGATGTCTTTGCCGCTGACAACCTTCCCGTTAATCTCCACCTTGGCCACCCTCTGGCCCGCTGTCCTTTCGGTCACATTGCCAATCGTGCTATTGTTAGGAAGCTTCACACCCAGTTTCTTTTCAAACTCCTGAACCGTGATAACCTCTCTTCCATTAAACTTCGGTGACTGCAAATCCCACTTACTTTCCACACTTTTTAAATAAGGAACTGAATTTGGCCAGATGGCCTCAGAATTCTCGGTAAAGCCATTGCTTGTTGAAAAAAAGGATGCTGTTATTGGAGATCCGTCAAAAGTGAGGATCTGTCCTCTCGTTTCATTAACTGCTTCTCTTACCTTTTGGATTTTCCATTTGTAGTCAGGTCCCCAAACCTGCTTCAATTCATTTTCATTTTTATAAACCTGATGGACGACCGTATCATAGACAAGCGCACCTCCAGGCATATTTGCTTTATTCTCATTCAGCATTTGTTCAACAATAAAAGTCCTCGCTGCCAGTGCCTGTGCCTTCAATGCTTCTTTTTCAAATTCAGCCGGCATTTCCGATGCGACAACACCGACAATATAGTCCTCCAATGGAACGGTCTCAAGCTTCTTTTGTGCCAGGCGATAGACACCTACCTCTATAGCAGGCCCTTGTGGGATATCCGCCGTCTCTGTTTTCTTCTGTTGCTCCTGTTTTAGTTCCTCGCCGAGCTTCCCGCTCACTGTCCCCTCTGTAAAAGGAATCACAAGCAGAGCCGGAACTACAAGAGTGACGGCAAACAACAATGCGGCTAGTACGATGAATGGTTTGAATTTTGTCATGTTTTAAGCCTCCATAGCAAAAAAATAATTCTAACTCACTTCATATTTATGGCTATGGACAAGCTAATATGACAACTTAATGAGCTTGGTGGCTTTTTTATGAAAATGGGCATATGCAGATGGCTCGGCGCGGTTTTCTGCCGATATTGGTTGGCGTTTTTGAGTAAAGTTGTGAGGGCTAACCGATTCTTTTAAAAAAACAGTTCGCGGCATTACCAAAACCCGCCTTCATCCGCTAATTAAGCATATTATTATTTTTTATCTAACATATTTCGAACTTTACCTAACACATTTCCTGTTTTATCTAACATGTATTACGATTTATCTAGCATGTTTCGAAATTTATCTAACATTACACACAATTTACTGTCCGCAAAACCGGTTTCTGCGTCACTTTTTCCTTTTTATGCTTCACATATTAAACTTACGGCACTACTTTTAAAATTTATGCGTAATTTCCATTCATTTACACACCACTTTTTTAATATATGCATTACTTCCCGCCATATCAGACTTTCCCATGACCAAGGTCCAGAATCGGGGCGGGATACAGTATCAGGCGGGCAGTTTTACTGGGGCGGTCGCCTCCTAACCTCATGAAGAAATCCAGATTCAGACTTTCCCAACCGGGCCAACACCGCCAGCACACTTCCAGCCAAATCAAAAAACCGCAGAATCGATTTGTCAGACTTCTGACAGCTCGATTCTGCGGTTTAGGGTAGGAATGCACGCAAGGCGACTATTTTATGACGACTCTCAAAGGCCGCCTTGATTGGCATTTCTTATGCGTTCATGTCAGAAACATAGCTATCTTTAGCCGGTGTTTCTTCCACTTCTGTAATACGTTCGATATCAGCGCCTAGTGCGGCAAGCTTTTCGTGGAAGTTTACATAACCACGGTCAAGATGCTTAAGCTCTGTTACGCGCGTTACACCGTCTGCAACCAATCCAGTCAGGATTAGAGCAGCAGCTGCACGAAGGTCAGTAGCTGCAACCTCTGCGCCCTGCAGGTTGCTTGGTCCGTTCATGATCACAGAACGTCCTTCGATTTTAATATCAGCGTTCATGCGGCGGAATTCCTCCACATGCATGAAGCGGTTTTCAAATACTGTTTCCGTAATCACACTTGTGCCCTGTGCGTGAAGCAATAAGGCCATCATTTGTGATTGCATGTCTGTCGGGAATCCTGGGTGAGGCATTGTTTTAATATCAACAGCCTTCAGCTTATCTGGACCCAATACACGGATTCCTTCCGCTTCTTCAATAAATGTAACACCCATTTCTTCCATCTTCGCAATTAAAGAAGTGGAGTGCTCCGGCACAGCGCCTTTTACAAGAACGTCTCCGCCTGTAATGGCCGCTGCCACCATGAAAGTTCCAGCTTCAATGCGGTCAGGAATGATGTTGTGATCTGCACCAAACAGAACATCAACACCTTCAATGCGGATGGTTCCAGTTCCTGCACCTTTAACCTTGGCACCCATTTTATTCAGGAAATTAGCCAAGTCAACAATCTCAGGTTCCTTCGCCACGTTTTCCAAAATGGTTGTACCCTTGGCCAATGTAGCAGCCATCATAATATTTTCCGTAGCGCCTACGCTAGGGAAATCTAGATATATTTTTGCTCCATGCAAGCGGCCTTCTGGTGCTTCCGCTTCAATAAAGCCATTTCCAACCTTTACTTTCGCACCCATCGCTTCAAAGCCTTTTAAATGCTGGTCGATTGGGCGGGAACCGATTGCGCAGCCCCCCGGCAATGCTACACGAGCACGGCCGTTTCTTGCTAATAAAGATCCCATGACTAAAACTGAAGCACGCATTTTGCGTACATATTCAAAAGGTGCTTCTACCTTCAACTCTCGAGATGCATTTACGATTACTGTATTATTTTCAAACTCCACTTCGGCGTTTAAATAGCGTAATACTTCATTAATAGTATATACATCGGAGAGTGTTGGGACATCACGAATTACGCTTTTGCCATCACTTGCTAACAGTGTTGCGGCGATAACCGGTAAGACAGCATTTTTTGCTCCTTCTACTTTGACAGTACCGCTTAACCTATTTCCGCCGCGGACGATGATTTTATCCAAAGTGTATTCCCCTCCGCGTCCAATTTCTCTATATTAATATTCAATCGTTATGATGGGTGTGCCAATAACTATGGTTGTCTTGGCGCCCATTCCTTTTGTCCGTAATCCAAGCTGCATGTTCATTTCCTTGCCATTCGTCTCAATCGATTCACCAAGCAGTGGCGAATATGCTGATGTTGAAATGAATTGGTCTTCTTTTAGCGCTTCTATTTCTTTCGCATTAAAAGCGGCCAATAATTGATTTACAGTATCAGGCAAAGACTTATTAATCTTACCATTGAATTCGCCTTGGATACAAGAGAAAATTGTGGCATTTCCTCGAAATATGTCAGAAATTTTGCTGTTGAGAGCTGTAGCCAGATCCTGCTGATCGTTCTCCCACCCTTGACCTTTGGCCTCATAAATCACATACGTTTGAACTTGACCTTTTGTGGGGGTCGATAGAATTTTGACAGCCTCTGACTGTGTTACATTATCCTCTATAACAGCTGTTGCTTCCCAGGATTTTTCCGTTGTTTGGAATTTCCATTCCCAATCAGGATATTTCTGCTGCAATTCATCTGTGAATGCTTCTACTTCCTGCAGGCTTTGAAAATTTCCCATTTTTTCTCTTGCATGTAAAGACCATTCTTTGATTAAAATATTCTCGCCCTGCATTAACGAGGCCATCGTTAACAGGTCAAGCTCCCCTTTGGCTACAGTCGTCTTATTCCCAATGTTTATCACCATGAAACCAATTATCCCAATAATTGATAAAAAAATTGCTGCATTTTTCATCTATAAACTCCTCCCCTTAGTACCATTGTTACCAAGGTTATGAGGAGCATACTTGGGAATTGTCGTCACTTTTTGACAAGCCTTAAAAGCAGCTGAATCACCTGTTATGCAGGAATTTCTTGCCTCTTTGTGCATACTTTGAAAAAAACTTCACAAGATTGTATGTATGCATGAAAACAAGCAACAAAACGATTTTACTTAAAAACTCTCAAAATGAAAACATGTATGAAGACCTATATTTATAAAAATTTTGCTTGATTACCATGCCCGTTAATTTTTCAGTTTTTGAGCATTAACCCGGCCAAATATTTATGCTTTGCAGAATAAGCGGCAGCTGCTGGGACCATAGAAGATAATCGAGAAAGAAATTACTGACTGCCGATCCGATGACAATGGATAACAACACGTATAAAACACGGGCCTGAAAAACATGATTCGGCCGCAAAAGCGTTTCAAACCGCAATGCCTGAAGAGCCCACCAGGCCAATGCAATAAATACTAAATGAGACATAATGCTGATCAAAGCCTGTTGCCCGAAACCAGAAACCATCTTCTTCCCTCCCTTTAAAGTTTTTCCACCTTGCTTACCTGATCAGCAGGCTATATTACCATTTGACGTTTATACTAGCAGGTAAGTTTCATGGTTGGGTATTTTTTGAAAATTAAGTTTTCGCTATTTTTTGCAGCATATATGTCCATTATATCGAATCTTTTCTTTTTGTCGAAAAAACACGAAGAATGGAATGCGCATAAAGTTGGGGATGCTATCACAGTTAAAAACCAAAAAAAGAAGGGGGACACCCCCTTCCCCAAGTATATATACCCCTTAAACCCCATTGTTCAATTAGCCTTTTAAAATCCCCACTTTAAAAAGCTAATTACTGAAAGAAATCAGTGAACTGGTTGAAATTCCCCTGCAGAAAGTCAAATGCAATGTTTGGTGCAACTCCAAACAGGATGGTAGCCACAATGCTAATGCTGATCACAGCAGTTAAAGCGGCAGGAAGCTTAACTTTCCCGGTATCAGCTGCAGGCCTGAAGAACATTTGCACCATCACCCCGAAGTAGTAGAAGTACGAAACGACTGTAGTGGCAATCATAATGGAAACCAGCACATAATGGCCCTCTTGCGGAACCAATGCACCCATAAAAATGTTCAGCTTGCCAATAAATCCTGCCGTTCCCGGAATTCCCGCCAGCGAAAGCAGGAAGATGGCCATTGCAATGGCGAGGAACGGAGCGCGGCGATATAAGCCGGCAAACTGGCTGATATCTTCAGAGCCGGATTTGTGTGTTACATACTGGATAACCGCAAAAGCACCCAGATTCATAAATAAGTACGCTCCCAGGTAGAACCACAGTGTGTCAAACATAAACAGTGACATAGTGGCAATAACGACTAGCAAGTAGCCGGCCTGTGCAATACTTGAATAAGCAAATAATCGCTTAATATTACGCTGCCTTAATGCAATCAGATTACCAATAATCATGGTCGCTCCTGCCAGGAACGCGATATAATCCTGCAGATTTAGGATCATGGGCATCCCTTGAGCATCACCTGATGGCGTATTGGCAAAGATTGAAAACAGAATCCGTACAATCAGGACAAAGCCTGCTGTTTTGGAAACAACACTTAAAAAGGCTGTTACAGGTGTTGGTGCACCCTGGTACACATCCGGAGCCCACATATGGAATGGGGCTGTTGCCAATTTAAATGAAAGTCCCACAACAATCATGAAGAACGCAAGGCCGAGAAGGTAAATATGCTGTTCATCATATACAGATGTCAAAAATCCAGCCATCGCCTTTAAGTTTGTTGTCCCAGTTAAACCATATACATAACTCATCCCAAACAGCGTGATCGCTGTTGCCATACTTCCGTTAATAACATATTTCATAGCAGATTCGTTTGATTGGATATTTCTTTTTCTCATGCCTGCAAGAATGTAGGAAGAGATTGAAAGAAGCTCGAGACCGACGAAGAGCGTGATCAAGTCGCCGCTTGATGACATGATCATGGCGCCAAGCAAACCTGCCATGAACAGGTAGAAAAATTCTCCCCTGAATTCTTCGAGCCCATCGTTTGGCTCATAGCTGATCGCAATCAGCATCACCAATGCCGCTCCTATTAATAAAAGCAGCTTAAACGCTTTTGCAAAGGAATCAAGCCTGAAAGTATCAAACAAAATCGATTCCGGACCATGCCCTAAAAGGCCAAGCAAGGAAACAAGCGCTGCCAGGATTCCGGCGAAGCCAAGCCAGCCGAGAATTTTACGGCTTTGCGATTTTGGCATAAACAAGTCTAAAAGTGACAGAGCGGTTGCAACACCAAGGATGATGAACTCCGGCGCCATGATGCTCCATTCAAATGATAACAATGTTTCGAGATCCATCCTTCATCACCCTCCTATCCCAAGCATTATCGTTTCAAGTGTGGATGTCAGCGGTTCGCTCAGTACACTAGGATATACACCAATTAGTACAATCAAGCCCACTAAAACCAGGACAGGCACAAACTCAAATTTTCTCATATCGGTAATACCGGCAAAATCTCTATGTGCTTTGCCATACGTAATTCCGAGTACTGCACGAAGCAGGTAGACAGCTGTCATGATAATGCCGATTGTACCGACTGCAGCCAGTACAGGCATTTCTTTAAACAGGCCAAGGAAAGCCATAAATTCACTTACAAATCCGGACATGCCAGGCAAGCCAAGCGAAGCCATAGCTCCTGCAAGCAGGAAACCTGCCGTAATCGGCATCCCTTTTGCCAGGCCTCCAAGATTCTGGATATTGGAGGTTTGCACGCGCTCATAAAACACGCCAACAAGGAAGAATAAGAGCGCTGCAATTAAGCCGTGTGAGACTACCTGGAAGATAGCACCTTGAATTCCTGCCTCATTTAATGCGCCTAATCCGATTAAAACGATTCCCATATGGGAAATAGAAGAGTAAGCAAGCACCATTTTGAAATCAGTCTGAACAAACGCCAGGAACGCACCATACAGTAAATTCACTACTCCAAGCACGGCCAGCAATACTGCCAGGCTTTGGAATTGCTCGGGAAATATCCCCATACCAAAGCGGATTAAACCGAATGCACCGATTTTAAGAAGTACACCGGCATGCAGCATCACAATGGAAGGCGGAGCTTGTACGTGAACCCGTACCATCCAGCTGTGCAGCGGGAAAATTGGAAGCTTAACGCCAAATGCAATTAAAAGAGCAATCAGCATGCCCATTTTCATATTTTCAGTGATTGGGGCTACCAGCTGCGGATTATCTGCATTCATTGCAGCCGTCAAAGCATCAATATTGGCTGTACCTGTACGGGCAAACAGCACCATAATGACAATCAGTAGTACAGCAGATCCAAGTCCGTTATAGATTAAAAAGCTGTACGCCGCATTTTCTTTTTCAAAGTAACCCCATTTTCCGATCAGGAAGAAGGTCGGAATAAGTGTAATTTCAAAGAAAATAAAGAATAGAATCAGGTTTTCAGCTGCAAACACACCCAGCATACCGACTTCAAGCAGCAGGAATAGCATGAAGTAGCCCTTCCACTCTTTTTTAATATGAATGGAGGCAATTGCTGCCAGGGTTGATAAAACAGCTGTAAGTACGATCATGATCAGCGAGAAACCGTCGAGTCCCAGCTCATAATCGATAGAGAACAAGTTTCCCAGCTGATCTGAATTGCCGAATTGAATCCAGCTTGCTTTTTCATTCAGGCTTTCAAGATTTGCACCTGCCCGGTACTGAAAGTAAGCGATCAGCGACAAAAGCAAAGCTGGCAGGGTTGCTAAAAACCCGACCATTTTAATTAAAGATTCCTGTGTCTTTGGCAGGAACGATAATACTAAAATACCAAGCAAAGGGGAGAAAACTAAAACTGATAGGAAATAGGCAAAATTCATTTTAAGTACCCCCCTGTTACCGCATAGATGACAACTAAAATTGCAAGGCCGACAAAGACAACCGTTCCATATGTCTGAATCTGGCCGTTCTGGAATTTGGAGCCCAGTTTGCCAAGCGCAGATATGATGCCCGCAACACCCTTCACAATTCCCTCAACAAAGAATACTTCCAGGAAGCGAAGGAATGAGCTAAAGAACTTCACGCCATTCACTGCTGTCATCTGATAAAATTCATCGATATAGTATTTGTTATACAATGTCTTGTACGTAAGCGGTGCTCTGCTTGTGAGCCAGTCACGGGACACGGAGCGCTTTCCGTACATAAGCCAAGCAAGTAAAATACCGAGCAGAGACACAACTGTCGCAACAATCATGATCCACGCCGGGCCTTCAATATGGCCATGGCCCAAAGAATGGTTTCCTTCTACAAGCCAATCGCCAAGGAACGTCCCAAACCATGGAGTATTAACATAGCCTGCCACTACCGCCAATACGCCGAGGACAACCATCGGCATGGTCATCACACTTGGAGACTCGTGGACATTTTTCATTTCGCTTCTCGCTTCGCCTGCGAAAACCATGAAGAACAGGCGGAACATATAAAATGCTGTGAAGAAAGCCGCAATCACTGCCATCCAGAACAATACGGTGTTTCCGTGCTCCCAGGCAGCAATTAAGATTTCATCTTTACTGAAGAACCCTGAAAAAAATGGTACACCGCTGATTGCCAGTGTTCCGATCAGGAAAAGAGGCCCGGTGATGCGGAGCCTTTTCCATAAGCCGCCCATATTTTCAATGTTTTGCGTATGAACTGCGTGAATGACACTGCCGGCTGCAAGGAATAGCAAGGCCTTGAAGAAAGCGTGTGTCATTAAGTGGAATACACCAGCTACATATCCGGCAGATCCAAGTGCCAGCATCATATAACCAAGCTGGCTGACGGTTGAATAAGCGAGTACCCGCTTAATATCTTTCTGAACCAATCCGATGCTTGCCGCAAAAATGGCTGTAAAAGCACCAATGACAGCAACAGTCATCAACGCTGTTTCACTTGCAGCGAAAAGCGGGAATAAAGCTGCAACCAAGTAAACACCTGCCGCTACCATTGTCGCAGCATGGATTAAAGCTGAAACTGGCGTAGGACCTTCCATCGCGTCCGGAAGCCAGGTGTGAAGCGGGAACTGGCCGGATTTTCCGACAGCTCCTATAAAAATTAGAATGGCTGTTAACGTAATCATTGTGGCTGAAATGGAACCAGCTTCAACAGCCGCAAAAATTTCATCATATTCGAAGCTGCCTACCTGCCAGAATAATAGAATCATTCCAATCAGAAGGCCGACATCGCCAATACGTGTCATAATAAAGGCCTTTTTGGCGGCTGCCTTTGCTTCTTCTTTGTAAAAATAGAAACCGATCAGCAAGAATGAACCAAGCCCGACAAGCTCCCAGAAGAAATACGTTTGCAGAAGGTTAGGCGAGATGACCAAGCCTAGCATCGCAAATGTAAATAAGCCTAAATAAGCATAGAAAACAGGGAAACGGTCATCGCCGTTCATATAGCCCTTCGAATACGTATGTACCAAGAAACTGACGAGTGACACGATCACAAGCATCAGTGCATTCAACTGATTAACTTCAAAACCCGCTGTTAACTGAACATCCCCTATGGTCAGCCAAACGCCCTCCGCCTTGTAAGTAGGTGCTGTAAATCGTTCAAAAAGCACCAATAACGAGTATACAAGCGACGCCAAGGTTGACAAAATTCCAATATAAGCGCTCGCTTCCTTAAGCCGTTTGCCGAATAGAATAAGGAACAAAAACGATAAAAGCGGGAAAAGCGGTATGATCCATGCATTCTCCATCATTATCACAATCCCCTTTTTTGAACACGCTCTAAAGCTTGGCAGTCCGAGTTGCCGGCGTGTCAGATTGGGACCCGAAGTGAACAGGTCCTTTCAGGCTCAGCCTTTAAGAAGGCATCGAGCCGATTCTTCTATATTTTTAGCCGCTATAGACGACATTTCTCACAAAGTCCACTGATTAATGCTTCATCGTATCGATATCATCAATGTTGACGGTTTGCCTGTTGCGGTATAGCGAAATCAGAATCGCTAAACCAACTGCGACTTCTGCTGCCGCAACCGTTATGACAAACAGCGCGAAAATCTGCCCAGTAATAGAAGGCGCAATGCCATACTTGCTAAAAGCTACAAGATTAATATTTACCGCATTCAGCATTAATTCGATAGAAATCAGGACAATGACTGTATTGCGTTTTGTCAGCGCTCCATAAAGACCGATACAGAAAAGAATTAAAGCCAATGCCAGGTAGGCTTGAATGGGAACTGCACTCATTCCTCCTCCGCCTCCTTCTCATCATCTCTTTTTGCCAGAACAATCGATCCAATCAAAGCTACCAATAATAAAACAGATGTTACTTCAAAAGGAATGATGAATTTTGAGTAAAGCTCTATCCCAATTTGTTCTGTATTATTTACATGAAGGTCAGTTGGGGTTTGGGCAATATCAAGATTATAAATGCCGATGTAAACTGCAAAGGCAAAGCCCAGTACACCCAGAAACAATAATAATTTCCGCCAGCGGCCAGTTTGAGGCTCGCTAGTGTCATTATGGCGTGTCAGCATGATTCCAAATAGCATGATAATGGTAATCGCACCGGAATAAATCAGAATCTGGACTGCAGCAACGAATTCAGCAGACAGCAGCACATAAATTCCAGCAATACTCACGAAGGTAAAAACAAGCGCAATAACCATATGCACGACTTTGGTAAGGTTCAATAAAAGCACGCCGCCGATGACCGCTACTAGAGCAAGGGACATAAACGCTAAAAACTCACCTGAAAACGTCATGCTTTATTCACCTTCCGTATGTTCTCGTCATTTTCATCCAGCCATTCGAGGTTTTTAAACAGCTCATCGCGGCTATACTCCGATAATTCGAAGTTATTTGTCATAATAATCGCTTCTGTTGGACAAACCTCTGTGCACAAATCGCAAAGGATACAGATTTCAAAGTTGATATCATACGTATCAATAATTTTGCCTTTTTTGGCTGGATCCGGGTGTTTTTTTCCGGTTAATTGAATACAATCTGTCGGGCAAATGTTTGCACACTGATTACAAACGATGCATTTTTCCGGATAAAATTTTTGTATGCCCCGAAACCTGTCCGGCAGAGGAAGCGGTTCATGCGGATATTCATAAGTCGGCTTTTCTCTTGTTAAGTTTTTAAGGGTATACTTTAAACCTTTCGCTAATCCAAGCATGTTTTCACCCCTTACAATTAAAGTGAACTTCTTTCAGTGTGGATCTGAACTAAAATGTCTTCCTGCTAAAATTGTGTTTTTTAGAACAGATTAATAATCTCCTTGATAATAGCCGTTAAGAAAATATTGGCCAGCGCTACCGGCAGCAGCACTTTCCATCCAAACTCCATTAACTGGTCTGCGCGAATACGCGGGAACGTACTGCGGAACCAGATTAACAAAAAGATTACTGCAGTAAACTTTAGCGCAAACCATATTGCTCCTGGTATGAAGTCCAGGAATGAGAATAACGGAAGCCATCCGCCAAGGAATAGAACCGTTGTTAAAGATGCCATTGCAAACATATATACATATTCAGCAAGCATAAACATTGCCCAGCGAAACCCGGAATATTCTGTCGTGAAACCGGCTACCAGCTCATTTTCAGACTCGGGAAGATCAAATGGGATACGGTTTAGCTCAGCAACTGACGCAATTAGGAACACAATGAAGGCAACGGGCTGAAGCAGGATAAACCATATATTTTCCTGAGCTGCGACGATCTCATTCAGGTTTAAGCTTCCGGTTAAAAGAATGATTCCAAGCACGGACATGACTAGCGGGATTTCATAGGAAATCATTTGTGCTGCTGCACGCATTCCACCGAGAAGGGCGTATTTGTTATTGGATGCCCATCCGCCAGTCACCATTCCAATCGTAGTCAACCCTGAGATGGCAATGTAATAAAGCAGCCCAACACTAAGATCTGCAAATTGCAGCTTATCTGTAAACGGGATGGTTGCCATAACCATAAAGGCCGGAGCAAAGCCGATTACAGGTGCAATAATAAATAATGGCTTATCAGCAAGCTTTGGAATTGTATCCTCTTTTACTAAAAGCTTCAAAACGTCTGCGACAGTCTGCAATAGACCCCAGCGTCCGCCAACCTGGTTAGGACCCTGGCGAAGCTGCATAAAACCCATTACTTTACGTTCTGCCAATATGGCATACGTAACGAAACCTAAAACGACTAAAAGCAGAACAACCGCCAGTAAAAAGAAGACCCCAAAGTTAAATATTCCTGCCTGGGAATGCAATAATTCCTCTACCATTAGCCATCCACCTCCCCTAGGATAATATCAACCGCTCCTAGTATGGAAATTAAGTTTGCTATGCTTTCTCCCTCCAATAATTTTGGGAGAATTTGAAGATTATAAAATGATGGCCTTCTAAATTTCAGTCGATACGGCTCTTTCTTCCCATCACTTGCAATATAACAGCCTATTTCTCCCCGAGGAGACTCAATTCTTACAAAAGCTTCCCCTTTAGGCGCCTTAATGATTTTCGGCACTTTTGCAAGGATATCGCCTTCAGCCGGGAACTGTTCGCAAGCCTGCTCTAAAATTTTCAATGACTCCTCGATTTCAGCCAGGCGAACCTGGTAGCGCGCCCATGCGTCACCGCCATCCTGGACAGGAACATCAAAATCGAAGCGATCATAAATGGAGTAAGGCTCATTTTTGCGAAGATCCCACTTTACGCCGGTACAGCGCAGGTTTGCTCCGCTAAGAGAATAATTAATGGCATCTTCCTTCGTGTATTTCCCAATGCCTTTTACACGATTCAAGAAGATTTCATTTCCTGTAACAAGAGTATGGTAGCCTTTCAATTGCTCGCGCATATATGGAATAAACTCTGCTACCTTCTCAATCCATCCTTCCGGAGCATCCCATTTGACTCCACCAACACGCATATAGTTGAAGGTCAAACGTGCACCTGAAAGTTCATTAAGCATGTTAATAATCATTTCCCTTTCACGGAAAGCGTAAAGGAGCGGACTGGTTGCCCCAAGGTCAAGCAAGTATGTACCCCACCAAACCAGATGGCTCGCTACACGGCCGAGCTCCATGGCAATGACTCGTAAGTAATCCGCTCTTTCCGGAACTTTAATATCCATCATTGTTTCCACTGCGTGGCATAGCACATAGTTATTCGTCATGGCCGATACATAGTCCATGCGGTCTGTGTAAGGAATGATTTGAGTATATTGAAGGTCTTCTGCCAGCTTTTCTGTTCCGCGATGAAGGTAGCCAATGACCGGCTTTGCTTCTTTAATGATTTCCCCATCAATTTTTAAGACGAGACGAAAAACACCGTGCGTACTAGGATGCTGAGGCCCTACGTTCAAAAGCATTTCTTCTGTTCGCAACAATGGTTACACCTCCACATCATACGGTTCATAGTCTTTCCTTAGCGGATAACCAACCCATTCTTCGCCAAGCATGATGCGGTGCAGGTTAGGATGATTTTTAAATTTAATCCCTAACAAGTCATACGCTTCGCATTCAGGCCAATTTGCCCCTTCCCAAAGCGGCTGCAATGAATCGATTGTTGGTTCATCACGATCAATCTTTACTTTTAAAGCAACAGATTGGGTATTTTTGAATGAGAACAAGTGAACATATACTTCCATATATGTTTCATAGTCAGTGCCATGCAGCTCTGATAAGTAATCAAACCCAAGCTGTTCATTATATTTAAGGAATTCAGCCAATTTGTAATACGATTCTGCTTTGACAATTAATGTCGGGACGTCCTTGGAAAGATTGTTAATATAGTAATCTTCCAATACATCTGAACCGAGATTTTCATTAATTACTTTTACATACTTATCAAGATATGGCTGATTGATGGATGGCTTCTTCTCCTCGGCAGGCTCAGCAGGAGCTTTTCCTCCAGCAGCTTTTGCTTTCGCAGCAGCTGCTGCGGCAGCCTTTGCCTTTGCTGCTGCAATTGCCTTCGCCTTTTCATCATCACCGCCAGCTCCGCCTGCTGCTAATTTCGCCTTAGCTGCAGCGGCCGCTTTGGCTTTCGCGGCTGCGATCGCTTTCGCTTTTTCGTCATCTCCACCAGCTCCGCCTGCTTTCGCCTTCGCTGCGGCGGCCGCCTTGGCTTTTGCTGCTGCGATTGCTTTCGCCTTTTCATCATCACCATTACCGGCTTCGCCCGCTTGCTTCGCCTGCGCAGCGGCCTTGGCCTTCGCCGCGGCTTTCGCTTTTGCTGCAGCTGCTGCCTTTTGTTTTGCTAAATCCATATCCTCTGCAGGAGTCTCTTCTTTCGCCTCTCCCTGCTCCTTGGCTTTCTGCTTTGCCAGTGCGGCGGCCTTCGCTTTCGCTGCGGCTGCTGCTTTTTGCTTTGCCAGATCCATATCCTCCGCAGGAGACTCTTCTTTCGCCTCTTCCTGCTCCTTGGCTTTCTGCTTTGCCAGTGCGGCGGCCTTTGCTTTTGCTGCAGCTGCTGCCTTTTGCTTTGCCAGATCCATATCCTCTGCAGGAGTCTCTTCCTTCGCTTCTCCCTGCTGTTTTGCCTTCATTTTTGCCAGTGCGGCGGCCTTTGCTTTCGCGGCTGCCTCTTTTTTCTGCTGTTCAAGATCCTTCTCGCCGCTCATAGGTTAGATCACCTTCTTCCCAGTCTTAGCCTCGTAACGGATTTTCTCCCTCAATTTATTAATTCCATAGATCAAAGCTGCCGGATTCGGAGGGCAGCCTGGTATGTATACATCAACAGGAACAATCTGATCGACGCCCTTTACAACTGAATAGGACTTTACATATGGTCCGCCGGCTGTCGCACAGGAACCCATAGCGATAACCCATTTTGGCTCCGGCATTTGATCATAAAGACGGCGAAGAATCGGCGCCATCTTCTTCGTAACAGTTCCCGAAACAATCATGACATCTGATTGGCGGGGCGAGTTACGATAGAATGTACCGAAACGCTCCAAATCATAATGAGCATTACTCGCCTGCATCATTTCGATGGCACAACAAGCAAGCCCGAAGGTCATTGGCCATAATGAGTTACTCCGCGCCCAAGCCTTTATTTGTTCAAATGTAGAAAAAAACACTGTCCGTTTAATCTCTTCCATTTCCGCTTCTGGGATGTTTTCCATTTTTAAATCCATTTTAGCACCTTCTTCTTCCAAGCATATACAAGCCCAATTACAAGCATAAACACAAAAATCAACATCTCAATTAGTGCAAAAATACCAAGCTTCTCATACGCCACTGCCCATGGATATAAAAACACAGTTTCCACATCAAAAATAACAAACAAAAGGGCAAAAATATAATAGCGGACATTGAACCGCACCCTAGAATCATGAAATGGCTCATTTCCGCTCTCATAAATGGTGTACTTTGCATCATAAGGATTATAAGGCCGCAAAAGCTTCCCTATAAACAACGCCACAACAGGCAGCAAAACCCCAAGACACAGAAACACAAAAACTATCAAATAGTTATTTTGATATAAATTCCAAAGCTCCATGCCCATCCCCTCCAATGCCGAAAAATTTTCACAACATTTAAACATGTAACCGTAACCATTATAGCACCCTAAAACCCACGTGTCGACACAACCTCATACTATTATTGGAAATTCTCTCGGCCGCCGAACAAAGATTTTGCAGCGTTTGAGAGCTCGCTCTCAAAAAGCGGAAAAAGCTTTGTTCTGCGGGGATTCAGCCTGCTGAATCCAGAGACGCGCCAGCGGCTCGCAGAGAGAGAATTTCCAAAAGCAGAAACTCCGTTGTCGACACGTCCCCCCTCCCCTGAGCGATTGCGTGATCTCCCTGAAAAAACACCATCGAAACACATCAGGAGATGACGCAAAAGCGAACCCTCTCCAAACTGAGAAACAAAAACCAACTAAAGTGCACGTGATCTGGAGCGGAGCGGAAGATGACGTGCCTAACAAACATAGCTTGCCTGCATTCATCAATAAAATATATGAGTATGCACCACCACAATATCCATCAAATTCTATTTAACTTTCACAAAAGAGCCTTTCCACCTACCATTAAAAAACAAAAAACAACCTCTGTCAGTGAGAAATGTAACACCCGCCCCACTTTTTATAACCCATCCTAAATGATCAAATGTCTATCGGATAAAAGACCGAAGGTAAGAGACAATCGGCTTTGGCGCTGCTCACGCAGGCATAGCCTCACAAAGACGTAACAGTAGATAAAAGAACAGTCAGCCTTACCGTTCGAATTACCTGGGCATTTGCTGCAATGACTTTGATATGGAAGTAAGAGACTCTGCTGGTACGCTTGTCGGTTCATCAGGCAAAGCACTTTCCACAATTATCCGTTATACCGAGCCAAGGCACATATACAAGATGTAGTAATTTATCTAAAGCACTTGAAAACTATCAGGGATCTTATATAGTAGAAAAAAACCAAAGTAATTTGATGCAGCAATACAAAAAAGGAGAGTGATTTACTTAGCCACTCTCCTTTTTTGCATCTATCTAATAATAACGAAGTTATTCTTTTTAACTTAAAACCGAACTTATTGTCACTGTCCCTACACCCAACTATCGAAGGATCGCCCTTCCTCCTCTACTCCAAAACCTCCCCATCCTGATAATTCCTCATAAAACTCTCCACCGCTTCTTCCAGCGAACCATTCGCTTCAGGCACCTGAACAAGAACCTCATTTCTCTGCTCAACCGCTGTGACCTTCACATTATTAAAACGATTAATCTCCAGCTGAACCTGTAAATCCTCCGCTATCTCATTAGCCTGAAACTGATCACTTAGTAAAAAACGAAAATTCTTCACAAAACTTCATCCCTTCATAACCATTGATATCACTGCCAACCTCTTTATACTTCCTCATTTCTCCCAAAAATATAAACCGCAAATCCCGAAGGGGTGAATATTTTTAAATATGTTATAAATGTTCTTAAAATCCCACCAAAAAACTACTAATTAAAGTAAATTCACGTAATCTAAGCTCCATTACCTCTTAAATCTCCTCCAATCGCACCTTTATGTGCAACTTTTGAAATTTATGAACCAATTTCATGATTTTCTGCATCACTTTTCATTTTTATGGATCAAGTTTCCAAATTTAGGCACCACTTTTAAAATTTATGAACAACCTCCCGTTCCAACAAGGTTCAAAGAACCAAGAAAGTCCGCTCAACCAAAACCTTCCAATTAATTCCTCAACATAACATGTAACTTTAAATTTTACCCAATTAACCCATTAAAAGGTAACGTTATGACTATTATTGTAAATAACCTAATCCATTGCGATTATTTATTCTGAATATTCATTTAATTAGACATTTTCTCGTTATCTTAATGAAATGTACGTAATTTATTTATAACTTCCCTGTTCTTTTTCTCAGAATCTTCTGTGTTAGCATAGAAACCGTAAAACAAGCTATTAGGAGGTTATTCGATGAAAAAGTATTTGTATTATATGCTAGCGGCAATAACCATCTGGAGTGCAACAGGTGCCAGTGCACATGCAGAAGAAGTAATTGTGAATAAGGGAGATACTCTTTGGTCTATAGCGCAAAAACATGAAGTTTCAGTTCAAGATATTAAAAGTTGGAATGGCTTATCAACAGATTTGATACACCCAAATGATAAACTTGAAGTTTCGCCTGAAGAATTTTACATAGTGAAATCTGGTGATACTCTTTGGAATATCGCCCACACATACGGTGTTAATGTTAATAGCCTTAAAGCATGGAATCAATTAAAATCAGATCTTATTAAACCAGGCTTGGAGCTTATTATATATCGAAATGGAACAAAGCAGGCTAAGCCTGCAGCACCTTCAAAAACAGTCGTAAAAGCAGCTGCTACTACTAAGCCTGCCGCTGAAAAATCAAAAACACTTACTGTTACAGCAACAGCCTATACGGCAAGCTGTGAAGGATGTATCGGCATAACGAAGACAGGTGTAAATTTACTAGAGAACCCGGATGCAAAAGTCATTGCAGTTGATCCAAAGGTTATTCCACTAGGATCAAAAGTGTATGTAGAAGGCTACGGATATGCGACTGCCGAAGATATTGGCGGAGGAATTAAAGGAAATGAAATTGACGTGTTCATCCCAACGACAGAAGCAGCTATGCAGTGGGGAAGAAAAGATGTTAAGATCACGATCCTAAACTAAATAGCAGTAAAACAAAGAGGCCTCTCTCAAGCGAGGGCCTCTTCGTTAAGTTCATACCAGATCTATTTCCTGTTAAAATTTCCACTAAGACGTTACAAAACTCTTTTCTGACACCTTGCTAAATGCTTTTAAAAGGTTATGAATACATTTAATCCGAATTGTTTCGTCGAACATAAAAACATTCAGGATTTCTTTTTCCAGCATGATAAATATCTTCTTTGTTGCATCTTCCTTCATTGAATTGCTCATATCCATATTAGAAAAATAGTAAGTTAATTCTCTTTCATAGTATTCCACAGTTCCAAACAAAACAGTCGACAAGGATTTCACCCCCTGGTTTCTTATCACCTTGTCTTTGCAAACCACATGTTGATAATATATGACGCAATTTAAGGAGTTTCAACAAAATCTGACATTTTTAATAGAATAGTTAAATTAGTTAAAAAGCCAGTTCGTTTTTAATATAAATGAAACATGCCTGTTTCCTTTGAAATTGTTTTTCGTGATACAGTTAAATCAAGAGCTTATATTAGGAGAATACATATGACTAAAAACAACTGCCCAGTTATTCAAAAAATTGAAGATCTTGTTAAGAAAAGTAATGAGTTAAAGAGGGAGCTCGACCTGACTCCATTTGAAGATAAAAAGAAATTTATGAGCCTGCTTAAAAAACTAATGAGCGTTCATAAAAACCTCGATCAGTTAACTTTATATGATCAAACGAAGTAAATGACCATCTTCATAAACAAAAGGACAGGCGGGAGCCTGTCCTTTCTTAATGAACCTTGATATATTCATGGTTTCACCCCTATCTGGTTATCAACCACCCAACCACCAACATATCAACCAGCACTTTTCACTCACCCATATATGCGTCAGAACCTAAAGAAAGGCCGCCCTGCTCTGCCGGGCGGCTTCTTCAAATATGATTAAAACCGTTTTCTGCGATTTCGTAAAAATGCAGGAGTATCAAGTGACTCTTCAGAACGATTTGGCTGCTGTTCATAATCCCGAACGGGCTCTTGGCGTTCTCTCACTGGACGGTGGTTGGTTTGTTCCTCTGAATATTGATATGTATGCACCAATTCTTTCTCCGCTGATGGTTTTGAGATTGGCTTCGCTGGTGTATCATCTTGATTATTAAAACCGGTCGCTATTACTGTTACAATGATTTCTTCTTTTAAGTAATCGTTAATGACCGAACCAAAGATCATGTTTACTTCCTCATCTGAAGCAGAAGCAACAATATCAGCAGCCTCTTGTACTTCATATAGGCTTATATTGGCTCCTCCCGTAATGTTCATAATTACACCCCGGGCGCCATTAATGGACGTCTCAAGCAGCGGGCTGGAGATTGCCTTCCTGGCCGCTTCAGCTGCACGGTCTTCACCAGTGGCGATTCCAATTCCCATTAAAGCAGTTCCTTTATGGGACATAACCGTTTTAACATCAGCAAAATCAAGATTAATCAAACCAGGGACTGCAATTAAATCGGATATCCCTTGAACACCCTGACGCAGGACATTATCAGCTTCCATGAACGCTTCAAGCATAGGTGTTTTCTTATCGATAATTTCTAATAAACGGTCATTCGGAATAATAATTAAGGTGTCCACCGCTTTTTTCATGGCTTCGATCCCAGCATCTGCATTTTGAGCACGCTTGCGTCCTTCAAACTTGAACGGACGGGTGACAACGCCAATCGTTAACGCACCAACTTCGCGTGCGATCCGCGCGATTGCCGGGGCTGCCCCGGTACCCGTACCGCCGCCCATTCCAGCTGTCACGAATACCATATCAGCACCTTTTAAAACTTCACGAAGCTGGCTTTCGCTTTCCTCAGCCGCTTTTCTTCCTACTTCTGGATTTGCCCCTGCTCCAAGGCCCCTAGTTAAGGATGCCCCGATTTGCATGGTCACTTCTGCCTTTGATTGATTAAGAGCTTGTCCGTCTGTATTTACAGCGATAAACTCTACTCCCTCAACCCCATGTTCAATCATCCGGTTAACTGCGTTATTTCCCCCGCCGCCGACTCCGATGACTTTTATCGTAGCGTATTGGTCTATATTTGTATCAAACTCTAGCATTGCGGCTCCTCCTTTTCATATAATGGGGCTCTTTTCGCATAAATTGTTGTTTTCAACTAGTCGTGCTGCCTGTTGATTTCCGCTCCGGGCACTTGCTTTCCACGGGGAGGAATTAGAGCTCCTCGGCTTTCCGCCTGTGGGGTCCCCCACTCACTCTCTTCCCGAAGGAGTCAAGTTCCCTCCGCTACAATCAACTTAGTAAATTATTATTACTATGAAAGCAACAAGTCTTACGAAAAAAGCCTAAAATAAAAATACATCGATCTGTTAAAAAGAAAGAAATCTTAATAGGATTCCTCTCTTCTATTGTAAAGGCGTATATAAAAGAATTCGAATGTTTTGTGTACTTTTTGGGCAGTTTTTTACAGAAATACCCCTGGTAATTATTGCTAAAAATAAAAAACACCCCCCAGCCATAGCCAGGAGGTGCTGTTTATGTTTATTAGAACTTTCTTTCCGAAACTTCGATACGATTGATCGCACGGCGAAGAGCTAGCTCTGCACGACGGAAGTCGATGTTTTCACGCTTTTGCTCGTTCAAGCGCTCTTCTGCACGCTGTTTAGCACGTACAGCACGTTCTACATCAATTTCATCTGCTTGTTCAGCAGATTGCGCCAAGATCGTTACTTGCTCCGGACGAACTTCTAAAAATCCGCCGCTTACTGCAACGAAATCTGTTTTTCCGCCGTTTTTTAAACGAACGGCTCCAATTTGTAACGGTGCAACCATTGGAATGTGGCCAGGTAGAATTCCTAGCTCACCGCTTTGAGCTTTCGTACTTACCATTTCCACATCTGATTCATACACCGGGCCATCGGGAGTAACAACACTGACTTTAATCGTCTTCATTTTTTACCCTCCTGGTCCAGAATTAGACCTCTACGCCCATTTTCTTTGCACTCTCGATAACTTCTTCGATACGGCCGACAAGTCGGAATGCATCTTCCGGAAGGTGATCATACTTACCTTCAAGAATTTCTTTAAAGCCTTTAACTGTTTCTTTAACCGGTACGTATGAACCTGGCTGGCCAGTAAACTGTTCAGCAACGTGGAAGTTTTGTGATAAGAAGAATTGGATACGGCGCGCACGTGATACAATTAGCTTATCTTCATCAGAAAGCTCGTCCATACCAAGGATCGCGATGATATCCTGTAATTCCCTGTAACGCTGTAATGTTTGCTGTACTTGACGCGCAACTCCGTAGTGCTCTTCTCCAACGATTTCCGGTGACAATGCACGGGAAGTAGAAGCAAGAGGATCCACCGCTGGGTAGATACCCATTTCAGAAAGCTTACGCTCAAGGTTAGTTGTTGCATCCAAGTGAGCGAAAGTTGTAGCCGGAGCCGGGTCAGTGTAGTCATCGGCTGGTACGTAAATCGCCTGGATGGAAGTAACAGAACCTACGTTAGTAGATGTGATACGTTCCTGTAATTTACCCATTTCAGTTGCAAGTGTCGGCTGGTAACCAACGGCAGATGGCATACGGCCTAATAGCGCGGAAACCTCGGAACCTGCCTGAGTGAAACGGAAGATGTTATCCATGAAGAAAAGAACGTCCTGTCCTTGGTCATCACGGAAGAATTCTGCCATTGTCAAACCAGTCAGGGCAACACGCATACGTGCTCCTGGCGGCTCGTTCATCTGGCCAAATACCATCGCTGTTTTCTTAATAACGCCTGAATCAGTCATTTCATGATAAAGGTCGTTTCCTTCACGAGTACGCTCACCAACACCGGCGAATACGGAAATACCGCCGTGCTCCTGGGCGATGTTATTGATCAATTCCTGGATTAGTACGGTTTTACCAACGCCGGCACCACCGAATAGACCGATTTTACCACCCTTAATATATGGTGCAAGAAGGTCTACTACCTTAATTCCAGTTTCAAGGATTTCTACTTCAGTTGAAAGCTGCTCAAACTTAGGAGCTTCTCTGTGGATGGAATCACGACGGGCATCTGCAGGAATTGCAGGATCCAAGTCGATTGATTCACCAAGCACGTTAAATACACGGCCAAGTGTTACATCACCTACTGGTACAGAAATAGGAGCACCAGTGTCAATAACTTCACTTCCGCGCATTAAGCCGTCAGTAGAAGACATTGCAATGGTACGAACTGTATCATCACCTAAATGAAGGGCAACTTCAAGGGTTAAGTTGATGTCAACATTAGATTCGTTACGCGCTGAATTTGTGATTGTCAATGCATTATAGATCTCAGGAAGCTGGCCGCTTTCGAACTTTACGTCAACAACCGGACCCATAACTTGAAGAACGCGTCCTTTGTTCATCTTTTTCCCTCCGTTCATTTCACATAATGGAGAGCAGGCAGAATTTCATCTGCCCTCCCCGCTTTTCTTTTGTCCAGCTCCAGCGCCTAGCCCCTCGAGGTCATAAGCCAATCCCTTCCGGAAGGAAAGAACACCTTCCTGCAGGGCTCGGCTTATGCATGAGGCCCGCACGATGCGGGTCATGCAGACGTTGCCACAGGACGTGGCGGTTTTAGTCTGCGTTCCTTAGGACCAAGGCGCTTCCGCTTTTCCTTATTCTAACGCGGCTGCTCCGCCGACGATTTCGGTAATTTCTTGCGTGATGGCTGCCTGACGTGCACGGTTGTAGCTCAAGCTTAATGAGTTGATAAGCTCTTTTGCATTATCCGTTGCGTTCTGCATAGCCGTCATCCTGGCAGCATGCTCACTTGCCTTACTGTCTAAAAGCGCTCCGTAGATTAAGCTTTCAGCGTATTGAGGCAGCAATACTTTCAGGATTTCTTCAGCAGATGGTTCAAACTCGTATGATGTAAGCTTATTAGAAGATGAGATATCCGTAAGCGGAAGAAGCTTCTTCTCTGTTACATCCTGTTGAATCGCGCTGACATAATGGCTGTAATACATGTATAATTCATCAAATGTTTCATCAGCGAACATGCCAACTGTTTTGCTGGTAATATCTTTGATTTCAGCGAATGCAGGCTGGTCGGCAACTGCAACGATATCCAGAATGACGTTCATGTTGCGCTTTCTGAAAAAGTCGCGGCCAACACGTCCAATTGCAATGATTCCGTACTCATCTGATGATTTATGGCGCTTTTGAATGGTCTGGTAAACGTTTCGCAAAACGTTACTGTTGTAAGCTCCGGCTAGTCCGCGGTCAGACGTGATCACAAGGTATCCAGTCTTTTTCACAGGACGGCTAGTCAGCATCGGATGGGATACATCCTTGCTTCCCAAAGCGATGGAGGCAGTAACTTCCTGGATTTTTTCCATATAAGGCACGAAAGATTTTGCATTCATTTCTGCCTTATTCATTTTCGCAGCCGATACCATTTGCATTGCTTTTGTTATTTGACTCGTTTTTTTCGTAGAAGTAATACGATTTTTTATATCGCGTAATGATGCCACAGGTTCTCACCACCCTTATACAAGTTTGTCAGAACCGAATGCGAGCTGCAGCGGGGATTCACTCCCCGCCCTTAACTGCTCTATTATTCGGATACTGCGAAAGTTTTCTTAAAGTCGTTAATCGCAGATGCCATATCGTCATCAGAAGGAAGTTCTTTTGTTTTCACGATATGGTCTAACAAATCTTTGCGGTTATGGTCTAACCATGAAAGGAATTCAGATTCGAAACGACGAATATCCTGTACAGGAATGTCATCTAAGAAGCCGCGGGTAAGAGCATAAAGAATTGCAACCTGCTTCTCAACTTTTAACGGCTTGTTAAGATCCTGCTTTAGAACCTCTACTGTACGGGCACCACGGTTAAGTTTTGCCTGTGTTGCTTTATCAAGGTCAGAACCGAACTGGGCAAATGATTCTAATTCACGGTAAGAAGCAAGGTCAAGACGCAAAGTACCTGCAACCTTTTTCATCGCTTTGATTTGTGCGGATCCACCTACACGTGATACAGAAAGACCTGCATTGATCGCCGGACGAACACCGGAGAAGAATAGATCTGACTGCAAGAAAATTTGTCCGTCAGTGATTGAGATAACGTTTGTTGGAATATAAGCAGAAACGTCGCCTGCTTGTGTTTCAATAAATGGAAGCGCAGTGATTGAACCTGCACCTTTCGCATCGCTTAACTTCGCAGCACGCTCAAGAAGACGGCTGTGCAAGTAGAATACGTCCCCTGGATATGCTTCACGGCCTGGAGGACGGCGCAATAGCAATGAAAGCTCACGGTAAGCAGAAGCTTGCTTTGTTAAGTCATCATACACAACAAGAACGTGCTTGCCGTTGTACATGAACTCTTCACCCATTGTTACACCCGCATATGGTGCAAGATATAATAATGGAGCAGGCTGTGATGCAGATGCAGTTACAACGATTGTGTAATCAAGCGCACCTTGCTTACGTAAAGTTTCTACTGCGTTACGAACTGTAGATTCTTTCTGTCCAATTGCCACATAGATACATACCATGTTCTGGTCTTTCTGGTTCAGGATTGTATCGATTGCTACAGATGTTTTACCTGTTTGACGGTCACCGATAATTAACTCACGCTGTCCGCGTCCGATTGGCACAAGAGCGTCGATCGCCTTGATACCTGTTTGAAGCGGCTCGTGTACGGATTTACGATCCATTACACCTGGTGCCGGGCTTTCAATTGGACGAGTTTTTGTTGTGTTAATTGGTCCCATGCCATCTACTGGCTGTCCAAGAGGGTTTACCACGCGGCCGATTAGTTCCTCACCAACCGGTACCTCCATGATGCGGCCCGTGCGGCGAACTTCATCGCCTTCGCGGATCTCTGTAAATGGTCCTAAAATGATAATACCGACGTTATTTTCTTCAAGGTTTTGTGCCATACCCATAACGCCGTTTGAAAATTCAACAAGTTCTCCAGCCATGACATTGTCGAGGCCATGAGCACGAGCGATACCGTCACCAACAGAGATAACCGTACCTACATCACTCACTTGAATTTCCGACTGATAGTTTTCGATTTGCTTTTTTATCAGCGCACTGATTTCTTCAGCATTGATGCTCATGAGTTTCACCCCTATCTACGAATCTTAGCCTAACAATTGACGTTCAAGACGCTCTAGCTTTCCTCGCAAGCTGCCGTCGAAAATCCGGTTTCCGATTCGAAGCTTGATGCCGCCGAGCAAGTTAGTATCAACTATATTGTCAATACGAAGTGATTTTTTCCCAACCTTAGCCGCAAATGAAACGGATAATGCTTCCTTTTCCGCTTCAGATAAAGGGCGAACCGAGTAGACTTTCGCATCGGCAATCCCTTTCTTGTCATTTGCAAGGCTTATAAAATGATCTGCCACATCAGAGATATGATCTTCACGGTGGCGTTCAATTAATATCATTAACGTATTTAGTACATAAGTGTTCACAGATGCAAATGCACCTTTTAAAATCTCTTTCTTCTTCTCAATAGGAAGCTTTGGAGACTTTAATACTGCTTTTAAATCTGAGTTATGGTTTACTACTTCTTTCACTGCACGAAGCTCTTCTTCCATTTGGTCAAGAAGCTGGTGTTCATTCGCAAGCTGGAAAAGAGCCAACGCGTAGCGCTTTGCTACCGTGGAGTTGCTCATCGCTTTTCTCCCGCCTCTTGAATGTATTCATTGATCAGCTTTTCTTGATCAGCTGCGCTTAATTCCTTCTCAATTACTTTAGAAGCAATTAGGACAGACAATGAAGCGACCTGCTCGCGAATAGCCGCAACCGCTTGTTCTTTCTGCTGCTCAATTTCAAGCTTAGCAGATTCCTTAATGCGATCAGATTCAGTGCGGGCAGCCGCAATGATCTCCTCACGCTGCACATCGCCTTGTTTCTTTGCATTTTCGATAAGGCCTTGTGCTTCTGTACGTGCTTCTTTTAATAGATTTCTTTGCTCTTCCAAAAGCTTTTTTGCTTCTGTACGGCTTTGTTCAGCCGCTTCAATTTCGCTTGCAATGTGCTCTTCACGCTGCTGCATAATGCCCATTAATGGACCCCACGCGAATTTTTTCAGCAATGCCAACAAAATGATGAACATAACCAGCTGGTACAAAATGTCCCCGCCGTTGAAACCGCCGCCTGCAGCACCTAATACTAGACTGTTTGTTAACACCCTCGATTCACTCCCTTCAAGAGTCGTTCACTTATGAAACGGAGTCATATGCATGAATCCGAATTATGATTCCAGGTAAAAAAACATAAAGGAATGGCGAAGGTTCACAGAATGATCTTCGCCATTTTGTACGATTTTTACAGTATTAATTAACCGCCGATAACCATGAACGCGATAACAACGCCGATGATCGGAACAGCCTCTACTAACGCAACCCCGATGAACATTGTTGTTTGAAGCATACCGCGAGCTTCTGGCTGGCGAGCCATACCTTCTACTGTTTTAGATACGATAAGACCGTTACCGATACCGGCACCTAGTGCTGCTAAACCGATTGCAATTGCTGCTGCTAAAAGACCCATTATTGAGTTCCTCCTTAAATTGTATAAAAAATTATTTGTTTAAAATGTTTTGTCCATAAAATGAACAGGTATATATTAATGGTCATGGCTCACTTTGTGTGCCATATAAACCATTGTTAACATACAGAAAATGAATGCCTGGATAGATCCGACAAAGATTGAGAATCCTTGCCATACAATTGTTGGCAGGATTGCTGCAAGCATACCGCCTACCCCTGCATGTGCAAGTCCTCCGACAAGCAATGTCAGCAGGATTTCACCTGCGTAGATATTACCGTAAAGACGAAGTCCCAGTGTTAGAGTGTTTGCAAACTCTTCAATGATTTTCAATGGGAACAAGAAAGGCATTGGCCTGAAGAATTCCCGGCCGTATTCTCCTACTCCTTTTAGCTTGACGCCATAGTAATGCGATAGCCCCACAACCATAGCCGCTAAAGTTAAGGTGATAACCGGATCGGCTGTTGGCGATTTCCACCATAAAGTGTGATCATAAGTGATCGCAAACGGAAGTCCGAGCATGTTTGATACAAAGATATACATGATCAGGGTTAATCCAAGAATATGGAATCTTCCGCCTGTTTTCCAGTCCATCGTGCTGTTAATGATATTCTTAACAAAGTCCATAATCCATTCGAAAAAGTTTTGCATTCCCGCTGGTTTCATGGCAAGCTGACGGGTGGAAAGCAAAGCAATAATGAATACAACAGCACTTGCCACTGTAATCATCAGTACATTAGATAAGTTAAAATTCAATCCTAAAAATTCTACTATAGGAGCTTCATGATGCAATAGTGTTCACCTCTCTTCCCGCTATTTACGTAAATGAAAAGATTGAAGAAAATAATCTATCATAATGACAATATAGGATGTCATTAATCCAAATACAACACTGAGCAGATGCAGCTTTTCAGGATATTCCAGAGCGATCATGACAGCAAGAACTGCCGTAGCCATTCTGGATACCGTCCCAAGGGAGCGCACCTTCTCGCCTCTCTCGACTGCCTCTCCAAATTGCAGCGTCTTTCTTGCCATCAGCCACAAATTGAACAGACTTAGGCTTGTACCAAGGATCAAGCCGAGAAAAACAGATTGATAAGGCGTAAAACCCCAGCCGAGAACGTATACAGACAACAACAGGAATATGTATTTTCGCTGTCTTTGAAAAATTGCTTTGATTTCCGGCATGATGTTTATTCTCCTGTGAAGAAATGTTGGATTAAGCGAAGCATGGCGTAAATCCCAGCGCCCAGTCCAATGAACAAGCCGATTAAAAGAAATAACGGCTCGGTTCCTGCCTTGCTGTCAAGCCACCTTCCGGCGAAAATGCCAATGAGCGTGGAACCAACTAATTGAGAAAGAATGGCGGACATTAAGGCCATCGCCTTAAATGGGTTGCGGTCTTTTTGACGCATAAAAACGCATCCTCCCTTAAGAGAATGGTGAGTGGGTTTTGAGGCCATAATTAATCACATTTACATCATGCAGAAGTGGGAAATATGTCTGCACAAATATTTTGAAAACCCTATCATCTTTTACCCTTTGTAAGCATACAATAGGGCATTGTCAATGTCAATGCGTTTGGAGTGAAAAAGTTCACAAACAAAAAGGTAAAAATATGGTATGTTCACATATTTATCACAATTAATTTTTCCCATTCTATTGAAAAAGGAGCGAGTTTCTGCTTCGCCCCTGAAAACGCTCTATTTTTGCGGTTTTTAAATGATTGACTATGTTAAATTTACCTGTTGATTTAGCGAATCACGGTTGGTCTGTGTGCCAATATGCATATACACAGCCTATTCATTCACTAAATCCTTGCTAGTTCCTGAAGGCTCCGGTTCTCCGATTTGTCCATCCGGTCTGATAAAGAGATAAGTCTCAATCCAATCTTCTTTGCCTGCTTTTTTAGCGAACACCTTGGCAAGGTACAAACCTGGTCCAGGAAGTTTGTCAGCAGAGATCTCCTGCAGAAGCTGTCCCTTGCCTACATTCCTTTTCCAGTCCAGAAATCCCATGAAGCGAAGGCTTTCCGAATCAAACATGGCTATTCCGAATTCCTCTGCCCCGCCCGGCAAATATACTTCATATCTATATGTCTTCTCTTTATCCCCTTTTCCAAGACCAAATCCCATTACCCTTGGATAATTTGGCTCCTCCAGAACATAGAGATAGGGAATCCTCATTTCTTCACTTCCAGCTGACATCACTAAGCTTCCATCATAAATTTTTTTCTTCAATAAAGTAGGATCTACCGACATCTTAATTTCAAGCTTCTTTTTCTCGCCTGGCTTCAATTGAAAAGACTTTGGCATTTCCCAGTTGATGCCCTGTTCTTTATACGGGATGGAGAATGAATAAGATTTGTTTTTATTACTTATGTTTTCAACCGTTACATAGCTCTTGTGCTCATGCAGCCTGTCTGCTATTTGGAATTTCCCGAACTGCAGGGAGGCTGGAAGGATAACCGTTTCCGTTCGCAATGCTTTCTCCAGCTGAATCCTGCCGGCTCCCTGCTCGTATGTTCGATAAAGTTTTCCCTCATTATTAACAAGCGGCTTTGCCGTATTCATCAGCGCAGCTTTAATTTTCTCAGGCCCCCAATCAGGATGAGCCTGTTTCAGGATAGCGCACGCCCCCGCGACATGGGGAGCAGCCATGCTGGTTCCTTGTAAAGGGAGATACCCTCCCGGAATGGTACTATTGATTGCTACACCAGGAGCTACTACATCCGGTTTGATTTCCCAAGTGGATGTAACCGGTCCGCGTGAGCTAAAGTCAGCCAAAATATCCTTTTCTTCTATTATATAAGTACGGCCGAGGAGCTTTCTCTTTTCAGTAAGCTTTCTGAGTTCTTCCCCTTCTTCCTTGGATAATGCCGCAACAGGGATTGGAACTCCACTATCCAGATTGCCAAAGAATCTTCCCTTAGTGTTATTAAAAATGATAATCCCTTCAGCACCAGCCTCCAATGCATTGACCGCCTTATCAGTAAAAGTCAGTTCGCCTCTTTCCACTAAAACAATCTTTCCATCCGCATTTTTTAATTCTTCCTTGCGCCCAATTCCCCCATATACAATCTCATAGGAACGGTCGAACTCCCAATCCTTTGAACCTTGAAGAAGATCCAGCCTGATCCTTCGCCCGCCAGCGTTTAGAATCGGCACCTTCATCGTCGGAGTTGAAGCACCAACAGAAATTGCTTTTGAAGCGGTACCCGGTGAACCAACTGTCCATATATTCGGACCGGAGTTGCCTGAGGAGGTGACTGCCGTAATCCCCTTTTCAACCGCCTTATTAAGTGCGAGGCTAATTGGAAGGTCCGGACCGTTTACGTTATTTCCTAAGGAAAGATTTACTACATCCACCTTGTCCTTTATGGCCTGGTCAATAGCCGCAATGACCTGTTCCGTTGTTCCGCTGCCGCCTGGCCCTAGTGCACGGTAAGCGATAATCGTTGCTTCTGGCGCCACTCCTTGAACTTTTCCATTAGCAGCAATGATGCCTGCAACATGGGTGCCGTGCAGTGTGCCCTGTCCCCCTGCTGCTTTCGTTTCCATCGGATCCTTATCCTGATCAACCAGGTCATGGCCGCCCCCGTAGCTTCTTCTTAAATCAGGGTGGTTATAATCAATGCCCGTATCAATGACGCCAATTTTTACACCCTTGCCTGTCAGGCGCCGGTTGTTTTGATCAAAAAACCCTCTGACGGCTGTGCCTCCAATCAGCTTGATATTATCTCCGGAATGAACAAAATAAGTATTAACCGGGGATACAGCTGAAACACCTTCTTGATTAAGCAGGCTAGTCAAAGCAGACTGCTTCCCTTTAACAGAAAAACCATTTAGCGCCTGTTTGTATACATGCCTTATTTGCAGATCCGGATGACGCTCGATCAGCTTTTTAATTTCCAGGTCATCCTTTTCCTCTTTAAGGACAACAATGGCCACCTTTTCGATATCAGGTGATTCTTTCGGAAGAGGAGGGTGTGAAAGAGTGCGGCCTGAAACAGGATTTTGGCCTACTATTGTTAGCACGATTGTAAAAATCACCAAGAATTTTTTCATAAAAAAGTCCACCCTCTTTTTGTTTTAGGGTGGGCTGATTATAGGGTGAGTATGCGTGTTTGTTTTACTAAGGCTGTTTTCGCAAACTTTGTTGTTTTTTAACAAGTAGCAAGGAGAGGTTGATTTCCGCTCCAGGATGCTCGCTTTCCGCGGGGCGGGCGGTGAGCCTCCTCGGCACGTAGCGCCTGTGGGGTCTCACCTGTCCCACTCCTCCCGCAGGAGTCTCGCACCTTACGCTCCAATCAACCAGCCTTTTTTATCAATGTTTCTTATCACAAAGTCTGTAAAAAAACAACAATCTTTTACAAGAGCCATTTATAAAAATCGCCGGCCATCATACAACGCTGCGGCTATTTATATATATTAAAATAACTGGTTCGGTTCGAGCCTTCCTTTTTGTATCAAACGATCGCGCTTTTTATCTCTCCACATGTCTATTAGCGTTGCAGAAATTAATAATAATGTAAGGACAACGCCTTTGCCTTCTGCCAGTTTAAATACCAAGGCAATAAGACCTTCCGACATTAAAGTTCCCATTAATGATCCAAGCAACAAGATGATCCAGAGAATCAAAACTGCCTCTATTACTGCCAAAGCTCTCATTTTTTCAACCTCCCGGGTATTTAAATCATTATGCCAATACCCTGTTGCTATCCGTTTAAACGTAAAATTCTAAAAACCTGCCTTCTTTCACTTTCCAAATAGCTTTTGCCAGAGGGTTTTGCTTTTTTCAGCCTCCACTGCACTCGCTACTTCTTCCACAGACTTTTGCGTTGCCATGAGCTTTTCATAAAGGGTAGTGACTTTTTCGCTTTCTTGCTCATTCCCTTGTTCCTGGGCCAGTCTTAAATCGTCGATCGTCATTTTGAGCTCTTGAACTTCATGGATGAGCTGTTTGTTTTGCTCTCTGATTTTATTTTGCTGAAGGCGGGACTGTTCATTTTGCTGAACCAGAAAACTGACAAGCTTTTTCATATCAGTAAGCTCATGATTCACATTCATGAGCGATGTGCTGCTGCTTTCTTCCTCATCCTCCACTGTAATGGTGACCGGGAATCCAGCTTCTTCAAGCTTTGTTGTTACTTCTTCTTTCTTTAATCCATCTGAATATAATTTTCTGATTAATTTCAGCTTCTCAATTTCCGAAGCCTGTATTTTATAACGATTATGTTCTTTTTTAAAATGTATGTATTCTGCATGCTCCTGCAAATAACGCTTCAAACTATTTTCTGGTATCTCCGGAAGTGCTTCTTTGAGCTCCTTCATTGTCAAATATTGATTTGCCAACGTCCTCAGCACCTTTCTTGGTTTATTGCGGATCAACCGGCAATTGATGGGTACTGTTCATAATCAACCACCTAACCGCCAACAAAACCACCACGCTTCATTTTGCAGCCTTTCCATTACCCATCGGATCAGGCACAATTAAAAATACTCCCCTATAATTCCAACAGACCTTATTACTTTACTCGTCCCAAATCACAGATATATCAACGTTTTTGTTCAAAAACCTTTACCAACCATCCAACCACCAACATACTAACCACGTCTATTTATACTAGTAAAACCGCTTCCTATCTCTATATATTCTATCATAGCTTTTTCAGCTCCTGCATAAAAGAGACTTTTAACTTAAAAAACTATTAATTACCAAGAATCTGCGCTTTAAACAATCTAACCGCCATCCACCACCTAACCACCAACATTTCAACCATTTCATTTTTACAGGTTCTCTGCCTCCTCTCCCCTCCCCTTTTAACATGCATCGGTATTTTTTCCGTAAAAAATGCACCTATCAAACGCTGCTGGAGGCAGTCATTTGAATAGGTGCATTTTTATTAGTTTTGCGGTTTATATTCTTCCGGACGATCACTTGTCTGCTTAAAATGATAGCGGATAGCTTCACAAATTCGTTTGGAAGCATTGCCGTCACCATATGGATTTACGGCTTTGGCCATTTTTTCGTAAGCAGCCTGGTCAGTTAAAAGCTCTGTGGCCAGTTCATAGATTGGCTGTTCTTCGATACCGGCAAGCTTTAGGGTACCCGCTTCAATCCCTTCAGGCCTTTCCGTTGTATCACGCAGTACAAGTACAGGCACGCCAAGCGATGGCGCTTCTTCCTGAACTCCGCCTGAGTCTGTTAAAATCAAATGGGCTCTGGAAGCAAAGTTGTGAAAGTCAATGACATCAAGCGGTTCAATTAAATGAATTCGGTTGTCGTCACCCAGAATTTCAGAAGCGATTTCCCTTACAGCCGGGTTAAGGTGTACAGGGTAAACCACTTGAATGTCATTCTGTTCTTCCACAAGCCTCTTAATGGCCTTGAACATGTTTCTCATCGGTTCGCCCAAGTTTTCACGGCGGTGTGCGGTCAGCAGCACAAGGCGGTCATCGCCGACTTTTTCAAGCACTTCATGATGATACTCGTCCTTAACGGTTGTTTTAAGTGCATCGATCGCTGTATTTCCTGTAATGAAAATGTTCTCGGTCGGTTTGTTTTCATTTAAAAGGTTTTCAGCTGACTTCGCTGTCGGCGAGAAATGAAGATCAGCCATAACACCTGTTAACTGGCGGTTCATTTCCTCAGGGAATGGAGAGTACTTATTCCATGTGCGCAATCCAGCTTCAACATGGCCGACTTCTATCTGATTATAGAATGCAGCAAGGCTCGCAATGAAGGTAGTGGTCGTATCGCCATGAACAAGAACAATATCGGGCTTTACTTCCTTCATGATTTTATCAAGGCCTTCCAGTCCGCGCGTTGTCACATCCACGAGTGTCTGGCGGTCTTTCATGATATTCAGGTCATAATCTGGTGTAACCTTGAAAATATTTAAAACCTGATCGAGCATTTCACGATGCTGTGCTGTTACGGTTACAATGGATTCAAAATGATCAGGATGTTTTTGCAGTTCCAGAACAAGCGGAGCCATTTTAATGGCTTCAGGCCTTGTCCCAAAAATCGTCATTACTTTAATCGGGCGATTCATTTGAAGCACCTTCCTTTTTTAAAAGATATAAGATCTTTTGTCTGCTGCATGATGTTTAAACTTATTTCGTACCGAATAAACGGTCGCCTGCATCTCCAAGTCCAGGGACAATATAGCCTTTTTCGTTCAATTTTTCGTCTAACGCCGCAATATAGATGTCAACGTCAGGGTGTGCTTCCTTTACTGCCTCTACCCCTTCAGGAGCTGCAATCAGGCACATGAATTTGATGTTTTTGCCGCCGCGCTTTTTAAGAGAGTGAATGGCTTCAACAGCAGAACCGCCAGTTGCAAGCATAGGATCGACTACGATGAAGTCTCTTTCTTCCACATCACTCGGAAGCTTTACATAGTATTCAACCGGCTGCAATGTTTCCGGATCGCGGTATAAGCCAATGTGACCTACCTTTGCAGCTGGGATCAGCTTCAGGATGCCGTCGACCATGCCGATACCCGCACGTAAAATTGGGATAATTCCAATCTTCTTGCCTGATAATACGTTGGATTTTGTAAGGCTAACAGGTGTTTCAATTTCGATTTCCTCCAAAGGCATATCACGAGTAATTTCAAATGCCATAAGTGTTGCCACTTCGTCGACAAGCTCGCGGAATTCCTTTGTTCCCGTACTTTTTTCACGAATGTATGTAAGCTTATGCTGAATTAATGGATGGTCAAAAACGTAAACCTTTGCCATGAGTATCTCTCCTTTTCAATATGCAGAATGAGTCGAACCACACTTCGTCTAATTTTACAGAAAAACAATTCCATCGGCAACTATGTTTCGCTTTTGTAAAAGAAAAGTCATTTTTCTAAGATTCCCTATTTCTATTTTTCGCATGCAAAAGCCGGTCCCAGCAATGAGACCGGCTGCTTTTTTATAACTTTCGTAAGCTTTGCTGCTATTTTTCAGGATATAAAGTGAAGCTGCCTGTTAAAGACTCTACGCGCTGAGCTGCTTCTTGAAGCTTCCCTTCATCTTCATGATTTTTTAATGTGAAGGCAATGATGGATGCGATTTCTTCCATCTCCTTTTCACCGAAGCCGCGGGAAGTAACGGCCGCTGTCCCAATGCGGACACCGCTTGTTACGAATGGGCTTTCAGGATCGAAAGGAATGGTATTTTTGTTGACCGTAATGCCGACCTCATCAAGCACCTTTTCTGCAATCTTACCAGTTAAGCCAAGGGAACGAAGGTCAACTAATAATAAGTGGTTGTCTGTGCCTGCAGAAACAAGGTCAATTCCTTCACTTTGCAATGCTTCAGCAAGCTTCTTTGCATTGGAAATGATATTTTCTGCATATGTTTTGAAATCATCTTGAAGCGCTTCGCCGAAAGCAACCGCTTTGGCAGCAATGACATGCATTAAAGGACCGCCCTGGATGCCAGGGAAAATGGATTTATCAATCTTCTTTGCATATTCTTCTTTACAAAGAATCATACCGCCTCGCGGTCCGCGCAATGTTTTATGAGTAGTGGTTGTAACAAAGTCCGCAAACGGAACCGGATTCTGATGAAGCCCAGCTGCTACAAGACCTGCGATATGAGCCATATCAACCATCAGCATCGCGCCTACTTCATCCGCTATTTCACGGAAACGTTTGAAATCAATTTCACGCGGATAGGCACTTGCACCTGCTACAATTAATTTCGGCTTATGCTGGCGTGCTTTTTCAAGCACATCATCATAGTTGATGCGATGGTTTTCTTCATCCACACCATACTCCACGAAATTATACTGAACACCGCTGAAGTTAACAGGGCTTCCGTGTGTTAAATGTCCCCCATGGGAAAGATTCATACCCAGAACAGTGTCACCCTGCTCTAATACAGTGAAATAAACAGCCATATTGGCCTGTGCGCCTGAATGCGGCTGTACATTTACATGCTCTGCTCCGAAAATTTGCTTCGCGCGGTCGCGGGCCAAATCTTCTACCACATCCACATGCTCACATCCGCCATAATAACGTCGGCCAGGATAGCCCTCAGCATATTTATTTGTTAAAACGGAACCCTGCGCTTCCATTACCGCTTCACTGACAAAGTTTTCAGAAGCGATTAATTCAATCTTTGATCTCTGGCGTCCCAACTCATCTTGAATCGACTTGAAAACTTGCTCATCCTGCTGTGCTAAATGCTTCATAAGAATCCTCCCTTTTCCTCAACACACTTTTTGTTGGTAAGAAGTCTATTTACCTTCCAGACCTGGACTGGAACTCCAGCTCCAGCGCCTGCCAAGACGCTTACACATTTCTATGTATCGTTCTTTTGTGAAAATTCTTTTTTATTTTAGCATGTTTTTTGAAAAAGTGACAGGTACCTGTACCAGTTCGTAAAAGTGGTATAGGTACCTGGCACCATCCTGTTATTCCCAGTTCCAGTAATCCAGTTCGCCAAGGTTAGGAGAGCGGATCTGTTCTTCTTCTTTAAGCTTTAATAATTCCTTTACTGGACCGGTTACGACAGCGCCGTATACTTCGAAGCCATTTTCTTTGAGATATTTATGGCGTTCTTCGAGGTGATCGAGTCCCAGGAAATTTTCATAATAGCTTTGTGATTCCTTTTCTAAAAGATTTTCCATCTGTTTAAGCATGGTCGCTTTATTTTCATCCATAAATTCCTCTGTCAGAGACAACTTTGATTCTGACATATAATCATCCCCAGCTTCCCTGGCGCCTGTTAGTCCATAAATAGAGGCTAATTCAATGGAGTCTCCTCCACTGCCATAGCCGGTCTGGAATTCCTTCAGTTCACCTGTATATAATGGCATCCAAAGAACTTCGAGGTCATAGGGCTTCAGCATTTCCATCAGCTCTTCCGGTTTCATATACGATTTTGTAGAAAACGCCAATTCCCCCACGGTTCCTTCATGAATTTTGGATAGAGAGGACCACACCTTTGGATCCTCATTGGCTGTTAGATTTGCCCCGCTATTCGGATTTTCAGGCAGGGAAAAACGATAATTGCTTTCATGGTCAGGCTCAAACCTTTGAATATTGAAGGTTGAATAAGCATTAAACAGCCTTTTCTCGATTTGGACCTCTCCAACCGCCTGATATTCCCGCCCAACCTTTCGGGTGATAGGATATGAAATTTTATGAGTCAGAAAAGCGGTTACCTCCTTGTTTGTAAAACCGCCAAAATTCTCATGAAGGTTCGGGTGTTTCCAATCAAGTGCCAGCTTGCTGTAGAAGGCATGTTTCCTTTCGGTATGAAAGGCATCCGATATGATATTCACAGCCATCATATAGACCCAGAAAAGCAGCAGGCAGGCAGCCAAAACCCTTAAGACTCTCATGGTTAATGTAAAGCGGTACTTTGTCATGATTTTCTTTTCGCGGTCTTTGTTCCAATCACTCATCTTTCTCCCTCCATTGATTGTCGGCAATCTGCGCCAGCTTTTTCCGTGCCCTATGCAGTTTCACCTTTACCTGATTTTCGGACAAATCCAGTGCCTCTTCTATTTCGCTATAGCTAAATGATTCATACTCTCTTAAATATAAGATAGAGCGGTACTGCTCCGGCAAGCATCCCAGCAGGTCCTCAACCTTTTCCTTTGTTTCTTTCTGTAATGCTGAATCCTCCGGCAATCCATATGGACTCGTCATTTCATCTTTGGAAAATAGATAATCGGCAAAAGGAATCTTTTTTCTTCTCTGCCTCTTCCTCCATTCATCCAAATAGGCATTCCTCGCTACTTTAAAAAGCCAGGCCCGCACATCCTCCTGCTGATAGAAAGAGAGAGAAACGGTTGCTCTCACGAAAGTTTCCTGCGTTAAATCCTCAGCTGTTTCCCTGGAACCGGACATTTTGTATAAATAATAATAAAGCGGCCTGGCATAATGCCGATACAAATCATCCAGCCGTTCCTGCCGGTTCTCCTTCAACGTTTCCCTCCCCCTCTCTTCAGAACCTACATCAGTAAAACGTGCAGCTCTGATAAATGTTACATCTTTTTTTCAAAATGGTACCAGGTACCTGTACCACTTCCGCCAACTGGTATAGGTACCTGGTACCAGCAGACCTTAATAAAAAAAGCCCCTCATCAAAAGGGACTTCAATTAGCATGATTCGTTTTCGGGTTTTGGTTCGTAGATCGCCCTGGCTCCGCCGATTAGTTTTGGTCTGGTTTTGGCCATGGTAACGTGGGCATTTCCGATCGACTTTTGTGAAGTCCGGATCGGGACGGCTACATGCTTCAAGTGCATGCCGATCAGCGTGTCACCGATATCGATGCCTGCATCCGCCTTGATAAACTCCACCATTACCGGGTCACGGAAGTGTCCATAGGCATATGTTGCCATCGCACCGCCGGCCGTGCGGTGGGGGATAACGGTCACTTCATCCAGGTTTTTCGCCTCGGCTGTTTCCCGTTCGACGACCAGAGCCCGGTTCAAATGTTCACAGCATTGAAATGCCAGCGACACTCCAGTATCTTTACGCAGCTTGTCCATCCGTGCGAAAATCAAGTCTGCTACTTGCTCAGTGCCGGCCGTACCAATCCGCTTGCCGGCCACCTCACTTGTGCTGCATCCCAATACAAGGATATGACGGTTATTTAAAGGAACCTGTTCGCTAAATTCATTAATAATTGCATCAAGCTCTTTTTTCCATTGTTCAATCATATCTGTCAAAAAAGCTCACCCTTTCGGAAGCTTTATTTATAATACTTTTGGTGAATTTACGCTTTTATTTTGTTTCGTATGCTGTAATTTTCCCTACACGGTTTTCATGGCGTCCGCCTTCAAAATCTGTTGAAAGCCATACTTTTGCAATTTCACGTGCCAGTCCAGGTCCAATGACGCGTTCACCCATCGCAAGAATATTGCTGTCATTATGCTCACGGGTTGCTTTTGCACTGAAAACATCATGCACAAGTGCACAGCGGATTCCTTTTACTTTATTCGCAGAAATACTCATGCCAATACCAGTGCCGCATATTAAAATGGCTTTTTCAAATTCGCCATTGGCTACCTTTTCAGCTACCGGAAGTGCATAATCCGGATAATCTACAGACGTTTCGCAGTCACAGCCAAAATCCTCATATTCAATACCCATTTCATCCATTAAGCTTTTGATTTCTTCGCGGAGATTAATTCCGCCATGGTCTGATGCAATTGCAATTTTCATCTGAAACCCTCCTGTTTGAAAAAGCGCGCATTTATATTAAAATCCTTCTCTTATTTTGACATAAAAGCAAAAAATTATAAAGAAAGTGAGCACATGTTTAAGATAAAAGAGAGCCTCAATAAGGAAGCTCCCTCTTAGCAAATTAAAGCTTAAATTTTGTGATCGTACAGTTTAATTTTTCGGCTTGCTCTTTTAGTTCAAACGCCAATTTTTCCACATTTGCCATCACAGCGGTTTGCTGTTGGGTGGCCGCAGCAACCTCCTGGGCCCCGGCAGAAGTTTCTTCGGCTATTGCCGCAACCTCCTGGGATTGGGTAGAGGTATGCTGGATGCCTTCCATTTGATTATCTACCAGGCCGGAAATTGCAGAAACGGAAGCGGCCATCTCATTCACTGTTTTGGCCATTTCCTCAATCACTTCATTTGTCTGGGTTCCTTTTTTCACTTCATTATTCGCCGTTTCTACTTGCAGTGAAATTTGCTTCACCACATTGCGGACTTCTTCCTGTATGTTTTTAATCAATTCCGAAATTCCCTGAACTGCCTGTGCACTTTCATCAGCCAGCTTCCGAACTTCTTCAGCCACGACTGCAAAGCCTCTTCCGTGATCACCGGCACGGGCTGCTTCAATGGATGCATTTAAAGCGAGGAGATTTGTCTGCGCGGCAATATCGCCAACAAGCTGGATAATCTGCTCCACCTTAACCGCATTTTCTTCAAGACGCTTAACCGTTTGCAATGACTCTTCATTATCCTGCGCCAATTTTTCAATTCCTGAGATGAGAGAATGAATGACTTTCTTCGACTCCATCAAATCCTGAACCATTTCCCCGGAAACAGTCTCGGACGCTCTCGCTTTATCCTGCACCTCTTCAGCAATGCGGATGACATCCTCCATTGATTCTGCGGTTGACTGGATCGAAACGGCCGAATTATCCGCACCCAGGGAAATCTCGCTGATGGTTCTGGCGATCGAATCTGCTTGTTCAGCAGCAACGGATGATTCCGTTGAAATCGCAATCACTTTATCATTTGTTTCTTTAAAGTTTTCATCAATTTTCTGGACCATATCTCTTAAACTGAAAAGCATATGGTTAAATGCAATGCCAAGTGAACGGATCTCATCATCCGATTTGGAAAGCTCGGCATCTGCACGAATATCCCCCTCGGCAGCCATTAAAGCTGTTTTTTCAAGCTTCTGCAAAGGCTTGATGATAAACCCTGCGGCAAAGAAGGCTAATATTCCTGACCAGATAACCCCCATACTTAATGTTAAAATACTAAAAACGACTTCTCCGAATGGAAGCGAATCTTCAATGCTCGGAAATAATACATAAAGAAAAATAGCACTTGTTGTGTATGTAATAATGGCCAATGAAGTGATAAATAAAACGAGCTTCTTCCTCAGGCCAAATTTATAACCCTTTTTCTCCCCCATTATTGTGCCTCCTGATTATTCTTTCTCTTTTTTTAAGCGGTTTAAAATCCGAGCAATACTTTCTGTCATATCTTCGAAGGTACTTCTGTATATCTCAACAGGCCCACCATAAGGGTCAATAATATCGCCTGCTCCATCCTGGCCCGCAAATTCTTTTAGCGTATACGTTTTTCCGGCTGCACCAGGAAACATAGCAAGAACCGTACCTTTATGGCCTGACGTCATCGTTAAAATATAGGTGGCCCAATCTACTAAAGCATCGGTCATGCCGGAAGATTTGTGTGCAAGCGGGATTCCCTGCTCTTCCAGCACCTTTTTCGTGTGTGCAGAAGCATCGCTTCCATCAGCAGCAAACACTCCGGCCGATTTAACCTCAACCCCAGGCAATGCCTTGCTTTTCAAAATAGCTTCTGCCATCGGGCTTCTACAAGTATTTCCTGTACAAACAAACAATACATTCGTCACAGATCGGTTCCTCCTTATTTATATCGGTTTAGATCCACAATCATTTATTATTTAAGCGGAAAAATGATACATCTGTACTTTTCTTCCATTATAAGATAAATTCCCCATAGCACATATATTAACAGGCAAAAAAGAAAAAGGGTGACAGGCACCCTTTTCATTTTTCACAAAATATTAACATTTAAACCCGGACAAGGCCGGCTGCTTCAGTATTCGACAAAATTCGGGTGGTACCTGGTACCTATAAGAATAAAAGCTTTACCCCGAACGCGAGCAGGATGGCACCGCCGAGGGCTTCGCTGTAGGAGCCCATCCATCCCTGGACTTTTCTGCCGGTGAGGAGGCCAGCCCAGGTTAGGACGGTTGCACCGATTCCGAAGAAGGTTAGGACCAGCATGGTCTTCGCTCCATAGATTCCGAGACTGAGCCCGACAGAGAAGCTATCCAGGCTGACGCTCAGCGCAAACAGCAGCAGGCCCAGACCTACCGGTGTAATCAGGCTATCCTCATCTTCCCTGAAGCTTGACCAAATCATTTGCACGCCTAATAAAAGGAGCAATCCGCCGCCAACATAGCCGGCGATAGCTCCGAATGTATTTGAAAGGAATCTGCCTGCAATCATTCCCAGCAAGGGCATCCATACATGGAAAAGTCCGATTGTAATCCCGATTTTCATTATCTGCCTAAGGCTGAGTCTGTACATCCCCATACCCAGGCCGACCGAAAAGGCATCCATCCCCAATGCGAATGCCATTAAAGCCAGTGTTAGTATTTCTCCTATCATAGCTGACATTTTTCCGCCCCCTTGGACTTGCTAATTCAGCATATGCACGTCCAAACGGTTTTAGAATGCCATTCTATTTTTGGGGAAAATCTCTTTCTTGCCTGGCTGATTTTCTTCTTTCGTCTAGGCTCTTGTTAAACTTGCCTGTTGATTTCATTATAGGCTTTTTCTACGGCCTTATCTGAATTTATGGAGTCTGGCAGGTTTTTTATAACTGCCCAAAGCAAAAAAAGCCGTCTCCATCCGAAGCGGCTCTTCCTCTAGATAATCAGCTAATGACCCGATGCCCTGCTGCTTTCATCAGCCGGTTCATGATGGCGTGGCCAACGCCTTCGTTCGGAAACATTTCACTGAAAATAATTTCAGCATCTGTATTATTAAAATGTCTTAAAGCTTCATATAGTGAGCTTGCGACAGTCTCCAGACTTTCCCGCTGTCCGCACGCAAATATATAATCGGCCTGGTAAAATCCTTCGTTTTCCGCTGTTGTCAAAACTCCTACAGAAAGTCCTTCCTGCTTTTTTTCATCAACAAGCCGCTGGATGTCTTCTCGAGTTCCTTCTACTAAATAAAGAGGAGCATCCGGTGCGTAATGACGGTACTTCATTCCAGGGGATTTCGGTGCCTGGCCCTCATCTGCTAATGCAGGATCAACAGTAACTACACCAACAACCGCTTCAAGCTGTTCCTTTGTGATACCGCCCGGCCTCAAGATGACTGGTACTTCACCAGTACAATCCAATACAGTCGATTCGACACCTACACCTGTCGGACCTCCATCCACTATACCTGCAATCCGCCCATTCAGGTCTTCCCAAACATGGTCTGCTGTCGTCGGACTTGGTCTTCCAGATCGGTTCGCACTTGGAGCTGCAATAGGAAGCCTCGTTTTTTCCAATAACGCAAGGGCTACAGGGTGATCTGGCATCCTGACTGCGACTGTGGATAACCCGGCTGTGGCGAAATCCGAAAGAACGCCTTCCTTCATATTAAAAATCAGTGTTAAGGGCCCAGGCCAAAAATACTCCATTAGCTCCAGTGCCTTTTCCGGAATTTCCTCTACAAATGCGTTCAGCTGGCTTTTTTCAGCAATGTGGATAATAAGTGGATTATCGCTTGGGCGCCCTTTTGCTCCAAAGATTTTCCTTACCGCATCATCGTCTTTTGCATTCCCGCCCAATCCATACACTGTTTCAGTCGGGAAAGCTACTACTTCATTATTTTTTAAAAGATCGGCAGCCTGTGAAAGTTGTGGGTAACTTTCTCCTTTATCCACATTTTTATCCACCGACCATCTTTTTGTAATCATTGTTATCCACCTTCATAAAAAATGTTTTTTAGCTGTCAAAATTCCTTTGTTTTCGACATTTTTTTGAACATTACTTTGGAAAGTATAGTAGAAGATGGAGGATAACTCAAGTTTTATCCACAAATTGTGTATAAATAATGCTATTTTGTGTATAACTTTGGCAACATACCCACAATTCACATGGATAATTTTAAAAAGAAAGAGTTATCCACAGTCAGAATATGTTTTACGTGATCTGATTCAAACAAAACTGCTGGCAGTTGCTCTGTTTCCTCCTGTTTAAATCCAAGCAAATGGAAAAACTCAAGTGAGTTTCTTTTATTCGAAGCGAGATATAATGAATGCAGCTTGCGATCCCTGGCCAGCATTAAGATTTGCTCGAAAAGAACGAATAAATCCTTTTCGGATGCTGAAGCTGACATAACGAGCGACCTCAACAAGCCTACCTCTCCATGGGGCTCAATTCCCAGGGTAGCTTTAATATCCCCCGAATCATTCTCCATAATCAAAAAATACTCAATCGCATCCTTAATCCCATCCGTGCTTAAATTTGCCGCTTCCAAAAATACCGCCAGTCTATCCGCATCTTCTAATTGTGCACATCGTACTACGCCTGTTTCCATTTCTTCACCCCATTTTTGTTATTGTCATTCTATGAATATGAAAAAATAGAAAAAGTAGAACAAAAAAAATACTAGATTGGACCATAAAATAAAAAACACGGCAGCTGTTATTAATCTGCTGCCGTGTTTATTTTAAAATCGTATTGAATTTTTCAGGTGAAACATTAGTCGTTAGAGTTGCCGCCTTTACGGCCGATTTCTTCATAGAAATCCCGGTCATGATTTTCACTTGTTGCTTCTCCGCCTTTTCTTCCTATTTCTTGATAGAATTCTTTGTCATGGCTTTCAGCTGTTGCTTCTCCGCCTTTTTGGCCAATTTCCTGATAGAATTCGCTATCATGGCTTTCAGCTGTCGCTTCTCCGCCTTTTTGGCCTATTTCCTGATAGAAGTCCTTATCATGGTTTTGGCTTGTAGCCTCTCCGCCTTTTGAGCCAATTTCCTGATAGAATTCTTTATCATGGTTGCGGCTTGTTGCTTCTCCGCCCATACGTCCTCTTTCTTCACGAGACATTTTATCGTTGTTTTTATTGTTGTTTTTAGCCATTATCTTTCATCTCCTTTTGTTTATGTTTTGTTGTTACACTACTTTAAATATCCGTTTTTGATAGATTCAAACGCATGAAAAGAAGATGTTAACCGCTTGTCTTAATTGTAATATTTCTTCCAGTTTCTAAAATGATTCTAAAAAAGGTCTCTATTACGCTTCACTGTTGATTTTCACTCCAATTAACAGTGTGGCAAAAACAACAGCGAGCTCTTTATCATGGCCAAAAAGAAAAGACTCGCTGCTAAAGCAAAGTCTTTATCCGAAGATCTTCTCCCATATTTCTACTAAAAAGAATTTTACTTCTACAGGCTGTTCATCCTCTTCTGTATAAACAGGGGGTGTCTCTTCCTTTTCCTCTTTCTTCGAATCTGAGGCTGCAGCGGCTACCTCTTTCTCTGCTTTTACTTCTCCCTTTTTATCGCCTTCTTCAAAACCTTCACTTACAGCCACACCGTTTGAAAAATCAAGGAAGCATAGAGGAGGAAATAACACGCACCACCAGTTAGCGCCTTTGCCTTCACCTAATGTAATTAAAATCGCTTCATACTCGCCGGCGGGATATAAAAACTGGCCGTACAGCTTTGTAGGAAAACTTACTTTTCCAAAATCCGCGTTTACCTTCTGGTCAGATCCTTCTTCTGCCACAACTTCTTCTGCAATCTCTTGAATCTCAGGCAATCTGGATTGAATCAAATCACGGGCGTCTTCAATCGATGTTAACTCTGCAACCCACTCTGTAATCTCTGAGTTTACAGCATCTCTAACTTTTCTCTTAATATCCTGATCTTCTTCATAATCACTGTTAGCCAGAATCCGAAGCCTGATTGCCTCGCTTGGAATCACCATCGGTTCATCTGCTGTCACTTCTGTTTTCGGTATATATAAACTTAGAATCGTTCCCAAGGATAAAATCAATATATATAATTTCACAATCGTTTTTGTTTTCATCTTTCCGACACCATCCCTTCACTATCCTCATTGTGGACAGGATGTCAGATTCTTAAACTATTAAAATTAAAAAAATTCCTGCTGCCATTTCCCTTCTCTAACAACCTATAAAAATCGACAAAATTCGGGTGGTACCTGGTACCTAAAAAAAGCCGCCAACCGGCGGCTTTTTATCCTATTTCTGCAAATACCATGCGGTCTTTGCCGTTGATGTCATAGACTGTTTCTACTTTTGCTTGTGGAAAGGTTTGCTGCAGAAGTGCACAGACGGCTTTACTTTGGCCGGCTCCTACTTCGAAGCCGATTAGGGCACGCTTCTTTAGAACGGCTGGCAGTTCCTCCATGAAACGCCTGTACAGGTCGAGGCCATCTTCTCCGGCAAATAGTGCGCGGTGAGGCTCATGCTTGGTTACCACGTCTGACATCCACTCTGCGTCCCTCTCTGGAATATAGGGGGGATTTGATAGGATGATATCAAACCGCTTTCCCTCCGAAATAAGCGGCTGCAGAAGGTCACCCTGCATAAATTCAATTTCAGCGCCATTTCGCTCGGCATTTTCCTGTGCCAGCTGCAGTGTCGGGCCGTAAATATCCGTTGCCGTTACGTTCAGTGCTGGCTTTTCAAGCTTTATCGTGACTGCAATCGCTCCGCTGCCTGTCCCGATATCAGCCAACTCAAGTGTATCATCATCGCTAAACAGCTTCGGAATCCTTTGCAGGGCATGATAAACAAGCTCTTCTGTTTCCGGCCTTGGAATCAGCACATCCTCGTTGACCAGAAAGGTCCGCCCGTAAAATTCTTCAGAGCCGATTATATATTGCACCGGCTGGCCTGCGGCGTGCGCATGCACAGCCTCCTGGAAAGCGTCCAGTGTCTCGGGCTGCAAATCTTCCCGCAGATTAGCCAAAAAGCTTGCTCTGCCCATCTGCATAAAGTGCTGCAATAATAATTCGCCGGCATTTTCATCGCGGTTCGCCTTTTTTAAAAAGAAGAAGCCCAATTGAGGGCTTCGTATACTTTCATGGTTTGATTACTCATTGGATGCACTGTCCAGCTTTGCAGATTGCTCTTCAACGATCAGCGCGTCAATCACTTCATCAAGCTTGCCTTGAAGAATTTGATCAAGCTTTTGGATCGTTAAGCCAATGCGGTGGTCAGTCACGCGGTTTTGCGGGAAGTTGTACGTACGGATCCGTTCTGAACGGTCACCTGTTCCTACAGCAGATTTACGCTGCTGATCGTATTCCGCCTGTGCTTCCTGCTGGAATTTATCGTACACACGTGCACGAAGTACCTTCATCGCTTTTTCCTTATTCTTGATCTGTGACTTTTCGTCCTGACAGGATACAACCGTTCCTGTCGGCAAGTGAGTTAAACGCACGGCTGACATGGTCGTGTTAACACTCTGTCCGCCCGGTCCGCTTGACGCAAATGTATCAACACGGATATCTTTTTCATGAATATCAATTTCAACTTCTTCTGCTTCAGGAAGAACGGCAACCGTTGAAGTAGAAGTATGGATACGGCCGCCAGATTCTGTTTCCGGAACACGCTGGACACGGTGTGCGCCATTTTCAAACTTAAGTTTTGAATAGGCGCCGTTTCCGTTGATCATAAAAATAATTTCCTTATATCCGCCGACACCTGTGGAGCTGGCTTCAATAACGTCGATCTTCCAGCCCTGCGCCTCGGCATAGCGGCTGTACATACGGTATAAGTCGCCCGCAAATAGAGCAGCTTCGTCACCGCCGGCTGCCCCGCGAATTTCCATAATAACGTTTTTATCATCATTAGGGTCTTTAGGAATCAAGAGGATTTTCAGACGTGCTTCCAGGTCCTCTTTTCTTTCCTCAAGCTCATCCAATTCTTCTTTTACCATTTCGCGCATTTCTGCATCAAGCTTTTCTTCCAGCATGGCACGCGCATCCTGATATTGCTCTTTCACTTCTTTATATTCGCGATATGTTTCAACAGTTTGCTGAATGTCAGACTGTTCCTTTGAATATTCACGCAGCTTTTTTGGATTATTGACAATTTCCGGATCGCTCAAAAGCTCATTTAATCTTTCATAACGGTCCTCTACAGATTGAAGACGATCAAACACAGCCATTCACCTCATTTTATCCATTAACCGCCGGACTCTGGCCAGCGGGATATATTTTAAAAATAAATTTACATCCGTAACTCCATAACATTCTAATTATAGTATAGGTGATAGTTGCAGTCAAAACCAATCGCGAATAAGGAGACAGCCCGGTTGAAGAATGGAGTTTTCTGAAAAGTCATTGCCAATTTTTGTGATATCCGATATATTGGTTTTATGAAAAATAAAAAGATTACTCCCATTAAACGTTTGTCCCTAAGAGATGAAGTTTACGAAACACTAAAGAAAAATATTGTCCAGCTTGATTTCGAGCCGGGAGCACGGCTTCATGACAAGGAACTTGCTGAAGATTTTGGGATCAGCCGGACTCCAGTCAGGGAAGCTTTAAAGCGGCTTGAGGATGAAGGGCTTGTTGAGTCAGCACCGGGCTCCTCCACCCGGGTTACACCATTAAATGAAGACGAAGCCAGCCACGCTTTTACAGTTGCAGCTGTTTTACACGCATTAGGCGCCAGGCTCGCAGTTCCCCAATTAACCGAAAGAGATTATGAGCAGTTGGAAACGGCCAATGAAGAGCTGGAATTTGCTTTGAAGCAGCAGGACATTATTGGCGCGATCCAGGCTGATGAAGCTTTCCACCAAATATATCTTCAGGCAGCAAATAATCCAGAGATCATCTCGGCTTTAAAACGGATCATGCCGAAAATTCAACGTTTGGAAATCGCTCAGTTTGGCTCTTTAAATGGCCTGAGTTCCGTTGCACAGCATAAAAAGATTATTGAAGTTAGCAGGCATAGAAATAAGGATTTGGCATCCAGGCTTGTAGAGGAAAACTGGCTGAGTCTCGGAAAGCTTTTAACAAACAAAGGAAAATGAGGTGACCTGGCTTGAAGGCAATTATATTAGGGGTTTGCTCCGCATTCTTTTTTGCGTTTACGTTCGTATTGAACCGTGCAATGGAGATGGATGGCGGCAGCTGGCTGTGGAGCGCCTCGCTCCGCTATTTCTTCATGGTTCCCCTGCTTGTCGCAATTGTAGCTTTTAGAGGAAATTTGCGCCCGCTTTTCACCGAAATGAAAAAGGCACCGGGAAAGTGGCTATTATGGAGCTTTGTAGGCTTTGGCTTATTTTATGCCCCATTATGCTTCGCCGCAGCCTACGGACCCGGATGGCTGATTGCCGGCACCTGGCAGATTACCATTATTTCCGGTTCACTCCTGGCTCCGCTTTTTTATGTTGGGTATCAATCAGGAAATGGCACAGTTCGGGTACGAGGCAAGATTCCTTATCGCGGCTTAATGATGAGCATGATTATCCTGCTCGGGGTTGCGGTCATGCAATGGGAGCACGCCTCCTCCATCTCCTGGCGCGAAACCCTGTTAGTTGTAATTCCATTAATTTTAGCATCTTTCGCCTATCCATTAGGCAACCGCAAAATGATGGATGTCTGCGAAAACCGGCTCGATGCATACCAGCGGGTGCTTGGCATGACCATTGCCAGTCTGCCCTTTTGGCTGATTCTTTCCTTAGCTGGCCTTGCTTCAGCGGGACTGCCAAGCTCAGGCCAGGTAATCCAATCCGGCTTGGTCGCCCTTTTTTCCGGTGTCTTTGCGACTGTATTGTTTTTCGCAGCCACCGACCTTGTTCGAGGCAATATGCAAAAATTAGGTGGAGTTGAAGCGACCCAATCTCTGGAGGTTCTTTTTGCTGTCGCCGGCGAGGTGGTCCTGCTATCCAGCCCGCTTCCTTCTGCCGTTTCCTTGACAGGCATGGCTCTTGTCATTGCCGGTATGGTTCTTCATAGCTATGTAACCTCCAGCAAAGTTATTTTAAAAAGAAAAGCTGCGTAAAAAAATGCCCTGTAAAGCAGGGCATTTTACGTGCGGTCTTCCTGGACTTTTACTTCAATATGATAACGAGGAAGAGCTTTTATAAGCATTTTATGCAATTGTGCTTCGGCATCAATTTTTTCCTGATTGGTCATCATGCCTTTACGGTAAGCTGTTACCCACATATCTTCTCCATTTACCCAAACAGCACCAGGGCGGTAGCCTTCATTAGCGGCAATCACCTTGCGGGCATGGTTTATATCATCCTGGTTGTCCAGGCGTTTGCCATCGAAGTTTATAAAATTCGGATTCTGGTCTCCGCTCAAAGTCCTGTCCAACGTATCATTGTCCTCTGTGCGATCCAGATCGTTGTTAATAAATGAAGTGCCATCCCTGCTCTCTTGGTTATAAGCATTCTCTGTCCCCTGATCCTGGGCACAGCCAGCCATAAATGCGAGCATCAGAATGAAAACACCAAGCTTTTTCATAACTAACACCTCCTTTTTATAGCATGTCCGCTATAAGGAGGAATGTGCGGGCCAAATTAAGGGAAATTGGGCTGCACTTTTTTGTTTATGCTCCACTTTATTTTTTTATGAACCAGTTGGGCTGTTGTATGCTTCACTTTAACTTTTTATGAACAACTTTCCAGTATTTTTGCGTCACTTTCTGAATTTATGCACCACTTCCCGGTCTGATGCGATTACAGCCCCGTCCTTTTACTCCATAAAAAAACTGCCCGGAACAACGCCAGGGCAGAGAGATCGTTAAGTATAAAAATTATGATAAAGACTCAGTTGTCTCAGGATTTTCTATAACATTGGGCGATTTGGGAACTTCATGATGATGGCGGCAGCGCGGTTCATATGCTTCTGATGCGCCAACCAGGATAACGGGATCATCGTATGAAGCTGGTTTTCCATTGATCAGGCGCTGTGTACGGCTTGCAGGCGATCCGCAAACGGCACATACAGCCTGCAGCTTTGTAACCAATTCAGCAACCGCCATGATGGCAGGCATTTGGCCAAAAGGCTCTCCGCGGAAATCCTGATCAAGTCCGGCAGCGATCACACGGTGTCCGCTGTCAGCCAGGTGCTGGATGACCTTCACGATTTCGTTATCGAAAAACTGCACCTCATCAATGGCAATCAAATCAATTTCAGGATTAATGTATTTAAAAATATCGGTAGACTGGTTTACGGGTCTAGCTATGATAGAAGTTCCATTGTGTGAAACAACAGCCTCATCACTGTACCGGTTATCAATTTGCGGCTTAAAAACAGCAATCTGCTGTTTGGCAAACTGAGCTCTTCGTACACGGCGAATCAGCTCTTCTGATTTGCCTGAAAACATGCTTCCGCAAATGACTTCCACCCATCCGTGATGATTCATAACGTACATGAACGGCCTCTCCTTCCTCGTTCTATCTAATATAATGGCTTGTAATTATTATTTTATGAAGAAAGGGTCGAGCTGTTAATATTACCTTATACTCGGGCGCTTTTTCAGAGCCTTGGGTAAAATGGCCCCGGCAAAACAGTTCTTCATATCCGCATAAAGACCGGCGTCCGGCCTTCATTAGCAATAAAAAACAGGCAAGAAAGTTAACTTGCCTGTTTTTGTTGTTTATTATTTTTGTTCTGACTTAATGCCGTATTTCTTGTTGAAACGGTCAACACGTCCGCCAGCTTCAGCGAATTTTTGACGTCCAGTATAGAATGGGTGGCACTCAGAGCAAGTCTCAACGCGGATCTCTTCTTGAACAGAACCGGTTTCGAACTCATTACCGCAAGCACATTTCACCATTGCTTTTTTATAGTTAGGATGAATTCCTGATTTCATTCTTTTCATCTCCTTCCGCCCTGAATCATTCGAAACAGAGTTATATATTACGGGCAACATGAATTGCCGTAAACTTCAAAAACACACTGTCATCATTATAACAAGTCCAATTGTTTTTTGCAATACGGGAATTATGCACCCTTTATTTCCCAATTGATTTGTATATTCTTATAAATACAGCCCGTTGATTTCCGCTGCGGGCACTTGCTTTCCGCGGGGAGGAACGGGAGCCTCCTCGGCTTCGCCTGTGGGGTCTCCCGCTCCCTCTCCTCCCGCAGGAGTCAAGTGCCCTCCGCTCCAATCAACTCAGTATAGAAAATTTAGTTTGCTGCAGAAAATAAACTTAACATAAACAGCATCCAAAAAAAAGCTGCTACAAGCTTTCAACTGTTAATGAGACCGCTTAGCCTTCATTTCCTCAGCCAAGTTAGCAAAGAATTCCTCGTTTGATTTTGTCTGTTTCAGCCTGCGAAGGAGCTTTTCTGCAAAGTCAGGTGAGTCGGACATGGATTTGCGGATGGCCCATAGTTTGTCCAGGTGGTCTTTTTGGATAAGCAATTCTTCTTTGCGCGTTCCGGAACGGCGAATGTCGATGGCCGGGAATATTCTTCTTTCAGCCAGTGAGCGGTCAAGATGAAGTTCCATATTTCCAGTACCCTTAAACTCTTCGTAAATAACATCATCCATACGTGAACCTGTATCAACAAGCGCAGTCGCAAGAATCGTTAAGCTTCCGCCTTCTTCGATATTGCGGGCCGCACCAAAGAAACGCTTCGGACGGTGGAACGCAGCAGGGTCGATACCGCCTGACAATGTTCTTCCGCTAGGAGGAATGACAAGGTTATAAGCTCTTGCCAGTCTTGTAATGCTATCCATCAAAATGACAACATCGCGCTTATGTTCAACTAAACGCATGGCGCGCTCAAGCACAAGCTCGGCCACTTTAATATGGTTCTCCGGCACTTCGTCAAACGTTGAGCTGACAACATCGCCAGCAACAGAGCGCTCTATGTCAGTTACCTCTTCCGGACGCTCGTCAATCAATAGGACGATTAACTCTGCTTCCGGATGATTAGTTGTAATGCTATTGGCAATTTCTTTTAAAAGCATCGTTTTACCTGCTTTTGGAGGCGCAACGATCAAACCGCGCTGCCCAAAACCGACTGGGGCAAGCAAGTCCATAATTCGTGTGGAAACCTGTCTTGTACCTGTTTCCAGCTTCATATGGCGGTTTGGATATAAAGGCGTCAATCCTGGGAAATGAACACGCTCTTTCGCTGATTCCGGATCATCGCCATTAACCGCTTCTACTTGAAGCAGGCCAAAATAGCGTTCATTTTCCTTTGGAGGACGAACCTTCCCGGATACTTTATCTCCGTTTCTTAAATCAAAGCGGCGAATCTGCGAAGCGGAAATATAAATATCCTCAGAGCTTGGCGAATAGTTGATCGGACGAAGGAAGCCAAAGCCCTCCGATTGGATGATTTCCAGGACACCTTCCATGAAAAAGTAGCCTTCCTGCTCTGCCCTTGCTTTCAGGATGGCAAAAATTAATTCTTTTTTCGATAACTTGCTGTAATAAGAAACTTTATATTCACGGGCAAGTTCATAAAGCTCTTTTAGCTTCATATTTTCTAAACTTGAGATATTTAAACCCATTTTTACACCACACTTTTGAAATTTTCAATTATTTCCTTCATATGCAGCTGTACAAATATAGGACTTTATATGAAAGGAATGGGAAAGACGCTTTTGAGGTTCTTGAAGCGGTTGAAGAATTTAGTTATATTTTTCTTTCTGCTGAGTGATAAAAAGTTTCGAGGAATAGACCGGTTAGGAGCCCGTTTTCAGTTGAAATAAGGAGGTTTCCTCTTCAGTAAAAAACAACTCTATTTTACCCCTAAATCTAAAAATTAATCAATAACAATTTTTTAAATGGAAAATATAGCAGGAAGGAAATGAAAATGAGCAGGCTGGCACTAGAGGCCAGCCCTCATTTTCAATCTATTTTGCTCTCTATTTAATAACAAGATTAGGCTTTTTATTTAAGCTATGGCGACCTTCAATAAAGCGGACAGTCCCTGATTTGGCACGCATAACAACTGAATGAGTTGAACCGTAGGAACCTTTAAACTGTACGCCTTTAAGAAGCTCTCCGTCTGTTACACCTGTTGCGGCAAATATGGCATCATCGCCTCTTACCAGGTCTTCCATTAATAGAACCTTGTTAATATCAAGGCCCATCTTCAGGCATCGCTCTACTTCTGCATCGTTTTGAGGGAGAAGTTTACCCTGGATTTCTCCGCCAAGGCATTTAAGGGCAACCGCTGCAAGAACGCCTTCCGGAGCACCGCCTGAACCGAACAGGATGTCTACTCCGGTTTCATCGAAAGCTGTATTAATCGCTCCAGCCACGTCACCGTCATTGATTAGTTTGATTCTTGCCCCTGCATCTCGCAGCTGGCTGATAATATGCTCGTGGCGCTCACGGTTAAGAACGGTTGCCACGACATCATTGATATCTTTATTTTTTGCTCTTGCGACCGCTTTCAAATTATCCAAAACAGAAGCATTAATATCAATTTGTCCTACGGCTTCAGGACCGACAGCAATTTTATCCATGTACATATCCGGAGCATGAAGCAGGTTTCCATGGTCAGCAACAGCTAGTACAGCCAATGCATTCCAGCCGCCAGATGCTACAATATTCGTACCTTCCAATGGATCAACAGCTACATCGACGCGAGGCCCGTAGCCTGTTCCAAGCTTTTCCCCAATGTAAAGCATTGGCGCCTCATCCATTTCGCCTTCTCCGATAACCACTGTTCCCTTCATCGGCACAGTATCAAACACATCTCTCATCGCAGAAGTAGCTGCATCATCCGCTTCATCCTTTAAACCGCGCCCCATCCAGCGTGCTGATGCTAAAGCAGCACCTTCAGTTACACGGACAAGCTCCATTGACAAACTTCTTTCCATCGATCTTTCCTCCCCAGATTCTAAGGCAGAATTGCATGGGTGAATGGCGGGCCGGTTTATGGCCAGCGCTGCATCACCCGCCTTATTTTATTGGTGTAAAGTTCTCTTTATTTTAAATGAAACTAAGCGTTTTTCATTTGTTCCAGTTCTTCTTTACTCATTTCTTCGCGCCAGATTGTGGCACCCAGCCCATTCAGTTTTTCAACCAGATGGCTGTAGCCCCTGTCAATATGCTCAAGGCCTGTTACTTCTGTGACGCCCTCAGCCATTAAGCCAGCAATCACAAGTGCAGCCCCTGCTCTCAGATCGCTTGCCTTTACTTTGGCGCCCTGAAGCTGGACTGGACCGTTAATAATTGCGGAACGGCCTTCCACCTTAATATTCGCATTCATTCTGCGAAGCTCATCAATATGTTTAAAACGGGCACTATAAATGGTATCTGTGACCATGCTTGTTCCTTCTGCCCCTGTAAGCAGCGAAGTCAGCGGCTGCTGGAGGTCCGTAGGAAAACCTGGGTATACCAGTGTTTTAATATCGACAGCTTTCATTTTATCAGCTGGACCAACATAAACCTGATCGTCCTTCGTTTCGATCTGAACGCCCATTTCACGAAGCTTTGCAATCAGCGATTCGAGGTGATGAGGAATGACATTATCAATCAGTACACCCTCTCCCGCTGCTGCGCCAACGATCATATAGGTTCCAGCTTCAATCCGGTCAGGAATGATTGTATGCTGGCAGCCATGCAGGTGGTCGACTCCGTCAATACGGATGACATCTGTTCCGGCTCCCTTAATTTTCGCACCCATATTGGTCAGCAATGTAGCGACATCGATAATTTCGGGTTCTTTGGCGGCATTTTCGATGATCGTTCTGCCCTTCGCCCGAACGGCGGCTAGCATGATATTAATGGTTGCCCCAACGCTGACAACATCCAGATAAATTCGCGCCCCGCGCAATTCATCGGCACGCAAATAAATGGCTCCCTGCTCGTTGGTCACACGTGCGCCAAGCGCTTCAAACCCCTTAATATGCTGGTCGATCGGCCTTGGACCAAGGTGACAGCCTCCAGGCAAGCCAATTACCGCTTTTTTAAAACGGCCAAGCATGGCTCCCATCAAGTAATAGGAAGCACGCAACTTTTTTACTTTTCCGTTCGGCAAAGGCATGGAAATCATGGAAGAGGGATCAACAGTCATATCATTGTCTGAAAATTCAACTGTTCCCCCTATTTCTTCAAGCAGATCTTTTAAAATTTGAACGTCCGAAATATCCGGCAAACCTTCAATTGTCACAGGCGACTCCGCTAAAATGGTAGCCGGGATCAATGCCACCGCACTGTTCTTGGCTCCGCTAATCCGGACTGTTCCTTTTAAAGGATAACCGCCTGCAATCATAAGCTTTTCCATTTGTAACTCCCTTCTAAGCCGTTGTTAATCGTGCACTGCAGTAAATTGGCTCAAATATTTCAAAAATTGAGAGCCCTTACAGCAAAAGCTATACACTACTTTTCTAACCAATTACGTCAGAAAATAGCCCTAGCTTCTATAAGAAACCGAAATAGGCTTGTCCTAATATTAATGTCAGAAAAATCCTTTGGGAAAATATGCACTTTCATATTATCACGTATCTGTAGTTTACAACATTGCAAGATGGATAAGGAACAATTTTCCAACTGTTTTTTACATATTCCGACATTATCTTTATCTTATAGTTTACACGAAAAATCAAATCTCATGTATCGATAACGAAAAAAGTTAAAATTAAGAAAGAAGTACTAAAAGCAGAGGTTCAGGTTATGGGGCCGGCTTTGCTCCGCAAGCCTTATGCAGCGGATACAAAGCCGGGTACCTAGAGTTATTTTACCGAAGAATCAATTATCCTCTTGAATTCCAGTCCGCCAAGAATGCTTCAATTCCTTTATCTGTCAATGGATGGTTGAATAATTGCTGGATTACTTTATAAGGAACCGTAGCAATATCAGCACCTCTTAAAGCGGCATCAGTAACATGCTGAGGATGTCTGATGGAAGCTGCAATGATTTCCGTTTCAATGTCATGAATAGCGAAGATTTCTGCAATCGTTGAAATTAAATCAAGACCATTATGGCCAATATCGTCCAAGCGTCCAAGGAATGGCGAAACATAAGTTGCACCAGCTCTTGCCGCCAGCAGCGCCTGGTTTGCACTGAAGATTAAAGTAACGTTTGTTTTAATGCCTTCTTTTGAAAAAGCGCTAACGGCCTTTAATCCATCCGGAGTCATGGGAACCTTTATTGTAATGTTCGGCGCAATTGCAGCTAGCTCTTTCCCTTCCCTAATCATCCCTTCTGCATCGAGAGCGATTACTTCCGCGCTAACGGATCCCGGAACCAATTCCGTAATTTCGCGAAGGCGGTCAGTAAAGGATACATTTTTTTCTTTCGCAACCAATGATGGATTGGTTGTTACACCTGCTACTACCCCAAGCGAAAATGCTTCTTTAATTTCTTCCATGTTTGCCGTATCGATAAAAAACTTCATAATAATCCCACCTTGTTTAATATTTTGATAATTATCTATGTATTATTAAATAAAGTATCTATTCTGTAAAGCCTTGTTCGTTTTTTATGTAGGCTCTTTTCGTATATAATGTTGTGCTTAAGAATTTTGATCGTTGATTTCCGCTGCGGGCACTCAGCGAACCCGCGGGGAGTAACGGGAGCCTCCTCGGCTTCGCCTGTGGGGTCTCCCGCTCCCTCTGCTCCTGCAGGACATTGAATTTGCTTCCTTGAATAAACACTGCACGAAAAAATGTGAAGCATTTTCGAGGATCAAGTACCCTCCGCTCCAATCAACTCAGCGTATAAAACTAAGTGATGGAAAAGCAAAAAACCTTACGAAAACAGCCCATATGTACCATTAACTATTAAAAAATACAGGGAAACCGCCCCTAAAACTAGAAGGCGGTTTCTCTTATCACTTGTTCAGTTCTTAATTATGCTTTGTTAGAAGAACCAAACTCACGCATTTTGCCGATTACTGTTTCTTTAATCGCTTCACGTGCAGGACCTAAGTATTTGCGTGGATCATACATTTCTGTATCTGCTGCCAATACTTCACGAACACGCTTTGCAGAAGCAATTTGGTTCTCTGTATTTACATTGATTTTAGCTGTTCCTAATGAAACTGCTTTTTGAATATCTTTTGTTGGGATACCTGTTCCGCCATGAAGAACTAAAGGAACACCAGTAAGGTTTCCGATTTCTTCCATTTCAACGAAACCTAAGTTAGGCTCACCTTTGTAAGGTCCATGAACAGAACCTAGTGCTGGTGCAAGGCAGTCGATGCCTGTACGCTTCACTAGCTCATCACATTCTTTTGCATCTGCATAAATAACGCCGTCAGCAACAACATCGTCTTCCTGTCCTCCGACAGTTCCTAACTCTGCTTCTACTGAAACGCCTTTTGCATGCGCATATTCAACTACTTTGCTGGTAGTTGCTACGTTTTCTTCAAACGGGTCATGAGAAGCGTCGATCATAACAGAAGTGAATCCTGCATCGATTGCTTCTTTACATTTATCAAAACTTGAACCGTGGTCTAAGTGAATAGCCACTGGAACTGTAATTTTGTAATCTTCCAGCAGTCCTTCAACCATTTTTACAACCGTTTTGAAACCGCCCATGTAACGAGCCGCACCTTCGGAAACACCAAGGATTACAGGTGATTTTTCCTCTTCTGCAGCCTGCAGGATGGCTTGAGTGAACTCAAGGTTGTTTAAGTTAAATTGACCTACTGCATAGCCTTCTGATTTTGCTTTGTTCAGCATTTCAGTCATAGAAACTAAAGGCATTTTTCTTCCTCCTTATTGATGATCGATTAAGTTTTTCACAGGGCATGGACTGTTAAAGTTTTCCCCTTAACACTAACGAATATGTACCCTTAAAATCCCCTGTTAAACGAAAGCGATCCTTTGGAATTCATTTGTTATCATACCAAAAAGGATTTAGAAAAGCCATTAATCTAGAGCGTTTTTCTTAATTGTCATAAAGCAAACGCTATCATTTTCAAGCCGATGGAATTTCAGGGTAAAAACGGTTTATTTTACACCTTAATTGGAATTGGGAACCGGTAAATACTTCTTCACGGCTGCCCGAATATCATCAATATCAAATGGTTTTGCAAAATGGGTAAGAGCGCCTAGATCTTGGCTTCCTGAATCATATCCAGCTCACCATACGCAGTCATGATAATGACCCGGATATCCCTATCAACCACTCTCATCCTTTTTAAAATTTCAATCCCGTCCATTCCTGGAATTTTCATATCCAGAAGGACGAGGTCAGGCGAATGCTTGGAAACAATGTCGAGAGCCTGGACTCCATTGGCAGCCTGGTATGTGTCGTACCCTTCTTTCTGTAATACCTCATTAAGTAAAATGCGGATTCCGAACTGATCGTCTACGATTAAAATTTTCCCTTTCATCAAGCCACCTCTTCCTGTCGTTTTAAAAGCACTTTGTTTAAATACTTACTCAATTATGACTGCAGGTCACTTAACTGTACATTCTCCTACAGGTAATTTCTCTATAACACAGCATATTTCCTGCTATTTTTTACAATTTCACTGTGAATATTTTACCTTTTTCTCTTGATTCACTATAATAGAACCTCAGGGAGCAGTGACCGAAGGAGTGAAATACTTTGTTAAAAATGTTTTCTACCCAGCTTACAGGCTTGTTTAAGCGACTGCAGGAGAAAGAGGAATTTGCCATTGAAGACAGCGCGCGCCTGCTGGCCCAAGCCGCTGCAGGCGATGGAAAAATATATATATATGGTACTCAGGAAATGAGCGGCATCGGCCATGAAGCTACCCAAAGCCAGGAACCGCTCCGGGATGCGGCTATTTGGGGGAAAGATAACGAAATTTCGGAAACAGACAGATTTATAATTTTTTCAAGAAATTCTGATGATGAAGAGGCTATCTCATTAGCAAAAAAACTGGCTGGCAAAGGCATCCCTTTTGTGGCAGTTAGTACCGAAAAAGCTGATCGCAGCGAAAACCTCGCCAACTTGGCCGATGTTCATATCGATTTAAAGCTAACAAAAGGGCTCCTTCCTGACGAAGAAGGAAATCGCTTTGGCTACCCTGCCTCCATGGCTGCTTTATTTGTGTATTACGGAATCAAATTTACAATTGAAGAGATTTTGGCGGAATACGAATAATATTTTCAAGAGGTTTTATTCCGATATCGCGAAAATCTCCTCACGCTCGTTTGTGCCCATAAAAAAATCCCTCCGCACCTGGAGGGATTTTTTTACATCTTATAATTTCTCGCTAAATTTCAATGATGCCCCAATAAATTCACGGAATAAAGGCTGCGGGCGTGTTGGCCTTGAAATAAATTCCGGGTGGAACTGGGATGCCAAGAACCAAGGATGGTCCTTCACCTCGATGATTTCCACTAAGCGGCCGTCTGGGCTTGTACCAGAAAAGACAAATCCGGCCTTCTCCATATCCTGGCGGTAGTGATTGTTAAACTCATAGCGATGGCGATGGCGCTCATAAACCACTTCATCCTGGTAAGCTTCAAATGCTTTTGTGTCTTCTTCCAATTTACAAGCTTGTACCCCAAGTCTCAATGTTCCGCCTAAATCTTCGATATCCTTTTGCTCAGGCAGCAGGTCGATGATTGGGTGTTCCGTATCAGGGTTAATTTCTGCAGAGTGTGCATCTTTTAGGCCCAGTACGTTTCTTGCAAATTCAATGGAAGCAAGCTGCATGCCAAGGCAAATGCCAAGGAATGGCTTTTTATTTTCGCGGGCAAATTGGATCGCAAGAATTTTACCTTCAATCCCGCGGTCTCCGAATCCGCCCGGAACAAGGATTCCATCTGCATCGTTTAGTAATTCTGTTACATTATCCTTGTTCACTTCTTCAGAGTTAATCCATTTAATTTCAATATCAGAATCAAAAGCATAGCCTGCATGCTTTAATGCTTCAACTACCGAAATATAGGCATCCTGCAATTCAACATATTTACCGACAAGGGCAATCTTTGTTTTCTTGGAAAGGTTTAGAACCTTGTCAACAAGCTGATTCCACTCTGCCATGTCTGCTTCTCCGCAGCGCAGCTTCAAATGGTCACATACGATTTGATCAAGCTTCTGCTCCTGAAGTGATAAAGGAATGGAATATAATGTTTCTGCATCGGTTGCTTCAATTACCGCTTCTTTATCAATATCGCAGAACAACGCAATTTTATCCTTCATGTCCTGGGAAATCGGCATTTCTGTACGAAGAACAATTACGTTTGGCTGGATGCCAAGGCTTCTTAGTTCTTTTACGCTGTGCTGAGTCGGTTTTGTTTTCATTTCTCCTGCAGCCTTGATATAAGGAACCAGCGTACAGTGAATGTACATCACATTGTCACGGCCGATATCGCTCTTGATCTGGCGAATTGCTTCAAGGAATGGCAGTGATTCGATATCCCCAACCGTTCCGCCGATTTCTGTAATGACCACATCCGCATTAGTTTCATGACCTGCCCGGAAAACTTTATCCTTAATTTCATTGGTAATATGCGGAATAACCTGTACAGTTCCTCCGTTATAATCTCCACGGCGTTCTTTTCTAAGCACCGTTGAGTAGATTTTACCCGTTGTTACACTGCTGTACTTTGTCAGATTAATATCCACAAAGCGCTCATAGTGGCCAAGGTCCAAGTCAGTCTCTGCACCGTCACCCGTTACGAATACCTCACCATGCTGGTACGGGCTCATTGTTCCCGGATCCACATTTATGTAAGGATCAAATTTTTGAATCGTAACCGTTAAACCTCTGTTTTTCAAAAGGCGGCCAAGTGATGCTGCTGTAATCCCTTTTCCTAAAGATGAAACAACCCCGCCTGTTACAAAAATATACTTTGTCATGTAAAATTCCCCCTCAATATCAGTTTGTGCATATTCGTCTTGGTTTAAAGACTTCATTAAAAAAATTCTATCTTCCAGCTGCAGGATTTTTTCAATCCGAAGCTGCACCATTCGGCAAAGGGGAGGAAACGCAATTTTATCCATTCACCCTTAGAAGAGACGACCATTCGCCTCTCCCATATAAAAAATAAAAAGCGCTCCGCTTACTTATAAAGTAAGGGAGCGCTATTAGCGTCTAACGAATCGTTCCTTTTTTAAGGAGCCCAAAAAGTATTCTACAAGCCCTGAAACGAAAAGTCAAGATTATAAATCTTCTTCGTCCTCATCCAGTTCAAGTTCATCTTCTTCAAGGTCATCATCGTCATCATCATCTTCATCAAGATCGAATTCTTCTTCATCTTTATCAATAATTTCAGCGTCATCCTCGAAGTCTTCGTCAAGATCGTCGTCATCATCAAGAAGATCATCATCATCGTCATCTGTCAGATCGTCATCATCAAAACCGTCGTCATCATAATCGATATCCTCTTCATCCAGTTCATCATAATCTTCAAGGTCAAGATCATCATCGGCGACCTTCTTCTTCGCCTTTTTCTTCTTAGGCTTGATAACGGAAACGACTTCTTCTTCATATTGGTCTACCGGATACCATGAACGAAGACCCCAGCGGTTGTCCCCCAATCCAATAAAATGTCCATCTATATTTAAATCAGTGTAGAACTGTGCAATTTTCGATTTAACTTGTTCCTTTGAAAGGTTCAGAATCTTAGTCACTTCATCCATAATGTCATTAAAAGCCATCGGTTCTTTTTTGCTTTTTAAAAGTTCATAAGCCACTTCAATTAATGACATTTCTTGTAATTCTTCTTTTGAGAATTGTTCCAAACTCAATATCAGCACTTCCTTTCCCTATGTAACGCTATTAGGCAGCGTAAATAACAAAAACACGCACAAACTTAAATGAAGCCCTATTGGCTCTATATTTTGAGAGCACAAAAAAACACTTGAACTGCCCCCAAGAAGACATATTCTTCATTATAAACAAATTTTTACGGTTTATGCCAGTTATATCTGCTGTTCTGGCATTTTTTCTGCAGTTTTGTACTTGCCAGCCCTGCTAAACATAAACGTTAATGAAAAGGCCTGTTGATTTCCGCTCTTGAAACCAGCTTTCCGCAGGGGTCAGGGAGCATCCTGGCGCATACGCACCTGCGAAGTCTCCCTGCGACCCGCTCCACTCAGCAGGGTGCCAAAATCAAAGCAGTGTATTTCATGCCTATAAATAGAAGAGTTTAATCCACCCTGTTTCTTTTCCGGCCTTTCAAAGGCTGATCCATCTGTTTATACGCCAGCCAAGTAAAATAAAATGATAATAAAAAGAAGGCAATGGCTCCAAGCTGTCTTTCGTATAGGAAGTAAACGCCCGCACTAGCTCCCACTAGAGCTGCATACAGAAATAATTTCTTCACATTTTCACATCCTCAGCTTCCCCGAAGTGCACCGCTATGTATAATGATTCCATTATATAGGATACGGATGTATTTTGTATTAATTCCGTGTAAAAATTAGGTTATCACTCAGGAAAAGTAAAGGCCTGCAGCTCGAGACTGCAAGCCTTAATTTCAATTGTTGACTCCATTGGCCTTTGGATGCCTTATTTAATCTACATATTCCTGCGATATTGCCCGCCCACTTCATATAGTGCACGTGTGATTTGTCCAAGGCTTGCCACTTTGACCGTTTCCATTAATGCAGCGAAAATGTTGCCTCCGCTGACTGCCGTTTCCTTCAATTGGTTCAAGGCCCCTTCTGCTTTATCTTTATTGCGCTCCTGGAAGCTGCGCAGATTGCGGATCTGAGTTTCTTTTTCTTCTTTAGTTGCTCTTGCCAGTTCCATATTGTCCATTTCTTCCTCTGAAGGAGGATTCGGATTCAAGTATGTGTTTACTCCGATAATTGGAAGCTCACCTGTATGCTTCTTCATTTCATAATACATGGACTCATCCTGAATCTTTCCGCGCTGGTATTGAGTTTCCATGGCACCAAGTACGCCGCCGCGGTCACTAATGCGTTCGAATTCCTTCAATACCTGCTCCTCTACAAGATCTGTCAGCTCATCCACGATGAAAGCGCCCTGAAGCGGATTTTCATTCTTGGATAAACCATGTTCTTTTGTAATGATCATCTGAATGGCCATCGCTCGGCGGACAGACTCTTCTGTCGGAGTGGTAATCGCTTCATCATAAGCATTTGTATGCAGTGAGTTACAGTTATCCTGAAGTGCCATCAATGCCTGCAGTGTTGTACGAATATCGTTAAAATCGATTTCCTGCGCATGCAGCGACCTCCCGGAAGTCTGGATATGGTACTTCAGCTTTTGGCTTCTTTCATTCGCTCCATACTTATCTCTCATAACAGTCGCCCAGATGCGGCGTGCCACACGGCCAAGCACCGTATACTCAGGATCCAGTCCGTTTGAGAAGAAGAATGAAAGGTTTGGTGCAAAGTCGTTGATGTTCATGCCTCTGCTCAAATAATACTCTACATATGTGAAGCCATTTGCCAATGTAAATGCCAGCTGCGAAATTGGGTTCGCACCCGCTTCTGCGATATGGTAGCCTGAAATCGAGACAGAGTAATAATTGCGGACCTTATGGTCGATAAAATACTGCTGGATATCCCCCATCATCCTTAATGCAAACTCTGTAGAGAAGATACAAGTATTTTGGCCCTGGTCTTCTTTTAAAATATCAGCCTGAACCGTTCCCCTTACCGTTTGCAGCGTTTTCGCCCTTACTTCGGTAAACTCTTCCGGAGTGAGCACTCGGCCAAGCTCCTGCTCTTTTGCTTCAATCTGCTGCTCAATGGCTGTATTCATGAACATAGCCAATATGATCGGAGCCGGCCCATTAATAGTCATCGATACAGATGTAGATGGATGGCATAAATCAAATCCGGCATACAGTTTTTTCATATCATCAAGCGTACAAACGCTGACACCGCTCTCCCCTACTTTTCCGTAAATGTCCGGGCGGTAATCCGGATCTTCTCCGTAAAGAGTAACCGAGTCAAACGCTGTGCTTAAACGCTTGGCTGAATCATCTTTTGAAAGATAGTGGAAACGGCGATTCGTCCTTTCAGGCGTACCTTCGCCGGCAAACTGCCTTTTTGGATCTTCTCCCTCGCGTTTGAATGGGAAAACGCCTGCTGTGTACGGGAATGAGCCAGGGACATTTTCTCTATACACCCAGCGGATGATTTCTCCATAATCCTTGTACTTAGGAAGGGCCACCTTTGGAATGGACAGGCCTGATAAGCTCTTGGTTTTTAAAACCGTTATGATTTCCTTATCGCGGATTTTCGTCACAAATTGCTCGCCTGCATATTTTTCCTTCAGACGATCCCAGCCCTCAAGAATCTTCTTCGTTTCAGCTGTCAATTTGTCTTCGACAGACGCTTTGATGGCCTCCAATGAAGAGATTGCCTCTTCGTTTCCTTCCTGTTCTTTTACAGCAAGAAGAGCTCCTTCCAGCTGGAACAATTTGCGGGCAAGATCGGCTTGGTCCTCTGCTTTCTTATGATAGCCGCGTACTGTATCTGAAACCTCACGCAAATAATACCGCTGCTCATTCGGGATAATGACATTCTGCTTTTCCACTTTCGCATTTTTTGAAAAATTCGTCTCCCAATCTGTGCCTGCATTTTTGTTGATCGTTTCAACCAGTGCAGCAAACACCGCATTTGTTCCCGGATCATTGAACTGGCTTGCAATCGTACCGTATACAGGCATTTCTTCCAGTTCCTTTTCAAAAAACATCCGGCTGCGCTGATATTGCTTTTGCACCTGGCGCATGGCATCTTCAGACCCTTTGCGCTCAAATTTATTAATAACGATTAAGTCTGCATAATCAATCATATCTATTTTCTCAAGCTGGGAAGGCGCGCCGAATTCACTTGTCATCACATACATAGAGACATCGCAAATTTCGGTAATGCCCGCATCCCCTTGCCCGATTCCGCTTGTTTCAACAATAATCAAGTCAAAGCCGGCAGCCTTCACAACCGAAATCGCATCCTGAATCGCAAGTGAAAGCTCACTGCGGGAATTTCTAGTTGCGAGGCTTCTCATATAAACACGCGGATTAAAGATCGCATTCATGCGAATCCGGTCCCCCAGAAGCGCACCGCCCGTTTTTTGCTTTGTCGGGTCAACGGACAGAATGGCTACCTTCTTTTCCGGGATTTCGTTGATAAAACGGCGGATCAGCTCATCGGTTAAAGAGCTTTTACCGGCACCGCCTGTACCCGTAATCCCAACAACCGGTACCTGTTTTTCAAGCGACTTTACTTTTTCCATCACGGTTTCAAGAGTTGGGGCTGCTTCTTTGGTCTCCGTAACCTGATGCTCAGCAAGGGTAATCAGCTTGGCAATCGCATTGGTTTCCCCTTCCTGAAGCTTTTCAATTTGCTCGGATGATTCTGCTGTGAATGTAGGGAAATCACATTCTTTAATCATCTGGTTGATCATGCCCTGCAGGCCATGCTTTCGGCCATCTTCAGGCGAAAAAATTCTCGCGATTCCGTACTCATGCAATTCCTTGATTTCCTTCGGGATGATAACCCCGCCGCCACCGCCATAAATGCGGATATGGGAAGCGCCTCTTTCCTTCAGCAAGTCATACATATACTTGAAATACTCAACATGCCCTCCCTGATAAGAGGAAATGGCGATTCCCTGTACATCTTCCTGAATCGCAGCGTTCACGACTTCTTCTACCGAACGGTTATGACCTAGGTGGATTACCTCCGCACCGCTCGCCTGAATGATTCTGCGCATAATGTTAATGGAAGCATCATGGCCATCAAAAAGACTCGAAGCTGTTACAAAGCGAATATGATTTTTCGGCTTATACACTTCTGGATTACTCATACTTCTCCCCCTTGTCCGAAAGCGCAGGCACCAGGGCAGCTGATGCTGTGCGCATAAAAATTTAACTTGTTAAGCTTTTTCCGAAACCTTGTCTGGGTTTTTTATCCCTTGAAAAAGCAGATCCGTCTGCAGCTGGATATATTCATCAATCGTGTACATCTTTTGCAATGACCAGCGCCGGAACGCCCACATTTGCCCTTGGACAAAAATGTTATGGGCAATCATTTTGATTTTTCCTTCCGGAAGGTCCAGCTCTCCATTTTCCACACAAAGCGTGATGACATGCTCAAACATGCCAACCATTTCAATTTCTTTTTTTAGGACATACGGAAGCGCGTCCTTTGTTAAGGATTTTACTTCCTGATACATGACGAGCACTTCATCCTGCATTTCATCGACTACCTTGAAATAATCGGCAATTCCCTGTTCCAGGCTTTCAAGCGTGCCTTGATTTGTATCAAGACCCTTTTGCAGCCGCTCCGCAACCTGATCATAGATGCTGTCACAAACCAGATATAATACGTCTTCCTTCGTCCGGATATACTCATAAAGCGTCCCGATACTAAAACCAGATGCCTTTGCGATCTCTCTAGTTGTTGTACGATGGAACCCTTTTTGGATAAAAAGGGTGACGGCACCTTTAATCATCTGATCGCGCCTCTTTTTGACCAGACGCTCATCTTTAACAGAAGCCTGCACTTCCCGTTTTTTCATTTTTATCTACCGCCTTTGCAAATCCTCCGTTTTTGCTGAATCCCCGTTCCAGCTTGAATAAGACCAAAGCACCTGCAACAATTTTATTGGAAGCCGGACAACGCCCTGACCCAAGTTAAACTACTTTTCTTATTTCGTTACCATCCGTGAGATTACAAGACGCTGAATTTCCTGCGTACCTTCGTAAATCTGCGTAATTTTTGCATCACGCATAAAGCGTTCAACCGGATAATCCTTTGTATAGCCGTATCCGCCGAAGATTTGAACGGCATCCGTTGTTACCTTCATAGCCGTGTCGCCCGCTAGAAGCTTAGACATCGCAGATTCCTTTCCGTATGGGAGGCCTTCGGATTCCAGCCATGCTGCCTGATAAGTTAATAGTCTTGAAGCTTCAATGCTTGTCGCCATGTCCGCCAGCTTAAATCCGATCCCCTGCTGGGCAGCAATCGGCTTGCCAAACTGTACTCGCTCTTTTGCATACTCGACGGAAGCATCCAATGCACCCTGGGCAATTCCGACAGCCTGTGCTGCGATACCATTGCGGCCGCCGTCAAGTGTCATCATTGCGATTTTGAAGCCCTCTCCAACTTCCCCCAGTACGTTCTCAATAGGAACCTTGCAATCTTCAAAAATAATTTCTGTAGTCGGCGATGAACGGATACCCAATTTCTTTTCTTTTTTGCCTACAGAGAAGCCTTCAAAGCCGGCCTCCACAATAAATGCCGTTGTTCCTCTATGTTTTTCGGCTGGATCCGTTAAAGCAAATACGACATAAATATCTGCTACTCCGCCGTTTGTAATGAAAATTTTGCTGCCATTCAATACATAGTGATCGCCTTCCAGACGCGCAGTCGTTCTCATTCCGCCTGCATCTGAACCGCTGCCAGGCTCAGTCAGCCCGTATGCACCGATTTTTTCACCTTGTGCCATTGGCTTTAAATACTTTTGCTTTTGCTCCTCACTGCCGAATTTGAAAATTGGCCAGCCTGCAAGGGATGTATGTGCAGAAAGGGTAACACCTGTTGAAGCACACACTCTTGAAAGCTCTTCAACCGCGATGCAGTATGCCAGGTAATCGCTGCCGATTCCGCCGTATTCTTCAGGCCAGGGAATACCCGTTAAGCCAAGCTCTGCCATCTTGTTGAAGATTTCGCGATCAAAGCGCTCTTCCTCATCACGCTCTGCTGCTGTTGGAGCAACTTCATTTCTGGCAAAATCGCGAACCATCTTTCTTATCATTTCATGCTCTTCACTCAATTGAAAATTCATTGTCAGTCCCTCGCTTTGAATGATTTCTTTGATATTTCAAAAAGACCTTATAATCCTACCCGTTGATTTCCGCTGCAGGCACACAGCGAACCCACGGGGCTACCGGGAGCCTCCTCGACGCTCTGCGTCTGCGGGGTCTCCCCTTGGAACGCTGCTCCCGTAGGACATTGAATAAACATCCTTGAATAAACACCGCACGAAGAAAATGCGGCAGCATTTTCGAGGATCAAGTGCCTTTCGCTCCAATCAACTCAGTGGAAAAACTTAGTTAATCGCCTGAAAGCAACAAACTTTAGAGAACATCCTCCAAGATGAAGTCTTTACAGCTGCTTGCTGATGACTATCCTCTGTATTTCACTGGTTCCTTCGTAGATTTCGGTAATTTTCGCATCACGGAAGTAGCGTTCAACCGGGTATTCTTCTGTATAGCCGTAGCCGCCGTAAACCTGGATCGCTTCTGTTGTCACTTCCACTGCTGTTCTTGATGCAAAAAGCTTTGCCATGGATGCTTCAAGACCGCACTTTATGCCGCGCTGGCGAAGCTCTGCTGCCCGATAGATTAATAACTTGGCAGCTTCGATGTTTGTTGCCATGTCCGCAAGCTTAAATCCTACTCCCTGCTGGGCTGCTATCGGCTTTCCGAATTGCACCCGCTCTTTCGCATAATCGGCTGCTGCTTCAAAGGCAGCCTCTGCAATTCCAAGTGCCTGTGCAGCAATCCCGATCCGTCCTGAATCAAGGTTTGCCATAGCAATTTTGAAGCCCTCACCTTCATTGCCAAGAAGGTTCTCAGCCGGAACGCGCATATCCTCAAATGTCAACTGCAGTGTCCTGGAACCGTGCAAGCCCATCTTATGTTCATCTTTTCCGAATATAAGGCCTGGAGTATCCTTCTCTACGATAAACGCCGAAACCCCTTTACTGCCCAGCTCCGGATTGGTTGAAGCGAATACGATATACACATCTGCTTCTCTTCCATTGGTGATAAATACTTTCGATCCGTTAATGACGTAATGGTCTCCGTCTTTCACTGCACGCGATTTTAAACTTCCCGCATCTGAGCCTGCGCTCGGTTCTGTGAGGCAAAAAGCCCCGAGATACTCACCTGAAGCAAGCTTCGGTACATATTTTTGCTTTTGCTCTTCTGTACCGAAATATAAAATCGGATTAGTACCCACAGATGTATGGACTGATAAAATAACCCCTACCGTCGCACTAACCCGGGACAATTCATGAATGGCAATGATATATGAAGTAAAATCCATTTCAGATCCGCCGTATTTTTCCGGAATTGGAATCCCCATTAAGCCTAGCTCGCCCATTTTGCGAAGGATCTCCCTCGGAAACTCGCCTTGCTCCATTTTTTCAACAAAAGGAGCAATTTCCGTCTGGGCAAAATCCCGCACCATTTTTCTCATCATTTCCTGCTCTTCTGTAAATCTCAGGTTCACTTGTCTTCCCCCCGATGCCGCCTGGCTTCTGTTAGCCAGGCCCCAATGATTGGTAAAAATAGTCCAAGGGCGCCTTAAGCCCTTGCTTTATTCGTAAACGTAGAAGCCTCTGCCTGTTTTCTTTCCGAGCCAGCCAGCTTTAACATATTTTCTTAGTAATGGGCATGGGCGGTATTTATCATCGCCAAAGCCTTCGTGAAGCGTTTCCATAATATACAGGCACGTATCCAAGCCGATGAAATCTGCTAAAGTCAGCGGCCCCATGGGATGGTTCATGCCTAGCTTCATCACTTCATCGATCGCTTCTTTCGATGCAACGCCTTCATACAGGGTATAAACCGCTTCATTAATCATCGGCATTAATATCCGATTGGACACAAATCCAGGAAAATCATTCACTTCAACAGGTACTTTTTTAAGCGTTTTGGTGATTTCCTCTATTGTTTGATACACTTCATCTGCTGTAGCAAGGCCGCGAATGATTTCAACCAGCTTCATCACAGGCACCGGATTCATAAAGTGCATGCCAATTACTTTTTCTGGACGGTTTGTGGCAGCAGCAATTTCGGTAATAGGAAGAGATGATGTATTGCTCGCCAAAATCGCATGCTCCGGTGCAAGTTCATCCAGCTGGCTGAAGATCTTTGTCTTAATATCCATATTTTCAACGGCTGCTTCGATAACAAGGTCAACATTTTTAACATCCTGCAGGTCAGTTGAAGCGGTTACATTTTCAAGCACAGTTTCCATTTCCTCCGCTGTCATGCGCTCTTTCTCCACCTGACGGGAAAGGTTCTTTTTAATAACGCCTAGTCCGCGGTCTACAAACTCTGTCTTCAGATCGTTCAGCAGCACGCTGTACCCTGCCTGTGCACAAACCTGTGCAATTCCCGATCCCATTTGTCCTGCACCGATTACCATAATGTTTCTAACGTTCATGTTCATATCCTCCGTTCTTGAACTTTGGCCGGTATTTCTGCTGATTCGGCCGTTAAACTGCTTTTTTTGGCCGATAATTCCCCGAATTAGCCATTTAAACTGTTTTTTTGGCCGATAATTCCTCGAATCTGCACTATCAGCCGTTAAACACCCATCCTGCTGAAAAATTACTGCTTCGGCACTTCGATCATAACTGCATCGCCCTGTCCGCCTCCGCTGCAGATGGCTGCAATGCCAATTCCGCCGCCCCGGCGCTTTAATTCATGCATTAAGGTTAAAATAATTCTTGCTCCGCTTGCGCCGATTGGATGTCCCAGTGCGACTGCTCCTCCGTTCACATTCACTTTTTCTTCATCCAGGTTCGCAATTTTTCCGCTCGTTAAGGCAACTGCTGCGAACGCTTCATTAATTTCAAAAAGGTCCACTTCTTCAAGCGTTTTTCCTGTCTTTTTCAAAAGCTCATTTATAACAAGTCCCGGAGTCTGCGGGAAATCCTTTGCTTCAACCGCTATAGCTGTATGGCCGAGGATATAGGCTTCCGGCTTTTTGCCTTCGCGTTCTGCGCGCTGTTCGCTCATGAGCACCAATGCTGCTGCGCCATCGTTAACTCCTGGTGCATTGCCAGCCGTAATCGTTCCGTCCGAATTGAACACAGAACCAAGCTTACCAAGCTTTTCTAAAGAGGTCTCTTTACGTGGCGATTCATCCTTAGCGACAACGACAGGTTCACCTTTTCGCTGCGGAACCTCTACAGGTACAATTTCCTCTGCCAGTTTGCCGGATTCAATGGCTGCAATCGCACGTTCATGGCTCCTCAATGCCCATTTGTCCTGCTCTTCACGGCTGATTTCAAATTCTTTTGCTGTGGAATTTCCGTACGTTCCCATATGGACTCCTGTAAAGCTGCAGCTCAATCCATCATGAACCATTAAATCCTTAACGGTTGAATCACCCATGCGCAAGCCCCAGCGCGCTTTCGGCAATATGTAAGGAGCATTGCTCATCGACTCCATGCCGCCAGCCACAATCACTTCCTCGTCCCCTGCACGGATAATCTGGTCGCCCAACGTCACGCTGCGCATTCCGGAAGCACAAACTTTATTGATTGTTTCGGTTTTTACCTCCCATGGCAAGCCTGCTTTCCTCGCAGCCTGGCGTGAAGGGATTTGCCCCTGTCCGCCTTGAAGAACGGTTCCGAGAATCACTTCGTCTACTTCATCAGGATTTACACCGGCACGGTTCAATGCTTCTTTCACTGCAAAACCGCCAAGATCAGAAGCAGAAAAGCTGCTAAGCGCTCCGGCAAATTTTCCAAAAGGTGTTCTTGCTCCGCTAAGAATTACGGTTTTCCCCATAAAGAATCGCTCCTTTGTACTGTTAATTTAAAATGTTCGAACAATTTTTCAGAAAAAATTTTGAGTCATTGCAGTTGGTCTTGTTGAAGTTAAATGTATGTGGAGGTACTAGGGTTGACTGAACGCTCGCTCGAAAAGACAGCGTGCAAAAAGGAGATAATCGATCTCCAGCCAGCTTTAAATTGTAAGCGCTTAACTATTTTCTATTTTACTAGAAAAATAGAAAAAATTGAAACACTTTACACAAAATTCATAAAGTTTAACTTCCATGAGCGGTGTATTTGAATTCCCCGCTCATGGTTAGTTAAACTTACCGGGGCAAAAATCATTCTCCTGTCACATACATATATGCTTAGCAGTGACTTAAAATGCTTTAAGCGATTTTGTTTTAGTGCTTCAATTTCTACTAAAATTATTTATCTTATGAAGCTAAATTCTGCTTTTCACCCACAATGGACTTTTCAAGAATTTCAGCAACATCGTACGTGTGAACTTGTTCTTCCACTTCTTTTGCCTTTGTTCCATCAGATAGCATGGTTAAGCAGTAAGGACAGCCCGAGCTGATTACGGACGGGTTAACCGCCAGCGCCTGCTCTGTACGTGATACGTTGATGCGGTGGCCAGTTTCTTCTTCCATCCACATCAAGCCGCCGCCCGCTCCGCAGCACATGCCGGTTTCGCGGTTTCTTTCCATTTCCACAAGCTTAACCCCTGGAATAGACTTAAGGATTTCACGCGGAGGATCGTAAACCTCGTTGTATCGTCCAAGATAGCAAGAGTCATGGAATGTGATCGTTTCATTCACTGCATATTGCGGCTTAAGTTTGCCTTCTTCTACAAGCTTGGCAAGAACCTCAGTATGGTGATATACCTCTGCCTCCAATCCAAAATCCGGATACTCGTTTTTGAAAATGTTGTAGGCATGCGGGTCGATTGTAACGATTTTCTTCACTTCATTTTTCTCAAATTCTTCAATATTCTTAGTCGCAAGCTCCTGGAATAAGAACTCGTTACCAAGACGTCTTGGCGTATCACCCGAGTTCTTTTCCTTGTTTCCAAGAATAGCGAACTTAACGCCTGCCTCATTTAATAACTTGGCAAAGGATAGAGCAATCTTTTGGCTGCGGTTATCGTAAGATCCCATTGAGCCAACCCAGAATAAGTATTCGAACTCTTCTCCTGCCTTCTTCATTTCCTTCACTGTCGGCACATGAACATCCTCGCGTGCCTCTCTCCAGTCTTCGCGCTCCTTGCGGTTAAGTCCCCAAGGATTGCCCTGGCGCTCGATATTCGTCATGGCGCGCTGTGCATCAGCGTCCATTTTCCCCTCTGTCAAAACAAGGTAACGGCGCAGGTCAATAATTTTATCAACATGCTCATTCATAACCGGACATTGATCTTCACAGTTGCGGCAGGTTGTACATGCCCAAATTTCTTCTTCTGTGATGACTTCGCCGATCAGGCTTGGGCTGTATGCAAGGCCGGCCGCTGCTTCTTCAGCACCTTGGCCTGCAGCTGCAAGCGCAATCTGATTGCCTTTCGTGTTTGAAAAAGCAAAAGTTGGCACCCAAGGCTGCTTGGATGTAACAGCAGCACCGTGGTTGGTTAAATGGTCACGCAATTTAATAATCAAATCCATAGGCGAAAGCATTTTACCCGTACCTGTAGCCGGACACATATTTGTACAGCGCCCACATTCCACACATGCGTAGAAATCAATCATTTGGTGCTGTGTAAAGTCTTCAATCTTTCCGACACCAAAGCTTTCTTGTGATTCATCTTCAAAATCGATTGCTTTTAATTTTCCCGGGTTATCCATACGGTTGAAATAAACGTTGGCCGGTCCGGCGATTAAGTGAGCGTGCTTGGATTGCGGCACGTACACAAGGAAAGCTAATAGGAACAGCAAATGGATCCACCATGCGATATAGAATACAGCAATCGCCCCGGTTTCACCCATCCATGAGAATGCTCCGGCAATGAGAGACGCGACAGGCTCGGACCATGTTCCTTCATGGCCATGCCAGATCATGCTCATCCCATTTCCAAGGAGAACAGAGAGCATTAACCCTCCGATAAAAATAAGTACGAGACCTGCTTTAAATCCTCTTTTTAAGCGAACAAGCTTTTCAACATAGCGGCGGTAAAAAGCCCAGATCACCGCAACAAGGATCATCAAGGTCACAATTTCCTGGAAGAACGTGAAACCAGGATATAAAGGTCCCAGCGGCAAATGTGCACCAGGCTTAATTCCCTTGATAATAAAATCAATGGCACCAAATTGGACAAGAAGAAATCCGTAGAAAAACATGACGTGCATAATTCCGCTTTTCTTATCCTTTAAGAGCTTCTTCTGTCCAAACACATTGACCCAGATTTTTTCAAGGCGCTCTTTTACTTTGCCGTCAAATTCGACCTTTTTGCCCAGCTTGATATATTCAATCCGTGTCTTGACAACATAGACAAACAGGCTGACAGCGTAAGCGGTTACAAGAAGGAATGCAATTAAGTTAATCCATAATAAACCGTTCATAGGGCATAGTGCTCCTTTCGTAAATGATTCCAGCGACTTTTGTGCCAATTCATTCTCCTTAGAAAATTTAAAATACAGTAAAATTTTCTGAATTTATCTCTTACTCCCATTATATTATGAATGAGCATTCAGTCAACCACTTTTTCATTAAACTTGTTCGAAAAATTTAATAATTTCATTATCCACATGTAGATAACTTCTCTTCCTTTTTGAAAAAGTCCTGCAATAAACGGAAGATTCCATGATAGAAATGCAGCCGGAGGAAATACTAACAGGAAATCTTGTTGAGAGGAAGATGGCGTTTTGACAGTCTGGAATATCATCATGGTCATTTTACTCGTACTCTTTTTATGGATGTATATCGATTTTACATGGGGCCGTAAAAATCATTTAAAAAAACTTGAGCGAACAAATTGTCCAATCCGCCAGAGCGATATGGAGATGTTTGCAGACGGGCCTGCTTTATTTAAAGACTTATTTTCTGAAATAAGGAACGCCCAAAAGCATATCCATATTTTATTTTATATTGTGAAGGATGATAAAATCAGCCATGAGTTTTTAACTCTTCTAAAGGGTAAAGCAAAGGAAGGGATTGAAGTCCGCCTCCTTCTCGATTGGGCCGGCAGCTTTCCTGTTAAGAGAAAAACCGTTAAAGATCTCAAAAGCAGCGGAATTAAATTTTCCTTCGCACATGTTCCCAAGCCGCCTTTTCTTTTCTATTCGTTTCAAGCCAGAAACCACAGGAAGATTACCGTTATTGACGGAAAGATCGGTTATAGCGGCGGTTTTAATATCGGGAAAGAATACATTAATAAAGATCCAAAGCTGACACCCTGGCGCGATTACCATTTAAAATTTCAAGGCGAAGGTGTTCACGATCTGCAAAGAGAATTTCTTGCAGATTGGTACAAAGCAACAAAGACTGATTTGCTGGCAAACAGCATCTATTTTCCTGAACTCCATACGGGCAAATATAAACATCAGCTGGCTGCCTATAAAGGGGCCTTTTTGGAAGAAAGCTTTTCCTCTATAATCCGTAATGCAAAGCAATCGATTACAATTGGCACGCCTTATTTTATTCCCAGTAAAAGACTCTTCCAGGATTTAAGCCATGCATTGGAACGAGGCGTCACTGTTAAAATTCTTGTTCCCTGCATTACAGATCATGTCCTTGTAAAAGAAGCCTCTTATCTTTATTTAAGAAAGCTGCTAAAGCAAGGTGCATATGTTTATGAATACTTAAACGGTTTTTATCATGCCAAGGCAATCATCATCGATAATGAAATCACAGATGTCGGAACAGCCAATTTTGATAAACGGAGCCTGTTTTTAAACTATGAAATCAACTGCTTTATTTATGACAAGGAACTCATACAAAAGGTCCAAGCAGTTTTAGATAAGGACATTCAAAATGCGAAAAGATTAACATTAAAAGAATTAAACCGCCTGGATCCTTTTCGGACATTTAAAGAGATGCTTGCCCGCACGGTGGCCAGTTTTCTTTAGGGGAATCCAGGGAAAAGAAGGTGCATCAAAATGAAGATTCGCTTAGGATATGTTTCCCATGCCATTAGCTTGTGGGAAGCTTCCCCTGCCAGAACTTTAACCTTTACCCGCTATCAGCAAATGCCTTCTGAAGAAAGGCTGGAAAAACTGAAAGCAGTCACAGCTCAAAATCTGCAAAATACATTAAGGATGCTGCATTACAATATTGCACACGAAATTCAATTGTATAGGCTCTCCAGTTCCATCGTCCCCCTTGCCACCCATCCTGAAGTATTATGGGATTTTGTTACACCCTTTAAGGGAAAGTGGCTGGAGCTTGGCGAGATTATCAAAAAACATAAACTGCGGGTCAGCTTCCACCCCAACCAGTTCACCCTGTTTACATCACCCCGGGAGGAAGTAACAAAGAACGCCGTCAAAGATATGGAGTATCATTACACGATGTTTGAAGCCATGGGGGTGGAAAAAGAAAGCATCATCAATATCCATATCGGCGGTGCATATGGAGATAAGCTGGCGACCATTGATCGTTTTCATGAAAATCTAAAGATGCTGCCTTCCCACATTAAAGAAGCAATGACGCTGGAGAACGATGATAAAACCTATAACACGGATGAAACGCTGTTGGCCTGCCAGCAGGAAAATATTCCCCTTATGTTTGATTATCATCACCATATGGCCAATCTCGGGAACAGGCCTTTGGAAGAACTCCTCCCGGAAATTTTTCAGACATGGGAAAAAACCAGCTTGAAGCCGAAGATTCATATTTCTTCACCTAAATCCGAAAAAGCTTTCCGGTCGCACGCTGACTACGTAGATCTTGACTTTATCAGGCCGCTTCTCGATTTGCTGAGAACCTTTGACCGGGACATCGACTTTATGATTGAAGCAAAGGCAAAGGACAAAGCAGCCCTTAAACTGACAGAGGATATCAGCAGCATTCGCGGCGTAAAAAGGATTGGCGGTGCGGAGATTGTATGGAAATAACAAAGGCGTTCCTCCTTTTATAGAGGATCGCCCTTTCATTTTAACGTGATTTCTTTTACCTTTTGCCTCAATTCCTCTAGCAGCTATCCTGCGCAGACACCTGGCAAAATCGGAGAATTCATCCGCATTATATATCTCATCCCCATATAGTATAACTCTTGATTTTATGAACACCCTTTTGCGTAAAAAACAACCTGCCTCTTTAAACTCAGCAAATCATTCATACGGAAAGTTCCCTCAAAAATTGTATTCCTAAAACTTCTTTCAATACTCTCTTTGAATAATGTTTTTTTTCATAGACCCACAGTCCCATCAGTTATTCAGTTTTGTTCTTCTTAATACAATAGGGTTCCCTCTGTTTAGGCAGACATTTATGTGGAATAGTCAAATAAGCTATTTTTATTAAAAGCTCAGGAGGTGTCAGGAATGAATGCAGCACAACTGCTGATTAAATGCCTTGAAAACGAAGGGGTTGAATATATCTTCGGGGTTCCCGGTGAAGAGAACCTGGACATTATGGATGCCCTTCTCGATTCAAGCATCGAGTTTATTGTGACAAGACATGAGACAAATGCCGCATTTATGGCGGGGACATACGGCAGGCTTACAGGTAAACCAGGAGTCTGCCTGGCCACTCTCGGACCGGGTGCAACAAACCTGCTGACAGGTGTTGCCAATGCCAATATGGACCACTGCCCACTTATTGCGATTACAGGCCAGGCAGGATTGGATAGGCAGCACAAAATTTCCCACCAATATTATGATTTGGTTTCTGTTTTTGAACCGGTAACAAAATGGAATACCCAGGTGAAAACAACAGATATCATCCCGGAGGTTGTCAGAAAAGCAATTCGGGTAGCCACAACGGAAAAGCATGGCGCCACACATATTGATTTGCCAGAAGATATTGCAGCTATGGAGGTGGAGGCATCCCCGCTTAAAATGATGAATCACTCTTTATCAGAAGCGAGTGAACGGGTGATCCAGGAAGCCGCAAAGCTAATGGAGGACGCTAAACACCCTCTCATCCTGGCTGGCATGGGCGTTGAAAGAGGACAAGCCTCGGATAGCCTGCGTGCATTGGTGGAAAAAACCCAGATTCCTGTTGTCCATACCTTCATGGGAAAGGGTGCCCTATCATGGAGAAATGAATTAAGCCTGCTGACCGCCGGTTTAAGCAGCAATGATTATATTACCTGCGGATTCCGGGAAGCAGACCTCATTATTACCATTGGCTTTGATATGGCTGAATACCCTCCAAAAAATTGGAATCCCGGCGGGCAAACACCGATTTTGCATATTGATACCATTGAAGCTGAAACGGATGCAAGCTATCCGGTGAAACACCATGTGATCGGCGATATCAAAGAAAACTTACAAGAGTTGAACAATGCCCTCTCCCCTGCCGAACGTGATAACAAATGGGTTGCCAATGTAAGAAGCAAAGTACTAAGCGAATTAGAGTCATTTGAAAATGACGCAGGCTTCCCTGTTAAGCCGCAGAAAATCATATCTGACCTGAGAGCAGTCCTAAATGATGACGACATCGTCATTTCGGATGTTGGGGCACACAAAATGTGGATGGCCAGAATGTATCATACCTATGAACCCAATACATGCCTCATTTCAAACGGCCTAGCTTCCATGGGCGTAGCTGTTCCTGGAGCCATTGCCGCCAAAATGGCCCATCCTGCTAAAAACGTCGTGGCCGTTTGCGGCGACGGGGCCTTCCAAATGTCAAGCGCAGAGCTTGAAACGGCCAAAAGACTCGATCTTCCCATTGTGATTCTTTTATGGAGAGATGAAGGCTACGGTTTAATTGAATGGAAACAGTTAAATGAGTTTAACCGGTCATCCCATGTTAAGTTCGGAAATCCGGATTTTATCCAGCTTGCAAAATCATATGGATTTGAGGCAATCGAGATTCAAGACACAAGCGAATTGAAGTCCTCTCTGGAAAAAGCAGTTGGCATGAATAAGCCAGTCCTGATTGATTGTCCGGTAGACTATAGCGAAAATATGAAACTCACAAAAAAACTAGGTAAAATTCTCTGCTAGCAAAGGAGGAGGATTAGATGATGATCATAGGCTCAATTATCAATGGAAAAGAGAGAATTGAAACCCACCGTGAAACACTTGAAGTCCGTAACCCCTACAATCAGGAGCTTGTAGCCGAAATAGCTCTGGCAGTTAAAAATGACATGGAAGAAGCCATAAATAATAGTGTGAAAACCTTTGAAACCACTATGAAGAAAATGCCCGCTTTTGAAAGGGCTGATCTATTGCGGAAAGCCGCTGATATTTTGGAAGAGAAAACGGAGGAATTTGCGGCAATCATTGTCCAGGAGGCAGGAAAACCGATCAAGCATAGCCGTGCAGAAGTTAAACGGTCTATTCAGATTCTCCGTTTTGCATCAGAGCTTTCTAAAAATATAACCGGTGAAGTTCTTCCTATGGATGCTGCCCTGCGCGGAGAAAACAGAATGGGAATGGTTAAGCACACGCCAATCGGCCCAGTAGGTGCGATCACCCCCTTTAACTTTCCTTTAAATTTATCTCTTCATAAAATAGCACCTGCTATAGCAGCCGGCAATACAGTTATTTTCAAACCGGCTGAAAAAACACCGGTCTCCGCTTATATGCTTGTAAAACTCTTTGAAGAAGCCGGGCTGCCAGATGGCGTGTTGAATCTTGTCCTTGGCACAGGAGAAACAGTGGGTGCCCACCTTACCACCCATAAACTGGTCCCCAAGATTACCTTTACAGGCAGCCTTGCAGTTGGAAAAATGATTCGGGATACGGCCGGCCTAAAAAAGGTAACGATGGAGCTAGGTTCAAATTCACCCAATATTATTTTCGAAGATGCCGATCTTGATAACGCTGTTGATAAGCTTGTGATGGCGGCATTTGGCTTTTCAGGCCAGGTATGTGTTTCTGCACAGAGAATCTATGTCCATCAAAGCCTTTACGAGCCCTTTCTTGAAAAATTCATTGAAGCTACAAACAGGCTTAAGATTGGCGACCCGCGTGAGGAAAGCACCGATATTGGACCGATGATTGATGAAGGTGCAGCTTCAAAGACAAAAGCCTGGATCGACGAAGCCAGGGATCAGGGTGCAAAAATTGAAACAGGCGGGGAACAAGATGGAACCGTTGTATCACCGACGATCCTAACAAATGTGAATAGTGATATGAAGGTTGTTTCAGATGAGGCATTTGCTCCGCTGGTTTCGGTTATGCCTTTTGAGACCGAAGAGGAAGCAATCCAGCGTACCAATGATTCCGTATACGGATTACAAGCCGGTGTGTTCACGAAGGATATTGACCGTGCTATCCGTGTAGCGGACAGCCTGGAAATGGGCGGCGTCTGGATCAATGAAGCTTCAAGCTACAGGCAGGACAACTACCCTTACGGCGGTGTAAAAGAAAGCGGCATCGGCCGCGAAGGCGTAAAATATGCAATCAGTGAAATGACAGAAATGAAATTCATTGGAATTAATTTGAAAGGTTAATGCAGATAAAATGGACAAATCCTCAAGGGTTTGTTCATTTTGCTTTAAAATAGGGATTCTCCTAAATTCAAAGCTATGTTTTCATCAGAGATAGATCCTCTTCGAATCTCTCATAAAGGTTCATTCGCGAAATCCAGGATTTGTTCGCAAGTTTGCCCATTTTATTCGCATAATTTTACGGTTTGTTCGCTAATTTTCATCATTTCTTCGTTAAAATTCATGTTTTATTCGCTGAGTTCACAATGGCGCAAAATAAGGGATGACCCGCAAAATTTGCGGACATCCCTTCTCTTATCTCACTAAATTCTGCAGCCACGGCAAAACCACTTCGTACGCTTTAAAGCCAAGATAAATGCCAACAATGCCCATGATTCCAGGAAGAGCTGGCGGCGCAGGAATCGGCAGCTTCATAAAAGCAAATATAAATCCAACCAGAAATCCTGTAAGTATTGATAATAGAACGATTTTCATGATATCCTCCTTAAACTTGCTTACTGTTTTACCCGTCTAACCGCTGACTAACGGGCAGTAAGTCTCTTTTAATTAAAGGTTCCCTGTATGGTTCAACTAACACTCAGAATATCACTGAGTGAAGTTTCACTCTACTAAAAACCTAAACATATGACTTATCTTCCCCTTTTTCGGCAAAAACATGAAAAAAGCCGGCACTTGAAGGTGCCAGCCTTATATTGGCTATTACATTTTCTCCGGCGCAGATACTCCGATCAATGCCAATGCATTTTTCAATGTTGTTTGTACCGCTTTAATTAATGCCAAACGGGCTTTTGTTCTTTCCGGATTTTCAGCATCCAATACTTTTTCAGCATTATAGAAACTATGGAAAGTGGAAGCCAGTTCAAAAATATAGTTCGTAATTCTATGCGGCATACGCTTTTGCGCTGCTTCTGCCACAGCCTGCGGGAATTCGCCGATCTTCTTAAGAACGTCCATTTCCTTTTCCGCTTGAATAAGAGAGAAATCTGCGTTATTGTCTGCAGTCAGGCCCTGCTCTTCACCCTGGCGCAGGATGCTGGAGATACGGGCGTGTGCGTACTGCGCATAATAGACAGGATTTTCATTTGACTGGGATACAGCCAAATCAAGGTCGAAATCCAGATGCGTATCTGCACTTCTCATCGCGAAGAAGTAGCGTGTCGCGTCCAGTCCTACCTCTTCCACTAGATCGCGCATCGTGACGGCTTTACCTGTACGTTTGCTCATCTTCATCTTTTCGCCGTTTTTATACAAATGAACAAGCTGGATGATTTCTACTTCTAGCGCTTCACGGTCATAGCCCAGTGCCTGGATCGCTGCTTTCATACGCGGAATATAGCCGTGATGGTCAGCACCCCAAATGTTGATCAGCTTTTCAAAGCCTCTTTCAAGCTTGTCCTTATGGTAAGCAATATCCGGAGTCAGATACGTATAAGAACCGTCATTTTTAATGAGCACGCGGTCTTTATCATCGTCGAAAGTAGTCGAGCGGAACCATGTAGCGCCGTCCTCTTCGTAAATATGGCCGTTATCCTTTAACGCCTTTAAAGCAGTGTCGATTTTCCCGTTATTATAAAGAGATGTTTCGGAATACCAGACATCAAATGGCACTCGGAAATCCTCCAAGTCCTGCTTAAGCTTCGCCATTTCATATTTCAAACCATACTCACGGAAAAAGTCAAAGCGTTCTTTTTCATCCATATTCACATATTTATCGCCAAATTCCTCAGCAAGCTTTTTGCCGATGCCAATAATATCTTCACCATGGTAGCCGTCAGCCGGCATTTCTTTTTCCATGCCAAGAGCCTGGAAGTAACGTGCTTCAACAGACAGAGCCAGATTGTTTATCTGATTTCCTGCATCGTTAATATAGTATTCACGGGAAACATCATAGCCAGCTTTATCTAAAATATTGCATAGGGAGTCCCCGACTGCCGCACCGCGGGCATGTCCCAAATGCAAATCGCCAGTCGGGTTCGCTGAAACAAACTCCACCTGGATTTTTTGGCTGTTGCCGATTGTCGTTTCGCCGTACTTAGCCCCTGCTTCAAGTACAGCCGGGATCAGGTCAGTCAAATAAGAATTATTCATGTAAAAATTGATAAAGCCAGGGCCTGCAATTTCAATTTTTTCAATGGAAGCCTTTGAGCTGTCAAAATTAGCGATAAGATCCTCCGCAATCATTCTCGGCGCCTTTTTGGCCACACGAGCCAATTGCATCGCCATATTGGTAGAATAATCGCCATGAGCCTTTTCCTTCGGGATTTCAAGAATAACATCTGGAATTTGCTCTTCCGCCGCCAAACCGGCCTTCACGACCGCATCCTTAATTTCCTGCTTTAATTTGCTTTGCACCTGCTCAACTATGTTCATTGTTCTCCTCCTCAAACGTTATCGCCAAATGGTATGTACCTGCCTGGGATCCTTGCATTTTTAAATCGTATAAAATATCGATTGAGCCTTCACCTGATTCGTCATCATATTGATGAACCATCCTTTTGGTCATTGTGCCCATCTCAAACACTCCATAAGGCGTCTGGTAGCTGCCCCGGAGCTTTTTATTCATCTTGAACGGCAGCCTCATCTTAACGGCACCGCTTCGTAAAATCAGCCCATCTGTGCCGGACATTTTTATAATCGTTTTTACCGTTCCCTCTTCCATCTCTTCATCATACTGAAGAAAACGGGAAGCATCTTTTATATAGTATCGGCCAAAAGCAGTCAATTCAAAAGTATCTTTACTGCCTCCGCTGCGAATATCCGTCTTCACTTTAATCTTCACAGGCATTTGTTCCGCTGAGCGACTGGACAACGGCAACACATCCTTTTCATCTTGTCTATAACTATATAAGTATAAATACTCCATCATGAAAGTGCAAGGGTACAGGAAAGGTACCAGGTACCACCCGAATTTTGTCGAATAAAAAAAGGATAAAACGTTAGGTTTCGTCCTTTTTACTTTGCTCAAGCTGGCGGGAAATTTCCCTTAGTATTTGATTTTTTTCCTTCTGTGTTTTAATCAGGCTCACCGCAAACCAAATGCCGAAGACCAGGACAGCGATATAAAATAAAAAAGGGATAATAGCAAAGAGCGGAAAAAGTGTTCCTGCATCCATCATTTATATTCGACCTCCTTCTTCGTCCATTTTCCGTTTAAAAATAAGCTCATAAAAAGCAGGAGTGCCATAACCTCTTATGCCCTGGGGCAAATATCTGAACGAGCTCCCAGCCCTCTTTTTCATGCTCCCGCACGATCTCGTGATAATCCCTTGTTGGCGCCAGCTTAAAACTGGATAATTCTACTTTAAAAAATTTATGTTCATACATCGTTATACCCCCCTTTTCCTTACATACGGCAACAAAAAGGAAAAAGTTTCAAAAACACAAAAAAACGGGGACAGAGTCCCCGTTTTCAAATTATTTTTTTACCCATCCAAGAATCATTTCACGCATCATCTTGCTCGCTGTATTGGCTGTTTGTTCAGATGGATCATAGATTGGCGCAACCTCTACAAGATCAGCACCGACAACTTTTACATCTGAGTGCGCAATTTCATGGATTGAAGCAAGCAATTCTCTTGATGTGATGCCGCCTGCGTCCACTGTACCTGTTCCAGGCGCGTGTGCAGGATCTAAAACATCAATATCAATTGTCACGTAAACAGGACGGCCTGCTAGCTTAGGAAGGATATCCTTCAGCGGCTTATGCACTTCAAATTTGGAAATGTGCATGCCGACTTCCTTTGCCCATTGGAATTCCTCTTTCATTCCCGAACGGATTCCAAAAGAATAGACATTGCCCGGTCCGATCAGATCAGCTGCTTTACGGATTGGCGTAGAATGGGATAATGGCTCCCCTTCATAATGCTCCCGCAGATCCGTATGGGCATCCATATGGATAATCGCTAAATTCGGGTACTTTTTGTACATCGCCTTAATGACAGGCCAGGAAACCAAATGCTCTCCGCCCATGCCAAGAGGAAATTTATCTTCAGCCAGCAGCTGATCGATAAACTCTTCAATCATATCGATGCTTTTTTGCGGATTTCCGAAAGGCAGCGGAATATCTCCAGCATCATAGTATTTTACCTCTTCCAGCTCGCGGTCAAGATAAGGGCTGTACTCTTCCAGTCCAATAGACACTTCACGAATGCGGGCAGGGCCGAAACGTGAACCCGGACGGTAGCTGACTGTCCAGTCCATTGGCATTCCATAAATGACCGCTTCACTCTCCTCATAACTCGGATGGCTTTTAATGAATACATTGCCTGAATAGGCTTCATCGAAACGAACCAAGGTCATCCCTCGCTTTTAAAATATTAGGGGACTAGCCCCCCGTTTCAGCTTACTTCACTAAATCCTGTACGAACTTAGGCAATACAAACGCAGCTTTGTGCAATTCTTTTGTATAGTATTTTGTTTCAATGTCATGGAAACGCTCTTCGCTAACTTCCAGCGGATCATATTTTTTAGAACCGATTGTAAAGGCCCACATGCCGCTTGGGTAAGTTGGGATATTAGCAGTGTACAAACGAGTAATTGGGAAAATTTCTTTTACATCTCGCTGTACGTTGCGGATTAAGTCTGCTTTGAACCAAGGGTTGTCAGACTGCGCTACAAAGATACCGTCTTCTTTAAGAGCTTTGGAGATTCCAGCATAAAACCCTTTTGTGAATAGGTTTACTGCCGGGCCAACCGGCTCAGTAGAATCAACCATGATTACGTCGTATTCATTTTCACTTTCAGCTATGTGCATAAAACCGTCGCCTACCTGTACATCAACGCGAGGATCATCCAGCTTGCCTGCAATCTCAGGAAGGTACTTTTTAGAGTACTCGATTACCTTTCCGTCAATATCAACAAGAGTCGCTTTCCTTACACTTGGATGCTTAAGCACTTCACGGATAACACCGCCATCACCGCCGCCAACAACAAGTACGTTTTCAGGGTTTGGATGCGTGAACAGAGGAATATGTGCAACCATCTCATGGTAAACAAACTCATCCTTGATTGAAGTCATAACCATATCATCTAGAAGAAGCATATTGCCCCACTCTTCTGTTTCAACCATATCAAGCTTTTGAAAATCTGTCTGCTCTGTATGTAAAGTACGCTTCACCTTCATCGTAATCCCAAAATTCTCAGTTTGTTTCTCTGTGAACCAAAGTCCCATTTTTTAATCATTCCTTCCATAAAAAAATGAATTATCAGTTATATGAGCAGCAAAAAGCATTATCATCTTTTATACTTCCCTAACATGCAAATTACAAACACAGAAAAAGTATAGTTGAATCTAGCAAAATTGCAAGAAAAATTTCGCTAATTAGTAGAGAAAGATGTTTAAAACTTCCCTGTTTTTTCAATACTGAGGATATGTACTTATAATTGCTTTGTTTTATTTAAAAATAAGAAAGAACTTAGGGGGTGACTTCATTGGAGATTATAACGGATCAGCGTTTTCGAAAAACGATGAAATATTTGCGCGCTATACTCATTATTAGCTTAATAGGCATGGCTCTAACAGTCGTTATGATTGGGGGTATCCTGGTCTATGCAAAAATATTGGGCCCGCCGCCGCTCGCCGTTCCGCAATCCACTTTATTTTTCGCAGAGGATGGAACGGTAATTGGGGAAAGCCATAACGGTCAAAAGCGCTATTGGGCACCTCTTGAAGATATAAGCCCCCATCTAATCGATGCGACTGTTTCGATTGAGGATAAGAATTTTTTCGACCACAATGGATTCGATTATAAAAGAATCGCCGGCGCAGCTCTGGCTGATATCAAAGCGATGGCAAAGGTACAGGGTGCGAGCACCATCAGCCAGCAATATGCCCGCAATCTTTTTCTTGAGCACGAAAAAACCTGGAAGCGGAAAATACTTGAGGCATTCTATACCATCAGGCTTGAGATGAACTACACCAAGAAGGAAATCCTTGAAGGCTATTTAAATACGATTTATTACGGAAATGGCGCTTATGGGGCTCAGGCAGCCAGCCACTTTTATTTTGGAAAAGACGCAATTGATCTTACCCTGGCTGAGGCTGCTATTTTATCCGGAATTCCCAAAGGTCCTGGCATTTACTCGCCATTTGCATCAGCTGAAAAAGCAAACTTGCGGCAAAAGGTTATTCTGCAAACGATGGTTAAAAACGGGATGATCAGCCAGAAAGAAGCTGATCAGGCTGTTGCGGAAGAACTTAAACTTGTTGGTGAACACCTTCATCCTAAATCAAAAACGGCACCCTATTTCCAGGACGCTGTCCGCAACGCGTTAAAAACACAGCTAAAGCTGGATGAACGGACGATTGAATTGGGAGGATTAAAGGTATACACCACTCTGGATCTGAAGGAACAAGAAATCGCGGAGGAAACAGTTGGTAAGCTTATGTCAAAAGACTCGGAGATTCAAGTTGGATTTGTGGCCATGAATCCTAAAAACGGCTATGTTAAAGCAATGGTCGGAGGACGGAATTATGAGGAAAGCCCATTTAACAGGGCAGTCCAGGCTGTCCGGCAGCCAGGATCAACGATAAAGCCGCTGTTGTATTATGCGGCCCTGGAGCAGGGTTTTACCCCTTCAACTCCAATTCGAAGCGAACAGACGACCTTCCGCTTTGAAGATGGCACACCCGATTATACACCGCATAATTTTAACAGCAAATATGCGGATGATAATATAACAATGGCGCAGGCACTTGCCTTATCAGACAACGTCTATGCTGTAAAGACTCACTTGTTTTTAGGAGAGGAGACTCTTGTCAATACAGCCAAGAAATTTGGCATTACGTCGAAAATGGCAAAGGTCCCTTCCCTTGCACTTGGGACTTCCGGGGTAAGGGTTATCGAACTGGCAAACGCATACAGCATGTTTGCCAATGGCGGAAAAAAGGTATCCCCAGTCATGATTAAGCGCGTAGAAAACCATAAAGGCGAAGTCATCTACCAGCAGGAGCCCTTCCAAATGAAGGTTCTGCGGCCGGATCTTGCTTTTGTGATGACCCATATGATGACCGGAATATTTGATCCGAAGCTAAATGGATATTCCCGCGTAACAGGAAGCACGGTGATTAACGACATGACACGCCCTTACGCCGGAAAGTCGGGATCAACCGAAACAGACAGCTGGATGGCCGGCTTCACACCTCAGCTAGTGACGGCTGTATGGACTGGCTACGACAAAGGCCAAATGATTACTAACACAGTTGAAAAAACATATGCCAAGAACATATGGATCCGGTTTATGGAGGAAGCGCATAAAGGAAAGCCCTCAAAAGCCTTTAAAGCGCCAAAGGGCACAGTTGGCGTCTATGTCGACCCTGCCAACGGAAAAATTGCTGCAGATAACTGCCCGGTCAAGCGCCTGACCTATTTCGCCGAAGGCACGGAACCGACGGAATACTGTACAGACCATTTAAGCCACAAACAAGAAGAAAAACATGAACAGTCTGATAAGAAGCCTAAGACACCTTGGTATAAGAAATTGTTCCAATGGGCTTCGTGATTATGGTTACTGCTTTAATGCCCGATCTTAGAATGAGATCGGGCATTTTTATTCTTGCGCCACTTTGTTGTAAGATCCCTTATTCATTATCATTCCTCTTCTCAGGCTATTCCGCAGAGCACGGGTACGATTGACTCCTTTTCGTTCCCTTTCTCTGCCGCTTCCCGCCGAGCTCGGGCACAATTGACCCTTTTTCGTTCCCTTTCTCTGCCGTTTCCCGCCGAGTTCGGGCACGATTGACCCTTTTTCGTTCCCTTTCTCTGGCGTTTCCGCTGAGTTCAGGCTTATCTCCTAATTTAGTTCCCTTCAGCAACTTTTTCTCCGGGTTCCGGAACTAATCACCACATAAGTTCCAATCAGCCCGACTTTTCCCTAAAATTAGTCATTAACCTCTGCAAAATTGAAAAACCCCGGGGTCCGAATCCCGGGGTTTTTCGTGTCCTAGTGCTATATTGTGCCTTCACACTGTTAAATAGTTTACTTTTTTTATGGGAATTGTACAAGTAGTTAGAAAACCACGTCAACAAACTGTCACAAATTCGTCACAAATTTAAGCTTTTTCTCTAATTCGCTTGTAAATCTGATTTTAGTTGCTCCGCAGATCTTTCCCACATCCCAGCGTCATGGTTCTTTAAAAATTCTACGAGCACTCCCTTGGATTTTTCATCCATGTGGTTAACGATAATCTGTCTTTTAATAGATTTATCCATGCGGTTAACATGCTCTGGCAGCGATTTGTATCCTCTGCGGATTTCTCTGTCAACCGTCATTTCACATGCTGTCACGCCTGCATAATAGGGGCCGCCCTCTTTGCGGTCAATGGTTACCCAAATCAGCCAGTAAGGCTTTCCGTTTGGAACCTCCTCCTTATTTGGAAGGAACTTGATTCCCTTTTCAAACGGGCTTCTGGCATGCATCGCGCCAACTTCAATTGAAGCCTCGCCTTCATCTACATCAATGATCACCGGCGTCACATTATCAAGGCTGAGGGTACCGACACCAAAGCCTCCATGCCCATCAGTAGGGTCGTTTTTTATAATATTAAAATCAACTTTCTTTTTCTTTTTTTCTTCCATGTTCAAATCCTCCTAAGTAAGTTTAATCTCAAAGTTTTTACTAATTATGTCATAAATAGTTCGTAGAAAAAATCATTTAACCCGCTCGCCAACACCGGCAAAACGGTGTTGAAAATTGGCTGTATCGTGTATTGGTCCAGCGGCGTAATCACTAGAATGAGGAAAATGACAGAGCCGTACGCTTCAAATTGGGTCATCTTCGGGCGAATATGGGCCGGAGCCAGATCCTCAATTATCCTATAGCCATCAAGAGGCGGGAACGGCAAAAGATTAAATACAAACAGCACTAAATTTAACTGGATAAAAATATTCAAAAAGTCCGCAATAAATGATGGAAACGATGCCGCTAACCCTGTTCCAGCCAGCATATACCAGATAAAAAAGCCGAGAACAGCCATCACCAGATTGGACAGCGGTCCTGCAATCGAGACGGATATGCCGGCCAGCTTTGGTTTCTTAAAAAAGAATCGATTGACCGGAACGGGCCTGGCCCAGCCAAAACCAGCAATAAAAATCAGGATAGTCCCGATTGGATCCAAATGCTGCATGGGATTCAATGTTAATCTGCCCTGTTTCTGTGCGGTCGGATCTCCAAATTTGTAGGCAACATAAGCATGGGCAAACTCATGGACCGTAAAAGCAATCATCAACGTTACAGCAACATAGGGAATCTCCCTGAGAGAAAACGCCAGAAATTGTTCCAAAAGCCAAAACTCCCTCTCCTGCAGGCAAATGATGGGCACTCATCTGCCAAGCAGCTTTTATATATTTTTTCATTTTTTGCCAGGATCTACTACATACTATGTACGAAAAGCCCCTGCTATCTCTAATTACCTAAAAGTATACATGAACACCCCACCAAAGGGAAAGCACGTGCAGTCAGGCTTGCACATTGCGAGAAAATATGGAAAACTACAATCAGTAAAGTAAGAGGAGGAAACATAAAATGCCATACGTAACAGTCAAAATGCTTGAAGGCCGTTCCGAGGAACAAAAAAAGGCGCTTGTAGAAAAAGTAACAGATGCAGTGAACGAAACAACTGGTGCTTCCAAGGATAAAATTGTCGTATTTATCGAAGAAATGTCCAAGAACCACTATGCAATTGGCGGCAAGCGTTTCAGCGACGAATAGAATCTGGATTATTTTATTAAAAAGGCAGTTTTCCAATGAAACGTATCCTTTTTCATTGGGAACTGCCCTTTTTTATGAAAAATATTAAGTTTAAATAGATTTCTCTGCGTATAGGTCTCTTAACCACAAAAAAGCCAGGCATTTAATGCTGCCCGGCTTTTTCTCTTAAGCTTTCAATATATTGATAGGCCTGCTCCACTTCTTCGTCTGTGTAGCGCTGTTTGCTTTTTAGTGTAAAAACCTTTTCTTTAACTTCTTCTTTTGGAAGGTCATTAAAATAAAGAACAGTTGAGACAAGCTCAAGGAATCTTGCATTTTGGCCGTTCATATCCATTAGGCAATTCTGCAGGCTAGGCATTTCCACTTCATTAACAGTCAAGAATTCCTTGCCTGTTTCTGTAAGTGTATACCGATACTGGTAGTAGCCTCCTTTTTTCTCCTTCACTTCGTTTAAAAACCCCATATTGCAAAGCTCTTCGACTCTTAAAGTGAGCTCTTCGGAATAAGGGCCATAGAAGTGAAATTGGAATCTTTCCTGAAAAGGAAATGCGATGTTCTTGGCGATATAAATCATTTTCTGAAGCTTTTTCCGTCCCACGATTTCTTCAGAGACTGCAATGGCATGCATTAATTTGGCGTGATCCTTTAACAAAGCTCTTCATCTCCTACTCCGTTTTTTCCCGTATCTATAGGAAATCAAATGGACTTTATGCAGTCTTAATCGATTTCCAGCAGCATTCTGATTTGTTTTTTTATATTCGGCTTTTTGCTGTCGTCTGAAATAAAGTCAGCCGGAAAATACAGCTTATGGTCTGTTCTGCGTTTACCTGAAATGGCATCAACGATCTCCGATTCACGGGAAAGCTCGCGAATATCCCCATTTTTAAGCAGCAAATGAATGGGCAGTCTTTCTTCTTCCTCACCTGGCCGGTAAAAATCATAAGGCAAGTCTGATGACGAATCGACAACCAGATAATATTCCGGGTCAATGCCTGCTTTTTTAAATAAAGCGGAAAGCTCAGCCAGCTTCTTATACTCTTTTGCAGGGTCAAATTCCACATATTTATATAGGTTCCGGTCCATAAAGCGGCAGCAGAGATCTCTCAGGATGGGATCCTCTTCCTCCTGCCACATCTGGAAATAATAAAGAATAATAGCTTCATCAAGCTTTATATAATCTTCAAGTGTGATCTCACCGTTGAATAACGAATAAAAATGGATGGGATCGTATTTAAACGTATAATTTTGTCCGTGCAAATCTTTGGCACGATGCAGAATTTTGGTCAGTATAACCTCTGCACTGCGAGTAACCGGGTGGAAATACACCTGCCAATACATCTGATACCGGCTCATAATATAATCTTCCACTGCATGCATTCCGCTCTGCTTTATCACTACCTGGTCCTCCCGCGGCCTCATGACACGCAAGATCCGCTCCATATCAAAATGGCCGTAGCTGACACCGGTAAAATAAGCATCTCTTTGCAGATAATCCATTCGGTCTGCGTCAATCTGGCTTGAAATCAGGCTGACGACCAGCTTATTTTTGGAGGTTTTGGCAATCACCTCTGCTACCTTTTCAGGAAAATCGGAACTCACCTTTGTAAGCACCTGATTAACCTCAGTATCACCAAGAATAATCGCTCTTGTATAATGCTCATGGTCGAGGTCAAATACTTTTTCGAAGGAATGTGAAAACGGGCCATGCCCCAAATCGTGGAGAAGTGCCGCGCATAATGAGAGGAGGCGTTCTTCTTCATTCCATTCCGGCCTGCCGATAAACACATCATCAGCTATTCGCCGTACAATCTCGTAAACTCCGAGCGAGTGGTTAAAACGGCTATGTTCAGCACCATGGAAGGTTAAGTAGGTTGTTCCAAGCTGTTTAATTCTTCTAAGGCGCTGAAACTCCTTTGTTCCTATCAAATCCCAAATTACTCTGTCCCTGACGTGTATGTAACGGTGGACGGGATCTTTAAATACCTTTTCCTCGCTTAACTTTTCCGCCGAATATGCCATCTTTTCCCTCCGCTTATGTCTGTGTTCCGCTCCGAGCGCTATCGGCCCGAGATCTTAAAGCCCGCTGGGATGCGGGTTAAGCAGACGCTGCCACAGGACGTGGCGTCGTTAGTCTGCATTCCTTTATGAGCGCTCTCCGCTTTTATAACCTGTTACTATTATATCCCGATTGCTATACCAAATCATCACAAAATTCCCCGTTTTTCATAGCCATTCGACAGGAACCGCATGACAGCAATCATCTATACCTGAAAATATTTTTCGACTTTTCCAAAAATAACGATAAGCTGTCCATTCTATCTCTTTACCAAATGAGAACCCAAAATAAACTTGGGCAAAAATAAAAATCACCTAAGGACAAAAGTCAAAAGGCGATTTATTTTTTCAGCTTCTTATTAATTTTCTCCATCAATTCCTCTTCCGTTAATGCGGCAAGGGGACGGTTATTGACGAATGCAAATGTCTTTTTTCGGCCTGGTCCGCAATAGGACTGGCAGCCGATATCAATTTTAGCGTCGGGATCTATTTCTTTCAAACGCGGTATAAGTGTTTTTAGGTTAACTGCCTGACAATCGTCGCAAACACGAAATTCGTTTGCCATTCTATTACAACCCTTTCTGCGGTCTAACTTTTATTTTAAATAATGCTCTGTCAAACTTAATTGTTGATTACCGCTGCAGGCACTAGCTCCTCAGGCTTCAGAGAGCCTCCTCGGCGTTCCATGCCTGCGGGCTAGCTTTTCCCGCTGGACGTTGCTAAAGCACCCCCGAATTAACAAGCACGAAGGAAATGCTAATGCATTTACGAGAATCTCGTGCCTTCCGCCCAATCAGCTTGATGCTAATCAATATTTAGCTTAAACACAGCCTCTATAGCAGGAAAATTCCTTATTAAAGCATGTCCGATGCACGGCATTCCTATTCAAGTAAGGACTGAATAGCAAACGCCCTGCCTAACTGCTACAGGCTATTTTAAATCTTATCCCGCAGCTTTGCAAGCTGTAATCATTAACTTGGGTGGTGTATCTTACTAATCTTCATAAAACCGCCATACGTATCTAGCGAAAAATAAATTTTCAAAAAATCTACTATCCTTTTAATCACCTTTGTATAAATTCTGCCAAGTTTGTCCATCCTTTAACTAAGGCAAGAACAAATGTTAAAGAAATAGGGAGTTGAGGATGAATGAAAGTACGTCAGGACGCATGGACAGACGAAAATGATTTATTGCTAGCTGAAACAGTATTAAGGCATGTCAGGGAAGGCAGTACACAATTAAATGCTTTTGAAGAGGTTGGAGATAAGCTGAACCGCACTTCTGCAGCTTGCGGATTCCGCTGGAACGCTGTTGTAAGGCATCAATATGAAAAAGCGCTTCAGCTTGCAAAGAAACAGCGCAAGCAAAGACAAAGAATGCTAGGCAAAGAACAGGGAGGCAAGAAGAAACTCTTATACTCTCCGCCAGTGCCTACCATGCAGGAAGTTGAAGCAGCACCCGTTGTGTCTAATACAATAGTGCCGCCATCCCCTGCAGACTTCTATGAAGAGCGGACAGAGAATGAAACAGCCGAAAGAACAGAAGCCGTATCATCCTATACATCCGCTTACTCGGAACCAGCTTACACAGCTCCTGCACAATTGGATTTGGATAGTGTCATTTCTTATTTACAAACATTAAATCACTCTGGCATTAAGCTTGATATACTAAAAAATGAGAATGAAAGATTGAAGCGCGAAAACGCAGATCTTAGAAGCCGTAACCAGGAGCTGGAAAGCAAGATCAGCGAGCTGGAGGAAAATACGGTAACTATTCAGGAAGATTACGAGACACTAATGAAAATCATGAACAGAGCGCGCAATTTTGTTCTATTTGACGAAGAAGACAGACCGGCCTCCAAGTTTAAAATGGACCGAAATGGCAATTTGGAGAGAGTAGCTGAGTAATAGCTGCTCGTAATAGATATAACACTTCCGGCAGCGGGAGAAGGAGAGCTTGGCAACAATGCCCCATTAAGAAAAGCCGTTAACCACTGTGGTTTACGGCTTTTCTTTATTCACCCAATACCTTCTCGTTCCGTTCTGTGACCCGATGATAATAAGCTTCAAATAAACTCGCTTCATCCTCTGTCAGCTGACCTGCATAAAGGCGGCCTGCTTTATTTTTTAAAGCCTGCAAAAAGCGCAGCATCACATCCTGGACGGTTAGCTCTGTATCAAGCAATTCTGATAGAGAAGCCATAACAGCCGGCTGGATTTCAGGATACTGAAATTTTGTTTGTTCGCCCCTTCTGGAAACAGCATAAAATTTCCCAATCAAATCCGCCCGCTCACTGCCGCTGCCATTCACACCAAGGTAAATTTGCACAGCTACCCCATTGCGGAGACGCCTTTGTGATATACCAGCAAACTTTTGTCCGCCGATACTTAAATCATAGCTTCCTGGACAGTAGGATCCAACAATCTCTTTGGCTTCTATTTCTTTATTAAAATCAGAAAACATCTCTTTTATAAGCATCCACATCGCATCATATCCCCGGTTAATATCTATGCCTTTTTCGCTTTCCGGAAAAATCAGCGATATATTCAGGACACCTTCGTCCAGGACTACAGCCAGCCCGCCAGAATTCCGGACGATAACCTGATAGCCCTGGCTTTTTAAAAAGTTAATTCCCTCAGGTAAATAAGGAAGCCTGGTATCCTGAATGCCGAGCACAATGGTATTATGGTGGACCCATGTCCTCGCAGTCGCGGGCGCCGCACCAGACCCGACAGAAGCACAAAGCGTATCATCCATCCCGAATGAGTGCAGAGCATTTAAATGGACAGCCAATGCAGACTGGTCAATGACTCTCCACTCCTCCTGCATCAGTAAATCTTGTGCCAAATTCATCTACTTTGATCCCCTTTTGCCGATATTCCTAGTCAAAAATACGCTTATCGGCTCTGAATTATCTAATTTAAGGGCGTCTTTACAAGCTTGACAGCCAGAATTCCACCTTTAAAGGCCAATTCAGCCAATTTATCGGCTAAATCTATAACTTTATCGGCCAATGTCCTATAACAGACTTATTATAGCAAAAAAGCCAGTCGCAAGGGACCGGCTTCAAGTATGGCTTTATTGATTTAGAGCCTGGGCTGCAGTGATTAGTGCGAGCTTATAAACATCTTCCTCGTTGCATCCTCGGGATAAGTCATTGACAGGACGGTTTAAGCCTTGCAGAATGGGTCCAACAGCTTCAAAGTTTCCAAGGCGCTGGGCAATTTTATAACCGATATTGCCCGCTTCAAGGCTTGGGAAGATAAATACATTCGCATCCCCCTGAATCGGTGAATCCGGAGCCTTTTTCTCTGCAACAGATGGAACGAATGCCGCATCGAACTGGAATTCTCCGTCAATGATCAATAATGGGTCGCGAACTTTCGCTGCTTCAAGTGCACCTGAAACCTTTTCTGTTTCCGAAGACTTGGCTGATCCTTTAGTTGAAAAGCTCAGCATGGCTACACGTGGTTCAATATCGAACATTCTAGCAGTCTTTGCACTTTCAATCGCAATTTCAGCCAAGTCCTGGCTGTCAGGCGAAATGTTGATCGCACAATCTGCGAAAACATATTTTTCCTCCTCGCGTACCATGATAAATACACCAGAAGTTTTGCGGACGCCTTCTTTTGTTTTAATAATTTGTAGGGCCGGCCGTACCGTGTCTGCCGTAGAATGTGCCGCACCGCTTACAAGTCCATCTGCTTTATTGGCATACACAAGCATTGTGCCGAAGTAATTTTCATCAAGAAGAATTCTGCGTGCATCTTCTTCTGTCGCTTTGCCTTTGCGTCTCTCAACAAATGCCGCTACAAGCTCATCCATCATCAAAAAACTGTTTGGATCGTAAATTTCTGCGGATTCAAGGGAAATGTCCATATCCTTTGCTTTTGCTTCGATCTCTGCAATATTCCCCACCAGGATAGGTGTGATAATTTTTTCAGCAGCCAATCTTCCTGCTGCCGCTAAAATACGCTCATCCTGCCCCTCCGGAAAAACGATTCTTAAATTTTGTCCTGAAACCTTTTCTTTTAAAACCGAGAATAAATCACTCATGTAAATTCCTCCTAAGGCATCTGATTTCCGTTCATTTAATAGAACTTACCCTATATACTCCCTTAGAATACTCTTCATGCCCAGAATTTCAAGGAGTTCAGTCACTGTTAGCGTTTTCAGGCGAAATGTTTTTGTTTTCGGTAAATTTCCAATAATAAGTAACCTTCAGATGCAGCCTGTTTTATATTCATACCTTGTTTTAAGATAACCATATTGGCCTTTTTGTAAACGGCATTTTTGAGTACCAGGTACCTATACCAGTTGATCGAAGTGGTATAGGTACCTGGTACTCGATTAATTCCAACATTTCAAGTTTTATACACATGTTAAATGGAGAAACTATGTTATAGTAGTGATGAGAATTTTTAGTACATATTAGGAGTGATCGTAATGAGTGAAGCAGCAGTAACGCTCGACGGCTGGTATTGTTTACATGACTTCCGTACAGTTGACTGGACTACTTGGAAAATGCTTTCAAGCGATGAGCGCCAGGCAGCCATCCATGAATTTATGGCCCTAGTGGACAAATGGAATACTACCCAAAGCGAGAAAAACGGCAGCCATGCCCTTTATACAATTGTCGGCCAAAAAGCTGATTTTATGATGATGATCTTAAGGCCTACAATGGAAGAACTGAATGAAATTGAAAACGAATTCAACAAAACAAAATTAGCTGAATTTACAATTCCAGCTCATTCTTATGTTTCTGTTGTTGAATTGAGCAATTACCTGCCTGCGGGTGAAGACCCTTATCAAAATCCGCAAATTTTGGCACGCCTTTATCCTGAACTGCCAAAAGCTAAACATGTTTGCTTCTATCCAATGGACAAGCGCCGGCAAGGCAATGATAACTGGTATATGCTTCCGATGGAGGAACGCCGCAATATGATGCGCAGCCATGGTATGATTGGCCGCCAATATGCAGGAAAGGTTAAACAGATCATCACCGGTTCTGTCGGCTTTGATGATTACGAATGGGGCGTAACCCTATTCTCTGATGATGTTCTTCAATTCAAAAAGCTCGTATATGAAATGCGCTTTGATGAAGTAAGTGCCCGCTACGGCGAATTCGGCGCTTTCTTCGTAGGAAATATCCTTGAAGAAGATAAAGTAGGAAAGTTTCTGCATGTAAACTAATATAAGACCTCAGAACTCTCAGCTTTGGCTGGGAGTTTTTTCTTTTCTTAAGTCATAAAAAAACATGCCCCTACATACTAATGAAATAGTGAGTTTCTAATATAACTTCATATGCAATTATCTTTCCCGCAGCATCAAGGCTCAGCATAAAGAGAGGTGAAGTGATGGGAGTTATCCCTTACACCGAGGAAGATGTTAAGCGCCCGGCTCATGCGTGCTGAAGCTGAAGAAGATGGAAAACTTAGCATGCTGATGGTCGGGAATGTGGGGGTTAACCGTGTCCGGGGTGATTGATAGACTTCAAGGATATCCGGTCAATCAGAAGGATGGTCTTCCAGAGTCCAGGCGGGTTTGAAGCCACACAAAAAGGATACTTCTATCAAGGTGCGCGGCAAAGTGAGCTTGATTTGGCCCGCAAAGTCATAAACGGACAGCGTCACCACCCTGCAAGCAACGCATTATGGTTCTTCCGTCCTCAGGCCAACTGTCCGGCTCAATGGTTTAACCAGGCGAACTCCGGACGGTTTAAGGCCCATTGCTTTTATAAACCAACCCCGCAGGACTGTCCGACTGTTTATTAGTAAAATGAACATTCTTTTGCTTCAGTACTTAGCTCAAGATGGCTGATTTTAATTTTTAGGAGGGAAAAAATTGAATCAATCTAATTACGGTCAATACCCTTATTATGGTAACCAGCAGCCCTACACAGGGGCTGCCCCAAAAGCACAGAACTATCAGGCGCAGCCGGGAATGGCGGGTATGCCAGGAATGGCGGGTATGCCGGGAATGGCAGGAATGCCACCTAGCGGAACCGTTGCAGGCGTGAGCGCAGGCGGAATGAATGGCGCTGCACCAGGCACGCAGGTTCCAGGCATGCTTCCGCTTGAACAGTCCTACGTTGAAAACATTCTGCGTTTGAACAAAGGAAAGCTTGCTACTGTATATGCAACCTTTGAAAACAATACGGAGTGGAATGCTAAGGTATTTAAAGGCATCATCGAAGCTGCAGGGAGGGACCATTTAATCCTCAGTGATCCGCAAACAGGCATGCGTTACCTAATTCTAATGATCTATCTGGATTATGTAACATTTGAAGAGGAAATCGAGTACGAATATCCTTTCGGCGGAGGGGCTGGAATGACCCAATACTCTCCAAGATAAAAGAAAAGGAGCTTTGACCCTATGTCAAAGCTCCTTTTCTTATTAGGCTCTTTTCTAAAAGATTGTTGTTATTAAATAGATTTTGTAAATACTTTGATAAATAAGGTTGGTTGATTGGAGCGCAAGGTGCGAGATCCTCGAAAATGCATTCGCATTTCCTTCGTGCGGTGCTGATTCGAGGATGCTTATTCAAAGTCCAGCGGGAGGAGTGGGACAGGTGAGACCCCACAGGTGCTTGCACCGAGGAGGCTTACCGCCCGCCCCGCGTTCGCTGAGCATCCTGGAGCGGAAATCAACCACTCACCACAACTAGTTTAAATAGCAAAAAACTTTGCGAAAACAGCGTATTATAAATACTTAACTGCAGCAATGATCAGCAGTACCCACGCCGCTAAAAAGGCTACTCCGCCTAACGGGGTAATTGCTCCCAGCACGCTGATTTTTGTCAGTGTTAATACATATAAACTTCCGGAAAATAGTATAATGCCAATAAGCATCAGCCACCCTGACCATGATAGCAAGGCAGTGGCCGGCAGTTTGCCAAGCAGGACACCGATAATCAGCAAGCCGGTTGCATGGAACATTTGATAGGTTACACCTGTCTTCCATGTTTCCAAATACTTTGGCTCAACTCTGCCCTCAAGCCCATGAGCTCCAAATGCTCCCAAAGCAACTGATAAAAAAGCATTAATGGCTCCGATAATAATAAATACCTTCATGTTCCCCTACACCTCTTATCCCATTTTAAAAGTCAAACAGTGAATCGCCGTTTGCTTCATCATCCATTTTCATTTTCTTTGGCTGCAAATTCGCAGGCTGTGCAGACGGCGCACTGTATGTATGGCTGACAGAAGCAGCAACAGAAGTGCTTCCTGTATCCGATTCTTCCAAAACGAGCTCGCATAAAGACTTGATCGCCTGTACCTTTTCCCTGATACGTGCTTCGGACGAGCTATTTTTTGCTTCAAGCAATTCTTTTTCCATTTTACCCAAAAGTTTTTGAACAGAGATATTCAAACACTTCACCTCTTTCTGCGAAAAGCGATTATTCTGCTTTCCTATTGCCATTATAGCTATATAGGCCATCTTCTAAATCCTAAGGCCAATTTAAAGTTTATCAGTTTTTCTTTTCGAAACGCAAACAGGGATGACCAGATGCCCTAAAAACTTCCATGGAGGGCATCAGTCTCGTTTTGAATTGGAAAGCCTTGCATCCCTTTGGATGGTTCCGATCCCAAGTGACATAAAAATATTTGCATTTAAAACAGTCTACTCGCTGTGAACTCATCTGTTTTTTCAATCCCTTTTCCCCTTTTAAGCCTTTTTCCAAATCCAGCGGAAGGCAGGAGATATTTCGAGCACTTTCTTTTATTCTCTCAAAATAAATGTATGTTTCACGTGAAACATGACGAATCAAATCATCGATCAGGAATCTTCCAATCGATTGGTTCCTCTCCCTGCTCCCTTAAAAGTTCATTCACTTGTGAGAATGGCCTGCTGCCAAAGAAGCCTTTACGGGCCGAAAACGGACTTGGATGTGGAGAAGCCAAGATAAAATGCTTGGAGTCATCAATGAGCTTTCCCTTTTCCTGTGCTGGTTTTCCCCATAATAGAAAGATAACAGGCTTTTCCCTCTCATTCAGCTTTTGGATGACCCGATCGGTAAACAGCTCCCATCCTTTTCCCTTATGAGAATGAGCCTGTCCTTTTCGGACGGTCAGAACCGTATTTAATAGAAGCACACCTTCTTTAGCCCATTTTAATAGATAGCCATTGTTGGGTATATCGCATCCCAAATCAGCCTGCATCTCTTTAAAAATGTTTTTTAAGGACGGCGGAATCTTCACATCAGGTTTCACCGAAAAGCTTAATCCGTGCGCCTGGCCAGGCCCATGATAGGGATCCTGTCCAAGGATAACAGCCTTCACATCCTCGTAGGATGTATAATGGAGAGCATTAAATATATCCTCCTGCTTCGGGTAAACGATATGCTCCTCATATTCTTTCTTTAAAAACGCCCGCAGCTGCAAATAATAAGGCTTCTGGAACTCTTCACCAAGAACTTTCTGCCAGTCATTTTTCAAAATATATTTCGTTATAAGGATCCCCTCCCCGTTTCATCTGAAAGGCTCGTGCCTCGCTATTTTTATATACCCCGATAGCACCCACATAAATAGTAATCCGTCACATTACTTAATCTATCATTCTTTTACCCATGTTTAAAATATAGCAGAGCGGATAAATATAAAATATAACGGGCAGGAACCAATGCCCTTCAAATATACAGTCTAAATCTTATGAGGAGGATGTTATATATGTATAAAATCGAAGTCGTAGAAAATGGTGTACAAGCAACAGACACAATCGGAATGCTGGAGAGCCAAGGATTTAATAAAGATAACATCTATATTTTTGCCCATGACAAGGATCGTTCCGAGCACCTTTCAGATGCTACTGATACAGGTGATGTTGGCATGAAGGAGCAAGGATTATTCGATTCTGTCGGCAACGTATTTAAAAAGCGCGGAAATGAGCTTCGTTCCAAGTTCGAATCTGTCGGCTTAACAAAAACAGAAGCTGAACAGTACGAAAAGGTACTGGATGAAGGCAAACTGGTAATTGTAGGTACAGACGAAGTCAAATAAAAAAACAGACCTTAAACCCACAGTAAATATAAAAACGAGCCCCCGCCTATTCTCTAATAGGCCGGGCTCGTTTTTTGTCGTTTATCCCATAAGTCGCTGATAAATCGATTTTGCCTGTGTTAAATCCTTTGTTCCATGAATAAGGGCCCGTCCGTCCTTAAAAATAACGAGGCGCTGTTCTTCCATATCAGCTGACAGTAAATATGGATTGCCTTTTACCTGATAGCCAAGTGATTTCAATTGCTGAGCCAGTTCACTCAACTGGATTTCCTGCTCTTTAGGCGGGCGGATTTGTACTGTATCCCTTCCGCAAAGAACGGTAGACTTCATCATGTTTTCTGTCTGCAAATAGGGATAGGTTCTCTCTTTTCCGCATGACAGACAGCCTTCATCCTTCGCCTTTGACACCTTCATGCTCGTATACTGGTTCCGCCACAAATCAAAACTCACCATCGCGGTTCTGATCGCATCCCAATCCTCTGCCAAAATCTTTAGCGCCTCTGCAACTTGATGGGCAATGACCATTTGCACAGCTGGCGCAATGATTCCGCCCGTGTCACAGGTCATTCCCTGGATCGGTATCTTCTTTAAAAGACAATTCAGGCATGGAGTCCTGCCAGGTATAATGATCAGACTCATGCCAAAGCTGCCGACACAGGCTCCATATATCCAGGGAATCTCATATTTTTGCGAGATATCATTAATTGCCATTCTGGTTTCAAAGTTATCAGTAGAATCCAGGATAAGATCTACTCCCTCAACAAGCTCTTCCAGCTTTTCAGAAGTGGCATCCCCGATCACCGAGCGTATCTCCACATCCGAGTTAATCAGCCTTAAGCGCTTCTCCGCCGCAGCTGCTTTTGGAAGCTTTTCAGCTACATCCCTTTCTGTATAAAGCTGCTGACGCTGCAAATTGCTCGCTTCCACATAATCCCGGTCAATGATCGTCAGTTTGCCGATTCCTGCCCGTGTCATCATTTCCGCATTGCCCGACCCCAGAGCACCAGCTCCGACAATCAGCACATGTTTGGAGCAGATTCTTTCCTGCCCCTCTTTTCCGATCGGCGGAAACAAAGTCTGCCGTGAATACCTTTCAGACATGGCTGCATCCCCTCCCTATCAAGCTTAACTCATCCTCCGCTTACAGGAGGTATAAATGCGACCGTATCTCCATCCTGGATCACTTCATCATCTGAAGCAAATTCTTCATTCACTGCTGCCATGACAGTGTCCAATTTCACTCTGTATTCTTCCGAGAGCAATTGCTTCAGTTCCGCAATCGTTTTGCCGCTTGCATCCATGGCCACTGACTCTTCACCAACACGATCCCGTAAATGGGCAAAAAACATAATTTTATTCATTTAAATCCTTCGCCTCCGGTTTCCCTTCTGGATATGCAACTGTTTCTAGCTGATTTCCGATCCATTCTTCTCCGTCTTCCCAATGTTCCTTTTTCCAAATCGGAACAATCTCTTTGATTCTTTCAATGGCATATCGGTTTGCTTCATATGCATCCGCACGATGGGGAGTGGATACCGCTATTACAACCGCGACATCTGTGATGTCCAGCTTGCCTGTACGGTGTGTGATAGCCACTTCTGCGCCATCCCAGCGTTCTTTGATTTCTTTTCCGATTTGTTCAAGCTTTTTAACTGCCATCGCTTCATACGCCTCATAAATTAAGTAAAGCGTTTTTTTGCCATGTGTCAGCTCGCGGACGGTTCCAATAAAGGTTGTAATTGCCCCTGCTTCCCGCTGCACCACTTTATCTATCACACTTTGGATATCAATTGGCTCTTTTGAAATCTCAAAATTCATTGAATCACCTCATTATTCTCTTTTAATCTACAATCTGCATTTGCTCCATTTTGACATATATGCTGCCGGAAGTGAAATGACTGCCTTCCATTTATACTAATTAGAATCCTTGCCCTCTCCAGCTGCCATTTTCAATGCCATTTGGTACTCATCCGGGCGGTTCATATTAAAGAAATGGGCTTCTTTACTTAAAAATCCCACCCTCTTAAATTCTTTATCCTTCATAATCGAAGCATTTATCTTATGCAAAAACTCACGAATCCTCAGTCTGTTGTCCCTCAAAGCTTGTTCTGCCGCTTCCTTCGTTTCCTTTCGATAAGCTGCAAAAAGCGGATGCAGCCGGCAATCAATTTCAGGCACCGCTGCCTGGTGGTCTTCCAGTTCTTTGAGAAGAATTTTTCCAAGGTCTGCAGATATGAATGGCATATCACATGCAACAATCAGGTTCTTTTGCGTACTGGATGCGGTCAAGCCTGCATGGATACCTGCAAGCGGGCCCTTTTCTTTCCATTGGTCACTAACCACCGGAAGCCCAAGAAACTGGTACTCTTCATGATTGTTGGCCACGACAATCATGTCTGATGATATAGAAGCCAATTGATTTGCTATGCGTTCAATCACCGTTTTGCCGCCTATTTTTAAAAGGGCTTTATTCTCGCCCATTCGGCTTGATTGCCCTCCTGCTAAAATAATACCCGTTATACTCATTATTCTCACCTGACTTTTGCGTTATGAAGCCCTATAGCTCCTTATTAACCCATTCTATCCTTATCGTTTTATTTTACCATCTATTCCAGCTTGTTTCTTCGATCAAGGTCTGCCCGGTTACATGAGTATGGCAGAATTGTGTCGTCACAAATTGTTCAAACTGCCAGAGATGGATAATTAACCAAATCTTAATAATTCGCTCCTATACTAAAACCATACCAAAACGTTGATAAATAAAGGAATTATAGAGACGCCGAGCATTCGGATTACCCCTTTATCCAAACAGTCAGAGGAATCGGGTATAAATTTACCGTTTCCTGAAAAAACTTAGCATATGCCTTTGCAGATTGTCCTGCGGGGAAACCGGCTCTTGATAAATTTGGGCCGGTTTTTCTGTTTTTAAAACAGTAGATAAAGGCATTTTGCAGGCGGAAGAACATTTATAGGCCGGATTTATGTGCGGATAAAATTTTTTATGTGGATTGACTAGATTAATATGCGAAATACCTATTTCCTTATATACCCTAAAAGTTGCCCCTCCTCCATACTTTCTTCACAACTCAACTATCTCTTCTCCCGCTACCAATTACCTTTTTTTTGAAAAACCGGTGAATCTATTGACTCATTTCAATTAAAACGTGCAGGTATATCCTTCCCTCTATCAGAAAACACCACGATATACCATTTTTATACAGGAGGGAATATGATTGAGATTTAAAAAGTTATCCTCGGCGATTTTAACGTTCTCCTTAACAGCCAGCCTTTTAGCAGTCCCTGCAGGATTTAGTACAGCAAGCGTAACAACCCAAGCCACTGAAAGCAGCAATGAATCTTCATCACTGCAAAAGACCTTTGAAAGTGCCGCAAAGGAATTTGGAGTTCCTGAGAGCATCCTTTTGGCAGTAGCTTACAGCCAGACGCGCTGGGAGCAGCATGAAGGCCAAAGCGAGGTTGGCGGCTATGGAATAATGAATCTTGTTGATTTACCGGCTGACCTTAGTGCCAGAGGCAAGCATGATGATGGAATCATTGAAGCATCTGAAGCTTCCAGCAGCCTTAAAACTGCCGCAAAACTTCTTGATGCCGACCCTGAAACCTTAAAAAAGGATCCGGAGCAAAATATCCGGGGCGGCGCTGCCCTGCTTGCTGAATACGCACGCCAAACTACAGGAAAACTGCCTTCTGATGCAGCCGACTGGTATGGTGCTGTCGTTAAATTCAGCGGTACAGATCAAGAAGCAATCGCAAAGGATTTTGCAGACCATGTTTATGCAACGATTGGGCAAGGTGCTGAAAGAAAAAATCATGACGGACAAAGAGTGGCCTTAAACGCCAAAGAAATTACACCAAATAAGAATACAGCCAGCTCCATCCCCCTCCGCAATACAAAATACACAAATACCGACTGCCCTAATGGCCTGGATTGCACCTTCATTCCTGCAGCCTATAAGCAATTTTCAAGCAGCGCCGGTAACTACGGCAATTACGATATTGCCAACCGTCCGGAAGATGACTTAGATATTCGCTATATTATTATCCATGATATTGAAGGAAGCGCAGAATCTGCGATCAGCCATTTCCAGAACAAATCCTATGTAAGTGCACACTATGTCATTGATTCAGAAACCGGAAAAATCACACAAATGGTTCGCCCGGAGGATGTGCCGTGGCATGCAGGAAACTGGTATTTCAACATGCATTCCATCGGTTTGGAGCATGAGGGCTTCGCGGCTGAAGGTGCAGACTGGTATAGTGAGCAAATGTACCGCTCCACTGCAAAACTTGTAAAATATCTATCTGACCGATTTAACATTCCCGTGGACAGGCAGCATATTATCGGCCATGATGAAATCCCAGGTTTAACAGTAGCCAAACATCGGTCAATGCACTGGGATCCGGGTGCTTATTGGAATTGGGGACACTTTTTCGACCTGCTTGGAGCCTCTATTAACCCAAGTGATGGAGACAAGGACAGCAATATCGTCACAATCCGCCCAAATTACAATACGAATCAGCCTGATTTCACGTACAGAGGGATTGAAAAGGAGCCGGAATCTTCAAGTCTAATCCACCTATATAGTGAACCGCGCTTTGATGCTCCACTGGTTCGTGATCCTCTCCTTCACGGTGAAAGCAGTAGTACTAAAAATATTAACGACTGGGGCAACAAAGCAGCTATAGGGCAAAGCTTCTATAAAGCTGGGCAGGCAGGCGATTGGACAGCTATTTACTACGGCGGACAAAAAGCTTGGTTCTATAATCCGAACAATGCTAATAGCGTCCCAGGAAGCGGGACTCTAATTACGCCAAAAGAAGGGCTTGATTCCATACCTGTTTATGGCGCCGCCTACCCGGATGACGCAGCTTATGATGAGGCAGGAATTGCAGAATGGGCAAGAGGTAAAGCCCAGGTGCTCTACCAGATGCCAGCTGGCCAAATCTATGCAGCAACAGCACCGATTCAATCAGATTATTATCACGCGAAGTTTTTTAATGACCCTGCAACCAATAAAGTGGTGAAGGGCAATGATGAATACTATCAAGTCTTCTATAATCACCGCTTAGGTTTTGTGAAGAAAAGCAATGTGGATGTTGTAAATTAAGAGCAATGTTAGGAGTTATTCTTTTTAGGAATAACTCCTTTTTTATGCTAAAAGCTTATAAAAAGATATTTTTGACTGATAACATATCTACAAATCCGTGTAATCTGTATTTTTGGAAACAGCACCGGACAAGTTAATGCTGTGATAAACTCTACAGCCGTTTTAGTTTTTACCTTTTGGAATTATTGTTATAATTAGAAAAACATATCCAGCAGAACTTCAAGGAGGAATTTTGCGCATGTCTATGAAAAAAGTTTTAACAATTGCAGGCTCGGATACAAGCGGCGGTGCTGGCATCCAGGCTGACCTTAAAACATTCCAGGAGCTTGGCGTTTATGGAATGACCGCATTAACAACGATTGTGACTATGGATCCCAAGAACAACTGGAGCCATAATGTGTTCCCAATAGCCAATGAAACACTGGAAACCCAGCTTGAAACGATTTTATCAGTCGGAATTGATGCCATGAAAACGGGCATGCTCGGTTCAGAAGAAGTGATTAAGATTGCAGCTAAAACAATCAAAGAGAATAATCTTGACCGCGTAGTAATTGACCCGGTAATGGTTTGCAAAGGCGAAGATGAGCCTATCCACCCTGAGTTAAATGAAGCGTTAAGAGATTTGCTTGTCCCGCTTGCAACTGTAGTAACCCCTAACCTATTTGAAGCATGGCAGCTTGCCAAAACAGGTCCAATCCGAACGGTTGAGGACATGAAGGAAGCAGCAATTAAAATCCATGAACTTGGCGCCAAATATGTACTTATCAAAGGCGGCAGCAAACTAAACCATGAAAAAGCCGTTGACCTTCTATATGATGGACAAGAGTTCACTCTGTACGAAAGCGAGCGCGTTGAAACTACTTATACACATGGCGCAGGCTGCACCTATTCTTCAGCCATCACTGCAGAACTTGCCAAAGGAAAACCTGTAAAAGAAGCTGTCCAAACAGCCAAGGATTTCATCACAGCAGCCATCAATCATGGTTTCCAATTAAACGAATATGTCGGCCCAACTATGCCTGGTGCATACCACAAATATGGAGCTGGCCGTCTGGAATCAGAACAAGAATAATAAAATGAAACAGAGTCCCTCAGGCTCTGTTTTTTTGTGTAAAATCGCGGTTATCCTGACTTGGCGGATATATCGGGAATTTCGCGGATAAAACCAACTTTTCGCGGTAATAGTATCTTCCCAAAATAAAAACTCCTCCATTGCATTTACCCCCGCTACCTTCCTTTTCACAATATCCCCACTCTCTTTAAGCTCACTTTTTCGCTTTTCGGTCTTTTTTTTAGTAAGATAAAAATACAATCTGCCATTTTCAGGCTGAACAGATAGTAAACCACATAACTTATACATGAATAGGTAAATTGGAAGGGGGATTATGGATAATGGAATCGGCAGTTAAAGAGACGGTGCAAAAAGAAATCGACCGTTTAGCCAATAAAGAGGTATATATTCATTTGGAGACAACGAACGGGGCGTACGCTTCCCATTTTGATGAAAGCTTTTTTTCTTCAGGAGCGTATATCCGCAACGCCAACTTAATCTATGAACATGGCAAAGTCACTGGAAACGGCCCTTTCAGAGTTGGTTTAAAAATGAATTTCGGCTGGGTTTATGCTGAAGGCATCACCCATTTTGAAGTGGATGAAAAAGAAAGGCTCCTTTTAGCAGGCCACGATTTCAGCGGCAAACTTGCAGTTGCGCTGCAAATCAGTGAAACGCCATTTGAGTAGAAAAGCGGAAGCGCCATACTCGGGGACTGCAACGGCCCCAGGCGCTAGAGCTAAACATAGATAACGCTTAAACAAATTGAAAGGAGCAAACCGAAATGGAAAAGGAAAGACATGTACTCGTTATCTTCCCTCATCCCGATGATGAAGCTTTCGGGGTTTCAGGAACGATCTCCTTACATATTGAAAACGGGACACCTGTTACCTATGCCTGCCTGACATTAGGCGAAATGGGTCGCAATATGGGAAATCCCCCTTTCGCCAACAGGGAGACCTTGCCAAAAATCCGTAAAAAAGAGCTGGAGGCTGCAGCGAATGTGCTGGGCATCCAGGATTTAAGAATGCTTGGGTATCGAGATAAAACCGTAGAATTTGAAGATGAGGAGCTGCTGGCTAACAGGCTTGGAGCCATAATCGGCGAAGTCCGCCCTTCCCTCATTATTACGTTTTATACGGGATATGCTGTGCATCCCGACCATGATGCAACAGGTGCAGCTGTTATCAGAGCTGTCAAAAAGCTGCCTGCAGACGAACGCCCAAAAGTTCACTGTGTCGCGTTCTCAAATAACTGTGAAGAAGAAATCGGCCAGGCTGACGTGGTAAATGATGTCAGTGCGGTGGCAGACCGGAAAATTGCTGCCATCAAGGCACATACTTCCCAGACACAGCTTATGGCGGCAAATATGGAAGAAAGCCTTAAGAATCAAGAACCTGAAGTAATGGCAAGAGTCTATAAAGAACGTTTCTGGACCTATAAATTCTAACCTTTAAGGGGATACAGCATGAAAAAGCCAATGTTTTTAATGATGGGTTCTTGTATTGATTGCAGGGCTTGCTGCAGGATGCAGTTCTGATTCCGGTCCCGACATCGAAAATGTAAATGCCGAAAAAGCAAAAGAGCTATGGGAAACAGGGCAGGCAGAAGTTATAGATGTTCGTTCTGAAGAGAAATACGCTGAAGGACATATTCCAGGAGCTGCCCTTATCCCACTTTCTGTCCTGGAGGAAAACCTCGATCAGCTGGATAAGGGAAAGCCATATCTGGTTGTGTGCCGAAGCGGAAACCGCTCAGCACAGGCAAGCCAAATTTTGGCCGAAAATGGTTTTAAGAAGATATATAATATGGAAAATGGCATGAATGAATGGACCTACGAGATTGAAATATAATTCGTTCGTGCAAACAAGGCCGCCCCTGCTTTCAGGGCGGCTTTTTTCTGCTTTTATTTCTAATTCAACACTACTTTTTGCCCATGAGCTTTTTACAAAATGGTGATAGAATCTTCCTAAGAGTAATGCAAGCGTTTTCATTTAACCATTTATGCAAACGATTGCACTATTTCCTTATTGATATCCCCTATTCGCAATCAGTCTATTAAGGAGGGAAATTCATGAAACAAGCAAGAAAAGCCGGCATCTGGATTATGCTGCTTAGTTTAATTCTCAGTTTATTCACCGGTATGAATCCGCAGCTATCCTCTGCCAATACAGTAAAAAGCCCGGTTGTGGACGGAAATAATGTTATTTTTTCCTACCAGGGTGAAGCTCAGCGGGTGCGCGTGGCCGGAAGCTTTACCGACTGGCAAAATGAAGCATTAGAGATGGCCAAAGGCGAAAACAATATTTGGTCAAAAACAATCAATCTATCACCTGGCGTCTATGAGTATAAATTTATTCTGGATGATGGCAATTGGGTTACCGATCCAGCAAACAGCCAGACTGCCAATGGCAATAGCCTATTGGTTGTAAGTGGACTAACAACTGCAATGCCTGGTGATATCAAAAAGGGCAGCACAGTTAATCTTTCTGCAAACCTATTAAATAGCGATGGCACCACAGAGGCTGTGCAGCCGTCTTGGACATTAAAAGCAGAAACAGAAGGCATTACACTGACAGACAACCAGTTGTCAATCACTGAAACAGCCGAAGAAGGAAGCATCACAATAATTGGCGAATACAATCAATATACGATTGAACATACTTTCCAAATTGCCGGTCAGATGAATACCTATACAATCAACTACTTACGTAATGATGGAGAGCAATTTAATTGGGATTTATGGGCTTGGGAAGATGGCAAGAACAACGGAAAAGTCTACCCGTTTACAAGCCAATCAGAAGGACTTGCCCAAACAGAAATATCGTTTCCATCAGATAAAATCCATGTCATCCCCCGCCCCGGCAATTGGGATACACAGGATGTTACCAGAACGATTAACATGCCTGAAGGCCAGAACGAAGTCGAAGTATGGCTGGCACAGGGTGATGAAACGGTTTATTATTCAAAAGAGGAATTTGACAATAGCAACACAGATGCTAACCGCCGTTTTATTGAGTTTACGTATGTAAGAGACGATCACAACTATGATGGCTGGAACATTTGGACCTGGCAGACTGGTGTAAATGACGGACAAGCAGACTTTACTGAAGTCACTGACAAAGGGGCTGTTGCTTTGATTGAAATTGGCCAGCAAACTGAACAAATGGGCTTTGTTCTTCGCAAAGGCACAGGGTGGGATCAAAAAGATCCTTACGGTGCCGACCGCTATATTAAAACGGGAAAAGATAACTATACCAAGGTCGTTGTTACAAGTGGCCAGGGTGAAATCTATCAAGTCCCTGCTATTACAGGACCTGTTTTGAATAATGGAAGCCTCACTCTCTATTATAGAGATCCAGAGCTATTCAAACAGGGAGATATGGAATCGATTGAAAAGGTGCAGGCAAAATTAGATGGACAAATTTTTGAAATGAAGTACTCCCCTAAGGAGGAACGCTTTTTCACAACGATTGATCAATTAGAAGAAGGAACACACGAGTACTCCTTCCTTGTTACGAAAAATGGAGATACCTCCGAGGCTGCAGATCCTTATAATACAGTTGATGGAAAATCAACCATCACCTATAAAAACCCTTCAGCTGAAATCATAGCAGAAGTCAACCCGAAGAAAGCATCTTATAATGAAAATGCCGTTCTATCAATTGAAACGATTCTCTCTGATTCGGAAGTAGCCATAAAAGAGGTTTACGCAGACTTGTCTGCAATCGGCGGAAGCAGCAAGGTCAGCATTGACCCGGCTTTAAATGCACAAACCATTTCCATTGATCAATCAGTTACGGCTGGCCAAAAGAAATTGCCGATCACTGTCGTAGATGAATATGGAAATGTGCACGAAGGAGAAGCATCCATTGAAATCGCAACCCGTACCTTCAGCGGCAAACAAGATGACTTTGACTGGGATGAAGCCCGTATTTATTTTATGCTGACAGACCGCTTCAACAATGGAGATACATCAAATGATGATCCAAATCGTGCAAATTACGATGCTTCCCACCCTGAAACCTACCATGGAGGAGATTTCCGTGGCGTTATCGAAAAACTCGATTACCTTGAAGATTTAGGCATCAATACCATCTGGATTACGCCAATCGTCGATAACATTGACTGGGATCTTCGCTATGACAAGGATGGAAATCAGTACGGCTACCACGGCTACTGGGCAAAGGATTTCTCAACATTAGATGAACATCTCGGAGATATCCAAACATTCCAGGAGCTGCTGGAGAAATCCCATGACCGCGGCATAAAAGTGATGGTGGACGTGGTTCTTAACCATACAGGATACGGATTGAAGGAAAACGATCCATCCATTGGATTGGGGATTCCTAACTTCCCTACTGACGCTGACCGTGAGCGTTATGCCGGCATGATCAGGGATGGAGGAACCGATACGATCCGAGGCGAGCTTGCTGGCTTGCCTGACCTGAAGACTGAGGAAGAAGCTGTCCGCAGACAAATCATTGAATGGCAGACAGCCTGGCTTGAAAAGGCAAAAACAGACCGCGGAGATACAATCGATTACTTCCGCGTTGACACAGTTAAGCATGTGGAACACACAACCTGGAAGGCATTTAAAAATGCACTGACTGAAATCAAGCCTGACTTTAAAATGATCGGGGAATACTATGGCGGACATGCAGACGAACATGGTGGCTTTCTGGACAGTGGCGAAATGGATTCCATCCTGGATTTTGACTTTAAGCATACTGCGGCTGATTTCATTAATGGCCATATCAATGCAGCGGAGGAAAAATTGCAGGCAAGAAATGCTAAGCTGACAAATACAGCTACGCTGGGACAATTTTTAAGCAGCCATGATGAAGATGGCTTCCTGATTACAAGCGCAGGCGAAGATTGGGGCAAAATGAAGATTGCCTCTGCCCTGCAAATTACGGCAAAGGGCCAGCCGGTTATTTATTACGGTGAAGAAATTGGATTATCCGGCAAGCATGCTGGCGATATGGACAAAGGGGAATTCAACGAAAACCGCTATGACTTTGACTGGAGCTTAATCGGAAACGACATGCACGAGCATTACCGGAAACTGCTTAACATCCGGAAAAATTACTCTGAAGTCTTTTCAAAAGGAACACGTAAAAAACTGGCAGGCAGCGATGCTGATGGATATCTGTTCTTTAACCGTTCTTACAAGGGCACACATGCTGTGGTTGGGATAAACACTGATCCAGACCAGAAAAAAGTAACCATCCATGTCCCATTCACAGCCGGCAGCAAGGTCATTGACCAATACAGCGGCAAGAAATACAATGTGGACAAAAACAACCAAATTAAAGTCAAATTACCAGGCAGAGACGAAGGCGGGACCGTCATTCTTGTACTGGATGAGAAAAAAGAATAAGTAAAAAAACAGGGAGCCATTTCACTAAAGGTTCCCTGTTTTTTACTTATTTCTCCAACATTTCCTTCAAATACTGTAGCTGGCTTCCATCTTCCTGTTTGACAATGTTCACGATAAAACGTTTTGTTAATTTTGCTACAAGGCCGCTTGTTTTGACGTTTGCTTCCATCTCTACCTGCGTACCTTCTTCTATTTCATGAAAATCATATTTATATTCTGTTATCAATCCATTTGCATTGCTGCGAGTCGTATAGGTTTTATCCTTTTCAAAGTCAATGATTTCTACATTAGCTTTGATATTTTTCCCTCTAACCATGCGGGTTTCAATAAATTTTGTCCCTTTTCCAATCTCGCCCTCTGTCTGTTTTTCCACTTTCACGACATAAGGCATAAGTTCAGGGGCATTCTCCATCCTAACCATATAATTAAATACTTCATGTACAGGTTTATTGATGATCTCACTGGAACGAAAATCAGCCATGCTTTGCACCTCAGAATCATAGAGTGAAACTTCAATCAGCGGGGGGATGTTTTTATCCCCCGCTGATTGTTAGTTGAACCCATCGGGCCTTTACGGACAGTTTGAATCCCTCTTATCCTCCTTCGATTCCTCTGAATCTTTGAAGTGGGAGTCTTACTGCCCGTTAGACTGCGATAAAGTCTATGAATTCATTATATAACAAAAACTTTGGACTGACTAACGCCCGATTGGACATCGGCTATTAAAAAAGATCCTAAACAGCTTATAACTTCTGATGGAAATGAGAACAAAATCTGCACCAATCTACTATCACAATTTTTCTATTGGTGATTTCAATGATTCCTTCTTTCTTTAGCCTTGAAAAAACACGGCTTACACTTTCACGGGATGTTCCTACTAAAGTAGAAAACTCCTGGACTGTGATTGGGAGCTCAATATGCATCCGGTTGCAATGGTTGGCTCCAAATTTTTCTGCAAGCCTCTCCAATGTCTTAATGGTTTTTGTATAAACATCCAGCAGGGCAATATCCCTCAAAATGGATGTCATATCCCTTAGCGACTCACTCATATAACGGATGATCTGAACGGCCATCTCGGGAGAATACATTAACTCCTGCTCAAGGTCATCCGTGTTCAAAAAGTAGACTTCTCCATCCTGTACCATCGTACCCGTTGCCGGATAGGTTTGGCCTGTCTGGTTAAAAAGATTAGCTTCCGCAAAAATTTCGCCCTTTTTTTTAATGCAGACAATGATTTCGTTGCCCTGTTCATCCTGCTTGGTTAGCTTTACAATGCCTGAATGGACAAAATACACTCCTTTGGCTACCTCGTATTCAGACATTATTTTTTCGCCTTTATTATACGCCCTTTTAATAATCCGTTTATCTATTAGCTGTATGGACTCGCTTGGAAGATCCTTAAAGATTTCAATTTTGCCTAAAAACTCTTCGATCAGCGGCTGTTGGTACAACGCTCCAGTATTATCTCTCATTTCGTTTCCCATCCTCATCCCCCGCTCCCGCAATGTTATTCCTTAGGATCATTGTATCGAAGGCCTCTTATACAGAAAGTGATATATCTCACAATTCAATGAAAGCACTCAAATTTACTGTCACAATTCCTTCACAAAATGTTCTCAGAAAATGTCGAATAAAATAAGTGATCACTCACTTCACAATGCTAGGTATTTATATTATTATTTTAGTGAGTGATTACTCACTTATAAAAAGAGGTGATTATATGATCGTTGAAAAACCAGTAGTTTCCATTCAAAATGTATCAAAAAGCTATGGAAAACAGCAGGTACTTAAAAATGTAAACTTAGAAATCATTCCGGGAGAAGTATTCGGCCTCCTCGGTCCCTCTGGAGCAGGAAAGACGACCATAGTGAAGCAGCTGGCCGGATTGGAAACTCCCACACAAGGAGAAAACTATGTTTTCAGTGAAAAGATGCCCCGTTTAGATTTGATGAATAGGATTGGCTATATGGCCCAATCCGATGCCCTTTACGGAGAATTAACAGCAAAAGAAAATCTTGATTTTTTTGCTTCTCTTTATGGACTAAAAGGAAAGGAAAAACAGCAGCGGATGAAGGATGTTATGGAAATTGTATCTTTAACCGAACACTTCGATAAGCTGGTTTTCAACTATTCTGGGGGAATGAAGCGACGCCTTTCCCTTGCTATCTCGCTTCTGCATAAGCCGGGATTGCTCATTCTTGACGAACCTACTGTTGGCATTGACCCTGTCCTGAGAAAAGGTATTTGGGCTGCATTCAAAGCCCTAAAGGATAATGGAACAACTATTATCGTTACCACTCATGTAATGGATGAAGCAGAAAAATGCGATAGGCTGGGAATGATCAGGGATGGACAGCTCATTGCAGTTGGATCTCCCGAGGAATTAAAGCAGCAAACAAGTGCGGCCAATATTGAAGATGCCTTCCTGGCATATGGAGGTGCTTAAAATGAGAATTACTGCGCTGGTTATTAGAATACTCCGCCAGATTGTAAGAGATAAACGGACCATGGCCCTTTTGATTTTCGCGCCTATGCTTGTCCTGACCATGCTTCACCTTGTATTTAATGGAGATGAATATAGGCCTAATATCGGGCTCGTTGATATACCTGAAGCAATTGAAACTCAATTAAACTTGGAAGATGCTATTATTAAACATTACGAATCTGCTAATCTGGCAGAAAGTGATTTAACGAGTAAGGAGCTGGATGGGTATCTGTTGTTTGAAAATATGGCTCCATCCATAGTCCTGGAAGGGAGCGACCCGAGTGTAAACGGCTCCGTCTTAAGATGGGTTCAAAACGCGTTAAAACCCTTGCAGCAAAATCTAACCAATAAGGAAATGGAAATCAATTATCTATTCGGCTCAAGCGACATGGGGCAGTTTGATTATTTCGGCCCAGTCCTTCTTGGATTTTTCGTCTTTTTCTTCGTTTTCCTTATTGCCGGTGTTTCCTTTTTGCGCGAGAGAACCACTGGGACACTTGAAAGGCTTTTAACAAGCCCGTTAAGAAAATGGGAAATCGTTGCAGGATATACCATCGGGTTTGGCGTTTTCACCATGATCCAGGCTACGATTATTGCCTGGTACGCCATATACGTGCTTGGAATGCTGATGGAGGGAGCTTTTGGCTATGTCCTGCTTATTACTTTACTTCTTTCTTTATCAGCGCTAACCCTGGGGATTTTACTATCCTCCTTTGCTAATAATGAGCTACAAATGATTCAATTTATCCCCCTTGTTGTTGTACCACAAATTTTCTTTTCAGGTTTATTTAACCTCGAAACAATTTCAGAATGGCTCAGTTGGGTTGGACCTTTAACCCCTTTATATTATGCTGCCGAAGCATTGCGGAATGTGATGGTGAGGGGCTTTGGCTGGGATATGATTTATAAAGACCTGCTGGTATTGCTGGGCTTCTCTCTGCTATTTATGATTCTAAATATTGCTGCCCTAAGAAGGTACCGAAAAATATAAAGCCTGTAAATTTCTTTTTATATTTTTAATCCTTTATAATAAATGTATAGATTAGTACGGATAAAGGAGTTTACTATGTCAGAGCACGATTCGGTTATTGAAGATTTATTCCAGGAAGAAGATGGACTCACGGATAAGCAGAAGAAAATTATTATAGCAGCGGTTGAATCGTTTTCCGAGAAAGGCTATGCAGCTACCTCAACTAGTGAAATTGCTAAGAAAGCAGGAGTAGCAGAGGGAACGATATTTCGTCACTATAAAACAAAAAAGGATTTGCTGATGGGCATTGTTTCACCCATGATGGCAAAATTAATCGCCCCATTTGTCATAAAGGATTTATATAAAGTAATCGATCATAAATATGAACGTTATGAAGACTTTCTAAGAGCTATGATGGAAAATCGGATTGCCTTCTTAAAAAACAATATGCCCCTTTTAAAGATCCTAATCCAGGAAATTCCGTTCCATCCGGAGCTTAAGGAACAATTTAAAGAGCATATTGCCTGCAAGGTGTTTGAACGCTTTGTTAATCTGGTGGAGTTCTACCAGAAAAAGGGCCAAATTATCGATATCCCCGCATATAGTGCCGTTCGAATGACCTTTACATCCATATTCGGCTTTTTGATCACCAGGTATTTAATTTTGCCTGAAGCGGAGTGGAATGATGAGGAAGAGATTGAATTAACCATTCAATTCATTATGCATGGACTTTCTGCAAAATCATAACAAAAGCCTGGCAGCTGCCAGGCTTTTATATATCGGTTAAAGAAATTCTATAAAGCTTGTCATCCTTTTCAAGCGGATTTCCGCGGCCATCTGTGTTGTTGCTTATAAAATAAAGGTTGTTTCCTTCAATAAAGACATCTCTGATCCGGCCTAAATTCGAAACAAGCTTTCTAATTTTATTGGCCTCCAGGTCAAACTCCAGAACTGCACTGCCTCTTAAGGCAGCGGTGTAGAGCTTGCCATCATGGTAGGCCATCCCGGAAGGAGCCCAGGTTTCATCATCCCCTGAAGTAAACAAGGGAGATTCCATGCCTTCTTTCTTTTCAGTCCCTTTTATGACAGGCCAGCCGTAATTCTTTCCGGCTATTATTTTATTGATTTCATCATTGGCTGAGGGGCCGTGTTCACTTTCATACAAAGTCCCGTCCCCTGCCCAAGCAAGCCCCTGAGGATTGCGGTGGCCATAGCTATAGACATATGAATCGGGAAAAGGATTATCTGCCGGTATGGTGCCGTCCAGATTCATTCTTAAGATTTTCCCTCCTAAAGAATTCACATCCTGCGCAATTTTCGGATTAGCAGCCGCATCTCCTGCTGTTGCGTAAAGCTTGCCGTCAGGGCCGATTTCAAGGCGGCCGCCATGGTGGAACTGACCGCTTGGAATTTTATCCAGCAAGATCTTTTCCTCTTTCCATATTCCATCTTGAAGCTTGAGGATGACAATGCGGTTAAACTGGCCGGTGCTGTTTTCGTAGGTGTAATAGGCAAAGGCTTCATTCGATTTGGAAAAGTCAGGTGCCAGCACAAAGCCAAGCAAACCGGCTTCCGCTGCTTTAGACAGCTTTTTTTCCAATTGTACCTTTTGGCGTTCTTTCTTGCTCCCTTCAACCTTTACAATGCTTCCCTGTCTTTCCGACATATAAAAGGTTTCTTCCGTTTTAGCAATGGACCAGGGAATATCCAGCTCATCAGCAAGAATTTCCGGTTCTTCATTTGCAGGAAGGCTGACTTCCTGCTCTTCAACCTTTTCCTTAACCTCATTCTCCCCGGCATTTGAGCATCCGGCAATAAATGCAAAAGCCAGAAGCCCTGTACCAAACACCCTTTTCATCAAGCTCTCGACCTCCTTGAAAATTTACTCCAGTACTTCCCAAATCGCTTTGGCTACTCCGCTGTCTTCGTTAGTTGATGTAACAGCATCACATTGCGCTTTGATGATTTCATCAGCATTTCCCATGGCGACTGATCTTCCAGCCCGCTTGAACATAGACAAATCATTATAATTATCGCCAATCGCCATTGTTTCTAGAAGCGATATCCCTTTTTCTTTTACAAAAGCCTCAAGGGCTATCCCCTTTTGGGCATTTATACTTGTCAGCTCCAGGTTTTCGTCCCCTGATGAACTCACTGCCATATCTTCAAGCTGAAGCAAGTCCTCTTTTGCGGCAGCAAGAAAATCCGGTTCAAACGAGAAAGCAAGCAGCTTATAAATTTGGTGCTCCTCATGGTTGAAAAGTTCATCATAGCTGTTCACTTTATGCACCAGCCCCTTTTTAAACCGTTCCTCGGCAGCTTTAGTGACCTCGTCAATATCCGCTTCAGGGTTACCGCTTAAAAAGATATCAACAATGATTGAAACACCTCGATCTTCATCAACTGTATATGTACCTTGGTTTGTATACACCTCGAAATAAACATTGTTCTGTAAAAGGATATAAGCTGCTTTTTTAGCCAAGGCCTTATCGAGCGGATTGGAAGAAACCACTTTTCCATCCGCAGTCCTTACCTCCGCACCATTCGCACAAATAATGGGACAGGAGATACCGGCATCCTCCAGAACAAAGCTTGCTTCAAAGTAAGAGCGTCCGGTTGCGATTACAACCTCGACTCCTTTTTCCTGAGCTGCTTTTATTGCTTCAATATTCTTATCCGGTATTTTCTGTGTTGCTGTTAAAAGAGTTCCATCCATATCACTGGCAATGCATTTGATCATGGTTATCTCACCTTCTGGCTGTAGTAGTATTTTTGCAGAAAAACTTATTTTGCCATTTTAACATGTTCTCCGTTTTATTTTAAATATTTGCTCCCTTCCCTGATGCTTAACTTGGCAAGGGGATTGGAATCAATAAACTCTTTTACAGAAGCAGGGTTTGTTTTGGAATACTCCCTGAGTGCCCAGCCAATCGCCTTTTGGATGAAAAATTCCCTGCTTTTATTATTTAGAAGAATATAGCGGTATAATAACTCTTTATCTGTACGGTCTTTATACTTTAACTGAAATAAAATCGCTGTCCGGCGAAGCCACATATTATTGCTGGAAGCCCATCCGTCGATTCTTTCCTTTATCACTTCAGGATGCTTGACAGCAATTGCCCCAATAGCATGCGAAGCAAGCATGTCGACTGTATCCCACCAGGACTTTGATACAATCAGTTTTTCAATTAAATCAAAATGGCGCTTGTCCAATTTCTTTGTGAATTTCCCAATATAATCAAGAGCGGCATTTTGATATTCTCTTTCTTCCATCTCCCACAATGCTTCAACGAAACCCGGCTTGAACTCCTGTTTTAACATCCCGGTTTCATTAAAGAATTCTTTTAATAACATTCTTCTTTCAGGCGTTTTAATTCCCAGGAACGGAAACCTGTTTTTCATATAGTTTTGCATAGGAACAGCTTTCTCTTCACATCGGCTTTCCTCAAAAAGCTTTATTAACAAAGTAATATCCATATAAGCACTCCTTTTTACATCGAAACAGGTTTATGTCATCATGTTAAGGGTAAGTATTTTAGGGATTTGTCGCTTTCTCCGTTTTTGGACAGCTTTTTCCTCTTCCGATTAAATTCCATTTTAAAGAGTCAAGCCCGAATAATCCATTTCCCATGAATGATTAGACAGAAAAGAAGGCCAAAATACAATATGCGTTATTTTTTAGGATTGATTTGTTTAGGGGGGATTTTATTGAATGATAAATCCGGCAGTATAAACAGTGTATTTTGGATTTCAGCCGTGGTTATTTTGCTTTTAGTTCTATTGGGAGCTTTTACTCCCGACTTATTTGCCAGTGCAGCAACAAAAGCCTTTGATTTTACTACATATGCATTTGGCTGGTTTTACTTAATTTCGGTCTTGTTTTTTGTCTTATTCTGTATCTTTCTTGCCATAAGCAAATATGGCCGCATCAAGCTTGGCAATGATGAAGATAAAGCGGAGTATCCTTTTTTCACCTGGATTGGGATGCTTTTCAGCGCAGGATTTGGAATTGGATTAGTATTCTGGGGAATTGCGGAACCGATGAGCCACTATTTTACACCGCCCAGGCAGGGGATGGATCCACTAACAACAGAAGCTGCCCGGGAGGCAATGGGTTATTCCTTTTTCCACTGGGGGGTCAGCCAATGGTCTGTGTTCACCATTGTTGGCTTGGCTATTGGCTATTTTCAATTCAGGAAGAAAGAAAATGGGCTTATTTCCACTACTTTAAATCCTTTATTCAGCAAAAAACGGGAGCCTGTTACCCTAAAAAAATTCATTGATATTTTGGCTGTTATCGCAACAGTCATGGGTGTAGCGACGTCTCTTGGGCTGGGTATACTCCAGATTAACGGAGGCCTGGATGCTGTATTTGGAATTGAGAAAAGCGCTTTAACACAAATTCTGATTATTGTGGTAATGACCGTACTATTCCTGTTATCATCGTCTACAGGCCTTAATAAAGGGATTAAATATTTGAGTAATCTGAACCTCGGTCTTGCTTTAGTCCTTATGCTGTTCGTTTTGGTTACCGGTCCTACCGTGTTTATTTTGAATACCTTTACACTTGGAATAGGCGATTATATCTCGAATTTTATTAATTTGAGCCTTCGCATGACCCCCTATAAAGGCGGCACCTGGATAAGGGACTGGACCATTTTTTATTGGGCCTGGGCCATTGCCTGGTCGCCATTTGTTGGAGCCTTTATCGCGAGGGTTTCCAGGGGAAGAACGATCCGCGAATTCGTGGTTGGCGTACTGATCGTTCCTCCGCTCATTGCACTAATTTGGATTGCAGTATTCGGCGGAACGGCTTTGCACTTCGACCTTTTCAGCGGCACAGCGATTGCAGAAGCTGTTAATAACGATGTAACTTCAGCCTTATTCCAGACTTATAATGAGCTGCCATTCAGCTTCTTGCTTTCCGTTTTGTCCATCCTGCTGATTCTGACATTCCTGATCACATCTGCAGACTCGGCAACCTATATTTTGGGGATCATGACCGCTAATGGCACTTTAACACCGCCGCTCGCTACACGGATTACATGGGGAATTTTGATGGGTGCTATCGCAGCAGTCCTGCTTTTAAGCAGCGGACTAGAAGGCCTGCAAACTGCTTCACTTGTCTCGGCTCTTCCATTTACCATTATTCTGATACTTATGTGTGCATCGTTATTTAAAATGCTTCGCAAAGAAAACATACCGGTTAAACATAAGAAATAAGCTAGCAGACCTCCCAACAAGGAGGTCTGTTTTTTATTCCACATTGAAGGATTGCCCTATGCACTCTTCTCCATCTTCCAATCCAGCATATTATTTCAGAAAAGAAGGAATATAGAGAATTGTAAAGAAAATATAATAAGTTTAAGTATTAATTTATCAAGGGGGTTACATCATGAAAGTACTAGTATCATTTTTTAACCGCATTATGCAGCGGTATCTGCCTGATCCATTTTTATTTGTTATTATCTTAACTTTTGCTGTGTTCGGATTAGGTTTGATTTTCACTGACAGCGGGCCTTATCAGATGATTCAGCATTGGGGCAATGGTTTTTGGGGCCTATTAGTCTTCTCCATGCAAATGGTGCTTGTCCTGGTAACAGGGCATGTTTTGGCCAGCAGCCAAATTTTTAAAAAGGGATTAGGCGCTCTTGCCTCAACCGCAAAATCACCGGGCCAGGCTATAATCATTGTTACGGTTGTTTCCATGATTGCCAGTCTAATCAACTGGGGATTCGGGCTTGTCATTGGTGCTTTATTCGCCAAGGAGCTTGCTAAAAAAGTTAAAAATGTCGATTACCGGCTATTAATTGCAAGCGCTTACGCAGGGTTTATCGTTTGGCATGGGGGAATCTCCGGATCCATTCCATTGACGATTGCCACTCCGGGGCATTTTTCGGAAGATATGATCGGTGTGATTTCAACTGACCAAACGATCTTTGCCGGATTTAACCTATTAATTGTTTTAGCCATCTTTTTAATTTTGCCTTTTGTTAATCGCTTCATGATGCCATCCAAAGAAGAGACAATCGTTGTAGATCCTGCGCTTCTTCAGGATGATGTTCAGGCTGCCACCCTCGAAAAAGGGGCCATGACACCGGCAGAAAGATTGGAAAACAGCCGGATTGTTTCACTGTTAATCGGAATCTTCGGGCTCGTCTTCCTGTTTTACTATTTTGCAACGAACGGATTCAAGCTTAATTTAGATATTGTTAATTTCTTATTCCTGTTCCTGGGCATCCTCTTCCACGGTACACCTAAACATTTCCTTGAAGCGGTGATGAATGCCGTTAAAGGAGCAAGCGGCATCATTGTCCAGTTCCCATTTTACGCTGGGATTATGGGCATGATGACTGCTTCAGGGCTAGCTGCGGTTATGTCAGAAGGATTTGTTTCCATTTCCAACGAATTTACGTTTCATTTCTTTACATTCCTAAGTGCCGGATTAGTAAACTTCTTCGTTCCTTCCGGTGGAGGACAGTGGGCAGTTCAGGCGCCTGTTATGCTGGAAGCAGCGAAGGCATTGGATGTATCTATTCCAAAAACCGCTATGGCTGTTGCATGGGGCGACGCCTGGACGAACTTAATCCAGCCTTTTTGGGCTCTGCCAGCACTGGCGATTGCCGGCTTAAAAGCTAAAGATATCATGGGATACTGCGTACTAACTCTGCTTGTGAGCGGCGCAGTCATTTCACTGGGATTGCTGTTTTTTTAAAATATAGGCTGTGTTAAAGCTTGATTGACGTCCAGCGGGAGATCGACAGACCGCCCGCTGTTTCGCAGGGATACTGGAGTCAAATAAAAGAGGATGGCGCGCTGCCATCCTCTTTTGAGGCTGTTCGTTGTTATAATGTGCTATTTCGTTGAAAGATCTTAAATTTCGTTGATATACTTTTTTAACGTCTCTCAAAGTTGCTCAAAAAACAAGGCTGTTTTCCTATAGATTGTTGTTTTTGGACTATAAAGCTTGCCCGTTGATTTCCGCTCCAGTCACTTGCTTTCCGCGGGGAGGAACGGGAGCCTCCTCGGCGTTTCACGCCTGCGGGGTCTCCCGCTCCCTCTCTTCCCGCAGGAGTCAAGTGCCCTCCACTCCAATCAACTCAGTAATTAAAACTAGTTTGTAGCAACAAACTTTGCGAAAACAGCCAAAAACAAAAAGCACGAAGGCCAGGCGGCCATCATGCCAATATATTCATTATTAAAGCATCCCATTATGATGATCATTCTTCATATTATGCATATGTGACTCCATATAAGCCCTATCCGACTCCGAAACTTGCTTCGCATTTTCCTCAGGGTCAAAATCGTCAATTCCATGCTTTTTATGCCACCAGTCAACAAACATGCCTGCTCCCAACAGTACAGCACAAAAGCCTAGAAGATAAAGAATCAATTTGATCACCTCTATATATTATATTATTTTTCAGAAAATGATGACATCTTTAATTTGCCCATTTTCCATAGAGGCTTTCTTTTACACTTTCACGGTTTCGGGCAGTTCCTGATAGCCTTCCTGATAGATGCGGCTAATAATGGATTCGATTTCCGGCTCCTCCACTGTCAGGTCCTTGATATTATGAGTCTTTGTAATCTGGGCAATTAATTCGGATGCAGAAACCATATCCCGGTTAAACCGGATCCAGAATCGGCTCGCTTCTTCCTTAAAAACCTCACCTTCTGTTAGTTTTAAGCGCTCGGATGACTCTTCTAAGTCAACAATCAGTGTCCGGATTTTTCCGAACCTTTCCTTCACGACTGCAATTTCACCATCATAAACCTTTTGCCCATGGTCGATAAGAATCATGCGTTCACACAGCTTCTCAATATCCTCCATGTCATGGGTTGTTAAAATAACCGTGATTTTACGCTCATTATTAATCTCTTTAATAAACGTCCTCATTTTCTCTTTGGCTACCACATCCAGCCCGATGGTCGGCTCATCAAGGAACAGAATCGGCGGATCATGCAAAAGAGAAGCAGCGATATCAGCCCTCATTCTTTGCCCGAGCGAAAGCTGCCGGACAGGTGTATTCAAAAATTTATCCAGCCCTAATATTTCAGTAAAAATGTCCATGTTTTCTTTGTATCGTTTATTGGAAACCTGATAGATTTCCTTGAGCAGCTCAAATGATTCAATTGTAGGCAGATCCCACCAAAGCTGTGTTCTCTGGCCAAAAACAACTCCGATATTTTTGGCATTTTCCTGCCTGTTTTCATAAGGGATAATGCCATTTACCTTAACTCCCCCTGAGCTTGGAACCAGAATACCCGTCAGCATTTTAATCGTGGTGGACTTCCCCGCTCCATTCGGTCCAATATAGCCGACCATTTCGCCTTCTTCGATGGAAAAGCTGATATCCTTCACTGCTTCCTTTTTAAAATGCTCCCGCTTCACAAGGCTCTTCATAGCTCCGAGAAGGCCTGTTTCCCTCTTGGCAACCATAAAATCCTTCATTAGATGTTCAACCTCTATAATTGGCATTTTAGCCCTCCTAATCTATGTTATGAACCTGTACTCTTATATCGCTTCAATCCCAGCATCCAAATATAATAGGCAACGGCAAAAAAGACGATTCCGACAAGCGGCGATAAGTAACCTATATGATTAGGGAAAAATGGCGTTTCTTTTTCCAGAAGAACGGCAGCAGGGAAATAGTTCACAAAGCCAAAGGGAACCACAAAGGCTGTAAACCATTGCACAGCCTTTGGATAAATAACCAAGGGATAGTTGGTTAAATTTCTAGCCGGATACATAGCCACCCAGTAAAACTGCTCTGATTTGGTAGTCCAAAACGCAAGGGCAGAAATCATCACCAGCAGCCCTCCCTGGATGAGGATGCCCCCAACAACTGAAAGCAGTAAAAATAAACTTTTTCCCAATGTCCAATCCAATTGAAGCTCAAAACTGACCCAAATAAAGATCACGATACTGAACAAAAATTGGGCAAAGGAAGCAACATCAAATTTCATCGCCATGAAATGAAAAAACGGATTGATTGGCCTGACAAGAAAGCGGTCAAATGTACCATTCAGGATGTATGTATCCAGTCCTCTAAAGTGAAAAAATAAAATAATGCAGAATCCCCATGATAAAATAGCGACTGCAAATAAAAACAGCATTTCGTAAAAATTCCATGAACCCAATTCCTGAAACTGATAAAGCATAATCCACATTGTCACGGCGGTGCCCGCATAAGAAGTAAGCAATCCTACAATTCTCATGACAAAGGCAAAACGATACTGCAGCTGCGCCCGTACACCGGCGGAGATGAGTTTAAAGTATAACTCGAAATATTTTAGAACACCCACTCTCTATCCCCCCTGTACAACCACTTTGTGTGATGCCCTGTTCCAGACCAGCCTTAACAGCAAATAACAAACGGCTACCCAAAATAATTGAACTCCCAGGGACAGCAGAATGGCGCTTCCGGAAATTTCACCTATAAAAATGGCGTTTGGTATGTAATAGATTCCTTGAAACGGCAAATAAAGCGCCATTTTCTCAAGCCAGCCCGGAAAAAACCAAAGCGGGATAATCGACCCGGACAGAAGGGACATCGCAAAATAAAAGATATCGACGATGCCGCCTGTTTCGACCAGGAAAAAGGAAAGCAATCCGAACGACATCTCTATACAATAACGAATCAAAAACCCAATAAATGCTGAAGTAATAAACAATACCCAAGTCTGCCAGCTGTCCGGCAGAGTCAAATCCATAAATATAAACAGGACTGTATATAAGGGAAGCAGCGCTGTAAGAATATAAAACGCGACACTTCCAAAGTCCGCAAACAGATAGCGCAAAGGTACATCAAATGGCCTCATTAATTCCAGGGAAATATCCCCTGTACGAACCTTCTCCTGAATATCCCAAAGCGGGGTACCCGCTCCATTTACCCCTGTTAAAAATTGGCTGACTATAATATAGGTCAGCATCGCCTCAAAGCTGACACCGCCCGCTTCTTCTCTTCCTGCATATAAAGCAGTCCAAATGGAACCCCACATAAGCAGGAATATAAGATTTGAGCCAAGCCTTGACCAGACATCGAACCGATAAACGGCCGAACGAAGAAAAGCCTTCTTCGTGAATGTCCAATATAAACGGAACCTAAACATTCACCCACCTGCTTTTTGATTATTTTGATTATTTTATATTTTAACATAATATGGGAGATGAAAATATGCTTGTTGAAATAATCTATTTTGTGTTTAAAAAAGAGGGAAACGGTGGAATTTAAGAGAAAGGAGTTGGCTTTTTAGAGGTTATGAATTAAAATAACTTTTGGTTTATAAATATTAAGTTGAAAAGGTGAATTGTATTGATTGATGCATCGAGAAAGAAGTACACATCTTCTGAAATATTAAAATTTGTTATTCCATCCCTTATTGGAATCAGTTTTTTTATGGTTCCGCTAAAATATAACGGTGAAATTACCATTCCGATCGCCATTTTTTCAGGCTGGGTCCAGGAATGGCTCTCTGCTTATCTTCCTGAAATCATGACTTTTATTATTGTTTTGACCCTTCTTGGTACCATCTTCGCTAAGTTTTTCAAACCTGCTTTCATCGAAAGAAGCCCTTTCTTAAAGAACTTATTCGATGTTCCGGCAATTTGGTTTGCTGCAAGAATACTGGGAAGCATTTTTGCGATTATGACTTTATTCCAATTAGGGCCTGAACAAGTTTGGTCTGAATATACAGGCGGTTTACTGTTAAATGATTTGCTGCCGATTTTATTCTCAGTCTTTTTATTTGCAGGACTTTTTCTGCCATTGCTGTTAAACTTTGGCCTGCTTGAATTTTTTGGGTCACTATTAACAAAGATTATGCGCCCTGTCTTCAGGCTGCCAGGAGATCCTCCATTGACTGTGTCGCTTCCTGGCTTGGAGATGGAACGATTGGTGTTCTATTAACAAGCAAACAATATGAAGAAGGCTATTACACGAAAAGAGAAGCCGCCATCATCGGCACAACCTTCTCAGTCGTATCTATTACCTTCAGCCTTGTGGTCATCTCACAGGTTAATTTAGGTCATTTATTCGTGCCTTTTTATTTGACTATTACGGCCGCCGGATTCGTTGCAGCAATTATTAGTCCAAGGATCCCGCCATTATCCAGAAAGCCTGATACGTATTATAACGGCCAGGAAGGCGGATTGGATGAAACAATCCCTAAAGGCCACACTCCAGTTAGCTGGGGAATCTCCCAGGCTGTCGAAAAAGCAAAAGGCAATCAGAGTATAAAGCACTTTTTCGAACAAGGTGTCAAAAACATTCTGGATATGTGGATGGGCGTAGCACCGATTGTCATGGCACTTGGTACTCTCGCACTTATCATTGCTGAATATACGCCAGTATTTAAATATTTGGGCATGCCATTTATTCCGATCCTACAGCTTATGCAGGTTCCCGAGGCAGCAGCAGCTTCAGAAACCATGATTGTCGGATTTGCCGATATGTTCCTGCCATCTGTTATTGGTGCAGGGATTGAGAGCGAAATGACTCGCTTTATTGTTGCCTCCGTTTCCGTTACACAGCTGATTTACATGTCCGAAGTGGGCGGACTGCTTCTTGGTTCAAAAATTCCGGTTTCTTTAAAGGACTTAATCATCATTTTCCTGGAAAGAACCATCATTACACTGCCAGTTATTGTCCTGGCGGCACATATTATCTTTTAATGGAGATCAGTTTTCATCATGTCAATGCTGAAAAGTTGATATGACGCAAAGTGACCGATATATTAAAAATCTGGTATATTACAATACTGCAGCGGCTCCTAAATCGTTGTAATGTTAATAAAAATAGCGCTGTCCACGTATAAAAGAGGTATCCTGAAGCGGGATACCTCTTTTATTAGCTATTTATTTTAAAAACATTGGAACGATCTAATTCTCCTTAAGTCCGTTCCATAATAAGTCCAGCGCCATCTTCTCCAGCGCCAGCCTGCTACTGATGTCCGTCCGACATATGTTGGGAAGAACCAGAAGCTGTTTCCATTTTGGAGCCATACATAGGTATTGCGATATAAACAGCCTCTTATTGCGCCCGGATCAACCGCAAAGGTAGTTGCCTGCTGCATTTGCGGAGTAAAACTTGGAGGCGGTGCTGTTGGCGCTCCCCCTTGCTGCTGTCCCCCGCCCCCTGGCGGCCCCGGCGGCGGTCCTGGTGGTCCGAAACCTCCTCCTGGTCCTCCTGATGGCGGTCCCGGTGGTCCAAATCCGCCGCCTGGACCTCCTCCCGGAAATCCAGGAATTCCGAATCCGCCGCCTGAACCTCCACCTGGAAATATCCGATCATCATAATAATAGTCTGTCATGTAAGGATAAAACGGATAATTTGTATAATCCATCTATTCTAAACTCCTCTCCATTTCTCTTCGAAGTAATGTATGCCTCATGCCCAAAATCGTGTTTACGTGCTAGACCTTTTCGGAAATCAGCAGCAGAAGTTCAGAGCGGATCTTATCTTTAATCTTGTCGACAACTTCAAAATTCATGGCCTCAATATAAATTTTTTCCAATGTGTCACGTTGGGTTTTTGCTTGTGCAAGATAAGATATCGCTTCACTCATTTTATTTTTATAACGGGTGCTGATGTCTTTAATCTGTTCGGCATATATTTCATCTGTTCCTGAGTTGATGGTGATCTCATACATATCAATAATTTCGTCACCGTCTCTATCAGGAAAATATTCATGAGGTGCCGTGCTATCGAAAATAGCCAAACCAAGCTCTCTCACAATAATCATATCCAGGCTGTGCGGGTCAAAGCCGCAATGGTAGACTTCAATATCAAATCCGCGGTTTTCAGCTTCTGCAGCCAGCTTTTTCAGCATGGTTGACTTTCCGGAACCCGGACGCCCTTTAATAAAATACCTTTTCTGAATATCTTCAGTAAGGTTTGGCACAAAATCCACCGCACCTGTTGGTGTTGCTGCCCCTAAATAACGATGCTTAACAGATGGTGTTTTATTTAATTTCATATTGCCATAGAAGGTCTGAATCAGTTTCTTAGTTAGTTGATCCGCCTTTTGAAAGTTCATATTTTCGATGTAGATTTTTTCCCATTCATCATGAATTTTCAGCGCTTCTGCAAATGTTTCGTAAGCTGTTGCAAATGAGCAGCTAATTTGACTTGCCAATGATGTGATTTCTTCTTTCTTCCCGGCCAATGTCTTGGAGTTCCAGGCTTCTCCCAGATTGATATATTCATCAACTGCGCCAGGTGCTTTAGGTTCAATGACATGCGGAGCTGTCCCATCAACGATACCAGCTTTTAAAGCAGGAATGATGACTCCGTCGATTGAATGATTGTCAGATGAGCAATGAATGTATTCAAGATCATAGCCTTTTTCAGATAATTCCGCTCCGATCGCTTTCATCAGAGAAGATTTCCCTGTCCCAGGTCCGCCTTTTAAAATAAATAGGCGGTCAAGCCCTTGGAGGTTGGAATCAAATAAACTGTGGAATCCGCGCGCAGTATTCCCGCCGGCAAAGTAATTTAATGTCTTCCCAGCCACTCTTACACTTCCTTTCGAAATGCATTTTCATCTTACAGTATGCAAAGGGAGAGGGATGGGTGAATGCCTATGGAAAAAAAGCAGAGAGCTGCTCTATTTTGTTGGTTGATGATTTATTAGGAGGAGATGGCGATATACACGAAGGTAAGGGAACATCAAGTTTTTAAAAAGCTGTCTTCGTAAAGATTTATGCTTTTAGAAGGTAAATGTGTTTTAACCACCTGAGTTGATTGTAGCGGAGGGCACTTGACTCCTGCGGGAAGTGAGGGAAGTGCGAGACCCCACAGGCGAAGCCGAGGAGGCTCGCAACCCTCCCCGCGGAAAGCAAGTGCCCGCAGCGGAAAGCAACGGGCAAAATTCCTAAACAAAAACAACAACTTTTGAAAAAAGAGCCTTAAAAAAGAGCGCTAAATCACAGCGATTTAGCACCCTTTACTGCATTTTTTATTCATTTTTCACAGATCCTCAAGTTTTGCTCCTATAACCTGCTGTAAATCTCCTATTTTCAGCTCCATTTGCATGCCAATCTTACCGCCGCTTACAATGATGCTCTCAACTTCAGAAGCTTTAGTATCAACATAGGAAGGATATTGCTTTTTCATCCCGACTGGAGAACATCCTCCACGGATATAGCCGGTAAGCTTCTGGATATCTTTAACCGGAATCATCTCCATCTTTTTTTCACCTGCAGCCTTTGCAGCCTTTTTCAGATCCAGTTCATCTTCAACCGGAATGATAAACACATATACCTGCTTGCTTTGCCCCTGAGCGACAAGTGTTTTATAGACTGCCTTAGGGTCTTTTCCAATCTTCTCTGCAACCGAAACCCCATCTATCTTTCCATCCTGACTGTCGTAGGTGATTAATTCATAATCTACCTTCTGCGCGTCCAGAATACGCATTGCATTTGTTTTACCCTTAGCCATACCTGCGCCTCCATTGCTTATTTTCCTCATTTTAGCACTTCCGGCGCTTTTCAAAAAGCATCAGGTGGGATTGGTATCTGGCAGCCCTGGGCGCCCAATCGACACATATTGAATCTCGTGCTTTTCCGTTTCCTTGACAGAATAGCAGTTTCTGCCATCAAAGAGGAGGGGATCTTTCATGTTCTCACGGTATTTAAAAAGGGGGAATTCTTTGATTTCCTTCCATTCGGTTACGATAAACGCCATATCTGCTTCTTGAATGGCCTCATCAATTGAGGACGCATAAGTGAGCTTGTCACCAAAAAGGCGCTTTCCCTTTTCCATGGCGGCAGGATCATATACCGCTATATCCGCACCTTCATCCAGTAAATCACGGATCAGATCCAAAGACGGAGCCTCCCGGATATCATCTGTATTGGGCTTAAAGGATAAGCCAAGCACAGCAGCTTTTTTTCCGGATAAATTGCCAACCAGATTTTTTGCCTTCCTGTATAACGTTTGCTTTTGTCTGTCGTTCACTTCCATAACCGCTCTGAGCATTTTAAAATCATAATCAAATTGGCGGGCCATTTGTTCCAATGCCTGAGTGTCCTTTGGAAAACAGGAGCCGCCATATCCAATTCCAGCATTCAGAAACTGGGTTCCTATCCTCTTGTCCATTCCCATTCCAGCACTGACATCCTCGATATTCGCTCCGGATACATCACATAAATTCGCAATCTCGTTGATAAAACTGATTTTAGCAGCTAAGAACGTATTGGAAGCATATTTAATCATTTCCGCACTTCGAAGATCTGTATGCAATACAGGAATGTTAAACGGCTGGTATATTTTCTCTACAATATTTCCAGCCCTCTCATGTCTTGATCCGATCACTATGCGATCGCCATGAAAGGTATCGTATATACCAGAGCCTTCACGAAGAAATTCAGGGTTTGAAACCACGTATACAGTCAAACAGGGCATCATTTTACCCATAATCAATGCTTCTATTCGTTCATTTGTGCCAATTGGAACGGTGCTTTTTATCGCTACTGTTACGTTCTTTTGAATGTGCTCTGCGATGTCCAAAGCAGCCTGCTCAATATAAGCTGTATCCGCTGAACCATCTGCCTTCTGCGGTGTGCCTACTGTAATAAAGATGCAATCAGCCTCTCCATAAGCCAAATGGGCTTGATCCGTGAAAAATATGCGTTCTTTATCCCTGTTCCTGCTGATCATTTCTTGAAGCCCCGGCTCGAAAATGGGGCACCTGCCTTGATTTAAATCCTCTATTTTTTCTATATCCTTATCGAAACAGATCACTGTATGTCCAACCTCGGCCAAACAAGCGCTTGTGACCAGACCTACATATCCTGCCCCGGCAATGGTGATGTTCATAAAAGGACTCCTTTATCCACTCAATAAAAAACAGGATTCTCATATGAGGATCCTGTTTTTATATTACTATTTTATACGATATACGCGCGCTTCATAAGGCTTAAGATTGAAAGAGTCAAAATCCTCATGCTTTTCAACAGCATAGTTATTCAATAAAAGCTGGTCAAATGAAAGCTTAAACTCTGATTCAAAGTCTGCTTCCTTGGCTGAAAGGTTCGTAATAACCACAACCTGATCAACTTCGGAAGTGCGGGTATAGGCATAAATCTGCTTATCTTCTTCAAGCAATAAATCATATTGCCCGTAAGTGAAGACTTCATTTTCTTTTTTCAGGCGAATCATTTTTTTATAAAAAGAAAGGATGGAATCTTCGTCCTGGGATTGGACCTCCACATTGATATCCGTGTAGTTTGGATTTACTTTCATCCACGGCTGGGCAGTTGTAAAGCCCGCATTCTCCTTTGTGGACCACTGCATTGGCGTACGGCTGTTGTCACGGGATGATGCCCAAATGATCTCCATGATTGCCTGGTGGGCCATGCCTTCTTCTTTTTTAATGCGGTACAGATTTTTGACTGCCACATCATCATAATCTTCAATAGATGGAAAATGAACATTTGTCATGCCAATTTCCTGCCCCTGGTAAATAAACGGTGTTCCCTGCATAAGGAAATACATCGCACCCATTGAAGTTGCACTTTGGTGCCAATATTCATCATCATTTCCCCATGTTGAGACAACACGCGGCTTATCATGGTTCTCGATGAATAAAGCGTTCCACCCATCGCCTTCAAGCCCTTTTTGCCAGCGGGTAAGAACTTTTTTAAGCTCCACGATATCAAGCTCCGGGTTGGTTTCTGCATCCCAAAGACCAAGGTGCTCAAATTGGAATATCATATCCATTTTTCCCTTTTCTTCACCAACCCAAAGGTCTGCTTCATCAACCGTAACACCGTTTGCTTCGCCTACTGTCATAACATCATAGTTAGCATAGGTGCGGTCTTTAAATTCCTTTAAGAATTCATGAATGCCTTCCTGGTTCATATGCATATCGAAGGAAGAAACATACTTTTTCTTCTTAGGATTTGGCATGTCAGGGAAGCCTGGGCGCTTTTTAATATGGCTGATCGCATCGATTCTAAAACCATCGATGCCCTTATCAAGCCACCAATTAACTGTATCATAGAGCGCATCGCGGACTTCTTTTTTCTCCCAGTTCAAATCAGGCTGTCTCGTAGAGAAAACATGCAGGAAATATTGGTCCGTACTCTTATCAAATTCCCATGCGGATCCGCCAAAAATACTTTCCCAGTTGTTTGGCTCCTGGCCCTTTTTGCCGTCTCTCCAAATGTACCAATCCCTCTTTGGATTGTCTTTGGATGAACGGGACTCTATGAACCAAGGATGTTCGTCGCTTGTATGGTTTAAGACAAGGTCGAGAATCAGCTTCATGTCGCGCTTGTGGACTTCGTCAAGCAGCTGGTTGAAATCCTCCATCGTACCGAAGTCTTCCATGATATCCTGGTAATCTGAAATATCGTACCCATTATCATCATTTGGAGATTTGTACATCGGGCAAATCCAAATAACATCTATACCTAAACCTTTAATATAATCAAGTCTTTGAATGATTCCCTGAAGATCGCCAATTCCATCTCCATTTGAATCTTGGAAACTGCGCGGATATATTTGATACCCGACGGCTTCCTTCCACCAAATCTTCTTCATATTAACACCCTCAATTTATAAATAATTTCTTTGGAGTGCGCAAACGTTTGCATTAAGCGGTATAAAAAAAGCTGCTTGCTATCAGCATTTGCATACTACTACAGTAAGTGTAACGCTTACAATTGATTTTATCAATACCCTTTTCGAGACAAAATTGGGTGAATTTTTGGAGAAATGGCGCTATTAAAACACAATAAAGCCGCAGCTTTTCTATACTGCGGCTTGCTAAACTGAATTAAGCTGGCTCCAATTGCAGCTTGTCCCAATAAGGCTTTAATGAGTGGTAAATAATCTTTTGCATAAAAGCCTTATCCATTTCCGGAAGGAGCTTTTCAGCAAACTCCCAGGCGTTCTCTTCTATCTTCAGTGCTATTTGGCAACGTTCCTGCTCTGTCAAGCATTCGTCGAGCCGTTCAGCCAATTCTTCGAGTTCTTTATCCTCAGCATGGCCAAGTTCATGTGCAAACACAAAAGCAAAATAATCCCAAAAGTGTTCACCCGAAGAAAATAACTGATAACACTGGTTTTTAATCTCTTCAATGTATAATGTAATTGTGTGCGATCCCATGCTGTACTTGCCCCCAGCGAAACGATTTCCCGGAAAATGATCTTCCAGCTTAACATCCACAAGGCTCCCTGATCTCTCCAGTAACTCCCGAACAACTAGATCCAATCCCTCTTTTTTCAATTCATACACCTTTCTCTATGAGTGTTCAAATAGTCTGCAACTAGATTTACCCGACTTTTTGAACAACCCCCAATAGCTTATAGGCTATTATATGAGAAAAAGGTCAAAAAATAAACCAAGTTATTTACCCTTTCTTTAAGAATATGAAACCTTTATCAGTAAAAAAATTAATGTTTTTCCTGCATAAGAGATTTATGAATCCAAATGGCTGCCTGCGATCCCTCTCCCATTGCAATTGTCACTTGTTCCGAGTGGGCTGCGACATCGCCTGCTGCCCAGACGTTTTTTACATTCGTCATCTTTGATCGGGCATCTGTTACAATATGCTTATTTTCCAGGCGTTCGACTCCCAGCTGTTTGGCTAGGCCTGATTTTACTTCGTTTCCTCCAAAGGCAATAAATCCCCTATCACCTGTTACTTCTTTTCCATTTTCCAGCATAACACCGTTAAATTCGTCTCCAACTGCAAGCACCTTTTGAATAGATTCATCAAAATATTTAATATTTTTGCTCTTCATTTTCTCCATTAATTTCTGATCTACCTTAGCTTTTTCATGATTAATAAAAATAAGATCATTCGTCCAATAGGATAAAGTTAATGCCATATTAGCCCCTGCGTTTCCTGATCCGAGTACAATGGTTCGTTTGTCCTTTACCTCATATCCGTCACAATCAGGGCAAACATACACGGAGATACCCAGGCACGGCATTAATTCAGGGAAGGGGGGGATGCGGTCCATTACCCCTGTTGCGAGCAATATCCGCTTGCCGGTATACTTGTTTCCATTCTCGGACTTAACTTCAAAACCTTCTCTAGTCTTTTGAGCCTGCTCAACCTTTTCGAAAGCAAACTCCACCCCAAGGCTTTCCGCGTGTTTTTTCCCGATTTCCCGCAATTCCTGGCCGCTTACACCATCAGGATACCCCAAAATATTATGATAGCTCCTGCATATGGTGGAGCGTCCATCATTTGAATCAAGAACCAAAACTCTATGCTTATACCTGCCCAGCTGAATAGCAGCCTGCAGGCCAGCAATTCCTCCGCCAACAATCAGACACTCATAAGCCAACTCTATTCCTCCTTTTTTGCCAATAGGCTGTACCTGTAATTTACCCGGAAAAATTTCATCTAAATACAAAAAAGGGAAGTTTCAGTCAATATCCGAAACTTCCCTTTTTTTATTTATTCATATGTGCAAGAAAGCCGCCAAGAAGTGTATCCAAATCTTCCTCGCTTTCCTCTTCAGGGTTATCTTCTGTCTGTTCCTGCTGTTCTCTTCTTGCTTTTTCCCAATCAAAGTCAAGCAAATCATCATCATTATCCCCAAGCGATTCAGAATGGGTTTCTTCTAATGAAGCAGCCGCTGAATCATATGGTTCAAGCTCACGCATGGGCTCCTCCTGCAGATACAACGCCTCATCCAGATTAGAAGACCTGCTGTTCAGGGAGGCAAGCAAAGACGTAGCTCGGACTGGATCAGTAATTAACTGATAAAGAATGCTGCCCAGCAATGCCTCTGAATGCTCATGCTTTAGCCAATCCCTTTGAACCTTGCTTAACCCCTTAGGAAGGGGGATGGTAATGGTTTCCCGATCCTTGTTCTGGGAACCGCTGACCCCCTGCATTACATACTCCGCAATTTTGCTTGAGAAATTCCGTCTTTCCGTTTCCTTCAGCTTTTGCAAATGCTTCAAAATATGATCAGGTGTATCAGAAGGGACACGAAAGGATATCGATTGTCCTCTCTTTATTTCAGAAGAGGAAGCTTTTTTCATGAAGTATCACCCTAGTTGGCTTTAACAGGTTTTTTGTCCTGGTCTGCCTTTTCTTTATTCGTTCTTCTTGTAAAATCAGAGATCAGCTTATAATAAGCATTTGCCATCATCCAGATGCTTTCTTTTTCATCCTCGAAGAAGTCAATATTATAGCCGTCCAGATTGTTATTTAATGTTTTCAGGTAATCTTTTAAAACGATTGAACCGCCGCCTACAAAATAGCAGATTTCTGTTTGTGAGTTCTTCTGCCATACATTGCGGAGCAGGCGATACTGCTTCTTAGCCAGGTCAAGAAGGATGCGGTCTGTAATATCATGGACGCTTGTCCGGCTTCCTTTTACCATGATGTGGTTGCGGTCATTCTTTTTCGTAATGATCTCAACTACATCTCTGCGGCTGTCGAGCTCAACGCCATGCTTTGATCTGATTTCTTCACGGATGGACTCAAGTGCCTCTGAAACACCAAGGTTAAATCCCTGCGCTTTGTCATCATCCACATTGCGGTTTTTAATTACAGCGATATCGGTTGATAAACCGCCAATATCCTGGATCAAAATGCGCTTATCAATTAAATCCTTATTAATAATGTTCAGGTTATTGTCCATTACTAGGTTAATGTAAGCCGCAAAACCTTCAGGGTAAACTTTGACTTCATCAAATTTGATGTTTACCTTTAACCCTTGATATTTAGGTGTAACAAGGAATTCAACCTGATGGACAGATCCAAGTAATTTTGAACGATAGCCTGCATCTTTTCCTTCCTTAACTTCACGCAATGGAAGGCCTGTCCCAAGGGTATAGTTTGAATCAATGACATTTCCTGATTTTTTAAAGCCTGTTGAACCATCTTTCCTTACAGCATCCAGTGCCAATGCGGCAAAAAGCATTACCAGTGTCTGATCTTCCTCAGACTTGCTGCTTCCCGGGTCAAGCTCAGTAGCGTTGTCACTTTTTGTAGCCAAATGGCCGACACGATAAATTGCATTATTCTCTTTAAGGGCAGGGGAGTGGACTCTAATATGTATACCCTCTAGTGGATCCTTGCTGTCCAGCTCTTCAATTCCGATAACCGGTCTATCTTCAACATCTCTTGCAATTACATTTGGTATGTTTAATTCCGCATCCATTTTTCCAAATATCGCTTTTATAGAATCGTTCCCTACATCAACTGCTGCAATTCTTGAATTACTCAATTCACTCAATCCTTTCATTCTCTTTAATAGAGGTGTTTATTTAAGAGTAATCCAGATTGCTAGATTTTACAATGAAAGGAGATAAAAAGTAATGAAAGCGTAAAGACGTAAACAAAGTGTAAACTTCATCAAACTTGTTTACAAACTTCGATTACTTGTATACATTATTGCACACATCTATATATACAAGGGTGTACACACTTTTGAATACATGTTTACTTTTTGTACACAATTGCATTCATTGTTGTATTCTTGTTTACAATTTTGTTTACAATCGCAATTTGCAATCTTTTATCCTGGAATAAATGTTGTTTTTTGAAGTTAGTAAATATTCCCTGGGTTCCACTGAATTATTAAATAGGGAGAAGACCGAAAAGGGGTGCTAATTTTATTAAAAGAGATTCGTAATTAGGTTAGATTAACCTTATTAACTTCTTGTAAACTCGTATAAATAAATTCCTAGAATGAATTCTTATGACGAATCCCCCTTCTTCCTGCTTATACGAATACAAAGTCAAAGCTATCATCTTTATTGATAAGCCTATTGCATAAAACGGTCCGCCTATTCCAACACCATTTCCATACCTTGAAAATATGAGGAAATACCAATTTTATTGGCACTTGTATCAGAGGAAGATTACTCCGAACCTTCTGGACTAATTTGTGATTTGTTTTTTCTATAATACTTGGTCATTCCAGAAGGCAAACCTGACATAAGTCCCCTAACAAGCTAATTAGATTTCAATAAAGTGGTGGGTTAATTAGAAGGTTCAGGAAGAGTACGGGTTGAAACTGGACATAGTTATATGTCGAACAATTTCTCGGTGAAGAAGAAATAAACAACTTCACCTGAAGTAGCAGTATCAGTTGAAATATAAAAAGAAGGGGAGACGGTCTAATAAACACTTCAGCAAATGACCAGTTAAACTAGGGCGAATCTGTCACTCCAGCTCATGGTTTTCGCTGCTATTCTTGTTTGGTCACTTACTATTTTTTCTTGCTTCTTATTTCCTACTAACCCTCATTCTCCATCAAAGGAGATAAAAATGTGAGGACGCCTTGGTTAACCGTTTTTCGTAAACTATTATCTAGTCTTAATGCCAAAGAAATAGCTTGAACATAAAAGGCTTCCTGATACTAGTCTTTGCAAAGGATACTGTAGAGAAAAAGGAGGGAGTGCATGGGACCTTCACCCATTAAAAAATTATCTACAAAAAGAATATATCTGGCTACTAATATACATTTTTGCATACTTGTATACAAAAACGCACACTTAGCTTTATATCAACAAGCATACGCATTTGCACACTTGTTTACATTATTGAATACATTTGCATACATTATTGTTTACATGTATACAGTTTTGTTTACAGTAAAAAAATCTACTGCTATATCTCCTTTTTTAAATATGTTTTTTCTTGCTTAGCTTTTTATATTTAGTTATAGAAATTAAATATCGTAAAATTATGAAAATATTATAAATTAAACTATTTAATAGTAAAAAATTCCTTTAAAATAGAGATATATACAAGGGAAGGGAGAACAGCTCTATGCACGGCTTAAGAATCTTCATTTTGTCGCTTTTTTTTATTTCTATGGCCCTTGCTTTTGCCTCAACAGGAATCATTGTCGAAAGCCCTGTATTTTTAAAAGCGCTGTTCATTTATTGGTTCTTTTCTAGCTTGTACCATCATTTGCGCATTATCAGTAAAAACGGCAGTACCAGTATGGATTATGGAATCAATTACAGTCTATCGATCGGGATATTTACAGGTCCGTTAGGTTTGTTTATATTTGAAAGCATCTACCGATTTACCGTTTATCTTAATAAAAAGCGCACGAAGACGGCTGATCCAGATGAATTTATTCATACGTTTTACAATATCGGTTCCTTTGTGCTAAGCAACTCGATTGCTTTTTACCTGTTCAACTTTCTATATCCCCTTCTGGAGCCAGTACCATTTGGGTTTTGGATTGTTATGCTTATTCTGATAACCGTCACATCGATGCTTTCGGACACCTTCTTAATCACCATTTTCACTTTATTGGGAGATATCAAAACTAAACGGGAAGCAATTGATTTTATAAAAACAAGAAGTGTACTCGATATGGGAAAAATAGCATTCACAAATGGTTTATTGCTGCTTTTCCTCCAAGAAGGAAAATGGGAAATGCTCATAAGCCTATTTTTCCTAAATTATCTGGTAAGCCGCTCATTCCTTTCAAAATCGCAAATGCTGCAAAACAAGATAGAGCGGGATAAATTTGAACAAATGGCCTACACTGACTTTCTAACAGGAGTTTACAATCGCGCCTTTATGGATAAAAAAATGTCCGAGCTGAATAAGACAGATGAGTATGTCGGCATTGTGGTGGCGGATATAGATAAATTTAAAAGAATTAATGATAGTTACAATCATGCTGTTGGCGACCATGCGATCAGGCATTTTGCCAATACATTAAAAAGCTATCTTTCCAAGGAAGATTTTTTATTTCGAAGCGGAGGAGAAGAATTCACGATTTTTCTCAGAAATCGCACCTATGAGCAGAGCGTTTTATTGGTAGAGCAACTTCGCCAGGGAATTGAAAATAGCGCTTTTGAAGCTGAGTTTAAAGAGGAAAACATATCACTTTCCTATACTGCTTCATTTGGACTGTTTTTCTATAAGGTGAATGAGGAGCTTTCTATCGAAAAAGCATATGTTTATGCAGATCAGATGCTTCTGAGAGCAAAGGAATTGGGCAAAAACAGGATATCAAGCAATAACGCTCAATCTGAACTCTATGGTCATAAAGATGCAGTACTAGCAGAGTTATAATAGATTCTCTAATAGCCGCCGGTTTGGGCGGCTTTTTTTATGGGAATAATAGGCTTGTTTTTAAAAAAGTAAAAACACATTAATTATTCTGAAAAAATAAATTTCTAGATAAATTTACAGGATAATTCAATTATTTTTAGTGAAAAGTCAATAATAACCATGGTTACATAAAATTTTTTTTGACAATTGGAAACAACGAAAGATATTATAGAATAGCTAAAGGAGGATTATACATGACAGATAATAATAGGCAGAAAATTGTTGAAAGTGTGCCTCAAAAAGGTTTCTTTGGCCATCCAAAGGGCTTGTTCACACTTTTCTTCACTGAGTTTTGGGAACGTTTCTCTTACTATGGAATGAGAGCAATCCTTGTATTTTATATGTATTATGAAGTTTCAAAAGGCGGATTAGGCCTGGATGAAACAACTGCTCTTGCCATCATGTCGATCTACGGTTCATTAGTTTATATGTCCGGTATTATTGGCGGCTGGCTCGCGGATAGAATTTTCGGAACATCAAAAGCTGTTTTCTACGGCGGTGTGCTTATCATGCTTGGTCATATTGCACTCGCCATTCCAGGAAGCCTGGCCATGTTCTTTGTTTCCATGGTGCTCATCGTATTGGGTACAGGACTTCTAAAACCGAATGTATCCAGCGTTGTCGGTGAAATTTACAGTCCGGAAGACACACGCCGTGATGCAGGTTTCAGTATTTTCTACATGGGTATTAACCTTGGTGGATTCCTTGCACCATTAATTGTCGGAACAGTTGGAATGAAATATAATTTCCATCTAGGTTTCGGTATTGCTGCAGTAGGTATGTTCTTTGGACTATTAGTATTTATTTTTACAAAGAAAAAAAACCTTGGATTGGCGGGTACATTTGTTTCTAACCCTCTATCCGGTGATGAAAAGAAAAAAGTCTATACCCGAATTGGCTTAGGTGCTCTAATTATTGCGATCTTGGTTGCAATTGGAATCCCTACAGGACTTTTAACAGTAGATACATTTATCGCACTCGTTGGTATTTTAGGTATTACAATTCCGATTGCTTACTTTACCGTTATGTATCGCAGCCCTAAAACAACGGATGTAGAACGTTCACGTATTATTGCGTACATTCCACTATTTATTGCATCCGTGATGTTCTGGGCAATTCAGGAACAAGGTTCAACGATTTTAGCTAACTACGCGGATAAGCGTACCCAGCTGGACTTCATGGGAATTAATATTTCGCCAGCATGGTTCCAGTCGCTTAACCCATTATTTATCATTTTCTTAGCTCCTGTATTTGCATGGATGTGGGTGAAGATGGGCGAACGCCAGCCTTCAGTTCCGCAAAAGTTCTCATTGGGACTATTATTTGCCGGTCTATCATTCATCGTGATCCTGGTGCCTGCTTACATGGGCGGAACCGATTCGCTGGTAAATCCATTATGGCTAGTATTAAGTTACTTCATTGTTGTACTTGGTGAACTATTGCTGTCACCTGTAGGACTCTCAGCAACAACAAAATTAGCGCCTGCAGCCTTCTCAGCACAGACAATGAGCCTCTGGTTCCTATCAAACGCTGCGGCACAGGCAATCAATGCACAAATCGTTAAATTCTACACACCAGAAACTGAAATGACTTATTTCGGTGTAATTGGTGCAGCTGCAATTGTACTGTCTATCATCTTATTCCTATTGAGTCCAAAGATTCAGGTATATATGAAGGGTGTACGTTAATAAGCAAAAACACAGAAGCCAGAAGAGTGGATGCTCTTCTGGCTTTTTTGTTGCAGGCTGTTTTCGCAAACTTTGATTTAAACAAGTAGTGAGGAGAAGTTGACTTCCGCTCCAGGATGCTCGCTCCAATCAACCAACCTTATTTATCAATGTTTTTTTCTGTTGGTAAAGTATTGATCTTTAAATAAAATTAATAACTTGCCTTTAGATATTGCTTAAGGCAGGTTATTAATTTTATTGCATATTTTTTATTTCCATCTCTCCAGCAAAGGACCCTCTTCGCCATAAACAGGATCCATATCGGGAACCGAAACATTCTTAATCTCTGCTAAAGCTTGTACGCGCTCTGCAGGATCTGACCCCTTCATATTCGGGCTTCTTCCATCCGGATAAGCACCGACAACTTCGAAATCAGCACTGCTTTCTAGCTTTTTATGGCCTGTCCCTGCCGGAAGCACAATCACATCGCCCTTATGCAGTTCAAAACACTCTCCCTCATCGCCTCCAATCAGAACCGTTACATTTCCCGCTTTTACGCCTAAAACCTCATGCGTATTGGTGTGATAATGATGATAATCATACACTCCGCCAGTCCAGCTCCCAGTCCAATTATGGCGGTTAAATGTGGCTTCAATATCATCGGGATGATTTTTAAACACACCTTTATAAACGATGACAGGCAACGTCGGGTTATTTGGCAGTAGTCCATCATCTTTTAGCATAAATGTTTGTACTTGTTGGTTCACAGGGTATTACGCTCCTTTCCAAACTATATCACCAGCTTCTGTTTAGATTACTGCTTTCAAAAGTGTTTCCGCCTTTAATCGTTCCATTTTGGAAGCCTTTATGAAACCATGATTTCCTTTGTTCTGAAGTTCCATGGGTGAAGCTTTCAGGAACTACATGACCTTGTGCTCTTTTTTGGAGGGTGTCATCTCCGACAGCGGTCGCAGCATTCAATGCTTCTTCCAGGTCGCCCTCTTCCAGATAACCCATTCCCTGGGCATGGTGAGCCCATACACCGGAATAATAATCAGCCTGCAATTCAAAACGGACTAGATACTGATTGAATTTTTCTTCGCTCATTCGCTGACGCAGAGGCATAATTTCTTCGGTTGTTCCTAAAAGGGTTTGTACATGGTGACCCACCTCATGGGCAATTACGTAAGCCATTGCAAAATCCCCTGGAGCTTGGAATTTTCTTTGCAGCTCCTCATAAAAACTTAAATCAATATAAAGCTTTTGATCACCCGGGCAATAAAAGGGGCCTACAGCCGAGGATGCTGCCCCGCAGGCAGACTGGACACTCCCTGAATACAATACAAGTGTTGGCTCTTCATATACTAATCCTTGTTCTTCAAAAATTCCTGACCAAACTTCTTCTGTATCAGCAAGTACAACAGAGACGAACTGTGCGAGCTCTTTTTCCCGCTCTGTCTCTTCATATGGAACCGATGTACCTGAGTCCACACCTGTCATATTGCCTAAAAGCTCTCCTGGATTGCCTCCTAGAAAGGTAAATATTAATAGTATAATGATTCCTCCAAGGCCGCCTCCAACGAGCGTTTTTCCCCCGCCGCCCATGCCTCTTCGGTCTTCTACATTAGAACTCGCTCTTCTTCCTTTCCATCGCATGATTTATCCTCCTAATGAAAGTATCTATTATTATTGATTTCATTAGTGTATACCCGAAATTAAGTGATTTATTAACCTGTCAGTAATATTCTAAGGACAAAGCTCCATTTCACTTTAGAAATAAAAATAAGGTGCCTGTTCGCTAGACAGACACCTATCATTTACATTTTCTCAATAGCTCCTGCAGGGTCATAGAGCTCCAAATCAATATCTACGTTCTCCCCAAGAGCCAGTTTTGCCAGCTGTGCGCCGAGAAACGGCCCTGCGGTCAGTCCTGAAGCCCCAAGTCCATTTGCCAGGTAAAGGCCTTTAAAGCCAGGAACTTCGCCTATAACAGGCAGGAACCCAGGCGTATAAGGGCGGAACCCTACACGTGCTTCTACAAATGTTCCATCAGCCAGACCGGGTGCAATCGTCAAAGCTTTATCGAAAATTTCATTTAAACCACCAGCGGTTACCCTTAAGTCGTACCCCTTTTCATCTTCATGTGTAGCACCCACGACCACCCGGCCGCCGTCAAAAGCTAAAATATACTGATTGTTTGGCGGCATGACAACTGGCCATTTTCCCGTATCCTCACCTTCAAGCTGTAGATGGACGATTTGGGCTTTTTGCGGCTTTATATCCAAATGTATGCCCAATGGTTTAAAAAGCTCACCAGCCCATGCTCCAGCCGCTACAATCACGTGGTCTGCTTCATAATCCTTTTCATTAGCTTTAACCCCATTGACTGTATTTCCATCGCAAACCAGCTCAGCAGAGCCATAAACTAACTCAGCGCCATGTTTTTCAGCAGCTCTTAGGAGCGCCTCCCTTAGTTCACGCCCATTGACGCGCGCCGCACCGCTAACATGGACCGACGCATATTCTTTAGCCAAAGGAGGAAACAGTTCAGAAGTCTGCTCCGGAGAAATCTGTACAACCGCTCCAATTTCGGGTGCATCCTCAAGCCTTTTAACTGCCCTTTCTTCCATTTTCCCAAGCTTATCAGGGTCTGTATGCAGACTGATAGCACCTACTTGCTGATACCCTGTATCCGTCTCGCCGTCCTCCTCGAGCTCTTTAATAAGCGTGTGATAATATGCCGCCCCACCTTTGGCTAGTGCATACCAGGCCTTATTCCGCCGCTGGGAGAGCCAGGGGCAAATGATCCCTGCGGCTGCATCAGTTGCCTGCCCAGGGTCTTTACGGTCAAAAACGGTAACTGCTTCGCCTGCCCTCGCCAAATGATAAGCAGTTGAAGCTCCAAGAATTCCCGCTCCTATGACAATGTACTTTTTCATATGTACTCCTTTTTAAAGCTATGATTATGCACTCATTTTACAGGAGTTAAAGGCAAGGTTCAAAATACGCTTATACAAATAAAGGAGCCCAACACAATGTGATAGGCTCCATAAATTTTTATTTCTTTTTAGATTGGTTTTTTAATTTCACTTCATAAGAGAAATCAACTGGATTTTTATCATCGGATGGAGCTGCATAGGATGTAATCATGTAGTTCTTTCCGTTTTGGAACAGCTGCCTCAACTGCAGTGCATCCTCTTCCGTTACATTGAAAGGATCAACAGTTAGAACTTTATAGTTGGTTTTCGCACCTTTTTTATTTCCAACTTCTCTTTCATTAATAAAAGTAACTGTGTAGTTTACATACTTGCCCAAAATTTCATTCATTGACTTGAAGCCTTCAGCAGAACTTCCGTCATGGGTATAGCCGATTTCCGGAATTTCAATATTGTCAATAAACCAGCCGCTGTCATTGTATCCCCAGTCTGTTAAATAGCGGAAAGATACTAGTACCTTCTGGCCTGCATACTCGCTTAAATCAAAAGTTTCCTGCTGCCAATCCTCATAATGTCCAGTAAAGCCTGGTACGTTTTCTTTAATTTTTGGATAGCCTTCTTCCACTACATCATTTCGTGTATTTTCATTGGCAAGGCTTTTCCATGTGTTTCCTCCATCAGTTGAAACTTGGACTACTCCGAAATCCCATTGCTCTTCGATATCTATAAAGTTATCAAATTTCAATGTGGCGGTTTCAACACTAGAAAGATCTGCTTCAAAAATCAAAGCATTATCCGCTTCGTCTCCTTCATTGCCCCATAGAACCTGATTATCAGCTCCTAATGGATCAGTTACAGATTCCCACGGAATAGGCAGGAAGTCTACTCCATCAAATGAGATTCCATTAATTTTATCCTGGAAATCCAATTCCTTGAAATCTCCACCCCAAGCAGGAACTCCTTCTTTTTCAAATTCTAAAGCCTTTTCAAAGTTAACTGTCATACCACGTTTTTTACCTTCTTTATCAACAGCAAGGTCGCGAAGGTTAATGCTATCAAAATCGTAAATTCCTTCGCCTACTTTATTTGAATCTAAAGTTAAAGCTGTAATAAAGTTCTGATATAACTGAGTGAAGTCCATGGTAGAGCCATGTGCCTTTAAGACCTCATTAACGCCTTCGATGCCTTGATTTCCATTCAACGCTAAATCACGGATAAAGTCCTGGCCAAATTTGTCGTTCATATACAAAGTAAATAGATAAACTTGTCCATAATCGGCAATTGTTTCAGGGCCAGTCTCTGCTGCTCTGTGGTCATCCCAGTTTACTAATGAATTTTCCGGATGATCTAAATAGAAGTTAATAGAGCCTGCATCATGGCCGTATCCTCCAAGATACTCAGAGAATGTGGACATACCTTCGTTAATCCAAGTTTCTTCAGCACCATCATTGTCAGCATGGATTAAATGCTGCAGCTCATGAATAGTTGTTCCAAAGAAAGTGGATTCCAAGCGAGTTTCCCAGCTGTTTGTATCAATAGTAATGATATTTCTATCAATATAGTTTTCTAGTGTCTGCCAGAAGAAGCCGGCAACAAAGAATGGGTACTCTGGATTGTAATAACCATCATCTTTGATATTATCTACAAGCATAATAATCTTGTCGCTTCCTTCATAATAACCTTCAGGAAGTCCTACCATGCCAGGTAAAGGAGAATGGGACCCATCAAGAGAATCAGGTGTTCCAAAGAAATTTGTCGCCTTAGGATAAATATTGCTGTCAAATTCATCTCTTAGCTTGTCCACCTGCTCCTGTGTCACAACATGTGCGGGGCGCGAGTCACCCTCTGGAAATGCTAAATCATTTGCTACCCAGATTTCAACATTTTCACCAACGCTGCGGAGAGTAAATTCTTTGAAAGCTAGGTCCCGATCTAAGAAAAACTTAGTCCCTCCATCAAATGTGAAAGTACTGTCTTCTGACTCAGTTGGATTACTATCAGTTTCATCAAAGTTTATTTGTGATGCTTGTTCCTTTATACTTTTCTCAGCCTGCTTCAAAAATGACGAATCCTCAGAAAGACTGTTTAGCTTGCCATCAATATCAACGCGATCCCCATATCTTTCAACATCCCAATTAGGAATGGTTGCCGCGTCTGCTGCAGGAGGATTTGTTGCCAGTGGCGTTAATAAAGAAAGCGCAAGAGCTCCCGTTGATAGAACAGATAATAGTTTCTTCTTTTTCACAAAACTATCTCCTCTCAATTGAATTGTTAGAATTATCATAACATAGTGAAATTTAACTAATTAACAGCCCTTAGAACTATTTTTCCTAATTTTGGAATAGTAATATATACCTAACTCTGAGAATTCCGAACTTTATTTTTGAGTTGAAGCTAAAATAAAAAAACTGCATAATGGGCTTAAAAACCCATCATGCAGTTTCTCTTAAAACGGCTTATTTGGCTCATATGTCGGCTGCTGATTATTTGCCTGGTACTGCTGGCTTTTAGCTGCCGCATCCTGAACATTTTCTTCCATGGAAAATTCGGTATCCATTCCTTTTTTAAATTGATCTGCCTGATTTTGAGCAGAAACCACTTGCTGTTCTTCAGTTACTTTATCCGGCTTCTTTGGCATCCATATCTCTCCTTTTTTTCGGAAGTATAGATATAGATTTTCCCAAGCTCGCTAATCACTATTCATCCTTTTAGATTTCTACCTTGGTTCCAATACCTTCTTGGATTGCTTTTTCATAAACTGCCGCAGCCACCGCGAGGTCAAAGTAGGCGACTCCGACTGATTTGAAAAAGGTTATTTCTTCGTTATTTTCTCTGCCTCCAATCTTCCCGGCTGCCAGGTCTCCCAATTCACCGTGAAGCTTTGAAAAGCTCCATTTTCCTTCGTTGGCAGGAATGATAAAATCACCCGCTTCATCTTTCACGCCATCGATCGTATCCGCCACTATTTTAGAGCATCTCAAGAGCGTTTCTGTATCTACTTCCTGCATATGGGGAAGATAAGAGCCTACCCCATTTATATGTGTTCCTGGCTGGAGAGCCTGTCCTGAGAAAACAGGTTTTTCAGAACGAGTGCTGCAAATAACAATATCTGCTTGGGAAACAGCTTCATCTGCATTTTCAAAAATATCTACCTTACCATTAAACTCCTTAAGTTTTTCAGCAAAGTCATGTGCCTTGGAAACAGTCCGGTTATAAAGCCTTATTTCCTCTATTTCACGGACTTCCAATACAGCTTGAAGCTGCTCTTCAGCCATTGCCCCGCAGCCAATCACCGCTGCTGATCTTGCCGACTTTTTCGCCAGATGCTTAGTGGCAATTCCGCTTGCTGCTCCTGTCCGCAGCCTTGTTAAATAGGATGCGTTCATGAATGCCAGATGCTCTCCATTATCCGTATCGCTTAATAAAATGACTCCCTGGGTGGTTCTCTTGCCAATTGATTGATTGCCCGGGAAAATGGTGACCACCTTTACAGCTGTTTTTCCGATAGGTTCCATGGCACTTGGCATATAGAGGGCAGATGCCTTTTTATCCGGGAAATCCAATACAGTCCTGTGCGGGTTCTGGATTTCTCCTTCTGTAAAGTGAGATAAAGCCTGCTCCATGTCCTTAATAGCTGATTCCATCGAATATATTGACTGGATTTGTTTTTCAGATAATACAAGCATAAAATCTACCTTTCTTCTTTCCCTTTTAAGCTTTTTGATCAGAGTGATTTCCCGAAACCTGTACGTATGGAGGCATTTTCGGGTGTTTCAGCATCCAGGTCCTGATTGCTTCGATCACGGACGGATGCAATCGCAATTAAGGAGATGGCTGCTGCCAGCATGATATACAAGGCTACAGGCACATAGGAATTATCATAGGCATTCAGCAAGGCTGTTGCCACAAGGGGAGCCGTTCCTCCTGCTAGAGCAGCGCCAATTTGATAGCCAAGCGTGATGCCGGTATAACGGACGTTCGACTTAAAAATCTCCGAAAACATCGTTCCCAGCACCGCAGTAATCGGAGCCCATATGATACCAAGACCCAGCACTGTCGCTATAATAAGCAATAGAGCTGAATTTTGATGCAGAAGCCAGAAGTAAGGGAATGCATAGAGCATCATAAGCACTGTTCCGCCCACATACAGCTTTTTGCGGCCAATTTTATCCGATAGTTTTCCCATAAGCGGGATTAAGATGGTTGTAACAATTGTTGCAATTGTCACGGCACTTAGCGTGACGGTACGGGAGAATCCAAGCTGTGTGGTGGCATAGGAAACAATAAAGGTTCCAAAGATATAGAACGGCGCTGTTTCGACTACCTTTGCGCCTACTGCAATCAGTACTTCCTTCCAATGGCTGCGCATCGTTTCGACGAAAGGAATCTTGGCAATCTCACCCTTTTCCTGGGCTTTTTTGAAGGATGGTGTTTCATCAATACCTTTGCGGATCCATAGGCCAAAGATGACAAGCAGTGCACTTAAGATAAATGGCACACGCCAGCCCCAGGACAGAAAGGCCTCTTCCGGCAGCAAAGTCATAATGGACAAAGCCAGTGTTCCTAGCAGCATGCCAATGGTTACACCCATTTGCGGTATGCTTCCGAAAAATCCTCTTCTTTCTTTTGGTGCATATTCAACAGCCAGCAGAAGCGCGCCTCCCCATTCACCGCCTAGCCCAATTCCCTGTATTAATCGCAAAACAATAAGAAGAATAGGAGCAGCTACTCCAATATTGTCATAGGTTGGCAGAAAGCCCATCAGGACGGTAGCTCCTCCCATAAGTGACAATGTCAGGACAAGCGTTTTCTTTCTGCCGATTCGGTCGCCGATATGGCTGAAAATTACGCCGCCAAGCGGACGGATGAAAAAAGCAAGTGCGAAGGAAGCATACGCCAGCATTAAACCGACAGCCGGATCATCACTATGAAAAAACATTTGATTAAATACAAGTGCAGCAACCGTTCCATATAAAAAGTAATCAAACCATTCAATGGAACTTCCAATCAAGCTTGCAATCAGCACTTTCTTTTCTAATTTCTTTTCCACTAAAAAATCCCCCTCTCATTTTGGTGTATAACATACAAGCTCATCATAATTTATATTATTTTGGTGTTTCAATATATTTGGAATATTTTATGACTAAATAGATCTTATTTACTGCATGCTTCCTAAGGTGAAAGTATGGGATTGTTTTTGATATAATCATATTACTTAGTGGAATTTGACAATTATGGAGTGAATACTTTGAATTCAAAAAAAGCACTGCCTCTTTTATTCGCTGTTATGTTTCTCGTTATGGTGGGGTTTGGAATCATTATTCCTGTTATTCCCTTTTATGCTGAAGAATTAGGGGCCTCGCCTACAGAATTAGGCTTGCTGATGGCTGTATATTCCTTAATGCAGCTTCTCTTTGCCCCCATGTGGGGACGAATTTCCGACAGAATAGGCCGAAAGCCAGTCATCATGATAGGGATCTCGGACTTGGATTATCTTTTTTCATGATGGCTTTATCTTCTGAGCTCTGGATGCTGTTTGCCGCAAGAATCATCGGAGGCTTTTTATCTTCTGCCAACATGCCGACTGTCATGGCCTATGTAGCAGATATCACTTCTGAAGAAGACCGTGGAAAAGGGATGGGGATTATCGGTGCCGCTGTCGGTTTAGGATTTATCTTTGGACCCGCAATCGGCGGCGTCTTTTCCCGGGAAAGTCTGAATATACCTTTTTATCTGGCGGGAGCTTCCTCCTTCATTACATTTTTTCTCGTCATGGCCGTTCTAAAAGAATCCCTTTCACCGGAACAGCGGAGCAATCATTCTGCTAAACGGACTGGGTTATTACAAGCGTTGAACGGACCTGTTAGTATTCTGTTTATCCTGCAGCTGTTTGTCTCTTTATCCCTGGCAGGCCTTGAAGCAACATTTGCCTATTTTGCTGCTGAAAAAGCAGGTCTGGGTACTGTTGAGCTCGGCTATATCTTTATGATTATGGGATTTGCAGGAGCCCTTGTACAAGGCGGTTTAGTAGGGAGGATGACGAAAAAGTACGGAGAAGGAGCTGTAATCCAAATCGGTATTACGATATCTGCCATTGGTTTTGCTCTAATATTGCTGATAGACAGCTTCGCTACAGCAGCCATTTATTTGACTGTATTTGGTGTGGGGAACGGTTTTATCCGCCCAAGTGTTTCCTCCCTGCTGACAAAGACTTCCCAGACCGGGCATGGCAGTACGACAGGGCTGTTATCATCGTTTGACTCCCTGGGCAGAATTATCGGCCCGCCTTTAGGAGGCTGGCTCTTCACCATCAGCATTGGCTTTCCATATATATCAGGCATCGTGCTATCAGCGATTGCATTTGTCTTATACCGCGTCTTTTCCGCTAGAGCAAGCAGCAGCCACACGATCACATCTTAATAAATATACAGAAGGGAGGCCGCATAGCCTCCCTTTTTTTAGATTTTTTCTTTTTCCAATATTACCTGGATAACATGGCCAGTACCAGTATGTCCTGTCCCTTCCACTCTCTCCTGTTCGCCATAAAAGAAATGGAGAACCTTATAGTCCCGAATCCATTCAAGCAGATCGGCAGGATCATATACCATATCAACTCTTTTAGGGCCGCCTGTTTGATAGCGAAGCTGGTCCTCTGAGTAAACCTCCAGCATGACAGTTCCTCCAGGCTTTACTACTGAAATCAGCTTTTCAAATACCTTCTTTTGATCCTTTTTAAAAAAGTGGCCAAAAACCATTATGGATGCATCATACTCTTCCGGAGGCACAGGATCATGGATTAAATCCTTCTGTCCTGTTTCTACTCTGACGTTATGGCGCTCAGCCAATTTTTCCGTTTTCTTTAACCCGCTTTGCGTATAATCCCAGGCTGTTACATCATGTCCCTGCGTGGCAAGAAAAACAGCATTGCGTCCTTCGCCCTCTGCAAAAGCAACAATTCTCTTTTTGCCCCCAAGCCGGTAAGCTTGTTCTCTTATAAACTCATTTGGCTCTTCACCATAAACATATTCCTCAGCTCCAAACTTCTCTTCCCATTGGTTTGCCATCTAATCACTCCTATTCTTTATCCAAACCTATTATAGCCTTACAATTAAATACAATAACCCAATAAGGTATTCTAGAAAGACTTCTGGAAATCCTATTGTATAATGGAAAAAAGTCTTTACTGAAAAAGGGAGGAGTACGATGAAAGAGCTGACAACCATGGAAGAAGTTCAGGGATTCATTCAGAATCACGAACTGAGCTTTATTTATGTGTTAACGGACAGCTGAAGTGTCTGCCATGGTTTGCTTCCTCAGGTTGAGGAAGTATTAAAAGAATATCCCCACATTGAAGCTGGTCTCGTTAATGCGGGCAAGGTAACGGAAATAGCCGGTTTTCTGATGGCTTTTACAGTGCCTGTAATTGTTTTATACCTGGATGGAAAAGAGGCTTTAAGAGAAGCCCGCTTTGTTCCGGTAGAGAAGCTTCGTGAGGATTTACAGAGGATATATGAAGGGATTTTTGGTGAATAGGAAAAGGGATTGCCAAATTGGCAATCCCTTTATTCTAGCGGTTATAGTCTATTACATATAGATATGGTATACGAATATCCCCTTGTGAAGAGGTTACGCTGATATACCCGCTCATAAATTCAGGTTGCTGTCCTTGTGATTGACTTCCTCGGTTTTGTACCGTTACTGTAACTTCTTTGCTTTCCTTCGGATTAAGGGTGACTTCACTAGAATTAATGCTAAGGTTTTCATCACTATTTATTGTATATGTTTGCTCTTGATCAGAGGGATTTACTAAATTAAAGTTCATTTGATAGATTTGGTCGCCTACAGGACGTACCAGCCCAAAGCTTAATGATGATGGGAATGCCATTGCAATTGGGTCTATCGCTTGTCCAAGATCGATAAGGCCAGAACCAACCTTTAGGGGATCTGATACATCTGTATTGGGAATTACGCTGCCTTCTACGTCATTTGCTGTTCCCATCAAGGCAGCTTTCACTTCTGCCGGTCCCCATCCAAGTCCGTTCTTCTTGCTATTAGCCAGAAGAACAGCAGCCGAACCCGCTACATGAGGGCTTGCCATTGAGGTACCCTGATAAAGCTCATAGCCTCCTCCGACAACTGAAGAGTAGATATTTACACCTGGTGCAGCTACATCAGGCTTTAACTGATAATTTGGTGTTGGGCCCCATGAACTAAAATTTGCCAAGAGGTTTGGCGTTGTACCTACTTCTGTTAATGGATATGTGATTGTTACACTGCGGTCTCCAGTATGTTTTACCAGTGCCTGGCCTGCTTCATTTCCAATCATAACCGCTGGAACTGAAGCTCCATCAGATGACATTGGAATGGGTTCTTCCACACCATCAAGCTGATAAATAATGGCCCCACTAGCTCCTGCTGCTGCAGCATTGTTAATCTTTTCTGCAAATGTACAGCTGCCTCTTTGAATAAGTGCAAGCTTTCCTTCAAGCGGTGTTCCGTTGATTGGAGAGCATGCTAGTTTATCTCCTGCGGCATGATCTGCCCAAACTGCGTACTCACCAGATAATGCTTCTTCTACTTTACCTCCATCAGTTCCTGATGTCGCAACCGTTTTGCCTCCTGTTAATGCCACCGATTCAAGGAACATCGCAAATGAACGGCTATTTGTTGTTGCTGCAACAGTGATTACCTTATCCGCAGTACCCGGAGATCCTACTGTATAGTTTCCTGGCCCTTCGTTACCTGCAGAAATGGCCACTGCGACCCCTGCATCAACTGCTGCGTTTACAGTCATGTCCAGCAGGTCGGCACCTTTATGAGGCGTTCCACCCAGACTAAGGTTCAAAACATCCATGCCATCTTTAACTGCTTCTTCGACTGCTTTCGCGATAAACAAACTTTTTGCATTTTCCACATTGCCTGGGAAAACATTATAATTTCCTAAGTAGGCACCAGGTGCTACTCCGCTAAGAGTTTTGTCGCCAAGCTTAGGCTCCGTTCCGGCTTTTCCGGCAATGGTACCTGCAACATGTGTCCCATGGCTATCAACCGCTTGTGGAGTCTGCCAAGGCTCCTGGTGGAATACCTTTGCAACAATTACTTTATTGCTTGTAAATTCTGTAGATCCTTTTGGATAACCAGCTTGCATTTCCATTCCTTCATTTGGGGCAAGGAATTCATGATTTTGGTCAATTCCAGAATCGATTACACCCACTTTCATGCCCTCGCCGGCACCTGCCTGGCCGCCAAGCGCATTCCAAACTGGTTCAGCATTAATTAAAGATGTACTATCACTCATTGCCTTTTGATAGGTTCCACTATAACCTGTTTTTAAAACACCAGGTCCCCGGCTAACTTCCTTAAGGGAAACTCCATTAAGTTTTAAACCAAGACCATTAAACGTCACGGCATAATCTGTTACCACTTCAACTTGCGGAAACTGCTTTGCCAGCCATTTTATATAATTCTCACGTTGTGCTTGAAGTCTTTTGCCATACTTATTTGCGGCTGGGGAGTTAAGATTTACTTTTTTTCCTTTCGATGGCTTTGTCGATTCATAGCCGCTTATTGATCCATCATACGAAGCAATCGGTGCATCACTAAATTGTACAAATGCATAATTGCTGTCCTCTTGAGTTGCTTCTGTTGCCCGGTCGTCATTGACCACTCTCGCTTGGATAGGCATCGCAGCACTAAATATCAGGATTAAAGCTAGCGAGATCCACGTAAACTTTTTAAAGCCCTGAAGAAACTTCAATAAAAACCCCTCCTTATTGCTAAATAAATAACCATGTGAATAATTCGTTAAGGAGGCTGAGGTTCCTTTAATATTTTTAACTATTCTGAAAAATGAGATTTTTGAACTAAAAATAGGATTTTTGCAAATAAAAAAACCATGAACAAAGACTTAATCTTTGCTCATGATTCACAAAAAACTTATTCTTTATATAAAAACGCCATTACACCAGCCCTGGATCAGGCTCATCCCCCGGCTTTACCTTTTTGGCTTTTTTCTTTACCCCGCTTTTTGCAGGAACTTCTTTTCTAAAATCCTTTAAAACCGCAAATGACATAGCAATTAAAACAAAAGTCAGCGGAAATGCACTCACTATAATGGCTGTCTGCATAGCATTCAGTCCGCCAGAAAGCATCAATACGATGGCTGAGGCTGATAAAAACAGCCCCCAGACGATTTTTACAAAGTTAGGCGGATTCAGATCCCCATTGGTTGTTTGCATCCCTAATACAAAGGTTGCAGAATCAGCAGAGGTTACAAAGAAAGTGGTTATGAGCAATAGTGTAACGACGACGAGAGCACCTGAAAATGCCAAGCGATCGTATACAAAAAATAATGCTGTCTCAAGGCTTTGTCCTGCAATATTCACACCTTCAAAATACTCAAAATAAATCGCTGTTCCTCCAAAAATGCTGAACCAAAAAGCGCAAACAAGTGTTGGAATAACAAGTACGGCAATCATGAATTCTCTCACAGTTCTCCCCTTTGATACACGGGCTATAAAAGTCCCGACAAATGGTGCCCACGCTATCCACCATGCCCAATAAAAAATGGTCCAATCCTGTATCCAGGTTGCTTGCTCTTCATTAAAAGGAGCTAGCCTTAATCCCATGCTGGGCAAGTTTTGCACGTAGCTTCCCAAAGTAGTTGTAAAAAGATCCAGCACGAACCCTGTTGGCCCTAAAAATAAGAAGGTAAATAACAAAATAACAGCCAGCACCAAATTTGCATTGCTCAAATACTTTATCCCTCTTTGAAGGCCAGTACTTGCTGATAGGATAAACAGGACCGTTACGATTGCTATAATCAATAGCTGCACTGTAAAGTTATTGGGGACTCCTGCCACATAATTTAGTCCCCCATTTATTTGGGCTGCTCCCAGTCCAAGGGAAGCAGCTACTCCAAAAATCGTGGCAAACACCGCAACACTATCGACTATGATGCCAATGATTCCTTTTGCTTTGTTCCCTAAAAGAGGCGTTAACGTAATACTCATTAACCCCGGCTGCTTCTTTCGGAACTTATAATAAGCAAGGACAAGCGCTATAACAGAATAAATCGCCCATGCATGAAAACCCCAATGCAAATAAGTATATCGTAAAGCGACCCTCGCAGCCTCGGGTGTACCTCCCTCACCAATCGGGGGACTTGTAAAGTGGGAAATCGGTTCGGAAACTCCAAAAAATAATAACCCAATACCCATACCAGCACTGAACAGCATAGCAAACCATGTACTTCGTTTGAAATCTGGCTTATCATCATTCGAACCTAATTTAATTTTTCCATACTTGCTAAAAATCAAATACAAAGCAAAGATGAGGAAAAAAGTAGCCGATAACTGATAAAACCAGCCAAATGTATCCAGAAAGAAGGCTTTGGTTTGATCCATCACTTCACCTAACTGCACAGGTGCAACCATCCCCCAAATAACAAAGATACTTGCTATTACTAAAGAGATCCAAAAAACACTTGTTACCTTTTTCAATGCTGCCAACTCCCTTATATAATTAAATATGATAATGTTAGGTTTCCCCAATAAAGGAAAACCATGAATCAAAGCTCAAGCCTCATAACAGGATCTCTACAGAGCAAAAATTTTTCGAACCTTCATTAGATTGGTTAAATAAAATGTAGTATTTGAACCGGAATACATTTATTAGCAGCACTGGAGGAATGAATGTGGTAAATTTAAAGTATTTTTCTGGCACCGTCACAATGATAAGTGATATTTCATTGGGGCAAAACGGGGAGGAAGAGGGTTGTTATAAACAAATCTCAGCAGATAATGGCGCCGGGGCATTAGTAAACTTTATAGTGTCTCCATCCACTTATTTTGTCGACCAGGCAATGGTAACAATAGGTGACAGAGTAACAGGATATTATGACGGAAATGCACCTGTTCCTTTTATTTACCCGCCGCAATATCGTGCACTTGTCATGGTAAAACATAATCCCTATCAAAACGTAAAAGCAGACTATTTTGACTCACAATTAATAAGCAGCGATGGCCAACTAAAGCTAAATATTTCTCCATTAACTCAGACTGTACTTACAAATGGGCAAGCTTTCACAAAAACGATGGCCAACCGGAATTTAATTGTTATCTATGGCCCTTCCACCAAGAGCATTCCTGCCCAAACTACTCCCTATAAAATAATTGTTTTGTGTTTATAATTTAGTTTTAGGCTTTATATGTACGCAAAAAGGAGGACCAGCAATTGGCCCTCCCTTTTTGTTAAGCTGATTTCCGCTCCAGGATGCTCAGCGAACCCCGTGGCGGGTCGTGAGCCTCCTATCTAAAAACTACATCTTTTAGGAAAACAGCCTTTTGTAAAATTTTTTTGCATTTAGATTTTTTTACTCATCATCAATCTCGCCGCCACCAATTTCATCCTCTTCTTCAACATCTTCAACTTGTTCGCCTTCCTCTGGCTTTTCATCATTTCCGCAGCCTGTTAGCGTTAAGAAGGAAAGAGATAAGATAAACATCAATAAAAACTTTTTCATTTTTACACGCCTCCTTTTTCTTAGTTTTTTCAAACGTCACATGTTATATGTAATGGTTATGATCTATTCTTTTGAATAATTGTATTTGACTGAGAAAAAACTCTTAAAAGGCTGCAACGCAAATATTTTATATAAATAGGTCCTTCTAGATGATTGCCTAAGGTTTTAACTGTGAATTAAGGATGTGTCATAAATGGATTTTTTCGAAGGACAGCAAACACTCACCACCATGGAGTGGGGGCTTAGGGCTGTCATTGCTTATTTCTTTTTAGTGATTGTTGCAAAAGTCTTGGGCCAGCGTGCCATTTCCCAATTAAGGCTCCTTGATTTTGTTATGGCATTAGTAATTGGAAATATTATTGCCCATCCATTGTCCGATGAAGAGCTTGGCCTTAAAGGTTCTGTTGTTACAACTATGGTGTTAGTTGTACTATATCTGGCTAGTTTATTCAGTATCCTAAAATGGCCGGCAATTAGAGGGCTGGTTAATAATAAGCCCATCAAAGTGGTACAAAATGGGGAAATTATTTATAAGGGTTTGAAAAAAGCAAGAATCTCAATTGATGTACTGCTGGAAGAATTACGCGAAAAGAACGTAGAAGATGTTAAAAAGGTGGCATTGGCTTTATGGGAAGCCAACGGAAGTATTTCCTATTTTTTAGATCCCAAATACGAACCCATTACACCACAGTCCTTACAAATGAATGCAGAACCATTCGATATGCCCAGAACCATTATTAAAGAAGGTCAAGTAGATCAAAGAGAGTTGGAAAATATTCAAAAGGACGAAAGCTGGCTGATCTCCAATTTAGAAAGGGTATATCAAACGGAAATTAAAAATGTGCTGCTCGCAACCATGGATAGCAAAGGAACCCTTAAGGTATTTTTATATAATTGATTTTCATCAATGATGCCGCATTTGTTATAAATTCGCATCTTTACGTAACAATATTAGAAAGGAGTGGTTACAGTGCTTTCTGCAAAAAATAATAAGCCTATAGATATAACTGCCACAGAAGTGTCTAATATTTGGGCATCCTATTTAAAAAACAGTATGGAATTAAGGTTTTTTGAATACTTTTTCGTCTCAGCAGAGGATAAAAAAATTAAAAAAATAGTTGAAAGGATGCTGCATCAATCAAAAAAAAATCTGAATCAACTTGAGGCTTTTTTTAAGAAGGAGAAGCTTACGATTCCAATTGGCTTTACGAATGAAGACATAAAAGTCGAGGCACCCAAATTATTTTCCGACACCTTTATATTATATTTTTGCCATGATATTACCCAGCTCACTTTTAGTACTTATCCAAGTGCATTATCAGAATGCATCAGACAGGATATTCGGGATTATTTCCAAATCAGCATAGAGTTTACCTTTAAAATACAAAATGAAATAGTAGTTCTCATGTTATCTAAAGGAATTCATTTGAAGCCTCCGCAAATTGATATTGATGATCGGATTGATTTCGCCAAAAGCATAAAATATCTCAATGGTTTTTTTGGAGGATCAAGACCTTTGAATGTTGCGGAAATTGCAAATCTATCCAGAATCATACATAGGGCCCAGTTTTCAAAAATGGTTTTTGTCACTTTTAGTAAACTTTCTTCGAATTCAGATTTAAAAAGTCATTTTAGCAAAGGAAGAGACACGATTGAAAAAGTAATAGATTCTCTGCAGGAAATTTTTAAAGAAGAAAATATACCGCTTTCAGCTTCAGGAGATTTTAAAATATTTGATGTGGAGATGTCACCATTCTCCGATAAGCTGATGATGTTCTTTGTGAATACCTGCCTGGGAATTTTCTGTTTTACAATGGTCAATCAGGCTATGACTTCAAGCTTAAGATCAGATATAATTCTTAAACTTACCAAAATTACAAACGATATGAAAAAGTATTATGGAAAAGGTTTGATTTTATCGATAAAGGAAAGTTGGCTCGAACAGCCTCCACAGGCGGTCGATAGGAAGTTGTAGGTCCTTAAAAGAAAATAGGCACCAGAATAGATGAGATAAAGTGGAGGCTTCGGCGGCCTGCTCTTTTTTCTGCTTCTCATAATTATTGCCAAAGGTTTGCAGCAGCGTAAAATACGGTTTAACATAAAAAATTAGAAACACATGAGGAGTGATTACGATTAAGGTTGGGATAATTGGATTGGGTGACATTGCAAAAAAAGCCTACTTACCTGTCCTTTCTGAAAAAGAAGGAATTGAACTGGTTCTATGCACAAGGAATAGCGAAACTCTGAATACATTAGCCAAAAAATATAGGATTAAAGAAAAGGCTCAAACCGTAGAGGAACTGATTACAATGGGAATCGATGCCGCTTTTGTAAGTACGGCTACAGAAGCCCATATTGAAATAGCAGAAAAACTTCTTAAAAAAGGCATTAACACCTATATAGACAAACCCATCTCGATGAATTTCCATGAGGCTGAAAGAATTGTCCAGCTGGCGAAAGACAATGAACGAATCGCAATGGTTGGCTTCAACAGAAGATTTATACCTAGAGTAAAAGAGCTTAAGGACCACGGTAAAGCCAGCATGATTATCATGCAAAAAAATAGATTCGCTTCTCCCGATTATGTAAGAAGATTTGTTGTAGAAGATTTTATCCATGTAGTAGATACCCTTAGGTTCTTGATGGATACCCCGGTTAAGGATGTTAAGGTAGAGTACATAAAAAATGGGGAAATGCTTGACCAACTGGTTATACAGCTTTTGGGCAATGGCTGCATCGCTTTAGGAATTATGAACAGAAACGGTGGAGTCACAGAAGAGAAAATTGAATATATGACTGGACACCACAAATATGTCGTTGATAGCCTTGTAGAAACCACACATTATCATAATAAAGAAACGGAAATAGTGAAATTCGGTGACTGGGAACCCACACTTTTTAAGAGGGGATTCTATCAAATAACAGATCATTTCATCAATTGTGTTCAAAACAATCAGATTCCTGATCCATCTATAGAGGATTCTCTCATTACTCATGGAGTATGCGAGAGAATTGTTGAGTATATAGAAGGGTAAATAACAATAAAACCAGATGGCATGTTGGCGGCACCGGTGTCATCTGGTTTCTTGAGTTATAGATTGTATCAGAGCGCTATGAAGGATTGATATTATTTATGATACGGTTCTCCCCGATTAATCCGAAACGCCCGATAAACCTGCTCCAGCAGGATTAGTTTCATAAGCTGATGGGGAAAGGTCATTTTTGAAAAAGAAAGTTTTTCATCAGCACGCTGGAGAACTTCCTGGCTGAGGCCGAGGGAGCCGCCGATGACAAAAGCAACTTTGCTTTTCCCGTATGTAGCAAGCTTATCTAGTGAGTCGGCGAGCTCCTCTGATGATTTCATTTTGCCCTCAATAGCTAACGCAATGACATGAGCATCAGGGTGGACCTTAGAAAGAATCCGCTCAGCCTCTTTTTGCTTAACTTGGATCATCTCCGTTTCACTTAGTTCTTCAGGGGCTTTTTCATCAGGAACTTCGATAATTTCCATTTTGGCATATGCCGACAGCCTTTTTAAGTATTCGTCAATTCCTTGCTTTAAGTATTTTTCTTTAAGCTTTCCTACTGTAATAATTGAGATATTCACAGCTCGTCCTCACTTTACAAACAAGATATCCACATAAGTTATCCACATGTCCACATTTTTCATCCACATCTTGTATGAGATCATTCGTTCGCTACAACATATATTGCGTTATTTTGACAATATTCACAGGTTGTTGATAACTTTTTTTCCTCTTCAATTTTTGTTAATTGCGGGAATGTTTCGTACTCATCAACGACTACATCTATAGCTAGATCAACATGTTCTTCACAACAGTAAATCATTTTACCCAGCTCTCCTTTCAGGCCGGAGCCTTCCTTTTTTTAGCGGTCCTGTGGATAATTATTATTTTGCCTATGTATACAACTTATCCACATCTCATCTTAACAAAACAATAAAAAACAGGAAAGCGTATTTGCTTTCCCGTTTATTCTTCCCAGTATCGATTAAAATGTCTCGCCGCTCAGTTTAATGGTTGTTTCCTGCTGTTTGCCTTCACGGTAAAACTTAATCTTCATTTGTTCTCCAACTGCTTTTTTCGTGTATAGATGCTGGCGCAGTTCGATGATATCTTTTATTTCTTCTCCATCCATCTCAACAATGACATCCATCTCTTTCAATCCGGCCTGTGCAGCTGGAGAGTTAGGTTCTACTTGCGTAATGGCAACCCCTGTTTTAACATCCTTAGGCAGTTTCAATGCTTCCTGCTGATAGTAGCCAGGAATATCACTTACAGAGGTTAATTGAATCCCCATATATGGCCGCCTTACCTCGCCAAATTTTTCAAGGTCATCTATTACTGGCCGAGCATAGTTAATTGGGATTGCTAAGCCAATTCCTTCAACTGCATTCTGTGCTATCTTCATGGAATTAATGCCAATTAACTGGCCGCTGATATTAACTAATGCTCCGCCGCTGTTTCCTGGATTGATGGCAGCATCCGTCTGGAGAACCTCTGCCTGCCAATCGACTGTTCCGTTTTGGTCAATATCAACTGGCACCGCGCGTTCCACCCCAGAGATAATTCCCTGAGTTACTGAGCCAGAGAATTGTCCCAGAGGATTTCCTATAGCTATAACAGGTTCTCCTGGCTTTAAAGTATCCGAATCCCCAAATTCAGCTACAGTTTTAATTTCCTTTGCCTCTACTTCAAGTACAGCCAGGTCAGTCCATATATCGCTGCCGACCAGCCTTGCAGGAATCTTTGTGCCATCCGGTAAGCTTACTTCAAGTTCCTGGGCTCCTTCAACCACATGGTGATTCGTGACAATGAATGCTGTATTTCCTTCTTTTTTATAAATGACCCCTGAACCTGTTCCGGCAGGTTGTCCGCCGCCATTATTTTCGTTTGACCAAAATCCGGCTGTTTGAATGTTGGTAATGCTCACAACCGCATCACCTGCCTTATCGACAGCCTTGGTTACATCGGTCACCACATCAAGTGAGACATTTTGAACATTGGCGCCATTGTTGCCATCCGCATTTTCCTGTAACTCCTCATCGGGTTCAACCGTATAAGGGAGTACATTATAATCAGATAATTTAGGTACCGCAACAATGACAAGAATTGCTCCTAATATAATGCCGACAAGGCTGGCCAAAAAATACCCGCCTTTGTTGCCTTTTTGCCCTTTATAACGGTTCTGATGATCTTGATCATAATAACCCAAGCCGTACCAATCCTTTCTTTATAAATTACCGAAACGCCAGCTTTCCGCAGTGCTGGAAAAAGCCGTTTAAGATATGAATGCTAAAATTTATTCTTCCTTTATACCCAATATTATACTCTCTCGATTTTAAAAATCTAATCAAAAGGCACAAACTCAAGCAATCTTACGACTTTGTTCATACTTTTGTTTAAAATTTTAAACACATCAAATAAAAGGCTGTTTTCGCAAACTTTGTTGCTTTTTTAACAAGTAGTGAGGAGAGGTTGATTTCCTCGAGGATGCTCGCTTTTAGAAAACACCCAAATAAAAAAAGGAATGCGCAGCAGATTTAAAGATCTTAGCGCACTCCTTTTTTTATTAAACTGCCGTTAAAATAGTTGGTATCTTGGGATCAGTATCGTAGAGATCAAACTGCTCACCCACAATGATGCCTCGGCTCTCAAGCGTCTGTGTTACCGCCATTCTGGCCAGGTCCTTAATATTATTATCAAGACTCAAATGGGCGAGATAAATGCTTTTTGTACGGTCTCCAGCCACTTCACTCATAGCAAGGGCAGCATCTTCATTGGATACATGTCCCACATCGCTGAGGATTCTTCTTTTAATATTCCAAGGATATCGGCACATGCGAAGCATCTGGACATCATGGTTGCTTTCAAACACATAAGCCTCAGCATTCGAAATGAGGCCCTTCATACGATCACTGACATACCCTGTATCGGTAATTAACACAAGTTTTTTCCCATCCTGATGGAACACATAAAACATGGGATCAGCCGCATCGTGGGAAACGCCAAAGGATTCAATATCCAGGGAACCGAAAGTCTTAACAGTTTCCATATCGAAATGGAACTTTTGGTCAACTGGAACTTGTCCAATTAAACTGTCCATCGCCTGCCAGGTTTTTTCATTTGCGTATATCGGCAGGTTATACTTTCTTGCAAGAATACCTACACCTTTTATATGGTCACTGTGCTCGTGTGTCACTAAAATCCCTGACAGCTTCCCCATATCCCGGTCAATCTGTTGAAATAAGGCTTCCATTTGCTTTCCGCTTAAGCCGGCATCAACCAGAAAGGAATGTTCCTCCGTCTCGACAAAGATCGCATTCCCAGTACTGCCGCTCGCGAGAACGCTGAATTGCAAAGACATATTCTCTCACTCCACTATTTTTTTCTCTTCGTTGGTTAGCTGAATAATCTGCCCCTCGAAGGCATGGACAAATAAGTTTTCCTCTCCATTAATGACGAATCGCCAAGCAGGAGTTAATACTAGAGATGAGCTTGAATGCACAAGAGTAAAATATCCGAGTTCCACATTGGTAATCTTGGATTTTGGCTGCAGCGAGCCATTTTCAGAAAGCGTCTCAATCGCCTTTATTGGCTGAATCACTTTTTCGCTTTCCTGCATTTCTTCAATATCTTCCAGCATTGTCTGCTTATAAGATACAATTTCATTTTCCTCATTTAAGTAGAAAGTTAGCTCACCATTTAAATTCATATAAAACATTTTATCTTCAAATTGCTGATAATACGTTAGTGTATTGCTATTTTTGCTCTTTTCCCAAAAACGATATTGGTCCCCATATAAAACCTTGTTTTTAATAAATGAATTCAATTCAGAAGGATTAAATTTCTCGCTGATTTTATAAGGTTCATCAAGGACTGAGTTCAGGACTGTTCCTTCAGTAATTGTTATGTTCTGTCCTTTCAGCTTCGTTTTTTTCGCTTCTTCCATTTCTTCGATATCAAAAACCATCGGCTTGGCGCTTAAGTACCTGTCTTTTGGATTGTTTTTTGGGATATCCACATCAAATTCAATTTCATCCGTCTTAAGCCGCTTTTCAAAAGAAGCCTGGGCCATAGGCTCATACTGGCTTGCATCCTTCAGTTTGAAAAACTCATACATTAAATAGATATCCAAAACCAGGAAGGTTAAAATAAAGATTGTTTTTATCTTACTCCAATCCATTATTCATACCTCCTGATTCATCAAGTGATATACTTTTCCATTCGCCTTCATAGCGGTAAAACCAGGAAGGCTCTAATCGAACAAACATGGTTTGGGGATCTTTAATCATTTTGTATCCCAAAGCAATATCCTCCAGGTTTTCGGAATCAAATCCTTCAAGCTTTTCCAAGTACTTGATGACTGATTCCCCTGAACTTAAAGATACATCAGTGGAGTCTGTACGAAATCCAAGCTGAAAGTTGCTTCGCAAATATTCCTCATTTTGTCCCCAAACTTGGCGAATCTCAGAAATCTTCGGGTCATCGCTGAAAACCGGATAGCCCGAAGAATCATAAAGACGGAATGTTACCCGATGGCTAAGTTCATTCATTTCGGCAAATTGGTAATTATCCGTCCATCCAGCATGTTCGTTTATAAAATCAATGCTCTTTTTTAAAAGATCTGTAGACTGGATGGTTGGATTATTGCCGGCCGCTAGTTTCACATATCGAAGTGTATTTTTATCAAAATTCACTCGAAGCAAGCTTACATTATCATTATATTCTTCTTCTGACGGCTGATAGTTTTTCTGGACCACACTTGGGTCACTGAATAAAGCATTTTTATATTTTTCAGAGTCCAGCTCTTTGGAAAAATACTGATACCTTTCCATTTTTGTGTCATGTGCTGGCAAGAACAGGGTCCTTGAACTTGAAACTGGATATGAAAAATACTCTTTGTACTCCGGACGGTACTTAAAAAATTTGTTTTCGAAATTCTGAATAAAAGATGCAGGCACATGGCTTCTATAGACCTGCTGACTGTCTAAGGAAACGAAATAGACAATCCCATCTTCCTTTTGAGGTTCTTCAACATCTATTACTATTCGATCAAATTGAAAATTAGGGAGATCCTTATCGTCCACTTTAATGACCGTTTTATACAATTCTATCGGAATAGAATCAGGGTAAACAATGACTGCTTTCCCCTCATTATGAACAAAAGAGGGGATCTCATCTACTTGAGTAGTGATATTTTCAAAATCAGTAAAATTCCATCTGCTGATTTCTTTAATCGTTTTTTCTATTTCGCTTGGGCTAACTGTCCCATAATGCTGGTTGCTGCCATGGTGAAACAAAAGAGTATCCGGTCTGACAATTTTACTAACATCTTTTTTAGCTGCTATCGCTACTTCCTGTACCGTATTGGTCTGTTCCATTGTTTCGTAGTTTGGCTGGTAAGTCCAAAGATTCCAGGTTAACAGCGCACTTGTCGCAACCAGGATGGTTAGTATGATTGTTTTAATATTTTCATATGTCATTCCCAATCATCCTCTTCCGTTCGAACATAAGGAAGGCTAAATGAAATCGTTGTTCCTTTTCCTTCCGTACTGGTCGCCCAAATCTCTCCGCCATGTGCTTCGACCATTTCTTTCGCAATGGCCAGTCCAAGACCCGTTCCACCGAGTTTTCTGGTTCTCGCTTTATCCACTCGATAAAAACGCTCAAAAATCTTATCAATGTTTTCTTTCGGAATGCCCACACCCTGATCTGAAACACTGACAATAATAAATTCATCTTTTTCTTCGATACTGAAGGTCACTTTTCCGCCTTCAGGAGAGTATTTGAGCGCATTTGAAATGATATTATATAGCACCTGGGTCAGTTTGTCTTCATCTATTTCTACAAAAGCCGAATGGTCAGGAAGCCTTCTTTCAAAAGTCACATTCTGCTGCTTGGTCATTTCAAACCGGTCAATAATCCTGTTATAGAAGAAGATAAAATCAATCCATTCCTTTGTGAGTCGATAATCCTTGCTATCCATTTTTGAAAGCTGAAGAAGGTCATTCACAAGGCGAATCATACGCTCAGTTTCATTTTGAGTGACATCCAGGAAATTTGGAGCAAGCTCTTCGTCTTTCCAAGCTCCTTCTGCAAGTGCCTCCAAATAACTTCTCATCGTAGTGAGCGGGGTTCGAAGTTCATGTGATACATTGGCCACAAACTCACGGCGTTCCAAATCAATTTTCTCCTGCTCAGTAATGTCATGCAGAACGGTAATTAATCCATTTACAAATCCAGTTTCTTTTTGAATGACTGAAAAATTGGCACGCAAGATCAATGTATTCGTTTTACTGCTATAATCCAGAATCACAGAATCACGTTCATTAAGAAGCTCCTCAAAGGTATATTCCTCTTCCAGTCCCAGTAAAGAATCAATAGAAGAAGACAGCACCGTTTCACGTGAAACATTCAGCATTTTTGCAGCAGGCTCATTGATTAAGATTACGCGCCCTTTGCGGTCTGTTGCAATCACCCCGTCTGTCATATAGGAGAGGACCGAGGAAAGCTTGCGACGTTCTCCCTCTGTAGTCGCCTGGGCTTCCTGCAGCTTCTTTGTTAAGCTATTAAAGGTAATGGCCAATTGGCCAATTTCATCATAACCATAAACCTTAACCTTGCGGGAGAAGTTTCCCTTTGCCATGGCAAGGGCTTGTTTTCTCATATCTGAAATAGGGCGGGTGATGGTCTGTGCTAAAAGAATGCCCAATACCGCTGTAATAGCCAGCGCGATTGCTGTACCAGTGGAGAAGATATTATTGATCTGCCTCATCTGGTCATAGATGTTTTCTATTTTAGCAACAAGATAAATGGCTCCGATAACATCCCCATTGTTTTTAATAGGCGTTACCAGCACCCATACCCGATTTCCAAAGGGGTCAACATAATCCTCAGGTACCTGCTGAGAGGTTGCTATGGCCATTTTGATTAAATTATCGGTAGATCTTTGTCCCACAACGCCCTGGTTGTCCGGGTCGGAAGTTCCCAATATTTTAAGCGTGTCTCCTTCAATGACACGGACCTCGGTAATATCAGTAGAATAATAATCCCTTAATAACCTGTGGACGTCTTCCTCCAATGTAGGGCCATCTTCATCCGGCAGCCTTTCCTTGGTCATCTGTTCTTCCAGGTAATAAGCAAGCAAATTAACCCGTTCCTGAATGGTATCTTTAAAATTATCCTTTAAAGTGGATTCCAGCTGCCTTACAAAATAAACGCCGATAATTTGCATGGCAACCAGAATGAGAAGGACATATATAATCACAAACTTTAGGTGAATGGATCGAAAAAAACCAACCTTTTCCATTAATCCCCTTACTCCTGTTCAGGATTCCGCAAGTAATAACCGACTCCTCGTCTTGTTACAATCCACGTCGGGTGGCTTGGATTATCCTCAATTTTTTCGCGCAATCTCCTTACAGTTACGTCAACTGTTCGGACATCGCCATAATAATCATAGCCCCAAACAGTCTGCAGCAAATGCTCCCTTGTCATAACTTGGCCAATATGCTTGGCCAAATAATGTAGAAGTTCAAATTCACGATGGGTTAATTCAATCGTCTCGCCGCGTTTGGAAACGACATAAGCATCCGGATGGATAACCAGTGATCCTACTTCAATTTCATTTGTTTCTTCCTCTTCTTCAGACTTGGAAGCGATTTGCTGATGGCGCCTTAAATTGGCTTTCACGCGGGCAATTAACTCCCTTGTGCTGAAAGGCTTTGTTACGTAATCATCTGCTCCGAGTTCAAGACCCAGAACCTTATCGATTTCAGAATCCTTTGCTGTTAGCATAATAATTGGCATATCATACTTTTTGCGCACTTCGCGGCACACTTCAATGCCATCTCTTTGCGGAAGCATGATATCAAGCAGAATTAAATCCGGTTTGATTTCCTCTACCTTGTCCAAGGCGTCATTGCCGTCATATGCGCAAACCACCTCATAGCCTTCCTTTTTTAAATTGAATTGCAGAATATCTGCAATTGGTTTCTCGTCGTCTACAACTAGAATTTTTTTATCCATACCTATCTCCTTTTTCTTGCATCAATTATTTATTTTTGGAGCAGTAGAATTCATTTTAAATCATATGTTCTCTACTTTACTTTACCATTTTACAAGTGGGAATTCACCTATTTCAAAAAGATGGCTTTTCTCCTGAACTGGACAAATTCATTAGGCCTGCAAAATGAGGGCTGTACAGACTATTCTTAACTATAAAAGCCTCTAGTATAAAACTAGAGACTTTTAACATCATTTATTTACTTATATATTTTAGGGGATCTGCATCTTTCCATTTTTATAAATCTCAAAATGAAGATGAACCCCTGTAGAATCTCCAGTCGTGCCCATTACACCAATTTTTGACCCTTTTGAAACTGTCTGGCCAGCGCTTATACTAATCGAATCCAAATGAGCGTAAACGGTACGGAATCCATTATTATGATCAATCACAATTTTGTTTCCATAACCACCATCCCAGCCTGCAGAAACGACTGTACCATTATCTGCTGCTTTGATCGTCCGGTTGCTTGGACGTGCAATATCAATTCCTTTATGCATTTTACCCCAGCGGTACCCCATCTTACTGGAAATATATCCGCCGACTGCAGGGTAGGCAAAGCTTCCTTCACCTCTGGATGGAATTACCTTTGTTCCCTTAATGACAATATGTTTAACAGGTTCTTCAAGGACTTTTTCTTCTGATACCTCTTTTTTAATGGTTTGTCCATTTTCTTCCGAAATCAAATATGTTGCAGCACGTACACCATTTTTCCCTTCTTGCTTCACCTTTGTAACGCCTTTAAGGAGGCTGCTGTCTTCAATTACTTCTTTCTCATACGAAATCTCTTCTTTTTTGAAAACTTCTTTTTCAACAATAACCTTTACATATGGCTTAAGGACGGTAACATTCAATTCTTGTCCAACTTTTAGGACTGAATCTCCCTTTAGTTCCTTGTTTAACTCTATTAACTGCTTCATGTCAAGGTTATGGGCACTTGCTATGCTGCTTAGAGCATCCCCAGCTTGTACAAGGTATTTCTTTTCTTCTAAAGTTCCTTTTTGAAGAAGTTTTACGGCTTCTTCTACACTAATAATCATGTCTGGTTTAACTTTTGCTTCTGAAAATGTAACATCTTCACTAAATCGAACATCTAAAATACGGGTTTCATTTTCTTTAAGCTGTGGTAAAGGAGTATTAACGGAAGCTTTTCTTTCTTCCAGAGCCTTTAGTTCTTTCTCAGGTACATAGGAAGCTTTAATTTTATCAAGAACAGCTTTTGCCTGCTCTGCATTTTTAACATAAGCGACAGCCTTGCCCCCAATGATCAGCGCAGATGATTCAGCCTGAACTTCAAGATCATCTTTTATTTCATTCACTGCCTCTGAGTTATTAACCTCAGAGCTGGACTCAAATACTTGTTCAGGAATAAAAGACAGTTCAGAACCAAGCGATAACTTTAAACCTTTATAAGAGCCTTCAATCTCTTTAATTTTTGTATCGACCATGTTCTCTATTATTTCTTTGTCTGAGACCGTTCCGATATACTGATCGTCCTTATAAACATAGTAAACGGTCATTAGTTTATCATCATTTGCCAGGGCGGAGGCTCCGCCTGCAAACGTTAAAGCTGCTGCTGCAAACCCAGTTGCAACTGTCTTATTCATTATATTTCTAAAGCTCTTAGCTGTATATTCTGTAGCTGAATTTAAACTCTTCACCCATTTAAACATTGTTACATCCCCCTAGACTACGGTAACAAACACACTTTCATTTAGTGCTATGTAACTACTAATTTATTTACCTAAATTTTTTCACAATATTTACTTTACCATATAGAGTATCAATTAGATTAATAGACTCTGTAATGTAACAAAAATGTATAATTACTGACATTTTGTTACTTTTAAAGGGTATTAATTGGAAGGAACCAAGAATTTTTTGTCGAAAAACTCTTAAGAAAAATAGGAGGAAATCCCTATATATAAAGGTTTTTAGAGGATACAAAAGAGAAGAGGAGAAAAAAAGAAGAGACGCTTTACTTTTACACTGGATAAATAGTAGAAAACTAGTTATATTACAAAAGTGTAACAAAAAAGAGTATGAATGATTTCATACTCTTTTTTGGGATGGCTCAGGACGGAATCGAACCGCCGACACAAGGATTTTCAGTCCTTTGCTCTACCGACTGAGCTACTGAGCCGTATTAAGTTATTGACCCTAAAACAAGTTTAATTTCGTCCTTCGTCCCGATTTCAGGGGGTTATTCAAGCTGTGGTTCAATCGGTACGCTGAAGTATTTCATGAAGCTTATTCAAACGTGCTCTACCGACTGAGCTACTGAGCCTAACTAAAATTATGTAAAATAAATGGCGGTCCGGACGGGACTCGAACCCGCGACCTCCTGCGTGACAGGCAGGCATTCTAACCAACTGAACTACCGGACCAATATAATAACCGCCAACAAGTTAGCTGGGCTTGCCAGCCTTTTGCTGACGGTTATTTGCCATGACCCCTACGGGATTCGAACCCGTGTTACCGCCGTGAAAGGGCGGTGTCTTAACCGCTTGACCAAGGGGCCATATAAAAGATAAAATGGTGAGCCATGAAGGACTCGAACCTTCGACCCTCTGATTAAAAGTCAGATGCTCTACCGACTGAGCTAATGGCTCGTACTACGTCTCTGTGACGACGCTTTTTATAATATCATAGAGATTTATAAAAGCGCAATAACTTTTTCATAAAAATTTCTTTTAAAAATTAGATTCTGTTAAACTTGCCTGTTTCTGCTTCTATTAAAAAGCAATTTTTCCTCAATTATTACGTTTTATTCCCCAAAATCAGACTTCTACACCATAAATTTCACTATTTATTTGTTTTTCTTTATCCTTGGTTCATTCTTTTGAAAAGGACAAACAAAAAAGCCCTAACTCACATTAGGGCTTTTCAATCTAATCTTAATTCTGTCTCCAAGGGCTGCGGACAACGTTTGTTTGCGTGCGATCCGGACCTACAGAGAAGATGGATAATGGGATTCCAGTCAGCTGGGCCACACGCTCCAGGTAATGGCGGGCATTTACCGGAAGCTCATCCAGTGATTTGCAGCCAGTAATGTCTTCTGTCCAGCCTGGAAGCTCTTCGTAAACAGGCTCGCATTCAGCCAATACTTTTAAGCTTGCAGGGAACTCTTCAATCACTTTACCGTTATGGCGGTATGCTACACAGATTTTCAAGGTTTCGATGCCTGTTAAAACATCGATGGAGTTAAGAGATAGATCTGTAATTCCGCTCACACGGCGGGCATGACGGACAACAACGCTGTCAAACCAGCCAACACGGCGGGCACGGCCAGTGGTTGTACCGTATTCACGGCCTACTTCACGAATCTGGTTGCCGATCTCGTTATCAAGCTCAGTCGGGAAAGGACCGTCCCCAACACGGGTGGTATAAGCCTTTGAAACACCAACTACATGCTTGATTTTTGTAGGACCCACTCCAGAACCGATTGTTACGCCTCCAGCTACTGGGTTAGATGAAGTAACAAAAGGGTAGGTACCCTGGTCGATATCAAGCATAACCCCTTGTGCCCCTTCAAACAGCACACGGCGGCCTTCATCCAATGCATCGTTTAGAACTACGGATGTATCGCAAACATAATGCTTAATTTGCTGGCCATATTCGTAGTATTCATCGAGAATATCTTCCAATTTGAATCCTTCTGTTTCATAGAAACGCTCAAGAAGGCGGTTTTTCTCTTCAAGATTGCGCGCAAGCTTTTCTTCAAATACTTCACGGTCAAGAAGGTCTGCGATTCGAATTCCATTACGGGCTGCTTTATCCATATAAGCAGGGCCAATTCCTTTTTTCGTTGTACCAATCTTATTGGCGCCTTTGCGCTCTTCTTCTACCTCATCGAGCTTCAGGTGATAAGGAAGGATGACATGTGCGCGATTGCTGATGCGCAGGTTATCTGTTGTCACACCTTTATCATGAAGATAAGCCAACTCTTTTACGAGCGCTTTTGGATCAACAACCATTCCGTTTCCAATCGTGCAAATTTTATCGCTATAGAATATTCCAGATGGAATTAAATGCAGCTTATATGTTTCGCCATTGAACTTGATTGTATGCCCCGCATTGTTTCCGCCTTGATAGCGGGCGATTACTTCTGCATTTTCAGAAAGGAAGTCAGTGATTTTTCCTTTTCCTTCATCTCCCCACTGTGTTCCAACTACAACTACTGATGACATAAAAAAGCACCTCCGGGAATCCCATGGTTTTAAAATTTCTATTCAATCATTTAAAATAGGCTCTGTTAAATCGGCCTTAATTAAGTAACTCATTTCAACCACTTTAGTTTAACAAGGCAAAGTGTTATAGTCAATAAAACACGAACATTTTTAATAAAAATATAAAAATATGTTCGTAAAACCATGAAACTATGAAAATAAAAAAGGGCAAGCAGTTCATGCAAGCCCTTTTCCTTATTTATGCACCAGGCGGAGCAAATGAATCATCAAATCGCTTCTCCAAGTTTACGAATTTATTATACTCTTTCACAAATGCTAGCTGGACCGTGCCGACAGGACCGTTACGCTGTTTAGCGATAATAATTTCGATAATATTTTTGTCCTCTGATTCTTTATCATAGTAGTCATCACGATATAGGAATGCCACAATATCCGCATCCTGCTCAATACTTCCCGATTCACGGATATCGGACATCATTGGCCGTTTATCCTGTCGCTGTTCCACTCCACGCGAAAGCTGGGAAAGAGCGATAACCGGCACTTGCAGCTCACGTGCCAATTGCTTTAAGGAACGGGAGATCTCAGATACTTCCTGCTGGCGGTTTTCTCCGGAGCGCCCGCTTCCCAGGATTAATTGCAAGTAATCAATAAGAATCATACCAAGCCCATGCTCCTGCTTTAGACGGCGGCATTTGGAACGGATATCTGTAATTCGCACCCCAGGGGTATCATCAATGAAAATCCCTGCATTAGATAAACTTCCCATTGCCATCGTAAGTTTTCCCCAATCTTCATCTGTCAGGGAACCTGTACGCAGTCTTTGGGCATCAATATTTCCTTCCGCACAAAGGATACGCATAACAAGCTGCTCTGCCCCCATCTCCAAACTGAAAATAGCTACATTTTCACCAGTTTTTGTTGCGACGTTTTGGGCAATATTCAGAGCAAAGGCTGTTTTACCCACGGACGGACGGGCACCCACGATGATAAGATCGTTTCTCTGAAAGCCTGCTGTCATTCGATCCAGCTCGGCAAATCCTGTCGCAATCCCTGTAATATCGCCTTTGCGGTTATGCATTTCCTCAATATTATCGTAGGTACGGACAAGAACATCTTTAATATTATGAAAGGCACCTGCATTTTTCCGCTGTGCTACCTCCATGATATTTTTCTCGGCTTCTCCCAAGAGAACTTCGACTTCGTCTTCACGGGTATACCCATCCTGGGCAATCCCGGTTGCTGTCCTGATCAAACGGCGAAGCAATGCTTTTTCTTCGACGATCTTGGCATAATACTCAATATTCGCTGCCGTTGGAACAGATCCAGCCAGTTCACTTAAATAGCTGACTCCCCCGGTATCCTCCAGTAGCTTTGCAGCACTAAGTTCTTCTGTTACAGTTACTAAATCGACCGCTTTTCCCTGGTCGCTCAGCTTGAGCATTACATTGTAAATCTTCTGGTGAGCCGCCCGATAGAAGTCCTCAGGTATTAATATCTCTGATGCTAACGTAAGAGAGGAGGGTTCAAGAAAGATTGCCCCAAGCACTGCCTGTTCCGCTTCAATATTCTGAGGCGGGAGCCGATCTGCAAATAAATCACTCATCTATTCAAACCTCCTTAAATTAAAAGCATAAGCACCTTGCTCAGGGGTGACACCTCGAACCCCTGGGTGCTGAAGCTGGATAGTACCTTCTAAAAAATAGAAGCGCCTAAATAAAAGCGCTGATGTATCTGGAATTTAGGTTATTTTATATAAAATATAAAGGCTTTGCCTCTAAGTAAAATTATAATCCCTTTAAAAAATGTGACCAGCAGAAACTGATCACATTTTTATTCAACCCTTTTATTTTAACATGTTTATTCGCAAAATCTACTTCCAATATTAGTGTGTTCCCCCAAAGAGGCTGTCTGCTATTTTTAGTTTGCCTCTTTTACATGGACATTCAATGTAGCCATTACTTCAGTATGAAGCTTAACTGGAACCTTTGTATAGCCTAAAGAACGGATCGCATCATCCATTTCAATTTTCCGCTTGTCAATTTTAATTTTATGCTTTTTTTGAAGTTCTTCCGCAATTTGCTTGCTTGTGATGGAGCCAAAAAGGCGTCCGCCTTCACCAGCTTTAGTAGAAAATTCAACTGTAAGCTTCTCCAATATTTCTTTTAATTTTTTCGCATCAGTAAGCTCTTCTGCAGCAAGCTTTTCTTCTTTTTTCTTTTGGGCATTCAGGCTGCTTACATTCGCCTGGTTGGCTTCAACAGCGAGCCCTTGTTTAATCAAAAAGTTATGGGCATAGCCGTCTGCTACATTTTTAACTTCGCCTTTTTTGCCTTTGCCTTTAACGTCTTTTAAAAAGATAACCTTCATTCCTTTTTTCTCCCTTCAAAATATTCATCTATAGCCATTTTTAATCGGATTTCGACATCATCAAGCGTCGCATCATGAAGCTGGGTGGCAGCGTTTGTTAAGTGTCCTCCGCCTTCCAGGTTCTCCATGATAACCTGAACATTGATATCCCCGAGGGAACGCGCGCTCACACCAATCATGTTCTCTGAACGGTTCGAAATAACAAAGGATGCTACGACGCCGTCCATTGTCAGCAGTGTATCAGCTGTCTGCGCAATCAGCACCTGATCAAAAATCTGGTCTGGCTGCCCTTTGGCAATGGCAATGCCATCCCGGTAAAATTGAACGGTTTCAATCAGTTTTGCACGCTTGATATAGGTGTCTACATCCTCTTTTAAAAACTTTTGGACAAGCACAGTATCCGCACCCTGCCCGCGCAGATAGGAGGCCGCATCAAACGTTCTTGAGCCTGTTCTTAATGAAAAGCTCTTGGTATCGACAATGATGCCAGCCAATAGTGCTGTTGCTTCGAGCATTTCAATTTTGCCGTTTTTCGGCTGGTATTCCAGAAGCTCTGTCACAAGCTCTGCTGTTGAAGAGGCGTATGGCTCCATATAGACAAGAAGAGGATTATGAATAAACTCTTCTGCCCTGCGGTGATGGTCGATTACAACAACATGTTCAATTTTATGGAGCAATTTCTCTTCAATCACCATCGAAGGCTTATGGGTATCAACCACAACAAGCAAGGTGTCATCTGTTGCCATTTCCAAAGCCTGTTCAGGGGTGATGAATTTCGAAAAGAGCTCTTCATTCTTTTCAATTTCCTTCATCATCCTTCTGACACCTGTATCCAGTTCATTGAAATTCACAACAACATAACCTTCACGCTGATTCATACGCGCCACTTTTTGTATTCCGATGGCTGCTCCTATGGCATCCATATCAGGACTCTTATGGCCCATAATAATTACTTTGTCACTCTCGGAGATAAGCTCCTTTAAAGCATGCGAGATCACGCGTGCACGGACTCTGGTCCGTTTCTCAACAGGATTGGTTTTTCCGCCAAAGAATTTAACCTTTCCATTTGTCTGTTTAATAGCCACCTGATCGCCTCCTCGGCCCAAAGCCAGATCCAGGCTGGACTGAGCAAGAGAACCGAGTTCAGGAAGCGAGGAAACGCCTGTTCCAACACCAATACTTAAAGTAAGGGGCACATTTTGTTTGGATGTTGTTTCCCTAACGTCATCAAGGATGGTGAATTTTCCTTTTTCAAGAAGCTGAAGGATGTGTTCATTAAAAACAGCAATGAACCTTTCAGATGAAACCCTTTTTAAGAAAACACCATTATCCTGCGCCCACCTATTTAAAATCTGGGTAACAAGGCTATTAAGGCTGCTTTTTGTCTGATCATCCATACCTTGAGTTAACTCATCATAATTATCCAGGAATATAAAAGCAATAACTGTTCTTTCTTCCTGATACATTTTTTCAATCTCTGTCTGTTCCGTTACATCAAAGAAGTATAACAGGCGCTCTTCAGGTTTATGGATCACCCGGAACTTACGGTCGTGAAGGGTAATGATCTCTGTCTCTACCTCTTGTTTAATGAGTGGAACAAGCGAGTCCGCGACGTCATAAAGCGATCTTCCAACTAGCGTATCTTCATCGAAGCATGATGCTAAAAAGGGATTGGTCCATTCAATGTAATAATCATCATTGATCAGCATGATCCCGATCGGCATTTCCATAAGAGCTTCTTCGCCGACTTTTTTTACCCGGTAGGATAAGGTAGAGATATATTCTTCCGTTTCCTTCCTTTGTTTTTGGTCAAGCTGAAAAAGGTAGTAGAAAGGAAGGATGGCCAGAAACAGCCCTATTAGTGCAAAAAGCCAATTATAGTACGCCAATATTCCGAGAAGCACCACTGTTATGCCCATCAATCCAAATATCGGATAGCGTATGGACCGCTTTTCTAAATACGAAGGCATGTTTTCAGCTCCTAAACAGTAGTGTTATTCATCACTTTTTTCCTAATTTGTGCCTTAAATCGAATCCTAAGTCAATTATACCTAATATCCTCACAATATAAAGGAGAAATGGAATAAGAAATGTAAATACCGTTGCTATGATTGGAACTGCTCTTGGAAACCCTTTTAAATGGCTGATGAAGAAAATAAAGGAAAGCCCTTGAATAATCATAAACAGCTGTAGGATAAACGCAATATTCACAAGTGCCAGGAACCAGTAGCTTCCTTCAGCAGGATTAAAAATAAACGATGCTACAATCGTGATTAAATAGTACCACAAGATGCTTTTGGGCAGGTTCATCTCTCTAAAGGGCTTCCAGCTTTCAACATTTATTCCGAACCTTTTGGCAATTGGGAAAGAAACCAGCTGAATGAGAAAAACAGAAATGACAGCCGTCATCACAAATAAACTGGGCGTTAAGGTTTCAATCATTTGCAAACCAGCAGTGAACTGATCCATGACCGTATCATCAACATTCTGGCCCATGCCTTCCAGCATTCCTTTAGACATTGAGATGGACTCCTCCATTAACCCAATGCCTTCTTCAATAAAATTGATGTTAAATAAGGCTACAGCAGCTGCATACTGAAGCAATAAACTAGCAAGGAATACAAGCGTTCCCGCAATAAAAGAAGAGGCCCTTCCTTTATTTTCCCGGATAAAAACACCAATCACTGTTCCTGTCAGACCAAATGTCAATGCAAGCGGAATAGCCATAATGGAACCGATAATCAAGGAAAGCAGCACACCGCCAGTTAAAAAAACAACCGCACTCATCCGATTGTTTTTAGCTGCAAACATAATAAATGGAAGCGCCAAAAAGAAAATAGAAACGGTACCGAGAATCGGCACATACAAGGAAATGAGAAGAAGCACAGCAAATGCAGCTAAAAGCACAGCGCCTTCCGTTAATTTATGTACATTATTCATTCTTACACTCCTTAAACTGCGTGTCCAAAAAGGAGGAAAAGGGTCAGTTGGTTTTTCCCGGCTTTTTGAAGCAGCACCATAAATAACAACTCATAAAGTCTATTGTAGCTAGTATTAAAGACAGGTTCAACCTTGCTGTTTAAGAAGCCGGATTAAGAGCTTTCACTGTATTATTTTAATCAAAAAAAAGGGGGATTACCATTAGAATAAGAATCAATCTGATGCTGAATATGTTAAAGGACATATCCTTTTAAAACTAATAAAAAAGACACCGGTAAACCGGCGTCTTTTCAATAATTATTATTCACCTGATACGTATGGCAGTAATGCCATTTGGCGCGCACGCTTAATAGCAATCGTTAATTTACGTTGGTATTTAGCGTTAGTACCTGTTACACGACGTGGTAAAATCTTGCCGCGCTCAGAGATGAATTTTTTAAGAAGATCCACATCTTTGTAGTCGATGTGAGTGATTCCGTTTGCAGTGAAATAGCAAACCTTACGACGTTTTGCACGTCCGCCTCTGCGTCCTCCAGCCATGGTCATTTACCTCCTTTAGCTTTTTACTTTTTATTTATATCCGTTCGATAATCGGGCACTATTAGAATGGAAGATCGTCATCGGAAATGTCGATTTGGCCGTCATTTGCGAATGGATCCTGGTCCACACGAGTATAGCCGCCCTGATTACGATTATCCTGGCGTTGATTCTGATTGTTGTTATTTCCAAATGGGAAATCCTGATCTCTCGGACCGCCGTAATTCGTATTGTCGCCTCTGCCGCCGCCAGAACTATTCTTAGGCTCAAGGAATTGCACACTTTCAGCTTGGACTTCCGTCACATAAACGCGCTTTCCGTCCTGGCCCTCATAGCTGCGGGTCTGGATTCGGCCATCTACACCAGCTAGGCTTCCTTTTTTCAGGAAATTCGCTACGTTTTCAGCAGGCTTTCTCCATACCACACAGTTGATGAAATCTGCCTCCCGTTCACCTTGCTGATTCGTAAAAGCGCGATTCACTGCAAGAGTGAAAGAAGCTACAGGTACTCCATTCGGGGTATACCGTAAATCAGGATCCTTTGTCAAACGTCCGACAAGAACAACACGGTTCATCATCAGAATCAACTCCTCTCGGTAAAAATTGCTTTATCTATTATTTTTCGTTTTTAACTACGATATAACGGATGATGTCTTCGCTGATTTTAGCTAGACGAGTGAATTCGTCAACTGCTTTTGATTCAGCATTAACGTTCATTAATTGGTAGTAGCCATCACGGAAATCATTGATTTCGTATGCAAGTCGACGCTTACCCCAATCCTTAGATTCAGATACTTCCGCACCATTATCAGTTAAGATTGTGTTAAAACGCTCAACAAGAGCCTTCTTAGCCTCATCTTCAATGTTTGGGCGGATGATGTACATAACTTCGTACTTTCTCATCACTTTCACCTCCTTTTGGTCTAAACGGCCCTTCAAAAGGGCAAGGAGCAATATATTCATTACTCACAAGTTGAAATTATAGCACATTAATTATGTAAAAGCAATAACTGCTAGAGTTAATTGCGAATTGAAAGTTTCTTTGAATAGAAATTACTTCAAGGTGTATTAATTTTTTTGGCTCTTTTGTTTTTGCAAACTTTGGTGCTTTTTAAAAAGTAGTGAGGTGAGGTTGATTTCCGCTCCAGGATGCTCAGCGAACGCGGGGCGGGCGGTGAGCCTCCTCGGCGCGCAGCGCCTGTGGGGTCTCACCTGTCCCACTCCTCCCGCTGGAGTCTCGCACCTTACGCTCCATCAACCAACTTTATTTATCATTGTTTTTTTTTACAAAATCGATTAATAAACAACAATCTCTAACTTTTCCAATATATCGCATAATAATAACAAAAAAGAACCCCTAAAAAGGAGCTCTATCTTTCTTAAACATTAAAACGGAAGTGCATAACATCTCCATCTTTTACAATATATTCTTTACCTTCAAGACGTACTTTCCCAGCTTCTTTGGCAGCTGTCATGCTTCCAGCAGCGACAAGATCGTCATAGGAAACCGTTTCTGCACGGATGAAGCCTTTTTCAAAGTCGGAGTGAATCACTCCCGCACACTGAGGAGCCTTCATGCCTTTACGGAATGTCCAGGCACGGACTTCCTGAACTCCGGCAGTGAAATAAGTTGCCAGTCCAAGAAGGTTATATGCAGCTCTGATCAGCTGGTCAAGGCCTGATTCTTCAATGCCAAGCTCCTGAAGGAACATTTCTTTTTCTTCTCCTTCAAGCTCAGCAATTTCAGATTCGATTTTTGCACAGATCACGATTACTTCTGCATTATCCTTTGCGGCAAATTCTCTTACCTTCTGCACATATTCATTAGAAGAAGGATCTGCTACATCATCTTCGCTTACGTTTGCTACGTAAAGCACAGGCTTGATGGTCAGCAGATGAAGGCCTTTTACAATCTTCATTTGTTCTTCTGTGAACTCGACTGTACGTGCAGGTTTATCTGATTCGAATGCTTCTTTTAACTTTTCAAGAATTTCAAGCTCAAACACGGAATCTTTGTCTTTTTGCTTAGCCAATTTGCTCACGCGTCCAATTCGCTTATCGACAGATTCAAGGTCAGCCAGAATCAATTCCAGGTTGATGACTTCGATGTCATCGATTGGGTCCACTTTACCTGAAACGTGTGTAATATTGTCATCCGCAAAACATCGGACAACCTGGCAGATGGCATCCACTTCACGAATATGTGAAAGGAATTTATTCCCAAGACCTTCCCCTTTGCTCGCACCCTTTACGATGCCGGCGATATCCGTAAATTCAAAAGCCGTTGGCACAGTCTTTTTCGGCTGAACCAATTCAGTTAATTTATTCAAACGGTGGTCAGGCACTTCAACAATTCCCACATTCGGATCAATTGTACAGAACGGATAGTTCGCAGACTCCGCTCCCGCCTGGGTTATTGCATTAAACAAAGTAGACTTCCCTACATTCGGCAAACCTACAATACCAGCTGTTAAAGCCATCAAAGTCACTCCTCAATTTTATCATCTATAAAAAATCCGATTCATATCAATTTAAACAAGCCTCTAACAATTATAGATATTTGGCCCGGAAAAGTAAAGACAACAAGAATAGCGGAGACAGCTGTTGAGAGCAGCAGCTGGACAAACAATAAGGTGCCAGGCACCTATACCATTCAGTTAAATTGGTACAGTCACCTGGCACCCCGCTATATTTTCTTAATATTAACAAGGCAGTCGTACAAAGTGCTGCCAAGGCCATTGTCCGATTCGCGGCTAGAGGTGAGATTATTGACGGGGCCGCCGAATTTTGCCCAGATGCCTTCATCAATATTGATGGTATCCGGATGGGCTTTTTTCATAATATGGACAAAGCCCTTCATTTCACCGCAGTCATTCCATACCTTGACATAATCATTTTCCTGAAGTCCTAGCTTCGCTGCAATATTATCGGCAATTTCAACCTTTGCCTTTGGTTCAGGCTTCAGCAGGTGATAATGCTGCGAATGATTGGAGCGAAGCGGATGAATCGTCAGCAATGTAAAAGGAAACTGCTTGGCACGCTCTTTGTCCGTCCACTTAGTTTCCCTTGGAAGGGCAAGTGTCAGCCTGCCTTCGGAACCCTTTCGGAACGCAGCAGCTGAGGTGAATTCATACTTTCCGCTCGGCGTTTTAAACTGGCGGTCTTCCCAAGGCACCGTATCAACCGGAAGCTCCTCATGGTGGGAATTCCTTAAGCTATCAAGTGTGATTCCATGGCCTTTAAGCGAACCGAGGCCCAAGCTGATAAACTCTTCTCTTGTAAAATCGAAATCGGCTCCGAAACCGAGGCGCTTGGCCAGTTCTGTCCAAACCCATAAATCGGGCTTGGCCTCTCCTGGCGGATCAACAAGCTTAGGTCCATAGTTTACATAGTGATGATACATAGAAGAATAATAAAGATCTTCCTGTTCAAAAACAGTGGCAACCGGCAGCACATAATCAGCCATCTTGGCTGTATCTGTCATAAACTGCTCCATTACAACAACTGTATCCACAGATGCAAAAGCCTCTCGAACCCTTGAAGAATCTGGGACCTGAGTTAATGGATTGCCGCAGGTTACGAAGATCATTTTTACTTCAGGATCTTTGGCTGTTAAAATCCCCTCCGCCTGTCTCATCATCGTGAACTGCCTTGAAGAAGTCTTGCGGTGAGGAAGGGCAAGGGAGGCAGTATCAAAACTTTGGCCGACCTGTCTATTTGCATAGTTTGCGCCGCCGCCCGGAATGCCGATATTGCCGCTCACAGCAATTAAAGCATCCATCAGCCTGATGGTATTGCCGCCGTTTTCGTAGCGCTGCATGCCCAAACCGAAAAACGTGGATACAGGGCCGTCTCCATACACAATCGCAAGCTCGGTCATCACTTCACTTGGCACTTCCGTTTTTTCAGCAATTTCCTCCAGCGTTACATTGTTCAGAAGCTCATCCAAGTCTTCAAAGCCAACAGAATGATTTTCTATGAAATTCCGATCCTCTAGGCCGAGCCGCAGCATTTCCTTCATAATGCCTGCCGCAAGCAGCCCATCCATCCCCGGCTTCACAGAGAAATATTTATTCGCTATTTTGGCAGTAGCATTATAGATTGGATCAATCACATATAGCTTGGTCCCATTTCTTTTTGCTTCCTGGAGCATTTGAAATAAATGCATATTGGTGCGGGCCACATTTCTGCCCCATATGACGATATGTTTGCTGTTTAAAATATCATCAGGCCCATGGCTATAAGCATCTCCAAAATCCCAGCTCTGTGCTTCGATCCCGGCTCCCCAGCAAATGGATCCCGTTAATTCGGTTACTCCGCCGTAACAGTTAAAAAAGCGCTGATCCAGGTTCGTCAGCAATCCGCCATTTGCGTAATCATGGCTATGCAGAACGGAAGCTGTTCCAACCGTATCTTTCAACTCTTTCATTTTCAGGGAAATATCATGTAAAGCCTGTTCCCATGAAACTTGCTTAAACTCGCCATCAATCTTTTTTAAGGGGTAAAGCAGGCGTTCCGGAGAATTGGTTCTGCTTTCAAGCATTCTCCCGCGGCCGCAAATTTTCCCCTTTGTAATAGGATGGTCCTGATCGCCATCTACCTTTGTCACCCTACCGTCTTCAAGTGTTACATGAAAGCCGCAGCTGTCCCAGCAGTTAAGGGGGCAGGCTGACTTTACTTTATGCGCCAAGAACCTCATCTCCCCGTTTTTTATTTATCTAGATAAACCTGGCCTATTCCTCATGCCTCACAAGAACTTTTTTCATTTTGCGGGAAAATTCTCTTCTTGGGATCATGACGCTGTGCCCGCAGCCTTCGCACTTAATTCTGATATCTGCTCCCATTCTAATGATTTTCCAGCGGTTTACTCCGCACGGATGTGGTTTCTTCATCTCCACAACATCATGCAGTTCAAATTCCTTTTGTTCCATTCTTACCCCTCCGAATTCAATTTTGGTTTATTCTGGGCAGGCGCTTCTTCATTCCGTGTATACATAACAAGACGCGGGAACGGAATTTCAATGCCATGCTCATCTAAGCAAAGCTTGATTTCTTTTCGCAATTGGCGTGCGATATAAAAATGCCTCATCGGCAAAGTTTCTGATACAACTCTAAGAACAACATCAGAAGCAGCAAGGTTTTGAATTCCTAGAATTTCCGGCGGTTTGACCATGTCTTCATATTTATCAGGCAGTTCCTCAAATAAATCCTGCAGTACGCTTTCCGCTTTATTAATATCTCCTTCATAAGCAATGCTGACATCCACAAATGCAATACTGTTATTCAGAGAAAAATTGGTCACCTGCATGATGCTTCCATTAGGAAGAATATGAATCTCGCCGGTCCAGTTTTTAATTTTCGTCGTTCGAAGGCCGATTTCTTCAACGGTTCCCTCAAACTGATCGACCCGAATATAATCCCCTACCGAAAACTGATCTTCAAAAATAATAAAGAATCCGGTAATGATATCTTTAACAAGGCTTTGTGCGCCAAACCCCACAGCCAACCCCACGATACCGGCACCGGCCAAAAGCGCTTTTACATCAATGGTCAGTACGGACAGGATCATGATGGCTGCCACAAAGAAAACAACATATGTTAGCATATTCTCCAGAAGCTTGAGCAGGGTAGCTTCACGGCGTTCGGAGATCCTGAGCCTCGAAGGTGTTCTTACTTTAAAAATATTCCGGATGGCCAGTTTGCCGACTCTAATCAGAATACTTGTTATGATAAAGATTGCAATAATCTTGAGAAAACCTTCCCCAATTGTTACCCACGTTTTTTCATCGGAAAGCTTATCTATCATACTGTTAAACAGTTTTTCAATATAACTCATGGTTTCACCTGCTTCTTTTTAGTGAAAGTAAATAAGAAAGCTTGTTATTTTATATAACTTCAAATTGAATCCTCATAACTTTGCTTTTCATTAGCTTGTATGAAATTATACTTTATCTTCCCTTACAGTGCGAATACCTTATTTAAACCAAAATTATTTTATCAATTTTCCGCTATACTTTACAGTTTTTAGTTTTCATGAAAGCCGTGCCTTCCTATAGAGCCATTGTTTAAGGAATAAATATTATTGGTATGTATAGATTACAAAAATTTTCCGTATACTGATAAAAACGTTTTATACTAAGGGCCGCCATTAACATAATCTCATCACTTTGAACCGGCATGGCAAGGAATAAAGAGGGAGTGGGACCTATATGAATTTCAAACCAAATTTGTTTGATAAAAAAGGCGGGGCTTCTGCCAGGATAGCGCACGAAGAAACAAACTCGGCTGCTAAATTGGCTGCTGAGCTGAAAAATATATTACCTTCAGGCATCGGCAGCCGTCCCATCGTTTTTGTCTGTATAGGCACAGACCGTTCTACAGGCGATTCATTAGGTCCGCTTGTCGGCACACTCCTTGAGGAAAAATCCATTTCTTCTTTTCACGTATATGGGACACTGGAAGATCCCATTCATGCTGTAAACCTGGAAGAAAAGCTGAACGAAATCAAGAAGAAACATTTTAATCCCTATATTATTGGGATTGATGCATGCTTAGGCCGATTAAAAAGTGTGGGAGTCATCCAAATCGGGGAAGGGCCTGTTAAGCCTGGAGCCGGCGTGAACAAAGATCTTCCGGAAGTAGGGCATATGCATATAACCGGCATTGTGAACGTAAGCGGCTTTATGGAATTCTTTGTTCTTCAGAACACAAGGCTAAACCTGGTACTGAAAATGGCCAAAACGATTGCCAATGGCATTTATGAAGCTAGTCTAACACATCAGACAGCACCAGCCTGGCCGGCATTTAAATGGGAATTGAACCGTGAACAAACACCATAAAGATTGAATGAAAGCCATGGGAGCAACAGCTCTCATGGCTTTTTTGAAGAGTGTATTCTGTTTTGCTTTTAAGAAGAGCTTCTTCTCGGATCATATCTTCGAAAACCATTCCGAATATATTCGGAATGATAAATATAAGCTCCATGTTGATAGGAGAGGAAGGCACGAGAACCTCAAAATGTATTCGCATTTCCTTTATGCGGAGTGTTTTTCAAGGATGTTTTTTCAAAGTCTGCAAGAGTGCAGATCAAATGGAGGCCCCGCAGGCTTATTGCTTGATAAGGCTCCCGGAACACTCAGAGTTCCTGAGTGCGAAGCGGATAGCAACAGACAAATTTAACAGGGCCTAGAAATAGAGACCATAAAAATAGATTACCGAGACTATGACCCCGGTTACCAATATCCCTGGCAGCAGGTTGGCTACCCGGATTTTTGTCAGCCCAGTTAAATTCAGGCCAATGGCAAAAATCATTATTCCGCCTGTAGCGGTCATTTCTTTAATAAAGCTATCCATCAGTATTTGGGGGACAACTCGGTCAATTTGTGTAGCAAAAAGGGCAATTAATCCTTCATAAATCATGACTGGAAAAGCTGAAAACAAAACGCCAATTCCCAAGGTAGTTGTGAGAATCAATGCCGTAAAACCATCAATAATGGATTTTGTATAAAGAACAGAATGGTCGCCTCTTATCCCGCTATCCAGTGCACCGATAATGGCCATTGCGCCAATAACAAAAATCAGTGTCGCTGTCACAAAGCCTTGCGAAATGCTGCCTTCACCCTTTGAACCAATCTTGTTTTCAAGCCACCCGCCAAACCTATTCAATTTATCTTCCAATCCAAAATATTCACCAATTACGGTTCCGAAAACGAGGCTCAAAATAACTACGAGAAAATTCTCGCTCTTGAAGCCCATCTGGAGGCCAAGCACGATGACAGCAAGGCCAATGGCATGCATAACTGTTCCTTTCATATTCTCGGGAATTCGATGAAGCAATTTCCCTAAAAAGGTTCCGATAATAATTAACAAACCATTAACAAGCGTACCAAGCAGAAACATACTTTTCACCTTATCTATTATTATTTCGTATTTCGAATAATTATTTCATCTACAATACCACGGAAGGTTCATGTAGACAATCATTTTTTAAGAATCCTTCAAAAAAATAAACCATCCTGAAGATGGCTTAAGAATGGGTATCCAAAAGTTCGATAATACGCTCCAAGTCTTCTTTAGAGAAAAATTCGATTTCGATCTTTCCTTTGTTTTTGGATTGCTTGATATGAACAGTGGTTCCGAATCTTTCTCTAAGAGAGGATTCACGTTCCTTTATAAATATATCCTTTTGAACCTTAGGCTTCTTCGTTTCACGTGAAACATCATTCAACTGTTGTATCAGCTGCTCCAGCTGGCGGACATTCAAGCCATCTTTGATCGTTTTTTCGACCAGTGCCGGCAATTTTTCTTTCTTTCTTAATCCCAGCAGCGCTCGTCCATGTCCCATCGATATTTTCCCATCTGATATCAGTTCCTGTATTTTAGGCGGAAGAGATAGCAGCCGGATGTGATTTGCAATGTGCGGCCTGCTTTTCCCTAGGCGCTTAGCTAATTCCTCTTGGGTTACCTTCAGCTTATCCATTAAAAGCTGATAGGCTGCAGCTTCTTCTATAGGAGTTAAATCTTCACGCTGCAAATTTTCAAGGACAGCCAACTCCATCATTTGCTGTTCATTTAATTCTTTAACAACAACAGGAACGGTTTCCAGATTGGCTTCTTTTGCTGCCCGATAGCGCCGCTCGCCAACAACAATTTCATAGCCCTTTATGCTTTTCCGGACAATGATCGGCTGGAGAATTCCATGTTCAATAATGGACTGTTTTAATTCTTCAATCGCTTCCTTTTCAAACACTTTTCGCGGCTGATAAGGATTTGGGCGGAGTTCTTTAATTTTAACCTCTTTTACAGTTTCTTCTTTTTCGGCTTCAATATTGTTAAAAAAAGCATTCAGACCTTTTCCTAAGCCTTTAGCCATTCGAAACCACTTCCTTTGCCAATTCTAAATATACTTCAGCTCCGCGTGACTTCGGATCATAAGTAATAATAGGTTCACCATGGCTCGGAGCCTCACTCAAACGCACATTGCGGGGAATAATGGTTTTATATACTTTATCCTGAAAATATTTTTTAACCTCTTCAATTACCTGAATGCCAAGGTTGGTACGGGCATCGAGCATGGTCAGCAAAACGCCTTCAATTTTTAAATCATGATTCAAATGCTTTTGCACAAGGCGGACTGTATTCAAAAGCTGACTCAAACCTTCAAGCGCATAATACTCACATTGTACCGGTATAATGACCGCATCGGATGCTGTCAATGAGTTAATTGTTAAAAGTCCGAGGGAAGGAGGGCAGTCAATAATAATATAATCAAAGTTTGCTTTTACCTCTTCCAAAGCTCTTTTCAACCTTACTTCTCTTGAAATGGTAGGAACCAATTCAATTTCCGCACCTGCCAGCTGGATAGTAGCGGGAATCGCATATAAATTCTCAACCGATGTTGCCTTTATTACCTTCGCTGCTTCCACATCGTCAACAAGTACATCATATATGCATTGGTCCACATCAGCTTTTTCAATGCCAATCCCGCTCGTTGCGTTCCCCTGGGGATCAATATCAACCAATAAGACCTTCTTTCCTATGTATGCCAGGCATGCGCCCAGATTAACGGAAGTAGTGGTCTTGCCCACTCCGCCTTTTTGGTTCGCTACAGCTATAATCTTGCCCACGGTGTCACCTGCTTTCATCATTAAAAATAACAACCTCTATATCAATTATTTTATACTCTGTTAAACTAGCGTGTTGATTTCCGCTGCAGGCACCCAGCGAGCCGCGGGTGTTCCGAGCTCCTCAGCGTATTCGCGCCTTCAGGGTCTTCCCTTTACTCCCTACTCCCGCAGGACTTTGAATAAGCACACACGATTTTACCTCTGGAGGAAATGCAAATGCACTTTCGTGGATCTTATTCCTTCCGCTCCAATCAACACGGTGCTAAATCAAGATTCTAATAGGGTTATATTTTTTGAATACCCCTTAATCACGTAGTCTATTTTATCACGAAAAAGGAGAGAGAATTATTTTTTTGTTAAAAATAAGAAGATTCTAACAGTCTTTTGGAATTAGAGTTATTTCATATGCATAGGACAATAGGAGACTTTAGGGGAACAGCAAAAAACGCGAGAATCCAACAGTTGGCCTGTTTGGTTTCCCGCGTTCATTTTATTTCTTTTTAGGAATTTTAATTGTAATTTGATAAAATTCATCAAATTCTTCTTCTTCGGAATCTAGATTGATGCCGCTGTCAGAAACCATGGAAAGAGATTGGCGGATTGTGTTGACGGCAATTCTCATATCTTTGCTGAAAGCTTTCCGCTTTGGCTTTGGCTTCGGATTTTTCTGTTCAAGAATCCTTACCACACGATCTTCTGTCTGCTTGACGTTTAGATTTTTTTCCACAATTTCCTGCAGCAAAGCAACTTGCTTTTCAGGGTCTTTTAAAGGTATAAGTGAACGGGCGTGCCGTTCAGTAATCGACTTGCTTAATAATGCATCCTGGACAGGCTGAGGCAGTTTTAACAGCCTAAGCTTGTTCGCAACGGTTGATTGGCCCTTCCCAAGGCGCTGCGCCAATGCTTCCTGTGTCAGATTATGCAGCTCCAAAAGCTTCCCATATGCAACAGCCTCTTCAATTGGGGATAATTCTTCCCTTTGAAGATTCTCAATTAATGCAACTGAAGCGGTTTCTGTATCGCTGAGATTCTTTACGATTGCCGGTGCTTCTTCCCAGCCAAGCTTTTTCATGGCCCGATATCTTCGTTCACCAGCAATAATCTCAAACTGGCCGCCTTCAAATTCCCGTACAACAATCGGCTGGATAATGCCATGTGTATGGATGGTTCGAGAAAGCTCTTCTATTTTTTCATCATCAAACACCGTTCTTGGCTGAAAACGGTTAGGAACGATTTGGTCAATAGGTATTTTCTTAACTTCTTCTTTTTCGCTTAAGTCTTCAACTTCAATATCCAATTGTTCTTCTGCTGGTTTTTCCGCTGTAACTTGTTCTCCCTTTTCGCCTAGGCCAAAAAAGCGTGAGAAAGAATGCTTCATCACCCTGCACCACCTTTACGAAACTCCCTATTACATATTCTCTATAATAATGACAATTCCTGCCGAACTGTAACAATATAATATTTGGTAAAAGACAAATTAATCTATACCATTATGTCATACATTGCTGAAATGTGCACCCTACTCAATTGGTGTTTTATTGGGTGTACCCGGCTTCCTTGGATACTTTTTAGGTGTGCTTTTTTCCTTTTTAATGATCAAAATGTTGCGCTCGCTTTCTTCCTCTGGCAATGTGAAGGTATGAGAGTCAACGAGTTTTCCGCCTAAGACCGCTATCGCTTTCTTGCCGGCATCCAGCTCTTCTTTTGCACTTGCACCCTTCATGGCAACAAACATGCCTCCAGTTTTAGCCAGCGGCAAACAAAGCTCGCTCAATACCGACAGTCTGGCAACTGCCCTTGCTGTCACAACATCAAAGGATTCGCGGTATTCCTTATTTTGGCCAAAGGTTTCCGCGCGGTCATGAATAAAACGGACGTTTTCCAATTCTAATGCCTTTGCCAAATGCTCTAGAAAACCGATGCGTTTATTAAGTGAATCAACGATCGTAATATGTAATTCCGGAAATGCAATTTTTAACGGAATGCTTGGAAAACCCGCACCCGCTCCGACATCGCAAACTTTCAGCGGCTGGTTAAAGTCAAAGTAAAATGCTGCGGTAATTGAATCATAAAAATGCTTTAGATAAACATCTTCTTTATCTGTAATTGCTGTTAAATTCATTTTTTCATTCCATTCCACTAATGTGGAATAGTAGGTTTCATATTGATTTAATTGCCGAGGCGAAAGGGCAATCCCTTTCGCCGCCAGCATTTCTGTAAATTGTTCTATATTCATTAGCAAATCCTTTCCGCTATAAGACATGATCGGATTTATCCCGTACGAATTAGCTGCACCCTGCTTTTGCTTTTATTCTGCTGATACCCTGGCAATTCTGCCTTGTTCAAGATAAACAAGCAAAATGGAGATGTCCGCAGGGTTAACTCCAGAAATTCTTGATGCCTGTGCGATCGATAGAGGCCTAACTTCTTTCAGTTTTTGTTTCGCTTCGGATGCTAGTCCGTTAATGGCCTCATAATCAATGTTTTCAGGGATCTTCTTGTTTTCCATCTTCTTCAGGCGCTCCACCTGCTGGAGAGATTTTTCAATATATCCTTCATACTTGATTTGTATTTCGACCTGTTCCGTTACATCCGGATCAAGGGTTCCCTCAGCCGGCACAAGCCTTTGGATATGCTCATAAGTCATTTCCGGCCTCTTCAATAAATCAGATGCACGAATTCCATCCTTCAGCTCACTGCCGCCCTGGCTTTTGATCAGTTCCTGTACTTCACTGGTTGGTTTAATAAAAATACCTTGAAGTCGATTCTTCTCTTCTTCAATGGCTTGTTTTTTCAACAGGAATTTCTCATAGCGTTCGTCGCGGATCAGCCCAACCTTGTGCCCCAGCTCAGTTAAGCGCAAATCAGCATTATCATGGCGAAGAAGCAAACGATATTCAGCTCTTGATGTTAGCAGACGGTATGGTTCATTCGTTCCTTTAGTGACCAAATCATCAATCAGTACGCCAATATAAGCATCTGAACGGCTTAGGATGACTTCTTCTTTTTCCAGCGACTTTAATCCGGCATTCATGCCAGCCATCAGCCCCTGTCCCGCTGCCTCCTCATAGCCTGACGTCCCGTTAATTTGGCCAGCCGTAAAAAGATTTTTCACTTTCTTTGTTTCAAGGGTCGGCCATAACTGAGTCGGCACAATGGCATCATATTCTATTGCGTAGCCTGCACGCATCATCTGGACATTTTCCAATCCTGGAATGGTTCTAAGAATCTTCTGCTGAACATCTTCAGGCAAGCTTGTTGAAAGACCTTGTACATAAACTTCCTGAGTATTCCGTCCCTCTGGCTCCAAAAAGATCTGATGCCGTGGTTTGTCATTAAAGCGGACAACCTTATCTTCAATGGATGGGCAATAACGAGGCCCTGTTCCTTTAATCATACCGGAGTATATTGGGGAACGATGAAGATTATTGTCAATCAGTGTGTGTGTTTCTTCGTTTGTATAAGTCAGCCAGCATGGCAGCTGGTCAGTTATATACTTTGTTGTTTCATAAGAAAAAGCTCTTGGCACATCATCGCCAGGCTGTATTTCTGTCTTGCTGTAATCAATGGAATGGCTGTTAACACGCGGAGGGGTTCCTGTTTTAAAACGCACTAAATCAAACCCGAGCTCCTGCAGATGCTCTGAAAGCTTAATGGAGGGCTGCTGGTTATTAGGACCGCTGGAGTATTTAAGTTCCCCTAGAATAATTTCTCCTCTTAGGAATGTACCCGTCGTAATGACAACCGTTTTTGAAGAATAAACGGCACCTGTCTGGGTGATAACGCCTTTGCATTCTCCATCTTCCACAATCAGCCGCTCAACCATCCCCTGAATCATTCTCAGGTTCGGTTCATTTTCCAATGTCTTTTTCATCTCGTGCTGATACGTGAATTTATCAGCCTGGGCACGCAATGCACGAACTGCAGGCCCTTTTCCAGTATTAAGCATTCGCATCTGAATATGGGTTTTATCAATATTCTTGCCCATTTCTCCGCCAAGCGCATCTATCTCCCTAACAACAATCCCTTTCGCAGGTCCTCCTACAGAGGGATTGCACGGCATAAAGGCTACCATATCCAGATTTATCGTAATCATTAATGTCTTAGCGCCAAGACGGGCCGAAGCAAGGCCTGCTTCAACACCTGCATGTCCGGCACCGACTACTATGACATCATAACTTCCAGCTTCATATGTCATGATGCGGCCTCCTTTACTGCAATCAAAATCCGCTTATTGCGGCATTTTTCTTGTCTGAAAAATTATCTATTTCCCTAAACAGAACTGCGAGAATAATTGGTCAATTAAGCTTTCATGGACACTGTCGCCAATAATTTCGCCAAGAAGCTCCCATGTTCTCGTTAAATCAATTTGCACGATATCTATCGGCGTTCCCATTTCAACACCCTGCATGGCCTCATCAATGGCATTTAAAGCCTGATTTAAAAGGGCGATATGGCGGGTGTTTGATACATATGTGATGTCCCCGGCTTCAATGGATCCTTCAAAGAAAAGCGAAGCAATTGCCTCTTCCAGATCATCTACCCCTTTATCCTCCAATAAAGAGGTCGTGACCAATTTATGTTCTTTAGAAAGTTCATGAACGTGATCCATATTAACTTTTTGTTCAAGGTCCATTTTATTGACAATGACAATGACGTCCATGCCTTCGACCGCTTTAAATATATTTTCATCCTCTGTCGTTAATTCATCCGAATTATTAAGTACCAGCAAAATAAGATCGGCTTCCTTTAATACCTGTCTGGACTTTTCGACCCCAATCCGTTCAACAATATCTTCAGTCTCCCGAATCCCTGCCGTGTCCAGTAATCTCAGCGGAACACCCCTTACATTGACATATTCCTCAATTACATCGCGCGTTGTTCCCGGTATATCCGTTACAATAGCCTTATTCTCGTGGACAAGGCTATTCAATAGAGAGGATTTACCGACGTTTGGACGGCCCACAATAACAGTTGACAGTCCTTCACGCAAAATTTTCCCCTGCTGGGATGTACGCAGAAGCTTTTCAATTTCCTTCTTTACATAAGAGGACTTTTCCAGCAGCATATGATGAGTCATTTCCTCTACATCATCGTATTCAGGATAGTCAATATTCACTTCCACATGGGCAAGGATCTCCAGAATTTCCTGGCGGAGCTTTTGAATGAGCTTTGAAAGCCGTCCTTCCATCTGCCCGAGCGCCATATTCATGGCCCTGTCCGTTTTAGCCCGGATTAAATCCATTACAGCTTCCGCCTGCGACAAATCAATTCGGCCGTTCAAAAACGCTCGCTTTGTAAATTCACCAGGCTCTGCCAGCCGTGCTCCATTATTTAATAATAGCTGCAATACACGATTGACCGAAACCAGACCGCCATGGCAATTTATTTCTATAACATCTTCTTTCGTAAATGTTTTCGGGCCTTTCATTGCTGATACCATTACTTCTTCTGCTACCTCACCTGTTTTCGGATCAATGATATGGCCGTAATGAATGGTATGGGAGGCTACATCCTTCAGACGTTTGCCTCCTACCCCTCTGAATAAACGATCCGCAATTTCAAAGGCCTGGTCGCCGCTGAGCCGGACAATGGCTATGGCACCCTCACCCATCGGCGTAGAAATGGCCGCTATTGTATCAAATTCCACTCTCTTCACCTCTCTTTTCTTTAGCTTTCATCGATCTATATAAAAATGATTATTATATCGATTCCCAAATTAATAGAATATCACATGCCAATTTGTTAGAAAAGCATCTCAAACCGTTCATTTTATGCTTGTCCACAGACAATTTCTTTTTGAGAAAAAAACAATTATCCACACGACCTATATTTAATATGCTCTATTTTAACTTATCCACATGTGAATAACAATAAAACCAATGGAGAATTAATATTTTACGGAGGAATTGATTATTTATAAAAGGCTGTTTTCGCAAAGTTTGGACTATAAAGCTTGCCCGTTGATTTCCGCTCCAGTCACGCAGCGAACCCGCGGGGAGGAACGGGAGCCTCCTCGGCGTTTCACGCCTGCGGGGTCTCCCGCTCCCTCTCTTCCCGCAGGACATTGAATAAGCTTCCTCGAATAAGCACCGCACGAAGAAAATGCGAATGCATTTTCGAGGATCAAGTACCTTCCACTCCAATCAACTCAGTAATTAAAACGTTTGTAAGCAAAAAGAACAACACTCTATACGAAAAGAGCCTTATAAAAAAACCCTTGGAACTAAATCCAGACATAAAAAAACCCAATCCGTGAGTGGATTGGGTTTTTAAATCGTTCTTCCGGCTATCTTGTTCTTGCCGGGGCTATGACAATATGGCGATGTGGATCATTGCCGTCAGAATACGTTTTTATTCTCTTATTATGAACGAGAGCGGTATGGATAACTTTCCTTTCATAGGAAGGCATAGGTTCCAACGCAATTTCCTTTCCCGTCTTCAGAGCTTTTTGAGCAAGCCTTTCAGCTAATTGAATCAGTGTATCCTGGCGTCTCTTCCGGTAATCTTCCGCATCCACAACCACATTCAAGAACTGGTCAGAAAAACGATTTATGACAAGCTGTGTCAAATACTGCAGTGAATTGAGTGTTTGTCCTCTTTTACCGATTAAAAGAGCAATTTTTTCACCGGAAAGGATAAATTGAACATTTTTTCCGTCCTTTAATGTTTCAATTTCAATGGACACTCCCATTTTCTCACTGACTTCCTTGAGGAACTTCTCAGCTTCTTCAATCGGATCGAGCTTCCTAACAGCCTTTACGACTGCCGGACGGGAACCGAAAATCCCGAAAACGCCTTTTTTACCTTCATCAACTATTGTTATCTCTGCGCGGTCTTCAGTTGTATTTAATTGAGCTAAAGCTGACTCTACTGCTTCCTTGACGGTCTGTCCTGTAGCAGTTACTTGTTTCACTTTTTGGCTCCTCCTGCATTTCCGGCCGCCGCAGCTTTCAGGTCCGGACCTTTAATAAAATAAGTTTGTATGATCATAAAGATATTACCCACTACCCAGTAAAGTGAGAGAGCAGCTGGGAAATTAATAGCAAAAATAACAATCATGATCGGCATAAGATAAAGCATCATCTTCATCTGTGCTGCCATTTGCCCTGTATGCTCAGTGCCGGCCATCATCATTTTTTGCTGAATGAATGTTGTAACACCTGCAATTAGCGGCAATAAATAAATTGGATCCGGAGAACCAAGATCAAACCATAGGAAATTATGGTTTGCGATTTCACGAGTACGTGTAATAGCATGATAGAAACCAATTAGAATCGGCATTTGAACGACTAATGGGAAACAGCCTGCAAGAGGGTTAACCCCGTGCTTTTGAAATAGAGCCATCGTTTCCTGCTGCAGCTTCTGCTGGGTTTTCTGGTCTTTTGAACTGTATTTTTCACGCAGCTTCTGCATTTCTGGCTGAATCGCCTGCATCGCCTTCGAACTTTTCGTTTGCTTGATCATTAATGGCAGGATAACCAGGCGAATAATGATCGTAACAATGATAATCGATAGTCCGTAGCTGCCGCCTGCAATTTCTGCTACTTTAATGATAAACAGCGAAAGCGGGTAGACAATATACTCATTCCAAAAGCCTTCGCTTTCAGACGTAATCGGCTGATTGATTTCAGTACAGCCTGACAAAAGCGCCATAACAAAAGCCAAACCGATTAATAGGAATATTCGTTTCTTCAACCGTTTTTTCCTCCTTATTGCTCCTGATAATTAAATATATTGTATTTGCTTGTCCCCCTAGAGCGGGACTTGCTCATATGTATCTCATTTTATCATCTTTTATAATGAAGTGCTTCATAATAAAGATAGATAAAGACTATTGATTTTTAGTATTTCCAAGTCTAGGTTTATTCAAAACCCGTGAAATCTTTAAAACATGGGTAAGGCTTTTTTTCACCTCATGGAAATCCATATCCGCAACAGGCTTCCTGGCGATGATGATCAGATCAAACTGTGGCTTTATTTCTTCCTCCAGCTCTAAAAAAGACTGGCGAATATATCTTTTAATCTGATTCCTCATAACAGCATTGCCGATTTTCTTGCTAACAGACAGACCTATACGGAAATGGCCCTGTTCCTCTTTTTTCAAAATATAAACAACAAATTGACGATTGGCGAATGACTTTCCCTTTTTAAAGGCCTCTTGAAATTCTTTATTCTTTTTTACCCGAAATTCTTTTTTCAACGTCATCACCTACTTAGAAAAGCGTATGGCGACTTGGGGCTTCAGCAGGAAATTTCCTCTTTTGCCCCGGCAGCCATTATAACATTAATCTATACATGGAAAAAAAGACCACTGACGTTTCAGTGGCCTAAGCAGATAATACTTTTCTTCCTTTGCGGCGGCGGCGAGCAAGGACGTTACGTCCGTTCGGAGTGCTCATGCGGCTGCGGAAACCGTGAACTTTGCTTCTCTTACGCTTGTTTGGTTGATAAGTTCTTTTCATTATATGACACCTCCCTGAGGAATTGCTGTTAAAGACAGTCTTTCTAATTATATAGATGAAACTTGAAAATTGTCAACTATTCATCGTTAAGCTCTCTGCCTTCATTGGCAAAAAAATCTTTTCTAAGCCAGGCTTACATTCTCCCTGCACTTTTTCTCTTTTAGCAGATCTGAATGAACCCACTCAGAAAGTTTACCTTCTTTTCGCACGAATGTCATCCTAAAATTCGTTTTTTCCACGTTTTTCTCTTTAGCTCTGCTAAATTTGTCTGTTAATGGGCTCTCCACGCACTCGCTTTTCGCAGGCATTCCGCCGCTCTCAAATGCAATGCGTCTGTGGGATCCTCTTTTTATTCACTTCCGCTGGAGTCCTTTTGCCATCCGTTTCAATTAACAAGTGCTAAAGTCAACACTTTGCTTTGAATTTTATTCAAAACCCCTCTGTGGATAATTTTTCGACAGAACTTTCATTATCCACATCACATATCGACAAGTTTTTCACACAAACAGGGGCTGTGGACAATTTTTATGCACACGATAGAGGACTTGTGGATAAAGGTTTAAAAAGCATTGCAACCATTAGGATTATCTGTTATCATTATTGTGTTTTCACACTTAATAAATCATAGCGCATATCTTCATTATCCACAGATTGTGGATAACATGTGGACAGGTTATCCAAGGGGTTTGTAAAAGTTTGTCCACAGACAGTGGATACTGTCGAAATTCCACTTTACTTCCTTATTATATAATTTTCCACATAAACAGTTTCGTATATTTATAAAATAAAGGGTTGTACAGCTTGTATAACCTATAGTTTTTGTTGCACGAAACTAACGGCAAAGGAGGGATATCTATTGGAAAACATTGCGGATCTTTGGAATAACGCTCTTGCCAATATCGAAAAGAAAATCAGCAAACCAAGCTTTGATACATGGTTAAAATCGACAAAAGCTCATTCACTTCAAGGCGATACTTTAGTGGTCAAGGCCCCGAATGAGTTTGCCCGTGATTGGCTGGAAGAGCGCTATTCCCAACTGATCTCCGGAATTCTTTATGACATTACTGGTGAAGAGTTAGGGGTAAAATTTATCATTCCGCAAAATCAGAGTGAAGAAGAGGTGGATCTACCGGTTCCGCCAAAAAAGAAAAAAACAGAGGAAGATCTGCCTGAATTGCCATTAACCATGCTTAATCCTAAGTATACATTTGATACTTTTGTTATTGGATCGGGTAACCGCTTCGCACATGCAGCTTCACTTGCAGTTGCCGAAGCACCCGCAAAGGCGTATAATCCACTATTTATTTATGGGGGAGTTGGGCTGGGTAAAACCCATCTCATGCATGCAATCGGCCATTATGTATTAGATCATAATCCATCTGCTAAAGTAGTTTACTTATCTTCCGAGAAGTTTACGAACGAATTCATTAACTCAATCAGAGACAACAAAGCGGGAGATTTCCGCAATAAATATCGAAACGTGGATGTTCTTCTTATCGATGATATTCAGTTTTTAGCTGGAAAAGAACAAACCCAAGAGGAATTTTTCCATACATTTAATACATTGCATGAAGAAAGTAAGCAAATCATTATCTCAAGTGACCGGCCGCCAAAAGAAATTCCGACACTTGAAGATCGTCTTCGCTCCAGATTCGAATGGGGGCTTATTACCGATATAACTCCGCCTGATCTGGAAACGCGTATTGCGATCTTACGAAAAAAAGCAAAAGCAGAGGGACTCGACATACCAAACGAAGTCATGCTGTATATTGCCAATCAAATTGATTCAAACATACGTGAACTAGAGGGTGCGCTTATTCGTGTAGTTGCCTATTCCTCTTTAATAAATAAAGATATAAATGCTGATCTTGCAGCAGAAGCATTAAAGGATATCATTCCAAGCTCCAAGCCAAAGGTTATCACAATCCATGAAATTCAAAGGGTAGTGGGTGAACATTTTAATGTGAAGCTTGAGGACTTTAAAGCGAAGAAAAGAACGAAATCAGTTGCATTTCCGCGGCAAATTGCCATGTATTTATCCAGGGAATTAACAGATTTTTCTCTTCCTAAAATTGGGGAAGAATTTGGCGGAAGGGACCACACAACTGTCATTCACGCCCATGAAAAAATTTCAAAAATGCTTCAGTCAGATTCTCAATTCGAGAAACAGATCAAAGAAATAAATGAATTGCTCAAGGTATAACTGTGCATAACTTGACCTAACTTACACACAGTCTGTCCACATGTGGATAGGCTGTGTTTCCTTTCGAAAAACGCAGTTATCCACATGTTAACAGGCCCTACTAGTACTTCTATTATTTTTTTATAAAATATATATATATTCATTAGGCCATTAAAATATGCTTGGAGGATTAAAAAAATGAGATTTATAATCCAGCGGGATCGTTTGGTTCAGAGCGTCCAGGATGTAATGAAAGCTGTAACTAGCAGAACAACCATTCCTATCTTAACAGGTATTAAAATCGTTGCTTCAGAAGAAGGAGTCACATTAACAGGAAGTGATTCCGATATTTCAATCGAATCTTTTATTCCAAAAGAGGAAGACGGAGATGAAATTGTTGAAATCAAACAGCCTGGTGCAATCGTGCTGCAGGCAAGATTCTTTAGTGAGATTGTTAAAAAACTTCCTACTGACAGTGTTGAAATCCATGTCGAAAACCACCTTCAGACTGTTATCCGTTCAGGTAAGTCCGAGTTTAACTTAAATGGATTGGATGCAGAGGAGTATCCTCACTTACCTCAAATTGAGGAAGAGAATGTTTTTAAAATCCCGACGGACCTATTAAAGGCGATGGTCCGCCAGACTGTTTTTGCAGTGTCCACCTCAGAAACACGCCCTATCTTGACAGGTGTAAACTGGAAGGTGGAAAACGGCACTTTAACCTGTATTGCAACAGATAGCCACAGGCTAGCATTAAGGAAAGCCCAAGTCGAAACAAATGCCAACGAAAATTACAATGTTGTCATTCCAGGCAAAAGCTTAAGTGAATTGAGCAAGATCCTTGATGACAATAATGATCTGATTGATATTGTCATTACCGAAAACCAGGTATTGTTTAAAGCCGAACATTTGCTGTTCTTCTCAAGGCTGCTTGAAGGAAATTATCCGGATACTTCCAGGTTAATTCCAACAGACAGCAAGACAGATGTAGTTGTTAACACGAAGGAATTCCTTCAGGCAATTGACCGTGCCTCATTATTGGCAAAAGAAGGACGAAATAATGTGGTCAAGCTTTCCACCATTGAAGGCGGAGTAATTGAAATTTCATCCAATACGCCGGAAATCGGAAAGGTTGTCGAAGAGGTCCAAAGCCAATCTGTTGAAGGAGAAGAATTAAAGATCTCCTTTAGTGCGAAATTCATGATGGATGCCCTAAAAGCCCTTGAAGGCTCAGAAATTACTGTAAGCTTTACTGGCGCTATGCGGCCATTTATTATAAAACCGTTAAATGACGACTCAATCCTGCAATTGATTCTTCCAGTTAGAACATATTAAGACTAATAATGGAGCTGCCGGCCGTTGCCGGCGGCTTACTTTTTTTATGCAAGAAAGCATCTGCCTGTAATTGGACGGATTAAGCGCCATGAACTGTATGGTCGGATAAGCAAAACGATGGCCAAAGGAGTCCGAATATCGGCAAACTGCAGGGGAATAATAAATATTAAAGGCTATAGCGGGTTTTCTTTGTGTATCTGAGATTTATTTAGTAAAATAGAATATTAGATAACATTCTAGAAATTGTTGTGCTTGGTGCATGATAAAACAGGATTTCTCCGCATAGCACATAAAGTCTGACAATGGGAAAGAGTGAATAATATGACGGAAGTACAAATCGATACGGAATATATTACATTGGGCCAATTCCTGAAAGCTGCCGATGTGATTCAAACTGGCGGAATGGCTAAATGGTTTTTAAGTGAGTACGAAGTTTTTGTAAATGGAGAACAGGATCAAAGACGGGGAAGAAAGCTAAGAACAGGAGATAAAGTGGAAATTCCCACTGTTGGTGAATTTACTATCGTTTAACTGGCTGTTTTTAAGCTCCATACCCTAAAAGGATGTAGCGTCTATGTATATAGAGCAATTGCTTTTAAAAAACTACCGGAATTACGAAGATCTGGAAGTCAATTTTGAGAATAAAGTGAACGTTATTTTGGGAGAAAATGCCCAGGGGAAGACTAATGTCATGGAATCTATCTATGTACTTGCGATGGCAAAGTCCCATAGGACATCAAATGACAAAGATCTTATTCGCTGGGATCAAGATTATGCTAAAATAGAAGGAAGGGTCCAAAGAAGCCATGGGTCCCTGCCGATGCAATTAGTGATAAGCAAAAAAGGCAAAAAAGCCAAATGCAATCATATAGAGCAGCAGAAATTAAGCCAGTATGTCGGCAATATGAATGTTGTTATGTTCGCGCCTGAAGACCTCCATCTTGTAAAAGGGAGCCCTCAAGTAAGGCGTCGTTTTATTGATATGGAGATTGGGCAGGTTTCACCTGTCTATTTGCATGATATTAGCCAATATCAAAAAATCCTCCAGCAGCGAAATCATTATTTAAAGATGCTTCAGATAAAAAAGCAGACTGACCATACCATGCTTGAAATTTTGACAGAACAATTTATAGAAATGGCTGCCAAGATTGTTTCCAAGCGGTTTGAATTTCTTAGATTGCTTGAAAATTGGGCAAAACCAATCCATGAAGGCATTTCAAGAGGGCTGGAGACCTTGAAAATTCAGTACAAGCCCTCTGCAGAGGTATCAGAAGAACAGGATTTGTCGAAAATGGTTAAAGTATACGAAGAAAAATTTTCAAAAGTGAAAAGCAGGGAAATCGAGCGGGGTGTCACCATGTTTGGTCCGCACCGGGATGACCTTATTTTTCATGTGAATGGGCGCGATGTGCAAACATTCGGTTCCCAGGGCCAGCAAAGGACGACAGCTCTATCCGTTAAGCTCGCTGAAATTGAACTGATCCATTCTGAAATAGGAGAGTATCCCATTCTCCTGCTTGATGATGTCCTCTCAGAACTGGATGATTACCGTCAATCCCACTTATTGAATACCATTCAAGGGAAGGTACAAACCTTTGTCACAACGACAAGCGTTGATGGAATAGACCACCAGACACTGAAAGAGGCAGCAGCCTTCAGTGTTGAAGCAGGAAGAATCAATAAGATTCAGTGAGGTGATCGCATGTACATCCATGTAGGTGAAGATGTGTTAGTCCGAGCAAGAGATATTGTGGCCATAATTGATAAAGAAAGCGCCATATCTTCCAAATATGCTGAAGAGTGTTTAGAACGCCAGGATGATTCAGTTATTAACCTCGCAAAAGGTTCTTACAAATCTGTTGTGGTAACGACAGGAAAAATCTATTTCTCCCCGCTGGCTTCAGGTACGTTGAAAAAAAGATCGCATAAATTAAGTGTTCATGAATTTTAAAAAAATTATAGTTTGGTGCATCTCTAAGTACAGCCAAGCTTTTTTATAGATTAGCGAATTTGGAATGCAAATGGAAAGTGTAGGTGACCGATGTGGCAATGGAGCAAAAGGCAGTACAGGAACAATCCTATGATGAGAATCAGATACAGGTTCTGGAGGGTCTGGAAGCAGTTCGAAAGCGTCCGGGAATGTATATCGGTTCAACAAGTGCCAAAGGCCTTCACCATCTCGTTTGGGAAATAGTCGATAATAGTATTGATGAAGCGCTGGCCGGATATTGTTCAGAGATCAATGTAATCATTGAAAAGGATAATAGTATTACTGTAGTCGATAATGGCCGTGGTATACCGGTTGGAATCCATGAAAAAATGGGGCGCCCGGCAGTTGAGGTTATTATGACAGTTCTTCATGCCGGTGGGAAATTTGGCGGCGGAGGATATAAGGTTTCCGGAGGTTTGCATGGTGTTGGTGCTTCTGTTGTAAATGCTCTCTCAACTGAATTGGAAGTGTTTGTCCATCGTGATGGAAAAAAATATTATCAAAAATTTGAGCGGGGAGTTCCAAGTGCTGATCTTGAAGTAATTGGAGAAGCAGACCATACTGGAACAACCATTCACTTTAAGCCTGACAGTGAAATTTTCACTGAAACACTTGAATATGATTATGAAACTCTGGCAAACCGTATTCGTGAATTAGCTTTCTTAAATAGAGGATTAACGATCACGATTGAAGATAAGCGTCAGGAAAATAAGAAAAATGAATATATGTACGAGGGCGGGATTAAATCGTACGTTGAACACTTGAATAGAACGAAAGAAGTTCTCCATGATGAGCCTATCTACATTGAGGGAGAACGTGAAGGCATTACGGTTGAAGTATCTATTCAGTATAACGATGGCTTCACAAGCAATATTTACTCTTTTGCCAATAATATTCATACGTATGAAGGCGGTACACATGAATCAGGCTTTAAAACGGCATTAACAAGAGTCATTAATGATTACGCCAGAAAAAACGGTGTCTTTAAAGAAAGCGATGCGAACCTTTCGGGCGAAGACGTCCGAGAAGGATTAACGGCAATCGTATCAATTAAACATCCGGATCCCCAGTTCGAAGGTCAGACAAAAACCAAGCTTGGGAACTCTGAAGTACGTGCTGCAACGGACACTATTTTCTCAGAAGCTCTTGAAAAATTCATGTTGGAAAACCCAACGGTAGCAAGAAGGATTGTAGAAAAGGGCCTAATGGCTGCGAGAGCAAGGCTGGCTGCCAAAAAAGCGAGAGAGCTTACGAGAAGAAAGAGTGCCCTTGAAGTTTCAAGCCTTCCGGGTAAACTTGCAGACTGTTCCTCTAAGGATCCATCTATCAGCGAAATCTATGTGGTTGAGGGTGACTCTGCAGGAGGTTCTGCCAAGCAAGGGCGTGACCGCCATTTCCAGGCGATCCTTCCTCTAAGAGGTAAAATTCTGAACGTAGAAAAGGCTCGTTTGGATAGAATACTATCCAATAATGAAGTCCGTGCCATAATTACTGCAATTGGAACCAGCATTGGCGAAGATTTTGATATCTCTAAAGCCCGTTATCATAAGATTGTAATCATGACTGATGCGGATGTTGATGGAGCACATATCCGCACATTATTATTAACATTCTTTTACCGATATATGAGACAAATTATTGAAGCGGGCTACATTTACATTGCCCAGCCTCCGCTTTACAAGATACAGCAGGGCAAACGCATTGAGTATGCTTATAATGAGCGTGAACTGGAAAGAATCCTTGGCGAACTTCCAAGCCAGCCAAAGCCTGGAATTCAGCGCTATAAGGGTCTCGGAGAAATGAATCCTGGTCAGCTGTGGGAAACGACAATGAATCCGGAAACGAGAACGCTTCTCCAGGTAAACCTTGAAGATGCCATTGAAGCAGACGAAACGTTTGAAATACTAATGGGCGATAAAGTAGAACCGCGCCGTAATTTCATTGAAGAAAATGCGGTATATGTAAAGAATTTGGATATTTAAATTGTAGGCTGTGTTAACGCTCAATGTTGATTGGAGCGGAAGGCACGAGATCATCGAAAATGCTAACGCATTTTATTCGTGGAAGCTTATTCAATGTCCTGCGGGCGAAGCGTGTCAGCGGGAAACCCCACAGGCGCGAATGCGTAGAGGATGGTAGGACCGCCCGCGGAAAGCGAGTTTCTTGAGCGGGAATCAACAGGCCAATTTAACACAGTCAAATTGTAAAAGGGAACTTTCTGCACCAGGGAATTTCATAGTTGGGGTGCCATATGTGATGCCTCCGCTTTCTTTCAGGATAGGGTTTCTCTATCCTGCTTTTACATAGTAGGTTTATTCTGGTTGTTTTTAAGTTTATATCCCTTCCGATTTATTTAAAATAAAGCAAGAAGTGCAGGAGCTGCAGCCATCGTTTGCTTCTGCAGAGTAAATTCAGCTACACCTAAATGATAAGTAACAAGTGGATGTGCAGATCATCCCTAGTTTCTTTAAAGGAGGTTCCTTTAGATGGCCGATACACCTAATTCTCAAGTAAAAGAAATTAATATTAGCCAGGAAATGCGTTCATCTTTCCTGGATTATGCCATGAGCGTAATTGTCTCCCGTGCCCTTCCAGATGTAAGAGATGGCTTAAAGCCGGTACACCGAAGAATACTGTATGCTATGCATGACTTAGGAATGCATTCCGATAAACCATTTAAAAAATCCGCCCGTATCGTTGGGGAAGTTATCGGTAAGTACCATCCACATGGTGACTCTGCTGTTTATGACACAATGGTGCGTATGGCTCAGGATTTCAACTATCGCTATATGCTTGTTGATGGTCACGGAAACTTTGGTTCTGTTGATGGAGATGCGGCAGCTGCCATGCGTTACACAGAGGCACGAATGTCCAAGATCTCGATGGAGCTTTTGCGTGATATCAATAAAGACACGATCGATTATCAGGATAACTACGACGGTGCCGAAAGAGAACCTGTCGTACTTCCTTCACGCTTCCCTAATTTGCTTGTAAACGGAACATCCGGGATTGCCGTAGGCATGGCTACCAATATTCCTCCACACCAGCTTGGTGAAGTGATTGAGGGGGTTCTGGCAATAAGCCAGGAGCCCGATCTAAGTGTTCAAGAGCTAATGGAAATTATTCCAGGCCCTGATTTTCCAACTGCGGGATTAATTTTAGGACGGAGCGGAATCCGCAAAGCTTACGAAACCGGACGTGGCTCTATTACATTAAGAGCTAAGGTCGAAATTGAGGAAAAGTCAAATGGGAAAGAAGTTATTATTGTTAATGAACTTCCTTACCAGGTGAATAAGGCTAAACTGATTGAAAAAATAGCAGAACTTGTGCGTGATAAGCGTATTGACGGCATTACTGATTTGCGTGATGAATCTGATCGAAACGGAATGCGCATTGTCATGGAAGTCCGTAAAGATGCAAATGCCAATGTTTTGCTGAACAACCTTTATAAGCAAACAGCCCTCCAGACTAGTTTTGGAATTAACTTGCTTGCTCTTGTAGATGGCCAGCCTAAGGTACTTAATTTAAAACAGTGCCTTCAATATTATCTGGATCACCAAAAGGTAGTTATTCGCCGCAGAACTGAATTTGAACTTAAAAAGGCTGAAGCCCGTGCACATATTTTGGAAGGATTGAGGATTGCGCTCGACCATCTTGATGAGGTTATTAGTCTAATCCGCAGTTCCCAGACCACTGATATTGCACGTGAAGGCTTAATGACAAAATTCAATCTTTCTGAGAAACAGGCTCAGGCTATTCTTGATATGCGCTTACAGCGTCTGACAGGTTTAGAGCGCGAAAAGATTGAAGACGAATATTCAGCCCTTGTAACGCTTATTTCCGAATTAAAGGCTATTTTGGCTGATGAAGAAAAAGTACTGGAAATTATCCGTGAAGAACTAAATGAAATCAAAGAGCGCTTTAACGATAAACGCCGTACTGAAATCGTGGCTGGCGGCATCGAGCAAATCGAAGACGAAGATTTAATTCCGCGTGAAAATATTGTTCTTACTTTAACTCACAAAGGTTATATCAAGCGTCTCCCTGTATCCACCTACCGTGCACAAAAACGAGGCGGCCGGGGAATACAGGGAATGGGTACGAATGAGGATGACTTCGTTGAGCATCTCATTACGACTTCTACGCATGATACAATTCTTTTCTTTACGAATAAAGGAAAGGTGTATCGCGCTAAAGGATATGAAATCCCTGAATTTAGCCGTACGGCTAAAGGGATTCCGATCATTAACCTTCTTGGTGTTGATAAGGACGAATGGGTAAATGCCATCATTCCGGTGGAAGAATTTGCCGATGATTGGTTCCTATTCTTTACGACAAAAAAAGGAATATCCAAGCGTTCACCGTTATCATCCTTTGCGAATATACGAAACAACGGCTTAATTGCCTTGAATCTGCGTGAAGATGATGAACTGATATCAGTTCGTTTAACTGATGGCAGCAAGGAAATCATTATTGGCACAAGCCATGGTATGCTGATCCGATTCCCTGAAGATGATGTCCGTTCTATGGGCAGAACAGCTACCGGGGTAAAAGGAATTAGCTTAAGCAGGGATGACGAAGTAGTTGGCATGGAAGTGCTTGAAGACGACACTCAAATCCTGATTGTAACGAAAAATGGATACGGAAAACGTACTCCTGCTGAGGAATACCGCGTCCAGGGAAGAGGCGGTAAAGGCATCAAAACTTGCAATATTACCGATAAGAACGGAAGCCTTGTTTCCATGAAAGCTGTTACAGGGGAAGAAGACGTTATGCTTATCACAACAGGCGGCGTATTAATCCGTATGGCTGTCAGCGATATTTCAACAATGGGCAGAAACACGCAAGGTGTAAGATTAATTCGCATAAATGAAGACGCTGGTGAAGCAGTATCAACGGTAGCAAAGGTTGAAAAAGAGGAAGAAAAAGATGACGAAGAACTAACAAAGCCTCTTGAAAATGCTGAGACCCTTTCAGAGGAAGAAGTTAATGGGGATGACGAGGAGTAATTTTTTTAGGAACACATTATTTGTGTTCCTTTTTTTGTCCAGATATTGTAAAATAGTATAAAAGACTCATTATATTTGGAGTGTGGAAACGGTGCGTGTGTATATTCAGGAATTGCAAGAGGGCTGTATCTTATCAGAAGATGTTTTTAGCATGACCAATCGTCCGATCATTAGCCAAAAGACCGTCCTTACAAAAGAATTGCTTCAAATTTTGAAGATATTTTTAATTGGAGAGGCTGTAGTGGAAAAAACATTAGTGAATGGGATGCCTTTCATTCCTGCTGAAGTAATTGAAGATGTCCAGAGTACCCAGGAAACAAAAGGAAATGACTCAAACTTTTTAGATACTTTTTTAATAGGAGTTCAAAATTATAAAAAGGAATTTCTCGCCTGGCAGTCAGGATTGCCAATCGATATCGCAAAAATTAGAAATATAATGATCCCCCTCATTGACAAAATGGAGAGGAACCCTTCCGGAATTTTCTCCCTGCATCATTTATCCACTAATGAAGGCTATTTGTATCAGCATTCAGTGGCAGTTGGAATCATAAGTGCATTTATAGGAAAGAAATTAAATTTTAACAAAGGGGAAGTTTTGCAATTGGCTCTTGGGGGCTGTCTTGCTGATGCAGGCATGGCAAAAATAAATCCTGTTATCCTGCAAAAGAATACTTCGTTAAGCTCTGAAGAATTTGAGGATATAAAAAGGCATTCCACCCATAGTTTTAAAATGGTCCAAAATATTTCTCTCTTAAGGGAGAGTACGAAGATTGGCATTTTTCAGCATCATGAACGGCTAGATGGCAGCGGTTATCCTTTTGGTGAAGAAGGCAGTAAAATCAATCAAACTGGAAAGATAATTGCCGTAGCAGATGCCTTCCATGCTATGACCTCTCAGAGGCTCTACCGGCGAAAGCAATCCCCTTTCAAAGTGCTTGAGATGCTTCTTCAGGATAGCTTTGGAAAATATGATATCCAATCCATTCAGGCCTTGGGATCCGGAATAATGACATTTTCTATTGGCAGCCGGGTTAAGCTTTCAGATGGACAGAATGCTGAAATCCTCTTTATAGAAGAAAAATCACCGACAAGGCCTTTAGTTAAAATAGAAGATACTGGGGAGATTATTCATTTAGAAAAAAACCGCCAGCTATTTATAGACGAAGTATTGAAATAGACTGTTTATTTGCGGTCTATTTTTTATTAGATCTTTTTTATTGGCTCTGTTAAATTTCAACAGGGTGCTTAAAAACAACAATAAGCTTTAACAGAGCCTATTTATTAAGAACTTATTTCATCATTGGTTACTGATTAAATAACTTTCTTTTAAAAAACACTTGCAAATAGAATGTCTGACTGATATACTAATTCAAGTCAGCAAGAGATGAACAACTTCATCAATAAGCTTTTTATAAAAACTTGTTGACATTGAATATCAGAAATGATATATTAATAAAGTCGCTTCTGAGCGGCGGATTGATCTTTGAAAACTGAACGAACAAAAACGTCAACGTTAATTCTTTAGTCTTTTTTAAAAAGACAACTTATGAGCTTAATCAACTCTTATATGGAGAGTTTGATCCTGGCTCAGGACGAACGCTGGCGGCGTGCCTAATACATGCAAGTCGAGCGGACGGATGGGAGCTTGCTCCCTGAAGTCAGCGGCGGACGGGTGAGTAACACGTGGGCAACCTGCCTGTAAGACTGGGATAACTTCGGGAAACCGGAGCTAATACCGGATAACTCTTTCCCTCACATGAGGGAAAGCTGAAAGATGGTTTCGGCTATCACTTACAGATGGGCCCGCGGCGCATTAGCTAGTTGGTGAGGTAACGGCTCACCAAGGCAACGATGCGTAGCCGACCTGAGAGGGTGATCGGCCACACTGGGACTGAGACACGGCCCAGACTCCTACGGGAGGCAGCAGTAGGGAATCTTCCGCAATGGACGAAAGTCTGACGGAGCAACGCCGCGTGAGTGATGAAGGTTTTCGGATCGTAAAACTCTGTTGTTAGGGAAGAACAAGTACCGGAGTAACTGCCGGTACCTTGACGGTACCTAACCAGAAAGCCACGGCTAACTACGTGCCAGCAGCCGCGGTAATACGTAGGTGGCAAGCGTTGTCCGGAATTATTGGGCGTAAAGCGCGCGCAGGCGGTTCCTTAAGTCTGATGTGAAAGCCCCCGGCTCAACCGGGGAGGGTCATTGGAAACTGGGGAACTTGAGTGCAGAAGAGAAGAGTGGAATTCCACGTGTAGCGGTGAAATGCGTAGAGATGTGGAGGAACACCAGTGGCGAAGGCGACTCTTTGGTCTGTAACTGACGCTGAGGCGCGAAAGCGTGGGGAGCAAACAGGATTAGATACCCTGGTAGTCCACGCCGTAAACGATGAGTGCTAAGTGTTAGAGGGTTTCCGCCCTTTAGTGCTGCAGCAAACGCATTAAGCACTCCGCCTGGGGAGTACGGCCGCAAGGCTGAAACTCAAAGGAATTGACGGGGGCCCGCACAAGCGGTGGAGCATGTGGTTTAATTCGAAGCAACGCGAAGAACCTTACCAGGTCTTGACATCTCCTGACAACCCTAGAGATAGGGCGTTCCCCTTCGGGGGACAGGATGACAGGTGGTGCATGGTTGTCGTCAGCTCGTGTCGTGAGATGTTGGGTTAAGTCCCGCAACGAGCGCAACCCTTGATCTTAGTTGCCAGCATTCAGTTGGGCACTCTAAGGTGACTGCCGGTGACAAACCGGAGGAAGGTGGGGATGACGTCAAATCATCATGCCCCTTATGACCTGGGCTACACACGTGCTACAATGGATGGTACAAAGGGCTGCGAGACCGCGAGGTTAAGCGAATCCCATAAAACCATTCTCAGTTCGGATTGCAGGCTGCAACTCGCCTGCATGAAGCCGGAATCGCTAGTAATCGCGGATCAGCATGCCGCGGTGAATACGTTCCCGGGCCTTGTACACACCGCCCGTCACACCACGAGAGTTTGTAACACCCGAAGTCGGTGGGGTAACCTTTTGGAGCCAGCCGCCTAAGGTGGGACAGATGATTGGGGTGAAGTCGTAACAAGGTAGCCGTATCGGAAGGTGCGGCTGGATCACCTCCTTTCTAAGGATATTTACTTGAGACGTGACGTGTTTTGTTCGTTTAGTTTTGAGAGACCAATCTCTCAACAGTTAAATACTTTTACCTATTATGTGGGCCTATAGCTCAGCTGGTTAGAGCGCACGCCTGATAAGCGTGAGGTCGATGGTTCGAGTCCATTTAGGCCCACCATCTCATAATGGGGCCTTAGCTCAGCTGGGAGAGCGCCTGCTTTGCACGCAGGAGGTCAGCGGTTCGATCCCGCTAGGCTCCACCAACTATAACGAATCCGTTCGTTATTATTTTTTTTGCTCCTGCGCCGCAGTAGCTCGAGGAAGTAATCCCTCAGCTTGTCGCAAGGCAGCAATGAAGCTGTTCAAGTAGCAGCCTTGTTCCTTGAAAACTAGATAATGTTAATGAAGAAGCAATAACCGAGTAATCGCCATCTTAGTTTTTTTCTCTTATGTAAGTTTTTTAAAACCAAGTAAGAGCACAAACCATGAAGACGATGAGCGGCAAGAAGATCAAGGAAGCGACCGAACGAGCACCGGAGCGTACGAGAGTACGTGAGGAGCACAGTGACGGAGCTGACGCAGAGATTCGCAGTCGATCAGCGGCCGAAGTAGGTTAAGTTAGAAAGGGCGCACGGTGAATGCCTTGGCACTAGGAGCCGATGAAGGACGGGACTAACTCCGATATGCTTCGGGGAGCTGTAAGTAAGCTTTGATCCGGAGATTTCCGAATGGGGAAACCCCCTATCCGTAATGGGATAGGATCTTTACCTGAATACATAGGGTATGGAAGGCAGACCCGGGGAACTGAAACATCTAAGTACCCGGAGGAAGAGAAAGCAAACGCGATTCCCTGAGTAGCGGCGAGCGAAACGGGATTAGCCCAAACCAAGAGGCTTGCCTCTTGGGGTTGTAGGACACTCTACACGGAGTTACAAAGGAACGAGGTAAATGAACAGGTCTGGAAAGGCCGGCCAGAGAAGGTAAAAGCCCTGTAGTTGAAACTTCGTTCCCTCCAGAGTGGATCCTGAGTACGGCGGGACACGAGAAATCCCGTCGGAAGCAGGGAGGACCATCTCCCAAGGCTAAATACTCCCTAGTGACCGATAGTGAACCAGTACCGTGAGGGAAAGGTGAAAAGCACCCCGGAAGGGGAGTGAAAGAGAACCTGAAACCGTGTGCCTACAAGTAGTTAGAGCCCGTTAATGGGTGATAGCGTGCCTTTTGTAGAATGAACCGGCGAGTTACGATTACATGCGAGGTTAAGTTGATAAGACGGAGCCGCAGCGAAAGCGAGTCTGAATAGGGCGAATGAGTATGTGGTCGTAGACCCGAAACCAGGTGATGTACCCATGTCCAGGGTGAAGTCCAGGTAACACTGGATGGAGGCCCGAACCCACGCACGTTGAAAAGTGCGGGGATGAGGTGTGGGTAGCGGAGAAATTCCAATCGAACTTGGAGATAGCTGGTTCTCTCCGAAATAGCTTTAGGGCTAGCCTCATGTAGTAAGAGTCTTGGAGGTAGAGCACTGTTTGGACTAGGGGCCCTCATCGGGTTACCGAATTCAGACAAACTCCGAATGCCAAAGACTTATCCATGGGAGTCAGACTGCGAGTGATAGATCCGTAGTCAAGAGGGAAACAGCCCAGACCACCAGCTAAGGTCCCAAAGTATACGTTAAGTGGAAAAGGATGTGGAGTTGCTTAGACAACCAGGATGTTGGCTTAGAAGCAGCCACCATTTAAAGAGTGCGTAATAGCTCACTGGTCGAGTGACTCCGCGCCGAAAATGTACCGGGGCTAAACGTATCACCGAAGCTGTGGATGGACACCATTAGGTGTCCGTGGTAGGAGAGCGTTCTAAGGGCGTTGAAGCTAGACCGCAAGGACTGGTGGAGCGCTTAGAAGTGAGAATGCCGGTATGAGTAGCGAAAGATGGGTGAGAATCCCATCCACCGAATGCCTAAGGTTTCCTGAGGAAGGCTCGTCCGCTCAGGGTTAGTCGGGACCTAAGCCGAGGCTGAAAAGCGTAGGCGATGGACAACAGGTTGATATTCCTGTACCACCTCTTTACCGTTTGAGCAATGGGGGGACGCAGGAGGATAGGGTAAGCGCGCTGTTGGATATGCGCGTCCAAGCAGTTAGGCCGGTAACGAGGCAAATCCCGTTACCATACAGGCTGAGCTGTGACGGCGAGGGAAATTTAGTACCGAAGTTCCTGATTCCACACTGCCAAGAAAAGCCTCTAGCGAGGGAAAAGGTGCCCGTACCGCAAACCGACACAGGTAGGCGAGGAGAGAATCCTAAGGTGAGCGAGAGAACTCTCGTTAAGGAACTCGGCAAAATGACCCCGTAACTTCGGGAGAAGGGGTGCTCATTAGGGTGAATAGCCCTGATGAGCCGCAGTGAATAGGCCCAGGCGACTGTTTAGCAAAAACACAGGTCTCTGCGAAGCCGCAAGGCGAAGTATAGGGGCTGACGCCTGCCCGGTGCTGGAAGGTTAAGAGGAGAGGTTAGCGCAAGCGAAGCTTTGAATCGAAGCCCCAGTAAACGGCGGCCGTAACTATAACGGTCCTAAGGTAGCGAAATTCCTTGTCGGGTAAGTTCCGACCCGCACGAAAGGCGTAACGATCTGGGCACTGTCTCAACGAGAGACTCGGTGAAATTATAGTACCTGTGAAGATGCAGGTTACCCGCGACAGGACGGAAAGACCCCGTGGAGCTTTACTGTAGCCTGATATTGAATTTTGGTACAGCTTGTACAGGATAGGTAGGAGCCGTAGAAACCGGAGCGCCAGCTTCGGTGGAGGCGTCGGTGGGATACTACCCTGGCTGTATTGAAATTCTAACCCGCGCCCCTTATCGGGGCGGGAGACAGTGTCAGGTGGGCAGTTTGACTGGGGCGGTCGCCTCCTAAAAAGTAACGGAGGCGCCCAAAGGTTCCCTCAGAATGGTTGGAAATCATTCGCAGAGTGTAAAGGCACAAGGGAGCTTGACTGCGAGACCTACAAGTCGAGCAGGGACGAAAGTCGGGCTTAGTGATCCGGTGGTTCCGCATGGAAGGGCCATCGCTCAACGGATAAAAGCTACCCCGGGGATAACAGGCTTATCTCCCCCAAGAGTCCACATCGACGGGGAGGTTTGGCACCTCGATGTCGGCTCATCGCATCCTGGGGCTGTAGTCGGTCCCAAGGGTTGGGCTGTTCGCCCATTAAAGCGGTACGCGAGCTGGGTTCAGAACGTCGTGAGACAGTTCGGTCCCTATCCGTCGTGGGCGCAGGAAATTTGAGAGGAGCTGTCCTTAGTACGAGAGGACCGGGATGGACGCACCGCTGGTGTACCAGTTGTCTTGCCAAAGGCATCGCTGGGTAGCTATGTGCGGAAGGGATAAGTGCTGAAAGCATCTAAGCATGAAGCCCCCCTCGAGATGAGATTTCCCATAGCGTCAAGCTAGTAAGATCCCTGAAAGATGATCAGGTTGATAGGTCAGAGGTGGAAGCGTGGCGACATGTGGAGCTGACTGATACTAATCGATCGAGGACTTAACCAAGTTATTGGTGATACTCGGCAACACTTCTTCATGCATTATCTAGTTTTGAAGGAATGAACTTTCTTCAAACCAAATAGTCTGGTGGCGATAGCGAGAAGGTCACACCCGTTCCCATACCGAACACGGAAGTTAAGCTTCTCAGCGCCGATGGTAGTTGGGGGCTGTCCCCCTGTGAGAGTAGGACGCTGCCGGGCAAATGAAAGAGCACCTGATGGGTGCTCTTTTTTGTGTTTTTATTTATTTTCAGCTTATAAATATCGGTTATTTCTCTGAAGGAGACATTTTTTTGGCCACTCATCTTTGTTTTATAGCAAATAGCGGTCACTTTCTTAGTTTTTTCGGTCAGAGTCATATTTTATCAGTCACTTTTCTGATATATCGGTCAGATTTCATTTTTATCGGTCACTTTTTTAATATATCGGCCAGTTGGCTCTATGGCGCCTTTTGAGGCTGCATCCAACCCTATCAATTAAAAATGTATAATGTTATAGTCTGTTTGAATTATCTATACAATGAATAACTTTTTTTTATCAATTATTCCAGACCAAACAGATCCCTCAAAATGATGGCACCTTAAATAAAAGGCTCTGTTTAAGCTCATTATTGATATTTGCACCCTGTTGATTGGAGTGGAAGGAGCGAAATCCTCCCAAATGCATTAGCAATTCTTCGTGTGGTATTCATTCGAGAATGCAGATGCAACGTCTGGCGGGAGCAGCTAGTCAAAGGAAGCCCCCTCCCTCAGGCTTAATGCTTGAGGAGTGTCGGTACGCCAGCGGTTCGCTGCTCCTGTAGCGAAAATCAACAGGCACTTTTACAAAGCCAAATAAAAGAGGTATTTAGTTATTTGGAAATAATAAAAAATATATAATTCCTTCTTATTTTTTTCCAACCAAATACTGATAAATCAAAAACGGTCCCTTTTTAGCTGTAATTTGAAGAAAAGATTGGATAAATGGGTAGTCTTTATTTGGCATCATTTTAATTAGCTCGCTCCACCATTCAGTCTCATAGCGGGCGATCATGCTTAAGTTGTAAAGCAGTAAGTAATGGATCAGCAGTTCTGGATAATCAATAAGTCCTTCCTTGGTCAGGGGGAAGTAGAACTTATTATTCTCTGGGCTATATCTTAATGGCGTATAATTATATGTATTAATATCTTTCATAAAAAAGTTCAATGCTGAATCCTCAGATTCCTGTAAGCCAATTTTAGAGTCCGATTTTGATTGCAGGTATTCTACAAATCGGGATTCGGTCATATGGAAACAATCCAAAATCTTTTTGGGCATTCTAAATAAATCCTTCATCTGCTCCACTTCAAGAAAAGTATTTCTTCCTTCAGTCTGGCTGTATAAATAATTTAGTTCGGGTATTTGGCTGAATAGTTCCCCCATCGTTGCTTTTTCGCCTTCCAAATGTTTCATGTGAAACATTTTTTCTCCCATATACGGAAAGAGTCCGCTTTTTTGAAATTTCACTTCATCCTGAAAAAAGTTATATTGCTGCTTTTTTCTTTTTCGTGTTGAAACACCATGAGCCAGAACAGAAGTTGTTTCAGGGTAATTAGGATCGACCGTCAAAATGCAGGCCTTTACCAAATGGACAAGGCCATAAAAAAAGAGAATCGGCTTGATGATTAAAGGTGCCTTCTCTGCCTGCTCATAGTATACTTGTCCATGTTCAAGGTAGTATATAAAAGGATAGCTGTTTTCGTAACTTTTCTGTTCAGCCTGTTCCAGGTTAAGCTTTTGATAACAGTTTTTTAAAAATTCCTGTGAAGTGCTGGCTGAAAAAAAATATAAAAAGGAGTTTTTATGGTCATAAGGATGTATCATAGTAAAACCTCCGAATCTTTAGAAAAATCCAACATATTAATCTGTTCTTGACAGTATTTTGTCCAATTGATAACCTACTAATAATATTTTTGAGTCCAGGAGGTCAAAAAAGATGTGGGAAACTAAGTTTGTAAAAGAAGGTTTAACTTTTGATGATGTATTGCTTGTTCCATCGAAATCAGAGGTATTGCCGCGCGATGTTAGCCTGAAGGTGAACTTGACTGAAAAGATTTCACTCAATATCCCGATAATCAGTGCCGGGATGGATACTGTTACAGAAGCAGAAATGGCCATTTCAATGGCACGCCAGGGCGGCCTGGGAATTATCCATAAGAATATGTCCATTGAACAGCAGGCGGATCAAGTAGATAAAGTAAAGCGATCCGAAAGCGGCGTTATTACAGACCCATTTTTCCTCACTCCAGAACAACAAGTATTTGACGCAGAGCATTTGATGGGGAAATACCGGATTTCCGGTGTTCCAATTGTAAACAACACTGAGGAACAAAAACTTGTTGGCATTTTGACAAATCGTGACCTCCGCTTTATTCAGGACTATTCGATTAAAATTTCAGATGTGATGACGAAAGAAAACCTTGTGACTGCTTCTGTTGGAACAACATTAGACGAAGCAGAAAAAATACTTCAAAAGCATAAAATTGAAAAATTGCCGCTTGTCGATAATGATGGAGTTCTTAAAGGATTAATTACAATTAAGGATATTGAAAAAGTTATTGAGTTCCCGCATTCTGCAAAGGATGAACGCGGACGCCTGCTGGCAGGTGCAGCAGTTGGAGTTACTGGCGACACAATGAAGCGGGTTGAAATGCTTGTTAAGTCCCATGTGGATGTCATAGTGGTGGATACAGCCCACGGCCATTCAAAAGGTGTCCTGGATACTGTACGTGAAATTCGCAATACATATCCTGATTTGGCCATCATTGCAGGAAATGTTGCAACCGCTGAAGCTACAAGGGATTTGATTGAAGCAGGTGCAGATATTGTGAAGGTAGGAATTGGACCAGGTTCTATTTGTACAACACGTGTTGTTGCAGGTGTAGGTGTTCCACAGATTACAGCTGTTTATGACTGTGCAACTGAGGCGCGCAAGCATGGCAAAGCAATCATTGCTGATGGAGGCATTAAATACTCAGGAGATATCGTGAAGGCCTTGGCAGCAGGCGGCCATGCGGTGATGCTCGGAAGCTTGCTTGCCGGAGTATCTGAAAGCCCTGGTGAAACAGAAATATTCCAAGGGCGACGCTTCAAGGTATATAGAGGCATGGGCTCTGTCGCAGCTATGGAAAAAGGTTCAAAAGACCGTTACTTCCAGGAAGACAATAAAAAGTTTGTGCCAGAAGGAATTGAAGGACGCATTGCTTATAAGGGGCCTCTTGCTGAGACGATTTACCAGCTTATCGGAGGAATTCGTTCAGGTATGGGCTATTGCGGGACAAAGGATTTGAAGGATCTCCGTGAAAATGCACAATTTATTAAAATGACAGGTGCAGGCTTAAGGGAAAGCCATCCTCATGATGTGCAGATTACAAAGGAAGCGCCAAATTACTCATTATAATCTGTATGAAAGCAGAGAAGGGAAACCTTTTCTGTTTTTTTTTTGATGAAAGGTTAGGGGTAAGGAACTAGGAAAATATTAATAAAAGAATGTGGGTCTAACATGCCATTTCCATAAGGCAGGAATAGGTAATTACTCTATCTATTTTTTAAATAAGAGTTATGATAAAATAACAAAAGTGTATTAAAACGTTGGAGGGCAGTAAATTGAAAAAAACATTTTATCGTAAGTCTGTTGCGGGATTCCTTGCCTTGGTCATGTTATTAAGTCTTTTGCCTGGTATAAATAAAGCGAATGCAGAAGATATTTTAAATATTAATGCTGATGCTGCTATTTTAGTAGATGCAGAGACCGGAAAGATTTTATATCAAAAAAATGCAGATAAAGTACTGGGTATTGCCAGTATGACAAAGATCATGACAGAATACTTGCTCCTTGAGGCTGTTGAAGAAGGCCGCGTGAAATGGGAACAGGAATATTCCGTTAGTGAATATGTATGGAAGGTTTCTCAAGATCGAGCACTATCCAATGTGCCTTTACGCAGGGACGGGAAATACAATATCCGAGAGTTATATGAAGCAATGACAATCTACTCTGCTAATGGCGCTACGATAGCTATTGCAGAAACGATTGCAGGTTCAGAAACAAATTTCGTCAAAATGATGAATGAAAAAGCTGAAGAACTTGGGTTAAAAGATTATAAATTTGTAAACTCAACAGGTTTGAATAACCGTGATTTAAAAGGAACTCCTCCTGCAGGCGGACCTGAAGAAGAAAATGTGATGTCAGCAAGAGCTACAGCTATGCTGGCTAAAGAATTAATTAACAGATTCCCTGAAGTATTGGAAACAGCCAGTACGCCTACAAAGAAGTTCAGAGAGGGTACTGATGATGAAATTAAGATGGACAACTGGAATTGGATGCTACCAGAGCTTGTATTCGGCTATGAAGGCGTAGATGGCCTTAAAACGGGTACAACTGATTTTGCCGGATACTGCTTTACTGGTACTGCTTTAAGAGATGGCAGCCGTTTTATAAGTGTCGTTATGAATGCCAAAGGTGAGAATGGACAGGCAACATATAAATCAAGATTTGATGAAACAAAGAAAATGTTTGATTATGGATTCAGCAACTTTGCGAAGCAAGAAATTGTGCCTGAGAACTACCAGGTAAAAGGACAGAAAACTGTTCCTGTAGTAAAAGGAAAAGAAGATAAGGTAAAGATCGTATCCAAGGATCCGATTGAAATGGTTGTAAAAAATGGTGAAAAAGAAAATTATAAACCAGTCCTTGTCCTTGATAAAAAGAAATTGAACGAAGATGGAGAATTAACGGCTCCTATTAAAAAAGGAGAAAAAATTGGCTATTTAACTCTTGAGTCTGCCAAGGATGGAAAACTGGAATTCTTGTCTGATAAAGGAAAAGGCAATATTCAAGTAGATGTGGTAGCTGCTGAAAATGTTGAAAAAGCAAACTGGTTTGTCCTTACGATGCGGAGCATCGGCGGTTTCTTTGGAGATGTTTGGGGCAGTGTTTCCTCAACTGTAAAAGGTTGGTTTTAAGAAAAGGGCTTTCCTGTCTTGACAGGAGCCCTTTTTCATTGCATATTTTCAATAGGGAAAATTCCGAGTAAAAGAATGTATTTTCCTTTTTTTGAAAAATTACTTTTATCTTAATATTTAACCCATCAATAGCAGATGGTATTTATGAAGGGGGATAAACATGAAGACAGGTACAGATCGAGTTAAACGTGGAATGGCAGAAATGCAAAAGGGCGGCGTCATTATGGACGTTGTTAACGCGGAGCAGGCAAAAATTGCAGAAGAAGCTGGTGCAGTAGCGGTAATGGCACTAGAACGTGTTCCTTCTGATATCCGTGCGGCAGGCGGCGTGGCGCGCATGGCAGACCCGCGTATTGTTGAAGAAGTAATGGGCGCAGTTTCAATCCCGGTAATGGCTAAAGCACGTATCGGACATATTGTTGAAGCTCGTTTGCTCGAAGCGATGGGTGTAGATTACATAGATGAGAGTGAAGTTTTAACTCCTGCTGATGAAGAATACCATCTTAACAAAAGAGATTATACAGTTCCTTTCGTTTGCGGCTGCCGTGATTTAGGCGAAGCTGCCCGCCGTATTGGCGAAGGTGCATCCATGCTTCGCACAAAGGGTGAACCTGGAACTGGAAATATTGTCGAAGCTGTTCGCCATATCCGCAAGGTGAATGCACAGGTGCGCAAGGTTGTTGGCATGAATGAAGATGAACTTATGACTGAAGCTAAGCTTCTAGGAGCGCCATATGAGCTTCTTTTGGAAATCAGAAGCCTTGGACGCCTTCCAGTGGTAAACTTTGCAGCAGGCGGTGTGGCAACACCTGCAGATGCGGCTTTGATGATGGAACTTGGAGCTGACGGTGTATTTGTCGGATCTGGTATCTTCAAGTCAGAGAACCCGGCTAAGTTTGCACGTGCTATTGTGGAAGCAACAACACATTATCAAGACTATAAATTAATTGCTGAACTTTCAAAAGAGCTTGGCACACCAATGAAGGGAATCGAAATTGCTTCATTGGCTCCTGAGGCTCGTATGCAGGAGCGCGGCTGGTAAGGAGAATAGGTATGATAAAGGTTGGAGTTTTAGGGCTGCAGGGTGCTGTAAGAGAGCATGTGCGCTCTATCGAGGAATGCGGTGCAGAAGCCGTAGTCATTAAGCGCAAAGAGCAGCTTGAAGAGGTGGACGGGCTTATATTGCCTGGCGGTGAAAGTACAACAATGCGCCGCCTGATTGATAAATATGATTTTATGGATAGTCTTAAGGAATTTGCACGTTCAGGCAAGCCGATGTTCGGAACCTGTGCAGGCTTGATCCTTCTATCAAGTAACGTAATTGGTTATGAAGAACCGCATATTGGTGTAATGGATGTTCAGGTTGAGAGAAATTCTTTTGGGCGCCAAAGAGAAAGCTTTGAAGCGGATCTTGATATCGCTGGAGTAGCCGAGGATTTTGCAGCAGTCTTTATTCGTGCTCCGCATATTGTTGAAGCAGGGGGAAATGTAGAAATCCTCGCTAAACATAATGACCGCATTGTGGCTGCCCGTGAAGGCCGATTCCTTGGATGCTCATTCCATCCAGAGCTTACAGACGATCACCGCCTTACAGCATATTTCATTGAGATGATCAAAGAATATAAGCAATCTTAATTTTGAATATTTTGGTTGCAAAAGGAACATAATTGTAGTACATTATGAATTACAAAAATTCTTATAGCTAAAGCAATGAGAGGAACTAGTAACAGGAATTTGTTCTGAAGAGAGCCGGTGGCTGGTGAGAACTGGTGAATAAACCCTGCGAATCCATCCTCGAGCAAGGCATGGAACACTTGGCAGTAGTTTTACCGCTAAGATTAGTAAATGCTTTCGGTTAAAACCGTTATGAATTTAAGGTGGAAAGCTTATGCTTTCAACTAGGGTGGCAACGCGGGTAACTCTCGTCCCTTTTTGGGGACGGGAGTTTTTTGTGTTTTAATCATTTTTTATACTAGGAGGTTTTAAAGAATGCTGGACATTAAGTATTTAAGAGCCAATTTCGAAGAAGTGAAAAACAAGCTTCAGCACCGGGGAGAAGATTTAACAGACCTCGGAAAGTTTGAAGATTCCGATGTAAAAAGACGTGAGTTAATCGTTGAGGCTGAACAGCTGAAGAGCAAAAGAAATGAAGTATCCCAGCAGGTAGCTGCATTAAAGCGCGAAAAGCAGGATGCAGACCACTTAATCGCTGAAATGAGGGAAGTTGGCGATAAAATCAAAGCACTGGATGAGGAGCTCCGAACGGTTGAGGAAGAATTGGACCAATTGCTGCTAAGCATCCCGAACATTCCACATGAGAGCGTGCCTGTTGGCGAAACAGAGGATGACAATGTGGAAATCCGCAAGTGGGGAAAAGTCCGTGAATTTGATTTTGAACCTAAAGCGCATTGGGATGTTGCAACAGATTTGGATCTGCTTGATTTTGAACGTGCAAGCAAAGTAACAGGCAGCCGCTTTGTATTTTATAAAGGTCTGGGCGCTCGCCTGGAACGTGCCTTATTCAATTTCATGCTTGATTTGCATACGGAAGAGCACGGCTATAAAGAGGTGCTTCCTCCATACATGGTTAACCGCGCAAGCATGACAGGAACGGGACAGCTTCCGAAGTTCGAAGAAGATGCATTCTTGATTGAAAGCGAAGATTATTTCTTAATTCCTACGGCGGAAGTACCTGTCACAAATATGCATAGGGAAGAGATTCTGACTGGCGAGGAGCTTCCGGTTAATTATGCGGCATTCAGTGCATGCTTCCGTTCTGAGGCTGGATCTGCAGGACGCGATACACGCGGATTAATCAGGCAGCATCAATTTAACAAGGTGGAACTTGTAAAGTTTGTGAAGCCGGAAGAGTCTTATGATGAACTGGAGAAGCTGACAGGCCATGCAGAAAAGGTACTTCAGATGCTGGGGCTTCCATACAGAGTCATGAGCATGTGTACTGGCGACCTCGGATTCACGGCTGCGAAAAAGTATGATTTAGAAGTTTGGATTCCAAGCTATAACACATACAGGGAGATCTCTTCTTGCAGTAATTTTGAAGGATTCCAGGCAAGACGTGCAAATATCCGTTTCCGCCGCGAGGCTAAAGGCAAACCGGAACATGTTCATACCTTAAATGGTTCTGGCCTTGCGATCGGCCGCACGGTGGCAGCCATTTTGGAAAACTACCAGCAGGCAGACGGAAGTGTCATTATTCCGGAAGTATTGCGTCCTTACATGGGCAACCGTGAAGTCATTAAGCCATAATCTCTTCATTTTTGGGCGGGCCTGAAAACCCGCTCGGTTTTTTTATAAAATATGTTGACATCTTTTTTTAGAGGTGGTATATTATTTCTTGTCGATGCGGAGGAATACCCAAGTCTGGCTGAAGGGATCGGTCTTGAAAACCGACAGGCGGGTCAAACCGCGCAGGGGTTCGAATCCCCTTTCCTCCTCCATTTTAATTGACATCTAACACGCGCATAAATATTGGAGATACATAAAACCGCTGATAAACACAGCGGTTTTTTTGTTATATTTTTTAAAGGCTCCCAGATCGATGTTATTTTACTTTTCAGTATGTGGGTAGTGTCAAGTTAATCCCCCGAGGAGTGACCTATAGTTTGAAAAAGTAACCGATAAAATGATGTTTCGGCCGATATCATACTGCAAGCAACCGATAAATATGCTATGCGTGTGAAAGTGACCGTTAAAATATTTTGGAGGCACTTCGGTAGAAACGTGTCCGTCGGATATCCTGCGATCAACCACTTTCAGCTGAGTTTCTTGAGCCATTAATCAAAAGCGTAACAAAAAACCGCCGAAATGGCGGTTATTTTTTCAATAATTGAGTTTGTCTTAAAAAGTAGGAAATGCGTTCAACAATTGGCTCAATGGATTGCTCGTTTTGAATAATATCATAATCATTGATATTCAGACGAAGGACAGGGCATGCATTAAAGTTGTTGATCCAATCTTCATAACGCTGGTGCATTTCTTCCCAGTAAGAAATCGGAGTCTGCTGTTCCATCGGACGGCCGCGCTCCTGAATGCGGGAAAGAATGTCGTCAATTGATCCTTCCAGGTAAATAAGCAAATCAGGATGCGGGAAGTAAGGTGTCATCACCATTGCATCAAATAAGCTGGTGTAGGTTTCGTAATCTACCTTGGACATAGTGCCTTTTTCGAAATGCATTTTCGCAAAAATCCCTGTGTCTTCATAAATGGAGCGATCTTGAACGAAGCCGCCACCATATTCGAAGATGCGCTTCTGGTCCTTGAACCGTTCAGCCAGGAAGTAAACCTGCAAGTGAAAGCTCCAGCGGTTGAAATCTGCATAGAATTTATCCAGGTAAGGGTTCGTATCTACTTTTTCGAAAGAGGTTCGGAACCCTAGTGCGTTCGCAAGTGCATTGGTCATCGTTGATTTTCCGACTCCGACTGTTCCGGCAATCGTGATCACGGAGTTCGAAGGAATCTCGTATTTTTGCCTTAGATTCATAATTGTATGCTCCTCTTTTTTAATGATGTGGACAATGTATCGAATATATGCATTAAGTCTTCTTCGTTTTTAACAAAATCCAGTTGATCTCCATTAAAACGGATAACCGGAATATCAGGGTGCTGCCTTTCGAACTCATTCATAGCCGTTTCATAATCAAGGGATAATTGCTCCAGATATAAAGGGCTGATATTTTTTTCAATTTCACGGCCTCTCAGCTCAATTCGGTCGAGCAGTGTTTCAAGGCTGGCATTGAGATAGATAATGACATTTGGCTTTGGCATATCACCCGTCAGAATGTCATAAATCTTCAAATACTTCTGATATTCATTCTGATTCAATGTACGCTGGGCAAAGATCAGATTCTTAAAAATATGATAATCAGCCACAACAGGCTTATTTTGAGTTAAGTAGTGATTATTGATATCAACCAGCTGTTTGTAGCGGTTGCAGAGGAAAAACATTTCAGTCTGGAAGCTCCATTCTTCAATGTTTTCATAAAATTTACCCAAAAAAGGATTTTCATCAACAATTTCTTTTAAAAGTGCATACTGAAATTTTTCAGAAATCGCTTTAGCGAGAGATGTTTTCCCAACGCCAATCGGCCCCTCTACAGTAATAAAAGGTATTCCCCCCATATGGATCGTCCTCCTGCTTTGCTTTTTTCTCTATGGAAACCATTCTGTAATAATTACGTTCAAAAATGACACAAAGCTTATTTTAACACACTATGGAGTGGAAGGGATATGGAATTTAAGCTGGAAAAAAGAAAATAAGTTATAAAATCTGAATAATAAAAAAACAGCTGCCGGACGCGGCAGCTGTTGTCAATCATGCCCTTTTTGTAACATCGAAGTTTTCCGTAATTAGAAGCCAATTTTGCGGGAAAGACAGGCCAAGTTTCCAGTAGCTCATTCCCCGAAGCTTTAGTTCTTTGATTAAATCGAATTTTGCCTGGATGGAGCGGGCGTCCTCAAACCAGACCTCGTGTCTTTTGCCATCAGGTGCTGTGTAGTTGAAAAAAGGCGCCTGTGCTTTGTAATCATATTGAATGGCCACATTGTTTTCCGCTGCTATTTGTATGGCCTGCTGCGGACTGACGGCTTTTGCAGTTGTACCCTGTACAAAAGGAAGTGTCCAATCATAGCCATATAGGTTCTGGCCCATCATAATTTTAGACGAAGGCATCTCGCTTATCGCGTATTCCAAAACCTGTCGCACTGGACCGATAGGGGAAACAGCCATTGCCGGGCCTCCACTGTAGCCCCATTCATAGGTCATGATGACTACAAAATCAACAATTTCTCCATGGGCCTTATAGTCATGAGCTTCATACCAGAGTCCTTCTTGCCCGGCACTGGTTTTCGGAGCCAATGCAGTAGAAATCAGCCAGCCTTCCTGCCTGAATCTAGCCTTCGCTTTACGGAGGAAGTTGTTATAGGCTTCCCGGTCCGCTGGGCGCAGAAACTCAAAATCAAAATGAATATCCCTAAAACCATATTTTTTTGCCGTAGCTGTAATGTTATCAAGGAATCTATTCTGAATAGCCATTTCATTTAACAGTATTCTGCCGAGTTCATCACTGAACTGATCGTTTTCCTGATTGGTGATGACCATCATGAGGACATTATTATTGGCTCTGGCAATGGCAGGGAAATTATTCAGAAGCGGCTCCTTCAGAGAACCATCGCGAAGGGCCTGGAAACTGAATGGTGTCAGATACGTCAAATAAGGAGCGGCCTCCTATATCCCTCCCTGAAAAAACACCCTTAAAAGCGATTTTGGCAGATATCATTTATTATAGATGAGAACACTGCTACCATTTTATGAAGGAAACATAGAAGAAATGTTATAATTATTCTCAGTGAAGGAAGATATATTGGCTTTTAATACCTTTTCCATCATCTTTAAGGCATTCTCATTATCATGGTCATCATTAGAAGCGGTGCAATCATGTGGAATATGTAAATGATATTCTCTCATATAGGCATCATTTGCCGAGAAGAGGACACAAATATTGCCGGCAATTCCGGTCATGACAAGTGTGTTAACTCCCAGCTGATGGAGCAGCGTATTTAACGCAGTTCCATAGAAAGCAGAATGCTTTGGCTTTATTAAAAAATAATCATGCTGCGCTGGATGAACCTGGCGAAGGACAGCTTCGCTTAGCGGATTTTTACAATAGTTTATAATCGTGTGCAGATCAGCCTGCCACAGGTTATAATGATCATTTACATAAATGACCGGCAGATTTTGTTCATGGAATGCCGATCTTAATTTTATAATTGGCCCTGATATCTCCAATGCTTTTTTAGCAAGTATCCTTCCATGGTTAAAATTAAAGTCATTAATCATGTCTATAATAATTAATGCAGGCGAGATCTGCTGTGATTTTCTCATATAATCGCTCCTTCCCTGTTATTTTTGGTTAAATTTCAGCTTTTACACAGGGATTTAGATACATATAAAAGAAAGAAGGAATGAAGTCATTTGAAGCAAGCAGCTAGCACTGCAGAAGAATTGTATATGCGTGAAGCAATTATGGAAGCAAAAATTGCTGAAGGGCTGGAAGAAGTTCCAATCGGTGCTGTAATTGTTTTGGATGGTGAAATTATTGCACGTGCCCATAATTTAAGGGAGTCCAACCAAAACGCCATTGCCCATGCTGAATTGCTCGCTATTGATCAAGCTTGCAAAAAGCTGGGGACTTGGAGACTTGAGGATGCAGTCCTTTATGTGACACTGGAGCCATGCCCCATGTGTTCAGGGTCTATCATTTTATCACGCATTAAAAGGGTTGTTTATGGTGCGAAGGATCCTAAGGGCGGATGTGCCGGCACTCTTATGAATCTGTTGCAGGACGAACGTTTCAATCACCAGAGCGAGGTAGTGGCCGGTGTGCTTGAGGAAGAATGTGGTGAACTGCTCTCAAACTTTTTCAGGGAACTGAGAAAGCGGAAAAAGGAAGAGAAAAAGAAAAGGCAATTGCGGGAGCTGGAACTTGATACAGGAATTGACAATGGATAAGCATTGCTTTTTCAGCTGAATCTTAGTATACTTATAAATGCGTCGGATAAGACGCAACTAAATATGGTATCAACTTTGCCGTGCTAGGCGGGGAGGTAGCGGTGCCCTGTACTCGCAATCCGCTCTAGCGAGGCTGAATCCCTTCCCGAGGCTGATGTCCTGTAGGGCCTGCCTTAAGTAAGTGGTGTTGACGCCTGGGTCCTGCGCAATGGGAATCCATGAACCATGTCAGGTCCGGAAGGAAGCAGCATTAAGTGGACGCTCCCATGTGCCGCAGGGTTGCCTGGGCCGAGCTAACTGCTTAAGTAACGCCTATGGGCGTCAGTCGACGGAAGGTGCACGGCAGTTTATATTGTATATTAAACTCATCCTGCAAAGGGTGAGTTTTTTGTGTGTGCAAAAGTGCTTTAAAGATTAGTAAATTTTATTTGCTCTACCTTTTGTAAAAAGGAATTTAGATACGTTATAATAGATGAAGGACTATACATAGGAAGGGGGCGTATCAATGAGTTATCAAGCTTTATATCGTGTTTGGCGTCCACAGCAGTTTATAGATGTTGTTGGGCAGGAACATGTGACAAAGACTTTGCAAAACGCCCTGCTTCAGCAGAAGATATCACATGCCTATTTGTTTTCAGGTCCTCGAGGAACCGGTAAAACGAGTGCAGCTAAAATTCTGGCTAAAGCCGTTAACTGTGAGAAGGCACCGGTAACCGAACCATGTAATGAATGTGCAGCCTGCAGAGGAATTACTGATGGTTCCATACCTGATGTCATTGAAATTGATGCTGCGTCCAATAATGGTGTAGAAGAAATCAGGGACATAAGGGATAAAGTTAAATATGCACCCAATGCTGTAAAGTTTAAGGTTTACATTGTGGATGAAGTGCATATGCTTTCCATTGGAGCTTTTAATGCCCTTCTAAAAACTCTTGAAGAGCCGCCTAAGCATGTTATTTTTATACTGGCGACTACTGAGCCTCACAAGATTCCCCTTACCATCATTTCCCGGTGCCAGCGTTTTGATTTTAAAAGAATCACTGCACAGGCAATCGTAGGGAGAATGAAGCTGATTGTGGATGAAACAGGTGCAGCCTGTGAGGAACAGGCTTTGCAGATCATTGCCAGAGCGGCAGAAGGCGGAATGCGTGATGCCTTGAGCTTGCTTGACCAGGCGATTTCCTTCAGCCAGGAAAAAGTGACTGTAGATGATGCTTTATCTGTAACAGGTGCTGTATCACAGGGGTTTTTAAATAAACTTGCAAGAGCTGTAAGGGAAAGGGATGCGGCGTCAGGTCTTGAGTTTCTTGAAGAACTTCTTTTCCAGGGGAAAATTCGTCCCGTTTTATTGAAGACTTTATCCTCTATTACCGGGATATGCTCTTATACAAAGCCGCTCCAAGGCTCGAAGAATCTTTAGAGAGAGTCATGCTTGATGATGATTTCCAGCAGCTTTCACAAGAAATGGAACCAGAAGAACTCTACGAGCTGATTGGGGTTTTAAATAAAGCACAGCAGGAAATGCGGTGGACAAATCACCCAAGAATTTTTCTTGAGGTAGCTATTGTGAAGCTCTGCCAGCTTGAAAAAACAGAGAAGTCTGGGGAATCTGCAGACATCAAGCCACTAATGCAAAAAATAGAACGGCTGGAACATGAACTGACAGAATTAAAGAAAAACGGCATTATGGCAAAAGAAGATGGTGCTGCATCGGCGGCTGTGCAGAAAAAGCCCCAAAGGAGCTCCCGCAAAGGATTTCAGGCACCTGTTGGCAAAGTAAATGAGGTTCTTAAACAAGCCACAAAAAATGATTTGATTGCTATAAAAAGCCGCTGGGGAGAAATGCTGGATAGACTTGTCCATAATCAGATGCGTTCTCAGGCTGCCCTTTTAAATGAGGCTGAGCCGGTTGCAGCATCGGAAACAGCCCTTATTGTCAAATTTAAGTATGAAATTCACTGCCAAATGGCAATGGATAATAGCAGATTTTTAGAAACATTGGCTAACGTGTTATTTGAACTTTTAGGAAAAAGAGTTCAGCTGGTAGGCATACCTGATGACCAATGGCAGCAGGTCAGGGAGGAATTCGTGCGCAACCAGCGTGACGGTGACAATGCAGATGAAGGTTTCAGCAAAAGTGAGGAAGAGCCTCATGTATCTGAAGCAGTAAAGCTTTTCGGTCCTGAGTTGATTGAGATTAAAGAATAAAAATATTTGGAGGTATGTACAAATGCGCGGTGGAATGGGAAATATGCAAAATATGATGAAACAAATGCAAAAAATGCAAAAAAAGATGGCTCAAGCACAGGAAGAGCTAGGCGAAAAGAGAATTGAAGGAACAGCTGGCGGCGGAATGGTTACAGTAATTGTGTCGGGCCACAAACAAGTTTTAGAAGTGAATATTAAAGAAGAGGTAGTAGATCCAGAAGATATTGAAATGCTTCAGGACTTAGTGCTTGCTGCTACTAACGATGCATTGAAAAAAGCAGAAGACTTAACAAACGATACAATGGGCCAATTTACAAAAGGAATGAACCTGCCAGGAATGTTTTAAGAAAAGTTCCTGAAAAATCTTTCTTGCGTGCTGCACTGGCAAAAAGCAGAACTCAGGGAAGAGACAGGCCAGGCGCCAGCGAACAGAGTCTGATGAATTTTAATCAGCAGACTGTCATGCTCGCGGCGCTTTTCCTTTTCTTATAGGAGGAAAAAGACATGCATTATCCTGAACCAATATCAAAGCTGATAGACAGCTTCATGAAATTGCCCGGAATCGGCCCGAAAACGGCTGCACGTCTGGCGTTTTTTGTTTTGAGTATGAAAGAAGATACCGTACTCGATTTTGCAAAGGCACTTGTAAATGCTAAAAGAAACTTAACTTACTGCTCTGTCTGCGGCCATATTACTGATCAGGATCCATGTTATATATGCGAGGACCAAAGGCGAGACAGAACGGTAATCTGTGTTGTGCAGGATCCTAAAGATGTTATTGCAATGGAAAAGATGAAAGAATATAACGGCTTGTATCATGTCCTCCATGGTGCGATTTCTCCAATGGATGGGATTGGGCCTGAGGATATCAATATCCCTGACTTATTAAAGCGGCTCCAGGATGAAACGGTACAAGAAATTATTCTCGCCACCAATCCGAATATTGAAGGGGAAGCTACCGCCATGTATATTTCCCGTTTGATTAAGCCGTCTGGCATAAAGGCTACACGCATCGCCCATGGCCTTCCGGTAGGGGGAGATCTGGAGTATGCTGACGAAGTAACATTATCGAAAGCGTTAGAAGGACGACGAGAAGTTTAACACGGAGGCGGGATCCATGTTTTTTCGAAAAAAAGGATGGCTTCGCAAAGAATTCGACGAGAAGCTATTACATCAGCTGAACGGGTTAAAAACAGAATGGAACAATCAGAAGTCATTGGTAGAAAAAAGCTTTGATCCATCCCCTGAAGCAATCACCCAGGCAAAATTGGCTGAAGCGAAATATTTCTTTCTATTTAAAGAAGCAAAAAAGAGGAATGTAAAGGTCCGTATTTAAGTTTTTAGAGCTTCAAATACCAAAGGATTTAAAAATATAAATAAAATCAATACACTTGTCCTTCTCTCAAGGTCTTTTTTGTACATGTTATTCATAAATTAATAGTACAAGTTTTCTGAGAGGAGGATTTTTCTTTTGGATCCTATTGTTGTGATCTCCATATTGGGAGGATTAATATTATTGCTTCTATTTATTGGAGCGCCTGTAAAACCGGTAAGATTAATCGGGCAGGGAGCCATTAAGCTGATAATAGGAGCACTCTTTCTATTTTTCTTAAATGCGTTTGGCAACCAGTTCGGCATACATGTACCCATAAACCTTGCCACCTCAGCCATATCCGGTTTCTTAGGAATACCGGGATTGTTTGCTCTTGTAGCCATTCAAACGTGGGTAATTTAAGGATGACAGCCGTAATAAAAGCGGCTGTTTTTATTTTTGATATTTTTTTGGTGGAGTCGTTGACAGCTGTTTAATGTGGTGATATTATATTAAAGGTCGTCACAATGAAGTGATGAAAAACATCTTTTAAAAAGTTGTTGACATCTGGTTGTGAGAATGATATATTAATAAAGTCGCTTCTGAGCGGTGGATTGATCTTTGAAAACTGAACGAACAAAAACGTCAACGTTAATTCTTTAGTCTTTTTTAAAAAGACAACTTATGAGCTTAATCAACTCTTATATGGAGAGTTTGATCCTGGCTCAGGACGAACGCTGGCGGCGTGCCTAATACATGCAAGTCGAGCGGACGGATGGGAGCTTGCTCCCTGAAGTCAGCGGCGGACGGGTGAGTAACACGTGGGCAACCTGCCTGTAAGACTGGGATAACTTCGGGAAACCGGAGCTAATACCGGATAACTCTTTCCCTCACATGAGGGAAAGCTGAAAGATGGTTTCGGCTATCACTTACAGATGGGCCCGCGACGCATTAGCTAGTTGGTGAGGTAACGGCTCACCAAGGCAACGATGCGTAGCCGACCTGAGAGGGTGATCGGCCACACTGGGACTGAGACACGGCCCAGACTCCTACGGGAGGCAGCAGTAGGGAATCTTCCGCAATGGACGAAAGTCTGACGGAGCAACGCCGCGTGAGTGATGAAGGTTTTCGGATCGTAAAACTCTGTTGTTAGGGAAGAACAAGTACCGGAGTAACTGCCGGTACCTTGACGGTACCTAACCAGAAAGCCACGGCTAACTACGTGCCAGCAGCCGCGGTAATACGTAGGTGGCAAGCGTTGTCCGGAATTATTGGGCGTAAAGCGCGCGCAGGCGGTTCCTTAAGTCTGATGTGAAAGCCCCCGGCTCAACCGGGGAGGGTCATTGGAAACTGGGGAACTTGAGTGCAGAAGAGAAGAGTGGAATTCCACGTGTAGCGGTGAAATGCGTAGAGATGTGGAGGAACACCAGTGGCGAAGGCGACTCTTTGGTCTGTAACTGACGCTGAGGCGCGAAAGCGTGGGGAGCAAACAGGATTAGATACCCTGGTAGTCCACGCCGTAAACGATGAGTGCTAAGTGTTAGAGGGTTTCCGCCCTTTAGTGCTGCAGCAAACGCATTAAGCACTCCGCCTGGGGAGTACGGCCGCAAGGCTGAAACTCAAAGGAATTGACGGGGGCCCGCACAAGCGGTGGAGCATGTGGTTTAATTCGAAGCAACGCGAAGAACCTTACCAGGTCTTGACATCTCCTGACAACCCTAGAGATAGGGCGTTCCCCTTCGGGGGACAGGATGACAGGTGGTGCATGGTTGTCGTCAGCTCGTGTCGTGAGATGTTGGGTTAAGTCCCGCAACGAGCGCAACCCTTGATCTTAGTTGCCAGCATTCAGTTGGGCACTCTAAGGTGACTGCCGGTGACAAACCGGAGGAAGGTGGGGATGACGTCAAATCATCATGCCCCTTATGACCTGGGCTACACACGTGCTACAATGGATGGTACAAAGGGCTGCGAGACCGCGAGGTTAAGCGAATCCCATAAAACCATTCTCAGTTCGGATTGCAGGCTGCAACTCGCCTGCATGAAGCCGGAATCGCTAGTAATCGCGGATCAGCATGCCGCGGTGAATACGTTCCCGGGCCTTGTACACACCGCCCGTCACACCACGAGAGTTTGTAACACCCGAAGTCGGTGGGGTAACCTTTTGGAGCCAGCCGCCTAAGGTGGGACAGATGATTGGGGTGAAGTCGTAACAAGGTAGCCGTATCGGAAGGTGCGGCTGGATCACCTCCTTTCTAAGGATATTTACTTGAGACGTGACGTGTTTTGTTCGTTTAGTTTTGAGAGACCAATCTCTCAACAGTTAAATACTTTTACCTATTATGTGGGCCTATAGCTCAGCTGGTTAGAGCGCACGCCTGATAAGCGTGAGGTCGATGGTTCGAGTCCATTTAGGCCCACCATCTCATAATGGGGCCTTAGCTCAGCTGGGAGAGCGCCTGCTTTGCACGCAGGAGGTCAGCGGTTCGATCCCGCTAGGCTCCACCAACTATAACGAATCCGTTCGTTATTATTTTTTTTGCTCCTGCGCCGCAGTAGCTCGAGGAAGTAATCCCTCAGCTTGTCGCAAGGCAGCAATGAAGCTGTTCAAGTAGCAGCCTTGTTCCTTGAAAACTAGATAATGTTAATGAAGAAGCAATAACCGAGTAATCGCCATCTTAGTTTTTTTCTCTTATGTAAGTTTTTTAAAACCAAGTAAGAGCACAAACCATGAAGACGATGAGCGGCAAGAAGATCAAGGAAGCGACCGAACGAGCACCGGAGCGTACGAGAGTACGTGAGGAGCACAGTGACGGAGCTGACGCAGAGATTCGCAGTCGATCAGCGGCCGAAGTAGGTTAAGTTAGAAAGGGCGCACGGTGAATGCCTTGGCACTAGGAGCCGATGAAGGACGGGACTAACTCCGATATGCTTCGGGGAGCTGTAAGTAAGCTTTGATCCGGAGATTTCCGAATGGGGAAACCCCCTATCCGTAATGGGATAGGATCTTTACCTGAATACATAGGGTATGGAAGGCAGACCCGGGGAACTGAAACATCTAAGTACCCGGAGGAAGAGAAAGCAAACGCGATTCCCTGAGTAGCGGCGAGCGAAACGGGATTAGCCCAAACCAAGAGGCTTGCCTCTTGGGGTTGTAGGACACTCTACACGGAGTTACAAAGGAACGAGGTAAATGAACAGGTCTGGAAAGGCCGGCCAGAGAAGGTAAAAGCCCTGTAGTTGAAACTTCGTTCCCTCCAGAGTGGATCCTGAGTACGGCGGGACACGAGAAATCCCGTCGGAAGCAGGGAGGACCATCTCCCAAGGCTAAATACTCCCTAGTGACCGATAGTGAACCAGTACCGTGAGGGAAAGGTGAAAAGCACCCCGGAAGGGGAGTGAAAGAGAACCTGAAACCGTGTGCCTACAAGTAGTTAGAGCCCGTTAATGGGTGATAGCGTGCCTTTTGTAGAATGAACCGGCGAGTTACGATTACATGCGAGGTTAAGTTGATAAGACGGAGCCGCAGCGAAAGCGAGTCTGAATAGGGCGAATGAGTATGTGGTCGTAGACCCGAAACCAGGTGATCTACCCATGTCCAGGGTGAAGTCCAGGTAACACTGGATGGAGGCCCGAACCCACGCACGTTGAAAAGTGCGGGGATGAGGTGTGGGTAGCGGAGAAATTCCAATCGAACTTGGAGATAGCTGGTTCTCTCCGAAATAGCTTTAGGGCTAGCCTCATGTAGTAAGAGTCTTGGAGGTAGAGCACTGTTTGGACTAGGGGCCCTCATCGGGTTACCGAATTCAGACAAACTCCGAATGCCAAAGACTTATCCATGGGAGTCAGACTGCGAGTGATAGATCCGTAGTCAAGAGGGAAACAGCCCAGACCACCAGCTAAGGTCCCAAAGTATACGTTAAGTGGAAAAGGATGTGGAGTTGCTTAGACAACCAGGATGTTGGCTTAGAAGCAGCCACCATTTAAAGAGTGCGTAATAGCTCACTGGTCGAGTGACTCCGCGCCGAAAATGTACCGGGGCTAAACGTATCACCGAAGCTGTGGATGGACACCATTAGGTGTCCGTGGTAGGAGAGCGTTCTAAGGGCGTTGAAGCTAGACCGCAAGGACTGGTGGAGCGCTTAGAAGTGAGAATGCCGGTATGAGTAGCGAAAGATGGGTGAGAATCCCATCCACCGAATGCCTAAGGTTTCCTGAGGAAGGCTCGTCCGCTCAGGGTTAGTCGGGACCTAAGCCGAGGCTGAAAAGCGTAGGCGATGGACAACAGGTTGATATTCCTGTACCACCTCTTTACCGTTTGAGCAATGGGGGGACGCAGGAGGATAGGGTAAGCGCGCTGTTGGATATGCGCGTCCAAGCAGTTAGGCCGGTAACGAGGCAAATCCCGTTACCATACAGGCTGAGCTGTGACGGCGAGGGAAATTTAGTACCGAAGTTCCTGATTCCACACTGCCAAGAAAAGCCTCTAGCGAGGGAAAAGGTGCCCGTACCGCAAACCGACACAGGTAGGCGAGGAGAGAATCCTAAGGTGAGCGAGAGAACTCTCGTTAAGGAACTCGGCAAAATGACCCCGTAACTTCGGGAGAAGGGGTGCTCATTAGGGTGAATAGCCCTGATGAGCCGCAGTGAATAGGCCCAGGCGACTGTTTAGCAAAAACACAGGTCTCTGCGAAGCCGCAAGGCGAAGTATAGGGGCTGACGCCTGCCCGGTGCTGGAAGGTTAAGAGGAGAGGTTAGCGCAAGCGAAGCTTTGAATCGAAGCCCCAGTAAACGGCGGCCGTAACTATAACGGTCCTAAGGTAGCGAAATTCCTTGTCGGGTAAGTTCCGACCCGCACGAAAGGCGTAACGATCTGGGCACTGTCTCAACGAGAGACTCGGTGAAATTATAGTACCTGTGAAGATGCAGGTTACCCGCGACAGGACGGAAAGACCCCGTGGAGCTTTACTGTAGCCTGATATTGAATTTTGGTACAGCTTGTACAGGATAGGTAGGAGCCGTAGAAACCGGAGCGCCAGCTTCGGTGGAGGCGTCGGTGGGATACTACCCTGGCTGTATTGAAATTCTAACCCGCGCCCCTTATCGGGGCGGGAGACAGTGTCAGGTGGGCAGTTTGACTGGGGCGGTCGCCTCCTAAAAAGTAACGGAGGCGCCCAAAGGTTCCCTCAGAATGGTTGGAAATCATTCGCAGAGTGTAAAGGCACAAGGGAGCTTGACTGCGAGACCTACAAGTCGAGCAGGGACGAAAGTCGGGCTTAGTGATCCGGTGGTTCCGCATGGAAGGGCCATCGCTCAACGGATAAAAGCTACCCCGGGGATAACAGGCTTATCTCCCCCAAGAGTCCACATCGACGGGGAGGTTTGGCACCTCGATGTCGGCTCATCGCATCCTGGGGCTGTAGTCGGTCCCAAGGGTTGGGCTGTTCGCCCATTAAAGCGGTACGCGAGCTGGGTTCAGAACGTCGTGAGACAGTTCGGTCCCTATCCGTCGTGGGCGCAGGAAATTTGAGAGGAGCTGTCCTTAGTACGAGAGGACCGGGATGGACGCACCGCTGGTGTACCAGTTGTCTTGCCAAAGGCATCGCTGGGTAGCTATGTGCGGAAGGGATAAGTGCTGAAAGCATCTAAGCATGAAGCCCCCCTCGAGATGAGATTTCCCATAGCGTCAAGCTAGTAAGATCCCTGAAAGATGATCAGGTTGATAGGTCAGAGGTGGAAGCGTGGCGACATGTGGAGCTGACTGATACTAATCGATCGAGGACTTAACCAAGTTATTGGTGATACTCGGCAACACTTCTTCATGCATTATCTAGTTTTGAAGGAATGAACTTTCTTCAAACCAAATAGTCTGGTGGCGATAGCGAGAAGGTCACACCCGTTCCCATACCGAACACGGAAGTTAAGCTTCTCAGCGCCGATGGTAGTTGGGGGCTGTCCCCCTGTGAGAGTAGGACGCTGCCGGGCAAATGAAAGAGCACCTGATGCGTGCTCTTTTTGTGTTTTTATTTATTTTCAGCTTATAAATATCGCTTATTTCTCTGAAGGAGACATTTTTTTGGCCACTCATCTTTGTTTTATTAAATACCGAATATTACTAAATGTTGATTGAAGTATCACAGTTAATTGGTCTCATTCAAGGTAATTATTCCTTCTTGCATCGACTGGCAGCATAAGCTCAGCAAAAATAAAAAGCCCCTGTCCCGAGGAGCTCCCTTTTAAGAAAATATTTCTGGCATTGTTATTTTTTTTAGTTTCTTTAAGTAATAATTATATTTTGGATTGCTTGTATCTGTAGTTATTAAATCTTTTTCACAATCTGTGCAGATAAAAGAAGTGTATAGATGTATTCCCCTAGTTTTAGCCTGCTCGCAAATGACACATTCTTCTCCTGCATGTTTTTTTGCTAATAGCGAACCCAATCACTCCACCTCCATACACTTATTCTGCCCAGTAATATTTATTGTATACAATTTTTCGAATATTCATTGGCGAGTTTTTTGAGGTTACTTGATTAATATTGTATGATGGAAATCCCATTTGGGTGTATGTCTATCATGGATTTCTTTATAAAATTGCTTATTTAATGAGGGGACTGGCTATATTGCAAGTGTGGCTCTTTATAGGACATACCCTATTTGTTAAAATAGGATAAGAATCTAAGGAAAGTGCAATAATTTGGTGATGAAATGAATCAGGAACGGACTCCATTATATGATCAGTTGAAAAAGCATTCCTCACAGCACCCTATATCTTTTCATGTCCCGGGACATAAGTATGGAGAACTTTTAAGCTATGGAGAATCAGAATTTTTTAAAGATATTTTAAAGCTGGATGCCACGGAACTCAGTGGCCTGGATGATTTGCATTCTCCCGAGGGAGTGATATTGGAGGCCCATAGGCTGCTTGCAAATTTGTACGGTGTCTCCACAAGTTATTTCTTGGTAAATGGGTCAACTGCAGGGAACCTCGCTATGATTATGGCGGCGGCTGAAGAGAATGATACCGTATTAGTACAGCGAAATTGCCATAAGTCGATCCTTAACGGCATCTCTTTGGTTAAGGCAGATCCGGTTTTTTTAGCGCCTGAATACAACCAGGATTGGGGCGTGGCTGGAGGTGTGCCGTTCGAGACGGTAAAAGAAGCAATCGGACGATACCCGCATGCCAAAGCGCTGATTTTAACGTACCCTAATTATTATGGAATGGTTTCCGACTTGGAGCAGATTATTACTCATGCTCATCACTATGGGATACCAGTTCTGGTGGATGAGGCGCATGGGGCGCATTTTATTGGAGCAAAGTGTTTCCCGGCTTCTGCTGTCCAACTCAAAGCGGATATTGTTATACAATCAGCCCATAAGACACTGCCTGCTATGACGATGGGGGCCTACCTGCATTTTAATAGCAAACTTATAAATGAAGAAAAATTAAGCAGCTATCTGGGGTTACTCCAATCAAGCAGCCCGTCATATCCAATTATGGCCTCGCTTGATATGGCCAGGGCATACTTAGCTTCTTTTTCAGATAAAGATGCAGATAACCTTTACGAAAAGATTGAAAACTTCAGGAATGCACTAAGCAAAATAAAGGGAATTAAAGTCCTCCCTTATAAAAATAATATCGGTGACCCTTTAAAAGTTACAATTCAATCCACTACTTCTCTAAGCGGATATGAACTTCAGCAGATTCTGGAGCAGCATGGTATCTATGCGGAAATGGCTGATCCATATAACGTCCTGCTCGTTTTTCCGCTGCTAAAATCAAACATGGACTACTCGGTTGAAAGGGTTATCAATTGTTTAGAGAAAGAGTTAAAAACTTATATAAACACAGAAGATCAAAAAAAGAAAATGATATTTTCAAAAGAGCCTGTTTCAGAGCTTGCTTTCAATCAAAAGAAACGAGAAGGCTATGCCATAAAAACAGTTCTGCTTGAGGACTCTGTCAGCAGGATATGCGCACAGCAGGTGACCCCTTATCCGCCCGGCATTCCACTTTTATTTCCGGGAGAACCAATACACAAGGAAGATATCCAAAATATAAGAATTCTTAAGGAAGCCGGTGCGCGCTTTCAAAATGAGGAAAATATTCAACAAGGCACCATTAAAATATATGAATGACTATTGAACAGGTGGAGGAAGTAATATGAATAAGGGAATGTTTATTACCGTTGAAGGTCCTGAAGGTGCCGGAAAAACAACCATCATTAGTTTACTGGCAAAGAGGCTTGGAGCGGAAGGCTATAAAGTCCTTCAAACGAGGGAGCCAGGCGGAATTGAAATTGCTGAACAAATCAGAGGTGTAATCCTGGATAAAAATAATACAAAGATGGACCCGAGAACCGAAGCTCTTTTATATGCAGCGGCTAGAAGGCAGCACCTGATTGAAAAGGTAAAGCCCGCATTAGAAAAAGGATATGTAATATTATGTGACAGGTTTATTGACAGCTCACTTGCTTATCAAGGGTATGCAAGGGGATTAGGCATAGAGGAGGTTTTCTCCATTAATAGCTTTGCAATTGAGGGAATGATGCCTAAGCTAACATTGTACTTTGATATTGAACCAGAGGCAGGGTTGGAGAGAATCAACCAGCATAAGGGGAGGGAAGTAAATCGTCTTGACCTGGAAAAATTAGATTTTCACCATAAAGTACGCGAGGGATATCTCAAATTAATGGACCTTTATCCTGACAGAATTTATAAGATTAATGCTTCCAGGCCGGTGGAGGATGTATATAAGCAGGCAGATGAAAAGCTAAAAGAAGTGCTAGAAGGGAAAATATAAGAAGGGCCTTAAAGATTTTAAATCTTTAAGGTTTTTTTGTAAAAGAAGGAAGTGCAGGAGCTTGTGGCTATCTGCTATATGCAATGCAGCAGCTTCAGGCAGAAATAAATAGCAGGCAATTTTTAAAAAAATAAATTCCACAGTCTTCCCTTAATTTCTGCTTGAGCATAAAATAATTGATATAATAAAGGTAAGAAACAACGGATAAAAAACTGTAAAGGGGATGGGTCTATGAAATTAATCCTGGCAGTAATACAGGATCAGGACAGCAATAAACTTATGAATGCCTTGGTGGATAATAATTTTCGAGCAACAAAATTGGCCAGTACAGGCGGGTTTTTGAAATCCGGAAATACAACTTTCATGATCGGCACAGAGGATATTCGGGTAGAACGGGCTCTGCAGATTATTAAAGAAAACTGCCGGGCAAGAGACCAGCTTGTTGCACCTGTTTCACCAATGGGCGGAAACGCTGATTCCTATGTGCCCTATCCAGTAGAGGTAGAAGTGGGCGGTGCAACAGTTTTTGTATTGCCAGTTGAGCAATTCCACCACTTTTAATAAACCATTATTGTTTTTACAGGGTCCAATGCTACCTTTTTCGGAGGATTAATGTATGAAAATCAACCAGGATCTTCGGCTCAAAATGGAAAATATCCGCCAGGACCAAAAGCAGGCAGCGGGGAATGGCACCAAGTTTTATGAACTGGTTCAGAAGCAGGACCAGAAGATGCAGGCTTCACAGCTCCAGGGATTATTAAAAGAGATTGATGCCGCCGGTGAACGCCTTGCTCGGTCCCGGACTTTTAAGGACTTGGCCAAGTTTAAAACATTGGTTAAAAAGTTTGTGAAGGAAGCCGTTGACTTTGGCATGGAGCTAAAGCAATCACATAGCTGGAATCAATTTGGACAAGGCAGGTCGCTAAAGGTTGTCGAAACCGTTGATGAAAAGCTTTCTGAGCTGACAGATGAACTAATGAAAAAGGAAGAATCTTCGATTGATATACTTGGAAAAGTCGGAGAAATTAAAGGTCTTTTAATAAATTTATATACGTAAGTGAGTGATTGTTGTGGGAAAAACGTGGGAACAGCTGGAGGCCATACAGCCAGTAGTATTGAAAATGTTTAAAAATAGCATAGTGAAGGATCGGCTGGCCCACGCCTACTTGTTTGAGGGAATGAAAGGGACAGGGAAGCGGGAAGCGAGCACACTTTTGGCAAAAAGCCAATTCTGCAAGGCTCCCGTTGAAGGGTATGTTCCATGTGAAACATGTTCAAACTGTAAAAGGATTAATAGCGGTAATCACCCCGATGTTCATATTGTAGAGCCGGACGGACTTTCTATTAAAAAGAATCAGATTCAGAGCCTTCAGGAAGAGTTTTCAAAAACAGGTGTAGAATCAAAAAGAAAACTTTATGTGATTGTACATGCAGACAGGATGACTGTAAATGCTGCCAATAGTCTGCTGAAATTTCTGGAGGAACCTCATGCGCAAACGACTGCCATTTTAATTACTGAACAGTCCCAGCAAATGCTTCCTACTATTCTATCCCGCTGCCAGACGATTTCTTTTAAACCTTTATCCCCAGCTGAAATGATCGAACAGTTAAAGAATAATGGAGTAGATCCTAGCCGGGCACCATTACTTGCACAAATTACCAATAATTTGGATGAGGCTTTGGAATATAGTTCTGATGATTGGTTTGTACAAGCACAAAAAATAGTGTTAAAATTATATGAAGTGGTTAAGAAAAATCCGCTTGAGGCAATGGTTGCCCTTCAGGAGGATTGGTTCTTGCACTTTAAAGAGAAAGAGCAGATTGATCGCGGCTTAGATTTATTACTTCTTATTTTTAAAGATTTATTATATATACAGCTTGGGAAACAAGACCAGGTTGTCCATCTCAACGAAAAGAATCGTTTAGAGCAGTTTGCACTGCAATATTCTACGAAGCGATTAACAGAACAGATGACGGCTGTTTTGGAAGCGAAAAGAAAATTGCAGGCAAATATGAATCCGCAGCTGTTGATGGAACAGCTTGTGTTAAAATTGCAGGAGGGATCTTCCTTTGTATGATGTAGTAGGAGTGCGCTTTAAAAAAGCGGGCAAGATATATTATTTTGATCCCGGAGATCTCTCAATACAAAAGGATGACTTTGTCATTGTCGAAACCGTTAGAGGCGTAGAGTACGGAAAAGTAGTTATAGCCCCGAAACAGGTTGATGAACATGATGTAGTCCTGCCATTAAAAAAGGTCCTTCGTATTGCAGATCAAAAGGATCGCATGATTGTTGATGAGAACAAGCAGGCCGCTAAAGAAGCATATGAGGTTTGCTGTGAGAAGGTCAATACACATCAGCTTGATATGAAGCTTGTGGATGTTGAATATACATTTGATCGAAACAAAGTCATATTTTATTTTACGGCTGATGGGCGGGTTGACTTTCGTGAACTCGTAAAAGACCTTGCAGCCATATTCAGGACAAGAATTGAACTTCGCCAGATTGGTGTAAGGGATGAAGCAAAAATGCTGGGCGGCATTGGCCCGTGTGGAAGGATGCTTTGCTGTTCCACATTCCTTGGCGATTTTGATCCGGTATCCATAAAAATGGCAAAGGACCAGAATCTTTCGTTAAACCCTACGAAAATTTCAGGTTTATGCGGGCGCTTAATGTGCTGCCTGAAATATGAGAATGACGAATACGAAGCAGCTAAGGAACAGCTTCCGGACCTTGGGGAATGGATTCAGACTCCTGATGGACCTGGAAAAGTCGTAGGCTTAAATATATTGGAGCGTGTTCTTCAAGTGGATGTTAAAGAACAAGAGCGCGTACTCGAATATACACTCGATGAAATTTTAAAACAAGGTGCTGTATCAGTTCAGTCCACAGATTAAGAGGTGGAAGGCGTGGATAAAAAAGAAATCTTTGACTCAGTAAGTAACATGGAAACCCAAATTGGAGAGTTATATCAGCAGCTTGGTGAGTTAAAGCAGCATTTGGCAGAAATACTTGAAGAGAATAACTCTTTAAAGCTGGAAAATGAACATTTAAGACGCCATTTAGACATATCTACGGAAAAGGAAAGCACATCGGTTAAAAAGAAAAAAGCAGTGCAGCCTGCCGGAGATACGGATGATGATAAGGTGATCGATATCGGAGAAGGCTATGATAATCTTGCCCGCCTCTATCAGGAAGGTTTTCACATTTGTAATCTCCATTTTGGCAGCCCTAGAAAAGAGGGCGACTGCCTGTTTTGCTTGTCTTTCCTTAATAAAAAGTAAACTTTTAGCCTTCCTGATTAAAGGAAGGCTATTTTTTCCATATGAAAGAGGCTTAATCAGTCTTCTTCAAAAAGGTAATGTTAATCGAAAGTGCTGATATTGGCTCTCTGTTGATTAGAGCGGAAGGCGCAAGACCGCGAAAAAGCATTCGCATTTTCTTCGTCCGATGCCTGTTCAAGAATGCTGGCCAAGGCGCAGATCGCCGAAGAGGGCCCGGACCGCCCGCTGTTCGCTGAGCGCCTGGAGCGGAAATCAACAGAAAAGTTTATTTACCAAAGCTTTCAGAAAGAATACATTTAGGAAACAGAGCATGGAGGATCAAGTATGGACTTTTTAAAAGAAGGTGAACGGCTGGACTATTTGCTGGCAGAGGATATGCGTATTATTCAAAGCCCGGCTGTATTTTCTTTCTCGCTGGATGCTGTATTGCTGGCCCGGTTTGTATATGTGCCTATTCAAAAAGGCAATCTTATTGATTTATGCAGCGGAAATGGGGTGATTCCGCTCTTTTTAAGCGTAAGAACAAAGGGAACAATTACAGGGGTGGAGATTCAGGAGCGATTATTTGATATGGCAGTAAGGAGCATTGAATACAACAATCTTAAGGATCGTATTCAAATGATCCATGGAGATATTAAAGAAATGCCCAATGTGCTGGGGTATGGGAAATTTGATGTTGTGACCTGCAATCCTCCGTATTTTCCTACACTATCCCGTGATGAAATCAATGAAAATGAACATTTAGCAATTGCCCGCCATGAAATTCTATGTACTCTGGAGGATGCCATTAAAGCATCAAGCCAGCTGGCGAGACAGGGTGGCAAGGTTGCATTTGTTCATCGGCCGGGCAGATTCCTGGATATCGTCACCTTAATGCGGAAATATAAGCTTGAACCGAAAAAAGTGCAATTTGTGTATCCAAAGGCAGGGAAGGAAGCGAATACCCTGCTGATTGAAGCTGTTAAAAACGGAAGCCCGGATTTAAAAATCCTGCCGCCGTTATTTGTATATAATGATGAAAATGAATACACACCTGAAATTAGAGAGATTTTATATGGAGAATAGCCACTATTTTTATGTTCTTCATTGCAGGGATGGCAGTTTATATGCAGGCTACACCAATGATCTTGAAAAAAGAATAAAAGTTCATAACGAGGGTAAAGGGGCCAAGTATACAAGAGGCAGAGGGCCGGTTAAACTGATATTCTCCAAATCATTTTCGGATAAGAGTGAAGCTATGAGGGCTGAATATGAATTTAAACAATGGCCAAGGAAAAAGAAGGATGAGTTCTTAAAACAACATAATATTTCATTATAAAAATTTTAGAACGGTCTAGCTCCGAGCGCCATCGGCTCGAAGTCTCAAGCATGTCTAGTTAACCGCTAGGGACTGGAGACATAAGGAAATCCCTATTAGAAGGTAAAAATACCTTCGGTGGCGCTCAGCGCTTTTCGCGAAGGAAACGGGTGGTACATATGTGGCAGCAAAAAAGCTTTGAAAATGAAGAGACAAAAGGAATCCTTTATTTAGTTCCAACTCCGATTGGAAACCTTGAAGATATGAGTTTTAGGGCCGTAAGGATTTTAAAAGAGGCTGATTTTATTGCAGCGGAGGATACACGCAATACAAAGAAGCTTTGCAATCATTTTGAGATTGTGACGCCAATTATTAGCTATCATGAACATAATAAGGAAGCAAGCGGGCACAAGCTTCTGGAGAAAGTCGCCAATGGAGCGAAAGTTGCCCTTGTCAGTGATGCAGGGATGCCGGCTATTTCAGATCCAGGTTATGACCTTGTAACAGCCGCTGTTGAAGAAAAACTGACTGTAGTGCCGCTTCCTGGTGCGAATGCTGCATTAACCGGTTTGATCGCTTCTGGAATTAATACACAGCCCTTTTATTTTTATGGCTTCTTAAACAGGCAGAAGAAAATAAAAAAACAGGAGCTGGAAAAGCTGGCGAAGCTATCCGCGACAACAATTTTATATGAAGCTCCACATCGCCTTAAGGAGACCCTTTCATTGATTGAAGATTTGATGGGTAACCGGAACATCTCCTTGTGCCGGGAACTAACGAAAAGATATGAAGAATTTATTAGGGGAACAGTCTCCGAAGCAATCGAATGGGCCGCCAGTGGAGAAGTAAGAGGAGAATTTTGCATCATTATTGAAGGGGCTTCTGAGGATATGAAGGTAGAAGAACCAGTATGGTGGGAAAATGTTTCAATAGAGGATCATGTAAAGCATTATATAGAAGAAAGTGGATTGGCCAGTAAAGAAGCCATTAAACAAACAGCAAAGGACAGGGGATTAAACAAACGGGATGTATATCATGCCTACCATGTCGAGTAATAAAAAAGCTTCTCACAGTTGTGAGAAGCTTTTCTCTTTATTATTTTACTAATTCAAATGTACTTTGAATTTCTTTTAATAACTGTTCAGCACCGTCACGGCTAAGAATTAATTTTCCGTTAGCCAAAGAGATATTTTCGTCAGAAACTTCCCCGGTAACCTGGCATGTCATGTTTGGCTTGTACTTCTTAAGGATGATTCTTTCGTCATCTACATAGATTTCTAAAGCATCCTTTTCTGCAATTCCCAATGTACGTCTTAATTCAATAGGGATAACAACGCGGCCAAGCTCATCAACTTTACGAACAATACCTGTGGATTTCATAATAAATTTCTCCTCTCAAATCTCCAAATAATATTTTTCTCTATCTATGTTGTTTCGTCATTATTCGACAAAATCTTTATTAATTACATAATACCAGCCATTCCCAAATACGTCAATTACTTTATGTTTAATTCAAATAGAAAATTTTAGGATATGCATTGAAGTATTGATATAATAAGGTTTTGGTGCTGAAATGTAATAAAAGGAGAGTGGAGAATCGAAGTTTTTGCTATATACCTTAAAATGACTTGATTCGACATTTCGACAAAATTCTACAAAAGTCTTTATTGCCGATATAATAATATTCGAAGGCCCATTTCCTTTTATAGGGATAAAGAAGAAGTTTATTTTAATTTTTTATTAAGGATTAACATTTTAGAAAAAAGATTCAGTAGTTCACATCTGCCTATTGGTTGCACAATTTCAAGTTTTTAGGTATATTTTGATGGTATAAGAGGTTATGATGACGAATATAACATCTTGAAAAACACAGTTATAGCAGGCTCAATAACGGCACGAATTTCTGATTTTACTTCCGTCCAAATTGGGCGGGATTTTTTAATAGTTGATGAGATTTTATTAAAAAGAGTCCATAATAAGCTTAGATGCATATATATATGCACCGATGCTTTCTTAAAATTAGGGAGGGAATCTTGTGGAGGAAAAATTAAAGACTTTTTATCTAACCACTCCAATTTATTATCCTAGCGGAAATTTACATATAGGGCATGCCTATACAACTGTAGCTGGTGATGCAATGGCACGTTATAAGCGTATGCGCGGCTATGATGTTATGTACTTAACTGGAACAGATGAACATGGACAAAAGATTCAGGAGAAAGCGGAAGAAAAAGGTGTTACTCCTCAGCAGTATGTAGATGAAATCGTAGAAGGGATCCAGGAATTATGGAAGAAGCTCGATATTTCCTACGATGATTTTATTCGTACAACTCAAGACAGGCATAAACAGATTGTAGAAAAAATATTTGCCCAGCTTGTTGAACAGGGAGATATTTATCTTGGAGAATACGAAGGCTGGTACTGTACTCCTTGTGAGTCTTACTACACGGAGCGCCAGCTGTCAGATGGCAACTGCCCTGACTGTGGACGTCCGGTTCATAAAGTAAAAGAAGAGTCCTATTTTTTCAAGGTCAGCAAGTATGCTGACAGGCTTCTGCAGTATTATGAAGAAAACCCATCCTTCATTCAGCCGGAATCCCGCAAGAATGAAATGATTAATAACTTTATTAAGCCTGGACTCGAGGATTTGGCTGTTTCCCGTACAACGTTTGATTGGGGTGTGAAAGTTCCAAATAATCCTAAGCATGTTGTTTATGTGTGGATTGATGCTTTGTCCAATTATATTACAGCTCTTGGCTACGGTACCGATGATGATTCAAAGTACTTGAACTACTGGCCGGCAGATGTTCATTTAGTAGGAAAAGAAATCGTACGATTCCATACTATTTATTGGCCAATTATGCTTATGGCTTTGGATCTCCCGCTGCCTAAAAAAGTGTTTGCGCATGGCTGGTTATTAATGAAAGACGGCAAAATGTCCAAATCTAAAGGGAATGTAGTGGACCCAGTCACGTTAATTGACCGCTATGGACTGGATGCACTCCGCTACTACTTACTTCGCGAAGTGCCATTTGGGGCAGATGGAGTGTTCACGCCTGAAGGCTTTGTGGAAAGAATCAATTTTGACCTTGCAAACGATTTAGGAAATCTTTTAAACAGAACGATTGCCATGGTTAATAAATATTTTGACGGTGTTATTCCAGCTTATAAAGGCTCCGACGGCGAGTTTGACCAGCAGCTGCTTCAAATGAACCGTGAGACTGTTTCTAAGTATGAGGAAGCAATGGAAAAAATGGAGTTTTCTGTTGCCCTTTCAGCCGTTTGGCAGCTTGTTAGCAGGACGAATAAATATATAGATGAAACGCAGCCTTGGGCGCTTGCCAAGGAAGAAGAAAAGAGAGAAGAGCTTGCAAGTGTAATGGTACATTTAGCAGAGTCTCTCCGCAGAATTGCTGTGCTTCTTCAACCTTTCTTGACCCGTACACCGAAAGAAATTTTCACGCAATTAAATGTAAATGAAGTAGCCTTAACATCTTGGGAAAGCCTTGAAACTTTCGGACAGATCCCGGAAGTCACAAAGGTCTCAAAGGGAGAACCGATCTTCCCTCGCCTTGATATTAATGAAGAAGTGGAATTCATTAAAACAAAAATGCAGGGTTCAGCTCCTAAAGAAGAAGCCAAGCCTGAAGCAAAAGCAGAAGAAAAACCGGAAAGCGCAGAAATCACCATTGATGATTTCATGAAGGTCGATTTAAGAGTGGCGCAGGTTATCGAGGCTGAACCAGTGAAAAAGGCTGATAAGCTACTAAAACTGCAGCTGGACCTTGGCTATGAAAAGCGCCAGGTTGTTTCTGGCATTGCAAAATTTTATAAGCCGGAAGAATTGGTTGGCAGAAAAGTAATTTGTGTAACCAATTTGAAACCTGTTAAACTTCGCGGCGAGCTTTCAGAGGGGATGATTTTAGCAGGAGGGAAAGACGGCGAACTTTCCCTTGCTACAATTGCAGAATCTCTTCCATTAGGAGCAAGGGTTAAATAAAAATTATTCATTTACATGATAAATATTAAAAACATAGAAGTGTTAAGCGTTCAACGTAAGCATTTCTATGTTTTTCTTTTTAAGTAAGGCTGTTTTCGTTACACCAATGAGTTAATTGCGAAACTGCTACGGAAGTAGCTTACAAAGGGGCTCCACAGGAGCAGAGAGTCGAGGAGCGTCGGCAGCCCTGTGGAAAGCGAGTGCCTGCAGCGGAAATCAACGGGCATAGATTATAAGATAAAGACCCTTTAGGGATATTATTTTATAAAAGTAAAATAGGATGGTATTTAACGAAAAGATTCCTAAAAAAGGCCTAAAACCATATTCGGAATGTTACATGAGCGAAAGAATTGTAATAGAAAAATAATATAAGCAAAAAGGAGTTTTTTTCATGTTTTTCGACACACACGCGCACTTAAATGCAGAACAATATAACGAGGATTTAAAAGAGGTTATGGACAGGGCTTTAAGTGAAGGAGTCTCCAATATTGTAGTTGTAGGATTTGACCGCCCAACAATCGAAAAAGCCATGGAACTATCAAATGAATATGATTTTATTTACGCAAGCATTGGCTGGCACCCCGTCGATGCGATTGATATGACGGATGAAGACCTTCAATGGATTGAAGTACTTTCTCAGCATCCAAAGGTAGTAGCCCTTGGAGAAATGGGCTTGGATTATTATTGGGACAAGTCTCCAAAGGATGTGCAAAAAGAGGTTTTCAGAAAGCAAATCCAGCTTGCGAAAAAGGTAAAGCTTCCGATCGTCATCCATAACCGTGATGCAACTGCGGATATAGTAGAAATACTGAAAGAAGAAGGAGCCGGAGAAGTAGGGGGAATCATGCATTGTTTCAGCGGCAGTCCTGAAACTGCAAAAGAATGCGTAGATATGAACTTTTATATTTCTTTGGGAGGGCCAGTAACTTTTAAAAATGCAAAGAAGCCTAAGGAAGTCGCGGATGCTATTCCATTGGATAAACTTTTGATTGAAACTGATTGCCCATATCTGACTCCCCACCCATACAGAGGAAAAAGAAATGAACCTAGCTATGTAAAACTAGTTGCCGAGCAGATAGCAGAAATAAAAGGGATATCTGTAGAAGAAGTCGCAAGCGCGACAACCGAAAATGCAAAAAAATTATTCGGCATAAACTGATAACCCTTTTTGTCGAATGCTGTAGGAGCTTGTCCAAATTTTTTCTGTTTCTAAAAAGTTCTACATGCCTCCTTCGTCTCATAGGATAACCATGTCGATAAGTCTCTCTTTCCTTTCTCTTGATTTTTTTGCATAATAGGAAATACGTTTACGAGGACGCTTGCCATTTACTAGAAAAAATAGAGCAGAATCGCGATCTGCCTTTATATATTCCAGTAAAAGAAAAGAAGGATTTTTCAATGCAGTGTTGAAAAGTATAAAACCAAGGCAAGCTGAATTTGCAACGGGATATTTACAGGAAAGGGATGCATAGTGGGGAACTGTCTTTCATACATAAAGATAGTGTGCAGTTCTTTATAGGCAAGCAAATAGTTTCCTGACATCTGCCATTCTCTATATGCTGAAGGGGAAACGAAAGAGTTGACAGCCGGCAAGATACTCTATATAATCACTCCGAAGAGAAAAGGAGGCGTTTTTCATCGTGATTGAAAACATGAAAAACCTGTTATCCAAGTCTTTGAGTAAAAAGAAATTGGCCATTTTTACTGCTAGTTTAATAGTTTTTGCAGCTGCTTTCGGTTTCGTTCTATATGAAACGTCTAAGAAAACAGTGGCATTGACGCTGGATGGTCAAGAGAAAGTCATCAAAACGCATGCAACAACGATTCAAGATATATTCGATGATCTAAATATTTCATTGCGCTCAGAGGATTATGTGTTTCCCTCGGTAAACACACAGGTTAAGGACAATCTGGAAATTGTTTATGAACCGGCTAAACAGGTGCAAGTTGTAACAGATAACGAGAAGAAAACGATTTGGACCGCAGCAAAGACGGTTGAGGAAGTTTTAACAGAGCAGAATATTGCTTTGAATGAACACGATAAGATTCAGCCGAAGCCAGAAGAAAAAGTTAAAAGCAACATGGAAATACAAATTGAGAAAGCATTTTCTTTAACGCTGAATAATGGCGGAAAAGAAAAGCAGGTTTGGTCAACTTCGACTACGGTCGCTGACTTTTTATCACAGCAGGGAATCAAAGTAAATGAATTAGACCGTGTTGAACCAAAGTTGGAAGAGACAGTCAAAGCCAATGACACTATAAAAGTCATTCGAGTTGAAAAAGTCACCGATGTAGTGGAAGAACCAATTAATTTCGCAGTTGTTACGAAAAAAGACAAAAATTTGGCTAAAGGCACTGAAAAGGTTGTGAATGCCGGAAAAGCGGGCCTTCTGACAAAACAGTTTGAAGTCGTTCTGGAAAATGGCAAAGAAATTTCCAGAAAACTGATCAGTGAAAAGAAAGTTAAAGAAAAGCAGGATAAAGTCGTTGCTGTTGGAACAAAGGTAGCTGCGGCAACACAGGTAGTGTCCCGTGGAACCAGCAGTAAGGAAGGCGGAAAAGAAATTTACGTATCCTCTACCGCATATACTGCCCATTGCAGCGGCTGCTCGGGCAAGACGGCAACTGGTTTGGATCTGCGTGCAAATCCGGGTGCAAAGGTAATAGCTGTTGATCCAAGTGTAATTCCGCTTGGAACGAAAGTTTATGTTGAAGGCTATGGCTATGCAGTTGCTGCTGATACAGGCGGAGCTATCCGAGGGAATAAAATTGATGTTTTCTTCGCCACTAAAGCAGAAGCTTATAAATGGGGAAGAAGAACAGTAAAGATTAAGATTTTGAATTAATTTTAGCTTTAATATTTATTTTTCTTTTAATGCAGGGGCTATTCCCCTGCATTTTTTATTGCTTAGCTGAGAAGGTTAGAAATAACATTTTTTCTTTTGCCGGCACTTTCAGATATAATAAAAAATATTCTTTATAAATATATTCTTCTTTCATGTATTTAGACGAATTACATTACAGAAATGTTTCAAGTTTTTTTCATTTTTTTAATAAATTTTTAAAAAGTAAGGCAGGCCGGTAAAGGGCGGCTGTTTGTTTGTAATATAGGGGAGGAAATATGAAGATAAAAGAGATCATTGTTGTAGAAGGCAAGGATGATACAGCGGCCATCAGAAGGGCGCTAGATGCCGATACAATTGAAACAAATGGTTCAGCCATTAATCAGGAAACAATCGAAAAAATTAAGCTTGCACAGCAAACAAGAGGTGTTATCGTATTTACAGATCCAGATTTTCCAGGGCAGAAGATAAGAAATACGATCACAAATGAAGTACCGGGCTGCATGCATGCTTTTATAGAGAAAGCGGATGCCCTGCATAAGCATGGGAAAGGGGTTGGCGTTGAGCATGCTTCCCCTGAAATGATCCGCCAGGCTCTTAAAAATGCCCAGGTGATGCAGGTAAGCTATGAAGAGACAATTACTCAGGAAGACCTCGTAACTGCTGGCCTGATTGGCGGAAATGGTGCCAAAGAGAGAAGAGAAAAGCTTGGAAAGCTGCTTAAAATTGGCTATACAAATGGGAAACAGCTTCATAAAAGGCTGATGATGTTTCAGGTTAGCCCGGAGGATTTTGCGGCAGCAGTAGAAGCTATTCGCAAGGAGGAACAAAATGCATAAAGATATCGCAACACCAGCCAGAACAAAAGCGATCTTGGATAAATACGGTTTTTCTTTTAAGAAAAGCCTTGGACAGAACTTTCTAATTGATACCAATATACTCAGAAGAATCGTCGATCATGCAGATTTAACAGAAGAATCCGGCGCAATTGAAATTGGCCCAGGCATAGGGGCCCTGACTGAACAATTGGCACGAAGAAGCAAAAAAGTGCTTGCTTTTGAAATTGATCAGCGCCTTCTGCCCATTTTAGAAGAAACATTGTCGCCATACCCAAATACAGCCATTATTAATAAAGATGTATTAAAAGCAGACGTAAACGCTGCAATTGAAAATGAATTTAATGGGATTCAAGATATTATGGTTGTTGCCAACCTCCCGTATTATGTGACAACTCCAATTATAATGAAACTGCTGGAGGACAAGCTGCCAATCAGAGGAATTGTCTGTATGCTGCAGAAGGAGGTTGCTGACAGGATCTCTGCCCGCCCAGGTACGAAGGATTACGGCTCCTTGTCTATCGCTATCCAGTACTATACAGAGGCGGAAACAGCCATGATTGTTCCAAAGACGGTTTTTGTGCCACAGCCCAATGTGGATTCCGCGGTCATCAAACTGACAAAACGCAAAGAGCCGGCAGTAGCGGTTAAGAGCGAACCGTTCTTTTTCCAGGTCACGAAATCAAGCTTTGCGCAAAGACGTAAGACGCTGCTCAATAATCTGACAAGCCAGCTTCCGGAAGGAAAACAAAAGAAGGAGCAAATCCTGTCTGCACTTGAACTGGCTGAAATTGAACCAGGGAGAAGAGGGGAAACATTATCAATAGAAGAGTTTGGGCGTTTAAGTGATGCCCTTCTGCCTTACTTTTCTAAATAAATGTAATCGGATATAAATTAAACCAAGGCCTGCTAAAAGCAGGCTTTTTCTTTTTAGCCAAGGTCTACTCTTTAATCAGGCATCGAATCTCCTTTCATACGCACATGTTTATAGACAAATGCATAATTTATGACATAAATATTAATCCCATAGCGGTCTTAATCCGTTCATGAGGTATAAAAGCCAGAGGGATTAGAGAAGGCCGTGTTCTCGTTGTGGGCCAATTGGAGTGACGACATTGACTATAAATATTATGGATATTGTCGGAAGAATTTCCTATCGCTGTGATATTCTATTCCGTGTGATTGATATTAAAGAACAGAATGGCAAAAAAATGGCCATTTTATTTGGAGAGGATATTCGTCTTGTTGCCGATGCCCCCTATGAGGACTTAATCGTTATCAACCAGGCGGAACGAATGAAGATCGAACAGGAGTATAGATCCCTGGAAGAGCAATCTTTTCAGCTTTTCAGACAGGATATAGCTCTTTTAAGGGAAAAGCAGGAGTATGAGGTCACAGACGGATACAGCAAGACCCTTAATTACTTTCAGATACCAGGCAGAGTGCTTCACCTGGATGGGGATCCTTCGTATTTAAAGAAATGCCTGGCTGTATATGACAAAATAGGCATCCCTGTCACAGGCATTCATTGCAATGAAAAGGAAATGCCGATGAAAATCGGACAGCTCATCGACCATTACAGGCCTGATATCCTGGTTGTTACCGGTCATGATGCTTATTCCAAGTCTAAAGGAAAGAAATCGGATATTAATGCTTACAGGCATTCCAGGGAATTTGTGCAAACGGTTAGAGCAGCCAGAAAAAAGATTCCGCACCTGGACCAGCTCGTTATCTTTGCGGGGGCCTGTCAATCCCACTTCGAATCGCTGATTCATGCAGGGGCAAACTTTGCGAGCTCACCTTCAAGGGTAAACATCCATGCTCTCGATCCTGTTTATATTGTAGCGAAAGTAAGCCTGACTCCTTTTATGGAAAGAATTAATGTGTGGGATATCTTAAGAAACACATTAACAGGTGAAAGGGGACTGGGAGGGATTGAAACACGCGGCGTTTTGAGAACAGGGATGCCTTTTAATGATGAACAGTTAAATGAATCATAATCCGGCGAGCCGTTTATATTTATGAAACGGCTTGTTTTTTTATTTGAATTAAAAAATCATAAAACTACAAATTATGATGGGTTTTGACATTACATGAGAAAGAGAAATAGCTGATAAATCGCTTTCCAAACGCCTTTTTTAAAAATATACATATTCTTGTTAGTTTAAGGTAATCCTAAAATTGTTGAAAATTAGAAGAAAAAGTAGAAGAAAACATATTGACATTTATTTTTAAAGACTGTTATAATTTATATTTTTGTTTGACAGCATTGTGTCAGTGTGATATACTTTACATAGTGAGGTGGACCGAATGGCAAAAACATTATTGGATATTAAAAAAGCTCTTGATTCAAATCTTGGAAAAAGGCTCTTGCTAAAAGCGAATGGCGGACGCAGAAAGACCATTGAGCGTTCAGGTGTTTTGGCAGAAACGTACCCTTCCGTATTTGTGATTGAATTAGATCAAGATGAAAATGCATTTGAACGTGTATCTTACAGCTATGCGGATGTTTTAACAGAAACGGTTCAAATTACATTCTACGAAGATACATCAGGACAGGTTGCTTTAAGCTAACATATATTTTTCAGCGGAGCGGTGAACATTTGTTTGCTGCTTTTTGTTTTGTCTTTTTTGCCAAGCGCGGTTAAAGCTAAATGTTGATACACGCACTCTGTTGATTGAAACAGAGTGCGCGAGACGCCAGCGGGAGAAGCGAGTCTAGCGGTACCCGCGCAGGCACCGAGGACGATCCCGGGATGCCCGCGAAAAGCGAGTGCCTGGAGTGGAAATGAACAGGCAAGTTTAACCGTGCCTGCTCCTAAGGATAAATAAGGGTCTTATGAATAGAACACTCCTGTTCCATAATAAAAGTACCGCAGTGCGAAAGGAGATGTTAGTGTTGGGCAGAAGAAGAGGTATTATGTCAGATGGCTTAAAAGAAGAAATTGCAAAAGAGCTTGGTTTTTATGATGTAGTCCAAAAAGAAGGCTGGGGCGGCATCCGCGCCAAAGATGCCGGCAACATGGTGAAGCGGGCTATTGAAATGGCACAGCAAAATCTCCTTAACAAGTAAAACCTGGCTTTGACCCTTGTATCAATCATTAACAATTAAAATGTACTGCGGCTGCCGGAGCTTTTGCTTCGGCATTTATTGTCTCTAATAGGGCCCGAAGTTTTTAAGAAAGCCTTATTATTCAGGCCCTTGCGCTTTTCTGTTCAATTTGTGGTAAAATAGGACAAAAAATGGAGACGCTCTATAAGAAAGGCGTAAGGCACTTGCTTATCGGCGACAAGCATGGTACCAGGAGCTAGACAGTTATCAAAGTCTAATTTAAATATTTTTATATTTAAGGCTGTGTTAAAGCTCAATGATGATTTTAGCACCATGGAGTGGCAGGCGCGAGCTCCTCGAAAATGCTATCGCATTTCCTTCGTGCGGTGTTTACTCAGAGATGCTTATTCAAAGTCCTGCGGGAAGAGAGTGACCCCGCAGACGCTTGGCTGAGGGTGATCCTGCCCGCCCGCGGAAATCGAACGTCTGGAGCGAAATCAACAGGCAAGTTTAACAAAGCTATATTTTAAGAAGTAGGTGGAAATGTTGAAGGTCATGGTTAAGGCACCTGCTAAAATCAATTTGTCATTGGATGTTTTACATAAAAGGGAAGATGGCTATCATGAAGTTGAAATGATTATGACAACCATTGATTTGGCGGACCGCCTGGAGTTAACGCTTTTAGACAAAAATGAAATAAAAATTATCTCGCATAACCGTTTTGTTCCGGACGATCAGCGAAATCTGGCTTATCAGGCTGCGCATCTTCTTAAAGAACGATTTCAAGTGCAAAAAGGTGTAGCCATTACAATTGAAAAAACGATCCCTGTTGCTGCTGGGCTTGCGGGAGGAAGCAGCGATGCCGCAGCTGCCCTTAGAGGTCTTAACAAGCTATGGGAATTGGGTCTTTCAATGGATGAGCTTGCCGAAATTGGATCGGAAATAGGCTCTGATGTGTCTTTTTGCGTTTATGGAGGGACTGCTTTGGCGAAAGGAAGAGGAGAGATAATCAAAGAGCTTCCCGCACCTCCTACTTGTTGGGTCATACTGGCCAAGCCATTTATCGGTGTATCGACTGCGGATGTTTATCGAAGGCTAGATGTGAGCCAGATACAGCACCCGAATACTGGCGGAATGATTGAAGCTATACATAACGGAAGCTATGAAGAGGTTTGCCATAACTTAGGGAATGTCCTTGAGGATGTAACATTGCAGATGCATCCTGAGGTGGCGCAAATTAAAGACCAAATGAGAAGATTTGGGGCAGATGCTGTCCTTATGAGCGGAAGCGGTCCTACCGTGTTTGGACTTGTTCATCATGATTCAAGAATGCACCGGATTTATAACGGCTTAAGAGGATTCTGTGATCAGGTTTTTGCGGTCAGAATGCTTGGAGAAAGGCATAAGCTTGATTAAATCCGTATATTAATGGTATATTATCGTTAAAATATTCGGATTTATATGGGGGTTCCACAAATGAAATTTCGCAGAAGCGAACGGTTAATAGATATGACCAATTATTTATTAAACCATCCGCGTCAGCTGGTATCCTTAACTTTCTTTTCAGAAAGATATGGTTCTGCCAAGTCTTCCATAAGCGAGGATTTAACAATTATTAAAGAGACATTTGAACAAAGGGGAATTGGCACTCTCCAGACTGTGGCCGGAGCAGCAGGCGGAGTTAAGTTCAATGTAAAGGTACCCGATGATGAGGCCCGTCCTTTTGTGGATGAGCTATGCGGCCTGATAGCCAGTCCGGAGAGGCTTTTGCCAGGCGGATATCTGTATATGACTGACATATTGGGAGATCCACTGGTTGTCCAGCGTGCCGGCAGACTATTTGCCTCCGCATTTGCAGATAAGCCAATTGATGTTGTGATGACTGTAGCTACCAAAGGGATTCCGCTCGCATATGCTGCAGCGAACTACCTTAATGTACCTGTTGTCATTGTAAGGCGGGACAGCAAGGTGACAGAAGGTTCCACAGTAAGCATTAATTATGTGTCAGGATCGGCCAAAAGGATCCAAACGATGGTTCTCTCAAAACGAAGCCTTGCAGAAGGATCCAATGTCTTAATCATCGATGACTTTATGAAAGCCGGTGGAACAGTGAATGGCATGGTCAGTATGCTGGAGGAGTTTAAAGCCAATCTGGCTGGAATTGCTGTCCTGGTTGAGGCTGAAAAAGCAGAAGAACGACTGGTTGATGAGTATCTTTCTCTTGTACGCCTCTCCGATGTAGATGTCCGGGAAAAGAAAATCAATGTAAGTGAAGGCAATTATTTTAAAAAATAGGTTAAGTTAAAGCACAATTTTACTTTGGAGCCTAGCGGAGGCTCCCTAGCCGCCCGCAGAAAACGAGTATCTAGAATCACCAGCTTAAAAACAAATGATATTTTTTAGGGGGAGAATCCATGAAAATCATTCAAACGAATCAGGCTCCTGCAGCGATTGGGCCATATTCACAAGGAATCACAGTCAATAATCTTTTTTACAGCTCCGGACAAATTCCACTTACAGCAGATGGTGTCATGGTAGAGGATAATGTGAAAGCTCAGACCCACCAGGTATTTAAAAACCTTCAAGCTGTTTTAGAAGAGGCTGGTGCTTCTTTAAATACTGTTGTTAAGGCGACTGTATTTATAAAAGACATGAATGATTTTTCCGCAATCAATGAAGTGTATGGAGAGTATTTCAGCACGCATAAGCCTGCACGTTCCTGTGTGGAGGTCGCCCGCCTTCCAAAAGATGCATTGGTGGAGATAGAAGTAGTAGCGCTCGTTAAATAAAACGGGCGTTTTTTTATTAGGCTCTTTTCAAAAGGCTGTTTTCGTATAGATTGTTGTTTTTGGACTATAAAGATTGCCCGTTGATTTCCGCTCCAGTCACTTGCTTTCCGCGGGGAGGAACGGGAGCCTCCTCGGCGTTTCACGCCTGCGGGGTCTCCCGCTCCCTCTCTTCCCGCAGGACATTGAATAAACTCCCTCGAATAAGCACCGCACGAAGGAAATGCGGCAGCATTTACGAGGATCAAGTGCCTTCCACTCCAATCAACTCAGTAATTAAAACTAGTTTGTAAGCAACAAATTTTCCGAAAACAGCTTTTATAAAAGATTATTGTTTTTGAATAGTGGGATACTAGAAAACAGTTTTGTATTATCGGAAAAAAAGAGGGATATATAAGGAGAGCTAAAGCTTTTGTCTGCTTTTTTTATACAAGCAAACCCCATGAACAAAATATTCAAAAAATATTTTTCGATTAAGAAGGAGAATGAGGAAAAATGTTGAATTTATAAAATTAGGATTATATCTTCTGGAAAAGGTGGTGAACAGAATGGAAGTGACAGACGTTAGATTACGCCGCGTCAATACGGATGGACGAATGAGGGCTATTGCCTCTATTACCCTGGATCATGAATTTGTTGTTCATGATATTCGTGTGATTGATGGAAACAATGGCTTATTTGTAGCTATGCCTAGCAAACGTACTCCGGATGGAGAGTTTAGAGATATTGCACATCCTATTAACTCAGGAACGCGCGGTAAAATCCAGGAGGCAGTATTAGCCGAGTACCACCGTTTAGGTGAATTAGAAGTTGAATTTGAAGAAGCCGGTGCTTCCTAAAAAAATAAAACAACAAGGGCCTACTTCATAAGTAAGGCTCTTTTTTATTTATTCAGCGTTGTTAGCTCTAAGCTTGCCAAATATTAATGGCGCTTAGGGCTTTTTTATTTTGGAGTTGATAAAGTACAACGTTCGCATTATTTCAAACTATTTGATTGGGTGTCATGCGACTCCCCGAAAATGTATTCGCATACCTTAATGGTGTTCTATTCTGATATTCTGGTCTAAACTCCTGCTAAAATGACTTCTTGAGCGGTAATCAGCAGGCAAATATTATGATGCTTTTATGTTATATTCTGTACCCTGACTTTTTGGCATATAAACCATTTTTTAAAAAATACCGTTTGCGGTAATGACAAATATTTGTACTTTGTTATCATTCCTTGAAATAAGAGCCCATTTAAGATATATTCTTAATGGATAAAAAGGTTAAATTGGAGGCCTGTAAATGTCTAATCGATACGCGGTAATTTTAGCCGCAGGCCAGGGGACAAGAATGAAGTCGAAGCTTTATAAAGTCCTTCATCCTGTGTGCGGCAAACCGATGGTTCAACATGTTGTTGATCAAGTTTTAAAGCTTAATATAAAGGAAGTTGTCACCATCACTGGACATGGCGCAGAGATGGTTGAAGAACAGCTGGGTTCAAGCATCAAATATGCGCTTCAGGAGGAACAGCTTGGTACAGCACATGCCGTAATGCAGGCTCGTGAACTGCTTGAAGGCAAGGAAGGCATCACTATTGTTGTTTGTGGAGATACTCCTCTAATCAAGCAAGAAACAATGGAAGCTCTTTTTAAGCATCATGAAGAACTATCTGCAAAAGCAACTATTTTAACTGCCCATGCAGAAAATCCATTCGGATATGGACGTGTAATCCGCAATGATGTGGGCATGGTTGAAAAGATCGTAGAACATAAAGATGCTTCCGAGCAAGAGCGGAAGATAAAAGAAATCAATACTGGAACTTACTGCTTTGATAATAAAGCTCTTTTTGAAGCCTTGAACAAGGTGACAAATGATAATGTCCAGGGCGAATATTACCTTCCGGATGTCATTGAGATCCTTAAAAGTGAGGGTGAGGTCGTTACGGCTTATCAAACTGCCGATTTTGAAGAGACTTTGGGTGTCAATGACCGGGTAGCTCTTTCCCAGGCAGAAACTTTCATGAAAAAGCGGATAAATGAAGAACATATGCGTAATGGAGTTACAATAATCGATCCTTCAAACACATACATTGGTCCGGATGTTAAAATTGGTTCTGATACTGTGCTTTACCCTGGAACCATATTATCCGGCAGTACGCTGATTGGTTCCGATTGCGTAATTGGACCTCATACGGAAATATCCGATTGCCAAATAGGGAATCAGACAGTAATCCGCCAATCTGCAGCGTATGACAGCCATATCGGCTCACAGGTGAATATCGGGCCATTTGCTCATATTCGTCCTCAATCTGAAATTCATGATGAAGTGAAAATCGGCAACTTTGTTGAAGTGAAAAAGTCTGTTTTTGGAAAAGGCAGCAAGGCATCTCATCTAAGCTATATTGGCGATGCAGAGATTGGCAAGGATGTTAATTTGGGCTGTGGTTCAATTACTGTCAATTATGATGGAAAAAATAAATATCTGACCAAAATAGAAGATGGTGTGTTTATTGGCTGCAACTCCAATCTGGTTGCACCGGTAACCATTGGCGAAGGTGCGTATGTAGCAGCAGGATCAACTATTACAGAAGATGTGCCGGGTGAAGCCCTTTCCATTGCCCGTGCACGCCAGGTAAACAAGGAAAATTACACTCAAAAATTTAACAAGTAATAATGCGATGGAGGCCCAACATGTCTAACCAGTATTTAGATCCAAATTTAAAGTTGTTTACTTTAAACTCAAACCGGAAACTAGCTGAAGAAATTGCAAATGTCATTGGTGTAGAGCTGGGGAAATGTTCTGTAACCCGCTTTAGCGATGGTGAAATCCAAATCAATATTGAAGAAAGTATCCGCGGATGCGATGTATACGTAATTCAATCAACAAGCTCTCCAGTTAATGAGCATTTAATGGAGCTTTTAATTATGATCGATGCGCTTAAACGTGCATCTGCAAAAACAATCAACATCGTTATGCCTTACTATGGCTATGCCCGTCAGGACCGTAAAGCGAGAGCACGAGAGCCGATTACAGCTAAGCTTGCAGCAAACTTGCTTGAAACAGCAGGTGCGACCCGCGTGATTACGCTTGACTTGCATGCACCGCAAATTCAAGGTTTCTTCGACATTCCGATTGATCATCTAATGGGTGTGCCGATCCTATCCGATTACTTTAAAAATAAAATCATGGATGGCGATATCGTAATCGTTTCTCCTGACCACGGCGGTGTAACACGTGCACGTAAAATGGCAGACCGCCTGAAGGCTCCAATTGCTATTATTGATAAACGCCGGCCGAAACCAAATGTTGCAGAAGTAATGAACATTGTAGGTAACATTGATGGGAAAATTGCCATCTTAATCGATGATATTATTGATACTGCCGGTACGATTACACTAGCTGCAAATGCCCTTGTAGAAAATGGTGCATCAGAAGTGTATGCATGCTGTACGCATCCAGTGTTATCGGGCCCTGCCATCGAAAGAATCGAAAACTCAACCATTAAAGAGCTGGTTGTGACAAACTCAATTACTCTTCCTGAAGAAAAGAAAACAGATAAGATTGTTGAACTATCAGTAGCACCGCTTATCGGCGAAGCTATTATCCGCGTTCATGAAGAGCAATCTGTCAGCACGCTGTTCGATTGATATTAAAATTAAATAAACAGACCAGGCTTGCTGAAAAGCAAGCCTGGTGTGCTATCATCAAATAAATAACCAAGCTTAAAAAACTAAAACGTTTAGACTTTCTCATTTTAGGGCATTTTTTTATATAGACAGTTAATGACTTTATAATTTTTAAAATGAGGAAGGGGACGTATTTATGACAGCTGTATTGCAAGCGAAAGAAAGAAAAGGAGCACGTAATTCCCATTTAACCGCATTGCGCGAGGAAGGCAATATTCCTGCTGTATTGTATGGGTCTAAGCTTGAGAGTAAATCCATCTACTTAAGTGGAGCTGATTTCCTAAAGACGATTAAAGAGGTTGGCAGAAATGGTGTTTTCTCCTTGGATTTGGATGGGAATAAATTTGATGTAATGTTAGGTGACTATCAATCCAATCCTTTGAAAAATGAAATTGTCCATGCGGATTTTCTTGCTGTGGATATGAAAAAGGAAATGAGTGCTGACGTACGAGTTGTGCTGGTTGGGGATGCAGCAGGAGTGAAGGATGGAGGCGTAATGCAGCAGTCCATGCATGAGGTCTCTGTCACAGCTACTCCAAGCAATATTCCTTCTGCTGTTGAAGTCGATGTTACCAATCTTCAGGTGAATGAGACTTTAACGGTTGCAGACATTAAGGTTAATCGCGGTTATGAAATCAATAACGAGGAAGAACAGGTTATTGCTTCAATTCTCCCTCCAAGACAGGAAGAAGAAATTAATAGCGGCGAAGAACAGGAAGCTGGAACGCCTGAAAGCGAAGAAGGTAGAGAAACAACAGCAGATGAAGATAAAACAAGTGAGGAATAGGCTGAGCGAAGCCTTTTCAAACAGGGGCTGGCCCGATAGGCATCATATCGCCAGCCCCTGTTTTCTTGCTTAGGTGCAGGATCGCGGAGTAAATAATGCAACGCAAAAAATGGTTGTGGCACTTTCAATAAAATTAAAAAGAATAAACAGTTGTCTAGCTCCGAGCGCCATCGCTTTGGGGGCTTTTCGCCTAAAAGCAGGGCTCTGAGCTTTTCTATTATGGGGTGAAATGATGAAGCTGATTGTAGGGTTGGGGAATCCTGGCAAGCAATATGATAAAACAAGACATAATATTGGCTTTGATGTGATTAATGTCTTATCAGAACGGCTGAATATTCCTTTGAATCAAGCAAAATTGAAAGGAGTATTTGGGACAGGCTATGTAAACGGAGAAAAGGTCTTTCTCCTCAAGCCTCTTACATATATGAATTTATCCGGTGAATCCATCCGGGCAGTTATGGATTATTTTGATATCAATGAGGAAGAGCTGGTTGTCATTTACGATGACCTTGACTTGCCAGTGGGCAAGATTCGGCTGCGGCAAAAAGGCAGCGCTGGCGGGCACAATGGCATTAAATCGACAATCGCCCATTTGGGGACACAGGAGTTTAACAGAATAAGGGTAGGCATCGATCGGCCTCCAAGCGGCATGAAGGTCCCTGATTATGTATTGGGGCGGTTCACAAAAGAGGAACAGGAAGTCATGGACGAAGTGGCTAAAAGATGTGCGGATGCTTGTGAAGAATGGTTCAAAAAACCATTTTTACAGGTAATGAACGATTTTAATCAATAAACTTCATATTTTCTTTATTTTTATCATAGAATAATGTTCATTAAACATCGTCTGCATTGGCTTAAATGAATAAGTTCCCGCTCAAAGGCTCATAATAGACTTATGGACAGTTTGACGGGGAGGGACAGGCATGGCTATTCATTATCATTGCCGTCATTGCGGAACGAAGATTGGTTCAATTGAGAATGACTCTATTCATACAGAGCAACTTGGATTTCACAAATTAAATGATGAGGAACGCCGGGAAATGATCTCATATGACCAGTCCGGAGATTTAAATGTAAAAGCTATTTGTGAGGATTGCCAGGAATCACTTGAACGCAATCCTGATTACCATCAGCAGGACTTTATTATTCATTAACAAGCTTTGGAGAGGATCCAAAGCATTTTTCTATTTCCACTTTGATGTCAGTCTTATCACCTGGGAGGTGATTCATCTTCCCCGGTGGATGGGCTGAATACTTGTGTTTGTCATTATATTTATTTTATAAGAAAAACTCTTACGTTCCCTGCAATATCAGGGCTTTATTGCGGATGTTTTTAATAGATACCCATTTATAGAGTGCTTGTTGCACAACGCGTTTTTTTAGTAAGATTATGATAACTAAGCGGCTGTGAACTGTCACGGCTTTTAAGATACGAAAGTATTACTATTTTTATTAGGCAGTTATCTAGCTTTGAGCGCGAAAGAGGCGCTTGTGTTTTTCTATTAGGAGGGGCTTTCATGTTAGGTCTAAAACAGATTATAAGCCAGCAGGATGATGTAAGTTCCATTCTGTCTGGAATAGAGGAAGGGTTAAGGGAGCAGATGCTTGCGGGTTTATCTGGATCTGCACGCACGCTGTTTTTATCTTCCGTATATGAGCAATCCGGAAGGCCGATGCTGGTTGTAACCCATAATCTCCTGCAGGCCCAGAAATTATACGATGATATTGTCAGTCTGGCAGGAGATACAGATGTATTTTTATACCCTGCAAATGAACTCATTGCAGCTGAGATTGGAATTGCAAGCCCTGAATTGAAGGCCCAGCGGATCGAGGCTTTGAATTATTGGAGTAAAAATAAAAAAGGAATCATGATTGTCCCGATGGCCGGGTTAAGAAAGATTCTGCCGCCTCCATCCCATTGGAGTAAATATCAGCTATCATTGAAGGTTGGCGATGAACTGACTGAGGATCAATTAAAGAGTTTTGTTCAAATGGGCTATGTTCGTTCTGAGATGGTTTCTTCACCAGGAGAATTTAGTGTCAGAGGCGGGATTATTGATATTTATCCTTTAACAGAGGCAGATCCGGTCAGGATTGAGCTTTTTGATACAGAAGTTGATTCCATTCGTACATTTTCTTTGGAAGACCAGAGGTCAAAAGAAAAGTTAACCGAAATTACAATTGGCCCAGCAACTGAAATACCGCTTGATGCTGAGCATTTTAATAAATTAATTGAAAAGCTGGAAAGTGGATTAGGTGCAAGCCTGAAAAAATTAAAGGACGATAAAGCAAAAACCCAGCTGGCACAGAATGTAGGCTATGAATTGGAAATGCTGAGAATGGGAAACAAGCCTGAACAGCTTTTCAAATACTTATCGTTTGTATTTGATGAAGGAAGTAGTTTAATAGACTACCTTCCTGCCAATGGCTTGATCTTCATAGATGAAATCAGTCGTGTGCAGGAAATGAACGATTCCCTTGAGAAGGAAGAAGCGGAATGGTATACAAGTCTTTTAGGTGAAGGCCAGATTATCCATAATGTTAAGGTATCCCATAACTTAAAGGAATTTCTGCATCGTTCTCAGCAGCCGATTACTTATATGTCCTTGTTCTTAAGGCATGTACCAAACACGAATCCGCAGAACATCATCAACATTTCCTGCAAGCAAATGCAGAATTTCCATGGCCAGATGCACGTGCTTAAAAGTGAAATGGAAAGATGGAAGAAAGGCAAGTATTCTGTTGTTTTCCTAGGACCTGATGAAGAGCGTGTCAAAAAGCTTCAAAGAGTCCTTGAGGATTATGAAATTGATGCAGCTTTTGTAAGTGCCAATCAGCCTCTTTTGCAGGGGAGAGTCCAAATTTTGGAGGGAAGCCTGCAAACAGGATTTGAGCTCCCGAGCCAAAAGCTTGCGATTATTACGGAAGAGGAGCTCTTTAATAAGCGCACAAAAAAGAAAGCGCGCAGGCAAAAGTTATCAAATGCGGAGAGAATTAAAAGCTATTCCGAGTTAAAAGTCGGCGACTATGTCGTGCATGTAAACCACGGTATAGGAAAGTATCTGGGAATTGAAACACTTGAAATTAATGGGGTCCATAAGGATTATCTTCATATACGTTACCAGGGCAGCGATAAGCTTTATGTCCCGGTTGAGCAAATAGACCTTGTCCAAAAATATGTTGGGTCAGAAGCAAAAGAGCCAAAGATTTATAAATTGGGCGGAAATGACTGGAAGAGGGTTAAGAAAAAGGTTCAGTCATCTGTACAGGATATTGCTGATGACCTGATCAAGCTCTATGCGGAACGTGAGGCATCAAAAGGCTATGCGTTTAACCCTGATGGAGATATGCAAAGGGAGTTCGAAGCAGCGTTCCCTTATCAGGAAACTGAGGACCAGGTTCGTTCCATCCATGAAATCAAGAAAGACATGGAGAGAGAACGCCCGATGGACCGCTTGCTATGCGGCGATGTGGGTTATGGTAAAACAGAAGTCGCAATTCGTGCAGCTTTTAAGGCCATTGCAGATGGAAAACAGGTTGCATTCCTCGTGCCAACAACCATTCTTGCCCAGCAGCATTATGAAACAATGAGAGAGCGGTTCCAGGATTATCCGATTGAAATAGGGCTTTTAAGCAGGTTCAGAACGAAAAAGCAGCAAACAGAAACCTTAAAAGGTTTAAAAGCAGGGACTATTGACGTAGTTGTCGGCACACATCGGATTTTGTCAAAAGATATTCAATATAGAGATTTAGGCCTGCTCATTATAGATGAAGAGCAGCGCTTTGGTGTGACACATAAAGAGAAGATCAAGCAGCTTAAGACGAATGTGGATGTCCTTACTCTGACTGCAACGCCAATCCCTAGAACCCTACATATGTCAATGCTTGGAGTCCGAGACTTATCTGTCATCGAGACTCCGCCAGAAAACCGGTTCCCGGTCCAGACATACGTAATGGAATACAACGGTTCGTTAGTGCGTGAAGCGATAGAAAGAGAACTGGCTAGGGATGGGCAGGTCTATTTTCTATATAACCGTGTAGAGGATATAGAACGAAAAGCCGAGGAAATATCCATGTTAGTTCCAGATGCAAGGGTAACTTATGCCCATGGGAAAATGACGGAAAATGAGTTAGAATCTGTAATGTTAAGCTTCCTTGAAGGGGAGTCTGACGTTCTTGTCAGCACAACGATTATAGAAACAGGCGTTGATATTCCAAATGTCAACACGCTGATTGTTCATGATGCTGACAAAATGGGCCTTTCCCAGCTTTATCAGCTAAGGGGAAGGGTTGGCCGTTCCAACAGGGTTGCCTATGCGTATTTCACATACCGAAAAGATAAGGTATTAACCGAAGTAGCCGAAAAGAGACTTCAGGCAATAAAAGAATTTACGGAACTCGGATCAGGCTTTAAAATCGCTATGCGTGACTTATCGATCAGGGGTGCCGGTAATTTATTGGGTGCCGAACAGCATGGATTCATAGATTCAGTTGGTTTTGATTTGTATTCTCAAATGCTTAAAGAAGCGATCGAAGAACGAAAAGAGGATATTAGCGGTGTAGAAAAAGCGCCGAAAATCGAAATCGATCTGGATGTCGATGCTTATATTCCTGACTTCTATTTGTCTGATGGCCATCAGAAAATCGAAATGTATAAACGGTTCCGTGGAATTTCGTCGCTCGAAGATGTGGAAGAGTTGCAGGAAGAGATGATCGACCGCTTTGGCGAGTATCCAGAAGAGGTGGCTTATTTATTCCAGATTGCCGAAATGAAGGTCTATGGAGAGCTTGCAGGCATTGAGACTGTAAAGCAGTCGAAGAATGAAGTGCTGATTCTCTTATCTGAAAATGCCAGTGAAAATATTGACGGCCAAAAAATATTCCAGAACACAAACAAGTACGGAAGAATGATTGGCCTTGGAATGGAAGGCAAGAAATTGAAGGCTGTCCTCCATATCAAAGGAATTAAAACAAATGAGTGGCTCAATATCGCGTACGAAGTGATAAAAGGAATGCATGAAGCTAAAAAAGAGCAACAACATCCAACTGCGTAAAAATATGGAAATGTTTCTGTTAATGAAATGAAACAATAATAATGTTTATCTGATCTATTCAAGGGTAATTTTTAGTTGAGGGATCATTTGGAATGTTTATCCGTTTTTGGAATCTATAACATCTATGAGAAAAAGTTATTGCGCACGTATATAACTTTCCATATGAAAGATACTAAGTTCAAACATGGCGATGTATTCATTTTCTCCCAATATGAGTCAGAGCCAAAAGAGGAAAGAGTAAGTGCTGCGCTGAAGATAGAAATGTCTAGCTCCAGCGCCTAGCCCCTCGAGTCATAAGCCAAATCACTCCAGATCAGCATTTCCTGCGTGATTCGTCTTATGCTTGTCGGACTGGCACAGGATGTGCTGGCATCTGCGTTTGCCACAGGACGTGGCGGTTTTTAGCAGATGTTCATACATCTTGATGTGCGCTTCCTCTTTTCTAAAAAATCATCAGATGAAAGTGAGGCAACGTTGGATGAAAGCAACTGGTATAGTTCGTCGTATCGATGATTTGGGTCGTGTAGTAATCCCTAAAGAAATCCGCAGAACATTGCGTATACGTGAAGGGGACCCGCTGGAGATTTTCGTAGATCGTGATGGAGAAGTCATCTTAAAGAAGTATTCACCAATAAGTGAACTGAGCGATTTTGCAAAAGAATATGCAGAAGCATTATATGACAGCCTGGGAAATCCAGTGTTAATCTGTGACAGAGATACTTACATTGCTGTTGCAGGAGGTTCTAAAAAAGATTACTTAAACAAAAATATAAGCGATCTTGTTGAAAAAACAATGGAAGAGCGGACTTCGGTCCTTGTCAACCAGCCTGGCGATATCTCGCTTGTAGACGGGAACACAGAACCTTCCTCCGCTTATACAATTGGCCCTATCATCGCAAACGGAGACCCGATTGGCGCAGTCATTATTTTTGCTAAAGAAGATTCATTAGGCGATGTGGAACAAAAAGCAGTTGAAACAGCGGCAGGTTTCCTTGCCAGACAAATGGAATCATAAAAATGAATACTTTATGAAAGGGGTAGCGTAACGCTGCCTTTTTTCTTTGTATACAGCAGAAGGGATACCCGAGCAGAAAACAGAGATTTCGTGCGACAATTAAAAGAACCCGTCTGCAAAGTTTACCGCTGGCTGTAAACAATTCGTATTTTAAATTTAATGTGAAAGCAATCCGACGCGTCAGCTCTGTTATGCTATAATACTTTCGAATTCATTTGGAAGGAGATGGGCAATTGAAGCCCGTTCATACATCAGGCGATTTATTTAAAGGAGCCTTTATCCTGACGGTCGCTGCACTTGTAATAAAAATTCTAAGCGCTATATATCGTGTACCTTTTCAAAACATTGTAGGGGATGTAGGTTTTTATATTTATCAGCAGGTATATCCCTTCTATGGGATTATTTTAGTATTATCTACATATGGATTTCCTGTTGTCATTTCCAAGCTTTATGCCGAACAGGCTGCTTTAAAAAGGGAAAAAAATGTTCAAAATTTATTTGTGATTACTGCTCTTGTCCTGACAATAATCGGATTTACTGGATTCTCCGTTCTTTACTGGGGAGCAGATTGGCTGGCTGCCAGGATGAACGATCCGCAGCTTGCTGTTTTGCTTAGGGTGGTAGCGGTTGTTTTTCTCATTTTTCCTATCGTCTCTATCCTAAGAGGTTACTTTCAGGGAAGAGGTAATATGGTTCCTACAGCGGTTTCACAGGTAGGGGAACAGCTTGTGAGAGTCGCAACCATTCTGCTTGCAGCCTTGCTGTTGGTACGGGAAGGACAATCCCTCTATATGGTGGGAGGAGGCGCCCTTTTCGGGGCAATAACCGGCGGGTTTACTGCCGCACTTATATTAATAACATTTTTTTATATAAAACAAAGAAGGAAGCTTCCCTCTGTAATTGAAATTGATTTCAAAAAGAGCGTCAAAATTGCCAAGGTCCTGATCATTCAGGGGTTCGCGATTTGCATCAGCAGTCTCGTCCTCATTTTTATCCAGCTGGCGGATTCATTAAATCTGTACTCACTCCTGTTAGCCTCCGGTTATGAGAGTGAACAGGCGAAAGAGCTGAAAGGTGTATATGACCGCGGCCAGCCGATTGTGCAGCTAGGCACGGTGGTCGCAACGTCGATGTCTTTGTCGCTTGTGCCGCTTATCTCCAAAGAAAAAATGAAAAACCAGGCTGCTTTTCTGCATGATAAAATCAGGCTTGCTCTCCAAATAGGCATTCTCGTCGGGGCTGCTGCAACGGTAGGGCTATGGAATATTATCGAGCCGGCAAATGTTATGCTTTTTGAAAATGTATCCGGATCGGATGTCCTTTCAATTCTTAGTATTTTAATCTTTTTAAGTTCGGTTATTATAACCATTACAGCTATTTTGCAGGGATTGGGTTTTATCCTATTTCCGGCGGCTGCGATCCTTTTGGGCTTTGCTGTTAAGTATGGATTGAACTTCCTATTAGTCCCATCCTATGGGACAATTGGGGCGGCAGTAGCATCCTGCCTTGCTCTTGCATCGGTTATGCTCTTTCTTATATTCAAGCTTCGGAGTTATTTAAAAATAGCGCTGCTTTCCAACCGCTTTTTATTTGTCATTGGTTTGGCTTCTGCCGTCATGGCACTTGTTTTACAGCTATACCTTCACGCAACAGGTGTGGTCGCCGACTTTAGACATGACCGTCTTTATGCCGGCTTCCAGGCACTAAGTGCTGTGGCTTTAGGAGGCTTCACTTATTTGTTTATTGTGCTTAAAGGCAATACTTTTAGAGAGGAAGAGCTCGCTCTGCTTCCGTTTGGCAGCAAACTAATGTTCTTGCTTCCTAAAAAAAATAGGAGATGAATAATTTTATGAAGAAAATAACGATTCTCGGGCTTGGAGCGGGAGATATAGATCAGCTTCCTTTAGGTATTTATAAAAAGCTTAAAAATTCAGAGACCCTCTATTTACGAACGAAGGAACATCCTGTTCTCCGCGACCTCGAACAAGAAGGACTTCAGTATCAGTCTTTTGACAGTGTATACGAAAAGCACGATCAGTTTGAGGAAGTGTATGAAGAAATATGTGAATCCCTGCTGGAAGCTGCTCTGACAAATGATATTACATATGGAGTGCCTGGCCATCCGCTTGTGGCAGAAAGAACAGTTCAGCTTCTGATTGAGCGAGCGCCTAGTAAGGATATTGAGATAGAAATCGGAGGAGGACAGAGTTTCCTTGACCCTTTGTTTCAGGCATTGAAAATCGATCCAATCGAAGGATTTCAACTCCTTGATGGAACCGATTTAAAAAGGGATGAAATCGAAGTTGCACAGCATGCCATTATAGGACAAGTGTATGACCAGTTTGTAGCCAGTGAAGTCAAGCTTACGCTAATGGAAAAGCTGCCATATGACTACGAAGTATTGATTGTGACTGCTGCTGGCAGCAAAGAAGAGAAAATCAGAAAAGTCCCACTCCATGAGCTTGACCATAATATGGAGCTGAATAACTTAACCTCTGTATATGTGCCGCCAGTGAAGGATGAAACGATTTTATATAAGCATTTTTCAAAGCTTCGCAGCATTATAGCAGAGCTGCGCGGACCGAACGGCTGCCCATGGGATCTCAAGCAGACTCATATATCACTAAAAAAATATTTAATTGAAGAAGCATACGAACTGATCGAAGCGATTGATAATGAGGATAGCGACCATATGACTGAAGAGCTTGGAGATGTCCTTCTTCAGGTTATGCTGCACGCCCAGATTGGGGAGGACGAAGGCTATTTCACCATTGATGATGTCATTCAAGGACTTTCTGAGAAAATGGTGCGCCGCCATCCGCATGTATTTGGTAATGTACAGGCTGATAATGAAGAGGAAGTTCTGAAAAATTGGCAAAGCATCAAACAGGAAGAAAAAGGTGAACAACAGAAATCCATCATGGATACTGTACCCAAATCCTTTCCAAACCTAATGAGGGCTGAAGAAATTCAAAAAAAGGCGGCAAAAGTTGGTTTTGATTGGAAGGAAATCGAGCCTGCCTGGGAGAAAGTGAAGGAAGAGATTTCTGAATTCGAATCTGAAGCAAGGAATAAAAGCAGCCAGATGGAAGCGGAATTTGGCGATATTCTTTTTGCGCTGGTCAACATCGCCCGTTTCTATAAAATAGATGCGGAAGAAGCGACAAGAAAAACGAATGAAAAATTTATCCGCCGTTTTTCATATGTGGAAGAGCGGGTAAAGGAAAGCGGCAGAAACTTTGAAGACTATACGCTGGAGCAGCTTGATGAGTATTGGGATGAAGCAAAAGCAAAAGGATACTAAAAAAGAGAAACCAGAGGAGTGGCGGACAAATGAGATTGGATAAATTTTTAAAAGTATCAAGGCTTATCAAAAGAAGAACACTGGCAAAAGAAGTTTCCGATCAGGGAAGGATTTCAATTAATGGCCAGCAGGCTAAGGCCAGCTCGACCGTTAAAGTTGGGGATGAGCTTCAAATCCGCTTTGGCCAGAAGCTGGTAACGGCAAAGGTCGAGCGTCTGCAGGAAACGACCAGGAAGGAAGAGGCTGCGGAAATGTATTCAATTCTTAAAGAGGAGAAAGTGGAATCAGAGGCGTAAGAAACTTTGCCGGGCTTGCACCTTTCGGGGTTTGGCCGATAAATTCCTGTTTTCCGGCCGATAAAATCTTGATATTGGCCGTTAATCGGCACTAAGCTGTATTTTGGCCAATATCATCTTCCGTTTTGCTGAGAAAAACGATGTTCCTCTGCTACTATATTGCTTCGGAATTCCATTCAAAAACCGCATCGCTCTGATCCCCTGCTGATACTGATAACTGTAATGCCGATTGAATGTCCTGATTCAATGGCACCACCGCTTTTCTTGTTGGCTTGTTCTATTTTTATATCCCTATTCATAAACATGTACAAAAAGGTTGTACTATGTGATTGCGAGGGATGAATGATGAGCCAATATTATGAGTCAAGTTCAAACAAAGTGAATACCCAGGAGCATGATGTCATTATGAGGGGCAGAAGGCTGCTGGATATCACAGGAGTCAAACAGGTAGAGAGCTTTGATAATGAAGAGTTTTTACTGGAAACGGTGATGGGCTTCCTGGCGATTAGAGGGCAGAATCTGCAGATGAAGAATTTGGATGTGGACAAGGGAATTGTTTCCATTAAGGGGAAGGTATTTGACCTTGTTTATATAGACGATCAGAATGGAGATAAAGCTAAAGGTTTCTTTAGCAAGTTATTCCGATGACACTGACCACTCAATTTATAACTATGCTGGCAATGATCGGCATGGGAAGTGTCTTTGGTGCTGCCCTTGATACCTATAATCGTTTCCTCAAGAGGACCAGGCGGAAGAGCTGGATTGTTTTTATTAATGACATCCTTTTTTGGCTGCTGCAGGGATTGGCTATCTTTTATATTTTATTCTTGGTTAATAAAGGAGAACTAAGGTTTTATATCTTTGTTGCTCTGCTATGCGGTTTTGCCGCTTACCAAAGTCTATTTAAAAAAGTGTATTTGCGGGTATTGGAGATTTCCATCAGAATGGCGATCTCCATATACCGCTTTTTAGTTAAGGCATTTACTTTAGTTATCTATAGACCCTTCCAAGGACTTATAACTGCGTTGATTGCCATAACTGTTATGCTTGGGAAGGGACTTTATTCCCTTTTAAAGGTAATTTTAAGGGTCATTTGGTTTACTGTGAAGGTGGCTTTCATGCCTGTCAAATGGATTTTGTCACTTTTGTGGAAACTTTTGCCGAAAAATATTAAAAAATCCGTCGAGAAGTTATATAATAAATTGGCAGGATATTTACAGCAAACAAAGAATTATGTTTTAAAGTGGATCGCAAAGTGGAAAAAGCATAAAGAGTAAGGAGGGAATGCGAAAGTGAGTGTCAGCAAGAAGAGGAATATAGCCAAAATTGAAACAAGCTATGTCAGACAGCAGGAAGCGGCAGAGGTCAGTGCGGGCCGGAAAAGAAAGCTTTTATTTAGAAGATTAGCAGCTTTTTTTACACTGGCAGCCGTACTTTCTTTTTTTATGATCTCTACACTCGTTTCGCAATCTGCCGCTCTGGAGGAAAAAGTGGAAGAGAAAAACCAGCTTGACAAGGAGCTTGCTGCGCTAAAGAAGAAGGAAGTCATTCTTGAAGAGGAAATTGTAAAATTGAATGATGATGAATATATAGCGAAGCTTGCCAGGAAGGATTATTTCTTATCCGACAATAATGAGATCATTTTTAATCTCCCTGAAGAGACAGAAAAAGAGAAAAAGAATAAGGAGAAATCAACCGAATAGAGGCTGTATTGACACTCTTTTTTTGAATTCTGTATAATATATAGAAAGTATGATTTATATCTTTCAAGGAGGCAATTTTTTTAATGTCAATCGAAGTAGGCAGCAAGTTACAAGGAAAGGTCACAGGTATTACAAATTTCGGAGCATTTGTGGAGCTGCCGGAAGGCTCAACCGGTCTAGTGCACATAAGTGAAGTCGCAGACAATTATGTCAAAGATATTAATGATCACCTAAAAGTAGGTGACATGGTCGAAGTGAAAGTCATTAATGTCGAAAAAGATGGCAAGATCGGTTTATCCATCAAGAAGGCAAAAGACCGGCCTGAGCGATCTGAAAGACCTGAAAGAGGCGACAGAAAAGAATACAGAGGACATTCAAATTCTGGCCGTCCGCGTCATGGCAGAACAAACGATAACCGTCCATCCAAAGAGAACTTCGAATCAAAAATGGCTCGATTCTTAAAGGATAGTGAAGATCGTCTGTCATCGCTAAAGCGCAATACTGAATCCAAACGTGGAGGAAGAGGCGCAAGACGAGGATAACTTGCTGCTGATCTTGATATAAAGCAGAGTAAATTAAAACAAGTCCGGATCGGGCTTGTTTTTTTTGTGCTCTTTTAAATGTTTAGTAATTTTTTAGTTTGGTTATTAAACTTTTCTTTATATCAAAAAAGCATCAGCCTAAGGCTGACGCTTCTTTGATATGACCCGTACGGGATTCGAACCCGTGTTACCGCCGTGAAAGGGCGGTGTCTTAACCGCTTGACCAACGGGCCGTAATAAGTGTATGAATGTTTCTGTGTCCAGCTTCAGCGCCTACCCCCTCGAGGTCACAAGCCGCTCCTCCCAAAAAGGTAAAGAACACCTTTCCGAGAGGATTGTCTTGTGCTTGACCAAGGCACTTCAGCATCCTTTGATAGCGGCGGAGGGGATCGAACCCCCGACCTCACGGGTATGAACCGTACGCTCTAGCCAGCTGAGCTACACCGCCATATTTTTATAGATTCACAGTTGTGCCTTAAAGCACAACATTTATAATACAAAGATTTAAAAAGGAAGTCAATAAAATATTAAAAGAAATATGTCGCAATTCCACCCAGATTCTTCGTCAATTTTTTCCAATCATTTGTACTTTCCATAAAGCAATCTTCCCAAGGCTTTTCTTTACTTTTTCTGTAAATGTGCCTGCAAATCTTCTGCAATAATAGACTTAAATATTGTTATCTGACCCCATATAAGGTGGAAAACCGTCGAACGAAAAGTCAGGGCTTGTCCGCTATTTTGACAAACTTCTGATGCGCTGGCTTTTATAATTGTCAGCAACGATAAAAATATGGGGAGTGTAGTTTAATGGAAAAGGTAGAAAGGAATGTAATGGAGCCGATCGGAGAAGTACCATTTAATAAACCGAAACTGGAATTTGCCAAAGGCTTAAAAAAACTCCAATCCGGGTTGGAGAATTTCTTTCTTAAAAAAGGCTATGTTCTTTTGATCATTGGCTTTTTGCTTGGAAGAGCCTTGATATTAGCGAAACTAACCCCTTTCAGTCTTCCGTTTTTCGCTGCGGTTTATTTTATTAGAAGAGATAAGGCTCCGCTCGCATTGGTGGGATTAATTGCAGGTGCCGCAACTTTATCCATATCGAACGCTGTCTCCGCTTTTGGAATCACATTCATATTTTTGTTTGCCTTCAGGGTTTCGAAGAAATGGCTGCAAAATGAAATTAGGGCTTTGCCCTTCTATGTGTTTTTCACCATTTTGTCGGGAAAGCTGCTTGAGACGTTTATTATTAAGAGCCAGCTGACATTATATGATGGAATGATGGCTGGTGTTGAGTCCAGTCTGGGCTTCATTCTTACTCTAATATTTCTTCAAGGCCTTCCGCTGCTGTCAATTAATAAGCGCAGGCAATCACTGAAAACAGAAGAAATCGTGTGCCTTATTATTATGCTGGCTTCTGTCATGACAGGAACGATCGGATGGACAGTCTATGATCTTTCGGTAGAGCATATTATGTCCCGGTATCTTGTCTTGCTGTTTTCATTTGTAGCAGGTGCAACGGTCGGTTCTACTGTAGGGGTTGTAACTGGATTAATATTTTCCCTTGCCAATATATCAAGTTTCTATCATATGAGTTTGCTTGCATTTTCAGGGTTACTTGGCGGCCTCTTAAAAGAAGGGAAAAAGTTCGGTGTGGCATTCGGGCTGCTGATAGCAACGCTGCTGATGGGGATGTATGGTGAAGGAAGCGGAAACTTGATGAAGACCCTGTCAGAAACAGGCGCAGCGATATTATTATTTCTCTTAACCCCTCAAGCTTTAACCTCAAAGTTAGCAAAGCATATACCAGGAACACCGGAGTATGCCGCAGAACAGCAGCATTATATGCGAAAGATGCGGGATGTGACCGCACAGCGGGTTGCACAGTTTTCAAGTGTATTTCAAGCCTTATCCAAAAGCTTCTCTGCCCACGATGTGCCGTCGGAATGGGAAGACAGTAAAGAAAATGATAGAGAAATGGATTATTTTTTAAGCAATGTAACAGAAACAACATGTCAAACTTGCTTCAAGAAAGACCATTGCTGGTCAAAGAACTTTAATACAACCTATGAATATATGATGGATATTATGCATGATGTGGATAATAATCAGGGTGCCCTATCTCCAAAGCTTGCGAGGGATTGGGAAAAGTACTGTACTAGATCCAAAAAAGTGACAGAAGCAGTCCAGCAGGAGCTGACCTACTTTAAGGCAAACCAAAAGCTGAAAAAGCAGGTCCAGGAAAGCAGAAGGCTTGTGGCTGACCAGTTGATGGGTGTTTCAGAAGTGATGGGCGACTTTGCGAAAGAGATTCAAAGGGAACGGGAGAACCACCATAAACAGGAAGAGCAGATTCTGGAGGCAATTCAGGAATTTGGCATTCATATTGAGCAAGTTGAAATATATAGTCTGGAACAGGGGAATGTCGACATAGATATGACCATTCCGTACTGCCAGGGACATGGAGAATGTGAAAAGCTGATTGCCCCGATGTTATCTGATATTCTCGGAGAAACAATATTAGTAAATTCAGAGGAATGCGCTGCATTTCCAAATGGCTTTTGCCATGTAACCTTCCGTTCGGCCAAGGCCTATGCGGTAGAAACAGGAGTTGCGCATGCAGCGAAAGACGGAGGGTTTATCTCAGGTGACAGTTATTCAACCATAGAATTGGGATGCGGCAAGTATGCGATTGCCATCAGTGATGGTATGGGCAACGGAGAGCGTGCCCATGCGGAAAGTAAAGAAACACTTCAGCTGCTGCAAAAAATTCTACAATCCGGAATTGAGGAGCAGGTTGCAATCAAGTCAATTAATTCAGTCCTATCTTTAAGGACGACAGATGAGATTTTTTCAACTTTGGATTTGGCCATTATTGATCTGCAAAATGCTGACGCAAAATTTTTGAAAATTGGATCAACTCCAAGTTTTGTTAAACGAGGCCCTAAGGTGATGAAGATTCAGGCCAGCAATCTTCCAATGGGAATTATCCAGGAATTTGATGTAGATGTTGTGAGTGAGCAGCTCAAAGCCGGCGACTTATTAATCATGATGAGTGATGGCGTTTTTGAAGGGCCGAAGCATGTTGAGAATTTTGATTTGTGGATGAAGCGGAAAATAACAGAGTTAAAGACAGAAGACCCTCAGGAAGTGGCAGATTTAATTATGGAAGAAGTCATTAGATCAAGATCAGGAAATATTGAAGATGACATGACCGTATTGGTATCAAGGATTAAACATAATACACCTAAGTGGACAAGTATCCCGGTGCATGCAATCCGCCAAAAAGCCAACTGATTAATTTGCTCATAACAAAGTCATTCTATGTATATTTCCCTTTTTTTCAGTCGAAAATGGTAACAACTCAGAAGTGGAGGGGAGATTATGAAAACAGGTACACTTAAGCAAATCTTGCTGATAACAGATGGATGTTCGAATCAGGGTGAAGATCCAATTGCGATGGCTGCCTTGGCAAAGGAGCAGGGGATTACAGTCAATGTAATAGGAGTCATGGAGCATGATGTAATTGATGAGCAGGGTTTGAGCGAGATCGAAGGGATTGCTATGTCTGGCGGCGGAGTTAGTCAGGTTGTCTATGCACAGCAGCTGTCGCAGACGGTGCAAATGGTAACAAGGAAAGCAATGACCCAAACTCTCCAGGGAGTTGTGAACAAAGAGCTGCAGCAGATTTTGGGCGGTGCGAAAACAATGGAAGACCTTCCTCCTGAACAGCGGGGAGAGGTCATGGAAGTAGTTGATGAACTTGGTGAAACAGTCGAACTTGAAGTGCTGGTATTGGTCGATACAAGTGCAAGTATGAAGCATAAGCTCCCAACAGTAAAGGAAGCACTGTTAGATCTATCCTTAAGCCTGAATGCCCGTTCCGGTGATAATCGTTTTTCCGTTTTTGTATTTCCCGGGAAAAAGAATGATGTCGAAAAATTGCTGGACTGGACACCGAAGCTTGAGTCACTCACAAGTATTTTCTCTAAATTGACAACAGGCGGCATTACACCAACTGGTCCTGCCATTCGTGAAGCACTCACATATTTTAAGAAAAAACGTTCATTAAGGAGTCTGCTTTCCCGTGATGATGATGAATCATTCTTTGAAGAGTCAGTGTAAAGTCAACCCTGGTACCGTGATTGAAGGAAAGTGGCACCGCAACCGTTACACTATTTTGAAGGAACTGGGTTACGGTGCCAATGGGATTGTTTATCTGGCAAAAGGCCAAAATCAGCAGGTTGCTTTGAAAATGAGCGATAACGGGATGTCCATAACCTCTGAAGTGAACGTCCTCAAATCCTTTGCAAAGGTCCAAGGCTCTGCCCTCGGACCTTCTTTGCTTGATGTAGATGATTGGGAAAGAAGGAGCGGAAAAGTTTCCTTCTATGTTATGGAATACATACAAGGCCCAGATTTATTGACGTTTATTCAACAAAAGGGGCCATCCTGGACGGGTGTCTTAATCGTTCAGCTGTTAAGTGATCTGGAAGCATTGCATAAGTCCGGGTGGGTTTTTGGAGACTTAAAGCCCGACAATTTGATTGTAACAGGGCCTCCGCCCAAAATACGCACAATCGACGTTGGAGGAACCACAGTCCAGGGAAGGGCCATAAAAGAATTCACCGAGTTTTATGACAGGGGCTATTGGGGACTTGGGACACGGAAGGCTGATCCTGCTTATGATTTATTTGCTGCCGCAATGATTTTAATTAATACAGCTTATCCGAAAAGGTTCTCAAAAAGCACCGGAGATCTCAAACAGTTAAAATTGATGGTCCGCCAAAAGAAGGAACTTTTGAAATATGAAGATGTTATCTTAAACGCGCTTCAAGGCCATTATGCCTCGGCTGATGAAATGAGAAATGATTTGCTCCAACTTACACGTACAAGCTCAGGTCAAAAGAATACACCTAACCGGAAAAATAGCCAAACAACCAGCCGGCAGCCTGTCAGCCGGCAGGCATACATCCAAAAGAAGAAAAAAGGAGGCTTTATTGAAACTGTCTTAATCGTTCTGATTGTGACAATACTATATTTCTTATATATATATGGACAGCTTCTTTAATCTCTTAGATCTGTTAAACTAGTCCGCACCGATCAACAATGAGCTTTAGCATAGCCAATTTATAAAAAAATGAAACCTTTTAGTGTAAAAGCCGTAAAGTAAGGTTACATATTCCCTTTTGATATTTGCATGTGAAAAATGATATGCTTTTCTATGCACAAGGATTATATGGCCCATGGCAAGGGTAAAGAAAAATATATTTAAAAATGGATAAGGAAGTAGCTTATGCTCGAAGAAAAAGTTAGAGCTTTCCTTAAGAGAAAGGGAATTGAATTAAATAATAAGAGGCTCTTGATTGGGGTTTCAGGCGGCCCCGATTCAATTGCCCTGCTCCATTATCTTTGGAGCTTTAAACATCTTTTTAATGTTGAAATAGTAGCTGCACATGTCGATCATATGTTTAGAGGTGATGAATCCTACCAGGACGCAATGTTTGTCAGGAATTATTGCATGGAAAAGGAAATTACCTTTGAAATGGAACAAATTGATGTGCCTGAGTATATAGCGAAGACGGGAAAGAGTTCCCAAACTGCAGCCAGGGATTGCAGATACAGCTTTTTTAGAAAAATTGCTGAAAAACATGATGTGGATTACATTGCATTAGGCCATCATGGAGATGACCAAGTAGAAACTGTTTTAATGCGGTTAACAAGGGGAAGTACCGGGAAAGCTAGAGCAGGAATACCTTTTATGCGTCCATTTGCAAACTGCTCTATCATTCGTCCGTTTTTATGCCTGAACAGAAACGAAATTGAGCAGTATTGCCTTAAAGAGGGGCTTAACCCGCGAAGGGACCCGAGCAATGAAAAAAGCATTTACAGCCGAAACCGCTTCAGAAAAGAGGTGCTCCCATTCCTGAGAGAAGAAAACCCTCAGGTTCATGAGCATTTCCAAAGATTTAGTGAAGATTTGCAAAGTGATGAAGCGTATCTGCAGGAATTAACTGTCCAAAAAATGAATAGAGTAATGGAAAAGAAATCAGATGAGGAAATTAGCTTGGATATTGATGCTTTTGAGGCAATGCCAATGCCTTTACAAAGGAGAGGTATTCAACTAATATTAAACTATCTTTATAAGGAAATGCCTGCATCTTTATCCGCATCTCATATAGAGAGCATTTTTTCCTTAATGAAAAGTCCTCATCCATCAAGAAAATTAAATTTCCCAAATGATTTACATATTGTACGCTCCTACCGGAAATGCCATTTCCAATTCCCGAAGGATCCTGTACAATCCTATCGGTTTCAAGTCTTCAAACCTGCAATCATTCAACTCCCAAACGGCGGATCCATTATATTTGAATATACTGACTGTCCTGATGGAAATCTAAACAATGATGCACTGCTTTTAGATAGGGAAGATGTCTCTCTTCCGCTTATTATAAGAACGAGAGAAGCCGGAGACCGCATGACTATCAAAGGAATGCGTGGAACCAAGAAACTTAAGAACATTTTTATTGATTATAAAATACCGCTGCAGGAAAGGGAAACATGGCCGATCGTAACAGATAAGCATGGCCAAATTTTATGGATCCCCGGCTTAAAAAAATCTCACTATTCAATGCAGCAAACGTCTGGTGCTAGTTATATTTTTTTAAAATACATAAAGCAATGATCTTCTAGGGGGCACAATAAATGATGAAAAATGATATTGAAAAAGTATTAATTTCAGAAGAGGAGCTGCAGGATAAAATTAAGTCGCTTGCTGCTGAACTTACTGAAGAATACAAGGACCGATTCCCGCTGGCAATTGGAGTTCTAAAAGGGGCTATGCCTTTCATGAGCGACCTTTTGAAGCGCGTGGATACATACCTTGAGATGGATTTCATGGATGTATCAAGCTACGGCAATGCAATGGTTTCTTCAGGTGAAGTGAAAATCCTAAAAGACCTTGATACATCCGTAGAAGGAAGAGATATCCTTATTATTGAAGATATTATCGACAGCGGTTTGACGCTTAGCTATCTTGTAGAGCTTTTCCGTTACAGAAAAGCTAAAAGCATCAAGATTGTTACGCTGCTTGATAAACCGACAGGCAGAAAAGCTGATATAAAAGCAGATTATGTAGGCTTTATCGTTCCAGATGAATTTGTAGTGGGTTATGGATTGGATTACGCAGAAAAGTACCGTAATCTTCCTTATATTGGAGTCCTTAAGCCACAGGTATACAGCAATAATGATTAAGTAAACCATAAGGAATATTGAGTTAAAGCCCTTTACTGAAAAGAGAAACACCCGGTTTTGAAAAGTCTAATTCCTTGTATTGGCATGATTTTCTATGATACTATACACTATAGTTTGTTTACCGTGGGAGGAGGTAAGGGATGAATCGGATTTCCGGAATACCATCTTTTATTTATTAATATTTTTAGTCATTATTGGAGTTGTCAGCTTTTTTAACGGCAACAATGAACCAACTGAGCACATCTCTTATAATAAATTTGTCGATGAATTAGAAAGTGGCAAAATTACGTCAGTTTCATTACAGCCTGAGCGAGGTGTCTTTGAAGTACGGGGACAGCTTGAAGGATATGAGGAAGGAAAATACTTCCTGACTTATATCATGAATAATGATAATATCCTTGACCGAATTGATGAAATGGCTCAAACTTCTGAGGTTGAAGTAATGCCTGCCAAGGAAACAAGCGGCTGGGTAACATTCTTTACTTCAATAATACCTTTCATCATTATCTTTATTTTATTCTTCTTCCTGCTGAACCAGGCGCAGGGCGGAGGAAGCCGTGTTATGAATTTCGGCAAAAGCAAAGCCAAGCTTTATGATGAAAGCAAAAAGAAAGTACGCTTTAAAGATGTAGCTGGCGCCGATGAGGAAAAGCAAGAACTGGTAGAAGTTGTTGAGTTTCTTAAAGACCCGCGCAAATTTGCTGAACTTGGAGCAAGAATTCCTAAGGGAGTACTTCTTGTAGGACCTCCCGGAACAGGTAAAACCTTGCTTGCACGAGCAGCTGCCGGTGAAGCAGGCGTTCCATTCTTTTCAATAAGCGGTTCTGATTTCGTTGAAATGTTCGTTGGTGTGGGTGCTTCCCGTGTCCGTGACCTATTCGAAAATGCGAAAAAGAACGCTCCATGTATTATTTTTATCGATGAAATTGATGCTGTAGGGCGCCAGCGTGGTGCCGGCCTTGGCGGCGGACATGACGAACGTGAGCAGACCCTTAACCAGCTTCTGGTTGAAATGGATGGATTTGGAGCTAATGAGGGAATTATTATCATTGCTGCAACTAACCGTCCGGATATTCTTGACCCGGCATTATTGCGTCCGGGACGTTTTGACAGACAGATTACGGTTGACCGCCCAGATGTCAAAGGCCGGGAAGCAGTGCTTAAAGTACATGCCCGCAACAAGCCTTTGGATGAGTCAGTTAACTTAAAGAGCATCGCCATGCGCACACCTGGATTTTCGGGTGCAGACCTTGAAAATCTATTGAATGAAGCAGCGCTTGTAGCTGCTCGCCGCAATAAGAAAAAAGTCGATATGGAAGATATCGATGAAGCAACAGACCGCGTTATTGCGGGACCAGCTAAGAAAAGCCGTGTTATTTCCCAAAAGGAAAGAAACATCGTTGCTTTCCACGAAGCAGGCCATACAGTTATTGGTTTAGTGCTTGATGAAGCTGAAATGGTTCATAAAGTAACGATCGTACCTCGTGGCCAGGCAGGCGGATACGCAGTTATGCTTCCGAAAGAAGACCGCTACTTCCAGACTAAGCCGGAGCTTCTTGATAAGATTGTCGGCTTGCTGGGCGGACGTGTTGCGGAAGAAATCGTGTTCGGCGAAGTGAGTACAGGTGCCCATAATGACTTCCAGCGTGCGACAGGCATTGCCCGCCGCATGGTAACCGAATTTGGTATGAGCGACAAGCTTGGGCCATTGCAGTTCGGACAGTCTCAGGGCGGCCAGGTCTTCCTTGGACGTGACTTTCATAATGAACAGAACTATTCAGATGCTATCGCATATGAAATCGATCTTGAAATCCAGCGTATCATCAAGGAATCTTATGAAAGAGCGAGAAAGCTCTTAACAGAAAATCGTGATAAGCTGAATCTGATCGCAAACACATTGCTTGAAGTTGAAACGCTTGATGCAGAACAAATCAAGCACTTATCGGAAAAAGGAAGACTTCCAGACCGTTCAGTGGCATCCATTGAAAGTGCCGATGACGTTAAAGTGAATATCAGCATTAAAAAAGATGATCCTGCTGAATCAGGAGAAATCCCTGAAGCACGGGAAGGTTCAAGCCCTGCAGAAGCGGAAACGCCTCCTGCTATTGATGAGGAACGTAAGGATAAATAAGAAAAGCGCCCTTTTGGGCGCTTTTTTTGCTTGTTTTCATACTTGCTCCGGCAATTGAAATTTCCTATTACACGAATCTATAGGAGTTATGATATGATGTTTGCAGTGTACAAAAAATTAAGTGGCGCTTCTGCTAAATAAATATAAAGTGGTGAGAATGTTGATCTTTGTTTTTGATGTAGGAAATACGAACATTGTTCTGGGTGTCTATGACCGTGATGAATTAAAACATCACTGGAGAATCGAAACTAACCGCAATAAAACAGAAGATGAGTATGGAATGATTATTAAGTCTTTGTTTGAACATGTAAACCTTTCTTTTTCTGATATAGACGGTATTATTATTTCTTCAGTAGTGCCGCCAATCATGTTTTCACTGGAAAGAATGTGCCAGAAATATTTCCATGTTAAGCCCCTTGTTGTAGGCCCAGGGATAAAAACAGGATTAAATATTAAATATGAAAACCCGAGAGAAGTTGGTGCTGACCGTATCGTCAATGCAATCGCAGCGATTCATGAATATGGCAGCCCGCTTGTTATTGTTGATTTCGGAACTGCAACTACTTATTGTTATATAAATGAAAATAAGCAGTATATGGGCGGAGCGATTGCTCCGGGAATAGGAATTTCAACTGAGGCGCTTTATTCGCGTGCCGCAAAGCTTCCAAGAATTGAAATTGCACGTCCTGACCATATTGTTGGGAAAAATACAGTGGCTGCCATGCAGGCAGGCATCCTATATGGTTACGTTGGCCAGGTAGAAGGTATAGTAAAAAGAATGAAGGACCAGGCAGCCAAGAGTCCAACTGTAATAGCGACTGGGGGGCTGGCCAGCCTTATTGCCCAGGAGTCTGAAATCATTGATATTGTTGATCCATTTTTAACATTAAAGGGTTTGCAGATTATTTATAAAAGAAATATGGAAACCCTAAAAAAATAGCACGTTAGTTTAACATAGAGCCGCTAAAAACAAATGGCGGTTTTTCTGGAAAGGAGCAAGAAATGAACGATTATTTAGTTAAAGCACTCGCGTATAATGGACAGGTTCGTGCTTATGCGGCCCGCACTACGGAAACAGTTGGAGAGGGGCAGCGAAGACATTATACATGGCCCACTGCTTCTGCTGCACTGGGCAGAGCGATGACCGCCGGCGTTATGATGGGAGCTATGCTTAAAGGTGATAATAAGCTGACAATCAAAATTGAAGGCGGCGGCCCGCTTGGCGCTATTCTTGTAGACAGCAATCCAAAGGGAGAGGTGCGCGGTTATGTTACAAACCCGCAAACACACTTTGACCTTAACGAGCAAGGTAAGCTTGACGTGCGCCGTGCGGTCGGTACGGAAGGTACATTAACAGTAGTAAAAGACATTGGGATGAGGGACCATTTCACTGGACAAGTTCCCCTTATTTCTGGAGAACTGGGAGAAGATTTCACATACTATTTTGTAACTTCTGAGCAGGTACCTTCTTCAGTTGGAGTGGGTGTACTAGTTAACCCAGATAACACAATTCTTGCTGCGGGCGGATTTATTCTGCAGTTAATGCCTGGGACTGACGACGAGACCATATCGTTAATTGAAAACAGGCTTAAAGAGATCCCTCCGGTTTCAAAGCTTATTCAGCAAGGGTTGAAGCCAGAGGAGCTGCTGGAAACCATTTTGGGCAAAGACCAGGTGAAATTCCTTGAGAAAATGCCTGTTTCCTTTACATGTACATGTTCAAAAGATCGTTTTGCCAATGCGATCATTAGTTTAGGGGAAAATGAAATTCAGGAAATGATTGATGAAGATGGCGAAGCTGAGGCTTCCTGTCATTTCTGTAATGAAAAATATCATTATTCAAAAGAAGAGCTGGAAGAACTAAAGAAAGAAGCTGAATAATTGCAGTTCTTCTTGGGGGAGGAACAGTTGCAGTTGAAAAAGAAACACCTATGGATGGTTATTTCGGGACTGATTTTACTTAATTGTGTCACATTGGTTTTTTTGCTTTTTAAAGGTGAGGGAAGCAATGGGGAAGCAGTTGCAAAAGTCGGCAAGGAAGAGATCACTCGGCAGGAGTGGCTGACTGAAATGGAAGCAAGATATGGAAAAAGTACCTTAAATGAATTAGTTGACCAAAAGGTTATTGAAAACGCCGGTAAAAAATATGGCATTAAAATCTCGGATCAGGCAGTGGATCAGGAATTAAAAATGGTAAAAACAATGTATGGAAGCGATTTTTCTGAAAAGACAACAGAAGATAAATGGAGAAAGCAAATTAAAAATAATTTGACACTTGAAGAGCTTTTAACGAGGGACGTGGCTGTTTCAGAAGAAGAGATGAAACAATACTATGAGCAAAACAGCAGCCAATTTAATGTGCCTGATTCTTACCATATATCCCAGATTGTCGTTAAAACAAAAGAAGAAGCGGAACAGACATTAAAGGAGTTAGAGCAGGGATCAAGCTTTTCTGTGCTGGCAATGGAACGTTCTATCGATGAATTTACAGCCAATCAGGGAGGGAACGCCGGTTATATCAGTGAAGATGATGAGCATATATCAGCAGACTTCCTTGAGCAGGTTAAAAGCCTAAAGCCGGAGGAATGGAGCGAGGCGATTAAAACTGAAGAGGGCTATGCAGTTGTTATGCTTCATGAGCATCTTAAAGGTGAGAGCTATTCCTACAAAGAAGTGAAAAATCTAATCCGCCGCCAAATTGCTCTTGAACAAATGGATGTTCCTGTTTCGGCAAAACCTTTTTGGGAAGAAACGGATGTTGAATGGTTTTACGGAGAAGAAGAAGCACAATAGTTTTGAAAAACACGGAAACTTTCCGTGTTTTTTGCTACATAAAAAACAAGAAAGTTTTTATGATAAGTGAGTATGAATAATAATTAAGGGTAATTTAATCAAGATGACAAAAGTATGAATTTTCTTTTAAATGGGCGTTTATATGTTTCAAAATAATTGACATCACCAATAAAAATTGGTAAATTTGTATTAAACCAATAAAAATACTCGGAAATAAGGAGTGGGGAAAGATGGTACGCGTAGCAAATACAATCGCAGACCTTGTAGGCCAGACACCAATTGTGAAACTAAATCGTTTAGTTGATGAAAATAGTGCAGATGTTTATCTAAAACTGGAATACATGAATCCGGGAAGCAGTGTTAAAGATCGTATTGCCCTGGCAATGATCAATGCAGGAGAGAAAAATGGGAACCTGAAGCAGGGAGACACGATTATTGAACCAACGAGCGGCAACACAGGAATTGGTTTAGCTATGATCGCAGCTGCAAAAGGATATAAGGCGGTTTTGGTAATGCCTGAGACGATGAGTATGGAGCGACGCAACCTGCTTCGTGCTTATGGTGCAGAACTTGTACTAACGCCTGGACCGGAAGGAATGAATGGAGCGATTCGTAAAGCTACAGAATTGGCTAAGGAAAATGGGTATTTTATGCCACAGCAGTTTGAAAATCCTGCAAATCCCGAAGTTCATCGTTTAACAACAGGGCCAGAAATTGCAGAGCAAATGGGCGACCAGCTTGATGCCTTTATTTCAGGAATTGGAACGGGCGGAACGATTACAGGGGCAGGAGAAGTGCTTCGCAAAAAATATGATAACATTAAAATATATGCGGTTGAGCCAACTGATTCACCTGTACTATCAGGCGGCAAGCCTGGTCCACATAAAATTCAAGGTATTGGTGCGGGGTTTGTTCCAGATACTCTTGATACAAAAATTTATGATGAAGTCATTCAAATATCAAATGATGAGGCATTTGAATATGCCCGCCGCACGGCCAAAGAGGAAGGAATCCTTGGCGGTATTTCCTCGGGTGCGGCCATCTGTGCAGCATTAAAAGTTGCTAAAGAGCTTGGCAGAGGCAAAAAGGTGCTGGCAATTATTCCAAGTAACGGAGAGCGTTATTTAAGTACTCCTTTATATCAATTCGAAACCGAATAATAATAGAGGCAACGGTCTTTTATCCGTTGCTTTTTTGTGTTTAATTTTGGATGGAATGCAACTCCTGGCAGTATGAAGAAAAGCAATTTTAGACAAAAATTATGAAAGCTTGCCCTACATCATGTATGATGAAAAAAGAGAAATATTTAGGGGTGACTTTTCTATTGAATCAACTTCACATACATGCAAAAGAGATACCTTTTTCATATAATCATTTCTTCCGACAATACCGCAGGCTGGCAGAAGGAAGGGAGCATCATGTTTTGCTTGAGAGCGGGAGAGGCGGCCGGTACAGCATCGCAGCTTTTGATCCGGAAGCGATTTTAACAGGTAAGGATTCCAAGCTTGAGATACGCCAGAATGGCCAAAGACAAATACTTGAAGGAAATCCTCTTCACTTAATGCAGAGTTGGCTAAACCACTATCAAGTGGAAAAGCTGGACGAACTCCCTGATTTCCAAGGAGGAGCTATTGGATTTATCAGCTATGATTACGCACGGTATATTGAAAAGCTTCCGAATGATGCAAAAGATGATCTTCAAATACCGGATATACACTTTTTCGTATTTAAAGAGTTCTTTGTTTTTGACCATGAGAAGGGAACACTTTCTCTGCTTTTCTTATATGAAAAAGGAGAAGAGCAATCAATTGATAAAAGGGCCAGGGAGTGGGAACAGACCTGGCAAGAAAATGATACGGAGCCTGCTGCTAAAGAGGGGCGGCAACAGAATGAAATAGATTCTGATGTATCTATGAATGAAGAAGAGTTTATGTCCGCTGTACGGAGAGTACAGGAATATATTTCACAGGGAGATGTATTCCAGGTAAACCTGTCTGTACGCCAAAGCCGCCCCATTCAGTTGGAAGCGATGGAAGTGTACGAACAGCTGAGGGCTTTAAATCCGTCGCCGTATATGGGTTATTTTCATACCCCTGAATACCAGCTTGTGAGCGGATCACCGGAGCTTTTGATTAAGAAAAAGGGAAGTGAAGTCAGCACTCGGCCGATTGCAGGGACAAGATCCCGCGGGAAGGACCATGAGGAGGACCTTAAGCTTGCCTGTGAGCTGATCGAAAATGAAAAAGAGCGTGCAGAGCACGTTATGCTAGTCGATTTAGAACGAAATGACCTGGGCAGGGTCTGTAAATATGGAACGGTTACAGTCGATGAGTTTATGGTGATTGAAAAATACTCGCATGTTATGCACATTGTCTCCAATGTAAAGGGACAAATTGCAGAAGGTAAAAATGCAGTTGATATAATCGATGCCGTATTTCCTGGTGGTACAATCACAGGAGCTCCAAAGGTTCGGACGATGGAAATTATTGAAGAACTGGAGCCGGTTACAAGGGGACCTTACACAGGTTCGCTTGGATGGATTAACTTCAGCGGTGATCTGGAGCTAAATATTATTATACGGACGATGGTAGTGAAGGAAGGAAAGGCGCATGTTCAGGCAGGTGCCGGTATTGTTATTGATTCCAATCCAAAGAATGAATATAAAGAATCGCTGAAAAAAGCAATTGCTCTTTGGAAAGCAAAAGAACTCGCAGAACAGGCAAAAGGGGATCAGCTATGATATATATGATCGATAATTATGATTCTTTTACTTATAACCTCGTACAATATCTAGGTGAATTGGGCGAAGAGCTGCATGTAAAAAGAAACGATGAGACTTCCATATCCGAAATTAGCGATTTGCAGCCCAAGTTTTTAATGATCTCTCCGGGACCGTGCAGTCCGAATGAAGCGGGCATCAGCCTAGAAGCGATTGAAGCATTTTCAGGGAAAATTCCTGTTTTTGGCGTTTGCCTTGGCCATCAGTCGATTGCACAGGTGTTTGGTGGTGATGTGGTGCAGGCAGAACGGCTTATGCATGGAAAAACATCTGAGATTTTTCATGACGGTAAGACGATATTTAAAGGACTGCCTAACCCATTCCCGGCTACCCGCTACCATTCATTGATTGTCAAAAGGGAAACTCTCCCTTCTTGTCTGGAGGTATCTGCCTGGACAGCTGAAGGCGAAGTAATGGCCCTGCGCCATAAGGAGCTCCCGGTTGAAGGAGTCCAGTTCCATCCCGAATCGATAATGACTACGTCCGGTAAGGAATTACTGCAGAATTTTATTAATCACTATAAAGCCACTTTACTGACAGAGGGGCTATAAACCTTGTATATCTATTTGAACGGCGATGTGATTAAAAAAGAAGAGGCAGCGATATCTCCTTTTGACCATGGGTTCTTGTATGGCATGGGGCTTTTTGAAACTTTTCGGGTATATAACGGGCATCCATTTTTGCTTGATGACCATCTGGAGCGGCTTAATCAAGGTTTAGAGGTTTTAAATATAGAAGCGAGCTTTACAAGGGGACAAGTGGCCGAATCATTGGAAAAGCTTCTTGAAAAAAACGGGCTTAAAAATGCGTATATCAGGATGAATGTATCAGCGGGGACGGGAGAGATTGGCCTTCAGACTGATGCTTATACAAAACCGAATACAATCATATTTTGCAAACCGCTTCCGCCAATGCCTAGGCAGGAAAAGCGGGCAGTACGGCTGAACATTCCCCGCAATACACCTGAAGGAGAAGAACGCTTAAAGTCACATCATTACTTAAATAATATCCTTGCAAAAAGAGAAGCTGGAAAAGATCCTGGTATAGAAGGCGTATTTTTAACAAAGGAAGGCTTTTTGGCCGAAGGGGTTGTATCAAACCTATTCTGGATTAAAGATCATTTACTATTCACTCCTTCTATTGAAACAGGTATCCTTAATGGCATTACCAGAAAATTTGTTATTAGGCTGGCAGAAACAATGGGGTTGAGTGTGCGAGAAGGATTGTACAGGCCAGAGGACGTCTGGAAGGCGAATGAAGCTTTCGTGACCAATTCCATTCAGGAAATTGTACCGATCTCTTCGTTTGATGAACACCCGTTACCTGGTCTTTCCGGTGAAATAACATCAAAGCTCCTGTCACACTATGAACGGCAATGCGAACGTTTGTGGAGCAGGAAGGAAATGTAGGAGGTTTCATAATGTTTAAAACAACAATCCAATGCGGTTCATATACATTAGATTATGGTAACAAAACACTTGTTATGGGAATTCTGAATGCAACGCCTGATTCTTTTTCGGATGGCGGGAAATATAATCATCTAGATCAAGCCATCAAACATGCAATTGAAATGGTTGAAAACGGAGCGGATATTATAGACATTGGAGGAGAGTCAACGCGTCCCGGGTTTGCTGCAGTACCTGCACAGGAGGAACTGGAAAGGGTTCTTCCTGTTATCGAGGCGATTTCAAAGGAAGTTGATGTTCCCCTATCAATTGATACCTATAAGGCTGAAGTAGCGAAGCGGGCTATTGAAGCTGGAGCGCATATTATTAATGACGTGTGGGGTGCGAAGGCAGATCCTGATATGGCAACCGTCGCAGCGGAAACACAGGCACCGATTATCTTAATGCATAATCGCAAAGACATGGAATATACATCATTTTTCCGTGACGTCATGAATGACTTATATGAAAGTATCACATTGGTTAAGTCAGCCGGTGTAAAGGACGAGAACATTATCCTTGATCCGGGTATTGGTTTTGCGAAAGACCTTAACTATAACCTGGAAATGATGAGGGACTTGGACAAGCTTGTGGCAATCGGCTATCCTGTCCTGCTTGGAACATCAAAAAAGCGGATGATTGGAACAATCCTGGATCTTCCGGTCGAGGAGCGGACAGAAGGGACAGGAGCAACCGTTTGTTATGGAATCCAAAAGGGCTGCCAAATGATCCGCATTCATGATGTGAAGGAAATGAGCAGGATGGCAAAAATGATGGATGCCATGATGGGAAAAGGTGAGTACAATGGATAAAATCTATGTTAGCCAAATGGAGTTCTATGGGTACCATGGAGTCTTTCCTGAAGAAACCCGCCTCGGCCAGCGATTTGTTGTCGACCTGATTGTGGAAACAGACTTGAAAAAAGCAGGAGAAACAGATAATCTTGATGACTCCATTAATTATGGTGAGTTGTACACGGCTTGCAAAGAAGTTGTAGAGGGAAAGCCTTTTAAACTTATAGAGGCAGTGGCAGAGAAGCTGGCAGGAGACCTATTAGAACGTTTCCCGCTGGTTTCCCAGCTGACTGTTAAAGTGATTAAGCCAGATCCACCCATTCCGGGCCACTATAAATCGGTTGCAGTTGAAATTACGAGGGGCCGATAATGGAAAATACAGCTTATATGGCGCTTGGTTCCAACATTGGAAACCGTTATGATAATTTAAAAGAAGCAATCAAAAGGATTGGTCAGCTTCCTGAAGTTGAAGTGGTAAATACTTCTTCTATCTATGAAACCGACCCGGTCGGCTATGAAAATCAAGAACAATTTCTAAATATGGCTATCCAAGTTTCAACAGCCTTAAACCCTTTTGAACTGCTGGATGCATGCCTTGAAACAGAATTGGATCTTGGCAGAAAAAGGGAAATCCGGTGGGGTCCTCGCACATTAGACCTTGACATTTTGCTGTATAATCACGAAAATATTGAAACAGAGAAGCTTATTGTTCCTCATCCTCGGATGCATGAAAGAGCATTTGTCCTTATTCCTCTTTTAGAGATTGACTCCAGCATCAGGCTTCCGAAGATGGAGAGGCCTCTTGATTCAATACTGGAGGATATACCTGACAGAGAGGGAGTTCGGATATGGAAGCGGAAAAATGGGGAAGACGTATTCGCGCTTTTCGAAAGTTAAAAGGCTTTACACAAGAAGGTTTTGCAAAAGAACTGGGTGTATCGGTTTCAATTTTAGGAGAAATTGAAAGAGGAAACCGATTGCCGGCCCCGGCCTTAATTGAACAGATTGCTTTTGCGCTTAATGTTACACAAGAAGAATTGGCTCCAAAGCAGGAGCATGATTAATATATACATTTCTAAAATTGGCTGTGTTAAAGTTCAATGTTAATATTAGCCCCTGTTGAATGCAGCGGTAAATCAACAGAAGTTTTACAGAGCTTAAAATTAACGGGAGGTACAGTACAGCAATGTTCAAGATTGGCGATATTGAGATGAAAAATCGGGTTGTCCTTGCTCCCATGGCTGGAGTGTGCAACTCCGCTTTTCGTCTGACTGTAAAAGAATTCGGCGCCGGACTTGTCTGCGCTGAGATGGTCAGCGACAAAGGAATTGTTTTCAAAAACGAAAAAACAATGAACATGCTCTACATCGATGAAAGAGAAAAGCCGTTAAGCCTGCAATATTTGGAGGCAAAAGAGAAACGCTTGTTGAAGCGGCCAAATTCGTTGATAAAAATACAAATGCAGATATTATAGACATCAATATGGGATGCCCTGTTCCCAAAATCACAAAATGTGATGCAGGTGCTAAATGGCTCCTTGACCCAGATAAAATTTATGAAATGGTTTCTGCAGTAACAGATGCTGTTGAGAAGCCTGTTACAGTGAAAATGCGCATGGGCTGGGATGAAGATCACATCTATGCTGTTAAAAATGCTCAAGCTGTTGAGCGTGCAGGCGGGAAAGCAGTAGCCCTTCACGGCCGTACACGTGTACAGATGTATGAAGGAAAAGCAAATTGGGATATTATTCGCGAGGTAAAACAGAATATCAACATTCCGTTAATCGGAAATGGTGATGTGCAAACACCTCAGGATGCAAAGCGCATGCTAGACGAAACTGGCTGTGACGGAGTCATGATCGGCCGTGCCGCACTAGGAAATCCATGGATGATTTACCGGACAGTAAAATACCTTGAAACTGGAGAATTAATGGGTGAGCCTCCAGTACGCGAAAAAATTGATGTATGTATTCTTCACCTTGACCGCCTGATTTCATTAAAAGGCGAAAACATCGCAATACGCGAAATGAGAAAGCATGCAGCATGGTATCTTAAAGGAGTCCGGGGCAATGCGAAAGTCCGTAATGCCATCAATGAGTGCAATACAAGAGAAGAACTTGTAACGCTGCTAAACGCTCTTGTCATTGATGCAGAAGAAAAAGAAAGAAACCAAACCCAGGCTGGATAAGCGGCAGAAAGTTTGACATGCTGTCGTTCTTTGCCTATAATACTTTTGATATAGAGAAACTGCCAGTGCGTGAACTGGCAGTTTTTATTCTATTTAAATATTTAGGATGTCTGTTTTAACGTCATTGTGTAAAATAATAGAGATATACATTTATTGAACTCGCAGTCCTTATGCGTACATAAAAAGATTTACAAAATGGAGATGATTTCAGTGAGCCAGAGTCATGAAGAATTAAATGACCAATTAAAAGTAAGACGCGAAAAAATGAACAGCTTGCGCGAAAAAGGAATGGATCCATTTGGAAAACGCTTTGAGCGTTCCCATCAGAGCCATGACTTAATAGCGGAATATGAAGAGCTGGAAAAGGAAGAGATTGAAGAAAAGGATGTTTCTGTCACACTGGCTGGCCGAATCATGACTAAACGAGGAAAAGGGAAAGCCGGCTTTGCTCATATACAAGATTTATCAGGCCAAATCCAAATCTATGTCCGTAAAGATGCAGTCGGAGAAGATAACTACTCTATTTTCGAATCTGCTGATCTGGGGGATATCGTAGGGGTTACCGGAACACTTTTCAAAACAAAAGTGGGCGAACTGTCTGTCAAAGCCCAGGAGTTTGAACTTCTGACAAAATCTTTACGCCCGCTTCCTGATAAGTTCCATGGATTAAAAGATGTTGAACAGCGTTATCGCCAGCGTTACCTGGATCTTATTATGAGCCAGGAAAGCAAGCAAACTTTCATCACGCGCAGCCGCATTATTCAATCAATGCGCCGCTATCTTGATGACCATGGATATTTGGAAGTGGAAACGCCTATGATGCATTCGATTGCAGGCGGAGCATCCGCACGTCCTTTTATTACACACCATAATGCTTTGGATATGGAGCTCTATATGCGTATAGCCATTGAGCTCCATCTGAAGCGCCTAATTGTCGGCGGCCTTGAAAAAGTTTATGAAATTGGACGTGTATTCCGGAATGAGGGTGTATCAACCCGTCACAATCCTGAATTCACGATGATTGAGTTATATGAAGCTTATGCAGACTACAGAGATATCATGAGTTTGACTGAAAACCTCATCGCCCATATCGCCCAGGAAGTGCTTGGAACGACTACTGTTCAATATGGTGAGTACGAGGTAAACCTTAAACCTGAATGGAAAAGGCTTCATATGGTAGATGCCATTAAAGAATATACAGGCGTTGACTTCTGGAAGGAAACAAGCAAGGAAGAGGCGCAGCAGCTTGCTAAAGAGCATGGGATAGAGATTAAAGACAACATGGAATACGGCCATATTGTTAATGAATTCTTCGAGCAGAAGGTTGAAGAGAAGCTTATTCAGCCAACATTCATTTATGGACATCCAGTAGAGATTTCTCCGCTTGCAAAGAAAAACGACGAGGATCCGCGTTTTACAGATCGTTTTGAGTTATTCATTGTAGCGCGTGAGCATGCAAATGCATTCACAGAGCTAAATGACCCAATTGACCAGCGTGAACGTTTTGAAGCTCAGCTTAAAGAACGTGAGCAAGGCAATGATGAAGCTCACATGATGGATGATGACTTCATTGAAGCTCTTGAATACGGTATGCCTCCAACAGGGGGATTGGGCATCGGAATCGACCGCATTGTCATGCTATTAACAAACTCTCCTTCTATTAGAGATGTTCTATTATTCCCATTAATGCGCCATCGTTAATTAATTAGCTTTATTTATAAAGGCAAAGCACAGGTAATGTGTTTTGCCTTTTTTATTTGTCTAAATCCGAGTGCGGGAGATCATCGAACTATAAGAGGAAAACGGGCTTCAGATAAGACCGATTCTACAGTCAGGTTGTATGCAATTTCTTTTTTTGCGAGCAGAATAATGGGAATATTTTTTCTTTGTTTTTTAGGAATAAAAAAGATAAAAACATATTGCAACTTGTCCGCTATGGTGATATATTTATATTCGTTGCTGCGAGACAGCGACATACCAAAAAAGATTTAAAAAAAGTTATTGACTCAGATAAATGAATCTGATAAGATAATAAAGTCGCCTTAAGCGACGGATTGATCTTTGAAAACTGAACGAACAAAAACGTCAACGTTAATTCTTTAGTCTTTTTTGAAAAGACAACTTATGAGCTTAATCAACTCTTATATGGAGAGTTTGATCCTGGCTCAGGACGAACGCTGGCGGCGTGCCTAATACATGCAAGTCGAGCGGACGGATGGGAGCTTGCTCCCTGAAGTCAGCGGCGGACGGGTGAGTAACACGTGGGCAACCTGCCTGTAAGACTGGGATAACTTCGGGAAACCGGAGCTAATACCGGATAACTCTTTCCCTCACATGAGGGAAAGCTGAAAGATGGTTTCGGCTATCACTTACAGATGGGCCCGCGGCGCATTAGCTAGTTGGTGAGGTAACGGCTCACCAAGGCAACGATGCGTAGCCGACCTGAGAGGGTGATCGGCCACACTGGGACTGAGACACGGCCCAGACTCCTACGGGAGGCAGCAGTAGGGAATCTTCCGCAATGGACGAAAGTCTGACGGAGCAACGCCGCGTGAGTGATGAAGGTTTTCGGATCGTAAAACTCTGTTGTTAGGGAAGAACAAGTACCGGAGTAACTGCCGGTACCTTGACGGTACCTAACCAGAAAGCCACGGCTAACTACGTGCCAGCAGCCGCGGTAATACGTAGGTGGCAAGCGTTGTCCGGAATTATTGGGCGTAAAGCGCGCGCAGGCGGTTCCTTAAGTCTGATGTGAAAGCCCCCGGCTCAACCGGGGAGGGTCATTGGAAACTGGGGAACTTGAGTGCAGAAGAGAAGAGTGGAATTCCACGTGTAGCGGTGAAATGCGTAGAGATGTGGAGGAACACCAGTGGCGAAGGCGACTCTTTGGTCTGTAACTGACGCTGAGGCGCGAAAGCGTGGGGAGCAAACAGGATTAGATACCCTGGTAGTCCACGCCGTAAACGATGAGTGCTAAGTGTTAGAGGGTTTCCGCCCTTTAGTGCTGCAGCAAACGCATTAAGCACTCCGCCTGGGGAGTACGGCCGCAAGGCTGAAACTCAAAGGAATTGACGGGGGCCCGCACAAGCGGTGGAGCATGTGGTTTAATTCGAAGCAACGCGAAGAACCTTACCAGGTCTTGACATCTCCTGACAACCCTAGAGATAGGGCGTTCCCCTTCGGGGGACAGGATGACAGGTGGTGCATGGTTGTCGTCAGCTCGTGTCGTGAGATGTTGGGTTAAGTCCCGCAACGAGCGCAACCCTTGATCTCAGTTGCCAGCATTCAGTTGGGCACTCTAAGGTGACTGCCGGTGACAAACCGGAGGAAGGTGGGGATGACGTCAAATCATCATGCCCCTTATGACCTGGGCTACACACGTGCTACAATGGATGGTACAAAGGGCTGCGAGACCGCGAGGTTAAGCGAATCCCATAAAACCATTCTCAGTTCGGATTGCAGGCTGCAACTCGCCTGCATGAAGCCGGAATCGCTAGTAATCGCGGATCAGCATGCCGCGGTGAATACGTTCCCGGGCCTTGTACACACCGCCCGTCACACCACGAGAGTTTGTAACACCCGAAGTCGGTGGGGTAACCTTTTGGAGCCAGCCGCCTAAGGTGGGACAGATGATTGGGGTGAAGTCGTAACAAGGTAGCCGTATCGGAAGGTGCGGCTGGATCACCTCCTTTCTAAGGATATTTACTTGAGACGTGATGTATTTTGTTCGTTTAGTTTTGAGAGAGCAATCTCTCATTGAATTATTCGTTCTTTGAAAACTAGATAATGTTAATGAAGAAGCAATAACCGAGTAATCGCCATCTTAGTTTTTTTCTCTTATGTAAGTTTTTTGAAACCAAGTAAGAGTACAAACCATGAGGACGATGAGCGGCAAGAAGCTCAAGGAAGCGACCGAACGAGCACCGGAGCGTACGAGAGTACGTGAGGAGCACAGTGACGAAGCTGACGCAGAGATTCGCAGTCGATCAGCGGCCGAAGTAGGTTAAGTTAGAAAGGGCGCACGGTGAATGCCTTGGCACTAGGAGCCGATGAAGGACGGGACTAACTCCGATATGCTTCGGGGAGCTGTAAGTAAGCTTTGATCCGGAGATTTCCGAATGGGGAAACCCCCTATCCGTAATGGGATAGGATCTTTACCTGAATACATAGGGTATGGAAGGCAGACCCGGGGAACTGAAACATCTAAGTACCCGGAGGAAGAGAAAGCAAACGCGATTCCCTGAGTAGCGGCGAGCGAAACGGGATTAGCCCAAACCAAGAGGCTTGCCTCTTGGGGTTGTAGGACACTCTATACGGAGTTACAAAGGAACGAGGTAAATGAACAGGTCTGGAAAGGCCGGCCAGAGAAGGTAAAAGCCCTGTAGTTGAAACTTCGTTCCCTCCAGAGTGGATCCTGAGTACGGCGGGACACGAGAAATCCCGTCGGAAGCAGGGAGGACCATCTCCCAAGGCTAAATACTCCCTAGTGACCGATAGTGAACCAGTACCGTGAGGGAAAGGTGAAAAGCACCCCGGAAGGGGAGTGAAAGAGAACCTGAAACCGTGTGCCTACAAGTAGTTAGAGCCCGTTAATGGGTGATAGCGTGCCTTTTGTAGAATGAACCGGCGAGTTACGATTACATGCAAGGTTAAGTTGACAAGACGGAGCCGCAGCGAAAGCGAGTCTGAATAGGGCGAATGAGTATGTGGTCGTAGACCCGAAACCAGGTGATCTACCCATGTCCAGGGTGAAGTCCAGGTAACACTGGATGGAGGCCCGAACCCACGCACGTTGAAAAGTGCGGGGATGAGGTGTGGGTAGCGGAGAAATTCCAATCGAACTTGGAGATAGCTGGTTCTCTCCGAAATAGCTTTAGGGCTAGCCTCATGTAGTAAGAGTCTTGGAGGTAGAGCACTGTTTGGACTAGGGGCCCTCATCGGGTTACCGAATTCAGACAAACTCCGAATGCCAAAGACTTATCCATGGGAGTCAGACTGCGAGTGATAAGATCCGTAGTCAAGAGGGAAACAGCCCAGACCACCAGCTAAGGTCCCAAAGTATACGTTAAGTGGAAAAGGATGTGGAGTTGCTTAGACAACCAGGATGTTGGCTTAGAAGCAGCCACCATTTAAAGAGTGCGTAATAGCTCACTGGTCGAGTGACTCCGCGCCGAAAATGTACCGGGGCTAAACGTATCACCGAAGCTGTGGATGGACATCTGCGATGTCCGTGGTAGGAGAGCGTTCTAAGGGCGTTGAAGCTAGACCGCAAGGACTGGTGGAGCGCTTAGAAGTGAGAATGCCGGTATGAGTAGCGAAAGATGGGTGAGAATCCCATCCACCGAATGCCTAAGGTTTCCTGAGGAAGGCTCGTCCGCTCAGGGTTAGTCGGGACCTAAGCCGAGGCTGAAAAGCGTAGGCGATGGACAACAGGTTGATATTCCTGTACCACCTCTTTACCGTTTGAGCAATGGGGGGACGCAGGAGGATAGGGTAAGCGCGCTGTTGGATATGCGCGTCCAAGCAGTTAGGCCGGTAACGAGGCAAATCCCGTTACCATACAGGCTGAGCTGTGACGGCGAGGGAAATTTAGTACCGAAGTTCCTGATTCCACACTGCCAAGAAAAGCCTCTAGCGAGGGAAAAGGTGCCCGTACCGCAAACCGACACAGGTAGGCGAGGAGAGAATCCTAAGGTGAGCGAGAGAACTCTCGTTAAGGAACTCGGCAAAATGACCCCGTAACTTCGGGAGAAGGGGTGCTCATTAGGGTGAATAGCCCTGATGAGCCGCAGTGAATAGGCCCAGGCGACTGTTTAGCAAAAACACAGGTCTCTGCGAAGCCGCAAGGCGAAGTATAGGGGCTGACGCCTGCCCGGTGCTGGAAGGTTAAGAGGAGAGGTTAGCGCAAGCGAAGCTTTGAATCGAAGCCCCAGTAAACGGCGGCCGTAACTATAACGGTCCTAAGGTAGCGAAATTCCTTGTCGGGTAAGTTCCGACCCGCACGAAAGGCGTAACGATCTGGGCACTGTCTCAACGAGAGACTCGGTGAAATTATAGTACCTGTGAAGATGCAGGTTACCCGCGACAGGACGGAAAGACCCCGTGGAGCTTTACTGTAGCCTGATATTGAATTTTGGTACAGCTTGTACAGGATAGGTAGGAGCCGTAGAAACCGGAGCGCCAGCTTCGGTGGAGGCGTCGGTGGGATACTACCCTGGCTGTATTGAAATTCTAACCCGCGCCCCTTATCGGGGCGGGAGACAGTGTCAGGTGGGCAGTTTGACTGGGGCGGTCGCCTCCTAAAAAGTAACGGAGGCGCCCAAAGGTTCCCTCAGAATGGTTGGAAATCATTCGCAGAGTGTAAAGGCACAAGGGAGCTTGACTGCGAGACCTACAAGTCGAGCAGGGACGAAAGTCGGGCTTAGTGATCCGGTGGTTCCGCATGGAAGGGCCATCGCTCAACGGATAAAAGCTACCCCGGGGATAACAGGCTTATCTCCCCCAAGAGTCCACATCGACGGGGAGGTTTGGCACCTCGATGTCGGCTCATCGCATCCTGGGGCTGTAGTCGGTCCCAAGGGTTGGGCTGTTCGCCCATTAAAGCGGTACGCGAGCTGGGTTCAGAACGTCGTGAGACAGTTCGGTCCCTATCCGTCGTGGGCGCAGGAAATTTGAGAGGAGCTGTCCTTAGTACGAGAGGACCGGGATGGACGCACCGCTGGTGTACCAGTTGTCTTGCCAAAGGCATCGCTGGGTAGCTATGTGCGGAAGGGATAAGTGCTGAAAGCATCTAAGCATGAAGCCCCCCTCGAGATGAGATTTCCCATAGCGTCAAGCTAGTAAGATCCCTGAAAGATGATCAGGTTGATAGGTCAGAGGTGGAAGCGTGGCGACATGTGGAGCTGACTGATACTAATCGATCGAGGACTTAACCAAGTTATTGGTGATACTCGGCAACACTTCTTCATGCATTATCTAGTTTTGAAGGAATGAACTTTCTTCAAACCAAATAGTCTGGTGGCGATAGCGAGAAGGTCACACCCGTTCCCATACCGAACACGGAAGTTAAGCTTCTCAGCGCCGATGGTAGTTGGGGGCTGTCCCCCTGTGAGAGTAGGACGCTGCCGGGCTTTAATAATGGAGGATTAGCTCAGCTGGGAGAGCATCTGCCTTACAAGCAGAGGGTCGGCGGTTCGATCCCGTCATCCTCCACCATTAAATTGCCGGTGTAGCTCAATTGGTAGAGCAACTGACTTGTAATCAGTAGGTTGGGGGTTCAAGTCCTCTCGCCGGCACCATTTTTTAATCTCTGCGAGATTTAGGAATTCTCATGAAATTATGAGCCATTAGCTCAGTCGGTAGAGCATCTGACTTTTAATCAGAGGGTCGAAGGTTCGAGTCCTTCATGGCTCACCATTTTAATTTAATAATGCGGGTGTGGCGGAATTGGCAGACGCACCAGACTTAGGATCTGGCGCCGCAAGGCGTGGGGGTTCGACTCCCTTCACCCGCACCATTTTTAAGCGGAAGTAGTTCAGTGGTAGAACATCACCTTGCCAAGGTGGGGGTCGCGGGTTCGAATCCCGTCTTCCGCTCCATTTTTATGCCGGGGTGGCGGAACTGGCAGACGCACAGGACTTAAAATCCTGCGGTAGGTGACTACCGTACCGGTTCGATTCCGGTCCTCGGCACCATTTAATTTAATAATGATGCGCCCGTAGCTCAATTGGATAGAGCGTTTGACTACGGATCAAAAGGTTAGGGGTTCGACTCCTCTCGGGCGCGCCATATTTACGGGGAGTAGCTCAGCTTGGTAGAGCACTTGGTTTGGGACCAAGGGGTCGCAGGTTCGAATCCTGTCTTCCCGACCATTTAATATGGGGCCTTAGCTCAGCTGGGAGAGCGCCTGCTTTGCACGCAGGAGGTCAGCGGTTCGATCCCGCTAGGCTCCACCAAAAAGATTTTTAAAAAAGTTATTGACTCAGATAAATGAATCTGATAAGATAATAAAGTCGCCTTAAGCGACGGATTGATCTTTGAAAACTAAACGAACAAAAACGTCAACGTTAATTCTTTAGTCTTTTTTGAAAAGACAACTTATGAGCTTAATCAACTCTTATATGGAGAGTTTGATCCTGGCTCAGGACGAACGCTGGCGGCGTGCCTAATACATGCAAGTCGAGCGGACGGATGGGAGCTTGCTCCCTGAAGTCAGCGGCGGACGGGTGAGTAACACGTGGGCAACCTGCCTGTAAGACTGGGATAACTTCGGGAAACCGGAGCTAATACCGGATAACTCTTTCCCTCACATGAGGGAAAGCTGAAAGATGGTTTCGGCTATCACTTACAGATGGGCCCGCGGCGCATTAGCTAGTTGGTGAGGTAACGGCTCACCAAGGCAACGATGCGTAGCCGACCTGAGAGGGTGATCGGCCACACTGGGACTGAGACACGGCCCAGACTCCTACGGGAGGCAGCAGTAGGGAATCTTCCGCAATGGACGAAAGTCTGACGGAGCAACGCCGCGTGAGTGATGAAGGTTTTCGGATCGTAAAACTCTGTTGTTAGGGAAGAACAAGTACCGGAGTAACTGCCGGTACCTTGACGGTACCTAACCAGAAAGCCACGGCTAACTACGTGCCAGCAGCCGCGGTAATACGTAGGTGGCAAGCGTTGTCCGGAATTATTGGGCGTAAAGCGCGCGCAGGCGGTTCCTTAAGTCTGATGTGAAAGCCCCCGGCTCAACCGGGGAGGGTCATTGGAAACTGGGGAACTTGAGTGCAGAAGAGAAGAGTGGAATTCCACGTGTAGCGGTGAAATGCGTAGAGATGTGGAGGAACACCAGTGGCGAAGGCGACTCTTTGGTCTGTAACTGACGCTGAGGCGCGAAAGCGTGGGGAGCAAACAGGATTAGATACCCTGGTAGTCCACGCCGTAAACGATGAGTGCTAAGTGTTAGAGGGTTTCCGCCCTTTAGTGCTGCAGCAAACGCATTAAGCACTCCGCCTGGGGAGTACGGCCGCAAGGCTGAAACTCAAAGGAATTGACGGGGGCCCGCACAAGCGGTGGAGCATGTGGTTTAATTCGAAGCAACGCGAAGAACCTTACCAGGTCTTGACATCTCCTGACAACCCTAGAGATAGGGCGTTCCCCTTCGGGGGACAGGATGACAGGTGGTGCATGGTTGTCGTCAGCTCGTGTCGTGAGATGTTGGGTTAAGTCCCGCAACGAGCGCAACCCTTGATCTCAGTTGCCAGCATTCAGTTGGGCACTCTAAGGTGACTGCCGGTGACAAACCGGAGGAAGGTGGGGATGACGTCAAATCATCATGCCCCTTATGACCTGGGCTACACACGTGCTACAATGGATGGTACAAAGGGCTGCGAGACCGCGAGGTTAAGCGAATCCCATAAAACCATTCTCAGTTCGGATTGCAGGCTGCAACTCGCCTGCATGAAGCCGGAATCGCTAGTAATCGCGGATCAGCATGCCGCGGTGAATACGTTCCCGGGCCTTGTACACACCGCCCGTCACACCACGAGAGTTTGTAACACCCGAAGTCGGTGGGGTAACCTTTTGGAGCCAGCCGCCTAAGGTGGGACAGATGATTGGGGTGAAGTCGTAACAAGGTAGCCGTATCGGAAGGTGCGGCTGGATCACCTCCTTTCTAAGGATATTTACTTGAGACGTGATGTATTTTGTTCGTTTAGTTTTGAGAGAGCAATCTCTCATTGAATTATTCGTTCTTTGAAAACTAGATAATGTTAATGAAGAAGCAATAACCGAGTAATCGCCATCTTAGTTTTTTTCTCTTATGTAAGTTTTTTGAAACCAAGTAAGAGTACAAACCATGAGGACGATGAGCGGCAAGAAGCTCAAGGAAGCGACCGAACGAGCACCGGAGCGTACGAGAGTACGTGAGGAGCACAGTGACGAAGCTGACGCAGAGATTCGCAGTCGATCAGCGGCCGAAGTAGGTTAAGTTAGAAAGGGCGCACGGTGAATGCCTTGGCACTAGGAGCCGATGAAGGACGGGACTAACTCCGATATGCTTCGGGGAGCTGTAAGTAAGCTTTGATCCGGAGATTTCCGAATGGGGAAACCCCCTATCCGTAATGGGATAGGATCTTTACCTGAATACATAGGGTATGGAAGGCAGACCCGGGGAACTGAAACATCTAAGTACCCGGAGGAAGAGAAAGCAAACGCGATTCCCTGAGTAGCGGCGAGCGAAACGGGATTAGCCCAAACCAAGAGGCTTGCCTCTTGGGGTTGTAGGACACTCTATACGGAGTTACAAAGGAACGAGGTAAATGAACAGGTCTGGAAAGGCCGGCCAGAGAAGGTAAAAGCCCTGTAGTTGAAACTTCGTTCCCTCCAGAGTGGATCCTGAGTACGGCGGGACACGAGAAATCCCGTCGGAAGCAGGGAGGACCATCTCCCAAGGCTAAATACTCCCTAGTGACCGATAGTGAACCAGTACCGTGAGGGAAAGGTGAAAAGCACCCCGGAAGGGGAGTGAAAGAGAACCTGAAACCGTGTGCCTACAAGTAGTTAGAGCCCGTTAATGGGTGATAGCGTGCCTTTTGTAGAATGAACCGGCGAGTTACGATTACATGCAAGGTTAAGTTGACAAGACGGAGCCGCAGCGAAAGCGAGTCTGAATAGGGCGAATGAGTATGTGGTCGTAGACCCGAAACCAGGTGATGTACCCATGTCCAGGGTGAAGTCCAGGTAACACTGGATGGAGGCCCGAACCCACGCACGTTGAAAAGTGCGGGGATGAGGTGTGGGTAGCGGAGAAATTCCAATCGAACTTGGAGATAGCTGGTTCTCTCCGAAATAGCTTTAGGGCTAGCCTCATGTAGTAAGAGTCTTGGAGGTAGAGCACTGTTTGGACTAGGGGCCCTCATCGGGTTACCGAATTCAGACAAACTCCGAATGCCAAAGACTTATCCATGGGAGTCAGACTGCGAGTGATAAGATCCGTAGTCAAGAGGGAAACAGCCCAGACCACCAGCTAAGGTCCCAAAGTATACGTTAAGTGGAAAAGGATGTGGAGTTGCTTAGACAACCAGGATGTTGGCTTAGAAGCAGCCACCATTTAAAGAGTGCGTAATAGCTCACTGGTCGAGTGACTCCGCGCCGAAAATGTACCGGGGCTAAACGTATCACCGAAGCTGTGGATGGACATCTGCGATGTCCGTGGTAGGAGAGCGTTCTAAGGGCGTTGAAGCTAGACCGCAAGGACTGGTGGAGCGCTTAGAAGTGAGAATGCCGGTATGAGTAGCGAAAGATGGGTGAGAATCCCATCCACCGAATGCCTAAGGTTTCCTGAGGAAGGCTCGTCCGCTCAGGGTTAGTCGGGACCTAAGCCGAGGCTGAAAAGCGTAGGCGATGGACAACAGGTTGATATTCCTGTACCACCTCTTTACCGTTTGAGCAATGGGGGGACGCAGGAGGATAGGGTAAGCGCGCTGTTGGATATGCGCGTCCAAGCAGTTAGGCCGGTAACGAGGCAAATCCCGTTACCATACAGGCTGAGCTGTGACGGCGAGGGAAATTTAGTACCGAAGTTCCTGATTCCACACTGCCAAGAAAAGCCTCTAGCGAGGGAAAAGGTGCCCGTACCGCAAACCGACACAGGTAGGCGAGGAGAGAATCCTAAGGTGAGCGAGAGAACTCTCGTTAAGGAACTCGGCAAAATGACCCCGTAACTTCGGGAGAAGGGGTGCTCATTAGGGTGAATAGCCCTGATGAGCCGCAGTGAATAGGCCCAGGCGACTGTTTAGCAAAAACACAGGTCTCTGCGAAGCCGCAAGGCGAAGTATAGGGGCTGACGCCTGCCCGGTGCTGGAAGGTTAAGAGGAGAGGTTAGCGCAAGCGAAGCTTTGAATCGAAGCCCCAGTAAACGGCGGCCGTAACTATAACGGTCCTAAGGTAGCGAAATTCCTTGTCGGGTAAGTTCCGACCCGCACGAAAGGCGTAACGATCTGGGCACTGTCTCAACGAGAGACTCGGTGAAATTATAGTACCTGTGAAGATGCAGGTTACCCGCGACAGGACGGAAAGACCCCGTGGAGCTTTACTGTAGCCTGATATTGAATTTTGGTACAGCTTGTACAGGATAGGTAGGAGCCGTAGAAACCGGAGCGCCAGCTTCGGTGGAGGCGTCGGTGGGATACTACCCTGGCTGTATTGAAATTCTAACCCGCGCCCCTTATCGGGGCGGGAGACAGTGTCAGGTGGGCAGTTTGACTGGGGCGGTCGCCTCCTAAAAAGTAACGGAGGCGCCCAAAGGTTCCCTCAGAATGGTTGGAAATCATTCGCAGAGTGTAAAGGCACAAGGGAGCTTGACTGCGAGACCTACAAGTCGAGCAGGGACGAAAGTCGGGCTTAGTGATCCGGTGGTTCCGCATGGAAGGGCCATCGCTCAACGGATAAAAGCTACCCCGGGGATAACAGGCTTATCTCCCCCAAGAGTCCACATCGACGGGGAGGTTTGGCACCTCGATGTCGGCTCATCGCATCCTGGGGCTGTAGTCGGTCCCAAGGGTTGGGCTGTTCGCCCATTAAAGCGGTACGCGAGCTGGGTTCAGAACGTCGTGAGACAGTTCGGTCCCTATCCGTCGTGGGCGCAGGAAATTTGAGAGGAGCTGTCCTTAGTACGAGAGGACCGGGATGGACGCACCGCTGGTGTACCAGTTGTCTTGCCAAAGGCATCGCTGGGTAGCTATGTGCGGAAGGGATAAGTGCTGAAAGCATCTAAGCATGAAGCCCCCCTCGAGATGAGATTTCCCATAGCGTCAAGCTAGTAAGATCCCTGAAAGATGATCAGGTTGATAGGTCAGAGGTGGAAGCGTGGCGACATGTGGAGCTGACTGATACTAATCGATCGAGGACTTAACCAAGTTATTGGTGAATACTCGGCAACTTCTTCATGCATTATCTAGTTTTGAAGGAATGAACTTTCTTCAAACCAAATAGTCTGGTGGCGATAGCGAGAAGGTCACACCCGTTCCCATACCGAACACGGAAGTTAAGCTTCTCAGCGCCGATGGTAGTTGGGGGCTGTCCCCCTGTGAGAGTAGGACGCTGCCGGGCAAATGAAAGAGCACCTGATGGGTGCTCTTTTTTGTGTTTTTATTTATTTTTAGCTTATAAATATCGCTTATTTATATTGAGGAGACATTTTTTTTGGCCACTCATCTTTGTTTTATAGCAAATATCGGTTACTTTCTTAGATTTATCGGTCATATTTTATCGGTCAGTTGGCTCTATGGCGCCTTTTTATAGCTATAACCACCTAATTTCAATGTAAATCCCCGTCCACTTTGCACCAGCAGAAAAATTTAAATTTGGATCAGATGTTAGATAAATAGTTATATCCCTATATGTCTGGAAAAAATCAAAAAGCAAGTCTTTATACTGAGTGCAGTGCTCTTCACAAAACAAAACCCTATCTAATGTTCACATCTTCAAAAAGCAAATACTATCCAAAATTATTGCCTTCATAATCATACTTTTAATAAAAAGTATAAATTACATCCTCCGCTCAAGCACAAACCTGCCTAACTCAAAATATATTGTTATCGACATTAACTACCAAATTCAGGTTTGGGAAGTCAAAAAATGGGGGAAAATTATTAACACCCGCCGATTGCAAGAAATTACATAAATCATGTATAATTAATGTCAAATATAGTCAAAGTCAGATAGGGGGAGGCTTGGTGAGAAATATATCCGACATAATTGAGAGTTATCTAAAACAGGTTTTAGAAAAAAGTGAGAGGGAAATCGTGGAAATAAAAAGAAGTGAAATTGCTGATAAATTTCAATGTGTGCCCTCTCAGATCAATTATGTTATCAACACCCGCTTTACGATTGAAAAAGGCTATGTCGTGGAGAGTAAGCGGGGCGGCGGAGGCTATATCCGGATTATGAAAGTACAGTCTTATGACCACGCTGATTTAGTCGACCAGTTGATTTCATTAGTGCAAGGCCGAATCGCCCAAAGCAGTGCCGAAAATGTAATTTATCGCCTGGTTGAAGAAGAAATCATTACACATAGGGAAGCAAAAATAATGCTTAGTGTAATTGACCGTTCTGTACTTTATATCGATCTGCCATACAGGGATGAACTACGGGCACGGATGTTGAAGGCGATGTTAACTACTTTGAAATATAAATAAAGTTTTAGCGAGCTGGAGAGGTGAATTCATGATTTGTCAGGAGTGTAATCAAAGGCCGGCAACGCTGCATTTTACAAAGGTAGTAAATGGTGAGAAAGCAGAGTTTCATCTTTGCGAAAAGTGTGCGCAGGAGAAAGGTGAAATGTTCATGCTTGGCAGCGGTTCCGGTTTTTCAATAAATAATTTGCTGGCAGGCCTGCTGAATATTGAACCTGCGTTTCAAGGATCGAATCAGGATCCTTTCCAGCAGGAAAAGGTATTGCAGTGCGAACAATGTTCCATGACCTTTCAACAGTTTATTAAAGTAGGGAGATTTGGATGTGCTCATTGCTATGAAACCTTTAAAGAACATCTGAATCCTATACTTAGAAGGCTGCACAGCGGGAATTCCTCACATAACGGAAAAATTCCTGCAAGAATAGGCGGAACTATTCATTTGCGAAGGAATATTGACGAACTGAAACATAAGTTAAAAGAAATGATTGCCCAAGAAGAGTTTGAAAAAGCGGCAGAATTAAGAGACGAAATAAGGAAGTTGGAAAAACAGCTCAATGCCAATCATGAGGGAGGGGAATAAGCTTGTCGCTGGAACGTTTCATGAATCAAGCTATTAGCTCCTGGATGAGTGCTGAAGGCCCTGATTCCGATATTGTCTTAAGTTCGCGAATCAGGCTCGCTCGCAATATTAAACAATATAAATTCCCAACTTTATTTTCAAACGAAGAAGCAAAAGCGGTTATCCAAAAAGTGAGGGAAAGGGTGGAGCATTCTTCCTTTTCAAAACTAGGAGAGTTGGAACTCCTATTAATGGATGAACTTCAGCCTCTTCAAAAAAGAGTATTAATGGAAAAACACCTAATTAGTCCACACCTTGCTGAGAATTCAACTCATGGTGCCTGCCTTCTTTCAGAAAATGAAGAGGTAAGCATTATGATTAATGAAGAAGACCATATACGGATTCAATGTTTGTTTCCAGGGTTTCAGCTTTTGGAAGCCTTAAGTATGGCAAATAAAATAGATGATTGGCTGGAGGAAGAAGCCGATTATGCTTTTGATGAAAATGTTGGCTTTTTAACAAGCTGCCCGACAAATGTGGGGACTGGTCTTAGGGCATCCGTTATGATGCATTTGCCGGGTCTTGTGCTTACCCAGCAAATGAACCGGATTATCCCGGCGATTAATCAGCTTGGCTTAGTAGTTAGAGGAATTTACGGTGAAGGCAGCGAAGCATTAGGTAACATCTTTCAAGTTTCAAACCAGATCACACTCGGAAAATCAGAAGAGGATATCGTAGAGGATTTGAAAAGTGTTGTCAGCCAGCTAATTTCACAGGAAAGATCAGCAAGGGAAGCATTAGCAAAGACTTCTAACATACAATTAGAAGACAGAGTCTTCCGCTCTTATGGCGTTTTATCAAATTGCCGAATTATTGAATCGAAGGAAGCCGCTCAATGCTTATCCGATGTTCGCCTGGGAATAGATATGCAGTATATAAAAAACATATCAAAAAATATTTTAAATGAGCTGATGATCCTGACACAGCCTGGCTTTTTGCAGCAATATGCAGGCGGGCCGCTTAGGCCTCATGAACGCGATATCCGCAGGGCTTCAATAATCAGGGAAAGACTAAAAATGGAAGATCAAGAGTTAGGAGGATGAAATTATGATGTTCGGACGATTTACGGAAAGAGCTCAGAAGGTATTGGCTTTAGCACAGGAGGAAGCAATCCGGTTAGGCCATAATAACATTGGGACAGAACATATCCTGCTTGGACTGGTACGCGAAGGAGAAGGTATAGCCGCAAAAGCCCTATATGCATTGGGTCTTGGTTCTGAGAAGATCCAAAAAGAGGTTGAAAATCTAATAGGCAGGGGACAGGATGCTTCCCAGACTATCCACTATACACCGCGAGCTAAAAAGGTAATTGAGCTATCCATGGATGAAGCCAGAAAGCTTGGACACTCATATGTTGGTACCGAACATATCCTGCTGGGACTTATCCGTGAAGGAGAAGGCGTAGCAGCAAGAGTTCTCAATAATCTTGGAGTCAGCCTTAATAAAGCGCGCCAGCAGGTGCTGCAGCTGTTGGGCAGCAATGAGTCAGGCGGCCATCAAGGTGGTTCGGCTGCTAATGCCAATACGCCAACTCTTGATGGATTAGCCCGTGATCTAACAGCTATTGCAAGGGAAGGAAGCTTGGATCCAGTAATTGGGCGCAGCAAAGAAATTCAGCGTGTCATTGAAGTATTAAGTCGACGTACGAAAAATAACCCGGTTCTTATTGGTGAGCCAGGGGTCGGTAAAACAGCAATTGCAGAGGGATTGGCACAGCAAATCATTAACAATGAAGTGCCGGAAACGCTTCGTGATAAAAGGGTTATGACTCTGGATATGGGTACAGTTGTAGCAGGTACCAAATATCGAGGTGAATTTGAGGACCGCCTGAAAAAGGTGATGGATGAAATCAGGCAGGCGGGTAACATTATTTTATTCATTGATGAGCTTCATACCTTAATAGGAGCCGGTGGAGCTGAGGGTGCTATTGATGCGTCAAATATCTTAAAACCATCTCTTGCTCGCGGTGAACTTCAGTGTATTGGGGCAACTACACTTGATGAATATAGAAAATATATTGAAAAGGATGCAGCGCTTGAAAGACGTTTCCAGCCAATTACGGTTGATGAGCCCACTGCGGAAGAATCCGTACAGATTCTGGAGGGACTCCGTGACCGCTATGAAGCCCACCATCGCGTAACAATTACAGACGCAGCAATTGCGGCAGCTGTAAAACTTTCAGACCGATATATCTCAGACCGCTTCCTGCCGGATAAAGCGATCGATTTAATAGATGAAGCAGGTTCAAAGGTAAGACTTCGTTCCTATACAACGCCGCCTAACTTAAAAGAGCTTGAAGTTAAGCTGGAGGACGTCAGAAAAGAAAAAGATGCTGCAGTTCAAAGCCAGGAGTTTGAAAAAGCCGCCTCTTTAAGGGATACAGAGCAGCGTCTGCGCGAGCAGCTTGAAGAAACAAAGAAAACGTGGAAAGAAAAACAAGGCAAGGAGAATAGTGAAGTTACTGTAGAGGATATTGCCAATGTAGTTTCCAGCTGGACTGGTATTCCTGTTTCCAAATTAGCACAAACAGAAACAGAAAAGCTACTGAATCTGGAAGAAATCCTTCACTCCCGTGTAATTGGGCAGGAGGAAGCTGTTAAGGCCATTTCTAAGGCAGTCCGCCGGGCACGTGCAGGACTTAAAGATCCTAAGCGCCCAATTGGTTCCTTTGTATTCCTTGGACCAACAGGGGTTGGTAAAACAGAATTAGCACGTGCATTAGCAGAAGCGATGTTCGGTGATGAGGATGCCATGATTCGCATCGATATGTCCGAGTACATGGAGAAGCACTCCACATCCCGTTTGGTAGGATCGCCTCCAGGTTATGTTGGCTATGAAGAAGGCGGACAGTTAACGGAAAAGGTTCGGAGAAAGCCATATTCAGTTGTTCTTCTGGATGAAATCGAAAAGGCGCATCCAGATGTGTTCAATATCCTATTGCAGGTATTGGAAGACGGAAGATTAACAGATTCAAAAGGAAGAACCGTCGATTTCCGCAATACCGTACTTATTATGACATCCAATGTTGGTGCTGAGGCGCTTAAGCGCAACAAATATGTGGGCTTCAATATTCAGGATGGAGAACAGGATTATAAAGATATGAAAGGAAAAGTAATGGAAGAGATGAAGAAATCCTTCCGTCCGGAATTCCTTAACCGTATCGATGAAATTATTGTTTTCCATGCATTGGAAAGGAAGCACCTTCAGGAGATCGTTACGCTTATGTCTGACACATTAACAAAACGACTTAAAGAACAGGATATTTCACTGGAATTAACAGATGCGGCCAAAGAGAAAATTTCTGTTGAGGGCTATGATCCGGAATACGGTGCACGTCCGCTCCGCAGAGCGATTCAAAAGCATATAGAGGACCGCTTATCCGAGGAACTGTTAAAGGGAACAGTCCTAACTGGGCAAAGCGTTGTAATAGATGTAAAGGATGGAGAATTTGTTGTTAAAACCGCTGAAGCCAGCGGCACACCAAACCTTCAAAAATAAATATCTTACATCCAAAGACTGAACACAGCAAAAAGGTACACGTCCCTGTTATACGTGTACCTTTTTGTACTCTTTTGGACATGATCGTTAAAATAAAATATGCAGTGTTCAAACAGGTTTATTTGGCAGTTTTATGTTAATTTTAAAAGAGATAACGAGGATTATTTAATATATTTCATCACGAAAACATTTTAAGACGCGTGAAAAAGGGAATAGGGGAGTAAACGGAACTTCTCACATCACTGGCTTCTCTGCAAAGTCATTAAGATTCCTTTATGGCGGCTGAAATGGATGTTCAGAGAAGGAGAAGAAGGATGGCTAAAAGAAAAACAAAGTTTATGTGCCAGGAATGCGGCTATGAATCACCAAAATGGATGGGGAAATGTCCGGGATGCGGCCAGTGGAATACAATGGTCGAAGAAGTGGAAAAGCCAGCATCAACGAGAAGAGGAGCTTTTGCCCATTCACAAGGATCAGCTATTGCTGCGAAAGCAACACCTATTACATCAATAGAAACTGTGAGCGAACCGCGTATTTACACTGATTTACATGAATTAAACCGAGTATTGGGCGGCGGAATTGTCCGTGGTTCTCTAGTGTTAATTGGAGGAGACCCTGGTATCGGGAAATCAACGCTTCTTCTTCAGGTTTCATCACAGCTGGCGATTAAGAAGCATTCAGTTTTATATATATCAGGTGAAGAATCAATGCGCCAGACAAAGCTGCGTGCTGATCGCTTAGGCGTTTCTTCGGAAAGTTTGCTGGTGTATTCGGAAACAAGTCTTGATGAAATCAGCAGAACAATTGATAGTGTGGATCCTGACTTTGTTATTATCGACTCCATTCAAACGATCTTCCATCCGGAAGTCACATCCGCACCCGGAAGTGTGTCCCAGGTAAGGGAATGTACAGCCGAACTGATGAGGATTGGCAAAACAAAAGGCATCGCCATTTTTATCGTTGGTCATGTTACAAAAGAAGGGTCGATCGCAGGTCCAAGACTTTTAGAACATATGGTTGATACGGTTTTATACTTTGAAGGCGAGCGCCATCATACATACCGAATCTTACGGGCTGTAAAAAACAGGTTTGGATCAACAAACGAAATGGGCATTTTTGAAATGAAGGAATTTGGGCTCGAGGAAGTCGCAAATCCATCGGAAATTTTCCTTGAAGAACGATCTCAGGGGGCAGCAGGTTCTACAGTGGTGGCTTCGATGGAGGGGACAAGACCTGTACTGGTTGAAATTCAGGCACTGATTTCACCAACAAGCTTTGGGAACCCAAGGCGTATGGCTACGGGAATTGACCATAATCGTGTACCGCTTCTTATGGCCGTCTTGGAAAAAAGAGTCGGAATGCTGCTGCAAAATCAGGATGCGTACCTGAAAGTAGCAGGAGGAGTAAAGCTTGATGAACCGGCCATTGATTTAGCAATTGCTGTAAGTATCGCTTCAAGTTTTCGGGATAAACCAACAAAAGCGACTGATTGCATTATTGGCGAAGTAGGGCTGACAGGAGAGGTCCGCAGAGTGTCAAGAATTGAACAAAGGGTACAAGAAGCGGCAAAGCTGGGGTTTGAGAGAGTCATTATGCCTGCGAATAATCTTGGAGGCTGGAGTGCGCCGAAAGGGATTGAATTAATCGGAGTAAATTCTGTCAGTGAAGCACTAAAGGCTGCGTTAGGAGGATAAAGATGGAGACAAAAAAATTGGGCGAAAAAACAATGAGCGAAATCCTTCAATTTATGGCTCCGGGTACACCTATCAGGGAAGGAATTGATAATGTCCTTCGAGCCAATACTGGCGGCTTAATTGTTTTAGGTTCAAAAGAAAAGATGAATAGCCTTGTGGATGGGGGCTTCTTGATCAATTGTCCATTCACACCAAGTTATTTGTATGAGCTGGCTAAAATGGATGGAGCCATTATTTTAAATGAAGAAGGAAATAAAATCTTAATTGCCAATGCCCAGCTTGTTCCTGATCCAGGTGTTCCTTCTACAGAAACAGGAATGCGGCATCGGACTGCTGAAAGAGTTGCCAGGCAGACGGGCGCTTTGGTGATTGCCATTTCCCAAAGGCGCAATGTCATTACATTGTATAAGGGGCATGCACGTTATGCATTAAGGGATATTGGCGTTATTCTAACGAAGGCAAATGTTGCCGTTCAGACACTTGAAAAGTATAAAGTGGTTCTTGAACAAAGTATAGGCAACCTGAGCATTTTGGAATTTGAGGAACTTGTTACATATAGTGATATCCTTCATGTTTTTCATAATATTGAAATGGTGCTGCGCATTAAAAATGAACTTCTAACCTATTTAAGCGAACTAGGAACAGAGGGAAGGCTTATTAGGCTTCAAATGAATGAACTGTTAACAGAGCTTGAAAGAGAAGCAGAGTGGATTATCAGAGATTATGCCCAGTCAAAAGATATTGATTCCAGGGATACGATTATTAAGCTTCAGGAACTTTCAAAGGGGGAAATGCTGGAGGACTCAGTAATACTAAAGCTTTTAGGCTATAACGGTTATATTCACACGGAGGAATTCAAATGTCCCCGCGGCTATCGGGTGCTGAATAAAGTCCCGCGCCTTCCGCCTATTATTATTGAAAATCTAATAAATCGTTTCGAAGAGTTTCCTAATATTATTGCGGCATCCGTAGAGGACTTGGATGAAGTGGAAGGAATTGGAGAAGTGAGAGCCAGAAAGATTAAGGAAGGGCTTAAGCTTATAAAAGAACAGGTTTTTGCAGATCGGCAGCTATAACAGACCATTGAACTATGTAAAAGGTTATGCTAAAATGGTAAGTTATTTATTTGACAGTTTATTGCCAATGATGCTACCCTTAGGTTGTATCAAGGTATAAAATATGCAACAAATGTATCTTCACTTAAGTGCATAATTAGTATCCTAAGATAACTTTTGATTAGAAAGATAAAAATCTCTGTAATTGAAGGTTTCAATTTTGGGAATTTGTTTATAATGAGTAAAAGGAGGTGAAGGAATGTTAAGACGTATTGTACAGGCATGCTTCCTTATTATCGGGGTAACGCTTGGTATATTTTTGATTCCTGACTTATTGAAATTAATTAATTTAAACGACATTCCTCTTTTAAATAATCCATATGTGTCCGCCATTTTAGGTGCTATTATTTTTTATCTTATAACTTTTTGGGCGGTTGATCATGTCGTCAATTTTGTGAGATGGGCAGAAGAATCACTCGTAAAAGTACCTATAACTGATATTATATTCGGAAGTGTCGGCCTTGTTTTTGGATTAGTTATTGCTTTTTTAATCGGATATGCGCTGAATGCGATTGAGGTGCCCATCCTGAATACAGTGGCACCGATTGTATTGACATTGCTGTTTGGCTACCTTGGTTTTCAGGTGGGATTTAAAAAGCGCGATGAACTTTTAACCTTGTTCACAAGCAAGAAAAAGAAAACAGGTGAAGAAGAGCCAGAGCCGGAAGCAGCGGCTAAAAACGAGCTTAAAATTCTTGACACTAGCGTTATTATTGACGGGCGTATTGCTGACATCTGTCAAACCGGTTTCCTGCAGGGCACGATTGTTATTCCGCAGTTTGTGCTGGAAGAGCTTCAGCATATTGCTGATTCATCAGATGTATTAAAACGCAACCGCGGACGAAGAGGGCTGGATATTTTAAACAGAATCCAAAAAGAGCTTTCCATTAAAGTTGAGATTTATGAAGGTGACTTTGAAGAGATTCAGGAAGTTGACAGCAAGCTTGTCAAACTTGCGAAAATAACAAATGGTGTGGTTGTAACCAATGACTTTAACTTAAACAAAGTTTGTGAATTGCAAAAGGTGGCTGTCCTGAACATTAATGACCTGGCTAACGCCGTGAAGCCTGTTGTGCTTCCTGGAGAAGAAATGAAGGTGCAGGTAATTAAAGATGGGAAGGAACAGAACCAGGGAATTGCTTACCTGGATGATGGCACTATGATCGTTGTTGAAGAGGGTCGCAGCTATATTGGCAAACATATTGATGTTCTTGTCACAAGCGTTCTGCAGACATCAGCGGGAAGAATGATCTTTGCAAAACCCAAGCTTTTAGAAAAAGCTTTATAATGTATGCTCAAAAAAGTAGGACAGATTGTGCCGGGGAATGATTTTCCTCCGCCTTTTTGCCCTACCTTTTTTAGGAGATAGGAGTAATCTTTTATGAGTTACCAAGTAATCCTACCAGCTGCTGGCCAGGGAAAAAGAATGGGAGCAGGAAAGAATAAACTTCTGCTGAAGATCGGTGAGATACCTGTTTTTATACATACTTTAAGAGTCTTTGAGAATGATTCAGAATGCACAGGCATTTATTTGGCTATAAACCCACAGGATAAGGAAGAGATGCAGGTTCTCTTAGAAGAGCATAATATCACAAAAGTAACTGCAATGATTCCTGGCGGAGAGGAAAGGCAGCACAGTGTTTATAATGCCGCAAAAGCAGTGGCTGGTGAAGGGATTGTACTTGTCCATGACGCCGCCCGCCCTTTTATAACCCAGGAATTGCTGAGGCCGCTTGTGAAGATGGCGGAAAAAAAGGGGGCTGCTGTTTTGGCTGTCCCGCTAAAAGACACGGTTAAAAAAGCAGATGGAAATTTGATCGCAGAAACTCTTGAACGTTCCTGCCTGTGGGCTGTTCAAACTCCGCAGGCTTTTCGTATTTCTGCCTTAAAAGAAGCTCACCAGAAAGCGGAAGAGGAGCATTTTTTTGGCACCGATGATGCCAGTCTTGTGGAGCGGTTAGGCAAAGAAGTGATGATTGTTGAGGGAAGTTACGATAATATTAAGCTGACAACACCTGAAGATATATATTTTGCTGAAGCGATAATGAAGAAAAGAAAGAATAAGCAATAGCCTTTTGGACGATATTGCTCATCACTAAATAGAAAAAAGGGGATTAGAATATGTTTCGGATTGGACAAGGTTTTGATGTTCATCAATTCGCTGAAGGGCGCCCTTTGATCCTTGGCGGAATAGAGATACCATATGAGAAAGGGCTACTCGGCCACTCGGATGCGGATGTGCTGCTTCATACTGTTGCTGATGCTTGTCTTGGTGCCATTGGTGAAGGCGATATTGGGCGGCATTTCCCTGATACAGATCCTGAATTTAAGGATGCTGATTCAGCAAAATTACTTGAATATATATGGGGGATTGTAAAAGAAAAAGGGTATGAGCTAGTGAATGCAGATTGCACTATTATTGCCCAAAAGCCAAAGATGGCTCCACATATTGCCAAAATGCAGGAGCGGATTGCTCAGCTTCTGGAAACTGAAGCTGTAAATATCAATGTAAAAGCAACAACAACCGAGAAGCTTGGTTTTACAGGAAGAGAAGAGGGGATTGCTTCACAGGCAGTTGTTTTGCTGAAAAAGAAAGACAACCAAAAAATTCTTTCAGATGAAAATCCAGAGTGTTAAAATATAGCTTATCGCAGTCTAACGGGCAGTAAGACTCTGAGGATAAGCAGCACGACATCATGTCGCAACGTCTCACCAGCATGTCCTGTGCGTCGAAAACCCCAACTGATTGAGTTTCACTTTATCGAGATTTTGAGGAGGCAATAATTATGTCAAACGAAATCCGCGTTCGCTACGCTCCGAGCCCAACCGGGCACTTACATATCGGAAACGCTAGAACCGCGCTATTCAACTACTTATTCGCAAGAAGCAAAGGCGGGAAGTTCATTATCCGCATTGAAGATACAGATAAAAAACGCAATATTGAAGGCGGAGAGGAAAGTCAGCTTCATTATTTGAAATGGCTCGGAATTGATTGGGACGAGAGCATTGACAAAGAAGGCGAATATGGTCCATACCGCCAATCTGAAAGAAATCATATCTATGAAACATACTATAAGGAATTACTTGAGAAAGGGCATGCCTATAAATGCTACTGTACGGAAGAAGAACTGGAAGCTGAGCGTGAAGCTCAATCTGCAAAAGGCGATACACCTGCTTATTCAGGTAAATGCCGCCATTTGACAGAAGAAGAAAGAGCTGCTCTGGAAGCAGAAGGCAGAAAACCGAGCATCCGCTTCTTAGTGCCAAAAGGCAAGGTGTTCAAATTCAATGATATGGTAAAAGGTGAGGTATCATTCGAATCTGATGGCTTTGGCGATTATGTAATCGTCAAAAAGGACGGTACACCTACTTATAATTTTGCGGTAGCAGTGGATGACCACTTAATGAAAATCTCTCATGTTCTGCGCGGCGATGACCATATCTCCAATACGCCTAAGCAGCAGATGATTTATGAAGCATTGGGTTGGGAAATTCCTAAATTTGGCCATATGACTTTGATTGTCAATGAAAGCCGTAAAAAGCTAAGCAAGCGTGATGAGACAATTATTCAGTTTATCGAACAATATGAAGACTTGGGCTATTTACCTGAGGCTCTTTTTAACTTTATTGCTTTGCTTGGCTGGTCTCCAGCTGGAGAGGAAGAAGTATTCTCCAAGGAAGAATTCATTGAAATCTTTGATGAAAGCCGTTTATCCAAATCACCTGCCTTGTTTGATAAGCAAAAGCTAACTTGGATGAACAATCAGTATATTAAGAAGCTGGATGAAGATCGTTTAGTGGCCATTTCTGCGCCTCATTTAGTTAAAGCCGGAAAAATCAGCGAAAACTGGAATCAGGAAAACGAACAATGGGTTCGAAGGCTAATTACTCTTTACCAGGAAAAAATGAGCTTTGGCGCTGAGATTGTGGAACTATCGGAATTGTTCTTCACAGAAGAAATGACCGTAGATGAAGAAGCCAAGGCGGTTCTTGCGGAAGAGCAAGTACCTGAAGTGCTATCTGCCTTTTTGAAGGAAATAGAAACACTTGCAGAATTCAAAGCTGACGAAATTAAAGCAGCAATGAAGGCTGTCCAAAAGGCAACAGGTCATAAGGGCAAAAAGCTATTTATGCCAATCCGCTCTGCAACAACCGGGCAAACGCATGGCCCTGATCTGCCTCAAGCAATCGAGCTTTTAGGAAAAGAAAAAGTAAAAAGCCGTTTGATGAGCATTATTGGTTAACATCTTGGAGAAAATGTAATATAGTATAAAGTAAAACTTACCTCAGCAGAGGCTTGCCCCCGCTTAGGGTTAGTTGAGGCCCGTAATAATGCGGGTCACTCAGACGTTGCCACAGAGTGTCGATATTAGTCTGAGTTCTGCTATACGGGCTCTTAGGGGCAGTTGACCCCGGTCGGATTATTTTAATTACAAAAACGATTTTCCTGCAGGGGGCGTATTGCCCGTTAATGCGGGATAAAGTAAATTCATAAATGAAAGTGTTGAAGAGGAAAAGTAAGAAAAAGAAGCTTTTTAGAGAGAACCATCACCGGCTGAAAGTGGTTTAAGCCTCTCTTTTTCCGAAGTGCGCCTCTGAGCCCCATATTGAACGGATGAAACATCCTTCCCAGATAATAATTCTCGGTGAATTCATGTTTCTCAAGTAGATTTGGGCGGAGCTCCTTCCGTTAACAGGTTAAAGTTGAGACTTCTGAAGTCTAAACAGAGTGGAACCGCGTGTTAAGCGTCTCTGTCCTATTGTGGCAGGGGCGCTTTTTCATTTTCTTGAGGCTAAGTTAAAGCTCATTATTGATTTTGGCACTCTATTGATTGGAGCGAAATCAACAGGCGGATTTAAAGGGAAATACAGCCTATTTCCCAGAAAATACTATATGGGGAAAATACCTGGCCTTCTTAGGCCGTATATAAAAAATAAATGGAGATTATGTTAGGAGGGGAAAGAACGATGTTTGCAAGAATGAAGGAAGACATCGAAGTAGTATTTGAACAAGACCCGGCGGCAAGAAGCTATTTGGAAGTAGTATTAACGTATTCTGGGCTTCATGCGATTTGGTCACACCGTATTGCCCATGCGCTTTTCAAACGGAAGTTTTATTTCCTTGCAAGAGTTGTTTCCCAAATCAGCCGATTTTTCACAGGAATTGAAATCCATCCAGGTGCAAAAATCGGCAGACGTTTTTTTATCGATCATGGCATGGGTGTGGTAATCGGGGAAACGTGTGAAATCGGCGATAACGTAACTGTTTTTCAGGGTGTTACACTAGGCGGAACCGGTAAAGAAAAAGGAAAGCGGCATCCAACTATTCAAGACAATGCGCTAATTGCTACCGGGGCGAAAGTTCTTGGTTCCATTACCATTGGGGAAAATTCAAAAGTAGGAGCAGGGTCAGTTGTCCTCCATGAGGTTCCGCCCAATTCAACTGTAGTCGGTATTCCTGGCAGAGTAAAAATCCGGGATGGTGTAAAAGTGAAAAAGGACTTAAATCATACGGATCTCCGGATCCAATTGCAGACCGTTTCAAGGAAATGGAAAATGAGCTGCAAGCTTTAAAAAGTGAAGTTGAGACCTTAAGGAAAGAAAGGAGCCAGGTGCATGGCCATTCAGATTTATAATACACTTACACGGCAAAAAGAAGAGTTTATCCCGTTAGAAGAGGGAAAAGTGAAAATGTATGTGTGCGGACCAACCGTATATAACTATATCCATATAGGAAATGCCCGTCCGCCAATTGTATTTGATACAGTAAGGAGATATCTTGAATTTCGTGGTTATGATGTTCAGTATGTCTCCAATTTTACAGATGTTGATGATAAGCTGATTCGTGTAGCGAATGAGCTTGGAGAGGATGTTCCAAGCATTGCGGAACGTTTTATCAACGCTTACTTTGAAGATGTTTCAGCACTTGGCTGCAGACAAGCGGATGTCCATCCGAGAGTGACTGAAAGCATGGAAATTATTATTGATTTTATCCAGACCTTGATTGACAAAGGCTATGCTTATGAGTCAGAGGGGGATGTGTATTACCATACCCGTAAATTCGATGAGTATGGAAAACTCTCACACCAGTCCATTGACGAATTGCGTGTCGGAGCCCGTATTGCAGTCGGAGAAAAGAAACAGGATTCCCTTGATTTTGTGCTTTGGAAAGCAGCGAAGGAAGGGGAAATCTCCTGGGATAGCCCATGGGGTAAAGGAAGACCTGGCTGGCATATTGAATGCTCTGCTATGGCAAAGAAATACCTGGGGGAAACCATTGATATCCATGCTGGCGGACAGGATTTGGCTTTCCCGCACCATGAAAATGAAATTGCGCAGTCAGAAGCTTTGACAGGGAAAACATTTGCCCGTTATTGGATGCATAATGGCTATATTAATATAGATAATGAAAAAATGTCTAAATCACTTGGGAATTTCGTTTTGGTTCATGACATTATCCAGAAACATGACCCTCAGGTTCTCAGATTTTTTATGCTTTCTGTACACTACAGGCACCCAATCAATTACAGTGATGAATTGCTTGAAAATACACGCTCAGGGCTTGAGAGAATCAAAACTTCTTATCAAAATTTGAAACACCGCAAGGAAACAAGCGTAAATCTGCCTGACAACAATCAGGAGTGGATTGGTAAAATAACCGCTCTTCATGAACAATTCATTAAAGATATGGATGATGATTTTAACACAGCCAATGCAGTTTCCATCTTGTTTGAGCTATCAAAATTAGCAAATTATTATTTGATGGAGAAGAACACTGCTGTTGAAGTGATTGACGCATTCACGAATGAGTTTGAAACACTATTTGAAGTTTTGGGCCTTACTCTTGAGGAAGCCAATGGGGAACTTTTGGATGAGGAGATCGAGCAGTTAATCGAACAGCGCCAGCAGGCCAGAAAAGAACGCAATTTTGTACTGGCTGACAAGATCCGCGACGAGCTGAAAGAGATGAATATCATCCTTGAAGATACACCGCAGGGAATTAGATGGAAAAGAGGCTAAAGGATGCTTCACTATGATAATAAAGTAGATGAAAAACAATTGAATAGTCTTGCTTTGGCGTATATGGGGGATGCTGTTTTTGAAACCTATATACGCCACCATCTGATACAAAACGGACGGGTCAGGCCTCACCTTCTTCACAAGGAGGCAACATGGTATGTTTCTGCAAAAGCACAATCCATGATCATACATGAATTGATTAATTTCGATATTCTGACAGAAGAGGAATTGGCGGTTGTGCGCAGGGGCAGGAATGCCAAATCTGGTTCTGTCCCAAAAAATACCGATGTACAAACGTACAGGTACAGTACGGCTTTTGAATCCTTGATCGGATATTTGTTTTTATCCAAAAGTAAAGAGCGGATGGAAGAGCTGATTATAAAATCAATTAGTTTAGTCGAGGAGAAGAAAGGAGGAGCGGTAAAATGAGCCAGGATTTTATCATTGGGAAAAACCCTGTTATTGAAGCATTAAAATCAGAGAGGGATATTAATAAGATATTTATTGCTGAAGGTTCGCAAGGCGGCCAGATGCAGCAGGTAATCGGTTTGGCAAAATCAGCCGGTGTGCTTGTCCAGTTTGTCCCTAAAAAGAAAATCGATCAGATGGCAGAAGGAAACCATCAGGGAGTCATTGCCCAGGTTGCAGCGTATCAGTATGCAGAGATCGACGACCTTTTCGCAGCAGCTGAAAAGAAAAACGATGCCCCATTCTTTCTATTGCTTGATGAGATAGAAGACCCACATAACCTCGGATCCATTATGAGAACGGCCGATGCTGTCGGGGCACATGGGATTATTATTCCGAAGCGGAGGGCTGTGGGGCTTACCGCAACTGTGGCCAAGGCATCCACTGGAGCGATTGAGTATATTCCCGTCGTGCGCGTTACCAATATGGCAAGGACAATTGATGAATTGAAAGAAAGAGGCGTATGGATCGCGGGTACAGATGCGAAAGGGAAAGAAGATTACCGCCAATTCGATGGAACAATGCCAATAGGGCTTGTTATCGGAAGCGAAGGAAAAGGCATGGGCCGACTTATTCGGGATAAATGTGATTTTCTTATCCAATTGCCAATGGCTGGACATGTTACCTCGCTAAATGCATCAGTTGCGGCTGCTCTTCTTATGTATGAGGTTTATCGGAAACGGCATCCTCTTGAGGGATAAAAATGGACATCCTTATTGTTGACGGGTACAACATAATTGGTGCATGGCCAGAACTCAGGGAGCTGAAAGATAAAGATTTATCGTCTGCCAGAGACCGCCTGATTGAAAAAATGGCCGAGTACCAGGGATATTCCGGTTACAGAGTTATAGTCGTTTTTGATGCCCACTATGTAAAGGGAACAGAAAAAAAATTTAAGAATTCAAAAGTTGAGGTAATTTTTACCAGAAATAATGAAACAGCCGATGAGCGCATTGAAAAATTGGCGATCGATTTAAGCAACATTAAAACGCAAATCCATGTAGCCACTTCGGATTTTACAGAGCAATGGGTCATCTTTGGCCAAGGCGCTCTAAGGAAGTCTGCAAGAGAATTGCTTAATGAAATGAATCTGATCGAAAGCAGCATTGAAAAAAAGGTTAAAAAAATTCAGCAAAGAAAGCCTGTTTCCAAAATTCCCCTAAGTGACGAAGTGGCAGAAATTTTTGAAAAATGGCGCAGAGGAGGCCAATGAGCGGTTGACGCTTGAAAAAGCCCTGCTGTATAATATTTCTAACCATGCTTGTACGGTCGGGGGGATCCTAGTGAGTGCTGACTTCAAGACAATCGACGAAAATCTAATAGACTTTATTCAGCTTGAGGACGAAGAGTTAGTTGATCTGGTGCATAAAGGAGAAAGTGAAGCACTGGATTATCTGATTCATAAGTATCGCAATTTCGTGCGGGCAAAAGCAAGATCCTATTTTTTAATTGGCGCAGATAAAGAAGACATTGTGCAAGAGGGAATGATTGGCTTATATAAAGCAATTCGTGACTTTAAAGAGGACAAGTTATCCTCCTTTAAAGCATTTGCCGAATTATGCATTACCAGGCAGATTATCACGGCCATCAAGACGGCGACGCGCCAAAAACATATTCCGCTGAATTCGTATGTTTCTTTGGACAAGCCTATTTATGATGAGGAATCTGACCGAACCTTAATGGATGTAATTTCAGGTGCAAAGGTCATGGATCCTGAAGAGCTTATTATTAACCAGGAAGAGTTTGACCATATCGAAATAAAAATGTCCGAGCTTCTGAGCGATCTGGAAAGAAAAGTGCTTGCCTTATATTTGGACGGGCAGTCTTATCAGGAAATCTCCGAGGAACTCAACCGCCATGTTAAATCAATTGACAATGCCTTGCAGCGTGTAAAAAGAAAGCTGGAAAGATATTTGGAAGTGCGTGAATTTTCATTATAGACATTATCTTCCAAACCCGCACTCTTTTTGCAGTTATTGACATGTTTTAGGGAGCGTGTTAAAGTTTTAAGGGCGTAAAGAGACTAGTAGGTGGGAATATGACTAAAAAAGCAATTTTGGCCTGTTCTGTTTGCGGTTCGAGAAATTACTCCACGGCAGGCAAGAATGATTCTGAAAGGCTGGAACTGAAGAAGTTTTGCAGTACATGCAGTACTCATACGATCCATAGAGAAACAAAGTAGTTTAGATATAGATTAGAAGAAGTACCCTTTTAATAGCCAGAAAGCTTAATGGTGTCTTGCGGACTAGGAGTATGTTATGATGCCGTTTACGCTTTTCTGTTGAAGGATATATCTCTTGAAAGTTGGGGGTTACGAAATGCAGCGCATCGTGAATTTTTTCCGTGAAGTTGGACGAGAAATGAGAAAGGTCAGCTGGCCTAAACGCAAAGAATTAACAAACTATACTGTGACGGTTCTTGCTACAGTTACATTCTTTGCTTTGTTTTTTGCAGTGCTTGACCTGGGTATTTCTGAATTGATTCGTTTTATTCTTGAATAACCCCTGAGTTTCCATGGTATAATGGAGAATAACACAGGAAACATTTGCAAAGCCCGGAAACGGGTTTTTTCATTTGGTCAAAAAGTTATGTTGTGATGGTAAATAATTTGTTTAATACAGGGAGGGAAGGACGATCAAGTCCTCTTGAATGGAAAAGAATTGGTATGTTGTTCATACGTACTCTGGCTATGAAAATAAAGTAAAAGCCAACTTGGAGAAACGTGTTGAATCTATGGGTATGCAAGACAAAATCTTCCGTGTAGTGGTTCCGGAAGAAGAAGAAACAGAATTGAAAAACGGCAAGAAGAAAGTAGTAAAGCGAAAGGTTTTCCCTGGTTATGTACTAGTGGAAATCGTTATGACAGATGATTCCTGGTATGTTGTAAGGAATACTCCTGGCGTAACTGGTTTCGTCGGCTCTGCGGGTTCAGGTTCAAAGCCTACTCCATTATTGCCGGAAGAAGTGACAAACATTCTTAAGCATATGGGTGTTGAAGAAAAACGATTCGATATTAACTTTGAAATCGGTGAAACGGTTCAAGTCAAAGAAGGCCCGTTTGCAAACTTCACAGGTACCATTGAAGATATTGATAAAGATAAGGCAAAGATCAAAGTGCTTGTAAACATGTTTGGCCGTGATACTCCGGTAGAACTTGATTTTTCACAGATTGAAAAGCTGTAGGAAACTGCCAAAATGCTTGATGCATTGGTTGGATAATGCTTGCTCTGTGAAAGTACTTTTATAGATCTTTGTAAAAAAACTTGAAATCGTCTTTAAAAAGTGATAATATTTCATAGGTCAGTATGTCTCGACAATGAGGCTGGACATTTGTCAAGTTCTTTATCTTAATATAAAGACTATAAGTTGAGTGGGAGGGAATTTCCCTATTACCACATCACGGACTTTAAGGAGGTGTGTCTCGTGGCTAAAAAAGTAATCAAACTTGTTAAGTTACAAATCCCTGCAGGTAAAGCTAACCCTGCACCACCAGTAGGACCTGCACTAGGTCAAGCGGGTGTTAACATCATGGGATTCTGTAAGGAATTTAACGCTCGTACAGCTGAACAAGCTGGCTTAATCATTCCTGTTGAAATCACGGTTTTTGAAGACCGTTCATTTACATTTATTACGAAAACTCCTCCTGCTGCAGTTCTTCTTAAGAAGGCGGCTGGAATCGAGTCTGGTTCTGGTGAACCAAACCGTAATAAAGTAGCAACAGTCAAGCGTGACAAGGTACGCGAGATTGCTGAAACAAAGATGCCTGACCTAAACGCTGCAAGTGTTGAAGCTGCAATGCGTATGGTTGAAGGTACTGCACGCAGCATGGGTATCGTTATCGAAGACTAATCCATGCATGTAAATTTATAATGTGTGCACTTTGAATGTTGGACAACTGTCCAGCTTCAGAAATTTTAACGCATTTCTGTTTATGATTGAGGTTGCGACGCTGAATTTGGTTTCACTCGCAACCTTTATTCGTGGGAGGTTATTCCGCTAAAACCACATTCAAGGAGGAAATAAAAATGGCTAAAAAAGGTAAGAAGTACGTAGAAGCTGCAAAGCTTATCGACTCTTCAAAAGCTTACCCAATCGACGAAGCGATTGATCTTGCGAAGAAAACTAATTTTGCTAAATTTGATGCAACTGTTGAAGTAGCATTCCGTTTAGGAGTTGACCCTAAGAAAGCTGACCAGCAAATCCGTGGAGCAGTTGTGCTTCCAAACGGAACTGGTAAAACTCAGCGCGTTCTTGTTTTCGCTAAGGGTGAAAAGGCGAAAGAAGCAGAAGCTGCTGGAGCAGATTTCGTAGGAGATTCAGAATACATCAACAAAATCAACCAAGGCTGGTTCGATTTTGATGTGATCGTTGCTACACCTGACATGATGGGTGAAGTTGGTAAACTTGGCCGCGTATTGGGACCTAAAGGTTTAATGCCTAACCCTAAAACAGGTACAGTTACTTTTGACGTAGAAAAAGCAGTTAACGAAATCAAAGCAGGTAAAGTAGAATACCGCGTTGACAAAGCCGGAAACATCCACGTGCCAATCGGTAAAGTATCATTCGAAAACGAAAAGCTTGTTGAAAACTTCAACACTATTTTCGATACAATGATGAAAGTTAAGCCTGCAGCTGCTAAGGGAACTTACATGAAGAACGTTTCTGTTACTTCTACTATGGGACCTGGCGTAAAAGTAGATCCTTCATCTGTTGCAGTAAAATAAAAAAACAATTGACAACGTAATATGCATATAGTAATATGTATTTTGTTGTGAAAATATAATAACATTTGTGCCGTAGACAGCAGGTGCTGCAAAGCTTAATTTCCTGCCGAGGTATTACGATAGAATGCTTGTTTAACTTGCTATTGTATACTTCCTCCATGTCTGCTAAGGTGTGGAGGTTTTTTATTGGACGGTATGAATGTAGAAATTCTACAGGAGGTGTAAGGATGAGCAGCGTTATCGAACAAAAGAAACAAATCGTAGAAGAAATTGCTGATAAATTTAAATCAAGTTTATCTACAGTTGTTGTCGACTACCGCGGTCTTACTGTTGCTGAAGTTACAGAACTTCGTAAACAGCTTCGTGAAGCTGGCGTAGAATTCAAGGTATACAAGAATTCAATGACTCGCCGTGCTGCTGAAGCTGCTGAACTATCCGGTTTAAACGATTCTTTAACTGGTCCTAACGCAATTGCGTTCAGCACAGAAGATGTAGTTGCTCCAGCGAAAATCTTAAATGATTTCGCGAAAAAGCATGAAGCACTTGAAATCAAAGCAGGTGTAATCGAAGGGAATATCGCTTCAGTAGAAGATGTTAAAGCTCTTGCTGAACTACCATCACGCGAAGGCTTACTATCTATGCTACTCAGCGTACTTCAGGCACCTATCCGCAATCTTGCTCTTGCTGCAAAGGCTGTTGCAGACCAAAAAGAAGAACAAGGCGCGTAAGTTAATTTTAGCGTTAAACTAATAGACTCTAACCAAATATAAGGAGGAAACATTATCATGACTAAAGAACAAATCATTGAAGCAGTTAAATCTATGACTGTTTTAGAACTAAACGACTTAGTAAAAGCAATCGAAGAAGAATTTGGTGTAACTGCTGCTGCTCCTGTAGCAATGGCTGGTGGAGCTGCTGCTGGCGCTGCTGCTGAAGAACAAACTGAATTTGACGTAATTCTTAATTCTGCAGGCGACCAAAAAATCAAGGTTATCAAAGTTGTTCGTGAAATCACAGGTCTTGGACTTAAAGAAGCGAAAGAACTTGTTGATAACACTCCTAAAGCTCTTAAAGAAGGCGTTTCTAAAGAAGATGCTGAAGAAGTTAAAGCTAAGCTTGAAGAAGTTGGAGCTGGCGTTGAAGTTAAGTAATATAATTGATGAAAGGCCCGCTGCTTAGGCGGGCTTTTTATTTTGCAATCAAGTGAAAAGTATATACTTTTATATTTTCAAACCTTCTGATTTCTATCTCTATTAATATAAGGTCTTAAGATTTTTGCTTTTTAAAAAGCAATCCTTTATAATTCGTTCGAAAACACTTTATTGTTGTTCTCCGAAATTCTTCAATTGATATTCTCCTATGGAGGTGATTTCATGTCCGAACACTATTATTCCCAAACACAAAAAGTCGAAAGCAGTCCCAAAACCTGGAGTTATACCCTGAAGGATCAATCATTCCGCTTTAAAACAGATAATGGCGTTTTTTCAAAAAATGAAGTGGATTTTGGTTCAAGACTATTAATTGAAACCTTTGAACACCCGGAAGTCGAGGGGAACATTCTTGATGTTGGGTGCGGGTACGGGCCTATCGGCCTGACAGCAGCGAAGCTTATGCCGGAACGGACTATACATATGGTCGATGTAAATGAGAGGGCGCTTGGGTTGGCAAAAGAGAATGCTGAGTTAAATTGCATCAAAAATGTGTCAATCTATGAAAGCGATCGCCTTGAAAATACAAAAGGAAATAAGTTCGCTGCAATCCTGACAAACCCGCCGATCAGAGCAGGTAAAAAAGTTGTTCATGATATTTTTGAGCAAAGCTTTGAAGCGTTGCTATCTGGAGGGGATCTATGGGTGGTCATCCAGAAAAAGCAGGGAGCGCCTTCTGCCATTGATAAACTGAAAGAGCTGTTTGGCGAGGTTGAGACTGTAGAAAAGAAAAAAGGCTATTTTATTTTAAAAGCAAAAAAAGATTGACTTGACTTTTTCGCTATGATAGTATTGTAAAATGCCAACATATTATATTTCTATTTATAACTAAATTTAACTAATAGTTGTATAAATTTGGTTTTAATGGGAAAGCTAACAAAATAATAGTCGTATTGTGAAAATGTGGTTTTTGAAGTGAAAACCCTTTTTCTTTTTGTCTTATAAGAATGGATGTTTGGCTTACGTTCCCGCTTTTCTTATAGGATGATAATAAATTGCTATTAGCAACAATAACGCTTGATTTGAGGGGTGAATCAGTTGACAGGTCAACTAGTTCAGTATGGACGACACCGCCAACGTAGAAGTTACGCACGAATCAGTGAAGTTTTAGAATTACCAAATCTAATCGAAATCCAAACCTCTTCTTATCAATGGTTTCTTGATGAGGGTTTACGAGAAATGTTCCATGATATTTCTCCGATTGAAGACTTTACTGGTAATTTGTCGCTTGAATTTATTGATTACAGCCTTGGCGAACCAAAATATTCCGTTGAGGAATCGAAAGAACGAGATGTTACATATTCTGCACCTTTACGTGTGAAAGTGCGTCTTGTAAACAAAGAAACAGGCGAAGTTAAAGACCAGGATGTCTTTATGGGTGACTTCCCGCTTATGACAGAGACAGGTACGTTCGTTATTAATGGAGCGGAACGTGTCATTGTATCCCAGCTTGTACGTTCACCGAGCGTATATTTCAGTGGAAAGCTTGATAAAAACGGGAAAAAAGGATATACCGCAACCGTAATCCCGAACCGCGGCGCTTGGCTTGAGTATGAAACTGATGCCAAAGACGTCGTATACGTCAGAATAGATCGTACTCGGAAACTGCCCGTTACGGTTCTTTTGCGTGCACTTGGGTTCGGCTCTGATCAAGAGATCATCGATTTGATTGGAGACAACGAGTACATTCGCAATACTCTCGAAAAAGATAACACCGAAAGCACGGATAAGGCGTTGCTTGAAATTTATGAACGCCTTCGTCCGGGTGAGCCTCCGACAGTCGAAAATGCGAAAAGCTTGCTTGTTTCAAGATTTTTCGATCCTAAACGCTATGATTTAGCTAATGTCGGCCGATACAAAATTAATAAAAAGCTTCATATTAAAAACCGTTTATTTGGCCAGAAACTGGCTGAAACACTTGTGGATCCAGAAACAGGCGAAATTATTGCGGAAAAAGGCGTTACTCTTGACCGCCGTACATTGGACCGCATTCTTCCTAATTTGGAGAAAGATATCGGTTTTAAAACAGTTAGCCTTTTAGGCGGAGTAGTAGATGATGATGTATTGCTGCAATCCATCAAAATTTACGCGCCAAACGAAGACGGAGAAAAGGTCATCAATGTGATTGGCAATGCCTATGTTGAAGAAGCAGTGAAGAACATTTCACCTTCAGACATTATTGCTTCAATCAGTTATTTCTTCAATCTTCTTCACTCTGTGGGAGACACAGATGATATTGACCATCTTGGAAACAGACGCCTTCGCTCCGTTGGCGAACTATTGCAAAACCAGTTCCGTATTGGTTTATCCCGTATGGAGCGTGTTGTCCGCGAGAGAATGTCTATTCAAGATACAAATACAATTACACCTCAGCAGCTGATTAACATTCGTCCGGTAATTGCTTCAATTAAAGAGTTCTTCGGAAGTTCTCAGTTGTCCCAGTTCATGGACCAAACAAATCCGCTTGCTGAATTAACACATAAACGCCGTCTTTCAGCGTTAGGGCCTGGCGGTTTGACTCGTGAACGTGCCGGTTTTGAAGTGCGTGACGTTCACTACTCTCACTATGGCCGTATGTGTCCGATTGAAACGCCTGAGGGACCTAACATCGGATTGATTAACTCTTTATCTTCCTTCGCGAAGGTGAACCGTTTTGGATTCATTGAAACACCTTATCGCCGCATAGATCCTGAGACAGGAAAAGTTACTTCCCGCATCGACTATCTAACAGCTGATGAAGAGGATAACTATGTAGTTGCTCAGGCGAATGCACTTCTTGGTGATGATGGTTCATTCCTTGATGAAGAAGTAGTTGCCCGTTTCAAGGGTGAAAACACTGTTGTAAAACGCGATCGTGTTGATTACATGGATGTATCGCCTAAGCAAGTAGTCTCTGCAGCGACAGCTTGTATTCCTTTCTTGGAAAACGATGACTCCAACCGTGCCTTAATGGGAGCGAACATGCAGCGTCAGGCTGTGCCTTTGATGCAGCCGGAAGCGCCTAGAGTCGGGACTGGTATGGAATACGTATCAGGTAAAGACTCTGGTGCTGCAGTCATCTGTAAACATGAAGGAATCGTTGAGCATGTTGAAGCACGCGAAGTTTGGGTGCGCCGCATTCAAAATGTAGATGGACAGGAAGTAAAAGGCGATCTTGATAAATACAGAATGCTTAAATTTATCCGTTCCAACCAGGGAACATGCTACAACCAGCGTCCAATTGTTGCCGTCGGAAACCGTGTAACAAAGGGAGAAATCCTTGCGGATGGACCTTCAATGGAACTTGGGGAATTAGCCCTTGGCCGAAACGTTCTTGTAGCATTTATGACATGGGATGGATATAACTACGAGGATGCGATCATTATGAGTGAGCGTCTCGTAAAAGATGATGTTTATACATCTATCCATATTGAAGAATACGAATCTGAGTCCCGCGATACAAAACTAGGGCCTGAAGAAATCACCCGCGATATCCCTAACGTTGGGGAAGATGCTCTTCGCAACCTTGATGAGCGCGGAATTATCCGTACGGGTGCGGAAGTAAAAGACGGCGATCTTCTAGTTGGTAAAGTTACTCCTAAAGGGGTAACAGAACTAACAGCTGAAGAAAGGCTATTACATGCAATCTTTGGTGAAAAAGCACGTGAAGTACGCGATACATCCCTCCGTGTGCCACATGGCGGCGGCGGTATTGTACTTGATGTTAAAGTGTTCAACAGGGAAGATGGCGACGAACTTCCTCCAGGTGTGAACCAGCTTGTACGTGTATACATCGTTCAAAAGCGTAAAATCTCCGAAGGGGACAAGATGGCCGGGCGCCATGGTAACAAGGGTGTTATCTCCCGTATTTTGCCGGAAGAAGATATGCCATATTTACCAGACGGCACTCCAGTAGACATCATGCTAAACCCATTAGGGGTTCCGTCACGTATGAACATCGGACAGGTGCTCGAGCTTCACCTTGGTATGGCTGCCAGAGCTCTTGGCATTCATGTAGCTTCCCCTGTATTTGATGGTGCCCGTGAGGAAGACGTTTGGTCAACGATTCAAGAAGCAGGCATGGCCCGTGATGCAAAGACAGTCCTTTATGATGGACGCTCCGGCGAGCCGTTTGACAATCGTGTATCAGTAGGCGTCATGTACATGATCAAACTGGCACACATGGTTGATGACAAGCTGCATGCCCGTTCAACTGGACCTTACTCACTCGTTACGCAGCAGCCGCTGGGCGGTAAAGCTCAGTTCGGCGGACAGCGCTTCGGTGAGATGGAGGTATGGGCACTTGAAGCATATGGTGCAGCATATACTCTTCAGGAAATTTTAACGGTCAAATCGGATGATGTTGTAGGACGTGTTAAGACTTACGAATCAATCGTTAAAGGCGAGAATGTTCCTGAGCCAGGTGTACCTGAGTCATTCAAGGTACTAATCAAGGAACTTCAAAGCTTGGGTATGGACGTTAAGATCCTTTCAGGCGATGAAGAGGAAATTGAAATGCGCGACATGGAGGATGATGAAGAGGTTCAGCAGGCTGAATCACTTACAATTGCCCCGGAAACGCAAAATGAAGAGCAAGTAGTTACCAAAGAATAACTTTCATATAAAAATGGAATCCAAAGTTCCTAAATTTCTTCGCGCTTCGCCTAATCCAGGCGAAGCCGCAGAGGAATTTGTACCGGCAATCATGCTGCTGTATTGAGCAATAAGGGTAAAACCCGGAGATCAAAAGGGAGGTAGGCCCCTTGCTAGATGTAAACAATTTCGAGTATATGAAGATAGGTCTTGCTTCACCGGATAAGATTCGTTCATGGTCACACGGTGAGGTCAAAAAACCTGAAACGATTAACTATCGTACATTAAAACCTGAAAAAGACGGTTTGTTCTGCGAACGCATTTTCGGACCAACAAAGGACTGGGAATGTCACTGTGGAAAATATAAGCGCGTCAGATACAAAGGTGTTGTCTGTGATCGATGCGGTGTTGAAGTAACCCGCGCAAAAGTGCGCCGTGAAAGAATGGGCCACATTGAACTTGCAGCTCCTGTATCTCACATTTGGTACTTTAAAGGCATTCCAAGCCGCATGGGCCTTGTTCTTGACATGTCCCCTCGTGCGCTTGAAGAAGTTATTTACTTTGCTTCTTATGTTGTAACTGATCCAGGCGATACGGCTCTTGAAAAGAAGCAGCTGCTTTCTGAAAAAGAATACCGCGCATATCGCGAAAAATACGGAAACAAGTTCCAGGCATCCATGGGCGCTGAATCCATTAAGAAGCTTCTTTCTGATATTGACCTCAACAAAGAAGTAGACACCCTGAAAGAGGAATTGAAAACTGCACAAGGCCAGCGCCGTACACGTGCTATTAAGCGCCTTGAAGTTCTTGAAGCTTTCCGTGGTTCTGGAAATGAACCTTCCTGGATGATCCTAGACGTTCTGCCAGTTATCCCTCCGGAGCTTCGTCCGATGGTACAGCTTGATGGCGGACGTTTTGCCACTTCTGACTTAAATGACCTGTACCGCCGTGTAATCAACAGAAACAATCGCTTAAAGCGTTTATTGGATCTTGGTGCTCCAAGCATTATCGTCCAAAATGAAAAGCGAATGCTTCAGGAAGCTGTTGATGCGCTAATCGATAATGGACGACGCGGCAGACCGGTAACGGGACCAGGAAACCGTCCGTTGAAGTCTTTGTCACACATGCTAAAAGGTAAGCAAGGACGATTCCGCCAAAACTTGCTTGGTAAGCGTGTTGACTACTCTGGCCGTTCTGTTATCGTAGTGGGACCAAACTTAAAAATGTATCAGTGTGGACTTCCAAAAGAAATGGCATTGGAATTATTCAAGCCATTTGTTATGAAAGAATTGGTGGAAAAAGGGTTAGCCCATAACATCAAGTCTGCAAAACGCAAAATCGAAAGAGTTCAGCCGGAAGTTTGGGACGTTCTTGAAAGTGTTATTAAAGAACACCCTGTATTGCTGAACCGCGCACCGACTCTTCACAGACTCGGTATTCAGGCGTTTGAACCTACATTGGTAGAAGGACGCGCTATCCGTCTTCACCCGCTTGTATGTACTGCTTATAACGCAGACTTCGATGGTGACCAAATGGCTGTTCACGTACCTTTATCCGCAGAAGCACAAGCTGAAGCGCGTTTATTAATGCTTGCAGCACAGAACATTCTGAACCCGAAAGATGGAAAACCAGTTGTTACTCCTTCACAGGACATGGTATTAGGTAACTATTACCTGACACTTGAAAGAGCAGGCGCTGTTGGTGAAGGCATGATTTTCAATGATACTAGTGAAGCATTACTGGCCTACCAGAATGGCTATGTTCATTTGCATACTAGAGTAGCTGTCCATGCTGGATCCTTAAATAACCAGACGTTTACTGAAGATCAAAATAAAAAGCTATTATTAACTACGGTTGGTAAGCTTATTTTCAACGAGATTTTGCCAGAGACATTCCCGTATATCAATGAGCCTACAAAAGAAAATCTTGAGATTGAAACTCCTGAAAAGTACTTTGTAGAGCCTGCTACCGATGTCGCAGCTGTCATCAAGGAAATGCCTCTTGTTGATCCGTTTAAGAAAAAGATTCTTGGTAATATCATTGCGGAAGTATTTAAACGTTTTAAAATTACTGAAACATCCAAAATGCTTGACCGCATGAAAAACCTTGGTTTCAGACACTCCACAAAAGCCGGTATCACTGTCGGTGTGGCCGATATCGTGGTATTAGGGGAGAAGCAGGAAATTATCCAGGAAGCACAGGGCAAGGTTGATAATGTAATGAAGCAGTTCAGGCGCGGTCTTATTACAGAAGATGAGCGTTATGATCGTGTTATTTCAATCTGGAGTGCAGCGAAGGATAATATTCAGTCCAAGCTGATGAAGTCTTTGGATAAATCCAATCCGATTTTTATGATGAGTGACTCGGGTGCCCGTGGTAACGCATCTAACTTCACTCAGTTAGCTGGTATGCGCGGACTTATGGCCAACCCGGCTGGACGTATTATTGAATTACCGATTAAATCAAGTTTCCGAGAAGGCTTAACGGTTCTCGAGTACTTTATTTCTACTCACGGTGCCCGTAAAGGTCTTGCAGATACGGCTCTTAAAACTGCTGACTCAGGTTACCTGACTCGCCGTCTTGTAGACGTTGCGCAGGATGTTATCGTACGTGATGACGATTGCGGAACAGATCGCGGCTTGTTGATCGCTTCCCTTAAAGATGGAACAGAAGTAATCGAAGCACTTGAAGAACGTTTAATCGGCCGTTATGCAAGAAGAAATATCAAACATCCTGAAACCAGCGAAGTGATTGTTGCTGAAAACGGTTTGATCACTGAGGACATTGCCAATGAGATTGTTACAGCTGGCATTGAGAAGGTTTGGATCCGTTCTGCATTTACTTGTAACACTCGTCATGGTGTATGTAAGAAGTGCTACGGCCGCAACCTTGCTACTGGACAAGAGGTTGAAGTTGGTGAGGCTGTAGGTATCATTGCTGCCCAATCCATCGGAGAACCTGGTACACAGTTAACAATGCGTACCTTCCATACCGGCGGTGTGGCGGGAGATGACATCACTCAAGGTTTACCTCGTATCCAGGAAATATTTGAAGCTCGTAACCCTAAGGGTCAAGCTGTTATTTCTGAAATCGATGGTGTTGTGGTCGGCATTAATGAAGGCCGTGACCGCCAGCATGAAATTGTGGTACAAGGTGAAGTGGAATCTAAAACTTATACTGCACCATATACAGGACGCCTAAAAGTTTCTGTTAACGATGAGGTAGTACGTGGTCAGGAATTGACAGAAGGTTCTATTGACCCTAAAGAGTTAATAAAAGTTAGAGATGTTACAGCTGTTCAAGAATACTTGCTGCGTGAGGTTCAAAAAGTATACCGTATGCAGGGGGTTGAAATTGGCGATAAGCATATCGAAGTTATGGTACGCCAAATGCTTCGCAAAGTGCGTGTAATTGATGCGGCAGAAACAGATGTACTGCCTGGTACACTCCTTGATGTCCATCAGTTCACAGATGCCAATGAAAAAGCCCTTCTGGCTGGGAAAATGCCTGCAACAGGGCGTCCGGTGCTTCTTGGTATCACGAAGGCATCTCTTGAAACAGACTCCTTCTTATCTGCAGCATCGTTCCAGGAGACGACAAGAGTTCTTACTGATGCAGCAATCAAAGGCAAGCGTGATGAGCTCCTTGGCCTTAAAGAGAATGTAATTATTGGTAAACTTGTCCCTGCAGGAACAGGTATGCAGCGTTACAGAAGAGCAGAGCCTTATACAAATGAAGAGGCAACAGAAGATACGGTAACAGTTGAGTAAATTATTCATTGCGGTGTTTGCTGACTTGCAGCAGGCACCGCATTTTAAAGTGAATAAATTAAATAAAAATCGTTTTGCTTGTTGACATCAAAAAATGAAGATGTTACTATAGCAAAGGTGCTCCTATTCACCGGATACTTTGGAGGATACATTAAATGTCTTATGATAAAGTATTGCAGGCAAAAAGTTTTATTGTAGGAACAAAGCAAACAGTTAAAGCTCTCAAAACTGGAACAATCAAAGAAGTGGTAGTTGCCAGAGACGCTGATGCGAGAGTCACAGCGAAAGTGGTAAGTACAGCGAATGATATGAATGTTCCGATCTTATATGTGGATTCGATGAAAAAACTCGGAAAAGCATGCGGGATTGAAGTGTGTGCGGCAGCTGTTGCCATAACTCTTTAAAAACTGTTTTTGTAGATTGAGATTGCAAGAACTTTGTTTTTGCATCAAAATGAACCACCTGGATGTGTGGGCTTAAACAAAATCGAAGGGAGGAAAAATAAAATGCCTACTATTAATCAATTAGTGCGCAAACCGCGTCAAACTAAATCTGAGAAGTCTAATTCACCAGCGCTTAACAAAGGTTACAACAGCTTCAAGAAAGCACAAACTAATGTAGCTTCACCTCAAAAGCGTGGTGTATGTACTCGTGTTGGTACAATGACTCCTAAGAAGCCGAACTCAGCATTACGTAAGTATGCACGTGTTCGTTTAACAAATGGTATCGAGGTTAATGCTTACATTCCTGGTATCGGACACAACTTGCAAGAGCACAGTGTAGTGTTAATCCGTGGAGGTCGTGTAAAAGACTTACCGGGTGTACGTTACCACATCGTGCGCGGCGCATTAGATACTGCTGGTGTTAACAACCGCATGCAAGGCCGTTCTAAATACGGTGCTAAGCGTCCGAAAGCAGCTAAAAAATAATTCTATTAAATAGTAAAGAATGTTGAAAGGAGGAAAAATCCATGCCACGTAAAGGTCCTGTAGCAAAAAGAGACGTATTGCCTGATCCGATTTACAACTCTAAGCTTGTTAGCCGCCTTATCAATAAAATGATGGTTGACGGTAAAAGAGGTAAATCTCAAGCAATTCTTTACTCTGCATTTGATATCATTAGCGAACGTACTGGCAAAGAGCCAATGGAAGTATTCGATCAAGCACTTAAGAACATCATGCCTGTACTTGAAGTAAAAGCACGCCGTGTAGGTGGAGCAAACTACCAAGTACCAGTTGAGGTGCGCCCAGATCGTCGTACAACTCTTGGTCTTCGCTGGTTAGTAAACTATTCTCGTCTTCGCGGTGAGAAAACAATGGAAGAGCGTTTAGCTAACGAAATTCTAGATGCAGCTAACAACACTGGCGCATCTGTTAAGAAGCGTGAAGATACACACAAAATGGCAGAAGCAAACAAAGCGTTTGCTCACTACCGCTGGTAAGATTAATAGCTTTATTAAAATAACACTCATACTAGGAAGGAGAAAGACCCAATGGCTAGAGAGTTCTCCTTAGAAAATACTCGTAATATCGGTATCATGGCTCACATTGATGCCGGTAAAACAACAACAACCGAGCGTGTACTTTACTACACTGGCCGTATCCATAAAATCGGTGAAACGCACGAAGGTGCTTCGCAGATGGACTGGATGGAGCAAGAGCAGGAGCGCGGAATTACAATCACTTCTGCTGCTACAACTGCACAGTGGAAAGGCCACCGCGTAAACATCATCGACACTCCAGGTCACGTAGACTTCACGGTTGAAGTTGAACGTTCCCTGCGTGTACTTGATGGTGCGGTAGCTGTACTTGATGCGCAATCAGGTGTTGAGCCTCAAACTGAAACAGTTTGGCGCCAGGCAACTACTTACGGAGTGCCACGTGTGGTATTCGTAAATAAAATGGATAAGCTAGGTGCTGACTTCTTGTATTCATTGAAGACACTTCATGACCGTTTACAAGCAAATGCAGCAGCTATCCAATTACCGATTGGTGCTGAAGATCAGTTCGAAGGTATCATTGACTTAATTGAAATGAAAGCAACTTTCTACGGTAACGACTTAGGTACGGATATCGAAGATCGTGAAATTCCAGAAGAATACATGGAACAAGCTGAAGAATACCGTGAAAAGTTAATTGAAGCGGTAGCTGAGCTTGATGAAGAATTAATGGAGAAATACCTTGGTGGTGAAGAAATCACTAACGATGAGCTTAAAGCAGCTATTCGTAAAGGTACTGTTAATGTTGAATTTTATCCTGTAATCTGTGGCTCAGCTTTCAAAAACAAAGGTGTTCAAAAGATGCTTGACGCTGTAATTGACTACCTTCCTTCTCCGCTTGATGTACCAGCTATCAAAGGTACACTTCCGGATACAGATGAAGAGGTTACGCGTCCTTCTAGCGATGACGCACCATTCTCTGCATTAGCATTTAAAGTTATGACCGACCCTTATGTTGGTAAACTTACATTCTTCCGTGTATACTCTGGTACTTTGAACTCAGGTTCATATGTGCAAAACTCTACTAAAGGAAAGCGCGAACGTGTAGGACGTATCCTGCAAATGCACGCTAATTCCCGTGAAGAGATTTCAGAAGTACACGCTGGAGATATCGCTGCAGCTGTAGGCCTAAAAGATACTACAACTGGTGATACTCTATGTGATGAGAAGAATCTTGTTATTCTTGAATCTATGGAATTCCCAGAGCCGGTTATCCAACTATCTATCGAGCCTAAGTCAAAAGCTGACCAAGATAAAATGACAACTGCTCTACAAAAATTACAAGAAGAGATCCAACATTCCGCGCGCATACTGACCAGGAAACTGGACAGGTTATCATTGCCGGTATGGGTGAACTTCACCTTGATATCCTTGTTGACCGTATGAGACGTGAATTTAAAGTGGAAGCTAACGTTGGTGCACCTCAGGTTGCATACCGTGAAACTTTCCGTGCTTCAGCACAGGTTGAAGGTAAATTTGCACGCCAATCAGGTGGACGCGGACAATTCGGCCATGTTTGGATAGAATTCTCTCCAAACGAAGAAGGTAAGGGCTTCGAATTTGAAAACGGCATTGTTGGTGGTGTGGTTCCTCGCGAATACATCCCTGCTGTACAAGCTGGACTTGAAGATTCACTTGATAGAGGAGTACTTGCTGGATACCCATTAGTCGATATTAAAGCAAGATTGTTTGATGGATCTTACCATGATGTTGACTCATCTGAAATGGCATTCAAAATCGCAGCATCAATGGCACTTAAAAATGCTGCATCAAAATGTAACCCAGTTATCCTTGAACCAGTTATGAGAATAGAAGTAATTATTCCTGAAGAATACCTGGGAGATATCATGGGTAATGTTACTTCCCGTCGTGGTCGAGTAGAAGGTATGGAAGCTCGCGGTAACGCTCAAGTTGTTCGTGCTATGGTACCACTTTCTGAAATGTTTGGTTATGCAACATCCCTGCGTTCAAGCACACAGGGTCGTGGAGTGTTCTCTATGCATTTCGATCACTATGAAGAAGTACCAAAATCAATTTCTGAAGAAATCATTAAAAAAAATAAAGGTGAATAATTGATTTTACCTTTTTAATCAAGTATAACTACTATTGTAGGCAAAATGTGCTGTGGATAGGGTAACCTCTCCGCAGCAATAAAATACTTAACTTTTATAATCTAAAGGAGGATTTTTCAAAATGGCAAAAGCTAAATTTGACCGTTCAAAACCCCATGTTAACATCGGTACAATCGGACACGTTGACCATGGTAAAACTACTTTAACTGCAGCTATCACAACTGTTCTTTCTAAGAAGGGCGGCGGTGAAGCACGCGGATACGATCAAATCGACGCAGCTCCAGAAGAGCGCGAGCGTGGAATTACAATCTCAACTGCTCACGTTGAGTACGAAACTGAAAACCGTCACTATGCACACGTTGACTGCCCAGGTCACGCTGACTATGTTAAAAACATGATCACTGGTGCTGCACAAATGGACGGCGGAATCCTAGTTGTTTCTGCTGCTGACGGCCCAATGCCGCAAACTCGTGAGCACATCCTTCTATCTCGTCAGGTTGGTGTACCTTTCCTTGTTGTATTCATGAACAAGTGCGACATGGTTGACGATGAAGAACTTCTTGAGTTAGTAGAAATGGAAGTACGTGACCTTCTTTCTGAATACGACTTCCCAGGCGATGACATCCCTGTAATCAAAGGTTCTGCTCTTAAAGCTCTTGAAGGAGAAGCAGAGTGGGAAGCTAAAATTGAAGAACTTATGGCTGCTGTTGATGAGTACATCCCAACACCAACTCGTGACACTGATAAACCATTCATGATGCCAGTTGAGGACGTATTCTCAATCACTGGTCGTGGAACTGTTGCTACTGGACGTGTAGAGCGTGGACAAGTTAAAGTCGGTGACGTAATCGAAATCATCGGTTTAGCTGAAGAACCAAAATCTACTACTGTAACAGGTGTTGAAATGTTCCGTAAGCTTCTTGATTATGCTGAAGCTGGAGACAACATTGGTGCCCTTCTTCGTGGGGTTGCTCGTGAAGATATCCAACGTGGACAGGTGCTTGCTAAGCCAGGTACAATCACACCACACACAAAGTTCAAAGCAGAAGTTTACGTTTTATCAAAAGAAGAAGGTGGACGTCATACTCCATTCTTCACAAACTACCGTCCTCAGTTCTACTTCCGTACAACTGATGTAACTGGTATTTGTAATCTTCCTGAAGGCGTAGAAATGGTTATGCCTGGAGATAACATTGAAATGACTGTAGAACTAATTGCTCCTATCGCTATTGAAGAAGGTACTAAATTCTCTATCCGTGAGGGTGGACGTACTGTTGGCGCTGGCGTAGTTGCTACAATCCAAGAATAATTATATTAAACAGATGGGTGACGACCCATCTGTTTTTTTTTGCATTCTTATAAACAATTTCTGTGTCCGAAAGGGAGGATATATTTTCGGTTTCATCCTTGAAGGAAAATGATTCATAGGTAAGCCGTGAATAGCGTCATACCTGCATAAAATTTTGCAAAGAAAAAACTTAAGTATTTAAACACAAATGAAAAGTTTAATTTTGTCCTGCAGAAACATGAATTTAGTTATTAAGGTAACTAACTGGTGATAATAGTTCCGATCAGCGTAAGGTGAACTCATAATTATTAAAAATGCTATTGAATTTCAATGTATTTATTTGGTGTTTCTGCTCCCTTTTGATAACTCGGTTTTCCGAGTTTCTTCTATAGTATAGATTCTCCAATTAATTCATTTCATTTTACTGCAGTGTGTCTAAATGAAATATTTAGACTTCTTCTATTCCTATTGAAAACTTCTGGTATAGTCGTTATAATAGTAAAAGTGTGCGAAACATAAAGAAATAACATATTGATGTTGCATTTCATTTATTGTTTCTGTATAATAGACAATGTTGGTCTTTGACTGCGATGATGTGAAAGGTTGCTGACACACCCGGCCGCTTTGCCATGGCGAGTGTGTGGGAAATTTTCACGGAGAATGTCTATATTAAAATAGGCGAAAAGGAGGGAAAATAATGGCAAAACAAAAAATTCGTATTCGTTTAAAAGCGTATGATCACAGAATCCTTGATCAATCTGCTGAAAAGATTGTTGAGACTGCAAAGCGTTCTGGTGCGGCTGTATCTGGTCCGATTCCATTGCCAACCGAAAAGTCAATTTACACAATTCTTCGTGCGGTTCATAAGTATAAAGATTCTCGTGAACAATTCGAAATGCGTACGCATAAACGTCTTATCGACATCGTTAACCCAACACCACAAACGGTTGATTCATTAATGCGTTTAGACTTGCCGTCTGGTGTAGATATCGAAATCAAACTTTAATAATAAATAAGAAAAAGAAACTTAGGAGGTGTGACTGAAATGACCAAAGGAATCTTAGGAAGAAAGATTGGTATGACTCAAGTATTTGCTGAAAACGGTGATGTTATCCCGGTAACAGTTGTTGAGGCTGCTGCGAACGTTGTTCTTCAAAAGAAATCAGTTGAAACTGATGGATACGAAGCAATCCAAGTCGGATTTGAAGATAAGCGCGACAAGCTATCCAACAAGCCTGAAAAAGGACATGTTGCTAAAGCAAACACTGCTCCTAAGCGCTTCGTTCGTGAATTCCGCGGAGCTGATTTAGGACAATATGAAGTTGGTCAAGAAGTCAAAGTTGATATATTCGCTGAAGGCGAAACTGTTGATGTAACAGGAATCTCGAAGGGTAAAGGTTTCCAAGGTGCTATCAAGCGCCACGGACAATCTCGCGGACCAATGGCTCACGGTTCTCGTTACCACCGTCGCCCGGGTTCAATGGGTCCTGTAGCTCCAAACCGTGTATTCAAAGGTAAGTTATTGCCTGGACGTATGGGTGGAGAGCAAATCACTGTACAAAACCTTGAAATCGTTAAAGTTGACGTTGAGCGCAACTTGCTATTGATCAAAGGAAACGTACCTGGTGCTAAAAAAGCATTACTAAAAATCAGAAGTGCGGTAAAAGCATAATAATTAAACCGGAAAGGAGGAAAACAGAATGCCGAAAGTAGCATTGTTTAACCAAAGCGGATCTAAAGTTGGTGATATCGAACTTAATGATGCGATCTTTGGTGTTGAGCCTAACCAGCACGTATTATTTGAAGCTGTTGTTATGCAAAGAGCTTCATTACGTCAAGGGACTCATAAAACTAAAATTCGTTCTGAAGTAGCGGGCGGAGGACGCAAGCCATGGCGCCAAAAAGGCACAGGCCGTGCTCGTCAAGGTTCCATCCGTTCACCACAATGGCGCGGAGGCGGTACTGTATTTGGTCCTGTACCACGCAGCTACAGCTACAAATTACCTAAAAAGGTTCGCCGTTTGGCAATCAAATCTGCGTTATCTTCTAAAGCATTAGAAGAAAACATCCTAGTATTAGAAGGCCTTGCTTTCGAAACTCCTAAAACAAAAGACTTCAAAGGTGTATTAACTGGTCTTTCTGTTGATTCAAAAGCACTAATCGTTACTGCTGACCTAGATGAAAACGTAGCATTATCTGCTCGCAACATCCCTGGAGTAACAGTTGTATCTGCTTCTGGAATCACTGTTTTAGATGTTTTAAACCATGATAAGCTAATCATGACAAAAGCAGCGGTTGAAAAAGTAGAGGAGGTGCTTGCATAATGGATGCACGCGAAATCATTAAGCGCCCCGTTATCACTGAACGTTCTACTGATATTATGGCTGATAAAAAATATACGTTCGAAGTTGACGTTAGAGCTAACAAAACTCAAGTTAAAGACGCTGTAGAGCAAATCTTTGGCGTTAAGGTTGAGAAAGTTAACATCATGAACTACAAAGGCAAGTTCAAGCGTATGGGCAAATTCGGCGGTTACACTAACAAACGCCGCAAAGCAATCGTTAAATTAACATCTGACAGCCAAGAAATCGAGCTATTTGAAGCTTAATACTATAACTAGAAGAGGAGGGAAACGAAATGGCGATTAAAAAGTATAAACCTACCTCTAATGGTCGTCGCGGCATGACGGTTTCTGATTTCGCGGAAATCACGACTAATCAACCGGAAAAGTCTTTACTTGCTCCTTTAAAGAGAAAAGGCGGCCGTAACAACCAAGGTAAGTTGACAGTTCGTCATCAAGGCGGCGGTCATAAACGTCAATATCGTTTAATCGATTTTAAACGTAACAAAGATGGCATTCCAGGACGCGTTGCCACAATCGAGTATGATCCAAACCGCTCTGCAAATATTGCACTAATTAACTATGTAGATGGAGAAAAGCGTTACATCCTTGCACCTAAGAATTTACAAGTGGGCATGGAAGTAATGTCTGGTCCAGAAGCTGACATCAAAGTGGGTAATGCACTTCCACTTATCAACATTCCAGTGGGTACTGTAATCCACAACATCGAATTAAAGCCTGGTAAGGGCGGACAATTAGTACGTTCTGCAGGTACTTCTGCACAGGTTCTTGGTAAAGAGGGCAAATACGTACTAGTTCGTTTAAACTCTGGTGAGGTTCGCATGATTCTTGCTGAGTGCCGCGCTACTGTTGGTCAAGTCGGCAACGAGCAGCACGAGCTTATTAACATTGGTAAAGCAGGACGTTCACGCTGGTTAGGCAAGCGCCCAACTGTACGTGGTTCTGTAATGAACCCTAACGATCACCCACACGGTGGTGGTGAAGGACGTGCGCCAATCGGACGTAAGTCTCCTATGACTCCTTGGGGCAAGCCAACACTTGGTTACAAGACACGCAAGAAGAACAACAAATCGGATAAATTTATCGTACGTCGTCGTAAAAAATAACGGGATTGTACTACGGTTCCACATAAGAACCGTAGAGCAATCACGAAGGGAGGTTCAATCATGGGTCGCAGCTTAAAAAAAGGACCTTTTGTTGATGAACATTTAATGACAAAGATCGAAAAGCTAAACGAAACAGAAAGCAAACAAGTTACTAAAACTTGGTCTCGCCGTTCTACGATCTTCCCACAATTCATCGGACACACAATCGCAGTTTATGATGGTCGTAAACATGTGCCTGTATACATCACTGAAGACATGGTAGGCCACAAGCTTGGAGAATTTGCTCCAACTCGTGCGTACAAAGGCCATGGCAATGATGATAAGAAAACAAGACGTTAATGAGAGGAGGGCATTCTAATGCAAGCTAAAGCTGTTGCAAGAACAGTTCGTATTGCTCCTCGTAAAGCTCGTTTAGTCGTAGATTTAATTCGAGGAAAGCAAGTAGGCGAAGCAGTGGCGATTTTAAACCTTACACCTAAAGCTGCTTCTCCAATCGTAGAAAAAGTATTAAAATCTGCACTAGCTAACGCTGAGCACAACTACGAAATGGACGTTAATAATTTAGTGGTTGCTCAAGCGTTCGTAGACGAAGGACCAACTTTAAAACGTTTCCGTCCTCGCGCTATGGGCCGTGCAAGCCAAATTAACAAACGTACTAGTCATATTACTATCGTTTTATCAGAAAAGAAGGAGGGATAATCAGTGGGTCAAAAAGTAAATCCAGTCGGTTTGCGTATCGGTGTCATCCGTGATTGGGAGTCAAAATGGTACGCAGGCAAAGACTATGCTGATCTTTTACACGAAGACCTTAAGGTTCGTGAGTACATCACAAAGCGTCTAAGCGATGCTTCTGTTTCTAAAGTAGAAATCGAACGTGCTGCTAATCGCCTGAACATCACAATCCACACTGCGAAACCAGGTATGGTTATCGGTAAAGGTGGTACTGAGGTTGAAGCGCTTCGTAAATCTCTTAACTCATTAACTGGCAAGCGTGTTCATATCAACATTCTTGAAATTAAGAGAGCTGATATCGATGCGAAATTGGTAGCGGAAAATATTGCTCGTCAATTAGAAAACCGCGTATCTTTCCGTCGTGCTCAAAAACAAACTATTCAACGTGCAATGCGCGCTGGCGCTAAGGGTATCAAAACAATGGTATCTGGTCGTTTAGGCGGTGCTGATATCGCTCGTTCAGAATCATACAGCGAAGGAACAGTTCCACTTCATACTCTTCGTGCTGATATCGATTATGCTACAGCTGAAGCTGATACAACTTACGGTAAATTAGGCGTAAAAGTATGGATCTATCGTGGAGAGGTCCTTCCTACGAAGAAGAAAACTGGGGAAGGAGGCAAATAATATGTTATTGCCAAAACGCGTAAAATATCGTCGTGTACACCGCGGAAAAATGCGTGGTCAATCAAAAGGCGGCACTGAAGTGAACTTCGGTGAATATGGTTTACAAGCTCTTGAGGCTTCATGGATCACAAACCGACAGATTGAATCTGCACGTATCGCAATGACTCGTTACATGAAACGTGGCGGTAAAGTTTGGATTCAAATATTCCCGCATAAGCCTTACACTGCAAAGCCTCTAGAAGTCCGCATGGGTTCCGGTAAAGGTGCTCCAGAAGGATGGGTAGCAGTAGTAAAGCCTGGTAAAGTAATGTTTGAAATCGCAGGTGTATCTGAAGAGATCGCTCGTGAAGCATTACGTCTTGCATCACACAAACTTCCTGTTAAGTGCAAGTTTGTAAAACGAGAAGAAATTGGTGGTGAATCAAATGAAAGCTAATGAAATTCGTGACCTTACCACTGCCGAAATAGAACAAAAAGTTAAATCATTAAAAGAAGAGCTATTCAACCTTCGCTTTCAATTGGCGACTGGACAACTTGAAAATACAGCTCGTATTCGTGAAGTACGCAAAGCGATTGCCCGCATGAAAACTGTAATTCGTGAAAGAGAAATCGGCTTTAGCAAGTGATATTGAGAGGAGGTTCGCACAATGAGTGAACGCAACCAACGCAAAGTTTACACTGGACGCGTCGTTTCTGACAAAATGGATAAGACAGTTACAGTCCTTGTAGAAACTTATAAAAAGCATCCTTTATACGGTAAACGCGTTAAGTACTCTAAAAAGTTTAAAGCTCATGATGAGCAAAACGAAGCAAAAATGGGCGATATCGTTCGTATTATGGAAACTCGTCCACTATCTGCGACTAAACGCTTCCGTCTTGTAGAAGTTGTTGAAAAAGCAGTAATTATCTAATTGTACGGAATAAGCTTTATCCCGAAGGGAGGTTACACACATGATTCAACAAGAATCACGTTTAAAAGTTGCTGACAACTCTGGTGCTCGTGAGGTACTTACAATTAAAGTTCTTGGTGGCTCTGGCCGCAAAACTGCTAATATCGGCGATGTTATCGTTTGTACAGTGAAACAAGCAACACCTGGTGGCGTTGTTAAAAAAGGTGATGTTGTTAAAGCGGTAGTAGTTCGAACAAAGAGCGGTGTTCGCCGTAATGACGGTACTTACATTCGTTTCGATGAAAACGCATGTGTAATTATTCGTGATGACAAAGGCCCGCGCGGAACTCGTATCTTCGGACCTGTTGCTCGTGAACTTCGCGAAAACAACTTCATGAAAATTGTATCTTTAGCTCCAGAAGTATTATAAAAACAAATTAAATTGCCTTTAAGGAGGTGCGCACAGATGCATGTGAAAAAAGGTGACAAAGTTATGGTCATCTCTGGTAAGGATAAAGGCAAAACGGGCGTAATTCTTGCAGCGTTCCCTAAACAAAGTCGAGTACTTGTTGAAGGTGTGAACATTGTAAAAAAACACTCAAAGCCTTCACAGATGAATCCGCAAGGCGGAATTATCAGCCAAGAGGCACCTGTTCATGTATCAAACGTTATGCCTATCGATCCTAAGTCTGGTGAACCAACTCGTGTAGGCTATAAAACGGTTGATGGCAAAAAAGTACGTGTAGCAACAAAATCCGGTGAAGTTCTAGATAAATAGTTTAAAGAAGAAGGGAGGTACAATGAATGAACCGCCTAAAAGAAAAGCAAGTAAAAGAAATTACTCCTGCTCTAATGAGCAAGTTTAACTATAAATCAGTTATGCAAGTACCTAAGCTTGATAAAATCGTTATCAACATGGGTGTTGGTGACGCTGTTCAAAACGCAAAAGCACTTGATAAAGCAGTTGAGGAATTAACGTTGATTACTGGCCAAAAGCCTGTTATCACTCGTGCTAAGAAATCAATCGCTGGTTTCCGCCTTCGTGAAGGTATGCCAATCGGTGCAAAAGTTACTCTTCGTGGAGAGCGCATGTATGAATTCTTTGATAAGTTAGTATCTGTATCTCTTCCACGTGTACGTGACTTCCGCGGTATCTCCAAAAAGTCATTTGACGGCCGTGGTAACTATACTCTAGGTGTCAAAGAACAGTTGATCTTCCCTGAGATTGATTACGATAAAGTAAGCAAAGTTCGTGGTATGGATATCGTTATCGTAACTACAGCTAACACTGATGAAGAAGCTCGTGAACTTTTAACTCAATTTGGAATGCCATTCCAAAAGTAATCGCTAAATAGAGGGAGGCGAAAACGTGGCTAAAAAGTCAATGATTGCGAAGCAAAAACGCACGCCTAAACATAAGGTACAAGAATACACACGCTGCGAACGTTGCGGACGTCCACATTCTGTATACCGTAAATTTAAGCTTTGTCGTATTTGTTTCCGTGAATTAGCATATAAAGGACAAATTCCTGGCGTGAAAAAAGCTAGCTGGTAAACCCCAAGTATGGGAAGGAGGTAAAAACAATGGTCATGACAGATCCAATTGCAGACTTGCTAACTCGCATCCGTAATGCGAATATGGTTCGTCACGAAAAATTAGAAGTTCCTGCTTCTAATATCAAAAAAGAAATTGCTGATATCTTAAAGCGTGAAGGTTTTGTACGTGATGTTGAGCTTATCGAAGACAACAAGCAAGGTATCATCCGCATTTTCTTGAAATACGGTTCAAACAACGAACGCGTTATCACTGGTCTTAAGCGTATCAGTAAGCCTGGTCTTCGTGTATACGCAAAGGCTGATGAAGTACCTCGTGTACTTAACGGTCTTGGAATCGCACTAGTTTCTACTTCTCAAGGAGTTCTTACTGATAAAGAAGCTCGCGCTAAACAAGTCGGCGGAGAAGTTTTAGGATACGTTTGGTAATAGAGTTTTTCATGAATGGAGGTGCAATTAAATGTCTCGTATAGGTAAAAAACCAATCGAAATTCCATCTGGTGTTACTGTTACTCTTGACAAGAACACAGTTACTGTAAAGGGTCCTAAAGGTGAACTTTCACGTTCATTCAACCCAGATATCGAAATTAAGGTGGAAGAAAACGTAATTAACGTTTCCCGTCCATCTGAAGCAAAAGAACACCGCGCATTGCACGGAACTACTCGCGCACTTCTTGCTAACATGGTTGAGGGTGTGTCTAAGGGATTTGAAAGAGGACTTGAGCTTATCGGCGTCGGTTACCGTGCTCAAAAACAAGGCAAAAAGCTTGTTTTAAACGTTGGTTACTCTCATCCTGTTGAAATCGAGCCTGAAGAAGGTCTTGAAGTTGAAGTACCATCTAACACAAAGATCATTGTTAAAGGTACTAACAAAGAGCGTGTTGGAGCATTAGCTGCCAACATCCGTGAAGTTCGTCCTCCAGAGCCTTATAAAGGCAAAGGTATCCGTTATGAAGGCGAATATGTTCGTCGTAAAGAAGGTAAAACAGGTAAGTAATGCCGCATAGGTAAACGAAAGGAGTGACCGAAATGATTACGAAGGCTGATAAAAATGCAGTTCGTAAGAAAAGACATGCTCGTGTGCGTGCGAAGCTTTCTGGAACTGCGGCTCGTCCTCGTTTAAATGTGTATCGTTCAAACAAACACATTTATGCTCAACTTATTGATGATGTAAACGGAGTTACTGTAGCAAGTGCTTCTACATTAGATAAAGAAGTAAACCTTGATGCTACTGGCAACGTTGATGCAGCAGTTAAGGTTGGAGAATTAGTTGCAAAACGCGCAGTCGAAAAAGGCGTTAAAGCTATCGTTTTCGATCGTGGTGGCTATCTATATCATGGACGTGTTCAAGCATTAGCAGATGCAGCACGTGAAAATGGTTTAGAATTTTAATAGACAAAGGAGGGACACAAAAAGATGCGTCGTATTGATCCAAACAAACTTGAACTTGAAGAGCGCGTAGTTACGGTTAATCGTGTAGCAAAGGTTGTTAAAGGTGGACGTCGTTTTCGTTTCTCTGCTCTTGTAGTAGTAGGTGACAAAAACGGTCACGTTGGCTTTGGTACAGGAAAAGCACAGGAAGTTCCTGAAGCGATCCGCAAAGCAATTGAAGATGCTAAGAAAAACTTAATCGAAGTGCCTATGGTTGGAACTACAATTCCTCACCAGGTAATCGGACATTTCGGTGCTGGAGAAATCCTTCTTAAGCCTGCTTCTGAAGGTACTGGTGTAATCGCCGGCGGTCCAGTTCGTGCGGTTCTAGAATTAGCTGGTGTTGGTGATATCCTATCTAAATCTTTAGGTACAAACACACCAATCAACATGGTTCGCGCCACTTTGAACGGTTTAACACAATTAAAACGTGCTGAGGACGTAGCGAAATTACGTGGTAAATCAGTAGAAGAACTGTTAGGATAAGGAGGGATATCAAATGGCGAATAAACTAGAAGTTACCCTCACTCGCAGCGTGATTGGTCGCCCGCAAGACCAGCGCGAAACAGTTAAGGCTCTTGGCTTACGTAAAATGCACCAAACAGTTGAGCATCAAGATAATCCTGCTATCCGCGGAATGATCAACAAAGTTGCTCACCTTGTTGTGGTAAAAGAAAAATAATTCTATTCTTCTACAAATAAGGAGGTGCCAACATGAAACTTCATGAATTAAAGCCTGCAGAAGGTTCTCGTCAAGAACGCAAACGCAAAGGCCGTGGTATCGGTTCCGGTAATGGTAAAACTGCTGGTAAGGGTCATAAAGGTCAAAACGCTCGTTCTGGCGGCGGTGTCCGTCCTGGATTCGAGGGTGGTCAAACACCTTTATTCCAACGCTTACCTAAGCGCGGTTTCACTAACATCAACCGTAAAGAATACGCGGTTGTGAACCTTGATGCTCTAAACCGTTTCGAAGACGGAGCAGAAGTAACACCTGAGCTTCTTATCGAAACTGGTGTAGTAAGCAATGAAAAAGCAGGAATCAAGATTCTTGCAAAAGGCAAAGTTGAGAAAAAGCTTACAGTAAAAGCTCATAAATTCTCCTCTGCTGCAAAGGAAGCTATTGAAGCGGCCGGCGGTAAAACTGAGGTGATTTAATGTTTCAGACAATCTCCAATTTTATGCGTGTGGGTGATATAAGACGAAAGATTATTTTCACCCTTTTAATGCTGATCGTATTTCGCATCGGTACATTTATTCCTGTACCGGGCGTAAATGCTGATCTGTTAAAAGCCCAGGATGAACTTAATGTATTCGGTGTCCTGAATACATTCGGCGGCGGGGCGCTCCTTAACTTCTCGATCCTTGCTATGGGGATCATGCCGTATATTACTGCTTCCATTATTGTGCAGCTTTTGCAGATGGATGTCGTTCCTAAGTTTACGGAATGGTCTAAGCAAGGTGAGGTTGGACGCCGTAAGTTAGCTCAGTTTACCCGTTACTTTACAATCGTGCTTGGTTTTATCCAGGCTCTCGGTATGTCTTATGGGTTTAATAACCTTGCAGGCGGAATGCTGATTGAGAATCCGGGAATAGGATCATATTTGTTAATTGCTGTAGTATTGACTGCCGGAACTGCATTTTTAATGTGGCTTGGGGAGCAAATTACTTCAAAAGGCGTAGGCAATGGAATCTCCATCATTATCTTTGCTGGTATCGTAGCTGGTATTCCTTCAACGGTAAACCAGATCTATGCACAGCAGTTTGAAAATGCAGGAGAACAGCTATTCCTTCGCATTGTGACAGTATTGCTTATCTTAATCGCAGTTGTTGCTATTGTTGTGGGTACAATCTTTATCCAGCAAGCATTAAGAAAAATTCCTATTCAATACGCTAAGCGTGTGACAGCAGGAAAAAATTCTGCTGGCGGACAATCAACACATCTTCCTTTAAAAGTTAATGCAGCTGGAGTAATTCCGGTAATCTTTGCCATATCATTTATCATTACTCCAAGAACCATTGCAGGTTTCTTCGAACAAAATGATGTCACGTTATGGGTTCAGAGAATTTTTGACTATACGACTCCAATCGGAATGGTCATTTATAGTGCATTAATTATTGCTTTTACTTATTTCTATGCTTTCATTCAGGTGAATCCGGAACAAGTTGCGGAAAACTTGAAGAAGCAGGGCGGTTATATTCCGGGCATTCGTCCAGGAAATAACACGCAGGAATATTTGACTCGCGTCTTATACCGTTTAACATTTGTTGGTGCGCTGTTCCTAACAGTTATTTCAATTCTGCCGGTATTCTTCATTAATATCGCTGGATTGCCTGAATCTGCACAAATCGGGGGCACAAGCCTGCTAATCGTAGTCGGTGTTGCACTTGAAACAATGAAGCAGCTTGAAGCACAGCTGGTTAAGCGTCATTATAAAGGTTTCATAAAATAATTTGGTTGAAGGGGACAGCGTGTTCCCTAAAACCATTTAGAGACTAGGGGGAAATTGACGTGAATTTAGTATTAATGGGGCTCCCTGGTGCCGGCAAAGGTACACAAGCTGAGAAGATCGTCCAAAAATACGGCATCCCTCATATCTCTACTGGAGATATGTTCCGTGCGGCTATTAAAGGCGAAACGGAACTAGGCCTTAAAGCTAAATCATTCATGGATAAAGGTGAACTTGTACCTGATGAAGTTACAATCGGCATTGTCCGTGAACGTTTAAGCAAGGATGATTGCGAAAAAGGCTTTTTGCTTGATGGCTTCCCAAGAACGGTAGCCCAAGCTGATGCCCTTGAAGACATCCTTTCTGATTTGAATAAAAAAATCGATTATGTTATTAATATTGATGTCGATCAGAGCATTCTAATGGAACGTCTTACAGGACGCCGCATTTGTAAAGATTGCGGAGCTACTTATCATTTGGTATTCAATCCTCCAGCGAAAGATGGAGTGTGCGATCGCTGCGGCGGAGAATTGTACCAGCGTGCAGATGATAACGAAGCTACTGTTCAGAATAGACTTGACGTTAATATTAAACAAACAAAACCGTTGCTTGATTTCTACGAAACGAAAGGATATCTGCGCAATATTGATGGTCAGCAAGATATTAATAAAGTATTTTCTGATCTTGATGCTTTGCTCGGGGGCTTACAATGATCATTTGCAAAACCCCGCGTGAAATTGAAATAATGCGTGAGGCCGGCCGGATCGTAGCACTTACACACCAGGAACTGAAGAAACACATTGAACCTGGAATCACAACCTTGGAATTAGATGAAATTGCTGACATGTTTATTCGTAGACACGATGCAATCCCATCTTTCAAAGGGTATAATGGATTCCGCGGAAGTATATGTGCTTCAGTCAATGATGAACTTGTTCATGGCATTCCTGGTGAAAGAGTATTAAATAATGGTGATATAATCAGCATTGATATTGGTGCTAAATATAACGGTTATCATGGTGACTCAGCCTGGACTTATGCGGTAGGCAAAATTGATGAGGATGCCCAGCGTCTTATGGATGTGACGGAGGAATCATTATATAAAGGCCTGGCAGAAGCAAAACCGGGTGAGCGCTTGTCGAACATCTCCCATGCTATCCAAACGTATGCGGAATCTAATGGCTTTTCCATTGTGCGCGAGTATGTCGGCCATGGTGTAGGGCAAGACTTACATGAGGACCCCCAAATTCCTCATTATGGACCGCCCAACAGAGGGCCGCGTTTAAAGCCGGGTATGGTACTTGCAATTGAACCGATGGTGAATGCAGGAAGTCGTTATGTGAAAACGTTAGCCGATAACTGGACTGTTGTGACGGTTGACGGTAAAATGTGTGCACACTTTGAGCATACAATAGCGATCACTGAATCCGGTTATGAAATATTAACAAAAGCCTAAGGTGCAGGTGATTCCATTGGTTGATTCTGATTCGAATCCGCAGCCTGGTCAAATTGTTTTGATCAAACGCGGGCGCGATGCTGGTCAATATGCTATAATTATAAGGTTGTTGGATGAAAGGTTTGTTTTGCTTGCTGACGGTGAGAAGAAGAAGTTCGATCACCCAAAGAAAAAGAACATTCAGCATCTGCAATTGCGTAATTATATCTCTCCAGAAGTTCAGAGCAGTCTCAAAGAGACCGGCCGTGTAACAAACGGAAAGTTGCGCTTTGCTCTTGCAAAGTATGTAAAGGAATTCGTATATGATATAAAGAAGGGAGAATCGTTCAATGGCGAAAGACGATGTAATTGAAATAGAAGGCACAGTTATTGATACTTTGCCAAATGCAATGTTTAAGGTAGAATTAGAAAATGGTCATACAGTGCTGGCTCATGTTTCCGGTAAAATCCGTATGCATTTCATCCGTATCTTACCTGGAGATAAAGTAACAGTTGAGCTATCTCCATATGATTTAACACGCGGTAGAATCACATATCGTTTTAAATAATCATTGCACTCCGTACTATTAAGGAGGTTAGGATAATGAAAGTAAGACCATCAGTTAAACCAATCTGCGAAAAGTGTAAAGTTATCCGCAGACGTGGAAAAGTAATGGTTATCTGTGAAAACCCTAAACATAAACAAAAACAAGGCTAAAATGAAGGAGGTGCGCTAACGAATGGCACGTATTGCTGGTGTAGATATTCCACGTGAAAAGCGTGTAGTAATCTCATTAACTTATATCTTTGGTATTGGTAAATCTACAGCTCAGAAGATTCTAGCTGAAGCTGGTGTTTCTGAAGACACTCGTGTTCGTGATTTAACGGAAGATGAATTAAACAAAATCCGTGACATCATTGACAAACTAAAAGTTGAAGGTGACCTTCGCCGTGAGGTTTCACTTAACATCAAGCGTTTAATGGAGATCGGAAGCTATCGCGGTCTACGTCATCGCCGTGGTTTACCGGTTCGCGGACAAAACACTAAAAACAACGCACGTACACGCAAAGGTCCTCGTAAGACTGTAGCGAACAAGAAGAAATAATCGGTAAAGGAGGTACTATAAATGGCTCGTAAAACTAATACACGTAAACGTCGTGTGAAAAAGAATATTGAACAAGGTATTGCACATATCCGTTCTACTTTCAATAACACAATCGTAACTATTACTGATGTTCATGGAAATGCTGTTTCCTGGTCAAGTGCCGGAGCTCTTGGATTCAGAGGTTCTCGTAAATCTACTCCATTCGCAGCTCAGATGGCAGCTGAAACTGCAGCTAAAACTTCTCAGGAACATGGTATGAAATCCCTTGAAGTAACTGTAAAAGGACCTGGTGCAGGACGTGAAGCTGCTATCCGTGCTCTTCAAGCTGCCGGCCTTGAGGTTACTGCAATCAGAGACGTAACTCCTGTTCCACATAACGGATGTCGACCACCAAAACGCCGCCGTGTATAATTTTTCTGTATAGATTTTGTATCCTTGTCTATAATGGGATATGATACTAATTTTTTAGCTCATACAGAACAATTATTCCAGTTGTTGTGCACAAAACGGGAACGTATACATGGGGGAATTTCGGTTAGAGATTGCTAGCCGGGGTTTCGACGTTTTGAAGGAGGGTATATTTTGATGATCGAAATAGAAAAACCAAAAATCGAAACGGTTGAGATCAGCGATGATGCCAAGTACGGCAAGTTCGTCGTAGAGCCACTTGAGCGTGGATATGGTACAACTTTGGGTAACTCCTTACGTCGTATCCTTTTATCCTCACTCCCAGGTGCCGCTGTCACATCGATCCAAATTGATGGGGTACTTCATGAGTTCTCAACAATTGAAGGCGTCGTAGAAGATGTAACATCTATCATTTTAAACATTAAAAAACTAGCACTTAAAATCTACTCTGATGAAGAAAAGACATTAGAAATAGATGTACAGGGTGAAGGTGTAGTAAAAGCAGCTGACGTAACCCATGACAGTGATGTTGAAATCCTTAATCCGGATCTTCATATCGCCACTCTTGGTTCAAATGCCCACTTGCGCATGCGCTTAACTGCGAAGCGTGGACGCGGCTATACACCAGCTGACCAAAACAAGAGAGAAGATCAGCCGATTGGTGTGATTCCGATCGATTCCATCTACACTCCAGTAGCTCGTATTTCATATCAGGTAGAGAATACACGTGTGGGGCAAATGACTAACTATGATAAGTTAACATTCGATGTTTGGACTGACGGAAGTACAGGTCCTCAAGATGCGGTTGCACTTGGAGCGAAGATCTTAACTGAGCATTTGAATATATTTGTCGGTTTGACTGATGAAGCTCAAAATGCCGAAATCATGGTTGAAAAAGAAGAAGATCAAAAAGAGAAAGTACTTGAGATGACAATTGAAGAACTGGATCTTTCTGTACGTTCTTACAACTGTTTAAAGCGTGCTGGCATCAACACTGTTCAGGAGTTAGCTAATAAGACTGAAGAGGATATGATGAAGGTTCGAAACTTGGGCAGAAAGTCTCTTGAGGAAGTAAAACATAAATTAGAAGATCTTGGACTGGGCTTACGTAAAGACGATTGATAAGTTAACATTAGTTAATTATCAATTTATGTATGCTTTCAGCAGATTGAATGACTTCAACAAAGGAGGGAAACTTTCATGGGATACAGAAAGTTAGGACGCACTAGTGCACAACGTAAAGCTATGCTGCGTGACTTAGCAACAGATCTAATCATCAATGAGCGCATCGAAACAACTGAAGCTCGTGCGAAAGAACTTCGTTCAGTTGTTGAGAAAATGATCACTCTTGGAAAGCGTGGCGACTTGCATGCTCGTCGTCAAGCATCAGCTTTTGTTCGTAATGAGGTAGCAAACGCTGAAACTAAGCAAGATGCAGTTCAAAAACTATTCAGCGACATCGCAACTCGTTATGAAGAGCGCCAAGGCGGATACACTCGTATTATGAAGCTTGGACCTCGTCGTGGAGACGGTGCGCCAATGGTAATTATCGAGTTAGTATAATTTTAAAGGAAAGGGCGCGGGACAGTTTAATCAGAAACTTGTTCTTTGCCCTTTTTCTATAACGTGGATACCTTCCTTAATTTGTAAGGTGTCCGTTAACCAAGCAAAAAAACGAGCGTTATGATGAGCATGTACATCTTTTAAACAGGATGAAGGGATTTTTGTACCTTCCTTCTTAAAAGGCTCTCCTTTTTCCTGGTACACTGTCTCGTCTAGCTCACGCACCTCTTCCGTTTTCTATTAATGCGATGGACAGGATTTCTATCTGACGGAAAGAGGTGCAGGCTTTTTTAATAGCAAGAACCACCATACTGCTTAAGTATGAGCTTTTAATAGGGAGGCATAATAGGCATCCAATAAGCTTAGATAGCAGAAATCCAGTTTTCTTGTATCGTACAAGTGTGGGAGAATGGTTACATTCAACGCTTGCTATCCAGTTAAATAACCTATTATCGAACTATTAAAGCTCGCCAAAAATGGCGGGTTTTTTATTAGGCAAAAAATATAGTAAGTTTAGGCAGCAAAGATTTATTATGAGCAGAGCTGAAAAAAGAGAGAAGCAGAGTTGAGAGGAGGAATCGAGATGAAAGAGCCACTGGTTGTATTAGAGAATGTCTCGTTTAAATACGATGCTGAGTCTGAATATGCCCTTCGAGATGTTTCATTTACTATTTTTAAGGGAGAATGGCTAGCTATTGTAGGTCATAACGGTTCAGGAAAGTCGACGCTTGCCAAGCTCCTGAATGGTTTGCATTTTCCTCTTGAAGGGATCATAACAGTTGGCGGAATGAAATTGGCAGAGCATACTGTATGGGAGACCAGAAAGAAGATCGGCATGGTTTTTCAAAATCCGGATAACCAGTTTGTTGGAACTACGGTTCAAGATGATGTGGCTTTTGGTTTAGAAAACCATGGAATTGAAAGAAATGACATGGTGCAAAGAGTTACTCAATCATTAGAAAAAGTCAAAATGGCACAATTTCTTGATCAAGAGCCGCACCATCTTTCCGGAGGCCAGAAGCAAAGGGTAGCGATTGCAGGCGTCATCGCCTTAAGGCCGGATATCATTATCCTTGATGAGTCTACCTCCATGCTGGATCCAAGAGGGCGTGAAGAAGTTTTGGAAACAGTTAGAGAGCTTAAGAAGGATTATAATATGACGGTTATCTCGATTACTCATGATTTAGAGGAAGCCGCAAAGGCGGACCGTATTCTGGTCATGAACAAAGGACAGCTTTATCGTGAGGGAACACCTGAGGAAATCTTTCAAATGGATGACGAGCTAGTTAAGCTCGGTTTAGATATCCCCTTTCCTGTTAAGCTTAGCAAAATGTTAAGGGAAAAAGGATTGCCCTTATCCAGGCATTATTTATCTGAAGAAGAGTTGGTGGAAGAGTTATGGACATTTCACTCCAAGATGTAGAATACCGATACCAGGTTAATACGCCATTTGAACGCCTTGCGATAAAAGATGTATCCATCGATATCCCAACCGGGACCTTCCTGGCTATCATTGGGCATACAGGGTCTGGAAAGTCTACTGTTCTCCAGCATTTGAATGCGCTGCTGAAGCCGAAAGAAGGCAAGGTGGTTATTGGTGATCGAGTCATTACTGCAGAGAAAAAACAGAAAAAGCTTAAGGAAGTCCGCCAAAGGGTCGGAATCGTATTTCAGTTTCCAGAGCATCAGCTGTTTGAGGAAACGGTAGAAAAAGATATATGTTTTGGCCCCATGAATTTTGGAGTTTCTGAAATGGAAGCCAAAAAAAGGGCACGTGCAGCAATCCTGCAAGTTGGACTTCCAGAAGAAATCCTGAACAAGTCTCCGTTTGATCTATCTGGCGGGCAAATGAGGCGTGTTGCCATTGCCGGTGTGCTTGCTATGGAACCAGATGTTATTGTCCTGGATGAGCCCACTGCGGGCCTTGATCCGCGAGGCAGAAAAGAGATTATGGATATGTTCTTTAGCTTGCATCAAACCAGAGGGCTGTCAACTGTGCTGGTAACTCATAGCATGGAGGATGCCTCCCGTTACGCTGACCAGATTGTGATTATGCATAACGGAGAAGTGTATGAGAAGGGAACACCTAAAGAAATCTTTTCCTCACCTGAGGGGTTGCTTAAACTTGGCCTTGATGTCCCAGAGGTTGTCCGTTTTCAGCAGAAATTTGAAAGGTTATTCAACATCCGTTTCTCTAAGACTTGTTTAACAATGGAAGAGCTGACGGAAGAGGTAGCATCATTAGTGAAGAGGGGTGCGCCGAAATGATGGAGAAAATGATTTTTGGGCGCTACGTTCCCGCTGATTCTGTCATTCATTGGATGGATCCCCGCTCAAAGCTGGTTCTTATCTTCTTATTTGTCTGTATCGTGTTTCTTGCCAATAATTTTCTGACTTACGGTTTATTAACGGTTTATACCTTCTTTATGATCGCTTTGTCCAAAGTGCCGTTCAAGTTTATTTATACGGGCTTGAAGCCAGTACTTCTGCTTGTTATTTTTACTTTATTCCTGCACTTATTTTTAACGAAAGAAGGAGAAGTCCTCTTCCAGTTTGGGTGGTTAACCATCTATGAAGAAGGATTGAGGCAGGGTATCTTTATTTCATTGCGCTTTTTCCTGCTGATTTTGATGACTTCCATTTTGACATTAACAACGACACCGATTGAAATAACGGACGGTCTGGAAAGTCTGCTCGCTCCTCTAAATAAGATAAAGTTTCCGGTTCATGAGCTGGCTCTGATGATGTCTATTTCTCTTCGGTTTATTCCAACCCTCATGCAGGAAACAGATAAGATTATGAAGGCACAAACAGCAAGGGGAGTGGACTTTACGAGCGGCCCTATTAAAGACCGGGTTAAAGCCATAATCCCGCTGCTAATCCCCTTGTTCGTCAGTTCTTTTAAAAGGGCTGAGGAGCTTGCAGTGGCGATGGAGGCACGCGGGTACAGAGGCGGGGAAGGCAGAACGAAATACCGGCAGCTTAGCTGGGGTCTGAAGGATACAGGAATGCTTGCTCTGCTTGCAGCACTGACCCTTGTGCTATTTCTGCTGAGAACGTAATGGAGCTGAATTATGCAAAGATTTAAATGTATCGTTACCTATGATGGCACCCATTTTGCCGGCTATCAGGTTCAGCCGAATAAGCGGACCGTACAGGGAGAGCTGGAGCGGGCCTTAAAGAAACTTCATAAGGGAGAAGACATAAGGGTCACAGCATCCGGAAGAACCGATGCTGGCGTCCATGCAAGTGGTCAGGTGATTCACTTTGATTCTCCACTAAATATTCCTCTTGAAAAGTGGGAGCTTGCCCTGAATTCACTGTTGCCGGATGATTTGGCGATCATGGGGGCTGCCAGGGCTGCTGAGGACTTTCACGTACGCTTCGATGCCAAAGGGAAGGAATATCGGTACTTCGTGCATTTGTCGTCCAGGAGGGATCCTTTTAAGCGCCATTATGCTTATCAATTTCCTTATGCTTTAAATGTTGGCTCTATGAAAAAAGCAGCAGCGGGCTTAGTTGGGACGCACGATTTCACGAGCTTCTGTTCAGCAAAAACGGAAGTGCAAGATAAGGTAAGGGAAATCCAGGAGATCGAGGTGCTCGAAGAAGGGGATATGCTCATATTCCGTTTTAAAGGCACTGGTTTTTTATATAATATGATCCGCATACTCGTCGGAACTCTTCTGGAGGTTGGGTCCGGGGAAAGAGACCCGGATTCCATGACTGCTGTTATCGAGGAGAAAAACAGATCTGCTGCAGGGAAAACAGCGCCTCCCCAAGGTTTATATTTATGGAAAGTTTTTTATTAAAATTTTGGTAAAAAACAGCGAGGAACCACGGGGACGCGTTGTAAAGCCAAATTCTTTTTAAAAAAAAGATCTAAAACAACTAAACCAGGTGTAACATCCCCTTGACATTGGACTGTCAAAGTTATAATATAGCATATGGTATTATTATTAAAACCACGATAAGCCCCGGAACTTATTGTGTCGAATATATTAAACCAAAATGATTAATGATGGATTTATTAGGAGGGAAACTGATGCGTACAACGTTTATGGCGAATTCAAATAATATCGAACGTAAATGGTACGTGGTTGATGCTGAAGGCAAAACTCTAGGTCGTCTTGCTAGTGAAGTAGCATCAATCTTACGTGGTAAACATAAACCAACTTATACACCACATGTAGATACTGGTGATCATGTTATTCTTATCAACGCTTCAAAAATCGAACTTACTGGGAAAAAGCTTACTGACAAGATCTACTACCGTCACAGCATGCACCCAGGCGGTCTAAAGACAAGAACTGCTCTTGAAATGCGTACAAACTACCCTGAGAGAATGTTAGAGCTTGCTATCAAAGGCATGCTTCCAAAGAACTCTCTTGGCCGTCAAATGTTCAAGAAATTACACGTATATGCTGGTAGCGAACATCCGCACCAAGCACAACAACCTGAAGTTTACGAACTTCGTGGATAATTTTTAGGGAGGTTATTAACTTGGCACAGGTTCAATATATTGGTACTGGTCGTCGTAAGAGCTCCGTTGCACGTGTTCGTTTAGTTCCAGGCGACGGTAAAATCATCATCAATGGTCGTGAAATCACAGATTACATTCCTTTTGCAGCTTTACGTGAAGTTGTAAAACAACCGCTTGTAGCTACTGAAACTCTTAACAGCTATGACATTCTTGTAAATGTAAATGGCGGTGGATACACTGGTCAAGCTGGCGCAATCCGCCACGGTATCGCTCGTGCGTTACTTCAAGCTGATCCAGAATTCCGTCCAACATTAAAGCGCGCAGGACTATTAACTCGTGACGCACGTATGAAAGAGCGTAAGAAATACGGTCTTAAAGGTGCTCGTCGTGCTCCTCAGTTCTCAAAGCGTTAATTATCAGCGTTTCAAAGGCTCTCAACCGATTTGGTTGGGGGTCTTTTTTAATTCTAAAAAGCTTAGTTGACTTTTAGAACAACTAGATCCAGGTTGGAAAAGCGGTTATTTAAATAAGTGACTGGGAAGCTGAATATAGTACTGAACAAGACTCTATTCTTTAGCTAAGAATCGTATTTGTTTTTAGCCTTTGCAAAATTGAAATAAGGATACAGGGGCATATTAAAATTAGGTTCTAGAATTTGAAAGGGTGCAGAAGCTTGAAAGTTCTATCAATGATCCAGCCTTGGGCAAGTCTTTTTGTTCTGAGAGAATCGAAGTTTGAAACAAGGTCTTGGAAAACGAATTATAGAGGATCTTTAGCTATTCATACAAGTATAAAGGTAGATAGAGCTGCGTGCCGCCATATAGCAATTCAAAATCTCTTAAAGAAGCATGGGTACTTAAGTGAGAATCTTCCCACTGGTATGATCATTGCCAAGTGTAACCTTGAGAATTGCTTAAAAATCATTGGAAATGATCAATCTTCTGCCATTTTGGAAGATGGACGAGTCATAACAGGGAATGAATTTTTTCTTGGGGACTATAGAATGGGAGGCTACGTCTGGGAGATTAAAAATATGCAGATGCTCCATGATTTTATACCGGCAAAAGGCAAACTAGGGCTATGGGAGCATGAGCTGAATTAGCCAAAAGTGCAGTTTGAAAAGATAAATAGTCCTTCATATCGCTCAGCCAGCCAGCTGGGTTTTTTTATTTTTAATTCGGTAAGTCACTGTCGCTTATTGTCGGATATAGCAGACTATACAGAAAGTGGTGATTTTTATTTCAGCAAATATCGGCTTGAGAAGGGATTATCATTGCTGAGGAAGCCTAAGGGGATGTTCAGATGTAAATGTTAGCGTTTTCATTCACTATCTCGCCCTTATCCTCCTGACTTTCCGATATAGCCTTGATTATGAGTCTCAGCATGTTACGATAGATAACGTTGAAAAAATACGAACGGTTTTACGAACAGAATGATCATCTTAAGGAGGATGTCCATGTTAGAAAATAAAACGATTGCTTTTTTAGGCGCAGGTTCAATGGCAGAGTCAATGATTTCAGGAGTTATGACAGCTGAAAAAATGCCGGCCGATCAAGTTTATGTTACAAACAAGAGCAATGCAGGCAGACTTGTTGAAATGGGTGAAAAGTACGGTGTGCAGGCTATGCCGCAGAGCGAGCTGCCATTTGAAAAGATTGACTTGTTTATTTTAGCCATGAAACCAAAGGGTGCAGAAGAAGCTCTTCATTCTATAAAAGACAAATTAAAACCTAACCAGGTGATCCTTTCTGTATTAGCAGGCATTACAACGGAGTTTATGGAAGAGCATTTAAATGCTGGCCAGCAGGTTGTCCGTGTGATGCCGAATACCTCAAGCATGATTCAGGAATCCGCTACTGCTGTCGTGGCAGGCAAGAATACAAGCATGGCTAATGTTGAATTGGTTAAGGAGCTGCTTGAATGCATGGGTGAGGTTTATATCATCGATGAAGACCAAATGGATGTTTTTACGGGGTTAGCCGGAAGCGGTCCTGCCTATTTCTATTATTTGATGGAAAACATGGAACGCGTAGGGGTAGAAAAAGGTATGGATGAAGAAACGGTTCGAAAAATAGTGGCGCAAACCATTTTCGGTGCTGCAAAGATGGTACTGGAAAAAGAAGAAGCACCGACTTCACTTAGGGAAAAAGTAACTTCTCCTAACGGAACTACCGCTTCGGGACTGGAAGCGCTAAGGAAATTTAACGGAGGAGAAGCCATCTCACAGGCAGTCGAACATGCTGCGAAACGCTCGAAGGAAATCAGCAAGGAATTGGAAGGGGCACTTGTCACTTCCTAGCCTTTAGGAAGTTCATAAACCCGGGGAATAAATCGGTCGAATTCTTTTGACTCTCTGGCCCACCCCATGCGGCCATTGTGTCAATGCGAACTTCTCGGCCCCTGTACTTATTTATGAACCGCAATTATAAAGGCTGCAATAGTTCACAGGAGGTATTGGATGTTAAATAAAGAAAAGCAGATAAAAAGAGTTGTTATTAAGATTGGAAGCAGCTCATTAACAAGCATGCATGGAGAAATCAGCCGCAGGAAGCTTGAAAATCTTGCGGAGCAAATTGTGGCTTTGAAGGATGCAGGCTATGAAACAGCTGTGGTTTCATCAGGTGCGGTAGCAGCGGGTTATCGCAAGCTTGGGTGCATTGAACGCCCATCATCACTTCCGGAAAAGCAGGCTGCAGCTTCAATTGGCCAAGGGCTACTAATGGAATCTTACTCAGAACTCTTTTTATCTCACGGGTATGTGGCTTCACAAATATTAATCACACGAAGTGACTTCTCCGATGAAGTACGTTATGGAAATATGCATAACACGATGAATGTGCTATTGGAGCGCGGAATCATTCCAATTATTAATGAAAATGATACCGTTACAGTCGATCGGTTGAAATTTGGGGACAATGATACCCTTGCTGCGAAGGTTGCAGGCCTTATTGATGCTGATCTGCTCATCATTCTATCGGATATTGATGGCCTATATGACAGCAATCCAAATGATAATCCAAATGCAAAGCTTCTGGAAAATGTTCATTCCATTACACCGGAAATTGAAGCAGCAGCTGGCGGGTCAGGAAGTGCTGTTGGAACCGGCGGCATGAAATCAAAGATCCAGGCAGTGAAAATTGCGATGGCAGCAGGGATCGACTCCTTTTTAGGAAAAGCAGGAACCGAGAATATCTTATTGGATGCTGTGGAAGGTACTGCAAAAGGAACTTATTTCGAACAGGAATCAGATGCATTTAACCTCGATAATCAAAGACAGTGGATTGCTTTCCATTCAGGTCCAGAAGGCAAGGTTACAATCAACTCTAATGCCAAAGCCGCCATTATTGATAAAAATGAAAATTTGTATCGTTCTGATATCCAGGAGGTTAAAGGCCGGTTCAAGGATGGCGCTGTTGTCCGTATCCTTGATGAAGAAGGAAAAGAGATCGGCCTCGGCAGAATTAATTTTTCAAATGAACAGCTTAATGAAATGACAGCAGAAGATGAAAAAGAGCTAGAACCGGCAATTGCACAAGAAACGTTTGTATGTTCACGAGATTTTAAACTGCCGGCACTTGTTTAATGTAAATATACTAGGAGGGATTCAATGACTACTGCAGCTGCAGTAAAGAAAAATACAGTTGAAGAACAGGCGAAAAAGGCAAAAAGGGCTGCCAAAAGTTTAAGTATTTTAACGACAGAAGAGAAAAATGAAGCACTTCGTACAGTCGCAGATGCTTTGGATACAGGATATGAATCGATTATACAAGCAAATCTTATCGATCTAAAAAATGGAGAAGAAAAAGGGTTTGAGCAGGCCTTTATGGACCGTCTTTCCCTTAATAAAGAACGAATATTTGACTTTGCAGACGGCCTTCGCCAAGTCGCAGAACTTCCTGACCCAATTGGAGATGTCATGTCAGGCTGGACATTGGATAACGGATTGAAGGTAGAAGAGGTAAGAGTTCCGCTTGGCGTCATTGGAATGATATATGAGGCGCGCCCAAATGTAACGGCTGATGCAGCAGGCCTGGCCTTAAAGTCAGGAAATGCCATCGTTTTAAAAGGCGGTTCTTCCGCTCTTAATTCGAATAAAGCCATTGTGGAGATTATTCATAATGCACTTGAAGAAACAAAAATACCAAAAGATGCGGTTCAATTCATTGATACGGTGGACAGAGAAGCCACACAAAAGCTTTTCACTATGAAAGAGCATATCGATGTATTAATTCCACGAGGAGGAGCATCTTTAATTAAAGCTGTTGTTGAAAATGCGACAGTTCCTGTGCTTGAAACAGGAGTAGGTAACTGCCATATATATGTTGATAAGGATGCAGATCCGGAGAAAGCCATTAATATCCTTATTAATGCAAAAACAGATCGGCCGGCTGTCTGCAATGCAGCGGAAACGCTGATTGTTCATGAAGCATGGCTTAACCAGCATAAAGAATTGCTTGCGGAATCACTTAAAAAGCATGGTATTACCGTTCATGGAGACGAGTCAGCAGCAGCTGCTCTTCCGGATGTAAAGGCAGCAACTGAAAGTGATTGGGCAAATGAATATTTAAGCCTGGATCTAGCTGTAAAAACAGTTAAAGATTTGGAAGAAGCGAATGACCATATCGACCAGTATGGTACAAAGCATTCTGAAGCGATTATTACAGAAAATGCAGACACAGCAAAGAAGTTTATGCAGTTAACGGATGCTGCGGCACTTTACCATAATGCATCCACAAGGTTTACAGATGGAGGGGCGCTAGGCTTTGGTGCTGAAATCGGCATATCAACACAAAAACTTCATGCGAGAGGACCTATGGGCCTTCCAGCATTAACAACCCGTAAATATTTAATGTCCGGAAACGGGCAAATTAGATAAGAGCTTATGACAGGCACCGGCGTACGCGGGTGCTTTTTTTGTTAGACAGTGTTAACGCAATTTGTTTGTTATGTTGGTTTACTCGTAAATACCTGTCACATTTCCTTTGTCGTGTCTAGTTAGTCTGCAAATTCGATTCAATGTCTTTCGGTAAAAGCGTAAAGGGAGACACTGCAGGCGTATAAATGCCGGAAGCTTTGAAGGCCGCGGAAAACGATTGTCTGCAGCGGAAATCAACACCGAAGCTTAACGGTGTCTTTGTTAAAAAAATTGGCAGCTGAATCGTGCCTGCTTTTTGTATTTCTCTCCCGCGGCAGATAAAGACTATCTTCAAGGGGTGAGAATGCAGTGACTGTCATAACGACGTTCAAAGAGAAAAAAAGAGAAAAGCAAATTAAATATGAAAAATCAGTCCTTCGGGAAATTTCCATAAAAGCTTTAAAAGAAAAAGTTCAGCAGTTTTTTGGCTCGTCCAGGTTTGTTTCTGGGTTGATGATGAATTCCGGAATCGAAGAAGCCTGTTACGATGTGGCGATAGAAGCGTATTTGCTGGGCGCAAATTACAGCCGTTTTGGGTTCTATGGCGAATCCGTGGATCAAGTCCGTATTAGGTGTGAAAAAGAACAAAAACATCTAGTTGATACTTTATATAACTTCTTCCTGTACTGGGGACATGGTTCAGAGGCTGTTATGAGCGAATCCCTTTATTACATGTGCGAGCAATATGTAAACAGCTGGTGGTCAGAAGGGTTTAATAAAGGAGAAAGAAGGCATAAGCTACGGCTGCACTGACTGCCGCCCTCACTAAGACTTAGCCCATCTCATTGTCTCTAGTGAGGCGTTGCGGTGTCCCTTTTCGAAGTTCTAGAACTCCTCCTTGTCCCATATATTGAAATGAGGATAAGCAGGAGGGATTGATTAGGGCATATGAAGAAAAAATTAAAAATAAGCGGGTTTGCGATCGGGCTTATCATTCTTTTTCTCATTTTACAATATGATTTTACGGATGATGATTCTTGGGAATCGTGGAATCTGCCGTTAACGGGAAAGATTATCTTGCTTGACCCAGGCCACGGTGGTCCGGATGGCGGCGCCGGCGATGAGGGCGCACTGGAGAAAGATATCGCCCTTGATGTTTCTTTAAAAGTAAGGGACTACCTTCAGGAACAGGGAGCCCTTGTGATGATGACGAGAGAGGATGATCGGGACCTTGCACCTGAGGGGACCAGGGGATATAGCAGGAGAAAAGTGGAAGACCTTAAGAAAAGGCTTGAAATGATTAATACTTCTGATTCCGATTTTTACGTAAGCATTCATTTAAATTCGATTCCTTCTCCCCGGTGGAGCGGTGCCCAGACCTTCTACGCGCCTGGAATCAAAGAAAACGCGAAAGCCGCAAAATTCATTCAGGACGAGCTGCGCCGCAATCTGGAAAATACAAACCGAAATTCCAAACCGTTGAATAATGTTTTTATCTTAAAATACGCTAAAAAACCGGGGGTCCTAGTTGAAGTAGGATTTTTATCCAACCCGGGTGAAAGAGCTAACTTGAAGACAGAAGAGTATCAGGATAAAATTGCTGCATCCATATATAATGGAATCATGCGCTTTTATACAAATGAGGAAGAATTAACAGAGAAGTGGGAGTGAAAAGGTGCTGAAATGGCATCTTTTCTTTTTTTAGCGTTGCTCTGTTAAAGCTCATTATTGATTTTGGCAATATGCAGATTGGAGTGGAAGGGACGAGATCCTCGAATATGCATTCGCATTTTCTTCGTGTGTTATCTAGTCTAGGATGCTGATTCAACGTCCGGACCGCTCGTGACTTCAGCGGACATCAACAGGCAAGTTTAACAGAGTTTTAGAAGCAAGGATGAACAAGCCGGGGAATAGTGAATCAAAATGAGATGTGATAGAATTAACAGTAAAGAATATTCAATATGTTATACTAAAATGGAAACGAATTCAGAAGGCGGGTGTTTTTATGTTAACTGAACAGAAAGTCAGAGAAGCTTTAACCGGCTTGCAGGAACCATTTATACATAGAACGTTAGGCGAACTAAATGCGATAGAGGAAATTAAAATTAAAGAAGAAAAGAATCATGTCAGCGTAAAAATCCAGATTGCCAAAACAGGTACTGCTGAACAGCTTCAACTACAAACACAAATTGTGAACCTTTTAAAAGAAGCAGGGGCGGCTACTGTTGGGATCCGCTTCAGCGAGCTTCCTGAAGAAGTTTTATCGCAATACAGAGAGGCTGCATCTGAGGAAGATAAGGGTTTGCTTTCTCCAGGCAATAAAACTGAATTTATTGCAATTGCAAGCGGAAAGGGCGGGGTTGGCAAATCCACTGTTTCCGTAAACCTAGCAGTATCCCTTGCAAGATTAGGCAAGAAGGTGGGCCTTATTGATGCTGATATTTATGGATTCAGTGTTCCTGATATGATGGGAATAACAAAGCGACCTGTTGTCAGGGGAGAAAGAATTCTTCCAGTAGAACGCTTTGGGGTAAAAGTCATTTCAATGGGTTTCTTTGTTGAAGATAATGCGCCAATTATCTGGAGAGGCCCAATGCTTGGGAAAATGCTGAACAGCTTCTTTAATGAAGTAGAGTGGGGAGAGCTTGATTACCTCCTTCTTGATTTGCCGCCTGGAACAGGCGATGTAGCCCTGGATGTGCACACAATGCTGCCGTCCTGCAAAGAAATTGTTGTTACAACCCCGCATCCAACTGCGGCCTTTGTTGCTGCTCGTGCAGGTGCTATGGCTCTTCGGACAGAGCATGAGATCTTAGGTGTTATTGAAAATATGGCATACTTTGAAAGCAAGCTGACCGGGGAAAGAGAGCATGTCTTTGGCCAAGGCGGCGGAGAAAAGCTAGCTGATGAGCTAAGAACAGAGGTTTTAGGCCAGCTGCCTCTTCAACAGCCTGATTGGAATGAAGAAGACTTCGCTCCATCTATCTATGATGAAGATCATAAACTTGGACAAATTTATACGGATATCGCGCGTAAAGTTATTCAAGCAGTTGAAAGCAAGTAATAACAAAAACCTCTTCCGCAATGGAAGAGGTTTTTAATTTGGTGCAGCACTTATTAAGCTCCGCCCTGGCTGCCGCCACCGCCTTGGTCTCCACCTTGGCCGCCACCGCCTTCACCGCCGCCTTCTTCGCCGCCCTGCTGTTCTCCGCTTTTTACTTCTTCAGCAGCTTTAAGAAGGAGATCTTGGATTTTGACTTTGAAAAGCGGGCTTTCAAATGTTTCAGTCACTACCTTTTGCAAGTGCTCCCGATACTCTTTGCTTTTTAGAACGTTGGTTACTTCCTTTTCAAGCTCAGGATCTTTTAGTACCTCTATCATCATTCCGCGATATTCAGGATCCTTCATTAGATCCTTTAAAAGCTGTTCATTTTCCTTTTGCATACTTTTGGCCATACTTTCAGCAAACTTAGGATCATCAAATGACTTCTTCCAAAATTCTGTGCCTTTTTCAGAGGTCAAAGTTTTCTCAATTGTTTCAGCTACAATCTTTTGGTCCATGACTAGCTTTTGCTGCATCTTTTCATCTGCCATTAATTCTTCAATGGCTTTTTTTCCTTCATCTGTCTTCAATATATCTACAACCATTTTTTTAGTTTGCTCATAATCCATTTGGGCGCCGCCGGTTTCACCCTGGCCGCAGCCTGATATAAAAAACACAATTGCAAATGGCAGGAGCAAACGGAATTTTTTTAGCATGGTGAAGCTCCTTTCAGAGGTGTCCTTAACTTTAGAATGAAGAAAATCAGCAAATATTATGCGCTGCAAATACAATGCCTAGATTTTTCAAACTTTGGTTGGTACAATCATAAGGAGGTCTTGTCTAAAAGGAATGAATTTAATTATTATGGGGGAAAAATAAATTGACTAGCCGTAATTGGGTAAAGCTTTTTATATCAACTCTTTTAGTTGGGGGTTTAACAACTGGAGTTGTAGGATTTATTGTTCGATGGGAAGAATTTGCACCTATCTTCACTGATTTTGATATTCTTGAAGTCCTCTCTGTTTTGTTCTGGCTTATAGGTGTAGGATTAATTTTTAGTATCGTGAGCCAAATGGGGTTCTTTGCTTATCTAACTGTACACCGTTTTGGATTAGGCATTTTTAAAGGCTTATGGAATCCAATCCAAATCGTGCTTATTTTGTTTGCATTATTTGATTTGGTTTATTTTCGCTATAAGGCTTTTGCCAATGAGGGGGACAGCATCCTACCGTATATTGGCGTTGCAAGCTTCCTCCTAATAGTGGGACTTGTAGTCGCTGCAATAAAAACCAAGCAAACGAATCAGCATGCATTCATCCCGGCAGTCTTTTTTATGGTGGTGGTAACGGCGATTGAGTGGGTTCCGGTTTTAAGGGTAAATGAAGAAAGCTGGCTATACTTAATGTTATTTCCATTATTAGTTTGCAATACTTATCAGTTGCTTATTCTCCATAAACTTAATGAAGACTCGCGAAAACAGAGAAGCAAAATAGCGGAAAAGCCATCCAGATAATTGGATGGCTTCTCTTTTTGCTCTTTTCTAAAAGATTGTTGCTTCTAAATAGATTTTGTAAATAAAAACATTGATAAAAAAGGTTGGTTGTTTGGAGCTTAATGTGCGAGATCCTCGAAAATGCATCCGCAATACCTTCGTGCGGTGATGATTCAGGCCGCTTATTCAAAGTCCAGCGGGAGGAGTGTGACAGGTGAGGTCCCACAAGTGCTGCGCACAGAGGTTGCTCACCGCCCGCCCCGAGCGGAAATCAACCCCTCACTACTTGTTTATAAAGCAAAATAGTTAAAACAGCCTGCTATTTTATTTCATTTGTCTTTGTATCAGCATTTGCAATCATTTCGGAAACAGTAACAAGCTTTAAGCCTTTTCCTTTAATATCATTCAAGATAATTGGAAGTGCCTTTGCTGTTTGTTTGGCTGAATCGGATGCATGAAGCAGGACAATATCCCCTCTTTTCACTTTAGAGACATTCTCTACAATTACTTCAACTCCAGGGTTAGTCCAGTCCTTTGAATCAATACTCCAATGTACAACTGTATAACCCATTCTTTCTGCAACCTTTAATGTCTTTTGGTCAAAGTGACCTGTAGGGGCACGTGCCAATTTGATATCTTTAATATTTAGTTTTCTAAAAGCTTCCTGGGCCTTTGCGAGATCCCGCCTTATCTTATCTTCTTCAAGTTCGGTATAGTCCTCGTAATCGTAGCCCAATATGCCAATTTCGTAACCCTCTTTCACGATTCTAGCTACTAAGTCCGGATGGCGTTCTGCCCAGGATCCTGCTAGAAAAAATGTCGCCGACTTAACACCTTCCTTTTTGAGTATGTCCAAAATAGGTTCTGCTTTAACATCACCCCATCCAATATTGAAGGTTATGGCTAAATCCTTTTCCCCTTTATATACCGCCTTTGGTCCATCCTTGGCTGAAAATGCAGGCAAGTGGACGATGCTCTCCATATAGAGGAACCACGCAGTAAAAAATGCTGCTATTACCACTAACAAGATTTGTTTTAATGACTTCCCATTTAACACATAAAAAAAGTTCATAATATCCTTCACCTCGTCCGATACATTCCTTGTCTCATACCTATGCTTTCCATGTCTCATACATGAATAAAAAATTTTAATTCATAAAAAAGCATAAATGGAAAAATACTACAGAAAACCAAAAAGAAACCACAGGGGGCAATGAAATTGATAGGTATGATATTAAATCAAAAAGAAGTAAAGGAATTGGAATACTTGATTAAGCGTGAGATGGATGAAATCCTTTTCGATTTAAGGGATGAGAGGATTGATCATATTGTAAAAAGAGCTATGGAAGAAAGATATAAAATATTATTTTCATTATTCCAGCGAGTGGCATCTCCAGCAGATTGCTTAAAGTACATGCGTTCCCGTCAGCGGGAACAAAAAGGATGATGCGAAATTTTGAAGGAAAAACTTTTTAAATACTGTTGACTTCTAAATGGTATCTTGGTATATTAATAAGCGTCGCTGATGACGGTAAGTGAAAACAACTTAAAAAAGTTGTTGACGTCAAAGGTGATAAATGATATATTAATAAAGTCGCTTTTGGGCGACGGATTGATCTTTGAAAACTGAACGAACAAAAACGTCAACGTTAATTCTTTAGTCTTTTTTGAAAAGACAACAGCGGATTGTCGATTAAGAACGCCACGTCCTGTGGCAACATCGACGTCAACAAATCCGTGTGTAAGTGAGCTTAATCAACTCTTATATGGAGAGTTTGATCCTGGCTCAGGACGAACGCTGGCGGCGTGCCTAATACATGCAAGTCGAGCGGACGGATGGGAGCTTGCTCCCTGAAGTCAGCGGCGGACGGGTGAGTAACACGTGGGCAACCTGCCTGTAAGACTGGGATAACTTCGGGAAACCGGAGCTAATACCGGATAACTCTTTCCCTCACATGAGGGAAAGCTGAAAGATGGTTTCGGCTATCACTTACAGATGGGCCCGCGGCGCATTAGCTAGTTGGTGAGGTAATGGCTCACCAAGGCAACGATGCGTAGCCGACCTGAGAGGGTGATCGGCCACACTGGGACTGAGACACGGCCCAGACTCCTACGGGAGGCAGCAGTAGGGAATCTTCCGCAATGGACGAAAGTCTGACGGAGCAACGCCGCGTGAGTGATGAAGGTTTTCGGATCGTAAAACTCTGTTGTTAGGGAAGAACAAGTACCGGAGTAACTGCCGGTACCTTGACGGTACCTAACCAGAAAGCCACGGCTAACTACGTGCCAGCAGCCGCGGTAATACGTAGGTGGCAAGCGTTGTCCGGAATTATTGGGCGTAAAGCGCGCGCAGGCGGTTCCTTAAGTCTGATGTGAAAGCCCCCGGCTCAACCGGGGAGGGTCATTGGAAACTGGGGAACTTGAGTGCAGAAGAGAAGAGTGGAATTCCACGTGTAGCGGTGAAATGCGTAGAGATGTGGAGGAACACCAGTGGCGAAGGCGACTCTTTGGTCTGTAACTGACGCTGAGGCGCGAAAGCGTGGGGAGCAAACAGGATTAGATACCCTGGTAGTCCACGCCGTAAACGATGAGTGCTAAGTGTTAGAGGGTTTCCGCCCTTTAGTGCTGCAGCAAACGCATTAAGCACTCCGCCTGGGGAGTACGGCCGCAAGGCTGAAACTCAAAGGAATTGACGGGGGCCCGCACAAGCGGTGGAGCATGTGGTTTAATTCGAAGCAACGCGAAGAACCTTACCAGGTCTTGACATCTCCTGACAACCCTAGAGATAGGGCGTTCCCCTTCGGGGGACAGGATGACAGGTGGTGCATGGTTGTCGTCAGCTCGTGTCGTGAGATGTTGGGTTAAGTCCCGCAACGAGCGCAACCCTTGATCTTAGTTGCCAGCATTCAGTTGGGCACTCTAAGGTGACTGCCGGTGACAAACCGGAGGAAGGTGGGGATGACGTCAAATCATCATGCCCCTTATGACCTGGGCTACACACGTGCTACAATGGATGGTACAAAGGGCTGCGAGACCGCGAGGTTAAGCGAATCCCATAAAACCATTCTCAGTTCGGATTGCAGGCTGCAACTCGCCTGCATGAAGCCGGAATCGCTAGTAATCGCGGATCAGCATGCCGCGGTGAATACGTTCCCGGGCCTTGTACACACCGCCCGTCACACCACGAGAGTTTGTAACACCCGAAGTCGGTGGGGTAACCTTTTGGAGCCAGCCGCCTAAGGTGGGACAGATGATTGGGGTGAAGTCGTAACAAGGTAGCCGTATCGGAAGGTGCGGCTGGATCACCTCCTTTCTAAGGATATTTACTTGAGACGTGACGTGTTTTGTTCGTTTAGTTTTGAGAGACCAATCTCTCATTGAATTATTCGTTCTTTGAAAACTAGATAATGTTAATGAAGAAGCAATAACCGAGTAATCGCCATCTTAGTTTTTTTCTCTTATGTAAGTTTTTTAAAACCAAGTAAGAGCACAAACCATGAGGACGATGAGCGGCAAGAAGATCAAGGAAGCGACCGAACGAGCACCGGAGCGTACGAGAGTACGTGAGGAGCACAGTGACGAAGCTGACGCAGAGATTCGCAGTCGATCATTGGCCGAAGTAGGTTAAGTTAGAAAGGGCGCACGGTGAATGCCTTGGCACTAGGAGCCGATGAAGGACGGGACTAACTCCGATATGCTTCGGGGAGCTGTAAGTAAGCTTTGATCCGGAGATTTCCGAATGGGGAAACCCCCTATCCGTAATGGGATAGGATCTTTACCTGAATACATAGGGTATTGAAGGCAGACCCGGGGAACTGAAACATCTAAGTACCCGGAGGAAGAGAAAGCAAACGCGATTCCCTGAGTAGCGGCGAGCGAAACGGGATTAGCCCAAACCAAGAGGCTTGCCTCTTGGGGTTGTAGGACACTCTACACGGAGTTACAAAGGAACGAGGTAAATGAACAGGTCTGGAAAGGCCGGCCAGAGAAGGTAAAAGCCCTGTAGTTGAAACTTCGTTCCCTCCAGAGTGGATCCTGAGTACGGCGGGACACGAGAAATCCCGTCGGAAGCAGGGAGGACCATCTCCCAAGGCTAAATACTCCCTAGTGACCGATAGTGAACCAGTACCGTGAGGGAAAGGTGAAAAGCACCCCGGAAGGGGAGTGAAAGAGAACCTGAAACCGTGTGCCTACAAGTAGTTAGAGCCCGTTAATGGGTGATAGCGTGCCTTTTGTAGAATGAACCGGCGAGTTACGATTACATGCAAGGTTAAGTTGACAAGACGGAGCCGCAGCGAAAGCGAGTCTGAATAGGGCGAATGAGTATGTGGTCGTAGACCCGAAACCAGGTGATCTACCCATGTCCAGGGTGAAGTCCAGGTAACACTGGATGGAGGCCCGAACCCACGCACGTTGAAAAGTGCGGGGATGAGGTGTGGGTAGCGGAGAAATTCCAATCGAACTTGGAGATAGCTGGTTCTCTCCGAAATAGCTTTAGGGCTAGCCTCATGTAGTAAGAGTCTTGGAGGTAGAGCACTGTTTGGACTAGGGGCCCTCATCGGGTTACCGAATTCAGACAAACTCCGAATGCCAAAGACTTATCCATGGGAGTCAGACTGCGAGTGATAGATCCGTAGTCAAGAGGGAAACAGCCCAGACCACCAGCTAAGGTCCCAAAGTATACGTTAAGTGGAAAAGGATGTGGAGTTGCTTAGACAACCAGGATGTTGGCTTAGAAGCAGCCACCATTTAAAGAGTGCGTAATAGCTCACTGGTCGAGTGACTCCGCGCCGAAAATGTACCGGGGCTAAACGTATCACCGAAGCTGTGGATGGACATCTGCGATGTCCGTGGTAGGAGAGCGTTCTAAGGGCGTTGAAGCTAGACCGCAAGGACTGGTGGAGCGCTTAGAAGTGAGAATGCCGGTATGAGTAGCGAAAGATGGGTGAGAATCCCATCCACCGAATGCCTAAGGTTTCCTGAGGAAGGCTCGTCCGCTCAGGGTTAGTCGGGACCTAAGCCGAGGCTGAAAAGCGTAGGCGATGGACAACAGGTTGATATTCCTGTACCACCTCTTTACCGTTTGAGCAATGGGGGGACGCAGGAGGATAGGGTAAGCGCGCTGTTGGATATGCGCGTCCAAGCAGTTAGGCCGGTAACGAGGCAAATCCCGTTACCATACAGGCTGAGCTGTGACGGCGAGGGAAATTTAGTACCGAAGTTCCTGATTCCACACTGCCAAGAAAAGCCTCTAGCGAGGGAAAAGGTGCCCGTACCGCAAACCGACACAGGTAGGCGAGGAGAGAATCCTAAGGTGAGCGAGAGAACTCTCGTTAAGGAACTCGGCAAAATGACCCCGTAACTTCGGGAGAAGGGGTGCTCATTAGGGTGAATAGCCCTGATGAGCCGCAGTGAATAGGCCCAGGCGACTGTTTAGCAAAAACACAGGTCTCTGCGAAGCCGCAAGGCGAAGTATAGGGGCTGACGCCTGCCCGGTGCTGGAAGGTTAAGAGGAGAGGTTAGCGCAAGCGAAGCTTTGAATCGAAGCCCCAGTAAACGGCGGCCGTAACTATAACGGTCCTAAGGTAGCGAAATTCCTTGTCGGGTAAGTTCCGACCCGCACGAAAGGCGTAACGATCTGGGCACTGTCTCAACGAGAGACTCGGTGAAATTATAGTACCTGTGAAGATGCAGGTTACCCGCGACAGGACGGAAAGACCCCGTGGAGCTTTACTGTAGCCTGATATTGAATTTTGGTACAGCTTGTACAGGATAGGTAGGAGCCGTAGAAACCGGAGCGCCAGCTTCGGTGGAGGCGTCGGTGGGATACTACCCTGGCTGTATTGAAATTCTAACCCGCGCCCCTTATCGGGGCGGGAGACAGTGTCAGGTGGGCAGTTTGACTGGGGCGGTCGCCTCCTAAAAAGTAACGGAGGCGCCCAAAGGTTCCCTCAGAATGGTTGGAAATCATTCGCAGAGTGTAAAGGCACAAGGGAGCTTGACTGCGAGACCTACAAGTCGAGCAGGGACGAAAGTCGGGCTTAGTGATCCGGTGGTTCCGCATGGAAGGGCCATCGCTCAACGGATAAAAGCTACCCCGGGGATAACAGGCTTATCTCCCCCAAGAGTCCACATCGACGGGGAGGTTTGGCACCTCGATGTCGGCTCATCGCATCCTGGGGCTGTAGTCGGTCCCAAGGGTTGGGCTGTTCGCCCATTAAAGCGGTACGCGAGCTGGGTTCAGAACGTCGTGAGACAGTTCGGTCCCTATCCGTCGTGGGCGCAGGAAATTTGAGAGGAGCTGTCCTTAGTACGAGAGGACCGGGATGGACGCACCGCTGGTGTACCAGTTGTCTTGCCAAAGGCATCGCTGGGTAGCTATGTGCGGAAGGGATAAGTGCTGAAAGCATCTAAGCATGAAGCCCCCCTCGAGATGAGATTTCCCATAGCGTCAAGCTAGTAAGATCCCTGAAAGATGATCAGGTTGATAGGTCAGAGGTGGAAGCGTGGCGACATGTGGAGCTGACTGATACTAATCGATCGAGGACTTAACCAAGTTATTGGTGAAACTCGGCAATTCTTCTTCATTCATTATCTAGTTTTGAGGGAACGAAAATTTAAAATTTCCTCTTGAAAAATCATAAAAAGACGGTATAATAATACTTGTCTTTGAAAAATAGTCTGGTGGCGATAGCGAGAAGGTCACACCCGTTCCCATACCGAACACGGAAGTTAAGCTTCTCAGCGCCGATGGTAGTTGGGGGCTGTCCCCCTGTGAGAGTAGGACGCTGCCGGGCTGTTTCATTATACCACTATTCCGCAGTAGCTCAGTGGTAGAGCATTCGGCTGTTAACCGAACGGTCGCAGGTTCGAATCCTGCCTGCGGAGCCATTTTCATAAAGACCTTATTGGGACTTATGAGCTGTTGCTTCCATAGCTCAGCAGGTAGAGCACTTCCATGGTAAGGAAGAGGTCACCGGTTCGAGCCCGGTTGGAAGCTCTTTTAGAAAAAACAACTAGATTTATCAGGCCCCTTGGTCAAGCGGTTAAGACACCGCCCTTTCACGGCGGTAACACGGGTTCGAATCCCGTAGGGGTCACCATTTTGGAGGATTAGCTCAGCTGGGAGAGCATCTGCCTTACAAGCAGAGGGTCGGCGGTTCGATCCCGTCATCCTCCACCATTTAACTTGCCGGTGTAGCTCAATTGGTAGAGCAACTGACTTGTAATCAGTAGGTTGGGGGTTCAAGTCCTCTCGCCGGCACCATGCTTCTAACTTCCTTGATTAACTTCAGCGGAAGCATGCGAAAAATCCCGAAGGGATTTTGAGCAGTTATAAGGATCGAAGCACCTTTTACCATTCGGAGGGGTAGCGAAGTGGCTAAACGCGGCGGACTGTAAATCCGCTCCTTCGGGTTCGGCAGTTCGAATCTGCCCCCCTCCACCATTTATTTTTAATAAAAACAGCAAAAACTGGACAAGCTATGAATGTCCTTTTTATTTTGTTAATTATTGGGCTATAGCCAAGCGGTAAGGCACCGGACTTTGACTCCGTCACTCGCAGGTTCGAATCCTGCTAGCCCAGCCATTTTTATGAGCCATTAGCTCAGTCGGTAGAGGATTGAGAAAGTTTGCAACATCGAAGCAAAACTTCAGCGAATAGCAGGCTGTAGCAATCTGCGACAAAAACCGAAGGGTTTTGGAGCACCTCTGCAATCTCAGTTTAGGCAACAATTTATTTCCGAGCCATTAGCTCAGTCGGTAGAGCATCTGACTTTTAATCAGAGGGTCGAAGGTTCGAGTCCTTCATGGCTCATCTTTAGCAATAACATAGACCTTGGGAATCGATTCCTGAAGGTCATATTTTTGAATAAAATTGTTTGCGGAAGTAGTTCAGTGGTAGAACATCACCTTGCCAAGGTGGGGGTCGCGGGTTCGAATCCCGTCTTCCGCTCCAAGAATGGGGCCTTAGCTCAGCTGGGAGAGCGCCTGCTTTGCACGCAGGAGGTCAGCGGTTCGATCCCGCTAGGCTCCACCATCATACATATAGTAAATCCTTAAGCCTACTTGGCTTAAGGATTTTTTGTTTTTATAACTTTGATATATAACTACTCGATAGGCTTACTAGATCAAGCAGCTAGAACTCATTAGCAGCGGGAAGTGGCGCAAAAAATCCAAAAGTGGCACGTAAATCAGTCAAAGTGGTTCATATGTTTAAAAAGTGACGCATAAACAGCTGAAAGTGATACATAAATTAGAAAAGTGATTCATAAGTGAAAATTTAAGAAAGAATTGCTGGATTTTAAAAGGGGATTATCCATTGTTCTGAAAGAATCTAGCCTGCTGTCATAGTTTATTCTCGATTTTCAGTGTATTATTTGTAATTTTCAGCAGTTCGTTCGTTAAATTTCATGGTTTATTAGCTTGTTTCTCTGATTTGTTCGCAATGTTCACTATTGAACTGTACAAACGGAGTGAGGAGCAATATAAAATGCTCTCCCAAATACTTTTTCTCTTTCCTTGTTAACCGCATATATATACACGATTTTGTCGAGTTGAGTCATGTGTTTGAAAGCGGTTAAAATAATAGTATGAAGGGAAAGGGAGGACACAGATTATGAAAAGACAGAAATTATCGATAATTGGAATGCCTATGGATTTGGGTCAGATGCGACGCGGTGTGGATATGGGGCCAAGTGCGATTCGATACGCTGGCGTGAATGAGCGATTAAAGAGTTTATTTGAAGAAATCCATGACCAGGGTGATATTGCAATTGGAAGACCGGAAGTACAGGTAGATCCGGAATCCAATCTTAGAAACTTGGATTTAATAGCAGAAAAGACAGAAAAGTTGTCCGAAGAAGTAGATAAGGCTATAGAGGCGGGATCATTTCCATTGGTGCTTGGCGGTGACCACAGCATTGCCATTGGAACATTAGCTGGTGTATCCAAGCATTACAAGAATCTAGGGGTTATCTGGTATGATGCCCATGGTGATTTAAATACAGCGGAAACCTCGCCATCCGGAAATATTCATGGGATGCCTCTTGCAGTCAGCCTTGGAATCGGTCATACGCTATTAACGAATGTCGGCGGATATGGCCCAAAGGTAAAGCCGGAGAACATTGTTATTATCGGTGCGAGATCTTTGGATGAAGGTGAAAGAGAACTTATTAAAGAAAAGGGCATAAAAGTTTACACAATGCATGAAATTGATCGTCTCGGTATGACAAAGGTCATGGAAGAGTCTATTACATATTTAAAAGATCGCAATACGGATGGCGTCCACCTGTCACTGGATCTTGATGGGCTGGATCCGCATGATGCACCAGGGGTTGGAACACCGGTAATTGGCGGAATCAGCTACCGTGAGAGCCACTTGGCAATGGAAATGCTCGCGGAGGCTCAAATTATTACATCGGCAGAATTTGTGGAAGTAAATCCAATTCTGGATGATAAAAATAAAACGGCTACTGTAGCAGTAGCACTTATGGGTTCATTGTTTGGAGAGAAGCTTCTTTAAGAGCAGCAAAAAAGATGAGCAGAACCGCTATGAGTTCTGCTCATTTTTTTGATGTAAGTATATAGTATTTATTTAGAAGTCGATCGAGCTTAATGCTAGTTTCTACTACCCGATGGTTAGTAAATGAAGTAACTGCTGCTAACTGTACCATTTCCGACCGGCAATCCTCAATATCTCTTAATAAGTCATCTACAAACACCGTAACCAACCCTTTTCCATAATTTTAGTACTTTTATACCCCTGATAAAATTTTTTTAAACCAGAAGAAGTAAATATTTGTTAATATAGAAAATGAATGTTTTTTATAAAAAAATGAAACCTTTTCCGCTATCGATTCGTAATATCGATTAGCCGCAGTGGAGCGGAGGTAAAAAAATGGAGACAGTCGTAAAGAAAAGGATCAAGCAAGTATTAAAAGGCGACCAGGATGCTTATGCTGAAGTAGTTGAAATATATAAAGATAAGGTGTTTCAAATTTGTTTCAGAATGCTGGGTAACAGGCATGAAGCCGAAGATATTGCGCAGGAAGCATTTTTAAGGGCATATGTGAATATCAGCAGCTTTAATATTGAATTGAAGTTTTCTACGTGGCTATATCGGATTGCCACTAATCTCTGTATAGACAGGATAAGGAAAAAGAAGCCGGATTATTACCTGGATGCAGAAGTTGCGGGCACGGATGGGCTTAATATGTATTCTCAAATTGCCTCGGATGCCAGGCTGCCTGAAGACGATGTGGAAAGCTTGGAGCTGCAGGAGACGATTCAAAGGGAGATATCCAAGCTGCCTGAAAAGTACCGATCAGTTATTGTACTGAAGTATATTGAAGAGTTATCGTTAAATGAGATCAGTGAAACGCTGGATCTTCCTTTGGGGACGGTTAAAACCCGGATTCACCGGGGCCGGGAAGCGCTTAGAAATCAATTACGATATGTTTAGTAAAGAGGGTGAGAACTTTGAAATGTCCAGCAGAAATTATTCTTTATATGCATGAGTATTTAGATGAAGAGATCTCAGCCGAACATGAAAAGGAATTAAGGGTACATCTTCAAACCTGTGAAGAGTGCCAAAATCATTTTCACGAGTTGAAAAAAACGATAGCTTTAGTACAAAGCACTTCACATATACAGGCACCAGAAAATTTTACAGCTAAAGTGATGGCGAAACTGCCAAAGGAAAAACGCAAGGTCGGTGTACAGCGCTGGTTCAGGCAGCATCCGCTTTTAACCGCAGCTTCCCTATTTCTTGTATTAATGATGGGCAGCCTTGTCTCTTCTTGGGATCAGGACCACCAGTTATCAGTTTCCAAACAGCCAAATCTGGTTGTGCAAAATGATAAGGTTATTGTTCCAGAAGGGGAAATTGTTAAAGGTGATGTTGTTGTAAAAAATGGAACTTTGGAAATTCAAGGTCAAGTAGAAGGAAATGTTACTGTCATTAATGGGGAGCAGTATATGGCTTCTGCAGGAAAAGTAACGGGAGAAATAGAAGAAGTTAACGCCATTTTTGAATGGATTTGGTACCACATTAAAAAGGCATCAAAGGATATTGTTAGTGTCTTTGACAATGATGAATCAGAGAAATAAAAATAGCTAATAAAAGAATCCCTGCTCTAGAGCAGGGATTCTTAATATCAGCGCAATAAATTTTCCAGCTGTTTGCGTGGCCGCAAAATTGGAATTAGGTTTAAATATGATATAATATGAAAGTTACATATATAAAGGAACATACCATAGCTTGAACGTAAAGCTTATAGCTTTTGAAATATATATTTGGAGGAAGGACAATGTCGTTTGCAGATTTCTCTATTTTGAAATTGTTGGCTAATACAATAGACATTCTCCTTGTTTGGTACGTCATCTATAAACTCATAATGATTGTCAAAGGAACGAAGGCTGTCCAATTGCTAAAAGGTATATTTGTCATTATCCTTGTTAAAGTGGCAAGCGACAAGTTCCACCTGCAAACGTTAGGATGGATGATGGAACAAGTGCTTCTTTGGGGATTTCTTGCCGTTATTATTATTTTCCAGCCGGAGTTGAGGAGAGCGCTGGAACAATTGGGAAGAGGGCGATTCTTCTCGAGGAGCGGAAATCAGGAGGAGGAAGACCAGGAGAAACTGGTGGAATCTATTGCCAAGGCGGTAGATTACATGGCTAAACGCCGAATTGGCGCACTTATTTCGGTTGAACGGGAAACTGGGATGGGGGATTATATTGAAACGGGCATACAGCTTGATTCGAAAATCTCATCGGAGCTTCTCATTAATATATTTATTCCGAACACCCCGCTGCATGATGGAGCTGTCATCATTCAAAAAAATTGTGTTGCTGCTGCAGCCTGTTACTTGCCGCTGTCGGAGAGCCCCTTTATCTCAAAAGAGCTTGGCACCAGACATAGGGCGGCTTTAGGTATAAGTGAAGTAACCGACAGCATTACAATTGTTGTTTCTGAGGAAACGGGAAGTGTATCTTTAACAAAGAATGGTGAGCTGCACCGTGATTTAAAATCGGATGCTTTTAAAGACATGCTTTCGAATGAATTGCTGGCTCAATATAAAATAAAGCAGACTTCTTCAGGTCGTTGGAACTGGAGGGGGAAAAAGAATGGATAAGTTCATTGATAAACTTGTCGATACCCGCTGGTTTATGAAAGTAGTTGCCTTGATATTGGCCCTCTTTCTATTTGATTCTGTATACGATGCAGACAAAGAATTAAAGGATGTAAATGTTCCTGGTGAAAAGGACTCCGAGGTCATTGCAGATGTACCGGTGAAAAGTTATTATGATACCGAAAATCTGGTGGTGACAGGTATTCCGGAAACAGTCGATTTGACTATCACAGGTCCAAAAAGCCACCTGCAGCCGGCTAAAACGCAAAGAAACTTTGAAGTCTATGTGGATTTATCGGATGCAGAAGTAGGAAACGAAAGAGTTGAAATAAAAATCAGGGATATCTCCGACAAGTTAAAAGTTACAATTGATCCACAATATGCAAATGTCACCATACATGAGAAAGTGACACAGGAGTTTAGAGTGGAAGCAGAATTTAATAAAAGCTTGCTTGGCGAAGGGTATACATCCGAAGCAGCGGCGGCAGAACCCAATACAGTCAAAGTTACCGGATCAAAAGAGGTTATTGAACGAATCAGCTTTGTAAAAGCCACCTTAGATTTAAAAGGGCCTATTACAGAGACAATAACAGAGGAAGCAACGGTAAGGGTGCTGGACCGTGAGATGAACAAACTTGATGTCATTGTGGAACCTCAAGTGATTCGGGTAACCGTACCAGTCCAGCAGTTAAGCAAAACGGTTCCTATTACAATCGTCCGCAAAGGGAATCCGCAAAATGGCGTTACTATTAATTCTGTTGAACTTGATGTAAATGAGGCTGTGATTACCGGTCGTGAAGATGTTCTGAATGAGACAGAAAGTGTAAGAGTGGAAGTGGATGTGAGCCGGATACAAGAAGATACTGTGCTTACTGTCCCGGTTATCATTCCCGATGGCATTTCAGGGGCTGATCCAAAAACGGTAAAGGCTAATGTAGATGTAAGTGTAACGGAAGATGCAGAAAAAGAGGAAACTGCGGAAGAACCGGCAGAACAAACACAAGGACAGACAACAGAGGAAATGAAAACATTCTCAAACCTCCCTATCAATTTAGTTGGGTTATCCGAAGAGTTCGAGGCTGTCCTTAAAAATCCAGCTTCCGGAAGGACAAGTATAACGGTTTCTGGAAAAAACAATGTGGTTCAGGAGCTGAGTGCCAGCGATCTTAGTGTTTATCTCGATTTGGCCGGCCTTGGAGAAGGGGACCATGAAGTCAATATAAATGTCGACGCGCCTGCTGAGGTAGATGCAAAGCCTGCAGCAGGAAAAGCGGTAATATCTATCACGCAAAAAGAAGAGGCTTAATTATATAGTATTTTTAATAGTAAGAAGGAGCGATTACGAAAATGGGTAAATATTTCGGTACAGATGGAGTACGCGGAGTTGCAAATAGTGAATTAACACCGGAACTGGCTTTTAAACTGGGCCGTTTCGGAGGGTACGTATTAACGAAAGACCATGACCGCCCAAAGGTATTAATCGGTCGTGACACCCGTATATCCGGTCATATGCTGGAAGGAGCACTTGTAGCAGGACTATTATCAATTGGCGCAGAAGTGATGCGCCTCGGTGTTATTTCCACTCCGGGAGTTGCATATTTAACAAAAGCGCTAGGTGCTGAAGCTGGGGTTATGATATCTGCATCCCATAACCCGGTTGAAGATAATGGAATTAAATTCTTTGGTCCAGACGGATTCAAGCTTTCAGATGATCAGGAAGCAGAGATTGAGGAATTAATGGATATGGCGGAAGATCAGCTGCCAAGACCAGTCGGGGGAAATCTCGGACAGGTTAATGACTATTTTGAAGGCGGACAGAAATACCTTCAATATTTAAAGCAGACCGTAGACGAGGATTTCTCAGGCATACATATTGCTTTGGATTGTGCACACGGGGCAACGTCACCGCTTGCTACGCATTTATTTGCTGACCTCGATGCAGATTTATCGATGATGGGAGCTTCTCCTAACGGATTAAATATTAATGCAGGGGTTGGATCTACACATCCAGAAGCGCTTGCTGCATTTGTTAAGGAAAAAGAAGCAGATGTAGGTCTGGCTTTTGATGGAGACGGCGACCGTTTGATTGCAATTGATGAAAATGGCGATATTGTAGATGGTGACCAGATCATGTATATCTGCGGAAAATACATGAAAGAGCAAGGAAGACTTAAGCAAAACACAGTGGTATCTACTGTGATGAGCAACCTTGGCTTCTATAAGGGGCTGGAAGCTAACGGTGTCAAAAGTGTTCAGACTGCTGTAGGAGACCGCTATGTTGTGGAAGAAATGAAGAAGAACGGCTACAACCTTGGCGGAGAACAGTCAGGGCATATTATTTTCCTGGACTACATTACAACTGGGGATGGATTGCTGACAGGCCTTCAGCTTGTTAACATCATGAAAGTAACCAAGAAACCATTATCTGAACTCGCGAGAGAAATGCAGAAGTTCCCGCAAAAGCTTGTGAACATCCGTGTAACAGACAAGCATCATGTAACAGATAATGAAAAAGTGAAAGAAATCATTGCCCAGGTGGAAGAAGAAATGAACGGAAACGGCAGGATTCTTGTCCGTCCTTCTGGTACAGAGCCGCTTGTACGAGTAATGGCTGAAGCGCCAACAGGAGAACTTTGCGCATCATATGTAGAACGTATTGCAGCTGTTGTAGAGACTGAAATGGGTTTAAAAGAATAAACAGAAGAATATGCATAAGGGAACTCATTAATTCCCTTATGCATATTTTAAATATATGGAAGTTTACAGGGTCAACATAAGGGTATATCCAAATGGGCGGCTTGGCAGCTTCCTGAATTTTTCTGTTGACGGAATGTTAGAATATGATGTATGATAATCCTGTTTTTGTATTTAGAATACAAATACTTTTATTCAAGCAGAGAAAGGTGGGTAGGAAACAGAGCAATATATAAAGCGCCTGGACTGATCCTGATAGTTATTGGATTAGTTGACGAGGAGGAGGTTTATCGAATGTTCGGCGGATGCCTCCCGGTTGAAAGCACAACCGAAAATCCTTTCTTTAAAACATTTGGGCAACTGAATGGACAAAGAGAAGGGAATGCTAATTAGAAAAGCAAAAACGCCTTGCTAAAAGTGGAACGCAGACTAAAATCGCCACGTCCTGTGGCAACGTCTGCATGACCCGCATCCTGCGGGCCTCAAGCATAAGACGATTCCTGTAAGAAGGTGTTCTTTCCTTTTGGAAGGAATCGGCTTAGACCTGAGAGCCCCTAGGCGCTGTAGCTAGACATCTAACTAAATCTATAAAAAAACAGAGATAAGGGGCAAGACTGCCCCGAAAAGGCTTCTTGCCCCTTCATTTTTAGGAGGAAAAGAAGTATGTGTGGTATCGTTGGATATATTGGAAACTTAGATTCGAAAGAAATTTTATTAAAGGGCTTGGAAAAGCTTGAATATAGAGGCTATGATTCAGCTGGAATCGCGGTTATGAATGATAACGGCGTTCAGGTTTTCAAAGAAAAAGGCCGTATTGCGGACCTTCGCAATATTGTTGATGAAGATGTGATGGCAAACACAGGGATCGGACACACTCGCTGGGCGACACACGGTGTTCCAAGCACAGTAAATGCTCACCCTCATCAAAGTAATTCCGGCCGCTTTACGCTTGTTCATAATGGCGTAATTGAGAACTATGATATCTTAAAGCGCGAATATTTGCAGGGAGTTGCTCTTAAGAGTGATACAGATACGGAAATCATCGTTCAGCTGATTGAATTATTCGTGAACGAAGGATTAAATACTGAAGAAGCGTTCCGCAAAACGCTGACACTTTTAAAAGGCTCTTATGCGATCGCCCTTTTGGATGCAGAAAACGATGAAACGATTTTTGTTGCGAAGAACAAGAGCCCGCTTCTGGTTGGTTTAGGCGAAACGTTCAATGTAGTTGCTTCTGACGCAATGGCGATGCTTCAAGTTACAGATCAGTATGTTGAATTGATGGACAAAGAAATCGTTATTGTTACCAAAGATGCTGTTAAGATTCAGACGCTGAATGGCGAGGAAATCAGCCGTGATCCGTATACTGCTGAATTGGATGCAAGCGATATTGAAAAGGGAACATACCCTCACTACATGCTGAAAGAAATCGATGAGCAGCCTTTAGTGATGCGCAAAATCATCCAGAAGTATCAAAATGATAATGGCGAGCTGACAATCGACCAGGAAATTGTTGAGACGATGAATGATGCGGACCGCATTTATATCATTGCTGCAGGTACTTCTTATCATGCAGGTCTTGTTGGAAAGCAGTTCATTGAAAAAATTGCAAAAATTCCAGTTGAAGTTCACATTTCAAGTGAGTTTGGCTACAACATGCCATTGATTTCAGAGAAGCCGCTATTTATCTTTATCTCTCAAAGCGGTGAAACAGCAGACAGCCGTGCCGTGCTTGTAAATGTAAAGGAAATGGGCCATAAGGCTTTAACGATTACGAATGTTCCTGGTTCTACTCTATCTCGTGAAGCGGATTATACTTTATTGCTTCATGCAGGACCTGAAATTGCCGTTGCTTCTACAAAAGCTTATACAGCCCAAATAGCTGTTCTATCTATTCTTGCTGAAGTAACAGCCAAGAGCCGCGGCATTGAGTTAGACTTCAACCTTGTTCAGGAGCTGGGTATTGTAGCAAATGCCATGGAAGTTCTTTGTGACGCGAAGGAAGATTTTGAGGAAATCTCAAGTAAATTCCTTGCTACTACACGGAACGCTTTCTTCATTGGCCGCGGAATTGATTTCTATGTAGGCCTTGAAGGTGCGCTAAAGCTGAAGGAAATCTCTTATATTCAGGCTGAAGGCTTTGCTGGCGGAGAATTGAAGCATGGTACCATCGCTTTGATCGAGAACGGTACGCCGATCATTGCCCTAGCAACTCAAGAAAGTGTAAATTTAAGTATTCGCGGTAACGTCAAAGAGGTTGTTGCCCGCGGAGCAAACCCTTGCATCATTTCCATGAAAGGGCTGGAAACGGAAGAAGACAGTTTCATCATCCCGGAAGTGAACGAGTTATTAACACCTCTTATCTCTGTAATACCATTACAATTAATTTCTTATTTTGCTGCACTGCACCGCGAGTGTGACGTGGATAAACCGCGTAACCTGGCTAAGTCGGTTACAGTGGAGTAGGCTAAATAAAATAGAAAAACGAATACATTTTACATTAAAAAAACTGTTCCTTAAGGAGCAGTTTTTTTAATTGAAATAATTATGGGATACAGAATAGAAGGTCATATGAATGGTTAAGCTACGCCGCTCTATTACATTGCAGCCTTAATAGAGCAAACAAAATAGAAATCTGGTCGAACTAAAAAAAAACCTTGCCTTTCAAAATCTTCATATCTCTCAAAAAGCTGAAAGCAGTGTCTGAAACAGAGCTATATAATTTCTTAAAAGGATAAAGAATAATATTTTGAGAAACAATAACTTTGTCATTAATGCTGCGACAAAGTTAGGTATCAAGTTTGTTGAGTTTGAGGGTATTGTACTTTAGGATAATCTAAGTACTATATTTCTGAAAGGAATGAGTGTAAATGGCTCAATCTAATATAAAAGTAGCTGTTCAAAAGTTCGGTAATTTCCTTAGCTCTATGGTTATGCCGAATATTTCAGCTTTCATAGCCTGGGGGTTAATTACAGCATTATTTATACCAACTGGCTTTTTTCCAAATGAAAGCCTTGCCAAAATGGTGGGCCCAATGGTTACCTACTTGCTTCCAATTTTAATCGGGTATACCGGAGGCAAGCTGGTGCATGAGCAGCGGGGCGCGGTTGTTGGTGCCATTGCGACAATGGGGGTTATTGCTGGTGCAGATATCCCTATGTTCCTGGGTGCGATGATTATCGGCCCGCTTGGCGGATGGGTGATTAAGAAGTTTGACCAGATGATTGAAGGGAAAGTCCGAGCTGGATTTGAAATGCTGGTCAATAATTTCTCAGCAGGGATTCTGGGGGCAATCCTCGCCATTCTTGCATTTTTGGGTGTTGGCCCTATCATTGACGCCTTTACAGAATGGCTTGTAGCTGGTGTTGATTGGCTGGTTGGAACAGGCCTGCTGCCGCTGACAAGCATCCTAATCGAGCCTGCAAAAGTTTTGTTCTTAAATAATGCGATCAACCATGGTGTTCTTTCGCCTATTGGTGTAGAACAGGTAAAACAAACGGGACAGTCTATTCTGTTTCTTCTTGAGGCAAATCCTGGCCCTGGTATTGGCGTCCTCCTTGCGTATATGTTTTTCGGCAAGGGAACAGCCAAGAAATCAGCTCCTGGTGCCGGAATTATTCACTTTTTTGGCGGTATTCATGAGATTTATTTCCCATATATTCTTATGCGCCCAATGCTGTTTTTCGCCGTTATCCTTGGCGGAATGAGCGGTGTTTTCACATTGGTTCTGTTAGGCGGTGGATTATTCGCTCCATCATCACCAGGCAGTATTATCGCGATTACCGCGGTAACACCTCACCATACGAGTGCATATGTAGCTAACTTTGCTGGTGTTTTTGTAGCTGGAGCTGTTTCCTTCATCGCTTCTTCCTTCATTTTGAAAACAGGGAAGCAGGGTGAAGATGATATCGAAGCAGCGGCACAAAAGATGCAGGAAATGAAAGGCAAGAAAAGCTCAGTATCAAATGTATTTGCTGGGGATCAAGGAGCTCTGCCTGATAATGTTACCCAAATTATTTTTGCCTGTGATGCTGGAATGGGATCAAGTGCAATGGGGGCGTCTCTTCTCCGCAAAAAGGTGAAAGAAGCTGGAATGGATATTGCGGTCACGAATACAGCAATCAGTAATCTGCCGGCAGATGCTCAAATTGTCATTACGCAGGAAGAACTGACTCCGAGAGCGCGGAATAAAGTGCCTAATGCTTACCATATTTCTGTGGATAACTTCCTTTCAAGTCCGGAGTACGATAAATTAATCAGTGAACTGCAGTTCCCGGCAAATTCTGAGCTTCATGAAATTGTCGAGGAAGCTGAGGAAAATGTTCCTGATAATCAAGATGAGGAATTAGCACATGAAGACGACTTGCTGCGTCGGGAAAATATCTTTTTAAATCAGCAGTTTGCTAATAAAGAAGAGGCAATCCGCTTTACCGGCAGAGCACTTGTTAACGCTGGCTACGTAGATGAGAGCTATATTGAAGCGATGATTGAGCGTGATAACATTACTTCAACTTATATGGGAAATGATGTTGCAATACCTCATGGAACGGAAGAAGCAAAGAAAGCTGTCATTAAGTCAGGGTTCACTGTGGTGCAGGTGCCGAATGGTGTTGACTTTGGTGGTCAGAAAGTACGTTTGATTTTTGGTATTGCGGGGAAAGATGGTACACATCTTGAAATTTTATCCGGTATAGCTGTAACATGCTCAGATATGGAAAATATCGAAAAGATGGTTGAGGCTGATACAGCACAGACTATTATCGATATCATTGGCAAAAAATAAATAGATTCGGATTAATGAATAGAAAAGCGTATTTATTCGCTTTTCTATTCATTGTTCTCTTTTTACATCACTCAGAAATGAGATGATCTCATGTATATTACATCGAGGGAAAAAGCCATTATCGAATTAATTATCAAAACATCAGGAAAACACACGGCTTTATCCATTGCTTCTACTCTAAATGTCAGTGCCCGAACCATTCAGAGAGATTTAAAGGCTGTAGAAAAAACGATCAGGGAGTTTGACCTTAAGCTTGTGAGAAACAATGATCAGGGCCTTGTGATACAGGGAAGTAACGAGCAAATATTTCGGCTGATCCAGTATATGATAAGCATCAATCCAATTGATCAATCTCCGCAGGAACGGAAATTGCGTCTCCTTCTAGCTGTTATGGAGGAGGAGTTATATAAAACTCAGGTTCTGGCAAGTCATCTAGAGATCAGCACGGCGACACTTGCAGCTTACTTGGATGAACTGGCTAAATGGCTTGAGAATTTTCAATTACTGCTTACAAGAAAAAGAGGAGTCGGGGTAGAGCTTAAAGGTTTAGAAGTAAACAAACGAAGAGCGCTTGTACATTATTTCCTTCAATATTTTAACGAAGAATTAATCGAGAAGTTGTTTATGCTAGAAAAAGGGGATTATTCTGAGAAGAATATTCTATATTATTTTATGCCTGAAAATCTTCTTGCAGTCAATGAATCGGTTAATTCGGCTTTTAAGAGCGGACATACCCATTTTACGGATAGCGGGCATCTGGAAATCATTCTACATATTTATATTACTTTGCAGAGAGTAGAGTCTCGTTTTTTTATAAATAAGGATGTAATCCTTCCAGAGAGAGAAATAACCAATGAATATGAGGTAATGAGACAAATTACAAGTGAACTAGAACATAAATTAGGTTTAACTTTTTCGGAACAAGACATTCTTTATTTGGCACTGAATCTCAAAGGCACAAAACCCCGTGAGGCTGAGTCAGTCCCTTATGATAGTATCGTTCTCGCACAGAAGATAAAAAATGTAATTAAATCGGTTTCTGAACAGCTCCATGTGGATTTGACCAGGGATTTTTCCTTGTTTCAGGGCCTGCTTGCACACATGGAACCAGCCTTATTCCGTATGAAACAGAAATTAGATTCATTTAATCCTCTTAAAGATGAAATCATTAGGAAGTATCCCATCCTTTTCATGGCCGTAAAAAATAGTGTGAAAGAGGAATTTAAAGAAATTGATCATTTTCCTGATGATGAAATAGCTTTCATGGTTCTGCATTTCGGATCTGCTTTGGTGATGCAAGAAGAGAACTTGCTGATAAGAGCATTGGTGATTTGCCCAACCGGAATTGGAACATCTAAAATGCTGATGAGCAGAATAAAAAAAGAAATAACAGAGATTGATGAAATTGACATAAAATCGATTAAAGAGATTACAGAGGAAGTAGACCTGAATGTATATGATATTATTCTTTCAACTGTCCGACTTCCCATTATTAATGCTGAGTATATTTTAGTGAATCCGCTATTAAGTGAAGAAAATATCCTTACAATAAAAGATTTTTTACAGAGCAATATAGAAAACCTCACAAAAGACAAGCAGTATCAAAAGGTTGCCCATCACGGTATAAGCACGTCTGCAAATAAGAAAAATATCGCCTTAACTGATATGCTTAAAGAGGTAAAAGATATTCATCATAGTATAGAGGCTATCCTTCATAACTTCCGGTTTTATCAAATGGATAAGCGGACAAGTCAGGAACAAATTCTAAAGAAAATGGTTATGAGAGCTGAGGGTGAAAACCTGCTGACAAATCCAGCCGCTATTATGGAAGCTCTGAAGGAGCGAGAACGGAAGGGAGGCCTCGGTATTCCTGAGACCAATATCGCCCTTTTCCATGCCAGGAATGAAAACGTGAGGGAACTTATTTTTCAGATTGCCCATCTGCCAGACCCATGTTTTGTAAAAGGGATGGATGGAAACGATGTAGCAATGAAGAACCTTCTGCTCATGCTGGCCCCAGAAGAATTAAGCATAAGAGAGCAGGAGATATTAAGCTTAATTAGTACAAATATCATTGAAACCGATGAGGCAATTCTGGTTTTTTCTTCAGCAAATGAAGAAATGATCTGCAAAAAGCTAGAAACTATATTTGTAGAGTATCTTCAATCGAATTTTAAAATAAATCGATAAAGGAATGAATTAGATGAGACAAGTAGTGCATTTTGGAGCAGGCAACATTGGAAGGGGATTTATCGGTGCCCTTTTTTCCCAATCAGGGTACCATGTTGTTTTTGTAGATATTGCCGATCAGATTATTAATCAGTTAAATGAGGAAAAGCAGTATAAGGTTATGCTTGCTGCAAATGAGCAGGAGACGATGACCATCGAAAACGTTTCTGGGCTAAATAATCTGAAACAAGAAAAAGAAGTAGTCGATGCGATCAAAAATGCAGCATTTTTGACGACTGCGATCGGACCTAATATTCTTCCTAGGATTGCACCGCTAATAGCTAAGGGATTAGCAGCTAGAGTGGCGGAAGGCAAAGGTGAAAAACTTTATGTGATTGCCTGCGAGAATCAAATATCAGCAACAGACCAGTTAAAAGGGTATATTTTAGAGCACCTTGACGAAAAGGTAAAAGAAACGGTTCAGAAGCATGTATCTTTCTTAAATTCTGCTGTGGATCGAATCGTTCCAATTCAAAATAATCAAGGGTCACTGGATGTTTTGGTTGAGCCATATCATGAATGGGTTGTGGAGACAACGGGAGAAATTCCACCAATTGAAGGAATGAAGATTGTCCCTGAACTTGCTCCTTTTATCGAAAGAAAATTGTTTACAGTGAATACAGGACATGCCGTTATCGCTTACCTCGGCTATCTTAAGAATAAGAAAACGATTGACCAAACGCTTGCTGATGAAGAGATTTACAATCAGGTTCAGGCTACTTTGGGTGAGACCGGGGCCTACTTAATTAAGCGTTATGAATTGGATCCTGAAGAACATCAGAAATATATTGATAAAATCATCAGCCGTTTCCAAAATGCCCACTTAAATGATGGTGTAACGAGAGTCGGACGTTCACCATTGAGAAAACTTGGCCCAGATGACCGTCTAATACGTCCGGCAGTTCAAGCACAAAAAGCAGGTCTTTCCGCTGTCAACCTTGCAATGGCAATAGCTGCAGCCTTAATGTTTGATTACGAGGGAGATGAAGAGGCAGTAAAAATGCAGGATATGATTGAAGAAAATGGAGTGGCGTATGTACTTCAAGAGGTTTGTCGTCTTGATAAATCAAGTGACCTTGCAAATGAAATTATCAGCCAATATCAATCCTTGAAAAAGTAATCGTTCATTAAAAAATTCTAAAAACCTCATGCTTTCGAGTTTCTCGTTAGCCTGAGGTTTTTTGGTCTGTTAATTTTACATGAAGCATTAAAAGAATTATAAAAGATGTTAAACATGATAATATTTTCGAAGCAAAAAGGCGATCATTTTGCAATGTGGATCGTTTTGAATATTTGAAATCAATCCTTTTATAATAGCAGGGCTCAAGCTGGGTTCCAGCACATCCTGCTTAAGCAGGACCAGTGATTCCTTTTCAATTGACTCCTCTAATTCCTCTATTTTTTGCTCCATGATTTCAATCAATTTCCCGGCAGTTATTTCTTCATCTACCGGTTCCCTGAACATCACATATAGCTCGTCCGTGATAAAGGGGATCGTTGATTGCTTTGCCATCAGGTCTGTTTTTTCCGCGAGGGATCGGCACAGAAGGTTCAGGTCCAAAGGCACATTGAAAAATAAAAATAAATGAGAGTATATATGCATGAAGCCTTTAATGCAATAGATTAAATCGTATTTTGTATGTTTGACAGTCTCTCCATATAACTGATCTAACATTGATAGGGTTATATCATCAATTAATTGGTCAAAGTGGCGCCCTTTTGATAGTAGTTCTTCATTGAATGTATGCGCTTGTTCTTTAATAAAGATCTTTGCAAAGTCTGAATGCTTCTGAAAGGAGTGGAATGAAGTGTAAAAAAACTTGTTTAAAAGTCCTTTACCTGTAATATTCGGATCTTTGACTATATGGTCAATATCTGAAATGAATTGCATCATAAAATGATCAATCAATGCCATAATCAATTCATCTTTTGATTTAAATGATAAGTAAAAAGCGCCTTTGGAAATACCGGAATGCTCAGTGATCTGCTGAACAGAGGTAGCTTCAAATCCTTGCTTGGCAAAGAGTTCTAATGCGCTTTCCATAATTAATTGTTTTTTGCTCATGTAATGCTGTCACTCCTTTTTGATTGACAAATGACCAATCGGTCATTATTATATGTAATTGAGTCTAACAAGTCAATTAGGGGTAGGTGTACGAGTGAAAGGTTTGGTCAATTTTGTGCTGCAGAATAAACTTGCAGTCTGGCTGTTAACAATTATTATCACGGTATCTGGAATCTATTCGGGTACACGGATGAATATGGAGACCATACCGGATGTCTCAATCCCTTACTTAATGGTAATGGACGTATATCCGGGGGCCACTCCAGAAAAAGTGATGGAAGATGTGTCCATCCCAATCGAAAAAACCGTGGAAGGCCTTGAAGATGTTAAATCAGTTTACTCAAATTCATATTCTAACATGTCAAATATCCAAGTGGAATATGAATATGGTATTGATATGGACGAAGCCAAGCGTGCTCTCCAATCAGCCCTCGATACAGTGGAGCTGCCGGAAGGAGCACAGGAGCCGACTATCACTGCCATCAGCATGAATATGATGCCGGTTGCTGCGCTAAGTGTAAGCAGCAAATCGGAGGATATTGTTGAGTTAACGTCAACAGTAGAGGATATCATCCTGCCGAAACTGGATAAAATTGATGGTGTGGCATCGGCGACCATCACTGGTCAGCATGTGGAAGAAGTGCAGCTCACATACAATCAAGAGAAAATGGCTGTGCTTGAGCTGACCGAAGAAAAAGTAAAGGAAATGATCCAGGCAAGCAACATGGCTGTATCATTGGGACTTTACGAGTTTGAGGAAGGAGAACAGGCTGTCGCAGTAGACGGCAAGTTCATGACTGAGGAAGAATTAAAGAACATGCTCATCCCGGTAACACCATCCGCACAAAACCAATCACCTTTTGTGAAGCTAAGTGACGTTGCCGAGATTGATACGGTCGGCAGAGTACAATCTGTCTCCCGGACAAATGGCGATGATGCCATTGCAATTCAAATAGTTAAAGAACAGCAGGCAAACACGGTTGAAGTCGTTAACAGTGTAAAGGTATTAATCAAGGAAGAAAAGGAAAAGATCGAGGGCCTTGTCCTAGATGTCTCGCTTGACCAGGGAGCGCCAATAGAAGAGTCTGTTTCAACCATGATTGAAAAAGCAGTGTTCGGCGGGCTGATTGCAGTCTTAATTATTTTGCTGTTCCTGCGTGATTTTAAATCAACGATTATTTCGATCGTATCGATTCCAGTTTCGATTTTCATGGCTTTGCTGCTGCTGAACTGGATGAATATTACCTTGAATATTATGACGCTTGGAGCCATTACGGTTGCCATCGGCCGTGTAATTGATGACTCTATCGTTGTGGTTGAAAATATTTACCGCCGCCTGCATTTAAAAGAAGAAAAACTAACAGGGCGTGCCCTTATTCGAGAAGCTACGATTGAGATGTTCAAGCCAATCCTGTCCTCGACTTTAGTAACGGTTGCTGTATTTGCGCCGCTCATTTTTGTTGGAGGCATGGTCAGCGAGCTGTTTATGCCATTCGCTTTGACGATGACGTTTGCGCTTGGTGCTTCACTCCTTGTGGCAATTACAATCGTTCCAGCGCTATCTCACTTCTTGTTTAGAAAAAAATTGTACAGCGAAAAAACGGAAGGCAGCCATAAAGAAGCTGGAAAGCTATCAAAATGGTATAAAGGCATTCTCGAGAAGTCTCTAAATCATAAGATTATTACATCCATCATTGCGGTTGTATTGCTGGCGGGCAGCTTAGCTCTAACACCAATGATCGGATTCAGCTTTATGGGCAGTGAAGAAGATAAAGTGATGTATCTAACATACACGCCTGAAGCTGGAGAACTGAAAGATGAAACTTTAAAGAACGTTGAAGCAGTAGAAGAAGAAATGCTTAAACGAGAAGATATTGACATTGTTCAAATATCTGTAACCGAAGAAGCGGATCAAATGGCTGCCATGATGGGCGGAGGAGCAGGCGGAGCCTTAATGTACCTGATCTTTGACCCTGAAATGGATAATTTCCCTGAGGTCCGTGAAGAGATAGAAGATTATGTGTTTAATATCGGACAATCAGGTGAATGGAAGAGCCAGAACTTCTCTTCTATGTCCGGTTCAACCAATGAAATCAGCTACACATTCTACAGTGAAGATTTAGATAAACTGAATGACTCTGTCAAAATGGTAGAAGACGTAATGAAGGAAAACGAAGAATTGGAGGACGTTTCTTCAAGTGCAGAAGACGCCTTTGTTGAATATACCTTCAATGTTGAGCAGGATGAACTGCTGCAGTACGGTCTGACAGCCGGACAAATTGTCATGATGCTGAATCCGTCAAAAACACAGGATGTTTTGACTACAATTGAAAAAGACGGAGAAACGATTGAAGTCATCGTACAGCAGGAGCAAGCGGAACAGCCGAAATCCATTGATGATATCCTGGCAACGCAGGTGCCGACAGCGATGGGTACAACTATGCCTCTTTCCGAGCTTGTCACAGTGAAAGAAGGTACAACGCATAATACGCTTGCACGCAGTAAAGGCGAGTACTACTCAACCGTGTCAGGTACGGTCAAAGGCGATGACATCTCAAAGGCTACTTCTAAAACAGATGAAGCGATTGATGAATTGGATCTGCCTAAGGGTGTAACAGTCGGAGTTGCGGGCGTTCAGGCAGATATGACTGAGACGTTCACTCAGCTTGGGGTTGCGATGCTTGCAGCCATCGCGATTGTGTACTTCATTCTGGTCGTTACATTCCGTGAAGGGGTGGCGCCATTTGCGATTCTCTTCTCCCTTCCATTTGCCGTGATTGGTTCTTTCGTTGGCTTGTTAATTGCTGGCGAAACCATTTCTGTATCGGTCATGATGGGACTATTAATGCTAATTGGTATTGTCGTAACCAATGCCATCGTTCTGGTGGACCGGATCATCCATATGGAACGTGACGGTCTGGTCATGAGGGAAGCGGTGCTGGAAGCGGGAGCAACCCGACTTCGCCCAATCCTGATGACAGCCATTGCGACAATTGGTGCATTAATTCCATTGGCCATCGGCTCTGGCGGTGGAGGGCTTATCTCCAAAGGCCTTGCGATTACCGTTATCGGCGGTCTGACAAGTTCGACGCTATTGACCCTTATCATTGTGCCAATCGTGTATGAAGTATTATCTAAAATGTTTAAGAAAAATCGCAGAGAAATCGAAGAAAACTAAAAAGAAGCCCTGCAGGATAAATGAATGCTGCAGGGCTTCTCTATTTATTCAATTAAATTCCCCTAATAAACTCCCTCTTTTCTTTTACAAGATCCACTCTTGCAAACAGAAGTGCATACATAATAGTAAAAATAAGATACGACAAGCCAATAATCAGGCTAAGAGTCCTCGGGGCAAAAATCTCCAGCAGGAATACTGCTGCACCCATGGAAATAGCCAGGGAAAGGTTTGAAACCATCTGCATTAAACCAAAAAAGGTTCCCTGTTTGGATCGGGGTATGAATTTCATCATGACCGTGTCCAGGCAGATGTTGCCAAGGCCGCCAGCAAAGGTGATCAGCACAACGGTGAAAAGTGCTGCATAAAAGCTTGGTGCGAGGCTTAATAAAATATGGCCAGTGCCTTCTAAAGCGATAAAGATGATCGCGAGTATCAGGAGGCCCTTCTTGATCATATGAGAAAAGAATGAACTTAGAATGAGTCCAATCCCCAATGCGCCATACATAAACCCAACGCCCAATTCTCCCATATCAAAAACTTCCAGCCCATAAATGCTTACAAGAATATTGTCAATTCCATTGGCGAGCGGCATGGTCAGCATCATGATAAAAAAGGCAATCAGTGCAGAAGAGCCAAGTATAAGTCTCGCTGGCGAAATCGCAGCAGATGTTTTCGTTTTTTTTCTATTTTCCTCAGAGACAGCCGGGAAAACCATCCTGGAGATTAGATATGCTGATAACAAGAAGGTAAGGCCGTTAATCATGAAAGCAGCATTGTTTCCCAGAAAGTAGGCGAGGATTCCGCCGGTGCTTGATCCAATAATGAGGACGGCCCCGATCATGACTTGTTCAACCGCATTAACATATATGAGCCTATCTGATTTTACAAGGGCAGGTATCGCAGACATCCTGGCTGGTGAGTAGATGGCTTCTGCAGTTGAGATTAGGAACGCACTTGCGTAAACCATCCATAAATCCCCTGCGTCCCTTACGAAAAGCAGCCCCAGGACAACAGGCACTCTCAACAAGTCTGCTGCCACCAGAATGGCCTTTTTGGAAAAGCGGTCTGCGAGCATTCCGCCTATTGGGGCAATGAAGAAAAAAGGTGCCATGCGAATGGCGAATAACAGCCCAATCGCTACTCCGGAACCGGTTACGTGGTATAGCAGTGCAAGCAGCGCAACCTGTGTAAATCGATTTCCAATTCCATTAATGACACCAGCCCAAAAGAGCTTTTGATAATTTGCTTCCTGTTTCCATACAGTCCAATTTGTCATTTTTTCCGTACCTCTGCGAATGTTAATTCGATATATACCTACTTTACTGATAGAAGTATTTAATTAGATAAACATCTAATTAGATTATATTCGAATTAGATTATTTTCACAATCAAAAAAATTTACATTTTTTTATAGAGGTGAAACTTTATCTTTTGGATAATCGTAAAGGTTATTAAGGAGGCGGGTTTGATGAAATTAATTTTCGAGGTTCTATTTCTATCAATTGTTATCTATTACAGCTATCATTACATCATTTTAATAACGAAAATGAAGAAGAAAACTGCCCTTATTCCTTTAGACAAGATTGACCTGAAAACAGTAAGGAAATTCCCCCAGAAATCTGCGGATGCCCCTGTTATCTCAAAAAATAAGCTGGGACTAACCATGTATGCTGTCATGCTGTTTTTTCTAATCGCTATGTTTATATTCGGAAAATATAATATTAAGTTCAGCTGGACATATCTCTATCTGCTGTTTATCCCTTTAATCAATGCCAAGGATCTTCTGAATGTATTTGCTGTCTATGATGACGGCTTTATAAGTGGAAGCAAGTTTGTTCCATGGAAAAAGGTGAAATCCTTTCATTTCAAAAAAATCGTTTTGAATCATAAATACTATGGATATTCTCAGGAAGTAAATGAAGGCTATGAACTGATCCTTAAAACAAAAATGACCAGCCACAGCCTAGTTGTAACGGAAGAGGAAATGAAGGAAAGGCTGGCAAGTGTTTTCGAAGAGCATGTGAAAAAGGGATAAAGATTACTGCATTTATCCACAGAGTTGATTGGAGCGGTTGACCGTATTATTCATATGGAACGCGGCGGTATGGTGATGCGGGAAGCGGTACTCGAAGCCGGTGCAACTCGTCTTCGCCCCATCCTTATGACAGCCATTGCGACAATCGGTGCCTTGATCCCGCTGGCAATCGGCTCAGGCGGTGGCGGTTTAATCTCAAAAGGCCTTGCAGTTACGGTAATCGGAGGTTTAACAAGTTCAACGTTATTAACACTAATTATTGTTCCGATCGTTTATGAAATCTTATCCAAGATATTCAAGAAAAAACGTAGAGAAATTGATGAAAACTAAAAAGATAGCCCTGCAGGCTTAATAATTGCCTGCAGGGCTTTTTTATTTTTAACTGTGTTATAGCTAATTCTTGATTTAGCCCCGTGTTGTTTGGAGCGGAGGCATGAGAGCATGAGACTTCAGCTAGATAAGCGAATCAAAGGGAGGCGCAGAGCGCCGAGGAGCTCTTGGGACCGTCCGCGGCGAGTGCCTGCAGCGGAAATAAATACTCAAGCTTAACAGAGCATTATTTTTAGTGCTTATGATCAGATTAGTGTTGATCACTTGCAGGACTTTTAAAGAGGTGGCAAACACAAGAGTAATAAACTTATAATTATAAAGCGACAAATGGAAAGTTAATTATTTGGAAACTTGGAGCCTATCTTTGAAGTAATCCAAACATCTTTTAGCAGTAAGTATCGGACCAGTTAAGATGGGAACAGAGGTATCGACTTGGCTGGCAACATGAGACATACTGTATTGGGATAAAACAATTACATCCACACTTTTTTCTATTTCCAGTATCATTTCTGATATTAAGCGATCATGCTCCTCCGTATTGCCTCTATGCAATAAATGAAGTGCTTTTTTATTAATTAAAGACTCAATATGGATGTTTGGTTTTTTTTCATATAAATAGTCTTGCAGAGCGAGGGGGGTAGCTCTTACGGTAGAAATTAAGCCAATCCGATGATAAGCCAGTGCTTCATCCAGCATCGCTTCATCCGACCGAAATATCTTAACATCGTACAAAGGCTGTAGGACGCTAGACAAATTATTAAATGCAGAACAAGTTAATTGGATCATATCTACATCGGAATCGATTGCCGAATCGAGCAAACGGGTGAAGCTTCTTATAATAGCCGGGGTTAATTCACCTTGCTTTTCTAACCTGTTTAATAAACCGGTATCCAGTAAATGTATAATTTCTGCATCGGGGGCAACCTCGTTAAAAGCTTCTTCAATTGGTTGAATCGATTCTTTCATAGCGTGTACTAAAGCAACCTTCATTTTGCCAGCTCCTTTGTAATTATAATTGCCAACCAGAGCATTTACTCCTTTAGCCGTTTTAATTTATTTCTATATGCATTTACTGACTCCTTGTTTATTTCAGCAAATTCCGTTTTTCCAAAATTTATGCTTTCTTTAATCTAAGTGTAATACTTGAAAGAAAGGAATTTAAAAATAACCTTAAAATAGTATATTAATGATCCATAGGTTCTCCGGCTACCGGACGAAAAGCTGAAGTAGGGATTTTCCTGTAACTACAGCTTATTTATTTTCAAAGTGTGATATGAATCACACCAAATTTAAAAGACGTTTGTATAATTAAATGTAAGTAACTACTAACATACAATGGAGTAACTAGGGAGGGAAATAAATTGAAGATCCTTATTAAGCTTGCGGGGATATTGGAGAAATATCCGATGAAGGCTATCCTGCTTTCCATTGCTGCCATTATTTTAACTGCGGTTGGAGTGCAAAATATTGAAATGGCAACTGGAAATGATACTTTAATCAGCTCAGAATCCCGGGTTTATCAGGAGAACGAACAGTTGGAAAAAGAATTTGGCGGTGAATCGGTCATAGTAATGTATGAAGCAGCCCGAAGAGATAGTTTGCTAACCATTCAAAATTTAAAACATATGAAAAGACTGGAGAATGAGGTGATTGCAGAACAAGATATTTACAGCATCATCAGTCCTGTCACTTTTGTTGAACAAATGTCAGATAAACAATTTCAGAACTATCAGGATGGAATAGGAGATATTAGCGGCAGTTTGGAAAAAGTGGGGGGAAACTTCGCAACCATCAGCAGTAAATTGGACTTGATGTCAGCCAATGCAGATATTTTACACCCGGGTTTGCCTGAGAAGCAGGAGACATTGGAGACTATGATTCACGATAAGGATGGCCAGCTTCGAAGCGTGTTTGAAGAGGTTGTTATCGATGATCGACATATGATGATGGTCATCAAATTTGAAGGAGGCACATCGGATTCATCCAAAAGTGAGATTGTTGAAAAGATGAATCGTTTCTTAAATGAAAACAAACTTGAAACCACGGATGTGTTCGTTTCCGGGAAACCGGTATTGGACGATGCTATTCGGACATCCATGAAGGAAAGCATGAAGAAAATGATGATGCTTTCTGTGGTATTCATGATTATCATTTTGTCTCTTGTTTTTAAGGTAAGCTGGCGTATTCTGCCGCTCGGCATGATTTTGGCTGCCGTCATTGGCACAGTCGGATTAATGGGATGGATTAGCATTCCGGTCACAATGGTTTCAATGGCTGTTTTTCCAATTCTAATTGGCCTGGGAATTGATTATGCGATTCAGTTTCAGAGCCGCTATTCAGAAGAAATGAGTGCAGAGGAGGCTCAAAATGAATAAACAAGTACAAAGCCGTGCAAAAAAGAGTTTACACCAAACTGTTGTTAAAATGACACCAGCTGTCATGACCGCTCTGATTGCAACAGCTCTCGGATTTATTTCCTTATATACGTCCCCTGTGCCGATGATTCAGGATTTTGGAAAAATGTTGACTGTTGGTATGGTTGTCAGCTTTTTTATGGGTGTCTTTTTCTTGCTTCCAATCCTTTTTGCGAGAGATTCCTTTTTTGGTGCTAAAAAAGTTAAAGTTCAAGCTAAAGGGAAGAGTCATTCAAAAACTGAAGCAATGCTGTCCTTTTTTGCTAAGAAGTTTATCAAATGGCGCTGGCTAATCCTTACGTTTGCTTTTTTAACAGCTGGATATGGCATTTGGGCAGATTTGGATGCTCATGTGGAAACAGATGTCGAAACCTTTATGCCACAGGACACACAGCAATTGAAGGATATTCAAAGACTTAGGGATTTAATCGGAACCACAGATCAGATTTCTATTGTTTATAAAGGAAAAGATGTCCTGTCACCAGAAAGCCTTGTCTGGACGGATTCTGTTACAAGTTCGCTGAATCACGAATTTCCTGATACAGTAATCGATGCGAATTCCATCTCAAGTGCTCTCAAGAAAATGAATGAAGGCTCTCTCCCGGAGAAAATTGAACTTAAAGATCAAATAAATAAAATGCCTGAGGGGCAATTGAAGCTTCTAATAAATGAGGATCGTTCCAAGGGTGTCATTAATGTTGGGATAAGGCACCTGGAAGCACAGGAGTTGCAGGATTTTATTGATGAATTAACCGTCTTTTTGGAGGGAAGAAAACAAGCAGGTCTGGAAACATCGATTACGGGAAAAGCAGTATTGGATGCTGAAATGGTGTCTGCCTTGACAACAGGGAGGTACAAAATGACCTTGCTTGGGATGGGCCTCGTATTTTTAGGCCTATTGCTGATTTACCGACAGCCCGTAAAAGCATTCCTTCCCTTGCTTCCAATTATCTTAATTATTGGATGGTCCGGTCTTGCTATGGCTTTTCTGGATATTAAGTATACCCCGTTAACAGCCACTCTTGGAGCATTGATTATTGGCATTGGCACAGAGTTTACTATTTTAATCATGGAAAGGTATTTTGAAGAACGAAAGAAAGGTCTGCAAGCGCATAAGGCTGTGGAGATTGCCAGCCGTAAAATAGGAAAAGCCATTTTCGCTTCTGCACTGACGACAATTGGAGGATTTAGCGCTTTAATGGTGTCAGACTTTGTCATCCTTAGCAATTTTGGATTAATGACACTCATTAACATTTTATTGGCTTTAATTAGTACCCTTGTTATCATGCCGGCAATATTGATTATTTTGGATCGTTTTGTAACAATAAAATCAACGGGGAAGAGTGAACCTAACGTGACAGGGTGATGGCATTGAGAGATAAGACGGAGCAAATCCTTACAGCGGCAGCTGCTGTTTTTATAAAAAAAGGGCTTCAGGCAACTACACAGGAAATCGCAAAAGAAGCAGATGTTGCGGAAATAACACTATTCCGCAAATTTTCCACAAAGCAAAATCTTTTTATAACAGTTATGAAGAAAGTGCTCGAGACTAAATTTGATGTGAAGCTAATGCAGCTGGCTGAAGAGGAAGATACAGAGGTTTTTTTGAAGGAAGTAATGAATAACAGACTTAATGTTTTATCTAAGAATGCCCCAATGGTCAGAATGCTTATTTCCGAAAGTTTGATGGGGAATTTGACGGAAGAACTGCAATTGCCGGAAATTATTTTTAAAAGTATTAAAAAGGCATTGGATCATCATTTTCAAATAAAAGAAAAGGTAGTGGACACAGAGCTTTGGGCCAGACTGCTTGGCGGAATCTTTTTGAGTTATATCGTTCTGCCAAATGATCGCCCCTATCACATCCTAGAAACAGAAGAAAAGAATGCACTTCTCGAAAAATATGCAAAATCGGTATTAAGCTTGCTTTGAGTAAAAGGGTTTTAAAACCGGCCTTTGTTGGTAGTTATATAGTATAACAACCAGAAAGGATCATGAGATATGAAAGAAATCACTGTAACGATTGATTATGATGGAATGAAATATCAGACCAATATCATCACAAATAAAGAAGCCCGTGATGAGGAAATTATGAAACAGGCAGAAGACCAGGTCAGAAAACAATGGGCAGGGTGAATCTGCGAAAGGATACATTAAAACCCCTTTATTAGCACCATTGTGTGGCAGATAAGGGGGTTTTTGTATACGTTGATGAGGTTTCATAAATTTTTTAACGGAGCTTTTGATCCAACTTCGCCTGCAAAAATTCAATTCTATTTGGCAGGACAAATAAATACTCTATTAAACTTTCTAATAGCTCCATCAATAATGCAGCCATCTCTTGATCAATATCCTTTTCAAGGTCAAGCATTTGGTAAAAGGCGCTTCCCGGCTGAACCAGCTGGCTTAGAGCTTCTAGGGGCCTTGCTAAATCAACATGTTTTGGCAATTGTTCAAATTGCTTTGAAAGATTTTGCCCTTTGATTTCTTCACCGAGAAAGTTTTTAAGAATGCTTTCCAGGACCCGTTTTGACATGACTGCAGTAGCAACCGTATCTTTGGATTGGCTGACGTTTAATGCGGATCGGTAAGCTCTTGTTAAATCAGCCGGTATATCTTGGATTTTCTCTAGATGAGTCAAAAGCTCTTTGGCAGAGTTGGGATCATAAATATAAAGGGCAGTTTCTTCGCTTGTTTGATCGGTTTGGTTAAGAATCATAATAAAGACTGACTCTTTTTTGCAGGCCGAACATACCCCGTGGGAAAGAATGCTTGACTTACTTGTATGGCTATAATTAGCTTTAATTGTGAAAAGGCTTGTTTTACCGCATTTCGGACACTCGCATTGAACGCTTGCGGGTATTTTTTTATAGCCGAACTGACTATGAGAAACAACTTGCGCAGGCAATACCCTTCTCATAATATCCCTCCGTATATCTTTTTAACGTGACTATACTTAAATTACCATTCCATTACATTTAAGTATAACTTTGAAAATAGTAAGGACAAGCCTGAAAAATCTGGAATTTAGTAGGATTTAGCGATATAGGCATTAATGGTGAAGACAAAAAGGAGCTGCTTTCAATTTAGAAAGCAGCTCCCATTCATATTAAATATCTGCTCGTAAAGGACTTATCCTTTATAAGGGTTATCTCGATTCTCCCTTACATTGTCAAAGTCGTAAGCGTCTCTGCGGCGAACATCCACTTCATCGTTATAGCCGGATACAGTGCGGTCAGTAAAGTCATCTGCTGTTGTATCACCAAGATTTTCACTTAGCGGCCGGTTTGAATCAAGATTGTCATCTGTCCAAAGACTGCTGCTGTTTCGAGTATTATCCTTAAAAGCATTGGTTCCGCGATCAAGCTCGCCAGGATTTAAAGGGTCAACATTTGTATAGGCTGTCCGATCTCCTTCAAGCGTTGTACGGTCAGTGCTGGTATAGCCGTCATTAAAGTCAGCAGATCTGGTTTCGGGATCTACCAGCACAAGGATTTTCCCTGACTTGACATCCGCTTCATACCGATGTGCTTCCTCTTCAGGAATACCCATTCCAATAAGAGCCCCGGCAATACCGCCTGCTCCTGCACCAACAGCAGCACCTGTTAATGTAGCAGCAATTGGCCCTGCAGCTACAATCGGCCCAATTCCAGGAATCGCTAATGCGCCAACGCCTGCAAGCAGACCTGTCAACCCTCCAAGTACTCCGCCTGTAGCGGCACCAGTGGCTAGTCCTTCTTCTGTTTTAGTCCCTGTTTCTTCTGTAACTGCGTCGACATCTTCTTGATTTTTACTGATTACCGAAATATCCTCAGGACGATATCCTTCAGCTCTTAATTTTTCTACGGCTTGAATAGCTTCCTGCTCTGTATCATATGCGCCTACAATATGTTTGCTTGTTGCCATTGTTATCATCCTCCTTGTTTTTTGTTGCTTATCTATTGGTGTACATACCTTTTTACGAGCATTTATAAACCGGGTGGGTAAAATTACTAATAATTTATCCTTGACTAACGAGTTTGCTTGACCTTAAAAAGTTAAATGGTTAGTTTTATAATAGACTAGACTAGGAAGGTTGATTAAATTGAATAAAATCTATTACAGGGACCCATACATACAATCATTTAAAACGGAATTGCAGAATCAGGGAACGGACGGCCAGGGAAGGGTTTTTGCGGTACTTAAGGAAACTGCTTTTTATCCCACTGGCGGAGGCCAGCCCCATGACCTGGGAACACTGAATGGAATAAAAGTGCTGGATGTCGAAGAGACAGAAGGAGAAATCCGTCACTATTTAGAAAGGGAAATGGATGGTTCTGTCCTGGAAGTGTCGGGTGAAATAGAGTGGGAAAGGCGGTTTGACCATATGCAGCAGCATGCTGGCCAGCATATATTATCAGCTGCCCTTGAGGAGCTTTACGGGTATAAAACGGTCAGCTTTCATTTAGGGAAAGATTTATTAACGATTGACTTGGATATTGCCGATCTGCCAGAACAGCATGCAGAGGAAGCTGAGAGAGTGGCCAATACCATTATCCTTGAAAATCGGCCAATTATAACAAAGTGGGTAACAGCTGAAGAAGCTGCGCATTTTCCTCTTCGCAAGCAGCTTTCAGTTAGCGAAGATATTCGGCTGGTCATTATTCCCGAATACGACTATAACGGCTGCGGTGGAACGCACCCCTCTTCAACTGGCCAAGTAGGCAGCATCAAAATATTGGGCTGGGAGCGGCAAAAGAAGAAAATACGAGTGCAATTTATCTGCGGCGGCCGTGTACTTAAACTGCTTCAGCAAAGATACAGGATTACGAAAGAACTCAGCCAGCTGCTTAATGCCCCAGAACAGGACCTGATTATGGCTGGAAAACGATTAATTGATAATGGAAAGGATCTCGAGAAGGAACTGGAAGAAGCAAAAGCTGCCCTTTTAGTCTATGAAGCAAAGGAAATGGCCAGCGATGCAGCTATAGCAGAAAATGAGAGGCTGATTAGTGGAAACTATCAGGAACGTTCCATTCAGGAATTGCAAAAGCTTGCACGCCTTATTGCAGGACAGTCAGAAAGTGCAGCCGTTATTTTGGTAAATGAGATGGGGGGAAAACTGCAATTTGTTTGTGCGAGGGGAACACTTTCTGAAATCAATATGAAGGACCTATCGGCAGCTCTCTTAAAAAAGATTAATGGCAAAGGAGGAGGGAATCCGCAATTTGCACAAGGCGGCGGAGAGAAGCTAATGAGTGGAGAAGAACTGCTGGAGCAAGCACTTGAACTTGCACGACAAAAGATTAATTAAGGCTGCTGAATTGATAAAATATTTAGAAAAGTATTGAAAAGTGATTGTAATAGAGCCGCTGTTGTATTACAATTTTGGTATGAGCCATGCATTATAATGAATGTTCATGTTGACCGCATAAACACCTCATATAGTATCCGGTTCTGCAGGAGGCAAGTTCATGTATCAGCAAAATACCGTTTATATTATCGGAGACAGCAAGACATCATTGAACAATCCTATCATGCAAAAATATAATGGTTTCTTTGTTGCACTTATAATCGATAGGGAAACAGATGAAATTGTAGATGCTGAATGTTCATCTACCATTAATTTAACCTCATTATTTATTAAATCTATATTTGTTGGCAAATCCATATTAGAAGTAGACAGGGTGATGGAAGAAATTGAAAACCGATACTTCGGTTCCTCTCAAAAGGCCCTAATGGTTGCTTTTAAAAATGCCCATATAAAATACTCACAAATTATGAATAAATAGAGCTGCTTTTTCTGTTATCCGCAGATGAAATCCAGCTATCAGAGAAGAACTATATTTCTCCGATAGCTGGATTTTTTTCATTTTAAATGGGACTGCAAATATCTTAATTTGGTAGGCTATTGGAATAGTTTACAGAAAATATAAAATAATCTATAATATAGAAAAATACTATAATAATATAATATTTGGGGGATTCTGAATGAAGCTTTATCTATCTGTTGATATGGAAGGGATTACAGGGCTGGCAGACCACACCCATGTTGATTCTTCTAGGCATAATTATGAACGCGGCAGAGTGATCATGACCGATGAAGCAAATCATGTTGTCACAACTGCCTTTGAAGAAGGCTGCAGTGAGGTTATTGTGAATGACAGCCACTCAAAGATGAATAACCTCCTAATTGAAAGGATGCATCCTGAAACACAGCTAATTACCGGCGATGTTAAACCATATTCAATGGTTCAGGGATTGGATTCCAGCTTTGCAGGTGCGATGTTTGTAGGCTATCATGCACGCGCTTCCATGAAGGGGGTTATGTCCCACTCTATGATATTTGGCGTGAGGCATATGTACATAAATGACAAGGCTATTGGCGAGATGGGCTTCAATGCCTATGTAGCCGGCTATCACGGAGTTCCTGTTTTAATGGTGGCCGGGGATAACCAGGCGGCTTTGGAAGCAGAAGAATTAATTCCAAATGTCACAACTGCTGTTGTAAAAGAAACGATTTCCCGTTCAGCTGTAAAGTCGCTGACTCCGGCAAAAGCAGGGAAGCTTTTAGAAGAAAAAGCAGCAGAGGCTCTTAAAAAGAGAGACCTCGTCAAGCCTCTTGTTCCGCCGGATAACCCTGTATTAAGAATTGAATTTGCCAATTACGGCCAGGCTGAGTGGGCAGCTTTGATGCCTGGAGCAGAGATTGAAAAGAATACAACCATTGTCCGCTATCAGGCAAAAGACATCCTTGAGGCATACCAGGCAATGCTGGTGATGACTGAGCTGGCCATGAGAACTACATTCTGTTAGGAAGTGTAAATGAATGACTGGATACATAATTAAGCGCCTTTTCGCCATGATGGTAACACTGTGGTTCATTATCACACTGACATTTTTCTTAATGCATTCTATTCCTGGCTCTCCTTTTAATGAAGAAAGGAATACGAGCGAAGCAGTTCAGCGAAACCTTGAGAAGTTCTACCATTTGGATGAACCGCTCTATGTCCAATATGGGATGTATTTGAAATCTGTTGTTACGTTTGATTTTGGCCCATCTATTAAAAAGTCATCCCAGACGGTCAATGAAATGCTGGGACGGGGATTCCCGGTTTCATTTGAGCTGGGTATAGTCACTCTTATCGTAGCCGTTTTCTCGGGGATTGCCCTGGGAATCATAGCAGCGCTCCGCCACAATGGCATTATTGATTATTTGGCGATGACGATTGCCGTACTGGGAATATCAGTACCAAACTTTGTGCTGGCCACATTGTTAATTCAGCAGCTTGCGGTTAATCTGGCTATCCTTCCGGTGGCTACCTGGTCAAGTCCGAAACACATGATCTTGCCAACCCTGGCGCTCGCAACCGGACCAATGGCCATTATTGCCCGTCTGACACGATCAAGTATGCTGGAGGTACTGACGCAGGACTACATAAAGACAGCAAAAGCAAAGGGGCTATCTCCTGTTAAAATTGTTTTTAAGCACGCATTAAGAAATGCCCTGCTGCCGGTCGTTACCGTTTTGGGGTCATTGGCGGCAAGCATTTTGACAGGGACATTTGTTATTGAAAAGATCTTCGCTATTCCTGGAATGGGAAAGTATTTCGTCGAAAGCATCAATACGCGTGATTATCCGGTCATAATGGGAACGACCGTTTTTTACAGCACAATCTTAATTATGATGCTATTCCTCGTTGATATTGCGTACGGAGTTTTAGATCCAAGAATTAAGCTGCATAAAAAGGAGGGAAGCTAATGGAACTGCGCAAACAGCATGATAACCATAATCTTGCACCCGATATCCCGGATGATTGGTTTGTGCCCAAGGCCAAGGACCAGGATGAAGCGGAAGCAGTTGTAAGGCCAAGTCTTTCCTACTGGCAGGATGCCTGGCGCCGGCTTTTGAAAAATAAGCTCGCAATGGCAGGATTATTCTTTCTCATAGCTTTAGCTTTTATGGCCATATTCGGCCCAGTCATATCACCGCACAGTGTATCCGAGCAGTCCCTCGCCAATCAGAATTTGCCTCCATCTTCAAAATATTGGTTTGGCACCGATGAGCTGGGCCGTGATGTGTTCGCAAGAACCTGGTATGGGGCAAGAATTTCTTTGTTCGTCGGTATTGTAGCGGCGATGATTGACTTTGCAATTGGTGTCATATATGGCGGTATTGCCGGCTATAAAGGCGGCCGGACAGATAATGCCATGATGAGAATCGTTGAAATCCTTTATGGGCTTCCATACTTGCTTGTTGTAATATTAATCAGCGTTGTAATGGGACCTGGTTTATTTACAATCATATTTGCCCTCTCTGTAACGGGCTGGGTAGGCATGGCGCGGATTGTCCGAGGACAGGTTCTGCAAATTAAAAACTATGAATTTGTATTGGCATCCAAGACATTCGGAACAAAGACTTCCCGGATTATCAAGAAAAACCTGCTGCCAAACACAATGGGCCCAATCATTGTACAGATGACTCTTACAGTGCCGTCAGCCATCTTTGCAGAAGCGTTTCTGAGCTTTCTTGGTTTAGGTATTCAGCCTCCTTTTGCGAGCTGGGGCTCAATGGCAAACGATGGTTTGTCTACAATTCTATCAGGCCATTGGTGGCGCCTATTCTTCCCGGCCTTTTTCATCTCCCTGACAATGTTTTCATTTAATGTGCTTGGAGATGGATTGCAGGATGCACTCGATCCGAAGTTAAGGAGGTAGCAGCATGGAGAAAGTACTGGAAGTAAAAGATTTGCATGTCACATTTACAACTTACGGAGGCGAGGTTAAGGCAGTAAGGGGAGTAACATTTGATCTTTTCAAAGGTGAAACACTGGCAATTGTCGGTGAATCGGGATGTGGAAAAAGCGTAACTTCCCAAAGTATTATGCGTCTGATTCCCTCTCCGCCCGGCAGAATAGCTGCAGGTGAAGTCTTGTTTAATGGACAGGATTTGACCAAATTAAAAGAATCGGAAATGAGAAATATTCGCGGCGCGGACATTTCTATGATATTCCAAGATCCTATGACAGCTCTAAATCCGACGATTACAATCGGAGAGCAAATTATAGAAGGGATTATGCAGCATGAAACGATTTCAAGGCAGGATGCCCGTAAAAAGGCACTGGAAATGCTTGATTTAGTCGGAATCCCTAATCCGCTTGAACGATTGAAGCATTATCCGCACCAATTCAGCGGGGGAATGAGGCAGCGTATTGTCATTGCTATGGCCCTGGTCTGCGAGCCTGAAGTGCTGATTGCGGATGAACCGACTACAGCATTGGATGTAACCATCCAGGCACAGATCTTGGATTTATTTAAAGATATTCAAAAGAAAACAGGGGTTTCCATCATAATTATCACCCATGACCTGGGGGTTGTTGCCCAGGTAGCTGACCGTATTGCCGTCATGTATGCCGGAAAAATTGTGGAAGCAGGGGAAAGAAGAGAAATCTTTTATAATCCTCAGCACCCATATACAAAAGGCTTATTAAATTCAGTACCACGGCTGGATCTGGATGGGGCTGACCTGGTGCCAATCGGGGGATCCCCGCCAGACTTGTTTTCACCGCCAGCGGGATGCCCTTTTGCAGCACGATGCGATTTTGCGATGGAAGTCTGTGAGCGGGTCTACCCATATAAAACCCACCTGAGCCGGGAACATCATGTTGATTGCTGGCTCCAGGATGAGCGGGCACAGAAAATGCTTGCAGGTGTTAAATAGGTTTTTCCTTTCACGGTGCTTATTTTGTGCCAGTGAAAGTTATTATTCTTTCAGCTGCTACTGGCAGCTGAATATAGAAAGAAATAAATTTAATAGAGGGGGAAAAAGTATGAAAAAGTTTTTATCTCTTATGCTAGCGGCTGTATTGCTATTTGTAATGGCAGCTTGTACGGCAAACGAAAATGCCGGCAATGAAACCGATAGCAAGGATGATGGTAAGAAAGAGGAAGAAAGCACTGAGAAAGTTCTTTATTTGAATAATGGCCAGGAGCCGACTTCATTTGACCCTCCAATTGGGTTTGACTCTGTTTCCTGGAGCGCGTTAAACAACTTAATGGAAGGTTTAACTCGTTTAGGCAAAGACCATGAGCCAGAAGCAGCTATCGCTGAAAAATGGGACGTTTCAGAAGATGGAAAGACTTATACATTCCACATTCGTGAAGATGCAAAATGGTCAAATGGCGATGATTTAACAGCAGGAGATTTCGAATTTGCCTGGAAGCGCCTTTTAAACCCTGACACTGGGTCTTCAGCAGCATTCCTTGGCTACTTCATTGAAGGCGGAGAAGCTTATAACAATGGAGAAGGTTCAGCTGATGATGTGAAAGTAAAAGCTGTTGATAAGAAAACTTTTGAAGTGACTTTAACAAGTCCGCAGGCATACTTTTTAAGTGTAATCACAAATCCAGCATTCTTTCCTATTAACGAAAAGATAGCAACAGAAAACCCGCAGTGGTTTGCTGAAGCAGAATCTTTTGTTGGAAACGGTCCTTTCAACTTAACGGAATGGGAGCATGACAGCCATTTTGTAATGGAGAAAAACGACCAGTACTGGGATGCTGGGAATGTAAAACTGGATAAAGTTCACTGGGCAATCATTGATGATACCAATACTGAATACCAAATGTACCAAACTGGCGAGCTTGATGTATCTGATGTCCCTGCCGAGCTAAGCGAACAGCTTTTAGGAGAAGCAAATGTTGAAGATCAGGCTGGTGATTATTTCTACCGTTTTAACGTCAATATGGAACCATTCCAAAACGAAAACATTCGTAAAGCATTTGCTATGGCAGTAGATCAGCAGCAAATTGTTGATTATGTAACAAAGAATGGCGAAAAGCCTGCATATGGCTTTGTTTCTTACGGATTTACTGATCCATCTGGAAATGATTTCCGCGAAACTGCAGGTGACCTTGTGAAAACAAATGTAGAGGAAGCAAAAGCACTTCTTCAAAAAGGTATGGAAGAAGAAGGTTATGCTACACTTCCTGAAGTAACTTTAACTTACAGCACAAGCGATTCGCACAAAAAGATTGCTGAAGCACTGCAGCAAATGTTCAAAGAAAACCTTGGTGTTGATGTAAAGCTTGCCAACATGGAATGGAATGTATTTGCAGAAGAACAAAAAGCGCTAAAGTTCCAACTATCAAGAAGCTCTTTCCTTGCTGACTATGCTGATCCAATCAACTTCCTGGAAAACTTCCAGACAGGACATTCAATGAACCGTACTGGTTGGAGCAATGAAAAGTACGATCAGTTAATTAAAGATGCCAAGAGTGAAGCAGATGAAGCGAAGCGTTTTGAAATGATGTACGAAGCAGAAAAAATCCTATTTGAAGGAATGCCGATTATCCCTATCCATTTCTACAACCAAGTTTATCTTACAAATGATGCAGTTTCAGGTATCGTCCGCCATCCAGTGGGTTACATGGAACTTAAGTGGGCAGATAAGAAGTAAATCTTCTGAAGAATGATTTGAAGGTGACAGGAAAAAGGGGTGTTCGCTCGAACATCCCTTTTTTAAGGAGATAGGACAAATCATTTTCCCTGAACTTTGATGAGTGTCCAGCTGCGGGTCCTAGGGACTCGAGGTCATAAGCCGTTTCCTTCCAGAAGAAAAAAACGCCTTCTTGCAGGAATCGTCTTGTGCTTGTCGTCCCTAAGCAGTCTCCTCCGATTATTGAAATTATTTCCCGAAAAATAATAGATTTTCCCGAAATTTAGCATATATCCTCGAAAATGAATTCATTTCCCAGACAAAATTCTTACCGATGGAGCATATAATGCTAAATACCAACTTAAAAGGAAGTGACAGCATGGCAATCAAACCACTCCGCCTTAATAAGGGAGATACGATTGGAATTATTGCACCGGCAAGCCCGCCTAATCAGGATAATTTGAAGCGTTCCTTATCCTTTCTGGAAGAGCTGGGTTTAAAGGTGAAGATGGGGAACCATGTTTATGATCAATATGGCTACTTGGCTGGAAAAGATGAAGACCGTCTGGCAGATTTACATAAGATGTTTCTTGATAAGGAAGTAAAAGCCATTATCTGTGCAGGCGGCGGTTATGGCACAGGCAGGATTGCTTCACAAATCAATTATAGCCTTATAAAAGACAATCCGAAAATATTCTGGGGCTACAGTGATATTACCTTTTTGCATACTGCTATTCGCCAGCAGACCGGGCTTGTAACCTTTCATGGTCCGATGCTTGCTTCAGATATTGGAAAAGAAGATGCTGACCCTATATCCAAGCAGTATTTTAGGCAATTATTTGAACCTGAAGTACTAGATTATCCAGAAGGAATCTCAAATCTGGAAACGATGGTGAAGGGCAGTGCAGCAGGAACTTTAACCGGAGGAAACCTTTCGCTTTTGGCAAGTACGATTGGTACTGCATATGAAATCGATACAAAAGATAAGCTTATGCTGATAGAAGATATCAACGAAGAGCCCCGTGCGGTGGACCGCATGCTAAACCAGCTCCATATGGCAGGGAAGCTTGAGGATGCGGCAGGCTTTATCATCGGCGATTTTAATAATTGTGTTCCGCAAAGAGAGCTTTCCCTGGAACTTGGTGAAGTGCTGGATACTTATATTAAAAAGGTAAATAAACCGGCTTTAAAAGGCTTTAATATTGGCCATTGTTCCCCTCATATTTCTGTTCCCCTTGGTGTAAAGGCGGAATTAAATGCAACCAATAAAAAGCTGACGATTGAAAGCGGCATTGAGTAAAAGGGTGGTATAGATGAAAATAAACAAAATTGAGACAAACAGAGTTGCAGTACCACTGAAAAAACCATTTAAAACAGCATTGAGAACTGTCGAGACAGCCGAAACAATTGTTGTAAAAGTAACGTGTGATAACGGGATAATCGGCTGGGGAGAAGCACCTCCGACTGTTGTGATTACAGGTGACAGTCTTTCAAGTATTGAATCGGCTATCCACCATGTATTAAAGCCTTTATTAATAAACAAAAGCCTTCTAAACTATGAAGATATCTTTCAAGGAATTCAGTCAGCTTTAATAGGAAATTCAAGTGCCAAGGCTGCAGTTGATATGGCGCTTTATGATTGCCTGTCCCAGCAATGTAAATTGCCTCTTTACCAATTTCTGGGCGGTCATAAAAATGAAGTGGAAACGGATTATACGGTTAGTGTCAATGGACCGGAGGAAATGGGCGAAGATGCCGTTTCTTATGTACAGCAAGGGTTTAATGTTCTAAAAGTAAAGGTCGGCAAAGATGATATTTTAACAGACATCGAACGAATTCGGGAAATCCGCAATCGGGTCGGCTCTAAAATTAAAATAAGGCTTGACGCGAATCAGGGCTGGAAGGCAAAAGAAGCTGTCTATGCGATCCGCAAAATGGAGACCCTCGATTTAAATATTGAGCTTGTCGAACAGCCTGTGAAAGCATGGGATATTGAAGGGCTAAAACAGGTTACGGATGCGGTTGATACACCGATTATGGCTGATGAAAGTGTCTTTACGCCTAAGCAGGCTTTTGAAGTAATCAAAACGAGAAGCGCGGATTTAATTAATATAAAGCTGATGAAATCTGGAGGCATCTACCAGGCGCAGATTATTAATCAGCTTGCAGAGGTCTGCGGGATGGAATGCATGGTCGGCAGCATGATTGAAACAAGAATTGGGATCACGGCGGCTGCACATTTTGCTGCCAGCAAAAAAAATATCACCCGCTTTGATTTTGATGCCCCTTTGATGATGGCCAGGGAAGTAGTAGATGGCGGCATTAGGTATACAGGCCGGAAAATCACTATTCCTAATGACCCAGGTCTTGGAATCAGGAATGTTTCTTTAATTGAGGGCAAACAGGAATTGACTTCTTAATTAAGAATGACTGTTAGTGTAATTGATTATAGCCCCTTTTCAGAAACTATTATTTCATTGGCATCTGCGCCTTATAAAAAGGAGGAGTACGTTTTGACAATACAGCAAAGATGGCTGGTTTCAGTTTCGGTAGCAACCTTGTGGACGGCATTTGATTCCTCAAGGGATATAGACCGGGAGGCAGTCAACAATCCAGTCGACCTGGATTCCTGGCTTGAAAAATTAACATATAAGCCACGGTTGGAGCTTTGCGACAGAAACCTTGTACAATCGCAGGTATTATACGGGCAAGAGGTAATTGTGCTGGAAGAAAAAGAGGATTGGGCTCACGTGATTATACCAGACCAATCTTCTTCAAAGGACGAGAGAGGATATCCAGGGTGGATCCCCAAGGCCCAGCTTGTACAAAAAACTGATTGGAGCCTGGATAATGGCCAGGTTGCTGTCGTGCAGAAGAAAAAAGCAAAGCTTTACTCAAAAGAACAGAAACCGGAACTAGTTTTAAGCTATCAAACGGTTCTGCCGGTTTTGGAAAATAATGGTGAATGGATTAAAGTGCAAACTCCTTCAGGAGATGGCCTTCTAAAGACAGAAGATGTGAGTGTACATGAATCTCTGGATAGCCTTCCGAAAGGGAGCGGAAAAGACATCGTTGCAGCCGGTGAACAATTTTTAAACCTGCCGTATTTATGGGGCGGGATGAGCAGCTTTGGCTATGACTGTTCCGGATTCAGCTATTCCATGTGCAAAGCTAATGGGTATATCATTCCGCGCGATGCGCATGACCAGGCTGAAGCAGGAGACTCAGTTAAGGTGGATGCCCTGGAACCGGGAGATTTATTGTTTTTTGCATATGAAGAAGGAAAAGGCAAGCTTCATCACGTAGGCATCTATTGTGGTGAAGGAAAATTGCTTCATTCTCCTAATACCGGTAAAACAATCGAAATAATCGACCTGAAGGATACCATATACGAAAAGGAATTATGTGCAGCTAGACGCTACTGGCAAGAGACGGGGGAATAAAGATGCCAAATGAAGCATTGTTAAAAGTCAATAATCTAAAAAAGCATTTTTCAATGGGCAAGGGACAAACCTTGAAAGCGGTGGACGATGTTTCCTTTCAAATCAACAAGGGCGAAACATTTGGAATTGTAGGAGAGTCAGGATGCGGTAAGTCAACCGCGGGGCGTACGATAATCGGTTTATATGATCGTACTGAGGGCGAGGTTATTTATGACGGAAAAAACGTTCATAAAATGACTGAAAAAGAGAGATTCGCTTTTCACCGGAAGATGCAAATGATTTTCCAGGATCCGTATGCTTCCTTAAATCCAAGATCTACGGTTCAAGAAATCATCTCAGAGCCTATGGAGGTCCATGGCTTATATCCGAATAAAAAGGAACGTCTTGAACGGGTGTATCAGCTTTTGGAGGATGTTGGGCTGAATAGGGACCATGCTAACCGTTACCCTCATGAATTCAGCGGCGGTCAGAGACAAAGGATTGGGATTGCCCGCGCATTGGCGCTCGATCCGGAGTTCATTATCGCTGATGAACCCATTTCAGCGCTTGATGTATCCGTCCAGGCACAAGTTGTGAACCTGCTAAAGGGGCTGCAGAAAAAGAAGGGCCTGACCTATCTGTTTATCGCCCATGATTTATCAATGGTTAAACATATCAGTGACCGTATTGCCGTTATGTATTTGGGTCACTTGGTTGAATTAACAACAAGTGAAAATTTATATAAAAATCCTCTCCATCCATATACTCAGGCATTATTGTCTGCGATCCCTATTCCTGACCCTGATATCGAGGATCACCGGGAAAGAATTATATTGGAAGGAGAGCTTCCAAGCCCAATGAATCCGCCAAGCGGCTGTGTATTCAGAACTCGCTGCCCATATGCAATGGAAGCATGCGCGAAAATGAAGCCCGAGTGGCAGGAAATTGAAAAGGAACATTATGTGGCATGCCATCTATACAATGAAAAAGTCACAGGAGACAATAATCGGCCGCAGGTAGCGGTGACTAAATAAGATGGGCTTCCTTGAATTAAAGGCTGAAATTCTTGAACTGGCCAGCCGCTGTGAAGGCCGCGTTGGGTTGTTTATCCAAACAGAAGAAGGCATTATCGAAGAGAATGGCAGTGAGGTGTTTTCTTCAGCGAGCTTAATTAAGGTGCCCATTTTATTGGCGGGGCTTTCTCAAGCGAAGAATAGTCTGCTTCAACTGGATGAGGAAGTTCAGATAAATGATGCAGACCGGGTTGGCGGATCTGGAGTATTGCAGTCTATGTCTAAAGGTTTGAAGATGAAAGTCATAGACTTAATGACGCTTATGATTATTGTGTCGGACAATGCAGCTACGAATCTCGTCATTGATTTGATAGGGAAAGAGGAAATCAATGGCTATATAAAAAGTATCGAACTGAAAAACACAGAACTCAATAGAAAGATGATGGATTTTGAGGCTTTAAAAAGGGGTTTGGATAATAAAACAACTGCCATAGATATGGTGTCCTGCTTAAAGACTTTGACAGAGCGTTCACTTTTATCTGAGAAAAATAAGGCTTTGGCGAAACGGATATTGGACGGGCAGCAGTTTAAAAACAAATTGGCAAACACTGTGGACCCGGCGAAAGTACAGGTAGCTGGTAAAACAGGAGAACTGCCGGGAATTGAGCATGACTGTGCAATATTTACCGGTAATCGAAAAATAGTATACGCTGCAGTTCTTGTTGACGAGCTGAAGAACCAGACAGCCGGAAGAGAAGTACTCTCCTCAATAGGGAACCGTATATACCGTTATATGATGAAGGACTAAAGAACCGTTCTGATGAGTCCGGTTCTTTAGTGGTTTAAGGAGAGAGTCACCAATGATTAGTTATAATTATAAACAATTTGAAATATACTTGCATCAACAAGTATTTTCTTTTAAACTAAATAGTGTAAGCTCCTGAAGAGAAGAGGAGAACATAATGGCAAAAGAAAGGTATCTATTAGATGATTCTCTTGGCTACAAGCTTTTCCATGCTTCCCGCTTAATGTCCAATCGCCTGAACAAGAATTTCAGGGATGCAGGTTTTGATGTGACATACGAGCAATGGCAGATCTTGAGCCGACTTTATGAAAAAGACGGGCAAACCCAGAATCAGCTTGCTATGAAAAATGAGCGAGATCAGCCAAGTGTATCAAGGCTGGTTGATAATATGATTAAAAGAGGTTTGGTTGTCCGGATTAGTGATAAGGCTGATAAGAGAATTAATCTTATTTACCTGACAGACAAGGGCAGGGAAATGGAAAATGGTCTCACGTCACTTGCTTTAAAGACGATTGAAGATGCATCAGGTTCAATCGATGGAAAGGAGCTTGAGACATGTCTCCGTGTTCTGGACCAGGTAAGGGAAAATCTCAAGTGAGATTTCCTGCATAGTACTTGTCTAAACAAGTAAAGCCATTATTTTTTATCCGATAATGATAATCCTTCTCACCAAAGGCGTTGACACTGCTAAAAATTACCTTTAAAATATAGGTATAATTGATAATGATAACCATTATCAATTATTTTTTAAGCTAATAGTGAGAATGATTATTAGTTTCATATTTTAAAGACTTCACTCTAGGAAAGTGTTAGGAACTGTTATGAAAAAAAGGCATTTAATCAGTATTCTTATTATTTTATCCTTTACCTCATTATTTATTGGGGTTAAGAATGTAAGTCCACTCGATTTGTTTAATATGAGAGAAGACCAGCTGCATATTTTAACAGCCAGCCGATTTCCGCGGCTTATAAGTATCATTATTGCGGGGATGAGTATGAGTATTGCCGGATTGATTATGCAGCAGCTGTCCAGAAACAAATTTGTATCTCCGACCACGGCGGGTACGCTGGATTCAGCCCGGCTGGGTATACTGGTTTCTCTTATGCTGTTTACTTCAGCTAGTCCTTTCGTAAAAATGCTGGTGGCCTTTGCTTTTGCGCTTCTGGGAACTTTCATTTTTATGAAAATACTGGATAGGATCAAGTTTAAAGATGCCATCTTTATACCGCTAGTGGGGCTAATGTTTGGAAATATCATAGGAAGCATCACAACCTTCTTCGCACTGAAAGAGGATTTGGTTCAAAATATGTCTTCGTGGCTGCAGGGGAATTTTTCTATGATGATTCAGGGGAGATATGAGCTCCTGTATATTAGCATTCCGATCGTCCTCGTTGCTTACCTCTATGCCAATAAGTTCACTATTGCAGGAATGGGAGAGGAATTTTCAGTTAACCTTGGGCTTAACCATAAGCAGGTTGTGAATGTAGGTTTGATTATCGTTGCTCTTGTCACAACAGTGGTCGTATTGACGGTGGGAATGATCCCTTTCCTGGGCTTGATTATTCCTAATATCGTGACCATCTATCAAGGAGACCACTTAAAGAAAAGCCTTTCCCATACAGCACTGATGGGCGCAATATTTGTACTCATATGTGACATCTTCGGACGCGTGATTATTTATCCATATGAAATTCCGATCGGTGTAACAGTAGGTGTGATTGGCAGCGGAATTTTTCTTTATTTGATCATGAGGAGAAAGGCATATGAGTAAACAAGCAAAAATCGGCATCCTTGCAGGCGTATCCATTATTTTGATTTTAGGTTTTTTATTTATAGATTTAGGAAGCAATTGGGACTACGCACTTCCTAAAAGAGGGAAAAAGGTCCTCGCCATCATTCTAACGGGCGGTGTCATTGCTTTTTCAACAATGATTTTCCAGACAATTACGAATAACCGAATCTTAACCCCAAGCATTATTGGCCTGGATTCCCTATATATGCTAATTCAGACCTTCCTCATCTTCGTACTGGGTTCGATGAATGAGACAGTTATGAACAAAAACATTAATTTTATCATCTCGGTAGGATTGATGGTATTATTCGCAGGCCTGCTATACCGCATTCTTTTTAAAAAAGAGGGCGGCCAAAATATCTATTTTCTATTATTAGTTGGAATTATCTTTGGAACCTTTTTCCAAAGCATATCCTCTTTCATGGAAGTACTGATTGACCCGAATGAATTCATGATTGTGCAGGATCGAATGTTCGCAAGCTTCAATAATGTGAATACAGATCTCCTAATCATTGCAATGGTTCTTATCACCTTAACAGGAATTTATTTTTACCGTTTTGCAAAATACCTCGACGTGCTTTCCCTTGGAAGGGAGCAGGCGGTAAATCTGGGCGTTGACTATGATTATGTCGTAAAAAGACTCTTGATTATTGTTGCCATCCTGGTTTCGATTGCGACAGCTTTGATCGGACCAATCACTTTCCTTGGCCTGCTTGTCGCAAATGTTGCCCATGAATTCATGAAAACGTTTCAGCACAAATACTTAATTCTGGGATCAATTCTAATTAGCATAATTGCTCTTGTCGGGGGCCAGCTGATCGTGGAAAGAGTGTTTAGCTTCTCCACGACCTTGAGTGTCATCATTAACTTTGCCGGCGGTGTATATTTTATCTATCTTCTATTAAAGGAGAATAAAACATGGTAGATGTCGTGAATGTCTCAAAACAATATGGAAGTAAGTATGTAGTTGAAAATGTTTCAGTTAGTATACCAAAAGGAAAGATCACCTCTTTTATTGGACCGAACGGTGCTGGTAAAAGTACTCTTCTTTCGATGATCAGCCGCCTTATCTCTGCTGATGAGGGGGAAATATTAATCGAAGGCAAAAGGCTGGATCAATGTAAAAGCAAGGACCTTGCCAAACAAATTTCCATACTCAAACAATCCAATAATATCAGCATCAGGCTGACAATCAGGGAGCTTGTTTCATTTGGGCGCTTTCCTTATTCACAGGGGCGTTTGACAAAAGAGGATTGGAAGTATGTCGATGAAGCTATTGAGTATATGGAGTTAAAGGATATTGAAAACAAATATCTGGACCAATTGAGCGGCGGCCAAAAGCAGCGGGCTTATATTGCAATGGTCATTGCTCAAAATACAGATTATATCCTTCTGGATGAGCCTCTTAATAACCTGGATATGAAGCACTCGGTGCAGATTATGAAAGTGCTCCGCAGGCTGACCCAGGAAATGGGCAAAACTGTCATAATTGTTATTCATGATATCAATTTTGCTTCCACCTATTCGGATTATATTGTCGCTTTAAAGGATGGCAAGGTAGTCAAGGCTGGCACGACAGATGAAATTATTTCTTCTCCGGTGTTAAAGGAAGTCTATGATATGAATATCCAAATTCAAGAGTTTAACTGTCAAAAGTTTTGTATGGTATTCAACTAATGGTTTCTTAAAATTGAGTGCTGTTCAAAGGGCAAGTAGGGGAAGGGCCCTCCTCTATGAAAAGTTCTGAGATCAGCGGGCAATTCTTGAAATAATACTATTCTATGAGGTGAACAAACATGGTAAGAAAGTTATCGTTGTTTTTAATAATGGCTGTGTTGGCGATTGTGACAGCAGCTTGCGGTACAGAAACATCACAAGAAGCAAATGGCTCAGGTGAGGGCAGCAAAACAGAATCAAATGAAATCACAATTAAGCATCAATTAGGCGAAACACCGGTAACAGTGAATCCGGAAAAGGTAGTAATTTTCGATTTCGGTGTGCTGGATACATTAGATAAGCTTGGAGTCGAAGTAACAGGCGTTCCCCAGATGAACATCCCTAAATATCTTTCAAAGTTCGAAGACAGCAAGTATGAGAATGTTGGAAGCCTGAAAGAACCTGATTTTGAAAAAATCAGCGAAATTCAGCCGGAACTAATTATCATTTCGGGAAGGCAGCAGGAAGCATATGAAGAATTAAGCGAAATTGCTCCAACTATTTTTATGGGTGTTGATACTTCCAAATACATGGAATCCTTTAAAGAAAATACCAAAACATTAGGCGAGATTTTCGGAAAGGAAGAAGAAGCAGAGAAAGAGCTTGCCAGTATTGAAGAGTCCATCGCAGCATTAAAAGAGAAAGCAACTGCAGATGGAAGCAATGGGTTAATCATCTTAGCGAATGAAGGAAGCCTTAGTGCATATGGACCTGCTTCCCGCTTTGGCATTGTCCATGATGTGTTTGGTGTTAAGCCTGCTGATGATAAAATTGAAGTTTCCACTCACGGTCAGAGCGTTTCTCCTGAATATATTGTAGAAAAAGATCCGGACTATCTATTTGTCATCGACAGAGGGGCAGCAGTAGAAGGTGAATCCTCCGCTAAACAAATTATTGAAAATGAACTTGTGAAAAAGACAAAGGCGTATGAAAATGATCATATTATCTACTTGAATCCAGATTATTGGTACCTTTCTGGCGGAGGATTAGTTTCTGTAGCAGAAATGGTAAAAGAAATTGAAAAAGGCTTGGAATAACTGGCAAAAAAGAGAGTTAAAACATCTGATTTAACTCTCTTTTTGTATTTAAGAGAAACTTATCGTCAGCTTCAGCCGTTAAATCATCAACTACGGAAATATATAGTCAATTAAGACTTTATTCATTTACTAAGGGGAAAAATAAGAAGGGGAAAAATAAGCAACTATAAAGAACTATCCGCCAAAGAGGCTTGAACATTTTACGGTCCAAGCCTTTAACTTATCCATGATGAAAAGGGCATTTCCCTTCGATTGGTTTAACATCATCGCCAATAAAGTATTGCTTCCACTCCCGGTGTTCAGGATCCCCGTAGTGGCTGATGTTTGGATGGGTGGGGAGGCCGTCCCATTTTTCCACACGTTCCCTTACTTTTTCTCTGGACATAATGCCTCCTTTGGAGGTACCCTCAAGCCCTTCAAAGATTCTGCGGGGCTGAAATCCAAGTACCAGGCTATTGCCTAGGTCTCTTGTTTTTCTTTGTTTATAGGCTGGTGCATTTCCAAACACAAAGAACGGTTCTTCAGCAAATGAGAATGCCCATAAGTGATGGTCGGGATCTGTTGGATAATCCTTCGGCCAAGGCTTTGTATCGACTTTATGCAAGTACTGCAGGACATTCCAGAAATACTCTCTATAATGTTCCAATGATTTTTCATCTTTCTCCGGCTCTACAAATACAAAAAGGCCGTGTCGAATCATTTTGGGAGCATCGAAAAGATCGATAAAGGACTCGAGCGCTTCCGGCAGGTTGGACCAGTCCTCCCGGGTAATATAGGCATAACGCAGCTCGCCCCTTAGCTCTGCTGTCATCCCAAAATAGCAAGGAAACGTTTTATCTGTTACTGTATCATGAAAGGTTAGGTATTCTTTGATGACCCACTCTGGTACGATATCGGGGTTAGTCATATCGTCTTTCGTTAAAAGAAATTTGCTGGCAGTTTTCATTTTTTCACCTCAGAAATGATTTAAAAGAACAATGGCGAGATTTGATGCTATATGATTTAAGTACCCCGCAGAAAGTCCTTTGAAACAAATGGGTCAAAAAGGAAGGCTTTTTTCTAAAAGATTGATAAATAAGGTTGGTTGATGGAGCGCAAGGTGCGAGACTCCTGCGGGAGAAGTGGGACAGGTGAGACCCCACAGGCGCTGCGCGCCGAGGAGGCTCACCGCCCACCCCGCGGAAAGCGAGCATCCTGGAGTGGAAATCAACCTCTCCGCAATACTTGTTTAAAAAGCAACAAAGTTTGCGAAAACAGCCAAAAGGAAATAGACAGCCAAAAAGGCTGCCTTATGCTTTGTCTAATGATTTTCTGTATTTATATTGGTTCAGCTGAAAGCGAATATAACATCCAACGCAAAATCCAAGAATGGCAATAGATGCGGATAAAGCAACCATAGCTGTAAATGCATATCCGGCGAACGTCCAACCCAGCAGGTAACTTATTAAGCCAAGTGCCAGGCAAGTAACGGCAATAACTTGATTAAACTGCTGCTGTTCCCAATCTTCCGGTATATATTCGGATGGCTTCTTTTTTAAAAAGAGCTTTGCTATACGCATAATAGGATTGAAACCAAACAATAATCCCATTATGCCTGCGACCAGCGGAATGGCTAGAATCCAAATCTGAGCAGAAAGCCATGAGGCTATAACACTCAATACAATGGACCACTGATTGGTTCTGACTAGAGGACGGGGGATGGAAGAAGGCTTAGTTGCCAAATTATTTTCCGACCTTTCTTATTGGTTTTATTGGTATTAGTATTGTACTTAATTTTTTTGATTTTGTGAAGGGTAAAGGCAGAAAAATAAAAGTGAAGCACGTCCTTTTGGACGTGCTTCACTTGGCATGATTTATGGTTTCATCGGCCCATTGTTTTCATCCATGCGATTATTGCGTGGATTTAATGGATCATTAGCCGGATTTCTGGTCGGATCCGGGCTTGATGGATTAATCGGTTTATCTACGTTAGTAGGGGCAGAGGCAGTGCTGCCTGGTTTCTTCTCAGGCATTGCTTCTTTCATCACACTTTTTGTATCTGCATCTTTATTAATGGTTGTCTCTTCAATTTTACGATCAAGCTTTTGAAGGTACTTGGCAGCAAAATCTTTTCCGCCAAGGCCAAATGATAGGCCGAAGGCAAGTGCCAATGCGCCAAGTGTTAGAATAAAGGCAGCATTGACAATGGAGGCTGCAAGACCAAGCTGGTCAAGTGCCATAAAGATGGAGATGGCGACTATGGCTGCTTGCGCAACGTTTGCCAGGAACTTATAATGCGGTCCTTGAAGCACTGTGCTAAGCAGCTTTTTCACAAGGCTGCCGAGCCATAAGCCGACTCCAAGAATAACGAGAGCCGCAATGACATGAGGCAGGTAAGCAATAACGCCAGTTGCAAGTGTCACTAAGAAATCAAGACCAAGTATATTAAGGGCCTGAACAACAAACAAGAGGACAATAATGACTTCAGCAATATAGCCGATAACCTGGGAGAAGGTCAAACCGCTGCCTGTTGCAGCAGATTTGTTTAATCCCATTCCAGAGAAGTAAGAATCAAATCCGATGCGTTCTAATAGGCTGGAAACAAACTTTCGGATCCATTTTCCGATCCATACACCAATCAGCACAAAGAAAATGGCTACGGCGATATTCGGCAGCATGGTCAGAACGTCATTCAGCATCGCAATGGCTGGCCCGGAGATGCCTTCAATATCCAATTGTTCTAACGCAGCGATTACTGTTGGGATTAAAATTAGTACGAAAACAACTGTACCAATTACAGAAGCAAGGCTTGTCCCTTCAAATAAACGAGTTAAGCCAAGTTTTTTCGTTAATTTCTCAGTTCCGATTGCCTGCAGGAAATTCGTTACGATATCTCGCACAATTTTTGCAACAAACCATCCTACTAATAAAATAAGGGCTGCTGCCAAAAGCTTAGGCAAGAATGCCAGGATACTTTCCAGCATGCCGGTGAACGGTCCAGCGATGCCATTCAGGTTTAATGCACTCAATACAGCTGGCAGGAAAATAAGCAAAACAAGATAAAAAACAATTTTTGCAACCTTATCGATTACACTGGAAGGCTGCTCCTTATTGTCGGTTAAATTCCATTTATCCAATTTTTCATGAACTTTTAGCGTTTTTCCGCCTTTTCTAATTAAGAAGCTGAGACCGGAAGCTATAAGCCATGCAAATAAGAGAATAAGAGCTGCTTTTAAAATGCTGGGAACTGCAGCCATGATAGAGGAGAACATGCCCACTAGTGGAGTTGCGATAATATCCAGATCAAGAATATTGAAGAATAAGATGAACACGAATACTAGCAGAAGGTAGTAAATGATCTTACTGATAATTTTCTCGGATGAATATTTTCTGTTTGCTTTATCGGGGAATACCTTGTCATCCAGGCTGGTTTTACGAAGTCCTTTTAAAACGGCCTTTTCTATGGCTTTTGCGATAACCCATCCAATTAATAAAACTAAAAGTGCTAATAATAAATCAGGCAGCTTGGCCAAAAGGTAATCAAACCCGCCCCAATACCGATTATTGTCCAAAATTGTTCACTCCTTAAAGAAATTGTATTTTTGCATACTTTCATATACCCAATCCTTTTTGGAGTAAACAGAGTGAATGCTTAATTAGGATTTAAATAGACTCTTCAGATGGACTTATATATAGAAAAAAGGCTTTGGACAAGTCCAAAACCTATGTATAAATCGTTTTTTCGCGAAAATTGCCATATAAACGCAAAACCCATTATAGCCCCTAATAGAGCCTCTTCTCATAGCTTTCCAAAAGGGCGTTTTCAATTTTTTCACTGTCAAGACCAGGCAGGTTGACATGGTCAGCAAGGATTTGCGAGGGTTTAGGCAAATCTTGTTTATCCAGCCAATGGCCTTGGTCCCAAAGCTTAGATCGCTTAAAGGCTTTTGCGCAGTGAATATAGCATTCTTCCACTTCAACAGCTATTCCCAGAATTGGATTCTTTCCATAGGCTGCCATTTGTTCTAAAATTTCCGAATCTCTAATAATTCTTGCATGGCCATTGATTCGTAGTGTTTCCTCAAGTCCGGGAATTGCAAAAAGCAGTCCAACATGCGGGTTGGAAAGGATGTTGAGCAATGAATCCATCCTTTTATTGCCGGGGCGTTCAGGTATAACGATAGTATGATCATCTAGAATATGTACAAAGCCAGGGGCATCACCGCGCGGGGAAGTATCACATCTGCCCGCACTATCAGCGGTTGAGAGAAATAATATCGGAGACTTTCCAATAAACTTTCGGCAATGATGATCGAGTTTATGTATGATTTTATTGGCTGCTGTCCTGCTGGGGGTGCCAAGCAATAAACGGAGCTCTTCCTCAGAATCAATTACTTTTTTAAAAACTGTATCTAGCAAAAAAATCCCTCCTCATTCGTTTATCAATTCAAGAAAAAGGAGGGTTTCCCCTCCTTATGTGCTATAACGATTCTTTGAAACTTTTTTAAAAGAAAACTGTGGAACGCTGATTCCGATCAGGATTAGGACAATTCCGAAGGTCTGTGCTTCCGTGATTCTTTCTCCAAGCAGAAGCATGGCAGCAGCAACAGCGGCTGGAAGTTCCGCAGAGCCAACGATAGTGGCGAGTCCAGAGTCTATGTGTGGAGAGCCGATCGCAAAGAAAATAATCGGGAAAATGGCGCCGAATAAAGCCATCAGCAGTCCGAATTTCCATAAACCTTGCAGTTGTATGCCGCCGCTGATTAAAATGTGTCCGGAAACTGCTGCAACCAGAAGAAGGCCTCCAAGGGTAATAAAGATGCTTCGCTGGATACCAGGAATTCCTTTTCCAACCTTGCCGCTTGCGAAAATAAACAATGCAAAGGTAATAGCAGATAGGAGTCCGTAAATTAATCCGTCAGCCTTAATGGGAGCGGAGCCGCCGGCAGTAAGATTGCTTGCAAACACTGTACCAATAATCAGCAAGAACGAAGAAATAAGTTTTGCTTTGCTTGGTTTCTTTTTTTCATAAAGTGCTTCTATTAGTATTCCAATCCAGGTGAATTGGAATAACAGAACAACAGCGATAGAAGCAGGATTCCGGTCAAGGCTCAGCCCATATAGAATTCCCGTTAAACTTAATGAAGCTCCCGTAATTAACAAAGCTGCTGTTTGTTTAAAGGTAACTTTCGTTTTCTTAATAAAAGGGAATGAAAGCAATAGCAAAAGGAGCCCAAATAAATATTGGCTGCCTGTCAGCTCGTGAACAGTATGGCCTGCCTGAAGACCAAGCTTAACAATGGATGCCAAGATACCATAACTGCATGCGCCAAGAAAAATGAATAAAGAATACTTTAAATTTGCCATTATGGAAACTCCTTTCTAAGTTGTATGAACTAATCAGGTCAATCATAACATCTCATAGCAGCTGTTGGGGAAAAATAATTACGCCCTTATAAGATCATAAAGGTATTCTTTTCTGAACATAAATAAAGAGCCAGTGATTCTTTTCACTGACTCTTTTTCTATATTAAGTTACTCTCCTAAGTAGGCGTTTAGCATCCAAATGTGAGTATCAAGTTTTTCAATCAGCCCGATTGCAAAATCTGCAGTTACTTGGTCTTCGTGGTCTTCAGAGGCTTGAGCTAATGAAATTAGTTGTTCTTTTAAATGTTTGTAATCTGAAGCCAGATTGGCAACCATGTCTTCTGCTTTACTTTCGCCATTTGACTCTACCAGGGTAGCTACACTTAAATATTCCTTCAGAGTTGCTGCAGGTGTGCCGCCAATAGCCAGCAGTCGCTCAGCTGCTTCATCTACAACCTCAGCTGCTTCATTATATAATTCCTCAAATTTTTCATGCAGTGTAAAGAAGAATGGCCCTTTTACAAACCAGTGATAACGATGCAATTTAGTATAAAGAACACTCCAGTTTGCAATTTGAACATTTAATGCTGAATATAATTTTTCCATTTAAATATTCCCCTTTGGTTAGCTTGTAACTTCATTATAACAAATATTTAATTAAAATCAATATTAATTTATAATAATTATAAATAAGGTTTTTATAGGGGAAATGTTCAAAGAAAAAGCCCGGTTTTAAACCGGGATAGATTTACACTGTTTTATTTCTTTTTTTAATAACAAGGTAAATAACATAAACAACAAGGATAATTAGTCCGCCGATAAGCGTTAGCATTGTAAAGTTTTCTTCAATAAACGACTTTGCCTGGGCCCCCAGCACCATAATGATGGCTGCTTCTAAAAAGAAACGGGCTCCTCTGCCGATGATGGACCAGATGACTAAGACTCTCAAACGAATATTTGATATTCCGGCAAAAATGGTAAAGACTTTATAAGGTATCGGAGTAAATGCGGAGATTAAAATCGCCATCGCGCCATACTTCGTGAAATAGTCTTCAACCTTCTGGATTCTTTCTTCAGAGATGATGTATCTTAAAACAGGGCGGCCAAGTTTTTTTCCGATAAACCAGCCAAGAATGGCGCCAAGTACGGAGGCGACTGTGGTAATAAATGCGTACCAGAGCACACTATCCGGGTTGGAAACCCCCATTGGAATCAGCAGTACATCAGGTGGAATTGGAAAGAAAGAAGAATCGGCAAAAGAGACGAAAAACAAGCCAAAGACGCCATACTCCATGAGCCATTCTTCAATTGCATGAATCATTTCAGACATTTATTTTATTCTCCTTTATAGCTTTCATAATCACACATGTGAAGTATACCACTTTTCGGGTCAGCCCGTCATGCAGGAATGGATTGTTAAGGGTTTGGGATATTTATCCCGTTCGAAAATCTGCAAATACTGGTGATCGATTCTTATAAACCCTGCTGAGTATGGTAAAGTGATATAGTATCATCGAAAAGTACATACTTTTATAAGTGAGGCTTTCTTATGGAATATCTTTTATTCATTCTTCTAGGGGCACTGATAAGTGTGCTCTCAGGTTTCTTTGGGGTAGGCGGAGGATTTATTTTGACCCCCACTTTAATGCTATTTGGATTTTCTCCTATAGAAGCAATTACAACAAGTTTGCTATTTTCAATCGGAACCTCGATTTCCGGCATTACCGCTCATATCAAGATGAAGAATATTTTGCTGAAGCAAGGCCTTATTCTCGGCTTAAGCGGAATGGCTGCAACACAGGCAGCTCGGCCTTTTGTGTTTTTTCTGGAAGAAAGAGGCTGGGATGAGTGGGCAGTCCCCATGTTCTATATCGTCCTGCTGTCTTACTTTGCTCTTACCATGCTGAAAAGAGGCAGGAAGTCTAAATCTGGCGCAGAGAACAGGAGTGGAAAATCTCCTTCCATTATAAAGATGGTTTTAATCGGCTTTTTTGCTGGTTTTGTTTCAACCACACTGGGGGTTGGCGGGGGCTTTATTATGGTGCCTCTATCGGTCGCATTCTTGGGATTATTGCCTAAAAAAGCAGTGGGCACCAGCTTATTTGCCATTTTATTAATCGTTACAGCAGGTTTTCTCTCTTATGCATCCACAATTTCCATTGATTATTGGATTGGCATTTCTTTAGTGGCAGGCGGTCTGGTCGGATCACAACTCGGGGCAAAACTTACTTCCTACTTTGAGAACGAGGAAATAACATATATGCTTGGTGCTCTTTATATGGCAACCGTTGCCAGTGTTATTCTTAAATTAGTAAATCTGAACTATTCTGGTCTTGTTTTAATGGCTATATTTGTCGGCGGCTTTTTAGTAAGAAGCCTGGTTAAAGTGAAGCTGGCAAAGTCCCGTTATAAAGAGAGAAAGGAGAGTCCGTAACGGCCTCTCCTTTTACATTTGTTCAGGCACCTTCATACCCAGAGTTTGCATGCCTTCCGAGAGAACAATCGTGACAGCCTTTACGAGTGCTAGCCTTCCTTTGATGTCTGTATCCTTCTCCAGTATTCTTACGTGCCCGTAATATTTATTAAATGCCTGGGCCACATCAATTAAATATTTTGCCAGGACAGATGGAGAATGGTGAAGGTAGGCTTTCTTAAGTTTGTCAGGATATTGATAGAGAAGCTTTATGATTTCCCAGCTATATGAATCAGAGAGGCCTTTTTCAGATGAATGGCCATCATCTTCCGCTTTGCGGAGCAGGGAATAGGCACGAGCATTGGTGTATTGCAGATAGGGGCCGGTTTCGCCTTCGAATGTCAGCATATCTTCAAGTGAGAATTCAATATTATTCATTCGATCATTTTTCAAATCATGGAAAAGGATGGCGCCAATTCCTACGGCTTCGGCGATATCTTTTTTATTTTCTAAATGCGGATTCTTGTCTTCTATATTTTGCTTTGCGAGTAGAACAGCTTCATTGAGAACTTCCTCGAGAAGAATAACCCGGCCTTTACGGGTGGACATCTTTTTGCCATCCTTCATATAAAGGCCGAATGGGACGTGTACCATATTGTCTGCCCATTCGTAGCCCATTGTTTTGATGACACTTTTGACCTGGCGGAAATGGATGCCTTGTTCCTGTCCTACAATGTATAAGGACTGATCAAAGTGGTATTTCTTTTTTCTGTAAAAAGCTGCAGCGAGGTCACGTGTTGCATATAAGGTTGCCCCGTCGGACTTTTTGATCAGGCAAGGAGGGAGGTCCTGATCAGGAAGTTGAACTACTTCGGCTCCGTCGGACATAACAAGCAGATTCTTGGCGCTTAACTCCTCTATAATAGCTTCCATTTTGTCGTTATAAAAAGCTTCGCCGTTATAGGAATCAAAATGGATGCCAAGCATGTCGTAAATGCGCTGGAACTCTTTTAATGATTCTTCTCTAAACCAGCCCCAGAGGCTGGCAGCTTCTTCATTGCCATTCTCCAGCTCCTTGAACCAATAGCGGGCTTCATTTTCTAATTCAGGGTTCTCTTCGACTTCATTATGAAACCGAATATATAAGCTTAGCAATTCCTGAATTGGATTTCTTTTTACCTTATCTGGGATTCCCCGCTTTTTATAAGCGGTTATCAATTTACCGAACTGAGTGCCCCAGTCTCCTAAATGGTTGATCCTAATAGTCTTGTAACCGCATTTTTCAGCAAGATTGCCGAGTGCATTTCCAATGACCGTCGAACGTAAGTGCCCCATGGAGAAAGGCTTTGCAATGTTTGGCGATGAAAAATCGAGCACCACTGTTTTTCCGGCTCCGATTGTAAGCTTCCCATACTCTTTTTCTTCTTTGAGAATTCTATCCATTATGATTTTCCCGGCATCTGCTTTTGAAAAAAAGACATTAATATAAGGTCCGGATGATTCCGCTTTTTCAATGAGCGGTGCCTTAATCTGGCTGGCGAGGTCAACTGCTATAGCGGCCGGCGATTTCCTGAATGCTTTGGCAAACGTAAAGCAAGGAAATGCCAGATCGCCATGCTCATGGTTTTTTGGAATTTCGATTAAGTCAGCAATCTCTTCTTCTGATGTTTGCCCATCCAATACAGATATCAATTGAGCAGTGAAAATTTCTTTAAAGTTCAACATAATAACACCTCCCTGAAAATAAAAAAGCCCGTCTCTAAAATAGAGACGAGCTTGAATTACCCGCGGTACCACTCTGATTGTCCATTCTACTTTGATTGGACCTCTTTAAAGAATCTGTTAACGGGAGTCTTGACCCGGCAAAGCCTACTTAGGTTTCAGCTCTGCATCTCCGAAGTGCGCTTCGCAAAAGAACTTCCAACAGGCTTGCACCATCCCTGTCTCGCTTAAGGAAGGGGGTCTTTGCTACTCTCTTCATCATGGACGCTAAATATATTAATGCTATTATACTCTGCTGGAATTATTTTGCAACAAAATTTGAATCTGTCGAAAACAAATAGGTTTTATGGTGATAGTGCATGCTGAAAATTAGCCCCATTGCCAGCATGTTTCCCATTAATGAACTGCCTCCATAGCTGATAAATGGAAGCGGAATGCCGGTGATCGGCAGAACCTGGATGGTCATGCCAATGTTTTGAAAAACATGGAAGGTAATCATGCTAATGACTCCAACGCAAATATAGGTATTGAATGGATCGGTTGTTTCCAGCGCTGTTTTTGTTAAATGATAGATTAGAAGAAAGAATAGGCTTATGACAACACTTGCTCCAAAAAAGCCGTACTCTTCTCCGATTACGCTGAAAATAAAATCAGTATGGGCGTCAGGAACATATACCTGCCTGTCGGTAAAGCCTTTTCCGGAGGTCAGGCCAGAACCGATTGCCAGCATAGAGTTATAGAGCTGCATTCCCGCTCCTTGTTTATGATTTACAGGATCAAGCCAGGAGTAGATTCTGCTAAACTGGTAGGGATCTACCCCCAGGTATTTCTCCAGAATCTCCGGTGCCTGTATAACAAGATAGAGAATGGTGCCGGCAAAGGCTCCAAGAAAGCCATAGATCGGAACAAGGATTTTCCACGATATTCCCGAAACCAGAATAGTCCCTGTTAAAATAGCGACAATAACAAGGGCTGTGCCGAGGTCTTCTATGATAATTAATCCTAATGGGAGTGATGTTACTGCTCCAAGCTTAATTAGGAGAAATAAGTCTGAACCAAGTGTCTTGCTCAAATATTTCTGATGATGGTCAGCTATGATTTTGCTTAAAGAAATAATCAAAAAGACTTTCACAAATTCGGAGGGCTGAATGGAACCTAGCCCGGGAACTACATACCAAAGAGTTGCCCCTTTACGCTCGGGTGCAATGCTTTCAGGTGCAACAAACAACCCTAATAATAATAGGATTCCAAAACCGTATAAGAACCAGGTAAGTTTCCTGATTTGTTCACTATCAAAATACATTACAACTGCGACTATAATGATTCCAATTACATAATTTACGATTTGCTTTATCACAAAGTTGCCAGCATATTGCTCAGAGGATTGCCCGCTATATATAGCGATACAGCTTATTAAAAAAAATAGAAGCAATAGAAAGCATAGCGTCCAATCAATTCGATCTGAAAATCTTTTAGTTTGATCCATTCATACACACCTGGTTTCTTTACCTATTTACATTTTTATCCTAACAAAGAAAAATACCCCTTACAATGGCTGTTTGGATGTAGTTTCATTTGTTGTTCTATATCTTTAGACGAATTGAAGCTTGAGATAGTTTCTTGCAGTTCCATAAATTAAGTACTTTGTTGATTAGAACTGTGTTGTTTGGAGCGGAGGGTGCGGGATCCTTAAAAATGCCTGAATTTTAATGAAAAAGTATCTAAGTGAATTTAAAAATAGTGCAAAGACGGGTATATGGAAATTAAATGGGAGACCTAATAATATTTTTCTAAACTGGAAAGATATTTTTTAATATTTTTGCTACAATAAGAGAAGAGAAAATACTCATATGTTAAAGCAGACAGTTTCATAGTCAGAAGCTGTCTTTTTCGATAACTGTCCAGCTCCATACGTAATGCTTCGACAGAATTCACGCAAGACTAAGAGCGTTAGCGTTTGAGAGGGTGGCATTTTTAGCCTGCGTTCCTCATAGGCGGGCGCCTTGCGCTTTTCTTTATATACTACTCTTGTTAACGGTTCGGAGGTTTCGCCATTGAAAAAAAGAAATCATGCTATTCGTGATCTCATTTATATTCATCTTAATGAACAGGATCAGTATGTTATGACATATGGAATTGAATTTGCGGAGTTTGTCCAAACCCTTTCAGATTCGATTAATAATCTGCTATTGCTGAAGCACCGCTATGAACATGGCGATTACAATATGCATACGATGTTCGATTACGTGTCAAGAGACAAGCTTGGAAGATTAGTGGAAGAGGATGTTTACGGCTATGGCGATTTTTGCTGGATTGATTTTGAGGAAGAGGAGGCTGTAAATGAGCTTCCCGGCCAGGCAATCGCGGAGCTTCTTTATATTGGCCATGTAAAAGAGCACTTAAAGCCGCCGTTTTACAATTATTTGAGTAATCGGTATGTGTACCTTGCCATCGATGACGGCTGGTTTAATCGTACCTATTACAGGGACTTGAATGATTTTTACCGAATGCTCGGAGAAGTAATCCCGGGTAAAATGGGGCAAATGAAAGTCGAAAAAACGCTGCTCGGCATTAAAAAGAAAAAGACGTATCCGCCTATTTCAAGAGACGTCCTTCTTTCACTGAAGCCATTAATGAAAGAAGGGGCAGTGCTGTCTATAAAGGACATTGATCAGAATCGGGTCCGAATTGAAATTCCTATTTGGATAATTGGCGATTTTGCCAATATGGATGATATGTATGACGAATATGAATCGATCGTGAAGGAGCCTTGTGAAGCGAAGATTGTGTTCGATAAGAAAACAAGAGAATGGAAGATTTACTCCCGATAGTATGCTGAACTTTTTTACAACATTCAGCAAATTTCTCTTACATTTTAAGCTGGATGGTGTATAATCGGAAATAGAAAAATTTTATATGCACGAAAGAACAGGTGTCTTCTTAAAGAGAGTAAAGGCCATTGGCTATTATTCTTTTGAAGACTTAATAGGGAAGCTGGTGAAAATCCAGCGCGGTCCCGCCACTGTAAATGGGAGCCGTCTGCAAATCCACTGTACATATGCGTATGGGAAGGTGCAGAACGGCAATGACCATGAGCCAGGAGACCTGCCTGATTCTTAAGCACCCTTAAACCTACGAGGATAGGGAGGTGTTTGGTCCGGCCATCTTTTCTTCATACATAATTGAGAATTATGACCACACAAACATCTCCTTGCCATTCGAGGAGATGTTTTTTTATTTACCTTGCTGGTACCAGGTACCACCCGAATTTTGTCGAAAAGTATTGGAGGAATGAAGGATGAGGAAGATTTATTCGTTGTTGTTGACTTTGCTGCTTGCAGCAGGAGTGTTGGCTGGATGCGGTGAGAATGCTGAGCAGCCTGAGAAGAATGATTCCGCTAAGGAAGAACAGTCTGCTGGGGAGGGAAAAACTGATTTTCCAGTAACGATAAAGGATGCTCTTGATGAAGAAGTAATCATTGAATCAAAGCCTGAAAGAATCGTATCCCTGATTCCAAGCAATACGGAAATTGCTTTTGAATTGGGATTGGGAGAAGAAGTGGTAGGAGTTTCCGACTTTGATAATTACCCGTCAGAAGCAACCGAGAAAGAAAAGATCGGCGGCCAGGAATTTAATGTAGAGAAGATTATTTCTTTAAGCCCTGAACTTGTGCTGGCACATGAGTCTACTGCAGAGTTGGCTGCCGCAGGCTTGCAGCAGCTGAAGGATGCCGGTATAGCGGTGTTGGTTGTAAACAATGCTGAGAACTTTGACCAGGTGTTTGAGTCTATCATGATGATCGGGGAAGCATCCGGTGAAAAGGCCGAAGCGGAAAACCTGGTGGCAGGCATGAAGAAAAAGCTTGAGGAAATCAAAGCTAAAGCAGCGGATATTAAAGAGGAGAACAGAAAGTCAGTTTATGTCGAAGTAGCTCCGGCTCCAGAGATTTACTCACCCGGCAAAAATACCTTTATGGATGAAATGCTTAGCACAATCAATGCAAAAAATGCTGTAACTGAAGAAGGCTGGGTAAAAATTGATCCGGAAACGATTGTAGAGCGGAATCCGGATGTAATCGTAACAACTTATGGATACTATACAGAAGATCCAGTGGGAGAAGTCGTAAATCGTGACGGCTGGCAGGATGTCAGCGCTGTGAAAGATGAGCACGTTACCGATGTGGATTCAGATATGGTTACCAGATCAGGTCCGCGGATTATTGAAGGAGTAGAGGAACTTGCCAGAGCAGTTTACCCTGAAACATTTAAATAATAAGGTTTTAGCTTATATAGCAGCCTTTGCTTTTCTTATTTTTGCGATGCTGCTTGGCGTTTCGATAGGAACTGTAAATGTTCCGGCTATGACCATTATAAAGGTGATTGCGACAGAGGTTTTCCGTTTGATTCCAACTGAAGCGGCAGACCCCATGCACACAAATATTGTCATGAGTATTCGGCTGCCGCGGGTCTTGCTGGCAGGTCTTGTGGGAGCGTCTCTCGCCATTGCGGGAGCCGCCTTTCAAGGGCTGCTGCGAAATCCGCTTGCTGATCCATATACACTCGGTGTTTCATCTGGTGCATCGGTTGGAGCGGTTTTAACCCTGTTTTTTAATATCTCCATCCCGCTTGCAGGAATATTTACATTGCCATTATTAAGTATTTTATTTTCTTTTTTGACGATCTTTATTGTCCTGCTTTTTGCAAGACAGATTGAAAGGTCCATGAAAGTTGAGACCATTATTTTAACAGGAATCATTTTCAGTTCTTTTTTAGGTGCCCTTATTTCCCTGATGATTGCGCTGACGGGGGAAGAGTTAAGGCAGATTATCAGCTGGCTGCTTGGAAGTGTCTCCATGCGGGGCTGGGCTTATATAAAAATCATGATTCCGTTCTTTTTGATAGGTTCTTTGATCCTTTTGATGAACAGTAATGAATTGAATGCCATGTCATTTGGGGAAGAAAGGGCCCAGCATATTGGGGTGAATGTGCAAAAAAGAAAGATGATGATTCTGATTGCCGGTTCGATTTTAACGGGTGCAGCAGTTGCTGTTTCAGGGACCATTGGATTTGTTGGGCTGGTGATTCCCCATCTTACCCGTTTGATATGGGGGCCGGATCATCGGCATTTATTACCGCTCTCAATTTTAACTGGAGCAGGATTCCTGATAATGGCTGATCTCGTGGCCCGCACGATTATTGCGCCAACAGAGCTGCCTATTGGTGTCATTACTGCTTTAATCGGGGCTCCCGTTTTTGCCATCATATTAATGAATAGACGGACAAAAGGAAGAGGTTAAATATGCTTAGCGCTCAGAAAGTGATCGGGGGATATGGCGGGAAATCCATAGTAAAAAATGTGTCATTTGAAGTGGGAAGAGGAGAGCTCTTTGGAATATTAGGCCCGAATGGAAGCGGAAAAACCACACTGCTGAAGATGCTAAGCGGAATACTCCCAGTAAAATCCGGGAACGTCATGATTAAGGGCAAGTCGATTAAGGACTATTCTCCAAAGGAACTTGCAAAAATCATAGCGGTACTTCCCCAGCATTCCTCACAGGCATTTTCCTATACGGTCAAAGAAACGGTTTCCCTCGGAAGATACGCCCATCAAAAAGGCTGGTTTCAAAGCTGGTCAATAGAGGATGAAGAAGCAGTGAACCGCGTCATGGAGCAAACTGGGATATCCAAGTTTCAGGATCAGGATATCCAGCAGCTTTCCGGAGGAGAAAGGCAGCGGGTGTTTTTGGCTCAGGCCCTTGCGCAAAATCCTGAGATCTTATTGCTGGATGAGCCAACCAACCATCTTGACCTCAGCTATCAAAAGGAACTCCTTGATTTATTAAGAGCCTGGGCAAAGGACTGCGGGCTGACGGTTATTTCAATTTTTCATGACTTGAATCTGGCTGGATTATACTGCGATCGCCTTTTGCTTCTGGAAAATGGTGAAATCAATATTGATCACGTTCCAAATGAGGTTTTAAAAGAGGAGCGGATCCGGGATGTTTATAAAACAAGGATTGAAAAGCAGCCGCACCCGAGAGTGCCTGCCCCGCAAATGGTGCTGGTGCCGGAAAAGACCGCAGCAGATGAGCAGAAACTTATTCGTATTGATGAAAGTTTGCTGCAGCAAAATGAGGAAATGCTGATCCTTCAATCACCCATTCCTATGAGAACCATGTCCTCTGGGGTCGTTGGATCGGGAACCGGCTGGAATCGGACCTTTGTCAACAGGCATGTCAGCAAGGATTATGATTGCAGTGACCATAGGTTGGAGATGGCAGACTATATAAAGAAGCAGGGTTTTGAACCTGGTGAAACAGTAGGAATGATGACAGCCGTATACTTGGAGGATTTTAGCTGCCGGCTTTATGAGGACGAGGATTTCTCTGTTTATATTGTTGTAACCGCAGGAGTCGGAAATGCAATAGATGCCTCCAGAAGCAAGGAGCACTCCTATCACCTGACACCAGGCACAATCAATACGTGGGTTTTTGTCAATGGGAATATGACAGAGGAAGCTTTTATCCAATGTATTATGACAGCAACCGAAGCGAAAACAAAGGCCATGCAAGACCAGCAGGTAATGGATGCTGTAACAGGTACGATTGCAACCGGCACCTCTACTGATAGCATTTTGGTGGCTGCCACACAGCAGGGGGAAAAGCTGGAGTATGCCGGCACCATCACACCACTTGGTAAAGTGGTTGGAAAAGGTGTCTATGAAAGTACAGCTGAAGCAATTCAGAACTCGAAAAGAAGGATTAAACAATGATTATTTATCATTTGTTCGCCATTATCTTAGCTTATGTAATAGATCTGCTGATTGGGGACCCTCCAGATTGGCCGCATCCGGTCAGGTGGATGGGTTCTTTTATACATACACTCGAAAAAGCACTTAACCAAGGGCGCTGCAGAAGATTAAAAGGAGTCGCCATGCTGGGAATCGTTTTGCTTATAGTAGCCGGCATATCAGTGTTTCTTACCAGCCTTTGTTATAAGATTCATCCGATCGCAGGCATTCTGGCGGAAGGTATCCTTATTTCAGCAGCAATTGCCCAAAAGAGCCTGAAAGAAGCAGCTGTGGCTGTATATAAGCCATTAAGAAAGGGCGATATAGAGGATGCACGGCAAAAGCTTTCTTATATTGTCGGAAGAGACACAGATTGCCTGGATGAGTCCGGAGTTGTTCGGGCTGCGGTCGAAACAGTTGCAGAAAATACGAGTGATGGCATTACCGCTCCGCTGTTTTGGGCATTGATTGGCGGGGCGCCTCTCGCTCTTGTTTACAGAGCCATTAATACATGTGACAGCATGGTCGGCTATCGGAATGAGAAATATGCAAAGTTTGGCTGGGCATCGGCCATTGTTGATGATGCAGCCAATTGGATTCCAAGCAGATTAACTGCGTTTTGCATGCTCCTTAGCAGCAAGCCCAAACAAACTCCAGCGGGGGAGGCTTGGAGGCTTTTGCTTCGGGATGCAAGAAAGCACCCAAGTCCAAATAGCGGCTGGGGTGAAGCAGCAACAGCGGCAATCCTTGGCGTCCAGCTTGGAGGCATTAATTTTTATAAAGGAGTCCTTTCTAATCGGGCTGCAATGGGTGAACATCATGTTTTCCTCGAAAAAGAACATATCTTGGATTCTATCACTATTATGAAACGGTCAGTTTTCACGTTTTTAATTTTAATATGGGCTGGAGGGATGATTATTGAAATGGCCATCACACGGATCTAATCCCCAATATTTATATGCAGCGATGGATATGCTGCTGCCTGAAGAGCGGATTGATTTTAGTGCAAATATAAATCCCATTGGACCGCCGGCGGAATTAATAGAAAAATGGGGTACACTTATTGACTTTATCACAGATTACCCTGATCCAAATACTCTAACCTTGAAAAAGAAATTAGCACTTGCTGCAGGTGTTAAAGATACACAAATTTTAGTTGGCAATGGCGGAGCAGAGCTCATTTCTCTCATAGCCAGAATGATGGCAGGAAAAAGAGTACTAATTGTTCAGCCGGCGTTTTCAGAATATGAAGCAGCCTGTAAAGTAAATGGCTGCAAGATCACCTATCATCAGCTGGAGCCTGATAAATGGAATCTGAATATGGAAGCGTTATCTTTAATGCTTATGAATGCGGATGCTGTTTTTTTCTGTAACCCGAATAATCCAACCGGTATTTTTTATCCGGAATCAGCAGTAAAGGAACTAATAGAAGCATGCATTGCGCGTCATTGTCTGCTGGTGATCGACGAGGCTTTTTATGACTTTGTAAAGGACTATCAATCTATTATCCCTTATATAAAAAATAATCCATATATCATGATTTTAAGGTCCATGACAAAAATGTTTGCAATACCTGGGTTGCGTCTCGGTTATTTGCTGGCAAATGAGGAATTGATAGAAAAAGTGTCAGCCATTCAGCCTCATTGGAGTGTCAATGCCCTTGCATTAAAAGCAGGCGAATGGTGCCTGGAAGGTGAACAGCATCTTCACTTAACAAGGGAAGTGATCCAAAAGGAGAAAAAGAGGCTATTCCTTTTTTACCAAAAGCACAACTTCTCGGTCTCACCTTCAGATGTGAACTTTTATTTGCTGAAGGATCCGGTGTTGGATGATCAGTTGCCGCTTTTTCAATATTTGCTGGAAAAAGGAATTATTCCGAGGCATACAATGAACTTTCCCGGATTGAGAGGAAAATGGCTAAGATTTGCAATTAAAGGGCCGGAAAATAATGACCGGCTAATGGAGGCGATGGGAGAATGGAGGGAGAATCACCAATCATTTTCATTTCCGGAGGAGTGAGGAGCGGAAAAAGCTCTTTTGCTGAAAATCTGGCTTGTGATTTAGCCAAACAGGCAGGAGGAAACCTCCATTTTATTGCTGCAGGGCAAGCCAATGATCCTGAAATGGAGGCAAGGATTCAAAAGCATCAAGAGGATCGAAAAAGCAGCAGCCTAAAATGGACAACATGGGAAAAGCCTTCTAGGCTAGCTGAGCTATCAGGGATCTTTGACAAAAATGATATTGTTTTGCTCGACTGTTTAACAACTCTTTTGAACAATGAGCTGTTTTTGGCGAAAGACCGCTGGAAGGATTCGGCTGTTCAAAAGCAAATAGACGCTAATATTCTTGAGGGGATTATGCACATTCAACGAGACTGCAAAACGCTCATTGTTGTCAGCAATGAAGTGCTGAATGAACCTATGGGCGGAAATGAACTTGTTTTTACATATGGAAGATTATTAGGGAGTCTTCATCAAAAAATGGCGGAGAAGGCTGAGAAAGCTTTTCTGATCGAGGCAGGCATTCCGCTTCAAATGAAAGGAGAACCGGCATGAAAGGAATTATGATTCAGGGAACGTCATCGGATGTCGGGAAGAGCCTGATCGCAACTGCCCTATGCCGGGCATTTGCAAACGAAGGATATAGGGTGGCTCCCTTTAAATCGCAAAACATGTGCAATTTCACATATAAAACAAACGAGGGAAAGAAAATTGGCAGAGCCCAGGGGCTGCAGGCAGAAGCAGCAAAAACTCCGGCAAGTGAGTGGATGAACCCCATCCTATTAATACCTAAGCATGACCAGAAGTCTGAGGTTGTTCTTCTTGGAGACCCCATAGGAACAGTTACGGGGAGGTGCTATAAGGATTCTTTTTATCAAGCAGGATTGGAGACAATTCAGATGGCCCTTGAAAAATTAAGCAGGGATTACGATCTTCTCGTTATGGAAGGTGCGGGAAGCCCGGTTGAAATCAATTTAAAAGAAAAAGAACTCGTCAATATGAAGGCAGCCGAGATGGCAGATGTGCCGGTAGTTTTAGTCGCCGATATTGAAAGGGGCGGAGTGTTTGCAAGCATTGTCGGAACTTTGGAGCTGCTTTCTCCAAAAGAGAGACAACGGGTACAGGGCATTATTATTAATAAATTTCACGGTAAACCTGAGCTGTTCGAGGATGGGATCCAGTGGATTGAAAGTAAAACAAAGCTGCCGGTACTTGGTGTCCTTCCATACATAAAAAATCATCATATCCCAGTAGAGGATTCACTCTCCAACGTTGAAAGTCATGAGGCTGAGGGTGCAGTGGCCGATGAAAAATACGATGAACTGGCCGAGGGCATGCTGAAGCATCTTGACTGGGAGAAGCTGAAGGAAATCATCTTTCATTGGAGCTCTGCCAATGATATGGCTTAAAGGTATATTGATTAATCTTCAATTTTTTACCAGTATTCCGATACCGATAGCCCTTCCGATGGACAGGGATCATCTTGAGAAGGCGATTAGAACATTTCCCCTAGTTGGACTGTTTCAGGGTAGCCTTTATGCCTTTATGCTTTATGCTTTTCTTGAATGGACTCCTTTTTCAATTTTAGCAGCTGCATTTGCAGTTTGGCTCGCAGGAATCGTACTGACTGGCGGGATTCATTTGGACGGGTGGATGGATGCGAGTGATGCCTTTTTTTCTTATCGCGATCAGAAAAAAAGGCTCGAAATCATGAGTGATCCGAGAACAGGGGCATTTGGCGTCCTATCTGTAATTGTTTTATTGGGGTCGCGCTTTCTGTTTATCTATGAGATTGCCATTCTATCAAGGTGTGTCTCTTACTTTTTAATTGCCTTGATCCCTTTTTTCGGAAAAATGATGATGGGAATACTGCTGATGAGGGTGAAGGCCGCAAAGGAGGAAGGCCTTGGATTTTTATTTCAGCAGTCCGCTTCCAGTAAAACTTTGTATATCTATCCAATTTATTTGCTGCTAATTGCCGGGACAGCAGGTTTTCTAGTAGAACCAGCCCTGTTTGGACTTCTATTAATGATGATGATTACCGTGCTGCTTTTCTTTTTTCTATCAAAAAAAGCTAAAACATGGTTTGGCGGCATGACAGGGGATGTGCTGGGTGCAAGTGTAGAAGGAACGGAGGTTTTGTTATGGATGGCTGTGTGGATATTGCACTATTTCGCCATGGGCTGACAGAGGCCAATAAGCGATATGCGTACCTGGGCTGGACGGATTCCCCTCTATGTCCCATCGATAAGAAAAAAATTACTGAAGTGCCTGCCTGCTATGATTTGGTTCAATCCAGTGATTCAGGCAGATGCCAGCAAACTGCTCAAATGCTCTTTCCAGGAAATAATCTTGAATCATGCATAGAATGGCGGGAAATTAATTTTGGCGAGTGGGAAGGCAGAACCTATGAAGAGTTAAAAAATGATGCTGCATATAAAAGGTGGTTAAAAGATCCTTTTTCAGAAAGCGTGCCTGGAGGGGAAACATACGAGGAATTTTCGGAAAGGGTTGATAGGGGCTGGCAAAAGCTGATTCATAGGATGCTAGAAAAAGGTATTCGGAAAGCCGCGCTTGTAACACATAGCGGTGTTATCCGGTACCTGTTAAGCAAGCATGGTCCTGAAGGCAAAGAATTCTGGGAATGGCAGATCCCCTTTGGAAAAGGATATGAGCTTTTTTGGAATTATGAAGAGTTAAGGAGGGGTGAGAGATGCACTTTGTTACGGGCGGCGCCTTTAATGGAAAGTCCAGGTGGGTGAAGAAATTTTATAACTTGGAGAATGTTCCGTACCAGTGGGTCTCCGCCTACAAGGGTGAAACAGTCAATGGTTTTCACATAAGCGGAATCGTTGTACTGGAGGGCATTGAGGCTTGGATCCGGGATTGGTTAAAGGAATCGGATGCCAGGGAAGTTCGAACCAGATGGCAGAATTACTTAAGGGGATGGCTTGATTGGGAAAAGGAAGATAACCATAGAAAAATCGTTTTAATAGGATCCGATATTTCAAAAGGGATTGTTCCAATGGAAGCTGATGATCGAAAGTGGCGGGATGTAACCGGCTGGGCCTATCAGGATACCGCAGCCCAATCAAACAGGGTTGATTTAATCTGGTATGGCATAAGCCAAAAAATCAAATGAAATGGGGAATGGTTTATGAAGCTTTACACAAGAACAGGCGATGAGGGGAAAACGAGCATTATCGGAGGCAGAGTGGAGAAGGATGATGTAAGGGTTGAGGCATATGGAACAGTTGATGAAGTGAATTGCTTTGTCGGTCAGGCCATGACACAGCTTGATGGCAGCGTTTTTCAGGATGTATTGGATGACCTGGAGAAAATTCAGCATGAGCTTTTTGATTGTGGAGGAGATTTGGCAAATGTTTCAAAGAATCGGGAGTTGAAGCTAACCAAGGAATCAGTTGATTATCTGGAAGCTAAAATCGATGGGTTTATTGAGGAAGCACCTAAGCTGGAACGATTTATTTTGCCAGGTGGAACTCCTGCTTCTGCATCAATCCATATAGCAAGGACAGTGACGAGAAGAGCGGAGAGATTGGTTGTTTCATTAAGAAAAGCAGATCCGGAGACTTCTGCCGTTGCCTTAAAATACTTGAACCGATTATCCGATTATTTCTTCGCTCTTGCCAGAGTCATCAATTTCCGGATGAATGAAAAAGATGTTGAGTATGTGCGCAGCGCGAAAGTTTTCCGGGAAGGTAAGCGCAAGGAGGACAAATAAATGAAAAGCATGAAAATGGCCATGGCTGGAATGCTGGTTGCTTTGACAGCTGTCGGAGCAGCAATTAAAATACCTGCAATCATCGGAAGTGTGGCCCTGGATGCGTTTCCTGCCCTGCTTGCAGCTGTTCTGCTTGGTGGAACCGGCGGAGCTATTGTTGCCTCGATTGGCCATCTGATTTCGGCAATGGTTAGCGGTTTGCCGCTTGGGCCGCTTCATTTCCTCATTGCCGGTGAAATGGCTCTTTTATCCTTTGTATTTGGCTTCCTATACCGGAGGGGCAAGCGCTGGCAGGCTGGGGTACTATTTGTGTTTGGAAATGCTTTTGCTGCCCCGATGCCTTTTATATTTTTGATGGGCAAGGCTTTTTACATGGCCATTGTGCCTTCCCTTTTTATTGGCTCTATTCTAAATATGGTTTTTGCTTATATATTAATACCAAAGCTATCAAGGCTGATTGAGCCCCTTACAAAAGCGGAGGCAGAGCAATGAGGGATGTTTTAATTTTTCCTGTTAATTCAGAGGAAGCAATAGTCATCGCCAGCGATAACAGCGGCGGAATCGGGGAAAAAGAGAAGGATTCTGTTAAAGTGCCATATGAAACAGTTGCATACTATTCTTTTCGGGTAGCTGTTATGGAATGTATATCGGCTGGTGCGGAGCCTTTTGCTGCAGCTTTGCATAATTTCTGCGGAGAGGATGCCTGGGATGCGCTTGTAAGAGGCATTAAACGTGGTGCTGAGGAATTGGATATCGGGGATCTCGAGATTAACGGCAGCACAGAAAGTAACTTCACCCTGCTGCAGTCTGCTGTTGGACTATCAGTTCTTGGGAAGATGAAGGGCAATGGCCATTCAGAGCGTTTCCTTTATACAAACCAAACTGAGATTGCTGTCATTGGTACCCCTTTAGTCGGAGAAGAGGTAGTGGAAAGAGGGTCAGAAGCAGCCCCCTTGAAGCTACTCCAGGAAATTAACTCCCTCGCGGATGTTGAGACTCTTCCTGTTGGCTCAAAGGGCATTATTGAAGAGCTAAATGGTCTATTTTTTAATAAAAAGTTTACGAATAGTGATTTTAATACAGACTTGGATCTCCATAAATCTTCCGGTCCATCTACATGCTTTATCGCCGTTTATCCCCAGGGAAAAACAAAAGAGATAAGGCGTCTGGCAGGAAGTTATTTTCATATTCTATCAAAGGTTTAAAGAATGGCTCACAGACTAAAAAGAGGCCCGCATAAAGGCGAGTCTCTTTTCACTGCCGGCGAGCTTTCAATTCTTCCCACTCTTCCCTCAGTACACCCCGTAAAGTTAAAATACTGGAGACTCGCTTTTTAGAAAATCCTTGTCTTACTGTCTCCCTCCAAGCCTTGCTCTGCCTCACCTCTATTTAGTGTCTTTTAATAAGCTCTTATCATTATATTGGTATTTTTTTTGTTTCATTTTTGGAAAGGAGAATTCACCTGCTCTATTGAATTTATTATATAGCACAAATTTTAAAAGAAGGTGAACTGATTGAGGCTGAAAATGGGCTATGTCATTCTATATACGGAAAACCTGGACAAAACGAAACATTTTTATGGAGAATTGCTAGGCCTGGAGTTAAGGAATGAGTTTGGAACATACATTGAATATGATACTGGCAGTACGATTCTTTCTTTTAATACCAGAGAAGGCGGGCGTGAGGTTACGGGGCTTCCGATTCCGGATGGAGTGAGAAAGGAGCAGACCTTCGAGCTTGGTTTCGTAACGGAAGAGGTTGAAGCTGTTGTAGAAAAGTTAAAGGGAGCAGGAGTTACTGTTCTGCTTGAGCCGATTGAAAAGCCTTGGGGGCAGAAGGTGGCTTATGTGGAAGATCCGGATGGCCATTATATCGAGATCTGTTCACCTATTAGATAAATAAGATTTTAAAAAAGGGGTTGTTTATCATTCTGGAAAATATTTTACAACAAGTTCAAAAGGGCACTCTTAGTGTTTCAGACGCAAAGGAGCAGCTAGCAACCTTTGAAAATCTGGGTTTTGCCAAAGTGGATCATCACCGGAAAAAGCGCCAGGGCTTCCCGGAAGTTGTTTTTGGGGAAGGAAAGTCAGCTGAACAAATCATTTCCATCATTCAATCTTTAAGAGCAAGAAATAATCAGGTACTAGTTACCAGGATTTCTAAGGAAAAGGCGGAAGATGTATTACGCGAGTGCCCTGAATTTGTATATCGTGAAATCGCACAAATTCTCTATTGGAAAGATGAAAATAATATTGGCTTAAGATCAGGTTATATTGCAGTCGTTGCAGCAGGGACTTCAGATTTAAGGGTGGCTGAAGAGGCGGCTCTTACTGCAGAAGTGCTGGGAAGTGAAGTCCGCCGATTTTATGATGTAGGGGTTGCGGGAATCCACCGGCTATTAAATCATGCGGAAGAAATCCAGAATGCAACTGTTTCTGTAGTTGTGGCAGGAATGGAAGGAGCTCTTCCGAGTGTAGTTGGCGGACTGGTTTCCCATCCTGTTATAGCCGTTCCAACAAGCATTGGCTACGGTGCGAATTTCAATGGGCTATCTGCATTGCTCACGATGTTGAACTCATGTGCGTCAGGAATTAGCGTAGTAAACATAGACAATGGATTTGGCGGCGGATACAACGCGGTTCTAATCCATCGTTTAGCACAAAAAGGGGCCGGGATTAATGAAGAAAATACTTTACTTTGATTGTTTCTCAGGAATGAGCGGAGATATGGTTATTGGGGCTTTAATCGATGCGGGGGCAGATCCAAGTGTTCTAGTTGAAGAATTAAAGAAGCTGGATATCGAAGATGAATATGAGCTGAAATGGAAAAATGTTGTAAAAAATGGTATTTCAAGCACCAAGTTCGATGTGTTGTTATTGAATGAAGGTCAGAGTCATGGACACGCGCATGAACACAGCCATAGCCATGATCATCATGGGCATGATCATACTCATGACCACGAACATAATCACAACCACAGTCATGATCATGAACACGATCATGAACACAGCCATAGCCATGATCACCATCACGAGCATGATCACGGCCACAGTCATGATCATACCCATAGCCACAATCATGGCGATCATCATCACCGTTCCTATTCGGATATTGCAAAGATGATAAAAGAAGCAGGGTTCAATCATCATATAGAGGATATGGCGCTAAAAATCTTCCGGAAAATTGGGGAAGCGGAGGGGCTTATCCATGGACTTCCATTGGATGAAGTCCATTTCCATGAAGTGGGTGCGGTAGATTCAATTATTGATATTATCGGTGCTGCTATTTTAATAGACCAGTTAGATATCTCTGCAATTAAGTCTTCGCCGGTTCCGGTGGGAAAGGGAAGAATTCATATTGATCATGGGATATATCCTGTGCCTGCACCTGCCACGCTTGAAATATTAAAAGGCGTTCCAATTGAACAATCGGATGTTAGAGCGGAACTTACCACGCCAACAGGTGCCGCTATTATTTCTGTACTGGCAGAAGAGTTTTGTTCGATACCTTCTATGAAGGTTCAATCCATTGGCTATGGTGCTGGAACTAAAACTTTTAAAGACCATCCCAACGTCCTCCGTGTCATTATTGGGGAGTAGACGTTCCATTCAAGAATAAAAGGAGTGTGTGAAATGGCTTCTCAACTTCCGCCTGACCATGAGCATATGGATGACCAGATGTTTAAAATGGAAGTCAATCTTGATGATATACCTGGGGAGTGGCTGGGCCATGTCATGGATCGGCTGTTTGAAGCCGGAGCAAACGATGTGTTCTACACTCCAATCTATATGAAGAAAAATAGGCCAGGAGTATTATTGCAGCTGCTTTGTTCGCAGGCAAAGGTGAATCAAATGAAAGACATCTTATTTGCAGAAACAACCACTCTTGGCATCCGCTATTATCCTCTAACAGTTCACCGTTTGGAACGTCACTTTAAAAAGGTGAACATAGAATGGGGAACAGTAACAGTAAAAGAGGGAATCTATAAGGGGAAAGTTGTCCAAAGAGCCCCTGAATATGAGGAATGCAAAAAGATTGCCGCCCTTCATAACATCCCTTTGAAAAAGGTTTATGAACACGTATGGAGAGACTATGATGAAAATATATAAATAAGATTAGATGAATGGCAGCGTGAAATTAGGCAGCGGGGGGAAACGTTAACATGTTTATGAGTTTGGTTTCAGTATTATTTCTAGGATTTATATTAGGCATTAAGCATTCCATCGAACCGGATCATATTATTGCTGTTTCCACGATGGTCGGAAAGAGCAAGAAGTTATTGCGGTCAACGCTAACAGGGGTGTTTTGGGGAATCGGACACACGCTTACTCTCTTCATCGTGGGAATGGCTTTAATTCTCATGAAAGGAGAGCTGACAGATAAGTGGGCAATGTCCCTTGAATTTCTTGTCGGCATTATGCTGGTTTACTTAGGCATTAAGAGTTTACTATTTATGAAAAAACAAGATACTGATAGGAATACAGAATCCCGGGAAAAATCATCGTTAATAAAAGTGACCATTATTGGGTTCGTCCATGGCCTTGCTGGAAGTGCAGCCATGGTGTTATTGACCATGTCCACCGTGTCCACAGTTTGGGAAGGTGCGTTATACATAGGGATATTCGGATTGGGTACTATCTTTGGCATGTTAACTTTTACAACGATCCTTGGTATTCCATTTGTTTATTGCAAAGGCAATGTTAAGGTAAACCGGTTTTTGACACAAGCTGCCGGATCAGTAAGTTTTCTGTTTGGAATCTATTATATGTATAACCTCGGGATAACTGAGGGGTTATTTGGATTATGGATTTAATAGGCCTTTATCCAGCGCCATTTGATTAAAAGGGTCCTGATCATAGGGTCCTTTTTTATGTTTGTGTAAAAATAATGTCTCCAATAGAGAAAATGAGATTTTAATAGGTATAGAGAGAATTCGTGTGTTATAAACGCTTTCATTCTAACTTGTATTTCCTGACAAATGTGATATGATTCTATTGTTTTTGTCGGCTCGACTTTGATGAGAGTTCAAAGTCATTACAATAAAAAAATAATATCGTCTAGCAGGAGCGCCGAAAAACAGGCGCTCTGCTGCTTTTCAGAGAAGGGGTGTTTGTTTGAAAGTTAATTCATTAAAAGAACAATGGTTTGGCAATGTTAAAGGGGACATACTTGCCGGAATTGTGGTAGCATTGGCTCTTATACCTGAAGCCATTGCCTTCTCCATTATTGCTGGTGTGGATCCAATGATTGGGTTGTATGCTTCCTTCTGTATTGCCGTAACGATTGCAATAGTTGGCGGAAGGCCAGGGATGATCTCTGCTGCAACTGGTGCTATGGCTTTGCTGATGGTTACATTAGTAGCTGATCATGGATTGCAGTATTTATTTGCTGCGACCATTTTAACAGGGGTTCTGCAGATTTTATTTGGTGTGCTTAAATTAGCCCGCTTTATGAAATTTATTCCGCGTGCCGTTATGATTGGATTTGTGAACGCGCTGGCGATTTTGATTTTCATGGCCCAGCTGGAGCAATTTGTAGATGCTACATGGGTTATGTATGCGATGGTTGCCGGAGCATTGGCGATTATTTATATTTTCCCAAGGCTTACGAAAGCAGTACCTTCACCGTTAGTAGCAATTATTGTGATTACAGTCATTGCCATTATGACAAAGAGTGATGTTCGAACAGTTGGAGATATGGGAGCCTTAACTTCTGCATTGCCGGCATTTTTTATTCCGGATGTTCCATTTAATATTGAGACATTAAAAATTATTTTCCCTTATTCACTTGCTCTTGCAATTGTTGGTCTTTTAGAGTCACTTTTGACTGCTTCAATCGTTGACGATATGACTGATACAGCAAGTGATAAAAATATGGAAAGCCGCGGACAGGGTATTGCGAACATCGTAGCTGGTTTATTCGGCGGAATGGCTGGGTGTGCAATGATCGGACAGTCCGTCATTAATGTAAAATCAGGGGGAAGGGGCAGGCTGTCTGCTCTTGTAGCCGGTACATTCCTTATGTTCTTGATTTTAGTATTAGGCAATATTGTCGTTCAAATACCGATGGCTGCACTGGTTGGTGTCATGATTATGGTTTCAATCGGAACCTTTGACTGGTCTTCAATTAAGGGGCTTGCCAAGACTCCGGTTACTGATAGCATTGTTATGGTAACAACTACTGTGACAACAGTTTTTACTCACGATTTATCAAAAGGGGTTTTCGCAGGTATTATCTTAAGTGCGATTTTCTTTGTTGCTAAAATTTCTAAAGTGCATGTTACATCACGAATTGAAGGAGCAAAGAAAATTTATGCCGTTACAGGCCAGGTTTTCTTTGCTTCTGTAGATGAACTCGTAGCAGCCTTTGACTTTAATGAAGAACTAAAAGAAGTTGAAATCGACTTTTCTCAGGCGCATGTCTGGGATGATTCAGGTGTCGCTGCAATAGATAAGATTGTGTTAAAGCTAAGAGATAATGGTGTGTTAGTCCGCTTATCGGGATTGAACGCGCCAAGCTCCAATTTAATTGAGCGTATAGCGGTCCACCGCAAACCTGGTGCAAAATTATCCGGGCATTAAAAATAAAATAAAAATTACTGCCACAGTCTTCTGGACTGTGGTATTTTTTTGATAAGGATAAAAATATAGGGGTGAAGACGTGTTTAAAAAGATACTGATAGCTGCAGATGGATCCGATCATTCCATTCGTTCAGCCAAAAAAGCCATTTATTTGGCCGAACAAAATCCCGATGCTGAAATCACCATTGTATACGCAATTGATGGACAGAAGTCAAAAGAGGATATACTTCATCATTTCGACAAGTCGGTTGTGGACGAAGTAAGAAAACGCCGTTTGGAGCCTATTGAAAATATATTAAAAGAAAAAAATCTTTCTTATGAAATAAAATTCTTACAGGGAGAGCCTGGCCCGGCTATTGTGGAATACGCCAACCAACGAGATTTTGATATTGTGGTAGTAGGCAGCCGTGGATTAAATACACTGCAGGAAATGGTGCTTGGAAGTGTAAGCCATAAAATTGCCAAACGGGTTAAAGCGCCGGTTATGATTGTAAAGTAAATAGAAAGCTGCCAGATAAGAGCCTGAAATTGGTTTTTATCTGGCAGTTTTTTATTGGGGCCGGAAGGTTTTGTTTTCACCCTCGAAGTGATGTAAAGCTGATGCAGCGCAGAGTGACCGATATAGCAAAAAAATGACCGATAAAAATGAAAAGTGACCGATAATAATAAAATCTGACCGATAAACATAGGGAAGTGACCGTTATATTCGCAAAGAGCCGAAATCTGAATCCTAATCAAGATTTTGGATTCTATAAAAACAAAATAAGGTACTAAAAGAACAAAAATAGCAAAATAATATAGAAGTGTTCATCAAAGGGGTAATGAAGGATAATAATTAGTAAAAGAGAATTTCAAAGGGTAATGATGGACCGAACTCAGCTAATAAGTCCATCCTACATATATTTGAAGCCCACCTCCTGATCAAGCTCAAAAAAGGTGCCCCAATCGGGACACCTTTTAATTAGCTGGCTTTTACAGCCTGTGGCTGCAATTTTTTATCTTTTCCGTTTGCTTTATCAGACAGTAATGTCAGCGCTCCGTCACCTGTAACGTTGCAGGCTGTTCCAAAGCTGTCTTGGGCAAGGTAAAGTGCGATCATAAGAGCAATCATCGTTTCATTGAAGCCGAGCATGCTTTCAAGCAATCCAAGTGCCGCCATAACGGCTCCGCCTGGAACACCTGGTGCAGCAATCATGGTTACGCCAAGCATTAAGATAAACGGCAGGATTTCTGCGAAAGAAGCAGTTTGTCCTTGGAGCATCATAACAGCAATTGCACAGCTTACAAGAGTAATGGTACTTCCGGACAGATGAATCGTTGCCAGTAAAGGAACAGAGAAATCAGCCACTTTTTCACGTGCGCCAAGCTTTTTAACCTGCTTTAGCGTGACGGGAATTGTTGATGCGGATGATTGTGTTCCAAGTGCTGTGAAGTAAGCGGGCATCATATTTTTAATCAGCTTAATCGGATTTGATTTTGTAACCGTTCCTGCAGCCGTATATTGAACCAGTAAAAAGATAATATGAAGAGCAATAATCATTACAAATACTTTTGCAAATACTGACATGATGGCGCCGACTTGACCGCCCTGTGTCATATTGGCAAAAATCCCGAATATATGAACAGGAAGCAATGGAATAATGACTTTTTCAATCAGTTTTTCAATAACATCACGAAAATCGTTCATGGCATTCTGCAGCGTGTTTCCTTTAATCGCCGCTAAGCCAAGCCCTAAAGTGAACGAAATAAGAAGTGCTGTCATAACACCCATTACAGGAGGCATATCCACCTGGAAAAATGGAGAAAGCAGTGCCTCTTCCGGATTCTCAAATTCCTTGAAGCTTTGATTTTTTAATAGAATCGGATATAGGACAGTGGCAGTGAAGAATGCCAGTAGTCCTGCCGCAACTGTGGAAGCATATGCAAAACCGGTTGTAATGCCCAACAGTTTGCCTGCTCCCTTGCCCATGCTGCCGATCCCTGGTGCGATGAACCCGATAATGATTAACGGAATGGCAAAGCCAAGAAAGTTTCCGAATAGGCCATTAAAAGTAGCGAATAGTTTAATTAACCATTCAGGAGAAAAAGAACCTAGTATAATACCTAAAGCGATAGCTAAAATAATTCTGGGAAGCAATCCGAACTTTTTCATTTTTGTCCTCCTTAAAAATACACTTGTTTTCCATAGGGGGATTATAACTTGTTTTAGATAAAAAGTTAAGAGTGAAAAGCTTTATTATAAAAATAAAATAATTATATAAATTCTGACTATTAATCTACTTAAAAAGGGATTACGGTATAAAACGCTATAATATAAGAAATAAAGCGTTATCTTAAAATAACATTGTGATTTTTGGGTTTTAAATTATGGCAGAAAAGGAAGTAATAATAAGGTATTTTCTTCAGGTATAAGGATAAGAAAAGTTTCCTTTTTTAAATCTTTTTCATACATATAGGAATATGGGCGTATGAGCAGAAAAAAATTCCTTAATATTTGAACATGTAATCACTCCCTTTCTTAATTTAGAAAGTGTTACAATAAAGTGAAGCTTCACCAGCACGTGTTTGCGCTGGCGGGCAGACAAGAGATGATACTTACACTGGAAATACCACTTGGCGCTACTTGCCTGGTAATCCATGATTGAATAATGGAGGTTCTTTTATGAAAACGAAGGTTGGCCTATTGTACGGCGGAAAATCCGCAGAACATAAAGTATCCATGCAGACAGCAATGGCTGTAATCAAAGCGCTGGACTTAGACAAATTTGAAATTCATCCAATTTATATATCCGAAGAAGGACAATGGGTTAAGGGCCCGCAATTGCAGGGCCCTGTTTCCAGTGTGAAGGAACTGGAATTTTCCCAAGGAGAGGCGCTTCCGCCAACAGCATTGGCACCGACACTTTTTCAGGATTCTCAGCAGAAAGGTCCTTTCGATGTAATTTTTCCGCTGCTTCACGGACCTAACGGTGAAGATGGCACGGTTCAAGGTTTATTGGAGCTGCTTAACCTTCCGTATGTAGGCAATGGAGTATTGGCTTCATCTGCTGGTATGGATAAGGTAATTATGAAAAATATTTTTGCACAGGCAGGACTTCCGCAGGTGAAATATGTCTGGTTTATCCGCAGTGAATGGGAAAATGAATCCGCAGCTGCCTATGAGAAAGTAGAAAAGGAACTGGGGTACCCGTGTTTTGTTAAACCGGCCAACCTAGGTTCAAGTGTGGGCATCAGCAAGTGTATGAATCGTACAGAGCTTGAGGAAGCGTTTAAAGAGGCTTTCCAATTCGACCGTAAAATTATCATTGAAGAAGGCGTTACAGCAAGGGAAATTGAAGCGGGTGTACTTGGCAATGACTACCCGGAATGCTCTGTTGCCGGAGAAATTGTACCAAAAGTGGAGTTTTATGATTATAAAGCCAAATATGAAGATGGAGATACAGCATTGATCATACCAGCTGAAATCTCTGAAAAGGAGTACAGCGAGCTGAAGGATATGGCGATTGCAGCGTTTAAAGCCCTCGATTGCTCCGGTCTTGTCAGAGCTGATTTCTTCTTGACAAGAGAGGGGAAGCTATACATTAACGAAGTGAACACAATGCCTGGATTTACACCTTTCAGCATGTTCCCGCTTCTTTGGAAGCATACTGGTGTTGAGTACCCTCAGCTAATTGAAAAGCTTGTAAATCTGGCAATTGAACGGCACACTGAAAAACAAAATATTAAACACACAATGTAAAGCCATTTGGCTGCATTAACGTTATCATTAAGGAAACACGGCATCTTTGCCGTGTTCCTTTTGTTCGTACATAACTGATAGGGTTTCAGCTGCCATTCGTGCAAAAATGAAAAACTGTCAAAATAGGAGGAGCCGTATGATTAAGAAAACACTTCAAGAGATTGGACAAATGATTAAGATTGAGAATGATTTTTCATCTTTTTATGATACCGCCATTAAAGGGGTAAGTATTGATTCAAGAAAAATCGAGCAAGGCAATCTGTTTGTCCCTTTCAAAGGGGAAAACTCCGACGGCCATCGTTTTGTAGAAGACGCCCTTCGAAAAGGGGCAGCCGCAGCGTTCTGGCAAAAGGATGTCCCGAATCCTCCGCTTCATTTGCCAATCCTGCTGGTAGAAGATACATTGACAGCTCTCCAGGAATTGGCGAGAAGCTACCGCGGTGAACTAAAGGTAAAAGCAGTAGGTATTACGGGGAGCAATGGGAAAACAACGACCAAGGATATGACAGCCAATTTGCTTTCTGTAAAATACAAGGTGCAGAAGACAGAAGGAAACTACAATAATCATATTGGCCTGCCTTTAACAATCCTCGCTTTAGAAGAGGATACAGAAATTGCTGTATTGGAAATGGGCATGAGCGGACGGGGGGAAATTGATTTCCTTACAAGGCTTGCCCGTCCGGAAGCAGTAATTATTACGAATATAGGCGAGTCACATCTTCAGGACTTAGGATCCAGAGAGGGAATTACGGAGGCTAAACTTGAGATCGTTAATGGTCTTCAGGATAACGGCGTGGTTATTTATTATGGTGACGAACCGCTTCTTAATGAAAAATTAAATTCTTATACGGGTTCAGCAGCTTTAAGGACCTTTGGCAGAACCGAAACAAATGATGTCTATCCGCTTAGTATTGAACAGAATGACAGCGGCAGTACTTTTATGATTAATGGCACAAATGAAGAGTTTTATCTGCCGGTATTAGGTACACACAATGTCCTGAATGCGCTGGCGGCCATGAGTGCAGCTTCACATTTTGGTGTGCCATATGAAAAAATGAATGAGGGCTTCTCCGGCTTGAAGCTGACAAATATGCGAATGGAAATTTTAGAAGGGAAGAACGGCGAAAAGATTATCAATGATGCCTATAACGCAAGCCCGACTTCCATGAATGCTGCAATTGAGCTTATTGCTAATCTGCCTGGCTATAAAAAGAAAATTCTGGTTCTCGGCGATATGCTGGAGCTTGGGCCTCAGGAGGAAGATTTCCATTTTGCCATTGGGAAAGCAGTAGATTCGGAAAAAGTTGATTACGTTTTTACATTCGGCAAGCTCGGTGAGTTTATTGCCAAGGGGGCAGAACAATCACTCACAGCCGATAGGGTGATTGCTTTTACAGATAAACAGCCATTGATTGAAGAATTGAAGAAGCATGTCGATAAAGAAACAATCGTACTGGTTAAAGCATCAAGGGGCATGAAGCTGGAAGAAGTCGTCTCAGCCCTTCAATAACTTTTACCAGGAGATCTATGACATGATTGCTGAATAGCCAAAAAATTGAAAATTGCTGCCCAATAAAGATAAAAAGCATAATGCAGCAGATTTAACAGAAATTATACAGGTACTAGAACAGCAATGAATGCCTTTTCTTTTTCAATACTCTGGCACCCCCTTAAAATATCGACTGGGTTGCTAGTACAAAGCGTAAGCAAACTAAGCAAAACGAATGAATGAAATGATTGTGAAGCTATCAGAAGGCTTTAAAACCCCTTAGCACATGTAAATTGGTTAAAACTGTTATTATAGGTAACTTACCCCTGTTCCACGTGGAACAGGGGTTAAATTATTTTTCTATAGTTCTTCTGCTCTAAATTAAGCTCTTGCAATAGGTTTGATTAGTATGCGAAAAAGGAAAAAGTGTAAAATAGAAAATGACTCCATTTTTTTAAAAAAGGCGGTGATCACGGATGATTGGCTGCATGTGTATACACGGTTTTACAGGAGCCCCTTATGAAGTGGAGCCCCTCGTTGATTATTTAAAGGAACATACAGACTGGGAGATTTCAGTGCCAACATTGCCGGGTCACGGGGATGAATTGAAGCTTAAGGGCATCGCATATCACAAATGGATTGAGCATGCGGAAGAAGACCTAAAAAGGCTTATTAACCGGTGTGAGAAGGTGTATGTGGTCGGTTTTTCAATGGGCGGCCTGATTGCCAGTTATTTAACCGTGCATTATCCTGTGGATAAATTAGTTCTTCTCAGTGCGGCTGCCTATTACGTAAATCCTAAGCAGCTTTTTTCCGATATTAAGGATATGGTAAAGGATGCTTTCCGGGGCAACTTGGCTGGTAATGAAATGTTTGTCAGGTACAAGCAAAAAATCAGTGCTACACCAATAACAGCCACACTTCAGTTTCGCCGTCTGGTGGCTTCTATTAGGCCGATTCTGAACCAGGTTACCGTACCGACTCTAATCGCACAAGGGGAAAGCGATGGTGTCGTTCCTCCCAGAAGCGCACGATACTTATACAATAATATTGGTTCTTCTGCTAAAAAACTGATTTTTTTAAAAGACTCGAAGCATTTAATCTGTCATTGTGAAGAAAGAGATCAGCTGTTTCACGAAATCCTCGTTTTTCTAAAAGAAAAGCCGGCATGATAGGGTTTTCAGCCAGTCGTCAAGTTTGCATTGCTTACTTGAAAATGGTAATATTAACACCAAAGTGCCAACAGGAACTTCTTTTGGAAACCCGGACATACTCCAACAGGAGAATGTCTTTTTTCATTAAATACGGAAGTATGTTTGTACAGGGAATTGGCCAAAGCAATAAAATTCCCTCTATTGACGTACTTTCTGTTAGGCCGTATTTTATTGAGTGCTATCCATCTTAAAATATGGTTAGCCATTCATTTCAAGAGACCTACTTGTCCATAAATCAATTAGGGTTTGAACTTACCCTCATCCTATCCTCAAGCGGGTTTCATATTGAGTGAGACTCTTCTTAGCGAAATTACACCGCACTTTTTATAAAAATAAGAAGGTATAGCTTTCTGAAGCTGGATACTTTCTGTTCAGGCACTTATCAGGGATGCCTAAACTTTTCTTATAATCGTCCGGAAGAGTGCCTCATAGGCCAATTTTCAGGAGAACTCCTGCCTGCAATGTGCAGGAACAAAATTTTTCTATGATTAGAAGGAGAATGAATACATTGACAAAGTTTCAAGACTTGGGCATCAGCCCAGCGACAATGAAAGCACTAAAACGAATGGGTTTTGAAGAAGCGACTCCAATCCAGGCCCAAACGATTCCATTGAGCTTAGAAAATAAAGACTTAATCGGCCAGGCGCAAACAGGTACTGGAAAAACGGCCGCGTTTGGAATTCCGATGATTGATAAAATTGACAACACGAAGGATTTTATCCAGGGAATCGTGATCGCTCCAACTCGCGAGCTTGCTATTCAAGTATCTGAAGAGCTATATAAAATTGGTTATGGCAAAAGAACAAAAGTCCTTTCAATCTATGGAGGACAGGATATTAACCGCCAAATTCGCGCTTTAAAGAACAAGCCGCATATTATTGTTGGAACGCCAGGACGGATACTGGACCACATCAACCGCAAAACGATGCGCCTTGATAATGTCCATACGGCTATTCTCGATGAAGCGGATGAAATGCTGAACATGGGATTCATTGATGACATTGAAGCAATCCTTGCGCAAATTCCTGAAGAGCGCCAGACGCTTCTCTTCTCAGCTACTATGCCTGCCCCTATCCGCCGAATGGCAGAGCGTTTCATGAAGGACCCTCAAGTTGTACGTGTACAGGCCAAGGAAATGACTGTTTCATCTATTGAGCAATATTATATTGAAGTACATGAAAAAAGTAAGTTCGATGTGCTAACAAGGCTTTTGGATATCCAATCACCTGAATTGGCCATTGTTTTCGGACGCACAAAGCGCCGCGTTGATGAACTTGCAGAGGCATTGAACCTGCGCGGATACATGGCTGAAGGAATCCACGGAGACCTAAGCCAGGCAAAGCGCATTTCTGTTTTGCGCAAATTTAAAGAAGGCAGCATTGATGTACTTGTAGCGACAGATGTTGCTGCTCGAGGACTGGATATTTCCGGCGTTACACATGTATACAATTTCGATATCCCGCAAGACCCTGAAAGCTATGTTCACCGCATAGGACGTACAGGCCGTGCCGGCAAAACAGGTGTTGCGATGACATTTATCAACCCGCGTGAAAAGTCTTATCTGCATGTTGTTGAAAAAACAACGAAGAGAAAAATGGAACGCATGGATGCTCCAACACTGGATGAAGCACTTGAAGGCCAGCAAAAAGCGGTTATGGACAAAATCCTGCAAACAATCGAGGAAAATAACCTTGATAGCTATAAAGAAGCTGCGGATGAATTGCTTGCCGAAAAAGAAGCTTCGACAGTTGTTCAGGCCGTGCTGAAAATGCTGACAAAAGAACCGGATACAACTCCAGTTAAGCTAACGGAAGAAAAGCCGCTTCCAGCCAAGCGTGACCGAAAGCCAAACGACAGAAGCCGCGGCGGCTACGGAGGAAGAGGCAGACAAGGAGGCCAAAAAGGATCCTACAAATCCCGCCAAGGCCACACTGGAAAACGCCATAATAACAATAACCGATCAAACAGCAATAGCTATCGGTAATAAGTGGGGAGAGCAGAGTTTCTGCTCTCTTTTTTTGTTTGTGGGATTTTTCCGGCAAAATTCTTTAAAGTTGCCTTTGCCCCTGATAAGACTGCCTCAGCCATTTATAGTAATTTCTCCGCCACAGCCGTATATACTAAGGAAAACGCAGGTATAGGAGGAACTAACCATGACGATAGTGCGCCTCGGATATGTCGCAATGAGCATGAATTTAAAAAATGCTTCACCCTCGCAAACGATGACGTTCAAACAATTTTCTGCTATCAAGGATCGGGAGGCGGCCATTGGCAGGCTTGAGCGGATTGCGGTTTCTAACCTGGAGAACTGCCTACGCTTGCTGAAGCATAATGCGGCACATGATATTCATTTTTTTCGGTTCAGCTCCCGGTTAATTCCACTTGCAAATCATGAGGAATTGTCTGCTTGGAAGTATATGCGTCCTCTTAAGGAGGCTTTATCCAATATCGGGGACTTTTTAGAGGAAAATCCAATGAGGGTGGACTTTCATCCAGACCATTTTGTACTGCTTAATACACCAAAAGTGGAAACGCTGAATACGTCCATTAAAACGTTAGCTATGCATCGGGCGCTGTTAAAAGGAATGCGGGTTGACCCGTCTCATCGCTGTGTTCTTCATGTGGGCGGCGGTTATGACGATAAAGAAAAGGCTTTGGAGCAGTTTATACATAATTGGGGGTTCACGCCAGCCGGCATTCAGCGGATGGTTATCCTCGAGAACGATGATACGACCTTTACGCTTGATGACACCTTGTATCTTTGTGAAAAACTTGGAATTCCACTTGTTTTTGATTACCATCATCATCTGGCGAACTTTCAGAATGACAATTGGATCGATCAGTGGGAGAGAGTTGCTGGTACATGGGAACATTCTGATCTTCCTGTGAAAATGCATATTTCCAGCCCGAAATCAGAAAAGGACTTCAGGGCCCATGCAGATAATGTCGACTCAGAAATGTTCATGGAATTCCTGCAAAATATAAAAGGCTCAGTTCCAGAAATCCATTGTATGATTGAAGCGAAGATGAAGGACAGTGCCCTATTCCAGCTGGCTAAAGACCTAAGGACGAAACCGAACCTTAAATTTATTGACCAGTCGAGCTTTGAAATTTAAGCGTAAGCCCCCACTTTTTTCATAAAAGGAAGACACTTCTTTTTCGTGTCATGTATACTAATAAGAGTGATATTTTGGAATTCCAGGGGGTACTACATGATTACAGAGCCGCATAAAAGGATTCCGGCACGGGGACTGCTTGCATGGCGAATCTCCGGCACGATCCACTCTGTATTTCCTTTGCTTTTATCAGGGGGAATCATTGCTTTAGCCAGCTTATTCGATTGGCCTATCTGGGTGATAGGGGCTGCCCTGATGTTTTTTTCTGCCTATGCCTATTTTGTGATTACGATTATTCCAACTTTGAGGTGGAAGAGATGGAGATATGAGGTTCGGGAAAAAGAAATTGAACTTAAACATGGAATTTTTGTTATTAAAAGAACGCTTGTCCCGATGATTCGGGTCCAGCATGTTGACACAAGACAAGGGCCGATTTTGCGGAAGTATCGGTTGGCAACTGTCATAATATCCACTGCTGCTACAGTCCATGAGATTCCTGCGTTGGATGTGGAGGAAGCGGAGGAGCTGCGCTTTTTCATTTCTCAATTGGCAAGGGTTGCAGACGATGATGTCTAATCCGAGACGCCTACATCCAATATCTGCAGTATTGAATTTCCTGAAGCAGCTGAAGGAATTAATTGTTCCGTTTTTAATCTTTGTCGTTTTTGGAAGCAGGGGTGGAAACGGCGAAGTGTTTCAGCTGGTTATTACAGCTGGAGTTGTTATAGCTGTGTTTATCTTCGGAGTCCTTTCCTGGCTAAGATATACCTATAGGCTTGAGGAGGGGGAGCTCCGAATTGAGTATGGTATTTTAGTCAGAAAGAAAAGGTATATCCCTCTTGAAAGAATTCAAAGTTTGGACTTATCTGAAGGGCTGCTGCAAAGGCCATTCGGGCTTGTGAAAATGAAGGTGGAAACCGCTGGTTCTAGCGGTGCAGGAGATGCGGAAGCAGTACTGACCGCTATTTCCAGGAAAGATGCTGACTTTATTCAACAGGCATTTTCAACGGCCAAAAAGAAACCTTCAGAAATCAGCAATGAATTTGAATCACCTGCAGCAAAGCGGAAAATCATTTATAAAATCTCACCGGGAAAGCTGCTCCTTCTTGCTTCAACGTCAGGTGGAGTGGGGGTTGTCATTTCCGCAGTTTTTGCTTTTATTTTTCAATTTGAAGAAATCATTCCTTATGATAAAGTGTTTGCGGGATTGGAAGGGTTTATTGCTAACGGCGTGATTTTTGTGAGCATTCTTATCTTTATCGGCTTCGGCTTTGCATGGATTATTGCCCTTGTAGGAACGATGCTAAAGTATGCCGATTTCACACTGAAAAAAACAGACAAGGAATTAATCATAACCAGAGGTTTACTGGAGAAAAGGCAAATTACCATTCCGCTGCACCGCATCCAGGCTATTCAGATCAGTGAGAATCTTATAAGGCAGCCGTTTGGATTGGCCACTGTTTATATAGAAAGCGCTGGCGGTTCGCTCGAAGATAGTGAAAGCGCCCGTGTCATGGTTTTGCCAATTGTAAAAAGAAGCAGGATAGCAGGATTGTTAAAATCAGATTTGCCTGATTACGAACTCCAGCCAGACTTTTTCAAAGCTCCAAAGAGAGCGCTCAATAGATATATTTGGAGGGGGCTTCTGGGAATTCTGCCCTTTATTATTGCTCCAATTATTTTTTTCAGGCCATTGGGATACTTCTCTCTGCTGCTGTTGATCATCTCCTTTGTCTGGTCGTATCTCAAGTACAAAGATGCGGGTTGGGATATTAGTTCACATCAGCTTGCGCTCAGATATCGCGGCATAGTCAGGACGACTGTTTTTATGAGGAAAAATCGCATTCAGTCGCTATCGATGAGAGAAAGCTATTTTCAAAAAAGGCGGAATCTGGCTACCATTGAAGCAGTAGCCATGTCTGGGACTGGCGGAACTGGCGGAACGGTGCTTGATCTTGATCGAGAAGACGTAAGTGCGATATATAAATGGTACTCTTATACAGGCTTGAACGGAAATAATGCATTACCAAAAGAAAAGCGCCAATGAGCGCCTTTCTTTTTTATTTGGCTGTTTTCGCCAACTTTGTTGCTTATTAAACAAGTATTGAGAAGTGGTTAATTTCCACTTCGGGAGGCTCGCTACCCTCCCCGCGGGTTCGCTGAGTGCCCCGTGCTGAAATCAACGGGCAGAATTCATAAATAAAAACAACAATCTATGAGAAAAGGGCCTTTATAAACAAGAAATCTTTTAGAAAAGAGCCTTTTTATTTTGCCAGAAACCCCAATACAGCCAACAGCAAAATTACACTCCATAATAGGAGCCTGGAAGCTGGTATTCCTTTTAGGGAAGGGCGCAATCCGGATATTTTCCCTGGAAGTGTTATCCCGGCTGTCCTAGACTGACGTCCTTTTGAAAGGAAAGCTGCGCCGATCAGGAACCCGGCGATAAGCCCGAAAATATGGGCTGTTACATTTATATTTGGCTGCAAAAAGGTCATGATCACACCAATCACGGTGATGGTCAGAATGATTTGCGAGTTCTCCCTTGATAAAAGGTCTTTGCGGAAGATAATGATGGCAGCAAAGAAGCCGAATAAACCAAATATAGCTCCGCTCGCTCCAACATGTATATATGTCCTTGGTTCCAGAATGAGTGTGGCGATGTTGGCCGCCACCCCGGCTGTAACATATAGAATGATGAATTTTATTTTCCCGAGGATCCGTTCCAGGGCAGGGCCAAATAGAACAAGAGAAAAGCTATTGAATAGAACATGGGGAAATCCGCTATGCAAAATCATCGGGGTGAACAGCCGCCAGTATTCACCCTGGCGGATATATAGATTGACTCCCGCGAGTTTTTCAAATATCAGCACATTGGGAAAGATGGGAATGACTGTTAATAAATAGAGTAAGATATGGATAAAAATGATAGCGGAAACAACAGGGTAAAAACGAATAAATTCTTTTAAGCTTTCCGTTCTCGTAAACATTGGCAACCTCCGTTATTGTTGGTTAATAGGTTTCTTCTATCTCCATCATAGCCTGAAAGGGCTGTTTTCATCATGCGATAACCCTTGTTCATATAAATAAAGCACTTTAGGCCAGCACCCAGGTCTTCGTGTGTGTACATACCCAAGCTTCTACTGTATTCTTTATGCAGCAGATATTCTAAATAGAAGGAAGATGAGTGATGATTTCAGGTATTGGAATAGATATTGCCGAGCTTGACCGCATTCGAAAAATAATAGCCAGGCAGGAGCGGTTTCCTGAGAGGATTCTGACTTCGTGGGAGTTGGCTGTGTATAACGAATTGCCAGAAAAAAGGCGTGTAGAGTATCTTGCTGGGAGATTTGCTGCGAAAGAGGCCTTCTCTAAAGCAGCCGGAACCGGAATTGGCGAAAAACTTTCCTTTCAGGATATTGAAATTGAAAAGGATGAACTAGGAAAGCCTTTTATATCGAAACCTTTTAAAAAAGGAGTCCACCTGTCAATTTCCCATAGCAGAGAATATGCCGTTGCGCAGGTGGTCATCGAAGAAGCTTAGTAACTGGCTGTTTTAAAGCTCATCATAATATTGGTACCCTGGTGATTGGAGCAGGAGGCACGAAACTCTATCGGGAGAAGCGTGTTAAAGCATACCCATGCGACAAGGGGCCTGGTATAGCCCGCGGTTAGGTGTTTCTTGAGTGAATTCAACAGGCCATTTTAACAGAGGCAAGAAATTAACAAAGCTCGCCATTCCTCCTAGCATATTCCCTAAGGTTGTCTCATATATTCATAGTGCGATAGGAGAGACAGGCCAAAAGGATTGGCCGATCTCACTGAAATGAGACAAAGGGGCTGAAGGAATGAAGAAAAAGTTGTTAATGCTGCTTGCCGGGCTCATGGTTGTTTTTGCATTGTCTGCCTGTGGATCTAAATCACAAGACGATGTTGTAAAGGAGCTTGGCAATAAGCTGGAAGACATTAAAGGGTATAAGGCAGATGCCAAAATGACTCTGCAAATGGGCACTGACCCGCAAACCTACGATATTGAAGTTTGGCATAAGGAACCAACCTATTACCGGGTGAATCTTAAAAATGCCCAAAAGGACCAAAGCCAAATGATTCTGCGGAACGATGACGGCGTATTTGTCCTCACTCCTGCGCTGAATAAGAGTTTCCGCTTCCAGAGTGATTGGCCGCAAAACAGCAGCCAGGCTTATTTATATGAATCATTAGTCAAGGATATTATTGAGGATAAGGAAGCTAAGTTCTCAGCTACAAAAGATCATTATGTGTTTGAAACGAAGACAAGATACCAAAATAATCAGATGCTTCCAGTCCAGGAAATCACACTGAAAAAGTCTGACTTGTCTCCGGTTAGCGTAAAGGTTATGGATCCGGATAAAAATGCACTTGTAACTGTAGAATTCTCAAATGTGAAGTTTAATGCCAGCTTTGATAAAAAGGACTTTGATATGCAGAAGAACATGACAGGTGCCCAGCTGGAAGTACCGGTTATGGCAGAGGTGGAAGAACAGGAATTCTCGGTTAAATATCCTCAAATGGAAATTTCAGGAGTGAATTTAGTCGATGAGAAGGAAATGAAAACAGAAGGCGGCAAGCGGGTTGTTTTAACCTATGATGGCGAAAAATCCTTCACGCTTGTACAAGAAAAAGCCACTGTAATGCCAGCTTCATCCTCCGTAACTTCAGTCAAAGGAGAACCGGTTGATCTTGGATTTACAATTGGAGCTTTATCTGACAACACCATTTCATGGACATACCAGGGTGTTGATTACATGATTGCTTCCAACGATTTATCTCCGGAAGAGATGTCCATGCTTGCCCGTTCCGTCCAGGGTGACATGGTGAAATAAAGTCTTACCTTAAACAGGTCCTCAAGAGGGGCCTGTTTTATTATTGTTTCCAGATTATAGATTTGTTTTTGCTAAAAATCAGGTTGAGTTTTCGGGAATTGAACTGATTTCATGCTGTTTACCTTATATATTATCGGCCGCTTGGCCATATTTGTTAAAATTATGGGCACTTACCGATTTGCGTTTGATAGAAGAAATTCCATATTTATAGCCAAATAATTCATTTGACAAATCCTCCTGTGGAGTTTGATAATCGACATGTACAGATTATGGAATTGGCTAAAGGACGTGAATACATCAATGGGTGAACAAACAAATATGTATAGAGATACTTGGGCAGAGATAAATCTTGACCATATTTCATATAATGTAGAGTCAATGAAAAAGCATGTAAAAGAAGGCACAATTGTCATTGCTGTTGTAAAGGCGAACGGTTATGGGCATGGCGACGCCGCTGTGGCTGAAGCTGCATTGGATGCAGGTGCTTCCTATCTTGCAGTTGCAACACTCGATGAGGCGATAGCTTTGAGAAAGAAAAAGGTTGCAGCCCCTATTTTAGTAATGGGTGCGAGCCGTCCGGAAAATGCGGGTGATGCAGCCAAAGAGAATATTTCCCTTACAGTATTTCAAAAGGATTGGCTAGCGTCTGCCAAAAATTTCATTAAGAGCAGTGAGGTGCTGGCCATCCACTTAAAGTTTGACACAGGAATGGGACGTTTGGGCATTCGCAGCCTGGATGAGCTGCAGGGAATTGAGAGCGTTATCAAAGGGGACAAGCGCTTTCTGATTGAAGGGGTATTTACCCATTTTGCCACAGCAGACTCTTTGAATAATGCTTATTTTGAGCAGCAGCTGAGCCGATTTGAGGAGATGGTGGAATGGATGGAAGCGGTTCCGAAGTATGTCCATTCCAGTAATAGCGCTGCTGGTCTTAGATTTCCCCAGGCCCATTTAAATGCTGTGAGAATGGGCATCAGCATGTACGGACTGGCTCCTTCAATGGAAATGAAGCCCGAGCTTCCTTTTCCGCTGAAAGAGGCTTTTTCCCTAAATACAAGAATTGCTCATGTCAAGAAGATTCATAAAGGTGAAAAGGTTAGCTATGGTGCCACTTATGAGGCTAGTGAGGATGAATGGATCGCGACTTTGCCGATCGGTTATGCGGATGGCTGGATCCGAAAGCTTCAGGGGCAGGAAGTTCTTGCAGAAGGTATGAGGGTTCCGATCGTTGGGAGAATATGCATGGATCAATGCATGATTAAGCTTCCTCATGAAATGCCTGTTGGAACGCAGGTTACTCTGATTGGCGAACAGGGCGGCGAAAGAGTTACTGTGGATGAAGTTGCCGAAAAACTTGAAACAATTAACTATGAAATTACCTGTATGGTATCTTCTCGGGTTCCGCGCATATATAAAAGAGATGGCCAGATTATCGGGGGAGTCAATTATCTGCTATAATGAAGAGGGCGATTGCTTTCAATTGCCATTTCATCGAATTTCATGCATAAAAGGTTATTTTTTTGGCCGATAATACAGAAGAATTAAAGAATCCCCTTTGCAGTGGGCGTTATTAATGGTAATATTGAAAATGGTAGATATAAAAATGGTGTGTAGTGATGGTGGAGGTGTATGTTTGTGTCTGAGTCCAGCACAACAACAGAGATAATGGTAAAATTACCGCAACATCTTTTAACCGAGTTAGACGGATTTGCAAAGCAGGAAAACGTTAACCGGAGTGAATTCATTTATCAAGCAACCAAAATGTATTTGCGTGAACGCAAAAAAAGACAAATTCGCGAATCCATGAGACGAGGCTATATGGAGATGGCGAAAATAAATTTGACGATTGCATCTGAAGCATTTCAAGCGGAATACGAGGCAGAACACACAGTTGAACGTCTAGTAAGCGGAGGATAATCCTTTGATTGTCAAACGTGGTGACGTTTATTTTGCAGACCTATCCCCAGTTGTTGGTTCAGAACAAGGCGGCGTCCGTCCAGTGCTTGTCATCCAAAACGACATCGGGAATCGGTTTAGTCCCACAGTAATTGTTGCAGCAATCACAGCTCAAATTCAAAAAGCTAAGCTGCCTACTCACGTTGAAATTGATGCGAAGCGTTATGGTTTTGAAAGGGATTCGGTCATCTTATTAGAACAGATTCGTACAATTGATAAACAACGCTTAACCGATAAAATAACCCATCTCGATGACGAAATGATGGAAAAAGTGGATGAAGCCGTGCAAATCAGCTTAGGCCTCATCGAATTCTAACAAAACGCTCTTTTAAGGGCGTTTTTTTTGTTTTTATGCAAAAAAGGTTTACATCTTTTGAAAGAGGGTAAAAAAGAAAGTCTTTTATATTTTTAAAAAGCATCAGTTGTGTAAATATACCCAATTAAATGGAGGACTACACCTTGGTGTTTTAATAGTCAGCCCCTTAATTTAATCCTATTTATAGGTTGAAAAGAGGTTTTTTATAAAAAACTGTCGAAATAACATGCATCGTTCTATTATTAGGGAAACATAATAGGTATCATTTGACTGGCAATCCTTGTTATCATTAAATAGATGTATATGGAACGGGGTTTACTTATTTTTTTACAAATTTTTTGTTTGCTTTACAATAAAGGGGATTTGGAAGGCTAATAATATATATATGATAAAATAGGGAGGCACTAATGGATTCCACAATTTTAAATTATATTCAGCAAAATAAAGACGTTATTTTCAATGACTGGCTTCAAGCCACTAAGGAAAATGCGGACGAAAGAGTTACCAAGGTTGTTTCCGACCAGGTATTTGTTGGGACGAGCCGGGAGTTTATAGACCTGATTATTTCAAATATAAAAAGCTCAAATGAGGAATTCACTTCAAAGCTAAGTGATTTCTCTGAGAAAATTGTCCGCTTGGGCTGGCCTCTCAGTTTTGTAACCAAGGGATTGCAAACATTCGGAAAAATTGTATTTGAGAGCATGCAGGATGCAGGAATTGTTACGAATGAAAACCAGCTGAAAATTGTATATGAATTTGACAGCTGGATGACTCCGATGGTGAATGAAGTCGTTAATATGTATTCAACCACATGGGAAAGAACGGTCTCCCTGCAAAAGATCGCTCTCCAGGAATTGTCTGCTCCGCTGATACCTGTTTTTGAAGGAATAACGGTTATGCCACTTGTCGGTACTATTGATACGGAGCGGGCGAAACAGATCATGGAGAATCTTTTAAATGGGGTCGTTAAACACCGTTCTGAAGTGGTTCTCATTGATATTACCGGTGTGCCGGTTGTCGATACGATGGTAGCCCATCATATTATTCAGGCTGCTGATGCTGTAAGGCTTGTCGGAGCGAAATGCATGCTTGTAGGAATTCGCCCTGAAATTGCCCAAACAATTGTAAACTTGGGCATCGATTTAAACCAGTTTACTACAAAGAATACTCTTAAAAAGGGAGTTGAAGCGGCCCTTGAGTTAACAAGCCGCAAAATTGTGAATGTGGAGGGAGCGGAGTGAAAGTGAGAATTCCGATTTTAAAGTTAAACGATTGTTTGTTAGTCTCCATCCAATGGGAATTAGATGACCAGACTGCACTTCAGTTTCAGGAGGATTTGCTTCATAAAATCCATGAAACAAGTGCAAATGGAGTCGTGATTGATTTAACTTCTATTGACTTTATTGATTCATTCATCGCTAAAGTTTTAGGCGACGTAATAAATATGTCCAAACTGATGGGTGCAAAAGTAGTCATTACCGGAATACAGCCTGCCGTCGCAATTACGCTGATTGAGTTAGGTATTGGGTTAGATGATGTCCTTACTGCATTAGATTTAGAAAAAGGTTTGGAGAAATTACAACAGGAATTGGGGGAGTAACTGTATGGAAAACCAATCCTGCGTTAAAATCATAAACGAATGGGACATCGTTGCAGCCCGCCAGCTTGGGCGGAATGTTGCTAAAGAGCTTGGTTTTGGTACAGTTGACCAGGCCAGAATCACTACAGCCATTAGTGAACTTGCCCGGAACATCTACTTATACGCCGGACAAGGACAGATCTGTATAGAAAAAATATATGACGGCGGAAAAGCGGGATTGCGTATAGTTGCAGTAGACAGCGGCCCTGGAATAAATGATTTACGCCAAGTAATGGAAGATGGATTCTCAACATCGGGGGGATTAGGAGCCGGCCTGCCAGGTGTCAAACGGTTAATGGATGAGTTCTTAATTGACTCCAATCCGGGAACTGGGACAGATATAAAAGCAACTAAGTGGCTCCGTTAGGGGGAAGCGGTATGGATTTCCGAGAAATGATGGAGTCAAAGTATCGGGATATTCTGGAGAATTATATAAAGGAACAATCTGAACAGGCTTTGTATCAGGGCCAGAAGTTCAGCAGGAAGTCGATTGAACACAAAGTCTCTCCTGAAGAGATTATTAGCGTTCATAAAAGTCTGATGGGTGAACTGTATCCAGACTTGCCTGAGTATGTTCACCATTCTTTTGATATCCTTTTGGAAGTCATGATTGGGTATGGATTTGCCTATAGGGAGCACCAGAACTTGAAGCATATTCAGCAGGAGCTTAGAACGGAAATGGAAATTGCCGCTAATGTTCAGCAGACTCTGCTGGGTACCCAGGTTCCTTCTGTAGAAGGGCTGGACATTGGCGCAATTAGTGTTCCTGCTAAACATATGAACGGTGATTATTTCCACTTTGTTCAGGATGAAAATGGCAGTATTAGCATTGCGATTGCTGATGTTATCGGAAAAGGCCTTCCGGCAGCTTTATGTATGTCCATGATTAAGTACGCCATGGATAGTTTGCCTGAAAACCGCAATGATCCTAAAAGTGTCCTTGAGAGCCTTAATCGGGTTGTGGAACAAAACGTTGATCTGACTATGTTTATAACAATGTTCTACGGGATTTACGATACAAATACCCATATGTTCTCATATGGTTCTGCCGGCCATGAGCCAGGGCTTTTCTTCAATGCCGATGAAGGTGAATTTACAGAGCTAGTGGCTAAAGGCCTTCTTCTGGGCATAGATAAAAAAACTAAGTACCGCCAGTACGAAAAAGGAGTAAATCCCGGAGATATGATTATATTAATGTCAGATGGGGTAACAGAATGCCGTACTGAAGAAGGTTTCATTGAAAAAGAAACATTGCTTGAATTAATCAAGAAATATATTCATTTGAATGCACAGGAAATTGTTAATAGCGTATATAAAGAACTCGAAAAGCTCCAGCATTTTCAATTGCGAGACGATTTTACCTTAATTATTTTAAAAAGAAATGTTTAACCTGTTTAAACTACGGGTAAGTAGTAAAATGCAGTTGACATGTAAAGAGGTGGGTCAGTTATGAATATTACAATAGATGTAAAAGAAAATGATATGCTAATTGAAGCAATGGTTAGCGGAGAAATTGATGCATATACAGCTCCAAAGCTCCGGGAAGAGCTTTTTCCTTTAACGGAAAAAGAAGGAGTGGAAATGGTGGTAAACCTATCTGAAGTCTCTTATATGGATAGTACCGGCTTAGGCGTATTTGTTGGTGTATTTAAAAATGTACGTGCAAATAACGGCAAGTTTAAAATAATAGGTTTGTCGGATCGATTAAAGAGACTTTTTGAAATTACTGGTCTAGCCGATATTATTGATATAAACAGCGGGATTGAAGGTGGAGTACAATGAACGAACCATTTGATTATATAGAGGTGAAAATACCGGCTAAGCCGGAATTCGTTGGGGTAATCCGCCTGACTCTATCCGGGATTGCCAGCAGAATGGGATTTGCCTATGAAGAAATTGAAGATTTAAAAATTGCAACGAGTGAAGCATGCACCAATGCAGTCCAACACGCATACAAGCAGAATGAACAAGGTGAAGTAGTCATCGGTTTCGGGTTGTATAATGACCGTCTTGAAGTTATGGTTGCAGACAGCGGCAAGAGTTTTGATTTTCAATCTGCGAGACAAGGCATTGGACCATATGACCAGACTGATTCTGTGGAATTTTTGCGTGAAGGAGGCTTGGGCCTATACCTGATTGAAACATTGATGGATGAAGTAAGAATTCATCACAAAGAGGGTGTTACGGTCTTCATGACCAAATACCTAGAAGGAGAGCAGGTGGAGAGGGATGCAAAAACAATCTCAACCTAATCAAAAATCCAAAGAAGAAACAAATGCTTTAATCAAGGCTTACCAGCTTCACCAAGATGAAGAAGCTCAAAATGCGCTTGTCCTTCAGTATCAGAACCTGGTCGAAGCTATTGCCCGCAAGTATTCAAAAGGTCGTTCGTATCATGAAGATATTGTCCAAGTCGGCATTATCGGGCTATTAGGGGCGATCCGCCGGTATGATGAATCTTACGGAAAAACATTCGAAGCCTTTGCGGTTCCGACTATCATTGGTGAAATTAAGCGCTTTTTAAGGGATAAAACATGGAGTGTCCATGTGCCTCGCCGAATAAAAGAGCTGGGTCCGAAAATAAAGGCCACAGTTGAAGAGCTAACAACTGAGCTTCATCGTTCTCCTAGAGTGGACGAAATTGCCGATGTGCTCGGTGTATCAGAAGAAGAAGTGCTGGAAGCAATGGAAATGGGCAAAAGCTACCAAGCGCTTTCTGTTGACCACTCAATCGAAGCTGACTCTGATGGCGGAACAGTAACATTGCTGGATATCGTCGGGAATGAGGACGAGGGCTTCGAAAAGGTAAACCAAATGCTTGTACTTGAAAAAGTCCTGCATGTCTTATCAGAGAGAGAAAAATTGATTATCCAATACACATATCTTGAGAATATGAGCCAGAAAGAAGCTGGGGATAAGCTGGGAATTTCCCAAATGCATGTCTCAAGACTCCAAAGGCGTGCGATCAAGAAACTCCAAGAAGCTATCCATGCTGAAACAAATAACTCGGAGTGCCTTTCATGACCAAATTGGTTAGGGACAACATCGAAGTGATCGCTCACCAGACGGCTAAAGAAGGAAAATCATTCTGCGGGGATGGCTATTATTTTACCGCAACAGATGAATACTTTGTATGTGTACTAGCAGACGGCCTTGGAAGCGGAGAATTTGCGTATGAAGCATCTTCTGCCGTTATAGGAGTTGTAGAAGAGCACCATGAGAAAGACGTAGATGCAATCATGAAGCTTTGCAATGAGGTTCTTATACAAAAGCGAGGAGCGGCAGTTGCGCTGTTTAAGGTGCATTTTGCCACTAGGGAGTTTGTTTATAGCTGTGTAGGAAATATTCGATTTTTCCTTTACTCCTCAACTGGCAAACTAACCTATCCTCTCCCTGTTACGGGGTATCTGTCGGGGAGGCCGCAGGTGTTTCACACTCAACGGTTTACGTATGAAGCTGATTCGAAATTCTTAATATACTCAGATGGCTTAAATATTCAAGGGGTTAAATCTTTGCTAAAAGCATTTCTCCCTATTGATCTTATCTCGGAGGATATAAAAAAGCAGTATCCATCAACAGCCGATGATGCTACTTTTATACTTGGAAGCTTACTCTAAAACAGGGTAAGCTTTTTGTTTTAGGCTCTGTTAAACTTGCCTGCTAAATTCAAGAAGCTCAGCGAACTACGGGCGGTCCGTGAGCAATTAAAAGCACTAAGGGCTCCCTTTGAATCGCTTCTTTCGCGAGGGTCTCGTCCAATCAGAGGGTGCCATAATCAACAATGAGCTTTAGCGGAAGCTAGTTTAAAAAGGACTGGTCCGTCATGGCAAGTGTGAAACTTTAAAAAGGTTTTGTTAAAATAAAAGATGAAACTCTATGATGGAGGAATGAACTTGGAGAAAACATTGGATAAACAAGATCGAGTGCTAAATATGATTGCTGGAGAGCTATCAATAGCAGTTAAACAAGTGAGGAATACAATAAGCTTATTGGAAGAAGGAAATACCGTTCCATTTATAGCCCGTTATAGAAAAGAGCAGACTGGCGCATTGGATGAGGTTCAAATCCGCGGTATTATGGAGCGCTGGCAATACATACAAAACCTTAATCACAGGAAAGAAGAAGTAGTCCGTTTAATTGAAGAGCAGGGGAAATTGACAGATGAATTAAAATCCAAAATTGAAAAAGCAGTTAAATTGCAGGAGGTTGAGGATTTATACCGCCCTTTCAAGCAGAAACGCCGTACGAAAGCGACTGTGGCAAAAGAAAAGGGGCTTGAGCCTTTGGCTGTATGGCTGCTTACCTTTTCGCTTAATGAAAAGCCTGAAATAAAAGCGAAAGAATTTTTGTCAGAAGAAAAGGAAGTAAACAATGTTGAGGAAGCAATCTTAGGTGCAAAAGACATCGTCGCAGAATGGGTATCGGATGAAGCAGACAGCAGGAAATGGATCCGTACAGAAACTGCCAGAAAAGGAACAATCGAGTCGTCTGTAAAAAATAAAGAAAATGACGAAAAGAGCGTTTATGAAATGTATTATGAATATGAGGAGCCCATTAATAAAATTGTTCCTCACCGAACACTGGCATTAAACAGAGGAGAAAAGGAAGATGTATTAAAAATAAATATAAAGCCAAATACAGACTTTATCCTGAACTACTTATTTAAAAAGTGGGTGCAGGACGGCCGTTCTCTTGCTGCCCCAATAGTAAAAGAAGCGATTGAGGATGGGTATAAGCGGTTAATACAGCCTTCCATTGAACGTGAAATACGCAATGAGTTAACAGAAAAGGCTGAAGAGCAGGCGATCATGATTTTCTCGGAAAACCTCAGAAAACTATTGCTGCAGCCTCCGTTAAAAGGCAAGGTTGTACTAGGTGTGGACCCTGCCTATAGAACAGGCTGTAAGCTTGCTGTTGTTGATGATACAGGGAAAGTCCTAAATATCGATGTCATTTATCCTCATCCTCCTGTTTCCAAAACAAAACAGGCTAGAGAAAAAGTTATTCATATACTCAATACCTTTAAGGTAGAAATGGTTGCGATCGGCAATGGAACTGCATCGAGAGAAACAGAACAATTTATAGCAGACATTTTAAAAGAAATGAAGGATGAGATTTTCTATTTAATCGTTAATGAAGCAGGAGCTAGCGTCTATTCTGCATCCGATTTGGCAAGAGAGGAATTCCCGGATCTGCAGGTAGAAGAAAGGAGTGCGATATCCATTGCACGCCGCCTTCAAGATCCGCTTGCAGAGCTTGTGAAAATTGATCCAAAATCTGTTGGTGTGGGGCAATATCAGCATGATGTATCCCAAAAGAGATTGTCCGGGTCGCTGGACTTTGTAGTGGAAACTGCAGTAAACCAAGTGGGTGTCAATGTCAATACAGCATCATCGTCACTTCTCCAGCATGTTGCGGGGCTCTCAAAAACAGTTGCCAATAATATAGTCAAAAAGCGTGAAGAGGATGGAAAGTTTGCAAACCGCAAGCAGCTGAAAAAAATTCCGCGCCTTGGAGCAAAAACTTATGAGCAGGCGATTGGATTCTTAAGAGTTGTGGATGGAAAAGAGCCGTTGGACAGGACAGGCATTCACCCTGAAACGTATGCAGAAGTAAATAAGCTGCTGACTAATCTTGGTTTTAAGTCCAATGATCTTGGGACCCTTTCATTAAGAAATGCCCTAGCAGGGTTGAACATTAGCCAAACAGCACAAGAGCTTGAAATTGGCGAACTGACGTTAAAAGATATAATCGATGCGTTAATGAGACCCGAAAGAGACCCTCGTGATGAGTTGCCAAAGCCTCTATTAAAGAAGGAAGTATTAAAGCTCGAAGATTTACAAGAAGGCATGGAACTTCAGGGGACAGTACGAAACGTAGTCGACTTTGGCGCTTTTGTTGATATTGGAGTCAAACAGGACGGCCTTGTTCATATCTCAAAACTTAGCCGTCAATTTGTAAAGCATCCATTAGATGTTGTATCTGTAGGTGATGTAGTCACAGTCTGGGTTGACTCTGTAGATAAACAGAAAGGAAGAGTCGCCTTAACTATGCTGGACCCGTCAAGTTAAATGGAAAAACACTGCTTATTTTGTCCAGCTTCAGCGCCTTGCTCTCGAGCCGTAAGTCAAATCACTCAGAAATCAGGACTTCCTGCGTGATTCGCCTTATGCTTATCGCAAGGCGCTCAGCTTTTCTATGAGCAGTGTTTTTTTCTATAAAAAAACCAGCATTGATTTAATAATTTTATCTGATAACGGTCCTTCTCGTAAAACGCACGCTGGATTTGGTTCTGAAACCAAACAGGCATATGATTACCTCCCGTATGTTAGGTTTAATCCTTAAGGTGTATGTGGATATGGAATGGATTCCTTATCGTAAGGAAAGTAGGGGCTCCTAAAAATCAGAACAGCTCCTTCTCTGTAAAAGGTATATATAATGTATGCTATAATAGGTTGTCATGTTCACTATAAAAGGGGAAAACATTGCAATGAAAGACAAAGATCTTCAAATACTTGTTGAAAAGATATCTTTAGAAAGCTTTGGCAAACTATTTCGCCACCAAGCATACTTTAATGCCAGGCTTAGATCGACGGGCGGAAGGTATTTGTTAAACTCTCATCATATAGAAATAAATAAAAAATATTATGAGCAGCTTGGAATTGAAGAACTTGTTGGCATAATTAAGCATGAGCTTTGCCATTATCATTTGCACTTAGAGGGCAGAGGATATAAACACCGTGATCAGGATTTCAGGCAGTTAATGAAAGAAGTGGGAGCGCCACGATTTTGCTCAGCTTTGCCTGATCGCCAAAAAAGAAGAACACCCAAGAAAATACTTATTTACATTTGTAAAGAGTGCAATCAAACTTATCAGAGAAGAAGAGCTATTGATACCAAGAGATATGTTTGCGGAAAATGCAGGGGGAAATTAGTGTTCGAAAAAGAATTGACAATGGATTAAAAAGGATTTATATTTAGTAATTGTCGCAGGACAATAATAGGACGAGAGGTTAATAAATTCTTTCAAAAACAAGCTTGACTTTTGAAGTCCACGTCCTTATAATGTAAAGAGTCGATAAGATGATTACCACGATTTCGACTAAGATTCATTACTATTCCGCAGTAGCTCAGTGGTAGAGCATTCGGCTGTTAACCGAACGGTCGCAGGTTCGAATCCTGCCTGCGGAGCCATATTTGGGGAAGTACTCAAGTGGCTGAAGAGGCGCCCCTGCTAAGGGTGTAGGTCGCGTAAGCGGCGCGAGGGTTCAAATCCCTCCTTCTCCGCCAGAATATTCTCACAATGGCCCGTTGGTCAAGCGGTTAAGACACCGCCCTTTCACGGCGGTAACACGGGTTCGAATCCCGTACGGGTCACTTTCTTTTAAAAAAACAATAAGCAGGTCCCGTGGTGTAGCGGTTAACATGCCTGCCTGTCACGCAGGAGATCGCGGGTTCGATTCCCGTCGGGACCGCCATTTGTTGGGCTATAGCCAAGCGGTAAGGCACCGGACTTTGACTCCGTCACTCGCAGGTTCGAATCCTGCTAGCCCAGCCATTTTTTGTTTGTGAGCCATTAGCTCAGTCGGTAGAGCATCTGACTTTTAATCAGAGGGTCGAAGGTTCGAGTCCTTCATGGCTCACCATTTTAATTTAATATTGCGGGTGTGGCGGAATTGGCAGACGCACCAGACTTAGGATCTGGCGCCGCAAGGCGTGGGGGTTCGACTCCCTTCACCCGCACCATTAATTACCATTGAATTGTTTATTTCATCCTGGTATGATAGTTATTGTCGCTTCATTAAGCGGTCGTGGCGGAATGGCAGACGCGCTAGGTTGAGGGCCTAGTGGGGGCAACCCCGTGGAGGTTCAAGTCCTCTCGGCCGCACCAAAGAAAGTTGTTGACAGACGGTTTTTAAGCCATTATAATATAAGAGTTGCTTTTAAAAATGCGCCCGTAGCTCAATTGGATAGAGCGTTTGACTACGGATCAAAAGGTTAGGGGTTCGACTCCTCTCGGGCGCGCCATATTTACGGGGAGTAGCTCAGCTTGGTAGAGCACTTGGTTTGGGACCAAGGGGTCGCAGGTTCGAATCCTGTCTTCCCGACCATTCGGGAAAAACAAATATATATGCGGGTGTAGTTTAGTGGTAAAACCTCAGCCTTCCAAGCTGATGATGAGGGTTCGATTCCCTTCACCCGCTCCAATTTTATTGATCTTTGAAAACTGAACGAACAAAAACGTCAACGTTAATTCTTTAGTCTTTTTTGAAAAGACAACTTATGAGCTTAATCAACTCTTATATGGAGAGTTTGATCCTGGCTCAGGACGAACGCTGGCGGCGTGCCTAATACATGCAAGTCGAGCGGACGGATGGGAGCTTGCTCCCTGAAGTCAGCGGCGGACGGGTGAGTAACACGTGGGCAACCTGCCTGTAAGACTGGGATAACTTCGGGAAACCGGAGCTAATACCGGATAACTCTTTCCCTCACATGAGGGAAAGCTGAAAGATGGTTTCGGCTATCACTTACAGATGGGCCCGCGGCGCATTAGCTAGTTGGTGAGGTAACGGCTCACCAAGGCAACGATGCGTAGCCGACCTGAGAGGGTGATCGGCCACACTGGGACTGAGACACGGCCCAGACTCCTACGGGAGGCAGCAGTAGGGAATCTTCCGCAATGGACGAAAGTCTGACGGAGCAACGCCGCGTGAGTGATGAAGGTTTTCGGATCGTAAAACTCTGTTGTTAGGGAAGAACAAGTACCGGAGTAACTGCCGGTACCTTGACGGTACCTAACCAGAAAGCCACGGCTAACTACGTGCCAGCAGCCGCGGTAATACGTAGGTGGCAAGCGTTGTCCGGAATTATTGGGCGTAAAGCGCGCGCAGGCGGTTCCTTAAGTCTGATGTGAAAGCCCCCGGCTCAACCGGGGAGGGTCATTGGAAACTGGGGAACTTGAGTGCAGAAGAGAAGAGTGGAATTCCACGTGTAGCGGTGAAATGCGTAGAGATGTGGAGGAACACCAGTGGCGAAGGCGACTCTTTGGTCTGTAACTGACGCTGAGGCGCGAAAGCGTGGGGAGCAAACAGGATTAGATACCCTGGTAGTCCACGCCGTAAACGATGAGTGCTAAGTGTTAGAGGGTTTCCGCCCTTTAGTGCTGCAGCAAACGCATTAAGCACTCCGCCTGGGGAGTACGGCCGCAAGGCTGAAACTCAAAGGAATTGACGGGGGCCCGCACAAGCGGTGGAGCATGTGGTTTAATTCGAAGCAACGCGAAGAACCTTACCAGGTCTTGACATCTCCTGACAACCCTAGAGATAGGGCGTTCCCCTTCGGGGGACAGGATGACAGGTGGTGCATGGTTGTCGTCAGCTCGTGTCGTGAGATGTTGGGTTAAGTCCCGCAACGAGCGCAACCCTTGATCTTAGTTGCCAGCATTCAGTTGGGCACTCTAAGGTGACTGCCGGTGACAAACCGGAGGAAGGTGGGGATGACGTCAAATCATCATGCCCCTTATGACCTGGGCTACACACGTGCTACAATGGATGGTACAAAGGGCTGCGAGACCGCGAGGTTAAGCGAATCCCATAAAACCATTCTCAGTTCGGATTGCAGGCTGCAACTCGCCTGCATGAAGCCGGAATCGCTAGTAATCGCGGATCAGCATGCCGCGGTGAATACGTTCCCGGGCCTTGTACACACCGCCCGTCACACCACGAGAGTTTGTAACACCCGAAGTCGGTGGGGTAACCTTTTGGAGCCAGCCGCCTAAGGTGGGACAGATGATTGGGGTGAAGTCGTAACAAGGTAGCCGTATCGGAAGGTGCGGCTGGATCACCTCCTTTCTAAGGATATTTACTTGAGACGTGACGTGTTTTGTTCGTTTAGTTTTGAGAGACCAATCTCTCATTGAATTATTCGTTCTTTGAAAACTAGATAATGTTAATGAAGAAGCAATAACCGAGTAATCGCCATCTTAGTTTTTTTCTCTTATGTAAGTTTTTTAAAACCAAGTAAGAGCACAAACCATGAGGACGATGAGCGGCAAGAAGATCAAGGAAGCGACCGAACGAGCACCGGAGCGTACGAGAGTACGTGAGGAGCACAGTGACGGAGCTGACGCAGAGATTCGCAGTCGATCAGCGGCCGAAGTAGGTTAAGTTAGAAAGGGCGCACGGTGAATGCCTTGGCACTAGGAGCCGATGAAGGACGGGACTAACTCCGATATACTTCGGGGAGCTGTAAGTAAGCTTTGATCCGGAGATTTCCGAATGGGGAAACCCCCTATCCGTAATGGGATAGGATCTTTACCTGAATACATAGGGTATGGAAGGCAGACCCGGGGAACTGAAACATCTAAGTACCCGGAGGAAGAGAAAGCAAACGCGATTCCCTGAGTAGCGGCGAGCGAAACGGGATTAGCCCAAACCAAGAGGCTTGCCTCTTGGGGTTGTAGGACACTCTACACGGAGTTACAAAGGAACGAGGTAAATGAACAGGTCTGGAAAGGCCGGCCAGAGAAGGTAAAAGCCCTGTAGTTGAAACTTCGTTCCCTCCAGAGTGGATCCTGAGTACGGCGGGACACGAGAAATCCCGTCGGAAGCAGGGAGGACCATCTCCCAAGGCTAAATACTCCCTAGTGACCGATAGTGAACCAGTACCGTGAGGGAAAGGTGAAAAGCACCCCGGAAGGGGAGTGAAAGAGAACCTGAAACCGTGTGCCTACAAGTAGTTAGAGCCCGTTAATGGGTGATAGCGTGCCTTTTGTAGAATGAACCGGCGAGTTACGATTACATGCGAGGTTAAGTTGACAAGACGGAGCCGCAGCGAAAGCGAGTCTGAATAGGGCGAATGAGTATGTGGTCGTAGACCCGAAACCAGGTGATCTACCCATGTCCAGGGTGAAGTCCAGGTAACACTGGATGGAGGCCCGAACCCACGCACGTTGAAAAGTGCGGGGATGAGGTGTGGGTAGCGGAGAAATTCCAATCGAACTTGGAGATAGCTGGTTCTCTCCGAAATAGCTTTAGGGCTAGCCTCATGTAGTAAGAGTCTTGGAGGTAGAGCACTGTTTGGACTAGGGGCCCTCATCGGGTTACCGAATTCAGACAAACTCCGAATGCCAAAGACTTATCCATGGGAGTCAGACTGCGAGTGATAGATCCGTAGTCAAGAGGGAAACAGCCCAGACCACCAGCTAAGGTCCCAAAGTATACGTTAAGTGGAAAAGGATGTGGAGTTGCTTAGACAACCAGGATGTTGGCTTAGAAGCAGCCACCATTTAAAGAGTGCGTAATAGCTCACTGGTCGAGTGACTCCGCGCCGAAAATGTACCGGGGCTAAACGTATCACCGAAGCTGTGGATGGACATCTGCGATGTCCGTGGTAGGAGAGCGTTCTAAGGGCGTTGAAGCTAGACCGCAAGGACTGGTGGAGCGCTTAGAAGTGAGAATGCCGGTATGAGTAGCGAAAGATGGGTGAGAATCCCATCCACCGAATGCCTAAGGTTTCCTGAGGAAGGCTCGTCCGCTCAGGGTTAGTCGGGACCTAAGCCGAGGCTGAAAAGCGTAGGCGATGGACAACAGGTTGATATTCCTGTACCACCTCTTTACCGTTTGAGCAATGGGGGGACGCAGGAGGATAGGGTAAGCGCGCTGTTGGATATGCGCGTCCAAGCAGTTAGGCCGGTAACGAGGCAAATCCCGTTACCATACAGGCTGAGCTGTGACGGCGAGGGAAATTTAGTACCGAAGTTCCTGATTCCACACTGCCAAGAAAAGCCTCTAGCGAGGGAAAAGGTGCCCGTACCGCAAACCGACACAGGTAGGCGAGGAGAGAATCCTAAGGTGAGCGAGAGAACTCTCGTTAAGGAACTCGGCAAAATGACCCCGTAACTTCGGGAGAAGGGGTGCTCATTAGGGTGAATAGCCCTGATGAGCCGCAGTGAATAGGCCCAGGCGACTGTTTAGCAAAAACACAGGTCTCTGCGAAGCCGCAAGGCGAAGTATAGGGGCTGACGCCTGCCCGGTGCTGGAAGGTTAAGAGGAGAGGTTAGCGCAAGCGAAGCTTTGAATCGAAGCCCCAGTAAACGGCGGCCGTAACTATAACGGTCCTAAGGTAGCGAAATTCCTTGTCGGGTAAGTTCCGACCCGCACGAAAGGCGTAACGATCTGGGCACTGTCTCAACGAGAGACTCGGTGAAATTATAGTACCTGTGAAGATGCAGGTTACCCGCGACAGGACGGAAAGACCCCGTGGAGCTTTACTGTAGCCTGATATTGAATTTTGGTACAGCTTGTACAGGATAGGTAGGAGCCGTAGAAACCGGAGCGCCAGCTTCGGTGGAGGCGTCGGTGGGATACTACCCTGGCTGTATTGAAATTCTAACCCGCGCCCCTTATCGGGGCGGGAGACAGTGTCAGGTGGGCAGTTTGACTGGGGCGGTCGCCTCCTAAAAAGTAACGGAGGCGCCCAAAGGTTCCCTCAGAATGGTTGGAAATCATTCGCAGAGTGTAAAGGCACAAGGGAGCTTGACTGCGAGACCTACAAGTCGAGCAGGGACGAAAGTCGGGCTTAGTGATCCGGTGGTTCCGCATGGAAGGGCCATCGCTCAACGGATAAAAGCTACCCCGGGGATAACAGGCTTATCTCCCCCAAGAGTCCACATCGACGGGGAGGTTTGGCACCTCGATGTCGGCTCATCGCATCCTGGGGCTGTAGTCGGTCCCAAGGGTTGGGCTGTTCGCCCATTAAAGCGGTACGCGAGCTGGGTTCAGAACGTCGTGAGACAGTTCGGTCCCTATCCGTCGTGGGCGCAGGAAATTTGAGAGGAGCTGTCCTTAGTACGAGAGGACCGGGATGGACGCACCGCTGGTGTACCAGTTGTCTTGCCAAAGGCATCGCTGGGTAGCTATGTGCGGAAGGGATAAGTGCTGAAAGCATCTAAGCATGAAGCCCCCCTCGAGATGAGATTTCCCATAGCGTCAAGCTAGTAAGATCCCTGAAAGATGATCAGGTTGATAGGTCAGAGGTGGAAGCGTGGCGACATGTGGAGCTGACTGATACTAATCGATCGAGGACTTAACCAAGTTATTGGTGAATACTCGGCAACACTTCTTCATGCATTATCTAGTTTTGAAGGAATGAATTTTCTTCAAATCAAATAGTCTGGTGGCGATAGCGAGAAGGTCACACCCGTTCCCATACCGAACACGGAAGTTAAGCTTCTCAGCGCCGATGGTAGTTGGGGGCTGTCCCCCTGTGAGAGTAGGACGCTGCCGGGCGAAGACAGAGAGTTTGCTCTTTGTCTTTTTTAACCCTCTAACACTGGTATGTTTTACCATAAGCATACACCAGCGGTGTTATTATATCAGAAGATTATATTAGAAATTTAATTCAATAAAACACAAAAAAGTGTTGACGAATTTAGGTGGAAATGTTATTCTAATATAGTTGCTTGATAGCGACAGAGGAATTGATCTTTGAAAACTGAACGAACAAAAACGTCAACGTTAATTCTTTAGTCTTTTTTGAAAAGACAACTTATGAGCTTAATCAACTCTTATATGGAGAGTTTGATCCTGGCTCAGGACGAACGCTGGCGGCGTGCCTAATACATGCAAGTCGAGCGGACGGATGGGAGCTTGCTCCCTGAAGTCAGCGGCGGACGGGTGAGTAACACGTGGGCAACCTGCCTGTAAGACTGGGATAACTTCGGGAAACCGGAGCTAATACCGGATAACTCTTTCCCTCACATGAGGGAAAGCTGAAAGATGGTTTCGGCTATCACTTACAGATGGGCCCGCGGCGCATTAGCTAGTTGGTGAGGTAACGGCTCACCAAGGCAACGATGCGTAGCCGACCTGAGAGGGTGATCGGCCACACTGGGACTGAGACACGGCCCAGACTCCTACGGGAGGCAGCAGTAGGGAATCTTCCGCAATGGACGAAAGTCTGACGGAGCAACGCCGCGTGAGTGATGAAGGTTTTCGGATCGTAAAACTCTGTTGTTAGGGAAGAACAAGTACCGGAGTAACTGCCGGTACCTTGACGGTACCTAACCAGAAAGCCACGGCTAACTACGTGCCAGCAGCCGCGGTAATACGTAGGTGGCAAGCGTTGTCCGGAATTATTGGGCGTAAAGCGCGCGCAGGCGGTTCCTTAAGTCTGATGTGAAAGCCCCCGGCTCAACCGGGGAGGGTCATTGGAAACTGGGGAACTTGAGTGCAGAAGAGAAGAGTGGAATTCCACGTGTAGCGGTGAAATGCGTAGAGATGTGGAGGAACACCAGTGGCGAAGGCGACTCTTTGGTCTGTAACTGACGCTGAGGCGCGAAAGCGTGGGGAGCAAACAGGATTAGATACCCTGGTAGTCCACGCCGTAAACGATGAGTGCTAAGTGTTAGAGGGTTTCCGCCCTTTAGTGCTGCAGCAAACGCATTAAGCACTCCGCCTGGGGAGTACGGCCGCAAGGCTGAAACTCAAAGGAATTGACGGGGGCCCGCACAAGCGGTGGAGCATGTGGTTTAATTCGAAGCAACGCGAAGAACCTTACCAGGTCTTGACATCTCCTGACAACCCTAGAGATAGGGCGTTCCCCTTCGGGGGACAGGGTGACAGGTGGTGCATGGTTGTCGTCAGCTCGTGTCGTGAGATGTTGGGTTAAGTCCCGCAACGAGCGCAACCCTTGATCTTAGTTGCCAGCATTCAGTTGGGCACTCTAAGGTGACTGCCGGTGACAAACCGGAGGAAGGTGGGGATGACGTCAAATCATCATGCCCCTTATGACCTGGGCTACACACGTGCTACAATGGATGGTACAAAGGGCTGCGAGACCGCGAGGTTAAGCGAATCCCATAAAACCATTCTCAGTTCGGATTGCAGGCTGCAACTCGCCTGCATGAAGCCGGAATCGCTAGTAATCGCGGATCAGCATGCCGCGGTGAATACGTTCCCGGGCCTTGTACACACCGCCCGTCACACCACGAGAGTTTGTAACACCCGAAGTCGGTGGGGTAACCTTTTGGAGCCAGCCGCCTAAGGTGGGACAGATGATTGGGGTGAAGTCGTAACAAGGTAGCCGTATCGGAAGGTGCGGCTGGATCACCTCCTTTCTAAGGATATTTACTTGAGACGTGACGTGTTTTGTTCGTTTAGTTTTGAGAGACCAATCTCTCTGGAATATTCGTTCTTTGAAAACTAGATAATGTTAATGAAGAAGCAATAACCGAGTAATCGCCATTTTAGTAAATTCTCTCTATGTTAAATAGAGTTAAAACCATTGGCTATTTCATCTTCGATGAATACGTCAAATACGGTTAAGTTAGAAAGGGCGCACGGTGAATGCCTTGGCACTAGGAGCCGATGAAGGACGGGACTAACTCCGATATGCTTCGGGGAGCTGTAAGTAAGCTTTGATCCGGAGATTTCCGAATGGGGAAACCCCCTATCCGTAATGGGATAGGATCTTTACCTGAATACATAGGGTATGGAAGGCAGACCCGGGGAACTGAAACATCTAAGTACCCGGAGGAAGAGAAAGCAAACGCGATTCCCTGAGTAGCGGCGAGCGAAACGGGATTAGCCCAAACCAAGAGGCTTGCCTCTTGGGGTTGTAGGACACTCTACACGGAGTTACAAAGGAACGAGGTAAATGAACAGGTCTGGAAAGGCCGGCCAGAGAAGGTAAAAGCCCTGTAGTTGAAACTTCGTTCCCTCCAGAGTGGATCCTGAGTACGGCGGGACACGAGAAATCCCGTCGGAAGCAGGGAGGACCATCTCCCAAGGCTAAATACTCCCTAGTGACCGATAGTGAACCAGTACCGTGAGGGAAAGGTGAAAAGCACCCCGGAAGGGGAGTGAAAGAGAACCTGAAACCGTGTGCCTACAAGTAGTTAGAGCCCGTTAATGGGTGATAGCGTGCCTTTTGTAGAATGAACCGGCGAGTTACGATTACATGCAAGGTTAAGTTGACAAGACGGAGCCGCAGCGAAAGCGAGTCTGAATAGGGCGAATGAGTATGTGGTCGTAGACCCGAAACCAGGTGATCTACCCATGTCCAGGGTGAAGTCCAGGTAACACTGGATGGAGGCCCGAACCCACGCACGTTGAAAAGTGCGGGGATGAGGTGTGGGTAGCGGAGAAATTCCAATCGAACTTGGAGATAGCTGGTTCTCTCCGAAATAGCTTTAGGGCTAGCCTCATGTAGTAAGAGTCTTGGAGGTAGAGCACTGTTTGGACTAGGGGCCCTCATCGGGTTACCGAATTCAGACAAACTCCGAATGCCAAAGACTTATCCATGGGAGTCAGACTGCGAGTGATAGATCCGTAGTCAAGAGGGAAACAGCCCAGACCACCAGCTAAGGTCCCAAAGTATACGTTAAGTGGAAAAGGATGTGGAGTTGCTTAGACAACCAGGATGTTGGCTTAGAAGCAGCCACCATTTAAAGAGTGCGTAATAGCTCACTGGTCGAGTGACTCCGCGCCGAAAATGTACCGGGGCTAAACGTATCACCGAAGCTGTGGATGGACATCTGCGATGTCCGTGGTAGGAGAGCGTTCTAAGGGCGTTGAAGCTAGACCGCAAGGACTGGTGGAGCGCTTAGAAGTGAGAATGCCGGTATGAGTAGCGAAAGATGGGTGAGAATCCCATCCACCGAATGCCTAAGGTTTCCTGAGGAAGGCTCGTCCGCTCAGGGTTAGTCGGGACCTAAGCCGAGGCTGAAAAGCGTAGGCGATGGACAACAGGTTGATATTCCTGTACCACCTCTTTACCGTTTGAGCAATGGGGGGACGCAGGAGGATAGGGTAAGCGCGCTGTTGGATATGCGCGTCCAAGCAGTTAGGCCGGTAACGAGGCAAATCCCGTTACCATACAGGCTGAGCTGTGACGGCGAGGGAAATTTAGTACCGAAGTTCCTGATTCCACACTGCCAAGAAAAGCCTCTAGCGAGGGAAAAGGTGCCCGTACCGCAAACCGACACAGGTAGGCGAGGAGAGAATCCTAAGGTGAGCGAGAGAACTCTCGTTAAGGAACTCGGCAAAATGACCCCGTAACTTCGGGAGAAGGGGTGCTCATTAGGGTGAATAGCCCTGATGAGCCGCAGTGAATAGGCCCAGGCGACTGTTTAGCAAAAACACAGGTCTCTGCGAAGCCGCAAGGCGAAGTATAGGGGCTGACGCCTGCCCGGTGCTGGAAGGTTAAGAGGAGAGGTTAGCGCAAGCGAAGCTTTGAATCGAAGCCCCAGTAAACGGCGGCCGTAACTATAACGGTCCTAAGGTAGCGAAATTCCTTGTCGGGTAAGTTCCGACCCGCACGAAAGGCGTAACGATCTGGGCACTGTCTCAACGAGAGACTCGGTGAAATTATAGTACCTGTGAAGATGCAGGTTACCCGCGACAGGACGGAAAGACCCCGTGGAGCTTTACTGTAGCCTGATATTGAATTTTGGTACAGCTTGTACAGGATAGGTAGGAGCCGTAGAAACCGGAGCGCCAGCTTCGGTGGAGGCGTCGGTGGGATACTACCCTGGCTGTATTGAAATTCTAACCCGCGCCCCTTATCGGGGCGGGAGACAGTGTCAGGTGGGCAGTTTGACTGGGGCGGTCGCCTCCTAAAAAGTAACGGAGGCGCCCAAAGGTTCCCTCAGAATGGTTGGAAATCATTCGCAGAGTGTAAAGGCACAAGGGAGCTTGACTGCGAGACCTACAAGTCGAGCAGGGACGAAAGTCGGGCTTAGTGATCCGGTGGTTCCGCATGGAAGGGCCATCGCTCAACGGATAAAAGCTACCCCGGGGATAACAGGCTTATCTCCCCCAAGAGTCCACATCGACGGGGAGGTTTGGCACCTCGATGTCGGCTCATCGCATCCTGGGGCTGTAGTCGGTCCCAAGGGTTGGGCTGTTCGCCCATTAAAGCGGTACGCGAGCTGGGTTCAGAACGTCGTGAGACAGTTCGGTCCCTATCCGTCGTGGGCGCAGGAAATTTGAGAGGAGCTGTCCTTAGTACGAGAGGACCGGGATGGACGCACCGCTGGTGTACCAGTTGTCTTGCCAAAGGCATCGCTGGGTAGCTATGTGCGGAAGGGATAAGTGCTGAAAGCATCTAAGCATGAAGCCCCCCTCGAGATGAGATTTCCCATAGCGTCAAGCTAGTAAGATCCCTGAAAGATGATCAGGTTGATAGGTCAGAGGTGGAAGCGTGGCGACATGTGGAGCTGACTGATACTAATCGATCGAGGACTTAACCAAGTTATTGGTGAATACTCGGCAACACTTCTTCATGCATTATCTAGTTTTGAAGGAATGAATTTTCTTCAAATCAAATAGTCTGGTGGCGATAGCGAGAAGGTCACACCCGTTCCCATACCGAACACGGAAGTTAAGCTTCTCAGCGCCGATGGTAGTTGGGGGCTGTCCCCCTGTGAGAGTAGGACGCTGCCGGGCTTTGGTTTTCTAAATGCTATATATGAGCATTTTAAAAATCACATAAATAATACTATCGCGGGGTGGAGCAACGAGCGTTGCTTCAAGAATATTCTGCGAGTTGTACCGATCGAGACGCATCTTGGTTATGCTTCCTGAGATCGGGACAGTCCTTATGCTATATGTGAGCATAGAAAAAACACATAAATAATACTATCGCGGGGTGGAGCAGTCCGGTAGCTCGTCGGGCTCATAACCCGAAGGTCGCAGGTTCAAATCCTGCCCCCGCAATCCGGTCCGGTAGTTCAGTTGGTTAGAATGCCTGCCTGTCACGCAGGAGGTCGCGGGTTCGAGTCCCGTCCGGACCGCCATTTTTATAGATTTAATTGAAAGAACGAAACAAGGTTTCGTCTTTTTTTATGTCTTTTTTAGTCTTCCTTCTAGTGCACCAACTAATGAAAGATGGCAGGCTTTGCCCATTGATTTAAAATGATGTACACTACATATAGATTATTCTCCTTAGGATTTATCCTAAGGTTTTTTTGTTCATAAGCAGATTAAACCACTAAAGGTGATGAAATAATATGAGTCAGATTGAGTTTATCTCGAACCAGCCAGAGGATACCATGGGATTTTCAAAAAGACTTGGCAGCCTGCTCCGGCCGGGGGATGTTCTTGCTCTGGAAGGTGATTTAGGTGCAGGTAAAACGACATTTACAAAGGGACTGGCACAGGGCCTGGGTGTAATCAGGAATGTGAATAGCCCAACTTTTACAATTATCAAGGAATACCAGGGAAGATTGCCTCTTTATCATATGGATGTATACAGAGTGGAAGATTCCTTTGAATATTTGGGTTTTGATGAATATTTTGAAGGCAATGGGGTCACAGTTGTAGAATGGGCTCATTTAATTAAAGACCAGCTTCCTGATGAATTGTTGACGGTTTCTTTATATTTGGGAGACAACGGATCAAGAAGGCTAATTTTGGAACCAAAAGGAAAGAGATATGAGGAATTGTGTAAGGAGATTATGTCATGAAGGTTCTATCCATCGATACATCCAATTACCCCCTAGGAGTGGCCCTCCTCGAGGGTGATAAGGTAATAGGCGAGCATATTACAAATGTGAAGAAGAATCACTCTGTCCGGGTTATGCCGGCTATTGATATGTTAATGAAAGAATGTGATGTCCAACCAGCTGATTTAGATAAAATCGTGGTTGCTAAAGGGCCTGGTTCTTATACTGGTGTTCGCATTGGTGTGACTATAGCAAAAACACTTGCATGGACATTAAATATACCGCTGGTAGGAGTATCAAGCTTGGAAATTTTTGCTGCTTCTGCAGGAAGGTACTTTGATGGGGTAGTATCCCCTTTATTCGATGCCAGGAGAGGACAGATTTATACTGGTCTGTATCAATATACGGAAGGTCAGTTAGTTTCTCTTGTGAAGGACCAGCTGCTTCTTTCTAAAGATTGGGCTGAACAGCTTTCTGAGCAACATGAGAAGGTGCTTTTCATAGGAAACGATTTGCCGCTGCATCGAAATGTTTTAGAGGAAATACTCAAAGATCAAGCTGTATATGCAGCACCAACCGAACACAACCCACGGCCTGCGGAACTTGCTTTATTAGGCAGAGACCGTGAGGGTGAGGAATTTCATTCTTTTGTTCCGAATTATATTCGTCTTGCGGAAGCCGAGGCCAATTGGATAGAAGCGAACAAAGAGAAAAAGCTATAGTGATGAGGAAGCGAAAGCATGAATAAGTCCTTAACTTTCCGTTTTATGAATGAGCAGGATATTGATGATGTTTTGGAAATTGAACATAAATCGTTTGCTACTCCCTGGAGCAGGGAAGCTTTTTATAACGAATTAACACAGAATCAGTTTGCCGTATACGTAGTTTTAGAAGAAGATGATAAAGTGATAGGCTATTGCGGAGTATGGATAGTTGTGGACGAAGCTCATATCACCAATGTTGCACTGCTGCCCGAATATAGGGGGAGGAAACTTGGTGGAGCACTAATGCGTAAGATAATTGAGGTTGCCGTTGAAATGGGTGCAAAAACGATGACCCTTGAAGTCAGAGTGTCCAATTTCACCGCACAGTCCTTATACCGCAAACTCGGCTTCCAGGATGGAGCAATTAGAAAGAACTATTATACTGATAACCAAGAGGATGCTTTAGTAATGTGGGTGAATTTATGAATAAAAAAGATCAATGGATCATGGGAATTGAGACGAGCTGTGACGAAACAGCAGTTGCCATCATAAAGAATGGCCGGGAGGTGGCGGCTAATGTTGTTGCATCCCAAATAGAAAGCCATAAACGGTTCGGTGGAGTAGTCCCGGAAATTGCTTCCCGCCACCATGTCGAACAAATAACTATTGTACTGGAAGAAGCATTAAACCACGCAGGAATTACTTATTCAGATCTATCTGCAATTGCTGTAACTGAAGGGCCTGGCCTTGTTGGGGCACTCCTTATCGGTGTAAATGCAGCAAAGGCCATTGCTTTTGCCCATGGGATCCCGCTTGTAGGCGTGCATCATATTGCAGGGCATATTTATGCTAACCGCTTAGTTGCTGAAATGAAGTTTCCTTTGCTTTCACTTGTTGTATCAGGAGGCCATACAGAGCTTGTGTATATGAAGGAACATGGCTATTTTGAGGTGATTGGCGAAACAAGGGATGATGCTGCAGGGGAGGCTTATGATAAGGTAGCAAGAACGTTAAGCCTGCCATATCCGGGAGGACCGCATATAGACAAGCTTGCACATGAGGGGAAGCCTACGATCAATTTGCCAAGGGCCTGGCTGGAAGAAGGATCATATGACTTTAGCTTCAGCGGATTAAAATCTGCAGTTATTAACACTGTCCACAATGCGGAACAGCGTGGGGAAGAAATTGTCCCTGAGAATCTTGCGGCAAGTTTTCAGGAAAGTGTTATAGATGTACTTGTAACGAAAACGGAAAGAGCTGTGGAGGAATATAAAGTTAAGCAACTTCTGCTGGCAGGCGGTGTTGCAGCGAATAAAGGACTGCGTGCAGCATTGGAGGACAAGTTTGCCTATAATCCGGATATAGAGCTAATTATCCCGCCACTATCTTTATGCACAGATAATGCAGCCATGATTGCAGCAGCAGGCAGTATTTTATTTGAAAAAGGCATTCATTCCGGCTTAGATTTGAATGCAAATCCAGGATTGGATATCGCTATCCACAACAATAAATAATATAGGTAAAAGTCCCCGGTAGTCCCGGGGGTTTTTTTTGTGGATAAAATGCTCGTTTTCTGAATTTTATGTGGATAATGTGGATAAAATACCGTGTTTCTGTGGATAATGTGGAAAACCCTGTGGAGACCGTATATAATCGACTTTTGTTTGTGGTTATCTTTGTGGATAATAAAAAAGACTGGCAGTGACTATCCTACCAGTCTAAAAGTTATGAATTTTCCTGCATTATTCATCTGCTAAAACTGTCCATTCATCCATTAGTTCTTCCAGTTTTGCTTTTAATTCATCATTATCTTTTGTTATTTCCAATACTTTTTCGTGGTCTTGATAAACTTCCGGATCGCAGAGAAGCTGATCATAATCTTCGATTTTCTTTTCCAGCGCTTCTATCTGTTCTTCGATTTCTTCCATTCTTCTTTTTCTTTGTCTTTCAACCTTTTTTGCTTCCTTATCTAGCTGATAATTATTTTTTTCCTGTTTTGAAGGCTGTGCAGAATGAGCATTGTTATTTTGATCAAACGCCTGCAGTTCTTCTTGCTCCTGCTTCTTTTCAACATAATAGTCGTAATCCCCAAGATATTCAGTTGCACCGCTGCTGGAAAGCTCTATCACCTTTGTGGTTATTCTGTTGATAAAATAACGGTCATGGGAAACGAAAAGTATGGTCCCCGGATAGTCAATTAAAGCATTTTCCAAGATTTCTTTGCTGTCCAGATCAAGATGGTTTGTCGGCTCATCCAAGATTAAGAAATTAGCTTTCTGCATCATCAGCTTTGCCAGCGCCAGGCGGGCTTTTTCACCGCCGCTAAGAGTTGAGACAGTTTTAAGGACGTCATCACCGGAAAAAAGAAAATTGCCTAAGATCGTGCGAATTTCTTTTTCAGGCTTAAGCGGATATTCATCCCATAATTCGTTTAGGACCCGCTTATTGCTGGTAAGCTCAGCCTGTTCCTGGTCATAGTATCCGATTGTTACATTGGATCCGTATTGTATATCCCCGGAAAGAGCCGATATCTTTTTCACAATTGTTTTCAGTAAAGTAGATTTGCCGATTCCATTTGGACCTACAAGGGCAATGCTGTCTCCTCTGGCAAGGCGGAAGGAAATATTCTCAGAAACTTTATCATTATATCCGACAGCCAGTGATTTTACATTTAAAACCTCATTGCCAGATTGCCTTTCAATATCAAAGCCAAACGATGCGGATTTCTCGTCTCCCAGCGGCCTGTCCATCACTTCCATTCTGGCAAGCTGTTTTCTCCGGCTTTGGGCGCGTTTGGTTGTTGAAGCTCGTGCAAGGTTGCGCTGGATAAAATCCTGAAGCTTTGAAATCTCTTCCTGCTGTTTTTCAAATTGCTTCATTTCCCGTTCAAAGTTTTCTGCTTTTTGGTCCAAATAGGAGCTATAGTTTCCAGGATATTTACGGATTTGGTGCCTTGAAATTTCGTATACCTGGGAAACAACCTTATCCAGGAAATAACGGTCATGGGAAACAATTAGAATGGCACCGTCATAGCTCTGCAAGTATTGCTCCAGCCATGATAATGTTTCAATGTCCAGGTGGTTTGTAGGCTCGTCCAATATGAGAATATCGGGTTTTGTCAGCAAAAGTTTTCCAAGGGCAAGCCTTGTTCTTTGGCCGCCGCTTAAGGATGAAATTTTCGTATTGTAGCCGAAAGAATTAAAGTTCAGCCCATGAAGAATGGAACGGATATCCGCTTCATACTGATAGCCGCCATTCTCTTTGAATTCTACCTGAAGCTTGTCATATTCCTTTAAGATTCGATCGTATGCATCGGAATTATTCATGGCTTCAGGGTCTGACATTTTTTCTTCAAGACGGCGCAGCTGTTTTTCCTGTTTTTGCAAATGCTCGAACACTGTCAGCATCTCATCCCAAATGGAAAGGTGGGACTCAAGGCCTGTATTTTGAGCCAGGTATCCTACCGTTACTTCCTTGGGTTTAATAATGTCCCCGGAATCATATGCCATATGGCCGGCTATAATTTTTAAAAGAGTAGATTTCCCTGCTCCATTACGTCCTACAAGGGCAATCCGGTCCCTGGTTTGTACTTCAAGCTTTATATTCGTTAAAATAGGATCAGCAGCAAAGTTTTTTGATAGCTGATTTACTTGTAAAAGTATCATTTTTTTCACCTCTATAGTATAGAGTAAGTGTAACTTATTCATATATGTTCGGCAATAAAGGAGGCAGGCCTTTTATCCTGCAGGTGCTGAATGGAAATATTTTTATACGAAAATAGTAAAGAAATATGTGAAGAAGCATACAAAGCCCGTACAAAGATGGGGAAAAATAGTGTATGATTTTGGAGAGAGGTGTTTTTTTATGGCGGATTTTACCCATTTTAATCAAGAGGGCAGAGCAAAAATGGTGGATGTCAGCGACAAGCCTGAAACAGCGCGGACAGCCATTGCCCAATCGAGCATAACTGTTAATAAGGAAATATACGAAAAGATTACATCTAATACCATGAAAAAAGGGGACGTGCTTTCTGTTGCACAGGTTGCCGGCATCATGGCAAGCAAAAAAACATGGGATATTATCCCAATGTGCCATCCGCTGCCGCTAACTGGCGTTGATATTTCCTTTACATGGAAAACTGAGCAGGAAGAAAATATTCTGTTCATCACACTGCTTCTGTAAAGACGAAAGGAAATACAGGTGTGGAAATGGAAGCGTTAACAGCAGCTTCTGTTTGTGCTCTAACTGTTTATGACATGTGTAAAGCAGTTGACAAAGGAATGGTAATCGGACCAACCTTTTTGATGGAAAAAACAGGCGGAAAAAACGGAGATTTTAAACGAGACTAATACATCATAGGGACGGAGATGAACGAATGGCCAATGAACCAATGAAAATACCGCAAGCCACTGCTAAACGGCTTCCTTTATATTATCGTTTTCTCAAAAACCTCCACTCCTCGGGGAAACAAAGGGTTTCTTCAGCGGAACTAAGTGAAGCGGTTAAGGTGGATTCGGCAACAATCCGCCGGGACTTTTCTTACTTTGGTGCTTTAGGGAAAAAGGGTTACGGCTATAATGTAAATTATCTGCTGTCCTTTTTTCGTAAAACCCTTGATCAGGACGAACTGACTAAAGTAGCATTGGTCGGAGTAGGTAATTTAGGGACGGCCTTTTTAAATTATAATTTTCTTAAGAATAATAATAATACCAAGATAGAAGTTGCTTTTGATGTGGATGAGAACAAGGTAGGAACGAAGATAGGGGATGTGCCTGTCTATCATATGGATGATCTGGTAAAGGTCATTGAAGAAAATGATATTCAGGTAGCTATCTTAACAGTACCGGCACCGCCAGCACAGGCGATTACTGATCGGATGGTTAAAGCCAAGATTAAAGGCATCCTGAATTTTACGCCTGCAAGACTGACCGTGCCTTCATCCATTCGGATTCACCATATTGACCTGGCTGTTGAATTGCAGTCATTGGTTTATTTCTTAAAAAATTATCCTGCAGAAACGTAAGCCATCCTGCATTCCAATAGATAACAGTTGAAGATTGTAATGGATTCGCTATTATAGGTAAGGGGAGGTGTGCAGCAATGATGAATCTTGGACCTGGAAGCCTCATACTCATTATCTTGATTGCATTAGTGATTTTTGGACCAAAAAAACTTCCGGAATTGGGAAGAGCAGCTGGGAATACATTACGTGAATTTAAAAACGCAGCGCAAAAGGCTTAGCGGACAATGACGATAAAAAAGATGCTAAGTAAGTTAGGATGAATAGATATGAGTCATAATGATATGACGATTTATGAACATATAGGGGAATTAAGAAAAAGGATAGTCATTTCTGTTATCTTTTTCTTTATCGCCGTAATATTTAGCTTTTTCCTGGCTGAACCGCTGATTGTTTATTTGCAAAAAGCGGATGAAGCGAAGGAACTGACGATGAATGCTTTCCGGTTAACCGACCCGGTTAAAGTTTATATGCAATTTGCTTTTCTGATTGCTTTTATTATTACATCGCCCGTGATTTTATATCAGCTGTGGGCCTTTATTAGCCCAGGATTATCTGACAAAGAGCGGAATGTAACACTGAGCTATATACCCGTTTCTGTCATTCTATTTGTCGGCGGAATCGCATTCGCTTATTTTATTTTATTTCCATTTGTAGTTGAGTTCATGACTTCCATTGCCAACCGGCTTGCGATCAATCAAGTAATTGGGATAAATGAATATTTTCAATTCCTTTTCCAGCTGACCATTCCATTTGGGGTGCTGTTCCAGCTTCCGGTAGTGGTCATGTTTTTAACAAGGCTGGGAATTGTCACACCAGCATATTTGGTGAAGATACGGAAATATGCTTACTTTGTATTAGTGGTCATAGCCGCTTTTATTACACCGCCTGATCTTTTATCCCATATGATGGTGACGATTCCGCTGCTGCTTTTATATGAAGTCAGTATTTTTATCTCTCGCATTTCATATAAAAAAGTATTGGAAGCAGAGAAGCTGCAGGAAATTGAAAGTGAGCAATCATAAAAAAATGAGCCTTATTGCGGGCTCATTTTTTGTTTTTTTTATTTTTCATTTTAAAATGGAAACCAACCATTCGCAGGCCGGTGCCAAGATCGAATGTGGCAATGATGATTAGAAAATAAGTAAAGAAACCCCATGCTTCTTCACGTTGTATATTTTGAATGGCTATAAAGGTAAAAAGGCATCCCAGCAGGATGTATACGATGCCTGAAAACAAAGGTGTGCTTCTCATCAAAATCCTCCAATAAAGTGAAAGCGAAACGATTTACTTCGCTGAGTGTTAGACTGCAATGCAGCTGATAAAGCTTTGTACATTTTCCATTTCCTTCATCCAATTTTCCAAGTTTTCCTGATTAAGCTGAATGACTGCCACAAGAGTATTCATGGCAACGTGGGCAAAAATCGGTACGATTATCCGTTTTGTTTTTACATATAGGAAAGCAAAGGTAAAGCCCATGGCCGAATATAAAAGAATATGTTCAGGTTCAAAATGGGCGAGAGCAAAAATCACAGAACTGATTAGGGCAGATAGGAAGAAGTTAAATCGTTTATGGAGAGAACCGAAAATAATCTTCCTAAATACGATCTCTTCCAGGATGGGCCCCACTACTGAGCTAATCAAGATTACGACAGGGGAGGCTTCTATGATCCGTATGATTTGCTGTGTATTTTCAGATCCCATTTCCACGCCAATCATGTTCTCAATGCTTGCAGCTGTAGCTTGAGCGATTAAAGCTAAAAATATGCCGCCAATTGCCCAGCCGACTGCGCTTGCTGCGGAAGAAGCATCTCTTTGTGCCAATCCCATTTTCATTTCTTTTCTCAATAAAAGAAGCGTAATGATCAATGTAATAGTGAAACTGATGACAAGCCAGTAGGCTACCGCCAGAATTTGCATGTTTTCGGGCTTCTGTCCGAGGAAGTCTGCAAATAAGAGGACCAGCGGAACGCCGAATAGACTTGAAAGCTGCATAGCAATATAGGCTATTAAAATAATCCAATATTCCTTCTTCAAAATGTTTACCCCTTAAAATTGATGGTTTTAAAACATGTACTAAAGCCATTTTACTCATAAAAAGGAGCCCGTTTCAAATTTCAGCGCTGCAGCAAAGGATTTTTTAGCTTACTGACTAAAAAGAAATCAAATGAAGCATACTTATGAGGTTGTTTGTGTCGAATTTTAGCGTCTTTTGGACGGTGCAAATTTTTTTAAAAAATTTAAGCTTCACCCTTGCAAATGGAAATGAGATTCATTAATATAATAATTGTGTTAGCACTCGATTAGGGAGAGTGCTAATAAATAAAAATATTTACATATTATTTGAGGAGGTTGTTTCACTTGTTAAAGCCACTAGGTGATCGAATTATTATCGAGCTTGTTGAAACTGAAGAAAAAACTGCAAGCGGCATTGTACTGCCGGACACTGCTAAAGAGAAACCTCAAGAAGGTAAGGTTGTAGCTGTGGGAACTGGCCGCGTTCTTGAAAATGGTGAGCGCGTTGCTCTTGAAGTTGCTGACGGCGACCGTATTATCTTCTCAAAATATGCTGGTACTGAAGTGAAGTACGAAGGCAAAGAATACTTAATTTTACGTGAAAACGATATTCTTGCTGTAATTGGCTAATAGCCGAAGTACGGTAGATTTTAAAACAGAAAAAGAGCTAAAAAAATTGAGGAGGTTTTATATAAATGGCTAAAGAGATTAAATTTAGTGAAGAAGCCCGCCGTGCGATGCTTCGCGGTGTAGATTCCCTTGCAAATGCAGTAAAAGTTACTCTTGGACCTAAAGGACGCAACGTGGTTCTTGAAAAAAAATTCGGTTCTCCATTAATCACTAATGATGGTGTTACAATCGCGAAAGAAATCGAATTAGAAGATGCTTTCGAAAATATGGGTGCGAAGCTTGTTGCTGAAGTTGCAAGCAAAACAAACGATGTTGCTGGTGACGGTACAACAACTGCAACAGTTCTTGCACAGGCTATGATCCGTGAAGGACTTAAGAACGTTACTGCAGGCGCTAACCCAATGGGTATCCGCAAAGGTATTGAAAAAGCGGTTGTTACCGCTGTTGAAGAGCTAAAAGCTATTTCAAAGCCAATTGAAAACAAGGAATCAATTGCTCAGGTTGCAGCAATTTCTGCTGCTGACAATGAAGTTGGCCAATTGATTGCTGAAGCTATGGAGCGCGTTGGCAACGACGGTGTTATCACAATTGAAGAATCTAAAGGATTCACTACTGAGCTTGATGTGGTAGAAGGTATGCAGTTTGACCGCGGATATGCTTCTCCATACATGGTAACAGATTCTGATAAGATGGAAGCGGTTCTTGAAAACCCTTATATCTTAATCACTGACAAGAAGATTACTAGCATCCAGGAAATCCTTCCTGTCCTTGAGCAGGTTGTACAGCAAGGCAAGCCATTATTGCTTGTAGCTGAGGATGTTGAAGGTGAAGCACTTGCTACATTGGTAGTTAACAAGCTTCGCGGAACTTTCAATGCAGTTGCTGTTAAAGCTCCTGGCTTCGGTGACCGCCGTAAGGCTATGTTAGAAGACATCGCGATTCTTACTGGCGGTGAAGTAATTACAGAAGAGCTTGGCCGCGACCTTAAGTCTGCTACAATCGACTCTTTAGGACGCGCTACTAAAGTAGTTGTTACAAAAGAAAACACTACAATCGTTGAAGGTGCTGGAGACAGCGCGCAAATCGGCGGACGTGTTAACCAGATCCGTACTCAAATGGAAGAAACAACTTCTGAATTTGACCGCGAAAAATTACAAGAGCGCCTAGCTAAGCTTGCTGGCGGTGTTGCAGTTGTTAAGGTTGGTGCTGCAACTGAAACTGAATTGAAAGAGCGCAAGCTTCGCATCGAAGACGCCCTTAACTCTACACGTGCAGCTGTAGAAGAAGGTATCGTTTCCGGTGGTGGTGTTGCCCTTCTAAACGTTTACAATAAAGTAGCTGCCATTGAAGCTGAAGGCGATGAAGCTACTGGTGTTAACATCGTATTGCGTGCGATGGAAGAGCCTGTACGTACAATCGCTCACAATGCAGGCCTTGAAGGTTCAATCATTGTTGATCGCTTAAAGCGCGAAGCAGTTGGAACAGGCTTCAACGCTGCTACTGGCGAGTGGGTAAACATGATCGAAGCCGGAATCGTTGACCCAACTAAAGTAACTCGTTCAGCTCTTCAAAACGCTGGATCTGTTGCGGCTATGTTCTTAACAACTGAAGCAGTAGTTGCTGACAAGCCGGAAGAAAATGCTGGCCCTGCAATGCCTGACATGGGCGGCATGGGTGGAATGGGCGGCATGATGTAATAACGTCCTTCCCAAACAAACCACTCCTCATTAGAGGAGTGGTTTGTTTCTATTTGATTAATGGGCGAGGAACTTCTTTTATTGTGATTTTACCCAAGCCAAACCCTGGAGGTAAGCATGATTTTTCATTATAAAAGTCCTTGCCAGCAGATTTTTTAGATTCTCTTTGGTTGGACATTTATAGGCGGGAAACAGGAGTATATTACCCGTGTCCGCATTATGGGTTCCAACGCCACCACCTTGTTGTCCTTGTTATTAAAGAATCCTGGTCATGATTATTTAGTATATTAAAGCTATTTCGTATAAGAAGCTTACATTTCTATATATAATCTTTTAAAACGATTTTTGTAAAAGGATATACTTCAGTTCATGAACCTAAGGAGGCTTTTTGTTTCTGGAATGGTTTTTTGAAAGAAGAAGGGTTAATTGATTGATATAAAAAAGGCTGCTGATTTTTTCGATCAGCAGCTATTTTCAGTTATTGCAAATGGCCGGGTATATTGTCTTTGGGAGCTTCCTCGGCTACTTCGGTAAAAATATCCTCTTTATTTTCGGGCAGGATATGGACTGAAAAGCCCTTAGCAAAAGCAGGTTCCAGAAGATTGATCAACTGCTGGACATCCGCCTGCAGCTGCTGAAATTCTTTTTTTGTTACAGGCTGGGCTTCTTCTTTTAATTCATAGCCTACCTGGCCGTTTGCCTCCAAAGTTGCCCATCTTACATCACTAATCACAGCTACATTTTGCTGCCTTAACTTCATTTCCAGCTGGTCTACTGTAAACCGCAGTTTTCTCAGGTTTGCCTCATTTAATTTTCCGTCTTCAATGATGATTTTAGATTGGCCAGTAATAAATTTCTCAAACTTGTCAGATTTGATTTGTGCATATTCCATAATGATTAAAGTGAGGACAAGAATGAAGCCTACAGCAAGAGTGGTCCAAATGCTATCACCTGAAACTGGCTCAATTAATAAAGAACCAATGCCGATCATAATCACCACTTGAGCCAAAGTCATTTGCGAAATGGATTTCCTGCCAGCCAGTCTTAAAAGCAAGGTACCGCCAATCACAACAAGGATTGATTTCCAGATCCAATCGAATTCCATCCTTGTCCTCCTTTTCATGTTTTTTAATAGTCTTCCACAAAAAGCAGCTGCTTATTGGCTTTTATATAATTATTTTACTAATAATAGATTTCCTATTGTTTCAAAGTTATTAAACGTGTTATTATCAAAATATTATAAAAAATAAGAACGAGTATTCAACAAGGGTACATAAAAAAATTTGCCGGGGGGATTTGGGATGAGGAAGATGTTGGCTATTTTAGCAAGCAGTGCATTATTGATGCTGGCTGCATGCGGATCAGGTAATGAGGAAAGCAGCGGGGAAGCGGCTGAAAAGAAAACGGTGAAAATCGGAATTACCCAGATTGTTGAACATCCATCATTGGATTCAGCAAGAGAGGGTTTTATTGCAGCATTAAAAGATGCAGGCTATGAAGAAGGAAAGAACCTTAAAATTGATTTCCAAAATGCACAGGGAGATATGAACAATAACATGTCGATTGCCCAGAATTTGGTGGCGGACAAAAATGATCTTATTTTGGCGATAGCAACTGCTAGCGCACAGTCTGTGGTTCAGTCTACTAAGGAAATTCCAATCCTTTTTACAGCTATTACAGATCCAGTGGGAGCGGAACTTGTACAAAACATGGAAAAGCCGGGGGGCAATGCAACGGGTACATCTGATACACATCCAGATGCCATCAAGGATACGATCAACTCGATTAAAACATTCGTTCCTGATGCTAAAAAAGTTGGAATCATATACAATGACGGAGAACCCAACTCTGTTGTCAATGTAAAACATGCGAAAGAAGCCATCGAAGCCGTTGGCCTGGAAGCTGTAGAAACAACCATTTCTACAAGCTCTGAAGTAAAACAGGCGGCAGAATCACTAGTTGGCCGTGCAGATGTATTCTATATTCCAAAAGACAATACAGTTGTCTCTGCACTTGAATCTGTATTGACAGTGGCCAATGAAAAAGACATTCCGGCCTTTGTTGGCGAAAGCGATTCCGTGAAACGCGGCGGCTTCGCATCTTATGGTTTTGAATACCATGACTTGGGATACACAACTGGACAAATGGCCGTTGATATCCTTGAAGGTAAAAAGCCAAGCGAAATCCCGGTCGGTTACCCGGAAAGCCTTGAGCTTGTGATTAATAAAAAAGCTGCGGAAGAACAGGGAATTACTTTGACGGATGAAATGCTGAAGGATGCTAAGGTAGTAGGAGAATAAATAGAAAGATACAGTCAGTAGATGCTGGCTGTATCTTTTTTTTGTCATTTACTCAGATTTTAGGATTAAATACAGAAGAAAAGGGTGATAAAACTGTCTTCATATGAAGGCAGTTTTTTAAATATAGATATGCCTTTCTGACTATTCAAGGATCAAAAGTATTCCCATGAATCTTTAGAATTAAATAAATTACTTATCCGACTATCTACAGTCCTTATTTTAAACTTATAGTGAAATAATACATATGCTGGTGAAAAATTACATTAATTTATTGTTTTGTAGTTATTTTAATATCATCAATAATACCTAATTGAGTATTAAATTTGCTAATGGAGGAGATTCGAAGAAAAACAAACCTAAAGACCTACAAATTGTAATATTTGTAATAAAACCCGGTGAAAGTTAAAAGATATTTTACGAATATACATTCCATAGCCACTATATAAATAGATCTTGATACCTATTATAAAGTCTTGATTTTGAGATATTAATAGGAAGAAAAATACAGACAGAATTCGACATTTCCATGGGCAGGTTTGACGGAAAGGTGAACGCGTGATAGTAAATATATAGTATAAAAAAAGGAAAATTTTTAAAAATACGGTTTTACATAATTTTAAACGGGGTAAATAGCAGGAAATATATTTCCATAATTTTTCATTTTAATAAAATATATCCAGATACAGGAGAGAAGATTTAGGATGCTAGAGTCAAAGAGGAGAGCCATTATTTTTATATCCATCTCATTAATCCTGGCCCTGATAGCCGGATTTATGTTTCTTCAAAAAGTAAGTGAGCTTAATAATAAACTGGGTGGAACAACAAAAGTTTATGTTGCCAGTGAACAGATTGATTCCAGGGCAATTATCAAACCGGAAGATGTAGAGACTGTTGATTTCCAAATAAATTTTTAGTTAAGGGATCCTATATAGAGAAACCAGAAGACATAGCAAATAAAGTATCCGTAGTTCCCATATCAAAGGGTGAAATTATTACGAAGAGTGTTTTAAAGGACTTCTCAGGGGTTGGTGATCCAAATAACCGCCTAGTTGCACTATTTGCCAATGAAAAAATATCTTTTGATGAGGAAGTTAAAGGTCATGACCGTGTAGATATAGTAGTCTCACACCAATTCGAAGGAACTCCAAAGACAGAAATTTTTATGTCCGATGTTTTTGTGTCTAGGATTTCTGAAAATAATAAGAAAAAATTGCTGGGTGTCGGTCTCGAGGTTTCAAAAGAGGATGCCCCTAAGCTTATTCACATGCAAAATTACGCAGATAGTATAAGAGTTTTAAAGGCTAACGTAGGTAAAGATCAACCGGCTCAAGAAGCTGTAAATGGCGATAAGGCTGCCGAGAAGCAGGCCGCTGAGAAACCGGCAGAACAAAAAGCTTCTAGCGAGAAATCAGCTGAAAAGCCGGCAGAACAAAAAGCTTCTAACGAAAAACCAGCCGAAAAACCAGCAGAGAAGAAGCCAGCCGAAAAACCTGCTGGAGAGGGAAATTAATCAGCTGCAAATTACAATGTTAATGCCAAAAAAGTATATTGATGTCGGAGGTACAACACATGGCTACGGGAAGCAATATTCTGCTTGTCAGTGACGATAAGCAAATCAGTGAGCAGATTATACAACAGGCACTTCAGGCATATCCAAGCCTGCAGCAGGCTGCACCCTCTGAGGTAAGAAAAGAAATTGACCGGATTGCGCCCGCTGTCGTTTTGCTGGTAAATCCAGAAGATGAATCAGGAATTGAACTAGTCCAATATATTCATAGTGAATATCCGGACATTATTATCGTTTTTATTGCAAAACAACAGGATTTCCTGGTGCTCAGAGACGCTTCAAGAGCAGGTGCTACTGATTTTTTTGTTCTTCCGGATGAAATGAGCCAATTCAGTGATCGAATCGAACGAATTCTGTTAATTGCTCAGGAACAAAGCAAACATCATTCACAAAGCATTGTTTCTAACCATGGCTTAAGAAGGGGAAGAGGGCAAATTTTTTCCTTTTACAGCGGCAAGGGAGGAAGCGGCGCAACACTTCTTGCAAGCACTTTTGCCCAGACACTTAAGTTAGAATCTACAGCACAGGTTATTTTAATCGATATGAATCTGCAATTTGGCGGAGCGGATATGTACTTAGGGATTGAAAGCAATCGTTCGCTTGCCGATTTAAAGCCGGTTATTAATGAATTGAATGAGAATCATATAAGGAATGTCAGTGAGAAAGAACCAAACTCCAAAATGGAGATCCTACTGAGCCCAAGAGATGCGGAGATCGCAGAGGGATTGAATGAAGACTTCTTCACTAAACTATTAAGGGCTTGCAGGCGCAGCTATGATTATGTCATTGTTGACCTGCCTTCAAATATGACATCCAATACATATGTAGCTTTGGAAGAAGCAGATGTTATTTACTATGTGATGAACTTGGACACCCCATCCCTTCAGGTGTTCAAACACGTAGAAGATTTATTTAAAAGACTGGGCATGGATACAGAAGAGCGCCTGGAAATTGTGGTCAATCAAAAAGGAAGAGAGAACGAATTGACGCCTGCTGATGTGAAAAATTTACTGACAGCTCCTGTAAGTGCTGAAGTAAGACGAGATATTAAAGGGGTACAAACCTTTATTAATAAAGGCGAACCACTAAGAAAAACAACTAAAGAGAAGAAGCTTATACCAGTTGCAAAAGACGTTCGAAAGTGGGTATTAACCCTTCTAAAATAATTGATACGATGGGGAAGGAGGGAAAGAATGTCGTTATTTAAACGTACAGAGAAGCATCACCCGGAATCATCAACATCAAAGGTGAGCTATTCTGCTTACGACAGCCCTTATATCGAAGAGCTAATCGAACATTATAAAACCCGGCTGCTGAGAGAAACCAATCTGGAACAGCTGACAAGCTTGACACAAGGTGAAATGCGGTTAGCCATCGAGCGTTTAATTAGCCAATTCATGACAGAAGAAAAAGTTATTATTTCCAGAAGCGACAAAGAAACCTTACTTACTCGATTAATCGATGAATCAGTAGGTTTTGGACCGCTCGAGCCCCTTCTTCAAGATGATGAAATTACAGAGATTCTTATAAATGGACATAATGAAGTCTACATTGAGAAAAAGGGACAATTGCAATTAACTAATCTGCAGTTTCGTGATGAAGCTCATGTAAGGCATATCATTGACCGGGTTGTAGCACCGCTCGGAAGGCGTGTCGATGAAAGCTCTCCTATGGTCGATGCCCGGCTTCAAGACGGAAGCCGTGTAAATGCAGTTATTCCTCCTGTTAGTTTAAATGGGACTCTCATATCTATAAGGAAATTCAGGGCCGATCCTTTTAAAATGAGCGATCTGATTGAATTCGGATCTTTAAACGAAGCAATGGCACAGTTTATCAATGCAGCTGTTTTTGCCAAGATGAGTGTCCTTATTTCCGGAGGTACAGGCAGCGGTAAAACAACTCTTCTTAACGCCCTTGCCAGATCAATACCTAGTGGCGAAAGGGTTATCACGATTGAAGACTCGGCGGAATTAAAGCTGGATCGGCCCAATGTAGTCGGAATGGAAGCGAGACCTCCAAACGTGGAAGGGACCGGAGAAATAACGATCCGGCAACTGGTGCGGAACGCCCTGCGTATGAGGCCTGACCGAATTATTGTTGGGGAGGTTCGCGGATCAGAGGCATTTGATATGCTTCAGGCAATGAATACAGGCCATGAGGGTTCACTTACTACAGTCCATGCCAACTCACCGCTTGACGCCTTAAAGCGGGTGGAAGGTATGGTTATCATGGCAGGCATGGATCTGCCTTCAAAAGTAATCAGAGAGTACATTGTAGGAGCATTGGATTTAATTATACAGGGAATACGCCTTCCGGATGGACAGAGGAAATTAGTTTCAATCTCTGAAGTCGTAAAAAACCCTAACGGAGAAGCGGAGATTCAAGAAATTTTCAGATTCAAACGTACGGGCATCGATGGAAGTGGGAAAATATTAGGCTACTTTACCCCAACTGGAGTCATTCCTAAATGTCTTGATAGATTAAGAATTTTTGGAGCAGATATAGACGAATCAATTTTTCATGCAGAAGAAGAGGTGAGGGACAGTGACCATATCTATTCTTTATAGTTTAGCTGTCCTCTTCGGGTTATGGGGAGTGTACAATCTATTAGGCTATCGAAATTCCAAAAAAGAGTGGCGGAATAAAGTTGGAAAATGGTACGGCCATAACAGCAACCGAAAAAGCTTCATTCTCGTTCTGGGTGACAAATTTGACCGGACCAGTATGGGTAAAAAAACGATTGATCAGCTAAGACGTGCAAACATTCAATTAATGGCATCAGAATTTTACGGAATATTATTTTTTGGCGCTATTACATTTGCTTTTTTCTTAAATAACTTTTTCAGCATTAAATTTCCTATAAACATTGTGGTATCGATGGTTTTGATGGAAGTAGCTAGGAGAGCCTTATTCTTAATCCGCCGCAATAAATACGAGGAGAGGATGAATGACCAGCTTCCTGAAATCTGCCGGATACTAGCTAACTCCACCCGGTCCGGAATGACCTTGACACAAGGTATTGGGATAGCAGCACAGGAGCTGAATGAACCTGCAAGGGAAGAATTCAGCAGGCTGTATAGTGAACTCCAGCTTGGGGTTGACTTTAATCGTGCACTTAGAAATATGCAAAAAAGAATATCGTCCAGGGAATATCAATTATTTGTAGCGTCCTTGTTAATTCAAAAACGGGCTGGAGGAAACATCCATGCCGTCCTGGACGAAATGGGAAAAACAATGGAAGAAAGAAAATTGCTATTGCAGGAAATTAAAACGATGACTGCAGAGCAAAGATATGTTGCATATATCGTACCTGTCCTTCCCATCTTTTTGCTTCTGGTCATGAACAATATCAATGAAGGATTTATCGATCCTTTATTTACGGGGATAGGACTTGTCCTGCTAGTGATATTTTTGATTGGTACTTTCTTAACATTCTTCTTAATTAAAAAAGTCACCAACATAAGGGTGTAGGCAATGGATGTTTTAATTCTAATTTGTGTTTTAATGGGTTTGTTTCTATTTTCGATTGGCCTGAAGTCATTCTATGACTATTTGATTGAGAAACAAGAATTAAAAAAGCATATACAAGACAATGTGTTTGTAAATAGGTTCAGTTTAAAAAGAAGGAAAAACAGCAGTGAAAAATGGCTGGAAAGAACGTTTTACTACGCGGATGACTTTTCTTCATTGGGAAACAGGGTGAATTTTTTCAGTGAATCACAGGATGTTGAGAAATGGCTTATGCAGGCCAGCTATCCTTATGGCCTGACTGTCGAACGGTTCCAAGGCCTGAAAATATTCGCTCTGCTGGTTGGGTTTGTTATCGGGTTCATGCTGATTATCATCCAATTTCCGATGTCTCAGATTTTGATTATTGCACTCCCGCTTGCTGGCTATTTCAGTTTAATCTTATGGATTAAAAACAAAGCTAAAAAAAGGCAGGATGAACTTGGCTATGTTCTGCCGGACTTTCTGGATACTGTCAGTGTGACCCTGCAGGCAGGCATTGGGCTGGACCAGGCACTAAGGGACATTGTCCCTTACTTTGATGGTCCTGTAGGAGAAGAGTTTGCACGGTTTAATCAGGAGATAGATTTAGGAGTTCCCCGGGAGAAAGCATATAGAAGTCTCCTGGACAGAAATGATAATGAGGCATTTCAATCACTGATTAAATCATTGATTCAGGGATCGCGCCTTGGAGTTCCTGTTGCAACTACCTTTAAGCTGCAGGCAAATGAAATGCGGAACATGAAGAAAGAGAAAATCAAAGAAGAGGCAGCAAAAGCCTCACCCAAGATTACGTTGATTACCACTTTCATTGTCATGCCGACTGTTATGCTATTAATCGGCGGATTACTTATTTTAAACATGTTCACTGGCGAGGACAGTATAATGAACATTTTTAAATAGGATTTTAATAATTTCTTAAGTTAATAGGCAATGAGAACTTACTTGAAAGGAGGTGTTAAGTCATGAGAAAGGTTTCAATCAAGCTTTATCAAAGAATGACAAGTGCTCTTAACAATGAAAGAGGAGCTCAGACATTGGAATGGGTAGCAGTTGGAGCAGTTGTTGTAACAATTGCGGCGCTTCTCGGAAGTGCATTCGATGGTGATGGGATTAAAGGAATTGTAGATGATATTCTGGCGAAAATTTCCGATACTTTATAATGATACAGCGTTCACAGCCATTTTAATAAGATTACAATCAATATTTAGCGGCAATGTATCCAAAGATTTGCCGCTAAATATTCATTTTTGTTTAGGGAGTGTTTTTTCATTATGGGTAATAAGCTTCATCGGGTGCTTGTTTTTCTGCTGACAGTTGTTTTTTTATCAGCATGCAGTGAAAATAAGCCGAATTCTGATTCGAAAAAAGCAAGTGATAATGAGACAGAAACGGTTGCAGATCAGCAAGAATCAGAAAAGGAAGAAGATGATGAATCTGCTATTGAAGAGCTGCTGGCTGACCTTCCTAAACCTACCGAAACAGTGACTGAACTAGTTAATGCAGATGCAGGAGAATTCTCAGGGAAAGGATTTGATGAGTTAACCCCTGAAGAACAAAAGGAAGCAGTAGAAAGACTGAGGGAGCTTCCAAAGCTGGACGAAAATCCATCTGAACAGGAAATAGAACTTTATTGGAGGAAGTCCCTTTCTCTATTTCATGAAGACTATGCAAATCCAGCAGAGGTGCTGGGCATCCTTGAAGTTGAAGCATTTGGCAGCCCGGATATAGAAGATGAACGTTTTCAATTTAAAGATAATTTAAATGTTGAAATCCTTCTTGATGCAAGCGGCAGTATGGCAAACCAAATTGATGGAAGATCCATGATGGATATCGCAAAGGAGTCCATTAAGGAATTTGCGGAATCCTTGCCTGAAGGTGCTAACATTGCTCTCCGCGTATATGGGCATGAAGGTACAGGGTCAGATCAAGATAAAGAACTTTCCTGTAAGAGCAATGAATTGGTTTATGAAATGAGTTCTTATGATGCTGAAGCTTTGGGGAAATCTTTAAATGAATTCCAGCCTGCTGGCTGGACGCCGCTAGCTAAAGCAATTGAAGAAGCAAAGAAAGATTTAAGTTCATATAAGAGCGATACAAATACCAATATCATTTATTTAGTAAGTGATGGCGTAGAAACATGTGATGGGGATCCTGTCGCTGAGGCCCAAAGTCTGGCCGACTCCAATATAAAGCCAATTGTGAATGTAATAGGCTTTGACCTTAACGCTGAGGGTCAAAATCAATTAAAAGAAGTAGCGCAAGCAGCTAAAGGGATTTATAGCAATGCGAGAAATCAAGAACAATTAAATCAAGAATTGGCTAGAGCCCGCGAGATTGCCGATAAGTGGACACAGTGGCAGAAAGACGCTGTGACCAATGCCTCAAGTCAGAGGTATGATCAGTTATTATCTGATATTCCGCGCTTCGGAATTGATTGGAATGAGGCTAACAGGTACGAAAAATCAAATATTAGAGAGCCTTTGAGAGTATTAAGAGATGAAGGCCATATTAGCCGGGAAGCGTTCCAGCTCTTATCTGACAAAACAAGTGAGCGGTATAGCAAGGTCCTGGATATGAACAAACAAATCAGAGAAGACTTAAGAAGTTTAGCTAATAAAAACTTTGAGAGTGTAAAAGAAGAAATCAACAAGAAATATAGTGAAAACACAAACTAAAAGTGAATATTCTATCGATATTTTTGCAGGAATAGATGCTAGTTATTCCTGCAAAAATATTGATTTACCATTTAATTAACAGAGCTAATTAGAAAAAAAGGGGGGATGCTCATATGTCCAATTTAAAAAAGAAACTCCAAGATGAAAAAGGTTCGATGACACTCGAATTTCTAACAGTCATGCCTTATTATTTCTTTTTCTTCTTATTATTATGGCAGGCGGTTGCCTCGGGATTAACCATGATGAAGGCTCAGTCAGCTGTGAATGAAGCAGCAAAGTATTATGCGGTGACAGAGGAATACAGTGAAGCCTACAGTATTGCCAGTGATGCCATTGGAGTAAGCGACATTATGACATTCCAGGGTTTTGATATTCATACAGGTTTTAATGGTGAATTTGAAGCTGTTATTCAACTCCGGCATGGACTGGTATTTGTTCCTAAGGAATGGAGAAATAAGGCATCTATTAATCTTACTCATAAGGTAAATAGCAGGGTGATAAAATGAGGAGTTATATAGATAATGAACGGGGAAGCGGAGTTCTTCTGACTATCTTTAATTTCTTAATAGTGGGAATAATGCTAATTCTCGTTTTGAATATCGCCATGGCTTTTACAAAAAAAGAGCAGGCTTCCATTGCGGCAGAGCATGCGAGCCTGGCAGCTACAAGTGTATTGTATGAACAGGTATATGAGGATGTTAAAAGCTATAAAAAGTTGATTGACGCTGATATTGAAGAAGAAACCATAGACATATTAAAAACGATTGAGGAAAAAGTGGAAGAGAGAGAAGAAAAACTTAAGTATTCCCAGCCTTTCCTTTCAAAGAATGAACGGCGTATTCAAGCCATCGATGATGTTTTATCAAGCGAAATTAAAGAGGATCATCTCTTTTCCGACCAAGTACTTCAAGCGGTAAGGAATGCGGAAAGTTCTATAGACAGTTCAGTACAGAATACTATTCGAAAAAATCACGGTAAAGATGCAGCGAGTGAGTATAATTGGGAATTCCATGAATACAGAATTGCAGTGGAAGCACAAACAGAGTTTGAAGCAGTTCACTATAATGGCCTTAATTTTGGGAAAAACAGCGACATTTCACAAGTTGGAACGGGTCCGGAAATTTCATTTCTAGAGGCTTTAGGATGGTAAAGTGTTAGTTGAATACTAGATAAGAAAGGAGTATGAGGCTATGAAGAGGAAAACCAAATCTATGTTTAAAAGAACGGCAGCCTGCTTACTAGCATCTTTCATTATACTGATTAACTTCCTTCCTGTGGCGGCGCTTGCTCAAGGGAATTTCAACCCTGGTACTTTTTCTCCGGGTACCTTTTCCCCCGGCACATTCTCTCCAGGTGAATTCAATCCTGGTACATTTAGTCCGGGGCAATTCAATCCTGGTACATTCAGTCCTGGGCAATTTTCACCTGGCCAGTTCTCGCCTGGTCAGTTTTCACCAGGAGATTTCAGCCCGGGCGAATTTTCTCCAGGAGAGTTTGATCCGGGACAATCCACGCCGGGAACAATTACGCCTGGAAATGGGACTGGAACAGATCCGTTTGGAAATTTCGGAGGGCAAAATGGCCTTCCTCCACAATTCAATCCACCCATCATAGACCTGCCTGGAAATGTTGAACACCCTATTGGCAATACGGGAACCATGGATCCTGGCAACCCAGAGGCGAATAAGAACGTGCCATTTCCGTATGAAGAAGACGGGAATTACCAGGCTTTTAAATTTATTACGAAAGACATGCTTTTTCCAGCTATCGATGGCTTGTATCTCCATACCATTCAAGATATAGATTGGAATAAGTATGGAGATGGATTAAGCAGAGATCTTGCTAAGGGGATCGTGAAAAACCGGTTAGAAGCAATGTTTAAAGATGAATCATTGTTGAGTGCCCCTGTTAACCTGGGGGTAGATGTTTGGTCTGCTTATGATAACGGACAACACATTAGCAAGTTCCTAGGTTCAACCACTGATATTCGAAATGCCTGGAATGCTGCCAGGGCTGCTTCCACTACTGGAGGCTCCTTTAGTACAGCTGCGAATGCTGGATCATTCCTTTCAAATGCAACAAAGACATTTGAAATGGGGACAGGATTTGCAGGGAAAGCTGCCCCATGGCTGGCTGCAATCAGTACTGGGATTTCTGGAGCGGAAACAGTAATGAACTTTGCGAATGGAAAGACCAATGATGGAATTGCTAGCTTAGGTGAGACATTGATGTCTGGGGCAGTTGTTCTTTCGGCAACCGGTGTGGGTGCACCGATTGCGGCCGGAGTCGCTCTAGTTGGCGGAGCGCTTTGGGCTGGAGCAAAGATTTATAAGCATGCAGGAGCAATCAAAAGCGCCTGGAAAAATAGAAAAAAACTAGTATCAAATGCTGCCAAATCAGTAGGAAATGCAGTTAAAGGCGGGGTAAATGCTGTGAAATCCGGCTTTAAGACAGTTTCCGGGTGGTTTAGCTAAATAAACTCCTATAGAATAGACACAGCTACTACTAATACAGCCAGTAATAGGAGGAAGATTCATGATCAGAATGCATAACTTGCCGGAAAATATTAAAGAGTCTCTCAAGCCATATTACAAGGAAAACGAAACGCCGGATGTGTTTCCTGCCAAGTTTAACATTGGCGGGAAACTTTACTATTATTTTACCTTTGCTCCTGCTGAGGAACAGTTGATTATGGAGAATGATGGAACTGTTCCGCGTTTCGATGCAGTAAAGGAAGCTGCAGTTATTACTAATAGCTACAATGTATGCATTGAAACATTTGTAAATATTGGATCTAAGTGGGTTAAGGCTAATCGAATAGAGAACTATGTGAAATTAAAGGATATTTTGCAAGAGATAGAAACTAAGCTAGGGCCATTTCCACAGGATGTTGGAAGGGCTTATAAAGTTTTTGAACAGGTGCCGGATCAAATCATTGAAAGCCAGAAGATTATTGAAGAATCAGTTAAAAAAGCTGACCATCTTTGGCTGAGAGGCAGAGAAGACCTGCTGGTAACAGAGGAAGATGAAAAGGAAATGCACGGATGTCTTGTGGATATGGTCACGGCGCAGGTCCGTCAAAATGATATTCAGCTTCAAACAGAAAGTGAAAGAAAGATAGTCTATGACTATGTTTCTTCTAAGAAAGGGCTGCTGAATTTTACTGCTCTTAATTTGGCGAGAAAATTAAAGCCATACGAGAAACATATGTTTAGCAGTAATGCACAGGACGCTAAAGGCTGGGGTGAACTTAGACATTCTGTGCTGAACAGTGATCTTGAGGCTGAGCGCCAAAAAAACGCTGTGTTAGTATATAGGAAATTGCGTAATCCAAGATAAAACGAAAAGGGGGAATTTGCTTTGCTGCAAGCAATAAAAGAGGGCAGTGAGTTATATAAAAAATACTTCCTCCGTGTAATCCTGATTGGCTTTACAATTATTCTTCCCATTCAAGCCATATATACATTAGCCATTAACTTTATTGCCATGCCTTTTGAGGTTTTTAATCTGTCTTTATGGACTTCAATTTTCCAAAGCATTTTTATGCTAATGAGCCTTTTTATCATCCTTATCCCCATGATTAGCTTGGCCAGCCAGGATACAAGAACCCATACAGTAAAAACAGGCCAAATATATGGAGATACGATTAAATATGCCTTTTTTGCGTATTTAATCAGTATCCCATTTTCCGTTGTGACAACAATTGGATTACTGTTATTAATAATCCCTGGAATTATTCTGCTAGTTCTTTTCATAGGCATTCCATTTGTTAAAGTTATTGAAGACGAAACTGTAACAATGGTCATAAAAAGGTCAGTATCCTTTGGGAAAGAAAACTTCATAGCGCTGTTTGGCATGCTTCTATTGTTTGCTGCAGCTGATTTTTTAGGTTCTTACTTGTTTTCATACTTAGCTATCATTATATCAGGACAAATGGCCGCAATTAACTGGGCTATGATGATATTCAATATGTTCCTGCTTCCGCTTTTTGTATTTTCAGTTGCAAAACTATACTTAAGCTGGAATGGCGAAGCTGATCTTCTTCAGGAAGGAGAGTTTCAACAGCAGCTGGAGCAATACCGATAGAAGTCTTCTGCAAGAAGAGGTTCTAGGGTTGTCTATGGAAGAGAAGAACTGGAAACAATTTCACCATACAACTGCTTTTCTTTTACATTGTTTCTCTTTCAGTGGCAGAAGGGATTTTTTCAAGTGGAAGGCAATTCCTGTTCAGGTTAGCAATTCAATGAAGCCATAAAAAAAGTCATAAGATTTCAAGCTTATGACTTTTTTTATGGAATAAAGCATTAGTTTACTTATAAGAAGCCCTGAAACATATAAATGCGATGTATCCCCACTTTTTTAATAAAACGGAAATAGTAGAAAAGAACCAGGAACCAAATCATACATAACCCGTAAATAAAATATCAAATAAGCGAATCGAACGGTTAAGTGAAAAAGATAAGCCTGAAGGAGGCCCTCATGATTAAAAAAAATCCCATCTCCATAATGTTTTTGTGTTTGTTGAGCACCTTTCTGTTCCTCTCCGCCTGCAGTAATTCAAATACAAGCAATACGGGGACAAAGGCAGAAAAGAAGGAAGAAGACAAATTTGAAAAGCTAGCTGAGGAAAAGAATAAGGAGCTGGAGCTTGAGCCGATCGAGCTTACTTCTTATAGCGAGGAAGTCGGAGCCTCTATAAAGGAACCTGCTTATAAGGAGTTTGCCGTGAATGGCATAGTGGTTGTTGAAGGAGAGGTAGAGAAGTATTCAGCGCTAAAGTCTGAATATGCCTGGATAAAGGTGCGTGCAGCAGAAGAAGGCCATGCCGGCTATGACCATGAGTATTACACTCCAATCAAAGAGGGGAAATTCAAGCAGCCAATCCGCTTTTTTAATGGAGAGGGCGAGTATCGGGTGACGGTTCAGCTTCCAAGCATGGACAGTGAAAGTTATTACTATGACACTGCAGCATTTACAGTTCACAATATCAATCCGGAAGCGGAACGGGATGTAACCTTCACTCCATTTGGCCAGGAAGCGGAAATGGCTCTGGATTTGAAATCAAGTTATGTAAAAGAGAATGAATTATTCACTTTAAATGGGGAAGCGGCGAACCTGACAGACGGTGATACAATTATGCTCAAATTAAACAAGGATGCTGAAATGTGGAAGCACGTCATACCGATTGAGGAAGGCAAGTTCTCTTATGATGTTCCTTTATTCTACGGAAAGGGGCTGCATAAGCTCGAAATATTGGTTCCGGATAAAGAGCGCGAAAATTACTATCAGACTGCGACAACACTTTTAATAGATAACGAGTCAGACAGAACCATGAGCCCAATTGAGTACTCAAAAACTTATGAGGAACGGGGAGTAACTTTGGAGTATCCGCAATATGGCGGAGAGGAATCTGATGGCACATTCTCGGTTAAAGGAAAAATTGACCTAAAGGCAGAGTTTGGCACTGAAACCACTCACCTTTATATTACGACAAAAAAAGGCGAGGACGAAGCGCTCGATGTAATCCCTGTCGAGGACTTCACATTTGATGATTCCTTTTATTTGCGATTTGGACCCGGTACGTATGAGGTCACGTTAAGTGTTCCGGAAATTAAGGAGGAGAACAGTGATTACTTCAGGTTTTATGGGTTTGCCAAGTTTGAAGTTGAGTCAACAGGCGGGGATAAGCGTGACCTGCTTCCTTCGAGAGGCGTCCAGTCAGATGCAGAGCCGATTACAGAACTGGCTAAAAAGTTAACAGAAGGGAAGAGCAGCGACCGGGAGAAAGCTAAAGCCATTTATGATTATGTCGCAAAAACGATTTCTTATGATGTTGAAAAACTGGAAACAGATGATTTTAACTGGGATGATAGCGCCCTAAAGACCTTGGATTCTAAGACTGGTGTCTGCCAGGATTACTCTTATCTGGCAATTGCCCTGCTGCGTGCAAGCAATATGGAAGCCCGTTTTGTAGAAGGTACTGCCTTTAGCGGATTCTGGCCCCAAAAGCATGCCTGGGTGGAAGTAAAAGTGGATGGCAGCTGGCTGACCATGGATCCAACATGGGGAGCAGGTTATATAAAAGATGATAAATTCGTAGCGGCTTTTAATGAAAAATACTTTGATCCTAATAAGGATGAGTTTGAAAAAACACATAACCGCACAGGGGTTTCTTATTAAGTTTGCAAAAGCCACGGGGCCTGTTCCTGTGGCTTTTCCTTTTTACAAAAAGGAAAAATAAGCGGCAGCGGCGAAATAATTGGATTGAGCATTTTTAAATTGGCTGTGGAGGAATCGATGTGGGAAAGGTAATGGCGGCAGTGGCTTTTTCCCTTGTATTTGCGGGGTTAGGGCAGTTTTATAATAAGGAGTATAGAAAGGCAATCGCCTTTATTATTGTCGATATTGTGTTTGTGTATGTGTACCTGAAGGGGCTGATGTTTCCGCTGATTCTCTTTCATATATTGGCGGCAGTTGATGCTTTCGCATTAGCGAAAGAAAAGAAAAGTGAAAAGGAGGGGTTTCTTACACTTCCAAAAGCAGTTCCTATTTTGGGTGCTGCCGTTATTTTTATTTCACTGATGATTGCGGGCCCCTATTATTTTTTCCTGAGGCCTGCTGAACCTGTCGCTTCTGTACCTCAAAAAACGAGAGCAGAGATGAAGGCGGCAGAGGATAAAGTGATTTTGCATCTAGCGGATAAGTACCGGCATGATTTTTATGTTCAGAGTTCAAGGTATAGTGGTGAGGGTTCCAGATATGAGATTACTGTTTACCCGAAAAACCAGCAGGAGCTTGCGTTTATAGCTAGTTTCTCTGAAAAAGGGCAGAGCTTCAAGGATCGCTATATGAATACCAGATGGGAAAAAGAGTTCGAGCAGGAAGCATCCTCTTTGCTGGGGGAAGGGGCAGTGCTTTCTTCTTCAATAGATGCAGATGAAGGGACGCAGAAAAAGCTAGATCCACTGGCCATTCCGTCTTATGAAGAACTCAGGCTAATGTATGCACAGGGGTATACCCACACAATGAATATTAAGGTTGAAAATCCGGAAAGCCTTTATCCTTTTATCACTTATATAAAAGATAAGAAGATTAATAATCCAATACTGAAATTACAACTGTTAGACAGGGTTATGGAGCTTAACAGCGGAGATATAGAAGAACTTAAAACTCAATCTGATTTGGAAAAATATATAAAATAATGACGCTATTAAACTCGCTGTTGATTTTCTGCTCAGTCACTCAGCGTACCACGGCAAGCTGGGAGTCTTATCTAGCACTAAGCTTGCTGGTCCCCCTTTGGATCGCTTCTCCCGTTGGATATTGAATGAGCCTCCAGATAAACACCGCAAGAATAAGATGACGAACAGGGTGAATTCTAGGATTCCCCTGTTTTTTGCGGAAAGAAGCTTTACAAATAAATCCAAATACCCTTCTTTATATTTTCTGAAAATTGTAAAATTATATTGACTAGGCTTTTTTATCCACGATCTCTCTGAAGGAGGGAAAGGTTTGATAAAACAAATGGCAGGAGTTGTATTTTGTATGATGCTGATTTTTCCTGGAATGGTGAAGGCCGGCGGTTTTGGAGGAGATGATAGGGGGACTCCAGGCTATTGGTACGCTGGAGATACTCCAGGTTTTATTGATCCGGAAAAGTCTCCACTCGTTTTTGTTCATGGCTATAATAATTCATCCGCTGTTTGGCATGAAGGAAATGATATGTACGAAGTTGCGTTGGCCAATGGCTATGAAACAGCCTTCATCGATCTACATCCTGATCGGGATATGTGGGCGAATGGCGCCATGCTGGCTGAAAAGCTAGAGGACATGTACCATCATTTCGGCGGAAAAAAGCTAGTGGTCGTTGGCTATAGCAAAGGCGGGGTGGATATACAAACAGCACTTGTTCATTATGGAGCACATCAATATGTATCAAATGTTATTTCCTTATCATCTCCGCATCATGGAACCCAGCTCGCAGATCTCGCACATAGCAGTGCAGCCTGGTGGTTAGCTGCTCTTCTTGGGAACAACAATGAAGCAACAGAATCCCTGCAGATAGGTAATATGCAATACTTTAGGGCTATTACGGATACACATGAAAACGCAGCGAAAAATTTGTATTTTACACTAGGCGGTACAAAATGGGGTTCTTTTGGCAGCGCCTCTTATTGGGGAGGCCTATACTTAAGCCAATACGGTAAAAATGATGGTGTTGTAACGACAGTTAATTCCCGCTTGCCCGGTGCCTCTATTGTACAGGAAGGCAGCTGGAACCATACGACCATCAGGGAAGGATCCTACACATTCCAGGTATTTAGGCCATATACAATGGTTACCCAGCCTGCATCTGTTTTAGTATCTGCAAGCAAGATAACTCCAATCAGCCAGCCGAATGTCCACTCCATCGTAAAAGGCGGAAAAGCAGTGAATGCTTTAAATGACCATTTTGCCGTTGAAGAAAATGTTAAATCCATGACTGTATCCTTCTTAAGCGAGAAAAACTTGTCTTCATTAACATTGACAGGTCCGGATGGGAAGGAATATAAAACAAAAAAGGTTTATAAAGAAGCATCGGAATTTTTTAAGGGAGCATGGGTTCACCAGTTTGAAATGGATGCACCTGAAGCAGGCCCTTGGTCATTGAAGGGACCTGGAAATGCTTCCTACCTATACACGGTCTCCCTCGATAGCCCTTTAAATGACACACTCCAGCAAAATGCCGGGATTATGAACAAAAATAAAATCTATAAAACAAAATGGACGCATTTCGGATTTGATTCAACAGGGAAGAAGCTGCAAAAAAAGACAAAGGGTGAGAAATCCGGACTAATGGCAGATAACGAATTTAAACAGGAAGGTGTATATAACGTGACAACAGAAGTTAGAGGGGTAACCTCCAAGGGGAAGCCTTTCGAAAGAACGATCATTGAATCTTTCTACGTAGATAAGGATGGTGAACGCCAATAAATATTCTTTGGGCTGCTGGGAGGCAGTCTTTTTTAATTGGGAGATATACGAAAAGTAATATTAGCTGGATGTATGCAGGAAAACAAATTCCAATCATTTTATGAAACCTTTTACCAGTTTAACCGTTAATAGTATTATGCCAATTTTATCAAAAAGACAGAAACGTCTCGTCAGATTACAGGACTTTTAGACGAAATATCGAATATATAAATGGTTGGAAGTAATTTTAATAGAATTGATAAATGCAAACGCATGAGATAGATAAGGAGAGGTTTCACATGGATCGGAATCATATGCACTCTACGATAGAGAGGGTATTGGGGAATATTGAGAAAGTAATGATTGGCAAACGGAATGTAGCAGAGTTAAGCTTGGTGGCGCTTCTCGCGGGAGGCCATGTATTGCTGGAGGATGTTCCGGGTGTCGGAAAAACAATGATGGTGCGTGCGCTGGCAAAATCTGTGGGTGCATCATTTAAGCGCATCCAATTCACACCTGACTTGCTTCCTTCAGATGTGACAGGTGTATCCATCTATAATCCAAAGGAAATGGAATTTCAGTTCAGGCCTGGCCCGATCATGGGCAATATCATTTTAGCAGACGAAATTAATAGAACCTCTCCAAAGACGCAATCTGCACTTCTCGAGGGAATGGAAGAGAGCAGCGTCACAATTGATGGGGTTACACACCGCCTTGAAAAACCGTTCTTTGTTATGGCGACACAGAATCCGATTGAGTATGAAGGAACATATCCGCTGCCGGAAGCACAGCTGGATCGTTTTTTATTAAAAATGAAGATGGGCTATCCCGATGTTTCGGAGGAAATGGAGGTCCTGAACCGGGCGCAGCGAATTCCGCCCATTGAAGAACTGGAGCCCGTTATTGATTTGGCAGAGCTTCGTGAGCTCCAAAAAGAAATTAAAGAAGTCCATGTGGATGATACAATAAAACGCTATATTGTGGATATTGCCAATCGAACAAGAACACATAGAAGTGTGTATTTAGGGGCGAGTCCGCGTGGTTCGATTTCTTTAATGAAAGCGGCCCAGGCATACGCATTTATGTATGGACGCGATTATGTGCTTCCAGACGATATTCAGTATTTGGCGCCGGCTGTGTTTGTCCACCGGATTATTCTAAAGTCTGAGGCGAAATTTGAAGGCATTACAGCAGATGAAATTGTGGAACGTGTCATTGCCAGGGTTCCGGTCCCTGTTCAAAGGTTAGTGAAGTAATATGAACCAGGTGTTTAATACGCTAAAAGGTATATGGAAACTAATCGTTTTATTCGTTCTTATTCTCCTCGCCTTTTCCTATGCCATGTTTCAGGGAGGATTTGTGAGCTGGTTTTTATTTTACAGCTTTCTTCCTTTTGCTTTATATGCGCTTGCTTTATCTTTTTATTCCCTAAAGGACTTTCAAGTGGAAAGAATATTGCCTAAAACAGAATTCAATGCAGGAGAAAATGCTGTCATCACATTGAAAATAAGGAGGAAAGCTGCTGTTCCGTTATTATATCTGGTTGTGGGGGATGGGATGAGTGAGCAGCTCCTTTTTTCGAAGCATGGAAAAAAGCCGAAGCGGTTTTTGTTTCCAGGATTCCAAAAGGAAATGTCCCTGCAATATCAAATAGACCGTTTGCCAAGGGGGGAGCATTTCTTTACCTCCATTCGCATTAAAACTGGGGATGCGCTTGGGTTAATTGAAAAGGAAAGACAAGTTCCTGCAGAAAATAGAATGATTGTTTATCCGGCATATGAGGAGATCATCTATAAGCCTTTAGCACATCATTATGACCAGGGAATGACCGCCTCAAAAGAGCGGGTGCAAAGGGATACCTCCATGGCGATCGGCATAAGAGAGTATCAGCCGGGAGATCGGTTTTCCTGGATTAACTGGAAAGCCACCGCAAAGCGAAATGATATTATGACAAAAGAATTTGAACAAAGGCAGTCACATGATGTGTATATTCTCATGGATTGTGCGCCGGATAGTCGATTTGAAGCTGTTGTTTCTTTTACAGCATCCATTGTGAGAGCCATTCTTCGCAAGGGAGCCCAGGTTGGCTTTCTGTCTTCTGCAGCAGAACGGACTATTTTTCCGGTTAGGGGCGGGGAAGCACAGCAGCTGCAGCTATTTTATCATTTGGCCAAAATAAAGGATGATTCAACTGTAACGCTGGACCGTGTACTTGAAGCTGAAAGCTTTCTTTTGCAGCAAAACAGTCAGCTTATGCTCGTTACATCAAAATTATCAAAGGCACTGATTGAGAAGGCAGGATTTGTCGCTTCAAAAAATGGTTCTATTACGATCTTTTTAATAAAAGACATGAATGAATCCCCGCTGCAGGAGGAGATCGCACTAAAAGCCTCAGCCAACTCAAGGGGAGTCCGGGTTATCATGGTTCATAACGGTCAGTTTTCAGATGCATTTACGGGGGTGAGCAAAGGATGACATCTCATAAGATCCAAAAAGATCCTGCCGCCTTCCTTCTCTATGTTTTGGGATTTTTACTATTATGGGAATGGCTGAGGCCGCTTGAACAGTTAACAGATACATCGAATATAGCAGTGTTTCTGATATTTTTGATGTTATCTCTGCTCATGTCTTTTTATGGTGTTTCCCCTTTATTAAGCGGCTTTATAAAAGTGCTCTATGTGGTTTATGTACTGAACTTTCTGTATTTTGAAGGTGCCTTCTTTCAAATATCCTGGATTTCGCCATTTTGGGAAGATCTGAAATATAATTTTAGCCTTATGGCTGATAGAGATTGGCCAAGCATAACCAATCTGTTCAGAAGTTTATTATTTTTTGTTCTGCTTGGGCTGATGACCTATTTAATTCAATACTGGCTTATAAACCGCAGGCAGATCTTTATCTTCTTTTTCATGACGCTGGTTTATATAACCGTTCTGGACACATTCACTCCATATGTGGCAGATGGGGCAATTGTCAGAACGGTAATTGCAGGCTTTGCTGTTATGGGGATTTTAACTTTTTATCGACTTCTGGATAAGGAAGGGATTAAGAAAGAGGTCTCCCTATCCCGCAAATGGATGGTTCCGCTTGCATTGCTGATTGCCGTGAGCGCTGGTTTAGGCTTTGCGGCGCCAAAGGCAGAACCAATGTGGCCGGATCCGGTGCCATTTATAAAATCTTACGGTCAAAATAGCGGAGGAGATGGACCGGCTATCCAGAAAATTGGGTATGGTGAAGATGATTCCCGTCTAGGCGGCCCTTTTATTGGGGATAACGGGGTAGTTTTTAGAGCCGAAGTGGAATCACGCCACTATTGGAAGGTGGAGACGAAGGATACATACACTGGCAAAGGATGGGTTACCTCTCAGCCGGAAGAAGAATTTCTTCCATTTGGAATGGGTGAGGATATTCCGGTCTCTTCGTTTATCGACGATGATGCAATTGAGACAACCGAAGAAACCAGCTCTGTGTATACTTTCATGAATTACCCACACGTTGTTTATCCATTAGGAGTAGAAAGTATTGATGCTCCGCCCTTTATTACGTATGAACTCGAAACCGCTACTGAAAAAATTCGCACTCTCGATGAGGGACGCCCTGTTGCGTTAGATCAGTACAAACTGGGGTTCAAAGTACCAAAATACAGTGTCACCGCCCTGAAATCGGCAGAAAATAACGCAGGGGCACTGCCTGATGAATTTTTGGCAAGATATACACAGCTGCCTGATGAACTGCCAAATAGAGTCAGAGAATTGGCGCTTGAAATCACCCAGGATAAAACTGATTGGTTTGAAAAAGCCAGAGAGCTGGAAAGGTATTTCCGCAGAGCGGAATACAATTATGACCAGCAGAACGTGGCTGTACCGGAAGCAGACGAGGATTATGTTGATCAATTCCTATTTGATACAAAACAGGGCTACTGCGATAATTTCTCCTCTTCAATGGCGGTCATGGCCAGGTCGATTGGATTGCCTGCCAGATGGGTCAAGGGCTATACAGAAGGAGAATTCCAACAGTCTACTGGTTCGGGACTTCGCTTGTTTGAAGTGACAAATAATAATGCCCATTCCTGGGTTGAAATTTATTTTCCAGAAATCGGCTGGGTTCCATTTGAACCTACCCAGGGCTTTAGCAATAACGTTCAATATAATTTTGATAATGCCGGCCAAAATACGAGCCAGGCTGAAACAGAAGAGCCGAAAGAGACGGAAACACCTGTTAAACCAGAAAAACCTGAACAAAAAGTGGCGGATGAAACCTCATTCTCCATAAAAGAGGTTTGGGAGTCAATGAAGGCTTTCTTCGCTGACAACTGGAAAGCAATTGGAATAGCGATTTTGAGTGTAGCAGTACTAATCTTTCTGTTTTACCAAAAACGCGGAAAATGGCTTCCGCTTTATTTCATCTGGAGATTCAAACAGACGAAAAAGGATGAACATTTCCCTAAAGCGTACATGATTCTGTTAAAGGAATTAAAACGTTACGGGTTACAGAGGAAAAGCGGCCAAACCTTGAGAGAGTATGCCAAATATGTAGACAGTTTCTTTTCTACGAAGGAAATGAGCCGATTAACAGCACGCTATGAGGAGCTTGTTTATCGGGGAATCCTGAAAGAAGGAAGCTGGACTGAGACGAAGGAATTGTGGGAAAATTTAATTAAAAAGACAATAGCTTGACCGGAAATTAAGCGTGTTGTTACAATAGGCAAATAAGACAACGGCCAAAATCAAGCACATTGTTCGGTTTTTGCCGTTTAACAACTAAATGATGCAACCTTCATATATCCTCGATAATATGGTTCGAAAGTCTCTACCGGATCGCCGTAAATGATCTGACTATGAAGGCAGAATATACTTTTTGCTATATGTAAAAACCGGAATTCTGCCTTCACTTTTTTGTGGGGGGAGTTCCGGTTTTTTTCTAGCTCCAGGTGCTATCCGAGGTCATAAGCAAATCGCATCTGAAGAAATAAGACGCCTCTGCCATTGCTTTTCTTATGCTTGTTACGGATAGGCGGGCGTCTTGCACTTTTCTAGTTTATATGTTGGATTGCAAAGAATTTTATTTTCACTAGATATTTTATTTACATGAGAGAACACTAAAGGCAATATCACAAATTTAATGAGGTGAACAGCGTGACGGGGAAAGCAGAACTTCAAAATCAAGAGATGATCGTAGTGCTGGATTTCGGAAGCCAGTACAATCAGTTAATCACACGCAGAATCCGCGAATTTGGCGTATACAGTGAGTTGCATCCGCATACGATTACTGCTGCAGAAATTAAAGAGATGAATCCAAAGGGAATTATTTTCTCCGGCGGCCCTAATAGCGTCTATGGGGAAAATGCTTTCCGCTGTGATGAAGAGATCTTTGAACTGGGCTTGCCGATTTTCGGTATTTGCTATGGCATGCAATTAATGACGATGCATTTTGATGGGAAAGTGGAGCCTGCCAAGCATCGTGAATACGGGAAGGCAGTGCTCAAGGTAGAAAATGAATCAAAATTATTTGCAGACCTGCCTAGGGAACAGACTGTTTGGATGAGTCATGGGGACCTTGTAGTGGAAGCTCCTGCAGGATTTACTGTTGACGGAACAAACCCATCTTGCCCGATTGCTGCAATGAGTAATGAAGAGCGTGGATTATACGCTGTACAATTCCATCCGGAAGTACGCCACTCCGTTCATGGGAATGATATGCTGAAAAACTTTGTATTTGGTGTTTGCGGCTGTACAGGCGATTGGTCCATGGAGAATTTTATTGAAATTGAAATGGAGAAAATCCGTCAGGAAGTCGGCGATAAAAAAGTTCTATGCGCTTTAAGCGGCGGTGTTGATTCCTCTGTTGTGGCTGTCCTCATCCATAAGGCAATTGGCGATCAGCTGACATGTATCTTTGTTGATCATGGTTTGTTGAGGAAAGATGAAGCGGAAGGCGTCATGAAGACTTTTGCTGATGGTTTTAATATGAATGTCATTAAAGTGGATGCGCAGGATCGTTTCTTAAATAAACTTAAAGGTGTCAGCGACCCGGAACAAAAGCGAAAAATTATTGGCAACGAATTTATCTATGTATTCGATGATGAGGCTGCTAAGCTTGAAGGCATTGACTTTCTTGCTCAGGGTACGCTTTATACAGACATTATCGAAAGCGGTACAGCTACTGCCCAAACGATCAAATCGCATCACAATGTAGGCGGCCTTCCTGAGGATATGCAGTTCAAGCTGATCGAACCGCTAAACACTTTATTTAAAGACGAAGTTCGCGCGCTTGGAACAGAGCTTGGTATTCCAGATGAAATCGTATGGAGACAGCCATTCCCTGGACCTGGTTTAGGGATCCGTGTACTGGGAGAAATCTCTGAGGATAAACTTGAAATTGTACGCGAGTCTGATGCAATCTTACGCGAAGAAATCCAAAAAGCCGGTTTAGACCGTGATGTTTGGCAATATTTCACTGTTCTGCCTGATATCCGCAGTGTGGGAGTAATGGGAGATGCCCGAACATATGATTACACAATCGGAATCCGTGCAGTAACATCCATAGATGGAATGACATCTGACTGGGCAAGAATCCCTTGGGATGTGCTTGAAGTCATTTCTACAAGAATTGTCAATGAAGTATCGCATATAAATCGAGTTGTTTATGATATTACGAGCAAGCCGCCAGCTACAATTGAGTGGGAATAAAATACGAACGATTAGAAAAAACGAACATAAAATGTTCGTTTTTTCTGTTGACTAGGACTTTTTGAGGTGTTAAGATAAAGATGAATTAAATATGTCGTATTACGTCGTATAATCTTGGGAATATGGCCCAAAAGTTTCTACCGAGCTGCCGTAAATAGCTTGACTACGAGGTAAGTGTTACTTATAGGGATCTGTTTTTGCTATAATACTTTTTCCTGTTTATCCCTATTTGTTCACGAACCCTGTTGTCAACGCTTCGGTAACTCCCGGAGCGTTTTTATTTGGTCAATTTGGCTACCATATAAACAGACATTTTTAGGGGGAAGAAAAATGAAGAAGTACTTCCAGTTTGAAGAACTTGGAACAAACTATCGCCGTGAATTTATCGGCGGCCTTACAACGTTTTTAGCAATGGCATATATACTGGTTGTTAATCCGATTACCTTATCGTTAATGGATATACCAGATCTGCCAGATGCCATGAGAATGGATTATGGTGCCGTATTCGTTGCCACTGCTGTTGCAGCAGCCATTGGTTCTTTATTAATGGGGGTAATAGCAAAATACCCAATAGCGCTGGCGCCGGGAATGGGCTTGAATGCGTTCTTTGCCTATACAGTTGTATTAACTATGGGGATCCCTTGGCAGCATGCATTAGGCGGAGTATTGATTTCTGGAGTTATCTTCATCTTATTAACGCTTACAGGATTGCGCGAAAAAATTATTAATTCAATACCAGCGGAATTGAAGTATGCAGTTAGTGCAGGTATAGGCTTATTTATAACATTTGTTGGTGCTCAAAGTGCTGGGCTGATTGTTAATAATGATGCAGTCCTTGTTGGGTTAGGAGATTTTACTGATGGGAATGTACTGCTGGCTATCTTTGGTATAGCAGTAACAGTCGTTTTAATGACAAAAGGAATTAACGGCGGAATTTTTATCGGTATGGTCATCACAACGATTGTGGGAATGATTGCAGGGTTGATTGATGTTCCTGGCAAGATTGTGGATTCCGTTCCAAGTGTGGCTCCTACTTTTGGAGCGGCTTTCGAAGCTTATGGAGATCCTTCCTTCTTTTCAACGAGCATGCTGGTGGTAGTATTAACATTTTTATTTGTTGATTTCTTTGATACAGCGGGAACCTTAGTAGGAGTAGCAAACCAGGCTGGCTTAATGAAAGACAACAAATTGCCGCGGGCAGGAAAGGCTTTATTCGCGGATTCTGCTGCAACTGTAGTCGGAGCTATCTTTGGAACATCTACAACGACATCTTTTATTGAGTCATCATCAGGGGTAGCGGCAGGTGCAAGAACAGGGTTTGCTTCGGTTGTAACAGCAGGACTTTTCCTGTTATCACTATTCTTCTTTCCACTTTTGGAAGTCATCACTTCAGCTGTTACAGCTCCGGCATTAATTATCGTGGGTGTGCTGATGGTCGCTTCATTAGGGAATATCGATTGGAATAAATTTGAGGTTGCAGTCCCTGCTTTTCTAACGATTATTGTGATGCCATTGTCATACAGCATTGCTACCGGCATTGCGGTCGGATTCATTTTCTATCCGATTACGATGATTGTAAAAGGAAGGACCAAAGAAATCCATCCGGTTATGTATGTTTTGTTCGTCATCTTTATTCTGTATTTTATTTTCTTAAAATAATAATTTGATTTAGAGATCCGCTCTTAAAGTGCGGGTCTTTTTTTAATTAGCCAAATAAATAATTCAATCCGTTGACTTCCCGGACGGGCTTTAATACCATGAGAGTACATTTGTTTAATGGGCGGGGAGAAAAAATGGGAGAGTATAAGGTAAAAAAGGTACTTAATAATAATGTCTTAATCGGCAGCCATGAATCGTTCGGCGAAGTCGTCCTCATTGGGAAGGGGATTGGCTTTAACCAGAAACCTGGGCAGCAAATTGATTCTGCTCTGGTAGAAAAGCTCTTCGTACTCAAAAATGAAAAAGAGCAGGAAAATTACATTAAACTGATGCCCTTTGTTGACAATGAATTGCTCGAGGTAATCATCTCCTCTATTGAATTGATTAAACAACGTTCAAGCTCAGTACTTAATGAACATATCCATGTTGCATTAACAGACCACCTGATGTTCGCCATAACCCGCTTGAAAAAGGGTATGGAAATGAAAAACCCTTTTCTTATTGAAACAAAAGCCTTATATCCCTTTGAATACGAGGTTGCTCAGGAGGTTGTAGGCCTCATTGGACAGCGAACTGGCATCTATTTGCCTGAAGGAGAGGTTGGCTTTATTGCTCTTCATGTCCATAGCGCTGTTATGAACCGCAATCTATCTGAGGTCAATCAGCATTCCCAGCTTGTAACCCATCTAGTCAATATGATTGAGGATCAGTTAGATATAAAAATTAATAAAGACAGCATAGATTATATGAGGCTTGTCCGGCATATTCGTTTTACCATTGAACGTGTTAACAAAGGTGAGCAGGTAGAAGAACCAGAAAAAATAACTTCCCTCTTGAAAGAGGAATACCCGGTATGCTACAATCTCTCATGGAAGCTCATTAAGGTAATGCAGCAAACATTAAAAAAACCAGTTTATAATGCGGAAGCTGTCTACTTGACCATGCATCTGCAGAGACTTCAAAAGAAAATAAATTAGTCATTATTGTGTCTTTACGTGTTACTGATTCGATCAGGCATGAGTGAAGAAAGGTAATTGAATTTAGGCAAATAGGGTAAGATACCCTTGTAAACGCCTAAGTTCTATCCTTTTTTCCTCATGCCTTTTTTTATTTGTTTTTAATGCTTGCGGCAATGAAATGAAAACGCTTAATGAGTAAAAATATTAGGGGGTTAACTTATGTTTAAAAAAGTATTTGGCGTCCTGCAAAAAGTCGGGAAAGCTTTGATGCTTCCGGTGGCGCTATTGCCAGCAGCGGGAATCTTGCTTGCTCTAGGTGCAGCACTGCAAAACCCGGCGCTGCTTGAACTGGCACCTTTCCTGGATAACAGCGGCGTTTCGATCGTTGCTCAGGTCATGCAAAAAGCAGGAGATATCGTCTTTGCAAACTTGCCTGTGCTATTCGCAGTCGGTGTAGCTGTTGGATTGGCTGGCGGTGAAGGGGTAGCGGCTCTGGCTGCCATCATCGGATATTTAATTATGAATGTCACAATGGGTACAGCAGCAGGGATTACTGCAGAGGATGTAAATGGACTTAACTATGCGAATATCCTAGGGATTCCAACTCTGCAAACGGGTGTATTCGGCGGTATCATCGTCGGTATAATTGCGGCTGCTCTTTATAACAAGTTTTATGAGATTGAACTGCCATCTTATTTAGGGTTCTTTGCCGGTAAGCGTTTCGTTCCGATTATCACAGCTGCAACGGCAGTGGTCTTAGGATTGCTTATGCTTATAATCTGGCCGCCGATTCAGGCTGGATTAAATGCTTTCTCGCAAAACATGGTTCATGCAAACTTAACACTATCAGCGTTTATCTTTGGTTTAATTGAGCGTTCTTTGATTCCTTTTGGATTGCACCATATTTTCTATTCTCCATTCTGGTATGAATTTGGCCAGTATGTAACGAATGCGGGTGAAACTGTCCGCGGTGACCAGCGTATCTTCATGGCGCAGATCAGCGATAATGTTCAAGAATTGACAGCCGGTACCTTCATGACTGGTAAGTTCCCGTTCATGATGTTCGGTCTGCCAGCAGCTGCATTAGCGATTTATCACGAAGCACGCCCTGAAAAGAAAGTTGTAGTTGGCGGACTTATGGCTTCTGCTGCATTAACTTCATTCTTAACGGGTATTACTGAACCGCTTGAATTCTCATTCTTATTCGTAGCGCCTGTACTATTTGCCGTACACGCAGTGTTTGCAGGTCTTTCTTTCATGACCATGCATTTATTGGATGTTAAAATTGGTATGACATTCTCGGGTGGTTTAATCGACTATATTTTATTCGGCTTAATCAACCCTCAAACAAATGCTTGGATCGTTATTCCGGTTGGATTAGTATTTGCGGTTATTTATTATTTCGGTTTCCGATTTGCCATTCGCAAATTCAACCTGAAGACTCCAGGCCGTGAAGAGGTAGAAGATGAAGAAGAGGTTGCTTCCGGCAAAGGCGGAGACCTTCCTTATGAAGTTCTTGAAGCAATGGGCGGGCAAGGAAACATTTCTCACTTAGACGCTTGTATCACTCGCCTTCGTGTATCAGTAAATGATATCAACAATGTAGATAAAGATCGTCTGAAGAAATTGGGCGCTTCTGGTGTATTGGAAGTCGGAAATAACATACAGGCTATCTTTGGACCAAGGTCTGAGACTATTAAAGGACAAATGAAAGATATTATGAGCGGCAAAAGACCGCGAGTTGTTGAAAAGGCTCCGGAAGGCGGAGTTGAACAGCAAATTGAAGAAATAAATCCTGAAGCACTCCAAACTGAGCACAAGGAAGACCTTTTCGTTGCTCCGATCAAGGGTGAAATCAAACCTATTACAGAAGTTCCTGACGCGGTATTCTCAGGAAAAATGATGGGGGATGGATTTGCAATTGTGCCTACTGAAGGAACAGTAGTATCACCTGTAGATGGAAAAATCGTTAATATGTTCCCGACTAAGCATGCAATCGGTATTCTTTCTGATTCTGGCCGCGAGATCCTTATCCATGTGGGTATTGATACCGTTAATCTAAAAGGCCAAGGCTTTGAAACGCTGGTAGCTGAAAACGATCGGGTAGAAGCAGGGCAGCCATTATTAAAAGTAGATCTTGATTACATTGAGAAAAACGCCACTTCTAAAATCACGCCAATCGTATTTACGAACCTTGAGCAGGGTGAAGCAGTAACGATTAATAAACCAGGCGCTGTAGACCTGAAGGATAAAGACATTATTACCATCTCCAAGCAGTAATATATAATATAGAAGAAACCAGTCCATTTTTGTGACTGGTTTTTTCTATACAAAGGTGAAAATGCAATATGTATGGTTAAAATAACCAATTAATTTTTATAGATATTATGTTGACCATCTGGGCATATGGGTGTTAGTATATATAAACAGTCGCTGACAGGTTAGCAATGATTTAAATAACTTTAAAAAAGTTGTTGACGCCGCGATTGAGAAATGATATATTAATAAAGTCGCTTTTGAGCGATAGATTGATCTTTGAAAACTGAACGAACAAAAACGTCAACGTTAATTCTTTAGTCTTTTTTGAAAAGACAACAGCAGATCGTCGATTAAGAACGCCACGTCCTGTGGCAACATCGACGTCAACACATCCGTGTGTAAGTGAGCTTAATCAACTCTTATATGGAGAGTTTGATCCTGGCTCAGGACGAACGCTGGCGGCGTGCCTAATACATGCAAGTCGAGCGGACGGATGGGAGCTTGCTCCCTGAAGTCAGCGGCGGACGGGTGAGTAACACGTGGGCAACCTGCCTGTAAGACTGGGATAACTTCGGGAAACCGGAGCTAATACCGGATAACTCTTTCCCTCACATGAGGGAAAGCTGAAAGATGGTTTCGGCTATCACTTACAGATGGGCCCGCGGCGCATTAGCTAGTTGGTGAGGTAACGGCTCACCAAGGCAACGATGCGTAGCCGACCTGAGAGGGTGATCGGCCACACTGGGACTGAGACACGGCCCAGACTCCTACGGGAGGCAGCAGTAGGGAATCTTCCGCAATGGACGAAAGTCTGACGGAGCAACGCCGCGTGAGTGATGAAGGTTTTCGGATCGTAAAACTCTGTTGTTAGGGAAGAACAAGTACCGGAGTAACTGCCGGTACCTTGACGGTACCTAACCAGAAAGCCACGGCTAACTACGTGCCAGCAGCCGCGGTAATACGTAGGTGGCAAGCGTTGTCCGGAATTATTGGGCGTAAAGCGCGCGCAGGCGGTTCCTTAAGTCTGATGTGAAAGCCCCCGGCTCAACCGGGGAGGGTCATTGGAAACTGGGGAACTTGAGTGCAGAAGAGAAGAGTGGAATTCCACGTGTAGCGGTGAAATGCGTAGAGATGTGGAGGAACACCAGTGGCGAAGGCGACTCTTTGGTCTGTAACTGACGCTGAGGCGCGAAAGCGTGGGGAGCAAACAGGATTAGATACCCTGGTAGTCCACGCCGTAAACGATGAGTGCTAAGTGTTAGAGGGTTTCCGCCCTTTAGTGCTGCAGCAAACGCATTAAGCACTCCGCCTGGGGAGTACGGCCGCAAGGCTGAAACTCAAAGGAATTGACGGGGGCCCGCACAAGCGGTGGAGCATGTGGTTTAATTCGAAGCAACGCGAAGAACCTTACCAGGTCTTGACATCTCCTGACAACCCTAGAGATAGGGCGTTCCCCTTCGGGGGACAGGATGACAGGTGGTGCATGGTTGTCGTCAGCTCGTGTCGTGAGATGTTGGGTTAAGTCCCGCAACGAGCGCAACCCTTGATCTTAGTTGCCAGCATTCAGTTGGGCACTCTAAGGTGACTGCCGGTGACAAACCGGAGGAAGGTGGGGATGACGTCAAATCATCATGCCCCTTATGACCTGGGCTACACACGTGCTACAATGGATGGTACAAAGGGCTGCGAGACCGCGAGGTTAAGCGAATCCCATAAAACCATTCTCAGTTCGGATTGCAGGCTGCAACTCGCCTGCATGAAGCCGGAATCGCTAGTAATCGCGGATCAGCATGCCGCGGTGAATACGTTCCCGGGCCTTGTACACACCGCCCGTCACACCACGAGAGTTTGTAACACCCGAAGTCGGTGGGGTAACCTTTTGGAGCCAGCCGCCTAAGGTGGGACAGATGATTGGGGTGAAGTCGTAACAAGGTAGCCGTATCGGAAGGTGCGGCTGGATCACCTCCTTTCTAAGGATATTTACTTGAGACGTGACGTGTTTTGTTCGTTTAGTTTTGAGAGACCAATCTCTCTGGAATATTCGTTCTTTGAAAACTAGATAATGTTAATGAAGAAGCAATAACCGAGTAATCGCCATCTTAGTTTTTTTCTCTTATGTAAGTTTTTTTAAAACCAAGTAAGAGTACAAACCATGAGGACGATGAGCGGCAAGAAGATCAAGGAAGCGACCGAACGAGCACCGGAGCGTACGAGAGTACGTGAGGAGCACAGTGACGAAGCTGACGCAGAGATTCGCAGTCGATCAGCGGCCGAAGTAGGTTAAGTTAGAAAGGGCGCACGGTGAATGCCTTGGCACTAGGAGCCGATGAAGGACGGGACTAACTCCGATATGCTTCGGGGAGCTGTAAGTAAGCTTTGATCCGGAGATTTCCGAATGGGGAAACCCCCTATCCGTAATGGGATAGGATCTTTACCTGAATACATAGGGTATTGAAGGCAGACCCGGGGAACTGAAACATCTAAGTACCCGGAGGAAGAGAAAGCAAACGCGATTCCCTGAGTAGCGGCGAGCGAAACGGGATTAGCCCAAACCAAGAGGCTTGCCTCTTGGGGTTGTAGGACACTCTATACGGAGTTACAAAGGAACGAGGTAAATGAACAGGTCTGGAAAGGCCGGCCAGAGAAGGTAAAAGCCCTGTAGTTGAAACTTCGTTCCCTCCAGAGTGGATCCTGAGTACGGCGGGACACGAGAAATCCCGTCGGAAGCAGGGAGGACCATCTCCCAAGGCTAAATACTCCCTAGTGACCGATAGTGAACCAGTACCGTGAGGGAAAGGTGAAAAGCACCCCGGAAGGGGAGTGAAAGAGAACCTGAAACCGTGTGCCTACAAGTAGTTAGAGCCCGTTAATGGGTGATAGCGTGCCTTTTGTAGAATGAACCGGCGAGTTACGATTACATGCAAGGTTAAGTTGACAAGACGGAGCCGCAGCGAAAGCGAGTCTGAATAGGGCGAATGAGTATGTGGTCGTAGACCCGAAACCAGGTGATCTACCCATGTCCAGGGTGAAGTCCAGGTAACACTGGATGGAGGCCCGAACCCACGCACGTTGAAAAGTGCGGGGATGAGGTGTGGGTAGCGGAGAAATTCCAATCGAACTTGGAGATAGCTGGTTCTCTCCGAAATAGCTTTAGGGCTAGCCTCATGTAGTAAGAGTCTTGGAGGTAGAGCACTGTTTGGACTAGGGGCCCTCATCGGGTTACCGAATTCAGACAAACTCCGAATGCCAAAGACTTATCCATGGGAGTCAGACTGCGAGTGATCAGATCCGTAGTCAAGAGGGAAACAGCCCAGACCACCAGCTAAGGTCCCAAAGTATACGTTAAGTGGAAAAGGATGTGGAGTTGCTTAGACAACCAGGATGTTGGCTTAGAAGCAGCCACCATTTAAAGAGTGCGTAATAGCTCACTGGTCGAGTGACTCCGCGCCGAAAATGTACCGGGGCTAAACGTATCACCGAAGCTGTGGATGGACACCATTAGGTGTCCGTGGTAGGAGAGCGTTCTAAGGGCGTTGAAGCTAGACCGCAAGGACTGGTGGAGCGCTTAGAAGTGAGAATGCCGGTATGAGTAGCGAAAGATGGGTGAGAATCCCATCCACCGAATGCCTAAGGTTTCCTGAGGAAGGCTCGTCCGCTCAGGGTTAGTCGGGACCTAAGCCGAGGCTGAAAAGCGTAGGCGATGGACAACAGGTTGATATTCCTGTACCACCTCTTTACCGTTTGAGCAATGGGGGGACGCAGGAGGATAGGGTAAGCGCGCTGTTGGATATGCGCGTCCAAGCAGTTAGGCCGGTAACGAGGAAAATCCCGTTACCACACAGGCTGAGCTGTGACGGCGAGGGAAATTTAGTACCGAAGTTCCTGATTCCACACTGCCAAGAAAAGCCTCTAGCGAGGGAAAAGGTGCCCGTACCGCAAACCGACACAGGTAGGCGAGGAGAGAATCCTAAGGTGAGCGAGAGAACTCTCGTTAAGGAACTCGGCAAAATGACCCCGTAACTTCGGGAGAAGGGGTGCTCATTAGGGTGAATAGCCCTGATGAGCCGCAGTGAATAGGCCCAGGCGACTGTTTAGCAAAAACACAGGTCTCTGCGAAGCCGCAAGGCGAAGTATAGGGGCTGACGCCTGCCCGGTGCTGGAAGGTTAAGAGGAGAGGTTAGCGCAAGCGAAGCTTTGAATCGAAGCCCCAGTAAACGGCGGCCGTAACTATAACGGTCCTAAGGTAGCGAAATTCCTTGTCGGGTAAGTTCCGACCCGCACGAAAGGCGTAACGATCTGGGCACTGTCTCAACGAGAGACTCGGTGAAATTATAGTACCTGTGAAGATGCAGGTTACCCGCGACAGGACGGAAAGACCCCGTGGAGCTTTACTGTAGCCTGATATTGAATTTTGGTACAGCTTGTACAGGATAGGTAGGAGCCGTAGAAACCGGAGCGCCAGCTTCGGTGGAGGCGTCGGCGGGATACTACCCTGGCTGTATTGAAATTCTAACCCGCGCCCCTTATCGGGGCGGGAGACAGTGTCAGGTGGGCAGTTTGACTGGGGCGGTCGCCTCCTAAAAAGTAACGGAGGCGCCCAAAGGTTCCCTCAGAATGGTTGGAAATCATTCGCAGAGTGTAAAGGCACAAGGGAGCTTGACTGCGAGACCTACAAGTCGAGCAGGGACGAAAGTCGGGCTTAGTGATCCGGTGGTTCCGCATGGAAGGGCCATCGCTCAACGGATAAAAGCTACCCCGGGGATAACAGGCTTATCTCCCCCAAGAGTCCACATCGACGGGGAGGTTTGGCACCTCGATGTCGGCTCATCGCATCCTGGGGCTGTAGTCGGTCCCAAGGGTTGGGCTGTTCGCCCATTAAAGCGGTACGCGAGCTGGGTTCAGAACGTCGTGAGACAGTTCGGTCCCTATCCGTCGTGGGCGCAGGAAATTTGAGAGGAGCTGTCCTTAGTACGAGAGGACCGGGATGGACGCACCGCTGGTGTACCAGTTGTCTTGCCAAAGGCATCGCTGGGTAGCTATGTGCGGAAGGGATAAGTGCTGAAAGCATCTAAGCATGAAGCCCCCCTCGAGATGAGATTTCCCATAGCGTCAAGCTAGTAAGATCCCTGAAAGATGATCAGGTTGATAGGTCAGAGGTGGAAGCGTGGCGACATGTGGAGCTGACTGATACTAATCGATCGAGGACTTAACCAGTTATTGGTGAATACTCGGCAACTTCTTCATGCATTATCTAGTTTTGAAGGAATGAACTTTCTTCAAACCAAATAGTCTGGTGGCGATAGCGAGAAGGTCACACCCGTTCCCATACCGAACACGGAAGTTAAGCTTCTCAGCGCCGATGGTAGTTGGGGGCTGTCCCCCTGTGAGAGTAGGACGCTGCCGGGCGAAGACAGAGAGTTTGCTCTTTGTCTTTTTTAATCCTCTAACACTGGTATGTTTTACCATAAGTATACACCAGCGGTGTTATTATATCAGAAGATTATATTAGAAATTTAATTCAATAAAACACAAAAAAAGTGTTGACGAATTTAGGTGGAAATGTTATTCTAATATAGTTGCTTGATAGCGACAGAGGAATTGATCTTTGAAAACTGAACGAACAAAAACGTCAACGTTAATTCTTTAGTCTTTTTTGAAAAGACAACTTATGAGCTTAATCAACTCTTATATGGAGAGTTTGATCCTGGCTCAGGACGAACGCTGGCGGCGTGCCTAATACATGCAAGTCGAGCGGACGGATGGGAGCTTGCTCCCTGAAGTCAGCGGCGGACGGGTGAGTAACACGTGGGCAACCTGCCTGTAAGACTGGGATAACTTCGGGAAACCGGAGCTAATACCGGATAACTCTTTCCCTCACATGAGGGAAAGCTGAAAGATGGTTTCGGCTATCACTTACAGATGGGCCCGCGGCGCATTAGCTAGTTGGTGAGGTAACGGCTCACCAAGGCAACGATGCGTAGCCGACCTGAGAGGGTGATCGGCCACACTGGGACTGAGACACGGCCCAGACTCCTACGGGAGGCAGCAGTAGGGAATCTTCCGCAATGGACGAAAGTCTGACGGAGCAACGCCGCGTGAGTGATGAAGGTTTTCGGATCGTAAAACTCTGTTGTTAGGGAAGAACAAGTACCGGAGTAACTGCCGGTACCTTGACGGTACCTAACCAGAAAGCCACGGCTAACTACGTGCCAGCAGCCGCGGTAATACGTAGGTGGCAAGCGTTGTCCGGAATTATTGGGCGTAAAGCGCGCGCAGGCGGTTCCTTAAGTCTGATGTGAAAGCCCCCGGCTCAACCGGGGAGGGTCATTGGAAACTGGGGAACTTGAGTGCAGAAGAGAAGAGTGGAATTCCACGTGTAGCGGTGAAATGCGTAGAGATGTGGAGGAACACCAGTGGCGAAGGCGACTCTTTGGTCTGTAACTGACGCTGAGGCGCGAAAGCGTGGGGAGCAAACAGGATTAGATACCCTGGTAGTCCACGCCGTAAACGATGAGTGCTAAGTGTTAGAGGGTTTCCGCCCTTTAGTGCTGCAGCAAACGCATTAAGCACTCCGCCTGGGGAGTACGGCCGCAAGGCTGAAACTCAAAGGAATTGACGGGGGCCCGCACAAGCGGTGGAGCATGTGGTTTAATTCGAAGCAACGCGAAGAACCTTACCAGGTCTTGACATCTCCTGACAACCCTAGAGATAGGGCGTTCCCCTTCGGGGGACAGGATGACAGGTGGTGCATGGTTGTCGTCAGCTCGTGTCGTGAGATGTTGGGTTAAGTCCCGCAACGAGCGCAACCCTTGATCTCAGTTGCCAGCATTCAGTTGGGCACTCTAAGGTGACTGCCGGTGACAAACCGGAGGAAGGTGGGGATGACGTCAAATCATCATGCCCCTTATGACCTGGGCTACACACGTGCTACAATGGATGGTACAAAGGGCTGCGAGACCGCGAGGTTAAGCGAATCCCATAAAACCATTCTCAGTTCGGATTGCAGGCTGCAACTCGCCTGCATGAAGCCGGAATCGCTAGTAATCGCGGATCAGCATGCCGCGGTGAATACGTTCCCGGGCCTTGTACACACCGCCCGTCACACCACGAGAGTTTGTAACACCCGAAGTCGGTGGGGTAACCTTTTGGAGCCAGCCGCCTAAGGTGGGACAGATGATTGGGGTGAAGTCGTAACAAGGTAGCCGTATCGGAAGGTGCGGCTGGATCACCTCCTTTCTAAGGATATTTACTTGAGACGTGACGTGTTTTGTTCGTTTAGTTTTGAGAGACCAATCTCTCTGGAATATTCGTTCTTTGAAAACTAGATAATGTTAATGAAGAAGCAATAACCGAGTAATCGCCATCTTAGTTTTTTTCTCTTATGTAAGTTTTTTTAAAACCAAGTAAGAGTACAAACCATGAGGACGATGAGCGGCAAGAAGATCAAGGAAGCGACCGAACGAGCACCGGAGCGTACGAGAGTACGTGAGGAGCACAGTGACGAAGCTGACGCAGAGATTCGCAGTCGATCAGCGGCCGAAGTAAGTTAAGTTAGAAAGGGCGCACGGTGAATGCCTTGGCACTAGGAGCCGATGAAGGACGGGACTAACTCCGATATGCTTCGGGGAGCTGTAAGTAAGCTTTGATCCGGAGATTTCCGAATGGGGAAACCCCCTATCCGTAATGGGATAGGATCTTTACCTGAATACATAGGGTATTGAAGGCAGACCCGGGGAACTGAAACATCTAAGTACCCGGAGGAAGAGAAAGCAAACGCGATTCCCTGAGTAGCGGCGAGCGAAACGGGATTAGCCCAAACCAAGAGGCTTGCCTCTTGGGGTTGTAGGACACTCTATACGGAGTTACAAAGGAACGAGGTAAATGAACAGGTCTGGAAAGGCCGGCCAGAGAAGGTAAAAGCCCTGTAGTTGAAACTTCGTTCCCTCCAGAGTGGATCCTGAGTACGGCGGGACACGAGAAATCCCGTCGGAAGCAGGGAGGACCATCTCCCAAGGCTAAATACTCCCTAGTGACCGATAGTGAACCAGTACCGTGAGGGAAAGGTGAAAAGCACCCCGGAAGGGGAGTGAAAGAGAACCTGAAACCGTGTGCCTACAAGTAGTTAGAGCCCGTTAATGGGTGATAGCGTGCCTTTTGTAGAATGAACCGGCGAGTTACGATTACATGCAAGGTTAAGTTGACAAGACGGAGCCGCAGCGAAAGCGAGTCTGAATAGGGCGAATGAGTATGTGGTCGTAGACCCGAAACCAGGTGATCTACCCATGTCCAGGGTGAAGTCCAGGTAACACTGGATGGAGGCCCGAACCCACGCACGTTGAAAAGTGCGGGGATGAGGTGTGGGTAGCGGAGAAATTCCAATCGAACTTGGAGATAGCTGGTTCTCTCCGAAATAGCTTTAGGGCTAGCCTCATGTAGTAAGAGTCTTGGAGGTAGAGCACTGTTTGGACTAGGGGCCCTCATCGGGTTACCGAATTCAGACAAACTCCGAATGCCAAAGACTTATCCATGGGAGTCAGACTGCGAGTGATAGATCCGTAGTCAAGAGGGAAACAGCCCAGACCACCAGCTAAGGTCCCAAAGTATACGTTAAGTGGAAAAGGATGTGGAGTTGCTTAGACAACCAGGATGTTGGCTTAGAAGCAGCCACCATTTAAAGAGTGCGTAATAGCTCACTGGTCGAGTGACTCCGCGCCGAAAATGTACCGGGGCTAAACGTATCACCGAAGCTGTGGATGGACACCATTAGGTGTCCGTGGTAGGAGAGCGTTCTAAGGGCGTTGAAGCTAGACCGCAAGGACTGGTGGAGCGCTTAGAAGTGAGAATGCCGGTATGAGTAGCGAAAGATGGGTGAGAATCCCATCCACCGAATGCCTAAGGTTTCCTGAGGAAGGCTCGTCCGCTCAGGGTTAGTCGGGACCTAAGCCGAGGCTGAAAAGCGTAGGCGATGGACAACAGGTTGATATTCCTGTACCACCTCTTTACCGTTTGAGCAATGGGGGGACGCAGGAGGATAGGGTAAGCGCGCTGTTGGATATGCGCGTCCAAGCAGTTAGGCCGGTAACGAGGAAAATCCCGTTACCACACAGGCTGAGCTGTGACGGCGAGGGAAATTTAGTACCGAAGTTCCTGATTCCACACTGCCAAGAAAAGCCTCTAGCGAGGGAAAAGGTGCCCGTACCGCAAACCGACACAGGTAGGCGAGGAGAGAATCCTAAGGTGAGCGAGAGAACTCTCGTTAAGGAACTCGGCAAAATGACCCCGTAACTTCGGGAGAAGGGGTGCTCATTAGGGTGAATAGCCCTGATGAGCCGCAGTGAATAGGCCCAGGCGACTGTTTAGCAAAAACACAGGTCTCTGCGAAGCCGCAAGGCGAAGTATAGGGGCTGACGCCTGCCCGGTGCTGGAAGGTTAAGAGGAGAGGTTAGCGCAAGCGAAGCTTTGAATCGAAGCCCCAGTAAACGGCGGCCGTAACTATAACGGTCCTAAGGTAGCGAAATTCCTTGTCGGGTAAGTTCCGACCCGCACGAAAGGCGTAACGATCTGGGCACTGTCTCAACGAGAGACTCGGTGAAATTATAGTACCTGTGAAGATGCAGGTTACCCGCGACAGGACGGAAAGACCCCGTGGAGCTTTACTGTAGCCTGATATTGAATTTTGGTACAGCTTGTACAGGATAGGTAGGAGCCGTAGAAACCGGAGCGCCAGCTTCGGTGGAGGCGTCGGTGGGATACTACCCTGGCTGTATTGAAATTCTAACCCGCGCCCCTTATCGGGGCGGGAGACAGTGTCAGGTGGGCAGTTTGACTGGGGCGGTCGCCTCCTAAAAAGTAACGGAGGCGCCCAAAGGTTCCCTCAGAATGGTTGGAAATCATTCGCAGAGTGTAAAGGCACAAGGGAGCTTGACTGCGAGACCTACAAGTCGAGCAGGGACGAAAGTCGGGCTTAGTGATCCGGTGGTTCCGCATGGAAGGGCCATCGCTCAACGGATAAAAGCTACCCCGGGGATAACAGGCTTATCTCCCCCAAGAGTCCACATCGACGGGGAGGTTTGGCACCTCGATGTCGGCTCATCGCATCCTGGGGCTGTAGTCGGTCCCAAGGGTTGGGCTGTTCGCCCATTAAAGCGGTACGCGAGCTGGGTTCAGAACGTCGTGAGACAGTTCGGTCCCTATCCGTCGTGGGCGCAGGAAATTTGAGAGGAGCTGTCCTTAGTACGAGAGGACCGGGATGGACGCACCGCTGGTGTACCAGTTGTCTTGCCAAAGGCATCGCTGGGTAGCTATGTGCGGAAGGGATAAGTGCTGAAAGCATCTAAGCATGAAGCCCCCCTCGAGATGAGATTTCCCATAGCGTCAAGCTAGTAAGATCCCTGAAAGATGATCAGGTTGATAGGTCAGAGGTGGAAGCGTGGCGACATGTGGAGCTGACTGATACTAATCGATCGAGGACTTAACCAGTTATTGGTGAATACTCGGCAACTTCTTCATGCATTATCTAGTTTTGAAGGAATGAATTTTCTTCAAACCAAATAGTCTGGTGGCGATAGCGAGAAGGTCACACCCGTTCCCATACCGAACACGGAAGTTAAGCTTCTCAGCGCCGATGGTAGTTGGGGGCTGTCCCCCTGTGAGAGTAGGACGCTGCCGGGCAAATGAAAAGAGCACCTGAATGGTGCTTTTTTTGTGTTTTTATTTATTTTCAGCTTATAAATATCACTTATTTTTCTTAAGGAGACATTTTTTGGGCCACTCATCTTTGTTTTATAGCAAATATCGGCCACTTCCCTAGACTTATCGGATACTTTTTCGATATATTGGTCAGATTTTCATTTTATCGGTCACTTTTTTCATATATCGGTCAGTTAGCTTAATGGCGCCCTTTGGAGGCTCCTTTCTTAAATGCTGATTCTTAAAATTTAACTAAAATCTTAACCAATCTAGTTAAATGTCTTAATTTGTTTCTAAAAAAAAACGCACCAGATAGCAGGTGCGTTCCTCATTCCATTATTTTTAAAACGGATATTCCCGAGGCTTGTTTTGTGTAGAGATCCATTGGAGTGTTGTGAATTCTTCCAGTGACCATTCGCCTCCGAAGCGACCAAGACCTGAGTCTTTTTCGCCCCCGAACGCTACAAGGGGTTCATCGTTAACGCTTTGGTCGTTTACATGGACCATGCCGGTTTCCATTTGCTTGGCGATTTCTACACCTTTTTCAAGGGAGCGGGTATGGACGGAGCCGCTTAATCCGTAAGGTGTGTCATTTGCAACGCGGATAGCTTCTTCCTCGGTCTCTACCGGGATGATCGTTACAACTGGTCCGAACATTTCGTTCTTAGCAGTAGAGACGTCATTTGTGCCTTTTAAGATTACTGGGCTCATCACGTTGCCCTCGACTTTGCCCTCCAGTACTACCTCAGCACCCTGATGCCTCGCTTCTTCAATTTGGCCAAGCAATCTGTCAATGGCTGCCCGATTAATTAATGGGCCGAGCAGGGTATCCTTGTCGCGCGGATCTCCTGCTTTAATGCTTTCTGCTTTATCTACAAAGCGTTTGACGAATTCATCATAAACATTGCGATGAACAATAATCCGGTTTAGTGACATACAAATTTGTCCGTTATGCATATACTTTCCGAATGCAGCTGCATTCACAGCTCTTTGAATATCTGCGTCTTCCAGGACGATAAGGGCATTGTTGCCGCCAAGTTCTAATACGGATTTTTTAATATTTCTGCCGCATAGTTCGCCGATATGGCGTCCGACTCCTGTCGAGCCGGTGAAAGAGATCATCCGTGGAATTGGATGTTCCACAAATGAATCCCCGATTTCTTCAATGTCTGCTACAACAACATTCAACACACCTTTAGGGACTCCGGCCTCCTCAAAGATTTTGCCCAGGATTGTTCCCCCGCTCATAGCAGTTTTTTCATCAGGTTTAAGGACGACTCCATTCCCGACCGACAAGGCAGGGGCCACAGAACGCATAGCAAGGTACATAGGGAAGTTGAATGGCCCTATGACTCCTACCACACCTAAAGGTTTGCGGTAAACTCTGTTTTCTTTGCCTGGTACAAGTGAAGGTACAATTGTTCCATCCATCCTAAGAGGGAAGGAAGCAGCCTCGCGTGTAATAGCAATGCAGAAATCTACCTCTATGTTTGCTTTTAAATGGGAGATCCGGACTCTAATACAAGAAGTTCGACAAGTTCATCACGCCGCTCATTCATAATGCGAACTGCATTTTCCATTATGGTTGAGCGCTCAAAAGGATTGGTTTCGCTCCAAGCTTTTTGAGCCTGTTTTGCTGATTTATAAGCTTCGCTTATATCTTCTACACCAGCCATTTTAAACTCTGCCAAGGTTTCTTCATTGTAAGGATTAGTGTCCTGATAAACGGACTTACCGGTTCCATCCCGCCATTCTCCATCTATATATTGCTTGTTTAAGTTTTGATATTTACTCATTTTGTCACTCCTTTGCTGTAATTTTTAACTAGATATTAAAACTATTCCTTTGAAGTACAGGAGCTAAACTTTATAATATTTGTTAATTGCTGAAGAAGGAAATCAAAGTCGTTTCATTCAACTATAAAAAGGATAACCTAAACAAAAAGCATCAGATTTCCGAAAAAAGGTTATCAAACCCTGAATTCTTTTGTACAATAGGGATTTAATGGGGATAGGGTGGAGTATGAGCACTCTTAATAGACCCTTAAAGGAGGATATGGCATTGCTGGAAAACAGTTTTATTATGGTCGCCATTATATTGCTCATTAATATTGTATATGTATCTTTTTTTACAATCAGGATGATTCTTACGCTGAAGGGACAGCGATACCTTGCAGCTTTTATAAGTACGATCGAAGTTGTGATCTATGTAATTGGGCTGGGTCTCGTTCTGGATAATCTTAATGAGATACAGAATTTGATTGCATATGCGGTGGGCTATGGAATTGGTGTAATTGTGGGCATGAAAATTGAAGAAAAGCTGGCACTTGGCTATATTACAGTGAATGTGATCACTAAGGAATATGACCGGGATTTACCAAAAGCATTAAGGGATAAGGGTTACGGTGTGACAAACTGGGCTGCTAACGGGTTGGAAGGAGATCGGATGGCTCTTCAGATACTGACGCCGAGAAAATATGAGTTGAAGCTGTATCAAACGATTAAAGAGCTGGATCCGAAGGCTTTTATAATCGCTTATGAGCCGAAAACCATTCATGGCGGCTTCTGGGTGAAATCTGTTAAGAGAGGAAAATTGTCTCAATGAGCAAAAAGAAGAGCAAAATGGTATTTGAAGTTCAGGAAAATGAAACCATTGATCAGTGTCTGGCACGAATTCAAAAGGCAGGATATATGCCTGTTAGAAGGACGGAAAAGCCTATTTTTAAAGAAGTTAAGAATGGAGGAAAAGTCGACTATGAACCGGCTGGCCGCCAAATCGTTTTTGAAGCGAAACTGGTTGAAGAGTAAAACACGAACATTAATTGTCTGACTTTTAGTATTGTTCGATTTTTAGGTTGACATAGTATCAGGCAAGTTGTTAATATGGTGGTAGTTAATAAAACGTGAATAACCCCTCGTATAATAATGGGAATAGGGCCCATGAGTTTCTACCCGGCAACCGTAAATTGCCGGACTATGAGGGAAAGCTGATATGCCCGGCGTGATAAAGGAATGGTTCCTGCTGCAATTAGGTATATTCCTTTTATTATGGTTAATTTTGGCCCGGACAGATTACTTTCTCTCATATGAGAAGGATCGTGCGGGTTTTTTATATTTACTGATTTGGAGGAGGAAGAATGAACGCACAAGCAGCAGTCATTATGGGGAGCAAATCAGATTGGGAAACAATGAAGCACGCATGCGGAATTCTAGAAGAGCTTGAAATCGCTTTTGAAAAAAAGGTCGTCTCAGCGCATCGGACTCCAGATCTTATGTTTGAATTTGCCGAACAGGCAAGAGATAGAGGAATAAGGGTGATTATTGCTGGCGCAGGGGGAGCAGCTCACCTGCCGGGAATGGTAGCTGCAAAAACGACCCTTCCGGTTATTGGAGTGCCAGTCCAATCAAAAGCTCTAAATGGGCTGGATTCATTGTTATCGATTGTCCAAATGCCTGGCGGAGTTCCTGTGGCTACCGTTGCGATCGGAAAGGCCGGTGCAACCAATGCAGGATTATTGGCTGCACAAATCCTTGGAGCTTTTGACAAGCAAATTGCAGAACGCCTTGAACATAGAAGAGAAAAAATAAAACAGGAAGTTTTAGAAAGCAGTGATGAACTTGTCTAATAAAACGATTTTGCCTGGACAAACGATCGGTATTATTGGCGGCGGCCAGCTTGGGAGAATGATGGCTCTTGCTGCAAAAGCCAAAGGTTTTAGAATCGCGGTACTAGATCCGACTGAAAACTCGCCTTGCGGGCAGGTTGCGGATATCGAAATCACTGGGGCGTTTGACAGTTTGGACGCTATAAAAGAACTGGCAGAAGTCAGCGATGTTGTTACCTATGAATTTGAAAATATCAACGCTGAAGCACTGGACTGGCTATGTGCACATGCGAATGTGCCTCAAGGCAGCGAGGTTCTGGAAATTACCCAGGACCGGACAAAGGAGAAGGCGGCCATTCAAAAAGCGGGCTGCGAGGTTGCACCATACGCGGTCATTTCTACAGAAAAAGACATTTATGATAATATAGAAAAGCTTGGCTATCCAGCTGTATTAAAGACTTCCAGGGGCGGATATGACGGCAAAGGGCAGTTAGTCATAAAGAGTGAGCAGGATATAAAGGATGCTGAAAAGCTTCTTGAAAAAGGCATGTGCGTTCTTGAAAAATGGATTCCTTTTGAGAAAGAAATCTCGGTGATCATCTGCCGAAATGTGTCAGGAGAAACAGCTATTTTTCCAGTAGGAGAAAACATTCACAAAGAAAATATTCTTCATCAGACAATTGTGCCGGCCATCATAACAGACACTGAAGAGGAAAAGGCGATAAAAGCAGCAAGCCAGTTGGCAGAAGCATTAGGGCTTATCGGTACGCTTGCTGTTGAAATGTTTTTGACAAAGGACGGGCATATTTACATAAATGAGCTTGCGCCGCGTCCGCATAATTCAGGGCATTATTCCATTGAAGCCTGTGAGTCATCTCAGTTTGAGCAGCATATCAGGGCGGTTTGCAATTGGCCGCTTGGCAGCACAAAGCTATTAAAACCGGCTGTTATGGTAAACATACTAGGAGAGCATCAGGAGCTTTTGATAAAGAAAATACCTGAACTGAATGACTGGAAGATTCATTTGTACGGAAAAAAGGATGCCAAATATAAACGTAAGATGGGCCATGTCACGCTTTTGCGGAATTCAGCCGAAGAAGCGCTGGAAGAAGCAGAAAAGAGCGGCATCTGGGCCGATGTGAAGGAAAAGATCGGAGGATAAAACATGATTGAACGTTATACAAGACCGGAAATGGGAGCTATTTGGACAGAGGAGAACCGCTTTCAGGCTTGGCTTGAGGTTGAAATTCTTGCTTGTGAAGCTTGGGCAGAATTAGGCGATATTCCGAAAGAGGATGTCCAAAAAATCCGTGAAAAGGCTTCTTTTGATATCAACCGCATAAAAGAGATCGAAGAAGAAACAAGGCATGATGTTGTTGCTTTTACGCGTGCGGTTTCTGAGACGCTTGGCGAGGAGCGCAAATGGGTTCATTACGGACTTACATCAACGGATGTGGTTGATACGGCGCTTTCTTACTTAATCAAGCAGGCGAATGATATTCTTCTAAAAGATCTTGAGCGTTTTGTAGAAATCCTGAAAAATAAAGCCCAGGAACATAAGCATACTGTTATGATGGGCCGTACGCATGGGGTACATGCAGAGCCAACTACCTTCGGCCTAAAGCTTGCCCTTTGGTATGAAGAAATGAAACGAAATCTTGAACGCTTTAAAGAAGCTGCTGCTGGTGTTGAATTCGGCAAAATTTCGGGTGCAGTTGGGACATATGCAAATATTGATCCTTTTGTTGAGAAATATGTATGTGAAAAACTTGGCCTGCAGCCTGCGCCAATTTCTACCCAAACACTTCAGCGTGACCGTCATGCACACTATATGGGTGCGATTGCTCTGGTTGCAACATCGATTGAAAAATTCGCAACGGAAATCCGAGGCCTTCAAAAAAGTGAAACGCGCGAAGTAGAGGAATTTTTCGCAAAAGGCCAAAAAGGATCCTCAGCTATGCCGCATAAGCGCAATCCGATCGGTTCTGAAAATATGACAGGAATGGCTCGAGTGATCCGCGGCTATATGATGACTGCCTATGAAAATGTTTCCCTTTGGCATGAGCGCGATATTTCCCACTCTTCGGCTGAAAGAATCATTATTCCGGATGCAACAATTGCGTTGAATTATATGCTGAACCGTTTTGGCAACATTGTTAAAAATTTAACTGTTTTCCCTGAAAACATGAAACGCAATATGGACCGTACACTTGGGCTAATCTACTCCCAGCGTGTTCTCCTGGCGTTGATCGATAAAGGAATGACGCGTGAAGAAGCATATGACACAGTCCAGCCGCGTGCAATGGAAGCCTGGGAAAAGCAGGTTCAATTCCGAAGCCTAATCGAGCAGGACGAAACGATTGCATCAAAGCTTTCTGAAGCTGAAATTGATGACTGCTTTGATTATAACTACCATATCAAGCATGTAGACACGATATTTGACCGATTAGGTTTGTAAAAAAATAAGAGGTAAAGAGCAGTCTTTACCTCTATTTTAACGGGAAAATTCCCAATTTTCTTATAAAGGAGGCTCTCCGCCATGGAAAAAGGAGCATTGTTATACGAAGGCAAAGCCAAAATGGTTTACAGAACAGACAATGAAAACATTGTATGGATCGAGTATAAAGATTCTGCAACGGCTTTTAACGGGGAGAAAAAAGCAAGCATTGACGGCAAAGGCCGTTTGAATAACGAGATTACGAGTTTGCTATTTTCAAAGCTGCATGAGCTGGGAATCGACTCCCACTTCATCAAAAAGCTTTCAGAAACCGAGCAGCTTGTGAAAAAGGTGGAGATCATTCCGCTCGAAACAGTGGTCCGGAACCTTGCGGCAGGGAGCTTTTCTAAGAGATTGGGAGTTGAAGAAGGCACGGCTTTACCTAGACCGATTGTAGAGTTTTATTATAAAGACGATGCGCTCGGCGATCCAATTTTAACAGAAGACCATATTGAGGTACTGAAGCTGGCTGATGAGAAGGAAGTGGCTCTTCTAAAAGAGAAGGCCTTGAATGTAAATGCAATTTTAAGAGACTTTTTCAAAGAGCTGGGCATTAACTTGGTAGACTTCAAGCTTGAGTTTGGGAAGGATGAATCAGGCAATATCTTGCTGGCTGATGAGATTTCACCTGATACTTGCAGGCTTTGGGATATAGAGACAAATGAAAAACTTGATAAAGATGTTTTCCGCAGAGATCTTGGGAATTTGACTGATGCCTATGAAAATATTTTAGCGAGACTGGGAGGCCAAACAGTATGTACAAAGTAAAAGTTTTCGTCACATTAAGAGAAAGTGTGCTGATCCTCAAGGAACAGTTGTAAAAAATTCGCTTCATTCCATGAATTACACTGAAGTATCTGATGTCCGCATCGGTAAATACATGGAGTTGACCATTGAAAAGAGCGACCGCCCTGTTGAAGAGGCAGTGAAGGAAATGTGCGAGCGCCTTTTGGCTAATGTTGTGATTGAAGATTACCGCTTTGAAATTGAGGAGGCTGTTACCCAGTGAAGTTTGCAGTCATCGTTTTTCCAGGGTCCAATTGTGACATAGACATGTACCATGCAGTGAAGGATGAGCTTGGAGCGGAAGCCGAATATGTCTGGCATGACGCGGAAAGCTTGGATAAGTATGACGGAATCCTTCTTCCCGGCGGGTTTTCATACGGTGATTATCTCCGTTCAGGTGCAGTGGCACGCTTCAGTAATGTCATGAAAGAAGTAGTGAAAGCGGCTGAGGCAGGCAAACCGATTTTGGGCGTATGCAATGGATTTCAAATTTTATTAGAAGCAGGTCTTTTGCCAGGGGCGATGAGAAGAAATGATAGCCTAAAATTCATTTGCCGTACTGTAGAGCTGAAAGTTGAAAACAACGAGACTATGTTTTCATCTGCTTATAAAAAAGGTGAAGTAATCAAAGTCCCAATCGCTCATGGCGAAGGGAACTATTATTGTGATGAAGCCACTCTAGTTAAATTGCAGGAAAATAATCAGATCGTATTTACTTATAACGGAACGAATCCTAATGGCAGCCTGGAAAATATCGCGGGCATTATTAATGAAAAAGGAAATGTTCTCGGCATGATGCCGCACCCTGAAAGAGCTGTTGATGAGCTTTTAGGGGGAGCAGATGGCTTGAAACTTTTTCAATCAATCGTAAAACAATGGAGGGAAGCACATGTCGTTAATGCTTGAGCCAAGTCCGGAACAGTTAAAGGCACAGAAGGTATATAAAGAAATGGGTTTGTCTGACGAAGAATTTACGATGATTGAAAAGATTATCGGGCGTTTGCCAAATTATACAGAAATCGGCTTGTTTTCTGTTATGTGGTCTGAGCACTGCAGCTATAAAAATTCCAAGCCAGTATTAAGCAAGTTCCCAACAACAGGAGAGAAAGTGCTTCAAGGACCAGGGGAAGGAGCTGGAATTGTTGATATCGGCGATGGGCAAGCAGTTGTTTTTAAAATTGAAAGCCACAACCACCCGTCTGCAATCGAACCTTACCAAGGGGCTGCAACAGGTGTCGGCGGGATTATCCGCGATGTATTTTCAATGGGCGCAAGACCGGTCGCCCTCCTCAACTCTTTACGCTTTGGAGAATTGGATTCTCCTCGTGTTCGGTACCTTTTTAAAGAAGTAGTCGCAGGCATTGCTGGCTATGGAAACTGCATTGGCATTCCGACAGTAGGAGGAGAAGTGCAGTTTGATTCTTCCTATGAAGGCAACCCGCTTGTAAACGCCATGTGTGTCGGTTTAATCGACCATAAGGATATTAAAAAAGGCCAGGCGCATGGCGTAGGCAATACGGTTATGTATGTGGGTGCGAAAACAGGCCGTGACGGAATCCATGGAGCTACTTTCGCATCAGAAGAACTGACCGATCAATCAGAAGCAAAGAGGCCAGCTGTCCAGGTTGGGGACCCGTTCATGGAAAAGCTTCTTTTAGAAGCATGCCTTGAACTGGTTCAGTCCGATGCCCTTGTCGGCATTCAGGATATGGGTGCTGCGGGCCTTACTAGCTCTTCAGCTGAAATGGCGAGCAAAGCAGGATCTGGTATTGAAATGAATCTGGACCTTGTACCGCAAAGGGAAACAGGCATGACTGCATATGAAATGATGCTTTCCGAGTCTCAGGAAAGAATGCTGATTGTTGTGAAAAAGGGCCGCGAGCAGGAGATTGTTGATTTATTTTCCAAGTATGGCCTTGAGGCAGTTGCGGTCGGCAAGGTAACTGATGATAAGATGCTCCGCCTAACCCATCAGGGAGAAGTGGTGGCAGAGCTTCCAGTTGATGCACTTGCAGAGGATGCACCGGTTTACCATAAGCCATCAAGCGAACCTGAATACTATCGTGAATTCCAGGCGATGGAAAATGAAATTCCAGTGGTTGATGATTACAAAGAAACGCTTGTAAAGCTGCTCCAGCAGCCGACCATTGCCAGTAAGGAATGGGTTTATGACCAATATGACTATATGGTGCGCACGAATACGGTTGTGGCTCCTGGTTCAGATGCGGCAGTTATCCGTATCCGCGGAACGCGCAAGGGACTTGCAATGACAACAGACTGTAACTCCCGCTATATGTATCTCGATCCTGAGACAGGCGGCAAAATTGCTGTTGCGGAAGCAGCCAGAAATATCATCTGCTCCGGCGGGGTACCTTTAGCAATCACAGATAACTTGAATTTCGGCAACCCGGAAAAGCCTGAAATCTTCTGGCAGATTGAAAAAGCGGCAGACGGAATCAGTGATGCTTGCCGCACCTTAAATACACCTGTTATTGGCGGAAACGTCTCTCTATATAACGAAACAAATGGAACGGCGATTTATCCTACACCAGTCATTGGAATGGTCGGACTGGTAGAAGATATTGACCATGTAACGACGCAAGCTTTTAAAGCTGCGGGCGACCTTATTTATCTGGTAGGCGAAACAAAGGATGAATTCGGAGGCAGCGAACTACAGAAGATGACATACGGCAAGATCTTTGGAAAATCACCTGAACTAGATTTGGAAAAAGAAGAAAAGGCTCAGGCACAAATTTTGAAAGCCATCCGTTCAGGGCTTGTGGCATCAGCGCATGATGTGGCAGAAGGCGGATTGGCAGTGGCAGCTGCTGAAAGTTTGTTTGGTTCCAAAGGGCTTGGAGCGGATGTGAAAGTAACGGGCAATGCAACTTCTGCTTTATTCAGTGAATCGCAGTCCCGCTTCTTGCTTTCTGTTAAAAAGGAAAATCAGGAAGCTTTTGAGAATTTAGTAGATGCAAAGCTTATTGGTGAAGTGACAGAAGCGCCTGTACTATATATCTCCAATGAGGAGGGCCTATTGCTAGCCGAACAGGTTGATGTTCTGGAGCAGGCCTGGAAAGGAGCCATCCCATGCTTGCTGAAATAAGAGGATTAAATGAAGAGTGCGGGATTTTTGGCATATGGGGGCACCAGGATGCCTCCCAAATTACGTATTACGGACTTCATAGCCTGCAGCACCGCGGCCAGGAAGGTACGGGAATGGTCGTTACAGATGGCAAGAAGCTAAAAGGCATGAAAGGTGAAGGCCTTGTTACAGAGATTTTCACATCAGAAGCAATGAAGGAGCTGGAAGGAAAAGCCGCGATCGGCCATGTCCGCTATGCTACAGCCGGCGGGGGCGGATATGAAAATGTTCAGCCTTTGCTGTTTAACTCTCAGAGCGGAAGCCTTGCGCTTTGCCATAACGGAAATCTGGTTAATGCGACTGCCTTAAAGCATCAGCTGGAAGGGCAGGGAAGCATTTTTCAAACGAGCTCGGATACAGAGGTATTGGCTCACCTGATTAAGCGTGCAGGTTTCTCTTCTTTAAAGGAACGTGTTAAAAATGCTCTATCCATGATTAAAGGAGCTTATGCATTTCTAATCATGACTGAAACTGAAATGATGGTTGCGCTTGATCCGAACGGTATGAGGCCGCTATCACTCGGAAAAATCGGCGATGCTTATGCGGTCGCATCCGAAACCTGTGCCTTTGACGTGGTCGGCGCAGAATTTATCCGCGATATTTTGCCTGGAGAGCTCCTGATTATTGACGATAACGGATTCCGTTCGGAGATGTTCGCAATGGCTTCCAATATTGCCATGTGCACGATGGAATATGTTTATTTTTCCCGCCCGGACAGTAACATTAATGGAATCAACGTCCATACAGCCCGGAAAAATCTTGGGAAGCAGTTGGCTATTGAGGTCCCGATTGAAGGTGATGTTGTTACAGGCGTGCCCGATTCGAGCATCTCGGTCGCGATCGGCTATGCTGAAGCTTCAGGCATTCCATATGAAATGGGATTGATCAAGAACCGCTATGTTGGCCGTACGTTTATCCAGCCTTCCCAGTCATTAAGGGAGCAGGGCGTAAAAATGAAATTGTCGCCGGTCCGCGGTGTGGTTGAAGGCAAGAGAGTCATCATGGTTGATGATTCGATTGTCCGCGGAACAACAAGCAGACGGATCGTGAGCATGCTGAAAGAAGCCGGCGCAACAGAAGTGCATGTGCTGATCAGTTCACCTCCTATTAAAAATCCATGCTTCTATGGAATTGATACATCTTCTAAGGAAGAATTGATTGCAGGCAATCACTCAGTAGAAGAAATTAGAGAAATCATTGGCGCAGATACGCTAACCTTTTTAAGTACTGAAGGCATGGTTAATGCGATCGGCAGGAAAGATGGACAATGCCTGGCATGCTTTACAGGACAATATCCGACTGAGATTTATCCTAGCACTGTGCATCCTTATGAGAAGGTGTAATTGAACTTTGGCCGATAATTGCTATGTTTGGCCGATAAATACGAAGAATTGGCCGATAAATCTTGATTTTTGGCCGTTAAAAGTACTATTTTGGCCGATAAGTTGAAAAATCGGCCTTTATTTTTCCAATATGGGGTGAAAAATAGATGGCAAATGCATATAAGCAAGCCGGAGTGGATATAGAAGCAGGCTATGAAGCAGTTTCCCGCATGAAAAAGCATGTACAAAAAACAATTCGCCCAGGAGTGCTCGGCGGGTTGGGCGGATTCGGCGGCATGTTTGATCTTTCGGTTCTCAACTTGAAGGAACCAGTTTTAGTGTCAGGCACAGATGGAGTCGGCACGAAATTGATGCTGGCCTTTATGATGGATCAGCATGATACGATTGGAATCGATGCGGTCGCGATGTGTGTAAATGACATTGTCGTACAGGGAGCAGAGCCTCTCTATTTCTTGGATTATATCGCCTGCGGGAAGGCTGCACCGGAACGGATTGAAGCGATTGTAAAAGGAATAGCGGATGGCTGCGAGCAGGCAGGATGTGCGCTTGTGGGCGGGGAAACAGCTGAAATGCCTGGCATGTACAGCGAGGAAGAATACGACCTTGCCGGCTTTGCAGTCGGAGCCTGTGAAAAATCCAACTTGGTCAATGGTGCGGATATTAAAGCGGGGGATGTGCTGATCGGCCTTGCATCAAGCGGCATTCATAGCAATGGCTATTCGCTGGTGCGTAAGCTATTCTTCGAAAAAGCAAATATGTCATTAACTGATAACGTTGAAGAGTTAGGCTGTACTTTGGGGGAAGAGCTGCTTCGCCCGACAAAAATTTACGTAAAGCCACTTCTATCAGCTATGAAAAAGTTCAAGCTGAAAGGCATGGCCCATATTACGGGTGGAGGATTTATTGAAAACATTCCGCGCATGCTTCCGGAAGGCTTGGGTGCTCAGCTTGAAGAACAAAATTGGCAAGTGCCGGCTGTGTTCACGATGATGGAGAAAATCGGCGGACTCAAGCGCAAAGAAATGTACAATATTTTTAATATGGGAACAGGCATGGTCATTGCAGCTGATAAGGAAATCGCAGAAGAACTTATCGCGTATCTTAATGAACTTGGTGAAAAAGCCTATTTAATGGGAACGGTAACGGGTCAGGACGGAATCGAAATTCTGTAAGCTGAATCGCTAAAGGAGGAAGTCATGAAGAAAATCGCAGTGTTTGCTTCCGGAAGCGGAACGAACTTTCAGGCCATCATGGATGCATCCAAACAAGGCGAACTGCAGGCTGATATTGTCCTTTTTGTCTGTGACCGCCCGGGTGCCTATAGCATAGAACGTGCGCAAAACGAAGGTATTCCGCAGTTTGTTTTTTCAGCAAAAGATTACAATGGCAAAGCGGAGTATGAAGGAGCCATTTTGCAGAAGCTGAAGGAAAGCGGTGTGGAGTACATTATTCTCGCAGGCTATATGAGGCTTATCGGTCCTACTTTGCTAAAAGAGTTTGAAGGCAGGATTATTAATATCCACCCATCGCTTTTGCCGGATTTTCCAGGTAAAGATGCAATCGGACAGGCTCTGGCAGCCAATGTTAAAGTGAGCGGTGTAACGGTGCATTTTGTAGATGAAGGCATGGATACAGGCCCAATCATTGCCCAGCAGTCTGTTGAGGTTTATGAGGATGAAACAAGAGAGAGCCTTCAGAACAAGATTCATGAAGTCGAACATAAGCTTTATCCGCAGGTTTTACAGAATCTTTTTTATGCTAAAATGGTAAAGGGGTAAAGGGATTTGGTTGCTTAGATTTGCAGGCTTTCTTTTGAAAAAGGCTATGTTCAAGCTAATGTTGGATTTAGCACATATTGATTGGAGCGGAAATCAACAGGCAAGGTTAACAGAATTTATATAAATGTCTTGTAGTCAGTCAGGAGGAGCAGAAAATGAAAAAACGGGCACTTATTAGTGTTTCTGATAAAAATGGTGTAACTGAATTTGCTCGGCAGTTAAGCGAGCTTGGCTTTGAGATTGTTTCCACAGGCGGAACCAAAAAAGCGTTGGAAGAGAGCGGCATTCCCGTTGTTGGAGTTAGTGATGTTACGGGCTTTCCAGAAATTCTGGAAGGGCGTGTTAAAACGTTAAATCCAATGATTCATGGGGGATTGCTGGCGAAGCACGGTGAACCCGGCCACAAACAGCAGCTTGAAGAGCATCAGATTCAGCCAATCCAGGTTGTATGTGTGAATTTGTATCCCTTCCAGCAAACGATCGCCAAGCCTGATGTTACGGTAGAGGATGCAATAGAGAATATCGATATTGGCGGCCCGGCGATGCTGCGCGCATCAGCAAAGAACCACGAATATGTGACGGTTGTAGTGGATCCTGCCGATTATGAAACAGTACTATCTCAATTAAATGAAAGCGGAGAGGTGCAAAAGGAAACCCGCCGCAAACTTGCTGCGAAGGTATTCCGCCATACTGCTGCCTATGATGCAATGATTGCTGAGTATATGACAGATTTGGCAAACGAAGAAACACCAGAAAAATTAACCGTTACATATGAATTGAAGCAAACGTTAAGGTACGGAGAAAATCCTCATCAAAAAGCTGCTTTTTACCGAAAGCCGCTTGGTTCCGAATTTTCGATTGCCAATGCCGAGCAGCTTCATGGAAAAGAGCTATCATACAACAATATTAATGATGCCGATGCGGCTCTTCAAATTGTAAAAGAATTCTCAGAGCCTGCAGCAGTTGCCGTTAAGCATATGAACCCTTGCGGAGTTGGAACTGGAGAGAATGTATTTGATGCTTTTTCAAAGGCATTTGCAGCGGACCCCGTTTCCATTTTCGGCGGAATCATTGCCCTGAACAGGGAAGTGGACGCGGAGACAGCTAAAAAGCTATATGAAATCTTCCTTGAAATCATTATTGCACCTTCTTTCTCAGATGATGCGCTTGAGATTTTAAAAGGGAAAAAGAATCTGCGCTTGTTAACGATTCCTTTTGAGGGAAAAAAGAATGCTGAGATGAGATTATCCACGATTGAAGGCGGCCTGCTTGCCCAGGAGTATGATCAATATACGCTTGAAGATGCAGAAGTATCTGTAGCAACAAAAAGGGAACCAACTGAAGAAGAATGGAAAGCGCTCAAGCTAGGCTGGAAAGTCGTTAAGCATGTGAAATCCAATGCAATTGTTGTAAACGATGCGCATATGACGCTTGGAGTTGGTGCCGGGCAAATGAACCGTGTCGGTTCTGCCAAAATTGCACTGGAACAGGCTGGGGAAAAAGCATACGGAGCTATAATGGCATCAGATGCATTCTTTCCAATGAACGATACGGTCGAGGTTGCAGCCAAGGCAGGCATCACAGCAATTATTCAGCCAGGCGGTTCCATCCGTGATGAGGATTCTATCAAAAAAGCGGATGAGTATGGAATTGCAATGGTCTTTACAGGCGTGCGCCATTTTAAACATTAATTTTTACCGAATTACAGGAGCCCTTAACCGGGCTCCTGTGTACTATAGCTGACATTTTAACGGAGGTGGGCGTAATGAAGGTTTTAGTCATAGGAAGAGGCGGCCGCGAGCACGCTATTTGCTGGAAGATGAACCAAAGTCCTTCGGTAGATCAGGTATTTGTGGCTCCAGGAAATCCCGGGATGGAAGATGTTGCAGAGTTAATAAACATCCAGGAAAACGATCAGCAAAAAATAGTACAGTTTGCCCTGGATAATCAAATTGGATTGACGGTAATCGGCCCGGAGGTACCGCTTTTAGAAGGATTGGCTGATCGTTTGGAGGAAGCTGGATTAACAGTGTTTGGACCGAAAAAAGCAGCCGCAGAAATTGAGGGCAGTAAGTCGTTTGCGAAGGAACTCATGCAGAAATATAATATCCCGACAGCTGAATATGCTGTCTTTAGTAGTTATGAAAAAGCAAAAGCATATATAGAAGAAAAGGGTGCACCGATTGTTCTGAAAGCGGATGGCCTTGCTGCCGGCAAAGGCGTTATCGTAGCGATGACAATGGATGAAGCGCTAGCGGGCATAGAGGAGCTGCTTTTAAATGAAAAGTTCGGTGAAGCTTCTGCAAAAGTTGTAATTGAAGAGTTCCTCGAGGGTGAAGAATTTTCTTTAATGGCTTTGGTAAACGGGGAAAATGTGATTCCTCTTGAAATTGCCCAGGACCATAAGCGTGCTTTTGATGGAGACAAGGGTCCGAATACAGGCGGAATGGGCGCCTATTCACCTGTGCCTCATATCGGAAAAGAAACGGTTGGAAATGCTGTAGAAAAAGTATTGCAGCCAGCTGCAAAAGCGATGGTGCAGGAAGGCCGAAGCTTTAGCGGAATTCTGTATGCTGGTTTGATTAAAACAGAGGCAGGACCAAAGGTTATCGAATTTAATGCACGTTTCGGAGATCCTGAAACACAGGTGATTTTGCCGCGAATGAAATCTGATTTGGCGGAGGTTATGCTGGCTGTCCTTAAGGGTGAAGTACCCGCAATCCAATGGGATGACCAAGCAATGGTCGGAGTCGTTGCTGCATCTAAGGGCTATCCCGAAGCATATGAAAAAGGCGCTGTCTTAAATGGGCTTCAGGAAATCAGCAATGATACAGCCGTATTCCATGCAGGCACTGCCCAAAACAGCTCAGGAGAGTTTATCACAAACGGCGGCCGTGTGCTGCTTGCAGGTGCTAAAGCGGCAACCCTAAAGGATGCGCAGGAAAAAGTGTATTATGAACTTGAAAAGCTCCAATGTGACGGTGTTTTTTACCGGAAAGATATTGCCAATAAAGCTATCTTGCACGTCCTTTCTTAGTCCTGCGGATATACACATATAGAAGAGCCACGATGCTTCCTATCAATGCTATTATTACAAACGACATATCCATCACGTATTCCCAAAACATATTGTCAGCTCCTTTTAAGATATATAAGATATCATTTGGGAAATCCTATATTTTATTAGCCCCCAATAAGGGGGCTTTTATTTTATGAAGGATTATACGGCAGCATTTCCTCAACCGACTCATTGTTTTCACGATCATTGCCTTGATTCCTCATATCCTGAACCATATCCTGCCCTCTTTCAAACAGAGCTGTTAATGGACAGAAGCGGACGATCCCTTCTGCGACTTTCATTCCTCCCAGCATAGCCATCATTAAATAAGAATCCCGCCACGGCCTTTTGACTAGCTTGGATGTACTCCACGCTAAAACGGTAAAGCCGACTGTAATCCGTATTAAGGCATTTAAGATGCCGATATTTTGTTTAACATTCATTAATGGCCACCTCTTTCACAAAATTTTTACAATCTTTTACTGATTCTTTAATGCGTTAAACAGTGAAATATGTTACTATAGAAAAACAAGAGAAATGAAAGGGCTTTCTTTATTGTTTTGAAGCCATTTTTCTTTGTAACTTTCATTATAAAAAAATCGTTCATTTTCATATAAAGAGATAATTAAAAAGGGAGGGAGTATGGTGCTGGAACAGCGTTACCGTTGGAAAAACAAGCACTTGCGTGAACATGTTTCCGTACTGGACGGAAAACTGTCACCGACGATACTACTTAAAAACGCACGTTATCTAAATCAGGCATTCCGTAAATGGATAACGGCTAATATTTGGATTTATGACGACCGCATTGTCTATGTGGGCGAAAAACTGCCGGAAAAAATGGAACAATGTGAGGTCGTTGATTGTACTGGGATGACGCTGGTTCCAGGGTATATTGAGCCGCATGCCCACCCATTTCAATTATATAATCCCCATTCCTTTGCGAGCTATGCATCTCAGTTTGGCACAACGACCCTGATCAATGACAACATGGTTCTTGCTTTGCAACAGGATAAAAAGAAAGCGTTTTCTTTCCTGAAGGAGATGAGGAATATCCCGGCGACGATGTATTGGTGGTGCAGGTTTGATGCGCAAACAGAAATACAGCATGAAGAGACAACCTTTTCGCACGGAAACATCAAATCGTGGCTTGAGCATGACGCTGTCCTTCAGGGAGGCGAGCTGACAGGGTGGCCTAAGCTTCTGGACGGCGATGATATGATGCTCCATTGGATTCAGGAGACAAAGCGGATGAGAAAGAAAATCGAAGGCCATTTTCCGGGAGCATCCGAAAAAACACTTGCAAAGCTCATGCTGCTTGGAGCGGATTGCGATCATGAATCCATGACAGGCAAGGACGTTTATAACCGTCTTCTACAGGGATATACCGTGTCTCTAAGGTATTCGTCCATTCGTCCGGACTTGCCGGTCTTACTGGATGAAATGCATGAATTGGGAATCGATCATTATGATCAGATTATTTTCACGACAGACGGATCCTTCTCCTCTTTTTATGAACAGGGAATTATTGACCATATGATCCGCATTGCGATTGAAAAAGGCGTTCCTGTGATTGACGCATATAATATGGCCACTATTAATGTTGCCCGCCATTATGGAATCGATTATATGCATGGGAATATCGCAACAGGAAGGGTCGCTAATATCAATTTCCTTGCAAGTGAAGATGATCCAACACCAGTTTCTGTTATGGCAAAGGGTGAATGGGTGAAAAAAGATGGTGTTAATCTGGATGCTTATGAACCGGTTCCGTGGGATGAATTCGGCTTTGAACCGATGAATATCGATTGGGATCTTACTTCTGATGATATGCAGTTCTCCATGCCGTTCGGAATAAAAATGGAGAATGCCGTTATAACAAAGCCTTATTCCATCGCAATTGATGTATCATCTGATGAGCTTGAAAAAAAGCATGACGAGTGCTTTTTCATGCTTGTGGACCGAGAAGGGCACTGGCGCATTAATACAGTACTAAAAGGCTTCGCGAGCAGCCTCGATGGTATGGCAAGTTCTTTTTCGAATACGGGAGATATCATATTAATCGGCAAAAACAAGAGTGAGATGCTGAACGCTTTTAACCGGCTTAAAGAAATTGGCGGAGGGATTGTTATTTCTGAAGGCGGAGAAATTGTCCAGGAGATGGAGCTTCGTTTAAAAGGAATTATGTCCGATAAAAAGGTAGAGGAATTAATGGAGGAAGAGAAACAGCTAGTCCATTACCTACGGGATAAAGGCTACAGGCATGAAGATCCGATGTATACTTTGCTCTTTTTCTCCTCTACGCATCTGCCATATATCCGAATTACCCAGCAGGGAATGTATGATGTCATGAATAAAACGGTACTCTTTCCAACGATAATGCGTTAAAATGTAAAAGAGATGCAATACTAAATAGATAAAGAAACTACTCAGACGAGCTAACATAGAAAACTGCATCGAGGCAAAAAGGGATATACAGGGGTGCAAAGATGCTAAAAAGATGGATAGCTGTTTCAGCAGCCGCAATGCTCTTAGTTTCAGGATGCAGCAGTAAAGATGAAGCAAAAGAGCCTGCAAAGCAGGGGACAGAAAAAGCTGAAGAAGCAACAAAAGGGGTAAGTGAACAAAAAGAGCTTCCATTCCACTTTCCGCTCACTGGAGCCGGATCGGAATCCGAAGTAGATGGAAGAGCTGTAGCGGTGATGGTCAACAATCACCCGAAAGCCCGTCCGCAATCAGGCCTGGATAAAGCTGATATCGTCTATGAAATGCTGGCAGAAGGAGATGTGACCCGTTTCCTTGCCATTTTTCAGAGTGAACAGCCTGAAGAAATAGGGCCGGTAAGAAGCGCCAGAGACTACTATATTGATCTGGCGAAAGGCTATGACAGCCTTTATATTGCTCATGGCAACAGTCCTGAAGCGAAAGAAATGATGGATCAGGGCTATATTGATAGTCTAAACGGCCTTTATTATGATGGCACATTGTTTAAACGGGCGAGTTTCAGAAAGGCTCCGCATAATTCTTACATTTCGTTCGAGAGTGTGCTAAAAGGAGCGGAACAGAACCAGTATTCAATGGAAGAGGCACCTGCTTCCCTTTCCTTTCTGTCAAAAAAAGAGGCAAAAGCAATTGAGGGAACATCTGCCGAATCCGTGATGGTTTCTTATTTAAACAATGAATTATTTAATGTGATTTATGAGTACGATGAGGGGCTGGAAAAGTATAAAAGGTATTCCAATGGAGAACTTACAGCCGATTATCATTCTGGAGAACCAGTATTACTGGACAACATTTTCATCGCAGAAGCCGAACATAAAGTAGTTGACAGTGCGGGCCGCCGTGATATTAACTTAACTTCTGGGGGCAGAGCCTATCTCCTTCAAAAAGGAAAAATGACAGAAGTCGAGTGGGAAAATGAGGATGGCAGGATTCTTCCTGTCCTAAATGGCAAACAAGCCGGTCTGGTACCGGGCAAGACATGGATTAATATTGTTCCTTCAAGCCCGGGCCTTGAGCAAACGGTTTCCTTTGAATGAAAGCAATAGCTTCAAAAACTATTATCTAATAAAGGGGTATGCAATATATGCAGATTGATAAGCTAAGAGGAAAAGAACTGGACCAATTATTTAAGTCGGTTTTGTCTTTGAAAGATCTGGAGGAGTGCTACCGCTTCTTCGACGACTTATGCACAGTGAACGAAATTCAGTCATTGGCGCAGCGCCTGGAAGTTGCACGCATGCTTCGCGAAGGCAAAACTTATCATAAAATTGAAACAGATACAGGTGCCAGTACGGCAACCATTTCACGTGTGAAACGCTGCCTGAACTATGGAAACGATGCCTATGAAATGGCATTGGAGCGAATTAAAGAAGAAGAGGCTGAAAAAGCATAAATAATTATTTTTTCTTAAACCGATGGGGTGTCCCACGGTTTTTTCTTTGTCTTCGCGAGAGGGCTGCAATTAATTTTTGGCTCTTTTCGTATAGATTGTTGTTTTTGCTTAGAACTCTGCCCGTTGATTTCAGCACGAGGCACTCAGCGAACCACGGGGCTACCGGGAGCCTCCTCGACGCTCCCGAGTCTGCGGGGTCTCCCTTGGAACGCTACTCCCGTAGGAAGTTGAATAAGCTTCTTCGAACGGACACCGCACGAAGAAAATGCGGCAGCATTTTCGAGGATCTCGCGCCTTCCGCTCCAATCAACTCAGTGATTAAAATTGGTTCGAAAGCAACAAACTTTGCGAAAACAGCGTAATTTTTTCACCTTATAGCCACTTCCCGCTTTTCTTTTTTAAATAGCGTTATCGCCTAGCCCCTGGAGGTCTTCAGTCCAGCTGAAAGAAGCCAAAAAGAGGCTGGACTTCCAGCGTTCGCCGGACTTGCTACAGGACGTACTGCCGTGAACATTCGCCACAGGACGCGGCGGCTTTTAGTTGACGTTCATCCCTTCAAATGGCGCTTCCGCTTTTATTTTTTATTCTCTTTCCTAAATGATATAATGGTGAAATGGAATGATAGAATGGAGGCAATTTTGCATGTACGATGTTCGCGAATGGAGCCATGTGTTTAAGCTCGATCCGGATAAATATATAACAGATGAAGATCTGGAAATGATCTGTGAATCAGGAACGGACGGGATTATTGTAGGCGGAACCGATGGCGTTACGCTTGAAAAAGTGCTTGATTTAATGGCCCGAATCCGCAGATATACAGTGCCTTGCGTACTGGAGGTTTCCACGATTGATTCGATAACGCCTGGTTTTGATTTATATTTTATTCCGACCGTATTAAATAGCCAGGATGTAAAGTGGATTACAGGCCTTCATCACGAAGCTGTTAAAGAATACGGAGATATCATGAACTGGGAAGAAATTCTCGTCCAGGGTTATTGCATTTTAAATGAGAATTGCAAAGCCGCTATAGTTACCAATTCCCGTACGGATTTGTCTTTGGATGAGGTTAGGGCATTTGCGATGATGGCCGAGAAGATGTTCCGCCTGCCTATCTTTTATTTGGAATACAGCGGCAAGTATGGTGATGCTGCTGTTGTCTCCGAAGTGAAAGAGACGCTTGAAGAAACAGTACTATTTTACGGTGGCGGCATTGAGAATCCCGAGCAGGCAAAAGAAATGGCTGAGCATGCAGATGTGATTGTGGTCGGAAATATTATTTACAAGGATTTGCAGGCAGCGTTAAAAACAGTAGAAGCTGCAAATGCGTTAGATCGAGGATGAATTGAGACGATGACGCCAGGAGCCAGACAGTTATAAAAGTCAAAGTTGATTGAGATCATTAAACAGGATAGAATAGTAAATAAGAACATATGTTTCTATGGTGGTGAAGAGAAGGAATGCAATTTTTAACGGATAAATTATTAAATGGTTTAAATCCGCAGCAGCAAAATGCGGTAAAAACAACGGATGGACCTCTCTTGATTATGGCCGGAGCAGGGAGTGGCAAGACAAGAGTGCTAACACACAGGATTGCCTATCTTATGGTGGAAAAGGGTGTCAATCCTTATAACATTTTGGCAATCACATTTACAAACAAAGCGGCACGTGAGATGCGTGATCGTATTCATAACATGATGGGCGGAGCGGCTGATGAAATTTGGATTTCAACTTTCCACTCCATGTGTGTGCGGATCTTAAGAAGAGATATTGACCGGATAGGCTATAACCGCAATTTTACCATCTTGGACTCTACTGACCAGCAATCGGTCATTAAATCCATCCTTAAGGATAAAAACCTGGATCCGAAGAAGTTTGATCCGCGTGCAATTCTGGGATCAATCAGTTCGGCAAAAAATGAATTGATCACTCCGGAAGAGTATGCGAAAACGGCAGGGGACTATATCCAGCAGGTTGCCAGTGATGTCTATACAGAGTACCAAAAGAGATTGCGACGCAACCAGGCGCTTGATTTTGATGATTTAATCATGATTACCATCCAGCTGTTCCAGCGTGTTCCGGAAGTGCTTGAATATTATCAGCGCAAATTCCAATACATTCACGTGGATGAGTACCAGGATACGAACAGAGCGCAATATATGCTTGTAAAGCTTTTAGCAAGCCGCTTTAGAAACCTTTGTGTTGTCGGTGACTCAGACCAATCGATTTACAAATGGCGCGGCGCGGATATTGCCAACATCCTTTCCTTTGAAAAGGATTACCCAAACGCCCAGACGATTCTGCTTGAACAAAATTACCGTTCAACGAAAAGAATTCTTCTTGCTGCGAACGAAGTTATAAGCAAGAACATGAATCGCAAGCCGAAAAACCTTTGGACGGAAAATGCAGAAGGAAACAAGATCTATTACTATAGGGCGGACAGCGAGCAGGGAGAAGCGCAGTTTGTTGCAGGTAAAATTAAAGAGTATGTTAACAGCGGCAAGCGCAGCTATTCAGATATCGCGATTTTGTACCGCACGAATGCACAATCCCGTGTAATGGAGGAAGTGCTGCTAAAGTCGAATATTGAGTACTCCATTGTCGGCGGCATAAAGTTCTACGACCGTAAAGAAATTAAGGATATCCTCGCTTATTTGCGCCTGATTGCAAATCCGGATGATGATATCAGCCTGCAGCGTGTAATCAATGTTCCTAAGCGCGGAATTGGCTCAGGTTCTGTTGATAAAATCGCCAACTTTGCGCAGCTCCACGAAATGAGCATGTTTGAGGCGCTTGAATCGATTGAATTGATCGGATTAAGTCCTAAAATTACAAAAGGGGCTACCCAGTTCAGGGATCTGGTTAAAAACTATACACAAATGCAGGAATACTTATCTGTCACAGAATTAGTAGAAGAGCTTTTGGAAAAATCGGGGTACCGCGATATGCTCATTGCTGAGAAATCCATCGAAGCCCAAAGCCGCCTGGAAAACATAGATGAATTCCTGTCTGTTACGAAAAATTTTGAAGATGCAAGCGAAGATAAATCGCTAATTGCCTTCTTGACGGATTTGGCTCTTGTGGCAGATATTGATAAATTGGATGATGACGGAGAAAAGGCAGAATCTGTTGTTCTTATGACTCTTCACTCCGCAAAAGGGCTGGAGTTCCCTGTTGTATTCTTAATGGGGCTTGAGGAAGGCGTATTCCCTCACAGCCGTTCGCTTATGGAAGAAGCGGAAATGGAGGAAGAGCGCCGGCTAGCTTATGTGGGAATAACGAGAGCAGAGGAAGAGCTTTTCATTACAAATGCTCAAATGCGTACCCTATTTGGACGTACCAATATGAATCCTCCATCCAGGTTTATCAAAGAGATTCCAGCTGAATTGCTTGATGGCCTGGAGCCGGAGAGGGCAAAGAAACCTTCACCATTCGGTTCTTCACCATTCGGATCGCCTGGTGCTTCCAGACAGGCCCAGCCGCAAAGAAAAGCGGTAGTACGTCCGTCTACATCAAATACAGGCGGAGATGATATTGACTGGAAGGTTGGCGATAAGGCCCAGCACGGCAAGTGGGGAACAGGTACGGTGGTCAGCGTAAAAGGTGCCGGAGAAGGTACAGAGCTGGATATTGCGTTCCCGAAACCTGTGGGCATTAAACGCTTGCTTGCCAAATTTGCGCCAATTACAAAAGCGTAAACAAACTGCTTTTATTATAGAGGCTTGTTAATGCTCATGCTGATATTGCGCTCTGTTGAATGGTGAGGTAGGTACGAGATCCCAGCAGGAGAAGAGAGCATTGGGAGACTCCGGAGGCTCCTAGGCGGCTTCCGGGCCGCCCGCAGTTCGCTAGCGCCTGGAGTTGAAACCAAAAGGCAAATTTAACAAAGCCATTCTCAAATTAACAGATCCCGACCCGGTTGCTGTGTCTGCCAGGTCTGATCTTTTTGGAAAGGGTTGGATGTATGGACCTTATAACGGCAGAAAAAAAGGTGAAAGATCTGCACAACCTGCTGAATCAATACAATTATGAGTATCACGTTCTTGATCAGCCATCAGTTCCAGATGCAGAATATGACCGGCTCATGAGAGAGCTAACTGAGCTTGAGGAACAATTCCCTGAGCTAAAAACGGAAGATTCTCCTACACAAAGGGTAGGCGGAGAAATCCTCGATATGTTCGAAAAAGTGGAGCATCAATCCCAAATGCTAAGCTTGGGAAATGCCTTTAATGATCAGGATTTGCGGGATTTCGACCGCCGCGTCCGGCAGGGTGCTGGAGATGATGTTACCTACGTATGCGAATTAAAAATAGATGGACTTGCCGTCTCCCTTCGCTATGATGAGGGTCTATTTGTTCTTGGAGCGACAAGAGGAGATGGTTCAATCGGTGAGAATATCACCGCCAATCTGAAGACGATCCGTTCGATTCCCCTTCGCCTGAAGGAAGGGGTCACCATGGAAGTGCGCGGTGAAGCCTTCATGCCTAGGCGTTCTTTTGAAGCTTTAAATAAAGCAAAAGAAGAAAATGGCGAAGAGCCTTTTGCGAATCCGAGAAATGCTGCCGCAGGTTCTTTAAGGCAGCTAGATCCGCGCCTTGCTGCCAAACGCAACCTGGATATCTTTGTATACGGGATTGCGGATACTGGCGATTCTGGTATTGTGTCTCATAGCGAGGGCCTGGATTATCTGGATAGCCTAGGGTTTAAAACCAATAAAGAACGTAAAAAGTGTGCAAATATTGATGAAGTAATCGAGTATGTCCAAGGGTGGACAGAAAAACGCCCTAATTTAGCTTATGATATTGACGGAATTGTTATAAAGGTAGATTCTCTGGAGCAGCAGGAGCAGCTCGGCACGACTGCGAAAAGCCCTCGCTGGGCCATTGCCTATAAATTCCCTGCTGAAGAGGTTGTGACGACTTTAAGGAATATTGAACTGAGTGTGGGCAGAACAGGGGTAGTAACTCCAACTGCTATTCTCGATCCTGTCCGCGTAGCCGGAACGACAGTACAGCGAGCTTCCCTTCATAATGAAGATTTAATTCGCGAAAAGGATATTAAGATTGGGGATCAGGTTGTCGTCAAAAAGGCCGGAGATATTATCCCTGAAGTCGTGAATGTACTTGCTGACAGGAGAACGGGCGAGGAGCAGGATTTTAATATGCCGACACACTGCCCTGAGTGCGAGAGCGAGCTTGTCCGTCTTGATGGGGAAGTGGCATTGCGCTGCATTAATCCAAAATGTCCAGCGCAAATCCGTGAGGGTCTTATTCACTTTGTATCCCGGAATGCAATGAATATTGACGGACTTGGCGAAAAGGTCATTAGCCAGCTTTTTGCAGAAAACCTGATCAAAGATGTGGCAGATATTTATAAATTGACATATGAACAGCTGATACAGCTCGAACGCATGGGTGAAAAGTCAGTGACTAATCTACTGACGGCAATCGAAAATTCGAAGCAAAACTCACTTGAAAAACTGTTATTTGGCTTAGGTATCCGTCACGTCGGAGCAAAAGCAGCCAAAACGCTTGCCCTGGAGTTTGGCAATATGGATACCCTTGAAAAAGTTTCCCGTGAAGATTTAACCGCAATCAATGAAATTGGTGAAAAAATGGCTGATTCCGTTGTGACCTTTTTTGAACAGGACGAAGCCCACGAGCTGCTGGGTGAGTTAAAAGCTGCCGGGGTTAACATGGAATATAAAGGGCCAAAGCCAGTTTCAGCGGAAAACTCGGATAGCTTTTTTACAGGAAAGACAGTTGTGCTAACTGGAAAGCTCGAAATCATGGGCCGGAATGAAGCAAAAGAAAAAATTGAAGCGCTTGGCGGAAAGGTATCCGGAAGCGTTAGCAAGAAAACAGATGTTGTGATCGCTGGAGAAGATGCGGGTTCCAAGCTAACCAAAGCCCAGGAGCTGGGAGTAGAGGTTTGGAACGAGGAGAGACTGGTTGAAGAATTAAATAAGTAAGAGGGTGGAAGCGCCGTGAAAAATCTCATGATGCTTGCTTTATCCCTTTCACTTCTGCTAGCTGGCTGTGCGCCTAATTTTAATAAGCAGGAGGAAGTCGTTCAGGAAGATAAGAACGAAAAAGATAAGGCGATCATTCCGAATTATAAAATTTCAGACAAATATTATCGTACGCTGCTGCCATTTGAACCAAGTGAATCAAGAGGTCTAGTGGTCAATAACATTAGTACCAAATATGATATTAATGAATTTGAAACAGGGCTTATGCGGGTTGCCCAAAATACATTTGACCCGGATAAGTACTTATTCCAGGAAGGGCAGTACCTAAAAAGGGATACAGCCCGAGCCTGGCTCAACCGCAAATTCACGGAAACACAGCTGAAAGAGCGGAAGTTAAAGGAAGAAGAGAATATTGGATTGAATCCAATGATTGCAGATGGCGGAAATATTGATAAGAATAATGAAAAAAGCCCAATTTACCTGGCTCATATCCTTGAACATAACTATCTCGTGAAAAATGACGACGGAAAGGTCGGGCTTGGCGGTGTCGTAATCGGCCTTGCCATGAATTCTGTCCATTATTACCAGAAAGAGCAATATGGTGCAACATATGAAACGAAGATCAAACATGAAGTTCTTGAAAGAGAAGGCAAAAAGATGGCGGAAGAAGTGCTGCAGCGAATCCGGCAGATTAAAGAATTAAAAGATGTGCCAGTTACCATTGCTTTGTTTGAACAGGAAGAAAGAACTTCAGTTGTGCCAGGCAGCTTTTTTGCATATGCTAATGCGCCAAAAGGCAGCAGCAAGCTTGGCGGATGGGAAGATATCAATGAAAAATACGTTCTTTTCCCTTCAAACGAGGCAGAGAAAAACCACCGCGATGATTTGACTGCATTTCTGAATTTTAAACAGGATGTAGAAACTTACTTTCCTAATTTCAATGGTGTCATCGGAAAAGCTTTTTATGCTCAGGACCAGTTGCAGGAAGTAAATATTGATATTCCAATCCAGTTCTACGGAAAGGCAGAAGGGATTGGTTTCACGCAATATGTAACCGGTCTAGTGGTCAAACACTTCCCTGAATACATTTCAGTTCAGGTGAACATCTCGTCCGTTAATGGCCCTGAGGCGCTAGTCGTTCGCAAAGCAGACCAAAGTGAGCCATTTGTCCATATATATCAATAAGGCTTTAGAAAAACCAGGAGTGCAAAGATGCGCTGCCTGGTTTTTCTATAAAAACCGGGGGAAAATCAAAAGACGTCCCTACTGAAAATAGGAGTAGATGCCAACCTTTTGTAAAACCAAATCCTGAGACGCAAAATACCAAAACAGCACCTGGCAACCATATATAACAGCAATAATCACCTCCTCGCCAAAGCAGCCCCAATCCCTTATCCTGCCTAATTAAAATTGGAATTCAGCTTAAAGGATGTTAATATATAACATCTGCGGAGAATGTTTGAAGATAATGATAATTTCATGTTAATATAATGAATGGATGTAAACGTTTTAAGAGAATAGCAGATCGTGTTCCTGCATCAGCAAAAATCAGGATAAAGCTGCTAGTATCTGGCGTTTGTATATTTGTACACAGGAGGCGGTAAAAATGGTACAACCTTATAAGCATGAACCATTCACGAATTTTAAAGAAGATGATAATCGTGAAGCGTATTTAAAGGGTTTGCAGACAGTAGAAAGCTATTTGGGCCAGGATTATGATCTATTAATTGGCGGAGAGCGTGTTTCTACTGAAGATAAAATCGTATCAATCAATCCTTCTAATAAAGAAGAAGTTATTGGCCGTGTTTCAAAGGCAAACCGCGAGCATGCCGAGAAAGCAATGCAGGCTGCTGTTGAAGCGTTCAAGACTTGGAGAAAAGTAAAGCCGGAAACACGCGCTGATGTGCTGTTTAAAGCTGCTGCGATTATCCGCCGCCGCAAGCATGAGTTTTCTGCCCTTTTAACAAAGGAAGCAGGAAAGCCTTGGAATGAGGCAGATGCTGATACTGCGGAAGCTATTGACTTCCTTGAGTACTATGCACGCCAAGTATTAAGAATTAAAGACGGTGTTCCTGTAAACAGCCGTCCGAATGAATATAACCGTTATGACTATATTCCATTGGGAGTAGGCATCATCATCTCTCCTTGGAACTTCCCGCTTGCGATCATGGCCGGTACAACCGTTGCGGCAATCGTGGCAGGAAATACTGTTCTTTTAAAACCAGCTTCTACAACTCCTGTTGTGGCAGCGAAATTCGTTGAAGTGATGGAAGAAGCAGGCCTTCCGAAGGGCGTCCTAAACTTCGTACCGGGAAGCGGTGCAGAAGTGGGCGACTATTTGGTTGACCATAAGGATACTCGCTTCATTTCATTCACAGGTTCACGTGATGTTGGTCTTCGCATCAACGAGCGCGCATCTAAATTAAACGAAGGCCAAATCTGGCTGAAGCGCGTCATCGCGGAAATGGGCGGTAAAGACACAATCGTTGTTGATAAAGAAGCAGATCTAGAATTGGCTGCTACTTCGATCGTGGCATCTGCATTCGGCTTCTCAGGACAAAAGTGCTCTGCCTGTTCACGTGCGGTAATCGTGGAAGATGTTTACGATCAAGTATTGAACCGCGTTGTCGAGTTAACAAACGAGTTAACTCAGGGCAATCCAGAAGATCAAAGCCATTTCATGGGTCCTGTAATTGACCAGGGTGCATTTGATAAGATCATGAGCTATATTGAAATCGGCAAAGAGGAAGGCAAGCTGATGACAGGCGGAGAAGGAGACAATTCAAAAGGCTTCTTCATCAAACCGACTGTATTCGCTGACCTTGCGCCAGATGCACGCTTAATGCAGGAAGAAATTTTTGGACCGGTAGTAGGCTTCACAAAAGCAAAAGATTTCGACCATGCGCTTGAAATCGCGAACAACACTGAGTATGGCTTAACAGGTGCTGTCATCACGAAGAACCGTGAGCACATCCAAAAAGCACGCGAAGACTTCCATGTTGGAAACCTATATTTCAACCGCGGATGTACAGGAGCCATCGTTGGATACCAGCCATTCGGCGGATTCAACATGTCAGGAACGGACTCAAAAGCAGGCGGACCTGACTACATTCTGCTTCATATGCAGGCAAAAACTACTTCTGAAATGTACTAAGAAAAGCGGAAGCGCCTTGCCCACGAAGGAACGCAGGCTAAAAGCTGTGGCAACGTCTGCATGACCCCCATCCTGGGGGCCTCAAGCACAAGACGAGCCTCACGGAAAGGCATCCTTTGCCTTTTTGGGAGGGTTGCCCGAAATGTGGAGGCGACTGCTCAATCAAGGAACGCAGACTAAGAGCGCCACGTCCTGTGGCAACGGCTTATGACCCCGAGTCCCTAGGAGCCGCAACTAGACAAGCTTGTGACCTCGAAGGGGTAGGCGCTGGAGCTAGACAGTTATCGACGTTCAAAAACTTTATAGTTCTTATTTTGTAATATAAAAGAAATCCCCCTTCACAAAGTGAAGAGGGATTTCTTTTATGCTTATTTCTTTAAAATGGCTTTAAACTGATTGTATTGCTCTTGTACTTCTTTTGAAGGTTCCTTGTCTAGCAGGCTGACGATGATAATTGCTAAACCAGCAAACAAGAAGCCAGGCGCCAATTCATAGAGGTCGAAAATGCCGCCGGTAATTTGTTTCCAGACAATAACGGTAACAGCACCGACAACAATACCGGCTAGGGCGCCGTTTCGTGTCATGCGCTTCCAGAAAAGGCTCAGGATGATGACTGGCCCGAAGGCAGCACCGAATCCGGCCCAAGCATAACTAACAAGTTCCAATACCTTGCTTTCAGGGTTATACCCTAAAAAGATTGCAATAACTGCAATGCCCAGTACAGCAATTCTGCCAACAATCATTTCTTCCTTCTTGGAAGCATTTCTTCTGAAGATAGATTTATAGAAATCCTGTGCCAATGCACTTGAAGAAACGAGCAATTGAGAGTCAACTGTGCTCATGATTGCTGAGAGAATGGCTGCTAATAAAAATCCAGCTACCCATGGATTAAATAAAACTTGAGAAAACATGATAAATACTGTTTCAGAATTCTTCAGTGGGGTATCTGCAAAGTAAGCAATACCTGCGAATCCAACAAATAGAGCTCCAAATAGGGAAAGAACCATCCATGTCATTCCGATAAATCGCGCTTTTGGAACATCACTTGTTGACCTTAATCCCATAAAACGGACAAGGATATGCGGCTGTCCAAAATAGCCAAGTCCCCATGCCAATAGTGAAGCAACGCCAACAAAAGTAGCACCGGATGCAGCATCCAGATGAGTTGGATCAATTGTCCCGATTTGCTCTAAAGCCTCATTCCATCCGCCAAGTTCCTGGATCGCAACGATCGGAATAATAATCAAAGCGAGGAACATTAAAATACCTTGGATGAAATCTGTCCAGCTGGCAGCCAAAAATCCGCCAAAGAAAGTATAAGACAGAATTACTGCTGCTCCGACCCAAAGTGCAACCGTGTAATCCATTCCAAATGAATTTTTTAATAGAATGGCTCCGCCAACAAGGCTGGAGGAAGTATAGAAAGTGAAAAAGATTAGTATAACAACTGCAGAAACTACACGAAGCATTTTAGAGGTGTCATGGAATCGGTTTTCGAAATAACCGGGAACAGTAATAGAATCGTTGGCTACTTCTGTGTAGACACGCAATGGCTTAGCAACAAATTGCCAGTTCAGATAAGCGCCGACTGCTAAACCGATCGGAAGCCAAATTTCGCCCATACCGCCTAAATAAACAGCACCAGGCAATCCAAGCATTAACCAGCCGCTCATATCGGATGCCCCGGCACTTAAAGCGGCAACTCCGGCTCCAAGGCGTCTTCCGCCTAAAACATAATCTGATAAATCTTTGGTCATTCTGGCTGCAAGAAAACCAATAAGCAGCATGCCGACCAGATAAACAATAATCGCAATTAACGTGGGTACATTTATATCCATAATTTATTTATCCTCTCCTCTTTCAGTAAAGTAAGTGATGCCTGATAATACAATCAAAAGTGGCATTGGAATCAGAAGCCATAGCCATGTTGCTGTAGTGAAATCCATATGTTCACCTCCATCCTAAAAAAAATGATCCCCCTAAAATACATACGTGAAAAAAGTCCCCTTTATACAGTAACATACAGTTTGGTGTTTGTGAAAAATTTGAATCGGGGTAAGAATCGCAATGAAAAGACGTTAATTATCATAACATAATAAAGTTTTTGGGACAAAAAAGCTATGAAGCTATTAATGTATAAATGTATAAAAATACGTAAAATCGCATTAATTTGCTCTTATATTACACATATCATCATATCTATTCATTGAAATTTATAAAATTAAGTTGACAAAAAGCTGAGGCTTTTCATGGAAAACAAAAAGAGACCTATACTTTTTATAGGCCTCTTAAGGGTTAAATATTTAGCTTTTTTATTACTTTTTTTAATGAATTTTCGGTATTTATGTTCTTAAAATCGATCCCAAGCTGGACAGCTGTTTGGGCAACTTCTGGGCGGATTCCGAGCAAAGTTGACTGGACGCCGATGAGTTGCAATGAGCTCATAACCTGGAAAATCTGGTGTGCGACCATTGTGTCAACCATTACGACTCCTGAAAGGTCAATGATTAAATGGGAAATTTCCAATTTCACACTTTGCTGCAGGGTAGACTCCAGTATATATTTTGCGCGCTCTGTATCAATATCACCAATTAGCGGCAAAAGCCCGACTTCGGAGGATAGAGAAATAACCGGTGTGCTGAGCTCTTTGATTAAAGAAGATTGTGCACTTAATCGGTTCAGTAAAATATCCATAAAGTTCTCCGTAAAGGCTTCCATCACATAATCCAATGTATAGTCAATCAGTTCCTGCCAATGAAAAATATCTTTTACCTCAATATTCAAATCGGCATTTTCAACGAATAGCTTTATATGTTTCCAATAAACCTTTCGGAACACACCTAAATTTCTCTGGACTTCTACCAATGATGTGCGGGATTTTACACGGTCGGAGGAAGTCTGTTTTGTCCAATTTGAAATAGTTTCTTTCATTTCCTCTTCTGTTTGAAGGAGGGATTTGGCTACAGTCCTTATATATTGCGTATTTTGCTCGTCAATCTTTTTTAAGGTTTCAGGAGGAGCATCAGCTGAATAGTCCGATCCGATTTTAACAACCTGCCAGCTTCTCCAATCTTTTGTCATTTCAGGTGCGTGTTCAACTAAATATTCATATAAAGCCCGGGTTTTATCAGCCATAAAATCTCCTTATTGATGTATTTGCGCCTATGAAAGGTATCTCTTATTTTCCCTTTATTATAACAGATACGGTCAGTTATCAAAAAAGGGGTGTGCAAAACTAATATTTAATTTTTCAAAAAATTTATAAAAAAGGGTTCACATTCTAAAATCACTGTTATATAATACAAAACATAGATAAATAATTGTTTTATAACAACATAGATTAGTAGTATAACAGACAACAAAGTAACTTGTTATACTATAACAGAATTCACCTGGGGGTTTGCTGAAGGATTGATTTTTTCTAAATTAAAGGAGGATTTAATCAAATGGCAGATGAAAGAGTGCGTCAATTAGAGGAAAGCTGGGAAATGAATGAACGTTGGAATGGAATTGAAAGGCCGTATACTGCGGAGGATGTAATCAAACTAAGAGGATCGATCGATATTGAACATACATTAGCCCGCCGTGGTGCAGAGAAGCTTTGGAAGCTGGTGAAGGAAGAAGACTTTGTGAATGCATTGGGGGCGTTAACAGGCAACCAGGCTGTCCAGCAGGTGAAGGCCGGGCTGAAAGCTATATACTTAAGCGGCTGGCAGGTAGCTGCCGATGCCAATCTTTCTGGAAATATGTATCCAGACCAAAGTTTATATCCGGCAAACAGTGTTCCTAGTGTAGTAAAGAGAATTAATCAGGCGCTGCAGCGTGCGGACCAGATCCATCATATGGAAGGCGATGACTCTATTGATTGGTTTGCACCGATCGTGGCAGATGCGGAAGCTGGCTTCGGGGGTCAGCTGAATGTATTCGAGCTTATGAAAGGTATGATTGAATCTGGTGCCGGCGGCGTTCATTTTGAAGATCAGCTGTCCTCTGAGAAAAAATGCGGACACCTTGGCGGCAAAGTACTGCTTCCAACACAGACAGCCGTTAAAAATTTAATTTCTGCGAGATTGGCTGCAGATGTTATGGGCGTTCCGACAGTGATTGTAGCCCGTACGGATGCTAATGCAGCCGACTTGATCACCAGCGATGTTGACCCTTATGACGCACCATTCATTACAGGAGAACGTACTCCTGAGGGATTCTTCCGAACTAAGGCGGGACTCGACCAAGCGATCGCTCGGGGGCTGGCTTACGCTCCTTATGCAGATTTGGTGTGGTGTGAAACATCCGAGCCAGACCTTGAAGAAGCAAGGCGCTTTGCTGAAGCCATCCATGAAAAATTCCCTGGCAAGCTGTTAGCCTATAACTGCTCTCCATCCTTTAACTGGAAAAAGAAGCTGGATGACGAAACAATTGCGAAATTCCAAGTGGAGCTCGGTAAAATGGGCTACAAATTCCAATTCGTTACGTTAGCAGGCTTCCATGCCTTGAACCACAGCATGTTCGAATTGGCTCGCGGCTATAAAGACCGCGGAATGGCTGCGTACTCTGAGCTGCAGCAGGCCGAGTTCGCGAGCGAGCAGCATGGATATACAGCAACAAGGCACCAGCGTGAAGTTGGAACCGGATATTTCGACCAGGTTTCCATGGTTATTACAGGAGGAACGTCTTCCACAACCGCTTTAAAAGGGTCCACAGAGGAAGAGCAATTCACAGCTGAAAAGCAGGAAGCTTAGTCCTATTGCTTAATTTTAACCGTTAGTAACTTGATTTTTTTTACCTGTATATTCTCCATTTTTCCCTCTCTTCATTGAAGAGAGGTTTTTTTTAGGTTAAGAAGGATAAGATTAAACTAGCACAGCTTATGATGCAGAAACATACATATTATATAGGCACGATTGGAAATTTGAAAAGGGGAATGCCTCTATATACAATGGAATCAGGTCAGTCAGAATGAGGAGGGAGGTGGTACAGTGGCTGAAAATATAGATGATTATCTCCAGCAGGGGATTTACGGGCAAAAACAGACAAAGCCTGATGAGCGGAGGAAGTTTTTGGGGACGCTTCGGGAGCGGATTGTTATTGCGCTGAAACAGCCGCAGGTACGAGAGGACGGAATTTATCCGCAAGTGGAAGAAGCATTGAAAAATAACAGCCAGGCACATCTTTACCTGAATGGGAATATGAGTTATTCCTACTTATCAAAATATATAAAGGCGGCTTCAAAATATAAGGTCGAATATACAATTGTCACCAACAAAGAACATAACTCAGAAATTGGTCTGGTGCTTGCACATGATTATGCGATTGATAAACCGGACATATTTGTCGATAGGAAAACAGTAAAGGCAGAGACTAAAAAGGCATCAGGAAAAAAAGGCGGTATTTTTGCAAAGATTTTTAAGCGGGGCAAATAGATAAAAGAGCAGCGTGAAGATAGGCGCCGCTCATTTTTTGTTGGAAAGGTTTGAATATAGCTTCCCTCATCCATATTTTTTTAATTTTATCTGTCAAAGACAAGCGTTTTACCGGCAAATTTATTGAAATACCGGCCAAGAACTACATTTACCGGCCAATTTAAAAAAGACAGTCAAACTGAATGATTTACCGGCCTATTGGCATCTTGCAGGTTTTCAAGATAAGAGCAGCTGGCAGGAAATACCTATTTGGGTCACTTGTGGATTTTATCAGTCCGAATTTAATATACCGGCCACTTTCCTAATTTTATCGGCGGTTAAATTTTAACAATATCGGTCAGTTGGTGATACAGCGGGCATATAAACGATCCCTGGATTGCTCGGAAGCTTCCTTCAGGAGAGAAGTCCCAATACATTCTTTTATTTCAAAGGCTTTAAATATGAACGCGGATCCAGATCAGAGCCCTCGATGACAATCGCTGTCATGCCTAGATATGAACCTGACTCGTGTTCCTCTCCTTCGTGCCAATAAACAGCAGTTCCTTTCTCGACGGCAACTTGTTCGCCGCCGGCTGTTTTGACCCAGCCCTCTCCATCAATAATGAGGAAAAGCTGCGGGCATGTGGCTGGATGCATGCCAAGAACGCTATTGTCATTAAGGTGGATACAGCCAATCGTAGCTGTCGTGTTTCTTAGAATCGGACTAATGCTGGCGTTATGGCTGTTGAACTGGGTGATCTCCCTGCTTGACTCTGCATCAAAGCGGAAAAGTTTCATAATATGACCTCCTGTAAAAATAATCAAAACCACCATATTTATTAGGCTTTACTGTTCATTTATCCTGCATGATCACAAGCAAACACACAATTTGTTCAACTCATGGTAAAATAAGCAGAAGATTGTTGAAACAGCTGGCGCGCGTGTTGCTTTAACGCGCGAAAGTTTGGTATGATCATAATAATTGTGCTTTGGCAGAAATTAATTTTTGGAGGTGGCATTTATGTCGAGAATTTCAACCGATCAGGTCAAGCATGTCGCGCACCTGGCACGGCTTGCGATTACTGAGGAAGAGGCTGCTATGTTTACTGAGCAGCTGGACAGGATGATTTCGTTTGCAGAGCTGCTTAATGAGCTGGATACAGATAATGTAGAACCGACATCCCATGTGCTTGATATGAAAAATGTGATGAGAGAAGACAAGGCAGAAAAGGGGCTTCCGCAAGAGGAAGTTCTGAAGAATGCACCGGAACATCAGGATGGCTATATCAAAGTGCCGTCCATTATTGAGTAGGGAGGGGACAATGGTGAGTTTATTTGACCATAAGGTATCGGAGCTTCATCAGCTTTTACATAAAAAAGAAATTACAGTATCCGACCTTGTCAGTGAGTCGTACAAGCGGATCAGCGAAGTAGAGGACAAGGTACAGGCTTTCTTAACGCTGGATGAAGAAAGGGCCCGTGAGAAGGCTAAAAAAATGGATGAAAAGATCGGTACAGACGAAGCAAAAGGTCTTCTGTTCGGCATGCCGATCGGTGTGAAAGATAATATTGTTACAAAAGGGCTGCGCACAACCAGTGCAAGTAAAATCCTTGAGAATTTTGATCCGATCTATGATGCAACTGTGGCATCCAAATTACATAATGCAGAAACCATTACAATCGGAAAATTAAATATGGATGAATTTGCAATGGGTTCATCCAATGAAAACTCCGGTTTTAAAGCGACGCGAAATCCTTGGAACCTGGAAAGAGTTCCTGGCGGTTCTTCAGGCGGTTCGGCAGCTTCTGTTGCAGCTGGAGAGGTTCTTTTTTCGCTTGGATCTGACACAGGCGGTTCCATTAGACAGCCTGCTTCCTACTGTGGCGTTGTTGGTTTGAAGCCGACATATGGCAGGGTATCACGCTTTGGCCTGATTGCATTTGCATCTTCACTGGATCAGATTGGACCCATTACACGCACAGTTGAAGATAACGCTTATTTGCTTCAAGCGATCTCCGGGGTAGATCCTATGGATTCAACATCAGCGAATGTCGATGTTCCAAGCTATGCGGAAGCGTTGAGCGGGGATGTTAAAGGCCTGAAAATCGCTGTACCGAAAGAATATTTGGCAGAAGGCGTTGACGAAGACGTCCGCCAATCTGTAATGGATGCTTTGAAGGTGCTTGAAAAAATGGGGGCTACTTGGGAAGAGGTTTCGCTTCCGCATTCGAAATATGCGCTGGCAACCTATTATCTGCTGTCTTCTTCGGAGGCGTCTGCTAACCTGGCCCGCTTTGATGGCGTGCGCTATGGCTACCGGACTCCAGATCCTGAGAATTTAATTGACTTGTATAAAAAGACAAGAGCGGAAGGCTTTGGCGATGAAGTAAAGCGACGTATAATGCTTGGAACATTCGCCTTAAGCTCCGGCTATTATGATGCTTATTATAAAAAAGCTCAAAAAGCCCGGACGCTTATTAAACAGGACTTTGAAAATGTCTTCGAAAAGTATGATGTTATTATTGGGCCGACAGCACCGACACCTGCCTTTAAAATCGGCGAAAATATGTCTGACCCATTGACCATGTATGCGAATGATATCTTAACGATTCCGGTTAACCTTGCCGGTGTACCGGGAATTAGCGTTCCATGCGGATTCTCTAATGGATTGCCGCTTGGCCTGCAAATTATCGGTAAACATTTTGATGAGAGCACAGTTTATCGTGTAGCGCATGCATTTGAACAGGCAACTGATTATCATAAACAACAACCGGGACTGTAAGGGGGGAAAACTCATGAAATATGAAACGGTTATCGGACTTGAAGTGCATGTAGAGCTAAAAACAGATTCGAAAATTTTCTCGGCAAGCCCAAACCATTTTGGGGCTGAACCGAACTCAAATACAACTGTGGTTGATCTTGGCTATCCGGGAGTGCTGCCGGTTATTAATAAAAAGGCTGTAGAATTCGGCATGAAGGCGTCAATGGCGTTAAACTGTGAAATTGCGCCAGTTACAAAATTTGACCGGAAGAACTATTTTTACCCTGATAATCCGAAAGCCTATCAGATTTCGCAATTTGATAAGCCAATCGGCGAGCATGGCTGGATTGAAATCGAAGTGGACGGCTATAAGAAAAAGATTGGCATTACACGTATACATCTTGAAGAGGATGCAGGAAAGCTTTCTCATGAAAAAGGCTATTCTTTGGTAGACTATAACCGCCAGGGTACGCCATTGGTCGAAATCGTATCTGAACCGGATATCCGCACACCAAATGAAGCATACGCTTATCTGGAAAAACTGAAATCGATTATCCAATATACAGGAGTTTCCGATTGTAAAATGGAAGAAGGCTCACTTCGCTGTGATGCGAATATTTCCCTTCGTCCTATCGGACAGGAGGAATTCGGTACAAAGACTGAGCTTAAGAACCTGAACTCCTTTAATTTTGTCCGCAAAGGGCTGGAGTATGAGGAGAAACGCCAGGAGCAAATTTTAAGTTCAGGCGGGACAATCCAGCAGGAAACCCTCCGCTATGATGAAGCGACAAATACGACGATTTTGATGAGGGTAAAAGAAGGTTCGGATGATTATCGTTATTTCCCTGAGCCGGATTTGCTTGATATCCATATTGATGAAGAATGGAAGGAACGTATCCGTGCAGAAATCCCAGAGCTTCCGGACCAAAGAAAGAACCGTTATATCGAAGAGCTTGGATTGCCTGCTTACGATGCCGCTGTCCTGACAGTCACAAAAGAAACATCCGATTTCTTTGAAGCTGCAGTCAATGCTGGAGCAGATGCAAAACAGGCATCCAACTGGGTGATGGGTGAACTTTCCGCCTACTTGAACGCAGAGCAAAAAGAGCTTAGCGATATCGCTCTTACAGCTGAAGGACTTGCCGGCATGATTAAATTGATCGAAAACGGCACCATCTCCTCAAAGATTGCTAAGACTGTGTTCAAAGAGCTGATTGAAAATGGCGGCGAGCCTGAAACAATCGTCAAAGAAAAAGGCCTTGTCCAGATTTCTGACGAAGGTGCTCTTTTGAAAATTATTGGCGAAACGCTTGATGCGAACCCGCAATCAATCGAGGATTTCAAAAACGGCAAACAAAAAGCGATCGGTTTCCTTGTCGGCCAGATTATGAAAGCAACAAAAGGCCAGGCAAACCCGCCGCTTGTTAACAAGCTTTTGCAAGAGGAAATAAAGAAGAGATAAGGGGAGAGCTGTAGTTCCTCCAAATCGAATTTTATGCAAGGAAGCTGATGGGGACCCATCAGCTTTTTGTTTATAAGCGGTTCGACAAAAGGCTCCCCTATTTCCCAGGAAAAGATGTTGTTTTACAAAGTTTTACAGCAAATGCATCTAATATGTGTGCAGGAATGAGAGCTAGTGTTAAAGAAATATGATTTAGAGGCAATTAAAAAGGAGTGGTAAGCATGGAGTTAATGGACTGGTTTGCAAAAGGGCTAAGCCCGAAAGAATACATAAAGGGAATGAAAGTAAATAAGGAAGTAATGAAGGGAGTATATAACCGTTTTTCTTTGGCTGATGAAGAAAAAGATAGGCTGGAAAAGTTAAAGGGATCTGGTATGAAGGCAATAGCTATTACAGAGGATTGGTGCGGGGATGCCATGCTGAACAATCCGATTCTCTTAAAAATTTCGGAGGAAATCGGCGCAGAGGTCCGTTTTATTTTACGGGATCAAAACCTTGAGCTAATGGACCAGTACCTCACGAATGGAGTCTCAAGAGCGATACCGATTTTTATTTTTATAGATAAAGAAGGAGAAGAACAGGCGGTTTGGGGTCCGCGGGCCAAACGTGTCCAGGAAATCGTGGATGAGGAACGCAGTAAGCTCCCTGCGCAGGAGGATGATGATTTTAAGGAAAAGCAGATGAATATGTATAAGAGGCTGACAGCTTCTTATCAGGAAGACTCAGAAATCTGGCATACGGTTGCAAATAGCATTATAGATGCTCTAGTTTCGGAAAAATAATCAGGGAAGGGTGTCGGTTAGCAATGGGCTGGAACCGGAATCGTTTAACGGAAAAGCTGGACATACAATATCCTGTTTTTCAGGCGCCAATGGCAGGTGGAATGACAACACCGCGATTAATCAGTGAGGTTTCCAATAGCGGCGGCCTGGGCAATATGGGAGCAGGCTATATGAATTCTGATGAGATAAGAGAAGATATCAGAAAGATTCGGAGTCTGACGGACAAACCATTTGGCGTAAATCTTTTTGTTCCGAATCTGGGGGTCTCCGCACAAAAAGAAGAGATTAGCAGAATGGGAGAAATGCTCACCCAGTATACCAGTGAGCTGGGGATAAAGGAGAAACCCCTCCTGCCTAAGAAGGATTACGGCGCTCTCTATGAAAAACAGCTGGAGGTAGTATTTGAGGAACGTGTTCCTATATGCAGCTTTACATTTGGCATACCTGATTCAAACGTTATACGTGAACTAAATAAACAGGGTATAGTTATTATTGGAACAGCCACGAATATTAATGAAGCAGTGGAGTGGGAGGAGGCCGGGGCAGATTTGATTGTTGCCCAGGGAAGTGAGGCTGGCGGACACCGGGGAACATTTCATAAGGAAGAAAGCGGTTTGATCGGTTCCATGGCTCTTATACCACAGGTGGCGGATGCAGTCAGCAAGCCAGTGGTTGCTGCAGGCGGAATCATGGATGCACGCGGGATTGCTGCAGCCAAGATGCTGGGAGCAGCAGGTTTTCAGCTTGGAACCGTGTTTCTAACATGCAGGGAAAGCGGAGCTAATCCGTTTTATAAGAACGCCATTTTAAATGCGACTGAAGAGCAAACAGTTTTAACAAAAGCTTTTTCCGGGAAGATGGCAAGGGGAATTAGCAACAGATTCACGGAAGAGATGGAGGGGCAGCATGTGTTGCCTTACCCGCTGCAGAACGATATGACAGCATCTCTCCGAAAACAGGCGGCTAAATTGGAGCGCCCCGAGTTTATGTCACTATGGGCCGGACAGGGCGTGCGAATGGCAGAAGAAATAACTGTGAAGGAACTGATGCTGAAGCTTGTGAAAGGGACGGAAGCTTTAATAGACGGCAAATAAAAAGCAGTGCCTATTGAGGCACTGCTTTTATCTTATTTACCAGCCAATACATTTGTAAGTGGTGGTACAATTTGCTTTTTACGTGATACAACGCCTTTAAGAACGGCTTTGTTGTTTTCAAGCGTTACATTGTAGGCCTGTTCGACTGCTTTTGTTTCTTTTCCAAGAGCGATAGCAACCGAATCGTTGTTAAGGATGTCAGTTAAAACAAAAACGAATAAGTCCAGTTCTTTCTTCTTAATGGTTTCGGAAATAACAGCTTCAAGTTCAGCCTGGCGGTCTAAAACGTCATTCAGGTCAACGGCATTTACTTGTGCCACCTCTGTTTTATAGGACCCCATTTGGAATTCCTTCGCATCAAGGGAAACTAATTCTTCAACTGTTTTTTTGCTAAGATCTGCACCTGCTTTTAGCATTTCCAATCCGTACTCTTCAGGATTTACGCCTGCGACTTCAGCAAGCTCGCGTGCTGCTGCAACATCTTGGTCCGTGCAGGTTGGAGACTTGAATAATAGAGAATCAGAAATAATGGCAGAAAGCATTAAGCCAGCAGTTTCTTTGCTGATTTCCACCCAGTTTTCCTTGTACATTTTGTTGAGGATGGTTGCCGTGCAGCCAACCGGTTCCGCACGGTAATAAAGCGGATCGCTTGTTTCAAAGTTCGCGATTCGGTGATGGTCGATAACCTCAAGGATTTTTACATCTCTGATATCATCAGCACTTTGCTGGAACTCGTTATGGTCAACAAGGATGACTTCGCTTGCTTCTTTTGACACGGCCTCAACAAATCGTGGTGCATCAGTTTTAAAGTAATCTAAAGCATATTGGGTTTCCTCATTAACTTGGCCTAGGCGGATCGGTTCAGCATCAACACCTAATTTGGTTTTTAATTCCGCATATGCAAGAGCTGAACAGATAGAGTCTGTGTCTGGGTTTTTGTGTCCGAATATAAATACTTTTGACATAATCCATACTCCTTCTATATGTAATGTTGGTTTTTGCCTGCTGTTATTTTACCATATATCTAATGTAATGGCGGTACTGGGAAAAATCAAATTTTGTTAATAGTGTTGGTTAATTTTAGGAAAGTATAAAGGAAGCATGTGATTTATGGAGAAATAGATAGGTACGGTAAGGAGGAGTCAATAAATGGAGAAAGTTGCAGTGATTTCAGATATTCATGGAAATATGACGGCACTGGAGGCCGTTTTGGAAAATATCCGTGAGCGCGGAATTGATACGATATTTTGCCTGGGGGATTTAATTGGAAAGGGTCCGAATTCCCGTAAAGCAGTTGAACGGATAAAGGAAACCTGCGAGGTGGTCCTCCTTGGCAACTGGGAAGATTTTATGCAGAAGCCTCTGGATTTCGAGGAGGGGCAATGGCATCAAAAGCAGCTTGGAGAAGAAGCGTTAGCCTATTTAAGCACACTGCCATTCCATCATGATTTTTATATGAGCGGAAAATATGTCAGGCTATATCATGCCTCAGCCAAGAGCATCTATCACCGGGTTGTGCCAATGCGCGATTCTCATGAAGAAAAGCTGGCTATGTTTGAGAATACGGAGAATATTGATGCCGGCGAAAAAGGACGGACACCGGATGTAGTGGGATATGGCGATATCCATGCTGCCCTGATAGAACCCATCCATCCGCAAAAAACACTCTTCAATACAGGAAGCGTCGGAAATTCACTTGATATTCCGCAGGCAACCTATGCGATTCTGCATGGGAAGTACCTCTCAAAAGAGCCGGCAGCTTTCTCTATAGAAATCACGCGTATCCCTTATGATATTGAAAAAGAAATCTCGATTGCCAGAGAAATGGAGATGCCGAATCTGGAAGCTTATGCGCTTGAACTGCGTGAAGCTAAATATAGAGGAGCCCCGAAGAAGGTTTAAACTTCGGATATATGCTTTATTTTGCTATACGCAGAGAAACCAGGTTTATATGCAGAGAAAAATCTTAATCGCATATTAAGTGTGGACTTATATGCACATAAATAAGTTTTTCCGCAGATAAATCGGGAGTATGCGTACATAAACGATTATCTGGCCGGTTCATTCATAGTTAAAAAAAAAATTTGGATAACTATTTTCTTGAATAAACAAAAAAGCTGGCTTCCTAGTGACGGAGTCAGCTTTTATCATATGATCAGAATATTTTCTGGCCTTTTTTAGATAGTGCATAATAAATGCCATGCTGCAGGTTGGTGAAGCAGTTAAATTTGGAGAGATTAAAGTTTGTTTCTGTAATCTTTGTGCCAAGTTCAGGTGATATGCCGACCAGGATGGTTTCGGTGCCGATCAGGTTGGCTGCAGCAGCAAGCTTGCTTAGGAACTCAACAGTGTAGGCACTAATGGACTGGTTCAATCCTGTTAAATCAAGGATCAGGCAGTCAGCCTGGTACTTTGGGAGGCTGTGTAAGGTTTTATCAACGAGTTCCTCTGAACGAAATTCATCATATCTGCCTAGTAGCGGAACGACGACTATACCATCCAATACAGGGATCACTGGGGAAGAGATTTCTTTCACAAGCTCTTTTAGGTTTCTAGTCCGGTCTTCCACCAATTTTTCCAGCTCGCTGATTCTCATTGATTCCTCACGTCTTGCGAGGGCATGGATATTTTCTTCCACGGTAACGGATGAAGGGAAATATTCCAAGTCCGTATAATCATGCTCGCCCAATTGGTCGGTCACTTTTTTGTACCAGAGGCTTGTTCCAAATACGGCAGAAAAGATACCGGCGAAATGTCCCGGCAGAAATGACCCGGATTCGTTTTTCCCTTGCTCTTTGTTTATTTTATATTCCCAGCTATCAACGAGCCTGACTTTGGCCGTTTTTGATTCGGGATCTACCTCGGTTATCGTAAATTTTCCCCACCCGGCTGAAGCATAGATTCTAGGGATAATATTAGCGACATCCTCTACAGGCAGATTCATGTTTTTGAAAAATTCTCCCACTACCATTCCTTGCCTGAAGCCTGTTGTTTCCAGGACAAGACTGGAAGTTTCTTTTCCGGAAATCTCTTCAATGGTATCAAAAAAACTTTTCATGGCTGATTTAATCCAGAAAAGCACTGCATCATCGCCCACGAAATTAAAGGTACCTGAGTCCAGGTCCCAATTAAAGTCAAAGCCATCTATCTTAGTTTGTAAAATTAAGCCTTCGTTGGTCATACCATTACCCCCTGATATTGATATGTATATTTAAAGTAAAAATGAATTTCAATATTTGCCTTAACTCATTTCTTATACCCATTATTTTAGATGACAAACCAAAATACGAAAAAATTATCTCCGTCTGTTTATATTTAGTTTTTTCGATTTCTCATTTACATACGCATACATAATATCCTTTTCATTAAGATTGTTTTCAAGGAGTTGCTCTAGCAGCCATTCCTTTGTTTGGCCAAGCAATTGGAGGTTGCGCTGCTGGATTCTCCCATCAACAATAACAGCAATTGGGAGGCCTTCATCCTGTATGGAAATGTTTAAGTGTTCTACTGTTACGGGTGTATTGGCTACTTTTGGGATAATGCTTACTTCACCAATTGGCTCAAGGATGGCGTAGTCCACATCTGCAATTTTCGGAAATCCCTTGCTTCTGAGGATAGAGAGAAGCTGTGACATAGAAAGGTGGGATTTCTCCAGGTTATCCTCCAGGATTTCACCATTTTTGATCAGCATAGTAGGTTCACCAAGGAAAAAACGGTTGCCGATTTGATTTAAAGTAAGATATGAAAATAAAATATGCAGGCCAACTAGAATCGCTAAAGCCACTAGAGTAGGCAGGTATTCTGTACTAATGAGTGGCTCGGAGGCAACAGTCCCGACAATGATAATGGCAACTAAATCATAGGGGGTCATCTGGATAATGGTCGATTTACCCATCAGTCTCATGATCATGATTGTTATTAAGTAAATACTTAATATTTTTAGTATCAAGAACATATACAGTCTCCTTTAATTAATCATTATTCAAAGGATTTGCTACATCGGAGACTTTCATGTGATAAATCAAAAAAAAGCCCGGACGCTGAATGGGGCATCAGTCTCCGGACCTTTTTTATGCGCGTTTTTTATTATCCTTTGGAGGAAGGCGGTCATCTTTTAACCGTTTATCGTTTATCTTGGGTTCTTTTTTATCAATAAAGTTCTTAATATTGGAGCGGTGCAGAAAAATTAAAAGTAAAAGGAAAATAGAAAAGATAAGTTCATGTTTATGCCCTGGTATAAAGAGGGAATAAACCAGTAAAGAAGCGCCAACCGATAGGGAGCCGTAAAATACATATTTCGTTATATAGATGACTGCAATAAACGAAATATAAGCAATCAAAAACATCCAAATGTTTGCCACAAGCAAAACGCCTGCCGTGGTGGCAATGGCTTTTCCTCCCCGGAACCCTGCGAAAATAGGATAGCAATGCCCGGCTACAGCAATCAGGCCAACAATAAGCGGATCTGCATCAGCTTGCAATAGGAAAGGCAATGCCGCAGCGAGTGCACCTTTCCCGATATCAACAAGCAAGACAACAATAGCTGCCCTTTTTCCAAGCACCCTTAGTGTATTGGTCGCACCCGGATTATTGCTCCCGTGATCTCGGATGTCGATCTGAAACGCGTACTTACCAACTAATAATGCGGTAGGAATCGATCCAATCAGGTACGCTGCCAGAAAAATAAGTAACGTCATCGTATCAATCCTTTTTAATCAATATATTCAGACCTCGTTTAAATTCGTCCTTGCTTAAAAAATATTTTACCGAAGCACCCTCTTTCGTTGTCATTGCATACAGTTTACCATATAATGGTTTTGTTTATAGTGGAAATCGAAATTATTTGAATAGTTGGCGGTGAGGAATATGTCAAAGACAAATTTCGGGCAGGCAGCAAAAAGCTATGTGAGGTCCCGAAACGATATCCCGGTGAGCTTTTTTGAAAGCTTAAACCTGCGAGGCATCTCGTTTGGAGGGAAGAAAATTGCAGATATAGGCTCTGGCACAGGGGCTTTAACAAGAAAGCTGAAGCTGAGGAAGGCTGAAGTAATTGGTGTGGAACCTTCGGGGGAAATGCTTGATGAAGCTGTACGGATCAATTTGGCAAGATATGAAAATATCCCTTATTTGCACGGAACTGCGGAGGATACAGGGTTAGAGCCGAATCACTTTGATATGGTGACTGTTTTCAGAGCTTGGCACTGGTTCGATCGGGAAGCGGCATTAAAGGAAATAAGGCGGATATTGAAGCCAATGGGAAAATTGATAGTGGCTGATTCCGAATTTTTGCCAGACAGCCTGGCGGCTGAAGCGGCAATTGAAGTACTGGAAGGCCATTTAGGGAAACCTCTATTGCCAGCTGGCTCGAAGGCAGAGTCAAGACAGTGGATTAACGGGTTTCCTGTTGAGTGGTTCCCTGAATGGCAGGAGAACGGATTTGAACTTAGAGACTTTTACAAACTGAACTATGAAGTAGTGTTCAGCAACGAGGAGTGGGTGGATCGGATTATGTCGCTATCCAATCTTGCATGTGCTCCAGCGGAGAAAAGAGAAGAAATTTCTTCAGTTTTATTAAAAAAGCTGCACACCCAATTTGGAGCAAATGAATCTCATACCATTCCGCATGCTTGCCATGTTTGTATTTTGGAAACACTTTAACCCTCAATTTTTGAGGGTATTTTTTTGTCTTAAAAAGTGTTGAATTGTATGATTCTCTAGATTATGATTATTTCGGCACTCAAAAAGAAAAATTTGAATTCGAAGTTATAAATAGAATAACCTTTACTTGCTGTAAAAAAGATTGGCACGCGAATGAGCTATTAAATACCCAGCCGGATATAAAGGGAGCATTGCCGGTGTACGTCGCTTTAAAAAAATTGAAAGGAGATGATTTTTCATGGATCATTACTCACGAGAAGAATGGCATAAATATGTTAAAAATGAGCTGGGAGATGCTGACCGCAAAGCCTATGAAGATCATCTCTATATTTGCGACCATTGTTTGGAAGTTTACCTTGAGGCGATGGAAGAAGAGGAACATGTTCTGCCGGCAATGCCGCGAGAAGACGAATTTACTAATCTTGTCATGGCACAAATTACAGCTGATAAAGTAAAAGAAGCCCCTGTGCTGAATGTGGCAGAAGAACAAAAAGAAGCATTTGCCCAGGGAACCTGGTTTGAACGCTGCTTTCCAATTGCATTTACCTGCCTGCTGCTCATTGGCGGGCTAGTGAAGATGCTTGAGGGCACTAAAAGCAAAGCAGAAAAGCTTGAACAAGATTAAACTCTTAATAAGTAATTAGGAGTTTTCTTTTTTTGGGGGCTGTGTAAATGCTTATTGTTGATTTTGGCACCCTGTAGATTGGGGCGGAAAGCGGGAGATTGCATTGGAGAAGTGTGTCAAAGGGAGACCCCGCAGACACGAGTGTGGCGGGGAGGCCCGGAATTTCCGCCGTTCGCTGAGCTCCTGGAGCGGAAATCAACAGGCAAATTTAACAGAGCCGTCTTCTAAAATGTTTGAAAATTCAAGATAATTATTTTACAATAAAAAAGACCAACCAGTTTATTTTAAAATAATAGTCTTGAGGAGTGAGGAATGTGGGAAGAAAGCAGGTTCCGTATGAAATGCAGAAAAAGAGCAAAAGCGTCCATCTGGAGCAGTGGATTTGGGACTTGGCAGCCCAAATGCAGCCTTGCCGATCAGCAGCAATCAGGGATTTGTTTCTCGATAAAATAAAAGAAGATTTGCTGGAAGCGGGTTTGGTAAAAGAAGATTCCGCAATTACTAAGGAGCATGCCGACCTTTATATAAAAGAAATCCTAAAAGAGGGTTCCTTTAACAAAAAATGTTTCTGTGGATGAGAAATGAAGGAGAAAAAAATGTCTCAGACAAAAAAATTTTTATATGGTGAAAGAGTTCATTTAAGGCCGTTTCAGCAGGGGGATCACGAGAATATTTATTATGCATTACTGGATCCTGATTTTCGCAAGCTGACAGGAACCCAGCATTTTTTAACAATGGAATCGATAGAGAAAGCATATGAAAATTTTAAAAATGATAAAAGCCGTATGGACCTGGTGATTACTTTAAGTGAAACAGGAGAGGTTATCGGGGACTTGGCACTGAACGAAATTGACTATCTGAACCGAAATGCTAACATTCGAATTGCACTTTACAAAGAAGAGCATTATGGGAAAGGGCTTGGAACGGAAGCTGTCAGGCTAATTCTTGAATACGCCTTTGAGGTCCTCAGTCTATATAGAGTCGCCTTAAACGTTTATGAATATAATAAGCGGGCCATTAAGGCATACGAAAAGGCTGGGTTTGTCCGTGAGGGTGCATTCCGCGGAGAGCTTTTATATGATGGGGAATACTATGACAATTACATAATGAGCATTCTGCGCCATGAATTTAAAAGCTTTAGGTAAGCATACACAAGAGAATGATAAACTAAAAAAAGTTAACTTAATTACAACGGAGGGACTAATTTGGCGCCTATCGTATCCGAGGAATATAAGCGGAAAAAGAAAAAAGAGATTCTTGCCGGCGCGCTTGCCTGCTTTGCCAAGAAGGGCTTTCAAGCTGCTACGATTGATGACATTGTTGCCTATTCGGGAATAAGCAAAGGCGCCATCTATAATTATTTTAAAAGCAAAGAAGAAATTTATCTTGAGCTTATGAACGAGCAGACAGAAGCAACGAATGCCAGGCTTGTAGAGAGAATTTCCATTCTATCTACAGCTGAAGAAAAGCTTGAGTATCTTTTTGATTTATACAGGGAAATGAGTCCGTTTAGCCAGGAACGCAAGGATAAAATTGTGGTTCATCTGGAATTTACATTACATTCGTCCAGGGATGAAAATTTAAACCGGATTTTGAATGAAAGAGGAAAGAAGTTCTTTTTAAAGCTCATCACCGATATTATGGAAGAAGGGCAGGCTTCCTGTGAATTCCGCCCGGATGCAGACCCGAATTACGTAGCCGGCATGTTTTGGACCATAATGGATGGTGCAATGCTTCATAGCGTTTTAAATAAAGAATATCCATATAGAACAGTCATCGATTATGTAAAAAGCCTTGTCCTGAAGGATCTGAGACAAGTCTAAAGGGCATAGCCTATTACTCTTTTGAAAAATAATGCTTAATCAGGATACTTTTTTGCCGGATGAGGGTATAATTCTTTTGTGCCATCTGCTACTTGTGAAAACATGCGGAAGTGAATAGAATAGAAACCGGAAGTGCAACGTAAAAATTGCTAAGTACATGTCTATTCGCTATGATGTAAAAAGATGGAATTATATAAACGGATTAAGACAAAGTTGATTAAATAATAGGATGATGGGCTATGAAAAGAGCAAGAATTATTTATAATCCAACCTCGGGCCGTGAAATTTTTAAAAGGCATTTGGCAGAGGTTCTGCAAAAGCTGGAGGGGGCAGGCTATGAAACCTCCTGCCATGCTACAACTTGCGAGGGGGACGCGATAAAAGCAGCACGGGCAGCTGTTGAGCGCCGCTTTGATTTGGTGATTGCAGCCGGCGGCGACGGTACAATCAATGAAGTTGTAAACGGGCTGGCCGAGCAGGATTACCGTCCGCGCCTTGGGATTATCCCGACCGGGACCACAAATGATTTTGCACGGGCGCTTCATATACCAAGGGATGTAGAAGCGGCGGCTGATATCATTGTCAAAGGGGATACAATCCCAGTTGATATAGGCCGAATTAATGAAAAATATTTTATTAATATTGCCGGGGGCGGAAGGCTGACAGAGCTGACCTATGAAGTGCCAAGCAAGCTAAAAACAATGATTGGCCAGCTTGCTTACTATTTAAAAGGGATTGAAATGCTTCCTTCCATCCGTTCAACTGAAGTGAGCATCGAGTTTGACGGAAAAATGTTTGAAGGGGAAGTTATGCTTTTCCTTGTGGGGCTAACAAATTCAGTAGGCGGCTTTGAAAAGCTTGCTCCTGATTCCAGCATCAATGACGGGATGTTCTCCTTGCTGATATTAAAGAAAACCAATCTAGCCGACTTTATTCGGATTGCTACACTGGCAGTCCGCGGAGAGCATGTCAAAGATCCGAACGTGATCTATACTCAGGCAAACCGGATTAAGGTCCAAGCCAAGGAAAAAGTCCAGCTTAACCTGGACGGCGAATTTGGCGGGCTGCTTCCAGCCGAATTCGTCAACCTCTACAGGCATCTGGAAGTTTTTGTGCCAATTGACCAGATCCGGGAAGAAGACCGCCCGACAGATTGGGAAAGTCCGCATGAATAAGAAGAAGTCCGCTCTTTGGAGCGGGCTTTTTTTTATGAATATCCCCATTCAATCAAACGTTTGATTGAATTCTTTGCTTCTTTGGCTGCTTCGCTTTCCAGCCCTGTTTTGACTGCCTATTATTTTGCTTTGAAAAAATTTTGGATAGAGCAATATATTAGCCCGTTAAAACTGCAGCCAGTATCTAATTTCGTAATTACCCCTGTTTTGTGATACAATCTCTCTAGTCAAAAAGGTCACGGAATTAAGCTGAAAAGGAAGAAAACAATGAACAGAACATTACCAGTTCAAAAAAATGATTATATAGATGTTATTTTTGAGGATTTGACCCATGAGGGAGCGGGGGTTGCCAAAGTAGATGGCTACCCGCTGTTTGTGCCAAACGGGCTTCCCGGCGAAAAGGCAAAGGTAAAGGTTATTAAAGTCAACAAAGGGTACGGATTCGCCCGTTTAATTGAAACGTACGAAGAAAGTCCATACCGGGTTGAGGCTCCATGTCCGATCTATAAAGAATGCGGGGGCTGCCAGCTTCAGCATTTGAGTTATGAGGGGCAGCTTCTTACAAAAGAAAAGCAGGTCAGGGATGTGCTGACTAGGATTGGCAAGCTTGAGAATATAAAGGTTCATCCAGTCCTAGGCATGAAGGATCCGTGGCGCTACCGCAATAAAGCACAGGTGCCGATTGGTGAGCAGGAAGGCGGGCTGATCGGAGGATTTTACCAGCAGCGTACTCACCAAATCATTGATATGAAAGAATGCCTCATCCAGCAGGAAAAAAATGATGAGGTGGTCCAGAAGGTAAAGGAAATTTGCAGCCGATACGGTGTGCGTGCTTATGATGAAGGCAGGCACAAAGGTGAACTCCGCCATGTCATGGCGCGCTACGGGCTAGTTACTGGTGAAGTGATGATTGTGCTGGTCACGAGAACGAACGAGCTGCCGCATAAGCAGAAGATCGTGGAAGAGATTGTCGGAAGTGTTCAAGGTGTTAAATCAGTTGTCCATAATGTGAATACAAAAAAGACGAACGTAATCATGGGCGATGTTACTAGGCTCTTGTGGGGAGAAGAAGTCATCTATGACTTCATCGGGAATATTAAATTTGCCATTTCTGCACGCTCTTTTTATCAGGTGAATCCTGAGCAAACGAAGGTATTATATGATAAAGCGCTGGAGTATGCGAACTTGAGCGGAGAAGAAAAGGTAATCGATGCGTATTGCGGAATCGGGACGATTTCCCTTTTCTTGGCACAGAAAGCAAAAGAGGTTTTCGGTGTTGAGATTGTACCTGAAGCAATTGAGGATGCCAAGCGGAATGCAGCCCTAAACGGAATTACTAATGCCGGGTTCGCAGTTGGGAAAGCTGAAGAGGTCATTCCCGACTGGTATAAAAAGGGCAACACAGCGGATGTACTTGTTGTGGACCCGCCGCGAAAAGGCTGTGACGAAGCCCTTTTGCAAACCATCCTAAGTATGAAGCCAAAGAAGGTCGTCTATGTGTCCTGCAACCCCGGAACGCTTGCGAGGGATTGCGCATCCTGGAGGACGGCGGATACAAGACTGTTGAAGTGCAGCCGGTTGATATGTTTCCGCAGACTATGCATTGTGAGGCGGTTGCGAAAATTGAGTGGAGAGAAGGCAGCTAACCCTAGGGGAGTTGCCTTTTTTACTGTGCATAGCAAAAAGTCTTAAGGTAATGGGTATAGAAGTAGTTGAATAGTCCTGATTTCTAGTTTGATTCTTTGTTTTCTGCTCCCTACTCCTAACCTCTTCCAATTTTCACAGAGTTTTTTCCTTAAGTAACCTAGGCTTCTTAAAAATGTAGGTTTTTCCGACAATTTTTATGTTTTTTATCGTAAAATTCTGTAAAATAGATTTAATAAAGTCGGAAAATGGGGTGAGCTCATTGATAAAAGGTTTCCCGATTCTAGGGAATGATGGTGATTCAATCTATTCCAATCCTGATGAATTAATAGATTTGTTCCTGAATTGTACGGCAGATGGGGTTGCCATAATTGATATGGAAAACCGTTTTATAAGAGTAAACCATATGTACACGGTGATTTTTGGCTATACCGAAAAAGAAGTTATCGGAAAAAAGTTTACAGAATTTCAAAATCCTAACGAGGTTAAGGATATTATAAAATTGGTCAAGCTTGGAAAAGTATACAGCAATGTAATGACGCAGCGCTATCATCAGGACGGCTCGGTTTTGGATATTTCAGTGTCCTATTCTCCTTTCCGGAACTCAAAGGGCAAAATCATAGCGGTCCTCGCTATTTTCCGGGATATGACTGATTTAAAAAGCATGGAAAGAGAGTTAAGGAAAACGAGGGAGCTCTATGACTTAATTACGAAAAATACGACAGATATGATTAAGGTTTTTAAAAAGGACCAAACACTTATTTATGCATCCCCTTCACATGAAAAGGTTTTGGGCTATTCTCCAAGGGAGCTCGTTGGCAAAAACTGCTGTGACGTCATGCCGCCAGAGGAAAAAGAAAAATTTCACTGGATGTTTCAAAATCTATTGGAAACCGGTGAGCCTCAGCTGATCGAAACGAAATTATTTACATCCGGCGGCGAAACTGTTTTTGTCGAGACGAGTATTTCTCCGATTTTAAATGAACAAGGGGAAAATGAGTTATTCGTGGCCGTAGGCAGAAACATTACTGACAGGGTCAATAACGATGCTGCGCTTCGGAATCTGGATCGCCTTTCCATTATTGGCCAGCTGGCTGCGGGCGTTGCCCATGAAATCCGAAATCCGCTTACTTCATTGAAAGGGTTTTCAAAACTTCTCCAGTCAAGTGTTAACCAGGAAAAGCAGGATGACTACTTGTCTATTATTATGGAAGAGCTCGAGAGAATCGACATGATTGTAAATGAATTTATGTCGCTGGCTAAGCCTCAGGCGATCGAGTTTGAGAAGGGAAATCTAATATCCATCCTGGAAAGCACTATTAATGTCCTGCACCCGCAGGCCTTGCTCCATAATGTTCAAATCCAGCTTGACTATGATGAAGATAACATCGTGTTACTATGTTCCCCTCACCAGCTGAAGCAGGTGTTTGTCAACTTCCTGAAAAACGCGATTGAAGCCATGCCTAATGGCGGAAATGTCCGTATTGGCGTTGAAAGAACAGATCATAAGCGTGTGAGAGTTGCTTTTTCAGATGAAGGACCAGGGATTAATGCAGATTTATTAAGCTACCTCGGAACACCTTTTTACACGACAAAAGATAAGGGAATCGGTCTAGGGCTCACGGTCAGCAATAAAATCATCCAGGAGCACCATGGCTCGATGAGAATAGAAAGCCAAATTGGGGAAGGCACCACTGTGCTGGTGGAGCTCGATAGCATATAGTTATGATGTGTCTTATCTCTTTGTAGGATGGGTTATTTTATGAAGAATGGGAACCGAGTAAAAGATGGAAGCTGCGTGTAAAGAGAGGGACCCAGCGGACAAAAGAAGAGTCCGGCATCTAAATGATTAAAATGTACATTTTAAGAAAATAAACAAAAAGGCCCTGCATCTCCGCAAGGCCTTTTCCTTATTTAAGAGTATCCTCGGGCACTTCACCTTCAAGAAAGTCAGGGCGAGGAATGCCTAAAATTTTATACACAGTTGGGGCGATATCAAGTGTAGTAATCGAACCGGTTTTTTCGCCCTTTTTAAACGAAGGACCTTGGGCGATGAATACCGCTTTAAGCTCTTTTCGATCAGGGTCGCCTCCGTGGCTGCCAAGCTCTATTACAGGAAGTTCGGCTTTTGTTAGCCCGCTGCCCATCATAAAGCCCTTGGCTCCAAGCAGGAGGATTTCGCCTTCGTTGGGATGGTCTTTTTCTTGTTCACTTCCATCGGCAACTTGATAGGGATGTTCCTTTTTGCGCAATAAATAATGGAAAAATTGCTTTGTTTTTTGGTCAAAGTCGCTAAAGTGCTTCTGCGGGAGGGTATCGCCCATTTCACCAAAATACTGCTTGAGTGCTGCTTTTTTAAATTCAGGTTTTATTTGATACGTGCTAAAAAGATTTTCAACTCCCCTGGATACCTTTTCCTTTTTTGGTTCTGATAGGTCTTGATTAATATAAATCTGTGCAGCGGATCCGCTGGCAACAGCAATAGCTTTTGATTTCTCTGCATCAACCTTTCCTTCCTTATCGGTCTTCAAGTAGCCTGCTTTTTTTAATAACGTGTTTGGGGCCAGGAGGGTGTGTACTGGCTCCATTCCGTGATCTGAAACAATCAGCAGATGGTCATTTTTATTTAAGCTGTCCATTGTTCTCCCGACCACGTCATCAGCAAGCTTATAGGACCATTCAATATATTTCATATGCTTCTTTGACCTTTCCTCTGTATATTCTGGCTGTCTTGGATCTGTCAGCAGGAAATGGTGTGATTCATGGTCAATTTGCGGTGCGTAGAACATCAGCAAGTCGGGCTGGTATTTTTCTTTTATATGAAGAGAAACATCTGTCGTCCAGCTGACAAAGCGGGAACTGATTTCTTCATATTCCTCTCTTGAAATCCAGCCTTTCTTAAAAGCCCTTGTGTCATCCTGAACAGGAAAGAAACCGTATTCCGAGTTGATTTCTTCTTTGAAGCCTACTGGTCCTTTAATGAGGGCTGAAGTGACAGCCGTCCGGTAAATGCTTGCCTTTTCGAGAGCTGGATCTGCCTTCAGTTTAAACCAGAAGCCTGCCGATTTGCGATCCACCTCCACAGGGAAGGAACCCCATTCATTGGCTTTTACTACGGAATCATCCTGAGCAGCAGAACGATTATGTGAAAAAATAAAACGGTCATAATTTGTTTTGCCATCATCTGTTGTGTCCATTGCCAAAATATTGATTTCTCTATTTTTGGCTTTTTGCAGGGGCAGCTTCATTTTCGCTTCTTTTAAAGGACTAAAGCTTTTTTCAGTGTGTTTCCCGCCGCCAGCAGTTTTGAAGGTTAGCTTGTCCAATGAGCTTTCTGCCCAAGTTTCACCGTAATAGACAGCGTAATCTGCCTGCGAACCGGCATTAGGGTTTGACCCGGGAAACAGGACTGTAGCTGTTGTTTTGCCGTTCTTTTTGGCTTCCTTCCAAAGCGGGCTCTTATCAAGAGGCTGGTGAAAGGCACTCTCTCCGTTTGCCAATTCCTTGTGTGGGTCCTGCCACTTATTGCTGACCATGCCGGTTTCGGAAGGATCTGCACCCGTTGCAATCGCCGCATGGGAGGGAGCAGTTAGTGATGGGGTAACAGTCTTGGAATCCTTGGCAGCTACTCCATTTTTCATAAGAGACTCGATATGAGGGAGGTTGCCGCCCTTCACATACTCCTTTGTCAGATCGTTGCGCATTCCATCGAATGAAATCAAAATAACCTTGTTATCCTGCTCCTTAGTTTGTGACGCATAACCTGAAGTTGGAGAAACAATAGAACCAACCAATAAAATGATTATATAAAAATAGTGCTTTTTCATTATGTTTTCCTCCGTGGTGTATGAAAATTGGTACAAAAGTGTATTCCCTATTAATCTCCCATTTAAACAAAGGTTGAATGATCCCTTTCATCTATGCACATCATATTTCAATTTTTTTGAATAAATAGGGTGTATCTTCGGATGCCGATTTTCCTGCATTTATGAAACTAGTTAATCCTTTAGATTCAATAAAATTTTTCCAGTCCCAAAGAGGTAGACTAGCTGTATCTTAATCTATATTTTTATAATAGTTCGTAAATTCGACATTGTTTGGAGGAGAGAATATGAATAGATTGAAAGGTCCGCCTGGAAAAAGGGCACTATTAAAGGGATCAGTTGCTGCTGCTATTTTGACAGGAGGTGTGTTTTCACCATTGGCTCCTTTAAGTTCTAATCAAAGCATGGCAGAAGCAGCTTCTTCATCTTACATCGTTGATGCAACCAATCTTAATGTCCGTTTGGGACCCGGAACAGATTATGAACGGGTAGGAAGCTTGTCTCAAGGCAGCAGTATTCAGGTAATACAGAGGCTGGATAACGGCTGGTACAAGATTACATACAAAGGCCAAACAGGCTATGTCAGCGGCCAATTCGTGAAAACGAATGATAAGCTCTACCGGGTGGATGCAACCGCTTTGAATGTCCGCAAGGGTCCAGGATTGAATTACAGTAAAATCGGCCTCTTGAAGAATGGATCGATATTGAGCGTTATACATAAGGAAAGCAATGGCTGGTATAAAATATCATATAATGGCACTTCAGGCTATGTGAGCGGCGAATATGTGACTATTAGTGACTCCCGAGTAGCCAAGCTAAATGTCCCGCTTATTGCACAGCGGCCTGAATTGCCAAGCGGCTGTGAAGTGACGTCACTTGCCATGGCGTTAAAATATTACGGTGTAAATATCAGGAAAACTACCCTTGCGAAACAAATGCCTTATGATTCAACTGAGCTAGTGAGAAATACAGACGGATCTATTAAAACTTGGGGAGATCCGGATATCGGGTTTGTTGGAACTCCTTTTGGGAATGGCCACACGATAAACCCGGGACCACTGAAAAAATTACTGGATCAGTACCGTCCAGGCGGAGTGAATTTGACAGGAAAAGATTTTTCGGAAATAGAAAAGCATGTTTCTCAAGGCAGCCCCGTGCTGGCATGGTTTACGATTAGCCATGAAATGCCTAATAAAAGAAGCTGGAAAACGCCTGCGGGAAAAACCATTAGTGCCCCGACTCCATTGCACTGTATTGTTGTAACAGGAGTGGATGCTGACTATGTTTATTTTAATGATAGCGAAGCAGTCAAAAAAGATGTGAAAATGCCAAAAGACAAGTTTATTAAAATTTATAATGCTATGGGCAAGCGCGCATTGGCAGTCAAATAGCAAGGCAGCTGCTCAAATTCATGGATAAAATCTTATATAGCTATAAAAGCATTTGCGGGATTCAGGGCAAATGCTTTTTTATATTCAGGAAAAACGAATTAAATACGTCTCAGGTCTTAGATGTCTTTACTTACGTGGTCTATGGCGGGGAGGCGGGGTTTTTTGTATCTTTATACTTGAGAAGTTTTTAAAAAGTGTTTTAATAGGTTTAAGGGCGGGTGCCTGATTTTTGTGAAATATGCTGTAATTATGTCTGTGGATGAAACTTTATGTTTGCGAGGAACGTATAAATAAGTAGGACTATGAGTCAGGAGTCGATAGAGATGAATTCTTTTTTAGCCTTTGCTTTCCGCATGCTGACGGCGCTTCCGTTGTCGGTCAGTGTTTGGCTGGTAAGTTATTTTGCTTTTGATCAAACCTTTCTCTTGTCGGGTGTATATGGTGTTGGAACCGGACTGCTAACGTATTGGGCAGGCGGAGTGATTCAGCGGCACCGATTTTTAAAAAAGCATGGATTGACGAGAAGGGAATACCAATATATAAAGAGAAACCTTGATGAAGCGAAGCGAAAGTTAACCCGTTTGCATAAGGCGATGTTTTCGATTCGCCATTTTCCAACGCTTAAGCAGCGGATGGAGTTCATGAGGGTAACGAGAAGGATTTATAGGCTGACAAGAAAGGAACCGAAGCGCTTTTACCAGGCGGAGCAGTTTTATTTTTCACATCTTGATTCCGCGGTGGAATTGGCAGAAAAATATGTCTTTCTGTCGTCTCAGCCTAAAAAGACACGTGAATTGAATCAGTCGCTTGAGGAAACCCGCCGTACACTTGATGCGCTGACCCATCATGTGGAGGAGGACCTTCATCGGGTTATAGAGGAAGATATTGATCAGCTTAACTTTGAAATTGATGTTGCCAAGAATTCTATTGAAAAGATAAAAGATTCGAGAATTCACGATGAAAGCAGGAGATTAAAATGACTGAAGAAAATTCTCCCCTGTTAAAAAATACAAATAAGGCGAACTTGGTGGATGACCTGCTGGCTGACCCATTTGGGGAAAAGCAGGAGCTTGCCTCAGCCCCTTCCCGGGAGGAAAAGCGGACAAGGCTGATTGATGTAATACCAGAAGAAAATCGGGAAAAGGCGTTTCAGCTTGCCAGGCAAATAGACCCGGCCAATCATCAGGCGATGATTTCTTATGGAACGCCGGCCCAGTCAAAGCTATTATCTTTTTCCCATACAATGCTGGAGCATGTTCAAAAAAAGGACGTCGGCGAAGTGGGGGAAATTATTAATGATCTAATGAAGAAATTTAATGATGTAAACCCTGACGAACTAAAGCCAGAGAAAGCCTCTTTTTTTGCACGGATGTTTGGAAAGCTTTCTGGCTCTGTTCAGGAAGTGCTTTCCAAGTACCAGAAAACAGGAGCCCAGATTGACCGGATCAGCGTGAAGCTTGAGCGCAGCAAGAATCTTTTGCTTTCCGATATAGTCATGCTTGATAAGCTCTATGAAAATAATAAAGAGTATTTCCATGCTTTGAATGTGTATATTGCGGCAGGGGAGCTCAAGCTTGAAGAACTCCATGAAAAAACGATTCCGGAGCTTAAGAAAAAGGCAGAGGAAACAAAAGACCAAATGAAGTTCCAGGAAGTAAACGATATGATTCAGTTTGCCGACCGCCTGGATAAGCGTCTTTATGACTTGAAGCTAAGCCGTGAAATCACGATTCAAAGTGCTCCGCAAATCCGCCTGATCCAGAACACGAACCAGGCATTGGTGGAAAAGATTCAATCCTCGATCATGACGTCCATTCCGCTTTGGAAGAACCAGGTGGCGATCGCATTGACACTGCTCCGGCAGCGCCATGCGGTAGAAGCCCAGAAGAAGGTTTCAAAAACAACGAATGACCTTCTTTTGAAAAATGCTGAAATGCTGAAAATGAATACAATTGAGACGGCGCGTGAAAATGAACGCGGCATTGTCGATATTGAAACATTAAAGAAAACACAGGAGAACCTCATTTCCACTCTTGAAGAGACTTTGAGGATTCAGGAAGAAGGCCGGAACAAACGCCGCCAGGCTGAGCATGATCTCGCCAACATGGAAAGCGATTTAAGGCAGAAGCTGCTGGAGATTAAGGGGAACTAGCGGCTGCAGCCAGGGTGGCAATTTTACGATTCGTTGATATACCGTCCACTTTCGTTGATATATTGATTTTTTCGTTGATAAAATGGAATTTCCCTCTGATTACATCGCGGATTTCCCTTGTTAAAGCTAACGTCATCAACCATTTAAGCTTCATAGATATTAAAAAGAGCGATTTCAATCAAACGTTTGATTGAAACCGCTCTTTTCATGTCTAGATTGTCAATTCTGCTTCCGCAATGGGAGTTTGCTTTTTGACAGGCAGCTTAATGACTGCTTCGGTTCCTTTGCTTTTTTCACTATTGAAATGAATGGAGCCGTTGTGGGATTCAACAATTTTGAAGCTGACAGTAAGACCGAGTCCGGTTCCTTTTTCCTTGGAGGAGTAGAAAGGTTCACCGATTCGGTTAAGCCGTTCTTCTGACATGCCGCATCCATCGTCCTTTACAAGAATGGTAACCTGGTCATCATCAGACATAAGGGTTATGACCACCTTGCCGCCTTCATTAGAAGCTTCAATAGCATTTTTAATAATATTTATAAAGAGCTGTTTTAACTGGTTTGGTTCGCATTCAATCATGAATACATCGGATTTTAACAAAAATTCAATTTCAACGCTATGCATGCTGGCTTCTGTTTTTAGAAGTGAAATAACATTAAACAGAATGGTCTGGATGTCTGCTTTTGTAAAGCAAATATCCTGCGGCTTAGCCAGCAGCAGCAGCTCGCCGACGATATGGTTAATCCGATCCAGCTCTTCCTGCATGATCTGATAATAGAATTGATGCTTTTCATCTTCCAGCTGCATCAGCTGTACAAAGCCTTTTAAGGATGTCAGCGGGTTTCTGATTTCATGGGCAACACTTGCAGACAGCTCGCCAACAACGGAAAGTTTTTCAGTCCGGCGCAATCTTTCCTCTGCCTGCCGGAGCTTTGTCACATCCTTTCCATAGCCGATTATTCCTGCAATTTGCCCGTTAACGATAATCGGCAGGGCAGTGCATTGTAACGTTATTTGGCCGCCGTTCTTATGCATAAATTCAAATTCACATGTTCTTGGCTTTTTATATTGGAGGATGGATGTGAAGTCTTCTTTCACTTTCCCTTTATAACGGTCAGGTGAAATATCATAAATATTCTTTCCAAGCGTTTCCTCAGGGCTATAGCCTGTCACAGCCTTAAATTGAGGATTCACCTTCATAATAGTTCCATCAAGGTCGGTCATATAAACAATTTCTGTATTGTATTCAAACAATGATTTGTATTGCTGCTGGCTTTCTTCGAGCAATTTTTCCACTCGTTTTCTTTCCGTGATATCACGTCCGATAATCACGAGGCCTTTCCTTGTTCCGTCTGAATGGAAAAGGGGAACCTTAATCGTGTCAAAGGTCTTTACTGTCCCATCGGGCAAGGGAATGACTTCTTCCAGGCGGGTGATTTTCCCGTTTTTCCATGCCTCTTCATCTGACGCTTCACAGTACCGAAGTGCGTCAGCGTAAAAATCTGTATACTCAGCCAATTCCGAGTCCTTTTTTCCTTTATAGTCAACCTTCTCAAGGTTGAATAACTTCAGGCCAAATTCATTGGATTCAATCCAGCGGCCTTCTCCATCTTTGAAATTTACAAAGTCCACCATGGAATTGATTAAAGTGGACAGCCGCTTTTCATCTTCCCTTGAAGCACTAAGTTCTTCTCTTTTGCTCATAAAGTAATAGAGCAGCCATCCTGTAACCAGAATGTACAGAAATTCTTTACCCCTTTTAAGGTAATAAGCAAGAGAAGAAGGTTCAAGCATGTCTAAGAGATAATTAGTTCCAAATACCCAGATAAGGCTGATGACGATATATAAGACCAATAGCCTTTTTTTATCCATAGCTTGTTTTCCTCCTGTTCTCAATTTGGCTGAAAAGAGGGCTGGAATTCAGTCAAATAAGTATTTTTTTATTCCTCCATAATAGCTGTATAATAAAAGTGCATAAAATGCGTGAAATCGTATTAACATTTACTATTCTATCGGATTTTAGTAGAGTCATCTAGTGCCAGTAAATTGGAAGATGAAAATAATAGACCGAAAATAAAGAAGGAATGATTAACATGTACCTTACCATTAAAGAAACCGCAGAGTATTTATCCTATCCGGAAGCATATGTAGAGAGCCTGATTCAGCAAAAAAAGATCCGTGCAATTCATGACGGGGAGCAATTTTTGATATATAAGGATCAGTTTAACGCCCATTTAAAGCAAATGGAGAAATATAAGGATCTTGTTGAAGAGATTTTAAATGAACCTATTCCGGAGGATCGTGATATTAAGGACGAAGATTGAATATGGACAATTTTATCTAAAAACACATTATTTTACAATTATTATTATTTTAAATAAACTTTAAGGTAGATAAAGTTTAGTATGGGTCCCAAGCCAAAAAAGACTCCTAAAGTAAAAGCTTCACCAGATATGGTTCATGAGCAGGACGTAAAATAATAAAAAGAGCAGGCGTCTCCTTCTGGGGGCGGCTGCTCTTTTTTTATTTATTACTGGGAAAGCTTTATTTAGAATTAAAAAAAATATTTTATAAATTTTTAAAAAAGTATTGTAAAGCGCTTTCAGTTTTTTTATAATTACGATAAATCGATTTAGTAAACCGGTTTAGTAAATCGGTTTAGACAAAATGGAAAAATGAATGGATTCGGAGAAGAGTTTATGAAAACGGTTACTATAGCTGATGTTGCTCAGCATGCAAATGTATCAAAAAGTACAGTCTCCCAATATTTAAACAAAAGGTTTGATTATATGGGGGAAGGTACAAAGAAGCGAATAGAAGAAGCCATCAAAGAGCTGGGCTACAGGCCAAATATTTTGGCAAGAAGTTTAAAGCAAAAATCAACAACAACGATTGGTGTAATTGTAGCAAATATTCTTCACTCTTTCTCGACCCAGGTAATTAGAGCAATTGAAGATATGTGTCATGAATCTGATTTTCACACTATTGTCTGTAACGCTGATGATGATCCCATAAAAGAGAAGAAATATATTGAAATGCTTCGTGCTAAACAGGTAGACGGGATTATCCTGCTTCCAACTGGCGATAATAAAGATCTTTATAATGACATGTTAAAGGAAAAATATCCAATAGTGTTCGTTGACCGTACAGTTCCTGATGTAGATATACCCTCTATGCTGCTTGATAATGAAAAAGCGGCTGGCCTGGGCGTACAGCACTTAATTAATAAAGGTTACAAAAAAATCGGCATTATCACCAATGTAATCAGAAATGTAACACCAAGGATGGAACGACTAAACGGATATAAAAAAACATTACAGTTAAACGGCTTATCAATTAAGGAAGATTATATTAAGAGCCTGGAAGTCAGCGAGATTAAAAATGGGCTAAGGGAAATGCTATCCCTTGAAAATCCCCCGGAAGCCATTCTTGCTGGAAATGATCTAACTCTAATAGAGATCCTTAAATATGTAAAAGAAAAAAATTTAAGCATACCGGGAGATCTGGCTGTTATTGGGATTGATGATGTCTCTTTTGCGAGTTTTTACGAGCCAGGCCTGACTATAGTGGCGCAGCCGGCATTTGAGATAGGAAATAAAGCTGCTGAACACTTGTTAAATAAAATACAAAAAAGAACAACACCAGAGGAAAGGCTGGTTTATCGATTTGAGCCAAAACTTATTATAAGAGAATCATGTTAAAAGAATCGAAAAGGATGTTAAGCCATGAATGATGTAATTACAATCGGGGATGCCATGATTACCTTCAATCCCTCTGCAACTGGTCCAATGAGGTTTGTTTCGACCTTTGAACGAACAATTGGCGGGGCGGAATTGAATGTTGCCATCGGCTGCTCCCGTCTAGGTTTAAAGACAGGCTGGATTAGCCGTCTTGGGAATGATGAATTTGGCAGACATATTTTTAATACAGTACGGGGAGAGGGAATTGACGTCTCACAATTAGAACTTGTAGACGGGTATCCGACTTCTCTAAATTTCAAGGAGATAATGGGCGATGGGAGCGTCAGAACCTTTTATTACCGAACCAACTCTCCAACTGCCGCATTAACAGTTGATACACTTGATGAAGATTATATTAAAAATTCAAAAGTTCTTCATATAACAGGGGTATTTCCTGCAGTAGATAAGGAGAAAAACATTGATCTTATAAAACATGCGATTTCTCTAGCCAAGAAGCATGGCGTTCTTGTTTCGTTTGATCCAAATATCAGGCTGAAACTTTGGAGCAAGGAAGAAGCGAGAAGAGTGTTAAGAGAATTTCTTCCATTTGTTGATATTTTCTTAACTGGTGAAGAAGAGGCTGAACTGCTGCTGGGTACAAGCGATCCAAGTGAGATCATAGAAAAAAGCAAAGCTTTCGGCATTAGCCATATCGCCATTAAGCAAGGAGAAAAAGGCTCTATCGGATACCGTGATGGCGAGTACATCGAGGCTCCGGCATTTAAAACAAGTAAAGTTGTGGATACAGTAGGTGCTGGAGATGGGTTTGACTCCGGATTTATCTACGGACTTTTAAACCAATGGCCGCTGGAGAAGACATTGAAATTTGCAAATGTCATAGGTTCGATGGTTGTCAGTGTTTCAGGAGATAACGAAGGCCTTCCGTATCTGGAAGATGTTCTCGTTCAACTCGGAGAAAGAGAATTCGTAGAAAGATAGGGTGAGAGTATGAATCTTCAAATAGCCCTTGACCGCCTTACGAGGGAAGAATGTTTTAAGATTTTAAAAGAAACAGAGAAATTTGTGGATTGGATTGAAGTAGGCACTGGCGTTATTAAGGAATATGGCATGTCCATTGTACGCGAGATCAAGCAAATATATCCACACAAAACCGTTGTTGCCGACATGAAGACATGCGATGCCGGCAAACACGAAGCTGCACAGGCTTTCGAGGCAGGGGCTGACATCACAACCGTTATGGCCTTCTCGGCAGATAAGACGATTACCGATACGCTAAAAGTGGCAGAGAAACATGAGAAAAGGATAATGGTCGATTTGCTGGGTGTTTCGGAGCAAAGCCGTGTTGCAGAATTGCAAGCCCTAGGAGTGGATTTAGTCAGTTTGCATTTTGGCAAGGATATGCAGTCCGAGGGGCAAATGGGAACAGATCTTTTCTCTCTGACTCAAGGTATTTCCGGGTTGGAGGTAGCGGTTGCCGGCGGCATTAATCTTGACACTTTGCCGGGAATCATAGAGAGAAGATCTAATACGATCATAGTTGGCAGCGCTATCACCAAATCCGATAATCCTTATGAAGCTGCTAGAGCCATGAAAGGATTGTTAAATCAATGAAATCTATTATAAAAACCGTAGCTGATGAAGTCTCAGCTGTTCTGGCTGGTATAAATGAAGAAGAAGCGATTCATCTTTCCAAGCATCTTAGGGAAGCAAAACGGATTTTTGTCTATGGAGAAGGGCGTTCGGGACTAATGGGAAAAGCGTTTGCGATGCGCCTGATGCATGGTGGATTTCCGGTTTATGTGATAGGCGAGACGGTCACTCCAAGTATTGAGGCAGGGGATTTATTAGTTGCTATATCAGGCTCCGGATCAACTGGCGCCATCCTGCAATTTGCATCAAAGTCAAAAGATATCGGTGCAAGGGTGTTTCTGGTAACAACGAATAGGGACTCCAAGATTGCATCCATTTGTGACGGAATTCTTGTTATTCCGGCTGCAACCAAATATCGCAGACCCGATGAACCAGCCACTATTCAGCCCCTCGGCAATCAATTTGACCAATCAGTGCACCTTGTTCTTGATTCGATTATCATTGGAGCATTGCAGGCTGGAAACCAAGAGTCAGCATATGAAGAAATGACAAAAAGACATACCAATCTAGAATAGAAACAAGCGAAGGGCAGGTAAGGCAAATGCAGGCAGTAGATTTTATTAAAGAGCAGGTCATTGTTGCTGTCATTCGTGAAGCAACATTAGAAAATATTGTACCAATTGCACATGCTCTTAACGAAGGTGGAGTAAAGGTGCTTGAGGTAACCGCGGAAACTCCCGGAGTTATGGCGATGATTGAAAAAGTAAGAACGGAAATGGGGGACAAAGTGCTCATCGGGGCAGGCACCGTTTTGGATCCTGAAACCGCCAGAGCAGCCATTATGGCAGGCAGCCAATTTATTGTTTCTCCATCACTGAATACTGAAACTATTAAAATGGCTAAACGGTACGGAATAGCAAGTATCCCTGGCGCTTTAACTCCTACAGAAATCTTGACGGCCTATGAGCATGGTGCGGATATGATAAAGGTTTTTCCGGCTAATGTATTCGGTCCGGGATACATTAAAAACATTCACGGCCCATTCCCGCATATCCCGCTAATGGTAACAGGCGGAATTAATGCAGGGAATATTAAGGAATATATCGGAGGTGGTGCTTTGGCGGCAGGGGTTGGAAGCAACCTGGTCAATCCTGCGAGCTTAAACAGTGATGAAGATTTCATGACGCTTACTAAAAAGGCGCTTGAATATACAGCAGTACTTAATCAATAATTTTTCAATTCAATGAAAAATAAGGGGGAAATAAAAATGAGAAAGTTATTGTCAATTTCTTTTGTTTTACTTTTAACTTTATCAGCTGTTTTAGCAGGCTGCAGCAGCAAAGAAGAGGCAGGCGGAGAAGCAGGTTCCAAAAAGATAAAAATTGTAGCAGCACATAATCAAACATCTCCTGATAATCCATATCAAACCGGATTATTAAAATTTAAAGAAGTCGCAGAAAGCAAGTCAAACGGCGATATCGAAGTTGAAGTACATGCAGGAACCATTGGTACGGAAGAATCAGAATTAGTTGAAAAGCTTAAGTTAGGTGCAGCAGATGTTGTTTTAGTATCACCAGGTTTTATGACTCAAACAGGCATTAAGGAAATCGATTTATTAGCTTTACCATATCTATTTGACAGCTATGAGCATTGGGAAAAGGTTGTTGATGGAGAAGTTGGCGAAGAAATGGCGAAGCTTGTTAATGAAAAATCAAATAATGACTTTAAATTAGTTGGCTATTGGTCTGCTGGTGTTAGACATTACTATGGCAAAAAGCCAATCGAAAAGATGGAAGACTTAAAAGGCATGACATTCAGAACACAAACTTCAGGTGTAATCGCTGACTATTGGAAGCAAACAGGCGCAATCCCAACTTCTATTGCATGGGGAGAATTATACCAGGCATTGCAGCAAAATGTTGTAGATTCATCTGAAAACTCCTATCCATACTTTATCCAGCAAAATCATCACAAAACAGACAACGGAAAGTACATTACTGAAACAGGACACGACTTTACAACAAGATTCTTATTAGTAAACGGCAAAAAGTTCGACTCTTATACAAAAGAACAGCAGGATATTATTTTAGAAGCGGCGGAAGCATCAGTACAAGCTGAAAGAGAAGCAGTTTATGCTCAAGAAGAAGAGTATAAGAAAAAAGCCATCGATGAAGGTGCTGCAGTAAACGAAATTGATCGTACGCCATTTATTGAACTGGCTGAACCATTGCAGGAAAAAGCTGCTAAGGACATGGGTGCAGAAGAATTACTGAAGAAAATTAAAGATCTTAAATAATCTGAAACGAATGTGTTAAAGGGAAGAGTGTCAGTGCGGTCTTCCCTTTAATCCTTAATAGGAGGGAAGACGATAAGCATGATTAAGATTCTTGAGAAGATTCAAATGGCCATCGGTGTTATAAGCTTATCGATATTTTTTATTGCGATTATTATTCAAATAGTCACAAGACATTTGGGAATACCGGTTATTTGGACAGAGGAAGTAGCTAACTATTCATTCATCTGGTCAGTTTTTATGGGTGCCTCTGTTATGGTGAATAAAAAAGAACATTTTAGCTTTGACTTTTTAGAACAAAAGCTTCAGGGCAAATCCAAAGCCGGTCTTTTAATCGTTATTGATTTTATTGTATTATTGTTTGCTCTGGCTTTATTTTATTATGGAATCCAGGCTGTGCAGAACTTCTGGAATTATAATTGGGCCTCACTTCCAGCTATGAAAATGGGTTATGTCTGGATTTCCATTCCGATCATGGGGCTTACAATGTCCATCTATTCTGTAAGCCACCTGATTAATAATTTTAAACAACTAAAGGGAAGGGAGGCTAATATATGATTGGCATTATTCTGGTAGGATTATTCCTGATTCTAATGCTCATAGGGGTTCCGATAGCTTTTGTAATAGGAATTGTAGCTCTTCTTGGAATATTTAGTGTTCCTTATATTCCAGAAGTAACTGTTCCTATGAAAATGCTAAATGGCATTGATTCCTTTGTTTTGCTTGCCGTTCCTTTGTTTATCCTGGCAGCTAACTTAATGAATAGCGGAAAAATATCACAAAAGCTAATCGACCTTTCCCTTGCTGTTGTAGGGCATATTCGAGGCGGGCTGGCACACGCCAATATTCTGGTGTCTATGATCTTCGCAGGTGTATCAGGTGCTGCCCAGGCAGATACAGCCGGGGTAGGGAAAATCTTGATTCCAAACATGAAAAAGCAAGGCTATGACACAGAAACAGCAGTGGGAGTTACGGCTGCATCCTCAACAATAGGTGTTATTATTCCGCCAAGTATCCCAATGATTATCTTTGCCGGTTTAACAAATGCCTCTGTTGGTGCTTTGTTCCTGGGCGGAATTGTCCCAGGTGTCTTAGTAGGGTTAGGCATGATGCTTTTCGTCTATATTATGGCCTTGAAAAAAGGCTATCCAAGGGCTGATAGAGCAACAGTCCAGCAGTTTTTAAAGCTGGTGTATGAGACAGTTCCTGCCCTGATTACACCGATCATTATCATTGGCGGAATTATCTCCGGATTCTTTACAGCGACTGAAGCAGCTGCTGTTGCATCCCTTTATACACTTTTAATCAGCATGTTTTTTTATAAAACATTAAAGATATCGGATTTGCCTAAAATATTAATGGATACTCTTGCATTAAGTTCATTGTCCCTATTTGCCCTTGCTGCTGCAAGCGCACTGGGGGAGCTTATGAGTTACTATCAATTGTCTACCATGGCGCAGGAGTTTTTTGTTAATAACGTTGGAGCAAAATGGGTATTCATATTGATTATCATAGCGTTCTTCCTATTTGTAGGAACTTTTATGGATGCCATTCCAGCAATGATCCTATTTGTTCCGGTAATTTTGCCGACTGCTACTCAATTTGGCATGGACCCCGTTCATTTAGGCCTTATTGTTGTAATGACTCTTGCTATTGGACTGGTTACTCCGCCTTATGGATTGTGTTTATTATTGGCAGCTAAAATTGGTAACCTGAGCATTGAACGATCATTATCGGCTGTAACGCCATATATATTGATTGTATTAGCAGTATTGATCTTTGTGGCCTTTTTCCCGGATATTGCCTTTTATATTCCGAAGTTAATTAATCCAGGCTTATTTTAACTAGTTATTCTAAAGTTTGTACAGTGAAAATTGTCTACGGAAAGGAAGACACCATGGTTAAAAGAGAAATATTAAACAGTGATGGCGCATTAATGCTTGTAAAAGTAGAATTGCAACAAGGCTTTCTGGGAGACATTGACCAGCATCCCGAGGAGCAGATTAGCTATATTGAAAAAGGAAAAGTAGAATTTGAAGTAAATGGAGAAAAAAGAATCCTCAACAAGGGAGACATTCAATACATTCCTTCCAATGTAAAACATCAGGTAAGAGTGATAGAGGAATGTGTCATTATGGATGTATTCACACCGATTCGAAAGGATTTGCTTCCAGTTTAATGCAGAAAAGGAGAGGGGAAATCCTCTCCTTTTTCATTGCTTTTTTTCTAATAGCTTTACTGAATCTCCGCTGCCAACGATGACTAAATCTGTCATTCCAATAAATAACCCGGTCTCTACCACCCCTAATAACTGTTTAAGCTGATTATGAAGCTCACTAGGATTCAAAATCTGTTTGAATTTGCAATCTAATATGTAGTTTCCATTGTTTGAAATGAAAATTTCACCGTCTTTTTTTCTGAGTTCAGGAATAGCGCCAAGATCTGCAATTCTTTGTGCGGTGACTTCCCATCCGAAAGGTACGACCTCTACAGGAAGGGGGAACTTACCTAATTGATGGACCATCTTGGACTCATCTACAATGATTATAAGCCTGTCGGAATTGACATCAACGAGTTTTTCCCGGAGAAGCGATCCCCCTCCGCCTTTTATCAGATTAAACTCAGGGTCAACTTCATCAGCCCCATCAATAGCAAGATCGAGTCTCTGCACCTGGGAAAAATCAGTCAGCGGAATGTTAAATTCCTTCGCCCATCCCTCAGTCCTTAAAGAAGAAGGAATTCCTCTAATATTCAAGCCCTGCTCCACCTGTTCACCAAGTTTCTTTAACATCCAATAAACCGTAGATCCTGAACCTAAGCCGATGGTCATTCCGTTTTTTACAAATTCGGCAGCTTTTTCTCCAGCCGTTTTTTTCTGTATAGCCCTAGTATCCAGCACCATATTCACCTCACATATCATTTTTAGCCATTATAACAAATGATTAGGAGGGGTTATCCAAAGGTTGGAATAAAAATTTATTCTTCGCCTTTTTTATGCATCCACTGAAAAATCCTGGTCAGCCAATAAGCCAGCAGGAACAGAATAATATAAATGAAAAAAATATAAATGTAATTAACCCACTTATATTTCTCAAATAAACCATGAGCAACTAATAACGGCTTAAAGCCAAAGCCAAATCCAAGTGCTGTCAGGAAGGCATAGAGATAATAATTTTTCTTGTGTTTCAGGGTCCATTGATAGACAAGCATAATGAAGACAGGGATAATGGCAGCATCCAAAGAAAAGCTGGGTATAAAGGGAAGAAGCTGATAAGGGTAGCCCCATAGGCCAAAGCGGATTCCCGCTGCATCAACATAGGCAAATAAAATGTGAACAGCAAATCCAAAAAAACCGATTTGAAAAATATGCTTGCGATCAATTTTAAAATAAACAAGGATTAAGGGGCCAATCAGCAGAACGGCTACGGTCCAAAACTGCCAGGTGCCAAGGTGCGAATATATTTCCCAATACTCGATACTCTGCGATGCCAGTTCCTCTTGCAAAGATACGAGCTTCTGAAAAAATTTTTCCTGCTTGGGTGTCAAAAAAGATCCCTCCCTGCAAATCTGCTGAAGTTTATTTTGTCCCTTGGGATATTTTTTGATGCGAGCTAATATAAATCTCTTTGGAGCTTTAAAAGGCAAAAGTAATTTGAATTGTGATAAAATGGAAGTCAAATTATAAACGCGGATTTTACAGAAAGAAGGATCGAAAGTGAAAAACCTGCAAACTTATTTTATTCTCACTTTGATTATGGCCACATGGGGATTGAATGTCAGCATTATTAAAATTCTTGTCAGTTATTTTCCGCCAGTGACGATCACATCCTTGCGAATACTGGCAGCTGGTTTAAGTGTATTTATCATATTGGGCGTTATGGGAAAAGTGAGAAAGCCGAGTTTCAGGGAAATGATATTTATTGTGTTCGGAGGAGTTCTTAGCGTCGTCAGCCATCACCTTCTATTGGCAATTGGGCTGACTGAGACGAGTGCAGTAAATGGAGGGCTTATTTTAGGTGCCGGCCCGCTTTTGACGGCAATTTTGTCCTCGGTCCTGCTCCGCAATAAACCCACGGGTATTCAGGTGCTTGGATTCCTGCTCGGAGGAGCGGGTGTTACGTTCATTGTGCTTTCAGGCAATAGAGGAGTATCGAACTTATCGCATGGAGATTTTTATGTGTTCTTATCGATTCTTTCACAAGCCCTTAGTTTTATTGTGATAAGCAAGGCTACGAAAACATTGGATCCGCGGCTGCTGACCGGCTATATGCTGGTATTTGGCGGAGTGATTTTGTTTGTGCTTGGAAACTTTATGGAACCTGGCGGGGTGAAGGGCATGTCCGAAGCTCCATTATCAGTATGGGCTGCTTTTGCAGCATCTGCTGTAGTGGCAACAGCTGTTGGCCATATGGTTTACAACACAGCGATCAGTAAAATCGGACCAGCGGAAGCGAGCATTTTTCTGAACCTGAATACTTTTTTCTCATTAGCAGGTTCTGCACTGATTCTTGGCGAGGTCATCACCGTCAACCATATGCTGGGCCTTATCCTGATCGTTGCCGGTGTTTTATTCGGATCGGGGGCTTTGGAGGAATTGGTTATAAGACAACGCCGGAAACGCCATTCCCATCATATGTAAAGGAAAAGCAAGGGCTCGCGCCTTTGCTTTTTTATTTTTGAAAAAAGTGGCACTCGGAATTATGTATGAGAGGGGGAAAAAGGGGAATAGGAAGGCTATAAAGAGAGGAGGAGCTTTTATGTACTTATCTATAACAATAAAAATGGTAGTTGGATTAGTTTCACTATTAACTGTAACACGTCTTCTTGGGAAAAAGGAGCTTTCACAGGTTACTCCCTTTGATTTCGTCTATGCGGTTGTCCTTGGAGGGATCATTGAGGAAACCATTTATGATGATAAAGTAACTCCGCTTGAAGTTGCCTATTCGGCTTTACTGTGGGGTGGGCTTATTTATATTATAGAAATCCTGGCGAAAAAGAAGAATTTTTTCAGATCCATTTTAAAAGGAAGCGAGTCTATAATCGTTAAAAATGGCAAGCTGAATGTGAAGGAAATGCAGAGGAACCATCTTGAAATGGAACAGCTGAGGACAATGCTGAGGCAAAAAGGAATTTTCAGCATGAATGAAGTGAAGTATGCCTATCTTGAGACAAATGGCGGCTTAAGTGTCATGAGGTACCGAAAGGAGGATCCTGTTACACCTGAAATGATGGAGATGGAAGTGGAAGATAAAGAGCCTTCCATCTTATTGATTGATGAAGGGGAAGTCGTGGGATCTGGCCTTAAGATGGTTGGAAAAGATGGGGAATGGCTAAAGGAATCGATCAGGAAGGAAGGGTTTAACGACATTAAGGACATTTTCTGTGCCGAGTGGTCAGAGGAAGAAGGGTTTTATATCGTGACATATAAAAAATAAAAGGCCTTGCAGCTCTGCAAGGCCTTTTATTGTAAAGCTGTTTTCAAACAGCCTATTTTAATAACCTTTTTGGTAATCGACCAAGTTAATGGCAGGAGTCTTCCCATTTATATAGTTTTTTAAATTGGGAATAAAAATGTCCTCAATCACACGCTGATTATAGTGCTCTGTAGACCCTGCTGTGTGAGGGGTTACAATTACATTTTCAAGCTCCCAAAGCGGGCTGTCCTCTCCCAGCGGTTCTTTTTCAAAAACATCAAGGCCGGCACCGGCAATTTTGCCGGCCTGCAGTGCGGCAATCAGGTCGTTTTCAACGACGATCTCGCCGCGGCCGATATTGATGAAAAAGGCAGATTCCTTCATTAGCGAGAATTGTTCGGCTCCGAATAATTGCCTTGTTTCTTTTGTAAGCGGCAGGGTGACAGCAACATAATCGCATTGCGGAAGCACTTCGTTCAGCTGACTGGATGTATACATTTCATCTACGTATTCTTCCGCTTTTCCGGAGTGACGGACGCCCACAACTTTCATGCCAAAGGCTTTGGCGATTTTGGCCGTTTCTTTGCCAATGGCACCCACACCAATGATGCCGATGGTTTTATTGTGAATTTCAAGCTTCATGCTGGCATGATGCCATGTTTTGGATTGCTGATTTTTAACATATGTATGGATTTTTCGGGTTAACGCAAGCATTAGGGCAAAAATTGTTTCCGAAATCGGATTGGCATGAACGCCGTTTGCGCTCGTGATTTGGATGCCATTGGCTTCCATTTTAGCTAGAGGCAGGGAGTCGACTCCGGCACTCCAGGATTGGAACCAGCGCATATTGGTATTTCCTTCTTGTACAAATTCTTTGAGCTCCTTTTTCCAGCCAGCGATTACTTCAGCTTCTTTGACGTAATTCAGCCAGTTTACTGGATCTTTTCCGGTGAGCAGCTGCCAATCAGGAATAATTTCTTTTATTTTTTCAAGCTGGGATTGTTCAAGCTCATGTGTGATGATGCAGGTTCTTTTTGTCATGGTCAAGCCTCCATTAATTATTTTTAGAAAAGTCGGTAAATATATCATAGCAAAAATGGGAAGAGCTGTAATTGGGAATTTACGAATGAAAGGGGAAAAAGCGATGAATTGGATAGCCCGGAGGATGAATACAGCGCAAAAACCGGCAGAATTAACGAGCAGGTGCTGTGTTCTAGGCGGATAAACGTTGACGCTGGGTTAACGAAGAACTACTGCTGGCAGGCAAAAAGCTGTGTCTTAAAAGGAAAGGCATCCAGGTCTTAAATATTTACTGCAAATGATGGCTGGAATAGGATATTGTTAGAGAATCATACCTTACAGTAGAAAAAGCAGGTTAAATTAGCAGATATATTCCAGCGTACACGGTTTCGTTGCCGGGAATGGATAGGCAACCATATTTATCAACGAAAAATTAACTATATCAACGAACCGCCATTTTTATCGGCCAACCCAAAATAAGTCCCCGGTACGACCCGGGGACTCGATGTTATATTAAGGCTGGAAACCTATTAGCTTAGCTTTTTTATCGACGCCAAGAGTTTTAACATCCGGAAACGCGATGACAGAGCTGATATAGTCCCAGCGGATGAGGAAGTGGGTGACACAATCTTCCTCTTTTTGCTCTTCCTCAGGGATGTCTGTACCGTCTTCTTCCTGGATTTTTGTACGTTTAAAGCACGGATTTTCAACCCAGATGCCCATGTTTTCCGTTTTGATCAGTTTGACGATGTACCATTCATCAGGCTGGAAAATGCCGGTAGTGGGACCTACCAGGTCATTGGGAAAATTTTTGAATTTTATTTGAATTTTCTGGTCTTTAAAGTTTTCCAGATACATACTCTAACCTCCTGAACTATTAAAATATCTTTTTCCTATACTCTTCCTTTTTTTGATGCTTTTAAACATCATAAAAAAACAAGGTCCACTCCTCAAAGTGAACCTTGCTTCTTTTAACGTTCGCCGTCTACATATTTTCCGTGGTCCGGGATGGCGATTTCGTCAAATTCATTAACCAGCTTGGAGAGGTTTTCTCTTAATGTACCGGCAGCCATTGGCACGCCATGGCCTGTGATTGCAACGGTCGGCTGCAGTGCCTCAAGTTTCTGGACAGAGGTGCGGGCTGATTCCCAGTCAGTTGTTAAGTAACGTGGCGGGCCGCTGATTTCCTGTTCCTGTGTCAGTACGCTGTATAGTGATTCCTGCTTCACCGTTACAAAAGCATCGCCTGCAATCAGCACGCGATCGGCCTCTCTGAACAAGGAAACATGGCCTGGAGTATGACCCGGTGTATGGATCCATTTCCATCCTTCCATATGCGGAACGCTTCCGTCCTCCGGCAAAGATTGAACATGGGTGCCCAGGTCAATGCCTTCATGCGGAAAAGCGGGGGACATTTTAGCAACCAGCCCGCCTTCTACACTGGCATCCGGCTTGGGATAATCTTGCTGTCCGGTTAAGAATGGCAACTCGAGCGGGTGGGCGTAAACAGGAACCTGCCAGCGCTCGACTAAGTCAATTATCGCACCGACATGATCAAAATGACCATGCGTTAATAGGATGGCTCGCGGTTTTGCATTTTCACCGTAAAGCTCCTCGGCTGCTTCTATTATTTTATCAGCTGACTTTGGCATGCCGGCATCGATGAGTACCCAATCACCGGGCTCCTCGGACACCCTAACAAAACAAACATTTACAATCTGCACTGTCAGGCAATAGACTCCGTCTGCTTCATTGACAATCATTCCGCTTGTGGAGGAAGTCATTGGCATATAACGTTCAGTTGATGAGCTTTCCTTCAAGGATATTACCTCCTTTATAGCTTTAAGTATTGGCCCTTTTAAGTAAGAGGGTTTTCGGGCTTCTGCAACCCGAATGTTCTTGCTGAGGCTGGAAAAGGCGTTATTGGTTTTATCTTTTTGAGTATACCCGCATATGGAGTTTGTATGCGGCATATCTAGGAGGAAGAGGGAATAATTGCAAAAAGGCCCTGCCGATTTCCGGCAGAGCTTGGCTGGCTAGTAACTTTTTAAGATAAGAATTCCTGCGGGTTCAAACCGAGTTCCATGCAGATTTCAGTGACGGCCTGCTTTTCGTTTTGATCAAAGTGGCCGTCCGCATAGCCGATTGCGATACAGTAACGGGCAACCAAACGGGCAATTTCAGGCTTGTTTCTAACCCGGCCAACAGCTTTAAAGGCTTCTGCCCGGCCGATGATCGGATCCATTTCAATCCGCTGCACGAACATATTGAATTGCTGGATGACTTTTTGTGTATCAAATACTTTTAATTCCTGGCTGCTGTTAACAAACTCAATCATTTTTTCGCGTTCAGAAGGATCAAGTCTCCCATCGGCCATGCCAACAAGTGCACATGAGGCGACAACAGCATCAAGGACATCCTGGCTCTTGAAGCGCGTGAACAGTTCCTGAGCTCTGCGTTTCTGGTCATTGGCCCATTGCATATAGTCTGTCTGGTTGGGTGACCAGGAATTGCCGCAGGCATTGCAGGTAAGCTTAAGCTGATTTTTTCCAATAAAGCCGCCAAGAAGGCCGACCGGTCCGAGAATAAGTCCGCCAATAGCTGCTTTTCCTAGTCCGAATCCTTTCTGTCCCGTGCGGATGTTAGTAGATCCGCAGCGGGTGCAGGAGATGTTGCCATCTGTGTAGGATTGAGCTTGCACTGGCTGTCCGAATCCAGATTGGCCGCCAAACGATGACGGCTGGGGTGCAGGGCTATTATAGGCTGGCTGATTGTAACCTGTCTGTGCCGGCTGGCTGTACGAAGGACTTGGCTGGCTCTGAGGAGAGCTGTATCCTTGAGAAGGCTGACCAAAGCTGCCCGGCTGCTGATATTGGTTTTGACTGTATGCCGGCTGCGGGTTTGGAGCAGGTTCATCATCAACAGAAACCCCAAAGTTGCGGCAAAGAGCAGCCAATCCGCCCTGGAATCCGCTTGCGATGGCATTGAATTTCCACTCGCCATTATGGCGGTACAGCTCTGCGGCCACAATGGCTGTTTCAACGGTAAAATCACGGCCAAGGTCGAAGCGCAGCAGTTCTTCATTTGTAAGAGCATTAAACACTCTCACATAGGCATTGGATACTTGTCCAAAGTTTTGGCCTTTTGCCTGGGCATCATGGATGGTGATGGTAAAAGCAATGCGGTGAATATGCTGCGGAACCTTATTTAATTCAATCCGGATTTGTTCGTCATCCCCAGCTCCAGCACCAGTCCGGTTATCGCTGCTGTACAAAATCGACCCGTTCCCGCCTGAGGGGTTATTATAGAAAACAAAATCACTATCGCTTTGGACTTTTCCGGATGCGTCAGTTAAAAATGCTGAAGCATCCAGGTCATATTGGGATTGATTGTGGCTGACATCCCAGCCCAACCCTGCCGCAACAACCTGCAAACCGGGATTGGTCTTTGTTAAATCCACTTTTTGTCCCTTGCTTAATCGAACTCCCATAGATTTCACTCCTTTTTTATAATTGGCAACTATGTATCGTTATAGTGTTATACGTCCTGAGCAGTTAGAAGTTTCATAGTTTTCATTATAAGGGAATCGGCGCGGAAGTGAAACTTGAGGGACTTTTTGCACCCTCAAAAAATGGTTTTTTTATAGGGGAATAGAATAATACTAGAAATAGCATGACCATGCTGGCAGAGGAGGAACTCAATTGAAGAATAATGCAAAGGTTTTTGCCCATCGGGGTGTAAGCGGCCATTATCCTGAAAATACGATGGTTGCTTTCCAAGCTGCATTGGAAGCGGGGGCGGATGGTATAGAACTGGATGTACAGCTAGCAAAGGACGGGAAGCTGGTGATTATTCATGATGAAACGGTAGACCGGACTACAAATGGAACTGGCTACATAAAGGATTTAACTTATGATGAGATTATGCAGCTTGATGCAGGCGGCTGGTTCGCTGCTGCTAACGCCGGCGAAACCATTCCGGAACTTGAAACAGTTTTTCAATGGGCTATCAGGGATGGCAATGGGTTGATGATCAATGTTGAATTGAAAAATGATCTGATTGAATATCAGGGGCTGGAAGAAAAAGTAATTGAGCTGATCGAGCGCTATGGATTGGAGGATAGGGTTATTCTATCTTCTTTTAATGCGGAGAGTTTGAGAAGAGTGCGGGAGGTGCATCCAACCTTGAAGACTGGCTATTTGATTACAGGTGTGCCGGAAGATGCAATGATGATTGCGAAAAAGATTGGTGCTGACAGCATTCATTGCGAAGAAGCCTTTGCGCTATCTGAATACGGCAGAGAAGCTAGGGAAGCTGGCTTTCCGTTGAGGGTTTATACCGTAAATGATGAAACGCGCAGAGATTTCCTGGCCAAAGCGGGAGTTGAAGTGATTATGACTGATTTTCCGGAGAGATTTTTGAAGGATTAAAACATTTAACCGCGGAAAATCAATTATTACCTCGAAACCAGATATGTATCCGCAGTTTTATTAACGCAATCCCATTTGTTGCAGGTTGCCCGATTTTGTAAGCAACAATCTGAATGGTGAATGCAAACTATTAAATGACATGCAGATGTCAACTATCACAATAGTAATGGCACATGCTAAATTTCAATCTTATACAAAAAAACAAGCACAGTCATTCTGCGCTTGTTTCATAAACTCCTACCAAAGCACAGGCTTGGCCACCATGAACCAGAGCATGAGCATTAATAGAAAAAGGTAGATCCAGACGGAGCGGGTGAGTTTTTTAACCAGAAAGTGCTGGTCCGCTCCTGGCTCATCGAATTTTTTCAGGACAGGTGTAAAGGCCCGTGCGAGAAAAAAAACAGATCCCCCCATTACCATCAGGGTTGCGACGATCCAGGATGTCGTCCATGCCCAGTGGCTGTTTACGATAAGAAGGACACCCGAGCCGACCAGCACATGTCCTGCATGCTTGACGAGGCGGACGGATGTCCTGAATATGCCTATATATGCCTGCTGGACTCCGGGCTGAGCTGATTCCAGTTTTGTGACGATCGGAATCAGGACAAAGAACGGGCCAACAGAGAGAATGGCGCTGCTGACATGGATGTACAGCAGCACGCGGTAAAGAAATTCCATCCCGTAAGGTTACTTCTTCACAGGGCTAAATTCATGAACCCATACACGCATTTGCGGCATCCAAGGCATACCAGGGTGCATGGATAAAATGGATTGCTTGTAGTCCTCCAAGCTTTCAAAGCCTTCCTGGCGAGCGTGTTCGTCGGTTAATTCTCCAAGTGACTGGGAATAGACGTTTTCAACGACAAAGTCCTGGCCTTCAAGCGTCATGATTTCCCCGACATCGGCATATCTGCCATTGCGGCGTGTAGCGGTTTTCTTTCCTGCAAGTACCTTTTCAACATCCTCTTTAACCGTAATCATACGGTCAACTGAACATGTTTTTGGCGGTAATGTATTTGGATCATGCTGATTTGACATTATGTAATTCCTCCTTATGTAAATGCTTACTTTAAAACATTAACATATTTTTAATCGGGAAGGTAGTTTCGGGGTGAAAATCTGAAACCAAGAAAGGGTTAACCGTATAAAGAAGGGAGGATGAATGGGGGAAAATGGATATAAACTTATTTTGGATCGGTGCGAAAATATGATAAGGGCGAGGGGGTACAAAAGAAATAGAATCCATTGGTCCGGTTTTTGACCAGGATACTGGCAGGGTGTGGTATACAATCCATGTATCCGTTCCTAAAGAAGAGGCTGCTTTTTAAGTAAGGCTGTTTTCGCAAACTTTGCTTTTCAAACAAGTAGCGAGAAGAGGTTGATTTCCGCTCCAGGATGCTCGCTTTCCGCGGGGCGGGCGTTGAGCCTCCTCGGCGCTCAGCGCCTGCGGGGTCTCACCTGTCCCACTCCTCCCGCTGGACTTTGAATAAGCATCCTCGAATCATCACCGCACGAAGGAAATGCGGATGCATTTTCGAGGATCGCACCTTACGCTCCAATCAACCAACCTTATTTAGCAATGTTTTTTTACAAAATGTATTAAAAACAACAATCTTTTAGAAAACAGCCTTAAGTAAAAAAGCTTGAGGGAATATTTCCTCAAGCTTTTCTTATTATTTCAATTTAAAAGAGCTCTTCAGCGACACAATCCGGTTGAAGACTGGCTTATCCGGTGTTGTGTGTTTTGGATCGACGTTGAAGTAGCCGTGGCGGAAAAATTGGAATTTATCCTGCGGCTTGACGTCCTTCATGTTTGGCTCAATGAAGCCTTGGACAATTTCAAGTGAATTTGGATTTACGTAGTCGAGGAATGTCTTTCCTTCGTCTTCGTTTTCAGCTGCGGCATCTGTATCTGCTTCAGCGTTTTTATCCGCATCTTCGTCAAGAATTAATGGCTCATATAAACGGAAATCAGCCGGAATGGCGCTTTTGGCATCCACCCAGTGAAGCGTTCCTTTAACTTTGCGGCCGGTAAAGCCCGTTCCGCTCTTTGTTTCGGGATCATACGTACAATGAAGCTCAACGACATTTCCTTCTTCATCCTTGATCACATCATTGCATTTGATGAAGTAAGCATGCTTTAAGCGTACTTCGTTTCCAGGGAAGAGGCGGAAGTATTTCTTCGGCGGATCTCCATGAAGTCATCCTGCTCTACATAGATTTCTCTGGAAAACGGGATTTGGCGTGTGCCCATTTCCGGATTCTCAGGATTGATTTCGGCATCAAGCAATTCCGTCTGGTCCTCAGGATAGTTTGTGATAACAACCTTTAGCGGACGAAGCACACCCATTGTACGCGGTGCCTTTAGCTTAAGGTCTTCGCGGACAAAATGCTCTAGCATTGCTTCGTCTACAACGCCGGATCCTTTCGAAACGCCTGTTTCTTTAACAAACTCGCGAATCGCTTCAGGTGTGTAGCCTTTGCGTCTTAAGCCGGAAATCGTCGGCATACGCGGGTCATCCCAGCCATCAACGTATTTCTCGTCCACAAGCTGCTTAAGCTTTCTTTTACTCATAACCGTATTCGTAATGTTAAGGCGGCCGAATTCGATTTGCTGCGGAGTGTTTTCCATTTCGCACTCAGCGACAACCCAGTTGTATAGAGGGCGCTGATCTTCAAATTCAGTCGTACATAAAGAGTGGGTTACACCTTCGATTGCATCCTCAAGCGGGTGCGCAAAAGCATACATTGGGTATATGCACCACGTATCTCCTGTATTATGGTGAGTCGCATGTGACACTCGGTAAATAACCGGGTCACGCATATTCAGGTTAGGTGATGACATATCAATCTTGGCTCTAAGAACCTTCGCTCCGTTTTCGAATTCGCCTCCCCGCATGCGATCAAATAAATCAAGGTTTTCCTCAACTGAACGACTGCGGTATGGGCTTTCTTTTCCTGGCTCTGTCAGCGTTCCGCGGTATTGGCGGATCTCCTCCTGGCTCAAGTCATCCACATAGGCTTTTCCTTTTTTGATTAATAGAACAGCGCGGTTATACATTTCTTCGAAGTAGTTGGAAGCATAGCGAAGCTCTTCCCATTCATAGCCAAGCCATTTAACATCCTCTTTAATTGCGTCAACGTATTCCTGATCTTCCTTTAACGGGTTCGTATCATCAAAGCGCAGATTCGTTTTGCCGTTAAAATCATCTGCCAGGCCGAAGTTGATGACAATCGATTTGGCATGTCCGATATGAAGGTAACCGTTCGGCTCAGGCGGGAAGCGGGTAGTGATTTCTTTATGTTTTCCCGACTCCAGGTCCTCTTTAATAATCGTTCGAATAAAATTTGAATTTTGTTCCAAACCGTTATCAGCCTTTCTGTTTATGTAGTTAGTACTTATTTTAATAATATTGGGAAGGAAAATAAAGCGAAACTTCCCTTAGTGACGGTTTTCCGCGGAGTGGTTTACGTTTGCGCGCAGACGCTGCAGATCGATAATCTGAATCCTCTTTTATAGAAAGTTATTCCCTTAAAAAGCGGTTCTGAGCCAAAACTATCCAATGCCTTATTCATTCTATCTATTATAAACAAGACGTTGCCGGAAAAAAAGTTTTTCTCACATCACGGCGCGAAGTTTTACGAAAATGTTAAATTCTTTCAAAAAAGCAGGTGATGCTTGCTGTGAAAAGAATATCTATTAAAAGGAAATAACTTTATTGGATGGAGGTAGGAGCATGGCGGAAAAGTATCCGGTTTTAGAAGGGGCAGAGCCTTTTTATTTTGAAGGAAATGAAATTGGGATTTTAGTATCCCATGGCTTTACCGGTTCAACCCAGAGTATGCGCCCGCTTGGCGAAGCCTATGCAAAGGAAGGGTATACGGTTTGCGGACCAAGGCTGAAGGGGCATGGCACCCATTATGAGGAAATGGAAACGACGACTTTCCAGGACTGGATTGATTCGGTTGAAGAAGGATATGAGTGGCTGAAGAAGCGATGCAGCATGATTTTTGTGACCGGCTTGTCGATGGGAGGAACACTGACATTGTATATGGCAGAGAAATATCCTGAGATTAAGGGGATCATCCCGATTAATGCCGCAATCGAGATTCCGGATATGGCTGCAGCAGCGAATTTAAAGGATGTTAGATTCCTTGATGCTATAGGCTCTGATATTAAAAATCCCGATGTAAAAGAACTGGCTTATGAAAAAACACCGGTAAAATCGCTTGGGGAAATCACAGTCCTAATGAGCAAGGTGAAAGCTGATTTAAGCAAAATTACTTGCCCGGCGCTTATTTTTGTATCAAAAGAGGACCATGTCGTGCCGCCGTCCAATTCACAGGTTATTTATAGCGGCATCAAATCTGGCGCCAAAGAGCTGGTAACGATGGAGAACAGCTATCACGTGGCGACCCTTGATAACGATCAGGAGCTTATTATACAAAGAACACTGCAATTCTTGCAGAGAGCACTGGAAACAAGCAGTTTTCAGGGATGATGGCGAAGGGGGCGCACTCAGCTCCCTTTTTCTTTTGGCGGAAGCGGAGTTAAACAGTGAGGGCGAGGGAGAATTTTGATGGGACTGCTAAACATTTTTGACAGCGCCCAAAAAAGCAGGTATCAGTTCTTGTTCCGGCATCTTGGTCATTCCTTGTCTAGTTTTTTGGATAGTAGTATACATCCGGTTCCAGCTGCGAGAAAGGCGGCGGCAAAAAGAAAGCCGGTCGCCCAGCCAAGGGAAGCAAATGAAGTAAAAATGAACAAAAATAGCAAAAACCAGCCGCAGATCAGCAGAATGCTGGAGAGAAAGTCTTTCATGGCGAGGGCACTTCCTTTGTCTATGAATTTTGTTAAGGGATGAAAAAGGGATTTTATGAGCAAATAATAAGAAACCCTAATTTTATCAACGAAAATATGAATATATCAACGAATTTCCTCGATATATCAACGAAAAATTAAATATATCAACGAATCTGCCAGCTTGACAAATCCCGTTCCTTTTTCATGCCAGGTGTGTTAGCATTTAGTGATGCGAAATATCAATGTGCTAAAATCTTCTCATCCAGAATTTTTTTACGAATAAAGGAAAGAAGGGATTTCATTTGAATAAGGCAGTAAAGGAGACTTTGTGGACGAAGTCTTTTGTTATGCTGATGGTTGGGAATTTGTTTGTGTTTATGTCGTTTCAGATGCTGATTCCGACTTTGCCTCCATATATTAAGTCGATCGGGGCTTCGGGCCTTGAGATTGGGCTGGTGACGGCGTTATTTTCGATTGGCGCGGTTTTGAGCCGGCCGTTTATCGGGTTCATGCTGGAGTATAGAGCGAGGAAGCCGCTCGTCCTGATCGGTGCAGTCGCGCTGCTGGCGATTACAATCGTTTATCCGCTGTCGAGTGTTGTTGTGATTTTCCTGATGTTCCGGTTCATTCACGGGCTGGCATGGGGCTGGTCGACAACGGTTAATGGAACGGCTGCCGTTGATGTGGTGCCAAATTCCCGACTTGGCGAGGGGATGGGCTATTATGGCCTGTCTGTTACAATCGGGATGATTATTGCACCAAGCCTTGGGATTTATTTGTACCAGATTACCTCGTTTACGAATCTTATTTACATCTCGAGTGTTCTTGGCGTGATCGCAATTGTGCTCCTGGCAATTGTCCAATACCATACACCTGAAGCTGTGCAGAAGACGCGTAAAGAGGATCTTAAATTTTCTTACTTAGGATCTTTAGTGGAAAAATCAAGCTGGTTTCCTGCTTTCATAACAATTATTGTGACGTTTGGCTATGGATCGATTGTGACATTCATTGTGATTTTTGGAGAAGAACGGGGCATTGATCAGATTTTTCTATTTTACTTATTCAACGCGATAATGGCTTCGCTGTCGCGCCCTGTTGCCGGTAAGTGGTTCGATCAGCGGGGAGCTAAAGGGCTCGTGCTGCTTTGTACGTTCCTGACTTTCATCGGCATGTGGGTGCTTTCGTTTGCCCATTCGAATTTGTTTATCATCATTAGCGGAATCTTGTTTGGGGTCGGCTTTGGTTCCCTTATCCCAACTCTTCAGTCTTGGACACTTTCCATGACGCCGCCTAACCGCCGCGGGGTGGCGAATGGGATGTTCTTTTCATCGATTGACCTTGGGATTGGCTTGAGCGGGCTTGTATTTGGTGTTCTGGCACAATTTGTGGAAACAGCAGCGCTTTTCCAAATTTCTAGTGTGTTCTTGATTATAGGAATGATTGTTACCATTCTCCATGGCAGAAGGCGGGCAGCCATCCGGCCACAGCAAGTATCATAATTAGAATGAAAACTGGCAGGCAGGAATATATATTTCTGTCAGCCAGTTTTTATTTTTTATAGAGTGGTATTTAAATAGGAAGATATCTTTTGACTATTAAAGATGTTACACAGAAATACAAGAATGTATCAAAAATGATAGGAAAATGAAATTTTTTGCAGAAAGATTTTTGTTACAATATAAGGATAAATAGTGAAAATTGGCGCATTCTGCGTTTTTTTAATAAAAAATCTTTTAAAAGCTGGCTGCCGGTAGGCACACTTTTAAAATAGCACTGCGGGGGATCAAGATGACATTAGAGAAGCAGCTAATCAATAAATCCTATTATCAGACCTTCATGGAAGGCAATGAAAATGTGCATCCAATCAGGGTTTTGGGTGAGATGTATGTGGCTGAGCAGCAGAACGAAGTGCCCGATTTAACGTATATCCGCTTTGCACAGGGAGAGGTTTATTTCCTTAACAAAGACTATGAAGCGGCTATTTTTAAATGGGAAAACATCCCGAATGAATTGGGGCCTTGGGCACAGAAGAACATGGCGGATGCCTACTTTGAGCTGGATCTGCTTTCAAATGCAGAGGACTTTTATAAAGCAATTGAAACGGAATCTGATGTGTTAAAAACGGAAGTGCTTCTGCAGCTGTTTTCATTGTACATACAGCGCGGCAAGCTTGAAATGGCGGTTGATTCCATTAAAAATGCGGTTCATTTAAATCCGGATTATCCGGATGTGACCGATATGGCGCGAGGCTTCTTTGAAGAGCACAGCGATTGGGGCAATGCGGTTGAGCTGGCTGTTAACGAAGCAATCCGCACAGAATCACTGTCCTGGTTTGAGGTTCTGTATTCCTATGTGGAGCAGGGGCGTACGGCTAAAATAGAGCCGAACTATTTCAGCGAAGCATTGGTGACTTTGTTTAAAGCAGACCAGGCACGCTTTGAAAGCCTATCAGCAGCATTGTGGAATAGCTATAAGCAAAATAATTTATATTTTTCATGGCTTAAGGAGTTCAATCATTTGCTGCTGAATATGGAGCCGGGACGTTCCCATACATGGCAGCAGCTTTCAGAACTCTATAAAGATACTTATTTCGAATTAATAAACGGCAAGCATTTAATCAGAGAATTATCCCATTTGATACCGAACCATTTATCTAACTGGGTAAAAATTGCATCGCCGTCACACACGCTGATTTCTGCAGCAGCTGTGCTCGCGTGGAGCGAGATTTTCCCTTCCAATATTGAGGCTTCTGCTGTCAGTGAGGCGGAAAGCCTTGTAAGCAAGTCTGTCCGTTATCAGGATGGAATGGAGGAAGGATTTAAGCTATTTGAAACGGTTATGAAGTGGGCGAAGGCGAAAGGCGTCTTAATGGGCGAACGGTTCGAATGGATGGTCCGTGAGCTTTTGGACTTGGATGCCAACCACCTGCTGATTGCAGGTGCAGCTTCAAATGGAAAGTCTTCATTTGTAAACACCCTGCTTGGCGAAGAGCTAATGGGCGATGCGACCGCAGCATCAGTGCTTTTCAAGGATGCCGATGAAGCGGAAATCCATGCGATAACAGATGAAGATGTAAGGAGCATTTCCGATTTGGAGGATTTTAGGCAAAGCGCGGAAAAGAGCCAGCATACGCTCATTCGCTGCAAAATGCCGATCTCCTTTTTACAGGAAAATAGGCTAGCCCTCATTGACACTCCGGGACTGGCTGGGCAGAGTAAATTCCGAAATGGTGCGTTTCAATATCTGCACTTGGCAGACAGCATGCTGTTTGTCCTGAATGCGGATTCGCCGCTGACGGATAAAGAGCTTGATATGGTCGTGAGAATGAGGGAACAGGCTCCGGAATTGCCAATCCATTTCCTTCTCAGCAAAATGGATCGGGTTCCAAACGGACAGGATGCCATGGAACTGGTCGAGGACACCGCTTCAAGGATCAATACGTACTTCCCGAATGCCAAGGTGTTCGCATTCTCTACCCATTATGAGAGCAAAAGCCAGCTAAATGAGTTATCTGCCTTTATCCGGTCGATGATGGACGGAAGAAATCTGAGAGAGGAACGTACAGCCAAAGTTCTGTATTATATCAAGAAATCGATTAAGTTCCTGCTTGAAAAGCGCGTGGAAATGGAAAATAGCTTGATTGATACGATCAAATGGAATGAAGAAATGGTTACCAAGCTTACTGGAGCCATCAATCAGCTTAGTGATATGGAAGAAGAGAAAGAACGGACTATTAAAAAGTCTTACAGCAAAATCAAAGATGAAATGAGACTGGATTTGGAGAAAAAGATTCCTGAGCTGCTGCGGAATAGCTCTGAATTGGTTACCGAAGACAGCGATTTTGGAAAAATTCATGATAAGCTTAATGACGAAATGAATAAACGAATCCAGGATTATATTGAAGAGACGGTGCTGCCGGACTTCCATGTTTCCATACAGGATTGGATTGCGGAAAGCGAAGGCGAGTTCAAGGATAGCCAGGCATATCTGAATGAAATGAGCGAAAGCTTTAATGAGCTGTACAGTGAGGAAAAAATTGCGCTGGATTGTGACTTTAAGGTGCTTGATGACTGGCGCCGGGACGCAGACCGCATGACAAGGGGAAGCGTCCAGCTGGAAAAGGTCAATATTCTGAATCGCTTCTCGCCATCGCAATTCCTGCTGAAAAGCGCAGGCAAGCTGCTTGGGGCAATTCCGCAGAATAAAGGAATGCTCCATAATAAATACAAGCAGTATATCGAGAATGAGGATTACAGCGAGATCGCTGAATCGATTACAGATAAGTTTATGCAGCAATTCGAATTATTCGAGAAGTCGATTGGACGGGATATTAAGATGTTCTTCCGGAACCCATTCGATGTGCTGAATAAAACGGTTGAAGAAACACATGTAGAGATTGAAGGAAATAAAGAATCATTAAGCGAGATGCGCAAGAATCCTGAGATTTATCGCGATCCGCTTACCCTGTTTGAACTGAAGCTCCGCCAGTTTGAGTGGATGACAACGGCAGGGGAAAGAGTTAAGGAATATCGTTAATACTGGAGAGGAAGATGCGATGAGAGCATCTTCCTCTTTTTTATGAAAAAAGATTAAAATGTAAGCGTTTTCTATTATTTTTGTAAAAAAGTAAAAATTAGCTATGGAAAGGTATTAATTGTGAATGTTTAATATATTGGTATAAAATGGTGTATTTTTATAGAAAACAAATGTCCTCCTTAGGTAGAAAAACCTCTTGATTATTTTCAGGATAAGAGTAAAATAAAGATTAAATTTTCAGAGATTAGGAGATGTCAGGATGAAAGTCGTGAAGTTTGGAGGATCCTCTTTAGCATCCGGAAAGCAAATCGAGAAGGTTTTTAACATAGTGAATGCTGATCCAGAGCGGAAGGTGGTCGTGGTATCGGCTCCAGGGAAGCGATTTTCAGAGGATCATAAAGTTACAGATCTATTAATCGCTTGTGCGGAAAAACTGCTGCAGGGGGAAGAAGCAGGAGAATTGGCGGAGGCCGTGCTGGAACGGTACAGCCAAATTGCTGACGAATTGGGTCTGGCTTTTGATATTATAGAAATAATCAAGAAGGATCTATTTGAAAGGTTCGATTGTGATAAAAGCACTCCTGAAGTATTCATGGACCTTGTAAAAGCAAGCGGTGAGGATAATCATGCCAAGCTGGTGGCAGCTTATTTTCAGCAGCAGGGAGTGGAAGCCAGGTATGTGAACCCGAGAGAGGCCGGCCTGCTCGTCAGTCCTGAGCCGGGGAATGCACAGGTTCTTCCCGAAGCATATGAAAACCTTTATAGGCTACGGGAACAGGATGGGGTCTTAGTTTTCCCAGGATTCTTTGGCTACAGCCGGGATGGGGAAGTATTCACATTTTCGAGAAGCGGATCGGATGTGACCGGATCCATCCTGGCGAATGCCACAAAGGCCGATCTGTATGAAAACTTTACAGATGTGGATGCGGTTTACTCCGTTAATCCATTTATTGTCGAGCATCCAAAGGAGATCAAAGAGCTGACTTACCGGGAAATGCGGGAGCTTTCCTATGCCGGCTTTACAGTATTGCATGACGAAGCGCTTGTACCTGCTTTTCGGGCGGGAATCCCTGTTCAAATTAAGAACACGAATAATCCAACAGCGCCAGGATCAAGGATCGTGAACGAGCGGGACAACACAAACGGACCTGTTATTGGAATTGCCAGTGACCAGGGATTCTGCAGCATTTATGTCGGCAAATACTTGATGAACCGCGAAGTCGGATTCGGACGCAAACTTTTAACGATTTTTGAAGAGTTTGGTCTCAGCTATGAACATACACCATCAGGAATCGATGACATCTCGATCATCCTGCGGGAAAATCAGTTTAAGGATGGCATGGAGGAAGACATTCTGTGGCGCATAAAAAATGAGCTTCATGCTGATGAGGTGAAAGTGCAGCACAGCCTGTCGCTTATTATGGTAGTAGGCGAAGGCATGCGCCAAAACATTGGAACCATGGCCAGAGCCTCCAAAGCACTCGCTAAAGCGAAGGTGAACATGGAAATGATTAACCAGGGTTCCTCTGAAGTGAGCATGATGTTCGGGGTGAAGGCTGTGGATGAGAAACGTGCTGTACAGGCGCTATATGAAGAGTTTTTTGCTGCAGTGGCGGCAGTTTGAAGCTATGGCAGCATAGATGCAGAGAAAGCAGCCAAAACGCGGAGTGAAAAAATTGAACCGAATTTATTCACCGCGATAATTCGGAGCGTTAAAAAGTGGAGATCTGTAGGTGAATAGAGCCTAATGCAAAAAGGAGTGCCCGGCCGGAAGACGGGTGCTCCTTTTTTGATGGAAACGGACAACTTGAAATCAAGGTGAATTAGAATGTTTTCAAGCTGCAAATAAAATTAAGAATCTGCAAATAAAAAGGGATTTGCAAATAAATTTAGAAATCTGAAAATAAAAGCTTGAACTTGCAAATTAGAAGTTCTCTATCCCCTTTGGCATAGGGTATTTTTAGCTGAATCAGTGTCCAAATAAGCCACGTTGCAGAAAAGTATAGAAAGGCCAGAGGGTTATGCTAAATAAATCAAACGTTTGATTGAAAAAATTGAGAATTATTTTTTTAAAAATAAAAGAATGAAAATGACTCAAATATCCAAAATAAAAAGGAAACTTTTTCAATTTTGGAAGGGGTAAAGTGATGAAGAAATTATGGATTATAGGATTAATGCTGCTGCTGCCGTTAAACATGGTGGCATCGCCACTCAGTGCTGCAGCCCAGAAACCTTGTATCAGCCAATCAGAGGTGAAGTTTGAAAATGAGTTCCGGAGACTTTGGATTGACCATGTGTTATGGACAAGCAATTATATTACAAGTGCAACAACTGCAGGTGCGGAGGATCAGAAGCAGGTACTGGCGCGGCTGCTGAAAAATCAGGAGGATATTGGAAATTCCATCAAGCCTTATTATGGAGAAGCTGCAGGGAATAAGCTGACAGAGCTGCTCAAAGAGCATATCGTCATTGCCGGTGATATTGTGGATGCAGCCAAGAGCGGGCAGGGAGCAAAGGTAAACCAGCTGAACAAAGACTGGCATCGGAATGCTGATGATATCGCAGCGTTCCTTAGCGGCGCCAATCCTAATTTGAAAAATGAAGACGTGAAAAAGCTGCTGTATATGCATTTGGAATTGGTAACAAATGATTTATCAGCAAGCCTGGTAAAGGATTGGGACGCAAGAATTGTATCGATTGATGAAGGGGTTTCACATATTATTATCATGGCGGATGCCATTACTGACGCGATCGTGAAGCAGTTTCCAGACAAATTTAAAAGCTGATGAAAAGGAACTCCAGTGACATGCTGGAGTTTCTCTTATTTTTCCTTTGACAAAGCTGGCTGTCCCATTATAAGCTAGAGAGCGTGCCAAAAATTGAATTGTAAAATTTTCATATATAGAGGGAGGGGTATCCGCTATGTCAGGAGAACAAAGAAAAAAGATGTACATGCTAATGATTAATATGTTTATTGCCATCGGAAGCTTTGGAATTATTATTCCGATTTTGCCTGCTTATTTGGAATCCATTAATCAGGGAGGTACGGCAGCTGGCTTGATGATTGCTATTTTTGCGGGTGCCCAGCTGATTTTTTCTCCAATTGCTGGGAAATGGGCTGACCAGTACGGTCGCAGAAAGATGATTATATACGGTTTAGCAGGTTTGACATTATCCATGCTGGTCTTTTATGCAGTAGATTCGATTTGGCTGCTTTACTTTTCACGTGTAATCGGAGGAATTGGGGCGGCTTTGCTGATTCCTGCTATTTTTGCATACATTGCTGATATTACAACCATGGAGCAGCGGGCAAAAGGGAATGGCCTTGTCTCAGCTGCGATGTCACTTGGTATTGTAGTTGGGCCTGGAATTGGCGGATTTTTGGCAGACTTCGGCTTGAAAATGCCATTTTTGATTTCCGCGCTTGTATCCTTAGTGGCTGTTATCTTTTCCATTGTGCTCCTTGAAGAAAGCAGCACATTGCAGCAGCCTTCTGCGGACGAAATGCCTGAAGAGGAACCAATGGTCAAGAAGCTGGCAATGTCTGTTAGAAAGCCTTACTTTATTCCGCTTGTTATTACATTGGTGATGAGCTTCGGACTGATGGCATATGAATCGGTTCTGGGACTTTATCTTGATAACCAGTTTGGTGCTACTCCGCAAGAGATTGCCATTATGGTTACCTCAACAGGGATTATAAGTGTAATTGTTCAGCTTTTTGTCGTGGATCGGGTTGTCAGCAAGTATGGAGAGGGAAAGGTGCTGAATATCTTTTTGGCAGTCGCGGCTTTTGGCTTCCTTGTGTCGCTGTTTGCAGGCAGCTATGCCATTTTCTTTGTCATTTCGCTTATTATTTTCCTGGCGACATCCATCCTGCGTCCGGTTTTAACAACGCTTATTTCAAAAATGGCCGGTAATGAGCAGGGATTTGCGATGGGCATGAATAATGCTTATATGAGCATTGGAAACGTGCTTGGCCCAACGATTGCCGGCGTGCTTTATGATGTCCGGATCTCGTATCCGTTTGTTTTGGGGTTAGCTTTATTGTTAGTTACTTTATTTATCACAGTTGCCTGGCAGAAGAAGGCGCCTAAGCCTAAAGCGGCTGTATAGATGAAAAAGCTTGAAGACATTTGTCTTCAGGCTTTTTGTGTGTTGAACGGAAAGGTAAAAGAGATTGCATAAAGTTATTTTACTAGCCACTATAAGAAAGATTCCGGACCGAATCCAGAGATATTAAATTGTGGCAATTTTGTGAAAGAAACGCAGATCGGTTGACACTTTTAAAATACCGTAGTATTCTGAAAATAACAAAAATTATTGAGCGAATGACGGCTGCGGGAGAGAGCAACGAAGAGGCCACCGAAGGAGCAAGCTTCAAAAAGACCCTTGAAGCAAATCTCTCAGGTAGACAGAACCGCAGCGGGACGCATCTCTGGAGAGCGCGCATGTATGATGCGACACCAAAGGGGTTAAACTCTCAGGTAAAAGGACAGAGAAGGGGGAGGAAAATGCTGCCCCTGTCTGTCCTTTTTGTGTTTGGCAGCTTGTTTCCAGAAATGCGGATGGAGGAACTCAATATGAATATGAATATTAATGCAAACCGGGCGACTTTGCTGATCTCCTGTCCGGAAAGGCCAGGCATCATTTCAACCGTATCCAATTTCCTATTGGAGCATAAAGCGAATATTGTCCATTTTGACCAGCATACAACCGATCCGCTGGCAGGCATCTTTTTCATGCGGATTGAATTTGATATGAATGATTTTGATGAATCATTCCCAAAATTGAAAAAGGATTTGCCAGAGATGGCCAAGGAATACTCAATGGAGTGGAAGCTGAGCGGCAAGGGTGAACGCAAGCGGATGGCGATCTTTGTTTCAAAAATGGACCATTGCCTGCTGGAGCTGATTTGGCGCTGGAAGTCAAAGGAGCTTGAGGTGGACATTCCTTTAGTGATCAGCAATCACCCTGATTTAAAGGAAGTTGTAGAGGGATATGGGATTCCTTATTATCACATTCCGATTACGCCTGATACAAAAGCTGAAGCTGAGCAAAAAGCGGTAAAGCTGCTGGATGGGAAAGTCGATTTCATTGTCTTGGCGAGATATATGCAAATTCTTTCGCCAAGCTTTATATCCAGGTATCCGAATAAGATTATCAACATCCACCATAGTTTCCTGCCTGCCTTCGTGGGAGCCAATCCTTATGCAAGGGCGTTTAACCGCGGAGTCAAGCTGATTGGGGCAACAGCCCATTATGTAACAAATGATTTGGATGAGGGACCAATCATCGAGCAGGATGTGCAGCGAGTCAACCATCGCCACACCGCACAGGATCTCAAAATCGCCGGCCGCCACGTCGAAAGGCGGGTTCTCGCCCAGGCAGTGGAATGGCACGTTGAAGATCGAGTCATTGTGCATGGGAATAAGACGATTGTGTTTTAGGTACCAGGTACCACCCGAATTTTGTCGAAAAATATGCAGAAGAGCATCCTTAGAGTTGTATAACATCATGAGAGAAGGTGAGCAAACATGAAAAAGAAAAAGTTATCAATGCTTGAAATGATAAAGGAAAATAAAGAAGAGCTTTTGAAGGACCGCCGTCAGCTTGAGAAGATTGAAAAGAAGATTGACGATAAATATGCAAAAGCCCAATAAGGAAGAGCGCCCAGCCTGGTTGAGAACAGGCTGGGTGCTTTTTTTATATTGCGCGTGGGTTCTAGTGGAAGGGATCCAATTGTATGCGGGAAAAGAAAAGAGGAGATGAAGGATATATCATCAACTTTTCCGATATATCGGCAACTCCCCTCACTTTCGGTCTAAGGCAGCAAAAAAGCGCCCGGAGAATTCCCTGGGCGCCTACTGATGTTATTTTTGTTTAAAGTATTCCACAAAGGCGTGGTAGATTTCCGTTCCCTGATAAAAGAACAGGCTGGAAGCTGTTAATGAAAACAAGCCAATCATTATGAATCGAATCCACATCATTTCGTTTTCCTCCTTTAATTGTTTTTTGGACAATTAAGGAGTGTGGATCATGTAGTTCGCCTCGTAGAAAATGGGGGTGTAAAAGATTTTTTTCCTGCGCGCGATTATGTGAAGCGCGCTGTATAGGAGAAGGATGATCGCCAGACTGCCGAGTGCCAGTGAGGCTGAATCCTGTGTGAACACATATTTCTTAGGATTATCCTTTAAAAGAAAGCTCTCCGCAAGTTCGGAAACGGTTATGGCTTTGCTTTCGTCCATAGGAATCCCGTTAAAATGGACGCCGGGGTATTGGGTGATGAGGAAGGATAAGAAAATGGACAGCAGCAAAAACGGCATGAATCTGGATTTTTTCAACTCCTCACCCCTTTTTAATAGATTGTATTTATCATAACCATGGTTTCCAGATTAGTAAACTAAAAAATTCTGACAATATTCGTTAATATTCTATGAAAAAATTGTTAAGAAAGAAGGGGCAAATGGCCCGGAGGCTTACAGGTATTTGGAAGGGGAGTGCTGGATCTGTGGAACACCACAGATCCAATTTCTTACAAAAGGCCTGTTAAATTAGGCATACATACGTCGGCTACTCTTTACATATCTTCATATTTCTTTAAAACAAGCCTTTTATAATCAAAAGTGAATCGAGATTATAAAAGAGGTGAAGAAATGAGAAATGAGAGATCGATTGATGAGTTAATCAGGAAATTCAATGAGGAAAGCGTAAAGAAGGATATTGACCGCCGCAGCTTTCTTTCGGGAGCAGGCAAGATTGCCGGGTTTTCGCTTGCCCTGGCGATGGCACAGTCACTTGGAGTCGGAAATCTGAATGTAGATGCTGCTCCTAAATTCAGTAAGTATCCTTTCACGCTGGGCGTTGCTTCAGGAGATCCTCTTTCAGATAGTGTGGTTTTGTGGACTAGGCTTGCGCCGGATCCGCTTAATGGAGGAGGAATGCCTAATCATGCTGTTCCCGTCAGCTGGGAGCTTGCTGAAGATGAGCATTTCCGCAAACTGGTTAAGCGCGGAACCGAAATTGCGGTACCGGAATTAGCCCATTCCGTACATGTGGAAGCAGATGGCTTAAAGCCAAACACGATTTATTTTTATCGTTTTAAAACAGGCAATGAGTTAAGCCCAATCGGCAAAACAAAAACGCTTCCTTCTGCCGGTGAGGACGTGGCAAGCTTGTCGTTTGCTTTTGCTTCCTGCCAGCAATATGAGCATGGCTACTTTACTGCCTATCAGCATATGGCGAGAGAAAATCTGGATTTAGTTTTCCATCTGGGCGATTACATATATGAATATGGACCAAAAGAATACATTTCTCCAACTGGAAATGTCCGTGATCATAGCGGTCCGGAAATTATTACGCTGGAAGATTACCGGAACCGCTATGGACAGTACAAGTCTGATATTCACCTGAAAGAAGCCCATGCAGCCTTTCCTTGGATTGTTACATGGGATGATCATGAAGTTGAAAACAACTATGCTGCCGGTATCCCGGAAAAAGGGCAATCCGCTGAAGAATTTATCAAGCGCCGGGCAGCGGCATATCAGGCCTACTATGAACATATGCCGCTCCGTTTATCTTCCATGCCGCATGGAGAGGGTATGCAGCTATACAGGGAATTCACCTATGGCAAGCTTGTCTCATTCCTAGTGCTTGATTCCCGCCAGTATCGTGATGACCAGGCAAATGGTGACGGCAGCAAACCGCATACGCCTGAGTCGCTGGATCCGAGCCGTACTCTTCTTGGACAAGAGCAGGAACAATGGGTTGAAAATAATCTCGCCAGCTCGGGTACCGATTGGAACGTGCTTGCTCAGCAGGTGTTTTTTGCACAGCGGAATTTTGGGACAAGCACATCGCCGAGATTCAGCATGGATGCCTGGGACGGCTACCCGGCCGCCCGCCAGCGCCTGACAGATTTTGCAGCAGCAAAAAGAATGGAAAACCTGATTGTACTGACTGGTGACGTTCATGCGAGCTGGGCTTCCAATCTCCATGCTGATTATAATGAAACGGATTCCAAACTGATCGGAGCCGAGTTTGTCGGAACATCGATTTCTTCAGGCGGAAATGGTTCTGATGTCAGAGCGGATACGGAACGTACGCTTGCAGAAAATCCCCATATTAAATTTTTTAATAACTACCGTGGCTATGTCCGCTGCGAGGTGACATCAGATCAGTGGCGTACGGATTATCGGGTGCTTCCTTATGTAACTGAACCGGGTGCGGATATCTCAACAAGAGCTTCCTTTGTTTTAGAAAAAGATCAGGAAGGCCTGAAGCAAGTATCAACTTCAGCAGTACCGCAGGGTGTGAAAATGACTGCCGAGGTGGAAGAAGATCGTCATCGCGCCCACGCCCGTGCACATGAGAAGCAGCTCGAGAAAAAACGCAAAAAGGTTTTAAACTAAAAAGCGGGGTGAGCAGATGATATCGAATATCGGAATACCAGGCTTAATTCTTGTTTTAGTCATTGCATTGATTATCTTTGGGCCATCCAAGCTTCCTGAAATTGGCCGGGCATTTGGCCGGACGTTAACAGAGTTCAAAAGCGCAGCGAAGGACTTAGTGGGAGACGAAGAAAAGATCGAAGAGAAAAAGCCGGTTTTGGCGGCTGTGAAAAAAGAAAACTAGTAAGGCTGAAACAGGCGAGAGGTGATCGCCTGTTTTTTATTCGGGGTAAAAAGTTTAACGTAATGGACACTGTATCACACATTGTGTGAAACTTTTCACATAATGTTCATTTTTAAACGAGCTCCTACACCGGAAAGTATTATATATTAATACTGTACTTATATTGTTTATGTAAATTTAATGCCATCAGGAGGCAATGACATCATGAAAAAATTATTCCAGCTTCTTTTAATAATTGGACTTGTAATGACGCCTTTTTTTACGAGCGCTCATGTGAAATGGTTCACAAATGTGGTTCCGCAAAAGGAAACCATTGAAAATATATTATCACCTTTATTTATGGGATTAGCATTAACCGCTGCGGTTGTGCTGGCACTATTAACATTAGTGATTCCGAAAACAACGGAATGGGCAAAGATCAAAAAGCTTGATGACTGGCTCTCTGGTTTCCGGAAGTACAGCAGACATATTCTGAAGTACGGAACCGCGGCGGCTTTAATGATTCAGGTCGCGAACGGTACGTTGTTTGCGCCAGAGTTCCATTTAAGTAATATGACGGCTATGATTCTGACCTGGGCTGCAATCGGATTTTTGTTAATCCCTCATCATATCTCCACGAAGATTGCGGCAGTTCTTTTATTAGGATTATTTGTGTACGTAACACTTCATAATGGCATTTTCCATATGCTCGATTATGGTTATTATGTAGCAATTATCGGGGTATTATTGGTAGGCGGCACAAAGCTTGAGAAGGTTGGCTTTCCGTTTCTGTATTTAGGTACAGGTTTATCCCTTTGCTGGGTGGCTGTTGAAAAATGGGTGTATCCAGGCATGTCACTTGATATTGTGGCCAATCATGGTGTTCCGACATTTGGATTTGCACCGGCTGCGTTTGTGGTGATGGCTGCATTCATTGAATTTGTAGTGGGTTATTTATTGGTTGTCGGAATTTTAAACCGTGTTGTCGGCTTTGTTGTGACAGTTATTTTTATCACCACGACAATGCTGTTTGGAATGACAGAGGTCATCGGACATTTTATGATCCATATTGTGCTGATTATTTTCATCATTGAAGGGGTATCATTCTACAACCCGCCGATTAAGCTGCACAAAACAAGGACGGATCAATTTGTGTTTGTATTCCTTAACTTTATCTTTGTGCTTGCAGCGTTCATTTTAATTTATTACCGATTTGCGTAACAATTGACAGCTTAAGCAGAATATAATATGATTAGATTAATAGTTGAATAGTTTCTCCTAAAGGGGAGTAGCTTTTACAGCAGAGTCGTCATTTCGGAGTTAAGAGCTCCCGGCTTTGTTGGCAACCTTACCGTTGTTAGCAAGACCTTTGCCTGTTTCGGGTAAAGGTCTTTTTGTTTTTAAAAAACCTTTACCGCTTGCTGGTAGAGGTTTTTTTATTGCCTTATAAAGCTTGGCAATCAAAATTCCTTAGATAACATAACTGCAAGGAAACAGCGCGAAGCTATCCATACTCAAAGATCAAAAGAAAGGAGACCTGAAAGATGAAGAAGCAAAAGATGTCGTTTTCAGAGCTGATAAAAAAGAACAAAGAAGAGCTCCTTAGAGATCGGGAAGAGCTTGCGAAGATTGAAAAACGTTTGGATGAAAAACACGTAAAAGCGAACTAAGGGAGGGTGTTTAAATGGAATTATCACTTTTATTGGAGTACGGCTGGGTACTGTTGCTGCTGATTGCCTTGGAAGGGCTGCTGGCTGCTGATAACGCACTTGTTTTAGCCATAATGGTGAAGCATCTTCCGGAAGAGCAGAGGAAGAAAGCATTATTTTACGGATTGGCTGGAGCGTTTATTTTCCGTTTTGGTTCCCTCTTTGCCATATCGTTCCTTGTAGACGTGTGGCAGGTACAGGCGATCGGTGCGCTTTACCTTCTGTTTATTGCCATTAACCATATCTTTAGAAAAACACTCGTCAAGAAGGGCGAGCACGAAGCTGGAATGAATAAGGATAAAAAGAAATCCGGATTTTGGATGACTGTTTTTAAGGTGGAGCTTGCGGATATTGCGTTTGCGGTTGACTCCATTCTTGCAGCTGTTGCGCTGGCTGTGGCTCTCCCTGATACAGGTCTAGGGCACATAGGCGGACTTGATAGCGGAAAGTTCTTGGTGATCTTTGCCGGCGGAATGATCGGATTAATTATTATGCGTTTTGCAGCAAACTTCTTTGTGGATCTGCTCCATAAGAGACCAGGCCTCGAGATTGCTGCTTTCGGGATTGTCGGCTGGGTTGGCGTCAAATTGGCTGTCTACACGATGTCTCATCCGGCATTGGCCATCCTTCCTGAAGGCTTCGCCAAATCGCCTGAATGGAAGATCACTTTCTACGCAGTTTTAATTGGGATTGCATTGGCTGGCTGGTTCTTATCGAAGGAAAAGCAGGAAGCACCTATTGAGGAAAAAGCAAGCTAATAAAAAGCAAGGCGGAGAACTCTCTGCCTTGTTTTTTTATTGGAAAAGAAAAAAATGTCCACGAATCCGGCGATAATAAATAGATTTTAAGGAGCTCTGCCATTCAGCTGGAAGAGCTCTTTTTTCAATCAAACGTTTGATTGAATCTTGCCTGGCCCAGTCTGCTCATGCCATTCGGAACGGAGGATACCCATTTCAATCAGGTTCCAATATTCATCCCTCACCTTATTTGTTTGCCTGAGAAGTCCTTCTTTTTGGAAGCCTGCTTTCTCGTATACTTTTATTGCGCTTCTATTAAAATCAAACACACCAAGGCTGACTCTATTTAATTTTAACTCATTGAAAGCGATGGCGAGGATCTGCCGGATCATTTCGGATGCATAGCCTTTTCCGCGAGCAGCCGGGCTGATAAAGACTTTTCCAATCCGGGCACTTTCATTTACGCGGTCAATTCTGCTCAGTGAGATATGGCCAATGACTTCATCTGACGCTGCTTCTATTACTTTATAAATGTACTCCGTGCTGTTTTCTTGATTGGCAAAGCTACTATACTTGATCAGCTGCTCTTGGTCTAGTGGAAACTTAAAATGGGCACCGCTCCATTGAACCATGAGTTCAGGGGTTTTGATCCAGCTTTTAAGCAGGTTAAAGTCTTCTTCTGTAAAAAAAATTAATTTTATCATGGAGGCCCTCATTCCTTTATATATCTATTTCTCTTATTATAAATATATAATAAATAATATAACTCTATCACTTTAAAAGAGTATAAAAAGCAATTTAATCAAACGTTTGATTGAATGGCTGCAGCACCTTGGCAGACGAGGGTGATTGCGAATGTGAAAAGGGGATTTATTGATGAAAAAGAAGATGATTTGGATAGCCGGCAGTGTGCTGATTTTATTATCGGCTGCATTGCTTGGTGCAGGGAATTATTTTTACAATGTGGCCATCAATCGGAGCCATGATCCGGTTGATTTATATAAAGGGAATGCGCAGACTGTCAGCGCTGCGTTGGAGGAGGAGACACAGGCGAAGCTGGAGGAGGTTATGGAGTGGACAGAGGAACAAACCTTTGACCAGCTTGAGATCACCTCAGAAGATGGCTTGAAGCTAAAAGCCCGCTTTTTACAAAATCCGGAATCGAACGGAAAAGCAGTGATTCTGGCTCATGGCTATAAGGGAAATAGTGAGCAGATGCCGGGCATTACCAAGTTTTATTACGAACTGGGATATGATGTGCTGAAGCCTGATGCCAGAGGGCATGGGGAAAGCGAAGGCGATTATATTGGATATGGCTGGCATGAACGCAAGGACTATCTTGGATGGATTGATTTATTGAAGGAGGAAGAAGGTGCCGACAGGGTTTTCCTGCATGGATTCTCAATGGGAGCTGCAACCGTATTGATGGCAAGCGGCGAAGATCTTCCGCCTGAAGTGAAGGGGATTATTGCGGATAGCGGCTATACGACGGTCCATGAAGAACTGGCCCACCAGCTGAAGCATATTTACCATCTGCCATCCTTCCCTTTGATGCAGGTTACAAGTGTCTTTACAAAATTCAGGGCCGGATACTCTTTCAATGAAGCGTCGGCTATCGAACAGGTGAAGCAAAATGAGCTTCCTCTGTTCATCATTCATGGTGATCAGGATGATCTGGTGCCAACTGACATGGCCTATGAGATTTATGAGGAAGCCGGCGGCGAGAAAGAGCTGTGGATCGTGCCGGGTGCAGGGCATACAGACGGATATACGGTGGCAGAGCAGGAATATCAGGAGAGACTGAAGGAATTTCTTAATGCCGCACAATAGAAAAATGGCAGTGAATCACTGCCATTTTTATTTTTGCTTTTTCTTTTTCCAGGGCCTTAATACGGAAATGCCAAAGATGAAGAGGGTAACAGCGACTTGAAAGTAGACGGCATATTGGCGGGTTATATGATTATCAATAAAAACAGGATTCGATAATGCCTTGCTGCCTTCCGCTTCAAGAAGAGTCATATTTTCCATCATTAGTTCATCGACGATATTAATGCCGACCACGGTTTGGATGATAAATAAAATCCATTTGACGGTAACCCATCTGTGCTTGAAAAATCCCCAGTTTGTAAAAAATCCATAAATAAAGCCAACTAATAACGTACCGATTGCACCAATCCGAACGACATAATCACTAATTGTCACCACATTTTTGTACATTTCCAGGGTTTGACCATAGGCGGCCATTTCCATGGAGAAATTTAATGCGAGCGAGCTCATGATCCCCCGAAAAATAATGAAACGAGAATGATATGAAGGATTTTCAGCCACCTGGTCGCTTTTGTGCTTAATTTTTTCAACCTTTTTCCCTCCTTTTTGAATCACTTTATAAGTGTAGCAAGGGAAAGGGGATGTCCATATCAGCCTCCGCCGTAATTTGCAGTAGGGCGCTAGTCTTATTTTGGTATAAAAAAAACCCGCTCGTTAGTGAGCGGGTTTATTGCCCTTTATGCAGCACATTGCAGGCGCTGAGCAGGTTGCCATCCGGATCTTTGAATCCGAATCCGCCAAGGCCGTGCTCCTGGTTGAGGTTGAGTGGCCCAACTTCCACGTTTTTCTCCTGCAGCCATTGGTGGAGCTCTTTTAAAGAAGGTGTATAAAAATCAATCACACTATGCTCGACACCATCATTCGAGTTGGGGAATGAAAGGGATTTCCCCTCTGCGGTTTCAACCAGGAATATCGTAGGCACACCCTTTGATTGAAAGCTTAGCATGGCATTTTTCTCACCTTTGAACTCTACTTCAACACCAAGAACATCTACATAAAAATTAACCGATCGATCCAGCTTGGATACCGGAATCTCGACTGTTGCGATATGAGAAATATAGTTGGTCATGTTTGCCCTCCTTTGGAATTTAGCTATATAACTATTTGGCGGAAAGGGGGAAAAATCCTTCTTTCTATAAGCATACCGCCAATTTAACGATTTATCTCGGTGTTTGTACAATCATTCTTTTGACCCAGGGCATAAAATATATCATTAAATTGTGTAATGAACAGGAGGAATAATAATGGACAGAAATGAACTTTTTTTTGCCAGGTTAAAAGGCAGTGAAGAAGTTCCGCCAGTTCGTACCGATGCTTTTGGCACGGCAAAATTTAAAGTAAGCAAGGATAAGAGGAAAATGGGCTACCGTTTGACAGTTAATGATCTTTCCAACTTTACTCAAGCTCATATTCATTTAGGAAGAAGGGGTGTAAACGGTCCAGTTGTCGTTTTTCTTTTTGGCTTAATCGATCCTGACATTAGTGTAGATAAGGGTGTTGTAGAAGGGATCATTACAGCCAGGGATTTAGTGGGTCCTTTAGAAGGAAAACCTTTATCCGTTCTTATAGACCTGATGAGTGATGGGGACACATATGTTAACGTGCATACAGCCCAAAACCCAGACGGAGAGATTCGCGGTCAAATCAAGCCTTATTGGGACTAATAAGCATGAATGGTTGATTCCTTGAAAAGTGAGCATATTAATTTTTAGAACACTTGAAAGGGGTCATAACGTTGAAAAAGCAGGATGAAAATAGAGAAAAGCCTCAAAATTCGCTTACAGAAGAGCAGCAGCTCATCAATGAATTTGGCAAGCATGAGGGCAATCAGCCGATTCCGCAGCCTAAGGATTATGATGAGATTGAGTATTAAGAACCCTGCAAAAAAGACTCCTGCACGAGGAGTCTTTTTTTAATCATGAGCATCATCATTATGGAAAACCCGGTTTCATGGAAGAACCATTCTCCTGCACCAATGACAAGGGCGGAAACAAGGGCTGACAATGCAAGATTGTCTTTTCCAGCCACAATCATTTCCTCTAAAAGCAAGATGACGAAAAAGCTAAGGACGTTGCTGATCCCTATCGTTGTTTACGGATCTATACCCTGCAGACGATAGGCTATGCCATAGATTTCCAGAAAAGTGGAACTTAATTTAACTCAGATAGAAGCGAAAATGCCGGAAGCTTTGGCAACTAGCTGATTATGGTTATTGTAGATGTGGCAATCTGTGTGATTCAGTGTCCGGCCTCTTTTTACCAGATGGGCATCGGCAATTAGGAACTCACCGGTAGCGCCCCTTAAAAAGCTAACCTTTAAATCTGCAGTTACGACGGTTTGCATATTGTTTTCATCCGGTTTAAAAATATTCCCCATCGCCACATCCGCCAGTGTGGAAATAATCCCGCCATGGACAAGTCCAGCGCTATTGATAAAAAGCGGCTGGATTGGCAAAGTCACTTTCATATGGGTTTCATCGACTCTTTCATAATGAAATTTTAAAAATTCATCAAAAGGCTGTTTGATTAGCATTATGTACACTCCAATATGGTTAAGATATGTTGACTTATTCACGAATTTTTGATGAAATCCCTGCTTTTTGAAAAAATCATTTGCTGTTGAGGTACGTGGAGACCTGTATATCCGCAAAATCTGGATATATTCGCGAAAATTTCATTTTATTCGCGAAAAATTGGATATATCCGCGATATTCAAAATATAATCGCGAAACGCCAACGTGGTTTCAATAAATCCGAAAAAATGATATTATTTTCAATAAATTCTAATTTTAAGCGAGAGGCAGGACTGGAAAAATGGCAAAGGTAGAGAATATTAGCTTCGCAGAGAATTTCCCGATCTCCTACACAGAGCTGGAGAAGGAAGCAGAGAAGAAGATGGCGGCTGGGGGATTTGGGTATGTCCAATCAGGTGCGGGCGGGGAAGAAACCCTGAGAAAAAATACGGAATCATTCGCGAAATATTCGATTGTACCAAGAATGCTGAGGGATGTTTCGGTACCGGATACAAGTGTGACGCTATTCGGAAAGACGTATCCATATCCAATTTTTCTGGCGCCGATTGGAATGCAGAGGCTTGAACATGAAGAGGGGGAGCTTGCGTCGGCCAGAGCGGCGGCTACTTATCAGGTTCCTTTTATTCAGAGCACGGTTTCAAGCCACTCGATTGAAGAGATAGCCGCAGCAACGGGCAGCAGTCCGAAATGGTTTCAGCTATATTGGTCCAATCACGAAGAGACGGCTTTTAATATGGTGCGCCGTGCGGAGGAAGCCGGGTATGAAGCGATCGTTTTAACGGTCGATACAGTCATGATGGGATGGAGGGAAGCGGATCTCAGGAACAATTTTTCTCCATTAAAGCTGGGCTATGGAAAGGCAAACTATGAAACTGATCCGGTATTTATGGCCTCTCTTAAAGATGGCGATGTGGTACAGGGGATCCTCGATAATATCCACCATCCAACTTTAAGCTGGGAGCATGTTGCCAGATTAAAGGAGATAACAAATTTGCCGGTTCTAATAAAAGGCATCCTCCATCCGGAAGATGCGAAGCTTGCGGTTGAGAAAGGAATAGATGGCATCATTGTTTCCAATCATGGCGGCAGGCAGCTGGATGGCGTGACGGCAGCGATTGATGCACTTGGACCGATCGCGAAGGAAGTAAATGGCCGGATTCCGGTTGTCTTTGACAGCGGGATTCGCCGCGGGTCAGATGTGGTTAAAGCGCTGGCGCTTGGAGCGGATGCGGTTTGCCTGGGAAGGCCTTATGTTTATGGATTGGCCATTGGCGGGCAGGCTGGCGTAGAAAAGGTGCTTGCCAATTTTATAGAAGAAACAAAGGTCTCCCTCTCTTTGGCCGGGGTCAGCAGCTTGAGGGAAATGGCCAGTCTGCAGCTCATTAAATAGTTTAAGAGAAAACTCCCTAGAGAAAGGGAGTTTTTTTGTTGACAGAACAATCTATGTTTAATAATATACCTATAGGGGTAAATGTATAAAGAGTTTACATAGGGTCTAAAAAGTCCCCAAAAATAAAATTTCAGGAGGAATTACGATGAGTAAAAAAGTAGCAATTATTGCAAGCAACGGCGGATTATTTGATGCATACAAGGTGTACAACATTGCGACTGCGGCGGCAGCAACAGATGCAGAAGTAGCGATTTTCTTCACTTTCGAAGGATTAAACTTAATTCATAAAGAAGCATACCAGCAGCTTCCAATGCCTGAAGGAAAAGAGCATTTTGCAGAGGGCTTTACAAAAGCCAATGTTCCTGCAATTCCTGAATTAGTGGCAATGGCACAGGATTTAGGCGTTAAATTTATCGGCTGCCAGATGACTATGGATGTTATGGGACTTGAAAAAGAAGCTTTTGTAGATGGAATTGAGGTTGGCGGAGCTGTAACATTCCTTGAATTTGCCAACGATGCGGATGTTACGCTAACATTCTAATTGAAGATTTGCCGATCCACCAGAATACCGATACAAAAGGAGATGCAATCATGTTCGAATACACAGTAGAAACCGAGAAATCGATTGATGAAGCTATTTCTTCGCTTGAAGAAAGCCTGAAGGAAGAAAAATTCGGGGTCCTTTGGCAGTTTAACGTCCAGGAAAAACTGCAGGAGAAAGGGCTGGACTATAATGAATCTTTCCGTGTTTTAGAAGTTTGCAACCCATTTGAAGCACATCGCGTATTAACACAGAACAAAATGGCTGGCTATTTCTTGCCTTGTAAAATTGTAGTTTATGAGGATGCCGGCAAAACGAAAATTGGCATGCCTAAGCCGACAAGCATGATTGAACTCGTCAATGACCAATCCGTTCAAAGCATTGCGGCTGATATTGAAAACCGTTTAATCGGATGTATTGATAAAAGCATCTAAGCAAAAAGAATGATGACAGTCCCGGAATAATTTGTTAAGCTTGAGGCAGCTTATCAAATTAAATATCTATGAAACTACTAGGGGTGCCCCGAATGTGCGGGCTGAGAGGGAAGCGCGATATAGCTTTCCGACTCTTATAGACCTGATCTGGTTAATGCCAGCGGAGGGAAGTAGGCTTTGACGGTATGTCGAATCATTTATACTTAAACCAAGCCAGGTCCTTTCGCGGATCTGGCTTTTTTTGAAGGAAAGAAAGTATAAGCTTTGAACTTCGATAACTGTCCAGCGCCAGGCGCCTTGCGCTTTTCTTATGTACATACTTTTCTCCATGATAAGCGATCAGGCTGCCCTTGAGGAAGGAGGTTAAGGTGAATAAAACCCGTTTATTGACGACGATGGCATTATTTGTGGCGATTGGAACGCTGGGCTCCCATTTGTTATGGTTTCCGGCAGGTGTGGCCAAAGCCTATCCCGTCCAGCATGCGGTGAATGTATTGGCGGCAGTAACACTTGGGCCGCTGCCGGCAGTGGGAGTGGCGTTTATGATCGGATTACTGCGAAACCTGCTTGGTTTTGGGACGCTGCTTGCATTTCCAGGCGGAATGATTGGCGCGTTTTTGGCAGGCGTGCTTTATCTGAAATTCGGCCGGAAAATCTGGGCTGGAGTTGGTGAGGTAGTGGGAACAGGCATTATCGGAGCACTGTTTGCAGTCCCGTATGCAAAAATATTGATGGGAAGCGCAGCTGGTGCATTCTTCTTTATACCGCCATTCCTTGTCAGCAGCTTTGCCGGTGCGGCTATTGGGTGGATGGTACTCGCTAAAGTGAAGGAAAAAAATTTAGTGCAGAATATGTGATTTTTTAGAGGGCGTGCGTTTCTGAACGGAGGAACAGAGAGCTTGAAGCCGATGGAGCGAGAAGAAGCGGCGGCAAAGAGCAGTATGAAGCAGCTTTACCGAAATAAGCGGGAAAAAGCAGTTTCATAAAGCAGGTATGAAGCAGCTTCATCGAAACTCGTTAAAAGAAGTGGTAGGAACGAATAAAACAATAAGAAAACTGCTAGGGGCGCTTCGGCTGAGATAAGGCTTTTTCCTTTGTCCCTTGGAACCTGATCTGGGTAATGCCAGCGCAGGGAAGCGGTGGGGACCTCTTTTTTCCTCATGCTTTTTCCCCGGCAGCTTCTGAATAATTAGGAGGCTATTTTAATGACTTTTACAGATATTCTTCGCAAAGAAAATGATGATTTATTTCAGCTTATTTTTCAGCATCCGTTTGTACAGGGGATCGGGAGAGGAGATGTGCCGAAAGAGGCGCTGGCCCATTATATTAAAGCGGATTATGAGTATTTGAATGCTTTTATGCATATATACGGAATCGCCATTTCCAAGTCTTCTGAGCGGAAGGATATTGCTTATTTCAATCAGCAAATTGAATTTGTACTGAACAGCGAAATCCACCCTCATCATAATTTCTGCCAGCAGATTGGTGTGGGATATGAAGCGCTGCAGGGCTTCCCGCTTCCTCCGACGGCAGACCATTATGTCAAGCATATGATGTACCATGCCCATACAGGCGGGATGGGCGAAATCCTCGCTGCGTTATTGCCTTGCCCTTGGACTTATTGGGAAATAGGGCTTGAGCTCATGAAGCAATATGAGCCGCATGAGGACCATCCTTTTTACCCGTGGATTTCTTTCTATGCAAATTTAAGGGTTGAAACAGTTACCATGAATATGAGGAATCGTTTGGATGAGCTTGCGGAAGCAGCATCTCCAGAAGAAAGGCAGCGAATGAAGGATGCCTATCGCAAAAGCTGCCAGCTGGAGCTTGGATTCTGGGAGATGGCTTACACCTGTGAGGAGTGGCCAGCTGGCAATACAGCAGTGACATCATAAGAAAACGTAATTATGTTTCGAAAAAAGCCAGAAAGTTGTCAATAACACGCCTGCTTCTGCTTACCGGCAGGGCAGGCTTTTTTTTTCAAAAATTCCATCTATAGTGCGCCGTAATGGGTGTTTTAAAGGAAGATAGCTTCACTTCGGCCGCAAAAGGTGTGGAGTTATGGATGACGTAAGGAATGCCATCCTTTGTCCGTTTGTCAGATATGATGGCAACATGGTCAAACTTGGGAGAAAGGAAAACAACGATATCGCCGGGCTGCCATTGCTGAAGGTTATTTGTATCTCCAGGAATAAGCTTAGTTGTTAAAGATATTGCGTACCGGCTGAAATACACATTTTGATTAGGAACACGCCTGAAATCGATGTTCGGATCCGGCTTGCCGTTAACACGCGGATATAAGTCTGTGTTTTCTGCAATATCCTTGTCGATAAGATCTTTGATTGTGATTGATGCCCCGTTAAATCCCCGCCAGATTACATCTGTACAAACACCTTCTTCATCAGGAGGGTATCCCCCGGCATAATAGGCACTTTTATAAGGCGTGCGCTGCTCCACTTCTTTTCTCGCCGCCTCGACTACATCAATGGGATCGGCGATGCCGTTTTGATTGCGGTCAGCTAGAGGATAGTCAGCGGGAATTTCAACCTTTTTTGAAAAAGGGTTCCCTAGATGAATGCCGATTGAATCCAATATGATTCCATTCCGGAAAAAGAGAATGAATATGAGGAGAACGCCAAGTATAGCAGCGAAAAATTTTTTTATCATCATGGTCTCCTTCTGCGTTTTATGGATTAGACGCCATTTTTACCAAAAAGTTACATGTTCCATGTTAAGATTAACCAAGAATATTTTTCATGATGGAGTATACTCCGCATTACGAAGGTCATGGACAAACATGTCAGTGTGGAGCCGCAGCCATTCCAAATTGATAAGGATAATATCTATTCCACTCCAAGGAGCGGAACCTATCCTGCTGAAAATCTTGGAGTGGTGGCCCATTTGAATGTCGATTGGGGAACCGAAAGAGAGAACAGAATGGAACGAATCTATGAAGGGTTTCTAATCGGAGTGAGAAAAAATGAATGACCTGTTTCCTGCTGGAGCAGGTTTTTTCTTTATTAAGATTAATCTTCGTCCATATAACAGACGGCGGAATGGGAAGTGGTGCATAAAAACGGAAAGTTACGCATAAGTGAACGAGATTAAGTCATAAATGGAAAAACAGGTGCATATATCGGTAAAAGTGGTGCATAAATTTTGAAGAGCAGCCTCTCCGTACCTTAATGGATGACTTAGACTGTTTTTCCCAAGCATTTATAGGATAACCTCCTTTTCATGTTACAATATATGTGAAGCTATTCACAATTCTCAAGGGGTGATTCTGATGCTAGTATCCAAATTAAAAACTGCACTGTATTCATCCATCGTCTTCACTTTTGGCTTCTGGCTGCTTTTACTCTTTACTGAAGGGGACATGTTTTCTTTCATACTAATCATGATTTTCCTCTATTGCGTGTTTGGAAATGTGATTTACGGGATCCCGGTTTCGCTGCTTTCTGAATTTCTTACAAACAGGTTCATCCGCTGGCGGCTTCCAGCAGCTGCTTTTATACATACGATGCTGGGGGCAGTAACTTATTTTTTTATTAAAGGGTTCGCATACTTTGCTCTTCTTGCTGCAGTTCTTTTCTTCCTGGTGGACGAGCTGCGAAAATGGGACCGGGTAATGCCTGCCGGGAAAATTGCTGCTTTAAATGCAGCGGCAATCCTATTGGCTGGTTTGCTGCCGATGGGCCTGCTTTGGATTCTTCAAAAAGCCGAAGTGGAGGCAAAGACAAATGATCTTTATCTTATTCCTCAAGGATATGCTGGACAAGTTATGATTCTCCATGAGTTCGGGCAAGCGCCAGAACCGGAAACAGAAGGGGAGTATGATGTTTTTAGGATAAACAAAAAGGGATATGCTGTTACCACTTTGCCGCAAAGTGAAGGCTTGATTGAAGATTTATATTATTATGTTGATGAAAAGGGAAATCGTGAAGAAATCCCGGAGCACTGCATCAAATTAGGGGGAGCAGGTTCAACGATGGGAGATGGATACGAGTATTCCTATAACCGTTTTACAGTAGGGTGCCAGGAGGATATTGATTATCTGCAAGACGGGCCATCTGTTGAGGAGATTCTTTATGACGAAGGCGTGCTTGATAATATCAATCAAACGTTTGATTGAACAAAAAAAGCTGGAGAGTCCAGCTCTTTTTGTTATTTCACTGTTAATTGGCTGAGTTGGTGTTCATGAATTTCTTCTTTAGTTACATGAACTTTAATATGGTAAGAACCTGATTCTGAAAAGGACTTACTTGCAACATATTCACCCGGGATGCTTTCTGAGGCTTCAATATATTCAGATTGCTGCTGTTCATCCTGCCAGACTTCAAAGCTAACATTTGCATTGGTTAAAGGCTCGCCTTCCTTCAGGATTTTAGCCGTTAATCTAGCTTTCCCATCTTGTTTGAGAGCCCCATCTGTTTTCAGGTTAATCGAAACATGGCTATGTGGATGTTCTTCCTCCTGAAAGACAACCGTATTTTCAGGTGTACCGGCAATGACTTGCTTTGTCGGCATCCGGTGCATATTTCTTGCTGTGACGTGGGCTACAACATAGTATTGTCCATTTTCAGGAAAGTTCTTTTTAACTGAATAAATGCCATCGCCCTGGTGTTCAGCATTGAGCATTTCCCGGTCATTCCGCCCAGATTGCCATACTTCAAAAACAACATCATTAGCATCCATTACTTTTTCGTCTCCATGTGTAACGATTGCTTTTAAAGTTACTTCCTTATGGGGGGTGATTGATTCGGGCGTCTGAATTGAAACCTCTAACTTGTTTTCGCTTTTCCCGCTGTCTTTTTCCATGGAGCAGCCAGCGAGAAGGATAACACTTAATAAAATAACCGTATACTTTTTCATCTTTACTCCTCTTTCTATGCATTTTCCATATTAAGTATGGACAATGGAGGCAGTTTCTATAACCTAAATTTATTATGGTGCCCGGCACTTAGAAAAAGTATGCAAAAAAACAGCCTGGAATCTCCAGGCTGTTAATGATATACGGTAGGAATGGCTTTTAAAGAATGAACTGGCTCTGCATTTTTTCTACCGGTTTCTTTAATTGCGGCTTGTATGGCAGTCTCCAGCGGACAAGTGATTTCTTGCAGATAGGCATCGATGTTCGTCCTTAAAGCCAGAATGGCTGCCTCATCCTTAAGCTGTTTAATCATTTGGTCATTATTGATGACGATCGCAAGCCCCTTTTCCAGCAGAAAATCCAAGTTGATTTCCTCTTGCCCTGGAAGGGAAGTGTGAATCAGGATAGGCAGCCTTTTTTGAAGGGCTTCACTTATGGTAACGCCGCCTGGTTTAGTCATGATGGCATCCGCTTCGTCATATAGCTTGTTCAATTCATCAGGATCATGGATATAACCAATCGGCACTATTTGCTCGGAATGCAGCTTTTGAAGTTCCGCAAAAAGTTCTTCATTATTTCCGCAAAGGATCCTGAATTGAATATGAGGAAGTTTTTGCATTGCACTAATTAGGTCGAATGAGTCCACTAAGCCGCTGTTTCCCCCGGCAACCAGAACCTGGCGAATCCGTTCTGCTTTATGAGGTGAGGGAAACTGATACGTTGTGCTTACAGGAATACCTGTGACAAAAATACTTTCACCAAAAAGATGATGTTTGGTTATTAATTTTTGCTTTGCTTCGTGATGAGGAACGAAATGATAGTCAATCCCATGCTTGCCCCATATATCATTAATAAAAAAGTCTGTATATACATTCACCGCTGTAAAGCGCTGGTAACGCCCTTTTTGTTTTAATGAGCTAATGATTCCGGATGGAAAGGAATGGGTGCAAAATACCAGATCTGGCTTTTCCGTTTCAAGGAATTTCTGCATTTTTCTTTCAAAGTAATATGATAACACCTGCAAATCAGGCTGCATTTTAAATGGATGCTGCTTGTACATGATGGTATAGTATAAAGCCCTGTAAAGAAAAGGGGCACCGAGAAATCCTTTTAAATAGATTCCCGACACAAGTTTCTCCAGTTTTTCACTGCAATAGCTTAAAAAATCGACTATTTTAATATCCGCATCAGGGTATTGCTCCAGGATATGTTCCTCGATCGTTTCGGCAACTTTTAAATGCCCGGTGGGAAATTGGAATAATGGAAGCACCAGAACTTTCATATTGGCCCTCCTTTCCTTACTTTATTTTATTTTTCACATATTTAAAAAGCATGTAGATTAAGAAAATCGCTAATAACAGGACCCCAAGAAAGGGGGCATATTTAGGATTAATGTGAAAGAGGTCTCCTGCAAAATATCCGGCTCCGATTATGGGGACCACCCAGCAAAGAGAGCCCGCCAGGGAATAAAGGAAGTACCGAAGAAATGGAACTTTTGAAATCCCTGCAAAATACGGGCTTATTTGGCGTATGCCAGGCATATAGAAACCGGCAAATATCATTAGCCGATGATCGTTTAGGTAGCTTTTCTCAGCCTTTTTCCATCGTTCTTCCGTTATGCCAATATACTTACCATACTTTTTTAGGAAAGGCTTTCCGGCATTTTTGCCGATCCAATAGGCTGCAAGCATGCCAAGCAACGCACCCATCTCAGCGCTGAAAGCAGACAGCCCAAAGGCAAGCTTGTGATTTCCGATTAATACACCAATCAGGAATAACAGCGATTCCTCGGGAGCCGGTATGCCGACAATCCCGAAAAATAGAAATAAAAAAATGATCCAATACCCGTATGATGAAATAAATTCAATTAGTGTTTCCGTACCCATCGCAAGACTACTCCCGATTTCCTGTTTTTAAAGAAACAAAGCGTATCCCTTTTTCTGCTGCCTGCTGAAGATAATCATCCAAATGGCGGATCATATACTCTGGAGCATCAGCGTCAGCGCCAAGGGTTTTGCCACTGTCATGAAGCAGAAAAATTCTCCCTGGTTTGGATGCCTCCGTTAAAACCTCCGAAAAATTCTCCTGGATATGCTTGACCTTCCAATCCTTAAATATGCCTGTCCACATAATGATTTCATAGTTCCTGGCGAGCCAAAGGGAAAATAAATTGAAATGCCCCCATGGAGGCCGGTAAAGAATAACTTCTTCATTTACCGTTTTTTCAATCATTTGCTTCGTTCGGATCAGCTGTTTATTTAACGAGACCGGTCCCAAGATCCAGCTTGAAATGTGCCGGTAGTGATGGATGCCGATTGCGTGGCCTTCAGCATGCATTCTTTTTAGCAGCTCTGGCCTTTGTGCTGCCTTTTCCCCGACGACAAAAAAGGTTGCCTTAACATGATGCTTCTTTAAGATATCGAGAAGGCGGGCAGTATAGCTGGGATCAGGGCCATCATCAAAGGTTAACGCAATAGCGTTTGGTTCTGCTATTTCTTTTACAATCCCCCAATTTAGCTTTCGTATAATCACAGTGGGGAGTATACCGTAAAGGATAAAGATAATGAAGATGGCTGTTAAAAAATAAACCATGGAAAATTAAGTCCTTTCCTATGGATATTCACTTACTTCCATTCCCTGTTTATAGTGAGGATAACCTTAATGTCCCGATAGAATGTCATGTAAATGTCCTCTTTTATGGTAAGGAGTGCTAAATAGGAAATCAAGGTTAAAAGGCCGCATCCAGGAATGCAGGAATGCAGCCATACTGATAAAGGAAAAATTATTTTTTTAATAATAAATACATAAAGTAAGGAGCTCCTATGAGTGCGACCATGATGCCAGCCGGGAGTCCGTCCGGATCAACGAGATTCCGGCCAATCGTGTCAGCGAATAATAGAAGCCATCCTCCCAAAAGAATAGCAATCGGAATAAACAGCTGGTTGCGCGGTCCGACTAGTGCTTTAGCCATATGCGGCGCAATTAAGCCTATAAAGGCAATTCCGCCAGTTACAGACACAGCAGAAGCTGCCAATGCAACAGCGGTAAGCAGAAGGATGATCCGTTCTTTTTCAATCGATACACCTATTCCAATGGCGACTGGCTCATTTAGGCTTAAGAGATTCAAACGATTTGCTTTATATAAAGTAAATGGAATAAGCAGAAAAAGCCATGGAAGGAGTGCCCAGATGAATGGCCAATCCGTCCCCCATATATTCCCTGATAGCCATTTAGCAATGAAATCGACTTTCTCTCTTTCAGCGGATGAGATCAGGACAATCATGACACCTGAAAGCGCCATGGAAAACCCGACCCCGACCAGGACCATTTTTACAGGCTGAAGACCTTCACTTTTTTTATAGGAAAAAGCATAGATCAGAATGGCTGTAATTAAAGCGCCGAAAAATGCGCATAGCGGCAGCATGTATATGAAAGAGCCAGCTTCTATCGGGAAGAACAGAAAGAAAACGGATATAGCAACACCGGCACCGGAGTTTATGCCAATGATGCCCGGGTCCGCCAGGTCATTGCGTGTGATCCCCTGTAAAATGGCACCGGACAATGCAAGTGCCATGCCGGCAAGTACAGTGATAAATACCCGCGGCAGCCGAATCGAAAATAACACGAATTCTTCTTTAAAAGTGCCCTGTCCCAGGATCGTCGGGATCAAGCGGTCATATGAAAGGGAGGCATAGCCTAATCCCATCCCAATAACAATTGTAATCATAATGAGCGCTGATAAAATTCCAATTAAAATCCGCTGTTTTTTTACTAACTCTGGCTGGATCATGAGAACGTCTTACCTCCTTTATGCACGATGAACAGGAAGAAAGGAAGCCCCATTACCGCAATGATCGCTGCAACTGGTGTTTCATAAGGAGCATTGATGGTTCTGCCCAGTGTATCGGCCAGGAGCATGAAAGAAGCTCCTGTGAGGGCGGACATGGGCAGAATAAAACGATAATCCGTTCCGACAATAGCACGAACGATATGAGGCACCATTAACCCGATAAACGCCATATTCCCTACAAGCGCCACTGATGCGCCTGCAAGCAGGGTAACTAAAATGAAAAGAATGACTTTAATCTGAGTTGTGTTTTGGCCCAAGCCTACAGCAACTTCCTCATTCAAGCTTAAAATAGTTAGCTGCTTGGACATAAAAAGGGAAACTAGAATTCCAATTGAAATAACCGGTATGATCACGTGCAGCTGGGTCCAGGATGTGCCGACGAGTCCGCCTGCAGTCCACATGCTGACATCTTTTGAAATCTTAAAATAGATGCCGACTCCTTCTGCTATTGCAAAAAGGAAGGCAGAAACCGCAGCTCCGGCCAAAACGATCCGAATAGGAGAAAAGCCTCCTTTTTTCATGGCGCCCATGCCGAAAACCAACAGGGCTCCGACAGCTGCACCGATAAAGCAGGCGAACAGAATCCCGATGTAGTTTGCTGAGGGAATAAGAACAAGCGTTATGGCAAGTGCGGCATTTGCACCAGCCGTCAATCCAAGCAGTCCCGGATCAGCAAGAGGGTTTCTTGTCATTCCCTGCATAATGGCCCCGGAAACGCTAAGAGCAGCTCCGACGAAAATAGCAGCAATTTCACGGGGGAGGCGGATTTCACGAATAATCGAAATTTTTTCTCCAGAAGCATTGGAAGTAAGCGCCAGCCAAACATCTTTGACCGTAACATCGGCAGCCCCAAACACACACGCAGCCACAAACATGCCGGCAAAAATAGTGAAGCCTGCTGCCAGTTTATATATAAATGGAATGAAGGGTTGAGCATCTTTAGTCATTGTACTCTCATCTTTCTTTATAGAATCAGAACGTATATCTTTGAACTTTGATAAATGTCTCGCTCCACATGGAGTATAATCATCGCACGACTAAAAGCGCTAGCTTTTTATGAGGATCCGCCTTGCGCTTTTCTAAATAGGAAAGAGGAATTCCCAAAAATAAGAATCCCTCCTACAGTATTAGTTTCCTAAAAATGATTCTTTAAAGAATTCCAGCTGTGCATCAAGTGTGATTGGATCACTGAAGGATGCACCATTGCCTTCCATTTCAAAGACACGATTATTTTTTACGGCAGGGATATTTTTGTACGTATCGGTTTCCTGGAATGAATGATCTGCATCGGAGTATTTGCTAAGTACGATATAATCTCCTGCATATTCCGGAAGCACCTCTGTCGAAATGGCATAATAGCCATCTTTCAACGCCATTTCCTTTACTTTCTCCGGCATTTTTAAGTCCATTGCCTGATACAGGATTTCAGTTCCGCGTGCCCAGTTATCGCCAAATACATAAAGCTGCTTATCAAAGATTTCGAATACAGAAACGGTTGCATCTTCGCCAATTTTGGCACGGATTTCTTCACCAGCTGCTTCTGCACGCTGTTCAAAGTCTTCCACCCATTTCTTTGCTTCCTCTTCTTTATTCAGAAGCTTGCCGATTTCAACATGCTGTGAAAGATAATCTAATTTTCCCCATGTATAAGTGACTGTTGGTGCAATTTCTTTGAGTTTATCGTAGTTTTTAACCGTTGATAATGCAATGATCAAGTCTGGCTCTAGTTCAATAATCTTTTCCAGGTTATCCTCTGATACTTCTTCAGCATCTTTCAATTCTTCTTCAAAACGAGGGTTATTTTTAGACCATGTATCAACCCCTACTATATTTACACCTAACTGCATTACATTTCCTGTAAAACCGGAAAGAAGGACTACACGCTTTGGATCAGCAGGGACTTCAACCGGCCCAGTTTCAGACTCATAAGTAACAGTGCCTGATTTCTTGTCTTCTTTTGGTTGGGCTTCTTTGGATTCTCCTTGCTCTGTATTGCCGCAGGCGCTAATAAGCAGAAGCAGCAAGATGGTAAACGGAATTAATAGTTTCTTCATGTTGGTTTTCTCCTTTTAATAAATTATAAGTAATGCACATTGGCTTGTTTGTACGCGGGTCGCGCCCGATAACCGCATCAATATTGAACACTTTTCTTAGGACTTCCTGTGTAATGACTTCTTCATAGCTTCCTGATTTAACAATTTCACCATCTTTTAATGCAACGATATGGTCTGCAAAACGGGCTGCCTGGTTTAAATCATGAAGGACCATCACAATGGTGCGTTCCTGTTCCTGGTTCAGCTTTTGAAGCAGCTCAAGAACTTCAAGCTGATGGGCCATATCCAAATAGGTGGTTGGCTCATCAAGGAAAATGATCTCCGTTTCCTGTGCAAGGGCCATGGCGATCCACACTCTTTGGCGCTGGCCGCCTGACAGAGCATCAACAGAGCGGAACTTAAAATCCTTTGTTCCTGTCACTTCGAGTGCCCAGTCGATCACTTCATAGTCCTTTTTCGTTAATCTTCCAAATCCTTTCTGGTAAGGAAAGCGCCCGTAAGAGACGAGCTCGCCAACCGTTAAACCGCTTGCGCTTTCGGGTGTTTGCGGCAGGATTGCCATTTTCTTGGCAAGGACTTTCGTATGTTCCTTTGAGATGTTTTTGCCATCGAGAATGACATTTCCCGATTGGTGGGCGATGATCCGGGTGATTGCTTTTAAAAGGGTGGATTTCCCGCAGCCATTCGGTCCAATTATTGTCGTGATTTTTTTATCAGGAATCTGGACACTGAGGTCTTTTACAATCAAGCGTTCACTATACCCAATGTTCAAGCCATCTGTATATAGGCGGACCATTATGTAACCTCCGTTTGTTTGAGAATATATAATAATGATAATGATTATCAATGTCGGTTCCTTTTTACTATAAGTCTATCTGTTTTTTCTGTCAACAGAAATTCCGAGAAAAGTACTCCGGAAATTTTTATTGTAAAAGGAGGATAAACGTCGTATAGTTGAAGTGAGAATGATAATCAATAATAATTGGTTATAGGAGTGAACGGAAATGAAGCAGGCGGATATATATGATGTAACAGTAATTGGTGGAGGTCCTGCGGGACTTTATAGCACTTTTTACAGTGGCCTAAGAGAAATGAAAACGAAGCTGATTGAATTCCAGCCTCAGCTGGGCGGTAAGATCCATGTGTATCCGGAAAAAATGATTTGGGATGTTGGCGGGCTGATGCCAACTCCAGGTGCAAAGCTGATCGAACAACTGGTAGAGCAGGGATTAACCTTTAATCCAACGGTTGTCCTTAATGAAAAAGTGGAATCCATCAGCAAGAATGAAGAGGGTTTATTCGTTTTAAAAGGATCTTCAGGCGAAGAGCATTTTTCAAAGACGGTTATTGTAGCGGTAGGAAGCGGAATCCTAAAGCCTCAGAAGCTGAAGATCGAAGGGGCAGAACGTTTTGAGGTCTCCAATTTGAATTATACAGTAAAGTCTCTTGCACACTTCAAGGATAAAACGGTCATTGTTTCGGGCGGAGGCAATTCGGCAGTAGACTGGGCGAATGAACTGGAGCCGTTTGCAAAACAGGTGTATATCACTTGCCGGAGAGATGCCTTGACAGGACATGAGGCTCAGGTTTCCCAGCTTATGAATAGTTCGGTTATCTGCATCAGCAATACATCGATTACAAAATTGATCGCCGACGGAAATCATGAAGAAATTGAACAGGTGGAATTGACCAATCATGAAACAGGAGAGGTTTCTTATCTGCCAGTTGATGAAGTTGTGATTAATCATGGGTATGAACAGGATACTGCACTTTTGAAAAATAGCAATCTGAACATTGAGATGCAGGAGGATTTCTATATTGCCGGCAACGCGAACAGCGAAACGTCTGTAGAGGGTCTTTATGCTGCCGGGGATATCCTTAAACATGATGGCAAACTGCATTTGATAGCCGGGGCATTCCAGGACGCCGCTAATGCAGTCAATAAAGCCAAGCAGTATATTGAGCCGGATGCTGCCGGGGCAGCGATGGTTTCGTCTCATAATGATGTTTTTAAAAAGCGGAATCGGGAGCTGGTCAAGCAGTTAGTGCGGTAGGGTGAAGATGGCTATGTGTAGAGAAATATTTTATATGCGAGAAATTAGAGTTATACGCAGAGAAAAAATTTTATGTGCAGAGAAACTAGAGCAATGAAATTAAATTTTAAGCAAAATAAGATGCCCAGAAAGGCATTAAGCAGTAATAGTAGATTACAAAAAACGGCCCACAACGTTATGTGAGCCGTTTTTTTATGAATTCATCTTTTCTTCTATCTGCATTTCAGTCCGCAGCTGACTAAACTTCATAAAGAAAGCTGCTGTCATTGCCAGGGATAGTATTCCGAAGATCACGACCATGAGCTGCAGGCCGACTGCGTCCAATAGGAATCCTGTCAGCAGAAGCACAATCTGAAAAGTGACCCGGTCAAGCATGTTTCGGAAGGAGAAGAACCTTCCGTGGAATTCTTTTGGTACTCTTGTTTGAAAAATAGTAGCAGCGGTTGGGAAGAAGCAGCCAACGGCAAAGCCGAATATAAAGAAGGCTACTAGCGTCAGGACCGGTACATCAGCAAAGTAAAGAAGGAGCTGTGATAGGCCAATGACAAATGAAAAGAAAAATAGGATCGCGTATGGCGACCTTTTTTGGCTGATCTGTTTGACGATAAATGCGCCAAGCATGAATCCAATTCCTTCTGCTGTATAGATTAACCCTTTAATCGATGAGCTGTCCTGGAGTTCGCTGATGTTGATGACCATCAGGTTAAAACCGCCCAGAAACAGCACAGGCACCAAGGTTAAGACCAGTGTCATAAGAACAATTGGCAAGCCTTTAATAATCGGAAAAACTTCCTTAAATCCACCGCCTCGCTTTGCTGTTCCATTGGATGTACCCAGTTTTTTGTCTGATTCCTCGAAGTTCAAGAACCAAGTCATCGCGAAAAGAATTAAATAGGCGACGAGGGACCCGATATAAAGCATAGATAATGGCAAGATCACCAATAGAACCCCTGCGACTGCTGTTCCCAGTATCCGGGATAGGGTGGAGACATTCATATGGATTCCGTTCAGCTGCAGCAAATCCTTTTCTTCCACAACCAGCGGAATTGCTGCCTGCAGAGCAGGAAAATAGAAGGCTGCAGAAATCTGAAGGAAAACTAGAAAAATGACCATCCACCATACAGATCCGGTCTGGATGGCTATCAGCATAAAAATGACGCTCACAGCCCGGGCAAAACCGGATGCGAGCATGACGTTTTTTTTACTGATCTGGTCTGTAATTCTGCCAGCCCAGGGGCCAACTGCAATTCCGGCAAGCAAACCGCCGGCTAAAATAAGTGACTTCATAAAGTCTGAAGGAACCTGCTCCTGCATAAATTCAAGATTCCCAATGATTCCAAGCCAAAGGCCGAGACCGGCGATAAACTCCCCTGTCAGCAGTATCCAAACGTTTTTATTTTTCCACATGATAAATCCTCGCGTTTAAGATATATTTCGATATTCCAAAGATACTACATATACAGGAAATAAGGTATCTATTTTTTTAAGCGGTTCTAAAAATAAGATGGAAAGAGAGGGGGAAATCGAAGTGTAAAGAAAGAGGCAGCTTCTCTAATTATTAAGAGCCTTTTCAATTGCAGATGCTGCCGATTCAACATCAGGAAAGATTTCCTTTACAAGTGTCTCAACATACGTAACTTCAAAGCTCTTGGAGTTCTTTTGGTAGCAGACAGACAAAAACTCCCTATATTCTTTGGAGAAGGTTTGGGTGATTTGGGTATCGCAATAGTACTCCAATGTACGCAGCATGTTTTTCGTATGATCTAATGGCATAGTTCGCAGCCTCCTATTTTGGTGATGCATAACTAATAAAGACCTCAATACCATTATAAGGAATCTACCTGCTCTTTTATATGGATAATTTGTCATATTTTATCATTTAAAATCCTTTCAGCGTTGCACGTAAATATGAAAATTGCATGCAAATCCTGAAAAGTGATCCGAAAATGAAAAGTTGCATGCAAATCCTGAATAGACCGTAAAACGAGAAGTTAAAAAGCAGAATCTGAAATACCCGTTTTAAGATGGCCTATCCGCATGAATCCAGCAGAGAATCGAGTATTCTGGCTTGGTAAGCTCGCTCATAAAAGGCCAGTCTATGTCAGACTGGCCTTTTATGCAAGCTGCTGCTCAGCAAACTCGCGGTATAGTGAATGTGATTGCGCCAATTCATAATGAGTACCGATGCCTGTGATCCGGCCGTTTTCGATAAAGACAATTTTATCAGCATTAACGATGGTGGAAAGGCGGTGGGCGATGACAAAGGTTGTCCGGCCTTCCATTAAGCGGGTCAGTGCCTGCTGGACGATGCTTTCTGACTGGCTGTCGAGGCTTGCGGTTGCTTCGTCCATCATTAAAATTTTAGGGTCACGCAAGAATGCGCGGGCAATCGCGATTCGCTGACGCTGTCCTCCTGAAAGCTTCACACCCCGTTCGCCAACTTCTGTATCAAGCCCTTTCGGAAAGGCTTCGATAAATTGATCCGCGTAAGCCATTTTTGCGACTTTCCATAAACGATCATCCGGGATGCTTTCTTTATTTTCCAGCCCATAGCATAAATTCTCACGGATGGTTCCTGCCATCATGGCGCTTTCCTGTGACACATAGCCGATTTGGCTGCGCAAGGAATTAAGAGAAATCTGCTGGATCGGAGTGTCGCCAATTTTAATTTCTCCGGCAGTTGGTTCGTAAAATCGTTCCAGCAATCCAAACATCGTAGTTTTTCCGCCGCCGCTTGGTCCTGCAAAAGCAATCATTTGGCCAGGCTGAGCTTCCAGTGAGACGTTTTCGAGGACGGGCTCCTCTTCACTGTAGGAAAAGGATACATTTTCAATGGTAATTGGCAGGTTGCTAATATCCATTACAATGCCATCCTGTCCTTCCTCCAGCGGCTGCTCCAGGATCTCGATAATCCTCTCGGTTGCTCCCTTGGCTTTTTGCAGCTGGGTAAAGAACATCGCGAACGAAGTGATTGGCATAATGATCTGGAATAAATAGAGTAAAAAGGCAACAAGAGAGCCGGTGGACATTGTTCCGTCAGCGACACGCATGCCGCCATAGGCAATAATCATGACAATGACAACCATCATGATCAGGTACATTGTCGGTCCGATCATCGCAAAAATGCGCGCTTCCCTTAATCCGAAACCAAGTAGTTTATCAATGCCTTCCAAGCCTTTTTCTTCTTCATTTTGTTCTGCAGTCGAGGACTTCATTAAGCGAATTTCACTGAGCGTTTGCGTGATATGGCCGGTAAAAGTTGCCGTCTCATCCTGTAGCCCGCGTGATATCTTTGCCATTTTTCGGCCAAGAGGAATCATAATTGCCAATGTGATTGGAACAGAAATGAGCATAAGCAAAGTCATTTTCCAGTCCATCACGAGTAAAATTGCGATCGCACCGATGATACTAATGATGCCAGTGATAAATTGCGGAAAATGATTGGAAATTAGGTCCCGAACAATGCTTGTATCATTTATGACCCGGCTAACGGTTTGCCCGCTCGAATGTTTATCAAAATAACGAACCGGCATACGGATCAGCTTCACCCACATCCGGTCACGCAGCCGTGCCACTACTTTCTGGCCGACATAGCTGAGCAGGTAGATAGAAATTCCGCTGATGATGGCTTGAATAATAAAAGCGGCGCCGATTCCGATGATGAGCGGAACGCTTAAGGATTCCATAGAAAAACCGTCCACGAGATTTTTGGTCAGCAGCGGGACAACAAGACCAGTCAAAGTGGTTAAGATACTGGCTGCTAACCCGATGATGAGCGCGGTCTTTGGTATTTTTGTTGATAGGATGAGTGAAATGAATGGTTTTAGGGAGTTTTGCTGGTTATCCATTTGTGGGGCTCCTGTCATGTTATTTATTCGCTTTCATTATATACCAATAAAACTTCCATTTCCTGTTATGCACTCTTACGCCCATCCCATGAATAGGATGTGTTAAAAACCCAAAAAGGATGGATTGCCGTGGCGATTAATTTTCCTATAGGCATTAGAACGATGACAATCAGCAGCGGGCCGACAAAAGTGGTTTATTATCCCCGTGTGACCGGGATGCAAAACAAGCAGCTGCAGCATTTTATCAACAGCACGATTGTTCGAGAAAACCAGCAGCTCATTAACGAACAAACAGGCAACATGGATACAACGGTAGTGGATTTGTATGGATATTATGAGGTAAAAAATAATCAGCGTGATGTACTGAGCTTGTCTTTGAACAACTATGTGTATCATTATCATGCAGCTCATGGGATGACGGTTATAAAATCTTTGACGTTTGATCTGCAGAAGGGGACGCAGGTGGCGCTGAAGGATTTATTTAAACCGGGAAGCGACTATGTAAAACGGATTTCAGACTTGATTGCTGTACAGATCAAGGAGCGTGACATACCGCTGCTTATTGATTTTACTGCTATTAAGCCGGACCAGGATTTTTATATTGCAGACAAAGCGCTGGTCGTCTATTTTCAGCTCTATGAAATTACGCCATATGCTTATGGATTCCCGATGTTCCCGATTTCTGTTTACGATTTGCAGGATATTATTGATGAGAATGGTCCGCTGGGGAGGATGGCGGTGAATTGATGGCTGGAGGAAGGATGCTGCTGAGGTGGCGTCCTTTTTTGTGTTATAGGAGAATACAAGGCTTGGAATATGTGGGCAGCCTATCCTCATACATAAGGAGTGCAATATTTGCACATAGACTTGTTTATTCTTTAATAGAGCTTTTTAAAATCTTATAAAGTTCTTTTTTTATGTATAGCCAACATTTATTAATTAAATAGTGAAAAAAACGTCTGCTTGACAAGTGTTCCATACATTTAAAAGCAGCGTTTTTTATTATAGCAACCGTTTTCACTTTTCTGTGAAAAAGAGTGTATTAATCTTATCCCTTCATGTACCTATACTTAAATCATAAATGAAACCGCTTTACATAATGGGTAGTAGGAGGAGAAAAATATGAGTGGTTCTTGGCTTGAACTAGAAGGAAAAGTAGCAATAGTAACGGGTGGTGCCTCTGGTATCGGCCTGCAAATTACAGAAGAATTGATTAAGAACGGAGTTAAAGTTGTCGTTTCTGATATAAATGGCGAAGATGGACAGCAGGCAAATGGTTCATATTTTATTAAATGTGATGTAACTAAAAAAGAAAGTGTTGACCAAATGGTAGCCCAAACTGTTGATTTATTTGGTTCAGTGGACATCCTTGTAAATAATGCCGGTGTATAAACTTGCCTCGCTTATTAGTGGATGCAGTTGGAGAAAGACCAGAGTATGAACTAAGTGAGAAAGATTTTGATCTTATGGTAGCTGTTAATCAAAAAGGACCTTACCTGTGTTCACAAGCAGCTGCTAAAGAAATGGTTAAACAAAATAAGGGAGTTATTATAAATATTGCTTCAGAAGCTGGCCAGGAAGGTTCTGCTGGGCAAAGCTGCTACTCTGCGACAAAAGGGGCCATCATTTCATTTACACGTGCATGGGCAAAGGAACTGGGTAAGTTTAACGTCCGTGTTGTAGCTGTTGCTCCTGGAATTTTGGAAACAACAGGTTTAAGAACGCCAGCTTATGAAGAGGCTTTAGCCTACACAAGGGGTGTTACAGTAGATGGATTGAATACTGATTATAGCAAGTCCATTCCATTGGGGCGTGAGGGTCAGCTTAAAGAAGTTGGTGATTTAGTCTCTTATCTGGCTTCAGACCGTTCAAGTTATGTTACAGGCACAACTGTTAATATTTCCGGCGGAAAATCCAAGGGGCTGATTCAATGGAAAAAGCATATTAGATAGATGATTGATGGAGAATATCGGAAAAAATCCAAAAAAGACAACATTATTTTCATTATTCCGATATAATTTATACCATTCATTTTAACGGAGGAGGTGGTGATGACATGTCTGATGTAAGTATAGATGAACGAGTCTTTCAAATCATTGAGCTGGTCAGGAAAAAAACTTTCTGTCCATTAGACTATCTGGCAGAAGCAATTGGTGTAAGCACTAGAACGATTCGAAATTATGTTAAACAGCTTAATAGTGACTTATATGGTATAGCGGCGCTGGAGAATGAGAGAGGTAAGGGGTACTGGCTGGACATTAAGGATGAACAGATGTTTGAAGAGTTCATTGAAACATTTAAATCAGAAAAAGCTATGCTGGATTCACCACAGCGCCGGATTGCTTTTATCATTGACCATTTAATAAACAGCGATGAAACGAATACCCTGGATGAATTAGCTTTTGCTATAAATATTGGAAAGACTACGCTAGTAAATGAATTAAAAAAAGCGGCAGTTTCCTTAGAAACATATAATCTATCCATACGCGGGAAACAAAACAGCGGAATGTATTTAACCGGCAGTGAGCTGGATATGCGCTTTTTTATTCTTGATAACGTGTATGACTACCTATATAGCGAATATCCTCTAGACGAGGATATTAAGGAAGAAGTAATTAGAATCACTCAGCAGCATGATTTGGAATCGTCTACGCAAGATCGATTAATGAAGTCAATCATTGTAATGCTGGATCGATTTTTAAAAGGTCATTCCATTGAAAAAATGAGTGATAAGCATAATAGGCTATTGAACACAAAGGATTATCAGATTGCTCTGGAGATAGCGGAAACAATAGAGAAACAGCTTCCAATCAGGATTCCTAAGCAGGAAATATTATTTATCACGATTCCCATTGCAGGCAGAAGAACTCCAACGAATACTCGAAGCATGGCCGATATCACCATTACTGAGGATATAAAAACCCTTCTAAACTTAATTATGGAACAGCTGGGATTTGAAAAGGAAATAGTCCTGGAAAATGAAGAGTTTTTTAAGGATCTGCAATACCACTTAACTTTTATGTTAAACCGTCTCATGTTTAACATCCGTATAGATAATCCGCTGCTTGCAGATGTGAAGGAGAAGTATCCTGTTGCATATAAAATGGCAGAAATAGCTGGTCAGGTAATTGAAAAAGAATATGAGGTAAAGGTCTCAGATGATGAACTTGGATATATAGCCTTTTATTTTGGAGTGTTTATTACTCAAAATGATGTAAAAACCAAACGATTGAAGCAGGTTGCTGTCATCTGCGGCACAGGCAGGGGAACAGCCAAGCTGGTGGCGATACAGCTCCAGCGTGTCCTGAATCCTAATACTCAAATCGACCTTTTTTCTGAGTCAGAAGCTTCAAAAGAGCTATTGGATCATTACAATATTGTATTTACAACGGTGAAGCTTGAATTTGAAACTGATGCTCCAATCATTATGATTGACGAGATATTCAATGAAAATAGTGTTTCCAAACAAATTGAAAAAGTGACCTATCTGCAAAAATTTAAACTTAAAGATGAGGGCCAGCATAATTCGATCGTGAAGCTGTTAATTAACAAAGAGAAGTTTTTTCTTTTAGACAGCCGCAAAAGCTATCGGGAAAATGTGATGTACATGGTTGATCATTTAGTGGATAAAGGATATTTGGATGCGGGATTTAAAGAAAGATTAAAAGATAGAGAAGCTAAAGGATCGATGGTATTTGATCGGTACATAGCCTTGCCGCATACCAGTAATACCGCAACAGACAAAATTGAATTGGCGCTGGGTGTCTTTCCGCAAAACGTCCTGGCTGACGGAAAAGAAATTAAATTGGTCTTTTTATTAGGGATTCCAAAACAAACAGATTATGATGCGAGTCTTCTAGTGAAAATTTATGACGAAATTATCAGGATTGCAGCTGACGATCAGCTGATCGATCAGATGGCACACTCATCCAGCTATGAAGAATTAGGCAACTGCCTGGTGCGTGCAAGCAGGTCATAATTGAATCAAATGTTAGGAAGTGAACAGCAATGAATATTTTAGTGATCATGATTTTTATCGCAGGAGCATTTCTGGTTCAAATGGGACTAGGGTTTCTGCAAATAAAGCATTTTTCAAATTCCTATGCGGAGCTGAGAAGAATAGGCAAAGTTGCCATTGGCAAGAAACCTGGGAAGTTTCGAGCTGGAACCATTGTCCTTTTTGCCGTTTCAAATAGCGGAAGAATCTTAAAGGCTCAAAAAATGCAAGGGGTTACCATCATGGCGAAGGTTAAGGATTTGCCAGGTTTTGAAGATAAAAACATCAGAACGTTAAAAGAGGAGGATTTGGCCCATTGCAATAAGCTCTTGAAGCAAGCCATCCTCGATGCAGCATCCAATTATAAGATTATCATGAGCGGAGGAGTTATTCCTGAAAAGAGTAGTCTTTTTAAGAACATGATGCTGAAGGCTGAACGTGCTGTTGCTGTAAAAAAATAATAAGAGGTGAAAGTTAATGGATTTTATCATCAAATTTGCTGAAGGCTTTATGAAATTATTTCAAACTGGCGCTGATGTTTTCATTTCTTGGATGACCGGCATTGTCCCAGTTGTATTACTTTTAATTGTGGCTATGAATACCCTTATACAAATTATTGGAGAAAAACGAATTAACAGGCTGGCAAAGGCATCATCGAAAAACCCGCTATTAAGATATATGGTTCTTCCGTTTGTTGGTTCTTTTATGCTTGGTAATCCAATGGCATTGTCTTTGGGACGTTTTTTACCTGAAAAATATAAGCCAAGCTACTATGCATCTGGAGCTTATTTCTGCCATACAAGCAATGGTTTATTCCCGCATATCAACCCTGGTGAATTATTTATCTTCCTTGGTATTGCAGCAGGAATTGAAACACTTGGTTTCAGTACAGCAGAATTGGCTGTCCGTTACCTCCTGGTTGGTCTTGTCATGAACTTCTTTGCTGGATGGATTACGGACTTCACAACAAAAATGGTTGAAAAACAGCAGGGAATTAAATTGAAAACGGAAGTTAAATTAAATCACTAGGATTTTGAGGGGGTTAAGGAAATGGCTGAATATCGTTCTATTAAAGTTGTAAAAGGCAGCGGAGGGTTCGGAGGTCCGCTGACGATTACTCCTACAGATAAAAGAAATAAAATTGTCTATATTACAGGCGGCGGTTCAGAGCCTGATATTGTTGAGAAAATTGCAGAGTTAACAGGTGCTGAGCCTGTGAATGGGTTCCAAACCTCTGTACCAGATGAGGAAATCATGGTTGCCATTATTGACTGTGGCGGTACACTGCGCTGCGGAATTTATCCGCAAAAACGCATTCCAACTATTAATATTATGCCGACAGGCAAAACAGGCCCTTTGGCTAAATTTATCACTGAAGATATTTATGTATCTTCTGTTGGGAAAGATCAAATTGAACCTGCGGATGATGCAGAAGTGCATGTAGCTGCCGCAGCAGAAAAGCTTCCAGAACCGGAAAAAGAGTATAAATACAGTACAGATAAAAAGATTTCTCAAACGCTGGCTGCCAATAAAAACAAGAGCATTATAACTAAATTCGGCTTAGGTGCGGGTAAAGTAATTAATACTTTCTATCAGGCTGCACGTGATGCAGTCCAAACAATGATCAACACAATCATTCCATTCATGGCCTTTGTATCTTTATTAATTGGAATTATCCAGGGATCAGGAATTGGAAATGTATTTGCTGATGTCATGGCTCCTTTAGCAGGAAACATATGGGGGCTGCTATTGATAGGTTTCATTTGTTCACTGCCGTTCTTATCTCCATTACTCGGACCAGGAGCGGTTATCGCACAGGTTATTGGTACATTAATTGGAGTCGAAATTGGTAAAGGCAATATTCCGCCAAACCTTGCTCTTCCTGCTTTGTTTGCTATTAACACTCAAAATGCCTGTGACTTTATTCCAGTAGGTTTAGGGCTGGCAGATGCTGAACCTGAGACAGTAGAAGTCGGTGTGCCATCTGTTCTTTATTCTCGTTTCTTAATAGGGGTCCCTCGGGTGTTCGTAGCGTGGCTGGCCAGCTTCGGACTATACGAATAAGAATTAGTAAGCAGTTCTATAACTATACTAAATTAGAAGACAGAAGGAGGCGTTAAAGCACAACTCCTTGTTGATGCTAATGCTTATGAAAAAAATTTATGAAAACAAAATAAAAAATGTTGGCCCATTTGCTAATACATTCCTTGAAGAGAAAATGTTTATTTTATTCGGTAATGAGGCTCCCCAAGATTTAAAAGATTTCTGCTACAACATAGATGTTGTAAATGCTGATGGAGAAATTAAAGAAGGCCAAAAGCTGCTTATTAATGATGATGCTTTTGAAATTACGGCTGTTGGCAATCTTGTGCAGCGTAACCTTACTACTCTTGGCCATATTACATTAAGGTTTGATGGGATGACAGATGCTGAGCTTCCAGGAACCTTATACTTAGAAAATAAAGAAATCCCTCCTATTGATTTAAATACTGAATTAAAGATTGTTAGTGAATAATTAAGCAGATGATTAACCTCTGCTGACTTAACAAACAAAGAGGCTTAATCTATTAATGGTTAAGTCTCTATTTTATGAGGAGGATAAAAATGAGACTTTACATAGACTCTGCAAATGTTGAGCAAATATGTCATCTAAATGAGTATTATCCGATTGCCGGGGTTACAACAAATCCATCTATTCTTGTCAAAGAGAATCGCCCTTTCTTGGAAGTTCTGAAAGAAATTAGAGAAGTTATTGGCGAGGAGAAAGAGTTATTTGTGCAGTTAATTGGAGAAACCGCTGAAGAAATGATAGAAGAAGCGAATTTTTTAATGAGGGAGTTAACTGGCAAACTAGCGGTAAAAATTCCTGTAACAGAGGAAGGGCTTAAGGCGATTAAAATCTTGTCCGCAGCAAATATCCCCGTACTGGCGACTACAATCTATACTTCTATTCAGGCACTTATGGCAGCATTAGCTGGTGCTAAATATGTGGCACCTTATGTGAACAGGATTGATAATTTAACCGGTAACGGTGTAAAAGTAGTATCAGAGATTGCTCAATTCTTTGAAAGCTACAAGTTATCTACAGAAATTCTTGCAGCCAGCTTTAAAAATGTCCAGCAAATTCATGATGTTTGTCTGGCAGGCGCGGAAACGGTAACTGTCAGCCCCGATCTCATTGAGAAATTCATTGCTTTTCCTGCTACAGCTTCTGACGTGACAGTATTTAAAACGGAATGGCAGAAAGCCTATGGAACAGATTTAATCCATTCTTAAAAAGAAAGCAGGGAGAAAAATGATTGAGAAACAAGTGGTATTTTTTGATTTAGACGGCACACTTTTAACAAGTGATTTAAAAGTAGCTAGCAGTTCAATTGAGGCGATTCATAGGATACGAGAGCAAGGGGTAGAGCCTGTTATTGCTACGGGAAGAACGATAATGGAAATAAGATATGTTATGGAAGAAACAGGAATACGTTCCTGTGTAGCTATGAATGGCCAATATGTTCTTTATGAGGGTGAAATAATATATGAGAACCCACTAGATGTAAATGAAGTGAAAGCATTGCATGAAGGATCTTCTAGGAATGGGCATGAATTGGCTTTTTACAACGCTGAAAACATTACGGTTACGGCTGCGGAATCAGAATTAATTACGAAGAACTACCAGCGGGTAGGCGGGGTATATCCCCCGATAGATGATGGTTTATACTTAAATGAAGCCATTCATCAAATGCTGATATTTTGTGAAGAGGGAGAAGAAGCATATTATCAGGAACGTTTTCCTTACTTCCAATTTGTGAGGAACTCTTCGTTTGGGTGTGATATTTATCCTGCGGGTACTTCTAAAGCAACGGGAATTGAGAGGCTGCTCTCATTAAAAAACATATCTAGAGAGTCAACCTATGCTTTTGGGGATGGATTAAATGACTTGGAAATGTTCCAGCTAGTTCAACACCCCATTGCAATGGGGAATGCTTTAGATATTGTAAAACAGTCTGCTAAATATGTAACACATTCACATGATGAAAATGGTATTTTGAAAGGTTTGGAGCTGTGTGGTTTACTAAATCTTAAAGCAGTTTAGATCGTAAAGGGTAAAAAATAATTATTAATGGAGGCCAGAATTAAACGGCCTCCTTTTATTTTTCTTAAATTTGTACTTCAATTATTAACAAATGAGTATTATTATTTTCCTTGTCTTTGAAAATAGATTAATGAATTTGTATGAGCAAATTCTTCATCCCTGGATGTTTTAACATAAGCCGCAGTCCCTAAATTTAAAAGAGTGCCATCCTATTAGATAAAAGAGAAAGTTTTAAAACTGAAGTGCTTGTCCTCACATATGTTCATGCATATGGGGAACAGGCACTTTTCACTTGTTCAATAATCATTGCTTAATCCCCTAATCCGCATTATAGTGGATACGAAGGATTAGTCATTACAAACCTATATATATATGAAAGGTTTATATAAAGGAGAATGAATGAAATGCTAGCAGCAAAGAACAGCTACAGAATTGAAACAGATTTTCTTGGCTCTAAGGAAGTTCCTGCCGATGCCTATTATGGCGTTCAGACCCTTCGTGCGGTTGAAAACTTTCCGATTACCGGCTACAGAATTCATCCGGAGTTAATCAAGGCAATGGCGATGGTGAAAAAGGCGGCGGCCATAGCGAATATGGAAGTTAAGCGGCTTTATTCAGGCATCGGAGACGCGATCGTCCAGGCAGCGGATGAAATGATCGAAGGAAAATGGCATGATCAAGTCATTGTTGACCCGATTCAGGGCGGTGCCGGAACGTCTATTAATATGAATATGAATGAAATCCTTGCTAACCGTGCGATTGAAATAATGGGCCATGAAAAAGGTGATTATACGCATTGCAGCCCTAATACCCATGTCAATATGTCACAATCAACGAATGATGCCTTTCCGACAGCGATGCATATCTCTGTTTTAAATCTGCTGGATCAATTAATACCGACGATGGAATATATGCATTCGGTTTTCCTTGAAAAATCGAAGGAATTCAACCATGTGATTAAGATGGGGCGGACTCATCTTCAGGATGCGGTTCCGATCAGGCTTGGCCAGGAGTTTGAAGCTTATAGCCGTGTTATTGCACGGGACATTAAGAGAATTAAACAATCCAAACAGCACTTATATGAATTGAACATGGGTGCCACGGCAGTTGGAACCGGACTAAATGCCAGCCCTAAATATATTGACTTTGTCGTGAAGCACATTGCCGACATCAGCGGCCTGCCTTTTACAGGAGCAGAACATCTTGTGGACGCTACGCAGAATACGGATTCCTATACAGAAGTCTCCGGAGCATTAAAAATCTGCATGATCAACATGTCAAAAATCGCAAATGACTTACGGTTAATGGCGTCAGGACCAAGAGCTGGCCTAGGGGAAATTTCACTTCCTGCCAGACAGCCGGGTTCTTCTATTATGCCAGGGAAAGTAAACCCTGTGCTGCCGGAGCTTATCAACCAGGTTGCTTTCCAAGTAATCGGCAATGATCACACCATCTCTCTTGCATCTGAAGCCGGCCAGCTTGAATTGAATGTCATGGAGCCAGTCTTGATCTTTAATCTTCTGCAATCAATCAGCATTATGAATAATGCGTTCAATACTTTTACAGAGCATTGTGTAAAAGGAATCGAAGCCAATGAAGACAGGCTAAAGGAATATGTAGAGAAGAGTGTTGGCATCATTACCGCGGTCAACCCTCACCTCGGATATGAAGTAGTATCCAGAATTGCGAGGGAAGCTATTTTAACTGGATCTCCAATCAGGGAACTATGCTTAAAATATGATGTTTTAACAGAAGAAGAACTTGATTTAATACTAGATCCATATGAAATGACGGATCCTGGCATCGCAGGTGCTGCGCTGCTGGAAAGAGACTAAATCGAAGTGCCTGTCTCCACATGCTTTGGGGGGACAGGCATTTTTGTGCTGAAGGGGGAAAAGCATTCTTATTTGGTGCCGCAGCTAATAAGAATGTATTGTAAGAGTGAGTTTTTCATATGTGCGGTGAACCGTATCGTAAATAAATGAGGTTTTATTTGAAGCATATAAACAGATGATGAAGGGAAAAATTCTGAAAAAGAATTAAAGGAAGGTCCTCATAAGAGTGATGAAGGACAAAACCAGGTAAAAAGCAAGAGAAGAGTCCTTCATAGGAGTGGTGAAGGACAAAACCAGGTAAAAAGGCAAGGATAGAGTTTTTCATAAGAGTGATGAAGGACAAAACCAGGTAAAAAGGCAAGGGGAGAGTCCTTCATAAGAGTGATGAAGGACAAAACCAGGTAAAAAGCAAGAGAAGAGTCCTTCATAGGAGTGATGAAGGACAAAACCAGGTAAAAAGCAAGGGTAGAGTCCTTCATAGGAGTGATGAAGGACAAAACCAGGTAAAAAAGCAAGGGTAGAGTCCTTCATAAGAGTGATGAAGGACAAAACCAAGTAAAGAGCAAGGATAGAGTCCTTCATAAGAGTGATGAAGGAAAAAACCAGGTAAAAAGGCAAGGGTAGAGTCCTTCAAAAGAGGATGAAGGAAAGGAAAGGGCCCTTATTTAAAAGTGATAATTCCTAAATGAATTTTATTCATAATATGACCATTGATGTACTCCGACTATAGAAAAATTTTTTTCTAGAATTCTTTTTATCCTCTTTTTAGAATGCACCACTTTACACCAGTCATGAATGATATTTGTAGTAATTTTTTGATTGGGGAAAAGAAGCTTAAATTCATTCACATTGCGCATAACGGCAGTTGCAACCATTTCTTCGTATCCACATTCCTTACAAATACATACCCTACCCCCGACAGTAATTGAAAACGAGGTGCATTTAGGACAAGTGATTCCTTTTCGCAGCAGGTAATAATTATATGAGGGTAATAGTGTAAATGGAGAGTCTTTAATATGCAATGAAAGTAATTTGTCAGCTAGAGTTTTGTGTTTTTCATTTAACTTTGAAGGTATCGTACTTAGCTTTTTTATATATCGATTAACTTGAGTTGGGAGAATAAATGGTTTGTTGAGAGGTGTTTGGTATAATGTAAATTCGGGGTTAATAAAAACGACAGAAGCATAAATCGGTATACTAAATCTGAGATTTTGGAGTAACTGACGTAACAGAGATTCGCTTCTATTCAATTGGTTTAATGGGTTATTCATTTCAGAGTCGGGAGCCTTGTATAATCTTTCTGATTCGTAATAATAATCACCTTCAAAATTTTTCACTTCGAAAATATAAATAGATTCTTGAAAAATGATAAGTGAGTCGATTTGGAACGTGGTGTTATTTTGTTTTAGTAGTAAATCATTTAATATAAAGCATTCACACTGAATCTTTTCTGTCAATGAATCAAATATTTTCTCACCTTCATACCCCTTTTTAATATTGAAATAGTGTTGCTTGTCTTTTTTAGATAAATTCATTCGAGTGTTTAATGACTTCAGTATAAGTAGTTCAGTGGATTCATTACGAGACTTATATGGGCATAGTCGACATCCTTTCTATTTATTAATACTTCAAAATCTATTATACATAATATCATGTTGAAGCATTAGGAAAAACCCCATATAGATACACCACGGAGAACGTACCATAAGTAAAAAAGCGTGTAACCATTTATAGTCACACGCTTATTTTACTATTCAGCTTTTGATATATTTTCGGTTGTTCAACCACTTTATGATCCATTCTCCGATAAACAAGGGCAAGAAGCATCGATGGAATGGTACAAATAATCATCCCGATAAATGCGTATCGCGGTTCAATTTCGTATAAGTAGCCGCCGAAAAGGGTGAACACCGCTGTGCTCCAGCTAAGTGCGAGCGCTGAGTATATTCCTTGTGCGTTTGGAATCTGAGCATGTGGAATATTTTTGAATAGGAATTTCATAAAGGCATAATGCCCCAGCGCAAATGAGAAGGCATGCAATGTTTGGGCGATCGAAAACACAATGACATTTGGAAAGGCAAATACTAATATCCAGCGCACAGTTGAACCCAGTGCTGCTAGTGCCAGTAAAGAGCCAACTGAAAACTTTTGAAAGGTTCGATCTGCGATGGCAAAGAAAAGGATTTCTGCAATCACGGCAATGTTAATAATCACGCCAATTAAATATTTGGGTACATGGATTTCCTGTAAAAATAGATAGCCATAGTTGTAGTAAGAAGCGTGTGCCGCCTGCAGCAGAATGACTATTGTGAGCACCAGACCAAAGTGTTTGATGCTAAATAATTTCAGCATGCCGCCTTTTTTTGTATGATCAGCTTTTGGTTTTTCAGATAAGGCATCAGGTGTGGGCATAAGGCAAAGAGACATGAATACCAATGCGCCGAATAACAGTGCCCAAAAAATCACTTCATCACCAAGCGCCCCTGTAAAGAAAGTTAAGATTAAGCCGCTCACGACAAACGCGATGGACCCCCAGGAACGGCTCTTCCCGTAATGTTTTAATTGTTTATTCTGTACAAGTACGCCAGCAGCGCTATCCAATGCTGGCATCAACGATGGGTAAAAGAAGTGTAAAAACAACGTTGCCGTAAGTAAGCTGGCAAAGGAGTCAGCCGGAATACAGCTTAGAAGAGAAATCACCGTGCCGATTGCCATCCCATTTAATAGAGTTTTACTGCTGAATTTACCCGATAAATAAGGAAAGGCAAATAAAGTAGAAAGGCCTCGTGCAACTAACCCTAAACTCATAATCAAACTAGCTTCAGTAACTGTAAATCCTTTTGCATAAATGATCCAACCTGTCCAATAGGGCAGAAAAATACCCCATGTCATAAAGAAACTAAAAAACTGTGTGCTCATCCAGCGTTGTGTGTTCATTCTGTATCCTCCTAATGTTTGCATAATACCATGGAGATACGTACAATAATATGAGATATCTCATATTATTGAGGCGGCGAGCTATGGAAATTTATAAAAACGAGAAAAGGCAACGCTATATAGAGGAACACTCGATTGGGCATTTATTCTCTTTTCCGATTGAGGAGTTTATAGAGGTACATGAATATAAACGCAATGAATGGATTATTCAAGAAGGCATGCGGCCGGATTTTTTATTTTATGTCATTGAAGGCAAAGCCAAAATTTATGTGACACATCAAAATGGAAAGGTTTCCTTAATTAATTTTATTAATGCGAATGATTATATAGGGGAAATGGAATTATTACATCAAATTTACTATACAAAAGGAATCCAAACCTCCACAAAGACAATTTGTTTTGCGATTCCTTTTCATCGTTGCCGCAAACAAATGTTGGATGATGCCAAATTTCTGCGTGAACTAACTAAGTTTTTAAGCTTAAAAGCAACACAAATGGCCGCAAAGTATTCCCAAAGTCTTGCCTTCCCGCTTGAAAACCGGCTTGCGGATTTTATTTTGCAAACAGCTGATGGAGAGGTTTATAAGGAAAAACATGTAACCGTTTGTGACTTTTTAGGCGTCTCCTATCGACACTTATTGTATGTGCTGACACAATTTTGCGAAAAAGGGTATTTGCAAAAGGAAGGAAGGCACTATCGTATTCAGGAGCACAGTGCATTAAATGAGCTTGCCGGGAAGCTGATGAATAAATAGCGAACAAAAGTGCCTGTCCCCATAAAGTAGGTGGGGACAGGCACTATTTTTGAGAGGATGCTGCTGGGAGAGCGTCCTTTTTTTGCGTAAAACTACGAGTTTTACTGTAATAGGGAGAGGAAATCTTTGAAAATTAGATTTTTCGCTTTCTACGCGGCTGATTCTATCCTGTTTTCTGAGTTTCTCTGCGTATAACAGCAATTTCTCTACGTAAAGGGCTGTTTGCAGTTTTTTCTTAAGTCAGCGTACCTTTCTTAAAAAGTCACTCGATAACGTTGTGTACTTTTGAAAAGACACCAAATAAAAATTGTGCTTATAGTTTGATTCTAGAAGGAAGATGTCTGAACTGCTCAAAATTCAATGTAAAGGGCAATCTGGCCTCTTTTGTCTAAGAGCGCGTTGATATGGTGGAAGTCAAATTGGATGGTGAAAAACTTGAGATGCCGGTTCAATGGCAACAGCTAAAAAATAGCTTTAAACCTTGCATGTAATTCAGTTGAGGCGTTGGTTCTTGTCTATTTCTGACCCCTATGGACGGATTTCTCACTTTTTAAACTGCTTTAAATAGTTTATAATTATTAGATAATGGTAGATGTTTTAGTCTATAGGTCATTATAATAGATTATGGTATGGGTAATATAAAATAGAGATAATAGAAATAGAAAAGGCGTTTTCCTAGGTGGCGCCTTGCTTTTTGTGACACCTAAGTATACTCAAATATAGAGGATAAGGAAGGTTATCATGAGCAACGTACAGAATAAAACAGACGTTATCTTAATTGGTGCCGGAGTCATGAGTGCGACTTTGGGATCTATACTGAAAGAGTTATCACCGGAATGGGAAATCAAAGTGTTCGAGAAACTCGCCAAAGCAGGAGAAGAAAGCTCTAACGAATGGAATAATGCAGGTACGGGCCATGCTGCGCTGTGCGAGCTTAACTATACACCTGAGAAATCTGACGGATCCGTTGATATTAGCAAGGCGATAAAAATTAATGAACAGTTTCAGCTTTCAAGACAGTTTTGGTCTTATCTTGTAAAGAGCAATCTCATTCGCAATCCACAGGAGTTTATTATGCCAATCCCTCATATGAGTTTAGTACAGGGGGAAGAGAATGTTACGTTCTTGAAAAAGCGAATGGAAGCGTTGTCAGCCAATCCCCTGTTTCAAGGGATGGAATTTTCCGAGGATCCTGAGAAGCTGAAGGAATGGGTTCCGCTCATCATGGAAGGGCGTACATCGGATGAACCGATAGCGGCTACAAAAATCGACTCTGGAACGGATGTCAATTTTGGCGCTTTAACACGCTTGCTTTTTGAGCACTTGGAGAGCAAAAACGTAGAGGTTAACTACAAGCATAGTGTGGAAGACTTTAAACGTACCAGCGACGGTTTGTGGGAAGTGAAAGTGAAGGATATCGAAAGCGGCAAGATCGAATATCATACGGCAAAGTTCGTTTTTATCGGCGGCGGGGGCGGAAGTCTGCCTTTACTGCAAAAGACCGGTATTCCTGAGTCAAAGCATATTGGCGGATTCCCGGTAAGTGGACTATTTATGGCATGCAATAATCCGGAAGTCATAGAGCAGCATCATGCAAAGGTATACGGTAAAGCTAAGGTTGGAGCTCCTCCAATGTCTGTCCCTCATCTTGATACAAGATATATCGACAACAAAAAAACCTTGCTGTTTGGACCGTTTGCCGGCTTTTCACCAAAGTTTTTAAAAACGGGCTCAAATCTGGATTTAATAGGTTCTGTAAAGCCGAATAATGTCATCACTATGCTGGCAGCAGGCGTAAAAGAGATGGCATTGACAAAATACCTGATCGAGCAGGTTATGTTATCGAATGAAAAGCGTCTGGAAGAATTGCGCGAATTTATCCCGAATGCCAAAAGCGAGGATTGGAGTATAGTAGTAGCAGGCCAGCGTGTGCAAGTGATCAAGGATACCGAAGCCGGTAAAGGAACACTTCAGTTTGGTACGGAAATTGTAAGTGCCGAAGATGGCTCGGTCGCTGCATTGCTTGGGGCTTCTCCGGGTGCTTCTACTGCCGTTCATGTTATGCTTGAGCTATTAGAAAAATGCTTCCCGCAGCATATGTTTAAGTGGGAGCAGAAAATAAAAGAAATGATTCCCTCTTATGGCGAGTCACTAGTGCAAAATCCTGAGCTATTCCAAGAGATTAACTCTTCAACAGCGCAGACGCTTGGTCTAAGCAAACAAGAATTGGTCTACAGTTAATTTTGGATGAATTGAAGATAATGAAAAAAAGTTAAGTTATTAATAGATGTCATGGATAAATAAAGTATAGAACCTTTGATCTGTCTTCTCTGGATTGAAGGTTCTTTTTTTGGAGATTCTTGGTGCTGAAGGTGCCAGCGGGACGTATTGTATTATTCTTTATAGACGTGTGTTAGCATAATCGATTATCAATCAAACGTTTGATTGAAAAGAAAACATAAGAAAAGCCGTTCCTGCCTAAACGCAGGAGCGGCTTTTTATGTGATTGGAGGGCAGCAAGTCAAAACGTATATGTTGATGCGTCAAACCTAGTTTCGGATCAGATAGTCAAAGGCTCCGAGAGCTGCAGTTGCACCGGATCCCATGGAGATGATGATTTGCTTGTAAGCACTGTCAGTACAGTCTCCTGCAGCAAATACGCCAGGGATGTTGGTAGCGCCTTGTTTGTCGACAACGATTTCGCCGAAGCGAGTGCGTTCAATCTTGTCGCCTAACCAGTCCGTGTTCGGAACGAGACCGATTTGGACGAAGACACCCTGCAGTTCAACGTGGTGAAGCTTTTCTGTTTCACGATCCATGTATGAAATACCGTTTACTTTGTCAGTGCCGGTGATTTCTGTCGTTTGTGCGTTTGTGACAACCGTTACGTTCGACAGGCTGTTCAATCGTTCTTGCAGAACGGCATCAGCTTTCAGTTCCGGATTGAATTCAATAACGGTTACATGGTTTACAATTCCAGCAAGGTCGATGGCTGCTTCTACGCCGGAGTTACCGCCGCCGATAACAGCTACGTCTTTGCCTTCGAACAATGGACCGTCACAGTGAGGGCAGTAAGCTACCCCTTTGTTTTTGAATTCAGCTTCGCCTGGTACGTTCACATTTCTCCAGCGTGCACCAGTTGAAAGAATGACGGATTTACTCTTCAGAACAGCACCGTTTTCAAGTTCGATCTCAACAAGGTCTTTCTTTTCAAGGCTCTTGGCACGCTGCAGGTTCATGACATCGATGCCATAATCCTTAACATGTTCTTCGAGGCTTGCTACAAGCTTAGGACCTTCTGTGTGCTTCACGCTGATAAAGTTTTCGATGCCCAATGTATCCATAACTTGTCCGCCGAAGCGTTCCGCAACGATGCCTGTGCGGATCCCTTTACGGGCTGCGTAAATCGCAGCACTTGCTCCTGCTGGGCCGCCGCCGATGACAAGCACATCATAAGGACCTTTATCTGCGAATTCTGATGCGTCAGGGCCAGATCCCATTTTGGCAAGGATTTCTTCAAGGCTCATGCGGCCGCTGCCGAATTCTTCCCCATTTAGGTATACAGTTGGCACTGCCATGATCTCTTTAGCGTCAACTTCCTCTTTATAAGCTGCGCCATCGATCATGGTGTGTGTAATATTAGGGTTCAGAACGCTCATGACGTTTAGCGCTTGTACCACATCAGGACAGTTATGGCAGCTTAGGCTGACATAAGTCTCGAAATGATAATCTCCCTGGATGGTTTTCACCTGGTCAATGACTTTTTGGTCAACCTTAGGAGCTCTACCGCTAACTTGAAGCAGAGCAAGCACTAAGGAAGTAAACTCATGGCCAAGAGGGATGCCGGCAAATGTGATGCCAGTGTCTTCACCAGGTCGATTTACACTAAAGCTTGGCGTTCTCTGCAATTCAACGCGCTCAACTTTAATGCGGGAGGACATGGAAGACAATTCATCCACTAAAGCCAGCATGTCGCTGGATACTTTATCAGATCCCGCGCTGACTTTTAGAAGGATATCGCCCTCCAGCATTTGAAGATATTGAGCTAATTGTGCTTTTATATCTGCATCAAGTAACATGTTTATCCTGCTCCTTAGATTTTACCTACAAGGTCAAGGCTTGGCTTAAGTGTTTCAGATCCTTCTTTCCACTTAGCCGGGCAAACTTCACCTGGGTTGTTACGTACATATTGTGCTGCTTTAAGCTTGCTTACAACCTGGCTTGCGTCACGGCCGATGCCGCCAGCGTTGATTTCAACAGTTTGGATGATGCCATCTGGATCGATGATGAATGTTCCGCGTTCAGCTAGTCCATCTTCTTCGTTAAGAACATCGAAGTTGCGGGAAAGTCTTTGATTAGGGTCACCAATCATAACGTATTCGATCTTTCCGATTGTTTCTGAGTTATCGTGCCAAGCTTTGTGAGTGAAGTGTGTATCAGTTGATACAGAATAAACTTCAGCTCCCATATCTTTTAGTGTTGCATATTCGTTTTGAAGGTCTTCTAATTCAGTAGGGCATACGAATGTAAAGTCCGCAGGGTAGAAGCAAACTACGCTCCATTTGCCTTTGAAGTTTTCTTCTGAAACATCGATGAAATCACCGTTATGGAAAGCTTTTGCTGAGAATGGTAGTACTTCTTTGCCGATTAATGCCATGATAAAATTCCTCCTTAAAATGGTTGAGTGATATGATTATTAATTAAACAGCGAACTATTTAATAATAATTCTAATTCGGTAATCATTATCATATAGGTTAGATTTTTTGTCAAGGGATAAGCTGTGAAAATGTAGCTTGATTTTGAATACAGGGTAAAAACCTTTAATGCTAACTGGAAGTAGTAATAAAGGCGCAGCATGTTAAAAAATGAAACCTAATCTACATGGAAGAGGAGAGCTGCAAACAGGCGGGGTTACCGCCGATTTAACAGATTAACGCTATCTCTCCCTGCTTACCCTGCTGTTGTCCCCTTCAATCTCAACTAATGGGATTTTTAAGTTTATAATTGAGAATATGAATCTGAATGAGTGAGTTTCCGACGAATTCGATTCAGGAAGTGTTGAGCTGTAACTAAGGCATCGGTCACCATTTATCTATAATTCCCTTTTGAGCCAAAACCAATTCTTATTCTTCTGCGATTATTTCGAATGCCCTGAGAACAGATAATGAGTTTAATCAAATGTTTGATTGAATAAACGGTTAATAATGCTATGAATGAAAGCAGCGGCAAATATCCAAACTGATTTTACAAATAATTTTCCAAAAAGCTGCCTGTGCATGCTCTCTTTTTTGCCGCGAAGGCTTATCAAAAGCGAGCTGTATATTTATAATAGGGTGAACCTATCTATAGAATGCGGAGGAAGAGGGAAATGTCTAATTTGCCAAATTGCCCGAAGTGTAATTCAGAGTATACGTATGAAGACGGATCGCTATTTGTATGTCCGGAGTGTGGGCATGAGTGGACAGCGGAGTCTGAGGCAGAGAAACATGAAGACGAAAAGGTGATTAAGGATTCAAATGGGAATGTACTGAATGACGGGGATACTGTAACAGTCATTAAGGATCTTAAAGTGAAAGGTTCTTCTTCCGTTATTAAGATCGGAACGAAGGTTAAAAATATCCGCCTGGTTGATGGCGATCATGATATTGATTGTAAAATCGACGGCTTTGGTGCGATGAAGCTGAAGTCCGAGTTTGTGAAAAAGGTGTAATAAAAACAGCCAGTTCCATTGGGGGACTGGCTGTGATATATTACTGTTCGTCTTCAAGATCCTTTATCAACTTCTTCATCTCGGTAATTTCTTTGAGCTGTGCTTTGATAATTTCGTCAGCAAGCTTTTGTGCACGCGGGTCTTCAATGTTGGCGCGTTCACTTGTAAGAATGGCGATGGAATGGTGCGGGATCATCGCTTTCATCCAGCCGGTATCATCCACTGTTGTTTGGCTGCGCACCAGCCAAAGCGAAACGGTGAATACTAGTGCACTTCCGGCAAGAATCATTGCATTTATTTTTGTATTTTTGTACATTTTCCACATGAACAGCAGCATCACGACTGCCATCACTGATCCCATAATCAATGCCATGAACACACGAGTTTGGCTGTAAAAAACATGATCAAATTGGAATACGTTCAAGAACATAAGCCAATACATAATAAAAGTAGAAACGGCAATCATAGCCAGGAATTTTCCATATTGCTTCATGATCATCCTCCTTGAATCTTAGTACTGTTAAACTTGCTATCTGATTTCAATGCTCGGCGACCCGTGGGCGGTTGGGGAGCCTCATAGACGCTCTCGTTGGAATTTGATTAAGCATCCACGATTAAATACCCCACGAATGTATTTTGAGGATTTCGCGTCTTCCGCTCCAATCAACATGGTGCCGATTCAACAATAAGCTTACACAATGCTTTAAAAATATACGATAGCGTGTATTATTTCGAATTCCCCAATTATGTAGGGTTCAAACGAAAATATAAATCGAAAAGGAGCCAGTTCCTGTAAGCGGGAACTGGCTCCTTTCCTGAATAATACTTTCAATTTTTTCTATTAATAATAACATGGTTTGTGCTCCTTCATTCTACTATCTGTAACCAATAGTTAATTCAATGGATAATAGAAAAGTCCTGCTTTAGAAAAGGGGAGGCATCGTCTTTAGGAAGCTAAAATAGTTGTGGCGGCAGTACCATCTCTGGTTTATGATAAAGATAGAATATTGAGAAATTAAAACTGAGAAAAATAGGAGGGAGCCTATGTTTCTTTTAGACTATATTGTTAATCTCTCCATTTTTTCATTACTGGTCAGTACACCCTTAGTCATCCGTTCGTTTATCAATCATAAGCCGCTTAAACAGATGCGGCTTTGGGGCGGTTTATATGCGGGAATCGTGTCCTCTGTGCTCGTTGGTCTTTCATTTAATGAACAAGGTTATGCTTATGATATCCGATATGCCATTCTAATATTGGTATTTTCATATTTGGGTCCAGGTGCAGGTTTCATAGCCGGCAGTTTTGCCTTGGTTACCAGACTGATGGCCAGTGAAAATTGGCTGCCTGCCATTGTGGGCTGGCTCATTATTATGATTGTTTTTACAGCAATCCATAAATATAGACCACACGTTAAACCAGTTAGAAAAATGGCCATTCTTTATGTCGCTTACTTGGCTATCTACGTTATTACTGTACCAATCATTTTTAACGTTTTCCGGGATGATCTTATTTTTCACCTTCAGTATTTAGTGTTTGTGACATTCGGCGTAATGATTGGAAGCTTGCTGATCGAGTCCTATGAAAGGCTGCTTCGAATCATAGCGGAAAAAAAGAAGATGGAAAAGACGCTGGAGGAAAGTGAATCTAAATACCGGCTGATTGCCGAGAATACATCAGATCTAATAGCAGTGATGGATCGGGATCGAACGTTAAGTTATTTCTCTCCGTCTCATGAACTTGTTCTGGGGTATAAAGGACCTGATTTAGAAACGATGGAAATTGGTGAAATTGTCTATCCGGAAGATGTAGATATGTTTCTGGCCAATCTGAAAAAGATATTTGAAGACAATGAGGCCATTTCGATGGAATTTCGTCTGAAGCACCAGGAAGGACAATGGATTGAATTTGAATCGCGCTGTATGCCTGTTATGGGTGAGAGCCAAGAGGTTGAGCATATTGTCATGATTAGCCGTGATATTTCTGAACGCAAAAAAGCTGAGGAATTTCTTTTGCAATCAGAAAAGCTATCCATCGTTGGAGAGCTGGCAGCTGGAGTAGCGCATGAAATCCGAAATCCGCTCACAACCATCAAAGGTTTCGTGCAGCTTTATAAAAGTGAAAACAGCCAAATTGAATATAGTGATTTACTGTTAGATGAACTTGAGCGTATTGAAAATATCACAAGCGAAATGCTATCGCTTGGAAAACCGCAGGCGATCCAAATGAACCGTGCCGATTTGCGGGAAATTGTTGAGAATACAGTTGAACTGCTGTCTCCGCAGGCCAATATGAATGCCATTCAATTTAATATTGCCTTTGAGGCGGCAGATTTTTTTATCACATGTGAAAAAAACCAAATCAAACAGGTGTTTCTGAATATTTTTAAGAATGCCATGGAAGCTATGCGTGATGGCGGGGTTATTAAAATTGATCTCCGCCATGGTGCAGAAGGGGAGTGTGTGGTTTCTGTTCAAGACCAGGGCTGCGGCATTCCGGAAGAGCTGCTGCCACGTTTGGGTGAGCCTTTTTATACCTTGAAAGAAAAGGGAACGGGGCTAGGGCTGATGATCTGCCATAAAATTATCAAACAGCATAATGGCAGGATCTCTTATCAAAGCAAAGTGAATGAGGGCACGATGATAGAGATTGTGCTGCCGCTGGCGAGTTGAAGTAAGTTCTATATTGTGGTTTGTATATAGTATTCTGAGGACATTATCTAAGTTGTAATAAGCAGGGGGCGCTAATGCCTCCTGCTTTCTTAATACACTTTTGGTGATGCTTCAAGCTGAGGATCCATAAGTTTCTTTTTGGAAAATCGAAATACTAGAATCAGCATGACGGCTGCAGCAGGGTAAACAGGAATTGAATAAAAAAGCTTCCAGCCTGTATAGGTAAGAGCATGATTTTTTACAGTCAGCCATTCAAAAAATATCGAAAACGCACTCCAGCAAAGAATGTACCAAACTGTTTTCTTTCCATAGAGTTCCCAGCGATCATAGCCAAATAAAAACAGGAGGGCAGAACAAGGATACATAAAAAAGTGAAAGAGCGCACCGGAAAGTTCATATGTAGGATTATCTCCAAATAAATACATCTGAAAAGGTGTGGCAAGAAGAAAGTAATCAATTGTGGCAACTAATGCGACATTATAAACCCAGATAATCGTCACCAATGCAGGAGGAAAGTATTTTCGGATGGGTAAAAACAACAGAATAATGAGTGCAGATGTTATGATGAAGTACCACTCATTCCAATCAAAGGTAACATTCATAAACTAGCCTCCTCTATAAAGAATCTTCCTGAAAAACTTCATAAATCCAATTAATAGAAGCAAGGAAACAAGCCAAAAGGCAAATGACCACCAAAGTTTCCAATTTACATGGACTAGAACGCCTGTTAAATGTCCCATCCATTCCAAACCGCCAAGTATGAATAGGAAAAACAAGATTAACAAGAGCTTTCTTTTGAATGTTCTCAGACTAAGGAAATAAGAAAGAAACAACACCATGATGGCAGGAAAAAGCACGATTCGGTTAAGAAAATGGGAGAATTCATAGCTTAACTTTTCGGGAATGATCAAGGTTTTAAAGTTCATGTAGCAAAGAGCGGAAAGGTTTTGAAAAAGGTAGGAGCTAACCATCCAATATACGAGAATTTCCAGTATATGCAAGTGTTTCTTTTTCTTTATAAAAAGGAACAAAACAGCTACATTGATCACGAAGTAAAGAAAGAAAATCATGGAATGAACTCCCTTGTAAGATGCTTAATCTTTCCGAGTTACACTTATCTTGTTCATTATAAAGGGATTTATTAAGTAATCTTATAAATTTGGTTCTTTTCGTAAAGTTGTAGTAAGAAACAGAAATCTATAAGAAAAGCCTATACTTATAATGAGAAAAAAGACGAGCCGTTGTGAGTGCGTCTCGTCTTTTCTAATAAGTCTAAGGGGTTTTAGAAATCAAAATGATCCGGATCTGGTCCTACACGTAGATCCTCATTTAAGGAATCGATAAGACTGATGTCTTCGGCAGATAGCTCAAACCCAAATAAGTCGGCATTTTCTTTGATCCGATACCGCTTTGTCGATTTAGGAATAATGATTATATCGTTTTGCAGATGCCATCTTAAAACAATTTGCGCAACAGATTTTCCATATTTTTTAGCGAGTCCGTTCAGGACTTCGTTTTCAAATAATCCGCCTTGCATTAATGGTGCCCATGCTTCAATCTGCATGTCATGCCGGGCAGCGAACGAGCGGAGTTCTTTTTGTGATAATTTTGGGTGCAGTTCAATTTGATTAATCATTGGTTTAATTTCTGCTGTTTTTAATAACTCTTCCAGATGATGCACCTGAAAGTTGCTGACGCCAATCGCTTTTATTTTGCCTTCCCTATACAACTGCTCAAACGCTCTCCAAGTGTCAGCATATTTTCCTTCGACTGGCCAATGGATTAAATAAAGATCCAGGTAGTTCAATCCCATTTTCTCCAGAGAAGTGTTAAATGCCTGAAGTGTTTCTTCATATCCCTGGTCATCGTTCCATACTTTCGATGTGATAAAAAGTTCTTCTCTGTTAAGCCCTGACTGGCGAATGGCTCTGCCTACCCAATCTTCGTTTTCATAAATGGATGCTGTGTCAATGCTGCGGTAGCCCGTTTCAATGGCTGCATTAACTGCAGTTAAAAGTTCATCTTCTTTTTGTACTTTAAATACACCCAGGCCAATCTTAGGCATTTTTACTCCATTTACTAGTGTAACTGTACTTTTTAAAGATAATTGATTCAATTCAAATCACTCCTTTAATTAGTTGGTTTTCTCAAGCTTTCTCAGGAATCCGGTTAATCCTGCTGCCCCTAATACCATCACTGCGCCAATCCAAGGTGTGTGAATTAGCCCGAAGGAATCAACAATAAGGCCGCCGGCAAATGAACCGATAGCGATTCCTATGTTAAAGGCTGCAATATTTAAGGCAGAAGCGACGTTCACAGCAGATGGGACATATTTCTCTGCCAGGTTCACAACAAGAATCTGAAGGCCGGGCACATTCATAAATGCGAATAATCCCATTAAGAAAATAGCGATAAGACCTAGTGCTTTATATGGTGCCGCAAAGGTTAGCAATACAAGAATAAGGGCTTGCATGGCGAACATCCAGAACAGAGCCTTTAAGGGATTCTTATCTGAAGCTTTTCCGCCAATGACATTTCCGATGGCTACTGCAAAGCCGTAAGCAAGCAATATGATGCTGATCCATTTATGGCTGAACCCTGTTACCTCTTCAAGAAGCGGAGTCAAATACGTAAATGCCACAAAGGTTCCGCCATATCCCAGGGCAGTGATGCTAAAGGCTAAAAGGAGTTTGCCGCTGCTCAAGATTTTCAGCTGTTCACTGAACTTGGATGGAGGTGCTTCTTTCAGGTTTTTTGGAACCAGGATGGCACTAGAGATAATCCCGATTACACCAAGCAGTGCCACTCCCCAGAAAGTAGCTCTCCAGCCGAACATTTGGCCGATAAAAGTTCCCAGAGGAACGCCGGTAACAGTCGCAACGGTTAAACCGGTGAACATAAAGGCAATCGCACTGGCCCGTTTGTTCTCAGGAACTAAATCAGCGGCAATGGTTGAGCCGATGGAGAAGAAGATTCCGTGTGAAAAAGCTGTGATAAAGCGTGCTATTAGCAAAAGGCTAAAAGACGAGGACATGGCTGCAACAGAATTCCCGATGATAAATAAAATCATTAATGACATGAGCAAAGATTTGCGGCTCATTTTACTGGTCAAAGCAGTCAGGATTGGTGCCCCTATGGCGACACCAACTGCATAGCCCGAAATTAATAAGCCGGCAAGGGTAATTGAAATTCCTAAATCATTGGACAGGGTAGACAATAAACCGACAGGCACAAATTCTGTGGTGCCAATACCGAATGCACTGATTGCCAGTGCAAGCAGGGCAGGTGTACCGCTTTTTTCTTTTTGCGTATTTATGGCAATGGAACTCATATGAATGATCCTCCTTATATCTAAAAAAGTTGATGAAGAGAAGACTTCATAACCTGGCGCCTTTCAAATTTGGTTATGCTGCCTTGATGAATGTCATTATGAAGCATAAAAGATAAAGTGAATAGTACGTACTTTAAAGTGATATAGGCACTAAAAAGTACCCTATGGTCAATTTCACCATTACGTTTCGTGCTTCCTTATGCTATTATGGATGGCATGAGTAGAAATGAATAGTACGCACTTTAAAGTAATGCAGGTACTTTAAGGTGCCTATGTGATATAAAGGGAGGAATGAAGATGGCTTACAATATTCCGGTAGAAGCGACGCTCGATGTAATCGGGGGAAAGTGGAAAGTCGTCATCATGTGCCATTTGATTAAAGGAGAGAAGAGGACAAGCGAGTTAAAAAGGCTGATGCCTGGAATTACCCAAAAAATGCTTACCCAGCAGCTGCGTGAGCTTGAAGCTGATGGTGTTGTAAATCGAACTGTTTATGATCAGGTTCCTCCGAAGGTTATCTATTCATTAACAGATTACGGGTGGTCACTCCGCCCAATACTGGATGCTATGTGCAACTGGGGTGAAGGGCATATAGAATTGACAGGCGGGGAGCTTGTGGAACAGTAAAATGAATAAGGACTCGTTTGCAATTGGCAAGCGGGTCCTTTTTTTGTTTATTTTATTGATTCTAGATAACAAGCGCTAAAGGAAAGCCAAAGGGATAGAATAAAAAAATGAAATGGTCCATATTGTGCATAATATGAACTCAGCATTACTGCAGCCCTGCAACCCGAACTCCGTCGCCCGGAGTCCTTTTTCGCTTATTGATGAAAAATACCCAATGAGCCGAATGCCGAATAGGAAAAACCAGATAACTATAATGCTAATTAATAAAATAATCATTTGGTTTTTTTGCTTCAATTAGCCCCCTTAGCTTGAGTAATCATAAGCATTCTTCGTAAAAAGGACTGCAGTGATTACTTGTTTTTCTCTTTTATCTGTTCGCGGATACTCTCGAGTTCCTCCAGGGACAGCGAACCGAGGGATTTTTTTATTTCTTCTTCTATCTGTTTTTTGTTATTTTCCCGGTATTGATCCCACCATTCCCGAAGGCCCTCCGTATGTGTAAGGAGGTATTCAATATCAATTTCTTCTACTTCATCATCAGACAAATATTCTAAGACAGCAGCTAACATACGATTAAGATTGCCGATATCATCTTTATTTTTTTCGTTGGGGGGCGATGGTTCTTGAGTACCCTTTTCATTCTGTTCCTCTTCGCTGGCTGCTGCAGATGCAGATTTCCGTGGCATAGTATTCCCCTCCTAAAAACATTTAAGATTTGCCTTTAGTATTGCCTTAAAAATTTATATTGAATTAGTAATTAAACTACTGAACGATTTTTCCGTTTAAGCGTCATATCATAAAAAGCATAGTTTGGGGTGCTATATATGAAAGAACGTGACATTCAGTTTAAAACGGATATTACTTTAAAGGGAACGGTAAGCTTCCCGGAGAAGTTTGAAGGGAAACCGCCTCTTGTCGTCATTCTTCATGGATCAGGCCCGGTTGACCGGGATGCCAATGTAAAACATATGCAGATGAATGCTTATAAAATGCTGGCTGAATTCTTTGCCTCTATCGGGGTGGCGGTACTTAGATATGACAAACGGGGAGCAGGTGAGAGCGGCGGAGATTTTTATGAAACAGGGATGTGGGATTTGGTTAGCGACGGTGTGGCAGCTGTAAAAGCAGCCCGTGAGCTTCCGGAAATTGATTCAGATAGAATTTTTCTGCTCGGGCATAGCGAGGGATGCTCGCTGATTCCTCCAATTAATAAGCAGGTAAACGCAGCAGGCCTCATTCTGCTGGCGGGGCAGGCAGATAATGTGCGGAAGGCTTCTGAATTCCAGACCAAACAGCTTGAGGAGGAAGTAACCGAAATGAAAGGATTTACCGGTATGCTCCTTCGTGCGTTAAAAGTTCATAAAACGACAGCTTCCAAACAGAAGAAGTTATTCGATGAGATGGTGGAGTCGGATGAGACGGTAATGAAAAAAGGCTTAACAAAGATTAACGCGAAGTGGGCACGCGAGCATTTTCAATATGAAATGGAAGAGGATTTAGCTGCTATTACTTGTCCGGTGCTAGCGATTACCGGGAATAAAGATGTTCAGGTTGAGCCTAACCATGTGCACCTTTTTGCTGAAAAGGTAAATGGACCTGCAGAGGGCTATAATGTAAGGGATATGAATCATCTTCTAAGAGATCAGGAAGAGCCTGTATCTATGATTAAGGTTAAATCTATCTATAAAGAAAGTCTTACTAAACCGCTGAGCCCGGAGATGCTGTTAATAATTAAGCAGTGGGCAGAGAAATATATCTTATAATAGAAGAAAAGGTGTGTGCTCTGTTAATATTTTTTAGAAATTAATGGGGCATGCATTTTTTTATATTAGGTGTTGACTTTATCTATCAAATTATAGTAAGATAGTTTTTGTCGCTAAGAGGCAATTACTTATTGGCAACAAAAAACTTTTTAATCTGTTGAATACCAAACAGAAAAAAGATGAAAAATGAAGTTGACTTCTCCTTAAGAAGATGATACAATGAATTTCGTTGTCACTTCGAAAGAAGCTCAACAAAATAGTTCTTTGAAAACTAAACAAAGCAGAAACGTCAACGTTAATTCTTTAGTCTTTTTTGAAAAGACAACAGCGGATCGTCGATTAAGAACGCCACGTCCTGTGGCAACATCGACGTCAACACATCCGTGTGTAAGTGAGCTTAATCAACTCTTATATGGAGAGTTTGATCCTGGCTCAGGACGAACGCTGGCGGCGTGCCTAATACATGCAAGTCGAGCGGACGGATGGGAGCTTGCTCCCTGAAGTCAGCGGCGGACGGGTGAGTAACACGTGGGCAACCTGCCTGTAAGACTGGGATAACTTCGGGAAACCGGAGCTAATACCGGATAACTCTTTCCCTCACATGAGGGAAAGCTGAAAGATGGTTTCGGCTATCACTTACAGATGGGCCCGCGGCGCATTAGCTAGTTGGTGAGGTAACGGCTCACCAAGGCAACGATGCGTAGCCGACCTGAGAGGGTGATCGGCCACACTGGGACTGAGACACGGCCCAGACTCCTACGGGAGGCAGCAGTAGGGAATCTTCCGCAATGGACGAAAGTCTGACGGAGCAACGCCGCGTGAGTGATGAAGGTTTTCGGATCGTAAAACTCTGTTGTTAGGGAAGAACAAGTACCGGAGTAACTGCCGGTACCTTGACGGTACCTAACCAGAAAGCCACGGCTAACTACGTGCCAGCAGCCGCGGTAATACGTAGGTGGCAAGCGTTGTCCGGAATTATTGGGCGTAAAGCGCGCGCAGGCGGTTCCTTAAGTCTGATGTGAAAGCCCCCGGCTCAACCGGGGAGGGTCATTGGAAACTGGGGAACTTGAGTGCAGAAGAGAAGAGTGGAATTCCACGTGTAGCGGTGAAATGCGTAGAGATGTGGAGGAACACCAGTGGCGAAGGCGACTCTTTGGTCTGTAACTGACGCTGAGGCGCGAAAGCGTGGGGAGCAAACAGGATTAGATACCCTGGTAGTCCACGCCGTAAACGATGAGTGCTAAGTGTTAGAGGGTTTCCGCCCTTTAGTGCTGCAGCAAACGCATTAAGCACTCCGCCTGGGGAGTACGGCCGCAAGGCTGAAACTCAAAGGAATTGACGGGGGCCCGCACAAGCGGTGGAGCATGTGGTTTAATTCGAAGCAACGCGAAGAACCTTACCAGGTCTTGACATCTCCTGACAACCCTAGAGATAGGGCGTTCCCCTTCGGGGGACAGGATGACAGGTGGTGCATGGTTGTCGTCAGCTCGTGTCGTGAGATGTTGGGTTAAGTCCCGCAACGAGCGCAACCCTTGATCTTAGTTGCCAGCATTCAGTTGGGCACTCTAAGGTGACTGCCGGTGACAAACCGGAGGAAGGTGGGGATGACGTCAAATCATCATGCCCCTTATGACCTGGGCTACACACGTGCTACAATGGATGGTACAAAGGGCTGCAAGACCGCGAGGTTAAGCGAATCCCATAAAACCATTCTCAGTTCGGATTGCAGGCTGCAACTCGCCTGCATGAAGCCGGAATCGCTAGTAATCGCGGATCAGCATGCCGCGGTGAATACGTTCCCGGGCCTTGTACACACCGCCCGTCACACCACGAGAGTTTGTAACACCCGAAGTCGGTGGGGTAACCTTTTGGAGCCAGCCGCCTAAGGTGGGACAGATGATTGGGGTGAAGTCGTAACAAGGTAGCCGTATCGGAAGGTGCGGCTGGATCACCTCCTTTCTAAGGATAAATTGAAGCATTATTGCTTCATAAAAATGACGTTTCTGTTTTTGTTTAGTTTTGAGAGAACTATCTCTCACTGCTGAAATTTAGTAAGCAGCTTTGTTCCTTGAAAACTAGATAATGTTAATGAAGAAGCAATAACCGAGTAATCGCCATCTTAGTTTTTTTCTCTTATGTAAGTTTTTTTAAAACCAAGTAAGAGCACAAACCATGAGGACGATGAGCGGCAAGAAGATCAAGGAAGCGACCGAACGAGCACCGGAGCGTACGAGAGTACGTAAGGAGCACAGTGACGAAGCTGACGCAGAGATTCGCAGTCGATCATTGGCCGAAGTAGGTTAAGTTAGAAAGGGCGCACGGTGAATGCCTTGGCACTAGGAGCCGATGAAGGACGGGACTAACTCCGATATGCTTCGGGGAGCTGTAAGTAAGCTTTGATCCGGAGATTTCCGAATGGGGAAACCCCCTATCCGTAATGGGATAGGATCCATATCTGAATTCATAGGGTATGGAAGGCAGACCCGGGGAACTGAAACATCTAAGTACCCGGAGGAAGAGAAAGCAAACGCGATTCCCTGAGTAGCGGCGAGCGAAACGGGATTAGCCCAAACCAAGAGGCTTGCCTCTTGGGGTTGTAGGACACTCTACACGGAGTTACAAAGGAACGAGGTAAATGAACAGGTCTGGAAAGGCCGGCCAGAGAAGGTAAAAGCCCTGTAGTTGAAACTTCGTTCCCTCCAGAGTGGATCCTGAGTACGGCGGGACACGAGAAATCCCGTCGGAAGCAGGGAGGACCATCTCCCAAGGCTAAATACTCCCTAGTGACCGATAGTGAACCAGTACCGTGAGGGAAAGGTGAAAAGCACCCCGGAAGGGGAGTGAAAGAGAACCTGAAACCGTGTGCCTACAAGTAGTTAGAGCCCGTTAATGGGTGATAGCGTGCCTTTTGTAGAATGAACCGGCGAGTTACGATTACATGCGAGGTTAAGTTGACAAGATGGAGCCGCAGCGAAAGCGAGTCTGAATAGGGCGAATGAGTATGTGGTCGTAGACCCGAAACCAGGTGATCTACCCATGTCCAGGGTGAAGTCCAGGTAACACTGGATGGAGGCCCGAACCCACGCACGTTGAAAAGTGCGGGGATGAGGTGTGGGTAGCGGAGAAATTCCAATCGAACTTGGAGATAGCTGGTTCTCTCCGAAATAGCTTTAGGGCTAGCCTCATGTAGTAAGAGTCTTGGAGGTAGAGCACTGTTTGGACTAGGGGCCCTCATCGGGTTACCGAATTCAGACAAACTCCGAATGCCAAAGACTTATCCATGGGAGTCAGACTGCGAGTGATCAGATCCGTAGTCAAGAGGGAAACAGCCCAGACCACCAGCTAAGGTCCCAAAGTATACGTTAAGTGGAAAAGGATGTGGAGTTGCTTAGACAACCAGGATGTTGGCTTAGAAGCAGCCACCATTTAAAGAGTGCGTAATAGCTCACTGGTCGAGTGACTCCGCGCCGAAAATGTACCGGGGCTAAACGTATCACCGAAGCTGTGGATGGACACCATTAGGTGTCCGTGGTAGGAGAGCGTTCTAAGGGCGTTGAAGCTAGACCGCAAGGACTGGTGGAGCGCTTAGAAGTGAGAATGCCGGTATGAGTAGCGAAAGATGGGTGAGAATCCCATCCACCGAATGCCTAAGGTTTCCTGAGGAAGGCTCGTCCGCTCAGGGTTAGTCGGGACCTAAGCCGAGGCTGAAAAGCGTAGGCGATGGACAACAGGTTGATATTCCTGTACCACCTCTTTACCGTTTGAGCAATGGGGGGACGCAGGAGGATAGGGTAAGCGCGCTGTTGGATATGCGCGTCCAAGCAGTTAGGCCGGTAACGAGGCAAATCCCGTTACCACACAGGCTGAGCTGTGACGGCGAGGGAAATTTAGTACCGAAGTTCCTGATTCCACACTGCCAAGAAAAGCCTCTAGCGAGGGAAAAGGTGCCCGTACCGCAAACCGACACAGGTAGGCGAGGAGAGAATCCTAAGGTGAGCGAGAGAACTCTCGTTAAGGAACTCGGCAAAATGACCCCGTAACTTCGGGAGAAGGGGTGCTCATTAGGGTGAATAGCCCTGATGAGCCGCAGTGAATAGGCCCAGGCGACTGTTTAGCAAAAACACAGGTCTCTGCGAAGCCGCAAGGCGAAGTATAGGGGCTGACGCCTGCCCGGTGCTGGAAGGTTAAGAGGAGAGGTTAGCGCAAGCGAAGCTTTGAATCGAAGCCCCAGTAAACGGCGGCCGTAACTATAACGGTCCTAAGGTAGCGAAATTCCTTGTCGGGTAAGTTCCGACCCGCACGAAAGGCGTAACGATCTGGGCACTGTCTCAACGAGAGACTCGGTGAAATTATAGTACCTGTGAAGATGCAGGTTACCCGCGACAGGACGGAAAGACCCCGTGGAGCTTTACTGTAGCCTGATATTGAATTTTGGTACAGCTTGTACAGGATAGGTAGGAGCCGTAGAAACCGGAGCGCCAGCTTCGGTGGAGGCGTCGGTGGGATACTACCCTGGCTGTATTGAAATTCTAACCCGCGCCCCTTATCGGGGCGGGAGACAGTGTCAGGTGGGCAGTTTGACTGGGGCGGTCGCCTCCTAAAAAGTAACGGAGGCGCCCAAAGGTTCCCTCAGAATGGTTGGAAATCATTCGCAGAGTGTAAAGGCACAAGGGAGCTTGACTGCGAGACCTACAAGTCGAGCAGGGACGAAAGTCGGGCTTAGTGATCCGGTGGTTCCGCATGGAAGGGCCATCGCTCAACGGATAAAAGCTACCCCGGGGATAACAGGCTTATCTCCCCCAAGAGTCCACATCGACGGGGAGGTTTGGCACCTCGATGTCGGCTCATCGCATCCTGGGGCTGTAGTCGGTCCCAAGGGTTGGGCTGTTCGCCCATTAAAGCGGTACGCGAGCTGGGTTCAGAACGTCGTGAGACAGTTCGGTCCCTATCCGTCGTGGGCGCAGGAAATTTGAGAGGAGCTGTCCTTAGTACGAGAGGACCGGGATGGACGCACCGCTGGTGTACCAGTTGTCTTGCCAAAGGCATCGCTGGGTAGCTATGTGCGGAAGGGATAAGTGCTGAAAGCATCTAAGCATGAAGCCCCCCTCGAGATGAGATTTCCCATAGCGTCAAGCTAGTAAGATCCCTGAAAGATGATCAGGTTGATAGGTCAGAGGTGGAAGCGTGGCGACATGTGGAGCTGACTGATACTAATCGATCGAGGACTTAACCAAGTTATTGGTGATACTCGGCAACACTTCTTCATGCATTATCTAGTTTTGAAGGAACAAACCTTCTAAAAAAATATAGTCTAGTGACGATAGCGAGAAGGTCACACCCGTTCCCATACCGAACACGGAAGTTAAGCTTCTCAGCGCCGATGGTAGTTGGGGGCTGTCCCCCTGTGAGAGTAGGACGTTGCTAGGCGAACCCCAAACGGGGTATTTATTTTGCCAAATTATGAGATGGCCCCTTGGTCAAGCGGTTAAGACACCGCCCTTTCACGGCGGTAACACGGGTTCGAATCCCGTAGGGGTCACCATTTGGAGGATTAGCTCAGCTGGGAGAGCATCTGCCTTACAAGCAGAGGGTCGGCGGTTCGATCCCGTCATCCTCCACCATATTTTTTGGACGAGCCATTAGCTCAGTCGGTAGAGGATTTTAAAATTTGCAGCATCGAAGCAAACCATCCTCGAATAGCAACTTTTAAAATCTGCAACAAAGAACGCAGGGCTTTGGAGCACTATGCAAATGTAGTTTAGGAATTCATATCAAAGTATGAGCCATTAGCTCAGTCGGTAGAGCATCTGACTTTTAATCAGAGGGTCGAAGGTTCGAGTCCTTCATGGCTCACCATTTTAATTTAATATTGCGGGTGTGGCGGAATTGGCAGACGCACCAGACTTAGGATCTGGCGCCGCAAGGCGTGGGGGTTCGACTCCCTTCACCCGCACCATTTTTAAGCGGAAGTAGTTCAGTGGTAGAACATCACCTTGCCAAGGTGGGGGTCGCGGGTTCGAATCCCGTCTTCCGCTCCATTATTTTGCGCCCGTAGCTCAATTGGATAGAGCGTTTGACTACGGATCAAAAGGTTAGGGGTTCGACTCCTCTCGGGCGCGCCATAAAAACGGGGAGTAGCTCAGCTTGGTAGAGCACTTGGTTTGGGACCAAGGGGTCGCAGGTTCGAATCCTGTCTTCCCGACCAGCGACACTTTATTTATAAAACATGGGGCCTTAGCTCAGCTGGGAGAGCGCCTGCTTTGCACGCAGGAGGTCAGCGGTTCGATCCCGCTAGGCTCCACCATAAAATTTAATCATTTTGGCGGTGTAGCTCAGCTGGCTAGAGCGTACGGTTCATACCCGTGAGGTCGGGGGTTCGATCCCCTCCGCCGCTACCATTATGATCTTTGATCTTAATATTTCGGAGGAATACCCAAGTCCGGCTGAAGGGATCGGTCTTGAAAACCGACAGGCGGGTCAAACCGCGCAGGGGTTCGAATCCCCTTTCCTCCTCCATTATTTTAATACTATTATCGCGGGGTGGAGCAACGAGCGTTACTTCACTGAAAAAACTGCGAGTTGTACCGATCGAGCTGCTGCTTGATTAAGCATCCTAAGATCGGGACAGTCCTTATGCTGTATGTGAGCATAGAAAAATCACATAAATACTATTATCGCGGGGTGGAGCAGTCCGGTAGCTCGTCGGGCTCATAACCCGAAGGTCGCAGGTTCAAATCCTGCCCCCGCAATCTGGTCCGGTAGTTCAGTTGGTTAGAATGCCTGCCTGTCACGCAGGAGGTCGCGGGTTCGAGTCCCGTCCGGACCGCCATTTTTAAACTAAATAGATAAATGGCTCAGTAGCTCAGTCGGTAGAGGATTTTAAAAGAATGCAGCTGCGAAGCTTTAGCATCATTGAATGGCATGCTTTTAAAATCTGCAACAAAGAACGCAGAGCTTTGAAGCACAGCTATCTAACTTTAGGGTTATTAATTTAATACGGCTCAGTAGCTCAGTCGGTAGAGCAAAGGACTGAAAATCCTTGTGTCGGCGGTTCGATTCCGTCCTGAGCCACCATATTTCCTAAGTCTTTTCAGACGATGGAGGGGTAGCGAAGTGGCTAAACGCGGCGGACTGTAAATCCGCTCCTTCGGGTTCGGCAGTTCGAATCTGCCCCCCTCCACCATTTATATAGGGGTATAGTTTAATGGTAAAACGAAGGTCTCCAAAACCTTTGATGTGGGTTCGATTCCTACTACCCCTGCCAGTAGGAAGATGGCGGTTGTGGCGAAGTGGTTAACGCATCGGATTGTGGCTCCGACACTCGTGGGTTCGATTCCCATCAATCGCCCCATTTTTCTTTTAAAAGAATCTTTAATGGGCTATAGCCAAGCGGTAAGGCACCGGACTTTGACTCCGTCACTCGCAGGTTCGAATCCTGCTAGCCCAGCCATTTTTAAGGCAGCATAGCCAAGTGGTAAGGCAGAGGTCTGCAAAACCTCCATCCCCGGTTCAAATCCGGGTGTTGCCTCCAAACAATGTAAACGCGGGTGTAGTTTAGTGGTAAAACCTCAGCCACGAGCAACGCTCCCATGAATCAACAGCGAGTTGCCTCGACGCATCAGCTTCCTGAATAAGCTTTTAGAGAAAGAGGCATGCAAGGGCAGGAAATTATATAGTAGTTTTAATATTAATTATAAACGCGGGTGTAGTTTAGTGGTAAAACCTCAGCCTTCCAAGCTGATGATGAGGGTTCGATTCCCTTCACCCGCTCCAAAAATGGGCCTATAGCTCAGCTGGTTAGAGCGCACGCCTGATAAGCGTGAGGTCGGTGGTTCGAGTCCACTTAGGCCCACCATTATACATACCATTTTCAACCTAATCCTATACGGGATTAGGTTTTTTTGTTTACATTGAAAGAAAGATATGGAGAGGAGATCATTTGTTAAGAAAAGCCTGTCTTAGGAAGAGACAGGCTTTTCTATTATCGAATTTCAGCTTTGCCGTCCCAGATAAAAATGGAAGTGAAAAAGTGAAGAAGAACGAATCGAAGTGAATCGTGCCGGTGGAAGTGAAAAAGTGAAGGTGAAGGGAACGAATCGGAGTGAATCGTGCCGGTGGGAACGAAAAAGTGAAGGTGAAGGGAACGAATCGGAGTGAATCGTGCTGGTGGAAGTGAAAAAGTAAAGGTGAAGGGAACGAATCGAAGTGAATCGTGCCGGTGGAAGTGAAAAGCGTGGATAAAGGGAACGAATATGAACGATTTGTGAACAGTGCAAAATTGAAGATATGTATTTAATTAGTTTGAAAACGGCGTAAAGCGTTGATAACTCTGAGGATTTTTAGATAATGGACCTTATTTTTAACGGGAAAGTTGTGAGATAAGTGTGATGCAGTTCACTTTTGTGAAAAACGTTCTCAATTATGATATAAGTAACAAAAACTTAAGGGGGATGATGGAAGGTGGAAACGAAAAAAGTGATCCAGGGGGGCAAGGCAGCAAAGGAACATGGCACGCTGAAGGGGACCATTTTTTCAGTAACCGTTGTGGGGTTAGGGATCTTTGTTACGTATCTAATTGTTTATGGCCTGTATATGGCCAGATTATAGGGGGGATTAAAAATGATGCATCGCTCTGAGAAGATATGGCTTTTCTTAAGTTTTGGGATGATTATCGGATTTATGCTCATTACGGGTTATCAGACATTTGCTTTAGAAATGGGGCCGCCAAGCTATGGGGAACGGATTGATCCGCAAAAAGTGGATGAAACAGCACCGTTTGACCAGCCTGGCATCAAGAAGATTGGCGAGAATGAATATGAAGTTGTCATGACGCTGCAGGTGTTTAGTTTTACACCAAACGAAATCGAAGTGCCTGCCGGATCAACCGTTCATTTTACACTAACTTCTAAAGATGTCGTACACGGGTTCCAGGTTGCAGAAACCAACTTGAATGCCATGGTTGTTCCTGGCTATGTGCAAAAGATTACCCAGAAATTCGACAAGCCAGGTGAATATTTAGTTTTGTGCAACGAATACTGCGGTGCCGGACACCAAATGATGAGCACAACGATTACGGTTAAATAAAGGGGGGAGAAACAGTGGAAACCATTATTAACAAGTCAGGGAATACACAAGTTTTTAGGGAAAAAGCAAATAAAGTCATGGGCATCAGCCTGGAGGATGCGAGATTAACAAAATCATACCTATCTGTAGCCTTCTTAGCCATCCTGCTGGGCGGATTGCTTGGCCTATTGCAAGGTCTGAATCGGGCCGGAATGCTGGAATTGCCAGTTTGGCTGAACTACTATCAAGTATTGACTGCACACGGACTTCTCTTAGTTGTAGTTTTATCAGCTTTCTTTACAATTGGCTATTTCTATGCGGGATTATCCCATACATTGGGCGGCCTGCTTCCGAAGGTCAGAAAGATGGCCTGGATCGGTTTTTGGATGAAGATTTTCGGATTTGTATTAGCTGTTATTCCGATTTTAATGAATGAAGCATCTGTCATGTATACCTTCTACCCGCCAATGGCAGCTTCACCCATTTTCTATATTGGCTTGGTATTTATCGTCCTAGGGGTTTGGATGTGCGCATTTGGTGCCTTCATCAATGTGGCAAGCTGGAGAAAACGCAATCCTGGACAGCATATTCCAATTCTCTCTTTCTTTGCAACAGGTGTGTTTGTACTCTTATTCTTCGGAAGCCTTCCGGTTGCAATTGAAGTATTTACAATCATCCCGTGGGCTTTCGGCTGGGTTGAAACCATCAATGTCATGGTTGCGCGTACGCTGTTTTGGGCTTTTGGCCATACACTCGTGAATATCTGGTATTTAACAGCGGTTTCTGCCTGGTATGTTATTGTGCCGAAAATCATCGGCGGGCACAGATGGAATGATCTTTTAACAAGAATTGTGGTAATTGCACTCGTTATTATGAATATTACCGGTGGATTCCACCATCAGATCATTGACCCTGGTATTTCGGAGCCAGTGAAATACATGCACGTATTTATGAGTTTGGCAATTGGCTTCCCATCCTTGATGACTGCTTATGCAATGTTTGCGGTATTTGAACGTACAGCCAGAAAGAAAGGCGGAAGAGGTCTTGTTGGCTGGTATAAAAAATTACCTTGGGGCGATGTCCGTTTCCTTGCACCATTTATCGCGATGGCAGCCTTTATCCCTGCCGGAGCGGGCGGTATTGTCCAAAGCACAAACCAATTGAATCAGGTTGTCCACAACACCATGTGGATCGTGGGCCACTTCCACTTAACACTTGGCATGTCTGTTGTGATGACATTCTTCGGCATCAGCTACTGGCTTGTTCCTTATGTGTCGAAAAGAGTGCTGACACCGCAGATTAACAAGTTAGGTATTATCCAAACGATTATTTGGACCATCGGTATGATCATCATGTCTGGAGCAATGCACTGGGTCGGATTATTGGGATCACCAAGAAGAACTTCTTATTCCACTTATTTTGACAATGCAACGGCTCTAAGCTGGGATCCATACTTATTCTTCCTGGCGATCGGCGGAACTTTGCTAATGATCGGTGTGCTTATCCAGGTGTATGCAGTATTCTACCTCATGTTCTTTGCACCAAAAGGAAACACTGAGTTCCCGGTAGCGGAAGTGGAAGAGGATGCAGCGCCAACACCAAGATGGACAGAGCGCTGGGGCTTATGGATTGTGTGCATGATTGTTCTTGTCGGCATGGCGTATGTCATTCCGCTCGTTGACTTCATCGTTAATGCGCCTCCGGGTTCACCTCCATATAAGACCTGGTAAGGAAAAAGAGATAGCTCGGCTGGCTGGGCTGTCTCTTTCTTTTAAAAGGAAGTGATGAACATGTTTCCAAAGAATAGAACAGCTTTATCCAGCTTAATTGTATTGTTATTCGGAGTGGTCTTGTTTTTTATTGGCACAGACGGCTTTCAGGCCTTTACAGCAGAGTCTGCCCGTGTGAACCAGCTGATGGATGAAAAGCCTCAGTTTCCGGATGTTATCCTCGAGGATAATAAAGGTAGGACCTATTCTTTTTCCGAGTTTGAAGGAAAGTATGTGTTTATTACCTTTTTGTATACTTCATGCGGAACGGTTTGCCCGGAGCTTGAGGTCAATATGTCTGAAGTGTATAAGCGGATTCCAAAGAAATACATCGGCAAGGACATCCAATTCCTCAGCATCAGCTTTGATCCGGAGCGGGATGATCCTGAGACACTTGATACGTATCGAAAGGCATTTGGCAGTGACGGGGAAACGTGGAGAATGGCGAGGATTCCGGATCAGCAGGAGCTGAAGTCACTACTAGATCGTTTTGGTGTCATTGTTATTCCGGATGAGTACGGAAATTTTGCCCATAACTCCGCCTTCTATCTGGTGAATCCTGAAGGACGATTAATGGAAGTCATGGATTACACGCTCATTGATGAAGCTGCGGATCAGGTAACGGAGATTTTACAGAGCGGAGGGGATAAAAGATGAAGCAATCAGTCTATGGTTTCTTACTGCTTCTTGCTTTAATTCTCCCGCCTGTAGCCAATTTGCTGGAGTCCATCATGATTACCCATATGCATATGCAAATGCCGATGCTGGTGTTTGCGGGATTTCTGATGGCGAAGTTCTTTCAGCAGCGTTTTCCTCAGTTTTTTGAAAAATGGAATGAAAACGGCGTTCCGGGTATTCTGCTGTTTACCATCATCATGGTGTATTGGTCCCTTCCAAGGACGATGGATGAAGCCTTGACGCTGACAAGTGTGGAAGCCTTTAAATTCATCTCGCTGCCATTTTTGGCAGGGGTGCCTTTGCGGGACAGCTGGCCAAAGCTTAGTTCTTTCGGAAAACATGCTCTTATCATATTTTTTACCGTGGTATTCCTGGGGTTGGGATGGCTGTATATTTGGTCGCCTGTGCAGCTGTGCAATAACTATTTGGTGATCGAACAGATTACATTGGGATGGGGATTTATCTCAACAGCATTTGCTATGGTCGTTTACTTGGTTTATAGCTATTTTATGGATTTTTCGAAGTATGAATAAAAGGATGCCTGCTGCCAATCTGGCAGCAGTTTTTTGATTGGCTTGTCATGATTTTTGCTAGGAGAGTTAAGTAGCATTAATACTCAAAACCATTCATATATATGGAAGGGAGTGTGAAAATCAGGGGGGATAATATGGCGGATCCAATTGTGGCAAGATCGCTGGACGAAATTAAATTTTGGTCCAGAATTATGAAAGAGCATGCCTTATTTTTAAGTTTGGGGTTTACGTACGAACAGAAACAATTAATTGCCGAAGCGCAACAATTTATTGCTCTTTTTGAAAGAATAGAGGAAAGGCTGGCTAGATTTACAGTCAACTCAGAACTAGGTCAAGTTCAGGCCTTTAATAACGAAGTTTATCAAGCAGCAGCTGCTATCTGGAGCTATAAAAGGAAAGTACTGGGTCTGACATTGCGCTGCGAAATTCGTTCTAATAATTATCCTTTATTAATCGACCATATCAGCAGGGAAGCTGCATATTTTGCCAATCGCTTAAAAGATCTTAACGCAGGGATACTCGCACCAAAACCAGAAGCTATTATTGAAGAGAATGTTTTCTTCCTTAAAATTATGGCTGATCATGCCAAGTTTATCGGCCATCTTTTAGATCCTTCGGAAAGAAAGTTAGTTGAACAGGCCAGGGAGTTTAGCCATGATTTTGACCAATTGGTATTTCAGGCTGTTGATCTAGAATCCATGCAGCCGCAATCAGAAACAAAACCTTTACTTAGTCAATTTTTAAACCAGAATAAAGTATCCGTTGCTTCGTTAAGGGACTTTAAGAAAACAGCAAGAGAATTAATTGAGGCATGCCGAATCAAGAGCAATATTCACCCGCTTCTGGCCGACCATACATTTAGGGAAGCTGAAAGGTTTTTGGAGATCATTGATTTGTTTGAAGCTAGCCTGAATAAGGCTTAACTTGCTTATAAGAAATAATTTTTAATAGTGAGGTTGAATAAATGGCTACAAATAAAAATGATTTCGTAAGCGGATTTGTTCCACACCATAATCATGGTTCAGTTGATTATACTTCGGTTAATGATGGGCATGTTCACCAATGCCTGGATGTCTCTTCTCCTCCCATTCAGACTCAAGGTCAAAACCATATTCATTATACCGAGGGATATGTTGTGTTTGAAGACGGGCATACTCACTACTATAAGGCATACTCCGGACCAGCGATTCCAGTAGGAAATGGAATGCATGTCCATTACTATGATTTTTATACAACCGAAGATGATGGACACCGGCACCGGATAAGGGGTGTTGACCAGCCAGCTCCAGGTAATAAATAGTTATATATATCTAACAGAACGAGCCAACCTACCAATAGGTTGGCTCGTTCTGTTTATTAAGAATATAATTTTTCCCTCATTCAACTTACTTGTATATTGCCTATTTAGTTAAAAGTGTCCAAAAAGATTGCTCTAGACCCACCTGCATTCTAGTTGGTAATATAGTCAGGTGCTATATAGGGGGCAAGTGTATGGAAGAGAAAAAGTATAAGAATCTAAAACTGGGAGAACGGGCTGCCGTTATTAGTATAGCGGCTTACATATGTCTTTCTGTCTTAAAGCTAGTAATTGGTTATATGAGTGGCTCTGCTGCATTGAAAGCAGATGGTTTTAACAATACAACCGATATCATAGCATCTGTTGCTGTCCTCATCGGCTTGAGAATTTCACAGAGGCCGCCTGATAAAAATCATGGGTATGGACATTGGAAAAGTGAAACAATAGCTTCGATGGTTGCCTCCTTTATCATGGCAGCAGTGGGGCTGCAAGTGCTGATGAATGCTGTCTCCTCCATGTTTGAAGGGGTGCAGGAGTCTCCCGACATTATGGCCGCTTATACCGGCGTATTTTCCGGCCTGGCCATGTACTTTGTTTATCGTTACAACAAAAAATTAGCCCTTAAAATTAACAGCAAAGCTGTAATGGCAGCGGCAAAGGATAATATCTCTGATGCCTGGGTAAGTTTTGGGGCCGCCGTTGGGATATTTGGATCACAATTGAATATGCCCTGGCTTGATCCCGTGACGGCCATTATTGTCGGTCTTTTAATATGCAAAACAGCCTGGGATATCTTTAGGCAGGCTTCCCATGATCTTTCAGATGGCTTTGATGAAAATAAAATCAAACACTATCAGGATGTCATTGTAAAAGTAGATGGGGTTAAAGGGATCAAAGATATTAAAGGCAGAAGCTATGGAAACAATGAAGTCATAGATGTGGTCATTCTTGTTAATTCCGCGCTGGATATTAAAGAAGCCCATGATATTGCGACACATGTGGAGCAAGTGATGATGAATGATTATGGGGTGTATGATGTTCATGTTCATGTGGAGCCGAATTAAGGAAAGCAAGAAATAAATAAAATGCCTATTGCCGGTTTGGACAGGCTTTTCTGGGTGTTAGACAAATGAATGTACAATAGTATAAAGGGCCTGGATAACGAGATTTGCGACTGCTCCTGCTGGAAGGGAAGGTATTAAATTCTTTGTGAATATTGGAGGAGTTTTAAAAAAAACCTTTTATTTATTTCCTGCTTTATGTATACTGAAGTTGAATTTTAATAGCAATAACTAGGGGTGCCCAATAGTTTGGGCTGAGAAAGAAACACGTTAAGTTTCTTGACTCTTTGGACCTGATCTGGATCATACCAGCGTGGGGAAGTTAGTGAGTGCAAAAGTTTTTTTGTACAAAACATCTACGGCTAAGCCGGTCCATATTTATATGGACCGGCTTTTTTACATCTCTGGCACTTCCTTGGCTCTAGATCTCGTCCTTACATTTTTATAAGGGAGAGATTCGAATGACTGCAAGTTCATTAAATCAAGAGCGTATTTCCATTATGTCGAGTTTTACAGGCAGCAAAAAAATCTATGTGGGAGGATCCAGACCTGATATGAAGGTTCCTATGCGTGAGATTGAACTAAGTCCCACGAGCGGAACTTTTGGAGAAGAAAGCAATGAGCCGCTTCGTGTATATGATACGAGCGGCCCTTATACTGATCCTCAATATTTGGCAGATTTTAAAAAAGGACTTCCTGCACTAAGAAATGGTTGGATTCATGAGCGCGAAGATGTTGAAGAGTATGAAGGCCGGAAAATTAAGCCTGAGGATAATGGGTATGAAAGGGAGAATGATCCGCGTGCCAATCATAAAGTTTTTCCAGGATTAGCCCGCAAGCCATTGCGTGCGAAAAAAGGAGAAAATGTCACCCAGCTACACTATGCCAAAAAAGGGATCATTACTCCCGAGATGGAGTTTATAGCCATTAGAGAAAATATGGACCCTGAATTTGTTCGTTCTGAAGTAGCAAGGGGCAGGGCAATCATTCCTGCCAATATCAATCACCCGGAAACGGAGCCAATGATAATCGGCAGGAATTTCCACGTTAAAATTAATGCGAACATTGGAAACTCTGCAGTTTCATCCTCTATTGAAGAAGAGGTAGAAAAAATGACCTGGGCTACACGCTGGGGAGCAGATACGATTATGGATCTATCCACAGGTAAAAATATTCATACCACACGTGAATGGATAATCAGAAACTCTGCAGTCCCAGTCGGCACAGTTCCAATCTATCAAGCCCTCGAAAAGGTTAACGGCATCGCCGAGGATCTTACGTGGGAGGTTTATCGTGACACCCTAATTGAACAAGCGGAGCAAGGGGTTGACTACTTTACCATTCATGCAGGTGTTCTTCTTCGGTATGTTCCGTTAACAGCAAAACGGTTAACCGGAATTGTATCGAGGGGCGGATCCATTATGGCCCAGTGGTGTTTGCATCATCATAAAGAAAACTTTTTATATACTCATTTTGAAGAAATCTGCGAAATTATGAAATCCTATGATGTGGCCTTCTCACTGGGGGATGGATTGCGGCCGGGATCGATTGCAGATGCCAACGACGAGGCTCAATTTGCAGAGCTCGAGACTCTTGGGGAACTGACCCAAATTGCCTGGGAACACGATGTGCAGGTTATGGTAGAGGGACCAGGCCATGTTCCAATGCACTTAATTAAAGAGAATATGGATAAACAATTGGAAATCTGCAAGGAAGCGCCATTCTACACACTCGGCCCCCTTACCACTGATATCGCTCCCGGATATGATCATATTACCTCTGCAATCGGGGCTGCCATGATAGGCTGGTTTGGAACCGCAATGCTTTGCTATGTTACCCCTAAAGAACATTTGGGTTTGCCGAATCGGGATGATGTCCGCGAGGGTGTCATTACTTATAAAATAGCTGCACATGCCGCGGATTTGGCAAAGGGACACCCAGGCGCACAAAAAAGAGATGATGCCCTGTCAAAAGCCCGGTTTGAATTCCGATGGAGGGATCAATTCAATCTATCACTGGATCCTGAACGTGCATTGGAATACCATGATGAGACGTTGCCGGCTGAAGGGGCAAAAACAGCACACTTTTGTTCCATGTGCGGGCCCAAATTTTGCAGCATGAGAATTTCTCAGGATATTCGCAATTATGCTAAGGAGCAAAGGCTTGGTACGGAGGAAGCGATAAAGAAAGGCTTGGAAGAAAAAGCAGATGAATTCAAACAAACGGGTGGAAATATTTATCAGTGAAAATAATCTTTTCTTAATTTAATAGCCATTACATTCGCTGGGGGTGCCTGTTTGCAGGCTGAGATTGAAGTAAATACTTTAAGACCCTTGGAACCTGATCTGGAATATACCAGCGTAGGGAAGTGGAGGATCGGGGATATTAAAAGCCCCGTACAGCCGCTTTCTTTTTTTGGAGGCGGTTTTTTATTTGTAGGCTCTCTTCTAAGCGATTGGTTGTTGAATAGGTTCATTGAGACAAACGAGGTTGGGTTGATTGGAGCGTAAGGTGCGAGACTCCGGCGGGAGGAGCGGGACAGGTGAGACCCCACAGGCGCGCCGAGGAGGCTCACCGCCCGCCCCGCGGAAAGGGAGCATCCTGGAGCGGAAATCAACCACTCCTTATTACTTTTAAAAACAACAATGATTGCGAAAACAGCCTATTTGTTAAACAGTAAATAGCATTTAAAAAGAGGGGAGATATCGCGATGACGAAACAGCTGCATGTTATATCGGATGGAAAGCTTTCTCTAGAGGCTTTCGCTGAAATAGCAGGTGAACTTGAACCCTTTACAGATAGATTCCACTTACGGGAAAAACAGCGAACCTCAAGGGAGCTATATACAGGATTAAAGCTGCTTCTTAAAGAGGGAATCCCTATTCATAAAATCGTTATAAATGATCGGGTGGATGTTGCGTGGGCCTTTAAAACGGGTGTGCAGCTTGCTTTTCACAGTCTGCCAGTCCACGTTGTAAGAAGGCATTTTCCTGATATGCCAATCGGCTGTTCCGTACATTCTCTTGAAGAAGCCGAAGAGGCAACCAAACAAGGAGCAGATTATGTTCTGTTTGGCCACATTTTTGAAACAGATTCTAAGAAGGGAGTTCCGCCAAGAGGAATTGGGGCATTGGAGGCTGTTAAAAAGAGAAATGATATCCCGGTATTGGCTATTGGCGGCATTAAACCTGAGAACGTTCCTGAAGTTGTGGGGGCGGGAGCAGATGGCATTGCTGTGATGTCAGGGATTTTGCAGGCAAAGGATCCTGTTGAGGCAGCAAAGCTATTTTTAAAGAAATTAAACGAGGAGGGACAGTGAATGAGAAAAGTGTATGACGCCGTTATTGTTGGGGGAGGCATTAACGGAAGCTCCATTGCTTTTCAGCTATCGAAAAGAGGATATAAAGTAGCTGTTTTGGAAAAGGGGAAAATAGCCGGCAAGGCTTCCGGAGCCGCAGCTGGAATTTTAGGTGCACAAACGGAGCTGACAGAAGATGGACCGCTTTTCCAATTGGCATGTAAAAGCCGATGCATGTTTCCGAGACTTGTCCCTGAACTTGAAGAGCTATCACATGTACATATTGGCTATGAAAATAAGGGCATGTATAAGGTGGCGGCTGATGAAGATCAAGAGCTGGAATTAAAAAGACTAATAGAAAGCCAGCGAAAAGCGGGTGAGCAGGCTGAGTGGCTTTCGATTGATGAACTGATCAAACGGGAGCCATCCGTGTCTGACAAATTGCGGGGTGCCATGTATATACCAAATGATGGCCAGGTTCAAGCATATGAATTGTCACTTGCCTTTGCAAAAGCTTCAAGGGCCCTCGGCGCAGAAATCTATGAGTATACAAGTGTATCAGAGCTTATTTTAAAAGATGAAAAAGTTCATGGGGTCATAACCGACCTGGGAGAATTCCTGGCAGAATCCGTTATAGTCGCCACCGGAGCCTGGAGCAGGATGCTTCTTGAAAAAACAGGCTTGTCACTGCCGATTATTCCGGTTAAAGGAGAATGCTTCTCGGTCGCTGCCGAGAGACCGCTTATAAAAGGGACTATTTTTTCACATGGATGCTATATCGTTCCTAAGCGATCAGGGAGATTAGTAGTAGGAGCGACCGTTAAGGTAAATTCATTTGATGAGAAGGTAACTCTTGAAGGGATATCTTCGCTGATGGAAAAGGCGAAAAACCTGATTCCGGGCATAGCGAATGCGGAATGGGAGCGTGCCTGGACAGGAATCCGTCCGCAATCGGCTGATGGCCAGCCTTTTTTAGGAGAACATCCTGCCTACAGGGGATTATATATTGCGGCTGGTCATTTCAGGAATGGGATCCTCCTTGCTCCGGCAACAGGAGAGCTCATGGCAGACATCCTTGAAGGGAAAACAGAGACATCAAACCCATTCGAGCTGTCCCGCCTTGAATCTATAGCCCATTCGTAAAAAGGAGTGCTTTTATGAAAGTTGTCATTAATGGGGAAGGTATTCAGCTTCCGGATACAGTCAATACCGTTCCCCTTCTGCTCAAACATTTCGAGCTGGAGCAAAAGGTAGTCATTGTTGAATTAAATCAAACTATTTTAGATAAATCGATGCATGCTGAAACCGTTTTAACGGATGGAGATCGAATTGAAATCGTACACTTTGTAGGAGGCGGATGATATGTTGAAAATTGGACCCTATGAATTTAACTCACGGCTGCTGCTGGGAACTGGAAAATATCCAAATTTTGATGTTCAAAAGGAAGCGGTAGAAGCTTCTGATACTGAGGTGCTTACGTTTGCTGTACGCCGCATGAACATTTTTGAAGCGAATCAGCCCAACTTTTTGGAAAAGCTGGATTTAAAGAAATATAAATTGCTGCCCAATACGGCGGGAGCAAGTACAGCCGAGGAAGCTGTCCGGATTGCCAGGCTATCCAAGGCTTCGGGGCTTTGCGACATGATCAAGGTTGAGGTAATCGGCTGCAGCAAGACACTTCTCCCCGATCCGGTTGAAACACTTAAAGCAGCAGAAATCCTATTAAACGAAGGCTTTATCGTCCTTCCGTATACCTCTGATGATGTAGTCCTTGCAAGAAAGCTGGAAGAACTGGGCTGCCACGCGGTAATGCCATGTGCTTCGCCAATTGGTTCAGGGCAGGGAATTATCAATCCTGTTAATCTACAATTTATTATTGAACAGGCTACAGTGCCGATTCTTGTAGACGCCGGGATTGGGAGCCCCGCAGATGCGGCATTGGCCATGGAGCTGGGGGCAGATGGAGTCTTATTAAATACTGCTGTTTCCTCTGCCAAAGACCCGGTCAAAATGGCAAAAGCAATGAAACTGGCCATTGAAGCAGGGCGGTTAGGCTACGAGGCCGGCAGGATGCCCAAAAAACGGTACGCAACAGCAAGCAGCCCGGCGGAAGGAATGGTTTTTAGTTGAATGTGCGATACTCCCGCCAGATCTTATTCCCTCCAATCGGCAAAGAAGGCCAGAAAAAGCTTGGAGAAAAACATGTTTTAATTGTGGGCGCTGGTGCATTAGGTGCTGCAAACGCAGAAACGCTCGCAAGGGCAGGCGTCGGCAAACTAACAATCGCCGATCGCGATTATGTGGAATGGACCAATCTGCAGCGCCAGCAGCTTTATTGTGAAGAAGATGCTGAGCAAAAAACGCCAAAAGTCATTGCCGCAGCTAACCGATTGAAAGCCATTAATTCAGAGGTGCAAATCATCCCCCGCATTATGGATGTTGGGGTACAGGAATTAGAAGAGCTGATTGTAGGTGCAGATTTAATCATTGACTCAACAGACAATTTTGATATTCGCTTTCTAATCAATGATATAGCTCAAAAGCATAGGATTCCATGGATCTACGGAGGCTGTGTTGGAAGCTACGGATTGAGCTATACTATTTTGCCGGGGGTTTCACCTTGTCTGCAATGCTTGATGGACAAACTGCCATTAGGGGGAATCACCTGCGATACGGCGGGTGTTATTCAGCCTGCCATTCAAATGGTTGTCTCTCACCAGTCTGCAGAAGCATTAAAAATATTAGCAGAAGACTTCGAATCATTAAGGGGGACACTTGTCTCTTTTGATATTTGGAAAAATCATTATAGTTCTATTAACGTATCTTCTCTAAAAAATCCTGAGTGTTCATCATGTGGGAGCAGCAGAGCATACCCCTTTCTATCTTATGAAAATCAGACAAAGGCAGCGCTGTTATGTGGCAGGGATACCGTGCAAATAAGACCTTCAGCCCTTCAGAATATTGATTTTGCCTACCTGGAAAAAGTCCTGGTGTCTCAAGGAATCAAAGTAGAGAGCAATCCTTATTTGGTTTCGTTTTCGATCGGCGAGAAGAGGTTGGTCGTCTTTAAAGATGGAAGAGTGCTGGTTCATGGGGTAAAAGACGTTCTCCAGGCTAAAAGCCTGTATCATCGCTTTTTAGGTTAACGTAAACATAAAAATGCGCCTCCGAATGATATATCGGGGGGCGCATTTTTATTTGGCCTTACCGGCTTTTTAACAGAAGTTTATCCAATTCCCGTACTTGATCATAAGCGTTTACTAGATGTTCAGGTACCAATGTCCGTCCATATTCCCACGAGTTTCTTTCAATTACAGACATCAGCTGCTCTATTTCCTCATCTTCTCCGTACATTAAAGTCTTGATATCATGTTTGTTTTTCTTGAAATCCAGATAATAGCCGATTTCATGATAAAGAAGCAATTTGACAATATTTTCTTCAGTCTCTCTGATTTTGAAATTAATTTTGGCTATGTATCCGTTCACTTGCAGGTAGTTAAATTTTATTGTATTAGTTGAAACGTTATAGTTCATAGGAGCATTAAGTTTATTGTTGAATTCATAGTTTATATTCAAACGATGTTCTGCTAAGGTGTTTTTAATAATCTTCTCGATATCCCAAATATAAAGCACTTTGTTTATCACAATCCTTTCCTATAATTTGTACCGTTGACTTGATTATACAAGCATGCTGGAAAGGGGAATAGGCTTTTCATGTGAAATAGGTCTAATTGGTTAGAAACTGGCAGAATCTGAAATAAAGATACGGTATACCGTTAATGTTAAACGGGGGATTTGGATCATGTACAGTATAGTAAGTTAAGGAAATAGCAGGTAATTTAAAACCTATTTAGGTTAGAATGGCAGTTATGGTGACGCTGTTTCAATTTTTTTGACTCTGTTAAGTTTGCCTGTTGATTTCCGCTGCAAATCAACAGGGTGCAAAAACAACAATAAGCTTTAACAGAGCCTTTTTGGTTTTGGGTTATATGACAATTTGCGAAACTGTAAAAAAACGAACGAGAGCTGATTAGTCAGGAATTCTTATAGTTGTTGTACCAACTCATAAATACATTTGTGAAAAAAAATGAAAATAGAGCTGCAAGAGCAGAGATTAGCAGGTTTCTCATTGAGTCTAAACCATAAAGCTGGAATCCGATAAGCAGGGAATAGTTTGAACATAATCGTATGTTATCCATTACAATGGCTGCTTTTTGAAAAATAGGAAAGAAAACTCCAAAAAGCATCAAGAAATAAGTATATTTTTTCATGCCACCACTCTCTCATTAACTATTTTTTATAGAAAAGAATATGCGGCCAGTCCGATTTTTATTAGAGAAATTAAGAAGGGCGAATCCTCATGTGTTTCAGTCACGAGGATTCGCCCTTCTTTCGTTATCTATTTTTCGAATCCGCCCCTCAATCTCCGTACTAAACGGCTGCGGCAGCTTTTGAATATAATCGACTAACGCCTCAATATCCGTTGGCCCAGTTTCTCTGTTTGTTCCTTTACGGAAGACGGTGAAATTGTCTCCGCCTTCAGCCAGATAGGTGTTTACGGCGACTGAATAGCTCTGGCCGGGATTGAGCTTTGTTCCATCCGCTAGGGTGATATCGATTACTTTTTTACCGCGGGGCAGGCTGTCATCCCATGTGTAAGAGAGACCAGATATCTGCAGGATTCTAGTAGCATTTGGCTGCCATTGCTGATTCAGGACGTCGCGGATTTGCCTGCCGGTTAGATTCATTTTGACGAGCGGATTATTAAAAGGAAGGACAGTGTACAGGTTGCCCCAAGTCACGCTGCCTGCATCAATGTCAGCCCGGATTCCGCCGGGATTGATGAAAGCGAAATCAGTGTTCATGGCAGCGAGCTGGGAGTCGGCAATGAGATTGCCAAGAGCGGATTCACCGCTTTGATTCCGTTCGGCCGTAATCCGATTCGCAGCAGTTCCTACTTCTCTGTTTACAATCGGTTCAACTCTTTTCTCATAATTCTCGATCATCCGGGTAATGTCGCTAGCGGGTTGGATATTCTCGTGATAAGCGGTCATGATTTCCGCCTGCTTGCTGACAATATCCTTTGTGATCCGGTCGATTTCAATATCCACATCTGAAAAGGCCGTTCCATATGAATAGGATTGTACCAGCAATTTCCCATCAACTACGCTATTTAAATAAGCATGATTATGGCCGCCGTATAGAATGTCCACTTCATCGTCCACATTTTTAGCTAATTCGATTAACGTGCCGGTGGGCTGTTCCCCGCTTTCTTTTGACTTTCCGGGTATATGGGCCAGCACAACAATTGCTCTGACTCCTTTTTTCTTTAGCTCGCTGGCATACTTGTTAATGGCTTTTGCTTCATCTGTAAACGTCAACCCTTTTACCCCGCTTGGCGCCACAAGATTCGGTGTTTCCTTCATGACGACTCCAATAAAGCCAATCGGTATCCCGCTTCTTTTTAAAATTTTATAGGGAGGAAGGAGGGGCTTGCCTGTATGATTGCTGATCACATTAGCTGCCACCCATGGAAATCGGGATCCGGTAAAACCTGCGGTTGCCGTAGGTTTGACGCCATACAGAAGCCGAATCAGTTCAGCAGCTCCTTCATCAAATTCATGATTGCCGACTGTTCCAATATCAAATCCCATCCTATTGAGGAAATGGATGGTGGGTTCATCCTGTAAAAGAGCCGAAACCGGAGGACTTGCTCCGATCATATCACCGACATGAAGCAGTATCGTACTTTCACTGTCAGCTGCACGCTGGCGAAGGTAGGCAGCCAGGTAATCAGCGCGGCCGGCGGACTGGCCATTGACCTGCCGGGTTACATTCAGCTGGCCATGGAAGTCGTTTATGCCCAGGAGCTTAATGTGAGGATTTAGCGACTCTGAACGTTCGTCAATATGGCCGTGATAATCTTCTGAAAGGCCCTGTTTATCCCAGGCTGCGGGTACTGATACAGTCTGCCAAGGAAACAGCCACTGTACGCTCACCAGTAAAATAATCATAAAGTTATTCATATTAACCACCTAACTGCGATCCAGCCGGACAATATCTGCAGCCGGATGGTAGTTATATTTTATTAAATCCCGAATAATCATGGCGCCAATCATGCTGCAGACTGTTCCATTTCCTCCGAATCCAAGCAGTAAGTAAACGTTCTTATGTTTCGGATGTTCACCGATTAAAGGGAGGCCGTCAAATGTATTGGCATAAAGCGAATTGTACTCATACTCCACTTTCGCTTTTAAATTAGGGAATAGCTCTTTGACAGATTCCAACAGCTTTTCTGTTTTCCGTTTAAATTCTTTTCTGCCATATTCGCCAAGAGGCTCGGTTTCATCAAGGCCCCCGGCAATGAGCCGTTTTTCATCACTAAGGCTAATATATAAATATGGCCGTTTCGTTTCCCAGATCAGGCAATCTTCGTACCATCGCTCACGGTCGCTGAGAGGATCGGTAACAACCGCATGTGTCCGGGAAAGGGTGATTTTTTTCGTGTTCATAAAATCCAGCGTATCATAGCCGGTTGCAAAAATAACTTTTTGGGCGGAAATAGTGCCGCCATTTGTTTTAAAAGTATGTTTCTTATCACCAAGTTCGTAATCCTTCATTGCCGTGTTTTCGTAAATCTTCACACCTTTGCCGGCTGCACTCTCTGCCACTGCCTGGCAAAATTTCATTGGATTTACCCGGGCATCACCAAGGGTATAAATCGCACCTGGTTTGGTGAATGGAAACTTGGACTTGATTTCCTTTTCATCCATGAAGGCAACCGGAAAATCCAGTTTGGATAAGAGCTTATACTCAGCTTTCAGCTTTGACAGATCGCTCTTGCTGCTTGAAAAATACAAGCTGCTTTTCTTTTCAAAGCTTGATTCGGTGCCGGAAGCAGCTGCAATGCGGGCAAGCTCATCTATTGCTTTTTGGCTGAGCTTATAATAAGAGACTGCTTTCTCATCGCCTATTTGTATGATCAGGTCAGTTAGCAACAGATCGGACATGAAGTGAAGGACTCCTGTGTTTGCGGATGAAACCCTGGCACCGATTTTATGTTTCTCGATCAGGACGGTATCCACTCCATACTCTCCAAGCAAAAAGGCACACAAAGCTCCGGAAAGACCTCCGCCTATAATTAACACATCGCATTCCAAATCATTGTCAAGCTTTTCGTACTCGTTGGAATTCCTGCTTGTCTCCGGCCAATATAATCTGCCCTGAAAAAGATCCATTTGGAGATCGTCCTTTCTGTGAAAAATAGCAGTTTATTTTTCCACGAAAGGTTCCTTATTATGTGTAAAGGCATAAAAACGAAAAAGACCAAGATGACAAAGGAAGGAAATATTATTAGAATATTAATAGATTTATAAATTTTCGTTCATTCCGGGGTGCCTATGAAAACCAAAAAACTTCCGATGTCTCTGCAAACAAAGATTATTGGTTCTAACATATTAAATACCATTTTTATCATATTAATTTTTCTCGTAATTTCTTTAGTGATTGAATATAAGCATGTTGAAAAGCAAATGGGCAACCAGGCTCTTCAGCTGGCCATCGCTGTATCGGCCATGCCTACGGTTGTATCTTCTTTTGAACAAGATGAGCCGTCAAAGGTCTTGCAGCCGCTGATTAATAAAATCAGAAAAGAAACAGGAGCGGAGTTCATTGTAATCGGAGACACAAACGGGGTACGCTTTGCCCATCCGGATGAGAATAAGCTTGGCAAGACAATGGTTGGGGGAGATAACGGCCAGGCGTTAAATGGCGAGTTTTATATATCCAAGGCAAAGGGCTCCCTTGGCAGGTCCATCAGAGGAAAGGGGCCGATTAAAAATGAGGAAGGACAGATTATCGGTGTTGTATCAGTTGGGTATTTAATGGAAGACCTGCAAGAGAAAGCAATTCAGCGTGGAAAAGAGATCGGCTTTATCTCTTTATTCGTTATCCTAATTGGGATGATCGCAAGCTACCTGCTGGCAAGGAATATCCGCAGAACCACTTTGGGGATGGAACCCTATGAGATGACCTCCCTGTATTTGGAAAGGAATGCGATCCTTTATTCCATAAAAGAAGGAATTATCTCTGTAGATAAACACGGATTTATTAGAATGATCAACCAATCAGCTAAAAACTTATTGGGTGTGAAGGACGATATCTTGAATCAAAAAGTGGAAACGATTCTTCCAAACACGGGCGTCTATAGAGTGCTCCAAACAGGAGAACCCGACCGGGATCATGAGGTAACATTGCGAAATAAAAATGTCATCATCAATCGCACTCCTATCATTGAAAATGATCAAGTTATTGGCGTTGTCTCAACGTTCAGGGATAAGACAGAAATAAATAATATGGTCCAAACTTTAACAGAAGTAAAAAAATATTCAGAGGATCTGAGGGCGCAAACCCATGAATTTTCCAATAAACTTTATGTGTTATCAGGCCTGCTGCAATTGGGGAAGTATGATGAAGCCATTAAAATGATCCAGGCTGAATCCTCTGCGATCGAAAGCCAGAATAAGATCATTTTTGAACAAATTCATGACCCCAAAATTCAAGCTTTGCTGCTCGGGAAATTAGGAAAAGCTTCGGAGAAAAAGATTCAATTTATTATTGATGAAAACAGCAGCATGGAAGCATTGCCGGCACATTTATCTTATGCAGAAGTCATTTCAATTATCGGAAACCTGGTCGACAATGCTTTTGAGGCGGTGGAGGGAAAGAATGACGGTGAAGTAACATTTTTTGTGATAGATGTAGGAGAGGATCTGGTTATCGAGGTCTATGATAACGGACCAGGCATTCCAGAACATGAAGCAGAACGGATTTTTGAGACAGGCTTCTCTACAAAGGGAGAACAAAATCGAGGGTTTGGGTTGGCCATTGTCAAACAAGCTGTGGAAAGCCTGAACGGAACGATTGAGGTTCAATCCAAGCCTGGGGCAGGAACGGTTATTTCCATTTATCTTCCTAAAAATATCCCGAATCCAACAAAGAGAGGTGAATAGTCCATGAAAATCGCTATTGCAGAGGATGACTTCCGTGTCGCTTCCATTCATGAGCAATTTTTAGAAAAAATAAATGGTGTGAAGGTAGTGGGCAAGGCCTTAAATGCATTAGAAGCCATCGATCTATTAGAAAAACAAGAGGTAGATCTATTATTATTGGATAACTATCTGCCGGACAGAAGCGGGGTCTCTTTACTTCCGGAACTGAGAAGTAAATATCCAAAGCTGGATGTCATTCTCATCACAGCTTCCACAGAGAAAAAAGTGGTAGAGCCTGCTATTCGCAATGGGGTCCTTGATTATATTGTTAAGCCGGCTGATTTTAACAGATTTAAGGCTGCCCTGGAAAAGGTGATGAACCGGAGAGATGTGCTGGAGTCTGGTAAAGAATTTAATCAGTCTGTCATTGATCAGGTCATCTTGGGACGTCCTCCTACAGCAAATCCCGTATCTCTTCCAAAAGGAATCGATCCATTAACACTGACAAAGGTTCAGGAAACAATGGAGAGTTTACAGTATGGGATTAACGCAGAAGAATTAAGCGAGCATTTAGGTGCTTCGAGAACAACAGCAAGAAGATATTTGGAGTATTTAATATCCGAAGGAAAAGCTAAGGCCGAGCTGGAATATGGCATTGTCGGCAGGCCGGAGCGAAAGTATTATTTGATATAAGCGGCACCTTTCTTTATAGAGAGGTGTTTTTTTATTGGTTTATTAAAGTGAAATGATTGCATCTTTTATTGGCAATGATATTTATTATACAAACCGTGAGAGGAGAGGGTTTAAGTGAACATTACTTCAATAAAGTTCACCGATCCTCCTGTCTATCATCAATTTCCTCCGATTTATGAAAATTTAGGACTTCCTGAAGTATCTTCCTTCATAGAGCAGCGATTTGAATTTGTTTATACATCAGGGAAGACTGAAAGAACGGGACATGGAACGATTCGCCTGTATAAACAGCAAGGGGATTTCAAAGTAATGATTCCAGAAAGATTACATGGATTCGGTCCGGTCAGGCTGGAGAAATTGAAGCGCTTGTTATTGGAAAAGGTAAAAGCAAATTTCATTCAAAACATGGAATCAGAGCGGCCAGAACGGAAAATATACTATACCGATTTCCGGCGCAAGGGCAAAGAGAAGGATTGAGTTCAATTCATTTGGTTCTTACTTGAATGTGCAGAGAATATCCAATATACACTCCTTAGTCTGAATGAATAGGGACAGATGGACTGTCCCCATTCTCTATTACTTTCTGTGTTCTCTTTGTGCTTTTAAAGCGATTCTTTCAAGGCCGTTTGCTCTGTCGTCCGCAAATTCAACATCTTTCGGAAGAGCATTGTTCTGATGTTCAGATTTGTTTTTCTTGTTTTTAGCCACTTTTTCACCACCCTTATTTGCTTTCAGCTTCAAGGATGCCAATGAAAGACACCCGCGATTTTAGTTTGCATTCTTTTTTTCATGCTATGCTATTTGATTACTTCCTGTAGCTACTCCAGGTTAATCCCCCTTCTGTGAACAAAATGAACAAAATAGCCACAAAGGTTTTTATGCAGGATATTTTGAAAACGATTACATTTTTATTTTTCTGACTTATTATAGCGTTTAAGGATGGAAGAATTAGCAGAACAAAGGGGGAAATACAATGAAAAAATTATTGGGTACGGCAGCTGCTTTGATGATGCTTGTGACTGCCGGATGTTCAAGCCAATCATCTGGCGGAAATACAAGTGCTAATGGGGAGTGGACACCATCACAGCCAATTGAAATTACGGCACCTGCAGGGCCGGGCGGCGGCTGGGATACGACCGCAAGGATGGCATCTCAAGTTTTTGAACAAGAAAAAATCATTGATAAACGCTTGCCTGTTGTCAATAAAGCTGGCGGAGGGGGAGCGATTGGCTGGGCCTATGTCGCCGGTAAGGATGGAAGTCCGCACCATATGTTTGTTGGGTCACCTCCATTAGTATTGGTTCCTTTAAACGGACAATCTGAATATGGATATGAAGACTTTACACCAATTGTGAATGTCATTGCCGATTATGGTGCATTTGTAGTAAAAGCAGATGCCAAATGGGACAGCCTGAATGATTTATTTGAAGATATGAAAAAGGATCCTGCAAGTGTAAGTGTAATCGGTACCTCGTCTCCGGGAAGTATGGACCATATGCAATTTGTCAAAATCGCGAAAGCAGCCGGAGTTGATGTGACAAAGATTAAGTATATTTCAGATCCTGATGCAGGCGGGTTAACGGCTGTTCTGAATGGAAGTGTCGATGTTTATACAACAGGTGTTGCTGAAACGATTGAACAAGTAAGAGCAGGAAAAATTAAAGTGCTTGGAATTACTTCTGAAGAGCGATTGGAAGGGGAGGTTTTATCAGACTTCCCAACTGCTAAAGAACAGGGAATCGATGAGACATTCATTAACTGGAGAGGCTTCTTCGGACCTCCGAACATGGATCCTGCCGCTGTAAAATACTATGAGGAAAAATTTAAAGAGCTAAACGATTCACCAGCTTGGGAGGAAATCCGCAAAAAGTATGGCTGGGGAGAGCTTTATATGGACAGTGAAGAGTACAGTGAGTTCTTAAAGACAGAAGCGGAAGATATGGAGACACTGCTTGAAGAATTAGGGCTGGCCCGATAAGCTTTTGCCCAAATAACATGAAAGATTAATAGAAAGATAGAACATCTAAAGCTGTTCTATCTTTCATTCTATTAAAAGAGGTGATAGGAATGCTTACAAGAATCAATCAAAAAATGGCGCTTATCCTCGCGGTTATTGCAGGAGTTTATTTAATCCTAAGCTACAATCTTCCAAAATACCCTAATGCCATTATTGATGCTGACGTTGTCCCTAAAGGGCTGGGTTTTCTTTTATTATTCTTTGCCGTTTTGCTGTTTTTTGATAAGAAGGAAGAAACTGAAGCGGAGAAGCAAAAGAGGAGTTTGAGCAAGAGCAATTTATTCGTGCTGCTGGCTGTACTGGCATTTATTTTAGTTTATATTTCTTTGCTTGAAGTTCTTGGATTTTTAATAATGACCACACTATTTATTTTCAGCTGTTCATTATTCCTGGGGTATAAAAAACATCTTGCAAATGGGATTGTGTCGGTTGTTTTTTCCTTAGCTATTTACGGATTATTTAATTATTTGCTTCGAATTAATCTGCCAGCAGGCATTATTCCATTTTAAGAGGAGGGAAAAGCATGGATGCATTTCAAGGGTTAATGACAGGATTTCAAGTCGCATTTAGTTTGCAGGGAATCCTGTTTGTTTTTATCGGTGTATTTGTAGGAACCTTTATCGGGATGATGCCTGGATTGGGGCCAATTAGTGCCATTGCCATTATGATCCCGATCACCTACAGTATGGATCCAACAGTTGCTTTAGTGATGATGGCTGGAGTTTATTACGGGGCGATATTCGGAGGGTCGAGTTCTTCCATTCTCTTAAATGCACCTGGGGTAGCCGGAACGGTGGCAACTGCTTTCGATGGTTATCCAATGGCGCAGCAGGGGAAAGCCGGCAAAGCGCTGGCGATCGCAGCGATTGCTTCTTTTACGGGCGGTACGGTAAGTGTTATTTTGTTAATGCTATTCACGCCGCTGCTGTCGGCTGTTGCTGTTTCGTTTGGTCCGGCTGAGTATTTTGCCTTAATGTTTATGGGACTGACAGCGATTTCAAGTTTGTCAGAGGGATCAACGATTAAAGCATTTATTTCAGCTACTTTAGGTTTTATCGTCGTGACAATCGGGATTGATAGCCAAACAGGTACAAGCCGATTTACATTTGGCAATCCCAACTTGCTCGAAGGAATAGACTTTTTAGTCATAGCACTGGGGTTATTTGCCCTAGCTGAGGTTTGTACACTTGTATTAAATCGTAAAGACGATACAATGAGCAATAATAAAGAGCTGGGAAGCCTGCGCATTTCCAGGGAAGATATGAAGGAAATGAGAGGGCCGATGACAAGGCAATCATTCTTGGGATTTATTATCGGTGTCCTGCCTGGTGCAGGAGCGACGATTGCTTCTTTTATTGCGTATATTACCGAGAAAAAAATGGCGAAAAACCCAGAGGAATTTGGAAAAGGTTCGATTAAAGGATTGGCAGCCCCGGAAACGGCTAATAATGCGGCCACTGGTGGGGCGTTCGTGCCATTGCTAAGTTTGGGAATCCCAGGTTCAGGGACGACTGCTGTTTTATTGGGAGCATTCTTGGTTTTAGGCGTGCAGCCGGGTCCATTGCTAATACAAGACCGTCCAGAGGTGTTCTGGGGAATTATTGCGAGTATGTATGTCGGAAACATCTTTTTGCTGATTCTTAACCTGCCTTTGATTCCTTACATTGCAAAGGTGCTTAGAATTCCAAGGCCGCTATTAATCGCGCTGGTTATTATTTTTAGTTTGATAGGAGTATACGCGATCAGCTTTAACACATTTGACCTGTATCTTCTCGTTGCATTCGGGATCATCGGCTTCCTGATGAGAATGTTTTCATTCCCGGCCGCTCCATTTATCCTCGCTTTTATCCTGGGGGGTATGATGGAACAAGCTTTAAGGCAAACTTTAACGATTTCTAATGGCAGCCTATCCATCTTCCTTGATAAGCCGATTGCTTTAACGCTCATTGGCATTAGCTTGCTGACGATTTTGGTTCCGTTGTTTACAAATAAGAAGAAATATGTACCAGTAAACTCCGACCAGAAGAAAAATATTAGCTAATCTAGCAGAGATCATCTCCTTAGGCCGTTTTTTCCGAGATAGCTTGTTTATCCAAAAACAAGACGGGAATGGACTAATGTAACCATAATACTGCCAAAGGAGATGACAACAGATGAAATATAAAAAGCTATTGCTATCGGTCCCATTAAGTGCAGGATTATTGTTGGCAGGATGTGGCACTGATCAGGAGCCGCCACCGGAAACAGAAGAAGTGGAATTAGAGGATAATCAAATGGAAGAAAATCATAACGAAGATACAGAAATGCAGGATCCGGGCACAACAGATGATACCGAGATGCAGGATCCAGGAATGGAAGAAGAATCGCCAGCTGATGAAGGCGGCATGGATGATACTGGTGAAGAAAGTAATATGGATATGAATGAAGAGGATTCGGAGAATTAATTTGTTTTGCTGAATAAAACGATATAGTACGTAAAAGCGTCTGTTATGGTGACAGATGCTTTTTCTATTTTCTAATGGAGGGCCAATAACATGGATATTGTCTATATTGATTAAGCATTTCTGATAAAAAATCAAAAATACTGTTTTACTATACCCCCATAATACAATTTGGTTCACTCGTATTCTTTACATACGATCATACATAAAACATGAGGGGAATTATATGAACACACTAACCAAGGGAGCTCTTGCCATGGTATTAGCGGGATCTGTAACGTTTTCTGTCACTAACGCCGTGTTAGTCGATCAATTAGCTAAACAATTTACGGAAAATGCTTTCACTATATACAGAGATCTAAAAAAAGCAGATGTAACCAGACCAGCAGAAAAAAAGGTGGAAGATCAAACACCAACTATCAGTGTAAAAGAAAGTCACATAAAGCTTTCTGATGATAATTCTGTTAAAAACGGAAACAAGAATGATAGGGCTGCTCCAGCTATTCAGCAGGATTCGAAAAAATTCAGCAAGAGTACTGCAACAAATCCTGTTAGTATAAAAGAGACAGAAACACCTGATGCAGCAACGGCAACTGTGCCAAGCACAAAAGCGCCAATAAAAACAACTCCATCCAATTCGGCGGAAACGAAAGAAATAAGTACTGCCGCGAAACAGGAGACTAGCGCCAAAGCACCAACGACAAAGCCTGCACCGATAGAGAAAAATACAAATAGTGCAGCCGCCGCTCTACCCCGTGGACAAGAAGTTTCTCAAACCGCAAAAGAAAAGGCTGCGAGCGTTCAGGATAAAAAACAAAACAACGGAAAGAACAATTGATTTTTTCGAAAAGGGTCACCAAGAGAAGGTGATCTTTTTTGTTCATAGAAAAAAGGCCTTCCCGAAATGGAAAAGACCTCTGAGAAGATTTCATTATATAGATTTCTTAACTTTCACGATGGAGGTTTCTTGAGTTACATTCCCTTTTCGTTTTAGTTTATTCCAGCCTACGGTTACTCCCTTAATGGCAGAGAAGATGGATTTAATCACCACATAAGTCATAAGCTGTTTGTACAAAATTCTTTGCAAAAACAATGAACCCAGTGGTTTAGGGCTTTCTTTCTCCAATCGAAAAGCATACAGAGAAGTAAAGAAATCCATTAAGTAGAAAAGAATAAATCCAATGGCTGCTTTTTCATGGTGTGAGGTAAAAAGGGCCATAATGAATAATATATCTGCAAGAGGCGATATAAGTTGAAAAATATATTGAAAAAGCCACATGTTTGGAAGGGCAAGATATCCCAATGAGTTATGGTTTTTATTGAATAAAGCCTCACGATGTTTCCATAAGCATTGTAAAGTACCGTAAACCCACCGGTAACGCTGTTTTGCCAGACTTTTAATATCTTCCGGCACTTCTGTATAGGCATAAGCCTTTTCTTCAAATTCAATCCTTTTCCCATTGCGTAAAAGTGTAAGAGTGATATCAGTATCCTCTGCCAGAGTATCCTCTTTAAAATACCCTGCTTCTTCTACCGCTGTCTTTCTCCAAGCACCAATCGCACCTGGTACAACTGTAATGCAATTGAGAGCGGCAAAGGCCCTTCTCTCCAGGTTAAAGCCTGTCACATATTCGATATGCTGCCAATTGGTAAGGAGGTTCCCCTTATTTCCGACCTTAACATTACCTGAAACCGCAGCCACATTTTCCTCTTTAAAATGGTTTACGAGCAAAGAGATGGCATTTTCGGCGATAAGTGTGTCTGCATCAAGAGCAACTACGATTTCCCCTTTTGCTTCTTTAAAACCCAGGTTGACAGCGGAGGATTTTCCTCCATTAGGTTTTTTTATTAATCTGACAAGAGGATGGTTTGCAAAAGCTTCTTGAACTGCTGCAGAAGTATTGTCTTTTGATCCATCGTCGACAATCAGTATTTCAAAAGCCGGGTAATCACTGGATAGTATAGAATTGATTGTTTTGCAAATTACTTTTTCCTCGTTATAGGCAGCAATAACGACACTGACAAATGGTGTAAAGCTCGGATCAATCTGGGTCTCTCTATACCTTTTTACTTGTTTTCTGGATAGGAAAAATAGGATAGTAAGCCGTAAGATTCCTAAAAGGATAGCTGAGTAGAGCAGGATGCTTAATCCTGCATTCCAGCCTTGAATTACCTTGAATACCGCCTTGACATAGACCAAATAAGGGCTGTCCTGTTCAGCTGGGGGCATAATCTCACTATCATCTTTTCCAGTTAGATCAGCAACGGTGGTAAATGTGTAGCCTCGCTTTTTAAGTTCATTAATCATGATAGGCAAGGCTTCTACAGTATTGGAGCGGTCACCGCCTGAATCGTGCAGCAAAATCACATTTCCTTCTTGAAGCTGATTCAATACCTGATTGACACTTTCATTACTAGAACGATGTTTCCAATCAGCAGAGTCAATAGATTCACCGACCATGGTATAGCCAAGATCCTGAGCCTGCATGATTGACACCAGCTCGCTTCTTGTGCGTAGTTCAGTATCGGCTACATATGGAGGCCGGAAAACGGTCATCGAATGGCCTGTAATCCCCTGAACTAAACGCTGAGTTGCATTTAGTTCCATTCTAAAACGAGATGGCGAGATGGTTGATATATCAGGATGTGTAAATGTATGATTGCCGATTTCATGGCCTTCATCATAAATCCTTTTTACCAGCTGAGGATGCATCATAGCATTCTCGCCTACTACAAAGAAGGTGCCTTTAATGTTATACCTGTCCAAAATGTCCAATATTTCTGGTGTATAGGCTGGGTCCGGACCGTCATCAAAGGAAAGGACAACTTCTTTCTTGTCGGATTTTCCATAACGGACCACCTCAAAAGGTTTTGGAAATTTGACATAAGATTCAGATTGAATCAACCCATTTGAATCTAATTGAATCGTTCTTTTGCCTTTTTCAGGTTGAGAGGCGACTTTTAAAACTTCCCCTTCTCCCGTATGGAGAACTGGCAAAGGATTATCAAAAGTACTCAGGGCATGGGATGGATTAAGGATTTCCTTTGGTTTATTCAGGAAATTCCAGATAGACGGATCCTCTGATCCCAGGCGCCAAAGTGCTATTCCCCTTGAGCCGCTATCGATTGCGAGACTCATTTGATTATAAAAAGTAGCAGCATCCAAAAACCACACAGTATGTTTTTTCCCGTTTTGTATGTATCGTAAATAAGGATTGCCAGCTTCCGTGCTCCAATTGATTGTGAGACCCGTTCCACTGCCCAGGTTCATGATATCCCCGAACGTCATGTTAGCTGCGGGCTTCCTGGAGTTTTCTTCCCAGTCGTAACCGTAGGTACCTAAGCCTGCAATCAATTTTTCTGAAGGGATATCAGGTTGGTACAAGTTTTCCTTGACCCAATCGGTTTGGGCCACAGGACCGGGCTCACTTATGGAGTAGTGCTGGTCGTATAGCATGACGATCACACGGTCAGCGCTTTTTGCTAAGGAAGCATAATCATAGCTATTATCCTTTGGCGGGACATCCAATGTGACCATAAGACCATGCTGGTGGAATCTCTTATAAACCTTATCCATGAATTGAGTGAAATGGTCTTTGTCATTTGGATTTATTCCTTCAAAGTCTATATTAATTCCGTCAAAGCCATTTGTTCTCACATAAGCTAGCATATCTTTAATAAAACGTTCTTCAGCGCCGGGAGTAGTGAATAACCGGTGCAGGACATTGCCATCCCATTTATTATTTATAAAATTATTCACTAATGGCAGTATCTTAATATCATGTTCTTTTGCCTCTTTAACAATAGAGCGGTCAGTGGCGGCCTTCAGGGTTAGGTCTGGTGTAACCTGCAGCCACTCGGGCACTAAAGTTGTAATGGAATCTCTATTTTTTTTGAAAGAGGCTTTGCTGTTCTCGTCCCAATTGACGTAAAAGCCATACACTTCTTGTTTATTGGAGATTTGTGCTGTGTTTAATTGTTCCGTGTTTTTTGTGCTAAGAGGGGAAGGATTCGTTTTTTGAATCTGTGAAGCAAGCTCTTCTTCACTGAAGCGTTTGTTAATCGGCTCAATCCCGCTCTTTATTGTGCTTTTATTCAATTGCAGCTCTGGAAATGTTGGATTCGTATTTAGGCTTTCGATAAAAAAAGTCGATACTACAACAATTAATATAGTAAAGCCAACACTCATTCGTTTAATGATGGACCAGCGCCTTTTTGCAGGATCAAGAAAAACATGTTCCTGGTTATGCTCCCTTGTTTTTAACCCCAGGTTGTAAAACCAGTGGAAGAAAAAATAGCAGACAAGGCCAATCAAGCCTCCAAAGGCACCGGAGGCAATAGCTTCAGAATTTTTTAGCGAAGAAAACAACCAGTAATCTTCTAACACATGTAACTCCAGAAGCGGTAAATGACGAATGTTAGGAATAAAAACGGTTATCAACGTTCCAAGGAATATGGCGATGATATTAAGACGCAGCAAAAGTGAAAAAGCTAGTAATAAAAAAGCAAGCAAAAATGGAATTCCTAAGTTATCTAAAGGCAAAAAGGCCAGAAAAAAACCAAGTGTACTCGCAACCGCTCCTTTATTTCCGGTGACGGGTGCAAACAATGATCTGACAACCCACCTAAAAACTTCATTCAAGTAAAACTCCCCCTAGGTGTAGTGTCGAAAAATGTATAACTAAATCTTTTAGAATGATTTTATACAATTAATATCTGTAAACAACCCATTGGGCAGTTAACTGGAAGTTCCCTTAAACATTGAACTTCCACCGGACAGATTCTTTCGACAAAAAATGACTATCAACAAAATCTTAGGTTGTTATTTTAAAATTTTGGGGGTAGGTTAAAAAAATTCTTTTATTTTTAAATGGTAATTCAGGATAATTAAAGGGAAAGGCTGTTTTCGCAAAGTTTGTTGCTTACAAACCAGTGTTAATTACTGAGTTGATTGGAGTGGAAGGCACTTGACTCCTGCGGGAAGAGAGGGAGCGGGAGACCCCGCAGGCGTGAAACGCCGAGGAGGCTCCCGTTCCTCCCCGTGGAAAGCAAGTGACTGGAGCGGAAATCAACGGGCAAGCTTTAGAGTCCAAAAACAACAATCTATACGAAAAGAGCTAAGGGAAATAAAAAAGCCCATATAGTAAAGCTACATTGAACCTGGATGGAAACACAATTTTGATTATGGATCGTAATTGGAATAGGCTGAATTTTTTGAGGCGGGATAATCCCGGATGTTTGAACTCCTTTTCCGCAGAGGTAAAGGATAAGAGAGGTGATAGGATGAAATATGCAGACTCTCTATCAGAAGCAGTCGATTTTGCCAAGGAGAACAACCAAGGACGTATATTTATCAGCCAATCAGAGGCTTACCCAGGGGGAATGATATTTGGCGATGAAGACAGTGCATCCGGGGCTGCCCTGAAAATGAAAGTGCAGATCTTAGCTGAATCACAGGAAAACAGTATGTACTTCCAGCAGGAATACGAGGATGAAATCCTATATAAAGAGGCTGTTAGCCAAATAGAAGAGCTCAAAGAAACGACGGATTATGAGCTGCTCAAGCCGTCAGAAATGGAAGAGAAGGTACAGAAGTATTAATGGGAATTGATAAATTGAGACGGAGTGGGAAAAGGTTTCCACTCCGCTTTTTCGTTTCATCCTTGTTTTTACCCTCCATGTTTATAAAATTGGTTACCGGGAAAAGACAAAATACGAAACATAATACTGCAAAAGGAGAGGACATCACATGAAATATAAGAATCTTCTATTATCTATCCCGTTAGGTGCAGGATTAATGTTAGCAGGATGTGCTTCCGAGCAGGATCCGCCGCCGGAAGAGGAAGAAAACATGGAACTGGAGAATCAGGAAGATAACCAGGAACCTGATGCAACGGAAGAGCCTAGTGAAGAGAATATGGATGAAGAAGAACCGGACATGGATGAAGAACCTTCAGAGGAAAATAATTAATAATAGTTTGTGAAATAAAGGGATAAAAGCACCTGCAAAAAAACATGCGGGTGCTTTTTTGTGCTTTATAAACGCAGGTGCAAAGGGGATGATCCTTTGCACCTGCCATTGAAAGACAATATACACTAGCCGCTTTGAAATGGAGAAGGGAATTCTTTCAAAATAGACGAATAATATCATTATAAATTTTAATAGGGGAATAGAAAATGAATCTTAAAACAGAGAGATTAATCCTTCGCAAGTTTAAGGAAGAAGATTGGCGGGACGTTTACGAATATACTTCAGATGCTGATGTGATGACGTATATCCCAGAAGGTGTTTTTTCGGAAAAAGCTGCGAAAGAGTTTGTCCGCACACATAGTGGAGAAAGCGCAGAGCATTTCCCCGTCCTAGTAAAGGATGGAAATGTCCTGATTGGCCATATTTCTTTTCATAAGTATTTTGGCGATCATACATACGAAATTGGCTGGGTGTTTAATCCGAAGTTTTATAATAAAGGCTATGCTTCAGAAGCTGCTTTTGCCGTGCTGAAGTATGGTTTTGAGGAGCTTGGCCTGCATCGGATTATAGCGACCTGCCAGCCGGAGAATCCTCCATCCTACCGGGTGATGGAGAAAATCGGGATGAGGAGGGAAGGCTTTTTCAAGAAATGTATTCCCCACGGCGATGAGTGGTGGGATGAGTATTATTATGCGATGTTGAAAGAAGAGTGGAAATAGCATCCAGTTTTCATAGAGGATATGTTAAGATTAACAAGTCAGACAATTTTGTTAAAGGAGGCGTTCATTATGGTAAACAACTTGGCATTAACTGTAAGTGAAATGAAGGGGTTAACGCCTAATTAACAAATTGTTAGCGTTTCCCCAAAAAACGAAAAGGGGAATTATAGTGAATACAGAAAAAGTTATAATTGAGGGATTACATGCAGAAAACTGGTATGACTGCTGTTTATTAGAGGTATCGGAAGAGCAGGAAGCTTATCTCGAGCCCAATGCCGTTTCTATTGCCCAAAGCAAATTTGAAACCACTTTAAAGCCATACGCCATCTATTTTGAAGATAAAGCAGTTGGCTTTTTGATGTTCAACACAGTTCAGGAAGAGCTTGAGGGCTACTGGATTTATAGAATTATGATCGATAAGAAGTATCAAGGCAAGGGCATAGGCAAAAAAGCGACTGAGCTGATGATTGCTGAAATGGCTAAACTGCCCGACGCGAAGACAATTGTTGTAGGATATCATCCGGAAAACATGGGAGCACATAACCTTTATAGAAGTTTAGGATTTGTGGATCATGGTGATCGGTTCGGAAAAGAAATGGCGGTTATTAAAAAGATCGGCTAGAGGTCTCGGAGGGATGATGGGAAGCGCTTCTTATTTTCTGGTGAAACAAGATGGAAAGCAGGATAGGCTATGATGGAATTTATGATTTTCTTGTTTGTTTTCTTTATTTTTCTTGCGATTAGTTCAGTCATGAATGTGTTGTTTAAGATGACCGAAAAGAAGCATTGGGGCATGTCCTTGCTGCTGAGCCTGGTGCTGGCTGTAATGAGCATTGCCATTTGGGGGATCTAAAAGGTAGGGGTCCGCAGCTATTTGGGGACATTTTCTAAACATTAGTACCAAAATGACGGTAATTTATTTTGCAAAAAACTCGCCACAGTGTGATGGCGAGTTTTTTGTATAAGTACATAATTTCATCTCTTCGTTAGCAGATAAACAAAAATGCGGCATATTGACCGTATGTAAGTAAAAGTATTAAGATGTCCCGGATGATAATACTGCATAATTAGAATGTTTAACAACGGTTTTGGTTGTATCATAATGTAACCTTTGGCTTGATTCCATTGAAATTTCAACAATGACACTATTGTCCCTTACAGCGCCAACAACGCCTTCAATGGTTATTTCTTTTCTTTGAAAAGAAATGCGATCCCCTATGCTCGCTGTTTTCTTCGTCATCGTTAGTCCTCCGCTTCAATAAAAACTTTAAAAACTATACTAAAAGATGATCTAAAGTTAATACCCGATGCAGCAGGGAATGATTGGAGTCTAAAACGCCAATAATAATTTGGTTATCTTCTGTTAAGGTAACATATCTAAAATATTCGTTTGTATAAATGGTAAATTGACTTTCTTTTTTGCTCTCTAACTTCGCAAACACGTCTTCCGTGTACTGAAGGGGGAGTATGTCCTTTCGTTTTCCCTCTGGATCGTTGAGCCATCTCTTAACCGTGTCTTCTAGTGACCTTTGTTCAATCATAGATAACTTTTTCTTAAAAGTTAATTGTGATGCAGCTACTGTTTTCATTTTTTTCACTCCTCAGAATCAGTCTATACCGAGAAGATCATGACAAACAACACGAATACAGTGACATTCTAGTTACAATTTGTTTACTTGGCAGCCCTGAACAACATCGCTTTTTTGTATAAAAATGCTTGGAAAACACATACTTTATGTATCCTGAAAACTTATGAAAAGGTGATGAAAATGGATAAGCAATATCAATTTGCACATTTGTCGGATGGGGATCTTCAGCAGGTGCATAACCTGGAGAAACAGTTAAGCGAGGAAAAGGGAGAAGAGGTCATTCTGATTGCATATGATCATAAAGAGAACAAAAAGTAAAAAAGGATTAGAAATCCCTTTATTCATTTAATATTGCAATCAGTGTGTAGAGATATTGGTGCAGTTTTTTTAATGGCCAAGGATATAGACGCTTGGGGTTTTTAAATCCCAAGCGTCTTTTTGTGAAACAATGGGTGATCGCTCCCTGCAAATGGGCGAAAAGTGTTTGAAAACTGCCTTTTCAGGAAAAATACCTAACAGAATAGAAGCAGAGGGGGAATCTTCATGCCATATGATCAACTGAGCGAGCTGCCGGAATCTGTTAAAGACAATCTGCCACATCATGCACAGGAAATCTTTAAGGAGGCCTTTAACTCGGCAAGCGAGGAGTATGATGAGGAGGAAACGGCCTTTAAGGTTGCCTGGAGTGCCGTGAAGAAAAAGTATGAGAAAAATGAAGAGGATGAATGGGTGAAGAAGGAAGACTAGCAGGAGTCCAGTGAAGGAAAAGTTTTCCTTTGCTGTTGTTAAAACACAAAAACGCTTGGAATCCAAGCGTTTTTGTTATAATAGATCCTTATTTTACTGCATCCGCATTATATAGCTTTACCTGCGGAGGAGCAGCCATAAACTGCTGAGCCTTCCCGATGAATCCGGTAAAGTGTACTGTTTGATTATGGAACTTCACAGCGTCCATGTCCTTCCATAATTCAACCATCGTGTAGGAACCGGCTTTTTCTGTATCTTTTAAAAGGTCATAAGAGATATTGCCTTCCTCTGTTCTTGAAGCTTCAATTAACGGTCGGATTTCAGCCAGAAAGTCGTTTTCCTTTTCGGGCTGAATTTGAAAATCTGCATGAATAATAATCATTTTCCAAGTCCTCCTCTAGATTTATCTCCATTCCGCGATGGTATCAACAGGCAAGCGGACAGATTTGTATCCCTGGTCAGCCGCTTTGCCGATTGAAATCAGCATAACAGGGTAGTAGCGGTCCTTGTCCAAATCAAATGCTTCAGCAATGCGGTCTTTTTCATAGCCGCCGATTGGGTTTGTATCATAGCCATGGGCACGGGCAGCAAGCATCAGCTGCATGGAAACAAGGCCGGCATCGATCAGGTTCATTTCCTTCTTTTGTTCAAATGTCATGGCTTCTACCAGACCCTTGATGGCTGGAACTTGCTGATCTCTTACCTCCGCAGGCATGTAGCCTCTTTCCACGGCTGTATTATAAATCGTTTCGATAAATGCTTCGCTTTTCATATCCACAAAAACGGCAATAACCGCTGCAGAAGTCTGGACTTGTCTTTGGTTAAATTTTGCCAGCGGAGCTAATGTTTCTTTGCCTTCTTTTGAATCAATAACCACAAAGCGCCATGGCTGCAGATTAACGGAGGAAGGAGCTAAAGCGGCTTCCTCCAGGATTTCGGCCATTTCTTCTCTGCTGATTTTTACGTTAGGATCGTAATTGCGGATGGAACGGCGTCCTGTCACAATTTCTTTAAAGTCGTTTATGGCTGTTTTATTCATAATGAACTCTCCCTTTTCGTGGTGTTATTAAATGTTCTCTACATTCTCCTGAATGCGTGTTAGCATATCTAAAAGCGTTGTGCGCTCTTCATCTGAAAATCCCTTTAGGATATTGCCAATAAAACGCTGCTTTTCTTCGCAGTATGCAGCGATTTTCTTCTTGCCCTCTTCGGTCAGGCGGACATAAGTAAAGCGATTATCTTCAGGGTTTTTTCGGCGGATGACCATTCCTTTTTCTTCAAGCTGCTTAAGATGCCTGGTGACAGCTGCATGGTCAATATTTACCTTTTTTTGAAGTGCCCGCTGGGTGACTTCCTCTGCTTCAAAAAGCTGACGCAGAATCTCTAGCCGTGACTGGCTGATCCCTGTACAGCGTTCAAACTTCGGCAAGGTCTGTTTATTAAGCTCAAACAGCCGCTGGGCAATGAGTTCTTCTTCCTTGGAAAAATTATTCAAAGCATCCTCCACCTTTTTAATGATTGATACGTCAATTATTGATGCATCAATTAATATACTCCTTTCGTTATTGGAAGTCAAACAGATAAGCTTAAGGATAAAAGGATGCTCCAGGGTCAGGGTATAGTTTCAAAGGTTTTAATAGGCATGCAATCAATCATATTTTGGAAAAGGAAACATCTCTTATATAAGAGGTGGTTTAATTTATGTATAAAAAACTAATTCGATCATTAATGGTAGTTCTTCTTTTGTATTCATTCTATGAGTTGATGGTTAAAACCAAAACGGTTAGGTATATGGGGGAAGACGAAAATTGGTACGTAGAGATTAACTCCAAATTGGATGGACTTAATGGCAGCTATACCATTGAGGTTAGGTATAAAGGAAAAGAAAAAATTCAAAGTGCAGAAGCGGCTTTTCATCCACACTATAATAATATGGGTTTTCCCTCGATCAATAAGGGTGGTTACATTTATTGGGAGTGCCGTGATGACTGCGGGTATTATGATAAGGAATCTGAACTTCTCTTTTTTATCGTTTGGAAGGAAGATGGAGATTTGGAGGAGAAAATGAGTTTATTTAAATTACGGAAAATGTCTAGCAGATAGGTGCCTGACCTCAGTTGCCTTATAAGCGGACAGGCACCTTATTTTTGCTGCTTACGAATTTCCTGAAGAGCTCATAACTTTTATAAAATCTTCAATAAATCCCTGATAATTAAAATCCAGATAAATGTTTATATTCTTTTCAGAGGGCTTGGAACTGACTCTTAAATCCGCAATGGAAGTACCTTTTCCGTCATTCGATGTTAATATGTTCACCTCTCTTCTAATCGTACGGCCCATGTCCGGATTGACCATAAGGAAGAGTGTTAAAACATCATGTAGTGGGGCACCATTAATGCCAGGGATGAGTTTTTTATATGCTTCTATATAGTACTCCATTACCTCATCCAAAATCTCAATAACTGGGTTGTCAGTCATCTCCTGAATCATTTTAATATGCTCCATTGTGATGATCGCTCTGTTCGTGACGTTGAGCGGAACAACATATACATTATCTAAATTTGTCAGTACCAGCTGAGAGGCGATAGGGTCACCATAGAAATTGGCTTCTGCTGAGGGGGTTACATTTCCAGGAACCATAAAAGCTCCTCCCATTATAAAAAATTCCTTGATGCTATCTGAAATATTTTCCCCTAATTGAAAAAGGGAAGCTAAAGAGGTATTTCTCCCCACATCGACTACTGTTACATCTTGGTTCTCTCTTATGATGTTGTAGAGCTCCGAGAAATTGGTTAATTCTCCTTTTACTTCTTCCGGGGGACGTATTGGACCTAATCCCTCTTCGCCATGAATTTCAGGATAGAACCTGGGAGTCTCCCCGGATGAAGGAATATTAGCTCCTCCAATTATAGGGATATCCGTTCTGCCGGCCAGTTTGAGCAAATAGGCGATGTTGTCTGTTGCTTGTTCTTTTGTAACATTCCCATAGCTGGACACGATCGCTAATATATTTATTTTTGGATTTAGAAGGGCATATATGATGGCAATGGAATCATCAATTCCAGGGTCTGCAAACAAAATGATGTTTTTCATTTTCTCCCCCCAATAAAAACGTTAATTTCTATAAATATATCTTATGAGGCAGGAGGTTATGCCATTAAGGCGGGGAACCTAATTGAACAAACTGCCAAAAATACGATGATGAAGAAGCTGTCTCTTTTATATAACTGACTGGTCAGCATCTTTTATTGTGATAACGAGGAAGTCCAAGTAATATCTTTTTATTTGTATCGAGCCAGTTTGTGGAGGAGTGGGTTTACTCAATTATATACTGTATTGTAAACTGAATTCACATAGCTATTTGCATGAAAAAAATATCTACATATAGTCAAAACCATTATGAATAAGGAGGAAACTAATTTGACAAAGAGCAATAAAAAGGAGTTGCCACTAGAAGAACGTGAAGAATTACTCCAAACATTGAAAGCCCGTTTTGAAAAAAATAGGCACCGCCACGAAGGTCTTGAATGGACTAAAATCCAAGCTAAGCTTGAAGCTCATGCGGAAAAAGTGTGGTCGCTCAATGAAATGGAAAGAACTGGCGGTGAACCGGATGTTGTTGGTTATGATCAAGAGAAGGATGAATACATTTTTTATGATTGTTCAGCGGAAAGTCCTAAAGGCCGCAGAAGTGTTTGCTTCGACCGTGAAGCGCTGGAGGCAAGGAAAAAGCATAAACCAGAAAATAACGCGATTGATATGGCCGCTTCCATGGGCATTGAACTTTTAACAGAGGAACAATACCGGGAGCTGCAGAAGCTAGATCATTTCGATATGAAAACGTCGAGCTGGGTGCAAACACCTGCTAATATTAGAAAACTGGGCGGGGCTATCTTTTGTGACCGTCGCTACGACACTGTCTTTATGTACCATAACGGAGCAGATTCCTATTATGGTGCTAGGGGTTTCCGTGGCTCGCTAAGAGTCTGAATTTTGTACAGACAGTCAAAAATAAATTTGATTTTTAAGAACGGATCACCTAGAGAAAGGCTTTCATGTCGCTCTTTTAATATCAGGTGATTACGATAAGAAAGCTCGCCAATCCTGTGCGGGTTTTTTCCTTTTATGGAGCGAAAATTAATATTTAAACAACTAAAAGGAGGCATAACTTTGTCTATGGAGGGAAAGCAGAGAAAAATCATTTTAGATTTAGCAGTTACGTTAGATGGTTTTATTGAAGGGAAAAATGGAGAAGTTGATTGGTGCATAATGGACCCGGACATGGAGTTTAATCATTTCTTAAATCAAATTGATGCCATTTTATATGGAAGAAAGAGTTATGAACTATGGGGGCAATTTACTCCAGAAATAGAAGATGCAGAAACTGAAAAAGAAATGTGGGAAGCAGTTCATAGCAAACAAAAATATGTGTTTTCCAGATCGCTTAAAGGGACGGATAATCAAGCGATATTTATAAATGATCAGATAGTGGAAGAAGTCAATAAGTTAAAGAATAAGCCTGGTAAAGACATTTGGTTATATGGTGGAGCCAGCCTTATTACCAGTTTTATTAATTTAGGGCTTGTTGATGAGTTTAGAATATCTGTTCATCCTGTTATTTTGGGAGAAGGAAAACCGTTGTTTAATGATATACAAAAGAGATTAAATTTGAAATTGGTTCATACAAGGTCGTTCTCCTCAGGCGTTGTCCAGTTAATCTATCATTTGAATAGGGATTGATTATTTTTTGTATTAAGGGTGTGGGGTTCTTTCATTCCAGCCAATTATTATTATGTTATTCATCGGTTTATTAGCAGGCATTTTTTAAGCCCTTAGGCTAAATATTATTATCTTTATGTAAGCGCTTTGCAGAATTATTAAACTGCCATTGATAAGTTTTATTAAATAGTATTGACACCAGAAAATAAAAGGAGTAATTTAAATTTATTATTTTTTATATATACCTTAAGCTGAATCTTTTGAGCGGGGGAACCAATTCTGATAAACCATGTTTATCTTGGGGTGAATCTTGGCAAATTAAGCTGAGAAGGGATACTCTCAATCCCTAATCCGACAGCTAACTCCGTAAGCGCTACTGAGAGAAGGGTTAATGCTGCCATTGACCATTCTTTTATTAAGAATGGTCTTTTTTGTGTTCATTTTTAGAAAGGAAGGGAATTTGTTATGAAAAAGCAATATGCTGTATTTGGTTTAGGGCGATTTGGCGGCAGCCTGGTTAAAGAATTTCATGAATTGGGTGCTGAGGTTTTAGCAATAGATATTGATCAGGAAAAAGTGAATCTCTATTCCCAGTTTGTTACCTTTGCTGTTCAAATTAATGGGATTGACGAAGAAGCTTTGAAGCAAGTGGGTGTTAGAAACATAGATCATGCTTTTGTATCTTTTGGAGAAAATATCGAATCGAGCATCCTGACTTCATTGGTATTGAAAGAAATAGGGATACCGCAAGTATGGGCAAAAGCGCATAACGAGTACCACGCAAGAGTCCTTGAAAAAATAGGTGTGGACCGTGTCATTCATCCGGAAAGGGATATGGCAAAAAGGATAGCGAACCATATTGTTTCAGATAAAATTATTGATTACATTGAGCTATCAGAGGATTACAGTATGGTTGAAATTATTGCTTCCAAAAAGGTTCATAATAGATCGCTAATAGAACTTGATATTAGAGCAAAATACGGGTGCAATATTGTTGGGATTCAAAGAGGAAAAGAAATTATCGTGTCCCCATCAGCCGAGGAGGTCATTTTAAAGGATGACGTTTTGATCGTTATGGGTCATAACAAAGATATTAACCGATTTGAGAAAGAAGGAGTGTAGTGTGAAGAAGGGGATAATCAAACTTAACCCATCTCAGCTGCTTATTTTAGTTTTTGCTATATGTATAGTGTTAGGAACCCTTTTACTTAAGCTGCCTTTTGCAGCGACCGAATCAGTAAGCTGGATAGATGCACTGTTTACCGCTACATCAGCCATGACAGTAACCGGACTTGCCGTTGTGGATACGGAAACTGCCTACACCCTTTTCGGAGAGATCGTTATTGTTTCCTTAATACAGCTAGGCGGGCTGGGAATCATGTCTTTTGCTATTCTCATTTATATGGTGCTTGGCAAAAAGATTGGAATTAAGGAGCGCTTAATCGTCCAGCAGGCATTAAATCAAACCTCTATTGGAGGAGTTATTTATCTAGTTAGAAATTTATTTATATTTTCCATTATTATTGAACTTGTAGCCATGGTGTTTTTATCACTTAGATGGGTGCCTGAGTTTGGATGGGGAAAAGGCTTGTATTATAGTTTTTTTCATTCTATTTCAGCCTTCAATAATGCCGGGTTTGCTTTGTGGTCAGACAGCCTGATGGGCTATGTGGGTGATCCGGTGATAAACATTGTCATTACATTATTATTTATTATTGGCGGAATTGGTTTTACTGTGTTAGCAGATATATGGAACAAGAAGGAATTTCGAAAAATGAGCCTTCATTCCAAAATGATGGTAATCGGAACATTTGTTATTAATGTTGTAGCCATGTTCATTATTTTTGCGCTGGAGTACAATAATCCAAACACACTCGGGGGATTAAATTCCTGGGGAGAAAAGCTGTGGGCTTCTTATTTCCAGGCGGTAACACCAAGAACAGCCGGCTTTAATTCGTTGGATATCGCGTCACTGCATGAAGATACTATATTTCTTTTCCTGCTTTTAATGTTTATTGGTGCCGGGAGTGCCTCAACAGGCGGAGGAATTAAATTGACCACATTCTTGGTCATTTTATTTTCCGTCATCACTTTCCTAAAAGGAAAAGAAAATACGGTATTAGGAAGAAGGACGATTAGCCTGACCATTGTTTTACGTTCCTTAGCAATCTCAACAATCGGTCTTTTTTTAATTTGCATTGCCATCTTCGTATTAAATATTACAGAAGAGGCACCTTTTCTACCTGTTGTATTTGAAGTAATCTCCGCATTTGGAACAGTTGGTTTATCCATGGGGATAACAGGATCGCTTACTTTTATCGGAAAAAGTGTTATTATTTTTATCATGTTTGCGGGGAAACTCGGTCCTTTGACCATGGCATTCTCACTGGCAAATCAGGATAAAGCAAAAGTGAAGTATCCTAACGAGGACGTTCTTACTGGATGATATAAACAAGACCATCAGATAAAGGTGCCTGCCCCCAGTTGCATTAATGCGTAAGTGACTAAGGGGGTCAGGCATCTTATTTTTGCGGTACTCCATATAAAAAAATAAAAGAGTAGTATTTACGCTGAAAACGATAAATACTACTCTTTTTCATATTGTATGTAAGTAATTGAAGAAAATTCAGCAAAATTTATCCATACTATTCAAGCCAAATGCATTGAAAAATAGGTGATCCTGTGGTAAATTTATATAGGTGCGCATTACTTTAGTTGATTTAAGTATATTATCCCTATCTTAATTATACAATGTCCACCGGTCTGTAGTCAACTCTTTTAATAAAATTTTTTTACGAGGAGTGTTTGCATGAATTCGGAACTTCTGCAGGAGCAAAAACGATTAGACGGTGTAATGGAGACCATTACGGAGGAAATCAACAAGTTGGAAGAAGAAACTTCAAGGCGTAAAAACGAAGTGGTTCAGATCCGCAAACACTTTTGGGATGAAATCAAGGTTAATACCGATACCTTTGATGATTACCTTGAGACCATTATCGGCTTGAGGCAGGAGGCTCAAGCTCTGTCCGTAAGCCAAACCACCCATAGACATGCATCCAAGCGGTTGTCCACGCTGCGCCGAATGCAGGAGATTCCTTACTTCGGCCGGATCGATTTTATGGAAGAAGGTACTTCAACTCAGGACCAAATCTATATTGGCATCTCCTCGCTTAGTGATTCTAGTGGCGATGATTTCCTTATCTACGACTGGAGGGCTCCGATCTCGAGTGTCTACTACGATTACCAGCCTGGTCCGGCTAAGTATGAAACACCAGGAGGCACAATCCAAGGCACATTGGAGAAAAAGTGGCAATATCTTATCCGCGGCGGCATTCTTGAATCCATGTTCGATACGAGTCTCACCATTGGAGACGAAATTTTACAGCAGGTTCTGGGCAAAGGCACTGATAAACAAATGCACAATATTGTAGCGACCATTCAACAGGAGCAAAACCGGATTATCCGTCATGACCGCGGGAGGCTGCTCATTGTTCACGGTGCAGCCGGCAGCGGCAAGACATCGGCTGCCCTGCAGCGGATTGCTTATTTGCTGTATAAATATCGAGATCATCTGAATGCTGATCAAATCATTCTTTTTTCGCCTAATTCCATGTTTAGCAGTTACGTGTCCAATGTGCTGCCAGAACTTGGTGAAGAGAATATGCAGCAGGTCACATTTCAGGAATATTTGGATCATCGTCTGAGTAAAGAGTTTCATGTTGAAAATCCTTACGAGCAACTGGAATATGTTTTAACTGCGGCGAATACTCCTTCTTACACGTCAAGGCTTGCGAGTATCCGTTTTAAAGCATCTACCCGTTTTTTTGAGGCAATCCAATCATATAGACAGTCACTGGAAACATCAGGAATGCTATTTAAGGACATTGCCTTTAGAGGGAATCCGATTGTTACTGTACAACAAATAGCAGAAAGGTTTTACAGTCATGATACTTCACTCCGCTTTCATAATAGACTCGAAAAATTGAAGGATTGGCTAATTAAGCAAATAAATGAAGCCGAAAAGGCTGAACGATCTAAGCCATGGGTGCAGGAGGAAATCGAGCTGCTTAGCAACGAAGATTTTCACAAGGCACATGCCTACCTGGCAAAAAAACGCGGCTTTAAAGGAGAGTCGATTCATGATTATGAAATCGAGCCCGAAGCGTTAGCACGCTTGATTGTTCGACAAAAGCTAAAGCCGCTGCGAAAACGAATTCGGGCGCTTCGTTTTGTCGATTTTAAGGCGATATACAAGCAGCTTTTTGCTGATTCTAATCAGATCAATCATTGGATTGAAGGAGAGACGCCAGCGGAGTGGGAGGCTATTTGTCAAACAACGCTTGAAATGCTGGATGAAGATAAACTTTTTTATGAGGATGCTACTCCGTATTTACTTTTGAAAGAGCTGATTCAAGGCTTTCAGACGAACAGCTCGATTAAACACATCGTTGTGGATGAGGCTCAGGATTATTCCCCCTTTCAATTTGAGTTTTTGAAGCGCTTGTTTCCTGCGGCAAGGATGACGGTGCTCGGTGACTTTAATCAGGCCATTTTCGCCCATGCCAGCGAAAATATGGATTTCAACACACTTACCAGCCTTTACGGACCGGATGAAACGGAAGTGATCAATATAGCTCGGAGCTATCGGTCCACAAAACCGATCATTGAATTTACACGGCGACTCGTTCCTAATGGAGATAGGATTATTCCTTTTGAACGCGACGGCAAGCGACCCGATCTGAAAAAATTAGATGATCACGCAGAACTGCACAGCTGCATTGCCTCCAAAGTCGAAAATTTGCGAAATCTAGGTCATACTAGTATCGCGATCATATGCAAATCTGCTGAAGAAAGTTTAAGTGCTTATGAAGCCCTGTCCGGCATCGATGACATTAAACTCTTGAAGAGCAGCTCGACTGAATATGAGCAAGGAGTGGTTGTCGTACCGTCGTATTTGTCCAAGGGCATCGAATTTGAGGCTGTCATAATTTATGATGCATCGAAGCATGTATACGGAGATGAAAGCCTGCGCCGAGTTTTCTATACCGCCTGCACTAGAGCTATGCATAACTTGCAGCTCTACAGTGTAGGTGAACCGAGCCCGTTTTTGCGAAACGTATTGCGGGAAGGTTTCATCGAAGCTTGACTCAGTTGATTTATACGATAAACAAACTTCACATAGAAAGCAGGACTGATTCTATATGTCGCAGGAAACCAATGCTGTTCAAAAAAAACGCCATATGGCATGATCGCTATTCTATTTATCGGGGCCTTTGTTGCGATATTGAATGAAACATTGCTAAACGTTGCCCTGCCATCCATTATGGAAGAATTCGATGTGAATGCAACTGCGGTACAATGGCTGTCTACCGGCTATATGCTCATTAACGGTATTTTAATACCAGCGAGTGCGTTCTTCATTCAGCGCTTCTCTTATAAAGTGAAACTTCAATCAGTGGGGGGTTCCCCGCTGATTGAAGTAGCCAAAGTCTAATTTCTCAGTATTGTAAGCGAGAAATTACACTTTTTAAATAGGCCTTTCTTTACGTAGTAAAAGTGGTTTCCTGACGCTGCCGCTATACGTGAGTTAAATAAAAAAGCAGTGTAGTTCTATAAAAAATTATAGTCTAATCTTTACCTCAGTACCGTCCTTAGCTTTGACATCTACCAGCAGGATCCCTTTTTGATTTTTCAGTTCCTTCACGATTGGCTTAAGTGTTTTTTTGTCTATCAGTGGAATAATAAAACCCAGTTTTTTTCTTTCGAAATGCTCTTTTGTCCATTTGTTTGCATATTGATGGAAATGTTTTGATGACAAAATTGAAAAAGCAATGTTTAAAATCGCATATGGAATTGGGATGGTGAACCGGACGTCTTTTGCTTTCACTTTTATATACAGCATAAGCAAATCACTATTCAATGATGAAAGAAACGGTATCTCCGTTTGCCGAATTAACATCAACAATTTGGCCATCCAATTCATTTTCAATAGCTTCAATAATAAGGTTTATGTCAATATCCTTTACATATTTTTCTGATTGGGGAATACTCGACGCGATGCTGTGCCCAGTCATTAATACGACCTTGACAAGTTTTAAGGGCAAATTGACTGTGACGTTATCATTTTCAGTTGATACAACACGAATTTTTAATGTTTTATCTAAATACTTAGTCGGTTGTTCTAATAGCTTACTACCTGTTTCTTCTTTCTCTTTTAATACTTGGATCAGTTCTGATCCCTTATCTGCATCAATTTTCCCTTCTTGCACCATTGTTAACACTTTTGTAATTTCGTCTTTCATGGTAAATTCCTCCTTATTCATCTTTTAATAGCTTAATGGCTTCTTCTGGAGTGATTTCGCCATTTTCCAGCATGGTGACAACCTTTTTCTCGTCTACTTCATTTTTTTTCTTCTGCACATATCCAAGAGATGAAATAATGTCTGTTAGCTTGCCTCGAACCGTCGGATACGATATCCCCAGTTCTTTTTCAACTTCTTTGATATTCCCTCTACATGTTAAAAATACTTCCACAAAATGAAGCTGATCCTTTGATAATGACGCCAGCTTAGATAATTCAAATTCATTTTCAATCGTAGTGTGACAATGAGAGCACTGCAGCTTTGTAATCTTTAATGTTTTGCTGCAGACAGGACAATTTGTTATTACTTTATAGGCCATTTTGAAATTCCTTCCTTTAATTCGAATTGATTATATATCGATAAAATGAAATTGTAAATAATTAAATTTAATTTTTATTTAGTAAAAGTTAAAATAATTAATTTATAAATAAACATTATTGATTTTATATTAAAATGATTCAATTGATTCAAGTTACTTATTACTCCATTAAAGGGCGCTTTTCCAAAATAAGAAAAGCATCTTATTCATGAAAGGGACCAGATTGTTGAATTACACTTAATAAAGAAATTGGCTATTCATAAAAAAGTATATAAAGAAGATTGTGAAGAAATGCACTTAAGCTAACAGGAAAATAAGGATTTCTAGTTGAATTAGTATCAAAACCTGGAGGTGCTGTCGTGCAGAGTTTTGTATATCATATGGTTCCAAAAGAGATGAAGGGAGACAATCTAATTCCTCTAAATTCATTAAAAGAAGCTCATCCTAACTTGTATAACAGTTATACCAAAAAGTATTTTGACCATCCAGAGAGATCAAAATTACTGACAAGGCAGATTCCTAAACTTAACTGCTTATGGAATGATGTTCTTCATTTTTTACCCCTGCATCCTTATTACGTCTATGAAGCATTAACTAGTTTAGGTATAAAAACAAAAGAGGTTCAACACTTTTTCAAGATTCCCATTGAGAAACTCAAAGATAATCAGAATGCTTATTACCTTTACACAAAAGAAAAATACAGAGGTCTTGCTGAATATTTGAAGAGGATGAAATTAAGCATTTGGATATTGAGGATTATAAAGAAATGAGAGGACTGCCAAGAGATACATTTGAATATTACAAAACTCAGAATGAAAAAGGTAACAGGTTTGGTTTGTTTCCTTACATTCCACATTTACTAAGTATTGGTGAAGTGGAAATAAAAGATGTAGAAACAATAACTTGGAACCAACTTTAATGAGTTGAAGGCCGGAGCATCAATTTAGGCAGCTTTTTTTATTGTGCTAACGGGGCAGATTAATTTACAGGAACGATAATCGATATATGAGAATACATTCCGTTAATTGTAAAGGAATTACTATTTACAAAAATACAACATATTAAAAGGGAGGACTTATTTAACCTCCCTTAGCCCCTTCCCTTCAAGAATCTCTTGAATACCTTCTTCACAAACCCCGTAGGAGCGCCAGGAACAAGTTTCACATATGGTTTGAATATCAGAGGGCACAACATACTTTTGGATGCTAGATTCAATGTCCTTCCAATATAGGATTTGCCCGATATTAAGCCCCAATTTCTCTAAAATAGCAGCATCTCTTTCATAAATATTGTCGTGCTGGCAGTGGTACTCACCTGAGTTAGGATACTTTTCACACAGCTGATCAGGTCCCTTTACAAGCTGAATCCATGTCTTGGGATTGGTCCTCAAGGTTTGATGCAGGCGTGTCATATTTTCCACATATTCCTGGGAATAGCCCATCCCCCGATAACCCAAAAGGCAAAAAAGATGATGACCCCGCAGCTTATACATAAAATTCCCCCAGTCGACAGGACGATTACGTTTAAAAGTTAACTAGAATAATAATAGGTTAACATATTTATTCATCTATAGCATATTACTATTGATCAACTGAGAAATAGAAAAGTTTATGAAATACAGGTGGCTTTCTATTAATTATTAATCTCTATTTTATCTTTTTTATGAATATCTTCCGTTCCGGCATCCAATGCAGTCTTGTAGTATAAGCATTTATGCTCGATCACTTCCATCGTTTTTTTTAGTTCCTCCATCTGTGCTTCAACATTTGCTTTTCGTTCCAGAAACATATCAAAAGGGACGAGGGGACAGGTACACTGTCCCAAATAATCCGCCTGGGACATGGAACCTGTCTCTTTGTCCCTCTAGGCACCACACCTCAAAATCCCAAGTTTTTTCGAACGCGCTGGACGTAGCTCTGGCTTACAGGAAGAATGGTACCCCCTGATCCTTTTAATGTAACCTCTAAATTGGATGTCAGGTCGCGGGAGATGTGTTTAATCGAAAAAATATTTACGATATAAGAGCGATGAATTCGGAAAAACATGTCTGGTAATCGTTGTTCCAATGTTTTAAGAGGAAATTTTGAATGATAACAGCCATTTTCTGTATAAATGAATGTTTTTTTGTCTTTACTTTCAATATACATCACCTGTTCAATAGGGATCGGAATCCACAGATCCTCTTTTCTGCCGACAATAAAAGAAAGCGGTTTGTGGTTTTTAAACGAATAATCTGGCGGCAAAATAACGGTTAAAGCCCCGCTGAAACCTGTTTCTGCATCCCCAAGCGGGTAACCAACTCCATAATAAGGAATACCAAAAACGGATTCATCCACCATCGATTCAACTCGACGTTTCTGCAAATATACACGCTCCGTAATACTCCCCGAAGGAATCGGCTGACCTTGTATAATTTGAATATCATGAACCCCGGGGATGTATGTTACATACTTATCTCCACCTGCAATTGCGATAGAAGCCTCTGTTGGAACCCAATCCTCAATGAATTTCGAAATTTGACGTACAACATTGCTTTCCATGATTTCTCTCTCCCACTCCAAAATCATCCATCTATTTTTTGTTTGATCGCATTTATTTGTATTCTGTCCTTCAATATTATAATTTGTCACATTTTTGTCACAAATCAATCAAACTAATATATAGTTTTTAAAATAGATAGAATTGTCAAAATATTAGCAAAGCACCTCTTAAAAGTTTTACTCATACTACTTGCCTCTATCACTTTTTATTATACAACGAAAATGAAAGCGCTTCAAAAATGCAAAACCCAATAAAATCTAAAAGGTGGAGATTCAAAATGACAACACAAACTCTTTCTGTAAAAAAGGATAATTACAACTTAAAAAATTATGATGAAGTTTACAACTCATTCCAATGGTCTCAAGTAGAACAAAATTTTTCTTGGCACACAACCGGCCTTGTCAACATCGCACATGAAGCCATCGACCGCCACGCCGGGACAGAAAAAGCAAACAAAGTGGCTCTCTATTATTCAGATCAATACAGAAAAGAACAATATACGTTTAAAGAATTGAAAGATTACTCGAATAAGGCTGGAAATGTTTTAAAAAACCTTGGCGTAACCAAAGGTGATCGAGTGTTCATCTTTATGCCTCGGTCTCCAGAATTCTATTTCGTTTTCCTAGGAACAATAAAGCTTGGTGCCATTGTTGGGCCGTTATTTGAAGCTTTTATGGAAGGGGCTGTAAAGGATCGTCTTGAAGACAGCAGCGCAAAAGTCCTTGTTACAACCCCTGAATTGCTCAAACGTGTCCCAGTTAGCGAACTTCCTAATCTTGAGAAAGTCGTTATCGTTGGAGAAGATGTAAAAGAAGATGAAACGTACATTGATTTTACTAAAAACTTTAATCAAGTAAGCACTGCGCTCAATGTTGAATGGGTTAATCGTGAAGATGGATTGATCCTTCATTATACGTCAGGTTCTACAGGAAAGCCTAAAGGCGTTTTACACGTACACAACGCGATGATCCAACACTACCAAACTGCTAAATGGGTCCTCGATTTAAAAGACGATGATGTCTACTGGTGTACTGCAGACCCAGGCTGGGTGACAGGAACCACTTATGGAGTTTTTGCCCCTTGGCTTGCGGGTGTGTCAAGCGTCATCCGCGGTGGACGATTTAGCCCTTCTGATTGGTACCAGACCCTCGAAAATTATAACGTAACCGTTTGGTATAGTGCTCCGACAGCTTTCCGAATGTTAATGGGAGCTGGAGATGGCCTTATTAAAAACTATAATCTTTCTTCGTTGCGACATATCGTAAGTGTAGGTGAGCCGCTAAATCCTGAAGTAATCCGGTGGGGCATGAAAGTCACGAACCTGAGAATCCATGATACATGGTGGATGACAGAAACGGGATCCCAGCTCATCTGTAACTACCCTTCCATGGAAATGAAACCAGGATCCATGGGCAAACCAATTCCTGGGGTCGAAGCTGCGATTGTGGATGACGAAGGGAACGTCCTGCCTCCAAACCGAATGGGCAATCTAGCAATCAAAAAAGGCTGGCCATCAATGATGAGGGCAATCTGGAACAATCCAGAAAAATATGAATCCTATTTTCTTGCAGGAGATTGGTATGTTTCGGGAGACTCGGCTTACATGGATGAAGACGGATATTTCTGGTTCCAGGGACGTATCGACGATGTCATCATGACATCAGGTGAACGTGTTGGACCTTTTGAAATCGAAAGCAAACTTGTTGAACATCCAGCTATAGCTGAGGCAGGGGTCATCGGAAAACCAGATCCTGTGCGTGGGGAAATTATTAAAGCATTTATAGCGTTACGAGACGGATATGAGCAAAGCGCTGAACTTCAAGAGGATATCCGTAACTTTGTAAAAAAAGGATTGGCTGCCCACGCCGCTCCAAGAGAAATTGAATTTAAAGATAAATTGCCAAAAACGAGAAGCGGTAAAATTATGAGAAGAGTGTTAAAGGCTTGGGAGCTCGACATTCCGACAGGTGATTTATCTACAATGGAAGACTAGTTGGAATCTCTGGCTGCTCATGAATAGAAGGTCTTCCCATCTATTCGTGAGCCGAGATATTTAAAAACGATCAAATAATTGAAGGAGGGAAACAACATGAAAACTAGTAAAAATAGGTGGTTGATTGCTTTATCTGCGATTGCGATCCACCTTTCCATTGGTGCTGCATACGCATACAGTGTCTATACAAATCCCATACATGATGCAATGGGGTGGTCAACGACAGGAATTACGTTAGCCTTTACGATTATGATGGCGCTTGCAGGAACCGCAGCAGCTTTCTTTGGCAATTTTGTTGAACGAAATGGCCCAAGAAAATCAGCGATCCTTGCAGCGATCCTTTTTGGAGCTGGCCAAGCCGGTGCCGGCGTTGCCGTTGCGATGGACTCCCTCGTTCTTTTCCTACTTACCTATGGTTTAGCAAGTGGGTTAGGAATGGGCCTGGGCTACATCTCACCAGTATCGACACTCGTTAAATGGTTCCCTGACCGTAGAGGGTTAGCCACTGGCATGGCGGTCTTGGGCTTTGGTACGGGAGCTCTGATTACAGCTCCGGTTGCAGCTAGCCTCATGGGATCAATCGGTATTCAAATGACTTTTTATATTTTAGGGATCAGTTATTTTGTTCTTATGGTACTAGGCGCTTCCTATATTGCACCTCCACCTGAAGGCTGGATGCCACATGGGCTGAAAAAAGAGATTGCAGCTGGAAAAAAAGTCTTTAAAAAAGATTTGTCTCAATTAACTGCAAAAGAAGCTGTGAAAACAAAGCGTTTTTGGATGCTGTGGATGATGATGCTGATTAATACTACAGCTGGTATTATGATGATTTCTGTCGCTTCTCCTATGGCTCAAGAAGTTGTTGGATTATCCGCAGCTGGAGCAGCTGCGATGGTAGGGATCATGGGGATTTTTAACGGCGGCGGAAGACTTGGCTGGGCAGCCATTTCCGATTATATCGGCCGAAGTACTGTATTCATGACGTTCTTTATCTTGCAATTAATCGCTTTTGTCACACTTCCGAATATAACAAATGTATTAGTGTTCCAAGCACTAATTTTAATTGTTGTGAGCTGTTATGGCGGCGGCTTCTCAAACCTCCCTGCATTCATTGGAGATTTATTCGGAACCAAACAACTTGGTGCCATTCACGGCTATTTATTAACAACATGGTCGTTAGGCGGCATTTTAGGTCCACTATTAGTATCACAAATTAGAGAAAGAACAGAAAGCTACATTCCTGTCTTCTATGTATTTACAGCATTAATTATCGTCGGATTCCTTGTCTCGATCTTACTTCGATTAGAAATCAAAAAACACGGAAAAGAACTCAAACAACAACAAAGAGGAATTGCCTAACATCGCGGTGCCTGTGCGTTGCAATCCCCAAAGCTGATATTATAAGCTCGGAAATTGAGCTAAAGAACTAGAGCCTAAAGGTTTTAGTTCTTTCTTTTTTCTTAGCCCGGCCCATAGCCCGAGGAGTGATATTGGCGAGCTCCCAAATAGCATCCTTATTTACTGGACAAATCTTTGAGCATTAGAATATGGGGAATGCCATCGGGTTTGGAAGAATGTAAACCGCTCTGATCATACCTCTTTTTATTTGGTGTTAAGACAGAAGGGATAAAAGAGAGTAAAAGTTTCTCAGTTGTAATAACGCTAAATAGAGATAATTGGTTTATGAGAATAATATTTTTTGGGTTGTCAGCTTTATTTAATTTAAGGAATCTAAAACTCGCTGGCGATAAGAATACCAGTGCGCCTGACCACAGTTGTATTAATGCGTTAGTGATTAGGGGGAGCTATGCCCCCTTACATTATTTTATCTTTATTATGAATATCTTCCGTTCCGGCATCCAATGCAGTCTTGTAGTATAAGCATTTATGCTCGATCACTTCCATCGTTTTTTTTAGTTCCTCCATCTGTGCTTCAACATTTGCTTTTCGTTCCAGAAACATATCATACCTTTGCTTTAGCGTGGCATCCCCTTCAGAACACCAATCAATGAAATTCCTTATTTCCTTAATAGGCATCCCTGTGGCTTTCAGGCATTCAATTACTCTTAAAGCGCTGATATCGGATTCTTTAAACAATCTGTTTCCACTTGGTGTACGTTCGACAAAAGGCATAAGTCCCTCCTTGTCGTAGTATCGAAGAGTATATACCGTAAGATTCAATTCCTTTGCCACTTCACTAATCGAATATGTCTTCATTATTAATCTCCTATTTTTATAGATATAGACTTCGAGTTAACTAGAGGTTATGAAGGGATGTTAGCATGGTATCTTCTGTATGTCAAAGTCACTTTATAGGGAAAAAATTTTTTATGTATCGCTTGACCTAGAGTTAACTATAAGGATTAACATGGTTTTGCAAGAGAAGAAGCAGGCATATGGGAACTTCATTTATACCTGGTTCAAGCCATTCTCTTGAACATATAATTATTGGAGGTTTTAATTTATGATAACTGCTAAAGCACGAGCTGTTGACGGTCCGGACAAACCGTTTAGAGCGGCTGAAATTAAAAGGCGAGACCTGGATTTGCATGATGTTCTAATTGAAATTAACTATGCAGGAATATGCCATTCAGACATCCATACTGCACACGGAGAATGGGGTCCCGTGAACTATCCGCTTGTACCCGGGCACGAGATTGCAGGAATTGTCACAGATATAGGAGCCGAGGTCACAAAGTACAAGGTTGGTGACCGGGTAGGGGTCGGATGTATGGTTGACTCCTGTGGCGAATGTGATAACTGCCGTAAAGGAGAAGAACAATATTGCCTCAAAGGAAATGTCCCTACCTACGCTGGTGTGGACAAATACGGCGAGCCTACACAAGGCGGCTATTCTACCCACATTGTCGTAACAGAGGACTTCGTCGTCAGAATTCCTGATAGCATTGAGCTTGACGCTGCAGCACCACTGCTTTGTGCAGGGATTACCACCTATTCGCCGCTAAATCATTGGGGGGCAGGTCCAGGAAAGAAAGTAGCGGTTGTCGGTATGGGGGGTCTTGGCCACATGGCTGTCAAAATTGCACATGCGATGGGTGCAGAAGTGACCGTTCTTTCACAAACATTGAATAAGAAGGAAGATGGTTTGCAATTCGGTGCAGACCACTACTATGCGACAAGTGATCCGGAAACATTCGGGAAACTTGCCGGATCCTTTGACTTAATTATTAACACGGTAAGTGCGAAGATCGACATCGATGCTTACTTCTCACTGCTCACTCTTGACGGAACATTGGTAAACGTAGGTGCCCCTGCAGAGCCATTGTCAGTAAATGTGTTCTCTCTTATTGGTCATCGCCGTTCCTTTGCAGGTTCAATGATTGGAGGCATCCGTGAAACTCAGGAAATGCTGGATTTCTGTGCAAAGCATAACATTGTTCCTAAGATTGAAGTCATTACTGCCGACCAGATTGACGAAGCTTACAAACGCGTATTAGCTTCAGATGTGAAGTATCGATTCGTAATTGATATCAGCACAATGTGAGCTGTGCAATGGTTTGGTAAATAAGATGTCCTGAAATCCTGGCTTTTAGGACAGTTTTTTATAACGGCAACAAAGTTTGCGAATACAGCCTATTTAAAAAAGCAAAGTCTTTGATCACAGGTCAGAGACTTTGTTTTTTCGGGATAAAGAAGGGATAACTTTGTACCAGCTCAGTGTGCGAAAGGACTGCTGCGGCAGTTTTTTAAAATTATTCGACTAGCCAGACAGGTAAGTTAAATGGGAAAATAAGAAAAACACTTATAAAAAGATATACATTTAGGAAAGGGGTTATTTTCATGATTTTAGAAGCTGTAATGCTGCAAGTTAAGCAAGGGATGGAAGAAGAATATGAAGAAGCATTTCGTAAAGCCTCAAAAATTATTTCTTCAATGAAAGGGTACATATCTCATGAGCTGCAGCGATGTTTGGAAGTTAAGGGTAAATATTTATTGCTGGTGAAGTGGGAATCATTAGAAGACCATACAGTTGAATTTAGGCAATCGAAAGAGTATCAAGAATGGAAAAAACAGCTGCATCATTTTTATGACCCATTTCCAACAGTTGAACATTTTGAAGGCGTTTCTCTTTAATTTGTTATTGTAGTCACGGACGTAAATAATGATGGCCCAGACTTTCAAAACAGCGGCGAATTTATATGATAACGGAGCAGGATTGTGAAACACGAGGTCTATTATTGCGGTAAATCTAAAGTGTTTCGTAACAGATCGATTGTTGTATCGAATGTAAAAAAATAAGGATTATTCTCATCATCGAATACGAGTAAATATGGCTTTTCATTTTCTGGAATAATAATGATCACTTCATCAACCATTGCATTCATCCATTTATTTTCTAATCGGTAAGATGGCTCAAGGGGTATTTTAACCATATAACCTTTGTCTGGGACAGGTTTTAACTTTTTAACAAGATCATCAATTTCTTTAATAATTTTTTCAGCTTCTAATTGTATCTCCGGATTAGTTTGGGTTGTTTTTGTTATCTTATTTTTTTCAATATCAAGAAGTTCAATATTCTTACTGCTTTGTGCACTTACTATGGATAGATTAAGCAGGAAAAATATATAAACTAATGAAAGCAATATTTTACGAACCAAAAAGACCACCTCGGTTGTATCATTTCCAAAGGTTATTTTTTTATGCTTTTGCTTGTTGTGGTCTTTTGATTAAGGTTATGAGCTGTCATTAAAGCATCTTTTTCTTATTATGCTAAAGGTCCAGGTTATAGGTATAAGAGAAATAAACTGTTTTGGCGTATTAGGCTAAATACTACGTAGCAAAGATTTTCATTTTTGTAGCACATTCTAGTTTCTATACTGGTGCTTTGCTTTCATTACGGATTATTTCCATTGGGGGATTTTAATGAAGATTGAATTCTGGCAGAATGATGAAAAACATTTTGGTACAGAGGGAAAGCTCATTTAGAGTAGAGAAATTTAAAAAGGAAAAGCTCTTTCATATATACATTTATACAGCATACACACAGTCGGAAGGAGGAAAGAATGTGAACAATCCTGTAGTCATTGTTGGTGCCGGTTTAAGTGGCTTAAGGGCTGCGTCCCTACTTGCTGCACAGGGCATCAAATGTAACGTTCTAGAGGCTAGAGATAGGTTTGGCGGTAGGGTCTTGAGCACTTCAGGCCCATACAGACCTGACCTAGGTAAATTTGACCTCGGGCCTACATGGTTCTGGCCGGAGTATGAGAGCAATATTACCAATCTTGTTAAAGAACTGAAATTAGAAACTTTTGCCCAGTACACAAAAGGGGCAATGCTTTCAGAACGATTCCAAAATAAGCCGCCAGAGCGTTATGTACTGCCAGAAAATTCTGTTGAAAGGTCGATTCGATTCAAAGGAGGTGTGCAGTCTCTTATTGATGCTGTAGCAGATACTATTCCCTCAGGGATAGTCGAGTTTGAAACGCGAGTTACAGCAATTCGACTCGATGAAGCAGGTGCTATCACGGTTGAAGCAGACCTTGCTGATGGAAAGAGAAAAAACGTTTCGGCAAGTGCTGTTATCCTAGCATTGCCGCCTCGGATTGTGGCGCATCATATTGAATTCTCTCCTTCTCTCCCTCCTAATATCATAACTGACCTTGTAAGCAAACCTACGTGGATGGCAGGGCAGGCCAAGGCAGTTGCAATTTATGATCGTCCCTTTTGGAGGGAATCAGGGCTCTCTGGATTCGTAACGAGCTGGGTTGGACCCTTACAAGAAATCCATGATGCTTCTTCCGAAACAGAATCTGGTGCATTATTTGGTTTCTTTGGAATGCCAGCGAAAACGCGCCGAGAACTGGGAGAGGATAAAGTTTTAAAATTGGTCGTTGATCAATTGGTTAGGCTCTTTGGAACCTCTGCCCAAAACGTAAGGGCTATCCTTTACAAGGATTGGTCCAGAGATTCCGAAACGACTGTTGAGGAAGATTTGGACCCGCTTAGAGATTTTCCGAGCTATGGTCAACCACCAAAATCAGGGGTATGGGAAAAGAAAATTATTTTTGCTGGTACAGAGAGTAATTCACAATATGGCGGACATCTTGAAGGTGCACTGCTGGCAGCTGAACAGGCAGTTTTTGAAATTACTAATTTAAATAACAAGCCTTTGTAACGTCCTATAAAGAGTATCGTATAACTGAGTTTAATAATGTTGGAGAAGTTATTAAATTATAGGAGGTAATGTATGATGAAAGTGATGAAAGCTATACAAATTCCGTCCAAAGGCGAAAAGATGAAACTGGTAGAGATTCCACTTACCCAGCCTGGAAAAGGACAAGTGCTGCTCCGTGTAGAGGCATGCGGAAATAGGGAAGGGTGAAATAAAAAATGAAAGAATAAGGTTGCTGCGGCAGACCTTTTTTGGTTTTAAATGTTTATATTTTAAATATCCAGTATAATTACAATATTTTATTTAAAAGGGGGAAAATATGATTCGAGGTTCATGGAGAGCGTTAGTATGGATTGGATTAGCTGAATTATGTGCATTAAGTTTGTGGTTTAGTGCTTCGGTTATAGCACCCGAACTAAATCAAGTGTGGAATCTTAGCCCCAACTCAGAAGCATGGTTGTCTGCTTCTGTCCCAGTTGGTTTTGTAATAGGTGCATTAGTTAGTTCATATTTTGGGATAGCAGATCGTTTTAATCCCCGAAAGGTTTTGGCCGTTTCAGCGTTTCTAGGGGCATTATTGAATGTCGCACTTATACTAGTAGATCAAGCTTTTTCCGGTATCCTACTTAGGATATTAACTGGTGTATCACTTGCTGGTGTATACCCGACAGCTGTAAAAATTTTATCACAATGGTTTCCAAAAAAACGCGGGCTTGCGATTGGTATCCTAATAGCCGCATTAACTCTAGGGTCCTCTTTGCCACATTTTATTGTTATGTTCTCTACTTCTTTAAATTGGCAATTAGTGATTATTTGTAGTTCAATATTGGCACTACTGGCAGCTATAATTGTCAATTGGGTTTTAGAAGATGCTCCAGTAACAACAAAAAAATTACCTTTCTCTTTTAAATTAATTAAAAAGGTAGTATCGAATAAACCAGTAATGCTAGCGAACTACGGTTACTTTGGGCATATGTGGGAATTGTATGCGATGTGGACGTGGATTCCTATCTTTTTGACCGCTAGTTTTACTAGCTATTCACCAGGGGTTTCTCCTTGGTTCATTGCATTATCCTCTTTTATTACAATCGGAATTGCAGGGGGAATTGGTTGTGTAGTAGGTGGGCTAGTCTCAGATAAAATTGGCAGAGCCAATCTAACGATTATTTCTATGTTTATCAGTGCTATTTGCTGTATCTTGATTGGTTTTACTTTTGGTCAATTTATTTGGTTAACTCTACTACTTTCAATAGTTTAAGGAATGTCTGTCATCTCAGATTCCGCCCAGTTTTCTGCCGCAGTTTCAGAAGTAGCAGAAGTTGAGTATGTAGGAACAGCCCTTACTTTTCAAATGTGCATTGGTTTCCTAATTACTATATTTTCTATAAATCTAATCCCTATTATTCAGAGGTTTGTTGGTTGGGAATGGGTCTTTGCATGTTTAGCGATTGGGCCGATTCTTGGTATTGTATCTATGGTCCAATATAAACGGCATGAAACTAATAATGTCAAAGGGACAATTGGTCATTTTAAATAAATTAAAGATGTTGATCGAGGATGAAATTTATAAGCTTTTGGAGGAGTAGCTAAAAAATAACCGATGGTGCAAATCACGGTTTAGAGCTTGATAAAGAACCAATAAAATCTATTGAAATATTAAAAAGCGTAATTTCTGCTATTAATGAGTTTTAAAACCAACGGGGTAGCATTCGTTATTTTTGCTAGTGTTTATTGGGTTGAAGTTGAATATGTTGAATTCATTGTTTATTAGAAACGATATATTTTATAAATCATACATTAATCATAGATGGAGAAAGGAATTGATCAATAAAAATGAGGTGAAAAATCGATATGGAAATAATTTTATTTATAGCGATGATTGGGCTAGGCTTGCTTGGTTTTAATTGGCTTATGGGATATCGAAAAGACCATATTACCATTGATTTTGATAAGAGGTATATGAATTTTAGCGAGTATGTTAAAGCGATAGAGCATGAACTTGCCAAACAAGGGAAAGAGGTCAGTTATAAAGGAAATCGAAAATTTATCATTGATGGCCGTGCCTATATTTTCATTGAACGAAATGTTTCTATTGGAGGCGTTCCTTTACAAAGAACTATTCTGAAACCTGAAAAGTGACATTTGTTCTGAAGCTGCTCAGTTGTTCAATTATAGGGTGCATTACTTAAGATTTGGCTGCTAAAAAGCAGCCTTTTCTTAGTGTGCCCAGCAAAGCCGCTAATTGCTAATAGTGAAAGTCCAACCTAAGTAAGTGCCAAGACGCTCAGTAGCTGACAGGTAACTAGAAGAGTAATCCTAAGGTTAATGCCCTGTGACAAAGTAACTCTTTTGGAGTGCAAGCAACCAACACCTCTTTATGGAAAAATCAAACAAAAACTCTTCCAAGGCGGAAGAGTTTTTTATTTTAGATTGGGGAATCCCTGCTGGCGCAAAGCTTCATACACCAATATAGCTGCTGTACTCGAAAGGTTAAGTGAACGAACATTATCATTCATTGGTATTCTCAAAAAGTGATCTTTATTTGTTTCTAGCAATATTTTGGTAAACCCGTTGTTTCTTTTCCAAACATAAAATAATGTTCCTTTGATTCATCACTAAAATCAAAGGATGAATGTGTTTTTTCACCAAAGGTCTCGATATAGTAAAACTCACCTTGATTTTTTGAAAAAAAGTCATCCATTGAATCATAATACGTTATATTTACAGATTCCCAGAAATCAAAACCTGCCCGTTTTATCTTTTCTTCATCAGTTGAAAAGCCAAGTGGTCGGATTAAATGCAAGGCTGTATCCGTTGCAGCACAAGTAAGTGCAATATTTCCGGTATTAGACGGAATATCTGGTTGATATAGTACAACATGTATGGCCAAGAATAGTCACCTCTATCTTTATAGTACCCTTCAAATTATAGCAATAAAAAAACCCGCCAATCCAGTGGTTTTCGAAGGGGAAATTTTTGAAAATAAAGAGTGTCTGTCACCAAGCAAGGGACAGAGACTTTTATTATGGCTTTTGTTTAAGTGCCTCACTCAGGTGTATATACAGGAGTCGGCACCGCCATTTTAATCGTCCTGGTTTTAAAAAGTGTAAATAAAAAGTAGCCTGCAACGACAATGACGCTGCCTGCAGCTTGAATCCAAGTCATTTTTTCTCCTAAAAAAGCAAAGGCTAAAACGGCAGTAAAAACGGGATTAAAGTTCAAGAATAACCCTGATGTGTTTGGGCCGAGTTTATTCACCCCGATGTTCCAAAGGACCATACACAGAACGGTTGAGATCAGGCCAGTATACAAAATGGACTGAATAAAAGAAGCATCTGGATTCGTTACCTTGAAGCTTGAAATGTTAAAAGGAAGCAGGACAAGAAGGCCGAAAATGCCGGAGTAAAGGATTGACATCATTGGTGTGACGGTGGCCATCGCCCATTTACTGCAGACCGAATAAACTCCCCACATGGCTACAGCTGCCATCATATAGAGATCGCCCATATTAAACTGCAAGGAAAATAATAATTCCAAGTTCCCTTTTGAAAGGACGAGCAAAACGCCAAACAGTGAGATGAACATTGAAAATAATTGAAGCGTGTTAATCTTTTCCTTTAGAAAAAAGAAAGAGAATGCTGCAATGGAGAACATAATTTAATGTGGAGATTAAACCAACATTCGTTGCCGATGTCTTTTCCAGAGCCATGAATTGCAGTGCCTGAAACAAGGCTACACCAGTAATCCCCATTAAAAACAAAGGCAGAATGGATGCTTTCGGCGGAATCAGCTTTCTCTCCTTCCGCCAAACAAGCGGGATCAGAAAGATGACCGCAATCGCCCACCTTAAAATAGTCAAGGCAGTAGGAGAAGCGTGCTCCACAAGTGTTTTTCCCACAATAAAATTACCGCCCCAAAGAAAGCTGGTTAATAGCAATAAAGAATAATATTTCACCTCATTTAGCCCCTTTTCTTTTTAAATGGCTCTTTTCGTATAGTTTGCTGCTTTTCAATAACTCAGTTTAATTCGCTGAGTTGATTGGAGCGGAGGGCACTTGATCCTCGAAAATGCATCCGCATTTTCTTCGTGCGGTGATAATTCAAGGAAGAATATTCAATGTCCTGCGGGAGGAGAGGGAGCGGGAGACCCCGCAGGTGAAACCGAGGAGGCTCCCGTTCCTCCCCGCGGAAAGCAAGTGCCCGCAGCGGAAATCAACGGGCTGAATTAATAAGCAAAAACACAACAATCTATGGAAAAGAGTATTTCAAATAAAGAATTAGAGCCATTGTGCACAATGACATTATCTATATGAATTATTTTAACATTTCCCTTCATGAACAAAAGAACATTTTGTATAATTGGATTAATTCAAAATAAATGTAAGTATTATAGATTATCAGTTTAAAAAATTCATTTTAAGCATGTGGTTTTGCGCGTTTTTGGAATAATTGAAAAGGGCTGATGGATGGTGGAATCGATTGTAAGCAAGGTGTTAGATAATGTAGATGTTAAAATCTTGGATTTGCTTCAAAAGGACGCACAGCTAAGCAATCTGGAGCTTTCAAAGCGGGTTAACTTATCGGCGCCAGCTGTACATGCAAGAATCAAGCGATTAGAAACGGAAGGTTATATCAAAAAGCAGGTCGCCATTTTAAACCATGAAAAGCTGGGCTTTGATCTATTGTGCTTTGTGTTTATGAGCACGAATCAGCATCTGGCTGAAAAACTGGAATCTCTTGAGAAAACATTGGAATCGATGGAGGAGGTCCTGGAGTGCCATTGTTTAACAGGGGAGTACGATTATCTATTAAAAGTGGCCTGCAAGGATCGCAAGGGGCTTGAAATGTTCATTAGAAGGCTAAATGAATTGGGGATTACCAAAATACAAACCAGTTTGGCGTTGCGGGAGATTAAGGATTCGACGGTGCTGCCGATAGGCGGGAAGTAAAGTGACCTCAGAAAATAATCAGGCGAAAAGCGCGGCTAGCCTCTTTATGCTGCACTTTTTCTGAAAAACAAGCAAAAAAAGAGCCTAGAAAATCCTAAGCTCAAGGATAATAGGGGGTCAACTAGTGATAGTTCGACCAATTTAATTTTACTCTATTCTGAACATTATTTCAACTGATTAAAGTATAAACGCATAAAAGTGTTGGTGTGATGAAGTTTAGTTGTTTTCTAGAGAGGCAATTAGTAGTGGCCTCTCTACTTATTTTAACCTCCTATATTAATAGTTCCTTTTTAAAACCCATAGGTGCTAAGGTCTATATCCATAACCAAACAAAAATAAAAAACTAAAAAAGATAACGAGAAAAGCGGCAGGAATTGAACTTATTGCAATAAGTACCTTTGCCTTCCTGCTTTGAGCCTTAGTAAACCATTTAAAGTAGATGAAAAGGAGGATCCCGATGAAGGGAAGAAATAAATAATTCGCGATTGTGTAAACCCACTCTGTATTTTTGTCCCAATAGGCTTCAGGTACCGGACGGATCTTTTCATATTGCTGATCAGTTTTGTCCTTCACTGAAATGAAAATGTAAGAAACGACCAAATAGTAGGCAACAATGATGCCCTTTACCCACCAGTTTAAGTATTTGTTAAGTAGCACGATGATCAAAATGAGTGCCAAGGTTATAAAAAATCCTTTGTACTGTTCCAACTGAAAAACCTCCCTTCTAAAACCATATCCAAAATATGGAGAATAATCAATTCAAATAACCCTCATGTAGTCTTATGAATGGTATAATATGTAAAAGTATATGGTGAAAAGCCATATTTATTGAAGGGAGGCACCTCGTGAATATTTCAAATAAGCTCCTTGATTACAAAATTGTCTACGATGATCGAAGAGAAGTGAACTCAGGGAAATATGAACATAAGCGAATAATTATCGAGGAAGTTAAAAATAAATTTAAAGCTGACGTAGAAAACAGAACGGATAAGGATGTCATCGTGGTTTACGATTGGCGCAAGACTCATAGCGGAATGGAAATCTTATTGTATGCTTATGAAAGCTGAAAGACGAATTTGAATGGATCGCAACACCTTCTATTTAGCAGGTAGTTAGGTTGAAGGGACAGATCAACACAGTAGTTCATGTCGATAAAATCCAATGGACTTCCGCTTCAAACCTTTTTAAAAGCCATTGCGTTAGTGAAGCCCATTTGTTATTATTACTTTACTTATAGATGAAATGGAGGTTTTCCTTTTGACAGCATCAATTAGACTAAGATACCCGCTTTTCATTCGTTAATTGAATACGTTTGAAGGCTCTGCCTATGTTCAGAGCAACGGGATTGGTCTGTCTATTTTTAAGGAAACCTGCATTTACCGGTTTTTTTAAGAGGGGATATGTCTCCCCTCTTTTTTGCGTTCTTTAAAAAAAGAGTATATAGAACCATTTGATGTAAGTGAATGTAGGTATGGCTTATTTTTATAAAATTTAATAGAAATGAGTTGTTATCGATGAACACTGTAAATATCAATCCAAAGGAAAATTGGCTAAAGAATATCATTCTCTTTTTAAGCAGCCAGACGATATCGCTATTTGGATCATCCCTGGTTCAATATGCGATTATGTGGCATATTACGTTAACAACAGAGTCTGGTGTGATGATGACGCTGTTCATCATTTGCGGCTTTATCCCGACCTTTTTTTTATCCCCGGTTGCTGGTGTTTGGGCGGATCGCTATAACCGGAAAATGCTGATCATTTTAGCAGATGGTCTTATTGCATTTTCAACACTGATTCTCGCCATACTCTTTTTAATGGGTTATGACGCCATTTGGCTGCTTTTTGTCATGGCAGCGATTCGTGCCCTTGGGACAGGAATTCAGACACCCGCTGTCGGAGCTATTTTGCCGCAAATTGTCCCAAAGGATAAACTGACGAAGGTGAATGGGGCAAATGGAAGCATTCAAGCTGTAATTATGTTTGTATCTCCAATGGTCAGTGCCGCTCTATTAGCAATGGCTTCCCTTGAAATCATCTTTTTTATTGATGTGATTACGGCAGCAATTGCGATTGTCACACTGTTAGCCTTTTTAAAAATCTCTGTGCATGAGAAGGCATCGGAAAAACAGACAGCGAGCTATTTCAGTGACTTTAAACAAGGCTTACAATATGTCAATAACCATGGTTTTCTGAAGAAGTTCTTCCTGTTTTTTGCCGTGTTTTTTGTTTTGATGGCCCCTGCAGCCTTTTTGACGCCGCTGCAGGTTACACGCAGCTTTGGCGGTGACGTGTGGGAATTGACCGCAATCGAAATTGCTTTTTCAATAGGCATGATGGCAGGCGGAGGAATTATTGCTTCCTGGGGAGGCTTTAAAAATAAAATTACAACAATGACATTTGCAAGTCTCATTATGGGAGCCTGTACATTTGCGCTTGGGATTGTACCGGTTTTTTGGATCTATTTAGTATTCATGGCTTTATTCGGTGTTGCCGTGCCAATTTTTAATACACCAACAACCGTTTTATTGCAGGAGAAGATCGAAGAGAACTATTTAGGAAGAGTCTTTGGGGTCATGGGTATGATCTCAACCTCAATGATGCCGATTGGAATGCTTATATTCGGACCGATTGCAGATATTATTGACATTGAGTGGCTCCTCATTGGAACTGGCGTATTGATCCTCTTGCTGGCCATATTATTAGGCCGTGACAAAACACTAATCGAAGCGGGAAAACCGGCATTGCATGAATCATAAGTTAATAGGCCGGAGGTATGGTCCATTGACCTGTTGATAGAAATGGGCATACTATTAAAGTCGTAAATTTTTATAAAAAGGATACAGGAAACTCAAATTCAAACGCACGAGGGTTCATTTAAAAAAAGCAGCACCAGATGATTACTGAATTTAAACAAGTTTAGAAGACTGTGGGGAGATATCTGCAGTCTTCTTTTTTATATAAATTAACCCTTCTTCGTTCACCAAATGTTCACAGCTGCTTGGGATATTTTATTTCACCATGTCCGATTGGGCGTCTCATTCATATTATATAGATGAGGGGACTGATGTAATGGAAGATGGCAGAAAGAACTTCGCAACTTGTTCAAACGGTCCAAATTATTTTTTCTAAAAGGGTGAGGGGTCACGATGAGCAATCTATTAATTAATGAAAATCCGGTTTTGATTCTTCCGTCATTGGCGGAAAAGCTGGGATTGAATGAAGCGGTACTGCTTCAGCAGATTCATTTTTGGCTGAGGATGAGCAGACATAAAAAGGAAGGGCGCACGTGGATTTACAATACATATAAAGACTGGCAGAAGCAGATGCCATTTTGGTCGAATGCGACGATTGGACGGACGATTCGTTCGCTTGAGGAAAAAGGGCTGCTGATCTCTGGCAATTTTAATGCAAGTAAAATGGATAAGACAAAATGGTACACCATCGATTATCAGAAGCTGGAAGAATTGGGTGCCTCCTTTGGAACCTCCGGAATGGAACATCGAGTTTATCAGGATGCCGGATCGATTAGAACAGATTGCGATATCGAGGATGACAGCGTGCTGCAAGCAATACCAGAGACTACTACAGAGACTACTGCAGAGAAAAAAGATATCCCTTATGCTGCGGTTGTTGAATACCTGAATGCCAAAACCCAATCGGCTTATCGGACAGGCTCCAAGAAAACGAGGAACCTGATCCGGGCCAGGTGTCTTGAGGGATTTACGCTGGATGATTTTAAAAAGGTGATCGACCTGAAAGCGGAAGAATGGTTTCATGATCCGTACTGGAGCAAGTTCCTCAGGCCGGAAACACTGTTTGGCACCAGGTTTGAGTCGTATTTGAATCAAAAGCCGCAGGCTAAGCAGTGGCGCGAGGAGGATTTTAACCTTGATGACTAAGCGGGAGACGTATACGCTGCTGGCATTGATTGCCGTTTATTATGAGCAGTTTGAGGTGAATCAGCGAAAAATTGATTCCTGGCATGAAGTGCTGCAGAGTCATGACGTTGAGGATCTGAGGAGGAACTTGCTGTTGCATGTTAAGGAATCGCCATATCCGCCAAAGATTTCGGATCTGGTGCGTAAATCTGAGATGGTTTCCAGAGCCATTCCTAATTGCCTGGATACAGACTGCATTGTCCCGATAGCCTGGAAGCCGGCAAGCGAAGAAGTGGTGCAGGCTGAACTGGCAAAAATGCGGGAGATTCTTGGAATCAGGAGGAGTGAAGCTTGATGCAGGGATACGGTTTGTATAGCCAGGAGGCAGAGGAAGCATTAGTCGGTGCACTGTTTTTGGAGGAAGGGCTCGTAAAGGATTGCACGGTTCGGCCGGAGCACTTATATTTAGCCAGGCTGAAGCGGCTGCTAACCCTTATTCACCAGCTTGAGGCAAAAGGCAAACCGGTCGATGTGATTTCTGTTGTCGAAGAAGCCGGCCACCAAAACCTGGAGAGCATCGGCGGAATCAGTTATATCACGCAGCTTGCGGGGAGTGTGCCGACTGTTGCCAATTTCAAGTTTTACCAGGATACGGTTCTTGAATATTACCAAAAGCGCAAGGCTGTTGAGATTGCAGGCCGAATTCAGCAGAATGCCCAGACAGGAAATATTGCCGGGGTGTTGAAGGAAGGCATTCATGACCTCATGCTAATTGAAGATCGTATTGGCGATGAAGATCTTGGAGAGGTCATGCCAGCTTTGATCGAGCTTTACGAGGAGTCGGATAAGGACTGTGGTGAAATGACCGGAATTGCTTCCGGTTTTACGAAGCTGGACAGGCTGACCGGCGGCTTTCAGGAGTCTGACTTAATCATAGTCGGAGCAAGGCCGAGTGTCGGAAAAACAGCGTTTGCCCTCAATATGGCGTTGAATGCAGCCGATCAGGATATTGCGCTTATCTTTTCCTTGGAGATGTCCAAAAAGCAGCTTTTGAAAAGAATGATCAGCTGTAAAGGGGAAATCAACTCGGTTAAAATGCGGAATCCGAATCGTTATTTCGGCACTGGAGATTGGCAGCAGTTTTCCGGTGCTATGGGGGAGCTTGGCAAAGCAAAGCTTCATATTTTTGACCAGGCCGGAATGGACATTCAGTATATATGGTCCAAGGTTCGGAAGGCGCGCAGGAAGTACGGCAAAGATAAACGCATATTGGTCATGATCGATTATTTACAACTGATTATAGGGGATAGCCGGCACCAGAACCGACAGGGTGAGATCAGCGAAATCAGCCGGAAGCTGAAGACGATGGCAAGGGATTTGAATGTCGCGGTTATTGCTCTTTCGCAGCTGAGCAGGGGTGTGGAAAGCCGCCAGGATAAACGGCCGATGCTGTCGGATTTGCGGGAGAGCGGCCAGATTGAGCAGGATGCGGATGTGATCGCCTTTTTGTACCGGGATGATTATTATGACAAAGAATCGGAACAGCAGGATACGATTGAAATTATACTCGCCAAGCAGCGGAATGGTCCGATCGGAACGGTGCGGCTGGCGTTTATAAAGGAGATTGGGAAATTTGGGGATTTGGCAGGATGAGGTACTGAGCGTAGAGTACTTGGAAAAATATTGCCGCTGTGCAATCCATTTAATTCCCATTTCACCATTTACATTATACAAAATATAGTATAGAATAGTGCTTTAATCCGACTAATATGATGAGAAAAGGAGTGAATGGTTTGGATCAGGTAGAATTAAAAAATAATTCATCTCTTGAGTTAAAAAATCATGCTGGCAAGCAATGGATGTCTGCTCCCACTACCGTGGTGACGAACCTTAATCCTGTACAGAAGCCATTTGTTGCAGCTGGCGTTTTTGCAGCTATTATTCTATTTATTTCAATTCTTAATGCAGCAAGCATCAAACATGGAGTTCTGTTTATCCTTGGAATTGCTTTGGGAATGACGTTGCTTCATGCCCGTTTCGGATTCACATCCGCTTTCAGGCGCTTTGCATCTGTCGGCAACGGACAGGGACTGCAGGCGCATATGCTGATGCTGGCTGTTGCGACGACTTTATTTGCGATTATTTTAAGCACGGGATTCAGTTTCTTTGGAGCAACGCCTAGTGCATCTGTTGCACCCGTTGGTGTCAGTGTCATTGTTGGTTCCTTCCTGTTTGGAATTGGCATGCAGCTCGGCAATGGATGTGCATCGGGCACATTGTATTCCTTAGGCGGCGGCCAATCTTCCATGATTCTGACCTTGCTCGCTTTTATTGCCGGTTCGACTTTAGGTGCTTATCATTTTGCCTTCTGGATGGAAGAAACACCTGCCTTGCAGCCATTTTCACTTGCTGAGTCAACAGGGCTTGGCTACGGTGGTGCCTGGGTGGTGCAAATGGCATTGTTTGCACTGATTTACTGGATTACACTGCAAATTGCGAAAAAGAAAAATGCGCCGATGATGAAGGCACTGCCGACTACAACTGGCTTTAAAAAGATTTTAAGAGGCTCTTGGCCATTATTTGCAGCAGCAATTGTTTTGGCACTATTGAATGCTTTGACGTTAACAATAAAAGGTTCTCCTTGGGGCATCACATCCGGATTTGCTCTATGGGGTGGAAAAGCCTTAATGGCGATGGGAATCGACGTAACATCCTGGGGATATTTTGCTACAGATAAAAACCTGGCGGCGCTGAAAAGCACTGTGCTGTCTGATTCCACAAGTGTCATGAACTTTGGCATTATGCTTGGAGCCTTTATTTCCGCAGCATTGCAGGGAACGTTCAAGCCAGGGAAAGTGAAGCCTGGCGTAGCAGGTGCAGCCATTGTTGGCGGTATTCTGATGGGCTATGGCGCACGTCTTGCTTTCGGATGCAACATTGGCGCCTACTTCGGTGGAATCGCGTCCTTCAGCCTGCACGGCTGGGTATGGGCAATCATGGCGATGCTCGGAACAGGTGCAGCACTGTTCATCCGTCCGTTGTTTGGCTTGAAGAATCCGAAGTCTACGGATTCGGTTTGTTAATAAAAAGGCTTGGTACTCAGGTTGAGTGCCGAGCTTTTTTTATTTGGAATAGCAAAGAATTTTAGCAAGACTATTATCCTAGGAGAGATTAATAGAAATATTTAGAAAAATATATAATTTTAGGAAAAAGTAATCTATTAATATTTCATAACTCGAAATATAATAAAGGTCAAATACAGAGGAGGGATTTTATGAAAAAGAAAAAGCTTCTCAAATCTGCAGCTATGTTAGCCGTCATTTCTATGACTCTATCAACTTTTACCTACACGGCTGGTCATGCAGTTGCGAAAGAAAAACCAGGACAGGCAGCACAAATCGAGGACCTCAAGTCTCAGCCAATTTATTCATTTGAAGAGGCGATTCGTGAGACTGTCTATGTCGAGTCCACTCTTGATTCGGATGAAAACGGAAAACCAGACAGGATTGCCGTGGATATTATTCGTCCTAAAGAAACGGAAGAAGGACTCAAGGTACCGGTAATCATGGATGCCAGCCCTTACTATGAAAGCCTTGGCAGAGGAAATGAAAGTGAAGTGAAAGACCGGGACAAAGACGGCATAAATGAGAAATTTCCTCTTTTTTATGATAACTATTTTGTTCCCAGAGGCTATGCAGTGGCTTTACCCGAAATGGTCGGAACGAACCAATCAGATGGGTGCCCGACGACTGGCGGCTATGAAGAGATTGAAAGTATAAGAGTAGTCATTGAATGGATGAATGGCAGTGCGAAAGCCTGGGATGAGGACAATCAGGAAGTGAAAGCAGATTGGACAACCGGGAATGTCGGCATGATTGGAAAATCGTATGATGGTACGTTAGCCAACGGGGTTGCGGCCACTGGAGTAGAGGGATTAAAAACAATTGTTCCAATCGGGGCCATTAGCAGCTGGTATAATTATTATCGGTACGCAGGGCTTACATATTACAACAACGGTCCAGGAGGCTTGGCAAGCAGAGTTGTCACCAGCTCCCGAAAAGATGCCTGCCAGCCTGTTTTTAATCGTTTGAACGCAGAAGCAGACGATCCATCAGGAGATTACAATGATTTCTGGGATGAGAGAAATTACGTTAAGGACGCAAAAAATGTAAAGGCAAGTGTTTTTGCGGTTCATGGGTTAAATGACTACAATGTTAAAATGAATCACCTTGCTGATTGGTGGACAGCCCTTTCTAAAGAAGATGTCCCGCGTAAACTGTGGCTTACCCAAACCGGTCATGTCGATCCGTTTGATTTCAGAAGGGCGGAGTGGGTAGATACGCTCCACCGCTGGTTTGATTATTGGCTGATGGATATTGAAAACGGCATTATGGACGAGCCGGCGGTTGATATTGAAAGAGGGGCAGATGTGTGGAAAACTCAATCCTCATGGCCGGATAAAGATGCTGCAAATGTTAAAATACGTCTGGGCCCAGGAGAAAATGAACATACAAATGGCACTTTGACAACAGGTCCTGTACAGGGCAATGTAAAGCAATCGTTTACCGATAACCCGCAGCAAACAGAACAGCAGATGGTATCCAATGAAACAGTTGTAAAAAGCGACCGACTGGCATTCCTATCTGAACCACTTAAAGAGGATGTAAGGTTTAGCGGCATACCTGAAATCTCACTCAGGGCAAAAGTCGATAAAGAAGACTCCAATTTAACCGTTTTAATTGTGGACTATGGAACGGATACACGCATCAACCATGAAAGCCGGGGTGAAGGCATAAAAACCCTTGATACAGAAAGCTGCTGGGGAGAGAGCATTTCCACAGATGATGCGTGTTACAAAGATACAGAAAAAACCACACATACTGCACCATATGAAGTCGTTACAAGAGGATGGTTCGATCCGCAAAACTGGAAAACCATCGAGCTGGATGACTCCTTAAAAGAAGGAAAAAGCTATAAATTCGAATGGAATGCATTGCCTGAGGATTACGTATTTAAAGAAGGACACCGAATCGGAGTGATTATAGCAGGCAGTGATCGCAGACGGGCGATTCCTTCGACAACAGGTGCCACATTTGAAGTGGATCTTGGACAAAGTTTTATCAGCCTTCCAGTTGTGAATGGGAAAAAGGCAATTGGATTCTAATAGAATGGAAGGGGAAGTCTGCATCATGATGCAGGCTTTTCTTATAGTTGTTTATTTACATAAAGCTTTTAAGAAGTTTTTCTAAAAGGCTCTTTTCGTATAGATTGTTGTTATTGGACTATAAAGCTTGCCCGTTGATTTCCGCTCCAGTCACGCAGCGAACCGCGGGGAGGAACAAACCGGTGATTTTTGCGAACAAGTGGAGGAAACTAGCGAATAAATCACTAAAATTAGCGAAGAAATTTTAAAAGAGCAAAAAAGCTGGCTCCTAGGCCAGCTTTTTACGTTAAATCCAGTTCAAAATAGAGTTCTTCCTGCTGCGTATCTTCAAACCACTTCATTCCTTTGGCTAGTAAGCCGATTTTTGATAAAACTTTGCATGAAGCAGGATTAGCAGGGTCGACAGCCGCGATGATTTTCTTCATTTGCGGATTATTTTTTCTTATGTCAGTTACACAGGCAGCGGCAGCCTCTTCAGCAAAGCCTTTTCCCCAGTAATGCCGGTTCAAGTGATAAAGGAGCTCAGCTTCTTCTTCATTCTCTGTTGGATTAAATCCGCAAACCCCGATGACAGATGAGGTTTCTTTTAACTGCACAGTGTAAACCGAGTAGCCTTTTTCCACGTGCAGCTGCTTATAAAATTCGATGGAGCTTTGTATGCGGTCCTTTGTGCTGGTGCCGCCGCAGTATTTCATGACCTGAGCATCACCCCAGACCTGAAAAACATCATCCAGGTCAGCAGTTTGCATCGTTCTGAGCAGAAGGCGTTCAGTTTCAAAGTGATAGGGCATCATGCACACCTCTCTTACGTGTATTCTATCATGAGGTTTCTTATTATATGAGAATATTATAAGATAGAGTAAGGAAAAAACGGTTAGGAGATTTTGTTATGTACGTACTCTATAAGTCTTTGATACTGGGAATAGCTGCTGCGATTCAGGGCATTGCCATGACATTTTTTTTATTTCCGCATTTCATCCCGTCGGGCGGCGCTGCAAGCTTAGCTGTTATATTAAACTATTTATTGGACACGCCTTACTCGGTTACTTTATGGGTGCTGAACGCGAGCCTTTTACTGGCAGCTGCCAAGTGGCTGGGAAAAAGCAGTGTGATCTGGACGCTGTTTTGCGTCTCCGTGACTTCCATTACGATTGATTCTCTTACTCCACTTGTAACAGAGCCGCTGAATCCGGTTCTGCTGGATCTTTTACTCGGAGCTGTTGTGTTTGGAATTGGAGTAGGAATTCTATTTCGAATGGGAGCCTCTTCGGGCGGCATGGACATTTTGGCTTTAATTATTTCAAAAGCAAGAGGGGCTGCACCGGGCAGAACGCTTTTTTACATAAACAGCAGCCTGTTATTGATCACCGGGGTTGTCGTTGACTGGAAAGTTATTATTTATGCGATAATTTGCCAAATGATCGGGACGCGGATTATCGATGTTATGTACAAATTGGAATTTAAGTTGAAATTTGCAGAAAATCATCGGGTTCATTAAAAGGCCGCACAAGACGGCCTTTTACTTATTTATTCTTTTATCGTATACTCGCTCTATTTTTACGATGCTCTTTACGGGCAGCTGCTGTTTCATGGAGCCTGATTTCTTCGTCTGATAGCGGGATTACTTTTGGGACAGGCACCGGACGGCCATTTTCATCTACGGCAACCATAGTCAAAAAAGATTCGGTTGTCAGCTTGCTGTCGCCTGTCAGCAAATCTGTGGATCTGACTTTTACATACACCTCCATTGAGGTCCTGCCTGTAGAAGTGACATAGGCTTCCAGGCTAAGCGCGTCTCCGACTGTGGCAGAAGATAAAAAATCGACAGAGTCAATGGAAGCTGTAACGACAGCGTGGTTGGAATGCTTCATGGCTGCCAGAGCAGCAATCTCATCTATATAAGAAAGGACCTTGCCGCCAAATATGGTCTGAAGGTGATTGGTGTCGGGCGGAAGAACCAGTTTTGTCTGGATGGTTTTCGAACGTTCCACTGAATGGGCTTTGGCCGCATTGCAGTCATTAAAATCAAGCAAACCCGTAAGCAGTTTTTCTCGCGTCTGCTGGGCGGCCTCCGTCATAACCTTCAGAGCCTCAATTGTTTCATGGGTCCTGCGTGTCTTTAATCCGCAGTCTGGATTAATCCAGAACAGCTTTGGATCAAGGACTTGAAGGGCGCGGTCAATATTTCTGGCCATTTCCTCACGGCTCGGTACTCGGGGACTGTGAATATCGTAAATGCCAAGCCCGATGCCTTTTTTATAGGTGCTGTCTTCAAAGGCTTGAATCAGTTCCCCGTGGCTTCTGGAAGTCTCGATTGATATGACATCAGCATCAAGAGCATCAATTGCTTCGATAATGTCTTTAAAATTGGAATAGCACATATGCGTATGAATTTGGGTCTCGTTCCGAACAGAAGAGGTAGCCAGCTTAAAAGCATGGACCGCAGCATGCAAGTAGCTGTCCCAATTCTTCCTTTTTAATGGCAAGCCTTCACGAAGGGCCGGTTCATCGACCTGGATCATCCCGATACCGTTCTTCTCAAGTGCTTTGATTTCCCCACGCAGCGCCAGGGCGATTTGATTTGCCACTGTATATCGGGAAAGATCATTCCGGACAAATGACCAATTCAAAATGGTGATCGGACCCGTCAGCATGCCCTTTACAGGTTTAGATGTCAGTGATTGGGCATAGAGGGACTCTTTCAGTGTAATGGGAGTCTTGAAAAAGACATCCCCAAATATGATTGGAGGCTTTACACATCGTGAGCCATAAGACTGAACCCATCCGAATTTTGTGAATTGAAAACCGCCCAATTTTTCCCCAAAGTACTCTACCATATCGGTTCTTTCAAATTCCCCATGTACAAGCACATCCAGACCCAGCTCCTCCTGAATGTGGATCCATCGCTTGATTTCTGCTTTTATAAATTCTTCGTACTGTTCACTTGTTAGTTCACCTTTTCGCCACTTCAGCCGCTGCTTCCGAACTTCCTGTGTCTGCGGGAGACTGCCGATCGTGGTCGTTGGCAGAATGGGCAGCTTAAAAGCAGCGTCCTGTGCTTTATTGCGGATTTCATAAGGAGCTTTCCGTTCCGTTTTAAACGTATGCAGATTTTCGATAGCCTTCTGAACTTCCGTATGCTTGCGTTCAGGTGAGTCAGCTAAGGTCTTGAGTGCAGCTGAACTGGCGGCAATGTCGTTTTCAACTTTTTCTCTTCCATCATTTAAGCCTGATGTAAGAATGTTAATTTCCCGAAGCTTTTCATCGGCAAAAGAGAGGGCGTTTTTTATAGTCGTCTCGAGTGTATCTTCGTTTCTGACCGTTACCGGAGCATGCAAAAGGCTTGAAGAAGGCTGTACAATCAAGTGCCCTGGACAAACGTATTCAGAAATTTCATCAAGGAGATTGAAACAGTCCTCCAAATCTGCCCGCCAAACATTTCTGCCATCAATAATACCTGCTGCCAGCACTTTCTCCTGAGGGAAACCGAACTCTTTTAGAGCTTCAAGATTCTTTCCTCCATCATGGACAAAGTCCAGCCCAATTCCATGAACGGGAAGGGCAGTAACTTCTTCAAAATAATCTACATAGTCAAAATAGGTCTGCAGGATTATTTTGATGTTTGGAGCAGCATTACATAATGTTTCATAGACTTCTTTAAGAAGCTCGATGTCTTCTTCCGAAAAAGTACTGCATAAGATCGGTTCGTCCATTTGAACCCATTCAGCGCCTGCCTGCTGCAGTTCTTTTAGAATTTGAGCATAAAGAGGGACAAAAAGGTGTACCATTTCGTTTAACTCTTTTTCCTTATATCCTTTCGATAGTTTTACGAAGGTGACCGGGCCAAGGATAACCGGCTTGCCGATGATGTTAAGCTTTTGTTTTGCTTCGTTAAATAATGCGAGTGGCCGGTTTTCGGCAAGCACCGGTACCGTCTGGTCCAATTCCGGCACGATATAATGGTAGTTTGTGTTAAACCATTTCGTCATTTCGGAGGCAACCGCAGAAGAACTGCCTCGTGCCATATCAAAATAGGTCTCCAATGGGACTTTGCCGCCATCATATTTAAAGCGCTTTGGAACTAACCCAAACATCAACGCTGTATCCAAGACATGATCGTACATGCTCCAGTCACCGACAGGTATCAAATCTATTCCCTGCTCCTGCTGCCTTTGAAGATGAGCCAGCCGCAATTCTTCCATTTGCTTTAAAAAATATTCCCGGTCAGATTTCCCGGCCCAATACTGCTCCAAGGCTTTTTTCCATTCCCTGTGTTCTCCGATCCGTGGATATCCTAAGTTAGAGCTCCTTACGTATGCCAATATTGAAACACTCCCCGTATTTTTTTTCCGAAAATAAAAAATCTCTCTTTTCATCGAAAAGAGAGATAAATGTGCATAGTCAAATAGGTTGGGGCCATTACAGTTTTCCCAACGTGCTTACCTCACTCCTCTCTATATACCCGTAGAGTACAAGTGCATACAACAGGCAGGTCTCCTGGCTCTGGTTCACAGCAACTTAATCCCTTCCCATTTCAAATGAAACAGTGGTCTGATGATAAGTCGCTCCCCAATACAGTGGCGGGACCGCGCCGGCATTTAACCGGACTTCCCTTTTAACTGAGCAGATTTTGCTCAGCACCTGAAGCATTTCGTATGAAATTGTCTGGTAGTGCAAGCGGATCAGAAAACTCCGCAAAAAATTTAAAATATTTAAATTTAATGAAAATACTAGCACGGGATGTTGCTGCTGTCAAAAGATTTTTAATACAGAACTCTCCACAAATCTACTTCAAGGGAAGCAGTTCAAGAAGAAAATAAATACCTAGTCTTACCGGATAAAGGTGAGACAAGTTTTGCTAATAGTCAATCTTGGTTGTCGTGTTTCTTCACTCATTCATTTATAAGAAAGTTATGGCAGGATTTAAGGCTTTCTTTAAATTCTTTACTAACCCTTTCTGAATCGTAGGCACAAATAGATAGAAGTTTTGTTTTGGCAACAATTAGATCTGCCTCTTTTTCAGAAGCCGATAATTTTTTACTGACTTCCTGTTCATCACGCCATTCTACATGAGCCCAGCTCCGGACAGCTAAATCGTGTTCTGCACAACCTTCAATTAAGTTCGGGAGATAATCAAAAATAGAATTAATTCTAAAGTCTCCCTTGGCATAATAGAAGTCATAATTATTGACGAACTTTACTTTTTCAAGGCAGCTTTTATTCAATAACGTTGTGAGTCCTTTTTTAATCAATGGAGTAATTCGGTCATTTTCTACAATGATGGAGTATTCATTTAGTTCCAAGCCGGAAATAACAAAATCTATGACATTTGATATATATTGGTCCTGATTCTTAAAAAAATATAATACATGCCCCTTAGTAAGGTTATGAATTTCATGAACCTCTCTTAAATGTATACTTCCCAAATTTGCACCCCATTGGATTTTGTCATTTTATGCCTGTAGATAAGTTTATCATACTTTGATATTAAAATGGTTTCGCCAGCAGGAATCTCCATGAAAGGAGACATCATAACAAGGCAGGTAAAGAAGAGTCTATTAAACTTTTTCTTCTAACGTAAATGAAACACATTCGTTTAAATGCTGTAATGAAAATCCGTAAAATTTATGCTATTGATTGGATAATGGAGAGGACAAAAGTTTGTACTTAAACAAACGATGCTTCATTTGATGTATTCTTGCACATACTTGTGAGAAATGTTAATCTAAACTAGAATTATTTTTGTTCGGTGTAAAGGATAGTTTGAGTAAAACTTTACGTCTTGATGATCACTGAGAGCAAGGATAGTAACACAATGTGTGTTTTTACGCACAAGGAGGCAACAAATATGGAAAATGGTAAAGTGAAATGGTTTAACAGTGAAAAAGGCTTCGGATTCATCGAACGTGAAGGTGGAGAAGACGTATTCGTTCATTTCTCAGCTATTCAAGGCGAAGGTTTTAAATCTTTAGAAGAAGGTCAAGCAGTGACTTTCGATGTTGAGCAAGGTCAACGTGGAGCTCAAGCAGCTAACGTGCGTAAATCTTAATAAAAAACCAAACTCAAGCAGGCTCTTTACGAGCCTGTTTTTTTATTTAATGAACTTAAAAGTAAGGAACCCCACTTCCGAATGAGCAGGGCACATGTACACAGTAAATCAAATGGTATACAAAGTTTATCATATTATTACGTATTGTCCTAATTGCTATGACTAAACAGTTTAAAGTTCTATTGTAGAGAGTAGCTGATAATTGTCACTCTATCTTGTTTGTAATGCAACTAACAGATAACTTATGTTTATGATCAGCTGCCAAATAAGCGGCTTTTACTGACGGGGCGAGTTAGTTAAACAAGAGTGGATCTCTAAATAAAAAACTTGGGTTAAATTCTCCCAAGCTCATCTATGAAGGATGACTAAAGTTTATTTTTGGCAGACTTATGTCTATCTTTTTAAGCTATCCTGTCATTCGGCTGCCACTTCCGGTAGCTTTTTTATTTATGACCTAAAGGTTAGCGGAACCAGCTAATATGTCGACGTGCCAGCTTTATCTTATTCCGTGCAGGTTTGTTTAATAAGAAAAAATATAAACGGTTATATCGTATTAAAAAAAGCAAAAAGAGTGAACTAACATTTAGTCCACTCTTAAACAGAATTAATCATTGTTTTTGGTCATATTATCAACACCATTAACTGGGTGCGGCTGACCGTATCCTTCAACATTGCCAGCATGCTCTCTGTGATACTCTGAACCTGCAGTTTGATGATTATCTATTAATGATTTAGCTTTTTGCTTCTCTGTCTTACTGTTTTGATGTGACAAATATTTTCACCTCCCATACACAGTTTAGATTGCTTAATATTTGTGAAACTATTCCAGGGACAAGGGGACAGGTTCACTGTCCTGGATTATTACTTGAAACAGTGGGACAAGGGACCTGTCCCTCTGTTCCCTTATCAGCTAAATTTTCTTGCTTTTTCAAACAAATACTGTACTCCATATAATATATAGGCTTTGTAGTGAAGGTAGATGAAAAATTGAAAATGATTTAACCGATTCAAACTAATGATCTTAAGTTTTTTTAGTACATCAATGATGATAAAAGCAAAGAGTCCATCAGCAATAACATTAAGCAATATAAACTTTTTAAAGTTTCCATATGAATATTTAAGTAACCACATGGACAGAGGCATATAGGGACCAATACTAAACGGAAGTTCATCCTTAAAAAATGATTTCCGCTTATCGTAAAACTTCCACCAATTCCGCTTGTGTCCATACATGTGATTTATGATCTCAAAAATAATAATAATAACGCCCGCAAAAGAATAACGTTTGAAACTGCGCTTTCCTATAAATAACAGCGATAACCACGGAATCACTATTATAGAGAGATTAAATAGTAAATGCCTCATTTTTATCATAAGCGATTTCACCTCATCCTGCTTTTAAACTCTTTTTTAAAGTATCCAATATCCTAAAAAAAAACCTATTTTTTCCTGATGATTAACTTAGTAATGGAAAGGGACAAAGCTCTCTACAATTGCACACTGTTAATATAATATTGTACACTTTGCGAGAGATGGGCATGTAAAGAGCCTTTATCCAAGCGAAAAAGTACACCTTCTCGAATAATCATTTTTATTTGGGACATGGAGCCTGTCCCCTTGTCCCATATAAAGACAGAAAAGCTCAGAGTCAGATAACTCTGGGCTTTTTTGTGTTGTTTCGAAAAATATTTAGAAAATACCCCTTTGACATTTTCCTGACACATTGGGCCTTTAAAGTATGACTTGTAAGGCAAACGACAACTATACCAATTTCAAAATAGATAAGAAGGAAGTGTTTAATCATGACGGATTTTAACGAAGAAAGCAGAACAGAAAACGGGGCGGTAAAAAAGCCGGTATGGAAGGGATTCCTTTCAACCGTGGCGGCTGGTGTGCTGGGGTCGGCGCTTACGCTGACAGCCGTTCCGTATTTCCAGGAAGACACACCACAGGAGACCGTTCCGGAAGAAAGTGTACAAGCTGAAAGCTCTTCCAATCTACACGTGACTCCAGTGTCTGCTTCATCCAATTCACTGGCGGATACCATTGAGCAAGCCTCCAAAGCCATTGTCGGGGTTGTGAATATGCAGCAGCAAAACAATAATCCGTTCAGCCAAACGAGTGAAGCTGCCGAAAGCGGTACGGGGTCGGGGGTTGTTTTTAAAAAGACAGACGATGCGGCTTATATCGTGACGAACAACCATGTGATTGAAAATGCCAGCGAGATTCAGGTGACACTGCATGACGGCGAGAAGGTAACGGCAGAATTGGTTGGTACGGATGCGCTAACAGATATTGCAGTGCTGAAAATTAATGGAGACGTCTCAGTAGCTGCCATGCCGTTTGGCGATTCTTCCAAGCTAAGGGCCGGCGATCAGGTGCTGGCGATCGGCAATCCGCTTGGCCTTGATTTATCCAGAACGGTGACACAAGGAATCGTAAGCGCGGTGGACCGGTCCATTGAAGTCAGCACATCTGCAGGGGAATGGAATTTAAATGTCATTCAGACGGATGCCGCCATCAATCCCGGCAACAGCGGAGGAGCATTGATGAATACAGCCGGGCAGCTGGTTGGAATCAACAGCCTGAAAATCGCGGACAGCGGTGTGGAAGGCCTTGGATTTGCAATCCCAAGCAATGAGGTCAAAACGCTGATTGATCAGCTGATTGAAAAGGGACAAGTGGTCCGGCCGTATCTTGGCATTGGACTGGCAAGCTTTGACGAAGTGGCCCCTCAATATTTGGGCTATCTGCCTGATGGCGTGAAAAGCGGAGCGATTGTAGCGAATATTGATCCGGATTCGGCTGCAACGGAAGCCGGCCTTCAGGTGGAGGATATTCTCGTCAGCATCGGAGGCAAGGAAATTACGAATTCAGGAGATCTACGCAAGCATTTATACAGCGATTTTTCGATTGGCGATCAGGTGAAAATCGAATTTTACCGCGGGGACGAATTGAAGACAGCTGAAGTGACTTTAACAAGTAATCAGAAAGCGAATTAGGAAAGGGGAACACGATGAAGAATAAGCAAGTTTTATATTGGATTTTAGGCAGTGTTTTTACAATCGGGACAGCTGCAGCCATCTTTTTTACCATACAGGATGACGCGGCAGCTACCGTTAATGGCGAGAAAATCAGTCAGGATGAGCTGCATGAGCAGCTCGTTGCCCAGTACGGGCAGGAGCTTCTGGATTCGCTGATCACCGAGAAAGTAATTGATCAGGAAGTAAAGAAAGAGAATGTGAAAGTGACACAAGAAGAAATTGACGAGGAAAAGGCTGCTTATGCGGAATCATACGGCGGTGAGGATGCTTTAAAGCAGACGCTCGAATCTAGTGGCCTCTCGATGGCTGATTTTGAGGATGATATCGAATCCTACCTGGCAACGAAAAAGCTGCTTGAACCAAGGATTGAGATTTCGGAAGAGGATATGAAAGCCTATTTTGATGAAAACAAAGACAGCTTTGCCCAGGAGGAACAGGTGTCTGCGAGCCATATTTTAGTAGCAGATGAGAAGGCGGCAAAAGAAGTCATTGAGAAGCTGAATGATGGCGGGGACTTTGCCGAATTGGCAGCAGAATATTCGACCGATGACAGCAATAAAGATGCAGGCGGAGACCTCGGCTTTTTCGGAAAGGGAGACATGGTCGCTGAATTTGAAGAGGTCGCTTTCTCTCTGGAGCCGGGAAAAATCAGCGAGCCCGTTAAAACGGAATATGGCTACCACGTCATCAAGGTAGCAGAAAAGCAGGAAGCCAAGGAAGCGGTCTATGAGGATGTTAAGGAAGAGATTAAAAATACATTATTCGAAACAGAGATGCAGACAGAATACACCGCATGGCTGGAAGAAAAATTTGAAGAATATGAGATTAAGAACTTTTTAGAGGGCTGAGGGGAAAATTAAGATGAATTTTTTAAAGCGAGCTTTTTTAAGTGTGAAAGCACGAAAAGGGAAAAGCATTCTGCAGATTTTCGTATTCACGGTAATTTGTGTATTAGTGCTGGCAGGTTTGTCGATCCAGACAGCTGCAGAAAAATCCGGAGACCTTGCCCGGCAAAAGCTGGGGGCTGATGTCACCTTGCAGGCTGATATAGATAAGCTGAGAGAACAGGCGATGTCCGAGCAAAGCGAAGGGGAGCGGGTGCGTTTCCAGTCCGTACCGGTTCCGCTTGAAACCGCAGAGGAGCTAACTTCTTACGATCAGATTAAAGGCTATAATTTCTATTCGTCCACTACTGGACTAGCCTCCGATTTTGAGCCGATTGAAAGCGAGTCGGCTGCGTCCGATACGTCGGAAGAAAGCAATGAAGGGGAGGAGCCTGGAAGAGGCATGCCGGGCGGAATGATGCAGGGAGATGTCAGCCTGCAGGGAGTTGCCTTTACAGACTCTGTTGCAGAATTTATGGATGGAACTTCAGCGATTGTTGAAGGCAGCGGGATTACAGAAGAGAATATTGGAAAAAATGTAACACTGATTGAACAGACATTAGCAGAAGAAAACGAGTTGATTGTTGGCGATACGATCACGGTTTCCAGCCCGCGGGCCGAAGCGGTGGCGGTGGAGCTTGAAATTATCGGAATCTATCAAACGGCGTCCGCCGGCTCTGATCAAGCAATGGATTTTACAGCCTTGAATCCATATAACAAGCTATACGTTCCATATACAGCGGCAGCGGCAATAAAAGGGGCGGATTATGAAAATTCGATCGATAGCGCCATTTACTACATTGATGACCCTGCTGAAATGCAAAGCTTTATTGACCAGGCAAAGATTGAGAGCAGCATTGATTTTGAAACGTTCAAGCTTGATGCCGATGACCAGCTGTATCAGCAGATGGTCGGGCCGATTGAGAACGTAGCCAGCTTTTCGAATAATATTGTGTACTTGGTATCCATAGCCGGGGCGATTATTTTGGGCTTAATTGTCATGATGTCGATCCGTGAAAGAAAGTATGAAATGGGCGTTCTGCTGGCCATCGGCGAAAAAAGATGGAAGCTCGCAGGCCAGTTTATTGCCGAAATCTTAGTGGTGGCGGTTCTATCGCTCGGCATTGCAACAGCAAGCGGCAATGTGGTGGCGGGCCAGCTTGGCGATCAGCTCTTGAATCAGGAGTTAGCGTCCGCGGAACAGACGAATACACCTGAATCCTTCAGAGGAAGGGGCATGGGCGGCTTTGGACCGGGAATGATGCAGGCTCAAGCATCAGTGGAAACAGTTGATGAGCTGAATGTCCAGGTGACAACAGAGGATCTTGGGTTTCTGGCACTAATCGGCCTGGTGATTGCAGCTGGGTCAGCATTATTGCCTTCGTTATCGGTTCTGCGCCTTCAGCCCAAAGCCATTCTTAGCAAGCAGGATTAAAAGGAGATGGAAATATGAGTTCATTGCTGGAATTCAACAATATTAGCTATTGGTATAAACACGAAAATAAAAAACATGAAATCTTGAAAAATATTAATGTTAGCTTTGAGAAAGGGAATTTTTACAGCATCATTGGGCCATCCGGCTCCGGGAAAACCACGTTCCTGGCGCTGGCCAGCGCCCTCGATGTCCCAAAAGAGGGAGAAGTGCTGTATGAGGGGAAGGATATCCGAAAAATCGGACTGACGCGTTTCCGGAACAAATATGTCTCCATTGTCTTTCAATCTTATAATCTGCTTCCCTATATGACCGCGCTCCAAAATGTCCTGACTGCGATGGAGATTACGGGGTCTTCCACAAAAAATAAAAAGGCGATTGCTTTGGAGATGCTGCAGCGGGTCGGGATAGCCGAGATCCAGGCACGGCAAAAAGTCCTCACATTGAGCGGCGGACAGCAGCAGCGTGTTTCCATTGCACGTGCATTGTGCTGTGATGCCGAGCTGATTGTAGCGGATGAACCGACTGGGAACTTGGATGAAGATACGGCTCAAGAGATTGTTGGGTTGCTGCGATCGCTTGCTCATGAGGAAGAGAAGTGCGTGATCGTCGTTACGCATGACCCGAATATTGCGCGGGATTCGGATGTTACGGTGAAGCTGTTGAAAGGGAATATTACGGTTTCGTCAAATAATCGAGAGCTGGTTTCGAATTGAAAAAGGTGCCTTTCCCCGGGGTGGGGGGAAGGCACCTTTTTTACGAACGATTTTTGACTTTAAACCAAACGGTGGAATGGGAAGTCACGCATAAAATCTAAAAGTGATGCATAAGTCAACAAAACTGACGCATAAATCGAAAAAGGGAAGCGCAAAACTAGTAAAATGACGCTGATTTACCCCGCGAATTCTTCTTTATTCATACAACCCGCCCGTATACATACTGGTCAGGTTCACAATGATGTCTTCCATTTCATATTTATCCTCGTTCATAACCAATTCCCACATGAACATTTCATTGGAATAGAACCAGCCTCTTGCGGTGAGAGATGGATCGAGATGCTGCTTGGCGAGTTTTTGCTCCTGGGCATAGCGGATGTCCACTGAAATCCGCTCGATGAATCGTTCGCGGATCTATACCATTTATGGTCGATTTCAGGTGAGACGCCAATCGCTTCTTTTACCACCTTCATCATATCCTGCTCATCCAAAGCCAGCTGCAGGAAAAGGCGAACCTGCTTTTTGATATTTTCATAGGCTTCGTCTTTTGTCTGCGGTTTGAAGGGCATCTCGGCCACTTCGTAAAATTGGTTCATTAAATCTTCCATCAAGGTGATGAAAAGCTCATCTTTATTTTTAAAATAAACATACGCTGTTCCGTAGCCTGTTTCGGCTTTTTTAATAATTTGTGAGATGGTCGCTTTTTGAAAGCCATTTTCGAGAAAAATTTCTTTTCCGGCTTTCAGGAGTTTATTCCGTGTTTTAATGGCTTGCTGCTGCCTTGCCGGCAATTGGTCAATTGAGTTTGTCATGTTTTCATTCCTTTGCCAGTTTGCTTTTATATTTCGAACATTGAAGTATTTTTAATAAGTTTAAATGGTTTTGAGTTTTCTGACAACCTTATTGACATTATATCATTGACATAGTGTCAATTAAACTTATATAATTTGCGTAAATAATAAATATTCTGAAGGGTTGGAAATCTATGGATATTACACGCGAATATGCAATCGGACTGGATGCCCAGGATGGTCTGGCATCTTACCGGGAAGAGTTTTATATAAAGGAAAACGGAATTTACTTGGATGGAAACTCCCTTGGCCTGCTTTCCAAGCGAGCGGAAAAATCGCTTCTCGATTTGCTGGATTCCTGGAAGAACCATGGTATCGATGGCTGGACAGAAGGGGACAATCCTTGGTTCTATCTGTCTGAAACACTTGGAAAAGAGCTGGCGCCAATCGTAGGGGCAAATCCGGAGGAAGTAATTGTAAGCGGTTCCACGACTGTTAACTTGCACCAGCTTGTATCTACTTTTTATAAGCCGGAAGGAAAAAGAACGAAAATATTGGCGGACGAATTAAATTTTCCGAGCGATATTTATGCGCTGCAAAGTCAGGTTAAGCTGAAGGGCTATGATCCTGCCGAGCATCTTGTCCAGGTAAAGAGCGGGGATGGCCATACGCTGAAGGAAGAAGATATTGTCGCGGCGATGACAGATGAGATTGCGCTGATTGTTCTGCCGGGCGTTTTGTATCGCAGCGGCCAGGTGCTGGATATGGAATATTTGACTGCCGAGGCGCATAAGCGCGGCATCGGGATTGGCTTTGACTTATGCCATTCGGTTGGTTCCATCCCGCATGAACTGAGTGCGTGGGATGCCGATTTTGCTTTCTGGTGCAACTATAAGCATTTGAACGGCGGACCAGGTTCCACAGGCGGATTGTTTGTGAACAAGCGCCATTTTGGCAAAGTGCCAGGTCTTGCCGGCTGGTTCAGCTCCCGCAAAGATAAGCAATTTGATATGGAGCATGAACTTACAGTTGCTGAGGATGCAGGCGCATACCAAATCGGAACGCCGAATATTTTTAGCATGGCGCCGATTATTGGCTCTCTCAGCATGTTTAATGAAGTAGGGATGGAAAAGATCCGCGAGAAGTCTCTTAAAATGACAGGCTATTTGATCGATTTATTTAAGCATGAGCTGGACGGGCACGGTTTTGTTCTGCGAAATCCGCTTGACGAGAAGAAGCGCGGCGGTCATATTTATCTGGAGCATCCGGAAGCGGCCAGAATTTGTAAGGCTTTGAAGGCGGAGGGTGTCATTCCTGATTTCCGCGCACCGAATGGAATTAGGCTGGCACCGGTTGCGCTTTACAATACATTTGAGGATGTCTGGAAAACCGTTCAAATTTTAAAGAGCATTATGGAAGAGGAAAAATACAAGCAATATGAAAACAAACGGGGAGTCGTAGCATGACGAAAAAAGGGTGGATTGATATTTCACAGCCATTAAGCAGCGATATTGCACACTGGCCCGGCGATACGCCATTCAGCTATGAAACGGCTTTTACAAAAGAACAAACAGGATCGGTCAATATTGGCCGGATCACAACCAGCCTGCATACCGGTACCCATGTCGATGCGCCGTTTCATTTTAATGATGAAGGCGAGAAGATTATTGATCTTGATATCGAGCTGTATATCGGGCCTGCGCGTGTGATTGATGTGTCTGGTTATGATCGCGTGGATGCTGAAGTATTGCAGGGTTTTGATTTGGAAGGTGTGGAACGTGTGCTGCTGAAAACAGCGGTTCCGAATAATCCGGAAGTGTTCCCGGAAAGGATTTCAGAATTGGCGGGGGATATGGCTGACTACCTGGGCAGTAAGGGGGTGGGCCTTCTGGGTGTGGATGTTCCATCCGTCGACCCGCTCGACAGCAAGGACATGGAAACGCACCATGCTTTATATCGGAATGGCATTCATATTTTAGAAAATATTATGCTTGATGATGTAGAAGAAGGCAATTATGAGCTGATTGCTTTGCCGCTGCCGATTAAAGACGCGGATGGCAGTCCGGTACGGGCGGTTATTCGGCCGATTTAAAGATTATTGGACGGGGAATGGCTGATTTGAGGAAATTATTGGGCGGAACCGTCCAGTTATCGGCAAAATTTTAAGATTTATCGGCCAAACAGCAATTTTGCAGCTATCCAGACCTGAATTAGCGAGCAGAAAAACCAGCTACCGGCCAATTCTAGTAAAATACCGGCCAAACAGCGGGAATTACCAGCCAAAGCCAGTTTCTCAATATGTGAGGTCCATAGCAGCGGCCTCTTCAGTCAAGAAGATAGTGTTCAAATGCTGGTACACCGGACCGTAACTACATGTAGAACCAGAACCAAAACACAAGGAGGATCCACCATGATCAACGAAAAAAACCATCAGGATGTTAATGCAACTACATCGGAAAAAAGTATTCATACGGATTTTACAAACAATATGACATATGGCGAGTACCTGCAGCTGGATAAGATCCTATCTGCACAAAACCGGCTTTCCGGCCATCATGATGAGATGCTGTTCATTGTTATCCACCAGGTGAGTGAGCTGTGGATGAAATTGATTCTTCATGAGATGGGCGCAGCCATTGAATCGATCGAAAACAACGACTTGTCCACAGCACAGAAGCGTCTTGCGCGTGTTTCGAAGACGCAATCGCAGATTATCCAGGCCTGGGATGTGTTGTCCACAATGACGCCATCCGAGTATATGGAGTTCCGTGATTCTCTTGGCCAGGCATCTGGCTTCCAATCCTACCAGTACCGTATGGTAGAATTTGCGTTAGGATACAAAACGGAGCATGTTTTGAAAATCTACCAAAAGGATCCTGAGCTGCATGCGAAATTAACAAAGGCGTTCGAAGCACCAGGCCTTTACGATGTAGCAATCCGCGCGCTCCACAAAGCAGGTCTGGCTATTGACGAAGAAATCCTAAATAGAGATGTAACAAGAACATACAAAGAAAATGTTTCCGTCCGCGACGCTTGGATGACTGTTTATAAAAATCCTGAAAAGTATTGGGAGCTTTATGAGCTGGCAGAAAAGCTTGTGGATATTGAAGACTGGCTTCAGCAGTGGCGCTTCCGCCATATGAAAACGGTGGAAAGAATCATCGGCTTTAAAATGGGAACAGGCGGTTCTTCAGGTGTCGGCTACCTGAAAAAGGTGCTGGATCAGCGTTTCTTCCCTGAGCTTTGGGATATCCGCACTGAGCTATAAAATAAAAAGGGATTCACTCCGGTTGATGGTTTGCTTCGGCTCACAATCGATGGGTCACGCAGAAGCTGCCACATGTCGTGGCGAGCTTAGTCTGCGTTCCTTCATACTATACGGACAGCTTAATTATCCCCGCTATTCATTATCCTTAAGCGGGCGTATTCCTGCCGTTGATTTACGATAAAAATAGAGACATTTTACAGGGGGTACTATGAGTACAAAAAATCGAGAGCAATGGTCATCTAAATTTGGTTTTATCATGTCCTCGGCCGGTGCAGCGATCGGCCTGGGGGCCATTTGGAAGTTTCCGTACGTAGCTGGAACGAGCGGCGGTGGTGCATTTTTACTTATGTTTATTGTATTTACTGTTTTGATCGGGCTGCCTATGCTTGTTTCAGAGTTCATCATTGGGCGTGGCGCACAGAAAGAGGCGGTATCTGCTTACTATAAACTGGCTCCCAACAGCTGGTGGACGATTACCGGAAAGCTTGGTGTCATTGGCTGTTTCCTGCTGCTTTCCTTCTATGCGGTTGTAGGGGGATGGGTGCTGATTTATAGTGTGATGGCCATTGGAGGCCAAATTATTACACCAGATGCGGCGTACCCTGAATTATTTGGAAGCATCACCTCTACACCTGGTTTAACACTTTTCGGGCTTGCTGCTTTTTTGCTCATTAATATTATTGTTATTACGTTCGGTATACAAAATGGAATTGAAAAAGCAAGCAAATATATGATGCCGCTTTTATTCGTCTTTTTTATTGTGCTTGTGATCCGTGCATTGACATTGGATGGGGCAATGGAAGGGGTTAAGTTCTTCCTGAACCCGGACTTCAGCAAAATCACCGGTGAATCTGCCCTTTACGCACTTGGACAGTCATTCTTTGCGCTTGCGGTCGGCTTTTCCTGCATGGTTACATACAGCTCTTACTTGGATAAAAAGGTAAGCATTCCTGCATCAGCCGGTTCCGTTGTGACCATGAATATCTTTATTTCCATTCTGGCTGGTCTGGCTATATTCCCTGTTGTGTTTGCATTTGGCTTCGAGCCTGCAGAAGGTCCCGGCCTGCTGTTCATGGTTTTGCCGGCAGTATTTTCACAAATTCCAATGGGCGAATTTTTCCTGGCGATCTTCCTGCTTCTATTCTTATTTGCAACATTAACTTCTTCGTTTAGCATGCTGGAAATCATCGTATCTGCTTTTATTGAGAACGGAAAACACTCACGGAAAAAGATCTCATGGATCTCAGGACTGGTTGTGTTTGGGGCTGGAATACCTGCAGCTTTGTCATTCAGCTTGCTGGGAGATTTCACAATTTTCGGGAAAAATGTCTTTGATGCAACAGATTTCCTTGTCAGCAATATCTTGCTTCCGCTCGGCAGCCTGCTGATCGCGCTGTTTATTTCATACAAAATGAATAAGCAGCTTGTGAAGGACGAATTCGCACTCAGCAGCACACTATCGCCTGCCCTGTACTCAACCTGGAGCTTCCTGATGAAATGGGTCGTTCCGATTACGATTATTGTTGTGTTCATGAGTACACTTGGTTTTATTTAAAAGGCTGTTTTCGCAAACTTTGTTGCTTTTTAAACAAGTAGTGAGGTGAGGTTGATTTCCACTCCAGGATGCTTAGCGAACGCGGGGCGGACGGTGAGCCTCCTCGGTGCGCAGCACCTGTGGGGTCTCACCTGTCCCACTCCTCCCGCTGGACTTTGAATAAACATCCTTGAATCATCACCGCACGAAGGAAATGCGAATGCATTTTCGAGGAGTCTCGCACCTTACGCTCCAATCAACCAACCTTATTTAACAATGTTTTATTCACAGATCTATTTAAGTACAACAATCTTTTAGAAAACAGCCATTTAAAAAGAAAGCGCCCGTCTGCGGCGCTTTTTTCCTTTGAAGCGAAACGTTCCTAATGAATAAGCGTAATGAAAATTAATGATAAAAAAGCAGGGGATTGGGCATGTTTGATAATAAAGTGAAAAAGGCAGATGACATCCTTTTAGTCAAATGGCCATTAGATTCCGTTTAATGAAATTGTTGATGTAAGCATATGACACCTATACCGGGGACGAAACTTCAGCATGGCACAGCTGAAAGAGTACTGATCAAAACGCGGAGCTTTAGTTATTTGCTGTACACAAACTCGCCAATCCTGAAAGAAATTTAATTTCGTGGTTTAACAGGAGCTTAATCAGGGTATTATCATTTAGCGTTTGATAAAATAAGAGCAACATCTTCCATATTTAAGTTTTTGGGAGGATTTTCCACCGTTAAAACGAAAGTGTATACTATTCAGAATAAAAAGGGGCGTATGCTTAAAATGGAAGCAACTTACAGGGATAGCAAGGATATTGCGGAATTCATCGTTGCGAACCGTGAAAATTTTCAGCAAAAGTTATTATCAGAGGCTGTTAATGTGGCTTCAAAAATTAATGATATTTTACAAAGGGGAAATATCGACCTTTTAAAAAACGCCGAGAAGCTGGCGTTATTTGTAGCAGAAAATAGAGAGGAAGAGCTGATTGCGTTTGCCAAGCAGGAAGGCGTGGCATGGGCGGAGCATTCCCTGACTCTTTCATTCAAACTGGAATGGGTTCAGGCTATCAGACGTACGCTATGGCATTTTCTATATCAGTTTGACAAGATAAAGGATACGGATACATCGCGCGAAACCTTTTATAATCTGGAAAAAGAGGTCAATGACCATGTTGACGAATTTCTGAATAACTTCTTCATCAGCTATTCGGATTATAAGGATGATATGCTGAAATCCCAGCGGAAACTGGTTGAGCATTTATCTGTGCCGATTATTCCAATCAGTACTTCAGTAGCAGTGCTGCCGCTTATTGGCATGATTGACTCCTACCGCATCCAGACCATCGAAGAAAAAGTTTTGATGGATATTTCTTCAATCAAGATTCAGACCTTAATCATGGACCTTTCCGGCATCGCGGATATGGAAATTGACGTGATCGTACACTTTAAAAAGATCCTGAGCGGCATCAAAATGATGGGTTGCGATGCAGTGCTTACGGGCTTGCGTGCTGAACTTGTCCGCAAAATGATCCATGCTGGCGTGACATTCGAGAAGCAGGCAGAAACCAAGGGAACGCTGCAGCAAACATTGCGGGAATATTTGGTGTTGAGTACGCCGAAATAGTCCAAATACATACTAGAGTGCCTGGCACTGCCACTGGAAATTTCATATGGCGGTGCCAGGCACTTTTTTAGCGGAGGAGTAAAGCATGAAAGAGTCAGATATGGATGAGTTGCTAAATATCGAAACGGGCGGAGAGCAGATAGGGTTTCACAAATATTTCCATTATCACCGCTATGAGCCTACCCCTTATGAGGGTTTGGAAAAATTGTTTGCTGAATATGAACTGAAAAGCAGTGACCGGGTAGTAGACTTTGGCTGCGGGAAAGGCCGGCTGCCGTTTTATGTTCATCATAAGTTTGGCGCTTCCGCAGCAGGTGTGGAGATGAGTGAGGATTTTTATGAAGAGGCCGCTGCCAATTTACAGCGTTATAAAGGAAATAAAGACCGTATTGAATTTCAGTGCTGCCTGGCGCAGGAATATGAAATTTCGGCTGCAGACAACCGTTTTTACTTTTTTAACCCGTTTACCGTGCAGATTTTCATGAAAGTGGTCAACAATATTCTGAGGTCTGCTGAAGAACACCAGCGGGAGATTGATATCATTCTCTATTATCCATCGGAGGATTATATTTTTTACCTGGAAAACAGCACACCTTTTGAGATGATGAAGGAAGTTGGTCTGGGAAAGCAGAATGAGAATGAGCGGTTTTTGGTGTATCGGTTTAATCAAACGTTTGATTGAACAAGGAGAGGCTTTAAACTGGCAATCTCCAACCGCATTGAATGATTAACTCGGCGGGGGGAGGGTGACGATAAAAGGGGATGAGTTGATGATATATCAGTGAAGTTACCGAAATATAAGCGAAGTTGAGGATATACAGGCGAACTTGCCGAAAAAAAATAAGAAAGTTGACGATAACTCTTACAACGGTTTGGCAACTAATCTTAAACATAAGCACCCTTTACTTTAAGTACACTTCTTCACAATCTTTGACAGTTTGATGACTATAAAAAACGATTACCCTTCAACAATTGCAAGGTATTTCAAGATTTCTCCTTCTAATTCTACAATTAAAATATCTCCTCTTTCCTTGGCTGAAAAGATTTTTGCACCAACTGGAAGTTTGTTCGCCATTTCATCTTTAAAAACTGTATTAGTATCATTTTGGGTTTTGATTTCACCGATTTGAACGTCTTTTTTTTAAGACAATTCTTCAACCCAATCAATATTAGTCTTGTAGATAACTCCATCATACTGAAAAATATCAGCATCGGGGTCCAATGATAAAACTTCTTCAGCATCAGTACTATCAATGGATACTTTGGTAGTTTCTTCTCCATTAGAACATCCAGTAATCAAAAATAATGTTAATGCAATCAAGACATAAAATAGCTTTTGAACCAATGTAATTCCCCCTTTTATAATTAAACGGTTATCCATATTAAAAGTTCCATGTGTAACTAACCTGCACCGTTTGTTCAAAAAGAAAATGTCACCTGGTTCGGCAGCTGATTCTGAACATAAGCACCCGTTTGTTTAAGTGCATTTTTCACAAAGTTTCTTTTTTTAATCCACTATTTATTAATAACAATAGATAATTTATAGCTCACATAATTACTTAAGTCTGTCAAAAATTCATCTAATATTTCATTGGATGGAAATTTGCATTCGAGAAGATAACAGCTTTCTCCACTAACTTTGTAGTTGTTTATGATAAATTGATCTTGTTTTTTTATGAACGATAAATAATGTTGATGATTTGTGCTTTTAGTAAAAATATGTATAATTGCGTGAACAGGGTACCCCATCTTTACTTGGTTTATTTTAATGGTATAGCCTTCTATAATCCCATTTTCTTCTAATTTTGCCACTCTTGCCGAAGTAGCTGGTCCAGTCAAATGGACTCTTTCGCCCAGTTCTTTCATTGTAATCCGACTATTCTTGGATAGTTCATCTAGGATAAGAATATCCGTGTTATCTAACATTTATATAACTCCTTTCATAAATAAAGTAAAACCACCAAAACACTTTATTTAATCTATGTATTCGTCATCGGGTCATAGTATAGAATATATGTTGTTATAGGGGAAATTACAAACAAAAGGAGTTAATATATATGAAAATACAACTAATTCGAAACGCTACGCTCGTTGTTCATTATGCAGGTAAAAAGTTTTTAATAGATCCAATGTTATCAGAAAAGGGAACTCTCCCGCCTTTTGGACCTGGTGTAGGTTTACCCCCTGCACCAAGGCAAGACCAAAATAATCCTTTAGTAAGCTTACCAACAGCCATTGATAATATTATATCTAATATTGATGCTGTCATTGTCACTCATCTGCATCCTGACCACTGGGATGACGTTGCTAAAGAAGCATTGCCAAAAGAAATTAAAATATTTTCCCAAAATGAAGAAGATGCGACAGAAATTCGAACCGCTGGTTTCAAAAATGTAGAGGTTTTACAGGAAGGTACAGTCTTTGAAGATATACAATTAATTAAAACAAAAGGCGAGCATGGCAGAGGCGAAATCTTACAGCATGCTGGTCAAGTGTGTGGCGTTGTCTTTCGACATACAAATGAAAAAACTTTATATGTAGCTGGAGATACGGTATGGTATGGTGCTGTTCAAGACGTAATCGAAACACACAAACCAGAAATTATTGTTGTAAATGGCGGAGATAATCAATTCCTAGTAGGCGGTTCACTGGTAATGGATAAAGATGACATTTATGAAGTTTGTAAGGCTGTCCCTAACGCAAAAATTATTTCTGTCCACATGGAAGCAGTAAACCATTGGACATTGTCTAGAGAAGAATTAAAGAGCTTTGTTAATGAAAAAGGTATCGCATCGAATGTGCTAGTGCCGAATGACGGTGAATCTTACTCATTATAAGAGTAAAAACAAACTGAGTTCTTAAGTTATCCACAGCTATGCATTAACATGTTCCGAAATATATAACTTATTATTAGATAATAGCTCTGATTAACTGTTCAGAGCTATTTTATTTGTAGTTTGAAATAAAAAAAGTTATATAAAAACATATTGACATACTTTAGGGGGGTATAGTAAATTAGGTTTGTGAGGTGATAAGGTGGAAAAAATGAAGTTATGTTTTATGATTAAATATACACCTCATATGTATTCCATAGAGGGAAGGAAAATATTTAATTAGAATGAGGGGTAAAAATTATTTTTTTAAAGAAAATATACCTTACTAAGGTATCCTATATTTAAGTTTTGATTGGGGGAGATTTTTTATGTCGGCAGATTCACAAACACTTATACAAGCAGATCCTAAACGTTGGAAAGCACTTGCTTTGTTAGGCTTTGCGAATTTCATGGTTATGATGGACAGTGCCATTATTCAGGTTGCTTTACCATCTATCAAAGAAACTTTAGGCTATTCACAAGAAAATTTACAATGGGTAATGACCGCTTTCCTTATCTTTTTCGGAGGTCTTTTGTTATTGGGAGGAAGGCTGAGCGATTTATTCGGGCATCGTCGTATTTTTATGTGGGGATTTTCAATTTTGACTTTGGCTTCCCTGCTTGCAGGTTTGGCTTGGAATGATGTAGTTCTTAACATCGCACGGGCAGTTCAAGGTGCTGGTTCTGCATTGATTGCACCAGCAGCTCTTTCTATTGTCATGATACTGTTTGCTGGAAATCCGAAAGAACTAAATAAGGCTCTTGCTTTATGGGGACTTTCAGGGGCAGCAGGTGGTTCAATCGGTATTGTTCTCGGAGGTATCCTTACGGAGTTCTTAAGTTGGAGATGGGCGTTGTTAATCTACGTCCCTATTGGTATTATCATTTTGCTCTTGTCACCAGGACTATTACAAAAAGGAAAACGTATGAGTGGACGCATCGACTATGCTGGAGCTATCTCCGTTACAACTGCTTTAGTTCTATTGGTTTATGGTATTGCAAACGCAGAACACAGCGGTTGGGGTTCACCATCAACTGTATGGTCCTTGTCTGTTGGAGCTTTGTTGTTCATCATATTTATTATAATTCAGGTTATTAAAAAGGAACCACTTGTTCCACTTCGTATATTTAAGACTCGAAACTTGTCTATCGGTAACGTTTCGCTTGTCTTGTTATCAATCTCATGGGTTCCGATAATTTATTTCCTTGTATTGTATTTACAACAGGTATTGAAATTTGCTCCTTTCTCAGCAGCAATGGCTTTATTACCTGCCCCAATATTGATGGCAGTATTTGTGGTTGCCGTAGCTGGAAAAACAATGGAGAAACTTGGATTGAAGATTACTATGGTTATCGGGTTCCTTATTCTCGGTAGTTCGGGACTATTGTTTTCCTTAAACACATCAGTAAATGGAAGCTATTGGACAAGTGTAGTATTGGCTTTGTTATTAGCCGCTCTCGGCAATGCCCTTGCTTATCTGCCAGCTACCACAGCTGCTGTATCCAACGTTAAATCAGAGGAGTCAGGTCTTGCATCTGGATTGTATAACACTACTTACCAGATTGGATCGGCATTGGGACTAGCCATTATGGTTGCGATTGCTGGAGCGACAACTGCCTCTAGTGACGCAGGATCCCCGATTGTCGCTTTAAATGAAGGTTTTCAACAAGCATTTTTATGGTCTGGTATAGTTGCTTTTCTAGGTGTTATATTGGCACTTTTGTTCGTCCGTTCACAAAAACAAGACGTATCAAACGATTAGCCCCGCCATGATGTAATTATCTTCGTGTATCCAAGAGTCATGTTGTAATTAAAGAGCAGGGAGAGATTAATATGGGGAAGGAAGTTAACAAGATTAAAATCGCCGTAAATGGAGGAATAGGTTTTGGGGCAAAACTTAACTCGAAACAGCTTATGAAAATTTCTAAATATATGGGCGAAGATGAGGAACTTGAATTAACGACGTTTCAGCAACTGTATATAGAAATACCTGAAGTAAAACGAAGCGAGATTATTGAAGAATTCAAAAGTGTGGGGGTGGAATGTTATCCAGTTGGAAACTTTGTAAAGAGTTTAAGAACCTGTAATTTTTGTAAAGGTGAAGAAGAGGAAGGAATGCCAGTGGGCGAAAGAATTAAATCGCCGTATCGCTGGTAAACCTGTCCCCTTTCCCCTTAAGGTTGCATATACAGGGTGTCCTATCGGTTGCGGAGAACCAATGTTAAATGACATCGGTGTTATGAAAGTTAGAGAAAATTATAACTTATATGTTGGAGGGAAAGCAAAGGGGAAAGATGCACAAGTTGGCTCTTTATTAATGGAGAATCTAACACCAAATGAATTGTACTATTCAGTAGAAAAGATAATTGATTTATATTCACAAATGGGTAAAAAACGGGAGACATTCTATAAATTTTTGACACGGATAGGTAGCGATCAATTAATAAGCTAATAAAAATTTCAATATTTTTGTTTGTTCTTTTTTCATAGTTAATCTGGCTTGACGCTTCTAAACGTCAGGCTTTTTTCGTATGAAATAACAGAACCCCATATTGAGCTAAACTGCCACTTTCGTATTATAAGGTTAGCCAGAATGCTAAATATTTCTGGTTGACCATTTTTTATTTGGTCTTATTATATCAGTAGCCAGGGTAGAACGTAACTGCCCGTGGGGCCTTCGACCCCGTCAGCTAAACGGTTCGCCCCCTACTTGTAGAAACATGATTGAGGCTGGTTGGGACTTAGATCTCCGTATAACAAGCGAAGCTGTGACACTGCATGGAGGAATTAGGGGTACTGGCAAATTACTAGTTTAGGAGGAGGAATTAGAAATGAATCCAGTCATTGGTCTGGATGTTTCAAAAGGGGAAAGTCAAGTTCAGGCATTTTTAGATAAAGGCAAACCATATCGTAAGAGTTTTAAAGTTTCTCATACTATTGAAGGTCTTGATTTACTTGTAGAGTTTCTGGAGGTCGTAAAGAGAGAAACAGGTAAGAAACCACCTATCGTCCTAGAGGCAACATGACATTATCATTCCTCTGTTGTTCAATACTTGGAGGACCGTGGATATTTAATGATCATCATTAATCCACTGATTTCTTATAAAGCTAAAAGTTCAAGTCTTCGGAAAGTAAAGACAGATGCGGTCGATGCTTACCATCTCTGCGAGTTATTTTATAAAGAGGATCTTGAGCCATATAAAAAGCGTGGAGTTCAACTTTTAAACCTCCGAAATCTTACCAGACAGCACGAGAATATAACTGGGGTATTAATCCAAACAAAGCTACAATTTCAAGCCATTCTGGACCAGGTCTTTCCTGAATATAGAGGGGTTTTTGGCGACTTATATTCAGTAGTATCACTGTTAACTCTTTCAGAGTTTCCCTCATCTGAAGATATATTAGAGGCAAGTGTTGAAACCATATCTGACAAAATCGCTCAATTATGTAAAAGCCGTTCATACAGATGGGCTAATGAAAAAGCCATTCAACTCAAAGCTGCCGCAGACAGAAATCCGTTTGAAAAGACTTTGTATCAGAGTCATATTTTGAGTCTTGGTATGTATATAAACATCATTCTTCAATACAAAGAGCACCTATCCAAGTTAGAGTCAGAGATAGATGCCCTCGCAAAAGAAGTTGAAGAATATAATATTATCAAATCTATCCCTGGTATCGGTGAAAAGATCGCTGCAACGATCATTTCAGAGATTGGGGAGATAGATCGATTTACTGATCCTAAAAAACTCGTAGCTTTCGCTGGAGTTGATCCTAGTGTATTCGAATCTGGTAAGTTTACAGCCACCAAAAACCGAATCACTAAAAGAGGCTCCAGTAGACTTCGTCACGCCTTATATATGGCTGTTCGTTGTGCGATTCGTGACTGTCGTAAGAGCAAAACAAGCGATGAAATTATTCCTCGAAATAAGAAATTACGAGAGTTCTATGATAAAAAACGTGAAGAAGGAAAACCTTTTAAAGTAGCTGTTATTGCTTGTGTAAATAAGCTCTTACACTGGATATTTGCCCTTTTAAAAAACAAAGCGACTTTCCAAGATATAGCTTAGAACCTAAATTAAACAAAATAGTACAAAACCTTCCAAAAACAGACTAAAGGAGGTTATTTGGTATGCACATTTTTAGTATAGCATGAGATATTTTAAGTTTTTATTGAAAAATATTGACAAACTATTAGCTGGTTTAGTTCAATAAAAATGAAAAGCCTTCTCACTCGAGAGGGGCATATTTTTTGCAATTAAAAACCAACCATCGGGAAACTGGTTGGTTTCTGTTTCATTTATTCTTTTAGAGGATACCGTCCATATTGCATGTAAGCTGATTTAGGTTTTAGGTAGGAAATCTAGGGAATTACGGTTAATACCTTTTTTTAAAAACATATATTTGATGAGGAGCTTGAAGAGAATTGTTTGTCTTTAAATCTTCGTTAAGGTCGCGAGAGGTTTCTACTAGCTTGATCAAAAATCAGAACCAATACTTATCTTTAGGAGGCACACGATGAAATTTGCGGGGGTAGGCCTAGTGATGCTAGCCGCAATATGCTGGGGCATTAGTGGAGGAATTGCCGATATTTTACTGACCAAGGGCTGGGATCCTATTGTGATTTCACTGTACCGGGGGGCTGTTGGATTTATATGTTTTTTTGCATGGTTTCTCTTTAGCTTTAGACAAAATCGGACCTCCTCCACTCGTTTATACATATGGTCCCTATTGGCGGGTGTTGGTGTCGCTGGAAATTTCACTTTCTATTTTCTAAGTATTCAAGCATCAAGCATTGCTGTGGCTGCTACTTTAATGTACACGGCTCCTGTCTTCGTCCTCTTAATATCTTTTTTGTTGCGAATAGAACGTTCAACCTGGTTTAAATGGGGCTGCATTGCAGGTGTACTTATAGGGATTACCCTGCTTACGGGTGCCTACAACACCAAATCAATTTCAGTAAGTTTTCTAGGGGCGACAGCGGGGCTGGCTGCTGGCCTTTCCTATGCATTGTTTATATTCGGATTTAAAAATGCCTCTTCTATCGGAAAGCCGCAGACTACGTTAACCCTCGCCTTTTTTTCTTTATGTCTCATCCTTTTTCTTTTTACGGATAAGGATGAAGCAGCTGCTGTGGTGACGTCAAGTGACATAGGATGGTTTCTTCTATTAGGGATCGTGGGTGCTGGAATTTCATTTATATTTTATGTGATTGGCGTTCGACGGACTGCCCCGACAACTGCTTCGATGGTTGCTATGGTAGAGCCGGTCACAGCTTCATTATTTGGCGTTCTGATTATCGGAGATCATTTGACCATCATTCAACTTCTTGGAATGATGGTCATCTTGGTTACGATCACCGTACTTAGTGTGAAGCAGTCCGACTAACGCAAACTTATCTTCACTCAACTAATTTAACTGATCATTTTTTTGTGAAACGGCATTTTCTTAGTAAAATACAGCCACCAAAGGAAAAAGGACGGCAGGATAATTTACACTGCCGTCCTTTTTCCTTTCCTCTTATTTCATGCTCAAACGTCTAATCCGCTCATCCAAATTCGGATGCGTTGAGAACAATGAAGCTTTGGTTCTATTATTAATTTTCAAAGTAGAGATCGCAGTTTGCTGTTCACCCTGGATACGGTTTGAGTATGCCTTCAGCATTTGCAGGGCGTGTGCCATTTTGTCCTTGCCGGCTAGATCTGCGCCGCCACGGTCCGCATGAAATTCACGGTGACGGGAATAAGCGAAGACAACGAGGCTGCCAAGAATCGAGAAGGCGATTTGGAACACGATTACAGCAATGAAATGAACGATTGGCGCCATTTCTTCTCTAACAAAACGGGATGCTACCCATGCTGCAATTCGTGCAAGGAAAACAACAAATGTGTTCACGACACCTTGAAGAAGTGTCATGGTAACCATATCTCCGTTTGCAATATGTGCAACCTCATGGGCAATGACGCCTTCAATGGCATCGTCGTCCATTTCCTGCAGCAATCCAGTCGAAACTGCTACAAGAGAACGTTTTTTAGATGGCCCAGTGGCAAATGCGTTCACTTCAGGAGAATGATAGATTCCCACTTCAGGCATATGTGTTAAGCCTGCTGCTCTGGATAGGCGGTGAACCTTTTCCACAATAGTGCGTTCAGCTGATGATAAGGCTCCATTTGGATCCAGCACCTGGACATTCATCATTTTCTTGGCCATCCAGCGGGACATCCAGAGTGAAATGAAGGAGCCAGAGAAACCAATGACAGCACTCACAACCAGCAAGGCACCGAAATCAATGCCTCCCTGGGCATTAATATAATTTCCTCCGCCAATCAGCGAGAAAATAATACTGATCGTCAATAGAACTAGAACGTTCGTCAATAAAAAGTAGAATATGCGCTTACCCATTTCCTCACCCTTATATTTATATTTTTTATTTCGAGGTCTTATGAACTTGTCATCTGACTATATTTTATATTTTTTCTAATAAAATTACAAGAATTAAATAACGTAACCAAAGTTTTAAAAGGGTAAACAAAAGGGAAAGCCATTGACTGTTAAATAGGAAACAATTAGGATGGAGACAACTAATAGAAGAACGCAGGGGCTGATAACCTTGGAATTATTCCAGCTATCGAGAAAAGGCATGGCTGATTTTCTCATCTCATTAAAAGGGGAAGGGACTTATTCACCCAAAGAAATCCTTCAGAATGCGTGGCAAGCTGCCCATCAAAAAAACGGTAAATCAATGGAGGCTTTCTTAGATACAAAAATGCCTGCCATTTTCGAAAAATTGCTGAGGGCTGACCTACAAAAGATCGGCTTTTCGATAAATGAAATTGTTGCACTGGGAAACCAGATTGAATTTACCAATTTATCATCAACTGCGGTGCAAAACTGGGTGAAACGGGATGTAAAGGAGCTAATAGGAAGTCCACAGCTTGGAAAAAAGTATTCAGTCGACCAGGCCGCAATGCTTTTTATCGTGGAGGATCTGAAAGCAACTCTTGATTTCGACTCGATCCGGAAAATTCTCGCACTCTTATTCAATGATCTTGATGACCGGACAGATGATGTGATTGAGCCGATCCCTTTTTATTCGGCATACGCAGCTATTTTTGAAAAAGCACATCATCAAAACATCGTAGGGGAAAGCATGCACGAACAGATCGAACAGTGCATCAAAAAAGAAGCCTTGAGGACGCTGGAGACTTTTCAGGAATTAACCGACCAGCAAAAAGACATCGTCTCCAATATCCTTGTCACCGCATCTTTAACGGTCCTATCGGCGTACTATAAGTCGCTTACAAAAAAATATGTGACTGCTACCCTGTTTTTAAATGGGTAACTAAAAACATCGCCAGTTTTACAGCAGGCGATGTTTTTGCCTATCAGGGGTGGGACATCATTTTTATTAAAAGAATCTTTCAAATACCTGTTGACCGTGTGGTGCACCCCTCAGTTTATGATAGGAGTGGGAGGAAATGATGTACAAGATTAGTGAATTTGCCGAGATGACTGGCTTAAGCAAAGAAACACTGCGCTATTATGCGGAAGTGAAATTGCTCGAGCCTGCTTATATTGATGCAAAAAACAATTACCGGTACTACGATGATGGAAGTTATTTCTTGGCTATCCTTTTAATAAAACTTAGAAGATTAGGATTTACCATCCAGGAAATGATTTCGGTGATGGAAGACGAATCCTTCGCCAACTTGGAAAAATTACTGCTGCAAAAAAGGGAGCTCATACAGATGCAAATGGAGGAGCTTCGGCTTCAGATGGAAGAAATTGATGCGTTTTTGGAATCAGGGAGGGAGGAAGAATCGTGATTGAGTGGAAAGAGGAAATCATGATTGAGACGAATATTGAAAGAGTGTGGAGTTTGTTTTCGGACGGACAGATCAAAAAAATAATGCCAAAGGTCGAGGAGCATACATTAATAGAAAAAACAGAACAGGAAGCTGGGGCGAAACATCGGCAAACCTACAGAGAAGGCAAGCGCCTTGAAACGTATATCGTAGAAACATTGGACTATAAAAATGACGAAGCCAAAAAGCATAAGCAAATCCAATTTGTCCTTGGGAAGGCCTTTGAAATCAGGCTGGCTTTTACGCTTCTAAAAATTGATGACAACCATACAAAGTTTATTTACGAAGGTCAAAATAAGGGAGTTAACTTTGTCGGAAGGGCCATGCTGAAGCTGGGCGGCGAAAAAAACAACCACAAGGTGGTAGAAGAATTTATGCAGCGGGTTCGAGAGGAAGCTCTGAAAATTTGAATTAAATGGTGATGGTACCAGGTACCACCCGAATTTTGTCGAATGGGGCTTTTGGGGCGAAATTGAATATTTTGAATTTTTTGTTTGATATAGTTAATATGTTTATAGTGATAAAAAACTGTAAAAAGGAGGATGCAGATTTTGGAGCAAACCCTGATTAAAGCTGATGATTATGTGACTTTGTGGGGGATTATCGTGGTGTGGGCTTCAGCGAGTATTTATTTGGAGCAGCGCTATAACTGGGCCGCAAAAATTTCGGGTGCCATTGTCGCGCTGATTGGTGCTATTATTCTATCGAATACCGGCATTATTCCTACAGCCTCGCCTGTTTATGATGCGGTATGGACTTTTATTATCCCGCTCGCCATTCCGCTCCTGCTTTTCCATGTGAATTTTAAAAAAATATGGCAGGAAAGCGGCCGCTTGCTGATTATCTTTCTGATCAGCTCCATTGGGACCGTTGCAGGTGTGATCATCAGTTTCTTTTTACTAAAGGATCATATCCCGATGCTTGATAAAATTGGCGCTATGCTCAGTGCGTCATATATTGGCGGGGGAGTGAATTTTGCAGCTATGGCGGCGAAGTTTGAAACACCGGGAGAAATGGTCTCTTCAGCCGTAGTGGCAGACAATTTAATGATGGCCATTTATTTTGTTGTCCTGATGATGATTCCGGCGATGAGTTTTTTCAGGAGCCGTTTTAAGGCACCGTATGTTGAAAAAGTGGAAAGCGGAAGTATAGGAGAAGAGGGCAAAACGCTTGCAGAAAGCTTTTGGAAGAGGAAGGATATTTCGCTGAAGGACATGGCGCTATCCGTAGGGACCGCGTTTCTGCTTGTCATCGTCTCTTTTAAAATAGCAGAATTCCTGGACGGACTCATACCTTCCGGAGATGAGACATCATTCTTTTTAAATCTGCTTAATGGGCTATTCGGGGACAGGTATCTGATGCTGACAACCCTTACATTCCTTGCCCTGGCATTGTTTCCAAAGTACTTTGAATCGATTAACGGAAGTCAGGAAATCGGGACCTTCCTTATTTACTTGTTTTTTGTTGTGATCGGTATTCCAGCATCCATCCCAATGATCATTCAAAATGCTCCCCTGCTTTTGGTATTCGTTTTTATCATTGTGCTGGTGAACATGGCCGTTTCATTAACTGCTGGCAAACTATTAAAATATGACCTCGAAGAAATCCTGCTTGCCAGCAATGCGAATGTCGGCGGCCCGACAACAGCTGCGGCTATGGCAATTGCGAAAGGATGGAAGGATCTGATTGGCCCCATTCTGGTCGTCGGAACGATTGGCTACATTATCGGCAACTATGTCGGCACCACGCTTGGACTGTGGTTTTCTGCTTTTATGTAAGAACTCTTATCGCAAACTTTGTTGCTATTTAATAAGTAGTAAGGAGCGGTTGAATTCCGCTCCAGGATGCGGAAGCATTTTATTTAGAAACAATCCTTTGCAAAAAAAACTGCCCGCAACTTTTTGCGGGTTATTTATTTTGGATGAAATTCCCATAATCAATGACTTTTATGACCCCATCCTTGGATAATCCTAAATTTGCTCTCCTGATGTCTTTGGGTGTTAAACCATGGCTAGTAAATTTTGTTCGCAAGTGGTTAATACTATTTTGATATCGTGAGTGATCCGAAACGTTCACAGGCATTTTTTCCATGATGATCCATCCATGTCCATGTTGTATGACAGGGCACAGGTGGTTTCTTATTTCTGGAGGACTTTTTGTAAAAAGTTCAAATTCTGTTTTATTCCCGCTAATGCCCCATTCTGAAGTGGCCACCTTTAAAACAAAACCATTCCCCATGTCATAAACCATTCGGCTATGGCCATAGCCAAGCAACTTATACCTTAATCTCATGGTTCTTTTGGCCAGTTTCATCTTATTATAAATGCCCATGCTTTTCCATTTATTCATATTTGATATCCAAAGTTTAATAGCTTGCCGTTCGTTTGGAGACAAAAGATTGGATTGAGAATGAATATCCGATGACAAAGCTCTCACATCCCTATCCGAAATAATTCATACATAATATAGTATTGAAAGAGGGAAGAGCTTGTCAGTGCATATAACTAGGTTTCCGGCCGCTTTGGCTGAATTCAGCCATTTTTAGCGATTTTCCAGTTTTCTTCAAGTGAAATCCAAGGAAATTTATCAGGATTTATATTATAATAATAGCTAGTTTGATTTTTAGAGAGACGAAACTTTTAGATTTGAAAGCGGTGTTTGCAGCATGAATAAACGGTTTGGTTCCGTTACGATCTTTTCTTCCGTACAATGGCTTTTCTTTATATTTGCGAATACAGTGATGATCCCGATTTCAGTGGGAACGGTCTTCCAGCTGCCGGATGAAACGATTGCGATGATGCTGAGAGCCTCGCTTGTATTTACAGGGCTTGCGTCGATTTTTCAGGGCTGGAAAGGGCATCGCTATCCGTTGATGGAGGGGCATTCCGGCTTGCTTTGGGGAGTTATTTTAAATTTGGGATTGTCGGCATCCTCCCTGGGAATGAGTTATACCGAAATAGGCGGCGGAATCGCCACAGGAGTGCTTTTAGCTTCAGCCGTTACGTTGATTCTCGCGGCATTTAATGGAATATCTCTATTAAAAACGATTTTCAACCCGATGGTGATGTCAGTCTATCTGTTTCTATTAACCTTCCAGCTGATTTTTATCTTTTTCAAAGGCATGATGAAAGTCAGTGAACAGGGCACGATGGATGTTCCCGTCACTTTATATTCTTTTGCCCTTGTCATTTTTGTCAGTTTGCTAAAATTAAAAGGGAACGGAATCGTCAGCAATTTTTCAATTTTAATCGGATTGCTGGCCGGCTGGATCGGCTATGATTTGCTCTTTATGAGTGAAGTTCAGCAAGGCGCAGCTGCTGGAGATGTGAGTTTCACGCTGTTTCCGCTGGGACAGCCTAACCTCGAAATCGGGATTATCGCGGTTACGTTCTTTGCTGGTTTGATGAACCTGAGCAACACAGTTGCTTCAATTAGCTCAGGGGATACACTTTTTAAAAAAGAATCCGGTCAGCGGGAGTACCGTGGTTCCATATTTTTTACAGCCGTTTTCACTGTGATCGGCAGCGGATTCGGACTGGTGCCGTATACACCATTCACATCATCCATTGGATTTTTGCAGAGTACACGAATTTTTATGAAAACGCCATTTATCCTTGGGGGCGCACTGCTGGCCGCGATCGGCCTGATCCCGCCGCTGGGAACATGGCTGGCAGGCATGCCGGTTACGGTCGGAAATGCTGTCCTGTTTGTCGCTTATCTGCAGCTTTTCGGTACGGCTTTTAACAGCTTAAACGGAAAAATCTTTAACTCGAATACGATTTTTCGCCTGGCAGCTCCGGTACTGATCGGCATCAGTTTAATGAACACACCGGCTGCGCTGTTCGCTGATTTGCCAGTCCTGATCCAGCCATTTATATCAAATGGGCTGATTATGGGCGTGTTCATATCCATTCTCATGGAAAAAATGGTGAACTGGTCTGCGTTTGAGCAATTCGAATTGAAGAATAACTAGAGAAATCCCCTGGATAAGGGGATTTTTTTAATAGATGGACTTGGCATCCACAGGCAGATTCCGAACATGCTTTAAAAATGCGGTAACCCTTTTATCGTCTTCATAAGGATAGGTGAAGCCCAGCTTATCCCCGACTTCAATCGCATTTTTTCTGAAAAGGTCGCACATCGCGAAAAGAGCATTCCAAATGTTATGAAAATCAGCGTCAGAATAAGTAGCCTCGAACTGCGCCCATTCCCCTTGATCTAGAAAAACCGGCAAGTCCTTGCCAAACTTCCCAGCGCTTTTTGTAAAATCCGTCTGGATGCCGACCTTCCATTCCATCATCTTAATCAGCACATGGCGGTTGATTTGCTCATGCATAAATATCGCATACGTTAGCTCCCTGCGCCAAAGCCCTTTGCTGATATTCATGCTGATCCACCAAAACTCGTTGCAGATATCTGCAAACTCCTGAGCAGTCGGCTTTTGAACCCAATAATCCCGGTCTGAAGCAGGCGGCATGGGACCCATGAGCCCATCTTTATCGAGAAGCAGCACACTCAAGCTGTCAGGCAGCAGAAGCTCATCTATTTTTTCAACCGGAATTAAGGTCAAATCGATACGGTTCCCGTCCATAAACTGCATTAAATAAGGAAAGCGGCCAAGCCCATCAGCAGGCGGCAGCACCTTTTCCTCCGGCAGCTGCATCATAATCCGCTCGCCAAACACATCCACCCAGCTATGATCGCGGGTAAAAGAATCGATATCTCTCACCAGGTACACAATATCGTAATCTTGAAAGATATCTTTTTTTACATTCGGATTCGCGCGTGAACCATTGAGGATGACAGCACGAACTCGTTCATCATTCCTGGCTGTTGATAAAATCAGGTTCATCATTTCGGTTTCGGATCTCATATGGCCTCCACTTATCTTTTTGGTCTTTTCTACTAATATACTTCTTTAATTGGGGAATACCTGCAAGTTTATGAAGAGAAATCTTATCAAGGAGAAGGGGGATGACCATAAAGAGTTATGAAGATGCATTGGAACATTCATGAGCAGGAAGTCATAGGAGTAGTGTCCATGAAGCCGAATATCATCTCAAAGAGAGAAAAAAGGGTGCCATGAAGTGTTCATGAAGCCGAATATTATCTCAAAGAGAGAAAAAAGGTCGCCATGAAGCGTTCATGAAGCCGAAAATCACCTCGGAGAGAGAAAAAAGGTCGCCGTGAAGCGTCCATGAAGCCGAAAATCATTTCAAAGTGAGAAAAAAGGTCGCCATGAAGCATTCATGAAGCCTAAGATCAACTCAAAGATAGAAAGAAGGTCGCCAAGAAGCGTTCATGTAGCCGAAAATCACCTCGGAGAGAGAAAAAAGGTCGCCAAGAAGCGTTCATGAAGCCGAAGATCATCTCAAAGAGAGAAGATAGGTCTCCTTAAGCCCTCAGGCAACAGATTGCTTCCCCGTATTCTGCGATTCCTTTTTCAAAGCGTTTCAGCCCGTCCGAACTGGAGGCTTGCAGTGAAAATATTATTTCGCTGCGCAAATTAATATGCATTTAAATCAAAAGCGGCTGCCAGGCATTTTTTAACCTGAAAACATTAGCCTGTTAACCGCGAAAAATTGAATATACCCATTAAATACCTATTCAGTCTTCTATAACAAGAACACAAACAAATGTTCTTTTAGGACACGCATAACACCGCCTCTTCCAAAATAATATGAAGTATCATCCAAGAAAAGAGGCGAATCATATGACAAACAATGAGAGCATTATTACGAAGGATATGCTGGTCCGTTTTGTTGAGCTGAGCCGCAGGAAAAAGGATCTGGAAAGTGAGCTGGATAAATTAAAAGAATTATTCCATCAGTATTTCGATACGGCTGTCGGAAAGAATGAGAAAGGAGAAGTCACAATTAACAACTACAAACTGCAAAGGCAGATTCGAAAAACAGAAAAATTTGATCAGGCAACGACTGTTCAAAAGCTGGAAGAATTGAATCTCCTTGATCTTATTCAAAAAAAGCCTGATGAAGGAAAAATTAAATCTGCACTGGATCTTGGATTGATTAAAGAGCAGGACCTGGAGGGATGCAGGCTCTCAAAAATGACCGCAGCCCTTCTTGTGAAAAAACTGGATTCTTAAAAAAACGCTTCAAAAAACAGGCAATTTTTTTTATAAAAAAGGTTTGACCTTCACGCTGCGTAAAGGTGTATCGTAATAAACAGAAAGTACTTTCATTCATTATTTTCGAAAGGAGGACATCAAAGGCATGGAATATACAGTGCAAAAGCTTGCCAGGCTGGCTGGGGTGAGTTCGAGGACTCTGAGGTATTATGATGAAATTGGGATTCTGAAGCCGGCAAGAACCAATTCGTCGGGATACCGGATTTATGGCCAGCAGGAAGTGGATCGGCTGCAGCAGATTCTTTTTTACAGAGAGCTTGGCGTCAGCCTGGATCAAATCAAGGAAATCATCACCGCACCTGCTTTTGATGCTGCCGGTGCATTGAATGAGCATCGGGAGAAACTCCTGGAGAAAAGAAAGCAGCTGGATTTGCTTATTGATAATGTGGAAAAAACCATTATGTCAGCAGAAGGGAGAACGGCCATGTCAGACAAGGAAAAGTTTGAAGGATTTAAAAAGAAGATGATTGATGATAACGAGAAAAAATACGGGAAAGAGATCCGTGAAAAATATGGAAATGAGACGATTGATCAATCGAATGCCAAGATGATGAATATGACAAAGGAACAGCATGAGGCTGTAACGAAATTGGGTGAAGAGGTGAACAGCACCTTAGCCGCAGCTATACAAGCAGGCGATCCGGCAGGAGACCTTGCGCAAAAAGCAGCAGATCTCCATAAGCAGTGGATCACGTTTTATTGGAGTGAATATAGCAAAGAGGCACATGCAGGCCTGGCAGAAATGTATGTGGCAGACGAAAGGTTTAAAGCCTATTATGATAAAATTCATCCTCATGCTGCAGAGTTTTTAAGAGATGCAATTTTAATTTATACAGGACAACAAAGCAAATAGGTACAGCGGCAGGCTTCGGCCAGCCGCTTTTTTGCATGTATTTTTTATTAAATATATCGGCTTACTGTATGTTACTTTTTGCATGGGGAAAGATGAATAGAAACCATATTAACTCGCGCTCGCGCTGGCAGGTGATACTATGAGTAATTTTCCTTCATACGAAGAGGTGCAAAAAGTCAGGGAAACGTTAAGGGATGTTTCTTTTGAACACTGGGTGCAAGAAGATTTATGGAGCTTTAATTGGTGGCTGTTAGTGACCGCCACCGTTCTTCCCTTTGTTATTTGGTGGAGGCTGGTGGACAGGGAGCGTTTTTTTGAAATCCTTGCTTACGGCTTAATCTGCGGAATGATTGCTTGTTTCCTGGATGTTATGGGTGTGGATCTTCTATTATGGGGCTACCCCGATAAATTATTTCATTTTATTCCGCCATTAATGCCTGCAGATTTTGTGGTGATCCCGGTTTTAGGGATGCTGATATATCAATACTTCAGCACATGGAAAAGCTTTGGCATTGCTTCGGTTATCCTTGCGGCGATTTTTGCCTATATCATTGAACCGTTATTTAGCCTTTTACATATGTTCGAATTGATTCATTGGAAGCATACGTATTCGTTTATAGGCTTTATTCTCATGTTTTTGACGGTTCGTTTATTGATCATGGGCATAAAGTCGATGCTCCACAGGGGAAAAAGCAGTGAACAGCTATAAGGATGAGAGTGGTCTTTTTTCTCCCATCATGTCTGGCATTTGACAGCTCATTAGCAGGCATTACATCAAAACCATTTATCTGCTCTCGCTGGAGCATATTGTAAATCGCCTGGCGCATTAATCGCACTTAATTTTGTAAAGAAAAAAAGCTTTTCCATGGTGTACTCCAAGTCCCGGCTACTAGCGTTAAAGGAATATTCCTGATTGCTCCTGCATATAGAAACATTGAGTATAAAAGACAGGTTAGCAGGAGTGATCGTATGGTAATCTTGGTTACTGGCGGAGCGGGATATATTGGTTCCCATACTGTAGACTTACTCATTGAAAAAGGGTATGAGGCGGTGGTTATCGATAACCTGGAAACGGGCCACAGGGCAGCGGTTCATCCGAAAGCCGCTTTTTATGAGGGCGATATCAGGTCGATAGAATTCCTGGATCAGGTTTTTTCAAAGGAGCCGATTGAGGGTGTTTTTCACTTTGCAGCCTCGTCTCTGGTAGGGGAATCGATGAATGATCCGCTAAAATACTATGATAATAATTTGATAGGCTCTCTTAACCTTCTAAAGGCAATGACAAAATACAAGGTTGGCTATTTGGTGTTTTCATCCACTGCTGCTGTTTACGGTGAGGCGAAAAGCCAGCCAATACGGGAAGACGCACCTCTCCAGCCTGCCAATCCATATGGCGAGACAAAGCTGGCCATTGAAAGGATGGCTGCATGGTGGGGGAAAGCATCCGGTGCAAGGTTCGTATCGCTCCGTTATTTCAATGCGGCCGGAGCAAAGGGAACAGGCGAAATAGGCGAGGACCATAAAACGGAGACACACTTAATTCCGATCATCCTCCAGGCGGCACTGGGAAAAAGAGAGGAAGTATCTATATTCGGTGATGATTATCCCACATGGGACGGTTCATGCATAAGGGATTATATTCATGTAGAAGATCTGGCAGAAGCTCATTTGCTGGCTCTCCGCTACCTGCAAAGTGGAGGGGACAGCAATGTTTTTAATTTGGGAGGCAGTAAAGGAATATCTGTAAAAGAAGTTGTTAGAGCGGCTGAAGAGGTTACGGGGACAAACTTGAAAGAAAAGGCAGCACCCCGCAGACCAGGTGATCCGGCAGAATTGATAGCGTCATCAGACAAAGCTCAAGCATTGCTGGGCTGGCATGCAAAAAAATCATCCATCCGCCAGATCATTCAAGATGCATGGAAATGGCACAAGTCTCACCCTGACGGATATAAAAGGTGAAAAATCAAAGACGAATTTGGTTTAAATACATCAATAGTTTTTCTTTCAGCTCAGGCCTTTGCAAAGCGAAGTCAATTGAGGCTTTTAAAAATCCAAATTTATCGCCAACATCATAACGATTGCCCTGGATTAAATAAGAATACATTCTCTCGCGGCAGAGCAATAAATGAAGCGCATCTGTCAGCTGTAATTCTCCTTTGCTATCAAACTTGCCGTTTTCAAGCATTTCAAAAATAGATGGAGTTAAAATATAACGGCCAATAATAGCATGGGTCGAAGGAGCGGCAGCGATTGAAGGTTTTTCAACAAGGCTGTCAACTTTATATAATGCGCCCTGCTGCTCTGAGTAACCGACTATCCCATATTTATTAACTTCAGAAATGGGAACCTCACTGCATCCAAGGATACTCGTGCCCATTTTGTTATATTGCTCGATCATCTGCAGCAATGCCGGCTTTTTGCCGTCAATGATGTCATCACCAAGAAGGACGGCAAAGGGCTGATGGCCAATAAATTTTTTTGCGCATAAAATGGCGTGGCCCAGCCCAAGAGGATCCTTTTGCCTGACATAATGAATATCTGCCAGATTGGAAATTCCGCGAACTTCTTCAAGAATTTCCAGCTTTCCGTTCTTCTTCAGCAATAACTCCATTTCAACTGATTTGTCGAAATGATCTTCAATGGCCCTTTTATTCCTCCCGGTTATGATGATGATATCTTCAATCCCTGAAGCGATTGCTTCTTCAACAATATATTGGATGGCCGGCTTGTCGACGATAGGGAGCATTTCTTTTGGCTGAGCCTTTGTGGCCGGCAGAAAACGCGTCCCCAGGCCTGCAGCAGGAATAACCGCTTTTTTAATCATAAAATCCCTCCCATTTTTCCACAGTCTTCCCCCAGCATGAACCGCCATTTAGTAATAGGCTATCTATGGGTTACGGTAATACATCAGCTTGCAGGCAGTTTCCTTTTATTTTTATGTTACCGGCAGGTTGTATTATCCCCTTTATTATCCTCAGTATGGCTGTTAAGGAATATTTTGCGCAGGTTCGTGAACCCTAAGCTGTAAATAATCTTGAACCTAGAGGTGTAAAGATTGCTTTTGAATAAAATAACAGCCGAAAAAAACCTTCTTATCCTCGCCTTTATCGCTTTGGCTTTGTTTGTGTCTCCGTTGTACATATTAGGTGAAAACGCTCATATTCGCGTTCACGATAATTTGGATTCCAATCTTGCCTGGTATAAAGTCCTCGCCGAAAGCGGTGAGCTTACAGGGCCGATTGATGCAGTCATTCCGCAAATTATGAACGGAAACCTATCCCGGAATGCGTTTGGCTCTGAATTGACCTTAATTGTTTGGCTTTATGCTCTCTTTCCGGCCATGATTGCCTATGCGCTCAGCCAGACGATTACAAGAGTGTTTGCTTTTATTGGAATGTATTTGCTTTTGAAAAAGCATTTTTTAAAAGAAGAGAAATGGGCTCCGGTTACGATTGGGACAGCACTGGCATTTTCATTCACTCCATTCTGGCCATCCGGTATGCTAAGTACGCTTGGGATGCCGCTTGCGCTCTGGGCCTTCTTAAATATCAGGCAAGGGGAAGAGATCCTGGAGAAATATCCTTGTCTTAACCTTATTGCCCATGTATGCGAGCATCGTTCTCGGGTTTTTCTTTTTCCTGAGTGCCATGGGAATCTTTTGGCTGACAGATGTAATCAGGAAAAGAAAGTGGAATTGGCCATTTCTATTATCGATTGCCTATATGACCGGAATATTTTTTATCGTAGAATACCGGCTTGTTTATTCCTTTCTATTTGACGATGAACCAAACAGCCGTGATGAATATTTCCATGCAAGGCTAACCTTTTGGCATTGCGTCCGCTTAACCTTTAAAAATTTTGCTTTGGGACACCACCATGCAGCGACGGTCCACACCTTAGTCATCCTCCCGCTTATGCTCTTAGCCCTTTTCATGATTATTTGGCTAAAGAACTGGAAAGAGGAAAAGGTGTTTTTGTTTCTGTTTTTTCTAAACTTTGCTTTATCAACATGGTATGCCTTCTGGTTTTACAAAGGCTGGCTGCCGCTTACTGAGCGCTTTCATGTTCTTGATACATTCAACTTTGCCAGGTATCACTTTTTAAGGCCTCTGGTTATTTATGTTCTTTTTGCCCTGTCCTTGAAAATCATTTGGTCCCGTGGCCAGTTTTGGAGGCGGCTGGTTCCCGTTTTTGTCCTGGCACAAGTGATTGTCGCATCATTCTTTAATGAGGAAATTCTTTTTCAGGAAAAGCCAACTGTAAAGCAATTTTATGCAGAAAAGCAGTTTACTGATATTAAGAACTATATTGGGCGCCCGCAGGAGGATTACCGTGTCGCAAGCATCGGCCTTCACCCTGCCATCGCCCAGTATAATGGCTTCTACACTTTGGATGCGTATAATAATTTTTACCCCTTAACATACAAATATCAGTTTCGGAAAATAATTGAAAAGGAACTGGAAAAAAACAAAAGAATCCGCATCTACTTTGATGAATGGGGTGGAAGGTGCTATTTCTTTACGGACGAGCTCGGAAAGCATTATATGTTTAAAAAGCATACGAAAAAAAGGCTGAAAAACCTTCAATTGAATACAGATGCATTCAAAGCAATGGGTGGTTCTTATATTTTCTCATCCGTTCCCATCGATAATGCTGCAGATAATGCTCTGCACCTGGAAAAGGTTTTTGAATCAAAAAGCTCTGTATGGAAAATCTACCTTTATAAAGCCATATAATCAGGAGGAAAAAAAATGAACAACCCAGTACTCACCATCGTGGTTCCTTGCTATAACGAAGAGGAGGTACTGCCGGAAACGATTAGACAACTAAGCCAATTGCTTGAAGAACTCGAGAACGAAAATCTAGTATCGGATAAAAGCAAAATTCTATTTGTGGATGACGGAAGTAAAGACCGGACTTGGCCGATCATTTATAAGCAAAGCTTAAATAATGATAAGGTCAGGGGACTAAAGCTTTCCAGAAATGTGGGTCACCAGAATGCATTGCTTGCTGGTTTATCAGCAGCAGGAAAGGCTGCCGATTGTGCTGTTTCAATCGATGCGGATCTTCAGGACGATATTTCAGTAATACGGGAGTTTATGCTGAAATTCCGGGAAGGGTATGAAATTGTCTATGGTGTAAGGAGAAAACGGGATACTGATACTTTTTTCAAAAGAAGCACTGCTCAGGGATTCTATAAGATGATGAAGAAGATGGGAGTCGATCTTGTTTATAATCACGCAGACTTCCGCTTAATGAGCAAACGTGCGCTGGAAGAGCTGCAGCGATATGAGGAGACAAACATGTTCCTGCGTGGGATCGTGCCAATGCTCGGATTTAAAACGGCCGTAGTGTATTATGACCGTAAAGAACGGCTTGCGGGAGAGTCCAAGTATCCTTTGAAAAAAATGATTGCCTTTTGCTTTGAAGGCATTACCTCATTCTCTGTTACTCCGATCCGAATGGTCATGGCATTGGGGATATGCTCCTTTTTTATTAGTCTGCTATTTGGCATTTACTTTCTTGGACTAAGGTTTTTTGGTGAAACCGAAACCGGCTGGACTTCCTTAATCACTTCAATCTGGATGCTTGGCGGGCTGCAGCTTATGGCGATTGGCTTGGTTGGGGAATATATCGGGAAAATCTATAAAGAAACAAAGAGGAGACCTAAATTTTCAGTAGAAATTGATGCTTTTAATATGCCTATTTCTCCTCACCTGGCTGCGGACGGAGGAACTGAAAATGAGTTCACTGGCATTCATTTTGGAAAATTATCTGAAACGAACTAATACCTTTATTCGTTTTTTGCTTGTTGGAGCGGTTAATACGCTGGCGGGTCTATCGATTATATTTATCCTTTTGAATCTAATCGGAACGTCATACTGGATCGCTACTTTTATCGGAAATAGCATTGGAGCTGCCATCAGCTACATTCTGAATAGGACCTTTACTTTTCAGAGTAACGCCAGCATTCAAAAGAGTGCTTACCGTTTTATTTCTGTCATTTTATCTAGTTACTTTCTTTCTTATTCAATAAGCGATTTGGCCGCAGAGATCGTGCGAGATTTTAACCTTTTGGGGTATGAATTTTCCCGTGTGGAGCTTGCGGTATTCATGGGAGCAGCAATTTACACATTTACCAATTATTTTGGCCAGAAGTACTTTGTTTTTAAATGACTCTTCATCCAGGTAACCGAGAGGAATCCATGTATAAAATGACATCAAAAAAAGCAGGAATAACCTGCTTTTTAATGTAAAGCTTGTATCCTATTTTTACAAAAGCAATTTTAGCAGCCGCAGCTCTTCTTTTTGCAGCAATGGTGGAAATCGAGACTGCACTTCTTGCAGGAACAGTGATGGCTGTGGTCGTGGCAGCATTTCTTGCAGCAGCGATGTTCATGGCTGTCTTTCTTTTTGCAGCAGATTTTGCAGTGCGGATCATGGCAGACTTTCTTTTTGAAATAATGATATTCAACACAATAGTGGCACATAGGTACTCTCCTTTCATTTAAACTGCTAACAATATATGAAAGGAAATTCAGAAGGGAAGAGCCCTTGTCCATATTGTGTAAAACATCCGCGATTGCCTAGGAATTATTGCAAAGGTTCTGTTAAATTTGCCTGTTGATTTCCGCTCCAGGCACTCGCTTTCCGCGGGCGGTCCGGGAGCCTCCTCGACACATTCGTGTCTGCGGGGTCTCCCGTTGACACGCTTCTCCCGCAGGACATTGAATAAGCTTCCACGAATAAACACCGCACGAAGAAAATGCGTTAGCATTTTCGAGGAGTCTCGTGCCTTCCGCTCCACTCAACAGGGTGCTAAAAATCAACATTGAGCTTTAACACAGCCATTGCAAAAAACCCCCTCAAATTTGAGGGGGTGAGCACATTAATTGTTTATTGTTCCTGGTACTGCTTTAACCTCCCTGCGTTCCTTTTTCCGCTTTTTCTTCAGCCAGCCGAAACGAAGGCTGGAGGTTGTGAACAAGCGGTAAACGGCTGGAATCAGCAGCAGGGTGATAAAGGTGGCAAATAGCAGACCGGAAATAATGACCGTAGCCATAGGGGCCTGGTAGTTGCCGGAAGTTCCGGATGCCATTGCAAGCGGAAGCATGCCGCCGGCTGTTGTCAAGGTGGTCATAAAGATTGGACGAATCCGGTTTTTCCCTGCTTCCAAAAGGGCTTCTTCCACAGAGGAGCCTTCTGCACGAAGCTGATTCGTCCGGTCAATCAAGAGAATGGCATTATTGAGCACAATTCCAATCAGCATCACGATTCCCATGCCTGACATGACACTAAGCTCCATTTGTGTAAGGAACAATCCGAGAATGACGCCAACGATTGTCATCGGGATCACGGACATAACAATGAGCGGATGGCCAAGGTGGTTAAATTGGACAGCCATCACCAGGTATACAAGGAAGATCGCGATGGCTAACACAAACACCATATCCATAATTAATTCCTGCTGCTGCTCAAGGTCGCCGGCAACCGAAACCGAATAGCCAGCCGGTGCATCAAAGTCATTGATCAGTTTCTGTACGTCCCGGTTTATTGCCCCAAGGTCTTTTCCTTCCATATCAGCCGAGATGGAGAGGAAACGCTCGCCATCAAGATGGGAAATTTCATTCGGTGTTTCGACACTCTCCAATTGGATAAAGGAAGATAAAGCTTTCTCACCCTGTGCGGTTGGGACTTTTAAATCTAATAGGGACGATTTGGAATCTGTTTTTTCGGCCCATTTCAAAGCAAGGGGTACATTTTCTTCGTTGACAGTCATTTCACCTACTGGCATTGTCAAAAAGGCCTGCTCGATGAATTGTCTGATTTGCGGCTGTGTTAATCCTGCTTTTTCAATCGCTTCTTCCTTTAAAACGATAATCTGTTCCTCTGATGTGCGCTCCATGGAATTTGTCACACCAACAATGCCATCAATACCTTCAAGTTCTTTTGTAAAATCACCGGCAATAGCCTGCAATTCTTCAAAATCCTCGCCCAGAATATTTACTTGAACTGGAGAACTGCCTCCACCAGACATGGCCCCCTGAACATTTTCAACCGGAAGGGTTTCTGATAGGCTGCGGAGTTCCTTCATAATGTCTTCATTAATATCTTTTTGCTCTCTCGTAATGTTGTCGCCCTTTGTCATGTTGATAATGGTGTAAAACATTCCGCCGTTATCCATGACGTAATTGGACTCAACATCTTCAATGGATTGCAGTTTTTGATTTATGTTTTGCGCAATTTCTTCTTTGTCTTCTATTGAAACGCCTGTTTCCAGGTCAACCATCAGCTCGGTGTAACGATTGAACATATCCGGCATAATGGTCATTGGGATTTTTGTCACAAGCGTTAGTGATCCGGCAAATAGCAGGAAGAAGATCGCAATCATTGCAAAGCTGTAGCGTTTTTTCTTGATCGTCCACGCGACAATCCGGCTATACAGGCGCATAATGGGTCCTTCTTTGCTTTCTTTCTTCGATTTGCGGAGCTTCAGCCATTTTTCAGAAAGAGACGGAATCAGTGTGAACGAGATAATGACTGAGCTGATCAAAGTAATCGCCACAACAGCTGACAGCATAATCATGAATTGCCCCATGTCTCCGCCAATCAGGCCAATCGGCAGAAATACAACGATCGTTGTCAGCATGGAAGCAATAACAGCTGATGATACTTCCTTCGTTCCTTCCAGAACGGATTCCAGCTTGCCCAAGCCTTGCTCTTTCTTTCGATAGATTGATTCCAAAATAACAATGGAGGAATCGACCATCATTCCAATTCCAAGCCCCAAACCAATCAGGGTCAGGATGTTAAAGCTGTAATCAAAGACCCACATTGCTGTAAAAGTCAGCAGGATAGAAGTGGGAATTGACAGGCCGATGATAAAAGTGGCCCTTAGATTACGCAAAAAGATCAGCAGGATCGCAATCGCGATGACGCCTCCAATCAGGATATTGCCGGTTACCCCATCAATGGATTCCTGGACATAATCTGCTTGCGCAACCATTTCATTCAGTTCGAAGCCTTTAACCCATCCATCTTCACGAATATTTTTGATTTCGGCGCGGACGGCAGCCGCCATGTCAATTTGGGTAGCATCCGCAACACGACCTACCTGGACAAAGATAAAGTCCTTTGTGCCATTTTTCCAGACAAAGGAGGAGCTTTCTAGCGGCTGAAGGGAAACGTCTGCCACTTCCTTCAGTTCAATAAAACCTGCCTGTGCTGGGATTCTAATCTTTTCTACATCGCCCACATTTTCCAATTTTGTGTTCCAGCGAAGGGAAGGAGAGTTGGAATCGCTGCTCAGTTCTCCAAGTGTTGCTTCATTGTTCACTTGCTGGATCGCACCGATGACTGCTGTGGCATCCAGCCCTTTTTCCGCCATTTCGGTGCGGTTTAATTCAATCGTAACTTCATGCTCCTGCACGCCAGCAAGCGATACGTCACGGACTTCGGGCAATGCCTCCAAACGGGGTTCGAGGACATTTTTAGCAAAATCGGTCATTTCCTCCATGGTGCCGCCGGAAACATCCATATAAAACTCATAGCTTTGGGCCGTTCCGTATTGTCCTGCCATAACATCTGTGATTGCGGTATTTTCGCCTTTGGCCGCATTTACGATCGACTCAACTTCTTTAAACAATTCATCGCCACGGCCCTGTTCAAAGGTGATTTGCAGAGAGCTGCGCCCAATATTTGTAGTCGAGTCTATGCCTTCTACTCCATCAATCCCCCTGATTTGCTGCTCCAAGGGGGTGGTGATCGATCGCTCCACTTCTATGGCTGCCATCTCACCGGCGCTTATCTCCACATAAGCGCCATCCATCGTCACAGGCGGCATTAATTCTTTATCCAATTCAAAAATTGAATAGCTGCCGATGGCTAAAATCAATACCGTCATTAATGCGACCAAAATCTTTCTCTCTACAATCAGTTTCAATAATTTCATAAACATTCTCCTTGCTCCCTAATAGTGGAAATTTGCACCCAAGATCTAATTATACACAGAAAAATAGGTAATAATAACTAGTTCTACTTTAAAATTCCAATAATTCGTACGACCTATTTCGCTAAAATCAGACCTTGTTTGCAGGAAAAACTTAACAATTCCTACATGTAACATCTTAACGCGGATGAACAAGAGCCATAACGAGCCAGAGACATATCTTTCTCTCAGGCTTAAGGCTGAGATCGTTAGAGGTAATGGATGAAATTGGATATGGAACCACTTGACAGTACTAAATAAAGGCTTAGGTTATCTTAACGACCAAAAATCGGAGAAGGGTGAGGAAGTGGTAGTTAATAAGAATGGTTAACGACCAAAAGCGAGAGAGGGAATGGATATGGTAGTTAAAGAACAGATTAACGACCAAAAATCGGAGAAGGCGAGGAAATGGTAGCTAATAAGAAGGATTAACGACCAAAAGCGAGGAGAGGGAATGGATATGGTAGTTAAAGAGCTGGATTAACGACCAAAAATCGGAGAAGGGCGAGGAAATGGTAGTTAATAAGAAGGATTAACGACCAAAAGTGAGGAGAGGGAATGGATATGGTAGTTAAAGAGCCGAATTAACGACCAAAAATCGGAGAAGGCGAGGAAATGGTAGTTAATAAGAAGGATTAACGACCAAAAGCGAGAGAGGGATTGGATATGGTAGTTAAAGAACCAGATTAACGATCAAAAATGGGAAGACGAAGAGAATATGGTGGTAAAAGAGCTGGATTCCGACCAAAATTGAAGAGAGGGAAAGATAATGGTAGTTAAAGAACAGATGAAAGTCCAAAAACCGCACAGCAGTCAAATGAATCAGCTAATCCGCCTGCGTAACGAAACATCACCAAACCCTCCAAAAAGGACAAACTTTAACACTATGTTATACTTGAAAAGCCAGAATACTCCCAAAAAGGAGGAGAATACATGTATACGGTTTTTTCAACCTTTGATGTTCCTGATGAGAAATCGGAGGAAGTCATTCATATATATAAAAATCGCTCACGGTCGGTTGATGAGGCAGAGGGGTTTGTCGACTTTTTGCTGCTGCAAAATGATAAGCGCCCTGGTGAACTGACGGTCCAGCTGATTTTTGATACAAAGGAAAGCTATTTAAATTGGGTTCGAAGCGAGGATTTTAAGAGAATCCATGATTTGGAGAAAAAATACCCGGATCAGGAATTGGCTGCGGTCGTTCCGAAGGTGTCGCAATATAAGGTGGTGGCTAAGTGAATTTTGATGCGGTCGTCAACAAAGTAACGGCAATGATTTATGAACGGGAGCCTTCCTTACTGGAACGGTTTGGCGAGAAAGGGAAAGAGAAGTGCCGTGAAGATAACCATCACCATATGAAGCATCTCCAATCGGCCTATGAATTAAATCAATCTGCATTTTTCACGGATTATGCTGTTTGGCTTGATGGCATTTTAACGAAGCATGGAATGAAAACGCAGCATTTGATTGACAACTTTGAATTGATTCAAACTGTGCTGAGAGAGGAAAGAGGAGAAGATGAACAGCAAGCAGAGATGTTCACTCTTTATTTATCCGAAGCCATTGCTGTACTGAAAGGCGTACCAGAGAAGGGAGAGGTGTAATATGCAGCATGCTGAGACACTTGCTTCCTTTTTGCTTGAAGGAGATTCTGCTAAAGTGTGGGCGCATATTCAGAAGCATCAGGACCTTTCGCGACTGGAAGTCTATCAAAATTTAATTACGCCTGCGATGCAGCATATTGGCTTTCTCTGGGAGACGAATCAAATAACGGTTGCGGATGAACATTTAGCTACGGCTACATGTGATTTTGTGCTGTCAAAACTGGCTTATAACCGCGATAAAATAGAATCCGGACAGAAAGCCATGTTTCTTTGCCTGGATGGCGAGCAGCATTATATTGGCCTGAAAATGGTGAACAGTTTATTTGAAGAGAACGGCTGGGAGACGAAATATTTTGGCCCCAGCCTGCCTTTGGAATATGCCCTTAAAACTGCAAAGGAATGGAAGCCAAATGTGATTGGCTTGTCGGTCAGCATTGTCTATCACCTGCCAAAGCTTAAGGAATATGCGGCAGAATTTTCAAAGCTGCCACATAAACCGGCCGTCATTCTTGGCGGGCGCTTAGCGGATAAATATGATCTGCTTCCTTATTGCACGGAAGATACGGTTATCCTCCGCAATTTGCCGGAAACGAAAAAATGGCTGCAAAACTACCAGGCGGGAGGACAAAAAAATGCAATATTTTGACCAACAGCTTCCGCTCGCCTTTTTATTAGCGGACATGCACGGAAAAATACTAAGCTATTCCACTTTGGCGAGGGAGTGCTTTGACCTTAGCGATGGCCATCTGAAAAGTATAATAGATGAAGAAAGCATCGAGAAGCTGATCCATTACAGCCGGGAGCCTGGGATGAAACCGGTTAAGCTGGAGCTTAACATGAAGACAAAGAATGCTCCGCTGGCACTATTTGATGTCCACATTCTGTGGGACAGTGATGATTGCGCCAATATGATCTTTTTGCCGAAAGACAGCTCAAATGAAGGCCTGATGAATAAACTGATGGAGCTGCAGGGACGCCTTGCCTCAACTGATTTTGAGCTTTTGGAGAAAAAGGAAGAACTTGAACAGGTTCTGATCCGCTTGAACCAATTATCAGGCCCGTTTATTCCTCTTTCGGAATCCATGTGTCTGATTCCTTTGTTTGGGGATATTACGGCAGATAAAATTAATGTGATCTCCGAAAGCTGCCTAAAGTCTGTGTTTGCCGGTGAATATGATGAAATTCTCTTTGATCTCACAGCCGTAGGAGAAGTGGAGGACAAAGGCATCGAGAAGTTCACCCAGCTTATTAAAACATTGAACTTCATGACAGGCAGCATTATAAAATTAATCGGCATTAAGCCAAACCTTGCAAAGGTATTAAATAACTATGAGCTTGATGAATGGGTGCAGCTTGACCAATCCCTCAAGCAAGTATTAAGTGTTTATTTTGATCGGAAAGATCTAGGAGCCTCTTAGGGGGTTCTTTTTTTGCCCTTATACATGCATGGTTTTTACATTTTAAGGAAGTATAATAATAACTTTAATGATGGGGGATCATGTATGCCTGAAAGACCAGCAATTACATCAAATGAACTCGGAACCTTATGGATGACATATCAGCAGAAAACGATGCTGTTAAGAATGCTCGATTATTTTATTGAAAAAGCGGATGATGAAGAAGCGAAGAATATTATGACCAGTCTGTGTGAAGAAGTTAACCCTTATGTACAGAAGATTGTACAAATATTCAAGGATGAAGGGGCAGCAATTCCGGTTGGGTTCACGGAACAGGACGTGATTCCCGATGCACCGAAATTATACAGCAACGGGTTTGATATTATGTTTGTGCGCCTGATGACCTCGATCAGCATGGGTCTGCATACCCTGCATTTAAGCATGTCCTACCGGGAGGATATTATTTTGCTGTATAAAGACCTTACAGCTCAAACCCAGGATTATTCGCGGCAATGCACCCGATATCTGCTTGAAAAAGGTCTGCTTAGCCGCGCGCCTTATGTGACCATGCCAAAAAAAGCGGAGTTCGTAAAAGATACCAGCTATTTAAAAGGAACAAGTACGTTCGGTCAGAAACGGACGATGAATACTGTCGAGGTTAGTCAGCTTCATTATTCAATTGAAGCAAATGCAACTGGGATGCAGCTGATTACCGGTTTTGCCCAATGCGCACAGGAAAAAGAAGTAAGAAAATACTTTTCGGAAGGTGCGGAACTGGCTAAAAGCATCATTAAAGAATTTTCCGAAATGATGCTCGAGGACGGGATTCAAGCCCCATTAGGAGCAGGAGGAAATGCCACACGCTCAACCGCAGCCCCATTTTCCGATAAACTGATGATGTACTGCACCAGCCTTTTCTGCAGCTTCTCACTAGGAAAAAATGCAATCGGTACAGCCTTCAGCCTGCGGAATGACATTCCCACCAAAGCAGGGATCTTCTCAAAAGACATATTCGAATACGCCCACCGCGGAGCCAAAATCATGATCCAAAACGGCTGGATGGAAGAACCGCCGCAAATGGAAGAACGAAGGAATCTCATATAGGTACCAGGTACCACCCGAATTTTGTCGAAATATCCTTTATGGGTATTTCTTTTTTTTGCTGGACAAAGCTTCCGTATGCGAAATAGTTTGACAATTTTTCTGTTTAAAATCATGATAGTAATTAAAATATACGGAAGTCGGGGGCAGGGAAATGGGTTTGCCAGAGGAAAGGCATAGCGAATACAAATCAAAAGTAAAATTAAATAAGCATTCAATGATTCAAGACTTAACAGGTGAAAATATATCATCGGGAATTATTGCAAGTACGATGGTGATGACGGGGCCAGCGCTTATCATTTTACAGGCAGCGGCTGCCGGGGGATTTACCGATCAGCAAACCATCAACTGGATGTTTGCGGTTTATTTTTTCGGGGGCGTGTACAGCATCCTTATGCCGCTGCTGTACAGGATTCCGATTACAGGCGGCCATTCCATAACAGGTGTAGCTTTTTTAGCGACTATTACAGCGCAGTATACGTATCCTGAGCTGATTGGCGGTTATGTGATGTCGGGTTTGCTGATTTTTCTGGTTGGCATCTCGGGGTTATTTACAAAAATCATCGGGTGGGTGCCGAAAGAAGTGATCGCATCCATGCTCGGTGGGCTGGTTGCCAGTTATGTGGCGAAGCTCGTTCCGGCTATACAAGAAATGCCTTTAGTGGGAGGGGCAGCTTTAATCAGTTTTCTGATTTTTACCAGATATATTAAGAAGTTTCCTCCAGTACTGGCAGCGGTAGTTGCTGCCTTCCTGGTTTTATTTTTAACAGCAGATTTGAAGCCGGCCAAGGAAATCTCCTATTTTCTGCCGTCATGGCAGACACCGGAATTCACTGGGATGGGCCTTGTGACGATTGCGCTTCCGCTGGCAATGCTGATTTTAAGCAATGATGCGGCACCGGGAATAGGAGCACTGGAAAGCTCTAACTTTAAGCCGCCGATTCGAAAAATTGTTTCTTCAAGCGGGGTCTTCTCTGTCATTACGAGCTTCTTTGGCGGACAGTGTGCCAACATCGCTGGAATGATGAGCGCCATTTGTGCCGGGCCGGATTCGGGGCCTAGGGAGAAGAGATATATGGGAGCCGTCGTGGCGGGTGCCATCACCATTGTATTCGGAATTTTTGCGTGGAAAATTGTGCCCTTTATCCAGTCGCTGCCGCAGGCATTTGTTTCGCTTCTGGCTGGATTCGCGCTGATTGGCGTTCTGCACTCAAGCCTGCAATTGGGCTTCTCCGGCAATCGTTACCGCCTAAGTGCACTCGCCGCTTTCATTGTCACCCTATCCGGCATTTCCTTTCTCCACATCAGCGCACCCGTCTGGGGACTTGTTGCTGGAGCGGTATTGGCTCGGACAGTAGAGAGGTAGGTGCCATTTCCTGCAATGAATTACTTCTCTGCAAACGCGAAAAACATGACTTGTGTCTGTCTTTTCGAAGATATCGCCAGAATGTTGGACGACTAATCAAATTCTATAACTTCTTTGGCATCGAGATGGAAGAAAGTTTTTACGGGAAGATGGCTGAAGTAAGAGCCGGAAAAACAAGGATGTTAGTTTAATAGAAAAATAAAGGGGAGATTTCCAATGATTCGCCACATAAAGCCATCCGATGCCGAAGCATTGGCCAATCTGATTACTGAGGTGGAAAACGAATCAGAATATATGCTTTTCGAGCCTGGTGAAAGACAGACGTCACCGGAAGCACAAGGAAAAAGAATCGAAGTGATTAAAAAGGAGGAAAATTCCACCATTATCATTGCGGAGAAAGACAACCAATTGATAGGCTTTTTAATGGCCATTGGCGGCGCTGCCAGGAGAAGCAGGCACACTGCCTATTTGGTCGCTGGAATAGCCAGCGGGCACAGGGGAAAAGGAATTGGCACAATGCTTTTTGAGGAGCTGGATCGCTGGGCACGTGAGCGAAGTATCCACCGCCTGGAGTTAACAACAGTTGTAAAAAATGAAGCCGGAGTGGCACTTTACAAAAAAGCCGGATTCCAAATCGAGGGCATTAAAAAACACTCTCTGCTGATAAATGGCGAGTTTGCGGATGAATATTATATGGGGAAACTTCTATAAGTGCAGGGTCATTTTCTAATTAGGAAAATGGCCTTTTTTTGTCCAATGCCAAGTATCACTAATATTGTTTAAAGAACGCGCGATTTGAACCGGGTAATATGTACTATTTATATGTTGAAAAAGGTCGAAATACCAAGGAATTTAGTCTTTGATCTTACATAATAAAACAAAAAATTAGAATTTTCGTTGAATTATTAACAAATAATCTTGTATACTTGTAATACAAGTTTAGAAAAACGCTTACATTTTACTGAAAGGGTGGGATTTTGTGATTCAAAGAAAGTGGAAGATTATTATATCTATCCTAACACTTGTGTTTATCACGATTGTTGGGGTACAGACAGCTGCTAAAAACAAGGATAAAAGATTTGTTTCGGTCGCTACTGCATCAACAGGAGGTACATATTATCCAATCGGAGTTGGAATGGCGAATGTTTGGAGCAGTCACTTAAAGGGCGAGAAGATCCAAGCGAGCGGTCAGTCATCTGCCGGATCCATCGAGAATATCGAGCTCCTTCGTGAAGGGGAAGCACAATTAGCTATTTTGCAAGGATTGATCTCTTCTCAGGCATATGCAGGAAGTGGCTCGTTTGATGGAAAACGTTATGAGGACCTTCGCACGATTTCGATGCTTTGGCCGAACGTGGAGCATTTTGTCCTTATGAACGACAAAGTGAAAACAGGAACGATTGAAGATATCAAAGGGACAGGCTTTTCTGTAGGGCCGCAGGCAAGCGGTACAGAACAGTCTACTGTCGTCATGATGGAAGGTCTTGGACTTACGAAAAAAGATATTTCACCTGAATATCTTGGCTATAGTGATACGGTTTCAGCTATGAGAGATGGAAGATTGGATGGAGGATCCCTTCCTGCTGGTATTCCTATTTCAGCTGTAACGGATATGTATGCCAGTAATGTAAAAGCATCGATTTTAGAAGTGACGGATGAACAATTGGATGCCATTAATGCTGTCTCGGACAGCTGGTACCGCTATGTGATTCCAGGCGGAACCTATCCGCGGGTGGACAAGGACATCAACACAATTGCCCAGCCGAACCTTTTATCGACTACAAAAGAAATGGACGAAGAAACCATCTACATTCTTACAAAAACACTATATGAAAATCTGGATGAAATGTATGAAGTGCATAGTTCAGCCAAAGAAATGACATTGGAAACAGCTTTGGATGGAGTATCGGTTCCATTGCATGCAGGAGCTTATAAATATTTTAAAGAAGCCGGTTTGGATATACCGGAAAACCTAATACCGCCGGAAGCGAAATAAAGGAGGGCACACGATGACAAAACCAACTAGTGAACAAGCAATTCAGCCAACAGACTTGGATAAAGAAGCGGGGGGAGGCATGCGCTTGCTGCAGGGGCCATATAAAAAAGTGGCTGCAGCCATTGCTGTCCTGTTTTCAATTTTTGCTATTTATACAAACGGGTTATCCAATATTCAAGAGATTTATAGAAACCTAATTTTTCTTGGCCTTCTGCTGGTCATGACATTTTTCCTGTATCCGGCAAGTAAGGCTTCTAATCAGCAAAGGTTTACAGTTCCGGATTACATTTTTGCAGCTCTTTCCATTGCTGGTCTTGGTTATCTGCTTTTGAATTATACGACGATTCATGTGGACAGAGGTTCGCAGCCGATTATGATAGATTACATTTTCGGAGCGATCACCATCATCGTGTTATTGGAAGCTGCCAGGAGAGCAGTCGGAATTTTCATTCCGATCCTCTGCGGCGGTGCTATCGTATATGCCTTGTTCGGAACCTACTTTCCATGGATTTTCGGACATGCCGGTTTTTCATTGGAGCGTTTGTTATATCGTCTTTATATGACAACAGAAGGGGTATTGGGACTAACACTTTCAACTGCCTCCACCTTTATCGTTATGTTTGTTCTATTTGGAGCCTTCCTGTCGGTCAGCGGTGCAACGCAGCTATTTAATGACCTGGCGCTGGCGATTGCAGGCAGAAAGCGCGGAGGCCCTGCGCAGGTTGCTGTTATCTCAAGTGCTCTGACAGGTTCTTTAAGCGGAAGCGCCGTTGCCAACGTGGCAACAACAGGTGCCTTCACCATTCCATTGATGAAATCAATTGGCCTGAAGCCTAAATTTGCTGGAGCTGTTGAAGCAGCTGCATCAACAGGCGGTATGATCATGCCGCCAATCATGGGTGCTGCCGCATTCATTATGGCCGGCTTTCTGGGAATCTCGTATACGACGGTCATCCTGGCAGCGATCATTCCTAGTTTCCTTTATTATATCGCACTGATCTTTGCCATTGATATCGAAGCGAAAAAGCAAGGTTTAAAAGGAATCAGCAAGGAAAACATTCCAAATGTTGTTCAAATCCTGAAGGAGCGCGGCGTTCTGCTTATTCCGATTATCGTTGTTATCACAACATTATTAATGGGAAAAACAGCCCTATTTGCCGGTTTTGCCGGAATCGGGTCCGTTATTTTAGCGAGCTGGCTGGCAAAAGACAAATCTTCAAGGATTACAATCTCAAAAACAATTGAGGCATTTATCGAAGGCGGAAAAGGGACCATCCAGGTAGGGATTGCCTGTGCGGCCATAGGGATCATTATTTGTGTCGTAACAATGACAGGCATCGGCTCCACACTGGCTTATAATATTGTTGAATTAACAGGCGGAAATCTGTGGCTGATTTTAATCGTAGTTATGCTCACTTGTATTGTCCTAAGTATGGGACTTCCATCAACGGCTCTTTATATCGTGGTGGCCGTTACAGCTGCCCCGGCCCTTGTTGAAGCTGGAGTAAACCCGATCGCAGCACATTTCTTTGTGTTCTGGTTTGGTGCATTGTCCAACATCACACCGCCGGTAGCTTTAGCATCGTATACAGCTGCTGGACTGGCCGGTGCCAATGCAATGAAAACATCATGGGAAGCGCTGCGGATTTCACTTCCGGGCTTTATTATCCCATTCATGATTGCTTACAATCCTAATATTCTGCTCCAGCCTGCTGATGGTGAAGCTTTATCTGCTGTATCTGTAGCTCTTGTTGTTGTCACCAGCACACTAGGAATTTATGCTCTAGCCAGTGCACTAGGAAACTATTTGAATGCCAAGCTGACAATTGTCGAAAGAGTACTTATGTTTGCCGGGGCTTTAATGCTGATTAAACCAGGCATGATAACGGATATTGCAGGACTTGGACTTTGTGTGTTTGCGATTCTCTTCCATGTAATAAGAGTGAAGAAAAGCAGTTCAGTAGAAATCACCATATAAGGAGCTTACCAGCCAATGAAAATCGAACGAAAAAAAATCTCGGCTCAAGTGTTAGATCAGCTTAAAGATATGATTAAGGAAGGCAAGTTCCCGCAAAACCAGCCTATGCCATCCGAGAATGAACTCGCCAAACTGTTTGGCGTCAGCCGTGCGCCTGTTCGAGAAGCATTGAGTGTCCTATCTGCCAGCGGAATTATTGGATCCAGGCAAGGAGGACGAAGCTTTGTTAAAGAAGTCAATATGGCTGACATGCTTGAATCTTTAGCCATTCAATTAATTCCAATGGAGCAGGTTTTTGAGCTCCTTGAAATGCGGATCATCATGGAGACACAGGCAGCAGCTATTGCTGCCTTACGTCGTGATGAAGCTGACTTGGATAGAATGAAACAGGCGCTGGATCAATTTGAAATTACGCTAACGAATCCGGAAGCAGTGGGGGACCAGGCTGACGCTAATTTTCACAAACATCTGATAGGGGCAACCAAAAACAGATTTATGATACAAGTAATGGAAAACATTGATGATCTTTACCGGAAAGCGATTGCTTTTTCACTTCAGAAAAACGTCGGGCAGCCGGAAAAGCGGGAACAGGTTTTTCATGAACATATAAGTATTTTTACAGCCATAAAAGAACGGGATGAAACGCTGGCTTCGGATGCTATGAGAATCCATCTCGAAAATGTTAGGAAGAAATTAAGAGTGAACGAAGAGGAAGGAAAGAAGGTGCCGTTGTGATCACCGAACAGATTGTTGACCGTATAAAGAGCATAATGGGAACCGAAAAGCGAATACTGCTTGAAAAGGCAGATTTGGTTTCTTATTCATATGATGGATCTTTTGGCGCTTACCTTCCTGAGATTATCCTGCAGCCCATCTCAACGGAGGAAGTAGCAGGCATAGTAAAGCTCGCTAATGAAATGAAAATTCCAGTTTATCCAAGAGGCAGGGGAACAAGCCTAAGCGGTGGTCCGCTCCCTGTCCATGGAGGAATGGTTTTGGATTTTTCACTGTGGACGCAGACTTTGGTAATTGACCGGGACGATACGGTTGCCATCGTATCTCCAGGGGTCATAACCGCGGATATTGATCGAGAAGCCAAAAGGCATGGACTTATGTATCCGCCTGATCCAAGCAGCTCCCATGTTTCAACCATCGGAGGGAATCTGGCGGAAAATGCCGGCGGCCCGCGCGGTTTAAAGTATGGGGTCACAAAGGATTACGTGCTCGGGCTCGAGATCGTAACACCAGAAGGAGAAATTATCCGGACAGGCGGGCGGACGGTCAAAAATGTTACCGGCTATGACCTGACAAAACTGATTGTTGGATCGGAAGGAACTTTAGGCATTATAACGGAGGCGACTCTCCAGCTGATCCCAAGACCGCAGGCAACCCAGACGATGATGGTTATTTTTGATGATATTATTGATGCCGGAAAAGCCATTTCAGCAGTGCTTACTTCCGGCATCCTGCCATCCAAAATGGAAATTATGGACCAGTCTTCGATTCGGGCCGTTGAAGATTTTCAGCCGATCGGTCTGCCAGTGGATGTGGATGCCATAATTCTTATTGAGCTTGATGGCCATCCGATTGCCATCAGGGACGAAAGTGAACAGGTCAAACAGGTTTGCCTGGAAGTGGGGGCAAGGGAAGCCATCATTGCCAGGGATGAGGAGTCTGCTGAAAAGCTTTGGAAAGCTCGAAAGCTCGTTTCTCCTGCCATTGTCAGGAAAAAGCCGACGAAGATTTCGGAAGATGCCACCATTCCAAGAAGCAAGATACCAGAAATGTTCCGGCGATTGCAGGAAATCAAAGCAAAATATGAAATCGATCTGGTTGTATTCGGCCATGCGGGTGATGGAAATCTGCATCCGAATATTATTACCGATAAACAGGATAAAGAAGAGATGAAGCGTGTGGAAAAAGCCGTTGAGGAAATTTTCACAGTAGCCATAGAACTGGGAGGAACCCTCTCAGGGGAGCACGGAATCGGGACAATGAAGACGCCATTTATGGAAATGGAGCTTGGGGAAGCAGGGTTGGACATGATGAAAAGAATGAAAAAAGCGTGGGATCCGAATAACATTATGAATCCGGGAAAAATTTTTCCCGAGAAAAAAGGGCAAAAGCTTGTGTTAGTCCATGACTAGTCAGTTAGCATACAGAGAAACGTTTGATTGTGTCCAATGCGGCTATTGTCTCCCCGCATGCCCCACCTATGCCACCATGGGAAAAGAAAGGCATTCCCCCCGCGGCCGTATTAATCTTGTGCAAATGGCTGCGGAAGGAAAAATAACCATCGACGAAATTACGGAGTCGATGGAGTTATGCCTTGGCTGCCGTGCTTGTGAAACGGCATGCCCAACTAATGTGCAATATGGAAAAATCCTCGAATCATTTAAGGAAGTAAAAGCTGCTGCCACACCAGCGCCATTATTGGAAAACATGGCATTGCAAAAAGCTCTGCCGAATAAAAAGCTGCTGGCCGCAATGAGAGCATCACTTCGCGGTTACCAAAAAACAGGCATGGAATCATTTGCACGCAAAAGCAAAATGCTGGGCATTCTTCCCGAGCAGCTTCGTGCTTTTGAAGAGATAACGCCGGCCATTGAAATGCCAAATAAACAGCTTAGGAGAAGTACCCAGACTCCTGAGCGTGAGACGAAAGCGCGTGTGGCCTTTTTTACAGGGTGCATTATGGATGTGTTTTTTGCCAAAATCAATGACCTTAGCATTAAATTGCTGAAGCATGCAGGCTGCGAAGTCACTGTAATAAAAGAGCAAACCTGCTGCGGGGCCCTGCAAAACCATAGCGGTGATAAGGATACATCCAAAAAGCTGGCGAAAGAAAATATTGCTGCTTTTGAAAAAGGAAATTTTGATTTTGTCGTCAATAGCATTGGCGGGTGCGGAGCCATGCTCGTTGAATATGACCACCTGCTCGCAGATGAGGCGGATTGGGCTGAGCGTGCGAAGGTGTTTGTGCAAAAGAATAAAGATATAAGTGTAATATTGAACAAACTCGGAATCACCTTTCAAAAAGAAATGGCAGGCATTGTGACATACCAGCCATCCTGCCATCTTTTAAATGTACAGAAGGTAGCAGGGGATCCTGTCCAACTATTGAAATCAATACCGGGAATGACGTATGTGCCCCTCCCGAAAGGGGATATGTGCTGTGGTTCGGCCGGAATTTATAATATTGTCCACTATGAAGAATCCATGGAATTACTCGATGCAAAAATGGAACATGTTCAAAAGGTCTCACCAAATACCATTGTCACTTCCAACCCTGGCTGCCATTTGCAAATGTGCCTCGGCGTCAAACGCGAGGGTCTCGAAGATAAGGTGCGGGTTGTCCATATTGTTGAATTATTGGCAGAAGCTTGTGGGATCGACCATAAATAAAAGAAGGCTTTTTTAAAGGTTGTTGCTTTTAAACTGCAAATTAAGTTTTATCAACGGGCTGAATTTAAAAGTTAAAAGATCCATTTATAAGAAAAGAGCCTTATAGAAAGGGTGGAGGAGTATGTATGATTACATCATTATTGGCGGGGGAATTGTTGGCCTTTCAACAGGGATGGAGCTATTAAATCGGTTTCCTGCAGCTAAAGTAGCAATCCTTGAAAAGGAAAACCATGTTGCAGCCCATCAAACGGGCCATAACAGCGGGGTCATCCATTCAGGTATTTATTATAAACCTGGAAGCTATAAAGCAAAGCTGGCCAAAAAAGGCAGTGAATCCATGACGAAGTTTTGCCGGGAACATGGGCTTGAAGTGGATATCTGCGGCAAAGTGATTGTAGCAAGCGAGGATTATGAGCTGCCCCTTTTGGAAAACTTGTATCAGCGAGGGCTTGAAAACGATTTGGGAATCCGGATGATTGATAAAAGTGAACTGCATGAAATCGAACCGCATGTGAATGGGAAAAAAGCCATTCATGTTCCTATGGCGGGCATTGTGAATTATAAGCAGGTTTCGGAGAAGATGGCTGAATTGATCAGGGAAAAAGGCGGCGACATTCTGCTGAACCATAAGGTAGTATCCATCGATGAAACCACGCAGGAAGTGATTGTTGAAACGAACCGGGGAGAAGTAAGAGGGGCTTACTATATTAACTGCGGCGGCCTCCAATCTGACCGCATTGCAAAGCTTGCCAAACTAAAAACGGATGTAAAAATTGTCCCTTTCAGGGGCGAGTATTATATGCTGAAGCCAGAGAAAAGCAGCCTGGTTAAAAACCTAATTTACCCGGTGCCTAATCCCAACTTCCCATTTCTGGGCGTTCATTTTACACGAATGATTAATGGATCAATCGATGTTGGTCCAAATGCGGTCCTAAGCTTTAAACGCGAAGGCTACAAAAAGACAGATATCAACTTGGCAGACCTGATGGAGGTTATTTCATATAAAGGCTTTTGGAAGCTTGCAGGCAAGTATATGAAAGAGGGAGTGGATGAGATGATCCGCTCTGCTTCAAAAGAGCTATTTATGAAAAATGTCCAGAAACTAATGCCAGATATCCAAAAAGATGATATCGTTCCCGGACCAGCTGGTGTTAGGGCGCAAGCTCTGAAGGACGACGGCTCTCTTGTCGATGATTTTTTCATCGTGCCAAGCAAACGCTCCATTCATGTATTAAATGCACCTTCCCCGGCAGCAACAGCGTCAATTGAAATCGGGAAAGAAATTGTGAAGAAAGTGGAAGGGACTTTTAGGCTGGATTCTGCAGTTTAAGTCATTAACCGCTGAAGCAGGTTTATCATTGGCGAATATTTCTAAATTCCCCGTAGAATAATATGGCAGAAAGGGGAATTCATTAATGAATGCGACAAACGTGATTAGGCTGCTTCATCTCGTTGTTCCTTGGCTGACCATATTTTTTCTGCCTAAAAAGTCTTTTAATAAATTTTCTACGGTTTCAGCTTTTGCCGGAATCTTAGTTTTGGGCATGAGTATATTGGCGATTCCTTTTAAATGGTGGACCGTTAAAGGGGGAACAAGATATAAATTTATCAATGATATGATTTTTATCACTGGCCCTTTCTTTATAGGAACATTATGGATTTTTCATTTTACCTTTGGAAACTTTAAACGCTACCTAGCACTTAATGCGATCGTGGATTTCCTGTTTGCCTTTCCGCTCAATTACTTGTATCAAAGATTTGATTTATATAGATTGGTCAAATTTAAGCCTGTACATATTTTCCTATTTTTCACCTCATATGCCTGGATTATTTATGGATACCAGGAATTCGTCCATCGCAATAACCGTTAGGAAAAAAGCCGATCCATCGCTGGAACGGCTTTTTATCTTCCCTCTGAAACACGCCTGTTGTTTTTCGAGCCAGGCACTCCGGGAACGTGCGAGGTCGTCGCAGTCGGCTCCAATGCTTATGCAGGGCCTTCCTTTGACTTTCTTCCCAAACTGTCATGAGCATCCCCTAATCAATATCGAATGAAGGAAGTGATAATCTCGCTCCATCCTGTCCATTCAATAGGGGGCAATATCAACATCCAGTCTTTCCTTATCGATTAGCATTTCCCATCATGGCATTCGACACCAATCACCCGGAAGCCGTTTTGGTCCATCTCTTTTTTTATTTTATCCAAGGTTGCCTTCGTGGTATCCTTCGGCAATGTGAATAGAACCCGGCGAATGAGGCTGACGTGGAAATTTGAGGAATCGAGTGAGATGACTCCCTGAATATCACTGTGTTTGCTGATGATGCTGGTCATTTTCTTCAAGGTCCCCTGCGTACCATAGCTGCCCACTGTAAGTGTATAGCTGCCGCGGTTCAATCCCCATGCTTCCTCCAGCAGCTCCAGTACAGCTGCGTGCGTGAGAAGGCCGACAAACTTATCATTTTTATTCACCACAGGGAGATAGGGAAATCTTTTTAGCGTAAAAAAAGCCTTCATAAAGGAATCATTTTCATCAATTACTGTCTCCTGATCAGTGGCTAGAGCAGTTATGGCCTCATCGAGCGAATGATTCTCTTTATATTCTAAGATATCAACTTTATAAATATTGCCGATAAACTTTGTATGTGTTTGATCCAGAATCGGGACACAGCGATAACCTGTTTCATTTAAAAACTGCAGCGCCTTTTCCAAATTAAAGGTTTCATCACAATAGCGGACATCTGTTTTCTCCACCATCTGATGGCGAATTAACATATCAGCATCCTCCTTTACCCCTAACCCTTATATGGTCTCTAATGGGTTATAATCCTCTATTCTATGCTGGAGAGCTCCGGTGAATGATAAGATTTTTATTAAAACTCATTCATAGAATCCCTCTGCGAAAACTTGTAAAATAGAAATAGGCAATCATCATGAAAGGTGCTGAAGGAACGTGGAAAGCATTACAGTTGTGTCTCTTTTGGACGTGATCGGAGAACTGTTTTCCGATGAGATTTCTATTGCAGTTTCCAATACGAATGAATATATCTATTACCGGCCCAGCAAGCGAATTGATTTGAAAATCAGGCCTGGTGACATTGTTAAAGAAGGAACCATCGCTCATAAGGCTTTACGGACACAGCAAAGAGTCTCCGAGTTTATAGATCGGGATGTATTTGGGGTTCCTTATCACGGAATGGCTGTGCCGTTTTTGCATGAAGGGAAGCTGGAAGGCTGTGTGACAGCGATTTTTCCGGCTTTGACAGACGGTAAATCCGTTGTCACGATGAAAACGAATGATGGCTGGATTCCCATTCCTTTTTCCGAGGTTGTCTATCTCGAAGCAAAGGATAAGAAGACTTATGTACATACAGGTGATAAATCTGGCACTCATAAATACTCCCTTCAGGACTTTGAGTACTCGCTTCCGAAAGATAGTTTTATCCGCTGCCACCGTTCATTCATCGTAAATGTTAATCATATAAAGGAGATCTATCCTGATACCCATTCAACTTTTTTGCTGGCCATGAAAAATGGAGATCGGGTGCCCGTCAGCCAATCCTATTCCAGCTATTTCCGCAAATTGCTCGGTTTTTAGAAAATTCATGCTGTTTTGGACTGTGAATTTGCTGTTTTATCGGAATTTTCCGTAATATAATCCAAAAATTCAATCCTCTCTCTTTAGGCGGGTAAAATGATTATATATATCATGGTAGAGGGGATGAGCATTATGGAGAAAAGTTTAGATCGGATTAAAGATACACGTTTGCACGACAGAGTTGTCACACCTGAGGAAGCAGCATCCTGGATTCAGGATGGAATGACTTTGGGGTTAAGCGGCTTTACACGTGCGGGTGATGTGAAAGCGGTTCCATTTGCTTTGGTTGACCGTGCCAAAAATGAACATTTTAAAGTGAATGTTTATACAGGGGCTTCTCTGGGGTCTGATGTGGATAAGCTGTTTGCCGAGGCGGGCATTTTGGGGAAAAGACTTCCATTCCAGGCAGATCCAACGATGAGAAAGGGAATCAACCAGGGAGACTTTTTGTTTGTGGACCAGCATTTGTCTCACACAGCCGAGCTTGTGCGCGCGAATGTCATGGACCCTATTGATTTCGCTATTTTGGAAGCGGTTTCGGTAACGGAGGATGGAATGATCATTCCTTCTACTTCAATCGGAAACTCGCTATCTTTTGCAGAAAATGCCAAATCTATTATTATCGAAATCAATCTTGCGCAATCCACACAGCTCGAAGGATTGCATGATCTATATGATCCGGGCAAGCAAGGGGAAAGGGATCCGATTCCTTTGACAAAAGCGGATGATCGGATTGGAGCGCCTGGAATCAAGGTCGATTTGGAGAAGGTAAGAGGAATCGTGTTTACGAATCAGCAGGATTCCCCTTCTACCATCGTGCCGCCAGATGAAGAAACCGTCATTATGGCCCAGCATCTGATTCAGTTTCTCCGCAAGGAAATTGCAGCAGGCAGGCTGACAAATCGTCTGGCACCGCTTCAATCCGGAATCGGTTCAGTGGCCAATGCGGTGCTGCACGGTATGCTTGATTCTGAGTTTGAGAATTTGGAAGTTTATTCGGAAGTACTGCAGGACGCTGTATTCGATTTGATGGATGCAGGCAAAGTGAATTTTGCATCCTGCTGTTCGATTACTCTTTCAGATGAAAAAATGAAAGAAGTATTCTCAAATTTTGAACGGTACAGAGACCGTTTAATTATGCGCCCGCAGGAGATTTCCAACCATCCCGAAATCATCCGCCGCCTCGGGCTCATTTCGATCAATACGGCGCTCGAGCTTGATATCTATGGAAACGTCAATTCCACTCATGTCCTCGGAACGAAAATGATGAACGGCATCGGCGGATCGGGTGATTTTGCACGCAACGCACGCTTGGCTATCTTTGTTACAAAATCAATTGCCAAAGACGGCAAGATCTCAAGCATTGTGCCATTCGCTTCACATATTGACCACACCGAGCATGATGTGGATGTCATCGTCACAGAACAAGGGTATGCCGACCTGCGCGGCCTGGCTCCAAGACAGCGCGTGGAGCTGATCATTGAAAATTGTGCACACCCGCTGTACCGTGACCAGCTTCGCGAATATTACGAGGAAGCCCTCACAAGAGGAGGCCAAACACCGCATGTGCTCGAAAAAGCGCTCTCCTGGCACACAGACTTTGCCGCAAAGGGAACCATGCTAAAAGAAACAGCCGCAGCTGCCCAGCAATGGAGCTTCTGCTAAAGAAAAAACTCTGGGCAAAAGCAGCCCAGAGTTTTTGGTACCAGGTACCTATACCACTTCAGCCAACTGGTATAGGTACCTGGTACTTTTTTATTCATATTTAGCACGCAATTCCTTTATTTCATCTATTAATTTGCTGCCGATTTCTTTTGAGAATTCTTCATATACAGGCTCAAGGGCAGTCTTCCATTCCTGTTTTTGCTGGTCTGTCAGCTTGTGGAATTGAATGGAGGAGTTTTGCTTAATTGTCGTGAGCTGTTCTTCGTTCATGGCAAAGGCTTGCCGGTTATTCCAGGCGGTTGTTTCCTGCATGGACTCCAGCAAGATTTCCTTTGTTTCTTCAGTCTGCTCGTCCCAGACTTTCTCGCTCATCATGACTGCATAGCCCAGATAGCCATGATTGCTGATTGTCAAATGCTTTTGTAAGTTATAGAATTTTTTAGAGTAAATATTTGAGATGGTATTTTCTTCGCCGTCCACCTTGCCTTCTTCAAGCAGCTGGTAAGTGGAATTGAAGGAATCCTGAATAGCATCCGCATTTAAGCGGCTAAATTGGGCCTCAATCACGTCACTCTGCATAATTCGGAAGGATTGCCCTTTCATATCCACAGGACTCTGAATAGGCCCTTTATTTGAGGTGATCTGCTTAAATCCATTTGGCCAGTGGGCAAGCCCTTTAATCCCGTCACTCTGCAAGGATTGCAAAAGCTGCCTGCCAATGTCCCCGCTTAACCCTTCCAAAGCGGCTTCGCGGGTTGGAAAAGCAAAGGGCAAATCCAGCACGCCCCATTGAGGAGAAAGCATGCCAAGCTTGGATGTAGAAGGTGCGATAAAGTGGACTTGTCCATCTTTTAGCGCATTAATTTCTTCTATATCGGAATAGAGGCTGCCATTTGGAAAAACCTCTATTTTAATTTGGCCATTTGATTTTTCAGAAACAAGCTCTGCAAATTTTTGTGCAGCAAGGCCCTTGGGCGTATTCTCAGCGACGACATGGCTGAATTTTAATACGATTTGTTCCTTAAGTCCTTCCTGATCATCATCATAGGGAATCTCTTCGCGCGGGAATAGGCTTTGATAAGCAAAGATAGCTGCCATGATTATAACCGTGCCTGCAAGGAGAATGAAGCCTAATGTGCTTTTCATCTGAAGCCTCCTATTAAAAACCATTACCCCTCATTAACGGGCAGTAATTTACTTATGTAATCGTTGAAGAAAGCTGGAGGGCAAACTGTCCGTAAAAGCCCGATTGGTTCATCTAACTATGAGTGTGAAAAAAACACACTCATGGAAGATTCACTTTAATGTTATCATACTTAGAAGAAACGGAACCGTAAAGATGCTAGTGATAGAAGGGAGGTTCCCTCAATTGAAACAAATGCCTATCCGCTGGAAAATTACCATTCTATCTTATACCATCGTTATTTTTTCCCTTTTGATTGGCGGAATGGTTATCATTACAAATATACAGGAAAAGGAAGAAAAGGAACTTCGGATCCGATCCATGAACACAGCCAGAACGGTGGCTGAGCTGTCAGACGTGAAAGAGGGAATTCTGCAGCCACAAGGCTGGAAGACAGTTAATAAGGTAGCAGAGGAAATCCGGATCATCAATGAAACAGACTATATTGTTATCATGAATATGCAGCGTATCAGGTATTCCCACCCGGTAAAAGAATTGATTGGCCAGCAATCTGAAGGCGAGGATGAAAAACCAGCCTTTGCGGAGCATATTTATTTTTCCAAGGCAAAGGGGGAGGCCGGAACCTTTATTCGGGCTTTCATCCCTATTAAAGATAACAGCCTGAATCAGATTGGTGTTGTGGTTGTAGGCAATAAGGTACCATCTTTTATCGAGATTATAGATGAATTAATCGATGACATAACCATTATTGTGATGCTGACGCTAATATTTGGGCTAATCGGCTCTTTAATGCTTGCGAACCATATCAAAAAGCAGATGTTCCAGCTCGAGCCCTATGAAATTAAAAGAATGCTTGAGGAAAGAACGGCAACCTTCCATTCGATTAATGAGGGCGTCATTGCCATTGACAATCAGGAAAATATAACCGTTTTTAATGAAAAAGCAAAGAAAATTTTTAACGTTACAGGAAATGTTGCGGGTGAAAATATCAGAACCGTTTTAAAAGATACCAGACTTCCAGAAATCGTCGAGAGCAATCGTGCTGTTTATAATGAACAAATTATTGTGAGCGGAAAGGTCATTCTAAGCACCAGGATTCCAATCCGAAAAGACAATGAAAGGATTGGAGCAGTAGCCATTTTCCAGGACCGTACAGAAGTGGCCAAGCTTGCGGAGGAGCTGACCGGGGTGAAGAGCTTTGTTGAAGCACTCAGGGTTCAGAACCATGAACATATGAACAAGCTTCATACGATTGCAGGGTTAATACAGCTCGGAAAATCAGATAAAGCATTAAAACTGGCTTTCGATGCGTCGGAAGAGCAGGAAAGCATTTCTAACTTCCTGGGTGATAAAATAAAGAATGATGCTGTAGCCGGCCTTTTATTAAGTAAAGTGAGGCGCGGCAAGGAACTGGGTATTACTGTGGTCATCGATCAAAACAGCAATCTTGAAGAATTTCCAAAACGGCTTGATCATCACGATTTTGTTTTGCTATTGGGGAATCTGATCGAAAATGCATTTGGTGCGTTTGAGCACACGGAGCATGAGAATAGAAGGATTGATATTAGTCTGGAACAGACAGAGGATATCTGTGCTGTACTGGTTGAAGATAATGGAAGCGGCATAGAGAAAGATATTTTACCGAAGCTTTATGAAAAAGGGTTTACAGCAAACAAATCAGGCGGAACAGGGTACGGGCTTTTTCTGGTTAAACAAATAGTAGAAAAAGGGGAAGGCAGCATAGAGGTTGCAACAAAGCAAGGTGAAGGAACATCTTTCACGATCACTTTTCCGATGGAAGCGGAGGGAGAATCACATGGCGAGTAAAGAGGAAATCAGGGTGCTGCTGATTGAAGATGATCCAATGGTCCAGGAGGTTAATAAAGAGTTTATCACCAGTGTGGAGGGCTTTAAGATTATTGCAGTGGCCGGGAATGGGGAGGAAGGCATCTCCCTTGTGAAAAAACTGAACCCGGATCTTGTTATATTAGACATTTTTATGCCTAAAAAGGATGGAATCCAGACACTTCAGGAATTTAGAAAGCAAAAGCTGAATGCAGATGTGATAGTCGTTTCTGCTGCCAAGGATAAGGAAACCATTAAGCTAATGCTTCAAAACGGTGCCAGGGATTATATTATTAAACCCTTTAAGCTCAACCGAATCCAGCAGGCGCTTGAAAAATACCGCCATTATAGGGAAAGCCTTAAGGAATCAGGAACGATCTCCCAGGAGCAGCTGGACGCTCTTATTTATGCCGAGCAGAGACATGCAGCCCGAAGTGATTTGCCTAAAGGCCTGAATGATTTCACTTTGAACGAAATTACAGCCTTTATGCAGAAACAGGATGAACCCCGGTCGGCAGAGGAAGTAGCCAGTGCGATCGGCATTGCCAGGGTCACGGCCCGCCGCTATTTGGACTTTCTAGAGAAGAGCGGGGCAATCAGGCTGGATGTCCAATATGGCGGAGTGGGGAGACCTGTAAATCGGTATGTAACGAATAAGTGAAAAACGGAGACCAAAATGAACAAAACATCCGTTATGACCATAAACTTCTCTCTCTCATCTGAAAACGCTATCATTCTTAATAGAAAGAATTGTTAGAAAAAAGGAGATGAGATGAAGTTGAAAAAGCAGCGGATTTATAAGAATTTAACCTTTCAAGTATTAACTGCTATTTTTATCGGTGTAATGGTCGGGCTCATTTGGCCTGAAGTCGGAAAAGAGATGAAGCCGGTAGGCGATACCTTTATTAACGCAGTAAAAATGGTCATTGCCCCGATTATTTTCTTAACCATCGTCCTTGGAATTGCAAAAATGGGAGATATGAAAAAAGTCGGCAAGGTTGGCGGCAAAGCATTCATTTACTTTGAGATTGTGACAACACTTGCTTTAATGATCGGTCTTATCGTTGTAAATGTCATAAAACCTGGTGCTGGCCTTAATTTTAACGAGCTGGAAAAAGGGGATGTATCCCAGTATACGCAAAATGGCGGAGAGGGCATCAACTGGATAGAGTTTGTTACTCATATTGTCCCTCATAATATGGTGGATGCCTTTGCAAAAGGTGATATTTTACAAGTATTATTCTTCTCCATCCTGTTTGGAGTCGGTTTGGCAGCTCTTGGTGAAAAAGGAAAAATCGTTACCGAATTTTTGGATAAGCTGTCACTAGTATTCTTTAAAATTATTGGCTATGTGATGAAGGCTGCTCCAATTGGTGCATTTGGTGCAATGGCTTACACAATTGGAAACTTTGGCCTGGCTTCTTTGGTGCCGTTGGGCAAACTGATGATGTCTGTGTATATTACAATGGCACTGTTTATCTTTGTCGTTTTAAATATTATCTGCAAGATGTACGGATTCAGCCTTTGGAATTATTTGAAGTTTATCAAAGACGAGATTTTGATTGTGCTGGGTACAAGTTCTTCAGAATCAGTGCTTCCTAGAATGATGGATAAAATGGAGCGCATCGGCTGCTCCAAATCCGTTGTTGGACTTGTTATTCCAACTGGATATTCCTTTAACCTGGACGGTACATCCATCTACCTTTCGATGGCGGTTGTTTTCCTTGCGCAGGTATTCGGTGTTGACTTGACAATCGGCCAGCAAGTTACGGTTCTATTAGTGTTAATGCTAACGTCCAAAGGTGCTGCAGGTGTTACAGGAAGCGGATTTATTGTCCTTGCGTCAACGATGGCTGCCCTTCAGGTTATCCCACTGGAAGGCTTGGCATTGCTGCTTGGTGTTGACCGTTTCATGAGTGAAGGAAGAGCGATCGTTAACCTGATTGGAAATGGAATTGCGACCATTGTTGTTGCGAAGAGCGAAAATGAATTTGATGAAAATAAGAGTAAAAGAGCTATCAGTGAAATGAAGCTTTTGAAGCAGGATAATCAGACAAAGCAAGCTGTATAATCAAAAGGCCATTCTCCATTTGGGGGATGGCCTTTTAGAATGAGTTGAAATTTGTCGATCTTCACTAACGGACTTTCGACAATCCTCTCATTCATTTCCCGGGAAAAGTTCAGATTTCAGAAGGAATAACAGCACTTTCAATCAAACGTTTGATTGAAAAATAAAATGCCGAATAAAGGCGAAAAATGGGATCCTGTTGGTGCCAGGTACCTATACCAGTTCAGTCAACTGGTATAGGTACCTGGCACTTTTAATGTTAAAATACTACAATGACAGTACATTAAAAAATGATTGGGTGAACGCATGAGTAAAGCGATTAAATTAACTGTGGCGTCAAAATATAAAAAGAATTTTCAATCAGGGTATCCGCTGGTGACAGAGGAGTCTGTTCAGCGGCTTCCGAAGGGGATTGAAGAGGGTGCAATGATTGAGCTTGTGGATGAGAACAACCAGTTTATCGGAAAAGGCTATTATGGCAAGCAAAATAAAGGGAGAGGCTGGGTGCTGACACGCAATCAGCAGGAACCCCTCGACGAAACGTTTTTTGCAAAGAAGATTAAAACAGCCTTCGAAAGGCGTGCAGCACTTTTCAAGATCCGGATACAACCGCTTTTCGGGTTTTCAATGGGGAAGGTGACGGGATTGGAGGCATCACGATTGATTTTTATGATGGCTTTTATGTCATCAGCTGGTACAGTGAAGGGGTTTACACATTTAAGAAAACGGTTGTAGAAGCCCTCATGAAGACAGCAGATGTGAAAGGCCTTTATGAGAAGAAGCGCTTTGCCGTGAAAGGCACCTATATGGAGGATGATGATTTTGTAGCAGGAGAGCGGGCATCATTTCCGCTGATGGTGAAAGAGAACGGGATTAACTATCCGATCTATCTGAATGAAGGTGCCATGGTCGGCGTCTTCCTTGACCAAAGACATGTTAGAAAAACAATCAGGGACAAGTATGCGGAAGGCAAAACCGTATTAAATACCTTTTCTTATACGGGGGCTTTTTCAGTTGCTGCCGCTTTGGGCGGGGCATCAAAGACAACAAGTGTTGACCTGGCAAACCGCAGCAAAAGCAAAACAATCGAAATGTTCAGCGTCAATGGCATTGACTATGAAGCGCAGGATATAATCGTTGAAGATGTCTTTAACTACTTTAAATATGCGGTCCGAAAGCAGCTGAAGTTTGATATGGTCATCTTGGATCGCCTAGCTTTGCGCGGTCCAAAAAGCATACATTCAGTGCGAGAAAAGATTATCCGGAGCTGCTCGAACAAGCCATCCAAATCACAGAAAAGAACGGCATTATCGTCGCTTCATCCAACTGCAGCACCTTTAACATGAGAAAATTCAAGGATTTCATTAAAAAAGCGTTCGGGCAAACAGGGGACCGATACAAAATCCTTGAAGAATTCACCCTCCCGGAAGACTTTCGCACAATCAAGGAATTCAAAGAGGGAGACTACCTCAAGGTCGCGTTTATACAAAAGCTATGAACTGAGTGCCAGGTACCTATACCACTTAACGGAAGTGGTATAGGTACCTGGCACCTTCTGTATTTATCTATAAGCATTCATCTACCGACAAAATTCCGAAAAATATAAATATTTTATGGTATGATTATGGATAAAAAAGTACCAGGCACCTATACCAGTTGATGCCCACTGGTATAGGTGCCTGTCACCAGAAAGAAGGTTTACATTGTGCAGCGTTTGAGGGTTCATTATGCGTGGGTGATTTTGTTTTTGACGTTTGTTGCTTTGCTGGCCGCACAAGGGGTGAGGCTTTCGTTTGGGGCTTTTATGACCCCGTGGGAGACTGAATTCTCCACGAATCGCAGCGTCATTTCTTTAGTTGCGTTTATCAGCTATATCGTGTTCGCCATTTCCCAGCCTTATGTCGGCAGGCTAATTGATAAGTATGGAATCCGCTACATATTATCCTGCAGCATCTTGCTGATTGGTTTATCTACGATTCTCACCTTCTTCACAACCGATCCTGTCCAGCTGATGATCATATATGGGGTTATTGCGTCCATTGGTTTTGGCGGTGCCTCCAATGTGGCGGGAACGATAGCTGTGGCGAATTGGTTTGCGGATAAAAAGGGGATGGCCATGGGGCTCATGTCCGCCGGAACGGCAGCTGGTCAGCTCGTTCTCGTCCCGCTGTCCTTGTTTCTTATCGATCAGCTCGGATGGAAAATGACCGTTATCGTATTAGGCTGCTTTCTGATTTTAGTCGTGTTTCCGCTGCTTATCCTGTTTGTCCGTTCGAATCCAGCTGACATTAACATAAAAGCCTATGGCGCAAAGGAAGACACAGAAAACAGCAAGAACGGCGGCACAGAAGCCCCCAAAGCAACTCTATCAATCTTCCAGCTTATGAAGCGCAAAGAATTCCTGTTTCTCATGCTTCCGTTTTTCGTCTGCGGCGTCACAACGACAGGTTTGATGGATACACACCTTATTCCTTTTGCACAGTATTGCGGTTTTACACCGGGCATTACAGGAGCGGCTGTCAGCTTGCTGGCCGGCTTTAATATTTTGGGTACAGTCGTGTCCGGTTTCCTGGCAGACCGGTGGAATTGCAGAAGGATATTGGCTTTTTTATACGGAGTGAGAGCCCTAACGATTGTTCTATTATTAGTCATTGTTAATGATGCTTCCCTGTTTGGCTTCTTCATCTCAGAATCACATCTGCTGATTCTATTTGCGATCAGCTTTGGTGTCGTAAATTTTGCAACGGTAGCTCCAACCATGAAACTGGCAACAGAATACTTCAAACACCTCTCAGTCGGTGCAGTTATCGGTTGGATTTATCTCAGCCACCAGCTTGGATCTGCGCTGGGTTCCTTTGTCCCGGGTGTTTTATTTGATTTGACAGGAAGCTATGATATTTCCTTTATTGCTTCCATCATTCTGCTGATTGGCGCTTCAGCCTTAAGCATGCTGCTTCCTAAACAAGAAGTAAACTACAAGCATACAGGTGGCCATATCGTTGTAAAAAATAGCTAATGAGTGGTTTAAAATCGACACGTTTTTCCTCATCAGTTAAAATATTAATAGAAAATTTGAACGGTAAGGGGAGTCATAGGATGCATCGTAATAAGGACTTATATCAATTTTTGCTGGAGAAAACAAGGCAATTGACAGAAGAATGGTATAAAAATCTGGAAAAACGAGAGAGCGCTGGAATCTATAGCTCCAACGATCCGGCCATTATTGAAAGTGTTAAACAGCAAAACTATGAATTTCATCAGAAGTTCTGTGAAGTCTTTAATAAAGATGAAGAATCATTCTTTAATGAGTTCGAAAAATGGATTGTAAAAGTAGCGCAGGATGAAGGACATCTAAGCACGCCATTGCAATCAATTCTCCGTGAATTCTTTACAACTCAGGAGCAGTATTTGAATTTAATAGATGAGTTTGCTGAAACAAATAAAGGCCAGTTTGATTGCAGCCAGGTAACTACTTGGCGCCGAATTGTGGTGAAGTCTTTTAGTGAAGTCGTAACGTGGTTTACGGAAGAGTATAATAACCATTCCCAAAAAAGGCTGGAGGCCCAGCAGAATTTAATCCGTGAATTAAGTTCCCCCGTCATCTCTTTAACTCAAGACATCGCGCTATTGCCGCTCGTTGGGGATATCGACACAGCCCGGGCAAAGAGCATGCTTGAAAATACCCTTCAGCAATGCAATAAATTGGGTGTGAATCAGCTATTCATGGACCTTTCAGGTGTTGTCATGATCGACACGATGGTGGCCCATCAGTTATTCCAATTGATTGAAGCGTTAAGCCTCATCGGAGTAAAAACCACAATCTCCGGGTTAAGGCCTGAAATCGCTCATACCGCTGTCCAGCTCGGTCTTTCATTTGATCACGTAAGCATTAAGTCCACACTCTCAAGTGCAATCAAATCAGCCAGCCTCATACCAAGCTAATAAAAAAACACGATGAAGGAGCTCTTCATCGTGTTTTTTTGTGAGAACACTCGTTCAGTAACTTCTTATTCCAACCCTTTAATGGTCATGCCCTTCACAGGCAGGAATGCTTCGCCTGTCTCCAGATAATTCATATTCACCTGATCGCCTTCCTGCAAATAGATCGCCATTGGAACGGTTTCAGCTGAAACAACATAGCTCTGACGGTTGTCGAGTAAAAACGAGATAACGGTGTAATCACCGGTTTTTTCCTTGTAGACCCTCAAAACGGTTCCGCTTATCTGTTTTTCCTCTGCTTTCGAGCTTCCATCCACTGTGCCGCCGCCTCTTTGCAGAGCTGTTTTATAAAGCCTTAAAGCATCATTTGGCGTCGTGCCATATGCGGAAATTTCCGGATTGGCAGCAGATACGATGAAGTAATTCTGCAAAAAGCCATTGGCATCGAGAACCGGCGTCAGCCAGCTCGCTTCTCCGTAGAAGTTATACAGAACAGGCATTTCGCCATTCCATTTCTTTTCAATAAACTTCTTCTCAATGATTTGCAGGGCACCCTGTGAATCCATATACGACTCCTCAAGATTGCCGGTAAAGAAGGTCGCTTCACCTGTCCTGGAATTGGTCAGTGAGTACCCAAGCATTGAATCGACACCTTCTTTCGGGCTTGTAAAATCAGTAAAATAGTACATGTCTCCATTTTCATCAAAAATCGGGCTGACATTTGCTTCCGTTCCTTCATCTGAAGGAAGCCTCACATCGGTTTTGCCAAACTTGCTGTTCCAGAAGCCATGAATATAATTGCCGTAGTAGCTATTCTGCAGGCTGACGGTTTCCGGAGACACGGCCCCATCAATAAATGCAGGAACATCCTCAAGCTTATAGACCTTGGTTTTTCCGCTCACTGGATCAACCATGACCATTCCCTGAAGGTCAAAACCATTTCGGGCCGAGATAAACTCACCGAAAGACCGGATATAATAAGGCTTGCCATCATCATCCACCTCTAATTGAACATCCCCGTAAAAGATTTGCTGTGGATACTGCATGCGGATATGGCGCTCAATGTTTTTATTAAAATAGGAAGATGGCGTGTAGACCATATCGCTTTTCACAAACTTTGGATTGGCTGAGGAATCTGTCGCACTGATGGTAAAATAACCAGGTGTCTTATCCCCGTTCAACCATTTAAAAAAGCCGGAGAACTCAACGGGCGCAATATATACATACTCCCCATTGACCTTCTGGATCTGCAGGCTGCCGAGTTCGTAATAGCTGGTATTCGGAACCTGGCCAAAAGCCTTTTTCATCTTATTGCGGGCAAATTGCGGAGGCACGCTAGCCGGCGTTTCCGTTTCGTCAAATGTCTCAATCTCCGTTTGCTCCTTCATTTTTGCACTTTCATATTTTTCATCAGCATTAAAGAGAAAAGCAGTTAGGAAGTAAACACCGACAATAAGGCTTCCTATAAAAAGGATTGCTTTAATCATTCGTTCCTTCCCGGCTGCAAGAAAGGCTCCGCCGAGAGAGGCAATAATGGCAAGCGGCCAAATGCTGCTTAAGTTCCGGTCAAGATTGCTTAAATAATAAAAGGCAAAAACAAGCAGTACGGTTACGGCAATGGTTCCGGCCATGATGCCAGTCCCCAGCTTTTTACCTTCCTTTTCAGACTTTGCCATATAGCTTAAAGGAATCAGCAGGACAGAGGCTGCCAGTCCGGCAATGAGCGAAAAAATAAAGATGTTTCCCATTAATATCTCTCCTAATAAGTTCGATATGTTTATCTACGGATGGAATGAAAAAAAGTTCCGTGAGCAAAAAGAAATGGTTTAGTGAAGTTATACAGATTTGTGAAAAAGACAATGCGTCAACATATGACCTTACAGCCAAAACGACTGAGCATAGTGAAGTATCATGCGAGTATATTTTGGTAAACTGTTAAAAGATTAACGTTTTATTGTCATATAGCAACTTTTTTGCCGGGATGACTCTAAATAAGGGCCTATTTATTTCCTATTAAAATATCATCAACTAACAAACTTTTATCATCAACTCCAACGATATATCATTAACTAACTCGGTATATCAGCAACTTTCCGGAAATATCGTCAACTCGCCTAAAAGAGGTATTTTACAACCTTAAATAGAAAGAAATGAGCAATCTGGTATGAAAGGAGAATCCAAGTGATCAGATATGATAAAAAGATTCCGGAGATGGAGCCATTATACCGCTTATATGAAAATGACGGCTGGAATGATTTTTTGAAGCTGCCGAAAGAAAGGCTCTATAAAGCGATGGAGCAGAGCTGGCTTGTGGTTAGCGCCTATGATGGAGAGCGCCTGATTGGCACGGGGCGGATTATTTCTGATGGCATCATCAATGCCTATCTTTGCGGGTTAATCGTAGAACCTGCTTATCGCAGCAAAGGGATTGGAAGGGAAATGGTGCGCCTGATGGCAGAGCGCTGCACAGAGTCACAGCTGCATCTTCAGCTGCTGGCCGAGGAAGAGAAATCCGGCTTTTATGAGAATTTAGGCTTTGAAATATTTACATTAGGCTTAAAATATAATCCTAAAATTTGCGACTAAAGGTGTAGCCAGTTTCAGTCCATCCGGCGATTTAGCAGTAAACTTCTGTCTGTAAAATGGATATTATAACCAGCCAGTGAAATGGAGGCAAACCTTTATGGAAAAATATATATGCAGCACGTGCGGTATTCAATATCCGCCATCGGATCACCAGCCTGAAAGCTGTCAAATCTGCCAGGAAGAACGGCAGTATGTGGCACAGGAAGGCCAGGAATGGACCACATTGGATGAAATGCAGAAAAGCAGTGCTTATAACAATAAAATATCCCAGGAAGAGTCTAATCTCTACAGCATCAAAACTGTACCTGAATTCGCAATCGGCCAGACTGCTTATCTGGTTCAAAATAATGGCTTTAATCTTTTATGGGATTGCATTTCCTATCTTGACGAAGCGACAATTCAGTCGATAGACGAGCTTGGCGGAATCCACGCAATTGCGCTTTCACACCCCCATTACTACTCCTCCCAGATTGAATGGGCGGAAAGGTTTAACGTTCCTGTTTACATTCATGAAGATGACAGGGAATGGGTGATGAGAGACAGTGACCATATTATTTTCTGGAGCGGAGAAAGTTTGAAGCTTCATGATGGAATTGAAATTCACCGCCTTGGCGGCCACTTTAAAGGCGGTGCAGTCCTTCACTGGCAAATGGGCCATGATGGAAAAGGGGTTTTGCTGACCGGTGATATCATTCAGGTTGTTGCGGACCGCCAATGGGTCAGCTTTATGTACAGCTACCCGAACCTCATTCCTCTGCCGCCTGAAACCGTTGAAAGAATGGCCGGTAAAGTGAAGCCGCTTGCCTATGACCGTCTATACAATGCTTTTCATAAGGTCATAGAAAAAGAGGCACACCTGGCTGTACAGCGTTCGGCAGAAAGATATATAAAGGCGGTCAGGGGAGAGCTTTTTCAGACTTAAGGAGTGTGGCAGCATGCTCGTTCTTTTTCATGAATCCTATTCACTTGAAGGATGACTATATCCGTACTTTTTAGTAAAATTAGGGAATAAAGAGGGGTGGAAGCCATGCTGAAAAAACCTGAAGCAAACGAATATGCACCATATTACGAAGCATATGTTAATTCCGTACCAGATGGGGATTTGCTGGAGATTCTTGATAAACAAGTAACAGAGACTGCTAATCTACTAAAAAATCTTAATGAGGACCAGGCCAGCTTCCGGTATGCGGAAGGAAAATGGACCATTAAAGAAGTAATCGGCCATGTTACTGACACCGAGCGCATCATGGTCTACCGTCTGCTTTGCATCAGCAGAGGAGAAGCAGCAATGCTGCCTGGATATGATGATAATGAATATGTGAAAAAAGGGAATTTTAATCGTTTTTCCATTCGTCAGCTATTGGATCAGTTTTCGGTTGTTCGGGGAAATACCCTTGCACTTTTAAAAAGCCTGGAGGAGGAAACTCTGCTGCAGTTTGGTAATGCCAACGGAACCGAAGTAACCGCCAGGGCAATTGCCTATATTATTGCCGGACATGAACGTCACCACCGAAAATTGATTAAAGAGCGGTATATGAAAGCGGAAGGCTATAGCAAACGGGATGAAAGTTGAGAAATCTAAAAGGTTGGTTTAAGTCTCTTTTGTTTGGACTCTAGCGTTTGAAAACATTGCGGAGAGTGGTACTCAATTGGTACCGCTCTTCTTATACATAGATTAAGAGACTACTATATTTTTTGCAAAGTGATCTTTCTATTTGCAGAACTAGCCAATCTATTTGCATTTTTTTAATAGCTGTTTTCGCAAACTTTGTTGCTTTTCAAACAAGTAGTGGAGAGGTTGATTTCCGCTCCAGGATGCTCAGCGAACGCGGGGCGGGCGGTGAGCCTCCTCGGCGCGCAGCGCCTGTGGGGTCTCACCTGTCCCACTCCTCCCGCAGGAGTCTCGCACCTTACGCTCCAATCAACCAACCTTATTTATCAATGTTTTTATTTGCAAAATCTATTTAAAAACAACAATCTTTTAGAAAAGATCCTTTTTAATACTATTTGCTAAATCCCCCAGTTATCTGCAGCTTTCTTGCTGCTATTTGCATTGCTCAAATTACCGGCTGCTTTTTTAAGGAATATTATAAAATTCGAAAGGACGTGTACATATGACAAAAATTGGTTTGATCAGGCATGGCATTACATCTTGGAATAAAGAGGGCAGGGCACAGGGAAGCTCGGATATTCCCTTGCATGAGGAAGGCTTGGCTGAAGCAAAGCTATTAGCTGAACGGCTCAGCGCTGAAAAATGGGATGTCATATACGCCAGTAATCTGTTAAGAGCCCGGCAAACAGCGGAAACCATTAAGGAGAAAATCAGTACGATCCCTCTCCAGCTTGATTCAAGAATTCGAGAAGTCGGCGGCGGATTAATTGAAGGCACCACAGAAGCAGAACGGCTTGAAAAATGGGGCAGCGGCTGGCGTGAAATGGATCTTGGATTCGAGTCGCATGATAGCGTAATCGATAGAGGCATGGAATTCATAAAGGAAATTTCAGCCAAGCACCCGGGAGAAAATGTGCTGGTGGTCAGCCACGGCTCATTTATCCGGCATCTCCTAAGAGAACTGGTTCCACATGCCGACCTGACCCATCCACCGAAAAATACTTCCCTTACCACGCTTTTAATAAAAGAGAGCCAGTGGGACTGCGAATTGTATAACTGCACGAACCATTTAGAAAAGGAACAGATTAAATAATCATGAAAAAGATTCATTCAGCAGAGACAGCACAGGAATTTATCACGCGGCATTTTCCCGTTTGCCAGGCAGCAGTGCTTGCAGGCAGTGTGATCAGAGGAGAGGAAACAGACACATCGGATCTTGATATTGTTGTGTTCGATTCAGAAATAAAGACTGCCTATCGGGAATCGTTTATCGCTTTTGGCTGGCCGATAGAAGTATTTGTCCATAATCTGGACTCTTACAAGGATTTTTTTCGCAAAGATGCGGAGCGGGGGCGGCCGTCATTGCCAAGGATGGTGGCTGAAGGCATGCCCTTGAAGGACAGCGGCATTCTTCAGGAAATTAAAAAAGAAGCACTAAGTCTGCTTGCTAAGGGGCCGGAAGCCTGGACAGAGGAGACAATTCTTCTCAAACGTTACTTTATTACAGATGCTGTAGATGATTTGAGAGGCAGCCGCAACAGGGGAGAAGAAATCTTCATTGCAGGGACACTGGCTGAGCTTTTGAGTGAGTTTGTTCTAAGGACCAACAGGCAGTGGATCGGTTCTTCGAAATGGACAGCAAGAGCGTTACAGCAATATGATCCTGTCTTTGCAGAGGAGTTTATTGCCGCTTTTGACATTTTTTATCGAGATGGCATTAAAACCAATATTATTGAACTTACAGAGAAAATGCTGGAGCCGCATGGAGGTCCATTATTTGAAGGATTCTCGCTCGGAAAATAAATGAAGCCTCCCAAAATTGGGAGGCTCAGCTGTTTTTCTTAAGCCTCATTCTTTCTCAAAGCCGGCGTATAAGAGGGAAAAGAAAAAGTGAACACAGTGCCCTTATTCAATTCACTCTGGACTTTCACACTGCCTTGCATTGCCCTCACGATACTGAATACAACCATCATTCCAAGGCCCGTTCCTTTTGAGCCCTTTGTGGAATAATAGGGTTCACCAAGGCGCTGAAGCTGTTCCTCGGTCATTCCGATGCCGGTGTCTTTTATTTCAATGGTTATGTGGCTGCTGCTATATTGTGTTTCTATGTATAATTGTCCGCCGCGCGGCATCGCTTCAATTGCATTTTTAAGAATATTTAAGAAGCATTGGTGAAATTTCTGGCGATCCCCTTCGATCGAACCCAGAAGGGCAAAATCTGAATTAATCTCTACTGAGTTTTGATTGGCGGTAGGTTTTAATATGTTAATGACTTGTATTAGTTCTTTCTTTACATTTATTTCTTCTATTTTATCTAAAGATGGCTTCGAAAAGGTCAAGTAGTTCTGGATGACCTGCTCGGCAGATTCAAGCTCTGCCTTTACAATGGTCAGATATTCCTGCCGCTTACGAGGAGTCAGTTTTTGTTCCTGCAATAATTGGACAAAACCAATAGCCGCTGTTAAAGGATTCCGAATTTCATGTGAAATCGCTGCGCCCATTTGCTCCACAGCCTCCAGCTTTTCTGTCCGGACCATATTTTCGCGGATATCAAGATTTCGCTTGGCGAACTCAATCACATAAGAAATCATGCCAACTCCCAGTGGCGGAATCACTAGATAGGCAAACCAGGCGTCAAATCGGTTTTGCGGCGGGATCGATATTTCCATTGTAATCACGGTCAGCACACTTATAATCATAGCCATAAAAACTGCTACGCGAATCCGTTTCCTGGCAGCTTGCCTCCAAAACCACGGATACATCCTCCAGAGGATCATCCCCAGCGGAAAATATAAAAAGATATTTGTATAAAAGCCGGGCTCTATCCCATAAAAGCCTCTCATCAAAATAACTGCTACAGCCAATAGCGGGCCAATCCCAGCATATAAACCGCCGATAATCACTATAATCATTCTCAAATCATAGAAATAATGCGGGTCCGGCTGATAGGAAAACTGAAAGCAAATCCACATCATAAACAAAAACCAAAATAGTGACCAGCCTTTCGAAAAACGGAATTTAGAGCTTTTATCCGCCCATACGAGCACAAAAAATAAAATGATGATTAAAAGCGATAGATTAAAGAAAAAATGCTTCGTAATTTCCACCGTTTCACCTGCCTGCCATAAGAGGTTATAAGAAAATTCTATATTGTTTTACTATTATTGACAATAACTGATTTAAAATTTTAGCACATTTCCATGTAAATTGTCAGAAAAAATCAAAAATATAGCAAAATAAGCTCCCCAAAAGACAAAGTACGCCTTTCCGAAGACTGTCTTGTGCTTCTCGGGGGTGGGGCAAGGCGCTTACGCTTTCCTTACATTCTAAAAATATATTTTTCAATTGGCAGTTTACCTGCCGTGTTCGGGGGTATTTCCTATAGTAGTTACATAGAAAGGGTAAAACGGAAGCAAGCCGCTTCTTTTTAATAAGGAGGAATGAACACTTGAAACAAGATCCGCAAAACAAAGGTGTTAATGAGCATAGCAAGGACAAGCAGCTGGAGGAGTTCCGCATGGATAACTCCGGCAAAAAACTGACGACGAATCAGGGTGTAAAGGTTTCAGATGATGAGCATTCTTTAAAAGCCGGCTCCCGCGGTCCAACCTTGATGGAGGATTTTCACTTCCGGGAAAAAATGACGCACTTTGACCATGAGCGAATCCCAGAGCGGGTAGTCCATGCCCGCGGTTTCGGCGCACACGGCTACTTTCAGGTGTACGAATCAATGGCTGAATATACAAAAGCAAAGTTCCTTCAGGATCCATCGGTTAAGACACCGGTTTTTGTCCGGTTCTCAACGGTAGCAGGCTCCCGCGGCTCCGCAGATTCTGTTCGTGATGCACGCGGCTTTGCCACCAAATTTTACACGGAAGAAGGGAATTATGATCTTGTCGGAAATAACATCCCGGTGTTTTTCATCCAGGATGCCATCAAGTTCCCGGATCTCGTTCACTCATTCAAACCGGAGCCTCATAATGAAATGCCCCAGGCTTCAACGGCCCATGATACGTTCTGGGACTTTGCCGCTAATAATACCGAAACAGCCCATATGATCATGTGGACAATGTCGGACCGTGCCATTCCGCGCAGCTTCCGCATGATGGAAGGCTTTGGCGTTCACACGTTCCGGTTTGTAAACGAGCAGGGCAAGGCACGTTTTGTGAAATTTCACTGGAAGCCGGTTCTTGGCACGCATTCCCTAGTGTTTGACGAAGCGCAAAAGCTTGCCGGAAAAGATCCGGATTTCCATCGCCGCGACCTATGGGAAGCGATTGAAATGGGGGATCATCCTGAATTCGAGCTTGGGGTTCAAATGATTGATGAAGAAGATGAATTCGCCTTTGATTTTGATATTTTAGATGCGACAAAGCTTTGGCCTGAGGAACTGGTGCCGGTTAAGATTATGGGAAAAATGACGCTGAACCGCAACCAGGATAATGTGTTTGCCGAGACGGAACAGGCAGCCTTCCATCCGGGCCATGTTGTCCCAGGAATTGATTTTTCAAATGACCCACTGCTTCAGGGACGCTTATTTTCCTACACGGATACCCAGCTGATCCGCCTTGGCGGACCGAACTTTCATGAGCTTCCGATCAACCGGCCGGTTTGTCCATTCCATAACAATCAGTATGACGGCTATCATCGCATGACGATTAATAAAGGCCCGGTCGCCTACCACAAGAACTCCCTGCAGAACAATGACCCAAGTCCTGCAGCTGAAGAGGAAGGCGGCTATGTTCATTATCAGGAGAAGGTTGAAGGACGAAAGGTGCGTGAGCGCAGCGATAGCTTTAAGGATCACTACAGCCAGGCAAAAATGTTCTGGAACAGCATGTCTGAGGTTGAAAAGCAGCATATCATTGAAGCGTTCCGTTTCGAAGTCGGAAAGGTAAAAAGCAAAGATGTTCAGCAGCAGGTTGTCGATATGTTCAGCAACGTAGATGCTTTCCTTGCCGAGCAAATTGCCCTGGGTGTTGGCGCAAAAGTGCCGGATGCTGCGAATGAATCCAAAGTGACGCTATCATCGCCGGCTTTAAGCCAGATGAATACAGCAAAATCTCCTAAAACGAGAAAAGCTGCCATTCTCGCTGATAATGGTTTTAACTATAAGGAAGTCAGCAAACTAATGGAATCCTTAAAGGAAGCAGGCATTACGGCTGAAATTGTCAGCAAAAACCTTGGCATGATCAAAGGGGATGACGGAGAACTGGAAGTGAAGCAAACCTTCCTGACCAGCCACTCTGTTATGTATGACGCAGTCTATGTAGCTGGCGGAAAAGAAAGCGCAGAGGCACTAAAGATGGTGCCGCAAGCGAAAGAATTTGTTCGTGAAGCATTCCAGCATTTTAAAACGATCGCCATTGGCAGCGAAGGAGAAAAATTGCTGCCTGCAGAGGCCAAGGATGCGCTGGGGCAAGAAGGCACCCAATCGAAAACCTTCGCAGAAATGGGAATTGTAGCAAACAGAAATAATGATGATATCCAATCCTTCAGCGAAAGTGTAATCAATGCGATTGCCAAACATCGCCATTGGCAACGTGTCATATAAGATACTGAAATGTGGCCAGCTGCTCTTTATGGGAGCAGCTGGTTTTTTGCTGAATCGGAACAAACCTTGTTAAATTAGGAAGTGACCGATATATTTGAAATCTGACCGATAAACCTAAGTATTTGACCGATAAAATAGAAAAGTGACCGATAAATGAAGAATCTGACCGATAAACCTCCTGAAGTGACCGATAAATAATGTATGTCGCGGCTGCCAGAGCTGCTTGGCCGGTAAATCATCCATTTCGGCCGGTATTTAGCTAAAATTGGCCGGTATTTTACCAATAATGGCCGGTAAAAGGCTTCAACCCAACCATTGGAGCTTCAACAATTCCTCCAGAGTGACTTTTTCATAAAAACATTGCTCTTTCAGCAGGTATTTCCCACCTAAAATAAGAATTTCTAAGAGTCTGCCTGCCAAAACAAAGCACGAAAAGACAGGATACCCATTTTCAAACTTGTTAGGATGTATTCAAGGGAGTGATCAAGAATGTCATGGATCGTATCACTGCAAAAGGCGATTGATTATATAGAAGAGCATATGCTCAAAGAGGACCTCTCCATCCAGAAAGCTGCTGAACAAGCGAATTCTTCTGCTTTTCACTTTCAGCGAACATTCTCCATTCTCACCGAAATGCCGGTTGGAGAATATATCAGAGGCAGAAGATTGACTCTTGCAGCACAGGAGCTGATCCGAACAGACTGCAAAATTATTAACCTTGCCTACAAATATGGATACGACACTCCCGAAGCTTTTACGAAAGCTTTCCGCAGGCAGCATGGGATTACACCGACTGAAGCAAGGAATTTTACTGGAAAGCTCAAATCATATAACCGCCTGGCCATTCAGGTGAGTCTGAAAGGAGCAGAACCAATGCAATACTCAATTGTGGAAAAAGGCGCTTTTCAAGTGGCTGGAGTAAAGAAAGAATTCTCTTTATGCAATGAAGAGAATCTTTCCGGCATACCGAAAATGTGGGAAGAAGTGAATCGTGACGGAACAAGCGACAAGCTGTTCCAATTAAATAATGGGGAAGTAAAAGGAGTTCTCGGCATTTGTGTGGATAAACGAAACACAAAGCCTGACAGCATGGATTATTGGGTTACAGCCAGCTACAAAGGCGAGAAGCTGGAGAGCCTCGAAAGCATGGAGATTCCGGCATCCAAATGGGCTGTATTTGAAGTGCATGGCGCCATGCCGCATGCCATGCAAAATACTTGGAAAAAAATCTTTTCGGAATGGTTCCCGTCGAGCGGTTTTGAGCATGCGGGAGCACCTGAAATGGAAGTCTACCCAGCGGGTGATGCATCTAGTCCGGATTATTATTCCGAAGTTTGGATTCCGGTAAAATAAACATCAAAAACCTGCAGACGTCAAATCTGCAGGTTTTGTATTAAGGCTTCCTCTTTGGAATCTTCCCAATCCCGAGCTCCTTCGCTTCTTTCTGCAAAGCTTTGATCAAGCTGAAAGTCATTAATGCCATGATAATGGAAAACGGAAGAGCAGCTGCAATCATCGTATTTTGCAGTGCCTGCAGACCGCCTGAGTAAATTAGTACGAGTGAAATGGTGGATAGCATAATTCCCCAGATAAACTTGATTCGATTCCCCGGATGATGCGAGCCATTTGTAGTCATCATCCCCAGTACATAGGTGCCGGAATCGGCAGAGGTAATAAAGAAGGTGCAAATCAAGATAATCGCAATAATGGAGAGCACTGTCCCGAACGGAAAATTCGAGAAGACGCCAAACAGCGCTTCCTCTGTAGCCAGTTCTGAAATCTTCGCAACCCCATTATGCTCCTGCATAATCGCTGACCCGCCAAAAGTGGAAAACCAAATGAATCCGATCAATGACGGCACAAGCAGTACTCCGAAAACAAATTCGCGGATGGTTCTTCCTTTTGAAACACGTGCAATAAAGATGCCGACAAAAGGTGCCCAGGCAATCCACCATGCCCAGTAAAAAATGGTCCAGCCGTTAATCCAGGCCCGTACATCCTCATTTAAAGGCGCAATCCGAAAACTCATGCTTGGCAGGAATTGCAGATAAGTACCGAGTGTATTTGTAAATAAATTGAGAATGAATAAGGACGGCCCGAGAAAAAAAGTCAGCAGGAAAAGAAGGACAGCCAAAAGCATATTGGCATTGCTGAGAATTTTAATCCCTTTCCCGAGGCCAGACCATGCGGAAATCATAAATAAGACCGTGACAATCAGAACAATTATTACCTGAACCGGAAAACTAACGGGGATGCCAAAAAGATAGGAAAGCCCTCCGTTAATTTGCATCGCCCCGAATCCTAATGTCGTTGCAACCCCAATGACAGTCGCCACAACGGCGATTATATCGACCACTTTTCCGGTAGTGCCTTCTACTTTATCACCAAGAATTGGCCGGAGTGTTGCACTGATCAATCCAGGTTCGTCATGCCTGAAGTTAAAATAAGCAAGAACAAGAGCGACAATGCCATAAATGGCCCAGGCATGAATCCCCCAATGAAAATATGTGTACCGCATGGCATTACGAATTGCCTGATCTGTTCCTACTTGACCTCCAGTAGGGGACCCCACTGCATAATGATAAATGGGTTCAGCAGCTCCCCAGAAAACAAGCCCAATCCCCATCCCGGCGCTGAACAGCATCGCAAACCAGGTAGGGCGTGAGAATTCAGGTTTATCATCCTGCTTGCCCAGCTTTATTTTTCCCAATGGGCTGATTAAAAAATATAAGCAAACAAGGACAATGAACGAAACAAGTATTAAATAATACCATCCGAACTTATCGGTAATAAAGGTCTGGACATTTGCTGTTACTTCCTCCAAGGCATCCGGCACAAAAACGCCAAATAAAACCAGCAATATTAGGATAGCAACTGATATGTAAAAAACCACTAAGTTCTTCTTCACATTTCAATCCCCTTTCTGCATAGACCACTTCTTATAGGATTGAATACAACAGGAGGAATTATGCGAATGAAATAATAAATTTGGAGGAATTTATCATAAATTGAAGAACTCTCATATAAGCATAAAAAGCAGGGAGGTCCCAAATTGCTAACACTATTCCGCTATAACTGGCAAGTTCGTGATGATTGGTTTGAATGGTGCCGAAAGCTTTCCCTGGATGAGCTTAAGGCTGAAAGAACCGGGGGAGTTGGCGGCATTTTACAAACACTTTTTCACATTGTGGATGTAGAATACAGCTGGGTTTGTGTCATTGAAGGGAGAGAAGTGAAAGATCCGTTATATTCTGATCATGGAACACTGGAAAAAGTGAAGGCGTTATCAGATGGGTACCGGATAGAGCTTGAAAGATTTTTTCAAAAGGAGTGGCCGGTTCAAGGGGGTGAGCAGGTTAGCCCGCCATGGATGGAAGGCGATTTCAAAAAGGAGGAAATCCTCCATCACATCATTGCTCATGAAATTCATCACATCGGCCAGCTGTCTGTCTGGGCGAGGGAGCTGAAACGTGAACCGGTATCAGCGAATCTTTTAGGGAGAAAATTAGAAGGAATAAGGAGAAAAAGACATGATTAGAAGATTGACTGAACAAGACCACGAAATGTGCTTCCGCTTTTTAAAGCAGAAGCCGGCAGAGAACCTGTTTATTATAGGAGACATTGAGCAATACGGGTATGAGCAGGATTTTCAAAAGGTATGGGGAGAATTCAATGAAAGCGGAGATCTTAAGGCGGTTTTATTAAAGTATGAAGAAAATTACATTCCATTTGCAGAAGGAACATTTGATGCGGAGTGCTTTGCAGAAATCATGCTGAAAGATCCCGGCTTTGGAATGATGTCCGGTTTAAAAGAAGTTACAGCACAAATTGAGCCTTATGTCAGCGGCCGGATAAAAAGAAAGCGGGAAACATACTATGCAAAATGCACAGCATTGAATAAGGAAGCAAAACGTACAGATACATCGGCTGTACTGCAGGCAAGTCCGGAAGATGCAGAAAAGCTTGTGGAGCTGCTCAACAGCATTCCTGAATTCAGCGATTCAATGATTACGGTAAAACGGAAAAGGCGTGTCTTGGCTGATGGATCTCCCGTTCCTATTATATAGAGGATGATGGAAAAATGGTCAGTACTGCATCAACCACAGCTGAAAATTCCCTTTCTGCTATGGTTGTAGGCGTAGCTACTGCCGAAAACAGCAAGAAAAAAGGGTATGCGACTCAATGCATGGTCAAGCTCTGCAGGCAGCTTCTTGCAGAAAATAAAGAACTGTGCCTGTTTTACGACAACCCCGCAGCAGGGGCGATTTATAAGCGAATAGGTTTTGAAGATATCGGCTTTTGGATGATGTATACAATAGATAGGAATTAGTGAAAAAGATGTCCGGATCAAGGGCATCTTATTTTTTGCAAAATATTTAAAAAAGTACGTTAAATAGGACATATATCACCGAATTTAATATTGAAATCCCATAAAATTGGTTGTGAAACTGAACAGGGGATTGGGGATGCCTTGTTTCATGATCAAACATTTTATGGGAGGGGTATGGATGTATCAACAGATTGCCATGTATGCGACTGTTTTTTTTGTGTTTCTGCTGGCACTGGCTTTTGCTTTTGTCTACGGTGAATCAAAGCGCAGTGCGGATTATGGTCACATACAGAAAAAGGGGTATAAAATCAGGAAGTTCTACTTTCTCGGCCTTATTGCGATTATGGGCTTTGCCAGTGTCATGACGCTTGGAAGACTGCCATATGACCGCCATCAGGCGAAAGCGACCGGGCTAAATGAAATAAAAACCGTTGAGGTTACTGGAATCCAATACGCCTGGGAGATGAGCGAGGACCGATTCCAGGCAGGCGACCAAGTTCAATTTAAAGTGACAGCAGACGATGTTACTCATGGATTTGGTTTGTATAATGAAAAAATGGAGCTTGTCGCGCAAACGCAGGCTATGCCGGAGTATACAAATACCGTCTATTATACCTTTGAAGAACCCGGGACTTATCAAATACTCTGTCTTGAATATTGTTCAACCGGCCACCATGTTATGGTGAAAGAGATTGTTGTTGAACCGGAAGGGGGAAGCCTTTGATGAATGAGAGCATCCACCCTTTGGCTAAGAAAACGATTATATGGTATTTGGCTGCAGTATCAATGGTTTTAATCCTGATGATGGCTTTTGGTGTCATCATGCTTATGAATCAGGGGAATATGATCAGCATAACCCCACAGTGGTTTTATAAAATAATGACTGCACACGGAACAGGGATGGTTGGGATTGCTGCATTGGGCGGTACAGCTATATTGTGGTATTTCCTGTCCAGATACGTCAAACTGAATCCTGCCATTTTAATAGTAAATTTTGCTTTTTTCTTCATTGGGGTTGCCATGGTTCTGATTGCTATATTCGTCTTTCATTTTTCAGATGGCTGGACGTTTTTATATCCGCTTCCTTCCCAATCGGCCAAGCTTTATGGGGCAGCAGGGGCGATATTCTTTTTATCAGGCATGCTGATCCTGGGCATTGGCTTTTTAATTCTCTATATGTATTTGGCTGCCAGGCTGACAAAGGTTTATGGAGGACTTGGCAAGGCACTCGGGTGGGATATCATCTTCAGAGGGAAAGAAGGCTATGGACCGCCAGCAGCCGTAGTGGCAACAGCCATGGTCATTATCACCAACTCGACGGCTCTTCTGGCAGGGGCAACGGTGCTCCTCGCCTCACTTCTGAATATTATAAACCCGGCGATTACAATTGACCCGTTGCTTGCCAAGCACTTAACCTACGCATTTGGCCATATCTTCGCCAACTGCACGATATATATGGCAGTTATTGCAGTTTATGAAGTCCTCTCTGAATATACAGGAAGGCCATGGAAATCGAATAAGATCTTTTTGATTGCCTGGAACTGTTCCACTCTTTTTACCTTAATGATTTATACTCATCATCTGTTGATGGACTTTGCGGTCCCAAAATGGATGCTCATCATCGGGCAAGTCTTTTCCTATGCCAACGGCCTGCCCGTTATGGTCGTTACCGCCTATGGTGCATTGATGATTGTCTATCGTTCGCGAATGAAATGGGATTTTGCCTCAAGCCTGTTCTTTCTTTCGATGTTTGGCTGGGTGGCAGGAGCAATCCCCGCGATCATTGATGCGACCATAGTTGTCAATCATGTGATGCATAATACAAAATGGGTTCCCGGACATTTTCATACGTATATGGGAATGGGCCTGATTGCGATGATCATCGGTTTTATGTATTACTTTAATAAAACCGAAGCCAATCAAACGCATACGAGCATCGATACGTTTGGCATCGCTCTATACTTTTCCTTTTTTACAGGTCTCGTCGGTTCATTTTTGTATGCAGGTGGAATCGGTGCACCAAGGAGATGGGCCGAGCACTTGCCGCAGTGGGTATTATCCGACCAGGTGGGGGCTGTCAGCGGAATTTTTATTGTGCTGGCAGCGATTATCTTCACCGCTAGGTTTTTTGCTGGTTTAAGAAATGTCGGCTCAACGGTTTCTTATAATAAAAATTCGGCCGCTAGCTGATTAAAGGCTCTGGAGAATCTTCTCCAGCGCCTTTTTATTTTTCTGGCCTAAGAAGGCTGTTCCTATGTGCTATACTAAAAATTGTAACTATTCCAATATTATGCAGGTGGACTCAACAAACCTTTTACCAAAACAATGTACCTGTTGAAATCATGGGCAGAATGACAAGTGTCATCGGCGTCATCCAAAGCGTTGCACAAATCGTCTTTCTGCTCGGTATCGGCGTGCTGGGAGATATTTTTCCGCTTCGCTATACAATCGTCCTATTATCCGGTTTCAATTTGCTTCTTTCTCTCTATCTATGCTGGCAGCTTTTAAAACCGGGAAAACAGCAGTATTTTTCGGAAACATCAGCCCTATAAAATAAAGCCGGGCCTATGGAGGCCCGACTCTGACTTTAATTCCGCACAATAATATAAATCAAGTAGATGATATAAGCTGCTGCTAGGAAGCTGCCTTCATATTTACCTACTGCATAGTGGGTTCTTGAGAACGCCAGGAGCACGACCGTCAGCAGAATCATGATCGTTATATCTACAATGATCTTTGGGTCAACTCCCAATGGAGTAATCGTTGCGGCTGCACCAAGTACAAAAAGAATATTAAAGATATTGCTTCCAACAATATTCCCGAGTGCGATCTCACTTTGCTTTTTAAGTGCTGCAGTAATAGAGGTGACCAATTCTGGCAGGGAGGTACCAACTGCCACAATCGTCAAGCCAACAAGTGTTTCGCTCATTCCCTGCGAAACCGCAATCTCTGTGCTGCTTCTGACCACCAAATCTCCGCCAAAAATGATCGCTGCCAGGCCGGCCAGTGTAATCAGTATTTGCTTCGTCCATATGGAGCCGCTCGTTTTTACTTCCTCACCTTGTGTACTGCTGCGGCTTTTTCTAGCTACTTCAAACAAATAATACATGAATACAGCAAAAATCAAGAGCAGAATCAGTCCATCGCCGCGGGTCACAATATCTTCGCTGACGGATTCCAATACTCTGTCACTGATAAAAATCATCAAGGCTATGCTTGCCAGCAAGGTAAAAGGAATCTCTTTTCGAATTGTCTCGCTTTCCACCTGCAGGGGATTGATCATCGCTGTAATTCCAACCACAAGCGTAATATTAAAAATATTGCTTCCAATAACATTTCCAAGCGCCACGTCCGCATTGCCATTCAGTGCCGCCAGAATACTGACCGTCGCTTCAGGTGAACTCGTACCAAACGCCACAATTGTCAAACCAATCAAAAGCGGAGAAATCTTCAAGAAACCGGCAATTTTCGAAGCTCCCTCTACAAAGAAGTTCGCCCCTGCAATCAGGAGGGCAAATCCTATGACTAAAAGTATGTATGACAAGTTTTTTAGGCACCTCCAAATTTTACTATGATTATCTTATTATGGATGTGTTTTCACTCTCGTTCAAGTTTTAGCCTTTTAGATATGCTTCATTCCGAACAATGGCCGCCCGGTTTCTTTGACAGCGACCACTGATTTTTTATTTGCTTTCCATGCGCAGTTGCTCAAACCATTCGCGAGTCACCCTGCCATCCTTGCTATTCACAAACACATGCTCATCCTCCAATTCAATATAAAGCACAGGCGAAAATCTTTTTTGAATAAACAATAGGCTGCTTCCATAACCAGTCACTTTAAAATGTCCCTGTGCCAGAGTTGGCAGGCCAATCCCATTTTGCTTCCATGTTACTTCAGGCATCTGTTCTAACAGCTGTACGTCTTGAATGTCCTCATACGCCCACACATCTCCGTACATCCCTGAGATTTTGAAACCATCTTCTGTCAGTGACATTTCATAACCTTTGTGGCTGGATACAGTAAAATAAATAAGGGGTCCAAGCGTCAAGCTAAAAACAATGATCCCAATGATGTAGCTGCGCTTCCTTTTTTCTGCTACTTCAAATATGGATATATAAATAAATCCCCCGAGCAAAACAACTATCATAAATCCGAATTGTACTTCCATGGCAAATCGAAATTCGGTAAACGATAAGGGCAGAAGAAGCAGCATACCAAGAGCAGTGCCAATCAGCAAGCTGCCCGTTTTTTGCGGGTATCCATTTTCAATTAATCTCGTTTTCTCTTCCTCAGGCCGAAGTGAAAATCCTGAAATCAGCCAGTAAGCCCTTTTAAAACGGACGGCCCATCCAAGAACCAGAAAAAGTCCAATGACCGCAATCTGTACAATCACAAGCCCCATCATGGTAAAAACCTCCTTACATGCTATTACTATTCTTACGATTAAAGCAGTTGATTAGATTCGTTTTTTGTTATAATGATTGTGGATTCTGTTAACAAATAAATTGAAATAAATATAAAATTAAACAAAGGAGGCAGCGCCTTGAAAAGCAAAAATATCTTATTTTATATTTTGCTGACGCTAATGCTTACTTCCATCATCAGCATCGTAATGGGCTATCATAACTTCGGCTTTGGTGTTGGGTTTCTATTTGCGTTCTTATCCTTAGCCACCGGCTACTTTTATTCTATGAAGAACCGTGAATATATGCATCAAAACTATCATGCCGATTATGTGGATCGATTAAAGAATAATAAAAAAATATAAGAGAGTGGTTCTGCTGGAATTCAGTACTCCTCTATTATATGCTTAATTAAAAATGGATAGAGGAGGCTGGCCATGAAAAACCAGGAAAAAATGGGTTTGCTGCTGGATGTGGAGACGACGGGACTTGGGCCGATTTCCGATGAAATTATCGAGCTGGCTTTGAAGCTGTTTTCCTATCGTTCTGATACAGGGGAGATTCTTGATATTAAGGACAAGGCCTCTTTTTTAAGAGAGCCCATAAGCAAATCTGCGAAAAATAACTACAGCAGCGCTTTCAGAGTCCATGGCATTCCCTATGAAGCTGTCAGCGGGAAAAGCTTTGATGATATGAAAATAAAGAAATTTTTCTATCATGCAGATGCCGCATTTGCACATAATGCATCCTTTGACAGGAGCTTTTTGTACCGGATGTATCCTGAAGATGTAAATGAATTAAAGTGGTATTGTACAATGAGAAGCGTTCCGTGGAAGGACTATGGTTTTACAAACAGCAAGCTGCTGACACTTTTGCAATCCCATCAGATTGCGGACAGCCAAACGCACCGGGCGATGGACGATATTACATATCTGCTTGAACTGCTGAAAAAAACAAATCCAAAGGGCTATCTGTATATGCGGGATGTTCTGGCCAAAGGCCCAATGAGAAAATATCAGCCGGCAGCACAGGGCAGACTTGGATAAAACTTCAATCAAACGTTTGATTGAATGGCCTTCAAAGCTTGATATATACAGCAAAAAGAGTGCCGCTCATTTGAGCAGGCACTCTTTTCATGATTCCGTCTTTAACAAGGGGAGAACAATCCTTACCGTTGTCCCTTTGCCGACAGTGCTTTCATATTCAATGGAACCTTCCATTTCGCGGATAATTTTATTTGTAACCATACTGCCAAGGCCCGTGCCTTTCGTTTTCGTTGTATAAAAAGGCAGTCCAATATGCTTCAATTGCTCAGGGGTCATCCCGCGGCCGTTATCTTCAATTCTTACTTCAACAGCGCTCTTAAAATAATCCGGAAGTGTGCGGATCTTTACGTATCCCTGTTCTGGAATCGATTCAATCGCATTTTTAATGACATTCATGATCGCTTGTTTTAAATGATGTTCATCACCCTGCACATAAAAAGGACCGCTGTCATCATAATCAATTACGACATTAGAGTAAGAAGCAAACGGCCTCATTAGGAGAACACAATCCTGAATCACCTCATGCATGGGGACATTATAAATCTGAAACTGTTCAGGCTTAGAGACTTTAAGATAATTCGTAATGATGCTATTTGTTCGATCCAATTCCTCCAAAATAAGCGGCGAAAACTTTTTTAAGTTTTCATCAGAAGTATCCTGACTCAAAAATTGGATGAAGCCCCTGACAGTTGATAAGGGATTTCGGATTTCATGTGCCATGGAAGCTGCAAGCTGGCCAACCATAGTCAGCTTATCAACATACATCATTTCATTGACTTGCTTATTAATCCTGAACAGATTTTCGATGACAAAATCAGCGCGATAAATGTAATATAAAACGCGATGAAATAAACCAAGTAAAAGAAAGTATCCAAAAAAATAACCGCAGAAGCGAGGATGGAAATATAAATAAAGAAATATAAAAGTGCAATCATAGTCCCTGAGAGGACCTTGTGATTAGAATTCAGGAAGATCCTTCTTAAGGCAAAGGTAACAATAAAGGCTAATACAGAAACCAAAATACCGATTTGGATAAACTGCCCGCCAATCAAATAGCGCGTAATGACAACACTCACAAGCACGATCGATCCAGGCAGCCAGCCTGCATATAGAGTGACAATCATGATGGCGACCATTCTTAAATCAAAGTGCGTTTCACCCAAAGTTTCAATCGGATATAACATGCACAGAAGGGCTCCAAATGAGCCGAGAAGTCCATAAATTAATTTTTGTTTCAATGTAAGAGGGGTTTTTGTTTGGAAAGGAAAAAACAAATTCCCGTTAAACGTAAAAGAAAATAGTATCGTTATATTAACCAGTAAAGGTTTGATCAGTGTAACCAAGATTTCCCTCCAAATAAATAAGATCTAGATGCCAAGGGATTCATCTTTCCTAAAGAAGATTGATCTTAATCGTGTAAAATCTCTTTCACCCGGCCGACCTGGCCGTCTACTAGCCTAACCTTGATTCCATGAGGGTGGGTAGGCGATTTCGTTAAAATATCCTTTACTGTTCCCTCAGTCAGAGTTCCCGTTCGCTGATCCTTTTTTAGTACAATTTTCACTTTGTTTCCAGGGGCAATGTTTGCCCGGTTCTGTCCATTCATTACACACCCGTCCGTTTCCGCTGATTATTCGTTTTTTTCGTTTGCTGGCTCTTTAATGTTTTAGCTGATTTCACAGGGCTATTATTAAACTTTCCGCCCGCTTGGTTCTGCTTTTTGCTTTCAAGCTGCTGTTTCATCGCTTCTTTAAGGCTAATCTTTTTTCTTTCATTTTCTTCTATATGAGTCATGTTAGAATCTCCTTTATTTACATATCCCTCTATTATAAATCATTAACCTGATAAAAGAAATTTTACTTTAGAAATGATCATTTCACCTGTAACTTTTCAGAAAAATAAGTCTTTCGGACCACGAAGTTTTCTATTAAACCCTCCTTTCTTCCTATTTAGAAAATACTGAATATTTTATACTATTTAGAGTATAGAAATAATTAGAGTGCAGAAATAAATAGGGGAGTGAGTCACTTGTTAAAAGTTCTATCAACATCAGCTTTATCCCTAGCTTTAGCTGGAAGTGCCGTTTTTGCAGGAGTGGGACCGGCAGATACTCAAGCTAAGCAGGAAAGTAAATATCAGATCAGTCTGGCAGATCATGTCGGAGCTGCACCTGAACTTGCTGAAAAAGCAAAGGAATTGGGAATTGATTTATCGAAGGTAGATCCGGCTGAAAAGGCAGGTAATTTGGGAACAAAATTCCAGCAGCCTGGTGACAATCATGTTGCATATAAAGAAGCAACAGGGGATATTCCAGTTCTAGTTCTTCTAGCAAAATATCCGGATGGGGACGAGCCTGTCGGGGATATGAAAGGACAAGTTCCAGCGCACTATTACGAGGATTTAATTTTTGGAACAGAATATAATCCATATGAGCTGGAGCAGTTCAAGAAATATGATGGTCCAGACGTTCCAAAGAACCGCACAATGCAAAATGCTTATAAAGAATCCAGTTATGGTAAAACCAACTTGGTTCGTAAAGAAAATACAGAATTTGTATGGGTAGAGATGCCACAAGGGGCTTCATACTATCTAGATCAAGAAGGCAAATATGCTGAAAACGGCAAATATGTACTAGGAAATGTAAATGGTGATGCACATACAGGTGAATTCATCCGTGATCTTTTAAAAGCTGCTGACGAGCAGGTTAATTTCTCGGAGTATGCTGTAGATGGAGAAGTTCCTAATATTTTCGTAATCCATGAAGGTACAGGAGCCGAATTCAGCCGCGATCCAGCACAGTTCTGGTCTCACAAGTGGAGCCTCTTAAGTGCTTTATATTATGGTAAATACTATGAAACTGGCAAACCAGCAGATGTGTATGCAGGTATGTCACAAGGCGCTTGGATTGATAAAACAGTAGCAGAAGATATGACTTATGATGGCGTAGTTGTGAACAACTATAACATCCAGCCAGGTATCGGCGGTAACGTTGCCGGATTTGATGCAGCTACAAACACTTACAAAGAAGAAGCAAAAACAGGTCCATTCCCGGCCCAAACAGGGGTATATGCCCATGAATTTGGACATGCTTTAGGATTGCCTGATTTCTATGATACAGTTTACTCTTCCGAGGGTGTTGGTAACTACTCCATGATGGCAGGCGGTTCCTGGATGCGCTATCCGGACGCTGCAGTATACGGAGGAAACTCACCAACTCACTTTGATCCGTTCTCTAAGATTTTCTTAGGATGGGTGAATCCAGTTGAAGTAAAACCAGGTCAAGGTGTTAAAGAAATCACTTTACCTCCAATCAACGACGAAAAGGCCGCTGACAACGGCATCGTAAAAATGGAAGTGCCAGGCTCTAACGGTACTGAATACTTCCTATTCGAAAACGTTCAACAGGACGGCTTCAACAAAGGCTTAATCCGCCAAGGTGCAGATTCTCATGGCTTAGTAGCATGGCATGTGGATGAAAACATCATCAATCTTTACCAAACTGCCGGCTTCCGCCCTAACAATGTGGAAAACTGGATGAACAAGCGCTTCCAGTACAATCAGTCCCAAACAGCAAGTGACGGTACTGAAGTTACACACTACGGATTATCTGTCCTTCAGGCAGACGGCTTATATGAACTTGAGAAAAACTTGAACCGCGGTAACGCAGGCGACTTCTTCAAAACAGGAAGTAAGATCACACCGGTATCCGGAAATGTTCACTCTGGTTCTTACTACTTCTGGAAGGGTAACAGCGATGTGCCAGCTGATTCCGGAATCCATGTAACAGACATTAAAGAAAATAAAGACGGCTCAATCACAGCTAAATTCTTCTATAACTTCAACAGCAGTGTGAAGTAATAAACCTATAACCCGAGGGGAGAAATCCTGCTCGGGTTTTTTCTATGGCTGTGTTAAATTGGCCTGTTGATTTCCGCTCCAGCCACTCGCTTTCCGCGGGCGGTCCGGGAGCCTCCTCGGCGCATTCGCGCCTGCGGGGTCTCCCGCTGACGCGCTTCTCCCGCAGGAGTCTCGTGCCTTCCGCTCCAATCAACAGGGTGCTAATATTAATATTTTGCGTTAACACTGCCTAAAAAAAAGCACCTGCTTCAACAGGTGCCTCAACCTCACAAACTATTTTTCTCATAAACCTTCAAGTTTGAATACACCGCAGCGATTACAGGTGCTTCAAAGCCTAGATCTTTAGCCTTCTCTAATAAATACCCGAAGAAATGATCCGCTTCAATTGCCTGCTGTTTTTCCATATCCCGCTGCAGGGAAGATTTCATCTCGTAGCCAATTTCGTTTACCTTTTGCACCTGTGCTTCTTCAATGCCTTCAGCGAGAGGAGCACCAATGCTTCTCATAACGGCTGAAGCTTCTTTCAGCAACTCTTTTACAGTGGCTAACCCGTATTCCTGTTCGCGGATGGGCCCAATGGGAGAGCGGAAAAGGGATGTAACGCCTGAGAGGGTAGAAATGAACAGATACTTATGCCACATCTCCTGCTCAATATTTTCAGAAAGCCGGAAGTTCGCTTTTGTACCAGAAAAAGCTTCTTGCATCTTAAGAATCCGCTCTGTTTTTTCACCTGAACGTTCGCCGAATACGAAGTCATGAATCGGGCTTGTTTGAATCACTTTTCCGTTTTCATCAAGGGTCGTTTCGATAAAGCAGAGCCCGCCAAGTACTTTCTCTTCTCCAAAAGCGGCTGTCAGCATATCTAAATGGGCAATACCGTTTAAAAGGGGGAGAACCACTGTTTTTTCGCTTACATATGTACGAATATCTTCAATCGCTCCCTGCAGATGGTATGCTTTGGTGGATAGAAGAATCACATCAAATTCCTCTGCTTTTTCTCCAGCTGTAATGGTTTTGGGGTTTGCGATCCTCATGTCCCCATGGATACTCTCGACAGACAATCCATTCCGTTCAAGCTGCTGCCTTCTTTTTTCCCTAACCAGAAAGGTAACATCCGCGCCTTTTTCCAATAGCCTTCCGCCAAAATAGCCGCCAATGGCGCCAGCTCCTACAGTTAAAATTCTCATTCACTTTCCCTCCTTGAATTTTTCTAATTCCATTATATAGGAAAAAGTGCACGCGTTGGGACGTGCACTTTTTTAGCTATAAAAGATAGGCTGTCAGCAATCCTCCTGCGGTTATGATGACCATAGCCATCTTAGCAAGTAAGGGAATCTTTTCACTGCCTTTTTTATTTACCTTATCCTCTTGTTCTTTGACAGTTTCCCGAAAGTTAGGACTGCAGCAGCCCATTAGGCTGCACCCTTCCAGTTGGAAACGTCATCATCAAGAGGGAAGTTGTTTCTTCGTGCATTCTTTGCTGCTTTAAAGAATAGGGCGACAAGTGCTGCCGATCCGATTGCAGCTCCAATCCAGGAAATATTCATTGGAAGACCGAAACCAATCTTCGCGTTTAAGATGTAGGTGATCACCATCACCAGCATAAAAGTTCCTGGTACTAGGGCAATCCAGTAGTTCTTCTTGGCGATATAAAGATACATCGCTGCTACAAAGAGAGCAATTACGGCTGTCGCTTGGTTAGCCCAGCTGAAGTATCTCCACAATAGATTAAAGTCAATTTTCGTAAGAACGAAAGATACTACGAAAAGAGGAGCAGCAATCCACAAACGGCTGGACATTTTCTTTTGAGCAATGTTAAGGTATTCAGCGATAATCATACGCGCACTGCGGAAAGCAGTATCTCCGGATGTGATTGGAAGAACAACGACACCAAGAACGGCAAGCGTACCGCCTACTGCACCAAGCATCATAGTAGATACTTCACTCACAACTGCTCCAGGACCGCCTGCTGCCAACAATTCATTCAATCCAGTTGGACCGTTGAATAAGCTCATGGCTGCAGCTGCCCAAATCATAGCAATAACACCTTCTGCAATCATCATGCCGTAGAAAATTTTACGTCCTTGTTTTTCACGTTGAGTCGTACGAGAAATAATCGGTGTCTGTGTCGCATGGAATCCTGAAAGTGCCCCACATGTAATCGTGAAGAAGATTAATGGGAAAATAGGCAAGTTATCAGGATGGAAGTTGCTCAGCGATAATTCAGGAATTGGTGCTCCCTTAACAAGTAATCCGATCCCTACTCCAAGGGCACTGATGACAAGCAAAGCACCGAAATAAGGGTAAAGGCGTCCGATAATCTTATCAACTGGCATTAAAGTAGCCAGGATATAGTAAGCGAAAATCACAGCGACAATAATGCCAAGTGCAACTTTGCCGTCCATTAAAACATGAAGCAAGCTTGCTGGCGTTGAAACGAACACCGTACCAACCAATAGCAGAAGAAGCACAGCGAAAGCGTTCACAACATGCTTCATAACTTTACCCAGGAACTTGCTTGCAAGCTCCGGCAAGTGGGCACCGCGGTTGCGGATGGAAATCATTCCGGTTAAATAATCGTGGACAGCACCAGCGAATATCGCGCCAATCACAATCCAGATGAATGCGACAGGACCGTATAGCGCCCCTAGAATCGGTCCGAAAATAGGACCTGTACCCGCAATATTCAAGAGCTGAATCAGCGAGTTCTTCTTCGTACTCATCGGCAGATAGTCAACCCCATCCTGATGCGTATAGGCAGGAGTCGATCTCTCTTCCTGAACACCGAATACTCTTTCCACAAACTTTCCGTACGTAAAATATCCGATAATTAAAAGAGCAATACCGGCTAGAAATGTAATCATGGTAAATCCCCCTTTATTATAAAAGTTAAATGAATGCGTTTACATAGATTATAAATTAGAAAAATAGATTTTGAACATTTTGTGTCCAAGATGTAAAAAATGAAGATTAAAATGCAATAAAGGAGGATTAAGATGCAGGAGTGGGTATAAGATTTTCGACAAAATTCATCATTTTCTAGCGATTAGAACCGTTATCCACTGAAATGTCCACATATTCTGCGGTTAGCAATGGAAAAACTGGTTTTCCACAGGCAGGATATGAAAAGGATGGAGGATATCCACATATTGACGGGCGGTTCGTTTTTCATTCGTGTAAAAGCTTACATATGATGGGAAACAAATAATTACGACGCAAATCAAAACTCCAAAGGACGCAACCGAGTAACTACACCACAAGCCCCACAGCAAGACTCAATCCCACTCCCCATCTCATCCCCCATCTCTCCAAAATCAAAAAAAAGCACCGTTCCCGATGCTTTTTACAACTCCAACCTCACCCTTAATGCTTTCACATAATTTCGGCTCACTGACAGCATTTCTTCCCGGCCTTCCATTTCAAGCTGGTAGGCCCCATTGAACCATGGAGTCAGCCGCGTCACATAATCCAGATTCACGAGATAGCTTTTGTGAATCCTGAAAAAGGAGAAGGGAAGGAGCCGGCTTTCCAAATCTTTTAGCGGAGTTTTGGTTTCATATTCTCTGTTTTTGGTGATGATCCGTGATACTTTTTCATCTCTGTAAATATACAAAATATCTTTGGGCTCCAGGTAAAGGATCTCCCCGTCTTCTTCGACAGCCAGCTTGCCGGGCGGTTTGCTGTTTTCCGTTTCTTTTCCTGGTCCGATCAGCTTTTCAATCCGCCTGATCGTTTGCTCCAGCTGTTCTTCGTCATAGGGTTTCAGCAAATAATCGATTGCCTCATAGCGGAAGGCTTCGGCAGCAAACTGCGGATACGCGGTCGCAAAAATAATATGAGGAACTTTCTTTAATTCTTTTAACGACTTAGCAGCTTCCATCCCATTCATTTTTGGCATTTCCACATCAAGGAAGACAACATCCGGCTGAAGCTGGATGGCCTTCATTACCGCGGCCTCTCCAGAATCAGCTTCCCCAACCACCTGAATCGAAGGGAACTCCTCCAGTAAGTGTCTCAATTCATCCCTGCTGTATCGTTCATCATCAGCTATTAAAGTTCGTATCGCTCTGTCCATCTGCAACTTCCTCCGTTTGTGGAATGGAAAAATGAATCTCTGTGCCATCGCCAAGGGTGCTGTTTATTTTTAATGCAGCTTCATCGCCAAACATCATTGTCAGCCTGCGGTTTACATTATAAAGCGCCAGCCCCGATCCAGTTTCGGACTGCAGGGTTCCTTTGCCAATCTGCGCGGCTCTTTCCTTGCTCATGCCCTGGCCGTTATCCTCTACCCTTACCATCGTCATGCCGTCCTGTTTTTTAATCGTAATTTTAATAAGACAGTCCTGATCCTTATTCTTAATCCCATGCTTAACGGCATTTTCAACAATCGGCTGCAGCGTAAGCGGCGGGATTTTTTCGTAAAGGATGTGTTCATCAATATCATAGATAACCTCCAGCCGGTCGACGAATCGGGTTTCTTCAATTGACAGGTACGCCTTGACATGTCTCAATTCCTGCTCGAGTGTTGTAACGCTGACCGTGGTAGCCGTCAGGTTTTGCCGTAAAAAATGGGATAGCGATACGAGCAGTTTTCGTGCCTTGGCCGGTTCAATCCGAACGAGAGATACAATCGTATTCAAAGAGTTAAATAAAAAATGCGGTGAAATCTGTGCCTGCAATGCCTTGATCTCGGCTTCCTTTGCCAGCTGATACGCTTTGTCAGCTTCTGCGATTTCCAGCTGATTGCTAAGCAGCACACTTAGCCCGGATATAAGCTCCATCACCAGATTATTAATTTCTTTTTCAGAGCTGAAATAGAACTTCAGCGTTCCAATCGTTTCACCCCGAAGTTTTAACGGAGCTATAACAGCTGCGCCGAGTGGGCAGCTTTCTTCCCGGCAGTGGATGGTCCGGTCATTGGCAACCACCAGCTCCCCGTGCTGAATCACATCCCGCGTAATTTGCGTTTGGATCGCGCTTCCGGAACGGTGATGGTCATCTCCGAGGCCGACATGGGCAAGAATTTCCGTATGATTGGTAATGGCTACGGCTTTCGCCTGGAGCTCTTTATGTAAAATTTTGCAGACAGCTAAGGCGGAATCATGACTGATGCCTTTGCGGAGATGTGCAAGCGTCTGGTCTGCAATCCGCAGTGTTTTTTGGGCGTGAAAGGCGCCTGCTTTTTCTTCTTCATTGATCACATTTTTAATAATAAGGAGAAAAAGGGCGCTCCCAAGGCCATTTGCTATGATCATGGGAATGCCGATCATTTCTACAAGCGCGATCGCTTTTTCCAGAGGGCGGGAGATGCTAAGAATAATCAGCATTTGTACTGCTTCCGCCGCTGCTCCAATGAAAAAAGCTGATGAAAGCTTCACATGCTCATTCTTTTTATGAAAAAATGCGGCAAGCAACCCTGCTACAATGGAAGCCAAACCGCAGGCGATCGCTGTAAACCCGCCAAGTGTAAAACGGTGGAGGCCGGCAATAATCCCGGCGCCAATTCCGACCTTGTATCCTCCAAGCAATCCTGCGAGCACGACCCCTATAACCCTCGAATTAGCAATGGCTTCATCTGAGGCAAGCTCGGATGCCCAGCGATTAAATTGGAGGGTATCGGTATTGAAGGAAAGACCAGTATAAGTGCCGATTATCCCGAAAAATCCGAAAAAGAGGATCGCCTTATACTGATGCTGCCTCTTTAATCTTTCTCCATATATCATTTCTCTGAAAAAGCGGAACCTTGTCACGATCAGCGCAATCGTAACAATAATTCCAAGCCGTTCCAGCATCGTAATCAGCAGCTCCAACATTCGGCATGGCCCCTTTAACCAAGTTCATTATCCTTTATTTTAATAGATTAAAGAGAAAATTAAAAATGGCCGGTTTGCAATTCTTCATTATCCTCCAAAGGCTTTTCCAGTATGTATGTCGAATGGATATCAAATGCAATTGTGCTGTGCATATGGGAGTTGATAATATGATAAAATCTGGCTATTTTCGCAAAGTTTGTTGCTTACAAACTAGTTTTAATTACTGAGTTGATTGGAGTGGAAGGCACTTGATCCTGGAATAAACGGATAGCTCCGGTCGTCCAGACTATTAAAGAACCAGCCAATTTCCGGAGCTTCCATATCATATCTCTTTGCCCACTCTTCCATCAGTTCCATCGGAGGGAAAAAGCGCTTTCCTTTCGTATTGGCTTTTCTTTCCTGAATCAGCTGAAGCAGCTTTTCATCGATTTCTTTAAATGTTTCATTATATTCATTTTTCACTCTTCCAAACTCAGCCCAGCCCATATCTCAAAACCTCCCAGAATAATCAATTTCCTCAAGTGTACCTAAGTATGGATAATAAAACCAATTAAAAGGAGCCTGGAGCCATGGTCTATACTCTCAATCAAATCACTCCTGCCAACTTAATAGAAAACCGGGATAACTTGAAAAATTGGCTCCAAACACAGCTCAGTCCTCTGTTCAGCAAGAAGACATGGATGCAGGATTGGGATCAGCCCGCCAGGAGATTTCAGTTATTTAAATTTGAAACATTATCGGAGGCTGAGATTTTTTCTTATAGCTGGAATCGAAAGGAGATATCAACCATCATCAATGAAACCATAACAGAGGTGGAAAACCATCTTCATTTCCAAAGCCTTTCCATTACCATTGTGCCGGCGCTTCCATTTCCATGGTTTCAACAATACGATCAATCCCTTTGGACAAATGGCTATACCGTAGGAGCGGATACGATTGTCATTGCCATCCCGCCTGAACCGGATCGAGAATTCTTAAAGTATATGCTAGCCCATGAAATGCACCATGCTTCTCCGGAAAATCCAATCTATTCTCTCACATTGGATACCTTTACCCTGGCTGATTGGTATAAAATGGAGGGAGGTGCTGAATACTTCAGCCTTTCCCTTTTTGATGACAAACGCTGGTGGAAGGAGAATCTTACAGAGGAAGCCGAGCAGGCCTATCAGCAAATTGCAAAGGATAACATAGATACGACAGACGATGTTCTGAAAAGCAAAATCTGTTTTGGCAATCGTGAAATGGGAATCCCTGTGTTCGCGGGCTATTCCTTTGCTTATAAAATGGTGCGCAAGTATGCTGAGCAGGAGAAGATCCGGAGTTACCGTGAATTATATAAAGCAGATCCGCTCAACATTTTTAATGCTTTTATTACTAAATAGAGAAGGGGTGCATCGCAAATGGAAACAGAGCTTCTCAACATTTTTGATGGGGAACGGAAGCAAATCGGTGTGGCTTCACGCGAAGAAGTACATAAAAAGGGATTCTGGCACGAAACCTTCCACTGCTGGTTCATCAGCAAAGAAAAGAACCAGGATTATATTTATTTTCAGAACCGCAGCAAGGAGAAGAAGGATTATCCGGACCTATTGGACATTACAGCAGCCGGCCATCTTTTAAGCCATGAATCTGTCATGGATGGAATCAGGGAGGTAGAGGAAGAACTTGGAATTAGCGTTGCTTTCGAAGAACTCATTCCCTTCGGCGTAATTGATTATTGCGCGGAAAAAGAAAATTTTATAGACAAAGAATTGGCCCATGTTTTTCTATATCGCAGCCCTCATCAGCTAGATGAATTCAATCCGCAGCTTGAAGAGGTATCTGGAGTTGTCCGGATCGCTATGGAGGATTTCTATGAGCTATGGTTCAACGGTAAAGAATCCATTACGTCAGAAGGATTTGAAATCAGCAATGAAAAAAGAGTCCAGGTCCGCAGGCAGGTAACCAAAAAAGACTTCGTTCCCCATGAGGATTACTATTACAGGCGTGTACTGCATTCAATCCGTGAACTGGAGACGGAAAAATGCTCATAAAGACGGAAAAGGATATCGTGAATCTGGTCAGAGAGGACGAATGGATGTTGGCCATTCTTTATGCTGCGATGTCGTTAAATCTGCCTGACTGGTGGGTTTGCGCCGGTTTTGTCAGAGCAAAGGTTTGTGATGTCCTGCAAGGTTTAGCAAAAGAACTCACTTGCCGGATGTAGATGTCATATACTTTGATAAAAGCGATCTTAGCGAAGATACAGAAAAAGAACTCGAATCAAAGCTGCTCTCACATATGCCGGAAGTTCCGTGGTCTGTTAAAAATGAAGCAAGAATGCACCTCGTCAATGACATTCCGCCATATTCTTCATCAGTTGATGCCATCTCAAAATTCCCGGAAACTGCCACAGCCCTTGGCCTAAAGCTTAATGAGCACAACGAGGTCATTTTAACCGCACCATGCGGAATTGAAGATTTGCTTGCTTTGAGAATTAAGCCTACACCCTACTTTGCAGAAGAGAACAAGCTGGCTGAGATCTACAGACAGCGAATTGAAAAAAAGAGCTGGAAGTCCATATGGCCAGGGGTTGAGGCGATTCAATCAAACGTTTGATTGAGACGAAAGGAGCGTTTTTTAGCAAGGGTTAATGCGAATTCTTATTAAGCGCACTCCATTTAGACTATAATAGAGAAATAACAACTAAAGAAAAGGCAGGATTCAATATGATTGTTAAAAATGAAGAAGAATTAGCAAAATTGAAGGAAATCGGCAAAATTGTCGCAGAAATCCGCGATGCGATGATTGAAAGAACAAAGCCTGGCGTCACAACCAGGGAGCTTGATGATTTTGCAGGCGAGCTTTTTGAAAAGCATGGTGCCATCTCGGGCCCTAAGGGAGAATATGATTTTCCCGGCTTTACTTGCATAAGCGTCAATGAAGAAGTTGCGCATGGCATACCAGGAAGCCGTGTCATTAAAGAAGGCGACCTTGTAAATATCGATGTTTCGGGATCAAAGGATGGCTATTTTGCAGACACAGGCCTATCTTTTGTAGTCGGCGAGGACGAAAAGCTTCAGAAGCTTTGTGACACAGCCAAGGAAGCATTTGAAGAAGGACTGAAAAAAATAAAGCCCGGCGGCAAGCTAAGCCTGATTGGAAAAACCGTTCAAAAAGTCGCAAGAAACAACGGTTACTCTGTCATCATGAACCTGACCGGACACGGAATTGGCCGCTCTCTTCATGAAAAACCCGATCACATCCTAAACTATTTTGACCCATGGGATAAGCAGCTGTTAAGAGAAGGCATGGTTGTCGCATTCGAACCGTTTATCTCAAGCGGTGACGAAGAAGTAAGAGAAATGAGCGATGGCTGGACCTTCGTCACACCGAACAAAAGCCACGTCGCCCAGTGTGAACACACCGTTATCGTCACAAAAGAAGGACCGATTATATTAACAAGATAGAAGTAAGGACAGGGGCATCTGCATAGGCTGAATGTCCCTGTTTTTTGTATATGTTTTATTTCTTGAATGATATAATAAAAAAAACAGGAGGAGGTGAAAAAATGGACCGAGAAATACTTAAAGCTTTGGGGCAGATCAACGAAAAGGTGGACTTGCATGGATTGCTGCTGGAAGAGCAGGGACGAACACTAAAGAACCAAGGCGAAACGCTAAGGGAACATAGTGGGCTTTTGAAGGAGCAAGGCCAAACACTAAAGGAGCAGGGAGAAACATTGAAGGAACATGGGGAAACCATTAAACTTCAGGGTATTACACAAAAAGAACATACCGGCCTGCTTGGTGCTTTAATATCTGGCCAAGAAGCATTAAAAGCTGAAATTAGTGAGCTCAGACTTCAAAATGCAAAGGAATTTGGTGAACTAAAGGATTGAATGGAAACCCAGGAAGTTAGTTTGGAAATTCTCGAAAAAGAAACATGGAACAACAAAAAAGAAATCCCCAGAATACAAAAGTCCATGGGGATGAAATAATTCTCAAGCATTCTTAAGTCTCATTTCAATCCCCATTTTTATCCCGCACATTGTATCCTCTTTTTTGAAAAACTACTTGAACATTACTCCCCAATCCGCTAAAATGATGAAAATAATTTCAAATCTAAAGTAATGACAGGAATCAGTAGCTGCTTATCTCCCTGTTTTAGAGAGCTGATGTGTGGTGCAAATCAGCACAAAGATAAGCGTGAATTACCTTCTGGAACTTTCCTTGTGAACGGCAGTAGCAAGGAACGGCACGGACCGTTATTCCGCTGAGTGGAAGAGCAATCTTCAAAAAGGGTGGTACCGCGTTAACCACGTCCCTTTCATTAGGGGCGTGGTTTTTTGTATGGCTGTTTGCGCAAAGTTTGTTGCTTACAAACTAGTTTTAATTACTGAGTTGATTGGAGTGGAAGGCACTTGACTCCTGCGGGAAGAGAGGGAGCGGGAGACCCCGCAGGCGTGAAACGCCGAGGAGGCTCCCGTTCCTCCCCGCGGGTTCGCTGCGTGACTGGAGCGGAAATCAACGGGCAAGCCTTATAGTCCAAAAACAACAATCTATACGAAAAGAGCCTTTTGTATTAAAGCCATAAAAAAGAAAGGATGAGGGGCATGGAGAATTTTATTGAAAAACTGACGGCTGAACAGAACCAGGAAGTGGAGAGGCAGCTGGAGGTTTATCGCAATGGCGTCCAGGAAATCCTTCCCGTAGAGGAATTGAGAAATAAAATAGCGAAATCCATTTTTCAAAACAAGCCATTAAAAATTAAACTGGGGCTCGATCCTTCTGCCCCTGATGTCCATATTGGCCATACGGTTGTATTAAACAAATTGAAGCAGTTCCAGGAAAACGGCCACATCATCCAGCTGATCATTGGCGATTTCACAGGAAAAATTGGCGACCCGACAGGCAAGTCTGCAGCTCGCAAACAGCTTACTTCTGAAGAGGTTAAGCATAATGCCAAAACATACTTCGAGCAGTTCAGCAAGGTGCTCGACATGGAAAAAGTGGATCTGCACTACAATTCAGAGTGGCTCGCAGATCTGAACCTGGAAGATGTCATCCGCCTGTCGGCGAGCATTACAGTTGCCCGTTTGCTTGAGCGCAACGACTTCTCAGAGCGCCTGGCTGCCGGAAAGCCGATTTCGCTCCATGAATTCTTCTACCCATTAATGCAGGGATACGATTCGGTTGTTCTTGAAAGCGATGTTGAGCTTGGCGGCAATGACCAGCATTTCAATGTCTTAATGGGCCGCCATCTTCAAGAGCATTTTGAAAAAGAAAAACAAGTGGTCATCCTTATGCCCCTGCTTGAAGGCCTGGACGGAAAAGAGAAAATGTCCAAATCGAAAAACAATTACATTGGTGTGGATGAAGACCCCAATAATATGTACGGCAAAACGATGTCCATTCCGGATGAGCTCATCGATAAGTACTTTAATCTTGTGACGGATTTGCCGGTTGCTGATAAAGAACTAATTGCCGAGCAGCTGGAAGAAGGCATTCTTCATCCGCGCGACGCCAAAATGCAGCTGGGAAAAACCATCGTCCGCATGTACCACGGCACCGAAGAAGCGGAAAAAGCCGAACAGCATTTCAAAACGATTTTTCAAAAAGGCGCCATGCCGGAAAATATTCCAGAGGTTAAATGGAAGGGTGCCAATGAAATGCCCCTTACCGATTTGATTGCCGAACTCGGTCTGCTGCCTTCCAAGACTGAAGCAAGAAAAATGATTGCAAATGGCGGCATCCGCTTAAACGGTGAAAAAGTGAGCGACGTCAAGCTAACAGTGAAAATTACAGACGGGTTGGTCCTTCAGGCTGGTAAAAGAAAATTTGTAAAATTAATGCTAAGCCAGCAAACGTGATCATACCGGGAAGTGACGCATAAATTTGAAAAGTGACGCAAAAAGCAGTGAAAGTGATTCATAAGAAAAGAAAAGTGAAGCATAAAAATCCGAAATTAACTCATAAAACAAAAAAGTGACGCATAAAAGGCAAAAATCAGATGCCTGCACTGCAAGCATCCAAGTCATATCGCTTTTTCTACTAGCCCTTTTCAAGATATGATAGAAATAGACGAAATTTTTAAAGAAAAGCAGGTGTATTTAGATGAAAGCCATCATTCATGAAGGAAACACAGGCCGCGGCGGCTTAACCTATGGGGAAATGACAAAGCCGGAGCCGGCTGCAGGGGAAGTTAGAGTTAAATTAAAAACAGCCGGATTAAATCATCGTGATTTATTCGTCCTGAACCGCCACAAGCCGGAAGAGCCGGCACTTGTCATCGGTTCAGACGGAGCAGGCATCATTGATGCAGTTGGTGAAGGTGTCACAAATGTAAAAACTGGCGATGAAGTGATCATCAACCCGGGGCTTGGCTGGAAAGAAAACAGCGATGCTCCGCCAGCCGGATTTGAAATCGTCGGCTTGCCATTCCACGGAACGTTTGCCGAATATATCGTGATTCCAGCTGAAAACGCAGCACCCAAGCCAGCCTATCTAACCTGGGAAGAAGCGGGTGTCCTTTCTCTTGCAGCGCTGACAGCCTACCGGGCTCTTTTCACGAGAGGAAAGGTCAAAGCCGGCATGAAGGTATTTATTCCGGGAATCGGCGGCGGCGTTGCCACTTTCCTCATGCAATTTGCGAAAGCAGCAGGAGCAACCGTATACGTGGCATCCCGTTCGGAGGAAAAACGCGAGAAGGCGCTCCAATTGGGCGCAGACAAAGCTCTTAACAGTAACGAAGACTGGAATGAAGCACTTGGCGGGGAAAAGGTCGATCTTGTCATTGAATCTGTCGGCCCTGCCACCTTCAATAAATCACTCGGCATTCTCCGGAACGGCGGAACCATCGTTACATTTGGCTCATCTTCAGGCGACCAGCTTGAACTCAATCTCCGCAGCCTGTTTTATGCGCAGCAAAATCTGCTTGGCTCCACAATGGGAAGCGCCGAGGAATACCACGAGATGCTTCAATTTATTGAAAAGCATGAAATCAGGCCAGTCCTCGATCAATTTCTGCCGCTTGAGAAATTTGAGCAGGCTTTTGATAAAATCGAAAATGCCGAACAATGGGGCAAAATCGCCTTTAAAGTCAGCGAATGAAGTGAAACTTTCATTGTCCAATATTGAAAGGACCTAATCGGTGTGAATAGTGCCGTTCAAGTGGTGAACCCAATATTGAAAGGACCTAATCAGAGTAATAGTGCCACTCATATGGTGTGTCTAATCCCGTTAATCTGCAATGAAAAAAGGGTGAGAGGCTGCAAACAAGCAGCTTCTCACCCTTTTTACTATCCAGTTAAGAACGGGTGCCCTTGACCCGCATCTTTCCCAAAGCTTGGCTATGCAATAGAGCTGAAGAACCCTTCCTTCGCCTGTGGTCCTTAGCCCACCTCAAATCCGCCGATGGCGAGGGAGGCCTCCGCTTTCCTACGCATGTAAAAATTTCACACAAACCGGATCCGGCACAGCCACGTCTGATTGCAGCAGTGTCAGCTTCCCTGTCTCCTCATCTCTCTTATATAAAACAATATTACTGGAATTCTGGTTAGAGGCCACCACAAATTTTTCAGAAGGATCCAGTACAAAGTCGCGCGGCCAGTTTCCTTCCGTTGAGGTATGCTCCACAAATGTAAGCTCTCCATTATCCTGATTTACAGAGAAAACGGCAATGCTGTCATGCCCGCGATTTCCGGCATAAACAAATCGTCCATCGGAAGAAATGTGGATGGCGCTGCCCTGATTATTTTCCTTAAACCCTTCCGGAAGCGTTGAAATCGCTTGCAGCTGTGAAAAGCTGCCATCCTCGTGGTATTGAAGCAGCAGAACCTCTGAACTAAACTCAGTCATGACATAAACATACTTTCCATTCGGATGGAAAACAAGGTGTCTTGGGCCGCTGCCTGGTTTTACAGATAATGAGCTTTGCTCTTTTAAAACACCATCATTAACTTCATAAGTAATTACCTGGTCAATGCCCAGATCCACTGCGATCACATATCTTTCATCAGGAGTTAGCCCGGCATAGTGAGTGTGCGGCTTTTCCTGCCTGCTGTCCGGGCCTGATCCGCTGTGCTCCATCACAGAAACCGCAGGCCCAAGTGAGCCATCTTCCTCGGTTAAGTAAGATTCTACGGTTCCTTTATGGTAGTTCGCACTAAACACATTGCGTCCTTCAGAATCAACGCTCACATGGCATGGAGGAGATCCGGCTGATACCTGGCTGTTGATTTTTTCCAATGAACTGCTGCTGTCCAAACGATAGGCAGCCACCCCGCCAGCTTCGCCTTCTTTTGCCACTGAGTATAGATATTTATTATCTTTGCTAATCGTTAAATAGGTTGGATTATCCAATCTTGCCGCCACTTTTGGGTCTGAAATTTTGCCTGCTTCCAAATCCAGAACGAAAGAGTAGATGCCTTCGCTTTCTCCCTTTGTATATGTACCAATAAATCCAATGTACTTGGCCATAAGAAGCCTCCTCTAATGTTTGTTTCTGAAAAATACTCTATCATAATTTCCACAGCAATCAAAAGGAAGAGGAATTTTTCGACGGAAAAAGAATATACAAAGGAGAGAAATATGAGAGGAAGATTGTAATGCACGCTCCCGATTCCATAATGTCAGTCTGGAGAAAGTTTGACAGATTTCCGATGGAGACCTTATCGAAAGCATGGTATTACGATAAAGGTAGGCTGAAGAAACAGCGGGATGTCTCCCTTATGGAGGAACATCGTGCACAGTTCGGAATCACGGGAAACTGCTTTGATCTGGCCATCTGGCTTCTTCATGAATTTAAGCAGGCTGGAATCCATGCCTATCCGGTTGGCCACCAGTTACATACACCTTCTTCCCATGCGGCAGCAGTGGCTGTCGATGAAGATGGCCGCCGCTATTTATGTGATCTCGGTGACCAATGGCTGCAGCCAATCTTAATCGATCAAGCGGCAGAGAATTTTACTTCGGAAAAGTTAAGCGGATTCTTCCCGGCAGCAGAAGTCCAATTGTCTACAATAGAGAATGGGCTTGAGATTTCCTACCATCGCCCAAACGGTAAAGTATCGAGGCAGGCATATGACACATCACCAATTGCTATGAACACGTTTCTGGAAGCAGCCGAATACTCGCAAAATAGGATAAAACCTAAGCCGCTGCTGGAGCAAAGGGTTTCTTTTAAAAACGAAACGGCCCACTGGGAATTTTATAATTGGCATAGCTTTCTGAGTACTACAGAAGGATTATATAAGGAGGAGCCAGCCAGTTCCATTGAAGAATGGGCATCCAGAATCCATGAGAGGACTGGCTATAGCCAGAAATTTTTACTAGAATCCCTGAGTATTTATCGGAAACTTGGAATGATGCAGGATAACCCATAAAACATACACAAAGGAGCCATTATGTTTGTTAAACTCTATGAATACCACATCCGGCCTGAAAATGAACAGGAACTGCTGGATATACAGAAGAAAGCCGTAGAAATCTACCGAAAGTACATTGATGTTCAGATATCTGTCTTAAAAAGCAAAGAAGACCAATCAAAGTGGACAGAAATCAGCTATTTCAAGTCTGAAAAGGAGTATCATAATATGCTGCCGCTGATCAATCAGGACAATGAAATTCAGGAGCTGTTCAAAAAGTTCCAATCCCTGCTCGCCAGCAGCATAAAGGAAGAAGATTATGAACAAAAAAATCAAAATCAGGCGGGCCAGTAAAAATGATTGGGTTAATCTTTGGCCTTTGATCTGCGAAATGGGGAAGGCCGATCAGCGAGAACAGGCTAGGCTGCGCTTCAACCGGGTCATGGAAAGTATCAATCATTATTTGCCAGTGGCAGTAACTAACGGAAAGCAAGTGCCTGTGGAAAGAAAAGGTCCATCGTTTATACAAAAAAATTTGTGAATACAACCCAAGTAAAATGATCCTATTTATTTCCCCAATCTGCCAATTTTAAGAGGTAGTAGGTTATAATCGAAGCATGACATAAGAGAGGAGATATACATACAGATGGAGCCTATACAAAAAGTTTCAGCGTATCTTACTCAAAATGCGGAGGGATTATCGGAAGAAATCGTTGCAGAAATTGTGGACAGATTCGGTTTTGAGATTCCAAAACAAGAATTTGACGCTGCTGTTTCGATGTATATTGAGTTTATAAAATTTCTGGGAAAGATGATTGCGAATGACGGCGATCAAGTTCCTGACGGCCTGGTTGAATGGAGCAAAGGAAACGGGGAACGGGCGGCATCAATGGGCGGAAAGATTTCAGATATCGTCACCCGCTATCCGGACACACGCATCGTATTTACTGATAGACTTAAAACAATCGGTAAAGATCATGGGCTAACGGCTGATGAGACCATTACCATTGTAAAAAAAGTAAACCATATGCTTGATATAAGCATCAATGAAACCGTATTTGCCTTCGAACGCCATACACAAAAACGATTAAAAGAAACGCAATTACAGGTAAATGAACTTTCCGCAACCATCGTGCCGATCCAGGATAGTATCGCGATATTGCCATTGATCGGGAACATCGACTATGACCGGGCACAAATCATTATTGAAAAAGCGGTCCCGAAAGTAAATCAATTGGGCATCGAAACCCTCATTATCGACTTTTCGGGCACAGTCAATATCGACATTCAAATTGCCAAGCATATTTTTGATATCCGCAACATCCTCCTCCTGACAGGAGTGAATACAATTGCAACAGGCGTGCGCCCCGATCTGGCGAAAAGCGCAGTCAACCTGGGAATTGACCTTTCTTCGCTTGAAGTCTACTCTACCGTACAGCAGGCAATTACGAGCATTAAATAAGAAAAACACCGGAGCTGCTATCATGGCAGCTCTTTTCTATTAAAAAAGGATTGTCGAAGCTCCCATCCCATGATAGTATTTAGATATTTTAAAATATATAAAATACACGAAATCATAGATTATTTTAACGTTTCGTATGGGAATGAGGAGGGCTTTTAACATGACGGTTTTCACATCTGCCTATTTTACTATGAATGAACAGGAAGCCATCGAGTACGCAAAAACAAGGCTGGATTTCTTTGCACCGGGTGTGGAATTGGAGTGCAGGGAAATTGGGGATGGCAACTTAAACTATGTATTTAAACTGATTGATCGTAAAAATAATAAGTCTCTTATCATAAAGCAGGCTGGCCCTGTAGCCAGAATTTCTGATGAATTTAAGCTGTCTCCTGACCGCAACCGTATTGAATTTGAGATTTTAGAGATTCAAAACAAGCTGGCGCCAGGGTTCGTGCCAAAGGTGTATCATTATGATCCGATTATGAACTGTACGGCCATGGAGGATTTGTCCGACCATACGATCATGAGAACCGCACTGATGCAGCATAAAAAGTTTCCGCTGTTTGCAGACCATATAACAACGTTCCTAGTGAATACATTACTGCTTACATCAGACGTAGTGATGGGACATAAGGAAAAGAAGGCGCTTGTCCAAAAATTCACCAACCCTGAATTATGTGAAATTTCTGAGGACCTTGTATTTACAGAGCCATTTTATGATTGTCCTAGAAATGAAGTATTTGAGGGAACAAGATCGTATGCAGAACAGGAAATCTGGTCAGATCCGAAGCTGCAGCTTGAGACGGCAAAGCTTAAGTTTGAGTTTATGTCCAATGCCCAGTCTCTTCTTCATGGCGACCTGCACACCGGGTCTATTTTTATAAAAGAAGATTCTACTAAAATCATCGATCCGGAATTCGCCTTTTATGGACCTGCCGGCTACGATATCGGAAACGTCCTTGCCAACCTGATCTTCGCTTATGTTAACGCAAAATATACAATTGCAGATGAAGAATTAAGAGCCGATCAAAAGGAATATCTCCAAAATACGATTGAAGATATCGTAGACCTTTTTAAGGATAAATTTCTGAAGGTCTGGGATGAAAAAGCAGCTGAACAAACAGCCCGTTATGATGGCTTTAAAGAATACTACCTGGATACAGTTCTTCGCGACACAGCGGCTGTAGCCGGGCTTGAACTCTGCAGAAGAATTATCGGATTGGCATCTGTAAAAGATGTCACATCAATTGAAGACCCGACCAGCAGAGCTGCTGCAGAAAAAATTTGTCTGGCAGCCGGCAAAGTGTTTATTATGGATAGGGAATCTTTCAAAACAGGCGCAGACTTTGTAGGCGCTCTTAAAAGCTGTGAAAAAAGATTCTAGAGGAGGCAGCATGATGGGAAAACCAATGGATGTGATCCAGTCTGTCAGATTGGACGATGAACACGATGCTCTTATACTTTTAGACCAAACAGTTCTTCCAAACGAAAAGAACTTTCTGCATTTAAAAGAATTAAAGGATATATGGGAGGCAATCTATCATTTAAAGGTTCGCGGCGCGCCGGCGATTGGCATTGCCGCTGCTTATGGAGTATATTTAGGCACAAAGAAATCCAGTGCAGAGACTTTTGAAGAACTTTATAGCGACTTTAAAAAAGCGAAGGAATACCTTGCCTCTTCAAGGCCTACTGCCGTTAATCTGTTTTGGGCGCTTGACCGTATGGAAGCCCGCTTTCAAAAGGAAGAAGGCAAAAGTGCATCTGAAGTGAAAACTGCTTTGAAAGAGGAAGCTGAAAATATTCGTGCTGAAGATGAAGAGGTATGCGAATCAATCGGCAAACATGCTCTTTCAGTCCTCAAGCCCGGCTGGGGCATCCTGACTCACTGCAATGCGGGAACCATCGCGACCGCAAAATATGGGACTGCACTGGCCCCAATCTATCTTGGCCAGGAACAAGGGTATGATTTTAAAGTGTATGCGGATGAAACACGCCCGCTTCTCCAAGGTGCCCGTCTGACAGCCTGGGAGCTGAAAGAAGCAGGTGTTGATGTCACGCTGATTTGCGATAATATGGCCAGCATTGTGATGAAAGAAGGCAAGATTCAGGCCGTACTCGTTGGCTGTGATCGGGTAGCAGCAAATGGTGATGCAGCCAATAAAATCGGGACATCCGGAGTTGCGATTCTAGCCAAGCATTATCATATCCCAATCTATGTTTGTGCGCCCCTTTCAACAGTGGATCTCACATGCCAGACAGGCGAGGACATCCATATCGAGCTAAGGCCATCTGAAGAAATCACCTCCAAATGGTATGAGAGGCCGATGGCACCAGAGGGTGTGCAGACGTACAATCCAGCATTTGATGTGACAGATAATGAATTGATCACAGGCATTATCACAGAAAACGGCATTGCATATGCCCCATTTACTGAAAGCCTGCCTAAAATGTTCAAAAAATAGATGAAAGCCTCCACGCCAAATGGCAGGAGGCTTTTTTTGATGTGGGTGTTTTAGTAAAGTCTGTTGTTTTTCAATAACTCAATTTAATTCGCTGAGGTGATCTCGCTGTGGGCATTTGATCCTCGAAAATGCTGCCGCATTTCCTTCGTGCGATGTCTATTCGAGGAAGTTTATTCAATGTCCTGCGGGAGGAGAGGAAGCGGGAGACCCCACAGACGCAGGGCGTCGAGGAGGCTCCCGTTCCTCCCCGCAGAAAGCAAGTGCCCGTAGCGGAAATCAAAGGCTGAATTCATAGGAAAAAACAACAACCTATTTGAAAAGAGACTATGTTTTAAACCTTTAAAGCGTTTCACTAGGAAAATATCCCTGCTGCAACCAAAAAAATGAGTGTAATTTGACTCTTCAAATAAAACTTTCAGACTATAAAATACTGTAAAATATTATTATTTTTGTAAAAAATTATGAATTAAACAATATGGAAGTAGTGGAAAACATTTGCAAATATATCAAAAGACCTGATACTTTTTTAGAAGCTATGAATCTATGCCTGATTCCAGAGTTTGTAAATTACATAATTTAGCACATTGTTAAAGTCAGAATGTTTTAAATATACTTAAAAAGCAACAAGAACCGACAGAAAAAATAAAGGATTTGAAAGGAGAAAAGGATGAAGAAAAAAAGGGCATTAGGAGCAGCACTTCTAAGTATGACCATGGGTTTATCCGTTTTTACAGCAGGAGCATTTGCGAAAGGGCCAGAGGCAAATGAATCTTATCGAGTTCTTATCCAGGGACCTGCAGCTGAGCGTGCAAATGTAAAAGCGCAGATCGAAGAACGTTGGGATTTTGGAAAAGACGGCCTTACTGCAGAGGTTAATTCGAAACAGTACCAGGCACTCTTAAAGAACAAGAACATAACGATTGAAAAAGTAAGCGAGGTAACACTCGATACAGCCAGAACGGAAGCCTCTTCATCCAAGAATAACTCAATCTCATTAGAAGCAGCAGGATATCCAAGCGACCAGACTCCATGGGGAATCGAATCTATTTATAATAACAGTTACATTAGCAGTACATCAGGCGGAAGCGGAATTAAAGTTGCTGTTCTTGATACAGGCGTATATACAAATCATATTGACTTGGAAGGCTCTGCTGAGCAATGTAAAGATTTCACACAATCATATTCTTCCATGGTGAACGGAACCTGTACTGACCGCCAGGGTCACGGAACGCACGTAGCGGGTACGGTTTTGGCGCATGGAGGCTATGACGGCCTTGGCGTTTATGGCGTAGCGCCCCAGGCAAAATTATGGGCGTACAAAGTTTTAGGCGATAACGGTTCTGGATATTCCGATGATATCGCAGGAGCGATCCGCCATGTTGCAGACGAAGCGGTTCGCACAGGTTCAAAAGTAGTGATTAACATGTCACTTGGTTCCAGCGGCAAAGACTCATTAATTGCGAGCGCAGTTGATTATGCATACAGCAAAGGTGTCCTTATTGTTGCCGCAGCAGGAAACTCCGGTTATAGCGCTAATACGATTGGTTACCCGGGTGCTTTAACAAATGCAATTGCCGTTGCGGCCCTTGAAAATGTTCAGCAAAACGGTACATACCGTGTAGCCAACTTCTCATCCCGCGGCAACCCGAACACGGATGGCGACTATTATATCCAAGAGCGAGATGTGGAAGTATCCGCACCGGGAGCAAGCATCGAATCCACTTGGTATAACGGCGGCTACAACACAATCAGCGGCACATCCATGGCTACTCCTCACGTAGCAGGCCTTGCAGCTAAAATTTGGTCTTCCAATTCTTATATGAGCCATACACAGCTTCGCACAGAGCTTAGAAACCGTGCAAAGCAGTATGATATTAAAGGCGGTTACGGAGCAGCAACTGGCGATGACTACGCATCAGGCTTCGGATACCCTCGCGTAAGATAATAATTAGATAACCCCCGAAACCGTCTGGTCCAATGATCAGGCGGTTTTTTTACCGCGAAATGTAAAAATATTTCCGCGGAAATGATCAGATTTTAGCGAAAGGTGAAAAGTTATAAAAATTGCTGAAGCCAATTGATTTTGAATATACAATAGGAGAGGATGTGAATAGGAAAGGAGATGGCAGCCATGGCTGAACCACAATCATATATAAGCGACCATGAAGCAAAGGAACTCATCTGTGAAATGGGCAGAAGAGTGTACAATAAAAATTTTGTAGCGGCTAATGACGGAAATATCTCAATCAAAACTGGTGATAACGAAATCTGGACAACGCCAACAGGTGTAAGCAAAGGCTTTATGACCCCTGAGATGATGGTTAAAATGGATCTATCTGGCAATGTTTTAGAAGGAAAGAGTAAGCCGTCTTCAGAGGTGAAAATGCATCTGAGAGTATATCGGGAAAATCCGGATGCAACCGCAGTTGTCCATGCCCATCCGCCTGTGGCGACATCATTTGCCATTGCCGGCATAAGCCTTGATAAGCCCGTTTCGCCTGAAGCCATCGTTTTGCTTGGTAAGGTTCCGGTTGCACCGTATGCTACTCCTGGCACACAGGAAGTGCCTGATTCCATAGCGCCATATTGCAAGGACTACAATGCTGTTCTGCTTGCCAACCACGGTGCATTAACCTGGGGCCGTGACATTACAGAAGCCTATTTCAGGATGGAGTCACTCGAGCATTATGCGCTTATGCTCCTATATTCCAACCATATTATTAAAAAATCAAATGAATTAAGCACTGGACAAATCGCTGAGCTCATTTCCATCCGTGGAAAAATGGGCATCCACACAGGCGGAATCCCAGCTCCCAGCAGCGAATGGAAACCTGAAACAACGGCAGGGATATCTGAAGAAATGGTCGAAACCATAGTCAGAAAAGTAACTGAAGAAGTCCTTAAAAACGTTTTAAAATGATCAAAATAGGATAGCTATAAGGGTATAGACGCTGTTTGCAGAAGTGCATAATTTTAACCTTTTAACTAAAGCTATGTTGAAAAAGCTTAATAAAAATCGGTCATTGAATAAGACGTTAGGAGAGATCCCTATGAAACTATTAGTCATTGGCGGGGTGGCAGCGAGCATGTCGGCCGCTTCAAAGCTTAGAAGAATGGATGAGAAAGCCGAAATTGCCGTATATGAAAAAGGCAGGTTTTTATCCTATGGAGCCTGCGGCCTTCCCTATTATGTATCAGGTGAAAATGATGATTATCGAAAAATGATTGCACGGACACAAGAACAATTTTCTGAGAGGGAAATCAAAACCTTCCTCCAGCATGAAGTCGTAAAAGTGGATACCAACAAGAAAGAAGTAACGGTTAAAGACCTTGCAGCTGATAAAACTTTTACAGATACATACGATAAACTAATGATTGGTACAGGTACATTCCCGGTTATGCCCCCATTTCCCGGAGTAGATCTTGAGAACATTCATGTGCTGAAAACACTTGAAGATGGAATGGTTTTAAAAGAAATTGCCCATAAACCGGAAGTTAAAGATATCGTCATTGTTGGCGGAGGCTACATCGGAATCGAAGTGGTCGAAGCAATGAAAACAATCGGCAAAAACGTTAGAGTCATCGAAATGGGAGAGCGAATTCTTGCGCCTTTTGATAAAGAAATAACAGAAATTGCCGAAAAAGAAATCCGGGAAAATGGTGTTGAATTGAACCTGGGTGAAAAGGTAGAGAGCTTCAGCGGGGACAAAAAAGTGCAAAGTGTTAAAACAGACAAAGGCACCTATAAAGCTGATTTGGTGCTGGTTGCAGTTGGCGTAAGGCCGGCGACCAAATTCCTGGAAGGGTCGGGCATTGAATTAGCGGAAAATGGCGCCATCATTATCGATCGCGAAATGCGCACCAATATTGAGGATGTATATGCAGCAGGTGACTGTGCGCAAGTTTATCATAAAGTACTTGAAGAAAATGATTATATCCCTCTCGGAACCAATGCCAATAAATGCGGCCGCCTTGCAGGAGCCAATATAGCCGGCAGCCATGAAAAGTATGTGGGAACACTGGGAAGTGCCGCCATTAAAATTTTTGACATGGAGCTTGGCAGAACAGGGCTTTCCGAGGAAGATGTGAAAAAGATGGGCATCGGCTACTCAACCGAATTTGTGAAGGCTGCAGACCATCCGAGCTATTATCCGAATCCAACACCCATTTGGATAAAGCTCATTTGTGAAAAAGAAACGAACCGAATACTTGGCGCTCATGCAATCGGCAACAAAGGCGTCGTCCTGAGAATCGATGTGTTTGCCGTAGCCATTCACAACAATATGCCTGCTGATGAACTTGGCATGGTTGATTTATGCTATGCACCGCCATTTGCAGGTGTCTGGGATGCCATCCATATCGCCAGCAATGCAGCTAAGTAATAGCAAAGCCAGCTGAAACGCTGGCTTTTTGCATTTGGCTCTGTAAAAAGCCGCCATTTGCTCCGGCACGAGGTTACAGCAGAGCAGATTCAGTATGATGGGACTGTAAAGTGGTATGAGTTCGAAAACCTTGATGGAAATAAACTTGGCGTCTGCCATTTTAGCGAATAAACAGAAAGCTGCCTCCTTTCATTCCTGGAGGCAGCTTTTTACGTTCAATTCTTATATTATAATGCGATGAAAAAAAGATTTTCACCGATAAAATGAATTAATCGTTCATAAAAAGTAATCGGGCAAAATTTTCTCTACCCCTGGACACGGCTTCCGCTAATAAGAATCCTTCGCCAGTTTCGGATGGCGGTTCATCGCACCCAGCAAAATCAGTCCGCTTAAAATCAGCAGTGAACTGGTCACAACGAAAACTGCAGAAAAGCCAAAGTAAGCAGAGATTAAACCGCCCAGAACAGGTCCGATAATGTTTCCGAAGAAACGCAGGCTTGTGTTGTAACCAAGCACTTCACCCTGCATGGCAACCGGCGCTTCCTGGCGGATATAGGCGATCCGGACAGGAATAATGCCCCCGATTGTCACACCAAGCGCAAAACGGACAAGGACCAGCTGCCACATGTTTGTGACAAATCCGCCCGGCAAGTAAAATACGCCTGCAAGGAGAAGCAGAACAACTAAAGTCTTGATATATCCATGCTGGTCCCCAATTTTCCCCCATTGCCTTGCCATTAATAAATTACCGACACCGGCTGCAGAAAAGGCGATTCCGGCAAAAAAGGCCAAATTTTCCGGTCCGTGCAATTCGCTGACATATAAAGATAGGATTGGCTGAATGCTGAAATGGGCCATTTGTACAAGCGTTGAGATCAGCATTACCGTCAGTAAAATCGGATTGCGGATAATATGCTGGATTACGGCTTTACTTGAGTACCGGGTTTTTTCTCCCTTTTGGGTTTCAACTTTATATTCCCTTGTAAAAAATACGAGGAGCGCGGAAACAAAGATGGCGACAGAGGTCCATTTAAATGTATCTGCAAACCCGAATAAATCTGCCAGAACCCCTCCGAGCAGCGGTCCCATCAGGGAGCCAGTGATGCTTCCTGTTTGAAGGGTACCCATCACTCTGCCGGCAATCTCCTTAGGTGTCTGGGTCGAAATAAATGCCTGGGACATGCCGATGAAGCCTGTAAAGATTCCCATAAATAATCTAAGGAAGAACAGCTGCCAGACATTAGTCACATACCCCATCAGAAATATGGAAATACCCATTCCAATTCCGGATAGGATCAGGATTTTTTTGCGTCCGAAAAGATCTCCGATTCTTCCCCAAACAGGCGAAAAAAGAAAGGCGGTGACAAACGTAATGGCAAACGTCCAGCCTGACCAATTCTGAACATAGGTTGAAGAATGATCTCCAAACGTTTCTATATATAAAGAAATAAATGGAAGTACCATTGTCATGCTGCCTGCCACAAAGAAATTGGCGAACCACATGATCATTAAATTGCGTTTTGTTTGTTTATTCATGCTTGAAACACTTCTTTCCGGTCAACATTTCGTTTCCCTAAATATATAATAGCGGAAATTTCCGAAAATAGGAAGGTTTATGTTCTCTATAATTCTATTTATCCCATTATCATTGAACAAAACGAACTCACTCCCGGAAAAAGTAAAGCAAGCCAAAAAGTTCTATGACATTATTCCGTATGACCGTTAAAAAACCATTGTAATATAACAGTCTATAAACTATAATTCTTAATAGGAAAAAGATTCAGAATATATAATAAAAAGGGGGAAGTTGTTTGGAAGCTTTTGTTAATCAGCTTAATGGGATCTTATGGAGCACACCAGTTATTTACATCTTGCTTGGAGTAGGGCTGCTGTTTTCGATTTTAACCCGATTCTTGCAGGTCCGGCACATCAAAGACATGGTTTTGCTTATGTTCAAAGGAAGAAGTTCCGATGCGGGTGTTTCATCTTTTCAGGCCTTATCTATTGCTCTTTCCGGCCGCGTAGGAACTGGTAACATTGCCGGTACTGCCACTGCGATCGCAATGGGTGGTCCTGGTGCCGTTTTCTGGATGTGGACCATTGCTTTTATCGGAGCAGGCAGCGCATTCGTTGAGTCCACTTTAGCCCAAATTTACAAAGTGAAAAAAGACGGTGTCTACCGAGGCGGGCCTGCTTATTACATTGAAAAAGGGATTGGAATCAAATGGTTTGCCGTACTCTTCGCGGTTGCGACTCTTTTGGCAATGTCTCTTTTAATGCCGGGGATCCAGTCAAATTCCATTGCTTTGGGTATGGAAAATGCATTTGGTATCAGTAAATCAGTAACCGGCCTCGTTGTTGTCGGCTTGCTGGCTCTTATCATTTTTGGCGGGGTAAAGCGTATTGCAACGGTTGCCCAATATACAGTGCCGTTTATGGCAGTAGGTTATATTCTTGTTTCTTTAGTTATTATTGGCATGAACATCGGAGAATTGCCTGGCGTATTCTCATTAATCTTTAGCAGTGCCTTTGGCGCCGATTCCATGTTTGGCGGCATCATCGGAAGCGCAATCGCCTGGGGCGTAAAGCGCGGAATCTATTCCAATGAAGCTGGACAGGGTACAGGCCCGCATGCTGCGGCTGCTGCGGAAGTGTCCCACCCTGCAAAGCAAGGCCTTGTTCAGGCGTTCTCTGTTTACATTGATACTTTATTCGTATGTTCCGCAACAGCGTTCATGATTCTATTTACTGGAATGTTCAATACTGTCGGAGCAGATGGAAAGACTCCTATCGTAGAAAACCTTCCTGGAGTTGAAGCTGGCCCTGGTTATACACAGGCAGCAGTTGAATCTGTTCTTCCAGGATTCGGTGCAGGGTTTGTTGCTGTATCGCTATTTTTCTTCGCATTCACAACCATTATGGCTTACTACTATATGGCCGAAACAAACGTAGCCTACTTAGTAAGCGGCAAAAATAGCAAAATTGCCATGTTCGTTCTTAAGTTTGTGCTGCTTGGTGCAACTTTCTATGGCTCCGTCAAGACGGCAGGCCTTGCCTGGGCACTTGGGGATGTTGGCCTGGGATTAATGGTTTGGCTCAATGTTATCGCCATTCTGATCCTTGCGAAACCGGCCCTGATTGCTTTAAAAGATTACGAAGCCCAAAAGAAACAAGGTCTCGATCCTGTATTCAATTCCAAAAAGCTTGGCATCAAAAACGCCGAGTATTGGGAAGAAGAATACAAGCACCAGGAAGAAAAAGTATCTTGATAGAATAGTTAAAAAATGTCCGGCAGATGCCGGGCATTTTTTTATTGGATAAGAGGGTAATCTAATCTTTCATAACAGTCTATCACTGCGCCTCCACCTTTCTGATTTTTACAATTCTTAATTTTTTTTTACAATTTTCCGGCTATTCCTTAGCATTCTCTTAATATTCCTTCCCTAATATTGTACTTGGGATTGATACATAAATAAGCTGCAAGCATTATTAAATGAAAAGAAGAGGTGCGAAAGGATGACTGAATTAAATCGCCGCAAATTTTTAACGTATGTAGGTACAGGAGTAGGAGCTTTAACAGTCGCTTCTGCTGGTTTAGGCACAATGGTGCCAAAAGCGGAAGCCAAAGGTGCAGAAGCTGCATCCCATCTATTTGGGTTCCAAAAGAAAATCTCTGGTTTGAACTTTAAGCCGATTGACCCGACGGATAAGGATGACCTGGTGCTTCCGCGTGGGTATAAGTATGATGTTGTGGCAGCGTATGGAGATGTTATCAACCAAAAAGGGGATACATTTGGCTTTAACAATGACTTTACATTATATTTTCCCATTGATGGAGACAAACGTGGCTTATTGTGGGTGAACCATGAATACTCGAGTGAAATGTTCGTACATGGAGCTAAGCCGGCAAGCGGCAAATATACTGAATCTCAGGTTCAAAAAATGCTATATAACCAGGGTGGATCCATCATCGAAGTGTACCGAGACAAAGAAGGTACATGGAAAATGGATACTAATTCAAAATATGCGCGACGCGTTTCTGGACTAACACCATTTCAGCTGACAGGCCCTGCGAAAGGTTCAAAATCAGTTGGCGGCGCAACAAATGTCCAAGGAACTTTTGCGAACTGCTCGGGCGGCATGACTTTATGGGGAACAGTTTTATCCGCAGAAGAAAACTTTGAAAATACAGCAAAGGACGCAGGCCTAAACGATACTCATTATGGATGGATTGTGGAAGTCGACCCATTCGATCCTAACTTTAAGGTGCGCAAGCATACCGCTCTGGGACGCTTTAACCATGAAAACGCATCTGTCGGCCTGACAAATGACAACCGTGTTGTGGTGTATATGGGCGATGACAAAAAAGACGCCTGTGTGTATAAATTTATCAGCAGAAATAAATATGTGGAATCACGCGGGAAAGCGAATGCTGATCTTCTGGAAGAAGGGACTCTTTATGTGGCCAATATGGGCAGCGGCAAATGGGTGCCTTTAACGATTGAAAATGTTCGTAAAGCAGCAAAGGACAAGGCGGAGCTATTAAACAAATTCCAGACTCAGGCCGATGTTGTCGTCAACTGTCATGAAGCGGCGCTGCTGGTCGGCGGAACGCCTACAGACCGTCCTGAAGACGTGGAAATCAGCCCGTTTGATAAAACTGTATTTATCGCTCATACAAATAATGATCGACATGGAAACTTCCATGGTCATATTACTAGATTCATAGAAAAAGATGATGATCTTGGTGCTCTTACATTCGATTTTGAGATTTTTGCAGCCGGCGGAAAGCAAAGCGGATTCAGTGCGCCCGATAATTTGACCTTTGATAGCCTCGGCAACCTTTGGACTGTTACAGATATGTCTTCAAGCAAGCTGAACAGCGGAATTTATACACACTTTGCCAATAATGGCATGTTCGTCATCCCGACAATCGGAAAAAATGTTGGCGAAGCTTTCCAGTTTGCATCTGCGCCGATAGAAGCCGAATTGACAGGACCGTCCTTTACTCCAAACGAAACAACATTATTCCTGTCCATCCAGCATCCCGGGGAAGAATCCGCAGACTTAAACAACCTGACAAGCAGATGGCCTCACCGCAAGGGAGATACAATGCCGCGTCCGGGTGTCGTTGCCATCACAGGCTTTAAATACTAGGAGGTTATTATGCTATCAAACATCGGAATTCCAGGATTGATATTAGTATTGGTATTGGCACTGATCATCTTCGGTCCATCCAAACTGCCGGAAATCGGAAGGGCGTTTGGAACGACCTTGAAAGAGTTTAAGAAATCAACACGCGAACTTGTGTCGGATGACCAGCCAGCTGAAGAGAAGAAGAAAGAATTACTATAAAAATAAGAGGAAGGAAGATAGTTTCTTCCTTCCTTTTGCTATTGAGGTGTTTGAACATGAATGATCAGGCAGTCAACGTCCTTCAGCATTTTGAGGAGCTTCGTAAAAGACTGATTATTATTGCGGTTACTTTTATTGTATTTTTAGCACTATCCTTTATTTTTGTGAGTGATATTTATGAATGGCTTGTAAAAGATTTGGATTTTAAGCTGGCTGTTCTGGGACCTTCCGAAATTCTCTGGGTCTATTTTATGCTCGCATCCGTTGTAGCGATAGCAGGGGCTATCCCGGTTGCTGCCCACCAAATCTGGCTGTTCGTCAGCCCGGCACTGACTAAAACAGAAAGAAAAGTGACCTTATCCTATATTCCGGCTCTATTTTTCTTGTTTTTAACAGGGATATCATTTGGCTATTTCGTCCTGCTGCCGCTCGTGCTGAACTTTCTGATGGCCTTATCCGGTGAGATGTTTACAGCCTTTTTTACAACAGAAAAATATATTAAATTCGTTCTGCATTTAACACTGCCATTCGGCTTTTTGTTTGAATTGCCGGTTGTTATTATGTTCCTGACCAGCCTTGGCATCATCAATCCCTATTCGCTGCAGAAAATAAGAAAATATGCTTATTTTGTGCTGATTGTCGTTGCCATTTTGGTCACACCGCCTGACTTCATATCTGATATTTTGGTCACGCTGCCGCTATTGCTGCTGTATGAGGCAAGTGTCAGCTTATCAAAGCTCATTTATAACCGAAAACAGAAAAAACAGGCGGCTTTGCAGTAGAAAATGGTTATAGAAAGGCTGTTTTCGCAAACTTTGTTGCTATTTAAACTAGTTGTGAGGAGTGGTTGATTTCCGCTCCAGGACGCTCAGCGAACCGCGGAGCGGGCGGTGAGCCTTCTCGGTGCAAGCACCTGTGGGGTCTCACCTGTCCCACTCCTCCCGCTGGGGTCTCGCACCTTGCGCTCCAATCAACCAACCTTATTTATCAAAGTTTTTTTACAAAATGAATTTAATGCCAACAATCTTTTAGAAAAGAGCCTATAGAAAAAAAGCATTTAAAACTAAAGCTGAAGGAGTATATTTTCTCTTGTTCAGGACTTTTTTGCAAATTCTGCTTTTTATTTGCAAATTCCCTTATATATTTGCAGATTTTCAAGTATATTTGCAAATTGGTATTTTTACACGCACCGGCTGGGGTGCATTTTTGGATATATCATCAACTCATCCCCAAAAAAGCTTGGATCCCTAAAAGGAATCCAAGCTTTTCTACCATTCTATTATTTCACGCGAGGGAAACCGAATCCTGATGCGTAATCATCACCAGCTGCAGCTCCTGTTCCGCCAAGGATGTCATATTGCTTGGAGCGGGTTTGAAGCTCTGCGCGAAGACCAACATGAGTCAATGAAGGGTTTTCAGCCCAAATCTTTGCAGCCAATCCTGATACGTGAGGAGTAGCCATGGAAGTACCGCTGATTGTGTTGTAAGTGCCATCGAACCAAGTAGATTCAATCGCTCTGCCTGGTGCGGAAAGCTCAACATCGCGTTCCTGGATGAAATAGTCGCCGTCAGTTGCAGGATTTCCGCGAGAAGAGAAGTCGGCTACACGGTATGAGCCATTCTCCTGAACGTCTTCCAGTGCAGCAACTGCAACCGCGTTTACCAATGCGCCAGGATAGCCGATTGTGTTATCTGAAGGGCCATCGTTTCCAGCTGCAGCCACAACTAAAACGCCTTTACCATAAGCATAATCAACCGCATCAGCGATTAATGAACTCTTAGAACTTGCACCTAAAGACATGGAAATGACTACTTTTGATCCCGTGCTAACTGCTTGATCTGCCGCATGCTGAATGGCACCGGCGATATCATCGGAGTAGCCTGAACCCCTGTCGTTCAACACTTTATATGCCCATAAGTCGGCGTCCGGTGCAACACCGTACACACCTTGTCCACTAGCGCCGCCATGTGCAAGGACAGTTCCGGCAACATGCGTGCCATGTCCGTTTTTATCCCCGCAGCTTCCATCAATTAAAGGAGATTTTCTTTGAGTAAAGTCTTTACATTGTTCCGCCTGTCCTGCCAGGTCAGTATGTGCTGTATTAACTCCAGTGTCGAGCACCGCCACTTTTACTCCGTTTCCGCCTGAAGTAGTTTGAATAGCACTGTCATTATAAATAGCCTCAATTCCCCAAGGGGTGCTATCATTCGGAACGGCTGCAGCCTCTGCTCCCGGCTTGGCGGCAGATTCCTTGCTGACAGGAGCAAGGCTTACCTGATCGACTCTCTCAATCTCCAAATTCTTATTTTTCAATAAGGCTTGATACTGTTTTACGTTTACTGTTGTGGTAAAACCGTCCTTCCCGAAATCCCAGCGCACGCCATAGTTTGCTTTAGCCTTCGCTTGTTCAGCGCCTGGTCCCTGAATCATGACCCGGTACGTCTCGTTGCTCTCAACCTGCTGGCCGAAAGCCCCAGATGCAAATACAGAAAGCCCCATTGCCACACTTAGTACTGCTGACCCAATTACTCTTTTTTTCTTCATCCAAAGTCTCCTCTCAAACTATGTATTTGTCACAGCTAAATGCTGTACTTCAATTATATTCACAAAATTCAAAATAGTTAAACTTTCCTATATGCCTCGTATTTGAGCATTTTTGACTATTAATCTGAGAAAAGCTGTATCTATCTTTTAATCTTCCAGAAAATATTCTTCTAATTATAGGTAAATATTACAAGAGGGGATTGGATATAAATGGAGTTAACCTACCTTCCAGCAGGGTATAGCCTAGTAAATTGCTGAAGGAGTGTGAAAGATGAGAGCTGTAACCTATCAGGGAGCTAAAGATATTCAGGTGAAAAATGTAGAGGATCCAGGAATTGAGAAACGGGATGATATTATTGTCAGGATCACGTCAACGGCCATTTGCGGTTCGGATCTCCACTTATATCAGGGGAACATGCCACTGCGCCCCGGCTATATTATTGGGCATGAACCCATGGGGATTGTTGAAGAGACAGGGCCTGATGTAACGAGAGTAAAAAAAGGAGACCGGGTTGTGATCCCATTTAATGTTTCCTGCGGACATTGCTTTTACTGCCAGAACGAAATGGAGAGCCAATGCGATAACTCCAACCCCCATAAAGACGCAGGAGGCTACTTTGGTTACACAGAAAAATACGGGAACCACCCGGGTGGCCAGGCTGAATACTTAAAAGTCCCTTTCGGCAATTTCATGCCTTTTGTTGTACCGGAATCCTGTGAGCTGGAGGATGAATCACTGTTGTTTTTATCTGACGTCCTGCCGACCGCTTATTGGAGCGTGGAGCATTCTGGTGTGAAAAAGGGTGATACAGTTGTGGTACTAGGGTGCGGGCCCATCGGATTAATGACCCAAAAGTTTGCCTGGATGAAGGGAGCCAAACGGGTAATTGCTGTTGACCATTTGGATTACAGGCTAAACCACGCCAAGCTTACAAATGATGTAGAAGTTTACGATTTTACAAAATATGATGACATGGGTGCATATATAAAAGAAATTACTAAGGGCGGGGCAGATGTGGTCATTGATTGTGTGGGAATGGACGGGAAAAAATCCGCTGTTGAAAAGGTTGAGCAAAAGCTGAAGCTGCAGGGTGGAACGCTAGGCCCTATTCAAATTGCCGCGAAAGCAGTCCGGAAGTTTGGAACCGTCCAGCTGACAGGCGTATATGGATTAACCTATAACATGTTTCCGCTTGAAGAGTTTTTCTCAAGAAACATCACGATTAAAATGGGACAGGCTCCGGTCGTGCATTACATGCCAGAACTGTTCAAAAAAATCACCAATCAGGAGTTCGATCCGAAATCGATTATTACACATCAGATTCCATTGGAAGAAGCTGATCGCGCGTATAAAATATTTAACGACCATGAAGATGATTGTATAAAGGTTATATTAAAGCCGTAAATCCGCGGCTCGACCGACAATTGCTCATTTAGCCATCCACACGAGAACCGGTCTGCATTTCGCAGGCCGGCTTTTTAATCTGATCTAGGTGTGAAGAACACCTTATAATGAAGAAAAATATACAATGATGGGTTCAACCGTTTATAATAATGCTATTGGAATCATTTTAATAGAGTTAACCGAGGAGCTTTTTTATGAAGGGTTTTAGTCAAGTGACATTAATAAATGAAGAAACAAAAGCAGTCAGGCTTTTTATGTGGCTGTTTTATCTTATTTTTACACTCTATGATTTATTTTATTATTATCTCCTTCCTCTCAATGCAGGGGGCACTCCGGGACTTCCGCAAGGCGGACTAGGATTAGGTTATTATTTGGCCATTATCGGCCTTTTGCCGGCGGCGGTGTATTTCTTTAAAACAGGCAGTCCTTTTAAGGTAAAATACTTGTACTTTATCGGCTTTGTGCTGATTGATTTTACAAATAGCATGATGATTTACTTTGGTGAATCCAAGGAGTTTCAGACAGGAAACGCTGTAGAGCTGTTTTTTATCATATTCGCTCCGCTCTTTGTCAATAAGCGTTATTTTTGGATTGTTACAGGGGGAATGGTAAGTAAGTATCTGGTTGCAGGCTTTCTGCTGAGCAGCCAAAAGGTCATGGTGCCCATCGTGCTGCTGGTCATTTTTTCAAGTGTTTCTTATGTGCTTCTGAATCGTTTCTTTTCCTATATTCAATCCCTGACAACTGTTTTTCAGGAGCTGCGGCAAACAGAAAAGCTGGCTGCTGTCGGGCAGATGGCCTCAGTGGTTGGGCATGAAGTCAGGAATCCCCTCTCCGCCTTAAAGGGGTTTACACAGCTGCAGATGGAAAGGCATCCGGAAGACCGGGACCGCTATCAAATCATGATAGAGGAAATAGACCGCATCAATTTGATCGCTGATGACCTTATGTTCCTGAGTAAGCCAAGGCAGCCAGTGTTTGAAAAAGTAGATTTAAACTCGCTTTTTAGCTACGTTATTTCCATTATGAAAGAGCAGGCCTCCAATCAGAATATCACATTTGCTGCAGAAGACATGGCAAATATTCCGAAAGTTGAATGTGATGAGAAGCTAATGAAGCAGGTGTTTATAAATCTCGTTAAAAATGCTATCGAATCAATGCCTGACGGCGGAACCATTACTATTTTTGCTAAAATGCTACAGGGACAGCGAGTATTGATTCGCGTTAAAGATGAGGGCTACGGCATAATGGCTGAAAACATCGATCGAGTTGGCGACCCATTTTATACGACCAAGTCAGATGGTACAGGTTTGGGGCTGATGGTTACCAATCAGATCATTGAAGAACATGACGGAAGTATCGCTTTTGACAGTGAAGTAGGGAAAGGCACAGTTGTGAACATCAATATCCCATTAAGCCAAAAAAAAATTAAATAGAAACGAAAAAATAGAGGGTGTGCGTTTTACTGCACAGCCTCTATTCACGCATCATCCAATCCATCCAGGAAGTCAACCATACAACAGAGAAAGCCTTTCGCTGTTGGCGAACGAGTTGAAAGAGAAAGCAGAAGGCGGGAATAGAGCCCATTAATAATGGGGAGAAGAGCACCGGAATTTACCGTTGCTCTTTTTCTATCTTGCTCAAAACAGATATAAATTCCTATTTTTTATAATTTCCTATAAATAGAATGAGAGGAATTACCTGTAACTTCCCCTATTAAATATAAGTATAACGGTATTATCGGACTATTAAAAAAGTTTGAATAGTTTGATAGAATTAATCTCGCAATGTTCAGAAATTTTGAAAAGCGAAGAAATAGGGAGGCTACAAGAATGAGTAATAAGAATAGACCGTTTAAGGTTTTATCTTCAATTACAGCCAGCACGATGATGGCTGCTGCTTTATTTGCGGGATCTTTTGCAGGAACTACAGCGGCCCCTTCACAAGTATCAGCAGAAGAACTGTCTGCTCCAATCGACTTAAATATAGTGGATGAGGACAGATTGGGTAAAGCATTAAAAGAGAGAGGGGTAATTGCCAAAGACGCTTCTCAGCAAGAAGTTGAAAAGGCGGTTAAAGCTTATATAAAAGAAAAGCAGGGTGAAAAACCAGGCAAAACTGAAAAAGACAATAAGCAGGATGAGTTTGATAAAAAAGCAAAAGATTTTCTAACCAAGCAAAAAGAAGAATTATCAAAAAAGCTTAACAAAGGTCATGATAGCTTTAAAGATGGAAAATCAGGTGTAAAAGTTGCAACTGCCAAAGAGGAAACTTATAAAGGTGGAGTAAGAACAGACAAGGTACTTGTTCTACTGACAGAGTTCGAAGACCTTAAACACAACAATGTAGAGCAGGAAGAAGGCTATATGTATGCTGACGACTTCAGCCGCGAGCATTATGAACAGCTTATGTTCGGAGATCAGGAGTTTAAGCTTTTCAACGGTGACAAAGTTAAGACCTTCAAACAGTTTTATGAAGAGCAGTCAGGCGGAAGCTATACTGTGGATGGAACGGTTTCAGATTGGCTTACAGTCCCTGGTACGGCAAAAGAGTACGGCGATGATAATCCGGACGGAGGCCATGATAATTTGGCTCCAAAAGGACCGAGGGATTTAGTCAAAGAAGCTTTAAAGGCAGCGGTTAATGCAGGAATGGACCTTTCCGAATATGATGTATATGACCTATATGATTTAGATGCAGATGGTGACTTCAATGAACCAGATGGTTTAGTGGATCACCTGATGATCATCCATGCTGGTACAGGACAGGAAGCTGGAGGCGGAGTGATTGGTGACGATGCCATTTGGTCTCACCGCTGGACACTTGGCGGAGTATTTGCAGTTCCGGATACAACTGCCAAGGTTGATTATTGGGGCGGAAAAATGGGCGCTTTTGATTACACAATCCAGCCTGAAGATGGAGCTGTTGGGGTATTTGCCCACGAATTCGGACATGATTTAGGTTTGCCGGATGAGTACGATACAATCTATTCTGGACATGGTGAGCCGATTGCTTCCTGGTCTGTCATGAGCGGCGGCAGCTGGAATGGAAATATTGCAGGAACAGAGCCTACAAGCTTCTCCCCGCAAAACAAGGAATTCTTCCAAAAGCTAATGGGCGGAAACTGGGCTAATATCACTGAAGTTAATTATGAAGATATTGATGAAAATGGACTGTCGACTGTCATTGACCAAAGTGTCACGAAATCTAAAAATCCGGGAATTGTTAAAGTAAATCTTCCTGAAAAAGAAGTGCAGGGTATTAAGCCAGCTTTCGGCGAGAAATATTACTACAGCACTAAAGGCGATGACCTGCACACAGCTTTAACAACACCTGAGATTGATTTAACAGCTGCAGCAACAGCAACATTTAATGCAAAAATGTTTTATGATATTGAGTTCGATTATGACTATCTATATGTTACTGCACAGACAGCTGACGGTGAAGAGGTTGAGCTTGATGTAATTGGTGATGAAGATACAGATGGAGATACCCGCGCTGAATCGTCGAAAGGCCAATGGGTAGACCAATCATACGATTTAAGCCAATTTGCAGGCAGCAAAGTAAGCCTTACATTTGAATATGTAACTGATGGCGGTCTGGCATTAGATGGATTTGCAATGGATAACATTTCAGTGATAGCTGATGGAAGTGAAATTTTCTCTGATGATGCGGAAGGCGAGACGCCAATGACTCTTGAAGGATTCATTGTTTCCAATGGCATTAGCTTTGCAAAGAATCACTACTATTTAGAATGGAGAAACCATGCAGGTTCTGATACAGCATTAGCATCCTCAAGAGGTGTAAAATACAATACCGGTTTAGTTGTTTGGTACGCAGATGATAGCTTTACGGATAACTGGGTTGGCGAACACCCTGGAGAAGGATTCCTTGGAGTAGTCGATTCCCATCCTGAGGCAATCGTCGGTGACAAAAATGGAGAACCTTCTATAATCGGAAGCACAAGATATCAAATCGCGGATGCTGCGTTCTCTCTTGATCAATCACCTGCCTGGGAAGTAAGTTCCCCATCACGCGGTGATTACAATTATGCTGGTTTAAAAGGAAACCCTTTATTTGATGATTCACAAACATACAAGAATGACCTTATTCCTGATGCAGGACGAATTGTTCCTGAACACGGTTTGAAGTTTGAAGTCATCGGTGAAGCCAAGGACAACTCTGCTGGAGCCGTATGGATTCACAAATAAGATTTTTGGAAAAGGCACGGATCCCTGTTTTGGGCTTCGGGCCTTTTCCTGTTATGAGCGCTGATTTGCTGGACAACTACCTGCCTATAAGCTAGTATCATTACCGATACTCATTTTTTCCGATTTTCGGCTATACTATTATTAAATATGATATAACGCAATTAAGTTTAAAGGAGTTACCTATGACACAATCTATTATTGAAAATATGAACCCTTTTATCCAGGAAGTGTGGAAAAAGTCCGCATTTGTCCAGCCGACGACGATTCAGACAGAAGCGATCCCGGCTGCCTTGGCAGGAAAAGATATTGTTGCAGAATCACCAACCGGAACAGGCAAGACACTTGCATACTTGCTGCCGGTGCTTGAAAAAATTGATCCTGATAAACAGGCAGTGCAGGCAGTTATTTTAGCGTCCTCCCAGGAGCTTGTGATGCAAATCCTCCAGGAGGTCCAAAAATGGGCGGAGGGAAGCGGCATTAAAGCTGCCTCTTTTATCGGCGGAGCCAATGTGAAAAGGCAGCTTGAAAAATTAAAGAAGCATCCTCATATCGCATTGGGTACACCTGGGCGTGTGTTGGAGCTAATTAAGCAGAAGAAGCTGAAAATGCATGAAGTTAAGACAGTTGTGCTTGATGAAGGCGATCAGCTATTAGTGCCCGAGCATGCACAGGCGGTCCAGAATATTGTTAAATCGACGCTGAAAGAACGACAGATTCTGCTTTTTTCAGCGACCCTGCCGCCGGTTATCGAACAGTTTGCAAAAGAACTGACAGCAGATGCTGAAGTCATTCGTGTCGAAAAGGATGAAACGATTCAGGCTGCAGCTGTCGATCATATTTATTTTGTTGCCGAATCACGGGATAAAATAAAAATGCTCGAAAAGATATCCAGGCTGGAAGGCATTAAGGCTTTGGTGTTTGTGAAGGATATCGGAAATCTGACCGTGATGGCCGAGAAGCTTGATTTTAAAAATATTGCCTCCAGCACACTTCACAGCGACCTAAGTAAATTTGACCGGCAAAAAGCCATTAAAAATTTCCGGACGGGCAAAACCAATATGCTGATTGCAACCGATGTGGCAGCACGTGGCTTGGATATCAAGGGAGTAACCCATGTTGTTCATTTTGATTTCCCGAAAGATATTAACCAATACATCCACCGTTCAGGCAGAACAGGCAGATTTGGCGCCAGCGGAACGGTTATCTCTCTCGTCACCGAAAGAGAAGAACGCGAACTCAAAAAATTCACTAAAGAACTCGGCCAAACCGCAGAGAAAAAGGTTATGCGCGGCGGAGAAATCGTTTAAAAGCACAGTACCAGGTACCTATACCAGTCACTCCAACTGGTATAGGTACCTGGTACTTTTTTTAAGGCTCTGTTAAAGCTTATTGTTGTTTTTTAGCACCCTGTTGATTGGAGCGGAGGGCACGAGATCCTCGAAAATGCATTCGCATTTCCTTCGTGCGGTGTAAATTCGAGGAAGCTTATTCAAAGTCCTGCGGGAGTGCGGATCAAAGGGAGACCCCGCAGGAGCAAAGCGACGAGGAGGCTCCCGGACCGCCCGCGGAAAGGGAGTGCCTCGTGCTGAAATCAACAGGCAAATTTAACAGAGCCTTTTTAAAAAGGAAATTCCCTATATCCTAGCGAATTTAATAGGCAGGTTTTACTTTACTAAAGAATGAGGGGATACATAAGATGGAGAATTTGAGACTGAAAAAGTTTCACGATGAAGTATTGCTTGAAGCTACGATAGATGAATTGCAGGATAAGATGGAGAGTGGAGAGGTTACTTCCAGGGAACTCGTTCTGTTGTATATGGAGCGGATCGGGGAGCAGGATAGGCAGGGTGCTGCGCTCAATTCCGTTCTGGAACTAAATCCGGAGGCTTTACATATAGCGGCAGCACTTGATGCAGAAAGGAAAAAGGCGGGTCCGAGAAGTGCTCTTCACGGAATTCCTATTTTGCTAAAAGACAATATTGACACTGGAGATAAAATGCATACGAGTGCAGGTTCGCTTGCTCTGAAAGATCATTGTGCACAAAAGGATTCATTTGTGGCTGCCCAATTAAGAAAAGCAGGAGCGGTTATCCTGGGAAAAACAAATATGACAGAATGGGCCAATTTTATGACAGAAGGGATGCCAAGCGGATATAGTTCAAGGGGCGGACAGACCCTGAACCCTTATGGACCCGGCAAGTTTGATGTTGGAGGTTCGAGTGCAGGCTCAGGTGCAGCGATTGCAGCCAATTTTGCCGCGGCAGCAATCGGAACTGAGACATCAGGTTCCATTCTGAGCCCTGCAAGCCAGAATTCCCTTGTAGGCATTAAACCGACGGTAGGGCTCATTAGCCGAACGGGCATTATCCCGATCGCACATAGCCAGGACACCGCAGGACCAATGGCGAGATCTGTTAGGGATGCGGCTATTTTATTAAGTGTGCTGGCAGTATCTGACGAGAATGATTCCATTACCTTAACAAATCAAGATCTGCAGGGAAAAGATTTTACAGAGTTTCTTGATCATGATGGCTTGAAAGGATCCCGAATTGGCATCGCAAGGGAAACGTATTTCGAGTATTTAAGCGAAGAGAAGCTTGCTGTTATGAACGAGGCAGTGGCCCAATTGAAAAGGCTTGGAGCAGAGGTAGTGGAGGAAGTAGTGATTCCTTCCACAAAAGCAGAGTGGAGCTATGATGTGCTGACATACGAATTTAAGGCAGATTTGAATGCCTATCTGCGTACTGTCGCACCGCATTTAAATATCCGCTCGCTGGCCGATGTCATTGAATTTAACGAAAAAAACAGCGGGAAAACCTTAAAATATGGTCAAACTATTTTAACAGAGTCGGAAGAAACAAGCGGAAGCCTTACAGAAAAAGCTTATATCTCCTCATTAGAGAAGGATATTTATCTATCAACTGAACAGGGCATTGACCATGTGATGCAGGAGCATCAGCTTGATGCAATCGTGTTCCCCAATAACTTTGGAGCAGGAATTCCTGCCAAAGCAGGCTATCCTTCTATTACGGTTCCAGCCGGATACACGCCAGAAGGTGAACCTGTGGGAATAACCTTTACAGGACTTGCCTATAGTGAACCGTCCTTAATTAAACTTGCTTATGCCTATGAGCAGGCGACAAAGAAAAGAAAGGCTCCGGAGCTTGGCGGTTTATCGTAAGCATTCAAAAAAGAATAAGAGCCTGCCATAATACTCATACTACTTTTGAAAAAGAAAAAAGGAGCAGGTGAGAATATGGGCAGAACAAAGAAAGGGAACGGCAACGCACAGCGCAACAACAATAAACACAGACCACAGCGAACAAGTGAAGAACTTGTAGAATTCACAACTGGAAGCAAAGAAAAGAAAGAAAACAACGTACAAGACTAACAATAAAAAAATCCTCTTTCATCTGAAGGAGGATTTTTTTTTTGGTGCCAGGTACCTATACCACTTTGCGCAACTGGTATAGGTACCTGGTACTTTTAATGGTACTCTTAAATCAATCTGCTTCCACTTTTTTTAGCGGTTTTTCTGCAGGTCCTTCGACGACTGCTCCGTCATAGGAGAAGCGGGAGCCGTGGCACGGGCAGTCCCAGGTACGGTCGCCGTGATTCCATTCGCATTCGCAGCCCATATGGGTGCAGGTTGTGTCAACCAGATGCAATTGGCCGTCAGGATCTTTATAGGCCCCGGTCCGCTTGCCTTTAATCATGACTACTCCGCCCTCATCGTTCTCCAGGTCTGTTGTTTCCTTTGGCACGAATTCAAGCTTCCCTTTAATTAGCTGGCCGGCTACATCCGTGTTTGCAGTAATAAACTTCTTAATGCTCGGATCAGCCTGGAATCTTGAAGGAGTGAACAGCTCTGCATATGGATTTTCTTTTTCCATAATCAAATCCTTAATCAGCATGGCAGCAGCAGTACCGTTCGTCATACCCCATTTTCGATAGCCGGTTGCCACAAAAATATTTTTCTGCTTGGAAGTAATAGGTCCGATATAAGGAATCTTATCGAGTGTATATAAATCCTGGGCAGACCAGCGATATGGATAATCAGTAATGCCGAGCACCTTTTCAGCAAAGCTTTCCAAAGCCGTGTAATGCTGCATCGTATCAGGTCCGTGGCCCGTTTTATGGCTGTCACCGCTCACCAAAATCAATTTTTCTCCATTATAAGGCGTATACCTTAGAGATCGGGTTGGGGAATCGGCACTGTAATACATGCCTCCAGGAAAATCGGTTTTCGTTCTCACCCCAAGGACATACGATCGCTCCGGAGATAATCTGGCAAAATAGAATCCCTTCATGTCCGCGAAAGGGAAGTGGGAAGCAGCAATGACATATTTGCACTTCAGGCGCTGCCCGTCTCTTGTCACTACATCAGGCAGGCTGCCTTCTTCAATATCAGTTGCAGTAGTATTTTCATAAACCGTTCCGCCCATATCGACAAAATCCTTGAGCAGCTTTTTCAAATACTTCAGCGGATGGAATTGAGCCTGATGATGCATGGCCAGGACTGCTGTTGTATCAATGTTAAAAGGAATGCTGTCCTTCATACCGCCGTTAATGCCGAGCTTTTCGTATGCCTGCCACTCTTTTTCCACTTTTTTTGCATACTCATCAGAAACAGAATAAATGATTCCTTCTTCATTGCTGAAGTCACAGTCAATTTGTTTTTCCGAAACCGTATTTCGAACAAACTCAATGGCATCAGTTGAGGCCTGGTAGTACAGCCTGGCCTTGTCCTCGCCGAAATGGCTGATCAATTCATCATAAATTAACCCATGCTGGGCAGTAACCTTCGCTGTTGTATGGCCTGTGGTCCCGTTTAAAATATTGCCGGCTTCAAGAATGGCCACTTTGAAACCTTCTTTGGCAAGGAGGTAACCAGCTGTAATTCCGGTTATGCCGCCTCCTACAATCGCAACTTCTGTTTGGGCATCCTCTCTTAGTCTGTCGAAAGCCGGAAGCTCCTCTTCTCTCCAATAAGGCTCCGGATACTGGGGCATTTTATGGTTGGATGTTGTCATACCTGTCCTCCTGTAAGGTCATATTCATTCATAATTTTTCCTTCAAATCCTATTTGTATACAAATTCCAGTCTTTATCTAACCATACCCATTCAGGCCGCTATTAATCAGGCCTGAATATCCTATCTCTCTTGAAATTACTGGTGCAGGCAAAGGAGGAAGGCGCTTATCCTTTTATAACCTGTTGTTCTGTGAAGAAGTGATGACAACGCAATGATCGGTCAACACGGCGCATAAATCTTTTAATCATTGTTGTAAAAAAGCATGAGAACGCGCGCAGCTTCACAATCGAACACAGCAACACCCCTTCTTCCTGCCGGGAGAAGGGTTTTTTATTGTATTTTTGGATAAAAAAAACAGTGTGAGAAAAGATAAACAGTATCGAATGTTAATGGGGTATCTGCGATGGTTACGTTTAGCTATTTGACAATTTTTATACTAATGGCTCTTTTGTCCACAGAATTTGATATGAAAATTTTTGATTTCACCTTTTGGGAAGCTTTAAAAAATTTGCTGTTTTCAGAGGTTGCCACTGGAAGAATGATTATACTTGTTACGATTGCCGTTGGATTGGTATCCAGCATTGTAGCTGATTTTCGTATTTTTAAAGCGCGAAAACAATCACGCTCTTCTTGATCCTATACTTTAGCAATGTGCCTTGAGCTGGAGGAGAACAAAGAGCAAAAACCGCAGCTTTTAGTGAGTGGATTAGAATTATGCCCAGCACAAGGAACGGAAAACTCTGATTGGATTTTAGGCTGTGATCCAGTATATGCAGACGTCCAAGGCTTTTTATTAAAAGGGAATGGTGATTAGATGTTAAAGGAGAACATTTCTCTTAGCCAGCTGCTGACTTTATTGATCAATTTCCTTTTAGGCAGTGCCATTGTTGTTGGAGTTGGCGGGGATGCAAAAAAAGACGCGTGGATCGCCATCGCGATTTCGGTTGTCATCGGGCTTGGGATCATGCTGTTTTTTTATTTTATCATTAGCCGGATGCCAGGAAAGAATCTGTTTGAAATTATGGAGTTTTGTTTTAAAAGGCCCATTGCTATTATGCTTTCTATTGTTTATATCATCTATTTTCTGTACCTTGCCAGCCGGGTGGTCCGTGACTTTGGCGAATTGATTGCTTCTGCCATTCTCCCGTCAACGCCAATCGAAGTCATTTCACTGACGATATGTATGCTGATGGCCTATATTTTATATCTGGGGCTTGAAGTGCTCGGGAGAACCTCGGAGATTTTCACTCCGTATTTATTCGGGTTTCTGTTTCTTCTCACGATCCTTTTATTCGCCAGCGGGAACGTGAACTTGTTTGAACTGCAGCCAGTCCTGGGAGATGGATTTCAGCCTGTTTTTAAAGCATTATTCCCAACGCTTATTGTGTTTCCCTTTGGTGAGCTGATTGCGTTTACACTGATTCTTCCGGTTGTGACTAATTTTAAATATTGTATGCGTGTGTCTTTAATGGGAGTGGGAATAGCAGGAGCACTCCTGCTATTTGCCATGTTTCTTATGATTGTCACACTGGGAGTGGATGCGCTGCTGCGCTCCAATTTTCCAATGCTGAGTTCAGCACGGGAAGTCTCCATTGGAAACTTTATCGAGAGAATCGATGCGCTGGTTGTTTTTATCATGATGCTGGGGATATTGATTAAAGGCTCAGTATTTATGTTTGCGGGGTTAAAAGGCCTTGAATATACCTTCCGGCTTCCATACCGGTATTTTTCCCTGCCGGTGGCGATGATTGTATCCGTGTTTTCCGTTTTGATTTCCGTTAACTTTGGTGACCATTGGCAGGAGGGGCTTGAGCTGGTTCCATATTATCTGCACCTGCCGATGCAGTTCGGTTTTCCGTCGCTTCTGTTATTCGTTTTAATCTTGAAGCTAAGAAAGAAAAAGTCTAAATCCAGTGCAAAGGAGATGAAGTTTTGAGTATTCTTAAATCACTTTTAAAGATGCGCAAGAAGAAAGAGCTTCCTATCCAAGTTGAAGAACCTCCAGAGGCTGGAGAAGACCTCAAAACGCTGAGTTTAGAGCAGCTGAAGGAAAAAATAAAGGAAGAGTTCGGAAACACTATAGATTTAAGCATGGATGAGCTGAAAACAGAAGGCAAGGATGCACTGCTTGTCTATCTTACAAGCATGGTTGATACAAAACAGCTGAAAGAAACCTTCTTGCAATCACTCAGTGGAAAGCATGATGGACTTGAGCTAACAACGGAGGATGATCTGAAATCGTTATGCAAGGAGAAATTTGGAGGGGCGGGCTACCGGCTCATTGAAACGTTTAATGACATTATTACTGCCCTGCTCTACGGAAATATCATTATCGTTTTTAAAGACTTTGATAAGGCACTCTCCCTTTCCATGACAAGCAGTGAAGAGCGATCGATTACAGAGCCGAGCACGCAGACAGTTATCAGGGGACCAAAGGATGGATTTGTTGAGTCAATATCCACTAATGTAAGCCTGTTAAGAAGAAGAATAAAAAACAGAAATTTGCGCTTCGAGAAGTTTATCATCGGATCCGAGACGAATACTTCTGTCTATATTAGCTATATGGAAGGCATTTCGAATAAAAAAATGGTGGAGGAGGTTCGTAAAAGGCTTAGAAAAATAAAGGTCCATGCCATCTTTGAATCCGGCAATATTGAAGAGCTGATCGCAGATAAAACGGCCACACCCTTTCCGCTTGCGCTAAATACAGAAAGGCCTGATACGGTGGCGGCAAATCTGCTTGATGGCAAGATTGCTATTTTGGTTGATGGCACGCCGTTTGTTTTAATGGTTCCGGCTGTCCTGGTTGATTTCTTTTCTATTGCAGAAGATTATTATCAAAATTTTATGATGGGCAGCTTCTTAAGAATGATAAGGTATTTGGCATTTATGATTGCACTGATTACCCCTTCTTTATATGTCGGTATTTTAACCTTTCACCATGAGCTTTTGCCAACACCGCTCCTGCTGGGGATCATTGCCCAGCGTGAAGGTGTTCCTTTTCCGGCAGTAATTGAAGTCCTTATTATGGAAGTAACCTTTGAGATTTTGCGGGAAGCCGGTGTCCGAATGCCCAGGGCAGTTGGACAAACCGTTTCTATTGTAGGGGCGCTTGTAATCGGGCAGGCTGCCGCCGAAGCAGGGATTATCTCCAATATCATGGTCATTATAGTTGCGATTACTGCCATTGCCAATTTTGTATCACCGACATATAGCTTTGCTGCGGCAGCAAGGCTATTGCGATTTATGCTGATTATTGTCTCGGCTATCTTGGGGCTTTATGGTGTTTTGCTCGTCCTTGTGTTTATTGTAGCTCATTTAAGCTCCCTTAGATCATTTGGGGTTGCTTATTTATCACCAGTTGCACCGTTTATTATTGAACAGCAGAAAGATGTTTTCTTTCGTTTTCCGTTCTGGAGCATGCGGCAGCGCCCTGCTTACTTAAAAACACAGAACCCTGAGAAAATGCCTAATACAGGTTCACCTTCTCCTCCGCCTATGAAAGGGGAGCGGGCAAATTGAAAAAGGTTGCTTTTTTGGCCATTCTTATTCAAGTTATGATCCTGCTTTCAGGATGCTGGGACCAAAGGGAACTCGGGGAAATAACCGTTGTTACTGGAATGGCGGTAGACAAAGGTGAAAACGATAAATATATTCTGACTGTAGAGGGCATTAATGCGACTGAACTAAATAAACAGACAGCAAGCGGATTTGCTCCTTCTATCGTTTATGGTGTGGAAGGCAACTCGCTTGCTGAACTGGCCTACAAAGTGAATGAAGGAATTTCGAGACATTTGATCTATTCGCATATGAGGACATTAATCATCGGAGAAGAACTGGCTAAGGAAGGAATCATTGATTTTATTGATTATCTTGAAAGAAACAGGGAAATTCGTGATGACTTCAATATTTTAATTGCTAGAGGTATGCGGGGGGCTGATATCTTAAGGGTAACCTATCAATTCCAAAAGTCTCCCTCCCTAAAGCTCCATACGCAGCTTGATACCATGATGAAGGATTGGGGGGGCGACCCCGGTGTGAGAATGAATGATGTCATAAAGGCCTGGACTTCTTCTGGCCGGGAGCCTGTCATGGCAGCCGTTACCGTTCTGGGGAATCCAAAGAAGGGTCTCAGTTCCGAGAATATGAAAAAAGTGACTCCGGATGCTCTCGTAATACTCGACTCCCTTGCAATATTTAAAAAGGATAAGTTAGCGGGCTATCTTTCCTTAGAGGATTCAAGGAACTATTTATGGATTCAGGATAAAATAATAAAAACGTCTATTACAGTAGAATGTGCAGAAGATCGCTATATGGGGCTAAGGGTGTATAATACAAGAACGAAGATAAACGGAGAAATTCAAGGCGGCCAGCCAAAAATAGATATTAATATAAGGGCTGAAGCGTACGTGGATGGCACCCATTGCAATAATCAATTTGATAAAGCGAAAACTTTTTTTGATTGCGATAACTGTGCAGAAAAATATTTAGAAAAAGCCATTTCAGGGACGATAAAAAAGGTCCAGGAAGAGTACGAAGCGGATATTTTTGGCTTTGGAGAAGTGGTGCAAAGGCAGGATTATAAAGACTTTAAACAAGTAGAAGACAGCTGGGATGAAAAATTTGCAGAAGCAGATGTGAATGTAGATACAACAGTTATAATTAGAAGATCAGGAATCAGGACAAAAAGCTTTTTGAATGAAGTTAAATAAGATATAATTTTTCTATCGAAATTGATTTACAATTCAGCCTATTTTTGTGGGAAGCTTATTGCAACAAAGGTCTGGGCATAGTCCAGCCCTTATTTCTTTTTTAAAGGGGCCATGACAGATGAACTTTGAGACCGCTGTATTACATAGGAAAAATAAGACTGGTCGGACCATCAAAAGCAAAGTGACGCCTATTTACCAAACCTCTGCTTTTGCCTTTAATGACCTTGAGGAACTGGAGGGGTTTTACCAGGGAAACGGCAATTATTTATATTCCCGGGTAGGAAACCCGAATACGGATGAGCTTGGCGATTTAATTGCCGGGCTGGAAGGGGCACCGGCTGGTGTAGCCGCATCATCAGGTTTGTCAGCCATTTTAGCCGGAGTGCTGGCTGTTGTTAAAAGCGGGGACCATATTGTGGCTGCAGATGACCTGTATGGAGGCAGCTTTCATTTGATTAAAGAAGAGCTGTCACAGCTGGGAATAGAAGTAACGGTCGTACCTTTTTCCGATATGGAGAAAGTTGAGGAAGCAATTAGGGACAATACCAAACTGCTTTATTCCGAATCCATCACCAATCCATTATTGAGAGTGGAAAATTTGGAGGAAGTCGCACGCCTGGCGAAAAAGCACAACCTTATATCCCTGATTGATAATACGTTTGCAACCCCATCCCATTGCCAGCCGTATCTTACGGACATTGACTTAATTGTGCACAGTGCAACGAAATATATTGGCGGGCACAGCGATATTACAGCAGGTGTCCTCGTTGGGGACGAAGCGCTGATTGGGAAAGCGCGCGGAAAAATCGTGAACCTTGGAGCCAATTTAAGTCCGTTTGAAGCATGGCTGACATGCAGGGGGGCCAAAACGCTTGCACTTAGAATGAAGCAGCAATCCTCTAACGCTAAAAAAGTGGCTGAGGCACTAAAGGAAAACCAGGATATTAAAACAGTCTATTATCCGTTTGAGCACGGGGACGCCGGCTTTGGAGCGATTGTGACAATTGAATTGGCTGACAGGATTAAAGTGAATGAGTTTTTCAAAGGACTCGGCTGGGTAAAAATTGTCCCAACCCTTGCAGGCGTTGAAACATCTGTATCCCATCCGCTGACAACCTCACACAGGGCATTGCCTCCTGAAGCCTGCAGGAAACTAGGCATAACCAGCCATGTTGTACGCATTTCAATCGGAATTGAGCATGCAGAAGATATTATTGCCCAGCTAACTCATGCGATCAAACAAGGGCTAGCCTAAACGAAGAAGATTCCCGGCGACGCCGTGGAATCTTTTTTCTTGTTAAGCTTTCTTCCCAATAACAAATTATCCTCTAAATGCTCTCCAGCTTTTCAAAAAGCCAAAACTTCAACAAAACCAAAAAGAGGATGGTTAAAATCAAGTTTTTCCAGCTGATCGTCAACTTGCCGTTCTTTGGCAGAACAATCCCCATCGATACCAGGTACCAGAACCATTTTTTATTTGTCCGCTTATTAGGATTATAAGTTTGGCTTTCCTGGTTCTTTTTATTTTCATGGCGGGCCCAAAGGATGGCAATGATAATATCCAGGACAGAGCCGATTGAAATAGCCGTAATAATAAAAGTCTTGGAGGGCTGCCATTTTCCTTCATTTTCAGCCGCTTTCCTTTTCTGTTTTTCATCCTGGATTTGGATTTCCTTTGTAAAGGCAGATGAAATTTCAGCGGGCTGTTCCTTTTGAAAGGATGGCTTAAAGGCAGCAGCGGCAAAAATTAAGGAACATAGTAAAGCGAAATAGATGATAAAGAAAAGTGCTATTTGCTTTGTGGAACGGCGGATTTGCATAATATGCCCCCCTTGGCATCATCGTACCATTTTCACCATTAAAATATTGGGAAATTATGTTACATATTTATGAACCTATATAAAAGAATCAAGCAGCAATTTTTTTAACGCGAAGGGATGAAGATATTCTTTCCATTCAATACTAAGGTAACAGTATTTTTGGAAGGAGCTGATACTATGCCTGAGCTGCCGGAAATGGAAACTTACAGAAGGTTATTGACTGAACAGCTGGCTGGCAGAACCATTACGGGTGTGGAAATTAACCGGGAAAAGTCGATTAATATCAATCCCGGGCAATTTCAGAGCCAGCTATTAAATGCGCAAATCACGGAAATTCAGCGGAGGGCCAAGCACCTTATCTTCAAGCTAAGTTCCGGCAAAAACCTGCTGCTGCATCTTATGCTTGGCGGTTGGATGTATATTGGCAATGACGAAGACAGCCCTGATCGGACAAAACAGGTCATCCTTTCCTTTGGGGACAAAAAATTATATTTTATCGGCTTAAGACTGGGCTATCTTCACCTCTTAACAGACACTGAATTGGAGAAAGAGCTGGCTGACTTAGGTCCGGAGCCTATGGATCAAACATTCAGTTTTCCTGTGTTCCATGAGCTAATTGGGAGCAGAAGGGGGATGCTGAAGACTACTTTTGTTAATCAGCAGTTTATGTCCGGAATCGGCAATTGCTATAGCGATGAAATCTGCTTCGAAGCCGGTCTGCTTCCTATGAAAAAAGCGGATGAACTGGATGAGGACGAAATCAAAATTCTCTACCAGTCCTTAAAGGGTGTTCTAACGAGAGCCATCCAGTTTGGGGGCTATATGGAGGAACCGCTGTTTAGAGGGGACACAAAAACAGGGGGATATAATGAACAGTGCAGGGTTTATGACAGGGAAGGAGAAGCATGCCTTCGCTGTAGCAGCCCCATTGTAAAAGAAGAAATTTCGTCACGGAAAACATTTTACTGCAGGAATTGCCAAAATTAACGCCCGATTCACCCTTACTGTGCTCAAAACTAAGAGGCTGCCATATCTGGCAGCCCATTCTCCTTACTCTGCTGAATCTCTTTGAACCGGGTCCACTGACGTGGAATCCTTGGTATTCATTGCCCCTTTTAAGAAATAGACAAGCATAAATCCGGCAAGCCCCAATGAAATCATAAAACCTGCCGTAATCGTCCACATTAAAGCCATCTTTTAACCTCCCTTTTCATCAGCCAATGAAGTAAACGGGAATGTGAAAGCGCTTCCTTAGTTAAGGTATATGCCTGAAATCGATAATCTTTCCCTTTCCAATGCGAAAAAAGGAAGGGAACAGAAGTATGAATCACGAAGAATAAAGGCAGGGAGTATTTCAAAGTTGGACTGGTGTAAAGCAGGGTGCCCAAAAAGGGTACTATTCCGAAATTCAATAAAGGAGGAGATTTCATTGGATTTTAAAACAGCTGACCTGTGTGATGAATACAGCAGTGAGCTTCTTGTATGCCAGCAGGAATTTAAATCGTATGGAAAAAGAAGCAAGTTTTCGGGCCCCATTTCAACCGTTAGAGTTTTTGAAGATAATGTGCTGGTAAAAGGGGCATTGGAGTCCATTCCAGAAGGAAATGTGCTGGTCGTTGACGGCGGCGGCTCAAAAAGGTGTGCGTTAATGGGCGACCGGCTCGGTGAGATTGCCCAATCAAGAAGACTCTCGGGTGTAATTATTTATGGCTGTGTCCGGGATACCGTGGAGCTTGGCGGTTTGGAGACCGGGATAATTGCACTTGGCAGCAATCCCTTAAAAAGCAAAAAAGAAGGAAAAGGAGATCGGGATATTCCTGTTACATTCGGCGGAATTGATTGGAAGCCTGGTGATTATGTTTATGCAGACGAGGATGGAGTCATAGTCGCTGCGAGAAGCCTCCTATAGAGGAAAGAAACACCCGTCATTATTGGCGGGTGTTTCTGCTTTTAAGCACTTTCCCTAAAACAGGGGAATAACCTATAGAAAAGGGGGTGCAAGTATGTTTATCATTATATTTTTATTATGGGCTGCTGGTCTTTATATCCTGTTTCGCAAAAGGGAAGAAGATGAACATCTGCTATTTTTAAAGCTAATCGGCTATTATCTCCTGGGCTCATTTAATTTTAGTCTGAATGGACTCGTTCTTCCAGTTGGTTTTGTCATAAGCTTGTTTTTAAAACCGCAGCAAAATAAGAGTGTTAAGCGCGGAGCAGCTATTTTCGGTTTGATCATGATGATTCTCGGTTTGTTTTTAAATTAATCCAAAGTGTTGGCTTCCCTTTCAATGCTGATTTCTTCAGGGAGCATTTTCGAAGCTTCCGGCACCGGGCGGGGTTCATAATCGATTTCATCAGAGGAAAACACTCTGATGACCATTTGGCCGTGTATGGCTTTTGCGCGAATAAGCAATGGGTAGCTGTACCGGTTTTTAAAAGTGAAGTCAGGGCCATACCAGCTGACCGTTGCATCTCGTCCTGGCGGTACATATGGAACCTTTTTGCTGTGGGAGTACCGCTCCAGAACCTTGACGCCCGCCCTGTCAACCGCATTGAAAAGAGTAGAAGATACCTGGCAAATGCCTCCTCCAATATCCTCTGAAAGCTCACCCCTTACGATAACCGGGGCGCGCATATATCCTTTTTCCTTCGTTCTCTTGCCAACTACACGATTAAAGGAAAATGTCTCCCCCGGAAATACAACATGGTTATCGATGGCTTCTGCTGCCAGTTCTATATTATGGGAACGTGTTGTATTATTCGGATTAAAATACGTTACATACTGGGCAATTCGCTTAACGCGGATATGGGCAAGGAGATCCCGGTCCACTCTCGGATAAATGAAAAGCAATGGAACCTCAACTCTTGCCGGGCCTTCTTGATAAAAATATGTATAAAATAGATCTGTAAACGCTTTGCGGTGAAGCCTTCTGCCCGCCTGCTCAGAGATAATTTTTCCTGTATCATCTATATACGCATTTACCGGCGGTATATATGTCCTGCGATCCAATTTGACAAGGAACTGATTATACCTTTCAAGGTCAATAAGGGACGTTCCTGGGAAAGGGATTTGATATTCAGCCCTGGTCATGCTTGAAATGGATTTTCCTTCACTTTCAATTATTAAGCGTTCAGGAAGATTGGCCGTATGAGATTGAACTAAAAGCATTAAACCGAACACCCATGAGAATTTCATATCACTGGCACACCTCCGACCTTAGTATAGGCGGGAAGGCATGGTTTCATGTGCCGAAAAAAGTAAAATGATCTCGTTAATAGCCCATTTCTTCAAGAAGCTCGATCATCACATCGGGCCGGTTGGTAATGAGGCCATCCGCTCCTTTCCTGATAAGCTCTGCCATCGTTTCTTTATCATCTATTGTCCAATAATGTACAGCAATTCCTCTGCGATGCGCTCCATTCATATACTTTTTGGCAGTCAAATCAATCTTGCCTTCTCTTACAGGAATCTGAAATGCATCCACGCTGGGACTGTAAAAATTGCGCAGGAACAGTGTATGCATGATCACGAAATTTTTTATTTCCTGCCGCCCGCCTGCTAAAGCGGTTTTCCCGTATGAAATTTCGGCAAAAGCATCCACGATCTCCTGGTCAAAAGCAACAACGATCACTTGCTCCTCCTTTCCATATTTTTTAATCAGCGTCCATAGATTACCCGCAGCTTCCTCTATTCTGCTGGCAGGGATATCATCCTTGATCTCAATCACCATCTTCATATTTGGAAACGCAATAAAAATCTCATGCACCGTTGGAATATATGTCTCTTTTCCTCTATAGCTTTTTTCTCCATTAAGATCTTCGAAGTCATAGCCTGCATCCAGGGCTTGTATTTCCTCCAAGGTCAGCTCCTCAACAGCGCCCGTGCCATTGGTCGTCCTATCAACAGTCGCATCATGGATGGCCACTAAATGCCCGTCCTTTGTTATGTGAATATCGAATTCAAGAGCATCTACGCCCATATCAACAGCACCCTGGAAAGCAGCCATTGTGTTCGAAGGTGCCAATAATTCTCCACCCTGGTGGGCAATAACCATTGGCCTTTCTGATTCGAAAAAAGGCTTAGCCTCCCGTTTTTCTGCAGGCAGAAACTGGATAGCGACCAGAGCGGCAGCAAAGGCCGCTATCATCATCAGTGCTTTATAGGTTTTTGTTTTGCCTATTTGCAGCTGCGGCATTTTCATTTTCCTCTCTTAAAAAAATCCATATGTCAAAATTCGCTAATAACATGAAAAATCCTTCTCCTATAAGAGCCCGAATCCTTCCCTCTATTAAAGAATATATTGATATAAATCTGATCGTGAGGGAATGAGGAAATTGCAGCCAGTCCAGGCAGAAATGAACCGATTAATCGGAGAGCTTAGGAAAACCCAGACAGGAGATGGTTCCTGGAGGCATCCGTTTGAAACAGGAATCATGACAGATGCGTATATGATTATCCTATTGCGGACATTGAAAATGAAGGATGAAGCACTTATTAAAAAATTGGCGGAGAGAATCGAAAGCCGCCAGGAACATAACGGGGCATGGAAGCTTTTTAGAGACGAGGGGGAAGGTAATTTGTCGTTAACGATTGATGCCTATTACGCCCTTTTATACTCAGGCTATAAACAAAGGCATGATCCCAATATGGCAGCGGCAAGAAAGTTTATTTTATCAAAGGGCGGCATAAAGAAAGCTGGTATGTATACAAAAATCATGCTGGCAATGACGGGCCAATATCCATGGCCAATTATCTTTCCGGTCCCCATTGAAATCGTTCTGCTTCCGCCATCCTGCCCAATCAGCATTTATCAGCTTTCAAGTTTTGCAAGAATTAATTTATTGCCGGTTATTCTGCTGGGAAACAAAAAATACAGCCTCCGGACAAAAAATAGTCCCGATTTAAGTGAACTTTATGGAACAGGAAATAGGGAGGAACTTTGGGGAGAGACACGCTCTGATGATTGGAAAAAGTTTATGAATTCCTTGTCCAGCCTGGTTAAAGGTCTGATTGGCGTTCCGGAGCGGCTCCGCAGCATGGCCCTTGAAGGCACGAAGCAATACATGCTTCAGCGAATGGAACCCGACGGAACGTTATTGAATTATTTTAGCAGCACTTTTTATATGATCTTTGCACTCCTTGCACTCGGCTATACTTCCAGGGATCCGGTCATTACAAAAGCTGTAGAAGGGTTAAAGGGAATGGCCAGTACCATCGATAGCCATACTCACATCCAATATACAGATGCCGCGGTATGGAATACGGCTTTAATTGCACATGCCCTTCAGGAAGCGGGGGTTGATGAGTCAGACGACATGATTCAAAAAGCCAATCAATATCTGCTTTCCAGGCAGCATACACGTTATGGCGACTGGATTGTCCACAATCGGAAAGCACTCCCGGGCGGATGGGGATTTTCCGATTTTAATACTATGCATCCAGATGTGGATGATACAACCGCCAGCTTAAGAAGCATTCATAAGAAAGCTTTACAGGATCCGGTATTTGAGCAATCCATGAAGAGAGGGCAGGAGTGGGCCCAATCCATGCAAAACCGGGATGGGGGGTGGCCGGCATTTGAAAAAAATGTGGATAACCAGCTGTTGAATCTCTTGCCCATCCAGGGGGCTGAATTTATCCTCACAGACCCATCTACAGCTGACTTAACCGGAAGAACACTGGAGTATTTAGGGAAATACACTGCCCTTGACCAAACTGACAATTCTATAAAAAGAGCCATAAAGTGGCTGAAAAAGAATCAGGAGCGAGATGGGTCCTGGTATGGCCGCTGGGGCATTTGCTATCTGTACGGAACATGGGCAGCTCTTACTGGTCTAGCCGCTGCAGGCGAATCACCGGATGAGGCTTATATCAGGAAGGCAGTTAATTGGATAAAGTCGGCTCAAAATAATGATGGCGGCTGGGGAGAATCCTGCAGAAGCGATATAGAAAAGAGGTATATCCCACTGGGTGCCAGCACCTTGACACATACCGCATGGGCAGTGGATGCCCTCATTGCAGTCTCGAAAGAAAACAGTCCCGAAATCAGAAAGGGCATTGCCTTTCTCATTCGCGAAGGACAAAGAGATGACTGGACAACAGACTACCCAAAAGGCCAGGGAATGGCCGGGTTCTTCTATATGCATTACCACAGCTACCGGTATATCTGGCCATTATTGGCACTAAGCCATTATGAGAAGAAATTCAACCAAAAAGGAAGCCCGGAGTAAGAGGGCTTCCTTTTTATACTGGCTGTTTACGTAAACTTTGCTGCTTTTTTAGCAGTGAGGAGAGGCTGATTTTCTATCCAAACATCAGGGTATTGAAACGGCAATATGCCTTAACAGAGGCCCCTGCCAATTCAAATATCCCCTACCTTTTCTCGTTAACCAGCTGGCAGTCTGATGATGAATCATCTTTATTTTTATTCCGCCATAGTTTGTACATGGCTTTTCCGTCACTAAGTGTGCCGTCAGCCATATCCATTGGAAGCAGGGCAAAAAATACATAATAAAACGAGAAATATACGAACTGGTACCAGAGCATGGAAACCTCCAGAATATCAATGCGGATTAAATAGTTAACAATAAAAATACTTGCTACATTAAAAATCGAACCGCCTAAGAAGATCAGTGATTTTGTCAGCTTATTATTATATTTTAAAGAGGCATACTCGCACCCTCCGTACCAAAAATAAAAGCGTCTAACCTCTAGAAACTTCAGTGAAAAAAGCAATTTGCCTGATCCGATGACAACGCGATCCCTTTGGCCCCAAATATGGCCGCAAACAAAATGTGCCCCAATAAGTGAATAAGGGTGACCACCGGAAAAACAACGAAAAAGGCCTGAATGAACTTCATAAAATCATCATAGCCAAACATCTGAGGACCTCCATTTCTAATGTTCTAAGAAAAGCCTGCATATTAGGCATCCTTATTTGTTTGCATATCCCCTGTGTACCCCCTATGTTTGAACATTAACGTACATTCTTTTTCCATATTTGCCAACATGGACAAAGGAGACCGACCATCTGCTACGTCTCAGGTCTTATATGAAAATAAAGCTGAGGCTCGTTATAGCAAAAACGAAATACAGGTAAGATGAAATCAAGAAAGGAGGAAATGAAAATGAAAAAACTTGGATTACTGATAGCAGGTGGGGTTGCAGCAATGGTGCTGATTACGAATTTAGGCCCAATGGCAGGGCTGGCAATAAGTGCAGCGATTCTATATTTTGTGGTAAAACAATTTTTAAAAGCCAATAGCACTTTGGCTAAATTCGGTTACGGGATCATTGGTCTCATCGCATTTATGGCTACAGCAGCGAACTTCCCGGCCATTCTTGGCGTTGCAGCTGCATACGTGCTTTACCTTGTCTATAAAAAGTGGAACGAATCAAGTTCTATCGTAAAAGAAGAAGACAATGACCCTTTCGCGAACTTTGAAAAGCAGTGGGCTGAATTAAAACAAAACTAATAAAAATGAAAGCATGAAAAGGAGAGATCAATATGGCAAACTTATTTACACGCATTAAAGACACGGTAATGGCTGACTTGCATGAAGCATTGGATACAAAGGAGAAAAAGAATCCGATAGCGCTGCTTAATCAATATCTCCGCGAATGTGAACGCGAAACAGAAAAGGTCCGCAAGCTTTTGGAACGCCAATATACATTAAAAGAAGAGTTCACTCGTGAATACGAGCAGGCAATGGAGCTTGCAGGCAAGCGCAAACGCCAGGCTGAAATTGCTTCACAAGCAGGAGAAGAGGAACTCTACCAATTTGCAGCTCAGGAACAAACGCAATATGATGAGCGTGCCAGTCGCTTAAGAGATCTATTAACTCAAGCAATACAGCAAATGGGAGACCTTGAAAGAAAATATGAGGAAATGAAGCATAAGCTCAAAGATATGCACATCCGCCGCATGGAACTGATGGGCCGCGAAAACATTACACGCGCCAACCATCAAATGGATAAAGTACTGGAAAACGGCAGCTATTCTGATAAGTCCTTCTCAAGATTCAAGGAAATCGAATCATACCTTGACCGTCTCGAGCACCAGGTGAAAAGCTCATACCACCGCAGTACTATTGATGCCCGCATCGCTCAGCTGGAAAAAGAGCTCGAGAAGAAGCCTGTTATATAATCCATCGTGTCAGAGGTTTAAAAAGGCTCTTTTCGTATAGAATGTTGTCTTTGGATTATAAAGCTTGCCCGTTGATTTCCGCTCCAGTCACGCAGCGAACCCGCGGGGAGGAACGGGAGCCTCCTCGGCGTTTCACGCCTGCGGGGTCTCCCGCTCCCTCTTCTCCCGCAGGAGTCAAGTGCCTTCCGCTCCAATCAACTCAGTAATTAAAACTAGTTTGAGGCAACAAACTTTGCGAAAAAGCTATTTAAAAACGTGCAAGATAAACATTAAACCAAATTAAAAATCCTGCCTGTATAAAAAACTGCTTTTTAAAAAAGACCGTACGGCTCACTTAATCCTCCGTACAGTCTCTTTTTTCTCGTAAAAACCAAAAACTCATTCTATTTTATGAACAAAAAATGGTATTCTAAAAAGGCGTAGGGATGCTGCGCCTTTTCGGCCTTATTTTTATAAGTTAAATTTCTGAACTTAGATAACTGTCTGGTTTCAGGCGTCATCGGTTGAGCTCATAAAGCCGCCGATAAGCAGGCGCCTTGCGCTTAACTGATCATTCCAATACGCAGAAGGAGGGATGCCTCATGAACTATAAAATAAAAAGCGATTATTTAAGCTGGATCGTAATGGTGGGCATTGTCGTCCTTTTTGTAGAAATTGCCTTTTTTAATAGGGGAGTGATTTTCTCTCTTCTTGTGCCAATTGGAATGGTGTATATTGGAAGAAAGTGGATGCCGCGAACCTCTGGAAAATGGCTTTTCTGGCTGGGGTTAATTTTTCTGCTCATCAATATTTTTAGCATGATGACGTTAAAATTTTTCCTGCTGGCTATTCTGATTCATCTGCTGATTCAGTTTGCGCAATCCAAAAAGGAACCGAAACAAATCAGGCCGGAGTTTAAAGAACCAAGTGTTAATCTTCAAAAAGAAACGGTCATTAAAAAAGATCCGCTTTTTTCCAATATATTTGTCGGCCAGCAGACAACGCCCGAGCAAGTGTATGAATGGAATGATATTAATATACAGACGGGCATTGGCGACTCTGTTATTGACTTAAGCTATACCGTCCTTCCAAAGGGAGAAACCGTCATCTTTATCCGGAATTTTATCGGCAATGTAAAGGTGCTTGTTCCTTACGATGTGGAAGTAAGTGTCAGTCATTCAGCCATTGCAGGCGCTGCAAGAATATTTGAATATGAAGAATCAAAGCTTTTTAACCAAGCACTGCAGCTTCAGACACCAGGCTATGATAAATCGGGCCAGCGCATCAAGATCTTCACCTCACTGCTGGTAGGCGATATAGAGGTGAAACGTGTATGAGTATCATCCAGCGGCAAATTGTTTGGGGGGCCAGCATGTCCCTTCTGATTCTTGCTGTCCTGACTGCTTCCTTTTTCACGATGTTTCCCATTCCTGATTGGGGTGATTTATGGGAAACAGAGGTACTGGATATTCCGTTTATTATCTTCGTGCCAAGCGTCAGTCTGGCGATCGGCCTGATTTTTGGATTCATGTCAGGCTTATATTGGCGCCGGAAGCTTCAGACGGTTGATAGCCTTCTTCATCAGGTTGAGGAAGGGCGCCAGCTGGATGCTGATGAACTGAATACAGGCAAAGAACTCCAGTCCATTGCCGGCAGGGTGGGAAAGATCCAAAAGCATATTGCTGATCAGGCAAAAATCTCTCAAAAGCTTGCAAATGAAAAAGCGGAAGATATTGAAAGCCGAATGCAGGAAATCATTTCTCAGGAACGGAACAGGCTGGCCCGTGAGCTTCACGATTCAGTCAGCCAGCAGCTTTTTGCAGCATCCATGATGATGTCTGCCATAAATGAAACCCAGCAGGACCAGGAAGGCAGGCAGGCGAAGCAGCTGAAAATGGTAGAAGAAATGATTCACCAATCCCAGCTTGAAATGCGTGCTCTTCTTCTGCATTTACGTCCGGCTGCACTGAAAGGCAAAACGCTTCAAGAAGGAATTGAAGAATTGCTTGTTGAATTGCTTCAAAAAGTAGCGCTGGAGATTGATTGGAGGGTGGAAAACTTTCCGCTTGATAAAGGGGTAGAGGACCACTTGTTCCGAATTCTCCAGGAAGCAGTTTCCAATACACTCCGCCATGCGAAATCGCATAATTTGGAAGTGCTGCTTATTCAAAGGGATGATTATGCCATACTCCGTGTGGCAGATGACGGAGTCGGCTTTGATGTTGAGGAAACAAAGGCCGGATCATACGGGCTGCAAAATATGTATGAACGGGCAGCCGAAGTCGGCGGGAGCATGAAAATCATCAGTGTGAAAGATAAAGGAACACGACTTGAGGTAAAGGTTCCAATTATGTAAAAAATGTCTGCGAAGAGGCGAGACTAAATGCAGAGGGTGAGGCCAATGATTAAAGTTTTATTTGTCGATGACCATGAAATGGTTCGGATCGGAGTGTCTTCGTATCTGACGGCACAGCCGGATATTGAAGTCATAGGAGAAGCGGATAACGGGAAAACGGCTATTGAGATGGCACTTAAATTGCGGCCGGATATTATTTTAATGGATCTGGTAATGAAAGAAATGGACGGAATCGAAGCAACCAGGAATATCATCGAGCAATGGCCGGAAGCAAAGATCATTATTGTGACAAGCTTCCTGGATGATGAAAAAGTGTATCCGGCACTTGAAGCAGGGGCTACAAGCTATATGCTTAAAACCTCCAAAGCAAGTGAAATCGCGGATGCAGTCCGTTCCACTTACCATGGCCAATCCGTGCTGGAGCCGGAAGTGACCGGCAAAATGATGGTGAAAATGAGGCAGAAAAACCAGCATCAGCCCCATGAAGAGCTGACCAGCCGTGAGATGGAAATTCTTCTGTTAATGACAGAAGGAAAAACGAACCAGGAAATTGCTGACGAACTTTTCATTGCCTTAAAAACAGTCAAAACACATGTTAGCAACATCTTAAGCAAGCTGCAGGTCCAGGACAGGACGCAGGCTGTTATCTATGCCTTCAAGCACTCGCTGGTAAAATAGAGTGAAAGAGCTAATGATTTGTTAGCTCTTTTTATTTTGCACAAATAGCCGCAATCGAAAAAATCATGATTCAGATACAGTGCAGGAGGGTAACAATAAAACAAACAAAAAATTTGGCGGTGATATAATGTCAGTTATAGCGTTACTAAAAAAAGGGAATAAATCTTCAGGAATGGCCGCTCTCGGAAATACGGCATTAACGATTGCCAAAGGGATAGCGGCCATGGTGAGCGGAAGCGGAGCCATGCTTGCCACAACACTTCATTCTCTTGCGGATGCCCTGAACCAGGGATTTGTCTTCTTTGGCAGTGCTCTTGCTGAAAAGGAACCAACCAAGAGATTTCCTACGGGATTTGGAAGGGTCATTAATCTATTTGTTCTGATAGCAGTTATTGTTATTTCCATAATGGCTTACGAAACCATACATAAGGGATGGGAGCTGATTCAGCATCCGAAAGAATCGACAGATCTCTGGCTTAATGTGGGCGTTATGGTACTGGCGGTTTTGGTAGATGGCTTTATTTTAGTAAAGGCAATGAAGGAAATTGCCCATGAAACCAGAACTCCGGCCAAAGGCTTGGGAGTAGTGCCTGTTGCATTTAAAAATGTCGGGCTTGCCACTCCTCCAACACGGCTTGTTTTTTATGAAGATATCATTGCTACCTTTGGTGCACTCCTTGCTCTAATATCCATTGTGATAGCCCATTTTACCGGCTTATATTTTCTCGATGGCGTCGGAACCCTTCTAATTGGGCTCCTGCTGGTTGGAATCGCCATCAAAATCGGTTTTGAGAACACATTGGGCCTGATCGGTGTTGCAGCACCAAAAGATATTGAAGACCGAATTGCCAAAATTATTCTTGATGATCCTGATGTTGTTGATATCAAACAGCTGAGGCTTATCCAAGAGGGAAGAAGATACCATGTGGAGGGCTATATCGAGCTAGTTGAAGGCCTGACCCTTGCGGTTGCTGATGATATTAAAATTGGCGTAAGAAACAAATTGCTCGATGACCCGGATATTAGTGATGTGACCATTGGAATATTGGAAACAGACCAAATCCAAACGTGGAAACAATAAAGAAAAGGAAGCCTTGCAGTGCAGGCTTCCTTTTTGCTGCAGCGAAAAGAAATGATTAGTGAAACTTATATCTGATTGTTAGTTTAGTCGCCAGCATACTTCCTGCAGCGGTAAAAACCGTCAGGAAGTACGCTGCAAATGCTATGTTTGGATAATCATAAATATTGTTAATCCCAATCCCGATGAATGCCCACGCAAATACCAGGGGATAAACCCAGTCGTCATTTTTAATGCGAAACATTAAAGCCAAAGCGGCAGAGATAGCAAGCATGATATATGTCCACCATATTTCGGGCAGCCCGGTCCCAATCAAGCCAATATTCACAAGATAATAGCTAATATTTGCAATGGTGGCTACGGAAATCCATCCTAAATAAATGGAAAACGGTACAATATCCAAAAAGTCTGGGTCCGAATTTTTTGTTTTCCTATACAAGCCGGTTAAAGCAAAAAGCAGTGAAATCATAACGAAAACTGAAATAAGAAAAAATTCGAAATGCCAGGCGAAAATCCACAAGCTATTTAAAATGCAGGTCAGTATAAATAAATTACTGGCTCTCTTATAGATTGGGAGGTTTCTGCGTTTTTCGGGAAATTGCCTCACAATCCAAATGCCGAGCAGTAAATAAATCAACCCCCAGATACTGAACACATAACCTGCAGGAGTGAATAGAACGTCCAGTTTATTAGAAATTTCACCTGTTGTCTGTCCGTTTAATGGCAATATATTTGCAAGCGCATTAACTGTAATCATGATCAAGTAGGCAAATATTTGAACGATAAAAATCAAAAGTCTCCATCCCCTTTCCCTAATAGAATATATATTCCACTTTTGGGCCTTAATAATCTTAACGAGCACATTGCATGGAAGCTTTAGGTATATGCCCATTGCTTTTGAATTGAAGAAATATTAAAATAAAACTAACTTATTGGAAATGGAGGTGGAGAAGAGATGATTGGAACTGTTTTTGCACGTGGTGAATGGATTGAATTCCTTACTATTTACCGTGCAATTTTTCATGGTTTTGCTTTTAACGGGACAAGTATGCCCTTTTTTAGCAAATTTCATAGTAAAAACAAAACAGTGAGAACATCTCTTTAGCCACTATAGAATACAGCGGTGAAATGGAGGGCTTCTTCAAGCTCTCCTTTTTAATTGGATCTCTAGCCAGGCCATAGGAGCATGCTTTCCTATGGTCTTTTTTGCGTTTAATTTAAAAGGGTCTATTCTAATGGATTTTGTGATTAAAAAAAATTTAAAAATAAGGTTGGTTGATTGGAGCGGAAGGTGCGAGATCCTCGAAAATGCATTCGCATTTCCTTCGTGCGGTGATGATTCAAGGATGCTTATTCAACGTCCAGCGGGAGGAGTGGGACAGGTGAGACCCCACAGGCGCTGCGCGCCGAGGATGCTCACCGCCCGCCCCGCGGAAAGCGAGCAACCTGGAGCGGAAATCAACCACTCCTCACAACTTGTTAAAAAACAGCCATTAAAAAAATTTGGAGGAAATGAGTATGATCGCATGCAGTGCACAGCAAATTGGAAAAATGTATGGGGGCAGCCATGTCTTTGAAAATTTATCATTTGAAATCCATGAAAAAGATCGGATCGGTTTAACAGGCAGGAATGGAAGCGGAAAAACGACATTGTTCAAACTTCTTGCAGGTGCTGAGGTACCGGATACTGGACAGATTCATTGGAGAAAGGGGTGTGAGATTGGCTACCTGGCACAGATACCTGACTATCCTGCTAACATGAAGTCTATTGAAGTTTTAAAAAAAGCTTTTGCCGGTTTGCTGGAAATGGAAACTAAAATGAAGCAAATGGAGCAGCAAATGGCTTGTGAAACCGATCCAGATCTATTAAATAAACTTATCAGTGAATATGGAGAGCTGCAGGATCAATTCGCGCTGAAAAACGGTTATGAAATGGATAGCCAGATTGACCGCATTTCCTATGGACTTAATATTGGAAGCTTGCTGGATAAAGACTTCACCAGTCTAAGCGGAGGCGAAAAAACAAAAGTGTGCCTCGGCCACATGCTTCTTAGAAGCCCGAATCTGCTTCTTCTGGATGAACCGACCAACCACCTGGATATCAAGGCAGTCGAATGGCTTGCTGACTTTATAAAGGGGTATGAAGGAACAGTCGTCCTGATATCGCATGACCGGTATTTTTTGGATGAGACTGTTGGCAAAATTCTTGATCTGGAAGATGGAGAAATTACTCTATACCTTACCAATTACTCCGGCTTTGTAAAAGAGAAAGAAGAAAGGCTGTTAAGAGAGTTTCAGCAATATGAAGAACAGCAGAAGAAAATAAAGAAAATGAAGGAAGCCATTAAAAGACTGAGAGAATGGGCCAATCAATCCAATCCTCCCAATGCTGGCCTTCATAAGAGGGCAAGCAGCATGGAAAAAGCACTCCAGCGCATGGAAAAACTAGACCGCCCAGTGCTGAACCGCAAAAAGATGAATATCGATCTTGATGCTGCCGACCGAAGCGGAAAAGATGTTGTGGTGATGAAGGAGATAAGTAAGTCCTTTGGCAGCCAAGAACTATTCAGGAACATCAACATGCATATGCAATTTCAGGACCGGACCGCTATTGTCGGGAACAATGGGACGGGAAAATCGACTTTGGTAAAGATGATCCTTAAAGAAATTGAAGCGGATACAGGAGAAGTCAGGTGCGGAAGCAATCTTAAAATTGGCTACCTGTCTCAGCATGTATTCTCAGATAACACTGATCAAACAGTGATTGATGCCTTTAGGGAGGAATTATCTGTAACAGAGGGGGATGCACGCCATATTCTGGCTGGTTTCCTTTTCTATGGCCATACCGTTTTCCGCAAGGTATCAAGCTTGAGCGGAGGTGAAAGAATGAGGCTTCGCCTGGCTCAGCTGATGCATCAGGATATTAACTTTCTTATTCTCGATGAGCCAACCAATCATCTGGATATCGAATCAAGAGAGGTATTGGAAGATGCATTGGATGACTTCTCGGGAACCATTTTGGCTGTCTCCCATGACCGCTATTTTATCAATCGTTTGTTTAGCAAAATCTATTGGATTGATCAGCAGGAAGTCCATTTTTTTGAAGGGAATTATAATCGTGCGAGAAAAAAGATGGAGGATAAGTGGAAAGCGGCAATAGAGATGCCAGTTTTGATAAAGGCAAAAAAAGATGATCTTCCTTTAAAAGGAAAGAAAGAGCCATTACCCGAGGAACTGGAAATGGAGATTGAAAATCTCGAGTCCTCTCTCCTAAAATTAGAGAAATCATTGGAAACGGAAACCGATTTGGAAAAGCTGCAATTCCTTTATGACAAAAAAGAAGGATTAGAAGTTCAAAGGGAGGTACTATACGGAAGATTGGATGCTATTTTATAAAGATTAAAGAAGGCTAACAGATGATTAGCCTTCGTTTTTTCTTTGCGCTCCAATCAACCAAACTTATTATAAATGTTTTAATTTAGGGACTCTATTTAAAAACAACAATCTTCTAGAAAAAAGCCTTTTTTTAATACAAAAAAATGTATTTTTATAAAAAATTCACGAAGACACCTTCCCATTGTTCTACAAATATTGTATAGTGTTATACAAATCTGAATAATTATTTAAATCTGAATAAAATAGTGCAACTTGCTTCTTTGGATTAGGGTTTTATTGGTATTTGTATTATTCACAATTGAATAATTGTAGGGGGAATACAAATGAACAGCTTTTTTATGGACTGGAATAATGAAAAAGAAGTTATTTCTTCAATGGAAGAAGATATTATGGTGACCAATTCAGACGGTATAATTATAAAAGTCAGTAAAGGAAGCGGCAGTCATTATGGAGTTGAGCCGGAATCACTGCTGGGAGAATCAGTTTATGAGCTTGAGAGAAAAGGAGTTTTCAAGCCTGCTATAACCCCTGAAGTATTAAAAAAAAAGAAGAAGGTCATTTTAGTACAGAAGGCTGGATCAGGAAAAAAGATACTTGTGACGGGCATTCCAGTATTTAATGAAGCCGGGAAAATCGATCATATTGTCAGTTATTCTTATGATGTTTCAGAACTGCTCGTCATAAAAGAATACCTGAATAGTGTGGAAGAAGAAATGGCGAGGGTAAAGAGCGAGCTGGATCTTCTGCGCAATAAGAGCAACAAAATGGATGGAATCATTGCAGATAGCCAGCCGATGAAAAATATTGCTGAAACGATAAGAAGGATTAGAGATGTAGATGTTACAGTCCTGCTCTTAGGAGAGTCAGGTGTTGGAAAATCAGCTCTTGCTAAATGGATCCATCAAAATAGCATACGCAAGGACGGCCCTTTTATTGAAGTTAATTGCAGTGCCATTCCGGAGTCTATCTTTGAAGCTGAGTTTTTTGGCTATGAAGGCGGGGCTTTTACAGGTGCCAAAAATAAAGGGAAAATGGGGTTTGCCGAAATGGCAAAGGGAGGCACGCTTTTTCTGGACGAGATTGGCGAGCTATCAGCACATCTGCAGGCAAAGCTTCTGAAATTTATACAGGATAAGAAGTTTTATAGAGTTGGGGGAACCAAGCCTGTAAACGCAGACTTTCGCTTGCTTGCTGCCACAAATAAGGATCTTGAGAAAGCAGTCCAGACGAAGGAATTCAGGCAGGACTTATTCTTTCGCCTTAATGTCGTGCCTCTGAAGATACCGCCATTGAGAGAAAGGCAGGAAGATTTATTTGCTCTGATTCACTATTTTCTCCATGCCATTTCAAAACGCCATAATCGTGCGCGGGAACTGGACAAGGCATTGGTTGACCACTTGCTGCAGCTGGAGTGGAAGGGGAATGTAAGGGAACTTGAAAACCTAATGGAGAGGCTAATTGTTACAAGCCGATATTCGGTTATCACAAAAAAAGACTTGCCTTATGAATATCATATGCAAGAGAAGAAAGACAATTTTATGCATTTCGAAGGACGGCCGTTGCCTGCCATACTGGAGGAAGTTGAAAAAAAAGTTTTAATCAACGCAAAGAAACGCTTTCGAACAACGACTGAAATAGCAGGCGCTTTAGGCATCAGTCAGCCTTCAGTAGTAAGAAAATTAAAAAAATATGATTGTTAATACATACTTTGGCATGATTATTGCATTAAAGATAAACAGAGAAATAATAAATTTTACATTTGCGCGTTTCAGGAGGGGATAGTATGAACGGAGAAAATTGGAGTCATCTTGTTGGAAATATCTCGAATTTATTAGCGCCAAGCATGGCGAAAGACCATCCGAATTTGCCGGTAGTCAAAGCGGAAGGCTGCTATTACTACGGAGTGGATGGCAGGGAGTATTTGGACTTTACATCAGGTATTGCAGTTGAAAATGTTGGCCACCGCCATCCAAAAGTTGTACAGGCCATCAAGGACAGCGCGGATCATTTGGTTCACGGACCATCAGGGGTCATCATCTATGAATCGATACTTAGACTCGCAGAAGAACTAGGAAAAATCACGCCGGGAAACCTGGATTGCTTTTTCTTTGCGAACAGCGGAACTGAGGCAATCGAAGGAGCCATTAAGCTGGCAAAGTATGTTTCAAAAAGACCTTATGTGGTATCCTTCACCGGCTGTTTCCATGGGCGGTCAATGGGGGCATTAAGTGTTTCCACATCCAAGAGCAAATACCGGAAGCACCAGCAGCCATCCTGGCTGACCTATCAGCTGCCATATGCCAATGAAAAGGATTGCCCATATGGAGAAGACCCTGAGGAGTACTTCCCAAGGAAACTGGAAAAGGACGTTGAAACATTGTTCAAGCATCAGGTAGACCCTGAAGAAGTAGCCTGTATGATTATTGAACCGGTCCTTGGAGAAGGCGGCTATGTCATTCCACCGAAAAATTGGATGAAAAAAATCAGGGGAATTTGTGATCAGCATGGAATTTTACTAATTTTTGACGAAGTGCAAACCGGCTTTGGACGGACTGGGGAATGGTTTGCGGCACAGGCATTTGGTGTCACTCCAGATATTATGGCAATTGCAAAGGGAATTGCCGCCGGTCTTCCATTAAGTGCAACTGCAGCATCTAAAGAATTAATGGAGAAATGGCCGTTGGGTGCCCATGGAACAACCTTTGGGGGAAATCCAATTGCTTGCTCTGCAGCTTTAGCCTCTCTTGAAGTTTTGAAAACGGAGGATCTATTGGAAAACGCTAAACAAATGGGGAATTATGCGTTACAGAAACTCCATGAACTAAAAGTAAAGCACCCCGCTGTGGGAAGTGTAAGAGGTTTGGGGCTGATGATTGGCATTGAAATCATTGATCCGCACACGGGGAAGCCTGATGGAAATGCAGTAATGGATATTTTGAATTCCTCACTGGATAAAGGGGTTCTTTTCTACTTATGCGGAAATTCAGGTGAGGTCATTCGGATGATTCCGCCGCTGATCGTGACAAAAGAGCAAATTGACCAGGGACTAAAAGTTTTGGATGAAGCACTGACAGAGCATAAAGCTGTTGTTGCCAAATAAAAAAGGGGGAATGAGAATGAAGGCTGAGACTAGAGTCAAACCGCAAGCAGTCACAGGTGAATATTGGAAGTTTATTATTCCATCGTTAATTGGAACGCTATTATTCCTGGTTCCGGTTAAGTTTCAAGGAGATGTTACAATTGGTGTTGGCATTCTGGCATCCTTTTTAAGTAATGCATTTAGTGAGCAGATGCCTGCATTTATTATTTTTATTCTCGGTTTATCCGCTGGTGTTTCTATTATTACGAAAGCTTTTAAGCCAGCGCTCATAATGGATAACAAATTTCTTAAAGGATTGTTTGATACCGGTAAATTCGGTTTGATTATGAGAATACTTGGCTTCGCAGTCGGTTTGATGACCATTTTGGAAGCAGGCCCTGAATTTATTTGGTCCAGGAATACAGGTGGAGTCGTCCTGTACGATCTGGCTCCTGTTCTTTTAACATGGTTTTTATTTGCGGGAATTCTTCTCCCGCTATTAGTTGAGTTTGGCTTAATGGAGTTTATTGGGGCGCTTGTTCAAAAATTCATGAGACCTCTGTTTACTTTGCCTGGCCGATCTTCAATCGACTGTCTGGCTTCCTGGATGGGCGCAGGAACAGTAGGGGTGTTAGTGACAACAAAGCAATATGATGAAGGATTTTATACGAAAAGAGAGGCGGCGGTCATCGCAACCACGTTTTCTATCGCTTCTGTTGCTTTCAGCCTGGTGGTAGCAAATGTTGTGGGGCTAGGCCATTTATTCATTCCTTTTTACTTAACAGTCTCGGCAGCATGCATTGTTGCTGCATTGATTATGCCGAGAATACCTCCTTTATCCAGGAAGCCTAACACCTATTATGAACCAGTTGGCCAGCAAATCGATGAGACCATTCCGGAAGGGGTTTCAAATGTTAAGTGGGGCTGGCTCCAAGCCATTGAAAAAGCAAAAAATGCTCCGGGGCCGAAGAAGCTTCTATTCAATGGAGTGGAAACCGTATTGGACATTTGGATGGGGTTAATCCCACTGGTTATGAGCCTTGGAGCCGCAGCCTTGATTATTGCTGAGTATACACCTGTTTTTCAAATTATATCGTATCCGCTGATTCCGGTTCTGGAATTTATGCAATTGCCTGAAGCAGGTGCAGCAGCCCAAACGATGCTTGTTGGTTTTGCTGACATGTTCCTGCCGGCGGTCATTGGAAGCGGAATTGAAAGCGAGTTAACAAGATTCGTAGTGGCAGGCCTTTCCCTAACGCAATTAGTATATATGTCCGAAATAGGCATATTGATTTTGCGCTCGAATATTCCATTAAGCTTTACAGATTTATTTATTATTTTTATTGAAAGAACCATCATCACTTTACCAATCATTGTTTTAATTGCACATGTTTTTGTCTTTTAATAGAGGCTGTTAGAGTTATTTGTAGCTGTTGGCAATCCGTTGATTGGGCAGATAATTATAGCAGCGCTTAATAGAAAAGGAGGCCGGCAACATTGCCGGCCTCCTTTCATTTTTGCATATAACTTTTTAAACTAGAGTCTAATCTCCGCAATTCTTTATTAAAGGCTGTTTCCGCAAATTTTGTTGCCCTTTAAAAAAGTGTTGTGGAGGTTGACTTCCGCTCCAGGAGGCTCGCTTTCCGCGGGGCGGGCGGTGAGCCTCCTCGGCGCGTAGTGCCTGTGGGGTCTCACCTGTCCCACTCCTCCCGCTGGAGTCTCGCACCTTGCGCTCCAATCAACCAACCTTATATATCAATATTCTTATTTACAAAAAATACTTTAAAAACAACAATCTTTTAGAAAACAGCCTTTTTAAAACGGCTTTAAGGACATTAACACAATCAGTACAACCGCTGCAGTATGAATGATTGCGTTATAAGGGCGCAGCTCCTGATTCAGTTTGGAGTAAGGATCAGGGATATCATCGCCTTTATGGTTTTCCATGATTTCAGCCATGGATTTAATCTTTTTAGGCATGATGCCTGCAACAATAAACTGTACACCTATGTAGATCGCGACACTGGCAATATACCAGGCTTGTGTAAACAGAGCGGTGTTCAATATGCCTAGAATTAGCCCGGTAATCAGCAAAAGTATGCTTCCCACTTTTGCAAAGGTTTCAATTTTGCTGTTCAGGTTTAAAGAATACCTTGCCTGTCCTGCTGTAGCAGGGCTTTTCATTACAACTGGCATGGCAAAGCTGGCGCCGAGGCCGACCACTGCGGCAACGACATGTATAAGGACTATAAAACTATAAATGCTCATTTTTCTCCTCCTAAAATTCGGATTTAATGGATACATATTACTATATGTATTGTAATAATATAATAAAACCATATAGTAATAAATACCTATTCGGAACTTTTTCAGGGAGAGATTTAATTTGGCAAAATATTATGGGGACATGTCTCATATCTTATATAGAATCTGCAATGTATAAGGAGAGGCGCAATGAGTAAATTCTTCAAGGGAGTTGTTTTGCTTGCGCTGGCAGCCTTTGCCAGTGAGTGTATAGAATTTGTCGTGAATATGGTCCTTGCCAGGGAACTTGGAGAGAGAGGGCTCGGCATGTATATGTCCATTTTGCCGACCATTTTCCTGATCGTTCTTTTAGCAAGCTTTGAGCTTCCGATATCCATATCCAAATTTATTGCTGAGAAGGATAAAAAATATCATAAAAGCATGCTTAACCATGTCATTAAGCTGACCATCATTTTTACGGCTGTACTGGTGCCGCTTGCGGCGGCAATTATTCCATTTGTCTCTGTTTTTAATGAATATCATCCTCTGCTAAGGTGGACGGTCATTGGATTTATTCCGATTGTGTCTTTTTCATCAATAGCCCGGGGCTTTTTTATGGGCAAGCATCAAATGGGGAAAATTGCAGCCTCGAATTTCCTGCGAAAGTCTGTTCAGCTTCTATTGCTGGTTGTGCTGTATCAGGCCTTTCAATTCGATACGGTTACGGCAGTATTTATCGCCTTTTGTACATTCATAGGGAGCGAAATTGTTGTCTTCCTCTATTTGCTTCATATGTTTATTATTCAGTATCAGCGTGTCAAAAAAGAGCCATCTGAATTCCTTAGCGGGAAAAGTGTACGACAAAATTTAATCTCTGTCTCTGTTCCTACTACAGCGTTAAGAGTATTTCATGCACTGACACATGCTGTTCAGCCGTTTTTGATAAAAGGAGCCCTTTTAAAAGCAGGCGTACCGGGGGAAGTGGCCACGGAGCATTTTGGGATGCTTGCTGGTGTAGCGATGACCATCGGCTTTTTTCCATCATTTATTGCCCACTCATTTTTAATCATGCTGATTCCGACTGTATCTAAAGAGTATGCAGATAGAAATCTGGAGGAACTGCGGCGCCTTCTTCAGCAGGTGTTCTTTGTAACGTTCTTATATGGTATTCCTTCCGTAGTATTATTCTACTTTTTCGCAAGGCCGCTAACGGATGTTTTTTTCCATTCAACCGATGCAGCCGTGTATTTGCAGATGCTGTGGCCATTCTTTCTGCTGCATTTTTTCATTATACCGATGCAAGCATATTTAATCGGCATGGGTCTCATGAAAGATGCCTTTTATCATTCAATCTGGTCAACGATTGTTTCTTTTACAGCTATGTTCCTCCTGGGTTCGATGCACAGCCTGCAGATGGACGGGATTATCATGGGGATGAACACTGGGGCTGTTCTGCTCGCCATGATGCATTATGTAACGGTGTGCCGGAAAATCGGCCTAACCCTTTTTCTCTCGCCTGCCAAACAATTTAACTGAGAAAGCGGATAAAATAGAGAAAATATTTATTGATGGGAGGAATGGCAGGATAGAAGTGGCTATGCGCCCCATCGGAAAGCAGCAAAGTAAGCATCTTCCTGTTAGCAGAAGATGCTTTATTTCTGTCTATCTTCTTTTGTACCGAATTTTCCTTCAATTGCTTTCTCATCGCCATATAAAATAACATGATCTCCTTCTTGGACTTCTGTGACCAGCCGCTTTTTCCTGATTTTCAAATCACCTCTTTGGATGTAGAGAACAAGGATATCTTCATCCTCCTCAATAATATTTCTGAGTTCTTTGCCAATGAAACCGGAAGACTTGTCTATAAAATAATCCAAAATATGATCGCTTTCATCTGTGAGCAAGGCTTCCTTGATCGGCAAGTCCCGAAAGTCGTAGTGCTCTTCCAGTTCATGTTCAAGCTTTTCGGATAGAAACTTTCTTATGTAAGGCATTCTTAGAATAAAAATAATAATAATGAGTACGACGGCTACGATTGAAATTTTTGTAGTGTAAAACTCATCTGAAAGCAGATTGCTGATGGCCGAAATGATCACGGCCAAAGAAAAGGCACCGAACAAAATTAAAAAGGCACCGACTCTTCTGCGAATGGGGTGATCAATGATCAGTTCCGACTCTCCTGTTGTAAATCCTGTACCAGTCAGCATAGAGATAACCTGAAATCGTGCAATATGCTTATCCAGCCCGGTATAAGTAAAAAGCAGTGTATTTATTTCGATCACAGCCAGAACAATTCCCAAGTAAATCAGGATAAAAAGCACACCCATCTCTATTCCTCCGATTATTTTGAATTATATAAAAAACCTAAGGAAGCTAGTCCTTAGGTCATTGCTGTACTGTCTCATTATAGTATTGAACTGAATACATGGAACCTTCATCAACCATTTTATTGTCTTCAATATTATGGGGGTCAGGGTGACCAAGCTTTTCTGTTGGCACTGTATCATTAAGGAAACGGTCAGGAATCATGCCTTTCATTTTAACGGCAAGGGACTGTACCTTGTTACGATTGTTCTTGCTGGCCAATAATAAAATACTTGTAATTCCGACACCTGCTAGTACATATGGATTTAACGGACGAGAATTCATTATTATGCTCCTCCTCTTTAAATATATTAATTTGTATTTCTTACTCTACATTTACCCGGCCTGTTTAAATGAAAACATTTTTTATTTAAACATTGTTTCCAGATCAAGAAATAATTACTCCTTATGCAAGGTTTTAATGAGGAGGGGAGAGGGGAAACATGTAATTATTAAATAAGAAGAGAAAGGCTCCAGCTGGAAAGGAAGATGGCGATGAAAAAAGAATACAGTGAGCATAATTGGAAGTGGCATCGCTATGACCATACTAATGAAATAGAATGTGAAAAAGCCCCGGATTTTAAAGATGCATTACAGAAGTGGGCTGAAAAAACGACAGAGAATAAAACAAATGTAATGGAAATGGATACTACTGTGCGGGAAAAAGAGTATATAAGCGGCTCGCTCATATATCAGCAGACAATAAAAGAGCAGCATGAGAACAGCTTATTTCACTATTTTTTAACGAGAGACTTTCTAATAACCGTAAACTTTGATTCCGCTGTTATTCAATCCGATAACTCTTTGCTATTAAAAAAAATGGAACAAACACACAATGCGATCGATGGATTTTTTGTCATTTTGGGTGAAGTCCTAAGTGATAACATTAAAAAGATAGATAAATTTGAAGTCAGATTAAACGATTTGCTCTGGAAGATAAAAGAGAAAAACAATATTAATCGCCTCGAAGAAATCTATCAGCTCCGCCATCAAATTTTAGTATGGAAAAATCTAATGATTCCTGTTAAAGAAATCAGGCTTGGGATTGAGGAAGCTTTTGGCGAAGATGTAACCGAAGGGGCCGAATTCAAAAGAACATGCAAGAGAATTGAGAGGGGATATACGCTTGTAAGGGAATATCAGCAGGAAATTGATGATCTGGTTAATTTTGAAGAAATGGTATCCATGCACAGGGGAAACGAGATTGTTAAAACGCTGACTGTCATAACGACTTTAATGACTCCGATTGCTTCCTGGGGAGCGCTTTGGGGCATGAACTTTAAGTATATGCCTGAGCTTGACTGGAAAATTGGATATCCCTTATCCATCTTCGTAATTGTTGCGACTACAGCAGCTCTTTACATTATGCTCGTTAAAAAAGGATGGATGGGTGATATATTGCGAGGAAGAAAGAAGGATTCTTTCTTTAAATAAAGGCACTTTTAAATTTGCCTTGTAGGCACCCACCGAACGCGGGCGGTCCGACGTTCCTTGGCGCTCGCGCCTTCCGCTGCAATAAAGAGAAGTGCAAAATTCAACAATAAGCCTTTACATAGCCTAACAAAAGGAATGCCCATATTAAACGGCATTCCTCTCAGCTGTTTTCAATAAATGGTCTAGGCTTTGCTTTATTCCATCCTCATAAGTTGTTTTAGGGAGAGCACCAATGCGATTTTCGTATTTGCTGCCGTCCAGAATTACGGGCGTTTCATTTAGATACATCATTTCCGTATATTCCCGCATGAAAGGATCAAAGATCCCAATGGCACGGATCATCCATTTGTAAACAGGCTTAAAAGAGACTTGTTTATTGAGATGCCGGGAAGCAATATGTGCGATTTCTTCACCTGTGATCGTTCCTGCCCCTGGAATATTCCATACATCACCGTACGCTTCTTCTTTTAGGGCAAGGTCAGCTAATGCCTTGGCTCCATCCTTTATATAAATAAACTCTCTGGCTATGTTGGTTTTACCGACAAACATGCCTTTATTCTTCTCGATGATTTGCTGGAAGGTGTATTGTAAAAGGGTGTTGCCTGTATGCGGGCCGTAAAAATCAGGAAAATGCGCAATGATATAGGGTACACCTGAGTTTTTAATTTTCTCAATTAAAGTTTGGCGAAGCTTGCCTTTTTTTGTGTGCGGATTCTTGGCGGATGTTTCGGTTGCAGGTTTGGATTGCATACCGTAGGAGTAAATATTATCAACATAGATAAATGGCTTATTTTCCTTGCGGCAAACATCCAGAATATGATCCAGGAGAATGGACAGTGCCGGGTTCCAGTTCTGATAAGGGATATTGATAGCATGGAATACGGCATCCGCTTTGGAAACGGCTATTTCAACATCAGCCTGATTCATGGCATCTCCTGCAAAAATCTCAGCATTTGAACCCCAATTATCTTTGTATTTAACCAAATTCTCTTTTGATCTGGCAAACGCGATGGTTTTAATATTTTTCTGGCAGAGAGCCTCTGTCAAAGCATAGCCCATTCCGCCGGTAGCACCGAGCACTGCAGCTGTTTTAAACATATTAATCATCCTTTTTATTTAATTGACCGCTGTTCAAATGAGGGTAAAAATGAAAGGAATGATACTTCATTTCTCTACCTAATTGCTTTGACTAAAAAATTCACATGTGAAGAGGCTAGCTCCTTCACATCTTCAAATGATGTTTCCGATTTGCAATAATGCGTCACAAAACCGTGCATACTTAGGAATATCGACCAAATCTCCTTCACGGAAAGCGGCTTAGCGGTTAGAGAGTTAATAGCCCGTGCAAAATGTAAATAGCTTTTATTTGGTCCTTCCTGAAGATAGCTTTTAACATCATCGTCACGAATCAAAAACATCAATTCATAATGTTTTTGATGGGTAAGGCCGAATTTTATATAACGGTACAGAATGTTATATAGCTTCTGTTCATTGGTTTCTGCAGGCTCAGCCAGAACACCTTCGAGGTCCTGATTGAGCTTCTGGAAATCGGCTTCAATTATTTCATAAAATAATTGGGCTTTATTTTTGAAATGATAATAGATGGCACCGTGGCTGCAGCGGAGGGTATCCGCAATTTTTCTCATGGAAGCAGCTGAGTATCCTTCCCTGACAAATAGGTCACGTGCTACAGTGATGATCGCTTCTTTTGTTAGTTCATCGTGGGCTGCTTTTCTTGGACTCATCAAATCACCTTTCATTATTGAACACTGGTCAATAAAATTATATGCCCTTAAGGATATTTTTGGCAACAATAATTTGATTAACTTTCCAAATTATTTTTATTAGCAAACAGCTTTTGGTATGCTAGAAGAAAATATTTTATCTCTCCGGGAGGAAACAACATGAATGAAACAAAAACATGCAGAGAGTCATTTACAGTAAAAACAAGCATTGTCCTGCCGCCTGACACGAATACATACGGAACCTTATTCGGCGGGAAGCTTATGGCCTATATAGATGATGTGGCAGCCATTGCAGCGATGCGGCATGGGAGAAAGAATATCGTAACGGCATCTACTGATTCCGTTGACTTCCTTCATCCTGTTTATGAAGGCAATTCGGTTTGTCTAGAAGCATTTGTAACATATACAGGCAGAACCTCGATGGAGATTTTTGTAAAAGTAATTGCCGAAGATCTGGTCACGGGCGAACGAAATGTTTGCGCCATGTCTTTCCTGACGATGGTTGCCATCGATGAAAATGGCAAGCCAACTCCAGTACCTTCCGTAGTGCCAGAAACTGATGAAGAAAAGAATTTATATGAAACAGCCAAAGAACGCGCTGAAATCCGGAAAAAACGCAAAAAAGACAGTGAAGCCAGGGCAAAAAAATACGGAACAGGTTTGCCCTGGTAGATAGTGGGAGAAGAATGGGTTAAAGAGTCATGCATGCAATCATTGCTAATGAAATCGCATCCAGACTGGAACTGAAAGACAAATTAGCTTTTATACTGGGAGGAATAGCGCCTGATGCTGTTTCTCCCAAAGAATATTCCCATTTTTTTAGGGGAGATATAAATGACTATTCCCGTACAATTGATTACAAAGAGTTCTTGAAAAAATACCAAAGAATAAGTGATTCTCTCATTTGATCAGATAATCGGGTATGTGGAAATTTCTGTAGACCGAGGGGTTTTCGAATTGAATAGTGTTTAAATTGTAAAAAAATAACTCCTCATTTATTCCTAGTATTCCAAGTTATGTGGAACTTTTTACATATCCGAGTCTAGTAAAATAGATTTAACTTTCAGAATATTAACTCTTATTTCTTGCTAATCCTTTTCCTTCCTCTTAAGTTAGACGTGTAGAAAACTTACTAAAGGAGGAAAAAGATGAAAAGAATATGGAAAGCCAGTTTAGCCGTTTTTTTTAGTATTTTACTAGTGGCTGGGACAATGCCTTTAACCGGCCAGGCAAAAAAGCCTAAAAATGACTATGAAGGCTATAGCCAGGTTGACGTCGGCGAGGACGGCATGGTGGCTTCGGCCCATCCGCTCGCTTCACAGATTGGTGCCGATGTTTTAAAAAGGGGCGGTAATGCCATTGATGCCGCTGTTGCTGTCCAGTTTGCACTCAACGTGGTGGAACCGATGATGTCAGGTATTGGTGGCGGCGGCTTCATGATGGTGTATGATGGCGAGACAGAGGAAACGACCATTATTAACAGCCGGGAACGTGCTCCGGCCGGGGCCGCACCTGATATGTTTCTGGATGAAGACGGAAATCCTATTCCATTTTCCGAGCGTTCAACCGGAGGTACAGCAGTCGGGGTACCAGGGACCTTAAAAGGATTGGAAACGGCACTGGATATGTGGGGAACACGTCCAATGCAGCAGCTGATCGGCCCTGCTATTAAGCTGGCTGATAAAGGTTTCCCGATTGATTCGGTTTTAGCGGATGCGATTGCCGATAATCAGGATAAGCTGAGCAGATCGGGTGCAGGCGAAGTATTTCTGCCAAATGGCGAACCTTTGGCAGAAGGGGACCATCTTGTACAAAAGGACCTGGCGAAGACTTTGAAAATGATTCGTTCTGGCGGGGCAGACGCTCTGTATAATGGGCAAATTGCTGAAGCTCTCGCTGGTGTTGTCCAGGATTTCGGCGGATCGATGACACGGGAAGATCTTGCAAACTATGATGTAACCATCGATGAACCGGTTTGGGGAGACTATCAGGGATATGAAATAGCTAGCATGCCTCCTCCAAGCTCGGGCGGTGTATTTTTGTTGCAGATGCTTAAAATCTTGGATGATTTTAATCTATCACAATACGAAACAGACTCATGGCAAAAATATCATCTGCTTGCTGAAACGATGCATCTGGCTTATGCAGACCGTGCGGCATACGCAGGTGATCCGGAATTTGTAAATGTTCCGATTAATGGATTGCTCCACCCGGATTATATTAAAGAGCGCCAGGAGCTAATCAGCCTGGATGAAGTGAATGCAAACCCAGAAGCTGGAGATCCATGGAAGTATGAAAACAGCTCAGCAAATTATGAAGCGGCTGCCCAGCCAAATGATCGTGAATATGGCGAGACCACCCATTTTTCAGTAACTGACAGATGGGGGAATGTCGTCTCTTATACAACAACGATTGAACAGGTATTTGGCACTGGCATCATGGTACCAGGCTACGGATTCATGCTGAATAACGAGCTGACAGACTTTGATGCTGTTCCAGGCGGAGCCAATGAAGTCCAGCCAAACAAGCGCCCGTTAAGCTCCATGACACCAACAATCGTTTTTGAAGACGGAGAACCTGTACTGACTGTCGGCTCACCAGGCGGCCCGACCATTATCACATCAGTACTGCAAACCATTTTACATGCAATCGAGTATGATATGGAATTAAAGGAAGCAGTCGAAGAGCCGCGCATCTATACGAACAATTTGAATTCCTATCGATATGAAGAGGGAATTTCTGAGGGAGTCATTAATCATCTAAATGATATGGGGCATAACTTCGGTCCAAATTCAACAACAATTGGAAATGTCCAGAGCATCCTAATTGACCATGAAAATGGCACCTTTAAAGGCGTGGCCGACTCCAGCCGCAACGGAGCAGCCATCGGTGTAGACTTGAAAGGTAATGGAAAAGATAAAAGAAAATAGAATATCAAAAGATAGCGCCCTGCTACGGTGGGGCGCTATTTGTATTTCTGCGCCGTTTTGCAGAACAGGTGTACCCTTTATAACAGACGGTGGAATAGGAAGTTGCACGCAAATCGAGGAAAGCGGTTCATAAACTGTAAAAGCTGCACGCAAATCCAGGAAAGTGATGCATAAATTTAAGAAGTTGTCCGCAAATATCGGATAGGTAATCAAAAAATAAAACAAGTGCAGCAAAATCCCAGCTTTTTAAAACAGAAAAAAGCATTGAAAACTCTATCAAAGCTGTCAAAGGGATCCACATTAATAAATTCGAACTCAAATTCTATTAAAAAATAAAACTGAATGAGTATTCATTTAGCAGGAGGGATTTCTCCTCAATTGTGGAATTTAACAGATGGGGGTGAATAAATGTTTACCGTAAATGTAGAAGGCGCTATTTATAAAGATGGCAAGTGGCTGGTTATTGAGCGTGGCCGGAAGGAATCACATGCAGCAGGCGAGCTGGCTCTGGCAGGCGGGAAGGCGGAGCAGGAAGGCCATACAACAAATCTTCTCGAGCGTACTGTAAAGCGGGAGATTTTTGAAGAAGTCGGCTTGCTGGTCAGCGACCATATGCATTATGTAAGAAATACATCCTTCATTGCAAACGGCGTCCATGTAGTGGATATCGTGTTTCTATGTGAGTATGAAAGCGGGGAGGCTTTTAATAAAAGCCCGGATGAAGTGGAAGCTGTTTTCTGGATGGCAACAGATGAAATTCTGCAGAATCCCGCTGCTCCAATCTGGCTGAAGGATAGTATTAAACAGGCGGAACTTTTAAGAAGAAGCCTAGAAAAAAACTTAATCAAATAAGGAGGCAATAAAAGTGACAGTCAAAGAAGAGCTTCAGCAGCTTGTCGATAAAATGAATGCGGACCCTGTACATATCAAGGATGAAAAGGACCGGGTATTCCAGGTGGACCTAGAGGAAAGCGGCCGGCTGCAAATCATTTTAAAAGATGGACAGGTGGCTGTGGAGGAGGACGCACCTTATGAACCGGAAGTTACACTTAAACTATCAGATAAAAACTTCTCCAAGCTTTTAAAGGACAACTTGAACACGACGGTGGCGTTTATGACCGGCGGACTTAAGGTGGATGGCAAAATGGGCCTTGCCCTTAAGCTGCAGGAAATGGTGAAAAAATATCAATAAGAAAAAGGCAGCGCCTCAATAACAGGAAGCTGCCTTTCAGTTAAAAATACAATGCCATTAGTTCCTCATCGTAGTATACACTATTAATCTTCAAAGCACGCCGTTCCTTGCCGTAAACTTCAAACCCAAAAGACGAATATAGCTTTTTCGCAGGCTCATTTTCTGACATGACAGCCAAATGGATCTGCTCAACGCCTTCCCACCTCCGGGCCTTTTCTACGGCTTCACCGATCAGTTTTTTTCCAATGCCCGTCTGTCTGGAGGTTTCGGTTACATACATCGCATATATATTGGACCTGTGCTTCATTTTTAATCCGGTTTCCCTTACTAAGCTAACCACACCCACAAGCTGGCCACCTTCAAATGCGCCAAAGTGAAAGGAGTTATCAGCTTTAAATCGGCCTCCATAAACTTCGGGAGGGCGCCCAACCTCTTCTTCATAGCTAGAACCAAACGCCTCTGGGTTCTTTCTTAACCCTTCTAATCTCAATTCTTTGTATTTTACAGCATCATCAGGCTGTAAAAGCCTTATTTCCATTTTAATGCCTCCTTCACGCTTCTGTCTCCGCTACATGCTTGACCCGCTCCGCAAATTGTTTAACGATCTTGTCATTCGCAAAAATTAAGAAGAGTTTTACAAACCATTTTAACGCCTGGTTCGTGGCTGTGTATTTGAACCGGGTTTTGTTCTCGTCCAATTTGTACATTTCATAGTGGGCTGTAATATCGAACATATTAGCAAGGCGAAAACCGACCTTCAGCTCTTTATGATCTGGAGTATCCGAGTACTTGAGGGTTTCTACATCGTATTCTTCAACCCTTGATCCTTCTTTATATTTTTGCCGGTAGATGCTTCCGACACCTTCATCTGTTATTTTAACCGGCTTATGCTCGACCACCTGGGGCATGATTTTTTGCATATTTTCCTCAGAACCATTTAATAGCCCCCATACCTTTTCAATCGGAGCTTGAATTTCTATTTCAGTTGACCACTTTTTCACCCTGCCATTCCCCCTATGGTTAAAATCCTATTTCCATTACTTTCTCTGTACCTGCACAAAACCCTTTTACTTTTTTGTTGTTTCCGCAAACTTTGTTGCCTTTTGAAGGCAACCGTAATTTAACCTACTGAGTTGATTGTAGCGGAGGGCACTTGATCCTCGAAAATGCATTCGCATTTTCTTACGAAGAGGTGTCTATTCAAAGAAGTTTATTCAATGTCCTGCGGGAAGAGAGGGAAGTGCGACACCCCACAGGCGTAGCCGAGGAGGCTCGCAACCCTTCCCGCGGGTTCGCTGAGTGCCCGTAGCGGAAATCAAAGGGCAAAATTAATAAAACAAAAACAACCTATGAGAAAATGAGCCTGCTTTTTATGAAAATTGGTTTTAATCCCCAATATACGGGAACAGAAATGAAAAGGATAAACAGGAGGGATTAACATGTCACAGGAAAACAGCAAAGACCTAAGAGATGTTGTAAAAGGGCAGCAGTCCCAGCAGGACAAGCAGCAATCACTGAAGGATCAGGAACGCTTGCCGGATCAGCAAAACCGTTTGAAGGATCAGGAGAACATGAGAAAATAGTGTAAAGGGAGGGAGCTATAAATTGTAGCTCTCTTTTTTAAAGGCTCTTTTGTTTTGGGACTAGGAAGCATGCCCGTTGATTTCCGCTCCAGTCACTTGCTTTCCTCGGGGAGGAACGGGAGCCTCCTCGGCGTTTCACGCCTGCGGGGTCTCCCGCTCCCTCTCTTCCCGCAGGACATTGAATAAGCTTCCTCGAATAAGCACCTCACGAAGAAAATGCGAATGCATTTTTGAGGATCAAGTGCCTTCCACTCCAATCAACTCAGTAATTAAAACTAGTTTGTAAGCAACATACTTTGCGAAAACAGCCTTTTTTAAAGGAAAAATGAATTTCGCCCCGAATATTAAAGCAAAGGTTTGCCGATGATGAATATACATATAAAAAGGGGGACGTAAGATGGGCGTATTATTTGGTTTAATTATAGTGACTCTTGCCTTTGCCTACAGCATTGACCGCAGGCGAAAGAAGAATAATAATACACTGCAAAAAGGAATTAGCCCAAACGAAAAGCCGGGAGAAAGTTCGAATTATATGATGGGCGACAATCGATATACTGGAGGGGGACAATAAAATGGGAAGCGTTGTGTAATAAGCAAGGCTTCTTTTTTTGTCCCTATAATGCTTTCTTCTCCTGAAAATGGGAAAAGCTAAGGGTACCTGGTTTCTTTTGGGCATCAGAAAGGGTATAAGATACATACAGAATTATAACCTTTTTAGAGTTGGAGAAGTGGGCCATGAGAAGACGCAGAATCGAGTCACTTTTTGTATTTATCTTAATTGTAACAACCTATACAATATTTTTTACAGATGCCAGCACACTAATCAAGCTAGTTGCTGCTATTTTGTATGGCACGGCCATTTTAATAAGTGCCTATTCATTGATGCTTGAAAACCGTTCCCCCCATCAGACCCTTTTATGGATGTATGTTCTTGTGTTTTTTCCGGTGTTTGGTTATCTTTTTTACTTGTTTTCCGGACAGCTTTACTTGAAAGGCTATTTGTTTAAAAGTAAAAGGAGCAGGGACCGGGATGAATGGAAAAGACTGATGAAGAGAGAGGATACCCCGGATATTTCCTTCCTGCAGGACAGCCAGCTATGCTTTGCCAGGTTTGCAAATAATGTGGCCTTAACGCCGCTTAGTACCAATTCACGGGCGAAGATGCTGAAAAATGGAGAGGAAACCTTTAATGAAATAAAGAAAAAACTGCGAGAAGCAGAAGAGTTTATCCATATGGAATATTATATTTTCCGCTCAGACCGGCTTGGAAAAGAAATCATAAATATATTAATTGATAAGGCTAAGCAGGGTGTGGAGGTGCTGTTTATTTTTGATGCGGCAGGCAGCATGGGGATTTCACTGGAGGATCGCAATCCATGGAGGAAGCGGGCATTAAAGTACGGCCTTTTTCCCCTCTGAAATATGGATTTTTTAATCAGAAATTTAATTTCCGCAATCACCGAAAGATTGTCGTAATTGATGGGAAGGTCGGTTTTGTAGGCGGCCTCAATGTTGGCGTTGAATACTTGGGCGAAGACGAAAAAATCGGTTTTTGGCGAGATACCCATATGATCTTAAAAGGTGAGGCCGTATACACCCTTCATACGGTGTTTTTGCTGGATTGGGAATATGTCAGTAATGAAGAGGTACTCGAGCAATATAGAGAGGTTAAGTATCCAATTGACGATGATGTGCTGGATGGGGCGGTGCAGGTTGTTGCAAGCGGCCCTGACACACAGCAGGGCATTATGAGTGATTTATATTATTCCATCATCTCTTGTGCAACCAAATCCATTTGGATTGCCACGCCATACTTTGTTCCAGACGAATCCATCAGGACAGCTTTAAGGGTTGCGGCAGCTAAAGGGGTGGAGGTGCGTATCCTGGTGCCGGAAATTAACGACAGCTTCCTGACCCAATATGCGAGCAGATCTTACTTTCCGGAGCTGCTGAGGTACGGAGTGGAGATTTATTCTTATAAAAAAGGCTTTTTACATCAAAAAATCATTATCGTTGACGGCATTCTCGCTTCGATTGGAACAGCCAATATGGACATGAGAAGTTTCCACTTGAATTTTGAAGTAAATGTATTCCTATACGGCACCAGCTCCATCCGCGATCTTGTCGCCCATTATGAGGAGGATTTGGAGGAGAGCGTTAAAATAAGTCCTGTAGAGTACTATAAGAGAGGTTTTGTTGAAAGATCAAAAGAATCATTCGCCCGGCTGTTTTCGGGTGTTCTGTAAAGGTGTCTTGGATAGGCGCCTTTTTTTATGTCTGGAAAGATAATTGTTACCTTGCAAATTAGAGAATAGAACCTGCAAATAGAGTGGTCCAACCTGCAAATAGCCAATCACTCATTTCTATTTAGGTCTCCAGACCGAGGAACAATCATTCTTCCTATTGGTCAAATAAGGAAAAATCCATACTAAAATGATTATTAGTACGATATGATTAGAATAGTTTGAAAAGTTAGATATAAGAAGGAGGGTTTTCATGCTTTCACAATCACTTATTGAAGACGTCATAGCGGCAGCTCTAGCCACTGGCGGGGATTTCGCGGAAGTATTTGTTGAGGACCGTTTTACAAATAATTTGGCGCTGCAGGGCGGGAAAATTGAAAGCAGTTTGTCAGGCCGGGATTATGGGATTGGCATTCGCGTGTTTAAGGAACTGCAGAGTGTTTATGCCTATACAACGGATGGGACGAAGGAAGGCTTATTAAAAGCGGCGGGGAATGCTGCGCAGGCAATCATCGGAAACACGGTTATTCAGCCATCCCAGCTGCAAAAGGAAATTATTCCTGCGGCACATCCGATCTCTTTAAATCCGAGGGAGGTTGAGAAGTTCCGCAAAGTGGATGTTATGAAAAAGGCTTACGAAATTGCCAAAAACTATCATAATAGCATCCAGCAGGTTACGGTTAGATATTTGGATGAAGAGCAGAATGTACTGATCGCCAACTCGGAAGGCAAGTTTGTAGAAGACCGCAGAGTACGCAGCCGCCTTGCGATTCAATCGATTGCAGCAGACGGCAACCAGATGCAGCCGGGATTTTACGGACCTGGTGCCCATAAAGGCTTTGAATTTATGGAAAACCTGAATCTTGAGCATTATGCAAATGAAGCGTCCCGTATTGCGGTTACGATGCTAGGTGCAGATCCTTGCCCAAGCGGGAAATTCCCTGTCATTATTGATAATGAATTCGGCGGCGTTATTTTCCACGAGGCATGCGGACATGGACTTGAAGCCACATCTGTCGCGAAAGAGAATTCCGTTTTTGCCAACCGGATTGGGGAAAAAGTGGCTTCGGATGTCGTTACATATATTGATGACGGCACAATCGCCAATGAGTGGGGATCCATCACCATTGATGATGAGGGCGAAAAAGCACGCAAAAATGTTCTGATTGAAAATGGTATTTTAAAAGGTTACCTGATTGATAAATTTAACGGGCGGAGAATGGGCATGGAGTCAACCGGCTCAGGCAGAAGGCAGTCCTACCGTTTCGCTCCGACTTCCAGAATGACCAATACGTATATCGCTAATGGAAAGTCCTCTCCGGAAGAAATTATTTCAAACACTGAGCATGGCATCTATACGAAATACATGGGCGGCGGCCAGGTGAACACAACGACCGGCGATTATAATTTCGCGGTTATGGAAGCGTACCTTGTGAAGAATGGGAAAATCGGCAAACCGCTTAAAGGTGCTACCTTAATCGGAAACGGACCTAAAACCCTCCAGCTTGTTGATATGGTTGGAAACAATCTTGATCATGGTGCGGGTATGTGCGGGTCTCAAAGCGGCAGCATCCCTGTGAACGTAGGCCAGCCGATGATTCGTGTGAGCGAAATGACCGTCGGCGGAAGAAAGGGGGGAAAATAGGATGAATTTACAGGAGTTTAAGGAGCAGCTCTTTCAGCTGGGTGAGCAGCATGGCTTTAAGGATATGGAGCTCTATTACGAGAGGGATGAGAAGTTTGCTTGTGAGCTTTATAAAGGGGAAATCGATTCCTATGACACTTCCGAAGTATTCGGAACCTCCTTCCGAGGCCTTTACAAGGGCAAAATGGGCTATGCTTTTACGGAAAAGCTTGATGAAGAATCTCTTTCTTTTCTTATAGAAAATGCGAAGGAAAACTCCAAATTTATAGAAGATGAAGTGCAAGAAGAGATTTTCGCTGGAAGCCAAAAGTATGAAGAAGGAAACTTTTATTCGGCTAATCTTGCAAAAGTAACAATTTCAGAAAAAATCAATTTGCTTAAGGAAATTGAAAAGCATATTTATGCGTATGATGAACGGGTAACGGGGACCGATTATTTTATGCTGAGCAGCGGTGAGACAGAAAAGGCTATTATGAACAGCAAAGGTCTCAGCCTCAGTGAAAAGAAGAATCATATCGGAATTTATGTATCGGTAATCGTTAAGCAGGACGATCAGGTGAAAAATGGAGAGTACTCGAAGTTTACAAGAAACTTCTCGATCTTAAAACCTGGAGAAATCGCAAAACATGCAGTGGAAGAAGCCTTGTCGCAGCTGGATGCTCAAAGTGCTGAAAGCAAAAACTACCCAGTTTTGTTGAGGAACGATGCTGCGAGTGCATTATTGCAAACATTCGCCCCTATTTTTTCAGCAGAAAATACACAAAAAGGGCAATCAGCCTTAAACGGAAAAACAGGCGAAACGATTTCGGTCCCGTCATTAAGTATTGTAGACGATCCATTTTTGGAAGAAGGGCTGCTCAGTTCAAGCTTTGATAGCGAAGGTGTTGCAACAGTTAAAAAGGATATTGTAAAAAGCGGCAAGCTCGTTTCGCTGATGCATAACCGTAAAACAGCACAAAAAGAAGGAGTGGAATCGACAGGAAATGCCTATAAAGCCTCCTATAAGGGAGCGTTAACGGTAGCTCCAACGAACCTTCATGTCGTTCCGGCTGATAAAAGCTATGAGGAATTGGTATCGTCCATTTCTGAAGGCATAATCATTACTGAATTATCCGGACTTCATTCCGGCGCGAATACTGTATCAGGCGACTTCTCCATTGCAGCAAATGGCTACTTTGTCAAAGATGGAAACATTCAAAACGCTGTCAATCAAATGACCATTGCAGGCAATTTTTATGAGTTGCTCAATAATATTGAAGCAATAGGTTCTGACTTGGAATTCTCCATGGGATTCATGGCATCAGGCTATATTGGATCTCCTTCTCTTTTAATTAGGGAATTAGCTGTAACAGTAGAGTAAAGGGTTGGAAGGCACATCACAATGGTGGTGTGCTTTTTCTAATAAAATTTCTTCAGTATGGAAGGAGGTTTGCCTGGAAAAGCAGAATACTGAATTTCATCGTATGATTAATTATTAACAAGCATAGGGGACACTCTATAAAAGCCAAATCCAATGCGAACCGTTGATAAATAAGGTTGGTTGATTTGAGCGGAAGGTGCGAGATCCTCGAAAATGCATTCGCATTTCCTTCGTGCGGTGTTGATTCAAGGATGCTTATTCAACGTCCAGCGGGAGGAGTGGGACAGGTGAGACCCCACAGGCGCTGCGCGCCGAGGATGCTCACCGCCCGCCCGCGGAAGCTTGAGCATCCTGGAGCGGAAATCAACCTCTCCTCCCTACTTTTTATAAAAGTAACAAAATTTGCGAAAACAGCCTTATGGAAAAATCATTAAAGTAGAGACAAAGCAAAGCTCATAATATCTAAAAGGAGGCAAAAGCAATGAAAACATTGGAGGCTAAACGCATTCTTCTTCGAAACCTTACACTTGATGATGCCGAAAAGGTAGAAGAGTATGCGAGCAATTATGACGTAGCAAAGACCACTTTAAATATTCCGCACCCTTATCCTAAAGGCGGTGCAGAGGAGTTTATTACAAATATTCTTGAAGCCGAGAAAAAAGGAAGGATTGCTATTTTTGCCATCACGCTAAAAGAGGATAATAGTTTAATTGGGCTGATTAATATTTCGGGACCAAATGCAAACAGAAGAGCGGAAATCGGCTATTGGATCGGCAAGCCATTCTGGGGTAAAGGCTATGGAACTGAAGCGGCCATGGCGGTTATCAAATACGGCTTTGAAGAAATGAATCATAACCGCATTTATGCGCTTGCTTTTACCGATAATCCGGGGTCCTGGAGGATTATGGAGAAGGCTGGAATGAATCGGGAAGGAATATTGCGCCAGCATGCAGTAAGAGACGGGAAGCCGGTAGATTTAACTTATTATGCGATCTTGCGGGAAGAATACATGGCTAAACACGCCTAGTTTGAATCTGGTTCTTGAATGTGTTTCAATGGAAGCATAACTTTTCCTAAATGGAGGTTCTTGTGAGAATCATTGCTTCCCACCCCTTTATCATTGTAAGCCGGACGATTGACTGGAATCAGCAGCAGTACATTGAACAGGAACACCATCTTCATCTCTATGAAGACCAGATTATTTCGCCCACGGAAAAATTTCTGATTGATGAAGTATGGGATATGTCATACAGGGTGTCCAATTCGGAAATCGGATTCCTTTACCTTCATACGAACCGGGGACTGTATTCCTTTCATGTGAAATCTGAACCAAGTCAATTTATCCATCATTATAAGGAACTCAAGCAATAAGAAAGCCGGAACAGTCATTAACAGACGATTCCGGCCGTGTATTTTAACCCTGTTCACTTATGCGCACAAGCATGTGGGCCAGCTTATGCCTTTCTTCTTCATCTCCTACCTTCCACAATTCTTTCAGGAGCTGCTCTTCACGGTTTTTTGGCTCCACATTTTCAGCGAGGTAAGCAGCAACCTTTTCAGCTGTTACCGCAAGCTGCTCTTCATTTAATCCCAGCCTTTTGCCAAGCTCGATTCTTTCGCTCAGGTAGCTCTTAAATTCATCAAAGCTGCTTAAGATATCTTCAGCTCGCTCATTAGACATACGGTCCATTGCCTTTCTTACATTTTCTGTATCCAATTCACCATCTTGTTTAATTACGTGTTCTTGTTCATTCATACTTATGGCCTCCTAAAAGAATGTTTCTTATTAAATATCCTTTTAGAAGACAAGTTAAACTAGCTTCCTGCATTTGCTAGAGTTCATTTGAAGGAGAAGTCCCCTTTACTGCATTCAATTTTTTAAACCTTGCTCTGGATAAAAGAACCCCAATTTCATATAACCCGATCAATGGTATTAACACGAGAATCTGTGAAAATAGATCGGGCGGCGTAATTAGTGCTGAAACAACTGCCATAATAACATAAGCGTATTTCCGCATGGAACTGAGCATAGCAGGTGTGACAATGCCAATGGCTGTCAGGAATAACAAAAGCAAGGGAACCTCACAAAGAAACCCAAAAGGGATGGTGGACATCAGCAAAAATGAAAAATATTCCCTGGCAGTAATCATCATGGAAAAGTGGGATTCCCCAAGTAACATCAGAAATTGATAAATGGTGGGGAAGATAATGAAAAAACCGAAGCAAAGACCGCCGATAAAACTGAAAAGGATGGCTGGGAAAAACATGATAGATACCCTGCTTTCTTTTTCAGTTAATGCCGGCTTCACAAATAGCCACACCTGATAGGAGATAAAAGGAAGCGAAAGCCCGAGGCTAATGCTTCCTGCTATTCCTGTATACATCTTAATGACATCAAGAGGCCCAAGCATGACGAGTTCATGCTGATTTGACAGCAAGGGTATTAATCTATTGATGGAAACTAAACAAACGGCAAAGCAAAATATAAAGAAAATTAGCGACCGAAGAAGCACTTTTCTTAGGTCCGTTAAATGCTCCACAAGGGTTTGTTCATCTTTGTCCATTTCAAACCCTCCTCTTAAAGCGGTTTATCCTTTCGGTCTGATGGTTCGATTGGGCGTGTCTTCGTTTCAGGCTCATCATCGTCACTCATAATATCCCTGGCTGACTTTTTGAATTCGGAAAGTGTTCTCCCAAAAGCCGACCCGATTTCGGGCAGCTTCTTGGGGCCAAAGATAATTAAAGTGATGACCAGGATGATAATCAATCCCGGAATACCTATATTTGAAAGACCCATAATCCTCACTCCTTTTACTGCTGTTTATGATGTCAGGCTTAAGCGCAATCAACTCAAGGTCTTAAGCTCATGGACAGAAAGCTTCGTCAGTATACTCATCGTTCTCCCAAAAGTGCAGCTTTTGGGAGGACGCAGCGGTTTTAGTCTGCGTTCCTTTTTAGGCGGAAGTCCGGCTTATGCAAGCAGGCCGCCTTCTTTGCTGTATTTAATAATGCCCTCTGCTGCCCTGTAGGCAAGTGCTCCCACTGTTCCTGTAGGATTATAGCCTCCATTATGGGCAAAAGCAGATGCGCCAATGACAAATACATTTTCCGCATCCCACATCTGGAGGTAGTTATTGACCGCAGAAGTTTCCGGGTCTGCTCCCATAATGACACCGCCCGTATTGTGAGTTGTCTGATAAGGGACGATATCATAATGCTCAAGCTGCTGTCGGTCATTAACTCTCGAAGGGCCCATTTCTTTCATTATCTTGTCTGTGATACTGCCAATGTAGTTGTAAAGGTTTTTATCCTGTTCAGTAAAGTCGTAAGTCATACGCAAGAGCGGGAGTCCATAGGCATCTTTGTAGGAAGGATCCAAGTCCATGTAATTAGTCTTGACTGGCATGGATGCACCCTGTGTACCAATGCTTAGTGCCCTTGTAAAATACTTGATTGAATTTTCCTTAAACTTGCTGCCCCATTTTGGTGTATCGGTCGGAACCATATTATATTGGATTGGCCTGTAGCCGGATTGGTTAATGGATATGGAACCGCCGTGGATGAAGTCAAGATCGGAATGGTCAAAATTATCGCCATTATAATCATCGACTGTCGCCCCCAAAGCACCAGCACCCATGAACGTATTGAATTGTTCTTCATCAAAGAAGCCTGCAGAACCAGGAAGTATCTGATAACAGTAATTCTTTCCAATAACACCTTTACCTGTGTCAGGATTATAGGGACGGCCAAGCTTGGAAGTAAGCAAAAGGCGGGTGTTATTCATGACATAGCTTGTCACAATGACCATTTCAGCCGGCTGGATAAATTCTTCTTTCGTCTGGACATCAATAAATCTGACACCAGTTGCTTTTTTTCCGTCATGAAGAATTTCTGTTACATTCGCATAGTTACGGATATCAACATTTCCCGTTTCTTTGGCAAAAGGAATAACAGCAACGGTTGGGTCTGCTTTAGCCCCATATTCACAGCCAAAGCGCTCACAGAAAGCGCAATACTGGCAAGCGGCCATCTTGGCGCCATACTGGTTTTCATAAGCTTGGCTCATATTCCCGGAAGGCATTTGATAAGGCTTCATTCCTAACGACTTGGTCGCTTCCTTAAACCTTGCAGTAATAGGCGTTTCCTTCATTGGAGGATTAGGGTAAGGGTTCGATCTTTTAGGGCCGAGCTCGCTTTCCTCTCCGCCAATCCCAGCAGCTTTTTCAAATTGATCAAAATAAGGCTCAAGTTCATCGTAGGTAATGCCCCAATCCTGAATTTGAAGGCCGAGATCCTTTACCTTTACTTCGCCATATTTTTTTATAGTTTGCGATTTTATTTCAAAATCATAGGGCAAAAAGCGGAAGGTATGACCATTCCAATGGACACCTGATCCGCCTAGGCCCTCACCAAGCAAAAAGGAACCAAGCTGCCTCATGGGAAGGGCCCTTTCCTTGGCGTGATTGCGGAAGGTAATGGTCTCCTTTGATAGATCCTGCATTAATTCATAGCGAATTCCATAGCGAAGCTCGTCATGGACTACATAGTAGTCTTTCACACCGCGTTCTTTTCCTCGTTCAAGGCCGACAACCTTGATTCCCTGCTTTCCAAGCTCGGCGGCAAGAATTCCTCCTGCCCAGCCGACTCCTATAATGACTGCATCTGTTTTTGGCAATGTTTTAACCATAATCTTCCCTCCCGATAGTGGAAAATAGATTTAAATACTTTCAAATTCCTATTATTTCGTATATGCATGGAGGCTGTTCGGTTTAATCTCAACGAATTTCTCGGACTCAATTTGGTTAATATAGCTCATTTGGTGGCCTGGGAAGTTTTTCATTTTCCACCCTTCCATATTCTTATTGCCTGCATAGGCAGGATCGCATACACACCCTCTATGGTTGCAGCCCGCAGGATACTAAAGAACGTTTTAGAAGTAACGCCCCGCAGCTCCACTTTGTCTTCTTCAAAGGCAGTGAGGATTTCATCCTGCTGTTCACCTTCCAGTTCAGCAAAAGGCTTTTTAAATTTATCCCTGCTGTAGGTTTGAAGAGCGACCAGGCCAACATCAAAGACTTCATGGCGTTTAAGAGGGGATTGATACCCCTGAAAGTTTGAACCGGGAAAGAAAGGGCCCTGCATATATTCCTTTGTATTGTGGCCCCATGAACCAGCCAGCTGATGGTCAATGAAAAATGGAACATCCAAATCATTTGCCCCTGGCCCGTTTTCATCCTTCGGGTAAATTCTTTCTACAGCGGCTTGCAGAATCCCGAATATCTCTGGATTGGTAAAATAAAGTGGTGACTGCTGGTATGCAACCTGGTCATGTCCATTTTCATGTTCGTTACCTTCAGTGGCAGTGCCGTCATCTTTATTCATGTTGGCTCCAATCAGCCCGCCAAGAATCCCTCCGCCTACCAATCCACCAGCAACTAAACCGGAATTGCGGATAAATTTTCTTCGCGACATGGTTGATTCTGATTTATTTTCATGTTCAGACATTAACTGGAAACCTCCTTTTATTAGGCATTATGGAAAAAGATATTCATATCTAAACAAAGTTTTAAAAAAATTTAATAAGGCGGCAGAAAAATAGAGGGAGAATTTGAAATATAGGGAAGGCAAGATAGGAAGAAAATAACTGGAAATTAAAGCGGTAGGGAAGGAATCTAGTGAAAAAGCTTTTTCGAGGGCATTAAAAAAGATGCAAACCGTTTGGTCTGCACCTTTTTTAAGTCCGATGACGGACAACCTAAGGAGTTACGATATGCATAGGATCGAACCGATCTTAAATATATCGGTTATAGACGAGAGTGCCTTTCGAACGCTCTGCAAATCCTCCCTGGTTTCTTGCAATGCCAATGACGAACCTTGAAGTCGCTGTTACGCTTTTCATCGTGAACCAGTCCCTTCTGTTTTGTTATTGGCCTTGCATTATCTGTTTACCACGATGACCTGTCCCAAAACATTTTTCTTAGAAGAAATATTTGGTAATTAAGAACCCTTTTCTATTCAGTTTTATATAAGATGGATAAAATAAAAGGATAGGGGGTGAATGCATTGAATACAAAGAAAGAAATTCGTGAATACATATGGAATTATCTTGAGGAAAATAAGCTTGGACGTTATCCTTTTCCGCTGAAAAATAGAATTCCCAATTTCAAAGGTGCTGAAAAGGCGGCACAATTTGTTTTTAGAATGCCCGAATACAAAGAAGCAAAAGTAATAAAAGTGAATCCTGATAGTCCGCAGCTGCCGATCCGCACACAAGTTTTAAAAGACGGTAAGACCTTGCTGGTGCCGACTCCAAGACTGAGAGCAGGCTTTATTATGGTAAAACCGAAATGGGTTCCTGCCGGCGAAGAACGAAAAGCCGCGAGCCTTAAGCACATACATTCATACGGAAAAGAAGTTCCTCTTACTGAACTTCCTGTGATCGATTTATTTTTTGCAGGATCGGTAGGGCTTCATAGGGATGGAAGGCGAGTTGGGAAGGGCGAGGGGTATGCTGACCGGGAATATGCCATTATCAGGGAGCTTGGAAACCCTCCAATCCCTGTAATTGGAACGGTTAATAGCGCCCAGGTCACAGAGGCAGATATACCAAGAGATCCCTATGATTTGACGGTGGACTGGATTGCAACCGAAAAGGAACTGATTCAAACGAAAACACCTTATCCAAAACCGGATGGTATTCAATGGGAACTTGTGACCGAAGAGGAAATGGAGGAAATGCCAGTATTGCGGGAATTATGGGAGATGACAAAAAGAAGGCAGCAAAATGATCAGGCTGCCTTCTAGGCTTTTACTTCATCCATTTTCTTTATAACATCATCAATCTTTGCGTGATCTTCAGGTGATTCATCAATATGGTTCCACAATATCTTTCCATTTGGAGAGAAAAGCCAGGTTCCGCCTTGAATATAGACATCTTGAGTTTTCATGGATTTCAATACGAATTCCTTTTGCTGTTCATCCTTAGGGATAAATCCGTTAACCTTTCCGGTTATAAAACCAAATGCTGCTTTGGAAAGAAGCTTCCATTTTGGCATCGTTTTATGTCCCATGCCCTTATAAGACTCCCTGGATGGATCGCCGAGGATTGGAAATGGGTAGGGACCAAACTGGTCAAGGAATTGTTTGATGAAAGGTCCTTTAGAAGGAGCGATGGCAATAACCTGAAAGCCTCTGGCCTCCACTTCGTTTATACGCTCGCGCAACTGCGCAAGATAGGCTCTGCAAACTGGTCAGCCAAGGTGGCGGACGAAAACAGCCATGGTATATTGGCCATGGATTGCCTGGTTCAGAGTAATGCTTTGTTCAGGGTTCTGGGTTTCTAGAATGTATTTCATGTATTTACCGCCTTTCAAGAGATACTTTAGATCATACCGAACCTTTATAAAGGAATACAGAAATAATGCTCTGTGCAAAAAGAAAAAAGCAGGATCTGCTCCTGCTTTTCTTAGTCCCTGCTTCCCAGAATCCCGAAAATACGCAGGATATTGATGAACAGGTTGATAAAATCAAGATATAGATTAAGAGCCATTAAAGGCACTTCTTCAGCTGAAACACCATAATGCTTCATGCGGTTGAAATCGAATAGTACATATCCGCTGAATACCAGCACTCCAATGAAAGAGAAGGCCAGCATTCCGGTAGAGCTTAGCGGCCAGAAGATATTAAAAATGGAAATCGCAATAAGTGCAAGCAATGCAGCCATAAGCATACCGCCCAGGAATGATAAATCGCGTTTTGTTGTGGTAGCGTAAACTGCCAGACCTGTAAAAACGACCGTAGTTGTCGCAAGAGCAACCAGGACAGGGTTCGGTCCTATGGCAGCAAGGTAATGGGCCACAATCGGATAGGTTGTCACCCCTGAGATAAACGTGAACACATAAAGGAATGTGTAACCGATCGCTTTTTTGCGGCGAAGCAGAAAGGCGAAAAGCAGCATTCCGACTTCCAGAATAACTAACGGCAGAAACAATGCAGGCGGAACAAACACGCCGGCCATCGTCCCCATAAAAGCAATTCCTAATGATAGTGCAAATGCCCTCAGTACAGATGGCAAGTAGCTATTGCGGTTTGCAGTGTGCTGTACATACATTTTTTCATTTCTCCTCTAACATAATTTTTATATATGTATATACGGAATACCTGCTAAGGAGGTTTCAGGATTTTATTTGTTTTTTAATAAATCCCTGATTTCTGTTAGAAGCTCCACATTTTTATCCACAACTGGTGCAGGCTTGGCTTCTTCTTTCTTTTTGAAGCGGTTTATCATCCTTACAACCATAAAAATCGAGAATGCAATGATCAGGAAATCAACAATATTTTGCAGGAATAAACCGTATTTTACCTCGGCGCTTCCCACTTTGACCATCAGGTTTGTGAAATTCACTCCACCCAATAGCAGCCCAACAAGCGGCATAATAATATCATCTACAAGGGAAGAAACAATTTTTCCGAAAGCTGCTCCGATGATAACTGCAACAGCCAAATCTAAAACATTCCCTTTTAAAGCAAACTTTTTAAATTCATTCCACATATAATCCCTATCACCTTTCTATACAAATTACCGTTATTATACTATGTACAGAAAGGGATAGACTAGATAGGTCAGTACTTAAATGAGAAAACCTCTAACGAAGGAGGACAAATCTTTATATATCTTAGAAATAACTACTTCCAAAACCCAGGTATATGAAGAATCAAAGAAAAAAATAGGAGAGCCGGCATCAAAGAAGCTACTATGTTATCTCTCTTCAAAACCAAGAGTTAAAGCCCTGGTCCTTTCCTAAAATATCCGTTGACAGAAACAAGCTTTTTCTCTATAGTAACTATGACAATTACATTTAGAATATTCCCGTGTCAACGGGAGAGGTTCATAGCTTCACCCTCTATAAAAAACTATGGCTTTGATTATACAATAATCAACCATATCCAAGAGAGGATATGGTTTTTGTTTTTTCAGGCTGTGTTTTGGACCTCTCTTAGATGCCGCGGAATCTATAAAGGGAGGCTTTTTTTATGTCAGGAAGAAAAGATGAGGAGTTAACAGATATTACTTTATTGGGAAATCAGGGCACTAAGTATCTTTTTGAATACTCGCCTGCGATTTTGGAGGCTTTTGATAATAAGCATCCAAACCGCGATTATTTTGTAAAATTTAATTGCCCGGAGTTTACGAGTCTGTGTCCGAAAACGGGTCAGCCGGACTTTGCGACCATATACATCAGCTACATCCCAGATCAAAAAATGGTTGAAAGCAAGTCTTTGAAGTTATATCTATTTAGCTTCAGAAACCATGGCGATTTTCATGAGGATTGTATGAATATCATTATGAACGACTTAATCGAACTGATGGACCCGCGCTACATTGAGGTATGGGGCAAGTTTACGCCAAGAGGCGGGATTTCGATTGACCCTTATTGTAACTATGGCAAGCCGGGCACGAAGTATGAAAAAATGGCGGATTACCGTTTAATGAACCATGATCTTTATCCGGAGACGATCGACAATCGTTAATGAGAGGTGAATATCTTTGCTTTTATATTTAAATGCAGCCTTTGCAGGGCTGCTTATATTATCAAATATCCTGGCTGTTAAATTGTTCAGCATCGGAAGCTGGGCGATCCTGCCCGCTGCTGTAATCGTTTATGTATTTACGTATCCAATTACAGATATTATTGGTGAGGTTTACGGCAAAGAAGCGGCGCGTAAAACAGTATTTGCCGGATTTGTGACTCAGCTGATGGCAGCGATTTTTATTTTCACGGCCATCCACCTTCCTTCCGCACCTTTTTTCGGTGCACAAGCCGAGTTTGAAACGATCCTAAGCGGCAGCTTCAGGGTAACCATTGCCAGCCTAATATCCTACCTGGTAAGCCAAAATCTTGATGTGTTTGTTTTTCACAAGTTGAAAGAAAAGCACGGCAGCAAAAAGCTGTGGATTCGCAACAATCTCTCAACGGCTTCCAGCCAGCTGATTGACACAACGGTTTTTATTCTGATTGCTTTCTTTGGCACAATGCCGCTTGGGGCTTTAATGGGCATGGTGGCTACTCAGTATATCTTTAAATTTATCGTAGCGGTTGCTGATACACCGTTAGTCTATTTATTTGTTAAAATGGCGAAAAAGGAACGTACTGGCGGTGAAGCAAATGCTGCGGCATGAGCTTGCATTAAATTTATTTTTAAAATAGTATCAAAAAAGCAGAGCAATCTGCTTTTTTTGTTGCACAAAAATAATATTAATGGGATTATGTTTAGGGAATATTCTGTATTCTTTTAACCGAATGCAAGAATACCTTCCAATTAATACATACTAAAAGAAAGCACTGAAGGGGGAAAAGATGAAGATAGATAGACATAAAAAAGATCCTCGCTTTAAAATTGCTGAAAAAGAGGCATGGATCGGAATTGCACTCGTTCTTTTTAACTTTATATGGTGGTATGGATTTGCCTATGGAATGGGCTCGGGTCCCGCAGAGGAATATACATACATCTTTGGATTGCCGGCATGGTTTTTCTATAGCTGTGTAGCGGGCTTTCTTATTATGGTGGTGCTGGTAACTGCAGCCGTTAGATTCCTTTTTAAAGAAGTGCCTTTTGAAGATCGGGCGGAAGGGGGAGATTCCGAATGAACTGGGAAGTCGTGGCTCCTCTTCTCATCTTTTTAGTCATTATTTTTCTTATTGGCTTTTGGTCCAGCAGGCAAATGCAATCAGGCAATTCATTTCTTCAGGATTACTTTCTGGGTGGAAGGCAGCTGGGCGGGTTTATCCTGGCAATGACGATGATTGCTACGTACGGAAGTGCCAGCAGTTTTATTGGAGGTCCCGGTGTAGCATATACACAAGGGCTTGGCTGGGTTTTGCTTGCCATGTCACAGGTGGTTACAGGCTACTTCGTTCTTATGGTCCTTGGTAAGAAATTCGCAATCACAGCGAGGAAGTATAATGCGGTCACGCTCATAGATTTCCTGAAAGAAAGATATAACAGCAAATGGGTCGTCTGGCTTTCAGCTCTCAGCATCATTATTTTCCTATTTTCCGCGATGGCGGCTCAATGGGTTGGCGGTGCAAGATTAATTGAGTCATTGACAGGGTTAAGCTATATTTCTGCATTGTTTATTTTTGCAGCTTCTGTAATGGTTTATGTGGTTATTGGAGGTTTCCGTGCTGTAGCGGTGACCGATGCTGTCCAGGGAGCGATTATGTTTATCGGAACCTTGATCCTTCTAATTGCTGTCATTGTGGCAGGGGGAGGAATATCCAATATTATCAGTGACCTCTCGGCAGAAAACCCGAATCTTATTACTCCATATGGTTTTGATGGCGGGCTTACGCCTTTATATGTTTCATCTTTCTGGATTTTGGTGGGAGTTGGCGTTGTTGGTCTTCCGCAGGTTGCAGTGAGAGCCATGTCTTATAAAAATGCAAAAGCCATGCACCGGGCGATTATTATTGGAACCGTGGTGGTTGGCTCTATCATGCTCGGCATGCATTTAATCGGTGTATTTGCCCGTCCGATTCTTCCGGGGATGGAAGTAGGGGACAAAGTCATGCCGATGATTGCAATGGAAGTGCTTCCTGGCTGGCTGGCTGGAATTGTACTGGCTGCTCCGATGGCGGCTATCATGTCAACCGTTGATTCTTTGCTTCTGCTTGTCAGTTCAGCCATAGTAAAAGATGTGTATATCAATTACATAAAGCCTGATGCCAGTGAAAACACAATTAAAAAAATGAGCTTTAGTGTTACAGCTCTCTTGGGCGTCCTGGTGTTTCTAATGGCCCTCAGTCCGCCTGACCTGTTGATTTGGCTGAACCTCTTCTCATTTGGGGGACTTGAAGCAGCCTTCATTTGGCCGGTTGTGCTCGGCCTGTACTGGAGAAAAGGGAATAAGTTCGGAGCAGTAGCCTCCATGCTTACTGGAACAGGCTCCTATATCCTCTTTCATACCTTTTATCCAAATGCGTTAGGCATGAATACAGTCGTTTTGCCTATTGCATTATCCCTGCTAACTTATGTAGCAGTAAGCCTTTTTACCGAAAACCCATCGTCAGCGGCTGCTGAAATGTAAAAAAGCAGGCTCCATTATAACTGGAGCCTGCTTTGCTTTTGAGGCTGGATCCATTGATATACTTGGCCGGAACCCGATTCAATCAAACGTTTGATTGAAGCAGGAGAATTGCCTTAAACAGAGGATATGAAAGGAAATGCTTGTTTTTATAAAAAAATGAGCATATTGGTAGATTTGTAGAAACTATCCCTATTTGTTACACTTAGTAGGTTAAAGGCAAAGTTATTGTAACATTTGACTTTAAATGGAAATGTTTTTAATACATTAGGGAGATTACAATGAAAAATTTTATATATATCATATCGATGGTCATGTTATCGTCTGTAATAGCAGGCTGTTCAAGTGAAACCAATGCTTCCTTAAATACAGAGGATGTTACTTTTAAAAAAGAAGATAAAGTTGAGTCAGAAAATAAATTTCCTGCTGTAAAAACAGAGGGGAAAGAGAAAAAAGATACTGCTTGGCTTAATAATAAGTCTTTATACCAATTTGAAGCTTCTGATGGGAAACTAAAATATACCGTATATCTTTATGCCGAACATGAAAGAGATACAATCCTTGAGGCAGACAGCCAAAAAGGCAAAAAAGGTGATTCCTATTATAGAGGGCATTACTCGGTCTATTTGGCAGAAAAGGAATCTGATGTCGCTTTTAAACAGGATGTTCTTAGTGAGAATGGCGAAATGGTTTTTAACCCTTCGAAGGAACAAGCGTATACATTAAAAATGCGAAACAAGACAATCATTTCAGTTTTTCAGCCGAAAGGTAAGGACGAAGCCAAGGGCCATTTATTGGCAATTAAAGATGGTGAAATAATCGAGATTAATTCTGAGAAGGAAGTAATCACTTCTTCACTGGCTAAAATAAAGAGAGTAAACCAGAAATTTATCCAAACTGCCCAAAGTAAACAAGATAAATTGGTTTTTTCAACATGGCTTTTTAACGAGGAAACCCTTTCCCTGACTCTTCACGATCGTGAAGAGCTAGAGAGCGTGAACAATGCCAGCTGGATGAATCAATGGATAGAAGATGAAGCCTTCTATTACCCATTTAAGAATCTTGAACTTAGCAGTGATGTAATTGAAAAAGCAAAACAAGGAATTCCGCTTGGAAGTCCTTATCCAATTGGCACAAATATAAATGAAATTATGAAATCAGAGCCGGACTTTATAGATAAGGAATCCGAAGATGATAGCCCGTATGTCAGGTACCCGGACATTACCTATTACTACGAACGTGAAACTGGTAATGTAACTGCTATTTCCATCCCTGGTCAGCGGATGAGAACCACGATCGATGAGATAAAGACCCTATTTGGAAATCCAGCTGAAGTAGTAGATGAACCGAATTCAGATGGAACCATTTCGGTGTACACGGCAGATAAGTACTCCATCGAAGTTTTTTCTGATGAAGAGGGACAGGTCAGCAAAATATACTTAACTAAAACAATAAAAAATCATGCGGAATAATTCCGCATGATTTTTTTATTGAAATGATAATCTTGAATTATCCTTAAAAAGCCCAATCGCCTTTTCGGAATACGGGTTCAGCATTGCCGTCTTCGGTGATGCCATCGATATCCATTTCAGCAGAGCCAATCATAAAATCAACATGTGTTAAGCTTTCGTTCAAGCCGTTTTCCGCCAGTTCCTCGCTGGACATTTTCTTTCCGCCTTCAATACAGAATGCATATGCACTGCCGATAGCAAGATGGTTGGATGCATTTTCGTCAAACAAAGTGTTATAGAAAAGCAGGTTTGACTGGGAAATTGGCGAGTTGTAAGGAACAAGGGCTACTTCACCAAGGTAGTGCGAGCCTTCATCCGTTTCAACAAGCTGCTTAAGAATTTCTTCGCCTTCTTCTGCTTTTACATCCACAATGCGTCCATTTTCAAATGTCAGGCTGAAGTTATCGATGATGTTTCCGCCATAGCTTAATGGCTTTGTGCTGGAAACTGTGCCGTTAACACCAGTTTTATAAGGAACGGTAAATACTTCTTCTGTAGGCATGTTTGCCATGAATTCATGTCCCTGTTCATTTACACTGCCTGCTCCAACCCATAAGTGGCCTTTTGGCAGTTCAATTGTAAGGTCAGTTCCGGGAGCTTTGTAGTGAAGCTTCTTATAACGCTTACTGTTCAGATAATCCACTTTTTCATGAAGTGTTTCATCGTGCTTTTTCCAAGCTTCAACGGGATTGTCCAGATCTGTTCGAGTTGCTTTAAAAATAGCATCCCAAAGCATTTCCACTCTGGATTCCGCTGGTGCGTCAGGAAATACCATATTTGCCCATGCTGGAGATGGCGCAGCAATTACAGTCCAGCTGACTTTATCGGATTGAATAAACTTGCGGTATTTCGCAAGCGCCGTTCCTGCAGCCTTTTGGAAGTTGGCAATCCGTTCTGATTTGACGCCTTTCAGCAAATCAGGGCTTGCTGATACGATAGACATAAATGCCGCGCCCTTTTCAGCCAAATCTTCTACTTCTTTTGCACGCCATTCCGGGTACTCTGAAAAAGCCTCATCAGGAGCCAGGTCATACTTTGTGCGTGTAACCGTGTCGTCGCTCCAGTTTACAACAACATTGTGTGCACCTGCTTCATAAGCTTTTTTTACAACCACACGGACAAATTCTGCTGCATCAAGCGTTGTGTTAACAACAAGCGTCTGGCCCTTTTGGACATTCACGCCAACCTTAACAGCCAGCTCAGCGTACTTCTCTAAATTAGTTTGAAAGTTACTCATTATGTATTCTCCTTTGTCAGAATCTTCATTATCAATTGTAGCTTTTCTGTTCAGAAAAAGAAACATATTGAATTTAAAACCATTCCGGAGAACCTGCTTTCTCCATCTCAGGACTGAAATTGGATAATAATAAAGGCTCTATTTAACTTGGGTATTGATCTCCACTCCACTTAACACAGTGCTAAATCCAATTGGCTATAAAAGAGCTAAAATAAAAAAAGGAATCTTATACAGATTCCTTTTCAGGATTAACTGTCCTGCTCCTTTCGGGAAGTGCAAACATCAGCCAATATAAGAATGAACTTAATAAGGCCAGGAAAGCCAGGATGATAAATGTCCAATCATAGCCGATCCAGACCGTTAGCGGAATGGATATAGGAGCAATGGTCTTCCCGATGGTAAATCGGAGGGAGGCTGCAGCAAAATATTGGCCCCTCATCTGCTCAGGGGCAATTTTTGATACAAAGCTCTGCTGCAGGCCAGCGGTCATTAATTCGCCTAGTGTAAAAACAGCCATTGCCAGGATTAATCCCCAAATCCATTGTGTTTGGCCAAACATAATAATGGCCGCAGCATATGTGAGCGAAGATAAGATAAAGACATTTCTTTCCTTGTATTTTAGCATCATTTTCGTTACGGCAACGGTAAATAGAGCTACCAGAAAGCCGTTTTCGGAAAGCAGAATTCCAAAGGCCTGCTCTCCATGGACATGAAAAGACCATTTCCCCCATTTAAAGAGCTGCTGATTTTTAACAAAGTCATTTGCATAGACAGGTATTAATAGATCAAGCTGCATAAAGGTTTGCGCTGCCAGAATCCCAGCAATAATAAACAAAAGAAACGTTTTATCACTGAAAATAATGCCATAATCCTTCACTTGCTTTAATAAAAAGGAATACCACTTGCCTTTTTCGCTCAATACATAAGACTGCTTAGGAGCTGTTTCCCTTGTCCACTTTCCAAGAATAATGGCTAAAAGTATACAGATAAGGCCAGCGGCTATAAGAAGCTGAAAGCGGTAATGAATATAAAAGATAGCTCCCAGGATTGGCCCCACAACAACAGCTATATTAATCGATGTGTAAAAGATAGCAAATACATGGCTACGATCTTTTTCATCCACCACATCTGCTACCATCGCCTGGCTTGCCGGCCAATAAAATGAACTGAAGACACCCACTAGAGCAAAACAGACAAAGCCAAGCACAGGAGAATCCAGCCAGGGAGAACTCGCGAAGGCGAAAACGAAAAAGGATACTCCCTGCCCAAAGGCTGAAAGAACCATCATTTTCTTTCGCCCGAATCGATCGGCACAATAACCTCCCATTAAGTTGGCCAGCACAGAAAAAACCTGCGAAAAAATGAGCAGTAACCCGGCTTTGTCTTTTCCGAATTCATCCGCAAAATATATCGTTAAAAACGGGAAGAACATCCAAAATGTAATATTCATTAGCGCTTCCCCAAATAATCGCACCTTTAAATTCTTATCCCAATCTCTTATTCTCATGCTGTTTCCCCAACTTCGATTATCAGAATAACGCTATCATACTACCAAGTTTGAACAAAATACAAGATGTTTTTAAAAGCTAAACCGCATTGGGTTTGGCCTTTTCACATGGCTCTTTTCTAAAAGATTGTTGTTTTATTATGATTTTGTGATTAAAAAACAAAGAGTGTGGAGAGGTTGATTTCCGCTCCAGGATGCTCACTTTCCGCGGGGCGGGCGGTGAGCCTCCTCGGCGCGCAGCACCTGTGGGGTCTCACCTGTCCCACTCCTCCCGCAGGAGTCTCGCACCTTGCGCTCCAATCAACCAACCTTATTTATTGTTAAAAAAGCAACAATGTTTGCGAAAAAACTCTGTCTGATCGGCGGTGGGTTTCACAGATTAGGTGAGGGAAAGTACATATAGTCCATGAGAGCCGAAGCTAAACAGTTATCGGGGATCAAAATGTAAAACCCCCGGCATCAGCCGGGGGCCAAACTTTAATCTTTATCTTCCATAGCAGCCTTCAGCAAATCACCAAGGCTTGTTCCAAAGGAATCTTCCTTTTGGGTATATTTTTGGACAAGTTTGCGCTCTTCGCGTTTATTAACTGCTTTTTTCTTGTCCTGGGCTTTTTCAACGACGTTGCATGGTCGGCATTGGAAGTATGCACCTGCTTTGCCCTGGTGGATTTCCATTTTTTTGCGGCATTGAGGGCAGCGGCGGTTCGAAAGCTTGGGATCCTTCCTCTTTCGGAAACTGCACTCCAGATTGGAGCAGACCAGTATTTTCCCATCCTTTGTGTTTCTCTCTTTCAGGAAGGACTCACATTCGGGACATTTCGAGCCTGTCAGATTATGGGCTCGATAAGACTTATCGCTCTTTTTAATCTCGGATACCAATGTCCTTGTCTGCTTGCGGATATTCTTCAGGAATTCTTTTGGGTCTGCTTTTCCGCGTGCAATTTTTTCTAAATTCTGTTCCCATTTGGCAGTCAGTTCAGGTGATTTTAAGTCATCATTTACAAGGTCCATGAGCTGCTTGCCCTTCTTGGTTGGATAAAGGCGGCCATTTTGCCGTTCCACTGCTTCCGTCTCCAACAAGCGTTCAATAATTTCTGCTCTTGTTGCAGGGGTACCAAGGCTGTATTTTTCCATTTGGGTCAAAATGTCCGCTTCTGAATAACGGAGCGGCGGTTCGGTCAGCCTGGCGGCAGCTTCTGCTGCTTGAACTGTAAAGGATTGGCCTTTTGAAATATTTTTAAGGCTTTGTTTTACTGTTTCCTCATCTGTATTCCGTTCAACTTTGCGATAACCTAAATCGACAACAGCCGTTTCTCTGGCTGTAAAGGTTTCGCCGCTTACTTCAATAATGGCATGAATGCTTTCATACTTATAAGGATTATGGAAAAGTGTCAGAAATCTGCGCAGAATCAACTCATACAACTTTCGCTCATCTGTGGACAAATCTCCTAGATGGACACGTTCCTCCGTCGGAATGATGGCATGGTGGTCTGTGACTTTTTCATTGTTAAAGACCCGCTTTGCAAGTACCTTTCCCTGATTGGCCAGTATCGGCCGTACTTCATCTTTATAGGAAGCGGCAATGCCATGGAGGCGGTCAATCATTGTTGCTTCCATATCCTTGGTCAAATAACGGGAATCTGTTCTCGGATATGTGACAAGCTTATGCTGTTCATAAAGCTTCTGCAGCACATTTGATGTTTTCTTGGCCGAAAAGCCAAAACGTTTATTGGCATCACGCTGCAGCTCGGTCAAATCATAAGGAAGCGGCGGCGGCTCCGTTTTTTCCTTCCGGTTTATGGAGTGGATAACGGCTTTTTGCCCTTCTGTTTTAGAGACGATTTTATCAGCTGTTTCTTTTGAAAAAACGCGTTTTTCACTGTTTTTTTCCCAATCAGCCTGAAGAGGCCCTACCTGGGCACGAATGGTCCAGTACTCTTTAGGAACAAATTTTTGAATGGTTTTTTCCCTTTCCATAATAAGAGCCAGAGTCGGTGTCTGCACCCTTCCTGCAGAAAGAGGATCCTTATATTTGGTTGTCAGGGCTCTTGTTACATTTAAGCCAATGAGCCAATCGGCTTCTGCCCTGCAGACTGCGGATTCATATAGATCATCAAATTGCTTCCCCGGCTTCAGGTTTTTAAAGCCATCCCGGATAGCGCGATCTGTAACAGAGGAGATCCATAGACGTTTGATTGGTTTGCGCCAGCGGATTTTTTCCAGTATCCAGCGAGCGACAAGCTCACCTTCCCGGCCTGCATCCGTTGCAATAATGACCTCATTGATATCCTTTCGTTTTGCCAGGTTTTCAATCGCTTTATACTGGTGGCTTGTCTGCTTCATCACCTTTAGCCCCATTTGCTCTGGGATGATAGGCAGGTCCTCCAGCTTCCATGTTTTATATTTGCTGTCATAGTGTTCGGGCATCTTTAATTCGATTAAATGTCCCAGAGCCCAAGTAACGACAAATTTGTCGCCTTCTATATAGCTTTTATGTGATTGCCGGCAGCCCAGCACCCTTGCAAGTTCACGTGCAACACTGGGCTTTTCTGCAAGAACAAGTGATTTCATCGTAACTCCTTTCGATTACGGCAAGACCGCAATCTTTTTCTATCCTTACTCAGTATAGCGGAAAAGCAACAAAATTTGTAATGGAGGGGGCTATCTTTATTGAACAAGATAGGTAATCCTCAAAGAAAAGATATAAACGTTCCACTGGTTTGGAAAGATAAGTTAGGCGGCATAAGGTGTATTGCTTTCAATTTAAAGTCCATTCATTTTACAATGAAATTACCAGTATCTTTACAAATGGAAAGACAAGGTGAAATTATGGATTCAAAAAACAGAAGACTATTTGATTTTATTCAAGCCAACTCAAAAAACATTACTGACAAGTGGCTTTCTATGAGAGAAAAACAGGAAAATTCGATATACTCAGCCGATGCAGATCCGGCTTACGAGAGATTGCTGCGGGAACAAAACGCTTTTACTAACTATACCGTTTCTACTGCTCTGCTGGAGGACGAGAAGCAATTCGCCGAAAACAGGGAGAGGTGGGCGAGCACAGTAGCGGAAAGCAGAATCGAATCAGATACGCCTATTTATGAAGTCCTTGAAGCTTTAAGCAATGTAAGAGAAACCTTTTGGCATTTTGTTGAAAAGTTTATAAAGGAAAATCAGGATGATATTTCTACAGACGATGTATTGAAGTGGAGTTCCATCATTAATACAGCATTCGATCAGTTAATTAATAAGTTTACGGAGAAGTACTATAACCTTACAAATAGAAGGCTTATCGCCCAGCAAAATCTTATTAACGAACTGGGGTCCCCAGTTATTCCTATTAAAGATTCAACTGCGGTTTTGCCGCTGATCGGCGATATTGACACTGAGCGCGCCCAATTGCTTCTGGAGCAAATCCCGCAAAAATGTGCAAAGGAAAACATAGAGCACCTATTTATTGATTTATCGGGTGTTGCCATTATTGATACGATGGTAGCCCATCAAATATTTTCACTCACAACTGGATTAAAGCTGCTGGGTGTAAGGTCAACCATTTCCGGCATTCGCCCTGAAGTTGCCCAGACCTCTATCCAATTGGGTTTGGACTTTACAGGTATAGATACTTACAGTACATTAAAGCAGGCCTTGAGAAGGCAAGGGATTGAAAACAAAGAATAATATTAGAGAGAGAAGAGCTTGCTGGATTGCAGGCTCTTTTTTAGATGAAAAATTGTTATAAACGCTTTACTGTATTACCATTCTAATAATCTAATTTGTTAAAAACTGGTAAAAAATAATTGACAACACTCTTTAGGACACATAAAATTAATTATATTCAGAAAATATATAGATATTGGACTGATGACCATGAAACACCCAAAAAATTTCGCTGCGAATAATCTTTTTAAAAAGGCTGTATTTCAAACCTGTGTTTGAAATACAGCCTTTTCTTTATTTCGCTAATGTACCGGGGAGGATATGAAATGGAAAATTTAACAGGATCTTTGATGACTATAACACAGGGGAGGGAAAATAAAGTGGTTATTTTAAATGGGAACCAGCTCACTTTGGAGGATATCAATAGAGTCTTATATGAAGGAGAACAAGCGGCAGCATCCGAAGAAAGTATGGAGAGTGTCAAAAACAGCCATGCAGCAGTAAAAAAAATTGTCAGTGAAGAAAAGGTAATCTACGGCATTAATACAGGCTTTGGAAAGTTCAGCGATGTGCTCATTGACCAGGGGGACGTACAGGATCTTCAATTGAATCTGATCCGTTCGCATGCATGCGGTGTCGGAGAGCCATTTCCTGAGCCGGTATCAAGAGCAATGCTGCTATTAAGAGCCAATGCATTATTAAAAGGGTTTTCAGGGGTTCGCCCAACAGTTATTGAGACACTGCTTGAGCTGGTTAATAAAAATATCCATCCAGTTATTCCACAGCAGGGGTCGCTTGGTGCAAGCGGCGATTTGGCGCCTCTTTCCCATTTAGCTCTGGTCTTAGTTGGAGAGGGAGAGGTATTTTACAGGGGTGAAAGGAAGCCTGCAATGGAAGTTCTTGAGCAAGAAGGAATAGCACCGCTAAAATTGGAAGCCAAGGAAGGCCTTGCGCTTATCAATGGTACACAGGCCATGACGGCAATGGGTGTTGTAGCTTATCTTGAAGCAGAAAGGATGGCTTATCAAAGTGAATTGATTGCCGCTGTGACAATGGAGGGCTTAAATGGAATTATTGACGCCTTTGATGAAAATGTCCATCAGGCTAGAGGCTACCAGCAGCAAGTGGATACAGCGAGGAGGATTCGTGAATATCTTTCAGGCAGCAGTTTGATCACAAGGCAGGGAGAGATTAGAGTTCAGGATGCTTATTCAATCCGGTGCATACCTCAGGTGCACGGTGCATCCTGGCAGGCGCTTGATTATGTAAAAGAAAAGCTTGAGATCGAGATGAACGCAGCAACAGATAATCCGCTCATTTTTGATAATGGAGAAAGCGTCATTTCCGGGGGGAATTTTCACGGCCAGCCGATTGCGCTCGCAATGGATTTTATGAAAATAGCTGTCGCTGAACTCGCTAATATCTCTGAGCGCAGAATTGAAAGGCTTGTAAATCCGCAGCTAAGTGATCTGCCGCCATTTTTAAGCCCTGAACCAGGACTGCAATCAGGCGCAATGATTCTCCAGTATGTGGCGGCGTCTCTTGTATCGGAAAATAAGACACTTGCACATCCGGCAAGTGTAGATTCCATTCCTTCCTCCGGTAATCAAGAAGACCATGTCAGCATGGGAACAATCGGGTCAAGGCATGCGTATCAAATTATCCAAAATGTTAATAAAGTCCTTGCCATTGAATTAATTTGCGCCCTTCAGGCAGCAGAATACCGCGGACAAGAGAAAATGGCTGATAAAACAAAGAAATTCTATGAAGAAGCCAGAAAAATAGTCCCTTCCATTACAAAGGATCGCATTTTCTCAAAGGATATTGAGTCATGTGCTTCCTGGCTGAAAAAATTTGATATTGAAGCAATATAAAAAATCAGGGTCTGAAATTTTTCAGACCCTGATTCTTATTCCTTAGCCCGATCTTCTAGCTCTTTTGCTTCATCTTCTTCAAAGCGGTTTTTAAATGCTTCTTGTGTAACAATTAATTCCTCATCTTCCTGAGCTTCGGTTGTATGCTGCTCTACCATTGTATGTTCGGGGAAATTCCCAGGATGGTGCTTTCTTTTATGGTTAAAATGTACTCCACGTGACATGGTAATGCTCCTTTCATCTTTAAGGTTACGGGTCTTTCACTATTTTCCCCCCCGAGTTTAAGGACTATGTATGGCAGCTTATTTTCATTCTTTCGCGTTCATTTTCCTTTTTAAAAGCATAAGTATATATGGTGGATATTGAAGTATGAAGGGAGCAACGGAATGGTGAATGAATTTAACGCAGCCGTCGCTGCAAGCCCAGCGGTTTTTTGCGCAAGCCGTGGAGACCGCGCTCCGGTTTTCACTGCTGATGCCATTATTGATAATCAAATAAAAAAAATCAATTTAGAGAATTATAAGGGTAAGTGGGTACTGCTGTTTTTTTATCCAAGCGACTTTACATTTGTTTGACCGACAGAATTGGCGGCGGTCGCCGCTGTTAATCCTTACTTAAAAGCACTCAACTGTGAAGTCATGTCCATTAGTACGGACAGTGTGTATTCCCACAAAGTATTCAAGGAGACCTCTCCATCTTTAAAAAATGTGAATTTTCCAATGGTAAGTGACAGGACACATACGATCAGCAGATCATACCGGGTTCTGGATGAAAAGTCTGGGGCAGCTGTAAGAGCTTCCGTTTTTATTGATCCAAATGGGATCATCTCTGCAAAATTAATTTACCCAGGGGAAGTTGGCCGGAATCTTCATGAACATGTCAGAATGATGCAGGGCATTCAATACGCCCAGCAGACAGGGCAGGGAGTACCTGCCAACTGGCAGCCTGGCCAGCCTGGCATCAACCGGGATCCGAATTTAATAGGTAAGATCTAAGCAGGAGGAGGTGGAAGCTTTCTCTTGTTTTTTCGTAGGCTTCTAAAAAATATAATTCCTTTAATAAGCAGAGCTTAAAATATATAATAAGAAGTAACAAATTATGTAAAGGGGGAACTTATGAATGGACTTCTTTACCATTATGTCAGAGGATCGGATTAAAAAGGCATACAAAGATGGTGAGTTTGACAATTTGCCTGGTTATGGAAAGCCGCTTCCTTTTGATGAGCTCGCATCAGTGCCGGAGAATCTGCGAATGGCTTACCGCATTCTAAAAAATGCAGGCTATACCGAGGAAGAAAGCCAGATTAAACAGGAAATGCTCACAATTGAAGACTTAATCAAAAAGTGTGAGAATAGTGTAGAAAAGAAAGAATTACAGCAGAAGCTGAATGAAAAAATGCTTCGTTTTAATAGCATGATGTCGAAAAGAAGACAAAATACCAATTCGTCGATTTTTAAAAACTACGAAGAAAAAATAAACAGTAAATTGTTTTAATGCTGCCCGCCTAACAGTTCCCCTGATAGGCATGACGAAACAATTAAGGAGTAACCATGAATAAAGATGAATATATAAAGTTTCTTGAAAAAAGAGTAGAAGAATACGAAGCAGCCATCGCCGATATGACTGCACCAATCATTCCATCGATTGTTCCGCAAACTATTTTGGTTCCGATAACTGGCCTTCTCATGGCAGAAAGGTTTGAAAAGATTACAGTAAAAATACTAAACCATATTAAAGATCATGATATAGAGTTTGCCATCATCGATTTTACTGATATTACGGGCGAGCGAATTGAGAAGATGTGCCTTGTTGAATTGGGCCAGCAAGTCCGAAATCTGACAGAATCAATCCATCTAATGGGTGTTAAACCTTATTTTGTCGGTATGACGCCTCAGTTAATAAAGGAAATTGTCTTATCCGGCATTGAGCTTAATGCGGAAACACATGCCACATTCCAGGCTGCATTAAAGCACTTGATGAAGATCAATAATTTAGTTTTTCAAAAAATATAGTTCAGGATAACTTCTCTCCTAAAAAGGAAAGGAGTTTTTTTATTTTTATATTAATGACATGCACAATTTCTGTCAGTCTGGGGATTTGTCCATGCGGAAATCTCCACAAAAACATATTCTATAGTATCCAGGAGAAAGGAGGTATTTATATGTCAAGAAATTGGAGAAGAAGATTTGAGATCAATGCGGATGAAGTAGTAATCCGTGCGGATGAAGTTGTTGTAAGGGATGAAGATGATAGACGTGGTGAGGATGATCGGAAAGACGACCGTAGAGATGATCGGAGAGACGACCGTCGGGAAGATCGCCGGGAAGATCGTCGGGATGATCGCCGAGATGACCGTCGGGATGATCGGAGAGACGACCGTCGAGATGATCGCCGAGACGATCGAGATGACCGCCGAGACGATCGCAGAAGACATCATCGCCGTGATGACGATGTAGCAGGAGTGGAAGATAACCGCAGAAGACATTTCGGTTGCGGTAATAATGTTGGCGGAGCAGAAGATGACCGCAGAAGAAGACGTCATCACGATATAGCAGGCGCCGGTGACTTATGGTACAACAGAGATTTAGCCGGAACAGGAAGAGGCTGCAGAGGTGACAGAGTCCGCGGTGCAGAGGATGACGACAGAAGACGCAGAAGGCATTGCGGCTGCCGCTGGATCTAAAAAAATGCGTTTACAGGACAGGGACTATTTGATCCTGTCCTATTATATTTATAAGGGATTTTTCCTAAAGAACTGTAAAAAGTATCCGAAATTAATAGTAAGTGGAAATACCGTTTTCTTAGACTACATAGATAGGTGTGGCATGCATGGATAAAACAACGATAATAGGAATAATTTTGGGATTTATAGCGGTTGGAGTAGGGATGATTTATAAAGGGGTAAGTCCGGCAGTTCTCCTTAACCCTGCAGCTATCCTGATTATCATTTTGGGAACGGCAGCAGCTGTTGCCATTGCTTTTCCAACGAGTGAAATAAAAAGGGTACCAAAGTTATTTGCAGTCTTATTTAAAGAAGAAAAGCTCATGAATCCTACTGAAATGATCAAAATGTTTTCAGAGTGGGCTCAGCTTGCAAGAAAAGAAGGACTGCTTGCCCTTGAAGTTAAAACCAATGAAATTGAAGACACCTTCTTAAAAAATGGATTATCTCTAGCCGTTGACGGTCAAAGCGCTGACTACATCCGTGATGTGCTAAGCGAAGAAATTGATGCCATGGAAGAAAGGCACCAATCAGGGGCTTTGATTTTCAGTCAGGCAGGCACGTATGCTCCTTCTCTGGGAGTGTTGGGGGCTGTTATTGGATTGATTGCAGCATTGGGCAATATGAATGATACCACCAGCTTGGGCCATGCCATTAGTGCGGCATTCGTTGCAACTTTGCTGGGGATCTTCACTGGATATGTACTTTGGCATCCTTTTGCCAACAAGCTAAAGAGAAAATCTAAACAGGAAGCAAAGCTGAAAAGCATGATGATTGAAGGAATCCTGTCCATCCTGGAAGGCGAAGCACCGCGGATAATTGAACAAAAATTGGCTTCTTATCTTCCATCAGGAGAACGCAGAAAATTCCTTGAAGAAAGCAGCGTGGCCAAGGATGAGTAGGCGTAAAAAGAAGCAGCATCACGATGAGCATGTGGATGAATCCTGGCTTCTGCCATATGCTGACCTTTTAACCCTGCTGCTTGCTCTTTTTATTGTTCTGTTCGCCATGAGTTCAGTTGATGCACAAAAGTTTCAGAAGTTATCGAAAGCATTCAATGACGTTTTTACTGGCGGCACAGGTGTCTTGGAATTTCCAAGCCCGATGCCTGAAGGCCAAATGCAATCACCAGATGCTATATTAGAGAAACAGAGCAAGGATCTGGAGGGAATGGCTGCGCTTGATAAGCTGGAAAAAGAGCAGCTGAAGCAGGCTGCAGACCAGGAAGAATTGGCCGCCCTTCAGCAAAAAGTGAATGCATTTATAGAGAACAAGAATCTGGCAGAAAAGTTGGAGACTTCTTTAACCACAGAGGGGCTGCTTGTTTCAATCAGAGATAATGTCCTATTTAGCTCAGGAAGTGCTGAGGTTCGGACAGAGGATTTAATAATAGCTAATGAAATAGCAGAGCTCCTCGTCATGGATCCGCCTCGGAATATCATTATCAGCGGACATACAGACAATGTTCCAATCCGTAATTCCCGCTTTGAATCTAACTGGGAACTGAGTGTAATGCGGGCGGTCAACTTTATGAAAATTATCCTTCATCATGATAAATTGGACCCACGCTGGTTCAGCGCAAAGGGATTTGGCGAATTTCAGCCGGTTGCCGACAATAAAACAAAAGATAGCAGAGCCAAAAACAGACGGGTAGAAATTTTAATATTGCCGAGAACGGGAAATCAGTCCTAGCAGGGCTGGTTTCTTTTTTGGGTGAAGGGTGAATGCGGTACTGAAATTGCTATTAGTATTCAAAAGTTACTAATAAAATACCTGAATTTGCAAAGATCTCAATTCCAGCGGGCATGTAATGGTTTTCACTAAAATATCAGTATGGACGTCAAAAAAAACAAAAAGCGCTGATATTCAGCAGCTTTGCAAAAATAAAAATTCCTTATTCATTTGCCTCTTGTTCAGATCCGTCCGGTTTGCACATGCGGTCAACCATTACACCAAAAAGAAAGACGCATGCAATAGGAATAGAGAAATTCAAAATATGAACAATTGTCATTTATTAACCTCCTTTAAGAAAGCTGTTGTAAAGCTAATTTTGATTTTACACTGTTGTTTATTGGCGCGGAAGGAGCGAGATCTTCGAAAAGGCATTCGCATTCTCTTCGTAAGGTGTTATTCGAGGAGTAAGGCATAAAAATTCATACATATTAATTACATTATATGCTAGATTTCACAAAAAACACATAAAATATTCAGAAAATATACACAATTAAGGGTTGACAAACAATAAAAGAAAAAGAGCCGCAATGGGCTCTTTTCCGGAATAAGCAGCTATACAAGTTATAACGGCAGATTAGCTTCAGAGTGCACTGTATTTGGCTTTTTCTGTCTCCCGTGAAGCAAATAGTAGACGAACAGGCCAAACAGCGCAACTCCCGCAAGCATGAAATATAGGGATGAAAATCCAGTTTGAACCGCGAGTATTCCCAAAACATAGGAGCCTAATCCAATCCCAGTATCAAATAGTGTGAAGAAGGTAGAAGTAGCAAGGCCTCTTTTCGATGGATCGGCTTGTTTGATCGCTACTGTTTGAAGGCTTGGAACGATAGTGCCGTAGCCTAATCCGATAATTGCGCCGGACAGCAGGAACAAAAATGTGCCGTTTGCCTGGCTAAGCAAAAATAATCCGGCGGCAAACAGGATAATGCCTGGATAAATGACTTTATTTTCACCATAAGTATCAAACCAGCGGCCTGTGAAGGGGCGGGACATGATAATGAACGCAGCATACACCACAAAAAAGAAACTTGCAGCTTCAAGCAGGCCAAGCTCTTTGGCATAAACAGAAATAAAGGAAAGAATTCCTGCGTAAGCAAATGCCAGGATTCCTGCTGCAATTGCTACAGGAACTGCATTTTTCTCAAACAAGCTTGAAAGAGTAAATTTTGGATGCTTGACAGCGTTCCCGGCTCTTTGCGGAATGTTTACAAAAGCACCCAATAAAAGCGCTATGAATGATAAAACCGTACATAAAGCGAAAATCCATACAAAGTTGGCATATTGAACAATCGTCAAGCCTGCAAATGGCCCGATAACCATGGCCAGATTCATAAACATTGCATAATAGCCAAGCCCTTCGCCTCTCCGTTCATTGGGAACAATGTCAGCGACAATCGCTCCGGTTGCTGTCGTTGCCATACCAAAGCCGATTCCGTGCAGGAACCTCAGTGCAAGCAGAGTTGGCGTGGAGTCAGCCCAAAAGTAAAGCAGGGATGAGACTGCAAAGACTAGTAATGAAGCAAGCAAGATCTTCCTGCGGCCAAGCTCGTCAATCCACTTCCCAGTAAATGGTCGGCTGATCACAGCGGCAATCAGGAATACCGATATAATCAGACCAACCTGTGTCTCGTCTCCGCTTAAATCATCCAAAATATAAAGGGGAAGCGTTGTCAGCAAAATATAAAAACCCATAAATAAGAAAAAACTAGTAATAGAAATACTCAAAAAATCCTTTGTCCATAACGGCTGTTTCTTCATGTTGTCCTCCTAACAATTTGGTACCAGGTACCTATACCACTTTCTTCAACTGGTCTAGGTGCCTGGTACCATGTTTTCTTTCATTTTCGCCATGAGTCTGATCATGGTGTTGATTTCTTCTTCAGTGATATTGGTCAGAACAGTGCTTTCGCTTGTGCGGACGGCTTGGAGCCAATTGTCATATTCTTGAATGGCTGCTTCGGTCAGCGTAATCTTTTTCTCGCGTTTGTCTTTGCCGGCTGTTCTTGAAACCCATCCGGATTTTTCTAAACGGGCCAGTGTCCGAGTCATTGTTGGCGCTTCAACGCCAAGATAGGTAGAAAGTTCTTTTTGCGTGCTGGGACCGCCTATTTTAAGGCGATAGATGATCGTCCATTGTGCAGCATACAAACCCAGCGGAACTAAACATTCATTAAGTACTTTAGAAAAATGGCGAGTAAATTGATTTATGGAGTGGAAAAATTCGCTTTGATTAGAATACATTTAATCACCTTCTTAAAATAGTTACCTAGCTAACTATACATGGTAATCAAAAAAATGTCTACCGCCACAACCGGAATTCCCCCTTTAGTTACATTCTCGTAAACCTAAGCCAACTCAATGTTTAACTGGTAAATAAAAGGGAATAGAACAGTAGGGACAGCTGTGTATTTAAAACTAAGGGGGAAAATTTTTTTGGACAAGTTATTAGAGATCGTTGCAAGTGTTTCAGGATGGCTGTGGGGCTACCCAATCATCCTATTATTAGCGGGAACGGGTTTATATTTAACCTTTTTGCTAGGTTTCTTTCAGTTCCGTTACCCGGTATATATTTTTAAGCAAACCTTTGGAAGCATTTTTAAAAAGCCTAAAGGAAAGGGTACCGTTACACCTCTACAGGCATTGACCTCTGCACTTTCATCGACTATAGGAGCTGCGAATATCGTTGGTGTTCCGGCTGCGATAATGTTTGGCGGTCCCGGTGCTGTATTCTGGATGTGGGTCATTGCTTTGATTGGTATGGCGATTAAATTCTCAGAAAGTGTATTGGCTGTAAAGTACCGTGAGAAAAATGACGAAGGGGAATATGTCGGCGGGCCGATGTACTATATGACAAAAGGGCTCAATATGAAGTGGCTTGGAGTTATTTTTGCCTTTGCGCTCATGATAGAACTGATTCCGAGCATTATGGTTCAGGGGAATGCAGTAGCCGCGGCAGTTGGAGAAACTTTCAGCATCAACGGGTTATATACTGGAATTGCTGTTGCTGTTCTGGTTTCATTAGTCGTTTTTGGCGGTATTAAAAGAATCGGAAAAGTCACAGAGATTGTTGTTCCATTCATGGCTTTCATTTATGTAGGCAGTGCCCTAATTATATTATTTATGAATCTTGGCAAGCTTCCTGAAGTGTTGGAATTAATCTTCACTTATGCGTTCCAGCCAATGTCTGCAATCGGTGGATTTGCCGGGGCTGCTATTGGTGAAATCATTCGCTGGGGATTTGCTCGAGGATTATATTCCAATGAGGCAGGACTTGGAACCGCACCGATCGCCCACGCTGCAGCTACAACGGACCATCCGGTAAGGCAGGGCTTTTGGGCAATTGTTGGAATCGTCGTTGATACACTGATTGTGTGTACAGCAACTGCCTTTGTCGTGTTATCGTCAGGCGTTTGGACAAGGGAAGGAGCAATGGAAGATCCTTCAGCCTTGACAGCAGCAGCTTTCACACAATATTTCGGTGCATTTGGTGGAATACTGGTTGCGATTTCTTTAATATTCTTTGTTATCTCAACCATTATTGTAGTTGTCTTTTATGGCTCGAAAATGGCCGAGTTCCTTTTTGGCTCTTTTGCCGGAAAAGCCATCAAAGTGGTTTACATTGGTGCCATTGTTCTCGGTTCAGTTGGAGCGGCGAAAACCATCTGGCAATTCCTTGATCTGGCTCTTGCTATGATTCTGATACCGAACATCCTAGCTGTCCTGCTTCTAAGCAAAGAAGTCAAGCAGCTGAAAGACGAATTCTTCACATCTGAACAATATTATTTAAAAGATATTAAAAAAGATGATCATGCAGCGTAATAAATGGTCTTCCGCCTAATGGCGGGAGGCTTTTTTATTTGATTGGGCACGACGGCTGTTTCAAATTGCAGACCTGACAAAAAAAGCTGAAAACTAGCTAATCAAGAAAGGTGCAAGAAAATTTAGCGAACAATCCTATAATTTTGCAAACCTTGTGTACAGGCGAATAAAAATGTTGCGTCACTGGTTTATAGAATTATTTGAAAAATAACACTTGTTTTTCATATTAACAAAAGTTTATAATATAAACAAAAGTTTATTACGACAGGGCTGATTAATTATGAACGAAAAAGAGTCATTGATTTTGCAGCTTATTAAAGAGGATCCTTTTATCGCACAGAATGATCTAGCTGAAAAGACCAAGCTTTCCAGATCTGCTGTAGCCGGATATATTTCTTCACTTACAAAGCAGGGAAAGATTTTGGGCAGAGCCTATGTCCTTCCTGAGAAAAAAGAAGTGCTTTGTATTGGCGGTTCCAATATTGACAGAAAGATTCAGGTGACGGGGCAGCTTCAGTATGGAACTTCAAATCCCGCTGAAAGCTCGCAATCCTGTGGAGGAGTGTCCCGCAATATTGCTGAGAACCTTGGCAGGCTGGGCTGTGATGTTGGCCTGATGACAGTTGTTGGTGATGACCCTGATGGGGAATGGCTGCTCGAGTATACAAAGGCTTTTGTTGATATCACACCTTCTCTGTCCTTGTCAGGGCTTACCACTGGGACTTACACGGCAGTGTTAGACCAAGAAGGGGAAATGGCCGTGGCTCTTGCAGATATGTCTATTTATGAAAGCGTCAACACGGAGTTTGTAGAGAGAAAGTGGGGATACCTTGCATCTTCCGAAATGGTCATACTTGATACGAATTTCCCTCCACCCGTTCTAAAGCAGATTATTTCCAGATGTGATGAAGAGAGCATACCTCTTTGCATCACGCCTGTATCTGCTCCGAAAATAAAAAATCTGCCGAAGAACCTGAATGGTGTTACCTGGCTGATTGCTAACAAAAACGAGGCAGAGGCCTTGGCAGGGATGGAAATCAGCAGTGAGGGAGACTTTTTTAAAGCGGCAGAAAAAATGATGAAAAAAGGGGCGGAAAAAATTGTCATTACCCGGGGTGATAAAGGGCTGATTTATTTTACAAACAAAGGAGAGGCGGGCGTATTGCTACCTCCAAAGGTGAAAATTGCCGATGTGACAGGTGCTGGAGATTCACTTGTAGCAGGAATTATTTTTGCTCATATGAAGGGTTTGAATACCGAGGATGCCTGTAAAATTGGCATTGCCTGCTCAATGCTAGCGCTGCAATCACTTGAAACCGTTAATCCAAACCTTAATAATACACGCTTACAGGAAACCTTCAAACAATATTTTAACTAAGGAGATTGTGACATCATGTTAGAAAATTGGCTCGAGTACTCAGAAGAAGTTTTGAAAGCAAAGAAAGAAAATAAACCGGTTGTTGCATTGGAATCAACGATTATTTCACATGGTATGCCATACCCGCAGAACGTTCAGACAGCAAAAGAGGTCGAAGAAATTATTCGTAAAAATGGAGCGGTGCCTGCAACCATTGCGATTTTAAATGGGAAAATCAAAATCGGTTTATCTGATGAAGAGCTGGAGTTTCTGGCCCAAAGCAAGGATGTAGAAAAGGCAAGCAGACGTGACCTGCCATTTTTGGTGGCGAAAAAGAGAAATGGTGCAACAACTGTAGCAGCTACGATGATCTGCGCACAGCTGGCAGGGATTGAAGTCTTCGTGACAGGCGGAATTGGCGGGGTACACCGCGAGGCAGAAACCACCATGGACATTTCAGCAGATCTTAAGGAACTGGCTCAAACTAATGTTGCTGTTGTCTGTGCAGGGGCAAAATCCATCCTGGATATTGGATTAACCCTTGAATACTTGGAAACGCATGGCGTCCCGGTTGTTGGATTTGAAACAGATGTTTTGCCGGCATTCTATACACGCACGAGTCCTTTTAACGTAAATTACCGTGTAGACAGTGCGGAGGAAGCGGCAGAAATGATCCGTACCAAATGGAAACTTGGCCTAAAAGGCGGCGTTGTCCTTGCAAACCCGATTCCTGAGAAAGATGCGATGGAAGAGGCATTTATTACAAGTGTTATTGAAACAGCTTTAAAAGAAGCGAAGGAAAACAATATCGCTGGTAAAAAAGTAACACCGTTTCTATTAGGTAAGGTAAAAGAATTAACAGAAGGTACGAGTCTGACTGCCAATATTGCATTGGTAAAGAATAATGCGGAGGTTGGCTCTAAAATTGCCGTCAGCCTGAATAATAAATAAGAAAGAGAAGCCAGGCTTTATCTGCTAATGATAGGCTTGGCTTTTTCATTTAAGCAACATAAGCCGCCCGTTCTGTTTAAAAGATAGAGGAGGACGCTGCGGGTACGTCATAAATTAAAGCAATCATCCTTTCCCTTCATTCATTTTCTTGAACTTAATAAACTCTAAATAATAGGAAAAGTCTGCCTTCGTAATCCCCTGCCGTATAGCCTCCCTTACTAGGCTGACCCATTCCTCATCCAGGGATGTTAGATCGGCTATCATATCTTTATTTTCTTCCAATAAATCCTCAAGATTGGCATCAAGCGTTTTTGCTATTCTTGATAGTACCTGCAAAGAGGGATTCTTTTGGATGCCTCTTTCAATGTAGCTTAAATAAGACTTGGATACCTCGGCTTTTTCGGAGAGTTCATTAATAGAATACCCTCTTTTGATCCTCAAATTTTTAATGCGTCTACCTACCATAGGCATAATGCTCCTTATAAAAAAATATATATATATATTCATTATAACGAACATTTCGTTCAATAAAAAGTAAGGAATAGTGAGATAAACGAAGGTATTTAGAGTAATAGAACAAAAAGTGTTCTTTTTAGAGAAAAAACAGCCATTTTTAGAATTTTGCAAAATAGATAATATGAACTATACTCAGATTACCTGTTCGTTATAAAGGACTAGTATTTCATTTCTGTTTTAATTTTAGCTTAAATATTCTGAACGGAGGTTTTTAGGTGGTGCTCTATGTATCAAAAGAACTGTGATAAATGCGATAGCCCATCCTTCAGCAGCAGTGAAATTGGGCATTGGCACTGTCCTTGCTGCGGAAATGATTTAACTGAAAATGATTTTTTGGATGCCATGACGATGGAGCCGATCCATGTCATTTACAGAAAGAATAAGCCATTAAAAAATTCATTTAAGCAAATTAATGAAAATTTTAAAAAAAGGATTGGACTTTCTTACTATACAAAAAAAGAATTCGACTATATGTAACATCTTTTTATTAGAAGTGGCAAAGTCTTGAAAAACTCATTTAATATTTAGGCCAGTGCACCTAGTATTTAAAAAGAATATGTCGAATTATAAGTTAATTAAATATTTTAAAAAAGGCAGGATGCTGACATATTATGACAACATTATCAATATCATGATAGTAGAATACATTTATTAGGAAAAAGATAAGTAAAAAGGTACAGAAAAAGGCAAACTCATTGAAAGGTGAGGACGCAAAGTCACAGGTCTAAGGTATTAGGGGAAATACTAGGATGGCTGGATTGCCTGGAATACGATAGTATTTTGGGGGGAATAGTTGTGGCGGCAATAGGTTTAAAAATGGATGGAATTGATATGGAATGGATGCAGCTGATCTTGGAAGCAAAAAACTTAGGCCTTGAAAAAGAGGAAATCCGTGAATTTCTACATAAAAATGAAGTGAAGGAAGTTTTAACTAAGGCCCGGTAAAACCAAATTTTATAGGTGATGGTAAAGGGTTTTTTATAAATAGAGCCTGAAAAATTTCAGGCTCTATAAATTTTTATTTCTGTTCGCTTCTCCACTTATTAAAATCCAAAAACTCGCGGAATTGCTCTTTGGAAACACCGGATTCCATCGCTTCCTTTACGATTTTCATCCATTCTGTGTCGAGCTCGTCCTTGTTTATTTGCTCATGGATTAAATGGTCAACTGGGACATTCAAAACGGCCGCAATTTTTTCAAGGAATTGAATGGATGGGTTTGTCTGCAGGTTGCGTTCTAAAGAGCTTAGGTAAGACTTGGCCACACCAGCCTGTTCAGCAAGCTCTGATAAAGACATTCTTTTTTCCTGGCGAAGTTTTTTAACACGATCACCGATCATTGTATCTCACACACCTTATTATTGTATGTAATATGATTATAGCAGAATTCACAGAAAGGTTCCATATAAAGAACGATTTGTTCAATGTTATTATCATACCACAGCAATAACCAAATTATATAGATAGTTTTATAATAAATGCTCCACGTCACAGGACGGGAGCATTTTGTGTTTCAATGATTTTGATGACTTTTTCAGCTGCTGCTTCAACATCATCAGCGTTAACATGATGGAACTGCCCTTCATAGTCATGCTGCTTAAAGGCATAGCGGGGGTCATAATAGTGTTCCAATAATAGCTTAATGAACAGTGGGTAGTTTTCTTTTTCAACAGCTCCATCAAGCTGGGCACGAATATCATGATCCTTGAGTCTTTTTTTTATAAATATAAGGCTTTCGCTTACTTTAGGCTTGAACCATTCTTCCTTTTGATAGGGCTCAACATAATCCCTGAGAATACGCTGAACACGGGACTCCATACCTGCATACATATCGATGTGAATACCTGTTTTCTTCGTATCCAGCAGTTCATCTGGCTGAACGACCTTGCCGATTCGCTTGCTCTCTGCTTCCATAATGATATATGGAGACCCCTTAACCTCTGAAAGTGCTTGATACAGCAGCGCATCAAAGGTTTTTTGGCTGCTGCCCTCACCCATTCCAAACGAGCCGAAAATCGAGCCTCGGTGTCCCGCCATTTCTTCAAGGTCTATAACAGGATAACCTCTCTCGTTTAATACCTTCAGTACATCCGTTTTTCCCACGCCAGTCATGCCGTGCAAAACAACTGATTGATCTGGAATTAACTCAGCTGTGTTTTCAAGAATATATTGCCTGTAGGCTCTGTATCCCCCAACTAAACGAGGGAAAGACACGCCTGCATAGGTTAAAAAGGTGGCTACAGATTTACTGCGCATGCCGCCGCGCCAGCAGTAGATAACAGGCTGGTAGCCCTCATTTTTCAGGTCCCGAATTTTCCCGAGCATGGATGGGATTTTGGGTGAAACCATTTCCATCGCTCTCCATTTAGCAGCATCAGAGCCCTCTTTTTTATAAAGAGTACCAATTTCCACGCGTTCTTCATTGGTGAAAAGCGGTACATTCACAGCTCCTGGAATGCTGCACTCCTCAAATTCAATTGGAGACCTTACATCAACCGGAACTGCCTTATCCATTTGAATATATTGTTCTACAGTTATTTCTCTCATAGAAATGCCTCCAAATTAAATGCTATATAGATTGTCCTTGATGGATCAAAGATTATTTCGTATGTCTCTATTTTATCTATTAAATAGGAATTTGAAAATAAAGGTGCCTTCCCTAATCATACTCCTTTTTTCGTTAGAACGGTTTATAAAAATTTTCCAAACACTGTAATATCAGCATATCCATTGGTTTTGCTTTTTAAAAAGGAGGATAAATAAAGGGCAAAGGTGGTGCGAAGTATGTCCTTGAATACCGAGGTAGCTGTTGTCGGAGGAGGGATTGGAGGATTGACGCTCGGGCTGAAGCTTGCCAGGTCGAAGATAGATGTAATGGTAATTGAAAAGCTTGAAGAGCCATCTTCCATTTACAAAGGAGAGCTCCTGCAGCCGAAGAGCCTGCAAATTTTCGAGAAGCTTCATGTTCTGAAAGAGATTCAATGTAATGGTTATTCTTTTTCCAGGATTGCCTTTGAGGAAGGAAAAAATGAGTTTTTTATGGACTATGGAATACTGCCGGGAGACTATGATTATGCCGTTATGATCGAACATGAAAAGCTGAAGAGAATTCTCCTCAGCCAGGCACTGCAGTATCCGAACTTTCAGTACTTATCCGGCGCTTTCGGAAAAGGCTATTGTGATGGGCGTTTAATAGTAGAGAGGAAGAATAGGAAGGAAAGGCTCTCTGTAATGGCTGATTTCTACGTCGGTGCAGAAGGCAGGAACTCTATTACCAGAAAAGAAATGAATAGCAAAATTAAAAAAATAGATTATAACCATCATTTTTTGACTGTCACTTTTCCAAGGCCTCAATCGCTGGATGAAGGAAAAATCATTTCAAAAGATGAACGGTTCCTTGGTTTATTTCCGCTGCCCAAAGCTAAGGTCAGGTCTGTCTACCTGATTCCAAAGGGGAGTTATAAGGAGTTTCACGCAAAGGGGATAGACCATTTTCATCAAAACTATCTGGAGCTTTTTCCGGACTTGAAGGGGTACGTAACGAGGCTAAAGGATTGGAGTGATATTCAGCTAATGATTCCGACAGCTTTTTATGCTGATAAATATGTGAATGGCAGGTACGCAATATTGGGTGATGCCGCCCATACGGTTCATCCAATGGCCGGCGAGGGGATGAATATGGCCATCCAGGATGCTGATATCCTTGGGGAATTGTATGAAAGTATGTATTCAACCGGGAGAATTTCACCCGGCAGGCTGAAGTGGTATGAAAAAGTCCGAAAGCCGCGGGCTGAAAAAATGATCAGCCTCAGCCACTTATCCGCTTTGGTTTACTCCTATTCCAACCGATTCATTACTGGAATTCGCCGGAAAGGATTGAAGCAAATTGAAAGGGACAAGACACTTCAATTTAAACAAATGCTGAATGTCTCCGGGCTTGGGTACTGGTCCGAATCGGCATTGGACCGTTTTGTACAGGCGGGAGTGCTGCCTGCAAGAAATAGAGGCCTTTCCTCGAATGCAAAAAGGAATTACTTTTACACAGATAAAGACGACTATCCTTGGAAAAGCTGAAAGAAGGTTGGACAAAGATGATAAAGGAATATGTACGTTTACTCAAAGCAAGGAATTGGATGAAAAAAAACCAGCCGTTTCTGTATAGCTGGCATGCTTATGTAGGCTTCGAGCTTGACCTTTTTTCACAGTTCAGGAAATGGAGGACAGTTAAAGAAGTGGCATCAAGCAGGAATCTGCAGGAAGAGCTGCTTTTAAGATGGGTGGAGGTGGGACTGGCCATCCGCCATTTAAAAAAGAAAGGGAAGGATAAAATTAAAACAGCTTCCAAATTCAGTCTGCCCTCGACACCGGATAATCCTAGGTCCACAGGGATCATTCTGAAAGAAATGATGGAGGTTCATATCCCAACACTGCTTTCATATCCGGAACTGCTTCGTTCTAATAAGAGAAACATTTTTAACCATGAAGAACATGGGCAAACAGTTGCGAGAACCTCCTCACTTCTTGAACAGCTCGCCCTGCCCCGGCTTTTAAAAACAATCCGTAAAAACAAGATAAGGCGGATTATTGACATTGGCTGTGGAGAAGGAGGCTATTTGACCAGGATCAGCCAAAAGTTTCCCAATGCTGACCTGACAGGAATAGAGATTAATGAAGAAGTGGCCGAATCGGCCCAAAATAATTGCCGGGACTACCAAAATATTAACATCATCGCTTCCGATTTCTATGATTATACGCCTGAATATGAGGCAGATTTGATTATGATTAACAATTTGCTTCACTATATCGAGCCTCAGGATCGCAAGCAGCTTTTATCCCGTTTGAAAAGCTGGCTCAGCCGAAATGGTTCAATAACAATCATTACTCCCATACTCCACCCCAAAAAAGGAGAAGCCTTTTCAAGTGTTTTTAATAGCTTCTTCTCCGCTTTTGAAAATCTATATCCGACCCCGACAGAGGAGGATATCGGCCATATGGCGAAAGAATTAAATTTAAAAATAAAAACCTTTAAGCCTGTTGTAACAGAAGGCGGCTGGTATTTTATACAGCTGACTAACAAGTAAATACCGGTCTGCAGGATACAGCTCTTAAAAAAATGGTAGAATGGGGATAAAACAGGACTAAACGGTGATGAAAATGAGAAATAAATACTTATTAATATATGAGGAGCTTGCCCAGCAAATTCAAAATGGCAAGTATCCTGCCAGATCAATTCTGCCATCAGAAAATGAATTGACTGAGATGTATTCAACTTCAAGGGAAACTATTCGAAAGGCCTTGAATTTGCTTGCGCAAAACGGGTTTATCCAGAAAATCCGCGGCAAGGGCTCGATAGTCCTTGATTTGAAAAAACTTCAATTTCCCATTTCAGGCTTGGTAAGCTTTAAAGAGCTGGCTGGGAAAATGGGCCAGCGGGCAGATACGATTGTAGATAGTTTTTCCTTAACTCAGCCAGATTCTGAGACGATGAAGCATCTTCATGTTGAAAAAAATGAAAAAGTCTGGAAAGTCTTCCGTATCAGAAAAATTGAAGATGAAAGAATCATATTGGACAAAGATTTTTTAATCGAAAAATATGTACCCGGCTTAACTGAGGAAATATGCCAAAGCTCTATTTTTTCCTATATTGAAGGAGAGCTAAGGAAAAAAATCAGTTTTGCGAAAAAGGAATTTACAGTGGAGGAACCGAATGCAGAAGATCGGAAACTCCTGGATATGGAAGGCTTCCATGCGATTGTCGTTGTGAAAAATTATATTTATTTTGATGACGCAACACTCTTCCAATACACGGAATCCAGGCATAGGCCGGACAAATTCAGGTTTGTTGATTTTGCCAGAAGGATGGACAGCCAGGTGTTTTAAAACTTCTCCTGAAATGTGAAATCTAACGTTTTAAGCACGTCCAATAAGGGAAATCTCCATTATGTGAAGATTTTTTCAAAGGAGAGGATTACCTATGAGTAAAAAAATTGCGTGCTTAATTACAAATATGTTTGAGGATGTAGAATATACAGATCCTGCGCAATCATTTAAAGAAGCAGGCCATAAAGTGGTAACGATTGAGAAGGAAAAAGGAAAAACTGTAAAAGGGAAGCAGGGAGATGCTGCTATCGAAATCGATGAGAGCATCGATAACGTAAGCCCACAGGACTTTGATGCATTATTCCTGCCAGGCGGGTTCTCTCCGGACCAGCTTCGTGCAGATGACCGTTTCGTACAGTTTGCTAAATCGTTTATGGACGAAAAGAAGCCGGTTTTCGCAATCTGCCACGGGCCTCAGCTCTTACTCACAGCGAAGACACTGGAAGGCCGAGATGCTACAGGTTACAAGTCCATTAAAGTCGATATGGAATACGCTGGTGCAAACTATCAGGACACAGAAGTAGTCGTGTGCCAGAACCAGCTGGTCACAAGCCGCCAGCCGGATGATATCCCAGCCTTTACCAGCGAAGCGCTTAAATTATTATAAATTGAAGTGAAAAAGCCCTCTGCCGGAAGTGTCAGAGGGTTTTTGTTGGTTTAGTAACATATTTTCTTTATTCACTTACTTATTTTTTCTAAGATTGCCGAGCTCTTCTACCAATGCCTGCATTTCATTTGGGCTGAAGGAATCTTTTTTCATAACAAGATCGTAGATGTCTTTTAGCTCTTCATACATTTCTTCATCAAAATGAGATGGCTTGATTGCCCCAAGGTTTAAAACCTTTAACTTTTCTTTAATTGCTTCGATCATGAACTCAACATTTTCAACCGATTTTTCCGATAAATTATTCATGCCGGACATCCTCTCATGGTTATGTATTTGAAGAAGCAGTAACGGTTAGGTCACAGGCCTCCGCTTTTCAATTGTCTAGCTACGGGCGCCTTCCGCTTTTCTTTTCATCTTTCCACGTTCTTTAAAAAATGTCAACTGAATTAAGGGTTGCATCTGCAATGGAAATTAGTAGAAAATATAGGAGAGACAGATTGTACATAATACAGACGAAGCTTATTACACGGACTGAAAGGTTTCGTTATTTAAAAAAATGGGAAAAATTGAATCAAATTTTAATATAATATTTTAGTAAAAGGAGAATAAAATATGGGGAAATCATTGTTTTGGAAAGGTGTTTTATATGGAGCGCTTGCAGGGGGAGCATTGAGCATGCTGGACAAGACAACACGAGAAACCGTTGTCTCAAACTGCAAAAAAACGTCTGGTGATGTAGGTTATTATTTAGAGCATCCGGGCGAAGCTGTTAACCAGGTTAAGGAAGTATCAAATAAGGTTAAGACGGCAATTGAGCAAGTAAGTGAGGATGTGGCTTTTATTACTGGGACTGTTGAGGAGTTAAAGGAGATGGCTCCAGAAGTAACAGAAATTGTCCAAAATACAAAACAGGCATTTTCCGATATAAAGCCGAAGGGATCAAGCGGAACGCCACAGGAATAGGCAGGTGAGACGGTAAGGGCTCCGCATTAAACTCAAGTGAGGTGTTGGAATGGGACGAGCTTTTTCGACTCTGATTCCAAACTTATGGAGAAGAATAGAGGAAGATGATGTACTGGGTCTTGCTGCCCAATTGGCGTATTTTTTCCTTCTCTCTCTTTTTCCTTTATTAATTTTTTTAGTGACTTTACTTCCGTATCTGCCGATTACACAGGAGGATATTCTGAATGTGATTCGTGATTTTGCCCCAGGTGAAACGATGAAGCTGATCGAAACAAATATTTACCAAATTACACAGAAAAATGGAAAACTGCTTTCCTTTGGTATAATCGCCACCATCTGGTCTGCTTCAAACGGCATAAATGCAGTTGTAAGGGCTTTTAATAAGGCATATGACGTAAAAGAAAGCCGCCCGTTCCTTATTGCAAGAGGAATGGCCATATTGCTGACCTTTGCCATGATTTTTGTGTTTGTACTGGCTTTGCTTCTGCCTGTATTCGGAAAGCAAATCGGACTGTTTTTGTTTTCCGAGTTCGGTTTGTCCGGTCAATTTCTGGCGGTATGGAATATGCTGCGCTGGCTTGTCAGTCCTATTATTCTGTTTATTGTGTTTACAGGGTTGTATTGGATTGCGCCCAATAAAAAATTAACCTGTATAAGTGCAGTCCCAGGTGCGCTTTTTGCCACCGTCGGCTGGGTGCTGTCCTCGCTCGCTTTCTCTTACTATGTCAGCAGCTTTGGTAATTTTTCAGCTACTTATGGAAGCATCGGAGCCATTATCGTACTGATGATCTGGTTTTACATATCGGGAATCATCATCATTCTCGGCGGGGAAATCAATGCCATCAATACCAAATTCAAAAAAGAAGATTGTTGAAAAAATTCCTGCAGTTTCCTTCTTAAAATAGCGTCCATAGTTACACAATAATAGATGGGGGAATTCATCTTTTAAGGAGGGCTTATCATGACAAAGCATACGAAAAAAGACGGCGGCACAAAACAAAAAGGCAAAAATAAACCAAAACAAAAAACATCCGGTTCTGCTAACGGGCAAAACGGATATCATTAAGATAGAGAAACCAATAAAAGGAAAAGCCTGGGGAGTACCCAGGCTTTTCTTATTACCTTAAAAGTCTTAAGCTGTTTAAAATAACCAAAATAGTGGATCCTTCGTGTCCGATAACACCATAAGGCAAATCAAGAATCTGCAGGAAATTGGATGCGATTAAAAACATAATAACCGTAATGGAAAAGACAACATTTTGTTTAATAATCCGATTCATTTTTCTTGATAGGTCAATGGCTTCAGAAATTTTAGGAAGATCATTTTTCATTAGAACAACATCAGCAGTTTCCAATGCAACGTCGGTTCCTTCACCCATGGCAATCCCCACATTTGCAGTCGCCAGGGCAGGGGCATCGTTAATTCCATCGCCAACCATTGCGACATTGCCATACGTTTCTTTCAATTTCTTTAGATGCTCGACCTTATTTTCAGGAAGGCATTCTGCAATATGGTCATTTACATGGCTTTCGCTTGCAATGGCTGTAGCAGTTGTTTGGCTGTCTCCAGTCAGCATAATGGTGTAAATACCCTGTTTTTTTAGCTGGTCAATGGCCTGCTTTGTTTCTTCACGGACCACATCCTTTAATGTGATAAGGCCAACAACTTCATCATTTTTTTGAATAAAAACGACTGTTTTCCCCTGGCTAGCCATTCGGTCTGCAGCACCATCTGCAAATGCCTTTGCTTGCTCTTTTCCGACAAAGGCTGCCTTGCCGATTTTCCATTCATCATGGCCGACGGCGGCCTTGACGCCGAAGCCGGTTACATCTTCAATACTTTCCGGGTGGACAAGCGGTTCAGAAATATTTTCCTTGGCATATTTGACAATTGCATTTGCCAGAGGGTGGTTGGAGTGGCTCTCAATGGAAGCTGCCTTCAGCAGCACATCCTCTTTCGTAAGGCCTTGTTTCACAAGGAAGTCTGTTACTTCAGGCTTGCCTTTTGTTAAAGTTCCTGTTTTATCAAAAGCAATTGCTCTTAGGTGGCTTAAGTTTTCGAGATGCACGCCGCCCTTAAAAAGGATTCCGTGCCTGGCACCATTTGAAATCGCAGATAAAGTTGCCGGCATAATGGATGCTACAAGGGCACATGGTGAAGCTACTACGAGCAGGATCATCGCCCTGTAAAAAGTTTCTGTCCAGCTCCATCCCAAAAGGAAATGAGGTACGAACATCATTAGGACAACAACGGCCAAAACGATTTTTACGTATGTGCCTTCAAATCTTTCAATAAAAAGCTGGGATGGAGACTTCTCACTCTGGGCGGATTGCACAAGTTCGATGATTTTTTGAAAAAGCGTTTCATTATTTGGCTTTGTTATTTCAACTGTAATGGAGCCGTTTAAGTTAACTGTGCCCGCAAAAACCGGATCATCTGCAGTCTTGGAAACTGGGAGCGATTCTCCGGTTATCGCAGCCTCGTCCAAGGAAGAATATCCTTTTACAATTGTTCCATCTGACGGAACCCTTTCACCGGGCTTTACCAAAATCATATCCCCAATTGCCAGCTCTGAAACATGGACGCGTTCCTCGGTTCCGTCAAAAACTCTTAATGCCTCTTCCGGCTGCAATTCCATTAGAGAAGAAATTTCCTTATGGCTTTTATTCATTGTGTATGTTTCCAAAGCGCCACTGACCGCAAAGATGAAAATTAAAATGGCTCCTTCTGTCCAGTAGCCGATAATCGCTGATCCAATCGCTGCGAATATCATCAGCATTTCAACATTCAGCTCTTTATTCTCAATTGTTTCCTCAATGCCTTCTTTTGCCTTGGCAAAACCTCCAATGATAAAGGCCAGTAAATAAGTGACAATGGAGGCCGTTGTCAGGTCGCTGTGGTCCAAAAGCCATCCGGCCAGGATTAGTACGCCGCTGAGAAGAGCTGCAATCAATTCGGCATGCGGTTTGATTTTTACCCATAAGTTTTCATCATTTGTATTGCTGCTTTTTAGTAAAGCTTTTGCCTCTGTAGTCATGGTTTCTCCTCCTGGAAAATAGTTGTGTTTATATGAATTCCAATTTATCTCCTGTTGTCTGGTTGCAATTGATTATTTACAATTCTTCATATTCTTATTGAGAAGAATAATCACATTCAATACCCCTAAAAAACAACGAAAGCTGCCACCATAAAGGTGACAGCATTAAAACCGGTCATATGAGATAACGCAATTAGCATTATGCAAATATTGTATTCTATTATCTTTATCTTACTATATAACCTATGAATTGAAAAGGTAAACAGTCCATTAGAATTGTGACAAAAACTCGACTTTTATTCATTGTGTCCTTTAGAAGAGGGAAGCGCTTTGTAGAGTTCATTTTCCTTAAGGATTTCAAGGATTTGATTTTTCATAGCTGACATTTTTTGGCCGTCCGGGCTTTGGTCGCATTCCGTCCATTCAAAATGGCGTTCTCCGCCATTAATCCAGACAGTTAGTTCATAGCTTTCATAAGGCTTTTGATTACAGGCGTTCGATAAATTTCTTTCATGGAGATAGTTTGCCAAAATCATAGCTCTGTATATTCTGTTTAACTCTTCTTCAGAGAATTGAAAATCGCTGACAGTCACCATTTCCCCATTTTGCAAATCCTTTATAAGCTGCTGATCCTTTGTATTGATTTCGTTCCTTTTGCCAACCCCATACTTTAAATGAAACTCAAAGCGATCCTGAGCGGAAGTGTCATGCTCGATATAAATGATTTCCTCCTGGGTCCCACTGCAGTTGAGATTATAGTATGTTTCTGTATTGGTTTCTGTTTTTGTGATATTCTGGCAATTTTTTTCAGTTAGGCTGCCGGATCCGTATTGGTCTCTGGTCGTGTCGTGTTGATAATGAATGATTTCCCCATCATAATCCAAGTCTGTCAGAATGGGATCTCCTTCAATTGTATATTGGACAATCCGTACTTTAGCCCTTTTCTGCTTGTTAAATTGTTCAATAAATCGATCAAGTTCATCTAAATGTTCAATGCTTCCATGTGAATGAATAACATCTTTTGGCTTTGGATCATATTTGTCTGCGGGTGGATTAACACTATTGGTCTTTGAGCAGCCAGCAATCAAAATAGCAGAGAAAAGAAGTACAGCAATATATTTCATCCCATTCACCTCGGTTAATTAGACGTTATGGGAGGAAAAATGTTACAAAAGTAAAGAGCTGACGATAAAAAAGGTGATTTCCCAATAGGTTGTTGAGATTAAAATGGAAGCTTGCATACGTACTATTTTAAAATTAAATAAAGAGGATCCCGCTGCGATATCCCCTTAAAATGACTGGCTTTTTTTATAAACCGGCTGTTTATCTCCGAATAAAGTGACTGCCAGGAAGATAAGCAAAAGCATTACGCTAATGATGTTAAAAAAGCTGACTGATTTAAAGAATTGAATAAATAGACCGCCGATATAAGGGCCAATCAGGCTTCCAACACTAAAAGCAACCCCGCAAAGCAGATTACCCGTTGGCAGCAAATTTTTTGGCATTAAGTCTGTCATATAGGTGATACCGAGTGAAAAGGTGGAGCCAACCACCATTCCGGCGATAAAAAGGCACACGGTAAGTGCCAGCACCGATTCTTCCAGCAAGCTTGCAGCTACAAAACTGAGAAAACCAATAAACAGTACTCCCATCAAGATATTGCGTCTGCCATATTTATCGCTCATAATTCCAAGTGGAAGCTGGAATGCAATTCCTCCTATTGCAAACGAAGTCAGCAGCAGTGACACACTGGAAATCTCCAGCCCAATTCTTATGCCATAAATAGGAAAGCTTCCATTCAATGATGCCTCGAGAAACCCGTAACCCAAAGCTGGTAAAAAGGCGACCCAGCCATACTTGCTGGCCTTTGAAAAACGCTTCATCGTTTCTTTAAACGAATTGATTTCAATGGATTGTTCCGGATAATCGTTTTTCAAAGTAAATAAAAACAGCCAGGCAATCAGGCATAGAATAGAAGAGATGATAAACGGCAGTGTTTCATTGATTCTTACAAGTGGTGCCATTAAAGGACCAACAGCAAATCCAACTCCAAAAAGTAATCCATACAGTGAAATATTTCGGCCGCGTCTATTCTCCGGTGAAAAGGACGTAATCCAGGTTTGTGTTCCGAAATGAAGGGCATGGTCGCCAATTCCAATCAACAGCCGCAAAATGAACCAAAACCAAAAAGACTTCCAAACCGGAAAAAGAATAAGAGAGAGAACGACCAGGAGCCCTCCCAGTATGATTACCGGCTTATAACCGTACTTCCTCAATGGATATTCCATAAAAGGAGAGATTAGGAGTATCCCAATATATAACCCAGTAGCATTCAAGCCATTCAAGCTAGAGGAAATGCCGTCATTTTCAAAAATAATGGCGATTAACGGAAGGAGCATTCCCTGGCTGAAGCCTGAAATAGCAACAATGCTAATGAGTATCCAAAAACGCATTGTTTCTTTATTCATATTAAAACCTCTTTTTCTGAACGTGACTTAAAAATGTCTCCTAAATGATGGTATCGGGAATAAGGAATCTTGGCAAGAGAAATATAAAGGTGAATCAGGCAATACACGAATGAACTGGCCATATTAGTTTTGTTTACAGAAGAAATAGTGTAATCTCTATATAAATATAAAGTAAAAAGGGGCGAATACCATGGATTTTAAAATGAAAGAAGAAGTAGGTTTTTATGCAGAGCTGCCTTATGGCCGCCTGGATATAGCAGGGGATGATGAATATGGCTTCAGACCATTTCAGCTGCTTGTTGCATCTTTGGCAGTATGCAGCGGCGGGGTTCTAAGAAAAATCATGAAAAAAATGCGCATGAGTTTTGAGGATATCCAAATTAAAACGAGTGTGGAAAGGAATCCTGATATTGCTGACCGGGTTGAGAAGGTACATATTCACTTTCTTATTAAAGGAACTGATTTAAACGAAGCAAAGCTTCATAAAGCCATGGAATTAACAAGAAAGAATTGTTCAATGGTTCGCTCTGTGGAAGATAGCATTGAGGTTGTCGAAACATTCGAGATTGTTTAAAGGTTAAACTCCAGCATTTGAAGTTTAACTGCACGTTAATTTGAGATAAAAAACAAGGAAGAGCTCCCTCTTCCTTGTTTTTTATAAAGTGAGCTCTTCCGGACCTTCACCGGCTTTTGAAAAATACCGAATATGTTCAGGCTCCAATTTTAATAGTATATAGTTGGGATCGTCCGGGCCTGAGAGCCAATCCTTCAGCTTTTCATCCCAGAATTTTCGGCGGATTTCCGGAGAGGAATCAATGCTTGCTTTGGCCTCGATTTCGAAATATTCTCCGTTTGCATTTTTTACGTCAAGGCCAAGCAGGATGTGGACATTTGGATTCGCTTCAATGTCCTCCACTTTATGAGTATTTTTATTTGTGGCAGTATAAATCGTCAGGTTCTCATGAAAAAATAACATAAACCGGCTGAAGGGCTTGTTGCTCCGGATGGTGGCAAGGGTTCCAACTCCAGACTCATCAAGCATGTCTATCATTTTCCTTTTTAATTGTTCACTCATACATAATTCTCCTTTCATTTCCTCCATCTTAATCTGCACGTTCCTGTCTGTTTTATGACAAATAAGGCGTCCTGCTAGAACCATTTTATAAAAATTTAGTATAATAATCCCGACAAAAATAATAAGAATTGATATTTAATAACAGAAAGGGGTGCTCAAACATATGAAATTCCAGGAACAGAATACCATTGAAGAACGAATCCAGTTAATGGAAGAGCTTTCCCGGAGGTTTTTATCAAGAGCAGCTAAAAATGATCAAGAGGCCCGGTTCCCTTTTGAAAATATCATTGAGCTGAAAGAATCCGGATATACGTCTTTAACCGTTCCCAAACGCTATGGCGGCGAGGAAATCTCTCTTTATGATTTTCTGCGGCTGCAGGAAAAAATAGCGGAAGGCGATGGTTCTACGGCTTTATCAATTGGATGGCATATGGGAATTATAAAAAGTCTTGGCGAGAAAAAAAGCTGGAAAGAATCAACGTTTAAGGCGTTATGTGAAGAAGTGCAGAATGGTGCATTAATGAACAATTGTGCAACGGAACCGCAGACCGGCAGTCCGACAAGGGGAGGGAAACCTGTTACGACTGCTGTTCGAGATGGTGATAAATGGGTTATCAATGGCCGAAAAAGCTTTACGACGATGGCACCTGTACTAGATTACTTTAATGTGAGCGCTACGATTGCAGAAAGTGGCGAAACGGGAAATTTTCTGATTCCCCGGACTGCAGACGGTGTATCACTTGAGGAAACATGGGATAGCATCGCAATGAGAGGGACAGGGAGCCACGACCTTATTTTAAAAGATGTTAGTGTGAAAGAAGAGGCACATGTCGAGCTTTTTCATCCAGGCAAGAAAGGGGCGGCGGGGTGGCTGCTTCATATTCCTGCATGTTATATAGGCATCGCCCAGGCGGCTCAAACTTATGCGATTGATTTTGCAAAAGACTATTCACCAAATAGCATTAAAGGTTCAATCATCGATCTGCCAAACGTCAAGCAAAAAGTCGGTGAGATGGAGTTTGAACTGATGAGAGCCCGTCATTTTCTTTATTCAGTTGCGAAGCAGTGGGATGAAGAAGATGAAGAAGTTCGAAGCAATATGGGGCCGGAATTGGGAGCAGTTAAGCTTGCTGTAACAAACGCGGCGATTACTGTAGTGGATTTGGCGATGCGGGTAGTTGGTGCTCGAAGCCTGTCTGAAAAAAATCCCCTTCAGCGCTATTACCGTGATGTCCGGGCAGGCCTTCATAACCCGCCAATGGATGACATGACTATTCAAATACTGGCTAAACATGCAATCAATGATGATTAAAAAGCTGCTGTCTTATGACGGCAGCTTTTTGCATGTTAAAGCTACAGGAAAAAAGTGAAGAACCCTTTTAGATGTATAGGTTTTAGATGTATAGGTTTGATTTTTTTTGAAAAAGGTTAATAAAGAAGGATAGTTTCTACATATTTAATATGGAGTATTAAATTCATCCTATTTTGGTTTCATTTAATCACATATGCCAAAAAAAAGGATGAGAAGGCAATAATAAAAGAACATTATGAGAAAAAGGAGACAGACATATGACAAATAAAATTTTTATGGTGCTGGCCTTTGCCGGCGTACCGCTTTCGGTAATCGGAACACTGATGCATTGGTCCAATATTCTGCTGTTTATCATCTACTGCATAACCATTATTGCGCTGGCCAGCTATATGGGAAGAGCAACGGAAAGTCTTGCCATTGTAACAGGCCCACGGATCGGTGGCTTGCTTAATGCCACCTTCGGGAACGCCGTCGAGCTTATTATATCGATTTTTGCGTTAAAAGCAGGGCTTGTTAGCGTCGTTCTAGCATCACTGACAGGATCTGTATTAGGGAATTTGCTCTTGGTTGCAGGCTTATCCTTTTTTGTTGGCGGAGTAAAGTTTAAAACCCAGACATTTAATGTATATGATGCCAGGCATAACTCGGGCTTGCTGATGTTCGGCGTGATCGTTGCCTTTGTCATCCCTGAAGTCTTTGCGATGACGATGGATGAAGCGAAAACCATCACCTTCAGTATCGGCATCTCCGTTATTTTAATAGCCCTTTATTTAGCGGCCTTATTCTTTAAGCTTGTAACCCATCGGGGAGTCTATCAGCATAATGAGGAAAAGGGCAGCCATCATGAGGAAGAAGAACCGGAGTGGAGCAAAGGAAAGGCGATTGCCGTCCTTGCGATCGCTACAGTGGCAGTTGCTTATGTATCAGAAAATCTGGTTCATACGTTTGAAGAAGTGGGAGCAGCGTTTGGCTGGACAGAGCTATTTATTGGTGTCGTGATCGTTGCTATTGTTGGTAATGCGGCAGAACATGCATCTGCAATCATTATGGCTTATAAAAATAAAATGGATATTGCGGTCGAAATTGCTGTTGGCTCCACCCTGCAGATTGCCATGTTCGTGGCGCCGGTCCTCGTGCTGCTCTCCTTAATGTTCCCGACAGCCATGCCGCTTGTTTTTACATTGCCTGAGTTAATCGCAATGGTTACATCCGTGCTTCTCATGATAGTCATCGGCAACGATGGTGAAACGAACTGGTTTGAAGGAGCCACTTTACTGGCTGCGTATATAATCATGGGAATCGGTTTTTATCTGTTGTAAACATCAAAACTTAGCTTTAAAATCGGACGAATACGAAATCAGCCAACATAAACAAACCGACTCTGAATGAAGTCTCAGAGTCGGTTTTATATTTGGTATTTAAGTACATTTTTCATAAAGGTATATGTTTTTAGAGGATCTGTATTCTGTTCGCTTTCAGGCATTGATCACCAACCTTCATGTTGAGATTTGATCACGTAACCTAACTTGCTGATGACTTAACAAAAAACGGATTCATCCTCCTTTTATAATAAAAGTGGGGTTGACTTCATCTGCCCTCCTTTTGTTGGGAGTAAGTTAATTATACAACGTTATTTGATATTTGTAAATATTCTGATTTTTACAAAATCATTACAAATGAAAATATGGCTGAAATAATAGCTCTTTTAGTCAGGCTTATTTTTCTTGGTACGGATAATATCCCAGTCCTCCGAAAAAACTATAATCAAACCTAAAAAGATTGTGAGTTGAAAGGAGTAAGACATCATGAAAAAATATGTTAGCATTCTTTTTTTAGGTCTTATATTAATGCTGTTATCCCATCCGGCCGCCGAGGCTCAGAAAGGGGCTGAGACCCCTGCGAAAAAGTCCCATAAATCCATCACTGTTCCAAATTCAGTGTTGAATGTGACAAAAGAAAATACCTATCCAAATCCGGCGCAGGATATGCCAACCCTACAGCCGAGCGAATTAGCCCAGCAGCTAATCGACTCCTCCAAGGTTAAAATTGAAAATCCGGATCTCATCCGTATGCTGAATGAAACATCGGTCAGCAGTACTCCGTTTGCAATCGGATACCGGGCAATCGTTTATCTCGGACAATGGCCGCTTAATTATGAGTCATCGGAGACCTCTCCGAACTGGGAGTACCAAAAGATTAACACGAACTACTTTGATAATCGCGGAGGAAAAGCCCCCTACCAAATCCATTACGTGCAGGAAGCTCAAAAGGTTGTCCGCGGGGGATTAACAGCAAAGGTTCCCAATGCTGAAGATGTGAAGAAGATGATGCTCCTGAAGGCGATGGAAAAGTCAGGGCTGCCACTTGCCTTTGAGACGATTGTCGGGGCCGGTACAAAAAAAGACCATATTTATAACATTCCTCCCAAACGCTTAGGCTATCTATACGGCTATGGGCCTGCGATTAATGAAAAAGGCAAAGTAACGTATGGAGAAGTTTACTTAATGTTAAAAGGGAACAAAAGAATGATTGTCATTAAAAATGTGACTTCTCAGGGAATAGGTGCTTGGATTCCGATTCAGGATCACGTCACATTTGGATTTGTTGTTTCAGAGCGTCCAAGATAAGAAAGGAGCCAGCCGTTTTAAGGCTGGCTTTTCTTATTAAATATTGGAACGGAGGTTCTTAAATTCGGTTTCATTATAATAGCTATTTTTCACAAGCACGTTAGGTCCAAGACATCTTACCTCAGGACAATGGCAGTTAAGAGAATCGGCAAGCTCCGTTTTGTCCCATTTTTGATAAACATCCTCTAGCCGGTCATACCTTACATTCCCTAGTGGAGGTGTGTCACCAAAGTCAGTGACGATAACATCACCTGTGAAAATATTTACATTTAAACGTGACCGGCCATCCGGGTCATTTCTAACTGTTACATTTTTAGATGAATGCAATCTTTTTAATAACTGTAAATCTTCTTCATTGCTGCTGCAAGCATAGAAGGGCAGGGTGCCAAAAAGCATCCACGTCTCCTCATTCCGCAAATCCAAAAGATGGTGGATAGCTAATCTTAAATCTTCGAGAGATAGTGTTTCCAATGAAGAAGCGAAATCCGAGGGATACATCGGATGAACTTCATGGCGCTGGCATTTCATTTCTTCGGTAATTTGTTTATGAATTGTTTCAAGGTGGGGCAGTGTCCGTTTGTTCAGCATTGTTTCAGCAGATACCATGACACCAGCTTTAACGAGTTCCCGGCTGTTTTTGATCATTCTGTTAAAAAGCTTTTGGCGCTGTTCGATTTTGGGCTTTCGCTTCATCATGGCAAATCCGCCTTCTATAAAGTCCTCTTCTGTTCCCCAGTTATGTGAAATATGCAGGACATCCAAATACGGGATGACCTCTTCGTAACGATTTAATTCCAATGTTAGATTAGAATTTATCTGGGTTCTGACACCCCGTTCACGTGCGTAGCGGAGCAAAGGCACTACATAGTTTTCCACTGATTTTTTTGAAAGCATTGGTTCGCCGCCTGTTATGCTCAATGATCTTAATCGTGGAATCTCTTCAAGCCTATGCAGCAATAGTTCAATTGGCAAAGCGTCAGGATCCTTAGGCTGCAGTGTATAGCCCACTGCACAATGCTCACAGCGCATGTTGCATAAAACTGTAGTCGTAAATTCAATATTTGATAATCGTAATCCCCCATGCTGGTCTATGTCCATATAAGCTTCCCACGGATCATGTTTAGTTGTTATGGGTAAAAGTTCAGTATTCATAAAAATCTCCTTTTAAACGAAGTACTTTGACATTATTGAAGCTTTATTAGCCCTTGTCAATCGATAGATGGAACTAAAAATACATTTAAAAAAGTTTATTTTTCTCTCGTGCGGGAATTAATCCAATAACAATCGATATTAAATTATTAAAATTAAGAGGAGGATTCAACATGGATCAGAAAAATACTTATAATACAACAAACACAACAACTACTATGGATTCAGTTTATGGACAAGACATGAATACAATGAGCTCGGCTTATGGACAAGATATGAATACAATGGGCTCAGCCAATGGACAGAACAGCAAGCTAATGAAAGGGATTGTTCTAGGCGGAATTATTGGCGGAGCGCTGGCAATGCTTGATACTCAAACAAGAACAAAAGTGAAGACGAAAGCTATGGATTTGAAAGATACTTCAGCAAACCTTATTTCTGAAGTGAAAGAAAATCCTGGCGATGTGAAGGAAAGCATGATGAACCAGTTTAAAAATGCGTCAAATACATTGAAAGATGCAATTAAAGACGCCCAGAACTTATATCAGCGTGTAAATGAAGATGTATTTGGCAATATGGATATGGTGAAAGAAGTTTCAAACGAAGCTATGTCAACAGCCAAGGAAGCAAAAAGTGAACTTGCAGATATCGGCTCAAAAGTAAAGGAAGCCGGCTCTGAGCTAATGGAAAATCCAGTTGAAAACAGCGGAAATTCAAATACAAGCTCTGGCTCAAATTCAGGCTCAACATCCGGCTTTCAAACAACAGGCTCATTGAACAGCACAGATTCAGCTTACCCTGTTGAGCGTGATGAAAGTGCTGTAAGCTATAGCCCGGATGTTCAAAAGAACAGCAATAACCTATAATTTAACTAAAAAGATCCTCTGCTATATATGGCAGAGGATTTTTTATGCTTAAGGGAAAGGATAATATTGTCTTGGTTCCTCTTCCTTATGATGGTTGTTTCATATTTTGAAGGAGGGGGTAACCCTTAACTATAGATAAAGGACAATCTTTGGAGGTTAAAGTATGGGTTATAGACGAGGGAAATCATTATCAAATGATATGGAAAAGCAGTCCCATGAAAGAGAAACAGCAGTTGGGACGGCTGGTATGGTCGTAAGTCCGCATTCAGTCGCAACCGATATTGGCGAAAAAATATTAAGAGAAGGCGGCAATGCAGTAGATGCAGCAGTTGCCATCCAATTCGCCTTGAATGTAGTTGAGCCTATGATGACAGGCATTGGCGGAAGCGGATTTCTAATGGTTTATGATAATAAAAAGAAAGATGTAAAAATATATGATGGGCACACCAGGGCACCAAAGGGTGTACACCCGGAAATGTTTTTGGATGATAACAGGGAAGTAATAGACTTCCGAAAGCGGTCTACCCATGGTACAGCTGTTGGCATCCCGGGAATTCTTAAAGCCATGGATACAGCCTTGGAGGAACATGGAACTAAATCGCTAGCAGACTTGATTCAGCCGGCGATAGACGCTGCTGAGAGCGGCGTTCAAGTAAATTGGGTACTCGAAGAAGCACTGCAGAATTTCCATTACAGACTGGGCAAAGAAGCGAAAGCTTTTTATTTTCCTGAGGGTAAACCGCTTAAAGAAGGAGATAGCCTTGTCAAAGAACACCTGGCTAAAACATTCCGGATTTTGCAAAATAAAGGGATCTCCGCTTTTTACGAAGGCGAGATTGCAAAGGCAATTGTTGCAAACCTGAAGGAAGAGGGAGGATTTATGACCCTTGAAGATCTTAAAAATTACCGTCTGACGGTTGACGAGCCAATTTGGGGAGAATACAAAGGCTACAAAATAGCTTCATCTGCTCCTCCGAGCGCGGGAGGCCTGACAGTAATCCAGATCTTAAAAATCCTTGAGAAGTTTGATTTAAGCCAGTATGATGCTAAGTCATGGGAAAAGTACTATCTGATAACGGAAGCTATGCGATTAGCATTTGCTGACAAAATTGCCTATTCAGGTGATCCGGAATTTTCGGATCTGCCGATTAAAGGGCTGCTTCATGATGATTATATTGGTGAGAGGGCAAAAGCTGTTAGCTTTGAACGGCGAAATGATGCTATTGATTATGGGAATCCGTGGAAATACCAAGAGGGGGAGCCTAAACAAGTCATCCGCCAGCCTGATGATATGGAAAAGAGTGAAACCACCCACTATACTGTTGTCGACCAATGGGGCAATATAGCCGCATGTACGTCTACGGTAGAGCATCCATTTGGCTCTGGCATTATGGTAAAAGGATACGGATTCTTGCTAAATAATGAGTTAACCGATTTTGATGCAAACCCAGGCGGAATTAATGAGGCGCAGCCTGATAAAAGGCCTGTCAGCTGCAAAAGCCCAACCATTTTGTTTAAGGATGATAAACCGGTCCTAACACTTGGTTCACCTGGAGGGCCGACTATTATCGGCTCGGTTTTTCAAACGATTGTTAATGTGATTGACCATAAGATGAATTTAAAAGAAGCGATAGAGGAGCCCCGGATATTTGCGAGCTCAGGTCCGCTAATTGAATGGGAGCCTGGCATTAGCATGGAGGCAAAAGGAGAAATGGAATCAAAAGGCTTCGAGTTCGGTGATGAACCAAGCCGAATTGGCAATGTACAGGCCATTCAGATAGATCATCGTGAAGGCCGGCTATATGGGGCAGCCGACTCCAGTCGTGAAGGAAAAGCAGCCGGAATAACAGAAGATCAAATAAAAAGCTGATGCCTTTTTGGCATCAGCTTTTCTCTTGGCTTACATTTGAAAGGGTGGAATGGCTGCTTGAGCTGCTCTTTTTAATGACGGATATATTCCCATCGGTTTCAAGCACTACTGCCTCCACATCATTTAAAGAAGAGATGCCTTGTGCACGTGCTGCCTGCAATATTTCGACTTCCAAAACACGGTTCTTTCTTAATGAAGAGCTTAAAAAACTTCCCTGATAATAAAGCAAGTCAGGGTTAGATTTTATTAACTCACTGAACTTGGATGACCGGACTGAAAGCCAAGCAACAATATATTGAAGGCCAATAAGAAGAGTGAATGCTGTCATCCCTTCAGCAAGGGATACTTTTTTGTTAAGAAGTATGGTCGCGAGGGTTGAACCCAGCGCAACGGTGACGACCAGATCGAAAGCGTTCATTTTTGATAAAGTCCGTTTACCTGAAATTCTGAGAAACAGGACTAATAATGCATAACTCAGCAAACCGATTAAAAGGACTCTCCAAATGTCCTGCCAGCTTGAAAAGAACATGTAAATTCCTCCTCTTCCTATCATACCTATTCCTTTAAAGGCTATCAGGTAAACAGCACAGTATTTTTTGAATTGAATATTGAGCGAGGGAAGGGTGGGTATATTAATTATAAACCCATTTGCCGAAAGTCTGAATTTCATGTAGGATGTAAACGAGACGAAAGGAGAGAACGTTTTGGGCAGTCCGATTCATGATAAAAATACACAAGTAACCTTTTTAAAACAGCGCTTAAATATGTTCCTGGATGTATTGGAAGCAATTGAGCCAGAAGACACGGAACTCGAAGATATCGATCGTTTAATCGAAATGATTGATGACCTCGAATCCAAATGCCGTGAATTCAATAACCGCGATATGTAAAAGAGCCAATAGGCTCTTTTTTAATTGGGTTACGGTCCTTCCGACTGTGGCAACGGAATACTTTTCTGGTTAAAACTGCGCAAAGAGCCTATTGATACTTTGTCTCAAATAAAGGACCATATTGGTACCCCATTTCCGGCTAGCGCAGAGAGAAGCTGCATCAAAGAGATGCAAAACTCTTACCTTTAAATATAGGCCATAATTTTACTGAGTAAACCGAAATTCCCTCTTTAATCCTGTAAACGATTGCAAGGTGGGTCTTTAAATACGTTTCTTTTAGGAGTATAATGGTAGACGATAAATAATTGTAATTTTCATAATAGATAAGAGGTATATAGAGAGCAAAGGGAAGGGGACTAGAGCAATGAATATCGACAAGTTTCAGGAAAGCATGTATCAGCTGATTGTAGAAACATCCACTAATCTTCCGCGCGATGTCCGCCGTGCAATCAAAGCGGCGAAGGAAAGAGAAAGCGCCGGCACAAGAGCTGCAATGAGCTTAGCAACGATTACAAATAATATTAAAATGGCTGATGATAATGTCTCACCAATCTGCCAGGATACAGGTTTGCCAACGTTCAAAATTAAAACGCCTGTTGGCGCCAACCAGCTAGTGATGAAGGAGGCAATTAAAAATGCGATTGCCCAGGCTACAAAGGACGGAAAGCTTCGCCCGAACTCTGTAGATTCCTTGACTGGCGCAAATAGCGGGGACAACCTTGGATTTGGAACACCTGTTATTAAATTTGAGCAATGGGAAAAAGACTACATCGATGCTCGCCTGATTTTAAAAGGCGGCGGGTGTGAAAATAAAAACATCCAATACAGCCTTCCATGCGAGCTTGAAGGGCTGGGCCGTGCCGGCCGCGACCTTGACGGCATTCGCAAATGCATCATGCACTCTGTTTACCAGGCACAAGGACAAGGCTGCAGTGCAGGCTTTATTGGCGTGGGCATCGGCGGAGACCGTTCTTCAGGCTATGACCTTGCGAAAGAACAGCTTTTCCGTTCTGTAGATGATGTAAATCCAAATGAAGATCTCGCAAGCTGGAAGACTACGTGATGGAAAATGCCAATGAACTAGGAATTGGGACCATGGGCTTCGGAGGGGAAACAACACTTCTAGGCTGTAAAGTAGGCGTAATGAACCGTATCCCTGCAAGTTTCTTCGTATCTGTGGCCTATAATTGCTGGGCATTCCGCCGCCTTGGCGTTGCCGTAAGCATGGAAACTGGAGAAATTAATGAGTGGATGTACCAGGAAGGCGAGAAAATCGACTTCGGTGCAACTGAAGCTGAGCTTGAAACAGCTGCTGCAGTGGAAACGGAAGAACGAACTAATATTGTTACACTGCAGGCTCCAATTACGGAAGAACAGATTCGCAGCTTAAAGGTTGGGGATGTGGTACAGATCAACGGCATGATGTATACGGGCCGTGACGCCATCCACCACCATTTAATGGACCATGATGCTCCAGTTGATCTTAACGGGCAGGTTATATACCACTGTGGCCCGGTTATGATGAATGACGAGGAAGGCAAGTGGCATGTAAAGGCGGCTGGCCCGACAACAAGTATTCGTGAGGAGCCTTACCAGGGTGATATCATGAAAAAATTTGGCATTCGCGCTGTAATCGGAAAAGGCGGAATGGGTCCGAAAACATTGTCAGCTCTTGAAGAGCATGGCGGTGTTTACTTAAATGCAATTGGCGGAGCCGCTCAATACTATGCCGACTGCATCAAGTCTGTTGAAGGTGTTGACCTAATGGAATTCGGAATACCTGAAGCCATGTGGCACCTAAAGGTTGAAGGCTTTACAGCCGTTGTTACCATGGACTCACACGGAAACAGCCTCCATGAGGATGTTGATAAATCTTCACTTGAAAAATTGGCTCAGTTTAAAGAGCGTGTATTCTAATAAAGTTAGCGAGAGAGACTGTAAGTGGTCTCTCTTTTTCGTGCATTTTATTGCCAACAGCGCCTGCGAATGTTTTTATCCCTTTCACAAACACTAAGAAAAAAATATTGGAGGAACTCAGATGAAAAAACTAAGCATTGTTCTGAGTGCTTTTTTCCTGTTTTTTTCTGGAACAGCATACGCGAACTATGGAAACTCCCCAATCCACTGGGGATTTAAAAAAGCAAAGGATGAGGTGCCTGCGGAAGCAGGGAAACCGCTGGATTCATTGCTTGAAAGGCATGGGTCATATTACAAAGGCGACACAAACAAAAAGGATATTTACTTAACTTTTGATAATGGGTATGAAAACGGATATACAGGCCAAATTCTTGATGTTTTGAAAAAGGAAAACGTTCCTGCAGCCTTTTTTGTTACAGGGCACTATTTAAAAAGTGCACCTGATCTTGTTAAAAGGATGGCAGCAGAAGGCCATATCATTGGCAACCATTCCTGGCACCATCCCGATATGACCAGAGTCAGCGATGAGAAATTTGTGAAAGAGCTTGAAATGGTCCGGGCTGAAACTGAAAATTTGACGGGAGTTAAGCAGATGGGGTATTTGCGCCCGCCCCGCGGGATATTTAGCGAACGGACTTTAGCTCTTGCAAAAAAAGAGGGCTATACCCACGTATTTTGGTCATTGGCCTTTGTTGATTGGAACACAGATCGGCAAAAAGGCTGGCAATACTCTTATGACAACATTATGCGGCAAATTCATCCCGGCTGTATCCTGCTTTTGCACACCGTATCAAAGGACAATGCCGATGCACTGGAAAAAGCCATTCAGGATTTGAAAAAGCGCGGCTATACGTTTAAGAGCCTAGATGACTTGACCTGGGAGCAGGCAATTGGAGAACGGATGCTTTACTGATTTGGTTTGGCCGATAAATCAATAGTTTCGGCTAATGAAATTGGCCGATAAAGACCTATTTTTGGCCGGTAAATTTTAGTTATTCTGTCCAACAATTAAGAATGGCCTGTAAATCAAATGAATTAGCCGGTAAAATAAGAGATTCGGCCGGTATTTTACCTGAATCAGCCGGTAAATCCATAATTTTGGCCGGTAAACGATTTGAACAGCACCTAAATTATATAAAGGCAAGAAATGGACCCAAATTTAGGGTCTATTTCTTTATTGGACGTACATTTTTAGTAAAATCCCAACAAAAAATGCTATAATCGGGGAAAATGATAAAGGACGGATTCTTCTTGGAAAAGATACAAGTAGAAGGACCTTATAATTTTGATCTCGTATTGGACAGGCTGTCCATTGACCCTCTAAATCAGGTTGATCTTGAGAACAGGTCAGTAAAGGTGCCGATGCTTCTGGAAAATACACCGGTTGTTGCACAAGTTAAAGCCAGCGGAACAACAGAAACACCGGAATTTATAATAGAAGGAACAGAGGGACCGCTAAAAGAAAAAGCGGCTGAACGCCTATCTGAAATCTTTCAATGGCATCTCCCGCTGGAGAGGATCCATGAGCATTTTCAAAATACCGAATTAAAGCCTATTTTCGATGAGCATTATGGGACACCAGTTGTGCTCGATTTTGATCCGTATGGATGCCTCTTGAAATGCATCATCCACCAGCAGCTTAATCTTTCATTTGCCCATACTTTAACAGAACGATTTGTTAAAACGTTTGGCTTTGAGAAAGATGGAGCTTGGTTTTATCCACTGCCTGAAAAAGTGGCGAAACTGACTGTGGAAAATCTTCGCGAACTGCAATTCAGCGGACGGAAAGCAGAGTATGTAATCGGAATTGCAAAGGAAACAGCCTCCGGAGACTTAAACTTCGAAGAGCTAAAAAACCTTTCAGATGAAGAAATTTATGATAAACTAATCAAATTGCGCGGTGTCGGCCCCTGGACAGTTCAAAATTTCCTGATGTTCGGGCTCGGCAGGCAAAACCTTTTTCCAGTCGCAGACATTGGCATTCAGAATGCATTAAAAAAACTGTATAAATTAGAAGAGAAACCAACTCGAGAGGAAATGGAGACTTTTTCAAAGAGCTGGGGTCCTTATTTAAGCTATGCCTCCCTCTATTTATGGAGGAGCATCGAGTAATTTGGAGTGATGAAGCACCATGAAACAAGAACAAACAGCTAAATTAAAATTAAATCAGACATTTCCGCTTACCATTAAAAGACTTGGCATAAACGGGGAGGGTGTTGGCTATTTTAAAAGGCAGGTCGTCTTTGTCCCGGGAGCGCTGCCTGGCGAGGAAATTGTGGCAGAGGCAACCAAAGTAAACCCGAAATTTTCTGAGGCAAAGATAAAAAAGATCCGCAAAAAGTCGGAGTACCGTGTCCAGCCGCCATGTCCGGTATATCACGAATGCGGCGGCTGCCAGCTTCAGCATCTTCGCTATGACCAGCAGCTTAAGGAGAAGCGGGATATCATTATACAAGCGCTGGAACGGCATACAAAATTGAATCCTGAAAAACTAAATATAAAAGAAACGATCGGAATGGAAGATCCTTGGAACTACCGCAATAAGAGCCAGTTCCAAGTTGGCCAAAAAGATGGGAAGGTGCTTGCAGGGTTATATGGCATGAATTCACATCGCCTTATTAATATCGAACATTGCAAGGTCCAGCACCCTCAAACAACAAAGGCAACTGAAACGGTCAAAAGAATTCTTCAGGACTTAAAAATTCCGATTTATAATGAAAGAACCCGAAAAGGGCTAGTTAGAACCATCGTTGCCAGAGTTGGGATCCAGACTGGCGAGCTTCAAATTGTTCTCATAACTACACAGAAAGATTTACCCAAGAGAGATATTATTATCGATAGAATTAAGAGTGAGCTGCCTGAAGTAAAATCAATCATCCAAAATGTGAATGGTGAAAAAACCTCTCTGATTTTTGGGCAAGAAACCATGAATCTTGAAGGAAGCGACTTTATTCAGGAAACACTTGGAGATCTGCAATTTGAACTATCTGCCCGCACATTCTTTCAGCTTAATCCGGAACAGACAGTTAAGCTATATAACGAAGTAAAAAGAGCTGCCGCCCTCACAGGGCAAGAAAAAGTGGCGGATGCCTACTGTGGAGTAGGAACAATTGGCTTATGGGTAGCAGACCAAGCCGCAGAAATCCGGGGTATGGACATCATCCGCGAGTCCATTGAAGACGCCAAGAAAAACGCAGCCCGCCACGGCATCAAGCATGCCAAATATGTGGTTGGCAAAGCAGAAGAGTGGCTTCCGAGATGGACCAAAGAAGGATGGAAACCAGACGTGATTATCGTCGACCCGCCAAGAACAGGGCTCGATCTGCAGCTGCTTAAGACAATAGTAAAAGTACAGCCAAAGAAAGTGGTCTATGTATCCTGTAACCCATCTACATTAGCCAAGGATATATCTATACTTGGCTCTAAGTATAAGGTGAACGGTATACAGCCTGTAGATATGTTCCCGCAGACAGCGCATGTAGAAAGCGTTACAGAATTAATTTTGAAGCAGGCATAAAAATCGCCTGGCTCTAGTACTAGCAAAAAACGTACTTGGGCCAGGCGTTTTTTTCAAAGGCTCTTTCCCTTAAAAATTGTTTTTTACAAATAAATACTGCCCGTTGATTTAGCTGCGCGCCGAGGATACTCGGTTCGCTGAGCATCCTGGAGCGGAAATCAACCTCTCCTCAATTGTTTAAAAAGCATCAAACTTTGCGAAAACAGCCTTTTCTAAAATGATTCTTCACCGTATATTTAATAATCCCTTATTAACGAAGTTATTAATAATTTCAGCCATCTCACTAGGGGATTTGTCCATCCCGTTTTCTAGCCAATGCTTAATGACATAAATACTGCCACTCACAACAAACATACTTATGTACTCTAACGTTTCTTGTTCAAGGTGTTTGTCAGTAATCCAATTTTTAAATATAAATTCCTTCGTGATCATCATGCCTTTTTTTTGAAAGTGAATATCGCTATTCTCGCTTAACAGTGTTCGGCAAATGTCATTGTTTTCCGCTATATATTCTAAAATCTTTTCTGTCATTTGCAAGGCTTCATCTTCTTTTGAAAAATTGTACAGGCTAAGTGTTGCTACCATATCCTCGATAAACTCTTCTTCTATAGAATTGAGCAGGTCGTATTGACTCGAAAAATGGGAGTAAAATGTTGAACGGTTAATGTCAGCCTGCTCACAGATCTCTTTTATTGTAATACTTGAAATTTGTTTTTCTTCCAATAATTTTATCAGAGCTTCTTTTAAAACCATTCTTGTATATTTTTTGCGTCTATCTAATTTGGAACCCAAATTCCTGACCCTTCCTTCCTAATTCTGTAATCCAATAGAAAAACAACAAATAATCATCATCTGTTGTGAACACAACGTAATCTAGTGAACTGTTTGTTGAATAGCCAACACTGTGTTTTATATAATGATAAAGTGAAATTGTGAAGGATACAAGAGAGGATGAAAAATGATAAATATTGCATCACGGATCGTAAAACATAAGAAAGCTGTTTTGATTGCGTTTGTTTTCTTTACGTTAATATCAACGGTGGCACAGTTCTTTGTATCGGTCAATTACAATATGGTTGATTATCTGCCAGATGATGCCCAGTCGACAAAGGCAATGGACATCATGGAAAAGGAATTTACAGGTTCTGTTCCGGATACTAGAGTCATGATAACCAATGTATCCTTACAGGAAGCACTCGAATATAAAGAAGATCTGTCAGCCATCGACGGAGTTTCAGATGTGATGTGGCTGGATGATGTAGTAGATTTGAAGACCCCTTTGGAAGTGGCAGACGAAGAGATGGTAGAGAATTACTACAAGGATGGAAATGCGCTGTTTTCGATCAGTGTCCGTTCAGGGGATGAGGTTAAAATAACCGATGCCATTTATGAACTGATTGGGGAAAATGGTGCGATTGCAGGAGAAGCCATCAATACAGCAAGCTCACAAAAAATGGCCGGGAAGGAATCGTTAAATGCCGGTCTATTATTAGTGCCGATCATTATTTTTATTCTGGTCATTTCTACTACTTCGTGGATAGAACCGCTGTTTTTCCTCACAGCCATCGGTGTATCGGTACTGATTAACTTAGGAACAAACATCTTTATAGGTGAGGTTTCCTTCGTCACCCAGTCCGTTGCTCCGATCTTGCAGCTGGCGGTTTCTCTTGATTATGCAGTGTTCCTGCTTCATAGTTTCTCTGATTATCGGAAAACGGCCAATAATCCGGAAGAAGCTATGCAGCTTGCAATGAAAAAGTCATTCCCGGCAATCACGGCAAGTGCAGCAACAACGTTTTTCGGATTTATCGCCCTTACATTCATGAATTTTGAAATTGGCTCTGATCTTGGAATGAACCTGGTAAAGGGAATTATCCTGAGTTTTATCAGTGTTATGGTATTTTTGCCTGCTCTAACTCTTTATTTTTATAAGTGGATGGATAAAACAAAGCATAGAAGCTTTGTTCCGAGCTTCACTGGCATTGGCAAGAGGCTTGTAAAACTAAAAGTTCCAAGCTTGCTTCTAGTGTTTGCCATTCTTATTCCTGCCTATTTGGCACAGAGCAATACCTCATTTGTGTATGGTATTGGTGAACAGCCGGAAGAGACGCGTGCCGGCAGTGATTTGAAAATGATCGAAGAGGCATTTGGTGAAACCACGCCAATTGTTCTTTTAGTACCTAAAGGAGATGTGGCAAAAGAGTCGGAACTCGTTCAGGATTTAGAAGAGGCCGATTATGTAACAAGTGTCATTTCTTATGTAAATAGGGTTGGTTCTGAAATCCCGCCAGAGTATTTAGATGAATCGATTACGAATGAATTTTACTCTGAAAACTACAGCCGTATTATAATCAATACGAATCAGGGAACGGAAGGGGATATTCCTTTTTCGATTGTAGAAAACATAGAAAAAACCGCTTCGAAATATTATGGAGATCAGGCACTCAGCCTAGGGGAAAGCGTTACTTTGTATGATATTAAAAATACCGTAACAAAGGACAATATCGTTGTGAATGTTTTGACGGTCGTTACGATTGCGATTGTACTGCTGGTCAGCTTTAAATCGCTTTCCATTCCGCTAGTCCTGCTCATTACCATTCAATCAGCTGTCTGGATAAATTTATCGATACCATATTTTACGAATACCTCGCTGGTGTTTGTAGGATATTTAATCATCAGTACTGTACAGCTTGCGGCAACGGTCGACTATGCCATCTTACTGACAGAGGCTTATAATCATCATCGTATGGAAATGCCAGCTGTAAAAGCTATAAAGAAAACATTGGATGAAAAAACATTTTCTATTTCAATATCTGCAGCGATTTTATCCAGTGTTGGTTTTATTTTATGGCTCACATCTTCAAATCCGGTTGTTTCATCCATCGGTCTATTGCTGGGCAGAGGAGCTATGCTTGCGTTTGTAATGGTCGTACTGGTCTTGCCGGCGATGCTTTTGGTATTCGATAAACTGATTAAAAAAACGACCTATAAAGCAAATTTTTATGAGGAGAAATGATGATGAGAAAAAAACAAATACTGTATGCTGCACTCGCTTTTATGATCTTCTTGCCTTCATTTCTTAGTTTTCCTGCTGAGGCAGAAGCTGAAACAGCAGCAGGTAAAGTCACATCAAAGGACGAAGTGGTGTATGCGACATTGAAATCCAATGGTGACCCAGGTGACATCTATGTCGTGAATACGCTTGAGGTGGCAAGGGCTGGAGAGATCCTTGATTATGGCGAATATAGCAGTATCAAGAATTTAACTGATTTAACGGAATTGGATCAAGAGGGGCAAACCGTTCGTGTCAATGCTCCAGAAGGCAAATTTTATTATCAGGGAAACATGAAGGACGACTCTGAATTACCATGGGATATAAAGATTTCTTATTTGTTGGATGGACAGAAAGTTAAACCATCCGATCTTGCAGGAAAAAGAGGGCATGTTGAAATCAATATTGATACGGCTGCTAATGAGAACGTTGATACAGTATTTTATGAAAACTATTTATTGCAAGTTTCTTTCATGCTGTCCAATAAGTATGAAAACATTGAAGCTCCGGGCGGAATGATTGCAAACGCCGGAAAAAATAAGCAGATTACTTTTACCGTTATGCCTGGCCAAGAGGAAAAGCTAAGCGTAGAGGCAGATGTTGAGGATTTTGAATTTCAAGGAATTGAGATCGCTGCTGTCCCATCAACTCTGCCAATTGATACCTCGGAAATGGGAAATATGACAGATGACATGTCGGTATTGTCAACAGCTATTGGAGAGTTAAATAACGGTGTTGCTGACTTGAAGAAGGGTGTTTCTCAATTAAATAACGGTGCAGCAGCACTGCGTGATGGTTCGCAGAAATATAAAAATGGAATGAGTCAGATGGATGGCTCGTCCTCTGAAATCGTGAATGCATCCCGTTCTATTGGAAATGCACTTGGGACAATCAGCGGCTCCCTTTCCGGAGATTCAGCAAAAATGGATCTATCGAGCTTGAGCGAACTGCCAAATGGCCTCACACAATTAGCGAATGGCCTTTCGGAAACAGCAAATGGCCTATCAGCCTTGCAAGAGAATTACTCGCTTGCTTATAATGCCTTAGATGGTGCTATTAAGGAAATTCCCGCTCATCAGCTTACAGAGGAAGAGATTGCTGGATTGTATAAGAGCGGTGCGGATGCCAATGTACTTGATCAATTGGTTGAGTCATATTCAGCTTCACAAAAAGTGAAAGGGACATATTCATCTGTAAAAGAAGCCTTTGAAGCTGTCAAACCATCATTAAACCAAGTTAGCGGGTCTGTGGGAGAAATGAGTGGAACAATGACGTCGATGGCAAATGAACTTTCTGGTTCTATGAAGGAGATGGATGTTAGTGCCCTGGGAGAGCTGCAGAAAGGCCTTGCAGCTTTGGCCTCCAATTACGGTAAGTTCCAATCCGGATTAGTAAGCTATACAGAAGGGGTAAGCCAATTATCTGCTTCCTATAATAAGCTGCACTCGGGTATAGCAGAAATATCAGGTGGAACAAGTCAATTAGAAAAAGGAGTGGGTCAGCTCCACAATGGTACTGATGAATTATATCAGGAAACCAAAGACTTGCCAGCTCAAATGCAAGAGGAAATTAATGAGATGATTCAGGAGTATGATAAATCTGACTTTAAGCCAGTATCCTTTGTTTCCTCTAAAAATGAAAAAGTATCTTCCGTGCAATTTGTAATAAAAACAGAAAGCATTAATAAAGAAGAACAAGAAGGAAAGAAAGAAAAGCCTGAAAAAGAAAAAGGGTTTTGGGAACTATTCTTAGACTTGTTTAAGTAACTTATTATATTCTTTTTACGAGACAAAACATTGGAGTCCTGGCTTGGACTCATATTATGCAGGGCGATGGATATGTGGGTTAACCACGAATCCATCGCCCTTTTGTTATCCTTCTAAAATTGAAAAATAACCGAGAACTCTAATATTATGTCAACACTTGTCCAATCCATTTCCAAAATATTGAATAGAATGAGAGTGAGAAAATAATTATTATATTTGTGAGCGAAGAGCTGATTAACCTAAAAAGACTTTTTTATTTTTAGAAAGGAATGATTCGTATGTCTTGTGACTGTAATTGTAATCCTTGCTGCCCTTCTGAAGATAATGGTAATGGTGCAGGCGGTCAGGGATTTTGTACAGTTTGTGGACCTTTCCAACTCGGATCACAAGAGATGATGAGAGAAGTGTGGTCTACTAGCAATGGAGCTTTTGTTCCCGGTACTGTTATAATAAAACTGTTTCAAGATGGCTCCAGTAATAATGCGATTATACAGGGAACTGTACAGACGCCTGGTGGTCCAGTAACCTTTCCCGTTCCCCCGATTACACCAGGTAATTCATATGCCGAAACTTTTCCAGCGATAAACAGACTTACTATTTCAAAAGCACCAGGTTCTGGTCCAACTGTGTCAGGAGAGTTTTGCATATGTGTTGGTCAGCTAGGATAAAAACTTAGAGTTATTAATGAATTCCCAAAAAAATCGTTAAATGTTAAACCTAACAAAAACAAGGTAGTTTCTCTAATATATTGAGGGGTTACCTTGTTTATTTTTAATTTTTTGGCTCTGTTAAAGCTCATTGTTGTTTTTAGAAGCCCTGTTGATTGGAGTGGAAGGCACGAGACTCCTGCGGGAGTAGCTCACCAAGGGAGACCCCACAGACGCAGAGCGTCGAGGAGGCTCCCGGTAGCCCCGCGGAAAGCGAGTGCCTGCAACGGAAATCAACAGCCAAATTTAACAGAGCCAATTTTTTAACTATAGGGATGGACGTCTGCATTCAATGCCTCCCATCATTATAGCCAATCATCAACCAGGCAATTCCGTAAATACTGCAAAAAAATTAATACCCCTCAAGGAGATACATATGGTCAGGCTAAACGAAATTATGGTTATTCAATTTATAAATTGGGTATAGAATACCAAACCATTAAGGAGGTGGCCATCAATGGAAGTCGAGGTTTTATGTAACGTGGAAAACTGCAAATACTGGGAACAAGGCGATAAATGCGTAGCCGACTCAATTTATGTCATCGGCCAAAATGGCAGAGAGGCTGAAGATGTTGAGGAAACAGCTTGCAAAACGTTTGAGCACAGTGAACAGTAAAAAGGATAGGTGCCTGGCCGCTAGTACTTTAGGATGTTAACGTACTAGGGGGCAGGCACCTTTTTTATTGGAGACATCCAACAGTAAAAGGTATAATGAAGTGGAAGAAGATGACATTATAATAAGCTGTGAATGTTAAGGTGTAAACTGAAAACTAAAGCATACTAAAGAATAACCGGATAAAAAGTCAAATAAGAAAAGGGGATACGATGACAAATAAGAAAGAAACAGGGTGGAACTTTGATAATAGCTATGCCCGTTTGCCGAAATCATTCTTTTCCAGGATAAATCCCAATCCTGTAAGCTCACCGCAAATGGTGATACTCAATGGTTCACTGGCAGCATCATTGGGGTTGGATACGGAAGCGCTGCAAAGCGAGGATGGCTTAGCGGTACTTGCTGGCAACCAGGTTCCTGAAGGAGCTTCGCCTCTGGCGCAAGCTTACGCTGGGCACCAATTTGGGCATTTTAATATGTTAGGTGATGGCCGTGCAATGCTGATTGGCGAGCAAATCACTCCGAAGGGTGAGCGGGTTGATATTCAGCTTAAGGGTTCAGGCAGAACTCCCTACTCCCGCGGAGGCGATGGCCGCGCAGCACTCGGGCCAATGCTGCGGGAATACATTATTAGTGAAGCCATGCATGCGCTTGGCATTCCGACGACCCGCAGTCTGGCAGTGGTGACAACCGGCGAGTCAATCATTCGCGAAACCGATCTGCCTGGTGCTATTCTTACCCGAATAGCAGAAAGCCATCTGCGTGTTGGCACCTTTCAATATGTTGCAAATTGGAGGCCGGTTGAAGAACTCCGTGCACTGGCTGACTATACAATAAAGCGTCATTATCCAGAAATTGAGGGAGATGAGAACCGATACCTTTCCCTGCTCCAGGAAGTAATCAAGCGCCAGGCTGCGCTGATAACCCAATGGCAATTAGTTGGTTTCATACACGGAGTTATGAATACTGATAACATGGCTATTAGTGGAGAAACCATCGATTATGGACCATGCGCCTTTATGGATGCCTACGATCTGGCAACCGTATTCAGCTCAATTGATAGGGAAGGCCGTTATGCTTATGGAAACCAGCCCTATATTGGCGGATGGAATCTGGCGAGGTTTGCAGAAACTCTTTTGCCTCTCCTTCATGACGATCAGGATGAGGCTGTGAAAATAGCCCAGGATGCTATTTCCGATTTCAATAAGATTTATCAAAGTCATTGGCTTAATGGGATGAGAGCAAAGTTGGGGATCGTAAACGAAGAAAAAGAAGATGAAACACTAATTACAGACCTCCTCAAGATCATGCAGAAGGCTGGAGCGGATTATACCAACACCTTCCGAGCATTAACTTTGAATCACTTGGAGGAAGCGGGTCTAAATGGAGACCCTGAATTTATTCAGTGGCATGAGAAGTGGCAATCGAGACTAAGCAGGCAGGAATCGAAAGACACTGCAATGCAGTTAATGCGGAACAGCAATCCTGCTGTTATCCCCCGAAACCACAAGGTTGAAGAGGCATTGGAAGCTGCAGTAAATCAAGGAGACTTCAAGGTGATGAAAAAACTTCTTGATGTACTTTCAAGCCCTTATGCATATTCCCCTGAACAGGATGAATACTGCAAATTGCCCGAACCATCAGCACGTCCTTATCGAACCTTTTGCGGTACATGAATAATAGTACCTTCAATACAAACAACCAAGGGGTTTGTCCTCAGCGCTTTATGATTAAAGCAATGGGGGCAGACCTCTTTTGTATAAAGGACCACTCCTCCAGCTGGACTTTGAAAAACTACACGACTCATAACCGCACAAAGGAATGCAAATGCCTTTTCGAGAATCTCGCACCTTACACCCCAATCGAAAAACCTTATTTAAATCCAAGTTTTATTAACAACGTTTTTTTAGAAGAGCCTTTTTATAAAAAATGAATAGGAATATTGCAATAACTAAACGTTTAACATGTACAGATATTAGACAAGCCGCATTAAATATAGAAGAGCAACTATTGACTATAACTTATTAGAGGAGTGAAAAATATGTGCGAAACACCAGGAAATGGTTGTTGCTGCTGCCCAAGTGCAGTCATTCTTACTGAAAAACTTTGCGGTAATATTAGAGACCCCATTGATCAGGAAGTGTGGACAGCACCTGAGGTGAATGACTATTTTCAAGGGACCTTTGAGGTGTATAACGCTGGACCGGGAACAATCGATTTTTCAGTTAACGGTGATGTTACTACTGTTCCAGCAGGAAACAGTATAGCTGTATCTTTTAATAATCCAGAAGTCTTTATTGTGCAGACATTTGGACAGCAAGGAGCGGTAGAAGGAACTACCGGGAAATGGTGTATTACTTTATACAAAAGAGTTTTCGCTTAGATTAGGCAGGCACTTTTAAAAATGATTTCTGCTCACCCCGGGATTGCCAGGGGTTTTTTTTATAGAGAAATTCGTTTATCTAGAAGGATTTGGAAACTCATTGCGAGAAATACTCTAGGACTGATTCGAAAGGGAGGAATTTCCATGTTGAATAGGCTATGCGTACTAACCGTGAAAGTAAATAATTTGCAGACTGCTTTAAAGTTTTATACAGAAGTATTGGACTTCAAAGTGTCTAAATATTATGGGGAAAAAATTGTTAGTCTTGTACATAGTGAGGTACCAGTTGTTCTGGAAGAGATCGCTGAAGAAAAGCAGGGCTCCAATGTATTGCCTGGTATATTATCAAAGGATATTGAACGTGATTTTAGCAGAATGAAGGAAGCTGGTGTGAAGGTGCATTTTGATGAGCCTCAGCCTTGTCCTCCAGGGCGTTACTTTGTTATTGAAGATCCATCGGGAAATCAAATAGAGATTGTGGAATTCTTGAATATTTAGGAGTAATAAATATGAAAGAACTTAAAGAGCATCCGGTACAGCAGTATTATGAAATGTGAGGTTTGTCGTTAGAACCGAGCCCTCAGTTATTTGAACTGAGGGCTAAATTATTAAGGTATGTTTATAACCTGGCCGGAATAGATCAGGTTTGGATTCGTTATCAGTGGATTTACCCGCAAGATGCTATCAACTGTAATGCCGAACCATGTTGCAATAAGGAACAAAGAACTGCCTGGACGGACAATATATTGGGTTATCCCAGCAGGCCTTGGATCACATTGAAAGCCCAGGGAGATCCAAGTATCCATATCTACAATGCCGGTAACCTCAAGCTCTTTAATAGCTTGCTGCCAGCTGATTAGGGCTGCCTGAGTCTTTGGGCCATAAATGCCATCGATTGGCCCTGGATAAATATTAACCATTTGAAGCAGGAACTGAATTCTCCGTACATTTGATCCTGTGTCGCCCTGACGTAAAATCGTGCATTGCAGAGGGATTAAGATCACCTGTCCCGGGTAGATGGAGTTAGGATTTGTTATTTGTGGATTACGGTTCAGAATGGAATTGATGCTTAAACCAAGTCTCCGTGCAATGCTAAAAAGGGAATCACCAGGCTGTACTGTATAATTCATGAGGGAGACCTCCGAAATAAAAGTAGTTTAAGTCACTATATGCAAGGTTTTTTGGGCAGGTGAGGAAGAGGATGCGTTATTTCATTGCCTTTTTCAAAATTGCTTAGGAAATCAATCGATTGACGACAATAAGTTAAAGAGTTATTATTAATTCAGGAACATATGTTCTATTGTGTTTTTAAAAGACTATTATAATAAAGCTATTATTTGATTTACATTAACAGATCTAAAATATAAAAAAACTAGAGGTATTTATATGGATATACTGAGCTCGCAATATGTTAGAAGTGTTAGCCTTAAAAGAGATAATGTACCTTCTTTTAACCACTATCCCTTTAGTCTTCCTAGTTTAAAGACGCTGGACGAGCTGTCTTTTCATCCAAAGGTTACCTTTCTGATTGGTGAGAATGGGATGGGCAAGTCCACTTTACTAGAAGCGGTAGCGGTAGCTTTGGGATTTAATGCTGAAGGAGGCTCTTTCAATTTTAACTTCTCAACCTTTGATTCCCATTCAGAGCTTGGGAGTTACCTTAGAGTAATAAAGGGTTTTGATAAACCAAGGGATGGCTTTTTCCTGAGGGCAGAGAGTTTTTATAATGTTGCTTCCAATATTGAAGAAATGGATCGTGAAGGGGGCGGACCTCGGGTGATTGATTCTTTTGGAGGACGTTCGCTGCACGAGCAGTCACATGGTGAAGCATTCTTTTCTACGTTTCTTCATCGCTTTCGAGGCAATGGCATTTACATTCTGGATGAACCGGAGGCTGCTCTTTCTCCGTTAAGACAAATGTCTATGCTGACTAGAATCCATGATTTGGTTAATGAACACTCACAGTTTATCATTGCAACCCACTCGCCGATCATCATGTCGTATCCAAATGCCATAATTTATGAATTCAGCGATGAAGGCATTATAGAAAAAAAACTGGAAGACACAAATCATTACAGAATTATGAAGCAGTTTTTTGATGATAAGAAAAGAATGATTCATCATTTGTTAAATGAATAAAAAAATGGAGACTTCTAGTTGAGCCTCCATTTTAGCATTCCATATGTATATTTTATTCACTTTCATAATTGAACAGCCAGGTTACCCCAAACTTATCTGTTAATTGGCCATAACATTTGCTCCAGAACGTTTCCTGCAGCTCCATGCCTACAGTACCGCCTACTTTCAGTTTGCTAAAGTACTTTTTTAGATCATCCTGATCTTTAATCACAATAGCAAGGTTGATGTTGTTTCCAACCGTAAAAGGCATACCAGGGAATGTATCAGAAAACATCACGTTGCTTCCGCAAATGTTAAGGCGTGTATGCATAACCAAATTCTTAGCTTCCTCAGGCAATGGATATTCAGGGTTGGGAGGGGAGTCCCCAAAAGTCATAATCTCAGGCTTTTCTGTTTCGAAAACATCCGCGTAAAACTCGACAGCTTCCCGGGTATTCCCATTAAAATTAAGGTAGGCATTAACGGCCATTCTTTTCACTCCTTTTTATAAATCTAATTTCATTATAGACGAAAAATTCGAAATTAAATATAGTCCAAAAGGGTTCCTACACCTTTATTACTAAAATTTAAATCTCACGGAAAGCTTGATCTAAATCGTTAAATCCCCTTCGGTCGTCTTTTTGGGGCTCATCGGTTTCAAGCGTCCACTCATTCTTTACAGGGGCTAAGCCGCCATGATCATTCTTGCTATATGGGCTATGTATATGATAGGTTTTTCCTGCTTTTTTCACTGTGTATCCCATATAGTATTGGTTATCCTGGCCTTCTTCCTCAAAAATCCCAATGTCGTCAATCCCATATTTGGATATGTAGGATTGTAACGGTTCTTGTAATGCATTGATTATCTGTTCTCGTGGTAAAAAATCCATCGTTTATGCTCCTTCCGAATTAACCTATACTTAATATGGCTATTTAAGGAGCTATTAACACTTTCTTTCCTAATTAAAATTAAAATGCTACAAAAAAAGCAGGAACCATGTAATTGATTCCTGCTTTTTCCAATCGTTCTTAGAGAGTCTACCGTATGCTGGATGCCCCTAATAATGATTCTGGTGTCCTGCCTAGCACTAAAAGACAGATATTCGAATATCCGATATTTTTAAAGTCAGAAAAAAATTGTTTCAATACTTGTGAATTCAAATCATTTTTTAAATTTTGCAATTCTTTCTTGTATAATCGCAAAACAGACCCATATACAAAGTTTGGAGCATATTGGCCAGGGACCTCATCCATTATTAAACATCCCATGAAATGATATTTAAATTGGAGTGCACGTGTAAGATTAATCATATCCAATAATTTTTCAAAAAGGTCTGGGTAGTTTGTTTTTAATTTCTCAATATTTTTTTCTGCAGCCTTTAATTCATCGATACTTGATAAAGTGATCATAACATGTTCCTCCTTTTATTTGTCCCATGGTTTTTCGAGTGAAATATATGCAGCTAATTCTTTACTTTTTTGTCTTCTCAATTTGCGTATTTCAGCTCTTTCTTTAGCTGTTTTGTAGAGGAATTTTTCTTCTTCTGTCTCAGGAATTATACTTGGAACATCAACAGGTCGTTTGTTTTCGTCCAGAGCTACAAAGGTCAAAAATGCTGTAGCTGCCATTCGGCGCTCACCATTAATCATATCTTCAGCAATAACCTTGCAAAAGATTTCCATAGATGTTTTCCCTGTATAAGTTACGAACGATTCAACGCAAACTGAGTCAGTTTGGTGAATAGGGCATAAGAAGTCTATTGAATCAGTAGAGGCAGTTACGCACTCTTTAACCCTGGAATGTCTGCGGGCTGATAAAGTTGCGGCATCATCCAGCTTTTTCATTAATACCCCGCCAAACAATGTATTATAGTTATTTAAATCGCAAGATAATACTTGCGCTGTATTAATAATGCGGCTTTCTTTTGCTTTTTTTGCCTTCATTTTAACTGCTTCCTTTCATGGATCGGATTATAGAAAGTAAATACTATATCCACGTTTTTAAAAGGTTTTTCTTACATGACCCAAGTGTACGCCCAAAAGTTCTCTTAGTAAAATGGTTAATTTTTATCTTTAATATAGCCTTTGTCTATGTAAACGCTTATTCATATGCGTAGTCAGTATAGATAAAAAACGGCTCTTTAAAAGAACCGTTTGGGTTATGAATCAGTATTTTTTTACTTTATTTCGCTTTTTGAAAGCTGTTTGATAGTAAAATGCAGCCATTCTTTTGCAGCAAATGAGAGGTATTGATTTTTGCTCCAAATGATCGCCAGTTTCCAGCTGATTGATGGGTTTACTATTTTTATTGCCTTTATATTATTATTCAGATTCATACAAACGCTCTCAGGCAATAGGGAAACGCCCAATTTGCTTGCAACCATTTCTTCAATAAAGGGCCGCTGAGAACTTTCAGAAATAATATGCGGGCTAAAACCTGCACTGTTACATAAAGAAATAATTCGGTCATTCAGGACAAAATCCTTATTAAAAAGAATAAACGATTCTCCAGCCAATTCAGCCAGATTGACTTCTTCTCTTTTTGCCAAAGGATGAGCGGGGTGGAGGATCAATTTTAGGTCTTCTTCCATAAAAGCGAAATGTTCAAAGGCTTCATTCTTGGTAGGAAGAACAATCACACCTACATCAAGAAGATTGTTGCTTACCTCTTCTTCTATTTTCTTTGAACCGTCTTCGACTAATTGAAAAGTAATACCGGGATATTTATCGTGAAAACTCCCAACAATTTCGAGGAATTTATGAGCGTTAAATATTGGCGGTAAACCAATGCGAATATGTCCTTTTTTTAATCCTGTAAGGTTATCCAATTCTATTTCCAAGTTCTTGAAAGCTTTATCAATTAATTTCGCCTGTTCTAAAATAACTCTTCCTGCATCAGTTAAAATTAATTGCTTTCTGGACCTTTGAAAAAGAGAAACTCCAAGCTCAGTTTCAAGGTTTTTAATCATTTTACTAATGGTTGGCTGTGTAATAAATAACTGGTTTGCGGCCCGGGAAAAACTGTTGGACTCAGCAACTTCTATAAAGTATTGTAAATGTTTGATATCCATGTTATTCGTACACCTGCTTACAAAAATTTGTAGACAAAGAAAATGAAAGAATGCCATTTCTCTATGAACCCGAACATAGGATAGATGACTGAAATTTGTTAAGTATAGGAAAAGAACAGCTATTGCTCCCGGCTCTTTAATTTCCTGCGCAAACTTTCCAGCTGCATCATTAACTTTCCATATTCATCAACCTCAATTCTGCAGGTTTGAATGGTTTCGCTGACTTCGTGGATGATGTGCTGTTTCTGTTTATGTGCTTTTTCCTGCAGATAAATATTTACCTTTCTTTCATCGGATTTGGAGCGTTCTTTCTGGAGCCAGCCGTTAGATGCCATCCTTGCAATCATTGGCGTGAGGGTTCCGGTACCCAGATTTAGTCTTTCTCCAAGCTCCTTTGCGGTTATACCGTCCTTTTCCCAAAGTGCTAATAGGACCAGGTACTGGGGATATGTTAAGCCGAATGGCTGGAGAGCGCTTGTATACAATTTTGTAAATTCTCCAGCTGTTTCGTAAATAGTAAAGCAAAGCTGTTTTTCCAGTGTAAAAAAGTCTTCCACGTGATCACCTAAATTGTTATTAATAATATAGTGTTACAGTAATTTCTTCAAATCATCCTCGATTTTCCCAGGATCTGTTGTTGGGGCATAGCGTTCAACAATGTTTCCATTGCGGTCCACAAGAAATTTCGTGAAATTCCATTTTATGTTCTTTGATAAAAGTCCTTTTTTCTGCTCTTTTAGATAAACAAACAGAGGATCGGCATTATCTCCATTTACATCGATTTTTGCGAAAATCGGAAAGGAGACTCCATAGTTAACTTGGCAGAATTCAGTGGTTTCTTCAATATTTTCAAATTCCTGGTTATTGAACTGATCGCAAGGAAAGCCAAGGATCTCCAAGCCATTGTCCTTGTAATTTTCAAAAAGCTCCTGCAGCCCCTTGAATTGAGGAGTCAATCCGCATTTGCTTGCAGTATTAACGATAATTAGCGGCTGCCCCTCGTAATCTTTTAAAGATTTAATCTCTCCGTTTGGCCTTTTCACCTGAAAATCATAAACAGTTGTCATGAGAATTCCTCCTGAATATTAAAATTTTAAATCGTGTACGATTTAACCTTAGGCGATTTAAAATGCACATGCAACAAATAAGCTTTTTTCTGAAACTAATGGTTATGTGGTCTGTATAGAAGAAGTGTCTATATGGCTAAAAGACAGATTAATTTCTCTATAATACAGATAAAGTGTCTTATACTGTAGATAAATTTCTTTATAGCAAAAGTGCAATAGAGAAGCTGCTGGAAAGGGCTGAACAGTTCTTGTATCCAGGGAAATGAAAAAATCCCGGAGAGTGCAGTTCAAATCGAGAGATTCATCCTGGTCTGGTCAGGATCCTGAATGAAATGGATTTGAAATAACTTCCCCAAGAGCAGGTTCAAAAACATGGATTTTGACATTTATAAAAGGAACCGCTTACAAATTAGCGTTGTCGCTTCACTAATATTACTATAGAATCATAGGTAGATACATAATGAGGTGACACAGTTGAATTATAAAAGAATAAAACCGCGTAAAATATATGAAGAAGTGGCTGAGGCCATTATGGATATGATTAAATCCGGTGAGCTGAAGCCGGGGGACAAGCTTGATTCCGTGCAGCAGCTTGCGGAAAATTTCCAGGTTGGCCGCTCAGCGGTGCGGGAGGCGTTGAGTGCCCTGCGGGCTATGGGGCTGGTGGAAATGCATCAGGGAGAAGGGACTTATGTCCGCGAATTTAATTCCAATATGCTCAAGCTGCCTGTGCAAATAGCTGTTTTAATGAAAAAGGATGATGTAAAAAATCTTCTGGAGGTCCGCCGGATTTTGGAGGTCGGGGCCGTTGAAGCTGCAGCATTAAGGTGGACTGAAGAGCAGCTTTATGAAATTAAAGAGGCGCTGGAACAAATGAAAAATGCCAATGATGAAGAATTAGGGGAAGAAGCAGATTTCCGTTTCCATATGGCCATTGCCAAAGCATCACAAAACGATTTGCTGATCAGCCTTATGAATAATGTATCGGAAATGATGGTTACAACGATGCGGGAAACACGAAGGCTATGGCTTTATTCCAAAAAATCCACCTTGGGACGTTTAACACATGAGCACTCAAGCATCTACGAGGCAATCGAACAAAGGGACGGAGCTGCAGCCCAAAAGTTATTGCTCGAGCATCTTCAAAGTGTCGAAGAAGTTTTAATGAAATATTTTCAGGAAATAGAAGTTTGAAATAAAGCCCAATCGGAGCCAACGATTGGGCTTTATTTTTAAATTTTTAAAAAATAGTATTGTTATATGAAAGCGTTTTATTTATACTGTTTATTATACTAAAGTCATCAGATGACCTGTTAATGTGATTACTTCAAAGGGAGAAGAAATTTTTCATCATGAAAGGGGAAGAGGTATTTGAGTATTGGTACATTGGCTTTAATCGCAACATTGCCCATTGTTTCAGTCTTTCTATTTTTAGTTATTTTAAGATGGCCGGCTAAGAGGGCTATGCCAGTATCGTTGGCTTTAACGATTATTATGGCCATGTTCATTTGGGAAGTTCCAGGAAATCAGGTTGCTGCAGCCGGGGTAAAAGGGGTTGTGACAGCGCTGGAAGTGGGCGTTATCGTATTTGGTGCAATTCTTCTTTTAAACACCTTAAAAGAAAGCGGTGCCATTTTTACAATCCGTAAAGGGTTTATGAGCATTTCGCCGGACCGCCGTGTTCAGACCATAATTGTCTGCTGGCTGTTTGGATCCTTCCTTGAAGGAGCAGCAGGCTGGGGGGCACCTGCTACAATTGTTGGACCTCTTTTGGTCGCTATTGGTTTTCCTGCGATGGGAGCCGTTATGGTTGCGCTTATCCTGCAATCAACGCCAGTTTCATACGGTGCTGTGGGTACGCCGATTCTAATAGGTGTTAATTCCGGATTAAAGGATTCACCATTAGTTCAAAGCTATATTGCTGAACAAGGTACGACGTTTGATGCTTACATAAATGGAATTGGCGGACAAGTTGCTCTTATTCATGGAGTTATAGGCATATTTATTCCTCTATTTATGGTGACAATGCTGACTTACTTCTTCGGAAGAAATAAATCGATTGCAGAAGGATTGGCAATTTGGAAGTTTGCTATTTTTGCAGGATTGGCATTTACAGTTCCGTATGCTTTAGTAGCAAATCTCCTTGGACCGGAGTTTCCATCCCTTATTGGCGGTTTAATAGGCTTAGCCATTGTCGTGCCTGCTGCTAAAAAAGGACTGTTTATCCCAGAAAAAGCATGGGATTTTGAAGAAAAAAGCAATTGGGATCCGTCATGGACTGGTTCCCTACAGGTAGACGAATCGGAAAAACCAAAGAAGCAAGTATCGTTCATGGCTGCGTGGCTGCCATACCTATTAGTAGCTGTTTTATTAGTCCTAACACGATTGAAATATTTACCGTTCTCGGCATGGCTTCAAGCCTTGGTCATCAGGTTTGAAAGTTTATTTGGAACAGCGATTACAGTCGAATCGAAACCATTGAATCTTCCAGGTTTCATATTTATTGTTGTTTCACTGCTATCAATCTTTATATTTAAGATGAATATGAAAGAGTATGGACGTGCAGTAAAGGACTCTTTTAAAACGATTGTTAGTGCAATGGCTGCTCTGATTTTCGCAGTTCCAATGGTGCAGGTGTTTATAAACTCTGGTATCAATGCTGCTGATTATACAAGCATGCCTCTTGCGCTGGCAGAGGGAATATCAAATATATTTGGAAGCTATTGGCCGCTTGCGGCACCAACAATTGGTGCAATCGGGGCGTTCGCAGCAGGAAGCAATACAGTTAGTAACATGATGTTCTCTTTATTCCAATTTGGTGTAGCAGATAATATCCTTGCAGCGCCAGCAACTATTGTTGCTTTGCAGGCTGTCGGCGGTGCAGCCGGAAATATGATTTGTGTGCATAATGTTGTCGCAGCTTCTTCTTCTGCCGGATTAATAGGCAAGGAAGGGAATCTGATAAGAAAAACGCTGATTCCAATGACCTTCTATGTTATTTTTGCAGGCGGAATTGGCTATGTGGCCATTAACGGAATTGGCTTGAATATTGGAACCATCATACTTGCTGTTGTGGCTGGTTTCATTGTAACCCTTATTGCCAAAGGACAGAAGCAAAATAGAATGGAAGTCAAGCAGTTAAGGAAAACAGCGTAATGAAATTTGGCAAGCTCCCATTGAGGGAGCTTGTTCTATTTCGATAAAGTCATCAGATGACCTGTTGACTAGGCCGAAGTAAAGGCTTACACTGTAAATAGTGAGTTAAATGAATGGAAAAGCTTGAATTTACCTGAAGAAAGAAAAGGTGAGACCTATGAAAGTATCATTATTTGTAACCTGTTTAATAGATATTTTTCAGACAGATGTTGGAATGGATACAGTGGAATTGCTGGAAAGACTGGGCTGTGAAGTCGATTTTCCGGAGAAACAGACTTGCTGCGGACAGCCGGCTTATAACAGCGGCTATGTTGATAAAGCTAAAGAATCGATGAAGCATATGATTAATGTTTTCGAACATTCCGAGTATGTTGTAACCCCTTCAGGATCTTGCGGAACGATGTTTAGAGAGTATCCGCACGTTTTTAAAGGAGATCCCGTGTGGGAACCGCGTGCCCGGAAATTAGCGGATAAAACGTATGAACTGACACAATTTATTGTAGATGTTTTAGGAGTAGAGGATGTAGGAGCAAAGCTCAATAGAAAAGCAACTTATCATACATCATGCCATATGACGAGATTATTGGGCGTAAAGGAAGCGCCAATGAAACTATTAAACAATGTGGAAGGCCTGGAAATGAAACCGCTCCCACATAATTATAATTGCTGTGGTTTTGGCGGAACTTTCTCAGTGAAAATGTCTGAAATCTCAGAGCAAATGGTAGATGAAAAGGTTCAGAGTGTTGAAGATTCCGGTGCAGAAATTTTAGTCGGAGCCGATTGCGGCTGCTTAATGAATATCGGTGGACGCATTGATCGAAAAGGGAAACCGATTAAGGTAATGCATATAGCCTCTGTACTAAACAGCAGGTAGAGAAGGGGGAAGCGTAAATGGCTATGAAAATAGGGGATAAACCCTTTAAAGAACGTATATCGGATGGAATAGGCAATTCGTTCATGCGCGGAGCTGTTTCCTCTGCTCAGGGGCGTTTACGCAGCGGACGGCTGAATGCTGCAGAAGAGTTGGGCAATTGGGAAGAATGGCGCAAGCTTGGCGAAGAAATCCGGGCACATACAATTGAAAATCTTGATTATTATCTGGAGCTTCTAAGCGAGAATGTTACAAAACGCGGCGGGCATGTTTTTTTCGCTGAGACTGCAGAAGAAGCAAATGAGTATATCACAAATGTGGTTAAAAAGAAAAACGGCAAAAAAGTGGTAAAATCCAAGTCCATGGTCACAGAAGAAATTAATATGAATGATGCGCTTGAAAAAGCAGGCTGCGAAGTGATCGAAAGCGATCTTGGAGAATGGATTCTGCAAGTGGATGATCATGATCCTCCATCCCATATTGTTGCACCGGCCCTTCATAAAAACAAAGAGCAGATCCGCGATGTTTTTAGGGATAAATTAGGCTATGGCAAAACAGAAAAACCCGAAGAGCTTGCTTTATTTGCGAGGGAAAAGCTGCGTGAAGAGTTTTTGCAGGCGGATATCGGAGTTACAGGATGTAACTTCGCCATCGCTGAGTCAGGTACGGTTTCCCTTGTGACAAATGAAGGAAATGCAAGGATGGTTACGACTATTCCAAAAACGCAGATCACCGTTATGGGCATGGAACGGATTGTTCCGACATGGGAAGAGATGGAGGTTCTTGTTAGCCTGCTGACCCGAGCGGCAGTTGGACAGAAACTGACAAGCTACATCACAGCCTTAACAGGACCAAAGCAAGAAGGAGAAGTGGATGGACCGGAGGAATTCCATCTAGTTATTGTAGATAACGGACGGTCTAAAATTCTGGGAACTGCATTCCAGTCTATCCTGCACTGCATCCGTTGTGCAGCCTGCATTAATGTGTGCCCGGTATATCGCCATGTAGGCGGCCATTCATACGGATCAATTTATCCAGGACCAGTGGGAGCAGTATTGACTCCGCTATTGGGAGGATATGACGAATATAAAGAACTGCCATATGCCTCTACTTTATGTGCAGCCTGTACGGAAGCCTGCCCGGTGAAAATCCCACTGCACGAGCATTTGCTTCGCCACCGTCAGGAGATTGTTGAGAAAGAGGGAAAAGCTCCTGTGTTTGAAAACTTATCGATGCTGGCTTTCAGCATGGGAACGGCTTCCCCTTCCATGTATAATATCGGTTCAAAGCTTGCTCCGAAAGCACTGGGAGCGTTTGCCAAAGATGATAAGATTTCTGATGGGCCAGGTCCGTTGAAAAACTGGACGGAGATCCGCGAGTTCCCGGCACCTAAGAAAGACCGATTTAGAGATTTATATAAAAAGAGAAAGAAAGAGAGGGGAGAATGATGGCAGCTGGACAAGTTTTTAACCGAAATTCTTTCCTGGATAACCTTGCGAAAAATTTGGGGAGGGAGCGGCGCCATCAGGTCGAGAAGCCTGCATGGAATCATAATCCCCAATGGGAAGTCCTAAAAGGAGCATCCCAGGATGAGCTTGTAGAGGTACTGAAAAAACAATGCTTGCTTATCCATACAGATGTGCATGAAACGGTCTCTTCAGAGCTTTCTTCACTAATCACTCACTTGATTAAGGAGTATGGCGGAAAATCTGTAGTTACTTGGGATGATCCTCGTTTCGAAGAATTTGGATTATCCGGCCTTTCGAAAGATTTATATGATGAAGATATTGCTGTACGGGTATGGGATCGAGAGGGCGGCGAAGAGAATCTTTCCTTCTCGGCGACTGCTGACATCGGGATTACCTTCAGTGATGCCACACTGGCCGAGTCAGGGACCGTCGTTTTATTCAGTGATAAAGGAAAAGGCCGTGCGGTTAGCCTTCTGCCTGTCATCTATTTAGCAATCATTCCTAAAAGCACGATCGTTCCCAGAATGACCCAGGTTGCAAAAGAAATCCATAATAAAGTGGAAAACGGGGAACTAGTTCCATCTTGTGTGAATTTCATATCAGGTCCAAGCAACAGTGCCGATATTGAAATGAATTTAATTGTTGGAGTACACGGACCAGTAAGGGCTACTTATATAATTGTAGATGATAAATAAAATGGCTTTGGCTGATTCGCAGATGGCGGCGGATCAGTCTTTTTTATTGCAAGTCCGTCTGCTAGATTTTCAGTTACTCTTCATATATCCTTAACAAAAGAAAATAAAAGAAGAGGGATTTGTTTTGAAGAAGATTTACAGTGATATTATACAGTTTCGGGGTACCCACTTTGATTTTGGGTATATGCAAGGAGAGAAATTAAGGGACTCACTTTCTGTAAAAAACCGCGAGGATCAATGGAAGGTGAGAAAGCCGCGATTCTCCATTAATGAAGGTGAAGCGAGAAATGCAATTACCAGGTTTGCGCCTGGCATTTGGGATGAGCTGCTTGGATTGCAGGAAGCACTTGGATGGCCCATAGAAAGAGTACTAAAAGAGTTTGGAGGCTATCGATTGGATTATGTCCGTTCAGGCTGTTCAATTATAACTGGTGAAGACTACCTGATCCGAAATTATGATTATCATCCAAAAACATATGAGGGGCGTTATACCTTTTATCAGCCAACAGATCGGGGCTATGCGATCATAGGACCCAGCCAGCGGGTGACGGGCCGGATGGATGGCATGAATGAAAAAGGGCTCGTGATTGGCTATAACTTTATGAACCGGAAAAATCCGGGGGATGGCTTTATATGCTGTATGATTGGCAGGCTTATACTGGAGTCATGTGCCAATGTCAGTGAAGCGGTCGATATGCTAAAGGAAATTCCCCATCGCCACTCTTTTACTTATGTGGTATACGATCGAAGCGGTGAGACTTATGCAGTGGAAGCCTCCCCTCGGGGAGTGGAAATCCGCCAGACAACTGCCTGCACGAACCATTTTGAAATGATGAAGCATGAGAACCGGAACCATCTGGTGGATAGCATGCGCAGGCTGGATGTAATGAAAAACCGGCAGGAGCAGCCATTAAGTGCCCATGAGGCTTTCCGTCTTTTAAATGATACGGACAAAGGCGTTTTTTCCGATCTATATGGCAGCTGGGCGGGAACGATCCATACATCTGCTTACTTGCCTAAAGAGATGAAGGCCTGGTTTTCGTTAGGGGGAGACCGGGAACCGATTGTATTTGATTTTTCCAAGTGGCTTAGCGGGCAGGATGTCGAGTTCGATCGGATAAATGGAGAAGTTAATACGGACATTCCTTTTTTGCATATGGATGAGCATGCGAATTGGTTTCGGAAATGAAAAAGCGGAGAGGCTGAGCTCTCCGTTTTTCTATAATTCGTTCCAAATCTAACCTTTTTATTCTATTTGGAAGGGCTTCTCTCATGAAATTTATAGGGTGTTTCGGATATATCGGTCACTTTCCCAAGGTTATCGGCCAGATTTTAATGATATCGGTCAATTTTTCGATATCAGATTTTGATTTTTCGGTCAATTTTCCAATATATCCGTCACTTCCCGTCCTATCAGCATTCTTTAATACAATCAGTTCAGCTTACCTAGATTGCCTATATAAAATAAAGAGCAATACAAGCATGATGACATCCAGCCTGGCGTCGAAGGCAAAAGGCATAAAACCTGAATTAAGAGCTGGTATTTTTGTCAGGATAATGGCCGCAATCATAATGCTGATCAGTGGAATGACTGCGTTTTTAGTACTTTTATTAAAAAGAATTAATACACCGCATACGATTTCAAGAAAAGCGACTACATGCATGAGAAGTTCGGGATAGGGAAGCCCCAGATTTACAAAAGAATTGCCTATTTCCGCGCTGATCAGCTTCATAAAACCGGATACTATAAAAACGTATGATACTGAATATCGAAGCAGGTTAATCGTAAGAACTGAATGCTTCATGTTCACTGCCCCCTTTATTAATATATATTCATCATTTGGACAAACCATCACATTCTTTGATCCAGATATTATGTGGTACACTTTATATATGAATTGGACGTAAATAGAGGTGTGTACAGGTGAAAACAGTGTTGGTCATTGGCGGCGGGGTTACAGGGCTGTCCGCTATGTATGAATTAAATAAATGGAAAAAAGAAAATCATTACGATATAAGGCTTGTGCTGGCAGAATCATCAGCACAGCTGGGCGGCAAAATTCGCACTGTCCGGGAAGGCGGCTTTGTGATGGAAGCGGGCGCAGATTCGATTGTTGCCCGTAAAGCCAATGAGATGAATTTTATCCAGGAGCTTGGCCTGGAAGAAGAACTCGTTTATAACGCGTCGGGGCGGTCGTTTATATACAGCGATGGGAAGCTAAAACTGATTCCTGCAGATTCTGTATTCGGGATTCCAGCCAGCGTTGAATCTCTGGCAAAAACGACCCTTGTGTCTGCAGAAGGTAAAGTTGCAGCGCTAAAGGATCTTTATACGAAAAATGAAGGTTTTACGAAGAATGATTCCATCGGCGAATTTTTGGAGCACTTTTTCGGTAAAGAATTGGTCGAAAAACAAATTGGGCCTGTGCTTTCCGGTGTTTATTCAGGTGATCTAAACGACTTGACGATTGCTTCAACTCTTCCGCAAGTGTTCGATTATAAAGAAAAGTACGGGAGTATCATTAAAGGCTTTGAAGAAAACCGAAATGTGTTCCAGAGCGGCGGCGGAAAAAAGTTTCTATCATTTAAAGGCGGCCTTGAGGCACTGATACATGCTTATGAAGAAAAATTGAATGGTGAAGAAATTTTGAAAAATACCCAGGCAGCCAAAATTGAAAAAGCAGATGGCAGATACAGGGTGACTTTTACCAATGGGGAAAGTCTGGAAGCAGATCATATCGTGCTCAGCATCCCGCATAATGCGGCAGAAAAGCTGTTCGATGACCAAGGGATTGAAAAGGGGTTTAGCGGTCTTAAAAATAGTTCGCTTATTTCCATATATGTTGCTTTTAATATACCGGACAGCGAGCTTCCTGCAGACGGTACAGGTTTTATCGCTGCAAATACCAATGAATTAACATGCAATGCCTGCACCTGGACAAGCCGCAAATGGAAGCATACTTCAGAAAGCGGCAATTTGCTTTTAAGATTATTTTATAAAAGCAGCCATCCGGCATATGCATCTCTAAAGGAAATGAATAAAGAGGAGCTTCTGCAGGTGGCTTTAGCCGATATAGAAAAAAGCCTAGGCATTACGGCTGAACCTGCAGCAAGCGAGGTGACCAATTGGACTGAAAAAATGCCCAATTACCTAATCACCCATCCAAAGACAGTGGCAGCACTTGAATACATGCTGACTGAGGATTACCCGGGAGTATGGCTTGCCGGCTGCTCCTATTACGGGGTCGGCATACCGGATTGCATTGAAAATGGGGCAAGCACTGCCAGGAAAATTATCGAGAAAATATAATAATAAAGTCCCCTCATGAAAAGAAGGGGATTTTATTATGCGCCTTTGTTTTTAAGCAAACTCACACTCAATTTTTATTTTATTATCCACCGCTTTATCAAAATATGTGTTTTATTAAGGATTGGAAGGAAGATACTTTGATAGATTCAGCAGGATATTATATTTACTGTTCCTTTGGAGGCAGAAAAAGAGGGCCCGAAGAGAAAGCCCTAAAAAAGTTATATAATATTCGTTTTATCATGGGTGTTTTCAATCTTAATATGCTCAAGTTCAAGTTTCATTTTTTCCGTTTCAAGCAGAAAGTTTTCCTGTTTAAGTTTCTCCAGGGTGATTTCATCTTTAATCATGTTATGTTTAATTTTTGCCAGTCTTTGTGTATGAAAAGTCAGGATGCCGATAATGGGAATTGAGAAAATCATAATGACTGCAATTGTACCTGTCAAATTCCTTACACCTCACGTTTCATGTAATTAGAAAAATTTGTATAATGTGTTTATAGTAAAATAATAGCAAATCACAATAGATATTGAAACGAAAAAATACTAAAAAGGAACCTTTCTTGAAGGGGTGCTTGCAGATGGCAGCAATTTTTATAAAGAGAATTTACGATCCACTTGATGAAGATGATGGCTACCGTGTATTAGTCGACCGCCTTTGGCCGCGGGGAATAAAGAAAGAGGCTGTACGCCTATCAGCTTGGGAAAAGGATATTGCACCAAGCAGCGAGCTAAGAAAAGCGTTTAATCACAAACCTGAACTTTTTAATGAATTTCGTGAAAAGTATCTTATTGAGCTGCGTACGCATGAAGATAAGATCCGCAAGATCGAAGAGTTGGCCAGTATGTCTAAAGTGAATAAGGTCACCTTACTATATGCCGCGAAAGACCAGATCCATAATCATGCCCGTGTTTTATGTGAGGAACTGATTCGAAAAATAAAGTGAAATCCCCTTACTATGCAATGGTAGAAGGGGATTTCTTTCTATCTATAAAGGTTGTTTCCAATACATATTGATTTCTCCCTGCACCGACTCCGGCCAATGTGAAAACAACTGTAACAATCACTAGCAGGATTAACGGAAGTGTCCAAGCATGAAAAAAGTCGTAAATAAAACCGATCAAAAACGGGCCAAGGGCAGCAAGCAAATAACCTACCGATTGAGCCATGCCTGATAATTCAGCAGCCTGTTTCGCATTGGCCGCACGCAAACCGATCAATGTTAATGAATGGCTGATGGCCGCACCCAAAGCAATGCCGATTAGTATAATGCTCACTATGATTATATAAGAATTTATATTAAGAAGAAGCCCTGTTATACCAGCAGTGCAAAAGACGCCAATTCCAACAGCTATTGCTTTTTGGTTTGGAAGCCGGTCTGCGAGAACAGGGATAATAAAATTAGCGGGCAGTCCGGAAAATTGCATCAGTGTGACCAGCCAGCCTGCTGTTTCGATATTAAATCCCCGATCATTAAGAATCTCAGGCAGCCAGGTGATAAAGGAGAAATAAACGAGTGATTGCAAGCCCATAAAAAGGGTCACCTGCCAGGCAACACCGGACTGCCAGAGAGAAGAGCTGGAGGAGACAATCCTTTTTATGTCGGTGTTCTCCTTTCTTGCTTTAAGCTGTGGCAGCCAGATCAGAATTGCGATTACCACTAAAATAATCCAAACACCGAGTGACCACGACCAGCCGATCTCCCATGTTTCTGCCAGAGGCACACTTAGTCCAGGGGCCAGGCCTGCCCAAAGTCCCATAGAAAATGTGTAAACACCTGTCAGCAAACCCACTTTACCGAAGCGTTCCTTTACTATTCCAGGGAGAAGGACATTACATACCGCGATTCCCATGCCCACTAAAGCCGTACCCAAAAATAAAGAGATGGTAGAGCGGATGATTATTCCCGCCCCCAGTACAGCGAGTCCGCCCAAAATACTTTTTTCATTGCCAAATCTTCGGGCGATTCTTGGTGCAAAAGGAGAAAGAAAGGCAAAAGCCAGCAAAGGAAGGGTAGTGAGCAGGCCAGCCAGCCCATTTGAGATTCCAATATCATATCTGATTGAACTAATCAGCGGTCCTACTGCAGTTATGCCAGGTCTAAGATTGAAAGCAACAAAGATGATGCCCAGTATTAAAACTGTATTTTTATTTATTTTTACAGGAAACACTTTTTCACCCCGCTATGTCCTATTAGTGCCCTAAAGGGAAATGAAATTATTACGCTATTCGAACTATTATAATGAATATTCTGATAAAAGTATAGAGGAAAAGAAAATTTGAGTGATCGTGTTTAAGGGCGTCAGAAAGGAGGGAAATTTAGAGTATTAAAGTGCGGGTAAGATAATTTTTCCAATTAGTATGTTAACATACAAGCATAAGGACATATTAGAATTAGCAATGAGTTTTGGAAACCCATAGGGAGGGAATTAAATGAGTGCAGAAATTCAAAAAGAAGAGAACCGTTTTTTTGTAAATGATGAGGAAGGAAATATGGCCGCTGAAATTACCTTTGTACCAAGCGGTGAATCTCAGGTAACGATTGACCATACGTATGTGAGTGATTCGCTCCGTGGTCAGGGAATTGCAGGAAAGCTAGTAGATAGTGTCGTACAGGAGGCGCGTGGGAAGGGATTGAAAATTGTACCTCTATGCTCATATGCTAAAGCTGTCTTTGATCGAAAAAGTGAATACCAGGATGTACTAGCAAAATAAGGCGGGTGTTTAGAATGGATGCTAAACGAGCAGAAGTTAATGGTGCAGCAATATCTTACTATGATGCAGGCCAGGGAGAACCAGTTGTACTGATTCACGGATTCTGCGGCAGTAAGGACTATTGGCAGAATGTGATACCAGCTTTAGCTGAGAGTTACCGAGTAATTGCGGTTGACCTCCCCGGACACGGAGGCTCTGATCTGCCTGCAGGAGAAATATCAGTTGAAGCAATGGCAGAAATGATTAAAGGTGCTGTTGAGGAACTGGGATTGGAGAAAGTGTCTCTCATTGGCCACTCGCTTGGCGGCTATGTAACACTTGCTTTTGCTGAAGCTTATGAGAATAGGCTGAAACAGTTCTCACTTGTCCATTCCACAGCCAATCCGGATTCCGAAGAAGGGAAGAAGGGCAGGGAAGTGGCTGCCGCGAAAATCGATGCAGAAGGAATTAAATCCTTTGTTGATGGACTCGTTCCCAATCTTTTTGCACCAGGAGAAAAGCACCCTAAAGAACAACAACAGGCAAAAGAGATTGGTTATGGCACTAATCCGGAAGGTGCAAAAGCGTCTTTGAAAGCGATGAAACAGAGGCCGGACCGTAATCATGTACTAAAAAATTCGAAACTGCCGGTATTAATGATCGCTGGTGAAAAAGATCAGGTTGTTCCGCCTGAAAAGTCTTTTACCGTCACGGGACTGAATATCCAACAGGTGACCATTAAAGGTGCAGGGCATATGAGCATGTATGAAGCCCCTGCGGAGCTTATTGAAGTGATTCGCGGATTTTTGGAGGCTTAAAGCAGAACCATAAGATAAAAACTTTAAACGTGAAGAGTCATCAGATTTTTATGCGCACATAAATCTGATCTATTCGCACATAAAATTTTTTATCTGCATAAATCGGGGCTATGTTCACATAAATTCTTTTTAACCGCGGAATTAAAGTTTATAATGCCCGAATAAATAGCTCTCGTTCAATTTTCAGGATGATTCAACCAAAGAAAAAAGCTCCTTTTTATTGCCTAAAAGGAGCTTTTCCTATTAAAACTACTTAAAAATAACCGAAATGATTTCATCTGTTGTCATTCCGCTTTCCACTTCGAATGTTCCAGGTCGCAGTTCGTTCGCCAAGCCGCGTTTTTCAACATCTTTGTAAAACTGGATTCCGCTATCGATTATATTCGCTCGCTCAAGTGCATTGCCAACATCGATGCTTGTCATGCCCATCGAGACTGTCAGGATGGTACGATAGACAACCTTTTCGCCGGTTTCCTTATTTGATTTCTCTTCCGTTTTTTCTTCCGGTTTTTTATTGACTTTTGCAGCGGCAGCCAGCTGATCGCTCCACTCATCTTCTGTATTTATTACATAGCCTTTAGAGGATAGCAGACCGATCATTTCTTTGTCAGTCAGCTTTTCCTGTTTAACTGCTTTTTCGGTTTTATCTGCCGGTTTCTCAGTGCTCTTTGCTTCAGAAGGTCCAAAAAAGTAGGCGCTGCCAGTCAAAACCGCAGCCACTAAAAGTCCGGCTGCAAAACTGCGCAAGGAATTAGCTGTCATTGTGCAACCATGCTCCTTTCAGCCCTTTTTGATAAATAAGGTAAGAGCATCCGCTCTACCTCATTAGGTGAAAGCTGTTTTTTCAAGGCAATGCTCTCAAAGGAATACCCGCGCTTATGAAGATCAAGAATCTCACGCAGCAATAAGCGTTCTTCCGATGTTCCTCCCATGGAGCCTGACTGGTGTGCAGTAATCTCTGCATCTAATTCAATATTTCTGATCTGCTGCTGCAGCTCGTGGATTTCATTTTTTAATGAAAAAGTTACCTGATCAATTTGTTGCTCAAGATTTGATTTTGATTTCGTCGTTTTAAAAAACGATAAAATGAGCAGCACAACTGCTGAACCAAACAAAATGGCTATTACCCATCCCATCATATAAATCCTCCCCTATATAAAGCGTTTACTATGTATCTATTTTTTCCAATCTAAATTATACCTTGATTGTAGAGGGAATTCGATTTAAAACGACAAAATCCCACAATAGTCCTGTTTATATGTAAGAAAAAGGTGTAGATGGTAAACTTATTCCTTATTAAAAAGTACCTTAGTACATTAACAAAGCCTCTGGGGCATTTTGCTTGCTAATTGGTTTTAGAAGTCTCCTTCATGAGTTTATCAGCATATAATTCTGTCTTTTTAATGTTAACACCTACAAATGATTCAAGTATGGCTTGCCCGCCGGCTATAGCAAGAATGAAAATTAGATACCATCCAAATGACGGGAGAAGGATGTATAACGATCCGAGCAGGATAGCTGACCACATACCCGTGCACCAATAGCATGTCAGCAAATATCCGAACATCGACTTTGGTACTTTCTTAAATTGGTGGGAGGGTGTCTCTCTTTTCACTAAAAAATGGTTCCTAATGGGCTCAGTTATTTTATCGAAAACAATTAAATGAGTTAAGCGGTAGCTTGCTAATATAATCATAATAAAAGTGATCCAGGATATTTCCACAGCATGATCCTCCTTTTTGTAAGCTTAGTCTTACCGCAAAAAAGGAAAGTAAAGGTACAATCGGGAAGCGTTCACAAATTGTTCACAATAGGAATTAAAATGAAATTCATATACATACAAAAAAACAGATCAACTTTTTAGCTGATCTGTTTTTTGCTTTATTCCATATTCTCCAGCATGGTTTCAATGATCGATGAGGAATTTGTTACTGCAAGCTGTTTAAAATCCTCCCACTTCATAACCGCTTCTTCACCGGCATCGTCTGATGCTGAGCGGATGACGACATATGGGATTTCATTTAAGTGGGCAACCTGTCCAACTGCTCCACCTTCCATTTCTACAACGTAAGCCTCAAATGTGTTAAGAATCCATTCGCTTTTTTCTTTGCTGGCAATAAATTGGTCACCTGTTGCGATGCGGCCTGTAAAAACATTAATCTCTTTAGGCAGGTTTTTAGCTGCCTTTTCTGCAAGGCGAACAAGTTCTTTATCTGCTTCAAAATAACCGATGTCCATCCTTGGGATAATCCCAGGTTCATAGCCCTTTGCCGTTTCATCCATGTCATGCTGTACGGTGTCTGTCGAAATAACGATATCACCCATATTGACATCCGGGTGGATAGCACCTGCTATTCCTGAATTGATAAGCTTTTCTACTTTAAACTCATTGATTAAAAGCTGAGCTGCCATTGTAGCGTTTACTTTGCCGATTCCTGATTGAACAAGTACGATATTTTGCCCTTTGAGGGTCCCTTGGTAAAAGGTCATTCCTGCAAGTTCAGTGGTTTCTTTTACTTCCATGTGGCTGTGCAGTATTTCAATTTCTTCGGCCATTGGGCCAATAATGCCAACAGCTGGCTTTTCATTTTTAGCCGCCTGGGCTGTCCCATCTGATGTCATAACTTCCTGGCTGGCGCATCCCAATAACGATAGGGATAAAAGGGAGATAAGTGCGATAAAAAAGGTTGCTTTTGTAAAAAACTTCATCATGTCACTCCTTGGATAATTTAATAGACTTTCCTTGATCTAAATACGAACTATAACAAAATAAATTACATAATCGTTCGTCTTTTATTATACAGAGTTCACCTTTAAATACAAGGGAATCTATAGACTTATTCACATATGGAAATACTTACCTATAAAGATCAATAAAGAGAGTTTATTTGGAAGTGAAAAGGTAATTTTTAAAAAAGGCTGTTTTCGCAAACTTTGTTGCTTTTAAACAAGTAATGAGGAGTGGTTGATTTCCGCTCCAGGATGCTCGCTTTCCGCGGGGCGGGCGGTGAGCCTCCTCGGCGCGCAGCGCCTGTGGGGTCTCACCTGTCCACTCCTCCCGCAGGAGTCTCGCACCTTGCGCTCCAATCAACCAAACTTACTTAACAATGTTTTTATTTATGGACTCTATCTAAAAGCAACAATCTTTTAGAAAAGAATCTAAAAAAACAGTGGGGGGATGAGCAAGATACAATAGAGGGGCCATTTCACAGAGGGTTGCGGTTTTGATTACAAAATCTAAAAAGGCAGCCTAAAATCTGAAACTTTATTTGCAGTTATCCCCTTTGAGTGGAAAAATATTAAATAAAGAAGAAAAAACCTAATCCCAAGTTGGGACCAGGTTTTTTCTTCTTTATCCTTCCTTTTGCATTTGAGTTCTTTTTGCTGCCTGCAGAATTTCTTCGAGTGGAGAGACTCTGCCAAATTTATCTTTATGGACAATATGCTTCCTTTCGAATAAGGTGGGGTTCTCAATTCCGGCAGCAGCGGCAAGATTGTAAAGTCCTTCCCTTAGAGAGATAACGTAGTTGCAGACTCGATAATGTTTTTCCTCGACAATTAATCCGTCCTGTAGCTTTTTATCGGTTGTAGCCACTCCTGCAGGACAGTGATTTGTATGGCAAACCTGTGCCATGATGCAGCCAACGCTGATCATAAAGCCTCGGGCAATATTGACGAGGTCTGCACCCATTGCAAGAGCAATCGCAATTTTATCAGGTGTAATTAGTTTTCCGGAGGCGATGATTTTCACACGGTCTCGAACTTCATACTGTCTTAACATTTCGTCTACCACAGTCAGAGCGGATTGGATAGGAAGACCAACACTGTCAGCAAGCTCCTGATAGGTTGCTCCTGTACCGCCTTCACCTCCATCGACTGTAATAAAATCAGGGCCTTTCCCGCTTTCCTTCATATATGAAATCATTTTTTCGAGTGCATCAAGGTCACCGACTACGATCTTCATTCCAACCGGCTTGCCGCCAACACTACGCAGTTCTTCAATAAAATCAAACATGGAAGGGGCATCATCAAATTCATAGAAACGGTTTGGACTGTTAATCGTTTTTCCCACTTCAACAAGGCGAATACTGGCAATCTCTTCTGTAACCTTTTCGCCTTCAACATGTCCCCCGCGAGTTTTTGCACCCTGGGCGAGCTTTAATTCAAAAGCTTTTACCTCAGGGATTTCGCTTTTCTTTTTAAATTCCTCCCATGAAAATTCTCCGTTTGGTTTTCGGACGCCAAACATGTCCGGCCCAATTTGCATAATGATATCCGGACTTCCTGCTAAATGATATTGTGAAAGACCGCCTTCACCGGTATTCATCCAAGTGCCGCCAGCCAGGCCAAGACCTTTTGACAAGGCGGTGATGGCTTTTTCTCCAAGAGAACCATAGCTCATGGCTGATTGTCCGACAAGTCCCTTAACTCTGAATGGATGCCGGCAGGTGGTTTCACCCAGGATGACAGCGTCTTCATCACGCAGATAAAAGGGATCTGCCAGTTTTTCTTCACTATGTTCCTTTCTTGAAAACAAATTGTCACCATCAACTTTATATACACGTGTTTTAATTTTATTGGTATTATCAACCTTCATTTCATCGACGAGCTTTGGAAACAGTGTATTTCGGATATAAAAGCCTTCATTATCAAAGTCCCTTATTGATCCAAATCCTATTAGTCTTTCTTTATACTTTCCGGCTTTCACAACGTCCTGATACTCTTTTCTGGAGAAAGGCTTGCCTTCTGTATCGTTGTTAAACAAATATTGCCTTAATTCAGGACCGACTTTTTCTGTAATATACCGTACCTTACCGATAACCGGAAAGTTTCTGAGTATGGAATGCTGTTTTTGCCTGTCATCTTTTATATACCAATAGATAAAAAGGAAGACTGGTATTAAAATGACAAGTGCAATAAATATAAATAGTGCAATGACTAGATAATCTGTTAAGCTCATATGATCCTCCTTCAATTAAATTAAGTTTAGTGCGTCATGGATAGGGGTATCTCCTGAGGATACTTCTATTGTTTTATTAAAAACTGCTTCACTTTCCAAAGATTCAACAAGAACTGCTGCTGCATCCTCACGGGGGATTTCTGCTGACCTATCATGTATTTTATTTGTTGCCTGTACCATTTCGGTACCTGGTTTATCTGTTAATTGGCCAGGTCGTACGACTGTATAAATAAAATTGGCATCCTTCAGCATGTCCTCAGGCAAATCTTTGGCAGCAATCGTCCGGGATTGGTCGTTCTCACTCTCTTCGGCTTTAACTGCGCTCATCATCACAAATCGCTTTACACCTGATTCTTGCGCCAATTGGATTGTATCTGAAACAGATTGATGGTCTACCATGACGGTTTTGCTTGTATGCTTTTTCGGATTGACACCTGTTAAGTAAATAACAGCATCTGATGATTGAAGGTGTGATAAAAGATTCTGCTCGTCATATACCACTGCATTAGACGCACCCAGCTTTTTTAGATCTTCTATTTGATTCTCATTGGCGACCACTGCAAGAGATTCTATGTCTTTCTCAGACAGCTTCCTGACTACATGCTCCCCAACATCGCCGTTGGCACCTATTACGATTACTTTCATATAAACGCCTCCTTTTTTACCCTTTTTCCACAAGGGGCTATTTTAAAACCAAAAGGAGCTAAAACAAAAAAATGCAGCCCCATTGGAGCTGCGCTATACCTCTTTTCTCTCATTTTTAGCATGGTTAATTGATCAGCAGAAGATTCAACTTGTTCAAACGCATCCCTATACTTGCTGATAACATAAGTATTTTTTTAAATAACTCCACAATTTTTGATCCTGAGAAAAGAACGGATAAAAGCTATTAATTATTTGGTTTTTGAAGAGATTTTACGCTTGATTCAGTCCTCATAGGGAATGGTAATAGAAGAAAGAATTATAGGAGGAATTGCGGTGTTGAGCGATAAACTAATCAAAGAATTGAACAGCCAAATGAATTATGAGTATTATTCAGCGCATGCTTATTTAGCTATGGCAGCATATTGTTCCGCTGAAAACCTGGATGGGTTTGCAAACTTTTTCTTAGTCCAGGCAGAGGAAGAACGTTTCCATGCCATGAAGTTTTACAATTTTTTAAATGATATCGGGGCAAGGGTGACTGTTGAAGGGTTTCCGCCTGTTAACAACAACTTTAGCTCTGTTCTGGATGTGTTTGAAAAAGGACTGACCCATGAAAAGGAAGTTACCAGCCGGATTTACAAATTATCCGATATCGCCCTTGATGAGCGGGAGCATGCGACCATGACCTTTTTAAAATGGTTCATTGAGGAGCAGGTCGAGGAAGAAGCTTTATTTGATAGCTTGATTCAGAAGCTAAAACGGATTGATGATGACAGCAATGCATTCTTTATGCTTGAAAATGAGCTGGCGAAAAGGACATTTACTCCTGGAGGGGAGTAATGATTATGTAAATGGTAAAATATAAATAAGCCTCATCCATGGCGGATGAGGCTTATTTATATTTAAGCTAATCGTTTGAAGTTTTGTCCGAGAATTTCGTTCATGGTATGGACGGTGATGAATGCTTTATTATCAACCTGAGTGATATAACCTTTCAGCCTTGTAAAATCTTTGCGGCCAAGGATGGTTGTAATTACTTCTTTTTGGTCTGAGGTAAAGGCTCCAGTAGCAGTATGGATGGTTGCTCCTTTACCTAACTCATGAACAATATATGTTTTAATTTCATCGCTGTGACGGCTGATAATGACGATTTCTTTATTTGAATTAAATTGCTGAAGTGCATAATCAATAACAAATCCATTTATAATGACACCAAAGAATGCATACATGCCGACTTGCGGACCGAATAGAATGGTGGAGGATAGAGCAATCGATAAATCCGCCAGAAGCACGCCTCGGCCTACTTCAATGTTTAAGTATTTATTAAAAATCATTGCGATAATGTCCGTTCCGCCGGTGGATGCCTGTTGGTTAAAGACAATTGCCATCCCAGTTGCGGCGATGCACTGGCCGATAATCAGCTGTATGAGAATATCATCGCTTAGCGGCTGGCTGATTGGTGCGTAATTTTCAAGCACCCATACATAAAACGAAAGGGCGAAGCTTGCATAAATGGTCTTGGCACCGAAGCCCGAGCCGAGAAAAATAAATCCTACCAAAAACAGTACAATATTGACAAGAATCATGAAAGTTCCAATTGAGAGCCCTGGAAACAAGTCATTCATAATAATCGACAATCCACTGACTCCTCCTGTTGCTAAATTATTGGGAGACAAGAAAAAGTGGACATTTATTGAAACAAGGAATGCTCCTAGATTTATCAATAAAAAGGAAAGTATTTTTTGTCGCATCGCCGCAACCTCCTTTTCTAACATTTTTTTCGCTTTCCGTAAAAAGTGGAACAACGGGATTATATAGCCCATAAACACCCTTTGTAAAGGGAATGCGGACAAATAATTAAGGTTTAATAATTATGACAATTGGAAGGGTTTGCAATAAAGGTGTCTAATTATCCATTTGATTTCACTTTTTATATAATAGAATGTAGGCAAACCTGCCATATTGAAATGCAATGAAAGGAAGTAAGAAATCTTGAAAAATAGAAAGCTCATCGTGATTCCGATCATGGTCCTGGTAGCAGCTGCGGCTATGTGGATGCTTAACAAGGATTATCAGCAAATAGACCTATCAATCAGAATGTTAATAGCAGCCGGTGCAGCGCTCTTATCGGGTGTTATTTCGTATTTTCTGTTCAAGCCTGAAAAAGATGAAAGCTAAAAAGCCTGTTCCTCTGTATGGGGGACAGGCTTTTTTTGGGAACTTTTTTGACAGGGGATCGTATCTAAAGGGTGAGGAGTTGAGATGATGTCAAACAAAGATGAATGTCCAAAATGTAAAAATACAGATTTCGCTGAAGGCACTGATTTTATGCCGATTAAACCTTTAAATAGTAAGTTTTCAACAGGGTCTCTCAAAATATATCAGTTTTGCTTAAACTGCGGAGAAATCATATCTGTCAGGGTGGAAAATCCGGGGAAATTTAGAGGAAGATAAGTCAAAAGCTGACTCCATTCAAGGAATCAGCCTTATTTTTTCCGTTTTAGGAGCTGTAAATCGATATACAGCTGGCATCTTGTGTTAAAGTCGTCAAAATCGATTGCAGTAAGGTCTGTAATTTGCTTCATTCGATATTTTAACGTATTTGCGTGAATGAAGAGCTGTTCTGCAGTGGGCTTGAGACGGCAGTTGTTTAATAAATATACCTCAAGAGTTTTGAGTAAATTCGTCTGGCTTTCCAGGTCTTTTTTCTGCAGCTTCAAAAGGTCTTCATTCACGTAATTCGTCTTGCTGTTATGCTGTGCAATAGGCTCCAAATAGCGAAATACCCATAATTTCTTATATTCATATGGCAATTCTTCAGGCGACCCGATAAATTTTGCTGCTTTTATGACCTCCTGTGCCTCTGCATAGCTTTTCCGCAGTTTAAGGATGGACGTATATTCACCGCCGATTCCTGCATATACTGCTTGAAGCTTGAATTGGCTGAGGACGGTGTTTGTCAATTCATGTGCATCTTCTGAGAGGCTTCCAGGAGCCGGAGAACTGCTGCCAATCAAAACGATAATCTCCAGTTGATTTGTAAAAATATGAGCCGGATGGCTGAGTGCGTTCGCAAACAAGCGCACTGTTTCTGTCAGCTCGGCAAAAATTTCTTCGTCTGCCTGGGCAACGGTAAATACATTTATAAGAAATGCCTCCGGAAGGATGATTTTCACATTGGCTGCTTCCCATTTGATTTGGTCTTCCGTGTGGTATGTCCGGTCAATGATCTTTCTGTAAAATTGATGTTTCTCCTCATCTTTGCGCAGCTTTAGTAAGTTTTTCTGATAAAGAAGCTTGCCAATATGAAAAGAGATTTCAAGCAAAAATTTCATTTCATTCTCCGATAGCAAGCCATCCGTTTCCTGAACCCAAATATAACCTAAAATCTGATCCTTGTATTTAGCGCTGACCACCACACGCTGGTTAAGTCCGATATCTTCCATCCGCTTTATGCGAAAAGGCTCTGGAATGGTTTTCAGCTGCTCAACAATACCTTCATCCATAAACTTTTCTAAGATGGGAATAGGCCATCTTTTAGAGAAAATAGTCTGCTGATTGGCCTGATCAAAATGCTCGATATAGTATGAACTGTAAGCCAGCAGCGAAAACTGCTCATCCTCGATGACAACCGGCTTCTTCAAAAAAGTACTCACCATTTCCGTTATTTCATCTATATCTGATATATTAAGGATCTTCTCCAGCGGCTGGCTCATACGGCTACCTCCTAAGTATTGCTTTTTTTTATTATAGAGAAAATCGGTACCAGGTACCACCCGAATTTTGTCGAAAACAAAAGGACTAGGCCGTTCTGGCCCAGTCCTGCTATAAAAGTTATTTAAATGATTTCTCAAAGTCTTCAAATTGTTTTTCTATTTCTGTTGAAGGTTTTTCTGTTAGAAGGCTTACGACTATGATGGCAATGAAGCTGGCAGCAAAGCCTGGAATCATTTCATAGAGGATTCCGGATAAGCCAGCGCTTGACCAAACTATAACGGTGCTTGCCCCGATAACCATTCCGGCTAAGGCGCCCCATCTAGTCATACGCTTCCAGTAAAGGCTAAGGAGAATTAGCGGTCCGAATGATGCTCCGAAACCTGCCCATGCATAGCCAACAAGGTTAAGAATCGTTTCATTTTTCTCCCATGAAATAATCAATCCAACAATTGAAACAAGTAATACAGATAATCTTCCAATTGTAACTAGCTCTTTATCAGATGCTGAACGGCGGAAGAACGTTTTATATAAGTCCTCTGTCAGTGAACTGGAAGTCACCAGCAGCTGGGAAGAAATCGTGCTCATGATGGCAGCAAGGATCGCTGCAATTAAGAATCCAGTTATAATCGGGTGGAACAGTACTTCTCCCAATAAGATGAAAATGGTCTCTGAATCCTCAAGGCTAATGCCTGTATCAGCAACATAAGCAATACCAAGAAAGCCTGTCAGCATTGCGCCAATGCTTGAGAAAATCATCCAGCCCATTCCGATGCGGGTGGCTTTTTTGATTTCCTTTACCGAACTGATTGCCATAAAGCGGACAATTATATGCGGCTGCCCGAAGTAGCCAAGTCCCCAGGCAAACAGGGAGATGATGCCAAGCAGGCTTGTCCCTGTGAAGATATCAAGCAGTGCCGGATCAATGGATCTTGCTGTATCGATAGCTGGGCCGAACCCGCCTATATGGAACAATGTTACTAATGGTACGAGAATCAGTGCAATAAACATGATCAAACCTTGGACAAAGTCTGTCCAGCTAACGGCAAGAAAACCGCCAAAAAGTGTGTAGGCTACAACAACACCTGTGATAATCCACAAGCCTGTGTGATAATCCAGCCCAAAAGTACTTTGGAATAAAACTCCACCGGAAACCATACCTGATGAAACGTAAAAAGTAAAGAATATCATGATAACTAATCCTGAAATCAGGCGAAGGATTTTGGATGTATCGCCGAAACGGTTTTCCAAATATCCAGGAATGGTGATGGAGTCATTGGCAACTTCAGTATAGGTACGCAGTCTTGGTGCAACATACAGCCAGTTAGCCCATGCTCCAAGCGTTAAGCCGATAACAATCCAGGATGCACTTAAACCTGTGGCATACATGGCACCTGGAAGCCCCATCAGCAGCCAGCCGCTCATATCGGATGCACCGGCACTTAATGCTGTAACGGCAGGACCAAGAGTTCGTCCGCCAAGCATATAGTCTGATAGATTGGAAGTTCGTTTATAGGCGTAATAGCCGATCCAAAGCATTCCAATCATATAGACGGTAATGGATATAAGCAATGCATAATCCATATATAATCCCCCTTTAATAATTCTGTACTTCAATTTTGTAAATATTTAGATAAAACAAGCTATGAGAAAGCGTTTGGCTTTGCTTTCTCATTACTTAGGAAATCTTGCAATTGTATTGTCTAAAATAGTTTTTTGTTTTTATCCGGATTTTAATATTTTGAAAGAAAAAATAATTCCAGAGAATTATCCTTTAAAAATACCTTTGAAAGCGAAGGCGATATTCGCTGGGCGTTCAGCCATCCGTCTCATGAAATAGCCGTACCAGTCCATGCCGTATGGCACATAAACGCGCATTCTATAGCCTTGCTTGGCCAATTCCAGCTGGGTTTTATTTCTCATGCCATAAAGCATCTGGAATTCAAAACGGTCAGTTGGAATGTTATGCTTTTTCGCCAGATATTTTGTATACTCTATGATTTGGCCATCGTGAGAAGCTATTGCCGTATAATTTCCATTTAGCAGGCTTTGTTCAATCAGCTTCTTATAGTTCTCGTCCACATCCTTCTTTTCAGGGAAGGCATGTTCAGGTGACTCCTTGTATGCTCCCTTTACAAGCCGTAAAAAAGGCTGATACTTGCCTAGATCCTGCAAGTCCTTTTCAGTTCTGTATAAGTAAGCCTGCAAAACCGTGCTCACGCAACTGTATTTTTCTTTAAATTGCTTAAACAAATCTATCGTTGCCTGACAGCGGGGAACATCCTCCATATCAATCGTAACCATAATATTGTGCTTTTCAGCTGTGTCTAGGATTCTAGTCATATTTTTAACAACGAGATCATGATCAATATCCAGACCGAGGGAGGTCATTTTAAGGGATACCTGCGAATCCAAACCTTCTCTGCTAATCATTTCAATAGTAGAGATACATTCCTCTGTCCGTTCATTCGCCACCTCAACAGAATCAACGAATTCCCCCAAATGGTCAACAGTTACCAAAAGTCCTTGAGTGTTCAAGTCCCTTATAAAGCGGACACTGCTTTTAAAATCCACACCGCCTATTAGTTTACCTGCCGCAAAACTTCCGCCTCTGTTTTGGGCAAGTTTATTTAAAAAGCTATTTTTAGATAAAAATAGAAAGAAGTCTCTTGTAATCGCTTCCATTTTATCAGGCACCTCCATTAGGTTATATCTTTAGATTAATCTTACAATTCTGTGACAAGTACCGGCAATGTTCCGGAAAAACAAAGATTTTGGCTAACTTTTGTTGATAGAAGACAATAGAAGGTGAGATTTTCCAAACTGCCGAGATGCCGATATAGATTTAAAAATAATATGTAAGAAAAGTTTCAATATTATTATTTACATTGCCAAGCTTTTGTATTTAAATAGTAATATAGTTTTGAATATTTATTTATTTCTGAAAAACGGGGGTTAACAAATGAAGAAACAATTTAAGAAATTTGCCCAATTTACAGCATTGTCCAGTTTGCTGGTCCTATCTGCATGCGGCGGCAACCAGACTGCAGGGGATAAAGAGGGGCAAAGCAGCGGAGGAGCAGTCCAAGCGGATATTGGAGTCATTTCCTATATCAGCGGACCTGGAGCAGCTTATGGGGAAGCGATCACAAACGGCTTAAAACTAGCGCAGGAAGAGATTAACAGCAAAGGTGAGGTAGAGATAAACCTTGTTATTGAAGATTCAGCCGGCAAGCAGGACCAAGCTTTGACAGCAGCTCAAAAATTGATGAATTCAGAGAATGTGACAGGCATTATCGGGCCTACATTAAGTACAGAAATGAATGTAGTCGGCCCTGAAGCAGATTTAAACGGAGTGCCAATCATGGGAACATCGACTACAGCAGAAGGCATCCCGCAAATCGGGGAATATGTATTCCGCAACTCGCTTCCTGAAGCATTGGCCATTCCGGCTGCAATCGACAAAGCGATTGAAAAATATGATGCTAAAAAAGTTGCAATCCTATATGGAAATGATGATGTGTTTACAAAATCGGGCTTTGATACGATGAAAAAGGCTGCAGAAGAAAAGGGCCTCGAAATATTAACGATTGAAACTTTCCAGAAAGGACAATCCGACTATAATGCACAGTTAACAAAAATTAAAGGTTTAAATCCGGATCTGATTTTGGCTTCTGCTCTATATAACGAAGGGGCAGTCATTATGGACCAGGCCCGCAAAATGGGGATTGATGTTCCTTTTGTAGGTGGAAACGGCTTTAACTCACCTGAAGTAATCAATATCGCAGGTGATGCAGCAAATGGGCTAATTGTGGCAACACCTTGGTACGGTGAAAAAGAAGATGATAAGGTTCAGGATTTTGTAAGCAAATATGAAGAAGAATACAGCAAAAAGCCAGACCAATTCGCAGCTCAGGCCTATGATGCGCTTTACATTATGGCAGAAGCATTGAAAAATGCCGGTGAAGATGACCGTGATGCTCTCCGGGACGCATTGGCTGAAATCCAGGGCTTTAATGGAATCCTTGGTGAGTTCTCTTTTGATGAAGAAGGGGATGTCGTAATGGATCCAACTGTCTTGGTGATTGAAGATGGAGCTTTCAAGGTTTTTGAATAATAAAGGTTTCCAAGTAAAGCTCCGGCGCCAAAAAGTGCCAGAGCTTTACTTTTAAAAATGAGATTCCAAGCTTTATATAAAAAATGATAGTAGGTGGATAGCCTTGTTAGTGGAACAATTAATAAACGGAATAACCCTGGGCAGCATTTATGCAATCGTTGCACTTGGGTTCACATTAGTCTTTGGAGTGCTTGGCATTATTAATATGGCACACGGAGAAATCTTTATGTTTGGCGCCTTTATCGGTGTTGTGGTGACTGCTACCTTCAAAGGGCCGCTTTGGCTCGCTTTCCTTGCAGCTATATTGGTTACAGCTGCAATGGGGTATATGCTTGAACGTTTTGCTCTAAGGCCGCTGCGAAGCAAACAAGGTGTTTCACATTTAGCGCCATTAATCAGTACAATCGGTGTTTCAATATTACTGGAAAACCTGTCTCATCATCTCTTTGGTCCAGGCAATCATCCATTCCGGGCTTCATTCGCAGAAATAAGCTTCCAGATCGGATCGATAACCGTATACCTTGTGCAGATTGTCATCTTTATCATATCTGTCATTCTTATGTACGCACTTTCTTTTTGGCTTGGCAAAACAAAGGCAGGCAAGGCGTTAAGGGCTACTGCTGAAAACCTTGAAACAGCAAGCCTTCTTGGCGTCGATGTAAAAAGAACGATTACGATGACTGTTATCATAGCATCGGCTATGGGAGGAATTGCAGGCATCCTGGTCGGGATGGCTTTTAACTCTGTTACGCCGCAAATGGGATTGTCCATAGGGCTGAAAGGACTTGCCATCATCATTCTAGGCGGTATGGGAAATGTCAAAGGTGCAATGGCAGGGGGGCTGATCCTAGGATTAGCAGAAACCTTTGTTGTGGTCTACGGCAATTCCGGCTACAAGGACGCAATCGCATTTGTGGCCATTATCGTCATACTTCTCATTAGGCCACAAGGGTTGTTCGGCCAAAAAATTTCAGCGTAAGAAGGTGAATCCATGCTAGCAGAATTAATCAATCCATATCATTTACAGGTTGCTTCCTTTATATTAATCAATATTATTTTAGGGGTAAGCATTTATATTACGCTATCAACTGGTCAGCTGTCCCTTGCCAATGCAGGTTTTATGGGGATCGGCGCATATACTTCCGCACTTTTGACGCTGAATTTTGATCTACCGATTATTGTGGGGATATTGGCAGGAACCTTAATGGCAGGTTTGTTCGGCATTATGATCGGAATTCCAACTTTAAGGCTACAGGGAGTTTATCTGGCGATTGTTACTCTTGGCTTTGGAGAAGTAATTCGTGTTATTTTTGTTAACTGGGAGTCGCTGACAAAGGGGGCAGTTGGCTTATCAGGGATTCCGCATATGGGGCGTGAAATCCTGAATACACTAAAAGGCTTTGGCTTCGATCCAAAGGTGATCGGCCTGCAAAACAACCAATTCGTTTTCCTTACAATCTTCCTGCTGTTATTACTCATTACGATCAGCATTGTCATGTTTTTCAGAAGACAAAATCGATCTCGCGTGGGACGGGCTTTTGCAGCGATTAAGCTGGATGAAAAAGCAGCGGAGTCAATGGGGATCAATATTACTTATTACAAAGTTCTTGCGTTTGCACAAGGCGCATTAGTAGCAGGATTTGCCGGCACATTGTTTGCGCATGTGCTTGCTTACATAAGCCCTGCTGATTTTGCTTATCACCGTGCAGTCGAAATTTTAATTTTTGCAGTCTTTGGGGGCAGTGAAGTTATTTGGGGACCGGTATTTGGGGCGCTATTCTTGACCGTCATGCCGGAAGTGCTCCGTTTTATAAGCGAATACCGCTATATGATTTATGGATTAATCATCATTATCATGATGGCTGTCCGTCCTCAGGGGCTCATTGATGTAAATATCTTAAACTGGATCAAGCTGAAAACGTCAAAGAGGGGGCAAAAGCATGGTAATTCAAGTCAAAAAAGCATGTAAAAACTTTGGCGGGCTGAGAGCCCTTTCTGATGTCTCATTCTCAATAAATAAGGGAGAGATCTTTGGACTGATCGGACCTAATGGCGCAGGCAAAACGACGATGTTCAATTTGATTACATCGATGTTCTCACCCACTTCCGGTGAAATTATTTTTAACGGAGATAACATAAATGGCCTGAAGCCGCATCTAATCACGAAAAAAGGCATTTGCAGGACATTCCAGAACATTCGTCTATTTCCGCAAATGACAGCTGAGGAAAACGTAATGGTAGGGGAGCATTGCAGGAGCAAATCAGGGGTTTTAAGCAGTGTCTTTCGGACAAAAAACCAGCGTCAGGAAGAGGAGAGAATCCGCCGCAAAGCAAATGAATTGCTTGAATTTGTTGGTTTGGGAGGATATGCAGATGTAATCTCGGACAGCCTGGCATACGGCCAGCAAAGAAGATTGGAAATAGCCAGAGCATTGGCCAGCAGCCCCAAGCTTCTACTTCTCGATGAGCCTGCAGCTGGAATGAACGAAACAGAAACTAGTGAACTATTTCAACTTATTAAAAAAATTCAGGAGCAGGGGATTACTGTGCTGTTAATCGAGCATGATATGCCTCTTGTGATGAAATTATGTGACCGCATTGCGGTACTTAACTTCGGCAAGAAGATTGCAGAAGGAACACCGGCCGACATTCAGAATAACCCTGATGTCATCGAAGCCTATCTCGGCAGCGAGGAGGAAGATCTGTATGCTTAAAGTAAACGGCATTTCCGCCTTTTATGGTAAAATCCAGGTGCTTAAGAACGTTGGTCTGGAGGTGGAAGAAGGAAGCATTGTCACCATTCTTGGAGCAAACGGAGCCGGCAAAACAACGACCATGAAGACCATATCTGGACTTCTGAAACCGCAGCAGGGCAGCATTGAATTTCAAGGTGAGGAAGTAAAGGGGCTACGGCCTGATCAGCTGCTGAGAAAAGGAATTGCTCTTGTTCCGGAGGGCCGGCAGATCCTCTCAGGGATGACAGTGCTCGAAAACCTTGAAATGGGGGCATACCACCGAAAGGACAATGAGATTGACCGGGATATTAAAAGTGTAATGGAAAGGTTCCCGATTCTTGAAGAAAGACAGAAACAGCTTGGGGGGACTTTATCAGGCGGACAGCAGCAAATGCTCGCTATTGCCAGAGCCATTCTCAGCAAGCCAAAGCTACTTCTCCTTGACGAACCATCTATGGGATTGGCGCCGCTGATCGTGGCTGATATTTTTAAAATTATAAAAGAAATTAATGAAGCTGGGACAACAGTCCTCCTGGTAGAGCAGAATGCAAGGCAAGCTCTGCGCATATCCGATTATGGATATGTGCTGGAAACCGGAAAAATCGTAGCAGAAGGAAGTTCCCAGGAGCTGTTGAATGATCCAAGAATCATGGAAGCCTATCTGGGACGGAAATCAAGTTAATCTATTTATTAATGGCCAAATCTACGGATTTGGTCTTTTGTATTTAGGAAGGTAAGATTATGTTAAAATCGATTCGTGAATCATTTTATATTAAGGAAACCATTTTGGAGGACAGATGAAAAGGATTAAAATGTTTTTTCAACGAATGTTCCTGTTTCTTATAATTCTTGCTGTGTTTATGTTTGCCAATAACAGCTCCTTGTTTACTAAGGAAAGACAAGAAAAGCCCTTGCTGCTGGCGCATAGAGGAATGGCACAGACCTTTTATATGGAAGGTATAACCGGGGATACGTGTACGGCAGAGCGAATTTATGAACCTGAACATCCTTTTATTGAAAACACAATTCCATCCATGGAAGCAGCATTTGAAGCCGGAGCTGATGTAGTAGAATTGGACATTCAGCCAACAAAAGATGGCCAGTTTGCTGTTTTTCATGATTGGACACTGGAATGCCGGACAGATGGCCAGGGGGTTACCAGGCAACATACAATGAATGAACTGAAACAGCTCGACATTGGATATAGCTATACAGCCGATAAGGGAAAAACTTTTCCGTTTCGCGGAAAAGGAACCGGGCTTATGCCTTCGCTTGATGAAGTAATGAAGCATTTTCCGGAAGGCAAGTTTTTAATCCATATTAAAAGCAATGATCCCAATGAAGGAAAGCAGCTTGCTGACTATCTTTCGAATTTCCCGGAAAGCCGGCTGCAGGAAATAACGGTATATGGGGGAGATGAGCCTATTGCTGCGCTTCAGGAGAAAATGCCTGGTATGCGCGTGATGTCAAAGGCAACCCTGAAGAGCTGTCTCTTGCCCTATCTCGCAGCTGGCTGGACAGGATATATTCCTAATTCCTGTAAAGACACGCAGCTGCATATCCCTGAAGCTTATTCAAAATGGATGTGGGGCTGGCCTAATAAGTTTTTAAACCGTATGGATAAAGCAGGTACAAATGTCATCGTGGTTGCAGGCGATGGCGGCTGGTCTGAAGGGTTTGATAAACCAGCAGATCTGGGACGGCTTCCTGCTGGCTATTCCGGTGGGATATGGACAAACCGGATTGATCTAATCGCACCCCTCTATATGGGAAATTGACGCTTGGAGTAATCCAAGCTTTCTGTTTTTATAGACTGTTAACTTGGGCATCTTCACACAGGAGTTTAAGGGAGACTGCCCTTTTCTAATTTATTTACAGTTAAGTTATTTAAAAATTTTGTAAAAAGGGATATTATATTTATAGCATTCTTTTATTTAGTTTACCGAAGGATTTCAGATGACTTTTTATACATATATTAAAATTTGCAATTACAGCTTGGGGGACTACGAATGGTGAGGATTTTATCATACTTAAAGCCGTACAGGGTCGCGGTGACGGTTGCTCTATTATTAATGCTGACAGAGCTCGTGGTTGAGCTTATACAGCCATTGTTAATGGCAAAGATAATAGATAACGGTATTATGAAAAATGATCTTCAAGAGGTTGTGAAATGGGGAGGAATCATGGTCGGAGCTTCTTTTGCCGCTTTTGCTGCAGGCGTAATCAATTCCTTTTATGCTGCCCATGTTAGCCAAAGCTTCGGTTTTGATGTTAGAAAAAGCTTATATGAAAAAGTGCAATCCTTCTCTTTTGCCAATTTTAATCGCTTTCCTACTTCTTCTCTAATTACAAGGATGACCAATGATATTACACAACTGCAAAATACAGTCTTCATGAGTCTTAGAATTATGATGAGAGCGCCGCTATTAATTATTGGCGGTCTTGGGATGGCATTTGTTGTGAATGTAAAACTGGCGCTCATTTTATCGGTAGTGGCCCCTTTTCTGTTTCTTTTCCTGTTTTGGGTGATGGGTAAAGGCGGAGCAATGTTTAAAGGGGTTCAGGAAAAACTGGATGCTGTAAATAGTGTTATGCAGGAAAATTTATCAGGCATTCGTTTAATAAAAGCTTTTGTGCGCAGAAAGCATGAGGTGAAACGTTTTACAGGAACCAATGAGGATCTCCAGAGATGGAACAGTCAAAGCATTGCGGCTTATGGAAGTAACTATGCCGGTGCTGCTTTTGATCATGAACCTTTCCATTCTGGGTGTACTATGGTTTGGGAGCATCCAGGTCAATACAGCTGATGTGAAGGTGGGAGAGGTTGTCGCAATTGTCAACTATGCGACCAGGATAACGGCTGCTTTTTCAATCTTCTCCTGGATTATTATGGCCTTTTCGAGAGCACGTGCCTCTGCAAATCGTGTAACTGAGGTAATGGAAACAAAGGTTGATTTGGCCGATCTTTCGGACTCCCGTAAAGATTTAACAGTCAATGCAGGAAAAATAGAATTCACAAATGTCTCATTTCAATATCCGGGAACGGCTGAAAAGGTTCTCGAAGATATCAGCTTTAAAATCAATCCGGGCGAAACGGTTGCCATCCTAGGGGCTACAGGAGCGGGCAAGACTTCTTTATTTCAGCTCATTCCCCGACTTTATGATGTAACAGGGGGGGAAGTTAAAATTGATGGGCATGATGTCCGCGAGATGAAAATGGAGAACCTTCGCAGGAAGGTAGGATTCGTGCCGCAGGAATCCTTGCTTTTTACAGGAAGTGTGAAAGAAAACATTTCATGGGGCAAGGAAGATGCGGCTATGGTGGAAATTACTGCAGCGGCTGTAAATGCACAAATTCACGAAACCATTATGAAGCTTCCCCAGCAATATGATACAAAAGTGGGGCAAAAGGGTGTTAACCTATCCGGCGGGCAAAAACAAAGATTGTCGATTGCGCGGGCTCTTGTGAGAAAGCCGAAAATTTTGCTGCTCGATGACAGCACGAGCGCGTTGGATATGAAAACAGAAGCAAAGCTGCTGGGTGCTTTAAATGAGTATACTTGCACGACATTGATTATCACGCAGAAAATCAGCACCGCAATTGAAGCGGACCGGATTTTTCTTCTGGAGGATGGAAAGCTGCTGGCTGAAGGCGATCATGACAGCCTGCTTAAAACATCTGGATTATACAAAAGGATTTTCCAATCCCAATCAGGAGAGGAGAATAGAAACTATGCTTAAACAGCTGAAAAGACCATTCCAATATAAAAAAATCCCTCTCCAGCTTGACAAAAAGATTTCACCAGATAAAAAGGCAAAATCAAAATCAAAAAATATGGGTGAGACTCTAAAGCGGATTTGGACCTTTCTTTCATATAAAAAGAGCTTGTTGTTCCTTGTTCTTCTCATGGTGCTCATCAGTTCCGCATTGGCTTTGTTAGGCCCTTTTTTAGTAGGGGTGGCCATTGATGAATATATTGTCACACGAAATAGCGATGGATTTATCTCCTTGCTGGCAGGGCTGGCAGTGATCTATGTGTTTCACTCGCTTTCCCTCTGGTTTCAGAACTATTGGATGATCGGCATTGCTCAAGAGACTGTTTTTACGATGAGAACAAAGCTTTTCAGGCATTTGCATAAGCTGCCGATTCCATTCTTTGATAAACGGCAGCAAGGAGAATTAATGAGCAGGGTTACCAATGATATCGAGAATGTCAGCTCTACCTTGAATAGCTCGGTTATCCAGGTGTTCTCCAGTTTGCTTACCCTAATTGGCACAATTTCAGTGATGCTGTGGCTGAGTCCGCTGTTGACGCTGATCACCCTCATTATTGTTCCTTTAATGTTTCTTGGTATGAAATGGATTACAAAAAGAACAGGAAAACTATTCAAGGAACAGCAAAAAAATTTGGGTGAGCTGAATGGTTTTATTGAAGAAACGATATCAGGACAAAGAATCATTAAAACGTTTTCACAGGAAAAGAAAGTCATTGTCGAATTCCAAGAAAAAGGGGAAAAGCTTAGGAGAGCGGGATTTTGGGCGCAGACCTATTCAGGGTTTATTCCGAAGCTAATGAATGTCCTAAATAACCTTAGCTTTGCCATCATTGCGGGGATAGGGGGCGTTTTTGCTCTAAACGGTATGATTTCGATTGGTGTCATTGTCATATTTACCGAGTATTCCCGCCAATTTACCCGTCCGTTGAATGACCTGGCAAACCAATTTAACACGCTGCTGTCTGCGATTGCCGGAGCTGAGAGGGTATTTGATATTTTGGACGAAGAGGAAGAGTTTAAGAATGAAGAGAATCTTAAAGAGCTCTCGCATATTAAAGGAGATGTCGAGTTCTGCAATGTATCATTTTCATATGAAGAGGATGGCAATACGGTTAGGAATGTTAACCTCCATGTGAAAGCTGGACAGACGGCTGCTTTCGTAGGTCCGACCGGTGCGGGGAAAACAACTATGATCAATTTACTTTCGCGTTTTTACGAGCTGGACACAGGAAGCATTTTAATAGACGGCCAGGATATCTCCCTTGTGAAAAAAGAAAGTCTGCGGAAGAATATGGGCTTTGTCTTGCAGGACTCCTTTTTATTCAAGGGTACGGTCTGTGAAAATATCCGCTACGGAAGGCTGGAGGCGTCAGATGAAGAAGTGGTGAAAGCTGCAAAGCTCGCCAACGCCCATTCATTCATCATGAAGCTCCCCCAGCAATACGACACCGTTTTAAGCCAGGACGGAAGCGGTATCAGCCAGGGGCAAAAACAGCTTTTATCTATTGCTAGGGCATTCCTCGCTAATCCTGGCATTTTGATTTTGGATGAGGCAACAAGCAGCATTGATACTGTGACAGAACTAAAAATCCAGGACGCCCTGCAGGAGTTGATGAAGGGCCGGACCAGCTTCGTCATTGCCCATCGCTTAAATACCATTCAAAATGCAGATAAGATTTTTGTACTTGAAGAGGGGTGTATTCTTGAAGAAGGTACGCATGAATCGCTTCTCAAGCAGGAGGGCTTTTACTATCAGCTGCATGGTAAAGCTGCAGCGGAGGCGCATGCCTGAATGGCGTTCGGATCCAGCGGCTGCGGTGGATGCCAGACAGGAAGCACGGTATACCCCAATAAAAAGCGGATTTGAGTAAGAATCAAATCCGCTTTTGCGTCTCTATAAAATGACCTTTTTTTCCTTTGCCTCTTTTAGCCAGTCCGGGAATTCAGCCAGTAATAGGTCATAAATCTCGTTATCTGATATGGTTTCAATATCTTTAATATGGAAAAAGTTTGCATTATCAATGTAACGGCCATCCATTTCGTCAAGCTTTTCCAATACTTCAAAGTTGGAATCTCCTATCCCGACAAATTGCCAAAATAGCGGTTTATCCGAAGATGAAACAACTGGTTTTTTTATGGTTCTTTTGCAGCCTCCATCGTTGATAAAAACAATAAAGGCAGGGTCTCTGCTAGGGTCTTCGACCGTGTATTTATGAATGACATCCTCCATAACAGGAGGTTCATCATTTCTGCCGAATTTATGAATTAGATCATTATTTAAAATGTATTGATCCACATAATCCTCAAAGTCATTTTCTGTTACAGGCTTCAGCCGGGAAAACTCATGATCATAAACCCAAATATCTAATGCGCCGTCATCGTCAAATTGGCTGGCAACAGCCAAGATTCTTTCGACAACCTTTTGTACTGTACCGTTTTTATATAGCCGCCGCATAGAGCCGGAAATATCCAGAACAAGGCCGACTCTGGCAGTTACATTGTTTAAATTCTTTTTCTCCAGTATGACTCCAGCAGACTTTTTTAATAAACTTATAGACCCCATAATATCTCTCCTCAAGTAAATATTCGTATCTAAAATTTACCATAATGAGAAATTAAAAGCTTCCAAGATGTTTCTTAGTTTGAAAACCTCATTGCGAAGTCAATAAGCATCTTTTCATATAAATGAATAGAATGGGGAAGAACGTATTCTTTATCACCGTGCCAGTTTAGGCCGGAAGGGCCAAACTCGATTGCTGGTATCCCGTAATTGGCGAAAAAGACCGTATCCGCAGAACCATGCTGACCAAAGAACACCGCTTTAGTTTCGGTATGTTTTTCGACGATCGGTTCGAGCATTAAGATGAAAGGGTTGTTCCTTTCAGTAATAAGCGGTTTACTGAACATATTAACGATTACTTCGCCATCTGTAATACCTTCAATTTGTTTGATGACGTCTTCATGATTCTGTGTTGGCAGGTAGCGGATATCATAGGATATCACACATTTTTCGGGAACTTTATTATATACATCACCGCCATTTATTTTAGCCAGGTTAATAGATGGATATGGATAAAACTCGGATGATTCTTTTGCAAAAGGCAATTTCAGCAGTTTTTGATGAACTTTAAAGGCTCTTTCAATTGCATTGACTCCTTCCCAAGGACGGCTTCCATGTGCAGGATCACCTTCAATTTCAATATCCAGCCTGATAACCCCTTTTGCTTCCAGCGCGATTCCCAGCTGTGTAGGCTCGGAACAAATGACAAAATCTCCGCGATAACCCTGCTCTGCAAGATAGCCGGAACAATTAAACCCGCCAATTTCTTCATCTGATACAATTTGAAGCTGTATTTTCACGCCTATTGGCTTCTTATGAAGTTCTTTAACCGCACCCATCATTGCAGCAACACCTGCTTTCATATCTGCTGCGCCGCGTCCATAAATTTTATCTCTAACTTCCACAGGAATAAATTGCTCATCCTTTCCCGAAACAACATCGACATGGCCATTAAAGATAACGGTTTGATCGCCGCTTCCAATTTCGCAGACAGCCATTTTATATCCGTTGTTTTCAATCAATTCAGAAGGGAGGTCTTGGCCTGACAGCCATTGATGGCAATATTCGATTGCCCGGTTTGCCCCCTCCTTGGTTGAGCTGTTAATTGAAATGAGATCCTTCAATACATTCTCCAGCATATTTTAAAAGGTCCTCCTTGTATCTGAATAAGTTTTGCATAGATATCATTCCTATTCCCGGCTTTGGGCAGAAGAAATCGTACTTTTAAAAATTACTTTTAGAAGAAGAACTTCCCTTCAAGGCGATAGTTATCTAAATTCTAAGAAATAAATTTTAATACTAAAAAAGGAACCAAAGCTCGGTTCCTTAATCTTTTACTTATTCACGTATTTATCAACATATTAAAGACTGATTTAAAAGAGATCCACGAACTTATCAACACTATTCACAGAAATCAGCGAGATTATCCACAGAATTTTATTAACACCCATATGGATGTGTAATATACCGCGGTGAAAGCAGTTATACAACTTATTAACATTATCCACATCTTTTTGGATAATGGCCTGTTCACAACTTGATCAAACTTAGCCCAATATTTGTGAAGAATTGGTGAAGTGCATTGCAGAATGACGTTAGAAGGAGTATATTAAAAGTGAAGAAAGATAGTGAAGCATTTCACAAAATGGTTCGCTTATATCCTTTCTTCCAAAGAGCTGGCCGGCTTTTAAAAACCCAATATGGGTTAAAAATTTTTTATTAAACATGTGAATAACTTCACAATATAAAATATGGAGATGATTATCATGAAATGGTGGAAAACTCCGCAAGCGGCAGCAGCGTGGACGATATTAAGAATTTGGCTTGGCATACAGTGGCTTGAAGCAGGGTGGCATAAAGTAGCAGATGGATTTGATGCAGGCGGATTTATGCAGGGTGCAATTGCAAAAGCAGGCGGAGACCATCCTGCAGTTCAGGCCTGGTATGCAGGATTCCTTGAAAGTGTAGCAGTGCCTAACGCAGATTTATTCAGCTTTTTAGTCGCATGGGGCGAAATGCTTGTTGGTATTGGACTTATCCTTGGCGCAGCAACCATCCCGGCTTTAATCGCAGGAGCATTTATGAACCTTAACTTCTTAATGGCAGGAACTACAAGCACAAATCCAATATTATATACTGCAGCAATCATCCTTCTCTTTACAGGAAGCGGCGCGTATTTCTGGGGCGTTGATAGATTTGCAATCCCATATATCAAGATGATGATGAAAAAAGGCGGACACGGCATCGGTAAAAGAGAAGCCCATAATCACTGAATCTAAAGAGAAGAAGCAGGGACACATTGCCCTGCTTCTTTTTTATAGCTGAAAAAGAGCTTCTTCCATGAGGGAAGCTTATGAATGGCCGCTTAGCGTTTTTGTTTGCTTTTAGCACGCTGGTCAGCAGCCTTGGAACGTGCCATTGCCTCGAGATCATCGTGATCGGCTAGATCGCGGTCGAATTCGACGTCTAAACCATCCGATTTCATGTTCTTTGGTACTTGTGGAAGTGATGCTTTGTTTCGGTCACGAGTTTTATGTCCATGTGCACGGCCCATTATGAAAACCCCTTTCAACAATAAAAGTACGGAAACTGATTGCTCCCGTACTTTTATCTTGTGCCATTTTAAGAGCTGTATAGATGGTAATTAATGTTTTGGCTGCCTTCCGGCAAATCCGCCGGCTTTGTCCGCTCTTTTGAATTCTCTGGAATAGGTTACTTCCTGCATGCTGGATAATGTACTTTTTGATTTGTCTTTTTTCTTTTTGTCCATTTTGCTCATCCTTTCAAATATGCTTTCCGACTTTCCTTATTTTTCCCTTATTTGAAAGAATTGATACCGGAGATTATGCGGAAAATGGATTTTGCTGCTTAATCAAAATTTCCAACAATCCAATTATGAGTATATATCAGCTAATGCTGGCTTTAGGCTCTTAAATAAAAATTCATATCCGTATGCTGTCAGTTTCTCCGGCAGCACATTTTGCCCCTCTAATACAAGGGTGCTCATTTCACCCAGGACTATTTTTAAAGCGAAGTCTGGAGCAGGAAGCCAGTGCGGACGATGAAGAACCTCTCCAAGAATCTTGCCAAATTCCTTCATTGTAACTGGATTGGGCGAAGTGAAATTAACCGCCCCTTGGAGCTGTTCTTTCTCTATGCAAAATAGAATCCCGCTGACAACATCATTCAAATGGATCCATGAAACCCATTGACTGCCAGATCCGACTGTACCCCCCGAAAATAATTTATAGGGGAGGGCCATTCGCGGAAGGGCACCTTCATTTCTATCGAGAATAATGCCAAAGCGGCAGAAAATTGTACGGACATCCCATTCTTCAGCTTTGGAGGCTTCGATTTCCCAGCGCCTTACTGTCTCAGATAAGAAGTCAGAGCCTGATTTTTTTGATGCTTCAGTAAAAGTTTCATTTTCTGAAGTCCCGTAATATCCGACTGCACTTGCGTTAATTAATGTATAGGGCTTTTCTGCCAAACGGCTTATGATTCGCAGTACTTCCTTAGTTGCTGTAATCCGGCTGTTGAAGATACGCTTCTTGCGTTCCTCTGTCCACCTGCCGCTGTTAATAGACTCCCCTGCCAGGTTTATAAACACATCTATTCCTTCAAGCTCATCTTCCGGTGAATCATCTTTATTCAGCCACTGTACATATTGAAGGTTTTTGGAATTTTGTTTATTAACAGCATTTCTTGTTAAAATCAAAAGTTCGTGTCCATTCTGCAATAATTTTTTTACCAAGGCGCTTCCAACAAAACCGGTGCCTCCTGTTATGGCTATTCTCATGGGAAATTCCCCTTTCAAGTGGCAATACTTTCTTACATCTTACGACGTTTTCTTTCTAAAACCTTTTTTAAATGTGTTACAGTAAAAAAGAGGTGGAGAAAATGCCGATTATTACAAAAATCACTGTTCAGAAAAAGAAAACAGACCGCTACAATATATATATGGATTATGGCAACGGTGAAGAATACGCGTTTAGTGTGGATGAAGATGTTTTAATAAAACACCAGCTGAAAAAAGGGCTGGAGCTCGATGAGTTCGCACTAAGCGAAATTGGCTATAAGGATGATATACGCAAAGCCTATAATACTGCTATTCAGTATTTATCCAGAAGGATGCGCTCAGAAACAGAAGTCCGCAAACATTTAGCTGAAAAAGAAGTTGAAGAACTTGTCATACAGGAAGTTATACACAAATTATATGACTATAAATTTTTAAACGATGAAGAATTCGCAAAGGCTTTCGTGCGTACACAAATGAATACTTCAGATAAAGGTAAAGGATTAATCCGCAACGAACTCAGAGAAAAAGGAATTTCTTCAAAATTAATTGAAGAAGCATTGGAGGAGTATCCTTGGGAAACTGAGCTCAATACAGCAATAAAGCTTTGTGGTAAACAGGCACAAAAACTCTCCCGTGATTCATCAAAGATAATCAAGCAAAAATTGGAACAAATGCTGATGCGCAAAGGGTTTAACTTTGGAATTATTCAAGCAGCCATCGCGGAAACAGAGCTTGAAAAAGAAGAAGACGAAGAGATGGCAGCTTTAAAATTCCAGGCAGAAAAAGCCAAGAGAAAATATACAAAGCTGCCTGAATTTGAATATAGGCAAAAAATGAAACAAACCTTATTCCGCAAAGGATTTTCATTTGATTTAATTGAGCAGTACCTAAGGGAAGACGAGGAAATATAAGAAACACATGGCATAAAGCCATGTGTTATTTTCTGTTAGATTCAATCACAATTGCATCTTCCTCATTGCTTTCTATAATCATCTGTGCTACTTCCTTAGGAGAGCGCAGCTTTGATTTATCCTTGATATGCTCGCTTTCATCCCAGAAAGGTGTGTCCATGCCGCCCATATATACGGCTTTCACCTTGATATTTGTCTCCTCAAGCTCTTTCTGCAGGCTCTCCGTGAGCCCTCGTACTGCAAATTTACTTGCGACATATCCAGCTTCATTCACCTTTCCTTTTAACCCGGCCGTGGATATAATATTCATCAGCAATCCTTCGTTTCTATCTTTTAAATAAGGCAAAATTGCCTGTGACATATAAATGGTGCCGAGCACATTTGTATCAAGCATTTCACTTATTTCTTTTTCTTTCATTTCTTCAAATGGTCCGAAGTGGCCAACACCGGCATTATTAATCAAGCCGAAGAGTGGAATGCTTCCGGCTGCATCCTTTATAAATTGGCGGACTTCCACCAGCTTCGTTACATCAACAGTAAAGGGTTGGGCGCTTCCGCCGGCATCTTGTATTTCCCTTTCCACTTTCTTCAGTTTCTCGAGTGTCCGTCCCGTCAAAATGATATGGAAGCCTTGTTTGGCGTATAATAATGCAAGCTCCCTTCCTAATCCTGAACCAGCACCCGTAACTATAAGGGATTTCATATTTGTATCACTCCTTTTGAGAACTATTCTATAAAAATCATTTTAGCAAAATTGGCAGTGTAATTCTTATCGGAGGCTTTAGGTATGATAGCTACAGTCTTTTCTAACCATGTTTTTTCCCATATACTTAACTATGTAGAAAAGTTTTATAAATAATAAATCCTCTATAGGTTAGAGTGTTCCAAACAGGATTTAATTATCTAAAGAAAGTAAGAGGGATCGTTATGCAGGAGAAAAGATATAGCACAATGACGACATATGAATTGCAGCAGGAAATCGCCAGCCTGAATGAAAAAGCCAGGAAAGCAGAACAAATGGGTATGGTGAATGAGTTTGCGGTACTGGAGCGAAAAGTGATAATGGCTAAGTCCTATCTGCTCAATCCGGATGATTTTAAGCCAAGGGAATTATATCAAATTGAAGGGGATCCAGGAGTTTATTTTAAGATTGAATATATGAATGGAGTATTTGCTTGGGGATTTAGGTTGAATGGAAGCAAGGGGGAAGAGGCTTTGCCGATATCTATGCTTAAAAAATTAGAAGAAAGAGGATGATAAACATCCTCTTTCTGGTTTTTAAGAATTTTTACGAATCTGTCGTTTTAAAATGATGAGGTCTTGAGTTTGCTGGGTTTCGCCATTTACTTGAGAATGCGCACGCTTTGGCCTAAAATGCGGTGAAGTAAATGGACTGGAATACGGATTGTCGCCAAAAAAGTTTTTGCTGTTTCCCATAACCAAGCCTCCTCGAATTTTAAAATTCAGGTGTATCACTCTCACGGTTTGATGAAGCTCTCATCCGTTCCTGAGGGTGTGTATTGATGGTGCCATCAGCCCGGCGTGAAGCGTACTCCGCTTTAGCCCGCGGCTCACCCTCCAATTTATTGTTATTTTGATTTGGAAAATTTCTCGCTTTATTGCGCATAAGCAGCCTCCTAAACCGGAATAAGAGCGTGACCAGCTTTGGTGCTAATCACGTAGTACTATTATTTGTTTTTGTTTGACAGGCTATGATAATTAACGGCCTTTAATAAATGGTAATGAGGTGATATTTATGAATGAATACCAGCAAAAGCTTTATGAACTTTTATTGGAAAAAAATGATAAGCTGTCAGCAAGCCAGGCCCAAACATGGATTGAACTTCTTTGGGAGGATTTTGAAGCAACCTATGCCAAAGCCGGCAGAGAATATAAAGGCAAAGAAATGACGGAGCGGATTGTAAGGCAATGGGTAGAAAATTACGGCAGCAGGCTCCATGAATTTGTGGCTAATAATCCAAAATATAAACATCTGCTCGAGCAGGATATAAATAAACTTAATTAAAAAACCGGCTGCCTTTCTGAGGGCAGCCGGTTTAAATTTAGTTCCAGCGCATTTCCTGATTAACCAGGAATAATATCCAGTTTTTTACGCAGTTTTTCTTCACTGAAAATCCAGCCTGTGTAGGAAGATTGGATGGTTAATTCCCGATCCAGCTGGACAACAGCTACGAATGGGTAATGGCCATTGCTTCGATAACGCAGATCAATGAAACGCACTTCATAATAATCATCATATTCATCCACTTCCCAGCGGTAAACAGGAGAGAAGGATAAGAATGCAGAGAGGTTCTTATCTTTCTTTGCTGCTTCAAGCACCGGGGTTTCAGGAACGGGAACCCGATTGAATTGATCGAGAATCCGGACGTGATTTTTAACAGCGCGTCCTACGAAAAACTGCTGCTTGCTCATTACCGCAACCCGCCAGTGGCTAAATCTCATGGTGGGGGCAATAATGATTTCAGTTGCATCTGGAATGATGGCCTTTACAGCTTCCACGACGCTTCTTTGGGCTGCAAAACGCAGCAGATAGTACACCACTATTATTCCGTATATGACTAAAAATATATATCCGGGATGGGCACCAAATGCCCAAATAAATAAACCGACAACATGAACCCCGAAAATAAACGGGTCAAACGTGTTAATGACACCCAATGCGACCCATTTCGACGAAAAGGGCCTTAACGCCTGTGTTCCATATGCATTAAAAATGTCGACAAATACATGCAGGAAAACGGCCAGAAATGTCCAAATCCAAAGATGAAGCAAATTTGCTTCCGGAAAAAACGGATAAATAACCGCTAATATCACCAGCGGCCATAGCAGTACAGCTGGGATGGAATGGGTAATTCCCCTGTGGTTGCGTATATAAACGGCGTTATTTCTAAGCTTTAATACTGTATCTATATCTGGTATTTGTGAACCGACGATGGCTCCAATCATAACGCTGGTTGCTGTAACAGAACTTTGTGCAACAACTGGATCCAGAGTGGCAATGCCGCCAATCGCCAGCCCCATTACTACATGTGTGCCAGTATCCAAGAGGAAAGTACCTCCTTCCTTGGGAACATGATTTAAGTAAGAATGTGTGAATTTGAATTTTGTTAACTGTCTATCTGCAGAGTGTAACCCTTGAGGTCTTGGGAAGTCCCTCCGCAGCAAAATACATCGAACGACTGAAGGCGTTAGTTTTGGGAGGGCGCGGCTGTTTAAGTCTGCGTTCCGTTGAACCAAGGCGCTCTCTCTTTTCTAAAGTGTATCAACAAAATTCTTGTATTAACAGCTAATTATGGGTACCTTTAAAGGAGTTGCTTAAAATGAAACAAAATGTTCAAATGATTGTGCAATATGAAGTGAAAAACTCCTCGTTTTCCCAGTATCAGAAAGTGATGTCAAATGTGATTGATATGCTGCCTGCCTATGATGCGGCAGAAATTAATATCTCTCACTATGATGAGGATTCGTACATGATTATTGAATCCTTTATTGTTCCAACTGAGTCCCATTACTTTGCTTTGAAAAAACTTCGCAAATCCAAAAAGCACATTGTATTTGGCAGTTTGGATCCATTTATTTGTGGCGGATTAGCCAAAATGGATTGCTGGGCTCTAAAAAAGCAACTGTACTAATATATTCCCATATTTCCGATTGTTTAACATCAGGAGGAGCAAAAATTGAAAGAAATAAGCAAAAACAATATTGATTCAATTGATATAAAAGGTTTTCAGGATGATTTGTTAAGCTGGTTTCAAGCAGAACAAAGGGACCTTCCATGGAGAAAGGATCAGGATCCTTACAAGGTTTGGGTTTCAGAAATTATGCTGCAGCAAACCAGAGTCGATACCGTCATTCCTTATTTCAACCGTTTTATTGAGCAGTTTCCCACGATAAAAGATCTATCTGAAGCGGAAGAAGAGAAGGTATTAAAGGCCTGGGAAGGTTTGGGCTATTATTCAAGGGCAAGAAACCTGCAGTCCGCTGTCCGGGAAGTACATGGAAAATATGGCGGAAAAGTCCCGGACACCCCCAAAGAAATCTCCTCATTAAAAGGAGTGGGACCCTATACAGCAGGAGCTATTTTAAGTATCGCTTACGGTATTCCCGAACCAGCAGTAGATGGAAATGTTATGCGTGTCCTTTCCCGTATTCTTTCCATTTGGGACGATATCGCAAAGCCATCGACAAGAAAGGTTTTTGAAGCTGCGGTCCGAAAACTGATTTCACACGAAAATCCATCCCATTTCAATCAGGCGCTGATGGAGCTTGGAGCTTTAATCTGCACACCGACGTCACCTTCCTGCTTATTATGTCCTGTCAGGGATCATTGTACCGCCTTTCATGAAGGGACTCAGCATGAGCTGCCTGTGAAAACGAAAACCAAGAAGCAGCGTAATGTACAATTGGCAGCGGCGGTCCTCGCAGATGATCAGGGGAGAATCTTAATTCATAAACGGCCGGAAAAGGGCCTCCTTGCAAATCTTTGGGAGTTTCCGATGGTTGAGATAAATCTTGCATATGTAAGTGAAAAAGAGCAAATGAAGGATGCCTTTCACACGCAATATAGTGCTGAAATCGAGATTGATGAAATGACAGGCCAGATCGAGCATGTTTTTTCCCACTTAACATGGAACATTAATGTTTACAAAGGGAAAATTATTTCACTTGTAAAAGAAGAAGCCGATTTAAAATTGGTTACCCTTGATGAAATTAGAGAATTCCCTTTTCCGGTTTCACACCAGAAGATGTTCCAGCAGTTTTTGAATAGTGAGGCATAGAAAAAAGGGGGGATATCCCCCTTAAAAAAAATTTCGCTCAATCGTAGCTTACACGTGTTCCATGGGTATAATCGGCTTCCTGCCTTTTAAGCCCGCCACGGCTCTCAATTTCTTCGACTATTTCTCTGTGAATGGTTTGTCCTTCTGAATTCAAATAGGGCATGATTTGCTGAAATGAATGATGGTAAAAAGCAAGTTCGCTATCCTTCCAGTCAGTTTTTGGCATCATGGAAAGCTCGGTCATATCACGGCCAACATACATATACTATCTTCCTTTCATCTCGATTTAATTAATGATAGTGTTTTAATCCGAATTGCCATCTATACATGGAAAAAGCTAAAATGATAAGCGAAACAGGGGATGTATTTTAAAATTCCCGGAATATCAATCCTTAAACAGATTAGATAAAGGAATACATAAAAGAAAGGAAATGAATCATGAAACAAAAAGTAGCGCTTATAACAGGAAGCAGCCGAGGAATTGGAAAAGCAACAGCCATCAGGCTTGCAAAGGAAGGCTATAATATTGTCATCAATTATGCACGCAGCAAATCGGCTGCCAATGAGACTGCCGCCGAAATAGAAGCACTGGGAAGAAAGGTGCTGGTGGTAAAAGCAAATGTTGGCGATGTGGAAAAAATTAAAGGGCTTTTTCAGGAAATTGAACGCGAATTTGGAAGGCTGGATGTTTTTGTGAATAACGCAGCTTCAGGTGTTTTGCGTCCAGCGATGGAATTGGAAGAAACCCATTGGGATTGGACCATGAATATTAACAGTAAAGCTTTATTATTTTGTGCGCAGGAAGCAGCAAAGCTAATGGAGAAAAACGAAGGCGGAAGAATAGTAAGCATCAGCTCATTGGGATCGATCCGCTATCTTGAAAATTACACGACAGTCGGTGTTTCTAAAGCAGCTTTAGAAGCACTCACACGCTATTTGGCAGTTGAATTAGCACCTAAAAATATTATTGTTAATGCTGTTTCAGGCGGTGCGGTTGATACAGAAGCATTAAAGCATTTTCCTAATCGTGCAGAGCTGCTTGAAGAAGCAAAGACCAAAACTCCCGCGGGACGTATGGTTGAAATTGAAGACATGGTAAATACAGTAATGTTCCTAATTGGCGAAGAATCAAGCATGATCCGCGGCCAAACTATTATTGTGGATGGAGGTATTTCACTGCTGGTTTAAAATAATAATTGGATATTTTTGGTTTTTAAAAAAGTAGGATAGTTTCCTCCTCGCCGGGTTAAATTAATGAGCGTGGAGGTGATTACAATGGCTAAACAACCAAACCAAACTCAAGCTGGAACTAACGTTCAAGAAGTAAGACAACAAAACGCTCAATCTGCAGGGCAAGCTGGCCAAGGACAATTCGGTACTGAATTTGCCAGCGAAACTAACGCTGCTGAAGTAAGACAGCAAAACCAGCAAGCTGAAGCTAAAAAAGGCCAAAACGCTGGCCGTCAAAGCCGCTAATTAAAATTAGCTGTACTTAATTGAAACCGCCCTTCATTTGGAATGGGCGGTTTCTTTTTTTGTAAAACGATTCTATTTTATCCTTAAACCGGAACACTTGGTAGTTTGGTTTAATAGGGGGCATTAGAGCTATACGCCCATTTTGCGCAAAGCGTAATGAAATGCTAAAGAAATAAGCACAAATAGAGTAACATTATTCAATGAAATTTGCTCAATTAAGGGAGTATGCGTTGAGCGGTCTGATGAATAAATAGACCACCAAACAGGTTCTAAATAAAAAGTGGAAACCATGAGCCATAAGAATAATAGTAAACATATCAACGTCCAATAAAAATTCATCATAATCACTCCTCGTATAATCAATACTGGTAATCAAACGATTCCAGTTTTCCAAAGAAAAAGAGGAATCGACAAAACTTCCATAAAGTCAACATAAGTAGTCAAAGGGTTGTAAGAAGGGGCAGCGAATAGTACATACTAGGAAAAATAAATGGGACGGTGAAACGATCATGAAAAACTTTAACAGTTTGGTGTCAGAGCAAATGAAAACGATGGAAAAGCTTCTTTATCTGCAAAGTGAATTGGAAAGATGCCAGGAGATTGAGGAAGAACTTAAAGCTATCCAGCAGGAAACGGAACTGGAAAGTGTCCAGTACGAAATTGCAAGGATGAAAACTGAGCTGAAAGAGATTCACAGTATTTTTGAGGAACAGACCGAAGAGGTGATCCGCTCCTACCAGGAGGTAAATGTAACCGTTTAAATGAGAAGCTCTAAGCTCTATTTGACTATAATTCGGCATCATATGATAAACAATTAAGTGATTTAAAAACGTTTAAATTCAGCTATTATATCCTTTTTTGGCAGCCGTTGATACATTTCAATGGCTCTTTTGTTTTAAAATTTTCCTTTTACCGTTATAATAGTAGAAAACAGGAATCGTACTTTGTTGCCTTTTGTCTATGTATATTATTGAAAACATGCTGTATATGTTAAGCTTCGGCATGGAGGAGATGGCGCTTAAAAATGCGCAGAAATTTTTTTACAGGTTGCAAAGCTTCCGGAATAGGAAAGTAGGGGAAAAAAATGGCGGTACCCATAGAAGGCGAACCAATGCAAATTCACAGCTATAAACATAATGGGCATATCCACCGCGTCTGGGAGGAAACAACCGTATTAAAGGGGACACAAAATTTAGTGATTGGCGGTAATGACCGGACGATTGTAACAGAATCTGACGGAAGAACGTGGGTTACAAGAGAGCCAGCCATTTGTTATTTTCATTCCCAGCACTGGTTTAATGTGATAGGAATGATTCGGGAAGACGGAGTTTATTACTACTGTAACATAAGCTCGCCATTTATTTTTGACGGAGAAGCGTTAAAGTATATTGACTATGATCTGGACATTAAGGTTTTTCCGGATATGACGTTTAATCTATTGGACGAAGATGAGTATGAACGGCACCGTCAGGAAATGAATTATCCCGATGTAATTGACAGCATCCTAAAATCCAATGTGGACAACCTCATCCATTGGATCGCCAGAGAAAGGGCCCTTTTGCACCGGATTTTATTGATATATGGTATGAACGATACTTAACTTACAGACGCTAAAAAAAGTGGTAAAATTGCCAAAATAACGCCTGTTGGACCTCGGGTCAGCAGGTTTTTATTTTTGGCCTTATTTTTGCATGTTTGCTGGGATTAGGGGTAATTTTAAGAAAATAACTGTCCATTTGGGGAGATTTGCTCCATTTTTCAACGAAAACAAGTAGATATCAATGAATCAGCTTTTATTTTAACGATAATATTAAAGCTGTATTAGATAGAGAGGGGGAGCGAGCAGGTTGGACAGTATAAAAAGATATTTAAAATTTGTAAAGCCGTATCGCCTTCAGATTATCGGAACCATCATAATTGGCATTATTAAGTTTGCTATTCCGCTTTTGATTCCGCTTCTGATCAAGTATGTAATTGATGATATTATCGGCAATGAGGCATTAAGCCAGAGCGACAAAACAAATACACTTTTAATCGTTATGGGCATCATGATCGCGGTGTTTGTCGTTGCACGGCCGCCGATTGAGTATTACCGGCAATATTTTGCCCAGTGGGTGGCAAGCAAAATTTTATTTGATATCCGTGATAAGCTTTTTACGCATATTCAAAAGCTGAGCTTTAAGTTTTACGCTAATAACCGAACGGGGGAAGTTATCTCAAGGGTTATTAATGATGTAGAGCAGACCAAGACCTTTGTTGTAACCGGGCTAATGAATCTTTGGCTTGATGTGGCGACTATCTTAATCGCTGTTGTGATCATGCTAAATATGGATGTTACCTTGACGATTGTGTCGCTGCTTTTATTTCCGTTTTATGCTTTTTCAGTTAAATACTTTTTCGGAAATCTCAGAAAGCTGACGAGAGCCCGCTCACAGGCTTTGGCGGAAGTCCAGGGATATTTGCATGAACGGGTCCAGGGGATGGCTGTGGTGAAAAGCTTTGCCATTGAAGATTATGAACAAACCCAATTTGATGCACAAAATAAAAACTTTCTGACGAAAGCGATTGACCATACAAAATGGAATGCAAAGGCATTCGCTGTAGTTAATACGATTACTGATGTTTCACCGCTTCTTGTTATTGGCTATTCAGGTTATCAGGTAATTCAGGGTGAAATCTCACTTGGTGTGATGATGGCGTTTATTGCCTATATCGACAGGTTATACAGCCCTCTCAGAAGGCTTGTAAATTCATCGACAACTTTAACCCAATCGATCGCCTCCATGGACCGGGTTTTCGAATTGATAGATGAGGAATACGATATAGATGACGCGCCTGATGCCATTGAATGCCGGGATGTGAAAGGCCATATTCAGTTCGAAAATGTAAGCTTTTCATACAATGAGAATGAAGCTTCTGTATTAAAAGGTATATCACTTGATGTAAAGGAAGGGGAAACGATTGCGCTTGTTGGAATGAGCGGCGGCGGAAAGTCTTCATTGGTCGGCCTGATCCCGAGGTTTTATGATGTAACCGAAGGAAGAGTTCTGCTTGATGGCACGGACATTCGTTCCTTTAAAGTTAGAAGCCTGCGCGATAAAATCGGTATGGTGCTCCAGGATAATATCTTGTTTAGTGAATCAGTAAAAACAAATATTCTCCTTGGCAAGCCAGAAGCAACAGATGAAGAAGTGGTCGAAGCTGCCAAAGCTGCCAATGCACACGAGTTTATTATGAATTTGACTGATGGGTATGAAACAAAGGTCGGAGAACGCGGTGTCAAACTATCGGGGGGACAGAAGCAGCGGATTGCCATTGCGAGAATCTTTTTGAAGAATCCGCCTATCCTAGTTTTGGATGAAGCGACTTCTGCTTTAGACCTTGAGAGTGAGCATCTGATACAGGAAGCTTTGGAAAAATTGGCAAAGGATCGTACGACCTTTATCGTGGCACATCGTCTTTCCACGATCACCCATGCTGATCGAATTATCCTAATAGAGCATGGAGAAATTTCGGAAGCGGGAAGCCATGAAGAATTAATGAAAAAACATGGAAATTATTATAAGCTATTCCAAGTTCAGCAGCTTGAACATTAGGACTAAAAGCTGGCTCTAAAGAGAGCCTGCTTTTTTTGTACTCTTTTATGGTAGTGCGTTAAATTGCTATAGTGTAACAATATTTTAAGTAGTAAAAAACTGTCATTAAGGTCCAGCCTTTTCATAGATATTAGTAGAAAACGATTAAATATCTAGTCGGAAAGATATAGAATAACATCAAAATATATATAATGTTTACTATATTTAAATAATTTAGAAAAATGAGTAGACTTCGACAATCTTTTTTTATAGAATGAAAAAAAGAGTGACCTAAGGTCCAAATTGTTAAAAATGTCCTATTTCATAGGAAGGGGACGATCAAGAAAGGAGTATCCGTGTGACTCAAGCTCCAGTTTTAGATGTAAAGCATCTAAGGACTTCCTTTTTCTCTTCGGATGGTGAAGTACCTGCCGTCGATGATATAAGCTTCTCAGTTAATAAAGGAGAGGTCCTTGGAATAGTCGGCGAGTCCGGCTGCGGAAAGAGTGTTACTTCTCTATCCATAATGAAGCTGATTCCACAGCCGCCAGGGAAAATTGTTGGCGGAGAAATTCTTTTAGACGGCGAAAATCTAGTGAACGCTTCAGAAAAAAGAATGCGGGAAATAAGAGGCAATGAAGTGGCGATGATTTTCCAGGAGCCGATGACATCATTGAATCCTTTATTTACGATTGGCGATCAGCTGATAGAAGGCATCAAAATACATAAAAAAGTAAACAAGAAGGCTGCTTTCCAGCAGGCAGTTGAGATGCTGAAGCTTGTCGGCCTGCCGAGAGCAGAGCAAATTATGAAGGAATATCCTCATCAGCTATCCGGAGGGATGAGGCAGAGGGTGATGATCGCCATGGCTTTGTCCTGCCATCCGCGTCTCCTGATTGCCGATGAGCCGACAACCGCGCTCGACGTAACGATACAGGCTCAAATCCTTTCCCTGATGAAGGACCTTAATGAGAAACTCGATACAGCTATTATTATGATCACCCATGATTTAGGCGTGGTCGCGGAAGTCTGCGAGCGGGTCATTGTCATGTATGCCGGAAAAATCGTGGAAGAAGCGCCGGTAGAGGAAATTTTTAAAAATCCGAAGCACCCTTATACACAGGGGCTGCTTCAATCTGTACCGGATGTCCGGGAAAAGAAAGATCGTCTATATTCTATTCCAGGAAATGTGCCAAAGCCGGGGTCAATCAAGACAGGCTGCCGCTTTGCAGCACGCTGCGAGTTTGTCCATGACCGCTGCATGGCTGAAAGTCCTCCGCTTTACCATGTTGAAGAGGCAGAACAGCACACTGTGCGCTGTTTCCTGCACGAGTCAGGAGGTGTAGTGAATGACAGAAGTGCTGTTGGAAGTTAATCAATTAAAAAAGTACTTTCCGGTGACGGGCGGGCTTTTTGGCAGAAAAACAGGTGATGTTAAAGCAGTTGATGACATTAGTTTCTTTGTAAATAAAGGTGAAACGCTTGGTCTTGTAGGTGAGTCGGGTTGCGGCAAATCCACAACAGGGAGAATGCTGATGCGCCTGATTGAACCAACAGAAGGAAAAGTGGTTTTCGAGGGCAAAGACCTGACAAGCTTAAGCTCAGGGGAAATGCGCAAAATGAGAAAGGAAATGCAGATGGTCTTTCAGGATCCGTTTGCTTCTTTGAATCCCCGCCATACCGTAGAACAGATTTTGGAAGAGCCGCTTATCGTCCATGGCATTGGCGACAAAGAGGAACGAAAACGAAGGGTAAGGGAAATGCTTGAAGTTGTCGGCCTTAGCAGCTACCATGCAAAACGCTACCCTCATCAGTTCAGCGGTGGCCAAAGGCAGAGAATCGGAATTGCGAGGGCACTTATGACAAAGCCTAAGCTGATTATTGCTGATGAACCAGTTTCAGCCCTCGATGTTTCGATTCAATCACAGGTATTAAACCTGCTTGAAGATTTGCAGAAGGAATTTCAGCTTACTTATATATTCATTGCCCATGACCTAGGGGTGGTTAAACATATCAGTGATAGAGTTGGAGTTATGTATCTTGGAAGGCTGGTAGAAATCACAACAGCGGATCAGCTTTACGATAAACCGCTGCATCCGTATACGCGAGCTTTGCTTGGTGCAGTTCCAGTTCCAGATCCGACTTTAAAGAAAGACAGGGAGCTTTTAACCGGGGATATTCCAAGCCCGCAGAATCCTCCAGCAGGATGTGCTTTCCACACGAGATGCAAAGAATGCATGGATATCTGTAAAACAGAAAGACCTCAATTAGAGGAAATTGAACCTGGTCACTTTGCAGCATGTCATTTATACAGTTCTTGATGAGCTGGCAAAAATGGCAGCGCTGCATGGATGATAAATATGTAAAAATGCCTGCAAAGCAGGCGAAAGAAAAGGGGGAAAACAATGAAGAAGCGCAATGGTATTTGGTTCCTTGTTGCAGCTATGCTTCTGTCACTGGCACTAGCCGGCTGCAGCAGCAACTCAAGCAGCGGAACAAAGGAAGAGGATAATGAGAAAGGCACAGATACAGAAGAAACATCTTCAGGAGGTACGCTTGTTTTTGGACGTGGCGGTGATTCTACTTCACTTGATCCGGCAATTACAACAGAAGGTGAATCTTTTAAAGTTACAAAAAACATTTATGAAACACTTATTAACTTCGGTGAGCAGGATACTGAAATCGAAGCGGGCCTTGCTACTGAATGGGAAACAAGCGAAGATGGCCTGAAGCACACATTAAAGCTTCGCGAAGGCGTTAAGTTCCACGATGGAACAGATTTCAATGCTGAAGCAGTTGTCTTCAACTTTGAAAGATGGAAAGCAGGAAGCGCTGAGCAATTCTACTATTACAACTCTCAATTTGGAGATAAGATCTCTGAAGTTAAAGCAGTTGACGATTATACAGTAGAGTTTATTTTAAACAAACCAATTGCTCCATTCCTAAAGAACCTGGCTATGTCTCCATTTGGCATTGCCAGTCCGGCTGCTGTTGAACAGCACGGGGATAAGTTCCTTCAAAACCCTGTAGGAACAGGTCCTTTTAAATTCCAGGAATTGAAGCCCAATGACCGTATCACTCTTGTAAAAAATGAGGATTACTGGCAAGAAGGACTGCCTAAGTTAGATCAAGTAATCTTCCGTGTTATTCCTGAAAACTCTGCACGTTTGAATGCATTAGCTACAGGCGAGGTTGACCTGATTGATGGCGTTAACTTCAGTGATGTAGGACAAATCGAAGGAAATCCTGATCTACAGGTGTTTGAGCGTCCAACACTAAACGTTGCATATCTTGGATTAACAAGCACTCGCGGACCATTGAAAGAAAAACTGGTACGCCAGGCACTTAACTATGCAGTTGATAAGCAAGCATTAATCGATGCATTCTATGCTGGCGCTGCTGAACCTGCGAAAAACCCAATGCCTCCGGTTGTAGCAGGATATAACGATGATGTTCAAGATTATGAGTACAACCCTGAGAAGGCGAAAGAACTTTTAAAAGAAGCAGGTTATGAAGACGGATTTGAAATGGAACTATGGGCTATGCCTGTTCCTAGACCATACATGCCGGATGGACAGAAAGTGGCAGAAGCTCTACAAGCCAACTTTGATGCGATTGGCGTAAAAGCTAAAATTGTTTCCTACGAATGGGGTACTTACCTGGATAAAGCCAAGAATGGTGAAGCAGATACATTCTTGCTGGGCTGGACAGGCGACAATGGAGATGCGGATAACTTCTTATACGTACTTCTTGACCAGGACAGCATTGGTTCCAATAACTACTCTTATTACCAAAACCCTGAAGTGCATGAATTATTGGTGAAAGCACAAGCAAGTGCAGACCAGGCAGAGCGTGAAGAGCTATACAAACAAGCTCAGCTTCTTATCAAAGAAGATGCTCCATGGATTCCGCTTGTACACTCAAGGCCAATCCTTGCGGGTAAAGCAGATATCTCAGGCTTCAAGCCGCATCCAACAGGTTCTGATTTATTATCAACTGTTGAATTTAAATAAGATTATAGTCTGAGGAGATTTACGGACTCTCAGTCATGACAATGAAAATTGCAAGAGAGTTACACTTCTTATAATCCAAGGAAAGGGGAGTACAGTTTTGTATCTCCCTTTTCTATTCCAAAATATTGTACCAACCTTCAAGAGAGGTGAAACCTGTAATGATGTCCTATACGATCAAACGAATTTTTTCACTTATACCGGTATTACTTGGACTTTCCCTAATCGTCTTTTTTATGATTCGGGCCATCCCGGGAGACCCGGCACAAATTATTCTGGGACAATTGGCAACAAAAGAGGCTGTGGAGGCATTAACGAAGCAGCTGGGGCTGGATCAGCCGTGGTACCTTCAATATTTTACATATCTTGGCGGACTATTGACTGGTGATCTTGGAGAATCAATTAGAACAAAGTCTGAAATTAGCCAGGAAATCTGGCCATATTTGGCTGCCACTATGGAGCTAACATTTGTAGCGATGTTAATTGCTGTTTTTATAGGTGTAAATGCAGGAATTATCAGTGCCTGGTACCAAAATTCATGGTTTGATTATGTGGCCATGGTGCTTGCGCTTATTGGGGTATCCATGCCGATCTTCTGGCTTGGCTTGATGGAGCAATGGGCGTTTGCCATAAAGCTGGATTGGCTGCCTACATCGGGAAGGGAAGAGGTAAGGAACCCGATTATGGCCATTACACATATTTATATGATTGATACCCTTCTGCAAGGGAGGATGGATCAATTCTGGGATGTCGTCAAGCATTTGATTTTGCCTGCATTTGCATTAGCCACCATACCTATGGCTATTATTGCGCGAATTACGCGCTCGACAATGCTTGAGGTTATGAGATCTGATTTTATCAGAACAGCCAGGGCAAAAGGCTTAAGAATGTTCTGGGTTGTTTATAAACATTCATTAAAAAATGCAATTATTCCGGTTATAACGATTATCGGGCTGCAAATGGGCTTATTGCTCGGGGGAGCAATATTAACGGAAACGATTTTCAGCTGGCCTGGAATCGGCCGATATATTTATGAAGCCATTAACTACCGGGATTATCCTGTTATTCAATCAGGAATTCTTGTGATCGCTTTTATCTTTGTCATGATTAATTTAGTGGTGGATTTGCTGTATGCAGCAATAGATCCGCGCATTAAATATAACTAGGGAGGGGGAGATAAGCTTGGAACTTTCAACTCAAAAAGATATTCAGCCGCCGATTTTGCCAGCTGATGAAAAAGTGGTTTCCCCCTGGACGGAAGCATGGAGGAGCTTTAGAAAAAACAAATTGGCTTTGATTGGATCAATCATCGTCTTATTCTTTATTCTTCTGGCTGTTTTTGCACCGCTCATTGCACCGCAGGGGATTAATGAACAAATGCTTTCAAAAAGGCTTCAAGCCCCATCGAGTGAGCATTGGTTTGGAACGGATGACTTTGGAAGGGATATTTTCTCGAGGGTAATTTATGGAGCGAGAATCTCTTTATGGGTCGGATTCCTGGCAGTAATGGGATCCATTGTTGTCGGGTGCCTCCTGGGTGTAGTCGCAGGCTATTATGGTAAATGGGTTGATGCGATTATCTCACGTGTTTTTGATATCATGCTTGCTTTTCCAAGTATTTTGCTTGCGATTGCGATTGTGGCTGTATTGGGGCCATCATTGCGAAATGCCCTGATTGCGATTGCAGTCATTAATATTCCTAACTTCGGAAGGCTTATCCGTTCGCGGGTGCTTAGTGTAAAACAGGAGGAGTATATTATGGCTGCAAAAGCGGTTGGAATGAGCAATAGCCGTATTCTCTTCAAACATGTGCTGCCTAACAGTATGGCACCGATCATTGTGCAGGGAACCCTTGCGATTGCGACTGCCATTATTGAAGCAGCCGCATTAGGATTCCTGGGGCTGGGTGCTGAGGCTCCGAATCCTGAGTGGGGAAAGATGCTGGCTGATGCAAAAGCATTTCTCGTTCAGGCTCCATGGACGATGATTTTCCCAGGGCTGGCGATTATGCTTACTGTTCTAGGATTTAACTTAATGGGTGACGGATTAAGAGATGCTCTCGATCCGCGCATGAAGAATTAACTAAAAAAGCAGCTGAGGCCCAGCTGCTTTTTCTTTATACTGCTCCAGATGCCTGGAGTTTTTTTATTCAATATTCTCCTGTATAGTAACCTCATTTTCGTCCTTGTGATAAGCCTGAAAACTTGTTATTAGCTTATCAAGATGCTCTACATGCTCATCGTAATCCACAATAGCAGAGATGATTTGCATAGTATGAGGGAGTATCGATTCATCTTCAAGGTTGAGCTCCTTTTGCTGTGATAGAAACAAATTTACGAGTTCTTTTCTGCTTAAGCTGAAGTCCCCTTCCTCAAATACTACATTAGGCCGGACTCTCCCAATAAATTTGAGCATTACATGCTCATGGTAATGAATCAGAATATCCAGCTGCTGTTGGACTGCATGCTGAAAGTCTTCAGGCATCTGCTGCAAGTCATTTTCAAAGCGATGCAATTTTTTTAAGGTTTCTAATGAACGCTTTACGGTTGAGATCATCTGTCTGTAAATCACAAGCTTACGTGACTTAACCAAATCATTTCGCTTAAAATAATTCCGTTCTTCCTTGTACATTAAATATAATTGTTCAAGCTTTACATTGCTTTCTTTCATTTTGTCGATATCGTTTTTCAGCAGTTTGTGCTCGGATGCATGCCGGATGTTAAGCCGGATCCATTTTGTAATCTCTTCTGTGTTATTGGAAATTCTGTTGTAAAGCTTGTTTTCGTATTTAGGAGGCAAAAAAACAAGATTAACGATGAATGCAGATAAAACCCCTAGCATGATAGTGGAAAAGCGTATAAGTGCAAACTGCAGAAAGGTGTCTCCTGGTGTTTCCATAATAGCAATTAAGGTTACCAGTGATAAACCAATCGTATTTTCAATTTTCAGCTTCAAATTGATCGTAATAACCATAATAGCTGCAAGCCCGATAATAAAGACATCATTTCCAAACAAAAGCACGAAAATAACTGCAATTAATGCGCCGATGGCATTCCCTTGGATCTGCTCAATAATGGAAAGATAAGATCTGTAAATAGTCGGCTGAACGGCGAAAATAGCCGCTATCCCTGCAAAGATAGGTGAAGGGAGATTAAACACTTCCGATAAAAATAAAGATAAAATAATTGCGATTCCCGTCTTAAGTATGCGGGCGCCAAGCTTCATACAATATATGTCCTTTCCTCCAGAAGAATTTTTCTTCTGGTTGATTAATAGTCTTACCGATAGGTCCGTTTAAAGTACTAACTATAACTACTTTAAACTCTTTTGCTCATTATTAAACAATATTGTACTATACAGGGATATGGAAAGAAGTTCAAGGGGCATTTTAATGAAATTTTATTAAGAAAAAGTAAATAGGCGAGTATTTGTATTTGATAGCTTAAATGCACTTTTTTTGGAGGAGAAATAATGCCAAAAAAGAGATAAGTAGCCATGAAGGGATCTAAAGCGGGGGAATAGTGCCGCTGGATGGAGTAACAGAGCCATGAGGGACTTAAAGTGGGGAATAGTGCCGTTGAATGAAGCATAGTAGCATAGGAGTGACCTTAAGCCGGGGAATAGTGCCTATGAACTGGGAATACAGCCAGGCTTGGTAAATAAAAATAAATAACCCGTATTCATTTTTGATCTCGACTAATAAATATAAAAAGAACCGTCCGCAGGCACGGACGGTTCTTCATTAGGCTGCTAAACAATCACTCTGTAGAAACAGATGGGTCAGCTTGTTCTTTAACCGGAATGACCTGTACGAAGTGGTCTGCCGGATGATCAAGGAGGGCTGCAAGCTGGGATGCTTCATCAGCTTGGCCTTGATCCTTAAGCATTGCAATGTATTGGCCAAGAAGTTCTCTTACATCTTCTGTTCCTTTTTCTGAAAGAGAAGAGACAGAAACTTTTGCTCCTTTTGCAATTCTGCGCTGGATGGCTTCTTTTGTTAAGCCCATTTCCGGCTGGTGTCTTAAGTATACAACACCGCCGGTCATACCTGCGCAAATCCATGGACCAGGATCACCAAGGACGAGGCCTCTTCCATTTGTCATATATTCGAAGGCAAAGCCCTTAATATTGGCGTTTGTTCCGATATTGCCGTATTCCTTTTCAGGAAGCGGCTTTTTCATTTGGCCGCCAATAATCATGTCTGCACCGGATAATCTGATTCCTGCACGTGCATCAGCATTTCCCTGGGCTACAAGCAAGCCGTGCTGTGCTCCATAGCCAAAGCCTTTTCCGACAGAACCGTTATAGAACTTGCCGTTCTTTCCTTTTGCCTTGAAGATTTTGATTTGGCCGCCAAATGACGTCTTACCGATTCCATCCTGCGCTCCTCCGGCAACTTCAATATTAATGCCGAAGCTGTTGTAAGCTCCCAGGCCATTTCCAGGAATGGATCCGCCTTTATATTTTAAGTCAACCGGCGGAAGCCCTTTATAGGAACCATCCAAACGGCCTCTTACACGGTGGCAGGAAACACGGCTGCCCAGCACACGCTGCTCGGAAGTTATGCTTTCGAATTCACGTGATTGATGTAATTCTTCAACACTTGCATCTAGATATTCTGCTCCAACAGCAACCTGCAGCTGTGCTTCTTGCAGTGCAGCAGGAGCTTCCTGCGGAGAAAATTGGCCGATTTCAAGTGTTTTTAAAAGGTGAGTCAAATTAAGCTGATTTGCACCTTTTGTTTGGACAAGAAGGTCAGAACGTCCAACAGCATCCTGAAGATTTTTTACTCCAATTGACGCTGCAAGTGCTTTAAGCTCTTGGCCAAATGCTGTAAATAGATTCATAATGCCTTGGACAGCAAGGTCAAATTGGCGCGGAACGAATCTTCTTAACCCATGCTCCTTTGCCTGTGCTTCAGAATCAATTTGGGTAGCAATCCCCACGTGGCAAGTGTCAAGGTGACAGCCGCGGCAGGTTGTACAGCCAATGGCAAGCATGGATAACGTACCAAAGCCAACTCGATTAGCTCCAAGAAGCATTACTTTTAATACGTCTGCAGCACTCTTGATTCCACCATCAGCCCAAAGTTCTACATTATCGCGTATACCTGCTTCCAATAGGGCATTATGAGCGGCTTTTACGCCGATTTCAACAGGGAGGCCTACGTGCTGGAGCGCGTGGATCCTGGCAGCACCAGTACCGCCGTCAAAACCGCTTAGTGTGATAATATCTGCACCGGCTTTTGCAATACCAACTGCGATTGTTCCGATGTTCGGTACTACCGGTACCTTAACAGCTACTTTTGCTTTGTCGTTGGCTGTTTTAAGCTCATGAATCATTTGTGCCAAATCTTCAATTGAATAGATATCATGGTTGTTTGAAGGTGAAATCAAATCTGAACCAATTGTTGCATTACGAGCTTCAGCAATTTTTGCTGTAACCTTTGAGCCAGGAAGGTGTCCGCCTTCGCCAGGCTTTGCACCTTGCCCGATTTTAATTTCAAGCAAGTTGGATGAATTGAGCAGCTCGGCATTAACACCAAAGCGTCCGGATGCCACTTGCTGTCCGCGGGTTTTTGGATACTTTCCGAGCATATCCTTAATTTCCCCGCCTTCACCATTCAGGCTGACCATGTTCAAACGATCTGCACCTTCTGCATAGGCCCTGAAGGCTGTCTCATTCTGAGAACCAAAGGACATGGAGGAGATTACGAACGGCAGGTCATGCTCTCCTACATTTAAGCTGATATCCTCCGGCTTTAGGTTTGAGGCTGTCTCTTTAAATCCTGTTAAATGGCGGATTGTCGTAGGATTTTGATCCTCCTGCTCAGAGATTTTTTCCTTGTATGCACTATAGTCGCCTGTTGATGCAACTTCGCCAATAGCTTTCCAGATACGAGGGAAAAGGCTGAACGTCTTTCCAATCCTCTCTTTTTCATTTTGATAATCTTCTGCTCTCGCAAAAGCATCTTCTTTCATTGCGTCGAAATTAAATGCAAGATCCTTTGAACCGAAGAAGTTTACGATATTTAGATACTCGGCCAAGTCTTCATGCAGACCGATTGCAGAGAACAGCCGGCCATAGCCTCTTAACTCATGGATGCCGATCGTTGAGATAACCTTTTCAAGACCCTTAGTAAGGGCTGAATATAAATTGGTTAATGGCGTTACAGAATCGCCAAGCACTGTCATAAACATATAGTAAGGGCTGATCAAATCTGCACCTAAGCCAAATGCAGTGATGATATCATGCAAAGACCTGATGGAAGCAGAACGCACCAAAAGGGAACATTCACGGCGTATGGCTTCTTTTACTAGGGCCTGGTCAATAGCAGACACGGCTAAATGCGGATCAATCCAATAAGCATCCTCCTGGTGTGCGTTTGCATCGTCGAGGACAAGCAGGGTCTTTCCGCTGTGTACAGCTTCAACTGCTTCTGCAGATAATCGGTCCAAAGCTTCTTTTACGGTTTCATCTTTCTTAAATGTGGTAGACAGATAAGAAATAAGCTTTTGTTCCTGATAGAAGCTGGTGACCTGATCGTAGCTAGGCTGTTTTAGAGCTTCGGAACATTCAAAACCTGCTTTTCCTTCTATTAAAATAGGAGTCTGTAATTCAATTACAGCACCAGGCTGTTGTTTTTCGAATAATGACGGACGCTTTCCTATAATGGTGCGTGTAGAGAAATGCTCGGTTTCACGGTCACGGTCAATGGCAGGGTTTGTAACGACTGCAACGCTTTCCTTAATAAAATCTGAAATATTTTTGCGCTGCGGATTTAGTGCAGCCAAAGGAGAGTCGTGTCCGAGTGAACGGATTGGCTCTGCTCCTTTTTCAGCCATTTGTTCGACAAGCTGGACATGGTCTCTTTCCCAGCCGAACGCTTTATATTGTCCATTATGGACTTTATCCGGATAATTTACGGAAATTGTTTTTTCTAACTTTGGCTCCTGCAGGCGAATACGGAAGTTATCAGCACTAACGCGCACTGAGAATCTTTCGAAAACTTCAGCCTGATAATCGCTGTGTTCATAAACAGCAAGAGTATCGCCATCCCATTTAAGTCCGACTTTTTCACCAGGTGAAAGCGGCTTAGGTTCGTTGACATATTCACTTGATGGAATAATTCCTGGCTCAGATGAGAACAGATAAGAGCTTTCTGTTTCAAGCATCCACAGCGGACGAAGGCCCAAAGCATCTACGCTAAACACAGCTTCGTCAGCAAAGCGGGAGATAATTCCTGCCGGTCCTTGAGCAAAATGGCCCCATGCTTCACGAATATATGAATACATATCCTGAAGGTGTTCTGGGTAAGACTTGATTTCATTCACGATTGGCGGGAACATAACATCCATCGCTTCGAATAGTGAATAACCATCACGGCAAATAAACGTTTCAAGCGTTCTGCTTAAATCCTGGGAATCACTTCCGTCTTTTACAAGCGGAACGCCAACCATTTTCGCTTCATCTCTTAGCTTTGCAATCGTGTTGATCTCGCCGTTGTGGCCAAGGATGCTGAATGGCTGCACGCGAAAGAAGCTTGATAATGTATTAGTTGAATAGCGGTTATGTCCAAGTGTCATGGTTGAAGCAACAAGCGGGCTTGCTAAATCATGATAATATTTAGGCAAAATATCTCCAGCGCCCATTACCTTATAAACGGCATGATGCTGGCTTAGTGAAGCGACATGCACATGCTCATTTTCTTCAAAATCGACAATCAATTCAAAAAGCTTTTTGGAAAGCTCTCCCCCAGTTTGTTCTGATAAACAGGCAAACTGCCAAAATACAGGATTTTCCTGAATGGCAATTGGACCAAGGGCAGAGGATTCGGTTACCTCTTCAGATTCAAAGATGACTTCAAGCTGAGAATCGGCAAGCTTTTGCATTAAATGCTTTTTAAAAGATTCAGTGTCCTTGCTTCTGGACATAAATACATGTCCAACGACAAACCCCTCACTGGTTGCAGCTGCCGGATCGGCTCCTGCTTCCTTTAACTTTTCTTTCCAAAGTGCCCTCGGGATATCAATATGAATGCCAACACCGTCTCCTTCTCCGTTAATAAAGCCGGCACGGTGATTCATGGTGACAAGGGCATTGATACAGCTGAAAATATTCTCCCGTGTAGGTACTTTCTTTTTTTCCATAGCAGAAACGATGCCGCACGCATCATGTTCCTGACGGTTAAACTCTTTAAAAAGTGAAGGACTCCATTGTTGTAATGTCATAGTATTCGGCTGAAAATAAGGCTTTGCCTTAAAGCCGTTCACCTCCTGATTAGTAATCTATTAAAAATTAGTTGTTTACGGGTTTTAAATGAGGTTGTTCAAAAAGTCATGTTTTTGAAAGGATAAATGCATAAGCATTTATTAAATGAATAGTTTGATTATTTGGGAAAGGTTTTTGCCTTTATACCCATCTTTTTGCTGGCGTACTCCGCACTTACAGAAAAGATTTCTCCTATCATATCATATGAATTTTCAGAAATCAATTATTTATACAAAAAGTTGGATAGAGTTTAGCGGGACAAAACTGATAGTGTATAAAAAAACACTAATATTGTAAACGTTTTCATAGCTGTTAATAAAGAAAACGGGAACTTTAATGTTCCCGTTAATGTATAAAATAGTGAATATTTATTCGGCGCTTAATTGCTGAAATGCATTTTGGACTGCGTGGATAGTTGCGTTAATATCTTCCTCTGTATGGGCGATCGTTACAAACCATGCTTCATATTTGGATGGTGCCAGGTTGATTCCCTGATTGAGCATTAACTTAAAAAACTTTGCAAACATCTCGCCATCCGTGTTTTCTGCCTGCTCATAATTTACAACTTTTTCATCTGTAAAATAAATGGTGAGAGCGCCTTTTAAGCGGTTAATGGTGATCGGAATGTTAAATTCTGCTGCAGCGGCGCCGATGCCTTCTTCAAGCTTTTCGCCAAGGCGGTCCATATATTCATAGACTCCCGGCTGTTTAAGTACTTCAAGGCAGGCGATGCCGGACAGAATGGAAGCAGGATTGCCTGCCATAGTCCCGGCTTGATATGCAGGTCCGAGAGGAGCAACGGTTTCCATGATTTCCTTTTTGCCCCCATAAGCACCTATAGGCAGGCCTCCTCCAATGATTTTACCCATAGCAGTCAAATCTGGTTTAACGCCCAGCAAATCCTGTGCTCCGCCATACATGAAACGGAAAGCCGTAATAACTTCATCGTAGATAACCAGCGCTCCTGCTGCATGGGTTAATTCATTTACCTGTTCCAAAAATCCCGGTTTAGGTTCTACAATCCCAAAATTGCCGACAATTGGTTCAACGAGAACAGCTGCAATCTGGTCTCCCCACTTTTCCAAAGCTTCCTTATAGGGCTCTATTTCATTAAAAGGAACCGTTATAACTTCCTGGGCGATGCTCTTTGGTACTCCAGCAGAGTCGGGAGTCCCCAATGTTGAAGGACCGGAGCCTGCTGCAACAAGTACAAGGTCTGAATGTCCATGGTAGCAGCCAGCGAACTTAATGATTTTGTCTCTCCCTGTATATGCCCGTGCTACACGGATGGTTGTCATAACTGCTTCTGTTCCTGAGTTTACAAAACGGACTTTGTCCAAATTAGGCATTGCTTCTTTAAGCATTTCCGCAAATTTCACTTCATGAGGGGTTGGAGTACCGTATAACACTCCGCGCTCTGCGGCAGTTTTAATCGCCTCAGTAATATGAGGGTGGGCATGTCCGGTAATAATCGGTCCATAGGCGGCTAAGTAATCGATATACTGGTTGCCGTCAACATCCCAAAAATATGCGCCCTGTGCCCTTTCCATCGCGACCGGGGAACCTCCGCCAACTGCTTTATAAGAGCGGGAAGGGCTATTGACTCCCCCGACAATATGTTCAAGAGCTTTTTTATGTAATCGTTCAGAATTAGTAAATTGCATTATTTTCCTCCTGACAAGAATCGAAATTAGTACAGTTATTATTTTAACATGATTGAAAGGCAATAAGTCCAATCTAAAAGGGAAGGCAGAGTATTCTGTAACTTAATGAAGGGACCCGGATGAACCGAATGTGTTAATGACCTATAGATTTCTACATAAAGATTAGGTGCATTCTATTTGTGTTGCTTTGCGTGTTTGTCTAAACTATTTCATTAGGGCATTAATTGGCAGGAGGAGTAATCATGAAAGATGCAATAACAGTCCGGAACTTAAAGAAAGAGTTTATAGCCTATTCAAGCCGCTCCGGATTAAAAGGTGCTTTTCGGGACCTTTTAACAAGAAACTACAAGATTGTACCAGCTGTTAACGACATCAGCTTTAATGTGAAGCAAGGAGAAATGGTCGGCTATATTGGCGAAAATGGAGCAGGTAAGTCAACGACCATTAAGATGCTAACTGGGATTTTAACCCCAACCAGCGGTGAAGTCATTGTAAATGGTATGAACCCGCATAAAGACCGTGAAAAGTTCGTCAGCACTATTGGTGTGGTTTTTGGACAAAGATCGCAGCTGTGGTGGGACATTGCTGTTCAGGAGTCTTTCAGGCTGCTGAAGAAGGTTTACAAAGTATCTGATGAACAATATGAAAGCCATATGGCACATGTCATCAAAACATTGGATATTGAGCCACTCCTGGATAAGCCGGTCCGGAAGCTTTCCCTTGGACAAAGAATGAGATGCGAACTCGCTGCCGCACTGATCCATAACCCGCCGCTTCTGTTTCTGGATGAACCTACCATTGGGCTTGATGTTCTGGTTAAACTAAGAATCAGGGAGTTCCTTAAAGAGATTAATGAAAAGTATAATACAACCATTCTGCTGACCACGCATGATTTAACAGATATCGAGGCCTTGTGTGAACGGGTGGTTATGCTTGATGATGGCAAAATCATTTACGATGGTGCATTAAAAAGCCTGAAGGAAAAATGGGGAGAAGGAAAAGAAATTGAATTTCAATTTCTCGAAGAAGTCGAACTGGCTGATCTAAATAAAATAACAGCATCGTCTGAAGTGAAATGGGAGAAGGATGAGAAGAAAGCCATTTTTACGGCAGTGGTGGATGATGATGATGAGCTCATATCATTATTAATTGCAAAGGTGGTTGCCGCTTTAAAAATAAAAGATATCAACATTAAAGAAACTTCTACTGAGGAAATCATCCGAAATATTTATGACCGGGGGATATCGTAATGGAATGGTTCCGTCCGCTCCATAACTGGGGGTGTGTTCATGGATAAATATCTTGAAATGATCCGGATCCGTTTCCTAATGATGCTTGCTTACAGAACTAATTATTATACAGGTATTTTGATTTACAGCATTAATATCGGGGCCTATTATTTTTTATGGTCGGCAATATATGGCGAAAAGGATGCAATTGAAGGCATGTCTGTTATCCAAATGTCTACGTATGTAGCAGTAGCGTGGATGGCAAGGGCATTTTATTTTAATAATATTGACCGTGAAATGGCTGCGGAAATTAAAGAAGGGAAGGTAGCGGTGGAACTGATACGCCCGTACAATTACCTTGGCATGAAAACAATGCAGGGGCTTGGCGAGGGGATATTCCGCCTGTTCTTCTTCTCGGTTCCGGGTATGGTGATTGTTTCGTTCATTTTCCCGCTCCAGTTTTCTGCAGATTTAACCACTTGGCTCTTTTTTGCGATGTCGATTTTATTAAGTTTCTTTATTAATACCCAAATTAATTTGCTGACAGGGATTACCACTTTCTTCCTATTTAATAATACAGGTCTTATACGGGCGAAAAGGGTTGTGATTGATCTCTTTTCAGGCCTTCTTATTCCCATCAGCTTTTTTCCGATATGGGCTCAGGATTTATTGAAGTATCTTCCCTTTCAGGGAATCAGTTATGTACCAAGTATGATCTTTACAAATAGCTTTTCAAATAATGAAGCCATTCAAGCAATTATTCTTCAGGGTGTATGGGTGATTATTCTGGTGATCCCCATTCAGATTCTATGGGTGATTGCGAAAAAACAACTTATTATTCAGGGAGGGTGACGGATGTTTTATTTAAAAATTTTCTTCCAATATGTCGCCCAATATATGAAAACGAGGATGCAGTACCGAGCAGATTTATTTGTGGAGATAATCTCAGACCTATTATTTCAGGCAGTCAATTTAATTTTTATATTAGTCGTTTTCGGCCATACCAATCTTCTTGGAGGCTGGACGAGGGATGAGATTATTTTCATTTACGGATTTTTCCTTGTCCCATATGCTCTGTTTTCTTCTTTCTTTAATATCTGGGATTTTAACGAAAGGTATATTGTCAAAGGTGAGCTTGATAGGATATTGACCCGTCCGATCCATAGCCTGTTTCAAATTGTTTTGGAACGGATGGAGCTTGAATCCCTTTTCGGAGCCGTTACAGGAATCGCTGTAATGTTTTATGCAGGAAACAGCCTTGGTCTGGAGCTATCCTGGGCAGACCCGTTCTTATTCCTTCTTTTTGTATTAGGAGGAATGCTAGTGTATGGCGGCATTTTTATCATGATTGCGTGCATCAGTTTTTGGGCTGATGCCCGAACTTCGATCATGCCTATGATGTATAACATCGGAAATTATGGAAGGTATCCAGTAGATATTTATAATAGCGTTATTCGCTTTGTATTAACTTGGGTGCTGCCATTCGCCTTTGTCGGTGTTTATCCTGCCGCTTACTTTTTGGGGAAGGAAGAGTGGTTTCTCTACTCATTCTTAACTCCGGTAATCGGGACCGTATTCTTTGGAATCTCAATTTTGATTTGGAATTCAGGTGTAAAGCGGTATAGAGGTGCAGGTAATTGAAACCAGAGCCGGGGTATATCCCTGGCTCTTTTTGTGCATGTGAAACTTTCCGCTTCGAAAACAGTCTAGCTGCGGCGCCCTCGCTTTTCTTGTGTGCAGACAGGCAGTCATACAGTATGGTATAGAAGCGTATAAATAAGTTAGTTGAAGCCATTTCGAAATGAGGTTGCATTATGGCATTTTATTTGTCGTTAATTCTGATTGTTTTATGCATGATTATGAGTCTGCAAACTCTTTTTTCATCTACGAAGATAAAAGGCAGATGGGTATCTATGGAGAATTTCCTTTATCTGATAAGTTTGTATGCTACAATCATGATTGGTTTCGGACTAATTTATATTTTACTTGATTTGCATGGACTTGTTGTTTTAATAGATGGTACAAACTATATAGAAGCAGGGTTTCTGGAACGGCTTGAGACGGGATTTTACTTTAGTGCAGTAACTCTGTTTTCCGTTGGATATGGAGATATTAGCCCGATTGGAATTGGCAGAATGATTGCTGTTTTGGAAGCTCTGATTGGCTACGTCATACCTGCAGCCTTTGTGGCGAGAGTTGTTTTTGATGCGGAAAAGCAGACATAACTGCCTGCCTAATGGTTGTTTTTAAGTGAAAAGTTGGATAGGCTTAAAGCAAGAAAACTTATCTAACGGGAGTGATAAAGTATGGCAGTTGCAATTGGAGACCTTGCTCCGGATTTTGAGCTGGAGGCCAGCAATGGCAAGAAAATAAAGCTTTCAGATTACCGAGGTAAAAATGTGGTTCTCTATTTTTATCCGAAAGACATGACGCCAGGCTGTACAACACAGGCATGTGATTTCAGGGACCAGCATGAAAACTTTGCAGGCGTGAATGCAGTTATATTAGGTGTAAGCCCCGATCCGCTTACAAGACATGAAAAATTTATCGAAAAACACGGCTTGCCATTTTTGCTGCTTGCTGATGAAGATCATAAAACCGCAGAAGCATATGATGTATGGAAGCTGAAGAAGAATTTTGGGAAAGAATATATGGGAATTGAACGTTCCACTTTTATTATTGATCCGGAAGGCAAACTCGTTAAAGAGTGGCGGAAAGTGAAAGTAAAAGGGCATGTAGAAGAAGCTCTTGAATATATTAAAGAAAACCTGGCCTAGGGCTGATGCAAAGAGATATATATGCAAATGGGTGGCCTATTTTTAGGGGATCAAGGCTTTTGTCCATTCCTAAAAACAAGTTTTGCATATCATTTTATTAGGGCATACCTCCTCAGATACTTTTTTCGAAACGGACCTTATCTGGTCCGTTTTTTTTAGGCCCTGTTAAAAGGTCATGTTGATATTTGCACTTTGTTGATCTGAATGATAGGAGCGAGACTCCAGCGGGAGAGAGAGTCAAAGGGAGGCCCTCGCAGGCCATGTGAGCCGAGGAGGCTACCGCCTACCTCCGCAGTCCGCTGAGCATCCTGGAGCGAAAATCAGGAAATCAATGTTTAAAAAGCAATAAAGGTTGAGAAAGCAGCCAAAAGAAGCAACGTATAGTTTCTACAATTCAGACATCGGTGATATGATGATAAAAAACAAAATTGGGGCGATTTCTATGAGGATTGTTTCTTCCGATTTGCCTCTGAAAGCCTCCGTGAGGAAGTACAAAAGAAATTTCTCTGTTTTGCTAAGTACAATTGAAATAAATTAAGTGCTAAAGAAAGAGCATTTTGCAGCCATGTAGGATTCCGCATTTTTTAAAAATATAGGTGAGGCTATCTTGTAGAGGAAATGGTTCTTATAACAGCATTAGAAGCAGACCGGATTTACCACGCTTATCTGGATGTTTTCGAAAAACAAGCCGCTTCCAAAGGGTCATTCTTTCTGGAAAATGGAGAATGTAAACAGCCATGCCTCATCTCTCAAACAGTACTAAAAATTATTTACCGCGATCTTTTGAAATTTTTAAGAATAACCTTCATACATATATATATAAAATAACAAAGATTACATTAATGTGATTGATCTAGAAAGAGGGTATTAAGGTGAAAATTTATACAAAAACTGGAGACAAGGGAACCACCTCTTTAATATACGGGCAGAGAGTCAATAAAGATGATATTCGTGTAGAGGCTTACGGTACTTGTGATGAAGCTAACTCCATGATTGGGATGGCATTAAGCCACTTAACAGCCGAATTTTTTACAGATAAAGAAATGATAGAAAAAGTTTTTCACAAAGTACAGACTGACTTGTTTCACGCTGGTGCAGAGCTGGCTACGCCCAAAGGCAGGGAAGTTAAATGGGTTATATCAGAAGAGGATATCGCTTTCATGGAAAAGCAAATCGATGAATGGGAAGCAGAACTTGCTGCCCTAACTAACTTTATTCTTCCAGGCGGTCATCCATCAGGAGCTGCCTTCCATGTGGCAAGAACAATTGTAAGAAGGGCTGAGCGGTGTGCGGTCTCCCTGGGGGAAGATGTAAACCCGCTGGTTCTGGCCTATTTAAATCGTTTATCAGATTTGCTGTTTGTCTCAGCTCGCTTTGTAAATCATCACTTGGGATCCAGTGAACATACATTGCATGCTGATAAAAGCTGACTTCCCTCTATTAAGGTGTTTGTAATATTGACAAATGTGGTAAAAAATTAGTACACTATTTATAAAGATTATAAAGTAATAATATTTGTTGGAAAAGAGGTGCATGGCGGTGGCGCAAATGGAATTAAAAGAGGCGCTGGATACTTTGAAAGAGACAGGAGTCCGTATCACTCCGCAGCGTCATGCGATACTTGAATATTTAATAAACTCCATGTCACACCCGACTGCAGACGATATATACAAAGCATTAGAAGGTAAATTCCCTAATATGAGTGTGGCTACAGTTTACAATAATTTACGAGTATTCCGTGAGGTTGGCCTGGTGAAGGAACTAACATACGGAGACGCATCGAGCCGCTTCGATTTTGTAACTACTCATCATTACCATGTCATTTGTGAGAGCTGCGGCAAGATTGTAGACTTCCACTATCCTGGCCTTGATGAAGTAGAACATCTTGCCTCACATGTAACAGGTTTTAAAATCAGCCATCATAGAATGGAGATCTATGGAACCTGCCCTGAATGTGCAAGCAAAGAAGCTCACTAACCAAATAGTACAAAGCTGCCGGCTGGATGCTGACAGCTTTTTCTTTTTACTTAGGTTTTAGCACCCTGTTGATTGGAGCGGAAGGCACTAATCCCGCGAAAATGCATTCGCATTTTCTTCGTGAGGTGTTTACTCAGTGATGCTTATTCAAAGTCCTGCGGGAGTGCGGATCAAAGGGAGACCCCGCAGGAGCGAAGCAACGAGGAGCGTCGAACTCCACCCGCGGAAAGGGAGTGCCTCGTGCTGAAATCAACAGGCAAATTTAACAGAGCCTTTTCTTAAGTATATAATGTACAATTTATAATAAAAAACCGGCTATTAGCTAGCCGGCCATTTTGGATCGCGAATATGAAGCGGTGAGGTTATTAGCTCTGCTTCGTATTTTTTTTGTTGAATTTTTCATTAAATTCAACGCCCTCAAGTTTTGGATCAAGCGTTAAAGGCTCTTTGCAATACATGCACATATCAACACGGCCCAGCATTTTAGTATGCTTGCCGCAATTCGGGCAAACCACCTGTACGGTTTTAGTTGAAAGCATGCCGATCCAAAAATATACACCGGTGCTTGCGAGGATGAATAGCATTCCTAGCAGCATAAATATTGTCATGAGAAGAGGGGAATTTCTAAAGAAGATTCCAACGTACATAACGATAAATCCGATAAAAATTAAACTAAGGGCAAATGTACGAATTTTATTGATTTTACTTGAGTACTTAGCCATTCTGTTCCCTCCTAAAAGCTAACTATACCATAACCTCTTTACCTAAATAAATATTAATATAGGATGATGTCGAAAAATGTCTCACATTTAGGGAGGATTTCATTTATAATTGTCGAAGATATACGCTATCAATAAACTGGAGGAATTATGATGGAAGATATTCTCCGTCCTATTTACCAAGAACGGGCAAGCCAGACAAATACGCTCGGAGTGATCATGACCGAGAAGATTCAAAAAGCAATTCCTGCAACAGATACCTTTGATGCTGTGCTCCTGATTCTTGTAAAGGAAGCAGATGAACCTGTGTTTGTTAAGCATTACACATATAAGGATAAAAAAGCAGCTCTTCATATAGTGACAGATAAGCAGCTGCGTGAATGGATACTATTAGGATCAAACCGCAAGATATTTGATTGGCTCTATAATGGAAAAGTTCTTTTTGATCGAAATGAGTATATTCATAATTTGAAGGTGGAATTAAGGGAATTTCCGTTCTATGGGCGGAAATTAAAGATGGGGCTGGAGTTTGCGAAGCTGATCCGCCGGTACATGGATGGAAAAGCATTTTTTGAGAACCGCCATTATTTTGACGCCTATAACCATATTGTTCATTCTCTCCATCACCTGGCAAGGCTTGCAGTAATCGAAAATGGTTTTCATCCCGAGGTAACTGTATGGAATCAGGTTAAACAAATTGAACCAGAAATTATGAAGTTATATGAAGAGCTTGTAAATAGCCATGAGCCACTGGAAAAAAGACTGGAACTGTTATTTTTGGCCAGTGAGTTCTTGATCCATTCAAGGACAAAACAAGGAATAAGCCATCTTGCAGATATTCTTGGTGAAAAAGAAGAATGGTCTATCCATGACATTATGAATCATGAAGAACTTCATCTATATTCAGTTGACTTAAGTATGCTTCTTGAATATCTAATAGATAAACATATTATAGAAGTAGTGAATATAGATACGAAGGGACAAGGGATTTATCACAGGCATTATAAACTAGGAAAAAAATTATCGTAAAAAAACATTAAAAGCTATTGACCTTTATTTAAATCCTTGTTATATTTATATCCGTCGCTGCGATATGAACAAAAAACATTTTCACAGCTGACGGATTTGTTTTAAAAAAGTGTTGACAGTTGAATTCAACACATGTTATATTAATAAAGTCGCTTCTGAGCGATAAGGCAAAATATAACAAAGGGAAATTGATCTTTGAAAACTGAACGAACAAAAACGTCAACGTTAATTCTTTAGTCTTTTTTGAAAAGACAACTTATGAGCTTAATCAACTCTTATATGGAGAGTTTGATCCTGGCTCAGGACGAACGCTGGCGGCGTGCCTAATACATGCAAGTCGAGCGGACTTCTGGGAGCTTGCTCCCAGAAGTCAGCGGCGGACGGGTGAGTAACACGTGGGCAACCTGCCTGTAAGACTGGGATAACTTCGGGAAACCGGAGCTAATACCGGATAACTCTTTCCTTCACATGAGGGAAAGCTGAAAGATGGTTTCGGCTATCACTTACAGATGGGCCCGCGGCGCATTAGTTAGTTGGTGAGGTAACGGCTCACCAAGGCAACGATGCGTAGCCGACCTGAGAGGGTGATCGGCCACACTGGGACTGAGACACGGCCCAGACTCCTACGGGAGGCAGCAGTAGGGAATCTTCCGCAATGGACGAAAGTCTGACGGAGCAACGCCGCGTGAGTGATGAAGGTTTTCGGATCGTAAAACTCTGTTGTTAGGGAAGAACAAGTACCGGAGTAACTGCCGGTACCTTGACGGTACCTAACCAGAAAGCCACGGCTAACTACGTGCCAGCAGCCGCGGTAATACGTAGGTGGCAAGCGTTGTCCGGAATTATTGGGCGTAAAGCGCGCGCAGGCGGTTCCTTAAGTCTGATGTGAAAGCCCCCGGCTCAACCGGGGAGGGTCATTGGAAACTGGGGAACTTGAGTGCAGAAGAGAAGAGTGGAATTCCACGTGTAGCGGTGAAATGCGTAGAGATGTGGAGGAACACCAGTGGCGAAGGCGACTCTTTGGTCTGTAACTGACGCTGAGGCGCGAAAGCGTGGGGAGCAAACAGGATTAGATACCCTGGTAGTCCACGCCGTAAACGATGAGTGCTAAGTGTTAGAGGGTTTCCGCCCTTTAGTGCTGCAGCAAACGCATTAAGCACTCCGCCTGGGGAGTACGGCCGCAAGGCTGAAACTCAAAGGAATTGACGGGGGCCCGCACAAGCGGTGGAGCATGTGGTTTAATTCGAAGCAACGCGAAGAACCTTACCAGGTCTTGACATCTCCTGACAACCCTAGAGATAGGGCGTTCCCCTTCGGGGGACAGGATGACAGGTGGTGCATGGTTGTCGTCAGCTCGTGTCGTGAGATGTTGGGTTAAGTCCCGCAACGAGCGCAACCCTTGATCTTAGTTGCCAGCATTCAGTTGGGCACTCTAAGGTGACTGCCGGTGACAAACCGGAGGAAGGTGGGGATGACGTCAAATCATCATGCCCCTTATGACCTGGGCTACACACGTGCTACAATGGATGGTACAAAGGGCTGCGAGACCGCGAGGTTAAGCGAATCCCATAAAACCATTCTCAGTTCGGATTGCAGGCTGCAACTCGCCTGCATGAAGCCGGAATCGCTAGTAATCGCGGATCAGCATGCCGCGGTGAATACGTTCCCGGGCCTTGTACACACCGCCCGTCACACCACGAGAGTTTGTAACACCCGAAGTCGGTGGGGTAACCTTTTGGAGCCAGCCGCCTAAGGTGGGACAGATGATTGGGGTGAAGTCGTAACAAGGTAGCCGTATCGGAAGGTGCGGCTGGATCACCTCCTTTCTAAGGATATTTACTTGAGACGTGACGTGTTTTGTTCGTTTAGTTTTGAGAGACCAATCTCTCATTGAATTATTCGTTCTTTGAAAACTAGATAATGTTAATGAAGAAGCAATAACCGAGTAATCGCCATCTTAGTTTTTTTCTCTTATGTAAGTTTTTTGAAACCAAGTAAGAGTACAAACCATGAGGACGATGAGCGGCAAGAAGCTCAAGAAAGCGACCGAACGAGCACCGGAGCGTACGAGAGTACGTGAGGAGCACAGTGACGAAGCTGACGCAGAGATTCGCAGTCGATCAGCGGCCGAAGTAGGTTAAGTTAGAAAGGGCGCACGGTGAATGCCTTGGCACTAGGAGCCGATGAAGGACGGGACTAACTCCGATATGCTTCGGGGAGCTGTAAGTAAGCTTTGATCCGGAGATTTCCGAATGGGGAAACCCCCTATCCGTAATGGGATAGGATCCATATCTGAATTCATAGGGTATGGAAGGCAGACCCGGGGAACTGAAACATCTAAGTACCCGGAGGAAGAGAAAGCAAACGCGATTCCCTGAGTAGCGGCGAGCGAAACGGGATTAGCCCAAACCAAGAGGCTTGCCTCTTGGGGTTGTAGGACACTCTACACGGAGTTACAAAGGAACGAGGTAAATGAACAGGTCTGGAAAGGCCGGCCAGAGAAGGTAAAAGCCCTGTAGTTGAAACTTCGTTCCCTCCAGAGTGGATCCTGAGTACGGCGGGACACGAGAAATCCCGTCGGAAGCAGGGAGGACCATCTCCCAAGGCTAAATACTCCCTAGTGACCGATAGTGAACCAGTACCGTGAGGGAAAGGTGAAAAGCACCCCGGAAGGGGAGTGAAAGAGAACCTGAAACCGTGTGCCTACAAGTAGTTAGAGCCCGTTAATGGGTGATAGCGTGCCTTTTGTAGAATGAACCGGCGAGTTACGATTACATGCGAGGTTAAGTTGACAAGACGGAGCCGCAGCGAAAGCGAGTCTGAATAGGGCGAATGAGTATGTGGTCGTAGACCCGAAACCAGGTGATGTACCCATGTCCAGGGTGAAGTCCAGGTAACACTGGATGGAGGCCCGAACCCACGCACGTTGAAAAGTGCGGGGATGAGGTGTGGGTAGCGGAGAAATTCCAATCGAACTTGGAGATAGCTGGTTCTCTCCGAAATAGCTTTAGGGCTAGCCTCATGTAGTAAGAGTCTTGGAGGTAGAGCACTGTTTGGACTAGGGGCCCTCATCGGGTTACCGAATTCAGACAAACTCCGAATGCCAAAGACTTATCCATGGGAGTCAGACTGCGAGTGATAGATCCGTAGTCAAGAGGGAAACAGCCCAGACCACCAGCTAAGGTCCCAAAGTATACGTTAAGTGGAAAAGGATGTGGAGTTGCTTAGACAACCAGGATGTTGGCTTAGAAGCAGCCACCATTTAAAGAGTGCGTAATAGCTCACTGGTCGAGTGACTCCGCGCCGAAAATGTACCGGGGCTAAACGTATCACCGAAGCTGTGGATGGACACCATTAGGTGTCCGTGGTAGGAGAGCGTTCTAAGGGCGTTGAAGCTAGACCGCAAGGACTGGTGGAGCGCTTAGAAGTGAGAATGCCGGTATGAGTAGCGAAAGATGGGTGAGAATCCCATCCACCGAATGCCTAAGGTTTCCTGAGGAAGGCTCGTCCGCTCAGGGTTAGTCGGGACCTAAGCCGAGGCTGAAAAGCGTAGGCGATGGACAACAGGTTGATATTCCTGTACCACCTCTTTACCGTTTGAGCAATGGGGGGACGCAGGAGGATAGGGTAAGCGCGCTGTTGGATATGCGCGTCCAAGCAGTTAGGCTGGTAACGAGGCAAATCCCGTTACCACACAGGCTGAGCTGTGACGGCGAGGGAAATTTAGTACCGAAGTTCCTGATTCCACACTGCCAAGAAAAGCCTCTAGCGAGGGAAAAGGTGCCCGTACCGCAAACCGACACAGGTAGGCGAGGAGAGAATCCTAAGGTGAGCGAGAGAACTCTCGTTAAGGAACTCGGCAAAATGACCCCGTAACTTCGGGAGAAGGGGTGCTCATTAGGGTGAATAGCCCTGATGAGCCGCAGTGAATAGGCCCAGGCGACTGTTTAGCAAAAACACAGGTCTCTGCGAAGCCGCAAGGCGAAGTATAGGGGCTGACGCCTGCCCGGTGCTGGAAGGTTAAGAGGAGAGGTTAGCGCAAGCGAAGCTTTGAATCGAAGCCCCAGTAAACGGCGGCCGTAACTATAACGGTCCTAAGGTAGCGAAATTCCTTGTCGGGTAAGTTCCGACCCGCACGAAAGGCGTAACGATCTGGGCACTGTCTCAACGAGAGACTCGGTGAAATTATAGTACCTGTGAAGATGCAGGTTACCCGCGACAGGACGGAAAGACCCCGTGGAGCTTTACTGTAGCCTGATATTGAATTTTGGTACAGCTTGTACAGGATAGGTAGGAGCCGTAGAAACCGGAGCGCCAGCTTCGGTGGAGGCGTCGGTGGGATACTACCCTGGCTGTATTGAAATTCTAACCCGCGCCCCTTATCGGGGCGGGAGACAGTGTCAGGTGGGCAGTTTGACTGGGGCGGTCGCCTCCTAAAAAGTAACGGAGGCGCCCAAAGGTTCCCTCAGAATGGTTGGAAATCATTCGCAGAGTGTAAAGGCACAAGGGAGCTTGACTGCGAGACCTACAAGTCGAGCAGGGACGAAAGTCGGGCTTAGTGATCCGGTGGTTCCGCATGGAAGGGCCATCGCTCAACGGATAAAAGCTACCCCGGGGATAACAGGCTTATCTCCCCCAAGAGTCCACATCGACGGGGAGGTTTGGCACCTCGATGTCGGCTCATCGCATCCTGGGGCTGTAGTCGGTCCCAAGGGTTGGGCTGTTCGCCCATTAAAGCGGTACGCGAGCTGGGTTCAGAACGTCGTGAGACAGTTCGGTCCCTATCCGTCGTGGGCGCAGGAAATTTGAGAGGAGCTGTCCTTAGTACGAGAGGACCGGGATGGACGCACCGCTGGTGTACCAGTTGTCTTGCCAAAGGCATCGCTGGGTAGCTATGTGCGGAAGGGATAAGTGCTGAAAGCATCTAAGCATGAAGCCCCCCTCGAGATGAGATTTCCCATAGCGTCAAGCTAGTAAGATCCCTGAAAGATGATCAGGTTGATAGGTCAGAGGTGGAAGCGTGGCGACATGTGGAGCTGACTGATACTAATCGATCGAGGACTTAACCAAGTTATTGGTGAAACTCGGCAATTCTTCTTCATTCATTATCTAGTTTTGAGGGAACGAAAATTTAAAATTTCCTCTTGAAAAATCATAAAAAGACGGTATAATAATACTTGTCTTTGAAAAAATAGTCTGGTGGCGATAGCGAGAAGGTCACACCCGTTCCCATACCGAACACGGAAGTTAAGCTTCTCAGCGCCGATGGTAGTTGGGGGCTGTCCCCCTGTGAGAGTAGGACGCTGCCGGGC